>CAVSGI010000001.1:0-82226 GCA_963727445.1 uncultured delta proteobacterium
GATCTTGGTGCGCGGGGAGCACGTCGCGTAGTCGCTCTCGACCAGAGGCTCGACCGCGCCGTCGAGGGAGCTCTCGCCGCTGACCAGGTAGCGGAGCAGGTCGACCTCGGCCACGGCGCCGAGGAGCTTGCCGTCTTTGATCACGGGGAGCTGCGAGATGCCGTGGGTCTTCATGCGCGCCGATCACGTCGCGCACCCGGTCGGTGGCCTTCGCGGTGATGACCTCGTCGCCGCTCTTGGTCATCAACAGGTCGCGAACGATGCCGAGCCCGCCCTCCTCCTCGAGGAAGCCGTTCTCGCGCATCCAGTCGTCGTTGAAGATCTTGGACAGGTACTTCGCGGCGCTGTCGGGAAGCAGCACGACGATGTTCTGCTTCTTCTGCGTCTGCCGCGCGTACTTGAGCGCGCCGGCCACCGCCGCGCCCGCACGACCCGCCGACGTAGAGGCCCTCGTGCCGCACCAGATCGCGCGTCGTCAGGAAGCACTCCCTGTCGTCGACGCGCACGATCTCGTCGAGGATGCTCGAGGTCGATGGTCGTCGGGAAGAAGTCCTCGCCGATGCCCTCGACCTTGTAGGTGAAGGGCTTGGTGACCCGGCCGGTCTTGACGAAGTCGTAGTAGAGCGAGCCGACCGGGTCGACGCCGACGAGCTGCACCTCGGGCTTCTTCTCCTTGAGGTAGCGGCCGGTGCCGGTGATGGTGCCGCCGGTGCCGAGGCCCGCGACGAAGACGTCGATCTCGCCGCCGGTCTGCTCCCAGAGCTCGGGGCCGGTGGACGCGGTAGTGCCCGCCGGGGTTGTCGAGGTTGTGATACTGGCGGGTGTAGAACGAGTTGGGCGTCTCGTTCGCGAGCCGCTCGGCCACCGAGTAGTAGCTGCGCGGGTCGTCGGGCTCGACGGCCGTCGGGCAGACCACGACCCGCGCGCCGTAGGCGCGCAGGCGCCGCGATCTTCTCCTGCGCTCATCTTGTCGGGCATCACGAAGATGCACTTGTAGCCACGCACCGCCGCGATCATGGCGAGCGCCGGCGCCGGTGTTGCCGCTCGTCGCCTCGATGATCGTGCCGCCGGGCTTGCAGGTCGCCGCGCTCCTCGGCCTGGTCGATCATGTTGCAGCGCCATGCGGTCCTTCATGGAGCCGGCCGGGATTCAGGTACTCGCACTTGACGTAGATGTCGGCGTCGACGTCGCAGCGCGACGCTGTTGAGCTTGACGAGCGGCGTGTGACCCACTGCCGTCGAGGATGTTCTCGACCGCGCCCTTCATCATGGCCGCGCACTCTAGCGAGGGCAGCCGGGGAGTCAATCTGCTCCGGTGAGGTGCTCTACAGGCGGGTGCCGCTGAAGGTCCCGCTGACGTCGCCGCTGTCGCCCGAGCCTTCGCCCCAGCCGCCCATCCACATCCCGTCGTTCAGGGTGGTGGCCGTGCCGTTGGGCAGCGGATCGCCGGCGGTGGCCGTGCCCTGGAGTGTGAGAACTCCCTCGGCGCCGATCACTCCGTCGATGCCGAAGTCGAGGAAGGCGCCCGCCGCGCCGAGCGCGGTGTCGCAGTAGTCGGCGTAGGTCATGGCGTCGAGGACCCCGATGTTGCTCTCGAGGGTCGTGCCGACGGCCATGCAGTCGACCCAGTCGCGCAGCATCTCCGCGCTCGAGGCATAGCCGATGGCGGGCAAGATGCCGTTCACGTAGATGTAGCGAACCAGGCGCCCGTAATCGAGGTCGAAGCCGTGCATCGGCAGCACGACGCTGTTGCCCGTGACCATGATCTCGGTCTCCATGCTGCGGGGGCGTCCGGCGAGGCCGGCGTCGAGCACGTCGAAGCTGAAGTCGTGCTCGGCGCCCGCAAGATCGTGCACCGTCACGTGCATCTCGAGGAGCTCGTGGATGAAGGTCGCGGCCCCGTCGGTCGGCTGGTCCACCGTGAGGCGCGAGGTGAAGCGGGCGCGGTTGATGGCGGTGGCCAGGTCGCTGGCGATGACGCCCCAGGCGGTGATCGAGTCGGGGACGTACATGGAGATCTGCGAGTTGACGAGGTTCTGGACCGGGATCCCCGCGTCCTCCCACGCGCCGCAGCCGCCGATGATGTTGCGCTGCGCCCCTTCCCAGGAGCGGAAGTCCTGGAGGTAGAGGGCGCTGATGTCACCGATGGGGTGGTTGATCTCCGAGCACATGTCGTAGTCCTCGCCGCTCATGCACTCCCAGTGGCAGGTCTGGCGCATCACGAAGTCGGTGACGAAAGCGCCCGGGTCCTGCCCGTACTCGCCCGGGGTCATGCCGTCGATGTCGTCGTCGTCGAAGAGCTCACCGATGACGTCGACGCCCGTCTGGATGCTGGGCGGCAGGGAGTCGCCGAAGTCGAACTGATCGTCGAGCATGTAGACGCCTTCGACCAACACGTCGATCTCGACGTCCGCGATGGTGACGTCGACGCGCGTCTCCACCGCGCTCGTCACGTTCAGGTTGTCCGTGCAGCCGAAGCCCGTCACGGCACCGGACTGTTTGGCCTGAACCGCCACGGTGTAGCCCGCGCCCGCGGTGACGGGGACGAAGGTGGGGCTCTGGGAGAGGCGCATCACGGGGGTGGCGGCGATGAGCGCGGTGGGGAGCGAGGCCGGGTCGAGAGCGCTGCAATCCTGTCGGACGAAGAGGTACGCCTCGTAACTGTCGAAGGGCGCCGGCCCAGAGCCGGCATAGCCGAGGTCGACGCGGATCGACCCGGAGTCCTCGTCGGTGATCGCGACCTGGAAGACGAGGGGATCGCCGAGGGGCGGCGTCACCTGCACGGCGAAGGTCACGGCCGCGGCGCCGGCGGTCACCGCCACCGTCGTTTCGCCTCCCCCGTCGGTGGTGCTCTGGCGCGCGCCGATCATGGCGTCGCCAGCGAAGCCCTGGATCTCCCAGTCGAGGACGGCGCCCGTGATCACCGATCCGTCCGCCTGCTCGTAGCGCACCGTGAGGTCCGCGCGCTGCTCGAAGCGCACGACCTGGCTGAGGTCGCTCACCGCGACGAGCCGCGCGCCGTCGGTGGGCATGGTCGTCGTGGATGGACCGTCACTACAGGACGCGACGAGAGGGAAGATGAGCAAGAGCGTGGTGAGGGGAGCGAAGCGATCCATGGGCGCAGCATATCGCGCCTCGCAGGCTCACGAGCCCACGATCTTGCCGCGCCTGTAGCCCGGCGCCCGCGAAAACGGTGCGAGGGAGAGGTCGTCGCGCTCCCCACGCGCGAGACGACGCGCGCCGGCGTAGGCGATCATCGCGGCATTGTCGGTGCACGAAGCGAAGGGTGGGACGTACACCGACACCCCCACGGCCCGTGCAGCGTCGCGCGCGCGCGATCTCAGGCCCCGATTGGCGGCCACGCCGCCGGTCAGCACCAGCCGCGGCACGCCGGTCACCTCGCACGCGCGGAGGGACTTCCGCACCAGGCTCTCCACCACCACGCGCTGAAACGACGCGCAGACGTCGGCGCGCTCGTTCTCGGTCGCCGGCACGCCGTGCTCCTTCACGTGATGCGCGACCGACGTCTTCAGCCCGGAGAACGAGAAGTCGATGCTCGTCTTCTTCGGCATCGGCAGCGGGAATTCGATCGCGCGGGGATCGCCCATCTTCGCGAGGCGGTCCACCACCGGGCCGCCGGGATAACCGAGGCCGAGGAGCTTCGCCGCCTTGTCGAAGCATTCGCCCGCGGCGTCGTCGCGGGTCTGACCGAGAAGGAAGATCTCGTCCTCCGAGCGAACCTCGTAGAGCGCGGTATGACCGCCGCTCGCGAGCAGCGCCACGTAGGGCATCTCGGGCGGCGGCTCGGCGTCCTCCCCCTCGCGCCGGAGGTAAACGGCCAGCATGTGGCCCTCGAGGTGATTGACGCCGACCAGGGGAAGCTCGCGCGACCAGGCGATGGACTTCGCCGCCGACAAGCCGATGAGCAGTGCGCCGACGAGGCCCGGCCCGTTGGTCACGGCGATGGCGTCGACGTCGTCCAGGCCGTTCGGCAGCGCCGCGGTCGCCTGCTCGATCACCGGCACGATGGCGCGGAGGTGCGCGCGGGAGGCGAGCTCGGGCACCACACCGCCGTAGGGCGCGTGCTCGGCGATCTGGCTCGCGACGACGTCGGAGATCACCTCTCCGTCCTCGCGCACCACCGCGGCCGCGGTCTCGTCGCAGGAGGACTCGATGCCGAGGACGTTCACCCGGACCTCACCGCTTCAGATACCAGAACCCGAAGTGTCCGCCGCTCGCCGGATTTCCGTCGCCGACGATGATGCGGGCCTCGAGGGTGTCGTCGTCGATGAGGGAGATGAAGACCATCGCGTCGCGACCCGCGATGGGGCCGGTGGTCGGCCGGCTCGCGTAGATGTAGTTCTGGACCCGCCCCTGGCCGGGGAAGTCGTACTGGCTGAGCTGGTCGTGCTTCAGCGGCTCGATCACCTCGAGAGGCGTATCGTCGAAGGCGTCGTAGCCCTCGGTCGTCAGAAAGCCGGGCGCGCTCCCTGGCGAGGGAGCGAAGTCGCGGATCGTGAGCCCGGTGCCCGGGGGAAACCCGCTGAGCAGGAACTCCGGGCGCGCATCGCCGACCACGGTCCCCTGCCAGGTGCCGTCGTAGTCGCTCAGATCGCTGCACGCGGAGGCGAGCACGATCAGAGCGAGCAGAGCGACGGGGCGGGCCACGGGCCGAGGATAGCGCAGAGAGCGCTCAGGGGCTCCGCCGGCGCCGCCGGCGCCGTGCCCAGAGGGCGATGAGACCGAGCATCAGCACGGCGAATCCGCCGCGGCGCGCCGGGCTGGGCGAGATCGCGCAGCCGCCCCCGTCGTCACCGCCGCCGCCGCTCAAGGCGGCCGGACGGACGCAGGCGTTGGTGACGCCGTCGCCGGTGCGGATGCACTCGAAGCCGGCCGAGCAGGCGTGGTCGGGCCCGCAGGTGGTCGTGCACACCGACCCGCCGGGCAGCGCGGCGCAGAGGTTGCTGATGCAGTCCTCGTTTGCCGTGCAGCTCTCCCCCACCAGCCCCGAATCGGGCGCGCAGATGCTGGCCGAGCCGACGTCCACGCAGCTGAAGCCAGCGCTGCACTCGCCCGTGCAGCTCGCGGTGCACCAGCTGGTGTCGCCGCGCACGGCGCAGGTGGGCGCTTCGGGGGCGCAGTCGGCGTTGGTGACGCAGCCGGCGCCGAGGCCGCCCCGCGCGCCACGCACGCAGACCGATTCCCGGCAGTGGAAGACGTCGCCGCAATCGTCGTCGGAGCTGCAGCTCGCGCTGCAGTAGCTCGTCCCGAGCTCGGTGAAGCAGAGCCCCGAGCGACAGTCGGCGTCGGCCTCGCAGGGCTCGCCGGCGCCGCGAAGGCCGGAGACGATCGCGGCGGCGACGCAACCGCCGCACGCGCCGGGAGCCGCCGCGCAGGCCTCCCCCGAGATGCACATCCCGGCGTCTCCCTCGCACGGCGTGAGGCAGCGCTGCCGCCCGTCCCCCGGATCGGTGCAGAAGAGGCTGGCGCATTCGCTGTCGGACGTGCAGTCGGCGCCGACGCCGAGGCGCATCCCACCCGGCGGGTCAGCGACGGGGAGGCACCGGCCGTCGCAGCCGCTGGTGTGTGCGCAGTAGTAGCCGACGGAGCAGCCGAGGCTCGGGGTGAGCGGCGAGCAAGGCTCGGTGCAGACCTGGCCGATGGGCGTGTCGTCGCACATGCCGCCGACGCATTCGTCACCGCTGCTGCACGCCTCGCCGAGCGCCAGGCAGCCCTCGTCCACCAGGTCGTCGCAATCGTTGTCGCTGCCGTCGCAGACCTCGTCTTCGTCCGCGGCGCAGGCGCCGCTCAGCTCCACGCCGTCGCGGATGAACGCCTGCAGGTCGGGGTTATCCCAACCGTTGTAGACGCCCTCCGCGGTGCCGCAGATCGGATTCCGACTGCCTCCGAGATCGAAGATGAAGGAGGCCACGCCGTACACGCGACCATCCGGGCCGATGAGAGGGCCGCCCGAGTCGCCTTCGCAGACGGTCGGCTCGACGAAGACCTTGTCGCCCAGCACCCGCTGGACGCGCTTCTGGGTGCTGTACTTGGTGCCAGCGTCGGAGGAAGGTGTCTGGCCGAAGCCGACGCCGGTGATGGTCTCGCCGATGAGGCCGCGCGGAGAGTCGAAGCTCACCTCCAGAGGCATGGGCGACGCCGGCGTGCTGAGGATCAGCATGCCGAGGTCGGTGTCGTCGTTCGATTCGATGTCCCAGGCGCCGGGCGCGGCCAGCACGTCGCTGACGCGATACTCGGCCGAGAAGCTCATGATGGAGGAGCCGGTGTAGACCGAGAACGCGCCTGGCACTTCCGTGGCGTCACCGCTGCCCCGCACGCAGTGCTTGGCGGTGAGCACCGCGCGCGGAGCGATGATGCTCCCGGTGCACAGGGCGCCTCGCCGTCCGTTGTAGACGAGGACGACGGCCGGGTGATTGTTGCGGTCGAGGGTCCCGTCGACGATCGCCGCCCGACCCTCGGAGACATCCTCGACGGGGGCCAGGCAGCCCGCCGCCGCGACCGCGACGGCGACCGTGAAGAGCACTGACTTCATCTGTTTCTATCTCCGTCGCCGCCGGAGGAGCACGACGCCCCCGCACAACATCGCCAGGGCGAAGAAGGGTGCGGTTGGCGAAGAGCCCACCGGCCGACCAACCGAGCACCCACCACCGTCCTCTCGTCCTGGTGGAGACGGTGCCACGCAGACCGCTCTCGCGCCATCCGACGTGCGGACGCACTCGAAGGCGCCCGCACAGGCCGTGTCAGGACCGCACAGACGGGTGCAGATCCCCGCGCCGGTGCACACGCCCGAGATGCAATCCTCGGGTACGGTGCAGGAGTCACCGACGACACCCCTGGCCGGAGCGCAGACGCTCGCGTCCCCGATGTCGACGCAGTCGAAGCCTTCGAGGCACGGGTCGGCGTCGGAGCAGAAGCTGGTGCACCAGGTGACTCCGTCGCGGGTCGCGCAGAAGGTGTCACCACGGCAATCGCCGTTCACGATGCACGAGTCGCCCACGCCGCCGCCAGGACCGCGGATGCACATCCCGTCACGACAGTGGAAGCGATCCGCGCTCCCGCAATCGGCGTCTTCGCCGCAGGCGCGCGTGCAATAGGAGAGGCCGGCCTCCGAGTTGCACATGCCCGACGCGCAGTCTTCCATGGCGCTGCAAGGCTCGCCGAGCCCGCGCGCGCCGACCACGATGGCCGCGTCGACGCAGCTGCCGCAGGCGCCCGCCACCGCCGAACAGACCTCGCCCGCGTAGCAGGTTCCCTCGTCACCGCGGCACGGGGTGAGGCAGCGCTGCCGGCCGTCGCCGGGGTCGGCGCAGAAGAGCGAGATGCACTCGAGGTCGGTCGTGCAGTCGGAGCCGTCCGGCGCACCCATGGGGCGCGGGTCGGGGAGGGGTACGCAGAGCCCATCGCAGGAGCCGGAGCGTGCACAGTAGAGCCCGGTCGGGCAGCTGAGCTCGGGGCGCAGCGGATTGCAGCTCGCGCTGCAGAGCCGTCCCTCTGGCGTGTCGGCGCACATGGTGCCGATGCACTCGTCGTCGCCGGTGCAGGGGGAGCCGAGGGGCGAGCAGGTCTCGTCGACCTCGCCATTGCAGTCGTTGTCGTAGCCGTCGCAACGCTCGGCTCCGTCGTTGAGGCAGGAGCCGGAGTCGCCGATCACCATGTCGATCATGTCGAGGAAGATGTCGAGGCGGTTCGCCGCGGCCAGGGAGCCGGCGCCGCAAGCGACTCTCTCGCCGAAGGAGGTGGTGCCGACGATCTCGTTGTTGGCCGCGAGCATGATCGGCCCCCCGCTGTCGCCCTCGCAGGTCATCGGTGTCGTGTAGAAGATGTCCCCGTCGACGAAGCGGATCCGCCCGCTGGCGCGGAGCTTCGTGCCCACCGTTCCAGCCGGGGTGGTGCCGTAGCCGATCGCGATGACGTCGTCGCCGATCGAGTCTCGGATGTCGCCGCGATGGACGACGAGCGGCTCGATGCTGGTGATCCCCCGCTGCAGGGTGATCAGCGCGATGTCCCGTCCCACCAAGCCGGTGAGGCGTGCGTCGTAAGAGCCAGGGGTCGTGGTGACGTCCACCGCCGAGTAGGTGGCCGACAAGAGACTGGTCGAGTCGCCCACGCCGATGATGAAGGCGGAGGCCGGATCCGGAGCGGCCGCGTTTTCGCGCTGGACGCAGTGCTTGGCGGTGAGCACGACGCGCTCGGCGATGAGTGAGCCGGAGCACAATCCCGACGCCGCGGAGTTGTAGACGACCACCACGGCGGCGGTGCTGTCCGGGGAGCCGTCCACGATGGCCTCGGCGGCACCGCTGGCCTCGTCGAGGGAGGTGGGCGCCATACACCCCACCAGCAGAACGCCCAGGACGAAAACCAAGGAAGAAATCCGCACTTCTGTCACCTCCACCCCCGAACGAGGCGTCAAACTAGCTGCCGCCCTCCCCCACCGCAACGCGGTGTCCCTCCCACGATGGGAGCGCCGGTCGTCCGCCAGCATCGGGTGTGGATGCTCACACCAGACGACTTCTGTCGTCAGCTCAAGGAGTTAGCCGCGGCTTCCCAGCGATGGTAGCCGAGCGCATCGCCGGCCTGGGCGGCCTTGTCGGCAGCAGAGCGATAGAGGGACAGCGCCTCCACCCGCTTGGTGCGGTGGTGCTCGATCACCCCGATCGTCCCCATCGAGAGGCTCTCCAGCGCAGGCGCGCCCGCCTTCTGGGCCAGCTCTCGCGCCTCTTCGGCCGCTTTGGTGGCGTCTTCCAGCTCGCCCAGGCGGACCAGCACCTCCGCCAGCTCCACCAAGGTGCGCGCCCGTCGCTCCGGCGACGCATCGACCTGCTTTTCGAGCTCGGAGGCCCGCCGGAAGGCGACGGAGGCGCCGGTCGGGTCGTTGTCTTCCCGCCGCACCAGCCCCATCGCCAATTGCACCCGCGCCTCGACGTCGTGGTTCTTCTGGCGCTCGGCGAGCTCGAGCGCCTGACCGAGAAGGCGCACCGCGTCGCGGCGCCGATCGCGGCGGGAGGCGACCCTGCCGAGCGCCAGGAGCATCCGGGCGCGCTCGGCGCTCGCGGGCCCCACGAGATCGAGCGCCTCGCGCAAGACGCCATCGGCGCCGGCCACCTCGCCCGCGCGCTCCAGGGCTTCGCCCAGCTTGCGGCTGAACGTGACGATGGCGCCCTCGAGCATCAGATCGCCGGTCTCGAGCATCTCGCGCCGGCCGAGCTCGAGCGCGCGCCGAAACGCGAGGATCGCGGCGCTGGCGTCGTCCCGGCGAAGCGCGACGTCTCCCATGCGCTCGAGGAGCATCAGCGCGCTCATGGTCTCGCCCGCCCGATAGCCGTGGTTGGCGCGCACCTCGAGGGGCTCGTCAGCGTTGGTGGTGAGCTCGAGGGCGCGCGCGTGCAGATCGCGGCGCGCCTCGGCCGGGATGCCTCCCTCGACCAGATCGCGGATGAAGGGATGGGAGAAGACGAGGTCGCTGTCGTCGATGCGCAGGAAGCCCTGGCTGGTGACGTCTTCGAGGCCGGCCAGATCACTCTCCTCGACCAGCCCGCGCAAGTAGTCGAGGCTGCAGCGATCCCCCACGACCGACGCCGCTTGGAGCACGCGGCGCGCCGGGAGCGACAATCGGTCGAGGCGCTGCGCGATGGCGTCGGCGAGGCGAACGGGAAGCGAGTCGTCACCGATCTCACCGCCGCCGAGCGCCTGCACCTGCTCGAGGTAGAGCGGCAAGAGGCGTCGATGCGGCGCCACCTCCACGACCTCGCGCGGCTCCTCGGACTCGTGGAGGAACGCGTCGGCGGTCGCCGGGTCCAGGCCCGAGATGTCGATGACCTGGACCTCCTCGCTCTTCTTGAGATCGCCCGAGTAACCGGCGGTGGCGAGAAGGGTCGAGGTATCGCCGAGGTGCTTCGGCAACTCGCGCAGGACGTCCTGGCTCAGGCCATCGAGCTGATTGAAGTCGTCGACGACGAGCATCACCCGCCCCGAGTCGGCGTTGCCCACGGCGATCTTCACCGCTGTGGAGAGCGCCACCGCCACCGCGCTCGATCGACCGCGGTCGTCGAAGCCCGTGAGCCCGACGGGGTTCGCCACCTCCGAGATGCCTGCGCGCAAGAGCGGCTCCGAGAACACGCCGTTTGTGGATGCGAGGCGCGGCAGATCGCTCTCCTCCACGGAGAGGAGCGCCGCCACCAGCTCGCGGATCGGTGCATAGGGCACCGGGGCGCGGGTCCAGTGCGGCCCGGCGCCCACCACCAGGTCTCCCGCCTCTTCGCCCTGATGGGCCAGCTCTTCGAGGAGGCGGGTCTTGCCGACGCCGGGCTCGCCGGCGAGGTGGATCCACACCAACCGTCCGTCCGCTTCCTGACGCAGACCGCCGAGGCGTTCCAGCTCCGCGCGTCGCCCGATCAACTGGCGGGTCGCCTGAGTGTCCCGGTAGTGCGAGGGCGTGAGCGGCCGCATCGGCTCGAGGTCGATGTCGAAAGCCTCGACCGGGACCTCGACCTCTCGCTCGGTGCCGCCCAGCCGCGCGCCGCAGGAGCCACAGAAGCGCATGGTGGTGGGGTTGTCGGCACCGCAGCTGCCGCACGCGACGACCGCGGTCTGCGCCTTCTTGCGCGCGGCCTGCTCCACGGCCTCTTTGATGGCCTGGGCCATCTCGTCCGCCGTCTGGAAGCGATCGTCGGCGCGCTTGGCGAGCGCCTTCATGGTCACCTGCACCAGCGAGTCGGGGATCTCGCGGAGCGGCGCGGCTTCGGCGGGATTGGGCACCGGATCGTTGATGTGCCGCAGCACGACCTTGGTGGGGGTCTCGTCTTCGAAGGGCAGCTGATCGGTCAAGAGCTCGAAGAGCACGACACCGAGGGCGTAGAGGTCGCCGCGACCGTCGACCGCATCACCGCGCCCCTGCTCTGGCGACATGTAATCCGGCGTTCCGCAGACGAGACCGGGCGAGGTGATGGAGGTGCTGCCCGCGCCGCTCACGATGGTGGCCAGACCGAAGTCCACGACCTTGACCAGATCGCCGCCGGATCGGAAGCGCTTGATGATGATGTTCTCGGGCTTGAGGTCGCGGTGAACGACGCCGAGCGCATGCGCTTCGCCCAGAGCGCCGAGCACGCCGACCAACGCATCGCGGATGCGGGTGAACGGCAGCGGCCCCTCTTCGTGGATCACCAGAGCGAGGTCCTTGCCCTGGAGGAACTCCATGACGAGGTAGAGGATCCCGTCGTCGGTGCGTCCGAAGTCGATGATGCTGACCGAGTTCGGATGGTTCAGGCGGCTCGACGCACGGGCCTCGGTGTAGAAGCGCGCGACCGTCTGCTCGTCGCCGAGGAGGTGCGGGTGGATCACCTTCACCGCCACCGTGCGCCCGAGCGCGGTTTGCTCCGCGCGGTAGACGCGCCCCATGCCGCCGACGCCCACCAGCTCGTGGAGGGTGTAGGAGCCGCCGACGGTGCGGCCCACCAACGGGTCGTTTTGCGCGCTGGTGGAGGAGATCGACGACCCGCAGCGCGAGCAGAAGCTGTCGCTCTCGTTGCAGGGGGCGCCGCAGTGGTGACAGACTACGGCCACGGTTGCGCGATCTTAGCTCATGGTGGACCCCATCCAAAGCGCCAACGTTGGCCAGCCAACAGACCTGGCGCGCACCGCGCGGGTCGATTCGCTCCGCGTCACCGTTCTCGGGGTCAACGCATGGGCGCTGCTGCTCTTGTTGCCCTGGCTGTTGGCGGCGCCCGCGGAGCCAACAACGGTTCTCTGGCTCTTCATCCCCCTCATCGCCCTCGGCGTCGGCACGCTCGCAATCTCTTCGCAGCGTCTTTTCGCCGCGTGGGTGCTCCTCGGGGTCTTCCCGGTCTTGTGCGCCTTCATCGTCGCCTTCATGCCTCAGCTCACCGAGCACCCCCCCCATGGGACGTTCAGCCACGCCCTCGGGGCGCTGGGGCTGGTCGCCTTCGGGGCCGGCGCCGCCATGGCGGTGGGTAGGCCCCTCGAGGTGCGGAGCGCGTCCCGCCGTCCTCTCGGCACGGTCGCGCCCGTCGAAGAGCGGTCCCAGCGACGCAGGGGCCGGCGGATCCTGGTCGCCATCACCACCGCCGGCGCGTTCGCCATCGCGCTCTTCGCGCCCGCTGTCGGCGACCAGAGCGCGTACGTGCAGGCCTGGGGAGAGGCGAGCCGCGAGGCCGCCACGCTGAGCGCAGTGGTAGGCGGCGGCCTTTCGGCGAGCCTCCTCGCCCTTGTCATCGGCCCGGGCCTGCGCGCCAGCCGCGCGCGTGCGCCCGTCGCGCGTCAGGCCAACCGGCGAGCGCTGATGCTGCTCGGGCTCTTCGTGGTCGGTCTGGTGCTCTACGCCTTCTACGTCACCGCGCGCTGAGCGCCGTCGTCAGCGGCCTTCGTCGAAGCGGCGCATCCCCTCGAGGAGCAGCCCCTCACTCGACATGGTGATGACGCGCTCCGCGGGACGGATTCGAAGGGTCGAGAGTGAACTCGCCGTCGTCCAGCACCAGCATCTCGTAGAAGGCTTCTTCGCCGCGGAGCTGACCGTAGGCGGCGTCCCAGATCATCCCCTCGCTGAAGAGGATGCGCCCCTCACGGCCTCCGGCAGCGATGGAGAGCTGCCCGCTCTTGCGACCGTTCGACAGGATCTGCACCACGTCCGGCAGGGCCATCTCCGAGAGCGAGCCGCTCACGCCCCGGCCGCTCGCACCGCGCGCCTTGTTTCCGGTGCTCAGCACCTGACGGGTCTTGGCGGCGACGACGTCTCCCGAGGCGGGCTTGACGAGGTAGTCCGCCGCGCCGATCTCGAAGCCGCGCCGGACCGAGTCACGATCGCCCAGCCGGGTGATGAAGAGCACCGGAACCTCGGCGCCCTTGCCCCCCTGCCTGAGGCGGGTGACGAGCTCGAAGCCGTCGATGGGCTTGAGGTCGACCTCGGCGATGACCGCGTCGATGCCGCCCTTCTGCACACGCTCGTAGGCCTCGATGGCTCCGCGCGCGATCTCCACGTCGAAGCCGTGCTCGACCAGCCGGAGCTCGAGGACCGCCGTCTCCTCGGCATCGGGATCGACGAGCAGGACCGTCGGGCAATCGCTGAGCAGCCGGTTCTTGAGGTCGTCACCGAGGACGACGCTCTTGAGGATGTCGATGATGTTCCCGTCGAAGAACTTGTCGCGATGGCGCTCGAGAGCCGCGACCGCCTCCTTGGGCTCGAGGATCTTGCGGAACGGGTTCTTCGCGTGGGACGTCGAGATCGCAGTAGGTCTCGACGATGGCGAGGATGCGTGCCGGCATCGGTACGTCCTTGCCGCTCAGGCGATCGGGGAACCCCTTACCGTCGGGGCGCTCGTAGAGATGATCGAGGGCCGCGGTGGTCGCCTCGACGAGCTTGACCGACTCGAAGAAACGCAGCGGAGCCTGGTGGGTCTTCTGCGCCTGGATGCGATGCCCCTCGTACTGCGCGACGTTGAGCGGCGTCAGGTGGTAGCTCGCGCCCTTGCCGATGTCGTGGATCTGGGCCGCGACCGTCAGGCCGAAGCTGTCCTCGTCGTTCAGCCCCATACGCTCGGCGAGGCGTTTGCAGAGACGCGCCACCTGCGCCGAGTGTCCGCGGAGCTCGTTGCGGCTCTGCTCGAGGAGCGCGACCAGCACGTTGAGGGTGTCGAGATACTCGGCGTAGGAGACGCCTCGGACCACCGCCGGCTCGGGCTCCGCTTTCGGCGTCGTCACGGGCGCGGAGGGGATCTCGACCGGCGATTGCGCGGCGGAGGAGGGTGGCGCAGCCGCCACGTCGGGCGCTTCGATGGTCAGCTGGGCCCGCTGTCGGCGGGCCGGCATCACCGGCTGGGCGGTGTCGGCGGGGCCGAGATCGATGGGGGGTGCGGACTTGCGCCGGCGCGCGGCGGGCGCCAGGGGCCGCTCTCCCGTACCCATCGAGGGGTCGGTCATGGGATCGGGCGCGCTGGCACCGGTGTTCTGGTAGTAGTCGACGCCGCCGTAGTTCTGCTGCCCGACGCCGAGGCTGCGACCCACGGAGGGGAAGCGCGCGGCCAGCTCTGCGAACGCCGTGCGGTGACCGTCGTAGTGCTTCTTGACCAGCGCTTCGATGGTGGCGGGACGCGCGATGTACACCAGCACGTTCTTCACCTTGCTGACCATCTGGACCTGCTTGACGATGTCGTCCGCCACCGGATCGGCGGCGACCACCGACAAGGCGCCCTTGTCCGCGTCGTAGAGGATGGGAAAGATGGTCAGCTTCTCGGCGAGCTTCTTCGGGACCAGGCGCAGCACGGCGGGCGCCACCGAGAGCTTGGCCAGCTTGGGCGTCGTCACGAAGCGGGTACGGAAGATGTTCGCGAGGTACTGGAGCAGCTCCGCCTCGGTGATCGCCCCGATCTCGATGATCGCGTCCTCGCAACGGCCCTCGATCTGCTGCGCGTGCAGAATCGCGCGCTGCTGCTGCGCCGGCTCGATCATCGCCTCTTGAACGAGGCGTTCGAGGAGCTTGGTTCCCGGTGGAACTCTCTGTCCCGGCGGCGGCGGACTCACGGTGGAGATAGTATCGCAGACCGCGACTGGCCTCGTGGTAGATTTCGCGCTCCGATGGACGGGCACCGGTGGAGAGCGTCGACCACTCTATTGGCCACGACTCTGGTCCTCGCCTCCGCTTGTGGAGGTGGTGGGAGCTATCGAGACGGTGTCTTCACCGACGACGAAGCGCGCTTCGACATCGCGCACCCAGGCGCCGGGTGGCGACCGTTGGACGTTCAGGACAACGACCTCGCCTGGGACAACGAGCGCCTCGGTGCCGTGATCCAAGCGAACGCGACCTGTGATCCGGACATGGACGTCCCGCTCTCCGCGCTCCGCAACCACCTGCTGATCGGCTGGACGGCGCGAGAAGTCCAGAGCGAGGAGCTGATCCAGCTCGATGGACGAGAGGCGCTACAGACGCATCTCCTCGCCAAGATCGACGGTGTCCCGCGCGAGCTCTTTCTCACCGTGATGAAGAAGGACGGCTGCGTCTACGACTTCGCCCTCGCGGCTCCGCCGGGAAACGGTTTCGCGAGCGCGCGCCCCGCCTACGATCAGATCGTGGCGAGCTTTCACACGCTCTGAGCTTCTCAGTGCGCGACGCGGTCGCGACCCACCACCACGACCACCGGCGGACCCCGTGCGGCCGAGCTCCCAGCGCATACGTTGGGACTGTCGCACATCCGGACGGTGCCGTTCGATGCGAGCGCTTCCTTCACCAGCGCGCCGCTGAGCACCTCGCGCTCGTAGGCGAAGAAGGCTTCGACGTCTTCGGCGTCGGGCGGGCTCAGGTCCCACCGCCCGGGTCCCACCCGCGCCAGCGTCTCGGCGACCTCGACCTCCTCGCGCAGGTGCTTGTACGTGCGTCGCTCCGCTCGCGCGAGCCACGCCTCGATGGTGTCGACGTTCGCGACCCGCGCTACCGCCCGCGGTGGCGAACCAGCGCCTCGGCGACGCGGCCGACCCGAAGGCGCAGCCGACTCCGCGCGCCCGCGAGGCGCACGAGCTCCGCGTCCAACGCGTCCACGTCGACGGCCGCTTCGGCGCTCTGTCTCAGAAGCCCCACGACGAAGTTCCCCCAGCTTGGAAAAGAGCTTGCCGCCTCAGGTCCAACCCATGCTCGCGAAGGCTGGTCTTTCCCGTCGTCGCTCTCGATATGTCACCCCCGAGGGGTGACGCGCTGGTCGTTGTTCGCGATCACGTGACGTGGTCCTCAGATGAACTCGACGCCCTGCGCCAGGGGCAGCTCGCCGCCCCAGTTCACGGTGCAGGTCTGACGGCGCATGTAGGCCTTCCAGGCGTCGGAGCCGCTCTCGCGACCTCCGCCGGTCTCCTTTTCGCCGCCGAAGGCGCCGCCGATCTCGGCGCCGCTGGTGCCGATGTTCACGTTGGCGATGCCGCAATCGGAGCCGATGGCCGAGAGGAAGCGCTCGGCGGAGCGCATGGACTCGGTGAAGATCGCGCTCGACAGCCCTTGCGGCACGGCGTTCTGCGCGGCGATGGCTTCGTCGAGACCGTCGACTTCGAAGACGTAGAGGATGGGCGCGAAGGTCTCCTCCCACGCGATGGGGAAGTCCTCCTGACGAGGCGCCTGGACGATGGTGGGCTTCACGAAGAAGCCCGCGCCCTCCACCTTGGCACCGCCGGTGAGGACGGTGCCGCCCTGGGCCTTCGCCTTTTCGATGGCCGCCTCGTAGGCGCTGACCGCCCGCGCGCTCGAGAGCGGCCCCATGAGGGTGCCCTCCGACAGAGGATTGCCGATGGAGACCGACTCGTACGCCGCCACCAGGCGCTCGCGCAGCTGCGCCGCGACGCCCTTCTGCGCGAAGATCCGGCGGGTGCTGGTGCAGCGCTGACCCGCGGTGCCCACAGCGCCGAAGGTGATGGCGCGCACGGCGAGGTCGATGTCGGCGTCGTCGAGCACCACGATCGCGTTGTTGCCGCCGAGCTCGAGGAGGCTCCGCCCGAGACGGCTCGCCACTCGGGACGCGACCTGCTTGCCGACGGGAATCGAGCCCGTGAAGGAGACGAGCGGAAGCGCGGGGTCGTCGGCGATCAGAGCGCCGAGCTCGGCGCCGCCGAGGACGAGAGAGAAGACGCCCGAAAGACCGTGGGCCTTCTCCACTTCGCGGCAGATCGCGTGCACCGCCAGGCTGACGAGCGGCGTGGTCGGCGAGGGCTTCCACACGCAGGTGTCACCGCAGACGGCGGCGAGGGCCGCGTTCCAGGACCACACGGCGACAGGGAAGTTGAAGGCGGTGATCATCCCGACCGGTCCGAGGGGATGCCACTGCTCCATCATCCGGTGGCGGGGACGCTCGGAGGCGATGGTCAGTCCGTAGAGCTGACGGCTCAGTCCGACGGCGAAGTCGCAGATGTCGATCATCTCCTGGACCTCGCCGTGCCCCTCGGAGCGGATCTTCCCCATCTCGAGGCTCACCAGATCTCCGAGCGCTTCCTTCGACTCCCGAAGGCGCTCACCGAGATCGCGCACCATCTCGCCGCGCTTCGGGGCCGGGACCATGCGGAAGGTCTCGAAGGCGCGCTGCGACGCCGCCACCACCGCGCGGTATTCCGCCTCGGTGTGGGTCGGCACCGAAGCCAGCGGCTCGCCCGTCGTGGGGTCGGTGCTGGCCACGGCTCGGCCGCTCGCGCCCAGCCACTCGGGCCGCGCGATGCCGTCTTGATCGATCTCGATGCCGAAACGGCCGAGGAGCTGCTGAGTCTTCGCCTGCGTCATGGGCGCGGAGTATAAGAGGCGACGTGAGCGCCTTCGACCCCGTTCGCTCCGCCGATGATGGCTTTCTCACGGCGCTGAGCCACTTCGTCCCCCGCGGCGCCCGCCGCGGGGCGAAGGATCCGGTCGCCGACGGCACCTCGCTGACCACCGAAGAGGCCTGGGCGCTCTTCGAGGCCCAGGTGAAGAGCCGCCACCTGGATTTCGCGGCGCGAACGCTGCGGAAGCTGGGCGCGGGCTACTACACCATCGGCAGCGCGGGCCACGAGGGAAACGCGGCGGTGGCGGCGGCGCTCCGGCCCGACGATCCGGCGCTGCTCCACTACCGCTCCGGGGCGTTCTTCCTGCACCGAGCCGCGAGGCATGGAGGTGTCGACGGAGTGCGGGACGTGCTCCTCGGCGTGGTGGCCTCGCGCGAGGAGCCCATCGCGGGCGGCCGCCACAAGGTCTTCGGGAGCCGCGCGCTGCACATCCCGCCGCAGACCTCGACCATCGCCTCGCACCTGCCGCGCGCGCTCGGGCTGGCGCTGGCCCTCGAGCGACGCCGGCGCGTGCCCATCGCCGCGCCCTACCCCGACGACGCGATCGTGGTCTGCAGCTTCGGCGACGCATCGGCGAATCACTCGACCGCCGCCGGCGCGATCAACGCCACGCTGCACACGGCACATCAGGGCCTGGCGGTGCCGCTGCTCTTCGTCTGCGAAGACAACGGCCTCGGGATCAGCGTGCCCACGCCGAGCGGGTGGATCGAAAAGGCGTACGGAAGCCGACCGGGGCTTCACTACGTGGCCGCCGACGGCTGCGATCTGGTGGAGGCCTTCGAAGCCGCAGAAGAAGCGGTGCGCTACGTGCGACAGCGGCGGCGGCCGGCGTTCCTCCACCTGGCGACCGTGCGCCTGCTCGGCCACGCCGGCTCCGACATCGAGATCGCCTATCGCTCGGCTGCGCAGATCCGCGGAGCCGAGGAGCGGGACCCGCTGCGCACGAGCGCGAAGATCCTCGTCGAGGCCGGCGCGGCGAGCCCCGAGGAGCTGCGCCTCTTCTACGAGCGCATCCGCGCGGAGGTCGGCGAGACCGCGCGCTCGGTGGCGGCGAGCGTGGGGCTCGGGAGCCGCGACGAGGTCAAAGAGCACCTGAGCGCCGCGGAGGAGGAGTGGGACCTCTCGGGAAGGCCCGCCCGGCCCGCCATCCGCCGCACCTTCCTCGGCAACAAGCTCCCCGAAGAGCGCGGCGGCCTCACCCTCGCGGAGAGCCTCAACGCCGCCCTCGGCGACATCCTGGCGCGCCACCCCGAAGCGTTGATCCTCGGCGAGGACGTGGGCAAGAAGGGCGGCGTCTACGGCGTCACGCGCGGCCTTCAGAAGCGCGCGGGCGCGGCGCGCGTCTTCGACAGCATCCTCGACGAGCAGTCCATCCTCGGCGTCGCCCTCGGCGCCGGCCTGGCGGGCTACCTGCCCATCGCCGAGATCCAGTACCTCGCGTATCTGCACAACGCCATCGACCAGCTCCGCGGCGAAGCGGCGACGCTCTCCTTCTTTTCGAAGGGTGCGTACACGAACCCGCTGGTGCTGCGCGTCGCTGGCTACGCCTATCAGAAGGGCTTCGGCGGACACTTCCACAACGACAACGCCATCGCCTCACTCCGCGACATCCCCGGCCTGATCCTCGCGTCCCCCTCGAGGCCGGACGACGCGGCAGGGATGCTGCGCGCGTCGGTCGCGGCCGCACGCACCGGCGCGGTGGTGGTCTTCCTCGAGCCCATCGCGCGCTATCACACGCGCGATCTGTACGAGGAGGGCGACGGCGGGTGGCTCGCGCCCTACGACCCGACGTCCATCGTTCCCCCCGGGAGCGCGCGTGTGCACGGCGACGGGACGGACCTCTTGCTGGTGACCTTCGCCAACGGGCTCTTCATGAGCCTGCGTGCGGCCCGCCGTCTCGCCGAAGAAGGGGTGAAGGCGCGCGTCCTCGACCTCCGCTGGCTCGCCCCGCTGCCGGTCGCGGATCTGCTGCGCGAAGCGGAGGCGGTCGGCAGGGTGCTCGTGGTGGACGAGACGCGACAGAGCGGCGGCGTCTCGGAGGGCGTGATCAGCGCGCTCGTGGACGCGGGCTTCGCGGGGCCCCTGAAGCGGGTCACCAGCGATGACAGCTTCGTCCCTCTCGGCCCGGCGGCCGACTACGTGCTTCTGGGGGAAGACGAGATCGCAGCGGCCGCGCGCGCCCTCGTTTCGGGTTGAAAGCCCGCCGATTGGGGTTAGCTTCCGGCGACCATGACTCTCAAGGCACGCATCCTCGAAGACCTCAAGAAGGCGATGCTCGCGAAGGACGAGCTGACGCGGGACACCCTCCGCATGGTCAAGGCCGACCTCATGAACAAGGAGGTCGAGACCGGCCGCGACGCCACCGACGAGGACACCCTCGGCGTGCTCGCGCGCGCGGTGAAGACGCGCGAGGACTCGGTGACGCAGTACGACGAAGGCGGCCGCCCGGACGCTGCCGACAAGGAGCGACAGGAGATCGCCGTGATCCAGCGCTACCTGCCGAAGAAGCTCGGCGAGGCAGAGGTTCAGAGCGAGATCGAGGCGATCGTCTCCGAGCTCGGCCTCAGCGGCAAGAAGGACATGGGCAAAGTGATGAAGGAGCTCAAGTCCCGCCACGGCGCCGCGATCGACGGGCGAACCGCCTCGAAGCTGGCGGCAGAGATCCTGGGATAGTCTGCGCGCTCGCTACGCCCTACCGGCGTGGACGCGGAAGCCCGCGAGAGCGAACGCGAAGAAGAGCCCGAGAGCGAGCTCATCACATCGCTCTTTGGCGTCACCCCTCACGGGTGACACTATCCGGAGACCGTTGACGGCGACGATCTCGCTCGTGCAAACCTAGACCATGGGTCTGCGCAAGAATCGTTCGCCTGTCTGTCTGTCTGTCTGTCTGTCTGTCTGTCTAGGAACAAGGCTGGCAGACCCAAACGATGGCAGACGAGGGTTTGTTGGAGCGGCGGCATACCCATCTTCGGGTGGATGATCCTGCTCGTGGTGTCGGCATGCGTCCCAGATGGCCCCGGCCAGGGCTCGACCAGCGGACTTCACGACGACGGGGGCACGCGAGAAGCGCATGGACCCGGACTTCCCCATTGCATCAATGACGGACCGCTCGGTCGTCAGGCGATCCCTCGTCGCGTCGTCGTCAACCATGGGCGGGACCATGCCCGGTACGACCTCCCGCCTCGTGGCCCCTTGTCCATCGAGATGGTCGTCACCGGAATCATGGACCTGGACGTCGAGGGGCCCTCGGCGGATCACCCTGACGAGGTCGAAGCGACGTTGAACATCGTCGGTCACGGACGCGCGGTCCTCGGCGCGGGCTCCGACGGCACGCTCACGTATGCCACCTGGCGCGGTCGCGCTCTCGACTTGAGTCGACCGAGCACCCATTACGCCGACGGAACGCCGATCGATGCGCCCCGCGCGGTCACGCTCGCATCGGACCTCCAGGAACGATTCGATTCGCTCGGACAGGAGCTGGCCGCGAGTCTTCGGGGATGCCTCGGCGACCCGCCCGAGGATCCGCCTTCGTGCCCCACCAACGGACAAGCAGCACAAGTCGCGGGGTTCGACGTCGGGGGAGCTTCGTGCGCCGGTTGTTGGGGCGCTGCCCTCACTGAGCTCACTCACTGCTTGTTGGGTGTCGCCGAAGGCTGTGCCGCCTGTGCAGGTGCCGGGCTCTTTGCCGGCCTGTGTGAGGTGATCTGTCTGGTGGTGGGCTTCCTCGCCTGCATCGCCTTGTACATCTTCTCGATCATTGAATGCCAGAACAGCGAGGCCTGCTGCCCTGAACGGTGCGATGACAACATGGACTTCATCAACCCCACCCCCCACTGCTGCCATCGGGACTCGACGTGCGTCGATCCCACTCGCGGCCTTTGCTGCGATCACAGCTGCGGCGGCGGCACCTGCTGCCCGGTGGGCAATACCTGTGCGAGCGACCCGAATCTAGCCGGAAGCCTCGCCTGCGATTCCGCGACGGTGTGCTGTCCCACAGCGAATGCGTGTGGGGACAGCTGCTGCGCTGAAGCGAACATGTGCGCCGACCAGCTCAACGGACCGTGTTGCGAGGGAACTCGGGGCAACCCCGGCGGTCCCTGCCCCGGCTCTCCGGGCGACGACTCCACCCCCGCCAACTGCTGCAACCCTGACCAAAGCTGCGCCGACTTCGGCGTGTGCTGTAAGGCGGGTACGCAGTGTGAGATGCGGGGAACCTGCTGTCCTGACGGCTACCAGTGTGCGACCCCAGATGGGGGATGCTGCCCCGCTGGGACGCACTTCTGTCCCGACTGCTTCCCGAACGGAGCGTGCTTCGAAGGCGACTGCCCGACATCGGAAACTGGTGAGCCGGTGTTCTGCCTCGAGCGAGGAGGCGTCGAACCGGTGCCCTCCATGCCTCCGGCGGACGGCCCATGAAAACGCGATGGCTCTGTCTTCATATCATCGCCGCCTTGGCTACGGGTTGTGGCGGAGATGACACGGGTCCGTTTGATTCCGCCGTTGACAGCGTCGCTGCCGATGACATGTCGGTGGGCGATGCGCTTCGGGATGGCACCGCTGGGGATGCCGGTTCCGATGGTAGTGGCGTGACCTGCGAAATCGCTCCCACCGTCGACACCTCGTGGTTCGGCGGTTCACTGCTCTACTGTGGATTCGGGACCGAAGCGTGCGGAGCGACCGCGACCCCGACCGGGCCGTGCCTCTGCACGCAGGAATGGTCGTCCCCGTCGACGGGCTCGCGCTGCGGTGGCGCCGTCGTCTCTCCGGATGGCTCCCACACGTATCTCGCGTCATGTGACCCCCAAAGCGGTACTTGCCGATGCTCGTTCGACGGTGACGAATGCTACTGCCGAGCGAAGCCCGCCCGCCCATGCAGCGACCTCTGCCAATCGGGTTCGAGGGGATGCCTCTGCGGCACGCTTCCGGATGGCACTCCCTCCAACCGATGCATAGACATGTGCCAAGACGTGCCCGGCCTGGTGGAGTGCTGCGCAGATCCCGATGCCTCAGGAGCCTGTTTCTGTGATGGCGAACCCCGCTCCGACATCTGCGAGCGCAGCCTGAACTGCTGCTGGACAGGAGGGAACGAAATCTGATGGGGGGCGCTGGGCTCGACTGGCAGCGCTGCAACCCTGACCAAAGCTGCGCCGACTTCCGTTTTGTCTCGACCGCGGAGGTGTCGATCC
This sequence comes from uncultured delta proteobacterium, assembly GCA_963727445.1. GTDB lineage: Bacteria > Myxococcota_A > Polyangia > Polyangiales > B10-G4 > B10-G4. The sequence goes on from CAVSGI010000001.1 coordinate 22,499, forward strand.
CGTCCCCTCCATGCCTCCAGCGGATGGCGCGTGAAAACCCTCTGTGCCAACGTGACGTGAGACAGCTTCCATCAGGTAAATAGTGAGGGTGGAGGAGATGACGTCAGCATGGATCAACACGTTCACGGATCGGTACAGGGCTCGCCAGGGCCGCGTCTAGGTCACGGCGCTTCATCGACACCTCGCCGGCGCAGATCTGGGCGACGATGGTCGACGAGGGCGTGTACGTCGCGTCGATGCGCACGATGTACCGTGTCCTGGGCGGCCAGGGCGAAGTCCGGGAGCGTCGCGACCAACGCCGTCATCCTCCAGCGATGACGCCAGACGGTCCGAACCAAGCCTGGAGCTGGGACATCACGAAGCTCCGGGGACTACGCCCGTACGAGGCCTTCTACCTGTACGTGATCCTCGACATCTTCAGTCGCTTCGTCGTGGCGTGGATGCTCGCGAAGCACGAGCGGGCGACGTACGCGACGAATCTCATCGAGCGAGCCTGCGAGGCGGAGGGGATCGAACCGGGGCAGCTGGTCCTTCACTCCGATCGCGGCTCGCCGATGACCGCGAAGCCCGCGGTCGCGCTCATGGGTCAGCTCGGCATCGACCCGAGCTACAGTCGGCCGCGAACGCCGAACGACAACCCGTACAGTGAGTCGCACTTCAAGACCTTGAAGTACCGGCCCGAGTACCCGGGCAGATTCGGCTCGTACGAGGACGCTCACGCGTACTGCTGCGACCTGTTCCCCTGGTACAACCACGAGCATCGGCACTCCGCGCTCTGCTGGCTCACGCCCGCTGCCGTCCATCACGGCCGCGCCGATGCCATCCTCGACGCGCGGCAGCGCACCATGCTCGAGGCCTACGATGCGCATCCTGAGCGCTTCGTCCACGGCCCCCCGCGGGTCCGCCGCCTCCCCGAAGAGGTGTGGATCAACCAGCCGACATCGGCGATTCAGATCGAAGGATCAGCTCACTGAAATTCATGAAACGAGCTGTCTCAAATTCGTTGACACCTTCCGAAACGCGAGTGTTGTGCCTGCATCTCCTCGCCGCATTGGCTACCGCTTGCGGCGGAGATGACACGTCGGCTCTCGATAGCAGGACCGGCGACACGACACCCGACGCGGGCAGCGGCGCCTGCGACACGATTCCCGAGGTCGATACGACTTGGTCCGGCGGTTCACTCCTCTACTGCGGATACGGAACCGCCTCGTGTGGAGCAACCGCAACACCGGATGGCCCATGCTTGTGTACACAGGAATGGTCGACGCCATACTCCGGACCACATTGCGGCGGAGCCGTGGTCTCCCCCGATGGCGGCCACACGTACCAAGCATGGTGCAATCCGCGAACCGGCGTGTGCCGCTGCGCCTTCGATGGCGACGAATGCTACTGCCAGGCACGGCCCGCCCGCGCCTGCAGCGATCTCTGCTCGAGCGACATACGCGGATGCATGTGTGGTGCGTTTCCCGACGGAACGCCTAGAAGCGTGTGTGTTGACACGTGTGGCGATCCCGAGCTCGGGCAGTGCTGCCTCGACTCCGACTCACCCAATGTCTGCAATTGCTGGGAACCCCGCTCCGACGTCTGCGAGCGCAGCCTGAACTGCTGCTGGACGGGCGGGAACGCAATCTGAGACTGCTCGAAACCATGAGCGGCTCTCTGAAGCGGCCCGGAATTAGCGGCGGGCGCGCGTGCCGGCGCCCCGGATCCGGGGTAGGTTCCCGCGGTGCGCCTGTCCGCTCTCGCTCTGGTCGTGGTGGCGCTCGCCCCGGCGAGCGGGGCGCTCGCGTCGGATTTCTGGGACGAGGTGAAGAGCCCCGGCCTGAGGAGCTACCGGCGTCACCTGGCGGAAGGCCGTGCTGCGGCTGCCGCCGGCCGCTTCGAGGATGCGCTGAGCGAATCCGCGGTGGCCATCGAGATCATCGAAGAGCGCCCGGACGCATGGATCCTCCGTGGGCGCGCCCTCGGTGAGCTCGGCCGTCTCGACGCGGCGACCGAAGCCTTCGCCCGCGCTCTCGCGATCGACGACGACGCCCTGTCCACGCCCGAGGAGGGCCGTCACGCAGCTCAGCTCCTCGCGGCGGGTGGGCGCTACGATCTCGCGGCGCGCGTCCTGCCGCGCCTCCTCGGACACATGCAGGCGTCGAGCGCGCGCACCGAGCTCTATGCGCTCTATGGAGACGTGCTCTCCGCGCTCGGCCCGGAGCGACTGGGGGACGCGATCGCCGCCTATCGCGAGGCCGTGCGCCAGACGGGCCGCCACGATCCGCGGGCGGCCCTGGGGCTCGCGCTCTGTCTTCGCCGGGCGGATCGCGCGGCCGAGGCGCGCGACATCGCGCGCGGCGTGACGACCCGGGGGCACATCGACGGTCTGCTCCACGCGCTGCCGCTCCCCGAATCGGAGCGCGCGGCGCGGCGCGCGGTGGCGCTCATGGCCATCGGTGATCGCGAAGGCGCCAAGCAGGCCTGGCGCGACGCATCCGCGGGAGAGTTCTTCGCGGACGAAGCGCGCGCCGAGCTCGCGGCCCTCGGAGGCCCCACGCGCCCGTCGCGGGAGGACGCAGAATGAAGCGTGCGCTGGCGCTCGCTTTCGTGGCGATCCTCGCGAGCCTCTTGCCTGTCCGCGACGCGCGCGCGCAGGAGGTCGACCCCGGCTTCTGGCGCTCGGTGCGCGAGCCCGGATACGGGCGCGCGATGCATCTGGCGCAGCAGGGCATGTACATCCTCGAGGTGCACGCGCAGCGGCTTCGCGATGGCACCGCAGGGCCGCACGAGCTCAACGCCATCCTCGAGAGCGCCATCGAGCGCTTCGATCTCGCGCACCGCCTGGCACCGAACGACCCGGTGATCCTCTATCTGCACGCGAGCGCGCTGTCTCAGTGGACCTCGCCCGATGGTGATCACGGAAAGACGCCGATGGACGACGACGCGCTCGCGATCTTCGAAGAGCTGCGCGAGCTCGACCCCACCTTCCTCGCGGACCGCGTGGCATTCACCGTCGGCATCATCTACACCCGGGCGCACCGCTTCGCCGAGGCCGCCGACGAATACCGCGTCGCCATCTCGCGTGCGATCGAGTCCGACTCGACCCACTGGTCGAACCTCGCCGAGGTGACCATGCTCGCGGGCGACGTCGAGGAGGCGGTGCGCCTCTTCGAGCGCTCCATCGAGATCGCAGACGCCATCGGTCAGTCGCGGGACCTCGCCCTCTGGGGGCTCGCCGTGGCGCTCGATCGCGTGGGCGAGCACCGCCGCGCACTCGAGGTCGCCGACGACGCGCTCACCAACGACCCCGACGAGCCGATGGCAGCCCTGCGGAGCGAGGGCGTGTTCTACGAGCCCCCTCACGAGATCTACTGGTATGAAGGCCTCGGCCACGCCGCGCTGGCCCGCCGCGCCGAGACCGCGGAGAGCCGGGCGCTGCATGAAGCCCAGTCCCGCCAGTCCTTCCGGCGCTATCTCGCGGAGGGCGGCGATGCCTCGCCCTGGGCGGCGCTGGCCCAGCGCCACGCCGACGGGCTGATCGCTCGCTGATTTCTGGACGGATCCGAGCCGGTCGGGCATGGACGAGAGATGCGCCGCGCTCTCCGCGCCAGCAGGCTCGTCGCCTCGGTGGTCGCCACCTTCATCTATCTCGCCTTCGAGGAAGCGGTGCGGGCCTCCCAGGAGCGCGCCGCCGAAGCCAGAACCGCCCTCGACCAGCCCCGCGCCGACGCGACGAATACCCTGTCGGTGCACGATCGCCCCACCCTGCCCGGCACGGTGGAGGCGCCGATCCGAGACCTGGTGGCGATGTCGCCGGTGATCCGCGTGATCGAGCCCGCCGCTGCGCCTCCCCGCCCCGCGGTGCTCTTCGAGGCCCCCGATGCCCGGGAGCGCGAAGAGCGCGCGCCCGACGTGGCCACGCTGCTGTCGACGCTGCGCCGCGACGTCGGCTGCACGACGAAGGCGAACGCCACGCACGAGGCGTGTCGCGCCGCGGAGACCCTCGGCGACCTCCTGGACCGCGACGCGGTGCTCGAGGCGCTCGAAGAGACCGTCACCGCGGCGCGCCGTCCGGATTGTGTGCGGCGCGCCTCGGCACGCGCCCTCGGACGATCGTCCCGCGCCGCGGCCCGGAGCGCGCTCCTGCGCATGCTCGCCGTCGCCAGGGGCCGCGCCGAGTGGAGCGGCAGCCGGACGGAGAAGGATCTGGTCGCGCTCCTCCTCCGCACCCTCGACGCCGCGGCCTGAGCGCCCGATAATCCGCGCGCGGGGCGGAAGCGAGCCGAGGAGGGCCGGTGAGAGCGTGGAAAATCGAAGGGAGCTTCGGCGTCGAGAACCTGAAGCTTCACGAGGAAGAAGACGAGGCGCCGCAGCACGGGCAGGTGCGCCTGTCGATGCGCGCCTGGTCGCTGAACTATCGCGACCTCCTGATGGTCCGGGGCGAGTACGACCCGCGCCTTCCGCTGCCGCACGTGCCCCTCTCCGACGGCGTCGGCGTGGTGGAGGCGGTGGGCTCGGGCGTGAGCCGGGTGGCCGAGGGCGACCGGGTGCTGCCGATCTTCGCGCAGAAGTGGTTCAGCGGCACGCCCACCAAGCGTGAGCTCATGTCGGCGCTCGGCGGCTCCATCCCCGGCACGCTCCGCGAATCCATGATCGTCTCCGAGGAGGCGGTGGTGAAGGCGCCCGCGCACCTGAGCGACGCCGAAGCGGCGACGCTGCCCTGCGCGGCGCTCACCGCGTGGAGCGCGCTGGTCGAACAGGGCGAGCTCAAGGCTGGCGAGACGGTGCTCATTCAGGGCACGGGCGGGGTCAGCATCTTCGCGCTCCAGATCGCGAAGATGTGCGGCGCGCGCACCATCGTCACCTCGAGCAGCGAGGAGAAACGCCAGAAGGCGAAGGCGCTGGGCGCGGACGAGACGATCGATTACCGCGCCGACCAGAGCTGGGGACGCACCGCCAAGGCGATGAGCGGCGGCGAAGGCGTCGACCACGTGATCGAGGTGGGCGGCGCGCGAACCATCGAGCAGTCCGTGCGCGCCGTGAAGCCGGGCGGCCAGATCTCCGTCATCGGCAACCTCTCCGGCAACACCGCCGAGGTGAACCTGGTCTCGATCCTGATGCGCAACGTGCGCGTCCAGGGGGTCTTCGTCGGCCACCGCGATGGCCTCACCCGCATGTGCCGCGCCTTCTCTCAGCACACCCTTCGGCCGGTCGTGGACCGCACCTTCCCCTTCGAGCAAGCGCCCGCCGCATTCGAGCACCTGGCGAGCGCCGCCCACTTCGGCAAGATCGCCATCGCGCGTTGATCGAGGTGGTGGGACGGTCGTAGGCTCCCGCTCCTGAGCATGAGCGTTCGGGACCCCTTCGCAGAGGACGCCAAGGCGCTCCACATCGAGATCGACGCGATCCTGGCGAAGGACCTCGACGACCTCGCCCTCCGAGACGCGCTCGAGGCGCTCGAAGAGCGCAAGGCGATCCACCTCGTCTACTACCGGCTGATCCGCTCGCTGCTCGAAAAGAACCCGGTGGTCTTCGGGCCCCTCGTCCGACCGCGCCTCGACTCCTGGGGCTACGACCGCAATGGGAAGTGGCATCACCCCTGGACCAACGACGAGGGCAAGCGCGATCTCGCCTTCATCCTGAAGCTCGCCGAGGAGCGCGGGGATGACGCGCTCTTCAAGCGCGCGATGCTCGTCTATCTCGATCGCGCCAAGTGGAAAGACCGTAACGCGCTCTTTCAGAAGGAGCTCCTCGCCCGCCTCGAGGGAGCCGCCGAGCCTCACGAGCGCGCTTCCGTCTTGTCGCGCTTCGACCGGCTGGGCGTCCTCGACGACGACACGGCCCTCACCATCTACGCGGCGGCGCCCCTCGCCGGCCGGTCCTTCATCAGCCGTCACCTCCCGTGGCGGCCCTGGGGCACGGACGACGTCGATTTGTTGCCGAAGCTCCTCGAGGAGACGCGCGATCGCGATCCCGACTTCTACTTCGAGCTCTACCGCCGCCTCGCGGGGGATGCGACCTGGGCAAGGGACGTGGACGTCGTGCTCCGCGAGGCGAGCGACGACGCGCTCGCGGCGGAGCTCGAGAAGCTCCACCCGCAGCGCTACGTGAAGAACGCGGCGAAGGTCTTCGCCAAGGCGCTCAAGGAGCGCGACGACGCGGCGCTGCCCTACGTGAGCCGCCACGTGGACGCGGTCGTGCGGGGCTTCTTCGGCCGGGGCGAGTACGGGGATCTCCTGCGCATCGCCTATGACCGCGGCTACGACACGCTCTGGGCGGGGCTCCTGCGCCACGCCGCGCCGCCGAAGGACTGGAACGCCGAGGTCCGGCGGCTCGCAGAGGTCCGTCGTGACGGCGGCGATGCGCGACGGCGCCTGCTCCTCCTCGCCGGCGCCGGCCGCGAGCTCAGCCTGCCGGGCCTGGGCCTCGCGCGGTTGCAGCCCCTCGAGGACGACACGGCGGTGCTGCTCTTCGAGCGATATCCCGAGCTGCTCCGCGGGCCCTTCAAGCGCAACATCTTCGGGGGCTGGCACCAGCCCTACACGAAGCTCGTCGCGCGCGTCCTCGCGGAGGGGGACGAGCTCCTGATCGACTTCCTCGCGAGTCGCTTCGTCACCCGCGGCGGTCCCTACATGAACGAGAAGGTGCTGGCCTCCGCGGCGACGCTGTCGAAGCACTACGAAGCGCTCCGCGGCGACCCGGTCGCCTTCGCCGAGCGCGCGGCGAACGTCCTCGGCCAGGTGCCGCCCTTCGTGATCTACGCCTACGAGCTTCTGCTCGAGACGAACCGCCTGGCGCGGCTCCTCTACGAGCACGCGGCCCGGGACTATCTCGCGAGCCCCGTCGCGATCCGCGATCTTCTCGAGGCGCCCGAGATCCACGCGCAGCGCCTCGCGTTCCTCGCCCTCTCGCTCGACGACGAACGCGCCCGTACCCTCGGCGCGGCGAATCTCGATCTCCTCGCCGCGACGCTCCTGCGCCCACTCCACCGGCGGACCCGGCTCCTCGCCATGGACGCGCTCGACAACGCCGCGCGCGATGAGGCGACGGCCGCGCGCGTTCTTCACACCGCGCGCGAGGCGATGTTCCTCCCCGACGTGCGTTACCCGAAGGAGGAGCTGGTCGGGCTCCTCGGGCGCATCCTCCATCGGCACGCGAGCCTCCGCAGCGAACGCGAGCGGCCGGTCGTCTACGGGAGGGCGTGATGTTCGTCGCCGTCGACTACGCGAGCCCCAGCGCTCTGGTCAGCACCCGCAAAGACAGCGCCCTCGATCTGCGGAGCGACGGCACCCGACCTGTGCGCCTGCACGCGCGCATCGAAGAGCCCTACGTGCTGCCGGTGCGCCTGGCGCTACGCGCGCTCGGCGAGGTGGTCTGGTCGGACGATCGCTGGGTGGACGACATGTGGTACGGGTTCATCCTCGACCCGGTCGTCACCGTCCACGACGACCGCGTCTTCTTCGAGGCGTTCAGCCAGGACCAGAGCGCCTACGGGTTGGTGATCCTCGATCGCGCCGTGCTCGAGACCGAGGGCGAGGTGGTCATCGGCACCACCAACGTGGACTTCACCGCCTGGCTCTGGGCCGCGCTCGGCGAGATGCGGAGCAGCCGAACGACCTGGCTGCGCGTGGGGCCGGAGGGGGTCGAGGTGCGCACCAGCGGCGGCGGCAGCCGCTTCGAGCCCAAGGTGGAGATCCCCGACCACTGGGTGCGCGGCTTTCTCCAGATGCAGGCGGCGGCGGCGATGCCGGGCACGCGCCTCGTGTTGAAGCCGGTGGACCTGCTCTCCGCGATCCGCTACCTCCGCTACACCAAGGCCAAGGTGAGCCCCCGCGCCCTGCGCTACGAGATGCCTCCCGGCGAGGACGCGCGGTTGGTGATCGAGCCCTTCGAGCACGTGGTGCCGCTGCGCGGAGCGGACCACGGCCGTGAAGAGGAGCGCGTGATCCGCACCTGGGGCCGGCGCCGGCTCCGCCTCCTCGAGCCGCTGCTCCCCTACGCGGACGAGGTGCGCGTCTACCTCAAGGGTCGCGCGCTGCCGAGCTTCTACGCCGCCCAGCTGCCCGGGGTGACCTTCGTCCTCGGCCTCACCGGCTGGACCGCGAACAGCTTCACCCGGAGCGGGGGGCACGATCTGGCCACGGGCATCGAAGATGCGGACGAGCGGCTGGTGAACGCCGCGATCGAGGCGCTGCGCGCGCGGCAGGCGGCGACGGCGGAAGAGATCGCGCGCGCCATCTCGGCGCCGCTGCCCGAGGTGGACCGCGCGCTCGCGCGCCTCTGCCGGCGCGGCCGGGCCATCTTCGACGTCGAGGCGCGCGCCTATCGCCATCGGGAGCTCTTCGCCGAGCCGCTGGATCTGAAACGGGAAGCGGAGCTCTTCCCGCCGGACCGGCGACGCGCCGAAGCGCGCAAGCTCCTCGACAGCGGGGCGGTCGAAGTCGAGTCGGTCGCCGTGGAGCAGACCAGGAAGGTCCGAAAGCTGAAGACGCCCGAGGGTCGGGTGACCCGCGAGGTGGTGCACCGCGACCATCGGGTGCGCGGGAAGATGCCCGGCGTGACCCGCACCGAGATCGTCGTCGCCGAGAGCGGCCGCGTGATCTTCGGCACCTGCAGCTGCCCCTTCTTCGCGGACAACCTCCTGAACCGTGGACCCTGCGAGCACATGGTGGCGCTCCTCGAGGCGAGCGCGAAGGAGCGCAAGGACGCGCCGACCTCCACTGAGGCGTCGGGCGACGCGAGCCAGCCAGCGCCGCCGCGACACGACAACCACGGAGAGGACGCATGAGCGTCCTGTCGATAGAGATGATCACGACCGGTGAGGAGCTCGAAGCGAGATCAGCCTTCTGCGCGGTGTTTCGCCGTGCTGGCGTATTGAGCTCATCACATCGCCGCGGTCCCAGCGCACGAAACGCCGGGAGCCACGGGTCCAGGGCCCCGAGAGTGGTCCTTCGGGTTCCTCACCGGTCACCTTCTCGTCGGGCGGGCGCATGAGCCTCCTCAGGCGCTTCCTCTCCTTCTTGTGGCGCCTCTTCTTCGCCTCGAAGAAGCTCGAGCGGCGCACGACGCGCCACGGCCAGGGCGACCTCGATCAGACCCACGAGGAGGTCGATCTCTCGGGCGGTCCGCTCAAGCCCGCGCATCGACGCAGGGCGCTCCACGACCCGCGTCTTCTTCCAAAGCCCGCGCGAAAGAACCCCTGGGAGAAGCCGCCGAAGGTGATGGACGCCGACGAGGCCGGCCGCCTCTTCGCGCCGACGATGCGCACCAAGAGCCGGCGGCTGCGCACCCTCGTCGCCGACGAGGAGCAGCTCGCGCGTCACGACCTCCCCGCCTGGAAGAGCGAGGCCGAGGTCGCAGCGGCCCTCGGCGTGACCCGCGGCGAGCTGCGTCATTTCAGCATTCATCGCCAGCGTGAGCGCACCCCCCACTACGTGACCTTCGCCGTGCCCAAGCGGAGCGGAGGCGAGCGATTGATCTGCGCGCCGAAGGCGCAGCTCAAGGCCTTGCAGCGAACGCTCCTGAAGGAGCTCATCGAACACCTTCCCGTTCACGACGCGGCCCACGGCTTCCGCAAGGGCCGCTCGGTGCGCACCGCCGCCGAGGCGCACGTCGGCCGCGCGGTCGTCGTGCGCATGGACCTGCGCGACTTCTTCGGAACAGTCACCTTCGTGCGCGTGCGCGGTTACCTGGTGGCGATGGGTTATGGCTACGAGGTCGCCACCATCCTCGCGGTGCTGATGACGGAGGCGCCACGCCAGCCGGTGGCCGTGGGAGACGACGTCTTCCACGTCCCCGTCGGCCCGCGGAGCGCGGTGCAAGGTGCGCCCACCAGCCCCGCGATCTGCAACGCGATCGTCCACAAGCTCGACGCGCGCCTCTCGGGCCTCGCCGCCGCGCTCGGGTTTCGGTACACCCGCTACGCGGACGACCTCACCTTCTCCAGCGACGATCCCGAACGGGTCGGCCGGTTGATGCACGCCGTGCGGGAGATCGTGCGAGACGAGGGCTTCGCGCTCAACCGCGACAAGACGCGGGTCATGCGCAAGGGCGGCCACCAGACGGTCTGTGGCGTCACCGTCAACGAGACGCTCGGGCTCAGCCGAAAGACGCGCAAGAAGCTGCGCGCGATGATCCATGCGGAGAAGCAGAGTCGTGACCGTGGCGAGGCCGACGCCTCGCGCACGGCGATGATCGAGGGCTGGCTCGCCTATCTGTCGATGCTCAATGAAGAGCAGGCCGAGGCGCTCCGCGTGCGCTGGGTCAGCTGAGCTCGTCGTTCAACAGGTCGAGTCGGGCGAGGCCCGGCTTCAGCTGCTCGCGCCAGCACCGCTCGAAAACCAGCACCTGACGCACGGGCGAGAAGAGCCCGAGGGCGGCGCGCGCCGGCTCGGGGTGGGCGTCGAGGGTGCGCGCGTCCTCGCCCACCTCGCGAAGGATCCGCGCGGCCTGCTCGCGATGCGGCGCGACGGTGGTCGCCACCAGATGACGCCAACTCGTGAGCGTCGAGGGACGAAAGCGCTTCAGCGACTCCTCGACGTAGGCCCAACCGAATCGCTGGTGGCCCTCTTCGTCGGCGACGGTCGCGTCCAGCACCCGGCGCACCGCACCATCGGGACAGCGCTCGCGCAGGTCCTCCACGAACGCCACCGAGATGGTCTCGTTGATGAGGAGCATCGAGATCGCCGTGGTGAGCGCGCGCTCGGGCATGGGCGCGCGGAGGTAGCGCTCGGGATCGCGCAGCTCGACGGGGTCCGGAAGCATCGGCGTCGCCCCGAGGGCCTCGCAGAGCGCCGCGCAGAGCGCCGTGTGCCGGATCTCGTCCACCACCAGGTCCGCCGCGCCCGCGTAGACCTCCAGAGGATCGCCCGCGCCGACGACCTCGGAGGCGAAGCGCGTCATGATCTGGATGGAGCGGAACTCGGTGCGCACCCGCTGCTGCCAGGTTCGGCGCGCCTCCTCGAGGAGCGACGGATCGTGCGCCTGCGGATCGAAATCCGACAGGTCGACGCCATCCCCCAGCACCTCGGCTGAGAGCGCCGCGAAGGGTGGTCCAGCGCGCATGAGCGGACGGGCCATGCGATCAGCCCGCGTCTGACATCATCGCCGCGTCCGCCTCCACCGAACCGTCCCCGGAGGGACCGACGTCGGACGCATCGGACATCCCCGCATCGGACGGGGCCGCGTCGGAACCCGCATCGCCGCCCGGGCAGGAGACGGCGGGGCCATCGAGGCAGGTCCCGTCGCCGCAGTCGGTGTACAGGCCGTAGTTGCAGATGGTGTCCGGCGGGCAGTAGCAGGTGTCGATCATCCCGGCGCTACAGCATGGCTCCCACGTGCCGCCGTCCCCGCCTCCGTCGACGGTCGCGTCCCCGCTCGGATGCGAGTCGCCGCACCCCGTGAACAAGAGTGCGCTCCCCGAAAGGATCAGCGACAAGAGCAGCGGCCAGGCGCTGCCCGCCACGCACCCGGCACCGAAGAAGACCAGCGCGAAGACAAGAAGGGCGAAGGGGAGACGGGAGGCGTGGCGAACCATGTCGGACACCGGAGCAACGATCGTACCGTATCCGGGCTGCGGAATTGCCACGAAAGCGCCCGGTCGGTGTGCCGAGGCGTGCCGCGGGCTTCAGCTGCGACCGGTGACCTGGTGGGCCACGCGCCCGACGAAGAAGGGACCCATCTGAACGATGTAGGTCGAGGTCTGCTTCGTCTTCCGCATGGTCTGGACCACGTGGGAGAGGCGGTGGAGGTTGTCGCCGATGAGGCCGATGACGAACTCGTTGTCGCCCTGGTCGAGGCCGTGACAGGCGAGCCGGATGTCGTGGGCCAGGTCCTTGGCCCCATAAGCGCGGCCGATGATGGCGTGCTCCTTGAGGATCTTGCCCTGCTCGCGAGCGTCGAGCTTCTCGAACTCACCGCTGCGTCGAAGCGGATACCAGACGTGCCACGGCCACTTGTCGTTGAGGGCGGTCTCCTGCGGACGCTCGAGGATCCAGTACTCGAGGTCCGGCTCGTAACCGCTCGAATACGTGCGACCGAACATCGTGTAGGACGGCCGAAGCGTGAGCTGCGCGAGGCGCGTGTCCCGGAAGATCGGCCGGATGGTGGTGACGAAGTGGTCGGGGTTCTCGCTCCAGGTGAGCAGACCGATGGCGCGCGGATCGTTGACGTCCTCGTAGACCACCCCGGCGGCGCCGGCTTCCTCGAGCGCGGAAGCGATCGTCTTTGCAGCGTCCTCGGGATCGGCGCCGGGCGCGCAATCGAAGATCAGGAGCTGCATGAAGAGGCGCCGGTCCATCACCTGGCGCTTGCCGTCCTTCTCACCGCCGTACTCGTTGATGTCCACCTTCATCAGGTCGGTGGCGCCGCCGCTCTTCGGCGACTCGGTGCGAACCGGCGCAGACGGCTGGGCGGCGGCTGGGCCTCCGACGCCGGCGGGCGGACGCTCCGAGGGATTGAACTCGCTCCTGTTGCTCATGCGCCGGAGCTTACCCCACATCTTCGCTGCTGCTAACGGGGCGTCGGCCGTCCCAAGCGCTCTGCGGGCTCGGGCTCCTGGCTCTCCTGGGCCCAGGGATCGAGGACCTCGCTGGTGGCCGGCATCGGCCACGGCTCGTCGCGGGATTCGAAGGGGTCGAGGACCTCGCTCGTCACGGCCCAGTGCCTGCGCTCCATGCTGGCGCGGAGAAAGTCGGCGACGGCGAGGCCGATCCACGCCGCGCCCCGCTCACCCGAAGGAGCCGCGACGTGGGTGAGACGCCGCCGGCCGGCGGGTTCCTGAAAGAAGAGCTGCGCCGAGCGTCCGTCGCGCGCGACCACTACTGCGAGCGTGCCCCGCGTGTGCTCGACGCCGGCGTCGAGGAGCGAGACCACCGGAATGTTCAGCGCCCGCTCGACGACTTCGCGCACGCGCTGGGCGCCGACCTGTGTGCTCTGAGACTCCACGGTGACCGCGAGTGGTTCGTCCGCGCGCGCCCGGCTCACCCAGAGGCTGCCCAGACAGAGTGAGATGACGAAGACCGTGACCGTTCTCATGATGCCTCGAGTATACGCGACGCCGTTGACTCGGGCCGCCGGGGGCGGGCATGGTCCGGCGCCATGAAGCCGCCCTTCCTCGTCGCCGTCCTCGTGACCGCGCTCCTCGCCTCCGCCTGCGGTACGCCCGGCGCGGGCCAGCCCACCACGCCGCCGCCGCCCACGCGGACGGTCCAGGACGAAGCCAACGACTTCCTGGCCTATTACACGCCGCTCATGGTGGGCCTCTACACGGAGATGGTCCGGGCGAGCTGGACCGCGAGCACCGACGTCAGCGAAGAGCACACCGGTCTGCGCACCGGCGCCGACACGGTCTGGGGTGCCTTCGTCGGCAGCGGCCTGGTGATCGACCGCGCGCGCACCCTCCTCACCCACGAGAGCGAGCTCGACGAGCTCACGGTGCGGCAGCTCCGCATGGTGCTCGAGAACGCCGCCGTCGCGCCCCAGACCAACCCAGAGCTCGCGCGCCGGCGCGTCGCAGTGGAGAGCGCTCAGTCGGCCATCCTCGACGGCTTCCAGTTCTGCCTCGATCGCCGGGGCGAGACCTGCCGCCGCCCGCTCACCACCAACGACATCGACCGCGTGCTGGTGGAGTCCGACGACTTGCGCGAGCGGCTTCGATACTGGGACGCATCCAAGGAGGTCGGGGTGGCGCTGCGGCCCGGCCTCTCGGAGCTGCGCGACCTCCGCAACGCGACCGCGCGAGAGATGGGCTTCGCCGACTTCTTCGCCTATCGCATCAGCAACTACGGGATGACGCCGGACGAGATGATGGCACTTCTCGATCGCATTCTCGAGGAGGTGCGTCCGCTCTTCGACGCGCTCAGCTGCTGGACGCGCTACCAGCTCGCCGAGCGCTTCGGCCAGCGCGGCGAGGTTCCAGCGCGGATCCCCGCGCATTGGATCGGCAACCGCTGGGCCCAGGCGTGGCCCGGCCTGGTCGAGACCGTGGACATGGACGCGCTGGTCGAGGACAAGGAGCCGGAGTGGATCGTCCAGCAGGCAGAGCGCTTCTACGTCTCCTTGGGCTTCCCCGATCTGCCCCAGACGTTCTGGGAGAACAGCGACCTCTACCCGGTCCCCGAGGGTGAGGAGCGCGAAAAGAACGATCACGCCAGCGCCTGGCACGTCGATTTGAACCAGGACGTGCGCAGCCTGATGAGCGTCGAGCCGAACTGGCGCTGGTTCGGCACCACCCACCACGAGCTCGGCCACATCTACTACTACCTGGCGTACTCCAACCCCAACGTGCCGCCGCTCCTTCGCGAGGGCGCGAACCGCGCCTTTCACGAAGCGGTGGGCAACCTGATCGAGCTGGCCAGTGGTCAGATGCCCTACCTGCACCAGGTGGGGCTCATGCAGGAGGGGCAGGAGCCCGACCAGATCCAGGTGCTCCTCGACCGTGCCCTGACCGGCCCCATCGTCTTCTTGCCCTTCGCCATCGGCACCATGAGCCACTTCGAGAAGGCGCTCTACTCGGATGGTCTACCCGACGCGCAGTTCCAGTCGTATTGGTGGGAGCTCGCCGGCCAGTATCAGAACGTGGCGCCTCCCGACGAGCGCCCGGCCGACGGATGCGATGCGTGCAGCAAGACGCACATCATCGACGACCCGGGTGAGTACTACGACTACGCCCTCGCAGAGGTGCTCGTGTACCAGTTCCACGATCACATCTGCCGCGAGATCCTCCACCAGGACCCCCACGCCTGTAACTACTACGATCACCCCGAGGTCGGCGCGTACCTCTACGACATCCTGCGCGTCGGCGCGACCAAGGACTGGCGGCAGGTGCTGATGGAGGCCACCGGCTCGGAGCTCAGCGCCCAGCCGATGCTCGAGTACTACCGGCCGCTCTTGGAGTATCTGAACGCACAGAACGGCGACCGCTGCAGCGGCGACTAGCTAGAAGCTATCTCAAAACTCGTGGGATCTAAGTCTGCGAGGATTAAGAAGAAAGCGTTGGGGGATCGACGTCGGATCGGTTTTCTGATCTACGGTCTGAATGGATCTGACCGATCAGCAGTGGAAAATCCTGGAGCCCCTTCTTCCTGAGCGCGACAGACGTAGGGGCAGCCCAGGAAGGCCACGACGGTCTGCTCGTGAGGTGCTCGACGGCGTGCTGTGGATTCTACGCACCGGTGCGCAGTGGGGCGATCTGCCAGGACGTTATCCGCCGTACCAGACATGCCACCGACGCTATCAGCAGTGGGTCGACGAAGGTGTGATGGAGCGAATGCTGCGAGCGTTGGCTGAAGACCTACGGGATCGCGGGAAGCTGGACCTGACAGAAGGATTCATCGACGGCACCCACGCGGGGGCCAAAAAGGGGGGCCTTGCGTTGGAAAAACTCGTCGCGGGAAGGCCACCAAGATCATGGCAGTCGCAGACGGCAATGGTCTTCCTATCGCCGCTCTCGATTGCGAGTGGTCAGCGTCATGAGGTCACGCTCGTCGACGAAACGTTAGACGCGGCCTTCTTGGACGAGCTGCCGCAACGTTTGATCGGAGACAAGGCGTACGACAGTGTTCGCGTGGCTGCAGAACCTCCGACGGCTCGTTACCCGCTACGAACGCCGGCCAGAAAACTTCCTGGGCTTCGTGCGGCTCGGCTGTCTCGTCATCCTGCTCAGACAGTTCTGAATCACCCAGTTCGAGAAACTCGTCCGAGATTGATTTATCAGGCGCCGGAGGGAGGGTCGCACCCCGGGGTGTCCGGCCGTGCCAACGCGCACGCAGTGTCGCACCCGCGTTGGCACGGACGGACAGGGGACCTTGCGCGAGCGCTCTCTAGTCGGCAAGAAGGCGTAGCGGTGCCGTCAGGCGACGCGGAGCTGGATTGCCGACGAGACCACGTTGCTGGTCTTGCCTCGCGCTCGCATCTGCAAGGTCCCCGAGCCCCGGGGTGGGACCCTCCCTTCGGCGCGGTCATGCAGTTCGCGAGCGCTGAGTTTTGAGATAGCTTCTAGCCGCCGAAGCTGGTCTCCAGGCCGATGTCGGCGATGCTCCCCTCGGGGCCGCCCGAGTCGATCCCCGAATCGATCCCCGAATCGAACCCCGAGTCCATCCCCGAATCGATCCCCGAATCGATCCCCGAATCGAACCCCGAGTCCATCCCCGAATCGAACACGCACGCCGGGCTGGAGAGGCAGTCACTATCGGCGCAGTCGACGTCCATATCGCAGTCGTTGTCGACACCGTCGCGACAGGAGATCTCGCTGGGACACTCCGGATCCAGCCTGCACCCGCAACCCGAGTCTATGCCGCTGCCCGTGTCCACCCCCGTGCCCGTATCCACGCTCCCATCCGGCAGCCCAGCATCGAAGCAGCTCGGGTCTAGCGGTTTCATGCACATGCGCGTGCTCGGCGCCTCTCCGGTGTCGGTGCAGCTCCCCGACACGCAGAGCCAAAGGTGCTGGGTCCCGGACTGGGTCCCCTCGGTTACACATGGATCGCCCTCACACCCGAACCACATCTGATCCGTGGTGTCGCAAGTTCGGGTCGTGTCGACGGTCACTGTGCAGCTCTGCTGCGAGATCCGCGTCGGGCCCGGCACGCAGCTTCCGGAAGCGTCACAGGTGTAGGGCGTGGTCATGACCGTCTGGGTGCCCGCGCCCATGCAGATCTGGTCGGGCATCGCGTCTTCGAGAGACCCACAGGCGCCGACCACTTCGTCGTCGGGGCAATCCGCGTCGCTCGCGCATCCGACGCACGCGCGCATCCCTTCGTCACAGGTGGTGCTGCCGGCGCATGGATCGCCGCCCGGTGTACAGCTTCCGTCCGCGGCGCACGTGCCGGGCGCGGTGCAGAAGAGGCCGTCGTCGCAGGCCGCGCCCGCGCCGCCCGTGTTGGTGCAGGCGCCCGCCGTGGCGTCACACGCGTCGGTGGTGCACGCGTCCCCGTCGTTGCAGGTGACGCAGGCGCCGCCGCAGCAGCTCTGGCCCGTGCGACACAGGGCGGTGCGAACGCAGACGTCCCCTTCGCAGCGCGCGAGCTCGCAATCGGCGGGCTGGCAATTCGCGCCCGCGCCGGTCTCGACGCACCCGGCGCCGTACTGACAGCCGTTCATCGGATCGCAGACCGGCGAGTCGGTGGACGCGGTGCAGAGATCGTTGCGCGCCTGGTGGATGCACTCGCCCCGGAAGCAGACGTCGTCTGTGCACCCCACCCCGTCGTTGCAGTCGAGCTCGGTGCGGCACGCGGGCTCGACGCCCCCGTCCGCCGTGCCGCCGTCGACCTGGTCCGGCAGCCCGGTGGCGGGGTAACGGCTCGGCTGACAGTCGCCGTTCTGGTTGCAGCTGGAATCCGGGCTCTCGCAGGGGTCGACGTAGAGGCACTGCGCGTAGAAGCGGAGCCTGAGGACGATGGCGTGGCCCTCCACGTAGCCGCTGATCGCGCGCACCACCGCGATCGGGTCGGCGCTGCTCTCGTCGTAGAGCCGCCCCTCGATTCGGTAGAGCCGCGTGGGGTCGTCGTCTGCCGGGACCAGCGTGTGGGTGACGGGCCAGCTCCCGCCGGTGTCGGGATTGACGATGTCCTGCAGCGCCAGGCGGAGCTGCTGGGGTGCGCTTCCGTCGCCTCCAGGAACCGCCGCACCTCGGTCGGCACCCCAGGCGAGGATCTCGATGTCGCGCGCCACCTCGCGCACGGCGCGGTCCGCTTCGAAGACCACGGTCACCTGCGTCGCGGGCCTCGGATCGGGGCAGCCGCCAGCGGCGAGGACGAGGGCGAGAGCGACGGGCGCGACCGAGACCCGCGACATCACGGCCCTCCGAGGGTGAAGGTCACCTGCCCGGTGGTCCCGAGGGTCGGGTCCGCCTGTCCGGGGTCATAGGCGACGACGGCAGCGGTCACCACGCCACCGACGACGAGCGCGCCCACGATCGTCCAGAACCACCAGGTCGTGTAGAAGGGTCGGCGCTCGGCGAGCTCGGCTTCGGCCGCGCGACGACGCTCCTCCTCCTGGCGCAGCTGCTCCTCGCGCGCCTCCTCCGCTTCCACCGAGGACCGAAGGGAACCGATGCGCGATTCGACCTCGGCGCGATTCGACGCATCCGGCACGCGCTCCAGGTAGTGCTCGAAAGCTTCGATCGCTTCGCGCTTGCGCTGAAGACGATCGAGAGAGGTGCCGATGTTGAAGAGGAGCACCGGTCGGTCGCTCAGCTCGAAGGCGGTCTCGAAGCTCTGAAGCGCATCCTCGAAACGGCCGTCGGCGAAGGCCATGCGGCCCGCTTCGAATCGGGTCCGGGCTTCCTGCTCGATGCGCTCGGCGCGCTCGTCGGCCGCGGCCCCGAAAGCGTCCGGCTCCTCCGGTGCTTCTTCTTCGACCGCCGCATCGGCGGCGACCTCGGTCTCGGGGGCTGGCTCTTCCGTCTCCTGTGCCGAGGCGACGCGTGCAAGCCACGTCGCAGCGCAGAAGAGCAAGACAAACGACGCACACCGGCGGAGCGGCACGAAGGGAGCATACCAAAAGGTCAAAGCTCCTGCTCCAGCATGAGCCGGCGCAGCGCCGCGGTGGCAGGAGGTAGCCGGCTCACGCCTCGATGGACCAGGGAAAAGGTTCGGTGGACGGGAGTGTGGGCATGCGGGAGCAGGGCGAAGGTGCCGTCCGAAAGCTCGCGATCGACGGCCGCGCGGCTCAGAAGCGCGATCCCGACACCCGCACGCACGTTGCCCTTTACCGCGGCGATGCTGTTGAGCTCCATCACGATGTCCGCCTCCGGATAGAGACGGTCGAGGTGCGCCCGCGTCGTGGTCCCAGGGTTGAGCGTCACCACGGGCGCGCTGCCCACCGCGGAACCCGGCAGACCGATCCAGATCAGCGCGTCGTCCCGAAAATGCTCGCCCCGGCCGTCGCTGACGATGGCGAGGTCGAGCTCGCCCTTCTCGAGCCCGTCGAGCGCGTCGTCGGTCGTCGACTCCCGAACCTCGTAGCGCACTCCCGGATGGAGATGGACGAGGCGCGCGAGAATCGGCGGCAACAGATAAGTGCAGACGGTGGCCCCCGCGCCCACAGCGACCCGGCCCGTGTCGAGGCGGCTCACCTCCGCGACGGCGCGCAACCCGTCCTCGACGGCGGAGAGAGCCGCGCGCGCACGCGGCAGGAGCGCCTCGCCTTCCGCCGTGAGCGAAGCCCCACGGCGGCCCCGGTGAAAGAGGCGGGCCCCAGCGCGCTCCTCGAGCCTCTGGATCGAAGCGGTGAGGGCGGGCTGGCTCAGATGCGCGTGGCGCGCAGCGGCGGTGAAAGTCCGGTGCTCCACGATCAGAACGAAGTGGCGAAACGCATCAAGCATCAGTGATGCTTATCGTAACAGACAATTCTATCCATTTGACCTATCAACGGTCCGAGCCCAGGCTCTCTCCATGTTCGGCCTCATCCTTCCTCTCGGGATCGCCGCTGGCGCCCTGACCACCATCGCGGGGGTCGGGGGCGGGATGATGATGGTGTTGGTCCTCTCGCTGCTGGTCGAGCCCCAGTGGGCGCTGGCGGTCACGGCCCCCGCGCTCCTCCTCGGCAACGCGCATCGCGCCTGGGTCTTCCGCAGCTCGGTGGACCGCCGGCTGGCTCTTTCGCTGATCGCAGGTGCGGTGCCGGCCGCCTTCGTCGGGGGCCTGTTGACGGTGCGGATCGAGGAGTGGGTGCTGCACTGGCTCATCCTCAGCGCCACGCTCTTCGCGCTCCTCAAGCAGCTCGGCCGCTTCGACTGGTCGCCGGGCCCGAAGGCGATGCTTCCCGTCGGCGCGGGCACCGGCTTTCTCACCGCGACCACCGGCGGCGGCGGCCTGCTCCTCGCCCCCATGCTCCTCTCCGCCGGCCTGCGCTCCGAAGCTTACGTGGCCACCGCCGCGACGGTGGCCACGGCGATGCACGTGGGCCGGATCGGCGGCTACGGCATCGGAGGCCTGATCGACGCGCACACCCTCACCATCAGCGCCGCCCTCGCCCTCGCCATCATCGCCGGCAACTGGTTGGGGAAGAAGAGTCGCGAGCACATGAGCGAACGCTTCAAGCTCGCCGTCGCCTGGGGCGCGATGCTCGTCGCGATGGGGCTGGCCGTCGCGGGCGTCGCCTGAGGACGGACCGCGCTCAGCGCACGGCGTCGTAGCTGCGTGCGTGCAGGTTGAGGCGGAGCCCGCCGCTGAGCGTGCCCGCGTTGATGACGTCGGCGCCGCCCCACAGGTCGACGCTGAGCCAGGGACGGACGAAGAGCTCGACACCCAGGCGCGCTTCGAGGGTCCAGCGACCGACGAAGTCGCGGGTGTGGCTCACGCAGTCGCCGAGGACGCTTGTCACTTCCACGCCGACGCCCTGACCACCGGCCATCACCTCGCCCCGGATGCGAACGGGACCCACGGGGATCGCTACCCCCAGGACGACGCCGCCGGTGACGGCGGAGACGTCACCGGCGGTGAGGGAGCGGGCGCCGAGCCGGACCTGGCCCGTCGGCGCCCCGCCGGTGGAGCCGTCGACCTCGATCCCCGTGAGGAAGTAGCGGCCGATGGCGACCGTCGCGCGGAAGTTGATCCCGCCCGTCATCACGGTCGGGTCTTGAAGGTCCCCAGCGTTGAGGACGAAGGAGTAGGGGTTCGCGTCGTGATAGGTGACGCCGCCGAAGGTGATCCCGTCGAGAGAGAGGCGCCGGAAGGAGGGACCGAGCTCGAAGCGGATCGCCGGCCACGTCGAGTTCCACCCTGCGCCGAAGCGCGTGCACTGCTCGAAGCCGGTGATGTCCGTCTCGTCTCGGCAGGGTGCCGTGCCGATCTCGATCCCTCCGCCACTGCTGGAGGAGGAGGAAGAAGACGAAGACGAAGAGGAGTAGTCGTCGTCGCTCCAACTCGATCCCCCCGCATTGCTGCTGCTCGATCCGGAGCTGGAGGAAGACGACGACGACGACGACGACGAGCCCGGCGGCTCGCATCCGTCGTTGGCCCGCGCGACACCCGGATCCACGAAGCAGAGCAACGCGAGGATCGGAAGGCAGAGGAAGAGCCGGAGCTCGGTCATCGTGCCACCTCCACAGTCATCGTCGCGCCATCTCTGCGAAAGCAGACCGGGTCGACGGGGGCACCCTCGGCCATTCCGGTCACGTCGACGCAGACCCGCTCGAGATCTTCTTCGTTCGCCCCGGGCTGTTCGTAGGCCAGCGCCTCGGTGGCCCACGCGTGACCATCGAGCGTGGCGACGATCACCTCGCTGCGCGGATCGTAGAGCTCCATGGGCGTCATGCCGGTGCCCGCTTCGCCGAAGACCGCGATGGAGCGGAAGGTCACGTCGACGGGGGTGGTGCAGCGGTTGCCGATCTCGTAGTCGATGGCGACCCAGCGACGGCCCACCGCGCCTTCGCCGCGCGGCTGCATGCGCACGTCCAGACAATCGAGAGAGCGCATGCGCGGCTCCGAAGCCCGGCCGTAGTCGGTGAAGGAGCCGGGCTCGTATCCCACGCCGCATCCCATCACGGCCGTCAGCGTCAGGACTGAAAGGACCAAACGGTTCACGACCTTCGACACTGCATCTGTCATACCCGACCGATAGGGGCCGAGTTCCCCGAAAAACCGGGGTCGTCGCTGAAAGATCGCCCCCGCGAGCGTGAATTTCACGCTCAGGTGGGCCGCGGGGTCACGACCGCTACCAGATCTCCATCGGGCCCAGCTCCTCGCCGGACAGAACGAAGAACGCTTCTCCGTACGTGCTGAGGTGCTCGAGGGCGAGGTCGAGGTCCTCGCGGCTGTGGCCGCGGGTGACGTTGAGGCGGAGGCGCTCTTCGCCTTCCTTCACGCCGGGATAGGTGATGGGAACCATCATCACGCCGTTCTCGAGGAGCGCCACGTGCATGAAGAGCGCCTTGCGCTCGTCGCGGCACATGACCGGCATGATGTGGGTGTCGCTGTCGCCGAGGTCGAAGCCGATCTCCGTCAGGCGGCCGCGCATGTAGTCGCGCTTTTCGTGCAGCTCGGCCACCAGCGCCCTCACCGTCGTTTTCGAGCATCGTCAGGATGGTCGAGGCGGCGGCGACGATCGGCACCGGGAGGCTCGCGCTGAAGAGGAAGGAGCGCGCGTAATGCTTCACGTGCTCGACGATGTCGGTCTGCCCGACGAGGATCCCGCCGATGCCGCCGAATGTCTTGGAGAAGGTGCTGACGATCAGCGGGACGCGACCCTCGAGGCCGTACTTCTCCACGATGCCCTTGCCGCTCTTGCCGAGGGTGCCCGTGCCGTGGGCGTCGTCGAGGATCAAGAACGCGTCGTACTTTTCGCAGAGCTCGACGATCTCGACGAGCTTCGCCTCGTCGCCGTCGAGGGAGTAGATGCCCTCGATGAGCACGATGGCGTTTTCGCGCTCCTTGTTCTTGAGGATGCGCTCGAGGGACCGGACGCTGTTGTGATTGAAGAAGCGGACCTCGGGCTGGCGGGTCGGCGTGCCGGCGGCGAGGAAGGTCCCGTCGAGGATGCAGGCGTGACTGAGGTTGTCGAGGATGAGCGTGGTGTTCTTGTCGGCGAGGCTCATGATCGTCCCCACCATCGCCTGATAGCCGGTGGTGAAGAGCAGGCACTTCTCGAAGCCGAACCAGTCGGCCAGGCGCTCTTCGAGCTCGACGTGCGCGGTGGTGGTCGCCTGCACCCGCGAGGAGCTGAGGCCGACGGCGAAGCGGTCGACGGCCTCCTTCGCCGCCTCCTTCACCTTGGGATGATTGGTGAGGCCGAGGTAGTCGTTCGAGCTGAAGTTGACGATGGGCTTTCCGTCGATGGTCGTGTGCAGCCCGCCCGACTCGAAGGGACGGAAGTACGGATAGACCTGCTTGTCGCGAGCCTCGCGAATGCGCGTCAGCTCTTTCCTCGCCTTTTCTTCCAGCCAGCTCATGGGGCGCTGTCTAATCCTCCCCCCCACTCCGAGCAACCCTCCCGCGAACCGCGGCGGCTAGGCAGCGCGCTTCATCACCACGGCGGAGACGTTTCCGTAGAGGCCGACGGTGGTCACGACCACGGTCTGCACCTCCTCCGGCGCTTTTCCTGCGATCAGCGGCCCCACCGGCGCTCCCTCGAACCAGGCCATCGCCGTGGCCATCCCGATGGCGCCCGCGCCGCCGAAGGTCTCGCCGAAGATCGCCTTGGGCGTAGCGATGGCGACCTCGTGCCCGAGGGCGGCGGTGATCCCGGTGCGCTCTTCGTGATCGATCGCCTCGAGGCCACAGGCCGCCGATGCCACCGCGTCGACGTCGGCGGCGGTGAGCCCCGCATCGGCGAGCGCCGCCTCGACGGCGCGCTGCACCGGATCAGCCGAGGCGTGGACCAGCACGGCCGGCGACAGGGGTGGCTCGAAGGCGGTGCCGTAGCCGGCGAGGTAAGCGCGGATCGGCGCGCCACGCGCCCGGGCGGCCACCGGCCGCTCGACGAAGAGGTACGCGGCGCCTTCTCCGAAGGACAGTCCCGGCGCGTCCTCGGACGCGGCCACGGCGCCCAACTTGCGATAGGCGAGGTAGAGCGGAGAGGAGAGCGGCTCGCCGCCGCCGACCAGGAACGCGTCGGCGCGCCCGTGGGTCAGGTGCGTCTCGCAGGAGAGCACCGTGTCGAGGGCGCCGCAGTTTCCGTCGACGACGGTGACGTTCGGCGCGCGCAGGTCCTCCCAGATGCTCACGTAGCCCGCGGCCGCGTTGATGACCGTGTTCGGGAAGCGCGACGGGTTGATGTAGCGAGGGTCTTCGAGCTCCGCGACGAGGTTCAGCTCGGTGATGGCGTCGAGGGATCCATAGGCCGTCGACGAGCAGATCCCGACGCGGCTCGGACCGTAGGCGACGAACTCGCCGTCGCGCTTCACACCCGCATCCTCGAGGGCGTGCTTGCCTGCGACGATGAGGAACTTCGTCAGTCGATCGAAGTTCCGCAGGCCCTTCGGACCGAGATAGTCCTTGGCCTCGAAGCCCCAGACCTCGGCGGCCCGTGGATTTTCGACCTTGTCGTCGAAGGCGGTGTGCTCGCCCGCGAACGCCTTCTTCTTCGCCGCCTCGGGATCGGCGAGGGCCGCGATCAACGCCTCGCGTCCGATGGCGATCGGGCTGACCACGCCGAGCCCGGTGATCGCCAGCGGCCTCATCGCGGAAGCCCCACGTCATCGGGGAGCAGCCCGGGCTTCGCCAGGCACAGGACGGCGTCGTAGCCGCCGAAGGCGAGCGCGTTGTTGAGGACGACCTTCACCTCGCCCCCGTCGCGCGCTTCGTTGGCCACCACGTCCACGTCGCACTCGGGATCCTGGTTCTCCAGGTTGATGGTGGGCGGCAGGATGCCGGTCTCGAGGGTCTTGATGCAGGAGACCGCTTCGATGGCGCTCGCGGCGCCCATGCAGTGGCCGAAGACGCTCTTGTTCGACGAGACCGGGACGCGCCGGCCCTCGAAGATCTGCGTTGATCACCTTCGCTTCGACCCTGTCGTTGGCGACGGTGCCGGTGCCGTGCGCGTTGATGAAGGAGACCTCGGCTGGCGTGATGCTGCTCGAGAGGATCGCGCGTCGCATCGCCTCGACGCTGCCCGGACCCGTCCGGATGCGGCCGGGTGATGTGATGCGCATCGCAGGCGAGGCCGTAGCCGCCGACCTCGGCCAGCGGCTCGCCGCCCCGCCGCGCCGCGAGGTGCGCCTCGGACTCGAGGACCACGATCCCCGCACCCTCGCCGAGGAGCAGACCCTTGCGATCGTCGTCGAAGGGCTGCACCGGTCCGGCGTCATCGCGCCCAGGCGGACGAAGCCCGCGAACTCGAGCTTCTCGAGGATCTCGGTCGCGCCGGTGATCGCCACGTCGGCGCGACCCGGCGCGGATCTGGTCGGCCGCGAAACCGATGGCGTAGTTCCCCGCCGCGCACGCCGCGGGGAGCGTCTGCACCATGCCGCGGGTGTCGAAGGCGCGCGCGATGTGGATGGGCAAGAGCGTCGAGCCGTAGCGCTGCAGCTTCATCGCGTGGACGGCGTCCTCGCCTTCGTGGATCCAGGCAGCCTCGAGCTCGCCGAGGATGTTGGCCTCGCCCATGGTCGTGCCGAGGATCACGGCGGTGCGCGCATTGGCGAGGTGCTTTGGGGCGAGGCCCGAGCTCTGCACCGCCTCGCGGGCCGCGGCGAGGGCGAAAGCCGAGCACCGCCCGGCGTGGCGCGCTTCGGCCGCGTTGAGGTAGTCGCGGGGACGGAACTGCTTCACCTCACACGCCATGTGGCGGTCCATCGAGGCGGTGTCGAAGGCCTGCACCTCCGCTGCCCCGCTCCGGCCATCGACGAGGGACTCCCAGAAGGCGGAGATGCCGATTCCGACGGGGCTGACCACGCCCATCCCTGTCACGAACACACGAGCCACGGGCGCGCTGCTTTTAGCGTGTATCGGCTCGCCCGTCCACGGAGCCTCGCCGCGAAAAACCGGCCGGACGGACGGCTTTTGGCACGGCTTGACCGGTCCCGCGCACGCCCGTATCTACCGCCGCCATGGAGCCCCGTTTCGACACGCTCGTGCAGGCGCTCGCGGAGATCCCGCGACGCGGAAATCGTGGATTCACGCTTCGTCGGCACCGACCGCCAGGAGCGCTACTTCACCTACGAAGAGATGTGGCAGGAGGCGAATCGCCGTGCGGCGTTCCTGAGGGCGATGGGCCTCGAGAAGGGCGATCGCCTCGCGCTGGTCGTCCCCGAGGGCCACGAGTTCGTGCTGAGCTTCTTCGGGGCGGTGGTCGCCGGGATCGTGCCGGTGCCGATGTTCCCGCGGGCGACCTTCAAGGGCGTCGACGGCTACGTCGACATCCTCGCCCACATCGTCGAGGCCTCGGGCGCGAAGGTGATGCTCTCGATGGAGACGCTGCGGCCGATCATCGACAAGGTGAAGGAGCGGGACGTCGAGCTCCGGCAGGTCGCGATGTGCGAAACCGCATTCGAAGGCGAGACGCCGGCCTTCGAGCGTCCCGAGGTCACGCCCGAGGACCTGTGCTTCCTCCAGTTCACCTCGGGCAGCACCAGCCGGCCCAAGGGCGTGATGGTCACTCACGAGAACCTGGTGGCCAACGCCAGCTGCTTCCTCGGCCCCGCCCCCGGCCTCGACCGCAACGACGACGACGTCGGCGTGAGCTGGCTGCCCCTCTTCCACGACATGGGGCTCATCGGCTTCATCCTCGGCACCATCGTCTGCGACATCCCGGTGGTGATCATCCCGACCGCGCAGTTCGCGCGCGCGCCGCGGCTGTGGCTCGAGACGATCCACAAGCACCGCGGCACCATCACCTACGCGCCGAACTTCGCTTACGAGCTCGTCGCCAAGCGCGTGAGGGACAAGGACCTCGAGAGCCTGGATCTCTCGTGCATCCGCGTCGCGGGTTGCGGCGCCGAGCCCATCCGCGCCAAGAGCCTCGCTGCCTTCGCCGAGCGCTTGGCGCCCGCGGGATTCGACGGCGACAAGGCGTTCCTGCCGAGCTACGGCATGGCGGAGCGACCTGGCGATCACCTTTCACCCGCTGCGGCACGCCGATCGTCGTCGATCGGGTCGACCCCGCCGCGATGAAGGCGGGCAAGGCGGTGCCGAGCGAGCGCCGGATGCGCTCGAGCTGGTCTCCTGCGGCCGCCCCTTCGAAGGACACGAGCTGGCGATCACCGACGACGACGGCGAGACGCTCGCCGAGCGGCGCGTCGGCGAGATCGTCGATCCGCGGCCCGAGCGTGACGACGGGCTACTTCCAGAACCCCGAAGCGACCGCCGCGGCGTTCCGCGAGGGCGACTGGCTTCACACCGGCGACCTCGGCTATCGCGCCGAAGGCGACGCTCTACATCTGCGGCCGCATCAAGGACTTCATCATCATCAACGGCGCCAACCACTACCCGCAGGACATCGAGTGGATGGTGGGCGAGCTTCCGAGGGCGTGCGGCGCGGCAACGTGGTCGCCTTCAGCGTCATGAACGGACGGGATGGAGGAGCTGGTGCTCATGGCCGAGGGGAACCGGGCGGACGCCGAAGAGCTCCGCAAGACGATCGCCCGGACGGTGGCCGAGGGCTTCGGCCTGAAGGCCGCGGACGTGGCCATCGTCCCGGTCGGCACCCTGCCCAAGACCTCCAGCGGCAAGGCCCAGCGCCGAAAGGCCAAGCAGATGTACGAGGATGGAGCGATGCCCGCCCATCCGTGAGGACGGCTGGCGTCGCGAGGCGCCATCCACTATGGTTCGCGCGACTCAAATCCGGCGATCGAGGCTATCCGGCCCTCCGATCCCCACGAGTTCTGGAGACTGTTGACCCGATGGAACGGTCCGAGCTTCTGACGATTTTCCGCAGATGGCGACCGAGATCGCCGAGAAGGACTTCAGCGATGTGACCGAGGACGGTGACATCGCGGAGCTGGGCCTCGATTCGCTCAGATGCTGGAGCTGGTGGGCGCGATGGAGCGCGAGCTCGAGGTGTCGATGCCCGACGAGCAGCTCGTCGGCATCCAGACCGTGCGGCAGCTCCTGGAGTCTGGTCGAGAAGCGACAGAAGGCCTAGGGGGCCGAGGGGGACGAGCAGTCCCCAGAACCAAGGGGCCCGAGCGAGCAGTCCCCAGAGGCAGGGGCCGGGACACGGTCCTGCGAAGAAGGAGCAGTCGATGTCCGACGAAGCATCTGAAGAAGAAGCTCCGAGAGATCATCGCCGAGGTGTGCGAGGTCGACGAGATCCCGGACGACGACCCCGTTCGAGGATCTGGGCATCGACTCGATGATGGCCATCGAGATCGTCGCGGAGGTCGAGCGCACCTACAAGCTCTCGATCCCGGAAGAGGAGCTCAAGGATCTGACGAACTTCACCGCGGTGTTCGAGATGGTTCGCAGCAAGCTCGACGCGGCCGCTTAGTAAGGCCGCGAAGCGGCCGGCACGAGTGGGAGCGGCGCGGAGCGGACGAGCCGGCGGAGCGGCGCGTGGCGCCGCGTCGGCGGATCGGGAGCGCAGCGTCGCGGAGCCGGGATTGCGTCCCCGTCCCCCGCTCTCCCAGACAATGACTCACACACCCACCGACTTCGTTCATCGCCTGCCGTTTCGCGTCGGCTACATCGACACCGATCGCGCCGCGGTGGTGCATCATTCCGTCTACCTGCGCTGGCTCGAGCACGGGCGGATCGAGTTCTTCCGCGATCGCGGCCTCGAGTACAAAGCGCTCGAGCTCGACGACAGCCTGGGGCTGCCCGTCGTCGAATGCCGCATGAAGTACAAGCGCCCCGCGCGCTTCGACGATCAGATCGTCATCGAGACGCGCATCGGCCGCCTGAGCCGCGCCACCGTCCGCTTCGACAGCGAGGTGAAGCGCGACGATGGAGAGCTGTTGTTGCAGGCGGAGATCACCCTCGCCTGCGTACGGCTGCCCGAAGGCAGGCTCCGCAGCCTGCCCGAGCGCGTGAAGCTGGTCTGCGGAGCGACCGAGGGCTAGGGAGAGGCGTCACCCGGGGGTGCGCCGTAAGCCGCCGCCGAGCCAGAGTCCATGGGAGGAGAGGCGTCCCCAGGGCTCCCGTCGTCACCACCGTCCGGCAGATCTCCGTCGGGCCCGGTGTCCGCCGGGATACCATAAGGCGGCGCGACGTTGCCGGTGTCGATGGCGGAGTCCATGGCCGCGCCGGTATCGCCCGTGCCAGTGTCGAGGGTCGTGCTGGTGTCGGTCCCGACATCACTCGCCGTCCCGTCGTCACCGCACCCGGTGATGGTCATCGTTCCCGCCACCGCGGCGCCGAAAGCGAACTTCGCCGCGCGGCCGAGGCGCGTCTTCGGCAGGGGCGCGGGACCCGCGCTCCGATACGCCATCGGCAACGCCTCACCGCAGAATGGGCAAAGCGGATCACTGATACGAACGTGTCGGGCGCAGCCCGGACATGGAAGCAATCGTGCACTCATCGTGAATCTCCCCAGCGCGAGCATACCACCCGCCCGCTTGACCCTGCTTCGGCTGCGCCTTTAATGCGCGCCATGCGCCAGGGCTCACCACGCATCCCCCCCTTCGTCGGGCTCACATCCTGCGGCCGTCAGGCTCCGGCGCCTTCTCCCCTGCAGCTCCGCTTCCTGTTGGAGAACTGATGGAGGAGGATCACGCAGATGGCCGAAGCTGACCCCGCCAAGATCGAGGACGGATGGGTCGGCCAGGTCATCGGTGACCGCTACCGCATCGTCGACACCCTGGGCGAAGGAGCCATGGGCGCGGTTTTCGTCGCCGAGCATTTGACCCTCCACAAGAAGGTCGCGCTCAAGATCATCCACGCCGAGCACGTGGACGACGAGGAGCTCCGCGCCCGCTTCGCGCGCGAGGCGATGGCGACGGCGCGCCTCGACCACCCCCACGTCGTGAGCGCGCGCGACTACGGCTCTCTCGACGACGGCAGCATGTACCTGGTGATGGACCTGGTCTCGGGGCAGACGCTCCGGGAGCGTCTGGAAACCGGCCCCGCCCTCGCCTGGACCGACGCCGCGGAGATCGCGGCGCAGATCGCCGACGCGCTGATCGCCGCCCACGCCGAGGGGATCGTTCATCGCGATCTCAAACCCGACAACGTGATGCTCAAGCCCGGCCGCGGCGGCGACCGGGTGAAGGTGCTCGACTTCGGCATCGCGCGGGTGCCGACCGATGCGGAGACGGCGACCGACGGTGCCGCGCCGGGGACACCGCTCACCCGGCTGGGCCGGGTGATGGGAACCCCTGGTTACATGGCGCCCGAGCAGGCGATGGGCGACAACGTGGACGCGCGCGCGGACATCTACGCCCTCGGCGTGATCCTCTGGGAGATGGTCGAAGGCCGCCGTCTCTTTTCGGGCGCGGAGTTCGCGGAGGTCATCGCGCAGCAGCTCACGACCACGCCGCCGCGCCTCGAGAACGTCCCCGAGGAGCTCGCCGCCATGGTCGAGCGCATGCTCGTGATCGAGCCGCGGGACCGCGCATCTGAGGTCGCGGAGATCCACGACACGCTCAGGCGCCTCGTCCGGCGGGCGCGGCGAACGCCGCTCGCCAACGCGGAGGTCGACCGGGCATCGCTGCCCCAGAGGCACTCGACGCCTGCCGCGTTGCCACTCGTCCTCTTGGGCTGTGCGGGGCTCGCGCTCGTCTCCCTGACCTCGATCGTCTTCGGCGTAGCGCTCTGGCCTGGCGGAGAGGAAGCCGACCCGAACCCGCAGACGGTGGCCGGGCCCGCACCCGAGACGAGCGCGCCGGCTCCCGCGACCTCACTGCCCACCGGGCTCTCACCCGAGTCACAGCCGCCACGGGCGAACGTGGCCGAGGCGCGCGACGTCGACGCCGACCCCTGGGACGCGCCTGCGCCCGAGCCGCTCGGCCGCATCCGCGAAGAGCTCGACCGAGGACGGACGCCGAACGGTCGTGTCGATCGCACCCTCACCGGACTCGCCGCGCGCCATCCCGACGACCCGCGACCCTTTCTGCTTCTGGCGCGCGTCTACCTCGCACGCCGCTGGCGCGCCGACGCCATTCGCGAATATCGGCGCGCGTACGAGCGCGACCCGGCGGCGCGAGGAGACCCGCAGATGCTCGCCGATCTGGTGAACCTGGTCCCGCACAACACCGTGGGTGACGACGCCTGCCGGCTCATCGAGGACGCCTACGGGGCAACCGCGGTCCCGGCGATCGAGGAGGCGCTCGACGCGCACCGCCTCGATCCCGACGCGGCCGCCCGCTACGTCCTGTTGCGGCAAGCGCTCCGCGGGGAGTGAGCGCCCGCCTTGCCACTTTTTTCACTCCTCGCGCCGAGCGCGGTATCCGTCGAGTCGTCCCCCATCGGCGGGCGAGCCGGCGGACGACTGGAGGTGATGAAATGCGTGCGTTCTGTGGGCTGAGTGCCCTGATCCTTCTCGCGGCCTGCGGCGGGGCCACCACGGCCACCACGGCCAGCACGATGGCCGCGTCCCCCACCTACGAGTCCAGCCCCCTGGCCTCGGTGGAGGTCGACATCGAAAACGGCGAGCTCCCGGACGGATGGAACGACGCGAGCCGGCCGGCCCCGTGGTCGGCCGAGCCCGTGGCGACGGGCGACGCGCCGAGCGAGCTGCTGGCCGCCTGGCGTGAGGCCGACAACCGCGAGCAGTGCGCGCCGCTGGCGCCGACGAGCTACCTCGAGGGCGCGCGCATTCGTCGCGCCGACTACGCCGGCGGCTGGGCCGTCGAATTCGACAAGCAGGGCATGCCGGGGATGACCCGCAACGGACGCGCCTGCACCGATTGTGGCCGCGGCGCCTACGGCATCGCCGGCACCGCCATCGAGGTCGACGACGAGGATCCGATGGAGGCCGAAGAGCGGACCCTCGCCGACGGAAGCCGCGTGCGCTACGAGGTCTCGGTGGACGAAGCCGACAGCGACGACGGCGGTGCAGCGGGGAGCGTCGCGACCCTCAAGATCCGCGGACAGAACTGCGTCTACCAGGTCTGGTCCTTCTCGGGCGACGAGCACCTCGAGGGACTGATCGAAGACCTCCGCTTCGTAGGCGAGGACGGAGAAGAGTACTGACGGCCTCCCCCGAAGCCCGAGCTTTCACGCAGCGCCCACCTCGCGGTGGGCGCTTTTTTTCGTCATGCGAGATCCGGAGGAGATCCTCTCTCCCGCTCCCCCCGGCTCCTGTAGGCTGCGCTCCCGATGGAACACACGGACGACGCGAGCTCCTGGTTCGGCGCGCGCATCGGCACGCTGCGCTGCGCCGCCGCCGGGCTGTCGAGCTTCGCGGCGTCCGGGCGCGCGCCATCGGGATGGACTGGAAGAGACCCACCCGCCTCGGCGCATCACCCTCGCCGACGGAAAGGCGCCTTTCTCGTTCGTCACGTGGTGACGCGTCACGGTGTCTCCCGTGCCACGGTGACACCGGATCGGCGCCCCCCTTCCGACTGAAAACCGCGGCGGCGGCGCCGTGGCACGCGCATTGCCAGAGCACTCGGATCGAAGCCCATGGCCCGCGCGCGTCCGCACTTTCTCATCCTCGTCGTCCTCCTCGTGGGTGCGTCCGCTCCGGTTCGTGCACAGTTGGCCCCGCTCGAGGCGCGGCTCTGCGCCGGCCGGTCACCCTGCCGAGTGCTCGAGGTGCGCGATGCGGGTCGCGATGCTGGAGGACGTGCGCTTCGTGTTGCGAAGGTCGCGCTCTTCGACGTCGGTCATCCCCGCGCCGACGGGAGCGCAGCGCTCTACCCGGAACCCTGCGCTCCCTTCGAGTGGCATTCGATCATCGGAACCGGGGCCGGCGCACGGACGCAGTTGCTCACTCGCATCTGCAACGACGGCTACGGCGCGGCGGGGGTCGGTTTCGACGACGTTCGCGTGGATCCAAACCGGGTCTCGGTCTTCGAGACGGGGGGCTCGGCGTGGCGATGGTCCGAGTCCAACCAGGTGTCGATTTCCCCCCCGAGGCTGCTGCGAACCTCCTCCGAGGGCTACTGGAACATCGGGCCGAATGCGATGGTCGTGACGGTCGACTACGAGCACTTCACGGCGGCGGGGGGCTGGGGGGCACCGGTCTGCGGAGAGGAGCCATCCGACGGCGTCGCGATCGCGGATCCGACCTACCGCTGGGCGTCGGTGCCGCGCGTCACGCTCGCGCCCAGCGCCACTCGCCGGTTGGAGCGCGGCGAGATCGACCTGGGCCGCTGTGCACTCTCCATGTCGGGGCAGCGTGGGTGGAGGACGCTGTCCGGCGAGCGGCACTCGGCACTGGACGCGGTTCGAGCGTTGTGGGTTCGCGGGGGCCCTTTGCTCATCGATGTCGTGGACGACCAGGTGACGCCCGACGACACCGTCGAGCTCTACGTCGCCCGGGATGCGCGCCCCTCGTATGCCGAGCATTGCGTGGGGCCGCCGAGCGCGCCGCGGAGCCATCGAATTCGTCTACGGGATGGCCGCCTGCTGCCACAGGGAACCGGCGGCCGCCTGCCCCCGGTGAGACGGATCGTTCGCTTGGATGGAAGCCTGCGCTTCATCGTGCAACTGCCGGCGTCGTCGGCGCTCACCATCGTCCGTGACGATGTCGACGGAGAACAGCGGTGGCGGGCCGCGTCGAGCACGCTGAACGAGAACGACGACCGCTCGGTGGGCGACGTGTGGTCCGTGAGGGGCGAGGACCAGGGCTCGGCCGGGCCGGCATGCTCCGTCACCGGTGACACGCTCGTGCCATCCGTGGAGGTTCCGATCGAAACCGTCAGCACGTCGCGAAGCGAGGAATGACGTGCCGCCGGCGGTGACGAGGCAGAGACCCAGCGACTTCGAGACAGCCCGACTCATCGTGGGGTCGATCATACCAGCCCTACGGGCAGCGGCCGACGCTCACCGACCAGCTGAGCTCGTAGCCGTCACAGACCGCCGCCGGAGCGTCCTCGCGGGAGACGACGATGAAGAGCTGCCCCGAGTCATCCCGGGCGAAGCGATCGAGATCCAGGGAGATCTCCTCGTCGGTGGTGCCGGGGTTGTTGGAGCACGCCTCGAGCGGGTCGGAGGAGCGTTCGTAGTACGCGCACAGGGAGTAGTCGTCCGGGAGATTGGCGAGGGTGACCAGCGCGCACATGCCGAGCTCGCGCGAGCTCTCCGTGACGTCGACCCCGACCCAATCCTGGGTGTCGTCCCCGGGGAAATAGCCGCGGATGGTCGCGCTGCCGACGTCGTCGATGGGCGCGAAGAACTTCGCCTCGTCCCGCGTGTTGCCCAGGTCGTACATGTCGGCCCAGCGGCAGACGCCCTCGCCGGGCAGGTCGTCGGGCGAGAAGACGGTGTCACGCATGAACTCGTAGGACGCGGTGCGCCAGGACGCGTTGAACTTGGGGTTGGTCGCCCACCTCGAAGCGTCGTCACTCGATGTCCACGCCGTTCGGTAGTAGTCGACGCCATTGTCGGCGAGCACGCGCTGGCCCGTCCCCGGGCCCGCGTTGAAGAAGACCGTCGACCAGAAGAACTGACCGACCGCATCCAGAGCGGCGAACTCGCTGGTGCCGATGGCGATCGCGGCTCGTTCACGAGCCCACGCGAACATCCCGGCGTTGGCGTAGAGCCCCTGCTCGATGGTCAGGCAGTTCAACGAGCGAACCGTCTCGCCCCGCTCGTTGACGCTGCTGGCGACGCAGGTGCCCGAGTCGACGAGCTCCACGATGTCGGGAGGCATGAAGGGACGCAGCGCGGCGAAGTTGTCGACGAGCGTGTCCACCCCGAAGAAGGTGAACCCGTCGACGTAGAGATCGCTTCCCGAGGCCTCCACCTCGTCCCAGGTCGGGATGGACTCGGCCGCGTCCGGATCGGACATCGCGATGGTTCGCTTGAGGCCTTCGAGATCGAGGGCGAAGTAGCCGCCCTCGGTGATGAAGTTGATGGCCACCGCCACCTCGTCGACCTCGGCCGCCGTGCCGCGGCTCGCGAGCGCTTCGTTCACGAAGGTCGTGACCTGTGGGAGCGCCGCCCGGAAGCGCTCCTCGCCCCAATTCGAGTCGTTGAAGAAGCCGTTGTAGCGCCGGGGCCGAACACCGTAGCGCGCCTGGATCTCCGCGGCGGTGATGTCGTAGAGATCGTTCCCCGAGGCATCGGCTTTGCCGTCCGATGCGGGATCGTAGGCCTCGAGACAGGCCGGATCCGTGCACTCGGGAGAGGTCGCGGGCGTCTCGCCGGCGCAGGCCGTGATCGAGGTGAGACAAGCCAGAAGCAGAGCGTTTCGCACCGAGCGCGAGCGTAACACGCCCTCCCCGTCCCGCGCACGCTCCCAGGTGTATCCTCGAGGGGTCGTGCGCCCGTTCACCATCGCTCTCTCGGCTCTGGCACTCACGCTCTGCGCGTGCGGAGACGACGGCGCGACGCCCGACGGCGGCGGGGCTGACGCCGACACCGGAACGACGACCCGCGACGGCGCCGCGGATGGCACGACACCCGACACCGGTGGCGCCGCCGACGCAGGCCCCACCGGCGACCTGCCGAGCGGGGACATGGGCATCGCTTCTCGCCATCCGGGCGACGAGGGCATCGACACAGACCCCGACGTGATCTTCGCCGACGACTTCGAGAGCTACGGTGATGCATCGGAGCTCGGGGGCCGCTGGAACGGCAACACCTTCGGGATCCTCGACATCGTGCGTGACGGGGCCAACGTCTACGCCGGCAGTCAGGCCCTGCAGATGACCCAGCCTCAGCAGGACGCGGAGCACTCGAACGGCGTCCAGCGTCTGGTCGATCCCGAGCTCGATGTGCTCTTCCTGCGCTGGTACGCGAAGCTCGCCCCCAGCTTCGACGTGGTGGGCTCGAGCCACAACGGCGCAGGCATCTCCGCTCACTACTTCATGGGATTCATGTCGACGCCTGGCATTCCGGCGGACGGCACGAACAAGTTCCTGATCGAGTACGAGTGCTGGCGGGGAGAGGCCTCCGATCCGAGCCCGGGGAGCCTCAACGTCTACATCTATCACCCCGAGCAGCGCAGCGACTACGGCGACCACTTCTTCCCGAACGGAGACGTTCTACCCAACACCAGCATCCCCGGCGACTTCGGCCCGGACTTCGTGCCCCGACCGAACGTCACCCCGGAGCTCGACCGCTGGTACGCCTACGAGGTCATGTTGAAGGCGAACACCCCCGGCATGCGTGACGGGCGCATCGCCCTGTGGCTCGACGGAGAGCTCATCGCCGACTTCCCGAACCTGAGGCTTCGCGACGTCGACACGCTGACGATCGACCGCTTCGGTCTCTCCCTGCACGCGGGCTCGAATCCTTCGAGCGAGACCTACAAGTGGTACGACAACGTCGTCGCCGCCCACTCGTACATCGGGCCGCTCTACTCGCCCTGAAGACCGACGATCGGAAAGCGATTCGCGTCGTGGCCGAAGCGGAGCATCCGCGCGGCGCAGTGCTCGGTGGCTCTACGGATTGAACGGCAGCGCGGACTTTCGTCTACACTCGTGAACAGATGATCGACGGTTCGCGCCTCGTGCTCCTGGTCCTCCTCTGCGCCGCTTGCGGATCCGGCGCGACCTCCGATGGGGGCCATGACGCCGCCGCCGACGCCGCTGACACGCCCGACGCCGACGCTGCGGTGAGCGCGGATGGGGGAGACGGCGGGGACGGGGGTGGAGACGGCGGCGCGTCGGACGGCGGCCTCCCCGGCGGTCCCTTTCCCGAGGGTGCCCCCTTCGAGACGGCCGAGGAGATCTGGGAGTACGCCGAGGTGGAGGGCGCCGTGTGCGGCAACGGCAGTCCGCTCGGCGTCGCGGTCAACCGAAGCACGGCCTCGAACGACGTGCTGCTCTTCTTCGCCGGCGGGGGCGCGTGCTGGGACGTCAACACCTGCTTCGTGCTGCGTTCGGCGGTGCACCTCGACGAGAACGTCGGCGAAGCGGTGGTCCTCGGCGAAGCGCAGGCGAGCGCGCTCCGCGTCTTCCTCGATCGGGACGATCCCGACAACGCCTTCCCCGACGCGAGCTACGTATACGTTCCGTACTGCACGGGTGACGTCCACGCGGGGACGCGGGTCGCGACCTACGAGGCGCTCGGGATGACGCGCATGGTCCACCACGTCGGCGCGACCAACACCGACCTCATCCTCTCGCGCATGCGGGCGACGTGGTCCGAAGCGGAGCGCGTCTGGGTCACCGGGGTGAGCGCGGGCGGCTACGGGACGACGATGCACTGGTGGCGTGTCGCCGAGGCCTTCCCGGCCGCACGCGTCGACGCGCTCTCCGACTCGGGCCTCCCCATCGCGCCCAGCGCGGCGCGCATGGCGGAGATGCGCAGCGCGTGGGCGCCCCGCTTTCCTCCGGGATGCGCCGAATGCGAGACCGAGATGGGATTCGCCGGCCTTTTGCCCCATTACGCCGCGACCCGGCCCGAGGACGCACAATACGGTCTCCTCGCCTACACCCACGACGGTGTCATCGGACTCTACTTCGATCGTGACGGCGCCGCGGTGGAGCGCGCGCTCGGGGCCCTGCGCACCGCCGCTCCTCCTTCCCAGCGGACCTTCTACGTCGATGGCGTCGACCACGTCCTGTCGCCGATGCCCGCCCTGACACGCGACGGCGTCTCGATCGCCGACTTCGTCCGTCGATTCGCCACGCGCGATCCGACGTGGGAGCACGTCGGGCCCTGAACGGCCTCTGGGCCCCGCTTCGAGCGCGAGCTCGGCTTGGTGTTGGTCCGTGCGACGCGAGATGGGCTCGCGGTCGACACCCAGGTGCTCGGCGCCCGCTTTCACGAGACGGCGAACGCCGAGATCGCGCGCGCCCTGGGTACGTCGGTCAATACGGTACGCAATCAGCTCCGCGGTCTCTTCCGCAAGCTGGGCGCCAGCACCCGCGCCGAGGCCATCGCGCTGAGCCTCGGCCACGGCGATCGCTGAGCACGCGGGAGGGCTTCGCTGACGCATCCGAGCCAAAACTTAGCCAATTGGAAAAGTTTCTCTTGACCCCGCTCTCGAGGGAATCTAATAGTTAGCCATATGGCAAACCATGGTACGACGCTCGATGCCGCGTACCACGCGCTCTCGGACGCGACGCGGCGGGCCGTCATCGAGAGGTTGGTCGCGGGTCCGGCGACCATCAGTGAGCTGGCAGAGCCGCACGCGATCACCCTGCCGACGTTCATGAAGCACTTTCGGGTGCTCGAGGACAGCGGGTTGGTGCGGTCTGAGAAGCGGGGACGCGTTCGCACCTGCTACTTGGAGCCTCTGGCGCTCCGCAGCGCCGAGGCTTGGTTTTCCCAGCAACGCCGCCGAATGGAGCGGAAGCTCGATCGGCTCGCATCGTTGGCCGAGGAAATGGAAAGGAAGTCGAAGAAATGAGCGTTGTCCACGATACATTCACAATCGTTCGTGAAATCGCGGCCTGTCGGGAGCACGTCTTCGCGGCTTGGGCCAATCCCGAGCTGAAGCGACGCTGGTTCGTCGACAGCGACGGCCCACAGTGGACCGAGCGCGACTACAGGCTCGACTTTCGCGTCGGTGGCAGGGAGACGGGGCGCTTCATACTCACCGAGGGCCCGGGCGCCGGCGAGCACGCCAACGTCACGCACTACCTGGACATCGTCGACGGCGAGCGCATCGCCTTTGCGTACACCATGGCGATCGATGGTCGCATCCACTCTGCTTCGCTCACGACGGTGACGTTCGAAGACAAAGGCGGCGGCACGCGCCTCTCGTACACCGAACAGGGCGCGTTTTTCGGGGCGTCCGACGGCGCCCAGATGCGTCGGGGCGGCTGGGTGAAGCTGCTCGAGGCGCTCGACGGCGTACTGGAAGAGACCAAGGGGCAGATGGGGGCGTGAGCGGTCCTCGGATGACCGCTGCCGCCGGACCTATTCGAGCGTCGTGAGGCTGAGCGGGGTCAGCTCCGTACGCACCGACGCTCCCATTCGGTAGTAAGGGCCGTTGGGCGTGACCGAGTAGCAGTCGCTCGGCGTGCCCATGTAGACGGGGCCAGTGTATTCGGCATCGGCCTCTACGACGTCGCGGACGCGCAAGACCGGGCCGACGGATGCGCACGCCTCGTAGTCGTCCTGGAAGAACAACGTGGTGGCGGCGTCGGGCAGCGGCTGGCTCGGGGGGATGACGGCGAGTGGCTCGGTGCACCCCGCGTCGGCGTATTGCGCGGTATCGAGCAGCGCGTGAACGGTGTGTTCGGAGGGAAGACAGGCGAGGCTGTCGTCGGGGAACGCCACCGGAGCGCAACGCTCGCCCGCCTCTTCGAAGTACGCGGTGGCGCCGTGGAACGGGGTGTCGGCGATACCCGGAAAGAGGAACACGCCGTCGTCGCGAACGAGATAGAGCGTCCGCATCGGTCCCGCTCCGCGCGGCGCGCTGTCGAGCGGCAGCATCTCGAGCGGCACCACGCGATAGACGTGGTCGGTGCCCGGGGTCATCACGTCCGCGAGGGGCGTCTCGACGCAGGTGTCTCCGCTCCGACGAAACACGGGACCCGTGATCTCCGTGTCGCGGCGGCCGATCGTCAACATCGTCCCGCCGCTCGCCAGCGTCTCGAAGGTGTACACCACCTCGGGCAGATCTCCACACTCGGGCAGCGCCGGCGGACGCGTCGCCACCACCGGAACGGTGCAGGCATCGTCCGCGTAGACGTCGCTGAGGGAGTACAAGTTGTCGATCGGCAGACAACCTCGGTCGGCGATCGCGAGTGCATGGGACGGCCCACAGGGACCGTAGCGCGGATCGACCCCGCGCACGGTTCGGCGCGCGCCATCCTCGGCCACCCACCTCTGTACGCCCAGGGCGTCGCCGTCGGGCACCGTCTCCAGCTCGCCCGCGACGAACGCGTCCGGAGGCACGACCGCGTCCGTCCTGCCGAAGGTGCCCTCCGGCGGCGGATCGCGCGGCCCATCGCACGACCCCACGACGCCGTCGTAGTACGCGGTGGGCGCGCTGATCGGAGTCACGCTGCGGACCTCGTTCACGAGTCCTTCATGGCCACAGGCCGGCGTGATCATCGTCGAGAGCTGCACGTGCGTCGCCTCACCGCACTCGGGCCGGAAGTTGACGACGATCGGATCGTCGTCACAGGTCGCAGACACGTGCCCGGTCGGCGAGTTTCCGGGGAGCAACGGCAGACAGCGCAGTCGACCGTCCGTCGCGTAGGCGAAGTCGCAGTACACCTCGAGCTCGCTGTCCCACCACGCGTAGAACACGGGGTCGGCGCCCTCCCCGACGATGACCTTCGCTTGGAGCCGCGAGCCGCTCACCAGCGCCGGCAGGAAGCGGTCAGGGGTATCGGGCAGGCCGCCGTCCCCCATCGATCCGTCGCTGCCGGCGTCACCGTCGGTGGCCCCGTCCATGGTCATGCCATCGGCGGCTGCGTCTGTGGGGCCCGTCGCGCTGTCGTCCCCACACGCCGTGATGGCGAGCGCGCCCAGGATCAGAACTCTCGAGGTCTTGCCCATACCCACCCCTGTCCTCGAAGCAGTACCACATCTCGGCGCCCGGGTGTCCGCGGGACACGATCACCAAGCGTTGGGGATATCGCTGGCCGATCGGAGTGCGCAACGTAGCGTCCTGCGCTAAGTCTGCGCCCGTGAATCGTCGGCTGGCCGAAGTGTCGTCCACGCTCTCACTGCTCCTCTTCGCCGGGTGCGGTGAGCCGGACGCGGCTTCGCCCGATGGCGGGTCGCCGGATGCAGGGGACGCGGCTGTGTCGATGCCGAGGAGGCCGGAGCCGCCCACCGCGCCACAGGCGGCGGCGCTCCCCGAGATGGGGCCGTGCCCACGGGGGTGGCGCACGGTCGAGGTCGAGGGGATCGATGTCTGCGAGCCCTGGCCCGAGAGCGGCCGCGCAGACTGCGGAACGAGCGCGTTTCACCTCCCGGGCTCCGCCGGCTGCGCGCGCGTCGGGCCCGCGTGCCCGACCGGTGACTTCGCCGATGGGCTACCCGCGACGGGCGTTCTCTACGTGACCGCGGACGGCACCGGCGACATTGGAGCGGACGGTTCGCGGGCCCGACCCTTCGAGTCGATCGAGGCGGCGCTCGCCGCAGCGTCCCCGGGCTCCACCATCGCCCTGTCGAAGGGCGAGCACGTCCTCACCGATGGGCTCCGGCTCGAGTCGGCGATCACCATGGTGGGCGCCTGCACGGAGGCGACCGTCGTGCGCAACGCGCCGGAGATGCCGGTGGCGGGAGCACCGCTCGACTCGACCCTCAAGCTCACCGCGGCCGGTGCAGCAGTTCGGAGCCTGACCGTCACGGGAGACCGAGCTGGTCTCCTGGTCAATGCCGCCGACACGACGATCGAGGGCGTGGTCGTCGATCGGGCCTACGCGCTGGGCCTGGGTCTGTTGGGTGGGGCGGACGTGGTCGTCCGCGACTTCGTCGTCCGCGGCACCCGGCCGGCCGTCGACGGTCGTTTCGGACGCGGCGTCAACGCAGACAGCGGCGCCCACGCGACGTTCGAGCGCGTCGCGCTCGTCGAGAACCGCGAGGTCGCGGTGAGCGTCTCCGACACCGGGACCACGGTGTCGCTCACGAACGCGGTCATCGCCGACACGCTTCCGCGCGCCGACGACGACTGGTTCGGGCGAGCGTTCGCGGTGCAAGGGGGCACCGTCCGGGTCGAAGCGAGCGCCATCGAGCACAACCGCCACGATGCCGCGTTCGTCAAGGACGCCACCTTCGAGATGGTCGACTCCGTGCTGCGAGACACCGAGCCCCAACAGACCGAGACGCACTACGGCAGCGGCATGCTCTTGTCGGGGAGCGACGTGATGCTCCAGCGGCTACGGATCGAACGGAACACGTCGGTGGGGGTGCTGGCGGGGAGCGGATCGACGCTTCGGGCCGAGGACCTCGTGGTGATCGACAGCGCGCCACGGCCGACCGGAGACGCGGGCCTCGGCATCGAGGTGACCGGCGGCGCCACCGCTCAGGTCAGCCGTGCGTATCTCGCCGGTCATGCGGCGGCCGCGGTCGCCGTGACCGAGGCGTCGCAGCTGACGGTGGAGGACTTCACGATACGAAGGTCCGTGGGTCGACTGGACGGAGGCGACGGGGTCGGTGTGTCGCTGACCGATGACGCCGTCTTCACCGCCACGCGGCTCGACATCGAGAACGTTCGGGACGCTGGCATCTACGTGCGCACCGGCTCTCGCGCCGACATCACGGACCTCCGCATCGCCGACGTGCGCTTCGACCTGGTCGATCGCGACTATGGTCGCTCGATCAGCGTGGAGATGGGGGGCTCGCTGACGCTCGAGCGCGCTCGGCTCGAACGGGCCGATCAGGCGCACCTGGTGGTCCTGATGGGCAGCACCGCGACGCTGTCGAACCTCGCGATCATCGGACCCAATCCACCCGACGACGGTCGCGGCAACATCCAGCTCCTCGGCATGGGGCTCGCGGTGCAGGAGAACAGTCAGGTCACGGCTGACCGGGTGTCGGTCCTGGATACGATCGGGTTCGGCGTCCTGGTCGGCGACGAGGGAAGTGCACTCGTCGCGACCAACCTGGCGATCGACTCCGTCGACACCACGACGCCCTTCGACGTCGGCCCCTTCGGGCGAGGGATGCAGGTGCAGCGAGGCGCGTCCATCGAAGGAAGCGCCATCGACGTACGGCGCTCTCACTCCTACGGACTGGTCTCCGCGAACCCGGGCAGCCAGATGCGGCTCGAGGACGTGACCGTCCGAGACACCCTCACCGCGTGCGAGCGGGGCGAGTGCGGGGAGGAAGGGGGCTACGGGGCGGCGGCGCTCTTCGAAGGACAGATGCGCCTCGAACGCTTCGGCATACTCGACAACGCCGTTTGTGGAGCGCAGGTCGCGCGCCAGGGCCAGCTCGATCTGGTCGACGGCACCGTGCGCGGCCACCCGATCGGCGTGAACATCCAGAACGATGGCTACGACTTCGGTCGGCTCTCGACCGACGTTCGCTTCGTGGACAACGTCCGAAACATCGACGCAGACAATCTGCCCCTGCCCGATCCCGACGTCGACGTCTTCTGAGGAGTCGCATCCGTTTCGACGGCTCCTCGCCCGAGATCGCTCGGAGCGAGCGCAGCCGTCCAAGCCCGAAAACCACGCCCGACCCTCGAAAGAAGGGGGCCGAGCGGCGAAATAGGCCGCAAAGCCGCGATCGAGGCTTAACCAGAAAGGAGAACCGGGGATTGGAAAGCCAGGCCGTCTGGGACGACCTCATGAGGAAAGAAGGAGAATTCTTGCATGCGCAATGACCAACTCGGGGCCGCGGCGCTCGTCGCCGTGATGATGTTCGGTTGTGGGGAAAGCCATGTCATGGACGTTCCGCCTCCGGATCCGGGCGACGTCACCGAAACGGCGGTGACCATCGGCCCCGACGGAGGGATCGTCGACGCCGGCTCACTGAGCCTCGAGATCCCCGCGGGTGCGCTCGCCGAGGACACGGAGATCCGCATCATCCCCACCGCCGATGCGGCCCCGGAGGCCTTCGATGCGTTCTCACCCGTGTTCCGTTTCGAGCCGGCGGGCCTGTCCTTCGACGTGCCCGCAACCGTTCGCTTGCCTTTCGCGGGCGACGAGTCCGTGGCCACCATCTTCTGGACGCGCGCCGGAGGCGACGAGTTCATCGCGCGGGCCACGCACATCGAGGACGGGCTGGCCGTCACCGAGGTGAGCCACTTCAGCCGCGCGTTCGTCGGCACGGCGTGCACCGGAAGCTGCTGCGGCCGGGGACGCGGCGACCTCGACGTGCTCATGGCCATCGACAACTCGAACTCCATGGCCGAGGAGCAGGCATCGCTGGCCGTGCAGCTCCCACGCGTCGCCGAGATCCTCGCGAGCGGCGACCTCGAGGGTGACGGCGTCCAGGACTTTCCGGCGGTCGAGACGCTTCATATCGGCATCGTCACCGCCGACATGGGCGCCGGCGGGTTCGCCGTGCCCACCTGCGATCCAGCCGACTTCGGCGACGACGGCATCCTGCGCACCGAAGGCTCGGGTGTGCTCCCCAGCTGCGCGCCGACCTACCCCGGATACGCGACCTACGTCGCCGACGAACCCGGGGCCGACCCCTCGGCCTTCGCCACCGACGTGGCTTGCGTGGCGGTGGCGGGCACGGGCGGTTGCGGCTTCGAGCAGCAGCTCGAGGCGGCGCTCAAGGCGGTGACGCCTTCGACGTCCTCCGTGACTTTCTCCGAGGGGACCCCCGGCCACGGCGACAACACCAACGCCGGATTCGTCCGAGCCGACTCGGTTCTGGCGGTCCTCGAGGTGACCGACGAGGACGACTGCTCGGTGAGCGACCCGGAGCTCTTCAACCCGTCGAGCCTTCTGTACACCGAGGATCTCAACCTCCGCTGCCACGCGCATCCCGACGCGATGCAGCCCGTCGCGCGCTACGCCGACGGCCTCCTCGCCATGCGCACCGATCCCGGCGACGTCATCTTCGCAGCCATCGCCGGCATCCCGCCCGGTCTCGGCGGCTCCTCCCCCGACTACGCTGCGATCCTGAGCGACCCGCTGATGACCGAAGAGGTCGATCCCGCGATGCCCACGCGTCTTCGTCCCTCCTGTGACGTCGCCGGCCGCGGCCTCGCCTTCCCCCCGCGACGCATCGTGGAGACGGCCGAGGCCATCGACGCGGCCGGGGGTACGGGTGTCCTCGCCTCGATCTGCGACGAGGACTTCACCCCTGCGGTGGACGCGATCCTCACGAAGGTCGCCGAGCGCCTCTCGGGGGTCTGCGCCCCCTGAAGGCGAGCTCATTCGCGATCCTCGGCTGGGCGCGCGCGTGCCCCGGAGGCGGGCGGCTGGCTTTCCGCTATCCTCCAGCATGCGGTGGCGGTCGACTCTGATCCCGGGGATCGCGTGCGTCCTGGGCCTCGCTTGCGACGGCGAGCCGCCAGCGGACGCGGCGACCGACGCCGACGCGATGATGGATGGCGCGGCCGCTGACGCGGACGCCGCACAGGACGTGGCGTTTCCTCCGGGACCGTGGCGGAGCGCGCTCTACCCGGACGACTGGACGCCGGACTTCGGGGATCCGGAGGGGCCGTTCCTTCACGACTTCTCGTACGCCGGCTATCACAACGGCGAGTCGCCACTCGGAGCGCACGGGCCGACGGAGATCGTCGACGTCGCCGACTTCGGCGCGGATCCGAGCGGCGCCACGGACGCGACCGCCGCGATCCAGGCCGCGCTCGACGCCGCGTCATCAGCACCAGGGGGCGGCGTCGTGGCGCTGGGCGAGGGGCTCTATCGCGTCGATGGAACGCTCGTCGTCTCGTCGTCGAACGTCGTGCTCCGCGGCGCGGGCACTAACGCGACGCGGCTGCACTTCACGACGCTCAGAGGCATGGCCTCGCGCTCGCACCTCGCGTTCGCCGGCACGCTCACGTCCGACCTCGAAGCACGACTCGCGACGGATGGCGTGACGCGCGAGACAATCGTCGTCGTCGAAGACGCGTCGGGTCTCTCGGTGGGCGACGACGTCGACCTCGGCTGGGTCATCACCCCC
The DNA here is from genome assembly GCA_963727445.1 of uncultured delta proteobacterium. GTDB lineage: Bacteria > Myxococcota_A > Polyangia > Polyangiales > B10-G4 > B10-G4. The sequence continues at coordinate 67,414 of CAVSGI010000001.1, forward strand.
GAGTTCGTCGCCGAGCACGAGATGACGCCGTACTGGCAGGCATTCAACGACACGTGGCAACCGTTCTTTCGGCGCGAGATCGTCGGCATCGACGGCAACCAGGTGACGCTCGACGTGCCGCTGCGCTATCCCGCGAAGGTGCGCGACGCCGCGAGCCTCCGGCGCACGACCGGCTGGCTCCGCGAGGTCGGCGTCGAGGCCCTCGGCGTCGCCAACGCCGGCGACCCGGACGACGCGTGGGGCGAATCGCAGACGCGTGCAATCGAGCTGACGGGCGTCGCCGACGGGTGGATCCGAGGCGTCGCGTCCTTCCCGTCGCCGGGCGCGCCGGCCGAGGGCGAGGGCGCCGGGGCCCACCTCGCCTCCGGCGGGATCCTGATCCGCGCGAGCAAGCGCGTCACCGTCGCGGACACCGACCTCGCCGAATCGCAGAATCACGGTCCCGGCGGGAACGGCTACCTGTTCGCGGTCCGCGTGAGCAACGAGATCCTCTTCCGCGACGTCTCCGGGCGCGCGGGCCGGCACGCCTTCACCACCAATTGGGGCTTTGGGACGACGGGCATCGTCTGGCTCCGGGCCCACACGAGCGAGGGCCTGTCACTGTCGGGCCGCGATGGGATCGCGACCGTGGGCTACAGCGACTTCCACCACTCCCTCGCCACCGCAAACCTCGTCGACGCGAGCGTCGTGGACGACGGGTGGTCGGCGTACAACCGCCTCGGCGCGAGCAGCGGCGCCGGTCACGGCGCGACGCAGAGCGTGTTCTGGAACACTTCCGGAAGCGGGATCGTGCGTTCGTTCCAGTGGCGCTACGGCTACGTGATCGGTACGGCGCCCGGGCTCGACGTGTCGACCTGGGGGGCGGTGTTCGACCAGCTCTCGACGGAGCCCGAGGACTATCGCGAAGGGATCGGGCGCACGGGGCTGGTGCCGAGCTCACTCTACGAGGATCAGCTGGCGCGCCGGCTCGGCCGGTGAGAGCTCACCGAGCGCGGTCCATCTCTCGCCGGAGCGCATGGGCGACGACCGCAGCGTGGGGCGGGCGCAGGATGTCTTCGTGCGTGGCCGTCGCGATCTCCTCGACGCGCACGCGACGAGCGAGCCGGCGCCAGCCGAGGAGCTCGTCCGGAATGGTCCCGCGGCGAGGAAACTCCGCGCGAACCAGGAAGATGGCTCCGGGGTGGAACTTGGGCTCGTATTGGTCGAGCGCGCGCAGGTTGGCGACCGACACCCGCCCGCGGTTGGCGAGCGGGCCTCGTGCGATCTCGTGGGCGAGGGCCTCCGCGATCGAGCCGGTGTTCTCGCCCGCGCGACGAAGCGCGACCTTTTCTCTCACCCAAGCACGGATTCCGCTCGGGCCGCTGCGGACCAGCGAGGCGATCCGATCGGCGTACCACAGCGGTACGCCGACGCCGGGACGAGGCGCCGGCGCGTCGATGAGCTGAAGGCTCGCCGGGTCGGGGAGCCCACGCGCGCGAAGACGCCTGGCCATCTCGAAAGCGACGACGCCGCCGTAACACCATCCCGCGAGATGGAGGGGGCGGTCGCCCGCGACCTCTCGCGCGAGCGCGAGGTAACGGTCGGCCATGGCTTCGATGCTGGTGTCGGCCTGAGCGTCGGGGCCGAGACCGCGAGACTGGATCCCATACACGGGCTGGTCGGAGCCGAGCGCCTCGACCAGCGAGGTGTAGCCGAAGATGTCCCCCGGGGTCGTGTGGATCAGGAACAAGGCAGGGCGATCACCTCGCGTGCGGAGCGGCACGAGGCAGGAGAACGCGTCGCCGCCGGCGGCGCGGGTGCGAACGCGTGCGGCCAGAGACCGGACGGTGGGGTTGGCGAGCAGTGCCTCGGTCTCGACCACGAGCCCGGCGCGGCCGGCGAGGTCGACGATGCGAAGGGCGGCGAGGGAGTGGCCGCCGAGGGAGAAGAAGTCGTCCTCCACACCCACCGTCGCGCGTCCGAGGGCGCGCGCGAAGATGTCGGCCAGCACCGCTTCGACGGGAGTGCGCGCCGCGGCGGCGTCGCGCGGGAGCTCGCCTTCGAGGCGTCGGGCGAGCGCACGCACGCGAGCGCGATCGAGCTTGCCGTTCGGGGACAGAGGGAGCCGGTCGGCCTGTAGCAGGGCTGCTGGGACCATGGCATCTGGCAGGTGGCTCTCGGCGTGGCGTCGAACCGCTGCCTCGTCGAATCCTTCTGTCATGACGACGACAGCCAACAGACGTGGACCGGCACCCTCGTCGACCACGACCGCCGCGGCGTCTTTGATCCCCGGGGCGCCGCGAAGGACCGCCTCGATCTCGCCGAGCTCGATGCGTACGCCGCGCACCTTCACCTGAGCGTCTCGCCGTCCCAGGAACTCGACGCTGCCGTCCTCTGCGAAGCGTCCCAGGTCTCCCGTCCGATAGAGCGTCGAGCCCTCAGGGCCGAAGGGGTCGGCGACGAAGCGCTCCCGCGTGAGCTCGGGTCGTCCGACGTAGCCACGTGCCACCTGCACGCCGCCGATGAAGAGCTCTCCTGGGACCCCGACGGGCACGAGCCGCATCACGTCGTCCAGGATCCGAAGCGTGGTGTTGGCGATGGGTCGACCGATCGAGACGGAGGGGCCGTCGACCTTCGTCACGGGGTGCGCGGTCACGTCGACCGCCGCCTCGGTCGGCCCGTAGAGGTTGTGCAGGCGCGCCGCGGGATGCGCCTCGAGGAAGCGCCGCGCCACGTCCGGCGGCAGGGCCTCGCCGCTCGCGATCACGTCTCGAAGGCTCTTCCCGCATCCAGCCGGGGCCCCCTCCAAGAACGCCGCGAGCATCGAGGGAACGAAGTGGCAGATCGTGACGGCCTCATCGTCGATGAGCTCGGCGAGGCGACGTGGCTCCCGATGGGCGCCTTCGGGGGCGACGACCTCCGTGGCGCCGCAAACGAGCGGCAGAAAGAGCTCCCATACCGACACGTCGAAGCCGAGAGGTGTCTTCTGCAGGACTCGGTCTCTTGGTCCGACGTCGTATTCGTCGCGCATCCACAAGAGGCGATTGCGAATCGCGGCGTGCGTGTTCATCGCCCCCTTCGGGCGGCCGGTGGAGCCGGAGGTGAACAGAACGTAGGCGATGGAATCCCCCGTCGCGCTCTCGCCGGGCGCTGCTCCGGCGACGTGGCCGCCCTCCGAACCCAATCGAACGCAGAGGGGCTCGGCCTTCGCGTCCGCCTCTTCGACGAGCGCGCGACCGCGTTCGAGGAGTCGCTCGGCGCAGGCGACCGCGGCGGGGCGGGCGTCCTCGATGATCGCGGAGAGCCGCGCATCGGGATAGCCAGGGTCGAGGGGGACGAAGGCGGCCCCCACGTCGAGAACCGCGAGCATCGTCGTCAGCGCGAGCGCCGACCGGCCCGCGAGCACGCCGACGACGTCACCCGATCGCACCCCGCGATCACCGAGCGCGGCCGCGACATGGCGCGCTTCATCGGCGAGCTGCTCGAAGGTCAGCGTGGCGTCGTCGGCGATCACCGCGGTCGCCTTCGGGGTGCGGGCGACCTGGGCCGCGACGAGGCCTGAGAGCGTCTCGGGCTCGTCCCACTCGACGCGCGGCCCCGGGTGCGTGCGCTCGAGCAGGGCAGTGACCTCCTCCTCCGCGAGCATGGGCAGGTCGGAGATGGGCGCGTCGGACACCCCCTTCGCGAGGCCTCGGAGCAAGGTCTCCACGTGGCGGAGCATCCGCTTCATGACGGCTTCGTCGAAACGGGTGCGGTCCCACTCGAGGTGCAGCACGATCTCGGGGCCGAGGTCGACCATCAACATGAGTGGGTAGTTGGTCCACTCGGCGATGTGGAGGTCCTCCGTGAACGCGGCGTGACCGCGGCGCGCGAGGTCGTTCTTCCAGTCGTACGCCTCGACGACCAGGATGCTCTCGAAGAGCGGGCCGCCCCGCCCGGCCCCCACCCATTCTCCGATGGCGGTCAGCGGCGTCTGTTCGTGAGGGCGCATCTCCACCCACGTCGATCGAAGCGCGTCGGCAGCTTCTCGGATGCTTCCGCCGGGCGGGACACGCGCGCGAACCGGCAGCGTGTTGATGGTCATCCCGACCATGTCGTTCGCGCCGGCGACGGTGCCGTGACGACCCGCCCGCGTGGCGCCGAAGACGACGTCCGAGGTCCCTCCGTATCGGGCCAGGAGGATCGACCAGGCGAGCTGGACGAGCGTGTTCGGTGTCACGCCCGCGTCCTTCGCCGCCGCGTAGAGCGCCCCGGAGGTGGATTCGTCGACGCGTCCCAGCAGCCGCCCCGAGGGGGACGCCCCCGGCGGCAGAGGCTCACGCGCGCTGCGCTCGGCTGTGAGAGGGGTCGGGAGCGGGGCGCCCCCGAGGGCCTCGCGCCAGAAGCGTTCGTCGTCCTTCAGATCGCGGCTCGCAACCCACGCGAGGTAATCACCGAAATCCGGGTGCGGTGAGAGCACGGGCGGCTCGCCCCCCTCTCGCAGCGCAGCATGGGTGGTCAGCACGTCGTCGATGACGGTGAAGAAGGACCTCCCGTCCAGGAGCAGGTGGTGAAAGGTCCACACGAGGATGGAACGGTCGTCCGCGACCTCGATGAAGGTGAGGCGTTGACACGGCGCGCGGTCCACCTCGAAACCCTTCAGCCGATCGGCGAGAAGAAAGCGGTCGATCTCCGCCTCGCGTTCGGGCGCCGGGAGATGCGAGAGATTCAGGGTCTCGACCGGGATATCGGCGACGTCGTGGACGCGCTGCTCGGGTCGGTCGAGGCCTCGGAAGTGAAACGAGGTGCGAAGGATGGGGTGATGCGCGGTGACGTGTGCGAACGCGCGGACCATCCGCGGCCGGTCGATCTGCATCGCGGGACGGGCGATGAGCTGCTGGATGTCCACGCCCGGGCGGGGCGCGGCGACCGAATGAAAGAGCATCCCCGCTTGCACCGGTGACAGGGGGTGTGTAGCTACGACCGCCACGACTGCGGAATGTACCCCCGCAGAGTGGTCGGCGCTCGCCTGTTCCCGGGCACTGAGTGGGCCCGCAGCGTCGGGGTCAGCGTCGGCCGGTGCGGCCCTTCCACTCGGTGGCCCACTTCGGCGGGGTGAGGTTGTGGAAGGTGAGGTCGCGGAGGTCAGCGACGAGAACGGGGTCGGCGGAGCGGCCAAGGTCGAGGATGGTGCAGGTCAGGCGAGGCCGGTCACAACCCGACGCGATGACAGTAGTCCACGATCTGCGCTCGGCAGGAAGCGTGCTGATCCGCCGAGATGCCGCTCATGGTCGTGCTGGCGGGGAAGCTTCCACAAGAGGTGCCAGTGCAGCCGTAGGCGCAGGAGTAGGAGGTGCCGCTCTGCTCCACCTCGGCGGCCACGCGCATGCTGGATGGACCCTCTTGATACAAGGAACGAGTGGAGCCGGTGGCCGTGTTGTCGACGAAGCAGATGCCACTCGTGAGCGCGCGGATGGCCTCGAGCTCCGTCATGCCGAAGCACGGGCAGGGAACGTGACATGTGGCGGGGTCGTCGCTCCACGCGCCGGTGGATTCGCACGTCGGCATCGCCTGACCGACGAGCACGTAGCCCGTATCGCAGGCGTAGGTCGCCGTCGCGCCTTCGGCGAGTGAGGGAGCGCTGATGCTGCCGTTCGCTGGCGCGCTGAGCGCGGGGCACGTCACCGGGACGCTGGTGTCCATGGCCGCGGTATCGGCGGTCGCGTCCATCGCCCCGTCGCCCGTTCCTGCGTCCATCATGCCGGCGTCCGGAGTCGGACCCGTCCACGTCCCTTCGCAATCCGCGTAGAGCGTCGAGAGGTCGCCCTCGTAGTAGTAGTCCTCGTACTCGTTCGCGAAGCCCTCGGCCTGCACGCAGCGCCCGATCACACCCGTGGTGTCACAGCCGCACTCACTGAGCTCGCCGTCGGTGCAGAGCGTCGAGAGGTCGTACGTCGCGTAGAAGCTCCCGGTGTACTGCTCGCACCGGTCCGCCCGGGTGCAGCTCCCGTAGTCCCTGGGCGTGCAGGCCGCATCCGCCGCGCCGTCCAGTCCCCCGTCCATCGCCCCGTCCATCTCGCCATCCACCGCGGCCGACGAATCCAACGCGCCATCGACGACCGTCGAGTCGCCGCGCCCGGTGTCCGCGCCTCCATCCACGGCATCATCCGCCGGGTCCGAACATCCCAGGGCAACCAAGAGGCACAACGAGAACCACTGCCCGAGCATCGTCCGCTCCTCCCCGCAATGGACGTCACGCTATCATTTCCATTCACGGGCGGCTCGCATCGCGCGGCGCTCGCAGCCAGGGAACGCGTGGGGTACCTTCCGCGGATGCGAATCACCGATCAAGACAGGCTCACGTGGGGCCCGGCACTCTCGCAGCGGCTCGCACCGGTCAGTGACCTCCACGCCATCGTCGCCGAACGCGGGGCGCGGCAGGCCGAGCTGAGCAGCGCGCTCGCCGAGGCGGAGAAGCGAATCGACCGCGAAGCCTCCGAAGAAGGGGCAGCGCTCGACCGGCTCACGCAGGCGAGTGAAGACGCGGAGCGAATCCTGCGACTCGTCGCCCTCAAGCTCGAGACCGCGCACCTCGAAGGCGAGGTCGCCGACGATGCCTTTCGCGCATTCATGGGGGCGGCGTTTCCGCACGGAGCCGGCGCGACGGGCAGCACCCCGGGCGACCGTTACCAGGCCATCAAGCGCGTATCCGATGCACTCGCAGCAAACGCCGAGCTCGGCACGCGCGAGTCGCTCGCGGAAAAGGCCGCTGAATCCGTGAAGGCGCTCGAGAGCGCGAACGAAGAGGCGAAACGCGAGGCAGGCGAGAAGCGCGCCGCCAGCGAGGCGCTGAGCGAGGCTCGCGCGAAGTGGGACGACGCGTGGATCGCGACCAAGGAGATCCTATCCGGTCTCCTGCGCGACGCAGGCCGCCGCGACGAGCTGCCGAGCTACTTCCCCGACGGGGCGGCGAAGTAAGCCCTACCCGCCGGCAGACGCGCCCTCTACCCCGCCGTCGTCTCCCTCCACCCGCCGAATCGACGGCAACGTCCATACGCCGTCAAGGATCGCCTCCTGCGGCATGTACATCCGTAGCATCGGGCGGAACTGCCCCTCCGGCGCCGGCAGCCAATTGGCGCGCTCCGCGCGCGGCGGCGCCTCATGGCTCATGATGATGGTCAGCGAGTCGTCCCGACCGCGACGCAGGCCGCGAGTGTGCTCGGTGATCGAGAAGCGATGGATCTCGTTGTCGACGAGGCTGTGATTCGGCTCGTCATACATGGTGAGCGACCAGAAGGCATCCACTGGCGGCACCGTCTCGAAGGTGATCTCGTAGCGATGCGCTCCGACGAGCTCCTCCCCGTCCTCGTCGCGGTGGCGCATGGCGTACACCGTCTCGTATCCATGAGGCCTCAGCGGCGCGATGCGGGCCGCGACCGCCCGCGCGACGTAGGCCTGCGCGCGGTCGTCCATCTTCCACTCCTGAGAGTCGATGGTACCGATCTCGAGATAGTCGACGTTGTAGTCGAACCAGTGCGTCGAGAGCTGCCAGCCGTGGGGCGCATGATCGAGGAGGTTCTCGATCCGCTGCCGCGCGCCGGCGGCCCCGTCGATCAACGCCTGGCGCAGCTCGGGGCTCGGGTCGCGATAGGGGCTCTCGGCGCCCGCGGTCGTCAGCCCGAGAGGCGCGAAGCTCTCGAGAAGATCGGCCTCGCTCTCGGGCGGCGGGTCGAGGGCGATCCAGGTGCGGAGCTTCTCCCAGAAGACCAGCTCCTCGGACACCTCGGTGTCGTAGGGCGCGAGCTCGCGGTCGCCGAGCTCACGGGAGCCGTCCTCGCGTCGCTCGGGGTAGCGGCTCAGGGGCGTGACCCAGATCTCCCGTTGAACCCGCTGCGCCTCCGAGAGGTCGCGCGGCCCATCGACGGCGATCCGGCCGACGATCGCGAAGTGACGCGTGGGGATCGGGATGCGCGTGATGCCTTCGGGCACCTCCCCCTCCCAACCGGGGCCCGTGAGCAGGTACTTCCCCGCGCGCCCGGAGGTGGCGCGCGTACCGAGGTAAGCGAAGTTGTTCGTCCAGGCGTCGACGAGCTGGAGCACGACGTAACGCCCCCCCGTCGCCGGGACGTTCAGCACCAGAGGCTCGTCGGCCACGTCCCCCATCAGGACGTGATAGAGCGCGTCCTCGTTGATGGAGACGGGGTGATCCTCCGGCAACCCGAGGCGCTCGGCCGACCCGAAGGTATCGAGGGGAGCCGAGAAGAGGAGCGCGTCCGTGGAGGTGGCCTGGACCATCTCGTCACGATGCTGAACCGCGGGGTAGCCGTAGATGTAAGCGCGAGAGGCGAGCGAGGTCAGCTGCTGCACGGTGGGACCGGGCGGCTGATGGGCAGTGGGCTCCCGGGCGTTGTCCTGGACCCAGCGCCCCTGCTCCGACGGGGCCTGTTCGCCTCCACACGCCGATAGGGCGATGATCAGCACCGCGATCCTCTTGTTCACGCGTTCCTCCGCATCCTCTCCAACGCCTTAGTCCCAAGTCTCGCGGACGGCAACGCTCCCAATTCCCCTCGAATTCCGCCACCCTCCGGCCGGGACGCGATTTTTTCGGTCACGAACTGGCCGGTCGTCGTCACCGGGGGACGTGATGGCAGCACGAGATTTGGCCTCGGAAGAGGCGGATCCGATTCAGCTTCGGATTCAGGAGGGGGCGTACCGCGAGGCAGTCGCGATGTGCGCCAGGGAGCACGGAGCCGCCCTCGGGCGCCTGTGCATGGCGATGCTGGGTAGTCAGGCGGAGGCGGAAGAGACCGCCCAGGAGGCCCTGCTCGCCGCGCACGACGCCATGGCGTCGTATCGGGGAGAGGGCTCCGTTCGCTCTTGGCTTTTCGGCATCGCGCGCCGCATGTGTGCGCGGCGCATCGAGACCCGGGTCCGGCGCAAGAACAAGCTGCGGCTCGTTCACGACGCCGGCGCGGAGGCAGGGCTCCCCGACGACGTGGTCGAGCAGAACCGCCGCGCGCGGAAGGTCCGCGAGGCCCTCGAAGAGCTCAAGCCATCCGAGCGCGACGTGGTCGTGCTCCGTTACGAATCCGGCCTCAGCTATCGCGAGATCGCCATCGCGATCGGCATCGACGAGGCCACGGCGCGGAAGAGGACGAGCCGCGCGCTCGTCCGCCTCCGCAAGCACCTGAAGGACGAGGTTTGAAATGAGTGAGTCGACGCAGAACGGAAGCGAGTTCTGGGACGATCTGGCCAGCATCGTCGATGGGGACGAGGAGATGATCGCGAAGCACGCGGAGCTCCTCGGCACGTCGGACGAGTACCGCGACGCGCGCTTCGAGGCGCAGGGCGTGGCGAAGGCCGTGAACGACGCGGGGGCGGACTACCAGCACCCGGAGGACTTCGAGGCGCGCCTGATGGCGGCCCTCGACGAGGGCGCCGATGGGCCAATGGACGAGGCGGCTCAGTCGGGCGACACGCTCCCCGCGGGAAGCATGGACGTGAACGCGGCGCTCGCCGCGGCCAATGTGTCCGCCGACAGGTCGCGGCTGCCGGAGAAGTCGGCGCCGGGCACGACCGATCACGAGCGGCGCATGCCGCCCGAGCGGAAGAAGGCCCAGCCCTCCGAAGAGGACGAGAAGAAGGGCGGCGCGAAGATCCTGATCTTCGGCGGCCTCGCGATGGCCGCGCTGGCGCTCCTCGGAGTGCTCGGCGTCGGGGGCTACGCGCTCTTCGGCGGCGAAGGCACCGGAGACGAGCAGCCCGAGCTGGCCATGGTGGGCACGCTCTCGGCGCGCGCGCTCCGGATCGAGCGTGCGGCCGACGACGGACAGAACGGGGTGACCTTCACCCTGCCCGGCGGCGCGGCGACGCCCCTCGCCGCGGGAGGCGAGGTGCCGGCCGGCGCGGTGATCACCACCGACGAGCGCACTCGCATCCAGCTCGAGCTCTCCGACGGCTCGCGGGTGAGCCTGAATCACGCGACGACCTTCGCTCTCTCGGGTGAAGGCGCGCGGCAGGTCGAGCTCCGCGAAGGCGAGCTGGTCGCCGACGTGGCCCACCTCGAGCAGGGTCCGCAGGCGATCTACGCGACGCCCACCGGGCGCATCGAGGTGCTCGGGACGAAGTTCGTCCTGACCGCGACTCAGGATCTGTCGAGCGTTCGCGTCGCGCGCGGCGCCGTTCGGGCGCACTCCGCCCTCGGCGAATCGGTCGAGGTGAAGGCAGGCCAGGAGGGCATCGTGCCGAAGAGCGCGGGCCCGAGCGTCGCGCCGGCGATGCAGCTCGCCGCCGACGTGGCGTGGTCCGAGCTCGACGGTGAGGATGGTCCAACCGAGCGCGGCGTCCGCGGCCTCGGCGAGCTCCGGGCGCGCCGTCCGGGCGAGCGCGACGATCGCGAGCGCCCCCTCACCCTCTCCTTCCACCGCTCGACCGTGCGCATCGTCGGCAACGTCGCGCGCACCGAGATCGAGGAGGTCTTCCGCAACGACGGCAACCAGGTCCTCGAGGGCATCTACCGCTTCCCGCTCCCTCCCGACGCGCAGATCGCCTCGCTTCAACTCGAGGTCGACGGCGAGTGGGAAGAGGGAGCCTTCGTCGAGCGCGACCGCGCGGCTCAGATCTGGCGCGGAGTGATCCGCAACGCGACCCCGCAGCGCCAGCGCCGTGAGCGCGAGGAGTTCATCTGGGTGCCCGGCCCCTGGCGCGACCCGGCCCTCCTCGAGTGGCAGCGCGGCGGGCGCTTCGAGCTCAAGATCTTCCCGATCCCCGCCCACGGCGAGCGCCGCATGCGCATCGCCTACACCCAGACCCTCGCCCCTCACGGCCGAACGGCGCGCCGCTACGTGCACCCGCTGCCCTTCTCGCCGGACGAGTCCACCCGCGTGGGCCGCTTCGAGCTGGACGTGCGCGTCGCCGGCCACGAGGGCGACGTTCGCCCCCACGGCTACGAGCTGACCCAAGAGCCGCAGGACGGCGGCACCCAGCTCAACTACGTCGCCGACGATTTCCTGGCGAAGGGCGATCTGATCATCGACTACGACATGCAGAACGCCGACTCGGAGATCCGCTGGTGGACTTACAAGGGCGACGCCACGGCGCACGCGCCGGAGCACACCCGCGAGGTCAGCGAGGACATCCTCTCCGCGCACCGCGCTCTCGATCAGGACGATCGCGGCTATGCGGTCTTCGCCATCCGCCCGGACCTGCCGGCGTGGACCGAGAGCGAGAGCCGCGACTACGTGCTGGTCGTCGACTCGAGCCAGTCGATGATCGGAGAGCGCTACGACCGCGCGACCGAGCTCACCCGGCGCCTCGTCGGCGAGATGGATCGCCGCGACCGCTTCATGCTCGTCGCCTGCGACGCCACCTGCCGCGCGATGGACAACGCCCCCCAGGCGCCGACCGCGCAGACGGCGGAGCGCGCCGCGACCTTCCTCTCGGGGATCCGCCCGGCGGGCGCCTCGGACGTGTCCCTCGCGATGCGTGAGGCCGTCGACGTCATCCGTGAAAAGCGCGAGGCGGGCCGCGCCGTGCGCGTGATCTACATCGGCGACGGCGTCGCCTCGGTGGGTCACCGCCGCGCCGCCAGCCTCTCGTCGGAGGTCGAACACCTGGCCGCGGGCGACCCGCAGCTCTCCTTCACCACCGTCGGCATTGGCGGCGACTCGGACGCGATGAACCTCTCGGCCATCGCGCGCGCCGGCGGCGGGCACTACGTGCCCTACGTCCCCGGCCAGTCGGTGAGCACCGCGGCCCTCGCGGTCCTCGAGACGACCTACGGGACCTCGCTCACCAACGCCACCGTGCGCATGCCCGACGGCGTGAGCGACATCGCCCCCGCGCGCCTGCCGACGATCCGCGCCGGCGAGGAGCTGCTGGTGGTGGGCCGCCTGAACCAGGACGAGGTCCGCGGCGAGATCGTGCTCACCGGCAAGGTCGGCGGGCGTCCCTTCGAGGACCGCTACCCCGTCACCCTCACCGCCTCGACCGCGCGCGGCAACGCCTTCGTCCCGCGACAGTGGGCGTCGGCCACCATCGACGAGCTCCAGCTCGAGGGCAAGGGCGAGGACGTCCCGCGCATCATCGCGCTGTCCAAGGCCTTCGGCGTGATGAGCCGCCACACCTCGCTGCTCGTTCTCGAGAGCGAAGCCATGTTCCGCGCCTTCGGCGTCGATCGGAACCAGCCCACCGTGCAGTGGACCGGTGACGAGATGATGGAGATGGGCGAGGGGGACGGCCTCGCGGACTACGCGGGGGCGGAGGTCTCGCAAGCACTCGGCGGCAACATCGCCGGGATGATGGGGAGCGGACGCGGCGCTGGGGGCTTCGCCGCGGGCGCCAGCGCAGCCGCCAGGCCGGCGGCGCACCGGTCCCTCCGCCGCGGCCCCATGCCCGCGGCCGAGCCGATGGCGTCCGAGGCGACCAGGACCAGGCGTGCCGCGGACATGGACGATGCGCTGGCGGCGCCCGAGGCCGAAGCGCCCGCGCCTCCCCCGCGCGACATCCCCGCGCAACAGCAGCCCACCACCATCGCACCGCGCCGCCCGCCGCCCCGCGGTGGCCGCTGGATGCGGCGCGAGTGGTACCGCGTCGGATCGGTCGACGCCGATCCCGACTACCGCACCTCCTGGCGCGACCGCGTCACCACCGCCGAGGCCGCGCTTCGCGAGAGCCCCGACAGCCGCGACCGCCACCGCGACCTGGTCCGTGCCCTGACCCGCGTGGGCGAGCTGGAGCGCGCCCGCGAGGTGACCGAGGCGTGGATCGAGCGCGACCAGCTCGACCCCGAGGCGCTCATCTACCTGAGCGACATCGTGGGCCGCGAGGGCGACCGCGAGCAGGCGATGCGCTTGCTCTCCGGCATCGTCGACCTCGAGCCGGACGACCGCGTCCTGCACGAGCGCATGGCGAACGCCTTCGACCGGGCCGGGATGCCGGAGCGTGCCTGCGCGCACAAGGTCTCCCTCGCGGAGATCCGCCCCGACGACGTCGAGGTCCAGGCCGAAGCGGTGCGCTGCGAGCGCGGCCTCAGCCGTCGCGACGCGGCGGACATGCTCCTCGGCGCGCTCGACGATGACGACGAGCGCCGTCGGGTGGAGGAAGAGGTCGCGCAGAACCACGCGCCCTCGCGCCCCCATGGCGAGATCATGCTCGACGCGACCTGGAGCGGCTCCTCCGACGTCGACCTCAGCCTCATCACCCCGCAGGGCACGCGCATCTCCTGGATGGGCGGTCGCACCAACGTGGTGGGCGAGGACGGCTCACGCGTGGGGGCCGAGAAGCTCGGCCTCCGCCGCGCCGCTCCCGGCAGCTACATGATCGAGGTCAACCGCATCGACCCGGACGACCACGACACCATCACCGGCCGCATCGCGGTGCGGGCCGTCGACGGCCGCCGCACCATCCCCTTCACCCTCACCGGCGAGCGCGTCGTCATCGGACGCATCGACGTCCGCCGCGAGTCCCGCATGGTGCCCTCGATGCGTTGACCGACTCCAAGCATCCGTTCGCTTCGAACCATCACACCGAGAACGCCCACCGGAAACCACCGCCGGTGGGCGTTCGTTTATCTCCAAGAAGGCTCGGCGACGTCGGCGCAGCAGAGGCGGCGCCGAGCCGGGAGTGCTGCTGGGCCGCTATTCCGCCGGCGCGAGGGGCGCGATGCCGGCCTCGCGCAGGAGCGCGCGGTCCTCGTCCACGTCGGGGTTGCCGGTCGTCAGGAGCTTCTCGCCGTAGAAAATGCTGTTGGCGCCCGCCATGAAGCAGAGGATCTGCGCCTCGCGGCTGAGGCTCTGTCGGCCGGCGGAGAGGCGCACGCGCGCCTCGGGCATCAGGATCCGGGCGGTCGCGATGGCGCGCACCAGCTCGAGAGGATCGATCGGCGGCCGATCTTCGAGGGGCGTCCCCTCGACCGGCACCAGGGCGTTGATCGGCACGCTGCCGGGCGGCGTCTCCAGATTCGCCAGCGTGGCGAGCATGGCGCAGCGGTCACCGATGGACTCGCCCATCCCGATGATGCCGCCGCAGCACACGCTGATCCCGTGCTTGGCCACGCGCTCGAGGGTCTGAAGGCGCTCGTCGTAGGTGCGGGTGGTGATGATCTCGCCGTAGAACTCACGGCTGGTATCGAGGTTGTGGTTGTAGGCGGTCAGGCCCGCCTCCGCGAGCTGCGCCGCCTGATCCTCGGTGAGCATCCCGAGGGTGGTGCACGCCTCGAGGCCGAGCGCGCGCACCCCGCGCACCATCTCCAGCACCCGCTCGAAAGCGGGGCCCTCCTTGGCGTCGCGCCAGGCCGCGCCCATGCAGAAGCGGGTGGAACCCGCGTCACGGGCAGCCCGCGCCTTGCCGAGAACCTCCTCCACGGACAGGAAGCGCTCCGGCTCGACCTGCGGTGCGTGGTGCGAGGATTGAGGGCAGTACGCACAGTCCTCGGCGCAGCCCCCGGTCTTGATCGAGAGCAGAGTACAGAGCTGGACCTGGTCCTCGGGGTGGTGCGCCCGGTGCACCGTCTGCGCACGGTGCAGGAGCTCGAGGAGAGGCAGATCGTGGATCGCGCGGACTTCGGCGACCGTCACCTTGGCGGGCATTTCGGACATCGCCGGACCGTGTAGCGCGCGGGGTGGGCGGGAGGCAAGGCGCCTGGGTGGGCGGGGACGACCGCTTCGCGTCGGCGGCCCCCCGCTCCGCCACTGCTCCGCCGTCTCCTCAACGCTTGACCCCTACACTGGGGCGAAAGACCCTGTGTGCTCCGTGGCCGCCCCCGCTCAACCCACTTCCGACCAGCCTTCGGCGGGATCGCGCGGCGAGACGGCGGAAACCCGCGGAGGGTCGGCGCCCCTCCCCAACCCGGGGCC
>CAVSGI010000002.1:0-211493 GCA_963727445.1 uncultured delta proteobacterium
TGCCGGTGGCAGAGGCTGATCGGTGCGGTATCGATGTGGTGGCTTGAGCGGCGCCTATGGTTGCGGTGATGACGGTGCTGGCGGCGACGGCGGCGGCGGCGACGGCAGCATGGATGGCAGCGGCGGCGACGGCGGCGGTGGCGACGGCGGCGGTGGCGACGGCGGCGGCATGGACGGCGGCGGCGGCGACGGCGGCGGCATGGACGGCGGCGGTGGTGACGGCGGCGGCGGTGACGGCGGCGGCGGCGGGTGTACGGTCATCGAGTGCCAGGGACACATCCGTCAGTGCGGCGACTGCATGGACAACGATGGCGATGGCCTGATCGACCAGGACGACGACGACTGCCTCGGGCCCTGCGACAACAACGAGGACAACTACTACGCCGCCATCCCGGGCAGCCCCCCGACGAACTGCAGTCGGGACTGCTACTTCGATCAGGACGACGGCTCGGGCAACGACACCTGCCGCTGGGATTTCCAGTGCGATCCCCTCGAGCCGGGGCCGGCGCGCTGTATGTACAGCGATCCGCCCCCACCTTCGGCGAGCTGTCCCGATCCGCAGACATCCACCTGTCACGACGTCTGCGGGCCGCTGACCCCGAACGGCTGCGACTGCTTCGGGTGCTGCGAGCTCCCCGGTGGCTCGGGCAACTTCGTCTACGTCGGCACCTACGACCCGGACACCATGGAAGGCACCTGTGCCCTCGGCAGCGAGACGGACACCGACCTCTGCCATCCGTGCACGCCGGTGGACGACTGCCTCAACACCTGCGAGCGCTGCGAGATCTGCCTCGGACGTACGGCCGACGATCTTCCCGCGGACTGCTTCCCACCGCCCCCCGACGGAGGCACGCCGGACGGCGGCTTCCCCGATGGCGCGACGCCCGACGGCTCGGTCGACAGCGGCACCCCGCCGCCGCCGACCTGCGCAGACGGACGCCAGGCATGCGACGTCCCCGGCGCGGGCCCGTGTCCCTCGGGCTACTACTGCATCACCGGCTGCTGCACCTTCTTCGGCTGAGTCAGCTGGTCGCTGACAGCGCCGCCCCGGCTTCGGCCGCGGGCGGCGTTTTCGTTTCTGCGCCTCAGTAGATCCCCGGAATGATCCGCTTTGGCACGCGCGCGCGGTACTGCTCCCAGAGCGGGCCATACTTCGCGGCGCAGCGGCGATCGTCGTCGCGCTCGCGCGGGAAGAGCAGGACGACGTAGTAGAGCGGGTAGAGCCAGGGCCAGGGCGAGGCAGGCTCGCCGAGGGACAGGGCGAGGCCGGTCGCCATGAGCAGCTCGCCGAGATAGTTCACGTGGCGCGAGATGCCCCAGAAGCCCGAGCACAGCAGCGTCCGCTCGCCGTCGGTGATCGTCTCGGGCTTCATGAAGCCGAGAAACGCGCGCGCGGGATCCCGCTTGAACGTGTACTTCTGCATGTTGGCGCCCCGCGCGATGCTCCAGCCGGCGAAGAAGCAGATCGCCGCGACGACGTAGAGCGCCAGAGGGGCGTGGGGATTCGGCTCGGACGCCATCGCCCACAGGCCCACCGGATAGAAGTAGGGGTAGAAGGTGAGGCACCCCCACCCGAGCTTGAAACCGACGCGCTCGGCGAAGAGATCGTAGGTGTAGAGGTGCACGCGCTCGAAGAAGAGATAGTCGACGACGAAGTAGCTGAAGAGCGCGACGTAGAGGGCGACGCCCGGAGAGGGATCGGCGCGGTGCGTGAGGAAGTGGTGCGCGCCGAAAGAGAGCAGGTGCAGCTCGAGCATCGTCGCGCCCACGAGGTAGAGGAACATCTTCGCGTCGACGCGCCCGCCGAGGTACTGCGGGTTTTCGAGGCGGCCGAGATAGAAGTCGGCGAGCAAGGTGCCCTTCGGTGGTCCGGCGCGAACGACGAGCGCGCTGTAGACGAGCCCGGTCGTGCACGCGCCTGCGAGGCTCTCCCAGCGGACCTGGTAGAGGTAGTCCCAGGGCAAGACGCCCGTCGCGCCGACGGTCGCCCACGCGCCGACGGTGACGAGCATCACGAAGAGGCCGTTGAGGCGGTAGCGAAGCGGGGCGCGGGTCTCAGGGTCGCGTACGTACCCCTCGACGCGGCGCGCGGGCAACACGACGTGGAGCAGCAGCACGCAGGCGTAGACCACCATCGGTGCGACGAAGCCGTCCCAGCGAAGCTGCATCAGTCGAGGTCCTCGGTGTTCGAGCGCATGATCGACACCGCGGTCTTTCGCGGGAGCCAGCGCCCCACCACCACGCTCGCGACCTTGTTCACGAAGCCAGGCACGACGCGGGGCCCCTTGCCGAGACCGCGGAGCGTGGTCTCGGCCACCTCCCTCGGATCGAGGGTGCCCGGCGCCTCCTTGGCGCCGGCCGACGACGAGAGATAGCCCGGCGTGCGCACCGCGCCCGCGCAAGAGGCGACGACATCCACGCCCGCGTCGCCGAGCTCGCTCCAGAGGCTCTCCGCGAGGACCACCGAAAAGGCCTTGCTCGCCGCGTAGGCGGCGAGGCGAGGCGAGCCCGCGAGCCCGGCGAGGGAGCTCATCAGCACCAGCCCGCCCCGGCCGCGCGCGATCATCGGGGGCGCGAGGGTGCGCGCGAAGAGGAGCGGCCCTCGGACGTTGACGTCCACCACGGCCGACAGCTCTTCGAGGGAGCGCTCCACGAAGGCGCCGCGGGGCGAATAGGCCGCGTTGTAGACGCCGAGGCCGACCTCGCGGGACCGGGCGATCTCGGCGAGGCGCGGCGCCAGGCCCGGGTTCGCGAGATTCGAGGGCGCGCGTCTCTACATCGACTCCGTACCTCTCACGGAGTCGCGCCGCGGTCGACTCGAGGACCTCTGCGCGGCGGGCGATCAGGACGAGGCTCATCCCCCGACCTGCCAGTGCCTCGGCGAAGGCCGCGCCGAGGCCTTCGGAGGCGCCGGCGACGATCGCCCACGCGCCGTAAGCTGCGATCCGATCCGTCAGATGAGTGTCGACTGGCAGCAGCCGGTGACGCAGTAGTAGTTGACCGGGCAGTCGGCGTCGCCGGGCAGACCGCAGGCCTGAACGCCGTCGGGACAGCGCGGCGGGGGGTAGGTGCCGCCGTCGGGAGGCGTGGACGCGTCCGGGTAGGTCATCAGACATTCGGGAGGCAGCGTGGTGCGACCCAGACAGAGCTCGCACTCACCGCAGTCGTTGAAGCAGTCCGCCACCGGGTCGCAGGGACGGCAGAGCGAGGTGTCCATGATGTCGTCGAAGGTGCAGGTGCCCTCGCCGTCGACGCTGTCGCTGATCCCGGAGCCGAGCCAGACCCATTCGCCACCGTCGGCGTCGGAGCGACCCGCCAGCGCGTCGAAGGTGCAACAACCGAAGCAGTCACAGCCGTTCGGGGTCAGGGGACGGCATACGTCGAGGCATGTCGCGTTCTGGGTGTCGGGGCAGCGCATGCCGCCGAGCTCGCCCATGTCATAAGGGCAGACCGAATCGGGCTCGTTCGGGTCGCAGAGCGTGTCCCAACGGCACTCGTCGTTTCCGGATCCATTTCCGTAGTCGAAGTAGCAGTCGCGATTACACGACGCACCACGCTCGCCGCCGACGCCGGTGGTGAGCGCCGCGTACTCGGTGTTGTCGCAGGGCCCGAGGCACTCGGGATCGTGCGAATCGATGAGCCCGTCGCCGTCGTTGTCCATGCAGTCACCGCACTCGGTGGGGTGACCCGCGCAGGTGGTCACGTAGCAGGTGTACGTGCCGCCGTCCGGGTCCGTGACCGTGACGCCACCCTCACGAACGACGATGGGACCGTCCGAGGTGGGCGCATCCGTGGGGGCTCCGTCCATGCTCACGATCGCGTCGCTGCCCGTGCCCCCGCCGTCCGGCGTCCCCGAGCTGTCGGAGCAGTCGCACGCGGCGACGGGAAGGAGAAGCGCGAAAGCGAAGGCCCAACGGATGGAGGAGTGCATGGCTCATCATACACCCGCCGATCGCCGCGCCGAAAACCCCGTATGTAGGATGTCTCCCCACCCGCCCGGGTGATCCGTGCTAGGACGCCTCTCGTTCATGGGAGGCGACCTCGGTCTGGTGCTGCGTGCCCTTCACGTCCTCGGCGTCATCGCCTGGGTGGGCGGCGTGCTCGCCTGCGGCCTGATGGTGGCCCTCGCCGACGGCGAATCGAGACGGGGCGCGGCCGCCGCCGCCCGCAAGGCCCTGAGGATCGTCGTGAACCCCGCCATGCTGGTCGCCTGGATCGTCGGGCTCGCGATCCTCATCCCGAACTTCGCCGGCTACTACGCCAAGGCCGGCTGGATGCACGCCAAGCTCACCCTGGTCTTCGTCGCCAGCGGCATGACCGGCGTCCTCGGCGGCACGCTGAAGCGGATCGCCGCCGGAGGGGACGCGAGGCTCGGGCGAGTCCGCATCCTCGCGATCGGGATCTTCGTGATCGCGGTGATCGCGGTCTTCCTCGTCGAGCTTCAGCCCGGCGGCGCCGGCTGAGTCAGCCGCCGTCGGATGGCGGCGCGCCGTAGGCGGCGGCCAAAGAGTCCGCGGCCGCGTCTGCAGGCGCGTCGGCAGCCGCATCGGTCGCGGCGTCCGCGGCCCCGTCGGGGCTGGCATCGGGCGTTCCGCTGTCGAAGGCCGCGCCGGTGTCCGCGGGAGCGCCGTAGAGAGGCACCGAGCTGTCGTCTCCGCAGCCGCTGACCGCGACCACGCCGGCCGCGGCTGCCCCGAAGGCGAAGAGCGCCGCGCGGCTCAGGCGCCCCTGCGGTGGGGTCACGAGCGGAGGAAGCTCGGCTTCCGAGGGGAGCCCGGACCCGCAGAAGGGGCAGTGAGGCTCGGAGAGACGAACGTGGCGGCTGCAGCCGGTGCAGGGGACGAGGCGGTGGCTCATGGGGGGAGACTATCAAACCTCCTTCAGTGGCTAGAGGAGTCGCCGCTTACGCCCTGACATCACAGGGCTTTTTGGCGGCCGAGGCTGGATTGGCGCTTGCGTAATGGCCAGTCAGCCATGCGTACATCGATCGTCCCCCTTCTCCTCGCCCTCGCCTTCGGCTGCACCTCGCCCATGGACGCCGGCCCTGACGCCGACGCCGAGGACCTGGGCTCCATCGGAACCAAGGATGACTCGACGAGCGTCCGTGAGGTGGAGATCGACCTCGCTCCCGGCGACGTGAAGCGCTTCCGCGTCACCGCCCAGCGCTTTCACGCCGAGCTCGCCCAGAGCGACGAGGGCGACGGCTTCGACGCCGCGATGCTGAGCGCGAAGAACTACGACATCGAGATGGAGGGGGAGACCGCCCACGATCCGTCCATCGAGGTGGCGGCGCCGGCCGGCCAGGACGAGGAGATCCGGAACTGGACCCTTCGCGTCCACAACCTCGGCACCGGCCGCTTGCACGGAACGCTGACCATCGAGGCCGTCATCGAGCTGCCCGACACCGGCGGGATCCTCCGCGAGACAGACGTCACCGTCGGCCCGAACGACACCCGGCGCTACCGCGTGAGCGGTCCCTCGATCGTCGCGTCCCTCACCACCTCCCCCGCCGTGCTCGCCCAGCTCTCGGCCAAGCACTATGACATCGACGTCGCCGGCGAGCCGTCGACCTCGCCCACCGTCGAGGCCATCAGCCCCGACGACAGCCTGCGGAACTGGACGATCCGAGTGGAGAACCTCTCGGACCAGACGCTCGAGGGGCATCTCACGGTCGAGATCCGCACCGAGGCACCGCCCCCGCCGCCCCCCGGCCCGGCCGGCCGCCCCACCCTCGCCGCTCCGGTTCGGAGCGACAACGAGTTCGCGACCTATGCCGACACCGCACCCTACGTGCGGTCGGTGAATTGGGAGCACCCGCTGATCCAGCGCGCCATGGCCGCGATGGGCCCGGGCTACCGCAGCACCTTCAGCTACGGCGATTGGCGCGTGGCCTACGGCCTCGAGAACGAGCGCGACGGCTCGGAGACGGATATTCGCAACGCGAAGATCCGGAACTTCATGCGCGTGCTCTGCGGCGAGCTCCGCGACTGGCCCGACGCCCTCCGCACGCGCCTTCAGGTGATCGCCGACCACCAGAGCTACGCGACCGATCAGGAGGTGAGCTCCTTCGACACGGAACGGAACCTCTTCGATCAGCTGACCTATCCGGCCTACGAGCGGATGGTTCGCACCATGCGCACCGTCCACAGCTACCGCGGGCGCGCGCTCGCGGATTCCAACGACTCCTACAACTACGGATTCGGGACCTTCGGTCACGGCTCACGCCGGGTGCAGAACGCGGTGCCGCCGTGGACGCACTGCGACATGAAGTTCATGTTCACGCACTACATGACGGCGGACGCGCCCGAGTGGCCCGACGGCGCCACCTACGAGCGTGAGTACGACGAGTATCGCGCCACCGAGTGCAGCGACGAGGACTATGCGTGGATGTACAACTTCCGCGGCCACGTGAACTTCCAGCCGCTGTGGCTCGAATCGAACGCCTTCATGATGAACTCGCGACGGGCGCGCGGAGCCGAGATCAGCGGCCGCGGCAACGACTACTACCTCCGGCCTTTCGCCACCCGGCACGCGGCGGCGCGCGCCGCCTGGGGAACCTACCTGTTCTACCCCGACGCGGATCACTCGGAGATGATCAAGGCGTCGGAGAGCGGCGGCGGACCGATCCTCTACATCACCGATCAGGACCTCGACGAGGATGGCCTCGCCGACTACCGGCTCTTCGACACGGACGGTTGCGGTGACCAGGGCGTGGGGCTGCCGGTCCCGAGCCAGAACTGCAACATGGTGAGCTGGGAGGAGGCGTGGTTCACGCCGAACACCACCGGCCACTCCTCGCATTGGGATCCGGCCCATTTCTCCCAGCCCGACATGGGCTTCCTCGAGGCCTTCACGACCTTTGACGCGCGGATGGCGCGCTTCAACCAGGCGCTCGACCGCCACACCAACTGGGGCCCGACCGGCTACTACATGCTGAACGCCTCCGACCCCGACGACCACAGCCCGCGCTTCTTCGGCGCCTATTCACCCATCGTCGCGGCGAGCTACGACGTGTCTGCCAGCGACTTCTTCATCCGCCGCGACTACGACACCACACCGAGCTTCGAGCGGGGCCGCGCCAAGTGGCTCTACGTGATGAAGTTCCCTGCCGAGCGCTACTACGACTCGCACGCGATGGAAGAGGGGCGCCCGATGGACTTCGACCAGAGCTACTTCAGCGAGCCGTCGCTCTCGAACGATTTCTACGACGAGCGCGCCCTCGACCACTGGGGCTACATCCCCGCCGAGGAGCACCACGCGCAGATTATCTGACCTATGGAAACCGGGGCGACGACGTCCCGGCGCTCGAGCCCATCCCCGCGCCCTGAAGCGGAGCGGGCCTTCAGCGCTGCGGAACGTAGCGAAAGCGCGCGCCGTCGACGTCGGCCTCGGCGATGGTGGTGATGAGATCCGGAGCCACCGGGTCGGAGGTCACGGCGCTCATGTTCGCGTGCGGCTCGCCCGTGCCGGGCTTGAAGGCCGGCCGGCTCTCCTCCGCGGTGGGGCTGCCGGGGTGCATGGCGAAGACCCAGGACGCCACCGAAGGCGACGGGATCTGCGCGAGCGAAGGGCGCACCAACGGGTGCTCCACGCGGGCGCGCAGCTCGGCGGGCGAGGTCGCATCGGCGTGCAACTCCATCCCCGGGTCGGCCTCGACCCGAGACGAGGCCGTCACCTGCGCGTTCGCGGGTGTGGTGGACATCTCCGCCCGTGGGGTGACACTGGATCCGCAGCCGAGCGCCGCGAGGACGAGGAAGACGCCAGAGAGCCTGTACTTCATGAGACCCCTCGCTTTCCTGCCCCATTACATAGGACCGGAATGTGGGATCACAAGGGGACCATGTGCGCGCAGGTAAGCCGGGGAGCCGGAGGAACGAGTAGTCCCGCGGAACTGGAAGGGATCAGCGGTCGAGCTTTTCGGCCACCATCGAGTTCAGCTCGTTGTGGATCCGACGGTAGTCGTACCAGCTTCGGGCCACCGCCGTGACGTGCTCGCGGGCGGCGTCTTCGTCGTAGCCCTCCCCCTCCGGGATCGCTTCGAGGTAGGCGATGTAGCCGCTCCAAGCGCTCCGGCCTTCACCGACGGCGCTCTCGAGCTCGCGCACCTTCCCCTGCATCTCGGGCGGCGGGATCAGCGCCTGAAGCGCTGGCTCGAGCTCCGCGAGCTTGTCCATGCATTCGTCGCGCACCTGTCGGGCGTAGTTGCCGCGTCCGTTCGCTGCGCGGCGATTGATCGCCGCCATCAGCGCGGTGTTGTCGTGGATCTCCGCGATGTCTTCCCCGCGCAGCGCGCAGCCCCAGAAGACGTCGAAGTCGTTGGTCCTCAGGCCGTTGATGTTGCGGCCGAACTGCGAATACATCTCCTCCTCGCCGCCGCTCGCCATGTAGGCGATGAGCGCCACCACAGCGAGAATGACGCTGCCGATCATCACGGCGAGCATGCGGCCGCGGCCGCTCTTCATCGCCTTCTCATCGGCCTCCATCGAAGCGATCGGCCCGAGGGGCATCTGTCCGCCGCCCACTCCCAGGTTGTCGTTGGGGTCGCTCATCGAACTCTTCCTCCGATCGCAGGGGCCCCTCGCCCCGTGGCGGCCCCTACTCGTTGAGGTCGAGCGTCAGATCCTGAGCACCGCCGAGCCGGAGTGTGCTCGTCTCGCCCGGGTTGAGCAAGCTCCCCCCTTCGAGGTCGCCGCCCAGGCTGGGGCCCTCACCGAGGTCCAGCTCTCCGTCCCCGAGCAGTGACGAGCCGCCCCCCAGCTGGAAGTCGCCGTCGGGCAGAGCGGCCGCCTCCTCGTCGTCCCAATCCTCGCTGTCCCAATCCTCGTCGTCCGCGAGGGGCTCCTCGAGTGCGGTCGGCCCGAGCACCTGCTCGATCAGCTGCGTGACCTGCGGAACCTGCGCCGAGGGGACCATCTCGAGGATGGCGTGCGCCTGGCGACGCATCTCGTCGTAGTTCGAGGCAGCGCGGAGGATCTGCGCCGCGGAGAGGCGCGTCTGCCAGTCGTGGGGCTTTCGCTCGATCGCCTCCATCGCCATCTCCGCCGCCCGGTCGAGCTCGTGGGTCGACATGTAGTAGTTGGCCCAGAGCATCGGGAGGATCGGCAGGTCGGCGTCGAGCCGCTGCGCCTCCTCGAGCTCCTCGCGGCCGGCTTCCATCTCGCCCTGCGCCATCTCGAGGGCGGCCTGGGTCGCGTGACCACCGGCGAAGTCCGGGTGCATCTCGAGGGCGGCCGCGACCTGCCGGCCGGCGCGATCGTAATCCTGCTGAGCCAGCGCGATGCCGGCGAGGTTGTTCAGGCGTGGCGCGTCCCGGCGCAGCTGCGCGGCCGCCTCGAACTCCTCGAGCGCCTCTTCGGTGCCGCCGGAGGTCAAGAGCACCACGCCCCGAACCGAGCGGATCGAAGGCGAACGGCGGTCCATGGAGAGCGCTTCCTGCGACAGGTCGAAGGCCTGATCGTGCTCGCCCTCCGCGACCAGGGTGTGGATCGCGAGGTGGTTGGTGAAAGCCCCGAGCACCGCCAGGTCGTCGATGACCCGGTAATCGTCCTCTTCGGGCTCGGTGCCGCGGCCACCGTAGGGATCGAAGATCTTCGGGGTGCCCACGCCGACCTCTCCGTCGTAGACCGCGATGCCGAAGTAGCCGAAGTGACCGCTCGGATCCGGCGGGCTCCGGTCGTTGGGGAAGGCGTAGATCTCGGCGAGCATCGCATCGACGCCGGCGGAGCGGAGCGCCGACGCGGCCACAAGCGCGACCTCGAGGGAGTAGAGCTTCTCGCGCGCGCCGTCCTCGGCCATCTTTTCGTAGGCGCGGGCGGCGGTGCGCACCGGCGTGTCGCGCGGCGCGCTCGTGGGCCAGGTCACGTAGGCGGCGGCGCTGGCGCGCTCACGGATCTCGTCGACGATGCTCTCGGCTTTGGCCGCGTTCGAGCTTCCGCTCGCCGACGAGCCGAGCTCTTCGATGGCGTCGCTCGCCTCGAAGAGGTCCAGCCGGTCCTCCGGCACGGTGGCGCCCACGCGGCGCGCGTGTCCCTCGAGCTCCCCCCGCGACAGGGGCCGCATCGGGACCTCGTCTCCGACCGAGACCGGGGCGTCGTGCGCCCAGTAGAAGTACCCGCCGACCAGGGCAGCGACGACGATGGCGATGCCCCCGGGCACCACCCACTTGGGCTGCTCTTTGGCCTTGGCCTTCTTCTCGTCCCGGATCTTCTCCACCCCGCCGACGCGCATGCACTCGGGACATCGGGGCTTTTTCTTCTCACCGTCGTATTCGAAGCGGTGATCGCAGTGAACGCAGAGATAACGCATGATCTTCGTGGGGCTCGGGCCCGCGGAGCATAGTCCGAGCAAGCGCCTTTTTCACGCCGGACAACCCACAAAAAGCCGCCTGGATTCCACTCTCGGAGCGGCGTAAACCGTGTTCGTGGCCCGCTTCGTGCCCATGGCGCTCCTGCCGCTCCTTCTCCTCGCCTGCTCCCTCGACCGATTCGCGATCGCACCGAGCGGCGGCACGGACGCGCGGGTGGGCATCGACGGCGCCGCCTGCGAGCCGGGAACCTTCGACGCCAATGGCGACCCCTCGGACGGATGCGAGTGCACGCCCACCGCGCCCATGACCGAGCTCTGCGACGGCTTCGACAACGACTGCGACGAGAGCACGCCGGACGGCTCGGAAGACCCGGGCATCGGCCCGCCCTGCGACGGCACCGACGACGACCTCTGCGAAGAGGGGAGCTGGGCGTGCATCGGTGGTCGCGCGGTCTGCGAGGACGCGACCGACAACTCCCGCGAGATGTGCAACGAGGCGGACGACGACTGCGACGGCATGGTCGACGAGACCGTGGGTACCGAGTACTACGCCGACGCCGACAGCGACGGGTACGGCACCGACAGTGACGTCGTCATCAGCTGCACGCCCCTCGACGGACGCGAGCCGCGCGGAGGCGACTGCGACGACTACGACGACCAGGTGAACCCGGGACGGCCGGAGACCTGCGGCAACTTCCAGGACGACGACTGCGACGGGGTGCTCGACAACGGCTGCGAGTGCGTGAGCGTCGTCGAAGGCGGGCGTCTCTATTCCTTCTGTTCCGGCGATCTGGATTGGCGAGACGCGCGGGACCGGTGCACATCGCGCGGGCAGGCGCTCGCGAGCCTGGAGACGGACGAGGAAGACGCCTTCGTGGTCGGTCAGGTCCGGGCTCGTGGCCTCGCGCCTGCATGGGTCGGACTCCACGACATCGGAGACGAGGGCAACTGGCGCTGGGTGGACGAGACGCCGATCGCGCGCACCGCGTGGGGGCCGGGAGAGCCCAACAACGGACCGGGTTGCTGCTTGAACGACGAGAACTGCGGCGTGGTCGCCTGGCATCCGGATCCGGACACGTGGAACGACGACCAGTGCAGCAACACTCACGCGTACGTCTGTGAGAGTGGCGCGCCGTGAGCCGCCCGGCTCCGCTCGAAGACGACGCCGGGCTCGACTGCCTCACCTGCGGCGCCTGCTGCCGAACCGGCGCCGACGGGCGGATCCTGATCCCGGCGGACGACTTGATCTTCTGGCGCCGCATCGGCCGCGCCGACCTCACCGAGCGCATCCAACCCGGGCACTTCGGCGAGGTCGCCTTCGCCACCGACGACACCGGCGCCTGCGTGCACCTCGGGACCGACGAGAGCGACAACGCCTGCCAGATCTACGCGATCCGCGGCACCACCTGCCGCGAGTTCGAGCGCGGTAGCCGCCAGTGCCTCGAGTTCCGGCGGGACTTCGGGGTGGACGAGAGGCTCACTCGCTGAAGAGCTCGTCGATGTCGTTCTTGGTCAGGCCCTTGAGCGGGCTGCCCTCGGTCGACAGGACGTTCTCCATCAGGGCGCGCTTCTTGGCCGAGAGCTGGAGGATCTTCTCTTCGACCGTGCCCTTGGCGATCAGGCGGTAGACGCTGACGACCTTGGTCTGGCCGATGCGGTGGGCGCGGTCGGTGGCCTGGTCCTCGACCGCCGGGTTCCACCAGGGATCGAAGTGGATGACGGTGTCGGCGCCGGTGAGGTTCAGGCCGGTGCCGCCCGCCTTGAGCGAGATGAGGAACGCCGTGGTGCTGTCGTCGTCGTTGAAGCGATCGACCCGATCCATGCGGTCCTTGGTGGAGCCGTCGAGGTACTCGTAGTTCACGCCGTCCTCGTCCATCGCGTCGCGGATGTGATGGAGCATGGTGACGAACTGGCTGAAGATCAGGACGCGGTGACCGCCTTCCTTGGCTTCCTGGACGATCTCCCGCAGCGCGGAGAGCTTGCCGCTCTCCTCCGGGCCCCACTCGACGTTCGATCGCTCGAGCTTCATCAGCCGCGGGTCGCACGCGACCTGCCTGCAGGCGCGTGAGGGCGGCGAGGATCTGGATCTGGGCCTTGCTGACGCCCTTTTTCTCGACCTCTCGAGTACACGCTCTTGCGAACCTCGCGGAGGATCTGCCGGTAGAGCTTCGCCTGCTCGTCGGAGAGCGGAACGATGATCTCCTGCTCGATCTTCTCCGGCAGCTCGGGGGCCACCTCGGACTTGGTGCGGCGCAGCACGAAGGGCTGAATGGTCTTGCGGAGCTTGTTGGCGGTGGCCTCGTCGCCTCGGTCGATGGGTCGCGCGATCTTCTCTTCGAAGGTCTTGAGGTCACCGAGCAGGCCCGGCGAGACGAAGTCGATGATCGACCAGAACTCGCTGAGCCGGTTCTCGATGGGAGTACCGGTCGAGCGCCAGGCGCCGCTCGCTCTTGAGCTTCTTCGCCGCGCGCGGCGGTCGCGCTCATCGGGTTCTTGATGTGCTGAGCTTCGTCGAGGATGACGTAGCGGAACTCCTTGTTCTCCAGCATCTCTTCGTCGCGACGAACAGCGCGTAGCTGGTGATCATCACGTCGACGTCGTCGATCTCATCCTGTTGGTCGAAGCGATTCGGACCCTGCCAGAGGAGCGTCTTGAGACCGGGGGCGAACTTCTCGATCTCGCGCTGCCAGTTCGGCACGACCGAGGTGGGCGCGATGACCAGGCTGGGCCCCGACTTCTTCTTGAGCCCTTCTTCGGCTTCCACGAGGATCAGGGCGATGGTCTGCAGGGTCTTACCGAGACCCATGTCGTCGGCCAGGATGCCGCCGCTGCCGAGGTTGTGGATGAAGACCAGCCAGCTGAAGCCCTTCTTCTGATAGTCGCGGAGCGTCGCCTTGAGCGACCGGGGCTTGGCGACCGCCGGGATGTCGCCGACGTCGGCGAGCTTGCCGAAGAGCTCTTTGGCCTTGGGCGTGACCTTCTGCCGGTTGACCAGGCGTGAGCAGGTCTTGAACGCGACCCGCCTGGCTCAGCGAGAGCTTGTCGGCCCCGCCCGAGGTGATCGTCGATCTCGGCGAGGCGCGCGAGCACCTCGCCGACCTGGTCCGGATCGACAGGCGCGTAGGTGCCGTCCTCGAGCTGCACCAGCCGTCGGCCCTTCTCGAGGCACGCGCGGAGCTCGTCGGCGTCGACGGCGACTCCGCCCGCGTCGAAGGTCATGTTCAGGCTCATCCAGTCGACGCCGCTCGATACGCGCATCTGTGGGGTCACGGTCTGATTGCGGATCGTCACGTCGACGAGGTCGTCGGGGATGTAGCGGTCCCAGGTCTCGGGCAGGGATCCGAGCCCTTCGGTCCAGAAGGGGATCGCCTGCTCGCCGTGGACCTCCATCGCCTCGCCGGACTCGTCGGGTGAGAAGCCGAGGTTCATGAGCATCTGGACGGCGCTCATCTCGTTGCCGACGTCACGGCGCACCACGCGGGGGCGCCCGCCTTCCTCGCCGGTGGCAGGAACGCGAGCGGCGAGGGGAACCCGTCGACGGGGATCGGGAACTCCTGGTCGTCGTAGCTCACCTTGAGCCGCGCGATCGCGTCGACGATGTCGCCGTCGACCTTGAGCGCGATGCTCGGCGTCGCGTCGACCAGATCGGCGACGGAGTGGAGGTCCGGGAGCTCGGCGCCGAGGAGCGCGGCGGCGCGGGGAATGATGTCCGACAACAGGCGCGGCAGCTCGGCGATGGGCATCACCAGCGCGGGCGAGCGATAGAGCCGCTGCAGCCACGCTGGCGTCACCGTATCCACCACGTGGCGGGCTACGCCTTCGTCCACGTCGATGTGATAGCCCGGCGTTCCCTCGAACCACGCGCCCTTGGACAGCGCGAAGCGGCGACCGTTGCTCTCGAAGGCCACCCGCACCCGGACCGCATCGTCACCAGCGATGTCGAGCTCGATCACCGGCTTCAGGGGCTCGTCGCTGAAGCGGAGCTCCATCGACTGGGGCTCGATGAGCACCCGTCGGGTCTCGAGCATCGACAGGAGCTCCGCTGCGTCCTCGCCGCGGAGCTCGGCGGTCGCCGGCTGACCGCGACCCACGTGGCGCGCGAGGGCGCGCAGCAGGGGGCGCTCCTCGGTGGAGACCACGTTGAAGCCGCCAAGCGCGTCGGCGATGTTGACCGCGGTCCGCGTACCGGCCAGGACCGGGGTGACCGCGATGGACGCCGAACGCACCGCGAGGCGGTACTCGAACTCATAGGGCTTGGGCAGGATGTCCGAAGGCATCCACGCTTCGAGGCTGCCGCGGTCCTCGGCGCGCGGCCCGGTGAGGTCGCGCCCGGAGAGCACCTCGAGCTTCGAGGCGTCGCCGCCCGAGCCTCCCCGACGACGGCGACGACTGCGCCGGCGCTTGCCGCCGACCGAGACGGTCTGCGGCACGTGGACCGGCTGCGAGCCGTTGCTCTTGTCCTTCTTCTTCTTCTGCTGGTCCTGCTTGGGCCGCGGCGGACGCTCACGGTCGCGCAGCGAGACCAGGATGGCCGCGATGTGCTTGCAGTGACCGGTCGGCCCCCGAAAGCCGGGGCAGGTGCAGCTCGAGACGATCTTGTGCTCGTCGTCGAGGGTGACCTTCATCCTGTAGGGCTCGTCGACGTTGCGAACCTTGATCTGCGCGGTGGCCCAGTCGTCCTTCGCCTTGAGGCCTTCGACGGCCTTGCGGCGCGCGTAGATGCGCCCGCGCAAGAAGGCGTTGCCGCCGGTGATGCGCTGAATCGCCCGGTCGCTGAGACCAGCCGCGAAACGACAGATCGGATCCTTCCCTTCGAGGGAATCCTTGTCGTCCGCGGCGTCGTCGTCGGACTCTTCGAGCTCTCTATCCTGAGCCGGGGTCTCGGCCATGTCTGTGTACGGCTCCGGCGATTTCCGCGCCCTCTCCCGAGGCGCGAGGAACCCGCCATTGGCTCCCCTAATCGGTCGGTGGAACGGCCCTCCCGCGGGCGGGAGGGGCCTGGCAGGCACCCGATCGCGGCCGAAGGCCAGGCGACTGGGGCACCTGAAAGCTCATATGGCACGGCCCCGGACGAAGGGCAAGCGCCAATCCGATCAGCCCAGTTGGGCCAGGAGGGCGTCGACGTTCTTCTTGGCGTCGCCGAAGAGCATCCGGGTGTTCGGCTTGAAGAAGAGCGGGTTCTGGACGCCGGCGTAGCCGCTGGCCATGGAGCGCTTCATCACGACCACGGTGCTGGCGTTCCAGACCTCGAGGACCGGCATGCCCGCGATCGGGCTCGCCGGATCGTCGAGGGCGCTGGGGTTCACGATGTCGTTGGCGCCCACCACCATCACCACGTCGGTGTCTCCGAAGTCCTCGTTGATCTCGTCCATCTCGAGGACGATGTCGTACGGGACGTTGGCCTCGGCGAGGAGCACGTTCATGTGGCCGGGCAGCCGGCCCGCGACCGGGTGGATGGCGAAACGGACCTTTGCCCCGGCTTCTCGGAGCCTCTGGGTCATGTCGTTGATGGAGCCCTGGGCGCGCGCCACCGCCATGCCGTAGCCCGGAACGATGATCACGCTTCGGGCTTCCTTGAGCAGCTTCGCGGTCTCGTCGACCTCGATCGCCGTCACCGTGCCCTCGACCTTGGCGCCACCCGCCGCCGGCGCCGCCCCCTCGTTGGCCCCGAAGCCGCCGAAGATCACGTTCCAGATCGAGCGATTCATCGCCCGGCACATGATGTAGCTGAGGATCGCGCCGCTCGAGCCCACCAGCGCGCCGGTGATGATCAACAGATCGTTCTCGAGCATGAAGCCGGCGGCGGCCGCGGCCCATCCCGAGTAGCTGTTGAGCATCGAGACGACGACGGGCATGTCGGCGCCACCGATGGCCACGACGAGGTGAATGCCGAGGACTCCGGAGATCGCGGTGACGATGAGGAGCGACTCGAGCCCGACATCGGCGTTGGTGATGCCGCGGTACATCAGATAGCCCGAGCCGATCACGATGCCGAGGTTCAAGAAGTGTCGCCCGGGGATGAGGAGCGGCTTGCTGCGGAAGAGTGGGATCAGCTTCGCGAGCTTGCCAGCCTGGAGCTTGCCGAAGGCGATCACCGAGCCGGTGAAGGTGAGCGAGCCGACGAAGACGCCGACGAAGATCTCCACCTCGTGGATGACGAGCGCGGCGTGCATCTCGTCGGGAGCGAGGTTGCCGAGGTTCTCGCGGAGGGTCGACTCCGGGACGAGGTAGCTCGAGATCCCCACCAGCACCGCAGCCGCGCCGACGAAGCTGTGCAGCAGCGCCACCAGCTGAGGCATCGACTCCATCGCCACCCGCTGGGCCACCACCGCGCCGATCACGAAGCCCACCAGGACCATCCCGCCGACGTTCGCGTAGGCGCTGACCTGATCGCTCAGGGTCGTGGCGACCAGGGCGATCACCATGCCGACGATGCCGTACAGGTTGCCGCGGCGGGCGCTGGTCTGCGCGGAGAGGCCGCCGAGGCTCAAGATGAACAGGACCCCGGCGACGAGATAGGAGATGGTGAGGAGCTCGTGGGTCATCGTCAGCGCCTCACTTCCGGAACATCTGGAGCATGCGCTTCGTGACCAGGAAGCCGCCGCTGACGTTGATCATCGCGATGAGGATCGCGATGGCACCGAGTATCGCCGCCGGGCCCGTCTCCATGCCCGCCTTCTGGCTGAGCATGCCGCCGACGATGATGATCCCGCTGATGGCGTTGGTCACGCTCATCAGCGGCGTGTGAAGCGCCGGCGTCACGTTCCACACGACCTGCCAGCCGACGAAGCACGCGAGGACGAACACCGTGAGGTGCGCCAAGAAACCGGGGGGCGCGTAGTAGCCCACCCCAGTCATCGCCACCGCTGCAGCAATCAGGGTCAGGGGTCCGCGGAGGTCCGCGGCGTCCTTCTGCCGCTCGACCCCCTTCTCCGCGACGTGCCGCGTCGCGGGAAGCGACGCCGAGCTCTTCGGCTCGACCTTGGGCGGCGGCTGAGGAGGCGAGGAAGGCTTGGGCGGCGGCCAGGTGACCTCGCCTTCATGGCTCACCAGCGCGCCGCGAACGCACTCGTCCCCCATGTCGACCTTCCAACCTTCGGCGCCGCCCATGTCGTGCAGCAGGTGGTAGATGTTGTTGGCGTAGAGGCGGGACGCCTGCGCGGACATGCGGCTCGGCAGATCGGTGTAGCCGATGAGCGTCACCCCGTGTTTCACCGTCTTTTCGCCGGGAACCGTGCCTTCGCAATTGCCGCCCTGCTCGGCGGCGAGGTCCACCACCACCGAGCCGGTGGCCATCTTCTCGAGCATGTCCTCGGTCCAGAGGGTCGGCGCCTTCTTGCCGGGGATGAGCGCCGTCGTGATGACGATGTCGACCTCTTTCGCCTGTTCGCGAAAGAGCTTCATCTCGGCGTCGATGAACTCCTTGCTCATCACCTTCGCGTAGCCGCCGGTGCCTTCGCCCTCTTCCTCGAAGTCGAGCTCGAGGAACTCGGCGCCCATGGACTGAACCTGTTCCTTGACCGCCGGTCGCGTGTCGAAGGCGCGGACGATGGCGCCGAGACCGCGCGCCGCGCCGATGGCCGCGAGCCCCGCGACGCCCGCGCCGATCACCAGAACTTTCGCCGGCGGAACCTTGCCCGCCGCCGTCATCTGACCGGTGAAGAACCGACCGAAGGCGTTCGCCGCCTCGACCACCGCACGGTAGCCCGCGATGTTCGCCATCGAGCTGAGGGCGTCCATCTTCTGGGCCCGCGTGATGCGCGGGATCTGGTCCATCGCCAGCGCGGTGATCTTCCGGTCGGCGAGGTGCTTCACCAGCGCTTCGTTCTGCGCGGGGTGCAGGAAGGAGATGAGGGTGGTCCCCTCCTTCATCATGTCGATCTGCGCCTCGGTCGGTGGCCGGACCGCGCTCACCACATCGCACTCGCCGAAGACCTCGGCGGCGCTCTTGGCGACGGTGGCGCCGGCCGCCTCGTAGTCCCCATCGAGGAACCCTGCCTCGTCCCCTGCCCCCGTCTCGACCACCACCTCGAAACCGAGCTTCTGGAGCTTCTTCACGGAGTCGGGGGAGACCGCCACCCTCCGCTCGTCCGCTCCGACTTCTTTGGGGATTCCGACCTTCATCGGGGCCCGATCAACCACTCGGGGGCCCTCTGGTCAAGGGCGATCCCACAACAAAGCGGGCGGACCGGTGAAAGACCGACAATGTCCGCGGCCGGTGTACCATTCGCGTCCGTGAGTCCCCCGAAAGAGACAGTGCTCCTGACGGGAGGCGCGGGCTACGTGGGCGCGGCCCTTGCGCCGCGGCTTCTCGCCGACGGGTGGCGGGTGCGGATCCTGGATCTCTACCTCTATGGCCGAGAGCCGCTGGACGCCGTGCGCGACCACCCGGGCTTCGAAGAGATCGAAGGCGACATCCGCGACCCCGAGGTCGTGCGCCGGGCGGTGGAGGGCGTCGATGCGGTGCTGCACCTGGCCTGCATCTCGAACGACCCGAGCTTCGAGCTGGACCCGACCCTGGGCAAGTCGATCAACTTCGACGCCTTCGAGCCCCTGGTGGACGCGAGCCGCGCTGCGGGGGTGCGCCGTTTCATCTACGCCTCGAGCGCCAGCGTCTACGGGATCAGCGACGCGCCCGAGGTGAGCGAGGACCACCCCCTCGCCCCCCTCACCGACTACAGCAAGTTCAAGGCGATGTGCGAGCCCATCCTGCTCTCGCGACAGTCGGAGGACTTCACCACCCTGGTGATCCGCCCGGCAACGCTCTGCGGATACTCGCCCCGGCTGCGCCTCGATCTGACGGTGAACATCCTGACCAACCTCGCCTATCACCGAGGAGAGATCACGGTGTTCGGCGGCAGCCAGCTGAGGCCACACATCCACATCAGAGACCTCTGCCGCTACTACCAGGTCCTGCTGCGGGCGGAGCCCTCACGCATCGGCGGCAAGATCTACAACGCCGGCTACCAGAACAATCCGGTATCCGAGCTCGCCGAAATCGTGCGCGAGGTCGTGCAGAACGAGACCGGTCGAACGGTCGAGATCACCACCACGCCCACCAACGATCCGCGCTCGTATCACATCGTCGCCAATCGGATCGCCGAAGAGCAGGGGCTCTCGCCCGAGCTGCGAATCGAAGATGCGGTCGCAGAGCTGGTGGACGCTTTCGAGTCGGGTCTCGTGCCCGATTCCCTCGACGACGACAGGTACTTCAACGTCAAGCTGATGAAGCGGGTAGCGCTCGACTGAGCGGATCGTCATGAGCGAGATCGAACGGAGGCGAGCGCTGCTCTACGTCCTCGTCGGGCTCATCGGCATCTACTCCATCTGGGGCGTCGGCAACCTGTACTTCGGAGATTGGCTCCTCGATCTCGGCTCCATCACCGTGCCGGCGCCGATGCACGCGGTCTTCATGACCGTCTTCGCCATCGTCGGTGGTCTGTCGGTCCTGGCGCTGTCCCTGGGTCTGTCGCCGATCCTGACCCGCAAAGCAGAGGCGCTGGACCAGCGCCTGCTCACCCTGGACGAGCGCGCCGTGCTGATCGGCGGGAGCCTCCTCGCGGGTGCGCTCGCCGCGCTGGTCCGCGCGCTCATCCTCGACGGCGCCTACCTCACCGAGGACGAGTCGAGCTATCGGTTCATGGCGGAGCTTCTGGCGAGTGGCCACGTCACCGCTCCCTCCCACCCGCTGAAGCTCTTCTTCGATCGAGCGACCATGGCCAACGGCGGGACGCTCTACTCGCAATACTTCCTCGGCTGGCCGCTCCTGCGCGTGATCGGGGTGCTCACGCCCCTGGGGGGCTACACCAACGCGTTGCTCCACGGTCTGACCTTCCCGGCGCTCTATCTGGTCGCGAAGGATCTCGGCGGCCGTCGCGCAGCCCTCCTCGCCTCGTTCTTCTTCCTCGCCTCTCCTTTCCTCTTCACGGCAGCGGCGACCGATCTGTCGCACACCAGCTGCATCTTCGCGCTCGCGTGGTGCCACTACCTCGTGATGCGCTCGCGAAGCAGCGCTCGTCTGGCACCGCACGCCGGCGTGGCCATCGCGTTCTCGCTCGCCTTCGCCACGCGACCGGTCTCCGCCATCGGGATCGGTCTGCCCCTCCTCGTCGCCTGGGCCTGGTCGCTCAAAGGCAAGGGGACGGGCGTTCGTGCGCGGGCGGTCGTCGCGTTCGTGATCCCGGCTGGCGCCTGCGCCGCCCTGTTCCTCGCGGCGATCGCCGCCCAGACCGGCGACCCGCTGAAGCCGGCGTATCAGGCGGTGTTCGACTACTACCGAGCGAATGGCTGGCGCTACTCCGCGCACGCCGTCGCCACCACCTCCGGTGTGGCGAACATGGAGTTTTCGGCGCTGGGCGGGCTCCTGGGACACGTGGCGGTGGGGCTCTTGCGGACCAACTTCGCGCTCTTCGGCTGGCCCCTGTCCTTCTTCTTCGCGCTCTTCGCCCGGGGCAGATCGGTGTGGCTGCTCTGGGCGATGGTGGGCGTCTTCCTCGTCGCGCACCTCCCGGTCGAGGACTCGGGCATCGATTCCTTCGCGCCGGTGCACTACGCCGAGCTCTGCTGGCCCCTGATCCTCCTCTCGGCCGCGGGGGCTCTCAGCCTCGCGCGAGCCGTGTCGCGCGTCGCGGATCGGCCGACGGCGATGGGAACCGTCTTCGGCGTGATCGCGGCCCTGTCCGTCGCGGCTCTCCTCGTCTACCTGCCGGTACGAATGTCCAACCTCTCGCTCATCGCGGCGACCCATCGAGAGCCCTTCCGCGCGGTGGCCGAAGCGGGGGCCCATCACGCGATCGTCTTCACCAATCGCCCCTTCACCGCGCCCTGCGGCGCGGATCTCGGCGCGGCGCCACGCGGGTTCATGTTCTTCATGCCCCAGAACGATCCCGAGCTCGAAAACGACATCCTGTGGGCCAACCATCTCGACGTCGCGACCGACCGGCGGCTCATCGCCGAGTACTTCCCCGATCGCCAGGGGTGGGTGCTCGAGCTCCACGGCTGCATCCCGGTCGTGACGCCCCTCGACCAAGCCGACGACGAGACGCTGGCCAAAGGTCGGATGCGACTCCACGAGACGCCGCAGGGATTCCTCTGGGAGCCTTACGACCCGCGCTTTCCACCCGACGGCACGCTGCCACCCGGCTACGATCCCCGGTCCGGCCCTCCCGCCGAGCTGTTATCCTCCCCCTGAATGTCGACCGCCCCCCGAGCCGGAGGCGACCGTATCCCCTACGTCGATCTCGCCCGCCAGAACGGCCGCTACCGCGCCGAGCTTCTGGAAGCGGTGGGACGCGTTCTGGATCACGGCCAGCTGATCCTCGGCCCCGAGGTCGAGCAGCTCGAGCGCGCGCTGGCCGATCGGCTCGGGGTGCGACACGTGGTGAGCGTCGGCAGCGGAACGGCTGCTCTCTGCGTCGGGCTGACCCTCCTCGGCATCGGTGAGGGGGACGAGGTCATCGCACCTTCGCACTCCTTCGTCGCCACGGCGTCGGCCATCGCGTTGGTCGGAGCGCGACCGGTGCTTGTCGACGTGCATCCCGAGACGGCGACCCTCGACCCCGCGTCCGTCGAACAGGCCCTGACCGGGCGCACCCGCGCCATCATGCCGGTACACCTGGGCGGCATCCCCTGCGACATGGAGAGCCTCCTCGCGATCTCGCGGCGTCACGACGTCCCGATCGTCGAAGACGCCGCCCAGTCCATCGGTGCCGCGCTCGGTGGACGATGCGTCGGGACGTTCGGCATCGGCTGCTTCAGCCTCCACCCGCTCAAGGTGCTGGGGGCCGTGGGCGACGGAGGCTTCCTCACCATCGACGACGACGCGCTGGCCGACCGCGCGCGACGCATCCGGAACCTCGGCCTCGCAGGACGCGGCGTGGCGGCCGAGGTGGCGCCGAACGAACGCCTGGACACGATTCAGGCCGCGATGCTCCTGGTCAAGCTCGCGCATCTCGACGAGATGATCGCGACGCGACGCGCGCACGCGGCGGCTTACGCGGCGGCCTTCGCGCCCCGGTTTCAGCTACTCGCGGAGCCCGCGGGCGCAGAGTCGGTCTACAGCACTTACGTCATCCGGCATCCCGCACGCGGCGCGCTCCTCGCGCACCTCGATGCCGCGGGCATCGACGCGAAGGTCCACTACCCCGTGCCCATCCACCGACAAGCCCCCTTCCAGGGTCACGGCCCATTCGAGCTGCCCGTCACCGATCGCGTGGTCTCGGAGATCGTGAGTCTCCCGGTGTCCTCCGAGCTCTCCGAAGCGGACCGGGCCCGGGTGATCGAAGCCGTCTCGAGCTTCGAAGGAGCGGGGGACGCCGGTGGATGAGATCGGCAAGAAGATCCTCACGCCGGAGGAGGGCCGTGCGCGCGCCGAAGCCCTCCGCGGCGAGAGCAAGCGCATCGTCCAGTGCCACGGGTGTTTCGACATCGTCCACCCGGGACACATCCGATACCTCCGCTTCGCCAAGAGCCTCGGAGACGTGCTGGTGGTGTCGGTCAGCGGCGACGACGTGGTCCACAAGGGCTGGGACCGGCCTTACGTGAACGAGGAGCTGCGCGCCGAGAACCTCGCCTCGCTCACTTTCGTCGACTACGTGATCATCGACCACCACGACTGGGCGGGACCGATCCTCGAGACCATCGAGCCCGACGTCTACGTCAAAGGACGCGAATACGAGCAGAGCGCCGATCCCCGGTTCATGAAGGAACGTGAGCTCGTCGAGAAGAGCGGGGGCGAGGTCGTGTTCAGCTCGGGCGACGTCGTCTTCTCGTCGACGGAGATCCTGTCGCGGGACCGTGGGCGCTTCGGGCTCGAGGCCGAGCGCGCGCGCTTCTTCTGCAAGAGACACGACATCACGGCGAAGGCGGTGGACGACCTTCTCCGTCTGTTCTCCGACAAGCGGGTGGTCGTCGTGGGCGACCCGATCCTCGACGTCTACGTCCACTGCGAGAGCGCCACGGTCGCCTCGGAGAGCCCGGTGCTCAACGTCACCTCCACCTCGGAGGCGGTGTACGTGGGCGGCGCGGGCCTCGTGGCGCGGCAGCTGCGCGCCCTGGGCGCGTCGGTGACCTTCGTCACGACCGCCGCGGACGGCCCCGAGGCGACCGCGATGATCGAGGCGCTCGGCGCCGAGCGGGTCACCACCCGATGGGTCGGCGAGGCCATGCGACCGGTCTTCGTGAAGCGCCGCTATCTGGTGGAAGGCCAGAAGGTGTTCAAGGTCAACCACGGCGCCCCGCAACCGCCGGCCACCTCCACCCAGGACTTACTCGAGGAGACCATCGAGGGGGTCATCGACGACCATGACGCGCTCGTGGTGTCCGACTTCGGATATGGGCTCTTCGGGCCGCGCCTGTCGACCTTCGTGAGCGAGCTCGCGAAGAAGCATGGTCGGCCCTACTACGCCGACGTCAGTCAGAACGGTCACGCGAACCTTCTCAAGTTCCACGGGCCTCGCCTCGCCTCGCCCACCGAGACCGAGCTTCGCTTCGCGCTGGCGGACGCCGAGAGCGGCCTGTCGAACCTCGCCGCGAACTACTATCGAAAGAGCAGCGCCGAAGGCCTGGTGCTCACCCTCGGAAAGCGGGGCGCGATCTACTTCGCGCCGCCCAAACCCGAAGAGCCACGCCTGCGCACCGAGTATCTCCCCGCCCTCGCGAGCACCTCCATCGACAACGTCGGCGCGGGCGACGCGTTCCTCGCCGCCCTGGTGCTCGCCGATCTCTGTGAGGCTCCCGCGCCTCTCGCGCTCTACGTCGCGAGCCTGCTGAGCGCCCACAAGATTCAACACGTCGGAAACGACCCGGTGGAGGCGGACGAGCTCCTCGCCGTTCTGCCGGGCCGTCCCGAGCTCGTGGACTGATGGCGGAGCGCCGAAGGTTCGGGCGCGCCTTGTCCTTCTGGGTGGGGATCGCCGTCTCGGTCGGCTTCTCCTGGTTGACGCTCCGCAGCGTCGACCTGGATGGATTCTGGCAGGAGATCGAAGGGCTGAACCTGGCCATCCTCAGCCTGGGGCTGTTGACCAAGTCCCTGGGCATGGCGGCGATGGCGGCGCGCACGCGCGTGCTCTTCTCACCGCACGAGAAGGTGAGCTTCGGGCTGGCCACCCGCTCCGTCTTCCTCGGCTTCGTGGGCAACAACGTCCTGCCGCTTCGGCTCGGCGAGCTGCTGCGCGTCGGATTCCTCGCCCGCACCACGAAGGTGAGCGCGGAGGGTTGCCTGGCGTTGGTGGCGCTCGAGCGAGTCGTCGACACCTTCTGCCTGCTCGTCGTGCTGGGGATCTGCGCGGTGGTCGCGTCGGTGGACGTGTCGGCGGACTTCCGGCTCCTGCTGACGGGCGTGGTGGTCGCCGCCGCGCTCGGTGGCGCGCTCTTCGTCGCGCGCAACCCACAGCTGGCGATCCGGATCGCGACCTGGGGCGCGAGCTTTCTGGGCCCACGGGTCTCACGCATCGTGGGCGTCCGCGCGACGCGCTTCGCCGAAGGCCTCGCGGCCCTCGCCTCGAGCAAGCTGCTCTCGTCGGTGCTGGCGCTCTCCCTCGGGAGCTGGGTCGCCGGGCTCCTCTCGGTCGAGGTCGTCCTCTGGGCCTTCGGTCTTTCGCTTCCCTGGTACGCGCCGCTCGTCGTCCTCGCGTTCCTGGCCTTCGGAACGATGCTCCCGTCCTCGCCGGCCTTCGTGGGGACGTATCATTACTTCGGCGCGATGGCCCTGGGTGTCCTCGGCGTGGGCGTGGACGAGGCGACGGCTTTCGCGGTGGTCGCGCATTTCATGGCGTTCGTTCCCTTCACCGTCATCGCGCTACCCTTCGTGAGCCTCGACATCGTCCGGATCTTCCGAGGTCGCGAGGAGACGCCCGAGAGCTGATGCGATGACGCGATACGACCCCCTCTGTCTGAGCTCGTACCTCGCCCTGCGCTGGATCGCCCGCCCGGACGCCGAGTGGGCCCCCGGCGTCGGGCCCGCGTTTCCAGAGATCACCGAGGCCGACTACGAAAAGGTCCCGGCGGACCCCGAGGCGGTTCGCGCGCGCCTCGCGGCGCTCGTCCCCGAAGCCATCGCAGGCCGACGCGCCGCGCTCCTGTTGAGCGCAGGAATCGACTCGGCGATCCTCGCGGCGTTGATGGGCGCGGGTCACGCCGCCTACACCATCCGCTTCGTCGCCGATGGGGCCGAGGACGAGAGCGTGGGCGCGGCTTCCTTCGCCGAGCACGTGGGCCTGTCGCACACCGTGGTCGACGTGCCGTTCGCGATGTACGAGGAGTCCCTCGACGCGGTGATGTGCCACAAGCGCGCGCCGCTGCACCCGGTGGAGGTGGGTCTCTACGCCGCGTCGAAGCGGGCGCATGCGGACGGCTTCGACACCCTGGTCGTGGGCATCGGCGCCGACTCCACCTTCGGGGGACTCGACAAGCTCCTGTCCCGAGACTGGTCCTTCGACGCCTTCGTCGAGCGGTACACCTTCCTCGATCCCCGTCGGGCGCTTCGCGAGCCGGTGGACATGGGATCGATCTTCGAGCCCTACCGTCGGGGGGAGTCGGGCGTGGACGTCTCGGGCTTCCTCAAGGTCGTACACGGCCTCGGGATCGTGCAGGCCTTCGAGAACGCCATCGAGGCGGGCGGGTGCTCCATGGTCTCCCCCTACGAGTCGGTGATCCTGGACGCGCCCCTGGATCTCGCGCGCATCCGGGGTGGCGAGAGCAAGTACATCCTGCGCGCGGTCTTCGGCGAGCTCTTCGGAGGTCTCCCCATCCCGGAGAAGATCGCCTTCGCGCGCCCGATGGACGTTTGGCTGGGCGACTGGGAAGGGCCGAAGCGCGAAGAGTTCCTGCCGCGAGACAGCGACCGCGATTGGTTCGCCACCCTCTCGGGCGAGCAGCGCTGGCTGGTATACTGCCTCGAACGATTCCTGGATCTGTTGGACCGAGCGTGAGTGACACCCACGACCTGAGCGTCGCGGTCGTACGCGAAGAAGGGGCGTATTCGGACGCCCCACCCTACGATCCCGACGAGGCGTTTCCGGAGTATCGCGGAGGCGTCGTCGGCGATCGGCCGAACCCCGCTCATCGCGCGGTGCGGCGTGCGCTTCAGGCGCTGGGACTCGATCGGGAGCACTTCGGGGCCGCCAACTGGAATCCCCTCGGGGGGGTCGTCCGTCCGGGCGATCGCGTCTTCATCAAGCCGAACCTGGTCACGCACGAGTACCGCAAGGGATGCGGCTGTCCCGGCGAGCTTTTCTCGGTGATCACCCACCCGTCGGTGGTGCGCGCGGTCGCGGACTACGTGGCCATCGCGCTCGATGGGCGCGGCGAGATCGTGATCGGCGACAACCCCTGCATCGACGCCGACTGGGGCCTGCTCCTCGAGCGCACCGCCCTCGACTCGCTGGCCGAACACGCCGAGAGTCGCTTCGGCGTTCCCTGCCGCGTCCTCGATCTGAGGCCGAAGGTGACGAAGGACCTCACCTATTACGGGTTCGGCTCGAAGACCGTGCAGCAACAGGGCGACCCGGAGGGTGAGATACGGGTCGACCTGGGCGAGGCGAGCCACTTCGCGGGCATGAGCCCGCTGCT
Source organism: uncultured delta proteobacterium (assembly GCA_963727445.1). Classification (GTDB taxonomy): domain Bacteria; phylum Myxococcota_A; class Polyangia; order Polyangiales; family B10-G4; genus B10-G4. The sequence goes on from CAVSGI010000002.1 coordinate 26,875, forward strand.
CTTCCGCGGGGTCTTCACCAAGCGCTGGGAGACGATCCGCCACCACCTGGGAGACCGCCACGAGTATTCGATCTCGCGGACGATCTACGACTCGGACGTCTACATCAGCGTCCCAAAGCTCAAAGCGCATCACAAGGTGGGTGCCACGCTGAACGTGAAGGGGCTGGTCGGGATCAACTACAACAAGAACCTGTTGATCCACTGGCGCCTCGGTTACCCCGGCGCCGGCGGCGACGAGTATCCGACCGCGCACCGCGCGAGCGATTACGCTCGTCTGTTCCTGCGTCACGCCGCCATCGATCTCGTCCCCGAGAACGTCTACCTCGGCCTCCGCCGCCACCTCAAAGGCTCGCGCCTCGACCACCTCCTCGAGACGACGAAGCGCGCCGACAACGAACGCTACCGCGGCGCTTGGGAGGGCAACGACACCTGCTGGCGGATGGCAGCGGACCTCTACGAAGCCTTCGTGGCCGACGTCCCGGGGCACCGCGCTGCGCGGGGCCTGTCGCCGATGCGCTTCTTCAGCGTGGTCGACGGCCTCGTCGGCGGCGAGGGCAACGGGCCTTTCTGCCCGACGGCCAAGCGAGCCGGGATGATGCTCGCCGGTCGGAGTCTCCTCGCCACCGACGCGGTGGCGGTGAGGCTCATGGACTTCCGAGGTGATCGCGTCCGGTACCTCGCGTCGCTGCTCCGGCGCCACGGGATCGGTCAGGCCGACATCGACGTGCGCTCGCCCGACGTGCCGACGAATTCGTTCTTCGATTCCAGCGCCCGGCATGCGAGCTTCCGGGCGCCCCTCGGGTGGCCGGGGCTCGGTATCCCGCACCCCGATTCCGCCGAAGACGAAGCCACGATTATCGACAGCGACAAGAGACCATGAAGATCATCATCCTCGCCGCCGGGCGCGGCGAGCGGCTCATGCCGCTCACGAAGAACACCCCCAAACCGCTCCTCGACATGGGAAACGGCAACACCCTCCTCGAAGAGCAGCTCTCGCGAATCGCCCAGTCGGGGGTGATCTCCGAAGTGGTGATCGTCGCCGGCTACCTGGCGGAGCAGGTCGAGGCGAAGGTGTCGACTCAGCCGCACGGGGAGCTCGAGGTCCGGACCCTCTACAATCCGTTCTTCGAGGTCTCCAACAACCTGATGAGCTTGTGGCTCGCGCGCAGCGAGATGAACGACGACTTCATGGTCACCAACGGCGACAACCTCTTTTCGTCGAAGGTCTTCCAGGGCTTCGCCGAGGAGACCTCCGATGGCATCTGGCTCTCGCTGGGGCACAAGGACGAGTTCGACCACGACGACATGCGGGTTTCGCTCACCGACGGCGCCGTCAGCAGGGTGAGCAAGAAGATCCCCGACCCCGAGGCCCACGCCGAGTCACCGGGCCTGGGGCTGGTCCGCGGCCCACGCGCTCGGCGCATCTACGTCGAGCAGCTCGACGCTCTCGCGCATCAGCGGGAGCACCTGACGAGCTTCTGGCTCGAGGTCTACAACCGCGCCTACACCGCGGGGGTGACGGTCAAGCCGTGGTTCTTCGAGACCAAGGGCCACTGGCAGGAGGTCGACTTCCACCACGACGTCCACCTGGTGCGTGAGGCGCTCAAGCTCCGACTCGAGTGACGCGCCTCACTCGCCGCGGATGACCTTCTTGCGGTAGTCCACGACGGATCGATAGCCCGCCACCGTCTCCCGCGCGGCGGTGAGGATCGAGCCGGGGCGAAAGGCCTTCGAGTTCCCCCGCGCGCGTCCACGCGCCGCGAAGGGTGCCTCCCCCACGCGCAGATGCGGCCGTCGCAGGATCGCCTTGGCCATCAGCTCTGCGTTGATCGCGTGCCCCTTCGAGACGACCTCGATCCCCTCGAACACCCACCGCCGGTAGAGCTTGATGCCGTTCAGGTACCGGAAGTCGTAGCCGTAGAGCAGACGCGCGGTCTGCATGAAGAGCGACGAGGCGGCGCGCCTGGTCATGGGCCTGATCACCGGGTTCTGCAGGTAGCCGAGGATCAGGTCGTAGCGATCGCGAACCTCCAGGAAGTTCTCGATGGACGCGAAGACCATCTCGTTGTCGCCGGGAAAACAGGTGATCCAGTTGTTGGAAGGGATGGTCTCGAAAGCGCGCAGGGCCGCACGACCGGCACCCTGGTTCTGGTCGAAGGTGATCAGACGTGCGCGGTCGAAGCGTCGCTCGAGGTCCCGCATGATGGCGCGCGTCCCGTCGGTGGATCCGTCGTCGACCATCACCACCTCGACCTCTACCGGTAGCGCGGGCGCCAGCGTACAGATCTCCTCGACCGTCGCGGCGACGTTCCCCTCCTCGTTCAAGCAGGGAACGACGACGCTCAGCGTCTCCTGGTCATCGGCGCTCATCGCGTCGATTTCTATCACGAGCTGGCCATCGCGCCGATAGTGCTTGCCTGCCAGAGCACCTGCTTCGATCATGCGAGCCGAGCATGGCGAAACGGCCCAACCTCGTCGTCCTGCACCTGGAGAGCGTGAGCTCGGCGATCCTCGGTCGGTTCGGGGACCAGCTCGGCCACCTGCAGAAGCTGATGGATTTGGGCACTCGCTTCGACAGCTTCTTCACCACCGCGCCCTCGTCCATCAAGTCCTTCTGCGATTTTCTCTACGGCAACACCTCGGAGATGGACGCGGTCGTCGACTGGGATGACGTGACCAATCGCCCGGCGGGCCTGGGGGACAACCTCGTCGACGCCCTGCGGCGGGCCGGTTACCGGGTGGAAGGGCATGGGTTCCCGGTCATCTGGCGCGACGACGTGAACCGCTGGGAGCTCTTCGGGCGGCCCTCCGAGTTCCGCTGGCACGAGAGCGGCGCCGCGTTTCACGAAGCGCTCGGCGCGCTCTTCGACGGCGGGGACGCTCCCTTCGCGCTCTATCTCTGGGATCTCCGCAGCCATCTCAGCTACAGCGACGCCGACAAGCCGGCCGAGCTGCCGGGGTTCGAGCGCATCCGACGTGGCTACCAGGCCACCGACGAGACCCTGGGCCGGGTCCTCGAGGCGCTCGAGAGCCGAGGGAGGCTCGAGGACACGATCGTCGTCGCCTACGGCGACCACGGCGACGAGCTCTGGACGCACGGGCTGTACTTCGGTTTCTGCCACGCCTTCGAGCCGTACACCGACGTCATCCGCACACCCGCCGTGATCTACGACCCCCGCCGAGGGCCGACTCGGGTCGATGGCGTCGTGAGCCTGATCGATCTCAAGCCGACCATCCTCTCTCTGCTCGGCGCCCTGGACGAGGCAGCCCCGCGGTGGGACGCGGGCGTCGACGCGCTGTCGGGCGAACGCCGCTTCGCGCACTGCCAGAGTCTCTTCGCCAATCAGCAGCCCAACAAGGCGCTGCCGAAGTGCTTCTCGGTGACCGACCACGACTATCACCTGATCGCGAGCAGCCGTGGGCTCGAGCTCTACGCACACCGGATGGATCCCACCAACCACTGCAACCTGCTGAGCTTCTTTCACTACGAGGAGGGACGCCTGCGCTTCGACGACCAGGGAGCGACCCACTCGCACATGCGAAACACGCTCAACGAGGCTCAGCGAGCGGAGATCGAAACGCGCTTCCTGGCGCTGCGCGACGAGCTCTGTGAGCTCCTTCGGCAGAAGTACGCACCTTTCGGGGACGGGCTCCGCCACGGGTTCGACGCGCGCGGCCTCTTGCGTGTACGCCCCCGCGAGCACACCTGGAACCGCTCCCACCTGCTGACCGAGGCGGAGCAGAGCGAGGTGCGCGCCGAAACGCGCGCCTTCCTCGCAGGCAAAGGCGACTACGCGCTGTTGCGCCGAGGGTCATGAGCTACCGGCTCCTCGTGACGAGCATGGGCTCGACCGCGGCGCAGAACCTGGCGAGATTTCTGCTCTCCCACGCCCCGGATCGCTACACCGTCATCGGCGCCGACGCACAGCCGGAGCATGGGGGCCTCGGTCTGGCGAGCGAGGACGTGGTCGTCCCTCTCGGAACTGATCCGGGTTATGCCGCCGCTGTGGCCGCGCTCGCGCGAGCGCACGCAGCCGACGCGGTGGTCCCGGTGATGGAGCCGGAGCTCGCGGCCCTCGCGACGCCGAACGCCTGGCCAGCGGACGCGCCGCCGCTCCTGCTCTCGTCGGAGGAGGGGATCCGCATCTGCGCCTCGAAGCGCGCCCTCGCCGAGCGACTCGCATCGGTGGGCGTGCCCACGCCGCGCGTCTTCGACGAGGACGCGGCGGCTTCGCTCCCGCTCTTCGCGAAGCCCGATCGGGGAACCGGGAGCCAGGGTGCGTTCCGCATCGACCGCCGCGAGCAGCTGGCGGTGGCGCGCACCTCGCCGAGGCCGCTGGTGGTGACGGAGTACCTCGCCGGCGTCGAGCACAGCGTCGATGGCATCGCGCAGGGCGATCACTCTCTGCTGCAGGCCGTCGCCCGCACGCGCGACGAGGTGAAGCACGGCCTCTCGACCCGCTCGCGCGTCGTCGCTCTGAAGCCGGAGGTGGAGGCGCACGTGGCGACCATCGCGCGGACCCTGGGCCTCCGCGGCTTCTTCAACGTGCAGTTCATCGATGTCGTGGGGCGTGGCCCGGTCTTCACCGATGTGAACCCCCGCCTGGGCGGAGCGATGATCCTCTCCTTCGAAGCGGGCCTGCCGGCCATTGCCTTCCTCGACGCGTGGCTCTCGGGCGGTCCCCCTCCGCCACGCGCGCCCATTCGCGAGGGCCTTCGCCTGTTCCGCCGGTGGCACGACCGCTTCGTGGAGTGACGTGGGCGAGCCCTGGTCCAGCGTTCGGGTGGTCGTCTTCGACATCGACGACACCCTCTTCCTCGAGGAGGACTACATCCGGAGCGGCTTCGCCGCGGTGTCGCGATGGCTCTCGGCACACCGCGGGCTGCAGGGATTCGCCGAGCGCTGCTGGGCGCTGCACGCGTCGGGCGTTCGCGGCGACATCTTCGATCGGGCCCTGTCGGAGATGGGCTCCCCCGCCGACCCGGCGCTCGTGGCCTCGCTCGTCACGCGCTACAGGGGCCACGCCCCGGCGATCACACTCCCGCCGGACGCGCGCCGGGCCCTCATCGCGCTGGGGAAAGAGCACGCGCTCGCGGCGGTGAGCGATGGTCCCCTGGTCTGTCAGGAGGCGAAGGTCGCGGCCCTCGGCCTGTCGGCCTGGCTCGACCCCATCGTTCTCACGGGCCGATTCGCGGAGGGCCAGGGCAAGCCCCACCCGAGAGCTTTTCGCGCGGTCGAGAACGCCACCTCCTGCGATGGTGCGCAGCTCCTCTACGTCGCCGACAACCCGACCAAGGACTTCCGGGCCCCGCGGAACCTCGGGTGGCGTACCGTCCGGGTGCGACGCGACCGGGGCCTGTACCGCGCGCTTCCGCACGAGCCGAACGAGGTCGATGCCGTCGTCGAGGACCTCGACGCGCTGGTTGCCCTCCTCGTACGGCGATAGCCCGAGGCCGAGCCGGGCGGGTCTTCGAGCCTGCCCGCGATCTTGTGCTCCTCTTCGCGGGCCGATTCTGGCAATGTCCCGACTGCCAAGATGCACCTCTACCTCATCCGCCATGCCATCGCCGTTCCGCGCGCAGACGAGTCTCTCGACCACGCGCGGCCGCTCACCGCGAAGGGCCGCGACCGCTTCTCGCGATCGGTCCAAACGCTCGAGACGCTCGGCGTGAAGCTGGATCGCGTCTATCACAGCCCCTGGGTGCGGGCGCGGCAGACGGCGGAGCTCCTCGGACCCATCGCCTCGGGGGAGCTCGTCGAGACCGAAGGGCTCGCACGCTCGCCGGACGAGACGCTCCTCGAAGAGATCCGCGGCGAGCACGTCGCGCTCGTCGGTCACGAGCCGTGGATGGGCGAGCTCCTGGCGCTTCTGCTCGTCGGCGAACGCGACAAGGGGCTCCTCTTCCACTTCAAGAAGGGCAGCATCGGCCACCTCGAAGGGATCGCGAGCCCCGGCGGCTGCGAGCTTCACACTCTGTGGGATCCCAAGGTTTTGCGGATGGCATCGGCCATGAACGCCGCCACCTGACACCACGCTGTCAGCAGCCGAACGCACTGAACCTTCGTCCAGGCCGCCTTCTCGTGGTAGGGGATCGGTCCCCATGCCCTCCCGTTCCGCGAACGGCTCGGCTCGCTCTTCGAAGCGGCCAGCGAAAGAGCCCGATCAGATCGAGGTGTTCCACGCCCGCGAGCACAACCTCGACATCGACCACCTCGTCTTCCCCAAGCACCGCCTGGTGGTCTTCACGGGCGTGAGCGGCTCGGGCAAGAGCAGCCTCGCCTTCGACACGCTCTACGCAGAAGGACAGCGTCGCTACGTCGAGAGCTTGAGCGCCTACGCGCGCCAGTTCCTCGGACGCCTCGAGCGGCCCAACGTCGAGCGGCTGCGCGGCCTGTCGCCCACCATCGCCATCGAGCAGAAGAGCGCCTCGAGCAACCCGCGAAGCACGGTCGGTACCATCACCGAAGTCTACGACTACCTGCGCGTGCTCTACGCGCGGGCGGGCGTTCAGCATTGTCACGTCTGCGGCAAGGTCGTCCGCGGCGCGTCGCCCGACGAGATCGTGTCCGAGGTGCTCTCGCTGCCCGAGAAGACCCGGCTCATGGTGCTGGCGCCGCTCGTCACGCACCGCAAGGGCGAGTTCAAGGACCTCTTCGCCGAACAGGCGCAGGCGGGCTTCGTGCGCGTGCGCGTCGACGGCGAGGTCTACCGCCTCGACGAGCCGCCCACGCTCGACAAGAAGAAGAAGCACACCATCGAGCTCGTCGTGGATCGCATCGCCGTTCGCGCGTCGGAGCGCGGGCGGATCACCGAGAGCGTCGAGCAGGCGCTCTCGGTGGGCGGCGGCGAGGTGATCCTCGAAGAGCCCATCGCCGAGAAGGCGGAGGGCCGACGTCAGTCGACCCGTAGCCGGATTGGGGGTGAAGAGGGGGGGAATCGCTTCCACTTCAGCGAGCAGCGCGCGTGTTGCGGTCACGCCTTCCCGCCGCTCAGCCCCCAGAGCTTCTCCTTCAACAGTCCCCTGGGCATGTGCCAGGGGTGCAACGGCCTCGGCACGCGCCTCGAGGTCGACCCGGACAAGGTCATCTCCGACCCGAGCCTCTCGATCCGCGAAGGCGCCATCGCCCCGTGGCGCAACAGCATGGATCGCGGCGAGGGGTGGACCTTCCGCATCGTCGACGCGATGGCCAAGGCCACCAAGGTGAACCTCGACACGCCCTGGAAGAAGCTGTCGAAGAAGAAGAAGGAGCAGGTGCTCTTCGGGGTGAAGGGCCGGCGCATCCGCGTGACCTGGGGCAGCGAGGAGAAGGGCAACCACGGCAGCTGGGGCGTGAAGTTCGAAGGCATCCTCAACACCATCCAGCGGCGCTACCAGGCCACCAGCTCGCAGCAGATGCGCGACCACTACATGAAGTTCATGTCCGAGCTGCCGTGCGAGGACTGCGGCGGACGGCGCCTGAGGCCGGAGAGCCTCGCGGTGCGCGTCTCGGGCCTGTCGATCTCCGAGGTCACCGAGATGACCGTGGGGCACGCGCACACCCACTTCGAGGAGCTCGACCTCGAAGGCAACGCCGCCCAGATCGCCGAGGGGGTGCTCCGCGAGGTTCAGAGCCGGCTGCGCTTCCTCCTCGACGTGGGCCTCGAGTACCTGACCCTCGAGCGCTCCGGTCCCACGCTGAGCGGTGGCGAGGCGCAGCGCATTCGTCTCGCGAGCCAGCTCGGGCAGCGAGCTCTCGGGCGTGATGTACGTCCTCGACGAGCCGAGCATCGGCCTGCACGCGCGGGACAACCTCCGCCTGGTGCAGACGCTTTCGCACCTGAGCGACCTGGGGAACACGGTGATCGTGGTCGAGCACGACGAGGAGACGATCCGGGCCTCGGACCACGTGGTGGACTTCGGCCCCGGCGCCGGGCACCTCGGCGGAAACGTGGTGTTCAACGGCACGCCCAAGGCGCTCTTGAAGAGCAAAGAGAGCATCACCGGTCAGTTCCTCTCCGGCGCCCGCGCCATCGAGGTGCCCGCGAAGCGGCGCGCACCCAAAGCGGGCGTGCGCATCGAGGGGGCGCGCCTGCACAACCTCGATGGACGTGGACGTCGAGATCCCGCTGGGCGTCCTTTGCGCGGTGACCGGTGTGAGCGGTGCCGGCAAGAGCTCGCTCGTCAACGGGATCCTCCTGCCGGCGATCGGCCGCGCGCTCGACGAAGGCGCCACCACCGGTCCCGGCTTCGATTCGATCAGCGGCCTCGGCGCCATCGATCGCGTCATCGCCATCGATCAGAAGCCCATCGGACGGACGCCGCGGAGCAACCCCGGCACCTACACCAAGGCCTTCGACGAGGTCCGGAAGGTCTTCGCCGGGCTGCCGGAGGCGAGGACGCGCGGCTTCTCCCCCGGTCGCTTCAGCTTCAACGTCAAAGGCGGGCGCTGCGAAGCGTGCCAGGGCGACGGCGTGGTGAAGGTCGAGATGCACTTCCTCTCGGATGTCTACGTCCGCTGCGAGGTCTGCGACGGCAAGCGCTACAACGCACAGACCCTGACCGTGAAGTACCGCGGTCACAGCATCGCCGACGTCCTCGACATGTCGATCGACGACTGCCTCTCGCTCTTCGAGAACTTCCCCAAGCTCCGGCGGATCCTCAAGACGCTGGTGGACGTGGGCCTCGGCTACATCAAGCTGGGCCAGCCCGCCCCGACGATGAGCGGCGGAGAAGCACAGCGCGTCAAGCTCAGCCGCGAGCTCGGCAAGCGGGGCACGGGCAAGACGCTCTACGTCCTCGACGAGCCCACCACGGGCCTTCACTTCGCCGACATCGAGAAGCTGATGGGGGTCCTGTCGACGCTGGTGGACGCGGGCAACACGGTGTTGGTCATCGAGCACAACCTCGACGTCGTGAAGTGCGCCGATTGGATCATCGACCTCGGGCCCGAGGGCGGCGCCGGGGGCGGCCGCGTCGTCGCCGAAGGAACGCCGGAAGAGGTCGCCGGGGCCAAGGGCTCCTACACCGGCCAGCACCTCGCGCCCCTCTTGAAGAAGAAGTCGCCCAAGAAGAAGAGCAGAGGCAAGACTGGAGCTAACGGAGCTCGATCACGCCGGACTTGAGGTGCGGCTCACCGCCGGGCGCCGGCGGGTAGTCGGCTGGTGGCGGAAAGAGACTCACGCGGCCGCGCCGTCCGTCCGCGCGCAGCGCCGCCCGGAGGTAGCGCTCGAACTTCGGCTGGGTGAGGCGCCGATCGTTGCTGGTGCAGAGCACGCGACCCCCACGGCCGGTCACCGCGAGCGCCCGGGTCGCCAGATCCACCCAGGACTTGCCGCTCGTCCAGCGGCTGCCGCGCGTCTTCGAATAGGTGGGTGGGTCGACGATCACCAGGTCGAATCGCTCGTCCCCGCGGGCCATGTCGTCGAGCACGTCGAAGACATCGGCCTTGAGGAAGAGATGCTCTCCACCTCCGCCGGCGTTGTCGACGTTCGCACGACCCATCTCGAGCGCGGGCCCGGACACGTCGACGCTCACGGTCTTCTCCGCGCCCGCGGCCGAAGCCGCCACCGTGAAGGGGCACGAGTAGGCGAAGAGATTCAGCACGCTCTTTCCCGGCGCCCAGCCGCGCACCCGCCCGCGGTTGTCGCGCTGGTCGAGGAATATGCCGGTGCTGAGGCCGTCGCCGAGCCGCGCCAGGTAGGGGACGCCTTCCTCGAGGATGACCATCTCGAAGGGCGCGTCTTCGCCGCGCACCGCGTTCGCAGGAGCGATTTCGTCGCGGCGGGTGTCGACGAGCTCGTTCGCCTGCACCGTCCGGCGCTTGAGGTAGACGCCGGCGGCGCCGAGGCCGGCGAGGGCATCGAGGACTCGCTCCTCTGGAACGGGGAGCAGATCTGGATAGACGTGCGCGACGAGGTGGTCGCCGTAGACGTCCACCGCCAGACCGCTGATCCCGTCACCGACTCCGTCGACGATGCGAAAGGCGTTGGTCTGCGCGCGCCCGTCGACGCTCGCCGCCAACCCCCATCGGAGCGCCGCCGCCGCGCGTAGCCGCGCGACGAGCGCCTCGGTCGTATGCGGCCAGGGATTGGCCCCCTCCGCGAGAAAGCCGAGAAGCTCCTCTGGCATGTCGGAGCGAACCTCCGACGCGCCATCGAGCCGCACCGCCGCCGAGTGAAGCATGAGACGCCGCGCGGCGGGCCCATTGCGCTGGCGATCCCCAGCGATGGGCGCGCCCACGGCGGCGAGCTGCGCGCGGAGCTGCGCCGGACGCCCGGCCTCGATCACCAACTCCACCAGCGACACGCCCGGGCCTCGCTCCCGCACCCGGAGGGAGGTGACCGCTGTCGCTGCGTCGCCCTTCGCGGGCTCGGCGGCGAGGCCGCGGCGCGTCTTGCGAATCCGATGCTCGAGCAATCCATCGCGGATCCGGTCGCCTCGGACCACCGCGAGCCAGGCGGTGGTCGAGGGCCCCTTCTCCGCCGCCCGCGCGAGGCGTCGCCGAGCCTCCTTGGTCTCGCCGAAGAGCACCAGGCCCGACGCCGACACGTCGAGGGGCGATGGACAAGAGGGCTCGGAGCTGCGCGCGCGGCCCAGACGCGTCGCCAGGTCCCCCGTGGTGGTCCCGCGGGCGCCCAGACAGGGGATGCCGGCCGGCTTGTCGACGACGACCACCCCGTCCTCGACGCCCGCGACCCACCCCTCGGGCACCGCTGGAAAGAGTGCGCCCTGCATCAGCACGACGACGGGTTACGGCAGGTGTGGTCGCGCGCACAGCACACGTCCATCATCTTGCACGCGTCCTTGTTCGGGTCGGTCGCCATCTCGTCGTCGTAGCAGCGACAGAGGCCTCCGTCGCACTGCTCGCCCGTGCCGCACTGAGACCCACACCGACTGCAGTTGTTGGGATCGGTCGACAGAATCCACGCAGCGGCCACCGCAACAGCTCAGCGACCCTCCGCAGGGCAGGCCCGTACCGCAAACGCAGTTCCCGTCCACGCAGGCGTCGGCGCGCTCGCGCTCGCACGCGTTGCCGCACGCCCCGCAGTTGTCGAAGTCCGCCGAGAAGTCGCGACACCCGCTCGCGCTCCCCCCGCCGTTGCAGCAGACCAGGCCCCCATCACAGGGCAATTCGTCGCGACCGTTGGTGCTGCATTTGCAGACGCCGTCGACGCATTGGTCCGTGCGGAGGGAGGGGCAAGCCATCCCACAGCCGCCGCAGTGGCGCATGTCGGTGGAGAAGTCGACCACCTCCGTGCCGCCGGCGAGCGTTCGGATGCAGGCGCTGCCATCCAAGGCGGCATCCTCGTCGACCACGCCGTCGCAGTCCTCGTCGGTGCCGTCGCAGGTCTCCATCACACCGGGATTTCGCGCGGGATCGCCTTCGCAGACGATGTAGCCGCCGATCTCCACCCAACCGTCACGGTCCGGGTCCGGGCACCCCTCGTCGACGCTGCCATCGCAGTCTTCGTCGACGCTGCCGTCGCAGTACTCGGGAGCGTCGGGGTAGATGTCGGCGCGCGTGTCGTCGCAGTCTCGCCCGCCACTCGCCAGGGCCCGCACGCCGTCGTGATCCGCGTCTCCGTCCTGGCACATCAGGTCCATCATGTTGCAGTCCTGATCGACGCCATCCATGCACCGCTCCGGCGCGCCCGGATAGGACGCCGGATCGCAGTCGTTGCAGTCGCCATCAGCCGGAAGGAAGCCGTCGGCATCCAGGTCGTCCGGCGAGCAGCCTTCATTGATCGCCCCGTCACAGTTGTCGTCGGCGGGAGTGTCGCAATCCTCCATGGCGTCGGGATTGATGTCGGGGTTCGTGTCGTCGCAATCCGGAACGCCACCGGTCTCCACGCTCGCGACGAACCCGTCGTCGTCTCGATCGCAGAGCGCGCCCTCGCGACCGTCGCAGTTGAAGTCCGCGGTGGAGGGGCACCCCTCGTCGATGCCGGGGTTGAAGCTCGGATCGTTGTCGTTGCAGTCACAGGTGCCGTCGACGGTTCCGGGCGGACACGCGCGGTAGCCGTCCATGTCGACGTCGGGGCACTCTTCGGTCATCCCATCGCAGTTGAAGTCTGCGCCGCAGGTCTCGTTGGCCCCGGGGTTGATCGACGAGTCGGTGTCGTTGCAATCGGCGAAGGCCGCCGGGCACGCGAGCGAGGGACAACCTTCGCCACAGCCCGCGGCGAGATCCGACGGCCATCCGTCCCCATCGTTGTCGGCGACCGAGATCGGCACCAGCGAGAAGGTGTCCCGAACCACGGCGTCGACCTGGTAGCAGCGAAAGGCGCTATGGGTCGCGCGGCCGCCGACCTCGCGCGACACCAGGCGCACCGCCACCGGCATCGGTCCCGGCAGGGTGATCGCCACCTGCAGCGGCTCCTCCGCGATCATGTCCGCGTCCCGCGCGATCATCCGCCGCTCGATCTCCGAGCCACCCGCCCGGTCTAGGGAGCGCACCTGGACCTCGAGCTCGTCCACGTATGCGTCGACCGTCACCTTCAACAGGAGGGAGTACTCCTCGCGCTCGCAGCCCTGCGTCATCGGGCCAGCCAAGAAGAGGAAGAAGAAGACCGCGGGGCCGAGACGCCGCATGGCGTGATCCTAGCAGGCCGAGCCGCGAGTCAGTAACCGCGCTCGCGAAGCTCTTCAGGGACGAGCTCCGACGGCTCGCCGGTGGTCGTCACCCAGAGCTGGTGGGCGGCTCGGGTCGCGGCGATGTGGAGCAGATGACGGGCCTCGTCCTGGTCCGGATAGGACGCAGTGCTCACTTCGAGGAGAACCACGTAGTCGAACTCGAGCCCCTTGACCTGACGCACGTCGGTGACGTCGACCCCCGGCTTGAAGGGGAAGTCCTAATCCGCAATCCGCCGGAGGTTCGGGACCTCGGCGTTCTCGAGGCCGCGGAAGTAGATGTCCGCCTGCTCGGGGTAGCGCGCGATCACCGCTACCGAGGCCTGGGGCTCGGAGGCGACGAGGTCGCGGAGCGCCTCACCGAGGAAGCCCACCGCATCGCCGGAGTGGGCGAATCGGAAGAGCTCCACCGGCACGCCGCGGCGGGTGGCGCGGCCGGGCTCCTCGTTCTGCAGTGGCCCCAGGACCGCGTTGGCGAACTCGATGATCTCGTGGGTGGAGCGATAGCTCAGCTTGAGCGGCTCCACCTTCACGTGGTCGAGGCCGAGATCGGCGAGCACGCCCCGCCAGTCGCTGAAGCCGTTGTAGAGGTGAAGCCGCTGCGCGAGGTCGCCGGCGAGGGTGACGCTCTGCTGCTCGGAGACGGTGTCGAGAACCACGCTCATCTCCACCGGGCTCAGATCCTGTGCCTCGTCGATGAAGACGTGCTCGTAACGCAGCACGTCTCGCTTTCTACCGAGCCCGCCGCGCATCTGCTGAACCAAGCGGAGCAGGAGGGTGTCGTCCTCGCGATCGAGGGCCACCGGCTCGGTCTCCATGGCGCCGTCGATCCCCCGGTTCCGATCGTCGTCGTCGTCGTCGCGCTCTTCTCCCTTGGACCCGGCCCGCTCTCGATGGAGCATCTCCTCCTGGAAGACCACCACGCGGGGGCACTTGCGGCGGCACCATGCGAGGGCGTCGCGGAGCTCGTCCTCCTCGAAGGTTCCTGGTGCGTGACGGGCGAAGCCCCCGCGGATGAGCTCTTCGTCGGTGAGGATCTCCGCCCACGCGCCGACCACGTCGCGGCTCGTCTTGCGAAGCGCCGACGCGGCGCGTTCGAGCGAGTGACGCGTGCTCAGCGGGATCTTCCGCCCCTCCCCCTTTTCGTTGCGCAGGAACCGCTTCAACAGATCGAGGCGGTGGGCGGGCGAGTAAGAGCGGGTGCGGCGCCACTCGGCGAGCGCGGGCGCGACCCCCTCGAGGCCGGCTGCCTCCCGCTCCATGCGCACGTCGACGTCCGCCGCGAGCTTCTTCACCCAGTCGTCGAGGATGCGGAGCATGGCGGGGCTCTTCTTGAGCCGCACCACCACCGGCGGAGTGTCCTCGTCATATGCCCGCGGAAGGCCGGCGAGATGCTTGGTGCGGAGGCGATGCGCCCAGCGCTCGTAGGTGGTGACCAGCACCCCTGGCACGCCCAGCGCCGGAAGGACGCGCGAGATGTAGCGCGCGAGCGCGTCGTTGAAGACGATCACGAGCATCCGGTCGGCGCGGAAGCGCCGATGATCCTGGAAAGCGAGGTACGCGAGGCGGTGCAGGCCTATGGTCGTCTTACCGCTGCCCGCTCCACCCTGGATCACCACCAGCCCGGACTCGGGCGCGGTGATCAGCTCGAACTGACGCGGGTCGATGAGCGCGGCGATCTCCGACAGATGCTTGTCGTCGCCACCGGTGAGGTGCTCGACGCCGAGCTTGCCGGGCTTGTGGTGGGCCTCGGCGCGCATCGCCACGCCCTGCCCGCCCGAGAGCCGGGCGGCGCTCTCGCCCGCGCGACGCCAGACACCTTTGGCGTCGCGCACGAAGGTTCCCTGCGGCGCTCCGATCCGGCGCAGCTCGCCGCTGATGATGGCGAGGCTGCGCCGCGTGAGCACATCGCCCTCGACTTCGCGGCCGCCGAAGAACTCCTCGTAGTCGTCGCCCTCTTCGTAGCGGTAGTAGATCCGGCTCACCGGCGCGTCGCGCCAGTCGACGATGCGGATGCCGGTCTTGTTGTCGATGAACGTCGAGCGCCCGATCAGCACCTCGCGCTTGCGCTCGCCCTCCTCGAGGACGAGTCGGCCGAAGTACGGCGAGGCGGCGTCGACCAGACCCTCCTGCACCTCGGCGCGCCGCGCCGCCACCTGCTGCAAACGCTCCATCTCCTCGATGAGGGGCGGGACGTCTTCGAGGCGCGCCTCGTTGATCTGATCACGAAGCGCGATGAGCTCCGCGTCGTAGTCGATCTGCCGGCTGCGAGGACGCGGCTTGCGCTCGGTCACGGTGCGCAGAACGCGCCTGAGGACCTTCTCCTCCTCGGAGGTGATCCGGTCGAGCTCCGTGTCGGCGTCGCTCACGCCCTCGTGGTTGGTGGTGGTGGTCACGACTGATCGTCCACACGCTTCACGGAGCGCCCTCTTCGAGTGCCACCACCCTCAGCCCGAGCTCCCGATCGAAGGGGATCTCGGCGCCGATGAAGTGCCGAGCCCTGTCCAGATGGGCGGCGTTTTCGGGGGGGGCGAGCATTTTCGAATCGTCCGGCGTAGCACGGAACCTGGCCCCCGGCAGCTCTCGGGGCCGAGGTGTTGTATCCTGTGGAGGTGCGCCGCCATCGGCCCCTCCTTTGCCTCGCCTTTCTCTTCGTGATCCCGCTCGGTTGCGGTGACGACGAAGGCCCTCCCGCGCTCGTCGATACGGGGGTGGTGGACAGCGGCGGCACGACCGGGGACGCCGCCCCCGACGCCACCGCTGACGCGGCCACCGACGCGACCCCTTCGGACGGCGCGCCTCCTGGCGATTCGGCCGTCGCGGACAGTGGAGCGATGGACACCGGGCCCATGGACACCGGCCCCGTCTCCATGCCCTGTACCGCCATGGGGCCCTGCGATCCCTTCGATCCGACCAGCTGCCCCGACGGCCAGAGCTGTCAGCCTGGCGTCGGCATGACCGAGTGCGTCGACATCGACGCCACGCCCCTCGGCCTCGGTGAGACGTGCACGAGCAATGCACAGTGCGCCCCCGGGCTCCTCTGCCTGAACTTCGGCGACGGCCTGGTCTGCGAGCGCCTCTGTCCCGACGGCTCCATCGGCTTCTGCGGCGATGGCCAAGCCTGCATCGGGGCCATCGGTGGCGACATGTGCATCCGCGTCTGCCGCCCCATCCCCGAGCCCTGCAACATCTTTACCCAGGATTGCTCCGATCCCATGGACGTCTGCACCCTCTCGCGCAATCCGGAGACGGGCGAGCCCTACACCGGCTGCCGCCCCGAGGGTCCACAGGGTCTGGGCAACCCCTGTGGTGGCGATGATGGATTCTGCATGCGGGGGCTGATCTGCATCAGCGAGATGGGCATCGCCACCTGCCGTCAGGTCTGCGGCCCCGACGGGTCGGCGCCCACTTGCGACATCGGTGATTGCACCGGCTTTGCCCGCACTTGGATGGTCCCCTACTGCCGCTGATCGAGGGCCCGCGAGGAGCGTTGCCTCCCCTCGCCAATCCGCTATGGTCCGCGCGCCGTGGCGCCCCGCCTCCCCGCTGCCTTCCTCTCCCTGCTCGTCTTCGCCCTGTTTGCGAGCGAGGTGCACGCGCAAGAGGACGACGCGGGAACCGGTTCGGGCGACGACACCACGGGCGACCAAGAAGCGCCGTGGTGGGGCGGGGGCGACGCCGGCGACTCCGCGTCTGACGCCGACTCCGACACAGACTCCGCGTCTGACGCCGACTCCGACACAGACTCCGCGTCCGATTCCGCTTCCGACTCCGCTTCCGACTCCGAGGGCGCCGACACCGATGCCGACGTCGACGCCGATGCCGCCTCCGACGCCGACCCGGACTCCGGCCCCGAGGAGTTCTCTCTTCCGGGCTCCGAGGAGGAGCAGGAGGAGGACGACGAGGAGGATGACTTCTGGTCGGGCTTCGCCTTCGGTTCCTACGGGCGCGTGGTGGCTGCGAGCGACCTGCGCGGGGGAACCGGGCGCGATTCGGACATGGTCGCCTTCGGGCCACGCATCGACGAGTCCACCTACCTCGAGGTGGAGCTCCGCCGCGAGGACAAGTGGCGCTACATGCAGTCCAAGATCGTCGTCGACTTCGCCATCAACGGCGACCTGTTCCACTTCGACGGCAACTTCGACGAGAACCTCGCCATCCGGAACCTCTACCTCGAGCTGATCGACGTGGGGACCGAAGGGCTGCGAGTCTGGGCCGGCTCGCGGATGTGGCGCGGCGACGACATGTACCTGCTCAACACCTGGCCCCTCGACAACATCAACGCCCTCGGCGGGGGGCTCGATTACCACAACGACAACTTCGAGCTCCGCACCGTCGCCGCCCTCGCGCGGCCGAACAATCCCTTCCAGACCCAGGTCATCGACGTCGCGCCCGAGGGCGGGCGCTTCACGCCGGACGAGGTCTTCATCCTCGACCGCCCGCGCCTGGTGCTCGCGGCGAAGGGAACCTACTTCCCCTTCGGGACCACCAACCCATTCGGCGCAAAGGCCGTGCTCTACGGCGAGTACCACTCGATGGCGAGCGGGTCGCGTCAGCTGACCGACGGCACCATCGAACAGCTCCCGGCGGACGACGGACTTCGCGCTCGGCGGGCAGCTCGGCGGCTGGCTCGTGGAAGGCACGCTTTCTTGAATCTCTTCTTCCGCTACGCGCGCGGGCTGGCGCATACGACCCTCTCGGCATGCCCTTCTCCACCACCACGGTGATCACGACCGAGCGCGCCGAGGAGGCCATGCTCGCGCTCTCGGTGAACTACGAGTACGACTTGTTCGGCGTGCAGGGCGCGGCGTACTACCGCCGCTTCCGCGATGCCGACCCCAGCCTCTTCGAGCGCAACCTGCTCGACCGAAGGCGCGATCGACATCGCGCCCGATGGTCTGGTTCACCGACTGGCTCGGGCGTCGCGGTCGACGGGAGCTAGCAGGGCATTCAGCAGCACGGCGCTGGACGAGACGACTGGCACCCCGGTGGGCGGCACCATCTTGAAGCTGGGCATCATCCCCTTCATCTCGCCCTTCGGGCCGCGGCACCTACACCCGCCCCCATATCCGCATCATCTATGCCGCCGACCTTTCGCGACGACGGCGCACGGCGCTATGTACAACTCAGCCGACCCGCGCGCGCGCACAGGTCGAACATTTCCTCGGAGTCGGAGCCGAATGGTGGATCGCAGTAGCAGCTACGGGAGCTAGATCTCGCGACCGCGAGTCTGCGCTGACCCTCGCGCTCGCGCGGCTGCGTCAGCGGCGAGCTGCGACGAGCGGCGAGACGTCGAGATCCGGATCGACCCACGTCGACGACTGGCGCGACGAAGTCATCTATCAGCTCATCGTCGACCGCTTCGCCAACGGCGAGCCGCGCAACGACTAGCGCGTCGATTACACCGGCTCGCTCGCCCGCTACCAGGGCGGCGACTGGCAGGGTGTCATCGACCACCTCGACTACCTCGAGGAGCTCGGGCGTCACCACGCTCTGGATCAGCCCCATCGTCCTCAACGTCGACACCGACGCGGGCATCGACGGCTACCACGGCTACTGGGCAGATCGACTTCGAGCGGCTCAACCCGCACTTCGGCGACCTGGCCACGCTGCGCGCGCATGATCAACGCAGGCCCACGCGCGCGGCATGAAGGTGGTGCTCGACATCGTCACCAACCACATGGGCCAGGTCTTCTACTACGACATCAACAGAACGGGCAGCCGGACGAAGGCGTCGTCGGGCGGCTACCGGCGATGCGACCGGCAACCCGTCCTCCGATCGGCGATGCGAGAGCCCCGCTACTCCAGCGTCACCGAGTTCGACCCGGACTACGACCCGCGCGGCATCCAGGCCGTATCACCTCGCTCGGCGAGGCGGGCCGGCGCCGATCCGCTTCTTCGACATGCCGGCGATCTTCCGGACGCCGCCACGGCCCGCCGATCTTCGCAGGACCGAGCAGGCCTACAGCCGGCGCGGGCGGGTCGTCGAACTAGACGACCCGCGAGCAGGTCCTCTGCGGCGACTTCCCGGGCGGCCTCAAGGACATCAACACCGAGCGACCTGCGGGTGCGCGAGGAGTTGGTGCGGCGTCTACGCCGACTGGGTGATGAAGCTCGACCTCGACGGCTTGCGCATCGACACCCTCAAGCACGTCGACTACGGGTTCTGGGAGTTCTTCGCGCCGCGAGGTCCGGCGAGCGACTTGGCCGACGCGGGCAAGGACGAACTTCTTCATGTTCGGCGAGGCCTTCGACGGGCGACGACGATCCTCGTCGGCAGCTACACGCAGGCCCGGCCGGCTCGACTCGGTCTTCTACTTCTCGCAGAAGTTCCAGGTCTTCGACGACGTCTTCACGAACGGCGGCCCGACCACCAAGCATCCAGAGCTCTCTCGACGAGCGCGCCGCCAACTACGGGCACCATGCCGCAGCACCGGCGGCGTCGAGCGTTCCGCTCCGACGGCAGGTGCTGGTGAACTTCATCGACAACCACGACGTCTCGCGCTTTCTCTTCGAGCGCATGGAGCGAGGGCCCGCGCCTGCGCGCCGCGCTCGGCCTATCTCCTCACCGAGGATGGCATCCCCTGCATCTACTACGGCACCGAGCAGGAGTACGACGGCGGCAACGACCCCAGCAACCGCGAGCCGCTTTGGCGGAGCAACTACGACACCAGGGCGAGACCTTCCAGCAGATCGCGCGCCTCACCCGCATCCGCAGGCAGTACGACGCCGCTGCGCCGCGGCGAGCTTCGACATCCGCTGGGCTGACCGACCGCGTCGGGCGACGAACAGGACGACGCCGGGATCATCGCGTTCGAGCGGACGCACCCCGGACGGCGCGCTACGCGCTGGTGGTGATCAACACCCAGAGCCGCCACGCCTCGGAGACCAGCGCGACCACCATGATGGGCGAGTCGATGACCGTCGGCGCCTCACCCAACGCCACTTTGGTCGACGTCATCAACGGCGAGCGGGTCACGGTCAGCGGTGCCGCGCAGATGAGCGTGCCGGTCGACCCGCTTCAGGTGCGGATCTTCGTCCCCGAAGCCGACTACGTCGAAGGGCTCTGACGATGCGCCGCGTCCTCGTGCCGCTGTTCGCCCTCGCCAGCCTCGTCGCCGCGTGTGGCGACGACGGCACGGGCACCACGGACAGCGCGATGCCCCCGGATGGCGCCACCGACACCGGGACGACCCCGGACGCGTCTCCCGACGCGTCTGCCGACGCGACCCCCGACGCCACGCCCGACGCGGCGCCGATGATGCTCACCGAGATGGAGCCGAATGACGGCACGACCACCGACGAGGTGAACGACCTGCCGATCGGCGCGACGATGAGCGGCGCGATCGACGCCGCTGGTGACTCCGACATCTTCCGCATCCCCACAGTGGGCGGCCACGCCTACGTGATCCAGCTGACGACTCCCGGCGCGCTGATGGGTCACCTCACGGTGATCGACTCCGGTCGGGACGGCGCCGCCGCCGGCGAGGACTACGTGCATCTGAGCCGGACGGGTACCGAAGCCGATGTCGAGCTCGATCTACTCGCGATGGGCGACGGTCATCTGGTCGCGGTGCGCGACGTGCGGAGCCTCGATGGCGGGGCGGGCTCAGGCGGGGCCGACCACGACTACGTCCTTTCGGTCACCGAGGTCCCGGCTGCGTCAATCGCGACGCCGCTCACCTTCCCCAGCACCGTCACCGGCGCGCTCGACCATCCGGGCGCGATGGGCGTCCACTCCTTCGACGGTACGGAGGGAACCTGGGTGACCCTGGACCTCGCGCCCACCGGGATGATGGACGGCCGGCTCTTCATCGTCTCCGAGGCGACGGGCAGCTGGATCGCGCGCAACGACGATCGCTCGGCCGGCGACACCTCGCCGCTCATCGACGCGCCGCTGACGGCCTCCGGCACGATGTACCTCGTCGTCGAGAACATCGACGAGATGGCCACCGGCCTCGGCTATTCGATCGCCGCGTCGACCGAGTAGCGCACTACTGCGAGCGACGTCCGAAGATGCGCAGCCTGAGGTGCGCGAGCTGTGATCTCGACGACGCGAGCGGCGACCTTGGCGGCGCCTTCGTCCTCCCGCTTTTCGAGGGCGTCGCTCTCGTAGAGCTCGGCGGCCTTGCGGCGCTGCACCTTGCCGCTCGAGGTCTTCGGGAATGGTACCGGCGGGCACGACCTTCACCTCGTCCACCATCAGGCCGGTCGCGTCGTAGACCGCCTTCTTCACGCGCGAGGCGATGTCGTCGAAGCCGCCCTTCTCCTTGGTCTCGGCGACCACGACCACCGCCTCTCGGCCGAGCCCCTCGCGATAGCCGGCGAAGGCGATGGCGTTGCCGGTCCGCACCCCATCCACCGCACCCGCCGCCCACTCGAGGTCCTGCGGGTAGTAGTTCTTGCCATTGACGATGATCACGTCCTTGGCGCGGCCGCAGATGAAGATCTGCTCGTCGGCGAGGTAGCCGAGGTCGCCGGTGTTGATAGCCATCCGTCTTCGATGGTCTCGGCCGTCTTGTCCGGATTCTCGAAGTACTCCTTCATCACGCTCGGGCCGCTGATCTGGATCTCGCCGACACGGCGCTCCGGCAGGACGGCCCGGCTCTCGGTGTCGACGATGCGGATGCCGTGGTCGGGGAAGGCTTTGCCGCAGCCCACGATCTCGAGCGACTCGGAGTCCTCGCTCTCGGGCGCCTTCGCCTCGCCTCGGGCCCACAGCGTGTCGCTGTCCACCACGTCGGTGGGGATGCCGGTCGAGAACGCGATCGCCAGGGTGTTCTCCGCCATGCCGTAGCTCGGGACGAACGCGCTCTCGCGGAAGCCCTGGGCCGAAAAGCGCTGAGCGAAGGCACGTAGCGTGTCCGCCTGGATGGGCTCGGCGCCGCAACCGGCGATGCGCACCGACGACAGGTCGATGCCTTCGAGATCCTTGTCGCGGATGCGCTTGGTCGCGATCGCGTAGGAGAAGTTCGGGCCGTAGGTGATGGTGCCGCGGTGCTTCGACAGATACTCGAGCCAGGTCACGGGTCGCTTCAGGAACGACAGCGGTGACATGAAGGTCACGGGCACCCGATGATGGATCGGCGCGAGGACGAAGCCGATGAGCCCCATGTCGTGGAAGAGCGGAAGCCAGCTCACGCCGCGGTCCTCGCCATCGGTGGACAGGCCGTCGCGCATGATGGCGGCGCAGTTGTGCGTGGAGGTTGTCGTGGGTGACCACCACGCCCTTGGGCGTCGAGGTCGAGCCAGAGGTGAACTGGATGAAGCACGTGTCATCGCCCGTGAGGCCGGGGTCGACGAAGAGCGACGCGTCACCCTCGAGGTCGGCCACGGTGAGCATCGCCTGAAGCGAGGGCGCGGCGTCGTGGAGCTTTCCGAGCACCGCCTTGATCTGACTGTTGGTGACGAGGTGACTCGCGCGCGAGGCGCTCACGATGTGCTTGGCGTGGTCGAGATAGCCGCCGAGCTGACCCATGCCCATCGGGGGATAGAGGGGCACCGGCACGCCGCCGCCCTGCACCACCCCGAGGAAGGCCGGGATGAACTCGTTCGACGCGGGGAGCACCAGGGCGATGCGATCCCCCTTCTTCATCCCGCGCTCGCGGAGGGCGACCGCGATCTGCTTTGCCTGCTCGAGCAGGCTCGCCCAGGTGTGCTCATCCTCCGACCCGTCGTCGGCGACGAAGGTGAATCCGTAGCCTTCGCGCTCGGCCGCGCGGGCCAGGGCCTGGGGGATGGTGCGGATGTCGGTCATGGCGCGGCGGTATTACAAGAAGCCGCCATGGGTGCAAATCGAGGGCCCCGCGGATGGCGGATCCGCCCGTTCGCCGTGAATGAGCGTCCACGATCGCGAGCTCGGCGCACGGCATCCTTCGACAATTCGCACGGCATCCATCTTGCTGACGCGCGAAGGTGACCATGTACACCCTCCTTCGGGCATCCCTCCTCCTCGCCCTCTTCGCGTCCGCCGCTTGCGGCACCGCCCCCGGGTACACCCGCGACCAGACGGTTCAGGATCGAACCGCCACCGTCGCTTCCTCGCCCACGACTGTTGCCGTCCACCACGACGGCGACGTGACGACCCGCGAGCTCGCCCAGGGCGAGACCGCCGTGATCGTCGTGCCGACGCCGGCCCCCGCGCAGCCCCAGGTCGTGCTCCAACAGGCCCCGACTCCCCAAGAGGTCGCGGCCCCTGCGACGCCGGCCCCGGCCGGGCCCGCCGCGGCCTTCACCTGCAGCGGCAATCAGGAGCTGCGCCTGCACAACCGCCACGTCAACGGCGACGGCGGAGTCGCGGTCTTCGCCACCGACGACTGCCACGTCGTGATCTCGGAGGTCATCCTCCGCGGCGAGCCGGCGGTGGTCGCGATGGGCAACGCGCGGGTCGACGTGGTGGAGACGCGGATCTACGGCGACCTGGTGTCGAGCGGCAACGCGACCGTGAACGTGCGCGGCTCCCGCCATCACACCGGCACCGTCGTCCGCAACTGAAGCGCCTCCACGGCTCACAAGAGACGGCCGTCTTCCGGTATACTGGACTTCGGTCGCGGCGCGCGCGCCGGGCCGAAGGAGGACTTCTCATGCGTGCTTTCTCTGCTTCTTCATTCGTCATCATCCTGACTTTCGCCGGCCTCGGCTGCGGCGACGACGGTGGCGCCGCGGGCGACACCGGAACGGCGATGGACGGTGGCGATACCGGCACCTCGATGGACTCGGGGGGTGGAGGAGACGGTGGAGGCGGCGACGGCAGCGCGGGCGACGGCGGCGGCGGTGACGGCAGCGCGGGCGACGGCGGCGGGGGCGACGGTGGCGGTGGCGACGCCGGCATCAGCTGCGCGGCGGGCGAAACGGCTTGCGGCACGACCTGCGTGACCCTCGGCTCCGACCCTGCGAACTGTGGTGACTGCGGCATGGCCTGCGCGAGCGGCGAGGTCTGCTCGGGCGGCACCTGCGCCGCGATGTGTTCGGGGGGGCTGACCGATTGTAGCGGCGCTTGCGTGGACACCCAGACCGACACCGCCAACTGCGGCGACTGCGGCATGGCTTGCGCCAGCGGCGAGACCTGCGCCTTCGGCACCTGCGGCTGCGCCTTCGGCGAGGTCGACTGTAGCGGCACCTGCGCGAACCTGCGCAACGACCCCGCCAATTGCGGCGGCTGCGGAATGGCGTGCGCGTCCGGGGAGGTGTGCTCGCGCGGCGTCTGCGCCGCGATGTGCGGCACGGGGCTCACGGATTGCAGTGGCACCTGCACCAACACCGACTTCGACCCCGCCAACTGCGGCGGCTGCGGAATGGCGTGCGCCAGCGGAGAGGTCTGCAACGCAGGCACCTGCACCGTGATGTGTGGCTTCGGCGAACGTTACTGCGACGGCGCATGCGTCACGACCTTCAACGATCCGGCGAACTGCGGCGACTGCGGCAACGCGTGCGCTTCCGGCGAAGCCTGCTCTCGTGGCGTGTGCACCGGCATGTGCCCCGCGGGCACCACCGATTGCAGCGGCTCGTGCGTGCGCACCGACTTCGACCCGGCTAACTGTGGCGGGTGCGGCACCGCGTGCGCTGCGGACGAGTACTGCGCCGCCGGCACCTGCACCGGCTGCCCAGGCGGTAGCACGTCGTGCGGCGGAGTCTGCACCAACACCGACACCGATCCACGCAACTGCGGCTCGTGCGGCACGACCTGCGGCCGCCGCCAGGTCTGCCGGAGCGGCAGCTGCGTCGGCTTCGGCACACCCTGAGCCGAGCCTCGTGGCCTCCCGTCGGGGAGGCCACCCGGCTTCGCCGCCTCCCATCTGGGAGGCCACCCAGCTCTGCCCTCAGTCGACCGACACCACCACGGCGGTGATGTTGTCGCGAGCGTCGTTGCGCCAGGCTTCGCTGATGAGCGCGGGGATCACCAGCTCGTTTGGGGCGCTCGAGAGGATCGACCACAGGCGCCGGTGACTCACGGAGCCCGACAGCCCGTCGCTGCAGATGAGGTAGCGATCACTGGGCTCGAGGGTGACGCTCACCACCTCGTGCCCTGGCTCACCCACCCCGAGCGCGCGGGTGAGGATGTGGCCGTTCGCCGCCCGATAGGCCTCTGGCACGCCGGCGGCGCGGAGCTCTTCGAGGAGGGAGTGGTCCCGGGTGAGCGCCTCGAGGCGCGACGATCGATAGCGGTAGATGCGGCTGTCTCCCACGTGGGCGATCACCGCTGCGCCGTCGGATTCGACGCGAAGCGCAGCGAGGGTCGTCCCCATCTGCGCCAGCGCTCCTGTACGCGCCCGCGCGACCTCCTGGTGGGCCATGCGGAAGGCGAGATCCATCCGGGCTTCCCGGATCGACGCATCGTCGTTGCTCGCGTCGCCGGCGCGCTCGAAGAAGCGCGTGAGGGTCTGGATGGCGAGGCGGCTCGCGATCTCGCCACCATCGTAACCTCCGACGCCATCGGCGACGGCGTACACACCGGCGAAGTGATCGACGGTGAAGAGGTCTTGGTTCTGGGACCGGCGGCCGATGTCGGTACCACCGAACGCCGACAAGCGGATGGGAGTCATCGGCCCGAAGCATTGCGATCCCCGTGCCACGCAAAAAGTCCATGAATCACGGCTTGCTGCTCGGACGAAGGCTCACGTCTCTGAAACATGCGTTTCAGATGTGAACGACGGGGACGCCGCCCTAGGGACCGTCTGGGGACTGGACGCAGTAGCGATCGATGAGCTGCCGCAGAAGCGTCACGGTCCGCGGGATGTCCGCGAGTGGGAGGTACTCGTCGGGGCGATGTGCCACACCGATCGAGCCAGGCCCCATGACCACGGTCTCGATCCCCAGGGTCGTCAAGAACGGTGCCTCGGTGCCGAAGGCCACCACCCCGGCGGCTGCGCCCGTGAGCTCTTCGGACACCTTCACCAGATCCGCCTCTGGGTCGGTGGCGAAGGCTGGAACGCCGTCGAAGATCGACGACAGCTCGAGGCGCAGCTCGCTGTCCGCGAGGGCGCTCCGCACCTCGTCACGGAGCCGAGTGCGCGTCTCTTCGAGGTCCATCCCGGGCACCGGCCGCAGGTCGATGTCGAGTCGTGCGCTGGCGCAGATGCGGTTGGGGGCGTCGCCGCCGGCGATGCGCCCCAGGTTGAGCGTGGGCACAGGCACGTCGAAGGATTCGTCGCGGTGCTCGCGCCCGAGCTGCTCGCGGAAACGGACGAGGCGCTCGAGCACCTGCTGCATTCCATCGAGGGCGCTGACCCCGAGGCGGGGATCGCTCGAGTGGCCCGAACGGCCGAGGAGCTCGATGGTCTCGATGAGGATGCCCTTGTGCGAGCGGATGCATCGCAGGCCCGTGGGCTCGCCGATGACCGCGCGCCGAGCGAGCTTCACCCCACCCTCGGCGAGCGCCCGGGCCCCGCTCATCGTGGACTCTTCGTCGGCTGTGCCGAGGATGATCAGCGGCTCCGTGAGATCCGACGCCCGGTAGGCGCTCGCCGCCTGCAGGGCCAGCGCGAGGAACGACTTCATGTCGGCCGTTCCCAGACCGTGCAGGCGGTCCTCGCGCTCCGTGACCACGAAGGGATCGCTCTGCCAGGCCCCCTCGTCCCAGGGAACGGTGTCGGTGTGGCCCGAGAGCAGCAGTCCCCCCGGCCCGGATCCACCGAGACGCACGCAGACGTTCACCTTCCCCTCGCGACCGGGCACGGGCCAGAGCTCCACCTGGCCTCCGATCGCCTCTCCCCACTCCGCCACCAGCTCCGCCACCCCACGGTTGCTCTGGTCCCGCGCGGCATCGGTGCTGGACACCGAGGGCTGGGCGATTAGCTCTGCGATCATCTCGCGGGTCTCGGGAAGGCTCACCCGCGCACGATAACACCCGTTTGTCGCGTATGCTCCGCCCCCGCCGCCGTGCGTTTCCTGGACCGAATCGCCACTTTCATCGTGCACCACCGCGCGCTGGTGCAGCTCGGCATCGCCCTTCTTTGCATCGGGGGCGTGTTCGCGATGAGAGACTTGCGCTTCGAGCTCACACCCGAGGCACTGGTCGCGGGCGTGGTCGAAGAGGACCCGCGGGCGGCCGAGCTCGGCGAAGCCTTCGGGCGCTACGACCGCCGCCTGATGGTGGTGATCACCGCGAACGACGTCCTCACGCCCGAGGTCCTCTCCTACGAGCACGACCTCGCCCACTGGCTCGAGAGTCGTCGCTGGGTCCGTGAGGTCGACTCGATCACCGTCACCGCCATCCCCCACCCCGACGACTCCACGGCCGGCGCGACCCTCGAAGATCTCGAAGCGCATCCGGAAGCGCTCGACGTTCCGCTCCCCACCGGCCCCATCCCCGACGCCCTGGCCGCCGTGGCGCGCACCGCCCCCGGGCGTTTCCCGCGGGGGCTCCGTTCCATCCTCGAACAGCGGGGTGACTCTCTGGTGGTGTCCCCCCTGGTCACCGGCGCGGTGGAGCCCGCGGACGTGGAGCGGATCCAGAGGATGGTCGAGCGGGGTCGGCTCTTCACCCGCTCTCTCGTCTCGGAGGATCACCATGCGCTGGCCATCTCCGTCACGCTGTCCGTCGACAGCGACGCCGCCGCTGAGCACGCCGCGCGCTCCCTGGCAGCGCACCTCGACAGTGCGCCACCGCCGCCGGGCATCACGGCCGAGATGGCCGGGCTGCCCTACGTCCGCGCACGGCTGGTGGATGCGCTCTCCGCAGACTGGGTGCTCCTGATCACGCTGGCGTCTCTGGGGTCGATCGCGATGCTGGCCATGGGCTTCCGCTCGGTCGCGGGTGTGGTGCTGCCCATGGCTGCGGTGGGGATCACCCTGGCGATGGTCGTCGGAGCGATGGCGCTCCTCGACATCCCCATCGATCTGCTGACGAACATCGTGCCGCCGCTCTTGATCACCATCGGCCTCGGCGACGGGGTCCATCTGATCGCGCGGTACCGAGACGAGCGACAGGAAGGGGAGCCGCCGCTGCCCGCCGCCAGACGGACGCTCTCCACCATGGCGGTCGCCTGTTTCATGACCTCGGCCACCACCGCTGTCGGCTTCGGCTCGTTGGCGATCAGCGACAACGAGATGCTGCGCCGCTTCGGGCTGCTCGCGGCGGGCGCGGTCATGCTCGCCTACCTGGTCACGGTCGTCTTCCTGCCCGCGGCCCTCCCCGCCTTTCCCGGCGAGCGGCAGCTGCGACAATCGCAGCTCAAGTACCGCGTCCTCGACACCACCGTGGAGTCCCTCCTCAGGGCGACCCTCAAACGACCGCGGGCCGTAGTGGTGGTCTCCGGCGCGCTCCTGGTCGTCTGCCTCGTGGCCGCCGCCGACGTTCACGTCGATGGTGCGCTCCTCGATCAATTCGAAGGCTCTTCCGACGTGATCCGCACGACCCGCATCGTCGAGCGCCACCTCGGCGGGGTGCGCAGCCTCTCCGTCGGCGTCGAGGCGCGCGAGGGCACGACGCTTCTCACACCGGAATCGATGCAGGCGCTCGATCGGATCGCCCGCCGCCTGTCGGAGGAAGCCGGTGTGCTGCGTGTCGTCGGCCCCCCCGACGTACTTCGCGAGACGTGGACCACCGCCACCGACGACCCCGCAGCCGCCGACGAATCCCTGAGCGTCCCGGCGCGCATCGAAGCCCTGGCTGTCCTGAACCGGGCGACCGCGGAGCACGACGCCCCCCTCGACCACTACCTGAGCCGGGACGGGCGGCTCGCGCGCATCGAAGTGCGCCTCGCGGACCTGGGCGTACGGCACATGTCCCGCATCCTCGACGGCCTCGACCAACACCTCGCCGGCGAAGACGTCTTTCACGCCTTCGTCACCGGCGAAGCACATCGGGCATCG
Organism: uncultured delta proteobacterium; assembly: GCA_963727445.1. GTDB lineage: Bacteria > Myxococcota_A > Polyangia > Polyangiales > B10-G4 > B10-G4. The sequence continues at coordinate 55,300 of CAVSGI010000002.1, forward strand.
CGCGGGCTCGACCGCGTCGTCACCGACCTGCGAAACAGCCTGGCCCTGGCGGTGATCATCATCTTCGCGCTGATCGGAATCATGTTCCGCAGCGTGAGATTCGCGCTCTTGAGCATCCCTCCGAACATCCTGCCGCTGGCGGCGGTGCTGGCGTGGATGAGCCTGCGCGGCATCCACCTGGACGCGGCCACGGTGATCGTCTTCGGCGTGTGCATCGGGCTGGCCGTCGACGGGACGATCCACGTCCTGTCGCGCTATCGGGAGAAGCTAGGCGCAGGCGTCACCGAGGCCATTCGCGGCGCGATGCGAGAGAGCGGGCGCGCCATCGTCTTGAGCTCGACCGCGTTGCTCCTGGGCTTCGCGGCGCTTCAGGTGAGCGACTTCATCCCGATCCGCCGCTTCGGTGAGCTGTCGATGGTGGCGATCCTCTCCGCCCTCGTCGCAGAGCTGACGCTTCTGCCGGCGATGCTGACGCTGTTCAGGGGGCCGCGTGAAAAGAAGCGATGAGGCCGTCGAAGGCCTCGGCAGCGAGGTCCACCGTCTGCGCGGGACCCACCAGCTTGAAGAAGACCGGCCCCTGGGGACCTTCCACGATGGCGCCGAGCATCCGATAGCCCGCGCCGCCGCCGCCACCACCCGCGCCCGGCATCTGCATGCCGCCGTAGCCGCCGTGCACGTCGATCTTGGTGACCGGCAGCCCGTTCACGGTGGTGCGTGAGATCTCGGGGGGCCGCTCCTCGGTGGTCTGCATCTGCCCCACCCAACGATTGACGTTGGCCTGGACCCCACCGCCTCCGCCGGCGAAGAAGAAGACGGTCATCACCGTGTCCTCGTCCCCACCATCGATGACGTACTCCGCGGCGCGCATCGACGAGGTGGGCTGGCGGTAGTGGAAGGGCGCGGGCGCTTCCCAGCGGACGCCCGCGACCGCCGCTCGGGCACCATCGACCGGGGCCGCGGCGGTCGGCTCTCCGCCCTGCCCCTCTTGCCCCTCTTGGAAGTCGTCGAGCGGCGGATGACCGGGCGGGAGCTGATCCGACGGCTCGGGCGCCTCGGCGACCGGCTCGGGCGCCAGCTCCGGCGCGGGCCGGGGGTGCTCACGGCGCCGTTCGGCGCCCTCGGGATTCCGCGTGCAGGCCGCGATGAGGAGGACGGCCAACGAGCCGACGCTGATCCGGACGATCCTTCGCATGGTCGCGGTATAACGCCGGCTGAGCCGACAGGAAAGCCCATGCGCCTCGATCCCGAGACCCACGCCCTGATCTTCGACAGCAGAGACGAGCTCGAGGCGTTTCACGCCGAGCTCTCGGAGCTGCTCCGCGACGTGACCATCCGTACCTCGAGCAGCGCGTCCGACGCAGAGGTCGCCACCGAGCGCGTGAAGCAGCTCCTCGAGCGCTTCGCGACGATCACCACGGCGCTCAACGCCGTGCGTGCATCGGGCGCGGTGAAGCCGACGCCGGGGTGAAGCGCCCGGCGAAAGGCATCAGACGGAGCAGGTCATGTCCTGGCCACAGCAGAGCGGGGACTTCACCTTGCCGTCGCCGTCGGGGCACTTCGCGATCGCGACCTTGCTGCCGTCGTCCTTGCTGATCGAGTCGTGCACCATTTCCTTGCCGCACTTGCCGCAGGTCATGTTCACGCTCATTCCACACTTGTCGCAGGTGTACGTAGCCATGCGCGGGAGCATACGAGAGAACGCCCTCGCTTCGAAGCGCTATTCGACGTCGATCATGGACGACTGAAGCGCTGGGCTCGCCATGGGGCTGGTGGCCGAAAGGCCGCTGGGGAGCGTGCCATCGGAGTTGCGGATGAGGATACAGCCCGCGCCGCCGCCGCCGCCGCCACCGTTGGTGCCGGAGCTGGTGCGGCTCGTGCCCGCTTCACCGTCGATGGGATCGCCACCGCCGTCGCCTCCGGGGGCCCCGTAGTTGGAGCCGTCGAAGCAGCTGTTCCCACGCCTGCCGCCCGGAGGTCGCGTCGCGTCGTCCCGCCCGTCGGTCCCCCACCCGCCATAACCCCGACCGGCGCACCCGGCGCCGCCGCCACCGCCACCGCCATTGGCCCGCAAGAACCCACTCATTTCGATGGTGACCGTCTCTGCCTCGAGGAGCACGGCGCCGCCGCTACCGCCGCCGCCGCCCGAGCCGATGTTGCCCGAGTCGTCGCCGCCCCGACCGCCGCCACCGCCCGCATAGATGGCCCCGCGCACGCGGAGCTGGCCTCGCACCGAGATTTGGAGCGCACCGCCGCCGGCGCCGCCGCCGCCGCCGCCACCTTGTCCGCGACCACCAGCCCAGCCGCCGCCGAGAGGCACGAGATCCCAGGAAGCGCCGACCGCGCTCCCCCCGGCACCGCCCGCGGCACCACCGCCACTGCCGCCCGTACCGCCATCGCCTCCGGCGCCACAGAGCCCGCCACCGCCACCGCCGCCGTCGTCATAGGTGTTCGCGTGCGAACCGTTGGTACCGAAGCCCGAGGCCGAAACGGTGGTGGGCGCGCCAGGTGCGTACCCGCCCGGCCCCGGTGTATTGCGCACCGCCGACACGTCGATGTCGCCGTCGATGTGAACGCGGTCCGAGGCGAGGATCACCAGGGGTCGCGGGCCCCGCACCGTCAGCGTCCGGCCCGATTGCACTGTCAGACGACGCACGCTCACGATGCAGAGCTCGGGGAAGCCCATGCCCTGAGTCGCCGTCGACGGCGTGCCCGGCAGGGAGGTGCACATCCCGGTGTCCCACGTCGTGTCGGCGTCGATGGTGACGTCACCCGACGAGACGAAGAGCGAGCTGCTCACGTTGCTCGGCGCGAGGGCGAGGCAGTGCGCGCCGCCCACGTCGGAGCACCCGAGGGCGCAGCCGCTGGAAACCCACGTCCCGGCGCTGCAGGTCTCGAGCATCATGCCGCTCGCGCAGCGCGTCATACCGTCGGTGCACGCGGGAGCGTCGGGCATCGCATCGATGGCGGCGTCCATCATGGCGTCCATCGTGGCGTCCATCGTGGCGTCCATGGAGCCGTCGCCCGCCATGGCGTCCATCGCGCCATCCCCCATCGCACCGTCGCCAGCCGACGAGTCCATCGTCGACGAATCGCCCGCGTCGCCCGTCGTCCCGTCGCTGCCGCCATCGAGGATGCCCGTGTCGCTCGGGGACGAATCCGGGGACACGGCGGTGTCCCCATCCATGGCCGCGTCCGGCATCACGGCGTCTGCGCCCGAGTCGGCGGCGCTGGTGTCTCCCCCGGGGCTGATCGACGAGGAATCGAGGGAACAGGCCGCGAGGCCCAAGGCGAAGAGGGGGAGGAAAAGCCGAAGGGTCACAGACTCACAGGATAGCGCTCAGCGCGTGAAACGGGAAACCGGACGAAAGTCGGCCCTGCCCGTACCCAACTGTCGGTCCAGCCACCGTTTCCGCGCGGCGCGGGCGCGTCGGTCGGCCACCTCGTCGAGCTGCGGGAAGCGGCGCCGCAGCGTCTCGGCGGTGAAGATGAAGGGCGACTGCGCGAGCGGGTGCAGGGCGAAGAGCCCTGCCGGCGGCAACCCGAAGCTCTGGTAGAGGGGCGGCGGCAGGAAGAAGCGCGTGTAGCCCAGATGGAGGCGATGCTCGAGCTCCTGTCGCACCCGGTCGAAGGTCGTCCCCCGGGCGCTCGGCCGGAACGCGTCCACGTAGGACTGGCAGAGGCGGCGGCCATCCTCGCCGGCCTGCTCGGCGCGCTTGAGGTGCGTGACGAACGCGAGCTGAATCGCTTCGCGCACGCTCTCGGGGTAGACGCGCGGTCGCACGCCCATCACGTGACCGACGTATCGCCAGAAATGCATCATGGCGTGGATCTCGTCGACCGTGGGCCGGTAGCCCATGGTCTGCATGGCCAGGCCGGGAGCGACGCTTCCGCCCATGAGTGTGAGGAGCGCGTCCGCCTGGCTGATGGGCACACCCCACGCGTCGAGATCCCACTCCGGATGCGCGAGCAACCGCTGCCGCACGAAGACGTGCATGATGCGCACCCGCAGGGCGGCGGCGCGACCGGGTGCGCCGGGCGCCATCCCGCCCGGCTCGGAGACGTCGATCCAGAAGGACGCCGTCTCGAGGAAGCGGTGGCGCGTGCTCGCCCCGGCGTAGGCGCCGGTCAACGCCAGCGGCTTGGCGACCGAGCTCTCGGTGTATGCCGCGAGGGTGATGGCACCGGCGAAATGAAAGACGGCGGTGCCGTAGCGCCGAAAGGCGCGGGCCCCGCGCTCGACGAGCGCGTGATCGACCCAGCCCGGATCCTCTTCGATGTCTGCGAAGAGGCGCCGCAGTGATACGGGCGCGTCGGGAATCGAGGACACACCCTCACAGAGCGCGCGATCGAGCATGCGACGTCCTTCGTCGGCGCCGCGCTTTTCGTAGACCTCCTCGACGAACGCCTCCGCGAGCGGATCGGCGTCGTAGTACATTTCGGCGAAGGTCCGGACGAAGTCGTCGGAGGGCGCCGGATCGAACCCGAGGATGGCGCGGGCGAGCTTGCGCAGGCGCCGGACGCTCGGTGCCTCGATTCGATCCCAGTAACGGAACTCGCTTGGAATTGTCACCGCGTGCGAATGATAGCGCCTCCGATCGCGGGTGAGGTGTAGGCTCACCATGCGGTGACCCGTTCCGCCCCGGTACAGCGCATCGGCCATCTCCTCGACGATCCCGAGGTGACGGAGATCATGATCAACGGGCCCGAGCAGGTCTTCGTGGAGAAGCGGGGCCTTCTGCAATCGGTCGAGTCGCCGTTTCGCAACAAAGGCGAGCTCCAGGCGCTGGTCGACGCGCTGGTCCTGCCATCCGGCCGGTCGGTGACCGCCATGCAGCCCTTCGTCGATCTTCGGATGGCGGACGGCTCGCGGGTCAACATCGTGATCGCGCCCGTCGCCCTCGACGGGCCGGTGGTCACCATTCGCCGCGCCACACCGAAGCTGTCGCAGATGGCGGACCTGGTACGCCTCGGCACCATCACCGAGGACCTCGCCTATTTCTGCTACCTGGCCATCCGAGCGCGGCTGAACATCGTCTTCAGCGGCGCGTCGGGCAGCGGGAAGACCACGCTGCTCGCGCTCATGAGCAGCTACATCCCGGAGGGCGAGCGGATCGTGGTTATCGAGGACACGGCCGAGCTGACGCTGGCCCAGTCCCACGTGGTGCGCCTCGAATGCCGGCCGCCGAACATCGAAGGCGCCGGCGCCATCCCCCTCGCACATCTGTTGCGCAACACCTTCCGCATGCGCCCGAACCGCATCATCGTCGGTGAGGTGCGCGGGCCCGAAGCGGTCGAGATGCTCCAGGCCATGACCAGCGGTCACGACGGCTGCCTGGCGGTGCTGCACGCAGGCACGCCCAGGGACGCCATCGCCCGGCTGGAGATGATGGTGCTCTCGCGCGGCCTCTCGCTTCCTGTCTGGGCGATTCAGCGACAGATCGGCGAAGCGGTGGACGTCGTGATCCAGCTCGCGCTGATGAACGACGGAAGCCGGCGCGTGACCCACGTGACCGAGGTCGGCTTCGATCCAAAGGGCCCCGCCGTCACGCTACGCGACCTCTTCACGTTCGATCACGCAGCGAAGGCGATCGGATCGACTGGAACGGTCCCCGCCTTCATCGATCGGTTGCGCCGCGCGGATCCCGCCACGACAGCGCGCCTCTATCCGCCTTGATGGACCTCAGTCGAGGTTGTCGCGGAGGACGCGCAGCACGTCGACGTAGCTGACGAGGCCGACGAGGTCGCCGTTGTCGCTCTCGATCACCGGCACCGCACCGACCTTCTCGTCCACCATCAGGTCGATGATCTCCTTGACGTCGGCGCCGCGATCCACGGTGAGGACGCCGCCCGTCATGAGCTCCGAGACCGGGCTCGACAGTCGCGCGCTGAGCTTGTCCATCCGCTCCAGGTCGGCGACGGTGTCGATACCCAGGCTACGAAAGTCGCGGTCGCTGAGCATGCCCGTCACCTCGCCTTCGTCCACCACCGGCAGGTGCCGAATGGTGAGATCGGAGAGCAGCTTCAGCGCCTCGCCGATGCTGGTGGTGCTCTTCACGGTGACGACGTCGGTGGTCATGATCTCGTCTGCGTTCATCATTATCTCCGGATGAGGAGGATGTAGCCACATGGCCCCTCCCGTCCATAGTGGACAGGACGAGCGATGTGACTAAGTACGGGGTGATGCTACGCACCCCCGTATCGGTTTTCATGACCCGCGAGCCCGCCACCATCCGGTCGGGCACCACCCTGGAAAAGGCGGCGGACGAGCTCGACCGACGGCGCGTCTCGGCGATGCCCGTTGTCGACGAAGGAGCGCGCGCCATCGGCGTCATCAGCCGGCGAGACCTGCTCGAGGCCGGCAAGCTCGTCCGACCCCAGGGGCGCGGGGTGGCTGAATGGAAGCTGCCCGACCAGACGGTCGACGCGATCATGAGCAAGGAGCTCCTCACCGTCCCTCCGAGCACGGCCATCGGCGAGGCGGCATCGATCATGCTCGATCGCCACGTCCATCGGGTCTTCGTGGAGGTGGACCGCTCCCTCAGGGGCGTGCTCACCACCCGTGACGTGATGCAGGCGATCGTCGACCACAAGCTCGACCCTCCCGTGGAGCGATACATGCACGTGGGTGTGCACTCGATCGCGCACATCGGGCCGCTGGGCTTCGCGCGAAAGCAGCTCGCCGATCTCGACATCCGCGGCCTGATCGTCGCCTGGGAAGGCCGACCGGTGGGCATCTTCGCCGAAGAGGAGGCCCTCGCCTCCCGCGACCTCGATCCGGACACGCCCGTAGAGGTCGTCATGGGGCGCGAGGTGGTGATCGAGACGCCCAAAGTCCCGCTCCACCTCGCGGCCGGGCGCATGGCGAGCATGCACGCACGGCGCGTCGTCGTCGTCGACGACCTGGGCGAGTTGGTCGGCGTCCTCACGGGCTTCGACATGGCCGGCGCCGCCGCCCTCGACGGGCAGTGATCAGGACGACTCGTCGTCCCAGGTGCCGGTCGGGGGCGTCTGAGATTCCGTTTCCGTCTCGCTCTGGGCCTCGCTCCCCGTCGTCGCGCCCGATTCCGCCCTGGTCTCTGAACCCGTCCCCACCTCCCTCCCCACTTCCGTCGCCGCCTCCAGGTGCTTTCCGAGTGCGTACAGCTCCTCCGCTGCGCGCGTGAGGTGCTTCGCCGCGCGGCGGGCTTCGCTCGCGACCTGCTGCCGGTAGAGCGCCTGCTCCGTGCCGCGGGCGCCGATGGCTGCGGTCTTGGCGTAAGTGCTGACGGCCTGCTGGTAGCGCGCGCCGAAGGTCTTGAAGTGCTCCTTCAGCGTCGCGAGGCTCGGGCGCGCCTTCGTCGCCAGGTCGGCGATCTCGCGCACGGCGCCGAGCAGCCAGGGGACGTCGACCAATCCGCTCTCGTCCGCCTGGGGGCGCTGCCGGAGCTCCGCGAGCTGGGCCGCCTGCTCGAGGACGATGTTCACGTGATGGGCGCTCCGCACCAGGTGACGCAGGCCCTCGGCGACCTCGCTGCTCATGGAGCTGCGGTCGAGGCGGGTGGAGAAGTCGCTGATCTTCTCGCTCAGCTGCCGGGTCACCTCGGTGTTGCGGGCGAGGGCCGCTGCGTCCGGGCGCGGGTCGGCGCAGGCCGCCTTCACCGCCCGAGCGGCGAAGGTCAGCACGCGCTGGCTCTCCAGCCGCAGCGCATCGACCGCGACGGCGGGAACGGCGAGCACGTTCGCGTCGAGGTGCAGCGCGCGGCTCTCCTCTTCCGTCTCGGTGACGAAGCGGTGTTCGAGGAAACGGGTGAGCGCGCCCGACAGGGGCCAGATCAGCGCGACGCCCAGGAGGTTGAAAGCGGTGTGGAAGGCCGCGAGCTCCGTCGCCGGCCCGAGGTCGACATCCACCACGCGCAGGAGCGCGTCGATGCCGCGAAAGGCCACCGGCAACAGGAGGAACGCCACCAACGCTGCGAGCACGTTGAAGGCGACGTGGGCCATCGCCGTGCGCCGCGCGTTGGGCGTGGCGCCGATCACGCTGATGAGGGCGGTAGAGGTGGTGCCCAGATTGGCCCCGATCACCCACGCTCCCGCCTCGGTGATGGGGATCAAGCCAGAGGCCGCAGCGGACAGAGCCAGGGCGAGCGAAGCGCTCGATGACTGCGTGGCAGCGGTGAGCACCAGACCGAAGACCGCGAAGAGCAGGACGCCAGCGACGCCGCCCGGCGCGAGGGATGCCGGATCGACGCCGGCGGCGACGTCGCCGAACGCCGTCTTCATGAAGGCGAGCCCCAAGAAGAAGAGGCCGAAGCCCGCCACCGCCTGACCGATGGCGCCGATGCGCCGCGCGCCCCCGAAAGTCGACACGAGGGTCCCGATGCCGATCCCCGGCAGGGCGAAGGAAGCCAGGTCGATCTCGAGCCCGGTCAGCGCGACGAGCCAGCCGGTGACCGTGGTGCCGACGTTGGCGCCGAACACCACCCAGATGGCCTGGCCGAGGTGGAGCAAGCCCGCGTTGACGAAGCCGATGGCCGCGATGGTGACGGCGCTCGAGGACTGCACCAGCCCGGTGATCAACGCACCCGACAACAGCGCCCTAAAGCGCGTATCGGTGGCGCGCGCCAGGATGTTGCGGAGCGCGTCCCCGGCCGCGACCTTCAGCCCCTCGGTCATCAAGTGCATCCCGAGGAGGAAGAGGCCGATCCCGCCGGCGAAGGTTCCGAGCGTCACCACGATCGAAAGGCGGCCATGTCATGTCACCCGCGGCACACGGGCGAGCTGCGGCTCAACGACGACCGTCGAGACCGGAGTGGCAGATGGCGCACTTGGCGATGAGCTGGGCGTAGACACGCGCCTTGTCAGCGGGCTGACCCGCGTCGTGCGCCTCCTGGCCGAGCGCTCGGAGCTCCTCGAGGTGCGGGGTGAGGGCCTCGGCATCCTCCTCCTCGCGGAGGGCCTCCGCCTGCTCCGGCGTCATGGGGTCCTCCATGATCGCTTCGGCACCGCGCTCCCACGCCTCGTGCGAGGGGGCGGTGAGGCCGAGCCAGAGCTGATCGACGCCCCAGGCGTGGCGGTCCATCTCACCGCGGACGTTGTGCTCGTGAGGCGGCTGCTGCTCCGGAGGAATGGCCGGGCCGCCCAGCGTGGTGCGGTGGCAGTCCGCGCAGCTCTCGGTGAGCGCGGCGACGGCGTTGGCAGCCGCCTGGATGTCCGCGACCTCGGCGTAGCTCCCGGCCGAGTTCTGCATCTCGCCGACCCACTGCCGCCAGTCCCACGGCATGTCGTCACCATATTCGGTGGCGGCGATGCGCGCGAGCGGTGCTCGGACGCCCTCGAGGTCACCGTTGATCACGGCGTCACGGGCCGCGGCGACGTCGGCGAAATGCTCCCGCATGTGCTCCGGCGCGGTTTCGGTGTCCGCCGCTTGCTCGTCTTCAGCCGGCGGCGGCTCACTCGACTCGGTCTCCGTCGGAGTCTGCGTCCCGCCGCAACCGAGGAAAACGAGCAGGGCTGTCCATGTCATGAATCGCACGGCACCTAGGTACACGCTGCACCGACAGACGCAACCCCGAAAATCCGTGGCCTTCAGCGGGCGAAGGGGTGGCAGCTCTGGCAGGTGCTCGCGTCGGGGAAATGGCCCGTCGCCTTGTCCCGATGGCAGCTCACGCAAACGGAGCGTCGGGGTGGAGCGACCGAGTGACCGCGGTGACAGTCGGGGCAGCGCTGGTGCTGGGGCACCTGATGCTGAAGCGTCTCGGTGATGTGTTGATGACAGCTGGTGCAGGCGGGCGGGCTCTGGCCCACCGGCTGATGGCAGTTCTCGCAGGACGCGTGCGCGCCGGGCGCACCGGCGCCCGCGCGCGCTTGCTCCGCATGACACGACGCACAGGTGCCCCACCAGCCGCCCGCGGGGAAGGCGTGGTGAACCTGATGACACCCGGTGCAATCCCGATGGCGGCCGGTGTGCTCTCGCGACGTCTCTGCCTGATGACATCCGCGGCACGCGGGAACGTGACCCACGTCGTGCGCCGCGTGGCATCCGGAGCACGGTCCCGCGTGGATGCTGCCGGAAGGCCACGTCGCGTTGGCGTGCGCCACCTCGCCGTGGCAGCTGGCGCAGGCCGGCGTCTCGTCGAAATGGTGCGGCGTGTGGCAGGACGCGCAGACGCGGTGGGGCGGGGGGCTCTGACGGCTGGTCACCGTCCGCGCTTCCGTGCCGTGGCACCCGGCGCAGGCGGTGGTGCTCCGGCGCGTCGGATCGCCATGAGGATCGTGGCATGTCTCGCAGTCCTGATGCGGCGCCGGCTGATCCTCGAGCTCGGTATGGACGCCGGCGTGGCAGCCGTTGCACGCCGTTCGCGGGTTGGGGGCGCCGGCGTGCGCGTCGTGGCAGGCCAGGCACGAGCGATGCGCGTTGGGCGCGCCAGCGTGATGGATGTTCGAGTGGCACTCGACGCAGACCTCGGGGCCCGGAGGCAGCGAGTGTGGCTCGTGACACTGAAGGCACGCGTCGTGTCCGTTCACCCGGGCGATGCCTGCCTCCTGATCCGTGTGGCAGGCGGCACATCCATTGGGATCGGCCCGGAAGACGTGCGGCGTGTGGCAGGTGCCGCAGCGTCCGTCGTGGGTGAGGCTCTGCGCGTCCACCGCGAGGCCAGCGTCGGAAGGTGACGTGGTGGCCGACGCCCAGAGGCTCTCGCCGCTGCGCCGCCGCTCTCCCGGCCTGGGCGGACGGTGACACCGGAGACAGCTCACCGCCGGCGCGTCGCGCGGGGGGTGGGCGGTATGACAGGAGGGGCACCCGCGATGTCCCTCGGTGCCGGCGGCGATGTCAGCGGACAGCACCCCACGGTGGCAATGAACGCAATCCGCCTGCCCCACTGCGCTCTCATGGGGGTTGTGGCAGGTGCGGCAGTCGCCCGAGTCGTGAACGCTGTCGGCCGGGAGCTCGGCGGTCCAGGGCGCGATCTCGAGGAGCGCACCCGACGGGTGCACCGGCTGCTCGGGGTGCTCCTCGGCGCGGAACCCGTGGCAGGTCACGCAGTCACCATCGCCGAGCTCGACGTGGGTGGTGAGGTCGCGGTGGCAATTCTGGCAGGCTGGGGTGATGGGGCCGCCGTGAATCGCGTTGGCGTGGCAGGAGGTACAGGGGACGTTCGCGTCGACGTGCGCTCGGTGGCCGCGGGTCTGCATCTGCCGGCGCCATCCACGCGCGTCGCCCTCGTGACACTGGCGACAGGTGTCCGGGTCGACGTCACCGTGTTCCGGCGGGCTCTCGTCGCCGCGCAGCGCCGCAAATGCGAGGGAAAAGCGCTGATTTTTCGGAACGGGATGACAGCTCTGGCAGGCGAGCTCCTCGTGGTCTCCGAGATGGGCGCCGCCGTCGGCGTGACACCCGGTGCACGCGGCGCGATCGGAGGCCATGCGCTCCTCGGCGCCGGGCGCCCAGCCGAAGGCGAGGATCGCCGCCGCGCCCAGGGCGACGATCGCCGTGCCCACGACGACGCGCCGCCGCGTCGACCAGTTGCCCTTCGCGCTCATCGCTTCCTCCGTCGGGTCCGGAGGGTGAAGGCAACGCCGATCGCCAGCGCCACGATCGACAGCACGAGGTAGCGCGGTGGGATCCCCTCCGCCGCGGGCGGTGCCTCGGCCGCCGGCGGTGCCTCGGGCGCCTGAGCCGCGAGGGCCGAGAGCGCGTCGGCCTTCTGCTTCACCTCGTCCACGTCGAGGCGATGCACCGCGTCGCCGAGGGCGGCGCTGAGCGCGGAGGCCCGCTGGCGGAGAGCATCGTCGCCGCGGGCGATGCGCTCGCGCGCAGCATCGGCCTGCTCGAGGGCCTCACCGAGCGCGCCGATGCGCCCGTACACGTCGTCCGCCGGGCCGTGGCAGCGACGGCAGGCGGCCTCGCGCCCCGCGGTCACCAGGCTCGCATCGGCGCGGAGGATCTGGTGATTGCCGTGACACTCGACGCAATCGAGAAAACCGCGCGCGGCGAAGGCTTCGCGATGGGGTCCGGCATCGAAGGCCGCCGCCACTTCCTCGTGACAGCGCCCGCACGCGATCACCGCTTCTTCGGCCGAGACCCCACCATGCGGATCGTGACAGTCGGCACACGCCGGGCCGCCCCCCTCCCCGTCCGTGCGCTCGGCCCAGGCGGAGGCGTGCACGCTCCGGGACCAGTGCCCGAGCGGATCGGACGCGCTGCCGCTGCCATGACATCGCCCGCAGGTCGTCGGCACCCGCGTCCAGTGCACCGAAGAATCCGGATCGTCCGCCGCCGCCGGCCCATGCGGGTGGTGGCAGTCCCCGCAGATCGCCCCCGCGCCGCCCGACAGATACGACGCCGCGTGCGCCGACTCGGGAAAGTCGGCGAGCGTCTCCGGAGCGGCTCCCGTTCCCGCGTCCGTGCCCGTTCCCGTTCCCGCGTCCGTCGTCCCGTTCCCGTTCCCGCGTCCGTTCCCGTTCCCGTTCCCGCGTCCGTTCCCGTTCCCGTTCCCGTTCCCGTTCCCGTTCCCGCATCCGCCCCCAGTGCCGCCACCAACCCCTCCCACCTCTGAGCCACCCCCTCGTTCACGTGACAGGCGAGGCACGGCGCGACGGGGCGGGCGTGGAAGGGCGCGGCGTGGGCCGCGACGGTCGAGACGGGGGTGCCCGCGTGACAGCCGGTGCAATCCACGCCCTGTCCCCGATGGGGATCGGCGTCGAGGTCGAGCGCAGGAGCGCGCAGCGCCACTTTGCGGCGAACGCGGTGACAGTCGATGCAGGCGTCCTCAGCCTGCGCGACCGGCACGACGAGGAGGAGGCCCACGAGAGCCAGACACGCTTTGCTCGCGACGCTCACGGGACGTGACACACCCGGCAAACCGCGTGGCGTTGGGGATCCATCGTCGCGCCGAAGCCCGGGGGATGCGGGTTCGAGGCGACGCCGCCGACGCGGTGACAGGGGACGCAGGTCTGCGCGGCGTCCGCTTCGTGACAAGAGGCGCAGGCCATGATGTTGCGCCGCGCTTCGGCCGCGTGCCCGCGGGGGGAGAGCGGGTCGAGCCAGCCGGGCGGATGAGGGCTCGCCCCGGAGACGCTGCCGCCGATGCCGGCGGCGCTGTGACAGTCGTCGCAGAACGGCACACCGTGGCAGCGGAGACAGGTGCCCTGCTCCATGCGCGCCTCGAGCGCGTGGCGGGCGCGGAAGTCGCCGCGGTGGACGAAGTGGCGCGTGACGTTGGTCGGCTCGACGAGCTCGAGGGCGATGGGCGCCACCGAGGTCATGTGGCAATCCTCGCAGAAGGAGGGCTCGTGACACGAGGTGCAGAGCGCCTGTTCGGCGCGCGCCGCCGCCGCGTGGCCGCGAAGAAAGTCCGGCGGGTGTTGGTAGATCGCGATCTCCGCGATCGAGTACTCGTGGAGATCCACGTGACAGGGAACGCAGCGGAGCTCGCGCAGCTCGGCCGAGTGACAGGAGTCGGTGCAGTCGGCCATCTCGGGCAGGTGCACGTCGAAGTCGGCGAGGCTCTGCTCGTCTCCCCGGCGGCCGTGACACGCCACGCACTCTCCGCGCATCGGCTCCGCGTGCTCCGCGTGATCGAAGCGCACCCGCCGATGGCGCCGCGGATAGGTCGCGGGCTCGCGTGGAACGGTGTGGCAGAACCTGCAGCGATCTTCGCCGCGCTCGCGATGACAATCCCGGCAGAGCTCCTCTGGCGGCACCAACGCGGCCAGCGGCCCGGCGTCCTCGGTGGCGCCGGGATGACAGGTCACGCAGGAGAGGTCGTCGCCGAGATGCGCGGCATGCGAAAAAATGATCCGGTCGCGCTCCGGCCGACTGTTGCGCGTGCAGCCGCTCGACAGAGCGAACAGCCCCAGGAGCACGAACGCCGCGCCGCTTCGAAGCGAGCTCATCGGACGTCCTTTGGCCGATAGGAGAAGCTGAGCTGACCGCGGAGCTCCGAGGCCACGATGGGCGATCGCGCCCAGTCGATGGACGCCCCCACGTTGAATCCGCCCTCGACCGGCCAATCGGCGCTGAAGCGAGTGAGTATCGACTCGCGTTCCACCGCGTCGTCGAGCCCCACCGCGGCCTGGAAGGCCACGATCACCCGCTCCCAGAGCGGCGGCAACGCCACCGATCCCTGCAAGACGTTGAGCCCGACCACACTGTCGTCGCGGCGGGACAGACTGATGAAAGCGCGCAAGCCTGTGAGCACGTCGGCGTATCGCGCCACCGTTTCGAGGCGGTAGCCGACGTAGGCGCCGTTCATCGAATAGACGCGGAGCCCGGCGAGGCCGCGGAGCGACCAGTGGTCGGAGACGCGCAGGGTGGCCCCGCCGGCGACCTCGTCGAAGATGCTCGAGGCGAAGGCCGCGAGGATCGACCACGTCGGCAGAAGGCGCGTCGGATCGACGTGCTGCCATCCAGAGATCCGTCGTGAGCGACTGGCTGACCAGGAAGGTGGCGAGGAGGCTCGCCTGCTCGATCCCCAGCGAGCCCAGATCGAAGGCGACGTTGCCGCTGAGGTCGACCTCCGGGACGATGCGCCAGAGCGCGTCGGCCGCGAGGGTGCGGTCGGCGCTGATCCCCTCGGCGAAGCGATCGAGGTAGGACAGAGACGCGTTGAGGTGACCGGGGCTCGAGTAGCCCAGGCGGGCGCCGTAAGCGAACGTGGGCATCGAGTAATCGGGATGCTGGCCGAGGAGCCCACTGCGGCGCGGGGTGACGGGCCGGCCGACGGCGGCCTCCGCGACCCATCCATCCGCGAGGCGCACCGCGGCGCCGCCGCCATCGAGGTGCACACCGCCCGGGATGCCCCAGGCGAGAAAGCGTCGCCCCGCCCACGCGCTCCCGACCCCGTAGCGACCCTCGACGTAGCCGATGGCGAAGTCCCCCGCCACGATCCCATCGTCCGAGGGGAAGGTGAGATCGAGCGACCCCCAACCGGAGAAGTGCACGTCCACCGCGCCGTTCGCCAGATCGCGGGCGTCGAGGCTGACGCGCTCGTAGAGAGGCAGCTGGGCAATCCGTTGCCAATAGCGCGTATTCGCATCGACCGAAAATGATTCGTCGACGGTGAAGACGTAGGCCGACTGGAAGCGCATCACGGTGTCCGAGCGAACGCGGATCCGCGCGGGGATCGCGTCGCTCTCCGCTGGCGGCGGCTGCTCCGGTCGCGTCGGTCCGTCCTCGCTCTCCCGGTCGGCCGTGTCCTGCGCACGCGAGAGCGTGGGGACGAGCGCCGAAAGGACGGCGAAGCACGCGAGCAAGAGGCGCCCCCTCACGTGCCGTCTCCCGCGTCGATCACGCCGTCGACGTGCATCGCCCGGCCCGAGGCGCTGATGCGCGGCCCCGCGGGTGTTTCGCTGATCTCGCCCCCGTGGCAGAGCACCGAGGCGCACAGCCCGGGCACCGGATGGGTGTCCGCTGGAGGCAGACCGTGGCAGGCATCACAGCGATCTGCGACCGCCTCGGGCTGCGCCCATCGCGGAGAGGGCACAGCACCTCCTTCGATACCCGCGCCATGGCAGGCGACGAAGCAGCTGGTGTCTACGGCTTCGAAGGTCGGCTCGGTGCCGCGCGCCATGGCGAGGCCGGAGAGCTCCACCTCCACCACGCCATTCAGATGTCCCGGCGCGTCGAGGCTCGACGGTACGCGGTGACACGAGCCGCAGGCGACCGGCAGCGCGATGGTGGGGTCTCGGTGCCCATCGTGGGCATCCCCGCGCGGCCACGCGTCGTCACCGCCTGCACCATGGCAGGCGCCGCAGCCGCCGCTTCCGTCGCCGACGTCGACCACGCCGTTGGCGTGAAGAGGCCCGGGCAAGAGCGCCGTGCCGTCGGCGTTCGCCTCGGCGTGACAGCAATCGCAGGTGCCCGGATAGTGGTCCGGAGGCGGGCTCGCATGACAGCTCTGGCAGTCGAGCGCCTCGGTGTCGGACCAGGCCGGCATGGGCCGGGTGCCGCCCTGGCCGTGGCAGTAGACGGCGCAGGTGCCGGTCTCCGGGTCGTAGCGCGCGTCCTCGCCGCCTGCGAGCGCGCTGAACGCGATCTCCACCACGCCGTCGCCGTGCAGCCCTCCCTGGCCGACGGTCGTGTCCCGCTCACCGTGACAGTCGGCACAATCGATCCCGGCCTCCGCGTGGGGCGCGTGGGCGCCAGCTACGCCCGCGGCGTCGCCGAAGAAGCAGGGATCGCGCGGTGGATAGGCCGCGTCGCCGTGACCGTGGCAGGTCGCACAGTCGAGGACGCCTTCCGGCGAGTCGTGGCAGCGTGTGCAGGGTGGTGCACCCGGCGCGACGCCGACGCCTTCGGGCCGAAAAGGAGCTCCGTCGTGACATCGCCCGCACGCCCCCGGGCTCTCGGCGTCGTACATCGGATCCCAAGAGGCCGCGCGGAGCGCCGCACCGTGAAATGCGTCGGAGCGCGGGTCGGTGAAGCCCGGCGGGTGGGCAGCGCCGTAGCGATCGATGGCGCCCGCCTCGACCCACCTGCGCACATAGTCCGCGCTCAGGTCGCCGAGGAGGTCCGCGTGATCGGGCTGGGAGAGCACGGCGATGATCGGAGCCGTCGCGTCCGCCGGTCGAACCGCGACGCGCCCGTCGGGCACGCAGTAGATGGTGTCGAGGTAGGTCTCGACCGAGTACCCGGCCGCCGGAGCGTCGCCGCCGTGACATTCGGCGCACGCTTCACGAAGCAGCTCACCCGCACTCGCCGCATAGGTCGGCGGCGGGTCCATCGGGTCTTTCGTCTCGCAGCCGCCGACGACGATGATGGCGGCGAAGACGAGGGGCCTCACGGCGCGACCTCCTCCGCCGTGGGCGGATCGGCCACGCCGGTGCCCTCGCGCGGCAGGTAACCGTCGAGGCGACTCTCGCAACGCCGCGCGGAGAAGCGACCGGCGACGCAGCTGTCCCGACCGTCGTCGAAGCACGCCCGGATCCGCCCCTGCGCACCCGAGGCTTCGACCTCGTCGAGGGCGAGCCGCAGGACGCCTTCACCCACGCCCACCCACCGGCCCTCCACGGGCTGCTCGTAATGGATCGAGACCGGCGACGCGTCGCCGTGGTCGACGGTGGTCTCCCCCGACGCAAGCGCCTCTGCGCCACTGAAGCGCACGAAGACCCGCCGCCCCTGACGCACCACGGGCAATCCGCAGTCGTCGACGGTCTCTTCGGCGAAGAAGAGGTCGACGCGCGGGGCGCCGTTCATCCGAAAGATCCGGTAATAGACGTCCTTCGCTTCGAAGGGCGCGCCTGCGATGTTCCCTTCCACTCCGTCGCCGAGATCATCGAGGGAGAGGTCGGCGAGATTCTGGTCAGACCGTCCACTGCCAGCCGTGGGCTGCTCGCACGCCGAGAGGAGGAGCGCCGCGATCACGAAGCGCCTCACGACGACGCCTCCCTCACCTGGCGAGAGACGAGTTGGCCCTCGGCCAGAGGAACGCCGACCTTGATCAGCACGGTGTAGAACGCGAGGCCCGTAGCCCAGACACCGGCGCAGACGGCGATCTCCGTGAGCGAGGGTGTGTACTCGTAGATCTGGCCGAGCGGCCCCGGGATGAAACCCGGGATCACCATTCCCATCCCTTTTTCGATCCACACGCCGACCACCGCCATCGCACAAGCGATGAGCAAGAGGGGCATCCGCCGACCGAGACCGGGAACGATGAAGATGGTGCACGCAGTGAGGTTGAGCGCGAGCGCCGTCCACACGTAAGGCACCAACTTGTGATGCCCTTCGAGCCCGAAGAAGAGGTAGCGCATCGACAGGCCGTGGATCGACGTGGAGAAGAGCTCGGTGAAGACCTCGGCGGCGAGGAGGAAGAGGTCCACCACCATCGCGAGGGCGAGGATGCGCCTCAGCGTCTCGATCGCCTCCTGCCTGACCTCGACGCCGGCGTAGCGACGGATCGCCCACAGAGACAAGACGAAGAAGCTCGGCCCGGCGACGAAGGCCGACGAGAGGAAACGCGGCGCGTGCGCCGCGGAGTGCCAGAAGGGTCGCGCGCTCAGCCAGACGTAGAGGAAGGCGGTGACGATGTGGAGCGCCACCGCCCAGACCGTTGCGCTGAGGAGCACGTTGCGCCAGCGAAGGCGGTCGATCTCCTTTCCACGGAAGCGCACCCAGAAGAACGTCGCGATCAGGGTCAGGTTGATCACGCCCCAACCGGAGAGCGCGACCACGTCCCAGGCCAGCATGGAGTGGGGGATGGACAGCCACCCACCGAGGAAAGACGGCAACATGTGCCAGGCGCGCTCGGGATGGCCGATGTCCACCATCACGAAGAGCAGCGCCATGACCACCGCGGTGAGGGCGAGGTACATGCCCAGATAGATCAATCGTGTGAGCTCCACGCGATCGAAGAGCAGCGCCGGGACGACGAGGATCACCGCCGCGTCGATGAGCCCGACGATGTAGGTGAAGTTCGCGATGTACGCGCCCCAGGGCACGTGATCGCTCATGTTGGTGACGCCGAAGCCCTCGGTGATCTGATGGGAGTATGCCCAGCCGCCGATGGCCATCACCACGAAGAGCGCCGACAGCCACGCGTAGTAGAGCGGCGGCCCTTTGACCGCGCACTTCGCGAGAGCGGCGATCAGCTCGCCGGCTGTCTTCAGGCTCTTCATTCTTCGAAGTAGTAGAAGAAGCGGGGCAGCGTCCCCTGCTCCTCTTTGAAGACGTAGATGCGCTTCTCTTCGAGGATCGAGCGGATCTCCGACTCGGGATCGAGGAGGTTGCCGAACTTGCGCGCACCCACCGGGCACGCTTCGAGGCACGCGGGGTTCAGCCCCTCACGCACGCGGTGAAGGCAGAAGTGGCACTTCTCCACCACGCCGGCCATGCGAAGTCGATTCGAGAGGTAGCCCTGATTCGGATTGATGTCGGCGGGTGGGACGTTCGGCTCGCGGAAGTTGAAATGCCTGGCGTCGTAGGGGCAGGCGGTCTCGCAGTACCGACAGCCGATGCACCAGTCGTAGTCGACGACCACGATCCCGTCCCGCTCGCGCCAGGTGGCGTTCACCGGGCAGGCCTTGACGCAGGGAGGGTTCTCGCACTGATGACACTGCACCGGCATGTAGAACCGGCCCGGCCGCGGCACCTCGCCCCGATAGTCGTGCACCGCGTTTTCGACGTCGAAGGTGCGGTCGAGCTCCATGACCCGGATGTAGTGGATCTCCTGATCGCGCGAGGTGTTGTTCTCCTGCGCACAGGCGTACTCGCATTGCCGGCAGCCGGTGCAGACCGACACGTTCAGCGCGTATCCGAACTCGACACCCTCGAGCGGCTGCGGGTCCGAGATCTTGGCATCGACGCCGTATCGCTCCTTCACCCCCCTTTCGAGACGCGCGAAGAGCGCCTCTTTGTCCTCGTCGCTGAGGCGTTTGTAGTGCTGCTGGAAGAACTCCTCCCACACGCCGCCGCCACAGCCTGTCGCCGTCGCCGCCGCGGTCGCGCTGGCGGTGGTGCCCACCCGGGAGAGGAAGGATCGGCGCGTCAACTGAACGCGCTCGAGCGCCTCGGCGAGGCCGGGATCTTCCGGCTCCGCCGGCTCTTCGGGCGCGCTCTGGCCCCATACCTTCAGGCGCCGCTTCATCGCGTCGAGCATCTCAGGGTTCCTCCAGTGCATCCCGAGGCACCGGAAGCGCCGTCAGATGGATCCCCTGCACGGGGGCGTGGGGGTCGTGACACGCAGTACACGTGCGCCGGTCGGCGACGCGCTGCCACGAGCCGGTCTGGATCCCGTGCATGCCACGCGACCAGTCTTCGTGCTTCACGCCGTGACACTGGCCGCAGAGCCGCGCCGATTCGTCGAAGCTCACCGCGGTCCCGTCGATGAGACGAAACTGATCCAGGTCGTCGAGGTCGTGGCAGCGGTCGCAGAAGTGCATCACCGCGGCGTGCTCGATGTGGATGTCGGTGTGAAACTCTCGGAGCCTTCGCGGCGTGGGGTCGGGCGTGCGGTCCCGGTGGCACTGCTCCATGCACGGATAGGTGGGGATCTGATCGGTGCGTGAGACCACCACCACGTCGTGCTCCTGAGGCGTCAACACCTGTGGGCGATCCTCGGGGAACAGAGGGTTGTTCAGATGCTCGCAACCCACCGCGCCGAGGGTCAGCAGCGACAGGAACAACACCGCGTGTGGAGGAGCGTGGGCCACGGTCTTCAGATCGGCGGATTGGGCAGGACGAGGCGATGACAGATGCCGCAGCTCTGGGTCACGGTGGCGGGCTGCTCGCTGGCGTACTCGAAGCCGCTGGTGCGATAGCGATGCGTGGCGAGATCGCCCTGGTAGTACTGGACGGGGGCGGCGGTGGCCGGGTCGGCGTCCAAGAGGCCCTCGACGTGTGAGCCACCGGTCGCCGTCCGCGTCATGTGGCAGAGCGTGCAGAGGAGCATGTCGTCCTCGAGGCCGGCGTGGTCGTCGCCGGTCCTCATGGCGATGTGCATGCGGATCTCGTCCGCGTAGCGGCGGTCGGAGTGACAGCTGGTGCAGCCCGCGTCGTCGCGAATGCCGAAGTAGAGATCGTGAGGCTCGGCGTCGCGGCCGTGCGGGTCGTGACAGTCGTCGCAGGTGACGATCACGCTCTCGTTTCGATACTTCGCGCTCCGGATGTGGTCCGTGTACTGCTGCCGGTGGACCCGCGCATCACCCGAGGGGAAGATGTTCGCAGGGTCGACCTCGCTCCCCGCGAAGTGGCTCTCGAGGAGCTCGCTCCGCCGGATCCCCGCCCGGGGCATGTGACCGTCGGCGTCGAGAGGCAGGGGGGTGTTCGCGGGCGCCGAGTGGCAGCCGCCGCAGATGGCGAGCGCCCGGCCGGGGGTCAAGAGCTGCGGAGAGACGATCGCCGTCCCGCGCACGTCCGCCTCGAGGTGCTCGGAGCCAGGCCCGTGGCAGCTCTCGCACCCCACGTTGATCTGCTCGCGCCGCCCGTCCCCGTCGTAGTCGTACGCCCCCTCCGGGCTGGCCACCGCAGAAGCAAACGCGCCCGCCCCACCCCCATCGTGGGCGGAGTAGCCCGTGAAGTGGCAGCCAGCGCAGTTGGCGTCGAAGGAAGCGTCTGGCGCAGGTGTGCGAAGCGTCCCCGCCGCGTGATCGTAGAAGACGCTCGAGCCCGTATCACGCCAGGTCCAGTCCGCCGGGTCAGGCCGACCGTCGTCCCCCTGGTTCTGGAACTGGAACGGCAGCGGGAAACGCATGGGCCTCCCGCTAGGCCCCGACATCCGCGCGAGCAACTGACTTCGCTGAAGCACGCCGCCGTAGACTAGGTCGACGTCGTAGCTGGCCGTTTCGGCCGCGCGCTGGTTACGAAAGACCACCCGATATCGCCCCTGCCCGCCTGGCGGCACTGAGGGGTCGAGGCGCAGATCGGCGATGAAGCTCACGACCGCGGGCGCGGCGGGCGCCGTCTCGCTCACCTTGCAGAGCCCAGCTCCCGGCGACGCGCCGTCGCAGTCGTAGAAGTAGAGCGAGGTGTCGAAGCGCGCGAGGATGGCATCGAAGTCGGGGTAGCGGGACGTGTCCTGGTGGGCGCCGCGCTGGCCGGGGACGGTGAGCCCGACCGAGTGGGCGGTATCGAAGGAGCGGTGGCGCCCATGACAGAAGAGGCACGCCGTCGAGCCGATGAAGCGTGCCTCCGCGCTCGGCACGCAGCTCACCTCGAGGTCGAGTCGTGTTCCGAGAAGGGACGCCGGATCCTGGGCGGTGCGCGCGTAGGTGCCGCCCGGCAAGCGCGCGGCATCGGTCGCGGCCGGGACGAAGACCACGAAGACGGATTGCTCGGGCAGGGTGGTGAAGCGATAGACGCCATCGGCGTCGGTCACGGCCTCCGCGTACCCGCGCTCCGCGTCGAGAAGGTCTTCGATGGGCTCGTCGATGGTCGAGAGCGCCGCTTCGGCGGGCGCCAACGAGACGTCGATCGGCGTCTCCGCGAGAGCCATCACGTCGGCGGCGAGCACCAGCACGACCCGACCCCCGGCCACGACGCGGTCCGCCGTGTCCGTGACGCGGCCCACGAGACCATTTGCTTCGAGGGGGATGTCCGAAGCGTCGGCGCTGACGCTGTCGATGGCGGCGTCCATGGCGACGCCGGTGTCGGGCGTCGGCCCGGGCGGGCCTGCCTCGCCGGGGTCGCCCTTGGGGCCCACCGGACCCTCACAGGCGACCACGAAGAGCAGCAGGACGACGGCCGCGAGAGTGCGGCGCGCCGCGCTCACCGGAACTGATACTCCGGTCGGGCGTGCACCGCGTCGACGGCGAACTCGTCCTCGTCACCGTGGCAGGTGCCGCAGGCTTCGCCCCCGCTCGGGGTGGTGTTGGTCGCGAAGTGCGCCGCTGCCTCCGCGGAGCTGTGGCAGCCGCCGCAGGCCGCAGCCGCCGAGCCGATGGTCATCGTCGTCACCGTCCCCGCGGAGTCGACCTCGGCGATGGCGACAGGCGCATTCGAGCCGGCCAGGGGCAGGGTCCAGGTGCCGTCGAGGTGGCACTGCGAGCACACCCGGAGATCCGCCGGATAGGCGAGGTCCGGGCTCGAGTGGACGCGATGGATCAGCGCCGCGAGATCGAGAGAGGGTGCGATCTCCGTCCCCGAGGTGGGCGGCGTGATGGGCTCGACGAAGGTCGGGTTGTGGCAGAACGCGCAGTAGTCCGGATTCTTGCGGTTGCCGCCGTGGAACTCGAGGGGCAGGTGGCAGGTGTTGCAGTTCGCGGTGCTCACGATCGCCCGCCGCGGAACGGCGGTGGGGTCCGTGATCGCGACGACCGCGACGGGGTTGTCGCTCGGGAAGCGCGTCCCCATCGAATCCACGTCGCGGGACTCCACGCTGACCGACCAGGTGCCCTCCGCCGGAACCGAGTTCGCGGTGGCGATGGCGTCCACCGTGTCCGGAACGAGGTAGCGGAACTGACCCATCGAGGCGTCGATGGCGGTGAGGGTGCCTTCCGAGGGGGCGTTGTAGTCCTCTTGGAAGCGGTAGTCGGTGGTGGGCCCGGCCACGCGGAAGCGCAGGCGGTCGAGCGGCGTCGTGAGGACGTCGTAGGGCGTGCCGCCGACCGTGATCGTGAAGTCCACCTGGATCCGTCGCCCGCTGGTCAGGGTGACGGCGTCGAAGGTGACCTCGGGATAAGCGCTCGCCGGGTTGGTGAAGGGGTAGTAGTGGCGATCGATGATCGGCGAGACCCCCACGCCCGTGGGGATGTGACAGTCGGTGCAGCGGTCGTCGTCGGGACGGTCGCCGCCCGGGTGAAGCCGCTGCCAGGCCGCCGGCGGGTCGCCCATTTCGAACCAGATGTCGTCGTGACAGGAGCCGCAGGCCGCGCGGCTCGGGACCGTGTTCCAGCGGTCGCCGTCCGGTCCGGCGTGGCAGGTGGTGCAGTTGCGGATGTCCTGGGGAAACTCGACGTCCGAGTAGTCGTGCACGCTGCCGCGATAGCCGACGATCTCATAGGGGTTGCCAGCGACGACGCTCGGCAGATGCGCGCCCCGGTGGATCTTGTGAACCATCGTCTCGAAGTTGATGGTGTTGCCAGTGTCGGGATCGGCGTATCCCGCCGCGTGACAGGTCGCGCAGAGACGCACGTTCTCGCGCGAGCCGCCGTGCGCCTCGAGCGGCGTGTGACAGTTGTTGCACGCGTCGTTGGTGACGATGTCGCGGGTCTCGGTCACCGGCATGCCGTCGGGCCGGAAGTTGGGCGCGTCGTTCGCGACGTAGCGGACGCCGTCGTAGGTGCGCGTGGCGTAGTAGCCGATGGTGTGCGTGCGCGTCGCGTCGTAGTCCGTGGGCAGGACCACGCCGAAGTCGTAGCGGTAGATGCCGTCCGCGTCGTCGACCACGGTCCACGTGCCGCCGGAGTCGGTCGCGGGTTGGGTGGCGGAGCTCATCCCGTCCTCGCTCATCACCGTGCGTGTGACGTAGTTGACGTAGGGCAGGACGACCGGGCCATCGAGCCGCATCTCGGTGGGCAGATAGGCGACCGTGAAGCTCACCGCTACTTCGCCTTCGGTCTGGATCCCCTCTCGGTCGAGGGGCGTTCCCTCCGCGTCGGTGAATCGGAGCACGGCGTAGGGGATGCGCGTGGTCGCGTCGATCCCGTACTCCATGGTCTCGACTTCGAGCCCCGGACCGGTGACGTAGGCGTTGGTGCCGTTCGACCCGTCGACGCCATCGACGCCGTTGGTGCCGTCGGTGACCGTGACCATGGTGCCGTCGTCACAGGCGATGGTCTTGGTCCCCATCCCATCATCGGTGACGGTGCAGCTGGTCCCATCCATGCCGTCGCGCACGATGGCTTCGGTGCCGTCGCTGCACGAGATGGTGGCGGAGCCGTCCGGGTTGTTGACCACGGTGCACTCGGTGCCCCCACAGCCGGCGGTGGTGCCGACAGCCATGGCTGCAGCGAAAAGCATCGTGATTCGTGTCGGTGCTCGCATTCCTCTCCCCTCGGGCAAACGCCCGGCGACAGAGAAAAGCACCGATCCGTGTTCGTCAATGGGCTACGTGCGACCCATCACGTAGTTTCGTCCTCAATACCCCATGTCGCTCATGGCCTCGTCGTTCGCCTCGAGCGAAAGAGAGCGGGCGGCAGGAGCGCTCATCGGCTGGCGCGCGGCGCCGGAATGCCCGCGCAATTGTTGCACTCGCTGCTGCATGCGCTGCCGTTCCGCCCGTGGCGCCCGCTCCATCGCGCCTTCCACGACGTCGGCGGCGAAGTCGAATTGGCGCGCTGCCTCTTCGGCCCGTCCCTGGTCCAGGGCCACCGCCGCGGCGAGCTGGGCCTCGGCGGCGCGCTGATTGGCGACGAGGGAGGCCACGCGCGGCGCCTCGCTGCCGGCCGCCGTTCGCGCGTCCGCCACGATCTGATAGTCGAGGTGCGCGGTCTGGACCTGGCGGCCCCGCCCTGGCGCATCGAAGGTCAGGCGCGCGGTGCCGGCGCTGTGCCGCCCGAGACGCTCGGTGTCGATCTCGGCCCGGAGCAGCACCTCGCGGCGCTGGCCCGCGTGGAGCGCCCCCACGTTGACCCGCACCCGACCGTTTTCGACGCTGGCGCCGCTCGACTCGACCCCGAGGATGCGCACGCCGGCAGCGGGGACGACCTCGATGATGGTGTTGGTGGCCACGGTGTGGCTCAGGAGCTCCAGCTCCTGTTCGAGGATGGTCGCCATCTGCGCCGGATGCTCGAGGTGGTACATGCGGCCGGCGCTCCGGACCGCGAGGGCGGCCAGGGTGCGTTCGTCGTAGTCGAGCCCGACGCCGATCGCCGACACCTGCGCGCCGCTCTCCGTGCCCGCTGCCGCGATGGCGCCGAGGCTCTGGGGATCCGCGGGACCGATGTTCGCGCGGCCGTCGGAGACGATCACGAGGCGGCGGATCGGATGCGTCGCGGGCGCGGCGGCCAGCCTGTCTTCACCCACGCGCAGACCGTCGAACATGTTGGTGCCGCCCATGGCGCCCAGCGTCTGCACCTGTTGGATCAGCATGCCGCGGTTCTGCTCGCTCACGGTCGTGGGGGGGCTGATCTCGGACACGCCGTTGTTGAACGCGTAGATGGAGACGATGTCGCCGGAGCGCAGGCTCTCCACCAGGCTCGCCGCCGCCATCCGGGCGTTCGCGATCTTCTGGCCCTCCATCGAGCCCGAGGTGTCGATCACGAGCGAGAGGTCCATCGGGGCCCGCCGGGATTCGGTGACGACCTCCGGGGCGTCCACCCAGACGCCGATGTAGGTCTGACCGTCCGCCCCGATCACGATACGGGTGTTCGCCGGAGCCCCGCCGATCCACGTCCCGTCGGCGCCCACGACCTGCGCGGTCGATCCGTCCTCCACCACCACCCGCATCTGCCCCTGATTCGGCTGTGCCTGCGCCGCACCACCCCCACAGCCGGCGATCGCCGCCGCAAAAAGAGCCGAAACCCCAACGAATCGTGCGCGCATGGCCTTCTCCCTCTCGGTCATGGAGGGGCTAGACGGCTCAGATGCAGAAGGGATCTGCGCGACGTGTCTCGATTCGGTCGCGGCGAGTGGGTCCGGGCGCTATGCTCCGGGCGCCATGGCCGAAAACGACCGCATCCAGGGCGCCATCCCCTTCCCCCACGTCGTGGAGTCCACCCACCGCGGGGAGCGCAGCTGGGACATCTACAGCCGCTTGCTCAAGGACCGCATCGTCTTTTTGGGCACGCCGATCGACGACGACGTCGCCAACATCATCATCGCCCAGCTCCTCTATCTGGAGAGCGAAGACCCGGACAAAGAGGTCACCCTCTACATCAACAGCCCCGGCGGCGTAGTCACCGCGGCCCTCGGCATCTACGACACCATGCAGTACATCCGCTGCCCGGTGGCGACGGTGTGCCTCGGTCAGGCGGCTTCGATGGGCGCCATCCTCCTCGCGGCCGGCAACCAGGGCATGCGCAAGGCGCTGCCGCACAGCCGCGTCATGGTCCACCAGCCCCTCGGCGGCTTTCGCGGACAGGCGTCGGACATCGAGATCCACGCCAACGAGATCCTCTTCCTGCGCAAGCGGCTCAACTCGATCCTCAGCTATCACACCGGTCAGCCCGAAGAGCGAATCCAGGAAGACACCGAACGCGACCGCTTCATGAGCGCGACCGAGGCCAAAGAGTACGGGATCATCGACGACGTGATCGCCCCTCGGAAAGACGTGGCATCGGTGCCTCCCGATCAGGAAAAGAAGAAGAAGAAGTAGCCTCCCAGCGCGGGCGGCCTTTTCACCATGCGCATCACCTTCGTCCGTCACGGCGAGTCGGAATCCAACGTCACCGGGCGGTGGCAGGGTCAGGGCGACTCGCCCCTCTCCCAGGTCGGCAAAAAGCAGGCCGAGACGCTCGCCCAGCGACTTCGCGACACCTCCATCGATCTGGTCTTCAGCTCGGACCTCTCGCGCGCCGCGGACACCGCGCGCGCTCTCGGTCGCGACGTCACCTTCGAGCCCGCGTTTCGCGAGGTCGACGTGGGGGACTGGGAAGGCCTCGACCGTCGCGAGGTCGCGCTGAAGTTTCCCGAGCAGGTGCACGCCCTCGCCAGCGGCGCTCACGACGTGAAGATCGGTGGCGGCGAGAGTTGGGACGATCTCTACCAGCGCGTCGACGCAGCCTTCACCGGCCTCGTGAATCGCGCGTCGTGGGCAGAGCACATCGTCGTCTTCACCCACGGCGGAGTGATCGCATCGCTCTTCGCGGGGCTCCTCGGCATCCGCAACCGCCACCCCCGACCTCTCGGAAGGATGGTGAACACCGGCATCAGCACCGTTTCGATCGAGCGGGGAGGCTCGACCCTCGAGCGCTGGAACGACGCGACCCACCTCGGCCCGCTGGGCGCGTGGGGCTCCGAGCGGCTGGAGCGCGGAGACGCGGTCATCGGACTCGTGAGCCACGTGCCTCCGGCAGAGGACGAGCCGGCGGCCGAGGGTGGACGACTCCGCGGCGGTCCGTCCCTGTTGGCCGTGGAGCATCTGGCGGAGTGGTACCGCGGCGTGTCGCACGTCTACGCACCACGGGCTGCGCACGCCCGCAATGCGGCCGCCATGCTCGCCGAGCGGAGTCAGGCGCGGGTCTCCGACGAGCCGATCGACGAGAGCGCGCTCGCGGACTCGGTGATCACCGTGGGCGAGCGACATTCGGGAGAGCGCGTGGGGGCGCTCGCCTCCGGCGTGGGGATCGCCGAATGGGCGCAGGCGGTGGTGGCGCCAAAAGGCGCGCTCTTCCGGCCACCCCCCCACGCCACGGTCAGCCACGCGGTCCTCACCGAGCATGGCGTGACCCTGGCGGACTACGCGGTTTCTCCGCGGTATTGAGCCTGCCCGAACCCGGAGGCGCATTTCTGCTTGACATGTAAACGAATTGGTCGAACCATTCGACCAGTCATGTTTCAGGCCGTCCCTCAAAAAGAGTCCGCGGTGGACGCCTGCGTCGCCCAAATCCGAGGGGCCATCCTTCGCGGTGATCTCTATCCCTCGGAGCGGCTGCCCTCCGAACGCAAGCTCGCCGAGACCTTCGGGGTGAACCGCATGACGATCCGCGCGGCGCTCACTCAGCTCGCTGCCGCGGGGCTGTTGTCGGTGCGCCAGGGGAGCGGGTACCGGGTCGAGGACTTTCGGCGGGCTGGCGGGCCGGATCTGCTGCCGGGTCTGGCCGGTCTCGCGCGCGAGAGCGGCGACCTCGCGAGCGTCGCGGCGGACCTCTTGTTGATGCGCCGGCACATGGCGCGTGCGGTCTTCGAGCGCATCGCCGGACGGCGCGGCACCCACCTGCTCCCGCGCATCCGCGAGGCGGTCGCCGACTTCAAGGCCGCGGTGGCGGAGGGCGCCCCCCTCGAGGTCATCGCCGATCGCGATCTCGCGGTGCTCGCGGCCATCCTCGACGCGACCGGAAGTCCCGTGCTCGGTCTCTGTCTCAACCCGGTGCTCTCGGTGCTCGCCGAGCTGCCGGAGCTCCGCCACGCGATCTATGCAAGGCCCGAGACCAACGCCCTCGCCTACGACCTGCTTCTGTCGTGGCTCGACGACCCGCGACCCGACGTTCTCGCGCCGCTCTTCGCTGAGCTCGAGGCGCGCGACCGCGCGACCGTCGCGCGCATCCGCGACGAAGCGCCGAGCGAAAGGAGCCCCTCATGAAGCTGGCCCATCTCCTTGTCCCCCGCGCCCGCGCCGTGGAGGAGGGCCTCGCGCGCCTGCGGGCAGCGGGCGTCGAGCCCGTGCCCAACCTGTGGCAGATCACCCTCGGCGTCTATCGCATGTGGTGGCGTCTGCTGACGCGGAGCGAGACCATCGGCACGAGCAGCGATCCCGTGCGCCCCACCCTTCGCGCACGCGTGCTGCATTTCCGGCCCTTCCGCTTCCCCTTCCTCTTGCGCGAACAGGCCGTGAACCCGGCGGATTTCTCCGGTCTCGCCAGCCCGCCCGAGCGCATCGTGCGCCATCTCCTCGGCGCGCATCACGATCAGAATCAGTTCGTCTACGACCTGCAGCTGCTGTCGTGCTTTCCGGGCGTGCTCGAGGATCTGCAGGCGCGCACCGAACGCGTCCTCAGCGGTGAAGACCCCCGCGGTGAGTGGCTGCGCGACCTGGTGGTGCACGAGGGCTATCACGAACGGCTCGCCGACACCGTGGCGCGCTTCCTCGAAGGCGAAGACGGGCTGTCGCCCGCCGAAGCCGAAGATCCGGACATCTCCTTCTCCGCCTATCTGCGTTGGTGCAAAGAACAGCCCGAGACGCCGCTTCAGACCTGGAGCGCGATCCGCGAAGGCCGCATCTCCTTCTCCGCACACGAGGCCTCCGCATGACGACGATCGACGCACTCATGCAGATGGACGGGACCGACTTGATGCGCGCCCTCGAGTCCGGCCACCCCATCGACCCCAGCGCCCTCGACGACATGGAGTATCGCGGCGTGAGCCTGGGCCTGCCGTCGTTCGTCGAGCGGCTCAGCTGGAAGACCTTCAAGAAGGTGTTCCATCGCGACCCCCAGACCAGCGCGCTTCGCGGCTGGAACGTCCGCATCGAGCAGACCGGAGACGTCCACGGCGACTACGTGCCCATGGAGCGTCGGGGTGTGCCGCACACCTTCGGCCACTTCGAGGTCGTCGACGCCCGCGGCCACCAGATGCCCTGCGCCATCGACGGCCTCTTGATCCATTACGGCCTCGGGCGAAACGGCGCGCTCAATCCGATCCGCCGGCTCCGCGACCCGCTGGTCGCCCTCGAGCCCGGCAGCGCCGATCTGCTCCTCGGCTGGAGCTACGTCGACCTCGGCATGAAGCGCGTGGGGACGCCGAGCTTCTTCGTGCTCAGCCGCGACCGCACCCTCACACACGTCGCCTGAAGGTGGCGGGACCGGGGGAATTGTCCTCCAACCCCTTCGGACGATGGCCCTATCCGCCCATCTGGGCTAAGAGCGGGGCGACATGGCCGCGCTCACGCTCGAGGGGATCCGGAAGAAGCTGGGAGAAAACCAGATTCTTGAAGGGCATCGACCTCGCGGTTGCCGACGGTCAACTGGTCGTGCTCGTGGGTCCCAGCGGCTGCGGCAAGAGCACGCTGCTGCGCACCATCGCTGGCCTCGAGCTCCCCGACGATGGGCAGGTGCGGATCGGCGAGCGCGACGTCACCCGCCTCGCGCCGCGGGAGCGCGACATCGCCATGGTGTTCCAGAGCTACGCGCTCTACCCACACCTCACGGTGCGCGACAACCTCGCCTTCGGGTTGAAGCTCC
The DNA here is from genome assembly GCA_963727445.1 of uncultured delta proteobacterium. GTDB lineage: Bacteria > Myxococcota_A > Polyangia > Polyangiales > B10-G4 > B10-G4. The sequence continues at coordinate 85,492 of CAVSGI010000002.1, forward strand.
GCGGCGAAAAGCCGGAGGTGATCTCCGCGCGCATCAAAGAGGTCAGCGCGATGCTCGGCCTGGGGGAGCTTCTGCAGCGCCTGCCGCGCGAGCTCAGCGGCGGACAGCGCCAGCGCGTGGCGATGGGGCGCGCCGTCGCCCGCCGCGCCGACCTCTATCTCCTCGACGAGCCGCTGTCGAACCTGGACGCGGCGCTGCGGGCGGAGGTGCGCGTCGAGATCAAGAAGCTCCACGCGGAGCTCGGCGCGACCATGGTCTACGTGACCCACGATCAGGTGGAGGCGATGACCCTCGCCGACGTGCTGGTCGTGCTGAATGCGGGGCAGGTGGAGCAATCCGGGCCGCCGCTCGAAGTCTACGAGCAGCCGGCGTCGCGCTTCGTCGCTTCCTTCATGGGCAGCCCGTCGATGAACTTTTTGGGCGCGCGAATCGAGGCAGGCAAAGTGACGGCCGAGGGCGTCGAGCTGGCCCTCGAGCGCGAGACCGACGACGGCGAGGTGCTCCTGGGGGTGCGCCCGCACGACGTGATCCACGCGGGCGACGCGGAGTCGGCGGCGCTGCACTTCGACGTCGAAGTGGTGGAGGCGATGGGCTTCGAAGCCTACGCCCACGGCAAGGTCGGGCCGGCGCCCTTCATCGCGCGGATCGAAGGAGACGTCGCCCGGAAGACCTCGCCCGGCGATCGCCTCCCGCTCTCGGTCGCCCCCGACCGAGTCCATCTCTTCGACCCGAAGAGCGAACGCGCAATCCGATGAGGCGCGCGCTCCACGCACTGCTCGTCGGCTGGTCTCTGCTCGCCTTCGCGGGCGGCGCTTCTGCGCAAGAACACCTCGTCCTGTGGCACGCGTACGGCGAGGCGGAGAGCCGCGGCCTCGACGCAGCGATCGAGGACTTCGTGGCCGAGAGCGGGATCGACGTCGAGGTCGTGGTGAACGCCTTCGGGGCCTACGAGTCCAAGCTCGAAAACGCGATCCCCACCGGACACGGCCCGGACCTCTTCATCGATGCCCACGAGCGATTGCGCGATTACGCGGAGGGGGGCCTGGTTCGGCCGATGGGAGAGCCCGGGCTGGTCGCCCGCCTCGACCTCGACCCGCGCCACGTCGGCGCGCTCTCCCTCGACGGTGACCTCTACGGGTTGCCTCTCGCGCTCAAGTGCGCCGCGCTCTACGCCAACACCCGCCTGGTGGATGTCGTCCCGACGGACATGGTCGACATCGCCGCCATGCGGACCACGCTTCCCGAAGGCGTCTTCCCCCTCGCGGTCGAAGCCGACAACCCCTACTACGCCGCCGCCTTCCTCCACGCCTACGGTGGTCGACTCCTCGACGACGAAGGGAACTACGCCTTCGAGGGGGACGCGGCCATCCAGACCCTCGATGTCCTTTCGGAGCTGACCCACCAGGGCGTCATCCCCGAGGAGCCCAACGGCGATCTCGTCCGCCAGCTCTTCACCTCGGGCCGCGCGGCTTTCGCCATCGACGGGCCGTGGCTCGCGCCCGGTCTCGACGAAGCCGACGTGGAGTACACGGTGACGCCCCTGCCCTACCTCGGCGATCCGGGCCGCCCGATGGTGCCCTTCGTGACGGTGGAAGGGATCTTCCTCTCCGCCGAGAGCCGCGTGCCCCAGCTCGCCGCTCGACTCGCCCGCTACTTGGCGAGCAAGGAAGGATCACTGCCGCGAGCGACCCTCGGCGGACAGATCGTGGCGTCGCGGACCGCCTGGCAGGACCCGGCGCTCGAGTCCGACGAGACCCTCCTCGCCTTCCGCACCGCAGCGGCGCACGGCATGGTCATGCCCACCCATCCTGACCAGCAGCTGGTGTGGGAGCCCGCGCGCCGCGCCATTCGCAAGGTGATCCGCGGCGACATGAGCCCAGAGGAGGCGCTCGAAGAGGCGCGGCATCGCTTCGAAGACGTGACGCGGCCGCAGCCCGAAGCGCGCGATCCCACCTTCGTCCTGGCGGGCATCGGCTTCGCCCTCTTCCTTCTTTGCATCTACGCCATACGGCGCGCTCGGGATGACGCCTTCCGCGCCTCGATCCGCAGCTCCATACCCGCCTATCGATGGGTCGCCCACGCGGCCATCGCCGTCGGGCTCCTGGTCATCGCACCGCTCGCCGTCGGCGCCATCGCCTCGTTCTTCGCCGGGCGCGGAACCGACATGCACTACGTCGGCCTGGCGAACTACGTCGACATCCTCACCGCGCGCGGGGGCGACCTCCTGGGACACGGCTCCTTCTGGCTGGTGCTCCTCGTCACGGTCCTTTGGACCGGGCTGAACATCGGCCTGCACGTCGCCATCGGCGTCGCCCTGGCGCTGCTGCTCAACCGCCCGACGCTCAAGCTGCGCGCGCCTTACCGCGTCCTTCTGATCCTCCCCTGGGCGGTCCCCAACTACGTGACGGCCCTGTCCTGGAAGGGGATGTTCCACCGCCAGTTCGGCGCCATCAACGCCATCCTCGAAGCGCTCGGCGCCGAGCCCGTGAGCTTCTTCGGCAGCTTCGCCACCGCCTTCGGCGCCAACGTCGCGACGAACGTCTGGCTGGGCTTTCCATTCATGATGGTGGTCACCCTCGGCGCCCTCGCCGCCATCCCCAAGGACCTCTACGAGGCGGCCGAGGTCGACGGCGCCAGCCGCTGGCAGCGCTTCAAGCTGATCACGCTGCCGATGCTCACACCCATGCTCGCTCCCGCGGTGGCGATGGGTGCGGTGTGGACCTTCAACATGTTCAACGTCGTCTTCCTGGTGAGCGGCGGCGAGCCCGACGGCTCCACCGAGATCCTGGTCTCGGAGGCGTACCGCTGGGCCTTCACCCGCGGTCGCCTCTACGGCTACGCCGCCGCCTACGCGGTGCTGATCTTCGGCGTGCTCTTCCTCGGCACCCGAACCATCTCGTCACGCCTCGACGGCGCGGGGAGCACGCGATGACCGAGCGGCGCCCTTCTCTGCTCGTGGAGGTGCTGACCCACGCGGCGCTGCTGGCCGCGGTGGTCTTCGCCATCTATCCCGTGCTCTGGGTCATCTCCCTCGCGCTCACCGCCGGCGACGCCCCCGAGCCTTCGGTCATCCCCTTCCCGAGCCACCCCAGCCTCGACAACTTCCGCGAGGTGGTGACGCGCGGCGACGAGGACACCTGGTTCTTCGGCCGCCAGCTCGCGAACTCCCTCTTCGTCTCCCTGGTGACGGCCCTCACCGCCATCGCCATCGCCACCCCCGCGGCCTACGGTCTGAGCCGCTTCTCCTTCGTCGGAAAGCAAGCGGGCACGCGCGCGCTCCTCGCCACCCAGATGTTCCCCGGCGTCGCCGCCGCCATCCCCCTCTACCTGATGCTCGACGCCCTCGGGCTCATCGACACGCTCACCGGCCTGATCCTGGTCTACGCCACCAGCGCCGTGCCCTTCGCCATCTTCCAGCTGCGCGGCGCCTTCGACGGCATCCCCAAGGACCTCGAGGAAGCCGCGATGGTGGACGGCGCCACCCGCTTCGGCGCCTTCGTCCGCGTCGTCCTCCCGGCGGCGCGGCCGGCCCTCGCCATCACCATGCTCTTCGCCTTCATGACCGCGTGGAACGAGTTCATCCTCGCCGCCACCTTCATGACGCGCGAGGAGACCTACACGCTCCCCGTCGTGCTCCAACGTTACGTGGGCGAATACGAAGCGCGCTGGGGGCTCTTCGCCGCTGGCGCGATCATCGTCTCGATCCCGGTGATGGCGCTCTTCTACGTCCTTCAGCGCCACCTGGTCGGCGGGCTGACCGCGGGGGGCGTGAAGGGCTGACTCAGCCCTTGCTCGACCCCTTCTTCGATCCGAAGGCGATCGCTTCGAGGCGGTCCACGTCCACAACTTCGATGAGGTCGGGGCTCACTTTCAGCGCGCCCTCGCGCTCGAGATAGGCCAGGCCGCGCGAGATCTCCTCGCGGACGGTGCCGAGCCTTCCGGCCACCGTCTCGGTCGTGAGGTCGCGCACCAGGTTGCGGGCGTCCTCGCCGCGCGCCGTGCGCCGCGCCACCAGCGTGCTGATGAACGAGGCCAGACGGGCGGGGACGGTACGGAGGCTGAGGTCGCTCACCAGCGCCAGGTTTCGGTCGGCGCGGCGCGCGCGCAGGTCCAGGAGCGACTTGAGCACCACCGGGCGCTTGTCGCCGAGCGAGCCCAGCACCTCGTTCGAAACGAGGATGGCGCTGGCGCTGCGCATGGCGATGGCGCTGGCGGGGTAGCCGCGGCCATCGAATCGAACCCCCTCGACGATGGGGCGACCGGGTCGCGCCAGGTAGAGGATTCTGTTCCCGGCCGTCCTTGCCGCTCTTGGTGAGCTTCACTTCACCGGTACGAACGATGAAAAGGCCCTCGGCCGGCTGGCCTTCGCTGAAAAGGGGTGAGCCGCGCGCAGCCTTCCGGACCTCCGAGGCGTCCGCGAGCTGTTTCAGATCGGCCGCCGGGAGTTCATTGATCACCGAGACGTCTTTGAGTAGCTCCTCGGCCGAGCGTGGCGTGATGGCCATCGCTCGGCAGACTACCACGATCGGGATGGAGATCGACGGCCGAGCTGGGGCATACTCCATCCACCGATGGGGAGCGATGGAGACAACGACTCCGGCCCCCGCGCCTTCGTTGCAGTAAAGCTGGGGGAGCGGAGCTGGGTGGTGGACCTGCCCAGGGGCAAACACTCCGTGGGCAGCTCCGAAGACGCCGACATGACGCTCCCCGCGGGCGACGTCGCCGGACGGCATTTCGAGCTCCAGTGGGACGGTCAGATCCTGATGCTGCGGCCGGACAAGTCGCGCCATCCCCTCTTTCTGAACGGCAAGCGCTTCGAGGACGCCTCGGAGCTGAAGCCCGGCGACGAGATCGCGGTCGGCAGCGCGCAGCTCGTGGTGGGCGTGGCTGTCCCCCCGTCGGCGGGCGGGCGGCGTGCGCTCACCCATCACGAGTTTCGCGAGCGCCTCTACGAAGAAGTTGCGCGGGCGTCCCGCGGCGGACGGCCCACCACGCTGGTGATGCTCGGCACGCCGCCCGGCGAAGGCAAGCGCGTCGCCACCCACGCGCTCAAGCGATTCCGTGCGGGCGACGTCCTCGGGACGTACGCGCACGACGAGCTCGAGATCCTCCTGCCCGACACGCCCGCCGACACCGCGCAGATGGTGATCGAACGGCTGCTGGGCGAGGTGGGCTCTCTGGGATCGCGCGCCGGTCTGGCGGTCGCTCCCGAGCATGGGGAGCATCCCGAGCGACTGCTCCGCGCCGCCCGGCGCGCGCTGGCGGCAGCGCAGGCGGGCGAAGCGACGAGCGCGATGCCTCCGCCCCGCGTGCACAAAGAAGCCGAGCCCGAGGCCCGGGATGGCGCGAGCCAGGCGGTGATCGAGGACCTCGCGAAGATCGCGGATGACGCTGGCTCGGTGCTCCTCACCGGCGAGGTCTCGAGCGGCAAAGCGCTCTTCGCGCGTCAGATGCACGACCTCAGCGGCCGCAAGGACGGGCCCTTCGTCGTGATCGCCTGCGCCTCCCTCCAGGACGACGAGCAGAGCGACGCCTTCGCCCATGCGGTGAAGGAGGCTTCGGGTGGAACCCTTCTCCTCGACGAGGTGGGCGACCTCTCCGAAACGACCCAGACACAGCTCACGCGGCTGCTCGCGGAAGCTCAGGACGTCCGCATCGTGGCCACCACCCATCGTGCCCTCGCGGGGCTCGTCGAGCGCGAGGCCTTCGACCACAGCCTCTACGCGCGCCTCACGGATCACGTCGTCGAGTTGCCGCCGCTGCGCAACCGACCCGAGGACATCATCCCCCTCGCCGAGCACTTCGCCCTCGAGAGCGGAGCCAAGGCGCCAGTGCGCATGGCCCCCGGCGCCCTCGCTCGCCTCCGCAGCCACCCCTGGCCCGGCAACGTCCTCGAGCTGCGCAACGCGATGGAGCGCGCCGTCCACCTCGCGGGGGACGGCGAGATCCTCGCCGAGCACCTCCCCAGTGACGCTCTGCCCGCCGCAGGCGAAGGACGCCTCAGAGAGCACGTGGACTCGGTCGAGCGGGACGCCATCGTCAAAGCGCTCGCCGACGCCAACCACAACCAGACCCACGCCGCCAAACGCCTCGGCATCAGCCGCCGCGCCCTCATCTACAAGATGGAGAAGTACGGGCTGAAGGCGCCACCGGGGCAGGCGAGAAGGTAGGCAGGGGCCGCTCCAACGGAGCGGCCCCCCACGAAAAGGCTCGGCATCGCGAAGCGTAGGGCCCGCAAAAGGCCGCGCAGCGGCCTGACGCGGGACCGCAGCGTAGCGAGGCCGAGCCGGGATTGCGCCCCCCCCACGAAAAGGCTCGGCATCGCGAAGCGTAGGGCCCGCAAAAGGCCGCGCAGCGGCCTGACGCGGGACCGCAGCGTAGCGAGGCCGAGCCGGGATTGCGCCCCCCCCACGAAAAGGCTCGGCATCGCGAAGCGTAGGGCCCGCAAAAGGCCGCGCAGCGGCCTGACGCGGGACCGCAGCGTAGCGAGGCCGAGCCGGGATTGCGCCCCCCCCACGAAAAGGCTCGGCATCGCGAAGCGTAGGGCCCGCAAAAGGCCGCGCAGCGGCCTGACGCGGGACCGCAGCGTAGCGAGGCCGAGCCGGGATTGCGCCCCCCCACGAAAAGGCTCGGCATCGCGAAGCGTAGGGCCCGCAAAAGGCCGCGCAGCGGCCTGACGCGGGACCGCAGCGTAGCGAGGCCGAGCCGGGATTGCGCCCCCCCCACGAAAAGGCTCGGCATCGCGAAGCGTAGGGCCCGCAAAAGGCCGCGCAGCGGCCTGACGCGGGACCGCAGCGTAGCGAGGCCGAGCCGGGATTGCGCCCCCCCCACGAAAAGGCTCGGCATCGCGAAGCGTAGGGCCCGCAAGAGGCCGCGCAGCGGTTGAGCCTTCTCGTGGGGCCGCTCCGTTGGAGCGGCCCTTAAAAGCCGCGACCCGCAGCGAAAACTCGCTACGGGTCGCTCGAACTCGCGAGAGAAGACAGAGGGCGAAGGGGGGGGTACGCCAAGCTCCGTCTCTCTCGCGCTTCGATGCCTAAGCGAGGTTCGTGCCAATCAATTAGCGCTGCAATTTCCGTTGGGGCCGGCCGCGGATCCCCCACATCTGAAAGAGGCTGCCTTTCCTTACGTGAGGATCGTAGACAGGTGTCATTCAGATCTGAAACACCGAAATTTCAGATCTGAAACGGCCGAATTCTACTTGATGACGCGCAGATACGGCGGCAGAGGCGTTGATCCTCGGCGTTTCTTGTCGCCGGAGCCGGGTCCGGAAGTTTTCCTTCGTTTGCCGGGATCGAGGGGCGTCAGGGGCGTCACCTCGGCCAGCTCCTCGGTGGGAGGCTGTGGCGCGCGCCGTCCCGCCTCTCGATCGACCTCCGCGGCGATCTCCGCGGGCAGGTCTTCGGGCCACACCATCCCCCGGCCATCCTCACCCACCAGGGCGAAGACCGCCTTCCAGGGCACGACGCACGCATAAGGGGTGCGCGAAAAGCTCAGGGTCGCGAAGACCCCCTCCTCGTCGACCCGCAGATCCGGGATGGGGATCGGCAGATCCAGCCCGATCTGCAGCACGAGCTGGGGCTGTCGCGAGAGCCAGGCCGGCACCTGCACGCCCTCGAGACGCGGATCGAGGTGGACGAAAACGCTGCCACGAAGGAGCAGCCCTCGGGCTACGTCACGTTTGTCCGGAAGCTCCTCGAGATCCGCCACTGCCAGGTGTTAGCCCATCGGCGGGGGCCTCGCCAATTGCGCTGGGCGCACGCCGCCTCCCCGAGCAACTCACCCTGAACAAGCGTTTTCCCCGTGCGACGGGTAAGATCTGCCGAATGCGCTGGCTCGCCGCTCTGATGGGGCTGCTCTTCGGCCTCTCCATCGCGGAGCCGGGCGAGGCCCAGTTCACGGACGTCTCGAGTGCCTCGCGCGTCGACATCAACGCGGCCAAAGATGGCGGCGCCACCTTCGGCGACCTGAATCACGACGGCTGGCTCGACCTCCTGGTGCACACCGACGGCCGGAGCTACTTGCTCATCAACGACGGTGGAAGCCCGCCGATCTTCACCGATCGCACCCCCGCCCTCGCGCCGCGACTCACGATGGTCCGCGCCGAGCGCTCGGCGATCATCGCGGACTTGACCAACGACGGCTACAACGACATCGCGCGCGACGATTACGACACCATCGAGATCTACGTGAACAGCGGCCCGCCGGACTTCACCTTCGGCGATCCCGCCTACCTCGCCGACGACACCACCGACCCGGACATCAACGGAGAGGGCATCGCGGTCATCGACTACGACCGCGATGGGTGGCTCGACCTCTTCGTCGAGGACAACGGACCGCAGATCTTCGACAACCCGAGGGACGGTACGGTGGAGATCACCCGCCTGGACCCGACGATGCTCGGACTCCCCGACGGGCGCGCGCTCGGGACGAACGGAGACTACGTCGCGGCGGTCGATTTCGACGTCGATGGCTGGGTCGATCTCGCCTATCGCGACGTCGACCTGCCCACCCTCTTCACGAACGGCGGCGATGGGACCTTCGCCGCCGTCGAGAGCCCCGTCCTCAGCGCCGATCGAAAAGGCGGCATCATCCTCTGCGACTTCGATCAGAACGGCCTCTTCGATCTCTTCTTCACGGGCGGCGCCGGCGAGGGCCGCAATCGCATTTTCCTGCAGACCACCGCCCGAACGTTCGTCGCGAGCACCGACCCGGCCCCCGACGGCGATGTGCGGAGCGCGGCCTGCGGTGACGTCGACAACGACGGCGACCTCGACCTCTACCTCGCCGTCGACGGCGACAACCCCCTCTACATCAACCAACTGGTGGAGACCGGCAGCTTCTCCTTCTCGGAGCAGGACCTCGGCGCAGGCGCCGGCAACAACAGCGAGTGTCCCCTCTTCGCCGACTACGACAACGACGGCGACCTCGACCTCTACGTCAACCAGACGGGCGACGTCTATCAAGACACCTCGGTGACCCCGTCTCGCACCATTCGCGACCCCGCGCCGAACGTGCTGTTGCGCAACGACACCGACGGGCAGAGCTATTTGATGGTGGAGGTGCTGACGGCGCTCGAGGGGACGTGCCCGCCGGCGCTCCGGAGTGACATCGGCGCGGTCGCCCACCTGGCCGGCCCGATGGGATACGAGAGCGGCGTGCGCGACGTCAACGGCGGCCAGAGCCATGGGAGCCAGGGCTCGCCGCGCATGCACTTCGGTCTCGCAAGCGTGGGCCCCGACAACGACTACGACCTCACGGTGCGCTTCACCGACGACGCCTACCCGGAGGTCACCCTCTCCGTACACCCGTCGGAGCTCGGCCCCTACCAGCTCCTCCGCGTCGACGCGACCGACATCGACGGAGACGGCATCCTCACGACCACCGAGATCGCCCAAGCGGGCGCGACGCCCGATCTGGACGGCGACGGCGTCCCCAACTGGAACGACACCGATGCCGACGGCGACGGGATCCTGGATGCCGACGAGGCGGGCGACGCGGACCTGTGCACCGATCCCGTCGATGCCGACGGCTCCGGCACGCCGGATTACCTCGAAGCTTCGGTGGCGCCGGGCGATGCGGGCGTGGATGGCGGCGACGCCGCTGTGGGCGCCGACGCCGCTGTGGGCAACGCGTTTCAGGCACACGGCAGCGGCTGCCTGCGATGCGCCGCCGGCGGCGACGGCGACGACGACGCCCGCTCGCTGGTGTTCGTCGCCGTGCTCCTGACCTCGCTCGCCGCCCGCCGCCGACGCGCGCGATGATAGCCTGACGCTCCGATGGCCAAGCGAGAGCGGCGCGCCCTACCGATCCTGGTGGTCGGAGCCGTGGTCCTGATCATCGGCCTTCTGTCGCTATCGCCCTGCCAGACGCCGTCCACACGGCCGTCCGACGCGATCGGCAGGGCCCCGTCGCCGTCAACCCCTCGGACCTTCACCGGGGCTTCGCCGCACGAAGGCCTCGCCGTCGAGACGATGCTCGAAGACCCGACGGGTCACGCCCTCGATCGTTTCCACCAGGCGCTGCGCCGCGCCGAGCGGGGTGAAGGCAAGGCGCGGGTGCTCTTCTACGGTGCGTCCCACACGGCGGCGGATCATCTGCCTGGGCACGTGCGCGAGAGGCTTCAAGCGCGCTTCGGTGACGGCGGGCGCGGGTTCACCCTGCCGGCGCCGCCGAGCGCCGAGTACGATTACTGGCAGTGGGGCGCGACCATCGACGACGGCGAAGGCTGGACGCGGGTGCGCCTCGGCCTCGAACGAGGGGAGCCCGACTACTACGGCATCGCCGGGATCTACTTCGACTCCGAAGGTCGCGACGCCGTCGCCCACGTGTCCACCGCGGAGTCAGGCGTCGGTTCGGTGGCGGACGTGATCGAGGTTCTCTACATGGGCTTTGCCGGCGGCGGCGAGTTGGTGATCTCCATCGACGGAGTTGAGAGGGCACGGATCGACACCGACGCACCCGAGGTCGTCGCCGGTCGTTCCATCTTCCACGTCGAAGAGGGCGGCCACACCGTCGAGCTCCACGCCATCGCGGGCGCGCCGGTGCGCATCTACGGGGTCGTCCTCGAGCGCTCGGGTCCAGGTGTGGTGGTGGACGACGTCGCGCTCACGGGCTCACGGGCTCGCTACCACGAGAAGTGGCTCGAGCCGATCTACGGAGAGCACCTGCGCATGCGGGCGCCCGACCTCCTGGTCCTCTGGTACGGCGGCAACGAAGGCAACGACCTGCCGTACCCCGCGGATCAGACCTCGCGCGAGATCCGCCACGCCCTGGGCAAGCTGCTCGCGGCCTCCGGGCCCCGCGAAGCAGGGCTCGACAAGCCCTCCTGTATCCTGCTCGGGGCCGGCGACAAGCCGCTGAACCGCGATGGCGTCTGGGTGCATCGCGAGCGCACCGAAGCCATCAACCGCGCCATGCGCACCATCGCCTTCGCTCATGGCTGCGCCTTCTTCGACACCGTCCACTTCATGGGCGGCCCCCTGTCGATGCTCCGTTGGGTGACGGCCGATCCCACCCTGGCGCGCGACGACTACATCCACTTCTCGGCGCTCGGATACGAGCTCCTCGCCGACGACCTGCTCTTCGAGCTCCTCGTCGGCTACGAGCTCAGCGCTCCAGACGGCGCTGCAGAAGCCGCGCGTGCCGAACCGCTTCCGTGAGCCCCGAGCCGGCGTCCCTTGGCGAACTCCTGCTCGGCCTCGAGCCGCGCGCGCTTCTCACTCACCGGCGGCGGGATGGAGCGCCCCACCGCCCGAGCGATCTTCATCGCGAGTGCCGACGATCTCCAAGATGCCCGTCACGCGCGTTCGCCACAGCTCGAGGAAGAGCGCAGCGACGTCCCCCACCGTTTCCATCATCGATGAGGATACACGCGACGCAGCCGCCCGCGGACCCCCAGAGCGGCTACTCGTTCGAGACGGACGCGAGCGAGTCGAGCACGGCGATGACCTCCTGCGCGTGCACTGCGGGATCGACCTCGGTGAACGTGCGGCGGATGACACCGCTGCCGTCGATGATGAATGTCATGCGGGACAGCAAACCGAAGGTCGACGGCACGCCGTAGCTCTCGGCGATCTTCCCGTCGGTGTCCGCGAGCAGCGGAAAGGTGAGCTCGTGATCTTCGGCGAAGGCGGCGTGGCTCTCGACGTCGTCGGTGGAGACACCGATCACCTGGCCGCCCGCTTCCTCGATGCGATCCCAGGCGTCGCGGAAGGCGCAGGCCTCGGCGGTGCAACCCGGCGTCGCGTCCCGCGGGTAGAAGTAGAGCACCACCGCTTTTCCTCGAAAGTCGGCGAGGCTGCGCGTCTGCCCGGTCTGATCCGGGGCCGAGAACTGCGGCGCTCGGACGCCGGCGCTCAGAGGCCCGTCGGGCTCGGCGCTGCGTTCCGGCCCCTCGTCGGCGGCCCCACACGCGGAGATGGGCAGGAGGAGGCCGAGGAGCAAGACGAAGAGACGGATCATCGTGGAGGGTAGATGGGGACGCCGCCCAGGCGTGTAAAGCCGGAATCGGAACACCCCATGCGCCAGATCGGCGCAGAGAGTGCTCCGTGGAACACGCAGTGCTCCGCGGAGGCCTCTGAGATTGCACGACTTTTCAGGCATCATCACACCCGTGTGGCGGAATGGATCGTGCTCCACCTCTCCACATGGCCCTCGCCCCCACCCGCGGCCTCCTCCCGCTGCTCCCGATCCTCGCCCTGACGGCGGGATGCAACGGCGTCATCGGGGACGCCGGTGAGCCACCCGGAGGCGGACCGCACATCACCGACCCCACCGACCCCGCCTACTGCGAACAGGCGACGATCGCCCCCGGACACGTGACGCTGCGGCGACTGAACCGGGTCGAGTACAACAACACCGTCCGAGACCTCCTCGGCACGACCAGCCAGCCCGCCGACGACTTCCCCGAGGACGACGAGTCCGGCGACGGCTTCGACAACAATGGAAGCATCCTGAGCATCGGCAGCCTGCTGATGGAGAAGTACGACGCCGCCGCGCAGGCGCTGAGCGCCGAGGCCTTCACCGCCGGCTCTGCGGCCGAGAGCCGCTATCTCGATTGCGACACCGCGGCGCTCGGCGAGACGGAATGCGCGCGCGACTTCGCACAGCGCTTCGGCCTCAGGGCCTTTCGCCGGCCGCCGACCACCGAAGAAGTGGATCGAATGGTGGCCGTCTACGAGGGCGCGAAGGCCGAGGGGGAGAGTCACGACCAGGCCCTCGCGCTCACCATGCGCGCCATCCTCCTGTCGCCCAGCTTCGTCTTCCGCGTCGAGGTCGGCGGCGAGTCGGCGGAGGTGAACCGCCTGAGCGACTACGAGCTCGCCTCGCGCCTCAGCTACTTCCTCTGGAGCAGCATGCCGGACGACGAGCTCTTCACCCTGGCCGATCAAGGCCTGTTGCAGGACGAAGAGGAGATCCGGGTCCAGGTCGACCGCATGCTCTCCGATCCCAAGGCGGACGCCTTCTACGAGAACTTCGCGGGCCAGTGGCTTCAGCTCCGCCGCTTCGAGTATGCGACGCCGAACGCCGAGCTCTTCCCGGAGTTCGACTCCCAGCTTCGCGACGCGATGCGGCAGGAGACGCTGCTCTTCGTGCGCCACGTGGTGGAGAGCAACGCGCCCGTCTCGACGCTGCTCCAGGCAGACTTCACCTACCTGAACGAGCGATTGGCGAACCACTACGGCATCGATGGCATCAGCGGCGACGAGTTCCAGTTCGTGCCCCTCACCACCGAGCAGCGCGGCGGCATCCTGACCCAGGGCGCCATCCTCACCACCACCTCCCACCCCGACCGCACCTCTCCGGTGCGTCGCGGCGAGTGGGTGCTCGACAACCTGCTCTGCGCGCCGCCCCCCGATCCGCCGGCGGACGTCGACACCTTCATCGAGGCCGACTCGTCCGAGGGCCAGAGCCTTCGCGACAAGCTCGAGCAACACCGCGCCGATCCGGTCTGCGCCTCCTGCCACGACCTGATGGATCCCATCGGCTTCGGCATGGAGAACTTCGACCCCATCGGGCGCTTCCGCAGCGAGGACAGCGCCGGCAACCCCATCGACGCGACCGGGACGCTCCCGGACGGCACGGACTTCGACGGCGTCGCCGAGCTCAGCGGCATCCTCCACGAGGACGAGCGCTACGTGACCTGCGTGACCGAGAAGGTCCTGACCTTCGCCCTCGGCCGCAGCCTCGGGACCGCCGACCGGTGCTTCGTCGAGCAGATCGTCGAGGCGGCGAACGAGGTCGACACGCCGCTCAGGGAGATCGTCCTACAGGTCGCCATCAACGAAGTCTTCCGCTCGGCCGGCGGACGCACGGAGGCGCCATGAGCAAGAAGAGCTGGCATCTCTCGCGGCGCATGTTCCTCGGCGGAGCCGGGGCCACCATCGCCCTCCCCTTCTTCGAATCCATGATCCCGTGGCGCGAGCGACAGCGGGCCCGGGCCGCGACCGACACCGGCGTGCGCCTGGCGTTCATCTACGTGCCCAACGGCATGATCCGCACGCAGCTCAAGCCGGCGGAGATCGGTGCGGGCTACACGCTCCCACCCGGGCTGTCGTCTCTGGCCGACCTTCAGAACGACTTCTGCATCCTCTCCGGCCTCTCCAACAAGGTCGGCGGCGGCTCCTACACCTATCCGGACGGCACCGTCTCGAGCGACGGTCCCGGAGATCACGCGCGCGACACCGGCACCTACCTGACCTGCGCTCGGCTGAAGAAGACCGACGGCGACGACATCCAGAACGGCATCAGCGTCGACCAGGTCGCGGCGAACGCGCTGCGAGAGTTCACGCCCGAGATCCCGTCCCTGGAGCTCGCGACGAAGGAAGGGAGCTACGGCGGCGACTCGGGCTACGCGCCGATCTACAAGAGCAACATCTCCTGGGCCAACGAGACCACGCCCATGCCGAAGGAGACCAGCCCTTCGGCGGTCTTCGACCGCCTCTTCGCCGGGGTCGACCCGGAAGCCAGCGCCGCCGAGATCGAGAGGCGCAAGCGCCTCGATCAGAGCGTCATCGACTACTGTCTCGACGACGTGAACCGCCTCGAGCGTCTCCTCGGCGCGAACGACCAGCGCAAGCTCGACGAATACCTCACCGGCGTCCGGCAGCTCGAGGTCCGTATCGACAACGCCGGCGGCGGCCTCGCCTGCACCCCCGGGACCCGCCCCGGTGACCCCGACGACTTCCGCCAGAAGGTCGACCTCTTCTACGACCTCATCACCCTCGCCTTCCAGTGCGACCGGACGCGCGTGGTCAGCTTGATCCTTCAGAAGAGCAACAGCGTCTACGACTTCGTGACCGTCGACGGCACGCCCATCTCCAACAACCACCACCAGATCTCGCATCTCGACAACGGCATGGCCGACGCCCGCAAGATCATGGCCATCAACGAGTGGCAGATGCAGTCCTTCGGCAACCTCCTGCGGCGCCTCCAGAGCGTGACCGAAGCCGACGGCGCGACCCTGCTCGACAACTCGCTGATCCTCTTCGGCGGCGGCCTCGACGCCACCGGGGACCGTGACGGTGACTTCCAGCCGGACGCCTCCGGCCCGGTCCACCGTCACACCAACCTCCCGCTCTTCCTCGGCGGCAAGGGCGGCGGGATGGTCGAGTCGGGTCGCCACATCCAGTGGAACGACGACGAGCCCGTCGCCGATCTCTACATCTCGATGTTGGAGGCCGCGGGCGTCACCGTGCCGAGCTTCGGGCTCGAGGGAACCGGGCCCATCTCGCAGCTCTGAGGCGGCCGGGCGTCAGCCCTCTTCGCGGGCCAACGCCTCGAAGATGGCGTCCACCAGCCAGTGAAGATGCGCCGCACGCTCTTCGAGAGCCTCGTCGCTCATCAGCGAAGGATGCCCCTCGCGCGAAAGCACCCGCGCGTGGCTGAAGTAGTGATTGATGGCGCCCGTCACCGAGGCGTAGCAGTGGAGCACCGAACGATGTCCCGTCAGGGGCACGACGCTCTTCAGCTCCGCCTCCAGCCACTCGATGAGTGGATTCACGCTCTTCCGAATGTTCTCCGCGTGTGGCGAGTCGCTCGCGATGACGCTCATCACCAGCGTGAGGTAGCCACGATTCTCGATGAGGGAGCGGTGGTAGACGTCCACTACGCGATGCATCCGTTCGCGTGGATCGGCCTCTCCTGCGACCGCCTTGGCGAAGAGCACCCGCTGGCGCTCGTAGTAATTGTCGAGCACCGCGTCGAAGAGGCGCTCCTTGCTGCCGAAGTGATAGAAGACGGCCGCCTTGGTGACTCCGGCCCTGGCGGCGATGCTCGCTACGCTCGTGCCCTCGAACCCGGTCGTGCAGAAGAGCGCCTCGGCGGCGTCGAGTATCGCCTGGCGCGGCGGCGGGGGTGCGGGCTCCGAAGGGGGAGTGGTCTCGATCATGACCTCTGAGCCATTATAACGCGGCCTCCGCCTGCCGTATCGCCCCTTCCGCAGCTCGGTCGCGCGTGGCGTGCACTTCGGGCTCGTAGGCAGAGTGGAAGAAGCGCCAGCTCCAACTCATCGGCACCGGCCCGGTGCGATACACCTCGAGATCCTCGTCGCCGTGGCGATAGTCGACCATGTAGTACTCGTCCCATTGGCGAAACCCGTGGCCCTGCGCGAGGCGGGCGACGTCCTGGGGCGTCAGCGAATCCAACAGGCCGATGAGCACCGCGCCGTCGTGTCCCGGGGGCGCGTGTGGCTGGCTCATCGCCCGCCAATTCGCGGGGATCTGGGTACGATCGAGGGTGGCGTCGAAGCGCGGCTCGGTCTGCCGCGACGCCAGGCTCCGGTCCACGTAGACCGCGGTCGTGCGGTTGGTCCAGGAGCGGACCTTCTTCGCGAAGCGGATCTCGCCGCGACCGGAGTCGAAAGTCGACGGTCGGTTCTGGCGCACGTCGCTCACGAACCACATCGAGCCCCCTACCCAGCGTGCCGACGGCGCCATGGTGGCGGTGCGTTCGCCCAGGACGCCCAGGGCGATCACCGCGACCCCCAACGCCAGGGTGCCGACCGCTGAAGCGCGGAGGCGGGAGCGCTCTCGCACCGCGCGGTGGAAGAGCCCGACGATCACGTCCGCGCAAGCGATGGCGACGAAAGGCAGGGTCGTCCAGAGCCAATAGCTGTGAACCACCGCGCTCGAGCGAAAGACCCAGTAGTGGGTGAGCCCGCCGATGCAGAAGACCATCGGGATCAGGTCGCGAGCCAGCGTGCGCCGGCGCACGAGACGAACGAAGAAGCGGATCAGCCACAGCGCGGTGAGCGCGAGGATGGGCCAGGTGAACATCATCGGCGGAACGTGGGTGACGTTGCGAAGGAAGCGTCCGGCGTCGGCGCCCTGCCGCTCGGCGAACGTCGCCAGCAGATCGTCGATGCCGCCGGTGGCCCAGACGCAGACCGCGATGAACCACGCGAGCTGGAAGAGCACCCAGAAGGAGAAGATGGTGAGCTTGCCCAGATCTCGATACCAGGGCAGCCCCGTCGCGGCGCCGTTCTTCAGGGACGTGTACGCCCAGTGGAGCGCCATCAGGAAGGCGAGGTAATACGCAGGCCAATCCCAGGCGGCGGCCATCGCGAAGGTGCCGAGCACCGCGGCGAATCGCCAGCGTGTGGGCTCCTCTCTGAGCCGGATGTAGTGGTAGAGGCACAAGAGGCCCCACCCGATGAAGCCGGAAGAGTGGTTCGCCATGTTGAGGTAGATGGCGTTGATCGGTAAGAGCACGTAGATCGCCCCGGCGACCACGCCATGCGCTCGCGACCAGAGCCGGCCGACGACGAAGATCAGAGCCGCGGCCGCGAAGAGCGCGTGCACCGCCGCGACGCCGCGGATCGAGCCGGGTCGATCGCCGAAGAGCCAAACGAACGCGACGTTGTGCCAGTGCATCGCCAGCGGATGGTGCGTGTAGGCCTCACGGCGAGGCGGCGGCGTGGGCGCGGTGTGGTACTGGTGCGGCAAGAGCCGGTGGAAGCGGATGGAGTTTCGCGCGGCGAGAAGGTACGCGCCGGAGTTGAACCCGTTGTGGCCACGGGTCAGGTCGTCCATCGAGCCCGCGCTCCCGAGCAGCGCCTGGAGCATGAGCACGAAGGCGATCCCGACGGCCGCCGCCATGCTCCTCACGTCGTCGTGGCTCACAGGTCGTCATCCTCGGCGCAGATCGCGCCAACCGAATCGATCGCTGCGCCCGCGTTGCCGCGCAGACCGGAGACGGCCCCGTCCGAGCATCGGCTCCGGAAATAGGTCCCGCCGCTGCCGCCGACGCCGCCGAGCTCGAAGGTCTCGCGCTCCGGTTCCTCGTAGGGACCACAGAGCAAGAGAGACGGTCCACGCGCGCTCCAGCGCGGCCGGCGATGCCCACCACGACCCGGCCCGGGTCACACCGGAGCTCGTGCGCGTTCTGGGAGCGGCGGCCAATCAAGCGAATGGGGGTGGGCGTGGCGTCTGCGCTCGCGGAGGGCGGAAGACAGCGCGGGAGGATGCCGCCGATCATGGTTCCGTCGAGATAGACGTCGGCCCCGACCATGCGCGAGCCCGCGGGGCAGGTGATGGCGTAGGGACGCCCGCCCGGGCCCCCGAAGGTCCGATCCTCGGGGCGGTCCACGCGCGCCAGGATGGTCATCACGATGGCGATGGCGAGACCGACGCCGGTCAGCGCGCCCAGGGCCCACGAGAGGTGGCGGCGCCTCCGCGCGCGCGGGTCGAGGAGCCGAACCCCGAACGCAACGCGCCTGAGCGCGCCGAGCGTCGCTCCGAAGACCTTCGGATCCAGGAGCTCCGCACCTTCGTAGGAGGCGCGGAGAACGCCGAGGGTGCGCTCTCGCCGCCGCTTCGAACGCAGAGCCCGTGACAGACGCTCCGCCGGCCCACCCTCGCCCGGCAGCGTCTCCGCCAGCTCGCGCGCGACGTCCAGCGCCTGCTCGAGCAGGAGCGCGGCCGCCGTTCGGCGCTCCGCTGCCCAGCAGAGGCCCGCCGAGTCGACGAGCTCCTCGAGGCGACGGCGAACCTCGTCCGGCGCGGACGCGTCGGCCGGGGGCGAGCCCTCGGCGATACCTGCAGCGGCTTCCATGAGCAGAAGCGAAGGCGCGCTCGCGGTCTCCTCAGCCGGTTCGCTTGATGATGTGGTAGCCGAAGTCCGTCTCGACGACCGCGCTGACGTCGCCGACGTTCATCCCGAAGGCGGCGGTCTCGAAGGGACCGACCATCTGCCCGCGTCCGAAGGTCCCGAGGTCGCCCCCCTTCTGCGCGCTCGGGCAATCGGAATGTTCGCGCGCGAGGGCGGCGAAGTCGGCGCCTCCGTCGATCTGTGACTTGAGCTCGGCGATCTGGGTCTGGGCCTCGCCCTGGCTGCGCGTGGCCGTCGAGCGTGCGGAGCCCGCGTACATGAGGAGGATGTGGCTTGCACGAACCTGTTCGGACATTGACGTTTCCTTCGGTCTTCGAGTTGGAATCAGGTGCCCGAGGGCAACTGCGGCCGCGGCAGATAGAGCACTTCGGCCGTGGTCTGCAGGGTGAGGTTCATGGCGTCCATGGAGAGATTGATCCCACCCACACTGAGGATGCCGGCGTCGGGAAGTGGCGCGGAGGCGTGCAGGACGCGCGCCGCGCGCATCACGAAGCGCGTCGGGGAGAGCGTCGCGACGCCTCCGCTCACCTCGCCGGTGAACACCTCGATGCTCGGCTGACGCGTCCAGAGCAGGTTCGCGATGCCGCCGGTGACAGCCACGCTTCCGTCGTCGAGGGCTGCGATCCCCGCGAAGCCGTGAGGCGAGTCGGTGTCGAAGCCCACCGTTTCACCCGTGTCGCCGGCGACGGTCTGGCTCCGCGGGGCGCCGCCCATGGAGGGGCAGAGGTCGGCGCCGCCGAAGAGGGGCATGCGGGCGCCGGACATGCACCGCGGCCCGATCCACCCGACGACCAACGCGTGGCTCGCTCCATCGCCGACAGCCGCGACCGAAGGCGCCGTCAGCGCGTACTCGGGATGATCGCCAGCGCCCGGATAAGACGTCGCCGCGCTCGCCGGCTCGATGCCGCCGTTGACGTTGGTGGGATCCGGCGTCCACACCTCGGCCAGATCGGCGTTGGTCGACGCGGCGGAGCCACCGAAGATCCAGACCTGCCCCGAGCCGAGCTCGACCGCGCTGGCGGCGGCCCGCGGCGCGGAGAGCGCCGCGCTCTCGTTGTCGTAGCAGCCGTATCCGCCGGCCTTGCGGTCGTCGTAGACCTCGTAGCTTCCGTCGGCGCCGCTCGCGCCGATGCCGCCGACCAGGAGCACGCGATTTTCGTCGGTGACGGTGGTCGCGGCGGCCGTGTGGAGGAAACGCTGGCGGTTGAGCCGGCCCGGCACGCGCGGATCGTCTGCGGACCCCAAGAACCCGCCGCGGCCCGGATCGCCGTCACCGGCCGTGTCGTCCACCTCGCGATTCATGTCGGCGACGAAGATCTCGAAACTCTGATGAGCGCCTTGGTCACCGGCTGCGAGGAGCGGCACGAGCCGCGGCTCGTAGCCCGTGGGGTCCGCGCCTCCGCCGATGGGGATGAGAGCGAAGACCGCCTTGGGTGCTCCGCCAGCCACCAACACCCGCCCGCCCGGAAGGAGCGTCGCGGTGTGACCTGCGCGCGCCGCGAGCATCCCCCCGGTCACGGGGTAGAAGCGCGCGCTCGTGGGATCGAAGACCCAGGCGTTCTTGGTGGCGGTGACCGCAAAGCAATGCGCGCCCGCGGGCAGGCTCGTCGGACACTCGGCCATGTTCTCGACGGTGTCGAAGCCGCCCGCGACAAGGACGCGCCCGTCGGGGAGCGCGGTGGCCGTGGTCATGAAGACCGAGGGCGTCCCCTCGATGACCGCCGGCGCGCTCGCGCCGAGCTCGTACATCTGGAGGTCCGCGTAGAAGCGCTGGCCGGCGGAGAGCACGACCGGACCCACGTGGCCCAGATAGGCGAAGGCATCACCGGCCTTGAGCCCCTCGACCGTGATCTCGATGGGCGTGTCGGTCGGGAGCCCAGTGAGGAGGGGCGGCGCGACGTAGGGCGTGCCGTCGGGCGCCATCTCGAAGCGGTCGCGGCTCACCACCACGTCCAGGGACTCGCCGTCGATGGTCCGAATGATCCGAATGCGCTCGACGTCGTCGGGCAAGCTCGCGGAGGGCGTGGCGGTCAGCCACTCGACCCGCATGTGCAGCTCGGGATCCGCGCCTGCCAGCTCGGTGTCCGCTGCGCAGGCAGACAGGGCGTAGAGCCCGGCCAGAAGGGAAAGAGAAGCCGATCGAGGCACGCCGGAAGGCTACCGAAACCCCGTGGGGCTGGCCAGCCTCGGAGCGAGGGTGATGCGGCAAAAAGGCTTCATGAGCTGGCCTCGGCCGCGGCCAGGACGAGGGCGTAGGCCTCCTTCTTCGAGAGCGTCGTGAGGGTGGCCAGACGTCGGGAGGCATCGCGAGGGCTCAGCCCCTCGTCGAGAAGCTCGCGCGCGAGCGCGCTGGCCTCTTCGGGGTCCACCGCGACCGAAGCGCCCGGGGCGAGGCCGGTGCCTCCGATCACCAACGTCACCTCGCCTTTGAGGCCCTCGGCGGCGCGCGCGCGGAGCGCGCCGAGGGGGCCTCTGAGCACCTCTTCGTGCACCTTCGTGAGCTCGCGACAGAGGGCCGCCTCGCGGTCCTCCCCCAGCGCCGCCGCGAGGTCCGCGAGGGTGGCGGCGACGCGGTTCGCCGCCTCGAAGAGGATGGTCGCGCCGTCGCTCCTGCGCGATCTCCTCGATCACCCGGCGGCGCCGGCCGCCGCTCCGCGGCAGAAAGCCCACGAAGCGAAAGGTGTCGGCGCGGATGCCGGCGACGGCGATGGCGGCGGTCACCGCGCTCGGGCCGGGGATGGTCTCGACGGCGACGCCCGCGTCGCGGGCGGCGGCCACCAGGCGGATGCCGGGATCGCTCACCACCGGCGTCCCGGCGTCGGTGACCAGCGCCAGATGCGCCCCCCCTTCGAGCTCGCGCACCAGGGCCTCGACCTCGCCCTCCTTCGAGTGCGCGTGGAAGCTCTTGAGCTTCGTGCCGACGCCGTGATGCGCGAGCAGGCGCTTGGTCCGCCGCGTGTCCTCGGCGAGAACGAGGTCCGCCTCCCGCAGGGTCGCGAGGGCGCGCAGCGTCACGTCGTCGAGGTTGCCGATGGGCGTGGCGACGACCGAGAGGCGCCCCAGCTCACCCGCACCCTCACGAAGTTTCGTAGACGTCGAGGACACCCTGGCCGAGCTCGCTCGAGAGGTAGTTCTTGAGCTTCTGCTTCAGGCGCTTCTCGATCTGCCGCACGCGCTCGCGGCTGACCCCGAAGTCCTTGCCCAGGTCCTGCAGCGTGCGCGGGTCCTCGGCGACGAGACGCTCGCGGAAGATCTTCGCTTCCTTGCCTTCGAGCTTCGCACCGAACTCGTGGATCTTGTCGCGGAGCATCACGCCGAGCTCTTCCTCGGCGAGGACGTCGTCGATGCCGGTGCCGCCCGAGGGCAACAGATCGACGCGCGACACGGGCCGTCCGTCGGCGCTCCCCACCGGCGCGTCGAGGCTGGCGTCGCCCGCGGACATCCGGCGGTCCATCTGCACCACGTCGTCCACGTTGACCGAGAGCCGCTCGGCGATGCGCTCGGGGGTCGGCTCGATGCCCATCGCGCTCAGCCGCGCCTTCTCCTTCTTGAGGTTGAAGAAGAGCTTCCGCTGCGCCTGGGTCGTGCCCAGCTTCACCATGCGGTGGGTGTTGAGGATGTAGCGCAGGATGTAGGCGCGGATCCACCACGCCGCGTAGCTCGAGAGCTTGACGCCCTTGTAGGGGTCGTACTTCTTCACCGCCTGCATCAGGCCGATGTTGCCCTCCTGGATCAGGTCGAGGAGGTTCTTGTAGGCGCGACGATAGTCGTACGCGATCTTGACGACCAGGCGCAGGTTCGAGGTGACGAGCTTGCGCGCCGCGTCGAGGTCTCCCTCCTCGACGTACGCCACGGCCGCCGCGTGCTCCTCCTCCGGAGTGAGCAGCGAGTAGCGCTGGACGTCCCGCATGTAGGCGGCGAGGGGGTCGCGCTTGGAGAGCGCGGCGTCCTTCTTCTTGCCCGCCTTGGCGGCCTTCTTGGCGATGGCGGGCGGCACGTCGGGCAGCGAGTCGCGGCTCTCCGCCTCGATCGCCCCGAAGGCCTCGTCCGCGTCGACGAGCTCCGGCTCACCGTCGTCGTCGTCGACGACCTCCGCCTGCTCCTCCTCGTCGTCCGGCATCTCCCCATCCATGATCACGGTCCACTAACGCTCGCTGAGAGAAACGTCCAGTGCAAGCTCGTAATTCCGCACGAATTGCGTGTGCTTGGGAACGGACGAGACCGCCCCGCTATTTCAACGGCTCAGAACTGCCCGATCGCGGCCGCGAAGAGGTCGACCTGGAACTGGTCGTCGATGCGGAAGCGGCGGCCCGGCAGGTCGATGTTGGCGCGGTGGTGCGGGTTGATGATGCCGCCGCGGCAGTTGCCGATGCGCGGATCGCCCGCCGAGGCGCTGAAGTTCGGATTGCACGCGTCCGAGTAGGTGATCATGTGCGGGGTCTCCCAGCCGAGGCGGGCTCCCACGCGGAAGCGGATGTACTCGGCGGCCTGGAGCTCGATCGCCGGCTGGATGGACAGCCGCCCGTGGGGCTCGATGTCGGTCAGTCCCTGGAACATGACCTGGCGGCCGACGGGGTTGCCCATCATGTCGACGCCCTCGTAGTTGGGCGACGTGAGGTACGCGCTCTGGCTGGTGCCGAGGGCGTCGAAGAGGGGCGAGTAGTAGTGACCTTCAGAGATGTAGCGCCCCATCAGGCGGATGTCGATCGTGAGGCGCTGGGCGCGGGGGCGAACCTCCCAGGGCACGATCGCCAGGCCGGCGGTGAGCTCGCCCTGGATGGGCGGCCTCACGTTGGTGAAGCCGTCGAGGTCGCCGCCGGGCTTGAACTGGTCCGAGGCCTGGGCCGGGAAGCCCGCCATGAAGTGCAGACCCGCGTAGGGCTCGACGTAGCGGAGGCGGTAGCTCGAGCGGGTCTCGAAGTGGAGCCAGTGAACGCCGTCGGAGATCCCGGGCTGGTTGCTGCCGTTGCATTTGCTGGTGGCGCTGTAGGGGAGGTTGTTGCCGCTCGCGTCGGCGGCGCAGGGTCGCATGGTGTTGCCGACGGCGAACTGACCAGAGAGCCTGACCACCCAGTTGGGGACCGAGTCGTCGCGGAACTGGTTGAAGATGCCCCAGGCGATGCCGACCTCGACGTTCGGGATCCCCGAACGGGTCATGGAGTTGAAGGGGACGTTGAAGATGGGGATCGTCGAGCCGTCG
This sequence comes from uncultured delta proteobacterium, assembly GCA_963727445.1. GTDB lineage: Bacteria > Myxococcota_A > Polyangia > Polyangiales > B10-G4 > B10-G4. The sequence goes on from CAVSGI010000002.1 coordinate 109,301, forward strand.
GGCTGCTCTTCCTGCCGGATCTGCTCGGAGAGCCGCTGGTCGGCCACATTGCCCGGCTGATTGATGGTGCGCGTGTCGCTGAGCACGATCGGCAGGTTCATGAAGAGCGCGAGGTCGTGGAAGACCCCGAGCTGAAGGCCCACGTCGAGGATGTTCCGCTGGTGCTCGTATCCCCCCACCGGGATGTAGTTCGCGGAGTTGCGTCCGGTGGCGGTGGCGGGGTTGTTCACCTCGCGCTGAATGTTCCCCGTCGCGTACTCGCGCCGGAAGCCGAGCTGCACGTTGACGTCGAAGGGATCGTCCCCGTCGAGGGCGTCGATGACGTTGGTATAGCTCGAGGGCTCGCTGTAGAGCTTGAGCTCCTCGTCGGCGTCGCTCTGCGCCAGGGCGCTCGGGACGGGCGCCGCGATGACGAGCGCTAGTGCCAAGAATATCGGGGGCTTCCGCCTCACGCCGCGAGCATACGTACCCCCTCGCGACAACGTCAAGCTTGGGGACATCGTCCCCGAATTACTCCCCCAGCAGCTCTTCTGCCCGGCTCTTGCGCTCGGCCGACACCTCGGCCCCTGCGAAGCCCTCCGCCGCCACGAGCTGCTGGAATCGCGCGAGGGCGATCTGCCGGAGCCGCGAGCGACGCTGGGAATGCACCACGATCTCGCGTGTCAGCGCGCGCGCCCGCGTCGGATCGCTCTGGGCCACTTCGCGCTGCTCGTTGGCGAGGGCCTCGCCCCGCGCCAGCTCGGTCGCGAGCCAGTCGGCGGCTTCGTCGAAGTGTGCCCGGGCCGCCTCGGCGAGCGCCTGGGCCCCGCGCGGCGCGATGGCCGGCGTCGCCTCCACGAGCTGCGCAGCGGCCGCCCAACCCCCTTCGACTCGCGCAGGGGCCCGGGTGGCCTCCGCGATGGCGCTGCGCCCGAGGACCCGCGCCTCCCCCTCGAGGAGCGCGAGCTTCGTGAGACGGCGCTCTTCCCCCTCGTCCGTGGCCAGCCCTCGGCTCAGCTCCGCCGCTCCGGAGAAGGTCACGACCCAGGTGTCCCCGCTCGGCAGCGCCGACACCAGGACGTCGGCGGCTCCACCCAGGTTCACCGTGCCCGCCGGGGTCCCGATCGTGAGCGGCGGCCGCGCCGAGCCGCCCACCGGGGGCAGCGTCGCGCGCAGGGTGCCGCGGAGGAGGTAGAGCTCGCCTTCGCGGAGCGTGCCTCGCACGACCTCCGTCCCGGCGCCGATCTCGGCGCGCATCTCCTGCAGCAGGTCCACCACCACTTTGCCGTCCTCGCCGGTGCGGATGACGCGACCCGCGTCGAACGCGTCCGACTCGCGCATCGGCTCGCCGTCGATCGTCACGGTGCCTGTCACCTCGCGCACGCGTCCCGTCAGACGGGACAGCTCCGCCAGCTCGTGCGGCGGGATCTGCTCCGCCTGGTGATGGCGGATGGGATCGATGGTCCCGGTCTCCGCTTCGGGCTCGTGGGTCTCGGCCTCGCCGCCGTCGTCGTCTCCGCATCCGATGGCGAATGCACCGACGACGCAGAGCAGCGAGACAAAGGCTCGCCCCACCCTCATTCTTCCGGCTTCGGGGACAGCCGCGGGTCCACCCGCGTCACCGCGTCCTCGTCGATGTCGCCGAAATCGGCCGGCAGGTCGGACGCGGTCTCCTCCGGATCCGATTCGGGGGACGTGTCCGGATCGGGGCTCTCCGTGAGCTCCGTGATGTCGCCGGGGCTCAGCAGCTCGTCCGTGAGATCGAGAGAGAGCTGCTCGCGCGCCTCGCCGAGCTCGCGGCTGGTGGAGCGCAGGCGCTCCGTGAGGACGCCGAGGAAGCTCCACAAGAGCTTCACCGCCACGTCGTGATCCTTGCGGATGATGTCGAAGAAGTCGCGCCGGCGGATGGCGAGGAGCTTGCTCTCGTCGCTGGCGCTGACGCTCGCGCTGCGCGGGGCCTTGTCGACCAGCGCCATCTCGCCGAAGTGCTCGCCAGCGGCCGAGCTCGGTGAGCGGCGTCTCCCGCGAGTGCACCCGCACTTGCCGGTCAGGACGATGAAGAGCTCGTCGCCCTCCTCGCCTTCCTGGACCACGCTCTGCCCCGGCGTCGTAGCTGCGCACGTCGGTGATGTTCAGCACGCGCACCAGCTCCTGGTAGGTCAGGTGCCGGAACAGCGGCATCCTGTGAAGGATGTCGAGCTTGAGGTTGACCTCGCGGGCGAGCTTGTCGACGCCGGCCTCGGCGTCGGGGACCCGCACCACGACCGCGGTGATGTTGTCCTTGCCGCCGCGCTCGTTCGCGAGGTCGATGAGGCGCTGCGTGAGCTGCTCCTCGGGCACGCTCTCGAAGAGCTTCGGGATCTCCGCCTCTTCGAGGTAGCCGCGAGAGCCCGTCGGAGCAGAGCAGGAAGCGGTCGCCCGCGAGCACGTCGAAGTCGATGGTGTCGACCTCCACGCTCTCGTAGACGCCGACCGCGCGGGTGACGGCGTTCTTGTACTGAACCTTGTCGATCTGCTCGCGCGCTGAGGCGCCCGCGCTTGAGCAGCTCGTTGATCAGCGAGTGGTCCTCGGTGAGCTGGTGGACCGAGCCCTGCCGATAGAGGTAGATGCGCGAGTCGCCGACGTGGGCGATGAAGCCGCGCGTTGCCGACGATCACCAGAGCGTCGACCGTCGTTCCCATGCCGCGCTTGGTCTCGTCCTTCTGCCCCTCGGCGTAGACGGCGCTGCAGGCCTGCTGAACGCTCGACTCGAGGAGCCGGAGGATGTCCTGGCGCGACGTGCCGCCATGGCCCGTCTCGAACTCCATGCAGCATCTCGCTTCTCGGCGAGCGAGGGCGTCGCGAACGGTGCGGACGGCGAGGTTCGAGGCGACCTCCCCCGCCGCGTGACCACCCATCCCGTCGGCGACGACGTAGAGGTGGAGCTTCTTGTCGACGAGGAAAGCGTCCTCGTTGTGATCGCGGACCCGGCCGACGTCGGTGCCGGGCCAGAAGCGGATGGCGCTTTCGGTGGAGCTCATCTGGAGGGTCGTAGGAGGGTCGTTCCGCCGGCCGGCGGACGGGGGACCAGGGGGACGCCCCCCCAGAACCGAAGCGAAAAGTGTAGGTACTACGGGTCTCGACGGGCCGTCAACGGTCCGGGCGGACCCCCCCTGGGGCGCTTTGGGACGCCTTCGACGCCCACCTCCACATACCCCCAACGTTTAGGGAGTATTTTTCCACCCTGTCCCCTCCCGAGGGGGAAAGACCACGCTCACCATGTCGCTTCGCTCGTCTGCGGCTGCTCTCTTGCTTCTCACCACTGCCCTCGTCGCGTGCGGCGAGTCCCACGGTGACGAGGACACCGGTATCTCCTTCGACGCCATGATGCCGGACGGCGGCACCACGGATGGCGGGGGCGACGTGGTGGTGCCCCCCGCTGGCGACGTGGGCAACGCCTGCGACAGCGCCGCCATGTGCGACGAGCTCTGCATCGAGGCCGACATGGGGTTCCCCGACGGCTACTGCACCGTCGATTGCTCGCTCAGCGAGACCTGCCCCGACGGCTCGGTGTGCACTCAGGTGGCTGGAGGTGTCTTTCTCTGCCTCGCAGGCTGTGACCCCTCCGGGACGGAGCGCAGCTGCCGCAGCGGCTACGGATGCGCCTCGAGCCTGATGCTCGACGGTGCGGTCTGCATCCCGGGCTGCTACGACGACACCGATTGCCCGTCGGGCTCGACGTGCAACCCCGACGGCGGCTTCGCGGGCGAAGGGTCTTGCTACGATGCCTCCGCGAGCCTGGGCGATCCGTGCACCGACGATTCTGATGTGCCCGGCGGATGCCTTCTGTCTCGGCGAGCGCTTCTCGGGCTGGCCTGGCGGGGCGTGCATTCGCGGCGGCTGCGATCCGGACTCCGGCTCCGGCTGCGACACGGGTGAGGTGTGCCTGCCCGCGGGCCGCGACGGCGCGTGCTTCGCCGGTTGCGCCACCGACGCTGACTGTCGCGACGACTACAGCTGCGCCGACTTCGCAGGCGACGGCACCCGCCGCTTCTGCGCGCCGGGCTGCACCTCCGACTCCGAGTGCAGCGGAGGCCGCGTCTGCAATCCTGCGCTCGGCACCTGCGACGTGCCCTTCACTGCCGGCGACATCGGCCGGGAGTGCTCCCGCAGCGACGACGTCTGCAACGGCGGCACCTGCCTCACCGAGTTCGAGAGCGGCTTCCCCTACTCGTACTGCGTGTACGTCGGCTGCGACGCGACGGCGGCCCCGTCGGCGTCGGGCTGTCCCACCGGCAGCGTGTGTGCGCCGACCGAAGGCGGCCTCGGCATCTGCCTCGACGCGTGCAGCGGCGGCAGCGACTGCACGCGTGACGGGTACGACTGCCTGCCCAGCGATCGCGCCGATGTGACGAGCCCCACCGCGTGCATGCCTGCCTGCACCAGCGACACCTCCTGCGGCAACATGGGCTTTCAGTGCAACGACGGCACCGGCCTGTGCCGCATGGCCTTCGATCCGACGAGCCTCGGCGAGCCCTGCGCGTCCGCGGACGACTGCGTCGGGGGCGCGTGCATCCGCGAGGCGGACGACGGCTGGCCCGGAGGCACCTGCGGCTATCCCGGCTGTCGTCTGAGCGGTTCGGGTCCCGCCGAGACCTGCCCCAGTGGCAGCGTCTGCGTCGACGACGAAGACGGCAGCCCGGAGATCGGCATCTGTCTGCCGGCGTGCTCCACGAGCGCCTCGAGCTGCCGGCCCGGCTACGCCTGCGTCACCGAGGGCAGCGCCACCGACGGCCACTGCGGACCGGCCTGCACCACCGACGTCCAGTGCACGGGCAGCCGCACCTGCGACACGGCCTCCGGACTCTGCACGCGCTGAAGCCGCTAGCCATGGCTAGAGCAGCGCGTTGCCGCGCTTGAGCTGCTCGTCGATCGTCACCGCGGCGTTGATCAGGCCGAGGTGACTGAAGGCCTGCGGGAAGTTGCCGAGGCAAGCGAGCGTGCGGGGTTCGACCTCCTCGCCGAGCAGACCGAGGTGGTTGCTCGCGTCCTCCGCGTGTGCGGAGAAGACCCGCTCCGCTTCCTCCACTCGGCCCGCGAGCGCGAGCGCCTGCGCCAACCAGAATCCGCAGAGGATGAAGGCCCCCTCTTCGCCTCCGACACCATCGTCCATCTTGTACCGGTAGAGGAAGTCGCCGTCGCCGAGCTCGGCGCGGAGCCAGTCGATGGTCGCGACGGAGCGGGGGTCGGGCGCCGGCAAGAGCCCGTGAATCGGCGCGAGGAGCAGCGCCGCGTCGGCCTCTTCGATGCCGTAGGCGGTCACGAAGTGACGTCCCTTCGCGTCGAGCCCATTCGCCAGCACGTCCTGTCGCACGCGCTCGGACTCGACGGCGTAGCGCGCGGCGCGCGCCTTGTCGCCGAAGAGATGCGCGAGCCCCACCCCGTCCGAGAGCGCGAGCCAGCTCATGAGCTTGCTGTGCACGTTGTGTCGGGTGGGCCCGCGCGGCTCCCAGATGCCGTGATCCGGCGCCTGCCAACGCGCCTCGACCGCGTCGATGACCCGCCGGAGCGGTCGATACACACGCGCGCTGAGGCTCCCGTCGTAGCGCTCGTACATCGAGGCGCAGTCCACGAGCGCGCCCACGGTGTCGAGCTGGAGTTGATGCTGCGCGCCGTTGCCGATGCGCACCGGAGAGGAGCCGCCATAACCGGCGAGGTGCGTCAGCTCCACCTCTTCGGGCACCGCCTCGCCATCGATGGCGTACATGATCTGCAGCTCGTCGATGCTGGTGAGGGTGTCGTGGACGAAGTGGAAGAAGTCGCGCGCCTCGGCCCGACAGCCGATGCGGTTCGCGGCGCGGATGGCCATCGCGGTGTCACGCGTCCAGGTGTAGCGATAGTCCCAGTTGCGCACGCCGCCGATCCACTCCGGCAACGACGTGGTGGGCGCCGCCACCATCGCGCCGCTGGGTGCGTAGATCAGCGCCTTGAGAAGGAGCGCCGATCGCAGCACGTGGTGACGCGCCGGACCATCGTAGCGAAGTCCCTGCGCCCAGCGCCGCCAGCTGTCGCGTGTGGTCCGAAGCTTGTCCCACGGCCGATGTGAGGCGGGGGACTCGACCGCGGGGATGCCCCAACCGAGGATCACCCACTGGCGCTGTCCGCGCTTCATGTGCAGGCGACCGACGAGACCACCCGAAGGACGCTCCTGAAGGTCGAGCGGACCGGTGGTGACGGCGAGACGCTGGCCCGCACCGCTGACACACATCACGCCTTGTTCGGCTCGCTCGAAGCGGGTGGTGTCGCGGCCGTAGTCGAAACGCGGATCGATCACCAGATCGAGATCGACCGCGCCTTCGAGACACTCGACGCGCCTCAGCACCTCGTGATCCGCCCCGCGCGGATCGTTGGCGAAGGGCATGAAGTCCACGATGCGCACCACGCCCTGCCCTTCGACGCGGAAGAGCGTCTCGAGGACGTTGGTGTCGTCGTCGTAGCGCTGCAGGCTCTCGAAGGGACGGGAGGAGGGCGTGATCGCCATCTGGCCGCCGCGGTCGCGATCGAGGATCCCCCCGAAGATGCTCGGGCTGTCGAAGCGCGGCAGGCACAGCCAATCGATGGCGCCGTCGACGCGCACCAGGGCGGCGGTCCGGCCGTCTCCGATCAGGCCCCGGGCGCCGATGGGGAGCTCCCCCGTGTCTTCGGTTTCGAAGCGGAAGGGCTTCGCGATGCGCCGCGCGGTGCTGTACAGGTCCATGCTCTTGGGATGAAGCCCGCGGTTGGACGGGCGCGAAAAGGTTCGCCCCCAGATGGGGGCTGGCGCAAGGAGGACGTACTTTCAGCGTCGAGGGCGGACGCGCCGGCGGAGCACGAGCGCCAGGAGCGCCAGCGCCCAGACGGGCTGCGGAAGGTCGCCCGTCCGGCCCGGCGACGCGGAGCAGAGCGGCTCGAAGAAGCTCCCCTGGATCGGATCGTCACAGAGCGGTGTGGCGCTGTCGTCCACGTTGCCCACTCCGTCCACCGCCACCACGCTCACACAGACCGGAGACGCGATCTCGGAAGGCTCCGCGATGAAGGCCATGATCTGATTGCCGGCGCTTTGATTACGGAGCCTGGCACGGAGCTGAGGGGCGTCGACCTCCGGCCCGCGGCTCAGGTAGAGGAGATATTCGATGTCACCCGGGGGGCCGTCGTCCGTCGCTCCTTCGAACGAGACGTCGATGCGATACGAGCCGGCGGTGGCGTCGCAGGAGTCCTCCTCGATCTTGGTGGCGGTCATCTCGAGGACGCTGCCCGCGACCGGCGGCATGAGATCGAAGCTCGAGCCCGTGCGGAAGTTGAAGGGGAAGTCCGCGTCGAGGCCGAACGCCGTGCCCACGTAGATCGTGCCGGGAGCGAAAGGCTCGTCGGGGGTGAAGACCAGGATGTCCCCGACGGCGCGGGAGCGACCGGTGACCATCGGGCCGCTCTCACTGCCCTCGAAGACGACGATGGAGGTCGTGGGATCGGCGCCGATGACCGGATCGTCGAAGTACCCGGGCGGGTAGCGCACCTCGATGGGCGCGCCGAGGGTCACGTTGGGAGCGCCCACCGCCGGCGTGATCTCGAGGGGCGCGCGCAGGTCGGACCCGACGCACGTTCCTGCATCCTGCGCAGCGGCCACCGCAGAGACGGCGACGAGGGGAATCGCGAGGACGAGGGCGCGCACGCCGAGAGTATAGCGCCGGGGCAGTGGGTGACCACCGGCGACTCGTGGTATGAAGCGACGATGAGCTGGCCCGAGGGGATGCGACGCGGCGCGCTCCTGGCCGCGATGCTCGCCGGCGATTCGAGCCTCGAGCGCGCGGGGCCCGCGCTCGGTGAACGAGGGGATGTGCTCGCGCTCGGGCCGCGCCTCGCGCCCGACGGCGACAAGCGGGCGCTGATCCGAGCGCTGGCCGGCTCGGTCGAAGCGAAGGTGAGCGCCACCGCGCCCGCCCCGGCGCGCGCGCGCGCGCTCCTCGCGCGCCGCGTCTCGCGCGAGGTGGGTGAGCGGTGGCTCGAAAGCGCCCCGAAGGTGCGCCGCGGCTTCCGCCCGCCGCGCGGCCTCTTGCGCAGCGTGGCGCACGCCCTCAGCGACGAGCGGGCGCCCGAGATCGATGACGGCGCCGCGCTTCGAAGCGGCCGAATGCACCTCGCCGCCGCGATACGGCGCGCCGACGATTCGCGACGTGGGGAGCTACTTCACGGCATCTCCGCAGGCGAGGCGGCGTCGCTCCTCGCGCTCTCCGCACACGACGAAGGATGCACGCCGCCCACGTCGGCGATGCTCCTCGCGGCGTCTCTCGCGGAGGGAGACGCGCGGGTCGCCGCCCTCGGGCGCGTGGAGCGTGGAACGAAAGCCACCAAGACGCCGAAGGACGCGATGGCGCGCGCCGGACGGGAGCTCGCCGAGCTCGGGCTCGCCGGCGCCGAGGGGAGCGGTTGATGGCGCGGGTGATCCGCGGCGGCGGCCACGTCGTCCCCGGTGAGGTGGTGGACGCCCACGCCGAAGCCGAAAAGATCCTCGCGGAAGCGAAAGCCCAGGCAGCAGCCGTCCTGTCAAAAGCGCGCGCCGAAGCCGAGGCCGTCGAGGCGGAGTCGGCCCGCCTCGGCCGCGAAGAAGCGGAGTCCGAAGCCGCCGCCCTGTTGGTGAGCGCTGCTGCTCTCCGCGATCGTGCCCTCGCCGAGGCCGAGGGCACGGTGAAGGAGCTGGCCATCGCGGCGGCGAAGCACATCGTCACCGCGGAGCTCTCGCTGAGCCCCGAGCGCATCGCTGACATCGTTCGCGACGTGCTCGGCCGGGCGCGTCGGGCCCGGCGGGTGGAGGTCCGAGTACATCCCGACGACGCCGCGCACCTGGGGGAGGCCTTTTCGGGGGCCCAGGTGGTCGAGGACGCCGGCATCGAGCGCGGCGGGTGCATCGTGCGCACCGAGCTCGGCCAGCTCGACGCCCGCCTCGAGGTCCGCCTCGACGCCCTGGCGCGCCGCCTTTCGGGGTAGGGCAAGCGGCGGAAATTTCGGCGCGATCCGCCCATTTGTTAGCTTCCGAGCATGCGCGCTCTGGGCGCCCTCATCTGTCTTGCCGTCGCGCTCCTCACGCCTGGGTCCGCCCGTGCATGGACCGAAGCGAACGTTTCGAGCGTGAGCGCCGACGTCGACGTCGACGCGAGCGGCCACGCGCAGGTGACATTGCTGCTGACGGTGCGCATCGGCGGCGGCTGGCTCTCGGGTCTCGACCTCGACGGTCTGGATCCCGATCTGGTCCTCGACGAGGCCAAGCCACCGTGGGCGATGTCGGCCGACGATCCGACTCAGACGTGGACGCCGACCGTTCGCGTTCGCGAAGAGGGCGGCGTGCGACTGGGCTTCGGCGGCCGCGGCTCGCCGCGGCGCGGCACGCTCCTCGTCGGCCTCAGCTACGCGACCGAGCTCGCCGGTCGCGGCACGACGCCCATCGACGACGGGCAGGTGCGGGTGAGCTGGACGCTCCCGGGTTGGCGTGCGGGGCTCGACAACGTCGAGGTGAAGATTGCGACCCCCGAAGGAGCCGAGGTCGCGCCGTCGATGGAAGACGGGAGCGAAGCGGCCGATGACATCTCCGAGGAAGAGCGGCCCGGTCACTCCGTGCACGTCTTTCGGCGGATCCATCTGCCGCGCACCATGCCGTGGACGGTCTCCGTCGATCTTCCGGCGGAGGCCCTCGACCCCGCGCTCCGCGGCCCGACGGTCGCGCTCCCGCACACCCCCGAGGCCCGGAGCGAGCCCGTCGAGGGCCCCGTCGCCGGCCTGGCGATGATCCTCCTGGTCGCCTTCCTCTCCCTCGCGTCCCGCGCCTCCTTCGCCTCCGCCTGTCGTGCCCGTGACCTTCGGCCGCGACCCCTGGTCGCGGGCCCCTTCTGGCTCATCCTGCCCGCCATCGCTGCGCTCGTCGCACTCGGCCAGCGTTTCGTCCTCGCCGAGCCCGCCGTCACCGTCGCCACCCTCGTCGCCATCGCGGCCGCCGCCATCCAGCGCGCGCCCCGAGCTCGGGCGGCCCTGCCCGCCCTTGGCGGCGGCCCGCTCGGACGCGAAGCGCTCGCGATCGCCAAACGTGAACGCTTCGCAGCGCATCTCATCGGCACCCCGCTCCTCGATCTCACGACGCTCGGAGGCGCGGCGCTCTTCTTCGCAGCCGTGGCCGCGGCCCTCACCCTCGGCGACGAGCTGGGGCACACCCCCTCGGCGCTGTCGCTGGCCGCGGTGGGCCTGTCCACGATCCCTTTCCTCACGGCGACGCGCTTTCACCTGACCCGAGGCCGCGCCGAACGTCTCCTCCTGCTTCGCCGGCTGGCCGAGGAGTGGCGCGAGGCGGGGCCGATCGCGCTCCGCCTCTCGGAAGGACCCACGCTCTCGTTGATCCCCGCGGAAGAGGTCGATGGCCTGCTCCGCTTCGAGGTGGTGATCACCGAGCGGGCCGTGCTCGGCGGCTTCGACGCGGAGCCGGTGGTCCTGCTCTCGACCGCGGCCGAGAGCGAAGCCGAAGCGCGCCTGCTGCGAGGACAGATCCCTTCCCCCATTCCCGACGGCGAGGGCCGGCTCGTGCGCATCGTGCCGGCGCACCCCGCGCGCATCGCCGAGCTCGCGGAGCTCTTGAGCGCGCCCGCGCAAGAGTCCCCCGCGTCGCTACTCGCCGCCGCGTGAGCTCGGAAGCCGACTCCGAAGCTGGGTGAGCATGCCGACCCGCACCGGATTGCTCTGCTCCGCCATCGCCTCTTCCACCGGGCCGATCGCTTCCGGACCGTAGATGCGCACGATCAAGTCGCCGGCCGCGTCCGCCACCGCCGGGCTCTGCGCCATGCGGATGAGGTCGGGGAGCATGCGCCTGTCGCCGCGCGCCGACGGGTCGATCTCCATCGCCTGGCCATAGCGCTCGAGCGCGTCGGTGAAGTAGACGATGTCGACGAAATGGTGCGCGAGCACCAACGACGGCCGCGGGTCGTCGGGGAGCGCCCGCTGGATTTGGTAGATGCTGCGCCGATTGCGATTGGTGAGCCGCCGGCCTCGCCGCACCTTGCGGTGGTAACGGAGCAACGCGCGGGGCAGCGGGCGCCGGAAGGGGTCACGCGCCCTCGGCCACTCGGCGCCGAAGTCGAGACCAGAGACCGGCTCCTCCTCTTCCCCTTCGAGGGCGGTCTCCTCGGGATTGACCTCGAGAGCCAGATCCTCGGGCGCGAGCTCGTCGAGGTCCGACAGGTCCTCTTCCTCGCCCGGAACGATGACCTCTTCCTCCTCTTCCTCCTCGACGTCCTCGCCCTCCGCGGTGGGGGCCTCGGGGGTCTGGTCCGTGCCGCCGCCGGCATCCTCGTCGCCCTCCGGCGGCCAAAAGACGAGCACCGCGGCGATGAGCAGGAGGACGATCCCGATCCCGATGGCTCCGAAGCGGATCAGCCGTCGCACGTCGACCTCGTCGTTTGCCACCGTCTCGCTCTGCGAGACCTCCTCGGTCGGCACCATGGTGGGCGCGTCGGAGTTGACGTTCATGCGACCCTGGACCTCTCCCGAAGCCGCGAGGGGATTGAAGGTCGCCGGCGGAGAGGGCAGCGCGTCGAGCGCTTCGAGCATCACGCCGGCGTTGTCGAAGCGATCCTGCCGCTCCTTCTGCATCGACTTTTCGAGGAAGGCGCGGAGCTCGGGCGTGAGGATCAAGCCGGCGCGGGCCGCTTCGGCGTCGGGCATGGGCTCGAGCAGGTGCGCGCGAAGCATCTCGGCCCGCGTCGGCGCCTCGTAGGGGTAGCGACCGGTGAGGATCTCGTAGAAGAGAACCCCCGCCGAATAGACGTCGGCGCGTACGTCCACCGACGACCCCGTCGCCTGCTCTGGCGACATGTACGCGGGCGTGCCGAGAATGGTGCCGCTCTTGGTGAGCGTGGGGTCGGCCTCGCCCTGCTCGGTCGTGAAGATCTTCGCCAGACCGAAGTCGAGGATCTTCACGTGGTGCGGCGCGTCGGGGAGCGCCTGCAGGAACACGTTGGCCGCCTTGAGGTCGCGGTGGACGATCCCCTTTTCGTGGGCGAAGGCCAGCCCGCGCAGGATCTGCCGCTGGATCTCCATCGCCAACTCGATCTCGGGCGGGCCGTCGTCGTCGATCAGATCGGCGAGGGTTCGCCCGGTGAGCAGCTCCATCACCAGGTAGGGCATCCCATCGCTGATGCCGTAGTCGTTGACGCTGACCACGTTGGGATGACTCAGCGCCGAGAGCGCCTGCCCTTCGCGCTCGAAGCGCCGCCTCAGCTCGTCGATGTTGCCGAGCTTCTCGTGCAGCACCTTGATCGCCACGCGGCGCTGAAGCTTCAGGTGCTCCGCGCGGTACACCACCCCCACACCGCCAGTCCCCAGCACGTCTTCGATGCGGTATCGACCGTCGATGACCTTGCCGATGAGGGGATCGGCTGACCAGGAGGGCACCTCCTTTTCGGCGGCCCCCCCGGTGGAGCTGCGCGACATGCGCGAATGATACCGTGCCCAGGCCCCAGGCTGAATGCCTGGTGATAGGTTGCCCCCATGATCGCCTACACCGTGCGCTGCGCCTTCGAGGACCCCGAAGTGGCCCGACAGTGGACCGAATGGCTGGTCTCGGAGCATCTGAGCGACGTGATGGCCGCCGGCGCCTCCGCCGCCGAGCTGGTCCGCCTGGACGGCGACCCCGGGGCCGTGGTGCTCGAGGCCCGCTACCGCTTCGACAGCCGAGAAGCATTCGAACGCTACGAGCGCGAGGAGGCTCCGCGCCTTCGCGACGAGGGGCTCCGGCTCTTCCCCCTCTCGCTGGGCCTTTCCTACACCCGCTCGGTGGGGGAGATCCTCAGCCCCGCTCCCCGAGCACGGCCATGAGCAGGTCCGGCCGGTCGCTCATGAGGGCGTCCACGTCGAGCAACAAGAGGCGCCGCATCTCGCGTTCGTCGTCGATGGTCCAGACGTGTACCTGGACGCCGTGGCGGTGGGCGGCGGAGACGAAACGGCGATCGACGACCTCGAGGCCGGACCAACGGGGCGGCACCTGAAGCGCCTCGAAGTCCCAGGCCCGCAGACGGTCGAGCCCCGCCCTGCTCGCGAGCCAGAAGTCGAGCACACCGGCGAAGCCCGGGCTGGTGGGCACCCGGCCGCGCGAGAGCGTGCGGAAGGCGTCTCCCCACTTCTGATTCGCCGCCGCCACCAGCACCCGGTCGTGGATGCCCCGCGCCTCGATGAAGTCCCAGAGCTCGAGCGCCATCGGATGCTTCATCTCGAGGTTGAAGAAGAGGTCCTCGAAGCGCTCGAGCGCTTCCGAGAACGTCGGGATCCGCACGCCCTTACCGCGAAAGGGATGGCCTCCCTCGATCGCTTCGAAGCGGTAGCCCGCGTCGAGGCGCGAGAGCTCGGTGAGCGTCATGTCGCGGATGGCCCCGCTCCCGTCGGTGGTTCGATCGACGCGCGCGTCGTGATGGATCACCAGGTGGCCGTCGCGGGTGCGATGGAGATCGGTCTCGATGTGCGTGAACCCCAGCTCCGCGGCGCCGGCGAAGGCCTCGAGGGTGTTCTCGGGAAAGAGGAGGCTCCCGCCCCGATGGGCGAAGCCGAAGGGTCGTGGCCCCGACAGGTACGGATAACGCCCCACGATTCTCGATGCCGGCTACATGCAGGTGATGTCGGTCGTGTCGATCATCGCGACGTCGAATTCGCCCATGCTGCTCGGCATGGAGGCGTCGCGATGCTCCCACTGGACCACCACCGTCGCGCTCGCCGCGCTGCACAGGGTCGCGTCGGCGTCGGGGTTGGCCGTGGTGCCGACGAGGACCACGTCCTGGCTCTCCCCCGGTGAGAGCGTTCCATCGAAGCCGGCTGGTCGGTCGAGGTTCACGCTGGCGGCCGGCGCATCGGCGACGCGGATGTCGGCCCGCGGCACGATGAACGTACGTGGGCCGAGCGCGTGAGCGCCCACCCGAAAGCTCACGTCCATCATCACCGACGCCACCGCATCGGCCCCGGTCCCCGTCACCATCACCGACGCACTCTGTATCTCCGCCGCCACCCCGAGCTCGGTGTCGACCGAGCAGGAGGACGCGAGGAGCAGAACGGCGAGGACAGTCGCGCCCCGCATCACGCCTTCATCGCGGCGACGCGGCTTTCCAAATGCGGCAGGATGCGGTCGATGTTCTTCACCTCGCGGTGAACCTCGTCCTCGTCCAGCTCCATGTCGAGCACCGCTTCCTGGACCGTGTCGTAGAGCCAGTTCGCGCCGTCCTCTTCGAGGCACTCGGGCGCCGAGTGACCCAGATGCGTCAGCTTGGGGCAGCCGTCCACCGCCTGGTCGAGGACGGTCACGAGCTCGTCGCCGAGAAACTCGCGCGTCGCCCGGAGCTGCTCGTCGAGGGGCTCGAAGAGCTCGGGCATCGCCTCGCGGTGTCGCGCCATCGCCTCGGCGTTGGTCTTCTCGACGCGCTCGAGCGAGAGGCGCAGGACCAACACGTCGTCGACGTGGGCGAGGATCCCGATCTGCCCCGGGATGGCGTTGTGACCCGAGAGGACGTGGATCAACGCCCCCGCGAGCAGGACCCTCCCCTCCTCGGTGATCTCGGGATCCTCCACGATGCGGAGAACCGCCTTCATGTCCTGGGGGAGCGAGAGAATCCCCTCGCTCATCACTTCACGGAACCGTGCCTCAGCCATCGTTTCTCGTCAGTTCGGGATCAGCTCGCGTCCGGCCGGGCAGGCGACCTCGACGCCCGTCGGCCCGTCTTGCGTCTCGATGATCTTGAACTCCACGCGGCGGTTCCGCTCCCAGGCCTCCGGCATTGTGCCGCGGGTCGACGGGGCAGCGCTCGCCGTAGCCGCCGCTGCGCATGCGGTCGCGGCTCACGCCGCGCTGCACGAGCGCCTCCACGACCGACGCCGCGCGGTCGCGGGTCAGGCGGATGTTGTACTCGTCGCTCGAACGTTCGTCCGCGTGACCTTGAATCTCGATCATCGTGATCTGCGGGTTGCCGTTCAGCGTCGCGGCGACCGCGTCGATGATCGGGAAGGAGCGCTGCTGGATCCGGCGCTGTCGGTCTCGAAGTAGATCTTCTCGAGGATGACGATCTGGTTCTCCTCGATGACGACCGAGCCGCGGTCGGGGCAGCCGTCCTCGTCCTCGAAGCCGTTGTAGGTCTCGGGATCGTTCGGGCAGGAGTCGTCGACGTCGAGGATGCGGTCCTGATCGTTGTCCGGATCGGGGCAGCCGTCCTCGTCCTCGAAGTTGTCGCGGTCCTCGGGGTCGTTCGGGCAGAGGTCGTCGGTGTCGAGGATGCCGTCCTGATCGTTGTCCGGGTCGGGGCAGCCGTCCTCGTCCTGGAAGCCGTCGCGGTCCTCCGGGTCGTCGGGGCACTGGTCGACCTCGTCGAGGATGCCGTCGCCGTCGCGGTCGCCCTCGTTGCCCTCGGGGCAGCCGTCCTCGTCCGCGTCGCCGTCGCGGTCCTCGGGGACCATCGGGCACTCGTCGTCGACGTCGAGGATGCCGTCGCGATCGTTGTCGGGATCGGGGCAGCCGTCCTCGTCGGCGAAGCCGTCGAAGTCCTCGGGCTCGTCGGGACACTGGTCGACGTCGTCGTTCAGGCCGTCGCCGTCGCGGTCGCCGATGGAGGGCTCGAAGATGAAGCCGAGCATGGCCCGGACGTCGGCGGTCTGGAAACCGCCGGTGCCGCCAGCGATGTTCGGGATGCCCACGCCGCCGCCGAGCACCAGGTAGCTGTTGCGCTCGACGAAGATCTTGAGGCCCAGGAGCGTCTCGAGGTTGAAGCCCTCGGCCTGGAAGGCGTTGAGATCCTGGGTGCCGTAGACGTCGATGGCGATCTCGACCGGATCGGCGATGCGGAAGCCGGCGCCGAGGCCGAAGGTGAGCAGCGGGCCGTACTGGACGTTGTTGCCCGCTGCCGTCGTGCACCCCGGAGCGGCGCTGCCCATCATGAACGTCGCACCCGTGGCGTTCATCATCATGCCGTTGCTGGGGCAGGTGCGACCGTAGACGGGCACCGTGGCGTTGTCGGTGAAGTTGAGGCGCGCACCGACGTTCAACGCCAGGCGGATCTGGCGAACGGGGCGGAGCTCGGCCGCCAGGATCGGCCAGATGGCGAAGCCGTCACCGGCGAACTCCGAAGGGCTGCCGGTGGGAAGCTCGATGAGCAGGAGGCCGCCGAGACCGATCGGGTCGCGCTCGACGCGCGTGAAGCGGAACTTGCCCTGGATGGTGATGTCGCCGAAGCCCTGATAGCTGAGGCCACCGATGCCATCCCCTGCGGTGCTGTCGACGTTGTAGACGCCCGGGATCGTCTGGTTCGGGCCGTTGACGACTTGAACCGGGATCTGAATGCCCACCGACGCGAAGTTGAACAGACCCAGGTTCGCCTGGAGCGTGCCCGTGAAGAAGGAGTCGACCACGCGGTTCGTCCGCTCCGCATTACCGGAGCTCACGTCCGAGTTGTTGACGAAGCCCTGGAACGGCAGGATCCCGAAGCCCGCGTCGAGCACGAGGCCGAAGCTGAAATCAAGGTGACCGAGGATGTCGGTGCCGTTGGTGCTCAGGATGCCCTTGGAGTCGACGGCGGGACGGAAGAGATGCAAGTCCATCCCCTGGCCGTTCGACAATTGAGCGCTGGTCACCTGTGCCTCTACCGAGACAGGTGAAAGAACCAACCAAACGGTCGCAACAGCCAGAGCGCCGAGGGCGCCAGCCCGACGGAACATTCTTCTTCTCCCCATGGAAAGTGCGCGGCTTTTCGCTGCCCGCGACGTACCACGGACCCGCTCATGCGGTCAATCTTCGGCGAATTCGCCGCGCTGGCTGCCCCGGGTCTCGGTGAGGCCCCCCACGGTACGCGTCTTCAGTTACAGTTGCGCTGGACGAACTGATTGAAGCGCCGCGCGGCGGGGCTGGTGGGATAGCGGCTGATCACCTGCCGCATCAGATCGCAGGCGCGGTTCCGCTGCCCGGTCTCCCGATAGGCGTTGATGAGCGCCTCATACTCCCGGGGGCTGCCCGGATGGCGGAGATTCCGCACGATGCAGGCGTTGTAATTCGCCTCCGAGGTGCAATCGATCAGCGGGTTGCCCATCGTGGTCGGGGCGGTCATGGTCGGCGGCGGGTTGGTCTCCTGCTGCTGCGTCATGCGGACCATGCTGTTGGTGTTCATGCGGGGATGGTGCTGCTCGGGCGGGGGCGTGACCGGATCGCGCACCATGGCCACCTCGGTCCCGCCCGCGTCGGCCCGCTCGATGATCGACTGGGCCTCCTCGAGGCTCGACTCGCTCACACCGACGCGGTTCTGGACCATCTCCGCGTGGGTCCTGGCCTCTTCGACGTCGCCGGCGTCGAGCGCCTCCTCGGCCAGGCGGAGCCAGGCGCGCACCACGGCGTTGTTGGCGCGCTCCACCTCCGGGTGCTGCCGGTAGCGGCTCTCCGCCGGCAGGTTGTCGAACTCCATCGCCGCATCCTCGAATTCGTTCTGAGCGAGGAAGGCCTGTCCGCGCTCGAAGGTGGGCTCTTCGGCGCGCATGCGCTCCGCCACGTCCTTGCAGGCGGCCGCTTCGGCGTGTCCGGGAGCCACCTCGAGCGCCGTCTGCGCCGCGGCGACCGCCTCGGCCGGGGCCCAGCGATCGAGCGCGGAGCGACACTCGCTGATCAGCCCGTCGACGTTCGCCTCGCCCACGGCGGAGGTCTCGTTGATCGGTGTCGCGGTCGGACCGTCATCGTCGCCCCCGGTTCCGATGGCGAGGACGCCGGCCACGACCACGGCGACGCCGATGATCGCCACGGCCGCCACGATGGGCGCTTTGGACATGCCGGTCGAGAGATTGACCGGCTCCATCTGCACGGTGGCGTCGGAGTCGAAGACGTAGCTCTCGCCTTCGCCGACGTAGCGGAAGCGGACCTGTCCCAGCTCGAGCACGTCGCCCGGCGTGAGCGATGCTTCCTCGATCTCCCGGCCGTTGACGCGGACCCCGTTGGCGCTGCCCAGATCGATCACGCGGAAGTCACCACCCTCGCGCGCGATCTCGGCGTGCTCGCGCGAGATCGATCGGTGGTTCACCCATATCGGAAGATCTTCGGCGCGCCCGATGCGCTGCCGCTCGCGGGAGAGCGCGAACTCCGCGCCGGGGGCGGGCGGCGTCAGCATCACCAAACGCGCGGGCGGGCGCGGCTCCGCGGGCGACTCGATCATCGCGGTCGCGGCGTCGCTCACCTCACCCGCGCCGGCGACGGCGGCGGTGGGCGCGTCGGCGACCGCATCGGATTGCAGCGCGAGCACGTAGTCCCCGATGCCGAGCTGGTCACCCGACTTCAGGTTGACGCGACCGTCGATGCGCCGACCGTTGACCTTCACTCCGTTGTACGAGTTCAGATCCTCGACGACGAATGCACCGTTCGCTTTGAGCAGCTTCGCGTGCTTGCGGGAGACGTTCCGCTCCGTCAGGCGGATCGTGTTCCCCTCTTTCCGGCCGATGGATATCTCATCGCGGACCAGGGGAACTACGGTCGTCTTCCCTTCGTCGTCCGATATGACGAGCTTATACATCCCGTCTATGGCCCCAATTCCGCACGGTTTTCCGCCGCTTGGAGAGCATGTTATCGACGCCCCAAGCAGTGTCAACGCCCACGTGATTTCATCGTACCACGCACGCTCCTGATAGACCCACCTACCGGGGCGGGCCTTGGAGTGCCACGCTGGAGATGGCCAGGGCGTGATGAATCGTCGGAGTTGGTGGGAGATCTGGGCGCTCGGGGCGCTCGTCGCGGCGGGCGCCTGCGGCGAGGATCGCCCTCCCATGCCGCCCGTTCCCGATGGTGGGATGCGGCCCGATGGCGGCCTGGACTCCGGATCGGCGGACGCGACGCCGGCCCGGCAGGGGGACGCCGGCCCGGTCCTTCCACGCGCCGATCTGACGCTCGTGCTTCCTTATGAAGGCCCGGAGCAGGAGGTGAGCCTCGCCGTCATCGCCGACGCCGCCCGCTTCGACGTCCACTTCTCGATCGACACCACCGGCAGCTTCGGGGAGGAGATCGACACGATGCAGAGTGAGCTCCTGGACCGCGTGCTCCCCGGGATCCGGACCCGGATCGGCGATCTGGCGGTGGGCGTCAGCCGCTTCGAGGACTTCCCTGTCGCGCCGTACGGGGGCACCGAGGACCATCCCTTCACCCTGCTGACCCCGATCACCAACTCCGAATCCAACGTGGGCGCGGCGATCGCCGCCCTCGACGATCCCCTGGGCAATGGAGGCGACGTGCCCGAGGCCACGGCCGAGGCGCTCTATCAGGTCGCCACCGGCGAAGGCCTGAGCAGCGGGGGCGTTCAATGGGTGCTGCCCTTCGGCCGGCGCGCCGCGCCCGGCGGCGGCGTGCTTGGCGGCGTCGGCTTTCGCGAAGGCTCGCTCCGCGCGGTGGTGCACGTGACCGACGCGCCGAGCCACGCGCCGGCCGACTACCTGCCGGACATCACGGGCGTGCACTCCCTGAGCGACGCGACCGATCGCCTGCGCGAGATGAACGTCGCGGTCCTCGGCATCGCGTCGGGCCGCGTCGCCCGCCCCGACCTCGAGAGGGTGGCGATCGACACCGGCGCGGTGGTCGCCCCCGTGAGCGGCGCCTGCGCCACCGGCGTCGACGGCGCGTCGAACCCCCCGGTCGATGGCGTGTGCCCGCTGGTCTTCGACATCACCCGCGACGGCACGGGCCTGTCCAACGCGATGGTGGACGCGCTCGTCGCGCTGCTCGACTCCGTGCGCTTCGACGAGGTCTACGGCGAGGCGGTGGACGACGATCTCGGCTTCGTCTCCGCGATCGAAGCGCGCTCCGCCACGGTGCCGGCAGGGACGACCGAGCCCGGCCGCGAAGATCGGCATCCCGCGGGCGACGACGTCCTCGACACCTTCGTCGACGTCCGCCCCGGCACCGGTCTCGAGCTGGTGGCGCGATTTCGAAACGACCTGCTCTCGCCCGAGGACTACGATCAGGTCTTCCGCGTCACCGTGCAGGTGCTTGGCGATGGCCTGGTGCTCGCGGAGCGGGTGGTGCGCGTGGTCGTGCCGCGCCATCGGCTCGACGCGGACGGCGGGATGGACGCCGGCGCTGACGCTTCGGCGGATTCGGGCTCCGCGGACGCAGGCGACGGTGGTATGGGCGACTCGGGATGAGCGCTCGCGCTACGGCGGCAGCGGCACTGTTGCTCGTTTGTGTCTGCTGCACCGGCGGTCAGTGGAACGGCGGGATCATCGCCCGGCTGGCCTGGTCGGAGATGGGGGGCCTGCGCGCGGTGGAGGTGCCGGACAATGGCGCCGCCCATCGTGGGGGGCTCCGCTCGGGGGACCGCATCCTCTCCATCGACGGAGAGCCGGTCGCGGGCAGGACCGAGAAGGAAGTGGTCGAGGCCCTCCGCGGTGAGGTGGGCACCGAGGTGGTCCTCGAGGTCTCGCGCGATGGGGAGACCCTCGAGCTCCGCGTCGAACGGGCTCCGTACCGCCACCGGGGACCCGACGGTGACTGATCACGGCTCGGCCCCCCTGGTGGCTCGAGCGGCTGGATGGCTGAAGGTACCGACCGGGGGCGTTTCGTAGCGATCTCCTTTGTGCGGTGGGCGATTAGGCGCTATGGCGCCTGTCGTGATCGACCTTTCGACCGTCAACGACTCGATCTGGCTCTACGTCGCCGCGCCAATCCTGGTCGCCTGCGCTCTGTGGGTCAGCTTCCTCTTGAAGGTCCCGCAGGTCCTACGCCTGGGATCGGCGTTTCGCGGCCTGAGGGCCACGGACCCCGAGGCCGAGGGCGAGACGCCGGCGGCGACGCCGTTGGCGCTCTCGATCGCGATCACCGTGGGCGCGGCAGCCGCCGTCGCGAGCGCGACCGCCGTGTCGCTCGGCGGCGCGGGCATCCTCTTCTGGGTCTGGGTCTTTGCGTTCCTCGTCGCCCCGCTTCGCTACGCCGAGGTCATGCTCGCGCGCACCGACGCCCCGGGCCGGTCGGAGGTGAGTGAGAGCGGCTCGCTGGTGCGGCGCCTGCTGCGCGAGGAGGGAGCGAAGCGCGCCCTCGGCTGGGTGACGCTCGTCGTTCTCGCCCTCACCGGCTTCGCATTCGTGGGAGGGGTGCACGGAGGTGCGCTCGTCGATCTGGGCGCCGCGACGCTGCCGGCGAGCGTGCCGATGGCGGGCTACGCCGTCGCCGCTGTCGCGGCGCTGGTGGTGGTGCTCGGCCTTCGAATGGGCGGCGCCCTCGCGGGATGGCTCTCGGCCGCCGCCGCGCTGACGCTGGTGGTCTCCGCCATCCTCGGCATCACAGAGAACCCGGGCCGCGCCTTCGGCACGCTGGCCCGCATGTTCGGCGAGGCTTTCTCGGGCGCGCCCCTGGCGACACCGTGGGTGGGCGCGAGCGTCAAGGAGATCCTCCTCGCCTCGGTCGTCTTCGTCGTGCCGCCCCTGGCCGCCTCGGGCGGCGCGGTCGGTGCGCTTCACGGCGCCGCGCGGGCCAGGGGGACGCGCCGGCAGGCGGAGACCGCGCTCCTCGGCCCCCTCGCCTACGCGCTGATCGTCACGCTCCTGGTGATGGTCTTCGTCGGCTCCGGCGCGTTCTTCCGGCGCGTTCACACCGAGCGCCCCTTCGAGGACATCCTCGTCTACCAATCGACCTTCGAGTCGGCGAGCCAGCGCGACGAGCCCGAGCGACTGCACACCGGCTATCTCCGCGTCGTCGACGGAGAGGCGCGCGATCCCAGCCTCCACTACGGCACCGAGCGGGCGACCATCGAAGAAGCGCGCTTCGAGTTCCGCGGACGGCCAGCGGACTTCGCGCTGCATCTGAAGGACGGGCGCGCCGAGCGCATGCTGCGTCCTCACGACGGAACGCTCACCGAGGTCCCACTGAGCGAGCTCTCGGCGCTCACGGTCACCGGCGAGATGATCCCGCGCGGCGGCCCGATGGTGGTGGCCGCGATGGAGCGCGGCAGCGGCGGCGACCTCGCGGGACGCCTCGCCTTCATCGCGGTGCTCCTCTTGCTCGCGGTCGGCGCAGGCGCTTTCGGGAGCGCGCTCGGGCGCTCGCTGCCGGCGAGCGCGCCGAAGTGGGCGACGATCGCCATCGGCCTTCTGCCAGCGGCGGGGGTCGCGGTCGCGACCAGCGCGATCGTGCCGGATCTCGGGGCGATCGGGGGCATCGCGGCCGCGCTCAGCGCGACGATCGCAGCGCTCGCGGTGGCGCTCGGCGCGCGACAAGCGGCCTGAACGCTCACGAATTCGCGCGGCTAGCAGGTCCGCAGCATCCAAGCTAAGGTGCGCCGCTTCGTGCGCGCCGAGCCACTCGCGCGCACAGACGACGGGGACCGAATAGGACATGAGATCGCTAGGGATCATCGGCGGAAGCGGGTTGTACGAGCTCGAGGGCCTCGAGGACGTGGAGGAGCACGCGGTCTCCACGACTTTCGGCGAGCCTTCGGACGTGGTGCTCAGTGGGCGGCTCGGAGACACCCGCCTGCTCTTCGTTCCACGTCACGGACGGGGGCATCGCATCCCGCCTCATCGCATCAACTACCGGGCGAACATCCTCGCGCTGAAGAAGCTCGGCGCCGAGCAGATCGTCAGCGTCTCGGCGGTCGGCTCGATGAAGGACAACATCCATCCGGGCGACGTGGTGCTGCCGGATCAGTTCTTCGATCGGACGCGAATGCGGCCCAGCACCTTCTTCGACGACGACGGCGTGGCCGCCCACGTCGCCCTGGCCGAGCCCATCGACGCCGCGCTGCAGCAGGCGCTCTATCGGGCGGCGGTCGACGCCGACGTGCGCACGCACAAGGGCGGCACCTACATCTGCATCGACGGTCCGCAGTTCTCGACGCGCGCCGAGTCGAACATCTACCGGAGCTGGGGCGTCGACGTGATCGGCATGACCAACCTGCCGGAGGCGCGCCTGGCCCGCGAGGCGGAGCTCCCCTACGCCACCGTCGCCCTCGTCACCGACTACGACTGCTGGCACGACGACCACGACGCGGTCACCGTCGAGCAGGTGGTGAGCATCCTCAAGACCAACGTGGTCAACGCGCGCCGCATCCTCACGAACGTCGCCGCGATGCTCCCCGATCCCTCGGAGAGCCCGGCGGTGAACGCGCTGGAGCACGCGATCATGACCCGCCCCGACCTCATCACCGAAGCCGCCCGAGAGCGCCTGGACCTCTTGATCGGCAAGTACCTGGACAAGTAAGGACCCCGCCAGAATGCACTCCAGTCACCCCATGCTCGTCGTCGGATCGGTCGCCTTCGATACGATCCACAACAACTCCGGAACGCACGCCAAGATCCTCGGCGGCTCGGCCACCTTCGCCTCGATCGCCGGCGCGGTCTTCTCCCCCGTCCAGCTCGTGGGCATCGTCGGGCGCGACTTCCCCCAGGCCACCATCGATCAGCTCACCAAGAAGGGCATCGACATGGCGGGCCTCGAGCGGAGCGACGGCCTCACCTTCCACTGGGAGGGCAAGTACAGCGAGGACCTCACCTCGCGCGAGAGCCTCTGCACCGAGCTCAACGCCTTCGCCGAGTTCCACCCGAAGATCCCCGAGGCCTTCCGCGACACGCCCTACGTGATGCTCGGCAACATCGCCCCCGCGCTGCAGCTCGAGGTGCTCGACCAGGTTCAGAATCCCCGCCTCGTCGTCGCCGACACCATGAATTTCTGGATCGAGGGCCAGCGGGACGACCTGATGAAGGTGCTGGCCCGCGTCGACGTCCTCGTCATCAACGAGGAAGAAGCGCGGCAGCTCTCCGGCAAGCACCACATCATGCAGGTCTCGAAGGCGCTCCTCTCGATGGGCCCGCGCATCGTGATCGTCAAGCAGGGCGAGTACGGCGCGCTGCTCTTCCACGACGGCGAGATCTTCGCGGCGCCGGCCTATCCGATCGACACCGTGGCGGACCCGACCGGCGCCGGCGACACCTTCGCGGGCGCGCTCCTCGGCTACGTGGCGCACCACGACAACATCCGCCACGACACGCTCCGGCGCGCGGTGATCTACGGCTCGGCCCTGGCCAGCTTCTGCGTCGAAGGGACCGGAACCGAGCGGCTGCTCTCGGTGACCCGCGACGACGCGGACCAGCGTTTCCGGGCGTTCCGCAAGCTCGCGCACTTCTCCTCGGAGGACGAGGTGAGCGAAGTCGAACGAGAAGATCGCGGCCCCGAGGCGCGTCGGGCAAACTGAAGACCTACGCCGGCGGCGTAGCTGGAGGATCGTGATGAAGAAGCTTTGCTTGATGCCACTCGTGTTGACCCTTTTCATGGGCTGCGGTGACGACAGCTCGCCGCCGAGCGACGGCGGGACCGACGCGACGGTGGACAGCGCGCCGCCCATGGGCACCTGCCCGGTCCCCGACGAGCAGATGGGACCCTGCTGCTACTACGCGTCCAACGCCGAGAGCCTCGACCATCCGGCGCTGCGAGTCGCGGGCGTACAGATCACGACGCCGCCCTCCCTCGCCACGATCATCGTGACCACGCTGCTCGTCGACTCCCTCGACCGCGAGCTCTTCAACTGGCTCATCGACACCGAGATCAGCGGCACCGACGCCAACATCACCACCGGGTACGGCATCAAGAACGCCGACGGCACCTTCTCCTTCACCATGGGCACCGCCCCCGGGCCGGGCGACGCCAACCGCTGGGACCCGATCTCCATCTCCGGGTCGATCGCGGGAGAGGTCGTGAGCGCCCCGGTGGTGAGCGAGACCCTCACGGTGCCCGTGCTCGATCAGGACGGGATGAACGTCACCCTCGAGCTGCCGCTCCGGAACATGACCATCGAGATGGCGACCCTCTCCGAGGATCGCAGCTGCATCGGGCAGCGCCTCCCCGGCAACCGTTGGACCTCGACCGATGGCCTGCTCACCGCCTTCATCACGGTCGAGGACGCCGACGCGGGCATCCTCGACGTGCCGGACGCGATGATCCACCAGTCGCTCTGCACCTTCATCGCCAACATGCCGGCCACCGCGGGTGACTGCACGATGCCGACGGACTGCCCGATGGGCTACACGTGCAACACCGACTCCAAGTGCGCGCGGCCGGACAACTGCCTCGACACCCCGCAGAACGACGACACCTGGTCCGCCAAGCCCGACGCCCTCTGCGACACCGCGGGCTGCACCCAGGACCCCGGCGACGGCAGCGTCTGCGACCCCGCGACCACCTGCAACGCCTGGTTCATCAGCGCCGGATTTGCCGCCCAGGGCGTCACGATCAACTGAATTCGACCATAGTCTCGGGACGATGAAGCCCCGCTCGCGTCGCGGGCGGGGCTTTCCCGCATTCGAATCTCGTGTAAAGCTCCTGAGGTTCGGTTGGTTTGGGTGTGCACGAGGCCCCGCCGGGGATTCCGGCGTGAGGACCTACGGGCTCGGGAGCACGGGTATGCGCTTCGTTAGGCAGAATCTCTGGTCTTTTCTTCTTCCTCTCCTCGTCTTCGTCGTTCTGGCGTGTGGAGGGGGCAGCTGCGGGGGCTGCGCCGGCTGCGGGGTCGCGCCGATCCCGGGCGGCTATCCGATCGCCGATCGCGTCAGCAACTCGGCGCAGGTTCGCCTGACCGATGACGGGATCACGTTCATCGAAGACAACTTTGATTCGATCGTGATGAATTTCCTGCCGGACGGCCTGGACTTCCCCGTCCCCCGCAGCACGGTGTCGGGTCCGCTGGGAACGAGCGCAACCATCTGCGCGGACGACAACTGTATCGCGCACCTGGAGATTCAGAGCGTCGAGCTGACCCCGACAGCCCCGAACACCCTTCACGCGCACCTGCGCCTGATCATGGACAGCCGCAACCTCTCCGGCGCGCGCGCTCGGTGGCGCATCGGTCTGCCCATCAGTGACTCCAACCTCGACGTCGACACGCGGCCGGGCTCGCGTATGTATGTCGGGTTCGCGGCCGATATCCGCTTCCTCGCAGAGACCGAAGCGGCCCGCGCGGGCTACACCTGGGTCAAGGTCGAGAACGCCGATCTCGTGTCCGGCGAGGGCATCGAAGACGCAGACCTCGATTTCTCCGGCGGCATCTTGTCGTGGGTCCTGAACGCGCTCAAGGGCGTCCTCATCGACCAGCTCGTCGCCCAGGTGACGGGCCTCTTGGACTCCGCCCTCGGCGACGCCCTCTGCACGCAGCAGGGCGAGTATGGGTGTCCCACCGGCACGGTCGCGGCCGGACCGGATCCGACGGACGTCTGCGAGTACACCGCCGGCGGCCGCTGCGTCCCGATACTCCTCGGCACCGACGGCCAGGGCGATCTCGGTGAGGCGTTCCTCGGAAGCATCTCTCCCGGCACTCACGCCCCGGGCCAGTTCCTGCTCGCGTCGGGCGGCGACGGCGAGGCGGTCAACGGGGGCATGAGCCTCTTCATGTACGGCGGCTATCGCTCCACCGACCTCACCTTCATGACCTCGCCCGCGCACAACCCGTGCGTACCCGTGGTCGATCCGCCGCCCCTTCCGACCATCCCGCGGGTCGACACCTTCCGGGGCAACACCATCCCCGGCGGCGGCAGCGCCCACGTGGGCATCGGCCTGTCGGAGTCCTTCCTGAACCACGCGGGCTACGGGATGTTCGACTCGGGCCTTCTGTGCATCGGCGCGGGGACGCGGCTGAGCCAGCAGCTCTCGACGGGGCTGCTCTCGGCGCTGATCACCTCGCTCCGCGGCGTGACCTTCCCGGAGACCAACGCTCCGGTGGCGATCGCGCTCCGGCCCCAGACCCCGCCGACCTTCGAGGTGGGCGCGGGCGACGGCACCGAGCCGCTCCTCACCGTCGCGCTCGATGGTGTGCAGGTCGACTTCTACGTCTGGTCCACCGAGCGATACATCCGCTTCATGACCTACGCGGCGGATCTCTCCATCCCGATCAACCTCACGGTCACCGACGGCGAGATCGTGCCGGAGATCGTCGAGGTCGGCGCGTCCAACAGCGTCGTGACCAACTCGGAGCTGTTGAGCGAAGACCCGATGCTCCTCGCCTCGCTGATCGAGACGGTCATCAGCGAGTTCGCGTCGATGGCCACCGGCGGCCTGAGCCCCTTCGCGCTGCCGGACCTGATGGGCCTGGCGCTCGAGGTGCCCGACGGCGGCGTGACCGGCGTCGACGACGCGCGGTGAGGAGTTCGTCGGCATCTTCGCCAATCTCGCGCTGGCGTCGGGCTCGGCCTACTCGGCCAGCGTCGACACCCGCGCCACCCTCGATCCCATCCAGATCGATCCCGACGTCCTCGACCTCGCCACCTTCGGCCAGGGCGAGCACCCCTGGGTGCGCGTCGTCGCGGACGCGGACGGCCCGAGCGGCGCCGGCTACGAGTACAGCTGGCGCGTCAACGGCAAGCCGTGGAGCCCCTGGACCACCGACCGCATCCTCACGATCCAGGACCCGGCCTTCCTGCTCCAGGCACGTCACGAGCTCGAGGTGCGGGCGCGCATGGCGGGTCAGCCCCTCACGGTCGATCCGACGCCGGCGTGGTTCGAGGTGCTGGTGGACGTCCTTCCGCCCCTGGTCGAGGTGGACCGGAGCGGCCGTGGCGTGAGCATCACGGCCAGTGACGTCCTGACGGAGCGCGAGGACCTCGAGCTCCGCTACCGCATCGACGGCGAAGGCTGGACCGAGTGGCAGAAGCTGCCGGACGACGCCTTCGTCCCCCTCCCCTACGACGACGCGAGCATGGACGTCGAAGTGCGCGACGAGGCGGGCAACGTGGGCGGCGCGAGCGCGGCGCTCATCCGCGGCCTTCCCAACCCGGACGCCGCCGCGGGCTGTGGCTGCTCGACCTTCGACGAGCGCACCTCGCCCTTCTCCGGCCTCGCCTTCCTCATGGCCTTCGCCGCGTTCCTCCTGCGCCGGAGGTCTCAAAGACGACCCTCGAAGCGGCTCGGCAAGAAGGCGAAGTCGGCCGCCAAGTGGCTCTCGATCCTGATCCTCCTGTCCATCGTCGGCTGTGATTGCGGGGGCGGCGACAACCCCGACGGCGGCACGGACGGCATGATGGGCTGCTCCTCGTGCGTCGCAGCGGTCCCCCCGGCCACCGCCGGCGGCATCTGCTGCGAAGCCACGAACATGTGCATCTCCTACGACCTGATCGAGCTCTGCGATCCGGGCTTTCAGTGCTCCAGCGGCGACCAGGTGGCGGTGGACGAGTCCTGCAACCTCACCTGCAACGACTGCGTGCGCTCGCCCGCCCTCAACCCCGGCCTTCTGGCGACACACCTCGACATGCACGTGAACGACGACGGCAGCGCGGTGCTCTCGGGTTACAGCCCGGGCGACGCGCCGGCCCGCGTCTACGGCGACCTGGTCATCGGCACCGCGCCGGCCGGGCCCGGCGACATGGTGCAGTGGGAGATCGTCGACGGCGCCCCCGACATGCCCATCACCAACGACCCCGACGGCTATCGCGGCGGTGTGTCCGCGCCCGGCCCCGACGTCGGCCGCTGGACCAGCATCGCCGAAGCGGGCGGCACCTATTACGTGAGCTACTACGATCGCGACAACGGTGACCTCAAGCTCGCCTACGGCACCCCCGGCACCTGGACCGTCATCGTGGTGGACGACACAGGCGACAGCGGGCGCTACTCGTCGATCGTGATGACGCCGGACGGCGCCCCCGCCATCGCGTACCTGCAGATCACGCCCGGGGACGGCGGCGCCATCGAGAGCCGCGTGAAGGTCGCCGTCGCGGACAACGGCAGCCCCACGGGCCCGCCCGACTTCTTGAGCACCGAGATCGCCGGTGGTCCCATGGACTGTCGCCCGGCGTTCTGCGACGACACCACGACCTGCACCGAGGGCGGGCTCTGCGTCACCGACAGCGGGGACTGCGGCGGCAGCTGCGCGATGGATCAGATCTGCGTCTCCGGGACCTGTGAGACCGCGCTACCCGACAACTACGTCGAGGACATGCCGCCGGCTCTGGGGATGTACAACTCGCTGGTCGCGACCGACTCCGGCCTCGCCCTCGTCTACTACGACCGGTCGAACGGCAACCTGTGGGGCGCCGCCTACGACGGCAGCGCCTGGGCTGCGCCCTTCCTGATCGACGGCTACGGCGCGGGCACCCTCGGCGTGGGCGACTCGGGCCTGGCGGCGAGCCTCTTCGTCGACGCGGCCGGCGTGTGGCACGTGAGCTACGTGGACGGCGCCGAGGAGAACCTCCGCTACGCCCGCATCGAGGGCGGCATGGTCACCGCCGAGACCGTCGACAACGGCGCGACCGACGGCACCGATCCCAATCCGGACGGCCGGCACATCGTGGGCGACGACAGCTCCATCGTGGTGACCGAGGGCGGCGAGATCCGCATCGCCTATCAGGACGCCACCTCACGCCGCGCCATGCTGGCCCGCCGGCCGGCGAGCGGAGGCGAGTGGACGATCTCGATCTTCGACGAGACCGACAGCACCGGTTTCTGGATCGAGCAGAGTCTGCTCGGAACGACCAGCGTGATCGCGACCTACTACCGCAGCGCATCCGACGGCGGCACGCGCCTCTTCAACGTGGACTGAGACCGGTGCTGCGCGCGCGCTACCAGGTGCGCGCGCGGACCGGAACGTCTTCGCTGCTCTTCGCGACGTAGTCGCGGCGCGTCTCGCTGACGAGCGCCAGGAGCTCGTCCTTGTGGACGATGCCCGCGTCGAGGAGCGCGGCCATGTAGCCGTCGGCGTAGCCGTGGGCTCGGGAGAGCCGCGCGTACGCGGTGCCGCCGAAGCGCGCCTTCAGAACCTGTTCGAGAAGCTCGGCGACCGTGGCCTTGAGCTGTTCCTTTTCCATCTCACCCTCCAGGGTCCGACCATCACGAAGCCGCAGCTTCGGCGTCGGCAAGTCCGCTCGCCCGCGGACCAGGACGGGCATACGCGGAGCACCCGTCGGCGGTCAAAAAAGCGGACGCAACCGACGACCCGCCGCCGCAGGCGATGGGGACGGTCTACACTTTTCAACTTTCGCCTCGGCCGCGCATGCCGATCGCAGGCGATGGGGACGGTCTACACTTTTCAACTTTCGCCTCGGCCGCGCATGCCGATCGCACCCGGGCGTGCGTGGCGAAAGTTGAAAAGTGTAGACCGTCCCCGTTAGGGTGTTGGGGCGAAGCCGCCGAAGCCCCATCACCAAAAATGATCGGCGCCCGACGAAGGCAGAATTGCACTCATCGGACGCCGACCAAGGGGTTCAGGGATTTGCTTGGCAGGGAGGTCGCGCGATCTCGACGCCGCGCTCGCTCTTGGTTCTTCATTGAGCATCCTTCGTGCCATCGAACACGGACGAAAAAGCGCAACGATGGCGTCGCTGCCCCCTCCCCGAGCGGCTTCTACAGCAGCCAATTCGGCAGTAGCCGTGGCTGCTGAAGCCGCCTCCACTGACGGACCGAGCTCGTCGAAGCCATGGGGCCTCCGCCCGCTCAGCGCAGGCGCGCCTGGCGCAGCACGCGTGACAACCCGGGCCAGGAGCCGCTGAGGAGCAGCCCCACGCGGAAGAGGCGCGCGCCGAAGCGGATCGACATCCAGGTCGCGAGCCCCAGCGTGGCGAAGGCGCCCGCGATCTCCCACCACGGGAGCCCGCCGGGATCGAGCGCCATCCGCAGGATCACCGTGAGCGGCGCGGTGAACGGGATCCAGGTGAA
This sequence comes from uncultured delta proteobacterium, assembly GCA_963727445.1. Lineage (GTDB taxonomy): Bacteria > Myxococcota_A > Polyangia > Polyangiales > B10-G4 > B10-G4. The sequence continues at coordinate 139,939 of CAVSGI010000002.1, forward strand.
GAGCTCGGCGAGGATGCCGTGCGGTTCCTGCATCAAGACGGTGAGCATCAGCATCGGCAGCAGGCTGAGCAGCCCCCACACCAGCGTGAACTTCTGGCTCTCCGTGGAGCTGTTGCCGAGCGAGCCGGTGGCGAGCATCAGGCTGCCGACGAAGAGGTAGCCGACGATGAAGAAGGCCGGGGCCACCGCGATCGCGTCCCACGGCACCTCGACGGCGAGCTCCTCGAGGAGTCCCGCGAGGTAGAGGGCGCCCGCGATGAAGAGGCTCGACCACACCGCGAACTGCAAGAGCCCCGCAGCGCCCAGGCCGAGGAGCTTGCCCGTGAGGATCTCGTCGGGGTCGGCGCTCGAGAGCAGCACCTCGACCACCTTGTTCTCCTTTTCGACGGCGATCGCCTGCACCAGGTAGCCGGAGGTCGTCATCAACGCCATCAACAGAAGCGTGGCCAGCACCAGCGGGACGAGCAGCCGCGCGATCACCTCGAGGCCGCGGTCGTCGACCTGTCGCTCGGCACCCGTCTGCACGATCTCGTGATGCTCGAGGGTCAGTGGATCCTGGATGCGCTCGGCGAGGGGGCGCGGCACCTGGCCGCTCTGGAGCAAGCGCTGGACGAGGAGTGTGCGCAAGGCGCGCTCGGAGGTGGCGGCGCCCACGTCGAAGGGAGGCCCGCCGGCGGGCTCGAAGACGATGACCACCCCGGTCTCCCGGTACTCGGGGGGGATGTCGAAGAAGCCCTCGATGGCCCCCGCGCTGAGCGCCTCGCGGGCCAGGTCGTGGCTGGGCAGGACGTGCAGCTCGAGGGTGTCGAGGGGGACGGCGCCCAGCTCGAGGTCCAGGACCTCCGCACGATCGACCACGCCCCAGCGCACGGTGCGGGTGACCTCCCGCGCCACCATCTGGCCCTGGAGCATGGCCGGGATGCCGGAGAGGAGCGCGAAGAAGAGCGGGAGCCCGAAGGTCATCACCAGATACGAGATGCGCTTGACGGCGCTCACCAGCTCGAAGCGCGCGATGGCGCGGATTTTCCTCGGGCGGATCACGCCGCCGCCCTCCCGACCACGTCCAAGAAGACCTGTTCGATGGGGGCGAGGACCTGCTCGAAGTGCACAACCTTCGCGCCCGCCGCGACGAGCGCCGCGAGGTAGTCCTCCGGCGGGACCTCGTCTTCGAGTCGGACGAGCCACGACCCGTCCGGTGTGAGCGACGCGCGAGCGGCGCCCGTCACTTCGGGTAGCGTGCCCTCGGCGAGACGGACGCGGGCCTCGGGATGCGAATGAACGCGTCGCACCTCCTGGGTGTCGCCGTAGACCACCAGCTCGCCCCGGTCGATCATCGCCACCCGATCACAGAGCGCCTCCACCTGGTTCATCAGGTGCGTCGACAAGATGGTGGCGAGACCGGCCTCGCGACGCTCCACCATGAGGTCCTTCACCAACTGCACGTTCACCGGATCGAGACCGGAGAAGGGCTCGTCCAGGACGCAGAGCTCGGGCTCGGTCATCAGCGTCGCCGCGATCTGCACCTTCTGGCTCATCCCCTTCGAGAGCCGGTCGACGCGCTCGCGGGCGTGGCTGGCGAGGCCGACCTTGTCGAGCCACCGCATGGCGCGTCCCTTCGCGTCGCGTCGCGACAGGCCCTTGAGCTCGGCAAAGTACGTGAGGACCTCGATGACGCGCTGGCGGCGGTAGAGCCCACGCTCCTCCGGAAGATAGGAGACACGGTCCAGATCCTCGCGCTCCAGCGGGCGGCCGAAGAGGGTGACGGTGCCGCTGTCGGCGCGGATGATGTCGAGGGCGATGCGAATCAGGGTGGTCTTGCCCGCGCCGTTCGGCCCGAGAAGCCCGAAGACCTCGCCGGAGCGGACCTCGAGGGTCACCCCCTTGAGCGCCTGGAACGACCCATACGATTTCTTCACGTCGTCGAAGGCGAGCTCGGCCACGAAAACCGCCTGATTCTAGTCGGCCCGGCCCGAGAATACGACGTCCGCACGACCTTTGTCGTATCCTCGCCGACGCCCCCGGGGCATCTCACGGACCAGATGCGCTATCTCTTCGCGGATTCGGAGCCGTTCCCGCTCGAATACGATTTCCTGGCCACGCTCAGGGGATTTCTCGAGTGCGGGGCCACCTGCCTGGGTGCGGTGGCGGCCATCGACGCCCAGGAGACGCGCGTTCGGGTCGAGAGGGCCAAAGCCGAGAAGTATCAGGCCGCCCTCGACCGCTTCGAGACCGATGCGATGAGCGGCCTGGCGGCGGCGCGCTCGGCGAGCACCCTCAGCGAGGCGATCACCAGCGCCGCCGATCAGTCGGTGGCGTCGGTGCGGGGGATCGTCGCGAGCGCCAAGCAATCGGTGGAGGACGAGCTCCGGGGGGTCGAGCGGACGGCGCGGAGCCGCATCGACGGCCAGGGCGAGACGATTCGCCACGCCCTGCAGCGCTTCCTCCTGAAGGAGCGGCTGGAGGTGGAGGACACCTTCTTCGAGCTGGTCCTCGAAAACGAGGGGTACCTGGTCTCCGCCACCTGCCGGATGCCGGAGGGGCTGACGGTCCAGTATCACCTCGACGCGCGTCGTCGCTCCGAATGGCGGAAGGCGCGCAAGATCAGCGAGATCGTCGGCGAGCTCGAGCTGCAGATCGGAATGAAGAAGAAGCTCTTCGGCAAGCAGCTCACCCCCGACATCGTGAAGGTGGGCGACTGGTCGGTGGTGGCGGCCACGCTGGGGACGACCCGCGCATCGATCACGCTGCGCAAACGGCCGGACAGCGACAAGGACACGACCATCCTCTCGCTGCGGCGCACCGCGCAAGGCGTCGCGGGGGACGTGCGCAAGGGCGTCGAGCGGGGACAGGAGCGCGAGTCGTCCATTCCCACCGCCGTCGAGGACGCCGGCAAGCTGGCCGAGCTCTGGGACGCCCTCGACCGCGAGTGCCTCGGCACCCTCGCCCACCGCGAGTCGGTCGGCGACATCCGTCTCGACGGAGAGGACGTGCTCGAGGGCCGCCAGGTGGTCGAGTTCCTCAAGCGTTACGTCGACATGTACAAGCCGATCGTCACGGAGATCGCGCAGCGCAGCCCCAGCGCGAAGGAGCTCTCGCTGAAGATCGAGCACGACGACGGTCACCGCGAGGAGATTCTATCTGCGCCGCGAGGAGCTCGCCGACGTGGTCGCCCCCCTCGGCGACGAAGAGATGAAGGTCTTCGCCCCGCTGGACTTCTTTCCCGAGATCGACATCGAGCTGCTCTAGGCGGGCACGGGAGCAACTGCTCGGCGCGGGGGTCGATAAGGGCCCCATGAAGACCCATCCCCACACCCTCCCTCTGCCCTTCCCCACACCGGAAGAGCGTCGCCGCGGGCGCATCGCAGGCAAGATCGCGCGCGACTTCGTCGCCTCCGGTCACGCGCGCGGGGTCGATCCCCACGTCGCGAGCCTCGCCGCCCATGCCTTCGTCGAACGCCACCTCGAAGCCGGCGGCGACGAGCGCTCCTTCGCCTGCTTCGACGTCCCGGGGTTCGCCGCGTGGCTCCCCGAGGAAGCCCTCCTTCATCCGGAGCTCCTGCCCGCGCTTGTCGAAGCCTGGCTCGGCCTCACCCATTTCCTCGTCGAAGACGAACGCCTCGACGAGATCAGCGGCGCACGCCTGCGTCGCGAGCTGCACCTGGCGGAGCCGGGGCTGGTCGCAGCCCTGGCCGATCGCTACGCGTTTCTCGTGAGCACCCTCGAAGGCGCCTGAAGCGAAGACGGCGAAGACGGCCGCACCCACGACAGACGACCGGCCCGGGCGCGAACGCGCCCGGACCGGCTCTCTCACTCAACGCGCGGGCGCGAGCCGCGCTTCGATGGCCGCCGCAGTGAGACGACGCCACGCCTCGCGATCTGCCGGCGCGATCCAATCCCGACCGATGCGCGACCAGTCGGGATCCTCCGGGTCGAGCCCCAGATGCTCGATGTACGGCGGCTCGACGATCAGAAACTGTCGCCGGTACCCGAGGAGGTACCCGCCGTGCTCACGCCGGATGTCGCGCGCCTCCTCGTAGGACGCGCTCCAGACGTTCCAGTACGCCCCGCCGTGCTCGCGGTGCATGAGCTCACCGCGGTCCGGCTCGTCCTCGCCCGCGAGGACGGCCCGCGCATGCGGCCATCCCCGAAAGCCGGCCGCGCGCGCGAGCGCCGCGAGACAATGACGTCTCTTCACCGACGACGCGACGGCCGCTTCGTCGAGCCCCGCGAGCTCCTCGAGCCCGCGCAAGCGTCCGAATCGCCGCCGCGTCCCCGCTACGCGCGCGCTTGTGCATGAGGCGCGCGCGCGCCTTCATATCTTTGACGAGATCCACCATGGCTGCTCCAATCCCGGCCGGCTCCCGCTCCCTGAGGCCGAGGGGCAAACGCATGTGGCGAAGTCCCCATCGAATCGATTCGTCTCAGGCCCTGGAAGACCGTCGCGGGGTGAGGTGTCTTTCGGCGGAGAGGCGCCCCCGAGCACCTCGAAGGCGCACCATGAGCATCCTGGAAGCGGAGGCAAGGGCGAAAAGTCGTATGTCGATACGGCAGATAGGTCGATCGAATATTGATCGAGGGAACGACTAGCTGCGCGTCACTCCGTTACTAAGAGAGTCTCGTTGCGCGCTCCCACTCGTGTAGTAATGACTTCACATCCCAAAATACGGTGCGGTCCCGGGGGGCCCCCAACAAGCACTCATCTCCATGAAATTCCGAACGTTTCGAACCCTGCTGCTCGTGTGGCTCTCCCTCCTTCTCTTCGCTTGTCAGACGCTGCAGGCCGAAGATGAGGAGGAGGCCCATCACCCGATCGTGCTCACCAGCCCGGCGGTGCAGGACGTCCCCACGAGCAAGGGCTACGTCTGCCTGGTCCACTCGCGCCGGCACATCGAGCTCCGTGCCCTGGACGCTGGGTACCTGTTGGAGATCCCGGTTCAGGAGGGTCAAACCGTGCAGGAGGGCCAGCGGCTCTTCAAGCTCCTGCCCGTCGTCTACCGAGCTCGGCTGGACGCTGACAGGGCCGAGCTCCACCTCGCCGAGATCCGCCTCCGGAACACCCAGCAGCTCTTCGAGCAGAACGTGGTCTCCGATCAGGAGGTCGCGCTGGCGCGGGCCGAGCGAGACCGGGCGAAGGCGAAGGTGGATCTCGCTGCGGCCGAGTTCGGTTTCACGAACATCATCGCCCCCTTCGACGGGATCATCGACCGCCAGTACGTGCAGCAGGGGAGCCTCGTCGAAGAAGGGGACATGCTCACGACGATCTCCGACAACAGCGTGATGTGGGTCTACTTCAACGTTCCCGAGGCCGACTACCTCCATTTCAAGTCGATCCCGAACGCGCACGATCCGGAGAACCCCCAGCAGCTCCACCTCCCTGGTGCGACCATCCAGCTCCGACTGGCGAACGGCGAGATCTTCGACCACGACGCCGGCGACACCCTCACGATCGAGTCCGACTTCGACAACGAGACGGGCAACATCAAGTTCCGCGCGGACTTCCCGAATCCCGAGCTCCTGCTGCGTTACGGTCAGACTGGCACGCTACTGATCAACGAAACGCTGCACGACGCGCTGGTCATCCCACAGCGGGCGACCTTCGAGATTCTCGACAGGCAGTACGTCTACGTCGTCGGTGACGACGGCGTAGCGCACCAGCGCGAGATTACCGTCGCGCACGAGTTGGACGATGTCTTCGTCATCGGCGAAGGGTTGGATGCCGACGACAAGTTCGTCCTCGAGGGAGTCCGTCAGGTGCGCGAGGGGGAGCACCTGGAGAACGCCGAGCTCCGCACTCCGGAGGAAGCTCTGAGCGACCTGAAATACCACGCCGAATAGTTGAATAAGCGACACGGCGTGTTGTTTGGGGCCCGCTCCATCGGTCCACCATGTTCACGAAGATCCTTCACCGGCCAGCTCTCGCCCTAGTCCTCTCGATCATCGTCGTATTCCTCGGTGGCCTGGGGATCACGACCCTTCCGATCGCCCAGTTCCCCAGCGTCGCGCCGCCGACCGTGTACGTGTCCATCGCGTATCCGGGCGCCAGCGCCAAGGTCCTGGTCAACTCCGTCCTGATCCCGCTCGAGCAGTCGATCAACGGCGTCCAGAACATGCGCTACATGGTCTCCTCTGCCACGAGCGCAGGTGAGGCGACGATCATCATCTACTTCGAGCCGGGCACGGACCCGAGCATCAACGTCGTCAACGTGCAGAACCGCGTGAACATCATGCGGAGCCGCTTGCCTCCACTGGTGGTGCGTGAAGGCATCCTGGTCAGCAAGGTCGTGCCGAGCATGTTGATGTACTTGAACCTGTACAGCACGGACCCGAACACCGACCAGAAGGACTTATTCAACTACGCCAACGTCTACGTCATGCCCGTGATCAAACGTATCCAGGGCATGGGGATCCCGCGAAATCTCGGCAACCGAAATTTCGCGATGCGCATCTGGTTGAATCCCGACCGCATGCGGGCCTACGACGTCTCCGTCGACGACGTCATGGAGGCCGTGGCGGAACAGAGCATCATCGGCTCGCCCGGCCGCCTCGGTCAGGCCACGGGCATGACCTCGCAGTCGAAGGAGTACGTGCTCACCTACATCGGCCGCTACAACGAGCCGGAGCAGTACGCGAACATCATCCTGAAGGCCAAGCCGAACGGGGAGATCCTGCGCCTCCGAGACGTCTGCGTGCCTCCCCCGAGGCCCGAGGGCGCGGGCGAGATGCACGAGCAGCACGAGGGCGTCGAGCTCGGCTCGGAGTTCTTCGACCTCTACTCCGACGTCAACGGCTATCCCGCGGCCTCCATGGTCCTCAAGCAGGCGCCCGGTTCCAACGCGGCCGAGATCATCGACCAGGTCAAGGAGACGCTCGAGGAGCTGAAGCAGTCGTTCCCCCCGGGGATGGACTACGAGATCGCCTACGACGTCTCCCGCTTCGTCGACGCCTCCATCGAGCAGGTGCTGCACACCCTGCTCGAGGCGTTCATCCTGGTGTCGCTCGTCGTCTACATGTTCCTGGGCGACCTGCGCTCCACGCTCATCCCGACGCTCGCGGTGCCGGTGTCCCTCATCGGCAGCTTCTTCATCCTGCAGTTGATGGGCTTCTCCATCAACCTGATCACCCTCTTCGCGATGGTCCTGGCCATCGGCGTCGTCGTCGACGACGCGATCGTCGTCGTCGAAGCCGTCCACGCCAAGATGGCGGAGACGCACTTATCTCCCTATCGCGCGACCATGGAGGTCCTTCACGAGATCAGCGGCGCGATCATCGCGATCACGCTGGTGATGACCTCGGTGTTCGTCCCCATCACCTTCGTCCCCGGCCCGGTCGGCGTCTTCTACCGCCAGTTCGGCGTCACCATGGCCTCGACGATCATCCTCTCCGGCATCGTCGCCCTCACGCTCACGCCGGTGCTCTGCGCGATGATCCTCAAGCCGCACAGCGCGAGCCACGGGCACGAAGAGAAGAAGAGCATTCGCGACCGGCTCACGGGGCTGGGCGCCAAGACCCTCGTCATCTACGCCCTCGTGGGGCTGCCGGTCCTGGCCGGACTCGTCTACATCGCCTACGAGCTCTGGGGGCCCATCGGCTTCTTGCTGATCCTCGTGCCCTTCGTGCAGGGGCCCTTCAGCCGCGGCGTCGACAAGGTCACCAACTGGTACGCGGGCGGGATCCTGCAGGCCCATCGTCACCCGCCGGCTCCTGACCATCGGTGTGATCGCGGCTTTCGCGGTCGGCATCGTCGCCACGAACTCGATCCTGCCGAGCGGTTTCATCCCCGGCGAGGACCAGGGCATCATCTACGCCGTTCTACAGACGCCTCCCGGCTCGACCCTCGAGTACACGAACGCCAAGTCTCAGGAGCTCGAGCGGATCGCCAAGGAGATCGACGGCGTCACCAGCGTCACCTCGGTGGCGGGATACGAGGTTCTGACCGAGGGGCGCGGCTCGAACGCGGGCACCGCCATCATCAACCTGGAAGACTGGTCCGAGCGCGACGTCACTGCGAAGGAGATCATCGAGGAGCTCGAAGAGCGAACGCGAGAGATGACCAACATCAAGCTCGAGTTCTTCGAACCGCCGGCGATCCCCGGGTTCGGCGCGGCGGGCGGTCTCTCCTTGCGCGTGCTCGACCAGACCCAGTCGAGCACGGCCGACTACCAGCGGCTCGGAGAGATCACCGAGGAGTTCATGGCCGAGCTGCGCGAGCGCGAAGAGGTGGGCAGCCTGTTCACCTTCTACGCCGCCGACTACCCGCAGTACGAGCTGATCATCAACAACGATGTGGCCATGCAGAAGGGTGTGTCGATCGAGCGGGCCCTGAACAATCTCAACATCCTCATCGGCAGCACGTACGAGCAGGGCTTCATCCGCTTCAACAAGTTCTACAAGGTCTACGTCCAGGCGTGGCCTGAGTTCCGGCGAATGCCCGAGGACCTCGACAACCTGTTCATCCCCAACGAGGCCGGGGAGATGGTGCCCTACTCGTCCTTCATGGAGATCCACAAGACGCAGGGCCTGAACGAGATCACCCGCTACAATCTCTACCCCTCTGCCGCCATCCAGCTCGTTCCGGCTGCCGGCTTCTCGACCGGTCAGGCCATCGATGCGGTGCGCGAGGTTGCCGAGGCGACGCTGCCTCGCGGATACGCGCTCGGCTGGGAGGGTCTGTCCTGGGACGAGTCGAGGAAGGGCAACGCCGCCCTCTACATCTTCCTGGTCGTCGTCGTGTTCGTGTACCTGGTGCTCGTCGCCCAGTACGAGAGCTTCCTGATCCCGCTGGCCGTCGTCCTGTCGCTGCCGGTCGGGATCTTCGGCTCGTTCTTCTTCCTACAAATGGTGGGATTGGCCAACGACGTCTGGGCCCAGTTAGGTCTGATCATGTTGGTCGGCCTCTTGGGGAAGAACGCGATCCTGATCGTGGAATTCGCGGTCCAGCGGCGAAACGAAGGCGCCTCCCTCAAGGACGCGGCCATCGAGGGCGGCAGACTCCGCTTCCGGCCCATCCAGATGACCTCCTTCGCCTTCGTCGCCGGTCTGATCCCGCTCGTCATCGCCCACGGCGCAGGCGCCATCGGCAACCGCACCATCGGCGTCACCGGCGTCGGCGGCATGCTCCTCGGCACCGTGATCGGCGTCATCGCCATCCCCGGCCTCTACTACCTCTTCGCTCGCATCTCCGACGGGCGCGAGCTGCTGCGCGACGAAACGGAAGTGCCGCTCAGCGAGCAACCCGAAGAGCATTCCGAGATCCACGCGGTCGAGGACGGCGAACACGCGTCGCTTCACGAGCCACCGCTGGATTCCGAGCCACCCGAAGACACGTAGCGCCACGGCCGAGGCGCAGGCTCAGCGACGCCCCTCGCCTCCGTGCGCATACTCACGCGCTCCACTCATGGGCGGCGTGGCGGAATTGGCAGATGTGCGCGACTCGGGGTCGCCCGCCGGACTCTTCCACGCCCCGCAAGCACGCCGACCTCCACCGGGTCGCTTTGTAGGCGAGCGTCCTTCGTGGTAGCGCCTCGAACGCACGACGTGATTGTATCGATCGAGCGATCGACCCATGTTTACGAAAATTCTCCACCGACCAGCCCTCGCGCTGGTCCTGTCGATCGTCACCGTGTTTCTCGGGGGGCTCGGGATCGCGACCCTCCCGATCGCGCAGTTCCCCAGCGTCGCGCCGCCGACCGTGTACGTGTCCATCGCGTATCCCGGCGCCAGCGCCAACGTCCTGGTCGACTCGGTCTTGATCCCGCTCGAGCAGTCGATCAACGGCGTCCAGAACATGCGTTACATGGTCTCCGACGCCACGAGCGCCGGGGAGGCGACGATCCGGATCTACTTCGAGCCGGGTACGGATCCGAGCATCAACGTCGTCAACGTCCAGAACCGCGTGAACATCATGCTGAGCCGCCTTCCTCCGCTGGTGGTGCGCGAAGGCATCCTGGTCAGCAAGGTCGTGCCGAGCATGTTGATGTACCTCAACATCTTCAGCACCGACCCCGATACCGACCAGAAGGACCTGTTCAACTACGCCAACGTCTACGTCATGCCCGTGATCAAACGTATCCAGGGCATGGGGATCCCGCGAAATCTCGGCAACCGAAATTTCGCGATGCGCATCTGGTTGAACCCCGAGCGCATGCGGGCCTACGACATCTCCGTCGAAGACGTGATGGACGCGGTGGCGGAGCAGAGCATCATCGGCTCACCCGGCCGCCTCGGTCAGGCCACGGGCATGACCTCGCAGTCGAAGGAGTACGTGCTCACCTACATCGGCCGCTACAACGAGCCGGAGCAGTACGCGAACATCATCCTGAAGGCGACGCCGAGCGGCGAGATCCTTCGGCTCAGAGACGTCTGCGTGCCTCCGCCCGCGCCCGAAGGGCAGGAAGACGACCCCGCCAATCAGCACGAAGGCGTCGAGCTCGGCTCGGAGTTCTTCGACATCTACTCCGACGTCGACGGCTACCCCGCGGCATCAATCGTCCTCAAGCAGGCGCCCGGTTCCAACGCGGCCGAGATCATCGACCAGGTCAAGGAGACGCTCGAGGAGCTGAAGCAGTCGTTCCCCCCGGGGATGGACTACGAGATCGCCTACGACGTCTCCCGCTTCGTCGACGCCTCCATCGAGCAGGTGCTCCACACCCTGCTCGAGGCGTTCATCCTGGTGTCGCTCGTCGTCTACATGTTCTTGGGCGACTTGCGCTCCACGCTCATCCCGACGCTCGCGGTCCCGGTGTCGTTGATCGGCAGCTTCTTCATCCTGCAGTTGATGGGCTTCTCCATCAACCTGATCACCCTCTTCGCGATGGTCCTGGCCATCGGCGTCGTCGTCGACGACGCGATCGTCGTCGTGGAAGCCGTCCACGCCAAGATGGCGGAGACGCACTTATCTCCCTATCGCGCGACCATGGAGGTCCTTCACGAGATCAGCGGCGCGATCATCGCGATCACGCTGGTGATGACCTCGGTGTTCGTCCCCATCACCTTCGTCCCCGGCCCGGTCGGCGTCTTCTACCGCCAGTTCGGCGTCACCATGGCCTCGACGATCATCCTCTCCGGCATCGTCGCCCTCACGCTCACGCCGGTGCTCTGCGCGATGATCCTCAAGCCGCACAGCGCGAGCCACGAGCACGACAAGGCCGGCAAGAAGAGCATTCGCGACCGGATTCGGGCCATGGATACCAGGACCCGCGTGGTGTACGTCCTGTTGGGGGCACCGGTTCTCGCGGGGCTCACCTACATCGCCTACGAGCTCTGGGGACCGATCGGCTTTTTGCTGATCCTCGTGCCGTTCGTGCAGGGGCCCTTCAGCCGGAGCGTCGACAAGGTCACCAACTGGTATGCGGGCGGGATCCTCAGGCCCATCGTCACCCGCCGGGTCCTGACCGTCGCGGTGATCGCGGCGTTCGCCTTCGGCATCGTCGCCACGAACACCATCCTGCCGAGCGGTTTCATCCCCGGTGAGGACCAGGGCATCATCTACGCCGTTCTACAGACGCCTCCCGGCTCGACCCTCGAGTACACGAACGCCAAGTCCCAGGAGCTCGAGCGGATCGCCAAGGAGATCCAGGGGGTCACCAGCGTCACCTCGGTGGCGGGATACGAGGTTCTGACCGAGGGGCGCGGTTCGAACGCGGGTACGGCGATCATCAATCTCAGGGATTGGTCCGAGCGCGAGCACACCGCCAAGGAGATCATCGAAGAGCTCGAAGAACGAACGAGCGTGATGACCAACATCAAGCTCGAATTCTTCGAACCGCCGGCGATCCCCGGTTTCGGCGCCGCGGGCGGTCTCTCCTTGCGCGTGCTCGACCAGACCCAGTCGAGCACGGCGGACTACCAACGGCTCGGAGAGATCACCGAGGAGTTCATGGAGGCGCTCGGCGAGCGCGAAGAGGTGGGCAGCCAGTTCACCTTCTACGCCGCGGACTACCCGCAGTACGAGCTACTCATCAACCCGGACATGGCCTACCAGAAGGGGGTGTCGGTCGAGAAGGCCCTCGAAAACCTCAACATCCTCATCGGCAGCACCTACGAGCAGGGCTTCATCCGCTTCAACAAGTTCTACAAGGTCTACGTCCAGGCGTGGCCGCAGTTCCGGCGAATGCCCGACGACCTGAACAACCTGTTCATCCCCAACGAGGCCGGACAGATGGTCCCCTACTCGGCCTTCATGGATATCCAGAAGACGCAGGGCCTGAACGAGATCACCCGCTACAACCTCTACCCCTCTGCCGCCATCCAGCTCGTTCCGGCTGCCGGCTTCTCGACCGGTCAGGCGATTCAAGCGGTGGAAGAGGTCGCCCGGGCGACGCTGCCCCGCGGATACGCGCTCGGCTGGGAGGGTCTGTCCTGGGACGAGTCGAGGAAGGGCAACGCAGCCCTCTACATCTTCCTGATCGTCGTCATCTTCGTCTATCTGGTGCTCGTCGCGCAGTACGAGAGCTTCCTGATCCCGCTGGCCGTCATCCTGTCGCTGCCCGTCGGCATCTTCGGCTCGTTCTTCTTCTTGCAACTGGCGGGACTGGCCAACGACGTCTGGGCCCAGTTGGGTCTGATCATGTTGGTCGGCCTCTTGGGGAAGAACGCGATCCTGATCGTGGAATTCGCGGTCCAGCGGCGAAACGAGGGCGCCTCCCTCAAGGACGCGGCCATCGAGGGCGGCAGACTCCGCTTCCGGCCCATCCAGATGACCTCCTTCGCCTTCGTCGCCGGTCTGATCCCGCTCGTCATCGCCCACGGCGCGGGCGCCATCGGCAACCGCACCATCGGCGTCACGGGTGTCGGTGGCATGCTCCTCGGCACCGTGATCGGCGTCGTCGCCATCCCCGGCCTCTACTACCTCTTCGCTCGGCTCTCCGACGGGCGCGAGCTGCTCCGCGACGAAACGGACACGCCTCTGAGCGAGGTGCCGGAAGAGCATCACCCGCTCGCCGCCCGGGCCGACCCCGAACATGCGACGCACTCCGAGCCGCCTCCGGATTCCGAGCCGCCTGAAGTGTGAGGCCCACGGGCAGAGCCCTCAGTCGCGAACCTGGCCAGCGTCGCCGACTTTGGATGCGCTCAGGGCGTGATCTCGAACCAACAATGCAGCGGGCGATCAGCGCCCCTCGCCTCGAATCGACGCGAGCTCGTGCTCGGTGTGGGCGCGGATCGCCGCGGCGAGGGTGGGTCGATAGCCAGCGGCGAGGAACAGCTCGACGAGGTGGTAGTAGAAGACGAGCAGAATGGGGATCGGGTTCTTGGTGCGGGCGAGCTCGGCGAGGTTCTTGTCGGTGTCGTCACGACCTTCGATCCGGTGACCGATGCCGACCTGCGCGCCGAACGTGACGGCGAACACGGCGACCGCGACTCCCGCGCCCCAGAGCGCGTGGTCCGGCAACACGAAGGGAGTCGTCCACCAACACGACGCGAGGAACGCAATCATGATGGCGCCCATCAACATGTCGGTGAGCAGATAGACGGGCGCGACCAGCACGATGACGAGCATCGCGAGGTCGACCGACGCGAACAACGGAACCAGCGAGAGGAGCTTCACGACCGCCCAGAGCTCGAAGGGGATGCACACCCAGTGCAGCACGCGATTCTCCCAACGCTGGTGGTACGCCTCGTGGACGCCCATCCGACGCTTCCATCCCGCGAATCCGTCGTTCGTGCCGCTGGCCACCATCCCTTGCCGCCCATGGTCGGCTCGGACCTGGCAGCGGATCAAGGAGCGGCCAGCGCGTGAGGGACGCGATTCGCGCGCGCCGATCGAGCAATCTTTGCCCGCGTGGCCTTGCGAGCCGCCAGCGAGCGGCCCGAATTCGGTCGTCTTTCTCGGGGTGCGTCCCGGCATGGGATTCGCGACGATAGAAGACGCATGACGACTCACACGCTGCTCCTGCTCTTCCTCTCGTTCCTGGCCTGCGGGGGCTCGTCGCGACCGGCGAGCGAGCCGCCACGCGCTCGCCGGACCGCATCGAACCGACCCAAGCCTCCGAACGCGCTCGAAACCAATGCGTCGGGGGAGGCCGCGCCAGCATCGGCGACGAAGCCATCCGAGCCGGAGGCGGCGCCCCAAATCGAGCTCCCCCCAATCGTGCGCCACTGCGCGGAGGAGCTCGTCGAGCCCGGGGACCCCGAGCGACGAACCCTCGAGGAGTGGGCCTGGGACGCCACGGGGACGTTGCGGCGCCACTTCACCCTGCGCGACACGGAGGAGTCCGAGCAGCTGTTCACGGGCGACGCGCGGACGAGGGGAGGAGCAACGATGCACCTCCGGGGACCTCTTGGACCCCCGAGCGCGCACCGCTATCGAGAGGTCGTGACCGGCCGGCGCGTTCTGAAGCTCGACGAGGTGTGGGAGGGAATGCCTCCGCCCAATCCCGAAGATGGCATCCTCTTCACGTACGGTAGGGACGGTCGGGTCGCTTCCATCAGCCAATACGGCGAAGAGCCCAGTCACTGCCGCTACGATCACGCGGGCCGAATCGTGGCGTTGGAAGCGCCCATGGCCCTCTTCACTTACGAGTACGATGCACGTGGCCAGCTCGTGCGCGTCGAGCACGAGGAGGAATCGGGGGCCTACATCACACGGATCACGCGAGACGGAACCGGTCTCGTGCTCCGCTTCGCCACACAGACGCGTCCGAATCAGGTCGACCCGTCCCCCATGACCGGTCGCTTGGACGCAGGCTGTGAAGACGTGTTCTTCCACAAATGCGCTCCTTCCCTCGCCCCGGCCCCTCCTCACGGCGCCCGCTACCAACTGCCCGCCGCGCGTCCGTGATGAGGAACAGCCCATCGAGGTCGTCGTCACCGACGAGAACGTCTACGCCCGGCTTTGAGTCGATCTCGAGGGGGCGGCACAGCTCGATGTCGAGAAGCTGAGCATCCCGTGGGAGGGAATCTGCAACAGAAGCACGGCCCGAAGTAGACACGGTGGTACTGATTGAACGCGTCGGGAGTCAGCGGTCGATACTCGGCGCAACGGGCGCGAAACGGGCCAGCCCCCATCGACTCCCCTGCCGATGATGCGCATACTCCCGCGATCAGACGCATCGCCGGGGTGGCGGAATTGGCAGACGCAGGCGACTTAAAATCGCCCGTGGGACTTTCCCACGTGTGGGTTCGAAACCCGCCCCCGGCACCACAAAAGGCCCGGCGCCAGCGGCGCGCGTTGTAGGCGGGCGCCCTTCGTGGTAGCGCGCTGTCGTGGCTGAGCGACACGACGGCGAAGCGCGCACGCGCTTCCTCAAGCGGATCCTGCCGGGAGTGGTCCTGTTGTTCATGCTGCTCGCGCTGCCGGCGGTCGCGTCGCTCTACGTCGACCTTCGCTGGTTCCGCTCGCTCGGTTACGAGGAGCTCTTCACCACCATCCTCTGGACGCGCATCGGGCTCGGGGTGGCCGTCGGGCTCGTCTACGGCGGGGTGCTGGCGGCGAACCTCTGGCTCGTCACCAAGCTCACCAAGGGGCTCAAGGGCGTGGTCCTCGCCGACCCCTCGGGACAGACCCGGATCGAGGTCGGGCGCATCGTCACCCGCTTCATCTGGCCCGTCGTCGCGGTGGTGGCGCTCCTCTCCGGGCTGAGCGGCTCGGCGCACTGGGACACGTGGCTGCGCTGGGTGCACGCCTCCTCCTTCGGCATCGCCGATCCCATCCTCGGCAAGGACATCTCCTTCTACGTCTTCTCCCTGCCGGCGCTCGAGACGCTCTCCTCGTCGCTGTCGACGCTCATCGGCATGAGCCTCTTCTTCACCGCGATGCTCTACGGCGCTCGGGGCGGCCTCGCCTTCGGGCCGGGGGGCCTCGAGGCGGACCGCCGGGCGCGCGCGCACCTCCTCGGCCTCGGCGCCGCGATGCTCGCGCTCTTCGCCTTCGACGCCTGGCTCGCGCGCTACCAGCTCCTCTTCAGCACCCTCGGCCCGGTGCAGGGCGCCTCCTACGCCGACGTGAACGCGCGCCTGCCGATGCTCAACGGGCTCATCGTCCTCTCCCTCGTCTCCGCGGGACTCGTCGCCTTCGCCGCCACGCGCAAGCGCCTGGTGCTCGCCATCGGCGGCGTCGGCCTCTACGCCGCCGCGCAGATCCTCGGCGTCAACCTCTACCCCGCCATGGTCCATCGCTTCAGCGTCCTGCCGAACGAAGCGGTCAAAGAGGCGCCTTACATCACCCACAACATCGAGGCCACGCGCAACGCCTTCGGCCTCGCGAACGTCACCGAGCGCGAGCTCTCCGGCGAGCTCGAGCTCAGCCACCAGGACATCCTCGACAACCGGACCACCATCGAGAACGTCCGGCTCTGGGACCACCAGCCGCTCCTCGACACCTTCGCGCAGATCCAGGAGATCCGGACCTATTACGAGTTCGCCAGCGTCGACAACGACCGCTACCGGGTCGAGAACAACATCCGGCAGACCATGCTCTCACCCCGCGAGCTCGACGCCGACAGCCTGCCGAACCGCACGTGGATCAACGAGCACTTCACCTTCACCCACGGCTACGGGATCACCCTCGGCCCGGTGAACGTCGCCACCAACGAGGGCCTCCCCGAGCTGCTCCTCTACGACATCCCGCCGCAGACGGAGGTCCCCTCCCTCGAGGTGACGCGCCCCGAGATCTACTTCGGCGAGCGGAGCAACGACTACGTCTTCGTCCGCACCGACAACCGCGAGTTCGACTACCCCTCCGGCGAAGAGAACGTCTACGCCGAGTATCAGGGCTCGGCCGGGGTCCACCTCGACTCGTCGATGACGCGCGCCGCGGTCGCCATGGCCCTCGGCTCCTTCAAGGTCCTGCTCTCCGACGACCTGCGCGACGACAGCCGCGTGCTCCTGCATCGCAGGATCACCGACCGCGTCCAGGCGCTGGTCCCTTTCCTCCGCTTCGACGAGGATCCGTACATGGTGCTCAGGCGAGGACGGCTCCCTCGCGTGGATCCAGGACGCCTACACCACGAGCTCGCGCTACCCCTACTCCCAGACCCACCCGTCCTATGGGGGCATCAACTACATCCGCAACTCGGTGAAGGTCGTCATCGACGCCTACAACGGCGCGGTCGACCTCTACGTGGCGGACGCGGACGATCCCATCCTCCGCACCTGGCGCCGCATCTTCCCGGACACCTTCAAGCCCCTGTCGGCGATGCCCGCCGACCTGAAGAGCCACCTGCGCTACCCGGAGGACATCTTCAGCATTCAGACCGAGACGTTCACCGCCTATCACATGCGGTCACCGGAGCTGATCTACAACCGCGAGGACCAGTGGGAGATCCCCACCATCCGCGTCCACGATCAGCGCTCGCAGATGGTGCCCTACTACACGATCATGCGTCTGCCCGGAGAGGACGACGCCGAGTTCATCCAGATGCTGCCCTTCACGCCGGCGAGCAAGGAGAACCTGGCGGCGTGGATGGTGGCGCGCTCGGACGGATCACATCGCGGCGAGCTGGTGGTCTACGCCTTCCCGAAGGATCGGCTGATCTTCGGCCCCGCACAGGTGATGAACCGCATCAATCAGGACGCGGACATCTCGCGTCAGCTCTCGCTCTGGGATCAACGCGGCTCGGAGGTGAACCTGGGCACGCTCCTCGTCATCCCCATCGAGGAGTCGCTGATCTACGTCTGTCCGCTCTATCTGCGCAGCAGCGGCGGGCGCATCCCGGAGCTCAAGCGGGTCATCGTCGCCTACGAGAGCTCCATCGCGATGGAGCCGACCCTCGACGAAGCCCTCGCCAGCCTCTTCGGCGAGCGGGTGGCGGAGGTCGTGGAGGCCGACCAGGCCCAGCAGGGTGAGGTGAACATCGCCGACGCGCAGGCCGCGCAGGCCGAGACCGCGACCGCGGACCTGGAGGAGACGCCGCCCCGCAGTCTCGGCGAGCGCGCGCGCCGCGAGTACGATCGCGCGGTCGCGGCACAGCGCGCGGGCGACTGGGCGGCCTACGGCGAGGCGCTGCAAGCGCTCGAGGCGACGCTGCGCGAGATCGCCCCGAGGCCCAGCGAGGGCGGTGGCGCGGGCGCCGGCACACGCCCCGATGGCGCGCGCACCAGTATGGGGGGCACGCGCGGCAGTGGCGCCGGAACCAACACGGCGGGCGCAGGCGGCGCCCCGACCGATGCCCCGATCGACGGTGCGGAGTGACTCGATGGCACGCTTCGCCCTCGCCGCGAGCCTGATCGCGATCTTCGCCCTCATCCCGCGATCGGCGGCGGCTCACCTCCTGATCACCGAAGGCGACGTGGCCGTCGTCGCCATCTACACCGGGCCCGGCGACGCCGAGGTCTCCTTTCACTTCGTGACGCTTCGCGATTTCTATCCGGGTCAGGGCATCAACTTCACGGACCGCGGCTGGCACGCGACGGGCAGCATCTTTCGCGACGACGCCCGCGAAGGGATCCAGCGCTGGGAGCCTGCGGCCGCCGCTCTCGGCGGTTCGGTCATCTTCCTGCCCGCGCACGCCGACATGGACCTCGAGCGCGGCGCCGATCAGATCTTCGCCTATGACGGGACCATCGCCGACGACGGAGCCTTCTCCGGCGTGCTGGTGCACGGGCTGAACCTGGGCGGCGACTGGGCCGCCGACGCCACCAGCTCGACCACCTCGGCGCTTCCACGCGACCTCGTGGACGGCAGCGTCGTGCTCGGCGCCTTCGCGAACTGCGCCTACGCCGGCCCCACCAGCGGCACCAAGAGTGAGCTGCTCGCGCTCATCGACGACAACCGCAACTGGGTCTGCAGCGACACCATGCAGCCGCCACCACCCATGACCTTCGAGGTGCTGGCGGCCCTCGGCGACTACTGCGCCGAGGACGCCGACTGCGCCGACGGATTCTGCGTGCACGGCGCTTGCTGCAACTCCGAGTGTCGCCGCGATGAGGCGGGCCACTGCCAGGAGTGCAACTTCGGTCCCACCGACGTGCGCAGCGGCTTCTGCCAGGCGGCGCCCACCACTTATCTCTGCCGCGTGAGCACGGGTCCCTGCGACCCCGCCGAGTACTGCGACGGCGAGCTCGAGGCGTGTCCGGCGGACGAGCTCCACACGGCCTCGGCGGTGTGCCGCGCATCGGCGGGCGCCTGCGATCCGCCGGAGCTCTGCACCGGCTTTTCGGCGGAGTGCCCGGTGGACGTGCGGATCGACCCGGGCTCCTGTGACGACGGGGATGCATGCACGGCGGACGGGTGCACGGCGGAAGGCACGTGCATCCACGCCCCAATCGACAACTGCTGCGGCACCGACGCCGACTGCGACGACGGCGACCCCTGCACCATGGACAGCTGCGCCGACGCCCGCTGCGCTAGGGAGGCCATCCCCATGTGCAACCCCGACGCGTCGACTCCCGTGATCCCGCCAGTCGGCACCATCGGGGGCGGCGGCTGCAGCGCCACCGGCCGCCCTCACTCCGGCTGGCTCCTCCTCCTCCTCCTCGGGGGACGGTCTACACTTTTCAACTTTTGGCGTCGGACGCGTCCGCGAAATCGCTCGGATAATTACAAAAGTTGAAAAGTGTAGACCGTCCCCGAGGGCGGGGCGTCTGAGGGGGGATGTCGAAGCGACTCTTCCGGGTGCTGGCTGCCGGTGGTGCGGCCACGATCATGTCGTTGGCCGTGGGCGCGTCCGCGCAGGACCGAACCCAGCCACGCGATACTCAGCAGACCAATTACACGTTCGATGACGCGGACGAGGTGGTCGGCGATACGGCCAGCAGCCAGGGGCTGCGGGTTCGTATCCGACTCCCGAACGAGACCCGCAGCCTCATCCGCTACCGGACCCACTTCCGCGACTCTCTGCTGAAGAGCGTCGAGATCCTCTAAAAGTCCCGGCCGTCACGGCCTGGTCACCGGCGGCCGGGGCCGCTTCCTGCTAGGCTCCCGGTCCCCATGCGGCACTTCCTTTTCCTGGTCGTGGCCGGGCTCCTCGCGAGCGCCGGCTGCGGAGATGACAACCGTCCACCCGGCGACGCCGGCGACAGCGGCCCGGGCGATGCCAGCGACGCTGGCGATGCGGGCGACAGCAGCGTCCCGGGGGCCTGCACCCCGCCCGCGCACGATCCGGTGACAATCACCGAGTGCGCCACCCTGACGCCTCCGGCGACGGGCACCTGCACCACCACCCCCGGCTCGGGCGCCCTCCTCATCTCGGGCGACATCCTGACGCCGGGCGAGGTGCTGCGCGGAGGCCAGGTCCTGGTCGACGATTCGGGCGGCATCGTCTGCGTCGACTGCGACTGTAGCGGCGCCGCCGCGGCGGCCGGCGCGACGCAGATCGTCTGCCCCGAAGCGGTCGTCTCTCCCGGCCTGATCAACACCCACGACCATCACGGCTGGCTCGGCGGGACCCCCTTCGACGCCACCGACGAGCGCTGGGAGCATCGGAACGAGTGGCGCACGGGCGCGGGCATGCACACGGAGATCGACCGTCCTCAAGGCAGCGGCGACGTAGAGTGGGGCGAGCTCCGCCAGGTGATGTCCGGCACGACCTCGATCAACGCGTCGGGAAGCTCGGACGGCTTCTTGCGCAACCTGGATCGTGCGTCGGGTGAGGAGGGCCTCGGCCAACCCGCGGTGGACTACTCGACCTTCCCCCTCGGCGACACCGACGGGACCATCCTCGTCGGAAGCTGCGACTACGGCAGCCGCGACGAGGCGGCGGACATCGCGGGAGACGACGCCTATACACCCCACGTGTCCGAGGGCATCAACGCCGGCGCCCGCAACGAGTTCCTCTGCATGCGGGACGGGGCTGACGATCTGGTCCAGGACAACTCCGCCTTCATCCACGGCATCGGCGTCCTTCCCCAGGACATCGGCGAGATGTCGGCGGACGGGACCATGCTCATCTGGTCTCCGCGCACCAACATCGCGCTCTACGGCGACACGGCCCGCGTGACCGAGTACGACAACCTCGGCGTGCCCATTGCCCTCGGCACGGACTGGGTGCTGACCGGCTCGATGAACATGCTCCGCGAGCTCCGCTGCGCCGACGAGTTGAACTCGCTCTACATGAACGAGCACTTCAGCGACGAGCAGCTGTGGAAGATGGCGACCCAGCATGCCGCGGAGGCGATGGCCATGGACGACGCCATCGGCATTCTGGCCACCGGTCGCGTCGCCGACATCTCCATCTTCGCGACCCGCGGTACGCGCGCCGACCACCGCGCAGTCATCGAGGCCGAACCGCAGGACATCGTCCTCGTGCTCCGCGGCGGCGTGCCGCTCTACGGCGACGCCGACGTCGTCGCCACCCTGGAGGCCGGCTGCGACGCGATCGACGTCTGCGGCACGCCGAAGCAGGCGTGCGTCATGCGCGAGATCGGCATGAGCCTCGACGGGTTCCAGAGCGCCAACGCCACCACCTACCCGCTCTTCTTCTGCGGCGGCGAGCCGATGAACGAGCCGAGCTGTGTCCCCTTCCGTAACGGAATGGGCAGCTTCCCCTCGCCGGAGGTCGACGGCAGCAACAGCTACACGGGCGATCTCACGATGAGCGATGGCGACGGCGACGGCATCGAGGACACCGCGGACAACTGCCCCTGCATCTTCAACCCGATCCGCCCCCTCGACGAGGGAGCCCAGGCCGACTTCGACGGCGACGGCACGGGCGACGCCTGTGACCCTTGTCCCCTCGACATGGGCCTGAGCGGCTGCGAACCGCCCGACCCCAACGACCGCGACCGCGACGGCCGCCCGAACGCCATGGACAACTGCCCCGACGACCCCAACCCGGGCCAGGAGGACGGCGACATGGACGGAAAGGGCGACGTTTGCGATCCGTGCCCCGACGACCCCAACCCCGGCGCCGCCGCATGTCCATCGAACGTCTACGACGTGCACACCGGCGCGATCCCGATTGGCACCCCGGTCTCCATGTCCGGCCTGGTGGTGACCGGCATCGCCTCGAACGGCTTCTACGCGCAGCAGGCCGAGGGCACGACCGACTTCACCGGCGTCGACAACAGCGGCATCTTCGTCTACACGCGCGACGCCCCGACGGTCGCGCGCGGTGACGTCATCGACATCGTGAGCGGCACCGTCGGCGAATTCGGCGGCGCGCTTCAGCTCACGAGCCCGACGATCACCGTCACCGCCAGCGGGATGGAGCCGGCGCCCCTGGTGGTCCCACCGGGCGACGTCTCCACCGGCGGCACCCGCGCCGACGCGCTTTACGGCGTGTTGATCCGCGTCGAAGGCGTGACCGTCACCAACCCGAACCCCGACGACCCCTCGGACTTCAACGAGTACGAGGTCGATGGGCTCCGTGTCGACGACCAGATGTATCTGACCGAGCCGGACCCGGTGATGGACGACGACTTCGCCGCGATCATCGGCCCGCTGGGCTTCAGCTTCTCGAACTCCAAGCTCGAGCCCCGCGACGCGGCCGACGTGATCCCGGGGAGCCTGCGGCTCGTCCCGCGGGACATCACCGTGGCCCCTGGTGGTACGGTCACCCTCACGGCGCTGGTGCCCATGGCGCCCACCTCGGATGCGAGCGTGTCGCTCCTCACTTCGCCTTCGGACCTGCTCAGCGGCACGCTCTCCATCACGATCCCCGCCGGCTCCAACTCCGGAAGCGCCACCTTCACCGCGCGCGCGACCGAAGGCATGGGCACGGTGACGGCGACCTACAACTTCGAGATGGCGACCGCCAACGTCACCATCGTCGACATCGCCGGCGCGCTGCTCATCACCGAGTACCTCGAGGGCGCGAGCAACGACAAGGCGCTCGAGCTCACCGCGGGCGCGCCGGTCGACCTGTCGACCTGCGAGCTGCGCCGCTTCACCAACGGCGCCACCACCTACACGGCGATCTCGATGACGGGGATGCTGGCGGCGGGCGAGAGCCACGTCCTGTGCAACTCCTCCATCAGCGACGCGAGCATGTGCGACGAGATGTCGTCACAGGTGAACCACAACGGCGACGACGCCTACGAGCTCTGGTGCGGAGGGATGCTCCTCGACAGCTTCGGTCAGGTCGGCTTCGACCCCGGCACCGCCTGGGAGGCGGGCGGTGTGAGCACCCGGGACCAAGACCTGCGCCGTAAGTGCACCTCGGGTCCCGACACCGACTCGTCGGACATCTTCGACCCCTCGGTCGATTGGACGCAGTTCGACCTCACGCCGGCGCCGCTGCCCTTCGGCGACCTCGGCACCTACACCTGCCCCTGAGCCACCGGGGCGTCTTTCGCGTCGACGCGAAAGTTGAAAAGTGTAGACCGTCCCCCTGGGGGGGGTTACTCGGGCTCGTCGTCTTTGGTGAGCTCGAGGCCGACGACCCAGCCGTCGGCCATCTCCTTGACCCACTTCACGCGCGCCTTGGCCCAACGGCCTTCGCCTTCGTCCGTCGCGATCTTCAGGTGGCAGAGGTCGTTGACGTAGAGGGGCTTGTCGAGGGCGATGCGCAGCCCCCCGAGGGAGGCGTTGAGGACCACGCCCTCGGCGCGGGAGGGCGACACCACCTCCACGGTGGCGTGCAGGGGCACTCGCTCGGTCGAACGGCGGGAGTCGGAGCTCACGGGGGGGAGCCCCCATGCTCCACCATCGACCCGAGGCGCGCCAGCGCCCCGGCCATCCGCGTCCCGTACCAGAAGAGGTCTTTGCCGTCGCAGAGGCGCACGATGGCACCCCGGAGCCGCTCGGCGAGCGCCAGGCGGTCCTCCTCGCCGAAGGCGTAGGGCTCGTCCGGAAGGAGCACCAGCGCGGGGCGCCGCGCCTCCACCTCGGCCAGGGTGGTTCGGGGATAGCGCGTGTCGCGATCGCCGAGGGCCTCCGCAGAGAGGGGCGTTGCGTCCCCGACGTCCGCCGCGAGGGGATAGCGCCGCGGCCGGTCCGAAAAGACGTTGTCGTAGCCACAGAGGTCGAGGATGTCGCTCGCGAAGGTGCGCCCGTCGAAGGTCATCCACGGGTCCCTCCAGATGGGCACGAAGACGCGAAAGCGCCGCATGCTCGGCAATCGAGCCTGGGCCTGGTCGTATGCGGCGTCGGCCGCTCGGATCGGCGCGGCGCCCGGCGGCACGTGGAGGAGCTCGGCGACCGAGCGCAGATAGGCGAGGCCCTCGGTGACGGTGCGCGGAAAGCTCACGTGCACCGTGAGGCCCGCTTCGATGAGCTTCTCGATCGGCTTCTTGGCGTTCTCCTCCTGGTTGGCCAGCACCAGGTCGGGCTCGAGCGCGATCACCCGCGCGACGTCGATGCTCTTGGTCCCGCCGACGGACGGGACCTCCGCCACCTCCGCGGGCTCGATGCAGAAGTCGGTGCGCCCGGCCAGTCGTTCGATGCCGGCGAGCACCGCCACCGTCTCGGTCTCGCTCGGCACGAGCGACACCACACGCTTCGGCGGACGGGGCGTCGTGACGTCACGGCCGAGGGCGTCCGTGACCATCCTGCTCAGAGCCCGAGGTGCTCGGTGGAGAAGCGCGCCGGCGGACGCACCGATTTGAGGTCGTCTTCCGGATCGCGGAAGCGTACGCCGTGCGCCGCGAAGTCGCGCGAGAGCTCGACCAGGCGATCGCGGATCTTCGCCGTCGTGTTCTCGTAGGCGATGTCCTCGACCTCGGTGCGATAGAAGAGCTTCATCGGCGAGCCCGACAGGATGCGCATCTCGTCGCCCTCGGGACGGAAGAGATGGAAGGAGACGTCCGGGTACATCTCCCGGAGCACCTTCGCCGCCTTGTCGAAGCGCCCGTTGATGAGCCCCTTGAGTCCCTGCATGGTGCCGAAGATACCGCCCCGCGCGTCCACGTACCCCGCCTCCTGCGAGAAGACAGGCACCAGCGGATCGACCAGGATCACCATCGTGGCCCCGTTGCGTACCGCGACTCGCATGTTGGTGGTGCGCGTGAAAGCGCCATCGATGTAGTAGCGGCCGTCGATGACCTCCGGCGCGTAGAAGGGCGTGAGCGCGGCGGAGGCGCGGACCGCGCGATGCACCGGCACGTGCTCGAATCCTTCTTCGCCGAAGACCACCGCCTGCGCCGTGTCCTGGTCGGTCGCACCCACGAAGAGGGGCCGACGGAGCTCCTCGAAGCGATCGCTCATCCCCGGCTTGTCGAGGTTCTGCTTCATCCACTGGCGCAGGCCGTCACCCGAGAAGGCGGCCGACGGAACGGCGCGCGCCATCGACGAGAGCAGCCCGCGGGGGCCCGCGCCACCACGCGCCGCCTCGGACAGGAGCTTGAGCACCCGCCGCGACATCTCGCCGACGTTCGGATCGAAGAGCTGCCGGCGCATGATCGGATCGATGCGGCTGCTCTGGCCCTGAAGTCCGCGCGCGATCTCTTCGGGGCCGATCCCGTTCGCCAGGAACGCGCCGAGCACCGCGCCGGCGCTGATGCCGCAGAAGAGATCGAAGTCGACGATGGAGCGATCGGCGAGGAACGACTCGAGGGCGCGCAGCACACCGATCTCGTAGAAGAGCCCTTCGATGCCTCCGCCCGCGAGACAGATCGCGATGCGCCCGGACGCGCGGCGAGCGAGGATCTGCTCGACGCGCTCGAGCACCTCTTCGCGAAGCGGCGCCGTCATCACCGTGCCGACGTGCGCACTGCCGAGCTGGAAAGCGGCTTGGATGCCGCCCTCACCCGGGCCGACCACGCCGATGATTCGATCGCGGGGGATCGCGCCCGAGACCTCGCCCTCGGGAAAGAGATGGGAGAGCAGCTCGCCTGCGCGGCTCAGGGCGAAGGGACCGTCGACGCTCGGGTTTTCGCGATCTTCCGAAGCCGCCCTCTGGCGGGTGTCCACGATGAGCACGTGGACCGGCTCTCGCCGCACGAAAGCGGCGGCCGCGGCGGGGTCCGACAGGGCCACCACGCGGCGCTCCTCGCCGTGCTCCGGGGTGAAGAAGATCGCGCCGGAGGCCAGGCGCCGCGCTCGAGGATCGTGAGAAAGGCCGAGGGGGTCGCCCGCTGGGTGCGGACCGCCCACGTAGAGTATGGTATCCATATCGGGACCTGACCCGATTGGACTTTACGGGCGTGTCGATTTGGTAGCAAGCAGCCGTATTTGACCCTGAACGGCGTCGGCTTCCATTGCTACCGAGGGAAATCCAGTGCTACCATTCGCGAAATCCTTGAGCTGTGGGGGGAGAAGGACCACCAGGTGAGCGAGACCGACGTTCAAAGCGTCAAAAGGGCTCTTCAGGACGCCGGCGTCGAGATCTACCGCCTCTCAGCGGAGGAGATCCATGTAGCCGAAAGGGTACGGCTGCACATCATGGACTCCGGGGTCCGGGTGCGCCTGGAGCAAGGGGTCCACATACGCTTCACGGCGCGCTCCCAACAGTCCGACTTCCCCAACGCGGCCGCTGACGATCTCTTCGCCAAGGTCCGCGGCACCATCGGCGAAAAGGCGAATCCCCGCGGCTATGCCGAGATGGACGCCACCACCGTCCAGGTGAAGGATCCGGTCGACGAAGGGCGGATCCTCGACGTCTGGCACGAGGTCACCTACGAGAAATCGGCCGATCTGGACAGCCTGGTGGACGAGGTGCGCTGGGCGCTCGAGCTCGACAAGTACGTCGCCCCCCGATAGGGCCCTCCCCCAGGCTCCAATTGCAAAGGGCCGCGTCGTTTGACGCGGCCCTCGGCAATTTCACCTGTGACTCGTCTCAGGCGTTGATCTTTTCGACCTTCTCGGCGAAGGCGCCCTTCGGGCCCTCGACCTTGGTGAATCGGACCTGCTCACCTTCTTCGAGCGTCCGGAATCCGTCCCCCCCAATTTGGCTGTAATGCACGAAGATGTCCGGGCCATCGTCCTGCTTGATGAAGCCGAAGCCCTTGGCGTTGTTGAACCACTTGACGAAACCTACTTCCATCACTCCCTCCACACAGGACCTACTTCAGCGAACTTCCGTAGAGCCCATGGCGTAAATGCTCCATGAACTGTCTGTTTCGGGCATCGCAGACGGGTCTGCCATGTCCCCCCTGGAGCGGCGCCAGAGTAGGATGGGAGCCCATCAAGTCAAGCCATTTTCCTCACCTCTACCCACCGTCACGTACCGGCACCTACCACCCGCGGGTGCCCCCCTGAGGACAAAGTTGGAAAGCACCTCCAGGAGCGGCTTCATGCCCGCACATATCGTCTGGATGATCGCAGTGATTGCAATGGGTTGCGGTGGGGGTTCCGAGGTGGTGACCCCCGCCGAGAGACCCCATGCGAGCCGCGGCGAAGAGAGCCGCGAGGCGCTGGTCGAGGGGGACCTCTCACGGGCCTCGGAGCTCGCCTCGGAGGCACTTCGGGAGGCGTCTTCGGACACCGTCGCACAGCACGTCGCGGCGCTGGTGGCGCTGGCCCGGGGAGACGACGCCCGCGTCGTGCGCCTCCTCGAGGGGGCCACCCAGCCTCCGCTCGTTCGGCTCCGGGCCCGGGCCCATGCGGCGTCGGGGGATTACGAGGCCGTGGCGCGCGATCTCGAGAGCGTGGAGGGCCAGGAGCCCGCCGACGGCTGGGCGGAGGCCATGCTGCCCCTCGCGCGCCTCGCGAAGGTGCTCCACTGTCACGAGACGAGCGGCGCCGCTCGGGCCAGTCTCCCCTTCGCCGGCCGCTCTCCCCTTCCCCTGGTCGAGATCGCCGTCGACGGTCGGCCGGTCAACGCCCTCATCGCCACCCAGGCCGACCTCACGATCGTCGACGACGACCTCAGGGGCGAGGCCGGCATCCTCGGGCAGATCGAGCTCGGGCCCCTCCAGATGCAGAACGTCCCGGCTCTCGTCCGCGATCTCGCACCCATCGACGCGCAGGTGGGTGAGTCGGTGGGCGCGGTGCTGGGCCTCGACGTGCTCCTCCGCCTCGGCGTGACAATCGACTTTCGAGAGCGGTGGGTCGTCGTTCGACAACAGGGCAGCGAGGCGTCCGAGGGCGCCGCGGCGGTCCCCTTCCTCACCCTCGGAGGGAGCTTTCTCGCGCTCGAAGGGAGGCTCGACGATCGGCGCGACGCCCTCATCGCCTTCGACACCGCGGGACCGTTCCCCGTCGCGGTCTCGGACGCCGCGGCTCAAGACCTCGGCCACGACCCGCGCACGCTGCCGCCGGCGGAGGGCGCACCTTCCGACGAGATCCGCATGCTCACGCTCGAGAAGCTGGCGATGGGAAGCGCGGTCATCGAAGGTGTGCCCGCAGCGACCGGGCTCATCCCCGCCGATCTCTCGGAGCTCGCCGGCGCCCCCGTCGACGCCATCGTCGGCGCCATCGCGCTGCAGCAGATGCGCATCACCATCGACGCCGAGGGCCGGCGCCTGCTCTTCGATTGACCTTCGGCCCCGCGCGCCCGTTCCTGACGCTGCGAGGGGGCCGACGAACGAGCGAGGCCCTTCCGTGGCTCTGCATCAGGCACTATGTTCCGCGGCGTGGAAGACCCGATCGCGCTGGTCACAGAGCACTTCAGGCGCGCCCGCGAGAGCGAGAGCTTCGACGCCAGCCGCGCCGCCCTCGCCACCGTCGACGAAGAGGGCCGCCCTGCGGTGCGCTTCGTCCTCGTCCGGCAGATCGAGGACGCCGGCTTCTACTTCTACACCAACTACGACAGCGACAAGGCGCATCAGCTCGACCACACCCCGCACGCCGCGATCGTCTGGCACTGGTCGTCGATCGGCATCCAGGTGCGCGTCGAGGGAGCGACCGAGCGCGCTCTGGCGGAGCGCTCCGACGCGTACTTCGCCACGCGCGCCCGCGAGAGTCAGATCGGCGCGTGGGCCTCGCATCAGAGCCACCCGCTGGCCTCACGCGAGGCCCTGGACGCGCGCGTCGAGGAGGTCCGCGCCCGGTTTGCGGGCGGTGAGGTGCCGCGCCCACCGCATTGGGGCGGCTATCGCCTCGCGCCCCGGCGCATCGAGATCTGGCACGAAGGCGCGCATCGCCTCCACGACCGCTTCCGCTACGATCGCGACGGCGACGCATGGCGCATGACGCGCCTGTCGCCCTGAGACGCGGCGACTACCCGGGGAGCTCGTCGTCGAGCGACAGCGTATCGAGGAGCTGCGAGACGAGGGCGCCGAGCGTCTGCGGGCCTTCGACGACATCGGAGAGCGTTCGGTCGTCCTCGGTGAATGATTCGAGGAGCTCGCGCACGCCTTCGGCGTCGACCTCGGCCAGGGCGCACGCCGCCTCCGCCGCGACGTCGGCGTCCGCGTGATCGAGGAGCTGCACCAGCACGTCGAGGGGCGGTGGGGCGTCGACGTCGGCGCAATCGAGGAGCAGCCCGGGGAGCTCGAGGAGCGCCGGGCCCTCGAGCCCCTCGTCGAGGGCGTCGAGGACGACCTTGGCGAGCACCGGCAGGCGGGCGGCGCCCCCGCGCGCGAGGCCGATCGCGGCGCGGGCCCGCACCGAAGGATCCGGGTCGTTCAGGATGTTGAGGAGGAGCGCCGTCGCCCCGGCGTCCTCCACGCGGGCGAGCAGATCCGCGAGCACCTGCAGGCGGAAGCTCCGCTCGGTACGCTCGGGGTGGTTGCGCGCCTCGTCCAGGGCCACCGAGAGCCGCGGGACCAGCTCGGCGTCCTCGGCCACGTCGAGGACCGCAGCCTCGGCCTCCAGGGCGGCTTTTCGGGCGCGGTAGAGCACCGCCAGACGGTCCTTCATCCCGGGGGAATCCCACGAGGTGGGGGCCCGGCGCAACCCCCCGAGGATGCGGCCTTAATGGCCACCGCTTTGGCTGCCTCGGGGAGCGCTGCGTGGTAGCCTGCGCGGCGATCGTGGATCCCCACGCCGAGAGTCTGGTCGCACGATTGAAGCGCAATCCGGACGACGCCGAGGCCTACTCGGCGCTGAGGGCTCACTACCACCGTCTGGGTGACTACGCTTCACTCGCCAACCTCCTCGAAGGTTGGGCGGCGCGAGCCTCGGACGTGAGCGCCGCCGCCTCGGCCTACTTCGAGGCCGCCGAGCTCTGCGAGGGCTACCTCGACGATCGGGTGCGGGCGATCAGCCTGCTCGAGCGCTCCCTCGAAAAGAACCCGATGTACCTCGACTCGTCGGTGCGCCTCGAGGAGGTCTTCGAGGCCACCGGCGACCAGCGCCGCCTCCTCGACGTCCTCGAGCGTCGCGCCAAGGCCTTCGTCGACGCCGGCGCCGACCCCCGCCACGCGGCGGCCATCCACCAGCAGATGGGTGAGATCTGGGAGCAGCGCCTGGGACGCGTCGACCGCGCCATCAACCACTACCGCAAAGCCTTCGAGCTCGACAGCACGTTGGTGACGGCGATCTACGCCGCGCGCGAGATCTATCGCAGCGCCGGCAACCTCAAGGCCGCGTCCTCGCTCTACGACCTCGAGGTCGCCGCCGAGGCCGACCCGAAGCGCAAGGTCGCGCTCTTGCGCGAGGTGGCGCACATGCGCGCCGAGCAGCTGGGCGACACCGAGGGCGCCATCACCGCCCTCAAACGCGCGCAGACGCAGGCGCCGACCGATCTGTCGGTGATGCACGACCTCGCGACGGTGCTGCTCAAGCGCGCCGACACCCAGGGCGACGCAGGCTCCGCCACCCTCGATCGCCAGAAGGCCGCCGACCTGCTCTTCCAGATGGCCCAGAGCGTGCCGCCCGATCACGGCATCGCTTACGCCGAAGCTGCGCTCGACGCGGCCCCCGATCACGACGGCGCGCTCGACCTCCTCGAGCGCATCGCAGGCGACCTGGGTCGCGCCGACGTCCTGCCCGTGCGCTGGGTGGCGTACCTTCAGGTCGCGCCGGAGTCGCCGACCACCGACCGCATGCGCCGGCGCCTCGGTGCCGCCTACGTCGAGGCGGATCAGCTCGAGGACGCGATCATCTGCTACGAGCCGCTCCTCGAGCGCGGAGACGCCGAGGCCGCCGAGTCGCTGGTGGACCTCTATCGCCGGGCGGGCCGCGAGCGCGACGTGGTCCGCGCGCTCTCGGTGGCGGTGGCGGGCCTGCCCGCCGACAAGCGCATCCCGCGCCTGCGCGAGATCATCTCCATCCTGGTCGAGCACGGCGAGCTCAGCGAGGCCCGCGACCGGGCGCGCGAGATCCTGGCCCTCGATCCCGCCAATCCCGAGGCCCTGGCCTTCCTCGAAGACGACTGCCGGAGCCGTGGGGCCTGGGGCGAGCTTCGCGACCTCCTCCTCGCGGCGGGCCGCGTCCCGGGGCTCTCCGTCGACGCGCGCAAGCAGCGCCTGCGCGAGGTCGCCTCCATCTGCGAGGAGAAGCTGGAGGATCTGGAAGGCGCCATCAGCGCGTGGCGCGCGTGCACTGCGCTCGACCCGGCAGACGGCGCCGCGCGCAAGCGCCTGGCCGCCCTCCTCGAGCACACCGAGCGCTGGGACGAGCTGGTGCAGGTGCTCGAACGAGAGGCGCTCTCGCTCACCGACCCGGACGAGAAGGCAGACGTGCACCGCAAGCTCGCGCGCATCCATCGCCACTGCCGGCAGAGCCTGATGGAGGCGGTGGAGGCCTACCGCGCACTGCGGGAGATCCGGCCCGGCGACGACGAGGCCCGCGACGAGATGTGCGACACGCTCATCGAGGCGGGAGCCTTCCTCGAGGCGGTCCCGATGATGCGCCAGCGCATCGACGGCGCGGTCGACAGCGACGAGCGCATCGAGCTCCTCGCGCGGCTGGCGGCGCTCCTTCACGAGCAGGTGGGCGACGACGAAGGCGCCTTCGAGACGGCGACGCGCCTCCTCGACGAAGACCCCGGTAACGCGACGGCGCTCGATCGCATGGAGCGGATCGACCGGGAGGCCGAGAACTGGTCGCGCCTCCTCGAGACGCTCTCCTACCGCACGGAGCTCGCCGAATTGGACGAGCGCGCGCAGATCTTCGTGCGCATGGCCGACATCGCAGACCGAGCGCTCGGCGATCTCGACCGGGCCGCGGAGTACTACGCGCACGCCGTCGACCTGTCTCCCACGCCGGAGACGCTCGACGCGCTGTGCAGCGTCTACGACCGCGCGAATCGCTACAAGGACCTGGTGGTCCTGCTCAGGCAGCGGGCCAAGGACGAGACCGAGCCCCTCGCGCGCGGGGAGCTCTACCGGCGCATCGCCCGCACCATGCGCGACCGGGTCCGCAACGACGACGCGGCGGCGGAGGCGTACATCGAGGTCCTCACCGGCGGTGAGGACGAAGAAGCGCTGCGTTTCCTCGAGACGCACAACGATCGCATCGGCGATCACGGCAGCCGCGTCGAGTACCTGGGCCGGCTGGCGGCGCTGGTGGACGACGAAGACGAGCGACGCGACCTCTTGATGGAGAAGGCGCGGGTGCTCACGGACCACCTCGAAGACGACTCCGAGGCGATGCGTGTGCTCTCCGACGTCGTCACCCGCGTCGACCCCAACCACCTCGGTGCGCTCGCCAAGCTGGCGGCGCTCGCGGAGAAGCTCGAAGAGCCCAAGACGCTCTCCATGGCGCTCGAGCGCCAGCTCGAGATCACCGAGGACGGCGGGTTGCGGATGCCCATCGCGCGCCGACTCGCCGACCTCTACGAGAACGAGCTGGACGACGCGCCGCGCGCGATCGAGGCGCTCGGGCACTGGGCGGATGCCGACCTGATGGAGCCCGAGCCCCTGCGACGGCGCGCGCGCCTGCTCGAGGCGGCGGGGCGAATCGAAGAGCTCATCCAATGCCTCGACGCGCTCGCCGGCATCGAGCAGAACGAGGCGGTCACCAGCGAGCTGATCCAGAAGGCCGCGCGCCTCTCGGTGGAGCACCTTGGCGACGTCGACGGTGCATGGAAGCGACTCTCGGAGCTCGCGGCCGAAGGGGACGACGACTGCGAGCTGGCGCTTCGCGACCTCGCCAAGGAAGTGGCGCGGGGTGAGCAGCTGGCGCAGTTCTTCGTGACGCTGGCGCAGGAGTCGACGCTCGAATCGGAGCAGCGGCGGCGGTGGCTCGACGCGTCGGAGGTCCTCGAGACGTATCTGAACGACTCGGGTCGGGCTCTCGAGGCAACGCTGCGCGCCTTCGCGACCGACCTCGACGACGAAGCGATCCTCGACGACGTGGATCGCCTCGCCGAGGCCGCCGGGGCCTGGCAGCGCATCAACCAGGTCTACGAAACCCTCTTCAAGCGCGCCGATGGCACGGAAGCCAAGGTCTCGCTCCTCATGCGGCAGGCGCATCTGCTCGATGCCAAGGCCCAGGATCCAGGCGCCGCCCTCGACCTGGTGCTTCGCGCCTGCAACCTCGCACCAGAGGACGAGGACGTGCTCGAGACCGCCGAGGAGCTCGCCCCCCGGGCCGGACGGGCCGAGGAGCTCTTCGTCGTCTACGACCGCCGGCGCGCCAAAGCCGACGACGACGCGGGACGGGTAGAGGCGCTGCTCCGTGGAGCGAAGCTCGCCGACGTCGGCATGAAGGATCGTGACCGCGCGATGAGCATGGTTCAGAACGCCGTGCTCTCGAGCAAGACGCCCGAGCTGCTGCTGGTGATCGAAGCCGCGGTACGCGAGCTCGACGACCTCCGGCCGGAGCTCGGAGAGGCGGCCGCGGTCAAGGCCCTGGTCGCGGTCTATCAGGGGCTCGCCGAGAAGGTCGCCGAGGATGCGCCGGAGGTCAGCGCCGCGATGCTTCGTCGCGCCGCCGGCGTGTGCCTCGAGGACCTCGACGACGCACAGAGCGGTCTGAAGTACCTGGTTCGCGCGACGACCTACGCACCCGGCGATGAGCAGATCCTCGACGAGCTCGAGCAGGTCTCCGAACACGCGGGGCGCCTCGACGCCTTTCAGAAGCACCTCGACAAGCTGGTGCAGGAGGCCCTCGACCAGGCGACGGCGGCTGCCCTCCTCAAGCGCCGCGGCCGGATCCTCGAGGTCGAGCTCGAGCGTTACGGCGAAGCGGCAGACGTGTTCACCCGGTTGATGTCGCTCAAGCGCCACGACCCCGAGGTCCCGCCGCGCCTCAAGAACTGCCTGCGGAAATCGGGACGTCATCAGGACCTCTTGATGGCGCTCGAGCGCGAAGCGGATCGGGCGGACGACACGATCCTGAAGGTCGACCTCTACAAGGACGTGGCGCGGGTCTGGGAGGAGGACCTGGGCAACAAGTGGGAGGCGATCGACGCCTGGAAGCGGGTGCTCAAGGAAGACCCGGACGACGAGGAAGCGACCGAAGCGGTGCAGCGCCTCGGGCACAGCACGCGTCGCCTGAGCACCGCCGAGCTCTCTGACGTCGCGGGTATGGGCAAGAGCCACGACGACACCGGCGAGGTCGACGTGCCGCAGCCGGGAAGCGCAGCGCCCTTCGAGGAGGACCCGAGCGGTGACTTCACCTCGCCGGCCCTTCTCGCGCCGAGCTCGGAGCCGGCGGCCGAGTTCGACGACCACACCGAGACCACGGGCGACGACTTCCTGGACGAGCTCGGCCCGTCGGAGCGGCGCCGGATGGACATGGACGAGGTGGTGGCCAACGAAGGGATGGACGAGGACGCGCTCGGCCAGACCCTCGACGAGAGCGAGCCCATGGTCCTCGCGCCGCCGGTCTCCGTCGACCGCCTGATCGTCCCCGGCGACCCGCAGGGCTTCGCCGATTTTGGCACCGAAGAGAGCACCATGACGGGCTCGGACGACGGCTCGGAACAGGAGCCGCGCGAGGTCACCAACGAGCTCGACATCTCGGAGGTCGACGAGATCGAGGAGGATGACGACGAGACCGCCGTCGGCAGCGACCTCGAGCCGATCTCCCTCGACACGGGCGAGATCGACGTCGCGCGCATCGACACCGGCGACATCCTGATCGAAGAGGATTCGATCCAAGAGCTGGACGGGGACGAGCTCCTCGAGGAGCTCGATTCGGCGGAGCTCGCCCCGCAGCCGACGCGAAGCGTGCCCCCGCCGCCTCCACCCAGCGTGAGCCGCCCGCCGCCTCCGCCGCCGCGGGGAGGGGCATCGTCGATGCCTCCGCCGATCCCGGTGGGCAAGAAGGACGACTGAGCGCCTGGTCGACTGCTCGGCGCGCTCAGCGAACCGGAACGCCGAAGAGCAGCTGATGTAGCCACAGGAAGAACGCCGCGTAGAGGCCGAGGCCGACGACGATGGCGATGGCGTCGCCGGCGCTCCAGCCGCGCGGCTCGGGGGTTTCGAGTCGGGGCCGGGGGCGGTGGGAGCCGGCTGAGGCCGACGATGGCGCCGCTTCAGCGAGATCCGATCAGCGACTGCCCAGGCGAGGAAGCTGCCGAAGAGCAGGACGTCCGCCAGGGTGCCGTTGACGAGGAGATGGGCGAGCGCCCAGGTCTTCACCGCGGTGAGCATCGGATGCTTGACCGTGGATTTGATCTTTCCCGGCGCGTAGGTCGCCACCAGGAGCGGGAAGACCGGGAGCATCAAGAGCCAGACGACGTGCCGCATCCACACCGGCGACTGATAGAGCATCACCGGCGTCTGCCGCGCCTGCCCGAAGCCCCAGACCAGAAGCGCGAAGGAGGCGATTGACACGACCGTGTAGATGCCCTTGAAGGTCGGGGCGCCGAGGCGTTCGACGAGTCGATTCCGCGCGCCTCGCGACACGATCGACAGCGAGTGGACCCCGAGGAAGAGCGCCAGCCCGATGACCAGGAAGGCCACGCTACGCCCGCGGGTTCTTCAGGTGCCGGCGCGCGACCTCGGCCCACGGTCCCGTCGGGATCGAGGCGCAGGTAGCTCTCCCAATGCGGCCGGGCCGCGGCCGGGCGGCCGAGCTCTTCGTAGGCCATGGCCAGGTTGAAGTGGGCATCGGCGAAGGCCGGGTCCTGGACCAGCGCCTCCTCGAAATGCGGGAGGGCGGTGCGCGGATCGCCCCGCTCGAAGGCGAGGAAACCGAGGTTGTAATGCGCCTCGGGCTGCGCGGGATCGACCATCAAGGCGCGCTGATAGAGGAGCTCTGCCTCGTCCAGGTCGCCCCGCCGGAAGGAGATGTTGCCGAGGTTGGTGATGGCGTTGGAGAGCGACGGATCGAGAGAGAGCGCCTGGCGGTATAGATCCGCCGCTCGCTCGACCGTGGTCTCTTCCTCGTCGAGTCGACAGCCCTCGAGGTAGAGGTCGTAGGCCTTTTGTTTGTCGGCGTTGCCCGGCCGGCGCTCGTCGAGCGCGCGCACCACGTCGTCGCGAAGCGCCGACACCTCGAAGTCGAGGACCATCTGCCCCGTGGTCGGCTCGAAGGTGCCGCTGTCACCCTGCACCACCACGGTCTGACCGTCGGTGGTCACCCGCAGCTCGGAGAGCGGGCGCACCACCCGCGGCAGATCTTTCTTCAGGGCCTCGACGCTCTTGCGCACCTGCTGCAGCGACATGCCCGACTCGAGCAGGCCCTTCGCGACGCGCAGGCCGATCAGATCCTGGAAGGTGTAGAATCGCCGGCGACCCGAACGGCCGGAGGGCGACAAGAACCCCGAGCGATCCCAGTAGCGGAGCCGGCCGACCTTCAGACCGAAGACGCGCGCCACCTCGTGCACGCTGTAGAGATCCGCGAGGGGATCCTCTTTGCGCTCGCGGCGCGCGGCGGGTGTCGGCTTCGGCGTCTCGGCGACCTCGACCTCGGGCGGGGGGGCCTTGGGTCGGGTCTCCACGTCGGCCACCCCGTCCTTGCCGAAGCGGACGTGGATGACGTTGTCGCGGTCCTCGTTCATCGGCTTTCGGCTGAAGATACGCCGAAGGGGACCTCGAGGTCGACGTCGAGGTGCAGCTCGTCGCCCGTGAGGTCGACGTGCGTCTCCACGTGCGCCGTCCCCAGCTTCTCGGTGGGAAAGCGCCGCGCGACCTCGGCCATGGCGATGCGCATCGCGCGGATCCTCACGCGCACCGAGCCGTCCATCGCCGACAGGAGCCGGGCGCGCCCTTCGATGCCCAGGGGACGCCTCAGATGAGCCTCCACCCGGCCGAGATCGATGGTGATCATCGTGCTTCCGTAGAAGACCCCGTCCCGCACGCTGCCCTCGGAGAGGACCTCGACCTCGGAGAAGAGCAATTCCTCCGTCTGGCGGTCGAGCGCGACGTGGGAGCGCTCCCGGAGGGCTTTCGCCTTTTCCGCCCTCGCCGGGCCTTTGATTTTGGGCTTTTCCGCCATCTCCCCCGGACCATCCTACACACACCTACATCTGGACCTACAAAAAGAGACGGAGGCGTCGATCCACCTCGGCGCCTGGCTCGTACTGGTTTTCAGGGTCTTTCACCGTGTTCCCATTCATTGCCCGCCTGACGCCTCTTTGCGATCCTCCATCCCCGTGGTGGACGAAGCCCCAGAGGACGAGGAGCTCGTGATGCGTGTCGCATCGGGAGATCAGAGCGCCCTGGGCGACCTCTACGACCGCCACGGGCCGACGATGATGGCCATCGGGCTCAAGATCCTGAAGAACCCGCGGGAGGCCGAGGACCTGCTCCACGACGTCTTCGTCGAAGCCTGGAAGCGAGCGAACACCTACGACCCCGGGCGCGGCTCGGTGCGCGCGTGGCTCTGCCTCAGAATGCGCAGCCGCTGCCTCGACCGGGTCAAGTCCGCCCGATGGAACCGCTCGCAGCCCCTGCCCGAGCGCGAGAGCCACATGGGCCCGGGCAGCGAGACGAGCGCCGAGACCATGGCCGATGCGAGCCGGCTCAAAGCCGCGCTCGCCGAGCTTCCCGAGGAGCAGCGCGTCGTGCTGATCCTCGGTTACTTCGAGGGCCTCTCCTCGTCCGAGATCGCCGTGCGGTTGGGCGTCCCCATCGGCACGGTCAAGTCGCGGGTTGCGGCGGCGATGGGGAAAATGAAGAAAGCGATGGAGACGAAGTGACCAGCGGCGACGAAACATTGGAGCTCGATCCCTTCCTGCGAGAGCTCGCGGAAGCGGGTGTGAGCGAAGCGGAGGCGATGGAGGTTCTCCTCGATTCCCTCGAGCCAGCCCCGCTGCCGGCGACCTTACGCGCGCGCATCCTCGAAGCGACGCGCACCGAGAGTCGCTTCGCGTCTTTCACGGCGCAGGTCGCGAAGCTCGTCGACGTCACGGTGGACACCGCGAAGGAGCTGCTCCTCGGCATCGACCGCGAAGAGAGCTGGGGCCCCGCAGCCGTGCCCGCGATGCTTCTCTACAACTTCGACGGCGGCCCCGCCGTCGCCAATGCCATCGCCGGCTTCGTCCGCATGCCTGCAGGCAGCTCGTTTCCACTTCACT
Organism: uncultured delta proteobacterium; assembly: GCA_963727445.1. Lineage (GTDB taxonomy): Bacteria > Myxococcota_A > Polyangia > Polyangiales > B10-G4 > B10-G4. Next base: position 177,990 of record CAVSGI010000002.1, read on the forward strand.
CGCACCTCGGCGAAGAGACGGTGTTGGTGCTCCAAGGCCGCTACCGAGAGAACGACGGCCGCATCGTGGGCCCCGGCGAAACCAGGGTCAGCACCACCGAAACCCACCACTCCTTCGAGGTCCTCGAAGGCGCCGAGCTCATCTACCTGGTCGTCGCCCAGAACGGCATCGAGATCGGCGACAGGACCTTCGGTCCCGACGACCCGACGATGTAGCGCTCTAATAGTCGACCCAGGCTTGTTCGACCTGAGCGCCTTCGAGCGCGGGGGTGACGATGGTGTAGTGAGCCACGCGACCCTCGGGAGCCTCGCCCACCGAGCCGACGTTCACGATGCGCACGTCGTCGATGGTTCGATCGAAGGGAACGTGCGTGCCGCCACAGAGGAAGAGGTCCGCGGGATTTCCGTCGACGAGGGCGAGGACCTCCGCTTCGGTCATGTCGTGCGACATCTCGACGTGGTGGTTCGCGGGAGACCCGTGGCTCATCACCAGCTCGCGGCCATCGAGCATCGGGATGCGCAGGGTCTCCGGCAGCGTGCGGAGCTGCTGGAGCACCAGATCACCCACCGCGTTGCGGGTACGCACGAAACGCGCGAGGCGCGCCTTCGCGTCCTCGGTGAGGGCTTCGAGCTTGTCCGGGTCCATGGTGGCCAGGGCCTCGTCGCTCGGGCCCACGGTGCACCGCGCATCGCGAGACATCAGCCGCCGCCAGACCTCGAGGGGCGCGTCGCCGCCGAGGAGATGATCGCCGAGGGCGAAGATGTCGCGCACACCACGGCGATCGAGCTCCTCGAGAACCGCGTCGAGCGCTTCGAGGTTGCCGTGGATGTCCGAGAGGAAGGCCATCGGACGAGCTGCGAGAGGAGTGGCCATGGCGATTTCGGGGCCGGAGCTTAGCGCTCGCGGAGCGCGGCGCTAGTGCCGGCGCGAAGCCTCATTCCGCGGCGACCGGGCCGGTCTCCCGGATCTCGACCCGTCGAATGGCTTTTTCGTCCCCTTCACGGACGGTGAGCTGATAGCTGCCCGCGACGACGTGCTCGCCGACCGCTGGGACGTGCCCGGCCAGATCGATCATCATGCCGCCGACCGAGTCGTAGTCCCCCTCCTCGTCGCGGATCCGAACCCCGAGCTCCTCCTCGAGGTCGTAGACGGAGAGGCCCGCGTCCACCAGGAAGCGCCCCGGCTCGAGCTCTTCCACGCGGGTGTCCTCCTCGTCGTGCTCGTCTTCGATCTCGCCGACGATCTCCTCGAGGATGTCCTCGAGGGTCACCACGCCGGCGACCCCTCCGAACTCGTCGAGGACCACGGCGAGGTGGATGCGCCGCGACTGCATCTCGCGCAGGAGCGCCCCGATCTTCTGGCTCTCGGAGGCGAAGAAGACCGGGCTGCGGATCAGGTCCTCGACGAGCACCTCCTCGCCGTCCTCCTTCTGGAGAAGGCCGAAGAAGATCCTTCGCGTAGAGAATGCCGACGACGTTGTCGATCCGTTCGCGGTAGATCGGATAGCGGCTGTGTCCCTCCTCCACGACGAGAGACGCCACGTCCACAGCCTTCTGTGCGGCTTCGAAAGCCACCATCTGAGTGCGCGGCACCATCACTTCGTGGGCGACGGTGTTCTTGAACTCGAGGACACTGCGAAGGAGCTCGGCGTGATCCTGCGCGAGGGCGCCTTCTTTCTCGCCTTCGGCGATGACCCGCTCGAGACCGATCACCGTGACGCGCTCCGGGTCGGCGCCGGGCACCGAGTCCATCTGACGCTCGAGCATCTCGCCCAGCAGGTGCACGGGGAAGGTGAAAGGGATCACCAGAACCTCGAGGGGCCGGAAGTACTTGAGCATCGCCAGCGCCCAGGTGCCGGCCCGTTGGGCGGCGACGGTCGACAGGATCTCGGCCAGCACCGAGTACACGAGGCCCACCAACGCCGCGGCGCCGGCCACCACGCCAACGCCTCCGAAGTCGGAAGCCACGTACACGGTCACCACCGCACCGCTCGTCAGACAAAGCACCCGACCCGTGCGCAGGCGCGCACGGATCCGGTCGAGCTGCCTCAGGGCGCGCGCCGCCACGGAGGCGTAGCGGCCCCCCTCGTCCGAGACCGCCTTGAGCCTGACCACGCCAAGCGCGAGGAGGCCCGCGTCGAGGGCCGAAAAAGCCGCGCCGACCACGACGGTCACGACGATGACGGCGATTTGCGTACTTAGTGGGTCTTCCAACTCTGCTCGCCCCGGCCGCCTTTTCCTGGCTCGTGCCCCCTGGCCGAAACGCTCATTCGAGCGTAGCCAGGCCCTTCGTCGGTCGCAAGGCCCCCCGACGACGAGGAGCATCGAATGCTCCCGGAAAGCCCATAGGAGCAGAACCTGTTCCAGCACCCCCGTGGAACTTCGTTTGGTTTTCGAGGCTCTGGCCGCGGAACGCTTCTTGCGCTCTTCCCGTCACATGCGGCTCCCCACGCTTCTTGGCGCATTTTGCGTTCCGCTCCTCGTCGCGTGCAATGGCCTCATCGGCGACCCCGGAGTGACCCCGGGTGAGGACCCGTCGCGGCGGGGGCCGGGGGATGGGCCCAGCCTCTGTGAGCTCCAGATCCCCGACGGGGCCCTGTCCCGCCTGACCCGCGCCCAGTACGACAACACGGTGCGGGACCTCCTCGGCACGACCGGCAATCCGGCCGAAGGCTTCCCCGCGGACGACAACACCCAGGGCTTCGAGGTGGGTCTCACCGTCCCCGCGGTGCTCGCCGAACAGTACTTCGACACTGCCGAGACCCTCGCGGAGGCGGCCGTCGCCGATCTCGAGAGCCTTCTGCCCTGCGATCCGGCCACCGGCGAGGACGCCTGCGCCGCCGAGTTCGTCGACGAGTTCGGGATGAAGGCCTTCCGCCGCCCCCTCACCGAGGACGAGCGGACGCGCCTCATGGGCCTGTTCACCACCGGCCGCGACGCCTACGACTTCAGCACCGGCATCCAGATGGTGGTGCACGCCGCGCTGACCTCGTCGCATTTCATCTATCACGTCGAGCTCTCGCCCGAAGCCACACCCGGAGAGATCGCGCGGGTGAAGGGCTACGAGATGGCGAGCCGCCTCAGCTACTTCCTGTGGAACACCATGCCCGACGACGCGCTCTTCGCGGCGGCCGCGGCAGGTGAGCTCGATACTGCGGAGGGCGTGGAAGCGCAGGCCCGCCGCATGGTGATGGACCCGCGGATGGGCGACGGTCTCGGCAACTTCACCCGGCAGTGGCTGCACCTCGACGGCTTCGCCACCCTCGACAAGGACACCGCCCTCTTCCCCGACTGGGACGGTGCGCTCGCCGACGACCTGCGCGCCTCCGTCGAGGAGTACATCCGCTACGTGGTCCTCGAGGGTGATGGAAGCGTCGAGGGGCTGCTCACGGGACGCGTGGCCTTCGTCAACGATCGCATCGCGCCCATCTACGGTCTGACTGGGAGCTACGGTCCCGAGCTCGAGCTCGTCGAGCTTCCCGCCGGCGAGCGCCAGGGGCTTCTGACGCAGCCTGGCCTTCTGGCCCTGCTCGCGAAGACCAACCAGAGCAATCCCATCCATCGCGGCAAGTTCGTTCGCGAGCGTCTCTTCTGCCAGAACCTGCCTCCGCCCCCCGAAGACCTCGTCATCACTGCGCCCGATCCCGCGCCCGGGCTCTCGACCCGCGAGCGCTTCGCCGAGCACTCGAGCAACCCGGGGTGTGTGGAGTGCCACCAGCTGATGGACCCCATCGGCTTCGGCTTCGAGAGCTTCGATGCCCTCGGACGCTTCCGTGCCGAGGACGACGGCCGTCCGGTGGACGCCACCGGCGAGATCCTCGGCACCGACGACGCGGACGGGCCCTTCGACGGAGTGCCCGAGCTCGCAGACCGTCTGGCGGGCAGCCAGCAGGTGCACGAATGTGTGACCCGGCAGTTCTTCCGCTACTCCGTGCAGCGGGTGGAGACCTCCCAGGAACAATGTGGGCTCGACGAGCTCTTCGACGTGGCGGCCGACACGGACTGGAACATTCGTGAGATGCTCGTTCACATCACCCAGACCGATGGGTTCGCCTATCGGCACGTTCTGGAGGGCCTCTGATGAAGCGGCGATGGAAGCTCACCCGACGTGGATTCGTACGGAACGTCGCGGCCGCCGGAGCCGGCGCCGCCGCCCTGCCCTTCCTCACCAGCGGCGGCAAGGTCGCCTCTGCCGCCGACGGGTTCCCCACTCGTTTCATCGTCTTCTTCTCGCCCAACGGCTCCATCCCCAGCGAGTGGAGCCCCGACGGGGGCGAGACCGACTTCACGATGCGGCGCATCCTCGCGCCTCTCGAGCCCTACCGGGACAAGCTCCTGATCCTCGACGGGATCGACGGGCGTTCGACCTCTTCGGGCCCCGGGGACGGCCACCAGAAGGGCATGGGTCACATGCTCACGGGGCGCGAGCTCTTGCCGGGTGACACCGGCGGCGGCTGCGACAGCTGCGCGCCCGTCTCCTGGGCGAGCGGCATCTCGGTCGATCAGGACATCGCGAACCACATCGGCGGAGACACCGCCTTCCGCAGCCTCGAGCTCGGCGTGCGCAACGGCAACAGCAACAACGTGTGGACGCGCATGTGCTACCGCGGCGCCTCCGAGCCGCTCCCGCCGGATGACGATCCCTACGCGGTCTTCGAGCGTGTCTTCGGCGATCTCACGGCGGATCCCTTCGGCCTCGAGCGACGTCGCGCCATGCGCCAGAGCGTCGTGGACTACCTGAACCAGGACTACGCCGACCTTCAGAGCCGCGTCGCACGTGAAGACGCGCTCCGCATGGAGCAGCACATCCAGGGCATCCGCGACATCGAGCGACGCTTGACCGCCGGCAACCTCGGCGCCTCCTGCGCCGCGCCGGACCTCGGCGGCCGCATCGATCTCAGCGACATCAACAACATGCCGGCGATCGGGACGATGCAGATGGATCTCGCCACCATGGCGCTGGCCTGCGATCTCACGCGGGTGGTGTCGCTGCAGTGGACGAACTCGGTCGGCGGCGCAGCCTCGCCCTGGCTCGGCATCAGCGAGGGCCATCACAGCCTCTCCCACGAGGGCGACAGCAACACCGACGCGGTCGACAAGCTTGTGCGGATCAACACCTGGTACGCGGAGCAGTTCGCTTATCTGATCCAGCAGCTCGAGAGCGTGCCCGAGGGTGACGGAACGCTCCTCGACAACACCTGCATGATCTGGGTGAACGAGCTTGGCAAGGGCAACTCCCACACCCGCAACGACCTGCCCCTCGTCATGGCGGGGAGCGCCGGCGGCTACTTCCGCACCGGCCGCTGCCTCCGCTACGGCGACACCCCGCACAACGATCTGTTGGTCACCCTCACCAACGCCTATGGCGTCGAGCAGGAGACCTTCGGCGATACCCGCTTCTGCAACGGCCCGCTCACCGAGCTCCTGGCCTGAGACCCCGTCAGAGCCCGACTCGCCCTTGACACCTTCGAGGCGTTAGCCGCGAATTGGAGGCGGAGGCTTTCATGCGCGCTTGGATTCGGTCGTTCTCCGTCTTGCTCATCCTCAGCGTGGTCGGTTGCGACTGCGGCGATTCCACGAACCCCGACGGAGGCGCGGACGCCGCGCCGGACGGGATGGCCGACGCCACCATGGACGCGACACCGGACGCGACCATGGACGCCTGTGGGGCCGGCGAGACGGACTGCGACGGGGCCTGCGTCGACACGACCGCCGACCCCGCGAACTGCGGAGCGTGCGGAACGACCTGCCCGAGCGGTTTCTGCGACGACGGCGGGTGTCGCGGCTGTCCGGCGGGCGAACGCGACTGCGACGGGATGTGCACCAACCCGCTGAGCGATCCGATGAACTGCGGCGGATGCGGCGTGGCCTGCGCGGCCGGCGAAGTCTGCTCGGTGGGCGCGTGCGCGGACGCCTGCGCCTCCGGCCTCACCGACTGTGGGGGCGCATGTGTGGACACCGGATCGGACACGGCCAACTGCGGCGGCTGTGGCACTGCTTGCGCGTCGGGCCAGCTCTGCGTTGCGTCAAGCTGCGAGTGCCCGGGGGGCGGCATGCTCTGCGGCGACACCTGCACGAACACCGGCACCGACCCGATGAACTGCGGCGGATGCGGCACGACTTGCGCGATGGGTGAGGTGTGCAGCGCGGGCTCCTGCACCGCGATGTGCCCCTCGGCAACCGCGGATTGCAGCGGCGCCTGCGTCGACACCTCGAGCGACGAGGCCAACTGCGGCGCCTGCGACATGGCCTGCACCCCCGGCCAGCTCTGCACCTCGGGCACCTGCGGCTGTGCGGCGCCCGCCACGGACTGCTCCGGCGTCTGCGTGAACACGGACGCGGACCCGACGAACTGCGGCGCCTGCGGCAACGCCTGCGCCGCGGGCGAGACCTGCGCGCGCGGCAGCTGCACCACCAGCTGCCCCTCTGGCGAGACCAGCTGCGCAGGGGCCTGCGTCGACACCCTCACCGACGCTGCGCACTGCGGCGGATGCGGGATCGCCTGCGGCCCCGACGAGCGCTGTAACGCCGGCGCCTGCGAGTGCATCCCCGGGCTCCTCGCCTGCGCGGGGAGCTGCGTCGATCCGCAGACGAACCCGATGCACTGCGGCGGATGCGGGGTGGCCTGCGCGGCCGGCGAGGTGTGCACCCTCGGCAGCTGCACCAGCACCTGCCCCATGGGCACCACCGACTGCATGGGCGCCTGCGTCGACACGCTCACCGACACGGGCAACTGCGGCGCCTGCGGCAACGTCTGCGCCGCCGGCGCGTTCTGTAGCGCCGGCGCTTGCGTCTGCCCGACCGGGACCACCGAGTGCGACGGGGCCTGTGTCGACCTCATCAGCGACCCGACCAACTGCGGCGCCTGCGGCAACGTCTGCGCGACCGACGAGTCCTGCGGCTTCGGGACGTGCTTCGGGATGTGCCCCATCGGCCAATCGGACTGCGCGGGTTCGTGTGCGGACACGCAGTTCGATCCAACGAACTGCGGGATGTGCGGCACCTCCTGCGGGCCGACTCAGGCCTGTCAGGGCGGCGAGTGTCGCTGCGGGAGCGGCAAGACCGACTGCAGCGGCGTGTGCGTCGACACCGGCACCGATCCGGCGAACTGCGGCGGCTGCGGGACGACCTGCGCCGCCGGCGAGTTCTGCTCGGGCGGCGCGTGCGTCGGCATGTGCGCCACCGACACCACCACCTGCGGCAGCTCCTGCGTGAATCTCAACAGCGACGAGTTCAACTGCGGCGCGTGCGGCACCGTCTGCAGCCCGAGCGAGAACTGCGTCGCGGGCAGCTGTGGCTGCTCGGGAGACCTCGTCTCCTGCGGTCGTTCCTGCAAGGACCTGAGCTCGAACCGCAACCACTGCGGCGCCTGCTTCCACGCCTGCGCTGACGGCGAGTTCTGTAGCGATGGCGCGTGCGTCACCGACGGGTGCCGGGGCGGCCGGGTCGACTGTGGCGGCTCCTGCGTCCGGACCGATCGCGACCCGCTCAACTGCGGCGGCTGCGGCGTCACCTGCGCCGTCGGCGAGTTCTGCGTCGACTCCGCATGTGTGCCCTGCCCGCGCGGCGAGACCGACTGCGGCGGCGGCGTATGCGCCGACCTCACCAGCGATGCGATGAACTGCGGCATGTGCGGTACGGCCTGCGCCATGGGTGAGATCTGCTCCAACAGCATGTGCTGCGCCATGGGCGAGACCGCCTGCATGGGCACCTGCACAGACACGAGCGCCGACACCATGAACTGCGGCGGCTGCGGTACGGCCTGCGCCATGGGTGAGGTCTGCTCGACCGGTACCTGCTGCGCCATGGGCGAGACCGCCTGCATGGGCACCTGCACAGACACGAGCGCCGACACCATGAACTGCGGCATGTGCGGGAACGCCTGCGCCTCCACCGAGACGTGCACCAGCGGCGTCTGCGGCTGAGCTCCCCCGCCGAATTGTTGCGCTGGCGGCGCCCCGTCGTTTACCTCTGAGGGAGGTTCGGGCATAGTCCCGCGCCATGGCCAGCTTGCGGGACGCCTTTGCCTCCGAAGACAAGAAGCAGATCGTGATCGACGAGTGTCTCCAGATCCTCGATCAGGAAGTCGCCGACAAGTCGGGGATCAGCGGAATGGCGATCAAGGCCGGATTCAAGGCCGTCAAGGGCATCCGCCCCGGCTTCATCCGGCAGGTCGTCCACGATCTGTTGCCCGAGTTCGCGGATGCGCTCGACCCGATGTATCAGGAAGCGATCGAGAGCGACAAAGAGGTCGGTAAGTACCTCGTCGACAACTCGGGCCGCGCGGCCGACGCGCTCCTCGCCATCACCGACAACAAAGCGGTGAAGTCGAAGAACAGGCTCGTGAAGAAGACCTACGAAAAGCTCCGCGGCCAGGCGAAGAAGAACGTCGAAGCCGCCATGCCGCGCCTGGGCAAGCTGATCGAGAAGCACGGCGAATAGCTTTGGGGTGGCCCACTCCCGGCTCCGCGCCGCCTGCGCTGCGGACCGCCTTCGGGCGCTCTGCGCCCTGCGGCGTTCCTCCGCTCCGGCGCCGCTCCGCCTTCTCCTAGGCTGGACCACTCCCGGCTCCGCGCCGCCTGCGCTGCGGACCGCCTTCGGGCGCTTCGCGCCCTGCGGCGTTCCTCCGCTCCGGCGCCGCTCCGCCTTCTCCTAGGGGGGACCACTCCCGGCTCCGCGCCGCCTGCGCTGCGGACCGCCTCCGGGCGCTCTGCGCCCTGCGGCGTTCCTCCGCTCCGGCGCCGCTCCGCCTTCTCCTAGGGGGGACCACTCCCGGCTCCGCGCCGCCTGCGCTGCGGACCGCCTTCGGGCGCTCTCGCGCCCTGCGGCGTTCCTCCGCTCCGGCGCCGCTCCGCCTTCTCCTAGGGGGGACCACTCCCGGCTCCGCGCCGCCTGCGCTGCGGACCGCCTCCGGGCGCTCTGCGCCCTGCGGCGCTCCTCCGCTCCGGCGCCGCTCCGCCTTCTCCTAGGGGGGACCACTCCCGGCTCCGCGCCGCCTGCGCTGCGGACCGCCTTCGGGCGCTCTGCGCCCTGCGGCGTTCCTCCGCTCCGGCGCCGCTCCGCCTTCTCCTAGGGGGGACCACTCCCGGCTCCGCGCCGCCTGCGCTGCGGACCGCCTCCGGGCGCTCTGCGCCCTGCGGCGTTCCTCCGCTCCGGCGCCGCTCCGCCTTCTCCTAGGGGGGCCCACTCCCGGCTCCGCGCCGCCTGCGCTGCGGACCGCCTCCGGGCGCTTCGCGCCCTGCGGCGGTCCTCCGCTCCGGCGCCGCTCCGCCTTCTCCTTGGTTAGGGGGGCGCTGCGTCGGGCTCCGATGCCGAATCCACCAGCTCGCCGAGGGTGGTCTGGCCGGCGAGCTTGCGCTGCGCTTCGCGGAGCTCCTTGATCAACGGCACCAGCTTGGGCGGGGTGTCCGCCGCGAGGCTGAAGCCCACCTCGAGGACGTTCTCGAGGCGGATCCGTTCGAATCGGTTGGCTCGGCGTCACGTAGCCCTCCTGGCGGCTCAGCCAGTGCAGCAGGCCCGCGTCCACCAGGGCGTCGAGCATGTAGCGGACGGTCCTTTCCTCGATGCGCAGCTCGTCGGCGACGTCGCGGGCGGAGGTCTTTTCGCCGTCGCCGAAGCGCGCCGCCACAATCTGCATCACGGCCACCAGGGTGCCGGGATCGGTGATCAGGTGCGCAGCCTCGATCAGATCCTCGTCGTCTCCGATCTTGTCCCCGCTGAACTTCTGGAGCGCCGCGGCGATCTCGGTCCCGAAGAGGACGATCAGCCACATGACGTAGAGCCAGAACATGAAGAGGGGGATCAGACCCAAGCTGCCGTAGAGGTGCCTCACGCTGAAGGCGTTGCCCATGTAGGTCGTGAGGAAGGCCTTTCCACCGGTCAGCGCGAGCGCGGCGAAGAGAGCACCGATGGCCGCGGGTCGGAAACGAACGTGGGTGTTGGGAAGCCATCGATAGGCGGTGAAGAGAACGCCCCAGGTTCCGATGAAAGCCGAGATGGGTCCGACGATGCTGAGCACGCGCCAGAAGCCCGTGAGCGACTCGACGAAAGCCGAGATCTGATTGTCGATGTAGATCGTTCCGAGCACCGCCACCGGCGCCAGCGTGAGGAGCGTCCAGTAGATGGGGAAGCGGCGCGACCACTTCCGCCCGCCGGGCGCGCGGAAGATGGTGTTGGTGCTGTTCTCGATGGTCACCATCAAGCTGATGGCGGAGTAGATCAGGATGGCGACGCCGACCCAGGTGATGGCGGTCAGATCGATGCGCTCGGCTTCGTCGTAGAGCTGGAGGATCCACGCGCTCAGGGTCTGGGTCTTCGAGGCGACCTCGGTGCCCTGCTCGGTGGCGAGGCGGATGTCGCTCAACCCGTAGGAGGCAAGATACTCCTCGAAGCAATCCCGGAAGCGGGCCACGCCTCCGACCGCGCGCACCACCATCGTGCCGACCACCAGGACCGGTAGAAGACTGAACAAGGTCCGGTAGGCGAGTGCGGCCGCCATCTGGGTGGCGCTGTCCCGCCGGAGGCGCCGGGCGCCGTAGGTGCCGAGATCGTAGGCGAATCGTGCGCGGCTCTCCCAGCGGCCGAGCTCGCTCCGTGGAGACTCGATGGCGTTCTTGAGCCAGCTCATCGCGCCAGAAAGGAGCTGCCTCAGGCTACGTGGCTCGCGGTCCTTCATGCGGTATATGCTCGCCTGCCATGACTCAAAAGCCCAAGAAGATCGTGCTCGCCTACAGCGGAGGCCTGGATACCTCCGTGATTCTCACGTGGCTCAAGGAGACCACCGGCGCCGAGGTCGTCGCGTTCTGCGCCGACGTCGGCCAGGGAGGGGACGAGCTCGAGGGTCTCGACGAAAAGGCGCGGGCGACCGGCGCCATCAAGTGCGTCATCGCCGACATCCGTGAGGAGTTCGTCCGCGACTTCTGCTTCCCGATGCTCCGCGCGAACGCCGTGTACGAAGGGGAGTATCTCCTCGGTACGAGCATCGCCCGTCCGGTGATCGCCAAGGCGATGATGGACGTGGCAGAGGCGGAGGGCGCCGACGCCATCGCGCACGGCGCGACCGGCAAGGGCAACGACCAGGTTCGCTTCGAGCTCACGGCGATGGCCATCAATCCCCGCATTCGGGTCATCGCGCCCTGGCGCGAATGGGACCTGCGCTCCCGCACCGACTGCATCGAGTACGCGAAGAAGCACGGCATTTCCGTGCCGGTCACGGCGGAGAAGCCGTACTCGATGGACGCGAACCTCTTCCACATCAGCTACGAGGGTGGCGTCCTCGAGGACCCGTGGAACGAGCCCGACCCGCAGATGTTCCGCTGGACCACCAGCCCCGAGAAGGCCCCCGATGCGCCTCAGTACGTCACCATCCGCTACGACCAGGGCGACCCCGTCGCCGTCGACGGCAAGGAGATGAGCCCTGCCGAGCTCCTCGCGCACCTGAACCAGATCGGCGGCAAGCACGGCGTCGGCCGCGTCGACGTCGTCGAAAACCGCTTCGTCGGCATGAAGAGTCGCGGCGTTTACGAAACCCCCGGCGGGACCATCCTTCAGAAAGCCCACCGCGCCATGGAGTCGATCACGATGGACCGCGAGGTGATGCGCATCCGAGACTCCCTGATCCCCGAGTACGCCTCTCTCGTCTATCGCGGCTTCTGGTTCGCTCCCGAGCGCGAGATGCTCCAGACCCTCGTCGACGACTCTCAGAAGAACGTCACCGGCGAGGTCCGCATCAAGCTCTACAAGGGCGCTGCCTATGTCGCCGGCCGCCGCAGCGACCAGTCCCTCTACGACCCAGCCATGGCCACCTTCGAAGAGGACGACGTCTACCAGCAGTCCGACGCCACCGGCTTCATTCGGCTCAACGCCCTGCGCTTGCGGATCCGCGCGAGGTTGAGCGGCAAGGGCTGAGGGGGCGCTCTCGCCTCGCGCTCTCGCTGGTCTCGCGCCTTACCCCGAAAACCCCGGGCTCAGCACTCGGGCCCAGGCGTCGGCGTCGACGATGCGTTGGGCTTCCATCGCTTCGCGAGCGCGAGCGGCTTCGTCGCGGTCGCCGGTGGATTGACCGAGCTGGGCGCGGCGGAGGCTGGCGACCTCCGCGTGCAGGCCCATGTGGGCGGCGCGGGCGACTTGTTCGGCTTCTCGCAAGCGCGGGAAGGCCTCGGCGCGCTGGTCCATGAGGGCGTGGGCGCCGGCTTCGATGAGCGCGGCGAGAGCATCGGCCCAGGGGTTCTTCTCCTTGCGGAGCTTCTTCGCAGCCTTCTGCGCGCCCGCCAGGTGTGAGCTGCGCTCGTTCGCTTGCGCGCGCGCGACCGCCAGCTCGGCACGCCCGCGCAGATCCCAGATGCTGACCCGGTAGAGCTGGAGCGTCAGCAGCAGCGAACGCTTGATGTCGGCCCAGGCGGCGTCCAGGCGGGCGAGCGCCTGCTCCGGCTCGCCGTCGTAGAGGTCGGCCTCGCAGGTCGCGTACAGATGCCAGAACTGAAGGAGCGTGTAGCTGCCCTTGCTCCACCTCTCGAGGGCGCCGTCGAGCTCGGCGCGCGCGCCCGCCGAGTCGCCCTGCGCGAGGTGCGCGAGCGCCTTGAACTTGATCCGCAGGTACATCTCGAGGAAGAGGTCACCGCGCGACTCGGCGTCGTCGAGCACGTCGTAGATGCGGTCGAAGAGCTCCGCCCAGTCGCCCAATCGGTACAAGGAGTCGAACATCACGATGTTGATGGTCGCGAGCTGCCAGGCCGCTCCGGTGCACTCGCGGCGGATCTGTTCGTCCGCCTTCTTCTGCCAGCTCGCCGCCTCGCGCCATCGGCCTTCGAGCCAGGCGGCGCCTCCGTGACACGACACGGTGAGCGCTTTGACGAAAGGATCGTCCACCTCGGCCGCGAGGGACGTCGCCAGGGACTCGAGGTGCGCGGTGCGCTTGCGGTTCTTCGGGCCCGCGGTCGCCGAAAAGGGGATCTCGACCGCAACCGCCTTCGCGATCCGCTCCTTGTCACCGGCGTTCAGCGCCATCACCAGGTGATGCGCCTGGAAGCTCCCCGCGCGGACGGGCTCGATCATCGACAGACCGATGGACACCGACCAGGCGACGTCGATCTTGAGCAGCACGTCGGGATCGAGCTCGGCGGCGCTGCGCTCGCGGTAGTCGAGCCCTCGGAGCTGAGCCTGAGCGCGCCGGCCGGCGAATGAGGCGAAAGCGAGGGCCGGGCTTCGCGGCATCCGCAGACCCACCGCGGACAGGACCTCTGTCAGCACCGACTTCCCCTCGTCGAGGCGACCACTGAAGAGGAGCTGCTCCGCCGCCTGATGCCGCAAGAGAAGAGCGTCCCGCGGGTCCGACTCGCCGACGAGGTCCGCCGCGTCGAGGTAGGCGTGGGCGGCCGATGCGCCGAGGCCTGCATGCCGGAACGCGTCTGCCATCGCCACCGTCAGGCGGGCTCGTTCGTCGGGGCGCGCGAGCTCGAAGTCGAGCGCCATGCGATAGAGGCGCGCCGCGCGCGCGAAAGCCAGGGAGGCGACGGCCCGATCGCCCGCGCGGACGGCGAAGGAGAACGCACGGTCCGTCTCGCCCGCCGCGCCATAGTGGATCGCCATGGCCTCGAAATCGTCCGAGTCGAGCGCCCTGAGCGCGTCGGCGTACGAGCGGTGGTAGTCGCGGAGCTCGTCGTCAGCGAGCGTCTCCACGACCGTCTCGCGGATGCGGTCGTGGTAGCACTCGAATCTCTTCGCTCGACCCCGTCCCGCGCGAGCGCAGGAGCCGCGCCGAGCGGAGGCTCCCGACAATCGTCGGTGACAGGGCATCGATCACCAGCGCGCGACGGATGACGTCGGGCCCGAGGGGCCGGTGGCTCACCGACACGAGCTCGAGGAGGCGTCGCGCCTCCTCGGGGAGGGTCCCGACCGTGGCGCGGATCACGTCGGCGAGGCGCGTGGGCGCGGGAGGCGGTCCCTCGCCGCCGGGGTCCTCGACCCGTGCGAGCAGGTTCGCATGCCGGGTCAGGACGTCGATGAAGAGGGGATTGCCCGCGGACTCGCGCGCGATCTCCTCCGCCCATTCCCCGTGCCCCTCGTCGTCGAGCAAGAGCCCCGCGAGCTCGCGCGCTCGCTCCGGCTCCAGCTCCTCGACCATCAAGCGCTTCATCACGAGCTCGCCCTCCGCTGTCTCGAGCTCGGCCAGAAAGGCGCTCTTCTTCGCGTCCTCGCGCCTGAAGGCGCCGAGCAGGAAGAGGTTCGGCGCATCGGTGCCCGTCAGGATGCGGCGGAGCACCGCGGCGGAAGCAGCGTCGCCCCACTGGAGGTCGTCGATGAACACCACCAGAGGATGCCGATCCGCGATCTTGCCCAGCAGCTCGCGAAGCCCGTGGAACGCGCGACGCTGCCGCTCCTGCACGTCGGGAATGCCCGCGACCTGCATGGCCGCGTCGGCAAACGCAGGAACCCGACGCAACACCGGAAAGAGCTGCACCAAATCGACGACGTGGCGAGGAATGAGAGCGAAGGCCGCCTCGTCACTCAGGTTGAGGAGGTAGCGGGCCAAACTGTCCACCACGCCGTCCAGCGCCTTGAAGGGCAACGACTCCTGCGCATAGCAGCGGCCGTCGAGAACGACCGCCGTGCGCCGCCGGCCCGCGATCGAACGAACGAAATGCCGGATCAGCGCCGACTTCCCCACCCCGCTGATCCCTTCCACGAGCACCGTCACGGGATGCCCGCCCCGAGACTCTTCGAAGGCGCGTCGCAGTTGCGCCAGCTCCTCTTCGCGGCCGAGGAGCTTCGAATCGGCCCGGATGCCGAGCGCAGGGAGCGAGGTCCGATCGCCGCCCAGAAGCTCCCGTACCCGCTCGATGCCTGCACGCATCCGGGGGCTTCGCTCGAGCAGCGCGAGGCAGAGCTGGTCGAGATCCTCCGGGACCGAGACGTCGGTGCGGAGCGCCGGCGCGTCTTTGGTCTGTTTCGAGTGAAGCACCTCGAGGGTCGTGCCTTCGAAGGGAAAGCCGCCGGTGAGCGTGCGATAGAGCATGACCCCCATCGCATACCAATCCGCTGCCTGGTCGACCGGAGCCCCGGCGCACTGCTCGGGCGCCATGTAGAGAGGGGTCCCCACGATGGCGCCCGCCACGGTCTCGAGACCGCTGGCCGGCGCGCCCACGTCTCCGACCAGACCGAAATCCAGGAGCACCACACGGTCGTCGGGAGTGACCATCACGTTGCTGCACTTGAGGTCGCGGTGCAGGCACCCCGCCGCGTGGAGCGCGTTCACGCCTTCGGCGAGCTGGCGAAAGACCTCGCGTACCTGCGCAAAGTCCACGGAAGGAGGCGCATCGGAGGGAAGCGAGGTCGTGTCGGCGCGGGTCGTGGTGCGGGAGACCTCCTGCTCGAGCGCGAGCGGTGACACCACGCCGTCGGCATGAAGCGCGAAGGGCATGGGCCGCCCCTCGATGAGCTCCATGGTGAAGAACCACTCGTCCTCGTAGGTCTCGAGGTCGTAGAGCCCGACGAGATTCGGGTGGCTGATGTCGGCGAGGCTTCGGAACTCCCGCTTGAAGCGGTAGAGCGCGTCGGGTGTGATCGCGTTCAGGTACTTCAGTGCGACTGCGACCTCGCGCTCCAGGTCCCGCACCTCGTAGACGACGCCAAAGCCTCCCGCGCCCAGGCGTCGGACGACCTCGTACCGCGGCGGTAGCCGATCACTCGCGTTCTCTTTCGGCAGCTGGGCGGACACGTTGACAGCTCGAGCGGGGCCGCCGAGACTCGGCGCGCCGCGGGTCGCCGATGTTACACCCGGGGCCAGGAGGGGAGAAATGCAGGTCCCGCGCTCCATGATGCGAGCGCAGCGAAGCGAGGTGAGCGGGCTCTCCCTGAACGTGCTTCAGGGAACCATCCCCGCCGATATCCACGGGCACGTCTTCTTCATCGCGCCCGTGGGAACGGTCGAGCACCCCGGGCTGCCGAACCCCAGCGGAAACACCCTGTTGAACGGGGACGGAATGATCTGCCGCCTCGACCTCTCGGCCAGCGCCATCGCGCTCACGATGCGCCTCGCCCAGACGGCCGATCTGGTGGCGGATCAGGCGACGGCGGCGCGCCCGCCGGGAGATCCCTTGCGCTTTTTCTCGACCGGAATCGCGCGGCTGGCGACCGAGCTCGGCGCGCGCAACTTCGCGAACACCGCCTTCGTGCCCATGGACGACGGCGGCTCGGTCCCCCGCCTCCTGCTCTGTTACGACGCAGGACGTCCGGTCGAGATCGATCCCCAGACCCTCGACGTCGTCACCCCTGTGGGGGGACGAGCGAGCTGGCAGGCCGACACCCTCGAGGACTTTCCCTTTCCCCTGGTGCTCTCACCCGCCCATCCCGTCTACGACCCGACGACGGGACAGCTCTTCACCGCGAACTACGGCCGCTCGGCGACGAGCATGTTCGCGACGGGGCCGCTCAGCCGCTGGGCGCGTGCCCTGCCGGTCGGCGATACGGCGGAGCGCGTGGCCGAGGTCCTGGGGATAGGGGTCCCGGCTCGGCGCTTCGCAAAGAAGGCGTTGCGCGCGCTCGGCGAAGCCGAGGATTGGCTGATGGACACCCTGGGAAGGGTGCCGAACGTCCCCGAGGACTTCACCAACCTGATCCGTTGGGATGGCGCGGGAGCGCCGCAGCGGTTCCGCCTGATCCTGAACGCCCACCAGCGCGTGGAGATCCGGCAGTCGATCCATCAGGTCGCCGTGACCGAGCACTACGCGGTGATCCTCGACACGGCGTTCAAGATCGGGCTCGACCAGGGCTTCAACGACCCCGTGCCCTTCATCGACCTTCCCGATCGCGCGATCCGGGCCTGCTCGACCGATCCCCAACCCGACACCACCATCTTCTACGTCGTGTCGCGCGCCGACCTCGACGCCACAGGCTTGCCGCTAGACCGGGACGGCGTCCCCATGATCCGCGCACGAAAGATCGAGATCCCGTTGGAGGCCGATCACTTCCTCGTGGACTACGACGACGCTGGCGGTCGCATCCGCTTACACGTCGCCCACGCACCGGCGACCGACCTCTCGGAGTGGGTGCGCGAGTACGACGTCAAGGCGACCGACGGCGCCTCCATCGACCCCGCCATCCACGGAATGATGGCGGTGGGGGCGATGGACCTGAACCGCTTCGGGCAGTACGTCATCGACGCCACCACCGGCGAAGTGGAAGAGAGCCAGGTGATCTGCGACGACGAGCTCACCTGGGCCATCGCGCTCTACGCCGGACGAGACGTCCTCACTCCGGCCCCACATCCGCAGAAGCTCGAGCATCTGTATTGGGTCACGGAAGGGATGTTCGACGAGCTACTGACACTCTGGGTCTACAACCTCTACGACGACTACGCGCATCGCCTGGTGAATGCCGATCGCATTCTTCAAACCTGTCGATCCGGAGGACGACGGGCCGCCATCGTCCGCGTCGACTCGAACCCGTTCGCCATCGGTGATCACTTTCAGCTGCCTCCCTCCACCATGCTCGGCTCGATGCAGTTCGTACCCAAGGCGTCGGGCACTGGCGGGACCGATGGCTACCTGGTCTGCACCGTCTACACCGACGCGGAGAACCAACTGTGGATCCTCGACGCAGCCGACCTCGCCGCCGGCCCCGTTTGCAAGCTGAGCCACCCGCAGATGACCGTCGGCTTCTCCCTCCACACGGCGTGGCTTCCGACCGTCGGCCCTCGACAGTCGACCTATCGCGTCACCGCCGACGAGGACTTCCCGGTCTCGCTGCGTGACTCCTGGTCCGAGCGAGCGCGCCACCTCATCGACAGCGTCGTGATCCCCGCCAAGTACTGACGCCTTTCAGCTCAGCGTGATGGTCCCGGCGTCGAGGAGCTCGATGAGCGTCTTGAGCACCTCGAGCCGGGGCATGCCGCTGATGTCGACGAGCTCGTCCACGGTGTGCGCCCCGTCGATGCGCGAGAGCAGAAAGCCGGCGCGGTTGTCGATGCCGAGCCAGCGGATCTCGGAGCTGGGCACGGCGAGGCTCGGGATGCTGCCGAGGCTGGAGAGGCGCGCGGAATAGAGCTGGTCGAGGCGCTCCCGACACAGCTGCGCGTAGTGCAGGGCGTCCTCGTGGCCGGGGGTGCGCCCGAGGATGAGCTCGGCGGCGCGGAGGGCGCCGGTGAAGTCGTCGAGGGCGAAGCGCTCGGTCATCTCCGCCGCGAGATCCAGGTTCGGCTCCGAGGGGCGGCGCCGATTGACGAGGTCGAGCGCCCCGCCGCGCTTCGTGCTGCGCGCCTTGGGGGGTGCCTGCTCGGCTTCCTCTGCGCCGGAGGAGGCCCGATGGACGCCGCTACCGCGGGCCACGCGATCCCGGCTCCACGCGTCGTGCGAAGAATCGCCCGGCGCCGATGGCGCGGCAGACGATGGTCGCTCCGGCTCTTCCGGCGGTGGAGGCAGCGGCGTGCCCTCCCCCGGCTTCGCGAGGGGGGGGCCTTTGAATGCCAGCGTGATCCGCTTGTTGTCGGTCAGCCGGCGCTTGCGAGGGAGGTGTTGGGAAGGCTCGCCCTTCTTCGAGTCGTCGTCCTCCGACACCCCGCCCGTCAGCCCGCCTTCCCGACGACGCCCTTGAACATGCGCTGCGTCCGGTTGAGCGCGTCGATCTGTTCCTTGAGGCCGTCGGTGTCGCCGCGCTCGATCAGGCTCTGGGCTCGCTCGACCACGCTGCGCGCCTTGTCGATGGCGTCACGGCCGAAGTCGCTGCCAGCCACGACCTTCTCGACCTCCGGAAAGAGCTTCTCGATCTCGGCGATGAGGGTCTCGGCCTGCTGCTTGGCCTCCTCCATGCCCTCGTCGGTGCGTCGCGCCACGGCGTACTCGCGCGCTTCGTCCACCATCTGGGCCAGTTCCTCTTCGGTGAGGCCGCTGGTGGCGGTGACGGTGATGGACTGTTCCTTGCCGGTGTCGAGGTCCTTGGCGTGGACGCTCACGATGCCGTCGGCGTTGATCTCGAAGGTGACGTCGACGGTCGACCTGCCCCGCGGGGGCGCGGCGCAGGCCGGTGAGGATGAACTCGCCGAGGAGCTCGTTCTCGTCGGCACGCTGAGACTCGCCCTGGAGCACCAGGATCTTCACAGCCGTCTGGTTGTCCCGGACGGTGGTGAACTCCTTGCTGCGCGAGGTCGGGACGGTGCTGTTCTGCGGGATCAGCTCCTCGAAGTAGCCGCCCACGACCATGATGCCGAGGGTGTGCGGGGTGACGTCGAGCAGGACCATGTCCTGTGTTTCGTCCATGAGCGCCGAGCCCTGGATGGCAGCACCGAGGCCGACCACCTCGTCCGGATGCACGCCCTTGCAGGGCTCGCGCTCGAAGAACTCGGTCACCGCCTGCTGAATACGCGGCATGCGGGTCATGCCGCCCACCAGGATGACGTCCTCGAGCTCGTCCTTGTCGAGGCCCGCCTCGTCGAGGGTCATCTCGCAGATCTGGACCGTCCGGCTGACCAGATCGTCGGTGAGGTCCTCGAGCTGCGCGCGGGTCAAGAGCCGCTGCAGGTGAAGCGCCTCGTTACGAGCGCTCGAGATGATGAAGGGCAGGTTCACTTCAGTCTCGGTCACGCCCGAGAGCTCGCACTTGGCCTTCTCGGCGGCGTCCTTCAGACGCTGAAGCGCCATGCGGTCCTGCCGGAGGTCGATGGCGTGCTCGTCCTTGAAGCCCTGAACCAGCCAATCGATGATGCGCTGATCGAAGTCCTCGCCGCCGAGGAAGGTGTCGCCGGCGGTGCTCACGACGCGGAAGACGCCCTCGCTCGAGATCTCGAGGATCGAGATGTCGAAGGTGCCACCGCCGAGGTCGTACACGGCGACCGTCCGGTCGATTTGCTTGCCGAAGCCATAGGCGAGAGCGGCCGCCGTGGGCTCGTTGATGATGCGGATCACGTCGAGCCCGGCGATGGCACCGGCGTCTTTCGTCGCCTGACGCTGACCGTCGTTGAAGTAGGCCGGGACGGTGACGACCGCCTTCTGGACCTCGTGACCGAGGTAGTCCTCGGCGATCATCTTCATCTCCTGCAGCACCATCGCGCTGATCTCGGGGACGGAGTAGACCTTGTCCCGCAGCTGGATGCGGCAGTCGTTGTGGGGCCCCTCGACGATCTTGTAGGGGCAGGTGGCCATCGAGTTCTTCACCTGGGGGCTGTCGAACTTGCGCCCGATCAGACGCTTGGCTGCGTAGACGGTGTTCTCGGCGTTCGTGACCGCCTGACGCTTGGCGATGTGGCCCACCAGGCGCTTGCCTGCCTCGGTGATGGCGACCATCGAAGGCGTGACCTTGTAGCCTCCGCGGTTCGCGATGACGACGGGCGTCTGGTTTTCGAGCACGGCAACGCACGAGTTGAACGTGCCGAGATCGATGCCGATTACCTTCTCCATCCGGTCTCTTCCTGTGGGCCTGTGGGGTGGGCGCGAGGGGGCATTGGCAGGTGCAGCGCGAAGCTACTTCTTCAGCTCGCGCAGCAGATTTTCGACCATAACGTCTTTGGGATCCAGCGCGGAAGCCATTTGGAGGGCCCGCCGGGCGCTGTCGCTCATCCCGGCTGCATGGAAAACCAGGCCCAGGGTCTTCTGAGCGTTGAAATCCTCGGGATCCAGGTCGACGGCGCGCTGGGCGTAGGCGCGGGCCTGCTTGAGATCCCCCGATGCTTTGAGAATGCAGCTGGCAGCGCGCCAGTGAGGGAAAACGTCCTCCGGGCGGCCCTCGGCGACCTTGGCCCAGCTGAGGGCGGCGTCCGCCCACTTGTCGTTCTCCTCCTCGTATTTGGCCTGCGTGACGTAGTCGGCCGCCATCTCCTGCGCGAGCTGGAAGGCGAGGCGGTCGTAGTGCTCCGCGACGTCGGGGCGGTCCGGAGCCAGGGCCAGCGCGAGGCGGAGCGAGTTGGTGGCCGCCATTACATCTCCGGCTTCCTCGTGGGCTTTGGCCTGCTGCAGGTAACGCTGGGCGAGGTCGACACCGCCGGTGAAGGTCGCGGTGGCTTTGAGGGAGCTGGTGAGCCCCTTGAGGATGTCCTTCTTGGTCGGCGCCGGGCCCTTGGGCTTGGGAGGACGCTTGGCAGGTCGCGCGGGCTGACCGGGCACGCGGCGACCCGCCGCCGCTGCGAGCTTGCGCGCCATCAGCTGACGCCGGCGCGCCCGCGCCGCGTCGCTCTCGCGTCGCTCGAGCTCCGGCTCGGCGGCAGGCGGCTCCGGCTTGGGTGCAGCCTGAGGGGGCTTTGCCGGGGCCGCTTCGTTCGGTGCCGATGGGGCAGCGGCCGCGGCGTCTGGGCCCGCCGCACCGACCGACTCCGTCTCCACAGGGGGCGGGGGCGGCGGGAAAGAGGATGGATTCGATCCGCCCCTCGGCCGCCTGCTTGGCTATCTCCTCGGCGGCCTTGAGGCCCTTCTTGAGCTCCTGCTCGCGGCGAAGGGTCTTGAGGCGCACCGCGATGTAGGTGTCGTACTCCTTGCGTCGCTTGTTCTTGCCGAGGACCTCGTAGGCCTCGGTGATGCGCTTGAAGATCGTCTCCATCTTCTTCTGGAAAGCGCCGAGGCGCTTCCCGTAGAGCGTGTCCGGATGGAAGGTCTTCGAGAGCCTGAAGTAGGCGCTGCGGATCTCCTTCTTGTCCGCATCCGGATCGACGTCGAGGAGCTCGTAGAAGGTGAGGTCCTCGAGACGATAGAACGTGTCGAGGATGAACTTGCGTCGCTCCAACCCCATGTCGACGTCCGGCTCTTCGAGCTCCGCAGGGTCGTAGAGCTCCCCAGGCGCGAGCTTCTTCTCGGGCTTCGGCGCCTCTGGCACCGGCGGTTCCACCGGCGGGCGCTTCGCTTTGCTCGCGCCGGCGGGCTTCGCGGGCTGCTTCGCCTCGTGTGAAATCGGGGATCCACCCACTCGATCGCTTCGTGCTTCTCGAGCTTCTCGACGAGCGAACGAACCCGGGCCGCGCCGAGGCCGGTGACCATCCCGATCTGACTCACCCGCGTCGCGCCGTCGATCTGAGAGAGGATGTACCCATCCTCGGGCTCCAGCGGGAGCGCTTTGAAGTCAGCGTCCGCTTTGAGCTTCGGAACTTTGGATTCTTCCGAGGTATCCCCCACTCGTGGACCGGCAGGGCGAGACTATCACATGGCTACGCGGTCAAACCACGTGT
Organism: uncultured delta proteobacterium; assembly: GCA_963727445.1. GTDB lineage: Bacteria > Myxococcota_A > Polyangia > Polyangiales > B10-G4 > B10-G4. The sequence goes on from CAVSGI010000002.1 coordinate 200,130, forward strand.
TCGAGGAGCGCCTTCTGCGCGTGGAGACGGTTTTCGGCCTCCGCCCAGACCACGGACTGTGGCCCGTCGATCACCTCTGTGCTCACCTCTTCCCCGCGGTGCGCGGGAAGACAGTGGAGGAAGATGGCGCCCGACGCGGCCCGCCGCATCAACCCGGCGTCGACGATGAAGCCCTCGAAGGCGCGCGCCCGGGCGGCGCTCTCTTCCTCCTGCCCCATACTCGCCCACACATCGGTGGTGACGACGTCGGCGCCGGCGACGGCTTCGGCCGGCTCGCGCACGACCTTCACCGGATGGCCCGCCGACGACGCCGCCTCGAGCGCAGGCGGATGGGGGTCGTATCCCTCGGGACAGGCGATGCGAAGCTCGATTCCGGTGAGGGCGGCGGCGAGGATCCAGGAGTTGGCCATGTTGTTGCCGTCCCCGACCCAGGCCACCTTCACCCCCTCGAGACGACCCAGCTTCTCCCGCACGGTCATCAGGTCGGCGAGGAGCTGACACGGGTGGTAGAGGTCGCTGAGGCCGTTGATCACCGGGATGGTGCTGGCGGCGGCGAGCGCCTCGATCTTGTCGTGGCCGAAGGTGCGATAGACCACGCCGTGCACGTAGCCACTGAGCATCCGCGCCGTGTCCTCGAGCGGCTCGCCTCGCCCCATCTGGGTGTCCTTGGCGATCAGCGTGGTGGGCTGGGCGCCGAGCTCGGCGATCCCCACCTCGAAGGAGAGGCGCGTCCGCGTCGAGGCCTTCTCGAGAACGATGGCGACCGTCTTTCCGGTGAGAGGCCGGGGATGGTCGGCCGTGCCGCGGAGCCGCTTGAGCTCGTCGGCGCGGTCGAGGAGCCCACGAAGCCCGTCCGCGTCGAGATCGAGGAGAGTGCGAAAGTGCCGGACGTCCATCGAATCGCTTCCCGGGGCTAGGCGCCGGTCCGCGGCGGATCGGCCAGGACCTTTTCGACGATGGCGAGGCCCTCGTCGATCTCGTCGGTGGTGACGTTGAGAGGCGGAGAGAAGCGCAGGACGGTCCCGCCCGCGGTGGTGATGAGCAGACCGGCTTCGCGCAAGGCGCCGAGCGTGCCCGCGGCGTCGATCCCGTCGGCGAGCGCGAGGCCGCGCAAGAGCCCGCGGCCGCGAACCTCGGTCACCGCCTCCGAGCCCCCGAAGAGCGCTTCGAGGCGCGCGCCGAGGTGGTCGCCCACGCGCGCTGCGTTTTCGATGAGCCCTTCCTCGTCGAAGATGCGAAGCACCGCGAGCCCGGCGGCGCAGGCGAGGGCGTTGCCGCCGAAGGTGCTCGCGTGGCTGCCCGGCGGCAGCCCGTCGGCGAGCTTCTCGCGCAAGGCGATGGCGCCCAGGGGGAAGCCGCCGCCGATGCCCTTGGCGAAGGAGCATGCGTCGGCGACCACACCGTCGTGATCGGCGCCCAGGAACTTGCCGGTGCGCCCATAGCCCGTCTGGACTTCGTCGAAGAGCAGGAGCGCGCCGCGCTCGTCGCAGAGCGCGCGCAGGCCCGGGAGATAATCCTCGCCCGGAACGCGGATACCGCCTTCGGCCTGGATGGGCTCGACGATCACGGCGGCCGTCGTCTCGCCGACGACCTCGCGCATGGCGTCCAGGTCGTCGTAGGGAACGGTGCGCACCCCGCCTAGGAGCGGGCCCATGCCGACATGGTACTTCGGTTGCCCGGTGATGGTGAGCGAGCCGTAGGTGCGGCCGTGGAAGCTGTGCTCGGTGGAGACGAGCTCGACGCGCTTCGAGTCGCCGTGCTCGTGATGCCAGCGCCGCGCGAGCTTGAGGAGCGCCTCGTTGGCTTCGGTGCCGCTGTTGGCGAAGTAAACGCGGTCGAAAGGCGTGCGTTCGACGATCTGCTGCGCGAGGAGGATGGCCTGGTCGTTGTAGAAGAGGTTCGACACGTGCATCAGGCGCCCGGCCTGTTCGCCGATGGCCGCCGCGAGCTTCGGATGGCAGTGCCCGACCGAGAGGACCGCGATGCCCCCCGAGAGATTGAGGAAGCGGCGCCCCTCCGCATCCTCCACGCGACACCCGGAGCCGTTGGTCAGGACGAAGGGCGCGGGCCTGTAGTTCGCTAGCTGAACCCGCTGGGCGATGGCGATGAGCTCGGCATTGGTCGACATGCCGCGCTTTCTAGCACATGAAGAAACCAGGGACGCTAGATCTGACAGATTGACTTTCGCCTCCGGGAAACGGCCTGGGGACGCTAGATTGACAATTGACTTTCGCGGGAGGCCATTGGTCGAAAAGGGGCGCGGTCCGGAGGCGAAAGTCAATTGTCAATCTAGCGTCCCCTCAGCGCCACCGGCGAAAGTCAATTGTCAATCTAGCGTCCCCTCAGCTGTCAGCTGCGCGTGATCTCGGTCCCTACGCCCTCGTCGGTGAAGAGCTCGAGGAGGACGGCGTGCTTCTGGCGGCCGTCGATGATGTGGGCCTTGCGGACGCCGCCGTTCAACGCGTCGAGGGCGCAGCGGACCTTGGGGATCATGCCGCCGGCGATGACGCCCTCGCCTTCCAGTCGGTCCACGTCCGCGGGGCTGAGGGAGGAGATCACCTCTCCGTCGCCGCCCTTCACTCCCTCGGTGTCGGTGAGCATGACGAGCTTGCGCGCGCCAATGGCGGCGGCGAGCTCCCCCGCGATCGTGTCGGCGTTGACGTTCAAGGAGTGCCCGTCCGCGTCGACGGCGACGGGAGCGATGACCGGGATGAAGCCGCTCTCGAGGAGACGCCGGACGACGTCGGGGTTCACGTGCTTGACGCGCCCGACGCGGCCCGGGTCGACCTCTTTGCCGGACTTGGTCTTCATCTGCGGGATCTTCTCCGCTCGCAGGAAGTTGTCGTCCCGCCCCGTGAGGCCCACCGCGCGGCCACCGTGAGTGCCGATGAGTGAGACGATCTGCTGATTGGTCGAGCCGCCGAGCACCATCTCCACCACTTCCATGGTGGCGTCATCGGTCACGCGCAGACCGTCGATGCGCTCCGAGACCACGCCGAGCGCCCCGAGCTTCTCGTCGATCTGCGGGCCGCCCCCGTGAACGACGATGGGATTGATGCCGACGTACTTCAGGAGCACCACGTCCCGCGCGAAGGAGTTGCGGAGCGCCGGATCGACCATCGCGTGGCCGCCGTACTTGATGACGAAGATCTCGCCGTGAAAGGTACGGATGTAAGGCAGCGCCTCGTGCAGCACCGCCGCCTTTTCGATGAGATGTTCCATCAAAGAATGTACTTGGCGAGATCCTGGTCGCGCAGGATCGGGTCGAGCGCCTTTTCGACGTAGGCGCCGTCGACGACGACCTTCTTCGCGCTCTGTTCCGGAGCGACGAAGCTGAGCTCTTCGAGGACCGCTTCCAGGATGGTGTGAAGGCGGCGGGCGCCGATGTTCTCGGCGCGTTGGTTGGTCTCGGCGGCGTAGCTCGCCATCGCCTCGATCGCGCTGTCCTCGAAGACCAGCTCGAGGCCCTCGGTGGCCATCAGCGCCTCGTACTGGCGGGTGAGGGCGTTCTTCGGCTCGGTGAGGATGCGGATGAAGTCCGCTTTCTCGAGGGAGGTGAGCTCGACGCGAATCGGAAAGCGGCCCTGGAGCTCGGGGATGAGGTCCGACACCTCGGCCACGTGAAAGGCGCCCGCGGCGATGAAGAGGATGTGGTCGGTCTTCACCGGCCCGTACTTGGTGCTGACTGTGGAGCCCTCGACGATGGGCAACAGATCGCGCTGCACGCCTTCGCGCGACACGTCCGGCCCGCTCTGCGCCGCCTGCCGGCCGGCGACCTTGTCGATCTCGTCGAGGAAGACGATGCCGCTCTGCTCGGTGCGCTGAATGGCTTCGCGCTGGACGCCGTCCATGTCGATGAGCTTCTGCGCTTCCTCCTGTTCGAGCAGCGGGCGCGCGTCCTTGACCTTGCGCGAGCGGCGCTTCTTCGGAGGGCCGCGGAAGCCGGGGAGGCTCCCCAGCATGTCCTTGAGGTTCATCTCCTCCATGCCGTTCGCGCCGAAGATGGTCATGAAGGGGTTGCCCCCTTCGACCACGTCGACGTCGACCTCCTCGTCCTCGAGGTGGCCGGCGCGGAGCTGCTCGCGAATGGCGGCGAGGGTGGAGGTGTCGGCGACGGGCGCCGCGGGCGTCATGGCCGCGCCCGGCGGCGGGGTGACCAGGAAGGGCCCGAAGGGCGTCGGATTGGACTGCGGCCTCGGCTGGGCCGCAGGCGCCGTCCCGTCCCGCTCGGCGCGCTTCTGGGCGAGGAGCTGCACCAGGCGCTCTTCGGCGTTTTCGACCGCCCGGGTCTTGACCGCTTCGGTCTTCTCCTCGCGGACGAGCTTGATCGCGATCTCCACCAGGTCGCGGATCATCGATTCGACGTCGCGACCCACGTAACCGACCTCGGTGAACTTCGACGCCTCCACCTTGATGAAGGGCGCGCGGGCGAGCTTGGCGAGACGTCGCGCGATCTCCGTCTTCCCCACGCCCGTCGGCCCGATCATGATGATGTTCTTCGGCGCGATCTCCTCGCGGAGCTCGCCGGCGACGTGCTGGCGGCGCCAGCGATTTCTCAGCGCCACCGCGACAGCGCGCTTCGCGCCGTTCTGCCCGATGATGTACCGGTCGAGCTCGCTGACGATCTCGCGCGGCGTGAAGTTGGTCGCGGTGTTCTTGCTCATCAGAGGGTCTCGACGATGATCTTGTCGTTGGTGTAGACGCAGATCTCGGAGGCGATGGCGAGAGACTTCTCGGCGATCTCCTCGGCGTTCATGTCCGTGTGGCGCATCAGCGCGCGCGCGGCAGCGAGCGCATAGGAGCCGCCGGAGCCGATGGCGACGACGCCCTCGTCGGGCTCGATCACGTCACCGGTGCCGCTGATCAGAAGCGTCGCCTCGGAATCCATGACGATGAGCATCGCCTCGAGGCGACGCAGGTAGCGGTCGGTGCGCCAATCCTTCGCCAGCTCCACGGCGGCGCGTGAGAGGCTGCCGCGGTGTGCCTTGAGCTTGGCCTCGAAGCGGTCGAGGAGGGTGAAGGCATCGGCGCTCGCCCCCGCGAATCCGGCGACCACCTTGCCGTCCGCAATGCGCCGCACCTTCCGCGCACCGCCCTTCATGATCGTCTGGCCGAGGGAGACCTGGCCGTCGCCAGCCATCGCGACCTTCCCGTTTCGGCGCACGGCCACGATGGTGGTCGAACGGAAGACGGCGGCAGAGTCAGGCGATTCCACGGTGGCGGAAGCTAAGGACCCGGTTTTGTGGTGTCAAGGCGACCCACGGGGCACCATGAAGGCCTGGTGGCAGACCGCCTCACGAAGCAGATCGAAGACTTCGAGCGATACCTCGCCGACGAGCGCCGGATGTCTCCGCGGACCGTCACGACCTACGGGCGGGACCTCCGGGCCCTCCGAGACTTCGTGCGCGAGGAGGGCATGCCCCTCGACGCCCGACGCATCACGGTCGTCGTGCTCCGCGGGCACCTGGCGAAGCTCTTCGCCAACAACGGCTCGACCACCCTGGCCCGCAAGCTCTCGGCCTACCGCTCCTTCTACAGGTTCCTGATGCGCAGGGGCGTCGTGAAAAACAACCCCGCCGCCCACCTCAAGTCGCCCAAGGTGCGCAAGCCCCTGCCCAAGTTCCTCACCGTGGAAGACAGCTTCCGGGTCGTCGAAGCGCCGAGCAGCGACCGCGCCCGGGACGAGCGGCTCATGGTGCGCGACCGTGCCATCCTCGAGCTCCTCTACGGCGGCGGGCTGCGCCTGAGCGAGGTCGAGGGGCTGACCCTCGAGCGGATCGACCTCGCGACCGGCAACGTGCGCGTCATCGGCAAGGGCGACAAGGAGCGGATCGTGCCGCTCGGCGGCGCTGCGGCGCGGGCGCTCACCGCCTGGCTCGCGATCCGCCCGCGCATGCGCAGCAAGAAGAAGGACGCGACTCAGCACCCGACGGCGCTCTTCCTCGGTCGCAACGGCACCGCGCTCACGGCGCGCCAGATCCAGAACGTCGTGCGCCGCTACGGTGCGCTCGGCGCCGGCCGGGGCGATCTGCACCCGCACGCACTGCGCCACACCTGCGCGACTCATCTCCTCGACGCCGGCGCGGACCTGCGCAGCATCCAGGAGCTGCTGGGCCACGCCAGCCTCTCCACCACCCAGCGATACACCCACGTCTCCGTCGACCGGCTGATGGCCGTCTACGACAAAGCGCATCCGATGGCCCGCAAGGGTGGCGACGACTGAGATGGAGTCCAAACCGCGTCCGTGGCTCGTCGTCGCAGGCGTGAGCGGCGCCCTCGCGATCGCCATGGGCGCCTTCGGCGCACACGGCCTCGAGTCGACCCTCGCGGAAGCAGCCGATGGAGCGCGGCGCCTCGAGTGGTGGAAGACCGCAGCACACTATCACCTGATCCACAGCCTCGCGCTCGTGGGCGTGGCCTGGCTTCGGGGGCACGGGCCGCGTCGCGCCGTGACCGTCGCAGGCATTTCCTTCGTCGCGGGCATCGTCCTGTTCAGCGGCAGTCTCTACCTCATGACGTTGACCGACGTGCGCGCTCTGGGGGCCGTGACGCCCTTCGGGGGAACGGCGTTCATCGTGGGCTGGGCAGCGATGGCGTGGGCCGGATTCCGGCGCCTTTCGTGACGGGACCTCCCGTCCTCCGCTCAAGGCACCGGTAGCTCGTTGTAGTCCGCGGGCTCGACGCCGTCGTTCTGCACGTGGACGTGAACGCCGCGGTCGCCAATCTCGGCGGACCAGGAGTACACGCCCTCGGCGTAGCGAAAGGTCGGCAGGCGGCGTCTTCCCAGCTCGTCGATCACCCCGCCGCGAACGACGACCCAACGGTGCTCCTCCACACTCTCCTGACAGCGGCGCGCGTCCTCGCGCACGACCGCTCCGTCGTCGAGCTCGCGGGACTCCACCGCGCTGAAAGGACAGGTCGCGTCGTCGTGGGCGAGCTCGGTCTTGATCATGAAGTACATGATGAAGAGGAAGATGATCACCACGGGGGCCGAGACCGCCATGCCCACCCAGCGGAGGATCTTCATCCGCGGGTCGGGGGGGCCGCTCTCTTCTTCCTCGTCGCTCACGGGACGGCGGGCGGAGCGGCGTCAGGGCGTGCGGCGGGCTCGCCGCCGAGCCGTTCGCGGATGGCCGCGGCGCCGACGGCGTCGAGCCACGGCGTGAGGTCGGTGAGGGCGCGCGCCGCCATCGCTTCGCGCATGCGCCGCTTGCGGTCGCTCTTCTTGCCGCGGACCTTCGGCCCTTCGTAGGGCGGGAACATGCTCCAGACGACGTTCGACGGCTGGTAGTCGTCGCGGGGCGTACAGAGATGGCCGAGGAGCGCGCCGAGGGCGGTGGTGGGCGGCGGGCGCCGCGCGATGGCGTCGCCCTCGGCGAGCATGATGCCGAGACACAGCCCACAGGCCGCGCTCTCGACGTATCCCTCGACGCCCGTGATCTGACCGGCGAGGTGCACGCCCGGCGCCGACTTCAGCGCGAGGTCGAGGCCGAGCGCATCGGGCGCCTTGACGAAGGTGTTTCGGTGCACGCTGCCGAGGCGCGCGAAGGTCGCGTTCTCGAGGCCGGGGATCATCCGGAAGATCCGCTTCTGCTCGGGCCACTTCATGCGGCTCTGGAAGCCCACGAGGTTGTAGGCGGTCGCGCCCTTGTCCTCCTGCCGCAGCTGGACCACGGCGTGGGGACGCTTCTTGGTGCGCGGATCCGTCAGCCCCACCGGCTTCATCGGCCCGAAGGAGAGCGTCTTGGGCCCGCGTTCGGCCATCACCTCGACGGGCAGGCACCCCTCGAAGTAGCGCGCGTCTTCGAAGGCGTGTGCCGGGGTCTTCTCGGCCGCGACAATCTCCCGGACGAAGTCCTCGTAGAGCTCCTCGTCCATCGGGCAGTTCACGTAAGCGTCGTCGCCGCCCTTGTCGTAGCGCGAGGCGCGGAAGACCTTGTCCCAGTCGATCGAGTCGGCCTCCACCACTGGCGCGATGGCGTCGTAATAAGCCAGCTGCCTTTCGCCGACGAGCCGCGCGATGTCCTCTGCGAGCGCTTCACCGGTGAGGGGCCCGGTCGCGAGGACCACCGGCCGTGTTTCGGGCACCGCCGTGACAATCTCGTGGCGCACCTCGATCTTCGGATGGGCCTCGATGCGCCTGGTCACCTCGGCGCTGAAGACCTCGCGGTCCACCGCGAGCGCGCCGCCGGCGGGCACCTCGGCGACCTGCGCCGCGGCCATCACCACCGAGCCCGCGCGGCGCATCTCCTCCTTGATGAGCCCCACCGCGTTCGCGAGGGCCGTGCCGCGAAAGGAGTTGCTGCAGACCAGCTCCGCGAGGCCGTCCCCCTTCTGCGCGGGGGTGCGCGCCTTCGGCTTCTGCTCGATGAGCACGACGCGAGCCCCGCGCTCGGCGAGCTGGAAGGCACACTCGGTGCCCGCGAGCCCGCCGCCCACGATGGTGACGGTTCGTGACATCGGGTCAGCTCGCTTCTTTTTCCGCGGTCTTCTCGCCTTCGGCCGCGGCCGTCTCTTCTTCACCCGTGTCCGGGCGCTCGTAGCCGCAGGTCTCGTTGGCGCACTTGAGCATCGGGTTCGTCTTGCCGCCGGCACGCACCAGGAACTCCGCCTTGCACTGCGGGCAGGGCGTCTTGATGGGCTTCTGCCAGATGCGGAAGTCGCACTTCTCATCGCTATTGTAGTTGGTGCAGCCGTAGAAGGGGCGCTTTCGGTTGCGGGCGCGGATCTCGATGATGTCGCCCGTCTTGCACTTCGGGCACTTCACGCCGATGGGCACCGGCATGGTGTTCTTGCACTTCGGGTAGGCGGAGCAGCCCAGGAAGAACCCGTTGCGACCCCAGCGCTTCATCATCTTCTCGCCGCACACGTCGCAGACGTAGTCGGTCATCACCGGCTCGCGGCTCTCGTCCGACTCCCCCTCCTTGACGATGTTCCGCGTGTACTTGCAGTCGGGGTAGCCCGTGACAGCCGATGAACGGGCCGTTGCGGCCCCAGCGCTTCATCAGCTCGTGCTCGCCGCACTCGGGGCACTTCTCGCCGAGGGGCTCGGGCTCGGGCCACCACTTGCCCTTGTCCTCGAGGACCTTGGCGATCTCCGCCTGCAGCCGCTCGTGGAAAGGAGCGAGCACGTCGAGGCGCTTGGCCCGGCTCTCGGCCACCGCATCGAGGTCTTCCTCGAGCTGACGCGTGAAGCCGATGTCCGCCAGGTCGAAGCCGTTCTCGACGAGCTTCTCGATCACCAGGCGGCCGAGCTCGCTCGGGACCAGCTTGGCGTCGACCTTGTTCACGTAGTCCCGCGCCTGCACCTTGCTGATGATCTCGGCGTAGGTGCTGGGACGGCCGATGCCTTCTTCCTCGAGCTTCTTCACGAGGCTCGCCTCGTTGAAGTAGGGCGGCGGCTCGGTCTGCTTGTGGTGCGACACCACGCCGGGCGGCACCATCAACGTCAGGCTCTCGCCCTCCTCGAGCTCGGGCAGCATCCCGTCCTCGACCACGTCCTTCTGCTCGGAGTCTTCCTCGCCGGCGAGCTCCGCCGACTGCGCGCCGTAGACCGCGCGCCACCCTGCCTCCTTCAGCACGCTGCCGCTGACGCGCAGGCCATAGGTCGCCTCGTCGTGCTTCGCCTCGATCTCCACCGAGGTCTGGTCGTACACGGCGGGCACCATCTGCGAAGCCACGAAACGGTCCCAGACCAGCTTGTAGAGCTTGTACTGGTCGATCCTTGAGGTGCTTCTTGATGCTGTCGGGCGGCAGGTCGAGCCGCGTCGGCCGGATCGCCTCGTGGGCGTCCTGGACGTTCTTCTTCTTGCTCTTGTGCTCGTTGGGCGCGTCGGGCAGCGCGGCCTTGCCGTAGGTCTTCTCGATGTGCTCGCGCACCTCGGTGACGGCGTCGGCGCTGACGCGGACCGAGTCGGTACGCATGTAGGTGATGAGACCCACGGTCTCGGCGTTCTTGCCGCGGCCGAGGGACACGCCCTCGTAGAGGGACTGCGCGACGCTCATGGTGCGCTTCGGCGCCATCGACAGACGCGTGGAGGCGTCCTGCTGGAGCTTGGAGGTGATGTAGGGCGCAGGCGCCTTCTGGCGGCGCTTCTTCTTGGTGATCTTGCCGATCGTGAAGTCGGCCTTCTTCGAGATCCTCGAGGACGGCGCTTGGCTTCATCCTCGGTCTTCAGCGCCGGACGCGAGCTCACCTTCTCGAGCCGCTCGCCGTTCATGCTGATCAGCGACGCGGTGAAGCCGGGGCGGTCCGAGGCCTTGAGCGAAGCCTCGACCAGCCAGTAGTCGACCGGCACGAAGGCCTCGATCTCCTTCTGGCGGTCGACGATGAGCCTGAGGGCCGGCGTCTGCACGCGGCCCGCGCTCAGACCGAAGGCGAGCTTGCGCCACAAGCAGGCTCGACAGCGGATAGCCCCCGATGCGGTCGAGCACGCGGCGGGTGCGCTGCGCCTCGTAGAGATGCTGGTCGAGGCCGCGGGGATGCTCGAGGCCTTCGTTGACGCCCTTCTTGGTGATCTCGTTGAAGAGGACGCGCTGGACCTCCACCTTCTTGTTCGCCTTCTTCACCTCCTCCATGAGGTGGTAGGCGATGGCCTCGCCCTCGCGGTCGGGGTCGGTGGCGAGCAGGACCTTCTCGACCTGCTTGGCCTTCTTGCGGATGTGTCTTGACGACCTCGCCCTTGCCCTTCTCTTCGAGGACCTCGTAGGTCTCCTTGAACCCGTTTTCGATGTCGACGCCACCGCGCTTGGGCAGGTCCTTGATGTGGCCCTTCGACGCAATGACGTCGTAGTCCTTGCCCAGGTACTTCTGGATGGTCTTGGCCTTGGCCGGGGACTCGACGATGAGCAGCGCCTTCGCCATTTGCTTCCTTACTAGTGTCTCGGGTTCCGCCTCCGGAACCGTCCGCCCGGTCGGACCTCGACGAGGTCTCTGAGGAGCAACGTGGTCAGCGCCCGTTGGACCTCACGGGCTGACAGGCCCGTCCGAACGCAATCTCGTCCGGGTGCCAAGGCCGGGGCGATCGCGAAGAATTGATTGCTGACGCCGTCGAGCTCGGTAAGCAGATGGAAGAAGAAATTGACCGCGCGCGCCGGGATGGCGACGGGGCCTGCGGACGAGGTTGACCGCATGGGTGGTTCTCAGTCGGCGCGAGGATTGGATTCTCAAGCTGCTGCCGGCCACCCACGGGGATTTTGAAAATTGATATCTTGCGATTCAAAGCCGCCATCGGGGGTGTTCAACTTCGAACGTTGTGGCGCGATCTGTTGACCGAGCCTCGGCATTTTGCATGATCGGCCCCGCGTGCCTAATGCCGGTTTGACTGTATTTCCCTGCGCTGAGATTTCGCCCACACTGAAAAT
>CAVSGI010000003.1:0-105700 GCA_963727445.1 uncultured delta proteobacterium
CGCGGCTCGGCCGTGATCCCCCATCAGGTCGGAGCCCACGCCACCGTCGAGAGCTGCGAGCCGGGCTCGGAGCTACGCCTCTTCGCCGAGCCCATCGAAGGCGACGGCGCGGCGCTGCTGCTGCGTTTCGAAAAGGCGCGCTGAGGTCGTCGGGGTCAGCGCCCCCGGCTATGCGCGTGACCTCTGGGCGCTGCGCGCCCGACGGCCTCGCTCCGCTTCGGCGGCGCTTCGCCTTCTTGAATTACTCTGCGTCGTAGAAGCCGGCGCTGGAGACCTCTGCGTCGTCTTCGCTTTCGGGCTCGGGCTCGTCGCCGCGATGACGCCGGTGCTCGCGCGCTCCAGGATCGCCTCGCAGAGCGCGCCGAAGTCGATGCCCGCGCCCTCCGCGATCTTCGGCAGCAGCGAGGTCGGCGTCATCCCCGGGAGCGTGTTGACCTCGAGCACGTACTCGTTCTCGCCCTCGGTCACGAGCATGTCGACGCGCGCCGCGCCCACCGACCCCGAGGCAGGCGGCCGCCCGCTCCGCGATGTTGAGCACGCCCTTGTAGCGGGTCGGGCTGAGCCGGGCCGGGAAGTGGTAGTCGCTCTGCCCCGGCTGGTACTTCGAGCGGTAGTCGTAGAACGCGCCCTTGGGCACGATCTCCATCGCCCCGAGCGCGCGTCCGTCGAGCACGCCGACGGTGACCTCGCGCCCGGCCACGAAGCGCTCGACGAGGATCGAGTCGTCGTACTGCGCGGCGTCCGTCGACGCGCGCGCGCAGCTCGCCCATGTCGTTGGCCCGGCCGGCGCCGACGCTCGAGCCGGCCCGGCGCGGCTTGACGAAGACCGGGAAGCCGAACGAGCCGTGGATCTCCTCGAGCGTCGTCCATGCCGCTCGGCGTCGACCACGTAGTACGGGCGGCGTCGGGCACGTTGTAGAGCCGGAAGAGCTCCTTGGACTTGAGCTTGTCCATGGCGAGCGCGCTCGCGAGCACCCCGCTGCCGGTGTAGGGGATGCCCATCAGCTCGAGCAGGCCCTGGACGCAGCCGTCCTCGCCGTAGGGGCCGTGCAGGGCGATGAACGCCACGTCGATTGGGTTCTGCCGCAGCACCCGGTCGAGGTCCCGGTCGACGTAGATCGCGCTGCACGTCGTAGCCGCGGTCGGTGAGCGCCTTGGCCACCGCCTCACCGGTCTTGAGCGAGATCTCCCGCTCCGCGCTCAGGCCCCCCATCAGGACTCCGACGTGTTTCATCAACCGTCTCTCCATGAAAAACCCGGGCCAACCCGGAACGGTTCGTAATTCACTAATCCAAGCGCGTTCGGGGTGGCTCTGCCGCGTTCGTACGGCCACGAGGCCGAGTCGCCCCTGACACTCCGGTACTGCGTGAGGTGCTGCGTGGTCAACAAAGTGGCGCGTCGCCACCTGGGGATCGTAGTCGGGGTCATGCGCCGGCCCACCGTGTGATCGGACGTTCGGCATGGCCGCCCCGCGGACTCACGATCTCGACGACGATCGCTTCACCCGGCGCGACCTCGAGTGCCCGCCCCGCGGCCTCCGCGTCGAAGACGAGATTCGATCCACGCATCTCCGGCCCCGCTCAGGCACTTGACGTCGAGGCGGTTTTGCACCCCCTCCGGATACCCGAGACGACGTCTCCTTTCGTCATCCAACAAGTGGACCTCACTGACGAAATCGACGAAGCAGAGCCGCTCGGTGCCCACCAGGCCCTCCTCGCTCTGCAAGCGCTCGAAGTCGAAAGCGGCGGCGGGGGGGAGGGGGGCTCGGCGCGGGCCTCGGCAGGGAGGGTCGCCTCACCCGCGTCCCGAAGAAAGCGCGCGACGACGTAGCCGTAGCGTCCGCTGCTCGGTGCCGTGGGGGCGAGCACGACGCGGCGGCCCGCGGTGACCGCGTTCGCATCGTCCGCTCCGTCGAAGATCACCTCGACCCAACCACCACCGGTGGTCGCCTCGCATCGAACGGTCTTTCGAAAGGTCACGTCCTCGGGATAGAGCGCGCGCTCGCGCGGCTCGATCGTTTGTCGGGCGTCGGCGAAGGCGACGTCGCAGATCCGCGGCTCTTCGCGGTGCGCCTCGGGCTCGGTCCGCACGCGGCGGAAGTCGAAGGCCGGGCCGTCGTTCGACGGGTCCGCCCTCGCTTCATCCCGCGCGGACGCCTCGTCGGACGCGACCTCCGGACGTGCGTCGTCGTCCGAAGGGCTCGGCGTGGATTCGGAGGCGCGCGTCTCCGCGCACCCGATGGCGGAGACGAGTAGCGCGCACGAGAGCGCGAGTCGCACGACGTCAGACCGTGAAGTGCTCGTCCAGGTACTCGTGCACGCGTTTGGTCACACGACCCTTCAGCGGCCTGAGTGGGAGACCGAGCTCGATCAACACGCGCACTTCGTCGTCACGCACTTCGAAGCGACCGGTGGCGCCGGTGCGCGAGAGCGCGAGGTCGTCGCCTTCCCAGCGGTAGCGCACGTCGATCCGATCCTCGAGCTCCTTGGCGATGGCCACGGCGGCCTGGCGCGCTCTATCGAGGCCGATCTGATGACGCTTCCGGATGTCGATGGTGGCCATGAAGTCCCTCCAAACGGCCGTCATTTAGCACTCGCCAGCACGGTTTGCAGCCCGGCCGCCCCGGTGATAATGTCCGGCGCTTATCCGGGGTCCCCTCCTGGGCCCACCGAGACCTGCGGCGCGAATTTGCGTGTGTCGCCTTCAATCCAGAACGAACTCCTTCACAACCGTGTGACGAGCGTCCTCTCCCAGACGTGACGCCTCACCACGTGAGCAACATGACCTTCACCGAAGCTGCCGTGGAGGTGCTCCGCCTCGTCGGAAAGCCCCTCCACTACAAGAAGATCGCAGAGATCGCGATCGAACGAAATCTACTCAGCCACGTCGGCAAGACCCCCGAGAGCACCATGAGCTCGCGGTTGGCGACGATGGTCAAGAAGGACCGGGGCGACGCGCCGATCCTGAAAGTCAAGCCAGGTGTATTCGGCCTTCGCGAGTTCTCCGCCGAGGTGCTCGACACCGCCCTGAAGGAGTCGGGGCACGACTACGAGCTCCCCGAGATGGAGCCGGCGTCGTCCGACACCGGAGAAGAGGAAGAGAAGTTGGACAACGGGAGCGAAGAAGTGGCGAAGAAGCCTCAGAAGAAGCTGCCTGGCGCCGACGTCTTTCCGGAAGAGGACGACGACGACGAGCCCATCCTCGCGAAGCTCGACGACGAGGACGAAGACGGGGAGGGCGGCAGCGGCCGCAAGCGCCGCCGTCGCCGTCGCGGCCGGAGTCGCAAGTCGGAGGATGGTGACGATCGCAGTCGCGGGCGTGACCGGGACCGCGGTGGCGACCGGGACCGCGGTGGCGACCGAGACCGCGGTGGCGACCGAGACCGCGGTGGCGACCGAGACCGCGGTGGCGACCGGGACCGCGGCGGGCGCCGTGGGCGCGACCGGGATCGCGGTGGCGACCGGGATCGCGACAAGAGGGACCGGGATCGCGATAGGGATCGCGACAGGGATCGCAGCGGACGCCGCGGGCGCTCACGCGACCGTGGGCGTCGGCGTGAAGAGCCGCGCCTCGAGGGCGATTGGCATCGCGAGAGCGCGGCAGGCGATCAACTCGGCAACGAGCTCGCCGACAAGGTGTACGACACGCTCGACTCCGGCCGCGGAACACGGCCGCGCAGCTTCGCCAGCGTCGCCGAGCGACTCGTTCGCGACAAGACGCTCAGCGGCAAGCCCGATGCGCTCGTTCCGACCATCGCGGCCGCGGTGCGGAGCGACAACGCGCGCCGCGTCGGCGAAGGGGATCGGCCACGCTTCAGCGTGGAAGGTCGCCACGTCGGGCTGGTCGAGTGGGCGCTGCCGCGCGAGGCCTCGCGCGTGGAGCGCGACGCCGTGCGCTCGGCGGCGAAGCAGCGCGACATGGCGCGGCGCACCTTCCTGCGCCGCATCGGCGAGCTCCCGGCGGCCGGCCTCGTGGAGCTTCTCGCCACCTGGCTGAATGCGGAAGGCGTGAGCTCTCTGCGCGCGGTGCGCAGGCCCGGCGGAAGCCGTGCCATGCACCTGGCTGGGACGCTCCGGCGCAGCTACGAGCGCACCAAGCTCGCGATCGTGGTCCTCGAGGGCGGCACCGACGTCGGCCGCGAGGCGATCATCGAAGCCCGCGGCGCCCTTCATCATTACGACGACGCTCAGGCCATCTGGATCGTGACCACGGGCCAGGTTCTCTCCGGTGCCCGGGAAGAGCTCGACGCGGTGGGCGCGGCGCCGGTCGCGCTCTACGATGGGATGGCGCTCGCACGCTCGATGGAGCGGGCAGGGGTCGGCCTCGTTCGTTACGCGGTCCCGATGACCTACCTCGACGCCAATCTCTTCGAGACGTTGGGGATCAGTGTCGGTCCGGCGCCAATGGACGCGGAAGAGGAGCGGGCGGAAGCCGCCGAGGAGGACACCTCGGACGACGACAACGGCTCGGACGACGACAACGGCTCGGACGACGACAACGGCTCGGACGACGACGACGGCTCGGACGACGACGACGGCTCGGACGACGACGACGGCTCGGACGACGACGACGACTCGGACGACGACGACGACTCGGACGACGACGACTCGGACGACGACGACTCGGACGACGACGACTCGGACGACGACGACTCGGACGACGACGACTCGGACGACGACGACTCGGACGACGACGACTCGGATGACGACGAGTCGGATGACGACGAGTCGGATGACGACGAGTCGGATGACGATGAGTCGGATGACGATGAGGCCGAGCTCGCCGACGACGGCGCGGATGACGACGAAGACGACGAGGACGACGAGGACTGAGTCGCTGCCGCGGGAGCACCCATGAGCAGAATGTCGATGACCACACGCATCGCTTTTCTCGGCACCTTGATCGCCGCGGTGGCGCTCCTCGCACCGGCCAGCGCTCAGCCACCGAGAGACGACGCCGCCGTCACCACCGGCGCGACGCCCGAGGGGGCGAACGCTCAGGCGGACGGCGACGGCGAAGAGGTCGAAGAGATCGCCATGCGGCTCGGTCGCGCCCTGTCGCGGCGCCTGACGGTGTGGGTCCGCCCGAGCGGCGCCGTCACCTACGTCTCCCATTGCCGGCACGCCGCGGGGGGCTGCGCCGCACGGGTCGCGGCGTTCTCCCGGTACATGGCGGAAGTCAGCCACGACAAGGGCCTCGACCCCTTCGTCCTGGCTGCGATGGCGATTCGCGAGTCGGGCCTCGACCCTTTCGTGCGGGGTGCCGCGGGTGAGTACGGCATCGTCCAACTCCACCCGCGCGGCATCGGTGGACACGTCCGCTTCGTCCAGAGCGAGGCGTACCGCAACCGCTGCCGACGTCGCCCGGGGGCCTGCCAGCGCGAGGTCCTCGAGGTCGGCGCCACGCACCTGCAACAGGCCATCGACTACTGCGGCTCCCTCACCTCAGCCCTCGGCCGCTACAACCGCGGCATCTGCGGCGAGACCGCCTACACCCGCCGCGTCATGCGCGAGCACGCCCGCCTCCTCGACCTCGTCAAGACGCCGACCGAAGCACACACGCACGACGGCTGAGCCGGATCGGGGGACGCTAGATTGACAATTGACTTTCGCGGAGCCGGCTTCCGAGAAGTCAGGCGTTCGCGTGAGCGAAAGTCAATTGTCGATGCTAGCGTCCCCAAGACCTAGAGCGTGACGTGTTCGACGTGCTCGCCGAAGACTTCGCGGAGGGCGTCGCTGATCTCGCCGACGGTGGCGTGGGCTTTGACCGCGGCGACGATGGGCGGCATCAGGTTGCCTTCGCCGCGAGCGGTGCTGGCGACGTCGGCGCAAGCGCGCTCCGCCGCACCCTGATCACGCCGCTGCGCGGAATGCGCGGAGTCGCTCGACCTGCTCCGCTTCGAGCTTCGGGTCCACACGCAGGATGGGGATCGGCTCTTCGTGGTCGGTGTGGAACTTGTTGAGCCCCACGATGATCCGCTCGCCGCGCTCGATGGCGAGCTGCGTCTCGTAGGCCGTGTTCTGGATCTCGCGCTGGACGTAGCCCTGCTCGATTGCAGCCACCATGCCCCCGAGGTCGTCGATCTTCTCGATGTAGGCGCGCGCGCCCTTCTCGATGCGATCGGTCATCGACTCGACGGCATACGAGCCTCCGAGGGCGTCCACGAAATCCGAGAGACCGCTCTCGTAGGCGATGACCTGCTGCGTTCGGAGCGCGAGGGATGCCGCTTCCTCGGTCGGTAGCGAGAGCGCCTCGTCGTAGCCGTTGGTGTGCAGGGACTGACACCCGCCCGCGACCGCGGCCATCGCCTGAATCGTCGTCCGGATGGCGTTCACCAGCGGCTGCTGCGCCTGGAGCGAGGAGCCCGCGCTCTGCACGTGGAACTTCATCGCGCGGGCGCGCTCGCTCTTGGCCTCGAAGCGCTCCCGCATGATCGATTCCCACAGCCGCCGCGCGGCACGGAACTTGGCGACCTCTTCGACGAAGTTCGAGTGCCCGTTGAAGAAGAAGGAGAGGCGCGCTCCGAACTCGTCCACGTCGAGGCCGGCGTCGATCCCCGCTTCGACGTATGCGATGCCGTCGGCGAGGGTGAAGGCGACCTCCTGGATCGCGTCACAACCCGCCTCCCGCATGTGATAGCCGCTGATCGAGATGGTGTTCCACTTCGGCGCGTGCTCCGCGCACCACTCGAAGATGTCGCGGATGATCCGAAGCGATGGGCGCGGCGGAAAGATGTAGGTCCCGCGCGCCACGTACTCCTTGAGCAGGTCGTTCTGGATCGTGCCGCGGATGTCTCGCGTGGCGACTCCCTGCTTCTCGGCGACCGTGGCGTAGAGCGCGAGAAGAATGGACGCGGTCGAGTTGATGGTCATCGACGTCGACACCCGGCTGAGCGGGATGTCCGCGAAGAGCGTCTCCATGTCCTCGATCGAGTCGATGGCCACGCCGACCTTGCCGACCTCGCCCTGAGCGCGGACGTGATCGCTGTCGCGCCCCATCTGTGTGGGCAGATCGAAGGCGACCGACAGCCCGGTCTGGCCCTGGCCCAGAAGGTACTTGTAGCGCTCGTTCGATTCCGCCGCGGTCCCGAAGCCGGCGTACTGCCGCATCGTCCAGAGCCGGCCGCGATACATGTTCGGCTGCACGCCGCGGGTGAAGGGCGGCTGGCCAGGGAAGCCGAGGGAGGCCAGATAGTCGAAGCTCGGATCCGGCAGGTAGAGCGCCTCGGCGTCGGCGTCGCCGGCGAGGAGCCGAGCACGCGTTCGTGGAGGATGCTTCGCCTCGAGAGGCTCGAGGGTCTCGTGGCGCCAGGCTTCTGCTTTCGAAGCGATGTCGTCTTTGCTCATGATCAGGATCGCGAGGGGCTCTTCTTGGCCGCGATGAGCCTTCGGAAGGCGTCCGCTGTCGCCCGGGCGACGACCTCGGCGCGCTCCAGCAGCACCACCGCGTCGGCGACCGGCTCGTCCAGGGCCAAGACGGCAACCGCCTTCCCGCTTAGCACGACCGGCATCAGAAGCACATCACCCCCGCGGCTCCCGAGCGCCGCCCGAAAGACCGCGTCCGCCGAGCTTCCCCCATGGGGTCCGAGGTACGGTTCGGAGGTCTCGAGCACGCGCGACAAGAGCGAGCGGCTGGTCGAGGGGATCCAGAGGTTGAGCACCGCATCACGGGGAAGGTCGCCCCCCACCACCTCGCGGCCCTTCAGGATGCCCCTGGACAGGACCAGGAGCAGGGCGCAGCGCCCGAGCGGAGCGAGCCCCCGGCAGGCATGGCGGATCACCTCCTCCCGGGTCTTGGCCGCCCGGATGGTCGCGAGGATGGCGGAGAGGTCTCCGGCTTCGCGGGGCGCCTGCTCCCAGCTCAGGATTTCGCGACCGGAGCTGGGCAGGCGCCCGGGCAGGATGCTGTGGGCTCGGGCCGCGCGCCGCGCGATGCCTTCCATCGGCGACGAGTCCGACAGGTCCCCCCAGCCGCCGCCTTCGCTCGGCGTGACGCTCTGGCGCAGGACGGCGCTCACGGATTCGAGCGTGTCCCGCCCGACGTCCTGTGGGTCCGGGCGCAGCTCGTCCACCAAAGTGTCACGCGATGGAGCCCCGGCGGCGGGGCGCTCGAAGTCCGCCGTGTCGCGTGGCGCGTCGTCCGCGTAGTCGCGCGGGAGCTCGAAGTCCGCCGTGTCGCGGCGGCGCCGTCCCTCCGATTCGGCTTGAATCGGAAACCCGCTCGCGCGTTTGCCGGCGGCGTTCGTCAGCGGCACCACCGAGTCGAAGCTGTCCTGGATGGCCGCGCTCCCGTGGGTGTCTCGTCGGCGCACGAGGGAGATGGGCGCTGCTTCCGGATTGTTGCGTCGCTCCTTCGCCGCCGCCCACTCCTGGGGAAAGCGCGAGTCGAGGGCGTCGGTCAAGGCCTTCACCGGCGCCACCACCGGCAGGATGGCCACCCCCGTCTTCTGCCGCAGCTCGCGAACGGCGTGCACGTCCGAGGGATCGGCCATCGCCACGTGAAGGCCCGAGGCGCTCTTCCTCAGCGGCAGGGCGAGCATGTCGACCGCGAGCTGGGGCGGCACGCGGTCGTCGCCCTCGGCCTCGGCGAGCTCGCGCGGCTGAACCACCGGCCCGAACCCATCGGCCACGAAGAAGCCGAGGAGCGCTTCCTCTTCGATGCCGCGGCGCACCAGCTCCACCGCCAGGGCTCCGCCATGCGCCGGCACCGACGAAAGCGCGAGCCCCAGCTCTTGTCGTGTGACGAGGCCCGCCGCCAAGAGCCGCGCTCCCAAGTCGGCGTTCATCCCCACCGGTGTACCGAGCACGGCGGCAGACGGTCAAGACAGCACGCCCCGGCCCGGTTTCGCCCCGTATACTGGCCCGGCTCGGATGGCCCGAATCCTCCACATCGAAGACGACCCGAAGAACCGGCTGCTGGTTCGCAAGCTCCTGTCCTCGAAGGGGCACGAGGTGGTGGACGCCGAGACGGGGCTCGAGGGGATCCGCCGGGCGACCGCCGACGGCCCCGACCTGGTGCTGGTCGACATCAACATCCCCGACCTCGACGGCTACGAGGTCATCCTCCGTCTGCGCGGCATCCCCTCCCTCGATGGCGTGCCCATCGTCGCGATCACCGCCGAGGGGGATCGGGAGACGAGCCTCGCCGTGGGCGCCGACGGATTCATCGGCAAGCCCATCGACGCCCGCGCGTTTCCCAAGCAGCTCGCGAGCTTTCTCTCCGGTCATCGCGAGCGCAACGAGGGCTCCGGCGAGGCGCACCTTCGCAGTCGCTCGCAGAAGATCGTGGAGCGTCTCGAGCGCAAGGTCGTCGAGCTCAGTGAGGCGAACCGCCGTCTCGAAGAGATGGCGCGCCTGCGCAAGGAGTTCCTCCGCAACGTGAGCCACGAGCTGGCGACACCGATGACGCCCGTGGTCGGATACGTGCGACTGCTCCTGGCCGAGGAGCTCGGTCCCCTCTCGCCGCTACAGCGCAAGACCCTGGAGAGCGTGCAGACGTCCACGCAGCGGCTCCGCGACGTCGTCGATACCCTCCTCGACGTGAGCTCCCTCGACTCGGGGCGCATGCACTTCTACGAACGCGACTACGACTTCGAGCAGTGCGTGGAACAGGCCATCGCCGATTCGGGGCCCATGCTCGAGGAGCATGGCATCCACATCGTCCGCGACCCGCCCCGCGGCGGGCTCGAAGCCACAGGCGATCCCGACAAGCTCAAGCGCGCCATCATCCACCTCATCGACAACGCCGTGAAGTTCGGCGCCCCCGGCAGCGAGGTGGGCATCGGCGTGCGCAGCCGCGGCGCCTACCTCGAGCTGCTCGTGGCCGACGAGGGGCCGGGGGTGGCGAGCGATCAGCTCGAGAAGGTGCTCGAGCCCTTCTATCAGGTGGACGGCTCGGTAACGCGCAGCCACGGCGGGGTGGGGCTGGGGCTCGCCTACGCCCGCCATGTCGCGGCGACGCTCGGTGGGGGCGTGACTGTGGAGAGCCCACCCTCCGAAGCGGTCGCCGGCCGGCGCTTCGGCGGGACGCTGGTTCGATTGACCGTCGCCAAGACGCCACCACCCCCACTCACCGCCGGGACAGCTCCCGGTCGTTGAGCCTTGATCTACCTCGACCATCACGCGGCGACGCCGCACTGCGAGGCCGCACGCACCGCGATGCGGGAAGCGGAGGAAGCGGCGTGGGCCAACCCTTCGAGCGTCCACCGCGCAGGCCGGCGCGCGCGGGCGGTGCTGGAGCGCGCCCGTGAGCAGGTGGCCGCGGCGGTGGGGGCGAAGCCCGCCGACCTCGTCTTCACCAGCGGGGGCACCGAGGCGGTCAACCTCGCCCTCCGCGGGCTCGCGCGCTCGAATCCGGCGGGTCGTGCGCACGAGCCTCTCTCACCCGGCCTTGATCGCGTCGGCGGAATCTCTGGGGGTGGAGTGTTCACGCTCTCACAGCGGTGGGGGGCATGCCGCCGCCGGACGACGCGCTCGCGGGGCTCCTCGGGCCGGGCACGCTCCTCGCGGTCTCCTGGGTCGACCACGAGACGGGCACGCTCTTGCCCGTCGAACGATGGGCGGCGCTCTGCAAGGCATCCGGAGCGCAGATGGTGGTCGACGCCTGTCAGGCGTTGGGGAAGGTGCCTATCGCGCTCGATTCGCTCGAGGTCGATGCGGTCGCCTTCGCGGCCACCAAGATCGGTGGGCCGGCCGGGGCGGGCGCGGTGGTCCTGAAGCGGGGTATCGATCTCGATTCGCTACTGCTGGGTGGGGGCCAGGAGCGTGGACGCCGTGCGGGGGCGCCCGACGTGACGGCGGCCGCAGGCTTTGGTGGCGCCTGCGCCGCGCTCGCCGCCCGCCTCGCGGCGCAGCCAGCGATCGGGCGCCATCGCGACCGACTCGAAGCGCACCTCATCGCGCTCGGCGGCGTGGTCAACGGAGCGGAGAGCGCGCGCGTGAAGACCGTCACCAACGCGAGCTTCGAAGGACAGCGCGGTCAGGAGCTCGTGGCCGCCCTCGACGTCGAGGGGGTCTGCGCGGCGAGTGGAGCGGCCTGCTCCTCCGGCGTGAGCGAAGCGTCACCCGTCGTTCGCGCCATGTACCCCGACGCGGAGTGGCGCGCCCGCGCCGCGCTTCGCCTCAGCCTCGGCCCCGAGACGACCGACGCCGACGTCGCGTCGGCGATGGAGGCGCTGAGCGTGGTCCTGAGCCGTTAGAAGTTTTCGAGGTTTGGTGGCGACAACGTCAGCGCCTTCGATCTTCCGATCGGAACCCTGCGAGATCCGATCACTTTCGATCCCCAACCGACCTTCGCCCGACAATTCCATTCGAGAGAAACGGGACTGAACGCGCGTAGAGTCGCGCGCGGGTTGACTCGCGGCCTTTGGAGCCGCATCGAGAGCCGCGATGACCCGAACCGAGCGCGTGCTTGTCGCGATGAGCGGAGGCGTGGACAGCTCCGTCGCCGCGGCGCTCCTCGTCGAGCAGGGTCTCGAGGTCATCGGGGTCACCATGCACCTCTGGGATGCGAAGGGTGAATCTCAGGTCGGTCGCTGCTGCGCGCCGGAGGACCGCGACGACGCTCGCCGCGTGGCGGAGCACCTCGACATTCCGCACTACGTGATCGACGAGCGGGAGTCCTTCCGAGCGAACGTGGTGGAACCCTTCCTCGATGCGTATGCGGCGGGCGAGACGCCGAGCCCCTGCGTCCACTGCAACCGCACGGTCAAGCTGGGCTTCCTCACGGGCCTCGCGGACCGCTTCGGCGCGGCGCGGGTGGCGACCGGGCACTACGCGCGCCTCGAGCCGAAGCCGTCGGGGGGCGTCCGGCTCCTTCGCGGCAGAGATGTCGCCAAGGATCAGAGCTACTTCCTCTTCGGCGTGCCGGAGCAGGTGCTCACGCGCCTCTGCTTTCCACTCGGCGATCTGATCAAGGACGAGGCGCGGGCCCACGCGCGCCGCCTCGGCCTACCCAACGCGGACAAGCCCGACTCTCAGGAGCTCTGCTTCGTTCCAGACGGCGACGTCCGCGGTTTCGCTGCCCGAGAGCGCGGCGAGACCCACGGGGGCGCCATCGTGTCCGAGGAAGGCGAGCGCCTGGGTACCCACGAGGGCATCGAGGCCTTCACCGTGGGCCAGCGCCGTGGGCTCGGGCTCGGCGGTGGACCCACCCGCTACGTACTTCGTATCGTTCCCGATAACGCCTCGGTGGTGGTCGGAGGCGAGGAGGGTCTCCTCGGCGACTCCCTCGACGCGGTGGACGCGGCCTGGCCGGGCGGACGACCGAGCCATCCCTTCCGCGGTCGGGTGCGCATTCGCTACCGCCACGAGCCCGCGGAGGCCGAGATCACCCCTACGGACGACGGATTTCGCGTGCGATTCTCCGAGCCACAGCGCGCAATTACCCCAGGGCAGGCCACGGTAGTATACCGAGAGGACGAGGTCGTGGCTGGTGGGTTCATCGTCAGGAGTTGAGCGACGCGTGGTGCTCGCGCTCCTTTGCGCGCTCCTCGCGGCCTGCTCCGTCGGCACCGGCGAGGGCCGCGCGGAGGGGGTGATCAACATCCCGCAATGCGAGCTCCTCGACACGCCCTACAGCATGCAGCCGTCGTTCTGGGGCGGGGAGCTGGTGGTGGACGACCAGCTCGAGATCCGGATGCAGCGCAGTGGCGCCCTCGAGAGCGCGAGCGATGGGCTGCGGGTCCTGGTGCGCGACCCCGCCATGGTGAAGCAGGACCTTCTGGGCAGCCCGATCACCCTCGAGAGCCTCGACCCCGAGACGCCCTTGATCCGCATGAGCCTCTACCTGAACAAGACCTGCCCGGTGGAGCTCGACCGTATCCCCGTCAACTACGAGTCGATCGCCGGAACGGTCACCTTCGACGCCATCTACGCCCCCTCCGTCGACGACAAGGACTTCCGGATCTCGATGCGCTTCGACAACGTCCGCTTCGAGGCCTCCACACGCTCCGAAGCGCGCTACGCGATCCTGGAAGGCGACATGGACTTCCTCTTCAACCGTGGCCGGCCGGCGCAGCGCTATCCCTGAGCTCGAGGGTCGGGTCCGCGACCTCGGGAGCCGGGGAGAAGCGGTGGTCGAGACCGAGGGTGGGGTGGTCTTCGTTCCCGGGGCGCTCCCCGGCGAGCGCGTGCGCATCGCGCTGGAGAAGGGGCCCAGGTCGAAGCGGCGACGGAGCGGCGTGCGGCGCGGTCGGCTGGTGGCGATCCTCGAGCCTTCCGCCGACCGGGTGACGCCGCGCTGCGCGCACCAGGGCCGCTGCGGCGGCTGTCCGCTGATGATCCTCTCGGCCGATGCCCAGGCCCGCTTCAAGGCGCGCGCAGCCTCCGAGGCGACGGGCCTCGCCGTCACCCTCGCGCGTGCCGGCGCGCCTCCGCGCTACCGACGGCGGGCGCGCCTCGCTTTCGCCAAAGGGCGACTCGGCTACCGCCACCCGCGGAGCAAGCGCATCGTCGACATCGACGCCTGCCCCATCCTCGAACGAAGCCTCGAGGACGCGCTCACGCTGGTTCGCCGAGCGCTCCTGCCGCGTCTCGATGGGGACGGGGAGCTCACGCTCGTCCGCGGGGCGGAGCAGCCGGCGCTGTGGATCCGGAGCGAAACGCCCCAGAGCGCAGAGGTCTATGCGTGGCTACGGGAAGCGGTCGCGAAGGGACAGCTCGCGGGCGTGAGCCTCGCCGTCGGCGGCACGGCGCCCGCGGTGATGGGGGCGCCGGAGGAGGTGGGCCTCGACGCGGACGGGGCGCCCCTCATCGGGCCGGCCTTCGGCTTTTCCCAGGCAAACGCCGCGGTCAACAGAGCCCTCGTCGACCGGGTGGTCGCGCTGGCCGCCCCAAAGGGCGCGGCGGTGCTCGAGCTCTACGCGGGCCACGGAAACCTCACCATTGCCCTCGCGGCGCAGGCCGCCACCTTGGTCGCGGTCGAGCAGCAGCCGGAGGCGGCACGGGCTCTCGAAGACAACCTCGGTCGGCGGGGCCTCCGCGCCCGGGTGATCGCAGCCGACGCGGCCGAGGGCGCGAGGCGTCGAAAGGCCGACGTCGTCGTCCTCGATCCCCCGCGCGCCGGCGCGCGCGACGCCATCGCGGCCATCGTCGCGGCCGACCCCGCGCGCATCGTCTACGTCTCCTGCGACCTCGCGACCCTGCGGCGCGACCTCGGGGCCCTGCGCGAGAGCGGCTACGAAGCGGTGCAGGCCGACGCCTTCGACATGTTCCCCGAGACGGCCCACCTCGAAACCGTGGTTCTGCTGCAGAAGAAGCGCTGAGCGAGCGGGCGAATGGCGGCAATGGCTGCGCTGCGCCGAACGCGAATGTGATACGTTGCGGCGCCGTGAAGTGCCCTTACTGCGGTATCTTGGACAACAAGGTGATCGACTCCCGCCTCTCCCAGGGTGGCGAGGTGACCCGCCGGCGACGTGAATGCGATGGATGCGGCCGTCGCTACACGACGTACGAGCGCGTCGAGCAGGTGATGCCCCTGGTGGTGAAGAGCGACGGTCGTCGCCAGCCGTGGGACCGGGTGAAGATCCTCGCGGGCCTGCGGCGCGCGGTCGTGAAGCGGCCGATCACCGCCGAGGCGATGGAGCGGCTGGTCGAGTCCCTCGAGCGCGATCTGGTGGACACCGGCGACAAGGAGGTCCAGGCGAAGGTGATCGGCGAAAAGGTCATCGAGGCGCTCCGCGACCTCGATCCCGTCGCCTACGTGCGCTTCGCCAGCGTCTACCGCGAGTTCGAGGACCTCGATCGAGTTCATCGAGGAGCTCAAACGCCTCCGAGACGAAGGGGAGGGACAAGGGCGGGGGATGAGCGACCAGGCGCGCCTCGACGAGCGGATGATGGGCCTGGCGCTGCGCGAGGGGCGCCAAAGGGCGACCGAGCCCGAACCCGCACGTCGGCGCGGTGCTGGCCAAGGGCGGCAAGTGGTGGCGCGGGGGTATCACGCGCGAGCCGGTCAGGCGCACGCCGAGGTCGTCGCGATCGATCGCGCGCAAGCGCGCCGCCCGGGGGGCCACCCTCTACGTGCACGCTCGAGCCCTGCAACCACCACGGTCGCACCGGCCCCTGCACCGAAGCGATCCTCGCGGCGGGCATCCGCCGCGTGGTGATCGGCGCACGGGATCCCGACGCCCGCACGACAACGAACGCGCATTCGCAAGCTCGCGCCGCGCTGGCGTCGAGGTGGAGGTGGGCGTCTGCCAGGCCGAGGCCGACCGTCTCGTCGCCGACTTCGCCAGCCACATCCGCACGAAGCGGCCGTCGGGTCACTCTAAGGCCGCCGTCACCCTCGACGGCCGCATCGCCACCCGCAGCGGGGACTCGAAGTGGATCACCGGCCCCGAAGCGCGGCGCCACGCGCACCGCCTGCGGGACCGCGGCGACGCGGTGATGGTCGGGGTGGGGACGGTGCTCGCCGACGACCCCCAGCTCACGGTGCGCGCACGTGCGCGGCATCAGCCCCCTGAGGGTGATCGTCGACTCGCGCCTCCGCACCCCCCCGGACGCCGCCATCCTCGACGAGGCCGCACCGACGCTGATCTTCCATGGCGACAAGGCGCCGCGCACCCGCCACAAGAAGCTCGCGCGCAACGGGGTCGAGCTCTTCGAGGTCGCGCGCGGGCCCGAGGGCCTCGCGCTCGACGCCATCCTCGCCGAGCTCGGGCGCCGCAACGTCGTCCGGCTCCTCGTCGAAGGGGGCGGCCGGCTCCACGGCGCGCTCCTCGACCAGGGCATCGCCGACGCGGCGGCCATCTTCGTCGCCCCCCTCATCCTCGGCGATGGCGAGGGCATGTCCCTCGCCATGGGCCACGCGCGAAGCCGAATCGAGGAAGCGAGGCGCCTGAAATCGCCGAGAATCCGGCGCTTCGGGGAGGACGTGCTGGTGGAAGGGGAGCTCTGATTGTCGGCTCGACCCCTCGGCCCCATGGGACTATGAAGCGAGCCCGATGATCAGCGAAGAAGCAAGAGCCCAGGTCGAAAAGGCCCTCGAGGAGATCCGCCGGGGTCGGATGGTGATCCTGGTCGACGACGAGGATCGCGAGAACGAGGGCGACCTGGTGATGGCGGCCGACGCGGTGACGCCGGAGGCCATCAACTTCATGGCGCGGAACGGCCGCGGTCTGATCTGCCTAGCCTCACCGAGGAGCGGGTGCAGAGCTCGGGCTGCCGATGATGGTGGACGACAACCGCTCGAGCCCGCTCCACCGCCTTCACCGTCTCCATCGAGGCCCGCGAAGGCGTGACCACGGGGATCAGCGCCGCCGACCGCGCGCACACCATCGCCGCGGCGGTGGCCAAAGACGCCAAGCCTCGGGACATCGTGAGCCCCGGCCACGTCTTCCCCCTCAAGGCGCGCCCCGGTGGCGTGCTCCAGCGCTCCGGCCATACCGAGGGCTCGGTCGATCTCGCGCGCCTCGCGGGGCGCGACCCCGCGGGCGTGATCTGCGAGATCATGAACGAGGACGGCACGATGGCCCGCTACGCGGACCTCCTCGAGTTCGCCGAGAAGCACGAGCTGACGCATCCTCTCCATCGCCGACCTGATCCAGTACCGCCTCGCGAACGAGCGCCTGATCGACCGACGCCGGAGCGGCGCGGTCACGCTCGGGACGGGGACGACCTGGAAGGCGCACGTCTACGGCGTCAGCGTGGAAGAGCGCCAGGCCCTCGCGCTCACCCTCGGCGAGATCGACGAGCGGCCGACGCTCGTTCGCGTGCACACGGGCAGCGTTCTCGCCGACGTCTTCGGGGTGCGGACCTCGATGCGCGTCGTGCTCCCCCAGGCCATGGCGCGCATCGAGGCCGAGGGCAGGGGGGTGATCCTCTTCTTGCCGGGGAAGGTGGACCTCGACCGGGACCTCGCCTTCCACCGGCGACGAGCTGCTCCGGCGCCCCCCACGGACCGCGGGGAGGTGCTGCGCGAGTATGGCGTCGGCGCCCAGATCCTCGCTGATCTCGGTCTGCGGCCGCATTCGTCTCCTGACCAACCGGCCACGCCGGATCGCGGGCCTCGAAGGCTATGGGCTCGAGGTGGTGGAGCAGCTGCTCCTCGAAGCGCCTCAAGAAGAGGCCACCGAGCACACCACACACTAAGATCCGGCCATGAGCGACGAGGACATGAAGACCCACGAGGGGAAGTTCGACGTGGCGAAAGATGCGCGCTTCGCCATCGTCGCTGCGCGATTCAATCACTTCATCGTCGACCGTCTGGTGGAAGGTGCGGTGGACTGCCTCGTACGTCATGGCGTCGACGCGGGCCGGATCGAGGTGGTGAAGGTGCCGGGCGCCTTCGAGCTGCCGCCGGTCACGCAGCGCCTCTGCGAGAGCGGCCGTTTCGCCGCGGTGATCGCCCTCGGAGCCGTGATCCGCGGCGCGACCGCGCACTTCGACTTCGTCGCCGGGGAGGCGGCGCGGGGCATCGCCGACGCAGGGCGCAGCTCCAAGGTGCCCGCCATCTTCGGCGTGCTCACCACCGACACCATCGAGCAGGCCATCGAGCGCGCCGGGACCAAGGCGGGCAACAAGGGGTGGGAAGCGAGCCTCTCCGCCCTCGAGATGGTCAGCCTCGGCGCCGCGCTGGATCAGGCGGGATACTGACGCACGATGGGCTCGCGGCGAAAAGGGCGGGAAGCCGCGCTTCAGATCCTCTTTCAGATCGACGTGTCGGATCAGAGCGCCGAGCAGGCCATCCGTACCTTCTGGGGCAGCCTGGCGGCGGGCCGTGAGGGCGAGAGCTTCGCCAACGCCCTCGTGCGCGGCTTCTGGGATCGGCGCGAGGAGATCGACGAGATCATCCGCGGTGTGAGCCGCCACTGGCGGCTCGAGCGCATGACGCGCGTCGACCGAAACATCCTGCGCCTCGCGACCTACGAGCTCGCCCACCTCGAAGACGTCCCGCGCCGGGTCACCCTCAACGAGGCGGTGGAGCTGGCGAAGCGATTCGGCAGCGAAGGCAGCGCCGGCTTCGTCAACGGCGTGCTCGACAGGATCGCGAGCGACCTCGAAAAGGAGTGAACGCTTGGACGTTCGCTTCGTGACATCGGACCTCCGGCACTTCGACGAGGTGCGGGCCGAGGCGATGGCCCTGCCGCTCTTCGCGGGCGACAAGCCGCTTCGCGGCGCCCTGGGCCTCGTCGATTGGCGTCTCTGCGGCGCCCTCGCCGAGGCCGTCAAAGCGGGGCGATTCACGGGGGAGGCCGGCGAGCGTCTGCTCCTCTGTGGCCGGCCGAAGCTCTCCTTCGACAAGCTCATCGTCTATGGCGTGGGCGCGCGGGAGAGCTTCGACGGCGAAGCGTTCTCGGACTCGCTGCGCGGCCTCTTCGACGCGCTCGGTCGCGCCCGCGTGCGCTCGTCGCTGGTCCTGTTGCCCGGTCGTGAGGCGGGCCTCGAGCGCGCCGCAGAAGCCATGGAGCTCTTCCTCGCCGCCGTGGGCGACGCCCCCGATCACGACGAGGTGACCCTCATCGAAGAGGTCGAGGCGCAGAAGGAGATGGCCCCGGTGGTGGAGCGGGCGAAACGGCGGGCGCGGGCGCAGCGGCTGGACTAGGGAGGACGCTCCGCTAGCGCTTCTTCTTCGCGGGGGCCTTGCGCTTCGGCGCGGCCTTCTTCTTGGCGGCCTTCTTGGTCGTCTTCTTCGTGACCTTCTTGGCGGGGGCCTTGCGCTTCGGCGCGGCCTTCTTCTTGGCGGCCTTCTTGGTCGTCTTCTTCGTGACCTTCTTGGCGGCCTTCTTCTTGGCGGCCTTCTTGGTCGTCTTCTTCGTGACCTTCTTGGCGGGGGCCTTGCGCTTCGGCGCGGCCTTCTTCTTGGTCGCCTTCTTGGCGGCCTTCTTCGCGACAGGCTTTTCCCCGGCCCGCTTGGCCGCGGCCTTCTTGGTCGCGGTCTTGGCGGTCTTCTTCTGGTTGGCGGGGCGGGGGCTGGTCGGGGGCCGCACGCTGCCGGGGCGGGCCGAGGTGACGCCTGGGATGGGGAGGCGCCGGGCCTTCGACGCGGCCCGCACGGCGGCCTTCATCGCCCCCGGCTTGGAGAAGAACTTCTTCATCGGGTCGAGGTAGTTGCTCCGCCAACCCTTCTTGTACTGCTCCTCTTGGCCCTCGGGGATGTCGAAATGGGCGATGGTGATCTTCGTGCCGCCGGGGACGGGCTCGAGATCCACTTCGACCCGCGACATCAGGGCGTCGGCCGGAAAATCCGTGGTTCGCCAGGTCATCGAGATGCGGCGGCCCGTGTCCAACCCGGTGAGCATGCCTTCGATGTAGCCGTCCCAGGCCGTGTGGCGGCCTCCGACCCAGGGCTCGACGGTGGCGCGACCGCCTGTGAAAGCACTGTGTTTCCGCTCGTCTAGCCAGGCGCTATACACCGCATTGGGGCTGGCGAGGACGACGCTGGAGATCCGGAAGTTTTCTTCGCTCATGTCCGGGGCCTCTCGAGGCTCGGGTGGTCCGAGGTACGACAGCAAGCATAGGGAGCGGGAGGGGGCCAGGGCAACAAGTCGGCGCGAATCATTCTTGGCACCCGGACTGGGGTATGTTGAATCTCACGGCCGTGAACGACGTTCACGCCGTCGTCGGCTAGGATGGCGCCGTGCGCGCGGCGGATCTCCTTCGGGCCCTTTCGATGGGGACCCTCATCCTCGTGGGGGGGTGTTTCGGCAACGAGAGCAGTGAGTTCCCCCCGGGGCTCGAGCCCCTCGAGGAGAACATGGCTCCCGACCCCGACCCCGTGGACGGTGATCCCTATCCGGAAGCGCTCTCTCTGATTCGCGGTGAAACCCCCGAATATCAGTGGGTTCAGGCGCGCGGCTACGTGAAGGCGCCGATCATGGATGTCTATGACATCATCACCGATCCGGAGGTCGCCGTGGACCAGCGGGCCGACGCGCGTTGGACGGTGACCCTCGACACCGAACCCGAGTACGACCGCTCCTTCCTGCTCCACAACGAGGTCGACAACTTCATCACCGTCGTCTTCGACGTGAACTGGCGCTTCGGGATCGTCACCGAGGAGAACTTCGAGCCCACCCTGATCTCGGGGACCTTCGCGAAGACCTACGGGACCGAGTTCATCTCCTTGATGCGCGGTTCGATCATGCTTCGCCGTATCGACGACAACACCACCGAGATCGGGTTCATCGAGCACATCAAGGCGGCGACGGGTGGCGGCGACGACGTCGAAGCGTTCATTCGTGACTATTTCGACGAGACCGTGCTCGTCTCGAACGGTGAGCCGCTTCCGACCTACATGTGACAGCCGGCCGGGGCGCATGTGTCATCCCCGATAACACGCGCCCATGAGGTCTGGATCGATCGCGGGGGCACCTTCACCGACTGCCTGCTGCGCGATCGCCAGACCGGCCAGATCCGCGTCACCAAGGTGCTGAGCAGCGACGAGGCGCCGCTCTTGGGGATCCGCCACCTCCTCGGCCTGCCCCCGGACACCCCCATCCCGCCCTGCGACGTGCGCATGGGCACCACGCTGGCGACGAACGCGCTGCTCGAGCGGCGGGGCGAGCCGACCGCGCTCCTGATCACGCGCGGCTTCCGCGATGCGCTGCTCATCGGCGACCAGAGCCGGCCGCACCTCTTCGCGCTCGAGATCACGCGGATGCCCCCGCTCTACGGGACGGTGGTCGAGGTCGACGCGCGCATCGCGAGCGATGGCAGCGTCCTTTCGTCTCCCGACCCCGCGATCCTGGACCGGGACCTCGAGGCGCTGCGCCAGGCTGGCTATCGGAGCCTCGCGGTGGTGGTGCTCAACGGCTATCGCGCCCCCGCCATCGAAGAGGAGATCGGGGAGGCCGCCGCCCGCCACGGCTTCGACGAGGTCTCGCTCTCGCACCGGGTGGCCGACGAGAATCGGACTTCTCGGGCGGGGCGACACCACCGTCGCCGATGCCTACCTGACGCCGCTCCTGAGCCGCTACCTCGCCCGCCTCGCGGAGGCGCTCCCCGACAGCCGCCTGCGCATCATGCAGTCCAGCGGCGGCCTGACGGACGCCGCGCGCTTTCGTGGGCGCAACGCGGTCCTGTCGGGCCCGGCCGGCGGCGTGGTGGCCCTCGGCCGCATCGCACGAGAGCAGGGCGAGGCCCAGGTGATCGGCTTCGACATGGGGGGCACCTCCACCGACGTCTCGAGGGTCGCCGGAAGCCCGGAGCGCGTCTATGAGACGCGGGTCGCGGGGGTCCGCCTGCGCACCCCGATGTTGAAGATCCATACCATCGCCGCCGGCGGCGGCTCCATCTGTCGCTACGAGAGCGGCCGCTTCACGGTGGGCCCCGAGAGCGCGGGAGCCGAACCGGGCCCCCTCTGCTACGGCCAGCCGTCGGCCACCGAGATCACCCTCACCGACGTCAACCTCGCCCTCGGCCGCATCGTCCCGCAGCGATTCCCCTTCGCGCTGTCGCGCGCGCGGGTGGACGCAGCGCTCGCCCGGCTCGCGGAGCAGACGGGCTGGAGCCCGGCCGCCGTCGCTTCGGGCTTCTTCGAGGTGGCGGTGGCGTCGATGGCCTCGGCCATCGAGAAGGTGACGGTGGCGCGCGGTTACGACGCCCGCGATCACGCGCTGGTGGTCTTCGGCGGTGCGGGCGGCCAGCACGCCTGCGCCGTCGCGCGTCGCCTCGGGATCCGCACCCTCTACTTCCATCCCCTCGCCGGCGTTCTGTCGGCCTATGGGATGGGGGTGGCGGAGGTCTCCTGGCACGGCGAACGCGACCTCGACGCATCTGCCATCACCGATCCGTCCCTCCCGGCGCGCATCGTCGAACGCTTCGAAGAGCTCGAGGCCGAGGGCGCCGCCGTCCTGTCCGCCGAGGGTTTCGCCTCGCCCACCGAACGCCGGGCCGAGCGCTCGGTGGCCTTGCGCTACGCCGGCACCGAGACCGCCATCGCCCTGGGCGTCGAAGGGACCATCGAGCTCCCTGCGCTGCGCCGGCGCTTCGACGAAGCCCACGCGCGACGCTTCGGCTACGCGCGCGAAGGCCACGCGGTGGAGGCGGTCACCGCCCGCTTGGAGGTGCGCTCGAACGTGTCTCCGCCGCGCTATGTTCCGCCCGAGCCCGCCGAGATGGCATCGATCGCCGCGCTGCCCGAGACCGCGCCCCTGGTCCTCGGGGGCGAGGTCGTCGAGGTTCCGCTCCGCGCCCGGGAAGCGCTCCAGGAGGGGGACCAGATCACGGGGCCGGCGCTGATCCTCGAAGAGACGGGCACCCTCGTCCTCGAACCCGGCTTCGCGCTGAGCGTAGGAGGCGATGGGATGCTGGTCGTTCGCGACACGGCCCCGGCCGAGAGCCTCGCGCGTCGCTTCGATCCCGAGCCGGTCGAATCCGGTGCAGCTCGAGGTGATGGCGAACCGCTTCGCGTCCATCGCGGAGCAGATGGGCGAGGTGCTGAGGCGCACGGCCGTGAGCACCAACATCCGGGACCGCCTGGACTACTCTTGCGCGGTCTTCGACCCCGACGGAGGGCTGGTGGCGAACGCGCCGCACATCCCGGTGCATCTCGGTGCGATGGGGGCGTCGGTGGAAGCGGTGCTCGCGGCGCATCCCGATCCGCGACCGGGGGACGTGTTCGTCACCAACGACCCCACCGCCGGTGGCTCGCACCTGCCGGACATCACGGTGGTGACGCCGGTCTTCGACGAGGCCGGGGCGCTCGCCTTCTTCACCGCCTGCCGCGGCCATCACGCCGACATCGGGGGCATCACCCCCGGCTCCATGCCCGCCCGCTCCACCTCGATCGACGAAGAGGGCGTTCGCTTCGTGACCGAGCGGGTGGCGCACGAGGGCCACTTCGATCGCGACGCGGTGCTCGCCCGCCTGACGGCCGGCCCCCATCCCGCGCGCCGCCCTCAGGAGAACCTCGCCGACCTCGAAGCGCAGATCGCCGCCAACCACAAAGGCGCGCTCCTCTTGCACCAGCTCGTCGGGGAGCACGGCGCACGCTTCGTCGCGGCCTACATGCAGCACGTCCAGGACAACGCCGCGGCCTGCGTGGCGCAGGCCATCGGCGCGCTGCCGGACGGCACCTACCGTTTCGAAGACGCCCTCGACGATGGGACGAAGATCGCCGCGACGCTCGAGGTCGAGGGACAGCGGCTCAAAGTGGACTTCACCGGCACGGCCCCCGCGCAGCCCACCAACCTGAACGCGCCCCGGGCGGTCACCCTCGCCGCCGTCCTCTACGTCCTTCGCTCCCTGGTGGGTGTGCCCATCCCGCTGAACGCCGGGTGTCTCAGGCCCCTCACCCTGCACATCCCCGAGGGCTCGCTCCTCGACCCGCCGGCCGGGGCGGCGGTGGCTGGCGGCAACGTCGAGACCTCCCAGCGCATCGTCGACGTGCTATTGGGCGCCCTCGGTCGGGTGGCGGCGAGCCAGGGAACGATGAACAACGTGACCTTCGGTGACGAGAGCTTCGGCTACTACGAGACCCTCGGCGGCGGCGCCGGGGCCAGCCGCGACGCCGACGGCGCGAGCGGCGTCCACACCCACATGACCAACTCCCGCATCACCGACCCGGAGATCCTCGAGGCGCGCTACCCGGTGCGGGTGCGGGAGTTCAGCCTTCGCCCGGGCTCGGGTGGACGAGGGCGTCATCGGGGCGGCGATGGCCTGGTGCGCGAGATCGAGGTGCTGTCGCCGATGAAGGTGACTGTGCTGAGCCAGCGCCGGCTGAAGCGGCCCTTCGGGCTCGAGGGCGGCGAGCCAGGCGCGGCGGGCCGAAACGTGCTCGGCGGACAGGACGTGGGGCCCATCGCCGAGCGGAACCTCCGCGCGGGGCAGAGCTTCCGAATCGAGACGCCCGGGGGCGGCGGGTTCGGAGCGGAGTAGGGCGTGTTCCGGAGGCTCAAGGACGTCATCGTTCACCGCATCCTCGGCGTGGCCGACACGCCGAAGCGGATCGCCTTCGGCGTGTTCCTCGGCTTCTTCGTGGCGATGACGCCGACCATCGGCTTTCAGATCATGCTCTACCTCGCCATCGCGACGCTCCTGCGCGCGAACAAGGTGGTGGGGATCCCCATCCTCTTCATCTCGAATCCGGTGACGGCGGTGCCGCTCTACTGGTTCTGCTGGTGGCTGGGCGCACAAATCCTCGGGACCTCGGATTCGGGGATGGATCGCTCGGTCCTCCAAGAACGGGTCTCGGAGGGTCAGCAGGCGGCGGGGGATTGGACGAGCCAGATCTGGACGACGCACTTCTGGAAGGACGCGCTCTCGACCCTCGCCGCGATGGGCACCGAGCTGTGGCTCGGCTCGATCGTCCTCGGCGTCGTGACCGGCGTCTTGGGCTACTTCCTCGCCCTATGGGGTGTGCGCCTCTATCGCCGCGCGCGCGGGCCTCGGCACAGCAAGATCTAGCGCTCCTCGCCGAGGGCCCTGAGGGCCGGCGACGACGGCGCCTGCGCCATGCGTGAGACGTAGAAGCGCGCGAGCCAGAGGTTTCCGCGCTCGGCCTGCACCGCCGCCGCACGCTCGAGGCGGATGTCGTCGATGGGCGCGATGTCGAGGCTTCGGCCGAGGGCGACGATGACGGCGTTTCGGTAGCCGCGCTCGGCGAGGTTGCCGGCGAGCAGACGCAGCGCGTCGGCGTCGTCGATCTGGCGCATGTACTGCCCACCGAGGGCGATGGCGTCGGGGCCGGAGGCGCCGTAGTCGCGTTCGTCCTTCGCGGCGATGGCGGCGAAGCGCGCGGCGTGGCCGAGGGCGAGGTCCGGCGCTGCCTCGATGGCGTGGTCGTAGGCGTCGATGGCCGCGCTGAGCTGGCCGGCGTCGCGGCGGACGTGACCGAGCTCGAGCCACGCGTAGAACGCATCCGGTTGGGTGTGCGCGGCGTGGCCCCAGAGCCGGAGGTCGTCGGACCAGACGCGCTCGTATTGGAGAGTGCGCGCCCCGAGCGCGACCGCGGCGAGGGCGCCCGCGGCGAGGGCCGCGCGGCCGGGTGTGACGCCCCGGTCGGCTGCCTTCGCGATCAACGCCGCGACGCCGAAGCCGAGGCCGACGAGGGGGAGCGAGAGATAGCGGTCCTGAAACTGGAAGTAGAGCGGGATGAGGTTCGAGGCGGGCAGGAGCAGCACCCCGAAGGTGGCGAGGGCGAAGGTGAGGCGCCGCTCTTTTCGGCGAATCGCGACAATCAGGCCGAGGGCGTAGAACGCTGGGCCCAGCCACACCCACCCGGGGAACGCAGCGTCCCGGTGGATGGGATAGACGGGAGAGTTCTCGCTGGGAACGAAGGCGACCCCCAGGTAGTGGGTGAGGGTCGCCGCGACCAGGCCCACGCTCGAAGCGCTCGTCCCGCCGCGGACCATCTCGGCGCCTTCCCAGATGTGGATCACCAGAAGGCCGAGCGCGCCGCCGATGGCGAGGAGCGGCACCTGACGGCGTAGGGCGTCTTTGAACGAGACGTCGCGGAGCAGCACGTCGACCAGGATCAGGATCACGGGAAGCGGCAGGACGGTCGTCTTGCTGAGCGCCGCGAGGACGTAGAAGAGGCGCGTCAGCCACGCCCAGCGATCGAGCGGCGCGACGGTGCGGAGATGGCAGAGGATGGCGGCGCTCGAAAATCCGAGCGCGAGGATCTCCTTGCGGCCCGTCGCCCAGGTGACTGCTTCCACCTGGACCGGATGCAGCCCCACCACGAGCGTGCCGATCACCGCCGCCCAGCGCGGCAGCCCGAGCGCGACGAAGACCTCGAGGAGGAGCAGCAGCGCGACGACCCAGAGGATCAGGCTGGTCGCGTGGATCGCGGGACCGCCCGTGCCGGCCCACGGCACGTCGAGCCAATAGCTCAGCAGGTGAAGCGGATGATAGGCCTCGAAATGAGGCTCGCTCACGAGCGTGACGAAGTGATCCCAGGACACGCGCTGGACCGGCGCGAAGTCGATCAGAAAGCGCCCGTCGTCCCAACTCTTCACCAGCCCGTGACCCACCGCGGGCCCAAAAGTCACGAGCGCCGCGAGCGCGACCCCCCCTCGGGCGAGCCAACTCGAGCGGCTGGGACTATCCATCGTGGTGATGGGGTCCAGCTGCGTCAGCCGCCGAGCGCCCCCACAGGGGCCGACTGAGGAATACCAAAGGTATTTCGCAGGGAGGCCCCGAGGAGGAAAGCCGGCGGATGGCGTAGCTGGACCCCATCACAGGGCGCCTTCGCCTCTGACGTATTCGATGAAGTCCCGAACGTCGCGGCGAAGTCGGCTCTCCACCTCGCGGACGCCCGTGGCGCCCGCCTGCACGCGTTCGCGGTCGGGGTCGTAGCGATAGCTGACGTGGTCGAGGACGAGGATCTGCACGCCGTCGTCATCGCCGTGACCCGCGAGGGTCTGGAGCTGGCCGGTGGGATCCGGCTCGGGGATGCGGTCGCCGTAGTCGACGCGATCCTGCGGGCTCACCCACTCGACGCCATAGAGGGTGTCGCCCACGCGAAAGTCGACCTCGAAGGGCTCGCTGGCCCCGTCGTCGACGTTCCACTGGGTGCTGAAGGGGATGCCCATCTCGGCGAAGAGCTCTTCGATCATGTCGTTCGCACGCGCTTCCGAGATGTCGCGCAGGTCCGCCGCCGTCGCAGAGCGCCGCGTGGTGGCGCCGCCGCAGGCACAGAGGACGACGAGGAGGGGGACGAGGGCGAAGAACGCTTTCGCGGTGTGCACGATCAATCCAGAGTGATGGGGTAGTTCACGACCATCGGCGGTCCGTCGAAGGAGTCGAAGCGGGCGCCCCGCGCGGCGGTCCGAAGGCACGAGCCCGCCTCCCCGGTAGTGACGACCGCGGGCCCGGAGAGACGGACGCGGCTCACCGAGCCGTTCGGCTCGATGCGGAGCCCGAAGGTGACGCGACCCGAGACCGGCTCGTCGCCAGCGGCGAGAACCAGGCACCGCCGGATGCGCCCGAAGACTCCGTCCATCCCGGACTCGATCGCGGCCCGACTGAGCTGCTCCTCGCCGCCCGCGGCGTTGAGGTCGAGGTTGCGGTCCACGCTGCCCAGATCGTCGCCCGTGGTGGCGTTGCCGGTGGGGACCCGCTCGCCGCCGCCGCGCATCCCCCGCCGGCCGCGTCGTCGCCGGCGCATGGAGGGCGTCTCCTCCTCCATGTCAGGCCCGGCGTCCGCTTCGTCTTCGACCTGCTGCGTGGCGATCTCGCCAGGCTCGAAGGCCCCGCTCGCCCACAGGCCCACGCCGAGGCCCCACAACAGGGATGCGGTCAGGAATCCGCCGACGAACTTCGACACGTAGCGCTTAGTACCGCCTGAAAACCGCCGGGTAAAGACGAGAGCGCCCATGGGGCGGCGGAGCGGCGGAAAGCCAGTCAAACCCAGGGCCGGACCGCTTGACCGCCCCGGGGTCTGCCCGTACGGTCCCGACCGCCGTGAAACCCCCTTTCATACGATGGTTTGCCGCCGCCTCTTGTGTGGCCGCGGCCGCGCTCGCCGCTCCCTCGTCGGCGTTCGCACAGGCGATGGACGACGAGGGCTACGAAGTGGCGCCGAGCGGCGGCGACGCGGGTTTTGGCTTCGGTGAAGAGGAGGAGGAGACGCCCTCCGACCCCCTCCGCATCCTCGGCACCCTGACCTTCGGGACCTCGATCCGCTTCATCCAGGACCTGGACTACTACCAGGACCGCTTCGCACCTGCCTATCTCAGCGGTTGGGGCGGCGTGGTGCTTCCCGGAAGCGGCATCCGCCACGCCCTCGGCGTCACGGCTTCACTCAACGTGACTGGTGACGGCAACGCGATGGTGGGGGTCGACGCGGGCACTCAGTTCGTGGTCGGGCCGAGCTACGGGCTCTACATCCCGGTCGGCGACTTCCTGCTTCTTCCGAAGTTCTCGGTGCCGATCGCCGTCTCCTCCGGTCCCAGCCTGGGCCTCGGGCTCAGCCTCGGCGCGGCCTATCGCTTCCTCGCCGGCTTCGGCATCTACGCCGAGCTCGGCGCCTCGATGTTCTTCGGGACCGCCGCCTCGGTGCATCCGCTCGGCAGCGGGGAGATCGGCCTCATCATCGACTACGAGGTGCTGCCGTGAAGCGTCGCGTGTTCAAGCTGTCCATGGTCGGGCTCTTCCTCTTCCTCTTCCTCGGCGGGCCCACCCCCGGCTCGGTGGGCGACTGCACCAAGGGCGAGTCTTTCGCCGATCCGGTGCAGCACTGCCAGAACAAGGAGGCCTGGACCTGCGCGCGCCGCCGCGCCCGCGGCGACCTCGCGAGCAATGCCGAGGAGATGGCGTGCATGAGCCGCATCACCGCGACCTGCTCCGGGGCGACCTGGCCCATCGGGTGTCAGCCCACGCAGCAGCAGTCGGACGCGTGCATCGCGGCCATGCGGGACAGCAGCACCCTCGGCACCCGCGGTGAGTGCTACCCCGACGCCCTGGCCTGCGGAACCCCGCCGACGGTGCAGCCGGGTTGCGCTCCCTGCGACCAGCCACCCGCGTGCAACCTCTGCGGTGCGAGCAGCAGCGCGCTCACGGCCGATGGGGGAATGGAGTGATGAGCACGAAGATGAAGAAGGCCGCGTGGTTGGTGGCTGCATCCGCGCTCCTCGCGGGGTGCGCCGTCTTCGCCAGCAAAGCGGAGTACGCCGAGTACCGCGAGGTCCGGATGGCGGACGATCAGCGCGATCGCCTCGTCGCCATGCACGAGTACATGACCGAGTTCCCCGAGGGGACCTGGGCCGAGGAGATCCAGGCGGAGCGGGTCGCGATCGAGCCGGAGATCTGGGAGTCCAGCCGCTCGAGCAAGGAGGGCCTCGAGTTCTATCTCGCGGCGTTCCCCGACGGCCCGCACGCCGCCGAGGCGCGTCCCCGCCTCGCCGCCCTGCGCACCGTCTCGGGTCGTCGTGACGAAGAGCGCGAGCGCGCGCAAGAGGTCGAGCGCGAGCGTCGCGAGGCGCTCCTCGAGCGTCAGCGCACCTGGCTCACCCGCGCGGCCCAGTTCTGGGCGCGCACGATGATCGGCATCAGCAACTGGGGCTCGCCCATCGCCCAGGTCGCGCGCCGCAACCGATCCTTCTCGCAGGCCTTCGGCGCCGAGCCGCCGCCGCATTGCAGCCGCACCGAGTGCATCAAGTTCTACAAGGCCGCCTACGCGATCCCGGTCCCCGGCTCGACGCGCATCGAGCGCGAGGCGGAGCTCCTTCTCCGCCTGCGCATGACCGACGGCCGCGTCATCCGCGCCGAGCTCCTCATGCCGAACAAGGGCTTCTCCCGCTGGTACGAGCAGGAGAACCGCACGGTGGTTGTCGACGAGGATCCGACGCAGCGCAACGAGGCCATCGAGTGGGCGCTCGGCAAGATCATCCCCGCCATTCGCGAGGTGGCGCCGAACGCCCAGAACCTCGACGTGGTGCCCGAGCCCATCGACCCGCCGCAGGTGGCGCGGCCCGAGGGCGAGGAGGTCGCCGCGGGCCAGGCGCCAGGCGATGAAGGACAGGCGCAGGCGCAAGAGACACCGGAAGAGCCCCAGGAGCAGGCGCAAGAGACGCCCGAGGTCCAACCGGAAGGTGGCGGCGAAGGCGGCGAAGAGGGCGGCGGTGACGGCCTCGACGCGCTGCTGGCTGCGGCCGCCGGCGTCGACGAGAACCAGAACCAGAACACCGAGCCCGAACAGGTCACGGCTGCGCAGCAGGAGGAGCCCGAGACCATGGTGCTCCCCATCGCGCTGCAGGGCTTCAGCGCGGGCGGCCTCCGGATCGTGCTCTTCGCCGCGGGCGAGGAAGACTACGGCGCCGCCTACGACGGGCTCTTCATCGAGTACGAAGCGCCGGAGCCTGCCCAGACCGAGCGTCGTCGACGGCGGCGACGCGGCGGGGGCATGCGCGGCGGCATGATGCGCTGACCCGGCCATGCATCGCATCGGATCGGCGACCTTCGCCTTCTTCGTCCTGCTCCTCGCGGCGTGTGGAGGGGACGACACGCGGCCCCCGGCGGACACCGGGCCGACATACATCCCCGTGCAGGCCATGCCCCAGGTCGCCTTCGAAGGGCAGGCGCGCCTCGCCGTCGAGCTCTACGTGCCGGGCGACGACTTCTCGGGCGCGATGGTCATGGTCGAGGACACGGCCGGCCCCCTCGAGCTCCTCGATCAGCGCTGCGGCGTCGAGCGCTGCGGGGTGGTCCTCCGGGTACGCGACGACCGACCCAACATGGGCCGCCCCGTCCCCTCCACCATCGACAGCGAACGGCACGCGCTGATCATCGAAGGCGCGAGCGGCGACCTCTACCGCGCCTACATGACCGTCTTCCCGCTCGACACCATCGACAACCGGGGAACCATGCCCCTCGACGTGAGCGGCGTGGTGATGGCGTCCTCCGCACAGGCGTCGGCGGGCTCGATGTTCCGCGGCGGCGCCACCGAGCCGCCGATCCGCTGGGTCGTCTTCGGCGACGCGGAGCTCAGCGGCACCATCGACGCGTCGGCCGAAGGCGCCGAGCCGCACGCCGGCGGGGAGGCGGGAGGCGCGGCCGGTGCGGCCGGCGCGGCGCCCCTCGGCGGCGCGGCTGGTACCGCCGGCGCGGGCGGCGGGGGTGGCGCAGCGACCGAAGATGGCGGCGCGGGAGCCGCGGCGGACGGAACGCCGGACGGCGGCGGCGCGGGCGGCACGGGCG
Organism: uncultured delta proteobacterium; assembly: GCA_963727445.1. Classification (GTDB taxonomy): domain Bacteria; phylum Myxococcota_A; class Polyangia; order Polyangiales; family B10-G4; genus B10-G4. Next base: position 30,579 of record CAVSGI010000003.1, read on the forward strand.
ACGGCGCGGGCTTCCTCGCGTGCGTCGACCGCCTCGAGATGACCAGCTGTCCCAACGGCGCGGGCGGCGGCGCGACCGGGGAGGGCGGCGCCTCGGGCGGTACGGTGCTGATCGCGGCCCTGGGGACGCTGACGCTGGGCGGCGAGATCCTCGCCCGCGGGGGCGACGGAAGCTCGGACGGCGGCGGAGGGGCTGGCGGTCAGGTCCTGCTCGCGTCGCCGAGCTTCGCGGGCGGCGGCATGGTCGACGCAAACGGCGGCGCGGGGGACGGCAACGGCGGGGACGGCGCCGTGGGACGCATCCGCGTCGACGGCCCCGGCGCGCTTTCGGGCGCGTACGAAGGCCCGTGGGTCGACATCGGGGGCGTGCCGGCGATCACCGATGCCGCCACCGTGACGCTGACGGGCAGGGCGCCCGCGGGGGTGTCGGTCCGCGTCTTCGACATCGAGAAGAGCAACGAGGCCTCGGCGACCGCCGGGGCCGATGGCCGCTTCTCGGTCGAGGTTCCCCTTTCGGTGGGCATCAATCGTCTCGGCGTCGAGGCCGACATCGACGGCCTGATCGCGCGGAGCTGGGTCGGCACGAACATCCAGCTCGAGATGGTTCCTTCGCTCATGCAATCGCTGCCTCGGGGAGCGACGATCGACATCGTTCACCTGCCGTGAGCGAGCCCACCAGCACCGAGAACAGCGACGGAAGCGAAGACGGCCTCGCTTTCTTGCGCAGCCGGCTGCGGCTGCTCGGCGCCTCCACCTTCACGCTGAGCTTCGGCTTCCTCGCCCTGCAGACGCTGATCGATCTGTCGAGCGGCGGCTTGGGTCTCGCCGCCGCCGAGCTCGCGAAGCCGGGCCGGTACCTCAACGCCGCCGCGGCCGCGGTGAGCCTGCTTCTCTACGCCATCGTTCGCCTCGCGCCTCTCGCCCGCACGGGCCTTCGGGTGGCGGACGCTTCGGCCACCGTCCTGGCGGCCACGCTCTACGCCTGCATGGCGCTCGTCGGCGAAGAGGGAATGGTGGCGGTGCTCCTCGCCAGCCTCTGCACGCTCCTGGTGCTGCTGCTTCGCGCCGTCCTCATCCCGAGCTCGTGGGAGCGGACGGCGGCCGTGAGCGGTGCGAGCGCGGTGGTGATCCTGGTCCTGGGCTTCGTCCTCGATCCGGCGCGCGCCGGTGACGACCCTGCGGAGCTCCGCATCGCGCTGTCGATGTGGTTGATGGTCGCGGTGGTGGTCTCGACCGTTCTGTCGGGCGTGCTCTTCGGCCTGAGGCGCGCGGTGCGGGACGCGAGGAAGCTCGGTCAGTACACGCTGACCGAGCGACTGGGGAAGGGCGGCATGGGCGAGGTGTACCGAGCGGAGCACGCCTTCTTGCGCCGGCCGACGGCGGTGAAGCTCCTGCCGCATACCGCCGACGGCGACGCCGCTGCGAAGCGCTTCGAAAAGGAAGTGCAGCTCACGGCGAGCCTCATCCATCCGAACACGGTGCGCATCTTCGACTACGGCCGAACGCCCGACGGCGTCTTCTACTACGCGATGGAGCTTGTCGAGGGTGGCGACCTCGACGCGATGGTACAGGCCTCGGGCCCGCAGCCGGCTGCGCGCGTCGCGTACCTGATGGCGCAGGTCGCCGGGAGCCTCTCCGAGGCGCACGACGTCGGCCTCATCCACCGCGACATCAAGCCCGCCAACATCCTGGTCAGCTGCCGCGGGGTGTACGACCTGGTGAAGGTGGCGGACTTCGGATTGGTGCGCGAAGTGACCGAAGCCGATCCCACCGAGAGCCGGATGGAGATCGTCGGTACGCCGCAGTTCATGGCTCCCGAGACCTTCACCACCCCCGAGACCGTGGATGGCCGCGCCGACCTCTACGCCCTCGGCGCCGTCGGCTACTACCTCCTCACCGGTCGCCACGTCTTCGAGCGCGCCGGGACGCTGCAGATCCTCGCGGCCCACGCCACCGCGCCGCCCGAGGCGCCGTCGACCCTCGTCTCTTCGGTCCCGCCGGCGCTCGAGGCGATCCTCTTGCAGCTCCTCGAGAAGGAGCCGACCAGCCGCTTCGAGAGCGCGCAGGCCCTCGCGCGGGCGCTCGCGCCCATCGCCGCGGATTGGAGTCCGGAGCGCGCGTCCGCGTGGTGGCAGACCCACGAGGGGGCGGTGCGGGCGCGCGAGAGCCTGCCTTATGCGCTCACCGTGGCGCGGGGCTCTCGGGGTTGAGCGCCTCCGCCGGGCCTTCTTCGGTCTCGGCTTCCACGTCCACGTCCACTTGCATCTCCGCGTCGCTCTCTTCGACTTCCTCCTCCGTGTCCGTGTCGGGAAGGAGCAGGAGGTCGTGCTCCGTGCCGTGCATGGTCCAGTAGGGGGCGCGGGCGAGGAGGGTGCGCTCGTAAGTGCTCTCGCCACGGGAGAAGCGCACGATGGCGTGCGGCTCCTCGACGTCGACGTGATAGACGTCGCGGCGGTCGCCGAAGGAGACCGTGATGGGACGCGCCTCGAAGGTGCCCTCGGGCACCTCCACCGTCTGGGGCGCACCGATGTCGACCTCGGCGATGAGGGGCTCGGGAGGCACGGCCCGATTCGAGAGCTGACTCGGGACGAGGTCAATCCTGCGCGTGCCGCCCGTGTCGGCGTCGAGGGCGCGGAGCCAGACAGGGAGCGCATCTTCGAAGACCAGGTCCTCGGGGAGCGACAGGGGCGCCACGACCTCTGCCTGATCGCCGAAGTAGCTGAACGCCCGCAAGAGCCCCTCGTCGCCGCGCACCGTGAAGATCGCCGAGGTGGTGCCGCACCATTCCTGGCTGCTCATCGCCAGCTTCATGGGGCGCAGCTCGGTGCGCGTCAGGAAGACGCTGACCATCTGGCGGTAGGTGTAGACGCCGGTTTGGAAGGTCAGGAGCGTGTTCGACTTGATGGCGTCGACGACGTGCTGGTGATGGGGGCCGTCGGCTTTGACCAGACGCTCGGGATCGAAGGACTCCTTGACGGTGATGAGGACGAGCTCGCCCTCGCGCATCTCCCCGTAGCGCATCTGATGGGCCACGAAGCGCGCCACCTCCGCGTTGCCGTCGTCCCAGAGCGCGCTCTCGAAGAGGTCGTTCTCGGCGGGCGCGCCGGCCTCGAAGGTCGGCGCAGGGGGCGGCGGGCGCTCGAGGTCCTCGGGCAGCGTGGAGCAGCCGGCCAGGCCGACGGCGGCGACGAGGGGGAGGCAGAGGGCGCGCATGGGGGTGGCAGTATGGGTTTTTCCGCAGCGATGTGCTCTAAAAGGCTTCGTGGCGGGTTCTGAGACGCCGGAGATGTGGGAGAGCGAGCTCCTGACGAGCGACGCCATAGGGCGCCTCATCGAATTCTGGGGCTTCAAGCGCTCGATGGGCCGGATCTGGACCATCCTCTATCTCTCGGACCATCCGCTCACGGCCCACGACCTGCGCGACCGCCTCCAGATGAGCGCCGGGGCCGTCTCGATGGCCATCAAGGAGCTGAGCCACTGGGGCGTGGTGAAGAAGGTCTGGATCCAGGGGAGCCGGCGAGACCATTTCGTGGCCGAGTCGAACCTCTGGAAGATGATCACGCGGGTCTTCCAGGAGCGCGAGCGCGTCGAGATCCTCGAGGCCATCGATCAGATGGAGCGCGCCATCGCGTTCCTCGACGACAAGGCCAGGCACGGTAGCGCCGAGGACAAGCGCCGGGCGCGCGACCAGAAGGCCCGCATCGAGCGGCTGATGGACCTGGCGAAGCTCGGCCATCGCCTGGTGACGGCGCTGGTCGAAAAGGCCCGCGTCGACGCCAGCCCGCTCGTGAAGTTCCTCCTCGGCGACTCCTGAGCCGACGACAACAGCCAGAACACCCAGGAAGAGGGGCTTTTCGAACCTTTTGGGTGAACCGGCCCGATCCAGCCAGATCCGACGCTTAGTTTACATAATCTATCTTCTGCGAAATAGAGATGTAGGGGGTTTATGGAAATGTCCGGATCGCGGTTCTTGCCAGACCGGGGATCACTTCTGCCGAACCGGGACGGATCACTCAGCCCGGTCTGTGACACCTGGCGTCAGTACGAGAAGGCGTGGAGCGAGCCGCCGTTGGCGACCACGAAGCCGTAGCCGCCATAGACGCTGGGGAGCGCGCTGAAGCCATAGCCGGCTTCGAAGCGCGCCGTCTCGCGGCCGGTGCGGAGCGAGAGCGCGAGGAACGGCCCGGCGCTGACGCTGACGAGCACCGAGCGGCCCGCCACGACAGGCGCCGAGGCCGCGCCGCGCTCCACGCGGTGCTTCCACAGCGGCGCGCGCGCCGCATCCCGGGTCAGCGCCATCACGCCTTCATCCGCTGAAGAGACGATCAGGGCATCGGGGGTCACGGCGACGCCGACCACACCGGTGAGCGTCTGGTCGTGCCAGACGACCGTGCCGCTGCCCGGATGGAGCGCGTAGAGGCCGCCGGCGAAAGACGCGACGAAGAGCTCGTCGCCCGCGGCCACGGGCGTGGTGTCGACATCGACGAACTGCGGTCGGCCCCCGTCCGGCCCGTCCACGTCCACCGAGGTGTCCCGCTCCCACACCACGGTGCCGTCTTGGGGATCGAGCGCGACGACCGTGCCGTCCGTCATCCCGGTGACGAGCTTTCCGTCGACGTGTGCGAGCCCGGCGTGGCCGCTGATCGAATATCCCTCGGGCGCCTCCCGCTTGTAGGTCCAGAGCACGTCGCCATTGCGGCGCGCGTGGGCGGTCACCACGTCGGTGTCGCTCACCACGACGATGGCCTCCTCGAGGAGCACCGGCGGCTGGCGGATCGGCCCGCCCGTGACCTGGCGCCAGCGAACCGCACCCGTGGAGGCGGTCAAGGCGTGCATCACGCCCTGCTCCGTGCCCACGTAGACCTCGTCGGCCTCGGGGTCGAGCGCTGGCATCGATTCGATGGCGCCACGCGCGTCGTAGCCCCAGATCCGCCCGCCGTTCGAATGCAGCGCGTAGAGCGTCCCCGCGGTCGAGCCCACGAAGAGACGCTGTCGCGCCGGATCGAGCGCCGCCATCGCGCGCTCCACGGGCGAGTAGTCGCCTTCGGTGAGGCCGCCGCGCGGATCGCGCAAGAGGTCCGAGTCGCTCGCGCTCGGCGCGAGGCGCTCGGTCCACAAGAGGCGCACCGGGCCCTGGGTGGCCTGGACCCGCTCGTCGCGGGCGTCCCACCAGCCGGCGCTGTCGAAGCCGCCGCTGCAGGCTCCGAGGACGGTCGCGAGCGCGAAGAAGATGACGGCGCGAAGGCGCATCCCAATCACTGTGGCGCGCTGCCTCCCGGAGCCGGGAGACCACCGCCGCCCTGCTGCTGCTGGAGCAGCTTCTGCAGGATCTCCGGTGGGATGTCTTGAAGGCCGCCCGCGCCACCCGCGCCACCTGGACCGCCGCCCGCGCCCGGGATCTGGAACCCGCCGGGGCTGGTCTCCTGCGGCACCAGCGAGGAGTCGAGCTCGAGGAGGCGGATTTCCGTCTGGTTGCGGACGTAGTTGAGATCGGGGCGGTCCTCGTCCTCCTCGCGGAGCTTGTCGAGCAGACCGGCGAAGATCTCCTTGGCGTGATCGGTGTCGCCCTTCGCGAGATACATGCGACCGATGTGGTACTCGGCGACCTCTTCGAAGGCGCCGTCGCCCGAGCTCTTCAGCTCGTTGAAGCGCGCGAGCGCGTCGTCCCACGACTCTTCGCCCTCGAAGCTGAAGGCGAGGCCCTCGAGGGCGCGCCAGGCCACCGTCGGGTTCTGTCCGCCCTCGGCGAGGGCCGCCTGAAAGCGCTCCCGCGCTTCACCATAGCGCTCGAGATCGAGGAGCGCCGTGCCTCCTTCGAGCGCCGCCCAGATGGCCGCGGGGGTGCCGGGAAAGTCGCTGCGCACCGTGTCGGCCCGCTCGAGGGTCGCCTCGGCGCGCGCTTCGGTGGAGTCGAAGATCTCCGACTCCTCGTCCTGGTCGCCGGCCACGTTGCCTTCGGAGCGGATCTCGCCCTGCGCGGCCTGCACCGCGTCCCAGAGACCGGTCGAGGCTTCCTCGGCCTTCGCCGAGCTGGTGACCGAGTAATAGGTCACGCCGGCGACGATGAGCACCACGGCGCCCGCCGCCATCCAGAGCTTCTGGCGATTCTCGGTGACCCAGTCGGTGGCGACCGCGGCCTGCTTGAGCACGCGATCCTCGACGACCTCCGCCTGCCGTCCGCGCTTGTCCGCCTTGCGCTTGGCTTTGCGCGCCTTCGCGGCCGCGAGGCGCTCGCCCGGCGTCATCCCACTGCCGCGACGCTTCTTGCCCTTCTTGCCGGAGGCCTTCTTGGTGGACGCTTCTTCGTCGTCCGAGTCGTCCGAGTCCTCGTCGTCGTCCGAGTCCTCGTCGTCGTCCGAGTCCTCGTCGTCGTCCGAGTCCTCGTCGTCGTCCGAGTCGTCGTCCTCGTCATCCGCCTCGTCCGAGCCCGCGTCGTCCTCGTCGTCCGAGTCGTCGTCCGCGTCGTCCTCGTCATCGGAGTCCGCGTCGTCGTCCGAGTCCTCTTCACCGGCGTCGTCCGACTCCGAATCCGAATCGGATTCCGTCTCCGAGTCCGAGTCGGACTCCGTCTCCTCGGCCTCCGCGGAGCCCGTCTCTTCTTCTTCCGTGGCCTCGGTCTCGTCTTCGGCCTTTTCGTCCGTGCTCACGTGAATATCCTCGCGATCCCGTGTCTTTCCGGGCTCTGCCGGCCGGGACCTTGGCATGTGCCCTGGGGAGCGTCAATCCGCCCCGGATCGGCGGGCCTGTGCTATCCAGCCGTGGTGCGTCGCACCCTGACCGCCCTCCCCCTCGCCCTCTCCTTCTGGGCCCTGTTCGGCGGCCAGGCACACGCCTACGAGGACCAGGGCACGTTCGGTTTCGAGGCGGGCTACGGGGTCGTCGCCATCACCGACACCACCCTGCCCCAGCACGGCGCCCTCTTCGGTCTCGAGCTCTCCCTCGGCCTGGGCGACCAGTTCGCCGTCCGCGCCCACGCCGACTACGGCTACCACCCCGGCGACGACCCGATGCACCTCGCCCTCTTCGGCGTCGAGGGCCTGTACCTCGTCGACATCGTGCAGCTCGTCCCCTACTTCGGGATCGGCATCGACGGCATCGCCACCGTCTACCAGGACGCTGGCAGCCTCGAGCTCGGCGTCCACGTCGTCGCGGGCGCCGAGTATCTGCTCAGCCGCCATTGGCTCGTCGGCCTCGACGTCCGCCCGCACTTCTTGCCGGTCACGCTGGCGGAAGGGCGGGCGGAACCGATCTACGTGTCGGTGAACCTGCGGGTGAGCTGGTTGTTCGATTTGTAGGGGTGATGGAGGCCAGGGACTCCAATCCCGGCTCTACGTCACCTACGCTGCGCGTTCGCCGCTGAGCCTTTTCGTGGGCGGCTCCCAATCCCGGCTCTACGGCGCCGCTTCGCTGCGGCGCCGCTGAGCCTTTTCGTGGGCGACGCAATCCCGGCTCTACGTCACCTACGCTGCGCGTCGCCTCCGGGCGCACTGCGCCCTACGGCGCCGCTTCGCTGCGGCGCCGCTGAGCCTTTTCGTGGGCGACGCAATCCCGGCTCTACGTCACCTACGCTGCGCGTCGCCTCCGGGCGCACTGCGCCCTACGGCGCCGCTTCGCTGCGGCGCCGTAGAGCCTTTTCGTGGGCGGCTCCCAATCCCGGCTCTACGGCGCCGCTTCGCTGCGGCGCCGCTGAGCCTTTTTCGTGGGCGGCTCCGCGCCACCTCGCTGCGCTTCGGCTTCGCTCCGCCTAGTAGCAGGCCGGGGACGTCCCGGTCATCGGCGTGCAGCTGAAGTCGGCGCAGTCGGCGAATCCGTTGCCGTCGTTGTCGATGCCGTCGGAGCACTGGTCGTAGCCGCGCTCGGTGGGGCAGACGGTGACGAAGGGATTCATGGTGCAGCTGAAATCTTCGCAGTCCGTGAACATGTTCCCGTCGTTGTCCTCTCCGTCGGAGCACGCGGCGTCGGTGTTCTCGCCGGGGCAGACCGTGACGTCGGGGTTCTGGCTGCAGGAGAAATCTTCGCAGTCCATGTGGCCGTTGCCGTCGTTGTCGACGCCGTCGGAGCAGAGATCATCCGAGGTCATGCTGCCGCTTGCGCAGGCCGCGATGCCCTCGCCCATGCAGCGCGAGTCGGCGCAGTCGGTGTCGCCGTCGCCGTCGTTGTCCATCATGTCGGAGCAGGTGGCGTTGGTCTGCTCGAGGGGCGGCTGCATGCAGGTCGCGTCGACGACCTGGCAGTCGTTGTCGGCGCAGTCCACGTATCCGTCGCCGTCGTTGTCCGTCATGTCGTGACAGCCGTTGGTCCCGCCGGTGCAAGCATCGACGTTTTCGCGCATGCAATCGTCGTCGGCGCAATCGACCATGCCGTCGCCGTCGTTGTCCATCATGTCGGAGCACTTCTCGTTCGTACCCTCGCCGACGCAGACGATGCGCATCATGCAGCCGTTGTCTTCACAGTCGGTGAAGCCGTCGCCGTCGTTGTCGAGACCGTCGTTGCAGAGCGGGTTGCTCGCCTCAGCCTGGGGACAACCGGTCGCACCGATGCAGCCGTTGTCGTCACAGTCCATGAAGCCGTCGCAGTCGTCGTCCATGCCGTTGCCGCAGAGATCGCCGGATTCGATCATCGCCGTCATGGTGCAGTCGCCCCCATCGCCGGTGGTCCCGGTGTCTCCACCGTCCCCGCCGCCGCTATCGCCGGCGGTGCTGTCGGGGACGCCCGAGTCGCCGGTCATCCGCGGGGGATCGTTGCGGCAGCCGGCGAGAACGAGGGCGAGGGAAAGAAGCGAAGTGACGACTGTAAAGCGCATGAAAGTCCTCCGAAGGGCCCCAGACGGGGCGCTGTGGGATAGCTTTTGGGGGCCCCTGACGCAAAAAGAAAAGACGCTTTCCTCCTGTTGTCGCGGTGTTATCGCTCGATCGTCACCAGATCGCGTATCCGTGAGAGGGCTCTCGGTCCCACGCCACGGACCGCTTCGAGGGACTCGAGGCTCTCGAAGCGCCCCTCGGCGGCTCGGTGAGCGACGATGCGCGCCGCGAGGGTCGGACCGATCCCGGGCAGCAGCTCGAGCTCCGCGGCGCTCGCCCCATTCAGATCGATCGGCTCCCCATCCCGGAGCGCGCGCGCCGCTTCGCCGAGGCCGGCGTCGCGCGCCTCCCCACTCGGGGGTGGACGCTGGCGCTGGGCGGAGAGATCGCGCGCAGAGACGGAGGGCGTCGAGATCTCGGTTCGCGCCATCGCCGAGAGCCCCACCGCGAGGGCGAGCGCCGCCAGAGCCGAAAGCGTCCTCGCTTCGCGCACGAGCCCTTGTCGCGCCGAGCGACCGCGAGTTGCGCCGTTCGGTGACAAAGGCAAGGGGGGGCTTGCAGGCGGCGGCGCGTCGACCGCATCCTGCCGCCCCATGACGACACGCCTTCTCCTGATCGCCCTTCTCACCGTCACCTTCGTGAGCGCCGGCTGCGGCGACGACACGACACCTCCCGCGGACACGGGCGCGGGCGACGGCAGCACCGACACCGGCACCGGTGACGGCAGCACCGACACCGGCGCAGGTGACGGCAGCATGGACTCGAGCATGGACGGGACCGTCGCGGACGGCAGCACCGACACCATGGCAGACGGCGGCTGCGTGCCGGCCGACGAGCGCACCTGGCTCGAATGCACCGACGGCATCGACAACGACTGCGACGGGATGATCGACACGGACCCGGGCTGCTCCGTCTGCCCGCCGGCCGCGGCCCCCGAAGCGGGCGACGAGAACACGATGGCCGCGTGCACCGACGGCATCGACAACGACTGCGACGGCCACGTCGACTGCGCGGACTACGACTGCCTCGGCATGGCAACCGCCTGCGCTGACGAGGCGGGGGACGAGACGCTCTGCTCGGACGGCATCGACAACGACGGCGACGGGCGGATCGACTGTGGTGAGCGCGGCTGCGCCACCACCATGGCGTGCCGCCCCGCGACCATGGGGGTCGAAAACGACGCGACGCTCTGCGCCGACGGCCTCGACAACGACTACGATGGCTTCACCGACTGCGACGACGACGACTGCGAGCCCACCGCCTCCTGCGGCAGCGAGGACACCGACGCCACCTGCTCGGACGGGCTCGACAACGACGGAGACGGGCGCTTCGACTGCGTCGATTCGAACTGCTCGGACACCACGCCCTGCATGGCCGAGAGCGGCGACAACTGCGCCAACGGCATGGACGACGACGGGGACGGCTTCATCGACTGCGCCGACCGCGATTGCCTGGGCGCGGCGGTGTGCGTCGACATGGAAGCCATCTGCGACAACAGCACCGACGACGACCTCGACGGCAACGCCGACTGTCGCGATTCGGACTGTGAGAGCAGCTGCTCCAGCATGGCCTGCAGCGACACCAACTGGTTCGGCACCTGCGCCTCGGGCACCTGTGCCATGGGCGTCTGCGCCACGACCACGACCCTCGCCGACTACGACTTCAGCACCGACCAGCCGCTGATCGTCGTCGAGATCATGGCCAACCCGGACGTAGTCTCGGACAGCAACGGTGAGTACGCCGAGATCCTCAACGTCTCCACCGACACCATCGACGTCAACGGGCTGACCCTCAACGACAACACGACGACGAACACCGCGACCATCTCCACGTCGTGGTTCCTCTCTCCCGGCGAGCGCCTGGTCTTCGTGGCCAACGACGACCCAACCGCGAACGGCGGCATCATGGGCGGTGCGGCGATCGGCTCCGGCTTCTTCAACCAGGGCGGCGACGAGGTCGCGATCCAGTACATGGGCACCGACATCCACCGAGTGACCTACGCGGGCACCGGCAGCGACCTCGACAACGTCGGCCTCGACGCGGTCGCCGGCCAGAGCTTCAACCTCGACCAGGCCTACCTCGATGGCACCACCACCACGCCCACCTGGTGCCTGACCCCCGCCGACGCCGCCAACGAGTACAACACCGACGGAAGCACGTCGGACTATGGAACCCCAGGGGCCGCGAACATCACGTGCCCGTAGGGCCGAATGGGGAGCCGGGGGCGCACTCCCGGCTCTGCGCCTCCTGCGCCGCAGTCGGCCGCGAGAGCCGAACAGAATCCCCCGGCAACAGGACTGACTAGTCCCCTAGATCGAACGCGTCGTGCAACGCGCGCACGGCGAGCTCGGCGTACTTCGATTCGATCAGGCAGCTGACCTTGATCTCGCTGGTGGTGATCGCCTGGATGTTGATCCCCTCGGTCGCCAGCACCCGGAACATCTTGGCGGCGATGCCGGCGTGACTGCGCATGCCGAGGCCCACGATGGAGACCTTCACCACGTCCTCGTCGACCAGGACCTCCTTGGCGCCCAGGATCTCGAGGTTCGCCTCGGCGACCTTCCTCGCGGCGCCGATGTCGGACTTCTTCACGGTGAAGGTGAGGTCCGTCGCCCCGTGATCGGAGACGTTCTGGATGATCATGTCGACGGAGATGCTCTGCTCGGCCAGAGGCTCGAAGAGCTGCGCCACCACGCCCGGCCGGTCCTGAACCGAACGGATGGTGATCTTCGCCTCGTTCTTGTCCGAGGTGACGCCGGCGACCACCACCGACTCGAGGGAGGTGTCCTCCCCCACGACCCAGGTGCCTTCGTCCTCCTTGAAGCTGGAGCGGACGTGAATCGGAACGGCGTACTTCATCGCGACCTCCACGGAGCGGATCTGTAGGACCTTCGCGCCGAGCGACGCGAGCTCGAGCATCTCCTCGTAGCTGATCCGGTGAATCTTCTTGGCGTTGGGACAGACGTTCGGATCGGCGGTGTAGACCCCGTCGACGTCGGTGTAGATCTCACAGGCGCTGGCGCGCGCCGCGGCGGCGATGGCCACCGCCGTCGTATCCGAGCCGCCCCGGCCGAGGGTGGTGATGTCGCCCGTGGGTCCGATCCCCTGAAACCCGGCCACCACCGCGATCCGGCCCTCTTCGAGGGTCTTCGACATGGCCGTGCCCTCGATCGACTTGATGCGGGCCTTGGTGTGCGGGCCCTCGGTGAGGATGCGGGCCTGATGGCCCATGAGCGAGCGCGCCGGCACGCCCATGTCGTTCAAGCAGATGGACAACAGAGCCGCGCTCACCTGCTCGCCGGTGGACACCAGCACGTCCATCTCGCGATGCAGCGGCTCGTCCTCGGTCGCGGCCTCACGGCCCATCTTGAGCAGACGGTCGGTCTCACCGCCGATGGCGCTCACGACGACGATCAGGTCGTGACCCTCTGCGCGCGAAGCGGCCACGCGCGCGCGCGACGTTGCGGATCTTCTCGAGCGACCCGACGCTGGTCCCCCCGAACTTCTGAACGATCAGGCCCACGGGGGCGGGACTGTAGCACCGATGCGGCGCACGAAGATCCGCTAACGACCCTGGCGATTGCGGTCGTCCCGACGGTCGTCCTCGCGGCCCCGTCGGTCACCATCGTCCGATCCCTCGTCGTCACGGTCCGACGCGTCTCCGTCGTCGTCGTGATCCGAATCACCACGGTCCCCCGACGGCCGGCGCTCGCGGCGTGGCTGCTCGGGCGGGTCGCCGAACTCGGCGCGGAGCTTTCGCTCGAGGCGGTCGAGGAGCATCTGCTCCACGTAGGAGGGCATCGACGGGATCTGCACGACCGTCCGCACGTAGTCGACGCCCTCGACGCGCGTGCGGACGAGCTCGATGCTCCCGGGGAAGGTGCGGCCTCGATCCTGATACTGGAACAGGACGTATCCGACCTCGGGGTCCTGATCGTCGATCGCGTAACGGAGGTCGACCCGGACCATGCGCACGGCCGCGCTCCACACCTGCTCGAATCGATAGGTGTGGTCCTTCTGCTTGCGCGCCTCGGCCGTCGTGGGCGCGAGGGTCGCGAAGAACAGAGCGACGAGGAGTCCGAGGCCGAGCCGGCGCATGCCCCGACGCTAAGGGCCAGTGGGCGACCCCACCAAATTTTCGATCAATTCTCGGCGTTCGCCGGCGGCGCGATGGTCGGTGTGGTGTCGACCTTGAGCAGCGCGCTCAACGGGATGTGGAAGAGGTAGAGGGGGATGACCCCGGCCAGGGTGATCATCACCGCCTGCATGCTGTAGAGCAAAAAGACGTAGATGGAGCCCTGCTCGCCCAGCAGGGACTCGGCGAAGTAGAGCTGGAGCGCGAGTGATACGGCGAGCTGGAAGTTGCCGAAGAGCCCTGGCCCCGCCGGCAAGAGGATGCCGATGGCCAGGATCCCCATGATCGCCACCGCATGCCCGTAATGCATGGGAAGCCCGCACGCGACGCCGAGCAGCCACATCCCCGACGCGTTCGTGAGCCAGTAGATCGCCGTCTCCAGCATGAAGCCCGAAGCGAGGCGCACGTCCGCGATGGAGCGCACGCCGTCTGCCACCGAGCCGACCTTCGAGGAGAGCACGTCGGCGAAGCGGCGCGAAACGAGCCCCACCACCGCGGCGACGAGCTTGGTGGCGAGCGCGCGTTGCCACAGAAAGAGCCCCAGGGCGACGAAGGCGCTGCCGAAGACGGCCAAGGAGAGGTAGCCGTAGAACGGCAGCGCCACCGCCAGCTCGTCGTCGGAGGGCAGCCGCGGCAGGGCGAAGAGGGCCCACGCGACGCAGAGGCTGGTGAGCAGCCCGTCGATCACGCGCTCGACGGCGATGGTGCCGAAGCCGGCGGAGATGCTGACGCCGTTGCGCATCTTGGTGAGCGCCGGCCGGGCCACCTCGCCCAGGCGCAGCGGCAGGGCGAAGATCGCGAAGAAGCCGATCCAGTTCAGCGCGATCACGTCCTTGAAGGGCACGTGCTTCACCGGACGCACCAGGAAGCGCCAGCGGCTGGCCCGGAAGAAGTGGGTCACGAAGAAGAGCGGCACGTAGAGCGCGACGAGACCCCAGCTGACCTCGGAGAAGGCCTCTCCGTTCGGGATCAGCGGAACGCCTCCGCGCGAGACGAGCCAGGCGAAGAGCGCCCCGAGGATCAGCGAGATGCCCAGCTTGGGAAGGATCTTCCTCAGGAAGCTCGGCTCGCTCTCCTCGTCCCGTCGGCTCCCCTCCTCGGCTGTGGCTTCGCTGCTCAATCCACCCGTCCTTCGAGGATGCGCCTCGGGTTTTCGGCGAGGAGCTCCTCCGCCTCCTCCTCTCCCACGAGCTTCTTCAGTCTGTCCACCGCTTCGTCGACCAACGCGAGAATCGCTCGGGCGGTGGGCGTCGGTGCAGGCGGCGTAATAGGTCCCCTCCTTCACCATGCGCTCGGCGGCTTTTCGCGGGCGCCGCCCGTATTTCCCGGTGAGCGCCATCAGGTCCAGGAGCGGCAGCGCGCCCACGTCGAGGAGCGGGTCGAGCTCGTCGGTCTTCTTGAAGAGCGGGTGGTAGCGCTCGGGGTGGGCGATCACCGGACGGATCCCTTTCACCATCATCTCGAAGAAGCGCTGGGCCACGCCCATCGGGAACGCCCGCTCGGGGAACTCCACCAGCGCGCCGTGCCCGCCCGGGTACGGCAGCGCCTGCCCCGTCGTGAAGAGTCCCCAGACCACGTCGTCGAAGTGGTGCTCGGCGCCGAGGCCGAGCGTGGGAAGCTCGGGGTCGCCCTCGGCGCGCTCTCGGAACGCGTGGAAGGCGCGCTCGAGGCCGGGCTTGCGGTTTTCGAACATCGCGGTGCGGATGTGGGGCGTCGCCACCACCGTGTCCCAGCCGAGCTTCTTGAGCCCGCGCAACAGCGCGCGGCCCTCCTCTTCGGTCTTCACCCCGTCGTCGATGGCGGGGATGTAGTGGCTGTGCAGGTCGACGTAACCCATCACTCGTCGTCGTCTTCGGGCGGGGGGACTGGGGCCGCGGGGGCCACCTCGTCGATGAGGTGTAGCAGCCGCTCGCGATCATTCAGCGAGGGATCGTCCGTGACCCGCTCGAGGAGGGTGTCGAGGACCTGGCCGATGATGGGGCCGGGCGGCACCCCGAGGCGATCCATCACATCCTTGCCCCCGACCGGGAGGTCCCGGGTGCTCAGCGCTTCACCCGCCGCCACCACGGCTTCGATCCGGTCCTTCAGCTCGGCGAGGGCGGCGAGCTCCGGGTCCACCGGGCGCCCCTTGCCGAGGGCGTCCGCCCGGCCGAGGGCCAACAGGCTCTCCACGTGCTCTTTGCCGATGCGCCGCACGAAGCGCCTCACGGCGGCGTCGGACCACTCGGGCGAGTAGCAGAATCAGGTGGTGACGAACGAGGTGGACGATGTCGCTGCGCTCCTCGTTCGAGAAGCGATACTCGCGCAGCCAGCGGTCGGCCATCTTCGCGCCGACCCGCTCGTGATCGTAGAAGGTCCAGTCGTCGGTCTTGTCGGAGTGCGCGCGCGTCGCCGGCTTGCCCACGTCGTGCAGCAGGGCGGCGATGCGGAGGGTGGGCCCGCCTTCGCTCGCGTCGAGGGTCTCGAGCGTGTGGTTCCAGACGTCGTAGGCGTGCCACTTGTTCTGCTCGCAGCCCACCTGTTCGACGAGCTCGGGGAAGGTGATCTCGAGGATCCCGGTCTTGCGCATCACCTCGAAGGCGCGCGAGGGGCGACGCGCCTTCATCGTCTTCATCCACTCGTCGCGCACCCGCTCCTTGCTCACCTTCGCGAAGGTCCCGAGCTCCTGAGTGATCGCCTTTTCGGTGGCGGGATCGAGCTCGAGCTCGAGGGTCGCGACGAAGCGCGCGCCGCGCAGCACCCTCAGGCCGTCCTCGCCGAAGCGCTCGCGCGGATCGCCCACGGCGCGGAGGATCCCCGCCTCCATGTCCGCGACGCCGCCGAAGGGATCGACGGTCCGGTCGCTGACCGGATCGAAGGCGATGGCGTTGACCGTGAAGTCACGGCGCGCGAGGTCCTCTTCGATGTCGCGGACGAAGTAGACCTCGTCGGGGCGGCGCCCGTCGCTGTAGGCGCCCTCCCCCCGCAGCGTGGTGAGCTCGTAGCGCTCTCCCTTCCACAGCACCGTCACCGTGCCGTGCTGGATGCCGGTGGGGATCACCCGGCCGAAGACCTTCTTCACCTCCCCGGGGAGCGCGCTTGTCGCGAGGTCCCAGTCCGAGACCTCCTTTCCGCGGAGCAGGTCGCGGATGCAGCCCCCCACCACCCAGGTGCGGTGCCCGTGTTCCCCCAGCTTCTGGACGATCTCCACCACCGGCTCGGGGATTTGCCTCTGGCCGACCGTCGGTTTCATCGCCCGCCGTGCGTCAGCCGCCGCTCGAGGAGGAAGAGGGCTCGTCGCCGCCGCCGTCCGAGACATCCGACGCGTCCGAGACATCCGACGCGTCCGAGACGCCCGACGCGTCCGAGACGTCCGAGACGTCCGACGCGCCGCTCGCGCTCGAAGCGCCCGAGTGGGAAGCGGAGGACGAAGAAGACGACGACGAGCCGAAGTCCTCCTCCGCATCCGAAGCCTCGGCGGGCGGCCCCGAGACCATGGTCGGGCCCGCGTCGTCGTCGCCGAAGTCCGGCGGGACCTGATCCCGCATCCCCGCGCTGGGCCGCGTGGGCTCGCCGGGGAGCTCGGGCAGCTGCTCGTCGCTCTCGCGCAGCCGCGTGCGGATCTCGTCCGCCCGGCCGCGCATGCTCATCGCCTCGTGGGCGCGCACCGGATCGCTCTTCGACTCCGCGTCCGACTCGAGGAAGGTGGCGTAGCTGTCACAGGTGTTCGCGAGCTCGACGTCGTTGCCCAGCTCCTCGAAGATGCGCAGCGAGCGCTCGAAGCTCTCCTTGGCCAGGCGGTGGTCGTCGCCGCCCCACCCCGCCGCGGCGAGGATCTCCGCCTGGGTGCGCAGCGCCACGCCGAGGAATGGCTTGCCCCGCGACTGTTCGAAGAGCTCCACCGAGCGCCCGATGTACTCGCGGGCGAGCTTGATGTCGTGGATGAGCATGTGCGCCTTGGCGAGGCCGCGCAGGATCTCACCCTCGAGGATGGTGTCCCCGAGCGTCGCCGACAAATCCTCGGCCTGCTTGAGCACGGCGATGGCCTCGGTGGGTCGCTCGAGGCGATACTCGCTCTCGCCGAGATTGGTGAGGATCACCGCCTGGCGCATGCGGTCGCCGACCTGGCTCGCGACCGCGAGCGCGTCGCGGTAGAGCTCGACGGCCCGGTCGTGCTCGCCGTTGTCCTGGTGGATGGTGCCGAGGTTGTTGAGGGTCTGCGCGATGCCGGGCTTGTCCCCGATCTGCTCGCGCAGGCTGAGGGCTTCTTGAAAGGCTGCTTGCGCCTCGGAGAAGCGGCCACTGTCCTGGTAGACGAGGCCGAGGTTGTTGTGGCTGAGCGCGATGGAGCGCGCATCGCCGAGCGCGCTTCGCACGTCGAGAGCCTGACGCATGAAGCGCTCCGCCGCCTCGTAGTTGCCGCGCATCCAGTGGACCTTGCCCACGTCGTCGAGTGACGAAGCCACGCCGCGAACGTCGCCCGCCGCCTCGAAGAGCGCGTGCCCCGTGCCGAGATGACGCATCGCCTGCTCGAGCTGCCCGATGGCGCGATAGACGCGGCCGATGCGGTTGTGGGCGGCCCCACCCTTGGCCTTGAGGTCGAGCCGAAAGGCGATCTCCAGCATCTTCTCGAAGGCGGCGCGTGCGCGCTCGTTGTCGCCGGAGAGCTGCAGGACGTCGCCCCAGTGATGGAGCGCGTCGAGGCGCTGCACCACGTCCGAATCGCCGAGCAGGTCGAGGCCGCGCTCGTAGTATTCGGCCGCCTTCATGTTGGCGTAGCGGGCGCGCGCGGTATCGCCGGCGAGGATGTAGTACATGCCGGCGCGCCGCGGTGAGCCCCCATCCTCGTAGTGCTGCGCCAGCATCTCGCACTGCTCTTCGGCGCGGTCGGCGAAGCGGAACTCGAGCCACTCGGCGACGACCTGATGAAAGCGCCGGCTCTCGGTGCGGTTGGTGAGGCGGTGCAGGGTCTCGCGCTCGAGGTTGTGCTTGAAGGCGAACTCCACCTCGCCCGGGATGGACGAGTCGGGGATCTCGAGGATGTAGTCGCGGTCGCAGAGGCTCACCAGCATGTCCGCCAGGTGCGACACCATGCTCTCGTGTCCGCCCCAGAGCTTCGGGGCGTCCTCCTTGATGCGCATCATCGCGATGATGGCGCCGAGCCAGAAGAGCCCGCCCATGGTCGAGGCCATCTCCAAGAGACGCCGCTCGGCGGGCGCCAGCGCGCTGATGCGCGCGCTGATCGCCTCCTCGACGGAGAGGGGGAGCTCGGCGCTCTCGAGCTTGTCGAGATCGACCTTCCAGGTGCCGTCCTTCTGCGCTTCGAGGGTGCCGTTGTCGTGGAAGCAGCGGACCATCTGCTCGAGCAGGTATGGGCTGCCGCCGGCCATGTCGACGGCGGCGTCGACGAGCTCGTCGGGTGGATCCCCGGTGGGCTCGAGGAGGTTCATCATGAGGCTCGCCGCGTCGTCGGGCGCCAGCGGCGAGAGCTCGAGCTTGTGGTGCCTCTCGCCGCCCGCCTTCATCCAGTCGGACTGCTTGGCGATGAGCTCGGGCCGCGCGACGGTCACCAGGAGGATCGGCGCGTCGGTGAGCGAGGTGAGCAGGTACTGCAGGAGCTCGAGCGTGTCGCTGGGCGCCCAGTGCAGGTCCTCGAAGGTGAGCACCAGGGGATGCGCCTGCGCGTCCACCTCGAAGAAACGCCGGAGCACGGCGCGGCTCACCAGACGGAACTGCTCCGGGTCCTCCTCCACCGCCTTGATGAAGGGAGACTCCGGGTACTCGAGGTCGAGGAAGGCGCCGAGGAAGTGGAGGAACTCGGTGACGCGCTTGTCGCCGAGCGCCTCGGAGACGGCGGTGCGGAAGGTCTCGCGGGTCTGCTCGGCGGGGGCGCCTTCGATGATGCCGAAGCGGGCGCGCAGGATGCGCTGAATGACGCCGAAGGCCGGCCCGTTCTCGCGACAGATGCCGCGGTAGATGCGAACCCGACGCTCGCGCGACCGAACCCTCTGAAGAAACGCGGTGAGCAGGCGCGACTTGCCGATGCCGGGGCTGCCGATGACGGTGATGGCCTGCGGCTGCTTGGTCGACAGCGCCTTCGCCAGGGCCTCCTCGAGCTCGCGCAGCTCGGGCCCGCGCCCGATCAGGGGTGCACGCTGGCTGTTGGGGACGCCAGGGATGGGATGGGGGCCGGTCTGGCCTGTATTGCTCATGTGTTTTCCCGCCGAAACGGCCGGTATCCCACCTGCCCCTACATGGGCAAGCACCGAGTGTGAGAAGACCCCGGAAGTCTACTCACCCCCCACCCGCGCGCCATCGAATGCCACTCGGTCGTACCACAGGGACAGCCAAGGGAGTCAGGCGGAGAGGTCGGTCCCCACCGCTGGCGCGGCCGCCATCATCCCTTGTATAAGACCCCCCTCATGTATCTCGGCCGCGTCATCGGGACCTGCGTCGCCAGCCGCAAATACGAGGGGCTCGAGGGGGTGAAGCTCCTCGTGGTGCAGCCTCTCGACCGGCAGCGTCAGCCCAAGGGAGAGCCGCAGATCGCGTGCGACACGGCGAAGGCCGGGCCCGACGACCTGGTCTTCCTAGTCGGGGCGCGCGAGGCCTCCCACGCCCTCGAGGAGGCCTTCGTGCCGGTGGACGCGGCCATCGTCGGCATCGTCGACGACCTTCAGCAGATCGAAGAGGCGATGTGAAGCTGGCGCGCGTCATCGGCACGCTGGTCGCCACGGAGAAGCACGTCGCCTACGAGGGGCACAAGGTGATGTGGTGCCAGCCACTCGACGACAACCGCGAGGAGACGGGCGACGCCTTCTTCGCCGTGGACCGCGCCCAGGCGGGCATGGGCGACACCGTCCTCGTCAATCAAGAGGGCAACGGCGCGCGCCAGCTCCTCGGCACCATCGACGGCAAGCTCCCCATCCGTAGCGTGATCGTCGGCATCGTCGACGCCATCGAAGTCGAAGGATGAGCAAGAAGACCGAGCATCAGCTGCGGCGCGAGGTCGCCGACGCGTCGGCCATCCTCTGGGAGCGCGGCTGGGTCGCGAACCACGACGGCAACGTCTCCGCGCTCGCCGCCCCCGGCCGCGTCGTGGCCACGCCCACGTCCTTCTCGAAGCGCCTGTGCAGCGCCGATCAGCTCATCGTCGTCGACGAGGAGCGCCGCGTGGTGCGCGGGCGCAACCGCCCCTTCAGCGAGATCGGGCTGCACTTCCTCGTCTACCGGCTGCGCCCCGACGTGGGCGCGGTGGTGCACGCCCACGCGCCCTACACCACCGCACGCGCCTGCGCGGGCCGACCGCTGCCCTGCTTTCTACCGGAGAGCGTGGTGAGCCTCGGGCGCGAGGTGCCGCTGGTGCCCATCGCTCCGCCGGGCGCGGCGGCCGAGAAGGTGATGGGCCCGTACGTCGATCCCTACGACGTGGTCCTCCTCGAACAGCACGGCATCATCGCCTGGGGCGATGACGTCGAGCAGGCGCTCTTGCGCCTCGAGCTCGCCGAGCACCTCGCGAAGATCGCCCATCTCGCCGAGGCCCACGGCGGCGTCAAGGCGCTGCCCGACGAGATGGTCCGGACCCTCCTCGACAAGCGCACCAAGGCCGGCCTCGGGCCCGAGAGCCGCGCCTGAACCGGCGCGCTGGCCTCCGGCGTCCACGCGAGTAACCTCCCCAACGTGGGTCACGGACACGGCCATGGGCACGGTCACGGGGAGCCTCGCGTGGCGGACGGCAGCGCGCGCTCCTCGCGCCGCCGCCTGTCCATCGTGCTGAGCCTCACCGCTGGCTTCATGGGCGTCGAGGTCGCGGTGGGCTTCTGGTCGGGCAGCCTGGCCCTGCTCGCGGACGCCGGTCACATGTTCGCCGACTCGGGCGCGCTGGCCCTCGCCCTCACGGTTTCGTTCATCGCCGAGCGCCCGCCGGACGACGCGCGCACCTACGGCTACCGCCGGGCCGAGGTGCTGGGCGCGCTGGCGAACGCCACCGGGCTCCTGCTCATCGTGGCGATGATCGTCCACGAAGCGGTCGGCCGGCTCGCGGCCCCGCCGGAGCTTCGGGCGAACGGGCTCATCGCTACCGCGGCCGCAGGTCTCGTCGTGAACGCCATCGCCGCCGCGATCCTCTTTCGCGGCGCGCGCGGCGACCTCAACGTCAAAGCCGCGCTCTACCACGTGATCGGTGACGCCCTCGGCTCGGTCGCGGCGGTGATCGCCGGCATCCTCGTCCTCTCCCTCGATCTGACCATCGCCGACCCCATCGCGTCGCTGGTGATCGCGGCGTTGATCCTCTTCGGGGCCATTCGGCTCCTGCGCGAAACCGCCCACGTCCTGATGGAGGGCGCGCCGAGCGGCATCGACGTCGAGCACGTGCGCCGCACCATCGCCGAGACCGACGGGGTCGCAGAGGTGCACGACCTCCACGTCTGGTGCCTCTCGCCTGCGCACCCGATGGTCTCGCGCACGTCACCCTCGCGCCCGGCCATCACGGCGTCGAGGTGAGTCACCGCGTCGGGGAGCGGCTCCACGCCGAGTACGGCCTCGACCACGTCACCATCCAGCCCGAAGCCCCGCCCCCGAGCGGCCAGCTGGTCGAGCTGCGAACGCACCCCGAGTGAGCCGGGCTCACTGCACGCCGGTCATGCGCTGAAAGGTCGCGCCCCGGTCGGTGCTCTCCACGACGCGGAGGTCGGCGCCTTCCTGCGCGACGACGAGGACGCGCCCGTTCTCTTCGGCCAGGCGCGGAACGCCGCAGAAGCCTTCGCCATCGTCGAAGCAGGCGGCGATGATCCGCGCGTCGGTCGGCGTCTCTCCGAAGGTGCGCGCCAGGACCGGATCGTTCTGTGCTTCGTTGGTCCACGCCACGATCGTGCTGCCCTCGCTCCGGACCATCCCGAAGCCCGCCGCAAGAGGCGCCACTGGCGTGGCCCCTTCGCAGGGGCCGTTTGTGCGGCAGGCGATGATTCGAGCCGCCCCTCCTGGTGGTGCACCGCGAGGGTGGCCCCGGCTTCGTCGCAGGCGAGACGCACCCGATCACGCGACGGGCGTCGCGGATTCGAAGGGGGGCGCGCCGAGCGTGAAGTCGTGACGGTGTTCGGTGACGGGCCCCGACTCCCCGACCTCCACGATCATCACCCCCGTCCCGGTGCCCAGCGCGAAGAAGGCGCCGTCCTCGCACGCCGCGATGAAGGGCGCGCCCCCTTCGAGCTCGGCGAGGTGCGTCGCCTCCCCTTCCACTCCCCGCGAGTAGAAGCGCGTCACGTTCGTCTCGTCCGTCACCGAGTAGACGACGCGGCCCGAGGGGAGCAGCAGCACGTCGTCCTCTGCGCCGACCCCTTCGAGGACGATGCGCCGCTCGGGGGCGAGCATGGAGGGAGTGGCGTCCGTCTCCGTCTCCGAGTTCCGTCTCTGCCCCCGGATCCGTCTCCGTCTCCGAGCCCGTCTCCGTCTCCTGCGGCAGCACGAACCACCGCAGCTCCGCCCCCTGCCCCTCCGCGCCCACCGCCACCATCCACACGTCGTGGGCGGTGGCGCGCAGCGACCGGTCGATGCGTCCGCGGGGATGGCCGCTCAACCAGATGGGCTCGGTCGCGCCTTCGCCGAAGATCCACCGGGACAGGCCGGTGCTGCGTCGAGCGCAGCGATGGGGATCGGTGGGGCAGAGCTCGGGGTTCGTGGCGTGGACCAGGATCGGGTCGTCGTCCGGCCCGTCGATCATCGCCCGCACCGTGCCGGGGCGGCGGATGCGGCCGGCGCGAGAGCGACCGCCGAGGGATTGGGTGCGGCTCAGGCCGCGAGCGTCCACCGCCCGAACGCGGATGCCGTCTCCGAGCGCGCGCACGTCGATCACCGCATCGGCCGCGGTGGTGAGAGGCACCCGCGCTGGGTCCGGCAGGCCGACGGCCGAGAGAGTGATCACCTCGTCCTCGATGGGGGTGCGGGGATCGATCTCACGCGCCAGGTCCGCCAGGCTGCCCGCCACGCGCCCCACCGCCGCCAGAGGCTCGACGGGGACCCGTCCTTCGCTGCGCCCCGAGCGACGCTCGCGGCCCAGCGTCTCCAGCGCCGCGTCGGCGAGCTCGGCCACCTGGCGCACCCGCTCCTCCGCGCCTTTGACCCCCGGGTAGAGCAGAAAGGGCTCGCCGTCGATGAGCGAGCCGAGCAGCGGGCGGCAGCGCTCCGGCCACGCTTCGTCGGCGTTCAGGTAGTGGCTCGCATAGGCCAGCCGATCCCCGGCGGGGAGCGCCAGCCCGGCTTCTCCGGTGGCTTCGCCGCCGTAGAAGCAGGCTGCGAAGCTGCCGAAAGCCCGACGGGAGTCCCGCCCGCGCATCTCGCCCCGGACGTAGGGCCAGCCGATCAACAGCGCGAACAGCGCGATGTGGAGGGCGAAGCCCACGATCCAGATCGTCTTTCGACGGGCTCGCCCGCGGACGAACTCCGGATCGTCCCAATTCGCATCCACCGGGGGGAATCTAGAGCACTCGTCCTTTCGTCAACACGAATGCATTACAAAAACGTCAGGAACACAGGTGGCCCGAGAGGTGTCCACGGTTGGAGCGCGGACCGAGATGCGCTCTAGCGGCCCCGGAGACGGGACCCTATACTCCCCACTGCCTCGGAAACGCGGACAAAGGACCGAAAGCCCACCGAATGCGCCGATTCGCCCTTTTGTGGAAGCCCCTCACGGCCCTGGCCGCCGTCATCGCAGCGTTCACCATCACGTTCGTCTGGCCGGAGCGAAACGGCCTGGACATCGACATCGATGGCTCACCCCGGGCCCAGGCCGCGCGAAACCGCGAGCCCTACGACCTGACCCAGCTCGGCGGTGCTCAATCGCGCCATCCTCGAGGTGAAGGACCACTACGTCGAGCCGGAGCGGGTGCACCCGAAGCAGATGCTCCTGTCGGGCCTCGACGCGATCCAGCGCTCGGTGGCCCCGGTCCTGGTCCACTACAGGACGGCTCGCCCACCCTCGACGTGCAGGTCAACGACCAGCGCCGCGAGTATCCACGTCGACGACGTCAACAGCCCCTGGGCTCTCGCCAACCGCTTCCGCGAGATCTTCGGCTTCCTGCAGACGAACCTGCAGGAGCGAGGACATCGATCTGCGCGACGTCGAGTACGCCGCCGTCAACGGCATGCTCCGCACCCTCGATCCGCACACGGTGCTGCTGACGCCGGACGTCTACGAAGAGATGCGGATGAGCACCCGCGGCGAGTTCGGCGGTCTCGGGATCGTCATCTCCATCCGCGACGGCCAGCTCACGATCATCCGCCCGATGGACGACACGCCGGCCTCCCGCGCGGGGCTCCACGCGGGCGACCAGATCGTGAAGATCAACGACGAGTCCACCCTGAACATGCCGCTCTCGGAGGCGGTCGACCGGCTGCGCGGCGCGCCGGGCTCGCTCGGTGGAGGTCTGGGTCGTGCGCCAGGGCCGCGGCGGCTGGACCCAGCCGCGTCGCTTCGAGCTGGTCCGCGCCGTCATCCACATCGACTCCATCGAGTCGCGGATGCTCGGCGACGGCGTCGGCTACATCGCGATCAAGAGCTTCCAGGGCAACACCTACGAGGACATGCGCCGCGCCCTCGCGCAGCTGCACCGGCAGGGCCTGCAACGGCCTGGTGCTCGATCTGCGCGACGACCCCGGCGGCCTCCTCGAGCAGGCGGTGCGCGTCTCCGACGCGTTCCTCTCGAGCGGCACCATCGTCACCACAGCTCGCAACGACCCGGCCCAGCGCGACGAGAAGTTCGCGCGTCAGCGAAGGCACCGAGCCCGACTACCCGATGGTCGTGCTCGTCAACGGCGGCAGCGCCTCGGCCTCGGAGATCGTCGCCGGCGCCCTCAAGAACCACGACCGCGCGCTGATCGTCGGCCAGCGTACCTTCGGCAAGGGCTCGGTGCAGGTCCTCTACGACTTCCAGGACGGCTCGGCGCTCAAGCTCACCATCGCCCAGTACCTGACGCCCGGCGACGTCTCGATCCAGGGCGTGGGCATCGTCGCCCGACATCGCCATCGACCCGATGACGGTCGACCGCGAGGACATGGACCTCGCGGTCGACTCGCAATACATGCGCGAGTCCGACCTCGCGCTCGCACCTCACCAACGACCGCGCATCCGCGAACAGGAGCAGCCCGCGACCGTCCTGCGCTACTACCTCCGCGCGAGGAGCGCCAGCGCCTGCGCGAGGCCGACCCGCGAGGACACCGAGGAGAACGAGGAGGAGGACGAGTTCCTCCTGCGCTTCAGCCGCGAGCTCCTCTCACGCGGGCGAACGCGCGCGGGTCGCCGCGAGATGCTCGTCGACGCGCAGCCCGTGATCGAGCGCGTCCCGGTCAGGAGATGGACCACGCGGTGGCCGAGCTCCGCCGCCTCGGCGTCGACTGGAGCGTGGGCACCGACCGCGGGCCGAGCGACGTCGACGTGGAGGTCTCCACCAACCGCCCGGACGACACCGGCGAAGCGGGTGGGCCCTTCGAGATCCGCGTGCGCGTGACCAACACGGGGCGAGCACCCGCTCTTCCAGCTCCGCGCCACGACCAAGAGCGACTACAGCCTCTTCGATGGGCGCGAGCTGGTCTTCGGCCGCCTCGATCCCGGACAGACCCGCGAGTGGTCGACCACCCTCGGCATCTGCGACACCGAGAACGGCCAGCGCTCCTGCGACCTGCCTCAGGACCTGTCGGACCGCGCCGACGGCATCCGCGTCGAGTTCCAGGAAGCACACGACCACGTGCCCGCCCCGGCGGAGCTCCGCACCCGCGTGACCGCCCTGCCCCGTCCGCAGTTCGCGTACTCGGTGCAGGTGGCGGACACCGAAGGCAACGGTGATGGCCGCGTCTGCAGCCGCGGCGAGAAGGCGACGATCTACCTGCGCGTCCGCAACGTCGGCCGCGGGCGCAGCTTCGAGACCCAGGCGAACCTCCGCAACCTCTCGGGCCGGGGCGTCCTGCTCCGCGCCGGCCGCTTCTCCCTCGAGCCCATGCAGCCGGGCGAGGAGCGCACGGTGGAGTTCACCTTCGAGGTCCTGCCGGACTTCGACCGTGACGACGCGAAGCTCGAGGTCTCGGTCGCGGACACCGATCTGCGCGAGTACGTGACGGAGAAGATCGACGTCCCGGTGGCCGAGAGCACGCCGGCCCCGCAGGCGCGCTCCGGCCAGGTGACCCTCGCCGACGGCGCCACCATTCGCGAGCGTGCCGACGACCACGCCGAGTTGGTGGCCCGCGTCCGCGGCGGCGGCCTCACCCTGCCGGCGCAGGCACAGAGCGATGGCTGGGTGCGCGTCGACCTGGGTGACGGGCGGCCTGGCTGGGTCGCCGACGACGCCCTCGGCAGCGGCAGCGGCGGCGCCATTCGCTGGCACGTCAATCACATGCCCCCGCGTCTCGAGGTCGAGCACGGCTCGGACCTCGTGACCCGAAGCGAGACCCTGCAGGTGAGCGGCACCGCGCGCGACGATCAGCGCGTGCGCGACCTCTACATCTTCGTGGGCTCGCGCAAGGTCTACTACCAATCGAACCGCACCTCCGACACCCCGCGCGAGGCGCGCTTCGAGACCCAGGTCGACCTGAACCCAGGCATCAACTACGTCACGGTCTTCGCCCGCGAGTCGGACGACGTGATCTCGCGCGACACCTTCGTCGTGCGCCGCGACGGCCCCGACGGAAGCTTGCTCGAGACGCCGCAGTACGACGACCACGCGCTGGGCGCGTTCGACGAAGAGCTCTGATCCCTCAAAGACCGAAGGAGCTCGCGAGCGCCTCGGCGTCGGCGTTCGTCGCGTAGTCGAGGCGGGCGAGGAAGCGGCGGTAGTCCTTCATCACCCGGGTGCCGCCCATCTCGCCGCGGAGGTGGTAGTCGGTGATGCGGGTCGCGGTGAAGCGGGCCGCGGCGGCCATGAGCGACAGACGCAGGCTCGCGCGTTCGACCTCGGCCAGGGGCCGCTCGGCGGCATAGCCGGCGCACATCGCGCGGGCGAGGGGCAGCGCGAGGGCGTCGCCCCAACACCAGGCGAGGAGCGTGACGGCGAGGTCGTAGACCCGGGCGTCGTCGCTCGCGCTCTCCCAGTCGATGGCGGCGACGATGGTGTCGCCTTCCCAACGGACGTTGTCGCGGAAGAGATCCCCATGAACGACGCCTGTCGGCAGCTCGGCGGGCAGCGCCGCGTCCACCTCGTCGAGGGCGGCGCGGGTGCGGGCGATGGCCGGCGCGAGATCGGCCTCGCCGGCTGCCTCGGCCTGGGAGAGCCGCGCCCGCACGTCGGCGCGGGTGAAGCGGCCCTCGCGGCGCTCTGGGAAGTCGTCGGTGGCGAGATGAACCTGGGCGAGGAAGCGCCCGACCGCCTCGGCTCGCGCCGGCGTCACCCCCGCCTGACAGGACTCCACCCCCCGGGCGAGCGCGAAGACCGCCGTGGGCTTGCCCTCCACCCGCAGCTCACCCGGCCCCGGTCCCTCGACCCGCGCGGGCACGGGGAGCGCCCGCGCGCTCAGGTGCTGGAGCAGGCGCCACTCGTAGCCCACGCCGTCGCTCTCCTGCTCCTCGTAGATCCGGCAGAACCACCGCCCGCGATCGGTCTCGACGAAGAAATTGGAGTTCACGCTCCCAGCGGCAATGGGAGTGATTTCGCGGAGAACCCCCAAATCGTGGGCCTCTGCAATCCGGCGTCCATCCGCCCTCGAGAGCTGGGTGTAGACCGCCATCCCGACCGGGCGTAGCACGCTTTACACCGTGGGGGCACCAGTGGTATGCGCTGGGCACAAGCTTGTAATAGCGGGGGCTTTCCATTGGCAGCCAAGAAGAAAAAGCAGGCCACGAAAAAGGGCTCGGGGCGGAAGGCGACGAAGAAGTCGACCCGTAAGAGCGCCCCTCGCAAGGCCGCCAAGAAGACGCCGGCCAAGAAGTCGACCAAGAAGTCGACCAAGAAGAAGAGCGCCAAGAAGACGCCGGCCAAGAAGACGCCGGCCAAGAAGTCGACCAAGAAGGCCTCCAAGAAGAGCGCCAAGAAGTCGACCAAGAAGGCCTCCAAGAAGAGCGCCAAGAAGTCGACCAAGAAGACGCCCCAGAAGGCCTCCAAGAAGGCGGCGAAGAAGAAGACCGCCAAGAAGAAGCCCACCGCGCCGAAGACGGCGCGCGCCGCCAAGTCGCGCAAGAAGTCGGAGCGGGTCGGTGCGCCCAAGCAGCGCTTTCGCCAGCCCGTGGCTCCGAAGGACACCATCCGTCGTCCCCAGGACAGCGAAGAGCTCAAGCAGAAGCTCGGTGCCCTGCATCAGGCGACCAGCCAGATCCGCAGCCTCAAGCGCTCGCTGAACAAGAGCTTCTACGAGATCGGGCAGATCCTGCGGAAGATCGAGACCGAGCGCCTCTACGAGGTGAAGGGCTACGGCTCCTTCGAAGCCTTCGTGGACCGCGAGATCGACCTCGGCAAGCAGCTCAGCCTCAAGATCGTGCGGATCGTCCAGACGTTCATTCGAGACGCGGCCGTTGCCGCGGGCCTCGAGCGGGTGACCGCCGCCCTCGACGCCCTCGAGGACGACGGCGGCGAGAGCTCATCGTCGCAGACGCCGCCCACCACCAGCAGTGGCGGCCGTTCGCCCATCCCATTTCACAAGCAGTGAGATGAGGCGTCACGGCGGAGGTTGGTCGGGTTGATCCCGCTCACGGTCTCCGTTCTCTGCGTCCTGGCGAACGCCTTCATGGTGTCTGCGGAGTTCGCCTTTGCGAAGGTCCGTCCGACGAGCCTCGAAGCGCTCGCGCGGGCGGGTGATCCCAAGGCGAAGCGCGCGCTCGCCATGACGCGCCGGCTGGACGCCTATCTGTCGGCGACCCAGCTCGGGATCACCCTGGCCTCCCTCGGCCTCGGCTGGCTCGGCGAGCCGGCCCTGGCGGATCTGCTCACACCGGTGTTGGCCCGCTTCGGGCTCTCCACCGCGGTCATCCACGGCATTTCGTACGCGATCGCCTTCGGCACCATCTCACTTTTTCACATCGTGCTCGGCGAGCTCGTGCCCAAGTCCATCGCGATCCAGTACCCGGAGCTGGTGGCGCGCTGGGCCGGTGGCGCCCTTCACGCCTTCTACAACCTGACCCTGCCCGCGATGTGGGTGCTGAACGGCCTGTCGAATTCGGTGCTGCGGCTGATCCGCGTGCCTCCGCCCGGACACGTGGAGGGCAAGCTGAGCCCGGACGAGATCCGGGTGATCATCCAGTCCTCCTTCTCGGAAGGGGACGAGACCGACCGCAAGCGCGACCTGCTCGAGCGGGTGCTCCGCGGCACCGACCGACCGGTGCGTGCGGTGATGGTGCCGCGTGTGGACATGGTGGTGCTCCCCACCGACGCCGGCCCCGACGAGTGCATCGCGCTGGTCCGCAAGCACGGCTTCAGCCGCTATCCCGTTTGCGAGGACGGCGACCCCGACAACGTCGTCGGATACGTTCACGTCAAAGACCTGCTCTCGCTCTCCGGCGAACGGGTGACCGTCCTCGACAAGAAGCGCGAGGTGCTCTTCGTCCCGGAGACCGCGAAGGTCGGCGACCTCTTGAGCGAGTTCCAGCTGACCAGCACGCCCTTCGCCGTGGTCGTCGACGAGTACGGGGGCACCGACGGCCTTGTGACGGTGGAAGACGTCGTCGAGGAGATGGTCGGCGAGATCCACGACGAGCACGACAGCGAGCGTCCTCGGATCGTGGAGCGCCAGGACGGCACGCTCTCGGTCGACGCCAAGGTGATCATGGGCGAGCTCGATCTGCCGGATCTCGGACTCGACGAGGACACCGAGGATCAGACGGTCGGCGGTTACGTCGTCGAGCAGCTCGGGCGGCTGGCCCGCACGGGCGACGCGGTGCGCTGCGGCGCCTACGACCTCACGGTCGAGGTGGCCCGGCGCCGGCGCATTCGCCGCGTCTCCATGCGCAGGCGTCCCGACTCGCTTCCGCCAGAGGACGAAGACTGAAGCGAGCTCAGAGGTGGGCCGCGAGCGAGGACGGAAGCGCGCCGCCGTCGTTCCGAAGGTGCCGCCAGAGCACCTCCACCAGACGCCGGCGCGCTCGGGCGTAGCCGGTGGCCTCCAGCGACGAAGCGTCGGGGAGCGCCATGGAGACGCGCTCGATGGCGTCGAATCGCAGCAGAGGCTCGACCCGCGTGCGGATCACCCGCCCCTGCTCCCAGACCACCGCCACCACGTCGACGAAGGGTCCGTAGAGCGGCCGCGAGAGAACCACCGCCCCCGTCTCGCCGTCGCCACCCATCCAGGCGGCGGGGGTCCGGAGCTCCGGGGTCATCTCCCGGTGCTGCCCATCGGCGAAGAGCACGTCGCGGATGCGCGCAGCGAGGGCGGGGTCGCTCTCCACCGAGAGCAGGGCCACCAGGGGTCCCACGGCCGATACACCCTCGGCCGCTGCGCCTTCCCGCACCGCGTCGATGAACGCGGCCCGCGCTTGCTCGGGCGCCCGGCCGTAGGTCGCCGCGAGGGCGAGCGCCGCCTCCGCGTCATCCACAGCCGCCGCCACCAAGGCGTCGAAGGGCTCCCCTGCGCGATTCACGGGCTTTTTCTAGCGTGGGGTGAAGCGCACAACCAATGATTCGTGACCCTTGACGCCCCCTTCGCCTCGTGTGTAATCGAGACCGAAGATGGACGCCGGCTGGATGTGGCGGCGAGAACTCGAGTAATTCCGCGGTGGGGGACGAGAAAGACTTTGTCGAGGAGTGGCGGCCCTTCGTGGTCAGCATTGCGCACAAAGTGCGTGCGAGCCTCGACTTTCAGGGGGAGCTCGACGATCTGATCGGCGCGGGAATGGAGGGCTTGGTCTCCGCGCGGGCCCGCTTCGATGCGTCACGCGGGGTGAAGTTCAACACCTTCGCCTATTACCGGGTGCGCGGGGCGATGATGGATCAGGTCCGCAAGATGGCCTATTTGCCCGCGCGCACCCATCGGCTGCTGAAAGCTGCCGAGGCCGGCGACGAGGTGCTCCTGGCGGAGGCGGAGGCGCTGGGCGCGGGCCCGGGCACGGGGCAGAGCGATCCCCAGAAGACCCTCGAGAAGATCGACGACGCCCTCGGCAAGCTCACGGCCTCTTTCGTGATGGCCGCGGTGGGGCAGGACGAGAGCGAAGAGGTCCCCACCCCCGAAGCGAGCGTCATCGCGGTGGACGAAGCGGCGCGGGTCCGAGAGGCCCTCGAGGTTCTCGACGAGCGGGAGCGGGCGCTGGTCCAGGGCTTCTATTTCGAGGGGCGCCGCTTCGACGAGGTCGCAGCGGAGCTGGGTATCAGCAAGTCCTGGGCGAGCCGGCTCCACGGAAAGGCGCTCGATCGGCTGCGCAAGGCGCTCGGCGAGGGCTGACTGAAGGTCGGGCGCAACTCACCCCGTGTGGTGGCGATAAGCGACGCACCAGGAGGAGTGATGAGCGATCCCATTCATGGTCCGGCAGCCGCGGGCCGCCGCCCCAACCAGCACCAGCCCTCGTCTTCGGGGCGCTCCTTCCGTGAGCTCCTCGAGGACGCGGCCAAGAGCATCGACCACGGCCGGCGAAGCCTCGACCGCGCCATCGCCCACGGCCACGCGGGCCGCACCCTGTCGCAGGAGGAGCTCCTGGCGCTTCAAGCGACGGTGTACCGCTACACCCAGGAGCTGGAGATCGCGAGCAAGCTCGTCGACAAGTCCACCACCGCTGTCCGCACCACCCTCCAAAGCCAGCAATAGCCAGCCGTGTTGGGTGCTACCATTTGCGCGGGATGTCGGAGGCGATCCAGACGCAGAAGGTGCCGGTGGAGGGGGAGCTCGGGACCCAGCTCGCCCAGCGCGTCTTTCGCAATCCCGCCACCCGGCGCCTGCGCTTCGTCAAAGCCTACTGGACCACCTACGTGGTCATCGGCAGCTATCTCGCCCTCGGGTTCTTCGGCCGCATCTTCGGCAAGAGCTGGTACGACGCCCGACTGACCCGGGTTCACACCGTCAACGCCAAGCGCATCGAGCGCACCATCGTCCAGCTCCAGGGCCTCTTCATCAAGGTCGGGCAGCTGATCTCGATCATGACGAACTTCCTGCCAGAGGAGTTCCGAAAGCCCCTCGAATCGCTTCAGGATCAGGTGCCGCCCCGCCCCATCGGCGAGATCACCAAGCGTATCGAGGAGGAGCTGGGCGGCGCCCCGGACGTCGTCTTCAAACGCTTCGACGAGGTCCCCCTCGCCAGCGCCTCCCTCGGCCAGGTGCACCGCGCCGTCCTCAAGGACGGCACCGAAGTCGTGGTGAAAGTGCAGCACACCGACATCGACGAGATCGTCCAGATGGATCTCAAGACCATCTGGAAGATCATGGTGATCGTCGGCTGGTTCGTGCCCATCCAGGGCCTCGACGTCATCTACCGCCAGGTCCGCGAGATGATCGAAGCCGAGCTCGACTTCGTGCGCGAGGCGGCGTTCATGGAGCGCATCGGGCACAACCTCGAAGACCTCGAGGGCGTCACAGTGCCCGAGCTCCACAGCCAGTTCTGCACCGGCCGCGTCCTGACCACCGCGTACTGTGAGGGCACCAAGGTCTCGGACCTCGAGTCGATCGATGCGTGGGGGCTCGATCGCTCGGACCTCGCCGAGCGGCTGGTGCGCGCCTACTGCAAGATGATCTTCGACGACGGCCTGTACCACGCCGATCCCCACCCCGGGAACGTGCTGGTGATGCGCGACGGGACCATCGTCCTCCTCGATTTCGGCGCCGTCGCCGAGCTGTCCCCGGCGATGAAACACGGCATCCCGGATCTGCTCGAGGCGGTGATCAAGCGCGACACCACCGGCATCTACAGAGCGCTTCGCACCATGGGCTTCATCGCCCGCGGACCCGAAGCGGAAGCGGCGAGCGAGAAGATCGTCGAGTACTTCCATCGGCGCTTCCAGGATCAGGTGCAGCTCGAGAGCCTCAACCTCAAGGACATCAAGATCGATCCCCAGCAGGGCCTCGAGAACTTCCTCGATCTGCGCAAACAGGACATCTCGATCCGCGAGCTGACCAGCGCCTTCCAGGTGCCCAAGGACTGGGTCCTCCTCGAGCGGACGGCGCTCTTGATGGGCGGCGTGTGCACCCACCTCGCGCCGGAGATGAACCCGATGGCGGTCATCCGCCCCTACCTCGAGGAGTTCGTCTTCGGCGAGCGCGACTTCGCGACCCTCATGATGAACGCCGTCAAGGACACGGCGATGAGCGCGCTGTCCGTCCCCGACGACGTCCGCAAGTATCTCTCGAAGGCGATGCGCGGCGACCTGGAGATGCACTTCCGGGGACTCGGCGCGAGCGCCAACCTCGTCTACGCGCTCGGCCACCAGCTCATCTACGCCCTGTTCAGCATCACCGCCGCCGTCGCCTCCTACCTCTTTTGGGTGCACGGCGAGACGACCGCCTTCTACGTCTCGACGAGCATCGGCGCCTTCTTCCTGCTCTGCATCGTCGGCTCGATGGTCTTCGCGCGGAAGTACCGCAAGCGGGCCTAGTGCCTGAGCCACCTCGCTCAGCGGCAGCCTGCGAGCGCCCGTCGCACCGGCGAGTCGAGGGCGCAGCGATCGGGGCCGCGCACCGGATCGATCTCGCCGAGGAGGACGCCGAGCGCGGCGACGTAGCGGCGGCTGAGCGTGAGCTCCTCTTCCGCTACGTCCGCGCCCGCGGCCGCGAGATCGATGACGGCGCGATAGCTCGCCTGCGCCTCGGCGTGGGCACGGCGCCGGCGCGCGAGGGCGGCGCGGGCGTAGTGTCCTCGCCAGTCGTCGGGCACGCGCGCCGTCAGCTCGCGCAGGGCCTCGGCGGCGCGCTCGAGATCGCCGCCGGCTTCGAAGCCCCGGGCGAGGCCGCGCCACAAGGGTCCGTAGTCGGGGCGATAGCGGACCCCTTCGGAGAAGACCGAGAGCGCGTCGCTCGTCGAGCCGCGCTCGAGGTAGATGTTGCCGAGCAGGACGTAGCTGGCGGCGTCGCCGCGGTCGGCGGCGATGGCGTCACGGAGGTAGCCCATGGCGCTCCCGGGATCGCCCGCCGCGAGGAAGGCCTGCCCCATCGAGCGCAAGCGAGAGGCGCGCTCGGCCCGCCGTGACGGATCGGGGTGCGTCTGTGCCCAGGCTCGGGCTCCGTGGGCGACGACGAGGAGCGCGAGGAGGGACGCGAGGAGGAATCGAGGGCGCACCAAAACTGTTCGATTCTAGCGCATTTCTGCGCCTCGACCCGTCCGGGCCTTCCTCTTATACTCCGCCCGGCTTCGCCGCCGAGCCTCAGGAGACCACTTGCGATACGCCGCCTATACCGCCTTTTTCCTCAGCGGCGCGTCCAGCCTGATCTTCCAGAACATCTGGTCGCGAATGCTCCACCACGTGTTCGGGGCGACAAGCGTGGCGATCAGCTCCGTGCTGACCGCCTTCATGGCGGGCCTCGGCCTCGGCGCCTGGATCGCGGGCCGCTACGCCGACCGCATCAAGCACCCGATCATCACCTATGCCTTCGCGGAGCTCGGCGTGGGCATCTGGGCGATGCTGATCCCCTTCATCATCAACCCCGAGGGCTGGCTCGCCGACCTGAACTTCATGCTCCGCAACAGCCTCGGCGCGGAGTCCACCACCTTCATGCTCGCGCGCTTCGCGGTGGTGTTGCCCATCCTCCTCGTCCCCACCACGCTGATGGGCACGACGCTGCCGCTGCTCACCCGCCACTTCGTGCAGCACGAGGAGCGCTCCACCGGCGCCGCCAGCAACGTCGGGACCCTCTACGCCATCAACACCTTCGGCGCGGTCCTCGGCATCTTCCTCGCGGGCTTCGTGCTCCTCCCGAACGTGGGCCTGTCGCTGACGAACACGACCGCCCTTTCGATGAACCTCTCCCTGGGCCTCGGCATCTTCGCCTTCCGCAAGCAGCTGCTCAAGGGGATGTGGAAGAAGGGCGAGCCCCTCGAATGGCTGCCGAAGCCGGTGCCCATCGCGGCCGCCGAGAGCACCGAAGCCGTGGAGAGCGAGGAAGCCTCCGCTGAAGAGGAAGCTCCCGCCGACGAAGCGACGTCGCAGCTGCCCGAGGCCGAAGAGACGACCGAAGAGACGACCGAAGAGACGACCGAGGCCAAAGAGACCAAGAAGAAGGCCGAAAAGAAGTCCAAGGCGACGAAGAAGAGCAAGGCCGACAAGAAGTCCGAAAAGAAGTCCAAGACGAAGAAGAAGGAAGAAGCCCCAGGCGAGAGCGCGCTCGACCTGCCCTTCCCCATCCCGCCCATCGCCAAGAAGGCTGCGTTCCTCGCCTTCGCCGCCTCGGGCGCCGCCGCCCTCTGCTACGAGGTCGTGTGGTTCCGGGCGCTGGCGATGACCATCGGCTCGTCGATCTACAGCTTCGCGCTGATCCTCGAGACCTTCCTCATCGGCATCGCCGGCGGTAGCGCCGTCTGCGCGGCGTTCATGGTGCGCGGCAAGCACCGCCTCACGGCGGCGGCCGTGGGCTCGGTCGCGCTCCTCGCCATCGCCAACGTGAACTGGGCCACGCAGGAGGACCTGGTGACCTACCTCTTGGTCACGGCCGTCTTCGCAGCGCCCATCGCCGTGATCTGGGGAGCGGTCTTCGCGAAGTCGCGGAGCACCACCCTCCCCGAGATGGTGCACGACAACCCCGTGCCCGGCCTCATCATGCTCTCGCTGCCGATCCTGGCGAGCCTCGGGAACCTCGCGAAGTTCGGCGGGCACCTGTCCCCGATCATCGCCGCCGTCGTGAGCCTCATCGCCATCTACATGGCGATCATGCTGGTGCTGCGCCGCTTCCCCGTCTTGATGATGGCGATCATCCAGCTGCTGATCGCGCTGTCGACTTTCGCCAACTACCTCTTCCAGGACGAGATCCCCTACGCCTTCGCGTCGCTGGTCACGACGGTGACGGACCTGCCTGAGCACGTGGGCACCGTGCAGTTCTTCATGTTCGTCACGGCCGGGCTCTGCACCCTGCCCGCGGCCATCGGCATGGGCGCGATGTTCCCGCTGACCATCCGCATCTGGACCGCCGGCGGCGCCAACATCGGACGCGACGTGGGCGTGGTCTACGCAGGCAACACGGTGGGCTCGATCCTCGGCTCCTGGCTGCCGGGCTTCGTCCTCTTCCCGCTCATCGGCATGGAGCGCACGCTTCACCTCGGCATGGCGCTGAACCTGCTGCTCGCCCTGATGATGCTCATCGTCAGCGCCGCCGAGCCCGAGGACGCCCTGGCCAAGGCGGGCGGCCCTTATCGGCGTGGTGAGCCGAAGAAGAAAAAGAAGGACGCGCCGGGCGCCGTTCCCGTGTGGCACGCGGTGACGGTCTACATCCTGGCGCCCGCGATCCCCGCGCTCGCTGCGCTCCTATGGCTCGGCACCAACGGGCCCGACGCAATCCTGCGATGGAACCTCAGCCAGATGACCCTCGGGGTCTTCCGCATCTCCCTCGCCTCCGACGTCCTCGACCCCGAGAGCTGGGGCGAGCCCGACCTCGTCTACTACCACGACGGTCTGTCCACGACGGTGAGCGTCGAGCGCTGGGGCCGGCACTACGCGCTCAAGAACAACGGCAAGGTCGACGCCAGCAACGGCGACGACATGCCGACGCAGATCATGGTCTCCGGCTTCCCGCTGCTGATGCATCAGGACGGCCCCGAGGGCCTCGACGTCGCCGTCATCGGCTTCGGCTCGGGTGTGACCGTGGGCGCCACCCTCGAATTCCCCGTGAAGTCGGTCGACGTGATCGAGCTCGAGCGCTCCATCCCGCAGGCCAGCCAGTTCTTCCAGGACGTCAACCACCTGAACTATGCCCTGGACCACTTCCCCTACGTCGAGGAAGAGCGACTCACCGTCTACAACGACGACGGCCGCAACTACCTCGCGTCCACGGACAAGCAGTACGACATCATCATGAGCGAGCCGTCGAACCCGTGGATCACGGGCGTCAGCGACCTCTTCACCACCGACCACTTCCGCATCACCAAGCGCGCGCTGAAGGAAGGCGGCATCTACTGCCAGTGGGTGCAGCTCTACGAGCTCAGCCCCGAGAACATCAAGACCATCTACCGCACCTTCGCCAGCCAGTTCGAGCACGTGGTGGTCTTCGCCGCCGAGGACCTGTCGAGCGACACGGTGATGCTCGGCTCGGACTCGCCACTGCCGCTGGACCTCTAGCGCCTGTCGCGC
Organism: uncultured delta proteobacterium; assembly: GCA_963727445.1. Classification (GTDB taxonomy): domain Bacteria; phylum Myxococcota_A; class Polyangia; order Polyangiales; family B10-G4; genus B10-G4. Next base: position 67,652 of record CAVSGI010000003.1, read on the forward strand.
TCCTTCGCCGACCCGGCCATCCGCGCCGAGCTCGAGCGGGCCTACGTGCATTCGCCCTTCGACGTCTTCGCCCGGGTCATCCTCGCCAACCGTGAAGAGGTCATGAGCTACACCCAGGTCGAGCATCGGCTGCGCGGTGGCGAATGGGAGTTCTTCCCCGAGTCGTCCAACGGACCGATGGACGACTGCGACCCCGCCGACTGCCGGCGCAACCCGGTCGCGCTGAACACCGACGACAACGCCATCATCGAGTTCGCAGCGCCCCGCGATCTGATCGGCTTCCAGCGTTACGAGGGCTACCTCGCCAACATCTACTCGCCCGACTGGCCTTACGGAAAGCTCCTCGACAACTTCGAGAACTTCGGGGAGGGCGATGACGCCGCCCGCGCCTACGCCGAGATGGCGATGAGTCTCATCGGTCACGGCCGCAAGGTGGAGGCCGGGGACTTCCTCACCCAGAGCGCGCGCTTCGGCGAGGTCGCCGAGACCCTGGTGGCCGCCGAGGTGCTCCGGCACCTGCTCAGCGACGAGCACGAGCCGCGCATCGCCATCGAGCCCCCTGTCCCCGGCCCGCACATGGACGAGGCGACGGCGCGCCAGCTCAGCACCGGCTTCGAGGCGGTGCGCTCCGCGGTGGACATGCGCGCCTATGGGACGGCCCTCGCCGCGATGGAGGAGATCCCCGCGCCGCTGCGCCTCCACAACGGCCCGAGCCTCCGCTTCCTCTACGGCTACCTCCAGTACAAGGCCGCCGAGGGGGTCCCGAGCCGCTACCGCAGCGCCATCGACCAGCTCGAGGACCTGGTGCGCTCGGACGAGGACTACGTCCGGCGCCACCCCGAGCTCTATTACTTCCTCGCCCGGGCTCACGACGCCGAGTTCAACTTCGACAAGGCGCTCCGCAACATGCGGATCTACGTCGAGAGCCGTCTCGGAGAGGAAGGCGCCGAGGACCTGCCGGAGCCCCCACTCGAGGACGCTCCGACCACGGACGAGGAAGGCGAGTCCGACAAGGACCTGCATCCCGACCGAGACGACGGCGTCTGAAAAACGAGAAACGGATTCGAAACCTTCCGCGCGTTTCTCGTCGCACCAGCGCGAAGCGCGCTACGCACTTCGCAGTCGATTTCGCGCAGATCGCTTCGCAATTTCGCGTATTTCGAAACCGACAGATGTTGTGGATATCCACCCCAAGGCGCCGACAAGACGCCGGAAACAGCTTTTCGGCCACGTGGCCGGTGGACAGTGGCATGAACGGTGCTTTACCGGGGCGTGAAGAAGAAACGGCCAAGAGGCCAGGGGACGGGAGGGGACCGGAATGCGGTCCCCAGAGATACCCACCCCGAGGGGAATGAAATGAGCCAGATGCCCGAAACCCGTCAGAGCAACGCCCCCGTCACCACCCGTGCGCTGAAGATCCTCGCGAAGTCGGTTCACCGCGAGCTCAAGTCCAGCGGCTACAGCCGTTCCGATATCGTGTCCTTCACCAACGAGCTCCTCGACCTCGTGACCAGCGACATCCGGGATTCGGACAGAGATCAGCTGAGCCTCTCGGGCCTGTCCCAGAGCCCGGTTCCTAGGCCGTCCTGTCTGAAGGACGGCCTTTGGCGTTTAATTTTCGTAGCTTGCTGGGGACGCTAGATTGACAATTGACTTTCGCCTCGCCCAGCCCTGTCATTCCCAAGATGGCGAAAGTCAATTGTCGAATCTAGCGTCCCCTTGTGAAGCCCGCCGACGTGCCCTAACTTCCGGGTCCCCAAAAGACCGCCAAAGCGGCGGGAAAGGACCTCCTCGTGGGCACCAAGATCGCGATCAACGGCTTCGGCCGCATCGGGCGCTGCGTCGCCCGCATCCTCTTCGAGTCGGGTCGGGACGACCTCGAGATCGTCGCGATCAACGACCTCACGACGAACGAGACGCTGGCGCACCTGCTCCGCACGACTCGATTCACCGCACGCTTCAAGCAGGACGTGAAGCTCGACGGCGACAACCTCGTCATCGACGGCAAGAAGATCGCCGCCCTCGCCGAGCCGGACCCGGCGAAGCTGCCCTGGAAGGACCTGGGCGTCGAGATCGTCTCGAGTGCACCGGCCGCTTCCGCGACAACGAGACGGCGCTGGCAAGCACCTCGCCGCCGGCGCCGAGCGCGTGATCATCAGCGCGCCGGGCAAGAACGATCGACGGCACCTTCTGCGTCGGCATCAACTCGGACAGACTACGACGCGGCGAAGCACCAGATCGTCTCGAACGCGTCCTGCACCACGAACTGCCTGTCGCCCGGTCGCCAAGGTGCTGCACGAGACCTTCGGCATCGTGAAGGGCCACATGGTCACGGTGCACAGCTACACGAACGACCAGCGCATCCTCGACCTGCCGCACAAGGACCTCCGCCGCGCCCGCGCGGCCGCGATGAGCATGATCCCGACCACCACCGGTGCGGCCAAGGCCATCGGGCTCGTCATCCCGGAGCTCGAGGGCAAGCTCGACGGCACCGCCATCCGCGTGCCCGACGCCCGACGTCTCCATCGTCTGCCTCACGGCCAACGTGGCGAAGGGGACGACCGCGGAGGAGGTCAACGCGCGCCATGAAGGCGGCCGCCGAAGGGCCGCCTGAAGGGCATGCTCGGCTACGAGCGAGGACCGGCTCGTCTCGAGCGACTTCATCGGCGACACCCACAGCAGCGTCTGTCGACGCGCTCGCAGACCCGGTCGATCGGCGGCGACCTCGTCGAGGTCCAGAGCTGGTACGACAACGAGTGGGGCTTCTCCACGCGCATGGTCGACCTCGCCCGCGTCATGGCGAAGAAGGGCTGAGCCATGCTGCAGCGCATCCGCTCGAATCGAAGAGCTCGACGTCGAGGGGCGCCGCGTCTTCGTGCGCGTGGACTTCAACGTCCCCCTCGACGGCATCGCGAGTGACGGACGACACGCGGATCCGGGCGGCGCTGCCGACCATCGAGCACGCCATCGAGCGGGGTGCGCGCGTCGTTCTGGCCAGTCCACCTCGGGCGCCCGAAGGGTGAGCGCAAGCCCGAAGAGCTCAGCCTCGAGCCGGTCGCCAGCGTGCTCGCCGAGCTCCTCGAGGCGGCGAGGTGCGGCTCGCCGACGACTGCATCGGCGACGGCGCCGCGCAAGGTGGTGGGAGACCTGCGCGATGGCCAGGTGGCCCTGCTCGAGAACCTCCGCTTCCACCCCGGTGAGGAAGACGAACGACGAGGCCTTCGCGAAGGAGCTGCGAAGCTCGCCGAGGTCTACGTCAACGACGCCTTCGGCGCGGCGCACCGGGCCCACGCGTCGGTGTCGCGCTGCCCGCGCCTGATGCGCGAGCGCGGCGCCGGGCTCTTGATGCAGCGCGAGCTCGCCGCCCTCGAGCAAGGTGCGTAGCAATGCCGCAGAAGCCCTTCGTGGCGGTGCTGGGCGGCGCGAAGGTGTCGGACAAGATCGAGGTGATCGAGGCGCTCCTGGCAAGGTGGACGCGCTGTTGGTGGGCGGCGCCATGGCCAACACCTTCCTCGCGGCGCAGCGGCCTCGACTCTGGGCAAGAGCCTCGTCGAGGAGGACAAGCTCGCCCTCGCGCGGAGCATCCTCGCAGACGGCCGAGGAGAAGAAGGTCCAGGTCCTTCTCCCCGTGGACGTCGTCGTCGGGGATTCCATCGAGGCGACCACGGGCACGACGGTCGCCGGCGGACGCCATCGGCGCAGGGCAGATGGCGCTCGACATCGGGCCGCGAGACGGTGGCGGCGCTTCGGCGAGAAGCTGCTGCCGTGCGCAGACCATCTTCTGGAACGGCCCGATGGGTCTCTTCGAGAACGACGCCTTCGCCGAAGGGCACCCTCGGCGTGGCCGAAGCCATCGCGGCCTCGCCGGCTTCACGCGTCGTGGGCGGCGGCGACAGCGTCGCCGCGATCCAGCGAAGCGGGGCTGGCCGACAAGTTCGGCCACGTCTCGACCGGCGGCGGCGCGTCGCTCGAGCTCTGGAGGGCAGGAAGCTCCCGGGCGTGGAGGCGCTGTCGATGAGCCGCAGGCCTCTCGTCGCCGGCAACTGGAAGCTCCACAAGACCGGTCGCGCGAGGCGGTCGAGCCTCGCGCGCGAGCTCAAGTCTCGACTCGCTGCGCTCCCGCGAAGCCGAGGTGGTGGTGGCGCCGGTGTTCACTGCTCTCGCACGCGGTCAACGAAGCGCTCGGCGAGTCCGCGATCGAGCTCGCTGCCCAGGACGTGCACTTGGAGGACCAGGGCGCCTTCACCGGCGAGGTCAGCGCGCCGCTGCTCGCCGACGTCGGCTGCGCGTATGTGCATCGTCGGCCACTCGGAGCGCCGGCACGTCTTCGGCGACACCGACGAAGCGGTCCGAACAAGGCGTACACGCGCTGCTGTCGCACGGCTTCGCCCCATCGTCTGCGTCGGCGAGACCCTCGAGGAGCGCGAGGCGGGCGAGACCCTCGCGGTCGTGCTCGGCCAGCTCGACGCCGGGCTCGGCGGCGTGACCACGGCGCGGCCGCGGACGTGGTGATCGCCTACGAGCCGGTCTGGGCCATCGGCACCGGTCGGACGGCGAGCCCGAACGACGCCCAGGAGGTCCACGCGGCGATCCGCAAGCGCGCTCGCCGAGCTCTTCGACGGCAGCGCCGCGGCGGGCTCCGCATCCTCTACGGCGGAAGCGTCAAGCCCAACAACGCCGCGGACTTGCTCGCTCAGACCGACATCGACGGCGCCCTGGTGGGAGGCGCGAGCCTGACCGCCGATACCTTCGTCCCCATCGTCGAAGCCGCTGGCTAGGGACGCCCCCTAGCCCTCCGGGCCAAGTTTGCTAGAGTCCGCGTCCTTCCGAGACCGAGAAAATGTTCACCTTTCTGTCGATCATCTACGTCCTCGTCTGCCTCTTCTTGATCACCGTCGTGCTCCTGCAGTCCGGCAAGGGCGGGGGAATGGGCGCGCTGGGCGGCGGTGGCGGCGGCAGCCAGACCGTCTTCGGCGGCGCTGGCGCGGGGAACTTCCTCACCCGCCTCACGGCGATCATGGCGGCCTGCTTCATGATCCTCTCCGCCGCCCTCGCCTATCTGTCGACGAGCGGCGAGCAGAGCCTCGAGCGCGCGGCGCAGGAAGAGTCTCAGGAGACGGTGAGCGGCGACGGCGCGAGCGACGACGAGGCCACGACCGACGACGAGGCCACGACCGACGACGAGGCCACGACCGACGACGAAGCGGCTCTCGATGAAGAGACGGAAGACGCGATCCTCGAGACCGAGGAGATCCTGGGCGAAGAGGGAGAGACCGCGGAAGAGGCGGCCGAGCAAATCGAAGAAGAGGCGCCCGCAGTGACCACGATGGCGGCTGCGCCCGCGCCGACGATGGCGGCTGCACCCGCGCCCACCATGACGACGACGATGACGGCTGCGCCCGCGCCGGCCGCGATGACGACGGCGATGGTGGCGGCACCGGCACCGACACCGGCGATGGCCGCACCTGCAGCGACCGCGCCTGCCCCGACGCCGATGATGGCAGCCGCGCCCGCGGCGCCTGCCGAAGGCGCCGCCGACACGGAGTGAGCTGAGGGTTTGCGGGGGGGTACCTGAAGCTACCTCGAGGCCGGCGCCGAGGAGGCAAGCCGCGGGCCCGCGTGCCTGAGCGCCAACGTCACGCTAGCTCACCGCCAAATCAAGGCCCGGTCCAGTCGGCCTGGTCCGACGTAAAGTTCAGGAAGAACCAGAACCCGTTCACCGCAGGGCCGCCGCCCGAGGGGGTGTACATGACGGTGTCGTCGTTGCTGCTGCAGCTCGAGCCGCTCGCGCCGCCATCGGCGAGGTGCTGGTAGAGCGAGTCGCCGGCCAGGGCCCCGCTGGGGATTATTGCCGCCATCGCATCCGCCACCGTCAAGAACCCGGTGATGACGCCGCTGACGAGTTGGGTCGGCGGGGAGCCACCGGAGTAGGTCGCCGTGACCTGCGCGTCGATCAGCGGGATCGCCGTTCCGCTCACGGTCACGCTGAGGTCCTGGACGTCCGTCACGAAGCACGGACCCGATGAGGTGTTCGGCGCCAGGTAGTTGTACCGCGACGGGTCGGGTGTGAAGCAGGTCATCCCTGCGGGGAGGTTCGTGCCGGTGTAAGGGAAGACGGTTCCCATGCCCACCTGGCAGACATCGGGATCACCTGACGACGCACCCGCCATGCACTCCCCGTCCACCAAGTCGATGGGGTTCGTCATCATTGCTAGGTCCAGCGGCCGGTGCACCGTGATGTAGTTGAGCGTGTAATCGTCGACGCTGTTCTGCAGCGTGGTGTTCACCGGCTCGGCGAGACTGAGGGGGACGAAATCGGTCACGTCTCGGCATCCGAAGATGGGCAGAGAGGCGTAGATGTGCGGGTGCATGAAATCCAGCGTCTGCACCCGGAAGGCCGTCGGCCCCGTTCCCGTCACCGTGCAGTCCGGCTCGCAGCCGTCACCGGCCGTGAGGTTGCCGTCGTCGCAGGCCTCGGGCGGTGTCGCACCGGTGTCGAGGTAGCCGTCGCCGCAACGGGACTGGGCGCAGCTGGCCATGAGGCAGATATCCCGGGTCATCATGCCCCGGTCGCACATCGTGCCATCCGCCGCCGCAGTTCCCGAAGCGCAGGTGTGTGCCGTGGTGTTGCAGGTCTCGGTGCCGTTGCAGGTGTTGCCGTCCGCGCAATCGCCGTCGGCGGTGCAGCTGAAGGTGCAGTCGTTGTCGCAGCCGTCACCGTTCGTCGAGTTGCCGTCGTCGCAGTCCTCTGTGCCGCCCATCGTGTCGTCCACGAAGGTGTCGCCGCAGCTGCTGGCCACGCAGGTCATCGAAAGGCAGATGTCGCGGGTGCTCGTCATTCCGTCGCGATCGCAGACCGTTCCGTCGCTCGCCGAGCTGCCACCGGCGCAGACGTGGGTGGTGGTGTTGCAGCTCTCCACGCCGTTACAGAGGTCCCCGTCGTCACAATCGGCGGCCGCGGTGCAGCTGTAGGTGCAATCGTTGTCGCACCCGTCGCCGTTCGTCGAGTTGCCGTCGTCGCAGTCCTCGCCGGTCTCCACAATCGTGTTGCCGCACGATGGCGCCACACAGGACCCGCCCCGGCAGACGTTGCCGCCACCGCAGGAGGTCCCGTCGGCCAGGTCCGCGGGGTTGGTGCAGACGTGGGTGCTGGTGTTGCAGGTCTCGGCGCCGTTGCACGCCATCCCGTCATCGCAGTCCGAGGTCATGGTGCAGCTGTAGGTGCAGTCGTTGTCGCACCCATCGCCGTTCATCGAGTTGCCGTCGTCACAGGTCTCCGAGCCCTCGACGATGCTGTTCCCGCACACGGGCATGGCGCAGACGCCCGCCCGGCAGACCATGCCGCTGCCGCAGGAGGTTCCGTTCGAGGCCATCGTCCCCGCCGTGCAGGTGTGGGCCGTCGTGTCGCAGGTCTCCGTGCCGTTGCAGACCATCCCATCGTCACAGTCGCTGTCCATGGCGCAGCTGAAAGTGCAATCGTCTTCGCAGCCGTCGCCGTTCATCGCGTTGCCGTCGTCGCACTCCTCCGTGCCCTCGACGCTGCCGTTTCCACAACGCTCGATGGCGCAGGTGTCGGAGCACCCATCGCCCGCGGTCGTGTTTCCGTCGTCGCACTCCTCGCCGGGATCGGTGATCGAGTTGCCACAGGTCTCGTCACTCGTGCAATCGCCAGAGCAACCGTCCCCGCTGTCCGTGTTCCCGTCGTCGCAGACCTCGCCGCCGTTGGCGACTCCGTCACCACACACCGGCCCGGTCATGCAGTCGGCCGAGCAGCCGTCGCCATCCATGGTGTTGCCGTCGTCGCAGACCTCACCGACGCCCAGGTCCACGATGGAGTTGCCGCAGGTCTCGTCGCTCATGCAGTCGGCCGAGCAGCCGTCACCGTTCACCGAGTTGCCGTCGTCACACACCTCGCCGATGGGCGAGTCGACGTAGCCGTTTCCACACCGCTCGAAGCTCATGCAGTTGGCCGAGCAACCATCTCCGTCGACGTTGTTCCCGTCGTCGCACAGCTCGTCGCCCAGGATCTCCTCGTCCCCACAGTAGCCGAGCCCACCCTCGCCCGCGTCCGCGTCGCCTCCCCCGCCGTCGCCGGGGCTCCCATCGTCGCCACAGGCGGCGAGGAGTAGAGAGAGAACGAGGAGAAGGAAGAAGGCATGCTGACGAGTCATCCGCCCATCGTACCAAAGTCGCCCGGGCGGAGAACGGTGCAGGTGTAGGGGCTAGTCGCACCCGCTGACGCGGGCGGGTGCGGTCGCCAGCCCTGCCCACTGAGCCCGCACGCCGGTGAAGCCCAGGCCCGTGCTGAGCGCCTCGCACGTCGTCCCCTCCCCTCCGCTTCCTCGGACCGCGCGCACGTCGGCCCGGATCTCGACGGCGCGAATCATCCGGTCGTAGTTGTCCGTCCCGTCGCAGAATCCCGAGGGTCGGCAGCGTCATGATGAAGTCGTTTGCGGGCCAGCGCCCCGCGAGGATCACGTTCGACAGCCCGTCCTCGGAGATCTCCGCGGTGAGAACCGCGTCCACCAGGCGGACCTCGAGGGACTTGTCGTCGGCGGTGAGGAAGAGCGACGAGCGGTCGGGAGGGGTCATCACCAACAGCCCGTCCGTGACGTAGGCGCCGTCGTCGTTGATCAGCGGCTGCTCCTCGTCATCCGTGACGAAGGCCTCGGTATCCGCCCAGAAGTAATCCATGCCGTCCCAGGCCGGCGGGGGCGGGAGCAATCCGTCGGCCGGCAGCGTCGGCACGCCGCCCATACCATCAGGCGGGGTCCCGAAGGCGCCCGGGGCGAGCGCGACCTCGACCTGGGTGTCGTTGGGCGTCCCGTTCCAGCCGCGCAACCGCACCAGGATGACGCCGAGCCCGAGCTCCTGATGCGCTTGGAAGGGCTCCTCCAGTTGCAGGGCGCCGACGATGGTCGCTTGGTACGCAATCTCGTGCCCGAAGGCGTTGTCAATCCCCCGCTCCCCGTCCTCTTCAATCCCGTCGTCTGGTGTCGGCGGCGTGCACTCGCTCACGAAGTCGGGAGCCTCGGTGCAGAGGCCGTCGAGGTCCCAGCCGATGCCCCGCCAGCCCGTTCCCTGTTCGATGTCCACCTCCTTGAGTACGTAGACACGTTCGGGCCCATCGCCCTCCCCCATCGCGGGGGGCGAGGGGGGGTCTTCGGGCGTGCAGGGCATGGCCGCGTCGAGCCCGTCCAGGAGCGTCTCGTCGAACGCCTTGCACCCAGCCACTGCCGCGAAGAGGAGCAGCACGAGGGCCAGCGTGAGGCTCCCCTCAGCGATACGGATTGGACAGGATCCCATCCTCGTCGTCGGTCATTCGCCCGCGGCGCATCCCGCGCGTGTTGCGTCGCATCGAAGGGGCCGTGAGTTCTTCTTCCTGCTCTTGTGCAGGTGCGGTGGTGGCCATCTCCGTCATGGACGGCTCAGCCATGGCGGTCGCGTCGGTCTCGCCCGGTGAATTCTCCGCGGCCTCGCTCTGCTCAGTCTCCGTCTCCCCCTCCGCGGTCTCGGCCGCCGTGCCCGCCGCCCCTTCGGTTTCACCCTCGGCCGGAGGCTCCTCGTCCGCCCCTGGCTCGTCCGCGACCACGTCGCCGGGCGTCTCTGCCTTCGGCCAGAGCGCCGCCGCGAGCCCGCCGGCCGCGCCAAGCGCGAGGATGACCGCCACCACCAGCCCTATCGGGCGCTTCTTGGCGGGCGTGACGGGTTCGGGCAGATCCTCGATCTTCCCCGACACCGTCGGCGGCTGACTGGGTACGAGGTCTTCGAGCGCCTGGTGACGTCCGGTCGAATAGGCCTTCGGCGCGTCGCCGTCGAGCCGGTCAATCGCTGCCTGGATCGCTTCCTGCTCCTTCGTCAGCTTCGTCGCCGCCAGCTCACGAACCAGAGTCGAGACCTCGCGCGTCGTGCCCATGCCCCCAGTGGACACAGCCGCCCGCTCGATCGCCTCCATCATCTCCGCGCCGGTCTGGAAGCGCTCCTCGAGGGGACGCGCCAGCGCCTTGGCGATCACCGGATCGAAGGGCGCCAGCTCGGGGTAAACACTCGACGGAGGCGGGATCGGATCCTCGAGGAGCTTCTTCAGGGTGGCGATGTTGGTCTCGGCCTTGAACAGCCGCTGGGTGGTCAGCACCTCCCAGAGCACGACGCCCATCGCGAAGAGGTCGGAGCGCTGCTCTGCGTGCGCCTGGCTCGCCGTCTCGGGCGCCGTATAGGCGAGCTTGCCCTTGAACGTGCCCTGACGCGTCGACGAGAGCCGGTACTCGGCCTTGGCGACGCCGAAGTCGGTGAGGCGCGAGATGCCGTCGACGCCGACGAGGATGTTCTGCGGTGAGACGTCTCGATGGACCAGGTTCAGAGGATTGCCGCTGCCGTCCTTGAGCTCGTGCGCCGCGGTGAGACCCGCCAGCGCTTCGAAGACGATGCGGAGCGCCGGCCGAAGCGGGAGCCGGCCACCGGTCTTGTAGGGCTTGCTCAACAGGCCGGCGAGGTGATCACCCTCGACGTAGTCCATGACCAGGTAATGCAGGTCCTCCCACTGCGCGACGTCGAGCGTGGCGACGACGTTCGGGTGGCGAATGCGCGCCGCGAGGCGGGCCTCGTCGAGGAGCATCGAGATGAACTCCTCCTCGTCGGCGAGATGCGGATGGAGCACCTTGATGGCGACCAGCCGCTCGAAGCCGCCCATGCCGACCGCGCGGGCGACGTACACGGCGCCCATGCCGCCGGCCGCCAGCCGATGCAGGACGTGGTAGCGGTCGACCTGATGGCCGACGAGCCAGTCGTTGTTCGTCTTGGCGCTCTTGCGCGCGGGGTCGTTCGCCATCAGAAGCGCCCCCCCGCGCCGACCATGGCGCCACCCTGGGGCAACGGCGAGACGTTGAGCCAGTCGACGCGCGCGCTCGCGTCGTCTTCCTCTTCGTCGGGCCCGCCAGACCAGTTGGTGAAGATGAGCAGGACCAGGCTGATCGCCCCGATCCCGCCCGTCACGACGTCGAGGATCGTCGTCCGGAGCTCCAGGTCGCGGCCGTTGTCGAGCTTGGCCTGAGTGGGGTTTGCCTCGTAGTCCGAGGCTGCGTCGAGGGTGTCCACCCACGACCAGATGGCGAGGCCCCCGGCGACCGCCGTCAGGCCGAGGCCCGTCAGGAAGAACGCGGGCGAGATGCCGCCGCCCCCCTCGTCACGAGCCGGGGGTGGCGGTCGGGTGTTGGTCTCGGTGTTGACGCTGGCCACGGGTGTCTGGACCGGCTCGGGCTCGGGCTCGGGCGCGGTGAGCTCGAGCTCCCGGCTCTCGCCCGCAGCTCCGCTGACGCGCTCCTCCACCCGGCCGGTGTCGAAGTCGGCAACAATCGTGTGCTCGACGTCGGGGGTCAGGTAGAGCACCCGGAAGATCTCGCGCTCGCCGTCGACCTCCAGCTCGCCGCATGCCTCGCAGCTGATCGTCAGCTCGAACCCTTCTTCGTGCGCTCGTTCGAGGGGACGCTGAAATCGAGCGATGCGGTCCTCGCCGTACTCCTGTGCGACGAACGCGACCAGAGTCGCTGCGCGGAGGAAGTTCCCCGCGCGTTGATGAGCGCGGACGGCTTGAAGCGCGGCGGCGGCTGCGGGTGCGAGCTCGTTCGCCGTCTCGTACCAGCGCGCGGCCTGCGCGTAGTCGCCACCTCGGTAGGCGCGCGTTCCCCGGTCGTAAGCGGCCTCGGCTGCCGCCTGTCTCTCGGCGGGCGAGAGGTCGGGTTGAGCCCATGCAGAAGGCACCACGGCCAGCCCCGAGAGGAGCAAGGAAAACAGCGGCGCGAGATGCACGAGGCGCATGGGTATAGAGGGACCCTCGAGGCCCGCTAGGAGCTTGGCACTACTGACGAAATTTACACTGTTTCCGGCGGCGGTTGGAAGGGTGAGCTTTAAGCCTACATTCCCCTTCCATCCCCCCTGTGGTGGCCTCGTCCCCCCACGGGCCAATTGCAGGGTTTGAAGAGGGTGGACCTCAGCTCGGGATGGGAACGGGCTCGCCCGCGTCGAGGGCGCGCAGGGCGATCTCGGCGTCGTCGCGGTAGCGGGAGTCTCCCTGCTCCGCGGCGAGGCGCATGGCCTCCCGAAGGTGCTTCCTCGCCGAGGCCGGGTCGTCGAGGTGTGCGTCGGCGACCCCGAGCATGTAGAGCGATTGCACGTAATCCCAGTGATAACCGTTTTCGGCCGCGTACTCCGCGGCCTGCGCGATGCGACGGCGCCCTTCGAGGGACTGAAAGCGCACCGCATCGATGAAGCCCAGCACGCGCAGGTTCATGTACTCGATGCGGCTCATGCCGTTTTCACGGGCGAGCTCGAAGCTGTAGCGCAGATTCGAAAACGCGCGCTTGAAGTCGCCGAGCCGCAGGTAGCCTTCGCCCAGGTTGTGCGAGTTGACCGCGGCCTCGTACCAGAAGCCCCACTCCTTCGACAGCTCGAGCGCTCGAGCGGAAGCATCGACCACGCCCTGGTGGTCGCGGATGTAGTGGCTGAGCAGCGCTTCGGTCTTGAGCAGCTCGATGTCGGTGAAGCGATCGGGATGGATACCGGCGAGGCGTCGCGCTTCCTCGAGATGCGCGCGGGCCGGCTTCTCGTCACCGGTCGCGGCGACGGCGAGGGCGAGCGGGATGAGGCATCGGATCTGCGCGTTCGAATCACCGGTGTCGCGGGAGAGCGTGAGCGCCTCCTCGAGCAGGCCGACGGCGCTCACGTACTTTCCGTTGCGGTTGTCGCCCTCCGCGGTCGCCAGCGTGACGTCGCGGAGCAGCTCGCGATTGCCGATGCGCTTGGCCACCTGACGGGCGCGCTCGAGCCACTTGCGGCCCTCCTCGAAGCGGTTGGCGTTGACCATGAGACGGCCGCGCATCATCGCGAAGCGCGCCACGTATTCGTCGCGCCCGAGATCCTCGGCCAGCTCGTGAGCCGCCGCCATCCGTTCCGCGCCCGCTTCCGAGGTCACGGCTGCGGAACGAGAGCTCGCCGACCCGGCGATAGAGACTGAGCGCCCGGTCGCGGTCCGGCGACGGGGTCTGGCCGAGCATGTCGATGGCGCGGGCGAGCGCGCTGATGGCTCCGTCGAGGGAGTGCTCGTTCTCGAGCCTGTCCGCCGCACGGACCAGGTAGTCGATCGCCTTCGGCTTGTCGCCACCGAGGCGGAAGTGATGCGCCAGACGCTCGGCGAGCTCGTCGACGCGCTGCGGGTAGAGCTCTTCCAGGGCCACCGCGACCGCGGAGTGGAGCCCGCTTCTTGCCCTCGAGCGTCATCCCGTCCCGCAGAACCTCGCCGAGGATGCTCGTGGGTGAAGCCGTACTCGCTCGTCCCGATGCGCACCACGAGCGCCCGGCTCTCGAGAATGCTCAGGGAGCGCGCCACGGTGGCCGCGTCCACGTCCGCGACCTTCGCCAGCAGCTCGGGGCTGAAGCGCGCGCCCGACGATCGCGCGACCTGAAGGAGCTGGCGGTCCGTCTGACCGAGTCGCGCCACGCGCCCCGCGACGATGCCGCGCAGCGTCTTCGGGACCTCGACCTCCGCGATCTCGGGCTTGTAGACCACCTTGCCGTTTCGCACCTCGAGAGCGCCCGCATCGGCGAGCGCCTTGAGGTACTCCTCGAGGTAGAGAGGGTTGCCGCCGCTCTTGGCGCTGACGTCACGAAGGAGCTCCATGGGGACCTCGTCGGCGCCGAGGCGATGGCCGGTGAGGCGCACGATGTCCTCGTCGCTGAGCGGCCCGACCTCGATCTCGTGATAGCCCGGCAGAGTCGGTCCACGGATGGACGAAGCCGGGGCGGTAGGCGAGGACCACGCCGAGCCGGGTCTCCCGCGCGTCGCGGAGCAGCCCGTTCAAGAGCGCCTGCGACTCGTCGTCCATGCAGTCCACGCCGTCGAAGGCGAAGACCGTGAGGCGATCCTCTGCGAGGCGGGTCGCGATGCGCGCGATGGCCGCGGCCAAGGGGCGGCGACCGGGGACGGCGGCCTCGTCGCTCTCGGTATCGAGCCCGATGGTCGTCTCGATGGAACGGATCTCCGGCGCCGTGAGACCGAGCTCGCGAAGGCGCACGACCTTCTGGCGAATGATCGGGGCCGGGTCGAGCTCGTCGATGCCGAGCACCACCTGGAGCATCTCGCGGATCGCGGACAGGGGAACCTCGCGCTCCTGCGGAGTCAGGGTGGCGGCGTACATCCCGACGTCGTGCCCGCCGAGATGGAGCCGGCGTACGGTCTCCGAGATCAGCCGCGACTTGCCGTTGCCGGAGTCGCCGACGATGCCGATGACGCGACGGCGCCCCTTGTTGGCGAAGGCGAGGATCTCGCCGATCCGGCGAAGCTCGTTTCGCCGGCCCACGAACTTGCCGTGCACCTCGGCGATGCTCTTCTCGCCCGCCACGATGGAGGCGCGGCTGTCGTTCGGCGACGCGTCGAAGTTGAAGTAGGTCCGCACCGGCTGTTGCGCGGCGGAGGTGAGCATCACCCGGCCCAGCACACCGCGCCGCGCGAGCCCACGCGTCTTGTCGAGGACCTTGTGGTAGGCGTCGTCCTCGATGATCTGCCCCTCGGCGTCGACGTGGAGGCGGCCGGTGTGCACCGCGATGCGAAGCCCGCCCTCTTCGGTCCCCTCGCGCGAGGCCGCGGCGGCGCGCGCGATACGCAGGGCGCAGCGCGTCGCGGCTTCGGTATCGCGCCCGTCGGCTTCGACCGCCTCGAAGAGCACCACCAGCCACCGCCCATCGGCGGTCTTGGTCTCCTCGGCGACGGTTCCGCCGAAGCGCTTGATGAGGGAGTGGATGGTGCTCGCGGGGGTGGGATCCTGGGGCGACACCAGGACCGCGAGGCAGGAGACGTCGCGCCGCTCCGAAGTGGCGAAGGTCGCGCTGATCTTGCGGGGTCGTGACGACGGGCTCGAACCGGGCCGGCTGCCGGGCCCGGTTCCCTTGCTCTTCGGCGCCTCGGCCGAGGTCCCCCTCGGCCCGGTGTGCGCCACCAGCCCGGCCTCGTGGAACGAGGCGGCGATGTCGATCGCTTCCTCCCCCTTGTCGCGCTCGCTCGCCTCGCGCAGCTCGTCCAGGTACCGGGAGAGGTCGTGGGCGCCCACGCGCCGGCCGCTCGAGTAGAGGAACTGGATCAGCTCCTCGTAGAGCCGGCCGGCGTTGGGGTGGCGCTCGTCGGGGGCCGGGCTCATGGCGAGCGCCACGATCTGCGCCAGCTCCTCGGGGATGTCCTCCGCCACCTCCGACACCGGAGGCGCCTCGCCCAGCGCGAACCCGCTGCAAGCGTGTCGTAGCTCGAATCGCGGGCGAATGGGTTCTTGCCCGCCAGCGCCTCGTAGAGGCACGTGCCGAGAGCGAAGAGATCGGTGCGCGCGTCGACCTCGCGCCCATTCGCCTGCTCGGGCGCCATGTAGGCGTACTTGCCCTTGAGGACCCCGTCCTCGGTCCTCGTTCTCGACGGTGGTACGCGCCTTGGCGATGCCGAAGTCCGTCAGCTTCACCTCGCCTTCGAAGCTCAGCAGGATGTTCTGCGGCGACACGTCGCGGTGCACGATGTTGAGCGGCCGCATGTTGCTGTCGCGGCGGCGGTGCGCGTAGTCGAGTCCCTTGGCGACCTCGCTGACGATGTAGACGGCGAGCTCCGCGGGCAGCGGCTGGTCGTACTTCTTCGCGCGGGCGAGGACCGTCGCGAGGTCGTAGCCCGGCGACGTACTCCATCGCGATGAAGTAGGTGTCGTCCGCGCGACCGAGGTCGAACACCTGAACGACGTTCGCGTGACTGAGCGAGACGGCGATCTTCGCCTCGTTGATGAACATCTCGACGAACTGAGGGTTCTCGCTCAGCTCGGGGAGGATGCGTTTGATGACGAGGATCTTCTCGAAGCCCTCGACACCGTGGCACTTGGCTTTGAAGACCTCCGCCATCCCTCCGCGCGCGAGCAGCTCGAGGAGCTGGTACTTGCCGTAGACGACGGGAGCCATGACCACGTCGAAATCCCGTTGTTTTTACGGGAGATTTCGCCGGGGAAATATAGACCTGAGATGGGCGCTTTGGAAGGCGAAGCGGGAGTCTTCGGCGAGAAGGCGACGGGGCGACGACAGGTGGCCCGAACGCGGATTGGCGAACTCATCTCAAGCGTCTGCGGGCGGGTGCTCCCTTTCCCCACCTTCGTCTACCTGTGTCTCGAAGCTCAAACGGTGAAGGCGGGCATAAATCCCGTTCGCAGCGAGGAGCTCCTCGTGGGTTCCCTGTTCGGCGATACGTCCGTGATGAAAGACGAGGATGCGATCGGCGTGGCGGATGGTGGAGAGCCGGTGGGCGATGACCAACGAAGTCCGCCCCTCCACCAGCTCGAGGACCGCCTTCTGAAGCCGCGCCTCGGTCTCGCTGTCGATGTTGGCGGTGGCCTCGTCGAGGATCAGCAGCTGGGGATCGCGATAGAGCGCGCGGGCGAAGGCGATGAGCTGCCGCTCCCCTGCACTGAAGTTCTGCCCGCGTTCGTCGACGCGGGCCTCGAGGCCCCCCTCGCGGTTTTCGAGAAGACTCCAGGCGCCCACGCGCTCGAGCGCCTCTCTGGCGCGTTCGCGGTCCACGTCGCGGCCCAGGGTCACGTTCGAGAGCACGGTGCCGGCGAAGAGGAAGACGTCCTGCGGGACCATCGCGAAACGTGACCTCAGGTCGTGCCGGTCCAGGGCGCGCACGTCCTCGCCGCTCCACCAGGACGTGGCCCTGGTCGTAGTCGTAGAGTCGGAGCAGGAGCGCCGTGGTGGTGGTCTTGCCGGAGCCCGTCGCGCCGACGATCGCGACCGTCTCCCCGCGTCGCGACCTGGAAGATCACGTCGTGCAGCACCGGGTGCCCCTCGCGATAGGCGAAGGTCACGTCATCGAAGGCGACCACCACGTCCTCGTCGGCACGAGGCGCCTCGCCCAGCGA
This sequence comes from uncultured delta proteobacterium, assembly GCA_963727445.1. Classification (GTDB taxonomy): domain Bacteria; phylum Myxococcota_A; class Polyangia; order Polyangiales; family B10-G4; genus B10-G4. The sequence goes on from CAVSGI010000003.1 coordinate 84,580, forward strand.
GCCTCGAACGCGGCGGCGCGTCAGGCTCGTCGGTGTCGAGGAGCGTCGAAGATGCGCTCGGCCGACGCCAGCGACTGCTGGATGATGGTGTACTTGGTCGACAGGTCGCGGATCGGGACGAAGAAGCGCTGGATGTATTCGTAGAACGCGACCACCGTGCCGATGTAGGCCGCCGAGACCGCTGGGTCGGCCAGCTCGGCGCGCGTGGCGGCGTACCAGAGGACGAGGCCACTGACGCCGTCGCCACCGACATCGACCACCGAGAAGAGGAGCGCGTCGTAGCGGATGAGCGGTCAGGTTCGCGTCGCGGTAGCCCGCGTTGATCCACTCGGTACTCCGCGTGACAGCGCGCCTCTCGGCCGAAGGCCTGGAGCACCGCGACGCCGTTGACCTGCTCGGCCAGATACGCGTTGAGCTGCGCGATGCGGGCGCGGATCTTGCGGAAGGCGTCGCGCGCGTAGCGGCGAAAGAAGCCGATCACCAAGCAGCCAGCGGCGGCAGCGGCCGCGAACGCGACGAGCGTCAGCTCGCCAGTCGAGGTAGAGCATGAAGCCGACGATGCCGACGAGCATCAGCACGTCGGCGACCGCCATGACCGCGCCCGAGGCGAAGAACTCGCCGAGCGCGTCGACGTCGTTGGTGACGCGGGTGACCACCTTCCCGACCGGCGTGCGATCGAAGTAGCCGATGTGCAGGCGCTGGATCTTGGCGAAGACGTGCGCCGCGCAGGTCGCGCGAGCGTGCGCTGGCCGGCGAGCTGCATCAGGTAGACCTGCCCGAAGCGCGCGAAGAACTCCGCGACGAGAACGCCGGCGAAAAGAGCCGACGACTCGTCAGGAGCGCCGAGGTGCTGCGCTCGACGAGCGCGGCGTCGATGGCGAGCTTCACCAGGAGGGCTGAAGAGCGAGGCCACCGAGGTGACCGGCATGAGCACCAACGACAAGAGCAGGAGCTTGCGGTGCGGCGCGCGATAGGGCAGCAGGCGCTTCAAGAGCGCCAGGTCGTGCTCCTCGGCGAGCTCGGCTTCGTCGTGGAAGCCGCTCACCATCAGCCCGCCCTTCGGGGCCTCGCCGCGCTCGCGACGCTTCACAGGACCTCCAGCTCCTGCTCGAGGTGCTGCCGCTCGGCGATGCGGGCGTAGAGCCCGCCGGCGTTCATCAGCTCGTCGTGGGTGCCCCGCTCGACCACGCGGCCCTCGTCGAGGACGACGATCTGCTCGGTGCGCGCGGCGGCGGCGACCCGGTTGGTGACCAGGATCGAGCGTGCGACCCTCTCCGGCGCGATCGAGCGCCTTGAGGATCGTCGCCTCGGTCGTGCGTCGACGGCGCTCAGCGGGTCGTCGAGGACCAGCACCGCCGGCTCGGAGAGCAGGCGCGCGCCAGCGCGATGCGCTGCTTCTGGCCGCCGGAGAGCTGCACGCCGCGCTCGCCGACCACGGTCGCGAAGCCGTCGGGGAGCGTCTCGATCTCCTCGAGGATCGCCGCCTCGGCGGCCGCCGCGCGGACGCGCTCGTCGGCGTCCGGCTGCGTCGGGATCGTCGAGCGCGAAGGCGATGTTGCGCTCGACCGTCGTGGAGAAGAGGAAGGGATCCTGCTGCGCGTAGCCGACCGCCTTGCGCAGGGGAGCCAGCTCGAGCTCGGTCACGTCTTCTCCGTCGAGGAAGACCGTGTCGGGCGGGGTCGGCAACAGGCGCGGCAAGAGCGCCGCGAGCGTCGACTTGCCCGAGCCCGGTGGGGCCGAGCACCGCGAGCGAGCCCTCCGCCGGGACCTCGAAATCGACGTCGCTCGAGCACCGCGCGGTCGCCGTGCGCGAAGCTCAGCCCGCGGGTCTTCACGCCGCCCTCGCCCTTGACCGCCCTGGCGTCGGGGGCCTCCACGATCTCCGGCTCGGCGTCGAGGATCTCGCGCACGCGCCTGTAGGACGCGCGGCCGCGCTGGACGCACCGAGAGAATGTAACCGAGCGCCAGCGTCGGCCAGACCAGCTGCGCCGAGGTAGGCGTTGAAGGCGGCGAACTGGCCGAGCGTGAGCTCGCCGTCGAGCACCATCCGCCGCCCATCCAGACCACGATCAGCGTGCCGATGGAGCTCACGCCGACATCATCACCGGCCACATCAGCCCGCGCAGGATGACCAGGCCATGTTGCGCGTCGACCGCGCGCGCTGGTTGGCCTCTTCGAAGCGCTCGCCTCGCGCGTCCTCGACGCCATAGGCGCGCACCAGCCGGACGCCGGCGAGGTTCTCGTTGGCGCGATCCGCCGAGGGACGCCAGCGCCTCCTGCGCTTCGCGGCTAGCGCCCGTAGATCGGCGGCTGAAGCCGCGCGTGGCGAGCACGAGGAGCGGGTACGGCATCAGCGCGTAGAGCGTGAGCGTCGGCGAGATCGTGAGCATCAGCGCGACCGCGCTCCGCCGAAGGCGAAGATCGGAGTTGACGACGTTGAGCCCGCCGAAGCCGACCAGGAGCCGCACCTGGGTCAGGTCGTTCGTCGGCGCGGCTCATGATCTCGCCGGTCGACATCCGCCGGAAGAACGCGCTCCCGAGCAGGTGGATGCGGTCGAGGAGCTCGTTGCGCAGGTCGTACTCGACGTCACGCCCGATGTTGAAGATCGTGATCCGCGAGAAGGTGCGCACGACCCACATCACGGCGGCGAGGCCGATGACCCCGATCGCGTAGCGCCCGACGTCGGAGAGGTGCCCCTGGCGGAGCGCGTCCAGCGCGTAGTAGAGGAGCCACGGGATCGCCTTGTCGAGGGCGTTGGTCGCCAAGAGCAGAAGAACGCCCAACGCCAGCGCCCGCCGGTGCGGGCGCAGGTAGCTGAAAATGCTCTTGGGCTTTGGGGACGCGTCGGCCAAGGGGGTGGGTCATGGGGCCTTGGGGCCCGACCGTCACCCCTTACTTCCTACGGCGCATCCAGATCAACGCCGGAAGCCCGAGCAGCAGCGCCCAGCCGCCGATCGGCAGGGAACGGCCCTGTCCCGGCACGTCGCAGCCGCAGCCGCCGCGATCGCGGCTGGTGGTGGTCATCATCGTCGGCGGTACGTAGTCGGCCGGCGGCGCGCAGACGCTCACCCCGCCCGCGTCGTCGCAGGTGAAGCCGTCCGGGCACTCCGAGGCGTCATTGCAGATGGCGGTGCAGAAGTTGATGTCGCCCCGCTCCGCACACTGCAGGCTCGCGCAGTCCTGATTGCGCTCGCACCACTCGCCCACCATGCCCGCCTGCTGGCAGACGCCGCAGCTGGGCAGGGGCAGCGTGCTCATGATGCAGGAGAAGCCGTCCGGACAGGCGGCGACGCCGCCCGGGACGCAGGGCGTACCGCAGCTGCCGCCGACGCAGAAGAGCGAGTCGCAGTCGGTGTCGACGGTGCACGACTCACCGAGACCGGCTGCGCCGGCGTTGCCGGGAATGCAGCGGCCCTCGCCACAGGTGCCGAGCGCTTCGCCGTCGCAGTAGTAGCCGGCGGCGCAGCTCGTGGGGTCGAGCCAGTCGCAGGTGTCGGTGCAGATGCTGCTCCCGTCGTCGATGCGGACGCAGGTCCCCGAGTTGCACTCGTCGGGGGTGGTGCAGGGATCGCCGAGGTTGCCGAGGTCCACTGGGCGCGGAACGCAGCTGCCCGTCCCGTCGCAGCGCTCGGTCGCGCTGCAGTCGCTGTTGCTGGTGCACTCCGGTCCGGTCATCGTCATCCCGGCGCAGGTCGGATTGCCCGCCGCGTCGGTGGGCGCGCACTGCCCGCCGCCAGCGCTGGTGCCGAAGCAGCTGTTCTCGCCGCAGTCGGAGGGGGAGCTGCAAGCGGTCGTGCAATAGGTGGCGCCGTCGGGGAAACGCAGGCAGAGATTGCCGGGGCCCCCGCACTCGCTGTTGTCGGAGCAGGGGCTGCAGAGGTCACCGCTGCCCGCCATGCGCTCGCAGGAGCCGGAGACGCACTCGTAGCCCGCGCTGCACGGGACGTCCGGGCACGTCGCGCCGGTGCCGGGGTAGAGCGTGCAGATCCCGGTGCGATCGTCCGGGCCGATCATGTCGATCCCGCCGTCATAGGAGGGATACATCACCGCCGAGCTCACGCTGGAGTGGCCGAGGCCCATGTAGTGACCGCTCTCGTGCAGGATGATCGAGTAGGCGTTGACGTCGAAGCCGCGCCCACTGCCCGGGCCGGTCTGCCAGGTGTAGTCGTCGCCGTTCATCTCCATGTCGGCCTGGCCGATGCAGCGCCCGCTCCACTGGGGCTGGGTCTGGCCGATGACGCCGTTTCCGTAGCGCCAGCCGCTCTCGACCCACGCCACGACGGAGTTGCCGTCGAAGGAGCGCACGGTGTTGCTGGTGCGCCCGGTGTAGCTGGTGCGAAGGCCGCTGCAGTCCACGCGCGACCAGTCGTCCATGCCGCGCTGCAGCTCCATCTCGGTGGTGGCGACGCCGAGGTCGTCGTTGCCCGGGTTGTGAAGGGAGTACACCGCCGGCGAGCACCAGGCGGGCTGGGTGCTGTCGATGGGCGTCCACGCATGCGCGACGCCAGTCGGCGAGACGAGCGCGGCGAACGCCGCGAGGAGGACGAGGCGCTTCATCGGGCGCCCTCCGTGACCAGACGCTTCACGTAGTCGACGAAGACCTCGAGGTCCACGGCCGCCTCCTGGCTGCCGTGCTCCATGAGCATCTCCCCACTGTCGTTCCAGTGCACGAGGCCCATGCCGTCGAGGTCGCGCACCACCGTGGGCGCCACTGCGCCGATCCCGTGCCGCACCCGATACAGACCCTGGGAGAGGCTGTAGGTGCGGTACGCGCCCGGCCGCTCCGGATGGCTCTCGAGGAAGAGCACCACCTCGTCGTTCACCGCGAAGCGGGGGGTGCCGGCGATCCACATGCCGCGGTCCTGGACCTGGCCGCCGCGCTCGCGGATCGTCACGGTCGGCGCATCGCCGCCTTTAATCCAGCGGAGCACGCGCACCTCGGTGACGGTGATCGGCTCGTTGTGCTCCATGTCCCAACGGCTTCCGGTCTCGGTGACCACACCGTGGACGATGGCGTCGGAGCGCTGGGTCAGCTCCTCGAGCGTGATCTCGCTCGATGACCGTGGCATAGGCCACGACGCTGACGGAGAAGGTGGCCAGGGCGATGGCGCCCGCGGCGGCGGTTCTACGTAGGGACATCTCGGCTTCCTCCCACCCGCGAAGAAGGGGGAATCTTAGGTAGCACGCGTGAGGTACGACTTCCGCCTACCCCGGGGCCGGGACTTCCAAAGAGGCCGCCTGGCCAGGGGGGGTGAGCCGTAAGTACTTGGAAAGACGGTAAACACCGACATAGAAGGGGAGCGTATCGAGCAGGGCGGCCAACAATTTGAAAACATAGCCAGCCGCGATGAAAGCGAGGAGCTGGGCGGCCACGGAGGCCTCCCCGTGCATCGGAAGCGCCCCGACCATGTAGGTGATCAGGATCACCGCCACGGTGTCCACCATCTGGCTGACCATGGTCGAGCCGTTGTTTCGCAGCCACAGGTGCTTGCCTTTGGTCAGCGCTTTCCAGAAGTGGAAGAGCTGCACGTCGACGAGCTGGGCGACGAGATAGGCGATCATCGAGGCCGTCACCGCGCCGAAGGTCAGCGTCCGGATCCTCATGAAGACGCTCTCGCCAGGGGGCGTCGCCGAAGGAAGGACGCCGCCGAGCCAGACGATGAAGACCACCCAGGCGTTGAGCAGCAGGCCCATCATCACGACCTCGTTGGCGCGCCGTCGCCCGTAGAGCTCGCAGATGAAGTCGGTGCAGAGGAAGGTCAGCGGATAGGGGAGCACCCCGACCGCCAGCGGTACCGGGACCTTCACGCCGAAGACCGTGAAGCTCAGATCGATGAAGTGACTGATGCCGAGGATGTTGAGCATCGTCAGCGTACCGAGAAAGAGGCCGGCCAGGACCAGATAGACCCGCTCCCGGCGGGCGTGGAGCTCGGCCACCGAGAGTGTTTCGAGGCCCTCGTAGGGATGCTGCTCGGTGGGCAGGGGCGCGGCGTGACCCATCAGCCGAGCCCCCGCCTCAGGCCCACCCGCTCGATGCCGCGATAGGCCTGATGCTCACGCCCTGCCCGTTTCGCGTCGCCGATGGCCTCGTAGAGCGCGGGGACGGCGATGGAGACCTTTCCACGTTCAGAGACGGCGGCTTCGAGGGCGCGAGCGACCTCGGCCGCGTCCACCCCGGCCTCGAGCACGAGCTTGCCGCGGACGATGCGATGATCTTCGGCGGGCGCGTGTGCGTGCTTCACAAGCACCTCGCCCGCCGCGCAGCGTGGACAGACCGACTCGACTCTCGCCGCGAGGACGAAGAGGCGCGCGCCCTCGGGAAGCGCCTCGCCCAGGGACGCGAGGTCGCCCTCGGCTTGCTCGAGCGCGACGAAGCGCAGGCGGCGCTCGTCGCCGCGGCGAAGGATCTCGAGGAGCGCGAAGCGGGGGATCACGCGCGCCGTGTCGTCGTCGAGCCTCACCTCTCGGCGCCCGACCGGGACCCCGTCCCACAGAACCACGTCCCCGTAGTCGACGGGCGCGTCGCGGAGGGTCGGGGGCTCGATCACGCCGTGACAGGGGCTCAGCGGCGCGACCGACACCACCTCGAAGCTCAGCGCCTGGTCCGGGACCTCCGCGCCGATCTCGTGACCATCGCCGCGGGTCGGTATGCGGAGCTCGACCGGGGCGAGGCCGCGGGCGATGGGCATGCCGGCCTGGTTGACCTCGATCTCGATGCCGAGCGCGGACCAGGCCCGGCGCGCGTCCTCGCCCCGCCCGAGACCCGTCGCCGTCACGGCGAGGTTGAACAGGAGCGCGCGCCCCTGTTGGCCGAGCGCGCGGGCCGCGTCGAAATCGTCGTACGCATCGGCGAGCTCACCGCGGCTCTTGTGGAAGAGGCCGCGGTCGAAGCGGAAGCCCGCCTCTCGCGGCAGGGCCGCGATGGCGCGCGCGAACGCCGCTCGTGCCTCGTCGTCACGGGCGCGCGACGTCAAACGAAGCGCGTTGGCGAGGTTGATCTGCACGAAGGGTGAGAGCGACTCGGGGACCGAAGCGGGATCGAGCGCTTCGAGCAGCGTGAGGGCTTCGGTGGCGAGAGGATCGCCCGTGGCCGGGCTGTCGACGGGCTTCTGCGACGAGACGGCGAGGAGCGTCGAGGCCGCCGACACGACGACGTCGGGCGACGAGTCGAAGGCCCGGGCGATGGTCTGCACGGACGTCAGGAGCGCCTTGGGGGAGAGCCCCGACAGAGCGCGGGTCGTCTCGAGCCAGGTGAGCGCGAGCGGCGCGCCGCCGGCGGCGACCGCGTCTGGCGGGGGCAGAAGGGAGAGCGCCGCATCGGCGTCGCCGCGTGCGAGCGCGGCCTCGATGGCCTGCCGGAGCCTCGTGATGTCCTGCATGACGCGCCGAGCTTTACACGAGCACGGGATCCACGCCGCCCCTCTGAGAGAAGGCGGCGCGCCGCCGGAGCGGAGGAACGCCAAAGGGCGGGCGCCGCCCAGAGGCGGTCCAGAGCGCAGGCGGCGCGCCGCCGGCAGTGCTCATTCGCCCCTCTGAGAGAAGGCGGCGCGCCGCCGGAGCGGAGGAACGCCAAAGGGCGGGGGCCGCCCGGAGGCGGTCCAGAGCGCAGGCGGCGCGCCGCCGGCAGTGCTCATTCGCCCCTCTGAGAGAAGGCGGCGCGCCGCCGGCAGTGCTCACTCCAGCCGCTGTGGCCGGCGCGGGGGCGCGGCGAGCTCGACGGTGGTGTCTCCGTGGAGCTGGCCGGGGGGCACGGTCAAGGTGAGGGTCGCCCGGTCACCCGGCCGGTGCTGCAGGAGCAAGCGGGTCAGGTCGTCCCAGCCGCGCACGGGCTCGCCGTCCATCGCGAGGATCACGTAGCCCGTCCAGGGCACGTTCATTCTGCGCACCACCCGCGGCGCTGGATCGAGGGCCCCCCGAACGCCGGCGACCGCGGCGGGGCCCCCGGGGATCACCCGCTGGACCCGCACCCCGTGCATGCCGAAGCCGTCGAACTCCTCGCCCTCGATGCCGAGCCACACGGGCAGGGGCGCCTCGAGAACGACCTCCGCGCCGCTGCCCTCCCCTCCTCGTGGCTGTGCGCGCTCGGCGATCTCTGCGCGGCGGTGGCGTAGCGCGCTGACGAGCTCGCGGACGAGATTCGAGGGGACGGCGAAGCCGATGCCTTCGCTCCCTCCCGTGCGGGAGATGATGAGGGTGTTGACGCCGATCACCTCGCCTCGACTGTCGACGAGCGGTCCACCGGAATTGCCGGGGTTGATGGGAGCGTCGGTCTGGATCAGACCGCGGATGCGTCCGTCGCCGACGCCGCGGAGGTTGTCGCGGCGCGCGCTCACGATCCCCTGCGTGAGCGTTCCCGAGAGCCCGTGGGGGCTTCCGTATGCGAGCACGGACTGACCGACGCGCACCCGGTCCGAGTCGGCGAGGCCGATGGGCGGCGACGGGCTCTCCTCCACCGAAAGGATGGCGGAGATCCTTGCGCCCGTCCACCGCGAGGACCTGGGCCTCGAGCACGGTGCCGCCGGGAAAGTGCACCGCGATCGCGCCGGCCCGGGCGCCGTCGACGACGTGGGCGTTGGTCACGATGAAGCGCTCGCGTCCGACCACGAAGCCCGAGCCGACGCCCCGCCCGCGGATCGCCACGGTCACGGTCGAGCGGCTGAGGCGCTCCGCGATGGAGATGCGCCGCGCCTCGGTCAGCTCCTGTGCGCTCGCCGGGACGGCGGCACCGACGAGGAGCAGGACGAGGAGGCGCTGCGCGACGCGGGTCACAGAGACAATTAGATGGGCATGAGCGGCCATCGATTCAACCCGAAGACGCGGACGGCCCTCGGCCGGCAACCTCGGTCTTGCCCCTGGCGGCAAACCCCGATTACCCTCGGGCGGTTCGAAGGGCGCTGATTTCCCTGTCGAATTTCGAGGCGGACGTGCAGAGACACGGTGCTGGACTGACGGATGTGGGGCGACGCAGAGTCGTCAACGAGGACTCGTTCTTTCTCGATGACGAGCTCGGGCTCTACATCGTGGCGGATGGGATGGGCGGCCACGCCGCCGGCGAGATCGCGAGCAAGGAAGCGGTCGACACCGTCCACGGCATGGTGAAGCGCGGCTTCGAATGCGTGGACAAGCTCCTCGGCGGCGACGAGTCGCCGGAGAACTTCCGCAAGGTGATGCGCCTCGTCGAGAGCGCGGCGCAGGCGGCCACCTACATGGTGTTTGCGATCGCACAAAACGAGCCCGAGCAGCACGGCATGGGCACCACCCTGTCGGTGCTGCTGCTCACCGAGAAATACGGCTTCACGGCGCAGGTCGGCGACAGCCGCGTCTATCTGGTGCGCGACGGCTATTCGACGCAGCTCACGGAAGACCACACCCTCGTCGCCTGGCAGTTGAAGCAGGGGATCATCACCGAGGACGAGGCCGCGGTCTCGCCCCACAAGAACGTGATCACCCGGGCCGTGGGCAGCCGCGAGTACGTCCAGGTCGACACCCACATGTTCGAGATCCAGACCGGCGACAGCTTCCTCATCTGCTCGGACGGCCTCCACGGCTACCTGAAGGACGAGGAGATCCCCAGCGTCATCGACCTCGGCCCCCCCACCGCCGTCCGCAAGTTCATCGAGCTCGCCAACGAGCGCGGCGGCCGCGACAACATCACGGCCGTCATCGTGGAGATACAGTAGGAGCGGGCGGAGGCGCAGGGGACGCTAGATTGACAATTGACTTTCGCCGCCCCGGCTTCTGAAAAGTCCGGCGTTCGTGTGGGCGAAAGTCAATTGTCAATCTAGCGTCCCCCGTCTTGTGATACCTCACAAGACGAGTACGAGGACTGCACACTCCTCGCTACACTGCCGCCACGCGCTTCGCGCGTGGGGTGGTTCGGCGGCAGTTGGAGGTTTCGATGCGGTGGATTCTTGCTTTGGTGTTGATTGGTTCCGGCTGCACCTCGGGGGGCCGCGTGCCGGTGGGGGACGCGGGGCTCGACACCTCGATGATGCGTACCTGTGAGAACGACGTCGACTCGGACGGCGACGGGCTCCTCGACGACTTCGAAGGAACCGGCGACAGCGACGGCGACGGCACGCCCGACTATCTCGACACCGACTCCGACAACGACGGCCTCTCCGACGCGATGGAGAAAGGCGACCTCGGCAACTGCAACGCCATCAACACCGACGGCGACGCCTACTTCGACTACCTCGACAACGACTCCGACAACGACGGCCTGAGCGACCGCGACGAGACCGAGGTCTACTTCACGGATCCGACGAACGAAGACAGCGACGGCGACGGCTTCAGCGACACGGCGGAGATCGCCACGGGGCACGATCCTCTCGACGCCAGCGATGGCCTCGCGGACGACGACTTCTACGTGGTGCTTCCCTTCGGCGACCCCGCGGTGGAGCAGGACTTCGTCTTCGGCACCACCGTGCGCAAGGCGGACGTCTTCTTCATGGTCGACGGCACCGGCTCGATGACTGGCGAGATCAGCCAGCTCAAGAGCAGCCTTTCGAGCATCGTACCGGAGATGGTGAGCGCTCTGACCGATGTGGGTGTCGGGTTCGGTGGGTTTGCTGGGTTCGGTGGTGACGCGGCAGGTACGGTGACCGACCCCTTCCTTGGCATCACCCTCCCGCAGGACGGCCCCGACGGTGACGAGCCCTTCCACCTCTACTCCGTGATCACCACCGAGCTCTCCCAGATGCTGACGGACGTCATGTCCGTCGACGCGCCCTACGGCGGCGCCACCTGGGCCTCGAGCAACGAGGCGCTCTTCCAGGCGGCCACCGGCGACGGCTTCGAGCCGTGGCTCGGCCCGCAAAACTGCGTCGCCATCCCCGACGAGGAGGGCCGGCGCTACGGCTATCCCTGCTTCCGCCCGGGCGCGCTGCCGATCATGGTGGTCATGACCGACACCTCGTCGAAGAACGGCCCGGCTGGCGCCGAAACGTACGACGACTCGCTCTTCACCACGCCCCGCGGCCCACACACCTACATGGAGACGCTCAACGAGCTCAGCCGCATCGGCGCGCGGGTGATCGGCGTCATCAGCGGTGAAGAGGTGTCGAGCCCCACGCCCATCGCGCAGTTCCGCGAGTGGGCGACGATGACCGGCACCGTCGACGCGAGCGGCGCGCCGATCACCTTCATGATCGGCTCGGACGGCTCCGGCCTCGACACCAGCATCGTCGAAGCCATCCGCACGCTCGCGGAGGAGACGCCCCAGGACATCACCACCCGCACCAGCGACGGCGAGGACATCCCCGAGCAGGACCCCGCGGTCGACGCAACGCTCTTCATCAAGGCCATCACGCCCCTCGAAGCACACGACGGTGCGACCCTCATCCCGGAGAGCGAGATCCCGCGTGACGACACCACCTTCTACGACGTCACCCCGGGAACGACGGTCACCTTCCGCGTTCGCTTCCAGAACGACTTCCAGGCCCCACAGCTCAGCACCCAAATCTTCCTCGCCAAGATCTACGTCGTCGGCAACGGCGTCGCCGATCTCGACGAGCACGACGTGGTCATCGTGGTCCCAGCAGGTAGCGGGCCCCTGATCTGACGCGAGACGTCTCGTGAGGGACGTTGGGTGACGGTCCGGCCGCTCTCGATGGGAGGCGGCCGTTTCGTTCTCTCAATCAGCCAAGAGCCCGGCGAGGGCGCGCCACCACCGCGAGGCCGCGCCCTACCTACCCCGACTCCACAGCCTTCACGGTGCCGGCGCTGCTTGTCGGGCTCGGGATGCCGAGCGCGATCTCGCGGTAGTGCAGGAAGAGGCTCTGACCGATGCTCAGGACGGGTACGGCGAGGAGCGCGCCGGCGAGGCCGAAGAGGTGCTCGCCGCCGAGCAGCGCGAAGATCACCAGGACGGGATGCACCTTGGCAGCGTCGCCCATGATCTTGGGATTGAAGATGTTCGCTTCGAGCTGGTGGATGATGACGATCCAGCCGAACACCAGGAGCGCCGTCATGATCGAGATCTGCAGCCCGAGGAGCACGGCCGGGATGGAGCTGATGATGACGCCGAAGATGGGGATGATGCTGAAGACCAGGGCCACCAGCGTGAGGATGGGCCAGTACGGCAGGCCGAGCGCGTAGAAGCCGATGCCGGTGAGGACGCCGTTGACCAGCGCGATGATCAGCTGGCCGCGCACCACCCCCGAGAGCCCGCGGTCGATGCGGTGGAGCAGGTGGTCGAAGCGCGGCTGCCGAGCGGGCACCACCATCTCCCGAAAGAAGGCGAAGATGCGCTCCTTGGTGATCATCAGGTACGCCGCGATCATCAGCATCAAGAAGAAACCGAAGACGCCGCGGACGATCCCCCTCACCACCGAGTTCACGGTCTGGATGAGGGCGACCGCCGTGCCTTCGGAGTCCTCCATCTGACGAGAGAGCGCCTGGCTCAACGTCGTCCCGATGTTGCGATTGTCTTCGTCGTGGGCGGGCTCGGCTCCGATGACGTAGCTGTTGCCGTGGTGATGGACTTCGATCCCCTTGGGCGGCAGATGCACGGCGTAACCGCCACGGTCGTCGGGCTCGACCAGGATCGCTTCCGACGCGTAATGCGCGGGAACCCCCGCGTCCATGCCGGACGACGTGCCGCCCTCGTCTCCCCGCATCGGCGGAAGCGCCGGGCTCGGCTCGGAGTGCTCGTAGGCCTCCATCCGGCTCTGCAGCTCTTCCTGTAGCTTGGGAAGCCACTCGCTCTGCACTCGCCGCACCATCTGCGGTGCCTCCTCGGTGAAGCGCTGCACCTCGACCACGATGGGCGGCACCGCGAAGGCGCCGAGCCCCGCCACCGCACCCAACAGGCCGATGATGACCACCACCGCCGCCGCCCAGCGCGGCATCCACGTGGTGAGGCGACGGGCGACCGGCTCGAAGACGTAGGCGATGACGATGGCGAAGAGGAAAGGGAGGAGCACCTCCCGAAAGGCGAGGAGAACCGCCGCCAGGACCGTCGCCGAAGCGCCGAAGAAGAGCAGGCGCCTTCGCCGCGAGCCCGGGCCGCTCTCCGGCGTGCTCCCTGCTTTGTCTTCCCCAGCCACCGCGTGCCTTTAGCGCACGACCGGCCGAAGCGAAAGCCCACGAAAAAGGCCGGCTCGTCTCCGAGCCGGCCTCCTTCAGTTCATGCGTGAGACGTCACGCATCCGTGCTGGCTTCGCCTTCGCTCTCGCCGCCCTCGGCCTCCTCCGCCTCGGGGGCGGCCGGCGCCTCGGAGGGCGACGGGGAGAGGTTGCCGAGCTTGGCCTTGAGCACGTCGCCCAGGGTGGCGCCGGAGGGACCCGAGGGGCCCACCTTGCGCTGCTCCTGCTTCTTGGACTCCTGCTGGAACTTCATCGCTTCCTGATCCAGCTCGCGGTCCTGGACGTCCTTGAAGGAGAGCGTGATCTTCCGATCCTGCGCGTCGATGGAGATGATCTCCGCCTTGCGCTGCTCGGAGACGTTCACGAACTTGGCCGGGTCGTCGATGCGAACTCGTAGCTGAGCTCGCGAGCGGGCACGAGGCCCTCGACGCCGCGCTCGAGCTCCACGAACACGCCGAACTCGGCGACCGACATGCACGCGGACCTCGAGGACGGTGCCGACCGGGTAGTCGGTCGGGATGTCGCGTCCACGGATCCTCGTAGAGCTGCTTGATGCCGAGGCTGACCTTCTTCTCGTCGTGGTTGATGGAGAGGATGATGGCCTCGACCTCGTCGCCCTTGCGGTAGACGTCGGCCGGGTTGTTGATGCGCTGGGTCCAGCTGAGGTCCGACTTGTGGACCATGCCGTCGACGCCGTCCTCGATGCCGACGAACACGCCGTAGTCGGTGATCGAGCGGACCTTGCCGCGGATGATGTCGCCCGGGTTGTACTTGCGGGTGAAGCTCGTCCCACGGGATCCGGCTCGAGCTGCTTCAGGCCGAGGCTGATGCGCTTGTTCTGCGCGTCGACGTCGAGGACCACGCACTCGACCTCCTGGCCGATCTCGAGGACCTTCGACGGATGCTTCGGCTTCTTCCACGACATCTCGCTGACGTGGATGAGGCCTTCGACGCCCTGCTCCATCTCGACGAACGCGCCGTAGTCGGTGATCGAGACGACCTTGCCCGACACGCGGCTGCCGATCGGGTAGTTCGTCGGCGACCGTGTTCCACGGGATCCTCGATGGTCTGCTTGAGGCCCAGGGAGACGCGCTCGGTCTCGGGGTTGTACTTGAGGACCTTGACGGTGACCTCGTCGCCGACGCTGAAGACCTCGGACGGGTGGTTGACCCGGCCCCAGCTCATGTCGGTGATGTGAAGCAGGCCGTCGATGCCGCCGAGGTCCACGAACGCACCGTACTCGGTGATGTTCTTGATGACGCCGGTGACGACCATGCCCTCCTCGAGGTTCTGCAGCGTCTCGGCCTTGAGCTCGTCGCGCTCCTTCTCGAGGAGCACGCGGCGCGACAGCACGATGTTGCCGCGCTTCTTGTTGAACTTGATGACCTTGAACTCGTAGGTCTGGCCGATCAGCTTGTCGAGGTTGCGGATGGGTCGGAGGTCCACCTGCGAGCCGGGGAGGAACGCCTTGACGCCGCCGTTGATGGTGACCGAGAGGCCGCCCTTCACGCGCGCGGTGATGGTGCCCTCGATCAGCTCGTCGCGCTCGCACGCGGCGCTGATCTCGTCCCAGACCTTGAGCTTGTCGGCCTTCTCCTTCGACAGGAGCACGAGGCCGTCGTCGGTCTCTTTGGCCTCGACGAGGACGTCGACCTGGTCGCCAGCGTTGACCGCGGCCTTGCCGGCGGGCTCGACGAACTCGCTCAGCGGGATGACGCCCTCGGACTTGTAGCCGATGTCGACGACCACCGTGTCCTGGTCGCACCTTGATGACCGTGCCGGAGACGATGTCGCCCTCCTTGAGCTTGTCCGCGCGGGCGATGCTCTCCTCGAAGAGAGCCGCGAAGCTCTCCTTCCCGGATGCCGCCTCGGCGGGAGTCGCGCTATTCATACTTTCGGTCTCTTCTTTCAAGATCTGAGTTTCCTGAGGAAACGAGTGCGTATCCAGGGGCTCGAAGCTTCGATGCCTCCCCTACGGCGATACACAGCAAGGGTTGAACAATGGTGATTTCGGACGGAAAAACCGCCCCGAAATCGCGAGGCGCGTAGGGGTAGCAGCCGCCACCACGGGTGTCAACGCGCCCCAGCGGCCGTCATTGCGGGGCGCTGCGCACGATTCGTACGAGCTGGTCGACCACTTCGTCGAGGGTCATCGTGGACGTGTCCAGGATGATGGCGTCGTCGGCGGGCTTGAGCGGGGCCACCTCGCGGCCCGAGTCCTGGGCGTCGCGCTCCTCGATTTGACGCTTCAAATCGGCGAGGTCGGCCGGGACACCCCGGGAGGCGAGGTCCTCGAAGCGGCGCTTGGCCCGCTGCTCGACACTCGCGGTCAGGAAGACCTTCACCTCGGCATCCGGGAAGACCACGGTCCCGATGTCCCGCCCCTCGAGCACCACCCCACCCTCGGCGCCGAGGCGCCGCTGAAGATCGAGGAGCGCCGCGCGCACGGGCGGATGGCGGGAGACATCGCTCGCCCCCCGCGAGATCTCCGGGTTCCGAATGTCCCCCGACCGGTCCACCCCATCGATCCTCAGGCGGGGGACGCCGCCCTCGCCCCGGCGTGAACGACAGCTTCAGCGTCTCCGTGAAGCGCCCCAGCGCTTCGCCGTCGTCCCAGCTGATGCCGGCCTCCTTCGCGGCGAGCGCCACGCCCCGGTAGAGCGCTCCCGTGTCGACGAGGACGAAACCGAGCCGGTCGGCGAGGCGCTTGCTCGCAGTGCTCTTGCCCGCTCCCGCGGGGCCATCGATGGCGACGACTGGACGCTCCCTGCCCCGTCGTCGAGAAGCCGGAGCGCCTGAGGAGCGGAGAGACGCGGGAGCCCCGCCTCGCCGGGCGGAGGCGGCCTTGCGCGTAGGCGGCGCGGAGCCGGACGCGCTCGCGCTCTCCTCTTCAGCGATGTCTGCTCCGAGCTCCCGCAGCATGGCAGCGAACCCCGGGAAGGAGGTATCCACGCAGGCGACGTCGTCGATGACGGTCTCGCCGTCGGCCGCGAGCCCGAGCACGGCCGAGGCCATCGCGATCCGGTGATCGCCACGGCTGTCGATGGTGGCGCCGCCCTTCACCGGCTCACCGCCGCTTCCTTCGATCACCATGCCGTCGTCCAGCTCGGTGTGCTCCACGCCGAAGGCGCGCAGCACGGCGCTCATCGCCTCGAGCCGGTCGCTCTCCTTGACCCGGAGCTCCTTCGCGTCGCGGATTTCCGTCCGTCCGCGCGCGGTCGCCGCGGCGGCACAGAAGGCCGGCACTTCGTCGATCATGCGCGTGAGGAGCTCACCGCCCACGCTTCCGCCGCTCAAGGGCCGTTGGCTGCCCAGGGTCAGGTCGCGCGGTCGGCTCGTCCCCTGCCCCCGTGTCCTTCCGCTGCACCTCGGGGTGCGATCCGCATGGCGACGGAGCGCGTCGAGGATCCCGGTGCGGGTCGGGTTCATCCCCACCCCCTCGAGGCGCGAGCTCGCTCCCCTTCACCACGTGGCGCCGCGACCACCAGGAAGGCCGCGCTCGAGACGTCGCCCGGCACGCGCCAGTCGAAGGCATCCCAACCCGCCACGGAAGCTCGTTCGGGTCGAGGAGCACCATCGGCCCCATGGTCTGCAGGGGCACCCCCAACGCCACCAACATCCGCTCGGTGTGATCGCGCGAGAGCGTCGGCTCCTTGAGCGCCGTCGGTCCCGAAGCGTAGAGGCCGCTCAACAGCAGCGCGCTCTTCACCTGCGCGCTCGCCACCGGCATCTCGTACTCGATCCCCTTGAGGGTCTCGCCCTCCACCAGCGGGGCGATGGAGAGCGGCGGGTAGACCTCGCCTTCCTTGTCCCCGCTGACGCCGGCGATGTGGCCGCCGCGCGCGCGGAGCGGTCCGACGATGCGCATCATCGGCCGCCCGCTGAGCGAGTGGTCCCCGACCAGGCGCGAGCCGAAGCGCTGCGCGACGAGGAGCCCGGCGAGGAGGCGCATGGAGGTCCCCGAGTTGCCGCAATCGAGGGCCTCGGTCGGCATGGTGAGGCCGCGCAGCCCGACGCCGCGGATGGTCACCTCGCTTCCGTCCTCGCTGGTCTCCTCGATACCGGCGCCCATGGCCCGCATCGCCGCCGCCGTGGCGCGGTTGTCGAGGCCGCCCGACAGCCCGGTCACCCGGCTCTCGCCCTCGGCGAGCGCCCCCAAGAGGAGCGAGCGGTGCCCGATGGACTTGTCGCCGGGGATGCGCACGCTCCCCGAGAGGCGCGCCGCCGGCTTCACGCGCCAGCGCTTCCGCGACGTACCCGTCGTCACCCGCCGCCCTCGGGTTGGTTCGGGGGGGCTCCGCGTCCCCCGACGCCCTCGAACAGCTCTCCAATCGCCAGGGCCACGAACCCCGACGCCCGCCCGAGAATGTTGCGCGTGTCCTCGTGACTGGCGCGCAGGGACAGGCGGATCTCACCGCCCTCGGCGTTGAGGCCGATCCCGTTGAGGATGGGGTCGAGGCCGAGCATCGAGGTGAAGGGCATCTGAGCGATGCGGGCGCGCTGCCCCTCGAGCTCGCTCACCGTCGCGGCCGCCACCGAAGGATCGGTGGTGGAGACGATGGCGAGGGCGTCGATGCCCTCCGCGAGCCCGATGCGCATCGCCCCCGCGGTCGCGACATCCAAGACGCGTCGCAGACGCGCGTCGAGCCGCGGGCCGAGAGCGGCCTTCGCCTCCGGCGTGAAGACTGCGGCGACGCCGATGGCGTCGCGCTCGAAGTTCACCCGCTGCGCGAGAGCGGCCATCTCCGCGTGGGCATCGAGGGGGCTCCGCCCGCTGCGCGATGCGTGCTTCTGCACCATCGCCCCCGCCCGTCCGGAGGTCGCACCCACACCGAGCCCGTCCTCGACGAGGATCAGCTCCGCCGGCGGCTCTTCGGTGACGAAGGTCGGCAGCGGCGCCCCCGGTTCCTCGCGCAGGACGACGGGCCCGCTGTCGAAGCGCGACAGCGCAGTCCGGGCTTCCTCGGTGGAGAAGCGCCCATCGACGACCACCAGGGTGTCGGGCTCCGTGCCCTGCGAGGGCGCGAGGCCGAGGTTCAAGAGGTCGGCGAGCCCGACCCAGCGGCGGAGCTCGCCACCCCCGACCGCCGGCAGCTCGCGCGCCGCGTTCTCCTCTACGCTCATGAGGATCGACTCGATGACGTCCCAGTTGGACGAGGCGCGCAGTCGATTGAAGTCGACCTTCAGTAGCAGGTAGACGTCCTCGGGCAGGAGTGACGCGCCTGTCAGTGGGGGCGGAGGCTCCGCGACCGGGTGCTCGGGCGGCGGCTCGCTCGCACCGCCACAGGAGACGAGCAGCGACAGGAGCAGCCCCGCCACGATCCAGCGTGTCATCGGACGAGCTCTCGCACCGCCGCGAGGAGACGGTCGTTCTCCTCCGGCAGGCCGATGGTGACGCGGAGCCAGGTGTCGATGGGTGGCGGCATGGGCCGGATGATCACGCCCTGTCGAAGCAGCACGTCGTAGACCTCTCTGCCCGGCCGGCCGAAGTCGGCGAGGACGAAGTTCGCCTGGCTGGGCGCGACCGTGAGACCGGCCGCTTCGAGGCCCTCGCTCACCCGCGCGCGCTCGACGCGGTTCATCTCGACGTAGCGCTCCATCCACGCCTCGTCCTCGAGGGCGACCTTCGCCGCCGCCTGGCCGATGGCGCCGGTGTTGAAGGGCGCGCGGACCCGATTGAGGAAGTCGATGAGCCGGGGACGGGCGATGGCGTAACCCACGCGCAGCGCCGCGAGGCCATAGGCCTTGGAGAAGGTCCTGAGGACGATCAGGCGCTCTCGGAGCCCGCGCATCCCCAGCGCCGACTCGTAGTCGTCGGCGTCGGCGAACTGTACGTAGGCTTCGTCGAGAACCGCGACGACCCGTTCGGGCAGCTCCGTGAGCAGGCGTCGCAGATCGGAGGCGCCCATGTGGGTGCCCGTCGGGTTGTTGGGATTGGCGACGAAGAGCACCTTGGTCTCGGGCCGGACTGCCGCGAGGAGCGCGTCCACGTCCCAGTGAACGTTCTCGCGGAGCGCCACCTTGGTGAAGGGCACGTTCGCCGCGGTGGCGCCCAGCCAGTAGCAGATGAAGCTCGGGTCGCCGAAGACGATGTGCTCGTCGGGCGTCGCGAAGGTCCGGCAGATGAGGTCGATGAGCTCGTTCGATCCGTTGCCGAGACAGATCTCTTCCGCTGGAACGTCGTGATGCGCGCTCAGCGCCTTCTTCAGCTCGAAGCCTGCCGCGTCGGGGTAGCGGTGGATCTCGGGCGCGACGCGCGCGATCTCCTCGAGCACCTTCGGCGAGGGGCCCACCGGGTTTTCGTTCGAAGCGAGCTTGATCACATCCGTGATACCGAGCTCGCGCTTCAGCTCGTCGATGGGCTTGCCCGGCGAGTAAGCGATCAATCGCTCGATGTTTTCGGCGACGAGACGGTCCATGGGCAGTCCTCGGTCTATTGCGGGCGGGGATAGGAGCCCAGCACCTTCAACATGCGGCTCTTGCCGCGGAGCTCCTCGACCGCGGTCATGACCGCCCGGTCGGTGATGTGACCGTCGAGCTCCACGAAGAAGACGTAGCGCCAGGCGGTGCCGCGGCCGGGGCGCGACTCGAGTCGCGTGAGGTTGATGCCCCGGTCGGCGAAGGGCGCGAGCGCTTTGTAGAGCGCGCCCGGCTCGTCGTGCACCGAGAGCGCGATGACCGTGCGGTCCAGTCCGGTCCGGCCGGGATGCTCGTTGGCGATCACCGCGAAGCGCGTGTCGACGCCCGTGAAATCCTCGATGCGCTCGCGGGCCACCTTGAGGTCGTGCGCCTGAGCCGTGACGTCGGTGCCCACGCAGGCCGCGCCGTGGTCGTCCTTGGCGAACTGCGCGGCCACGTCACCCGAGGGCACGTCCAGGACCGTGGCCTTCGGGTAGTGCTCGCGGAGGTGGCCTTCGCAAGCGGCGATGGCGGTGGGCGCGCCGTAGATCTTGTCGATGTCGGAGGCGTTCCCGGTCGACGACAAGAGGTGATACGACGCCGGCAGCGTGAGCTCGCCGATGATCTTCACGTCGGCCTGGAGCAGACCGGTGAGCGTCGCCGTCAGCGCTCCGTCGCTCGACGTCTCGAGGGGCACCACGCCGTAGCTCACCCGCCCGCGCACCACGTCCTCGAGCGCCTCCTCCACCGTGTTGGTCGCCGTGAGCTCGGCCGCCGAGCCGAAGTGCCTGCGCGCCGCGGCGTGGGCGAAGCCGCCGGCCGGCCCGAGATAGGCCACGCTCACCGGCGCGATCATCCGCGCCGAGGCGCTGAGCACCTCGCGCATCACCGTCTCCACCCACTCGGCGGGGAACGCCTTGGCGGCCTCGGTGAGGGTGTGCACCACCTCTTCGTCGCGCGGGAGCTTGAAGTATCCCTTCGGGTCCTTCTCGCGCAGCGCGATCAGCTCCGTGATCGCCCGCGCCCGCGCGTCGAGCGCCGCGACCAGGGCGTTGTCGGCCGCGATGAGGGCTTCTTTCACCGTTTCGAACTGCTCGTCGCTCTCGGCCATCGCGCGGCATCGTAGTGACACCGACCCCCTTCGGCAACGGCTAGAGCAGATCTCGGCCTAGTCCAATAGATCCTTGAGGCGCGCGAGCGCCACCAGGGCGTCGACGGGCTTGAGCTGATCGACGTCGAGATTCCTCAGCGTTTCCTCGACCTCCGAGCGGCGTTCGCTCGCTGGGACGAAGAGGTCCAGCTGAGGCGTACCGCGCTCGTCGACGCCACGAACCCGTGCAGGCGCGCCCGAGGGAAGCGGCGCGCCCCGTGTTGAATTGCGGGGGGCTGCTCGCCCCCCTCCGGCTCCCTCGAGGTCGCCGAGAATGCGCCGCGCCCGCGCGAGCACAATCTCGGGCACGCCCGCCAGCCGGGCCACCGCCACCCCGTAGCTGCGGTTGGCGCTCCCCGGGACGAGCTTGTGCAGAAAGACCACGTCGCCCTCGTACTCCTTCGCCGCGACGTTGGTGTTGATCGCCGTCGGCCGCGTCTCCGAGAGCTCGCAGAGCTCGTGGTAGTGCGTGGCGAACATCGC
>CAVSGI010000004.1:0-284872 GCA_963727445.1 uncultured delta proteobacterium
TCACCGATCGCCCAGCGCATCCGTCGTCCCCGCATGGGCTGCCCCCACGCGCCGCGGCACTGCGCGATGCGCCGTGCTCGCCGCTCCGCGGCTGCGCGCGCCGCAGGGTCCCCAAACCCGGCCGCTCCGCGCCCAGCAGGTTTCCAGACGCGCGCATTTCGACCCACATAACCGGTCATGTCCGCCCCGATGCGCCGTCTCCACGCCGCCGGGGAGCGCGCATTTCCGCCCACATAACCGGTTATCCCCGCCCCGATGCGCCGTCCCCCCCCGCGCCGTCGAGCGCGCATCTCCGCCCACATAACCGGGTATGCCCGCCCCGATGCGCCGTCCCGCACCGTCAAGCATCGCGCATCTCCGCCCACATAACCGGGTATGCCCGCCCCGATGCGCCTGTCCCGCGCCGCCGCGTGCCGCCGAGCGCGCATTTCCGCCCACATAACCGGGTATGTCCGCCCCGATGCGCCGTCCCACGCCGCCGAGCGCCGCCGAGCGCGCATTTCCGCCCACATAACCGGTTATCCCCGCCCCGATGCGCCGTCCCACGCCGCCGCGTGCCGTCGGCGCCGCGGTTCCACCCACATAACCGGTTATCCCCGCCCCGATGCGCCGTCCCGCGCCGCCGCGTGCCGTCGAGCGCGCCTTCCTCCCGCATAACCGGTTATGTGACCCCCGATGCGCCGTCCCGCGCCGCCGCGTGCCGTCGAGCGCGCATTTCCGCCCACATAACCGGTTATCCCCGCCCCGATGCGCCGTCCCACGCCGTCGAGCACACATCCGCCCACATAACCGGTTATCCCCGCCCCGATGCGCCGTCCCACGCCGTCGAGCGCGCATTTCCGCCCACATAACCGGTTATCCCCGCCCCGATGCGCCGTCCCACGCCGTCGAGCGCCGCCGAGCGCGCATTTCCGCCCACATAACGGGTATGCCCGCCCCGATGCGCCGTCCCACGCCGCCGCGTCCGTCAGCGCGCATTTCCTCCCGCATAACCGGTTATGTCCGCCCCGATTGCGCCGTCCCGCGCCGCCGCGTGCCATGACGCACATTCCCGCCCACATAACCGGTTATCCCCGCCCCGATGCGCCGTCCCGCGCCGCCGCGTGCCGTCGAGCGCGCATTTCCGCCCACATAACCGGTTATCCCCGCCCCGATGGCGCCGTCCCACGCCGTCGAGCGCGCGTTTCCGCCCACATAACCGGTTATCACCCGCCCCCCGATGCGCCGTCCCACGCCGTCGAGCGCCGCCGAGCGCGCATTTCCCGCCCACATAACGGGTATGCCCGCCCCGATGCGCCGTCCCACGCCGCCGCGTGCCGTCGGAGCGCGCATTTCCCTCCCGCATAACCGGTTATGTCCGCCCCGATGCGCCGTCCCGCACCGTCGAGCGCGCATCTCCGCCCACATAACCGGTTATCCCCGCCCCGATGCGCCTTCCCGGCCTGTCGTCGACTGCGATCGACGAGAGTTGCGCGGACCCTTGGCGTTGAGCTAAAACGCTTCGCCCGCGCGGGCGATGAGCCACAGCGCGATCGGTTGGGTAGCCCCCAACCTCTTGAAAATTCGAGCTTTTGCCCAGGTAGCTGAGTTGGTACAGAGGATTGAAAATCCGCGTGTCGATGGTTCGATTCCGTCCCTGGGCACCACGAAAGACCGCTGCTCCGCCTTGATGGCGCGTCGGCGGTCTTTTCGCGAAACCAGTCGAGCGCGCGTCCGACCAGGTCGGCGCGATGCAGGAAACAACCGCAGGCTCGACGCGCCCCCTTGCTCCTGGCGATTGCGTTCCCGGCACGCCCTATCGCGTGGTCGGCGTGCTGGGCGCGGCGAACGCGGGGAGCGTGTACGAGGTCGAACACGTCGAGCTGGGCAAGCGCTTTGCGCTGAAGGCTCTGCCGCCCGAGGCGGCGCGCTTCGACATGGTGGCGCGGCTGCGCAACGAGTGGCGCGCACTGGCGCGGCTCGCGCACAAGAACATCGTGGCGGTCAGCGACGCGGGCACGACGCCGGACGGGCTGCCGTTTTTCGTGATGGAACGCCTCGATGGAGAGTCGCTGCGCGCGCGGCTCGAGCGCGAGGGACGGCTGCGCGCCAGCGAGGCAATCGGTATCGCGACGAGCATCGCCGAGGCTCTGGGCGCGGCACATCGCATCGGCGTGGTGCACCGCGACGTGAAGCCGGAGAGCGTCTTCATTGCGCGCGGCGGCCGCGTGAAGCTGCTCGATTTCGGCATGGCGAAGCTGCACAGCGCGCCGTCGAAGCTCACCGCGCACGGGGTCACGGTCGGCACGCCGCGCTACATGGCGCCGGAGCAGGCGCTGGGCGAGAAGGTCGATCATCGCGCCGATTTCTACGCGCTGGGGCTGGTGCTGTTCGAGATGCTGGCAGGCGTGGGGCCGTTCGACGACGCGGAGGACACGGGCGCCATGCTGCTCCGGCGCGCAACGGGCGAGGCGCCCTCGCTTTCGACGCGCGCAGCGGGATGCCGGCAGACCTCGACGCGCTGGTCGCCCGCATGCTGGCACGCGATCCCGCCGAGCGCCCGGCGGACGCGCGGAGCGTGGCGACGGCGCTGCAGCAGATCGGCGCGCGGCTGTTCGCGCCTGTCTCGCACGACTCGCCGACGCGGGAGGCGTGCTACACGGCCAACACGCGCCCGACGATCGTGCCGCCGGCCGACAACGCCGCTCCGACGACCCAGCTCGATGCGGTCGTGGCCGCGGGGCGGACGGTTCCCGACGGCGTTGCGGCGCGCGCATCGTCGGCCCCACCCCCGCCGCCGGCGCCGGGCGGCAATACAACGGTGCTGGCGATCCCGGTGGCGGGGCGCGCGGTCCCACCGCCCTTGCCGGTCGCGCAGTCGTTGCCCCGGCCGGTCGCGTCCGTTCCCCCGGCGGCGGCGCCGGAACCCTCGTCCGCGCCGTCGGCGGCTCCGGTCGCTATTGCGACGTGCGCCCGGGGTGCCACGGCGACGCGCCGCGCGGTCGCGCAACGCGCGGCGCTCATCGGTTCGGCGGCGGCGGTGCTCTTTCTGGGTTGTCTGGCGCTGGGCTGGGTGTTTCTCGGCAACGGCGAGGACATCGCGCCGCGCGCCGACATGACGACGGACGCGATCGCACGTCCGGTGGGGCCGCACAGCGCGAAGCACGCCCATCGGAGCACCGCGCTCCAGTGGCGGCTGCGAGAACGACAGCTGCGACGAAGACCGCTGCAAAGCCCGCCAAGGCGGCCCCGGAGCCCGCCGCGAAGCCGACCTCGCACGCTGCCCGACAGCTCGCCGTGCCGCACACCCAGAAGCCCGCACGGCACGCGAGATCCGCGCAGCCGCGCCGGCGCAGCGCCGCGCCGGCCGTCACCGCAACGCGCATCGACGCCGGGCCGCTGCTCTGCCACCCCGAGATCCCACCGAACCCCTACGGCGCCATGCCACCGTCCGGGTTGTAGGCGCCGGACCGGCCGTCAAGTCGGCACGATGGCACGCGGGATATGCCAGCGGAGGGTCACATACTTGACGAGATCGCGGCCCGGAGCGATCCCTGGGCCACAGCTGGACCGCTGCCAGGGGCGCGGGAGCACGTGAGCACGATGGGCGAAAACGACGGCAGCAAATCCGGCGACGAAAAGGGCCACGGCGATCTGGTCGACGTGTTCGAGCGGCCGTCCGCCGCGCACAGCGAGGGGCAACTCTACGCCCCACCGCGCACGCTGCCGCCCACGTCCGACCACCGCACGATCGAGATCCAGACGATCAAGGTGCACGAGGACGAGTCACGCCGCGCGGCGACACAGCCCAGCTTGAGGCGCGTGGGTGCGGCGGAACAAGCTGCATTCGAAGCGGGACGCGCCGCGGCCGCCGAGCTCGAGGCGGGGCAGATCGCGGCGGTCCAGAGCGAAGCGGCGCCGGTCGCCGTCGCGGCGGTCCAGGGCGAAGCGGCGCCCGGCGCCGACGAGAGTGTCGCGGCGCCATCAGCCGATCTCGGCGTGGCGTGAGCGGAGATGGGGAGGTGGCCATCGCCGCCGCGCGCGCGGCCCTGCCACCCGAGCTCTGGAATCGCATCGACGAGCCGCTCTTCTTCGGCGCGCTCGGTGAAGAAGAGGTGCAGGAGATCGCGCGCCGCATGCTCAGCGGCGTGGCGGGGACCCTCGCCGAGGAGCGCGGCATCGTGCTCACGGTGGACCCCTCGGCGCTGGCCGCGCTCTGCGCCGCCGGAGGCTACGACGCGTCCCTGGGCGCACGTCCGATGCGGCGCACTATCGGGCGTCTCGTGGAGTCGCCGCTGGCCTCGAAGATCCTCGCAGGCGAGCTCGCCGAGGGCGACGAGGTGGTGCTCCACGGCCACGCGGGGCGCCTCGAGTTCGAGCGCGCCGTTCGCGTCGACGCCGCGGAATGACCAAATAGCCCCGCGATTCTCTGCCGCCCGAGGCCGGAGCGGCGCCCTCCTTGCGTCCCGGCCGGCGGACATGTCATCACGCGGGGTCGTGACGTCGTCCGGTACGTTGTCCACGGAAGGGGGCCTGGCAGAGCGGGATCTGCCGAGGGCGTTCGGCCCCTACACCCTCTTCGACCACATCGGTCGCGGCGGGATGGCGGACATCTACCTGGCCTCGCGCACCGACGAGCTGGGCGGCTCGCGCCACGTGGTGATCAAGCAGATCCTCCCCGGCTTCAGCGCGGACGCGGCCTTCGCCGGGCTGCTCACCGCCGAGGCCAAGCTCGCAGCCCGGCTGAACCACGCCAACGTGGTGCAGGTCATGGACCTCGGGCGCGAGTCGGACCGGCTCTACATCGCGATGGAGTACGTGGAGGGTTACGACCTGCACCAACTCCTGAGGCGACTGTCCAAGGCGCGCCTCCCGCTGCCGGCGGAGTTCGCGCTCTTCATCATTCGCGAGACCCTGCGGGGTCTCGACTACGCGCACCGCGCCCGCGACGCCGAGGGCGCCCGGCTCGGCATCGTGCACCGCGACGTCTCGCCGTCCAACGTGCTGATCTCTTTCGAAGGAGAGGTGAAGCTCTGCGACTTCGGCATCGCACGGGCGCTGGGCGGCACGGAAGGATCGGCGGAGGAGGGCGCCATCGCGCGCAGCCGCGTCGCCGGCAAGAGCGCCTACATGGCTCCCGAGCACGCGCGCGGAGAGGAGATCGACGCGCGCTCCGACGTCTTCGCCGCCGGCATCCTCTTGTGGGAGCTGAGCGCGGGCCGCCGCCTCTACAAGGGGACCGAGGAGCAGATGCTGGCGTTGGCGCAGGCCGCGGAGATCCCGCCGGTGCCCGCAGGACGGCTCCCCAAACAGCACGTCCTTCAAGACGTCCTCGACCGGGCCCTCGCACCCGATCCCGCCGACCGCTTCCCAACCGCCGCCGACTTCTCCGGCGCCCTCGAGGACTACGCGATGTCGGTGGGGCTCATGGCCTCGCAGCTGCGCTTCGGCAGCTTCCTGATGGACAACTTCGGCGAGGATCTCATCGCCTCGCGCCGCGCCCGCGAGCGTCAGGCGGCATACCTCGACGAGCGTGACCCGACGGGCAGCTCGGTCCGGCGGAAGTCGGCCTCGGACGCCGATGCGCTGGCGGATGCGGACGAAGAGGCAGACGAGGAGGTCGTCGCCGACGCCGAGGTCGCGGCCGACACCGACGCCGAAGAGCTCAGAGATGCGGCCGCGGTCCCCGAGATCCACTCCCTCGACACCGCCAAGCGCCCTTCGGTTCCACCGAAGGCGTCCAGCCGAGCGCCCATCTACGTCGCGGTCGTCATCGTGCTGGTGGCGATCGCCATCGCCGCGGCGCTCGTTCTGCGCTGAACGCGCTCAGCGCGGCGCGGTCATCGCGCGTCCAATGGCAGCGAGGCGCGGAAGGCGTCGATGGTGTCGTACTCGTCGTGCTCGTGGGTGAAGCCGGTGGCTTCGCGGAAGGCAGAGCCGTCGATCACCACCGGGTACTTGATGTGATCGATGGCGCCCTTGGGCAGGGTGCCGATGCCGAAGCGGCCCATCGCCGCGGTGAGCAGGCCTTCGGGGAGCGACAGAGGGCTGCGCCCCGCACGACGTATGATCACCGACAGCGGCAGCGGGGCAGGGCCACAGACGTTGAAGACGCCGCGGGTATCGGCGTCGAGCGTGGTGGCCACCGCTTGCGCGACATCGTCTTCGTGCATGAACTGAAAGAGTGGGTCGAAGCCCAGGACCATCGGCACGCGCGGGTTCGAAAGGAAGTTGGCGAGCGTTCCGTGGCGCGCGGGGCCGAGGGTGTAGCAGACGCGCAGCACGGAGGTCTGGATCTTCGGGAAGCGCCAGAGAGCCGCGCCCGCGTACAGGTCGGCGGCGACGAGATCGGCGAGCTCGGGGAAGGACTCGAGCCCGAGCGGCGGCTCCTCCTCCGTGTGATAGAGCGGCGAGTCGGGCGCCGCCCCGTAATAGGTGTGGCGGCCGACGAAGATCGCCCGCTTCACTCCGTAGCGGTGGGCGTGCTCGAAGAAGGCGCGGGTGCCGCCGAGGTTGATGCGGAAACGGTCACCGCTCGACTTCAGGATGTGGGTCACGGTGGCCATGTGGAGCGCCGCATCCGGGCGGCGTGTGCGGAAGACGTCCTCCGCGGCGCGTTTGCGGATGTCGGTCTCGTGCATCTCGACGCCCTCGGGCGCATCGCGCCAGGGACGGCGGTCCACGCCGATGACCTCGTGCCCCGCGGCGAGGAGCTGACGGGCCACGATGCGACCCATCTTCCCGCTGATGCCGGTCACCAGAACCTTCATCGCCCTCTCCGTCCTTCTTCGATGAGGCTCCGGATGCGCTCCTTCACCTCGGCGACCATGTCGTTTATCACCCGGTCGTCCTCGTTTCCCGTCCCCTCGAAGACCATCGGCTCACCGTAGTGAATCGCGACCGGCACAGGAAGGGGGACGGGGATCAGGTAGGGCGTCATGGGGATGTAAGGCACGCCCACCAGCTTGCCGATGCTTTCCAGGTTGGAGATGGTGGGGACCGCTTCACCGCCGCCGATGAAGGCCAGGGGGATGATGGGCGTCTTGGTCTGGAGGGCCAGGCGGACGAAACCCTGGCCGAAGCGCACCAACGAGTAGCGGTCGGGGTAGAGCTTGGCGGTGCCGCGCGCGCCCTCGGGGAAGACCATCAAGAGGCGTTCGTCCTCGAGGAGGCGGACGGCGTGCTCCGGCAGGCCGGTGAACTGGCCGGTCTTGTTCGTCCACAACGAGGCGTAAGGGACCTTCGCCAGGAACTTCTCCGCCATCCCCTGCGCCAGGCGCGGCGGCTCGAGCTCGAAGAAGCAGCTCGCGATGACCATGCCGCCGTCGATCGCGTAGCCCCCCGAGTGATTGCCGACCAGCATCGCGCGCCCGCGCGGCGGCACGTTCTCCATGCCGAAGACCTCGGCCCGGAAGTAGCGCCGGTAGAACCAGCCGAGCATGTTCATGAAGTGCGCGACATGGCGGCGTGAGACGCCGAATTGATCGATGCCGTCGCGATTGAAGGGGAGCTCGAGCCAATCCAGCCGCTCCCTGACTTCTCGTCGAATCCCCCGATCCATGTCCTACCCTCGCAGCTTCGAAGTGAGCGCTCTCTGAACCGCGGCGGCGCGGGTGGCGCTGAGGCCTGCTTCCCGCGCCACCGAGAGGATGATCGGGCCAACGCTCTCGTACGCGCGAAGCGCACGCCGGTGGCCTCGGAGCGCCGCGCGATGTCCGCGAATGGTCGCAGCGTCCCCGCGCACGATCGGCCCGGTGAGCGCTTCGGGCACGCCGATGGTCTCCACGTTGTCGGCGACCGTGCGCAGGAGCGAACCGATGGCGAGCTCCGCGTCCTCCCTACCGATGCCGAGCTGTTCGAAGAGCCCCACCGCGATGGTGGCGAGGGCGGCGCTTCCATTGGCGAGGAGCGCCGCCGCCGCGTGATAAGCGGGGCCGTGCACGCGCGCCGTGAGCGGGTGCGCCCCGACCCGCGTGGCGATCTTGCGCGCCGCGCGCGTCGCGCGCCGCTGTCCACTGATCACGAAGGTGGTTCCCGCGAGGTCCGGCACGGCGTCGGGCGTCGGAAACGAGACGAGGGGGTGCATCACGCCGATTGAGGCGCCGGCGCGCCGACACTCGTCCAAGAGCTCCGGTCCCTGCGCGCCGGCGCAGTGCAGGACTACTGCCCCCGGGCGGAGCGCGGCGAGCAGCCGTCCCGCCACCTGCCGGATCGCTCCGTCGGAGACCGCCAGCACGAACACCTCGCCATTGGCGCGCGAGAGGTCCTTGCGGCTGTCCGTCAGACGCACCGTGCCGCCTGCGCGTCGAATCGCTCGGCTGAGCCCACGGCCCACCCGGCCACGACCGATGACCACGATCTTCACGCGTGCCTCGCGTAGAGCCGGTGCTCGCGGATGTACGCCTCGACCGCGCTGGGGACCAGGCCGGCCACCGACTCGCCTTCGCGCAGCCGCCGGCGCAGCTCGGTCGAGCTCACCTCGGGAAGCGTCACGCTGTCGGGGCGAGGGGCGTCGTAGCCGCCTCGACCCACGACGATGGGCGGTGCGATCTCGACGATGCGATCCCAGCGATGCCACCGGTCGGTCTCGCCGAGGATATCCGCGCCCACGACCAGGCGAAAGTCGGTGTCGGGGTGACGCTCGCGCAACGTCTCGAGAGTGTCCAGGGTGCGGCTCACCCCGCCGCGCTCCGCTTCGATGCGGCTCATGCGTACCCGGCGCAGGTCGCGCATGGCGAGCTCGGTCATCGCAAACCGATGCTCGAACTCGGCGCTGGCCTCCTTGTCGAGGGCGTGGTCGAAGGTGGGGACGACGAGGACTTCGTCGACCGCGTCGGCGGCGAGGACGTAGGCGACGCACAGGACGTGGGAGACGTGTGGTGGGTCGAAGCTTCCACCGAAGACGGCGATGGCCCGCGGGCTCACGCCATCACCGTCATCTTCGCGCTGGTGCGCACCTGCAAGAGCTCGCGGGAGATCGGTACGCCTGCCGGGCTGAACACGCTCAGGACGAAGCCGCCCTCTTCCTCGTCCTGCTCGAGGACGCCGATGTGCCCTGCGGAGAGCGGCCCCGGCGTGAAGAAGTAACGTGGGCCGAAGCGCTTGAAGAGCATCTTTTCGCTCTTGCCGTAGACGGTGAAGAAGGAGTTCGCGATGTCCTCCTCCTGCAGGACCGCCTTGTCCCAGACCAACGTGACGATGCGGTCGCCGAGCATCTCGATGGCCCGCGCCGGCGGCGGAGGAAGGCGCCTGAATCTGCTCGACCCGCGTGAGGGAGGCGTCTTCCCGAAAGAGGGCGTCGAGGGCTGCGACGTTGCCGGTGGGCGCCTGCTCCGCCACGCGGCTGAGGAAGGCGCCCTCGTCCAGGCCGCCCGGCGCCCCCGAGGCAGCCCATCGCTTCGCGGCGTCGACGATGGCGTCGTCGTGGGCGAGGTACACCAGGAGGTCGACGCCCACGTCGCCCATGAGGAACTCGATCGCTTCGTCGAGGAGCGCGGCCCCGTCGCCGGCGGGCCCGACCAGCCCGATCTTCATCGGGCCGCCCCTGCCCGCGCCCGCGCGTCGAAGTGGACGTCGCTGAGCGCGAACTGGAAGAGATCTCTGGCCTCGGTGACGCGCGACATCGCGGCGACGCGCTGCGAGGTCGGCAGCGAGAACGCCTCGTCCTGTCCCGCGAGCCGAAGGAGCGCGGACACCGCCGCTGGCAGCGCTCCAGTGGCGAGAAGCGCCGAGCGGTCGCCGAGCTCGCAGGCCATGAGCCCGAGCCGAGCCGGGTCGAAGCCGTGGGTGCCCGCCATCTCCATCACGAGAGGCTGGAGCGGCTCGCGGATCCTGCGATTGAGGGCCTTGCCCATCCTCTTGGCGGCAGCGTCGAGCTCCGCAGCGTCGAAGCCGGCCGCGGTGTACATCGGATCGTAGGAGCGGATGAGGCCCGCGATGGCGAGGGCGAGATCCCGCGGCTGGGAGCGCGCCGGAACCACGAGGTCGTTCTTCGCGATCTTCGCCGCGCGCGCCAGGAGGAAGCGCCTCTCGTGCTCGCTCGCGCGCTGGTAGATGTCGCTTCCCACGAGCACCGTGAAGGGGCTCTTGGCCACCGGGACGCACACCCGCGGCGCGGTGCTCGTGACCTGGATCTGCGGCTCGTCGAGCCCGAACCAATGGGCCACGTCCTTCCCGGCCGCGGCCCAGGTGTTGTTGCGTCCGGAGACCCGCTCCGCTCTCACCGAGCGGCTGTCGTAGGGGAGGTTCTTCTCGAAAGCTTCGGCCGCCATCTCGAAGATCGCGCGCGCGGCGCGAGGGATGGTCTGGCTCGCGATGATCTCGTCCAGCTCATCACTCGACGCGCCCATCCCCGCGCCCGGCACGGCGCCGTGGGCGTCGACGAGCCCGGCGATTTGATCCGATTGGATTCCGATGGTCGTCGCCGCAGAGGCCACCACGCGAGCCGCGTCCGTGCGCCCGCGCCACCCGAGCACTTCGGTCAGACCCGCCCAGGCCGCCGAGTCGGTGGGATCGGTGTCAATCGCATGTCGGAAGTCGGAGACGGCGCGGTTGAGGTGCATCGACAGCGCCTGCGGGGCGTTCTGTCGTTGATAGAGCTCCGCGAGGCCCTCGAGCACCACGAGGTCCACGGGGGCGTTGCGTCGCGTCTGCTCGAGCACCTTCTCGGCGCCGCGGGAATCGCCCTGGCGCTCGAGGCTCGCCGAGAGGCGAAGGCGATGGTCTCGGTTGGCGTCCGGGTCGAGCTCGTTATCGGCGAGCATCTTCAGCATCTCGACCGACTTGCCGAGCTCGTTCTCCCGCTCGTAGAGGTCCGCGAGGCGCTCCATCGCTTCGACGTCCGTCGGCAGCAGCTTGAGCACCCGGCGATAGGCGGCCTCTGCGCGGCGCGTGTCCGGCATGTGCTGGTCGTAGATGCTGCCGAGGGTGAAGAAGACCCAGCGCAGCTCCTCGCGATCCTTGCGGACCCGGGCCAGGCGGATCAGCGACTCGGCGGCGCCGCGGTAATCCTGGTCGGCCAGGCAGAGCTCGGCGAGCTTCTTGAGCGCGTCGGCGTTCTCGCCCTCGAAGGAGAGCGCCGCGCGAAGCGCTTCCTTGGCGCCGGTCTGATCGCCCATCTGCTCGCGGAGTGAAGCGACGCGGCTCTGGAGCTCTGCGAGGACGGTGACGTCGCCGCCTGCGGCGACGCGACGCTCGGTGAGGGTGGCGAGCCCCTCCTTGTCTCCGGCGTTTTCGAGAATTGCGCGATAGCGCTCGAAGAGAATCCGCGTGGGTGACGTTCGCTTGAGCGGCCTCGGCGTAGACCACCGCGGCCTGGTCCGGAAGCGCGAGCTCGTCTTCGAGGACGACGCCGGCCTCGTAGAAGAGGCGGGCCCTGAGGTCGGGGGTCGCGGCGGCTCGGCCCGCGAGCTCGAATGCGCGCGCCGTTCCCTCGTGGTCTTCCTTCAGGCGGAAGAGCTCGGCGAGGGCGCGCGCAGCCTCGAGATGGCCGGGCGCCGCGGCGACCGCCGGATCGAGGAGCTCGATCGCCTCGTCCAGCTTCTTCTCAGAAGCCAGCGCCTCCGCTGCCCGAAGCGCTGCCTCTGCGCGCTCTAGATCGCCCGAGGCGAGTCGCGCGAGGGCGACGGTGGCCTTGGTCACGACTGCGCGTTCCCCTACTGCCCGGGCCGCCGCGATGGCGTGATTCGCGAGCCAGAGGTTCGGCTCGCCGCGGCGAGCGGCCTCCACCAAGGTCTCGTCCGCTGCGTCGCCTGCCGCATCGCTCGGCGCGAGCGCGAGCCGCGCGGCGAGTCGGGCGTGCGCGGCGATCTCCGGGCCCTCCGGCAGGTGCTGAACGAATGCCTTCTCGATCTCGAGGAGCTCCTCGTGGCGCGACTGATCCATGAAGTAGCGCTCGAGTGCGCGCAGGCTCGCCAGGTGCCCGGGCGCCACCTCGAGGATGGACTGCAGAGACAGCACGGCGCTCGCAGGGTCGGAGCGCTCGTGCAGGTCGAGATCGGCCAGCGCCTGCAGGGCTTGCACCCGGGATTCGTCGTCCTCCGCGGCCTTCACCGCGTCGAAGCGGCGCGAGGCGACACGCGAGACCTCACCGGCCACGGTCTCGCTCTGGTCGAGCGCGCGCTGTGCGAGTGGGTCCTGGCCTTCGTGCTCCTCGAGCACGCGCCGGTAGATCGCGGATGCCTCCCCCGGCTCTCCGCCGTCCGCGAGGATGGCGGCGGCGCGCAGGAGCATCGCGCGGCGTACCTTCGTGGACGCTTTCTCGGCTCCATCACAGAGCAGCGCCGCTTTCTGCGCAGGCGCGAAGCTCTCCGACGAGCGCAGCGCGAGCTCCACCAGGATGCCGTCCTCGGGAACCGCGTCCCGCGCGCGGTCCAGCAGCGCACCGGCGCCGGCGGGGATCCGCTTGCGCCGAGAGGAGCGCCGCGCGGACATAGCGTCCGCCCTGCTCCACGGGATCGCTGGCGGCCTGTGCCAACTGGATGTTGAGAGAAGCGAGGGCGTCGGCGTCGCCACGAGCCCGGATGAGGGGCTCGAGGGCCCACGCCGCCGGACCATAGGCGGGGACCGCGGCGAGCGCGCGCTCGAAGGCGTCATCCGGCTCCTGACCCGCGTTCGCGAGCAGATCGCCGGCGGCCACCGCAGCGAAGGCGGCGCGACCCTCGGTCGCCGCCGCTGCCTCTTCGAGCCAACATTGCGCGGCCTGTGCGGGTGAGCTCGCCTGGGTCTGCCGCGCGAGCGTCCGAAGCACGACGGGACTACCCTGGCGTACTTCGCGTGCCTGCTCGAGGAGCGCCTCGGCGACGGCGGCATCGCCGCGCACGCGCG
The DNA here is from genome assembly GCA_963727445.1 of uncultured delta proteobacterium. GTDB lineage: Bacteria > Myxococcota_A > Polyangia > Polyangiales > B10-G4 > B10-G4. The sequence goes on from CAVSGI010000004.1 coordinate 12,805, forward strand.
CCTCGGCCGCCAGGCAGAGCAGGGGTCCCAGCTTCTGTTCGCCACTGGCGCGCTCTACTTCGCGGCCGAGACCGGAGAGGATCGCGTCCGCGTCCGACGCGGCGGTGGCGAAATCCAACGCGATGACGTCGGCGGTCGCGGGCGCGTCCCCTTCCTGTTGCGCCTTCTCGAGGAGCGCCCGTTCGCGGGCGGTGCCATCGGTCTCGAGGACGGCCTTGGCGGCCGAGATCGACGCCGTCCCCGCCAGCCCTTCGTCGGCGCGTGCGAGGCTCGACCCGCTCCCCGCGCGGCGCGACAGGAGCTCGCGCACGAGGCGGATCATGTTGAGGTTGTTGTCGGCGAGTGCTGCGTCCCGGAGCGCGGCGGCCGCGCCTTCGAAGTCGCTCTGGTCTGCGCGGATCTCCGCGAGGGTGGTGAGCGCGAGCGCGCGCTCGGTGCCGCCCGCGGCGGCGGCCCACGCTTCGATCGCGCCGGCCCGGGCGCCTGGGTCGCCCGCGTCTCGCGCTGCATCCGCGCGCGCGCGGTGGGCGAGCACACCCTTGGCGTCGAAGAGGAGCGCCGTCGCGTGAGGCGGACGCTTGCCCATGAGATGGACGATGCGCGCGGACGCGCGGCGGTAGGCCTCGGCGAGGGGCGACTCGCCCGCGTGCTCACCCGCGCGGGCGGTGGCGATGACCGTCGCATCGAGGTCCTTGGCGGCCCGCTGTGCGCGCGCGAGCCCGAGCATCGCGTCGAAAGCGTCGGGGTCTGCCTCGGTGGCCTGAGCGAAGACCTCGAGGGCCTTGTCGTTGCGGCCGGCCCTCTCCGCCGCGAGCCCCACGAAGGACAGGAGCGCGGAGCGCGGTCCCCCGTCCTCCCAGCTCGCCGCCGCCTTCTCCACCGCGGTCAACGCCTCGGCGTCGCGGCCCAGCGCGAGCCCGGTCTCGGCGAGGAGGAGCGCTGCGGAGACCGAGCTTCGGTCCAGGCCCAGGGCGGAACGCGCCGATTTCTGCGCCGCCTCGGCGTCGCCCTGACGCGTGAGCTGGATCTCGGCGAGGAGCGTGAACGCTGCGGCGCGCGCCTCGCTCGACAGAGGCAGATTCGTCTCCTCTTCGAGGAGCGCCGCGGCGGCCTGCCACTCGCCGCGCTGCAGCGCGTCGCGACGCAGCGCCCGGAGCGCCACGACGTCGGAGGGGTCGGCGTCGTGGGCGTCGCGGTAGAGATCCGTCGAGTGCTCGGCCTCGCCCAGCTGCTCGCAGAGCTCGGCGGTGGCCACGAGGAGCCTCGCTTTGGCCGCACCCTCTGCGCCTTCGGCGAGGGTACGAAGGAGCTCTCGGCGCGCGTGCATCGCGTCGATGTCCCGTCCGACGAGTGGATAGAACTCGCGGCGCGGCTTGCGATAGCGGACGGTTCGCGCAGCCGCCTGGGCACCCGCATCCTCCGGCGGAATGATCGAAGCAGACGCGGCCGGCGCTTCGCTCGCGGGTGCGAAGCCGAGCTGCGTGCTCTCGTCGTCGATGTAGTCGAAGCCGTCGTCGTCGTAGTCGTCGAGGTCGTCGAGGTCGCTCAGATCGCCAGTGGCTTCCCCGACCACGATGTCGGGCTCGTCATCGTCGTCCGAGGCCGTGGGGAGCGGGGGGGGACCACTCCCTCGGCCCGATTTGAGCGCATCGAGCTCGGGAAGCGGCGCGACGCGGGTGGGGAGGATGTCGTCGTCGTCCTCGTCCTCGTCGTGCGCGCCGGGCAGGGGCGGCGGCTTGCTTCCCCGCGTCGCTTCGAGCGCATCGAGCTCGGGAAGCGGCGCGACGCGGGTCGGCAGGACATCGTCGTCCTCGTCCTCATCGCCGAAATCGACGAGGGTCGCATCCGCCGCGGCCAGGGGGTCTGGCTCGCGCCGCGGATCCGGAGAGAGACGACTCTCGTTGGTCGAGGCGTCGGTCGGCCCAATCTCCTGAAGGTTGACGACGGGCGTTCTCTCGTCCGCCTCCTCGGATGCGGCAGGCGCGATGCGGCGCGGCTTGATGCGCGCGACCACGGCGCCTGGCGGCGGCGCGGGCTCGTCGGGTCGCGCCCTGCCGAGCAGGGGGGGCGGCTTGGCCGGCGCCTTCGGTTTCGCGCCGGGCGGAGGCTTGGGCTTGAAGGGCGACTTCGGAAGGGGAGGCGGCTTGCCTGCGGGCGACGCACCCTTGGGCGCCGGGGGCTGATAGGGCCTCTTGGGCGCGCGCGGCGTTCTGGGTTTCGGCGGCGGAGGCGCCCAGGGCTTGCGCGCGGGGGGCTTGGCAGCGGCGGGCTCGGCTTTCGCGGGCGCTTTGGGTGCAGGCGCGACGGGCGCCTTGGCCGGGGCGGGGGCGGGCGCCGGCACCGGCTCGGGGTCCTTCATCTCGAGCCCATCGAGGAGGGCGTCGATGTCCATTTCGTCGAAGCCGGCGTCCTGCTTCGTCTGGTCGGCCTCGAGCGCTTCGAGGAGCTTCTTCGGAGGGTCGCTGAGGCGCGTCTCCTCCATGTCGCCGTACTCACTGTCGAAGTCGAAGAGGCTGCTCGTGCCCGGGGTGGACTGTCGACCCGCGTCCTCTTCGGTGTCGTCCGGCTCCTTTGGTCGGTAGATCGGCTGCTTGGGCGCGCCGGCGCCTTCCCCCTGGGGCTTGCTCTGACGCTCTTCGATCTCCGCCTCGAGCTCCTGGAGCGCGTCGTCCCACTCCAGGCCCTCACGGGGGTCCGGCGTCGGATCGTCGTCCTTCAAGTCGCTCACGCCGACACCCCCAAGCGCCCGCGCACGTCTCGCGCGTGGTCCGAGAGCCAGAACGTGATCAGAATCGCGTGCGGCGTTGCTGCCGAGCGCCCGCTCGGCGCCGACGTCGCGGCCGAGGATCGCTTCGAGCACGACGCCGAGCTCGCCCGCCGCGAGGAGGCCGGCACGCAGCGCGGCGATGTGCGCTGCCTCGCAGAAGTCGGGGACGCCCACGCCCGCGTCGGGGATCCGCGTCGCGATCGGCGCCACGGCTTTGCGGACCCGTCGCGGCATCTTCTTGCCGACTGCTTTGGTGAGCTCGGCGAGCCCGGTGCGCGATTGGCCTGCGAGGAGCGCCGAGTCTCCGGCCGCGGCGGCGGCGTAGAGAATGGTGGCCGCGTCGTCAGGGGTGCGCAGGACGACGGGGAGGATGCCCTCCGCCATGGCGAACGCGAGCTGACCCACGAGGAAGCGGGACTTCACGTCGAGCGCCTCGGGGATGGCGGTGCCGACGACCCAGGTGGGGCCCTTCTTGCCCGGCATCGTCGCGACGCCGCGTGCGTCCGGCCCGCCCACGTAGAGGTCGACGATGTCCGAGCCGAAGGCGTGTGCCCATGCCGAGACGGTGTTGCGGAGCAGGCTCTCCTGCTTGGGGCTCACGAGCTCACCGCGCCCCACCTGGTAGCTCGCGGGCGACAGCCAATCCAGCTCCGCGACCGATTCCCACACCAGCGCGGAGAGCGCCGCGCTGGCGGGCTCCTTCCGCGGCCATAGATCGGTTCGCCACTCGGCTTCGATGACGCCGCTGGGCGCCTTCACCACGCGCTCGAGGAGCTGGCCCCGGTGTCGCTCCTCCTCCGGTGTCGCTTCCCCGACGGCGAAGAGGACGTCGAGCGCCCGGTACATGAGGTCGGTGTCTCCCCGCCATTCGGCCGCCCGGAAGAGCTTGCGCAGCGCGGTGGGATCGGTCGGCGTGTGCGCGAGCTCGTTGCGCACCGAGCGCTCGAAAGACTTCGAGAGCACCTCGCGCTCGTTCGAGTTGTCGATGAGCGCGATCAATCCCTCGGCGGCTTCGAGGTCGGTCGGCGACGCGACCAGTGCATCACGGAGCGGACGCGCGGCGGCGTTGGCGTCGCCCAGCTCGTCGCGAAGGATCCACGCCGCGCGGCGCAGGACGTCGGCCTTTGCCGCGCCCTCGGTGACCTCCGCGGCACGGAGCAGCGCATCGACGGCCGCTTGCCAGCGCTGTGCCCGCTCCGCGATGGCCGCCATGCGGCCGAAGAGGTTCGCGTCGCCGAGGCCGAGCTCGGTGAGCGTCTCCAGCTCCGCCAGCGCGGCTTCGGGATCGCCGAGCTTCTTCTCGAGGAAGTCCGCCGCGCCGAGACGCGAGAGCTTCTTTTGAGAGAGCGGAACGTCCTCGCAGGAAGCGAGGGCTCTGAGGGATTCGACCGCCTGCTCCCACTGTCCGAGCGAGACCGAGAATCTCCACGGAGAGGGCGAGGCCGCCGACGTGATTCTCCTCGAGCAACAAGAGGTTCTCGAGGGCGCCCTTTGCGCCTTCCCGGTCGCCCTGGCTGCGCAAGAGGCGCGCCTGCTCGTAGTAGAGCCTGCTGAGCTCCGCCGGGTCGTCGAGGGCGTCGATGCGCGCGGTCACGATCTGGAGCAGCCCCTCCGTGTCGCCCCGCTCCGCCAAGAGATCGTGCAAGCGATAGAAGGCGATGGGCCGCGCGACGTCGACGTCGACGCAGACACGCAGCCGTTCTTCGGCCTCTCGATCTCGGCCGAGCTCATCCATCAGGACCGCCGCGCCCTCCTCGAGGAGCTGCGCCTTGAAGTCGCCTTCGAGTCGCGCCGCGAGCTCGTCGCAGGCGCGCACCACCTCTTCCCAATGGTCGACCTCGCGCGCAGCCACGCGCAGCGCTTCCCAGCTCGCCAGGTCTTCGCTGTCCTTCGACAGCACGCGCCGCAGGCGTCGAATGGCGTCGTCCGGGCGCCCGGCCGCGACGAGCGCCCGACCGACTGCGGCCTCGAGGGGGCCGCCGCTGCGGTTGCCGGCGTGCACCAGGCGGGCGCTGAGGGCTTCGACCCGGGACTCCGCGTCGTCGCCCGCGGCGAGCGTTTCGTCGAGGGCCACGGCGGACGCGGCGGCATCGGGCGTCGCCGCGCCGATCTCCTGCGCCAGGAGGAATGCGTCGTCGACGGCTTCGTCGCCCTGCGCGACGAGCTTCGCGCGTAGCGCCGTGAGGATCAGCGCGGCGCGCGTCCCGGGATCCTCGGCGGCGTTGGCGAGGCTCACCCACGCGTCCGCGCGCGCCGTGAGATCCGCAGCGCCGCCGCCGGTGGAGACGATGCGTCCCCAGGCGCCGCCCGCGTCGTTTGGCGCAGCGTCGAGGAGTCGAGTCGCCGCCTCTTCGGCGGCACCGACGTCGCTGCGCTTGTAGAGGCCTTCGGCGACGATGCCCCGGAGCAGGCCCACCGTCGCGGGTCCCTCCTGCGCGCTACCGAGCAGCTTCAGGTACGCATCGATGCGCGAGCGGGGGTCGACGCTGCTCGCGGGTGCGAGGGAGAGCGCGACCGCCGCGTTCACCGCCACCGACGGGCCATCGAGGGCGGCGCGATAACGAGACTCCGCGAGCTCTGGCTTGTCGGCGACCAGATCGTAGTGCTCGGCCAGCTCAAGGGTGGCCCAGCCCGGCTCGCCAGCGCCGAGCTCTCGCTCCGACAGCCCCTCGCGCGCGCGCAGGAGAAGGTCCCCGTCGCCCGAACGGAGCGCCAGCCGGCGCAGCGCCAAGAGGGGCGAGAGCCCGGTGGGATCGGCGTCGACCGCCTGCTCGTAGGTCTTGGCAGCGAGCTTCGGGTCCTGACTCGCTTCGGCCGCGGCGCCCGCGAGGAGGAGGTTCATCTCCGCAGCCTTGGCGCCGGCCTGCGCTTCCGCCGCGTCACGCAGGAGCTTCACCGCTTCTTCCGCTTCACCGCGCGCGATCAGGAGCTCCTCGAGCAGGGCCACCGCGTAGCGATGTCCAGGAGAGCGCTCGAGCGCCTCGCGGAGCCTCGCCACCGCTGCGTCCTGATCGCCGGCGCGGATCGAGGCGCGCGCCGCGCCACAGAGGTGTGCCGCCGCCGTCTCCTCTTCGAGCGCGCGACCCGCGAGGGCGACGTGCGCTCGCGCGAGGAGCGCCTCGTTGCCCGCGCGCGCGGCGTGAATGCGCGCGAGGTCCGGCGCCCATCCGATGCACGCTTCGACTTCGAGCGCTTCGGTGAGCACCGAGTCGGCGCTCTCTTCGTCGCCGAGCTCGTAGCGCAGCAGATGGTGCAGGTCGTACCAGAGCGCAGAGCGCTCCTCTTCGTCGACGGGCAGAAGGCGTAGGACGCGCAGCGCGTCGCGCGCCGCGTCCCAGGCGCCGTGACGAATCGCCGTGCCGTAGAGGTCGCGCAGCACCGTGACCTTGTCTTCGGCGAGCGCGATCGCGCGCTCGAAGTAGGCACGAGCGCGGGGGAAGTCGTGGAGGTCCTCGGCGGCGATGCGCGCGCCGCGCCAGAACGCGGCGACCCGCGCTTCGTTCGGTAGCTCGCGTGACTCTCCCCGCGCTTCGAAGGCCGCGAGGCGCTCGGCGTGATTGCCCGTGTCGAGGAGGAGGTCGTCGAGCATGGCGACCACGACGGCGGAGCCGGGGTCGGCGTCGAGCGCCGCGCGCAGCTCGCGCGTCGCCCCGTTCACGTCGCCGCCCGCCTGGGCGATCTCGGCCAGCCGGAAGTGGAGCTGGGCCGCAAAACGACCTTCCGCACCGTGCGAAAGGAGCCGTTGCGCTTCGGCGGCGGCGCTGTCGAGATCACCGGCGATCTCGCACGCCAACAGATGTTGCTGGTGAAGCAGGACGTCGTCGGGTCGGATGGTGAGCGCTTGCGCGAGCGATTGCGCTGCGCCGAGGGCATCGCCGTGAGCGAGTCGCAGCCGCGCCGCTTCGTAGAGCAGGGCGGCCGCTTCGGCGCCCGCCTTCTGCTCGGTCGCGAAGCGCGTGACGCTGAAGGCGCCCGAGCCCTGCCCGCGATCTTCGCCGCGCGCCGCCGCGAGCGCCAGCACCGCCTGTCCTTCGAGCGCCGGGACGAGATCCTCGGTTCGCTCGTGGGTCCGGGCCAGACGTTCCATCTGCGAGAGCGCGCGGAAACGACCCTGAGGCAACGCGACCGCGCGGCGGATGGTCTCGAAGGCCTCGTCCAGCTCACCGCGCTCCGCCTGGTCCCAGGCCAGCTCCGTGTAGAGCAGGCTCTTGAGCATCGGATCGGCGACTTGCTCTGCCCGGATGGCGAGGACGCGCGTGACGAGGTCTGGGTCCGCCGCGGCGCGTCCGTCGAGCTCGAGCATCAGCGCGGCGTCGAGGGAGGTGGGGTCGGCCTTGGTGGCTTCGACCAGGGTCGTCAGTGCCCCGGCGCGGTCCCCGTTCTGATCGGCGCTCAGCACCGCCTGGTCGATCAACGCCGAGGCACGGTCGCGCCCGCTCTGAGCGCTCTTGGCTTCGGCTTCGTAGAGCCGGCCCAGGTTGGCGAAGCTGCGGCGTCGTTCGAAAAGTCGCGCGAGAGCGAAGAGGGGCGGGCGAAAGGTCGGGTCGTGGTTGAACGCTTCGAGGTAGTCCTTCACCGCGGCGGGATCGTTGCCAAGGCGCTCGTGCAGGACGCCGATCTCGTGGAGCAGCGCCGCCTTCTGAGAGGCGTCCTTTGCGGCTTCGACCTCCGCGCGGAGGGACGAAAGGCGCGCCTGGGAAGCGGCGTGCGCATCAGCCGATGGGGGTCCATCCATGGGGGGCTGGGGTGTGGTCATCGGTGCGCTGGCGCCACGCGATCGCCGCGATCACGCGCGCGCGTACCATAACCGATCCCTGGGGGGCCTTTGAAGCCCGAGAGTGACCGATTTCCGCGAGGTTAGACCTGCGAGCGGGCGTGGGGCGGCCGAAAGTGGGGCCCATTCCCCCGCTCGGTCAGCCCTCGTCTTCGCTCGGTTCCTCGACCCGCAGGAGCCACACGGCGGCAATCGGGAACACCCGGCCTTCACCGAAGCGGATTTCCAGGGCCCCGTCCTCGGCGGGCCCGACGACCTGGCCGCTCATCATCCGGGCATAGCTCGGCAGGGTATGGGGGCAGTCCCCGCGCACCTTCACCCAGTCTCCCGGCTCGAGGTCGTCGGCCACGAAACGATTCTCCCCCCTTTGTGCCCCTCGTCACCTTTGTTGCGGACCGCAGCTCCGACGGCCCCGCCAGTTGACCCCGGCGCGGCGCCGCGCCACCCTCCGGCCCCCCATGATCGAGCGGCCGACAGTCGCGCTCGGGAGCGCTTTCAGCCTCGACGACCTGCACGCCATCGGCGCGGGGCGGTTCGGGATTTCTCTGGGGGAGGAGGCCCGGGCGCGGGTGATCGCCGCCTCCGAGCTGGTGGAGCGCCTCTCCTCCGCCGGTGACGACGCGCCGAACGTCTACGGCGTGAACACCGGCTTCGGCGCCCTCGCCGAGACCCGCGTCGCCGCGGAGCAGATGCGGGCCCTGCAGCGCAATCTCGTGTTGAGCCATTCGTGCGGCGTCGGCGAGCCGCTCCCCCCACCCGCCGTGCGCGCGATGATCGCGCTGCGCGCCCAGACGTTGGCCCTCGGATGCAGCGGCGTCCGGCCTCAGGTGATCGAAGCACTGGTCGCGCTCCTCGACGCCGACGTGATCCCGCGGATCCCCAGCCAGGGTTCGGTGGGGGCGAGCGGTGACCTCGCGCCCCTGGCGCATCTGGCGTCGGTGCTGATCGGCGAAGGGGAGGCCTTCGTCGACGGCGTGCTCTTCTCGGGCGCCGACGCGCTCGCGAAGCGCGGGCTCGCGCCGCTCACGCTGGGCGCGAAGGAAGGGCTCGCGCTGATCAACGGGACGCAGATGATGGTCGCCATCGGCGGGCTCGCCATCGTCGAAGCGGAGCGTCTCGCGACCCTCGCCGACGTGATCGGGGCGATGAGCCTCGAAGCGCTCGAGGGCTCGTCGCGGCCTTTCGACGAGCGGATCCAGGCGGTGCGCCCGCATCCGGGGCAGGCCGGGAGCGCGGGCAACCTGCGCGCGCTCCTCGCGGAGTCGGGAGATCGCGGAGAGCCATCGCGACTGCAAGAAGGTGCAGGACCCGTACTCGCTCCGCTGCATGCCGCAGGTGCACGGCGCGACGCGTGACACGCTGGTCTTCGCGCGGACCACCCTCGAGCGGGAGATCCTCGCCGTCACCGACAATCCGCTCATCTTCGTGGGCGAGGATGGAAACGCCGACGTGATCAGCGGCGGCAACTTCCACGGGCAGCCGGTGGCCATCGCCCTCGACGCGGCCACGATCGCCGTCGCCGAGCTCGCGAACGTGAGCGAGCGCCGCGTCGAACAGCTGGTCAATCCCGCCATGTCGAGTGGCCTGCCGCCCTTCCTGGCGCCGCGCACGGGCCTCGACTCGGGCTTCATGATGGCGCAGGTCACCGCCGCGGCGCTCGTGAGCGAGAACAAGGTCCTCGCCCACCCGTCGAGCGTCGACTCCATCCCGTCGTCGGCCGGCAAGGAGGACCACGTCTCCATGGGCAGCATCTCTAGCCGCAAGCTGGCCCAGGTCGTCACCCACGTCCGCCGCGGCCTCGCGATCGAAGCCCTCGTCGCCGCCCAGGGCCTCGACCTTCGCAAGCCGCTCACCCCGGCCCGCGGCGTCGCCGCCGCCCACGCCGCCGTCCGTGAAGCGGTCCCCACTCTCACCGAGGACCGCGCCCTCTACCGCGACATGGAAGCCGTCGAGCGCATCCTCGAAGACGGCACGCTGATCGCGAAGGTCGAAGAGGCAATCGGCGCGCTCGTTTGAAGCGCGGCATCGGTAGGGAGTCGGAGCGGCCCGGGTGGGGAGGCTGGGTGCGGTGAGAGCCGCCCAGCGCGGATCGACGGGTGGCGAGGTCTCGGGCCGCGGCCGCTGCGCGGCCTCTGTGGCGGCGCTTCGCGCCTGTGTGGGCGCTGCGCGCCCGCGGTGGACCGGCAGCGCATCGTCCGCCTTCGGTGGATGGGGGCGCAGTTCTGACCGGCGTTGGCTGGGTGGGGAACGCGGGGGGGCTGGTCGGCGGGCGGAGGAAGGTCGGGGGCGCGGATGGGTGTGCGCGGGCGTGGGTCGGAGCGGCCGGGAGGAAAGGCTGGTTGCGATGGGAGCCGCCTGGCGCGGATCGGCGGATGGTGAGGTCTCGGGCCGCGGCCGCTGCGCGGCCTCTGTGGCGGCGCTTCGCGCCTGTGTGGGCGCTGCGCGCCCGCGGTGGACCGGCAGCGCATCGTCCGCCTTCGGTGGATGGGGGCGCGGTTCTGACCGGCGTTGGCTGGGTGGGGAACGCGGGGGGGCTGGCCGGCGGGCGGAGGAAGGTCGGGGGCGCGGATGGGTGTGCGCGGGCGTGGGTCGGAGCGGCCGGGAGGGAAGGCTGGTTGCGATGGGAGCCGCCCGACGCGGATCGACGGGTGGCGAGGTCTCGGGCCGCGGCCGCTGCGCGGCCTCTGTGGCGGCGCTTCGCGCCTGTGTGGGCGCTGCGCGCCCGCGCGGCAAGTCGCGAGTGGCGGCCGAAACGTGGGAGGCGAGGGGAACTACCGGTCGCAAGTCCCGCCGTTGCGGTCAACGCTGGCAGTTGTGACCGCGGAGCGGTCGCAAGTCCGGGCGTTGCGGTCAACGCTGGCGTTTGTGACCGCGGAGCGGTCGCAAGTCCTGACGTTGCGGTCAACGTCGGCAGTTGTGACCGCGGAGCGGTCGCAAGTCCTGGCGTTGCGGTCAACGCCCGCAGTTGTGACCGCGGAGCGGTCGCAAGTCCTGACGTTGCGGTCAACGCTGGCGTTTGTGACCGCGGAGCGGTCGCAAGTCCTGACGTTGCGGTCAACGTCGGCAGTTGTGACCGCCAGGCGGTCGCAAGTCCTGGCGTTGCGGTCAACGCTGGCGTTTGTGACCGCGGAGCGGTCGCAAGTCCCGCCGTTGCGGTCAACGCTGGCGTTTGTGACCGCGGAGCGGTCGCAAGTCCCGCCGTTGCGCTCGTTCGCGCGTCCGGCGCTTGCGCCGGACAGAGGCCGCGTAGCGGCCGCGGCCCGAGACCTCACCATCCGTCGACCCGCGCCGGGCGGCCCTCACCGCACCCAGCCTCCCCTCCCGGCCACTCCGACCCACGCTCCCGCGCACGCCGCCGTCGACCGCGCGTCCTCTGCCCGCCGACCAGCCCACGCGTTCCCCAGCCAGCCAACGCCGGTAAGAACCGCGCCCCCATCCACAAAGGGCGGACGATGCGCATCCAGTCCACCGCCGCTTGCCGCGCTCCACCGCCGCTTGCCGCGCTCCACCGCCGCGCGCCGCGCTCCACCGCCGCAAAGCGGCCGCGCGCAGCGCCCCCATCCACCAAAGCCGGTCAGAACCGTGCCCCTATCCAACAAAGGCGGACGATGCGCACCCAGCCTCCCGTCGCGGGCAGCGCCCAATCCCCCGGCGCGCGCAGCGCGTTGCCCTCAGTTCCCCGTCACCAGCTCCGGCACGATCAGCGAAGCAGCCACGACCAGGAGCACGAGGAGACAGCCCATGCTCATCAGGCGCATGCGCCTTCGGTTCTGGCCTTCGCCGCCGCCGTGTCGGCCGCGGCCTTTGCGGCGGCGCGCCTTCTTCCTCTTCTTCCTCTTCCCCCCGGTCATCGTGGTCTCCGACGATAAGTGTATGCGCGGTGGTCAGCCGAGCCAGCGGGCGAGCCAGGCTTCGACCTCGGCGTACCAGTCGAGGGACGCACGGGGCTTGAGGATCCAGTGGTTTTCGTCCTCGAAGACCACCAGGCGGGCAGGGACACCGCGACGCTTGAGCGTGTTGTACAGAGCGAGGCCCTGAGTGTACGGGACGCGAAAGTCCTGCTCGCCGTGAAGGACCAGCATCGGCGTCTCCATCTCGTCGGCGTGTGACGACGGGTCGCTCGCCCGCACCCGCGGCTCATCGCCCCAGGGCGTCGCCCCGTAGGCGACCTCGAGCCATTGGATCACGTCGCTGCCCGTCATCGCCTTGAGAATCGAAGACGCCCGCGTGGCTGACACCACACTTGAATCGATTCGTCTGCGTGGCGATCCACGCGGTGAGATATCCGCCGAAGCTGCCGCCGGTGATCGCCATGCGCTCGGGATCGACGAGGCCCTCTTCCACCAGGTGGTCCGTCACCGCGAGCACGTCGCGCGCGGGCTTGTCGCCCCACGCGCCGAGGATCGACTCGCGGTAGGCGGTGCCGAAGCCCTCCGAGCCGTGGAAGTTCACCAGCGCCACGGCGTAGCCCCAGCTGGCGAAGACCCGCGCACACCAGCGAAAGTGAAAGGCGTCGCCGAAGAACGAATGGGGCCCGCCGTGGATCATGTGCACCAGCGGCAGTCGCTCCCCTTCGCGTCGCCCGCGGGGCAAGAGCACCCAGGCCTGGACCTTCTCGCCAGGGGCGGCCTCCACCTCGCGCTCGACCACCTCGGGGGCCCGATCCGAGAGCGCGTCGAGCATCTCCGCGTTGAAGCGCGTGACCTGATCCGTCCGCCCGGAGGCGTCGACCACGAAGACCTCGGGCGGCGACGAGAGGTCCGATCGCAGGAGCCACACCGCGTCGTGCGACACCCGTGGCTCACCGAAGGCGCCTCCCTCGGCCACCCGGGCGGGCTCTCCGGTCGCGCCGGCTTCGAGGCGGTACAGATGCGTCCGCCCGCGGTCGTCCGCCGTCAGCCACACCGCCCCGTCCGCGCTGCCTTCGAATCCGATCACCGAGCGGTCCCAGCTCTCGGTCAGGACCTCCTCGGCCCCGCCGTCGACCGCCTTCCTCACGAGTCGCACCCGGTCCGCGTAATAGTCCGGCCGCATCTTGCGGCCGAAGAGCACGTGCGCGCCGTCCTGGGTGAAGCGTGGCCTCAGATCGCTCGCAGAATGATCGGGCGTGAGGCAAACGAGCTCGCCCGACGCGATCTCCAGCTGATAGATCGCCGTCCGAACGGGCGACTGGTCGTCGGGGGTGGCGTCTGCTTCGAACACCACCCGCGCGCCGTCCGGGCTCACGTCGTAGCGCCCGCGCTCCTCCATCAGGTTCATCTGCCGCGTCCAGCCCGGCATCAGGTCGCGCACGGCGAGCGTCTCGAGGTCGACGAGGAAGAGGTGCGGCACCACGCCGCCGGCGAGCCAGTGATCCCAGTAGCGATAGATCCAATCTTCGGTGACGCGTGGCATGCGCCGGTCGGGCGCGTTCGCCAGCGCATCGCGCGTCGCAAAGACGGTGGGAGACTCCACGAGCACGTCGCCCACGCAGAGCAGCTTCGATCCGTCGCCCACGAAGCGCGGGTCGCGCGCCCCCAAAGGTAGATCGGTCACACAGAGCGGTTCGCCGACGCCGAGATCGGTGACGTGGACCTGCGGCTGGTCGTGCCCAGGGGTGGGCCGGACGAACGCGAGCCGCGTCCCATCGCGATCGATCACCGGGTCGGTGGCGCTTCCGAGATCGGGGTTCGTGAGCAGAGACGGCTCTCCGAAGGAGCCGTCTTCCTCTCGCCGCACCGCGAAGAGCAGCGTCTTCGATTCGTCGGTCTCGAGGTCGTAGCCGGTCGCGGGGACCACCGCGAGAGTGCCTTCCGGCACGACCGCCGGCGCGCCTACGCGGACGATCTGCCAGAGCTCGTAGGGAGTCACGGGTCGCTCTCGATCGGCGGTGGCAGGATCGAACCGGTGATCTCCTCCCAGGTCGGCACCACGTGGTTCGGCATCACCGTGACGATGTGCAGGCGCAGGACCACGCGCGTGACGGCGCTGGTGCGCGAGAAAGCGCCGGCGCGCGCGCTCGGACCGACCTGCTCGAAGACCGCCTCGGTCCCCGGCCGCGGGAAGGGGTGGCTGAGCTCGATCCGCTCGCCCTCGCGATGCTGACCGCCGACGAGGCGCATGCCGAGGAAGGGATGATCCGGAACCACCTCGCGCGTCGCCCGATCCATGACCTCCACGCAACACAGGAGCGCGTCGAGCGTGTAGACGCGGTTACGGGTCCAGACCTCGACCGTGCGAAAGGGGCGTTCGGTGCTCGGCGCCGGGCCGTGCTCGTGAATGACCTCGATCTCCACCACCGGCGTGCCGCGCGGGTTCTTGCCCGGCGGCGGGGGGTTGCTCGGCTTACCCCGGGGCCGACGGTTGGGAGGAGGCGGACTCGCCGTCTCGGGGACGCGGCGAGCCGAAGGCGCGTCGTCGGGCTCCGGGGGATCGTCGGGGGCGGGCTGGACCACCTTGGCGCCATCGACGAGCGTGTCGGGCGCTTGTCCTTGCGGCCCGTCGAGAGGGTCGAATCCGGGGCTCGTCTTGTGGCTCTTGGGATCGGCCATGGCGGAGCAGGCTACCACGGCCCCTCGGGCCTTCAGCCGCTTCGTGGGCCGTTTCGGGTCACATGCCATAGACTGCATCCCGTGGACCCAGAGGCGAAGATCGCGGAGCTCGAAGCGAAGCTCGCCGAGGCCGAGGAGCAGCTGAAGCGCTTGCGCGGCCTCGAGTCGGAGAACGCGGCGCTCCGCGCCAGGGTCGACGATCTCCATTCGGAGCTGATCACCCTCAGGCCGCCGAAGGTCCCGAAGGTGAGCGGCGCGCCGGGCCTCTCGTCCGAGCCCGCGACGCCGAGCGCCGCCGTACGTCGCGATCACAAGAATCGCCTCATGACCTGGACCACGCTCCTCTTGGTGCTCGCCGGCGCGGTGGTCGCCGCCATCCCGTACCTGCTGAACTACCTCGACGCCCAGAACGGCGATCAGGGTCGTTTCACCGACCAGCGCGGGCTGAGCGCGCCCGAGTGAGCAGCTGACAATTCGAAAACACCCGCCGCTCAAAGAGCGACGGGCGTCGTCGAGAATCCAGACTCGGCTCAGGGCGTCATCGGGAGGCCGGAGCAGTCGTAGAACTCCATGGTGCAATCGAGCATGCAGGAGTTCATGCCGCCGCGGCAGGCGTCGCAGGCTTCCATATTCATCGGGTCGAGGCACTCGACGAGGCAGTTCTCCGCGGCGCAGGCGACGCTCGCGGTGTAGCAGCTGGCACACTGGGCGCTGACCGCCATGTCCGCCGCCATCACGATGCAGTTGGTGGTGCAGGTCGCGAGGTCGGGGTCGGAGATGCAGTCGCGTCCGCAGGTGCCGGCGAGGTCGGCGAGGGTCTGATCCATGGTGTCGCCGAAGTCCATGCGCGCTGCGGCCATTTGGTCGTCCATGCTGGCGCAGTTCATCGTGCCCATGTAGTAGTCGCCCGCCATCCGGCAGCTACCGCCGTCACCCGCCGTGCCGGTGTCACCGGTGGTGCCGGTGTCACCGGTGGTGCCGGTGTCGCCGCCGGTGCCGGTGTCACCACCCCCGCCGCCGTCGTCGCCGCACCCGAAGGCCGTGAGCGCCACGGTCAGCGCGCTGATGAAGATCGTTCGATTCCAAGCATTCATTTCAAGGTCCTCCTGAAGGTCCCCTAGTCTAGCTCGGTCCTCCGAGCGTGGTCCTGTTTCGAGCCGCGGGATTATCGGAAATCGTAGGAAAAGTCCAAATAGATCCCGTGCAGGGAGATGGCGTAGTTGCCGGCATAACCGCAAAACTGGCAGGCGGGGTCGCTCCCCAGGTCCGAGGGCGCGATCGTGGTGGAGCCCCAGCGATACGCGTAGGCCAGGTTGATCTGATAGGTGTTGGTCACGTAGCCGACCCCTGCCGAGAGGATGAAGGTGGGCGCGGGGGGGGTGCCGAAGGCGGTGGGATAGGCGGGGTTCGAGGTCTTGTCGTCGAAGACGAAGCCGAGGCGCGGCTTGATGCTCCGCTCCTCGCTCACCTGGATGTCGTACTCGCCGCCGACGCGGAAGGTGAGCGCGTTGGACCAGTTGTTGACGTTGTTCAACATGATGGTCCTCCCCATCTGGGAGCCGGTGAAGACGCCCACCTGGTTCTGGCTGTTGAGCGCGTACTCGAGATCCATGGCGAGGCCGACGTTCATGTAGTCTCCGCGGATGCCCCAGCCGAGGCGGCCCGGCAGGGTGAATGTGGTCGAGACGCTGTCGAGGGGATTGGCCGCGGTCGCCGCGGGCGCGAAGATACCCGTGTTGGCGCTGATGTCGGTGTCGACCCGGTGCCGGTAGGTGAAGCCGAACTGGATCTCCTCGATCGGCTGCCACTGAAAGCCCAGTCGAAAGCTCGCGGCGTTGACGCCCGACGGCGAGATATCGAGGGTGGGGTCGCCGCCCTCGGGGGTGCGCGAGCGCGAGAGACTCACGTAGGTGATGCGGTAGGTGGCGCCGAGGCGGAAGTCGCCGAGGGCGGTGTTCTCGAGGGCGAGGCCGATGCCGGGCGCGGCCTCGATGAAGACCAGGGTCGTCGCGTCCACGAGCGTCGTGCCGGAAGATGTCTGGTATTTGTACTCGCCACCCGCCGAGGCGACGGGGAAGACGCCCGCGCCGATCACCATCGCGAAGTTGTTCTCACCCCCGGGGTTGGTGTTGAAGAGGCGCACACCGCCGCCGAGCAGCGGCAGCGGCGCGATGGTGGTCTGCGAGTCGATGCTCGTCGTATCGGGCGTGTTGCCGGGCGACGCCTGGATCCCGCCCACGAGCAGGGTCGCCCCGAGCAGCACGTTCGCCGTGTCGTAGGCGCCGATGCCCGCGGGGTTGTGGAAGAAGGCCGAGCCATCGTTCACGTAGGCGATGGCGGTGCCGCCCATCCCCTGATGGCGCGCCGTGTAGAGCATCGGGGTGTCGTAGCCACCCGCGTGGGCCTCGCCCGTGATCCCGAAAATGCCACCGATCGCGATGAGCGCGAAAAGGCCCCAGATCGCCTGCTTTTTCACAGGTCCCTCCCTCTAGGAGCGAAAATCCGCCCCCCTCGGCCCCTCAGGGCGGGCGATTAGTAGCAACCGGCGGGGAGTTGCACAACGTGGAAGGGCGGTGGGCTGCTCAGTCTTCGCCGAGCACTTCTCCGACAGAGCTGGCCTTCACGGCCGCGGCCAGCCAGGCGTCGAGCTGAGCCGGGTCCGTACAGCCTCGGACGATCTCCAGATGACGTGCCTCGATGGGCAGTTGCCCCAGAAGGCCGAGAAGGGTCTTCAACGAGGCCTTCATTTGTCGCTCGCTGCGACGGCACCGGGCCTATCGCCGCGGGGCGTCGTCGGTTTCCTCGAAGGTCAGATCTCGTCGAACTGGCGGTGCCCCTCGAGGCTCTCCAGGATGGAGTCGATGGCGGAGTCGAGGCGGGTGGCCTCGAGGTCGACGGTGACGTCGGGGCGCTCGGGGGGCTCGAAGCCCTCGAAGTTCGCGTCGGGTCGCCGCTCGCGGCAGAGCGCCTCTGGCGTGTTCACGTAGACGTGGACGAAGCGGGGGCCGCCGATGCGCGAGCGGACCTGGGCGCGGTCGGCGCGGTGGTAGCTGGGGAAGGCACAGATGGTGATGAGGCCTGCGTCCGTGGCGGCCTTGGCGGCGCTGATCATGGAGCGCAGGTCCTCGCCCACCGGGGCGACCACCGTGGCCGTGCGTCCGAGATCGAAGAGGCGTCGTTCGAGGGCGTAAGCGAGGGTCCAGCGGCCCGAGCCGGGCAGGCCCGTGAGCCACACGGTCGCGCCCTTCTGACCCATGCGCTCGCGCCGCTCGCGGGGGCTCACCTGGGTCTTCGGCTCGAGGGCGGAGCCAGCGCGGAGCTCGCGCAGCGCCGCGTCCAGATCCTGCGCGGGCTCCTCGGCCACGATCATGCCGGCGGCGACCGTGTTGTTCGAGAGCGAGTCGACCAGGATGAAAGCGCCGGTGGTGCGGTTCTTCACGTAGGGGTCGAAGTAGAGCGCACGGTGACAGCTGATGCGGACCCGGCCGATGTCGTTGAGCCCCAGCTTCACCTCTTCGCCCGCGAGCTCCTCGAGGGAGTCCATGTCCTTCTTCCACAGGACGTCCTCGACCTGGGCGCGCGCCATCTGGGTGGTGTGCTTGATCAGGTAGGTCTTCTGAGTGTCGAGCGGGCGCTCGCTCATCCACACCACGTGGGCGTCGAAGGCGCGGGAGACGTTGGGCAGGTCGTCTTCGCGGACGAGCATGTCGCCGCGGCTCACGTCGATCTCGTCCTCGAGGCGGATGACGACGCTCATCGGCGTGTGGGCCGAGTCGAGCTCGCCCTCCCAGGTGTCGATGGAGCGCACCTTGCTCTTCGTGCCGGAGGGCAGAGACACCAGGGTGTCGCCCTTGTGCACCTCGCCCGCGGCGACCTCGCCGGCGAAGCCGCGGTAGTTGAGGTGGGGCCGAAGCACGGTCTGAACCGGGAAGCGGAAGTCCGACAGGTTGCGGTCCGAGGCGATGGGCACCGTCTCGAGGTAGTCGAGCACCGAGCCGCCGTCGTACCAGGACGTGTACTTGTCGCTCGGGGTGACGATGTTGACGCCCTTGAGCGCGCTCACCGGGAAGAAGGTCACGTCCTTGAAGGCGAGGCCGTCGGCGAACTCTCGGAAGTTGCGCTGGATGCGTTCGTAGACACCCGGGTCGTAACCCACCAGGTCCATCTTGTTCACGCAGACCGCGAGGTGGGGGATGCCGAGGAGCGACGCGATGAACGCGTGTCGGCGCGACTGCTGGAGCACGCCGAGCCGGGCGTCGATGAGGATCAGCGCGACGTTCGCCGTCGAGGCGCCGGTCACCATGTTGCGCGTGTACTGCACGTGGCCGGGCGTGTCGGCGATGATGAACTTGCGCTTCTCGGTCGCGAAGTAGCGGTAGGCGACGTCGATGGTGATGCCCTGCTCGCGCTCGGCCTTGAGGCCGTCGGTGAAGAGCGAGAAATCGATCTCCTCGCCCTCCATCTTCGTGGCGCGCTTCACGGCGTCGAGCTGGTCTTCGTAGACCATGCCTGTGTCGTGCAGGAGCCGCCCGATGAGCGTGCTCTTGCCGTCGTCCACCGAGCCCACCGCCACGAAGCGCAGGAGCTCCTTCTGCTGGTACTTGTGGAGGTACGCCTCGACGTCGGTCTCGATGAGGGCGCGTTCCTTGGCGCTTTCCATCAGAAGTACCCCTCGCGCTTCTTGGCTTCCATCGAGCCATCTTCGTCGAAGTCGATGAGCCGGCCCTGGCGCTCCGAGAAGCGCGTCAAGAGCATCTCGCGGATCACTTCGGGGACGGTCTCGGCTTCGGACTCGACCGCGCCGGTGAGTGGGTAGCAGCCGAGGGTCCGGAAGCGGACCCGCTTCATCTGCGGCTTCTCCCCCTCCTTCAGGCGCATGCGGTCGTCATCGACCATGATCCAGGTGCCCTCGCGCTCGACCACCGGCCGCTCGTCGGCGAAGTACAGCGGCACGACCGGGATCTTCTCGACCCAGATGTAGAGCCAGACGTCGAGCTCGGTCCAGTTCGACAGCGGGAAGACCCGCACGCTCTCGCCCTTGAGGATCTTCGAGTTGTAGATGTTCCACAGCTCGGGCCGCTGGTTCTTCGGATCCCACTGCTGGTGCCGATCGCGGAAGGAGTAGATGCGCTCCTTCGCGCGCGACTTCTCTTCGTCGCGGCGCGCGCCACCGAAGGCGCAGTCGAACTGGTACTTCTCGAGCGCCTGGAGCAGGCCCTCGGTCTTCATCACCGTCGTGTACTTGTTCGAGCCGTAGTCGAAGGGATTGACGTTCGCTTCGACACCCTCCTGGTTGATGTGCTCGATCAGCTCGATCCCGTGCTTCGCTGCGTAGCGATTGCGGAACTCGATCATCTCCCGGAACTTCCACGTGGTGTTCACGTGCATCAGGGGGAAGGGGATGGGCGCCGGGTGGAACGCCTTCTGGGCGAGGTGCGCCATCACCGACGAGTCCTTGCCGATGCTGTAGAGCATCACCGGACGGTCGAACTCGGCCGACGCCTCGCGGATGATGTGGATGCTCTCCGCTTCGAGCTGGCGCAGGTGGGTGAGGGCCTTTTCGTGGAGGACGGTCATGTTGGGCCAGTGGCTGGGGTCGATTCGCTTAGCACGGTTGCCCCCCGCTGGGGGTCATTCATCCGCCATGTCGTAGAGCCCCGCACATCTGCTGCAAAGTGCCCGGGTCCACTGCCGGATGCGAGCTAAATTGTCCAGTTATTCCAGGGAGTGTCGCGCAACTCGATCAGGATTGGCCATGGCATGGGGCTCGAACCTATGGTTCGGGCCCTGTGCCTGCACCCGCTGACGGCTCCCGCATCGACGCGCTCCTCGAAGCCATCGAGCCCTACCGCAACGCGGTGGTGGTGATCGGGATCGTGGGCGTGTTGATCCTGGCCTTCCAGGTGCCGGCCGCGCGCACGCCGATCGCACACGGGCTCATGTACGGCTTCGGGGGCCTGCTCGCGCTCCTCGCGTGGACGCGGGTGCGTGACGGAAGCGGTGGGCTGTCGATCAGCTGGCTTCTGGTCGCCGCGGCGGTGACCGCCGCCAGTGCCTACGCCGCCCACCGCGGCATCGATCCGGGCTCGCCACTCGACACCGCGGAGCTCCGCGCCGTCGGCGAGGTTCGAGAGCTCGACCTGCCTGACGGCGGTGCCCCGTTTCGTCTTCGCGTTCAGGGCGAGCTCGAAGGGAGCCGCCGCGAAAGCGCACGCGCTTCGTATCAGCTCTATCTGTCGCGCGGCGACGACGACCTCCGCGTGCGGGGCGAGCTGCACCGCGAGGTGCGCGAGGAGCCGAGCCGCGGCGGGCCGCCGCGGCGCTCGATCTCGATCCACCGGACCGACGATCACGACCTCGAGCTCGGCGGCTCGGGCCCGGCGTCGATCACGCCCATGGAGCTCGAAGGCTTCGGCGGTCCCCTCGAGGCGCAGGTCCTCGTGCCCTTCGGCCTCGCGCCGTGGTGGCTCGGGCTCCTGGGTGCGCTGCTTCTCGCCACCATCGCCCTCGAAGTGATGAGCGCGCGCGCGCTGTCCTGGGCGCCGATCACCGCGGTTAGCGGATTCACGATGGTCCTGGGCGAGTACGTCGCGCTTCGCTACGACCTCGACCAGCCGCTGATCACGCTCCTCGGCGGCACCGTGTTCTCCGGCGTGGTCGGCGGCGTCGGCGGGCTGGTGCTCGGCATCGGCGCGACCTGGCTCGCGCGCCGCCTCGGCGGCTGACTCACTCCGCCTGGGGTGGCGTCTCGCCCGGCGGCGCCTCGCCCGGCGGCGTCTCGGGCGTGCTCGGCTCTTCGCCCACGGTCATCCCCTCCGCCTCTTCCGCGAAGCGCGCCTGCGCCTCGGTGACCATCTGGGTCATGTCGATGATCGCTTCCTGCAGGTCTTCCTGATGATGCTCGATGAAGCTCTTCTGCGCGCGGCGGAGCTGGGCGTCGAGGGGCGCGGCGATCTGGTTCACGTGACCGCGGCCGAGCTGAAGGCCCACGTCGTAGGCGATGTCGCGCAGCACCTCGGGGCTCTCGATCTCGTGCAGGTCCATCTCTTTGTAGTTGTCTGCCCAGCCGTGGATCCAGAAGGTGTGGCCCTCGATCTGCGCGTAGCCGAGGTAGGGGTAGGGGCGGTAGGCGATGCGCGCCTGGCCGACGAGCACCCGGAAGGGATCGAGGTTTTGCGTGTGTCCGATGCAGCGGATGCCGGACAGATCCCGCACCTCCTTCGCCTCGAGGATGACGTCGTCGTTGGGATCGGAGGTCGGCCCCTCGACACGCACCAGATACTTCATGTCGAGGGCGCTGCCGATGCCCAGGGGATGGGTGCCCACCTTCTTGATCGTGAAGAAGTCGCGCGGCAGCGAACGGTGCGACTCCACCATCGCATCGATGTAGTCGCGCGCCGCGAGCTCGAAGCGGCGCCGCTCGTCGTCGTCGAGCTCGGTCATGATGTCGTCGACCCACGCCAGGAACTCCGCGCGGTCGCGGCTGAAGCCCTCGCGGATCTGGGTGGCGATCTCTGGCTCCTCCACCTCGCGATCGGGATCGTCGAGGGCCTCGACGTAGCCGCGCAGGAACTCGTCCAGGATCGGCTGCTCGTGGGACTGCCATCCGCGCTCCTGACACACCAGGCGAAGGCTCGTTCCGAAGCGGACCAGATCGAGGAGCGCCGGGCCGGAGGAAGAATCGTCGTAGTCGGTGAGGCCGCGGCCGAAGTTGGTCACGGCGTACTGCTCGACGTGGGCGTCGCCGTGGAGGTTGACCGAGGGCAGCCCCTCGATCTCTTCGGAGAAGCGCTGGCAGAGCGTGTCCGAGAAGGGCACGTTCACGAAGCGGAAATACCCGTGGGGCCCACCCCGGAGGCGATCGAGGAGACGTTGGTTGCCCTGGAAGTCGATGCGGCCGGGGGGAATGTAGAGGGGGTTGATCTCGGGGTCGATCACCTCCTGGCTCTCGGCCGCCGCGGCCGTCTCGGTGGTGTCGTTCGTCCCTCCGCCCCCGGCACAGTCGCCGCAGCCTGCGGACATGGCGAGGAGGGCGAAGAGGAGCGGGAGACGAACGGCCATGTCGGTGCTGAAGGCTAGTCCATCAACTGGCGGAAAGCCCGACCAATCGGCAGGCGATGGAGCTCAGATGAGCGACCGCCGCGCCGTACATCGCCGCGTCGTCGCTCGAGGCGTTGCCCTGCTGGCTGCGGGCGAAGACGCCCTGCGCGATGGCCGCCAGACGGAAGAGGCTGAAGGCCTTGAACCAGGCCCACTCGTCGTGCGGCAGCGGGCTTCGCCCGGTCGCTTCACAGTAAGCAGCGACGAAAGCCCCTTCGGTGGGGATGCCGGTGGCTTCGAAGTCCACACCCAACAGGCCCCCGACCCGCGGCAAGGCGACGTCGTAGAGCATGCAGACGTAGGCGAGGTCCGACAGGGGATGGCCGAGGGTCGACAGCTCCCAGTCGATCACCGAGAGCACGCGCGCTTCGGACGCGTCGAAGATGAGGTTGTCGAGGCGGTAGTCGCCGTGGACCAGGGTCGTCTCGTCGTTGTCCGGAAGGTTTTCGGGAAGCCAGGCGATGAGCGCGTCCATCGGCGCCACCTCCTGGGTCTCGGAGGCGCGGTACTGCTTGGACCAACGGCTGACCTGCCGCGCGACGTAACCGCCACGCTTGCCGTAGTCGCCGAGGCCGACGGCGTCGACGTCGACGGTGTGGAGCGCCGAGAGCACGCGGATGGCTTCGGCGTAGATCGCCCGCCGCTCGTCGGGCGTCTGCTCGGGCAGCTGAACGTTCCAGAAGATGCGGCCGTTCAGGTAGTCCATCACGAAGAAGGGCGTGCCGACGACCTCCGGGTCCTCACAGAGGGCGTAGGTGCGCGCGACAGGTACGTCGGTGTCGCGGAGCGCGGTCATGACGCGGTACTCGCGCTCGACAGCATGGGCCGAGGGCAGGAGCTTGCCGGGCGGCTTCTTGCGAAGCGCGTAGGCGTGGCCCTCGGTGCCGATCCAGTAGGTCGGATTCGACTGCCCCCCGCGGAATTTCCGCACCGCGAGCTCGGGGCCGACGAAGCCTTCGACGTGCTCTTTCATCCACGCGGCGAGCCTGTCGGCGTCGATCCGGTGGGCGTCTCTCGGCTCGCGCGTGTTTTCGGGTGCCTGCATCACGACATGGACCAGCCACCGTCGACGGTGAGCACCGCGCCGGTCACGAAGGAGGCGTCGTCGCTGGCGAGGAAGGCGGCCGCTCCCGCCACGTCTTCGGGCGTTCCCACGCGCTTGATGGCGCAGCGGTCGAGGACCATCTTCAGGATCTCTTCGTTGCTGGTGAGCGCGTGAGCGAAGCGCGTCTCGATCAGGCCCGGACAGATGGCGTTGACGCGGATGCCGGCGCCGCCGAGCTCCATCGCCAGGGTGCGAGTCATCGAGACGACGGCCGCCTTGGTCATGCCGTAGACACCCTGCATGGGCGCGGCCATCAGGCCGAGCACGCTGCTCACGTTCACGATGGAGCCGGGAGCGCCGCGGTCCATCAAGTGCTTGGCCACCGCGCGCGCCGCCTCGAAGTAGCCCTTGGCGTTGACCTCGAAGGTCTTGTCCCAGGCGCGATCCTCGAGGTGCATCATCGGGCCGAAGTACGGATTTGTCCCGGCGTTGTTCACCAGCACGTCGACCTTGCCGAGCTCGTTCACAGCTCTGTCGATCAACGCCTCGACCTCCTCTTTCTTCCCGGTGTGGCAGGCGATGGCGAGGCAGGTGCCGCCGGCTTCGCGGATCGAGGCCGCGACGGGATCGAGGCCTTCCTGCTTTCGGGAAGCGATCACCACCTTGGCGCCTTCAGCGGCGAAGCGGCGTGCGATGGCTTCGCCGATGCCGCGGCTGCCGCCGGTCACGATCGCGACCTTGTCATCGAGTCGAGCAGTCATGGCCGGGGAGAGTACACTGGCCAACCCCGCTGTCGGGCTCTAGCTCTCGTCCAGATGTTGATCCGCCTCCTCGGCTTCTTGACCGTCGCGACGCTCGTCTGGGGCGGCGCCCACTTCTACGTGGGGCGCCGGCTCCTCGGGCCGCTCGAGCTCTCGAAGAAGAGCGCGCGCATCAGCTGGATCGCGCTCGCGATGGTGGCCGCGATGGGGCCGCTCACCATGGCGGCGAATCGCGAGGTAGGCGCCGCCTGGCTGACGCCGCTCTTCTGGATCTCCTACGTCTACATGGGGCTCTTCTCGCTGATCTTCGTGGGCTTTCTGCTGCGCGACATCGCCTTGGGTCTCGCCGCGCTCTATCGCCGCGCGACGAAGGCGCGGCCGCCGGACCCGCGCCGGCGGAGCTTTCTCGTGAACACCACGAACGCCGGCGCGGCGGGTCTCGGCGCGGTGCTCAGCACCTGGGGGCTGGTGGAGGCGGTGCGGGTGCCCGAGGTCGAAGAGGTCGAGGTGCCGGTGGAGGGTTTGCCCCCGACCTCGACGGCTACCGCATCGCCCAGATCACGGACGTGCACATCGGGCCCACGATCAAGGGGGGCTGGCTCCGCGAGGTCGTCGAGAAGGTCAACGACCTCGGCGCCAACCTCATCGCGGTCACCGGCGACCTCGTCGACGGGAGCGTCGAGGGACTGGGCGTCGACGTCGCGCCCCTCGGGACCCTGACAGCACCCGATGGCGTGTACTTCGTGACCGGCAATCACGAGTACTACTCCGGCGCCGACGCGTGGTGCGCCGAGATCGCGCGCATAGGGCTCACGGTGCTCAACAATGCGCACCGCGTCGTCACGCGCGGTGCGGCCACGATGATCGTCGCGGGTGTCACCGATTACCGCGCGGGGCGCTCCAATCCGGCCCACGCGACGAACCCGGACGCGGCGATCGAAGGTGCGCCGGCCGCCGACTTCAAGCTCTTGCTCGCCCACCAGCCGCGGAGCATCTACGGCGCATCGCGGCTGGGATTCGAATCTGCAGATCTCGGGACACACCCACGCGGGACAGTTCTTTCCGTGGAGCCTCCTGGTCGGTCTCGCGCAGCCGGTGACGGCGGGGCTGCACCTCTGGGAGCGCACCTGGATCTACGTGAGCCGCGGCACCGGCTACTGGGGGCCGCCGAATCGCGCCGGTGTCCCTTCGGAGATCACCTTGCTCACGCTGCGCCGCGCGTGATCACGGGACGAAGGTGATCGCGCCTTCGAGGGTCAGGTAGCCGCCGGTGGTGGTGACGCGGTTCGGGACGAGATCGAAGCCGTAGAGGGAGGGGACCGCCACGGCGGCCCCACCGAGGAGGTCGGGGGCCAGCGTCGTCACGAGGTCGTCGAGGAGTGAGGAGAGCTCGGCGCCGGTGGGCGCGGTGGCGCTTCCGTCCATGACGTCGGCGCGGATGTCGGAGATCGCCGAGGGCGATGGCGATGCTGCCGCCGGCGGCGCTCGCGGAGGCCGGAGCGAAGACGCCGACCGAGATGGTGGCGAGCTCCATCTCGCCGCCGTCGACCTGCGCGATGAAGGTGATGCGGAGGTCCGCGGCCTGAACCTCGACGCCGTCGGTCGCGCTGGGGACGACCATGGGTGGGATGCGGGGGGAGACGTCGATGACCAGCGGTGCGTCGGCGGGCGCGCTGCCGGCGGTGAAGGGCAGGAGCAGGGCGAGAGCGCCGACGGTGAGCGGGCCGCCGCCGAAGGTGAGCCCTTCGATGCGCTGATCGAGGCCGCCGCCCGCCCAGAGCGCGGAGAAGGCCGCGTTGAGCGCGTCGAAGGCGACGGCGACCGAGACCTCGTCACCGGTGGGGGGCGCGGCGCCGTGCGGGAGCTGGAGGTAGCCGATGCTGCCGCGGGAGGGCAGGGGCATCGCCGCGCTCACGCCGAGATCGATCGCGGTGCCGATGCCGCCGGGATCGATCGTGAGGGCGCCGACGGAGACCGTGAGGTTCAGGGGCGTCTCCAGCACGTCGACGGTTTCGCCGCTGGGGATGGCGGCGATGCCGTCGGCGACGAGGGGCGGGAGCAGAGCGCGCACGGCGCCATCGAGCGCGTTCTCGGCCGCGTTCTGGATGGCGTCGCGGACCGCGCCGAGGTTCTCGATGGCGTCGGGGAAGTTGTCGACGTCGATCACGGTGCCAGAGAGGTCGACGTTCGACGACTCGACGTTCGCCGTGAGGTGGCCGGCGTCAGCACCGAGCGCGAGCGTCGCGGAGACGCGCACGGAATCGGCGCGAAGCTCGCCGTTGGCGCTGCCGATGAGCGTGCTCGCGCGGGCGCGGACGGTGATCCCCGCGACCGCGACCGAGGCGGTGATGCGGCCGTCGCCGGGCGTGAGCGTGATGGTCACCGCGCCGTGGTCTTCGCCGCGCAGGTTCACCTCGCCCCAGAACCCGTCGGCGACCGGGTTCGCGCCGTCGAGCTGCGCGTCGAAGCTGGCCTCGGTGAGGATGGTGCCAGCGCCATCGGCGATCACGTCGAGAGCCGCGCTGCTCACGTCGGCCAGCACCGCACCCTCCACCATCGTGGTCGGGTCGGCGAAGGTGCCGTTCGCGAAGGCCGTGAAGGTCTCGCCCGTGCGGCCGCCGGCGTCCGTCGCGACGAGGCGGATGCGGTGCGAGCCGGGCTCGAAGGAGAGCGTCTGCGTGAAGCTGCCGTCGGGGGCGACGTCGATGGCGGTTCCCTCGTCGGTCGCGAGCGTCACGGGACTCTCGTCGTCGACGCGCCCGACCAGTCGCACCTCGGAGCCGGGCAGGATGGCGCCGATGGTCGGCTCCACCAGGAGGATGACCGGGTCGGCCCCATCGTCGGGGAGCATGGTGCCGTCCCCCGTCCCGCCGCTGGTCACACCATCGAGATTGCCGGTGCAGCCAGCGGCGAGGACGGGAGAGAGCAGGAGGAGCATGCTCAGCCAGGGGAACCGCAGCACGCCTCTGTGAACAGCAAAGGCCGCGCCACCATGGTTTCCATGGCGTTTCTCGGGATCGGGGGTATTCGCACCCCGGGAATTCGGCACGAAGACGGCTCTGTAGGGGTCTGGGGTCACCAGGGGCGGGACGGTGGGCAGGCGCCGGTGAGGTCGCCCCTGGTGATGCGCGGCGTGGGGACCACCGGCTTTGGCTGATGAAGGGAAGCGGGGGCTTCGCGTCGGGGCAGAGGGTGGTGTGCCGGCGTTTGGGTGTGCGGGGACGGGGGTCGGAGCGGCGCGTTGGTTGGGCTGTGGGGGAGAGCGCCGCCCGTGGCGGATGGGCCATGGGAGAGGTCTCGGGCCGCGGCCGCTTCGCGGCCTCTGTCCGGCGGGGGCGCCGGACGCGTGACCGGCGTGATGGTGGGCGCGATGCGGTCACAAGTGCGGGTGTCGCCTGCAACGCCGGGAGAAGTGACCGCGACGCGGTCGCAAGTGCGGGTGTCGCGTGCAACGCCGGGAGAAGTGACCGCGACGCGGTCACAAGTGCGGATGTCGCGTGCAACGCCGGGAGAAGTGACCGCGCAGGCGTTCGCTCTACTCCCGCGCGGGGAATGAGTGTTTCGGGGCGCTACTTTCCCCAGGGAAAGGTCCGCCTGCGCCGTCCGCTTACGTCTGCTCGCGGCCGATCAACTTGTCGAAGCTCGGCGGCTCGTGGGTCTTGAGCGTCTTGACCAATCGATGGGCGTCGTCGTCGAAAATCAACAGCGCGCGGTGCTCTTTGGCGAGGAGGCCGGCTTCGACGGCGCCGTCGAGGAAGGTGTGCAGGGGGGTGTAGTAGCCGGCGACGTCGAGGACGCCGATGGGCTTCCGGTGCATGCCGAGCTGACCCCAGGTCGAGATCTCGAAGAGCTCTTCGAAGGTGCCGAAGCCGCCGGGGAGGGCGAGGAAGGCGTCGGCGAGCTCGTACATCTGCACCTTGCGCTCGTGCATGGATCCGACGACGAAGAGCTCGGTGAGGCCACCGTGGGAGACCTCCCGGTCGGCGAGCTGCTTGGGGATGACTCCGCGGACTTCGGCGCCGGCGTCGAGGGCGGCGTCGGCGAGCGCTCCCATGAGTCCCACGCTCGCGCCGCCGTAGACGAGGCCGAAGCCCTCTTCCGCGAGCGCGCGGCCGACGGCACGCGCGGCCTCGAAGTACTGGGGCGCGGCGTTGTTGCTCGAGCCGAGGAAGACGCAGAGTTGACGACAATCGGACATGTTCGAGCCGTGTACCGCAGGGGACGCTGGATTGACCAATTGACTTTCGCGAAGACGGGGAGGGTCGAGAAGTCAATTGTCAATCTAGCGTCCCCTGGCGTGTCAGCCACGCGTTGAGCTCGGCCCGCAGATCTTCGGGCATGTCGCGGAGAGGACCCGAGGCACGGAAGGCCTCGTAGCTCTGCTCTTCGACGTCGTGCTCGCCCTCGCCGCCTGCGTCGGCGAAGACGTGGCTCCAGCGGAACCAACGCAGGCCCTCGTCGGTGGTGGTCACGCCCTCGTAGCGCTCGCTGTCCTCGCCGTCGTTCCAGCGAAAGGTGCGATGTGGGCTCTTCAACCAGCGTTCGAGACGACCCCGATCCATGAGCGGGGTATGGCCGACGCGGCGAAGGGGTGCAATAAGCCCGCCGTGGCGGAGGCCGGCAGGGATGAATCGAGGCGGGGACTGCTCGCAGCCCTGGGGCCGGGGGTGCTCTTCACCGGTGCCGCGGTCGGCGTCTCCCACCTGGTGCAGTCGACCCGCGCGGGCGCGGTCTTCGGCCTCGGCCTCTTCTTCGTTGTGATCGCCGCCAACGTCGTGAAGTACCCCGCCTTCCGCTTCGGCCCCCACTACGCCGCGGCCACCGGCACCTCGCTCCTCGAGGGCTATCGCCGCCAGGGGAAGTGGGCGCTGGTGCTCTACGGCCTGCTCACCATCGGCACCATGTTCACGGTGCAGGCGGCGGTGACGCTCATGACCGCGGGCCTGCTCGGCGCGCTCCTCGGCGTGCATGTCGGTCCCGTCGTCCTCTCCGCGTCGATCATGGGTGTGTGCATCGCGATCGTCGCCGCCGGACGCTTCCGGTGGCTCGATCGCATCAGCAAGGCGCTGGTCTCGACCCTCGCGCTCAGCACCGTGGTCGCCGCCGCGGTGGCGCTGCCCAAGCTCGACCTCTCCACCACGTCCATCATCCCCGACGCCTCGGTCCTCGAGCCACGCTCGCTGATGTTCGTCGCGGCCCTGGTCGGCTGGATGCCCTCCGCCATCGACGTCGCGGTCTGGCAGTCGCTCTGGACGCTGGCCCGCGAGGACGACACCAAGCATCGACCGACCCTGCGGGAGTCGATGTTCGACTTCCACCTCGGCTACTGGGGCACCGCCTTCCTCGCCCTCTGCTTCGTCGTGCTCGGGGCTGCGCTGATCCACGGGCGTGACGTGGAGATCGCGCAGGGAGCGGGCGCCTTCGCCGCGCAGGTGGTGAGCCTCTATACCGAGGTGCTCGGCGAATGGAGCCGGCCGCTGATCGGCGTCTGCGCCTTCGCCACCATGCTGTCCACCACCCTCACCGTGGTGGACGGTTTCCCGCGGGCGCTGACCGTCCTGGTCGACCGCTTTCGTGCGGCGGAAGAGCGTGGCGAGGCGGGGGCCCTCTCGGGCCGCGATCGCCGCATGTACTGGGCCACGCTCGCCGTCCTGGGCGCCGGCTCGCTCGCGGTGATCGCCCTTTTCGTCCGCAATCTCCTGGCGATGGTGGATGTCGCGACGACGCTTTCCTTTTTGACCGCGCCGATCCTCGCCTGGCTCAATCACCGGGCCGTGCTAGGCACCGAGGTTGTCGAAGAAGCCCGACCCACCCCTTTCTTGGTGCGGGCCAGCCAAGGGTCGATCTTGGTGCTCACTGCCTTCGCCCTGTATTACCTCGTCCTTCGTTTCGGGACCTGATTCCTCTTCCGTGCACCTCCTCCTTCCAGCGTTGGCGATCATCGGTGGCTTCATCGCCCTGGTCTGGGGCGCGGACCGCTTCGTCGAGGGCTCGGCGGCGACCGCCCGCAACCTCGGCGTCTCCCCGCTGATCATCGGCCTCACGGTCGTCGCTTTCGGCACCAGCGCGCCCGAGATGCTGGTGTCGAGCTTCGCAGCCTGGGCCGGCAACGGGGGGCTGGCGGTGGGCAACGCCATCGGCTCGAACATCACCAACGTCGCGCTGGTGCTGGGCGTCTCCGCGATCGTCGCGCCGCTCTCCGTGCACTCGAAGATCCTCTCGCGGGAGCTGCCGCTCCTGGTCTTCACCATGCTGCTGACACTCTCGCTGATGCTCGACCGGCATCTCGGGCGGATCGACGGCGTGATCCTCATCGCCGGTCTGGTCGTGCTCCTGGGATGGATGATCGGCGAAGGGGTGCGCGAGCGTCAGGGTGGCGGCGAGTCGGACGCCCTGAGCGACGAGTTCGCCGAGGAGATCCCCGAGGGGATGTCGATGGGCAGGTCGATCTTCTGGCTGGTCCTGGGCCTCTTCGTGCTCCTGGGGGCGGCGCGCCTGGTCGTCTACGGGGCGTCGGAGGTGGCGCGCTATTTCGGCGTGTCGGACCTGGTGATCGGTCTGACGGTCGTCGCGCTCGGGACGAGCCTGCCCGAGCTCGCCGCGTCGGTGGTCTCGGCGATGAAGAACGAGCACGACATCGCGATCGGCAACGTCGTCGGCTCCAACATGTTCAACCTCCTCGGCGTTCTGGCGCTTCCCGGGCTGATCCGCCCGAGCGACGTGGGGCCGGATGTGTTGACCCGCGACTTTCCCGTGATGATCGGCGTCACGCTCCTGCTCTGGCTCAAGGCGCGGGGCTTCTACAAGAAGAGCCAGCTCACGCGCTTCAACGGCGGCGTTCTCGTGTTGATCTACGCCATCTACATCGGCTGGCTCTTCGTCGACATGGTCCGCACGTCCCACGC
Organism: uncultured delta proteobacterium; assembly: GCA_963727445.1. Lineage (GTDB taxonomy): Bacteria > Myxococcota_A > Polyangia > Polyangiales > B10-G4 > B10-G4. The sequence continues at coordinate 43,687 of CAVSGI010000004.1, forward strand.
TTGAGCTGCCGACGGCTGCGGGCCCCTGCCCGGTGGGCCTCACGCCCCGACTCTGGGGCTGACGTTTGCGCGTGGCCATGTACCATTCGCGCGATGAGCACGGGCCAGAACGACGCGCGCCTCGACTTTCCGGCGACCGGCAGAAATGGCGAAGCCATCCTCGACGTTCTCTCTCGCGTGGCGCCACAACGAGGCCTGGTACTGGAGATCGGAAGCGGGAGCGGACAGCACGTGGTGCGTTTCGCGGATGCGCTCTGCGCCCTCCGCTTTCAGCCGACCGATCCCGACCCCACCCACGTCGCGAGCATCGATGCCTGGCGCGCGCACCGAGACCTGGACAACGTTCTGCCGGCGCTGCGCCTGGACGCGACGGAGCTGCCGTGGCCAGTCGACCGAGCCGAGGCCGTCTACTGCGCCAACGTGATCCACATCTCGCCCTGGGAGGTCGCCCTGTCGATACTCGAGGGCGCGAGCCGCGTCCTGCCGGCCGAGGGCGTGCTTTTCTTCTACGGCCCCTTCAAGCGCGAGGGCGCGCACACGGCGCCGAGCAACGCGCGCTTCGACGAGAGCCTTCGCGCGCGCGATCCGCGATGGGGCGTGCGCGACGCGGGCGAGGTCGCGGAGGCGGCGCGTGACCTCGGTCTTCATCTGCGCGAGCTCGTCCCCATGCCCGCCAACAACTTCTCCCTCATCTTCCGCAAGGACGCGCGCGCGACGTGAAGACGCTCCTCATCATCCTCGCGCTGACCGTCGCCGCCGGGTGCGATGACGAGGAGCCCACGCCGCGGCCCGAGACCGAGGCGTCTCCCGAGACGGAGGCGGCCCCGGAGCCGCCGGAGCCCGAAGAGCCGACGGGTGACCCACTGCCCGAGCGCCATCCGAGCTTCGCGCTGGGCGGCGTGCACAGCTGCGACCTGTCGGCCTCGGGCGAGGTGCGATGCTGGGGCAGCCAGCAGTTCGCGCAGCTCGGCGACCCCGGCTTCGCGGCCGGCGATTACAACGCGCATCGCGATCTTCCGGCGCCGGTTCCCGGCCTCGAGGGTGTCGTGGCGCTCTACGCCGGCAACTTCCACAACTGCACGCTGCATGAGGACCACGTGGTGCGCTGCTGGGGGCACGACGGCTTCGGTCAGTCGAGCGCGGGTCCATTCGGCGGCGGTGACGTGGCCGCGCCTCGGATCCTCGAAGGGCTCGAGCGCCCGGTGGAGCTAGCCCTCGGCCGGCAGCACACCTGTGCGCGCCTCGCCGATCGCCGGGTCTTCTGCTTCGGCGACAACAGCTGGGGCCAGCTCGGCGCCGGCGACCTCGAGGCGCACGAAGGTGTGGTCCAGGTGCAGGGGATCGACGACGCGCTCGCGATCAGCGCGGGCCGCGACTTCACCTGCGCGCTCCGCGAGGGCAACGTGATCAGCTGCTGGGGCGCCGCGGTCGATGGAGAGCTGGGCTCGGCCGCCCATGGCGCGATGTCCGGGACGCCGGTGGAGGTGCCGGAGGTTCCCGAGCACGTGAAGGCGATCAGCGCGGGGGGCTTGCACGGTTGCCTGCTGACCGAGGGCGGTGAGGTGTACTGCTGGGGTGCGAACGACACCCATCAGATGGGCAACGGGCGGGGGGGCGAGCAGTCCGACGTCGCCCCGCATCCGGTGCAGGTGCGCGACCTCGAGGACGTGGTGGAGATCGCGGCGGGCGCACGGCACACCTGCGCGCGCAAGTCGGACGGCACCGTCTTCTGCTGGGGCGCGAACCACTTCGGTCAGCTGGGCGACGGCACCGAAACCGGCGACAACGTCCCGCTCCAGGTCAAGGGTCTCGAGGACGCGACGAGCATTGCCGCCGGCACCCGCCACACATGCGCCCGTCGCGAGGGCGGCGACGAGGTCTGCTGGGGCGCGAACCGCCTCGGCCAGCTCGGCCACGAGGGCGAGGAGCAGGTGGTGGTGGGCGCCGTCGTCGGCACCGGCGAGCTCATCGCCCAGCCGGATCCCAGCCAGATGCGGCGCAACGGGCATCGCGCGACGATGGCGCCGAACATGGCGTCGATGAACGGGGCGGCGAACATGACGCCGAACATGGCGTGGATGAACGGAGGGCCGAACATGACGCCGAGCATGGGGATGGCGGCGAGTCCGTCCGCGAGTCCGACCCCGAGTCCGACTCCGACCATGACCTCGACTCCGAGTCCGTCTCCGAGTCCGACTCCGACCATGACCCCGACTCCCTGACCTGTGTAAGAGCGCCCACGACCTGAGCTGCGATCGATCCAGGCGGGTCACTTAAGGCGCACTCGAGGTCGCAATTGAGCCCCCCGAGGGCTCTCGCTCGCTGGAACGAGCCTTGCGGAGCACGGGGCCGTGGCCCGCACCTTCCTCGCAGCGCTCCTCGCCTCGGTCGCCCTCATGTCGCCCGCCGCCGGGCATGCGGTGACAATCACCAGCCGCAGCTGGAGCACCCCGCGGCCCGGCGTCCGCATCCTCACCGGACGCACCTCCTCGCCGACCACGCGCTTCTACGCGGCCTACGTCGATCTCTGCGCGGACTACGTCCACGTCGGAGCGACCACCCGGCCGTCTTCGCTCCGGACGGCGGGGAGCTGGGGCAATTCGGTGGGCGCGACCGTCGCGACGAACGGTGACTTCTTTCGGTACGAGTCCCCGCCCCGCGTCTACGGCCTCGCGGTCGGCGACGGCCATCCGTGGCCCGCCGCCCAGTCGGGGGAGGGGAGCGCGGCGTCGTCGGAGTGGTTCTATCACCACTACGGCTGGATCGCCTTCGGCAACGGCTGGGTCGACTTCAACCACACGCGGTGGGTGAAGCGAAATCGCACCGTCACCGAGGGCTTCTCCCCGGACGCCTTCACCTCCGACATCCCCAGCGGCACCCGAGCGCTGGTGAGCGGCTTCCCCGAGCTCGTCACCGAGGGAAGGCGAGCCACCTGCTCGAGCCCGACCGCGAGCTCTTGCTTCCCGGATCGCTCCGACATGCGCGACCGACACCCGCGCACCGCGATGGGCCTCACCGAGGACATGCAGACCTTCCTCCTCGTCGTGGTCGATGGCCGTTCTTCCACCTCTGTCGGGATGTACGGCACCGAGCTCGCCTCCCTGATGGATCAGTTGGGCGCGTGGCAGGCCTACAACATCGACGGCGGCGGCTCGAGCCAGATGTGGGTGAATGGGCGGGGCACGATCAACCATCCCTCGGACGGCTCCGCGCGCGGTGTGGCGAACCACTGGGGGATCTTCGCGGGCGCGGCCGGGGGCCTGTCGCGCATCCCCGGGAGCTGCATGCCGACGTCGGTGGACAACTGCTTCGACGTGCGCCCGGACGGGAGCGGATGCGAGGTCGAGGAGGCCGAGCTCGACGCGTCCTGGGTTGGCGGCGACACCACCAGCGATGTCGATGGAGACGGCCGCGCCGACGTCTGCATCCGTCACGGCGCCGACTTTCGCTGTCGCCTCGCGGCGGACGAGGGCTTCGGCGAGGTGAGCCTCATGCTCGACGCCTTCTCCGACGACGAGGGCTTCGACGATCCGGGCAAGTGGTCCACGCTCCGCATGGGGGACTTCGACGCTGACGGGCGCGCCGACGTGTGCGGGCGCGCCGCCGACGGGATCAGGTGCGTGCTGTCGACCAGCGAAGGAGCGTCCATGCGCATCGACGGCCCGGCGCTCGCGGACGAGCACGGCTGGAACCAGAGGCGCTACGCCACGACCCTGCGGGTGGGTGACATCGACGGCGATCACCGTGACGATCTCTGCGCGCGCGCCGCGGCGGGGATCCGCTGCTGGCGCTCGTCCGGCGCGGGCTTCTCGGACGCCATTGCCGGCCCCGAGTGGTCGAACGACGGCGGCTGGGCGCAACCGAAGTACTACGCCACGATCCGCCTCGGCGACATCGACGGAGACGGGCGAGACAATCTCTGCGCCCGCGGCGCCGCGGGTCTCTTCTGCTACCCGTCGACCGGCGACGGCTTCGGCCCGCGCATCGACGGCCCCGCGTGGAGCGACGCCCGCGGCTTCGGGAACATCCGCTACTGGAGCACCTTCCGACTCGCGGACGTGGACGGCGACGGGCTCGCAGACGCTTGCATCCGGACCTCATCGGACCTGCGCTGTCACATGTCGACCGGCGACGGCTTCACCGGGCCGGAGATCGTCGGCGCGCTCTCGGATGACTCGGGGTGGGCAGATCACGACAACTACGCGACCCTTCGGGCTGGCGACGTCGACGGCGATGGTGCCGAGGAGCTCTGCGTGCGCGCGAACCGCGGCATCCTCTGCTACCGCCTCGGCGCGGACGGCTTCACCCGCTTCGACGGGCCGGCGCTCTCGAACGACGACGGATGGGACGCCGTGCGCTACTACACGACCATCCGCCTCGCCGACGTGAACGGCGATGGTCGGGACAATCTCTGCGCCCGCGGCACGCACGGCCCCCGTTGCTGGCTGTCGACGGGAGAGGCCTTCGCGGCCGACCCGATCGGTGTCGACGGTTTCACCCAGCGCGACGTGGCCCGCTACAGCGGCTTCCGCATCGCCGGCCCGCACGCCGTGCCGCTGCCCGAGGTGTGCAACGGCGAAGACGACGACCTCGACGGCTTGACCGACGAGGATGGCGTCTGCGACGGCCCGCCGCCGAGCGGGGGCGACGGGGGCCCGCGGGAGGGACCCGATGGCGCAGTGGTTCGCGACGGCGGTGTCGACGGCGGGCCGGGGCCGATCCACGGCGGCTGCAGCGCGGGCGGCCCGCCCCAGGCTGACGGTTGGCTCCTGTGCGCCTTGGCCGCGCTGTTCCTGGTGCGTCGCCGGCGAGATTGATCCACGATGCGCCTCGCATGTTCACCGGCATCGTCGAAGAGATCGGCAGGGTCCGACGGGTGGAAAAGCGCGAGGGAGCGACGCGCTTCGAGCTCGCCTGCGAGACGGCCCTCGAGGGCACGGAGGTCGGCGACAGCATCGCGGTCTGTGGCGTCTGTCTGACCGTGGTCGCGCTCGCCGACGGCGCCTTCGCTTGCGAAGCCGTGCCCGAGACGCTGAAGCGAACCAACCTCGGCCGGCTCCGCGAAGGTGACCGGGTGAACCTCGAGCGCGCTGTGCGCGAGGGGCGGCCCTTCGGCGGACACTACGTTCAGGGTCACGTCGACGACATCGGCGAAGTCACGGAGGTCGTGGACGAGGGCGAGGCGAAGAACTACCGCTTCCGCTGCATGGCCGAGGTCGCGCGCTACATCGTCCCCAAGGGCTTCGTCTGCGTGGACGGCGCGAGCCTCACGGTGGTGGAGGCCGGCGACGACTGGTTCACGGTGACGCTGGTCCCCCACACCCAGAAGAGCGTCGTGATGGGCAGCGAGGGCCCGGGCTACGTCGTCAATCTCGAGGTCGACGTCCTCGGCAAGTACGTCGAGCGCATCGTCGGCGGCCGCCTCGACGCGATCGAGGCGCGCCTGTCGAAGCTCGAGCGGAGCTAGCTCTCCCCGGGCCCGGCCCCTGGGGCTCTCCACTCGTGGTTGTGCTCAGCGGCGGCGGCGCCGCACCCAGAACAACACAGCGAGGCAAGCGAAGACGCCGGTCAGGCTCGTCGTGAGTCCTTCCCAGAAACGCGGTGGGACGTAGCGCAGCACGAGTGCGTGCTGGCCTCTGGGGAGCTCCACCGCGAGCATTCCGTCGTGGTCGATGGCGGTGCCCGGAGAGGCGCTCCAGCCGGGGTAGTAGTTCTGGTTGACGAGAACAGTTCCGCTTTCGGTCATCGACACGTCGGCTTTCATGCCGTTGTTCGTGCGCCGAAAACCCTCCACCACGCCACGCCCTTCGATGACACGCACCTGGGGCTGGACGCCGACGCGCAGGCCTCTCGCCACGTGCCAGCGCATGCCCCACGGGTAGCAGGCCGGGGTGCCGACGCCGCGGCGGGGGTAGCTCGCGTACTCCCGGAAGTAGTTGCGACCGTGAACCAGGAAGTAGCTGGGCACGGGCTCTTCTTCGAGCACGGGTGCCCAATTGAAGCGGTCGGTGGCGGCGAAGTTCGTGGCGACGATGTCGACGCCGCTCGCCAACGTCACGAGCGCCATGAGCGCGGGTGCCGCCCGTGACACCCACGCGGGTCGATAGCGGTGTTTCAGCCAGTCGTGGATGCCTTGAAGGCCCATGCCGGCGAGGAGCGCGAGGTAGAACGAGGCCAGGACCGTGAAGCGCGTGGGGACGCGAAGCGAGTCGTACACCGGCAGGTGATGCATCAGCGTCCACGGTGCGTATTCGGCGAAGTTGCCCATCAAGAGCGTGCCGAAGACGAGGATGCCGATCAGCAGGTGGAGCCGCTTCTTTCGAAACGCGGGCCACAGGCCCACGACGGCGAGGGCGAGGACGGCCCAGCCGACGTAGGTTCCGTATTCGTGCCAGCGATATTCGTGTCCGAAGAGCGCCGGGTGCCTTCGGGCGACGTACATGTCGAGGAGCTCGGCGAACGTGATGGTGTCGAAGCTCTCGACGTCTCTTGGTAGCTCCGCGAGGGTGGCGCGGATGGGCAGCAGTCGGATGCCGGCGAGGAGCGCTCCGAGGATCCCCGCGACGAGCCCCGCCCGTAGGACCGCGCCGCGCTTCCGTTCCCGGAACAGTGAGACCGCGCCATCGAAAGCGATCAGCAGGACGAAGTAGGGGAATGGATAGGTGCCTCCCTCGAAGATCACCACGGCCATGAGAGCCGCGAGGGCGACCGCGTAGCGGATGTCGGTGAAGGATGCGCGGAAGGCGAGGAGCAACCACGGCGCGAGGTAGAACGGGATGAAGGTGCCGTGACCTTCACTCACGTGCCAGGCAAAGAACCCCGAGCCCGCCCAGGCGACCGCCGCGACCGTCGAGGCAGGCAGGCCGAGGTCGTAGTGCTTGCGGGCGAAGAGAGCCATTCCCAGCAGCCCCGCGAATGCGTGCGCGACGATGAAGAGCTTGACGGCGAGGGTCGGGCCGAAGAGCAGCGACAGGGGGAAGAGCGGAGAGAGCGCCTGAGATTCCGGGTTGCCGAGGATGGGCACGCCGCCGCAGTGATAGGGATCCCAGAGCGGCCATTCGTGGTGGCGGGTCAACGCCACCCACGCCGCCTCCCAGTTGTGGTGGACCATCTGCCAGTCGCCCGGGCCCGTCGCGTCGATGTCGAAGAACGCGGGGCTCCAGATGACGAAGGACAGCGCGAGGAAGCCGAGGACGAGGCCCCAGAGAGTGCCGCGCGCCGTCCGCATCAGGGCTCCAGGGTGTAGTGCCGTGGATCGAGACCGTGCTCTCGATAGAACTCTTTCAGCTCGCCAACGAGCTCGTCGGCCAGGTCGGGATCTTCAGTCAACAGGTTTCGACGCTCGCCAGGGTCGGTGGCGAGGTCGTACATCTCGCGGTCCCCGGTGCTCGCGTCGATGATCAGCTTCTGGTCTCCGTCGATCCACGCGACCTTGAACCAGTCGGTGGTCTGATCCGGCAGGGCCGCGGCGTAGACGGGCAGGCTCTCCGGCTCGTCGCCACTCTCGAGAGAGGGCATGAGGCTGCGTCCGCAGAGGCCGGTCGGGACCACGAGCCCCGCCGCCTCCAGGATGGTCGGCACGACATCGATGAGACTCACCGGCGTGCTCCTACGGCCCGGATGGACGCCTGGCCCCCAGACGAGAAGCGGGACGTGAATCTCCTCCTCGTAGACGCTCGAGCCGTGTCGTCTCGCTCCATGTTCATCGAACTGCTCACCGTGATCCGACGTGATGAACACCCAGGTGTTGTCTTTCCTCTCCCTGCCGTCGAGATAGTCGAGGAGGCGATCCACTTGTTGGTCCACGTAGCGTAGCGAATGCAGATGTCGTTCGTGGTAGGGCGGGCGATCGGCGGTCGGGAGCTCGGGGCCGTAGGTGAACGGGTAGTGGGGCTCGTTCAGATGGGTCCAAATGAAGCGCGGGGTCGCGCCGGGCGTCGGAGCCCGCGTCAGGCGCGTCATGATCGCGTTGACGTCGTATGTCGCGACATAACGATGGGCACGCCGGAACGCCACGAATCGGTCGTCGACCTCTCCGAAACCGTCGAGCCCATGGCCCGAGACCGGGAAGGCCCCGGGATCGGAGACCAACGCCACCGTCTCATACCCGGACGCCATGAGATAGCTCGCTACCGTCGGCTGCCCGTCCACGAGGGTGAGGGCCCATCGGTGCCGAGGGACGGGCGGCCCACCGACCCGCCCCGGAATGATGCCGGTGAACATGCTACGAAACGACTGTCGGGTGGAGTTCGAAGGCGCGTACGCCCTCTCGAAGACCGCCGCCCGTCGCGCGTGCGCCTGGATCTGCGGCGTCACCTTGTGGGTTCCGTTGGGGTCCATGCTGCTGTGGTCCCAGCGCCAGCCGTCGATGGTCAGCAGGATGATGTCCGGCGCATCGTCTGGTGCGGTTCCGACCTGTTCGGGTGGTGTCAGTCGCTCCTCGGGACGGCACGCTTGCACCTCGTCGGGGGCGTCCATCGACCCGACGCTGGTCAGGCGCGCGGCCACCGCGAGAAGCCAAGGCGTCACTCGCAGGTCCTGCTGCACCGAGCGGTACGTCTTCGCAGGGTGTGTCCACGTGAGGTGCCAGACGAGGATTCCGAAACCGAGCCCCGCCACCATCGACATCAGATAGTGGAGCCACTTGGGCGCCGCCGTGCTGAAGGCGCCGACCAAGAAGACGACCAGCATCGCGCCCGGGACCTGCCAGCCGACTTCCCGAAAATAGTCCGGCTCGTTTCGACTTCCGAGCAGCAGCCCGACGACCGCGACCAGGATGAGCGACGCGATGAAGGTGCCCGGATGCCGCAAGCGGGCCGGCAGGTGGTCGAAGACCCATTCGAACGCGGCGATCACCGGGCGGTAGGTCAGCACCACCAGGACGAGGACCACGAACACGACCAGGACCAGGGCGATGCGCTGCGTGACGGTGTTGCCGAGCAATGCGTATCCGAACGCGAAATCCAGCACCCAGGCGCCGACGCTCGCGACGAGGACCGCCGCCAGGTGAATTGGAACGCGCTCAGGAGGTGGGAGGAGTAGCCGGCGGAGGAACGTGGTCCGCAACACCATCACCCGCGCCAGGATGGCCATCACGGCGATGATCAACGCGGGCGCGGACCAGGCGCCCACGGAGATGCCCAGGGAATCGAGCCACTCCGACTTCTTGCTCACTCCGATGAAGGTGTCGACACACGCGATCGTCGTCGCCGCTGCGAACGCGAAGACGATGGAGTAGGCGGCCGTCCTCCAAAATTTCCATCGTGAGCGGTGGTGCGACGAAGTGTTGAGGAAGCGGGGGACGTGCGCTTCCGGCCCGTGGGGAGCCATGGTCATCAGCGGGGGCTCGCGGCCGAGCGTATTCGACGCACGGCCGGTTGGTCCAGTGTTGGGAGGGGTTCACTCCACACTTATCGTGCTGAGAATTCCCTGCAACCGATCGTGCATCTCGGCCTCGGCCTCGGGATCGTCCAGGGGCGTGCGTTCCCCCGGGTCGGCGTCCACGTCGAAGAGCTGCTCTTCGTGGGTGGAGCGGTTCCAGATCAGCTTGTACTGATCGTAGTACAGGGCTGCGAGTCGGTCCGGCCGTCCGATCGCGACCTCCAGCTCGGCGATGATCGGCCGATGCGGCGCAGGCTCGTGCCCGAGCGTCGTGAAGAGGAGACTTCGCCCGTGAAGCTCCATCCCTTCGCGCTCCTCGGCGCCAGTGAGATCGAGAAGCGTGGGAAGAATGTCGACGAGGGAAACCCGATCCGGGTATCGAGCAGGCGGCTCGCCCGGCACCCGGACCAGGAGCGGGACGTGAAGGCTCTCGGCGTAGAGTTTCTTCCCGTGGAGCGTGTCCCCGTGCTCGAGAAACTCCTCGCCGTGGTCGCTGAAGAACACCACGATCGTGTCGTCGAGCCAGCCCTCGGCGTCGAGCGAGTTCATCAAGAGCCCGAGATGATGATCGGCGTAGCGGATCTCGGAGTCGTACGACGCCATGGGGCCGGGGCCGAAGGTCTGTAGCTCGGGGTGCGGCTGGTACGGAATGTGGGGCGCTTCGTAGTGGAGGTAGAGCAGGAACGGCTCGTCCTTGTTTCGGTCGTTGAGCAGGTCGAGCGCCATGGCGGTGGTGAAGGGGCCGGCGTGCTGGCCGTGCTCTCGCCAGGTGAACATTTCGTACGCGCCGTCGTAGTGGGAGAAGCCCTGGCTCATGGTCGGGGTGAAGCGCCTCAGCCACTCGTCGACCACGGCGAACGTCTGATAGCCGGCGTCCGTGTAGAGCTCCGCCAGCATGATGTTGGCCGGGCTCACGTCGTTGACCCGAGGCCTGGGAACCCATTCGATGCCGCTGGGGTAGCGTCCGGTGAAGACGGATGCGATCGAGAGGCGCGTCGTCGATGAAGGTGCGATCGCGTTCTCGAACACCCAGCTCTCGCGGGCGAGGGTGTCGAGATAGGGCGTGATCCGTCTGGAATATCCCATGAAGCCCATGTGGTCGGCGCGGGTCGCATCGAAGCACACGAGGATGATGTTGTATTTCTTCTGCTTGGATTCGGGGATCGCGCGATATCGCGGATCAGGTATCGCCCAGACGGCCGTCTGACTCGTGGCGTCTCGACCATCGCAGTTCTCGTCGATGCCGTTTCCCGGAATGTCCCGAACGGTAGGGCCGATGGAACCATCGAAGCCGGCACAGTCGCGACCTCCGAACAGGGCGCTCACTCCGTCGAAGTCGAAGTCCGTCAGGCGCTGGGCCGAGCGGAGGGCGAGCGCCGCCGGATCGTGACGGGATGCGATGTAGCTCGCGGCATCGACGTGTCCTTGGAGCAGGGCGGCGGCGGATGTGATGCATCCGATGGTGAAGATCACCGATACCCCGGTGAGCCACCAGCTGGAAGCCACCTGCCCGACCCACCCACGCAGTGTTCGCGGGAGGAGGAGGAATAGACCCCAGACGAAGAGAGCTACGCAAGCGTAGCCACCCAGCCAGGGGATGATGACGAGCTGCGCCAGGAGGCTGGAGTAGGCCGCGATCAGCCACGCGGATGTCGCACCCAGCAGGCTCGCCCATCCCAGCACCGAAAGAGGAAATGCGGCCGACGCGTTTCGGACCCGCGCCGGAAGCACCGCGCCCATCAGCCACACGAGCCCACTCGCGGTGGCCGCGCCGAATGCGCCGCTGATGCTCACCAACGCGGACGCAAAGGTGCGAATCTGAAAGGCGTCGGTCCGCTCCACCATGACGAACGCGGCGATGCCAGCCCCGACCGAAGCCATGAGGCTCGATATCGAGGCGCGAGCGAGCTTCGCGGCGCGCGTGCTCGGGTCTTCTTTCGAGCGTGCGGCGATCCAACGGCCTGCGACGATCGCCGGTATCGTGACGGCGGCAAGGACGAAGGAAGCGAAGGCGGTCAGGCCGAACGACGCCGAGGAAATCACCCAGGTGTCGGCTTCGAGCGCGTCCGCGTGGGATAGGATGGCTTCGGCGAGAGCCAACACCAGCCCGGAAGCCGAGCCAATCACCAGCCACGACCGCCAGCCGACCAGCCGACGCCTGGTCTGGCTTTCCGCGCGATCCGTCGAAACTACAGGAACGAATTCCGCCATCTCGTTGCCGACCGCATCATGCGAAAGGCCGAGTGTAACGTGACGGACACCCGGTCGGAAGAATCCCGTTGATGCATTACCACGAGAAAATCGGCATGGGGGCTCGATGATCGAGCTCGCCGCCATCCTCGCCTTCATCTCGTTCTTCGTGCTCGTGTCGGTGGGGATCGCCATTCTATTCGTCTTTGCTCTCGGGACAGGAACGAGAAAGGGGGAGCGGTTGCGGGAGCTTGGGCAGAGGCTGGGCCTGAGCTCGGCGGGGCCCCGGTGGATCGCGGGGACGCGCGAGGGCGTGCAGTGCTCGGTTCGCTTCGTGACGGAGGGTAGCGGCGACAACAAATCGAGCTGGACGTACGTCGAAGCCACCATCGACCCACCCCTGCGCCTCGGCCTCAATCTGCGCGCGCAGCACTGGCTGGGCGCTGCCTTCTCCGATCTGCTGGGCGCGCCGGATCTGCGCGTGGGCGACGCGGCCTTCGACGAGGCGTTCCGGCTCAGCGCTCTGGAGAAGGACGAGGTCCCGTCCTTGTTCGACCCGCAGCTCCGCACGCACTGCCTGTGGGCTCACCGGTCCTTCACGCGCTTCTGGCTGACCGACGATCGCGTGCACGCCAGCCTTCGCGGGCACAGCGTCGACGAGACGAAGATCCAGACCTACCTCGATGGTGTCGTCCGCATCGCCCTCGACGCGCGCCGGGCGCGTCTGGCGATGGGCCCCACCGCCCGGGAGCAGCAGGTGATCGATTCCTGGGGTCAGCTGGCGATCGCCACCGGCTACCGCTTCGTCCCGCAGACCCTCGCGCTCTCGGGCGAGAGCGGGCGGCACGAGTTCACAGTCGTGCCCATCCTCGGCGCGAGCGGATGGTCGACGCGCTTCCGCGTCACCTTCGATCGGCCACTGGGGGTGGCGCTGCACGTGCGACGCGAGCACGCCCTGGCCTCTCTGGGGCGGCTCTTCGGCATGACCGACATCGAGGTGGGTGACCCTCGCTTCGACGACTTCTTCACCATCAAGGGCAGCGACCCCGACACCATTCGTCACATCTTCGGCGAGGAGTCTCTGCGCACCGCCATCCTCGAGCTCTTCGCGGCGGCCAAGAGCTTCGAGATCCACGACGAGCACCTCGACGCCGAGGCGATGGGGCTGGTAGCCGACGGCGCGGCGCTCGACCGGTCGCTCAAATCGGTGGTCGCGATCGCCGAGGGGCTTCGGAGCCGTCTCGCCGTTCCCTCGGGCGGAGCGTATCGGTAGGGGAGGATGGCGCTCCTCGGCCCTCTCGCGCGCCTCGTGGTAGAATCTAGCTTCGCGGGGGTCTCATGGCGGATCATCAGCAGTTGAACATCCTGGTCATCGACGACGACCCGGCCATGCGCGAGCTTCTGGTGGACATCATCAAGAAGCGCGAGCATCAGGTCGTGGTCGCGGAGTCGGCGGAGGAGGGGCTCGAGCTCCTCCCTTACTGGACCTTTCAGGTCGCTTTCCTGGATCACAACCTCCCGGGCATGGAGGGCGTGGTCCTCGGCGAGTACCTGAGGCGCAACAACCCCGACATGACCATCGCGATGGTCACGGGGAGCGACGACCCGCGCGTCGAGAAGAAGAGCCGCAATCTGTCGCTGCGCTTCATCTCCAAACCCTTTTCGATGGACGACATCCTGCGCGTGATCGACGACACCGTCACCGCCGCCGAGGAGCGCGAGGAGCGGCGCAAGAAGGGTGACGATCCCGACTACGAGCCCCCCATCGCGCGCTTCGTCGAGGATATCGAGGAGTGCTACGGCATCCCCAAGGTGCCCTCGCGCATCCAGGGCCGCCTCATCGAGACGCTCAAGCGCTCCTTGAACAATCTCCGGACAGCGAGCCGCTACACCGAGCGTGATCGCGTCGTCGCGCTCTCGGGGCTCTTGACGGCGCGAGTCCTCGGGGTGGATCTGCCCAAGAGCTCCGCAGGGCGGACGCTCTACGAAGAGTACGACGAGCTCATGAAGGAGCGCGGCCGGCGCACCGAGTTCGAGATCCGCGGCGCGGCCGAATAGCGGGCGTCAGGTCACCTCGAGGCCCGCGTCGAAGCGCGGGCATGCCTGAGCAGCGTGCGTAGAGCGTCGACGTCGAGGGTCCCTTCCCAACGCTGCGACTCCCCGCCGACCCGCGCGACCCAGCTCACGTCGTGACAGCTCAGCCCGACCGCCACCTCGACGACGTCCGGGCCCCGCGAGAAGCGATAGCCCTCCCACGTCGCGTTCTCCGCGGCGCACGCTCGTGCGCTGACCGGGCTGTAGCTGCGAGCCGCGACGAGGACCTCCGCCACATCGCCCGCTTGGCCACGCGCGACGCGTCGGGCTCGCCCCTGTATCGGGTGACCGGCGATCTGCCGGCCCGTACGCTGGCGCGTCGGCCCGCGCAGCAGGGCGCGCTCCACGTGAGTTGGCGCGGTCACGATCGCGACGACATCGTCGCCGAGCTGCCGCGAAGGCGTCGGTTCGGCCGCGCGAGGCGACCGCGTGTCGTCGGCCTGCGCCGGCCGCGGGTCGAACGCGCCGCTCCGGCAGAGCACGGACGCTTCGTCGTCACACTCGAGCAAGCGATCCCAGAGCTGCCCCGACGTCACATCGAAAGGCGCCCACGCGCCCGAGGCGGGCGTCCGGCCGACGAGCGCGCCGAGCGTCGTTCGCTGACCCATCTGGTTACACCCCTCGTTCGCGATGGCCACGGGGACGGTGGAGCGCCGGTAGCGCGTCGCCAACCGTTCGAATACCGGGCGCGCCAGCCCTTCGAGCGCGGCGAGCGCGTACACACGACCCGCTGGCGTCGCGTGCCGTACGAGCGCTCGGAGGACAGGCACCCGTGCGTCTTCGGGGAGGCTGCGGAGCAGGTTGCGAATCCCCACGACCTCGCGGAGCGGAGCGCCGGTGACCCCGTAATGAAAACCGCCCACGTGCTCCGCGAGGAGCACCGCGCGTGCGTCGTCCATCGCGTCGGCGGGGACCCCCCGTGCCCGGAGCGTGCGGATGACGCGCTCGGGCACGTCGCGTTGAGCGCGGGCCTCCGTGGCTCGCGAGAGGAGGAGGCCGAAGACCAGAGCACACCTGCACAAACCGCCCAGCATCAAGACGGTTCAAGCGAGATCCATGCCCACGCGTAACCACGAGATCGTTCGCACATCGAGGCGGACGCGTCCGCCCGCGACTCTCGATCGCGCAATCCTTGCCCTCTCGATACGGCACCGACGGCGCAGGGCGCCTGGGTCAGCGTCCCCTTCGAAGGCGTGCCTCGGAGCGCTCCCGCTTACGGAGCGTCTCGTCGTCCGAACGCTCTCCGTCACGCACGACACGCGCCACCGCGGGACGCGCGGGAGCAAAGCGACCGCGAACGGCGCCATGGCCGCGGCGCCCGTGACCACGCGATGGGTCATGACGGTGGTCTGGTAGAGGTCTCGGTAGGCGAAATCGCGGTCCTCTGGATCGGTCGACGTTGCGAGCGTCTCGAGCGCCAGCGGGATCCAGGTGCTCTTCCCCTCGCCGCTCTTCATCTTCTTCCAGTCGATATCGTCGAGTCCCACCAGATCGAACGCGAGCTCCGTCTCACGGGCACGCTCGCGCACGACGGGGACGTCGACCTCGCGCGCCTTTGGAATCGAGCAGGCCGCCCGCACGGCGACGTAGTCGTTGGACTTCTCTACTGGCGCGCCGCACATCATCAGCGTCCACTCGCCAACGGTCGTCGATGAGGTCGCGCATTGGATGCGATTATCACAGCGACGATCGGATAGCACCGCGAGGGATGCGCGGGCCGGGAAGGTTCTCGACGAAGCCGTCGTATTCGTCGTATCCAGACCCCGGGTTGCATCCGCAGCCATTCAGGAGATACCCGATGACCTCACGAGAGAGCGCGCAGCTCGACATCACCGGCTCCGACTTGGCGCAGCTCGATGACGCGGGGGAGTTGCAGGGCGTGGTCGCGCTCAATCTGAGCCAGCCGACGCTGGAGAACCTGGAGCGGCTCGCCAAGAGCGCCACGCGGCTCGAGCGCCTCGTCCTCGGGCCCGGCTCGCCGCCTCTCGGTCTGGACGGCCTCGAAGTCTTGAGCAACGGCGCCTTCGAGCTGACTCATCTCGTGATGCCTCGCCAGAATCTCAAGGGCGCCAAGGCCGGGAAGCTGCTGGGGGGGGCAGCCTTCGAGAAGTTGGAGTATCTCGACGTCGGCGACAACCCGCTCACGGATGCGTTCTTCAAGGCATTCGTGTCTCGTCCCCGTCCGACCCTTCACCATCTCGGATTGCGCTCGGTGAAGATGGGAAAGAAGGGGTTCGCCCAGTTGGCTGCCTCGTCGAGCTTTCCCGTCCTGGAGACGCTGTGGCTGGAAGCCGACGGCGCGCGAGCGATCGGTGGCGAGGCGGCGGCTATCGGGGAGTCCGGGAATTTCCGCAGCCTCCTCCGGCTGAACATGCAGGGGCTTGGTCTCGACAACGACGCGGTCGCGGGCCTCCTCGGCGCGAGCGGACTCCCCCGGCTCCACGAGCTCCACCTGGGCAGCAACGGGAACCTCGATCTGCCCGCCCTGATTCCCCGTCTGCCTGAGAGACTCTCGATGCCCCTGCGGAGGATCGACTTCCCCGGGTGGACGAACGCCGATCTCCCCTGGGAGAGGCTCTCTTGGATGGCCGATCTGACGGTCTTCAAGAGCGAGGGCGGGTTGGTGGAGACAGGCGCCGAGGCCTTCATTGCACGTGCGCCCCTGACGAATCTCACGGGCCTCGATCTTCGATTCTGCAAGCTCTCTCGCGCGGCCGTGGCGTTGCTCGCGAAGGTTCCCTTCGCACGGCTCCGACAGCTCGTCCTCTATCATACGCAGCTTTTCCCCGACGTGATCGGTCCGCTGCTCGAAGCCCCCTGGCTTTCGGACCTCGAGGCCATCTCGGTCGAGTCCGCAGAGGTGGGCGAGGACGCGCTCTCCGCTCTCTCGACGAGGACCACCTTCGACGGGCATCTGCGCGTACTGCCCGGCTGGACCAGCACGAGGATCAATCGATTCGAGAGCGCTCCGTCTCCGGCACCCGACGAGGTGGCGCCGCAGGCAACGGAGGTGGCCGACCGGGCCTCCGCCCAGACCACGCCACCATCAGCCTCGAGCGATGACCCCTCGACGTCACCGGACGACTCCGCGGCGCCGTCCCTGCCCTCTGCCAAAGAGGCAGCACCGGCAGTTCTCGCGCTCCTACGAGCTCGATGCGAGGCCTCGTTCGGTGCAGGCAAGCTCCGCAAGCGTGATCTCGTCTTCGATCGTGGCGAGTGGAAGATGCGAGTGGCGATCAAGCCATTGCCACGCCGCCAGATATCCGCTCTCGATCCGCACGAGCGTGTGGGAACCCTGCTCCACGTCCAGGTCGTGATCCGGATCACCGCCATCGAGCGCGTCTTGTCGCCAACCATGAGCGACAAGGACTTCGCGAGACTGGCGCTCGACACGGACGCGACGATCAAGCCGACGTTGCACGGACTGGTTCCATCGCCTGCCGACAAGCACTTCTGGCGGCTCGAAGACGTGGGGGGGCTCGAGAGGATGGCGAGCCGAATCGCTGAGAGGCTCGAATCCATATCGCCGATGATGCACCCCGTGTCGGATCTTGCGGTCTATGCAGCGCTGAACGACTCGATGCTCCTTCGGACCGACATCGTCGCCGACGCTACCGATGCGATGCGGTCTCGCGCGTCGTCCAGCGCGTGGCTGTCGTTTCTGCCTGCCAGTGGCCTCGTGGCAGCGCTCGCATTCTCCATTGCTGGGGATGAGGAGCGAGCCAAGCAGGCGTTGGAGGTATGGGCTACGAATCCGAACAACCTCGACGCGAGCCCACACCTGGCAAACGCAGCGGGGATCAACCTTGCCGAACGTTACGCCTGTGCGCAGCGCGTGGGCACCCTCGTCGGTGTGGATCTGCCGGCGCCGTCACCCTGAGCGTCCGGGCGCGCTTTTCGTGGCCGCGCTTTGAATGGTGGGCCCCCTCTCCACAACCGCAAACCGTGCGCTCCGCTGTCCCGCTCCTTCTCCTCGGGCTCTTTGCCTGCCTCGCCTCCGTGTTTGCGCTCGGCTGTCGCCCGAGCGTGACGTGCGGGGCGGGGACGCACCTCGCCCGGGACACCTGCGTCCCCGACACCCTCGCCGCCGACGGCGGGCTCGAAGACGCAGCGGCGCACGACGGCTCTCCCGACGATGGATTGCTGTCCGATGGAAGCGCTCGGGACGCGACCACGACGCGCGACGGTGGCGAGCCAGGCGACCTCCAGGACGGCGACCCTTGCCCCATCGACGCCAGCGGGAACAGCACGCTGAGCCCATCCTGCGTGGGCGACTCGTTGCGCTATTGCAGCGGCGACTACGTGCGCATCACCGACTGCACCGAGCTCGGCGATCGCTGCCTCCCCGGCGCCACCGCGAGCGACCTCCCGCGCTGCGACGGAGGTGTGTATACGGCGTGCCACGTCTCGACGACCAGCACCACGTGCGCCGACAGCAGCCACGCGCTCCTCTGCGCCGGCGGCTACCCCAACGCCGCCGGCTTCACGTACACCATCGCGTGCGCCACGTTCGGCCCCGGCTACACGTGCCTGATGAGCACCACCGAAGGCGGCTGCTACCCGCCGGGCACGGTCCCCTGTGACGCGGCGAGCGCCGGGTCCCATTGCAGCGCGGACGGCGCGTCCATCGTCACGTGCAACGACGGCCTCGAGTACACAGTGCCCTGCGACAGCCGGACGCCGGGGTCGGTGTGCGATCTCGGTCCGGGCGACGAGCCCGTTTGCATCCTCCCAGGCGCGATGCGCTGCGAGCCCGGCACGATCGTGAGCCGCTGCATCAGCGACACAGTCATCGAGGAGTGCGATTACACGACCGCGCACGTCGGGACGTTCAGCTGCAACAGGGGCACGCGATGCCGCGTGAGCGAGCTCGGCTTCGCGGAGTGTGTCCCCGACACGGCGATGTCCTGCGACCCCGCGACGGCGACGGCGCGTTGCGTCGATCACGATCAGCTCGCGCGCTGCGACACCCGTGGATTCGAGGAGTTTCTCGACTGCACGACCGTGGGCATCGGATACCGTTGCGTCCCCGACTCGCCTGCGCGCTGCGACATGGTCACGGATTGCGACCCCTCGACTTTCGTGCCGACCTGCGACGGCGAAGTGGCCCAGAACTGCGAGCCCGGCGGATGGATCTCGGAGCAGGCGTGCGATCCATTCGTCCCCTGCCGCGTCGTCGACGGCGATGCAGGTTGCGCGTCCTGAGCCCCGTGACCGTGAGCCGGTTACGGTTTTCCCCGCGCCGCCCTGCTATGAGAACGACCACTTCATCCGCGAGCTTCGCATGGGAAGTCCTCGGCACGGTCGGCGCCCTGGTCGCCTCCGTCATCTGCGCCTTCGCTTTCAACATCGTCGCGCCGATGATCGGCGGCATCCCGTTGTGGCTTCGGGTGGACACGTCGAAGCTGGCGGGTGGCGAGAAGAAGGCGTAGGCCTGCGACGGACCGACCGCTCGATGCATGAGCCGATCAGCCTGGGGGGAAGACGAGTGCGTCCCCATCCAAACCGAAGTCATCGAGAAGCGCACCAGCACCGCCCGGCCAACGATGAGGAGCGTCGGCATGGATCGGGTTTGGATGATGTCCTGCGTCACGGGAGCGTCGCCGAAGATCCGGACACGGGGGCCGCGGCGGCGCGAAAGGTGCTCTCAGAACCGGGAGCCCGGAGCGTTCTGGGCGTCGCCATGCACACCTTTTCCTACATGATTTCTATGCGAGCTGCCAGGTACACGCGTTGCACGCCCCACTCGCGTGGCCCTTCCCCCCAATCCACTGCTCGTCATCCTCGGCCTCCTCCTCACGGGGTGTGTCGGTGCGATCGGTGACGCCGGAGCCACCGATGATGGGGATGGGCCGGGTCCCGGCGGCGTTCTCACTCCGTCCGAGCGGAGCGAGGCCCAGCCCACGCGGCTCCGGCGCATCACGCACACCGAGTACGAGAACTCGGTCCGCGATCTCCTTGGCGTCGACGTCGACACGAAGGAGCGCTGGACGCCCGACGAAAAGCTCGGTGCGTTCTCCGTGAACCTCCACACGACCGTCGACGAGGTCCTCGGCGAGTCCCTCATCGAGGCCGGGGCCTTCGTGGCCGCCGAAGCAGCCGCAGATCCGAGCGCGTTCCTGCCGTGCGATCTCGCGGACGTCGACGAGGGTTGCATCGACGCGCTCCTCACCGACGTCGTCCCCCGCGCCTTCCGCCGACCCATCGACGACACGCTCCGCGCACAGCTCATGGACGTCTTCCGCTGGGGTCGCGATCACTACGATCCACAGACCGGCCTCGAGACGCTCATCGTCGCCATTCTCCAGGCACCCGAGTTCCTCTATCACCTCGAGATCGAAGGCGAAGAGATCGACACGCGGACCATCCTGCTGTCGCCCTTCGAGATCGCCGCCCGCCTCTCCTTCTTTCTCTGGCAGTCGGTTCCCGACGCGCAGCTCATCGAAGCGGCAGAGGCCGGGCTCCTGCACGACCCCGCAGAGGTCGAGTTCCAGGCGCGGCGCATGCTCGACGACCCGCGGGGCGAGGCCGCCTTCGTCGACTTCCATCGCCAGTGGCTCGGCGTCGAGGATCTCGAGGGCGTGAGCAAGAGCGCGGAGCTCTTCCCCGATTTCGACGAGGCCCTCGCCGCGTCGATGGCCACAGAGACGGACGAATTCGTTCGCTACGTCCTGCGCGAGCGCGACGGCAGCATCGAAGCGCTCCTCACGGAGCCGGTGAGCTTCGTCGACGGCCGCCTCGCCGCACACTACGGCCTCGAAGCCCCGACGAGCGGCATGGAGCTGCGTGACACACCGGACCGGGTGGGCATCCTCTCCCGCGCTTCGTGGCTGTCGATGCAAGCCCACGTCAACAAGACATCCCCGACCTTCCGCGGCCTGTGGGTGCGCGAAAACATCCTCTGCCGCGACCTGCCGGATCCTCCGCCGAACATCGTCCCGCCGGAGATCGTCCCGGGCGAGAGCACGCGCCAGCGCTCCGAACGCATCATGCAGGAGGAGACATGCAACAACTGCCATCAGCTGATGGACCTGACCGGCTTCGCCTTCGAGAGCTACGACGCCATCGGGGCGTTCCGCGAGCTCGACGGCGACGTCCCGGTCGACACCTCCGGCGAGCTCGTCGCCGCGGGTGACGTCTCGGGGACCTTCGAGGATGCCGCCGGCCTCGCCGAACGCCTCGCCGGCTCCAACGACGTCAAGCGCTGCATGACGCTCAGCTGGTTCTCCTTCGCGCTCGGTCGCCTCGACGAGGAGGGCGACCGTCCGTCCGTGGGCCACGCGCTGTCGGCCTTCGACGCATCGGACTGGGATCTGCGCGAGCTCATCGTCGCGATCACACAGACCGACGCCTTCTACTACCGGGCGCCCTCGGCGCCGGAGGAGCATCCATGAGCCGCCGCCGCTTGTCTCGACGCAGCTTCCTGCGGGGCGCATCGGCCCTCGGCGCCGCGGCGACCCTCGGCGTGCCCTTCCTGCCCTCGCTACGCCCCGCGGCGGCCGCCGGCGAGTTCCCGATCCGCTTCGTCTTCATGTGGTGGCCCCAGGGCACGCTGATGGATCAGGTGCGACCTGACGTCACTGGCGCTGACGCGTCCCTCGACGGCGCGACCTACCCGGACATGATCGCGCCCGTGGAGCCGTTCCGCAACAAGACCCTCGTCGTACGCGGCTTGGACAACGTCATCGGCGGACCCTACAAGAACGGGCACCCGCGCGGCACCGGACAGTGGCTGACTGGCAAGGAGATGATCCAGATCGGCATCGGCACCTGTGGCGACTCGGGCCGCGAGTATCCACAGACCATCGGCGGCGGCATCTCCGTCGATCAGATCATCGCCGACGCCCAGGACACGACCTTCTCCAGCCTCGAGCTCGCGGTGCGCACGCGGCGAACCGACACCTCCGTCCGCACCACGCTCTCCTACCGCGGCTCCGAAATGCCGCTCACCATGCAGCCCGACCCCGCCGCCGTGTACAGCCGCCTGTGGGGCGGCAGCATGCCCGTCGACGAAGAGGCGCGTCGGCAGCAGGTGCGCGGCGCGGAGATCCGTTTGCGCGCGCTCGACCTGGCGCGCGAGCGATTGGACGTCGTCCGGGGTCGCGTCGGCTCCGAGGATCGCCCCGCACTCGAAGCGCATTGGGACTCGCTCAACTCGATCGAGCGCCGCCTCGTCGACCGCCGCGACGGATCGGCGATGCTCTGCGCCACGCCGGACATGCCCGCGACGATCGATCCCTATCGGAACGAGAACTACGAGCAGGTGGGGCGCCTGCAGATGGACATCCTCGCCCAGGCCCTGGCCTGTGACATGACCCGTGTCGCGACGTTCCAGTGGGACCGCGCAGGTAGCTCCATCCTCTTCGACTGGCTCGACGGCATCACCGAGCACCACCACGACCTGGCACACGCCAACAACGTCAGCCAGCTACGCACCGTCGGCCGCTGGTACCACGAGCAGCTCACCTACTTCCTCCAGCGCCTCGACTCGATCCCCCAGGGCGACAAGACCCTGCTCGACTACACCGTCCTCGTGTGGGCCAACGGCATGCGCGAGGGCAACCGCCACAACAACAGCGACCTCCCCGTCATGCTCTTCGGCGGCGGCGACGGCTTCTTCAAGACCAACCGCAGCGTGGACGTGGCCATGCCCCACAACCACCTGCTCGTCTCCGCCTGCCACGCCATGGGCCTCACCGACGTCGAAACCGTCGGGGAGACGGACTACCGCGGAGCAGCGCTGCCCCTCCACGCGACCTGAGGGGCGCGTGTTCTGCTGAGCGGTGATCGTCTCCGGAGAGCTGGAAGGCGGATCACGCGCGGGCCGAGTGGATGGGGGTCAACCGACCTCTACCCGGAGCCGCTCGTAGTCAGGGACGATCCCGCGTCCGCACGCCTCGGGGATCTCCGCGCGCAGGAGCTCGATGACCTTCCTGGCCTTGACCGCGAAGTCCGCGGTCGCGTCGACGAAGAACCGACGCGGGTGCGCGGACCAGACCTCGGCAATCCGCGCATCGATGGCGCACGCCTCCTCCGCCGTCTCGGTCCGGAGCGGATTGTTCCGGTTGGTGTAGCCGAGGGACAGGGTCGGTGTGTGAAGGTGAATCACGACGTCGTAGCGCGCCAGCTCCGCGTCGAACGACGTGCCGACTGACTCGAAGAGGTCACCTGGGCTCGTCCAGTACGCCAGTCCGTCGATCGTGCCGCGATCACACAAGAGGACCTCGGGCCTCATCGCCAGAGCGGCGGCCTCGAGCTCGCGCTGTACGTAGAAGATGGAGCGCTGGGCGGACTCGAGGGCGGGCCGCTCGGGACTACGCGGGAACCCGCCACCGAAGAGGATGGTCGCCACCTCGGGCAACACACGAACGTGCTCGCACCGCGTGTCCTCGATCAGATCGAGGATGGTGGTCTTTCCTGCGCCGGGACCACCAGTCAGGACCACCCGGCGCGTCGATGTGGATGTGGGTTGCTCACACGCACGCATGGGACTCTTCCGGGACCTCAGAGCTGGCGGTCGATGGCCTCTTGTACGCGCTCGACCGACTCGTCGGCGGCCGCGCCCACGGTCGTCTCCGTAAAGGCATCGGCCGTTTCGTTCGTCGTGAGCAGCACCTGGGCGCGGCCATCGGTGATCTCGACCGCGCCCGCGTCTCCGCTCGCCGTTCCTGAGAACGTGCACGTCAGGACCAGGTCCTCCAGGCTCTGACATTCCAGCGACTCGTCGTTGAAGACGAGCACGTACCGGTTGCCCTCCGCATCCCAGTACTTCAGCGACGGCATGCGGTCGTCTCTGCGACTTCGGGCGCGGGTGTGGGCGTCGTCGGCTGCGGCGCCTCGACGTTGGGCTCGCTCGAGCCGTGTGCCGCCACTTCGTCGTCTGGGGGGTCATCGCACGCGACACACAAGGTGATGGGAATCAGTACCGTTCGCATGCGTTGCATCCTCGCATAGAGGCTTTCGAGAATCGACGTTCCGTCGGATGATTGGAGGCGGCGAATAGGGACGCTCTTCGCTCACGGACGCCGGACGGGAAGTCGGGCCACGCTCAGTCGTCGTGCACGACTCGCTGCTGTCAGTACCGGCGGCCCGAGCCGTGCCCGTGACGTAGTAGGTCTGCGGTCCGCATCCCGCGGCGAGCGACGCGAGAAGCAACACGGTGGAGCCCAGGAGCTTGGCGATCATGCCGCGCTAGCCCTCGTGTCCGTGATTTCTGACGCGAAATCATTCGTGATCGCCAAGAGGTGAGACGGCGTTCCGGGTGGCCACCCCGACGGCCCGGGTCATGCGAACCCAACGGGCGGTGCGCCCGGCTACACTGCCGAGCGCACATGCGCGTCTCGTCGATCGTCCTCCCTATGTGTCTCTCGCTCGCGGGCTCTGCTGGCTGCGGAGACGACGAGGCAGGGGTCGCCGCACCGACTCCCGCGCCGGTCGTCTGTCCGTCGGGGCGCGGTGACTGCGACGAGGATCCGGCGAATGGATGCGAAGCCGACCTGACTTCGTCCGTGGATTACTGCGGTCGATGCTCGGGAAACTGTCGGTTCGGCCAACGCTGCGTCGAAGGCGAGTGCCGCGGGCCAGGGGCGGCGGACACGGTCTGCGCGGGTGAGCGTCACGTCTGCGCGATTGGTGACCGTCTCGTCCATTGTTGGGGCCGCGGAAACCCCGCGCCACGGCCGATCGCCGACAGTCACGAGGCCCGCGCGCTTTCGTGCGGGCGAGACCGAACGTGCTTCGTAGGCACCGACCATCGCGTCGCGTGCTGGGACGGCGAGCTCCGCGAGGGCGCGGGCGCGACTCGCGTCCCAGGCCTCACGGGCGTCGTGCGGCTCGCGATGGGCGCGGACACGGCGTGCGCGCTGCGGGGCGACGGCTCGGTTCACTGCTGGACCGGCGCCGAACGGCCCCGTACGGTCTCGGGGTTGGCCAACGTCCTCGATCTCTCGGCGGCGGGCGATGATGCGTGCGCGGTCACCGTCGGCGGAGTGGTTTTCTGCTGGACGCTCGACGATGCGTCTGCGCCACGCCGGGTGACGGGTGTGAACGCCGTGGCCGTCGTCGCCCGCGATGGCGGCGGCTGCGCACGCGACGATACGGGAGCGATCCACTGCTGGGGGGACGCAGGTGCGGGCGCCATCGGCGACGGGACGGGCGAAGCGCGGCCGGAACCGACCCGTGTTGCGGAGCTCGAGGGCGCCTCCCGCCTCCGCCGCATCGGAGCGCGGACGCTCTGCGCCTTTGGTCACGGCGACGTCCGCTGTTGGGGTGACAATCGCAGCGGTCAGCTGGGCGGCGAGGACGCCGAGGCGCTGGCGCCGGTCGAGCCTCCCGCGTTCGCACAGCGGAGCCTCACGCCCGTCTCGGCCGGGTTCGGGATCTCGTGCGGCGAAGATCTCGCCGGTTCCGTCTATTGCTGGGGCGACAACCGGCACCGGGTGATCGACACGGATGACGAGATCGTCCGCGCGGCGTGGCGCATCGAAGGGGTCCCCCGCGCGCCGCGCAATCCCTACTGACGAGGGCACGGACCGCGGTCTGCTGGCGATTCGCTTCGCGGCCGATGGGCCGTTTGCCTACCTCGCGCCGGAGGAGGCACCACCGTAGACCCGCGCGCTTGGTCGTCCGTCGCGTCGGGGCCGACGTGCGCTTCAGAGAGTCTTCGCCATGTGCGTGCGCATGTCGGGGATGCCGTAGCGCTCGGCGTAGCCCACGATCCGGTAGCCGCGGGCGAGGTAGTAGGGGCGGTTGTCCGGCTGCTGGGAGCGGGCGTCGGCGCGCACCTCGGAGAGGCCCACCGAGCGCGCGTGCTCCTCGAGGAAGTCCACCATCGCGCTGCCGACCCGCCGGTTGCGAAGCCCAGGGTGTACGGCCAGCCGCTCGTAGGCGAGAAAGCCCGCTTCGCCATCCACGTGAAAGCGACCCGAGCCTGCCGGACGTCCGTCCGTGAAGGCGAGGATCGCACCCCGCAGGCGATCTTCTCGCGCACCTCCGCGAGCGACTCGCGAAGCGCGCTCGACGGATCGGGGTGGAGCGCGCTCTCCGCGAAGGCGGCACGCATCAGGGCGTAGACGAGGTGCACCTCGTCGGGCTCCGCCATGCGGACGATGATTTCCGTCGCGTCGCTCATCCGTCGAGCACGAGCAGCGTGCGCGTGATCTCGAAGACCTTCTGCGGGGCGCGCGCGCTTGGGTCTTTGTCACGCTCGGCGGTGAACAGGTCGACCCCCATGTCGAGGAGGCGATCCGCGCGCTCGTTCTTGACGCCGACCAGACGGAAGGTGATCTCGCCGGTGCCGTCGTCCAGTGCTTTCTTGTCGAGGACCTTGGAGGCGGCGAAGAGGGTGTCGCCCGCGACGACGCCGGCGGGATGCGCGCCGTCGTCGTAGCCGAGATCCCAGAGGGCGTTGCCCGCGACGTCTCGGCTGGCGAGGCTCGCGACGAAGCCGAAGACAAGACCCCCGTAAACGACTCGCGTGCCGGTGAAGCTGTTGCCTTCCTTGCAGTAGATCTCGTCGAAGTGGATCGGGTGGCTGTTCCGCATCAGCAGCGTCAGCTGCATGTGCTCGGATTCGCCCACCGTCTTGCCGACCTGATGGCAGTAGACGTCACCCACCTGGAAGTCAGAGAAGAACCCGGCGAAGCCGCCGTGGCGCTCGAACCTCTCGATCCCCGCGCTGAGAGGCGCGGGGAGGCGCGGGAGGTCGGTGACCTCGGGCTGCGCGAAGTCCGTCGGCGGATCGATCGGCCGTCCTTCGACGGCGCCTGCCCGGATCAACGCCTTGCGTTCGAAAGAGCACACGACCACGCCGGTCTGGTTCTGCACGACGGTGCGGACGTGAACGACGCCCTTGTCGCCCTTCGACGAGGGCTTCTTGCCGAGCACCTTCGACGAGGCCGTCAGCGTGTCGCCGAGGTAGCACGCGTTCGGGAAGCGCACGTCGATGTAGGCGAGGTGTGCGATGGCCTGCTCGCTCACGTCGTGGACCGAAAAGGACAGGCCCAGGTTCATCAGCAGCAGGGGATGGACGACCCGCGCGTCGAAGCCGAGCTTTCGCGCGAACGCCTCCGACGCGTAGGTCGGGGTCGCGTCGAGGAACGACGCCTGAAACAGGGCGAGGGTGCCTCCGTCGACGGTGACCTCCCACGGGTGGACGTAGGTCGCGCCCACCTCGAAGTCGTCGAGGCGCCGGCCGTAACGCGGGGTCTTCATCCGAGTCATTCGTCCTCCAACAGGCGCCTGGCGATCACGTGCGCCTGAATCTCGTTGGCGCCCTCGAAGATCGACAGCACGCGCGCGTCCACCAGGAGGCGGCTGGCCGTGTACTCCACGGCGTAGCCGTTGCCGCCGTGGATCTGCACGTTGGCGTCCGCCGCCTCCCACGCGGCGCGGGTGGCGAGGAGCTTCGCCATGCCGGCCTCGAGATCGCAGCGGTCGCCCGAGTCCTTCTGCTCGGCGGCGTAGAAGGCGAGCTGCCGCGCCGCCATGGTGCGCGCGATCATCCGGCCGATCTTCCGCCCCACCCGCGGGAACGCGAAGATGGGATGGCCGAATTGCACGCGCTCGTTCGCATAGAGCATCGCGTCGTCGAGGGCGGCCTGGGCGATGCCCACACCGCGCGCCGCCGTCTGGATCCGTGCGCTCTCGAAGGTGCGCATCAGCTGCTTGAAGCCCGCGCCCTCCTCTCCGCCGAGGAGCGCGTCGCCCGGCACCGAGAAGCCGTCGAAGGACAGCTCGTACTCCTTCATGCCGCGGTAGCCGAGCACGGGGATCTCAGTCCCGGTCAGCCCCTCGTCGACGAACTCGGGCTCGCCCGGGGCCGGGTCGAGGCGCGTCTTTTCCGCGAGGAAGAGCGAGAGTCCGCCGTATCCGTCGTCGTCCGGGTCGGTGCGCGCCATGAGCGTCATCAAATCGGCGCGCACCGCGTGGGTGATCCAGGTCTTCTGTCCGCTCACCCGGTAGCTGCCGTCGTCCTGCTTGTCCGCGCGGGTCTTGATGTGCGCCAGGTCCGAGCCGTGGTTCGGCTCGGTGAAGACCGCCGTGGGCAGCACCTCGCCGCTCGCGATCTTCGGAAGCCACCGCTTCTTCTGTTCGTCGGTGCCGCCGCCCATGATCAGCTCGGCTGCGATCTCGGCGCGCGTCCCCAGGCTCCCGACGCCGATGTATCCGCGCGAGAGCTCCTCGGTCACCACACACATCGCGACCTTGCTCATCCCGAGGCCGTCGTACGCCTCGGGGATGGTCAGCCCGAAGACGCCGAGCTCGCTCATCTGCGAGACCAGCTCCATCGGGATGAGGATGTCTTCGCGGTGGATGCTCTGCGCGCGCGGGATCACCTCGGCGTCGACGAAGCGGGCGAACTGCGCGCGGATCTCGCCGAGCATCGGATCGGAAAAGCCCCGGTCGCCGAAGCCCGCCTCGCGCGCCGCCTCGGCGATGGCCAGGTAGGCGGCCCCCTGACCATGCTCGGCCACGAAGTCGCGCACGCCCTCGGCGTGGATGGTGGCGGCCACGTCCTCGCCGCCGAGACCGAGCTCGGCGAGGCCGATGCTCTCGCAGGCGCCGAGGTCGATGCCTCCGACGAGGACCCGCGCCGTCTCTGCCAGGTAGGCATCAGCGATGGCCCGCTCGTGGTCGCCCCCCACCCGGCCGGCCCAGGCAGCCAGCTGGCGACAGGCTTCGAGCTCCGTCCGGAGGTACGCGAGCCCGTGCGCGGCCAGCTGCGCTTCGTTCAGCTTCCGGCCACTGACCCGTCCCCCGTCCATGACCCGCGTCCGGACCTTCTGCCGCGCGCGTTCGTAGAGCCCTTCGATGGCGAGGAGGACGCTTTCCATGAGGCGCCCTTTACCACTGATGAGGGTGGGATTCACGGTGACTTGGCTCCCGCCTCACGTCGCCCTCCGAATCCGGTATGGTCCACAGTCCGATGCCTTCGGTCTTCGCCATCGTCAGCAAGAAGGTCTTCGAGTCGGACGCGGCCGGGCTCGGCCCGGGCGACGTGTGGAAGACCGGCGCCTATCTGAGCACCCACAAGAGCCTGGGCCCCCTCGAGGAGGGCGGAAACCTGTACCTCGTCACCGTCCGCCCGCCGAACGAAAAGCTCTGGCTCGTCGCCGTCCTCGAATCGCCGAAGAAGAAGAAGGACGGATGGCACGCCAAGAGCAACGCCGTGCCGATCACCGACCTCTCGTCCCTCCGTTCGAAGATCGTCTTCTCGACCGGCAAGGGCATGTCGCAGAAGAAGGGGGCGCTCGGGATGTCGCTTCAGACGCCGCGGGTGCTCGCCGCGGCGGACGAGCAGCTGCTTCAGGCGGCGCTCGGGAGCAAGGTCCAGGCGGCGAAGAAGAAGGTCGCGAAGAAGACGAAGACGAAAGCCGCGAAGAAGAAAACAGCGAAGGAGTCGAAGATAGCGGCGGCGTCCGCTCCGGCCTCGCAGCCCGACGGTCCGATCCACTACAACGAGGAGGCGCGAAAGTACCTCACGCCCCGTAGCGCGGACGATCTGAAGGCGCCCAAGACGACGAAGGCGCTCTGGAAGGCGCTGCGGAACACAATCCGCATTCCCACGGACATCGGCGAAAGCCTGCCCGCCATCGCAGGCGCGTTCGCGGTGCTGGCCGATGCCGAGGAGCCTGAGGCGATCGACGCCGAGGCGTGGGCACAGCTGGTCATGTATGCCGGGGCGTACAACGCCGACAGGACCCTCGGCTATCTCGTCGCGAAGGTAGGCGTGGTCGAGGGACTGAAGATCCTCATCCGTGCTCACGACTTCACGCGCCAGCGCGGACGTGTGCCCACCGTGATCCCCGCGACCGATCAGAACCCGCCGAACAACCTGGTGCAGGACGTGATCTTCCACGGCCTGCTCCGGGCGGACGAGGACACGCGCCGCGAGGCGCTCTTGGTGGCCGAGGAGTCCTATCCCGGCAGTAGCTTTCAACTGAGGCTGGCGCTCCTCGCGGCCTTCCCCGCGCAGGAGCATTGGGCGAGCGAGCTGGCGAAGGAGTGGCTGGCGTCGAGCTCGCCGCCTTCCTTCGGGCGCGACGCGCTCCTTCGGAGCGTCACCGATCCGAAGCTCATCGAGCCGATCGTCGCCAAGGCCGGGCTGAACTCGTCGATCATCGACGTGGTGCCGCTCCTCGGCGTGGAGGCGGTTCCCCTCCTCGAGGCGCTGCTGAGCGAAAAGCGATTTCCCAACGAGCAGAAGGCGCTCTCCCGTGCCCTTGCTTGCATTGCGACGCCCGCGAGCGCGGCGGCTTTCGCCAAGCACCTGCGCAAGAAGAACGTCAGGCCCTTCGCGACCGAGTTCTACGCGACCCATCCGGAGCTCGCCCCGGCGGCGCTCGGGGAGCTCGCGAAGAAGCGGACCAAGGTGGGCGCGACCGCGAAGGAGATCCTCGAGCGCGTGCAGCGTTCGCAGAGGATCGCCGCGCGTATCGACAGGGAGATCGCGGACGACGCCGACGTACCCGAGATCCTCCGAAACCCGCCCTGGCATTCGACGACGCGACCGAAGCGAAAGAAGCCGAAGGTGATCGAGGGGCTGACGGTCCCGGAAGGCCCGAGCCACCTCCACTGGCCCGAGTCGTCACGGAAGCGCCGCATCGCGCGCCAGCTCCGGCAGTACTTCACCTTTCAGGATCCGGAGGCCGCGCGCCGCGAGCTCGAAGAGAAGCTCGAGACAGGCCAGGCTTTCTACGCCCAGGTCTACTACCCGGCGGATCGCCTCCTGCCCCTCCTCGAGAGCGCCGAGGTGCGGCTGATGTTCGGGTCGAACACGCCGGAGAAGCTGCTCGCGCTCTATGGCGAGCGCGCGCTCCCTGCGGTGCTTCGCAACTTCGAGCGCGAGCGGCTCCGCGCGACCCGGGAGCTGATCTTTCGACTCGAATCGCCGCGGGTGGCCGCGGGCCTCCTCGGCCACTTCTACGGCGACCGCGGGCGCTTCACGGCGGTGGCCTGGATCGAGCGTTACCCCGAAGCCGCCATCGCCGGGCTGGTGCCGGCCACCCTCGGGGCCTCGAAGAAGGCGGAGCGAAGCGGTGGCGAGACCGCGCTCCGTCATCTTGCGCGCCGAGGTTACGAATCCGCGATCCGTGAGACGGCCGCGAGCTACGGCGAAGAGGCGGAAGCGATCGTCGACGCGCTCCTCGCGTGGGACGAGCGCTGGGAGTGCCCGAAGAAGCCGCCCAAGATGCCGACCACTTTCCGGCCGGCGGAGCTCAGGCCTCCGAAATTGAAAGACGGCAAGGCCTTGCCCGAGTGGGCCGTCGAGCGGCTCGGCGAGATGCTGCGCTTCAGTCCGTGTTACCCCGCGTATCCAGGCGTCGCCGAGGTCCGCGAGGCCTGCGAGCCGAAGAGCCTCGCCGAATTCGCGTGGGACCTCGCCCAGGCGTGGGACACCGACGGGGCGAAGGACAGTCAGATTCTGGATGCTCCACGCCGTCGAGCACTTCGGCGACGACGAGGTGGTGCGGCGCCTGACGCCTGCGCTGAGCGGCGAGGGCATCGCCCGCATGCTCGGCCGCATCAACACGGACGCGGCGCTGATGGAGCTGGCGACCATCATCGCGCGGGTCGAGGGGCAATCGACGCCGAAGTACGCCTATGGGATGGACGACGCGATGCGCGAGGCCGCGGCCTATCGCGGGCTCGACGCCTTCGAGCTCGAGGAGCAACTGGTGCCGACCTTCGACGTGGATGCGGACGGCGGGGTCGAGCTCGACTTCGGCGCGCGGAGGCTCCGCGTGGCCTTCGATGCGGGCCTGAGGCCGGTGCTCCAGGACGAAAAGGGTGAGCGCTTGAAGGTGCTGCCCCGCGGCACCAAGGACGACGACGAGGAAAAGGTGAAGGCGGCACACGCGCTCTGGACCGACCTCCGAGAGGACGTGTCGGTGATCGCCGCGCGTCGCGGAGCGGGAGCGCGGCAGGCGATGCAGGAGGGACATCGCTGGTCGATCGATGCCTTCCGGCGCGTCTACCTCGAGCATCCGCTGATGAAGCATCTGTCGCGGGGCATCCTGTGGGAGGCGTACGACCCGAAGGGCGAACGGCTCGCGACTTTCCGCGTCGCCGAGGACGGGACCTTCGCCGATGTCGAGGACGACGCCGTCGTGCTCGACGAAAAGGTCGCCTCGGTCGGCGTCGCCCATCCCTTCGCGATGACCGCCGATGCGCGTCGCGCGTGGCGCGAGATCTTCGACGACTACGAAGTGATCCAGCCCTTCGCGCAGGTGGCCACCGAGCCGCCGGCGCTGACGAAGGCGCAGCGGGAGAGTCACGCGGTGACCGAGGTGATCGCCATCGCCGACCTCGGCCAGGTCATTCGGGCGCGCGCCGAGCGTGGGTGGTCGTCGCGGACGATCGAGGCCAGTCGGCTCTTCCCGGACGGATCCTACGGGCTCTTCACGCAGGACTGGAAGTCGAAGGAGATCACCATCCGCGCCGTCGACGAGCACGGAGAAGTGCGCAAGCTCGGGGACACGGACGACGTGATCCAGGGCGAGCTGGCGCTGGCGCTGCAGCTCGCGCGAGACGCGGTTTAGTCGTCCACGGCGGCATCCGCTGCGCCGATCGTGCGCGGCCGCTCGGGCAATGCGTGCTGCAGGAGCCGCATGACCAGCTCGGTCTCGTCTTCTTGGACCTTCGTCCAGGCGGCGCGCACCGCGTCGAGGTCGGCGTCTTGCGATGCGCTCGTGCTCAGATTCGACAGCAAGGCGGCCGCGTCCTCGTCCTCCAGGAGCGCATCCACCAGCGCGTCGAGGGCCGTGGGGCTCGTCTCGCTCTTGGCAGTCGACGCGAGGATCTGCCGTTCGAGCGCTGGCATCTCTTCGGTCGGCTCGACCTCCGCTTCGAGCGCGACCTCGAAGCCGGGGGTGGTCTTGGGGAGCTTGCCACCGCCCCGCCCCCACGCCTTGTAGCGTCCGATGGACAGCGCGATCTCGTCCGTCGCGGCGAGCCCGATGACGGTCATGGCGACGAGCAGGGCCAGGCGCACCGTCGGGCGTCGTCGGATCGACGAGGAGCCCGTCGTTCTTGGAGTCGCGACGTAGCCACGAGACGAGGGTGGCGTCGAGGAGCTCCGACAGCTCGTCGCCGAGCGCGACGGCGACGGCGCTGCTCAAGCTCTTGGCGCCGCCGAGCTCTTCGCTCATCACGACGGGCTCGTACTTGAGCGACTCGCCGAAGGCGTAGTGGAGCTGGTCGCCTATGAAGACCACGAGCGCGCGGTCGCGCGCGTCTCTGGAGCGCGCGCGGTAGCGCTTCTTGCGAAGCTCTTCGAAGAGCGCCTTGCCGCCGAAGCTCAGCATGAGGAGGGCTATCAAGCCCGGTATGGCGGCGCCCACGTAGAGATAGATCGGATTTTCGGGCGGACGCACCAGGAAGTAGATCGCCAGCAGCGCCGCGGCGAGCCCGACCAAGACGGGGAAGAGGCGGATGTGCTCGAGGCGCTTGTCGGCCGCGTAGTCGAACCAATCCACCTCGCGGTCGTAACCGCAACCTTTGCCGCGCGGGTGGTCCTTGCCGCAGCCGATGCAGAGGCTGGTCTTCGGGGGCGTGACCGGATTGGGGGCCATCAGGGTCAGGTAGTACCGTCTCCGAAGGCTGCTGCATAGGCGCTATGCTCCGCGCCATGCGAACCGCGGCCGAATACGTCGAGAGCCTCAGAGCCCGCAACCTGCGCCTCTTCGTCGACGGAGAGCACGTGGCCGATCCGGTCGACCATCCGAAGATCCGGCCGGCGGTGAACGCGGTCGCGGCGACCTACGCGCTCGCGCACGACGAGCGCACGCGCGCCCTCGCGACCGCGTCGTCCGATCTGGTCGCCGGTCCGGTGAACCGTTTCACCGCGCTCTTCCGCGCGCCCGAGGATCTGGTGAAGAAGCTCGAGCTCCAGCGCGTCCTCGGGCGGCTCACCGGCACGTGTTTTCAGCGCTGCGTGGGGCTCGACGGGATCAACGCGCTCTTCATCGCCACCCACGACGCGGGGCCCGAGGCCCACGCCCGCTTCGTGGCGTGGCTCCGCGGTGTGCAGCAGCGCGACGAGATGCTCAACGGGGCGATGACCGACCCGAAAGGGGACCGCAGCAAGCGGCCGCCGGAGCAGCCCGAGCAGTACCTGCGCGTGGTGGAGCGGCGCGAGGACGGGATCGTGATCCGCGGCGCCAAGCTGCACCAGACGGGCGCCGCGAACAGCCATCAGATCCTGGTGATGCCAGGCCAGGCGCTGCGCGAGGGCGAGGAGGACTTCGCGGTCGCGTGCGCGCTGCCGGTCGACGCGCCCGGGGTGACGATGGTGCTCGGGCGTCAGCCCTCGGACGACCGGCGCGGCGGCCCGGATGCGGGCAACGCGCGCTTCGGCGGGCAGGAGTGTGTCGTCCTCTTCGAGGATGTCTTCGTTCCGACGGAGCGCGTCTTCCTCGACGGGGACGTCGCGTCTTGTTCGACGCTGGTGGAGGCCTTCGCGGGTTTTCATCGCGCGAGCTACGGCGGGTGCAAGCCGGGCAACCTCGACGTGCTCATCGGCGCCACTGATCTCATCACCCGCGCCCACGGCGTGCGCCGCGCGTCGCACGTGCGGGACAAGCTGGTCGAGATGGCGCACCTCACGGAGACCATCCACGGCCTCGGCCTCGCGGCGTCGAGCAAGTCGACGCGTCACGCCTCCGGCATCCATCAGGTCGACCCCGTCCTCGCCAACGTCTGCAAGCATCACGTGACCGAGCTTCCGTACGAGATCGTGCGCCTCGCCGAGGATCTCGCGGGAGGATCCCTGTCGACGCTGCCTTCACTCGCCGACCTCGATCATCCGGAGATCGGCGAAGCGCTCCGCACCGTTGCCGGAAGCGAGGAGCGCGCGCGACTGCTCCGCTTCGTCGAGTCGCTCACCTACGGCGCCGGCTCGGTGCCCTTCCGCATCGAGTGCATGCACGGCGCCGGCTCGCCTCAGGCGCAGCGTGTGGTCCTCGAGCGCACCGTGGACTGGGAGGCGAAGGTGGCGCGCGCCCGGGTGCTCGCGGGGCTCGACGAGGACGAGGAGCTGGACGTCTGAGTCAAAGCGCGATCCGTTTGCCGTCGAGGAGCGGGCGAACGAGATCCTGGCTGCGACGGATCTCGGCGAGCGGCGTCACGTCGTCGTCGGTGGCGCCGTCGGGAGCGAGACGCATCTCGAGGGTGCAGAGGTGGATGCGCACCACGTCGCCGAGCGTCGCGGTCGGCCGACGTTCGACGGTGCGCACGAGGAGCCTCGACTCCAGGCCCTCGTCTCGGAGCACGCGCAGGTGTCCTCGGAGCGCGCGCGGGTCGAGGCCGGCCGCGAGATCGAGCTCGACGGCGCGGATGGGGCCTCGGTTGCCGAGCCTGAGGACCTGATAGTCGACCCAGTCGATGGCCGCCATCGAGAGGAGCACCGCGCCGCCGGTTGCCAGCACCAGGAACGCGACGTCGGCGACGCGCTGTTTTCGATCCTCCACGGTCATGGGACAGCGCTGCGAACCGTGGGTTCCCCCGCGCGCGGCCAGCGAATCATTCGAGACGCACGGCCAGCGCCCGGAACGCGGAGCCTGGGGGCGGATTGGAGCGGCTGGCGCCCGCCGGGAGCGTTCCGTCGAGCGTGCGAAGCACGATGCAGCCTGCACCGCCGCCGCCGCCGCCGCCGTTCGCGTAGTTGCCCGAGGGGTCGCCGCCGCCCTGTTGGCCCTCGAGGGCTCGGAGGCCGCCCCCGCTCCCGCCGTCAGCGGCGTAGTTCCCACCGCCCCGCATCCCGCCCGCGGCGTCGAGCTCTCCGCCATCCGCGCCGTCCATGCCGTTTCCGCTGCTGCCGGCGCTTCCTCCTCCGCCGCCGCCGCTCGCTCCGAGCACGCCTTCGAGCTCTATGGTCCGGGCTTCGAGGAGGATGGCGCCGCCGCTTCCGCCGCCCCCGCCGGCCGGGATGTTCGCGCCCGAGCCCCCAGCGACACCTCCCTCACCGCCGCCGCCGCCCGCGAGGATGCTGCCCCGAATGACGATGCTCTCTTGCGCGGTGATTCTGAATCGCCCCGCCGCCGGCGCCGCCGGTCGGCCCGATCGTCTCGCCTCCGCGCACGCCACCGCCGCCGCTGCCGCCGACGAGAGGGGTGAGCTCTGTCGGCGTGGCGAACATGCGTCCGCCGGGTCCGCCGCTCACCATCGCGCCGCCCTGGCCACCGTCGCCGCCCGGGCCGCAGAGACCGCCGCCCCCGCCGCCGCCATCTTCGTAGCCACCGGTGTCCTGGCCGCGTCCGCCGGGGTAGGGGCCGCCCGCCGGCTCGTCGGTGCCGCCGTTGATCCGGCCGGCGCGCCCGCCGCCCGGGCCGGGCACGTCTCGGCGCGCGCCCGCGTCGATCACTCCGTCGACCATGACCGTGCCCTCGGCGAGGATGACCAGAGGCAGAGCGCCCTGCACCGTGAGGGTGACGCCGCCGCCGACCGTGAGATCACCGACACTCACGACGCACACCGGGCTGTCGTCGCTGAGCATCGCGACCGAAGCGTCGCCGAGGACGCCCGTGGGGCAGTCGGAGGTGTGGTAGGTCTGCGAGGAGGTGAGCGTCACGTCCATGCCGGGCACGGCGGGCGGTGGGACGTTCGAGGGGACGATGCGCATGCACGACGCATCGCTCGCACATCCGCCGTCGGCGACGCCGCCGTCGTCGGACGTGACGCATCGGCCGTTGACGCAGACGCGATCGGTGTCGCAGACGTCGGTCGACGGAGTCGCGAGCAGCACGGTTTCGACCTGCGAGCCGTCGACGAGAGGAAGAGTCACGGGCGTGCAGCCCTCGGCGGTCACTTCGCAGCGGAAGTTTCGCGCGAGGGCGGCGAAGGCATAGGGGCCCGGTGGGAGCGAGGAGGGCATCGGACCCGGGGCGAGTGCTTCGAAGCTCGCCTCGAAGAGAACGTCGCTCGAGGTGCAGCCGCCGGCGAGGACGCGCGCTTCGATGCCGCGGGCCTGAGAGGCGATCATCGGATCGGCGAAGCTGACGACCCACGACAGATCGCGATCGCGCGTGCTGCATCCCGTCAGAACGGCGCACAGGGCGAGCAGTCCGACGAGGGTGCGGCGGGGGATCACAGCAGCGAGTCTAACCGCCGCGGAGAAAGTTCGCTCCGCTAGGTAGCGCCGGCGCTTTCCCCGGGGAAAGTGCGGAGGCTCAGTCGGCTGGGATCGCGTCGAGTCGGAGCACGTCCATCGGTCTCATGGCGTGCATTCCGGCGCGGCCGCCCGATAGCCAATGCCGTTCCAGATGAAGATCTGGCGAACCGCTTCCGCGAGGTTTTCGGGTGGCCCGAGGCTTACTGGTTTCTGGCGACTGGTGTGTGGGTGGAGCGGGTGATCGTTGGTGCCTTTGGCGACCACGAAGGACGGGGATGATCGCGAGGTGAGCGCGCAGACCGGGAGCTCGCGCCGCGTGCACATTCCCCGGGGAAAGTGCTCCGCTTCTGTCAGTCCGCGCGTCGCGCATGCGTCTTCATCGTATGAACACTCTTCGCGCGCTCGCTGATGACGCTCTTCTCTCTCGCTTCGCCGCCGAGGTCGCTCGGGACTTTCGACGCACGGAGGTGACGCTGCGGATGATCGAGGAGATCGATCGGCGGATGCTCTGGGCTTCGCTCGGGTACGCGTCGATGTTCGCGCTCTGCGTGGAGCGCTTCGGGATGTCGGAGTCGATGGCGGGCAAGCGCATCGGGGTGGCGCGGCTCGCGCGGCGCTTTCCGGTGATCTTCGAGAGGGTGGGGCGGGGCGAGCTCTTCGTGAGCGGCGTGCTCTGCTTGAAGCCGTATCTCGACGAGGACAATCACGTGCGCGTGCTCGAGGCGGCGCGGGGCAAGAGCCGGCGGGCGATCGAGAAGCTGGTGGCGGAGCTCTTTCCGCGACAGGACGTCGCTTCGACTTTGCGCGCGCTTCCCAGGTCCTCGCTTTCGAAGGGAGTGGAGGCGCCGGCGCTCGTCGCGTCCGCTTCCGACTCGCCGCCCCGCGAGCTCACTGACGGACCCGTGAGAACGCCCTTGCCTGCGCCGAAACCTTGGCGCGCGCCCACTGACGGACCCGTGAAAACGACCTCGCCCACGCCGAGGCCCGCGCGCGCTCCCGATCCGGCGCCCCTAGCGCCCCGCCGCTACAAGCTGACGGTGACCATCGACGAAGAGACGCACGGCGAGCTCGCGCAGCTTCAGGATCTTCTCGCGCATCAGATCCCGGATGGGGATCCGGCGGCGATCGTGAAGAAGGCGTTCTCCCTGCTCCTCGGGGAGACGCTGAAGAAGAAGGCGGCGATCACCGACGCGCCTCGCGCGGGGCGCACGCGGGCGAAGAAGCGGACGCGCGCGATCCCGGCCGCCATCCGTCGCGCGGTGTGGAAGCGCGACGGCGGCAAGTGCACCTTCGTGGGCGAAGGCGGCAAGGTGTGTGGTGCGACGCGAAAGCTCGAATATGCGCACCTCGAGCCGTGGGGGATGGGCGGCGAGCACGCGGTGGAGACGATGGCGCTTCGCTGTCGCGGCCATAACGCGTACGAAGCGGTGCGCGACTACGGCGCTCCGCTCATCGAACGCAAGCGACGCGAGCGCGGCGTGCGGGAGCAGGCGGCGGTCTACGGACGAGCGCCGGCTGATTCATGCCCCCCGCGCACGGTCGTGCTTTCCCCGGGGAAAGCTGCCCCCCCGACACGCTTCCGCTTCGCGCCTCGGTCACCCCCAGACGAAAAGGAGCGACCGACCGTCCGAAGACCGGGAGTGGGGCGTGCTCACGCGCACGATGTACATCGATCTCCACCATGACCTCGCCCACCCAGGTCCGCGGTGTCTGGAGTCTCACGGCCGCGATTCTCTCGCTCGTGACTCTTTCGGGACCGAGGGTGAGCGTGGGGACGTGCGTCGGACTGACGTTCCGATGATCTCGCTATCCGTCGGAGGAATACTTGGCGGAGTGCAGATGCGATCGGAGAGCGCCTGGACCTCGCCGGTCGTCGGTGTCGAGGACGCGCGCGCACTGCCGCGGCGGAACGCAACCGCCTGCGTCAAAGGACGGCGACACGGTCGGATCGCATCTCGACGCATACGCCTCCGCGGCCGAGGGGCCCCTTCGACGGGGAGACGCTTGGACGGCCGCTTCGTGGCGGGCTGCGCGCTGCGAGGCGCGGTGAGGTGCGGAGGGCCGGTGGCCGCGCGCGCCCTCAGCCTATCGCCTCCAGCGTCTCCTTCAGGTTTCTCAGGCCCGGCCGCGGTGCGCCCACGAGGCAGGCGACGGTGCCGTGGAGCTTGTTTTCGTACATGAGCTGGTGGGCCTTCGGGATCTCGTCCCAGGTGAAGAGGCGGGTCATCACGGGGCGGATGACGCCCTGATGGACGAGGCGGTTGGCGCGGTGGGCCTCGCCGGCGTCGGCGAAGTGGCTGCCGATGATCGACTTCTGGTGCATCCACAGATGGCGGACGTCGAAGGTGAGGTCGTAGCCGGTGGTGGCGCCGCAGATGACGATGCGGCCGAAGCGGTTCGCGAGGAAGACGCTCGCCGGGAAGGTGGCGCGACCGACGTGCTCGAAGACGACGTCCGGGCCTTTCTTTTCGCCGAGGATGTCCCAGATGGCGCGGCCGAAGCGCTTCACCTCGGCGCGCCACTTCCCTTCACTCTCTTCGGTGAGCGCCTCCGGGTAGCTGAGGTCGGGGAAGTCCTTGCGGTCGATCACGCCGAAGGCGCCGAGCTCCTTCGCGAGCTTCGCTTTCTCCTCACTCGAGACGACGGCGATGGCTCGCGCGCCCACGAGCTCGCACAGCTGGATGGCGAAGACGCCGAGGCCGCCGGCGCCGCCCCAGACGAGCACGTCCTCGCCCGGTTGGATGTGCGCGCGGTCCATCAGCATGCGGAACGCCGTGAAGTAGGTGAGCCCGTAGCTCGCCGCCTCTTCCCAGCTGAGCTCCGGCGGCTTCGGCAAGAGCTGCTGCGCCTGCACTTTGGTGAACTGCGCGAAGGAGCCGTCGGGCGTTTCGTACCCCCAGATCCGCTGCTTCTTGCAGGCCATCGGCTGGCCGCCGTTACAGTGCTCGCATTGGCCGCAGGTCGCGTTGCAGTGGGCGACCACCTCGTCGCCGACGCTGAGCCCGGTCACCCCCGGGCCGACCTTCCACACCACGCCCGACGCGTCGGAGCCCGCGATGTGGAACGGCAGGCCGTGTCCGCGCGTGACGTCCACCGGTTGGCCGAGCCCCGCCCAGACGCCGTTGTAGTTCACACCGGCCGCCATCACCTTCAACAGCACCTCGCCCGGTCCCGGCTCCCAGGTCTCGATGGCCTCGGAGACGAAGCTCTTCGTCGGCTCGCCGAAGCGCTCGGGGCGGATCACCCACGCGTGCATCTTCTGCGGGACGACGCCCAGCTCGGGGATCCGCCCGACGTCGACGATCTCGGGTGTGTGAACGGCGAAGAGATTCTTTGCAGGCTGGCTCATGGTCTTCCCTCTGAGTAGTCTTGGCGAACCCGACCCGGCGCGAGCTGGATTCTGAGGGGCTGCGCGCCCCCCTCCTCCACCTCGGCGCCGAGCGAAATCAAATGACCGAACGCGACCGCCCCTGGATCATGCGCACCTACGCCGGCCACTCTTCGGCCGCGGCGTCGAACGCGCTCTATCGAACGAACCTCGACAAGGGGCAGACGGGGCTCAGCGTCGCCTTCGACCTTCCCACGCAGACCGGTTACGACCCGGACCATGCGCTCGCGCGCGGTGAGGTCGGCAAGGTCGGCGTCCCGGTCGCGCATCTCGGCCACGTGCGCACGCTCATGGGCGGCATCCCGCTCGACCGGATGAACACGTCGATGACCATCAACGCGACGGCGCCCTGGCTCTTCGCGCTCTACCTCGCCCACGCGCAGGAGCGCGGCATCGCCGAGGAGGGGCTCGCCGGCACCACCCAGAACGACATTCTCAAGGAGTACCTCTCGCGCGGCACCTACATCTTCCCGCCGGCGGCCTCGATGCGGCTCACCACGGACCTCGTCACCTACGCCGTGAAGATGGTGCCCAAGTGGAACCCCATCAACATCTGCAGCTACCACCTGCAGGAGGCGGGGGCGACGCCAGGGCAGGAGCTCGCCTACAGCCTCGCCAACGCCATCGCCGTTCTCGACGCGGTGAAAGCGACGGGGCAGGTGGGAGACACCGACTTCGCGCGCGTCGTCGGTCGCATCAGCTTCTTCGTCAACGCGGGCATTCGCTTCGTCGACGAGCTCTGCAAGATGCGCGCGTTCGTCGCGCTCTGGGATCGCATCACCCGCGAGCGCTACGGCGTCACCGATCCGAAGCTCCGGCGCTTCCGCTACGGCGTGCAGGTCAATTCCCTCGGGCTCACCGAGCAGCAGCCCGAGAACAACATCCTGCGCATCGTCCTCGAGATGCTCGCCGTCACCCTCTCGAAGGACGCGCGCGCGCGTGCGGTGCAGCTCCCCGCATGGAACGAGGCCCTCGGGCTGCCGCGCCCCTGGGACCAGCAGTGGAGCCTGCGGGCCCAGCAGATCCTCGCCTACGAGTCCGACCTCCTCGAGCACGGCGACCTCTTCGAAGGAAGTATCGTCGTCACCGAGCGCACCGCCGGGCTCATCGAGGAGGCGGACGCGGAGATCGAGGAGGTTCTCTCGCGCGGAGGCGCGGTCGCCGCCATCGAGAGCGGCTACGTCAAGCAGCGCCTCGTCGAGTCGAACGCGGCGCGCCTCGCCGCCATCGAAGCCGGTGAGCAGAAGGTGGTCGGCGTGAACTGCTACGTCGAGTCCGAGCCCTCGCCGCTGACCGAGAGCCTCGACGACGCGATCCTGGTCGTCGACCCGGAGGTCGAGGCGCGCCTGGTCGACGAGGTGACGCGCTGGCGCGAGAACCGGGACGCGGCCGCGGCGCGCAAGGCCCTCGGCGCGCTCGCCCGCGCCGCTTCCGAAGGTGACAACATCATGCCTGCCTCCATCGCCGCCGCGCACGCCGGTGTGACGACGGGTGAGTGGGGCCAGATGCTCCGCGAGGTCTTCGGCGAGTACCGCGCGCCCACCGGCGTGTCCGGCGCGCGAATCACGGGGGGCGACGACGTGAAGGTGCGCGCCCTGCGCGCTGAGGTGGACAGCCTCGCCGAGTCGCTGGGCCGGCGTCCGCGGATCCTCGTCGGCAAGCCGGGCCTCGACGGGCACAGCAACGGCGCCGAGCAGATCGCCATCAAGGCGCGAGACGCCGGCTTCGATGTCGTCTACGAGGGCATCCGCGTGACCCCGGAGCAGCTGGTCTCCTCCGCGCTCGAAGAGGGCGTGCACCTCATCGGGCTGAGCATCCTGAGCGGCTCCCACCTCTCGCTGGTCCCCGCGATCGTCGAGCAGCTCCGGGCCGCGGGTCTTTCGAACGTGCCGGTGGTGGTCGGCGGCATCATCCCCGACGAGGACCGCGAGAAGCTCGAGGCGGCCGGCG
This sequence comes from uncultured delta proteobacterium, assembly GCA_963727445.1. Classification (GTDB taxonomy): domain Bacteria; phylum Myxococcota_A; class Polyangia; order Polyangiales; family B10-G4; genus B10-G4. The sequence goes on from CAVSGI010000004.1 coordinate 85,800, forward strand.
TCGCGGCGGTCTTCACGCCCAAGGACTTCGAGCTCGAATCGGATCATGGAGTCCCTCGTCGCTCTCGTCCGTGACGCGAGCGCCTGAATGGCGAGCGAGGATCTCAGCGAGCGGCGTGCTCCGCGGCGACAAGAGCGCCGTCGCCAAGGCGCTCAACCTGGTGGAGGATCGGCGCCCCGGCGCGCGCGCGACGGTGGCGTCGCTCCTCGACCGCCTCGCAGAGGCGAGCGACGCCGCCAAGGGCCGCCGCATCGGCATCACCGGCCCGCCGGGCGTCGGTAAGAGCACCCTCGCCGCCGCACTCGCACGCGAGCTCCGCACCCGCGACCAGCGCGTCGGCGTCGTCGCCGTCAATCCCTCGAGCATCAAGAGCGGCGGCGCGCTCCTCGGCGATCGCGCGCGCATGAGCTTCGATCCGAAGGACGACGGTCTCTTCGTCCGGTCCCTCGCCACCGGCGGGGAAGCCGGCGGCCTCAGCTGGGCGGCCAACGCCGCGGTGCGCGTGCTCGGCGCCGCCTACGACGTGGTGCTCATCGAGACCACCGGCGTCGGCCAGACCGAAACCGACGTCGTCGATGTGGCGGACACCGTGGCCCTCGTCGTGCAGCCAGCGTCCGGTGATGCGCTGCAGTTCCTGAAGGCGGGCATCATGGAGATCCCGGACGTGCTGGTGGTGAACAAGGCCGACCTCGGTGAGGTCGCCCGGCGCGCCGCCGCCGATCTGGCCGCGGCGCTCCTGGCCCTCGGCGCCGCGGGCGCCGGAGACGCGAAGATCTCCGTCGTCGAAACGAGCGCCACCGCCGGCACCGGCATCGGCGCGCTCGCCGACGCCCTCGAGGCGCACCACAGGCGGCTCGGCGAAGAAGGTCGCTCCGAGCGTCGCCGCCGCGGAGACGCGGCCTGGGCGCGCGCCCGCTTCGTCCGCCGCTTCGGGGAGCTGGGCGTCGAGACCGCCGGCGGAAGAGGGAAGCTCGAGGACCGCATCGCGGCCCTCTTGAGCGGCGGCAAGGGGCCTGTCCGCGCGGCGGAGGCGCTGGGCGAAGAGGTTCTTTCGAAGCTTCGGCAGGGCTGACACGGGGAGGGGGGATCGGGGATTACGCCCGTGACCGGCGGAGCTTTACAGCTTCACAGATGACGCGGTGCGTAATCGCTGAGGTACGCACCTTGGTGTCGTGTTACAAGGGATAGATTCACTTGACGCCCAGATTACACGGTGCTTTACAAGTAAAGCCTCTGTAAACCTGGTGGTGCGATGAACGGTAAAACCAAGGGACCACACGCGAAGATGGGGCAGAAGCTCCGCGAGCTCCGCCTCGAGCGGGGGCTCATGCAAGGGGAGGTCGCCCGCCGCCTCGCGATCTCGCCCGCGTACCTGAGCCTGATCGAAAAGGGGAAGCGTCAGGTCCAGCTCCCGCTCCTCTTCAAGGCCCTCGAGGTCTACGGCGTCCCGATGGAGACGTTCATGGCGAGCCTCGGCGAGCACCGCGTCGACGACGGCCTCGCCAAGCTCCTCGACGAGCCGCTGCTCCGCTCGCTGAACCTGAGCGAAGAGGACGTGGCGAGCCTGAGCGCCGAGCCGAAGATCGTCACCACCATCACCGCGCTCTTCAACCTGTACCGCTCGACCCGCAATCAGCTCGACAACGTGCTGACCAGTCTGGCGGAGCGGGAGAAGCGCACGCGAGAAGGGAGCGAGCCTCCCGCGATGGCGGGAAGCGAGGGCGGCGGTGAGGGCCTACGCTTCGAGCTCAGCCCCTTCGACGAGGTCACCGACTTCCTGCAGAAGAACGACAACTGGTTCGGCGGCCTCGAGCAGCGCGCCGACGCCTTGCGCGCCGAGTGCGGGGTCGACCGCTGTGCGACCAGCGCCGATCTCGGGGAGATGCTCGAGAAGAATTTCGGCATCCAAGTCCGGGTCGTGCCGGGCGGCGCCGAGAGCTCGGTGGTGCGCCGCTGGGATCCCAAATCACGGCAGCTGACGCTCTCCCGCGAGCTCGGCGAGCAGCGGCTGCGTTTTCAGCTGGCCCATACCGTGGGCCTCCGCATCCTGGACGAGGAACGCCAGCACGAGGGGCTCATCGCCCGCTACCCGGCGCGCCTCGCCGAAACCGAGAAGCTCATCAAGATCCACCTCGCGAATTACTTCGCGGGCGCGCTGATGCTCCCCTATCAGGACTTCTATGATGAGGCGCAGCGCACCCGCTACGACGTCGAGCGGCTGACGACCATCTTCGACTCGAGCTACGAGACGGTCGCCCATCGCCTCTGCAATCTGAGCGATCCCGATCGCCGGGGGCTCCCCTTCTATTTTCTGCGCCTCGACGTCGCGGGCAACATCTCCAAGCGCTACTCGGCGGTCGACCTGAAGTTTCCGCACACCAGCGGTAGCTGCCCCAAGAGCGCCGTCCACCTCGCCTTCCTCACGCCGAACGTGCTCGTGCGCCGCTACGAAACCCATCCCGACGGCACCAGCTACTTCGTCTTCGCCAAGGTCGTCACCGAGCCCAAGCAGGGCTCCATCGAGCGCGGCACCGCCTACAGCATCGGCCTCGGCACCTACGCCGATCACGCAGCCGAGCTGGCCTACGCCGACGACATGCCCTTCGCCGATCCGAAGAAGATGGCCATCCCGGTGGGCCTGACCTGCCGCTTCTGCGCGCGCACAGACTGCAATCAGCGCGCGGCGCCCAGTTACAAGTTCGCCTTCACCGTCGACGAGTACACCAAGAAGGACAACTTCTTCTCGCCCCACGTCTCCGGCGACGAGGCGGCCGAGGTCGCGGTGGCGGCACGCCGGGGCAAGAGGCGCCCGAGCTCGCGCGAGTGACCACCACCGCCGATCCTCGCGTCCTCGTCGCCGAGGTCGCCATCGACCCCTCACTCAGCGCTCACCACCTCTGCGTCCGCGATGTGGATCGCCTGGGCGCCGTCCCGCGTGATCCACGCGGCCCGGCAACTTCGGCTCAACAGCCGTTGCCTGATCGTCTCTGCCACTTCTGCGCGTTGCGCTGGGGTCAACGTCGTCCAGCGCGCTGGGGAGACGGTCCCGATGAAGGTCGTCGTGCTCGCGCCTCGGGACAAGCCCCCGGTGTCGAGGAGGGGGGAGAGCCCAGCGAGCTCTCGACTGGAGAGCGCGGTCAGCTCGTTGACGTCTCGCGCGTTGAGCACGTATCCCGACGCACCGAGGCCGGCCAGGACGAAGCCGCCGAGCACCTTGAAAGCGTCGCGGCGTGTCGAGCTTCCGGACGGTTCTCGTCCGGGCGGTGTTCTTCCGGTACTTCTCCAGGTAGCGACGGGTCTCCTCGAGATGCGCGCGGGTCCTGAGGCTGATGCGCTGTACGAAGGCCGCGCGAACCTCCTCCTTGTTCTTGTCGAACATGTCGTGGAGGCTGTGCGGCGAGCGGTGCTCGGCTCTGCGCATGCGCTCGACGCAGTTGTGCATCGCCGTGTTGAACCAGACCGCGGCGTAGAGCACTTCGGGGTCCATGAGTTGTTCGCGCAAAGCCACCTTGTAGCCCCGAACGTCCAGATAGAAGCCGCCTTCGAACACGTCGTCGAGGCGCTGAAGCGTCGAGAGCCGCTTCACGGCGTCGCGGAAGAACTCCACCGCAGCGGCCCGCTCGTGATCCTCCATCGTCGGGCGCTCCGTGAGCACGCGGTCCAGGATGGGAGCCGCCTCCGGCCATGGGGCCAGCTCGAGCTGGCCGTCTTCGGTCTCTTTTGTCAGAAGCCGCGAGACGAGGAACTCGAAGCGGTCTCGCTGATCATCGTGGAGCCGCGGAGCGGCGCCGAGCAAACGAGCGTACGCCAGAAGGACTTCCGGCTCGTGTGGTGCGTGGTCGAACCAGGCCTGGAACGAGGCCATCGGTATCGACGCATCCATCGCCAGAAGCGTCTCTTCACCGTGTTCGTCGAGCTCGAGCCGTGGTGGAGCGGCACCGAGATCCGTCATCACGGAGAGCACGACCCCCATGGCATGGGTGCGATCGCCAGCCGGGCGAACGCTGGTGGTCTCGGACACACCGCGTACATCGGCCAGTTCCGGCAACTCTTGAGCCCCATTTTCACGCCGCGGTCGGCATCGGCTCAGTGCGACGTCAGCCGCAGGTAGCAGCCGTCGAAAGTGGGGAGCTCGACTGCGCGTTGATGTATCTTCGTCGTTCGTAGTGTTGAGGCTCCTTTCGGTCGTGGCGTTCTGGTGTGCGGTGCCCTCCCTGATGGCGTGCGGTCAGGCCGCATCCTCCGACGCCGGGCCGCCTGACGCGGGAGCTGACGCAGGATCCACGGCGGCGCCGCCCGATCTCCCCTGGCTCGACGATGGCGTGCCTCCCCTCGAGTTGACGCCTTGCCCGAGCGGCTGGCGTGAGGTCACCGAAGGCGATCTCACCACCTGCGATCCCTATCCGGAGGGTGGCCCCGCGACGTGTGACCGTGGCGAAGCGCACTTCCCGGGCGAGCCGGGCTGTCGACCCATCGGCGACCCGTGTCCCTCCGGTGAATTCGCGACCACGCTTCCCACGGACGTCCCCATCGTCTACGTCGATGACGGCGCGGCACCCGGTGGAGACGGATTGATCGGGGCCCCCTACGCTGCGCTCGCTGAGGTTGGATGGGTCTCGCTCGCACCTGGAACGGTCGTCGCGCTCGGCAAGGGCTCCTACGCGGGCGTGCTCGCGCTCAAGCCCGGCACCGTGGTCATGGGTGCATGCGTCGCCGAGACGACGCTCACCGGCACGACGGCGCCGGCAGTGGCGGTCGTCTCGATGACGGGCCGCGGCGACCCGGCCACCGTGCGCAACCTGTCGATCGCCTCGCCACCCCAAGAGGCCGTGCACCTGCAGAATGGGTACGCGCTCTCCCTCGCCGGTGTGCTCATCGACCGCTCGCCGGGGTACGGCGCCAGCGTTCTCGACTCGGATAGCTCGCTCGAGCTGAGCGATACGGTCATTCGGGACACTCAGGAGACCAGCGCCGGCGCGGGGGCGGCCCTCTATGTCGAGGGGGGCGGGCACATCACCGCGTCACGCGCGATTCTCGCCGGCAACCAGACGATCGCGGTGATGCTCCAGGATCCGGGAAGCGAGGTCACTCTCTCGGACAGCGTGGTCCGCGAGACGCGCTCCGCCTCCGACGGCACTTACGGACGCGCGATCCAGGTCACCTTGGGCGCCCACCTCGACGCATCGCGATTCCTCGCCACCGAAAACCGCGACGTCGCCGTCCAGTTGGGAGATGAGGGCACGACCGTCACGCTCTCGGACGCCATCCTGCGCGACACCCAACCGATGGCCGACGGGACGATGGGGCGCGGGCTCGAGGTCACGAGCGGCGGCCAACTCGAGGCGACACACCTGGTGCTGGCGGGCAATCGAGACGTCAGCGTGCTCGTCTCGGGCTCGGGCGCCGTGGCGACCATTGCGGACGCCGTCATCGCCGACACGCAGGAGCGGGAAGTGAACGGCAAGTTCGGGCACGGGCTCGACGTCCAGGAGGGCGCGAGGCTCGAAGCGACTCGGGTCGTCGTGCAGAACAGCCGCGACCTCGGCGTCTTCGGCACGGACCCCGAGACCACCATGGTCCTCACCGACATGCTCGTCCGCGACACGCATCCCAAGGTGATGGACGATGACTATGGGTGGGGCATCGCTCTGGAGCTGGGCGCGAGCCTCGAGGGGCATCGTTTGGTGATCGAGAGGAGCCACGACGCCGCCATCGTCGCCAAGGATGAGGGGACCGAGCTCTCGCTCTTCGACTCCGTCGTGCGAAGCACGGCACCACGCGCCTTCGATCTCGCCTTCGGCACCGGCGTGGACACGTCGTATGGTGCACATCTGACCGCGCAGCGGATCGTCATCGACGAGGCTGTCAGCATCGGCCTCTCGGTCTACAACGGCGCGACGGCCGAGGTGAGCGACGCCGTCATCTCGCGCGTGGCCAACTCGATGTGTGAGTGTCCGGAGTCGGTCGCCGGCCACGGCGTCGCGGTCATCGACGCGACCGTGAGCATGACCGACTTCGCGATTGAGAGCCCCGAGACCTGCGGCTTCTTTGTCGCCTCCTTCGCCGGGGCCCCAGGGGCGGCTCCGACCTCCCTCGACGCGCGATCCGGTGTGGTCCGAGGCGCCGCGATCGGCGCGTGCATTCAGATCGACGGCTACGATCTCTCCCGAATCATGGACGGCGTGTCCTACCTGGACAACGGGACCAACCTGGACATCACGTCTCTGCCGGTGCCAACGTCTCCCCACATGATCGTGGATTGAGCTCGAGGCGAACGCCGTCGACCCGCGCGGTCTGGCCCTTGCGCGCTCGTCCCCCGCGCATACTTGATAGACCATCGGTAGCGCGAGGCTTTCACCTGCATCACCAGACAGCGTCCCATGGTTTCGCGAAGTCGGTCGCAAGAGCAGCGCTTGCGTGAAGCATCATGGAGACGACTCGAGGACCCCGCAGAGTCATTCTGCTCACCGGCGCTAGCACGGGCGTTGGCTTGGCCTTGTCCCGCGAGCTCTCCAAGGATGAGAGGGTTCACCTCGTCCTGACCGCACGGGCGAGCTCGCTCTCCCGTTTCGGCGAGTTGGGGATTGCGGAGACCTCACGACTCTGGTTGCGCGCGCTCGATGTCACGAGTGATTCCGACCGACGCGCGGTGGTGCAGGAGATCGAAGAAGAGCTCGGCGGGGTGGACGTCCTCGTCAACAACGCGGGCATCACGTATCGAACCGTGGCGGAGTATGCGACGCCGTTGGAGCTCTCCCACCAGATGGCGGTGAACTACGAAGGTCCCATGGCCCTCGCGGCGTTGGTTCTCGGCGGCATGCGCGCGCGTCAGTACGGCCGGATCATCCAGATCTCCTCAGCGAGCGGGTTGGTGGCCATGCCCACGATGGGGCTCTACGCAGCATCCAAGTTCGCGCTCGAAGCCGCGACCGAAGCCATGTACTACGAGGTCCGCCCGTTCGGCATTCAGGTGTCTCTCGTCCTGCCCGGCTTCATTCACTCCCCGTCGTACCTTCAGTCCATCGTCGGTGATCTCAGTCGCCACGCGACTCAGGACCCCGATGATCCGTATCACCCGCACTTCCGGAACATGGATCAGTTCATCGACAAGATGATGAGCTGGACGCGCGCGACCCCCGAGTCCGTGGCGCGCCGGGTCGTGCGGACCATGAACCGCACGCGCGCGCCGCTGAGGGTGCTCGCCACGTGGGATGCCCGCCTCCTGTGGTGGTTCCGTCGCTTCGTTCCACACCAGTTCAACATATGGCTCACCTACCGGATGCTCCCAGGTCAACGGAGTTGGAAGGGGCCGAGGGGCTTCTGGCATTCCGAATGAGCTGGACTCTCGGGCACCTGACAGGAGGTTGCCCCCCCCATCGAGGGGAGGGTGTGTCGAAAGTCATCGGTTGCGCGTGCGAACGGCCCATATGAGGCGTACGCTCAGAGGCGTCGCTCGAAAGGGGGGATGTGTTGAGGGAAGCTGACGACCCGAAGGGAGGGGTGCGCGAAGAAGCGGGGGCTAGACCGAGCGCCTTTCACGTCGTGGCCCTGGGTGCGTCCGCGGGCGGGCTTCGGGCGCTCGAGGAGTTCTTCGACGCTCTTCCTCGCGATCAGCCCACTGGTCTGTCGTACGTGGTCGTGTCCCATCAGGCCCCCGACCGCCCCAGCCTGCTCCCGGAGCTGATTCGGAGACACAGCACGACGGAGGTCCTCCTGGCCACCGACGGCACGCGCATCGAGCCCGATCGCATCTACGTCGCGCCACCCGGCGGGACGCTCTCGCTGCGCGATGGGGTCTTCCAGCACGACCCCGACGATCGCACCCACCGGCAACACCCCATCGACGGCTTCTTCCGCTCGCTCGCCGAGGACCGAAAGGAGGATGCGATCGCCATCGTGCTCTCCGGCGTGGGGGCGGATGGATCGGTCGGGCTCGAGGCGATCAAGCGAGAGGCGGGCCTGACCCTCGCGCAGTCGGTCGACACCGCCACCTATCCGGGCATGCCGATGAGCGCCCGTGCGACGGGGATGGTGGACTTCATTCTCTCGCCCACCGAGATGGTGGCCACCATTCTTTCGTACGCACGCAACCACGACCGGCTGCGGGATCGCATCCGGACGCCAGAGGCCCTGGACGGAACGCTCACCAGAGCGATCGAGCTCGTTCGTTCCCGCACTGGTCACGACTTCTCGCTCTACAAGCCCAGCACCCTGGGTCGCCGCGTCGAACGGCGGATGAGCGTTCACGGCATCACCGAGTCGAGCGGCTACGTGCGCTTTCTCGAGGCGCACCCATACGAAGCCGACGCTCTCTTTCACGAGCTCCTGATCGGAGTCACTTCGTTCTTCCGGGACGGCGATGCGTTCATCAGTCTGGAAGCGGCGCTGGAACAGCTGATCGCCCGCAAGCCAGAAGGCGAGCCGCTTCGAGTCTGGATCGCCGGATGCTCGACCGGCGAGGAACCCTACTCAATCGCCATCGTCCTTCGCGAGGCCCTCGAAGCCTCGAAGCGAGCGCTTCCGGTGCAGATGTTTGCGACCGATCTCGACCCCCATGCCATCGACGTTGCACGGGCGGGCACTTACGGAGCCGGAATCGCGGCCGACGTGACGAAGAAACGTCTCCGACGCTTCTTTTCGCCGGTCGACGGAGGCTACCGGATCAACGACTCCATCCGCGAGATGTTGATCTTCGCGGTTCACAACCTCGCGCAGGATCCACCGTTTACTCGTCTGGATCTGCTCGTCTGTCGCAATCTCCTCATCTATCTCGACGGCGCGCTCCAGCGCCATCTCCTGGCCCTGTTTCATTACGCCCTGCGTCCGGGGGGCACTCTGTTTCTCGGCAGCTCGGAGCACCTCGGCGAGCTCGGCGAGCATTTCGTCGCCGTCGATCGTCATTGGAAGATCTTCAGCAGGAAGGCCGCGTCGCTCGGTCAGCTTCCCCGCCTCGGCCCCGCCAGCTTGCTGCGAAGTCGAAACGGAACGCTGCGGCGGACTCCCGCCGAGAGGCCCGAGGACCAGGCAAACGCCGCGCTCGCATCTCTATTGCCGGCGACCGTTCTGACCGATGAGCGAGGCGAGATCGTGCACGTGCACGGGCGCACCGGGGCTTTCCTCGAACCGTCCGAAGGCGAGCCGAAGATGAACGTCACGGAGATGGCGCGCGACGGGCTGCGCCTCGAGCTCACCACGGCGCTCCGGCGCGCGGCCGGTCCGACGGGTGAAGCTCGGTGTGTCGGAGTCGTCAAGGACGCGAACGCGCCACCCATGCACGTGGAAATCGAGGTCCGCCGCGTTCGGGAGCCGGAGAGCATGCGCGGGCTCTTGGGCATCTCCTTTCGCCCATACATGGTGGCCGCGGAACAACCCGCGACAGGCGCGTCGACGAGCCAGCGGGAGACCGAGCTCGAGAGAGAGCTGAGTCACATTCGCGAGGATCTCCAGGGCACGGTCGAGGAGCTCCAGACCTCGAACGAAGAGCTTCAGAGCACCAACGAAGAGCTGCAGAGCACGAACGAAGAGCTCGAGACCTCCCGGGAAGAGATGCAATCCCTCAATGAAGAGCTGCAGACGGTCAACGCGGAGCTCCAGCTCAACCTCGACGATCTCTCACGAGCCAACGACGACATGCGAAACCTGCTCGACGGCACCAAGATCGCCACGATCTTTCTCGACACGCACCTCGAGATCAAACGGTTCACCCCGGAGGCGCGGCACGTCGTGAGCCTCCTCGACACCGACGTCGGGCGGCCGCTGTCGGACCTCACGGCGAAGATCCGCTATCCGAACCTGGTCGCGGACGCGACGGCGACGCTCCAAGACCTCGTGCCCAGAAGCACGGAGGTCGAGGGTCCCGAGGGCTCCTGGTACTTGGCCAGCATGGTCCCGTATCACACCGGACGTGATCAGGTCGATGGTGTCGTCCTCACGTTCGTCGACGTCACGCGTGTGAAGCGAGCCGAGGCGGAGGCGTCGGCCAACGTGCTCTCCAAGAGCATCGTGGAGACCATTCAGCAGCCGCTCCTGCTCCTCGACAAGGGGCTGTGTATCAAGACTGTGAACGCGGCGTTCCTGAAAATGTTCGGCGTGAGCGCCGAGTCCGTGCTCGGTCGGACGATCTACGACTTGAACGGACGGTCCTTCGACGTCGAGGAACTGCGTCGCCTGCTCGAAGAGATCCTCCCCCGCGACGGTGTGATGGAAGGGTACGAGGTAAGAGCCGATCTCACCGGCGTCGGCAAGCGACGACTCGTCCTCGACGCCCGGCGCCTCGAACAGCCCGGCGTCGACGCAGAGCCCAGGATCCTGCTGGCGTTCCAGAGCTTCGAGGTCGACGATGATCGATGACCAACCCGACGCGTGGTTTGGCGTGTTGCGTCGCCGCGCCGAGGAGGCCCTGCGCAAGACGGACGAGCCACATTCCGGCGATGATCTCGCGCGCTTGGTCCACGACCTCGAGGTGCATCACGTCGAGCTTTCGATGCAGAACGAGGAGCTCCGAGCCGCACAGATCGGCCTCGAGCGCTTGCGCGCCGAGTACGCGGACCTCTACGAGCACGCGCCCGTCGGTTACGTGACCGTGGACGTCTTCGGACGAGTGAGGCGCGCGAATCTGGCGGCGGCGGGGCTATTCGACGTCGGGCGCAATCAGCTCATCGACACATCGCTGCCCGGCAGATACGACCCGGCCGACGCCAAACAGCTTCGGCTGCGGTTTCGGGAAGCGCTGGTCGGCGAGGTCGAGCCGTGGGAGACGTCTCGCCTTCGCCCCGACGGGAAGCGGGTCGTGATTCGTCACACCGTCGTGCAGGCAGAGGGAGACGACGGGCCGGAGCTCCGCCTCGCCCTGACCGACGTCACGGATCTGGACGAAGCTCGCGCCGCCCTGGACGCCGCCAACCGCGCCCTTCACGGCCGCGTCGAGCGGAGCGAGCGCCAGCTCGGCGAGCGCGATGCAGAGCTGCGCCTCATCGCGGACAACATCCCCGTTCAGCTCGTTCGCATCGATGATCAGGAGCGTCACGTATTCGTCAACCGCGCGTACGCGAGCTTCTGGGGAATGAAGCCGTCCGAGGTCATTGGCCGCACGGTGCTCGAGGTGGTGGGCCCCGACCTCTACTCCGAGATCCGTGCCCACCTTCGGCAGGCGTTCGATGGTACCGCGGTCTGCTACGAGCATCGGTTCATCTGGTCGGGGCGGGGCGAACGGTGGATGGAGACGACCTATCTACCGAACGTCGATGAACGCGGTCGGACGACCGGGCTCCACGTCGTGGTGCACGACGTCACGGAGCGCCGAATTGCGGAGCGGTCGGCGCACCGCCTCACCGAGAAGATGCGCGTGCTCGTCGCAGAGAGGACGGGCCAGCTGCAGGAAAGCGTCCGCTACCACGCGGCGCTCATCGCCGCGATCCAAGAGGCTGTCATCTCGACGGACTTGAAGGGACGCATCCTGAGCTGGAACGAGTCGGCTGAGACCACCTTGGGTTGGACGGCTCCCGAGGTCATCGGCCGACCCTTCACAGAGGTGCTGTCTTTGCACCCGGTCGATGGGGAACGTCGTCCACGATCGTCTTCGATCGACGACCTCCCCCACGGGCTGGCCCGGCTCCGTCATCGCGACGGCGGGGACCGGCTGCTCGACATCTCGGCTTCCCTCGTGCGCGGTCCTGAAGGTGAGACGGCGGGACAGGTCGTAGTGGCCCGTGACGTGACGGCGCGTGTTGCGGCGCAGCGGGCTGCGGCAGAGGCGCTCCGAGAGGAGCGCGATTTTGCGGATGGCCTGGTGGAGATCGCGCCGGTGATCGTGCTGGTGCTCGATGCCGAGGGACGCGTGGTCCGCTTCAACAAATTCCTCGAGGAGCTCTCGGGCTTCACGCTCGAAGAGGTCCGCGGGCAGGATTGGGCGGACACTTTCGGGCCAGAGGACGCGCGCGAGGCGATGCGCGAGTCGTTCGAGCGTTCCGTGCGCGGCAGTCCCAACCTCGGCACGGTGACGTCCCTGAAGACGAAGGATGGACGACGGCGCGAGATCGAGTGGCACGAGTCCCTGCTCACGGGGGCGAAAGGGCTGCGCGGCCTCTTGGCGATCGGACGAGACATCACCGACGAGCGGCGCCTCGTGCGGGAGGCGCAGCATGCCCAGAAGATGGAGGCTGTCGGGACGCTGGCCGCGGGTATCGCTCACGACTTCAACAACCTCCTCATGGGCATCATCGGAATGGCCGAGATGGCCGAGAACAAGCTCGGCGAGCCCGAGGCGGCGAACCGCTACGTCGCCGAGATTCAGAAGGCTGCGCGGGGAGGGGTCGCGATCGTTCGTCAGCTCCTCACCTTCAGCAAGAAGGCCTCGCCGACGCTCCGTGACATGGAGGTCGACGAGATGGTGGCTGCTGCCGCCCCGATGTTGCGGACGCTCCTCGGGGAGGACGTCGAGCTCGACGTCGAGCTCCGCTCCGACGGCGGCCGAATCCTGATCGCGCCCGGCCAGCTCGAGCAGATCATGATGAACCTCGCCGCGAACGCTCGCCACGCCATGCCGAAGGGCGGAACGCTATCCATCTCCACGGCACGGGTTCACATCCGCGCGGACGATGTGCCCCACTCGGGAGTTCGCCGCGGACGGTACGTGCGCCTGGTCATCCGGGACACGGGCGTCGGTATGAGCGAGGAGACGCGCGCCCGTGCCTTCGAGCCCTTCTTCACCACCAAGGAAGAGGGGGGGACCGGCCTCGGGCTCTCGACGACGTACGGCATCGTCCGCGCTGGCAGTGGACACATCGAGGTGGAGAGCCAGCCGGGGGTTGGGACGACCTTCACGATCCTCATGCCGCTCGTTCGGCCGTCGCAGATGGGCCTCGACTCGAAGCTCGAGGAGGACGACTCGCGGGTTCGTTCCGGGACCGTGCTCGTCGTCGAGGACGAGGAGCTCGTGCGGATGACCGTCTGCCACTATCTCGAGAGCGCTGGCTACCGAGTCCTGCGGGCCTCGGCCGGTGAAGAGGCGATGGGCCTGTGGCGTGACAACCACGTGGACGTCCTCTTGACCGATGCGGTGCTCCCGCAGATCCAGGGTTCTGACTTGATCGCCGCGATGCGGGATGAGGATCCGAACCTGCTGGTGGCGGTGATGAGCGCACACCCACGTGAGCTCCTCGAGCAAGAAGGACGGATCGACAAATCGATCCCCTCCCTACAGAAGCCTTTCACGAAGCACGACCTCTTGAGGGTCGTCGATCGCCTCGCGGCGAGTCGGAGCGCAAGCCGCTCAGCCGGGGTCGTCGGAGGGGCGGAGGATGCCGCGGTGGTTCTCATCGTCGAGGACAACGCGACGGCCCGCGCTGCGGTACGCGACTTCCTGAGCGACCTCGGATACGAAGTGCTCGCCGCGGGGACCGTCGCCGAGGCCATGGCATCGGCTGACTCTCGAATCTCGAATCGACGTCGTCCTGTCCGACCTGGGGCTTCCGGACGGCTCGGGCCCCGAGCTCGTGGAGAGTCTGCGCGTTCGCTACCCCGAGCTCGGGGTGGTGTACACGAGCGGTCGGACCTTCGACGGACACGTCGGCGCGCTCCTTCGCCGGGATCGCGCCAATTTCGTCGAGAAGCCCGCCAGCCTCGCCGCGCTCGCCCGTGCCATCGAGGCTCAGCTTCGCGAACGCTGAGCGACGGAACGCGGAAGGGGACTATTCGGCGCCTGATGCGGACTTCTTCCCACGCGTGAGCGGCGTGCACCGCAACTCACCTCGAAAAGCCACGGGCACGACTACTGCAGTGGGCGTCGGGACCTCGCGAGGTTGCAAACCTTCCTCGCGAGTGAGTTCGAGAAAGACCGGAAGACATGAACATCAATGACATGAAGACCAATTGGAAGACCGTCCGCCCGAAGGTCCACACGAAGTGGGACAAGCTGACCGAAGCCGACCTGACAGCCATCGGCCAAAAGCCCCAGGACCTGGTCGACCGCGTCGAGAAGCGCTACTCCCTGGACCACGAAAAGGCTCAGAAGGCCGTTACCGACTTCATGAAAACGCTGTCGTAGGACGCGCAGCGACCGAGCGTGCTGCTCGCCCGGCTGGGGACTCTTCACAGAGCCGTCTTCGGCGGAGAGGTGATCCCGAACTTCTCGATCCGGTACCGGATCTGGTCTCGGTTCATTCCCAGCAGGCGAGCCGCGCGCGTTTGGTTGCCCCCCGTCCGCTTCAGCGCCTGAGTCACCAGGCTGCGCTCGAGGTCAGCGAAGTTCACACCGCTCGCGGGAAGCTCGAATGGATCCACGGATTGCGGCGGAGAAGATCCTCTTCGCAGTGCGCGGAAGTCGTTCACGCCGAGCTCGTCTCCCTCCGCGAGAAGCACGGCGCGCTCCAGCACGTTCCTGAGCTCTCTGACGTTGCCCGGCCATCCGTAATCGCTGAGCTCCGAGAGTGCTCTGACGCTCAGGTTCCTCACGCTCTTCCCGAGCTCCGTGTTGAATCGATCGATGAACAGCGTGGCGAGTGGCCCGACATCCTCGCGCCGATCACGCAGGGGCGGCAGGTGCAGGTGCAGGACGGTGAGACGATAATAGAGGTCTTCCCGGAAGGTCCCGTCCGACACCATCGCCGCGAGATCGCGATTGGTCGCGGCGATCACGCGCACGTCGGGCCGGATCTCGGTCGAGCCACCCACGCGCCGAAACGTGTGGTCTTCGAGGAAGCGCAGGAGCTTGGACTGCAGGCTAGGCGCCATCTCGCCAATCTCGTCCAAGAAGACCGTGCCCGCGTCGGCCTGTTCCAAGAGTCCCTTCTTCTGGTGTCGAGCATCGGTGAAAGCGCCTCGCTCGTGGCCGAACAGCTCGCTCTCGAGGAGAGTGTCGGCGAGCGCGGAGCAGGTGATGTTCATGAAGGGCCCGTCCGCTCGGGCGCTCGTCGCGTGGATGGCACGCGCGACGAGGTCCTTACCCGTACCGCTCTCGCCGGTCAGCAGGATGGTCGCGTCGGAGCTGCGAGCGAACTTCAGGACCAGCGCCTTCACGACGCGTACCGCACCGGAGTCCCCCACAATCCGCTCCAGAGAGCCGCCTTGTTGGGTCGCTCTCAAACGTCTCACCTCTCGACGTAGGGCCGTGGTTTCGAGCGCGCGCTCGCAGACCACCTGAACCTCCTCGAGGTCGAAGGGCTTCTCGATGAAGTGGAAGGCGCCTTGCCGCATGGCGTCGACGGCGCGCTCCACGGAGGAGAAGGCGGTGAGCAGGATGACGGGCACCTCCGGGTCGAGCACCTTCATCTCGGCGAGCAGGGTGAGCCCGTCCGTGTCGGGCAGGCGGTAGTCGAGGAGGACGAGGTCGACGCCTTGCTCGAAGAGCTCGATCGCACGACTCCCGTCTTCGGCTTCCACGACGCGGTGCCCCGCAGCCTCCAGGCGCTGCCGAACCGCCCAGCGGATCAACGCCTCGTCGTCGACGACCAGGACGGTAGTGATGGCGCGGCGCACGCTGACGTTGGAGGTAGTGTCATCCTCGGAGCTCGGTTCGGCCTCAATCATGGTTTGCGGAGTAGGTCCTTCCCCCGAAGAGATGCTCCCCGGCAGGAAGATTGCGAGGACCACGCCGATCGAGGCGCCGAGCGTGCAGCTGGTCACGCAGATGTTGCGTGGATCGGACGGCTCCAAGCGAGTGCCGACGAATACGCATCTCGGTTCGACAAAATGACGAAATGACGAAGAGCGTCCCCCCCCGCGGCATGCTTCGTGCTCGTCGTTACGTGGGAGGTGCCTCCCATGCCCAAACTAAACGCCGTACTCGAAGTGAAAGGGATGGCAGCTGTCTCGGTTCCGAGCTCCTGCACCGTTCTCGAAGCTGTACGCACCTTGAGCCGCAATGGCGTCGGCTCGGTTCTGGTGGTCGACCACCACCAGCTGGTGGGCATCTTCACCGAGCGCGACGCAGTGCGCCGGGTCCTCGGGATGGATCGAAGACCTCGCGAGACGCTCGTCTCGGCGGTGATGTCCCGAGACGTCGTCGTGGGTCACCCGGATGACACGGTCCTCGAGGCGATGCAGCGGATGGCCAAACGCCGTCTCCGACATCTGCCGGTCGTCCTGGAGGGCAGGGTATTGGGGGTCGTCTCCATCGGCAATCTCGCCAGGTGTGCGGCGCACGACCTCGATCTGTCCGTCGGCGACCTCGCTGCCTTCATCCACGGCGCGGCGGTGAAGCACGACTCGGATTGGCCCACGGCGTTTCCTCCTGCGTCCAACTACGCAGAGGAGATCGCCCCGCGCGAGGATGTCTTGGAGCTGGCGCGAGCGATGCTCGACGACCAGTGGAACAGGTGAGGAGAATCTCGCGGTTTGGTGAAATTGTCCGCCGCTCCATCGCGTAAACGCGTTCGGGTTTCCGCGATCGGGGCAATCGTCCGCGTCGCTCGAGAACATGGCCCACGGATCCGACAAGCTCAGAGGTTCCATCGAAGGCGCCCTCGCAGGTGGCGGCGATCCCGCGACCTCACCGCTTTACGTCTTTGGCCCTTTTCTGCGGATGATCGTCGCGTCCGGGGTCGCCGCTGTCGTGTTCGGAGCGGCGATCTGGCTCGCGGTGCTCACAGTCTTCGTGGTCTCGGCCATGTATCGGCTGGTGATGATCTGGGTCACCGACGGCAGCGGCGGCAGCGGGCTCAGCGAGGACGAATTCGGTGGGTGGGCGGTCAACATCAACGCCGGCATCACGGCGGTGGAATACACGTTGACCTTCTTGGTGAGCATCGCGGCGCTCGTCACCTTCGTCGCCGACCGCTTTGCCGTGCTCAACGTGAGCTACCTCGGGCTGTCGCTCAGGACGATCCTCGCGGCCGCCTGCGCCTTGCTCGTGGGGTTCGCGGTCAATCTGGGACCGCGGGTGGCCGCCCGGGCCTTTGGCCCTGCCACCGCGGCGGTCCTGCTGCTCTTGTGGACGTTGATGATCGCCACGATCGTTCGGTTCGGCCTGCGCCTCCCATCCATCGACTGGTCGGCCTTCGCTGTGGAGAACCTCCACGCGACGTTGGGAGGATACGCGCGGATCCTGGCCCTGATGACGGGCATCGAGATCTTCGCCAACCTGGTCCCCGCCTATCGGGGATCCCCACGGGAGCGATCGCGCAAGGCCTTCGGGAGCCTCGTGATCGTCATGACGACCACCTGCCTCACGATGCTCATCGTGGGACCGGCCATCTTCGCTCTCGCCGATCCGTCGAATCGCGATGTCTCCGTCTTCACGCAGACGATGGATGCCCTGTTGCCTGCGCCGCTGGCTTACGCCGGCACGTTGATCGGCGTCCTCGTGCTGCTCTCGGCGGCGGCGGCGAGCGCGCAGGGAGTTCAGAACCTGAGCCTGGGCCTTCGGGAGCGACACTACGTCCCGGCCTGGTTCGGGCAACGTAACGCGCACGGGGTCGCCGCCAATCCGGTGTGGCTCGAGGTCGGCCTCTGTGTCGTCTGCTTCGGTGCCTTCGGGACCAGCGAGGAGACCTACCTCACGCTCTACGCGGCCGGTGTGTTCATCCTTCTCAGCCTCGCCGCCTGGGCGACCGTCAAGCGTCTGGTGCGTCAACTGCGCAAGAAGATCGATGCTACGGCCGTGGCGGCGCTCGTGGGTGCGGCCGCAGCGGCGATCCTGTCGAGCGGCGCCACCGTGATCATCTTCGAGGAGCGATTCACTCAAGGAGCCTGGCTCTACCTGGTGATCATCCCGCTCCTGTACCTCGCCTTCAGTCGCATCCGACGGCGGCTGGGGCCACCGCGGTCCATCAGCGAGCGCCTCGGGCGCGCGCAGCTCGTATCGAGCGTCCCACCGCCACCGAAGGTGGGGGCCGTGTTCCATTCGAGCATCGGCTACCGACACATTCTCGTCCCCCTCGATCAGAGCCCCACCTCCGAGCTCGCGCTACCCCAGGCGCAGATGCTCGCCCGCAACTACGGCGGGAGCATTCACCTCCTTTCGGTGGTGAGAGAAACGCCCAGTCGCGCCGACGTGCGCGACGGTCGCTCGCACCAAGGCGCGGCGGAGTACCTCGAGGGGGTGGGGAGCGACCTCAGCGCCGACGGCTACGAGTGGAAGGCGACCGTTCGCGCCGGCGTAGCCGCCGAGGTGATCGGTGAGGTGGCCACCGCCGGCGACATCGACCTCGTCATCATCAGCACCCGCTCCCACTCCCGCTTGAGCCACTGGGTCAAGTCCCACGTCACGCGCGAAGTCGTCCACCAGTCGACCCCGCCGCTGCTTCTCATCCGCGCGACCGACGTCTGGCCGAGCATCCGCACGCGTTTCCGGCGACTGCTGGTGCCCCTCGATGGCTCCGACACGGCTGAGCAGATCCTCCCGCACGTGGAGGCGCTCGCGCGGAGGTTCGGTAGCGAGGTCACGCTGCTCGCCGTGGTCGAGGGCTCCGAGCTGGACGACCACCTGGGCAAGCTACGGGCCTACCTCGAGTCGATCGCTGAGGCCCTGCGGGAAGCGGGCATCCCCACCGAGACCCAGGTCGCCGACATGGCGCCGGTGGAGGTCATATTGAACGCCGGAGCGACGCTCCGAAGCGATCTGATCATGATGGTCTCCCACGGTCGGGGCGGGGTCGAGCGAATGGACCGCGTCAAGCTGGGCAGCGTCGTCGAGGACGTCATCGAGCGAACTCCTTGTCCTGTCTTCATGGTGTCGGCCGAGCGCGACCTCGGCGCTCGGGCACGCCTCATCTCTTCCGTCGTCCCAAGCGGCCGCGGATCTTTGCAAGACGACGAGGAAGACGGGGCTGCGCCACGCTCGCTCTCCCAGGGCCGAGCACGTACCCCATGAGCTCGGCGAAGGCCCAGGTCGCAATGATGGCGGCCGAGAGGACCAGAATTTGCAGCGCGCCCAGGCGCGTGAGGCCCAGCAACGAACGCAGCCCGGGCACGAACAACGTCGCGAGTTGCAGCCCGATGCCGAGGCCGATGCAGACATGCAGCACGACGTTCGTTTTCGGGTGACTGGACCAACGACGCGAAGCGTACGCGCTGACGAGCTTGGCGACCGACTCGTATAGAAACACGGCGGTCTGGACCGCGATGAGCGTCGCGCCGAGGATGGGGCCCAGGATCAGCAGACTGACGCCTACCAGGCCCTTCACCAACCCCGTGCTCATGATGAACCAGCTCGACCCCGGATCGAGCAGGGAGCCGTCTCTGGCGCGGGGGGGACGGCGCATGACGTCAGGTGTCCTATCGAGCGCCAGCGCGAGCGCTGGCGGCCCATCTCCCAAGAAGTTGATCCAAAGGAGCTGCAGCGCCGTCAATGGCAGAAGTGTCCCGCCGGCAAGGTCGCGCTCGCCCTGCGCGAAGTAGAGGATCGCACCGACGACGACCACGAGCACGAGGGCGATGTTGGTGGAGAACGTGAACCGAACGAAGCTCTGGATGTTTCGGTAGATATTCCTCCCCTCCTCGATCGCCCCGACGATCGAGCCCAGGTCGTCGTCCATGAGCACGAAGTCGGATACCTCCCGTGCGACATCGCTCCCGCGACGTCCCATCGCGATGCCCACGTCCGCGCGCTTGAGGGCGGGTGCGTCGTTGACGCCGTCGCCAGTCATCGCGACCACTTCCCCAGCGTGCCGCAAGGCTTCGACGAGCACGAGTTTCTGCTCGGGGCTCACACGAGCGAAGACCGTGGCTTGTTGAACTGTCTCCTCGAGCTCGTGTTCCGACAGCGTTTCGAGCTCCGCGCCGGTCACGATTGTTCCCGGGTCCAGTCCCACGGCCTCTGCGACGGTCGCCGCCGTTGCCGGATGATCTCCGGTGATCATCACCACGCGCACTCCGGCGTTGCGCGCACCGGCTATCGCTTCGCGAACGCCCGGCCGCGGTGGGTCCCAAAGCGACACGAGGCCGACAAACCGAAGTCCGTCTTCGCGCTCACCTTCGCCAACGGCAAGCGCGACGACTCGGAATCCACTTCTGGCAGCCGACACCGAGCGCTCCAGCCAGTCTCGTCGTTCATCTTCTGGCAGGTCGGTGCGCCCGATCACGATCTCTGGAGATCCCTTCACGAAGCTCTGGACCCCTTCGGCGCTCTGCACGGTGACACGCATGAAACCCCAGGCGCTGTCGAAAGAGCGGCTCGTCGTGCGTACGTTGGCTCGTGACATCGCGTCGAGATCCAGTCCCTGCTTTTCCGCGTAGTCGAGCAAGGCCGTGTCGAGGGGGTCGCCCGCGCGCGCTGCAATGTCGGCATCGCCTGCCAGGACCATCGCGCGCAGAGCCAGCTCGAGAGCGTCGCTCTCGACGTTCTGGACGACCATGCGGTTTTCCGTGAGCGTCCCGGTCTTGTCCGTGGCGATGACGGTCACCGAACCCAAGGCCTCCACGGCGCTCAACCGCCGCACCACGGCCTTGTTCTTGGCCATACGGCGCACTCCGAGCGCGAGTGCGAGCGTCACCATCGCCGGCATGCCCTCGGGAACCGCTGCCACGGCGAGCGCAACGGCAAACAGAATCGCATGATCGATCCGGTCCCAGCCGTCGACCGCGATGCTGAGCGCGGTCAGTAAGAGCGCGAGCCCCCCGACCCAGAGTGCGACCCGCTGACCGAGTGCTCCGAGACGGCGCTCCAACGGCGTGGGTTCGGTGTCGATCCCGCTGATCCTCACCGCGAGCTTGCCCATCGTGCTCGAAAGGCCAGTCTCCGTGATCTGAATTCGCCCGGTGCCACGGACGGCGAGAGTGCCGCTCAGCACGCGATCGTCCGCCGCCTTCTCGATTGGCAGCGACTCGCCAGTCACGATCGACTCGTCGACGAGCAAGCCGAGCGACTCGAGGGCCACGCCGTCAGCGGGCAGGCGTTCCCCGGCTTCCACTCGCACGACGTCGCCC
Organism: uncultured delta proteobacterium; assembly: GCA_963727445.1. Lineage (GTDB taxonomy): Bacteria > Myxococcota_A > Polyangia > Polyangiales > B10-G4 > B10-G4. The sequence continues at coordinate 106,662 of CAVSGI010000004.1, forward strand.
GGCACGAGCTCGCGGCTCGGGCGTCGCGCGAACGCGCCGTCCCTCAACACCCAGGCCTCGGGAGCGGCCAGGAGCTCCAGCTTGGCCAAGGCGGCTTCCGAGCGGTGCTCCTGAAACGCACCGAGCCCCGCATTCAAGAGCAAGACCAGGCAGATTCCGAGGGCCTCGAGGGGTACCCCCTCTGCGCCGTGCCACAGCCAGGTCCCGACGTCGAACAGGAGTGCGAAGAGCAGCAGATACACCAGCGCGCTGCGAAACTGGCGGAGGAAACGACGAAGGAAGGACGGCGGTGCCACCGTGGGCAAGGCGTTCGGTCCGACATCCGCGAGCAGGCGCGCTGCGATATCGCTCGACAGGCCCGCAGTCGTCACGTTGAAGCTTCTTCGTCCACCGCTGTGCCAGCAAAGGCCTCGCGGATGCCGAAGCCCGGTTTCATGGCTGCGCTCGCCGCCCGCACGACGGTCATGTTTCCAACAACACGTCGGTCAGCGCGTCGGTCATGCTTCGAAAGCGCGCTCGGTCGAAGTGGGCCCCACTTGTCAGCCAATCGACGTGCTTTTCGTCATCGCGCTGGTCGTCCCGAAAGTGACCAACGACGTCGAGGTGGTCGCCCTTGCCGACCCAGACGAGGTCGCCCCACAGCATCGACTCGGTCGGCACCACGCCATCGTTCATCGCGTCATCGAGCTCGTGCCCGATCTGCTCGGTCACGAGTTGGGCGGCTTCCGCGGTCGGCGACGCGTATGCGTACCGCTCTACCGGGCGCGACACGACCTCGTAGAGTGTCGAGTAGAGTGTCGCGCAGAGCGCGGCGTACGGAGACCGCATCGACATCAGCGTACGCAACGGGCGCGGGGGCGGAGAGGCGGTCGCGATGCACGCGTATCGTGTCCCGCTGCGGTCCTCGAGCGCCGCGTTGAACATGTCCATCGCCTCCGGCATGATCTGAACGATCCCGCCCTGATCGGCCCGGATCTCGCCGAACCAGTCGTGCACCTCCCCGCGGGTGCGCTCGCCGATGACCCGGAGCACGAGGCTCGTCGCACGGTCCAACAGCCGGACATCGAAGCCCATCGCTGTGTCGATCGACCCGATCGCCGCCACCAGGCTGGAAAAAGCGCTGAGAGGCAGCCCCCCCAGCGATAGCGTGGTCACGGTGAGCAGCGAGATCGCATAGAGCAGACGCGTGCCCGCGGCGGTCGTGAAGAACGCCGCGAGCGGTGTCCCGTAGTGGGGCGTGTTGATCGTCACGATCGAACGGAGGCGCTTCTGCCACGCGAGGACGTCGGCCGACACGGGCAGGTTCGTCGTGGGCGAAGCGACGAGTCGGGCGTCCAGGCCCCCGGTCGAGTGGCCCACGATGTGAATGGGTCCGTCGCTTCCGTCCGCGCTCGCCGCGATGGCCGTGGCGACCATCGCGGCTCGGCGCCGCATGGACGCCGTGGGCGGCGGCGCGAGCACTTCGAGCGCCATGGGGACGCCTTCCGCCACGAAACGCGCCTCGATCGCTCGCGCGACGTGCCCAAAGTAGTCGTATCCCGCGAGGTGTCCGAAACCGAACATCCCGGACACCAGATAGACGCGATGGGCCGACGCTCTGGAGCTCATGCGGGCGTGCGCCGTCCCGCGATCGCGTGGTAGACGATGAGCAGGAGAGCCGCCCCGACGCTCGCGACGAAGATGCTCCAGAGGTTGAAGCCCGTCACCCCCGTCTGGCCGATGAGGTGGAAGGCCCAGCCTCCAACGAACGCCCCGACGATGCCCAGTACGAGGTCGATCGCGAGCCCCTTGCCGCTGCCGCCGACGAGCTTGCTGGCGATGAACCCCGACAACAGACCGAGAACTGTCCATGCAATGATCGACATGTGCTCACCTTCTCGGATCTTCGACGTTCGTGAACGGGTATCGCTCGCGGCGCCTCAATCCGTGCGTTGACTACTTGACCTTCGAGCGCTTGGCGCTCTTCACCGCATCCTTGACGACGTGCGTCGCGCGCTTGACGGCGTCACCGACGTCGTGCGCAGCGTGTCTGGCGGCGTCGCCAACGTCGTGCGCCGCGTGCTTCGCGGCGTCGCCGATGTCGTGTTTCGAGTGTCCTGCCAGGTCGCGCGCTCCCTGGGTCGCGCTCGCCAGCTCGTCGGCTGCCGCGGTGGCGACGCCCTTCGTGTCACCGGCCGCAGTCTTCAGGACCTTCTTCCCGTCCTTCGCGCCCGCGCGCAACTTCTTCGCCGCGTCGCCGATTCCCTTCTTGGCGTTGTTCAGCCCCGTGTTTGCTTGGTCTTTGAGATTGTTCATGCGGCCTCTTTTCTCGTTCATCAGTCACGTAGTCACGCTTCTGCTCGCGGCACCCGCAATCATTCGCAGGCTCGAGAGCTCCGCGCTCTTCTCGCCTTCCTGCATGCCATTGCAGCCAGGAACGCCGGCATTCGTCGCGTTCGCGCCGAGCGACTCTCCGACGCGGTATGATGGGCCGTGGTTCGCGAGATGATGGCGCTCATCGCGCTCGGCTTGGTCGGCTGTTCTGTCCAGAGCTCGGCGCTCGACCCATCGGCGGACGCCAGCGTCACACCCGATATCGGCATGGGCGACGCGCTCACGCCGGACACCGGTGATGCCCTGGCCGTCCGGGATGCCCGGATGGACGGCGACGCCCGCGCGATGGATTCGGCCATGTCCGACGCAGGCGCTTCCGATGGCGCTCTCGACACGGCGATCGCCGACGCGACGCCAGACGATGCGTCATCGCCACCCGACGCATCCGAGACTCCCGACACGGCGGCACCCCCGGACACCTCGCCGCCCCCGAGCTGCGACAGCCTCTTCTCCAGCTTCGTCCCCCGCTACGAGCTCTGCAGAGACAGCGCGGCCGAGTGCGAGTTCTACACCTACACGGCGGGCGGTCCGAACTGCCGCGAGCTCTGCACGATGGCGGGGCTCACCTGCGTGACCTCCTACGCCGAGGGCGCCACCAACTGCACGCGCAGCTCCGACTACGGCTGCGAATACCGGCACACCGACGGCATCTGCATCTGCATGCGCTGACGCTCGACCCGATCGGAGAAGCCCGACGCCACTCCTGACAGGACGCTGTCATGGGCGCTCGGGCAGATTGCACACAGCTCGCACGACGAGGGGCGTCGGCGCAGCTCACTCGGAGGAGACAACGACATGTCCTTGGTTCTGCATTACCACCCGTTTTCCCGCGCAGCGGGCACCCTATGGCAGCTGGAGGAAGTGGGGGTCGATTACGAGCTGCACTTCGTCGACATACTAGGCGGGGCCCAGAAGTCGCCGGACATCCTCACCCAGAACCCGATGGGGAAGGTGCCGACCCTGGTCGATGACGGCCTGGTGGTGACCGAATCGGCGGCGATCGGGCTGTATCTCGCCGATCGCTATGCGCCAGGCCGGCTGGCACCGGCGGTCGACGATCCGGCGCGAGGCACCTATCTGCGCTGGTCCCTCTTCGCCCCTTCGGTCATCGAGCCGGCGGTGATGGCGAAGCTCGGGAAATGGGAGTTCAAGGCGTCCCAGGCTGGCTGGGGCGAATACGACGCGGTCATCGACTCGATGGAGCACGCCATCGCCGGCGGCCCCTTCCTGCTGGGCGATCGATTCTCGATGGCCGACGTCATCTTCGGCGGAACATTGCGGTACATGCTGCGCGTCGGCACCATCGAGGCGCGCCCGTCCTTCCTCGCGTACGTCGAGCGTCTCGATGCCCGCCCTGCGCTGCAGCGCGCCGACGCACGAAACGCCGCCATCACCGAAGAGCGTGGCCTGGGAGGCTGAGCCGAAACGAGGGCCGGGTCGCGCTATCTACGTCCGCGCCAGCCCACATCTTCCCCACTCTTTTCCGCAAATCTGCCGCTGTGAACCAAGCGCCACGATGGCCGGCTCGCGGATCGTGAACGTTGGTGTCCAGGCATGCTCGAACATGCGCAAATGTGGGTGGGGCACACACGTTGCTTTGGGAGTCGGGTCTCGTGAAAGGAACCTCGATGACCGCAGTACACCGGCCCGCTCTCCTCCTCGTCCCTCTCCTCTTGTCGTTCGCGTGCGATGGATCCGTCGATGCGCGGAGCGACGCTGGTGACGCAGCGCTGCCGCGCAGCGACGCCGAATCCTCTTTCGACGACGCCAGAGCTCCCGCGGCTGACGCCGGCGCGATGGAGGACGATGGCGGCGGTTCACGGGTCGATGCCGCGGCCGAAGACGCCGCGGCGACGGACGCTGGCCCCACGCTTGCGAGCGCTTGCGAGGACGCACGGCCGATGGCCATCAACACCGTTTACACGGTTCCCGCGTGGGAAGGAGAGGCGGTCGACGAGTGCTCGCACGCCGAGGACGGCGCATCCGTCTACTTCACGGTCGAGGTGCCCGACGGTGCCCACGCCCAGTTCTGGAACGCCGCGCTGCGATACGACTGCGCGAGTTGCCCGGAGCCCGCCCCCGGCACGCCCTTCGCCGTCGACGACTACTGGGAAAACGAAACGGGGGCTGCGCAGGAGCTCGTGGTGGCGGTCACCGCCGCGCCCCGGACCGCGCTTCCCGACGGAATGCCGGTCTACGTCGCCGTCGAGCCGAGGGCGACGAACAGCAGCTGTACCACCGCCACGCCCGTGTCGACCCTTCCAACCACCCTCGATGGTCTGACCGACGCGCCGCTGACGACACGAGAAGAGCTGCGCTTCAGCTGCCCGACGCCCACCACCTACCCGTCCTTCTCTCGGGCGCACTGGTACGCCGTCGACGTACCAGCCGGCCGCACGCTGACCGCCACCACACACGACTACGAGTTCCTCGGCTCCGGTGGGACCCCACCGAGCGTCTACGTCTTCGACGACTGCGCAGGGACCTGCCTCGCTTCGGCGCAGTTCGTCGACTTCGGAAACCGGCGCGCCGAATTCGCGAACGACGGTGCGAGCACTCGCCGCGTCTACGTCGCGATCACCGGCCATGGCGCCTACCGATATGGCCTCACGCTGGATCTGGCGCCATAGCGCTTCACTCCCCGGTCCCCGGGAAGGTGGCGAGCGCCAGACCGTGTGGGCCAGCCCAGCGTGGGGCACGCGCCCCAGGGTTGTGGGCGGATGCACACGCGACGCCCGCTTGCGGCCGCCTTCTGCCAAGGATCTCGCGTCGGCCCGAGCCTTGCTCCACTCGAAGCATGCCCACCCGTCTCGCTCTACGCTCCCTACAGGTCGCAGCGGTCGTCGCGGCCACCTGCTCTGCCGTCGCACCCGCGCCGGCGTCCGCCCAGGTCGCCTTCGGGTCCTGTGACGGCGCTCAGCCACGCGTCGAGGTCGCGGCCGACCGCGTAGAGACCTGCGGCTTCCCCGCGATCTCGGACGATGGACGTCGCGTGGCCGTGGTTCGCATGGAACAAGCCGACATGGCGGGCTTCGAAGGGGAGACCGTCGACATTTTCCGCGTACGCGATGGGCAGCAGCTGCGCACGCTGCCCATCGTTCCCTTCCTGGAGGCGCAGCAGCGATTCGACGCCTCCGCAGCCATGACACCGGCGTACCGGCGCCAGCTGGAGCGGCGGGCAGAGGTCATCTCCGCGCTTCTTCGGCGGGGGGGCTTCCGACCCATGATCCCGCTCGACTACGACGTGGAACACGAAGACTGGCGACGCCCCGGTCTGCGCCTCGCCTGGAGGCCCGGAGGATCGTTCGTCGTGAGAGGCGAGGATGGCCGGACCCTCTTCGAGGAGGCCGCGTCGGCGCCCCCCGTGCAATCAGTGCCCGAGTCCTCGGACGGCATGTCTTGCGAGAACGAAGAGCGAGTCGGGGGCGTGTGGAGCGGACCCGGCGGCCGCGCGATCGTGATCGAGCTCCTTCATTGGATCGAAAGTGACGAATGTGGTGGCTATGCCGACGACGCGTACATCGTGCGGCGCCTTCTGGCCAGCGTGGGAGCTTCGCTCCGTGACTGAGCTCCGAGTCGTGCGTTTGGCTATCCTGCGGAACATGGTCCGAATCCTGCTCGCCGCGCTCACCCTCCTCGTCGCCGTCGGCTGCGACGACGAAGAGAACGTCATCCAGCCCCTGGCCGAGGAGGAAGCACCCATCCGTGCACCCGCGCCGCCTCCCAAGATCGCCGACCCCCCGGAGACCCTGCCCCCTTCCACGCCCGCCCCGGGGAGCGAACCCTTTCCCGAAAGGGCTGGCGAGGATCCGACACGCGCCGAGCTCCTCGACGTCCTGGGAGACGAGGACGATCCCGACGCCCGCCCGCCGCGGCCGCGGCCGCGCACGCTCGCGGATTGCATCACGGTTGGCTACGAAGACGTCGCCGACCTGACGTCCGCGATGGCCGTAGACCGCGACGGCGCGCTGATCATCCTGGAGGCCGACGTGGAAGAGAGCGGCCACGGCCAGGTCACGCTCTACCGCTACGACGATGGATCCGAGCGGCAGCTCCTCACGTTTCGGGGCTGGGGCGCGCCCGTGCCTGCACTGCGGAGGCGCCTGCGCCGATGGGGCCGACTCGAGACACTCCCGAACCTCATCCGAACCCACGCTTACGCCGAGTTCTCCCTGGACACCTACGCGCCGATGGTCGGGCTCTCGGGGCCGTTGGACGGTTGGGTCGTGTGGCACGAGACCACCGGGATCGCCGAGCGCGAAGAGCGGCTCCACATCCTGCGCCCCGACGGAAGCGAGTCCCGCACGCTGGCGACGCGCCCTGCGAGCCTCGGCTCCTGCGAGCCGGGCCGCTGGTGTGACATCAACGACACCGATCCCGACGCCGAGTGCACCCTCGCGATGCTCGAAGCGGAGGGAGATCTCTGCACCCATCCCGCCGCCATCCACGAGGTCGTGGTCGCCCCGAGCGGGAAGCTCGTGGTAGCCGGCGACATCATCCATCCCGGCCACGATGGATACTCCCCGTCGCGGTGGGTCGTGGATTTACCGGCGGCGCTCCGGCCCTGAGGGTCGTTCCTCGAGAAGAAGGACGCCTGGGCGGTGCAGAATGTAGTTCGCCTGTATGGTGAACGTCGTGGTGAAGGAGGTCTCGCTCTCGATGCTCGTCCTGGCGGCGGCGGGGTGCGGCCGGTTGAGCTACGACGCGCTCGGGAGGAGCGCCGATGGATCCGTCGCGGACACGGACGCGGGAGACGCATTCGACGCGGCCGGGGACGGCGGTGATGCACGGCCCCCGGTGGACTCGGGGGTCCTGCTCGATGCGTCAGCCACGGATGGGACGGCGGGCGACGCGCGGGCGACGCGCCGACGCGAGCCCGAGCGTCATCTGCACCGACGCCGGCACCACGCGGAAATACTGTTCGACCGAGCTCACTCACGACGAGGCGGCGGCGTTCTGTGCGACGCAGGGCATGACACTCACGAGCGTCATGAACTCCTCGGACAACGGCAGCATGATCAACGGCGCCATCCTCTTCTCGGGCTATCCGTTCTGGATCGGTCTGGACGACATCGAGGTCGAGGGCGATTTCCGCTGGGACGACGGAAGCACACTCCGTTTCACCGGGTGGGACCCAGGGCAGCCGGACGACGCGGGCGGCGCCGAGGATTGCGTCATCTCGGGCTTCGACATCATGGCCGAAACCTGGGACGACGTGAGCTGCGCCGAAAGGCATTCGTTCGTGTGCGGAGCTTGAGAGGGTCGATCGTCAGCGAACCGGGCGATGCCCGCGCACGCCAGTGAGCCGCGTCGTGTCCACGCGAAGCGTCAGCAGCAGCGTCCAGAGGAGCCGGCAGGTGAAGTGGTCGGCGCCGAGGGGCTCGCAGTAGCGCTCGAGGGTGGTGGCGGCGTCGTCGTGGGCGAGCTTCTTCGCCATGTCGAGGGCTTCGAGGCGGCTGTGCGCGAAGCCCTCCTCCTCGGCTCGGTCGAGCTGGCGGACGATGTCGACGTACTCGGTGACGTGTGGGGTGATCGCGCTCTTCGGGATGGCGGCGCGCGCGATCACCTCGCCATCTTCGCTGCAGAGGGTGAGGGTGGTGGCCTGTCCGCTGACCGCGACCTCCAGGCGGTGGGCGCGCTCGGGAAAGGTCGCCGCATCGCCGGCGGAGAGCAGGCCCTGAATCGAGGCGCGCCATTCGCCGCGCCGCGCGGCGTCGGCGTCCTCCCAGGTGCGATCGTCGATGCGGACCTCGGACAGCGACATCAACCGAGCTTCTCGCGCCACTCGGCTTCTTTGAAGCCCACCAGCGCGAAACCGTCACCGAGGAAGAGCGGCCGCTTGATCAGCTTTCCATCGGCGGCGAGCGCCGCGAAGGCTTCGGCGTCGCTCATCTTCGCCAGCTTGTTCTTGTAACCGCCCTGCCGATAGGACTGCCCGCTGGTGTTGAACATCTTTGCGATCGGCACGCCGGCGAGCTTCTGGATCTTCTCGAGCTTCGTCACCGACGGGGGCTTGTCGACGATGTCGATGGCGGTGTGATCCACCTCTCGTGTGGCGAGCCACTTGGTCGCCTTCCGGCAGGTGCTGCACTTCGGATACTGGTAGAGCTCGTTCTTGGCCACGGAGGTGCTTCTAGCACGACTACCCCGAGCAGGTTTCGGTGACCCGTCCGGCTGGGGTCTGCGGCTCGATGGGCCCGGGCCGCGCCGGCTCGTTGACGATCAGCGGGTGGCTCGGCGACAGCTCGAGACGCGGCGGGTGCATGATGGGGTCGACCCGGCTCAGCTCCTCGGCGCAGATGGCGGCGTCGCGGCCGACCTGCCGCGAACGCAGCGCGGTGGCGAGACAGGACTCGAAGGCCTCTCGCGCCCGCGCGCGGAGCTGGGCGATGGGCCCCGAGCGCCAATCGGCGAGCACCGCGGTCTCGGACTCGCGCTCGTCGTAGACCTCGACCGGCGGCGCCGAGGTGAAGGTCTCGAGGAGCTCGCGGTACATCTCGCCTCGGCGCGCGTCGGCGGCGATGCGATGCCGCGTCACTCCGAGGGACGCCACACGCCGGTAGGCCGCTTCAGCGCGCGCGAGCGCCCGGAGCTTCTGCACCATCCACGGGCGCAGCCGGTTCGCCACCCAGCGCTCGACCTCGCGCCGCCCGCCCCGCCCCTGAAAGCGTGGTGGCGACAGCGCAGCGAAGCGCCCGTAGCGCGCCTCGGCCAGGTTGAATCCGGCTTCGGCCACCGCGTCGAGGGTGCGCGCGAAGTCCGAGCCGAGCTCCTCGCCGTCCTCGTCGAGACGCATCGCCACCACCGAGGCGCCGCCCCGATCCCAGATCGAAAGGGCGCGACGGAAGGAACGCGCGGCCTCGCTGCGATGTCCCGACTCCTGCTCCGCGACGCCGCGCGCGACCCAGGCCCGAACGCGCTCGCCCACCGGCACGTGTCGCGCGAACCGGCGTGTGTGTGCCGACAGGTGGCGTCGCGCCTCCTCCGCGTGGCCCGCGCGGGTGAGCGCCCTGCCGGCGACGAGGCTGACCCGCGCCGCGTCCGCGACCCGCGTCTCGCCGTAGGTCTCGACGTATGCCTTCGACAGCTCGTAGGCGCGCTCCTCGTCGCCCACGCCTCGCCTGAGCGCGATCGCAGTCTCGAGGGCGCGCGGCGCGTCTGCGCAGAGACCCAGCGCCTTTTCGTCTTCGGTGCAGGTGGCGTCGTCGCGGCTCGCATCGTGCAGAGCGAAGGCTTCGTAGTAGTCCGCGGCCGCGACGAAGTCGCCGGCGGCGTGACGCTCGCTGCCCAGAAGGAAGAGGACGTCGCTCGGCGCGTCGGCCAGGAGCGATGCGTGCTCGGTGGCGCGTTCGCGCGCGCAGCCACCGATGGAGGGAGGCGGCAGGGGACGAAGCGCATCGGGCGTCAGGAGCACCGCGGGGGCGGTGGCGGGAGGCGGCAGCAGATCGAGCCAGGAGGCGTGGTGCGCGGGCAGTGAGAGCGGCGGCTGGTCTTCCGTGGCCAAAGACACCTCCGCGAGGGCCGGCGCTGCGCGCGCGACGCTCGGCCCCGAGGCGTGCGACTTGGCGCCCGGTTTCAGCTTCGGCGGCAGGTCGAGGGGCACCAGCAGGAAGGCACAGACTCCCACGACGGCAGCGATACCGGTCGCCACATACCCCTCGACGACGCGTGCAGAGCGCACATCCACAATCTGACAGGCCTCGGCGCGGGTGTCGAGGGACCCCCCGCGTGCTATGCGGCTTCGCCGTGGCAGAGGACGACCGGAGGCGAGAGCTCCTCGATGCGATCGCGATCCTGGAGGGGATCGTCGAGGATCGCGGGCGGCTCCTCGTCCTCGACGAAGAAGAGAAAAAGCGCCTGATCATCGCGGCCGGGCGGGTCAGCAGACCCGACCGCGCCGACCATCGCAAGCTGGCCAAGGCGCGGCGCCGCGAGCGCAAGGCGGCGCGCCGGGCGGCCGACCAGGCGGTGCTCGCGGCAACCGGGATCCGCGCCGCGCGGCGCGCCGCGGTCTTCGAGACGCCTCAGCCGCTGCCCCCGGGCACGCCGCCGCCGCCGCGCGCGCTGCCAGAAGACGCGGGCGCGCCTTCCCTCGGCGAGGCGCGCAAGTGCTATGTCTGCAAGCGCGAGTTCCGCGAGGTTCACGAGTTCTACGATCAGATGTGCCCGCGCTGCGCGGCGCTCAACTGGGACAAGCGCAACCAGAGCGCCGATCTCCGAGGGCGCTGGGCGGTGGTCACCGGCGCGCGCGTGAAGATCGGCTATCAGGCGGCCATCAAGCTGCTGCGCGCCGGTGCCCACGTGGTGGTGCTCACGCGTTTCCCGCGCGACGCGGCTGACCGCTACGCGCGGGAGCCGGACTTCGCGGACTTCGCCGAGCGTCTCGTCATCCACGGGATCGATCTGAGGCACACGCCCAGCGTGGAGCTGCTCGCCGATCATCTGAGCCGGACGCTCCCGCGGCTCGACTATCTGGTGAACAACGCCTGCCAGACCGTTCGCCGGCCGGCTGGCTTCTACGCGCACCTCCTCGAGGGGGAGCGCACGGCGACGCCCAGCGCGCTGAGGTCGCTCCTCGAGAGCCATGCCTCGCTCTCCGAGACGGAGGCGGGCACGCTGGCGCGCCTCGGCGCGGCGCGAGCGATGGTCGATTCGGTGGAGGCGTCCCAGGCCGAGCTCCTGCCCGAGGATCGCGGCCGCGACCTGAGCCTCTTCCCCGACGGACAGCTCGACGCCGACCTGCAGCAGGTGGATCTTCGCGACAGGAACAGCTGGCGACTGCTCCTACACGAGGTGCCCACCGTCGAGCTCCTCGAGGTTCATCTGGTGAACGCGGTCGCGCCCTACGTCCTCGTCGGTCGGCTCCGGCCACTGATGGCGCGCACCGCGGCCGACGACAAGCACATCGTCAACGTGAGCGCGATGGAAGGGCAGTTCTACCGCGAGTGGAAGACGGCCCGGCATCCGCACACCAACATGGCCAAGGCGGCGCTCAACATGATGACCCGTACCTCGGCCGAGGATTACCTCCGCGACGGCATCCACATGAACAGCGTGGACACCGGCTGGGTCACGGACGAGGACCCGGCCGCCATCGCCGAGCGAAAGACCGAGGTCCACGGCTTCCATCCGCCGCTGGACATCGTCGACGGCGCCGCGCGGATCGTCGACCCGATCTTCCACGGCGCCAACACTGGCGAGCACCTTTGGGGGCTCTTCCTCAAGGACTACGTCGCCGCGCCCTGGTGAGCTGACGCGGATTCAGAGCCCGGTGTAGCCGCCGGGACCGACCGTCGCCTCGTCGAGGACCTGGGAGCTGTGCTCCATGTGTTGCTGCGCCTCTTCGGGGCTCGCGCCGTAAGCGGTCACGCCGAGCTTGCCGTGTTGCGAGACCGCACCGAGGAGATGGAAGACCACCCCGTCGTCGGTCCAGGGGCGGTAGTGCAGGCCGTGCACCGCCGCGACGTCGAGCACGTCCTCCACCGACAAGCCCCGGTAGGTGGGCGCGCTCAATGTGTCGGTGCACACGTAGAAGCGCGGGCTACCGTGGCCGGAGATGTAGAGGCCAGTAGACGCGTCGTAGCGGCCCGAGTTGAGCATCCGCATGATCATCAGCGGGTGCGTGGTGCCGCTCATGCGCAGGTTGATCTCGATGGCGAAGCGCTTCCATTCGCCCTGTCGTTCGACCGCCATGAAATCGACGGCCACCCGGCCCACGACCCCCTTCTTCACCAGCACCTCGCCCACCTTCAGCGCGTCGGCCTGGATCTCCATCCGGTAGGCGTCGTCCGCCGGGAAACGCGCGCCCGCGTAGGTCTGTCCGTCGGGCCCGCCCAGGAGCTGATCGTGGGTGCTGACGCATTCGAGCTCGCCCCGCGGATTGATGCGCAGTTGACCGCTCGGCGATCGCACACGGTCGCCTTCGACGAACTGCTCGACCACGCCGCCGGTCTCGCCGATCTCGTCGCGGAAGACGTCCCAGGTCATGCCCTCCGACGCGAAGCGCATCTTCGGCAGCTCCTCGAGGATGCGATCCACGCGCCCGCCGCGCGAGCTCGCCTTTGGCGCCACCTCGCCGAGGTTGCTCAGGTCGAGCACGGCGTTGCCCTCGCCGCTGAAGCCGTGGTCTTTCTTGACCACCACCCGTCGCGTTTCGGGCTCCTCCTCCCAGATGTCCGCGGCGGCCTCCGCGATCTGGGCGCCGCTCTTCACGTCCTCCGCGCCGAGCGGCAGGGACACGCCCGCCTCGCGGAAGGTGCGGCGCGAGCCGCTCTTGGTGCCGAGCTCGAGGAGCGTGGGGTCGACGCCGTAGAGAGGGATGCCGAGGCGCACAGCGAGCTTGCGCTCGAGGCGCGAGACCGTGAAGCACGTCATGTGCGCACGCTCCGGATCGATGGCGTCGAGGATCCGCCGCATCAGCCGCGGGCGCTCGAGGATCTTCTCGGTGAGCGGCCGCGGCGACATGTCGTAGGTCGAGAGCATCGTCAGGCGATCGCGGACGTGGGCCGAGCTGATCCCGCGCACCATGGCGATGAAGTAGTCGACCATCGCCGGATGGATGGGCTGGCTGGTCACGTAGACCAGGCGCGCCCGCGGGTGGCGCAGGAGCATCAGCGTGAAGAGCATCCGCTCCTCGTAGTGGTTGACGCCGGCGATGGAGCTCATCGGGAGCCCCTCGAGGGAGAGGCTCGGCACCACCACGATGTCGCGATGTCCCGCGTTCACGTCGCGGATGGCCGACCATCGATCGAGGAGCACCGCTTGAAGCTGCGCAAATCGTTCCAGCTCTTCGGTCAGCGGGAGGGGTTCACTCGTCCTCTCGCCGGGACGCTCGGGTCGGCCCACGGGTCGAGAGTACATGAAACGTCCGCGGTGTTGGGGCTACGGATTGTCCGCGGGCTCCGGCGCCGGGGCGTCTTCCGGGTCGGGCGCCTCCTCGGGCGTCTCGTTCGTCTCCTCGTTTTGGCCCTCGAGCGCGCGCGCGAGCTGCTCCTCGCACTCCCGGCGGAGCTCCTCGAGCCGCCGTATCTCGGCGTCGTCCTGCTCGTTGTGCTCTTCGCCGCTCAGGCTGAGGGCGTCCATGTCGCGCGCGAGCTGCTGCGCCGCCTCGCTGTAGCCCGTGATGAAGATGTAGAGCGAGGTCTGCTGGGCGTCGCGGGGCACGTAGGCCTCGGCGGCGGCCGCGTCGGGGTTGTTCGCCAGCGCGCGGCCCCAGCCCATCACCAGCGCGCCGCCCACGGCGAAGTTGTAGCCGCCCTTGCGATAGCCCACGACGGCGGTCAGGCCGACGTTGTCGAGGTGTGCAGGCTGATAGACGTTGGTGGGGCCGTCGATGGAGGGAGCAGGGGAGAGATCGGTGTAGACGCCGAAGCTGAGCGGCACGATGTCGGCAATGATCGTCTCCATCCCTGCCGCCACGTTGAAGCTCGTCTCGGTCCAGTAGCTGTTCGCGATGAAGCGACCGGGGTTCGGCGCGACGCCGGTCGAGGGATCGACGGTGGGCTGACCGAAGAGATGACGGGGCGAATCCTTCGAGCCCATCGGTGCGTAGATCGAGACGTCGAGACCGAGGCGCCAGTTGTCGAGGGGCTCGTAGCCGACCCCCAGGCGGGCTTCGAAGGGCAGGCCGATGTCGGGGGTGGTGTCGCTCTGCTTCAGGTTCGTGAACTGGCCGGTGCCCGTCTCGTCGACGCTGCTCACGAACTCCGAGATGTGTCCGCGCCGGTAGATGGGCAGGTTGGGCACCTGGAGCATCAGACCGAGTCGAAGGCGCTCGGTCGCGTGCCAGAGCGCACCCACCCGAAAGAGCAGCGAGATGACGTTCGCGCCGCCGTTGGAGATGCGGGAGCCGAGGCTCGAGCTCGCGAAACGACCGTCCGGCTGGCGCGGACCGATGCGCGTGACGATCTCGGATTCCTCGTAGTCGAAGTCGTGCAGCGAGAGAAAGGCGCTGATGCCGATGCCCAGATCTTCGTTCACCCGATACGCGTAGGACGGGCCGTACTGCTGGAGCCGGTCTCGTGACTGCAGATGAAGCGCTGCGGCCGTGGCGTCGGCCGGCACGGCGATAGACGCGTCCATCCGTCGCGAGGGCGTGGAGGGATTGACCGCCGACACTGCGATCGCATGCCGCCGGAACTCGTGACTCTCGGCCTGGCCAAGCTTGGCCATCCCGCCGACGAAGAAGGGGATGGAGATCGAACCGGTGTCGTTCAGGTCCACCGCCGAGTTGCCGAAGCCGTATCCGTTGGTGATGGCGTAGTCGTCGAAGACGTTGATCGACAGGCCGCCGCTGATGGTCGCGCCCTCGGGGAAGGCCAGGCCGCCGGGGTTGTACCAGACGGCGGAGAGATCCTCGGCCACACCGGTGAAGGCGCTGCCCATGCCTACCGCGCGGTTGCCGATGGGGATGCGCTGGTAGTCGAAGTCCTGGGCACGAGCGCACCGCCCATGGACCAGATGGGCAGAGACGAGGAAGAGGACAAAGGCGACCGTGCGCACGGCGGCGCTAGTTTCGGGCCTCGACGCGCCATTGAAAAGGCGCCCGGGGAGCCGAATTGCCCCCCGGGCGCCCCATGCTGTCTGGATTGGACAACCCTTGCTACGCAGGGGCCCGTCGCGATCTTCCCCTCCCGTCCCGTGGCGGGGCATCCTCCCTTCGCCATGGACGAAAGCGACAAGAAGCGCTCCGAGCTCGACGCGCGCATCCTTCGCGCCCTCGAGGCGCGGGCGCGGCTCGGCGCTCCGACCTCCGAGGAGCGAGACCGGGCCCGGGAGCTCGCCGTCCGGCTCGGGGTCGACGGTGCATTGGTCGAGGCGCTCTTCGACCGCCTGGCCGAGGCCGACGCTGCCCCGGGTGACGCGGGGCCCCGTTCCACCGAGCCCGGCGCGCCCCCGGTGGTGGCCTACCAGGGCATCGAAGCCTCCTACAGCCACGCCGCCGCCAGTCGTCATTTCGCGCGCCGCGGGGTGCGGGCCGAGCTCGTCGGCTACGGCAGCTTCAAGGAGATGCTCGAGGCGGTCGCCGACGGTGAGGCGTCGTGGGCGGTGCTGCCCCTCGAGAACACCACCGCCGGCTCGATCCACGAGGCTTACGACCTGCTCGCGAAGATGGGCCTCGCCATCGTGGGCGAGGAGATCCAACGGGTCGATCACTGCCTCGTCGCCGTGCCGGGTGCGACCCTGAGCTCGCTTCGCAGCGTGTGGTCCCACCCCCAGGCCCTGGCGCAGTGCCGCGACTTCCTCGCCGCGCTGCCGCACGTCGAACCGCGCGCGTACACGGACACCGCGGGTGCCGTGCGCAAGGTGCAGGACGACGGCAATCCGACGCAGGCAGCCATCGGGAGCGAGGCGGCGGCCCATCGCTACGGCCTCGAGGTGCTGCGGCGCGATGTCGCCGACCAGCTCGAGAACTACACGCGCATGTTGGTGGTGGCGCGCTCACCAGTCGCTTACGACCCGAGCACGCCGTGCAAGACATCGCTGCTGCTTTCGACGCGACACGAGCAGGGCGCGCTGGCGTCCTGTCTGAACGTCCTCGCCTCGCACGGACTCAGCCTCACCAAGCTCCAGTCGCGGCCACGACCCGGCTCGCCTTTCGAGTACCTCTTCTATCTGGACTTCGAAGGCAACGTCGCCGACGTCTCCGTGAAGGAAGCGCTCGACGAGCTGCGCGCCCGCACCTCGAGCTTGATGGTGCTGGGCAGCTATCCGAGCGCTTCGATGGCCGGCGTTCGGGGCTCGTTCTCCGCCGACGCCCCGCCGCCCGAAGTCCCGGCGCCGGCGCTCCCCGAGGCGCCGCCTCCCAAGGCGAAGCAGCTCGAGCACATCGGCCGCAGAGACGGGGCGCCCGACACCGTCATCGAGATCGGTCAGGGGGTTCGCCTCGGCGGCGAGGCCCCCGTCATCATCGCCGGGCCGACGCTGGTCGAGTCGCGGGAGCAGATCCGGGAGGTCGCTCGCGTCCTCGCGGAAGAGGGCGCCCACATCCTGTGGGGCGGCTGCTTCGAGCCGCGGGCGAGCGGCTACTTCGTCGAGGGCAGAGGCTTCGACGCCCTCGCGCTCCTCGAAGCTGCGGGCAAGGAGCACGGCCTGCCCATCGCCACCGAGGTGGCGCGACCGGGGGACGTGGGCAAGGTGGCGAGGCGCGTCGATCTCCTCGTCGTCTCCGAGCGACACACCCACGACCGCGCGCTCCTCGACGCGGTGGCTCAGGTGGACAAGCCGGTGCTCCTCAAGCGTGGGGCCATGGCGTCGGCCGAGGAGTGGCTGCACGCCGCGGAGCACATCGCGCTCGAAGGCAATCCGCAGATCGTCTTGTGCGAGCGCGGCGTCCGGACCCTCGGCCCGAGCGAGCGGCGCACTCTGGACTTGTCGGCGATCCCCCAGCTCAGCGAGGTCACCCATCTGCCGATCGTGGTCGACCCGACGAGCGCCGTGCGCGTGCGGCGTCGCGTGCAGCCGATGTGCCTGGCCGCCCTCGCGGCGGGTGCGGACGGATTGCTCCTCGACGTTCATCCCGATCCGGCCAACGCCCTCGGCGGCGGCGAGCAGGCGCTCACCTTCGACATGTTCCGGGCGTTGATGCGCGCGCTCTGAAGAGAGCTCAGACGAAGACGATTCTGAGCGCCGCGCGCCAACTCGAAGAAGTCGGTGGCGGTGATGACCGAGTCGACCTGGGGCAAGAGGTCTTCGATGGTCCGATCGAACATGCGCATCGCCAGCTCGCAGCCGTAGAGCGTGCACCCCGAAGCCGCCAGGATCTCGACCATCTCGTGAGGCGGCGGCAGGTCGAGCTCGGCCATCTTCTTCTTCATCATGCTGGTCGCCATCACCTCCATGCCGGGCAGACCCATCAGGAAGGGTGGCATCGGCGTCGAGGGGTTGCCGACCATGTTGACCCAGAGCTTGTCGACCTTGCCCTTGGTCACCACGTCCAGGCCGTAGAAGGTGAAGAAGACGCTCACCTCCATGCCGGTCATCCGAGCGGCGTTGGCCATGATGAGCACGGGATAGCACTCGTCGAGGCCGGACTTCGCGCACACGAGCGCGAGCTTGTTGGCGGCGGCCGGGATGACCTCGGGGGCCCCGGACTGGGCGCCGTCTTTCTTTGCAAATGGAAGGGTCATCTCTCTCTCCTCTTCAGACGCAGCCGACGGGCTTGGGGACGCCCGCGATCATCGCGCAGGTCTTCCCGGGGGTCGGCGGGAAGAGTCGATACATGGCTTCGGTGCCTACCCCCGACCCGGAGGCGACGCGGCGAACGTTGGGCGAAGCGCCCGAGCTCGCGTAGTCGTCGCGGACCCACCCGATCACGTGCATGTGCTCGTCGGTCAGGGTGATGCCCAGACCTTCCGCGATCTTCTTGGCGAGCTCCGGGGACCAGGTGCTGGGATCGATGAGGAAGCCGTTGGGATCGAAGTCGTGGCCTTCCCAGTGAACGATCTGGGGCTCGTCCTCGGTCGCGGCAGCCGGTGCAGCCGCCGCCTCGGCCTTCGGGGCGGCGGGCGCAGGCGCCGCTTTGGCCGGCGCAGGCTTGGCCGCGGCGGGGGCGCGGGCCGCCATCGGCTTCGCCAGAGCCGCGCCATCCGTCGCGACGCCTCCCTGCGCGCGTCCGATCGCACGCATCACCTCGAGCATCACGCCGAGTCCGCGCTTGATGTCGTCGTCCTTCGCGGCCTTGCGCATGGCGCCGAACATCCCGACCGGCTCGACCCCGTCGCCCGAGAGCAGGACGTCCGAGGCCTGGTTGGCGACCGTCAGCACGCCCGGCTGCGTCAGGTTCCGGACGGTGGCGAGGATCCCGACCACCGCGTCGGCGAGGTACTCCGCGTCCTCCTTCGAGTAGCTCTCGAGGATGCGCAAGACTGCCCGGCGGCCGACGCCGAGCATCTCGAAGAGCCCGCGCTCGTCCCACTCGGCGAGATGAGAGGCGGCGCTGTTCATCGCGAGCCTGCCGATCGGCATCAGCTCTTCCGCCATCTCCGCGCTGAAGCGCTGGCGCGCTTCGATCGCGTCGAGACGCTGACTGATGGTGTCCAGTCGGGAGAGGATTTCGTCGTTCGTCGTCATTGCTCAGCCCCTCTTTCCGGCCATGAGCATCCGGTGGTCGAGCGGCAGCTCGCCGCCCTTCACCAGCACGTTCCAATAGATCCACTTGAAGGCGAGCTTGCCCCAGTGGTTGATCTCGCTCTCCTCGAGGAGAGTGAAGGGGCCGATCCCGGGGAGGGGGAAGCGCCCCGGCAGCGGCTCGGTGTCGTAGTTGAAATCGATGAGCATCGCCTTGCCGTTGCCGGTCTCGATGAAGCAGTTGGCGTGCCCGTCGAAGTCCGGGAGCAGGGGCTTTTCGTCGATGTAGCGCAGGAGGTTTTCCACGAGGACATCCCCTTGGAAGTGAGCGACGGCGCCTGCTTTGCTCGCTGGCAGGTCCGTCGCATCGCCGATGACGAAGATGTCGGGGTGGGCTTTGCTCTGAAGGGTGTGCTTGTCGGTGGGCACGAAGCCCATCTCGTCGCCCATCTCGGAGCGGAGGATCGCGCCCGAGCCGCCGTGCAGCGGGATGGTCACCAGGAGGTCGAAGTGCTCTTCCCGTCCGTCGTAGCTCCGGAGCGACCGGC
Organism: uncultured delta proteobacterium; assembly: GCA_963727445.1. Classification (GTDB taxonomy): domain Bacteria; phylum Myxococcota_A; class Polyangia; order Polyangiales; family B10-G4; genus B10-G4. The sequence goes on from CAVSGI010000004.1 coordinate 125,651, forward strand.
GCTCCTCGTCGACGGCGTTGGCGGCGAAGTTCGGCACGACCGAGATGCCGCGATCGCCGAGCATCGAGCCGAAGGCAGCGGAAGCCTTCGGCTTGGTGAAGGCGCCGTCGAGGGGCGTGACGTAGACCATCTCGACCTTGTCGCGCATGCCCCGCTTCCGGAAGTAGTCGTCGGCCAGGCAGGCGAACTCGAGGGGCGCGACCGGACACTTGATCGGCATCTCGACGGTGTCGATCAGCAGGCGCCCTCCCTCGAATCCGTCGAGGCGCTCGGCGAGCTTCGACGACCCATCGAGGGTGTAGAAGTCGAAGACGTCCTTCTGCCAGAGGCGGCCCGTCATCCCGGGCGTCTGCTCCGGGTGAATGTGCGAGCCGGTGGCGATGACCAACAGCTCGTAGCTCAGACGTTCGCCGTTCTCGAGCGCGACCACCTTCGCTTCCGGATCGATCCGGTCGATGGTGCCCATCACGTAGCGCACCGCCGGGTCGAGGAGCGCGCCACGCGGCTTGATGATCTCCTCCTTCCTGTACTGCCCGAAGGGCAGGAAGAGCAGACCGGGCTGATAGACGTGAACGTCGTCCCGATCCACGACGGTGATCTGCCAATCGCTCGACGGAAGCGATCGCACCATCCGGTTGGCCATCATGGTGCCGGCCGTCCCAGCACCGAGGATTACGAGATTGTTCATAGGCGCACACCCTACCTAGTCCCCGACGCCAGTTCTGCATCCCGGTTTCGGGGCATTCGTGCGCTTTTTGCGCTTGGGGATTCTCAGGCCGCCGCGGCGGCAAAACGCTTGGCCTCTTCGGCGCGTCCGAGCGCGAGAAAGCAGAGGCTCAAGGTCTTGAGACTCGCGAGCTCTCCGCTGCGCGTCTCGGCCGCTCGCGCGAGGCGGAGGGCCTTGAGCGCAGCCCGCACGGCCAGTACCGGGCTCCGTGCGCCCAAGAGGATGATCGCCCGCGCGAGCTCGTTGCGGGCCCGGGCAGCGTCGTCGGCGGGCAGGGCGTCTCGCGACTTGTGAAGCGCGAAGAGCGCGGCCTCCAGCTCGCCCCGACCGAGCTCGGTCAGGGCGCGGAGGCGTTCGGCTGCGGCGCGGTCGTGCCCTTCGGCGATGGCGATGTCGAGGAGCCGCTCCACCGAGTCGAAGTCGCGGTCCTTGAGCGCGGCCACCGCGCTCGCGCCCACGCCCTCCGAGTCTTCCCCGGCCCGCTGCTCGATCTCTTCGGCGATGGCGATGACGGTCTGCGGCGGTGGCGGGGCGCTGGTCCGCCCCTGGGTGCTGACGCTCCGGCTCAGGGTCGTCGCGGCGTTTCGGATCTTGGCGGAGGGGTCGTACTGCACCGCGGCCGCTGCGAGGCGCACCGCGGCGCGCGGAAAGCCCGCGAGCGCGGCGGCGCGTCCGGCCTCGATCAGCGCCCTTGCACCCTCTTGCTCCTGACCGCCCTCGGCCAGGTAGTACCCGATCGTCGCCTTCTCGAACTCCGCGTCTTTGGACGCGGCTGTCTCCATCGCGCCCGCGATGAAGCGATACATCTCGCTGGTGCGCGGGGCCGGCATGGCCTGCACCACCACCGCCCGCAGCATGGTGCTCGTCGCGTAGAGGGGCTCTTCCGGCGCGAGGAACGCCTCGGCGCAGAGTCGCTCGATCCCGCCGGCGAGGTGGTCGATGCCGATCCCGTCGGCCATCGCCACCGTGCGCGCCAGCTCGCCGGGGGATCCACTGGGCACGGCGCACACCGCTTCGAGAATGCGGCGCGAGGTGGGATCGAGGCTGACCACCCGCTCCTCGATATGACCTTCCACCGGGATGCTTCGAACACCCGCGCGCGGGCGGGTCCGCCACCGGAAGGCTTCGCCGTCGTGCACCAGGTCGCCGCCGGCAATCAGCGCTCGTGCCGCCTCGAGGACACCGAGGGGCGACTCGCCGCCCAGCACCGCCACCCGCCGCGAGACGTCGTCCGGGGTGTTCGCGCCCAGGATCGCCTCTGCGATTTCGCGGGCGCCATCCATCCGCACCATGGGCAGCGGGACCTCCTCGAGCTCGCCGCGCTGCGTGAGCTGCTTCGGTGGGCGCGCGTCGTGCGGCACGCGGGCGAGCAGGAGCGCCTCGGTCCCCGTCGCGAGGGCGTCGGCGATGACGCCGATGGTCGCCGAGTCGACCGCCGACAGTGGATCGGCGATGACCCACGGCCGCCGCTCCGCTTCGACGTGCGCGTCCAGCAGCTCCGACACCGCGAGGATGGCGTCGCCGCGGTCGACCGCGACACCACGCGCGATCGCTGCCAGGGTGCGAGCGGCTTCTTTCGGAAGGTTCGTCACCGCGGCCTCGACGCCTTCACGCGTCTTCCAGCGCCGCGTCAGTGCGTAGCGCAGGCTGCCGAGCGGCTCGAGCGCTCCGGGAACGGCCTCCAGACGGAGCACCAGGGGAGGGCGATGCGTTTCGGCGAGCGCATCGACGAACTCCTTGAGCCCAGCGCCGATCGGTCCGCGGAGGATGAGCCTGTGAGAGCCACCCTGCGCGGCCAGCTCGGTCACCCGCGACAGGCCCGGAGCGACCGTGGTGGGGATGGGCGGCGAGCCCAGGAGCTCGATGGCCGCGCCGCAGTCGTCGCGCCGCGGGAACTCGCGATCGAGGCTCTGACCCTTGAGCCCTCCGACGCCGGTGCCCACGCTCCGCGCGAAGAGGTAACGGTTTGCGGCGAGCTCGTGGGCGGCGGAGTCGAAGACCAGCTCGCCCGCTCGCGCCCGGTTCGCGAGGAGCTGCGCTCGGTCCAGCGCCGGCCCGTTCTCGACCGCGCCGTCGAGCGTCTCGGTCTGGACGATCTCACCGAGGGCGACGCCGAAGGAGATCTTCAGCGGCGGTTCGAGCTCTTCCGCTTCACCGACCAGGCCCAGCGCAGCGTCGATGGACTCCGCGAAGTCCAGGGGGTCCACGACGACCACCACCGTGGAGCCCAGCAGGGTGACCACATGACCGTGAGCCGCCTCGAGCTCACCTGCCACGCGTTGCCCCCAGGAGGCGTGGAGCTCCACGTCCTCGAGGTCGTCGCGCGGCGCCGGGACCCGGCGATGCCACAAGACGAGGCGTTCGGACATGCGCGCTAGTGCCTCACTCGGCTATCCGTCGAGCTTGGCTTTGAGCGCGGCGAGCTCGTCTTCGACGGCTCCGCCCGTCGACGATTTCTCGAGCGCCCGGAACTTGGCGTCGACCTCGGCGCGCTTGGGATCGTCGAGCACGTTCGAGACCTCGACCTCGGCCTCGAGCTGATCGATGCGCCCGGTCATGCGGTCGAGCTCGTCGAGCGCCTCGCTCTGGAAGCGCCCACCGCCGCCGCCGGCCTCGGTGCTCGGCGCCTCGCGCGCCCGCTTCACCTGCGCGGCGAGGGTGCCCTTCTTGTTCTTGAGCTCCTCGATCTTCCGCTCGATGCGGTCGAGCGTGGACTTCATCTCGTCCGCGGCGTTCTCGGCGGAGATGGCCTGGTCCTTTGCGTCGTCCGCCTGCTGCCGCGCGCGGGCCTTGCGCCTCAGCGCCTCGCGGGCGAGCTCGTCGTCACCGGCGCGCACCGCGAGGGTCGCCTTGCGCTCCCACTCGGAGGCTTCCTCCTCGTGCTCCTTGGCCTTCTTGACCAGTCGCTTGGCGGTCCCGAGGGTGCCGACCAGAATCCTTCTTGGCCCGCTTCACCTCGGACTCCATGTCCATGATGGTCTGCCCGATGAGCTTCTCCGGGTCCTCGGCCTTGTCGACCAACGAATTGAGGTTGGACTTGATGACCCGGTTCATGCGGCTGAAGATGCCCATCGCTCACCCTTTCGCGGAGCCGAAATGCTTTCACGTGCTCTGTCGCTTTGTAAAGGCCGCCCCCGCGGCGCTCATTCCACGAAAGTCACCCGGCCGAAGCGATCGGGGACGTGGAAATCGCCGACGAGGGGCGCCGACCATCCCACGCCGCGCTGACCTTCGGGTCGCGCGTCGAGGACGTAGAGGGCGATCCGCCAGGTGTCGCCCGGGGCGGGGGGCGGGGCCGGATCGCTGCCGGCGGCGAAGGACGAAAAGGGGATGCGCATCTCCACGGTGTAGCCCTCGTCCGGCGTCTCGTCGTTGACCGTCCCCCGCAGGTCTATGGCCGCTTCCAGATCGCTCTCCCAGCTCGGATAGCCGAAGGGCGCCGGCTGGCGGACGGTGTCGAAGCGAGTGTCGAAGTCGAGACCGGTCGGGCTGACCTGAAGCTCGAAGTAGCCCTGCCCATCGCCGTCCGGGTCCACCATGAGCTCCACCGCGTCCTGCTCCCACAGGTGTGGGTCTCGGGTCTGGGGGTCGAACGTGGACTTCAGATAGTCGTCCTCCACTTCGAAGGCGACCCACAGCGCTTCGTCGTCCCAGAGCATCCGGGCGGAGACCCTCGGCTCGCCGGGCATCCCGTCCATCGTCCGGACGAAGCGCACGGTGGATTGGGCGTGCGTCCAATCGGCCTCGTCGAGGCGTCCATCGAGGACGATGTCGCCGGTCCGGCGCTTCGCATCGAGGTCGGGGAGGGTGGTCCGGGGCGGGGGCCCGCAGCTGTCGCACCCGAGGAGCGGGACGAGGAGCAGGGCGAGGAAGGCTCGGCGGTCGAGCATGGGAGCGGAGCATACGCCCATTCGGGGGGACGCCGGTGTATGGTCCGTGCCCCATGCTGAAGGACGCGACCCTCCTCATCACCGGCGGGGCCGGATTCATCGGGACCGCCCTCACGCGCCGCCTCGCGGATCACAACCGCATTCGCATCTTCGACAACCTGCGCCGCAACGCCCTGTCGAAGGCCGGGCTCGACGCGCACCCGAACGTCGAGGTGACGGTGGGCGACGTCCGCGACGCGGCGGCGGTGGAGAAGGCCTGTCAGGGAGCCGACTACGTCGTGCACATGGCGTCCATCGCGGGCGTGGACACGGTGCTGAAGAACCCGGTGCTCACGATGGAGGTCTCCATCGAGGGGACCATGAACGTGCTCCGTTCCTCCCTCGCCGCGGGCGGGGTGAAGCGGCTCATCGACTTTTCGACAAGCGAGGTCTTCGGGAGCTACGCCTTCCGCGTGCGCGAGGCGGACGTCACCAGCCTGGGTGCCGTCGGCGAGGCGCGCTGGACCTACGCCGTTTCGAAGCTCGCCACCGAGCATCTCGCCCACAACTACTTCAAGCAGCACGGGCTTCCGACCTGCTCGATCCGGCCGTTCAACATCTACGGGCCGGGTCAGGTGGGCGAGGGCGCCATCCACGCTTTCGTCACCCGCTGCCTCGCCAACGAGCCGGTCCGCATCCACAACGAGGGCGATCAGATCCGGTCGTGGTGCTACATCGACGACATCGTCGATGGGGTGCTCCTCTGCCTGACCCGAGACGAGGCGGTCGGCCACGCCTTCAACATCGGCAACCCGCGCAGCACCGTCACCATCTACCAGCTGGCGCGCCTGGTGAAGCGCATCTCGGGCTCCGCGTCCGAAATCGAGTTCGTCGATTGGGACTTTCCGGACGTCGAGCTTCGCATCCCGGACGTCAAGAAGGCCGAACGCCTCCTCGGCTTTCGGGCGCAGGTCGACCTGGAGGACGGAATCGCCCGTACTCTGGACTGGTATCGCGACGCTTGACCTTCTCGTCACGTGCCTGAAACCCTTCTGCAAGTGGGCGACGAGACTCGGATCTTCGATCTGGCCGAGGTACGGGCGGACGGTTGGTTCGAACGCCTCTCGTCCCAGAACGAGGCCTTCGAGCAGCTCTGCGAGATCGTAGGCGACCGCTTCGTCGCCTTCTCCATCATCGCGGGCGTGCGCATCACCGCGCTCTCGGTCGATCAACGGGTGCCGGATGCCTCCCTGGTGGACTTCGTCCTCGGCGAGTCCGGGCAGGAGCAGCGCCTGAGCCTCGGCGAGTTCCGGCGGCGGTTGGTCGCCGCCATCCTCTCCCAGGATCCGCCGCCGGCCGAGGAGCTGCCGGAGGAGCTCGACGCCGACGGGCTCCAGGAGCTGATCGGATTCCGGTACGTGCTGTTGGCGCCGCTCTTCGGTGTGGAGCTGATGGAGCTTCATCTCGAGGCGGGGGGCACGGCGAAGGTGCTCTGCAAGGTCGGCGATGACGATGAGCTGGTCGCGCTTCCGACCCTGCGACAAGCGCTGCGCGAGCGCGTCCGCGCGGAGGTCGACCGCTCGTCGACGGGCTCGCCCTTCTCGATCGATCTCGCGGTGATCCCCGAGGTGGAAGACGCGGCGGCGCGCGGTGATCACGAACGGGTGGTCGAGCTCCTGGGCGCCTGGCCTGGCCCCTTGTCGCTCCTGCTCCGCACCGCGGAAGGCCAGCGCCTCACGATGGAGGTACGCGGCACGCTCGCCCGAAGCCTGGGCCTGCTCGGGACCGCGTACTCGGAAACGGGACGCAGCGAGTGGGCGGGCGAGGTGCTGCGCCTCGGCATCCAGTGGGCGCAGGACGGGCCGGTGGCCGGTGACCTCTTCGCGCGCATGGGGCGCGCGGCGGTCGTCGGTGGCCGACATGGTCAGGCGATCGGTCTGTTGCGTCGCGCGCTCAGCCTCGGGGTCGACCCGCGCATGGTCGTTCCCTATCTCGCCCAGAGCTACGCGGCCCGCGACAAGTACGTCGCGGCCATGATCTGCGCCGAGGAGTCGGTGGCCCTCGGTGCGGCGGACGCCAAGACCGAGGCCATCATGGAGGCGGCGACGAAGCGTCTCGGCGAGGCCTGGGCTCGATTCCGCGAGCGCGTGCCGGCGCCCACCAAGGACTCGGAGACCATCCCGGCGCCGCCGCCCACGGAGGACGTTTGAGCCCCGAGGCTGGCGACGAGAGCCCGGCGGAAGTCGGTGCTTCGAAGTCGTCGACGCGCGACGGCGACGGGCCACGCTTCAATCTCCGCTTCGAGGCGGGGCGGGGCTTTCTGCGTCTGTCTCGTCCCCTCGACGCTGGAGCGGGTCGCGCGGTCGCGCTCGACCTCGGCCTCGGTCACGTGCGTTTCCCCGTCGACGTGACCGGTGGCGCGTCGGTCTTTCGTCATCGGCGGACGAAGGTCCGCTCCGCCACCTTCCGAGTCGACATGGCCGACCTCGGGCGCGCCGCGCGGGCCCGCGGCGTCGGCCTCAGCATCGGCGACGCACCCGATGCCGTGGCCATCGGTTTGTCCGACGAGTTCGGGGCGGTGGGCCTGGACGTGGTTCCGCTGGTGCGAGGCCGCGACCTCTGCTTCTTCGTCCGCTCGCATCGCGCGGTGGACGACGGCCCGGCCAATCCTTTTCGGCGGATCGTGCAGGCGGCGGCGGCGCTGGGCGTGGTCTTCGACCCCGACTCCGGCCTCTTCCGGCTGGAGCGACCGGCGCGCGCTCTGCTCGCGCGCGCGCTCGTGACGCGCGGCTATCGCCTCCCCGACGATCGCGGGGTGGAGCTCTCGGTCGTCTCGCGCGACGACGGCGTCTTCACCCTCGAGCTCGGCCGCGCGCAGAGCTCCGCCGACGCGATCATCGAGGCCGCGGAGGCCGCGCGCATCGCCGCTCCCATCCTCCGTTGCCTGGCCGAGGACGCGGTGGAAGACGCAGCCGACGAAGCGCTCGCGCTGGTGCGCCGGCTCGAAGAGCGGCGGTCGGTCGAGCCGTGGCTCGCCGCCCTGGCCCTCGAGGTCGCGCTCATGGTCGACGCCGAGCGCCCCGGTGCGGAAGCCGAGGTCCTCGCGACGCTGCGCGAGCGCGACGACGCCTTCTCAGCCGCTACCGCCGTCCGTCTCGCCCTTCGCCTGGACGATCGCGAAGCGGCCGCCGCGGCTCTGAAACGGATGATCCGCCTCGAGCCCCTCTCGGAGCTCGCCGCGGAGGGGCTCGCGCTCGTCTCCACCGAGCTCTCCGTGACCGACCCGAAGGCCGCGCTCTTGCTTGTGAGCCGTGCCGCCGCGCGCCGGCCGAACGATCCCCGCCTGGCGATCCAGCGGGTGGAGCTCGCGCGCCGGAGCGGCGACGTCGACGAGATCGAGAAGGCGGCCAAGAAGGCGCTCGGCGCGCCCCTGTCCTCGCGCGACCGGGCGCGGGTGGCGAGCGCGGCGGCGCAGGCCCTCGAGCGCCTCGACCACCGCGGCGACGCCGAGCGCCTCTATCGCGAGGCGCTCTTCGCTTCCCCCGATGATCCCTCCGCGCTCGAAGGTCTCGCGGGGCTCTTCGCGGCCCGCGGCGAACGCTCGGCCGCCGTGCTTCGCCTCGATCGCGCCGCCGCTGCGCATGCGGCCGCTGGCGATGGCCACGCGGCGGCTTCTGCGCTCCGGCGCGCCGCCGAGCTCCTCGGCCGCTCCGGCCGCGCCTCGGCCGCCGAGGAGCGTCTGGTTCGCGCCCTCGAGCACCACGACGATGATCCGGGGCTCTGCTGCTCCCTCGCCCACGTCCGCGCCGCGGTCGGTGACATCAGCGGTGCCTGCGCTGCGTACGACCGACTCCTCGCGCTCGAAGGTCGCGGGGGGGCGGGCGCCGTCCATGCTCTGGTCGAGGCGGCCTGCTTCTACTTCGACGACGCGGAAGACACCGAGGGCGCGCGCGCCTTCGTGGACATGCTCGCGCGCAAGGCGCCGAACGACTCGCGCCTCGGACCACTCCAACACCGTCTCGAGCGAGGGGATCGCACGGTCCCCGGCAGCGTGCCGGCGGCCGCGCGGCGCCGCACCGAATCGCTGCAGGACGAGGACGAGGTGGACGTGACCGAGGGCAACGTCGACGAGCTCGCCAACACGGAGCTCGTCGACCTCGACGACGTCGAGGCCACCGTCGCGGGCGACGTGACCGATCCCGGAGGCGTCCCCACGGACCCCGATGCGCTCTCCACGCTCGAGGCGCGCACCGAGGAACCGGTGCAGCGGGCCGAGCTCGCCCGCGCCCTGTCCAACGCGCTTCGTCAGCGAGGCGAGGACGCCGAAGCGGCCCGCGCGCTCGCGCGGGCGGGCGTCTTGGATCGGGACATGTCGACGATCCGCGCGGCCCTCGATCTCGCGGAGAGGGCGGGCGCGAAATCGGCGGTGCGCGACATCGTCGACCGCGCGCTGAGCATCGTCGGCGAAGGGCCGGCGAAGGAGATGCTGATGCGTCGTCGGCGCGCCGCGGCGGGAGACCAAGAGGAGCAGGACTGAACGTGGGCGGGCGCTGGCGTTTCGCGCTCACTCTCCTCGTCCTCCCGGTCGGCGCGTGCGGCGCCCGGACGGAGCTGTCCACGGGAGGCGGGGAGTCGCCGCCCGACGCCGCGGTGATGGACGCGGCGCTCCGCGACTCTTCCGCTGATTCGCTGGTCGACAGCGCGCCCGACACGCGGCCAAGTCGGGTGGACAGCGCTGTCTCGCCCGATGGCGGGGTCGTCCCCTGCGCCGCCGATCGCGAATGCGAGACCGGCACCAACTGTCAGGCCGACATCGCCTTTCTGGGAGAGGACCTCGAGCCGGTGCCCCTGATCTGCGAGCGCTTCTATCCGGGCGCCATGGACGGCGCGCTCTGTGACGAGGCGGCCGACTGCAACCGCGGCCTCTGCGTCGTGGCCGGGAGCTGCGTCGCCCCCTGCATCGACGACGGCGACTGTGGTGCGAACGAACGATGCACGCGCGTCCTGGCGAGAACCGGTGCGCTCTCGCTTCAGCCCTACGACGGCTGCGTGGCGATCCACGATGCGCCCGACGACGTGCGGGTCTCGGTCGAGGTTCTGCCGGGTGCGCTCCGCCGGCGCCGGAGCGAGATCTCCCTCGATCGCCTCGACACGATGGGACCCACGACGTGGGTGATCGACGCGACCCCCGATCTCGCCATTGCACCCTCGATGCTGGTCGATCCGACGGGCGCGGTGCTCTTCGACGTCGGCGTCATCGACTTCGATTCCGCCCCGCCCATCAATCCCGTCGTGCCCAGCGCGCATGGGACCTTCACCGTCCTCGTGCCCAACTCCTCCCGCGTCGTCCCACCCGGGATGCGCTACGTCGTCACGGCGCGCGCCGAGACCACGAGCGACGCGCGCGTGGTGACGTTCGGGGTCGACAATCGTGTGCGCCGCCGCGTCGATCTCGACCTGTACTACGTCGGAGGCGGCGACCTCCGGCCTTCGGGGAGCCGCGGCCCGCGCCTGGTCGCTCGAGGGCTGAGCGAGGTCGAGCGCCTGCTCGACATCGAGATCGTGAACGTGCGGCAGCACGCGGTGGTGGGCGGGACGCGCGCGGCGCTCTCCATCCTCGAAGAGACGTCGGACGAGGAGCTGCCCGAGCTCGGCGAGCTCCTGCGCCTCTCCGCCGGCGCCGCGCGGCCGTCGGTCGACGTCTTCTTCGTCCGCCGGTCGGGGAGCGCGCTCGGGGTGAGCGGCGGGATCCCCGGTCCGGGACCGATGCACGGCACGGACGCGTCGGGCATCAGCATCGCCGTGGACCTGCTGCGCCCCTCGGGCCTGAGCCTCGGCCGGGTCCTCGCCCACGAGCTGGGACATCACCTCGGCCTGTTTCACACCTCCGAGAGGGTCGGGCTGGTCCTCGAGCCCATCGCGGACACCCCGGAGTGCCGCCTCGTGAGCGACGCGGACGGCGACGGATACCTGAGCGACACCGAATGCAGCGGCTTCGGCGCGGACAACCTGATGTTCTGGTCGGGCGACGGCGAAGCGATTTCGGACGACCAGCGCGCCGTGATTCACCGCGCCGTTGTCGCCTATTGAGGCGGCTGTGCCATGATCATCCCGTGCGCGCCGCTCTCTTGGTGATCCTCGCCCTCATCGGCTGCGACGACGAGCCGGCATTCGTGCGCTACGAGATCCCGCATCGGCCGAGTGTCGACTGCGCCCCGGTGGAGACCGCCGGTGAGTGCGCGCGTGATCTCGATTGCGCGTCGACCATGATCTGCGGGCGCGACCCCTCGGTTGCTCCCACGGATCTCGTCTCCGTCACCCTCGCCTGTCAGTCGCCCGGCCTCGGCGGAGGTCCTGGGACGGCGTGCACCGACGGCCGCGGGTGTGCTCACGGGCTCTGCGTGGCGGCGGGCAGCTGTGTCGCCCCCTGCGCAGACGCGCGCGATTGCGGCGTGGGCCAGCGCTGCGCGGCGCTGTGGGTGCGGAGCGCGGAGGAGGCTTTCGAGCGCGCGCGCGGATGCGTCGACGTGGTCACCGCGCCCGCGAACGTCACGGTGGTGCGGAGCGCGATCGACGCGGTGGAGTGGTCGCGGGGGCGCACGACGCTGCTCTTCGGAGGCGGCGCCCGGCAGGTGGTGATCGTCCCCTCCTGCGGCGCCGAAGCCCTCGCCACCTCACTCGCCACCCGCGCCAATCCGCCGGCCCTCCGCTTCGATTACGGGACCGCGACCGCCGGCGCGTCGCAGCGCACCTGGATCGAGGAGAGCGCGAGCCCCATCGGTCTGCTCGTGCCCAACGGCGGCGCCCCCGCGCCGGCGGAGGGGCTGACGCTCGAGCTACAGACCGAAGGCGAGGGAGGGGCGGAGGTGATCGAGCTGTCGCGTACCACGCCGGGCACCAACGTCGACGTCGATCTCTTCTACGTCGGCGGTGGCGGCTGGGCGCCCGAGGGAACGCGCGGGCCGCGAGAGGTGGCCGCGGCGATCGACTACCTCGATTCGCGCCTCGCCGAGATGGGGCTCGCGGTCGGCGAGGTGCGCCAGCACGCGATCACCGGCGGCCTTCGCGCCCGTTTCGCCGTGCTCTCGACCGGCCTGCGCCCATCCGAAGAGGACGAGCGGGGGGCGCTCTTCGCGCTCTCTGCCGGCGCGCGTGGCCCCTCGCTTCCCATCTTCCTCGTCCGCACGGTGGTCGGCGCGCTCGGACGCAGCGGCGGGGTGCCCGGTCCCGCGGGCGTTCACGGAACGACCGGATCGGGGATCGTGCTCGGGCCCGATCTCGTCAGCTCGAACTCGACCTTCCAGCGCGCCCTCGCGCACGAGTCGCTCCACTATCTCGGGCTCTTCCACACCACGGAAGCGACCGGCGTCGTCAAGGACACGATCGACGACACGCCGGTGTGTCCCCTCGAACGCGACACCGACGGCGACGGGATCCTCAGCGCCGAAGAATGCGCGGGCGCGGGCGGCGACAACCTGATGTTCTGGGCCCTCGAAGGCGAAGCGCTGAGCGCGGGTCAGGCCGCCGTCGTCGGCGCCGGCTACGTGGGGCTCTAGGTCCATGGGTCTAGGGCATCTCGACGCGCAACGATCGGGTCAGGGTCTCGACGACCTCGGTGTGTTGATCCGGCGGATCGGTGAGCTCGATGAAGACGGTGACGGTGCGGCGGTTCAGCGCGAAGGTGAAGACCTCGGTGTGGACGATGGCGCCGTTGCGCGTGCGGTAGATGATTCGACGGCCGGGAGGCTCGCCGATGACGAAGGGGCGCGCGGGCGCGTCGGCGTCCGCGATGATCTCCCCGCGCTGTCCGGCGCCTTCGCGGGCGTTGACGAGCTGAAGTCGCTGCGCCTCTTCCGGCGGCACCACGTCCGGGCTGGAGATGACCGTGAAGACGACGCCGCTCGGAAGTGTCACCCGGGAGGAGGCGATGCCCTGGGTGACGGTCTCCTCGTATTCGCCGCCCACCAGCTCGGCGTAGGAGATCCCACCCGATGCGTGGCGCGGCCCCTGTGGCGGATCCGGGAGCTCCTCCTCTTCGGCTCGCGGCGCTTCAGGCGTTTCAGGCGCCTCGGCGGGCGCTTCTCTGGTGGGGGCTGTGGGGGCCCTCGAGGATTCGGAGCATCCCCCGACCCAGATGGTCGTGGACACGAACAATGTGATGACGTATTTCTTGATCATCCAGATGGGTGGAGGCGGGCGAGACGATGGGGCGGAGGAGCGTGAAGCCTATCTGAATCTCGTTCGGACACACGAGAGACTGAACAGAGATCTCGCACGCTTCTTCGAGGAGCGTGGAACCACCCACCAGCAATACCGGGTGCTCGCCGTTCTGTTCGAGAACGAACGCGAGGAAGGGCTCTCCTGTCAGGAGATCGGTGAACGGATGGTCAACCACGTCCCCGACGTGACGCGGCTGCTCGACCGTCTCGAAAGAGCAGGCCTGGTGGCGCGTGCGCGCTGCAAGCGCGACCGCCGGGTCGTCCGCAGCCGGCTCACCATCAAGGGAAAGACCCTCGTCGAGCGCACCGAGAAGCCCCTCGCGGACGCGCAGCGCGCGCTCCTCGGTGGGCTCACCGAGAACGAGCTCCGCACCCTGCGGATGCTGCTCGAAAAGACGTCGAGCGACAGCGGCGACTGACGCCCCCGCCCGCCTCCTGCCGGCACGCCCAGACAGCGCGATTCAGCCGTGATCCGCGGCGACTTCCCCTGTTATCCTCGCCAGTCCGGCGGGACGGCGGGGAGGTTCCACCGGGTGAGTTGGCGGCGATCTCAGAGATCAGGAGCGGATGACAGATGGCGGACGAGGCGCTCACAGAGGCGATCGAAAACGCGCGCGCGAACCCTTCCGACGAGGATGCATGGGACGCGTTGGAAGATCTGGCAGCGGATAGTCAGAGCCCGGACGAAGTGGCCGAGCTCTACCGCGACGTGATCTCGGGAGACATCGAGCCGGCGCTGGCGGCGACTCTCGGTCAACGCGCGATGAACTTTCTCGAGGAGTGGTTCGGGGAAGACTCGCCGCATCTGGTCCAGATCCTCGACACGGTCCTGTCGAAGGATCCGTCGGCGGACTGGGCGTTCCAGCGCCTCACCGTCGTCCACACCGCGGCCGGTCGCTTCGACGATCTCCTGGCCCTCTACGACCGCGCGCTCGCCGCAGCCGCCGACGACGACGCGCGCGCGGCGCTCCTCGACGAGGCCGCCAACGTCGCCAAGGACTTCGCCGGCGACTCGGTCCGCGCCATCGGCTACATGAAGCAGCTCCTTCCTCTGAAGAAGAAGGACAAGAGCCTCGCCTCGGCTCTCGAGCGCCTCCTCGAAAAGGAAGGTCAGTGGACCGACCTGATCGAGTTCTGGAACGGCCGCATCGGCGACCTCGAGAAGAAGGCCGACGTCTTCGCGACGCACGAGCGCATCGCCGCCTGCTATCTCGACAACCTCCACCAGCCTGGCAGCGCGCTCGCGGAGATCGAAACGCTCCTCGAGGCCGGCGGGGGAGGCGACGGCGTCATCGAAGTGCTCGAACGCATCGGGCGCAGCGAGGACGCCGACGACACGGTTCGCACCAGCGCTCTCGAGCGCCTGAAGGAACAGTACGAGGCCGCCGGTCGCACCGAGGACGTGGTGCGCATCCTGGGCGAGGCGCTCGAGATCGCGGGCACCGAGGAGCGCGTGGAGCTGCATCGAGAGGCGGCCGAGCAGCTCGCCGAGGCAGGGAACCTCGAGCAGGCCTTCGGCCATTTCGAGAAGCTCATCGCCCTCGATCCGACGGCGCAGGACGCCCTCGAGTCGCTACGCAAATGGGCCGAATCCCTCGATGCGCACGCCCGATTCGCCGATGCCCTCGGCGCAGCCGCCGACGAGAGTGAAGAGGCGGAGCCGCGCATCGCGCTGCGGGTGGAGGCGGCCGACATCCGCCGCACCAAGCTCGGCCAGGTCGAGGAGTCCATCGCGCTCTACCAAAAGGTGCTGGGTGAGGCGGAGGCGTCGGACGCGATCGTGCTCAAGGTGGCGCGCCGCCTCAACGACCTGCTCGCCACCGCGGGCCGCATCGAGGAGCGGCTCACCGTTCTCGAGCGCCTCTCCGCCATCGAGCCCGAGGCCGCGGACCGACGCGCCATCGTCGGCCAGGTCGCGCGCGCGGCGTACGAGCTCGGCGACGTCGACCGCGCCATCGCTTCCTGGCAGCGACGCCTCGCGGAAGACGCCTCGGACTTCGAAGCGCTCGACGCGATGGTCGACATCCTCGAGCGCGAGGAGCGCTACGCCGAGTTGGTCGAGGTGCTCCGAAAGCGAGCGGCGGCCGCGTCCGCGGCGTTCCGTCGTCGCGCGGACCTCGTGCGCATCGCACGGGTGCAGCGCGGGGAGCTCTCCGACGTCGACGGCGCCATCGCCACCTGGTCGAGCGTCGCCGAAGAGTTCGGTGAAGATCCGGAGACTGTCGACGCCCTCGCCGAGCTGCTGAGCACGGCGAGCCGCTGGAACGACGTCTCGGAGCTTCTCGGGCGCGCCGCCGACCGCGAGGCCGATCACGTCGCCAGCATCTACGCGCGCATCGGCAACGTGCAGCGCGAGCAGATGGGCGAGCTCGCCCACGCGACCGAGGCGTACGCCAGCGCGCTGCGCATCGATCCGGGGTTTGCACCCGCGCGCGAAGGTCTCGCGGCGCTTCTCGAGGTCGAGGAGCTGCGCGGGCCCGCGGCCGAGGCGCTGGCTGCGGCCTACGGCCTGACCGACGAGTGGCAGGCGAAGCTCGACCTGCTCCAGTACCGTCTGGCCGCGGCGGACTCGGACATGAGCCGCGTTCGCCTCTATCGCGAAGCCGCCAAGATCCAGGAAGAGCGCGCCGAGGACCTCGGCGCTGCGCTCACCTCGATGCGTCACGCGATGGCCCTCGCGCCGGAGCTGCGAGACATCGAAGGCGACGTCTTCCGCCTGGCCGAGGCGACCGGACAGTGGATGATCGCCGTCGAGGCCATCCGTGACGCGGTGGAGCGTCTCGGCGAGGACGCCGCGCGCTCGCGCTACCTGCGCTTCTGGGAGGGTCGCCTCGTCGAAGAGCATCTGGACGATGCCGAAGGGGCGCTCGCGGCTTTCGGCAAGGTCTTCGACGCCGAGCCGACGCGAGTGGACGCCGCGGTGGCGGTGGTGCGCACCGCAGGCAAGGCGGGCCGCTGGGGCCGCGCCGCCGAGGCGCTCGTGAAGGCGAGCCGTGCCGACAAGAAGATCCCCGACGAAGTGCGCGAGGCCGTGGAGACCGCGGCCGCGGATTCGGGAGCGTGGGGCGAGATCGCGTCGGCTCTCGAAGGCTCGGTGGGAAGCGCCGAGGGCATTCAGTCGCGCCTCGCGCGTCAGCTCGAGGTGCTCGCCGCCGAATGGCACGAGAATCGTCGCGAAGATCAGGACTCGGCGCAGGCTGCCTACGCGCGCGCCGTCAAGCACGACGACGCGGACATCGCCACCCTGACCGAGCTCGCCCGTCTTCAGCGTCGCATCGGCGGCCGTCCGCTCTTCGACACGCTGATGCGAATGGCCGACCTCGTCGAGGAGGACTTGAATCCCCTCCGCGAAGCGACGGAGATCGCGCTCGGCGGTGGCGTCGAGGATCCCGCGCTCGCGCTCCGGACGACGGAGCGCCTCTACCGCGAGGGCACGCGGCTCTGGCGCCGCGGCGCGACGACCGCGGGTGAGGCACAGCCCGAGGAGACGACGCGCTGGGCGCTCGATCAGCTGGTGCAGATCCACGAGCGCGATCAGGCGTCGGACAAGGCGGTGTCGCTTCTCGCGGACGCGGCCCTGCTTCCGGTGAGCGCCGAGACCTCCCTCGAGTGGCGCCGGCGGGCGGCGGACATCGCGACCGAGTCGGGCGACAACGCCCGCGCCATCGTTCTGTACCGCGGCATCCTCGACGAAACGCCGGACGACACGGAGGTGCTCGCGTCGCTCTCCGCCGTCTGCGAGAAGGAAGACCGCCTCCCGGAGATGATGGCGCTGCTCTCCCACGAGCTGAGCCTCACGGAGGACGCCGAACGGCGCCTTCAGAATCCGCCTCGACCTCGCGCGGCTGGTGGGCGAGCTCGAGCGGCGCGGCGGCCGCGTCGAGGCGCTCGAAGCGAACCTCGAGGAGCAGCCCGGCCACGAGCCCTCCATCGAAGCGATCATCGAGGTGCTCGAAGGCGGCCGGCGTTACGGGCAGCTCGCCGACGTGCTGGCCGATCAGGCCACACGCCTCGAAGCGGACGGCGAGGCCAAGCGCGCGGCGCGCCTCTGGGCCAAGGTCGCCACCCTGGCCGAGGATCGCCTCGACGACGTCGACCGCGCCCTCGACGCGCATCGCAAGGTGGTCGAGCTCTCGGCGACCCCGAGGGCCCTCGACGCCCTGGCGCGCCTGCACACCGACCGCGGCCAGCACGCCGCGGCGGCCCAATGGCTCGAGCGACGTCTCAGCGTGGCCGAGGATCACGAGCGAACCGACGTCGCGGTCTCGTTGGCCGAGGCTCACCTCGGTGCGGGTCAGGTGCCGCGCGCCGTCGCGGTGCTCGAGCAGGCTCTCGAAGGCGCGCCCGAGCGCTCCGACGTGCGCGACATGCTCGCCGCGCAGTACCGCGCGACGAACGCGACCGAACCCCTCGCCGCGCTCCTCACCACGGCGGGCGCCTACGTCGACGACGACGAGACCCTGCTCGCCTACGCACGCGAGGCCAGCGATCTCTTCGCCGCCATCGACCAGCCCGACCGCGCCATTCCGGTTCTCGAGCGCGCCGCAGCGCGCGCCGACAAGGATCGCGACATCCGCACCCGACTCGCCGAGGGCCTGCTTCGCGCCGAGCGCTACGACGAGGCGGCGGACATCCTCGATGAGGTCGTCAAGAGCTACGGCCGGCGGCGCAACGCCGATCGCGCCGGCACCCATCATCAGCTCGCGCGCGTGCACAAGGCGCGCGGCGACATGGACGCGGCCCTCGAGCAGCTCGAGCTCGCGTCCAAGATGGACGTCTCCAACCCGGTCATCCTCCGCGCCCTGGGCGAGATGTCCCACGAGGCGGGTGACCTCGATCGCGCCGAGCGCGCCTATCGGGCACTGCTACTCATCGTGCGCCGCCAGAAGCCGGAAGACCTGGTGGTGGGTGCGAGCGAGGTGCAGTACGAGCTCGGCCGCATCGCCAAGGCGCGCGACGACGAGGAGACCGCCGAGGAGCTCTTCGAGAGCGCCCTCGAGACGGCGAAGTCGAGCGACATCGAAGCGGAGCGGCTCGAGGCCACGCTGGTCGCGCAGGGTGAGCACGCGCTCGCCAAGCGTGCCCTCGAAGGGCGGCTTTCGACCGCGAAGGAAGCCGAGTCTCGGGCGCGACTCCTGGGGCGCCTGGCCGCGCTCCTCGATGCCCACCTCGACGCCTCCGACGACGCGCTCGGGCGTTACCTCGAAGCGCTGGACCTCGCGCCGGCCGACGCCGAGCTCCACGCGGCGACCCGCGCGCTCGCGCGCCGCATCGATGCATCCGACCAGTACGCCAAGAAGCTCCAGGCCCTCGCCAAGGCGGCCGACGATGTCGCGATCCAGTCCGACCTCTACTTCCGACTCGGCGAAGTGGTCGAGCAGGATCAGGACAAGGCCAAGCGCGCGAAGAAGCACTTCGCGAAGGTCGAGGAGCTCGGTCAAAAGGTCAGCGACGCGTGGAGGGCGCTCGCGCGTGTCGCCTCCTCCATCGGCGACACCGACGAAGAGCTCCGTGTGCTGACGCAGCTGGTGGCCGCCGGCGAAGAAGTCGCGTCTCCGGCCGAGCGCGTCGACGCGATGTTCCGCCTGGCCGAGGTGCAACTCGAGCGCGAGGAGTTCCGCGACGAGGGCGTCGAAACGATGACTCAGGCCCTCGACTTCGAGCCGCGCAACTCCATCGCCGCCGGTGTCCTCAAGGTCACGAGCGACAGCGCGCCGGAGCACAGCGGCGTGCTTCGCGTCTACGAGCGCGTGGCGCGCGGGTCGGGCGAGCCCCTCTATCTCCTCGACTTCTTCGAGAAGCGTGCTCGCAAGGAGGACGCGACCCTCGGAGAGGTGCGCGAAGGCGTCGAGCTCGCGACCGAGCACGAAGAGTCGGAGCGCGCCGAGAAGCTCCTCGAGCGTGCCGCGGAGATCGCGCGGGGGGCCGACGACGGCCTCGCGGGCGCGCTCTGGGTGCCCACGCAGCTCGCGCAGTTCCGGCGCGCGGCGGGCGACATGACCGGCGCCATCCGCTGGTACAACGAGGCGGCCGAAGCGGCAGACGAAGAGCGCGCTTACGAGCTGCGCATCGAAGCTGCCACCCTGGCTGCGGCCGACGACTCGAGCCTCGACCTCGCGGCCGAGCAGCTCGAGCGGTTGCTCGAGCGCGATCCTCAGGACCAGCGGGTGTGGAAGCCGCTCCTCGAGGTGCAGCGCCGGCGTGGCGACGAGGATCGGCTGAACGACATCGTGATCGCGACCGTCGACGCGCTCCTCGATCCCTCGCTTCGCAACCAGGCGCGCATGCAGAAGGTCTACTTCCTGCTCGAGCAGGAGGGCCGCGAGCCCGACGCCGCCGACGCGCTGCGGGCGGTCCTCGAAGAGGAGCCAGAGCACGCGGAGGCCGGTCGCCTCCTCGCCGACCTCTTCGAGAAGACCGGCTACGACGAGGACCTGGTCGACCTGCTGTCGCGGCAGCTCGACATCGCACGCGACAATCAGGACCTCGACCAGATCCGCGAGCTCTCCCTCCGCCTCGGCGGCATCCTCGAGAAGGTGCGTCGTGAAGACGCGATGGACGTCTACCGGCGCGCCCTCGACTGGGTCCCGCAGGATCGCGACATCGCCCAGGCCCTCCTCGCCCAGCTCGGGCCCGAGGACGACCCCCGCGAGCGCATCGAAGTGCTCGAGAAGCTCCTCGCCACCGAGACCGGGGACGCCGCCGCGAAGCTCTCCATGGAGCTGGCCTCGGAGTGGGAGCGGCTGGAAGAGCCAGACGGCGTCCAGCGCGCCCTCGAGCTCGGCTACCAGGGCTGCCCGGAGAACGACGAGATCCGCAGTCGCCTCGAGGGCTGGTACCTCGAGCGCGACCTCACCGAACCGCTGGTCGCCTTCCGGCGTGCCGAAGCGGCGCGCATCGCCGATCCGGTGCAGTCGGTGGCGCTGCTGCGCGAGGCGGCAGCGACCTACCGCGACACGCTCGGTGATCCGGCGGCGGCGGCGGCGACTCTCGCCGAGGCGCGCGGCTGGGCGCCCGACGACGTGGTGCTGCTCTCCGAGCTGGTACAGGCGCGGGTGGCGGCGTCGGATTACGAGACCGCGACCGAAGAGGTGGCGGCGGCGATCGACGACGGGCTCGGTGGTCCGGAGTCTCGGGTCACGCTGCTTCGTCTCCGCGCCTCCCTCAGCCTCGCCACCGGCGATCAGGAGTCGGCCATCGCCGACCTCGAAGAGGCGTACGCCACCGGAGGCGCGGAGGTCGGTCCGGATCTGGTGGAGGCGCTCCGCGCACGGCGCGAGTCCTGTGCGGGGATCGGCGACGCCGAAGGCGAACGGGGCGCCACCCTGCGCCTGGTACAGGTGCTGTCGGAGATCGAGCAGACCGACGAGGCGCGAGACATCCTCGCCGACCACGTCAGTCGCGCGCCCGACGACCGGGAAGCGCTCTACATGCTGCGCGACGTTGACGACGCGGCGGGCCGCTGGCCGCAGCTGGCGGATACCTGCGCGCGTCTGATCGATATCGAGAGCGGCGACGAGCAGATCGACGCGGCGCTCCGCCTGGCGGACGCCTGGACGCAGGCGGGCGACCCGGGTAACGCGCGCGGCGCCCTCGAACGCGTCGCCGAGGCCCAGCCCGACAACCTGGTGATCCGCAATCGGCTCCGGGATCTCTACGAGCAGGCCGGTGCACATGGCGAGCTCGGACGTCTGCTGATGGCCGACGTCCAGAACACCGAGGACGAGGAAGAGCGCTACGAGCTCCTGAGGCGCGCGGGCGACATGTTCGTGCGCGCGGGTGATGGCGACGCGGCGATCGTCCCACTCGAGCAGGCGGCGCAGCTCCGGCCGGACGACCACGCGGTGATCATCCTCCTGGTCGACGGCTACATCACGAGCGAGCGCTTCGCCGACGCGGGACAGCTCCTCGAGCAGTCCATCGCCAACCACACGCGGCGCCGCTCCCCCGAGCTGGCGCAGCTCCAGGCCCGCATGGCGAGGCTGGCCGCGGCCGCCGGCGATCCGAACCTGCAGATGCAGTGGCTCAACGCGGCGATGGACAGCGACAAGTCGAACGGCGTCATCGC
The DNA here is from genome assembly GCA_963727445.1 of uncultured delta proteobacterium. Classification (GTDB taxonomy): domain Bacteria; phylum Myxococcota_A; class Polyangia; order Polyangiales; family B10-G4; genus B10-G4. The sequence continues at coordinate 146,534 of CAVSGI010000004.1, forward strand.
AGCCGAGCTCGCGGAGCTGGCGATGCAGCTCGGAGACCACGACACCGCGCTCAACGCCCTGCGCGTGGTCACCCTCAACAAGACCGAGGGGCCGATGAGCCGCGCCATGGCCTTCCTCCTGCAGGCCCGCATCGCGCACGAGCGAGGCGAAGCCCGCCGCGCCCTGCTCTGGGCCCGCAAGGCCAAGAGCGAGGATCCCGAGCTGGCCGAGGCGGAGGAGTTTCTCCGTATGATCGGCGAAGGCTGAGATGGGCGTCCGCTTCGGGCCCGAGGCCTCGGACCCCAATCGAACGCTCATGAATGCACGAACCCTGCTCTGCCTGACGCTGGTGACTGCGTCGGGGTGTTCCTTTGTCTTCAGCGATGCGAAGTACATCGACAACGATGCGGAGATCCCCTTCGACACCGGCGCGGGGGACGCGGACGGCGGTGACGGAGGCGACGCGGGGGACGCGACGATGGACGGGGACGCGGGCGACGGTGGGACGGGATGCGTCGTCGACCCGTCGCTCTGCACCGAAGGGACGCGCTGCGCGGCCGACGGGCGCTGCGTCGCCTGCGACGCGGATGGCGACGGGACCTACGCGCCGGACAGCACCTGCGACGCGATGGCCGGCGATGCTGCCCGCGATTGCGACGACGACGACGGCGACATCTACCCGGGCGCCCCGCCGGTGTGCGGCGACGGGAAGATCAACGGCTGCGATGCCGGGCCGGAGTCGTTTCGAACGGCGCTGTCGGTCGGGGAGATCGGGGCGCTCGGCGTCGAGCGCATCACCCCGATGGTCACCGGAGACGACCTGTCGTCGCTGGCGCTCGACGTGACGGCGGACACGGGGGCGGTCGCTCCGGTCGTCGTGATGGCGTGGGCGACCGAATCGAACGGCGGCCGCTTCCTCGCCGCCGATCCGAACGACCTCAGCCGGCTCAGCGCCTTCGGCATCGGCATCGACACGGTCGCGGTCGACCTTCGCTCCATCTCGGACACCGGCGCCGTCATCCGCGCCTTGCGCCAAGGGACGACGGCGGGCGTCGAGCTGACGACCATCGCCTTTTCGGCGACGGATCCCACCACGCTCGGCACGCCCGCCGGCTACGCCTTCGATGACGGTCCCTGCGCGAGCGCGGCCGAGGCGGGTGACATCGCGAGCAATCTGGTGGTCGATGCGACGGGAGCCGCGGTGTGGCTCCTCGGAGGCTCTGCGCGTGGTGTCCACGTCACCGACGCCGACGTCGTCAGCTGCTTCACCATGCCCGCCGGTGCGTACCGCCTCGCCGGCACGACGAGCGAGGTGGTGGGTGCCGCCGCTCCGGTGGACGGCAGCTTCCGCGCGATTCGCGCCGCCGACGACGCAGTCGACGCGATCGCGAGCGGCGCCGGTCCGAGCCGGGTCGAAGCCCCTGGTTTCGCCTTCGTCCGCGCGGCCACCCACGACCTTCATCTCGGCGCCCTCGTGGGTGAGGACGGACGGACCCGCACCGTGCCCGTCGAGTGCACACCGGGTGGCGCCTGTGCCCCGTCGCCCATGGCGGGCGGTGTCTTCGATGCCGCCACCGGAGTGAGCGATACCTACGGTGCCGCCTTGGACGCGCTGACCGGCGACCACCTGGCGCTGGTGCAGATCGAAGAGCGAGGCTCGGCTCCGGCGCCCGACGACCAATCGCACGAGGTCGTCCTTCGCCTGCTGAGCTATCCCGCCACGGCGGTGGGCGGAGACGGCGCGAGCGGCCCCGGGGAGTCCCTGCTCCTTCATCGCCACAGCTTCGCGAGCGCGGACCGCGACCACTCGGAGGTCCGAGAGGTCGAGGTCGCCTCGTTGCGTGACGCGTCGAGCGGGGACCTCTCCCTCTACTGGGCCGCCCGAATCGGCGATCGCCGACTCGCGCCCGGCTCCACCGACGACCCATCCGCGGACAACGAGATCCGCTACGGAGGAGTGCGATTTTGCGTGAGCGAATGACACGACTTCTTCTGCTCTTCGGCTGCCTCGCGCTGACGCCGACGGTGGTGTGCGCGCAGGACACGGAGACGGACTCAGACTCCGGAACGGAGACGGAGGCGGGGACGGAGCCAGACGTGGACGCGGGTTCGGATTCGGATTCGGGACGCGACGCGGTGCGCGCAGGCGGTGACCCCTCCCTCGCGGAGGCCGGGGATGGCCCAGCGGCGGATGGGCCTTCGGGGACGGGGGCCGCGGGAACGGGAACGGGAACGGGAACGGGAACGGGAGCGGGAACGGGAGCGGGAACGGGAACGGGAACGGGAACGGGAGCGGGAACGGGAACGGGAACGGGAACGGGAACGGGAACGGGAACGGGAACGGGAACGGGAACGTCTGATCCGCGCGCGGAGCGTGCGACGCTTCACCTCGAGCTCGCCACCGCGCATTTCGACGCTGGGCGTTACGATCAGGCGCTCCTCGAGCTGCAGACCGTGCGCGAGATCACCGGGCGGGACGACCTGCTCTACAACATGGCGCGCTGCTACGAGGCGATGGGGCGCATCGACACCGCCATCGCCTACTACAAGCGCTTCCTCCACACGAATCCGGGGGAGGGGGAGGCACACGACGACGCCGTCGAACGCGTCGCCCGCCTCGAAGCGCCGGTGGAAGAGGATGAGGTGGGGGAGCTCCCCGGCGCAGGCACGCTGATCGGCCTCTCCATCGGTGGTGTGGGCCTGCTCACCGGTGCGGTCTTCGGGATCCTGACCCTGGTCGAGGACGGTTCGCTGTCCAGCGGATGTGGTGCGACTCACAGCTGCACCGCCGAAGATCTCGGCGACATCCGCGTCTATCGAAGCGTGGCCGACCTGGCCTTCGCGCTCGCCGCCATCGGGGGCATCGCGGGCACCATCGGCCTCTTTCTCTGGCTCGGCGAAAAGAATGGCGACGACGAGGATGCGGAGGAGACCCGCGCCACCTTCTCGCCCTGGGTGATCCCGGGACAGGGGGCAGGTGGCACGGCGACGGTTCGCTTCTAAACGAACGACCACGACTCTGGAACGTTCCTCGCTCGCAATCCGCCGTCCCACAATCGTGGTCGTTCATTTCGGGCGCTCTTTACAGCGGTGGGGGGGAGCCCTACCTTTTAGGTCTTACATGTCGGGCAACATCTTGGCGATCGACCAGGGAACCACCGGGTCGACAGTGGTCGTGCTGTCTTCTGAGGGCAAAGTCCTCGGCAAGGCCAATCACGAATTCGAGCAGCACTACCCCAAACCCGGTTGGGTCGAGCACGACCTCGGGGACATCTGGACGAGCGTCGCCAAGGCGCGCGCCGATGCGCTCGAAGCGTCGGGGATCGATCCGAAGAGCATCGGCGCGATCGGCATCACCAACCAGCGCGAGACCACCGTGCTCTGGGATCGGAGGACGGGTGAAGCCGTGGGTCGCGCCATCGTCTGGCAAGACCGACGCACCGCCGACCGCTGCAAGGAGCTGAAGGACGCGGGACTCGAAGAGACGTTCCGCGCGCGCACCGGGCTCGTCCTCGACCCCTACTTCGCGGGTACGAAGCTGGAGTGGATGCTCCGGAGCGACGACGGCCTGATGGCGCGCGCAAGAGCGGGCGACCTCGCCTTCGGCACGATCGACTCCTGGCTCGTCGCGCGTCTCTCGGGCGGCGAGCGTCACGTCACCGACGTCACCAACGCTTCGCGCACGCTCCTCTACGACATCCACCGCGGCGCGTGGGACGAGGAGCTCTGCGAGCATCTGCACGTCCCCTCGGCCGTTCTGCCGGAGGTGTGCAGCTCCTCCGAGGTCTACGCGAAGACCAGGAGCGTTCCGGGGCTCCCCGACGGCATTCCCGTCGCGGGCATCGCCGGCGATCAGCAAGCGGCGCTCTTCGGGCAGACATGCTTCCAGAAGGGCGAGGCCAAGAGCACCTACGGCACGGGCGCCTTCATCCTGATGAACACCGGCACCGAGGCGGTGAAGAGCGACTCGGGTCTGCTCACCACCATCGCCTGGCGCATCGGCGACGAGACGGTCTATGCGCTCGAGGGCAGCGCCTTCATCGCGGGCGCCGCGGTGCAGTGGCTGCGCGACGGGCTCCAGATCATAGGCTCGGCGCCCGACGTCGAAGCGCTCGCGCGACAGGTGCCGGACACCGGCGGCGTGGTCTTCGTGCCCGCGCTGACCGGCCTCGGCGCACCCCACTGGGATCCCAACGCCCGCGGCCTGATCTGCGGCCTGACCCGCGGCACCACACGGGCCCACCTCGCGCGCGCCACGCTCGAGGGCATCGCTTTCCAAATCGCCGACCTGAGCGGCGCGATGGAGAAGGATTCGAATACGCCCCTGCGACGTCTGCGCGTCGACGGAGGCGCGTCGATGAATGCGCTCTTGATGGAGTTCCAAGCGGGGTTACTTGGCGTCCCGGTGGATCGCCCGAAGGTGATCGAGACCACCGCCCTCGGCGCGGCCTATCTGGCCGGTCTCGCGGTCGGAATATTCCCCGACCTCTCGGCGGTCATCGACGCACATCAGGTGGACCAGACCTTCGAACCGGACATGAAAGAGAGCGAGCGCGACGAACACGTCGCGCGGTGGCGTGAAGCGGTGGAGCGGGCTCGCTCCCGGGATTTGTCATGAGCAAGAGCAGCGAAAAAGGAACGATCCGCGAGGTGCCCGTGGCTTGGGAGGCGCTCGAGGACGCATTCGAGAACAACGCGCCCGAGGTGCACAGCTACCTTCATCTCGACACCGGTGAGGTCATTCGCATCGTCGACGGCATCGCCGACCCCGCGATGCACGCCCGCGTGAGCACCGATGCGCAGTACCTTCGCATCGATCCCGTCTCCTCCCGCGAGCAGTACCGGTGGATGGAGCGCTTCATCGCGTCCGTCGACAACACCGAGATTCGCAACAAGCTGGTGCGCGCCATCGACGGCAAGGGTGCCTTCCGTCGATTCAAAGACGTGCTGATGAGCTATCCGGTCGATCGCGAGCGTTGGTTCACCTTCCGCTCCGAGCGACTCAAGGCGTGCATGGAAGCGTGGCTCACCGCCCACGGGATCGACCCCGTGGCGCGACCCTCGTGGCGCGTGCCCTCGGCCGACGAAGTGAAGGAAAACGTGGAGCAACAGGAAGCGGAGAAGCCCGGACGTCGCTCGCGCGCGGCGATCGCGGAAGCTCAGCGGAAGAAGGCCCACGACGTGGTGGATCTCCTCCCGGCGCGCGAGCTCGATGCGGCGCTGGCGTTCTTGGAGTTCCTCCGAGAACGCAAGCACACGCCGCGACCCCGCGCGAAGGTGGTGGAGCCCGGCGCCGAGGAGAGCGCCGGCGGTGATTCCAGCGCTGCCGACGCCGCCGAGGCGAAGGACGACAAGTCCAGGAACGGCAAGAAGAAGGGCGAGGCCAAAGCGGCCAAGGCCAAGTGATCCATCGGGCGCGCACCAGCGCGCTCGCTGGCTCCGCGCCCGCGCCATCGGCTATCTTCGGGGCGTGAGGCGTCGTCTCGCGCTCGTCATGCCGTGCCTGCTCTGCCTCGCAGGGCTCTCGGCGCACGTGCAGGCGGACGCCCCGGTCGTTGCGGGTGGGACGCGCGTCGACGGCATCGCCGCGCTGATCGGCGGTGCGAGCCCCGGGCCCAACGTCGAGCTCGTGCTGCGATCCGATGTCGACCTGCGGGCGCGCATCGTCCTCAGTGGCCAGCTGGGCAGGCCGGCCGCGACCGAGCCGGTGCCCGGCGCGCTCAGCGCCGCGACCCTCGAGCAGCTGGTGGGTGAGGCGCTCATCGCGCGCGAAGCCGAGCGGGTCCGGGTCGAGCCTCCCGACGAGTCCGCGCTCTCCGTGGAACGCGCACGCATCGAACGGGAAGCTGGCGGCGCCACCGTTCTGTCGGAGCTCTTGCGCAGAGTCGGCGCGAGCCGCCGAGAGGTGGACGAGATCGCGCGGCGACGCGCGTTGGTCACCGCGTTCCTGCAGGTCAATCTCGAAGGGACCGCGGTGGTGACCGACGCGGAGATCGAGCGCATCTACGAGAGCGGGGAGCATCCCTTCGAGGGGCAGCCCCTGGAGGAGGTCGAGGGGCAGCTTCGCGCACTCCTCGCGCGCCAGGCGGTGGACCGGGCCGTGCGGCGCTGGGTCTCGGTGCTGCGCGCCCGCACGGATGTCGTCGTGCTCAGCGATTACGAGGGCCAGCGCTGATCAGGGCTGGCTCATCAGAACGGCGACCACCAGCGACCCCGCGAGCGCCACAAGCACGCCCGCCGTCACGCCGAGGATCTTGAAGCCGCGCTGATGGCCGAGGCGGTCTGCGACCCACATCCCACCGAAGCAGCCGGCGATGAAGAGGCCGAAGGTGGTGGGGACCACCGGCCAGTCCGGGCCCACCGCCAGGAAGAGCCCGTAGTTGGCGAGCAGGCCGAGAGAGCCGCCGGCGAGCCACCCGAAGACGGTGGTCGCGCGGCGCCGGCCCTCGTTCACGCTCTTTTCGGCCACGGCTGCTCTAGAGCCGATCCTGGGACCTCGCGCAAGGCGATTTCCTTCGAGGCGCACCCTCGACCCCGGTGAGGTTCTGGCCCAAGCTCGGCCCTGTTTTTTGCGTCAGAGAAGGAGGCTGGGGCCCTTGGGCTCCCGCCGACCGAGTGTGCTACGTTCCCGGCCCCGAGGTTCCAGTGTCCGACAAGGAAAACGACCGAGATATCGACGAGGATGCCCTGGCAGCCCTCGTTCGCCCTTCCGCCGCCCCTGCCGCCGACGAGGCACCGAGCGAGGACGACGACGAAGACGTCCTGGACCTCCGCGCCCTCGCGGCCTCCATGGCGCCCCCGGAGCCCTCCGGGAGCGACGACGAGGACGACGAAGCCGACGAAGACGACGAGGAAGCGGAGAAGGATTCGGAGGACGCGGAAGAGGCGGCCGCCGCCGCTCCCGAAAAGAAGAAGGCTGCCGCGGCCGCCGAAGCGAAGCCCAAGAAGAAGTCCTCTACGAAGAAGAAGTCCTCGGGCAACGCGAAGAAGTCGACCGCGAAGAAGTCGACCGCGACGAAGTCGAAGGCCGAGCCCGAAGAGGAGCGCAGCCGCGCGGCCGCAGCCCCGGTGGCCGAGCCCGCGCAGAAGAGCAACACGATGCTCTACGCCGTGATCGTCGTGGCCGCGGCCGCGGTGGGTATCGTCTACATGGTGACGAACAATCCGGACACCGAGCCCACCTCGGAGATCGCGTCGGCGCCGCCGACGTCGGTCGAGGCGGTGGATGATCCCGAGCCGGTCGACACCGTCGAATACACCGAGACCGAGATCGAAGAGGTGGTCGAGGTCGTGGAGCCCGACCCCGCGGTGGAGGGTGAAGCCGTCGGCGAGGAGACGGCTTCGGCTGTCGAGCCGGCCGTGGCCGCCGCTCGTCGCCCGCGCAGCGCGGGTGCGGCGCGCACCAGCATGGCGAGCGCCGAGGCAGCGCCGACGATGGAGTCCGCCGCGACGACCATGGCAGCAGCGACCACCACGATGACGTCGACCTCCTCGATGGAGAGCGAGCCTGCGACCGGCGGCGCCCTCGACTCGGTGCTCGACATGGCGCTCGGCGGCCGCCCGGCCGCTGGCGGAACGCGCACCGTGGCCACGATGGAAGCCGAGGCGCCCACGCCGGCCCCTTCGGGCAACCTGCCCGCGACTCCCAGCCGCGGCGACGTCGCCCGCACCCTCGGTCGGCTGATGTCGCAGATCAGGCAGTGCGCCGGAGAGCAGGTGGGCCTCGCCAACGCCACGATCCTCGTGCGCAGCGACGGCACCCCCGCCAGCGTGTCCATCGGCGGCAATCCCTTCGGGGGAACGCCCCAGGGCGCGTGCATGGAGGGCGTGCTTCGCCACGCGCAGTTCCCGCCCTTCCGTCAGAGCACCTTCCGCGTGAACTATCCGTTCGCGATCCGCGCCACGAACTGACGTGAGCCACGAGCCGAAAGGCAGTCGGCGAAGTATCCACGCGGCCCTCGCGGTCGTCTTCTCGGTCGCGGCCTGCGGCGGCGGAGCGTCGTCGGTGCAGAGCGCCGAGGCGTCGTCGCGTGCGCAGCCGGACGATCAACCAGACGCCCAGGCGATCGCCCAGGTTGGAAAACGGATCTACGACGCCATGGTGGCTGGCGATCCGCAGAGGCTCCTCATCGACGACGCGGGGATGCGGCGGCTCGTGACCACGGAAGCCGGGGAGCGCTACGCCGCGCTGCGCCTGGGCGTCGGGACGCGCCTCGGCGAGATGTCGCCGCTCGCCTTCGAAGGAACCGAGTACCTGGGGGTGTGCCTGCAGGGCGCGCGCCTCGAGCCCGCGGAGGGCGAGCTGGGGCTCCGGGAGCCGGCCTGGATCTTCGAGCGGGCGCTGGTCGCAGGCCGGATGGCCTCGGGGCGGCGGACCGCCGCCTGGGTCGAAGGGGTCTTCGTCCGGACCCCCGAGGGCTTCATCGCCCTCGATCTCACCTCCGCCGAAGATCCGCGCTGGGAGCATACCGATCTCGAGATCGCCCCCTGCGATATGGAGGAGGGGATCCGGGAAGCACAAGATGTAGGTATGGCCACGCAGTGACCACCACCCTGTGGGGCGGATTTGATTGCAGGGTCCAGGGCTGGGTGGTAGTGCAGCTCAAAGCCCGGGAAGATCGGCGTCAGAGGGCGGCGATCGCCCTGGGTGGAGCGAGAGCGCCCAAATGAAGATCAAGAGGCTCGAAATCGTCGGTTTCAAGTCGTTCGTGGACAAGGCCGTGCTGGTCTTCGATCACGACGTGACCGGCATCGTCGGCCCCAACGGCTGCGGCAAGTCGAACATCGTCGACGCCATCCGCTGGGTCATGGGCGAGCAGAGCGCGCGCCATCTCCGCGGCAAGGCCATGGAGGACGTCATCTTCAACGGCTCGGAGAACCGGGGCCCCCACGGCTTCGCCGAGGTGACGCTCACCTTCGACAACACCGACGGCCTGACGCCGCCCGAGTACCGCGACTACGCCGAGATCGAGGTCACCCGCCGGCTCGATCGCAGCGGCCGCAGCGACTACCTGATCAACAGGACGCCCGTGCGCTTGATGGACGTCACCAATCTCTTCCTCGGCACCGGCGTCGGCAAGCGCGCCTACTCGATCATCGAGCAGGGACGCATCGGCTACATCGTCTCGTCCAAGCCCGAGGACCGCCGCCACCTGATCGAAGAGGCGGCCGGCATCACCAAGTTCAAGGCCGCAAGCGGGCCGCCGAGCGCAAGATGGACCAGACGCGCCAGAACCTGCTGCGCGTCGGCGACATCATCGGCGAGATCGAGCGCAGCCTCGCGTCCCTCAAGCGCCAGGCGCAGAAGGCGGAGCGCTACAAGCGCTACAAGCACGAGATGCGCGACCTCGAGCTCCTCGTCGCCAGTCACCGCTGGCTCGAGCTCACGGCGACGCAGAAGGTGATCGGCACCGAGCTCGACGACGCGGCCGCGCGCATGGCCGGGCGACGGGCGGCGCTCACGCTGAAGCGAGGCCGAGCTCGATGCCGAGCGCGCCGAGCTCGCGGTGATCGAGCGCCGCGTCGATGGCGCGCAGACGCGCTCCTACGAGGTCGACAATCAGGTGCGGCTCCTCGAGAGCCAGATCGCGCATCACCTCGAGCGCCTCGAGTCGTTGCGCGATGCCGAGCGGAAGATGGAGCGCGAGCTCGGCGAGATGGACGGGCAGCGCGGCGCGTTCCGTCAGGAGCGCGGGCTGCTCGAGGCGAGCCTGTCGGACCTCGAGTCGAAGGAGCGCGAGGCCGACGCCGTGCTCGAGCGCGAGACCACCGAGCTGGACCGTCGCCGCGGCGCGGCCGAAGAGGCGGAACGTGCGGTGGGGGCCATCCGGCAGAAGCTGGGCGAGGCCGAGACCCGCATGGCGCGCGCGGAGGCACTTCGTCAGAGCTTCGAGCGCCCGGCGCGTCCCGATCGGCAGCGGCGAGAGAAGCTCAGCGCCGACAAGGAGGCACTGGCGCGGCTCCTGGTGGAAAAGGAGCAGGAGCTCTCGGCCCTGGGTGGCCGCCTGAACGGCCTGCGCGGCGGACGCAGCGAGACCAGCGCCAAGAAGGAAGAGATCGAGGCCGAGCTCGCGAAGCTGCGCGACGAGCGCAAGGAGAGCGACTCGGTCGTCGAGGCCGCGCGCGAAGAGCTGGTGCAGAAGCGCTCGCCGGCTGCGCTCGCTCGAGGAGATCCAGGCAGCGCTTCGAGGGCGTGGGCGCGGGCGTGCGGGCGCTGATGAAGCACTACGCGGAACGACGACCGCTTCCTCGGCATGCTCGCCGATCGCCTCGAGTGTGCGCCCGAGCTGACCGAGCGCCCTCGCCGCGGCGCTCGGCGAGCGCCTCAGCTGGGTGGTCGTGAAGAGCGGCGACGCCGGCGCCGAAGCGCTCGCCTTCCTCCGGTCGGAGGAGCGAGGACGCGCGACGGTGCTCGCGCGCGATGCCATCCGCGACGCTTCCGTGAAGACCGCCCCGAGTGGGGAAGGCGTGCGGGGCGCGCTCGCGGACATGGTGCGGCATGCGCCCGACGACGCGACGCTGGTGCGTCACCTGCTGGGCGACGTGGTGGTGGTCGACACCCTGGAGCACGCCCTCGCGCTTCGTGGCGAGTGTGCCGCCACCCTGGTCACCCTCGCGGGCAGGTGCTGACGGCGGACGGGCAGCGTGACGGGCGGGGCGCGACGAGGCGTCGGCGCGCACATGATCGAGGTCAAGCGCGAGGTGCGCGAGCTCGCGGTCGTGGTGGCGGGCCTCGAGGAGGAGGTGGAGTCCGCGGTCCGCCGTCATGGCGAGCTGCGCACGAAGCATCGCCACCTTCGAGGCGGAGCTCGACTCCGCCCGCACCGAGACGCACGACGCCGAGATCGCGATCGTCATGGCCGACAAGGATCTGCGGCCGTATCGAGAGCGAGCTCGACCGAAGGACGCCGTCGCGGCGAGGAGATCGAGCGCGAGCTCGGCCAGGTCGAGGCCTCGCTGTCCACCATCGGGGACGAGGAGCAGCTCGGTCAGAAGGAGATCGAAGCGGCGCGCGTCGCGAAGGCCGAGGCCGAGCAGGAGCTCTCGGCGCAGAGCGAGGTCCTCGAGCAGCGCCGCCAGGCCTCCGATGCCCAGTCGACGCGGGTCACCGAGGTCCGCGTCCTCGCGGCGCAGGCGCGCGAGCGGGCCGAGGGCGATCGCGGCGCGATGGAGCGCCTGAACCGCTCGATGGAGGAGCTCGACCAGCGCTCCTCGCGCATGGCCGACGACCTCGCCGACGCCGCGCGCCAGCAGGGGCATCTGGTGGCGCAGGTGGTGCTCTGTCGCGAACAGCTGCACGCGTCGGTGCGCGACGCCATGGACGCGCACGAAGCGCTCGCCGAGGTGAGGGCGTACTTCGACAGGCCCGCCAGGCCCTCGCCGGCAAGGAAGAGTCGCTCAAGGAGCTCCGCCACGAGATCGAGTCGGGCGTCGGATCAGGTCAGCGGCCTCACGCTGCGCGAGCGCGAGCTCGCGATGGAGCTCGACCACCTCCTCGATACGATCGCCGAGCGCCATCGAGTCGACCTCCGCAAGGTGCTCACCGACTTCCACGTCGCGGGAGATCCCCGACGCCTCCATCCGCCAGCGCATCGAAGAGCTCATCCGGCTCATCGAGCGCATGGGCGAGATCAACCTCACGGCGATCGAGGAGTACGAGGAGAAGTCGCGAGCGCTACGAGTACCTCACCAAGCAGCGCACCGACCTCGAGGACGCGCTTCGCCAGCTCGATCGCGCCATCCGGCAGATGAACCGCGAGAGCCGGCGCCTGTTCAAGGAGGCGTTCCACGGGATCAACGAGCGCTTCAAGAAGGTCTTCCCGCACCATGTTCGGCGGCGGAAAGGCCGAGCTGCGGCTCACCGACCCGGACAACCTGCTCGAGACCGGCGTCGAGATCATCGCCCAGCCGCCCGGCAAGCGGCTGGGCTCCCTCGAGCTGATGAGCGGCGGCGAGAAGGCGTTGACCGCGGTGTCGCTGATCTTCGCCATCTTCCAGTACAAGCCGAGCCCCTTCTGCCTCCTCGACGAGGTCGACGCGCCGCTCGACGAGGCCAACATCAGCCGCTTCGGCGAGGCGGTGCGGCGGATGACCGACCGAAGCCAGTTCATCATCATCACCCACGCCAAGCGCACGATGGAGACGACCGACGTCCTCTACGGCGTCACCATGGAGCAGCCCGGCGTGAGCAAGCTGGTGAGCGTCGAGCTCCGCGGTGACCATCGCCCACAGGTGGGCGGCCCCTCCGAAATCGCCGTCGCCTGAAGAGGCAGCGCCGCCCCGCGGCGCGGAAGGCTGATCGAAAGGGGCCCGAGAGTCGTATGATTCCATACACTCCGTGGCTCAGCTGGCGACATTGGACGAGTTCGAGGTGCTACGGCCGTTGGGCCATGGCCCCGAGGGCTTTCGCTATCTCGGACGGGATGCCGGGGGGAACGACGTGGAGATTGTTCGCTTGGCGCCCCTCGACGGCCATCGACGCGAAGAGCTCGAACGGCGCATCGACGCTCTGATCGACGTACGAGCGGCGGGGGCGCGTCGGATTATCGTCGCCTCGTTGGACTCGTCGGTTCCCTACGTCGTCCTCGAGCGCGTGCGCCCGCTCGCGGAGGTCGGCTACGATCGGGAGGCGGCCACCGAGATCATCGGGACCCTGGCTCTCGCCCTCGCCGAGGCGCATCGCCTCGGCATCGTTCACGGCCTCATCGATCGCGAGCGAGCCGGCATCGGGCCCGACGAGCAGCCGCGCCTGGACTTCTCGGGCCTGGTGGTCACCGAACGCACGGGGCACACCTCGCCGCCCCCGGAGCTGGCGCGCGAAGGAATCGCGACCACGGCCGGTGACGTGTGGTCGCTGGGCGTTCTCTACGAGTCGCTCCTCGCCGCTCAAACGCGGCCTGCGGGCGGCGTCGACGCGACCGAGGCAGACCCCGACCGAAGGCTCCGCGAGCTTGTCGACGCGATGAAGGCCGTCGACCCGGACCGCCGGCCCAGCGCCGACGAGGTCGCCGACCGGCTCCTCGAAGCCGCGGTGATGACCGACGAGACGGTGGCGACACGGCGCGCGCGTCGCCCGCGCGACAAACGCACCATCGACGTCGACACTGGTACCAAGCTCGGCCGCTTCGAGCTCCTCGCGCCCATCGGTGAAGGAGGGATGGGTCGTGTCTTCCGAGGCCGCGACGCTGCCAGCGGCGAGGAGGTGGCGATCAAGGTGCTGTCTCCACGCCGTCACGTGGACGAGCTCGCGGTGCGGCGCTTCCGCCGCGAGGCGCGGCTCTTGTCGCGGATCGACTCCCCGGCCATCGCACGATTCGTCGAGGCCAACGAAGACGGAGGCGTGCTCTACCTCGCGATGGAGCTGGTGGAGGGCGACTCGCTCAAGGACGTCATGGCCAAGGGCCTGTTGCCCGTGCCGCGCGCGCTCGACATCGGCATCGAGGTCTGTCGCGCGCTGGCGGACATCCACGACCTCGGCGTCGTACATCGCGACGTCAAGCCCGCCAACGTTCTGCTCTCCTCCCGCCGCGTCGCCGGCACGACCGAGATCGTCAAGCTCTGCGATTTCGGCATCGCCCGTCCCCTCGACCCGGCGGAGGACTCCGGGATCACCCGAGCCGGCGCGGCTCCGGGTACACCCTGGTACATGTCACCCGAGCAGTGTCGCGCCGCGTCGGTCGGCGTCCGTGCCGACGTATACGCGCTCGGTGCGACGCTCTTCCACGTGCTCGCCGGCGAGCCGCCCTTTCCGGCCCGCGAGCCGGCGGTCGTCGTGGCCGGACATCTGAACGATCCACCACCTGACATTCGTTCGCTTCGGCCCGAGGTCGACGAGCACGTGGCGGCGATCATCGCGCGGGCGCTCGAAAAGGATCCCGCGAATCGGTACGCCGACGGGCGCGACATGCTGCGCGAGCTCGAGGCCGCGCGCCATGGAGAGCGGGCCAGCATCGTCATGCACCCGCTCCCTTCGACCGAAGGGGCGCGGCCCAGCGTGTACCGCTTCGAGTGGCGCCTCGCGTCGACCCCCGAGGAGCTCTGGCCCTACGTCTCGGATACCGAGCGCTTCAACCGCGCGGTGGGCATCTCGTCGGTGCATTTCAGCCACGAGCCGGCGGAGCACGGCGTTCAGACGCAGGCGCGCCAGACCGCGATGGGGATGGTCATGGAGTGGCGTGAGCATCCATTCGAGTGGATCGCGCCTCGCCGTCTCGGTGTCCTGCGCGAGCACCACCGCGGGCCCTTTGCGTGGATCCGGAACACCGTGGATCTCACAGCCGACAGGGGCGGCACGCTCCTCACCCACACCGTCGAGGTCGCCCCGCGGGGGACCGTCGGACGCGCGGCCGCGTCCCTCGAGATCGGCGTACGGCTTCGCCGCGCCTTCGCCCGGGTCTATCAGCGCATCGACGAGACCTGTGTCCTCGCCAAGGCGGCGCAGGCTGCGATGGGGAGGGTGCGCACCGGCGACCCCTACGAATCGGCTCCGGAGCTCTCGCTCCTCGCGCTGCGCCGGCTCGACGCGGCGCAGGATCGACTGCTCACGCGAGGGATCGCGCCGGACGTGGTGGAGGCGCTGGTGGAGCACCTCCGCGAGGCCGCGGCGCAGGAGGTCGCGCACATTCGTCCGGTGGCCCTCGCCCATCGATACGGCGTCGACGCCGACGCCATGGTGAGGGCGTGCCTTTGGGCAGCCCAGGACGGAGCGCTCGAGCTCTTGTGGGACATCATCTGTCCGGCCTGCAGGATCCCGTCTTCGATCGTCGAGACGATGGCGCAGCTTCGCGAGCACGCGCGCTGCGATGCATGCGACATCGACTTCGAGCTCGATCTCGCGCGTTCGGTGGAGCTGGTGTTCCGCGCCCATCCCTCGCTGCGCCAATCCGATCAGGCGACTTATTGCATCGGTGGGCCCGCCCACTCGCCGCACGTGCTCGCGCAGGTCAGGCTCGACCCGGGCGAGCGTTTCCTCCTCGATCCCGAGCTCGCGGAGGGCGCATATCGTCTGGCGGGTCGCTGGTCGGACAAGAGCTGGGAGTTTCGCGTCGCACGTCAGGCGCCTCACGACGAGTGGCACCTGCGCCTCGAGCGGGGGCTGTCCAGCAACGCCTCCCGGAGCCTTCGGCCCGGCAAGGTGCGGATCCTGCTCGAGAACGATCAGGAGCACGAAGCTGTCGTTCGCCTCGAGCGGGCGGACGGCCGGTCGGAGGCCTTCACCGCATCTCACGCGGCGTCGCATCCGCTCTTCCGAGAGCTCTTTCCGAGCGAGGTGCTCTCTCCGGACCAGCTGGTGGGCGTCAGTCACATCGCGGTGGTCCTCGCCGAGACCGCGGACCCCAAGCGGCTCTATCGCGAGGGTCGAGACGGGCGCGTGTTCCGCGAGCTGTTGGAGCTTCGCGAGAGGGTGGAGCACCACGCCGCCGTCGAGGGGGGGACGCTGGTGAAGCTGATGGGCGACGGCGTCCTCGCGGTCTTCACCGACAATCACGCGGCGCTGAAAGCCGCGCTCGCCATTCATCGCGAGTCGAGCGCGGCGCGTGTCGTCGCCCACGCAGGCGCCGCCATGATGACCACCATCGACAACCGCCTGGACTACTTCGGCCGACTCATCTTCGAGTCTCAGTTCTTCGGCGCCAACGTCGCTCCTGGCGAGCTCCTGGTCTCGGAGACCCTCATCGTGGACGAGGCCACCGCGCAGCTCTTCGCAGCCGAGGCCCCGGGCTCGCGCGTCTTCGTGAAGGAGGGGCTCCTCGCCAATCGCGTCACGCCGGAGGAGGCGGAGGTGGCGTGACCCACGGACCGTCCGAGGCGGTTGCCGTCATCCCCTTCACTCGTCGCTCTCGAGAGATCAGCAGCCAGCTCGCGAAGAGCGAGCCGAAGAGCATCGAGAAGCCCACACCCACCGACGCCGCCCCCCACTCGAGGGGGGTATCCGGCGCCTCCACCCAGCCGCGCACGACCGCGAGGTGAAGCAGCAGCGGCGACAGTGACGTCGCGAGCGCCGGCCTTTGGAAGTGCATACAGAGCGCGACACCGGCGACCACCAGGGTGGCGTCGAGCCAGAGGTGGTGCGGCGGCCAGTGTCCGCCCAACCACCCGGAGCTCCACGCGGCGAGGTGAGACGCGAAGAGCATGCCCATGAGCAGGCGTGGTCGCGCCTCGTCGCTCACGTCGATCGCGACCACGACGGCGTGCTGGTGTAGCGGCTCGTAGCTCCGGTAGGGCGGCGCGGGCGCGGTGGTCGTCCGCACGGCCATGCGCGCGAGGCGCGCGCGCCAGGCGACGAGACCCAGGGTGGTCGCAGCCATCAAGGCGATCAGCCAGAGATTCGAGGGCGCGAACCAGGTGGCGCTCAGGAGCGCGAGCGCGACACCGATCCACACCTCGGACTCGCGGCGCGCGAAGCGGATGGCGAGGAGCGGCACGATCGGGACGAGGAAACCCACGTCGAAGAAGTAGTCCGAGCCCCAGAACGTGACGCGAGCCACCGCCATCGCGCTCCACAAGAGCCACACGCCGTAGATCGAGCGTCGCCCGCGGACGTCCCAGCCGATCGCGCTCTCGACGTTGCGCGTGGTCCAGAGGCCGGCGGTGCCGAGGGCGAAGACCCAGAGCGCCGAAAGGAGCGACCGGGCCTCCGGACTGGCGACGCGGAAGAAATGCGGCAGGAGCGCGAGACCCAGCGCGCCGATCGCCGCGACGCCCAGCGCCGAAGGGGAGACGCGCAGTTGGAGAGCCCGGCAGAGGAGCAGGAGCTTCCCGAAGAAGAGGACGAGCCACACCGCGGTCGCCAGCCTGCCGGCGACGCCGAGGTAGGAGCAGGTCTCCACGTGCAGCATGGGGTCGCACTGGAAGAGCGCCGCGAGGAGGCCGAGCATCGCCGCCGGGCGGCGGCGGCCCAGGCGAAAGAGGAGGGCGGCGCCCCCGATCAACGCAAAGGCGTACACCTCTGCGATGGCGGCGACGCCCATGATCGCGGGCACGGAATCGCCGCGGGTCATCTCCTGCGACAGCAGAGTCGACCCTCCACAAACGAAGGCAGCGCTCGCCAGGTAGAGAGGGTTGTACTCGACCAACCAGCGATGGAGCAGCCGCTCCATACGGGATCGCTCCGGCGTTTCGGCGTCGTCGTGCATGCGTCTCCTTCGCGGGCGCTCCTCCTGGCTCCGCTTCCTTCGCCAAGTGGTGCAACGCGAGTGCCATCGAGCGCGCCTCGCATTTCGCGCGAAAGCCGCCCGCCGAAGTCGGTGGCTCCTGTCAGCCCGACACAGGCCGCGGCCCGAAGCTGCCGATGTGACAACGGGCCGACGCGATGGACCGACGCGATGCGCTCAGGCGTAGACGGTCGTTTCGGGGACGTCCGGCGTCTCGTCGCGTGCCGGGTCCTCGAGCCCGAGCTCTTCGAGGGGGTCGCCGTCCCAGAGGCGACCGCGGAGCATGTGCCCGTACATCTTGAAGTCCGAGAGGAGCGACCAGAGCGGATACTCGAAGGTCGCGGGGCGGTTCTTCTCGAAGCCGAAGTGCCCGGCCCAGGCGCAGCCGTAGGCCCACACCACGCCGGCCGGGAAGAGCACTGGTGACGCGAGCGAAGGGAGCGCCACCATCGCGGCGACGTGCCCCCAGGATTTCTTCTCGCCCTCGTGCTTCACCCCGTGGGTGAAGATGCTGGCGAAGCCTGCCATCGCGAGCGGAAAGGTGACCGGATTGGTCGCGACGCTCCCGGCGACCGCTGCCAAGAACCCGCTCGTCCCGACGAAGTGGAGGCGCCGCGATTTCGGATCGCGATGCTCCGACAGGTAGTGGGGCCAGAACTCTTCGTAGCTCGAGATGCGCTCTTTCGTCGTCATGTCGGGTTCATCCTTCGAGGTCGTCGGCCAGCTCACCGCGGGTCGCCGGGCTCAGCGGGGCTTTCGCTTCGTAGCTCGGATGGCTCACGACCAGCGCCGCTTCCGCGCTCGCGTCGCGGAGGGCGGCCGCCGCGTCCCTGCCGGGAGCGAAGAAGAGATAGTTCACGGCGGGTAGACGCCCCGGCTCCTCGCCGGGGAGCGGGCGAAAACGGGCGGGGTGTGTGGCGTCGCCGATCTGGAGCGCCACGTGCTCGCCCAGGTCGGCCATCGCGTCGAGGGCTCTTCTGCGCTCGGTCTGATCGTCGTACTCGATCATCAGCGTCGCGCTCAGCTCGCCGTCGCCCGGCACCAGCTCGTTGTAGGTCTCGAGCTCGTGGTGGATGGCCTTGTCCGCGCTGATGCGTTCGGTGCGGAGCATTTCCTGGATCTGCAGCAGCGCGGTGTCGTGGTTTTCGAAGACGAAGGTCATGTGCTCGCCCACCGACACGCGACGCCGCTTCTTCGCCTCGATCATTCGGCCGCGAAAGTGCTCCCGGATCTTCTCGTACTCGCCCAGATCGAGGAGCTCGGAACGCTGAACCTTCTTCATGCTTCTCTGTGCTCCTCGGTCCGAATGGACAGGCGCTCGGGTCGCACGGGGGGAGCCCGTAGGCTTCGTTCAGCAGCTCCACCGGATGCACCGCCGGGCGGCCGAGCTCCTGCTCGAGCCGCAGCCCCGCCAGAGGGCAGTCGGTGGCGACCACGTCGAAGGTGTCGCTGCTCATCTCGTCGACGAGCTTCTTCGCGTACTTGCGGCCGAGCTCGAAGTACTGCGCTTTCATCCCCCAGGTGCCGTCCACCGCGCTGCATTCCTGGACCGCGACCACGCGCGTGTCGGGGATCTTGCGGAAGATGCGCTGGGTCGGGAAACCGATCTTCTGCGCGCGCAGATGGCAGGGTGCGTGGTAACCCACCTTGCCCAGCGCACGCTCGAACTCGAGGGAGAGCTCGTCTTCCAAAAAGAGCCGGAAGAAGAACTCCATCAGGTCGAAGGTGTTTTCGGCCACCGCCCGCGCTTCGGGCGTCCCGAGAAGCTCGGGATAGTCCTTCTTGAGCACGTAGCTGCAGGTCGGACCGGGGGCGATGATCTTTCGACCCTTGTCGACGTGCGGGAAGAGCGTCGCCACGTTCCGGGCGGCCTTCTCCTTGGCGGCCGCGATGTCGCCGCCGTCCATGTTGGGCATGCCGCAGCAGGTCTGTTCCCCGGGGACCTTCACAGCGAAGCCGTTGTGCTCGAGGCACTGCACCGCGGCGACGCCGGCGGTGGGAAGATTGAAGTTCACCGTGCAGGTGGTGAAGAGGACGACCTCGCCCTTCTCGCCGGCGGTGGGGAGCGCGCGATGCTCGCCGAACCACTTGAAGAGCGTCTTGCTCGCGAACGGGGGCAGGTTGAACTCGCTGGACATGCCAGTGACGCCCTGTTGCACCTTGCGCAGGAGCTGAACCTTCGACACCAGGTTCGCCATCGGCGCGGCGGGGCCGCTCGCGAGCTTGCCGAGGAGCTGCGGCTCTCCCAGCACCTGATCCTGGATGGTGACGCCGTCGCGCTTCGCGCGTTGGGCCTTGTGGCGGAGCATCAAGCGCGGGAAGTCCACCATCCACTCGTGGCCGTCATCCGGCGTGTAGGGGCACTTGAAGTAGCAGAGCTTGCACTGAAAGCAGAGGTCGTTGACGACGCGGTAGTCCGCGTCGTCGAAGCGCTCCACTTCGCCCATCCCGCGCGCGACGTAGCCATCGACGCGCTCGAAGAGCGCCGGGAACGATGGGCAGAAGCCCACGCACATCCGGCAGCTGTGGCAGATGCTGAAGACCCGCTCGAGCTCGCGTTCGAGGTCCCTGGGATCCCAGAAGACGGGATCGTTCGGATCGAAGACCGGCGGCCGTTCGGGTTTCATGAGAAGGGATGCCGAGCCCGGCGCCGACCTCGCGGGCAGCGCCGGACCGCGGCGGGCGCTCCTACTTCAGCTCGTCGAGCGCCTTCTGGAAGCGCCCGGCGTGCGATTTTTCGGCCTTCGCCAGGGTCTCGAACCACTCGGCGATGTCGTCGAAGCCCTCTTCGCGCGCGGCCTTGGCCATCGACGGGTACATCTCGGTGTACTCGTAGGTCTCACCGGCGACGGCGGCCGCGAGGTTCAGGTCCGTCGGGCCAATCGGCTTGCCGGTCGCCGGGTCGCCGGACTTCTTGAGGTAGTCCAGGTGCCCGTGGGCGTGGCCGGTCTCGCCATCGGCCGTGTCCTTGAAGAGGCCGGCGACGTCCGGATAACCCTCGATGTCCGCGACCTTTGCGAAGTAGAGGTAACGCCGGTTGGCCTGGGACTCGCCGGCGAAGGCGTCCTTGAGGTGTTGCTCGGTCTTGCTGCCCTTGAAGTCGGTCATGGGGAAAAAGGCCTCCTAGCCATCGAGAGGAGGAGGTTTTATCGGCGGCTCCCCGAGGGGTGTCAAGTGAGCTTTCTCCGCCCCGAGCCTAACCCCGCGAGAGCAGGGCCAGGCGCTCGGCGCTCGGTGCATCCTTCGTACTTCGCCGGAACGCGACGGGCTTCAGAACCAACAGAACGCTGACGACGATGCAGGCGGCGCCGACGAGCACGCCGGACTCGCCGACCCAGATCCCCGGGTCGTGGGAGGAGCCGTCGAAGGCGCCTTGGATGTTCGAGTTCCACGCGGAATGCAGGACGATCGCGGGCCACACGCTTCCGGTGGAGAAGCGGTGGTGCGCCATCACGTAGCTCGCGGCGGTGATCTGGACGAAGAACACCAACAGGCTAAGCCACAGCACCTCGCCCGGGCTGTACTGACCGCTGATGATCAGCGGGGTATGCCAGAGGAACCAGACGAGGGAGCACACGAGCACCGGGCGCGGGACCCCCGCGTCCACCAGGCGTGTCAGCATGTAGCCGCGCCAGCCGATCTCCTCCCCCGCGGCGGTGACGGCGGAGAAGAGCACCCCGACCGTTCCCG
This sequence comes from uncultured delta proteobacterium, assembly GCA_963727445.1. GTDB lineage: Bacteria > Myxococcota_A > Polyangia > Polyangiales > B10-G4 > B10-G4. The sequence continues at coordinate 167,357 of CAVSGI010000004.1, forward strand.
TCGCGCCGAGGAAGGCGAGGAAGCGAACGAACGGTGACTGATCTTCGAGCGCCACGAAGATGGCCGGGGGCTCGAAGGTGACGAGGCCGGCTGCCCAGGCGATGCCGTAGCCGATCAGCCCGACCACGATGGGGTAGAGCAGGGAGACGCCGATCGCGCGCGCGCCGGCCCAGCCGCCCAGTCGAAAGGACACGTCTGCGAAGCCCTCGCGCAGGACGAGTCGGGTGACGATGGACGAAAGACACGGCGTCCACATCAGCGCGACGACCAGGGCGACGTGATCGGTGATCGGCCCGCCGCGGGCGATGATCATCCCGTCGACGATCGCGGTCCCGACCAGGGTGAGGACGCCGTAGACGAGCAGACCTTTGCGGGCGCGCGCACGAACGGCGGGGGTTGGTGGAGCAAGAGGCATGGCGGTCGAGGTACGGACGAGGAGGGACGCTATTTCGCCTCGTCCCCTCGTCCCCCGCGACAAAGCAGGCGGCGTGCCAGTGACGGGCGGTCGTTTCTCCACGGATCTCGGCCCGACGCGACCACCCATGGAGGGGCCAACGGACCCCGAGCGGCGCCGAGAGGAGCCACCTACGCATGTTTGTGAAGAAGTGTTTTCTCACGCGGCGGGGCTGGAACCGGTCCGAAAATGCCCCAGAGTCGTAACGCTCAGAGGTGCGCGGGCCCTCTGCTGTCACGAGGAATGAACATGAAGTTGCTACGAAACATCGCTCTCGCTCTTCTCTTCGCAGGTCTGTTCGCGACCACCGCCGAGGCTCAAGTGTCTGCCGCGACGCTGCCCGATCCCAGCGTGGCCGGCGAGCGACTCGACGCCATCTTCGCCAAGCAGGCCAGCCACGCCGAGTTCGGCCGTTGGGTCCACGGCATCGGCGGCATCGCGATGGGAGGCGCGGGCATCGGGGTGGGCGCCTGGCTCATGCTCGACGACAGCGTCTGGGACAACCGCGACCTTCAGCTCATCACCGGCGGCCTCATGCTCGGTATGGGCACCGTGGCCCTGACGAGCGGCCTCTACTCGCTCTTCACCCCCACCTTCGGCGGTGAGCGTTATGAGCGCTTCCGTCTCGCCTACGCCGATGGATTGAGCGAACGAGAGCTCGGGCAATTCGAGGGCGAGCTGCGCCTCGATGCGGAGCGCGCGCGCTTCGGGCGCCAGATGCACATCGTGACCGGCTTCGCCAAGATGGTCGGCGGCCTCGGCATCGTCATCGCGACCGCCGCCGCCACGACCACGCAAGGCCAGGAGGAGTTCGGCTACATTGCGGGCGGCGTCATCGCCGGGCTCGGACTGCTCACGGCGATCAAGAGCCTCTTCTGCCGGAGCTCTGCCGAGCGCGCCTGGGAGAGCTACCTGAACGGCGACGTGCCCGAAGCGCGCGCCTCGGTTCAGGTCGACGTGGCGCCGATCATCAGCGGCCAGACGGGCGGCGTCTCCGTCGTCGGCTCTTTCTGAGTGCTCGTCAGCGATAGAGCGGAGCGCTAAGCTTCGGCCGTGACGCTCTTCGAAGAGCTGGGCGGTGAGGAGAGGCTCCGGCCGATCATCGATCGGTTCGTCGATCGCATGTTCGACGACGTGATGATCGGCTTCTTCTTTGCGCGAGCCAATCGCGAGCGCATCAAGAAGTTCGAATACCAGCACGCGGCGGAGTTCCTGGGCGCGCCCATCGCCTACGAGGGACGTCCGTTGGGGGTGGCCCATCGCGCCCACCAAATCATGGGTGGCCAGTTCCTGAGGCGGAAGGAGATCCTCCGAAAGACGCTGGTAGAGCATCAGGTCCCCCCGCACATCATCGACGCCTGGATGGAGCACGTGGAGTCTCTGAGGCCCCTGATCACCAACGATCCCGGGGGGGAGTGCATCGAGCACTGAATCACACCGTGATGGTATAGCAATCGAGTTGCAATAGCACTTCGCTCGCAACGACTTGACGCGCCCGGGATCGTCTTTCAATCTCGACCGCGGTGCGCCCGTTCCACCTCGCGTCTGCCTGGCTCTGCCTCTTCGCCCTCCTGCCGGGGGTGGGGCATTACTTCATCACACCGCATGGGGTGTGCCCGGAGCACGGCGAGATCACCCACACCCAGATGCGCGGAGGCTCCCCGCATCATCGCGTCGTCCCCTCTTCTGCGACGGGGTCCGCCGTCCTTCGGGCGGCGACCCCCAGGGCCACCGGCCACGACGCGCACTGCCTCTTCACCTCCGACCGCCGCGAGCATCTTCGCCCCCCGCCGCGCGGCCTCGCCCTCTCGGCCCCGATCGCCGTGCGACCTTTCCGTCGCACGCCCATGGAGCGAGGGGGCGCGCGCGCCGTCTACGAGCTCGCTCCGAAGAGCTCCCCACCTGCCTGAGCGTCCGTAGGTCGTCGTTCGAAGGGCGGCGGGCGTTTCCGCCCGCCACCAAGAGGTGATCCCCGCGCCGCCGAAAGGGGGGCGGATCACCCGAGCGACATGCAGGCACTCGGGTCGCATCGCGGCTCGGCGTGGCTTTCGCCATCGGCACGTGGAGTCGTTCGTGAAACGGAGAGAATCGAGGAGGACCGAGAGATCGGTCGCGGACATCTGCATGGGCAGCGTGTGGGCGTCCCTGTGCTTTTGCGCCCTGTCACCGAGCGTCCGGGCGCAAGAGGCGCCGGAGCCCAGCTCCGAAGAGGAAACGCCCGCGCCGACGCCGGACAGCCCACCGGCGCCGGCGAGGCTCGAGATCACGCCGCCCGAGGTCGAGGAGCGCGCCGACGCGGTCTACCCGGAGGCGGCCTTCGAGGAGGGCCGCGAAGCGACCGTCGTGCTCCTCGTCACGGTGGACGCGGAGGGCCGCGTGAGCGAGGCCAGCGTCGCGGAGTCCGGGGGACCGGCCTTCGACGCGGCCGCCCTCGACGCCATCGCGGGCTGGCGTTTCGCCCCCGCGCGCCGGGAGGGTACCCCCGTCGCCAGCCGCATCCGCGTGCCCTTCGCGTTTCGCATGCCGGCTCTGGCCGTCGCAGCAGAGGAGACCACGCCTTCGGCCCAGGCAGCGGGAAGGGGGCAGGCAGCGGAGGAAGCAGCGGAGCCCGCCGCGTCGCGGAGCCCGACCGCGGAGGACGAGGCGCCGCTCGAGGTGGTGGTCGAAGGCCGGCGCCAGCTCCGGACGGAGGATCGCAGCGCGAGCGACTTCGAGCTCGACCGCGAGGTGATCGAGGCGGCGCCTCGACAGGAGGGCGCGGAGGTCCTGCGCTCCGCGCCCGGTCTCTACCTCGGTCGCGGCGAGGGCCTCGCGGTGGCCCACAACTACGTGCTGCGCGGCTTCGACGCGGAGCACGGGCAGGACATCGAGTTTCGGGTCGGCGGCCTGCCCATCAACATGCGCTCCCACATCCACGGCCAGGGCTATGCGGACATCGGCTTCCTGATCGCCGACGTGGTCCAGGGGCTGCACGTCAGTGAGGGAGTCTACGATCCCCGGCAGGGCGACTTCGCCGTGGCCGGCTCCATCGACGTCTCCCTCGGCGTGAGCGAGGCGAACCGCGGCGTGCGCCTGCGTTCGGGCTATGGCGCCTTCAACACCTTCGAGGAGCTCGCGATGTGGGCACCGCGCGAGGCGTCCGAGGAGTCCTTCGGCGCGGTTCGATACGTTCACACCGACGGCTTCGGGCAGAACCGCGCGGGGCAGAGTGGCAGCGGCATCTTCCAGCATCGCTTCGGCACCGGCGACACCACCTTCCGCGCCATCGGCATCGTCCACGCGGCGCGCTCGAAGCTCGCCGGCGTCGTCCGGCAGGACGACGTCGACGCGGGGCGCGTCTGCTACTACTGCGTGTACCCCTATCCGACGGCGCAGGCTCAGAACGCCATGGCCGGGCGCGTCCTCGTCGGGCTCTTCGCCGACCATCAGAACGACGCCGGAGCCAACGGTCAGCTGGGGGTGTACCTCGGCTACGACGATTTCCGGATCCAGCGGAACTTCACCGGCTTCATCGAGCAGTCGCAGACCCTGTCCCGGGTGGCGGGCCGGGGGGATCTCATCGAGCAGCAGAACCGGACGCTGTCGGTGGGGCTCACGGGGCGCTATCGAAGCGCGCCCTTGCGCCCGACCGGATGGGCGCACGGCACCGTCGAGCTCGGGGTCGACGGGCGCGTCGACGTGATCGATCAGGCTCAGAACCTCCTCGACGCCGCGGTTCGGAACCAGACCTGGGATCGCCGGGTCGACGCCGGCGTGCGCGCCATGGACATCGGGTTGTACGGCGACCTCGACTGGCGGCTCACGGACTACGTCCGGGCGCGCCTGGGCTTCCGCGGTGACCTGCTCTCGTACGACGTGGACGACCGCCTGGGTAACTACGCTCCCCTCACACGGCCGCACGACTCCTACGTCGTCGGCTTCCGTCGGAGCGCCCTCGGCCTCGCCTTCGGCCCGCGGGCCAGCTTCGAGGTCGCGCCCCTGTCGTGGCTCGCGGTGGTGGCTGCCTATGGCGAGGGCTATCGTTCGCCACAGGCCCGTACCCTCGAGGACGGGGAGGATGCGCCCTTCACGAAGGTGCGCTCGGCCGATCTCGGCATGCGCTTCGACTGGGGCGCGCCGCTCCAGCTGACGGTGGGCGGCTACTACACCCACCTCTCGGACGACGTGATCTTCGATGCCGCCGAGGCTCGCCTCGAGCGCGTTGGTGCCACGCAGCGCATGGGCGCCGTCGTCACGGCCACGACGCGCCCGGTCGATTGGCTGCTCGGCTCGGCGTCCTTCACCTTCGTCGACGCCACGCTCCTTCAGCCACCGCCGGCGACCGCGGAAGAGCCGGACCCGCCCTTCGTCGAGGGCCAGAGCCTGGCGTTCGTTCCGCCCGTCGTCGTTCGCGTGGACCTCGCGGCGCGCCGCGAGCTCGCGCAGGCCTTCGGGCGCGCCCTGTCCGGTCGCATCGGCGTAGGGCTGTCCTACATGTCGCCGCGGCCGCTGCCCTACGGGACGCTGTCCAACCCGGTCGTGCTCCTCGATGGTTCGGCGGAGCTCGACTGGGGCCCTCTGGCGCTCACCTTCTCGGTCTTCAACGCGCTCGGCTCGCAGTACGCCGCCGTGCCCTACGAGCTCGCCTCCGACTGGAACCCGACCGACGGGGTCCGTCCGCGAACGCCCACGCGCCACCTCTCCGCCGGCGCGCCTCTGTCCTGGATGCTCTCGCTGGGGATCACGCTATGAGACCCGGCCACACCCACACGGGCTTCGCCCTGTGCCTCGGGTCGGCGCTCGCTCTGACGGTGGGCTGCATCGGCACGAGCCAGGAGGAGGTGCAGATCCCCATCCTCGTCGCCGGCACGGACGTCTCGGACGGAGCCACCGCCCGCGACGCGGTGCGCGTCACGATCACCCGCGCCAATCTCGCCTTCGGTCCCCTCTACCTCTGCCCCGGCAATCAGGCGGGGGCGCTCTGCGACACCGCGCGCCTCGAGTGGCTCGACTCGGTCGTGATCGATACGACCAATCCGGAGGCCGTGGACGCCGGCGAGCTCATCGGGATCAGCGGGCCGGTGCGCTCGTGGATGTACGACCTCGGCATCAGCTCCCAGCTCACACGCGAGGACCCCTTCGTCCTCGACGCCGCGATGGAGCTCGGCGACGCCTCTCTCCTCCTCGAAGGCGCAGCCGAGGCGGGCGGCCAGCTCCTGCCATTCAGCGCATCGGTGCCAGTGCAGCAGACCGGGGACACCGAGCTCGGCATCCCCGTGATCCGCAAGAGCACCACCGACCCCTTTTCGCACGACGTGGCCGGCGACGAGGCGGGGCTTGTCGTTCGCTTCGATCCCCGCTCGCTCTTCGTGAACGTCGACTTCGGCGCGTACGTCGAGGACGTGGCTTGCGCCCCCGATGGACCCGAGGTGAGGTGTGGGGGCTCGGTCGAGCAGCGCTGCGCTCCGGACGGGAGCATCGCGACGAGCCGCGACTGCGCCGACGAGGGCCAGGTCTGCGTCGCCGGGGTGGGCTGCGCGAACGAGATCGAGATCGACGCTTCGAGCGAGGCCTTCAGGGCCATCCGCAACGGACTGGTCTCGGGACGACGCCCCACCTTCGAGTGGCTTTGAAGAGGACGCGCACATGCATGACGAAAGAAGAAAACGGGCGATGGCAGCGGTGGTGACGCTCGCACTGGCGGCCTGCGGAGAGGGCGGCGGCTCGGGCGAGGTGGTGGTGCTCCTCGAGGCGGAGGACAGCATCACAGGGGGTATCGAGGCCGGCGCCGGCGTCGAGAACATCGCCGACGGATGGAGTGTCCGCTTCGATGCGCTCGATGTCGCCATCGGCGGAATCGAGATCCACCTCTCGACCGACGACAGCGTTCGCGCCCGCGCTCCGGACGTCTTCGTCGTCGACCTCGTGCAGGTGTCCGAATCCGGGATGCCGATGTGGACCCTCGATGGGCTCGAGGCCGCGCGTTGGGAGTTCTTCTTCGAAACCCCGGCGGCCGACGCCTCGGCGATACGCGACCTCTCGGTCGTCGAGGCCCACTACGAAGCCATGGTTGCCAGCGGCTGGACGTATTTCGTCGATGGGGTGCTCACGAAGCCCGATGGTCAGTCGTGCCCGCCTTCCTCTCTCGCCGAGCCCGGCGACGCGGCGCCGAACGGCAACGTGGTCGATGGCAACCCCTGCTACGACGCCGAGACGGTCCGCTTCACCTTCGGCGCGGCCGCGGCGGTGCGCTTTGGTCCATGCGAGATCGACGGTGTGCCGGGCTTCGCGGTTCCCGACGCTGGCGGGGCGACTGTCGCGACGACGATCCACGGCGACCACATCTTCTTCAACGGCTTCCCGGAGGGGAACGAGAGCGGCACGATGCGCCTCGCGCAGTGGCTCGCGGACTGCGACCTCGATCTCGACGGCACCGTCACCGCGGAAGAGCTGGCATCGATCGCGCCCTCGGATCTCGCGGAGCTGGACGACCGCTTTCAGCTCGGCGCCCCTCCCATCACGCCGCTGGACGACATGCTGACCTACGTGAGGGCGCAGCTCGAGAGCCAGGGACATTTCCAGGGCGAGGGCGAATGCCCCTTCATCGGACTCTGAGATGAACACCGTCGAAATCATCAAGCACTTCTTCATCGGGGCCGGCGCTGGCTGGGTCCTGTGGCTGCTCGCGGCTCTGTCGATCGTGAGCGTGGCGCTCTTCGTCGAGCGCTGGCTCTTCTACCGTGCGCGGGAGGGCGACCTGCGCGCCCTCGCGGAGCAGCTGGCGCGGCGCCTCGAAGCGCGCGAGCTCGCGGTCGCGGTGGAGGAGCTCGGGCGGTCGCAGGCGGTCTCGGCGTCGATCGCGGCCGCAGGGCTGCGCCTCGGGCACCTGGGCGCGGCCGCGGCCGATAGGGCGATGCAGAGCGCGCTGGCGCTCGAGCGCGACCGCCTCGAGCGCAGGCTCGCCTACCTCGGGACGCTCGGGAACAACGCACCCTTCATCGGCCTCTTCGGCACGGTGATCGGCGTGATCCTCGCCTTCGAAGAGCTCGGGCACGGGGCCGCCGGACACGCGAGCAGCGCCGCCGGTCAGGTGGCGTCTCAGGGCGTGATGACAGCGATCGCCGAGGCACTGGTGGCGACGGCGGTGGGGATCGCCGTCGCGCTCCCAGCGGTCGCCGCGTACAACTACCTCCAGCGCCGCGTCGCGTCGCTCCTCTCCGGTTCCGAGGTGCTGTCGAACCTCGTCCTCGCGTACCTCTCCGGCGACGACCTCGGGTCTGCCCCCGGCGACGACGCGAGGTCAGGCGGGGCGTCCTGAGATGGGTGGTCAACAGGAGCGGCCGGGTCAGCTGATCTCCGGCATCAACGTGACGCCGCTGGTCGACATCTCGTTGGTGCTGCTGGTCATCTTCATCGTCACCGCCAAGATCATGGTGACCCCGGCCATCCCGATGGACCTGCCGCGCGCGACCGAGAGCGAGGAGGTGCAGGTCGTGTTCTCGGTCCTGGTTCCTGACGCAGGTCCGACCCTCGTGGATGGAGAGCCGGTGCTCGACGACGAGGGCCTCGTGCAGCTCGCGCACGAGGCCCTCGCGCGCGACCCGGAGGTTCGCGCCGTCGTCAGCGCCGACGGGTCCGTGCCGCACCGCCGCGTGATGCACGTCCTCGATCTCCTCGAGCAGGGTGGCATCGCGCGCGTGGCCTTCGGCACTCTGCCAGCCGAGGAGGGCGCGCGTTGAGACCCGGCCGCGCCGCCGCCGATCCGTCGCCCGGCGCCGACGAACGTATCGTCGACGTCGTCTTCGGCACGTCGGCTCCAGGTCGTCGCCGGCGCTACGGTGTGGCCGTGGCCCTCGCCATCGGTCTGCACACCGTCCTCGGCGCGTTGGCGCTCGGCGTCGAGCCGTCGCTGGAGTCGTGGAGCTCGGCGCTCGCGTTGCGGGTGCACACGGAGCTGAGCCGGGAGGGGATCATCGAGCTCCCAGAGCCGCCACGGCCCGCGGCGGAGAAGCCGCCCCAGGAGCCGCCGGAGCCCCCGCCGGAGCGTGTCCCTGGGCCGAATCCGCCCGCCCGCAGCGCGGCCCCCGCGCGGCCGGCGCGAGCCGAGCCACCACCCCCCGCCCGCGCCGGCCGGATCCTCGCGCACGAGCCCGATCCGCTCGCTCCCGTCGACATGACGGCGAGCACCTTCGTGGTGGGGGAGGCCGCCGCTTACGCGGGCGGCGTCACGACGGCCCGCGGCACGAACGAGACAGCGGTGCGCTCGCACGACGTCGCGCCCCCCCCGGCCGCGCCCTCGCCGCTGTCCGCGGGCGAGCCGGACCGCTCCGCTCCGGTCGGCCTGCCCACCGGGCGCTGGAGCTGTCCGTGGCCTACCGAGGCCGATGACGCGGACATCAACGAGCAGACCGTCGTGATCCGCGTGGACGTCCGCCCCGACGGAACGGTCGCATCCGCGACGCTGGTCGACGATCCCGGTCACGGCTTCGGCACCGCCGCGCTGGCGTGCGCCCGACGGGCGCGCTTCACGCCCGCCCGAGACGAGCGAGGGCAGCCCATCGCGTCGCGTTCGCCGCCAGTGCGCGTGAGGTTTCACCGGTGAGGGCTCGAGACACACGAGAGCGGCGCGCCGCGCCGCCGATCTTCGTCATCATCGCTGTTGCGGTGCTGGTCTCCTCGGGTTGCACCGACACCCGCGCGACCCAACGGGACTGCGCGTCGATCCTCGATCGCATCGTCGAGATCGAGATGCGCGAGCGGGGATTTCGGGATCCGGCGCTCGCCGCGCGTCGCCGAGAGGAGCTCAGGCGGCGCTTCGCCTCCGACCTCGACGGCTGCGTGGGGCGCCCGCTTTCGCGCGGGGCGATGCAATGCGTTCGGGAGGCCCGAACGACGGAGGAGCTCAGCCACGAATGCCTTCACTGAGAGGTCTTTGGGTTGCTCGCGGGCCCTCAGGGCGCGACGCTGAGGCATGGTCGACGATCTACGCGAGCTGAAGCAGCGCCTCCGCGACGCGGGCCTCCGCGCGACGAGCGCACGCATCGCGGTGCTCCGGGCCCTCGAGACCGGCGACGGTCCCCTCAGCCACGCGGAGGTCTCCGAGTCGGTGGCGAGCCTCGGCTTCGACCGCGCGACCACCTATCGAAACCTCACGGACCTCTCCGACGCCGGCCTCGCGCGCCGCACCGATCACGGCGACCACGTCTGGCGCTTCGAGCTCGTGGGCGAGGAGGGCGAGCACGCCGAGCTTCACCCGCATTTCGTCTGCAACGCCTGCGGCATCGTCGCCTGTCTCCCCGAGGGCGCGCTGACCGTGCACGGTCGCCGCGGCGTCCCGCGTGCGCTGCGGCGGCGAGACGTCGAGATCCAGGTGCGGGGCCTCTGCGACGAGTGCTCCAGGCGCTAGACCTTGCGTGCGCCGCGATCCTCTTGAGGCATTATTGAGATGTAGTGCTAGGCGATCCGGCGTAGCTCCTCGGCGACCGCGCCGAGGTCGGGGCGCTCGTCGGGGTTCTTCGCCAACAGCCTGGCCAGCAGAGCTTCGAGCTCCGGGGGCGTGGCGACGCCGAGCTCGCTCGGCATCGGCGGCGCCTTCGTGAGATGGGCGACGAGCACCGAAGCGGTGTCGCCCTCGAAGGGGCAGCGGCCGGTGACCATCTCGAAGAGGGTGACGCCGAGGGCGTAGACATCCGTGCGGTGATCGATGTCGCCTTCGCCGCTGGCCTGCTCGGGGCTCATGTAGCCGGGTGAGCCGAGGACCGCGCCCAGCTGCGTCAGCTTCGGGCCTTCGGAGACGAGCTTCGCGAGGCCGAAGTCGGTGACCTTCGGCTCGCCCGCCTCGGTCAGGAGCACGTTGCCCGGCTTGAAGTCGCGATGGACGACCTCCTGACCATGCGCGTAGGCGAGGGTCTCGGCGAGGGCTGCACCGAGCGCCGCGGCGCGCGGCAGCGCGAGCTTGCCCTCTCGGGCGATGAGCGCATCGAGGCCGCCTCCGGAGATGCGCTCCATCGCCATCCACATCCCCGTCGGCTCTTCGGCGAGGTCGTAGACCTGGACGATGCCCGGATGCTCGAGCTGCGCCAGCACCCGTGCCTCTCGCCGGAAGCGTTCGGCCGCGTCTCCTCGCAGGCCTCCGCGCGACAGTCGCTTGAGCGCGACGCGGCGGCCGAGCACCGAGTCCTGGGCGTCGTAGACCACGCCCATCCCGCCGCGGCCGAGCTCGCCCACGATCTCGTAGCGCGCCGGAGGCTTCGGCGCGTCCAGGGAGCCGTCGGCATCGTTCGCGTCAGGAGCCAACGTCGCGCCCAGGGCATCGACCGGCTCCACAGCGCCTTCAGGCGCGATCATCGTCGTCGCCAGCTCCTCCTCTTTCCTCCGCACGACGCTCGGCGCATGGAGGACCAGGAGCCCGGCGGCGGTCCCCAGCCCGCCCAACCACCACGCCGAGACCGCGAGGAAGCTGAGCGCTTCTGCGCCGGGACGCCGCCTCACTCGTCGGCGAAACCAGACCCGGCGAGTCCTCGGCGGAAGGATCGTGTCGGCGGCCGAGTCGGCGACCCACGGCGCGACGGTGAAGCCGCCGAGCACCACGCAGAACAGCGTGATCTGCGCGGCGCGAGCCGTCTTCAGCCACTGCTTTCTCAGGCTCGCATCGGCTGCGGCGCGACGCGCAGCAGGCCAGGCCGCGAGGATGCGGGCGCGGAGCTCGGCGAGCCGATCGCTCACGCGATCAGGGCTCAGTACATCCGCCAGTTGGCCTTCGCCGACGGATTCCAGCTGACCCGCTGGGTGCCGTGGTAGCCCGCGCCGGCGCGATCCTCGTGAAGGTGCTCACCTGGGCGGGGCGGGTCGGGCCGCTCCGACTTCTTCATGCCGCTGTAGTTGCGCACGCGAGCGACGAGCACCGGGCAGTGCGCATGGTGGATCAGGTGGGTCGCCACCGAGCCGAGGCTCTTGAGCCCCTTTTCGTCGCGCGTCCCCACGATGATCAGATCCGCATCGTAGTCCGCGGCCACCTGATTCAGCGCCTCCGTGGGCTCTCCCACGCGGACGTGCACCGAGACGTTGCCGGACTCGAGGCCGACGACCTCGCCCCCCACCTCGCGCACGCGCTCCCAGATCTTCTCCGGAACGCCTTCCATCGCGGAGTTCATCCGGTCGGTTTCGTTGTCGCCCTTCGCTTTCTTCATCTCGTCCTTGGTGACGACATGCGTGACGTGCAGGTGGGCGTTTCGCGCGCGGCGCAGCGCCTCGCGAATGGCGCGCCGGCCCGGGTCGCTGAAATCATCCCCTACGACGATGTGTACGAGCTGATCGGTCATTTCGTCTCCTCGGGCGCCTTTCTACCATCACTTCTGTGGACCAGATAGACACCGAAGAAAAAGGCGCAACGATTTCGCCGTAGCCCTCGAGCGCGAGCGCCAGGATCAGCGCCCTGTTCACCCGCCGATCCACCCCACCTCCGATTTCGGGGGAAAAGGGAGGTGAAAACGCGACCTGAGCACGGTTCCGGGGCCCCCCGCGAAGTGGTAGCGTCGCGCCTCGATCCATGGTCAAGCGCAAGGTCTCGTTGAACGAAGGGGAGGGGCGTTCGCGCCGCCGGGGGCCCATCCAGGCCAGCTCGGAGGTCATCGATCTCTTCTTCAATACCGGGGTGATCCATCACGAGCTTCTCCTCTCGGGGGGCCTGCCGGATCAGAATCGTCGGCTTCAAAGTCGAAAAGGGGGCCGAAAATCAGGGCTTCCGCGTGCGCGCGGCCGAGCCCGGGGAGGACCCGGAGGTGGAGGTCGCGCCCGTCGAGCACGTGGCCGAGCTGTCGAACCGCTGGCTCCCCATCCCCTACCAGCTCTCTTGCCCGCTCGCGGTGCAGGTGCGTCTGGCGGTCAGCGGACGTCGCGACCTCAAGCTCCTGTTGGCGATCGACACCCTCGAGGCCACGGGCAGCGGTGGCCGCCATCTCGACGCCGCCCTCGACGCCGGGCGTCCCTTCCGCCCCCTCGAGAAGGGCGAGCTCGGCGGATTCCTCGACCACCCGGAGGCGCGCGAGCTGGTTCGCCACCTCGAAGAAGCCGGCGTCGACCGGGCGCCCTTCAAGTACGCGGCGCTCCTCGACACCCTGGCGCCGCTCCTGCCACGGATCCGCTTGAGCCACGTGTCAGAGCACACGCCGGTGAAGACCTCTCTCGTCCTCGACTTCGGAAACTCGCGTTCGAGCGCGCTCCTGGTGGAGAGCCGCGAGGGTGAGGTCTTCTCCGTGCCTCTCGCGGTGCGCGACTCCAGCAACCCCTTCCGGGTGAGCGACGAGACCTTCGGCTCGCGGATCACCTTCTTGCCGAACGCCTTCGACGAGGCGGCCAATCCAGTGGCGGTGGGGAGCTCCTTCCAGCTCCCGTCCATCGCGGTGATGGGCCGTGAAGCGCTCGACCGCGCCCTCGAGACCCCGCACCGCTATCAGTGCTCACTGTCGGGGCCCAAGCGCTACCTCTGGGACGCCGATCCCACCGACGACCGCTGGTTCTTCGCCCAGAAGCGCGGCGGGGAGTACGCGCCGATCAGCGGGCGCTTGCTCAAGTACATCGCCGAGAGCGAAGGCGGCCTCGCGCTCCGGCAGGATGGTCCGACAGCACCGGCCGACCCGCGCTACGCGCCGCGCACGATGATGCTCTTCGCCATCGTCGAGCTGTTGAGCCAGGCGTGGTCGCAGATCAACTCCGTCGAGTACCGGAAGTTTCAGGGCAAGGAGATGAACCCGCGCGTGCTCGAGCATCTGGTGATCACCTTCCCGAGCGCGATGCGCGAGGAGGAGCGGCGCGTCTATCAGACGCTGGTGCAGAACGCGGTCATCCTCGCCAGCTACCTGTTGAACATCGCGCCGGAGCACCGCCCCAACTACGATGCTCAAAACGATGCGTTCACCTCGTTCCTGCTCGTCGACGAGGCGCTCGCGGCGCAGATGGTCTACCTCTACCAAGAGGTCGTTCACACCTTCGGCGGGAGCATGGAGGAGTTCGTCGGCGTCTACGGTCGCTCCGACGGCTCGGTGCGCATCGCCTCGGTCGACATCGGCGGCGGCACCTCGGACGTGATGATCGCCGAGTTCTCGGACAAGCTGCCGGGCACCGGCACTGCGCTCAGCGTCAAGAAGCTCTTCCAGGACGGCGTCAGCATCGCCGGCGACGACGTATGTCGCGCCATCTGCGAAGACATCGTGATCGATCAGATCATGCAGCAGCTGCCGTCACGCAAGGCGAGGGCGCAGCTCGCGCAGCTCTTCGGCGAGGGAGGCGGCAGCCACGGCGCGGCCTTCCGAACCCTCAAGGCGAAGCTGGTTCCCTACTTCTGGTTGCCGCTCGCGCGCTGTTACTGGGCTCTCGCGGAGGGCTTCGAGATCCCGGAGCACTACCCGGACCGCATCTACTCCATCGCCGAGATCTTCCAGGTCTTTCAGGTGCGGGAGTGGTCGCCAGCGGTCCTCGCCGAGGCCGACGCTTTTCTCGGGCAGGCGATCCCCGGCTTCCCGGGCCTCAACAACCTCTTCTTCCGCTTCGATCCAGAGCAGGTGGAGCGGGCGATCGACCGCGTGCTCCGGGAGCCCCTGCGCCGCTACGCCGACATCCTCGCCCAGTTCGACGTCGACATCCTGGTCCTCGCGGGCCGGACCTCCGCCCTGCATCGCGTCCGTGAGCTCTTCGTGCGCGAGATGCCGGTCTCGCCGCCGCGCATCAAGACCATGAGCACCTATCGCGTCAGCGAGTGGTATCCGCCGAAGTGGCGCTCGAACGGTCTCATCAAGGATCCGAAGTCGACCGTCGCCGCCGGCGCGACCATCCTCCACCTCGCAGCGAACAACCGCCTGCCCGGCCTGTTGCTCGACGAGATGCAGGAGCTCGAGCAGAAGCCCATCTACGGCCTCTATCAGAAGAGCGAGCCGCACATCGCGCGGGTCAACGAGCTCTTCCGCGACGACAAGACCAGCCAGCCCTTCGTCTACACGGGGGGGATGGTGGTCGGCTTCCGCAACGTCGACTCGGAGGAGATGGACGGCTCGCCGCTCTTCTCGGTGCGGCCCGCGAACGCTTCGGTGGAGCAAGCGCTCCTCGAGGATCGGGTGAGCCTCCGCTTCCGCATCGGGGACGGCGGCCGCATCGAGATCGCCGACGTGACGTCGCAGCGCGGCGCCTATGATTTCGACGTCACGGATTTTCAGCTCTCTCTGAAGACGGTGATCGAGGATCGCTACTGGCTCGACACGGGCGTCTTCACCATCGGCCGGAGCTACCTCGACATGGCGGACCCGGACCTCGACGCATTGATGGAGGAGATGTCTTGAGCGGCGTCGCCAGAGAGCTCTTCGAGGCGATTCTCGCGGCCGTCGACGAGGAGCAGCTCGAAGCGGCGCTCCGCGCCCGCCTGGGAGCCCCGGACTCGTCAGCGACCGCCGAGGTCGCGGCTCCGCCGCTCGACGCCGGCGAGGGGATGGACACAGAGCCCGGGGGTGACGGCGAGAGCGACGAGGAGCGCGCGTCAGACGACTCGCTTCACGGCCGGCTTCTTCTCGCCGACCTCTTGGGCGACGACATCGTCGGCGCACGGCAAGGGGACGCGAGCTTTCCGGTGCGGGTCTTCATCTCGAAGCTCGGCGAGCAGCTCGAGGACGAGGGCGCCTTCGCGCTGGCCAACGGCCTGTCCTTCTACTTTCGTGCGGCGATGGACGAAGAGGCCAGGGTGCGGGTCGGTCTCGAGGTCAGCCGCTTGTACTACGCGTTCGCGGGCTGGGCCCTCGACCTGAGCGAGCGAAGAGCGGTGAGCCCGCTGCTCGCGCGCTTGATGAGCGCCGAGCTCGACCGGCTCCGCTTCGAGGCGGTCGACCACGAGCCTGTCTTCGATTCGGCGATGCACGAGCGGAGCAAGGAGGCGGACTCCTCCTCCAAGCACCTGCAATCGCCCGTGACCTTTCTGTGCCGCGTCGCCGCCAACGACATGGTGCGTTTCAAGGCGGTGGTGACCACGTGAGCGAAAAGACGGAAGAGAGCTGGCTGCCCAACCTGGTCGGCGGCGTGAGCATCTGGAAGCTCGCCGACGACTTGAACGAGGAGAAGTTCTTCGGCGGGCGATTGCTCGTGCCCGAAACCGAGGGCAGCGAGACCCTTCCGTCGAAAGTGAGCTGGGACCTGACCGGGCTCGTCCCCCTGAGCGACGCCCGCGCATCGCATGCGGAGGCGGTGCAGTCGGCGATCGAGGACTTCTTCGATTGCCTCGAGCGGGTCGGCAAGGTCTTCGGGGACGAGTCCTCGGGCTTTCACGCCTACAAGGACGCGTTCACCGTGCCCGCCCTCGACGCAGAGGGCGGCGACAACTACTTCTACGATCCCGCGAAGAAGAAGCTCCTGGTGATCAACTGGGGCGCGTCGCCGCGCTCGATCACCTCGAGCCGCGACTTCCTCTTCGGGTATCTCGACTTCGACCAGCTCTTCGA
Organism: uncultured delta proteobacterium; assembly: GCA_963727445.1. Classification (GTDB taxonomy): domain Bacteria; phylum Myxococcota_A; class Polyangia; order Polyangiales; family B10-G4; genus B10-G4. The sequence continues at coordinate 183,266 of CAVSGI010000004.1, forward strand.
GAAGGAGCGCAGTGAAGGCGGCGTTGACGATGCGGGCGCCGGAGGCGCGGGGGCGGCGGCGGGCGTCGAAGCGGCAGCGGAGGCGAAAGAGAAGAAGGAAGACGAGAAGAAAGAGGACGAAGAGGAGAAGAAGAAGGACGGCCTCCCCTGGTGGGCGTGGCTCCTCGCGGTGGGCACGCTCGTTCTGATCATCCTGTTGATCCTCATGTTCCTCGAGCCGTGCAATCACGATCGCGGCACGCGCGGGCTTCGCCTCCCCGATGGCGCCGTGCTCCTGGAAGACGGCGGCGTCCTGCTCCTGGACGGTAACGTGGTCGATCCCGAAGAGTTCATGGACGACGGGGGCGTGGACGGCGCGGCTGACGGGGGCGCGGACGCCGCGAATGACGCTGGTTCGGACGCCGCCGGTGACGGAGCCGCCGATGGCGGTGGTGACGGATCCGCAGACGGCGGGGGCGATGGCGGGGGCGATGGCGGCGGAGACGGCGGCGGAGACGGCGGCGGCGCTGGCGGCGGCGGTGGCGGCGGTGCCGGCATGGGCGGCGACACGGTCCCTCCGAGCGAGATCATCTACGTACCGGTGGAGCTCATCCCCACGGGCGGCGGTGGGCCCACGAACGACCCCTCCCACCGCGTCCATTTCCATCCCCAGGCGACCGCTTGGCGCATCGCCGGGGGCGCGAACAACGTCCGTGGCACGCAGCTGATCGGACGCGAGTACCATGTGTGGCTGAAGCCCGGACGGAGCTTCGATAGCGTGAACGTTCAGTGGCGCGACAGCGCGGGGCGCTGGCACAACCACTGACGGAGAAGGCTCAGATGAGCGACCCCATCAACAGTCTCGACGACGCGATCCAGCGAGCCGTGAGAAACGTCGCCGGCGCTCCGGAGGAAGCACCGGAGCTGCACTCCCTGCGCGACCTCGCGTTCCGTGCGCGCAAGCTCCGGCGCGCCTGGGGGCGTCCCCAGTGCCTGGGCTTCTTCGGCCCCTCCCAGGCGGGCAAGTCCTTCCTCGTCGGTGCGCTCCTCTCGCACGAGCTGGGCTCCCTCGAGGTCGAGACCCGCGCAGGCAAGCTCGACTTCCTCGAGGAGATCAACCCTGCGAAGGGCGTCGAGTCGACGGGCGTAGTCACCCGTTTCTCCACCGGCCCCGCGCCCGTCGAGCTGCGCCGGGGGGACTTCTTCTGCCGCCTGTTGAGCCTCGAGGTGATGCTCGAGTCCATGGCGACGGGTTTCCTCGTCGAGTGCACCGCGCCTCCCATCGACGTCGATCGGGTCGAACGATGTCTGCGGGACGCGCGCCTCGCCCAGGGCACGCCCGCGCCTCCGCTCTTCGCCGAGGCCTGGGACTCCGTCTGGCACAACCTCTCCAAGAAGTATCAGGACCGCCATCCCTACGTGAACGAGCTCAAGAAGAGCCCGGCCATCCGCGGCGAGCAGTGGAAGAAGGGGATCTCCACCGTCGAAGGATGGCTCTTCGTCTACTCGCTCCTATGGGGCGGTCATGGCTATGCCAAGGACCTCGACAGCCTCGCGCGCCGCCTGGTCGACGGCCTCGAGATGTTGGGGCAGGGCGAGTCGGTCGAGGTCGAGGTGGAGCACGTCCGCGCTTCGAGCGAGGGCGCTTCCATCATCGACGCGGCGTGCCTCAACTCGCTGGGCCAGACCGGTCGCACCATCCGCGTCTACCCCCACGCGTCGGGCCGCGAGGTCTCCATCGACCCCGGCGTGCTCGCGGCTCTCATCGCCGAGATCCGTCTGCAGCATCGGCCGGTGGAGGGCTCGCTCTTCCAGAACACCGACCTGCTCGATTTCCCCGGGGGCCGCGCCCTTCGCGGCATCAACGGCTTCGGGCCCAAGGAGCTCAACTCCGGCAAGCTCGACAACGCCATCGAGGTCTTCAAGCGCGGCAAGCTCACCTTCCTCTTCGAGCAGTTCTCCCTCGACCGCGAGATCACCTCGCTGGTGCTCTGCTCGCCCGGGCCCACCAAGCCCGAGGCGATTCAGCTCCAGTTCCAGGTGGAGCGATGGCTGCAGATCCGCCACGGCTCCGATACTCCGGTGGACAAGGACGAGCTGGAGCATCCGAGCCTCTTCATGGCGCTCACCAAGTTCGACATGTCGCTGGGATCTCTGCGCAGTGACAACGCCAAGGACCGCTGGGACTCGCGGGTGCGAGAAGCGTGTGTCGAGTTCTGGGCGCGGAATCAGAGCAGCTGGATCTTGAACTGGGGCAGCAAGGGCAAGGCCTTCGACAACATGTTCTGGATCCAGAACCCCTACGCCGATCGGATGAGCGCCCTCGGGCCGAGCGATGCGGACTACGCGCTGGTGAAGCAGGGCTACTTCGACTCTCCCGCGATCCAGCGCTTCATCCAGGAGCCGGAGGTCAAGTGGGCGGCCGTCGAGGGCGCGGACGAGGCGGGCAAGGTGAAGAGCGGCGTTCCGCTCCTCGCGACGCACCTGCGGCAGAAGCTCGCGGAGAACATCAAGAAGAAGGAGCTCCTCGCCGAGGCCAAGGCCCTACGGAGCGAGCTCCTCGACGTTCTCAAGGCGCTCACGCCGAGCAACAACGAAGCCGAAGAGCGGGCGCGACTCACGCAGGCCGCCGAGCACCTGGTGGAATCGGTCCGCTCGGAAATGGCGCGCGCCTATTCCGGCGCCGTTTACGGCGAGCTGGTCAGCATGCTCGCCGCGCCGCGCGAAGAGGTGGAGGCGGAGCTCCGCAGCATCCACGGGGTGGTCGCGCCCATGTCGATCAAGACCAGCGACAAGGTGAAGAAGGTGCTGGTGCACCTGCTCAAGTGGTGGACCGCGCGCGCCATCGCTTCACTTCGAGACAGCGAGCTCGACCTGCCCGCCGCCCACGTGGAGCGCTTCGTCCGCGAGGTGTGCACCTCCAAGCTCATCATGCCGGTGCTGGGCAAGGCGGTCTTTCCGTATTTCAGCCGAACGCGGGTGGACTACACCCTCATCGCCACCATCCTGCGGGTGAAGATCTGCGACTCGATGCTCGATCTCTTCAAGGAGCCCGCGCGACGAACCCCCTCGATCCCCGTGCGCCTCAGCTATTCCGAGACGGTCGACGGGGAGGGCGACGGTGAGACGGGCGACGCCGACGCCATCGACTGGGGTGACGTCGACTTCGACGAGGAGTCGGCGACCGACATCGGTGCCGACGTGGAGATCGTCTTCGCAGGCAATCGCTACTTCCATCACTGGGCCGACGAGCTTCCCGGTCTCTATCTCAAGAACGGCGGGCTCAAGACCCAGGCCAAGGCCGACGATCCGCGCATCGAGGAGCTGGTCGGGATCCTCGGCGAGGTCGAGCAGGTCGGTGTCTAACCCGGACGAGCCACGCCCCGCGCCCCAGCGCGCCGAAGCAGGGTTGGGAGAGGACACCGAAACCCTCGACCCCCAGGATCTGGCGACCCTCGAAGCGCTCGAAGAGGCCGGCGACATCGAGACGCTGATGACCCTCGCCGCGTCCTACGAAAGAGGGACCGACGAGATTGACCGCGATCCCGAGCGGGCCATCATCGCCTACGAGGCGGCGTCACGCCTGGGCGACTCCGACGCGAGCTACTGGCTGGCGCGCGAAGCCTTCGGGCGGGGAATCGACGCCGAGAGCCTCGAGCGCGGCGTGCGCTTCCTTCGTCTCGCTGCGGACGCGGCGCACGTGCAGGCGCGGGTATTTCTCGGCAACCTCTACGAGCTGGGCGTGCACTACGAGATCGACCTCGACAAGGCCGACCTCTGGTACCGAAGCGCGGCGCGGGCTGCGGGGATCGATCAGGAGCACGGCAGCGCACAGTGGTCGGTCGCGATGGCCGAGCTTGGCTGCGTCCGCTCGATCGTGCCGCTCCTCGAAGACGACAGCGTCCCCAAAAAGCACCGGCTGGTCTACCTCCGCCTGGTCAAGGACGTGGGGTACTCCATCTTCCTCGCGCAGCAGAAGGCCGCGGACGCCAAACGGCATGCGGTGGAAGAGGCGCGCATCCTCGCCGAGGCCGAGGCCGAGAGGGCGCACGAAGAACAGCTCATCGGCCATGGCGCACGCGCCGAGAAGGCCAAGCGCGCCGAGGACGCGATCGATCGCGCCGAGAAGCACGCCGACGCCAAAGCACCAGAGAGCGGAGGGCTCTCGGCGCCTCGCATCCTGACGGCGCTCGCGCTGGCGGGAGGGACGGGTTACGGCGGCTTCTACCTGCACCAGATCGGCCAGGCCTGGATCGCCAACCCCATGTACCAGGCCGCCGCCTTCGGGGCGGGCGCGCTGCTACTCGCGTTGATGGTGCTCGGCGTCAAGAAGAAGTGAGCGCTGCTCACTCGCCGATCACGACTCCGACCGGCTGCACCTCCCAGATGTCCCGCGCGTACTCGCGAATGGTGCGGTCGCTCGAGAAGCGTCCGGTGTGGGAGATGTTCTCGATGGCGGCCTTGGCCCACCACGTCTCGTCCCGGTAGCGGCGGTCGATGTCGGCGTGCGCGCGAAGGTAGTCCTCGAAGTCGGCGCAACACAGATAGGTGTCCACGTGGCGCAGATGACCCATCAGCTCGCGATAGCGCGTCTTGTCGTCGGGATTGAAGAATCCGGACTCGATGGTATCGATGACCTCGCTCAACAGGTCGCTGTTGGCGATGTAGCTGCCAGGGTCGTACCCGGCCGCCTTCTCGGCCTGGACTTCCTCGGCGTTCTTTCCGAACAGGAAGAAGTACTCCTCGCCGACGGCTTCCCGGATCTCGATGTTGGCCCCGTCGAGGGTGCCGATGGTGAGCGCCCCGTTCATCGTGAACTTCATGTTGCCGGTGCCGGAGGCCTCCTTGCCGGCCATCGAGATCTGCTCGGAGACGTCCGCGGCGGGGATGATGCGCTCGGCGAGCGAGACGCCGTAGTTCGGGACGAAGAGCACCGAGAGCCGCCCGTCCATCGCGCGATCCTGCGCGATGGTGTTGGCGACGTCGTTGAGCAGCTTGATGTGCAGCTTCGCCACGCGATAGCCGGGGGCCGCCTTGCCGCCGAAGATGAAGGTCCTCGGCAGTACGTCGAGGTGCGGCTGGTTCTTGATGCGCAGGTAGTGCGCGACGATGTGCAGGCAGTTCAGGAGCTGGCGCTTGTACTCGTGGATGCGCTTGATCTGGACGTCGAAGATCGAGTCGAGATCGAGGGTGGCGTTCATGTGGCCCTTCAGCACGTGCGCGAGGTGCTCCTTGTTGACGCGCTTGATGCGCATCACCTCCTTCTGCACCTCTGGGTCGTCTGCGAATTTGGCCAACCCCGACACACGCTCGAGGTCCGTCTCCCACCGCGAGCCGACGCGTTCGGTGATCAGCGCCGCCAGATCCGGGTTGCTCGCCACCAGCCAGCGGCGCGGCGTCACGCCGTTGGTCTTGTTGTTGAAGCGGTCCGGCCAGAGCTCGGCAAAGTCGGGCAGGAGCTGCGACTTGATCAACTCCGAGTGGAGCGCCGCCACGCCGTTGACCGAGTGCGAGCCCACGGTCGCCAGGTGCGCCATGCGGATCTCGCGCGTGGGCTCCTCCTGGATGATGGACATCCGCTCCAGGCGCGCTTCGTTGCCCGGATCGAAGAGTTGGACCTCGCGAAGGAAGCGCCGGTTGATCTCGTAGATGATCTGCAGATGTCGCGGGAGCATTCGCTCGAACATGGCCACCGGCCAGCGCTCGAGGGCCTCCGGCATCAGGGTGTGGTTCGTGTACGCGATCGTGGCCTGGGTGACCTCCCAGGCGAGCTCCCAGCTGAGGCCCTCCACGTCCACCAGCAGCCGCATCAGCTCGGCCACGGCGATGGCTGGATGGGTGTCGTTCAGCTGAATCGCCACCTTGTCCGACAGCTTTCGGAGGTCGTCGTGGTCGCGCTTGAACCGCTGCAGGATGTCGTGGAGCGAGCAGGCGACGAAGAAATACTGCTGCCTCAAGCGAAGCTCCTTGCCCTCGGGCGATTCGTCGCTGGGGTAGAGCACCTTCGAGATCGACTCGGTGAGCGCCTTGGTCTCGACGGCGCGCCGGTAATCGCCCGAGTTGAAGACTTCGAGATCGAACTCCTGTGAAGCGCGGGCCGCCCAGAGGCGAAGCGAGTTGACGGTGTCGTTGCCGTAACCCGGCACGGGCATGTCGTGCGGCACGCCCAGCACGTTCTGGGTGTTTACCCAGCGCGCGCGGTAGTTGCCGTGCTCGTCGACCCCCGAGAGCACACGCCCGTAGAACTTCACGCTGACGATGTTGTCGCGCCGCGGGATCTCCCAGGGGTTTTCGTCGAGGAGCCAGGCGTCGCCCCGCTCCTCCTGCCAGCCGTCGCGGATCAGCTGTTCGAAGATGCCGTACTCGTACCGGATCCCGTAGCCCATCCCGGGAAGACCGAGCGTGGCCATCGACTCGAGGAAGCACGCGGCCAGGCGGCCGAGGCCACCGTTACCCAGGCCGGGATCCGGCTCCTGCGCCATGACGTCCTCGTAGGAGAGCCCGTACTTGTGCAGCAGCTGCACCGAGTGATCCCGGATGCCGAGGCTGCGAATGTTGCGATCGAGGGCCCGCCCGAGGAGGAACTCCGCCGAGAGGTAGTAGATTCGCTTCACGTCCTGCTCGGCGTAGGTCTTCCGCGTCTGTCGCCAGCGATAGGCGAGCCGGTCGCGGGTCGCGTGCGCGATGGCGATGTAGACGTCGTGCAGCGTCGCGCTCTCCTCGTCCTTGCCGCAGGTGTAGTGGAGGTGGTCGAGGACCGCGCGCTCCAGCGTGATGGGATGCATCCCGGTGCGGTCGTCCTCGACCTCGATCTTGACGTTCGGCTCGGTGGTGGCCATGGCGGGGGAAGGTATCAAGAGCCCCGGCCGGCGAAAACGGCCTCCCATTCCCCCAAGGAATCCATCATGGTTCGGGGGTGCGTGGGCTCTTGCTCCTCTCGCTTTCGACGACCTTCGGCCTCGCCGGCTGCACGACCCCCTGCGACGAGTCGCGGGGGGTGCTGCTCCGCCATTGCGATATCGAGGTGATGGGATCGTCGGCGATGGCGTGTGAGGGGGAGCGCCGCGCGTACGCGCAGTGCATCCTGGACCATCCCGACGCGGCCTGCGACTACTTCTACGATCCGCTCGCGGCGGAGGGGAACGCCTTCGATCTCTGCGTTCGCGAGATCCCGCCCGACCCGTAGGCTCAGCGAACGGGGACGCTGACGCGCCGGGTGGAGCCCGCCACGACGTTCACCCGGACCCGTCGCCATGCCCCCTCGCCGAAGGGCTGAACTTCGACCGCCTGGGCGCCCGCGGGGAGCGTGAACTGCCCGGGCGTCTGTCCGATCGCGCGCCCGTGAAAGCGAACCTTCGCCCATCCGCCGGGCGTGACGAGGTTGATCTGTCCGTTGGCCCGCGCCGCAGGTCGGCGCGTCGTGGGTCGGGACATGCCTGACTGGGCCGCGGGGACCGGCTCGGGCTCGCCCACGGGTTCGGGCTCCGGTTCGGGCTCGGGAGGCGTCTCGGCGACGGGTTCGGGCTCCGGTTCGGGCGCGGGCGGCGTGTCGGCGACGGGTTCAGGCTCCGGTTCGGGCTCGGGTTCGGGCGCAGCGACGGTCTGTGGTGCCGTCTCCGTCGCCGCCTCGGCTTCCGGCTGCGCCTCCGTCCCCGTCTCGCCTTCGGCCACCCCGACCTCTTCGTCGTCGCTCAGCGCCGTCACCGCGAAGACTCCGACCAGGACGCCGAGGAGGGTCAGGCCGATGGCGCCGAGGAGCATCTTGCGCTCTTTGCTGATCGCGGGCGGCGCCGAGGAGATGTGCTTCTGCGTCACCTTCGAGATATCGGGGACGGCGCTGGCGGAGCCGGAGTCGTCGATCATGCGTGGGACGCGTTCGGGGGACTGGCGCGCGATGGAGATCAGCTGTCGCTTGCGCTCTCGGCCGCCAGGGAACGCCGAATCCATCAGCTCGCCGACGTCGGCCATGCCGACGGGCTCGTCCTCTTTTCCGAGATAGCGCAAGAGATCGCGGCCCATGTCGCGGGCGGTGGCGTATCGGGCCTCTGGATCGCGGCTCAGGGCTTTGAGGACGATCGCGTCGAGCTCCTCGGCCACCAGTGGATTGAGGGTGGAAGGCGGGGGGATGGGATCGGATTGAACGGCGGTGATGGTCTCGGCCTCGGTCGTGCGGCGGAAGAGCCGCTTGCTCGTGATGAGCTCGAACAGGACGACGCCCAGAGACCAGATGTCCATGCGGCGATCCGGATCGGCACCACGGACCTGCTCGGGCGCCATGTACGCGTACTTGCCCTTCACCGTCCCTGCGACCGTCTCGTGGATCCGGTTCTCCGCGCTGGCCACGCCGAAGTCGACGATGCGCACCGCGCCGTCGTAAGTGACGAAGACGTTCTGGGGTGAGACGTCGCGGTGGACGACGTTGAGCGGCTGGCCGTTTTCGTCCGTCACCTCGTGGGCCGCGTGGAGCCCCTCGCATGCATCGGCGACGATCCGCGCGGCGAGCGCCGGCAGCCGCGGCGAGTGCCGAATCGCGTCGTTCTTGGCGAGGCGTCGGACCAATCGCGAGACCGATTCACCGACGAGATAGTCCATCGCCAGGAAATAGGCGCCGTCCGCCTCGCCGAAGTCGTTCACTCCGCACACGTTGGGGTGCTGGATGCGCGACGCGATGCGCGCCTCGTCGAGGAACATCTCCACGAACTGCGGCTTCTTGGCGAGGTGAGGGTGGATGCGCTTGAGCGCCACGAGCTTCTCGAAACCCGCCGCGCCTCGAATCGTGGCGAGGAAGACCGACGCCATCCCGCCCGTGGCTATCTCGAAACGCAGCTGATACCGACCGAAGCGCTGCTGGTCGCCGTCAGTGATGACCGTCGGCTCGATCTCCTCACCGTCGAGGATGCTGAGCAGCTCCTCCGGCATCACATCGGCCAGGTCGGCGCGGAGAACTGCGTGTCGTCGCTCTGCCCCCCGCTCGACGCGGCCACCGCGATGATGATCACCGCGGCGATCACCGCCGCCGCCCCGACGCCGATCAGGATGGGGACCAGGAGCCCGCTGCCCCCGTCGTCCGCGGCGAGGATGGCGCCGTCCTCTCCCACCTCCGAGATCGAGGTGCTCAGTGGCGACTCTGGCGATCCGGCGCGACTGATCACGGCGCCTCCCGGTCCGACCGCCTCCGCGTAGTACGTGAGGGTCGCCCCGGCGCTCGCCACCACGCTGAGCTCCTCACCCGTGCCCGTCGTCCAATCCTCGGACCCGAGCGGCCGCCCGCCGATGCGAACCTCCCGAACCAGCCCGCCGCGGTCTCCTGCGAGCTCGGTGACGACGCGGGCGCCGCCCGGCATCGCTTCGACCCGCGCGACGACCACCACCCGCTCTCCGGATTCGCTGAGACGCGTGAAGGCCTCCCGCATCGGCGGAGGGATGGCGCGGCCCATCTCGCGGTTGGGGTCGACGCTCGCCAGCTGCGTCAGCGTCGCCTCCATGGCGCTCTCGTCCCCGAGCGCGAGCTGGGCGAGGGCACGCCCCTCGAGGAGCGCGAGCAGGTCGTCTCGCGTCAGGTCGGAGGCCGCCTCCGCTGCGTCGAAGGCATGGAGGGCGCCCTGGAAATCGGCCGACTCGTACAGCCCGAAGCCGTGGTCCACGAGCGGATGCGCGTACGCAGTGCAAGCTCCCCCAACACTCCATACGAGCCCCACGAGGACCGCCCAGAAACAGCAAAGTCGGGCGCGAGAGGGCATGAGCAAGAGCAAATCGTAGAGGGGGGTCGTGGCCCCTGTAAAGCGAGCGGCCCACCGATGCCGCGTTTCAGTGTGCGTCCATGTGGGCGCGACAAAACGCGTGTACTCGTCTCAGCCCAATTCAGGGATGGTCGCAGCTTCGCAGCCCGATCAGCTCCACCAGTGCATGCACTGCGGGGCGCAGATCGGCCTGGCAGATCGACTGCACGGTGGAGGAGGGCGCGAGCGCCGCCGCCGCACGCACCAGCCGCGTCGGGGGATAGGCCACGCCGCGCCCTGGCACGTCGCACGACGGAACCGGGCTCTCCGGGTCGGTCGGGTCGACCATGAAGCGCATGCGGGGGTCCGCGAGCAGGCGGCTGTAGGTGCGGTCTGAGTCGTCCACCAGGTCGAGGGGCACGCCGCCGATGATCGCCAGAGCGAGGCGGTCGTCCGGACCGGCGCGAAGGGCCGCCATCCCATCCAAGAAGCGACTCACCGGGTAGAGCGCCTCGGCTTCGTGGAGCGCGCAGCGCACGTTCGGGTGCTCGGGATAGACCGGTGACTCGGGGTCGAAGAGGAGCGGGTCGCTCGCCGAGCAGTCGTCTTCGTCGGTGACGACGACGACCGCCAGGAACGAACCCTCGCGGAGGAAGCCCGCGTTCGTGTCACCGCCGTGGCCGGTGGTGCCGCCTTCGAAGCGGAGGTCCGAGGTGGCGGGCGTCAGCGCCTTGAGCGTCGCTTCGAGGGGCTGTTCCTGTCCACAGCCGTCGGTGCCCACGTTGATGATGCAGGACAAATCGTCCACCAGCGCCTCCGCGTCGCTCGCATCGCCTCCGCCGTAGGTGAGGAAGCTCGGAAAGGGCCTCAGACACGCAAAGTCGCGGGGGTTGCCGACGCTGCGCAGGATGCCGTCACCTCCGCGGCGTCGCTCGCAGGAGCCAATCCGCACGCCGCCGGCTCCGAGGTCGGTGGTGATGACGCCGAGGTGCATGTTCGCGATCGGGTTCCAGTCGACCGTGCCGTCCCCATCGAGATCGGGCGGCGCGACCAGCGACTCGATCAAGCGCGGCATCTCCGCGGCGAGCGACACCTGCTCCTCCTCCATCGACTGGCTGTTGTCGATCACGAAGAGGACGTCCACCGGGTCGTCGATCTCGCACCGCCCGGGCGCGTCCACCCCGGCGTCCACGATCGCGACTGCCGAGGAGTCCGGGATCTTCAGTCCGGTCTTGGCGCCGCAGCCCACCGAGAAGCCGAGCACAGTGGCGAGGGCGAGACGAAGCACGTCGTCCGAAGGTAGCAGCCCTCCACTGGTGGGCCACCAGGGCAGGGCCGAGCCCTCAGTCGACGATCGAAGAAAGCGCCTGATCGTGCGCGGCGGCCAGGTCTTCGACGCGCACCGAGCAGAGGCCTTCGAGCGTGAGCTCTTCTCCGCCCACCGCGCCCAGCACACGGAGCTTCACGCCGCGGAAGCGGCAGATCTCCGTGACACGGTCGCGATGCTCGGGCGCGAAGGACACCACGACGCGGCCCGGCTCCTCCGCGAACATCGCGGCCTCCGCCGTGCGGTCCGCGCTTCCAGGCAGGCGCACGGTCGCGCCCACGCCGCCGGCGATACACGACTCGGCGAGACAGATGGCGATCCCGCCGTCGCTCACGTCGTGCGCGCTGCCCAGGACCCGCGCCTTGGCGAGGTCGAGGAGCGCGTCCTGGAGCTTGCGTTCGGCGTCGAGGTCGATGCGTTGCGGGTCTCCGGTCACCCGTCCGGTGTGCTGGGTGAGCCACTCGGAGCCGCCGAGGTTGCCCGCGGAGGGCTCGCCCAGGTGCGCGACGACGGCGCCGTCGCTCCGGAACGCGAGGCCGATGCGGTCGTCTGCGTGACCCAGGAGCCCGACCACGCCCACGGTGGGCGTCGGCAGGATGGGGCTGTTGTCGGTCTCGTTGTAGAGGCTGACGTTGCCGCTGACGACCGGGGTGTCGAGGGCCTGGCAAGCGGCGGCGATGCCGTCGATGGCCTGCGCGAAACGCCACATGGTCTCGGGCTTCTCGGGGCTGCCGAAGTTCAGGCAGTCGGTGAGCCCCAGAGGCTTCGCGCCGGCGCACGCCACGTTGCGCGCGCATTCCGCCACCGCCATGGCCGCGCCGTGGAAGGGGTCGAGCTGCACGTGTCGACCATTGCAGTCGACCGAGAGCGCGATCAGCTTCTCGATGGTTCGATCCCCGTCTTCGCAGAAGACGCGCACCACCGCGGCGTCCGACTCGCCCGGGCGCATCACGGTACCGTCGCGGACGATGTGGTCGTACTGGCGGTAGATCCAACGACGGCTCCCGAGGTTGGGCGAGCCGATCATGCGGAGGAGCTCGGCGGCCGGGTCGCGCACCACCGACTCCGGCCGTCCCACCGACACCGCGGTCATCTCCGTGGTGGAGCCGCGCTTCTTGGAGGGCTCCTTTTGGGGGCGGTCGTACTTCGGCGCCGCGTCGGTGAGGGTGTCGATGGGGATGTCCACCACCACCACCGGCGCGCGCGCCTTCGGCGCGTCGTCCAGCGGATCGTAGCCGGGCGTCGCCTTGCACACGAAGCGGCCGGTGTCGGTCACCCGACCGACCACCGCGGCTTCGAGGTCCCACTTCGCGCAGAGGTCGAAGACCTCCTCCTCGCGGCCCGGCTTGGCCACCATCAGCATCCGCTCCTGCGACTCGCAGAGGAGCATCTCGTAGGGCGAGAGCGCGCGGGTTCGACGAGGGATGGCGTCGAGGTCGAGCTCGAGGCCGGTGCCGGCGCGCCCGGCCATCTCCACCGACGACGAGGTGAGGCCGGCGGCGCCCATGTCCTGCACGCCTTCGAGGCAGTCGGTCGCGAAGATCTCCAGACAGCCTCGAGCAGGAGCTTCTCCATGAAGGGGTCGCCGACCTGCACGGTCGGAAGCTTCTTTTCGCTCTCGTCGTCGAACTCGGCCGACGCCATCGTCGCGCCGTGGATGCCGTCGCGCCCGGTTCGCGCGCCGACGTAGATGACGGCGTTGCCCACGCCCGACGCGACCCCGTAGAAGAGGCCGGCGCTCTTGGCGACCCCGACGGTGAAGGCGTTGACGAGGATGTTGCCGTCGTAGCTCGGATCGAACTGCACCTCGCCGCCCACCGTGGGGACGCCGATGCAGTTGCCGTAGCCGCCGATGCCGGCGACCACGCCGCGGAGCAGCTCGGGGGTGCGCGGGTGGTCCGGGCGACCGAAGCGGAGCGAGTTCAGCGAGGCCACCGGACGCGCGCCCATGGTGAAGACGTCGCGGAGGATCCCGCCGACGCCCGTCGCCGCGCCCTGGTAGGGCTCGATGAAGGAAGGGTGGTTGTGCGACTCCATCTTGAAGACGGCGCAGAACCCGTCACCGATGTCGACCGCGCCGGCGTTCTCGCCGGGCCCCTGGACCACCTGCGGCCCTTCGGTCGGCAGGCGACCGAGGTGGATGCGGCTCGACTTGTAGGAGCAGTGCTCCGACCACATCACACTGAAGACGCCGAGCTCGGCGTAGGTGGGCTGCCGCCCGAGGACCTCGAGGACGCGGTTCCATTCGCCGCCCTTGAGGCCGAACTCCCTCGCCAGCGCTTCGTTCGCTTCGGGCTCGCCCGGCAGGCTCCTCGGCGCCGTCATGCGGCACCTCCGAGGTGGGCTCCGAGGGAGGTGAAGAGGGACAGCCCCTGGTCGTTGCCCAGGATCGCTTCGGAGGCGCGCTCTGGATGCGGCATCATGCCGAGCACGTTCTTCTCTTCGTTGTAGATCCCCGCGATGTTGGCGATGGACCCGTTGGGGTTGGCGGGGAAGGCGTCGTCCACGTCGCCCTCGGCGGTGCAGTAGCGAAAGGCGATGCGGCCCTCGCCCTCGAGGGCTTCGAGGGTCGCCGCGTCACATTGGTAGCGCCCGTCCGCGTGCGCGATGGGAAGGCGAAGCACCTCGCCCTTGCCGATGGCGGCGGTGAAGGGACCGTCGGCTTCGACCCGACAGAAGACGTCCCGGCATTCGAAGCGGAGCTGTTGATTGCGGGTGAGGGCGCCGGGCAGCAGGCCGAGCTCGGTGAGCACCTGAAAGCCGTTGCAGATGCCGAGGATGGGCCCGCCCTTCTTCGCGAACGCACGGATGGCGTCGACGATGGGGCTGAAGCAGGCGATGGCGCCCGGCCGGAGGTAGTCCCCGTAGGAGAAGCCACCGGGGATCACCACGGCATCGGTGCCGCCGAGCGAGTCCTCTTTGTGCCAGACGTAATCGGCGTCCGCGCCGAGCACGTCCCGGACGGCGTGCAGCGCGTCCCAGTCCGCGTTGCTTCCTGGAAATCGTACGACCGCGATCTTCAACGAGTCCTCCTGGCCATGCGCGCGGCAGGATACGGAGGGGTCCGGGTGGCGGCAACGCGGCGATGATGGCAGCGGAAAAGCGGCTGTTTTCGCTTTCTCGAGGAGACGGTGAAGGAGAGAGCCTCCTCATGCGTCAAAAGCACGTGTTTTTGACCCACCCAGGGCCCGGGGGCACCCTCTAGGTGATGCTCCGCCGCGAATGCAGCGCCGTCGTTTGGTGCCGGGTCGCCCTGGCCATCGCAATCTCCGGGGCTTGTCTCGCCGCGCCCGCGAGCGCGCAGACCGGCGCCCGGCACATCGACTCGCTCCGGTCGCTGCAGCGCGCTTGCCGTCAGGCCGAAGGGGAAGGGCGCCGCGAGCTCCTGGTCCTGAGCTTCCCCGCCGGCAGCTGGCGCTTCGGCCGCTACGACGCGCGTGAAGGCTTTCTGCCCATCGACACCCGACGCAACCTCCGCGCCTTCGATGGTGCCGCCGAGCTCTTTCCCTCCGGCATGGAGGAGGTGGGCTTCATCGTCGGGGAGGAGCGCGCGACGGAGCTGCGACGCCGCGCGGAAGACCTCACCCTCCGCGTCGCCTTCTTCCTCGGCTTCGACGACACCACCCGCACCCTCTGTCTCGTCCGCCCCGCGGTCGGCGTCACGACCGTCCGCATGGACGTCGCGTTCCTCGAGCTGACGGCGCGACGTCACGTCGTGGCCCGTCAGGACACGGACCGACTCCGCGCCTGGATGGACGACGCCGAGCGCGACGCGATCCCGGGGGAGGGCCCGCGCGGAGCGATCGGCGCCGCCACGCGGAGCGACGGTGCGGGCATCGCGCCCGAGAGCTGGCAGCAGGTGATCGCCGCCGAAAACCGGGGCAGGACGGCGCGCGCCCTCTCGCGCTGCCACGCCGAAGGCCTCTCGCACGGCGCCTCCGACGGCACGATCGTGGTGCGGGCCCTGGTCGACCCGCGCACCGGGCACGTGAGCCGCACCGAGGTGGAGCTCTCGAGCGTGGGCAACGACGCGGCCGCCGCGTGCGTGGCCCAGGCCGTCTCGCACATCGCCTTCGCGCCCGAGCCTGCGCTGGGCAGCTCGGTGATGCTGAGCCTGCCCGTTCGCCTCATCCACTGACCGCTACTGCGCGGTGAGGCGGTCGAGCTCGCCCGCGTAGCGGTCGGCGAGGCGGCTGATCTGTCGAACGAGGGAGCGAAAGGCGCGGCGATCGAAGTTCGAGTCCGTGTTGAGGATCATGGACAGGCGGATCTCGCCGTCGGCGGCGTTCCACTCGAGCTTGCCCACGAGGAGCGCCCAGTTGAGCTCCATCAGGCGCCGGAGCACGCCGGGCGTGCTGGCGGCATCGGGCGGCGCGGTCGCGAGTCGCGCGACGTAGATGTAGACGGTGTCGGTTTCGTCGCTGTACACGAGGTGCACCGCCAGCTCGCGCTCCGACGTCGTCGCGCGCTGGGTGAACGCGCATCGCGCGCGCGTCTCGGTGACGGTCTCGCAGCTGTGGGGGATCGAGAGCGCCGTCAGCTCCGCGTCGATGGCTTCGAGGTACCGAGGCGCAGGTCGCGCGGCGTCGGCGTCCTGCGCGTGCAGGGGAGACGACGAGAGGAGCGTGCCGACGGTGACGCAGGTCGCGACGAGGATCGAAGTGCGCATCCGCGGGAGGGTACCAGCTCCCCAAAGCCCGGGCTCAGCGCAGAATGTCGAAGTTCCCGTGGCCGAGGTCGTTGACCTGATGCTCCGGGAGGAGCAGGCGCATGAAGACCACACCCATGCACTGATCCTTGGCGACGGTGCCGAAGTTGCGGCTGTCGTCCGAGGAGTGGAATCGGTTGTCGCCGAGGAGGTAGAGCCGCCCCTCCTCCACCTCGTAGTTGGTCAGAGCAAAATCGCGGCTGGGGCGCTTGAAGATGCCGTGCTCGTGGTTGCCGAGCTTCTCGGTACCCAGCTGCACCGTGTCGGTCCGGTCGTTGAGGGTGTCGGTGAACTGCAGCTCGCCCTGCCAATCCACGTCCGGGCTCTGGCCGTTGATCACCAGCTGGCCACGGCTCGACTCGACGGTGGCGTGGGGCGGCCCGACCACTCGGCCCATCACCAGGTCCCGAGGGTTTTCGGGGTTGGTGCAGACGGCGATGTCGCCGAGGGTGATGTCGCTGCTCTTCCAGACGAGCACCGTGTCACCGGCTTCCATGGTCGGGGCCATTCCGTTGTGACCCACCACCATGATCTCGACCATCGTGAGGCGGAGGATGACCCCGATCACGAAGAGAATCGCCGCGAACCACGCGACGAACTTGAGGACCGGCTTCCAGAGCTCCCGCATGAATCTCGCCGGAATTTCCCGGGGTTGATCTCGCCTGTCAACAAAGGAGATACCCTGCGCCGCATGCGGCGAGCATTCTGTGCGCTTCTGACCATCATCGCTGTCGGGTGTGGAGCCTGTGAGGAGGAGGACCCGACCCTTGGCACGGAGCGTCCCGAGGAGGTGACGACCGAGCCGCCGCCCCCGGTCGCCGTCGACGCGCCCGCCAACGCCATCGACGCAGCGCGGGTCCGGGCGCTCCTCGAGTCGTGGCTCGCCGCCCAGAACGCCGGAGACTTCGAGGCCTACGAGGCGCTTTATGCCGAGCGTTTCGAGGGCGTGAAGCGCTCCGGCGAGCGGACCTACAGCTACGATCGGGCGCAGTGGCTCGACGACCGCCGGCGGATGTTCGCCGGGCCGATGCAGGTGAGCGCAGAGGACGTCCGCGTGTCGAGCGCTTCCGAGGCGGCGGTGCTCACCTTCGAGCAGCACTGGTCGAACGCGACCTACAGCGACGTCGGCGAAAAGCAGCTGGTGCTGGTGCAGGTGAACGACGAGCTCCGGATCGGGCGGGAAGAAATGCTCGACAGCCGCATCCTGGGCCACGGCGAGGTGAGCGCCCCGCCGCTCGCCTCCTTCCTGTTGGTGGTCGACGCCGGCGCGCCATATCTGTTGCTCTCCACCGAGGTCGACGAAGCGCTCGGGCGCGGTCCACTCACGCTGACGTCGCGTGCGCGCCCGGCCTCCGCCGCGCGCGGCGTGGACCCGGCGGGTCTTCCGGAGCCGCTGCGCGCGCTGATCGGCGCGCAGGTGGAGGCCTACGACGCGCGCTCACGGGTGTGCACCGGCAACGTCGGCGCGCCGGTGATCGTCCATCGCGTCGTCCCGCACTTCAGCACGGTTCAGCATTGGGATGGGGATCTCGGTGGCTCGCCGAGCAGCGACCCAGAGATCGCGGCCGACGTCTGGGAGCTCGGATCGAGCGGCGCCATCCTGGCGGCGCCGCTCGAGGGCGAGGACTGTGAGCGCGCGCTGTGGGCGCGCCTGCCCGCGGACGAGCATCCGCGGCTCTTCACGCAGAGCCTGGCCGAGGGTCGCGCGCAGGTGGCCGCCCTCTCGGCGTTCCGGAGGCTCCCCGCGCACGCGGCGATCCAGCGCGACTTCCGGAGCTACGGCCGAGGTCACACGGGCGACTGGGATTCCTATGGCAGCGCGCAGCCCATGGCCATCCGCTGGATTGAGCCAGGGATGGGGCGTGAGCTCGTCACGGTCACCGCCCGCGTCGGGACGGACTGCGCCGATTTCAACGGGGCGATGTGGTCGGTCTTCGAGGCCAGCTCCGAGGAGCTGACGCCGCTCACCGATCCCGAGGCGCCGGGGTTTTACCAGCCAAGGGCCATCCTCGACGCCGATGGGGACGGGCGGGTGGAGATCGTGATCGAGGACGGGCTCCTGACCCGTTCCGCGGAAGGGGGCTTCGCGCGGGTCCTCGACGTCTCGCCGCCCTACCTCGACTGCGATTGTTGAGCCCCCGAGCGCCCGCTGGCGACCGCGAAACAGTCGTGGTAGGACGCTAGTGAAAGTGAAAGTCTATTTCAACAAGAGCGTCGCGCGCGACGATGGCGCGGGAGATCTTGCGAGGGCGGCCGAGGTCGCGCATCCAGGACCCGTCTTGGAAACGCGTACTCTCGCCGACGTACCGATCGGCTCGGCGGCGACCGTCGAGAGGGTCGGCGGCCGTCGCGACATCGCGATCCGTTTGATGGAGATGGGCTTGCTTCCGGGGACGCGGGTGGAGGTGCTTCGCGTCGCGCCCCTCGGTGATCCCATCGAGCTGCGCGTGCGCGGGTTCGCGCTTTCGATACGTCGCGCCGAGGCGAAGAGCGTCGAGGTGCGAGAGGAGGCGGGTTGACCAGCGTCGCGCCACCCGCGTTCAGCGAGACGGCGACGCGAGAGGTCGCCGAAGCACGCATGCCGGTGGTGCTCCTCGCCGGCAACCCGAACGCCGGCAAGACCACGCTCTTCAACGCGCTCAGCGGCGCGAGAGCGAAGGTCGGAAACTATCCGGGCATCACGGTGGCGCGCCGCTCCGCGAAGCTGAAGCTCGAGGGCCGCGAGGTGGAGCTCGTCGATCTGCCGGGCACATACAGCTTGAGCGCGCGTTCGGCGGAAGAAGAGGTGGCGGTCGACGCGGTCCTCGGCCGGCGCGGTGACCCCGCGGCGCTGGTGGTGGTGGTCGTCGACGCCTCGTCGCTGAGCCGGGGCCTCTACCTCGCGCAGCAGGTCGTGGAGACCGGCCTGCCGTTGGTGGTGGCCCTGTCGATGATGGACGAGGCGCGCGCGCTCGGCATCGGCATCGACGCCGACGCGCTGGGGCGGAAGCTGGGCGCACCGTGCGTGCCCATCGTCGCCACGCGGGGCGAGGGGCTCGACGCTCTCCAAAAGGCGTTCGAGGATGCCCTCGACGCGGAGGAGGCGCCCACGGCTCGGCTCCTGCCGCTGCCCGAAGCCCTCGACATCACCCCCGTCGAGCGCGCGGTGAGCGCATGGCTCGAGCCCGAGACGGCGGCGATTCGGCGTGCGTGGGCGCTGTGGGCGCTGCTCAGCGTGGGCGAGGACGAGCTGGACGTGCCCGCGTCCCTGCGCGACGCGGTGAAGGCGGCGAACGAGCCGCACGACTACGGGGGCGAGCTGATCGCGGCGCGCTACGCACGTATCGACGAGATCGTCGACAGCGCCGTCACCGAGCCGACGACCGCGCCGAAGGTATCGAAGACCGAGCGCGTCGACCGCGTCCTGCTCCACCCGCTCTGGGGGTTCTTGGTCTTCCTGGTCGTCATGGCGCTCCTCTTCGAAGGGCTCTTCGCGTGGACCGATCCATTGATTGGTCTCATCGAGAACGCCGTCGCGTGGACGCAAGACGCCACCGCGACGCTCCTTCCTCCGGGTCCCTTCCGCGACCTGGTGGTGGAGGGCGTCATCGCGGGGGTGGGCAACGTCGTGGTCTTCGTTCCGCAGATCGGGCTGCTCTTTCTGTTCATCGGATTTCTCGAGGACTCCGGTTACCTCGCTCGCGTCGCCTTCACGCTCGACCGTCTGATGGGCGGCATCGGCCTGCACGGGAAGGCCTTCGTGCCGATGCTCTCCGGCTTCGCCTGCGCCATTCCGGCGGTCATGGCCACGCGCACCATCGAGAGCCGTCGCGACCGTCTGTTGACCATGATGGTGGTGCCGCTGACCTCGTGTAGCGCGCGTCTGCCGGTCTACGTCCTGGTCATCGCGGCCGTCTTCGCGCCAGCGCAGGGAGGACTCGTCCTCTTCTTCATGTACCTTCTGTCGCTCGTCGCCGCGCTCACGGCAGCCTTCGTGCTCCGGCGAACCGTCCTCAAGGGGCCGAAGCCGCCGCTGGTGCTCGAGCTCCCGCCCTACCGCATGCCAGTGGCGAAGAACCTCCTCGCGAGCACCTGGGAGCGGGTGCGCGCCTTCCTGGTGGACGCCGGCACGGTGATCCTCGCCCTCACCATCGTCCTGTGGGCGCTTCTGAGCTATCCCCACGATCCCGCCATCGAGGCGCGCTACGACCAGCTCCGCGACGAAGCGGCCGAGACCAGCAGCCCCTCCGCGCTCGAAGTGCGCCTCGCCGAGCTCGACGGAGAGGAAAACGGCGCGCAGCTCCGGCACTCCTTCGCCGGCCGGCTCGGCCACGCCATCGAGCCGATCATCGAGCCCCTCGGCTTCGATTGGCGCATCGGCGTCGGCATCATCGGGGCGTTCGCGGCGCGCGAGGTCTTCGTCTCCACCCTCGGCGTGGTCTTCGGCATCGCCGACGCCGACGAGCAGAGCACGCCGCTACGCGACTCCCTCGGGGCTGCAACCTGGCCCGACGGGCGCCCCCTCTTCACGCCGCTGTCCGGACTGTCGCTGATGATCTTCTTCGTGCTCGCCTGCCAGTGCATGAGCACGCTCGCGGTCGTGAAGAAGGAGACGGGCGGCTATCGCTGGCCGGCCTTCCTCGTCGGCTACATGACCGTCCTCGCTTATTCGGTGACCTTCGCCGTCTATCAGATCGGCAGCGCCTTCGGCTGGGGGACCGGGTGAGCTGGCAGGAGCCGGCCGTGGTCTTCGTCGTCGGCGCCGCCGTCGGCTACCTGGTGTGGAAGCTCCTCTTGCAGAAGGGGCCCCGCAAGAAGAAGCGGGGCCCCGACGTGAAGACCTCGGCCCTGACGCGCAAGAAGCGGTAGACTAGACTAAAGAGTAGCAATCAGCAGCCGTCGGGGCGTCGCCCCATGGCGCGAAGCGCCGCCCGAAGGTTCTGCAAGCGTCCCGGGCGACAGCCGCGGCCGCCGCCGCCAGCGCAGCAGCGCGACACTTCGGAGACCTCGTCCGCGTAGAGCGATTGACCCTCCGCCTTTTCGAGGAAGGTGGTCAGGTCGGCCATCGCTTCGGTGAAGTCCTCGGGCGTGCCCTCGAGGTGGTCCTGATGGAGGATGCCAAGGTTGAACCACGCTTCGGGCCGTTCCGGGTCGAGGTTGCGGGCCATCTCGTAGCGCTGCTCGGCGTCGTCCATGCGCCCGAGCCCGCGCAGCGCGACGCCCCAGCCGATCAGCGCGTCGTAGCTGTCGGGGCGGAGCTCGGCGGCGCGAGCGAAAGCGCGCTCGGCGTCCTCGTAACCGCGAAAGCTCGAGGTGATCTGGCCGAAGTTCATCCACGCTTCGTAGAGCCCGGGGTCGAGGGTGAAGGCGCGCTCGAAGCGGCTGAGCGCATCGACGATGCGCCCCTGCTGCACGTTGATCACGCCCCAGGTGTTGTAGAGCGGGGCGTAGTCGGGATCGATCTGGCGCGCCTGCTCGCACACCACCTCGGCGAGGGTGAGGGCCCGGATGTCGTCCGCCGAACGGTCGAGGTGCACCAGCGCCATCTCGTGCAGCGCTTCCACGTAGCCCGACTCGATGGCGAGGGCCCGGCGAAGGTCGTTCAGCGCGCCGTCGAGCTCGCCGCGGCCGCGCTCGAGCTGCGCGACGTTGAGATACGCGTCCGCGCACTGCGCGTCCTTCGCGATCGCCGTCCTGAAGGATTGCTCCGCGCGATCCGCGCGGTCGCCGGCGAGCTGGGCCAGGCCGAGACCCACGCGCGCGCGACAGTGACTCTCGTCCGCCACCAGCGCCTCGCGATAGGCCTGGCTCGCGGCTGCACGATCACCGCAGCGCTGATGCGCCATCCCCGCCATGTAGAGCGCATCCGCCGCGAGGTGCGGTTCGCGGGGCGTGTCGAGGGTCACCTCGGCGGCAGGCGTGCGCAGGGGCTCCGCCAGGCGGCGAAAGCGCGCGGCCACTTCCTCGCAGGCGGCTTCGGTCCACGAGCCCGCGGCGTCACGCGCCGTGAACGCCGCGACGGCATCGTCGAGCTGCTCCTCCTGCTCCGCCCGCGTCGCTGGCGTCTCCGGATCGGGTCTGACCGCGGCGCTGCTGCCGCAACCGATGACCAATCCCACGAGGGCCGCGCTCGCGAGCCCGATCGCATGTGCATTTGAACGCTTCATCATCTCTCCCTGACGACCCGCCACCGCCGGTCGCCTTGGGTCGTTCCCCACAGTGATTCGCATCGCGCGCTCCGCGGTCGGGCACGCAACTTGAACAACGGTCGGGGATACCTTCGATTCCATCTCGAAAAGGCGGCTGATCTCGCGGAGCTCAGCCGTCCGCGGCCGCTCGACTGGCCGCCGCCTGCACGACTACCGGCCACTGGGGTGGCCGCAGCCAGAGGTACGCCATGACCCGACGAAACGTTTTCTTCCTTCGCACGACCCTCGCGCTGGCCCTCGTGGGCGGCTTCCTCGGCCTTGCCGGTTGCGCGGCCGACACGTCCGAGCCCAAGGACGATGCGGCCCTCCTCGCCGAGGCGGGGGACATCGTGAGCAACAAGGACGACACCTGGTGGGCGCCCACCCAGATGGGGCCGATCGCGTCCGGCGAGACGTTGACCGCGGAGTTCGGTCGTTCGGTGCGTTACCTCGCGTGGACCTTCGACGCGCGGCAGGACGACACCATCCGCCTGCGCGCGGACGGCGCTGACGGAGCGTTCATGGACACGGTGCTCTATCTCTTCGAAGCCGACGCCGACGGACGGCCCACGGCGTTCGTCGACTACAACGACGACGACGGCGCGTCCTACGCTTCACGCATCGAGGTCGCGGCGCCTTCTTCGGGTTCCTACGTGGCGATGGTTCGTCGTTACGATCGGCGGCCGTGGGGTGTCGCCGCGCTCAGCCTCGAGCTCGAGGCCGCGGGGCCTGGCTTCTGCGGCGGCATCGCCGGCTTCGGTTGTCCCGAGGGACAGTACTGCGCGTACGACGTGGGCATCTGCGGCCGCGGCGATCAGGCGGGTTCCTGCCGCGAGGTCCCGGACGCCTGCACCCGCGAGTTTGCTCCCGTGTGTGGATGCGACGGAAGCGACTACTCGAACGCGTGCGAGGCGGCCGCGGCCGGCGTCTCCGTCGACCACGAAGGAGAGTGCGAGACCGAGCCCGCGGGCTGTGGCGAGAGCGGTCCCTGCCCCGAGGGCTCGACGTGTCAGTACTGCTGGGGGAGCTTCGCGTGCGTCCCCGAAGGCGCGGTGTGCTGACGAACGCTGGCGCCTGAGCTCAGTGGCGTCGCGCTGGGAGCCCCACGCCCGGGGAGCCGAAGGATGGCGCGGCGCGATGCTGCGAGGGCATGGCGTGGCGCGTGACCGGCCGTTGCAGGGTGCGCTGCTGCGAGGAGCTCGGAGCGCGCACCGCCGGCCCGCGCGAGCCGCCGAAGCTCGGCGACGGACCGCTGGGACGGGCGACCGGCGCGGCGTGATGTGGCGCGGGGGCGGGCGCCGGGCGCGCGCCGAAGGCGCTCCCGAAGGAGGGCGCGGGGCGCGGCGCCGGACGCGGCGCGGGCCGCGCGGCGAAGCCGCCGCCGAAAGAAGGCGCAGGGCGCGGTGAGGGGGCGATGCTCGGCGTGGCCGGTCGCGGCGCCGGGCGCGGGGCGAAGGCGCTCCCGAAGGAGGGCCGAGGCGCTGGCGCCGCCGGGCGCGCACTCGGCGCTGGGGGGCTCGGCCGAGGGGCGGTGGCGACGCCGGGCGAGACGGAGGGTCGCCCCCAGCTCGGCGCGGCGGGCTGCGGCGCGGCCTGAGGCGGCTGCACGGTGGGTCCGCGCACCACGGTCACGCCGGGGGTCGGACCGCTCGGGCGCGGCGTCACGCGGGGGCGCGGCCTGAGCTGGCGTGCCGCCTCGTACTGACGGGCGCGCTCGACGGCGGCCCGCACCTCCGCGTCGCTGGCCTCCCGACCGTAGGCGCCGGCTTCCCACTGCGGGGCGTCGGGGACGCGTGAGCCGATCACGCGACTGGCCGCGGAGGGCCGCGGCGGCGGCGCGCGGCGCACCCAGTGGTCCCGCGCTGCGCGCGAGAGCGCGTCGTCGGCGGGACGCGGGGGCGAGGAGAGGACCACTGTCGGGCGTCCGGGGCCGGCGACGCGGACCGAGGGGCGCGCAGCGCCGTCGACGCCCACCGTGGGACGAGCCCCTGCGGCGACGGCGACGGAGGGGCGGTCGCCCGAGCGCACGCGCACCGTCGGCCGGGTCCGCGCCGAGCGGCCACCCGGCGCGGGTCGCGAGCGGCCGACGTAGACGCGGTCGAGGGGGCGCTGGTGAACCGTCACGTGGCGATCGCCGAGCCAACGCGGGGAGGGCCCCGGGCAGTAGCCCCACCCGCCGGGCGCGGTGGTCCAGGAGACGAGCGAGGACGCACCCCAGAGCGAGCTCACGAGCGTCGGCGGGGCGTAATAGGTGTAGACGTCCTGATAGAAGATGTAGTTCACGTCGACGAAGACCCACTGCTGTGCCGGCGGGACCGTCTGCCAGCCGTCGGGACCGAGGGGTGCCCAACCCACCATCGTCTCGGTGTCGCGCCAGTTGACCCACGCGGGGCCCCACTGGTCGTCGGGGATCCACACCCATTGATCGTCGGCGTAGACCCACCGACCGTAGTGCTCGGTGGCCCAGCCCCACTCGGTGTCGGCGACCCAGGTGAAGCCGTAGTCGGTGTAGACCCAGTACCCCTTCTGGTAGGGGACGTAGGAGGGGTCGTTGGCCGTCCAGACGGTGCCGTAGGGCTCCATCTCGTAGAACGTCCCGTAGGGCGCGAGCTCCTCGTAGAAGACCTCCACCGTGATCTGTTGTTGTGCGGGGGCTGCCGTGGCGATCTCGGTCGGCTGCTCGACGTAGTCCACGCCTCCGGGGGTGGTGTGGATGGTGGCGGAGGCGGTGGTCTCGTAACCGGGCGCGGGGCCGCAGGCGACGAGGAGGAGCGGGGTGGCCGCGAGGACAAGGCGCACGATCATCACGGTACAGATTGCGAATGATCGCGTCGATGCGCCTGTCGAAAACGAGGCCCTGAGCCAAAAAGAAGGGGGTCCAGGCACGGAAAACCGGCCTCGACCCCCTCGATCGCGCCTCAGGCCGGCTCTCAGTGGGCCGCCCGGGTCCTTCGCGCCCGGGCGATGGCCCGGCGCTCGTTGGCGATCCGGCCGCCGAAAGGCGCCTCGATCTCGTCACCGGTCTCGGCGATGATCTCGATGACCTGAGCCGGGGTCAGGGCCGGATTGACCGACAACATCTTGCCCGCGAGGTTCGCCACGTTGGGCGAAGCCATCGAGGTGCCGCTCAGCGGCACGGTCTCACCGTTCGGGATCAGGCTCTCGACCTCCACGCCGTGGTCGAAGACCCGTACCCGCTCCGGGCCCGAGTTGGTGAAGGTGGCCCAGCCGCCGAAGCGGTCGACAGCGCCCACGGCCATCATGTTCGGCGCCTCGATGCTCGCCGACACCGTGCCGTACTCGACCACGTCGCGATTGGAGTTGCCCGCGGCCACGACGAAGAGGGTGTTCGGGCACTGCTCGAAGACCTGCGCCCAGGTGGCGCGGCGGTATGCCTGCACGGCCTCGGCGCGCGCATGCACCTCCTCGGGGGTCGTGTAGCGGTCGTGCTCGTAGCGAAGCTGATCCTCGACGTAGTCGGTGGAGAAGCCGAGGCTCGCGTTGACCACCTTGATCTCGTGGCGGTTGATGAAGTCGGCGATCGCCTCGACGTTCGCCCGCTCGGCGGCGAGCTCCTCGTCGGTGGGGCCGCGGTGGTGGTAGACGCGCGCTTCGCCCGCCCACGCCGAGCGGAAGATCGCGAGACGCGCGTGTGGATTGCCGGCGACCATGATCCCCGCGACGTGCGTGCCGTGGGCCCACTCGCCCACTTTGTCGAGGTTGTCCTCGAGGCTCTCTACCGCCTCCACGCTGTCCGCGCCGCGCATCAGCTCGAGCACCGCCTGGGCGGGCTCGGTGGAGGCCATGCCCGCGCGCAGATCCATGATGCCGCGCAAGAAGGGGCCGTACTCCGTGATCACCTCCTCGCCCGGCTCGAAGAGCAGCGCGGTGTTCGGTGCGTCGCCATCGGCGACCAGGCCGTGGATGTCGTCGATCTGGCCGTTTCCGTCGTCATCCTCACCGTTGGGCTGCTCGGCGTCGTTGGTGAAGAGCTGCTCTTCGAAGAGCGCCGGATTGGTGCCGCAGTCCCACACCGCGATGTTCACTGGCTGGGCGCGACGGTCGTTGCTCAGGTCGACGGTGGAGAAGCGATAGGGACGTGGCGCGCGGCCGTGCTCGTGTTCCGCCTGCACCGTCGCGATGGCGTCGAGGAAGGTCTGACGGCTGCCGACGATGTCGGGCATGATCCCGTCGAAGAAGAGCACGCTCGACGCGGTTTCGAGGGAGAGCATCTGCTGCTTGGTCTGCGCGACGCGCGCCGCGAGCTGCTCGGGGGTCTGGAAGAGCTGGAAGAGCACGGTCGCCGAGCCGAAACGGGACTGTGGGAGCTCGCGGAAGACCTCCGCGATGGCCGCCTTCTGCGCTTCGGCGTCGTCACCCGCCTTGCGCCGCGCGATCTCCGCGAGGAGGGTGGTGCCGGCGTAGGCGCTGTTGCGATTGCGCGCGCGGGTGCGGATCAGCTTCACCGTCTTGTCTGCGGCCTCCACATCGCCGGCCGCGAGGGCGACCACCGCCAGATCGAAGAGCCGCTCCACCGTCCGGCCCTGGAGCTCCGGCGCGGAGGAGGGGTCTTCGCGGTAGGCGTCGAGCTGCGCGAGATCGAAGTCGGGCTGGACCTCGGCGATCCGTTCGCGGGCGCGCGCGTCGACGTAGACCGGCAGACCGTGCTCGTCCATCGCGACCCAGGGGTCGACAGTCTCGGGCTCGGCGCTCGTGACGGTGGGGCCGACCTCGGCGGTCGTGGTGGTCGTCGTCGACTCAGTTTGCGGGGTGCTCCCGCAGGCGAGGGCGATGAGAGCGAGGAGGAGGCAGAGAGTGAGAGCGGTGGATCGCATGGCGCGGGCATACAACCCCCATCGCGCCCCCGTTGCAACACACCCGCGATCGCGGCCTGGGGGACACGGCGCGCTTCCGGAATCCTTGGGGTTTATCGGCGGCACCGGCCGTGCACTTTCGCACCTTCGTGCGTAGCTTCAATTCACCGCTGCTGGTTGACCCTCCCTCGACCCCCGATTAACGAATCCGCTCGATGCACTCACCCGACGAGACGATGGCCTTCCGGCCGCGCCTGAGCAGGCCCGAGGACACCCTGCGACCGACGCGGGCGGAGATCGATCTCCGGGCCATCGCGCACAACCTCGGCGTGCTTCGGGGGGTGGCGGCGGGTGCGCGCATCCTTTCCGTGATCAAGGCGGACGCCTATGGGCACGGGATCGTGCCAGTGGCCCGGGTCCTCGAGGCCGAGGGGGTCGATGGCTTCGGCGTGGCGCTCACGGAGGAGGGGCTCGAGCTTCGAGAGGCGGGCGTCGCCGGCGAGATCCTGGTCTTGAACGGCGTCTATGGCGGGGCGCACGGCGAGGTGCTCGAGGCGAGGCTGACGCCGGTCGTCTACGACCTGTCGGAGGTGGATGCCTTCGCTCGCGCGGCGGCCGAGGACCGGCCCGTCATGCTTCATCTGAAGGTCGACACCGGCATGAGTCGACTCGGCGTTCCGCACGATCTGGTCGAGCTCTTCCTCGACGGGCTCGAAGCCCATCCAGGGGTGCGCATCGCGGGGGTGATGACGCACCTGGCGGCCGCGGATACCGATCCCGAGTTCACGGCGCTGCAGCTCCGACGTTTCGACCAGGCGGTGAGCCGCATTCGCGCCAGAGGTCAGACGCCGACGACCATTCACGCCGCCAACACGGCGGGCACCTTCCTCCATCCCGCGTCCCGCTACGACCAGGTCCGGCCCGGGATCTCGCTCTTCGGGTACGCGCCCGGCGCGGAGGGGGCGCGTGCGCTCCGCCCGGCCATGCGCCTTCGCACCGAGATCATCGCGCTCCGCGATCTCGCACCCGGTGCGAGCGTGGGATACGACCGCACCTTCCGCGCCGAAGGGCCGATGCGCGTCGCCACCGTGCCCATGGGATACGGCGACGGCCTCATGCGACACCTGAGCAACCGGGGCGCGATGCTGGTCGGAGGTCTTCGGTGTCCCATCGTGGGCCGCGTTTCCATGGACCTGACGACGATCGACGTGAGCGCGCATCCGGGCGCGCGGGTCGGCGACGAGGTGGTGGTGCTCGGGGCGCAGGGCGAGGCGACCCTCGACGCCGAGGAGATCGCCGACGCGGCGGGCACCATCCCCTACGAGATCCTGACGAACGTCTCGCGGCGTGTGCCGCGCGTCTACATTTGACGTCCTGAACAGACGAAAGGCGAGGCGCCTCGCCACCACGCGTGGCGAAACGCCCCGGTCCCAGGGGTGTGGCGCAGAGCCTGCGTCCGCACACGGCCTGATCTGGCCCTGGCACGGAGGATGCTCCTTCTCTGATCGGGTTTGCGCGATGTCGAAGTCCAAAGCGGCCGCTGAGTGGCCCCACTCGAGACGGCGGATTCTTCTAGCCGAAGACGACGACGACTTTCGCGAGGCCTTGGCGCTCGCGCTGCGAAACTACGGCTATGAGGTGATCGAGGTGACGAGCGGACAAGACGTGGTGAAGTACCTGCAATCGATCACGCTTCAGGATGCGATGAAGCCCCGGATCCACGCCCTCGTCACGGATCTCCGGATGCCTGACGTGAACGGCATGATGCTTTTGCAGCACCTGGTGAGCCTGGGTTACGAGCTCCCCACGGTCATGATGACGGCTTTTGGAGACGCCGAGACGCGGCGGGAGGCGGACGAGCTCGGGGCGGTGGCTTTTCTTCCCAAGCCCTTCGCCGTCGAAGACCTCGAGACCTTGCTTGACCGTATCACGGGCGCTCCTACGTGACGTCGGTGGATCGCGAAGGGCGCGCCCTGGTACTCATCGTCGAGGACAGCCAGGCGATACAACGGTTGCTCATCGACAGCCTGACGCCGGAATACGCGACGGTGACGGCCTGCGATGGTGAAGATGCCCTGCGCATCGCGGTCCGGGAGCGGCCCGACCTGGTGATCCTGGACCTCCTCTTGCCGGTCATGGATGGGGAGTCGTTGGTGGAGGAGCTGCGGGCGGTCGACGCGCTCGAAGACATGCCCATCCTCATGCTCACCGCGAGCGCCGACTCCGCGCGCCTCACGCGCCTCCTCGAGGGGCCGGTGCAGGACGTGGTGCGCAAGCCCTTCGACAACGCCGAGGTACGCGCGCGGGTCGGCAACCTGCTGGCGGAGAAACGCACCCGCGACCTCTTGAACGAGACTATCGGTAAGCACGAGACCAACCTGGTTCGATTGGCCGAGCAGGTCGCGGCTCAACAAACGGCCCTCCGCAACGCACGCCAGGCCGCCGAGCAGGCCAACCGGGTCAAGACCAGCTTCCTCCGGACGATGTCCCACGAGCTCCGAACGCCCATCACCGCGATGGAGATCCAGATGAACATCTTCGAGCGCGATCCGGAGAGCGCGCTCTCGGACAAGGCGCGGCTCGGGATGGCGCGCCTCGCACGCTCCACCAAGCGGCTGAGATGGATCATCGATACGGTCATGGCCTGGGCGCAGATCGAAGGCGGTCGCTATGAGCTGGACATCTCGCGCATCGACATGGCGAGGCTCGTCGCGGAGGTGAAGAGCGAGCTCGACGAGTTCGCGCACTTGCGACGCGTGAGCATCGAGTGCGAGGTGGAGGACGACGCGATCGTCTGGTCGGACCGGAGCCTGAGCCGGCTGATCATCCTGAATCTCCTGAGCCGTGCCGTACAGGACACCGCGAGGGGACGGGTCGTCGTCACCGCGGGGCCCTCGCGGGACGGCGGTGTCTGGGTCGGCGTACGCGACGGAGCGTCGCGGCTCTCCGAGGCGGAGGAGCGGCAGCTCTTCCGCCCCCATCACGAGTGCGAGCCGCTTCATAAGCGCTCGGGGAGCGGCTCGGGGCTCGAGCTCCACATCGTTTGGGACATCGCCAGAGCCGTCGATGGCACCGTCGACCTCGAGCGAGACTCCTCTCCGGGCAACCTCCTGATGCTCTCCCTGCCGAAGCTCTCACGGGGCCGCACCACCGCGACCTACGCGCGGCCGGTTCATCCCGAGGAGCACTGAGCCCGCGACCTAGACGCGAGCGTCTTCAAGAGAGCTTCCAGGGCGTCCAGGTCGACGGGCTTCGTCAACCATCGCTCGAACGCCGAACCCTCGACGCTTTCGGCCGTCGCGCCGCTCAGCGCCACCATCGCGGGCGGGTTCGGTTCCGCGGCGAGGGCGGCTGCCACGTCGTGGCCGTTCATCTCTCCTCGCAGCCCGATATCACAGAGGAGGACATCGGGCCGCATGCGTCGCGCCGACTCCACCGCCCCCCTCCCATCGTGCGCGATCACCACCTCGTAGTGGGCCGCAGAGAGGACCTCGGCGAGGAGCGTGGACAGGTCGTGGTCGTCCTCCACGATCAAGACACGACATCGCTCGCCGGGAGCCTCGCCCCGCTCTTCCTCTCCGCGGCGATCAGCGGTCGACGGCGGATGCGACGACAGCGGCAACCACGATCGAAACGCGGCGCCTCGTCCCCTGCCGGCGCTTTCGGCGGTTACCCGGCCGCCGTGGCGAACCACGATGCTCTCGACCAGGGCGAGGCCGATGCCCAAGCCGCCGCTCTCCGGGGCGTCGGGGTGCGGACCCTGCTGGAAGGCCTCGAAGATGTGGGGGAGGATCTTCGGATCGATCCCGGCTCCGGTGTCTCGGACGACGATCTCCGCTTCATTGCCGGCGGTTCGCAGCTCCACCGAGATCGTGCCACCCGCTTCGGTGTGTCGAACGGCGTTCGAGAGCAGGTTGTCGACGACTTGCGTGATGCGCATCGGATCGGCGTCGACCCATACGGGAGATTCGCCGAGCGCGGTGATGACGGCGATCCCTTTGTCGGTGATCCGCGATCGATGTTCGCTGACCGCGTCGGCGAAGAGCCGCCTCAGGTCGACGGTCTCCATTCGCAGCTCGATCTTGCCCCGCTTCATCCGGGAGACGTCGAGTAGACCCTCGACCAAGCGCGTCATCTGCTTCGTGCGCCGCTCCAGGATGCTCGTCACGTCGTCGAACCGATGCTCGCCCGCGCTGCGCTGCCGAAGGACCGCTGCGGCGGTGCGGATGGCAGCGATCGGGTTGCGCAGCTCGTGGCTCAACATCGCGAGGAAGTCGTCCTTGGCGCGGCTCTCCTGCTCGAGGCGTTCTGCCTGGCGCTCCAGACGATCGCGGAGCAGCAGCCGCTCGACGGTGAGCCCGACTTGGCGTGCGATGTCGCTGATCAAGGCCCGGGAGGCGACCCCGAACGTTCGGGGGCGCGGGAAGGCGAAGACCACGGCGCCCTGTCGCGACCCGATGTGGAAGGGGAGCGCCGCGACGGCCTGCGCCTCGGGGCGTTCCGTGGCAAGCGTCGCGACCTCCTCCGGATCGTGAAGCCAGATCGGCTGACGCAGATGCATCACCTCTTGGACCTGGCCGGGATCGCCGAAGAACGGCTCTCCGTCGCCGCTGGGGGCTCCACAGACGACCCGGGTCGAGCCGTCCTGGAGGTCGACCCCCGCCGCGAAGGCGGCCGTTGCTTCGATATCGGGACAGACGACGCCGTGCATCACCTCGCTCAGCTCGTCCACCGTGTGCACGGCGGAGAGCGCGGCTGTCGCACGCTGCAGGCGCGCCAGGCGATCGTGTATGTCGACGGCTGTCGACCTTCGCTTCCGCACCGGACGGGTACCGCTCGGCTGCTTCGATGGTCCAACCGGCGACCCACTCGACGTGGCGCTTCGTACGCGACACGCACCCACGAGCGCGGTCGCGCTCTCGAGCGCCATCCAGCGGTCCTCCTCCTTCAGCAGCGCGCAATGGTGACAGAGCGCCCCCTCGATGGCGGTCCCGGACGTGCACAGGTCCAGGGGATAGCTACAGAGCGCCACGATGTTCTGACTCTGCACGGAGCGGTGCAGCGCGAGCTCGTAGGCCGCCCGCGCGGGTTCGCTCATCACCTCGAAAGCCGTCGACGCCTGCGCGATGCGGAGTCCCGCGAACCCGTCTCGCCGCGCTCGGTCCGCGCGAGCGCGCCAGGCGCCCGCGAGCTCCTCCGGATCGACCGCCGCGCGAGACGAGAAGACCTCCCACGGCCACAGCACCTGGATTTGCAAGCGCGCTTCGTGGCGCGGAAGGGAGGGCAGCGACTCCTCCATCGCCGTGCGCGCTTTGAGGGCATCGAGTGGGCGCGCGACGACCCACACGCAACGCTCGCCACCCTCGAGTCCCGCTCGGAGGAATCGGAGCACCGTGTCGAGCAGGTCGTTCGCCGAGGAGTACACGTGACAGAGGTGCGTTCCCCAATCGAGGGGGCCGATGCCGTCGAGGCCGCTCTCCACCGCGCCGGTTCTGGGGGCAGGGGCTTGCATCGCGTCAGCCCCGCGGCCCCCGCGCGCTCGGCGAAAGAGGTCTGATCAATTGCCCCTCCCGAGGTCGAGCATCGCGTCGTCGGGATCGGATGTGTCGGCGATCCGACGACAGCTCTGACAGAAGAGCGCGGCCCCTCGCGCGCGCAGACCGGTGCGTTCTCGGCATGCGCTGCAATGGCGCGGCGCCTCGCGGGAATCTTCGATGGTTCTCTTCACCACATCCAAGAGGTGGTCCACGGAAAACGGTTTCTGGACCAACACGATCCCGAGCTCCTCGACCCGCTCGACGACGCGCGCGTCCGCAAACGCGGTGACCAACACGGTGGGTGGTGTCGGCATGCGCTCGTCGATGGCCTCGATGGCGTCGAGTCCACTCATCTCGGGCAGACAGTGATCGGAAACCAGAAGGGTGGGCGGTGTTCCCCGGCGCTCCATGTTCATCGTCACGTCGAGGAGCTCGCGGCCCGAAGTGAGCGCTTTGACCTCGTACCCGTCGAGCTCCAGCAGGAGTGAGAGCGACTCGCGAACGTCCTGGTCGTCTTCGGCGAGAATCACCAACGGAACCTCGTTCCGGGGAGTAGGGGACTTCATGAGGAAGGGGAGTCGCAAGGCACGTGCCGACGGCGAATTGCTTGCGCTTGCGTTGCCCCAATCGACGGTCGAGGCTCCTGACCTCTCACATCACTGCAGAACTTGCAGCTCGTGGTGGCAGGCTCACTGAGCGATCTCGACGAGACTGCGGAGCGTGTTCTGAAACGTGTCCACGTCGACGGGCTTGGAGAGGAATGCATCGGCGCCGAGGGCCAGCGCTCGCTTGCGCAGGCGTTCGTCCGCAAACGCGGTCATCAGCACGACGGGCATGCTCCATCCCCGCGCCCGGACGCTTTCGAGGATCTGCATTCCATCCAAACCGGGCATCCGAAGGTCCGTCACGATGATGTCCGCGGGTGTATTCCGCCGCTCGAGCAGGACGGCTGCCCCGAGTCTCTCGAGCACCGCCCGACCATCCGGCACCGCCACCACTTCGAAGCCCTCTTCCCGCAGGAAGTCGGTCAGCGCCCAGCGTAAGTCGTCGTCATCCTCGGCCAAGAGGACCCGGATCGACGAAGGGGTGCCCCCTGCGGTCTCCGACTCGAACGTGTCGATGGGGTGATCGTGGCGGTACTCCTTGAGTCGGTAGTGGATCTTGCGCTCGGAGATGCAGAGCGCGTTGGCCGCCGCCTTCACCGTCCCCAGCGCTTCGTAGGTTTGCAGGATCGCGGCCCGCTCCACCTCTTGTAGCGTGAGCCCCGTGAGACGACCGATGGCTTCGAGTGGCTGCGATTCGTAGATGGGGGAAGGGAGGTCGGCGGGCATGATGCGGTCGCCCGTCGACATGGTCAGGGCGTGTTGCGCCGCGTTGTGGATCTCGCGCACGTTCCCGGGCCAATCGTGGCGCAGAAGGAGCCGCTCGGCAGCGGTCGAGGTCGCGGGGACGGCGCGCCCCGCCTCGCTCGCCCCTGACTTCAGGAAGTGGACCCACAAAGCGATCACGTCCGCGAAACGCTCACGGAGCGGCGGAACCCGGAGCGAGAGCACGTTCAGGCGATAGTAGAGATCCGCCCTGAAACGCCCTCTTCGCACCTCCTCTTCGAGATCGCGATGCGTCGCGGCGACCACGCGAACGTCGACTTTCACCGCTTCCGTTCCACCGACGCGCTCGAACTCCTTCTCCTGCAACACCCGCAGCAGCGACACCTGGACGCTCGCGGGGAGGTCGCCCACCTCGTCGAGGAAGAGCGTGCCCCCGTCGGCGAGCTCGAAACGGCCGCGGTGTCGAGCCGCGGCGCCGGTGAAGGAACCCTTTTCGTGACCGAAGAGCTCCGAGTGAAGCAGTGTTTCGGAGAGCGCGGCGCAGTTGACCGCCACGAACGGGGCGCCCCGGCGTGGGGAGAATCGGTGCAGCGTGCGTGCGACGACCTCTTTGCCCACGCCGGTCTCGCCCTGGATCACCACCGAGGACTCGGTAGGGGCGGCGAGCAGAGCGAGACGCAGGACCTCGACCATGGCGGGGCTGTCGGAGACCACCGTCGGCGGAAGACGGCTGACCCCGCCGCCCTTCGTCTGCTCGGGGCGAGCGGAGAAGCTCGCCGCGATCCGTGCAACGGAGACGGGATCGGGCCGGCCACAGACGACTGCATCGACGCCGGACCGGTCCGCCAGGCTGAGCGTCTCGCCGGTCGGTTCACCGATCGCCAGCACCGTCACCAGAGGCAGCGCCGAAGCAGCCTGCAGCATGGCGTTCAGAGCATCCTCGTCGCTCTGGCCGATGAGCACCAGGCGTGCCGCCGTTCGCTGGACTGCACCCTCGAGCTCCGCGATCGTCACTCGATCGATCGACGCCCCTGCACTGGTCAGCAGCCCCACGTCGAGGTCGCCCACTACGATGAGTTGATCTCGCACTTCCAACCCGCTCTCAGAATGAGCGAAGGTGGTTTGCAGCACCAGTGTCTCGTGGCGTCTGCAGACACTCCTCCGGGCAAAGTCCGCTAACTGCAGAATCTGCAGCCGTATCTTTCAGGCGGTAGCGGAAAACTGCGTGCTCCAGGTTGGCGTCAGTCGTGCAGGGCGCGAGGGGCCCATGTCGCTGTCTTCGAGCGAGCGCGTCTCCGAACCCGGGGATTGCGGTGAGGATCCGACGCAGCGCAGAGCGTCACGGCGCTCCCGTCCATTGGTGCTGATCGTGGAGGAGAACGAGGCGGTCCGACAGCTCCTGATGCAAAGCCTCCAGCCCGAGTACGCCACGCTCTGTGCAGAGGATGGCCCGGAGGCATTGAACCTGGCGATTCGGCACGTGCCCGACCTGGTCATCTCGGCTCTCCTGTTGCCGGGGATGGGTGGAGAGGCGTTCGTGCAAGAGCTCCGTGCCGCAAGCGCGCTCGTCGACGTACCCGTCCTCGTCGTCACCGCCGTCACGGATGCAGCGCGACTCACGCGGTTGCTCGAGGGTCCCGTCCAGGACGTGGTGCGAAAGCCCTTCGACGACGGCGAAGTACGTGCCCGCGTCGGCAACCTCCTCGCCGAGAAGCGCGCGCGCGATCTGCTGAACGATGCGATCGGAAAGCACGAGAGTGACCTGGTGCGCTTGGCGGAGAGAGTCGCCGCGCAAGAGGCGGCGCTCAGGAAGAGTCACCAGGTCGCCGAGCTGGCCAACCGCACCAAGGCGAGCTTCCTCCAAACCATGTCCCACGAGCTCCGTACGCCGATCACGGCGATGGAGATTCAGATGAAGATCCTCCAGCGCAATCCATCGAGCGTGTCTTCCACGAAGGCGCAAGTCGGACTCGCGCGCCTCGGCCGCTCCACCAAACGCCTGCGCTGGCTCGTGGACACGGTCGTCGGCTGGGCGGACATACAGGGGGGCCGATGCGAATTGGACGTTTCGAGCATCGACGTTCGCGACTTGCTTTCGGGTGTGATGGAAGAGCTCGAGGACTTCTCCGCGCTGCGACGGGTGCAACTCGTCTGTGAAGCCGGGAAAGGAGTGCAGCTCTCCTCGGACCAGCGGCTCGTTCGGCTCGTCGTTCTCAATCTGATGAGTCGTGCGATTCAGGATGCGTCGGGCGATCGGGTGGTGGTCACCGCCGAGCAGACCGCAGACGAGGTGCGCATCGGGGTTCGGGACGGCGGCGGCCGGCCGTTCGATGCAGGCGCGGGCTCCGGGCTCGATCTACACATCGTCCTGGACATCGCGCGGGCGGTCCACGGTGACATCCGACCCGAGCGAGGCGGCCAGGCCGGCGACCAGTACGTCGTGACACTGCCGCAGCTGCTTCGGGGGCGAACGACAGCGACCTATTCACGAGATAGTGAAGAGCCCTGAGCGCAGTGAGGTCCCCGCGGGCCTCGCGGATCATGGCTCGGTGGCCGCTTACTCGGCGTCCGGGTGCACTGCTGCCATAATGAGCGCGTGGCGGAGTCCGTCGAAACCACCCCGGCAGGCGGGGACTCGAAGGGGCAGCCCGAGCCTCAGAGCGAGGACGGTGGCCCCGGTCCCCTGGTGCGCGCCGCCGATGCGCTGATCGCCATCCCCATCAAGTTCTTCGCCGAGATCGGGACCACCGCCCAGCTCGTCGGGCAGTCGATCTTCTGGGGGATCCGCCGGCCGTACCGCGTGCGGCTCTGGATAGAGGCGATGGACTTCATCGGCGTCGGCTCCATCTTCATCGTCGGCCTCACGGCGTTCTTCGTCGGGATGGTCTTCGGGATCCAGCTGGTCTACGGCGTGCGCCAGTTCGGAGCGGAGAACCAGGTCGGCGCCGTGGTGGGCCTGGCGCTCACCCGCGAGCTGGCCCCGGTCTTCTCTGCCTTGATGGTGTCGAGCCGTGCTGGAAGCGCGATGACCACCGAGCTCGGATCCATGCGCGTGACCAATCAGATCGACGCGCTCACCACCATGGCGGTCAACCCGGTGCAGTACCTGGTCGTGCCGCGGCTGATCGCCGGGACGTTGATGGTTCCGCTGCTCACCATGCTTTTCAACCTCGTGGGCATCTTCGGCGCGTGGTTCATCTGCGTGAAGGTTCTCGGCCTCGACAGCGGCATCTTCATCGACAAGGTGCGCTGGTACGTCGACGCGCGAGACCTGAGTCAGGGTTTGGTCAAGGCGGCGGTCTTCGGGTTCACCGTGGCGCTGATCGCATGCCGGCAGGGCTTCTTCGCGAGCGGGGGCGCGGCAGGCGTCGGTCAGGCGACGAATCGCTCCGTCGTTCACAGCGCGGTCGCGATCCTGGTCCTCGACTACGTGGTCACCAGCATGATCACCGGCGAAGGCGGGCTGTGAGCGCGCGGAGGGACGGAGGATCCGGTTCAGATCCGCATTCGGGACGTGGAGAAGAGCTACGGCGATCACCACGTGCTCCGCGGGGTCAGCTTCGACGTCTACCGCGGCATCACCAACGTCATCATCGGGGCATCGGGCGCGGGCAAGTCGGTGCTCACCCGACAGTTGATCCGTCTCGAGCGGCCCGACGCGGGCTCCATCGAGGTCGACGGGCAGGACATCGTACCGATGAACGAGGTGCAGCTCACCGAGGTGCGGCGAAAGTTCGGCATGGTCTTCCAGATGTCGGCGCTCTTCGACTCGATGAGCGTCTACGACAACGTCGCCTTCCCGCTCCGCGAGCACACCAAGCTGGGGCGCGCGGAGATCCGCGAGCGGGTGATGGGGCGCCTCTCGGATCTCGAGGTCGCCCACGCCGCCAAGAAGATGCCATCGGAGCTCTCGGGCGGGATGCAGAAGCGGGTGGCCGTGGCCCGCGCCCTGGTGCTCGAACCCGAGGTGCTGATCTACGACGAGCCCACCACGGGCCTCGATCCCATCACCTCGCGCACCGTCGACGAGCTGATGATCCACACCCGCGAGCAGTTCGGCGTGACGGGCATCGTGATCACCCACGACATGGCGTCGGTCTTCAAGATCGCCGACCGCATCAATTACCTCTATCAGGGACGCATCACCGCTTCCGGTACTCCCGAAGAATTCCTGGCTTCCAGTGACCCCGCGACGCGCGACTTCCTCGAGGCCTCCGGGGTGGGAACTTCGGCGGTCTTCGAGCAGCGCCTCTCGGGCGCCTGAGCCGCGACCTCGACGGTGTGATGGGCGCCACTTGTGGTGTTAGCGTCCGTCCCTAGGAGGAGCGCATGCGCGTCATCAGCCCGATCGCCTCGATTCTGATTCTGCTTTCCTTCGCCTGCGGCGGCGGTGGCTCGGCCCAGACGGAAGAGACCACCACCACCAACTCCATGGACGACCCAATCGTCGACTCCGAGACTTCCGGCACCGTTGGTGACGAGGCCGTGGGGGAGGAGCCGGAGGAGGAAAGCACGGACGCGCCCGAGGTGCCGGTGCCCAGCGGGCCGGTGGAGGTGACGGTCCACCTGAAGGTCGGCGGCGAGCAGGTTCCGGGGACGGTGGTCGTGGCGAACGAGGACGGTGAGACGGTGGCCGAAGGCGCGTCCGGCGATACCTTCACCGTGGACTCCGGCTTCTATCAGATCACCGGGTCCATCACCGACGCGTCGATCCTCGTCGACACGCCGAGCGTGAGCACGGAGCAGGAGATCCCGGCGGGGGAGCCGCGCAACGTCGACGTGGTATTTCCGCGGGCACTCGTCCGCCTGAACGTGACCCGGGGCGGCCGCGCGATACGCCACCCCGAGGTCACCCTCTTCCGCCAGGGAAGTGAGGAGCCGTCGGCCAGCTTCCGCGTGACCGACGAGCACGTGCCCATCTCACCCGGCCGTTACGAGGCTGACGTCAAGCTGCGCGGCCACGAGATCCGCGTCCGCGGCCTCACCTTCATGGACGGCGCGACGCAGAACATCCCGGTGAACATCGAGTAGCGGCGACGACGTCAGCTCGACTCGACGCAGAGAGTACGTTCCGGCGCCGACGCGTCGTCCGAGGCAAAGGCGTCCCCGCCGTCGCCCAATGGCGTCGGTTTACTGGCGGGGGTAGTTGCGGACGACGACTTCGCTGACCTTGCCGCGCCGAGAGGCGTTGCAGTTGACGGCGCGCGGCGCGGCGACGGTGTCGATCTCGAAACCGCGATAGAGGTCGCGGATGAAGGGTACGTCGCTGTTCGAGAGCATGAGCTTGCAGCCGCGGCGGTCGAGGACGCGGTAGACGTCGCGCAGCTTCACCTGCATGTCGGGGCCGAAGCCGTCCTGGGCGTAGCTGGTGAAGTTCGCGGTGTCGCTGACGGGGGCGTAGGGTGGGTCGAAGTAGACGAAGTCGCCGGGGCGCGCGTTCTCGAGGAGCGCCTCGAAGCTCGCGTTCTGGATCTCCACGCCGTCGAGCGCCGCGCTCGCGGCCCGCAGCGCCTCGGCGTCGAGGATCTTCGGGTTCTTGTAGCGCCCGATGGGCACGTTGAACTCGCCGCGACGATTGACGCGGTGCAGACCGTTGAAGCAGGTCTTGTTGAGGTAGATGAAGGTCGCCGCGCGCTCGTCTTCGTCGAGCTTCGATGCGTTGTAGCGGCGGCGAACCGCGTAATAGGTGTCCTTCTCGTGGCCCTTTGCGGCGAGGCGCTGCAGGTGGCCGATGACCGAGCCGACCTCGTCGCGGACCATTTGATAGACGTTGATCAGCGCGGGGTTCACGTCGCTCACCAGGGCGCGCCTGGGCTGGCGGCGGAAGAACAGAGCGCCGCCCCCGAAGAAGGGCTCGACGTGGCGCATCATCTCCACCCCCGCGGGCAGGAGAGGCTCGAGCTGGCTCAGGATCCGGCCCTTGCCGCCAACCCACTTCAGGATGGGTGCAGGCGCCCTTTGGGGCGCCTTTTGCAGAGGAATTCGGGCGAGAACAGCAGCGGATGTGGCCATATGTCGGACACTATCCGACACTGTCCTACATCCGAAAAAAGCGACAGATCGGGGGTATTCTGGGGGACGTCATGATCCCAGCGCCCACCGGTCCCTGTCCCCGTTGTCACGTCGCCCTGCGTCCAGCCGAGGTTCACGGCATCGGCCTGCACGGATGCATGCAATGCGGGGGGTTGTGGCTCGACTTCGCGGCGACCGGGAAGGTCCTGTCGTCGATGGACGGCGGTGCGCTCGAGCTGGCCGACCAGGCTGCGCGCGCTGCCCAGACAGCGGTCGACACCTCCCAAACGGGGCTCGCCTGTCCGGTCTGCTTTCAGCCCTTGTCGCGCCTGCACGTCGGCGGGACGACGGTCGAGGTCGATCGCTGCAACGAGCACGGCACCTGGTTCGATCGCAACGAGCTGCGCCAGGCGGCCGAACAGGTCGCGAGCCGGCGCGGCGCGGCGGCGCCTCGGGGCGCGGTGGCCGCCGCCGCCAACGGCGAGTACTCGCTCAGCAACGATCCGCGCTTCGCCGATTGCTTCGACGACGACGACGGAGATTACGATGACGATTCGGTCGGCGAGAGCGTGGCCCTCGCCGGCGCCTTCGTTCTCTTCGACGTGCTGCTCAGCTTCCTCGACAGTTGAGGCGCCGAGCGCCTGCTACCAGCGGCGGGCGCTCTCCACGACCTCGCCGAGGCGCCTCAGCGCCTCCAGCAGCTGCGCCTCGTCGGGTCCGAAGCTGAAGCGGACGTGATGGACGAAGCGCGATGGGCGACCGAAGCGCCGCTTGCCGGGGTCGACGTCGAAGAACTCGCCGGGGACAGTGATCACTTTCCTGTCCAGGGCGGCGCGGAAGAAGTCTTCACCGTTGCGAATGCTCGCCGGCAGATCCGAGAGATCGCCCCAGCAGTAGAAGGTGCCCTCGGGCTCGAGGTCGAAGCGGACGCCGATCTTCTGGAGCCCCTCGATCATCAGATCGCGCTTGTGGCCGAAGACCCTGCGGATCGCAGCGGTCTCTTTGCGCGCGTGCTCGGCCGTGACCAGCTCGAGGGCCGTGCGCTGCATCGGGCGCGAGCCCCCGCCGTCGAGAAACGAGCCCGCGCTCGACACGCCTTCGATGACCTTGCGCGGCCCCACGATCCACGTGACGCGCCATCCCGGGTATCGCCAGTTCTTGGTGAGGCCGTCGACGATGACCACCGGGTCGCGCTCGACGTCCTTGACGTGCGCCGCGGCGCTGACGATCGGCTCGTCGCCCTTCCAGATGTAGTGCGAGTAGAACTCGTCGAGGAGCAGGGCGCAGTCGAGGGCGCGCGCGGTGTCGACCCACGCTTCCATCGTCTCGCCGGCGACCAGCTTGCCCGTGGGGTTGCACGGGTTGCTCATCAAGATCGCGCCGAGGCCGCGCCCCAGGATCTCGCGGCGGAGCTGCTCCGCGGTGAACGAGTAGCCCGCCTCCGGATCGAGGAGGATGGGGATGGGGGAAAAGCGCCTGAAGACGTCGAGGAGCTCGGCGTAGGCGGTGTAGTCGGGGAGGAAGTGACCGACGTGGACCGGTGAGACGGCGGCGCAGGCGCGCATGAGCCCCACGCGGCCGCCGCCGCTGATGGCGACGTTCTCCGCCGTGTACTGACTCTTGAGCCCTTTGCGGAAGAGCTCGTTGTACATCGAGGCGACGGCTTCGCGCAGCTCCCACAGGCCCGCGACCGGCGCATAGTCGAGGTCGTAGCCATGGATGGGCATCTGCTCGATGCGGGGCGGCGCGCCTTCGAGGGGCCCGGTCTCCGGCTGCCCCTGCCCCAGATTGCACCACGCCGGGTCCCCGCCCGAGAAGCCGCGCCGTTCGGCCTCGGTCGTCACGTAGATGACGCCTGTGCGCGGCACGCGCCGGAAGGCCGACAGGTGCGTGCTGCGGGGGGGGTCGTCGCTCGCGCTCATGAGGGGGCGGACTGTAGCAGACGGAGCCTCCTCTCAATATCGTTCAGATATTCCTCGTCGTTCTTCCCCGCGATCGCACCCGCCGCGCTCACCGATCCATCACGTGCCATTTGTGAGATGTGTTCTAGGCTTCACGCCGTGATGAAGCGGCTCATTCTCGTCCTCCTCTTGGCTGGGTGTGCGGACAGCGGGCGCGCCACCGTGGACTCCGGCAGCCGGGACAGTGGTGCCTACGACACGGGCACGGCCGACGACGGCGGATCCGACGGAGCGCCGGCGGATACCGGCGTCACGGATACGGGGAGCGCGGACACCGGGGGCGCGGACACGAGCGCCGCGGACAGCGGCACCGCCGACACCGGGTCATCGGATTCCGCGACGGCCGACACCGGGACGAGCGATGGTGGCGGCAGCGCCATCGTGGTCGACGGCAACATCGGCGCGACCGAATGGGCCGGCGCCGTGGAGGCGACCAACGGTGAGACCTCCATCTGGGGCACGAACGCCTTCACCCGCATGCTGGCCACCATCCGAGGCGACACCTTCTACCTGGCGATCGAAGGACAGCTCGAGTCGGGAGCCGAGAACGCGCTCGTCGTCTACGTAGACAATCAGCGTGGCTCGGCGGTGGGCGTGGTCGATCCGATCAATCTCACCGATGGGACGGGGGCCCTCGACAACGCGGTGAGCGCCGGCATCACCACCCCCACCGACGTGCGGGTGGACTTCGCCTGGGGCACGCGCGACTTCGGCCGCGCAGAGAGCGGCTTCGACGACCGCATGGGATGGCGAGACGTCGCGACCAATCCGAGCAACTTCAGTTGGCTGGATGCGACCGATGGACCGACGGTGTGCAGCGCGACGGCCTGTGAGACCTCCATCGCGCTCTCGCGCCTCGGCGGCTCTGGCGACATCGCGCTCTTCGGCCGCCTGGTGAACACCGACGGCACGATGATCTCGAATCAATGCGTGCCCGAGGACAATCCGGACATGCCGAACGTCGTGATGACGGTCCTCACGGTCGCCCGCTGATGCGGGACGTCATCGCGATCCGAAACCTGGCGCTCGACTGCATCGTCGGCGTCTACCCGCACGAGCGCGACACGCCGCAGCGCCTGGTGCTGGACGTGGAGCTCGAGCTCGACATCGAGGAGGCGGCGCGGACCGAGTTGATCGGCCGCACCATCAACTACGACCTCACCTCGGCGCAGCTGGTCTTCCTGCTCCAGAGCTGCCGCTTTCGGCTCATCGAGACCGCGGCGCATGCGCTCTGCCGCTATCTGCTGGCGCCCCCCGCCCCGGGCGTTCGGCGCGCGCAGGTCGCGCGGGTTCGCCTCGAGATGACCAAGCCCGAAGCGCTCGGCGGGGCGGCGGTTCCGTCGCTGAGGGTGGAGCGCGACGCGGCGTGGGCCGGCGTCTACGCGCAAGAGCGAAAGCCCTTCGGCCTGGTGGACATCATTCACGAGACGAGCGAGGCCGGCATCTACCGGCTCAACCTCGAGCCGGGCGGCGTGATCCCCATGCACGTCCACCGCCGCATGCAGGAGAGCGAGATGGTGCTGGGCGACGGAATCGAGTGCCAGAACGAGCCCGCGCCCTTGGGCACCGTTCGGCGCTGGCCCTTCGGAGCGCCCCACACCTACCGGAACACCAGCGAGTCCTTTCAGTCGATTCTATGCGTCGATTGCCCGCCATTCGACCCGAGTGACGAGGTCGAGGTGGAAGAAGAAGCGGCTGACGTGCCCATCGAGCCGGGGTGGCGCGAGGGCGCGGCGTGAAGATCAGCGAGGGGCGGGTGCTGGTCACCGGGGCGAGCCGCGGCATCGGTCGGGCCATCGCCGAGGACCTGGTCGCGGCGGGCGCGCGCGTCTTCGCCACCGGGCGCGACGCCGATGCGCTGCGCAGCCTCCGTCAGACCGCGCCCGAATCGCATCGCGACCTTCGAGGCAGAGCTGACCGACGCCAAGAGTCGGGGGCGCCTCCTCGATTTCGCGACCCGTCTCTGGGAAGGGCTCGACGGTCTGGTCTCGGCGGCCGGGGTCGTCCGCTACGAAGAAGCGCTCGCGATGGACGAAGCATCGCTCCGCGCGCAGCTCGAGGTGAACCTGGTCGCGCCCGCGCTTTTGGTGCGCGACTTCGCGAAGCACTTACGTAAGAGTGAGGCGCCGGGAGCGGTGGTGCTGGTCGGCTCGACGCTCGCGACCCATCCGGCCCCGATGACCGCGGCCTATGCAGCGA
Source organism: uncultured delta proteobacterium (assembly GCA_963727445.1). Lineage (GTDB taxonomy): Bacteria > Myxococcota_A > Polyangia > Polyangiales > B10-G4 > B10-G4. Next base: position 227,017 of record CAVSGI010000004.1, read on the forward strand.
GCAAAGCAGGGCTCGCGGCGCTCGCGCGCACCTTCGCCCTGGAGCTCGGGCCCCATGGGATCCGGGTCAACGCGGTGGCGCCAGGGTTGGTCGACACCGAGATGATCCGTGTGCCTCGCCTTCGCGAGGGGGAGCCGGAGCCGTCGGGCGAAGAGCGTGAGGCGCGGATCGTGGCGCAGCTCGCGGAGCTGGGCGGGCTCAGCCTGCTCGGGCGCTTGGGCAAGCCGGCGGAGATCGCGGAGGCGGTTCGCTATCTCCTCGATGCGCCCTTCGTGACCGGGCACGTCTACGTCGCCGATGGCGGTCTCACGGTCGCCTGACGCGGCGCTAAGCAGCTATTGCTCGCGGCGGAACGACTCGACGAGCTCGGTGAAGGGCGCTTCCGCGCGCGCCATCAGCGAGGTGTCGCCGACCATCTTGAAGAACACCGGCCCCTCGGGGCCTTCGACGATCGCGCCGAGCATGCGCTGATCACCGGAGGGCGCACCGGTGCGGCCGCCCATGTCTCCGCCGGTGAAGGTGCCGGTGACGTCGATGACGGTGACGTTCATGTCGTTCACCGTGCGCTGACTGATGTTCGGCTGGGTGCCCTCGGGCAGTTGGAACTGACCGACCCAGCGGGCGATGTTCGCTTGGACGCTGCCGCCCTGCCCGGCGCCGAAGTAGAAGACGGTCATCGTCGCGGCTTGCTCGCCTTCCTGTTCGGGGAAGAGGTACTCGGCCGCGCGCATCGACGAGGAGGGGGCCTGTGCTCGAAAGGGGGAGGGGACCTCCCACGCGACGCCGCCGACGGGGGGACCACCCGTGCGGGTCGGTGCCTGTGCCTGCTCGATGTCGAGGCCAGCGTGAGGATCGGCGGGGGCCGACGGATTGCCTTCGGAGGCCGCGGTGGTGGTCGTGGCGGGTGCGGGCTCGGGCTCGTCCTCGCAGGCGACGCAGAAAAGGAGCAGTGAAATCGTGGCGAGGGTGCGCATGGCTCTGGGGTACACGTCCCCGCCGCGCCTCACAAGGATGCGCGATAGTTGACCTTCGAACTTGGACATCCGTACAGTCCTGCGCATGAGCGCAGGTACCTTCGACTCCGACCCACAGGCCTTTCTCCAGCGGCAGAAGAAGCCCTGGGCAGCCGCCCGAGGGCTCTCGGCGGTGTTGCGCAAGTGGCATCGAGACGGGGGCTATCAACGCGCGTTCGTCCTCGACCGTGAGCTTCCCGGTCGCGAGGGCCGCAGCGTCCCGATCCCCGAGGATCTCGCCGAGGGAGTCGCGGCCGCGCTCTCGAAGCGAGGCGTCGAAGCGCTCTACGATCATCAAGCGCGTGCCTACGCGCTCGCCAAGGGTGGGCGCGACGTGGTGATCGCGACGCCCACCGCGTCGGGCAAGAGCCTCTGTTACAACCTGCCCGTTCTCGACGCGCTGAGCGCGCGATCCCGAAGCGCGCGCGCTCTATCTCTTCCCGACCAAGGCGCTGTCGCGCGATCAAGAGGACGCGCTGCGCGCGCTCATGCGCGACGCCGGGCTCGCGCACGGCGCGATCACCTACGACGGAGACACGCCGGGCGACGCGCGGCGCGCGGCGCGGGAGCGGAGCGGCGTGCTGCTCACGAACCCCGACATGCTCCACGCGGGGATCCTTCCGCATCACGCGAGCTGGGCGCGCCTCTTCGCGAACCTGCGCTACGTCGTCATCGACGAGCTCCACAGCTACCGCGGCGTCTTCGGCAGTCACCTGGCGAACGTGATCCGGCGCCTGTCGCGCATCGCCGAGTTTCACGGTTCGAAGCCCGTCTTCCTCTTCGCGTCGGCGACCATCGGCAATCCAGGCGATCACGCGTCGCGGATGATCGGGCGCGACGTGACGGTCATCGACGAGAGCGGTGCTCCTGCGGGGCCGCGGCGGGTGATGGTCTACAATCCGCCGGTCATCAATCCGGAGCTCGGGATCCGGCGGAGCTATCTGAAGTGCGCGGTGCAGGTCGCGGCGGATCTGGTGCGCGCCGACGTCTCGACCCTTGTCTTCGGTCAGTCGCGCAACGGGGTCGAGGTGATGCTGAAGTACCTCCGCGACCGCCTCGCGGCCGACAAGATCCCGGCTGACGTGATCCACGCCTATCGCGGCGGCTACCTGCCGGACACGAGGCGGCGCATCGAGGCGGACCTGCGCGCCGGCAAGATCAAGTGCGTCGTCGCCACCAACGCCCTCGAGCTGGGGATCGACATCGGCAGCCTCGACGCCGTGGTCTGCGCCGGCTACCCGGGCAACGTCGCCGCGCTCTGGCAGCGTTTCGGCCGCGGCGGCCGGCGGGCGACGGAGAGCCTCGCGGTGCTGGTCGCGTCGAGCGATGCCCCTCGACCAGTACCTGGCGAGCGACCCGGAGCAGATCGTCGGCGCGCCGGTGGAGCACGCGCGCATCGATCCGGACAACGTCGAGATCCTCGTGCAGCACCTGAAGTGCGCCGCCTTCGAGCTGCCCTTCGAGGAGGGTGACGCGTTCGGCGACGTGCCCGCAGAAGCGGTGAGCGACGCTCTGGGCTTCTTGGCGAAGCACGCGGTGCTTCATCCGGCGCCCGGTGCCTCGGGCAAGACCGTCTACCACTGGGCGACCGACGCCTACCCCGCCAACGCACGTGTCGCCTGCGCATCGTCGGCTGGGACAACTTCGTGATCATCGACCTCGAGACGCGACGAGACCATCGCCGAGATGGACTGGCGCGAGCACCCACACCATGCTGCACGAGCAGGCCATCTATCAGCACGCGGCGGAGCAGTACCAGGTCGAGCGCCTCGACTTCGAGAACCACAAGGCCTTCGTGCGCAAGGTCAAGCCCGACTACTACACGACGGCGATGACCCACACCAACGTGAGCGTCTACGAAGAGGAGGACGGCGCCTTCGTGAAGCTGGGCGGAAGCGTTCGGACTCGGCGGCCGGTGCCGGCGAGGTGAGCGTCGTCGAGAAGGTCGTCGGCTACAAGAAGATCAAGTTCCACACCCACGAGAACGTCGGCTACGGCGACGTGCACCTGCCGGAGATGCAGATGCACACGACGAGCTTCTGGCTGACCTTCCCCGAGGAGCTGGTGCGCTCGCTTCGGCGTGCCGCGGGCCGCGGTGGTGCGACGCGCTGCGCGGTCTCGCGAACGCGATGCACACGGTGGCGTCCGTCGGGCTGATGATCGACCCGCGCGACCTCGGTGCACAGCCTCGGCGATCGCAAGCGACGAGGGCGGCACGCCCGACAAGGCGCCCGGCGAGGGGCCCGGCTTCGACCCGACGATCTTCCTCTACGACCACATCCCCGGCGGCGTCGGCCTCGCGCCGCGGCTCTTCGGGTCGAGCGGGAGACGCTGCTGCGCCGCACGCGGCGCCTCGTCGAGAGCTGCGCGTGCGAAGCGGGCTGCCCCGCATGCATCGGGCCCGAAGCCGGCATCGGCACCATCCAAGAAGGACCTGCGCAGAAGAAACCGGTCGCGCGAAAAGCCCTCGCCCTCGACGTCCTCGACGCCATCGGCGTGACGGCGATCGCACTGATGAAGCTCTCCGACAAGCTCGCCCGCCTCGAGAAGGCTGGGGCGTTCGGAGCCGCAGGGCCCGTGGAGACTCGCTTCGCGAGTCGGAACGCGACCGGAGCGCAGGACGCCCCTGCCGGGAGTGCATCCTTTGGTGACACGCGCCTCCTCTCGCCCATGCCCGAGAGCGACGTGCGCACCGCGCGAGCGGCGCGCGCGCATCGCGCGTCTCAAGGAGATGATGGATGGCGTCGCCGCGCGGCAGCAGAGCCGCCTCCTCGAGCTCGCCCACCGCGAGCCGGCGCCGCTCTACGAGCTGCCCGGTGAGACGCACGAGACCGCGCACGGTGCGCTCCACGTCGTCGAGCAGCACCTCGAGCCATCCCATCATCACGGCCGCGTCCCGGTGCGGAGCGCCCTCGCGGTCGACCCCGCGCTCGTCGCGCGCCTCGCCCTCGACCCGAGCCTCGCGGACGTCGATCCGAAGAAGCTCCTCTTCATCGACACCGAGACCACGGGCCTGAGCGGCGGCACCGGCACGCTGCCGTTCCTCCTCGGCATGGCCTTCTTCGAGGACGAGTCTCTCTGCGTGCGCCAGCTCTTCCTTCCGCGCCCCGGCGCCGAGGCGCCGATGCTTCGCGACCTCGCCCGGCGCTGCGAGGAGGCGTCGGCGATCGTCAGCTACAACGGCAAGGCCTTCGACTGGCCGCTCCTGCGCACGCGCTTCGTGATGAACCGCGTGCCCGTGCCCCGGGTGCCGCCTCATCTCGACCTGCTCCACGCGGTCGCGGCGCGTCTACAAGAGGCGCCTCGAGCGCGTGCGGCTCCTTCACGTCGAGGTGGACGTCCTCGGCATGACCCGCGAGCACGACATCGACGGCGCGGAGATCCCGGGCATCTATACCCAGTACCTGCGCGGCGATCTCGATCCGCGGATGCCGGTGGTGATCGAGCACAACGCCAACGACCTGATCGCCCTCGCCGCGATCCTGGGTCGCATCGCGGGCGACTTCGTCGCGGTGCGCGAGGCCGACGATCCGCGCGACCACCTGGGTTTCGCGGAGGTGGCCGAACGCGCCAAGGACGGCGAGCGCGCACGGCGCTTCGCCGAGGCGGCCCTCTACGGAGGGGGAGGCCGCGAGGTCACGGTGCCGGCAGGGCTCCTCGCCGCGCGCGTGGCGCGGCGCGCGGGCGACGTCGAAGGGGAGGGCAAAGCGCTCTCCTACGCGCTTTCGATGCTCGAAACGGATGGCGACCTCCTGGCCGCGGAGGTCCATCTCGCCCTCGCCAAGCACCACGAGCATCGCACCAAGGACCTCGGCGCCGCCCTCGAGCACGCCCGTCACACCGTCCCTGCCGAGACCGCGACGCTTTCGGCCAAGCGCGTGAGCCGTCTCGAAGCGCGCCGCCAGCGTAATCGGTGAGCCGCGGGCGGCGACTCCCGCTCCGCGGCCGGCTGACGACGGTTGTCGCTTCGTCAGGCCTTTGTCCCGTATGCTCCGGGCCGTGCGCCGAAAGGCAAAGGCCACCCTCATGGCAGCCCTCTTGCTGCTGACCTGCACGACGGCGCAGGCGGACGACGTCCTGGCCGGGATCTTCGTCCGCGGCGACACCGATACCACCACCGTCATCAGCCCCAAGGCGGAGCTCACCGCGGGCATCGTCGACGACTCGACCACGGTGACCGCCGGCTACGCCGCCGACATCTGGACCAGCGCGTCCATCGACATCCGCACCATGGCGACCCAGGCCGTCTCGGAGCAGCGCGACGAGCTGACCGCGGGCGTCGCCAGAGAGATGACCGACGTCACCCTTCGCGGCGGCTACCGTTTCTCGCACGAGCCGGACTACGTCTCTCACGGCGGCACGCTCTCGGTGGTTCAGCGCCTGGCCGAAGGCGCCGCCACCATCGAGACCGGGCTCACCGCCGCCTTCGATACGGTCGGCCGCTCGGGGGACGAGTCCTTCTCTCGCGGGCTCTCCACCGTCGGCTTTCGGCTGGCGTATACCCAGGTCCTCGATCCATCGACGGTGCTACAGGGCGCTTACGAGCTGATGCGGCGCGACGGCTATCAGGCGAGCCCCTACCATTTCGTCGGGCTCGGCGGCGACGGCCTCTGCAACGGCACCGCCCAGCTCTGCGTGGCCGAGAGCCATCCATCGATCCGCTGGCGCAACGCCTGGGTCGTGCGTCTGAGACGCGCTCTCGGCGATCAGTGGTCGACCGGCCTCGATTACCGCTTCTATGTGGACGATTGGGGGATCGCGTCGCACACCGCGAGCGCCCAGGTGATCTGGCTCCCCGACGAAGATTCGCAGGTCATCGCGCGCTACCGCTTCTACTGGCAGGGCGCCGCGGACTTCTACCAATCCGTGTACGCGATGACGGCCGAGCGGCAAAGGTACGTGACCCGCGATCGCGAGCTGTCGCCCATGAGCACCCAGCGCCTGGTGCTGGCCTACCAGCGCACCTTCGAGCTCACCGAGGCCGGACCCGCCACCACCATGACCCTGTCGGTCGGCGGCACCATCCTCGACTACCGCGACTTCAACGGTCTGGACACGGTGGCCGCGCTCGACGCCTCCCTTTCGCTTTCGGTGGAGCTGTGACGCGGGCGCTCCTACTCTCGTTGGTCCTGCTCTCGGTCACGTCCTCGGCCTTCGCCCAGGAGCTTCCGCCACCGGAGTTCGAGGGGGCCGACGAGGGCGACGATCTACCGCCGCCGGAATACGGAGACGAAGGCGATGAGGGCGGGCTGCCGCCGCCCGAGTACGGCGACGAAGGAGACGGTGGCGCGGGCGCAGAAGGTGACGGGGATGCGATGGAGGGGAGCCCCGAGCAGGAGATGGAGGAGTTTCAGGCGCCGAAGGTCATGGTGGTGGCGGCGCCGCGCACCCCCCGCGAGCTGTCGCGCGAGGTGAACGACATCCTCTCCGCCGTCGGTCAGCTCGAGAGCCCCGACGCGTTCGTTCGCGAGGCGCGGGCGCGCGGCTATCCCCCCGACCGCGGCGAGGCCTTCGAGGTCCTCTTGCCCGAGATGGACATCGCCCTGGTGCTCGTCATCTCGGTGGTGCGCGAAGAGGGCGAGCGCCGGCTCCGGGTGGAGTATCGCGACGGGCGAATCGGTTTCGCGCTCCTCGAGGAGTCTCATCCTCTCGCCGGCGATCGCCTGCGCGCCGAGTCGCGCGAGCGCATCGTCTCCGAAGCGCGTCTGGCGCTGGCCGCCATCACGCGCCCCCCCGGGGCTCCCGCACCCGAAGGGTTGCCCGAAGCAGCCGCCGACTCCCGCGAGGGCCCGCCGGCCGAGCCGGGCGCGGCGGTACACGTCTTTCTCGGCGCGGGCTTCGGCTTCGGGATGCGCTCCTTCCGGTTGCCGACCTCGGTGGGCATCGTACGCCTCACCACCGATCCCTTCCCGGCCGTCTCCCTTCGCTTGGGGCTCGACTACGAGCCCACGGCTCAGGGGCGGGTCAACCTGCGCGGCGAGCTCTCCTACGTCACCTCGGTCGGCCTCGAGGTCACCGACATGCGCACCGACATGACGACCCTCAAGACGCCGTCGCGCAGCCAGCGCTTCGACGTGCGTCTCGGTGCGACCTACCGACTGGCGGACGGTCCCGATGGTGTCTCCCTCGGTGGCGCGTTGGGCTTCGGCGTGCGCGCTTTCGATTCAGAAGCGGCGGTCACGCTCCCCGACTACGCACTGAGCGGCTTCTCGCTCAGGCTCAGCTTGATCGTTCCGCTCCTCGAGGGGCGCGTGATCATCGCGCTCCATCCCGAGCTCGACTGGGTGGCCTTCGTCGACGACGGGCTCACCCAGGAAGGCGTCGCCGGCAGCGCGGTGGCGGTCGGCGCCGAGGCGAGGCTCCTCGTCGGCATCGCCGGTCCCTTCTACGCCGAGCTCTACTATCGCGAGAGCCACGCCTTCTTGAGCTCGGACCTGGGCGAAAGCGGAGACGTCGAGCGCTACGCGACCGTCGGTCTCCTCTACCGCCCGTGACCCGTGCTCAGAAGGAGGCGCCTGCGCTGATGTAGAACCAGGGGATGATCCCCCAGCTGTTGGGATCGGGGTTCGAGAGCGACAGCCCCGGCCCATAGAGCGCCGCGGCGCCGACACGGAAGTTGAAGCCGCCGTTCATCGGGTGGATCCGGTAGCCGATGTGGGCGTTGCCGATCGCGCTGGCGCCAGAGCCGGTCGCGGTCAGACCGCCGGCGCTCGCCGAGCCGTCCGTGAATATCATCGTCGCACCGGCGCCGATCTCGAGCACGTGAGAGCCGGCCCTCAGGCCCAGGTACTCCGCCGTCAGTGGCACGGTGACGTACGACACGTTCGAGCTACTCGTACCCACGTTCGAGCCGTAGGACATGTAGCTGAAGCCGATGCGAACGCCGAGCTGGTCGAAGAGCAGGCGCTCGTAGTTCACCGAGTAGAAGAGGCCTGCGCCCAGGCCCTCGACGAAGATCGTGTTCGGCGCGGGGTGCTCTTCTTCGACGTCGGTCGGCACGACGACCGTTCCGGGTGTCGCCGCCGGTGTCGCGGCAGGGGTGGTGGTCGCGGTGGTCGGCCCGGTGGTGGTCGTCTGCGATCCCATGGGCTGCATCACTGGAGCCGAGCTCTGTCCCGTCGTCCCCGTTCCCGCTTCCGAACCTTCTTCGTCGGTGGCGTCGGGATCGGCGGCGTAGGCGGTCGCGGTCTGTGCGAGTAAGAGACCGGCGGCGATCATCGGTAGTGACTTCGTGAGCATGTTCCCTCCAAGCGTTCCGCGGCGGAGGGAGCACCGTTCGTGCCATCACGCTCTTGCCGAGATCCTCACGGGTTCGCGCGTGTCGGTTCGAAACCTACAGAATCGAAACATCACACACGTAACCACGAGTTCACGCCAAAGAGGCGTGGAGGTGAACACGAAGGTTCAGCGACGCGATCGACGTCGAAAGAAAAGCGAAGAGGTGATGAATACGGCAAACGCCAGCGCGTCGAAGCGCGTCTCATCGCGACCGACGATGATGCAACCGCAACCGCCATCGCCCATCGGCGGTGCAACGGTGCCGGTGTCTGCATCGGGCGCGCCACCGTCGGCGCGGGGCACCCTCGCATCGGATGTGCCTGCGTCCTCGGAGACGCAGGTCGTGGCGCCCGCACCTCCGCTCAGCGTGATCGCGAGCCAGCCTTTCGGGCGATTGAACCCGCGATCCGACAGATCGTCCCGCTTCTGTGCGACGGCGAGGAGCGTCGTCGTCTCGCCATCGGCGACGTCGAGGCAGAGCGTCAGGTCCGTTCCGTCGGACTCGGAGACGAGCGCACCGTCCCGATAGAGGCGCAGCACGTCGACGCCGATGGCTTCGGGATCCATCGCGTGGATGGTCAACGCTCGGGCGTCCGCGATCGTGTCTCCATCCGCGGCGCCGTCGATGCTCACCACCGGGCGCGTGGCGTAAGGCGCCAGCATCGGATCGCCGAGCACCAGGTTCTGCCAGTACACGTTGGGCAGGTTGCGGTGATAGGCCTCGGCGAGGGTGGCGCCGTCGACGTATTGAGTGATCAGCGATCGCGCGGGGAACACCGAGTTGAGTGGCTCGTCGGTGGTGCCGTGAACGCCGCCCACACCGCGCGCGACCCAGCGCGCGATCGAGACCTGTCTCTCCATGGAGGGGTCGTCGAAGTTCTCGGGCACCGCGCCGAAGCTCGTCAGGTTGTCGACGAGCGCGCCCGGGGCGAAGTCGTTGCCCTCGATGGTGTCGCCGATGGTCGCCGTGCCGGTGAAGAAGGCCGCGAGGGTGTGACCGGTGAGGTCGGCGTCGAAAGGCACTTGGCGCGCATCGGTGTAGCCGCGATCCATCAGGTCGCTGATCACGCGCGGGTACTGGCCGTCGAGGGCCCCGCGCGCGGGGTCTCTTCCTTCCATGAAGAGGAACTCTCCTGCGGCGCCGCCCATCGCCTCCGCTTCGAGTGCGCTGTCGAGGAGCATCTCCGCCTCGCTGAAGGAGCGCCCGTGGAGCATCGTCACCAGCACCGGGCGGAAGTCGACGCCGCCAACGCTCTCTGCCCAGCCCGGCTCGAAGAGCCCACTGTGGAAGGGGTTGGCGAAGCGGGCGGCGTAGCAGGGCGTCCCGGTGCAATCCGCCGTGACGCCAGGCGCCTGACCGAGGAGGGCGGCTCCGTCCATGGTCGTGTCCCAGAGCCCGAGCGCGGCCGCGAGCGACACCCGTCGCGTGGTCGCCCCGTCCGGGATGCGCACCCTGAGGGGCACGCCGCGGATGACGAGCACGGCCTCGATGCGGTCGCGGACGCCTGCGGCCTCGAGGCACGCGCCCAGGGGCGTCAGGATCTGGTCGCGAAAGTCCGCGAGGTCGATGTCGATCACTGTGTCGATCGACAGAGCGCAGACCTGCCCCATGGGCACGTCGCGTTCGCGCGCGTAGCGCTCCGCGAGCGCGACCGACTCGGGGACGTCGGCGTTCGCCAACACCGCGGTCGTCGCGGGGCCGGGGACGGCGTAGGCCGCCGACGCGTGGGTGAGGGTGATGGCCGACAGGGCGAGGGCACCCGCGAGCGCCCGCCGGCGCCGCAACAGGAAGAGGAGCACCAGCATCGCGAGCGCCCAACCGCCCTCTGGCGGCAGAGCCGTCGTCGCACAACCGCCCGCGACGATCGTCTCCGGCGGGGGCGCGCCTTCGACGCGGAGCGATTGGGAGATCACGCCGACGCGATCGCCCACGCTGGTGCCGTTGCCGTTGCCGCGGACCTCGGCTGCGTGGATCCACGCCGTACCCGCGCTCGGATCGGAAGGCGCGGTCCAGGTGAGGCGGCTGGTCCGCGCGCCACAGGCCCGCGCGATGGCGAGGGGCCGACCATCCGCCGTGGTCTGGAGCTCCGTCGCGCCCTCGGGGAGCATCCCCCCCTCGGCCCGGCAGCGCTCCTCGTCGGCGATCTCGCTGTCGGGCAGGAGCGAGAGCGTCCCGATGGCCCCGCCGTCTCGGTCCGTGACCTCGAGCACCATGCCTCGATCGCCATCGCTGAGGCCCATGTCGAAGGAGAGCTCGTAGCTCGCGCCCGGCCGGTAGCCTGCCTCGGGCAGCCCGCGCACCTCGAAGGGGATGTCGGGCTCGCCGTGACAGACGGCGCAGGTGAACCCGTCGTTCGGCGATCCGGTGAACCACCGTCCACCGCCCCCGCCCGCATCGGCGGCGAGGTCGAAGCGCCCCGGATCGGAAAAAGCGTGCGCCCGCGCCGGCCCGAGCGCGACCGTGAGCGCCGCGATCGCGACGAGAGGCAGCGCTCTCATGGGCACGTCACCATCCGCCCGTGCGCCCAGTCGCGGATCGTGACGAAGTCGGGATCCTCTTTGCTTCGATAGACGTCCCGGCCGAGCTCGTCGCGACCCATGTGCCCGGCGCCGCCCGCTTCGATCGCCAGCGGCTTGCGCAGCAGCGGCGCGTCATCGACCGATTGCGCCCCGCCGAGCATCGAGCGCGCGCGATCGTAGGTGAGAGCGATCTCGTCGTCGGTGGGGCCGTCGAGCTGCGGGGTCATCGGATCGAGGCGGGTGCGCCCCGGCGCGAAGACCTGAAAGGCCCGATGCATGGTGCCGTGGCACGCAGGGAAGCCGCAGTCCCGCGCCAAGACCGGATAGACCTCGAGCTCGAAGGCGCACTGGTCCACGGGTGGGGGATGGGGCTCCGGGGCCGCGCCGACACAGGCGGTCGCCAGGGAGCTGAGGGCCAACAGAAGGAGGACGACCGAGCGCGACATCGCCGCCGATATGAAACGACGCCCCTCGGCTTTGTGCAAACGGGGGTGTGGAGTAGAGTAGGGCGCGTGAAGGCCTTCGCCCTGCTCCTGCTCGCGGCTCTCGCCGTCGCCGCCACCGGCTGCGTCACCGTCAGCCCGTGGGAGCGCGAGGTCCTCGCTCGCCCCGACATGAGCTTCGAGGGCAACCGAACGGTCAGCACCGCCGAGGGCCACTCCTCCGAGACCCGGGAGGGCTCGGCCGGGGGGCTCGGATCCGGCGGCGGCGGCTGCGGCTGCAACTAGACACGCTCCCCCGAGGTCCCAGCGGGGACTGATGACTCCAATCCCCATCCGGGTCTGGGGATCCCCCAACGGCTGGTGACCCCGTGCCCCAAAAGGGCCCCCGAGTGCGGACGCGAGGCCGCAATCTGGCGTGTTAAGGAGCCTGTGAGCTTCGGCACGATGGCTGCACTTACAGCCACCAGAGCCGATGATTGGACCCCGCACACTCACTGCCGTCCTCGCCTTGGCCCTGGGCTGTAACGCCGGAACCATCGCGATGGAGCGGCTTCCTTATGACGGTGGAGCCGACTCCGGTTCCACCATGGACGAGGACGCCATGGTCATCGAGGAGATGGCCGCGCGCGACCTCTTCGATAGCACTGTGCTCCCACTCCTCGAGTCGAACTGCGTCTCGTGTCACGGCGAGAGCGGCTCGGTGGTGGGATACCGCTTCCTCACGCCGGATCCCGACATCTATACGTCGGTCACCAGCTGGCCGGCGCTCGTCAGCCGCGCCAATCCGACCTCTAGCCGCATCCTGACGCTGGACAGCACGCACCCGGGCCCCGAGTGGAGCACCACCCAGGCCGACACCGTGCAGCGCTGGCTCGAGCGCGAGGGCGAGGAGTATGCCGGCAGCGGTGAGGAGCCCGACCTCATCACCGACGCGAAGGTGCTCGAGGCAGGTCTCAACCTCTTCCCCCTCGACGTCCTCGGCCTGCCCGGGAGCCAGCTCAGCCTCACCGCCGAGCCCACCCCCGCGGGTTGGTACCTGTCCAACATCGAGGTGAACGCCGGCGCCGACGGCGTCCGCATGTCGCATCCGGTCATCATCCAATGGGTCGACGGAGACGCGACGGTCGATCCGAGCGATCGCTTCGCGGGCATGGACGTGGTCGCCCCCGCCTACACCCGGGTCGCCGTGGGCGGCGGCACCGCGAGCCTCTCGGGTCTGCCCGACGGCGCGAGCATCAGCTGGCACTTCGACGCCGCGGGCCCCGAGTCGGGTGGCACCGGCGGTGGCGACGGCGGCGTGGGCGGCGGTGACGCCGGCATGGGCACGACCACCGGTGGCTGTACGGCGCTTCCCTCCTTCACGGCGAACGTGCGCCCGCAGCTGATGATGTACTGCACGAGCTGCCACGACGGCAGCAACCCCGACGCGATGTCGGCCGTCGACATGTCGAACGTCGCCGATAGCAGCGACTCGGCGCAGGCGCTGGCCTGCGGCCAGATCCTCTCGCGCTCCCGCGGCGCGACCCCGTCCATTCTCCTCGCGCCCGATTCCACTGGGGGTCTGGCGCACCCGTTCCGGCTGAGCTCGTTCCAGCTGGCGACGTTCAGCGCGGCGATCACCGATTGGGTCGCCATGGAGGCTCCCTGATGAAGCGACTTCTCGAGGCCCTCGCGCTCACCGGTGTCATCGCCGGGCTCGGCTGCCAGGGTGGCGTGTCGGGCTCTGCGCGCGACGCGGTGCCGGATGCGACCCCCGACCCCGCGAGCGATCCCGGGACGTCCGACACCCCCGCCGACGGCGTGGTCGCCGACGACACCACCGGGACCGACGACACCACGCCCGACTGGGCGGCCGGTGAGCTCTCGCCCGAGTGGCAGGGGCGCCTCGACGACCGGGACCTCGACTACGGCGCCGCGCTGCGGACCGCGTCCCTTCGTCTGCGCGGCGACCTGCCGACGCTCCTCGAGATCCGCATGCTCGACGAAGCCACCGACCAGGCGTCGGTCTACCGCTCCTTTCTCGAGTCCTTCATCACCGACGATCGCTTCATCCCGCAGATCCGGAACTACTTCCGCGACACCTTCAAGATGGGCCGCGGCGACCTCGACACCGCCCCGCTCTTCGCCGCCGAGCTCGCGGTGGAGGGACGGAGCATGACCGAGCTCTTCACCGCGACGAACGGCACCTGCCCCACGATGCAGGACGAAGCCATCGTCCCCGCCGATTGCGACAACGGCGTCCCCACCCACGCCGGCATCCTCACCAACCCGGCGGTGATGCGGCACTTCAACAGCAACCTGGCGTTCCGCCGGGTGCGCTGGGTGCAGGAGACCTTCGCCTGCAACGCCTTCCCCGCCGAGCTCGGCGACCCCATCGACATCGGAGGCGCGGCTCCCTACACCGCGCCGTGGCCCTTCGAGAGCATCGCGGGCGCCGACACGGGCGGGCGCATCGACTTCCACGACATCGAGAGCGTCACCTGCGCGAACTGCCACGCGACGATGAACCACCAGGCCCCGCTCTTCGGACACTTCGACGCCGACGGCCGCTGGAGCGACTCCATCGCCGTCACCCTGCCGAGCGATGGATCGCCCCTGGTCGCCATGTCGGACTGGCTCCCGGACGGCGAGACCACCGCGTGGCGCTTCGGTGTGCCGGCGGCCGACCTGCCTGCCTTCGGCGCAGCGATGGCCGCGGACCGCGACGTGCACCGCTGCACCGTCTCCCGCGCCTGGAACTGGGCGATGGGGAAGGGAGACATCGTGCTGACCCGCGCGGCGGTTCCGGACGAGGTCATCGACACCATGGTCGACGACTACATCGCATCGGGGCACCGCATGGACCAGCTGCTCCTCGCCATCTTCACCTCCGACGACTTCGTCAACTTCTGATGCTGGCCATGATGATGAAGAACACCCGATACCTCGTCCTCGCCGCGCTCCTGGTCGCCTGTGGTCAGGGCAGCGAAAGTGGTCGCGACGACTATCTGTCGCCGACCGATCCCGAAGCCGCCGCCGCCACCGGCACGGCGCCGGGGAGCGAAGAAGGCGGCGCCGCCAGCGGAACCGAGAGCACCTTCGACCACCCCGCGGCCCTCGGCGGCTCGGCGGTGACCGCGCGCGAGGCCCTCGAGCGCATGGCCGAAGAGGGACCCCCCGGCTACACCGCGCGCATCCACGGCTGCCGGAAGATGCCGTACCGCACCCTCGGCCGCGTGCTCGCCGGTCTCGGCGTGAACCTCGACGCAATGGGTGAGACCGACGCTGGCAACATGTGGCGCCGGTCGGACCAGGCGCTCGGCGCCGCCAACTACGGCGCTCGCATCGGCGAGAGCACCGAGGTCACGGTCTCCGTCGCCTCGCGCACCTTCGACATCCTCGTCCAGGCCGCCCCGGAGGTCATCGCCAACCTTCCGAGCGTCGAGCGCTGCATGATCGGTGGCGTCGGCGTGAGCGTCTTCGACGGTGCGGGTCACTGCACCCGTGATGGCCTCAGCTGCCTCCTCGGCGAGCCCGCGAGCGATGTCGTCGTCGCCCAGTGTGACGACGTGGTGCGACGCGCCGCCGACCCCGCCCAGGGGCAGGCAATCGCGGTCGCCTCTCTTCTCTCTGCTGCCCACACCTGCGAATGAGGACGAAAGACATGAGCACCAAGAAAGAAAGAGAGAGAAAGCGTCGCGTCGGGCGCCGTGCGCTCATGAAGTGGAGCCTGGCTGCGGGTGCGGCCTTCGGTCTGCCCCAGTGGAAGGTCTTCGAGGTCCTGGAGATGACCGGCGGCAAGGCCCTCGCCGACGACGCCTCCTGCGCGACCACAAACCGCTCGGTGCACATCGTCGCCGGCCGCGGCGGCTTCGCCTGGTTCACGCTTCTGTGGCCGCACAACGACATCGCCGCCGCCCGCAACTCGAGCTTCGCCTGGCACGCCATCGGCGAAGAGATGATGGCGGAGGACACCCACAAGCCCCTCACCCTCGGGCCCCACACGCCGTGGCAGTCCCTGCCCGGCGGCCGTCAGGTCACCTGCCTCATGGGCGGCACCAACGAGACGCATACCAACACCCCCGCGACGACCGAGCGCGTCTCCATGAACAACGGGCTCTTCGCCACCTGCGCGGCCATCCAGACCGCCAGCCCCACCGTGGTGCCGGTCATCGCCGTGGACGACGCGCCCTACCGCGGCGCCGAGGGCTCGCCCCGCGTGGCGCGCGTCGGGAGCGCGAACGACATCGTCTCCCTCTTCAACGCCGCGGCCTCGCGCGCGGGCGGCCTGCTCAGCAATCCTCAGAACGCCGAGCTCTACTCGAACGCCTACAGCGCGTTCCTCAGCCTTCGCGCCGCCGCCGGTCGCGAGACCATGCGCGCCGGACACGCGGCGGCCACGCGCTCGGCGCAGCTCCTCGGCCAGAACCTCGCCGACCGGCTCCGCCCGACCGACGAGGACTTCGCCCGCTACGGCATCGACGCCGGGAGCCGCACCGAGAACCGCAACCTGGCGCGCGGTCTCATCGTCACCGCCAAGGCCTTCTCCCTCGGTCTCACCTCCTCGGTGATCCTCCCGGCGTTCCGCGACGACCCCCACGGCGCCTTCGCCGACATGGGGAACCTCACCAACACCGTGAGCACGTTGCAGCGCACCCTCGACGCCTTCATGGGCGACCTCGACGCGGTCGACGACCCGACCTGCTCGGGCACCTCCATCGGTGACAACACCGTGATCTCCATCCACGGCGACACCCCGAAGAACCCGCTCCAGCGCGCCAACTGGCCCGACGGAACCCCGGGCAACGCCAACTGGACCTACGTCCTCGGCGCTGGCTATCTGAAGACCGGCTGGTTCGGCGGCATCAATCGCGGCGGCAACGTCACGACCTACAATCCCACCACCGGCGAAGACAGCGGCTCGAACACCGGCAACACCGCCGAGTCCTCGGCCGCCGCTGTCACCTACTGCGTGGCCCGAGGCGACATGCGCCGGGTGAACGACTTCTACAGCGGTGCGGACATCAACGGGCTGGTCTCGGACGCGACGGTCTGAGTTTCGCGGTGTAACCTGCGCGGATGCGCGCTCGGGTGCTCGCGACGGCGCTCGCTCTGATGGCTCTCGCCGCTTGTGACGAGCCGGACCGGGGAGCGCCTGCCGCCCCGGTCGCCTCCGCGCACGAGGCGGCACCTCTGCGTCCGCCGCCTCCGGTCGTGCTCTGGGTCGGGGGCGACGTGCTTCCTTCGGGCCCCTTTCGCCGTGTTCTCGAGGCAGAGGGTCATCCGGCGGAGGCGCTCGCGGAGGTGATCGCGCCGACGATGAAGGTGATCGGGGACGACTTCGTGCTGGTGAACATGGAGGCGCCTGTCGCCGAGGAGGTGCGCGTAGACAACGACGCGTTCCTCGCGACCAAGCAGGGGCCCCGGCGCGTGCGCACCCCCTTGAACGCGCCTGCCTATTTCCTCGAGGGCCTCGCCCGCGCCGGAGTCGACGCGGTGATGCTCGCCAACAATCACACCCTCGACCAGACACGCGAAGGTCTCGGCGAGACCATCGAATCAGGCGGAGCGACGCGGGCTGATCGTGACCGGCGCCGGACGCGCCCCCGATCTCGTGTGGCCCATCGTGTTGGGAGACGACGCGAGCTCGATGGCGGTGCTCGCCTATTTCGAGCGCGATCTTCCGGAGCCGAACCTCGAGGCGGGGGAGCCGGGCGTGAGCGTCCTCGGCCCGCAGGCGGTAGAGGACGTGCGGAGGGAGCGCGCCGCCCACCAAGCGGTGGTGGTGGTCGTGCACGTGGTCTACGAGCTCCGCACGCGCATCAAGCCCGAGTGGCGGCGTTGGGCGCGAGCGCTGGTGGACGCCGGAGCCGACGCGATCATCGTCCACGGACAGCACGTGCCCACCGCGGTCGAGCACATCGACGCGGCCGATGGGCGGCGCGCGGTGGTGGCCTGGGGCATCGGCAACTTCGTCTCGGACATGGGCAGCCGCGCCCGTCCCGGGCGCGACCTTCCCGAGGACGCACAGAAGTGGGATCTGCCCCATACCCGCGAGGGCCTGGTCGCGCGCGTCGAGCTCATGGACGGCGCGGTGCGCACGAGCCTATTGCCGATCTTCGTGACCTCCACCGCGTATCTCGTCTACAACCGCGTGCTCGACGCTCCGCCTCGATATTCGCTCGTCCCCCTGTCGGGGTGCGGGCCGGCCACGGCGCTCCCCGAGCAGTGGCCCGAGCCGTTTCGCAGCGACATTCGCGAGTGGCACGACGAGCGGCGCGATCATCTGCTGAGGGCCACGCGCCTCGCGGAGGCTCCCTGCGAGCCCGGAGAGCCGCGGCCGCTGCGTCCCTGACCCGCGTGTGGCAACATAGGGGCACATGTGCAGGCTCTTCGGCTTTCGTAGCGTGATTCAGAGCCAGGTGCACCGTTCGCTGGTGAAGGCGGACAATGCACTCGGTCAGCTGAGCACCGATCATCCCGACGGTTGGGGAGTCGCCTATTATGTCGACGGCGCGCCCCACGTGACGCGCAGCCCCACCGCCGCGATCGACGACCACATCTTCCATCGCGTGAGCGGCATCGTCGCCTCGGAGACGGTGATCGCGCACGTGCGCAAGGCCACCGTTGGTGGGCTCAACGTCCTGAACTGCCATCCCTTCCAATACGGGCGCTGGGTCTTCGCCCACAACGGAGAGATCAAGAAGTTCGACCAGAGCCGCAAGAAGCTCCGCGAAGAAGTGGCTCCCAAGCTTCGGCGCTTCATCCTCGGCGACACCGACTCCGAGGTGATCTTCTTCCTCTTCTTGAGCGAGCTCTCGAAGTACGGACCGCTCTCGAACAAGTTCTCCATCGACGAGGTGGTCGAGGCGCTTCGAGAGACGGTCGCCAAGGTGAGGCAGGTCTGCGACGGCGAGGCGAAGGAAGACAAGGCGCTCCTCACCCTGATGGTCACCGACGGGGCGACCATGGCCGCGACCCAGGGCGGCAAGGAGCTCTTCTGGTCGACCTACAAGACGCGGTGCGGCGACCGCGACAGCTGCCCCAGCCTCTCCCCCGAGTGCGAGGCGCCCACCGAGAGCGGCTTCGTGAACCACCTGATCTTCTCCAGCGAGCCGATCGAGGGCGAGAACATCTGGAACGAGATGGAGCACGGCGAGGTCGTCGGCGTCGACTGGCGGATGCGCCTCGCACGCTTCCATCTCGAAAAGAAGAAGCTCGAAGTCGTGGCGTGACGCCGCCGGCGCGGCCTCAGCGGAGGAGGTAGACGACGGGGACGCGGATCTCGTCGGTGCTCGCGAGCGCGGCGAGCGCAGGCGGCGCGGGGACCCTTCGAAGCGCTCGCGCAGCGTCCAGGGCCGAGTCGTCGAGGAGCGAGGCGCCCGAGCTGCGCGCGACGCGTACGCCGAGCACGTGGCCGCCATCGCCGATCCTGAGCGCCAGGACCACACGACCCTGAAGAGCGTCGCGCATGGCGGCGCGGGGATAACGGACGTGTGACCGGAGGAGGCCTTCGAGGGAGTGCACGTAGCTGCGAAGCGCGCGCCGGCGGTCGTGGACGCTCGGCCCGCGAGGCGCGGGAGGCGAGCGTCGGGCCGTGCTGCCGGTGCCCGTTCCGCTGCCGCCGCGGCCTGCCGTCGTGGCGACCGCCATCCCGCCGGAGCCTTCGGCGAGCGGCGTCACGTCGGGCGTCGTGCTCGCGGGCGCCGGGGCTGCGGGCTCGATCGCCGGCTCCGGTTCGGGCGGTGTTTCGGCAACGGGCTCGGGCTCCGGCTCGACGATCGGTTCGGGCTCGACGATTGGTTCGGGCTCGACGACCGGCTCGGGCTCGGCGCGCTCCGGTTCCGCGATGCGTGGCGCCGGGATCGCGGCTGGCTCGGGCTCGATGACGGGCTCGGGCTCGCTTTCGACCGGGACCTCGGCGACGTCGAGGGGCGCCTCGAAGGGCACGAGCTCGACGACCATGCTCGATGGCAGATCGAGGGCGAGGCCATCCGTCGGCAGATGCGCGAGGCCGACGCCAAGGGCGCCATGCGCCGCGAAGGACACCGCGAGCATGTAGGAGAGCGACATGCGCGAGCGCGGGGCGCACGCGGGCGCAGCCCCTTCGGGGGGAGACCAGCGCGCTCGCTCCAACGTGGCCCGTTCCATCTTCACGAGGTGATACTGAAAATGAGTATCAAGAGCAGAATACAACGCGGCGGGGGAAGATTCGAGCCGAAATTTATGAATCATCCCGGGAATTCACGCGGACCCACGGATAGCCGAAAAGCGTGTCCTTTTCGGCCGCGAGGTCGGTGGAAGGGTCGATCAGGCGGCGGCTCCGGTGGCCGTTCGTCGAGACGAAGACGTCGGCGTAGACTTGGACGCGCTCGCCCCGCGCCGCGTGCTCGTCGCGGAGGTGATGGGCGTACTGGAGGATCAGATCGGGCTGGGTCGCCATCTGATGCACCTGAGGCGCGGTGAGCTCGCGCGCGGGTGAGATCTCCTCGACGCGGCCGTCTTCGTGGACGACGCGAAAGCTCGCGAGGCCGCTTCGCTCGACGATCATGACGTACCAGGACCAGCGAAAGCCCTGCTCGGTCTCGAGCACGTTGCCCGGATAGAGGTGGTGGCGGAGCGGGAGCGCGATCTGGATGGCGAGCCAGAGCGCGAGCGCATACGTCGCCGGGCGGGCGAGCGCGTGTGGCGTCGTCGACGGTGCGGGCGCTTCGAGTCGGCCGCGCGAGAGCGCGATGGGCCAGTCCGGATCGAAGAAGATCGGCGTCAGCGCGATCATGATCCACGGGAACATGCCGATGGGGAACAGGATGCGCGTGACGACGTGGAAGACGATGACGACGACGTACGCCGCGGTGCGGGTGCGCCGGAGAGAGAGCCAGAGCGGGATCGTGAGATCGAAGGCCGCGCCCCCCCAGCTCATCGCGTACGCGACCCACCCTTGCGCGACGAGTGGTCCGAGGATCGGCACGTCGCTGCGCGCCGCGAGCCAGATCCCGAGCGGCTCCGCGTGGAAGAGCCAGTCGGGCTCGAGCTTCGCCACGCCCGCGAAGAAGTAGATGATGCCGAGCTGGGCGCGCAGCGCGAAGACCGCCGCGAAAGGCACCGTGGGGTCGAGGGGTCGGCCGCGCCGGCGCGCGCGCGAGGCGTCGAGGGAGAGCACGTTCGCGGCGGGCATGACGGCGAGCAGGGCCGCGATGAGGGTGATGGCGTAGTAGTGGTTGAGGTAGGTCGTGACGTCGATCAGCTCGACCCAGGCGAAGAGGACGAGGAACGACACGATGGCGACGCGGTAGAAGAGCCCGAGGGCCACCAGGAGCGCGGCCGCGCCCAGGAGCGCGAAGTGCAGGTACATGAGCGGCGCGGGCCATGCGCGGACGAAGCCGAAGCCGTAGTACGTGAAGTGAAAGCGCGGCTCCACGTAGAGCGAGTCGATCCAACCGTTGGCCGCGAAGCGGATCGTCGCCCAGAGCATGACGGCCCCGAAGAGGATCCGGAGCGCCGCGAGGGAATGCCCGGGGACGCGTCGACCCAGGAGCTCCCTCAACCTGTCGATGGGCGCCACGTCGGAGGCCCGCTTCAGTACGACAGGCGCAGCCCGACGAATGCCTGGCGCGTCATCCCGGGTTGGATGCCGGCGGGAGCGCGGCTCGCGATGTAGCGTGCATCGAAGAGGTTTCGGACCTCGCCGAAGACGGTCACGTGCCACGGCGCGTAGGCGTAGGCGACGCGCATGTTCACGACGGTGCGCGCGCCGATGAGCCCCGCGGTGCCGTCCAGCGTGGGCTCGAGCGAGTTGTAGGGGTCCGCGTACTGCGTGCTCGTGTGGTTCACCGACACCTGCGCCTCGATTCCCAGCGGGTGTGCGAAGTCGAGGCGGGCCGACAGCGTGTGCTCGGGCACGTAGGGCACCGTGTTTCCGCTGATGCCCTCGATCCATCCGGAGCCGAAGTGGGCGCGGGCGAAGGTGTAGGCGACCGTGAGAGGGAGCTCGAAACCGAGCGATGCCGCGGTCGCGAGGTCGCAGCGCGTGCTCGCCTCGAACCCGTAGGTCGCGGAGCGACCCGCGAGCTGCGCTCCGCCCTCGGCGGTGGTCGTCGCCGCGCTGGGCGGAAGGACCTGCGTCTCGTAGTCCACGAAGAAGGCGGTCCCTTCGTAGTTCAGCCAGCGCGCCGGCTGGCCCCTGAGGCCCCACTCGAAGTTCCACGCCCACTCGGCCTGCAGGGCGACGTCGCGCCCATAGCCGAGGATCGCGTCGCGCACGCCCGGTGGAACGAAACCGCGGTGCACGCCGCCGTAGGCTGCCAGCCCTTCGTCGACCCTCAAGGTCGCGCTGACGCCGGGGATCACGGCGACCGTCGGTCGGCTGGGCGCTCTGGGGAGGGTCGAAGGTCGTCACCGCCGGAAGCTCGTAGGTGCCATCGATGACGCCGCCGGGATCGGAGACGGCGCGGCTCACCTGGATCGAGGAGAACATGCTCTCGATGCGCACGCCGGGTGCGATCTCGAAGTGCCGGTCGAAGAACTCGAAGGTCGGGCGCAGATAGGCGGCGAGGGCGAGGACGCTGCGGGTCTGTTGTCCCTGGATGTCGCCGGTGCGTGCGTTGGGTGAGACGCCAGCGACGTCCAGGTCGTCCCCCTGTTCGTAGTGAAGGCGCACGCCACCGATGATCTCGCCAGCGACCGCGCCCAGGTCGTAGCTCGCGGTCACCCGCGGTTCGACGCCGGCGACCGTGTAGCGGCGGAGACGCCCGACGTTCGAACGCAGGAAGTAGACGGAGGAGCCGTCATTCGAGCCCGTGCCCGTCGCGGGGAGGACGTTTCCGAAAGGGTCGATGATGCGGTCGACGTCGGCGCCGGTCGCGCTGGTGCGGAGAAAGTCCTGGCGCCACCAATCGCGTGTCGTGAGGTTGAAGTAGCCGGTGGTCGCGAGGGTGACGTCGCGCGTCAGCTCGACCTGATGGGAGAGCTGGGCGGCGTAGCGGCGGATGGGGAAGCGGTCGTTCTGAGCGAAGTTTTGGAGGGCGCCGTTGTCGAACTGGAGCGTGGTGAGCCCGAGGTTCGTCGAGGTGCTGTCCTCGTCGTAGAACTGGAGCTTCACGCGGAGCTCGCCGGCGTCGTGGAGGTCGAGCGCGAGCCGACCCATGACGTCGGTCTGTCCCAGCCCCAGATGACGCGGGCCCTGGAAGCGCTGGTGCATCGCGGTGATCAGGTAGCCGACGTCGCCCACGGTGTCACCGGCCGAGGCGAAGCCGAAGTAGTAGCCGTCGGTGCCGAAGCGCGCCTCGCCGCGGAGGCTGAGCTCTGCGGGCGGGGCGAGGGTGACGAAGTTCACGACGCCGCCGATGGTGCGCGGCCCGTAGAGGATCGACGCCGCGCCACGCACGACCTCCACGCTCCGCATACGCTCGATGCGCGGCGCCACGTAGAGCTCCGGGTAGTCGTAGGGCATCATCTGGATCGGGACGCCGTCCTCGAGGACGAGCACGTTGCGACTGCGATCGGACGAGAGGCCGCGGAAGCCGATGTTGGGGCGCAGCCCCATCCCCTCCTCGTCCCGCACCTGAACGCCGGGCACGCGGCGCAGGACATCCGACACGCTGACGGGCTGCTGGCGCTCGAGCTCGGTCTCGGAGACCGAGAACGCGGGCACCGGCGCTTCGTCCGGATCGATGAGCCTGCCGCCGACGACCACGATGTCGCTCGTCTCGTAGTCGGCCTCGTCGAATTCGAAGTCGTCCTCGGCGTAGTCGTCCTCGGCGTAGTCGTCCTCGTAGAGGTCGTCTTCGTCCGTCTCCGAGTCCGTCTCCGAGTCCGAGTCCGTCTCCGAGTCCGAGTCCGTCTCCGAGTCGGTCTCCGTCTCCGAGTTCGTCTCGGAGTTCGTCTCCGAGTCGGTCTCCGTCTCCGAGCTCGCGCCCGCGCCCCCCTCCTGCGCCGAGGCGGGGGACGTACAGGCGAGCGATGCGATGACGAAGAGGACGGGCGCCGCGAGGCGTGGGCGGCGCGTCACTTCCGAAGACAAGGTCAGTCTCCGTCGCTCGGGTTGAAGCCGAGGCTCACCGCCAGCGTGGCGCCGACCTCGGTCGCCAGCGTGACCTCGAGATCCCCGAGGGCGTCGTAGGCTGCGTCGCCTGCCGCGTGATCGGCACCCGCCGCGTACTCGGCGAAGGGCTCGGGGAGCGCAGCGACCGCCGCATCGGCCGCGTCGAGCTCTCCGCGGACCCGCTCGGCCAGCGCCGGGTCGCGGGTCGCGAGGTAGTCGTCGAAATCGTGCGTCGTCCCCATCCAGACGTCGCGGACGCCGGCGAGGTTCGCCGCCATCGCCTCCACCGAGGCGTTGGCGTACGGCGACTCCACGTCGTCCGGCAGGGGCGCCGCCATGTAGCCGATCGGCTCGCCGATCTTGTCGACCTTCACGTGGTCGACCAGGGCGGGTAGGGCGGTCAGGAGCTCGGAGATCGCCGAGAGCTCGGCCGGGTACACGACGTTGCCGGATTGTCCAGCCGTCGCGAGGGTGGACGCGAAGTCGCCCCCGTCGGGGCTCCACGCGTCGGCGAGGCGGGTGCTCGTGCGCGCGACGTGGTCGGTCAGCGCCGCGAGGTAGGCGCACCGCCGCATGTCCGCCAGGGCCGTCATGGTCGTGGATTCGTCGTCAGCGAAGAGCAGGTACTCGAGCGCGAACAGGCCCTTGCTCCCTCCACCGAGCGCATCGACGTAGGCGGCGTCGATCGCGTCCGTGCCCGCGATGTTCGCTTCGATGGCGGTGGGATCGGTCGGGGCGAAGGACATCTCTGGCCCGAGGTTCATTTCGTCCGCCGGCCCGAAGCCGTAGGCGAGGGTGCGCTGCCATGACAGGAACGCGTCGCGCCACGCGCCGCGCAAGGTGGCGAGAGAGGCCGCGTCCGGCGCTCCGCAGAACGCGGTCGCAGCGTCGTCGAGGGCGGACGCTTGCATCTGCACCGACGCGTAGCCCGGCACGATCACCTCCGTGCTCACCTCGGAGAGCAGCGCCGCGCGGTCGTAGGGCGGCACGCTCGGCTCGCTACACCCGGCGGCCGAAAGGGAGATGACGAGGGTGAGCATCGGAAAGGAAGAAGAATGGGGCATCGTGATGTCGGGCTTTCTCATAGGGATTCGAGGAAACGGATGAGGGAATCGCGCTCATCTCTGCTCATCGTCCGAAACGCTTCGCGCGCGGCTTCCGCCTCGCCGCCGTGCCAGAGGATGGCCTCGGCGAAGCCGCGCGCGCGTCCGTCGTGGAGCAGGAACTGATGATGGACGACGGTGTCGAGGAGGCCGATCCCCCAGAGCGGGGGGGTGCGCCACTCGGTGCCCGTGGCTTCGTAGTCCGGGCGGCCGTCCGCGAGCTCCTCGCCCATGTCGTGCAGGAGCACGTCCGTGTACGGCCAGATGCGCTGGTTCGAGAGCGCCGCCACTTCGTGGTCGCCCGTCGTGAACGACGGGACGTGACAGTCCGCGCACCCCGCGCTGCGGAAGAGGGCGCGGCCTTCGAGCACCACGGGCTCTTTCGGGTCGCGGCGCCCCGGCACCGCGAGCGTTCGGCCGTAGAAGACCATCGCGTCGAGAACTTCGTCGCTGGCTTCCGTCGGCCCGCCGTCGGGCGCCGCAGCGCATTCTGCTTGTGCAGACGTGCACTCCTGCTCCGGAAAGAGCGAAGTCGTGATGCCGATGTCGCCGTGAAGCGCACCCGCGGTCTGCGCGAGGATGCTGGGCACGTTCGCCTTCCATCCGAAGCGGCCGAGCGCGGTTGCGCCCAGGCTCGGGTCCCAGACGTGGTTGGGTCGGCCCGAGATCCCGTCCCCGTCGGCGTCGTCGGGATCGGCGTTCGCGACGATGTCGGCCTCGGCGATCGCCTCGAGGAGCCCGAGCCCGTACTGCGGCGCAGCGACGCGCGCCGACTGCATCGCGCCGTCGCCCATGGGCCCGAAGGCCAGCGAGGAGATCTCGATGTGGGGGCGCCTCAGGGAGTAGCCGGTTCCGTCGCCATAGGTGCCGGGCACCTCCTCCCAGGTGACGCGCGTCGCACCTTCTGCCGGGATGCCCATGATGCTGCGGGGCTGCAGCTGGCCGCCGTAGGTCGGGTCGGGGAGCGGGCCGCCATGCGCGTCCTCGCCGGGGACGCTCAGACGGATGAGCATCGAGAGCATCTCTTCGTCCGGACCGGGGGGCTGGCCGCGTCCATCGCGCTGGTGGCAGGCGGAGCAGCTGGTGGCGTTGTACACGGGGCCGAGCCCATCCCGGGTCATGGTGCTCGACGGTGCGACGACCCAGTTGTCGCCGTTGAAGTTGTTGCCGACCTCGAAGGTGCCGACCTCGTCGAAGCTGAGGTTGGCCGCGGGCCGCGTGTAAGCGTCCTCGGACGTGTCGAAGACGGTGGTCTCTCCGCCCGAAAGCTCCTCGCCTCGTTCGTATCCGGAAGCGCTGCTGCAGGCAGCCGACCAGAGCGCCGCGAGTGTCGCGATACGCGCGAAGGTGCGCGCGGTGTTCGATGGACGTTCCACGTTCATTCCCCGGAGTCGTCGATGCGAAGGTCGATGCCGAAGAGCGCGGCGATGTCCTGTACCGACGTCGTCACGGCCCCGAGGTCCAGGTAGACGGCGTCGAGGGCCTGGCGCCCTGGCGCATCGTCGGTGCCGAGGATCAGCGCGTCGAAGGGGCAGCTGCCCTCGAGGGTCGCGCTCGGGCATCCCGCGACCTCGGGCCAGGCGCGCACGTCGTCGAGGGCTTTTTGGATCTCCGCGCTCACGCGCGCGTCGAGCTCCGGATCGCGCGCGCGGACCAGGTCCGAGAGGCTCGGGCCATCGACCTCGGTCCCGTCCGTGCGTGTGTAGTGACCGTGGTAGAGGTTCGAAATGCCGAGGACGTCGTTCTCCAGATCGGCGTTCGTCGTGTCGCTGAAGCACGAGTGCTCGTCGTTCTGATCCTTCGTCGTGTAAGCCACGCGGATCCGCTGTCCGGCGAGCTCGGGCCCGGCGAGGGTTCCCATCCCGACCAGCACCCGCCTGAGGGCCTCGCGCGGATCCGACGCGAGGAAGCGCGCGCGGTAGTTCGTGTCGTCGCCCGGGGCCCAGGCGTCGCGGATCTGTGTCAGGTCGTCGACGAGGAGCTGACTCGCCACGTCGAGATACGCGCCGCGCCGATCGGCGTTCGCCGCTATCCCGTCGACGTAGTCCGTGTACGGCCGGTCCCCCGGACCGTCGGCGTCGAAGTCCTGGCCCCAGAGCAGGAACTCGATCGCGTGATAGCCGGTGGTGACGTTCTCCTCGCCAGGCATCATGTTTCGCTGGGCGAGGAGCTCGGCCGTGATGTCCGGGACGTCCTCCGGGCTGTTGATGATGCCCCCGTCGATGGGCATGCCGTCGGCGCCCCGGACGTAGTCGATCGTCGCCTCGTCGAGGGGCCATGCGTTGATCAGCGCCTCGAGGTTTCCACGCTCCGGATCGTCGATGGGGCCGTCGTAGAAGCGGGCGATCTCGGTCTGCTGGTAGGGCACCCGCGCAAGGACCCAGCGCGTGCGCGCCATCGCGAGCGCCGCGTCGGTGGCCGCGCCGGACGACAGCGGCATCAGCGCGTCGCGGAGCGCGCTCGCGCTCAGGGCGGAGTCGTCGTAGCCCGCATGCAGCACGTCCGCGTAGGTCGCGAGCGCCGCGGGTGCGTCCTCGAGGGCGTCTTCAGACGAGCCACAGGCGACGAGGGCCAAGGCCGCCAACACGCCCGGGGAGGCGTTATTGACTTTGACTTTCATCATCATGTTCATATTCGGAAAACGAGCCGAAGGCAAGCGCTCCTCCGTATCGCCATTTCCCCTGTGTTCACGGGATGATCGAAGGGCTCCCCCCGAGCGCGATGGCAGCGCTGTCCCCAGCCCTGTACAACCACCCCGATGACCGGGCGCAGCCACCTCGTCCTCGATATCGAGACCGTCCCCGATCCCGAGATGCCCTGGGATGGCGCGAAGCAGGGCTTTCCTCCCGCGCCCTTCCACAAGTGCGTCGCGCTCGGCGTGCTCTGGCTCGATCACGACCACCACCTGCTCAAGATGGGGGTCTTCGGAGAGAAGACGGAGGGCGGCGAGTCAGGGGCGCCGGTGGACGAGGAGAAGACGCTCTTTGAGTTCGCCAAGTTCGTTGGCAACAAGAAGCCGCATCTCATCACCTACAACGGGCGACGCTTCGATCTGCCGGTGCTCGCGAACCGCATGCTTCGTTACGGCATCCCCTTCACCGCGTACTACTCCGATCGCGACTACCGCTATCGCTACAGCGACCTCGGCCACCTCGACCTCGCCGACATCCTCACCGACCACGGCGCCGCGCAGATGGCGAAGCTCGACCACGTCGCGCGCCTGGTGGGGATGCCGGGCAAGATGGATGTGGACGGCTCGATGGTGGATCAGCTCTACAAGGAAGGGCGCATCGAGGACATTCGGGAGTACTGCCTCCACGACGTGGTGCAGACGGCTTTCGTCTTTCTCCGCGTGGAGCTCCTGCGCGGCCGGCTGGCGCGCGAAGCCTATCGCGAGCGCGCCGAGGCTCTGTGGAACGCGCTCGCGGAGGACGAGCGCGCCCGGCCCGTGCTCGAAGCGGCCGACAAGGCCAAGGTGCTGCTCAGCGAGGAGGCGCCATGAAGATGCCGGTGGTGATCTGGGGCATGGGGCAGATGGGTGGCGTCTTCGCCCACGCGCTGCTCCGTGCGGGCCATCCCGTGTACCCGGTGACCCGCACCACCGATCCCGAAGAGGTCGCGCGCGTCGTCGAGAGCCCGCTGCTCTGCCTTCTGGGCGTCGGGGAAAAGGACCTCGCGGAGGTGGTGCCGAAGGTGCCAGCGCCCTGGCGGCATCACCTGGCTCTGGTGCAGAACGAGCTCCTGCCGCACGTCTGGGAAGCGCTCGGCGTCGTCGATCCGACGGTGGCCGTGGTCTGGTTCGAAAAGAAGAAGAGCGTCCCGATCACGCCCGTGCAGTCGACGCCGATCGGCGGACCGCGGGCAGCGCTTCTGGTCTCGGCCCTCGAAGGCCTCGGCGTGCCCGCGCACGAGATCGAGACCAGCGCGCTGCGCGACGAGCTGGTGAAGAAGAACCTCTACATCTTGACCGCGAACGCGAGCGCGCTCTCGAAGGAGGTGAGCGAGAGCGTCACCACCGGTGAGCTCCTGGATGCGCACCGCCCACTGATCGACGGCGTCGCGCGCGATGCCCTCGCCATCCAGTCGCACCTCACGAACGCGGAGCTCTCGCCGTCGCTCCTGGGTGGGCTCTGGGATTCCTTCGCAGCCGACCCTCATCATCGGGCCCGGGGCCGCTCTGCGCGGGCGCGTCTGACGCGCGCGCTCGCGATCGCCGACGAAGCCGGCCTCGAGGTGCCCGCGCTCCGCGCCCTCGCGAACGGTTAGTCCGAGTACATCACGTCGACGTACTCGCGTCTGCTCGGGTTCGGGTGACGGCGGATCACCTCGCGAGGTCGCGCATCGATCACCGGCCGCGTACCCGAGACGGGGCGGATCTGGGGATGCCGATCGCGCCTGCGTCCGAAGAGGGCCCCCAGCAGCGCCCCGAGGAAGGCCCCGAAGGCGGCGCCGCTCGGTCCGCGGAAGGAGCCGAGGATGCCGCCGAGCAGTCCCCCCGCACCGGCGTACGCCGTCTGCTGCCCGTGGCCTCGCCGGGTCGCCTCCTCGCGCGCTTCGCTCACCGTCTGCTTCACGTCCCCCCGCTTCGCCCAGTCCAGCATCTGCTCCATGTCCGGCATCGTCGGTCCTCCCTCGGCCGCCATCCGGCCTAGCTATGAATGCATAATATGCATATGCGAATCTGATCCGCAACCTGAGTTTCACCAGGCCCGTGCTATCGTGCAGCATCATGGAGCCCGACAACGAGGCCTACGTGTACGGCCTGGTCCTTGGTCGGGTCATTGCAAGTCTGCGAGAACGCAGGGGAATGAGCCAGGGCGAGCTGGCGGGCGCCGCTGGCATCACCCAGTCCACGCTCTCCCGCATGGAGCGGGGTCAGGCCCAGCCCGACGCCTTCACCCTGAAGAAGCTCAGCGAGGCGCTGGGGGTGAGCGTGGCGGAGCTGACCGCCTGGGTGGACAAGGCCCTCGAGCGGAGCCGCCAGGCCACCATCGGCGCCATCGGCGACACGTCCCGGCCCGCCGAGAAGAGCTGGTGGCAGGCGGCGCTGAAGATCGCGGGCGCGGCGGGGCTCGCGGGCCTCGTGGCCTTCGCGGTCTCCGCGGCCCTCGACAATCCGCCGAAGCGTACGCGACCCCGGAAGAAGCCCTGAGCGATGTGGTAGCGTCCGCGCCCGATGAGCGCGACGTTCCACCGCCTCTTCGTGGCCAATCGCGGCGAGGTCGCGGCTCGGGTCGCGCGCACCTGTGATGCGATGGCCATCACGCCCGTCTTCGGCGTGAGCGAGGCGGACGCCGAGGCGCCGTGGGTCGTGGGCCGCGACAAGGTGGTGCTCGGTCCGCCGCGGTCGGCGACGAGCTATCTCGACGCGACGCGGGTGGTGCAGGCCGCGGTGCAGAGCGGCTGCTCCGCGCTTCATCCGGGCTGGGGATTCCTATCGGAGAACCCGATCTTCGCCGCGCTCTGTGAGCAACACGGCGTGACCTTCATCGGGCCGCCGGCGCACGTGATGAGCTTGATGGGTAAGAAGAACCCCGCGAAGGCTGCGATGCGTGCGGCCGGGCTGTCACTGATCCCGGGGAGCGATGGCGTCTTGGCCGATGAGGCGGAGGCGCGTGCCGTCGCCGAGCGCGTGGGCTTCCCCGTCTTGATCAAGGCCGAGAGCGGGGGAGGGGGGCGCGGCATGCGCGTCGCGCGCTCCGCAGACGAGGTCGCGACCGCCTACGCGGAAGCCTCCGCCGAGGCGCGCGCGGCCTTCGGGGACCCGCGCGTGTATCTGGAGAAGCTGGTCGAAGGCGGCCGGCACGTGGAGATCCAGGTCCTCGCCGATCGCTACGGCAACGTGGTGCACGTCGGCGAGCGCGACTGCACGGTGCAGCGCAACCATCAGAAGCTGATCGAGGAGTCGCCGGCGCCGAAGCTCGACGCGGCCGAGCGCGCGCGCACGCTCGACGCGGCCCGAGAGGCGACGCGCCGCATCGGATACGTGGGCGCCGGCACCATGGAGTTCCTCATGACCGACGACGGCGTGCTGCGCTTCATGGAGATGAACACTCGGCTTCAGGTCGAGCACTCGGTGAGCGAGATGCGCTCCGGCCTCGATCTGGTGGCCGAGCAAATCCGCGTCGCCGCCGGCCATCGCCTCGGCGTCACCCAGGACGAGGTCGCGCTCCGGGGCCACGCCATCGAGTGCCGCATCAACGCCGAGGATCCGGCGGACGGCTTCCGCCCGGCGCCCGGAGTCATCACCCGCTGGCAGACGCCGGCCGAAGACGAGACGCTGCGCATCGACACCCACGTCCGGAGCGGGTACGAGGTGCCGCCGCACTACGATTCGCTCCTCTGCAAGGTCATCGCCTTCGGACAGAGTCGCGACGCCGCGGCCGATAGGATGTGCGAAGCCCTCTCGTCGCTCGTGTGCGAGGGCGTGCCGACGACCGCGCCGATGCACGTCGCCATCCTGAGCTCGAAGGCGTTCCGCGACGGGGATTACGACACGCGTTCCATACCGGGCTGGCCGCCCGCGAAGGAGGAGAGCTGAGCGATGGCGCACGTACCGCTCAAGCCCATCGGTGATCCGCGCGCCTCGGTCGCGGACGAGCGCACCGTCGCCGACCACGAGTCGAAGATGGCGCCGCTCGAGGAAAAGCTCGAAGCGCGCCGGGCCGAGGTCCACGCTGGCTGGGGGCAGAAGTACGTCGACCGCGTGCACGGCAAGGGCAAGCTCACGGCGCGCGAGCGTCTCGAGATGCTCAAGGACGAAGGGACGCGCGCCTTCGAGGTGGGCACCTTCGTCAACTACGGCGAGGAGTATCAGGGCGGCCTGAAGTCGCCGGGCGCGGGCGTGGTGACGGCTTTCGCGCGGGTCGAGGGGCGCTGGTGCATGGTCATCGCCAACGACAACACAGTCGCCAGCGGATCGTGGTGGCCGCGCACGCCCGAGAAGATCCAGCGCGCACAGACCATGGCCCTGCGCCTGCGTTTGCCGACGATCTACCTCGTCGACTGCAGCGGGCTCTTCCTGCCGGAGCAGTCGCGCTCCTTCCCCGGCGCCCGCGGCGCGGGGCACATCTTCAAGATGAACAGCCTGCTCTCGGCCGAGGGCGTGCCCCAGATCGCCGGCGTCTTCGGCGACTGCATCGCGGGCGGCGGCTACATGCCGATCATCAGCGACCGCGTCTACATGACCGAGCA
The DNA here is from genome assembly GCA_963727445.1 of uncultured delta proteobacterium. Classification (GTDB taxonomy): domain Bacteria; phylum Myxococcota_A; class Polyangia; order Polyangiales; family B10-G4; genus B10-G4. The sequence goes on from CAVSGI010000004.1 coordinate 258,590, forward strand.
GGCCTACATGGTCATCGCTGGCGCGGCGCTCATCAAAGGCGCCAAGAGTCAGAAGCTCACCTCGCTGTCGATCGGCGGGCCCGAAGTGCACGTGCACGCGTCGGGCTGCGCGGACGTGCGCGTGCCGAACGACGAGGTCCTCATCGACTGCATCCGGCGCGACGTCTCGCGCCTGCCTTCCAGCGCAGCGCCCTACTATCGCGGCGATCGGGGCAGCATCGACCCCGCGCATGCGCCCTCGGAGCTCCGCGGCATCATCCCGGCAGACCACCGCGAGGCCTACGACGCCAATCAGGTGCTCGCGCGCCTCTGCGATCAGAGCCTCTTCTGGGAGGTGATGCCCGAGTCCGGCGAGGAGATGATCTGCGGCGTCGGCCGGGTCGGCGGCCTCTACGCGGGCTTCGTCATCAATCGCCAGGGCCTCGTGGGCGATCCCGAGCGTCCCGGCGCTCGCCGTCCCAGCGCCATCCTCTATCGTGCGGGCATCGCCAAGGTCGCCGCCTTCAGCCGCGCCTGCGACGCGGACGGGCTGCCGCTGGTGTGGCTTCAGGACATCAGCGGATTCGACATCGGCACCGAGGCCGAAAAGCAGGGGCTCCTCGCGTACGGCTCGTCCCTCATCTACACCAACAGCACCAACCGGATGCCGATGTTCACGGTCTTGCTCCGCAAGGCCTCGGGCGCCGGCTACTACGCGATGGCCGGGCTCCCCTACGACCCGGTGGTCCAGCTCTCGACGCCGATCTCGCGACTCTCGGTGATGGAGGGGCGCACCCTCGCCATCGCGACCTACAACACCAAGCTCGACGACGACTTCCAGATCACCGCCAAAGACCCCGAGGCGCGCGCCGCCGTCGAGAAGGGCATGGCCGAGGTCGAGGCCCGCATCGAAGCGGACATGGATCCCTACGTCGCGGCCCGGCAGATGGACACCGACGAGATCGTCGAGCTCGGCGAGCTGCGCGCCTGGCTCGAGACGCTCGTCGAGGCCAGCTACCAGTCGACCGGATATCGTCGCGTGAAGAATCCGCGCATCTGGAGCTTGCACGACCTGGCGGTGCTCACCTCGGGGGTGCGGTGATGAGCGGGCGCGCCCACGAAAAGCGGATGGTCGCCGTCCTCGCCGCGGCGGAGGGCGACGCGCCGGCGCGCCTCTGCTCGCCGGGGGTCGGGCTCTTTCGCACCACCTCCTCGGGTAAGCTCGTTCGACCGGGCGCGGTGGTGGGCGAGCTCGAGGTGCTCTCGGAGCTCTTCCTCGTCGTGGCGCCCCAGGGCGCAGGCGGGCTCTGCCGTGACCCCGAAGAGGAACAAATCGCCCGGCGCCCCGTGGCGTATGGCGACGTTCTCTTCACCCTGGATACCGACCTCGTGGCCGAGGAGGCAGCGGCCGCCGTCGCCGAGAGCGGGGCCACCTCCGGCACCGTCTTTGCCTCCCCCACCTCCGGGCGCTACTACGCGAAGCCCTCGCCGGACGCGCCTCCCTTCGTGAAGGTCGGCGACGTGATCGCCGCGGGCCAGACGGTGGCGCTCCTCGAGGTGATGAAGACCTTCAATCGCGTTCAGTACGGAGGGGGCGCGCTTCCGGAGCGCGCGAAGGTCCTCCGGATCGTGCCGAAGGACGAGGAAGACCTCTCCGCCGGCGATCCGATCCTGGAGCTCGAGTCCGCCGACTGAGCGCGGGTGGTATCATGACGGGGATGGACCGCTTCGCGGCCGCGCTCGTCCTCACCATCGCCTCGGGATGTGGTCTCGTCCTCGATGCGGAATCCCACCCCGATGGACGGAGGGCTCGACGCCAGCGCGGACTCCGCAGGCCGTCGGGACGGCATGGTGAGCGATGCAGATCCGGGGGACGGCGCTCCGGTCGACGTCTCCACACCCGACGCGGTCATCCCACCCCGTTCCGACTGCGGCGGACCGACCGCCCTGGTCGACGACTTCGAAGATGGCATGATCTCCGATCGCTGGCGCGCCTCGGGACCTACGGCCGAGACGGGGGGAGCGCTCGAGCTCACGGCGTCGGGGAGCGACCCCACCTTCTACTACTCGGCGTTCACCTACGATCTCAGCGACGACTTCATCGCGGTGAGGGTCGACGAGACACCCTCGGCCGGGTCGTTCTACTTCGGACTCGCCGTCGATGACGGGGTCGGCGAGACGATCAGCATCGATGCGGCGTCCGAGCTGGCGATGGACGCCTCCGACGGAAGCACCAATCGCATTCCCTACGACCGGAGCGTGCACCAATGGCTGGCGGTCGGCGTCGATGGCACGTCGATCGTCTTCATGAGCTCGCCCGATGGCGTGGCCTGGACCACGCATCATCGCTCGGCGGCGCCGAGCCCGCTGATCCCCTTCCGGGCCGAGATGGGTGTGGTGAGCTACGGCTCGACCGCGACGGCACGCGTCGATGACTACAATCTCGACCCGACGCGCGCCTCCGAGCCGCATTGCCGGGCGGACGTCGTCGACATGCGCCAGCGGCCGCGCTTCTGGGCCGGCGACGCCTACTCCAACACGGCCACTCCCGGGTGCGTGAGCCTGATGTCGGACGGTTCGATGGAGCTCGCGCTCGAGGTTCCCTCGGCGGCGTGGACGACGATGAAGAAGACGTGCGAATACATCACCACGGAGGCCTTCGATCTCCGCGAAGAGTGGCTCGAGGTCCATTTCGTGAACCGCACGCTCGGGCCCAACATCAGCACCTATCTGGCGCTGATCGACACGCGGTGGGGCAAGCTGCTCGCCTACCTGGGTAACGACTGGGGCTGGATCGGCTCGGACGGCACGACGCCCATGTCCTCCTTCGACATCACGATGGGCGGGGAGCTCGCCTCCTACATGCGCCTCGGAAACTTCGCCGGGGACATGGTGCTCGAGGTCTCCCTCGATGGGGCCTCCTGGCACGAGGCTGCCCGCTTCCCCGTCGATCCCGGCGCCTTCGATCCGAGCGCGGTCAATCTGGGGGTCGGGGTGGATTCGGACGCCAGCGCCCTGTCGAGAAACGTGGCTGTGATCGAGGCTTTTGCGGGGTCGCGCCCCTGAGCGAGAGCGGAGCCGACTCGACAGGGGTGGCACAAACGCGACAGAGGCCTAGAAATCTAGTAACTCGGGGCCCGCTGGACCGTACGGCGTGGACCAAGGAGGATCAGGAGCGATGCGAGCACTCACGACACTCACCGCGATTCTAGCGCTCGTCTGTGGCTGCGAGGACGGCGGCGGAGACACAGGGGACCCGCAGCCTCAGCCCGCGGCGACCGAGCAGGTGGCGGAGACGACGCAGGCCGAGACCGCCGCCGAACAGGAGGCGCCGATCCCCGAGCTGCCCGTCGCGGAGGTCGCGTCGCTTCTGGAGAGCGGAGATGGCGTCGCGGTGGACGCGAACAACGCCACCACCCGCGAGCGCTTCGGGACCATTCCCGGCGCGACCCTGCTCACCTCTTCCGGGCGCTACGATCCTTCGGCGGAGCTCCCCGCCGATCACGCGACGAAGCTGATCTTCTATTGCGGCAACGACAACTGCCGCGCATCGGATGGCGCGGCAGGTCGGGCACGCGAGGCCGGCTACACCGACGTGAACGTGATGCGCGCGGGCATCGCCGGGTGGGTCGACGCTGGCAAGGAGACCGCTCGGGCTGCTCAGAACGCCGGCTGACGCGCGTCGCGGTTTCGAGGTCAGAGGATCGGTGAGAGGAGCCGGGCCGAGGCGGCGAAGAACCGCCTGGGAAAGGATTTGTCGGCGAGGATCTGCGCCGTGACCTCGCGCGCCTTCGCGAGGTCCTTCTCGAAGGCCTCGGCGAGCACGTCGCAGGCGACGGCGTCGTAGCTCGCCACCACGACCTCGAAGTTCAGACGGAAGCTGCGGTTGTCGGCGTTGGCGGTGCCCACGACCGCCAGGTCGTCGTCGACGACCAGGGTCTTCGAGTGGAGCACCGGCGGGCCATATTCGAAGACGCGCACACCGCTCTCGAGCAGCTCCGGGTAATAGGTGCTCGCGGCCGCGGCGACGAGAGGAACGTCACCGCCCGAGGGGACCAGGATCCGCACCTCGGCGCCGCGCAAGGCGGCCGCGTCGAGGGCGCTGAGGAGCGCCTCGTCGGGGACGAAGTAGGGGGTGGTCAACAGCACCCGCTCGTGCGCCCCGGCGATCGCCGAGAAGAAGAGCTTGTGGATCGCGTCGAGGTTTTCGTCGGGGCCCGACGCGACGACCTGTAGGAGCCGGTTGCCGGAAGCGAGCTCGTGGGTGCCTCGCAGGTATTCGGGATCCTCGGGGATCGACTCGGCGGCGTAATGCCAGTCCTCGAAGAAGACGAGCTGCAGCCCCTTCACCGCCGGGCCGCGCACCAGCAGGTGGGTGTCGCGCCAGGCCGCTTCGGCGCTGAACTCGTCGGTGTGGACGTCGCTGACGTTCATGCCGCCCACGAAGCCCACCTCTCCGTCGATGACAGCGATCTTTCGGTGCGTCCGGAAGTTCGCCATCCGCGGGCGCCAGCGCGTGAGCGACAGGGCGTTGAAACGACGCACGTCTCCGCCACGATCGCGAAGCGGCGCCCAGAACCGATCGTGAGCCTTGGACGAGCCGAAGCCGTCGACGAGGATCCGCACCCTGACGCCGCGTCGCGCCGCTTCGCACAGCGCGTCGCGCAGCCGCGTGCCGATCCTGTCGGGCTCCCAGATGTAGTACTCGCAGTGGATGTGGTGCTTCGCCTTCGAGATGGCCTTCTCGAGGGCGGCGTATTTCGAGCGCCCGTCGAAGAACACCTCGACGTTCGCGGTGCGTGGGCGCGCCGCGGGTCCTCCGGCGTTGGCGCAGAGCTCCATCAGGTTCACTGCCTCTTGTGAGCGCGTCTCCGCGGGCTCGGCCTCCTCGACCTCGAGATTTCGGATGCGCGCGTGCGCCCGCGCGCGTCGCTTGCGCCGTCGCTCGAAGCGGCGCGGACCGAAGAAGAAGTAGACGGCGAAGCCGAGCAACGGCAGGAACGCCAGGACGAAGATCCAGGCGAGCGTCGCCTGCGCGCTCCGCCGCTGCATGATCACGAAGACCGCTGCCACGGCCATCCACAGGGTCTGTGCGACCGGCAGGACCGTCCACATCATCTCCCCGACGTCCACGCGGGGAGAATGAGGGATCGATCAGCCTGACGGAATAAAGAAAGGCCGGACCTTTCGGTCCGGCCTTTCGGGGGGTTGCGTCCAGGCGGGATTTTGGACGCGGGGTCAGTGTGTGGTGTGGCCTACCTGAGGCCGTTGATGCGCTCGCGCACCGGGTTGGTGCGGCCGGGCATGTCGTCGAGACGCGCCCCGGCGAGGGTGCCGGTGAACATCATGTCGCCGGAGTCGCCGGACCAGGTCGCGTCGGCGCGGCCGTCCTCGAGGTGGTCGCGGTCGTAGTCGGTGTCGGTGTCGACGAGGTCCGCAGTGCCCGAGAGGGTGAGGCTGTCGTACTGCCACATCTCGGTGACGTAGTTCTCGATGACGCCGCTCAGGACGGTGAGGCCGACATCGCACACGCCGTTGGCGATGCTCTCGACGGTGGCGTCCTCACCCGCGAGGGAGCTGGCGATGGAGCTGCAGTCCAGGAGCTGGGTGAGCAGCTCGTGGGTGCTGGAGGGCGAGCCGGGCAGGGCGGGAAGAAGGACCTCGTTGAGGACCATCTCGACCACCTGGCCGAAGGGAATCGCGAGCGTGTGCTCGTGCATGGTGATGGTCGGGCCGACCTCGACCGTGAGGTTCGCCAGCGCGCGGATGCTGCGGTTGGCCTCGCCACCGCCGACGAGCGGGAAGTGGATGCCCGTCACGAGGTGGGTGCCGTCGTAGGTGCCGAACTCGGTGCCTTCGCCGAAGGTCAGCTCGCCGTCGAGGGTGAGCTGGGTGAAGGCGGTGTCGATGCCGTGGCCCAGGTCGAAGAGGTCGCTCACGTAGCCGGGGACGTGGATGTCGTCGATGGCGTTGCGGAGCGCGTTGGCGACCAGGTCGCGGGTCACGCGGCTGGAGAGCGCGCTGCGGAGCCAGCTGGGCACCGAGTCGCTGCCCGCGACGTAGTCGACGAGCCAGCGCGCCGGGTCGGTGGCGAGACCGGTGAGCAGGTCGAGGGTGAAGTCGAGCGCGGGGCTGAAGCCGGCGGTGACGTCGAAGGTCTCCTCGACCGAGTAGGTGCCGCCGAAGAGCTCGCCGACGTCGGCGAGGTTGATCTCGACGTTGCCGGTGGGACCGCTGAGGGTCACGTCCGCGCACGCCTCGGCCGCGACGTTGTCGTTACGGTCGATGCCGAGGGCGTACACGGCCATCGGCACGCCGACCTCGACGTTGTCGAAGGTCTCACGGGCGCGAAGGAACGCGTAGCCGACCTGCGCGGGGCTGGGAACCGAGCGGTCCAGGTCGCTGCAGGTGATGTTCGAGAAGAGCGCGACCTCGGCGCTGTCGACGACGCGAAGACCGGTGTAGGTCACGACGTAGTCGAGGCTGCCGAAGCTGAGCGGCTGAACCTGAATGCCCACACGGGCGGGGTCCTGCGCGAGCTCGGCCGTCGCCACGACATCGAAGTTCGCCTGGGTCCCGGTGCGGAGCGTGATGCTCGCCACGCCGTCCGCGTCGGTACGCGCGGAGTGACCCGAGAGCGTGCCGCCGGCGGGGTCACCCTCGACGAAGAACTCGACGGTGCCGCTGATCGGATTTCCCTCGGCGCTGAGGTAGCGGACCTCGATGGCCTCCTCGGCGTACTCGTCGAGGATGCGGCTCGCCGAGCCGACCACCTCGAGGCGCGCGCCGTCGACGACGCCAGGGCCACCGCCGCCCGGACCGGTGTCGCCGGCGCAACCGACGAACCACGGGGGAAGAAGAAGAAAAAGAGCTAGAAATACGGTTCGAATAGACATGATGGTTTAGGCCTCCCGCCTGACGAGGGGGCTGTTTGCAGCGGTCGTGCCATAAGTTCGGGTCAATGATCTGGGGGCTTAAGGCGACGAGTCGGCCAGGTGGCTAGCCGACAAGCCGGATCGAAGTCGCTACCTGGCAACTTCGCCTGCCGGAAAATTGAGATGCCTCACAAGGTCGAGGGAAGGTGGGGAAAGTGGCCCTGTCGAAGGCGCTCTGGGGGCGGTATGTGGGCTCGGTGACCGCCGATTTGGAACCGCTGGCGCTCCGCCCTCACTACGCCGCCTTCCTTCGACCTGGGCGCGTCCTGCTCACCGGTCACTCGCATCAGGCCTGGCCGGACGTGAGCAGGGAAGGGGTGATCGAGGCCTGGGACGACGCGGCGCTGCACGTCGACGACAAGTGGGGCCTCGCCTGGGACAAGGCGAACGCGGTCCGCGCCGGGGTGGCGGCGCGCATCGGCGGGCGCGCCGAGGACATCGCGCTCGGGCAGAACACCCACGAGTTGGTCAGCCGGTTTCTGTCCGCGGTCGATCTGCGCAAGCGCCCGCGCATCGTGACCACCAGCGGCGAGTTCCACAGCATGGACCGCCAGCTCCGCCGCCTTGCCGAGGAGGGCGTGGAGGTGGTCTTCGTGGAGGCGAGCCCAGTGCAGAGCCTGGCGGAGCGGCTGGCGTCGGCCGTGGACGAGCGGACCGCGGCGGTGATGGCGTCGACCGTGCTCTTCGGGACGTCGAGCCGCGTGCCTGGTCTCGCCGCCGTGACCGAAGCGGCCCACCGCGCGGGAGCCGCCGTCCTCTATGACGGCTACCACGCCTTCGGCGTCGTCCCCGAGACCCTCGCCGACCTCGGCCCCGATCCGATCTTCTACGTCGCCGGCGGATACAAGTACGCCCAGTGGGGGGAGGGCGCCTGCTTCCTGCGCGTCCCCGAAGAGAGCGAGGCGCGGCCCATCTACACGGGCTGGTTCAGCGACTTCGAAAACCTCGACCGACCGCGCGGCTCGGAGATCGGCTACGGCGCGACCGGCGCCGACCGCTTCGCCGGCAGCACCTACGACCCCACGAGCCACTACCGCGCCGCCCGGGTGATCCGCTTCTTCGAGGAGCAGGCGTTGACCGTGCCCGCCCTGCGCGCGCTCTCCCTGCGCCAGACCCAGCGGATCCTCGACGGCCTCGACGGCTACGAGGTCCTCACGCCACGCGCGCCCGACGCGCGGGGCGGCTTCGTGGCGCTGCGCATCGCCGACGCCTCCCGCGTGGTGAAGGCCCTGCGCGCCGAAGACATCTTCGCCGACTCGCGCGCCGACGTCCTGCGACTCGGGCCCGCCCCTTACGTGACCGACGACGAGATCGACAGCGCTCTGGAAGCCCTGAGACGCGTGAGCACGTCATAGAGTTTAAGGTGCCCACGACGTCGCGCGGGGTGTCACCCCAACGGGGTGACGCGTGCTCGTGGACGAGCGGACAGCGCCTTGCGCCCGTTGACGACACACGGAGCCACGTGCATGGTTGCCATGCAAAGGGGGATCAACATGTTCTCGTCTCGTCTCGTCTCGTCGTCGTCTCGTCTCGTCTCGTCTCGTCTCGTTGAAGCCGTTTTGATTGCAGCGGTGGCTGCGTGCGCGTTGAGCTCACCTACATCCGCCCGCGCCGCCATATGCGGCACCGTGTACGGCGACACCGGCGACAACAAGATCGTGCTGGGGGAGCAGGCAAGCTACTTCTGGTACAACGGGCAGCAGTGGTTTTACGGGCTGGGGAAGCTGATGTCGTGCGTGAAGGACTCGACCGGCTCCTGGAGCTCGACGGTTCTCACGGGATGCACGAGCACGACGTCATCGACCGATCGCGTGTTCGTGACCGCGTATGCGGGTGACGACCAACTCGCCCCGAACACGGAGGTCCAAGACTGCCCCGCCGCTTCCGGCGACTTCATGATCGCATGGAACCCCGCCGTCCTGTCGTTCGGCATCGAGGCGGACATGGGCACGGGCAGCGACACGGCGGATGGCTCGGGCAACGACGATACGCTCTACTCGAACTACCCCGGCACCGTGCTCCCGTTCAACCCGACACCCGCGGACTCGGCGAACGATCTCTTGTGCGGGCGGGACGGCGACGACGAATTGATCGGCGACAAGGACGACTCGGCCTCCCATCAGGAGTTCCTCGGAGGCGGCGACGGCGACGACGACTTCTGCAACGGGGGCAACGATGGGACCTCCTTCGACGAGTGGTTCGACTGTGGGTCACACTCCTCGGCCAGCATGGCCGGCGACGATCCTTGTCCGGTTTCGGTCCCCGACCTGATCCCGTGGTGATCCTCCGGGCGGTGGTGGCCTTCGGGGGGCACGTGTGGCCTCTGTCGCTCGTGTGCGTCCTCGCGTGTGCGGCGAGCCACCATGACGGCGACGAGGACGCGGGTGCCGATTCCGGCGGTCCGGTCGACGCGGCGTCCGACGTCGCGGACGTGGGGCCCGACTCGCTCTGCGCACCGGGTGAGGACTGCCGTGTCGTGCAGATCGTGACGTCGTCGGCGGGCAACACGTGCGCGCTCCTCGGCTCGGGCGCCGTCGCGTGCTGGGGCAACAACGAGCGGGGACAGCTGGGCACGGCGGAGCCCGCGTGGTCGGCTCGGCCCGTCCGCGTGGCCCTGCCGCGCGCGTCGCGACTCCTGCCGCCCACCAGCTACTCGTGTGCGATCACGGAGGCCGGGATCCTGTGCTGGGGGGGAGCGCTCGACGAGCCCCAACTCGTCGACACGGTTCAGATCGAGCCCAGCGCACAGCTATTCGGGCGCTTCGACGAGCCGGTAGACGGCGCGGTCGGCAGCCGCCACGTCTGCGCGCTGGCGTCTAGCGGCGCCGTTCAATGCTTCGGGCAGAATGGCCGGGGCGAGCTTGGCATCGGCACGCGTGATGAATTCGCGACGCGGCTTGGGCCCTTCGAGGTCGAAGGGCTCCCGCCCGTGGCAGTCCTCGACGCGAGCTCGCATCACACGTGTGCGCTGGGTCGAGACGCCGCGCTGTACTGCTGGGGTGCGAACGACCTCGGGCAGGTCGGAGACGGCCGGGGCGAGGGCTTTGGACACATCGAGGCCGATGCGCTCTCGCCCGTCCGCATCCTCGAGGGGATCGCGCAGGTCTCGGTGGGCTATCAGCTCAGTTGCGTAGTGGACATGGAGGGGGTCGTGTGGTGCTGGGGATCGAACAACAACGGCCAAGTGGGATATCCAACGGGCGAAGACCTCTTCTCTCCATCGCCTGGGCGCGTGTCGCTGCCCTTCGATGAGCGGGCCGTGGACATCTCTGCCGGGAATTCGAACACGTGTGCCGTCGCCGAGAGCGGCCACGTGTACTGCTGGGGTGGCAACGCGGAGGGCGGCTCGCTCGGCGTGGGCGATCCGAGCTCGTTCATATCCAACCGGCCGCTCGAGGTGCTGGACATCCGCACGGCGACGGCCGTGTCGAACGGCGGCAGACATGCGTGCGCGATCGTGGACGACGGAGATCTCGTCTGCTGGGGTCGAAACCAATACGGAAGCGTCGGCGACGGAACGACGATCGACCGCCCCGCACCCACCCCGGTCATCGGAATTCGATGATGGCAGGCTCCCGGCGACGGCGCAGCAAGCCCGCGCTCCTCGTCTTCGACGAGACGGCGGGCGCGAATCGATTCGCCGTGGCGGTCCGCGGTGATGCGCTCGCAGTCGCTTCGGGCACCATGGGCTCGCCGCTGACGCGGCTCACGTTCTACGATCGCTCGCTGATGGGTGGCGCGACGTCGACGTGCTTGGTCACCAGCGGCACCCAGCCGCTCGCCCTCGCCGCCACGCCCTCGGGCTTTCTGTTCGCCATCGCCGGGCTCGATGGTGGGACGGAGCTCCATTCGCTCGACGCGAACCTGGCCCCGGCCGGTAGAATCACCGTGGTCTCCGACCTGACCTCGCACGCCGGTCTGGCGGACCGAGGTGTTCGACTTCGTCATCGAGCCCGGGCTCGGGTCGAGCGCGCATCTCGGTGATCGCTTCCTCGTCGCGATGCGGCGAGAAGCCGGGATCGGCGTCGCGACCATCGAGCTCGATGGAGCCGTGAGCTGTGTGCAAAACCCGACTCCGGACGCGACCGAGTACCCACGGATCGCGTCGGACGGCGAGGGCGTCTCGATGACCTGGGGCGATTTCGGCAGCCCGATTGCCGCTCACACGAGGTGGGCGCGCCTCGATGACACCGGTGCCCGCGTCGCCATCGGAGCGAGCGACGCCCCGCTGGGCGTCGCGCGGCTCTCGATCACTGCGCCCTGAGCTTCGCGGAGTGCGGGGTGGAGATCGTGACCGGGGCGGAGACGTCAACCGACGCGTCTGCAGAATCTCGTCCCACTTCGTGATCCGCTCGTCCTCCTCCAGCATGTCGACGAGAGCGTTGCGCACGAAAGCGCGATCGAAGCGCTCTCCCTGAACTTCCAACATGCGCTCGATGTCGATGAGGTCTTTCGGTCGAAAGAAGAGCATCTTGAAGACCGCGAGCACTTCCGCGGAGTGAACCCAGGTGGAGCGACCCACGATGGTGGTACGCACCCGACGCTTCTCGGCTTGGTCGTAGAAGGGAATGCTGGGTATGAATACGTCGACTCGAATCGTCCCCGCCCGACCCACGAACATTCCCCTCTTGTCGGCGTCCACCCGCGCGGCTTCTCGCGGCACTTCGACACGAGCCGATTCGACGAGGTCGATGGCGCGGTCGATCTCCTCGGCGCCGACCCAGACCACGATGTCCACGTCAGCCGTCGCGCGGGGCTCTGACCAGGCGGCCAGGGCGATCGCGCCGCCCAACGCATAGGTCACGTCGCTCGCCTCCAGGACGTCGATGAGGCGGCCTACGACACCGGAGATCGTGTCATCGGGCATCGCCGCGCTTCATCAGACGCTGCCAGAGCGCCTCCGATGCCGCGGATCGGGGCGTCGGTGCGCGGAGCGCGGCCGGGTCCGGACGCCCCTCGACGATCGAGTCCACCAGATCGCAGACCTCGATGAAGAGCGCGAGCCGCTGTTCCGGCGTCATCTCTGCGAATCTCTCCGTGTCACGCTCTTCGCTCTCGACGAACGCGGGCAAACCCATCCATCAAGGGTAGCACGCGCACCCGTCTGCGCGCGTGAACACGCGCAGATGGAATCGCCGTCGGCTCACTCGTCTCGGCGTCAGTCCTAAGCCATGACGCGGACGACGGCGCGGCCGATGGCGCGGCCGAGGCGGTCGACGGGGACCTCGCCGCGAATGCGTTTCTCCGCTTCGACGTAGGCGGGGACCTGGCGAAGGCGCTCGGGGGCGAGGCGGCGCGCGGCGCGCAGGGCGCGGAGGGTCGCGCGGTAGAGGGCGCGCTCGCGGAGGCCGAAGCGCAGGCCGAAGGGGTGGCGCAGGTGCGCCGGCATCAGGCCGGCGGTGAGCACCTCGTACCAGCGCGAGATGGGCACGTGGAGCCGCGTGGGCGGCGTCAACAAGAAGCGGCCGAGGGAGGCGCCCGCGCGCGTCACGACGATGGCGTCGGAGCGAAGGGTCTCGTCGAAGTAGGCGCGGAAGGCGCGGTAGTCGCCGGGGACCATGGACCCGGGGATCCCGAAGAGGCGCGCGAAGCGGGCGGACTCGCGGATGTAGCGATCGCGCTCGGCCCGCGTCAGCTCGCGGACCACGAGCTCGAAGGAGAGCATCGCGCTGTCGACGAGGGTGGCGTGGACCCAGAGCAGGGCGTCGGGGTCGAGCGCGCGGTAGGGGTCGCCCGCGCGGTAGCGCCCGAGGGTCTCCAAGAGCGTGCCCTCGATGTGCTGGTGGATCCGGTGAACGCGGCGCGCCGAGGCGAAGGCGTCGTCGAGGGAGCCGAAGCAGATGGCGTAGACGTGCTCGAAGGTGCGGCGGAAGCGGCCCGCCACGTCCTGTCGGGTGCGCGAGTGCACGTCGACGGCGGTCGCCACGAAAGGGTGGGCGAGCTGAAGGAGCGCGGCGCGGCCGCCGGCGAGGAAGAGCGCGCCCTCGCGGTCGACCTCCCAGCTGACGCTGAAGGGGCCGTGGATCCCCGCGCGCGGGTCCGTGGAGCCGTGCTCGATCTCACGGATGGCGTCCTCGATCACTTCCCGCGCGTCCACCCTTCGAGTTTACCCTCTCGGTCGGGAAGGTCGGATAGACCCCCCTTCGTATTCAGACGTCGGAGACAGCATGAGACGAACGAGGCTCGCGAGCCTTCTGGCCATTTTTGCCCTCGGTTGTGGGTCCAGTAGCTACAGCTACGAATCGGCGCCACCCTCTGGCAGCACGATCACGACCGCGGGGGGGACGATGGCGCCCGCGGCCCCCGCCGAGCCCGAGGCCGAGTACGCCCTCGCGGCGGACGAAGCGGGCTATGGCGGCATGGCGGGCGGCGACGACTGGGGCGACGCCGACTTCGAGGAGGAGGCCATGCCCCCCGCCCAGTCGGTGAGCGACGTCCTTCAGGAGGCGCGACCGCGCGTGGCGCAGAACGCGCCCACGCCGTCGCCACAGGCCCAGCAGGCGCAGGGAGGCGAGGGCGGCGAAGCCAGCGACGGCGTCGACCTGAGCGGTCCGCTTCTGATCTACACCGCCCTGTTCCACCTCGGCGTCTACGAGGTGACCCAGACCCAGGACGCCATCCTCGAGCAGCTGGCCGAGCTCGACGTGATCCTCGCGCGGCGCAGCGACACCGAGCTCGTGCTCCGCGTCCCCGCCGCCAACTTTCAGCGCGCCGTCGACAGCGTCGAGGGCGCTGGCGACGTGCTCCACCGCGAGGTGAACGTGCAGGACGTCGGCGAGGAGTTCCGCGACATCTCCATTCGCCTTCGAAACGCCGAGGTCATGCGCACCCGCCTCGAGGCGCTCCTCACCCGCGCCGACGACGTGGAGGACGCCCTCGCCATCGAGCGCGAGCTCCAGCGCCTGACCGAGATCATCGAGCGCTTCAAGGGACGGCAGCGCTACCTCGCCGATCAAATCCGCTTCTCGACCATCACCATCATCTTCCAGCCGCTCTCCACCGAGCCCACCGGACCCGACGGCTTCACGCTCCCCTTCGATTGGCTCGAGCAGCTCGGGCTCTCCAACCTGATGAGGCTCCGATGAAGCGCGCGACGAGCATCGCCCTGTTGCTCCTCGTCACCTCCGGGTGCGGGGCCAACTTCGCCATGACCGCCCCCGACGGATTCGTGGAGCTCGAGGAGGACTACTCCCTTTACGACGCGCGCTTCACCAGCGCCGACGGCGTCGTCATCTCGGTGCGCGAGCTCGAGCACGAGCCCCACGGCGACATGGACTTCTGGGTCGAAGCCATCCAGAACCGCATGCGGATGAACGGCGGCTACGCTCTGCTCGACACCAAGGACGTGCACGCCGCGACGGGGCAGAGCGGCAAGCAGCTCCGCTTCGGTCGCGACCAGAACGGCACGCCCTTCAAGTACTGGATCACCATCTTCGTCACGGACGACCACATCCACATCGTCGAGGCGGGCGGGCGCACGGAGCAGTTCGACGCCGCCGAGGCGCGGGTGGAGCGCGCAATCGCGGGCTTCGAGATCCACTGATCGATGCACCGGCTGCCCCAGGTGCTCGCCGCGGCAGTGTCGCTGGCCGCGGCGATGCCAGGGGCGGCGCGCGCGCAGTGCGACCAGGACTTCGGAGACTCGGCCTTCTCGGGCGACCCGGCGCCGCCGTGCATGGCACCGCCGCCCTCGCTGCCGCCGATCCGCTTCGGCCTCGAGCTCCAGCTCGGCTGGGCCGATCACGACGCGCCCCTGAGCCACGCGACGAGCGGGGTCGGGCTCTACGCGGACGTGGCGCTCCTGTCCTTCCTCGGCGTGGGCGTGCGCGCATCACACCGCGGCATGGCGAGCGACGGAACGAGCCAGGACGGGCTCGAGGCCTTCGTCGTGACGGGCGGCCCCCGCTTCACCTTCTTCACCGAGCCCGCGCGTCACGAAGCCTTTCGCCTCGGTCTCGACGCGGGCGTGCTCGCCGTGGTCGACGGCGTCGGCAGCTCCGGGCCCATCCTCGAGGTCTCCCTCGAACGCCAGGCTGGAAACCTGCTGCGCGGCCACGGCTATCCGCGGCCCGCGCACGGCACCGCCCTCGAGCTGGGCGTGGCCTTCCGCTATCAGCAGGGCCTCGGTGACGCCTCGGCCTACCGCGCCTTTCTCGTCACCACCTACGCCGGCACCGAGCTCCTGTCTCGCCTGCCCGAAGGCGCCCCGCCCCGCCGCACGAGACCCAGCCTCGCATACACCTTCTCGGGGGCGGTCGCCGGCGGCATCTCCGTCGGCGACCTCGCGGGCGCCGGCGGCCTGGCGAAGCTCGGCGTGGGCTTTCCCTTCGGCAAGTGGCTCGCCCTCGAGATCGCCTCGGACGCGATGATCATCGGCCAGCCAGAGACCAATCCCGCCACCGTGTACTCCATCCTCGGGGGGCTCAGAACCCCGCGGTGGTTTCTCCTCTTCGTCGAGGTCCTCGCCGGCTACTCCTTCGTCCTCGGCCCCGAGACACGCAGCCTCGACTCGGGCCCGAATCCTCGACATCGTCGCGGGCGCGCAGCTCCCCAACGTCTTCGGTTGCGGTTTCGGCGTGACCTTCGGGCCGGCGACCCGCATCGGTCTCGGGGACGGCACCGCGGGCTGGGCCATGATCGGCGCCCAGCTCGGCATGCGCTACGACAGCCTCATCCGCGCCGCGGAGTGCGGCTACTAACGGGTCTCGCGCTCGCCCGCGTCGCAGTCGAGGTCGTCGCCGTCGATGAGGCCGTCGCCGTCGTTGTCGAAGAGGTCGGTGCAGCGGCACTCGTCCGGGGTGCGCTCGGTGACGCCGAGCACCTCGAGGAGCTCAATCTCGTCGTCGATGTGCGTCGCGTAGGTCTGAGCGGTGGCGGCGTCGCGGATCACGAGGCTGTTCTCGTCGTTCTCGGCGGCGCCCGACGCGGAGAGATTCATGGAGCCGGTGAAGACCGCGTCGTCGACCACGACCACCTTGTTGTGGTTGCGAACCTGCGCGCTTCCGTTGCCCCAGTTCGTGATCCAGGTCTCGACGCCCTCGGCGCAGAGGTAGTCGTCGCGGGAGTACTTGCTCCCCGACTTCACGAAGTCCCACACGGTGCGGACCGAGACGCCGCGCTCTGCGGCGCGCACCATGGCGAGCGACAGGCAGGCGTCGGTGGCGGAGTACATCGTCATCCAGATGCGCTCCTCGGCTTCGCCGAGGAGCCCGAAGCCGTCCTCGCCCTGGGCGCAGTAGTCGCAGCTGAAGCGGCTTCCGCTGGGGCGGCAAACGCAATTCGCGCCGGGGGCGCTGCACGCCGGATCCAGGTCGTCGCGCCGGACGGTGCTCGCGTCGCCGCGCAGGGCGCGCATCGCGTCGTCGGAGGGCGAGAAGAGGGCCTGCACCGAGCCGCCGCCCGGCAGCGCCACCGGACCATCGTCGCTCCGGTTCTCGGTGCACGCGGGGCTGCACTCCGTGCAGGAGCTCCGCTCGTCGAGTCGCTCGGTGGCGCAGTGACGATAGAACTGGCCGAGCTCGCCGGTGTAGCGCGCCACCAGGTCCGGCACGCCTCGGATGATGACCGTGTTGTTGTGGTTCTCCTCGAGGCCCGACAGGGTGAAGTTCGTCGAGCCCGTCATCAGGACGGGTGAGGGACCGTCGCGATCCACGACCACGAACTTGTCGTGCATCAGGCCGTAGCTGCGGACGAAATCCACGTGAACGCCACAGCCCGCGAGGCCGGCGCCCCCATAGAAGGAGTCGTAGTAGCTGCGCGCCCCCGGGAACTCAGAGGTCTCGTCGCTGAGGACCTTCACGTCGACGCCGTCCTCCGCCGCGTTGCAGAGCGCATCGATGATGGCGGGCTCATCGAGCCCGTAGACCGCGACCTCGATGCTCTGCTCGGCGCCCTGAATCACGCCCAGGATTGCGTCGCGGAGCGGGCCCGCCGGGTCGTTGCAGTCCTGGCAGTCGGGGGTGTTGAAGACGACCTCGACGCCGGCGTCGGGCGCCGGCTCGGTGGCCACGTTCAGATCGCCGTAGGCCGGCGCGCTCCCCCAGTTGAGCACCGTGAGCGAATACTCCACGCCCCCTTGGCCGCGACTGGCCGACACCGTCACGTAGGGGCTGCGCCCGCGCCAGCTCCGGCGGCGGTAGTCCTCGTGCTCGACCACCAGCTGGAGACGCTCCCAGCTGCGCGCGCGATCCTGGTCGGTCGTGACCCGGAGCTGGCCCCAGGTTCGGAAGGTCATCTGCGTGGCGCCGGGGATCCCGTCCACTGCGGGCTCGACCTCGAAGGGGACCGCCACCTCGACCACCTCGTCGGCCTTGC
Source organism: uncultured delta proteobacterium (assembly GCA_963727445.1). Taxonomy (GTDB): domain Bacteria; phylum Myxococcota_A; class Polyangia; order Polyangiales; family B10-G4; genus B10-G4. Next base: position 275,818 of record CAVSGI010000004.1, read on the forward strand.
CCGCGAGGGGGAAATCACCGAGGTCGAGAGGCTGCTCCGACGCGTCCGCGGCACAGGCCGAAGCCAATGCGAGAACGAGGGCTCCGAAGAGCCGCGCGGGGGATGAGCGGTCCACGAAGTACGATCTGAGCAACCTTCGTGCCTCCGGCGGTCACCTGAATGTCACGTGATATCGCGCCCGATCCCTGGCTACTCGCCTAGCCAGCCCGGCGGCTGAGGGCGCGAGCGCATCGAAGCACCGGCCTTCCAGCCCCGAGCTCGACAAGGTCGGTCCGTCACACCTGGCGTTGCTCTACCCTGCCGCGCGTGACGGCTCTTGTCACCGTCCTGGTCCTCGCGGCCTTTGGGCTCGGCTACCGCTTCTACGCCCGCTGGGTGGGGCGCCGCATCTACCACGACGAGGAGGCGATCGAGGTCCCGGCGCAAGCCCTGAGGGACGACCGCGACTTCGTGCCCACCGACAAGCACGTCCTGTTCGGCCATCACTTCACCTCCATCGCCGGCGCGGCCCCCATCATCGGCCCCTGCGTCGCGGCCTATTGGGGCTGGTTGCCGGCGCTCCTCTGGGTCGTCCTCGGCGCGATCTTCATGGGGGCGGTGCACGACTTCGGCGCGTTGGTGGTGAGCGTCCGGGAGCGGGGGCGCTCCATCGCCGACATCACGGGCTCGGTGATCGGACCCCGCGCGCGGCTCATGTTCCTGAGCTTCGTCGTGGTCCTGGTGTGGCTGGTGCTGGCGGTCTTCGCGATGGCCATCGCCGGTCTCTTCGTCTCGCAGCCGACCTCGGTCGTGCCCATCAACATCGAGATCGTGATCGCGGTCGTCGTGGGCTACCTGCTCTACCGCCGCGGCGTCGGCCCGCTGGTTCCTTCCCTGGTCGCCCTCGCGCTCCTCTACCTCTTCGTGTGGGTGGGCACCTGGGCGCCGGTCGACCTGACGCAGATGGGGCTCAGCACGAAGGAAGCGAACCAGGCGTGGATCGTCTTTCTCCTCGTCTATGCCTCCGTCGCCAGCCTGCTGCCCGTCTGGCTCCTGCTTCAGCCGCGAGACTTCATCAACAGCCATCAGCTCGTCGTCGGCCTCGGCCTCCTCTTCGCCGGGCTCCTCGTCGCCCATCCCGAGTTCGACGCGCCGGCGATCCGCGTCACCGGTGAAGATGCGCCCGCGATCTTTCCACTGCTCTTCGTGACCATCGCCTGCGGCGCCATCAGCGGCTTCCACGGCCTCGTCAGCTCGGGGACGACCTCGAAGCAGCTGAGCCACCTCTCCGATGCGCGCATGATCGGCTACGGCGCGATGCTCGGCGAAGGCGCGCTGGCGCTCGCCTCGACCATGGCGGCGGTCGCTGGGGTCGGCCTCGTCGCAGCGTGCAGCCTCCCGGGGCAGGGCGCGGTCGAGGACCTCTCGTGGTCGCTCTACTACGACACCTGGGCTCACGCGGGCGCGAACAAGGCCACCGCGTTCGTCCTCGGCGGCGGCGCGTTCCTCGAGTCGCTGGGCTTTTCCGCCGAGCTCTCGCGCACGCTCATGGCCGTTCTGGTGATCTCCTTCGCCGCCACCACCCTCGACACGGCGACGCGCATTCAGCGCTTCATCCTCGCGGAGATGGGGGAGGCGATCTCCTTCGCGCCGCTGAGGAATCCGTATGTCGGAACGCTTCTCGCCGTGGCGCCGGCGGCGCTCCTCGCCTTCTGGGAGGTGCCCGATCCAGGCAGCGGTCTGGTGCGGCAGGCGGGCTGGGTGCTCTGGCCGATCTTCGGCGCGAGCAATCAGATGCTGGCCGCGCTCACCTTGATGGTCCTCGCCCTCTATTTTCACGCGCGGAAGCGGCCGGTGCTCCCACTGCTGCTGCCGATGATCTTCACCACCCTGGTGACCTTCCTCGCCATGCTCGGCAAGCTCGCGGAGTTCTGGGATCGTGACAACTACCCGATGGCCGGCCTCGCGTTACTTCTGTCGACGATGACGGTGTGGATGCTGGTCGAAGGTGCTGCCGCCCTTCGAAAAACGACGCGCTGAAGCGGCGCCATCGTTGCGCCCGGACCGGTCAGCCGGCATGCTCTCGACCGCGTCCTCGCATGTAGAAGGCATGGAGCTCGACTGCATCATCCTCGATTTCGACGGCACCTTCACCGACGTGGAGAAGGAAGCCGTCCCCTTCCTCGAGGCCTATCGCGACGATCTGGCGGCGCACCTCGGAGCGGAGGCGGTCTCCGGTTGGGACGAAGCGGCGGCGTCGATCGGCGCCGACCCCGACAGCTACGGTTGGGAGTTCGACGGGCGCATCGTGGCCCCCTCGCACGCCGATCCCTACATCATGGCGACCTCCACCGCCCAGAAGCTCTTGGACGAGCACGGGCTGATGAAGGACGCCGAAGAGCGACGCTCCTTTCTCGAGGACGTCTTCCGGCGCAACTACCCGAAGGCGGCCAACGTCTTTCGACCGGACGCGCGCGAAGTGGTGGAAGAGCTCCTGGCGACGGGCCGCCCGGTCTACGTCGTGACCAACAGCCTCACCGATGCCGTCGAGGCCAAGCTCGACGACCTGGCGCCGCGTGGCCGCGACAAGCTCCGCGTCTATGGCAACGCGAAGAAGTACGTGATCGCCGAGCCGACGGGCACCGTGGATGGTTTCGCCAGCCTCCCGGAGACCCTGGCGCTGCCCGGTCTCGACCGGCCGATCTTCCTTCGCCGGGGCCTCTACTGGGACGCGCTCTCGTCGGTGCTCGCGGACGCGGGCGCGGCTCCCTCGCGGACGTTGGTCGCGGGCGACATCTTCGAGCTCGATCTCGCGCTGCCCGCCGCCCTCGGCTTCGCCATCCATCTGGTGGCCCGTCCCAAGACGCCCAGCTACGAACGGGACGCCGTCCGGACCCACGCGCGCGGGGCCGTGAGCGAGGACCTGGCCTCCGTCGCCGCCCGGGTGCGGAACTGAGCGGAACATTGTCCCGCGCTTGGGCGTAGGCTTTGGGGGAACCCATGGCCCGCTCCGGGAACGACAAGACGCTGCTCTTCGCGGGTTTGGGTCTCTTTGCCCTGCTCGCGTCCTGTCTGGGTTGCGCCGGGCTCTTCTCGCTGGGCGTCGTCTTGTCGCGACAAGACGTCGTCGCCGAAGGTCCCGTCGATCCCTTCGATCCCATCGCGCCTCCGGACGATCCCGACCCGGATGGGCAGCCCGGCCAGGCGACGCAGGTCCGCGAGATGCGCACGCGCTATCGGCCCGGACCCCACGTCGAGGTCGAGGGGATGCTCCCCTCCGGGCGCCTCTCGGTGCAGCGCATCGAACACGGCTCCCGCGACGGGCGAACCATCGATACCCCGTGGATCGTGGGTGGCGCCGAGCTCCACCCGACCGCGGCGCCCGATGCCTCGCCCGCGACCGCCGCGCGACCCGCGATCACCCACGGCGACGCGGGCGGTGAGCTCGTGATCCTGGCGGGCGTGCCGGCGCGCTTGCCCATCCGCCTCGAGGCCGGGACCGGAACCGACACCGAAGTGCGCGGTCTCTACATCGCCTTCCACGACTACCCGGGGCACTTCTTCCTGCCCGCGACCGTCGACACCGAGCTGGGGCAGATTCAGATCGCGGGAGCGGAGGCGGCCGAAGTGATCTTCGGCCTCGATGCGGCGGTGGGCCCGCATGGTGAGCCGATCACGGGCGTGCCCCTCGAGGTGACGATGTATGTCGCCGCGGTGGACGTCGAAGGCCGCGTGTCGCCGTACCTGCAGCGCCAGCTGCGCGTGATGCCGGTGGGGACGGGCGACGTGGAGGTGACGGTGACGATGAGCCAGAGCACCGACCTGGACCTCTACGTCGTCGATCCGACGGGCAACACCGTTTACTACGGCAACACCAACTCGGAAAACGGCGGTCAGCTCGACCTCGACGCCAACGCGGCCTGTAGCTCCAACATGGGCGTCGACAACGAGCACGTCTTCTGGCCGAGCGGCAGGGCGCCCGCGGGGACCTACACGGTGCGGGTCGCGCACTTCGAGAGCTGCATCGGCGAGGCGCCCTTCGACTATCGTGTCACCGTCGAGAACTGCGGCGAGACGGTGGTGCTCGCAGGTCACTTCGCAGCAGGGCCGGGCAACACCGATACCTGCACGTCCATGGACCACGACGACCCGAGCTGGTGCCAGCAGGTGGTGGAGTTCGAGGTCGCGCCCTGCGAGGGCGGGTCCGCGCCTGCGGCCGGGCAGATCGGGACGCCGGGGCAGGTCCTATAGCGCGGCCAGCGCCGCGTCGATGGTCTCGAGGACCTTCTTCACCTCGTCATGGGCGTTGGGCCAGTGGGGTGAGAAGCGCAGGCGCCCGTCGGGGATGCTCGCGCTCACCCCGCGCGCGGCGAGGGCGCGGTTCAGCGCGACCACGTCCACCCCTTCGGGCGGCAGGACGGAGAGGATCGCGGAGCGCGAGTCGGCGATGGGCGAGCGCAGGGAGCGAAAGCCGCGCTCGTCGAGGGACTCCTCGAGCACATCCAGATAGGCGGAGACGTGCTCGAAGATCGCGGAGACGCCGAGCTGCGTGATGAGCTCGACCGACGCTTCGAGGGCCGCCGAGCCCACCGCGCTGAGAGAGCCGAGCTCGACAAAGTCGATCCCCTCGCGAAAGGGCTTGTCGTAGTCGAGCTTGCCGATGCCTTCGCTCAGAAAGGCCACGGGGTCGCGGTAGCTGAGCCACCCGGCGACGTTGCGCCGGAGCTTCGCCGCGCGCGCGGCAGGCGCGTAGAGGTACCCGAGGCCCTCGATGCCCATGAGCCATTTGTGAGCGCCGCCCGCGAGGTAGTCGATCCCCGTCTGCTTCACGTCGAGGGGCACGGCGCCCACCGCCTGGATCCCGTCGACGAAGACCTCGGCGCCCCGTTCGTGGGCGGCGGCGGCGATGCGCTGGAGCGGCATCCTCAGGCCGCTCTGGAACTCGACCGCGCTCACCGCGACCAGGCGTGCGCCGCGGGAGAGGGCGCTCTCGAGGGACTCGATGCCCTCATCGGGGTGGCGCGCGAAGGGAACGAGGGGCAGGCGCTCGACCTCGAGCTCGAAGAGCTCGGCGGCGCGGAGCCAGGGGGTGACGTTGGCTGGAAACTCTCCTTCGAAGACCACCACGCGGTCGCCGCGTTCCCAGGGGAAGGACAGGGCGATGGCGGCCGCCCCCCAGGAGGTGCCCGGCGTGAGTGCCAGCTCGCTCGCGTCGGCCCCGATGAGCCCTCCGAGCTTCTTCTTCAGCGTGAGGCGCTGTGGGATCCAGCGCCCGATCGCTTCGAGCCCGCGCGCCGCGTAGTCGCCCAGAACCTCTTCGGCCGCCTTTTCGACGGGCACCGAGACCGCGCTCACCGCGGCGTGGTTCAGATAGGCGTGAGGCGTCAGCTTCGGAAAGAGGCTCCGATCTCCGAGGCGCGCCAGGTACCGGGTACCCGACATGAGCCGAGCGTATCCCGGACGACCTGGCCCGAAAAGCCTTTCGTCAGCAGACCGGGTCGGTCGAACAGTCCGGATCCACGCAGTCGATCAGACCGTCGCAGTCGTCGTCGCGCATGTTCGAGCAGTCCTCGGGCAGGGGCATGCAGCAGGCGAGGGAGCCCGCGCAATTCGGGTCGGCGCAGTCGATCAGCCCGTCGCAGTCCTGGTCCACCCCGTCGTCGCAGATCTCGGGCATGGGCACGCAACACTCCGGGCGTCCGGCGCACTCCGAGTCCGCACAGTCCGTGTTCCCGTCGGAGTCGTTGTCGATCATGTCGCCGCAGAACGGCGCTTCGAAGGCCCGGATGTTGAGCTGGAAGTCGCCGGCGGTGAAGCCGTTGCCGTCGACCACGATCACCAGGCGCGTGCCCGCGACCACGCTGCGCGTGATCCGCGAAGCGGGGGCGATCGCGTCGTTGTCGCAGGCGATCTCCGGACCCATGCACGAGCCGTCGCGGAGGCTGAGCACGGTGTCGAAGCTGGAGCCACGGGTGTCGAAGCGATAGCGCGCGGTCCGCGGCGCGGTCCAGGCGATCCCCACGTCGGGCGAGGCGCTCATCGCGCAGCTCGGGGTGAGGTCGTCGCCCTGACCTCTGGTGGACCCTCGCGCGACGCCGAACCCGATGGCGCGGCCGATGTCCATCTCGGGGCAGGTGCGCATGCACGCGGGGTCGGAGCCGCAGTCGGGATCGCGGCAGTCGGTGAGGCCGTCGCGATCGTTGTCGATCCCATCGGTGCAGTTGCCGACCTCGGTTGCAGCGGGGTTGATGTTGAGGACGTAGTTGCCGACGGATCCCATGCCGAAGCCGTCGACGACGATCACCACCTCCTGGCCGCCGCGCAGCGAGAGCAGCACCCGTGATTGAACGCCCGGGCCGGAGTCGTCATCGCAGGCGATCTCGGGGCCGAAGCACCCGCTGGTGTGCACGTGGAGCGCGGTGTCGTAGTCGGAGCCGATGGTGTCGATCGAGAAGCGGCCGGTGAAGGGCGCCCGCCATGAATAGGCGAACTCGGGAGAGGCCGCGCTGCCGGCGCATGACGCCGTCAGACGGCTGAGCCGGCCCACGGTCGAGCCGGTGGCGACGCGTGGCCCGACGCGTGAGCCCAGATCCCCGTCGGGGCAGGTGGCGGTGCAATCCGGCGTGGATCGACAGTCGAAGTCCGCGCAGTCGACGCGCCCATCGCAGTCGTCGTCCACCATGTTCGAGCAGTCTTCGGGCGCGGGCATGCAGCACGCCGGATCGGAGAAACAGATCGGGTCCATGCAGTCGATGAGCCCGTTGCAGTCGTCGTCGATGCCGTTGGCGCAGAACTCGGGTGCAGGCATGCAGCCGCACCCCGGAAAGCCGCGGCAGATCGGGTCCATGCAGTCGACGAGCCCGTTGCAGTCGTCGTCGATGCCGTTGTCGCAGCGCTCGGGCTCTGGCCGGCACATGCAGACGGGCGAGAAGCGACACGCGTCGTCGCCACAGTCGACGGCGAAGTTGCAGTCGTTGTCGACGCCGTCGTCGCAGAGCTCACGCATCGCGGGATTGACGTCGGGGCGCGTGTCGTCGCAGTCGTCGCCGCCGCACATGGCGGCGGGGAAGCCGTCTCCATCGGCGTCGACGCGGTCCGGCTCGAAGACGCAGCTCCGAGAGCGCTCGTCGCAGAAGTCGCTGGTGCAGGGGTCTCCGTCGTCGCAGAAAACGTCCATCGAGCGGGCGCACCGGCCGCCCACGCACTGCTCGACCCCGTTGCAGAAGAAGCCGTCGTCGCAGTCCAGGTTCGTGCGGCAACTCGGGGGCAGGGTGTCGACGGAGGTGTCCCGGGAGGAGTCGACGCTGCTGTCGAAGCCCGTGTCACGCGCGGTGTCGGTCCCGCCGTCGCTGGGCAGGTCGTCGAGTGGGAGGGTGCGGCCGCAGCCAGCGATCAGGAGCAAGGCGGCGACGGTCGTGGACAGTGGGCGGTGGGAGGTCTCGTTCGGCATCGGGCTCTTCGTCAATTATGGCATTTCCCGGCGAATCGGCCGAAGAAGGGGGCGTCGCGTACCCATCTGTCGTCCGCCGAAGCCCATATTTTCAAAGCCTTTCAATTGTGGCCCCCCGCGGGCAGGATGCGCCGGCCGATGCTCTACCGTCTGGTGCTACGGCCCTTTCTGTGGCTGCTCGCGGCCGAGACCGCGCACCGCTTCGCTTTCGCCTGCCTGCGCCTGGGCGCCGCAGTGCCCGGCGGAAAGGCGCTCCTCTCCCTCCTCTACGGCTACCGAGCCGAGGCCGCCGAGACCGAGGCGTTCGGCATCACCTTCCCCACGCCGGTGGGCCTCGCCGCCGGCTTCGACAAGGACGCCGAGGGCTACGACGCCCTGGGCGCGCTGGGGTTCGGCTTCGTGGAGGTGGGCACCATCACCGGCCAGCCGCAGCCTGGCAATCCACCTCCGCGGCTCTTCCGGCTGCCGGCCGATCGCGCCCTCGTCAATCGGATGGGCTTCAACAATCACGGCTCCGAGGCTGCGGCGTCGCGCCTGTCCCGGGGGCGCCGTGGGGTGATCGGCATCAACATCGGCAAGACGAAGGTCGTGCCCGAAGAGGAGGCGACCACGGACTACGTGCTCAGCACGGAGCGCCTCGCCGCCCACGCCGATTACTTCGTGGTCAACGTCAGCTCACCCAACACGCCGGGGCTCCGCAACCTTCAGGCCGTGGACAAGCTGCGCCCGCTTCTGGTTGCGGTGCGCGAACGCTCGATGCGACGTCGCCAAAGAGGCGCGTCCCACTTCTGGTGAAGATCGCGCCCGACCTCGCCGACGACGACGTGGACGCCGTGGCCGATTCTCGCGCTCGAGCTGGGCCTCGACGGGATCATCGCCACCAACACCACCATCTCCCGTGAAGGGCTCGAGACGAGCGCACGAGAGGTGGAGCGCATCGGGGCCGGTGGGCTGTCGGGGGCGCCGCTTCGGGAATCGCGCGCTCGAAGTCTTGAGGCGGCTCCGCCGACGCGTGGGGGATGGCATCGTGCTCGTGGCGGTTGGCGGGATCGCCACCGTCGACGACGCGTGGCAGCGCATCGTCGCCGGCGCGACCCTCGTCCAGATCTACACCGCGTTCATCTACGAGGGCCCTGGGCTGCCCGGGCGACTCGCGCGCGGTCTGGTCGCGCGTGCGCGCGCCGAAGGCTTCGAACGCGTAGCGGATGCCGTCGGCTCGAAGGCCGAGTGAGCGTCAGAGCCAGCCGCGCTTGCGAAAGAACCAGACGAAGGCGCCGGCGGTGAAGATCATCAGCGCCCAGGAGAAGATGTAGCCGTACTCCCAGTGGAGCTCCGGCATGTGATCGAAGTTCATGCCGTAGAGCCCCGTGATGAAGGTCAGCGGCAGCATGATGGTGCTGATGAGGGTGAGCACCTTCATGACCTCGTTCATCCGATTGGACTGCACACTCAGGAACGCGTCGAGAGAGGACGACACCAGGTCGCGATACGAATCGGTCAGATCGCTCACGCGGAGGAAGTGGTCGTAGATGTCGCGATAGAAGGGCAGGGCGTCCTCGGGGATCCCCGGCGTGGTGCCGTTGGAGAGGCGCAGGAGCACGTCGGTCTGGTGGATGGCGACGCGCC
>CAVSGI010000005.1:0-228376 GCA_963727445.1 uncultured delta proteobacterium
AGCTGCGCCCGCTTCTGGTTGCGGTGCGCGAACGCCTCGATGCGACGTCGCCAAAGAGGCGCGTCCCACTTCTGGTGAAGATCGCGCCCGACCTCGCCGACGACGACGTGGACGCCGTGGCCGATTCTCGCGCTCGAGCTGGGCCTCGACGGGATCATCGCCACCAACACCACCATCTCCCGTGAAGGGCTCGAGACGAGCGCACGAGAGGTGGAGCGCATCGGGGCCGGTGGGCTGTCGGGGGCGCCGCTTCGGGATCGCGCGCTCGAAGTCTTGAGGCGGCTCCGCCGACGCGCTGGGGATCGCATCGTGCTCGTGGCGGTTGGCGGGATCGCCACCGTCGACGACGCGTGGCAGCGCATCGTCGCCGGCGCGACCCTCGTCCAGATCTACACCGCGTTCATCTACGAGGGCCCTGGGCTGCCCGGGCGACTCGCGCGCGGTCTGGTCGCGCGTGCGCGCGCCGAAGGCTTCGAACGCGTAGCGGATGCCGTCGGCTCGAAGGCCGAGTGAGCGTCAGAGCCAGCCGCGCTTGCGAAAGAACCAGACGAAGGCGCCGGCGGTGAAGATCATCAGCGCCCAGGAGAAGATGTAGCCGTACTCCCAGTGGAGCTCCGGCATGTGATCGAAGTTCATGCCGTAGAGCCCCGTGATGAAGGTCAGCGGCAGCATGATGGTGCTGATGAGGGTGAGCACCTTCATGACCTCGTTCATCCGATTGGACTGCACACTCAGGAACGCGTCGAGAGAGGACGACACCAGGTCGCGATACGAATCGGTCAGATCGCTCACGCGGAGGAAGTGGTCGTAGATGTCGCGATAGAAGGGCAGGGCGTCCTCGGGGATCCCCGGCGTGGTGCCGTTGGAGAGGCGCAGGAGCACGTCGGTCTGGTGGATGGCGACGCGCCGGACGCGCTGGAGGGACCGCTTGAGATCGAAGATGCGCTCGAGGATCCCCTTGGGCTGAGTCTCCTCCACGATCCGGAGCTCGAGCTCGCCGATCTCCTGATCGAACTGACCCATCAGGGGCAGATAGCGATCGACCTCGTGGTCGATGATGGCGTGTGCCAGAAAGGCGGAGGGCTGGTGCATGAGACGGGGATCGCGCCTGAGCCGCTTCTCGACGAAGTCCACGCTCGCCACTGCCCGATCGTGGTGGGTGAGGACGAAGCCCGGCGCGAGGATGACGTCGATCTCGACCGTCTTGAGCTCGGTCGGCTCGTGCGCGTTCGGATCGATCCCGTGAACGATCAGGTAGTAGAAATCGTCGTGATCCTCGAGCTTGGGCTGGGCCTCACCGAGGATGTCTTCCACCAGGAGCGGGTGGAGGCCGAAGATCTCGGTCAGGACCTGCTCGTCCTCTTTGGTCGCGCCTTCGACGTCGACCCAGAGCAGCACGTCCGGATCGACGATCAGGTCGGGGAGCTCCTTCTCCGAGGGCTCGAGCAGCGTGGTGCTGCCCTTCCGACATGCGAAAGCGCGAGTGGTCACGCGCCGATCCTATCGGACGGCGCGCGAGGGTCAGAAATTCTGGAACTGACTAGGGTTCGGCGTGACCGAACCGCCGGTCGCGAGGGCGAAGATCAACAGACCGATGCCGATGAGGAAGGCCAGGACCCCGAGGCCGATGCCGACGAAAGCCAGCTCCTTGCCCTTGTGCGTCTGCGGGTCCTGCTTGATCTGGTTCAAGGCGATGGCGCCACAGACGATCCCGCCGATGGGCAACGGGCTCGCGCAAGCGCCACAACAGCAGAGCAGGGGATAGCCGAGCCCCGAGAGCACGACGCTCACGATGGCGAGGACGTTCATCTTCGGGCCGCCCGGACCGGGCACCGCGCCACCTTGCGGCGGACCGAAGCCACCAGCCGAGGGCGGCTGTCCCGCGGGCGGCTGCCCGAAGCCGCCGCCCGAGGGAGGCGCCCCGCCCGGCGGCTGACCGAAACCGCCGCCGCCCGGAGGCTGACCCCCGCCCGGAGGCTGACCCCCGCCCGGAGGCTGACCAAAACCACCCCCGCCCGGAGGCTGACCCCCGCCAGGGGGCTGACCGAATCCACCGCCGCCGGGTGGCTGTCCGTATCCGCTCATGAGGGGCGCGAGCATAGGAGACCTCGGGTCCTCATGAAACCTCCTTCTCCGAAATCGCCGCCTGACATGCGGGGCAGAAGAAAGTCGAGCGGCCTCCCAGCAGCACTCGGTCGATGGTCGCGCTGCACCGAGGGCATGCTTCGCCTTGGCGGCCATAGACCTGAAAGGGATTGTGGTCTCTTTCCTCGGTGACGTAAGTGATCTCCTCGTCTCCCGAGACAGCGAGTGTGTGAGCCAGCGTACCCGCGAGCCCTCGCGCGAGGCGGCCCCAGTCCCTCGGCGCGAGCGCGCCGGCGCGGGTGCTCGGATGGATCCGCGCCCGAAAGAGAGCCTCGGCGGCCTGGATGTTTCCGATCCCCGCGAGGCGATGCTGGTCCATGAGGGCGATCTTGATGGGGCGGGGTCCGGTGCCGAGCGCATCGCGAAGCGCGCGGCCGCTCGCTCCGATCGAGAGCGCATCCGGTCCCAGCCGGTCCCAGCCAACCCTTCGTCGCACCTCTGCTTCGCTGCCGGCCGTCGCCCCGCCGAAGAGGCGCGGGTCGCGAAAGAGGAGCCGGCCGTTGGAGGTCGAAAAGGCGAGTCGCACGTGAGAGGGCCCGCGTTCGCCGGGCGCGCGATGGACCAACTTGCCGGTCATGCCGAGGTGCAGCCAGAGCGCGCCGTCGCCTTCCAGATCCAAGAGGAGATGCTTGCCGAGGCGGCGCACGCCGAGCACTTCGCGACCCGTCACTGCGCGGGCCAGTGCGCGTGCGCTCTGGTGGCGGACGATGCGCGGGTCGAAGGTTCGCGTTCGCTCGATCACCTGCCCGACGAGGCTCCGGCGCACGGTGCGCGCAGCGATCTCGACTTCGGGCAGCTCGGGCACTCGACTCCGGGGGTCAGCTCGGCAGCGGCTCGTCGCGCATCCGCCAGGCGACGCGCGTCGCGACGCTCATGATCGCGATCTGCGGGTTCACGCCGAGGCTGGTGGGCAGGATGCTTCCGTCGGCGACGTAGAGGTGATCGACGTCCCACACCTTGCCGCTGTGATCGGTCGCCCCCCGCCCTGCGTCCGCGCCCATCTGCGCGGTGCCGAGGGGATGCTGCGAGCCGCACTCGATGCGCCGGCCGGGGATCTTCGCGAGGTCGAGCTTGCGGAAGCCGTCTGCGGACTGGCCGCGCATGCCGAGGACGGGCAGGTAGACCTCGACCGCCCCCGCCTCGAAGAAGGACTCGGCCATCGCCGTGAGCAGGACGGGGATCTTCGCCTTCTCCTCGCGCGTCATGCGGAAGGTCGCGAAGGGCTCGCGGCCGAAGCCGGGGTGGACGCGGCCGCCGCCGTGGTCGTGGATGATGCCGCCGTAGACGGCGAGGTGATCGACGCGCTTGGCGTTGTCGGTGTGCTCGCGCCCCACGCCCGGCATGGTCGCGGCGAGGACGCCCGGCGGGATGAAGAGAGAGGTGAGGGTGATGCCCTGGTCTTCGAGGCTGGTGCTGTAGGTGCTCTGCAAGGCGCCCCGCCACCCGCGGACCTTCTCCTCGAAGCGGGCGAACATGCGGAAGCCGGGATGCAGGGTCATGTTTCGACCCACGTGCTTTCGCGCGCCGATGCCACTCCTGAGCAGGAGCGTCGGCGTGTGCCACGCGCCGCACGCGACGACCACGCGCTTGGCGTGCACGACGAACGCGTCGCCGGGACGACCGCCCGGGCGGTTCAGGAGGCGCCCGCGTACGCCGACGGCGCTCCCGCCCCGGGTCACGACGCGGTCGACGCGGCAGTGCGAGTAGACGTCGGCGCCGGCGGCGACCGCCTTGGGGAGATAGCTGAGGTCGACGCTGAGCTTCGCCGCGTGGGGGCAGCCGAAGTTGCACCGGCCGCATCCCTGGCAGCCTTCGGTGTTGCGCCGCATGGGCTCCATCACGAGGCCGCGCTTGTCGGCGCCGATGCCGAAGAGCCGGGTGCTCTTGCTCTGCATCGACTCGGGGACGGTCTCGACGTGAATCGCCTTTTCGACGTGCTCGAAATAGCGCTCCATCGACTTCGGGTCGTAGTCGGGCAGGGCGAGGTCGCGGCTCCACTCGTCCAGCACGTGCTCCGGGATGCGGAAGCAGACGCCGCCGGTGAGCATCGAGGAGCCGCCCACGCAGCGACCGATGTGCACCGAAACGGCGGGGGCGCCTCCCAGGCCGACCGCCACCGTCATCGCGCCGTCGCGCCAGATGTGGCGAAGCGACTCGCTCGGTCGCCACGCCCCGTACTCCGCGGAGGTGACGCGGGGGCCTTCCTCCAGAACCGCCACCGACTGTCCGGACTCGGCGAGCTCGCGAGCCACCACCGCGCCTCCGGCGCCCGAGCCCACCACCACCACATCGCAGGAGACGTCGAAGGGGCCCCGGTGGTCGCGCATGCTCTGGTAGCTGCCGGCCGCCATCAGTCGACGCTCGCTTCCGCGGCCGAGGCTCGTGACTCGTCTCGTGTCGCCGCGTGCTCGCCCGTGAGGCAGCTTCCGTCGTAGCCGATCATCCGCGCGGCGTCGGGATGCTCGTAGTAGACGATGCAGAGGATGGCCTTGGCGCCGAAGACGGCGAGGCCGAAGGGGCTTCGCTCCATCCGCTCGAGGCCGCGGCTCCGGCTCTCGCTCGACAGGAAGCGATAGGGCAGGAAGCGGAAGATCAGGAGCGGCGCGATCAGGCTCACGGCAAAGAGGCAGAGGCGGAACACGAGCTTCCCGCGGGTGCCGGTGAGCGCCATGAAGTCGTCGATGTCCTCGATGAGCCAGTCGAGGCGCTCGGCGGGCGGGGGGCCCTCGGAGGTCGTGAAGAGCGCTTCGGCGAGCGCGCGCGCGGTGCCCTTGGCGGCGCCGCCGAGCCCTTTGCGGCCCGTCACCCGGTCTTCGACCACCACCCGGTCGGCCCTGAGGAGCCCTGACATCGCGGCGGATGATGCCACAGGCGACCGCCGTCGAGTCTCGGGTTATCGTGCGCCCCAAGGTGACCGACCAGATCACGAAGAGCCGCCCCCTGGCTGCCCTGCGGGCGATGATCGACGCCATCGATCGCGACGTGCTCATGCTCTTCGCGCGGCGGATGGCGATCGTCGGCGAGGTGGCGGGGTTCAAGCGCGAGAACCTGAAGCGCATTCGGGACCTGACCCGGGAACGGCAGGTGCTCGCCGACCGGACGAAGCGCGCCGAGCGGCTGGGGCTGCCCGGCGGCACCATCGAGTCCATCTTCCGCCTGGTGCTGGTGGCGAGCCGCGATTACCAGGCCTCGCTCCGCGCCGAGCTCCCGCTCGAGATCGAGCAGCGCACCGTGGCGATAATCGGCGGCCGGGGCGGCATGGGGCAGAGGCTCGCCGAGATGTTCGGCGACCTGGGTCACGCGGTGATGGTGACCGACGTCGGCACCCAGCTCACCAACGTCGAAGCCGCGAAGGCCGCGGACGTCGTGGTGGTCAGCGTGCCGATCGCGAAGGCCGAGGAGGTGATCCGCGAGGTGGGTCCCCAGATGCGTCCGGACGCGCTCTTGATGGACGTGACCAGCGTCAAGACCGGACCGATGAAGGCCATGCTGGAGGCGACGCAGGCCAGCGTCGTCGGAACGCACCCCATGTTCGGCCCAGGCGTCCACTCCCTCAGCGGCCAGCGCGTGGTGATGGTCGAGGGGCGCGGAGACGAGTGGTACGCGTGGGTGAAGTCGATGCTCGAGGCGCGCGGGCTGGTGATCACCGAGACCACCGCCGAACGCCACGACGAGGCGATGGCCATCGTCCAGGTGCTGAACCACTTTCACACCCAGGTGCTCGGCGTCGCGCTCGCGCGGATGGGCACGCCCCTCGAGGAGACGTTGCAGTTCACCTCGCCGGCCTATCTGCTGGAGATGTACGTGACGGCCCGCCACTTCGCGCAGGCGTCCTCGCTCTACGCCGAGATCGAGATGCGCAATCCGAAGAACCGCGAGGTGATGAAGGCCTTCTCGGACGCGGCCGCCGAGCTCGCCGAGATCGTCGCCACCGAGGACCGCGAGCGCTTCGACGGCGTCTTTCGCGAGGTTCGCGGCTACTTCGGCGAGTTCACCGAAGAAGCCCTCGACCAGAGCCGCTTCCTCATCGACCGGCTGATCGAGCTCACCGCGGGTCGAAGCGGCGCGGGCGCCACCGGCGACTGAAAAGCGCGGGCGGGAAATTGACTCGGCCCACGAACGTATCTACAAATTGAACGTGTTCAATGTTGAACACGTTCAGAAAGGATACGAAAATGGCAATCGTTTACGCGGTTTATGCGCTCTTGTCGTTGGGGCTGACAGTCTTTCTGGCCCGGACCCTGGCGGGCAACGGAGCGATCCTCCTGCGCGACGTCTTTTCGACGAATCCCGAGCTGGGCCAGGCGGTGAACAAGCTGCTGGTGGTCGGCTTCTACCTGGTCAACCTCGGCTACGCCTGCTTGCTGATGGAGGGCGGCTACGCCGGCACCCTCACCGCGGCGATCGAGACGCTCGCCACGAAGATGGGCTGGCTGCTCTTGAGCCTCGCCTTCATGCACTTCGCCAACCTCTTCATCTTCCACCGCATCCGCCGGCGGTTGCGCCTCAGGAGCGAGCCGCCTCCCATCGCGCCCCACGGCCGCGCGCCGGTCACCTCCCCGGTGGCTGCCTGAGATGGCGCTCACCATCGTCTACGACGCGGGCTGTCCCTTCTGCCAGCGCTGTCGCGCGTGGGTGGAGGGGCAGCTGGCGATCGTGCCCTGTCGCTTCGTGCCGCTGACCTCGGCGCGTGCTCGGTCGCTCATGGGCGGCCGGATCCCCGGGGACGGACGGGAGCTGGTGGTGGTCGCGGACGACGGTGCGTTCTGGGCCGGCTCTGACGCCTTCCTGATGGTGCTCTGGGCGCTGGAGGACTACCGGGGCTTCGCGTCGCTCCTGAGCGCTCGTCCCGTGCGTCCCTTCGCCGAGCTCTTCTTCGGCGTCGTCTCTTCGTCGCGGCCGCTGCTCTCGTCGATCTTCGGTGGCGGCGCGCGCTGCGAGGAAGGACACTGCGGCACCTCGAGCGTGGCCTCGAGTGCCTACCGCTGACGCATGGCCCACCGATCCGACGGCGAGAAGAAGCGCGCGCTGATCTTCGATACGGCGCTCGCGCTCTTTCGAGAGAAGGGCTTCGACGAGACGACCATGCGCGACGTCGCCAAGCGCGCCGGCGTCTCCCTCGGATCGGCCTATCACTACTTCCCGTCGAAGTCGGCGATCGTGGTCGCGTACTACGACGCGCAGCAGGCGCAGCACGAGCGCCTGGCGCTCCGGGCCATCGAGCGGAGCGACGACCTGCGCGAGCGCCTCGGCATCGCTTTTCAGACGAAGATCGAGGCCGTCCGAGGCGACCGTGCGCTCCTGGTCGCGGTCTCCCGGAGCCTCGCCGATCCGGCCGACCCCCTCTCGGCGTTCTCCGAACAGAGCGCGGAGGTGCGAGAGCGCGCCATCCGGGTCTTCGAAAAGGCGCTCGAGGTGCCGGTGATCGCCGAGGACAAGCGGCGCCTCCTCGCGCTCGTGCTCTGGGCGCTCCACCTCGCGAGCCTCGCCTATCTCGTGCGCGACGAATCGCGAGGGCAGAAAAAGACGCGGGCGCTCATCGACGGCGGCCTCGACCTTCTGACGCCGCTGATCGCGATGAGTCAGCTGCCGACCTTCGAGCCTACCTGGGCGCGTCTCCGACAGATCCTCGCGGACGCGGAGATCATCCCGTAAAGGAGGTGAGCTCCGACGGGTCGTGGGCCGAGAAGACGCGCACCTCGTGGGCGTGCTCCCGCACCAGCGCACGGAGGCGCCGCTGGTTCCAACGGCGCTCGGCGTCGTTCATCGCCGCGATGCGCTGAAAGGCGCGCAGACCCGGTGGGCAGTGCGCGCCGCTCGGATCCATCTCGCCGTGGAAGAAGTAGGCGTCGCCGGCGTGCAGGAGCCAGCCGTCCTCGGCGTCCACGGCGACCGCTGCGTGACCGCGGCTGTGGCCGTGGAGGGGGACCAGGAGGAGCTCGGGGGCAACCCCACGAGGTCGCGCACCGCCTCGAAGCCGAACCAGCGCTCGCCGTCGACGTCGTACAGCGCCCATTCGGGATCGTGCGCCCACTGCACGGTGCGATAGCGTTCGCGTTCGAGACCCCGCGGGTTGGCGGCGGCGTCCCGCTCCTTTCGCATGCAGTGGACCTTGGCGTCGGGGAAGTCGCCGAGCCCGCTCGCGTGATCGAGGTCGAGGTGCGTGAGCACGATGTGGCGAACGTCCGACGGCGAAAAGCCCAGGCGCTCCACCTGCCGCACGGCGGTCTCTTCCTGTGTCAGATGCGACGCGAGGAGATGGCGGATGGCGCCGAGCCGCTTCGGGTCTCGCACGTCCTCGGTGCCGAGGCCCGTGTCCACCAGCACCAGGCCATGCGCATCGGTCTCGATGAGCAGGCAATGACACACCATCAGCCCGCGCTCGAAGATGCCGCGGGTCGGGGTGATCAGCCGGCCGACGGGAGGGCACATGGTGCCGCAGTTGAGGTGGTGCACGCGCATCGCTTCGCGGGCACTATACGACGACATGTGCGGCCGCTACACGCTCAGTCTCTCGGTGGACGAGATCTGGGACGAGCTCGACCTGGACGGTGAGCCGGGCGCCGACGTGTGGTCCCAGGGGCCCGAGGAGAACCTCTCCGCGCGATACAACATCGCGCCGACGCAGGCCGTGCCGGTGGTGACCGACAAGAGCCCGAAGAAGCTGGTGATGCTTCGCTGGGGTCTGATCCCCTTCTGGGCCGACGACCCGAAGGTGGGCGCGCGGATGCTCAACGCGCGCGCCGAGAGCCTCGCGGACAAGCCCGCGTTTCGCGACCCCTACCGGAAGCGGCGCTGCCTGGTGCTCGCCGACGGCTTCTACGAGTGGAAGCGCGACGGCAAGACGAAGACGCCGATGTTCCTGCACGAGACGGGCGGCGGGCTCCTCACCTTCGCGGGGTTGTGGGCCTCCTGGCATTCCAAGGAAGATCCCGAGCGGCAGATCCTCAGCTGCACCATCGTGACGACCAAAGCCGCGGGCATCGCCGCATCGATCCACGACCGCATGCCCGCCATCATCACGCCCGAGATGCGCGAGGTGTGGCTCGACCGAGGCCAGAGCACGGACGAGCTCGACGCGCTCCTGACGCCCCGCGACCCGGAGCTCGAGGCCTACGCCGTGCGCACCCTGGTCAACTCGGTGAAGAACGACGGGCCAGAGCTGATCGAACGGGCGTGACCGGAGCGGGCGCGTCTATCTGGGGACGCCGAGGACGTCGGCCATGTCGTAGCGGCCCGCTGGGCGACCGACGATCCACTTGGCCGCCCGTACCGCGCCGCGGGCGAAGATGGCGCGGTCGGTCGCGCGGTGGGTGAGCTCGATGCGCTCGCCGGCGCCCACCAGAAAAAGTGTGTGCTCGCCGACCACGTCGCCGCCGCGCAGCGTCATCACGCCGATCTCGCGCTCGGGACGCATCCCGACGTGGCCGCTCCGCCCGTGCACGATCTCCTCTTCGGGATCGAGGCCTTTGGCCTCGGCCACCACCTCCGCCAGGCGCACCGCGGTACCGCTCGGCGCGTCGACCTTTCTCTTGTGGTGCATCTCGACGATCTCGGCGTCGAACTCCGGCCCGAGGAGCGCGGCGGCGCGGCTCGCCAGATGGAAGAGGAGGTTCACCCCGACGCTCATGTTCGGGGCGAAGACGACTGGAACCTTTTTCGCCGCATCGTCGAGCGCGGCGCGGGCAGCGTCGTCGAGACCCGTCGTCCCCACCACCGCCGGGACTCCACGCTCGGCGCACGCGGCGAGGAGCTTCGCGGTCGGCTCGGGGCGGGTGAAGTCGATCACCACGTCGGCGCTCTCGAGCCCCGCCGCGAGGTCGTGGGTGATGACGACGCCGTTCGGCTCACCTCGGAGGATCGCGCCGAGGTCCGCGCCGATCAGCGCGCTGCCCTCGTGCTCGAGGGCGCCGGTGACCCCGATGGTCTCGTCGTCCTCGAGAACGTCGACGATGGCGCGCCCCATGCGGCCGCCGACGCCGTGAATCGCGACGCGCACGTTCTGAGCTTCGCTCACGCCGAGAGCCCCGCCATGTCGAGGGCTGCGCGGATCCGCTCCTGCGCCTTCTCGGTCGGCCAGGTCATGGGGAGCCGGATCTCCTCGGCGATGTGGCCCGCGCGGGCGAGCACGTACTTGATGGGCCCGGGGTTGGGCTCGATGAACATCGCCTCGTAGACCGGCAGGAGGCGGTGCTGCGCCGCGCGCGCCCCAGCGAGATCCCCGTCCCGCATCTTGTGCGCCACCTCCGCCACCTCGGCGGGGAAGGCGTTCGAGGCGACGCTCACCACGCCGCGGCCGCCCACCGCCATGATGCCGACCGTGAGCGCGTCGTCTCCCGAGAGGATGCTGTAGCGATCGCCGCAGAGCGCCGCGACCTCCTGGCTGCGGACGATGTTGCCGGTCGCTTCCTTGATGGCGACGATCTGCTCGACGTCCATCAGGCGCAGGAAGGACTGCGCGCTCAGATCCACGTGGGTGCGGCCCGGGATGTTGTAGAGCATCGCCGGCATCGGCACGGCGTCGAGGACCGCGCGGAAGTGCGCGACGAGCCCGGCCTGCGTCGGCTTGTTGTAGTAGGGGCAGACCAAGAGGAGGCCGTCGGCCCCCGCTTCGCGGCAGACCTTGGCGAGGGCGACGGTCTTGCTCGTGCTGTTGGTGCCGGCGCCCGCGATCACGGGGACGCGACCCTTGGCCTGCTCGACCACGATGCGCACCACGCGGGCGTGCTCGTCGCCCACGAGGGTCACGCTCTCGCCGGTGGTGCCGCAGGGCACCAGGCCATCGATGCCAGCGGCGATCTGACGCTCGACGAGATCCCTCAGGGCCTCCTCGTCGAGCTCGCCATTTCGGAACGGGGTGACAAGCGCGGTGTACGCACCCTCCCAGGTAGTCATGGGGCGCAAGGATAGGGATGGATCGCCCGCTTTCAAAAGCCCCCCTCAGCGATCGGTGCAGATCGGGCTATTGTCGGCGCCGTGGAGGGTGTGCCCGCATCGGTCGTGACGGCGATCGCCTTGTCGGCGGCGGCAGGGAAGAACCCGTGGATCCCCCTCGGCCTGCTCTTTGTCCTCGCGGCGCCCGATGGGGTGCCGGCGATCTTCATGGAGCCCGAGCTCCACGAGGCGCTTCACGGTCTCGGTCCCCCCGCGCTCCTGTGGTCCCTGGCCGCCCTCTTCCTGGTGGTCGCCTGCCTCGAGTCCTTCGCCGACAAGATCCGCTGGGTGGAGAGCTGGCTCGTGCCGCTGTCCACCACCTGGCGTCCCTTCGCCTCGGTCGCGGTCGCGGCGATCGTGGCCTACGCCGCGGCGGACGCCGCGCCCATCCAGATGGAGCTCGAGGCCGCGCTTCCCATCGACGTGGTCCGCGCCGAGACCGGACACTGGGTGGGGGCGTCCGTCTTCGTTCTGACGCTGCTCGGCGGCGGGGTCTACGGATGGCTCTCCACCATCGGCAAGACCGGCACCCGGCTGCTCCTGGCCCTCGTGCCGCTGCCCTCCCTCAAGCTCGTCCACTCCTTCGTCGACGACCTCTTCGCGCTCGCGCTCTCCTTCGCCGGCTTCGCCCTCGGCGACAGCTTGCTGCTCGCGGTCGCGCTCGGGCTCTACCTCCTCGTCGGTCTCTTCACCGGGCCGCTCCTCACCCGCCTCGCCTGGATCAACTTCCGCATCGGCCTCGCCCTGGTCCACAAGATGCGCCGCAAGGCCGGGGCCGAAGCGGAGGCCGTCGCCCCGCCGAAGTGGCTCGCGCGCGCCGCGGCCGAGCGCGGCCTCGATCTCGCCGCCGCGCATCTTCTCCCCTGCTACGCGTACAAGGCGCGTGAGGCCGGGCGGTGCCGAGTGGGCTATCTCCTCCTCGCCACCGACGCGGCCTACTTCGCGACGCGCGTGATGTGGCGTCCGGTGCTGGTGTCGTTTCCGCACACGGATCTGACCCGGGTGGGGCTCGCCCAGACGACGACCACGCGCAGCGTCGCCCTCGGCGAGCAGACGGAGTCGGGGGCCATCGACGAGGTGGTGCTCTACCTCTTTCCCTCGGTGGAGGAGGACGTGCTGCCGCTCCTCGACAGCGCCGCCGACGCCACGCGCCTGCGCCGGGTGCGCCCCGAGAGCGAGTCCGCGCGCGGCGGCCTGCCGGGCTACGCGCAGCGCGGCAAGTCGGTGCGATTCATCCTGCCCCTCGAAGCGGGGAGCCTGCGCACGCAGGCGCTGCTCACCATCGGCGCCGCCGTCGTGGGCGGTCTCCTCACCGGCGGGCTCTTCATCCCCATCGGCCTCGGCTACGCCCTGTCCCCCTTTCCCCGGCGCTTCTTCCTCGGGCTCTTGGCCAGCGGCTACCTGACCCTGGCGGTGCTGGGCACCATGGGCTTCGGCTGGCCGGTCGCGGTGATCTACGCCGTGCTGCTCAACACGCTCGCGCTTCGCGATCTCGCCCGCACCGCGCTCAAGGCGCGCATCGATGGCTATGTGGACAAACGCGCCTTCCTGCCGACCGTGAGCGAGCGGGTCTGGGTGCCCGGAGCGCGTCTGCTCCGCGAGGAAGACCTCTTCCACGAGGGCGACCCCATCCCCCTCACCGACGCGCCCTGGCGCACGGTGGTGACGTTGCTGGCCGAGGACGCCGAGGAAGACGAGGGCCCCGAACCAGCCGAAGCCGCTCAGCCCTGAGCCGCGAAGAGTCGCTCTCCGAGCTCGACGAGATAGGTGCTCCGTTCGACGTCGTCGCGAAGCGACGCATCGATCGCTTCGAGACCGAGGCGCGCGCCGGCGACGCCGCCGACGATGGTGGCGATGGTGTCCGAGTCTCCGTCGGTGATCGAGGCGGTGTGGATGGCGCCGAAGAAGTCGTCGGGGTGTCGCCGCAGGCAGTAGAGGGCACAGGCCACGGCCTCTTCCGCGATCCACGCCTCGCCGATGCCTTCCTCGCTCAGCGCGACCGCCGGGTCTGCGTCGCGGAAGCGCCGTAGTCGCTCCATCGCTTCGTCGAAGTCCGTGGACTCGCCCCGGCACTCGTCGGCCACCGCCACCGTCATCTCTTCAGGGCTCGCGTCTTCGAGGGCGAGCGCCACCATCAACGCCACCGCCGCGGAGCTCGCCACCGCCGCCGGGTGACCATGGGTCGGCAGGCTGGTGGCGCGCGCGAGCGCCAGCATTCGCTCCCGGTCCTGGGGCTGCCACAGACCCACCGGCACCACGCGCATCGGCGCGCCGGCGCCTTTGGAGTCGGCGACGCCCGCCTCGCGCCAGGGCACGCCGCGGCCGAGGTTGCGACAGCCGGTCATGCAGGTGTTGCCGGGCGCGCGATCGTTGTCGTCCGAACGACTCCACTCGACGAAGCGCCCACAGACCTTCGCGAGCTGGGTCTCGAGATCCGCGCCGCGCCCTGCGTCGAGGAGCCCCTCGGCGATGGCGATGCTCATCTGGGTGTCGTCGCTGAAGGTGCCCGGCGGGTGGTCCTTGCCGAGGATCACGGGACGCTCGGGCCAGCGGGGGTCGTGTACGGCGACCATCGCGCGCGGGCCGTCGGGCGGAAAGGCGGCGACGATCGCGTCGCGCCGGCGAAACTCGCAGGGGTAGCCGAAGGCGTCGCCCACCGCGAGCCCGACGATCGCGCCCGTGTAACGCGACGCGCGCGAGCTCATGGATAGGTCGTGCCGGCGGTCGCGGCGCCGCCAGTGTCGCCGCGCCCCAGGGCCGAAGCGACCACCGTGATGTTCCAGCCGCCGGCCATCAGCTGGTCCGAGACGGAGGTCTCTACCGAAAAGCTCCCCGAAGCCCCGCCTCCCGGAAGGTTGCCGAGGTCTGCCGCCGGAACGGTGCCCATCCCACTGGTTCCGTCGAAGGTGCAGGCGAGGCTCACCGTCCGGGAGCCGCCGGTCATCGGCATCTCGAATCCGCTGAGGCGGACGATCACGTCGGTCGCGCTGCTCGTCGCCCCCCACGTGACGTTCAAGTCCGCCGCGCGATTGAGGCTGAGCAAGCCCATCATGACGCTCGGGCTCGTGACGTTCACGGTCTCGGGCGCCGTGAGGGTGCGGGCGAAGGCGGGCACCTCGTCCCCGGTGGCGGTGAAGCTCAGCGTCTCGCCGCCCGTGTAGAGCATCGTGGTGCCCGTGGCTGCGGGATAGATCCCGTTCATCCCGGGCACGAGGTCGATTGCCGTCGCGGCGCCAGTGATGGAGATGGCGCCGGCGTGAGGCGCTGTGGGGATTCCGGCGTCGCCCATGCCGGCGTCTCCCACGCCACCGTCCATGGGTGGGCTGGTCACGCACTCGGTGATGGTGCACGCCGTCCCATCGGTGGTCGTACACCCGCTCGGGGTCGCCGAATCGCGGACGAAGGCGGCGGTCGCCGCGTAGCTCGCCGCATCCATGGGCAGCGGCGTCTGGCTCAGCGCCACCGTGCCGGTGCCGAGCACGGGCGTGCCCGTGTCCGCCGCGGAGTCCATCGGCGAACCATCCGGAGGACCGGAGTCGGTAGGTACACCGGTGTCCACCGCTGCGTCGCCGCCGCCCACCGGCACACACTGCTCCGCCATGCAGCGATTGAAGACAGGGCAATCGGTGTCGATGACGCATTGAGCATCCGAGCCACCACACGCCGCGGTGAGAGGGAGCAGAAGCAGGGAAATAGCCGCGCGCATGAGCCGAGCCTACTCGCGCGTGGGCCCGGTACCCAGCAAAAAGCCGCATGAATCCGCGGTACCCGGGCCTCGATGCGACTGCTATCGTACGGGCGATGAGCGGGGAAAGCGCCATCTGCCCTGCGTGCGGGGGGGAGAATCTCGCGGCCGCCAAGTTCTGCGGAAGCTGCGGCCACGACCTGAGCGCCCCTGCGCCTCAGACGCCCGCCCCCGCGCCTCAGGCGCCCGAGCCGGTGGAGCCCGCGTCCAGTCCGAAGCGAACGATGCTCGGCATGTCGGCGGTCCCCATGCCCGAAGGTCTGACGCAAGGGCCGCCGCAGAGCCCGCCGAGCGCGCCCGCCGCCGAGCCGCCGAGCGCGCCCGCCGCCGAGTCGCCGCCTGCCGAGCCGACGCCCACGCCTTCGCCTTCGTCGCCTTCGAGCTCGGGCCGCGCGCGGACGATGCTCGGCATGTCGCCCATCGTCCCGCCGGGTCAGGAGCTGCCGAGCATCCCCTCATCGGAGCCGAGCGCTGCGCCGACGTCCCCGACACCGACGGAGAGCGCGCCGGCGGAGACCACGCCGGCACAAGACGCATCTTCGTCGCCGGGAACACTTCCCGCGACCACCAATCGAACGATGCTGGGCATGCCGCAGGTCGAGCTCGAGAAGGCGGCTGCCGCGGCGCGGGCGGCGAAGGAGGCTCGGGCCGAGGGAGCGCAGAGTCCGGCGCTCGGGCCGACCAACCGGACGATGTTGGGGATGACGGCGCAGCCGATGCCCAACCAGCCCAGCGACAGCCAGCCGCCCGGTCCTCCCGCCGCGACCCCCGTGGCGGGTCGGCGGCGGCGCGCGGAGGTCCAGTTCGACGGCGTGTCCTCGGTGCCGCCCCCACCGCCGAAGCGCGGCGTGAGCCCTCTGGTCGTGGTGGGTGTGCTGGGCGTGCTCCTGCTCTTGACGATCGGCGGAGGGCTGGGTCTGTATCTGATCTTCGGCGGCGAAGACGTCACCGTGCGTGCCTCGGTGGCCCCCACCGAAGCGGGAGACGGTCTTCGGGTCGAGGTCGGCGGCGACGGCGCGACCCACGTACGCTTCGCCGGGCAGGAAGTGGCGCTCGAGGACGGGGTGGCGACCTTCCCTCTGGCCCCCGACAGCCTCCATCTCGGGGACAACCAGCTCACCGTCGAGCTGATCGACGAGTCCGGAGAGGCCTCGGCGCACGAGGTGACGCTCACCGTGAGCTATCGGATCCGCGCGGACGTCACCACGCTCACCGCCGACCCGCCCGTGTTGACCATCGCCGTCGACGCGCTCCCGGGATCCACCGTGACGATCGGTGGAGAGGCGGTCACCCTCGACGCCGAGGGCCACGGCGCGCGCACTTTTCCCATCGACGCCGCGACGAGCGAGGCCGTCCTCGAGCATCGCGCGGAGTACCGGGTCTCGCTGCCCGACGGCCAGGAGCACGCCGGCTCGGTGGAGACGCGCGTGCCTTACGCGACGCTGCAGATCGATCGCCCCGGCTCCAACGTCGTGACGGACGCCGAGAGCGTGGAGATCGCGGGTGCGGTGAATCCGAACGCCACTCTGACCATCGACGGCTCCGAGGTCACCCTCACGGAGGAGGGGCGCTTCGTCCACGGGCTCGCGCTCGACGAGGTGGGCGAGCACGACGTGCGCATCGTGGCCCGCCAGCCGGGGAGGGCACCTCGCGTAGCCACCATCACGATTCGGCGCGTCGAGGACCTCGCCCGCGAGGCCGCCTCTTTCCGGCCCGAGCCGGACATGACCTACGCCCGCCTCGCACAGAACGCGACCACGTACCGGGGCCATCGCATCGCCCTCGAGGGGCGCATCTACAACATCAACGTCGCGAACGGTCAGAGCGTGCTCCAGATGCTCGTGCGGGAGTGTCCGCGCGGCGAGCGCTGCCCGCTCTGGGTGACCTATCCCCAGGCGACCGACGCGACGATCAACGACTGGGTCCGGGTGCTGGGCACGGTGGGAGGCGAGCAGCAGTTCCGCTCCGAGAGCGGTCGCGTCATCACGGTTCCGCGCGTCGACGCGCAGTTCGTCCTGCCGTCACGGGCTCACTGATGGCGCTGGCCGAGGGCGATACCGCGGAGCTGTCGGCCTGCCCCGCCTGCACCCGGGTCAACCCGCAGGACGCGCGCTTCTGCGCCAGCTGCGGTATCGCGCTCTCCACCTCCGGCACGGAAGCGGCGGTCAACGTCGCCGATCCCCTCATCGGAAGGGTGATCGCCGACCGCTACAAGATCGAAGCGCTCCTCGGGCGCGGCGGGATGGGCGTCGTCTACAAGATCGAGCACGTCCACATCGGCAAGCTGATGGCGATGAAGCTCCTCCACGGCGAGCTCTCGCGCGACAAGGAGACGCTCAAACGCTTCAAGCGCGAAGCCGAAGCCGCATCGCGCCTCGACCATCCCAACACGGTGCAGATCTTCGACTTCGGTCGCGACCAGGGCCTGACCTACCTGGTCATGGAGTACCTCGACGGTCACGACCTCGGCTGGGTGATCCAGCACGAGGGCGCACTGACCTTCGCGCGCTGCGCCCGGATCTGCGCGCAGGCGTGCGCCTCGATCAGTCAAGCGCACTCGGTCGGGATCGTCCACCGCGACATCAAGCCGGAGAACATCATGATCATCCAGGGCCGCGAGCGGCCGGACATGGTCAAGGTGCTCGACTTCGGTCTCGCGAAGCTGCGTCACTCCGATTCCGGCGACAGACGCTGACCCGCCAGGGCTCGATCATCGGCACGCCCTACTACATGGCGCCGGAGCACATTCGCGGTGAGGAGGTCGACGCGCGCGCCGACGTCTATTCCCTCGGCGCCGTGATGTACAAGGCCATCGCCGGCGTGCCCCCGTTCTGGGCGTCCTCGCCGATGGGCGTTCTGACCAAGCACCTCACGGACGAGGTGGTGCCGCCCCGCGATCGGGCGAGCCGCCGTGATCTGCCACCCGAAGCCGACGCGATCATCCTCAAGGCGATGCAGAAGGAGCCCGCCGATCGCTACCAGAACATGGACGAGCTTCGCGCGGACCTCGCCGGCGTATCTCGCGTCCATCGGTGAGGAGCTCACCGATTCGACGCTGAGCTTTCCCACCGGCGCCAAGCTCGACCACCGCGTCGGGCAAGCAGGCGGTGGTGCCGGTCGCGACCCGCGGCGACATCGACCACTACGAAAAGCGCCTCGCGCGCAAGGGTTGGATCGGACGTGCGCTCCTGGTGGTCGCGCTCTTCGGTGTCCTGGGGGCCGGCTGGTACGCCTACCGGCACCCCGCCGAGTCTCAGGTCCGGCGCCGGGAGACGGAGCCCAACGACGATCCCGCGACCGCCAATCCACTGCCCCACGACCTGGTCGTGCGCGGCAGGCTGGGCAAGCGGCAGTCGCGGCTGGTGGGGGACACCGACGTCTTCGTGATCGAGAACGCGGGCGGCGAGCGCCGGTTCATGTCCTTCGAGGTGACCGGGCTCCCCAACATGGACATCGCGGTGGACGTGGTGAAGGCGGGCATCGAGACGCCGGCGCTGATCGCCGACTCGACTCGCGTGGGCGGCGGAGAGGCAGTGCCGAACTTCCCGCTGAGCGGTGCGACCTATTATCTCCGCATCCGTGAGGTCCGCGAAGCGGGCTCGCTGCCGACCGAGAACGTCTCGGACGAATACGGGATCCACTGGGACTTCGTCGACATCGACACCGGGCAGGAGCGTGAGGTGAACGACTCCCTCGAGCTCGCCGAGACCATCGCCGTCGGCCTGCCGCGACAGGGCTACATCGGATGGCAGGGAGACGAAGACTTCTACTGCGCGGACGCCGATGGACCCGTGGTGGATGTGACGCTGAGCGCGGTGCCCGACGTGGACCTGGTGTTGAGGGTCGTCGATTGCGTCACCGCTTCGAGCGAGAAGATCGACGAGGGGAACATCGGCCAGCCCGAGTCCACGGCTGATGTCGGGCCACTCCGGCGCAACACCACCTGCTTCGAGGTGGCGGCGACCATCGGCGGGGTGGGCGCGACTTCGAATCCCGAGACTCCCTACACCCTGCGGCTGACGCCGGCTGCCCAGGGGCAGGACGCGCCATGAGACGCTACCTACCGGCGGCGCTCGCTCTCGGCGCGACCGCGGCGCTCTTCATCATCGGGGCGCTGGCCACACCGGCCCGCGCGCGCCCGGTGCACGTAGGCCGTTACACCGAGATCCCCTACGGCGTTCCCGACGAGCCCTGGGTGACGGGCGGCGGCGGACCGCGCCGCAACGGTCGCTCGGAGTTCCGCGCCCCGGTCGAGGCACCCACGAAGCTGTGGGAGCGGCGGCTGCGGGCATCGCGGCCTTCGGCGCCGGTGGTCGTGGGCGACGGTGAGCTCTACGTCTCGACCTCCACCGGCCTCATCGCCCTCGCACCCGACGGAACGATACGTTGGTCGCAGCGGCTCGGCTTCGTGGCGGCGACGCCGGCGCTCACGCCCACCCGCGAGCTGGTCGTCGGCACCAACGCCGGCGCGCTGGTGACGCTCTCGCGCGACGGAGAGCTGAAGGGTCGCACCTCGGTTGGCGGCGCGGTGCGCAGCTCGCCCCTGGTGCTGCACGACGGTTCGGTGGTGGTCAACGCCTACGACCAGGCGGTGCACCGCTTCGACGCGGAAGGGCGCGAGGTCTTCCGCGTGTCGATGAACGGCCAGACGAACGAGCCCGTGGCCTGGACGCGCGACGGCCTGCTCCTGGTTCCGGCCGCCGATTGGCTGCACGTGCTGAGCGCGCGTGGGGATCGCGTCGCCTCACACACCGTGGGGGCGTCCATCATCGCGGGGCCCGCAGTGGCCGACGACGGCACGGCCTGGGTGGTGGCGCAGGATGGCTCGGCGCATCAGCTCCAGCCCCGTGGCGGCAGACGAAGCCGCACCGAGCTCGACATCGCCGTCGGCTCGGATACAGGCATCGCCATCGGTAGCGACGGAGCGGTGCGGATCCCGGGGCGCGACGATGGCATCGTCTGTCTCGGGCCGACCGGGACGGAGCGCTGGCGTGTGACCGGAGAGGGCGGCTTCCCGGGCCAGCTCACGGTCGACGCCGCCGGGGTGACCCTCGGCGTGAGCGACACCGGGCGCCTGGTCGCGGTCGATCCGGGCGGCAACGTCCTGTGGCGGGCGGACCTCGAGTCGCGCGGACAGGCGGCGCCCGTGCTCGGCGCCGACGGGACGGTCTACGTGGCCACGGCGCGGGGATCGATCGAGGCATGGCGCTGAGCGGTCTCCTCGCGGACCTGGACTACGCGCTCCCCGAATCACAGATCGCGCAGGAGCCGCTGGCCGAGCGCGACGCGTCGCGGATGCTCGTCATGAAGCGAGGCGAGCTGGGCGTCGCCCATCGCGGGGTGAAGGACCTGCCCGGGGCGATCGATCGAGCGCTCTTCGTGCTCAACGACACCAAGGTGATCCGCGCGCGTCTTCGCGGGCACAAGCCGAGCGGCGGCAAGGCCGAGCTGCTCTTGCTCGAGCGCGAAGGCGACGCCGGAGGCGCGGTGGAGCGCTGGCGAGCGCTCGGGAAAGCGAACAAGCGCCTCGAGGCGGGCGCGACGATCCTCCTGGACGAGGGCGGCGCGCGCGCGGAGGTCGTCCGGCGAGGGGAGGGTGGCGAGCTGCTCGTCGACCTCCACACGGAAGGCGGCGTCGATTCGCTCCTGGCTTCGGTCGGCGAGGTGCCCCTTCCCCCATACATCCGGCGGGCGCCCGAAGCCGAGGACCTCGAGCGCTACCAGACGGTCTTCGCCCGGCACGAGGGGGCGGTCGCGGCGCCCACCGCGGGGCTCCACCTGTCGGAGGCGCTCCTGGGCGCGCTCCGCGATCGAGGCCACGAGCTCGCGCACGTGACCCTCCACGTCGGGCCCGGGACCTTCGCGCCGGTGAAGACCGAGCGCATCGAGGACCACGTGATGCACTCGGAGCGCTACGCGGTGCCCGAGACCACCGCCGAAGCGATCGCGCGGGCGCGCCGCGAGGGCCGGCCGGTGGTGGCGGTGGGCACGACGGTGGTGCGCACCCTCGAGGCGGTGGCGGCGGAGCGCGGCGAGGTCGTCGCGTGTGAAGGGAGCACGCGCCTGTTCATCCTTCCGGGTCACGAGTTTCGGGTGGTGGACGCGCTCTTCACGAACTTCCACCTCCCACGGTCCACGCTCCTGGCCCTGGTGATGGCGTTTGGTGGCGTCGCGCCCGTGAAGGCGGCATATGCAGAGGCCGTCGCCCGCGGATACCGCTTCTTCAGCTACGGCGACGCGATGCTTCTGACATGAACGACGCTCACGCCCTTTTCACCGACGGCTTCCACTTCCAGGAGCTCGCGCGCGACGGGGAGGCGCGGCGCGGCCGTTTCACCACGCCGCGCGCAGTGATCGAGACGCCAACCTTCATGCCGGTGGGCACCCAGGCGAGCGTGAAATCGCTGACCCCGGACGAGGTCGCCGCCACCGGGGCGCGGATCTGTCTCGCCAACACCTACCATCTGTGGCTCCGCCCCGGGGCGGAGCTGGTCGATCGTTTCGGCGGCGTGGGCCGCTTCATGGCGTGGCCCTACGCGACGCTCACCGACAGCGGCGGCTATCAAGTCTTCTCTCTCGCCGAGCTCCGCAACATCGACGACGACGGCGTCACCTTCCGCTCGCATCTCGATGGCGCGAAGAAACGCCTCACTCCGGAGGAGTCGATGCGCGTGCAGGCGCTGCTGGGCTCGGACGTGGCCATGGTGCTCGACGTCTGCCCGCCTGGCGGCGCCTCGCGGGAGGTGGTGGAAGAGGCGATCCGCCGCACCACCGCGTGGGCCGGGCGCTGCCTGGCGGCGCCGAAGCGCCGAGGACAGGCGCGCTTCGGGATCGTGCAGGGCGCGGCCTACGAGGACCTGCGCACGAAGCATCTCGAGGAGATCGCCGCGATGGACTTCGACGGCGTGGCTCTGGGGGGCTTTTCGGTCGGGGAGCCGATCCCCGAGATGTACCGCGCGCTCTCCGCGGTGGCGCCACGCATGCCGAAGGAGCGACCGCGCTATCTGATGGGCGTGGGCACGCCCTACGACCTGCTCCACGCGGTTGGCGCCGGCATCGACATGTTCGACTGCGTCCTTCCGACGCGGAACGCGCGCAACGGACAGGCCCTCACCTGGTCGGGGCGCGTGAACCTGCGCCAGGCCCGCCACCGCGAGGACGACTCCCCGCTCGATGCGCGCTGCGACTGCCTGACATGCACCACCTTCAGCCGCGGCTACCTCCGCCATCTCTTCTCGGCCAAGGAGATGCTCGGCCCCCGCCTCGCCAGTCTCCACAACATCCACTTCTACGGCGCCTTGATGAAGGGCGCGCGCGCGGCGATCGAGGCCGGCACGTATGCTGGCTACGCGAAAGAGACGGCCGAGCGGATGCGCGAGGGGGACGAGATCGGGAAGGGCGAGCACAATGGCTGAGATGGGGCGCGTCGGCCCAGCCGCGTCTCGGCCGCGCATCTCCTACCGCGACGAAGAGTCCTAGAGGTGTGCCGCTTCAGGGTCCGGCGCGGACGATCACCACTCGGCCCCGCCGCTCGACGGCGGCGCCGTGCGCCCGCGCGAGGTCGAGCAGCGCCTCGTAGGCGTCCACCCGCACGAGCCGGTCGTTCACTCGCCCACTCACGCCGTCACCGATCACGAGGCTGAGGCCCGCCTCGTCGGCGAGGAAGCGCAGGACGTTGTGAATGTCGGCGTCGTCGAAGCGGGCGTCGATCAGGTGAGTGCGGAAGCTGTCGCGGCCGTCGGCGCGATGGCGTCTCGACCTCGGCGCGTCGCCCGGGTCCCCGCGGCGGACCCTCTGACTCTCGGGCGGCCGTGCTCCGCCTCCATCCCACGCCTCGATGTCGCCCTCACCGAGACGGCTCGCGCGTTGGGGCCGCGCATGCCCCGCGCCCCCGCCGCAGGCGAAGAGCAGAACGAGCACGGCCGCGGGCGCGTCGAGCTTCAAACGGATCGGTCAGTCCATCGCGTGGGGGTTCATGGCGAGCGCCTTCTCGCGCTCGCTCTCGGCGCGGGCGCTGTCGCCCTCGGCTTCGTAGATGCGGCTGGCGATGGCGTGGGCCGCGGGCGTGTCCCACGGGCTCTCGAGGACCTCGTCGATCACGCGCTTGGCGTCGTCGGTGCGCTCGGCGGCCAGGTAGGCCTCGGCGAGGATGGTCTTCGACTCGCCGTTGGGGCGGGCCTCGGCGTTCGCCTCGGCGAGCTCCACCGCGCGCGGGAAGTCCTCCTCGACCTCCAGCCAGTGACCGATGGCGTGGCCGTAGGCGGCCTCCGGGAACATCTCGAGGCGGCTTTCCCAGCCCTCACGCGCCCGAAGCGTCAGCTCCCGGGCGCGCTCCGTCTCGCCCTTCTCCTTCAGGATGACGGCCAGAGCGTCGATGAGCTCGGGGTTGCCGGTGCGCGCGACGACGCGCTCGTAGATCGGGATGGCCAGCTCGGTCTCGCCGCGCAGCGTGAGAATCTCGGCGATGTGCTCTTCGAGGAGCCAGCTCTCGGGCGTCAGCTCGAGGCCCGCGCGGTAGTGAGCGAGGGCGTCGTCCCAGGCCCCGCGCTCGAGACCGAAGAGGCCCCGCACCAGGCCGATCCACGCGCGCGTCTTGGCGCTCTCGGTGCGCGCCGCTTCTTGGGCTTCCTCGAGCAGGGTCGTCGCCGTCTCGTAGTCGCCCGTCTTCCAGTGGTATTGAGCGAGAGCGACGAGGAGCGACGGGGTGCGGCGCCCCTCGAGGAGCGCCTCGTACCCCTGGCGCGCTTCCTCGTAGTGGCCGGAGTGGAAGGCGATGTCGGCGCGGAGCTGGGCGATGCTGCGCGCGGTGCCCGGGATGGGCACAGCGTAGTGATCGGTGGCGTCGAGGGCGGCGCTGGCGGCGCCCAGGCGGTGCATCCCGTATTCGAAGGCGGCGAGCGTGAGGTGTGGGCCCGCGCCTTCGGGCGCGCGGGCGAAGGCGCGGTTCAGCGCGTCCTCGGCCTTCTGAAAGTCCGCCCAGTCGCCCGAAGCTCGCGCGCGATCGACGTAGCGGTTGGACGCGATCTGCAGGTGCAGCCAGTCGGTCTCGTCGTCAGCGGCGTGCGCTTCGGCAGCGGCGATGGCCTCGTCGATCTCGGCGAGCTCCGGATCGGTGGCGGCGTCTTCGTCGGTGACGTCGCCATCCTGAGCGCTTCCGTCCTGCGCCCCCGCGATGGGCGTGATGGACGTGTTGGGCGTCGTCGAGGAGTCCCTGCCGAGCACCCAGTACGCTCCGCTGGCGAGCCCGACGGCCAAGAGCCCCATCCAAATGAAACGCGCTTTTCCAGTATTCATCGCTTCCTCGACTTCAGGTGTTGTAGTCCAAAAGACAGCGAGCCGCCCTCCCGTCTCGAAGGGCGGCTCGTGTCGTGTGTGGTGACGCCGTCGAACGACGGCGTGCGTTCGCTACGGGGTGTGCGCCGGCGCGAGGTAGGGGAAGGTGTCGCTGAAGGTGGCGTCGTTCGCCGTGGGGTTCACCGGGACCTCGGCGAACGTCGTCGGGGTCTGACCGGTGGTGGTCATGTCGAGCAACAGGATGGCGAGGGTCACGTCCATCACCTGGTCCGGCAGCATGCGGCCGTTCGGGAAGCCCGCGTCGGCCGTGCCGTCGATCTGCAGGGTGTCCGGAATGACCAGGCTGACGGGCGTGATGCCGGTCGACGGGATGATGTCCTGTGCGACACAGGCAGGCACGCCGCCGATGAGGTCGGTCATGCTGCAGGGGGTGAGTGTGAGGCCGGTGATGTCGTCGTCGAGCGCCATGTGGAGCGCGTCGAGGGTCGCGATGATCTCGCCCGCGTACGCGCCGCCGCCCATGACGTCACCCGCCGGGTCGTCGTCGTTGTAGGTGTTCTTGGTGCCGCTGCTGATGAGCGCGGTGGACACGGCGGGCATGCCGATGCGGTCCACGCGGGTGTACATGTCGGCCGTCTCCACCCGATAGTCCACGCCGCCACAGACCTGCGCGCCGCTGGGGCCCGCGTGCGGGCAGTGGAACGCCGGGTCCATCGCCGCGGGTGCTCCCGCGTGATAGATGCGGCACTCGATGGAATTGCCGTCCATGTCGCCCTCGGTGCCGAGGGGCCAGCCCGCGGCCGCACAGTACGCTTCGCACTCTGCCTGATCGGCGTACTGCGGGTAGTCCCCACAGTTCACGGCGAGGGCGTCGCAGTAGCGCGTGCAGTCGGAGGGGACGCTGGTGTCGGCGGACGTGTCACCCATCATGCCGGTGTCGCCCATCATGCCCGTGTCACCGCCGCCGGTGTCACTGGTGCCAGTGTCCGCTGGGCCGGTGTCGCTCATGGTGCTGTCGTCACCACAGCCACCGAGGATCAGGCCCGAGAGGGCCATGGTCGCGAAGAGGATCTTCATCGTCTTCATGGCTCAGCCTCCAATCCGTGCGGTGGACGCCCAGAGTCGAAGCGAGGTGCCGCCGGCCGCAGCTGCGGGGAGCGGGAACTCGAGGACGACCGCGGAGACGTTCTTGCCCGCGAAGAAATCGCGGTCGTTGACGAAGGAGAGCGTGCCCGACATCAGGGTGTTCTGGAAGCCGGTCAGGTCGAAGAAGAAGGGGTCGTCGTGCAGACCCGCGTAGACCATCGCGTCGGTGCCCTGGCGCATCAGGCCCACCGGCGCTTCGATCGGATCGGACTCACCCGGGATGTTCGACACCTGGACGAAGCAGTTGCCCACGTCGTCCTTACCGAAGCGGGCCTCGATGTCGAAGTCGGGGGTGTTGTCGTCGTTGTTGTCGATGTGGATGGTGTAGAGAACGTCCCGATCGCAGGCGACGGCCTGGTCGGCCGCGGGATCGCTCGGACCGTCGAAGGTCAGGATCGTGACCACCGTGGCCGACGCCCCGGTGCCCTTGTGCCAAGCGTAGAGGTCGGCGATGTCCGCGGTCCGGTCAGCCCCCATCCCCGGGTCGGTCCGGGCGGGTGGATCGAGATGGTCTGCGGCCTGTACGTCGCGGGCCTCGAGCATCGATCCACCAACAGCGGCGGTGATGCCGAGACCGAGCGCGCTCAGCGCCAGCCAGAAGGCATGTTTTCTTCTCATATCGAAAGCGGTCCTTTCCTCGTCACACGAAGAGCGAACGGATTGCGCCATAGCGCCGATCCCGTTTCAACCCCGGCTCACGTTTTCAGCAGAATCTTGAGGGAGCCACGCGTCCGAGCCTGCTCGAATGCCTGGATTCCCTCTTCGATGGGGTAGGTACGTGTGAGCAGCCGGGTCGGATCGATGGTTGCGCTCTCGATCGCGGAAATAGCCGGCGCGAAGCTTCCGCAGCGCGAGCCCACCACCGTCAGCTCGTCGATCACCACCTTGGCCGTATCCAGCTCGATAGCGCCGTGGAAGGTGCTCTTGAGGACGATCCTCCCGCGCGGCACGACGCGGGCGAGGGCCATTTCGAGGCCAGCGGGCGAGCCCGTCGCCTCGACCACCACCTCGAAGAGGCGATCGGGCGGCGACGTGCAGGTGGCGGCGACATCCGCGACGAGCGCGAGCTTTTCGGGATGATGACCCGAAACGGTGACTTCGAGCCCCTGCGCCGCGAGGACCCATGTGCAGAGGAGCCCCAGCTTTCCGTCGCCGAGGACGAGGACGCTCGTACCGGGCGCGAAGCGGAGCTGCTCCACGATCTCGAACGCGGCTGCGAGGGGCTCGGTGAAGACCGCCGCCTCGTCCGAGACCCCGTCTGGGACGAGGTGGAGGTTTTCGGTGGGGAGGGTGACGTACTCCGCGAAGCAGCCGTCCTTGCCGAGGATGCCCAGGACCGTTCGCGTCGCGCAGTGGCGCCCGAGGCCGGCGGCGCAGCGCTCGCACTCGCCGCAGGCCAGGTTGATCTCGGAGGTGACGCGCCGTCCGACCATCGACGGGTCGGGATGCGCTTCGACCACACCGACCATCTCGTGGCCGAGAATCCCCTCGAAGCCCATGTAGCCGCGCACGATCTCGAGGTCGGTGTTGCAGATCCCCGCCAGCGAGATCCGAACCAGGGCCTCGCCGAGACCTGGCTCGGGGATGGGGACGTCGCGCAGCAGAGGGGCGGTTCCGTCGAATGTCAGGGCTTTCATCGCGCCCGCACAATAGAGCCTGTGACGATGATGTGAAGCAAGTCACGCCGGATCGGGTGGGCCGTTGACTGGGCTCGGGGCGCGCGCTACCCGACTCGCGAACTCCTGGAAGGAAGGCTCCTTTTCATGTCGAACGTCGCACGCGCACTGATTTCCGTTTCGGACAAGACCGGTGTGGTCGAGCTCGCCAAAGGGCTCTCCACGCGCAACGTCGAGATCCTCTCCACCGGCGGAACGGCGAAGGCCATCCGCGAGGCCGGCGTGGCGGTGCGCGACGTCTCCGAGTTCACCGAGTCGCCCGAGATCATGGACGGCCGGGTCAAGACCCTGCACCCGCGCGTGCACGGCGGGATCCTCATGCGGAGCTCGGATGCGGATCGCGAGGCGCTGTCGTCCATCGGCGGCGCGCCCATCGACCTGGTGGTGGTGAACCTCTACCCCTTCGAGCAGACCGTGGCGAAGCCCGATGCCAGCCACGAGCTCATCATCGAGAACATCGACATCGGCGGGCCGACGATGGTGCGCTCGGCCGCGAAGAACCACGCACGTGTCACGGTGGTGGTGGACCCCGGCGACTATGGTGCCGTGCTCGAGGCCATCGACGCCGGAGGTCCGGACGCCGCGATGCGCGCGCGTCTCGCCGCCAAGGCCTTCGGTCACACCGCGGCCTACGACGGCGCCATCGTCGGATACCTGACATCGGTCGGTGAGGACGGAAGCCGCCAGCACTTCCCGGGCACCCTCAGCCTCACCTTCGACAAGGCCTACGACTGTCGCTACGGCGAGAACCCGCATCAGAAGGGTGCGTTCTACGTCGAGCGTGGCGCGCCCGCGGGCTCCCTCGCCCGCGCCGAGTCCCTCGGCGCCGGGGGCAAGGAGCTGAGCTTCAACAACCTCGTCGACATCGACGCCACCCTCGACGCGGTGCGCGAGTTCTCGGAGCGTCCGGCGGCGGTGGTGGTCAAGCACACCAACCCCTGCGGGGTCGCGGTCGCCGACGAGCTCGGAGACCGCCTTCCGCACCGCGCGCGCGGCGGATTCGCGCTCAGCGCCTTCGGCGGCATCGTCGCCGTCAACCGCGCCGTCGACGAAGCCACTGCCAAGGCGGTCACCGAGACCTTCATCGAGTGCGTCATCGCGCCCGTCCTATCGACGAGGCCGCCCTCGCGGTGCTGCGCAAGAAGAAGAACCTCCGCATCCTCGCGACCGGCGAGTGGCTCGGCCCGGACCGCGGCGAGCTACACCTACAAGCGCGTCGGCGGCGGCATCGTGGTCCAGGACCGCGACGGCACGGGCGCCGGCGAGGTGCGCAACGGCCGCAGTCGTCACCGAGCGCGCGCCGACCGACGAGGAGCGTGCCGCCCTGGAGTTCGCGCTGGCGCGTCTGCAAGCACGTGAAGTCGAACGCCATCGTCTTCGCCAAGGAAGGCCGCACCGTCGGCGTCGGCGCCGGGCAGATGTCCGCGTGGTGAGCGTCGAGCTCGCCGCTCAGAAGGCCGGCGACGAAGCGAAGGGCGCGGTGATGGCGTCGGACGCCTTCTTCCCCTTCCCCGACGGCATCGAGGCCGCGGTCGCGGTCGGGCATCACCGCCGTCGTGCAGCCGGGCGGTAGCAAGAACGACGACAAGGTCATCGCGGCCGCCGACGCCGCTGGCATCGCCATGGTGATGACCGGCGTCCGGCACTTCCGGCACTAGAGGAAAGAGCGTCGATGAAGGTACTGGTCGTAGGGCAGGGGGCGAGGGAGCACGCGCTCGCGCAGAGGCTCTCGAAGGACTCGGGGGTGAGCGCGGTCCTCTGCGCGCCGGGCAACGCCGGGACGGCGGCCTTCGCCGACAACCTCGACGTCAAAGCGACCGACGTCGCGGCCATCGTCGGTGCCGCGAAGGAGCGCGGGGTGGGCCTGGTGGTCGTCGGGCCCGAAGCGCCGCTGGTCGCGGGGCTGGTGGATGCGCTGGCAGAGGAAGGGATCCTCGCCTTCGGTCCGTCACGGGCGGCCGCCGAGCTCGAGGGCTCGAAGATCTTCGCCAAGGAGCTGATGGCGAAGAAGAAGGTCCCGACCGCGGCCTTTCGCGTCTTCGACGACGCGGGCGAAGCCGAGCGCTACGTCCGGGAGGCGGACCGGCCCCTGGTGGTCAAGGCCGACGGCCTCGCCGCCGGCAAGGGCGTGGTGGTGGCGGACGACGCCGACGAAGCGGTGGGCGCCATCGATCGCATCATGCGCCAGCGCGCCTTTGGCGACGCGGGCGCGCGGCTCCTGATCGAGGAGCGGATGAGCGGTCCCGAGGTGAGCTATCACGTCGTCTGCGACGGCGAGCGCTACGTGGCGCTCGCGTCGGCGCAGGATCACAAGCGGGTCTACGACGGCGACCGCGGTCCCAACACCGGCGGCATGGGCGCGTACTCGCCGGCGCCCATGGTCACCGAGGCCGTGGAGCAGCGCATCCTCACGGAGGTGGTGGAGCCGACCCTCGCGGGGATGCGCGAGGCGGGCACCCCCTTTCGCGGCGTCCTTTTCGTCGGCTTGATGATCACCGACGAGGGCCCGCGGGTCCTCGAGTACAACGTGCGCTTCGGTGATCCGGAGTGCGAGACCCTGATGACCCGCTGGAAGGGCGACGTGCTCCCGCTACTGCTCGGCGCAGCGAAGGGCGACCTCTCCGAGGTCACGCCCGCATGGGAAGCGCCCGCCTCGATGTGCGTGGTGATCGCCTCGGGCGGCTATCCGGGCAAGTACGCCGTGGGCAAGGCGATCGGTGGCCTCGAGACGGCGTCGTCGGTGGAGGGCGTGACCGTGTTCCACGCTGGCACCAAGACCGAAGGCGACGGCTACGTCACCGCAGGCGGACGCGTGCTCGCCGTCACCGCCATCGGAGACAGCGTCGACCAGGCCGCCGAGCGCGCCTACCGTGCCGTCGACGCGATCACGATCGAAGGCAAGCACTTCCGCGAGGACATCGGTTGGCAGGCGCGTTCGGCGCGCTCGAAGTCCTCCTGAGGCGTTTCGCCTCGCGAATGGCGGAGCGGTACCGGGCGGACGCGCCCCACGTCACGATCACCGTCTCGGGCCGCGGATCCGCAACCGGCCTCGCCACCCTGATCGAGGGGCGCGCGGACGTGGCCGACGCCTCTCGGCCGGCCACCGCCGAGGAGCGCGCTGCTGCGGACCCTGGCGGTCGAACCCGAAGTGCTCCTGATGGACGATTCGCGGGAGTGCGGCACGTGGGCCGAAGTCCGACCCATCGCGCGTTGCCTCCGAGAGCGGTCCGCCCTCGTGGGCCGAAGTCCGACCCATCGCGCGTTGCCTCCGAGAGCGGTCCGCCCACGGGGGCCGAAGTCCGACCCATCGTCCGTTGCCTCCGAGGGCGGTCCGCCTCGGCTCAATCGTGCGCCCGAACCAACGAAACGTGGCAGGGCTCGTCCATTTCGCATCCCGCGTTGACCGTGGCCATCAGACACTCGGGCGTCGCGGAGACGGTCAGCCCGCCCAGGGGCAGCACTTCGAAGGTCCCGTCTATCCGTGGGAACGGCACATGCCTCCGTCGCCGTTTCCCGAGGTCGCATCGCAAGCGGCGAGGAACGAGAGGAAGAAGATCGGGGCGAGCGCGCGCACGGGGTGATCCTAGACCGATCCCCGGACCGCCAGGGCGCGATGGCTTCCCCCTCGCTTGCGCGCTTCAAGCCGCCTTCGGCAGCTCGAGGGTGAAAGTGCTGCCGCGGCCGACCTCGCTTTCGGCCCGCGCACTTCCGCCGTGGGCTTCGGCGATGGCCTTCACCAGGCTCAGGCCCAGGCCGAGGCCGCGCTCGCTGCGGCTCGGGTCGGCGCGGTAGAGACGATCCCAGATGCGCGGCAGGGCCTCGGGCGCGATGCCTTCTCCGTCGTCGCGCACCACCAAGACGGCGTGGTCGCCCTCGAGGCGCGCCTCCACCGTGACGTGGCCCCCTTCGCGCGTGTACTTCACTGCGTTGTCGACGAGATTCGCCACCGCCTGGCGGAGACGGGTGCGGTCGCCGTCGACCGCGACGTTCGAGTCGACGTCCAACGCGAGGCCGACGCCTGCCTCTTCGGCGACGTGCTCGTAGAGATCCACCACGTCGCGCGCGATGTCCGCCAGGTCCACGCGCTCGCGCTCGAGCCGGAGGACGCCGGTCTCGGCCTCGCTGATGTCCATCAGGGTGCGGAGCATGGCGAGCACCCGGTCCGACTCCTCGATCACGTCGGCCAGCGCCTCGCGTCCCGCGTCCTCGCTCTCGTCGCGAAGCGCCACCTCGGCGGTCCCCCGGAGCCGCGTCAACGGGGTGCGGAGGTCGTGCGCCACGTGATCGAGGGACTCGCGCATGCCGCGGACCAGGCGCTCGTTTCGCGTGAGCATCTCGTTGACGATGACCGTGAGGTCGTCGAGCTCGTCGCCGGTCGCGTGCGGAGAGACGCGCGCGGAGAGGTCGCCCGAATCCACGACGTGCCGCGCGGTGCTCGCGAGATCGCGCACGGGGCGAAGGGCGCGACGCACCAGGATCGGTCCACCGATCAGTCCGAGGAGCGCCGCGATGCCGAGCACCCACGCATAGCCCGTGCGGAGCTCGCTCAGGGTGGCGGCGCGGGAGGCCTCGCTGATGCCGACCTGTACGACGTGGTCGTCGACCCGGCGGCTCGCCACCGTCCAGCTGACGCGCTGCTCTGTCGTGACCTGGGTGAGGATCGGCTCGCTGTCGCCGACCGGGATGTTCAGCTCGGCGTTGCTCGGCGCCTCCGAGGGTGCGTGGCGGACGAGGGTGCGGCGGTCCACGCCGGTCACGCGCACCAGGAGCACACGGTCGCGATCCGCGGCGCCGCGCACGTTGGAGAGCCCTCCCGCGCGAAGGCTCTGGCCCTGGCGCTCGAGCTCGGCGCGGAGCACGGATTCGTCGCGCGCCTCCAGGGTTCGCTCTGTGGCGTAGCTGGCGAGCACGAAGAGGACCGCGGTGCTCGCGAGGAAGAGGAGCATGTAGAAGATGCTCACGCGCGCGCCGAGCGAGGACAGCCAGCGGAAGCGGCGCTCAGTCCTTTCGGAGGACATAGCCCATCCCGCGCACGGTCTGAACGAGCGGGTGATCGAAAGGCTGGTCGACCTTCTTGCGCAAGCGGTGGACGAGGACGTCCACGACGTTCGTCTGCGGATCGAAGGAGTAGTCCCACACCGCTTCGAGGATCATGGTCTTGCTGAGCACGCGCTCGGGGTTGCGGAGCAGGTATTCCAGGAGCGCCAGTTCCTTGGGCTGAAGGTCGAGGACTTCGCCCGCGCGAGTGACCCGACGCGACAAGAGGTCCATCTCGAGGTCCTCGTACGAAAGGACGTGGGACGAGCTGGCGTTCGACGCCCGGCGCACCAACGCGCCGAGGCGCGCCGCGAGCTCGGCGAAAGAGAAGGGCTTGGTGAGGTAATCGTCGGCGCCGGCTTCGAGCCCCGCGACGCGATCGGTCACCGCGGTCTTTGCGCTCAAGACGAGGATCGGCGTGTCGTTGCCACGGCTCCGGCTCTCGCGAATGACGCTGATGCCGTCGCGCTTCGGCAGCATGAGATCGACGATCGCGACGTCGTAGGGCGTCCCGCCCAGCCAGCCGAGCCCGTCCTCTCCGTCGTGGGCCCAGTCGACCACGTGACCCTCCTGAGAGAGCCCCTTCACGACGAACTGGCCGATGCGAGAGTCGTCTTCGACCAAGAGCACACGCATGATCAATTCATAGATTCGCGCGCCACGATCGCAAGGCCCGCCGCCCTTCGGTCAGCCGCTGATCATCGAGTGATCGCGCGGGACTACGCGCTCGATATCGGCGCTCTCCACCCAGCCGCGCTGGCCGCTCTGGGTCTGCACTTCCAGATAACCATCGTGGGTGCCGATCGCTTCCACCGTCTCGCCCGGACGCAGCTCGAAGACCATTTCGGCGGCGTCGAAGGGTGAAACCCTGGCGACCGTCTCCGAGAGGGCCACCGCTTCGTCGG
This sequence comes from uncultured delta proteobacterium, assembly GCA_963727445.1. Taxonomy (GTDB): domain Bacteria; phylum Myxococcota_A; class Polyangia; order Polyangiales; family B10-G4; genus B10-G4. The sequence continues at coordinate 32,883 of CAVSGI010000005.1, forward strand.
GACCGAAGGTGCCGAGCCACAGGGCGCCGGCCGCCAGCGCCGTGACCAGACCGCTGACGATCGACAGGCTGGTGACCACCGGGCCCACGCGTCGCCGGATGGCGACCAGGCCCGCGAGCAACACGAAGACGGCGAGCGCGCCGCCACCGAGGGCGAGCCAGCGCCGCGCCGGCACGAGCGACGCGAGGGTCTCGAGCTTCGACCGCTGTGGTGCGGTGACGCCGGCGCGCTCCCGCGCTTCGGCGAGGCCCTCGGCGATGGCCGGGTCGTTCGGGGCGAGGAGGCGCGCCCGTTCGAAGGCGACGATGGCGTGGCCGAGCTCGTCCTGGGCGAGATAGGCCTCACCCAGGTTCTCGAGCACCCCAGGGGCGAAGCCGCAATCGTGCACGAGCGCCTCGAGCGCCATCTCGGCCTCGTCGTAGTCGCCCTGGGCGAGGCTCGTCGCGGCCTCGGCGAAGCGAGCGTCGCTGGTGGGGTCCTCGGCCCGCGCAAGGAGCGGGAAGCTCGCGAGCGCGAAGGCGAGGCCGAGGATGAATGCCGAGACGCCGTAGAGAGTGCGCGCGCGGCGGGGGGGCTGGGGCGATGTGTGCGTGGCGCGGTTCATGCGTCGGTCTCCTCTTCGAGGGTCTTCGTGAGGTGGTCGTACCAGTCGTGCAGGTTCTCGTGGTCGAGCTGGGCGTCGCCGAAGCTGACGGCGTCGGCGTGCCCGAGGGCCATCGCGACCACGACCGGCAGGTCGTCGAGTCGCTCCTCCAGCTCGGTCAGCGTCACGGAGGCGGGCTCGACGCCGAGCTTCGCGCCGTAACGCTGCTGGATCGCCGCTCTGGCCGCGAGGAAGAAGCCGTGGGCGTCTCCGCTCTTCACGGTTGCACGCATCTGGCGCTTCGCCTTGCGGTAGCCGCGGCGGTGATGTCGCGCGAGGGAGCGCCGGCTCGAGGCGCCCTCGTCGCGTCGGCGGAAGGCCAGCGCGCCGCCGAGGGACAGGCCCATGATGAGGAGCGCCGCCCCGAAGGGCCACGGGCTCCTCGGCAGAGCGCTGAGGGAGGAGACGTAGGCGCCCGGCGCGCTCGCGATCCGCGGAGGCGTCGGACCGAAGCCGTCCTCGGCGCTGGCCGAGAGGCTCTCCGAAACCGTCGCCTCGTCACTCGAGGGGAGCACCTGCACCGAGAGCGGGGACGTGGTGACCGTCTGGTAGGTCGCGGTCTCCGCGTCGTAGTAGGAGAGCGAGAGCGCTCCGACCTCGAGGGTCCCGTCGTGGATGGGCACCAGGTTCTGCTCGAAGACCTTCTCGCTGTCGCCGGCCATCGACGACGTCACGGGATAGACGCGGAAGTCGCTGGAACCATCCGCCACCAGGTCGTGATGAACGCGATCGAAGGTGCCCTCGCCGCGCACGTGGAGGCTGAGGGTGATGGGCTCGCCCACGTGCACTTCGCCGGGGCTCACGTCCGCCGAGATCTCGAAGTGACCCACGGCGCCGTCGTAGCCCTCGGGCCGGCCCTCTTCGGGCGGCTCGGTCACACGGACGGTGCCGACGTCACCCTCGAGGGTCACGTTCGCCGAGTGAGAGGCGCCGAAGCCCGTCGAGAAGAAGGAGCCGAAGCCGCCGAAAGACGAGCCGGAGAACATCGTGGACAAGGGGCTCGGCATGCCGCCGAAGGCGGGGTCGTTGGCGAGGCGATCGAAGAGCGAGCCGAAGCGGTCGCCCCCGAAGGGTCGCTGCTCTTCGGTGCGCACCAGGTCGCGCCACTCGAGGGTGGCGGGCATCGAGACCTTGACCTCGTGCTCGCCGGGCAGGACCGCCGTCATCTTGCCGCGCCAGGTGAGCGTGGCGTAGGGGGTGCCCCGCACCTCGGCGCGGCCCTGCTTGGGGTCACTGACGAGGTCGTGGATCGCGAAGGCATCCGAGCTCAGCTCGGGGGCGCCGGTGATGGTGCCCGCGGTGCCCGCCTTCACGTAGGCGCGCACAGTGACCGGGACCGACTCGCCGATCACCAGCTCCTCCTTCGGCACGTGCACCCGAAGGAAGGCGCGACGACCGGTGGGCTCGGGGAGCACCGTCGACTTCGTGCTCGACGAGGGCGGCCCTGCGGCGCGGCTCGACAGCGGTCCCGAGGCGGGAGCGCGCGCGCCCGTGCCGGCCGGGCGTACGTCGAGGTGCACCGGGTTCGCCTGGCCGGCGCCCGCGGTGATCGGCCCGATGTCGAGCAATCCCGCGCGTGTGGGGACGACGTCGTAGATGTAGCTCGTCTGGCGGGAGACGGCGCCGTTCATGATGGAGATCTGCTCGAGAGGTCCCCAGGCTCGTGATGGACGCGCCAGCGGCGGCGGGCACGTTGGGCGTCGCGCCGCCCCCGTCGTCTTCGACGGTGACGGTCAGCCGCGCCGGCTCGCCGACCTCGACCTCCGACCGGGAGAGTCGCGCCGTGACGCGCGGCGCCGCCAGCGCCGCGAGGGCGGGAAGGAGGGCCACGACGAGCGTGGCTGCGATCAACGGAATGCGCTTCATCGGATACCTCACCAGTTCCTCACTGTCGTTTGATCTTCGGGGGCTCGCTCGCCTCGGCGGCGGGAGAGCGGGAAGCGACGCTCCTCGTTCTCGAGGGATCGCAAGAGGGCTTCTGCCTGCTCGCGGCTCAGTCGGCCCTGGGGCTCGCCGTAGCCGGTGGAGCCGCCGAAGGAAGGCTGCTCCTCGGCCTGGCCTTCCTGTGGCGCCTGGCCCTGCCCACCCTGGCCGCTGTGCTGCTGGTCCTGCTCGCCGTTCTGCGACTCTTGGTCCTGCTGCTGTCCCTGGCCGCTGTGCTGCTGGTCCTGCTCGCCGTTCTGCGACTGCGGGTCCTGTTGGCCCTCGCCGCCTTGCTGCTGCTGGTCCTGCTCGCCGTTCTGCGACTGCGGGTCCTGTTGGCCCTCGCCGCCTTGCTGCTGCTGGTCCTGCTGGCCCTGACCATTCTGCTGCTGGTCTTGTTGACCCTCGCCGCCTTGCTGCTGCTGGTCCTGTTGATCGCCGCCGCTCTGCTGTTGGTCTTGCTGGTCTTCTTGCTGCTGCTGGTCTTGCTGCTGCTCTTCCTCTTCGAGGGCGGCGAGGCGGCGCTTGACGAGCTCGAGGTTGTAGCGGGCGTCCTCGTCATCCTCGTCGAGGGACAGGGCGCTCTCGTAGCTCTCGATGGCCGCCTGCCAGTCGGCCTTCGTCCGTTCGCGATCCTCGTCGAGGGACGCTTCACCCCGGCGGAACTGCGCGTTGCCGCGGTCGTAGTAGGCGTGCTCTTGAAGCGCGGGCGAGCCCGCCTCGATCGCGCCGTCGAGCGCCTCGACCGCCGCGTCCCAGTCGCCCTCGCGATAGGCCGCGACGCCTTCGTTGTAGCGGTGCGCCGGCTGCTCGCTGGCGTCGCTCTCCGACCAGAGCGTGCGCGCGCGCCCGTACTCGCCCTTCGCGTACGCGCTCTGCGCTTGCTGGGCGCGTTCGACGTCGTTGCCGAAGAGCCATCCGAAGAGCGAGTGGTCCTGCGCCTGCGCCATCGAAGGCTGCGCGAGGGCGAGGATGCTCAGGGCCGCAGCCGCCGCCGCGCCGGAGAGCGCCGGGGTCACCCTCTGCCGTGCGCGCTTCCGCACGCCCTTGCGCCAAAGGCCCCGGAAGCGTCGCTCACCCACGAGCGGCTCGAGGAGGAGCAGGAGGAGCCCCAGCGCGAGCGGCCACATATAGCGCTCGTGGTAGACGCGGTGCCGTCGCGCGGCGACGGCGTGGCGCGGCAGCTGCGCGAGGTGCGCGGCGTAGAGGCGCTCGAGGCCGTTGCCGCTGGGGCCGAGCGGCTCGTACGCGCCGCCGGTGCGCTCGGCGATGGTGCGAAGCGTCTCCGCATCGAGGGCGGAGTGAACCGGCTCGCCGTTTTCGTCGCGGACGAGGGTGGGGCGGCCATCGGGCCCGGGGGCCGTGAGCGTCGTCCCGCCGGGGGTGCCGACGCCGACGGTGAAGATCCGGACGCCGGCCTCCGCGGCTTCGTCGGCGGCTGCGAGGGCGTCGCCTTCGAGGTTCTCTCCGTCCGTGATGAGAACGAGGAGCTTCTGGTCTGCGACGTTGCCGAAGGCCGCCGTCGCCTCGCGAATGGCGCCGCCCAGGTCGGTCCCGCCTCTGCGGGATCACGTTGGTGTCGAGGGCCGCGAGGGAGCGCTCGAAGACGTTGCGATCCGTCGTCATCGGCACCTCGAGGAACGCCTCGCCCGCGAAGGCGACGAGCCCCGCGCGATCGCCCTCGAACTCGCGCACCAGGTCGCTCACCGCGAGCTTGGCCCGCGTGAGTCGGTCCGGCGCGATGTCGCTGGCGAGCATGCTGCGCGAGGTGTCGATGGCGAAGAGGATGTCGACACCGAGGCGCTCGGTCTCCTCGTAGTGGTAGCCCCACTTCGGCCCGGCCATCGCGACGAAGAGGCTCGCGAGTCCGGTGGTGAGGAGGCCGAGCTTGACGCGCGCGCCGGAGTGGGCTCGCCGAGGTGGCGAGGGCGCCGAGGCCGCTGCCGGCGAAGGCGCGGAGCGCCCGCTTTCTCCGGAGGTTGGCGACGAACGCGAGCACGAGGAGCGCGGCCACGGCGACCGCGCCGTAGACGAGCCATTCGGGCTGGGAGAAGTGGATGTCGGGGATCATCACGAAAGCCTTTCTCTGTCGCTCAGGGGATGCGGCGCCGCACGCCGAAGCCGAGGAGGAGCTCGAGCCCGAAGAGGCCCAGCCCCGGCAGGAGGAACATCGCGTAGCGCTCGTCGAAGCTCTCGAAGCGCTCGATGCTGCGCGTGGTGGTCTCCATCTGGTCGATCTGCGCGTAGGTCGACGACAGGGAGGCCATGTCGGTGGCACGGAAGAACGTGCCGCCCGTGGCGCTTGCGATCTGGGTGAGCGTCTCCTCGTCGACCTCGACGTCGGTGCGCACGATGCGCTCGCGGCCCTGGTCGTCGCGGATGGGGATGAGCGCCTCACCATCGACGCCGACGCCGATGGAGTAGACCTTCACACCCATCGACTTCGCGGTCTCGGCGGCCAGCGACGGCTGGATGGTGCCGGAGTTGTTCACGCCGTCGGTGAGGAGCACGACGATGCGCGAGTCGCTCGGCGTCTCGCCTTCATCGTCGGTCACCCGGTCGGTCGCGGAGGCGAGGGCCGAGCCGATCGCCGTGCCGTCCTCGACGATGCCCGTCTGGAGGCGGTCGAGGTTCTGCACCAACCAGTCGTGGTCGAGGGTCAGCGGGCTCACCAGGTAGGGCGCGCCCGCGAAGGCGATGAGCCCGATGCGGTCGTTGGGGCGGGCCTCGATGAACTCGGCGACCACCTTCTTCACCGCCTCGAGGCGGCTCTCGGGCGCTTCGGGGGTGCCCATGTCGCGCGCCTCCATCGAGCTCGAGACGTCGACCGCGAGCATGATGTCGATGCCGCTCGCGTCGATACGCGTCGAGGCATGGCTCATGCGCGGGCCGGCGAGGGCCAGCACCAGGAGCGCCGCCGCCGGGACGCGCAGCAGCGGCAAGAACCCGACGATTCGACTCTTGAGCGAGCGTCCCGCGGCGCCGGCGAGCTTGGTGCTCGAGAAGCGGATCGCCGGGGCGCCGCCCCTGCGGCCCCGAATGAAGAGCCAGAGGGGCAAGAGGGCGAGGAGCGCGAGGAGCTCCGGGCGGGCGAACGTGATCACAGGGCACCTCCTTGTCGGGCGGTCTCGGCCTTCTTCGCCTTCTTCTCCGTCTTGTCGTCGTCACGCGCGCGCTCGACGAACGCGCGCGCCGCGTCGGCGACGGATCGGATCTCCATCGCGCCGATGTCCGCCCCGGCGTACTTCACGAGGTCGGTGAAGCGCAGCAGCTCGGAGAGCTGGCCCTGGTGCTTGCCGAGGGGCGAATCTGGATCGGCGGCGAGCTGGTCCAGGAGCTCCTCGGTCGTCTGGGATGGAGCCTCGACCGAAAAGCGCGCCTCGATGTAGGCGCGGACGGCCTCGGTGACCTCGTAGGCGAAGGTCTTGGTGCCCGTCTCGTTCACCCGCGCTCGGGCCTGCTCGATGCGCGCGAGGGCGACCTCCGCCGGCGTCTTCGGGCGCGAGAAGTAGCGCACGATGGCGCGGGCCACGAAGAACAGCGCGATGGCGATGGCGGCGGCGAGGAGGATCGCCGGCACGCTCTGCCACCAGGGGGCCGCTTCGAGCATCGGGCCGTGCACGTCGCGAATGTCTTCGATGGCCTCGGGCGCCGCCCCCTGTTGGGCCAGGGCGTTCGTCGCGTAGAGAAGCGTCGGGGCGAAGCCCGCGGCGATGTTCAGGATCTTCTTCACGAGAGCCTCCTCGCCCGACGGCGAAAGAACGTGTAGAGGGCAAGGGTCGGGTCCTCGTCCGTGCCCACACCGACGACGTCGACCTGGGCGCGGCGGAGCGCGTCCGTCAGCGCGCCGAGATACTTCGCCGTCTCGATGCGGTACTGCTCGCGCACCTTCTTCGAACCGGTGTCGATCTCGACCATCTCGCCGGTCTCCGCGTCCTCGAGCGCGACGAGCCCCACGTTCGGGAGCTCGCCTTCGCGCGGGTCGTGCACGCGGACGGCGACCAGGTCGTGCTTCATGCGGGTGAGCGTCATGGCGTGCTCGAGCTCCTCCATGTCGCGGGCGCGATCGCCGTTGGTGAGGAAGTCGCTCACCAAGAAGACGATCCCGCGCCGCTTCATCGCCCGGTTCACGAAGTCCAGGCCGAGCTCGAGATCGGTGCCGCGTCCCTCGGGCTCCGCCGCGAGGATCTCCCGGATGATCCGAAGGACGTGGCGGCGGCCCTTGCCCGGCGGCACGTAGCGCTCGACCCGATCGCTCACGAGCAACAGGCCCACCCGGTCCGAGCTGCGGATGGCGCTGAAGGCCAGGGCGCTCGCGAGCCGTGCTGCCAGCTCACGCTTGTCGCGGTCGGCGGTCCCGAGCTCGTTGGACGCGCTCACGTCGACGACCAGCATCAACGTCAGCGTTCGCTCCTCGACGTGCTCCTTGACGAAGGGACGGCCGGTGCGCGCGGTCACGTTCCAGTCGATCGAGCGGATGTCGTCGCCGGGGACGTATTCGCGCGCCTGGTCGAAGTCGATGCCGCGGCCGCGGAAGACCGAGCGGTACTGTCCGCTCAGGACTTCCTCGACCTTGCGGCGCGTGCTGAGCTCGATGGCGCGCACGTCGCTCAGGACTTCGCTCAGGGCGTCGTCGACGGGCTGCTTCATGGCGCGCCTCACGGGACCGGGACGGTGTCGAGGATCTGCGGTGACGATCTGCTCGGAGGACACGTCGCGTGCCTCGGCCTCGTAGGTGACGCCGACGCGGTGCCTCAGGACGTCCATCGCGATGGCCTTGATGTCCTGCGGGGTGACGTAACCGCGCCCGTGGAGGAACGCCCAGGCCTTCGCCGACAAGGTCAGGGCGATGGTCGCGCGGGGCGAGCCGCCGTAGCGGACGAAGGCGTCGAGATCGAGACCGATGTCGCTGGGGCGCCGCGTCGCGGCGACGACATCGACGATGTAGTCCTTGACCCGATCGTCGACGTGGACGAGGTCGATCACCTCGCGAGAGGCGAGGATCTGATCGAGGGAGACGACCTGGCCCACGTCGAAGCGCGGCGTGGTCTTGGCCATGGAGTCGAGGATCTGTCGCTCTTCGCTCTTGGTCGGGTAGGTGACGACGACCTTGAGCAGGAAGCGGTCGAGCTGCGCTTCGGGCAGCTCGTAGGTGCCCTCCTGCTCGATCGGGTTCTGGGTGGCCATCACCAGGAACGGCCGCGGCAGCGCGTGGGTCTCGTCGCCGATGGTGACCTGGTGCTCCTGCATCGCCTCGAGCAGGGCGCTCTGCACCTTGGCGGGGGCGCGGTTGATCTCGTCCGCGAGGAGGAAGTTGGTGAAGACCGGCCCCTTCTTGGTGTGGAAGCCGGAGGTGCGCGGATCGAAGACGAGCGTGCCGACGATGTCCGCCGGGAGCATGTCGGGGGTGAACTGGATGCGCGCGAACTCACCGTGGACGGCAGCGGAGAGCGTCTTGAGCGACAGCGTCTTGGCCAGACCCGGGAGCCCCTCGACGAGGACGTGGCCGCCGGTGAGGACGGCCACCAGGAGACGGTCGATCAGCGCCCGCTGGCCCACGACCACGTGGCCCAGCTCGTTTCTCAGTCGATCGACCCAGAGGGCGTTGTCCTTCACCCGCCGTTCGAGCTCCTGGATGCGGCTCGAAGGGGTGGGCTCTTGCTTCCGAAAGGTCGGGGGATTCTCCATCATGGCTCGGTCTCCTGGTGTGCCGCGTGGCTCCCTCGCCACGTCGAAGCACAACCTGAAGTCCGAACCTTTCAGGCACCTGACCGGAACATTACGGCTCTGTCATGTTCCGCCCAGAGGGCTCTGTGATGCCGCCCGTGGGGCGGATCAGGGGACTTGCTGAGAGCGGAGCCCGCGAAGGGTGATGCTGGTCACCGCATTCGGGAAGACCCGGGCCCGGTACCAGCCGAGGCTCACGCTCGCGCCGTCCACGCTGCCCACCGCGGCCACCTGGACCGGCCCCGCGGGGACGTCGAGCGCCGCGTAGAGGCCGAGGAGGCTCGTCCCTTCGGAGCGGCCCATGACCGGCAGCGGGTTCGAGGGGTTGTCGTTGAAGTACACCAGCGTCACCGGCTCCGGGTAGACGCCCACCTGAGCGAACTCGAGCCGGATGTTGGCGCAGTCGTGGATCTCGCCGGCGACGGCACCGTTGCCGGAGGTGATGCCGGAGGGCAACCCCGCGGTGAGGGGGATCGAGTTGTAATCGGAGCGGGAGAGCACGTTCGCGTCGTAGCTGTAGCGCGGGCCGGCGGGCTGGTCGCCGCAGGCTTCCCCCGCCGCGCCATCTTCGACCTCGTCGTTCAGGATCTGCACGTTGTAGGTGTAGAGCTCGCGCCAGAAGTCGGCGGCGCCGCTGGTCTTGATGATCAGGGGCGTCTCGGTCGGGATGTTCTCGATGCTGTAGAAGCCCAGATCGCGCGTGCCGATCGGCATGTCGTTGTCGTATTCGGTCTCGGTCTTCGCGCAGTCGCTCGAGGTGTCCGAGGTGGCCATGCCGAGGAGCGGGCCGAGGTCGCCGTCGGGACCCTCCTGGTAGACCTCGACCACGATCCCGTTGGCGTCGCCGCCGTTGCCGAAGACGTCGGTCACGCCGTAGAGCGTCACCATCTGCGTGTCGCCGGTCGTGAGGTAGCCGCTCTCCATCATGCAGCTGAGGTCGGGCGCGCCGTTCGCCGCGGAGGGATCGCAGTCGTCGTCCGCCTGGGTGCGGGGCACGCCGCCTTCGGTGGGGAGCTCCGAGCAACCCACCCGGTTGGTGGCGAAGGTCGCATCGGGATCCGGATCCCGCACGCACACGCAGGCGCTGCGCGTGTTCATGAAGGGGCAGCTATCGGAGCTGTCGAGGCAGGGGTCGGAGAAGACGTCGTCGTAGAGGATGCCGTTGTCCGTCCCGCCATCGCCGCCGCCATCGCCCATGCTGCCGTCGGGGGTGCCGGAGTCCGTGGTCACCGTCCCATCGTCGCCGCAGGCGACGACGAAGAGAGCGGAAAGGATCGAGACGAGAAGAAAGCGAGGAACGTACACAGAAGCCTCCCGGAGGGCGAAACCGGGGGCGGCTCCCCCGACGACCAAAAGCCGAACCGACTCGGCTTTTAGGCAGGAGCGAGCGATTGGTCAAGCCGGGGGGTGGGGGTCGGTGGCGCAGGGCACGGGCGCAAACGGGCAGGGGAGGGGATGGTGGGGCAGCCCCGCTTTTGACACCCACCCCCCGTTTGTGGATGAATCGGCTCCCAGGGAGGCCCCGAAGAGATATGGCCCTGATCGAGACCGAAGAAGCGGCCCGTCGTTTGGCGCGGGCGATCGCCAGCGACCTTTCGCTCTACAACGAAGAGAAGATCACCGAGGGTGTGACAAACGACAATCTCTTCGATGTGCTCTCGGACGAGATCGAGGAGGGTCGCGCCCTCTTCAAGAGTCGCGTCGCGCCGGACCTCTACGCCAGGAACTATTACGACCGCGCCATCATCGACATCCTCGTGCGGTCGAAGGGGCACGTCGAGTCCCCGCTCTGGTGAGCATCCCACGAGAAGGCGTGGCGACGCCGGAGCGGAGCAGCGACTCAGGGCGGGCGTAGCCCGACCGCAGTCGCAGCGCAGCGCAGGCGCCGCCATGCCGGGATTGCAGACCGACGTAGCGGTCACGCTGACCATCACCGAGGCCGAGGCGGGAGAGCGTCTCGACCGGGTGCTCGCGGCACGGGATTCTGGGCTACTCGCGCTCGGCCATCGCGCGCTTCATCGCCGAGGGAAGGGTGGAGCTCGACGGTGAGGTCGTGCCCGCCAAGACCAGGGTCACGGCGGGTGCGGAGGTCGTGATGCGTCCTTCGCCTCCGCCGCCGAGCGAGGCGATCCCCGAGGACATCCCCCTCGACGTCCTCTTCGAGGACGCGGACATCCTGGTCGTGAACAAGCCCGCCGGGCTCGTCGTCCACCCGGCGGCCGGTCATCCCAAAGGCACGCTGGTCAACGCGATCCTGCACCACCTGCAGGGAGAGCGGCCGCCGGGCAAGGAGCCCGAGCGCCCGGGAATCGTTCACCGCCTCGACAAGGACACCAGCGGCGTGATGGTGATCGCGAAGTCGGTGCGCGCGCGGGATGCGCTGGTCGAGCGCTTCGCGAAGCACGACATCGAACGGGCCTATCTGGCGATCGCCGTCGGCCATCCGCCCGAGAAGGCGACCTGGGAGACGCTCCACGGTCGCCATCCGAAGGACCGCAAGCGCTTCTCCTCCCGTGTGGCGAAAGGCAAGCGCGCCGTCACCCATCTCCGGGTCCTCGAACGGCTCCATGGCGCCGCGCTCGTGGAGTGCCGCCTCGAGACCGGTCGCACGCATCAGATCCGCGTGCATCTCGCGGACGCGGGTCATCCCCTCCTCGGCGATCCGCTCTACGGCGGCCGCCCGAAAGATCCGCGGCTACGCGCGGCGGCAGGAGCGCTGGGCCGTCAGGCGCTCCATGCGCGGCTCTTGGGATTTGTCGACCCCATCACCGGTGAATCTCGACGCTTCGAAGTCGAGGCGCCCGCCGATTTCCGCGCGGCGCTGGCAGCGCTTCGGGACTGACCCGCCGAAGCACCGATCGGTCAGGCGGTATTCATTGCACATTTGAGAAGCCCTTCTTGTAGGATGAGCGCCGTGAAGGGCTCGTCCTGGCTCGTTGGGCTTACCGCGCTCGCGGTCGTCGCGTCGTGGGCGGATGGAGCCGAAGCGCAGAATCCCTACACCGCGAGATCCCTCGTGGCATGCGGCGGGGTCTTCGTCGAACCACTGCTTCGACATGCAGCTCTTCCTGCCGTCGCCCAGCATCGGCACCACCTTCACCATCGACACGCCGAGCGTTCCGCGGCACCTGACCTTCGTCCTCGGCGCGAACTTCAGCTACGCGAACGGGCTCTTCGAGCGCGTCGACCAGATGCCGGACGGCCCGGCGAGCACGACACGATGACCGTGGTCAAGAGCCTGCTCCAGGCCGAGATCATGGCCTCCCTCGGTCTCTTCGAGTTCGTCGAGCTCGGGGTGGTCTGCCGTTCGCCGTGTCCGACCATCTGAGCAGACAACGAGCAGAAGGACTCCAGACCGATGCGGCTTACGTCGCCGAGCGGCGCCAACCCCCTCGGCGACATCCGTTTCCTCGCCAAGGTTCCCATCCTCCGCGGCGATTTCGCGCTCGCCCTTCGCGGAGTCTTCACGGTTCCCACCGCGTCGTACAACCACTTCCTGGGCACGGACTACTGGACGCTCTATCCGAACCTCGTCGCGTCCTACAAAGTCTGGCGGCTGCACGATCGGCGGCGAGCTCGGCTACCGCTTCCGGCGGCGCAACGCCCTCGACGGCTTCGAGCAGGACGACGAGCTGCAGGGCAAGCTCGGCCTCTCCTTCAAGATCGTCCCGCTGCCTCGACGTGATCGCCGAGGCACAGCAGCGCCTGGGGGTCGGAGGCCAGTACATCGCGGCCAACCAGAACCCCGCCGACTTCAACGGCGGCTTTCGCATCTGGCCCATCGACAGCCTGGCCATCGACGTGGGCGCGGGGACGGGCCTCGTCAACGGCTACGGCGCGCCCAACGTGCGCGTCTTTTTGGCCGCGCGCTACGCGACCCAGGACGAGCCCTGCGTCTACGGCCCGGAGGACTTCGACGGCTTCGAGGATGGCGACTTCTGCGCCGACGCGGACAACGACGCGGACGGGATCGAGGACAGCGACGACGACTGCCCCAACGACCCGGAGGACGTCGATCAATTCCTCGACACGGATGGCTGTCCCGACGTCGACAACGACGCCGACGGTGTGCTCGATGCCGCCGATCAGTGCCCCAATCAGTCCGAGGACGTCGACGGATTCGAGGACCAGGACGGCTGCCCCGAAGAGGACAACGACCAGGATGGCGTCCCCGACGGGCTCGACATGTGCCCGATGGATCCCGAGGATCGCGACGACTTCCAGGACGACGACGGCTGCCCCGAGCCCGGCCCGGAGCGCGCGACAGTCACCGTCACCGACACGCGCATCCTGATCTCCGAGCGCATCTATTTCGACTTCGACCGCGACACGATCCGCAGCGTCTCCGCGCCGCTCCTCAACCAGGTCGCCCACGTGGTCCGCGACCTGCCGGCCAATCGCCGCGTCCGCGTCGAGGGCTACACGGACAACAACGGCGAGGAGCGGTACAACACCGACCTCAGCTATCGCCGTGCCCGTGCGGTCGTCGAATACCTCGTGAGCCGCGGCGTCCCGCGCAATCGACTCGACTACGTCGGTTACGGCGAGCGCAACCCGGTCGCCCCCAACGACACGCCCGACGGCCGCGCGCTCAACCGCCGCGTCGAGTTCACGATCCTGCAGCCCGGCGAGCGCGGGCGAAGGCACTAGTCGGGGTCTTCGATCTTCCAGACGCCGTCTTCGCGGACGAGCTGCGCCGTGAACCGGTCTCCATAGGGCATCGTCGCGCGATCGCCGACCTGCTCGATGGGCGCGTCGAGGCTCGCTTTGAGGTTCTCGAGGAGGCGGTCGATCTCCTCCTGGCCTTCACCGCTCCACGCCTCGCGCATCTGCTCTTCGCTCATCCCCTCGCGATCGGCGTCGGGCACCATGCGCATGACGACGTCGTAGCGCTGCCGCTCCATGGCGCGCACGAAGGAGCGCAGGGTCGCTCGGGGCGAGGACTGGTCGTAGAAGTCGACGATGTTGGAGGAGATCCGCCAATCGCCTCCTCGGTCCCGCTCGAGCTCGACCCGGTCGCCGTCACCGACCCGCATCACCGCGGTCTGCTCCGGCGGACCGTCGGGATCGTCGAGGGCGGCGGTCGCCTCCCGGACCTCCTCGGGGTTTTCCTCGAGATGACGGACGAACTCCTCGAGGCTCACCCGGCGCCGATACGCTTTGCTCATCAAGCCGTAGGCGTCGTCGTAGCGTCCCTGGGACAGAGCGTGGCTGAAGGAGGCGACGGTCGCTCCCGGCGAGCTCGACCCCAGACCCCCGCCGCAGCCCAGGGCGAAGCTGGTGATCGCCATCACAATCCCCGCAAGCACACGCATCGGCCCCGGTTTCTACCTCTGGTGGGCCTCGCCGTCCAACGCCGAGGGCCAGGGCGAATCCTCTGCTCCGGCCAATCCGTGATTCTGATAGGATGCCGGCCGGTAACGACGGCTCAGCCCGGGGCCTCCCCCGTGCCCCCGACATCCGACCCGTGTCGCAAAACCTCGATACACGACTCCTACGCTTCCGCAATCACCCGGAAAGCGAGCCCGCGGACGCCCTCGGACGAGACCTCCTGTCCACCGGCAGGGCTGCCGAAGCCCTCGAGGTGGTGCGCACAGCGTTGAGCGCGAATCCGGATGACGGTGCCCTCCTCCTCGTCGAGGGACAGGCGTGGCTTCGCGACGGGGACCTGATACGTGCACAGGCTGCGCTGCTCAAGGCGGCGCGTTGTTCTCCCAAGGAGAAGCATGCGTTCCGCTGGCTCGGCGAGGTGCTGCTCAAGCGCGGCGATCCCGATCGCGCGGCCAAGGTGCTCGAACGAGCGACCGCCCTCGATCCCCACGACCACGAGATCCAACAGCTCAAGGCACGGGCGCAGCGCCTGTCCCGGATCGCCACCGACGCGGGACAGGAGCACGACGAGGCGCCGACCATCGTCGGAGCGGCGGCGCTCTCGGAGGACAGCTTCGAAGACGCGACGACCACCGTCGACGACGACGACGACGAAGTCCCGACCGCGGTCGTCCAGGTCGACGCCAACGGCAACATCGTCGGTCCCTCCCACGGGCTTCCCGGTTTCGAAGTGGAGCCGGAGCCGGCCACTCACGCGGGACGCGGGCGACGCAAGAAGCAGACGTCGCTCGGCATCGGACCCACCAGCGTGCCGATGGAGGACGAGCCCTTCGGCCCCGAATCCTTTCGGTGACGCGCCGACCAACACCGTGCCGCGCCGACCGAATCCCGTACCGCCGCCGGCGATGGGGATGGCGTTGCCGTCTCCGACTCCGCTCGCCCGGCCCGCGCCCGCGCCGCAGCCTTCCTTCGAGCCGCCCCCGGTCGCCGCGGCTGCCCGGCCAGCGCCCGAGCCCGCGCCTTACGAGCCCCCCCGGCCGCGCCCTATCCCGAACCGGTCCGCCCCGCCCCGTCCCCCATGCGGGACTTCGCGCTGAGCGATCCGATTCCGAAGGAGATCTCCGACGTCGAGGCGGGCGGCAGCTATGGGCAGCCCGAGGACGTCGACGAGATCCTCCGCATGCTCGAGCGCGAGGGCATCTTCGAGGCGCCCGCCGGCGACGCGGGGGCGTGGGCCACGCGCAAGGAGGCGCGCAAGTCGCGCGGCGGCACGCGCATCGGCATCTGGCTCGGTGTGATCTGGGTGCTCGCTCTCGGTCTGGCAGTGGGCGGTTACTTCGGCTGGCAGGAGTGGGTGCGGATGCGCCACGCCGAAGCCCAGGAGCTGGTGGCGAACGCGTCCGAAGCGGCGCTCGCTGGCGACCACGAAGACCTCGTCGCGGCCGAGCGGTATCTGGTGCAGGCGCAGGACCTCGACCCGCACGACGACGAAGGGCCGGCGGTGCTCATCTTCGTGCACGCGCAGCGCGCCCTCGAAGACGGGACCTTCGAGCCCGGCTATCTGCGCCCGTCGATCCATCGCGCCGAGGTCCACGAGGTCTCCGACGCGAAGCTGAAGGCGGCGACGGCCGTGCTCGCGGCTGGCGAGGGAGACATGGAGGCCGCGCAGGAAGCGGTGGACGCTGCCCTCGAAGCGGATAGCGACGATCCTGCGGTCCTCTACATCGTGGGCCGCGTCGAGCAGCGCCTCGGGCGTCCCGAAGCGCTCGAGCATCTGCAGACGGCCGTCGAGAGAGAGCCGGCCATGGTCGCGGCGTCGATGGCGCTTGCCGAGGCGCGCGCCGACGATGGGCTCGACAGCGAAGCTATCGAGCTGATCGACGCGGTGCTCGCGCGCGACGACACACACATGCGCGCCTCGCTGTGGAAAGCGTTCCTCACCGCCAACGACACCGACCCCGACGAGGGGCTCGCCTCCCTCGACGCACAGACCGAGGAGCTCGACGACCTCGGGGCGGCCACCGACCGCGTCCTCGCGGGGCTGACGCGCGCGCGCCTCTTGCGCCGCAAGGGCGAGGGAGAGGCAGCGACCGAAGCGGTGGATCAAGCGGCACAGGCCGGGGCGACGGATCCACGACTTCTGGCCCTCGTCGCGCGCGAAGCGCTTTCGGTCGGGCTGATGAATCGCGCTCAGACGGCGGCGACCGAGGCGGTTCGCGGAGCGCCGACGAACACCGAGTTCCGGAAGCTCCTCGCGGAGATCTTCATCAAGCGGCGCGACGGCGTGCGCGCGCTGCGCACCCTGGGCTCGCTCAGCGCGGAGGACCCCGACGTCCTCAAGATGAGCGCGAAGGGTGCGCTCCTGGTGGGCGGCGGCGATGCCCTGGTGGCGGCGAGCACCGCGCTGGGCCAGTACATGGAGGCGCATCCCGACGAGGAGAACGTCGAGTTGAAGGCGCTTCAGATTCCGCCTCGCCGTGGCTGAAGGGCAGGCGGCGGAGGTGCTGCCTCAGGCGCGCGCGCTGGCGCGGGATGCCCCTGGCGATCCCAACGCCGCGATGGCCCTCGGCGAAGCGGCGCTCGAGGCGCGCGAGCCGCGCCTCGCGGTGGAGGCGCTCGAGCGGCTGGTCGCGGCGTCGCCCGACGACGCCGAGGGACACTACCTCCTCGGCCGTTCGCTGCGCATGAGCAACGACGCGGAGGAAGCGGAGTCGAGCTTCCGCCGTGCCCTCGAGCTCTTGCCGAGCCACACCGATGCGCAGCTCGCGCTCGGCCGGCTGCTCCTCGATCTCGGCCGTTACGAGGACGCCGACACCCTTTATCAGGAGCTGGCCCAGCAGGGCGGCATGGCGGCGGGGTTGTCGACCGCGCTCCGCGGACGGCTCGGGCGCATCGAGGCGCTCGTCGGTCTCCATCGACTCGACGACGCCGTGGTGCAGCTCGAAAATCTCCGGGAGGAGGATCGCGAACGCGCAGTGGCCCGGCCGCCTGCTGCGCTCCTCGCGCTCGCGCGGCACCAGGCGGGCGACGCGGTGTCCACCATGCGCCCCCTCGTGGAGCGCGAGAATCCGCGCGCGAGCGACGTCGCGCTCTTCGGCGAAGCGCTCCTCGGAGCGGGAGAGACCGAGGCCGCCGGGCAGGCCTTCGACCAGGCGCTCGAGATCGATCCCGGCAGCCCCGAGGCGCTCCTCGGCAAGGCGGCGCTCGCAGTGCGCGCGGAGAGCGAGCGCGACGCGAATGCCCTCCTCGAGCGCGTCGAGGAGGCGCTCGGGCAGCGCGTGCGTCCGCCGGCGATGCGTGCGCGAGCCCTCACGCTTCGCGGGCGGACCTACCTGCTCTCGGGCAACAGCGGCAAGGCCGAGGCGCGCGAGGTTCTGCGGCGCGCGGTGGAGCTGCCCGGCGCGCCCCCCGAGGCGTACTTCTTCCTGGGCGAAGCGCTCTCGGGCGAAAACACGCCGGAGGCGCGCGAAGCCTACGAGCACTACCTCGAGATGGACGAGAGCGGTCCGTACGCGCGCCGCGCGCGCCGCGCTTTGCGCGCCAGCGAGTGATGGCGATCCAAGAACGTTTTCGGCTCGACGGCAAGGTGGCGGTGGTCACCGGCGGCTCACGCGGGATCGGTCGCGCCATCGCCCTCGGGTTGGCGGACGCGGGCGCTCACGTGGTGGTTGCCTCGCGCAACGGCACGACCTGCGTCGAGGTAGCGGGGGAGATCGCGCACCGGGGTGTGCGCGGGATTGGCATCGCCTGCGATGTCCTCGAGGAGGCCTCGATCGTGCACCTCTTCGACGAGGTCGCCGCGGAGCTCGGCGGCACCGACATCTTCGTTCACGCGGCGGGCGTGGCCGGCAGCAAGCTCGCGGCGGACACCTCGCGCGCTGAGCTCTCGTCGATGCTCGACATCCATCTGCTCGGTGGTGTGACCGGCGCGCAGCGCGCGGCGATGCAGATGGAGGCGCGGGGCGGCGGGGCGATTCTGTTCGTGACGAGCATCTGGGGACTCGACGGCGCCACCGGCACGCTGGCCTACGGCGTCGCCAAGGCCGGCCTCGCGCACGCGGTGAAGGTGCTGGCGATCGAATGGGCGCGGAAGAAGATCCGCGTCAACGCCATCGCGCCGGGCCTGGTGGACACGGACATGACGGCCGCGCTTTCGGACAACGCGCGCGACAAGCTGGTCGCATCCATCCCGCTGCGCCGCCCCGCCGCCCCGGAAGAGATGGCCGGCCCCGCGCTCCTGCTCGTCACCGACGCCGGCAGCTACATCACGGGCGAGATCCTGGTCGTGGACGGCGGCGAACGCGCGCGCTGAAGGTACCCCCGCTGAGGGGTGACCTACCGAACCGATTCGAACCTACAGCCCTACGCTCTGAGGCGCGGCCGCTACGTGAAGGTCCAAAAGAGCGAGGTGCTGACCGACCTCGACATCGCCCAGCTCGTCTCCTTCCTCGACCGAGCGACGACCTACGACGCGGTTCGGGATGACCGCGCGGCGCTTCGCGAGGGGTGAACGTCGACATCGCCAATCCACTTTCCCCGGGGCAAGTGGGTGTCCCGAAGGGACCCGGCGCTGTCACGGGCGGAACAGAGCGCGTTTCCGGCGTTGGCGAGCACGTGACTCCCCTCACATGCGCGCGGCGTTGCACCTACACCGCTCTTCCTCCTATCTTCCCCGTCCTCCCATGGACCTGTCCCTCACCGAAGAGCAGAAGCTGGTCCAGCAGATGGCGCGCGACTTCGCCGAAAGCGAGGTGGGCCCCGAGGCCCGCGAGCTGGACAAGAAGCGGCGCTGGCCCGCCGAGCTCGTCAAGCCAGATGGGCGAGCTCGGGCTGATGGGCGTCGCGGTTCCCGACGAAGCACGGCGGCGCCGGGGCCGACAACGTCAGCTACGCGCTCGCGATGGAGGAGATCGCCCGCGCCTGCGCGTCGGTCGGCGTGATCATGAGCGTGAACAACTCGCTCGTCTGCGACCCGTCTGCTGAAGTTCGGCAACGCCGAGCAGAAGAAGGAGTTCCTGGAGCCCCTCGCGTCGGGCAAGAAGCTCGGCTGCTTCGGGCTCACCGAGCCGACCAGCGGCTCGGACGCGGCGCACATGGACACCGTCGCGCGAAGAGGACGGCGACCACTGGGTGATCAACGGCTCGAAGAACTGGATCACCAACGGCCCGCACGCCGACTTCATCGTCGTCTTCGCCGCCACCGACCGCGACCGCCGGCGCGCGCGGCGTCACGCGCCTTCATCGTCCCGAAGGGCACGGCGGGCTTCAACCCGCAGCCGCCCGACCACAAGCTCGGCATCCACGCCGCGCACTCCTGCACGATGTTCTTCGAGAACTGCCGCGTCCCGAAGCGCAGAACGTCCTCGGCGAGCCCGGGCAGGGCTTCAAGATCGCCATGAGCACCCTCGACGGCGGCCGCATCGGCATCGCCTCGCAGGCGCTCGGCATCGCGCGCGCGGCCTCGAAAAGGCCGTCGCCTACGCCAAGGAGCGCAAGGCCTTCGGCGGGCCCATCGCCGACAAGCAGGCCATCCAGTTCAAGATCGCCGACATGGCGACCGAGCTCGACGCGGCGCGCCTGCTCATGCATGCGCGCCGCCTTCATGAAGGACCAGAAGGCGTCCGCCACTCGACCGAGTCGGCCGATGGCCAAGCTCTTCGCCTCCGAGATGGCGACGCGCGTCACCCACCAGGCGCTCCAGATCTACGGCGGCTACGGCTACTCCAGGAGTACGACATGGAGCGGCACTACCGCGACGCGCGCATCACCGAGATTTACGAGGGCACGAGCGAGATCAGCGCATCGTGATCGCCGCCAACGCCCTCAAGGCGTGACAGCGAAGAGCAGGAAACCGATGAAGACGTTCGTTTCTCGTCTCGCCCTCGCGATGTTGATCGCATGTGGCGGTGCCGAGGAGACCCAGGAAGAGCAGTACACCGACAACCAGACCTCCGGCGGCGACAGCTACCAGGAGCCCGATGACGGCGTGGAGATCAACGGCCTGATGGGCACCATCTCGGCGCGATCGGCGGTCACCGGCGCTCGAGCCACGGATGGGACCGCTTCGCGCAGTGCTTCGCCGACCGCTACGACGCCCTCGATATGGTGGGCGGCCGCATCCAGTTCTGCGTTCCGCATCCACGACGGACGGCACGGTCGCGTGGGTCTACCCTCCCGCCTCCACCATCGGCGACCGACAGACCGAGGCGTGCTTGTTCGGGCGTCGCACAGGGCACGCACTTCCAACGGCCGCGCGGCGGCGAAGCGGAGTTCAACTGGCCCTTCGCCTTCGACCCGCCCGACGACGTGCGCCCGCCGCTTCAACTGGGATGCGGAGCGCGCCGCCGACCTCGTCGCCGAGCGCGGCCCAGAGGTGATCGAGAGTTGCGGCGCGCGGGCCCTTCATCGTCACCGCCTACATACGGCCGGGCGGCGAGGTGATGGCGGCTGGCGCGAGCACCGCCGAGCAGACGGCGGCGGCGGACCTCGACTGCGTGACGAGCGCCATCATCCAGTGGCGATGCCGGACCCCGGCTCTTATCCCGCCAAGATCACCTTCGAGCTCCGCTGATGGACTTTGCGCTGGACGAGACCCAGCGGATGGTGCGAACGCCGCGCGCGACTTCGCCCAGAAGCGGCTCGCGCCCTCGCGCGGCCGGATCGACGCGAAGGGCAGATCCCGCCCGAGGTCCTGCGCGAGCTCGCCGAGCTCGGCCTCATGGGCGTGAACGTCCCCGAGGCGTGCTCGGCGGCGCGGAGGCTGGGGTCGTCGCCTACAGCCAGGCCATGATGGAGATCGCCGGCGGCGTGCGCTTCGACTGCGGTCACGATGGCGGTGACCAACATGGTCGGCGAGGTCATCGCCGCCTTCGGCACCGAAGAGCAGAAGCGCGCGCACCATTCCCCGGCTCACCGGCGGCGAGACCCTCGGCGCCTTCGCGCTCAGCGAGGTCGGCGGCGGCAGCGATCCTGGCGGCATGCTCACCACCGCGCGCCGACAAGGCGACGAGTGGGTGATCGACGGCACCAAGCAGTGGATCAGCCACGCGGATGACTTCGGAGGTGATCGTCCTGTGGGCGCGCACGGGCGAGGCGGGCGCGCAAGGGGCATCAGCTGCTTCCTCGTCGAAGGGCGCCCCGAGGGGCTCGTCATCGCTGGGCACGAGGACAAGATGGGGCTCCGCGGCGAGTCACACCGTGCTCCCTCGTCATCGAGAACCTTCGCCTCCCGGCGGACGCGCTCCTCGGCGAGCTCGGGCGGCGGCTTCAAGATCGCGATGATGGCCCTCGACGGTGGCCGCATCGGCATCGCCTCGCAGGCGATCGGGATCGCGCGGGCGCGCGCAGGCGGCGGCCGTCACCTACGCCAAGGAGCGGCAGCAGTTCGGCAAGCCCATCGCCGAGTTTCAGGCCATCCAGTGGATGATCGCCGACTCGGAGACCGAGCTCGCGGCGGCCGAGGCCCTGGTCGCGCGGGCCGCGCTCCTCAAAGAGCAGGGCGCACGCTTTTCCCGCGAGGCCTCGATGGCCAAGGTGTACGCGACCGAAGCCGCGTGGCGGGTCTGTAACCGCGCGGTGCAGGTCCACGGCGGCTACGGCTACACGCGGGAGTTCCCGGTGGAGCGTCATCTGAGCGACGTGCGGGTCACGCAGATCTACGAAGGGACCAGCGAGGTCCAGCGGATCGTCATCAGCCGTCACGCGCTGAGGTAGATGCGGCGCTCGGCGCTCGGGCTCGCGTTGCTCTCCCTCGTCGTCGCATGCGGCGACGACGCGGCGCCGCCGACGCCGCCGGTGACCACCGGCAGCGCAGAGAACGAGAGCGAGGCTCCGCCGCCCGATCCCGATCCCCCCTTCGACTTCCGTCGCGCCGTCCTGTGGCCGGAGCGGCATCACGACGAGCTCCGCACCTGCATCGTGGCGTCGCTCGCCGATGCACCCGAAGCGGATCCCAACGACCCGGACGAGGCCGTGGCGCGGAGGCAGAACGTGCGCTGCGTCGTCGACGGACACGTCTACGAGGTGCGGGTCCTCTTGCCCGAGGCTCAGCGCGCGCTCTCGCTCGCGCCGCCCGAATCTCCTCGAGAGGCGCGGCGCCTCTCCCTTCGCATCCTCGGGCTCGACGCGGCGGGGCGGCGGCCCCTCACCCGACTCGAGGCCTCGTCGATCATACCCCAGGACCTCACGCCGATCCGCCCGCCCGCGCCTGCGCGTCCCGGTTTCGACTTCTCCCGCACCGCGACCGACGCGTCCCTCCTCGGCACGCGGCAGGCGTGCGCGATCCGTGCGGCGAGCTACGTCGAGCGCCTCCCGCCCGAACGCCGGCCGTCCCCAGACGCGGTCGTGAGCATCCCTGCGACCTGCGCGCACGAGGGCGGCGCCGCGAACGCCGAGCTCCTTTTCACCGAGGACACCCTCGACGCCGCGCTCCTCGTCGCGCCTGGTGCCACCGCCTATGGGACCCTCGAATCCCCACGGCACCTCCGCGTGAGTCATGTCACGCCCAGCGTCCGTCGCTAGCCGTCTGGCGCGGACAGCCCTCATTGCTATGCTCATTCGTTCATGGGCAAGGCCAAGCGACAGGCGAAGAAGGACCGCAAGAAGAACAAAGAGCTCGCGGAACAGGAGCGCCGGGCGATCGAGGCCCGCATCAAGCGGGGGCGCATGATCAACGCCGCCATCCCTTTGATCTTCCTGGCCCTCGCCGCCGGCGCCTATTGGGGCCTCGGCAATCCGAGCCTCGCCGGGGCGACGCTCCTCGGTGGTGCGCTGATCTGGCTCATGGTGGGGCTCGGCTTCATCGGCTCGCAGGTCTCGCCGCGCGATCGTGACCGCGCCGGTTCGATCGACTTCGGCAACAGCCGCCGGCGCTGAGGACCGCTTCCATGGCAGAGACGGACGAGCGCTGGGATGCGGTCGAGGAAGGCGTCGAGCTCTTGCGCGAGGGCTCGGTGGACGATGCCATCGCCGAGCTGACGGCGGTGATCGCGCGCGACCCCGACAACGAGTACGCCTATCACTACCTCGGCGCTGCCTACTTCGAGCGGCAGGAGCTGGAGCGTTCGCTGAAGGCCTACCTGACGGCGATCGAGAAGAGCCCGGGCTACCTCGGCGCGATGGTCGGCGCCGGTCACACGCTGCGTCTGATGGGCGAGCTCGAGCGCGCGATCCGCATGGGCAAGCAGGCGTTGGTGAAGCGCAAGGAAGACCAGGACGCGCTCTACCTCCTCGGCCTCGCGCACTATCAACGCGGTGACAA
Source organism: uncultured delta proteobacterium (assembly GCA_963727445.1). Taxonomy (GTDB): domain Bacteria; phylum Myxococcota_A; class Polyangia; order Polyangiales; family B10-G4; genus B10-G4. The sequence goes on from CAVSGI010000005.1 coordinate 55,766, forward strand.
GGCCGCTGCTGCCGACTATCTCGAGCGCTTCATCCTCACGAATCCCGAGATGGAGCCCAGGACCGAGGCTCAGGGGCTGTTGCAGGTCCTCCGTGGCGAGGTGCTACCTTTGAACACGGAAGGGCCCCAGGATTCGATCCATGGCTAAGACCAGCTTCGACGACGCGCAGTTCACCGCCGACGGCGGCGACGACCCGGGCGACGACGCCCTTCGGGCGATCCGAGAGGCCCGCCGCCAGTGGGCCGAGGGCCCCGTCGAAAAGGCCCTCTCCAAGATGCCCGCGCGCAAGACGCGCTTCAGCACCTTGAGTGACGTCGAAGTTCCCGATCTGGTGACGCCCTCGGACGTCGACCTGCAGTACCTCACCGACCTCGGCTTCCCCGGTCAGTACCCCTTCACCCGCGGCGTTCAGCCAACGATGTATCGCGGCCGGCTCTGGACCATGCGCATGTTCGCCGGCTTCGGCTCGCCCCGGCAGACGAACGAGCGCTTCCGCTATCTCCTCGATCAGGGTCAGACAGGCCTGTCCACCGCTTTCGATTTCCCGACCCTCATGGGTTACGACAGCGACTCGCCGCGGAGCCTCGGCGAGGTGGGCATGTGCGGCGTCGCGGTCGACACGCTGAAGGACATGGAGATCCTCTTCGACCAGATCCCCCTGGATCGGGTCACCACCTCCATGACCATCAACGGTCCGGCGGCGGTTCTCCTCGCCTTCTACGTCGCCCTCGCCGACAGCCGCGGCATCTCCCGCGACAAAATCGGTGGCACGGTCCAGAACGACTGCCTCAAGGAGTTCATCGCTCAGCACGCGTGGGTGGTTCCGCCTCGGCCGGCGATGCGCATCGTCACCGACACCATCGAGTTCTGCACCCGCGAAGTGCCGCGCTGGAACACGGTGTCGATCAGCGGCTATCACATCCGCGAAGCCGGAGCGACCGCGGCCCAGGAGCTCGCCTTCACCCTCGCCGACGGCCTCGAGTACGTGAAGTGGTCCATCGAGCGCGGCCTCGACGTCGACGAGTTCGCGCCGCGCCTGTCCTTCTTCTTCGACGTGCACAACGACTTCTTCGAGGAGATCGCGAAGTTCCGCGCCGCCCGCCGCATGTGGGCGCGCTTCATGAAGGAGCGTTTCGGCGCGAAGAGGGAGCGCTCGATGATGCTGCGCACCCACGCGCAGACGGCGGGCGTCTCCCTCACCGCCCAGCAGCCCTACAACAACGTGGCGCGCGTCGCGATGCAGGCGCTGGCCGCGGTGCTCGGCGGCACCCAGTCGCTCCACACCAACAGCCTCGACGAGACCTACGCCCTGCCCACCGAGGAGGCGGTCACCATCGCCCTGCGCACCCAGCAGATCGTGGCCGAGGAGTCGGGCGTCACCAACACCATCGACCCCCTCGGCGGCAGCTACTACGTCGAGTGGCTCACCAACGAGATCGAGCGTCAGGCCCTCGACTACATCGAGAAGATCGACGAGATGGGCGGCATGGTGGATGCCGTGGAGCGCGGCTACCCGCAGCGCGAGATCGCCGCCGCTGCGTATCGCCTGCAGCGCCAGGTCGACGACCACGAAAAGGTCGTGGTCGGCGTCAACCGCTACACGCAGGAGGGAGAGGGCGAGAAGATCCCGCTCCTGCGCATCGACGAGAAGGTCCAGAAGGATCAGATCGCGGCGCTCGCCGAGGTGAAGGCGGGGCGGAGCGCGACCGAAGTCGAAAAGGCACTCGGGGCCGTGCGCGCGGCCGCGAGGGGCGACACCAACCTCATGCCGCCGATGGTCGCCGCCGCGCGCGCGTACTGCACCGAGCAGGAGATTCTGCGACGTCCTTCGCGAGGTCTTCGGGCAGCACCAGGACCGGCCGGAGTTCTGAGCCGCTTCATGGCGGGCGGGCGCGCTCGGCGCGCGAACCCGTGATCCGGGACACGGGAACGAGGAGCGCCAGATACGCGACGCTGATCGCCGCGGCGCCGCCGAAGACCCCGCCGTAGCCCCAGGCGTCGGCGATGGCGCCCGAAGCCCAGGCGCCGGGGGACTTGCCGAAGACCTCCACGACGGCGAGCGCCGTGTAGTGGGTGCCGCCGATGCGCTTGTCGACCTGGCTCATCATGAAGGCGAACATCGCCGTGGTGAGCGCCCCGCCGAAGAAGTGCTCGGCGCAGGTCACGGCGATCACCTGGGACGCGGTGGGCTCCTGGTAGACGAGCCAGAGCTCCCCGAAGACCGGGACGGCGCGGAGCACGGCGGCGATGCCGATGGCGCGCACGAGCGGCGCCCGGCTCGCCAGGATGCCGCCGGCGAAGGAGCCCGCGACGGAGAAGACCATCCCCCAGGTGCCGACCCAGAGGCCGATCTCGATCGGGGCCGAAGCCGCGGTCGACGAGGAAGGGCTTGAACATCGCGTCCGCCATCGCTTCGCCGAGCTTGTAGGTGGCGATGAAGGCCAGCGCCCAGAGCGCGCCCGGCTTCTTCAGCCAGCGGACGAGAGCCTGACCCACCTCGCGGAGCGCCGGGGCTTCCATCACGGTCGACGCGGGCTCGCGAAAGGGGAGGGTGGCGAGGAGGACCACCAGGGTGAGGGCGGCCATCACGGCGAAGACGCCGGCGTAGCCGACGGTGGCGCTCGCCCAGAGCAGCAGCCCGCCGCCGGTGAGCATGCCGAGCTTGTAGCCGACGACCTGGGCGATGTTGCCGAGGCCGAGCTCCTGGGCGGAGAGGAGCGAGACGGCGAGCCCGTCCACCGCGATGTCCATCGTCGCGGCGAAGAGGTTCATCAGGAGCACGAGGACCAGGAGCAGGCTGAGATCGCGATCCGGCGTCAGGAGCGCAGCCGCCCCCGCCGAGAGCGCCAACAGGATCTGCATCGGGACGATCCAGCTGCGCCTTCGCCCCCAGCGGGCCGAGCCGTAGCGGTCGACGGCGGGCGCCCAGAGGATCTTGAGCATCCACGGTAGGGCCAATGCGCTGGCCAGGCCGATCCCCGTGAGCGAGACGCCCTGTTCACGGAGCAGCACGGGCAGGGCCGTCGCCTGGAAGCCGAAGGGCAGGCCCTGGACGAAATAGAGCAGCGACAGCCAGTAGAGTTTCGGTCCCCGCTCCATTGCCCGCTACACTAGCGCGCCGTGAGACAGGAGATGGAAGAAGCGTTCGAGGTCGTCATCGGCGGCTTCGGGGAGGCGCGGGTGATGCTCACCTGCGAGCACGCGAGCGAGCGCTTCCCCCCGGGCTTTCGCTGGCACCCCGAGGATGTTTGGCTGCGAGGCACCCACTGGTCCCACGACATCGGCGCCGCCAACTTCACGCGCGAGCTCGCCGACCGTTGGGGCGCGACGGGCGTCCTGAGCCGCTTCAGCCGGTTGCTCGCGGACCCCAACCGACCCGAGGGCCATCCCGACCTCTTCCGCACGACGGCCGAAGGGCGGCCGATTCGCATGAACCAGGACCTGTCCCCCGAGGAGCAGGAGCGCCGCCTCGACGCCCTGCATCGCGCTTACCACGGCGAGGTCCATCGACGGATCGAGAAGTCGCCCGCGGAGATCCTCTTCGCCATCCACTCGTACACGCCCGTCTACGAGGGCGAGCGGCGGGCGCTCGAGGTCGGGGTGCTCTTCGACATCGAGGAGGACCTGGCCCGCCACGTGATGGCCCGCATCGCCCGCCTCGGCGTCCACACCGCTCTCAACGAGCCCTATTCGGGCAAGGAGGGGCTCATCTATTCGGCAGACCGTCACGCCCGGCAGAACGCCAAGCAGGCCGTCGAGATCGAAGTGCGCCAGGACCTCCTCGTCGATCCCGCTTTTCGCGAGCGGCTCGCGGACGCGCTCACCGACGCGTTCTTCTAGCCGCCCTCCGCCGTTCCAAGGCCAAATGGGCCTGAGTCCTCCCCCTGGGCCCATCCGCTAGCTGGTGGCGGTATCCCCGATGATCCCTGGTTTTGGGACGCGTGGGGGGGCGACGGATCGCCCCCTCGCAGCTGGGTCCCCCGGCATGTCTCGGCGAAGTCCGGGCTTTTTGATCGACGTCGGAAAAAGGTCGCCGAGCGCTGGGCAAATCCCTTCGCGCCCGATCGCTCACGTGCGAGGTTCCACCTCGATGTCGACCGACGATACGCGGAGTGGGGCGCGGACAGTTCTGATCGTCGACGACGATCCGGACATTCGCCGTGCCCTCGCCCGCATCCTGAAGAGTGAGGGCCATTCGGTCCTCCAAGCCGAAGACGGTCATAGCGCCGTCACCCAGACCCTGAGCCATCGCCCGGCGCTCCTGGTCATCGACTACATGATGCCGGGCATGGACGGGGAGATGGTGCTCGATGCGCTCCGGCGCGAGCTCCACGACGACACGCCGCCGGCGGTCCTGATGACCGCTTGCGGCTTTCAACAAGAGCGCGCCGCCGAGATCGGCGCCGTCCACGGGCTGCAAAAGCCCTTTCGGGTCCCCGAGCTCCTGCGGCTCGTGGACCACTACCTGAACGACAGACTCGACAAGGCCAGCTAGGCCGAATCCGTACCGACAGGCTTCCCGGCGCCAGCCGTCCCGTGGCAGCCGGGGCGACCTCCTAGACGAATCAACCTCCCTGAGACATGCCGGGGAGCCTGTCGGTGCGGATTCACCAGTCCCGAAGTACGAGCCGTTCGCGCCCGCCTGCTAAGCTGAAGGCGTGAAGTCCCTCCTCGCCCCGACGGCCGCGCACCTCTTTGCGCTCCTCCTCGCCGCTTGCGGTGGTGATGACGGCTCGGGCGTGTGCATGGAGGGCGAGCGCAGCCTGACAATCCTCGAGCCGGCCGACGGCGCGATGTTCACCATGGCCGACGACATCGATCCGTCCTCGCCGAACGTTCAGATCCAGGTCACGGTGCAGAGCTGCGGCTTCGAGCCCGACGAGGAGGTCGGCGTCTATCTGCTCGACCCCGTCGAGACGCCCTACGCCTACATCACGACGATGACTGGCACCGACTCCTCCATCATCCCGCTGGTCCCCGGCATGCTGCGCATGGAGGCCCGGAGCATGGACGAGACGGTGCGAAGCCCGACGATCACGATCGACGTGACGTTCTAGCGCCACCGAAGCGAGCAGCGGCGTCGCCGCCGCGGTCGCGACCACCGCGGTGATCGGGGTCAGCGTGTTCGTCCTCTTCAGGCGTGCCTCCTGGAGACCGTAGCCCAACTTCGCTAGATTGCCGCGCATGTCGACTCAGCAGCCGTACGTCGCGGTCCGCGCAACCGTGCGCTTCATGGTTTACGGTCAGAACCCTGCCCAGAGGCAGGAGTTGGAGCTCTGGGTGTTGAAGGTCCCGCCCGAGTGGATCGTGGGCGTATCCCCGGGAGCGAGCTCCCCCGCGCTCACGCAGCGCTGCGGCGGCGCCGTCTCTGCGCAGTATCAGCGCGAGCAACGAGAGGCCTTCGAACGCGCCAAAGCGACGCTGGCCCAGGGCGGCGAATTCGACGCGGGCCACTACCGTATGGAGGGCGCGAGCATCTGGCTCATCCACCCGGACGAGCTCGAACGCCGGCCCTGGAAGGGCGCCCACCGCTTCCTCTTCGTCGTGGACGCCGCGGGCGAGATGCGCCGCGGCACCGAAGCCGATGAGCCCCAGCTGCGCGCGCTCTCCGCGTTCGAAGAGTCTGCATTCGCTGGTTTTCGCGCCGAGGAGCTGCAGTCGTGGGCGGACTCCGCCCGCGCCTACGAGGAGGCGCGCACTCGAGCGAGAGCCGAGTTCGCTGGCAGCTATAGAGACCCCTCGACGTCCGTCAGCTCGCAGGTGGATCCGACACTCCTCGCCGATGTCTACGCCGGCCTGGTTCGCGCCAATGCGAAGATGCGTCGCCTCGAGGAAGCCGCCGAGCTCGCCGCCGAAGCGGTCTCTGAGCTCGACGCGCTCGGCGCTCCTGCCGACCGTATCGCCATGGTGCACGTCCGCATGGGCGAAGGTCAGCTGGAAGCGAACAACCCCGCCGAAGCGGCAGAGGCCTACGCACGCGCCATCCCCCTCTTCCCCGATGGAGATCCCCGCATCTTCGATCTCTCGATGGCGGTGGGCCTCGCCCATCTACGCGTCGGCGACTTCGCCGCCGCCTGTGCGCCCCTACGAACGGCTGTCGATGGCCTCGCCAGGCTCCCTCCGGAGCGCCGCCGGAGCTTTGGTGAAGCGCAGAACAACCTCGCGCTGGCTCTGGAGCACGAAGGTCAGCTCGAAGACGCCGAGCGCTACGTCCGCGGCGCCATCGAGACGCACGGCCAGAGTCCCGGCGCAGAAGGCAAGATACTCGACTCACGAATCACTCTGGCGCGCATCCTCGCCCGCCGCGGCGCGACCGACGAGGCGCGCAGCATTCTCGCAGCAGCGAAGCCGCGCGTCCTCCCCGGGAGCATCGCCGACGGCCTCGTGAGCTGGGCCTGCGCGCTCGTCGAGGACGTCACCACCGGCGACACCCTGTCGACCCTCGCGTACATCCAGCGCGCCCAGGAGCTCATCGCAGCAGAGCCGGCGTGGAAGGGCTGGGTCGACGAGGACGCTGCCCGTCTGATGCCCAGCTGAATGAACGACCACGATTCTGGAACCGTCCCACAATCGTGGTCGTTCATTTAGCGCGCTCCCTGGCCGACCCAGGTGTAGATCACGCGGATCTGCTGGGTGGTGAGCGGGGGTAGTCCGAGGGGCATCCCGACCGGGCCTTCGTCGCCGGACGAACGGAGCGCGGGCGTCAGTGGGTCGTGCATGGGCGCGACGATGTCGCGGCGCGCTTCGTCGTGACGCGCGAGGAGGCGGGCGATGAGCGGCGGAACGCCGTCGGGCCCGGGCTCGAGAATCGAGCGGTGCTCGCCACTCGCGGTGGTGATTCCTGTCTGTACGCCTTCCCATGAGGACAGATCGAGGGAGAAAGCCTCGAAGCCGAGGGCTGCGGTCGCGCCCGCCCCGCTCGCGTGAGAGTGGCAGTGGATACAGCTCTGGCCGAAGATCGCACGCACCTCGGCGAAGGACACGGGCCTCTCGAGAGGCGTGAGGTCGCCGATGCTCGGCGCTGAAGGCGCGCGCACGGGGCGTCCGGGCTCGGCGAGCAGGACATAGTCGCGGACAGCCAACGCGTCGTCGGCGCTGATCTCCGGGGTCGGCATGTGCGCGGAGGGAGCGACCGAGCCGGGATCGGTGATCCACGCGAGCATCGTGTCCGGGCTCATGCGTTCGCGCGCGTAGCGGAGATTCGGCGCCAGCGTGGCGGCATCGCCCAGTCCCACGAGGGCGGCGTGGGGCAGCTCGTACTCCGCGGGCACGTTGCCGAAGGCATGGCAGCCCACGCAGCCCGCGTCGGCGAAGACGCGCTCCCCGCGCGCGAAGCGAGCGCGGCTCGGCGCAGGCGATGGAGGCGCGCGGAATGTCCCTCCCTCCCGCTTCAGGAACGCCACGATGTCCCGCGCGGTCTGGCGATCGATCGGGAGGCGCGGCATCGACTCCTCGAGGCGGTGTCGAACGTCGTGCGGATCCATCAGAAAGCGAACGAGATACGCCTCGTCGAGGCGACGGGTGACATGGAGCAGGGAAGGCGTGGCGAGGAGATGAACGACCTCGGGCGAACGTCCGAAGTGCGCCGCCGCGCGGCGCTGAACGTCCTGGTGGCACCCGACACAGCCCCCGTCGCTACGCTCGGCGACCGCGGGCACGGCGTGGCAGTTGACGCAGCCGAAGCGCTCGACCGCACGCCGGCCGGCCTCGGCGTCCTGGGCACGCGCCGAGGGCGAAGCGGTGAGGCACGCGGCCACCAGGGCCAGGCCGAACAGGCCTCTCATCACGCGGTCTCGTCGCTGCCGTCTTCGGCGCCTCGTCGCGCGTCCGCCGTCTCCACCGAAGCATCGATCTGGAAGAGCTCTTCGTAGTAGCGGACGGCGTCCACCTGGTACTCCGAGAGCTCGCCGCGAAGCCGGGCGGTCTCGGCTCGCCCCTTCTCCCGGGTCTCGGCGTCGCGTCCGGCGGCCGCGAGGACGACGTTGGCGATGTAGCAATGCGTCGCATTCCCGGTCTCGGTCGCGCACTGTGCGTCGATGAACTGCGTGGCGGCTTCGAGGGCGCGCCGACGGTCGCCCCGCTCGGCGAGGGCCACGGCGAGACCCAGGCGAGCGCCGTTCTCATCGGCGTATTCGGGCGCTGCGGCGATCGCGCGGCTGAAGTTCACGGCGGCGTGACGGCTGTCGCCCAGGCGCATCTGCGTCTGTCCCAGAAGGATCAAGTACGCGGGACGGCTGTCCCGGTAGTAGTCGTGCGAGGAGAGCGCGTTCACGAGGACGTCACGGGCATCGGCGAAGTCCTCCTCGTCGAAGAGCATGTAAGCCTCGTCGTAGGGCGTCTCTTCTCCTCCACAGAACTCCTCGCCGAAGTCCTCCTCGTCGTAGTAGTCGTCTTCGGTGTCGTCCGACGCGGCGGCCGGCGCGGCCGTGGCGATGATGGCGAGGCCGAAAAGGGCGAGCAGAAGCTTGTGGTGCATCGAGAGTCCTCCTCCTGAGTGTTCGAGCTCGGAGGAAGAGCAGCGCCCGTGCCGGCGCGTTTTTTCAACGATCTCCGGGGATCGCGGGCGGCGCGGCGTCAGCCCTGCCGCGCGGCGCGTGTCACAGAGGACGCGATCGCTGGCGCTCGGCGCTTCAGTTCTCGACGACGCGGATGCTCGTGCGGGGCGCGGCTTCGATGTGAAGGCGCGTCTCGAGCGGCTCGCCGAGCGGGTGCGGGAACGTCAGCTCGTAGGCCATCGCCCGATTCAGGCAACTGTCGATCGCGTAGGGCGTCCCGTTGGGCAGCCGCAGGGTGTGGGCGAGGAGATGTTGCCAGATCAACGTGCCCTCCCACGGTCCCCGGCTCGGAAGCGCGCCCGCGTTCTCGAGACAGCGGCTGAGGAAAGCGGTGCGCGGCGCCAGCGTGCGCTGTAGCTGCGCGGCGCGCACGTCGCCCGAGACGACGGTGAGGGTGACGCTGAGATGCGGCGCCGTCAGCGTCCGTGAAGACCACGACGTCGCATCGACCACGCGCACCGTCCCAGGTCCGTCGATGACGGCCGCGCGCAAGTGAACGTCGAACGACCAGCCGTCGCCGGTCGGCCGTTGACGGATCACACCGTTCAGCGCCGACCGGCACTGGTCGAGCGCCGCGGGCAAGGCCGGCTGATAGTGGGAGGAGAGCTGGGCACCGTGCGGCCGGTAACTGACCAGGCCGTCGTACGCGACGCCTGGCCGGTGGACATTTTGCTCGACGCAGAAAGCGAGGCGCCGCCCCTTTTCGAGCAGACGTTGGCGGAAGCGACTCGGCGGCACCGGGCTCTCGCGCACCTCAATCGTGATATCCACGGGATAGCCCATCGACGCGCTCTCGGGCTCCCCCTCCTCGGGTGCGACCTCGATCGCCCCGGCCGCAGCCTGGCGATGTGGCGCGACGGGTTGGGAAGCACGCTCGAGCGGCGCCTCCTCGCCGGCGCCGCTGTCGGCAGGTGCGGGGTCGGCCGCCCTCGCATCGACCACCAGAGCAACCGGCTGAACCTGCGCGATGGACGGCGCCGCGGCCGGCGACTCGGACGAAGGGGTGGGCGAGGACGCATGCATCATCAGCACCGTCACCGCGCTGCCGATGCCAGCCAGCGACACGAGGAGCAGGGCCATCACGAGCCTCGTGCGACCGGATCGTTCAGGAGCGTCGGTCTCTTCGGGCTTGGCGTCGGTGACAGCGTCGGGGGGTGGGACGCGCGGCTTTGCTGCCGGCATGGGCCGCGTCCGCGGTTTCGGCGCGTCCAGAATGGGATCGGGGGCGAGGGCGAGGGTTTGAAGCGTCTCGGGCGGGCGCCACGGCTCGATGTCCTTCCCCTTGGAATCGTCGAGAGGCGCGAGGGCTGCGTCGAGCTCCGCCGGCGTCTGGTAGCGCTGGTCGGGTTCGGGCTCGAGGCACCGCTCGATCACCTCGACCACGGGTCCGAGGTCGCGTCGCGTCTCGGTGAGCCGCGTTCGCTCGTAAGCCAAAAGGCGCGGGAGCACGTCGTGGGCAGGTCCGCGGCCGAAGGGGGGCTCGCCCGTGACGAGGGCGTGCATGATCGCGCCGATCGCGTAGATGTCGGTGCGGATGTCGACGTCCTCTGCGAACGCCTGCTCCGGTGACATGTAGGTCGGCGTTCCGACGGCCAGCCCAGTCGCCGTGAGCTTTTCGTAGGTCCGGGTGTCGATGAAGCGCGCCAATCCGAAGTCGACCACCTTGGCGTGGAGTCGCCCGCCGTTGTCGCGCACGAGCACGTTCCCCGGCTTGAGGTCGCGGTGCACGATGCCGACCTCGTACGCGCCGCCGATCCCCGAGACGATCTGACGGACGAGGGCGACGGCCTCTGGCACCGGGAGGGTCCCGCGCTCGCGCATGTACGAAGACAAGGTCTGCCCTCGGATCAGCTCCATCGCAATCCACGGCGTGCCGTCCGGCTCGACGCCGGTGGTCAGCGTGTCGACCACGTGGGGATGCGCGATGAGCCCCGCCACCTCGGCCTCACGCCGAAAGCGCTGCAGGTGCTGCGCTTCCCCCGACAGCTCGGGGAGCAACACCTTGATCGCCACCTCCTGGGCGGACGCGCGATCGCGCGCGAGGAACACGGCGCCCATCCCGCCCTGTCCGAGCGGGCGCTCGATCGAGAACCGCCCGTCACCGACGGTTCGGTTCAGCCACTCTGCCCGAGCGCGCGTCACGCCGGGTCACACCCCGACCAACCCCAAACGCCGCTTCGGCCGTCCCGACTCGTCGAAGGGCACCGGGTAGTCGCCGCTGAAGCAGGCGTCGCAGTAGCCTTTGCCGCCGACGGCGGCGTGGAGGCCTTCCTGGGTGAGGTAGCCGAGGGAGTCGGCGTGGAGGTAGCGGCCGATCTCTTCTTCGGTGTGGCTGGCGGCGATGAGCTCGCTGCGGCTCGGGGTGTCGATGCCGTAGAAGCACGGCCAGCGCGTGGGCGGCGAGCTGATGCGCAGATGCACCTCGGCGGCACCCGCGTCCTTCAGCATGCGCACGATCTTTCGGCTCGTCGTGCCGCGCACGATCGAGTCGTCGATCACGGCGACGCGCTTTCCGTCGAGGACGTGGCGCTGCGGGTGCAGCTTGAGGCGAACGCCGAAATGCCGGATGGACTGCTGCGGCTCGATGAAGGTGCGGCCGACGTAGTGGCTGCGTATCAGGCCCAGCTCGAAGGGGGCGTCGAGCTTCTCTGCGTAGCCGAGGGCAGCGGCCATGCCGCTGTCGGGCACCGGGATCACCAGGTCGACGTCCGCGGGCGCCTCCTCGGCGAGCTTGCGGCCGAGGTTCTTGCGCGCCTCGTAGACGCTGATCCCGCCGAGCACGCTGTCCGGCCGCGCGAAGTAGACGTACTCGAAGATGCACATGCGCGGCTCGGCCTTCTGGAAGGGCTTGAGGCTCCGCAGGCCGAACTGGTTGAGCACGACCATCTCCCCCGGCTCGACGTCGCGGGTGAAGGTGCCGCCCATGAGCTCGAAGGCCGGTGGCTCCGACGCCACCATGTACGTGTCCTTGAGCTGGCCGAGGCAGAGCGGGCGGATCCCGTGGGGGTCGCGCACGGCGACGAGCTCTTGGTCGGTGAGGAACACCATCGAGTAAGCGCCGGTCACCTGGCTGAGCGCGTCCGCGATCCGGTCCACGGTCGTCGGCGCCTTGCTCCGGGCGATCAGGTGCACGAGCACCTCGGTGTCGCTGGTGGTGGCAAAGATGCTGCCGTTCGACTCGAGCTGGGTGCGAATCTCGTCGGCGTTGGTGAGGTTGCCGTTGTGCCCGAGGGCGATGCTGCCATGGGCGTAGTCCACCGCGATGGGCTGCGCGTTCTTCAGGTTGGTCTCACCGGTGGTCGAGTAGCGCACGTGGCCGATGGCGCGGTCGCCCACGAGGCGTGCGAGGGTCTCGGCGGGGAAGACGTCCTGCACCAGGCCGAGGTCGCGGTGGGCGAAGAGGGTGGTGCCGTCGGTGGAGACGATCCCCGCCGACTCCTGTCCGCGATGCTGCAGGGCGTGCAGGCCGAGGTAGGTGAAGTTGCTCGCCTCCTCGTGGCCCCAGACGCCGAATACGCCGCATTCGTCGCGAAAGCTGTCGCCGTCTCGCATTGCGCGCGGATCCTGCGGCCGGCCGCGGCCCATGTAAATGGTGACAACGCACGGTCCGGGGATTAGAGCGTTTTCGTGCCCTACGGCCCTCGCTGCCTGGTCCTCGCCGTCCTGGCCTGGTGGCCGGCGACGATCGCCTCCGCCCACCTGGGTAGCGCCAAGTACCTGGACGTGGCGCTCGGGGAGGAGGAAGTGGTGGTGGACGTGGCCGTGGAGGCAGTGGACGCCTCCATGGAGCTGGGGCTCGGCGAGACGGTGGACGAGGACGCGCTGGCACACGACAGTGATCGCATCGGCGCGTGGCTCACCGAAGGCATCCACGTCGAGAGCGCCGGCGGCCCCTGCCGTGCGACCCCTTCTCCGATCCTCTTCACCACCCGCGACGAGCGGCGCTTCATCGAGCTCACCCTGCGCTACGAGTGCCAGGGCACCGGCCCCTACGTCCTCGAGGACACGACAATCTTCGAAGACGACCCCCAGCACGAGGCCTTCGTGCGCGTGGCCCTGAGCGGCGACACCGATGCGCGCATCCTCCGGCGTGGCCGGCAGCGCACCGAGCTCGGCACGCCCCCCACCTGGCAATCCCTCGTCACCCTCTACCTCATGGAGGGCGCGATTCACCTGGCCACGGGCTACGACCACATCCTCTTCCTGCTCTCCCTGGTCCTCGCCGCGGGCCTGGTCGCCGTGCGGCGCAGCCAGAAGGACGCGCTGCGGGACGTGGCGATCATCGTCACCTCCTTCACCGTCGGTCACAGCGTCACGCTGGTCGCCGCCGCCCTCGAGTGGGTCGTCCTTCCGACGCGCCCCGTCGAGGCGCTCATCGCCCTGTCGATCGTCGTCGTCGCGCTCATGAACGTCATCAAGCCCGGCGACCGGCGTCCCATGCCGTACCTGGCCGTCGGCTTCGGACTGATCCACGGCTTCGGCTTCTCGTCGGTGCTCGCCGAGCAGGGGCTCCCCGCGCAAAAACGAGTGCTCGCCCTGGTCTCCTTCAACATCGGCATCGAGGTCGCGCAGCTCCTCTTCGTCGCCCTTCTGCTCTGGCCACTGGCCCGCCTCGCGCGGAACGAGGTGGCCTACCAGCGCTGGCTGGTGCGCGGCGGCTCCTTCGCCATCGCTGCCCTCGCCGGTGTCTGGTTCGTCGAGCGGGCGTTCCTCTGACGGTGCAGCGCCGGGTCGAATGACGCGAAAGGGGTCTCGCGCGCTCGTCGTCCTTGCGACGCGACCGACGCCCGTCGCGATCTCCCCTTTCACGTCATTGGACCAGGCACTAAACTCGCCCGCCCACGCCTCATGGCCAAGAAACGTCAGCTCAGGCGCATCGAGTCGATCATCCCCCGTCGCGCCCATCACTTCGGGGGCAAGGCGCGGAACCTCGCGGCGCTCGCGCGGGCGGGCTTCCCGGTCCCGGCCGCCTACGCGCTCAGCGGCGAGGTCTGTCGCGAGTTTCTGCAGGAGGTGCTGCCCGCGGCAGACCGCCTCGACGCTCTCCTCGAGCGCGGCAGCCGGGCCACGCCCAAGCGCCTGTCGGAGATCGGTGAGCGCGTTCGCAGCGCGCCGCTCCCCGAACCCCTGGCCCAGGAGCTGACCCGATCCCTCGAAGCGCTGCAGCGCGCCGGCGCGCGCGCCGTGGCCGTGCGCTCCTCTTCGAATCGCGAGGACGAGGACGCGGCCTCCGCGGCGGGTCTTCACGACACCTTCCTCGACGTGCGCACGCCCGAGGAGCTGCACGACGCGGTGCGCGCCGTGTGGGCGAGCCTCTTTCAGGCGCGTGTGCTCGGCTATCTGCGCACCGTCATCCACACCGAGGACGCCTCGATGGGGGTGGTGATCCAGGCGATGGTGCCGGCCGACGTGAGCGGCGTGATCTTCACCGTCAACCCGCTCACGGGTGACCCGGGCGAGATGGTGCTGAACGCCGCCTGGGGGCTCGGCAGCTCGGTGGTGGATGGGCGCGTCTCCCCCGACACCTACCGCGTGGATCGGGCGACCGGGGGCCTTCGGGATCGCGTGCTCGGTACGAAGCGTCACCGCGACGTGGTGGCAGCGGAGGGGGGCATCCGCGAGGAGCAGGTTCCGGACTCGCTCTCGGGTGCCCCGGCGCTCACCGACGCCATGCTCTCCGAGCTCGTCGATCTCGCCTCGCGCATCGAGGAGCATTTCGGCACCGCGCAGGACGTCGAGTTCGCCATCGCCCGCGGCACCATCTACGTGCTCCAGAGTCGGCCGGTGAGCACCATCTCGCCCGGCTTCTCCGCGCGCAGGCCGCACAAGAAGGGCGTCGACCGCGGACGCATCGTCTGGTCCAACGCCAACGTCGGGGAGGCGCTTCCCGGTGTGGCGACGCCGCTCACCTGGTCGGTGCTCTCCAACTTCAGCGAGCTCGGTTTCCGGCGCGCCTTCGGTTCCCTCGGCTGCCGCGTCCCCAGAGACGCCGAGCTCTTCGGCAATTTCCGCGGGCGCATCTATCTCAACCTCACGGAGCTCACCTCCATCGCGAGCCAGGTGCCCGGCCTCAAGCCCCGAACGCTGCTGAGCCTCGGCGGCGGTGGGGAGCTCGAGCGCCTCGAGGCTGACCTCGAGGAGCGTAGCTCTCTCGGCTTCTTCCTCCGCCTGCCGATGACGGCCAGCCGCTTCGCGCAGGAGAACTATCGCCTGTCAGCACGCGTCGCGGAATTCGAGGAGGCCTTCGATCTCGAGCGCGCGAACTACGGCGCGATGGACCTTCGCGTGCTCTCGCCGTCGGCGCTGGGCAAGACGCTCAAGGACATCGAGCAGCTTCTCGACGACGCGGGCGCGGTGATGCTCAACTGCTACGGCAACCTGCTCCTGTCGGTGGTCACCCTCCGCGCCGTCCTGCGCGTGGTCAGCGCGCGCCACGCCGAGCGCATCGAGCGCTCGCTCCTGACGGGCCTCGCCGATGTGGAGAGCGCCGCACCCGGGCTCGCGCTGTGGCACATCGCGGAGATGGCGCGGGTGGAACCCGAGGTGCGCGCGCTGATCATGGAGCGGCCGGCGTCGGAGCTCGCGGTTCAGGACCTGCCCGACGGACCGACACGCCGCGCCCTCGAGAAGTTCATCGCTGCTTATGGCTTTCGGAGTGCACGGGAGGCGGAGATTGCCACGCCGCGCTGGCGCGAGGACCCCTCGCTGCTCTTCGCCACGCTGCGCGCGCACCTCGCTGGCGAGGGCAGGGAGCAGCCGGTCGAGGTGGAGCGGCGCCAGCGGAACGTGCGGGACTCGGCGGCGCGGGAGCTCGACCGCCTCCTGCCGGGGCCCGCGGCGATGGCGGTGCGGCACCTGCTCTCGCTGGTGCAGCGCTTCATGCGCCTCAGGGAGCGTCTGCGTTCCCACGTCACGCTGATCCTCGGGATGTTCCGCGAGGTTGCCCTCGACGCTTCGCGCCGGCTCCTCGCGCGCGAGCCTTCGAATCGGGCCGGACTCGGCCTTCTTCCTGACGCTCGAGGAGCTTCACGCGGTGCTCCAGGGCGACCAGCGCTCGCTCTCGGCGCTCGTCAAACAGAGGCGGCGGCAGTACGAGCGCGACAGCGCCCTCGCCGATCCGCCCGGCACCTTCGTCGGCTATCCCCCGGAGGTGCCCGGTCCCATCCCGGACACCGACGCGCTGACCGGCCTCGCGGCGAGCTCGGGGAGGGTTCAGGGAAGGGCGCGCGTGCTCGCTTCACCCGCCGACGCGCGCGAGCTCGCCTTCGGAGAGGTGCTGGTGGCGCCCTACGCCGACGTCGGCTGGTCGCCGCTCTTCACCGTGGTGGCCGCGGTGGTCACCGACCTGGGCGGGCCCTTGAGCCACGCGTCCATCGTCGCCCGCGAGTACGGCGTGCCTTCGGTGGTCAACGTCAAGCACGGCACGCGCGTCATCCAGACGGGTGATCTGGTCGAGGTCGACGGCGACGCGGGCACGGTGCGGATCCTGGAGACGCGCGCCTCTGCTGCGGATCAGGAGGCGGTCGACCAGAGCGCGGCGGCGACGTGAGCGAAGCGCGAGTCCGCGTCGTGCACCGAGACGCGGCGCTTCTGGTGTTGGAGAAGCCGAGCGGTCTGCCCACCACCTCGCCGCCCGGCGGCGCCGAAGCGCTCACCGACATCGCGGCGCGTCTCGACCCGGACGCCCCGCACCTGCACGCGAGCTCGCGTCTGGACGCCGAGGTCACGGGGCTCGTGACGTTCGCCCGCACCCGCGCCGCGAACGTCGCGCTTCTCGCCGCCCGCAAGGCCGGGGCTTACCGGCGTCTCTATCTCGCTCTCGCCGCAGCGGCGCCGTCGCCCGATTCTGGAACGCTCGAGGGTGCGATCGGCCTCGACCTCGGCGATCCGCGCAAGCGTCGCATCGACCCGCGGGGCAAGCCCGCCGAGACCGCCTACGAGACTCGCTTCTCGAACGAGCACGTCGCGCTCGTCGCGCTCCGGCCCGCGACCGGGCGCACGCATCAGCTGCGCGTTCACGCCGCCGACGCCGGCTTCCCCTTTCTCGGCGACGTACACTATGGCGGCGAAAAGCGCGTCACCCTCGCCAACGGTCGCGTGGTGACTGCGCGCCGCGTGATGCTGCACTGCGCCGAGCTGGTGCTCCCGGACGTCGTGGCGGGGAAGGGGACGCTGACGATGAGATCGCCACCCCCCGCGGACTTCTGCCGCGTGTTCGAAGGGCTCGGCGGTGACGCGTCGGCGCTCTGATCAGGCGTCTGGCTCGCCGGAGAGCGTGAAAGCTTCGATCTCGCGGGTCAGCGACCGAAAGATCGCCTCTTCTATCTCGTAGACGCCGCCCGCGCTTCGCTCGACGTTGCGCTGGTAGACGAAGACGCGGGTGACCTTGGCCTGATGATCGGCATCGGCGGTCAGATCGAGGAGCGCCTCGGTGCGGGGGTCGACGCCGTCGGCGACGACCTCGGCGCCCGGCGAATCGACGACCACCACCAACGCTCCGTCGAGGAGGGCATGGGCCGTCTCGTCGAGCCGACCGAGGGCGCGCTGCACTTCGCGCTCGAACTGCTCCGGCGCGAGGGTCCAGGGCGGCCTCGGCCCCATCGCGTCGAGCTCGCGGCAGCGCAAAAATGCCACGGTGGCGCCGCGGGTGTCGCCGCGCGCCTCGAGCACCATGCCCAGGTAGTACTGGATCTCCGCGCTCTCGGGCTCGCCCTGGGCGGCCGCGATCACGTGCTCGGCGCCGCCGTCGACGTCCCCCACTTCGATCTTCGCGCGGCCCACCAAGAAGGCGAGGCCGGGCTGCTCGAAGGGCCCGTTCGGGAGCCGGCGCGCCACCCGACTCGCCTCCTCGACGTCGCCGGTCGCGAGGAGCGCGTCGACCTTGAGGAGCAACGCGTCGGTGAGCTCGTCGTCGCTCTCCATCAGCTCGAGGGCGTCGTCGATGAGGCTCAGCGCGCCGGGATAGTCGGCGAGGGGATCGATCAGCACCTCGGCCGCGTTGAGCATCGCCTCGACGAAGGTGTCGTCGAGCTCTACCGCCTGCTTGTAGTGCTCGAGGGCATCCTCCGCGTTGCCTTCTGCGGCGTGGATGTAGCCCATGAGGTTGTGGACCTCCGGGGACTCCCCGTCGAGCTCCAGCCCCTTCTGGGCAGAGATGAGCGCACCCGCGAAGTCGCCGCGCGACACGAGGTCCCATCCCCAATCGAGATGAGCGGTGAACTGATCCATGGGGCGCCGAGGGGGTCCAACCATTGCGACGCGGGAAGGTACGGGGAAAGGCTAGGGAGTCAAGCTGGCCGGAAGTCTCGCCGGGTGCCTGCTAGACTTCGCCCATCCGGCCCCCCGTGACCACGCTCCTCCGCGCTCTCGTCCCCCTCGTGGTGCTCCTCTCGAGCGGGTGTCTGGCTTTCGTCCCCGAGCCCGAGGGGCATTGGAGCTGGGGGCAGACGGCGGACGGCGTGCTGGTGAGAGGCGTTCCGCTCGAGGATCGCGGCGAGGGCTTCGTCCGTGCGCGGCCGGGCGAATCCACGCGCTTCGGCACGCCGACGATGCACGACTCACTGACCCACGCCGCGGCGTCGGTGGCCCGCGCGTTTCCGGGAAGCGCGCCGCTGCGCATCGGCGACATCAGCTATCCCGGCGGCGGTCGCCACCCACGCCACGGGAGCCATCGCACCGGGCGCGACGTCGACGTCATCTTCTACGTCACCGACGCGAGCGGCCATTCGGTGCGGGGGCGCGGTTGGATCGCCTTCGACCGCTTCGGCGTCGCGCGCGAGACGGACGCGCCCGACGGCGTCATACCTTCGAACGAGCTCTTCTTCTTCGACGACGCACGGAACTGGCACTTCGTCCGGACGCTGCTGTTGGACGAGTCGGCGCGCGTGCAGTGGATCTTCTGCTCGCGCGGGATCAAGGCGCGGCTCCTCGAGTACGCGATGGCCTACGAGACGGATCCGCGCGCCATCCACCGCGCGGCGTGGGTGCTCCATCAGCCCTCGCGCGGCAACCCCCACCAGGACCACTTCCACGTCCGCATGGGATGCACGCCACAGGAGCGCGCGGCGGGGTGTTGGCAGCGCGAGCCGCTCTGGCCCTGGCTTCGGGACGAGACCGGGCAGAAGCCGGCGTTCGGCGAGCAGCCGAGCCGGGACGACGATGCGGCGCTGTACGATGCGCTCATGAGGGAGCTGCCGGAGGAGGGAGGGGTCGGTGACTCCTGAGGTTCCGTCGCCGCGACCGGTCAAGGCGCCGCTGCGCGCCGCGGTGTGGCTCATGCTCGTCGTCGGCGCGGCGGTGATCAGCGCGGCGGGCGCCACCTGCGTCGCGCGCATGAGCGACGAGGAGCCCGAGGAGCCGGAGGTGGTGACCATCGTTCAGCCCACGGCGGACGTGGTCGTGGCGATGCGCGACCTCGCCCGCCTCGAGAGCGCCGAGTACCACATGGAGCGGATCATCAATCTGCGCGACCGCCAGTCGCGGCTCTTCGGCCTGGTCGAAGCGGAGGACGCGATCCTCCTGGTGGCCGCGGGCGACGTGACCGCCGGCGTCGATCTGACCCAGATGAGCGACGGCGATGTCGTCGTGAATCCCGAGCTCGGCCGCGCGACCCTGACGCTGCCGCCCCCAGAGGTCCTCTCGACGGCCCTCGACAACGACCGCACCTACGTTCACAGCCGCGAGACCAGCACCCTCGCCGAGCCGAGCCACACCCTCGAGACCCGGGCCCGGCAGGAGGCGGAGCGCACGCTCACCGAATCCGCGATCGAGGCAGGCGTCCTCGATCGCGCCCGCGACAACGCCGCGTCCGCCATCACCACGCTGGTGCGCGCCCTGGGCTATCGCGACGTCGAGATCCGCTGGTCCGATCAGGAGTGACGGGGGCGTGTGGAGGGGCGAAGCCGGCGAAGCCCCTCACCGAAGCTCACTGGCTGCTTCGAGGATCGCCTGGTGGTCGTCTTTGTGCTTCGACAGCACGGAGAGGGTCTGGCGGATCAGCGTCTCGTCGAGGTGCTCGGCGTTCAATAGGAGCAGCGCCCGCACCCAGTCGACGGTCTCGGCGACGCTCGGGACCTTGCGCAGGTCGAGCTCGCGCGTCCGCTGCGCCACGGCCACCACCTCCGAGAGCAGCGCATCGCTCGCTTCGGGGACGTGCTCTTTGACGATGGCCATCTCGCGTTCGGCGTCGGGGTAGTCGAGGAAGAGATGGAGACAGCGGCGGCGCAGCGCCTCGGTCATCTCGCGGGTGGCGTTGCTGGTGAGCACCACGTAGGGCCGAGACCTGGCGCGCAGGGTACCCAGCTCGGGCACCGTCACCTGGAAGTCGCTGAGCACCTCGAGCAGAAGCGCTTCGAACTCGGGATCGCTGCGATCGACCTCGTCGACCAGAAGGACGATGGGCTCTTCGGACATCATCGCCGCCAGAAGTGGGCGCGCGATCAAGAAGCGCTCGTGAAAGAAGGCGCTCTCTTCGGCGGCGACCCGATCGACCGCTTCGCGCACGCTCGCCGCCCCCGCGACCAGGCTGTCGAGGGCGCCCTGGACGAGCTGGGTGTAGAGCATCTGCTTGCCGTACTCCCACTCGTACAGAGCGCGCGATTCGTCGAGGCCCTCGTAGCATTGGAGCCGGATGAGCGGGCGTCCGCTCGCGCGAGCGACGGCCTTGGCGAGCTCGGTCTTGCCGACGCCGGCTGGACCTTCGAGGAGCAGGGGCTTGTCGAGGGCGCCGGCGAGGTAGGCGACCACCGCCGTGTCCCGATCGGCGATGTAGCCGGCCTTCTTCAGTCCGGCCTCCGCTTCGTCGGGGCTGGCGAAGGGGGGATCGTGGCCCTCGGCCGTCACGTCAGTCGCTCGCCACCGCCATCGCATCCTTGACGATGCGGAGCGCCAACTGGCCCATGTTGTGCGCGCCGGTCTTCTGCAGGATCGAGCCGACGCGCGCATCCCAATCCTTCGGATCGATGCCGAGCTCTTCGATGGTCTCGTCGGGAGAGCGACCTTCGACAATCATGCCGACGATGAGCGTCTCCTCGTCGGTGAGCCCGCCCTTCTTCGCTTCGGCGCGCACCGCGTCGACGCGGGCTTCGTAGAAGTCGCGGTTCTGCTGTTTGGGAGGGACCGAGGGTGGCGTCTTCTCCCGATCGGCGACCGGCGGCAGGCTGCTCACGGGGCGCTGGATACCGAGGCTCTCGACCAGGAACGCCGAGAGCGCCCGGCCCGGGACCGGCTTGGCCGCGAGGATGGTCTTCGAGGCCCCGGCGCTGTCGTCGCCGAGGAGCGCGGGGTCGTGAAGCCGGCTCAGCACCAGGGCACAGAGGTCAGGCTGGCTCTTCCGCATGCGCTTCACGAGGTCGAGCCCCAATCCATCGGGGAGGCGAAGCTCGGTGCACACGCCCGACCAGCTGTCGCGCTCGTTCACCAGGATGCGCGCCTCCGCCAGGCTCCCCGCGACCACCGTCGGCGCATGACGTCCGAGCTTCACCGTGAGCTGCTTCGCGAGCTCCGGGTCCGGCTCGATGATCAGATACGGCGGTCTCTTGCCACGGTCCAAGACGGGTCCCCTCGGCGCAATATAGCCCCCCGCCACCCACCATGCCCCAAAAGGATGGATCGGGGGGAAAGCGCGTCGATTCAGGGGTAATGGGAGACTTCGTCGTGGATCCCGATGCGGGTCAGGCTGAACGCCATGGCCGGCGTCGGGTCCGGCTCCGCGTCGACGAGGAAGAGAACGAGCGAGGTTCCCGCTGGCAGTGCGTCGCCCAAGCCCCGGCGCGATGGAGGCTCCGTCCCCGGGGCCAGAGACCCTCTGAGAAGCCCGAGGAGCGCGCCGTCCTTGGTGGCGATGGCATAGAAGACGAGGCCGCGGGGCGCCGTGCCGTCCATGGTGAGCGTGACCGAGGGCGCGGTGTAGCCGAGCGTGAGCTCGGGCGGGTTGCCGAGCGTGAGCACGCCATCCGCTTCCATCATCGCCTGCGCGAAGCGCGCGAGCTGCGTGCCGTACACGTTTCGCTGCGCCATGTCTTCCTCGGAGTCGCCCAGCGTCTCTTCGAGGATCTTGCGTTCCTTCGCCACGGCTTCCCGATAGCGCCCGAGGCGATAGAGGAGCGTCGCTTCGGTATCGATCACCGCGCGCAGGCCGCGCGGCTCGTCGGAGGGATAGGCGGCGATGGCGCGTTCGGTCGCGTCGAGGGCGAGCTCCAGGTCGTGGGGACCCGCCTCGGGATCGATGGCGATCTGCCACGAGGCGTCGTTGAGGAGGATGGGGGTGAGGGGCGCGCTGAGCGGCGCCGTGGCGAAGATCCTCCGAATCATGGAGAGGTCGCCGTCGTTCGTTCGGCTGAACCGGCCGAGAGAGACCGCCAGCGCCGCGACGACCATCATCGCCAGGAGCGCTGCGATCCCGTCGGTGATCCGTTCACGGCCCTTCCGACGCGCGAAGGGTGGCCAGCCCGCGGTCAGCGCTATGGTGGCGAGACCTCCGCCGATGAAGCCCCCGGCGTGACCCCAGTGATCGATGCCGATGTCGGTGAAGGCGATCCAGAGCCCGACGTTCAACAGGAGCAGGAAGACCCACTGCCTCCAGGCTCGTCGCATGTGGACCGGGAGCTCGTTGCGAAAGCGGAAGAGGATGTATCCGATCGCGGCGAAGAGGCCCACGATGCCTGTGGAAGCGCCGAGTGATGGGACGCCACGGTTGGCGAGGCAGCTGACCGTGGCGCCAGCGACGCAACCCACCACGTAGATCACGAAGTATCGGCCCGGCCCGAGGAGGAGCTCCAGCGCGCGGCCCAGGAAGAGCAGCCCGATCGAGTTCATCGTGATGTGTAGAAACGCTGCCGGGGCGCCCTGGGCGTGCATCCAGTTGGCGGTGATCAGTCGATCGAGCTGCCCGTCGAAGACCAGTGGAGCGTAGTTCGCGCCCAGCTCGATCGACCGCACCAGCGGCGAGTCGGACGCCGTCATCAGCTGCACCCCGTACATCGCGAAGATCGACACGAGCAGCGCGCGCGTCACCCAGGGAGACGGAAGGCGGCGAGGGATTGTATCCTCGCGTTCTTTCAGATGCTCGAAATCCACTTCGGCGACAACCTCGAGGTGCTGGCGAGGCTTCCTTCAGGCGCCTTCGACCTGGTGTACATCGACCCGCCCTTCAACACGGGCAAGACCCAGGCTCGAAAACGCACGCGCACCGTACGCGACGACGGGGGGGATCGCACGGGGTTTAAGGGGCAGCGGTACCGTACCGAGATCCTCGGACAGAAGGCTTTCGGCGACACCTTCGACGACTACCTCGCCTTCCTCGAGCCCCGGCTCGTCGAGGCGCATCGGCTCCTCGCAGAAGACGGGAGCCTCTTCGTCCATCTCGACTACCGCGAGGTCCACTACGTCAAAGTGCTCCTCGACCGGCTCTTCGGTCGGGACAGCTTCGTCAACGAAATCATCTGGGCCTACGACTACGGTGCGCGGAGCAAGCGGCGCTGGTCGGCGAAGCACGACAACATCCTCTTCTACGCCAAGGACCCCAAGCGCTACACCTTCAACTACGAGGCGATGGACCGGATCCCGTACATGGCGCCCGGGCTCGTGGGCAAGGAGAAGGCGGCCCGTGGAAAGACGCCCACCGACACCTGGTGGCACACCATCGTCAGCCCCACGGGCAAGGAGCGCACGGGTTACCCCACCCAGAAGCCCGAAGGCGTCCTGTCTCGCATCGTGCGCGTCCATTCGAACCCCGGTGACAAGCTCCTCGACTTCTTCGCCGGCTCGGGCACCCTGGGCGCGGTGGCGCACGCCGAGGGACGCGACTGCGTTCTCGTCGATCGGAGCGCCGACGCGATGGCGGTGATGGCGGAGCGCCTCGCCCACGCCGCGCCGCGTTTCGTGGGCTGGAAGCCCCCCCGAGGCGCCGACTGATCAGCCGGCGGCCGCGCAGCGCGCCGCGAGCTCGTGTACGTCGCAGTCCTTGGGCACCGGGAGGCAGCGGAGATCCTCGGCGGCGAGGCCCACCTCCTCGCGCATCTCGGGCGTCGCCCCCCAGAGCACCAGGAGGGGGCTCGGATCCTGCTCTGCCACGATGATGGCGATGGTGGCCACGTCCATGGTCTCGCTGCGACAATCGATGATCACCGCGACCGGCGTGGGCCCCTCGTTGGTCTCGATCCATTCGATGAGGTCCATCTCGGACGAGGTGTGTGCGACTTCTTGCTTGGTGCTCAGCGCCTTGCCGAGGGCCTTCGCGACGAAGGACAGGGGGGAGCACACCACCACGGGCCCCGCGGGTCCCGTCTCCATGGCCAGCTCGGCGACGTCCGGAAACTCCGGCGCCTCGGAGTTGGGGCGCTCGTTCGGCAGCTCGGGCAGGTCCTCGAGCTCGATGGGCGGAAGGTCGGGGGCGTCGATGCCGACCAGACCCAGCTCTGGCGCCTTCGACGCCTTCGGCACTTCCACCCGAAGGAGCTCCGGTTCCGGGTCCGCCTGCATCGTCGGCCGGTCCGAGCCGGGCTCGTCCTTTGGCGGCGCGTCCGTGGGGATGGCGCTGGTGCGCAGGTCCCGGGGCGTGGCGGGCCGCACCTCGCTGACCTCCTCCTGGGCCTCGGCCATCTGGACGATGGGCTCGAGTGAAGAGCAGACGTGCTCGGCCGCCTCTTCGCCGAGGGTGCTGACCACCGCCATGTGCAGGTACTGGTCGACGAAGCGGCGGACGTCGTCGCCGGACTCGGGGATGGCGTCGAAGCCCGCGACGGCCAGGGCTCGGTTGAGAATCGTCTGGCGGATCTCCGGCGTCGCCACGGCGTCGAGGGCCTCGTTCAACACGGCCGCGACGGGTCCACCAGCCGCGGAGGGTTGAACGCTGCTCATCGCCCCCCCCGGGTCGGTGACTCCACCATCTAACGCGATTCTAAGAGGTCCGGCAGAGCTGTGGAAGCGGTAACGACGAAAGTAGGGGGGACACCCACCTACGGGCGTCGGCCCCGGCGAACGAACCAATCGGTCAGACGTCGACCTGAATGTTCATCTTGGCGAGGCTGTCCTTGAGGGCAGTCTTGTCGTTGGTCTTCATGTAGGCCTCGAGCGGGTCCACCACACCGCTCTGAACGAGGTTGACCAAATGGTCGTTCATCGTCTGCATGCCGAGGCGCTTGCCGGTCTGCATGACGCTGGTGAGCTGGAAGGTCTTCCCCTCGCGGATCAGGTTCGACGACGGCTGGGTTGGTGAGCATGATCTCGTAGGCCGCGACCCGACCGCCGCCCTTCTTCTTGCAGAGGACCTGCGCGACCACACCGCGCAGCGACTCGGAGAGCATCATGCGGATCTGCTCCTGCCGATCGGAGGGGAACTGGTCGATGATGCGGTCGACGGTGCTCTGGCGCGTGGTGGTGTGCAGCGTGCCGAAGACCAGGTGGCCGGTCTCCGCGGTCTCGATCGCGATGGCGATGGTCTCGAGGTCGCGCATCTCGCCGACGAGGACGATGTCCGGATCCTCACGCAACGCGGCGCGGAGCGCCGACTTGAAGCCCCGGGTGTGCGTGCCGACCTCGCGCTGGTTCACCAGACACTTCTTGTTCGGGTGAACGAACTCGATCGGATCCTCGATGGTGATGATGTGATCGGTGCGGTTGTCGTTGATGTAGTCGATCAGCGATGCCAGCGTGGTGGACTTGCCGCTCCCGGTGGGCCCGGTGACCACCACCAGGCCCTTGGTGAGGTAGCAGAGGTCGATCACGCCCTGCGGCAACCCGAGCTTCTCCCAGCCGAGGATCTCGAAGGGGATCTGGCGGAACACCGCGCCGGGACCTTTTCGGTCCATGAAGTAGTTGGCGCGGAAGCGCGCGCACCCTTCGATGGTGTGCGCGAAGTCGACGTCCCAGTTCTGGTCGAACTCCTCGATGAAGCGCTCGGGAAGGATCTCGCCCAACAGAGAGCGCAGCTCGTCGGCGCTGAACTCCGGTCGGTCGCCGATCTTCTGCATCGACCCGTCCTTGCGCCACATCGGCTTGACGCCCGAGGACAGGTGCAGGTCGCTGGCGCCCTGCGCCACCAGCATGCGAAGGAACTCGTTGATGCGCGGCTCGCCCGACGCCATCTGCACCCGGGGGGCGGCGACCACCTCCTCGGTGAGGGCGGTGCGTTCGATGATCGGCTCGTCCGCGGCGGATGGAGCGCCGAGGCCGACACCGAAGTCGTCGGCGGTGCTCATCGGCGGCGCCGCAGGAGCGGGTGCGGGCGCCGGCTGCCGTTGTGCCGGCGGCGCCGCCGCTGCCCCCGCGGGAGCGCCGCGCCCGGGAGAGATCCGCACCATCCAGCTCTTCGCGCTGCGAGCCTCGACGTGCACCGTCACCTCGATGCCCTGGCCCTGATGCTGAAACCGCGTTCGACCTGCGCCCTCGAGCTCGGTGATCGCCCGGGGTGGCGCCGCTTCGCGCACCATCTGCATGATCTGCGTGTGATCGATGGCCTGCTTGCTCTGCCGCTCTCCGGCCGGAAACGCGAACTTCACCGGCGCGTCGGAAGCGAGGATCACGGCGTCGGCCTTGTGCTTGACCAGGTGCTGAACGTAGAAGTCGATGCGCAACATCGGCCCGATTTCTACAGGAATGTCGTCCCGACAACCACTGTCGGTTGCTGGGGTCTATCGAGACGGCCGCAGCTGGTTTAGAAAGCCGCGATGGTCGGCACTCGGCAGGTCTTCCCGCGCTGGTTTTCGTTCAGCGTGGCGATCCTCCTCACGGGGCTCGCGATCTACGCCCTGCGCGGCGTCCTGACCCCGATCTTCTTCGCCTTCCTCATCGCCTACATGCTCGACCCGGTGGTGGACCGGTTCGAGGCGATGAAGCTCCCCCGCGCCCTCGGCATCGTCATCGTGCTCACGGGTGCGCTGCTGGCGGTCGCCATCTTCCTGCTCCTGGCGGTGCCAGCCCTGGTCTCGGACGTCGCACGCTTCGCCTCGGAGCTGCCCCCGAAGCTCTCGGCGCTCCGGACCGAGTGGGAGCCCTACCTCGCCTACCGCGGCATCGAGGTGCCGCATTCCATCGACGAGGCGCTGCGCCAGTTCGACGTCGACGTGCGGGGGCTCGCGGAGCGCGCCGTCGGTCCCGCGGGTAGCGCGCTCAGTCAGGTGGTGGGCGGCACCGCCTCGGTGGTTGGCGCTCTCGCGGGCCTGGCGCTGATCCCGGTCCTCGCCTTCTACTTCCTGTACGACTTCGATCGCATGACCGCGGCGATCCGCGACCTCATCCCCGTGAGAGTCCGCCCCTTCGTGGTGGACGTCTTCGGCGAGATCGACCAGGTCCTCGGTCAGTTCATCCGCGGCCAGATCACGGTGATGCTGATCCTCGCGGTCCTCTACTCGATCGGCTACTCGATCGTGGGCGTCCGACTCGCGCTGCTGATCGGCATCGTCGGCGGTCTGCTCTCCTTCATCCCCTACGTCGGCGGTGCGGTCGCGATCGTTCTGGCGCTGCTCATGTGCTTCCTCGACTTCCAGGGTCCGATGCAGCTGGTGTACGTCTGCATCGTCTACGGCATCGTGCAGCTCCTTGAGGGCTTCGTGATCACGCCGAAGATCATGGGCGACCAGGTGGGCCTGAGCGCGGTCTGGGTGATGATCGCGCTGATGGTCGGAGGCGAGCTCTTCGGCTTCCTCGGCGTGCTCCTCGCCGTCCCGGCGGCGGCGGTGGCGAAGATCCTCGTGGTCCGGGTGGTGGCCTGGTACCGGCAGAGCGAGCTCTTTCTGGGCGGCGCGGACCCGGCCCTGGCGGGCGGTGGCGCGCTCTCCGCCATCCTTCGGCAGGAAGGACTACCCGACGACGAGGACACCGCAGACGCGAAGGAAGACGCTACAGCCGCCCCCCCGACCGTCCCGGTGGACGACGCGGAGGAAACGCGCGAGGCTGAGGCCCCCGATTCCGAGGCCGCCCTGGGAGAGGACGCCGCCGAAGACGAGGACGAAGATGAGTAACGGAAAGACGATGCGCATCGTCGTGCTCGATGGTCGCCACGACCGGAGCGCGCAGGAGGTGACGGCGTCCATCGCCGCGGCCCTCGACGTCGACGACGAGGGAACGGACAGCACGGACGCGTCGGGCGCTTCGGGTGAGTCCCACGGCGTCGACGCGCTCCTGCACGCGGCGGACGCGGCGGTGGTTCTCGACCCCGGCTCTCTGGCCCGCGCCGAGGAGGCTGGCGTCGCCCTCTGCGCCGTCGTCTTTCCCGGATTCGATCTCGGCTGGGGCGGCGACCTCGGCGACGCCGACCTGGTGATCGTGCCGCACGAGCGCCTGGTCGCGGAGGCGGTGCGTCGTGGCGCCCCGCGGGGGCGGGTGGAGGTTGCGGGCCCGGTCGCGCCGAAGGGATATGTGCAGGCCGAGGATCGGGGCGCCCTCCGCGACGAGCTCGGGCTGCCAGCGGATGCGCCGCTGGTCCTGGTGCCCGCCGCGATCCTGGAGGAGCACGGCGCGGAGGCGGTGATGGTGCAGTTGGCCCTCGCCGACGAGAGCACCGGATATCTCTTCGACGTGGGGCTCGACGCGGAGGCGGCCGAGACCATCCGCCGCCTTTCGCCGGTCCACGGTCTGAGCGCCTGGATGTTCTCCGAGGAGCCCGGCTCCGTGCGCCACTGGCAGGCCGTGGACGCCGTGATCGCGCGTGCACGTGGTTACGAGGTCGCGCGTGCCCTCGCCGTCGGCGCGCCGTTGGTGATCCTGCCACCCGGCCGGAGCGATCGACTGGCGGCCGAGACCCTCGAGGCCATCGGTGTCGGCAGTGATGCCGAGGTGCTCGCCACCCTCGCGGTCGCCATCGATCGCACCGTGGGCGCCGAGGCCCTCGCAGACGCGCGCGAAGCCATCGGCGCGCTCGACATTCCGTACTCCGCGGGTCGGGTCTCGGACCGCGTGCGCGCCGCCTGGAACGCGCGCAGGGCCGCCCCAGAGGAGCGCCCCCGCGGCCTGCCCCACGGTCTCGAGGCCCTCCCGAAGGACGACGTGCACAAGGCCCCGGCCGGGCCGTCGTCGCGCCTCGACGCGCTCGAAGATCGCATCGAACGCGAGCTCGCGGAGCTCAAGCGGAAGCTCGAGGACTGAACCTTCCGAGAGTCGCGGATGCAGAACGCCGAAGTGATCGGGACCGAAGACGTGGTCCGGGCGGCCGGCGCGGCCCAGGCGCACGAGGCCAGGGGCCCTCTTTCGCGCTTCGCCTTCGCGGTGCTCTCTCGACAGGCCGAAGGACAGACGCTCTTCGCCGGCAAGAAGCACGTCGACACCCTCGCCGAGGAGCACGGCGTCAGCCGCGAGGATGCGGCGACCGAGCGGGGCAATGTCCTCGAGATCTTCGAGCGCGGCGCGGACACGAGCGCCGAGCGCAGCCTGGTCGCATCCTTCGCCGTCGCCGGCCTCTCAGCCGAGCTCGCGGAGGGCGACGCCACACCCACGCTCACCAGCTTCGTACGCCATGCCGACTGGCTCGAGACGGCAACCCCCTACGCCATCTACGCGTTCGTCGACCACGTGCTGAGCGTCGAAGACGCGGCGCGGGTGTGGGACGCCGTCGCCGATGCCTGCGTCAGCGCGCGTCCTGCGCCGCTGGACCACGCCGCTCGGGCCGCTGTTTTCGTTCGCATCTCGGCGCTGGCCGCCTCGTCCAGCGACGCCGCCAAGGAGGCCCTGGCGCGCGTGGCCAAGCACGCCGCGGATCCGGCGCTGCGCGCGGCGGCGGCCTTCCGCGCCGGCGACGACGCCCAGGGGAACGAGGTCGAGGGGCGACCGTCGCGGATCGGCGGCACCCGTGGCCGCGTGCGCGGAGGCGCGTTTCAGGAGACGCTGCGCATCGTCTCGGGATGGGCGCTGCTGACCTGGGGGGCGCGCCTGTTGGCGTCGTTGGTGGGCCTTTCGCGGACAGTCGAAGCGGCGCTCTCACCGAACGGCATCGAGCTCAGGTCGCAGATCCGCCTTCTCGGCCGTGTGGTTCGCGAGCAGGAGGAGCTGATCCCGCTCAGCGGCCTCGCGCGCATCACCCGAGACGTGCGCTATCCGGTGATCCATCTGCTCGTGGGTCTCACGATGCTCTCCCTCGGAATCCTGGTGGGCGGGGTGATGGCGGTCGACGCCGCGCGGAGCGGCGCCACCTGGTTCTTGGTGCTCGGTGCGCTGCTGATCCTCGGAGGCGCCGGCCTCGACCTCGCCATCGACGTCCTCATCCCGGCGCGTCGTCGTCGCGTGGCCATCGAGCTCGCCCCCGCGGGGGGCGCGCCGCGCCGCATCGAGGGCATCGGCGCCGAATCGGCCGAGCGCTTCATCGAAGCCGTGCGCGCGAAGCTCTGACTCCGCTCAGCGCAGGTCGTCGCCCAGGATCGGCAGGTGCGCGACGTTGAGAGCCGAGCGGACGATCTGGTACGCGGCGGGGTCGGGCTGCACGAAGCGCTCGACCTGGAGGATGCCCGCCAACACTTTTCTGCCGTCCGGGTCCTCGTGGATCCGGCTGAAGGCATCCACCACCTGTGCCGTCAGCTCGTCGCCGAGAGACAGGGGCGCGCACACCACGTCGTGAGGAATGGTCCGAGATTCGAGGATCACCCGCATCTCGGCGCCGTGGTCGGTCCATCCGGCGCTCAGCACCGCGGAGCTCGGGTCATCGGCGACGTTGCGCACGTAAGTCGCACCGACATCGACGTTGCCGCTCTCCACGGCGCGCACCACCGCTTCGTGGCTGCGGAAGAACTCTTCCTGGGCGAAGATCCGATTGGGGTGCAGACCCCGGGACATGAGGGCGAAGCGCGGGAAGAGGAAGCCGGCGGCGGAGTTGGGGTCGACCCAGGCCACCACCGTGTCGGCGAGGTCGTCCGGGGTGGTGATGTCACTGTCGGGACGGGCGAAGATCGCGCCGCGGTAGAAGCCGGGTGGACGCCGCTCGACGCCCAGCAGGAGCTGCGTCGACTGCATCTGATCCTTCACGCGGACGAAGACGGCGGGCGGAAGCCACGCGAGGTCCAGCTCTCCGTTCAAACAGCGCCGCATCAGCCGCGTGTAGCTCCGCGCGGTGACCAGGGTGACGCGCAGATTGAAGGAGCGCGCCAAGAGCTTCGCGAAGCGCTCGCGCAGCTCCTTGCCACCTTCGCTGAGCGCGACCGGACCGATGCCGAAGGTGATCTTCTTCATGCGAAGAGCGACGATATCACCTGGAGCATCACTCGCGACGGATGATCTCGTCCGCCGGCGGGATGGGAACCTCTTCGGGCCGATCCCGAGGTGGCGGGGGATCGAGGATCGCGACCAGGACGTCGAGGGCCAGCTCGAGCCGCTCTTCGTCGAGGTCGAGGGACGCGCGCACCTCGGAGCTCTGAGCCTCGACCGAGAGACGCGAGAGGATCGGTCGCGCCACCGCCGCCGCTATCCCACCGGCTTCGAGGGCGTCCTCGAGGGCCCGGGAGAGCGCCTCGCTGGCCTGCTCCGCCTGGCGAGAGTCGCGCATCCGCATCACCGCCTCCATCTCGAGCCCCGAGCGAACGGTGGCCCCCAGGCCGAGGGCGCGCGCCCCCCCAATCGCTTCGAGCTCCGTGTCCGTCGACGCACGAAGCCGCTCGCGAATCGCGCGCCGCCAACCTTCCGGCACGTGCGCCACCAGGATGGCGTCACGCCCAGGCGAGACCTCGTCCCAGAGCGCCGCCAGCACCGGGTCGCGCCGCGCGCTGGCCGTGTCGCCGCGAATGGCGGCGATGATCTCCCGGACCGTCTCCTCGTCACCACCGGCGATTCCGTCCCGCCCGATGAACGCGGCGCGCGAGCTGCCCCGCCCGCGCACCGCGGGCACCCCGTCGATATCCGTCCGATGGAGCTCGCCTCCGTCCGCCTCCACGACCTGTCGGACGCAGTCGCCGAGGGCCTCCGGCTCGAAGTGTCCACGCGCGAGCAGACCGACGCGGGCGAGATCCCCGGGCGCGTCTCCGGAGGCGAAGGCGGTGACCTTGGAGATCGAGGAGAGGGGGTCTCCTCCGCAGAGATCCTCGATCCTCCGGAGGCCCCCCTCGCCGCCGCGCTCCACCACCATCCGCTGCCAGAGCGTGGAGTCCCTGAGGGCCGGCACGTCCACGACCAGGATCGCGGTCGTGCCGCGCGGCACGGCGGCCAGGGGATCCCCCGGCAGCTGCAGGCTGCGCCCCGTCAGCCACCACGAGAGCAGCCCGACGGACACGATGATCCCGAGGAGTAACGCGGTGTTGCGCCGGCTCTTCACCCGCGCTTCATCGCATGGAAGGGCGGGCGGGTCGACCCCCGGGACAAGCGGGAGGGATGTGGTATAAGCGCCTACGCCCTCTTACATGGAGGCCTGATGCCCGAGCGTCCCCTGGTTCTGATCTTGAGCGAAGACGAGCTGCTCAGCGAGCTGCTCGCGGAGCGTTTCCGTCAGGACCACCTCGAAGCGCACACGGCCAGCGACCTCCACGAGGCGGCCACGAAGAGCCGCGAGATCACCGCCCGGGTCGTCGTCATCGACGCGATGAGCGATTCGCGTCTCGCCACCCAGCTCCTCGACGATCCCTATGCGGTCTTCGCCGGCGAAGCCCAGCCACCCTTCGTGCTCCTGTGCTCGAGCTCGACGCCCGCGGCCCTGCGCGACCACGGCTTCATCGATCGTGTGATCGGCCTTCCTCAGGCGTCGGACGCCATCGTCGCAGCGGCGCTCACCTGCGCCTCCGGCCGTGCGCGACGGGAGATGCGCAGCGGGATTCGCGTACGCTCGGCCGTCGACGAAACGTTCAAGACCAAGACCGGCTCGATCCGGCCCTGAGCACTCATCCTCGCGCCTGGCGCTCGGCGTGGCGCGCCGCGTCCTTTCGACCGAGCCGCTTCCACTGATCGGCGGCGAGCCGCCAAGCGCTCCGCGCGCGCTCCGGCCAACCCGCCGCGCGTGCCTGCTCCGCCGCATGTACGAGGCAGCGACCGAGGTCGTCGTCGACCAGGCCGCTCTCTTCGAGGGTGGCTCTGAGATCTCGCTCGCGGGCGTTCCAACCGCTCACGTCTTTGGCCGCGGCCTCGCAGGGAAGGAGCGCCGCGTGGACGAAGACGCGATAGAAGCCGCGGCCTCCGGTCAGAAGGGCACGCTCCGCGTCCTGCAACAGGAGCGTGGCTTCGTCGAACTCGGCGCGATCGAGGAGGGTGAGCGCCAGATTCATCCGGACGTAGACGCCGTCGTCGGAGTCGAGCTCGTCGAGGAGCCTCAGCGCTTCGCGGTAGTGGGCCTCCGCGTACTCGAGCTTGCCGCGTAGTCGGCCGATGTCGCCCATGCCGTTGAGCGCGGTGGCGATGGCGTGTCGGTTCTGCGCTTCGCGCACGTGGCCGAGGCCTGCGCGCGCCCAGCGCTCAGCGGCATCGAAGTCGCCCTGACGCCGGCGAATGTCGGCGAGCCCGATCTCCGAGCGACCGTGATGAAGCGAATCGTCGAGCGAGGCGAAGTGTTCGATCGCGGCTTCGTAGCGCCGCGCGGCCGCGCCCAGGTCCCCGCGCAGCTTCTCGCACTCCGCGAGGCCGTGGCCGCAGCGCGCCGCCAGTCGTTCTTCTCCCGCGTCCCGCAGGGCGCGCTCGGCTTTCGCGAAGGCGGTGATGGCGGTGTCGAGATCGGCGCGCTTTTGCGCCACGCCGCCCCGCAGCCAGAGGATCGCGCCCATCAAATCGCGATGCCCGCTCCGCATCGTGGTCGCCTCGATGCCGTCGAGGATGCGTTCGGTCTCCTCGAGCGCACCGCGGACCGCGTGAGCCTCGGCGAGGCGGACCTCGTTCTCCAACAGCTCCCGGCTGCCGCTCCCGAGCTCCAGCGCCTCGATGGAGCGACGCCTCAGCGCGAGGAGCTCGCGCGCCTCCCCGAGCTCGGTCGCAGCGATGCGGGCATCCGCCGCCCCGAGGAGCGGCTCGAGGGCGTCGTCGTACTCTTCGGCGGCGACGAGATGCCGGCCGCGGCGCTCGAGGGTCCGCGCGTCGGCTTCGGGGTAGAGAACCGCGATGGCCGAGGCGACGGCGGCGTTGTGCGCCCCCCAGCGTGCGGCGTCGCGCGCCCGCGTCTCCAGCCGTTCGCGAAGCATCCCGTGGACGAAGGAGAAACCCTCATCGGTCGGCAGCACCATGCCGCGCGACTCGAGGGCGTCGCGCAGCCGCTCCGGAATCTCGCAATCCGCGAGGCGGCACGCGGTCTCCCACTCCACGAGGTCGACGGTGCGCCCGAGGCACGCGGCGATCTCGATCGCCCGCTCTGCTCGCGCCGGCTCTTCCATCTCGGTGAGCAGCAGGAGCACGCGTTCGCTCCAGACGTCGCGCAGGTCGGCGAGGAGCGCCGCCGCGGCGGACCCCACCGCGGTGAGGCCTCGTGCAGAGGAAGCGAGGAGCCCACGGTGAACGAGGTCCGAGACGAGCTGCACCGTGTAGAGAGGCTGGCCGCGGGTGCGCGCCGCGACTTCCTCTCCGATCTCGGGAGAGAGTCCGAGCCGCTCGATCACCAGCTCGCGATGTTCTTCGTCGTCGAGGGGGCCGAGGTCGAGGGTGTGGACGCGCTCTTCCTCGAGGAGCGACGTGAGGGCCTCGGCTTCCATCGGGCGCTCGTCGAGCCTCGTCGGGTCGACCGTCAGCAGGAAGAGCGCGCGCATGGGCGTTGCACGATGCGTGCGGAGTGAGTGACGCACGAAGCCGATGGCTTCGTGCGAATGTTGTACGTCGTCCAGCACCGCGACCACCGGGCGCTCCTCGCCGATGCGAAAGAGCACGCGCGCGATCACCGCCCACCGTTCCGCGGGCTGCTCCTCTTCGTGCCTGGGCCTCTGCGACAGGAGTCGCACCAGATCCTCGATGTCGGCGTCGGCGTCCTCTTCGGGGGCGAGAGCGAGACCCAGACGGATCTGCTCGACCAGCTCGGTGCCTTCCAGGTTTCGGGTGCGCAGGTGCGCAGCGAGCATCTTGGTCAGACCGTCGGCCGCCCCCGGAGTGCGCGTGAAACGCGCGACGAGCGGCGTGGCGACGCCGCTCTCGTGCGCCCGTTCGGCCAGCCAACGCGTGAGATGCGTCTTGCCCAGCCCGCTCGCCCCGCGGAGCACCATGGCGCGGGGCGTGCCTTCTGCGAAGACGCTGCCGAGGGCGTCCCAGAGCTGGTCGCGTTCGGCGAGTCGCCCGGCGAGCGGGATGGGCCGGAGGCCGAACAGACCGAGGCCCATCGCGCGCCCGCTCGGCGTCGCTTCACCTCTCCACGTCGCCGGGAAGGGTGGGCGCGCGAAGGCGTAGGGGGTGACCTGCGGGGGCGGAGGCGCCATCGCGCCCGCGGGTGCGGCATCCACCTCGGTGACCTCGGCGATCACCACCGTCTCCTCGAAGGCCGCGAGCTCGCTGGGGTCGGGGGCGATCCGCGGCTCGTCGCGGAAGCTGTCGAGCACGAAGATGGCGTCCGCGGCGGTTCGGAAGCGCGTCTCGGGGCGCTTCGCGAGGAGCACGTCGAGGAAGTCTTGAAAGCCGGCGGGCACGGGAAAGGGCGCCGCGATGCGAGGGATCTCGGCCAGGCATTGCGCGCGACAGACCGCCAGGCGATCACGCCCCGAAAAGGGTGGACGACCCGTGGCGAGCTTGAAGGCGAGGCAACCGACCGAGTAGAGGTCCGTCCAGGGCCCCTGCTCGCGCGAGCGGCCGAGGATCTGCTCCGGCGCCATGTACCAGGGCGTGCCTGCGCCAGCCGCTTCCGCCTCGATCTCGTCCCCCGGTCCGAGCGCGTAGGCGATTCCGAAGTCGCTCAGCATGGGAGCGGCGCCTTCTTCGGGGCGCGTCAGGAGCACGTTGCTCGGTTTGATGTCGCGGTGGACGACGCCCCGGGCGTGGGCGTGTCCCAATGCTTCGAGGATCGCGCGGAGCAGGCGCGACAGCTCGTCGAAGCTTCGCGTGCGCGGTCGGTCCTTGAGTGTGCCGCCATCCACGCGCTGCATCACGAAGAAGGGACTGCCCGCCTCCAGCTTTCCCCGCGAGCGGGCCGCCTCTTCCTCCGAGACGGATCCGTAATCCAGGATCGGGACGATCCCCGGATGTTCCAGGCGCGCCATCGCGCGGACCTCGTTGCGAATCGCCTCGCGGAGGTCCCGCTTGTCGGTCAGCTCGCGGCTGAGGAGCTTGACCGCCACCGCTCGTCCCTCGGCCTCGTCGACGCCGCCCCAGACCTCTCCCATGCCGCCGAGGCCGATCGGCGACTCGAGCACGAAGGGCCCCAGGGCGATCCGCTCGGCCATGGGCCATGCTATCCCCTCGCGGGTGTCCCGCCGAGCCCGCGGGTGGGGAGTGTGACGGTGCGACAACCTTGACGAGGCGCTCCTGGCCCCGAATCATCCGAGACACGTGACGGGAGCGGAGCACGCGAGGCAGCAGCCGAAGCTGCCCGAGGTGGGAACGGTTCTCGGGGAGCGATTCCGCCTCACCGAGAAGCTCGCCGAGGGCGGCATGGGAGCGGTGTACCGTGCGCACGACGAGATGATGCTTCGCGACGTCGCGGTGAAGGTGCTCCTGCCCGAGCTCCTCGACGACGCCGACATCCATCGCCGCTTCCGGCGCGAGTCCTCCATCCTCGCCGCCCTCGACCATCCGGGCGTGGTGAAGACGCTGGCGATGGGGACC
Organism: uncultured delta proteobacterium; assembly: GCA_963727445.1. Classification (GTDB taxonomy): domain Bacteria; phylum Myxococcota_A; class Polyangia; order Polyangiales; family B10-G4; genus B10-G4. The sequence goes on from CAVSGI010000005.1 coordinate 91,946, forward strand.
GACGACGCCGGCCGGAGCTGGACGGCCATGGAGCTCCTCACCGGTGGCACGTTGCAGGCGGCGATCGAGCGAGAGGGCCGGATCAGCGCCAAGGCGCTTCTGCCCATAGTCGAGGGCATCTGCGACGCGCTCGAGGCGGTGCACGATCACGGGGTGGTGCACGGCGACCTCAAGCCGAACAACATCTTCCTGACGCCAGAAGCCCCTGGGGTGAAGCTCGTCGACTTCGGCCTGTCCAAGGTCGCCGGGCTCGACCGCCTGACCAAGACGGGAGAGGTCATCGGCACGCCGGCTTACATGGCGCCCGAGCTCCTCACCGGCGAGAGCGAGCCCGACGGGCGCGTCGATACGTATGGGCTCGGCATCGTGCTCTACGAGGCGCTCAGCGGAAAGCAGCCGTTCGCGGAGAAGAACGCCGGCAAGCTGATGTACGACATCGTGATGGGGAAGAAGGTGCCGCTCTCCGAGGCAGCGCCCCAGGTTCCCCCCGAGGTCGTCGCCGTGGTGGACAAGGCCATGGCCAACAAGCGCGCCGAACGCTACGCGCACCCCGCCGAGCTCGCCGCGGCGTTCCGCGCGGCCGTCAGCGCTTGAGAGTCAGGGGCAGCCTTGCGGCAGTCGAATCTGGGGCTTCGCGCCGCCGTAGGTGGCGGCGTAGCCCGTCATGTGAATCGCGCCGCTGACCGCGTTACAGGGAAGGTTCATGTTGTCGTCGGTGGGCTCGTCACGGATGTCGGCGGCCGCGTTGATGACGCTGTTGACGAGGTTCAGGCGAAGGTCTCCCGACGCCGGACAGAGCGCGAAATAGGCGACGATCTCCTGCAGGTCGGCGATGCTCCACCGTCCGCTGAGCGTGGCGCCGCCCGGTGTGATCCCTCGTCCGGAGACGGGAAGCGGCACCGTGAGCTGCGCGTCCTGCAGCCCGACGTCGACGTATCCGGCGTCGACCGGAAAGCGTAGCGCAGCCTCGTCGGGAACGGGCGCGACGAGGAGCCCGCCAGTCACGTAGGCGGCGCTCTGGACCACCCGTGCCTGCATCGGATCGGACATCGCGAGCGAGTCTTGGCTCACGTAGAACGTGTCGCTGCCGTCGAAGGCCAGCGGGGTCGCGGGATCCGTCTCCGGATCGCAATCCGAGTCGGAGGACGCATGACCACAGACGGTCTGCATGAAGTCGACCTCCACCGTGTGGTCCTCCGACGTGCCGTTCCAGCCGCGGACGCGGACCAGGAGGTTCACGACTCCCTTCCGCTGCAGGGCCCAGAGATCCGCCTGCGGATCCATCATCAGCATCATGAAGTAGTCGCGGGCGCCGGGGACGACGCGCGCGGCGAAGGCGTTGTCCACGCCACGCTCTTCGTCCGAAATCACCGAGTCCGAAGTACACGACGCGGTCTCGGTGCCGCTGGTGCAGCGCTGGTCGAGGTTGTAGCCGAAGTTGGAGGTCTCCGGGAAGAGCTCCCAGTCGACGAAGACGAAGACGTGCTCCATGCCGTCGTCTCCGTCCTCCATCGCGGGGCGCGGAGGAAGCTGGCCGCTGAGGCAGAGGAGGGGATCGACCGTTCCCGTGTCGACCGCCGCGGTGTCCGTCGTCGCGTCGGCCACCCCCATGTCCCCGCGCATGCGGGGGATGATGATGGCGCTATCGCAGGCCATCGCCTGCATCAGGAGCGCGCCAATCAGAAGTCGCCCGACCACCATCTCCATCATGCCCTTCAGAAGCGCCCGGCGCACACAACGGCTCCCAGCCCCGGCATGCAGAGCGCCGCTGCCTCGCCAGGCTCTTCGTCGCGCGCGTCGTCGGTGAAGAATAGAACGAGGCCCGTGATGCCGGCGGCGAGCGCGACGGTCGCCATGGCCAATGTGAAGCCGAGTGCGCCGTCGCGCTGGCCCGCCAGCGTGCCGAGGTTGGTGCATCTGAACATCGGGTCGGCGTCGGCGGCGGCGCATTTGTCCGCTTCGTTCTTGCGGTTCACGTACCAGCCGAGGCCGATGCTCGTGGCCGCCACGAACGCGCCCGCGGTCGGCAGGAGGATCCACGGCCACGGCGAGGGCTCCGGCGGTGGTGGGGGTGGGGGTGGCGGAGGGATCTGGTGCAGCACCACCCGAAGGTGCTTGCCCTCGCCGCCCTCCACGGTGAAGCGCAGCGTTTGGGGCTCGTAGCCTTCGGCTTCCACGGCGAGGGAGTGGTCGCCGGAGTTGACGTAGATGTTTCCCTGACGGTCGGGCATCACCGGCTCGAGGTCGAGGGTCACGCTCGCGTCTGTAGGGACGGTCTCGACGTAGAGGTGGCCGAGAAACGAGGCGGCCCGCTCGCGAAGCGCGACCGTCTGCGCGCGCATGCGCCGGGGAAGGGGACGCACCTCGCTGTCCAACGCTTCGCCGAGGGTCAGGTAGGCATCGACGTAGTCTCTGAGCTCGAAGGAGGCCATGCCGATGCCGCGCAGCGTGCGCGCGTTGGGGAAGCGAGCGTGCGCTTCCTGAAAGAGCACGCGCGCCTCCTCCCAGTGCGCGGCGCCGAACTCGTCGAGCGCCTCGTCGATGGTCCGGCGATAGACGCGATCATCCTGCGCGGATGCGCTCGAGGCGAGCACGAGCGCCGCGAGCGCGAGCAGGCATGTCGCGGTCAGAAGTCGGATGCGGACAGGGTACCAGAGCGCCCCGACACCACGCGCATCCGGCCGCGCCGACGGCGATGGCGCCCGCCCCGAGACGCGCCCGCGCCCGCGCCCGCGCCCGCGCCCGTTCCCGTTCCCGTTCCCGCGCCCGTTTCCGTTCCCGTTCCCGTTCCCGCGCCCGTTCCCGTTCCCGTTCCCGCGCCCGCTCCCGTTTCCGTTCCCGTTCCCGCGACCGTTCCCGTTCCCGCTGCCGTTTCCGTTCCCGTTCCCGCTGCCGTTTCCGTTCCCGTTCCCGTTCCCGTTCCCGCTGCCGTTTCCGTTCCCGTTCCCGTTCCCGCTCCCGTTTCCGTTCCCGTTCCCGTTCCCGTTCCCGCTGCCGTTCCCGTTCCCGTTCCCGCTCCCGCTCCCGCCGCCTCCTCCTCCTCCGCGATCGTCTCGGTCGCCGCCGCCTCCTCCCCCGAAAACGGCGGCGCCACCTCCTCGTCCCCCCCGAAGGCCCACATGCTCGAGAGCACCGTGGTCAGCGCGACCAGCACCCCCACGATGGCGATGGCGAACCACGTCTTGCGGGAGCTCGCCGTGGCGAGCACGGGCGTTCGCCCGGTCTCGCTGACGAGCTGTACCGCGTCCACGCCGAAGCCGACGTCGGTGAAGGGCTCGAAGTCCCGCGCGAGCTCCGCGACGCTCTGGTGGCGCTCCTTCTTGTCGCGGCGAAGCGCCTTCTCCACCGCCTTGGCGATCGCGCGCGGGATGGTGCGGTCGTGCTTCTTGAGCGGGACCGGGTCGGCTCCCAGCTTGGCGGAGGCCATCAGCGCGAAGGTCTCGCCCCGGTGCGGCAGCACGCCGGTGAGCGCTTCGTAGGCGATGGCGCCGAGCGCGTAGACGTCGGTGCGCGGATCGATCTCGCTCGCCGTGAGCTGTTCCGGCGCCATGTACGCCGGGGTCCCGATGATGGTGCCCGAGTGAGTGAGGGTGCCCTCGTCGAGCGGCTCGGCCGCGACCTTGGAGATGCCGAAGTCGAGCACCTTGACGCCGGTGAGCGCGCCGCGGTCGTTGCGCATGAGGAAGATGTTGTCGGGCTTGAGGTCGCGGTGGATCACTCCGCGTTGGTGGGCCGCCGCCACCCCGCGCATCGCCGGAATCAGGATGCGGAAGACATCCTCCGGCGGGAGCGTGCCCCGGCTCATCAGCGCCTGGAGCGACTCGCCTTCGAGGAGCTCCATCACGAGGAGCGGGCCTTCCTTCGAGTCGAGGACGTCGTAGACGTCGACCACGTTGGGGTGCCGAATGGAGCCGGCGGCCTTCGCTTCGCGCAGCAGCCGCGCGCGGGCCTGGTCGCTCGCGCCGCGACCCGCCACGTCCCTCAGGGCCTTGATGGCGACGGGGCGATTGGTCTGCTGGTGATAGGCAGACCAGACCGCACCCATGCCCCCCTGACCGAGCAAGGCCTCGATGACGTACTTGCCAGCGAGAACCTTGCCGGGCTCGAGCTCGCCGTCGATGACTTCGAGCTCTTCGGTTCCGAGCGCGTCCGGGTTCAAGACCCGATGAGCTTACCTCAATAGGTCGCGGGCAGCGGGATCCCGTCCGTGGGCAGGGCGGGGATGGGCCGGCGGACGGCGCTAGCGAGGGCGTTCATCTCCTCGGTGAGGACCGCGACCGAGACCAGCCAGGCCCAACCGGAGAAGAAGGTGGCGACGTTGAAGGCGGCGACGATCAGGCTCTTGTCCCCTCGGCCTGCCCCCGCGGCTTCGAGCTCTTCGTGGACGATGGTCGCGTTTCGGTACGTGGCGTACATCCCCCACAGTCCGAAGGTGCAGACGGTGAGGATCACGTCCATCGCGGGCGAGAGGTCGCGGCGGCCGGTCTCCTTCGCCAGCTCCTCGGTCGTCACGTAGAGCCAGTAATAGGCGTAGAGCGTGAAGGTCACGAGGGAGAGCACGACGACGGTGATGGGGTTTCTGCGGGTCAACGAGGGCTCCTTTCAGCTTTCGCTAGTTCCCTACGAGCCGCGCGTCGGCTCTATTTCGCGTTTTCGGCTCTTTTCGCCACCTGGACGGCGAAGGCTTCCTCCGGCGAGAAAACCAAGCGCTTTCGCGCCCAGATCCCGAAGTAGAGGAGCCCGAGCGCGTACCAGACGGCGGCGCCGATCGACGACGCTTGCGATAGGCCTCGTCCACGACGAAGAGCGCCACCAGCGTCACCAGCGCGATGCACGAAGGCGATCGCCGCACCGGCGATGCCGAAGGGGCTCCGGTAGGGGCGCTCGATGTCCGGCAAGCTGCATCGCGGAGCAGGATGAAGGACGCCATCTGCAGCATGTAGCTGATCACCGCGCCGAAGACGGCCATGTTCAGGAGGATGGCGCCGACAGGGTGGCCGCTGCCGGAAGCGAAGTGGATGGCGAGCGCGACGCGCGTAGCCGAGGAGCGCGCCGACACGAGCGCGACGTGGGGCGTCTTGCGGGTCGCGTGGGTCAGCGACAGGCACGCGCGGGAAGTAGCCGGCGCGCGAGAGCGAGTAGATCTGGCGCCCGTAGGCGTAGATGATGGTGTGGAAGCTCGCGACGAGGCCGGTGACCGCGACTAGCGCGAGAGCGCGCGCGCCGAGGCCGTCGCCGAAGATGGTGCGGAGCCCGGCGAAGAGCGGCTCGCCCGAGCGCCTGATCCCATGCGGCGCCAGGCGCGATGCCCGTGTTCAAGAAGAGCGTGAGGAACGCCGCGGCGACCAGCGTGAGCAATCCGTAGAGGATGCCCCGCGGCATGTCGCGCTTGGGGTCGTGCGCCTCCTCGGCGGCGAGGGGCAGCTCTTCGATGGCGAGGTAGAACCAGATCGCGAAGGGCAGGGCGCCGAAGACGCCGCGCCAGCCCTTCGGCAACCACGCCCCGTGTCCCTCGTCGGGCGCGATGTTCAGCGCGAAGGTCTCGAGGTCGAAGTGCGGGCAGGGCGCCCACCCAGAAGACGGCGAGGATCGCGAGCGCGAGGAAGGTGATGAGGACCGTGAACTTGAAGGAGAGCTCGACGCCCCAGATGTTGAGCCCGAGGAAGAGCACGTAGCAGCCCGCCCACCACGCGGGAGCGAAGGCGTCGGGCGTCCCGAAGATCTCGCCGAGGTAGCCGCCGATGCCGACGACGATCACCGCAGGGGTCAGCACGTACTCCATGTTCTCGGCGAGCCCGGTGACGTACGCGCCCCAGGGCCCCATCGCCGAGCGCGCGAACGAGTACGCGCCGCCGGTGTGGGGCAGGGCGGGGGACATCTCGGCGATGGAGAAGCAGAGGCCGAGATACATCACGGTGATCAGCACCGTCGCGATCGGCAGGCCGCCGAATCCGCCGGCGCGCGAGGCCGAAGTTCCAGCCGAAGAAGTCGCCGCTGATGACGGCGCCGACGCCCAGGGCCCAGAGGGACCAGACCCGGGCGTGGCGCTTCAGGCCGCGCTGCTCGAAGTAGCCGTCCGGGGCGTCTTCGTAGCTGACGCTGCTGTCCTCGGTCGGCTCTTCCGCCATCGCGGCGAGGATAGCGGAGGCCGATCAGCCGGTCTCGTGCCATCGCTCGGTGGTGTCGGCGGCCCAAGCCGCGGCCGGCGGAGGTGGAGTGCGGGGTCCCCATCGTGCTAGAGCGTCGGCGATGGCCTGGCGCTGGATGCGACTCAGAAACCAGAAGGTCCTCGCGCGCTGTGACGAGGACGGCGCGCTCGTCGAAGACGGCGGGCGCGTGGAGATCCGTTACAAGCCGAACGACGGCCGCGCGTATCGCGCGGCGAGCCGCAACCTCAAGACGGCCGGCGCCAATCTCTTCCCCGACGACCACTGCGGGCCCGCCGAGGCGCCCGAAGCCAAGCCGGCGAAGAAGAAAGGTGCGTCGAAGAAGAAGAAGTCGGCCGCGCCTGCGGGCCCGCCGCCGACGGCTCCGGCCGATGGCGAGGTGCTCGTCTATGCCGACGGAGCGTGCAGCGGCAATCCCGGGCCCTCGGGCCTGGGCGTCGTTCGCCTCGACGCGAGCGGGCGCCGCGAGCTCAGCGAGTACCTCGGGCGGGGCACGAACAACATCGCCGAGCTGACGGCGATCCTCCGCGCGGCGGAGTCGATGGCGGATCCGACGGTCCCGCTGCGCATCTACACCGACTCGAGCTACGCGATCGGCGTCCTGACCAAGGGCTGGAAGGCCAAGGCGAACAAGGAGCTCGTCGCAGGACGTGAAGAAGGCGCTCGCGCGTCTCGAAGACGTCGCCCTCTTCCACGTCCGCGGTCACGCCGGGGTGCCTCTCAACGAAGCCGCCGATCGCCTCGCGGTCGCCGCGGTCGAGTCCCGCGCGACCAAGGGCTGGGTCGAAGTCTGAGGGCTTCGCTACAATTCAGGCGACCGAGCGCGCCGCCTCGCGGCACGTCACGAAGCGATAGCCGCGTTCGCGAAGCACGGCGATGCGGCGCGGAGGGCGGCCTCCTTCTGCTGCACCGTCTTTCGCAGGTCCGGCTGATGGGGCGCGAGGAACGTCAGGCCATCCTGGTGGGCGTCGGCCATGTCGATGCCGTGGAGCTCGAGGCTGACCACGTCGCGGGTCGCGGCGAGCTTCGTGAGTCGGCGCGCGCCGGCTTCGCCTGCGAGCGCGACCGTGGTCCCGATGAAGGGCAGCCGCCCGCTGAAGAGCGAGGTCACGCCGATCGGCAGCTCGACCATGCCCGTACCCCGCCGGTAGTAGGGCCTGCCGACGCGGTAGGGATCCGCGGGCGCGGTGAGCACGCGGGGATCGTCGACGATGCTGTGGCTGCGCCGTCCGCGCGCGCGGATCAGCCCGATCGCCGCCGCCTTGGCCGAGTAGTAGCCGGGGCAGGGGAAGACGCTCGAGTCGTACTCGACCTTCAGGCTCTCGAGGACGTCGAAGACCGCGTCGGTGATGGTGTAGCCCGGCGCGCGGAACCCGACGGGACGAGCGCCGCAGGCCCGCTCGATCGCGTCCGCCCCTTGTTCGATCTCCGCGGTGATCGTCCGGCGGTCCTGGCGCGTCAGATCGTAGAGATGGGTCTTCGAGTGGTTGGCGATCTCGTGCCCTGCTTCGTGGAGCGAAGCCAGGGCCTGGGCGCTCTCTGGTCGGCCCAGATCGCTGCCGATCGCGAAGAAGGTCGCCGCCACGCCTTCTTCCTCGAAGAGCGTGGCGAGCCGCGGCACGGCCTTGTCGTAGATGGCGTTCGCCGCGGCGGGGTCGGGCGGGGTCAGGCCGTGGATCTGCGTGTAGCAACCGACCTCGTCGAGGTCGACGCTGATCGCGGCCAGCTTCACGCGCGCTCAGCCCTTGATCCGGATCGCGACGACCAGGCGGCCCAGATCCTTCAGGACACGCGGCACGCGCTTGAACAGGTCGATCGAGGGCGGGCGCTTCTCGAGGACGCGCACCGGGATCTCCTGGATGCGGATGCCTCCGCGCTCGGCGCGGATGACGAACTCGGAGGCGAAGAGATCCTTGTCGACCAGACAGGCGCGCGCGATCTCGACGAGCGGCGCACGCCGGAAGGCCTTGAGTCCGTGGGTGTCGGTGCCGGTGAAGCCCAGCGCGACGCGGAGCAAGCCGTTGATCACCACCGTGCCCGCGTGCCGCATCATCGGCCGCTCGTCGCTCGCGCCGCCCATCAGCTTGGAGCCGATCACCAGGTCGGCCTTTTTCGTCTCGAGGATGTCCATCGCGCGGCGGTAGAAGTCCGTGTCGCAAAGATCGATCTCGTCGCAGATCACGAACTCGCCGGTGGCTTCGAGGATCCCCCGGCGCAGCGCCTTGCCGTAGTTCGGCTCGCCAAGGCTGAAGCTCTTCACCTGCGGGAAGCGATTGTGGAGCCCTTCGGCGATCTCCACCGTCGCGTCCCTCGAACCGTTCTCCGCAAGGATCAGCTCGTAGGGCCAATCGAACTCGGTGAGACGATCGATGAGGTCGATGACCGCCGCCTTCAGGATCGCCTCCTCGTTGTAGATCGGGATGACGATCGAAACGCGCGGCACCACGTCTTCGGATTCCTTGTTTCCCATGAGTTCGGCGGGAATCTTCCTCACGCGCCCTTTCAGGTCAAGGGATGGCGCAAAGGAGGGCGTGAGCCGCTTCGCAGCGCGCGCGAAGCCCCGCTACCGAGGCGAAAATCGCGGCGGAGCGACCGGTTTCGACGATCGCCTCGCCTCCGTCGAAGAGGAGGGTCACCCGGCCGCCCACCACGGTCAGGGCGCGAAAGCTCTCGCCCGCGCCGAGATCGATGGTGCCGGTGCCCGAGAGCCGGCGGACGTCGAGGTGCGCGTTCGTGATCGCTGAGCCCTCGCCGCCACAGAGGCGGTCGATCGCGACGTCGGCGGAAGGGGAGGGCACGCCAGCCCTGTGGCGGATCTCGCGCAAGAGCGCCTCTTCGCGCGGGCGGTCCCAGGCGGTGATGGCGAGCGCATCGTCCACGTGGAGCGCGCGGGGCGCGCCGTCGGGGCTCGGCTTGCCCTCTTCGTCGTAGCGTCGGTTCCAGTCCCAGTAGCGGTAGGTCACCCCGCGACGGCCGGGCGCGACGTGCTGGGGCTCGACCAGCGTCAGACCGGCGCCGATGGCGTGGGCGGTGCCCGCTTCGATGACGAAGAAGTCGCCCGGCGCCACGGGAACGAAGAAGAGGAGCTCCGAGACGTCCTGCTCCTTCGCGAGCGCCTCTCTCATCGTCTCTCGCGTGACGCCGTCGCGCAGGCCCAGGTAGAGCCCGGCGCCCTCAGCGGCCTCGAGCACGTACCAGGACTCGGGCTTGCCGGCCTGATCGGGTGCGAGCTTCGGGTAGTCGTCGCTCGGGTGGATCTGGACCGACAGCGGTGCCGCGGCGTCGAGGAGCTTCACGAGGAGCGCAGTGGCGGAGCGGCCCTTCGCCGCTTCGGCGCCGAGCGCGGCCACCGGGTCCGCAGCCAGGACCTCGGCGAGGGTGGTCTGCACCCCGTCGAGGCGGCTCGGGAAGTCCGGCGTCGCCGAGACCTCCCAGGACTCCCCCACCCTCGGGTAGCGCCGGCTCGGGTCGACGGGAGCGCTCGCCTTGTAGTGGTCGACGATGCGCGAGCCGCCCCAGGGGGTGCGGCTCGGAGGGGTGAAATTGTCGGCCGCGAGGAGGGCCGGGGCCCTCAGCAGGGCCTCGGGGTCAAAAGCCTTGGTCACTTTTTTGGTAGGAGGATGTAGGACATGTAGGTTCGGCCCAGGAGGCAGCGAACATGGGCTATCGAGGCAACGACCGTCGGATCCACAAGGTCTTCATCACCCGCAACACCGAATATCACGTTCCGTCGTGGTCAGTGCGTGGGGGTTCGCGATCGACGCAGCGGCGAGTGGCTTCGGGCCCACCTGGCCCTTCGCTCCAAGATCAGCGGCTCCATCCGCTTCAGCTCCGAGGGCGGCGTGGTCCCGAACGAGGGCAGGCCCGAGATCGGTGATTCGCTCTTCTTCCAGGCGGCGGGCCGGGACCTGGTCACCAGCTCCATCCTCGCCGTCGAGCGCCCGCAGAAGATGATCGTTCAGAGCTACGAGCTCTGAGCTTCGTCGAGTAGCGCGTGAAGAGCGGTGCCCGTCAGGCGCTGCTCTCCGCTGAGTGCAGCGGTCACCAGCACGACGCCATCGCCGGCGCGCACCGCGACGCCTCCGTCGACGCACCGCGCCTGGGCAACCTCGAGCGCCGCCGGAAACGATCCGGCGTGACGCTCTGCCGCGACCACGTCGATCGCGTGACCGGCGAAGTCGGCGCTGGCGCCCGGATGCGGCGAAGCCGCGCGCACGAGCCGCAGGATCTCGTTCACGCCGCGCCGCCAATCGATGGCGAGGTCTTCGGGGCTCGGTCGCGGGGCGAGGGTCGCGGCGTCTTCGTCTTGCGCGCGGCCTTCGAGCGTTTCCCCGCGGGCGAGGCGGTCGGCGGCTTGGCCCAGAAGCTCGAGCGATGGAGTGTCGAGACGACGCGCGAGAGACCACGCATCGTCGTCGTCGCGGATCGCGAGCGCGCGCTGCGTGACGATGAGACCCGTGTCGTACTCCGGCGCGAGGCGGTGAAGCGTGACCCCCGTCTTCGTGTCGCCCCTCGCCAGCGCCCAGAAGTAGGGGTCGGGGCCGCGCCACCGTGGCAGGAGCGAGGGGTGCACCCCGAAGGCGCCCCTGGGCGGCAGCGTCAGGAGCCAGGGCGGGATCCGCCAGGGCCAGAACCAGCTCAGCAGGACGTCCGGCCGGCAGGCCTGGATGACCGCCTCGACCGGTGCGGCGTCGAGTGCGGGGCGGCCGAGGATCAACGCGCCACGGGCGCCGAGGCGGCGCCGAACGCGCCGCGCCCCAGGGGCCCTCGGGTGGCCCAGCGCGACGACTTTCGGTCCGTGTCCGAGGCGGTCCAGGTGGAGCGCCCCCAGGGGCAGGCCCAGGTACAGGATGCGCACAATCGGTGGTATACCGCCCGCCGTGGCGAGTGCCCGCAAAACCATCCGGGTGGTGGCAGCCGTCGTCGAGCGCGACGGTCGATATCTGATTACCCAACGGCGACCGAACGCCGTCCTGCCGCTGCTCTGGGAGTTCCCCGGCGGGCGGGTCGAGGAGGGCGAGTCGGACGCGGACGCGCTCGCCCGTGAGGTCCGCGAGCGCCTCGACGCCGGCGTCGAGGTGGGTCAGATGATCTCCTACGTACGCCACCCCTACGAGCATTACGAGGTCGAGCTCTATCTGTACGAGTGTCGTCTCGTCGGAGGAAACGACACCCTCACCCGTCAGGCGGTCAACGACTACCGCTGGGTGACCTCCGCCGAGTTCGATCAGTACACCTTCACGCCCGCCGACGAGGCCTCGATGGCGAAGCTCCTCGGAGAGACGAACTGATGATGCGAAAGACGACCCTCGCCATTTTCCTGCTCCTACCGCTGGCCGCAGCGTGTGATCGCGCCGAGCCCACCGCCAGCGCGCAGACGCACGAAGCGTCCGCCGAGACCGCCCAGGCCGAGCCCGCGCCCGAAGGGCCAGCGGAAGAAGCCGAGCCGGCGCCCGCCCCTTCGGGCCCGACGCCCACCAGCGTCGCGGAGGACGGCTCCCGTCTCTTCGGCGACGCGCTCAGCGAGCGCGAGGCCGTTCCCCTGGCCACGCTCATGTCATCGCCGGGCGACTACGACGGGCAGGTGGTGCGCACGGAGGGGATCATCAGCGCGGTCTGTCAGCGCATGGGCTGCTGGATGGAGCTCAAGGCCGAAGAGGATGGCCCGGCGATCCGCGTGCCGATGGCGGGGCACAGCTTCTTCCTTCCGCGCGACGTCTCGGGGGCGCGCGCGACCATCGAGGGCACGGTCGAGGTCCGCGAGCTTCCGCCCGATTGGCAGGAGCACCTTCGTGAAGAGGGCGCCCAGGCCGCCGGTCAGGCGCTCGGCATCAACGCCACCGGCGTGCTCATTCATGCGGGATAGCTAGCGTTGGGCGACGCCCCGGAAGTCTGCCCCAGCTGCGGCACCAAAGTGCCCGAGGGGCGGACCCGCTGCCCGGGCTGCGGCAAGGTCTTCGGCGAGGACAATCGCTGCCCGAGCTGTCACGCCGTGGCTGGCGTCGTCCCGACCGCGGGTGGTGGCTATGCCTGCGCGGCGTGCAGCGCACCGCGGCAGCGGCTCGGCGGCACGGTGGTGCTCGGCGGCGGCACGCTGATGCCCCGTCTGTCGATGACGCCCGCCGCGCCGGCCGCGACGCCGGGCTCCATGGCGCCGCCCGCAGCGGACGAGGTGCCCGCCGCGCAGGCGCACACGCGCGCGGCCTACGTCTCCCGCGGCCGCGCCACCGGGCTCCGCCTCTTCGGTGCAGGTGCCATCGGGGTCGGCGTGCTCGCGGCGACCGCCCTCGGCCTTCTGGTTCCCGGCGCCGCTGGGTTGGTGTTGGCGGCGGTGATGGGCGGCGGCTTCGTGACGGTCGGCGCGCTGTCCCTGCGCGCCGGCGCGCGCGCCACCGAAGAAGCCTCCTCGCAGAGCTCCGCGGCACGCGAGCTCGCCATCCTCGCCCTCGCCGAGAACAGCGAGGGTGACCTCACGGCGACCGAGGTCGCACGCGGTCTGGGCGTCGCGCTCGCCGACGCGGACGCCGCCCTCACCGCGATGGCTGACGGAAGTCGGGTGGCGGTGGAGGTCGATCCCGAAGGCGTCGTCCACTACGTCTTCCGCGAGCTGCGCCAGAAGCTGCCAACCGCGCCGCGCCTGCGGGTCGACGCGAGCCTCGCTCCGCGCGACGCGGTGGAAGAGGCGGTCGAGCTCGAAGCCCGGGAAGCGGCCGAAGCCAGCGAGCGGAGCTGAAGAGGGCTCAGGCGAGCGCGCTCTCGTTGTGCTGGCCGGCGGGTGCGTTCACGGCGGCGCTGAGCGCGATCACCTCGACCAGGATCGCGCGATAGATGTGATCGATGTCCTCGAGGTCGGAGTCGCCGCCCGCCTGGGCGATCGCCTCTTCGAGGTGGTGTTGCACGAAGCCGAGCACCGCGGGCTGCCCCATCGCCACCACGTCGTCGGAGTCGAGCACCTCGAGGGGATCGGCGGCGCGCAGCTCTTCGTCCGTGGTGAGCGTATCCAGCGCGATCTCGAGAGTGCTCTCGTCCACCTCGCCGAGGCGGGTGGGGAAGGCCTCTCGAAAGGCCCGATAGACGGTGACGATCAGGAAGTAGCCGAGGGACTGGGCCAGCTCGTCGCTGCGGAGCGCGACCTCCTCGGCGAGCCACTGGCTGAGGGCGGGTTGCCGTCGCTCCAGCTCCCGGTAGGCGGCGTCGAGCACCTCCTGGAGGTCCTCGTCCCCTCCTTCGAGCTCGCGCTCCATCGCTTCGACGGAGGCGTCATCGACCACCGCCCACTTTTGAACCGGGCGGAGGGCCGCCTTTCGCAGGAACACGTCGTGAGTCTAGCCGACCCACTCGATCGGGTCGACTACTCGCACTACCCGAAGAAGAGGGGGGCGCGCACTCGAATGAAGCGCATCACGGCGGCCTTGTCCGCTTCACCGAGGTCCTCGAAGACGACGCCCATCCCGGGTTGATGCGTCTCGTCGCTGGAGCGCGGGGGCTCCCGCACCCAGCTCACGCGCGCCCGGGCGCGGATTCGTCGGCCCTCGGGTAGAACGAAGGAGAGGGTCAGCTCTTCGCCGACCGACAAGAGGTCCCAGGTCGCGATGAAGAGGCCGCCGTCCGACAGGTCTCCACTGAAGCCGGTGAAGAAGTTGGTCTCGGTGTGAAAACCGATCACCGCTTCGATCTCGATGCGCTCTCCGCTGCGTCGCTCGTGGCCAGTAGCCCGCTTGCGCCCGAGGGGGATCACCGGCTCGTCGTCGGCGTCGACCGCTTGGAGGGAGCGCATCAGCTCCTCTCGCGCCGGATGGAGGATGGTGAGCGACGCCGCCAGCGAGGCGGCCGCCTCGTAGACCACGGGGATCGCCGTCTCGTCCTGGGCGTCGGCGAGGGCCTGACGGAGGACCTCGATGGCTGCGCCCATCGAGTCGAGGATGCCCGCTTCGTCGCGAGTCTCGGCAGCGAAGAGGTGGCGCACCGCCCTCGAGACGTTGCGGGCCAGAGGCTCGATGGTCTCCTGGGCCTCGTCCTTCGCCTGTAGCGTGGCCATCGCGCTGGCGAGCTCGCCCCGCGCCTGCCTGGCGGCTGCTACCGCCGTTCGGGAAAGCTCTCCCAAAAGGCCACCCCCGTCGGGCTCCGATCAGTCGTCGTAGAACATCGGCGGCCGCTTGCGAATGAAGCGCAAGACCAGCTCGCGGTCGTTTGGGGGAAGCGCATCGAACTGGATCCCCATCCCCGGCTCGGAGTCTGCCGAGAAATCGAGGGGGTCGCGGACGAAGCGCACCTGGCCCGTGACACGCATCTCGAATCCACCCGGCAGGGTCACCAGCATGTTGATGGGCGTGCCACGCGGGAAGGTCTCGTAGGTCGCGAGGAAGACACCCCCCTCGCCGATCTCGCCGGAGAAGCCCACGTAGAAGTTCGACTCGGTGGTCGCGCCGATGTTGGCCTCCACCTCTTCGCGCGCCAGGTTGCTCGCGGGGGCCGAGGCGGCGGCCGCCGCGCTCTTCTGCTGTCCCGACAGGGGCACCGTCCCACCGGCCGCGGCGGGCACGTTCGGAACGGGTGCCGCTTTGGGCACCGCCACGCCGGGCTGTCCCGCAGCGGAAGGACGCACCGACGGCGCCTTCGAGGGAACGGTGGTGAGCGGGTAGAGGGAGCTCATCGACTTGGCGATGACCTCGGTCGCCACCGCGATCCCGGGGTGCTCGCCACGGACGTCCTGCAGCAGGGCGAGAGTCTGGCTCAGCGAGCCGAGGGCGCTGCGGACGCTCGACTTGCCGTCGGGCTCGGACGACGCGCGCTCCGCTTCGAAGAGCGCGCCCACCGCCATCGCGATGTTCTGCGCGACCGCGAGGACGTCTTCGGGGATGTTGCTGTCCTTCTGCAGCGCCTCGAGCGCGGAGCCCAATGCCTCACGCGCTTCCTTTGCCTGTGCGAGACCCGAATAACCCATCGATAAAGAGCTCCGCCTGAGGTTGAACGGCGATTCTACGTCAAAGCGCCTTGGTGAACACCACCCGGCTTCGCCCCGGCCCAGCGTAGTCCGCCACCTCTTCTACCCCGAATCCCAGGGCTTCGTGGAACCGAAGCGATCCTTCGTTTCCGACGAGAGTGATGGCTTTCAGTGACTTCGCACCCGCGTCGCGACAGCGCTTGGTGAAGAACTCGTAGAGGTCCTTCCCCACGCCGCGACGGCGGTGGTCGGGGTGGATCCCCACCAGGTGGACGTAGCCCACGGGGGGCGAGGTGGGGGCGAGGAAGCCGAGGAGGAAGCCCACGACCTGCTCGTCTTCCTCCGCGATCAGCGCGTCTCGTCCCAACTCGTAGAAGTAGACCGGATGGGCGCGCTCACCCGACGGACCATCCCACCAGCGGTCGAAGACCGACACGATGTAGTCGTAGTCCTGCTTGGTGATTCCGCGGATTTGCACGTCGGGAGGCGCCGAGTAACACAGCCTGAGACCGATTGCACGTCCGGGCCCGGGCCGTCACTGGAGCGTGGGGCCGGGGTCGACCGTGCCGTAGCGCTCCTCGTAGCGGGCCAGGGTGTCGCCGAGGACCGCATGGAAACGCTTGGCGTGCGAGGGAGACATGAGAATTCGGGCGAGGAGCCAGCCCGCCTGCCCCTGAACGAAGGCGTAGTCCAGGACGAAGGTGTCGTGGGTGCTGCCCACCTGGGCCACGTTGGCGAAGCGACCCTTGGCGATGTCGTCCTCGGCTTTGATGGTGAAGGAGGGCTGCTTGGGGCGATGGGAGTCAGGCATGGTGCGGGATGATAGGGCCAGAGGGAACCTCGGCCAATCGGGTGTGTCCGTCGTGCTATGACCAGCTTGGCCCCCGCCACCCGTCTCACCGAAGCCGACATGTCCGAACCGACGAGCGCCGGTGCCCGCGAGGAGCGGGAGCCCGAAGGAGCGAGCGACACGCCGTTGCTCTTCTGTCCCTTCTGTCGCGAGTGTTTCGAGGGCGAGGAGCTCTGTCCCGACCACGAGCTGGCCCTGGTGCCCTTCGATCGGCTGCCCAAGCGCCTCGACGTGGACTACACGCCGACGGATGACGAGGTCCTGCAGATGTACGACCTGCGCTTCGGCCGGGGCTGGCTCATGGGCGCCGCCGTCCTCTGTCTGGTCGGGTTCGTCCTGCCCATGGTCACCACCTCTTCGCCTGAGGAGTCCATCGTGTCCTCGGGCATCGCGGTCGCGAGCCGGGTGGCGCCGAACCTCTTCGTCCTGCCGGCCATCGCCCTGGGGATCGTCTCGATCCTCTTCCGGCGCCGGACGCTGCGCGCGATGCGGGCGGCGCGGATGGTGGTGCCGCTGATGGCGGGGGTGGGGATCTTCTCCCTCGCCTACACGCTCTATCGCATCAGCCAGGGCGCCGTGCAGCTGGGCGAGGCGCTCGGCACGACCGTGACGACCGAGCCGGACGTCGGTGTGTGGGTCATGGCGCTGTCGATGGCGACGGCGCTCTTCGCCGGTCTGAGGCTCGGGGTGGTGCGACGGAAGAAGGGGCTGCCTCACGGCGCCGAGCCGGAGGGTGACACCGGGATCGTCGTCGGCGACGACTGAGCGGGCGGCCGCCGCGCCCTATTCTTGCGGCTGGGCGGCCTCGATGGTCTTGAGGAAGGCCTTCTCGAGGGTGTGCGTCAGGGGCGAGAGGTGGCGCACCTGCTGCTTGGCGTCGACGGCGACCTCGAGGATGAAGTTGGCGTCCTTGCCATCCGGCACCCGCACTTCGAGCGTGGTGCCCTCGCGGGTGACCACGCACTTGGCGAGCTCCAGGGGCTTCTTGAGCCCGTCCGGGTCGCCCTTGATGCGGACCTCGTAGACGTCCTTGTCGGGGGTGACCAGCGGGTCGATGCCGCCGGCGTAGAGGACGTCGCCGCCGGCGATCACCACCACCTGATCGCAGGTCTTCTCGACGTCGGGCAGGATGTGGGTCGACAGGATCACGCTCGCGCCCGTGCGCTGCGGGATGTCCAGGATGAGGGCGAGCATCTCGTCCCGGCCACGAGGGTCGAGGCCGCTCGTGGGCTCGTCGAGGAGAAGGAGCTTCGGATCGCCGACGAGGGCCTGCGCGAGGCGCGCGCGCTGCTTCATGCCGGTCGAGAAGGATCCGAGGCGCCGGTAGCGGGCTTCGCCGAGACCGACGTAGTGCAGGACCTGGTGGGCGCGGCCCGTCGCCTCGGAGGTCGGCAGGCCGCAGAGCTCGGCGGCGAAGGTGGCGTACTTCAGCGCCGTCATCTCGGGCATCACCGAGTCGCCTTCGGGCATGTAGCCGATGCGCGATCGCACGGTGAAGGGGTCGTGATTGACGTCGGTCCCGAAGACCTTCACCGACCCGTGATCCGGCGGCAGGAGCCCGAGCACCGTCTTGAGGAGCGTGCTCTTGCCCGCCCCGTTCGGGCCGAGCAGCCCGATCCGTCCTTCCTCGAGCGAGAGCGTGACGTCTTTGAGTGCGCGCAGCTCCCCGTAGCGCTTTTCGACCGCGTCGAGCTCGATGAGGGCCATGGCGCGCGGAAGGTAGCATACGGGCCCTGGCGTCCAGCTCTTCCCCCCGCCCCTTGCACGAACGAAACCGAACTTTTTTGGAACCAAGCCCAAGGGGCGCTGTCAGAAGGTTTGAACGGAGCGAGCGGCAGCAACCGAGACAGGCTGAAGAAGCCAACGTCAGTTGGGGCGCCGATTCCTCCGAGGACCGACGGGTGAGATCCGCCCGACACACGACCCGTGCCGTGAGGGCACACGGGAGAGGAGAGCTGCGCGATGACGACCGAGGCAAAGACGACCCATTACCAGATGGTGGCCAGCGGCCCCGCAGTGCCCGCCGAAGAGGTGGAGCGCGCCGAGCAAGCGGTCGAGGTGGTGGTGATGTGGGGCGACTCTGCGCTCCACGTCGCGCACCTCTCCCCGCCCCGCCCCTTCTACGTCGGTGAACAGAGCGAGAGCGGCGAAGCGCCGGACTGGCTCTGCGGCGCCGAGACCCTGGGGACCACGCGACTGCCCGTCGTGCTCGAAGGAGCGGGCGGTCCGAAGGTCGTGATCCCCGAAGGCGGTGAGCTCCGCGTCACCATCGAAGGCGAGACCCGCGACCTCGCGAGCCTCGCGGAGGCGGGGCTCCTCTCGCCCTGCGTCGAGCTCGCTGGTGCGCGCACCTACGACCTTCCGCCCACCGCGTCTGCCGAGATCGACTTCGGCGGCTTCACCTTCATCGTGCGTCCGACCCGCGCCGGCCGGCGCGTCGGCGTGGGCTTCGCCGAGATGATGGCGGCGATGGACCGCACCCATCTCAAGTACGTCGGCGGCGCGCTCGCCTTCTTCGCGACGCTCCTCGCCATGACCTACTTCCTGCCCCCCGCCGGCGGCGCCCTCAGCCTCGAGAACATCGACCAGAGCTCGCGCATCGTCGACTACCTCTCGGCGGCGCCCGAGATGATCGACGAGGACGCGCCGAGCTGGATCGAAGAAGACGGCCCCCGCGCCGACGAAGGTGGCACCGGTGAGCGCGCCGCCGAAGAGGAAGGCGCGATGGGAGACGAGGCGTCCGAGCAGACCGAGAATCGCTCGGGCATCCAGGGTCCCCGCGACAACCAGGACATCCACATGGCCAACCGCGAGGCGCAGCGTGAAGCGGCGCGCACCGCGGGCATCCTCGGCGTGCTCGCCATGCAGAGCGGATCCGTCGGTCCCACCTCGCCCTTCGGGCGCGAGACCGCCATCGGCAACGACCCGATCAGCGCGCTCGGTGCGCTGATGGGCGACAACATCGGCAACAACTTCGGCTTCGGCGGCCTGGGCCTCACGGGCACCGGGCGCGGCGGCGGCGGTGACGGCCTCGGCACCTACGGCCTCGGCAACGAGGGCCTTCGCACCATCGGCCGCGGCGCCGGCTGTGACAGCCCGCCCTGCGGCGACGGATACGGCCGCAACGTGGGCATCGGCAATCGTGACCGTCAGTCCCATGTCCCCACACTGACCCCCGGCACCCCCGAGACGCACGGCTCGCTCTCCGCCGAGACCATCCGCCGCGTGGTGCGCCGCCATCGCAACGAGGTTCGCCACTGCTACGAGCGTGAGCTCACCTCGCAGCCCGATCTCGAGGGACGCGTGACCGTCAGCTTCGTCATCTCCAACACCGGCGCGGTGATGGCGTCGAGCGTGGTCTCGGGACGCACCGACATCGCGAGCAACGAGGTCTCCAGCTGTGTCGCCAGCGCCGTGCGCCGCTGGCCCTTCCCGCAGCCCGACGGCGGGGGCGTGGTCTCCGTGACCTATCCCTTCCTCTTCTCCTCCAGCAACTGACGCCGCCTGCGCGTCGATCGCCAAGCAAGGCCCGCACTTCGGTGCGGGCCTTTCGCTGCTTGCCCATGCCCGTGCCCGTGCCCGGGCTAGACGCTCACTCGCAGAGTGAGTCGCGACAGCGAAGGGGCATGGCACATGGGGCGCCGCAGGAACCGCAGTTGGCGGGGTCCACCGTGAGGTGCGCCTCGCAGCCGGTCGACGGGTCGGTGTCGCAGTCGCCCCAGTCGACGTCGCACGACACGATGCATCGCCCCCCGGTGCACACCGTGTCGGTGGCGTGGAAGGTGCCGGGGTCGGGGCAGAACGCGCCGCAAGCGCCGCAGTGCATCATGTCCGTCGTCGTGTCGACCTCGCATCCATCGGAGGCGTCGCGATTGCAGTCGGCATAGCCGGGATCGCAGCCGAGGATGCACGAGCCGTCGACGCACATGCGGCCCGCGACGTGCGCGCCGGCTGCGGGGCAGGCGCGATCGCAGCTGCCGCAGTGGTCCACGTCGGTCATCAGGTCGAAGTCCTCGTCCACGTTCGAGTCGCAGTCGTCGTCTGCGTCGTTGCAGATCTCCGGCATGCCACATACGTCGGGCGTCGCGTCGGGCACGGCGGTGTCGACACCGGCGTCGCGACACTGCTCGCCGCCCTCGAACTCGCATGGTTCGACCTCGGCCGGGCGGCAGCCGCCGCCCTGGCAGGTGCTCCCCGCCCCGCAGCTCGTGCCCACGCACGCGGCGTCGAGGGTCACGATGAGCTTCAGCGATTCCCCTTCGACGAAGGAGACGCGGAGCACCCGGGTCACCACCTCGGCGGTGCCCATGAGACCGGCGACCTCCACTTCCACCGGGCCGAGGGGTCCGCTCTGGTGCACCAGGGTGAGCGAACGCGGGAGCGGCTTTTCCGCGAGGTTGGCATCGGCGCTCTGCACCTCCCCCATCGGACGGGCAGCGGCGATGCGCACGTGATCGATCTGGGCGATCACCGCGTCATCGGCATGAACCTCGACGATGATCTCAGTGACCTGCCCCGAGCAGGAAGCGAGGAGCACCGCGGCCGCCATCGACGTGAGGTGGGGTCGCAAGATCAACGGATCTCCAGAACGCCGGGCATGAAGTCGCCCTGAGTCGGGCTCTGCATGTCGTTCACGATGAAGTAGGCTGCGACCACGCCGCCGCCCACCACCGCCAACGCGAGGGTGGTCCAGAGCCACCACAGGCTCCCGCCCCCATCGCCGTCCTCGGCGACGTCGGCCGGCTGTGCTCCGGCGTCCCCCACCGCCACCGGAGGCAGCGCTGGCGCGACCAGCTGGACCACCTCGGTCGCACCGTCGGCGACCATCACCTCTTCGCTCTGGATCACTTCCCCGTCATCGACGCTCAACCGCGCCAGGTGCCGTCCGGGATCGACGGGGTGATCCACGCCGATCACCGCGTCGGGGAGATCGCGGCCGTCGAGCGTCACGTGCACGCCCGTCCTCATGTTGCGCACGTCGATCCGGAGCCGTCCGAGTCGCTCCTCCACCGTCCCGCGGAGCGCGGTCGCCGGTCGCGCCACATCCGGCGGAACGTCCTCGCCCTCCTCGATGATCCGCAGCTGCTCGGATGCTTCGACCAGGCGTCCGAGGTGCACGAGCGACTCGGCGAGGTTGTATCGGATCTGCGGCGTCTCCTTCAGCTCGAGGGCGCGCGCGAAACGGTCAGCTGCTTGTTGCCAGCGGTTGTGCCGCGCGTGACGCATCCCCTGCGTGAATTGGTCGCGCGCGAGCGCCTGTCGCTCGGCCTCGCTCATCTCGTTCACGGGCCGCTCCGCCGTGCCCCGTGCCTGCGCCTGGACGGAGCCCGACGTGGCCGTACCGAGGACCAGAACGAAGCCGATGGTGAGGAGCGCTTCGGGGGGCACCACCCGGGATCATACCCAAGTGGGGACTCAGAATCCCGGGCTACCGAGCAACATGCCGGGATCACGCATTCCGCGGCGCATTCTGCGCATCCCGGCGGGCCGGGCGGCGGTGACGCGATAGGTCCCATCCTCGAGCGCGTTGTGCTCGACCCGGAAGGGCCGCCGGCGGCGCACCCGCACCTCGATCACGTGCGTCTCGTCCGCGCGCTCGAAAGTGATCGGGCCAGAGGCGTGGCGCTCGCCATCGACGAAGATCCGGGCCCGACGAGGCACGGCCTCCAAGGTCACGGTGACGGTGCTCGCCTCCCCGGCGGCATCCCCTTCGCTCGCCGCCGCCGCGTCGGCTTCCGCTTCGGTCGCGCTCGCCTGGTCTTGCGCTGCGCCGGCTTCCGTCGCCTCCAGATCGGCGGCCAGCTCTTCTTCGTCGACGGACGCGCTCTGCGGCGCGGAGGCCGTGTCGGCGGGTGGCGGCCAGATGCGATCACGGAGCTGATAGGTCGCGACCCCGCTGGCCACCATGAGGAAGACCGCGATGCCGATCACCCACGGCCACTTCGCTTTGTGCGGGGCCGGCTCGGGCGGCCCCGGGTACTCGCTCGAAGGCACGATGCCGGACTCGTCGGGCTCGAGCGAGTCGCCCACCGCGCTTCGCAGATCCCCGGCGGCGGTGGTCGGGAAGATGCTGTCGCCCACGTTGCCGCCGACCGTGCCGCGGATGTCGTCGAGATCCGCGGCGGTGTCGGTCGCCGCCTGCAGAAGCGCCCGCCGAAACTCGCGGGCGGTCTGGAAGCGATCCGCGCGATCGAGCGCCATCGCCTTTTCGACCACCGCGGCGACCTGGGGCCCGAGGTCCGGCCGGCGCTCGGCGAACGGTGTGTGGCTGGCCTCGATGATCTCGATGATCAGATCACCGACCCGGTTGCCGTCGTAGGGCGGGGCGCCGGCGAGGGTCTCGTAGAGGACCGTGCCCATCGCGTAGATGTCGGTCCGGTGGTCGATGTCGTGCAGACCGCGGGCCTGCTCCGGTGACATGTATCGTGGGGTCCCGGTGAGTGCGTTCTCCTGGCTGGGGAGCACCGATTGCAGATCGTCATTCTCGTCGGCACGTGACACGCCGAAGTCGAGGAGCTTCGGATAGACGCCGTCGGCATCGGTGAGGACGAAGATGTTCGCGGGCTTGATGTCGCGGTGGACGATCTTGGCCTCGTGAACCGCCGCGAGACCGCTGAGCGTGCGGGCGAAGATGCGGATGACGTCGTCGAAGGAGATGGCCTTGCCCGAGGCCAGACGCTCCTGCAGCGTCTCACCGTCGAGGTACTCCATGACCATGTAGGGGTCGCCCCGTTCGTCGGTCCCGAAGTCGATGATGTCGACCACGTTGCGGTGGTCGACGGCGGCCGCGACCCGCGCTTCTCGGAGGAAGCGCTCTCGCACCTTCTCCCGGGGGCCCGCCAGGTGAAGAAACTTCACGGCGACGAGCCGTCCAAGCTCGACGTGCCGGGCGCGCCACACGGTAGCCATCCCGCCCTCGCCGATGGTCTCTTCGAGGCGGTACTTCCCGACGATGGTCTGCTCGGAGCTCGACATGGGCTCCATGGGGGAGATCATAACGCGATCGCCCGATCACGGCACTATCAGCGATCGCCCTCCATGGCCGTGGCCCAGGCACTCGGGGATCCGAGCTATCATTCCGCCCCGATGCGCGCTTTTCTTTCCGCCTGCCTGCTCTGGTCCGTCTCGATCGCCACCAGCGCCTGCTCCCAATCCACCGACTGCGCGGATGGCGACTGCGTGTGCATGGGCACCTGCGCCTGCCTGCCCGGTGACGAGCTCACCATGGACACCATCGACGCCCAGCCTCTCTACACCGTCGATGGGATCCCGGTGGTGGTCGTGAGGCTCGACCTCGCCGGGCAGTGCCTCGGTGAGGGCGCGCGTACCTACGTGGTCTACCGGACGACGTCCCTCGAGATCTCCACCGGCCCCGTGGACGTCGACGACTTCCGCACGCCCCGCCACGTTCCCGACTCCTTCGCCTACGAGTACATGGACCTCTCCATCGAGGTCCGCGACATCGCGGGCCCCGGCGTCAGCCTCGCCTTCGTGGACCCTTCGGGCACGAACGAGACGCTGATGGCGGAGTGTGTCGAGACCGGCGGCGTCTTGAGCTGCACGCAGCTCTGACGCCGGCCGCTCAGGGGACCTCGAAGCCCGCGCGTGCGAGCCACTCGACGACGGTGAGGAGCGGCAGGCCGACGATCGCGGTGTGATCCGCGCCTTCGACCGAGGAGAACAGGGCGATGCCCGCGCTTTCGATCTTGTAGCTGCCCGCGCAATCGACGGGATCGTCGCGCTCGACGTAGCGCCGGATGGCGTCCTCTTTGAGGTTGCGCATGGTGAGGCGGTGCTCGTCGACGTGCTCGAAGACCGTGCGGTTCGGCTGGATCAGAGTCACCGCGGTACTGAGCCGATGCGCGCGTCCCGCGAGCCGGGTGAGCTGCGCCACTGCAGCCGAGACCGAGCCGGGCTTGCCGAGCGCCTCCCCGCTGAGGTCGACGATCTCGATCGCTGGCCAGCACGTACGCTTCCGGATGGAGCGCGTGCACGCTCTGGGCCTTGGCGCGTGACAGGCGCCGGGCGCGCTCCGTCACCGACTCTCCGATCGGACCGGGCGTGGACTCGTCGGCGCGGTGGGGAACGGCGTCGAAGGGCACGCCGAGCCGCTCGAGAAGCGCGGCTCTGTAGGGAGAGGTCGACGCCAGGACGAGTCGCTTCATCGCCGCTCGTCTCGGGGCTACTCGCCCGCCTTCGAAGGACAACGCACCCGCCACGGCCCGAACTCGAGCGCCCCATCCACCC
This sequence comes from uncultured delta proteobacterium, assembly GCA_963727445.1. Lineage (GTDB taxonomy): Bacteria > Myxococcota_A > Polyangia > Polyangiales > B10-G4 > B10-G4. Next base: position 116,154 of record CAVSGI010000005.1, read on the forward strand.
GCGCGGGTTGCAGTGCGCAGCCTTCGGCCGTCGTGAGGTAGGGCTTCATGGTGGTGCGGAATGCGTAGCCGCTGCTCGGGGACATCGCGATGAACACCCCCTGGCCAACGCGCGCATAGAGGTCGGACACAGCGGTCACGCCGTCGATCTCGAGCAGGCGCAGGCGGCCTTCTCCCAGGTGAAGCGCCGCGGCACCCGACGGAGTCTGGAACATCATCCACCCACTGAAATGAGGCGCGTCCGCCATGCTCAGCGCGGGCGGGCCCAGCTCCAGGCGCCCGTCTTCGATGCGAAGACGGCCCAAGCGTTTTTCCCCGTCGCCCGCGAGGACCCCGATCCAGTGATATCCGTCGGCGTCGACCACCGGCGTCGAGGTGGTGGGGACCTCGATCTTCTCGGTCAGCGCCACCACCCCGTCGGCCTCTGGAGACAGGAGCTCAGAGGGGCCGCCACACTTCAAGAGGGCCACGGGCATGCCGTGGACGAAGCGCGCTTCGGTGCATCCGTCGGGCAGCGAATAGGTGCTCCCGTTGGCGCGCTTGACCCGGAGGTTCTCGAGGTCGCCATAGGTGGTGTCGCCCAGCGGGATCACGTCGCCTTCCACCTCGATGCGCCCCTCGGGCCCGGCCAGGAACGACTTGAACGAATCTCCCGACCAACCGTGGAAGCCGGAGCTCTGCGCGAAGCGCTCACACCAGCGGCAGACGCAGGACGTGTCCTGAACGGGGAATTCGATGCTGCGGCTGCGGTCGGTGTCTCGGGGCACTTCGCGCATCAGGGCCCATCCCGGCAGCGAGGCCACCTCGATGCGCCACAGCCGACCGTGCGGAGTCTGCACCTCGAAGGCCTCGCCACCCCCGCGCACGCCGACCTCTTCGACGACCATCCGATCCGGGCTCCGGCGGATCCATCCGAGGTAACGACCCAGCGGATTGAAGGCGACCTGCCGCGGCTGCATGCAGGCGTTCTGGTCGTCCTCGAGGTCCGCCACGCTGGCCGCGAGGTCGTCGCGTTGAGTGCTGTCGGCCTTCAACAGCCACAGGTGGGACGACTCGCGGAAGACCGCCATCCGATGCAGCGGGTCGGTGGCGATCAGGTCGTCGTAGTTCTGGATGTTGTTCGTGCGCAGGTCGAAGACCTCGAGCGTCGGTGGCTCGTCGGCCTCTCCGTGCAGGCCGAAGGTCGGCTCGGTGTCCCCGTTCCAGCGGTAGAGGGCGACGAGCTTCCCGTCGTTGCTCATCCACCAACCGAAGCCCCACTGCTGTCCGCCGAACTCTTCGCCGTCCGCGGTGCCGACGATGCGGGTGGGAGCGCCCTGGGGCAGCTCACCCGCAGCGCTGTCGTCACCGAGCGCGGTGCGCTGCGCCGCGGTGGCTTCGGGGGAGGGGGTTCTTCCTGCTCTTCGGGGGCCACCGTCGGCCCCCCACCGCAGGCAGCGAGCAGGGCGAACGTGGTCGAAAGGATGGCGCGCATCAGTCTCCGCGAATCTCCGGCTTGTAGATGTATCCCTGGTGCTGGAAGACGCAGATCCGGTTTCGGCCGTCTTCCTTCGCCTGGTACAGCGCTTTGTCGGCCGCTTTGAGCAGCTGATCTTTGGTGCGGACGTCGCGGCTCGGGTAGAGCGCCACGCCCACCGACACCGTGATGGCGTACTCGTTTCCTTCCTTGCGGAGCGGCACGCCCCCCACCGCGCGCCACACTCGGTCGGCCACGGTCAACGCGCCGGAGAAGTGGGTGCTGGGCAACACGAGGAGGAACTCCTCACCGCCGTAGCGCGCGACCACGTCGATCTCGCGAACCGCGCCCCGGAGCCGGTGGGCCACCTCGGCGAGCACCGCGTCGCCGATGTCGTGCCCGTGCTCGTCGTTGAACTTCTTGAAGTGGTCGATGTCGATCATCGCGCAGGCGAGGGGATCGCGGTAGCGCTCGGCGCGCTTGAACTCCTCGGCCAGGCGGGTGTGGAGGTAGCGGTAGTTGTACAGGCCGGTGAGCTCGTCCTGCACCGCGAGCTGCGCGAGGCGCTTCTTGGCGATCTGAACGTCGTCGTGCAGGCCCTTGATGCGCAGCATCGCGCTCACCCGGGCGAGGAGCTCACGCTCGTCGAAAGGCTTGCATACGTAGTCGTCGGCACCGATGCGCAGGCCTTCCACCCGGCTGTCGGTGTCGCGCTTCGCCGTCAGCAGGATCACCGGGAGGAAGCTGTCCTCGGTCATGGTCTTGATCAGACGGCAGGAATCGAGGCCGGAGAGCCCGGGCATGATGATGTCCAAGAGGACCAGGTCGACGCCGCCCTTCTTGACGAGATCGATCGCCTCCTGGCCGCTGGCCACCGTCTCCACGGCGAAGCCATGGCCGCGTAGCAGGCCGCCTACGTACTGCCGCGTGACGCGATCGTCCTCCGCCACCACGATGCGTGCGCCTTCGAAGGACGGCTTTTCCGAGCCGGAGGACTCCACAGCCGAGAAGGGTAACGCCATGCGCGTCAAAAGCGCATGGGAGAAAGCCAGCCCGAACGATCGCCGGCGGAGAACTGGGCGTGCTCGCCGGGCGCCCTGCGCGATAAGCTGGCGGCCCAATGTCTCTCCTCGACCGCGTCAGCCGGTTCATCGACGACGTCCTGCTCCTGCCAGAGGACGTCCGGGACCGTCTGGAGGCTGCCGAGGACGCGCTCGAAGCGGGGGAGAACTCCGTCGCCGCCGAGCTCTTCGAGCGCGTGCTCGAAGAGCGCGAGACCCTCGCTCGCGCCGCCGTGGGCCTCGCGCAGGCGCGCGAGGCGCTCGGCGATCTCCGCGCGGCGGTCCGCGCCCTCGACCGCGCGCGCACGCTCGAGCCGGACGATCCGGAGGTCGCGCTCTTCGACGCGCGACTCGCCCTCGCGCTCGGCGACAGCGACCGCGCGGCGAACGCCGCGCGCGACGCCGCCGGGCGCCTCGCGAACGAAGGTGGCGCGCGCCTCGCCCGCGCTTGCGTTCTGCGCGCCCGCGCCGAGCGCCAGCGCGGGCGACCCGATCGGGCCGCGCGCGAGCTGAGAAAAGCGCTGAGCCTCGACAAGGAGGACGCGACGCTGCGCGCCGAGCTGGTGGAGGTGCTGGCCGACGCGCATCGGGTGGGCGCGGCGCGCGCCGCGGCGACGGGGCTCGACGCGGCGGCGCTCGACGACGCCGCCGCGACGCGCCTCGGTCTCGCCCTCGAGCGGGTGGGCGCGCACGACCTGTCGAGGGAGTGGCTCGCGCGCGGCGCGGAGGCGGGCAGTGACGCGGCGCTCCTCGCGCTCGCACGCATCGCGCGCGAGCAGGGCGAGGTGGAGGAGGCGGAGGCGCTCTCGCGGCGCGCCGTGGCGCGGGGCGCCGGGGCGGAGGCGCTGTCGCTGTTGGCGGAGATCCTGATCGGCCTCGGGCGCCGGGTCGAGGCGACCGAGGCCTATGCGGCGGCGGCGCAGCAGGCGGGGAGCTCACCGGCTCTCCTGCGCCGCGCGCTGCGTGCCGCCCCGACGGACCGGCCGGACTTGTTGACGGTTCACGCGGACGCGCTCGAGCGCGTCTCGCCGGGAGACGTGGCGGCGCGGGCGGCGCGGGCGTTCGTCGCGCTCGAGAAGGGCGATCTCCAGGCGGCGCGCGCGCTGGCAGGCGAGGGGAGCGCGCGCGATCCGCGCCTCACCCTCGCGCGCGCCCGCCTGGCGCTCGCGAGCGACGACCCGCAGGGCGCGCTCGCGGCGCTCAGCGAGTACGAGGCCGAGGTGGCGCGCTCCCGGAGCGGAGCCGACGAGGAGCTGTCGGAGGCGATCCGTCGCGACGCCCTCCGCGCGCTCTGGCTCGACGCCGAAGGCCAGGTGGATCTCGGCGGCGGCCATCGACGCGGTGGAGCGTTTCGCCGCCGAGCATCGTCTCGACGCGACGGCGCGGGGCGCAGGGCGCCTGCGCGACGAGCTCGACCGCCCACTGCTATTGGCCGTGCTCGGAGAGTTCAACGCCGGCAAGAGCACCTTCATCAACGCGTTCGTCGGCGCCGATGTCGCGCCGACAGGCATCGTGCCCACGACGGCGACCCTCAACGTGCTTCGCGGGGGCGCCGAGCGCCTGGTGCGGGTGGTGCGCACCGACGGAACGACGCGCGAGGGCGGCTACGACGATCTCTCCCGCCTCCTCGAGGAGGCCGAGCAGGGGGCAATGGATGCGCCCGAGGCCGGGGGGCCGGTGGACCACGTCGAGATCGTCTTGCCCTCCGAGACCCTCGAGCGGGTGTGGATCCTCGACACACCGGGGACCAACGCCATCGATCCGGAGCACGAGCGCCTCGCGCGCGAGGCCGCGCGGCGCGCCGACGCCGCGCTGTGGATCTTCAGCGCGGGGCAGGCGGGCAAGGACACCGAAGCCAAGATGCTCGGTGCCATCCGAGCGTCGGGTCGGGTCGTGGTTCCGATCCTCAACAAGGTGGACCGTCTCGAGGAAGGACAGCTCGAAGAGGTGAAGCGAAGCCTCGCGCGCGAGCTGGATGGGGCTCCCGGAACGGGCGCCGAGGGAGGCGTGTCGGGATTCGACGTCGGGCCACCGATCCCCTTCTCGGCGAAGCGCGCGCTCCTGGCCCGCCTCTCCGACGACGAGTCGGCGCTGCGCGAGAGCGGCTACGAGGCGCTGCTCGAAGCGCTCGGCGAGCGCATCTTCGCGCGCTCCCGCGAGCTCAAGCGCGACGCCTGCGCCGGGCGGCTGGTCGAGATCGTGGACGAGGCCCTGGCCACCGAGGAGCAGGAGCTCGCCTCGTTCGAGGCGCGGCTCGGCCGCCTCGACGAGGCGGAAACGCTCCTGTCCCCGAGCCGCGCGGGTGGGGGTGTGGAGATGGCGCTCGAGCGGGCCGTGGACGAGTCCATCACCCATCTGTCGAAGGATCTCGACGTGGCCTTCGTGCAAGCGGCGGAGGAAGTGCTGGCCTTCGTGCGCCCGCGGCGTAGTCGTTTCGCCAGTCACGGGGCCGACCCGGAGGATCGCGCCTTCCTCGCGGAAGCTCTCGAACGTCGCCTCGGACAGGCGGCGGACGGCCTGTCCACGCGCCTGTTGCCGCGCGTTCGTGCCGCGCTGGCCGACGCGGCCGATCACCTGGAGCTCTCGCACGCGGAGCTCGACCGTCGCGTGCGCGCGGCGGTCATGCAGCCCCTCGCGCTCTACGTGGGCTTTCAGCGCGGTGTCCTGCGCGGCGGCAGGCTCCGGCGCTTCTTCGAGGACTACCTGCCGAGCGCAACCCTCGAGGTCGAGGGGCTGTCGAAGGCCCTGAGCACCGTGCGCGCCGATCCACGAAGGGAGCTGGGTCCGGCGCTCGAGGACTCCCTTCGCGAGCTCGTCGCCGCTTTGGGACAGGAGCTGACGTCGTTGCGAGAGGGGGCCCGGATCGCTCGGGAAAGAACCGCCGCCACGGTCTTTGGGCCCCTGAGGGCGCTACGCACCGTCCTGGCCGAAGCGCTGCGCTCGGCGGGTCCGAGTCGATGATCCTGGTTTGTGACGGGGCGAGCGGCGTATACTTCGGAGATTCGAGTAGGGCCCGACCGGCCAGAGGAGACGAATGGAGATCAAGCAGCAGCTGCGATTGACCCAGCAGCTGGTCATGACCCCGCAGCTGCAACAGGCGATCAAGCTGCTTCAGATGTCCCGGATGGAGCTCGTCGACCTCGTTCGCGAGGAGATGCTCGAAAATCCGATGCTGGAGGATGTCGGCGAAGTCGGCTCCACCGAGCCCGAGATGCCGAAAGATGTCGCCGTCGTCGAGGCGCCGACCATCGACAAGGCGGGCGCAGCCGACGACAAGGCCGCCGACGACAAGGCGAAGGCCGAAGAGAAGAAGACCGAGGACTTCGACTGGGAGCGCTACCTCGAGAACCACGCCATGCAGGCGCCGGTCCCCTCTTTCCGGGGCGGCGGGGGTGACGACGAGCTGCCCGGGATCGAGGCGACCTACAGCCGCGCCGAAGACCTGACCGCCCACCTCATCTGGCAGGTGAAGATGGGTGACTGGGTCGAGGACGAGCTTCGTTTCCTCGCGCTCGTGATCGGCAATCTCAACGACGACGGCTACCTCGAGCTCGACGACGTGCCCGAGGACGAGATCGTCGAAAAGCTCGCGCGCGAAGCCGAGCTCGACCCGGAGGACGCCGAAGAGGTCCTCAGCATGTTCCAGAAGCTCGACCCCATCGGGGTGGGCTCGCGCTCGCTGAAGGAGTGCCTCGCGGTCCAGGCCAAGCACTTCGACATGGACGAGCTCGTGCTCAAGGTGCTGGACGGGCATCTGTCGAACCTCGAGAAGAAGAATTATCAGGCGATCGCGCGCGACCTCGACGTCCCCGTCGAGGAGATCTACGACGTCGCGCAGGTCATCGCCGACCTCGAGCCGCGTCCGGGGCGCAACTTCATCAGCGAAGAGCCGCGCTACATCGTGCCCGACGTCTACGTGCACAAGGTCGCGGACAAGTACTTCGTCGTCGCCAACGACGACGGGATGCCCAAGCTGAAGATCAGCGGCTTCTATCGGTCCGCGATGGCGGACAACAAAGAGGCCAAGGAATACATCCAGAACAAGCTCCGCTCGGCGGCGTGGCTGATCCGCAGCATCGACCAACGGCGCAAGACCATCGTCAAGGTCACCGAGTGCATCGTCGAAAAGCAGCGCGACTTCTTCGACAAGGGAATCCAGTACCTCAAACCGATGATTCTCAGGGACGTGGCCGAGGCGGTGGGGATGCACGAGAGCACGATCTCGCGCGTCACCAGCAACAAGTACGTGCACACGCCGCGCGGGCTCTTCGAGCTGAAGTACTTCTTCAACAGCGCCATCAAGCGCGGCACTCAGGAAGACATCGCCAGCGAGTCCGTGAAGCAGGCGATCAAGAAGATCATCGGGGACGAGGACGAGAAGAATCCCTACAGCGATCAGAAGATCGTCGAGATCCTCGCTCAGCAGGACATCAAAATCGCCCGACGCACCGTCGCGAAGTATCGCGAGATGCTGGGCATTCTCTCTTCATCGAAGCGGAAGAAGTACTTTTGAAGAGCTGCTTTGTCTCTAAACGGATTTTGTTCGAGCGCGCTTTCAGTGCTCGGATTGGAGGGTGTGGATGAGGATTGCGTTCACGTTCCGCAACGTCGATTCGTCCGAGGGCATCAAGAACTACGCGAGTGAGAAGATCTCGAAGCTGCAGAAATACCTAAGAGCCCCACTAGACGCCGAGGTGACGGTATCGCTCGAGCGACACCTGCACCGAGTCGACATCAACGTCGCGGCCGACGGCCATCGATACGCGGGACACGAGGAGTCGGAGGACATGTATGCCTCCATCGACCTGGTGATGGACAAGATCGACCGGCAGGTCCGGGAGACGAAGGCCACGATCACCAAGGGCAGGCGCCACCGAGACAGCATGGGCGAGGTGGCCGCCGCGCAGGAGCGAGCCGAGGCCGAGGCCCGCGCCGCTTCTGCTGAAGGCGAGTAAGGAGCACAGGTTCAGGGGGGACGCTTCGGCGTTCCGCGGGAAGCCCGGTCTGGTGGCCGGGCTTCTTTGCGCCTTGGGGAGCGGATTGGGATTCGCGGCGGGCTTCAGGTCAGGTACGAGCGGAGCTCTCGAAACCCGAGGGTGAGGCCGGCTTCGTGGCCTTCGCCTCGGACGACGCGCAGGCGGGCGCGGCCGCCTTCGTGGCGGAGCGCATCGACGAGGGCGCGTCCACGCTCGAGCCAGCTCGGGTCGCGCTCGCCCGCGACCACGACGACGGGGAGAGCGCTCAGGGCGGGGGCGAGCTCCATGCTCCGGAGGTATCCGGGCGCGACCGTGACCGAGGAGAAGAGCTCCGGATGTCGCGCGGCCGCTTCGAGGGCGCTGATGCCGCCGTTGCTCATGCCGAAGAGGCGAACCGGACCGTCCGGGATCCCGTGGCGCGCGCGTGCCGTCGAAAGGAACTCGGTGACCAGGGGGAGATGGCGGCGCATGAACTGCCCCCCGCTCGGCGCCACCGGGCTGAGAACGGTCCAGCCCTCGCGCCGGAAGTCGTCGATCCAGCGCTCGAGCCCCTCGATGACCATCGCCCGGTCCTGCGGTCCCGGCGGCAGCGCATAGAGCACAGGGCGCCCCCGTCGCCCCGCGAGATGGACATAGGTCACGGTCGTTCCACTCGCGAGCTCGAGCGTGCGAAACGGCGGCATCGCCTCTTGTGCGCGCGCCCGTCCTCCGCGGCATCCCAGGGCGAGGAGCCCACTCGCGGCCCCCGCGAGAAATCGGCGGCGTGTCCACCATCCCCTCTGCCGGTCCATCCACTGATTGTCCATTGCATGACGCGGATCGCAAATCCGCCGTGGAGAAGCGGCCCGACGTAGCTCGACCGATCACCTCCATGAAGTCCGGCCGTCGCGCTATCCTCTGGCGGTGTCACGGCAAGCGTGGACTCTTCTGGCGCTCGGGGTCTTGTGGCTGGCCGCCTGCGGCGGCGCCGAAAGCGCGACGCGCGACGACAGCGAGGCGTCCTACGCGACGGCGTCTCCGGATGGGACGGGACAGTCGACCACCGGCGGGGACGAGGAAGCGCGCGCGATCGGGGGCTCGCCGCCCGAGACGGGCGCGGCCGTCGCACCGGCGGCGCTGTCGCCGCTCCTCGATGCACACAACCGGCTTCGCGAAGCGCACTGCGCGCCGCCTTTGTCGTGGTCGAGCACGCTCGCGGAGCAGGCACGGCAGTGGGCGAACCACCTGGCGGAGAGCGGATGCAATCTCGCCCACAGCACGTCGGACGTCGGGGAGAACCTCGCGGCGGCCACCTCCGGGACGCTCACCGCCGAAGGCGTGGCCGAGCTCTGGTATCGCGAAAAAAGCGATTACGACTTCCGTCGCGGCGGCTTCTCGATGCGCACTGGGCACTTCACGCAGCTCGTCTGGAAGGGGACCACGGCGATCGGATGCGGGACGTCCAGCTGCGGGGGCCTCGACATCTACGTCTGCAACTACGCGCCTGCCGGCAACGTGCAGGGCGAGTACCAAGCCAACGTTCTGCCCACGGGTTGCGAATCCGACGGGAACTGACGGTGGGTCACATCGCGCCCCCCGGCAGGTCGCCGGGGACGGGGAGCATGGTCGCCTGTAGGTTCGACTCGTTGTCCCGGTAGGCGACCTCGCGCTGGAGGTCCTCCACCGGCTGGTCGGCGTTCTGCACGCACGCACCGATCGCAGCGCCCGCGACCTCGCCGTCGCTCAGCGTCGCGAGGCCCCCCTCGGCGACGTGGATGCCGCACAGGTTCAGGTCGCTGAGCACGAAGCCGGTCGCGGTGAGCGTCGACGTCGAATAGGCCGCGAGGGCGTGGCCCGAATCGCCGAACTCGCAGGTGGCCCCCGAGCACCCGGGAGCCACGACGCGATGGACCTCGACGTTCTGCAGCTGTACTTCGGAGGAGCCCTTCCAGGACACGATGCCCACCTGCTGAACGTCCTGGACGATGCTGTTGCGGATCGACGCGAAGGAATCGCGGTAGACCGAGACGCCCCAGCCGGCCACGCCGTCCTGGTCGCGGCTGGTGGCGTCGTGGACGAGCAGGTCGGAGGCCTCCAGGCGGGCGGACGCCATCACCGCGATCCCGCTCTCCTTGGTGTCGCTGATGTCGGCGCGCACGAGGTGGAGGCTCGCGCCCATCTGCACGACCACCCCGCGACCGAAGTTGCCCCCGTCCCCCGGCCTCACGTCGCGGACGTTGAGATCCTCAATCGACACGTCCGTTCCATCGAGCCCGACCTGGACGCCCCCTTCGTGAACACCCTGAACCCAGATACGTCGCCCCACGAACGACGAGGTCTGCACGCTGAGCCCGCGGCCGAACATGTCTCCGACGGGGATCACGTCGCGCACCACGAGGTCCTCCACGACCGCGTCGACATCCGCGAAGAAGGCGCCCATCGCGAGCGCTCGCTCGACGAGCACGCCCGCGATCTCGATCGACGCAGAGTCCTGGGCCACGATCCCGCGCCCGAGATCGGTCCGGAGCCCGGCCTCGAGGGTGTCCCGGACGACCGACTTCTCGAGCCGAAGAGACGACCCGGCGCCCGTGGACGAGACGCCGACCTCGTTGGCGCGAACGACCGCGACCCTCCGCGCGACGAGGCTCGCCCCGGCGTTGGCGATCAAGCCGTAGCCGCGTGTGCCGTCCTCGAGCCCCTGGATGTCGGCGATCACCGCGTCCTCGAGGGTCGCGTCCGCATCGGCGAGGTTCGCGACGACCCCGAACTCGGCGGTGCCTTCCACGTGCGCCCAGCGCACCGTCGAGGTGGACCCGTCCTCGGTGTTGATCCCCAGCCCGAACCGGCCGTCATCCCAGAGCCGGATGCGGCGCACGGCGATTCGCTCTCCGTCGAAGTGCGAGTGGTCCTCGACCGAGACACCGGCGATCCGCGTCTCGATCACCACGACGTCGCGGGCCGTCATGGCCTTGCCAGCGCCGCGGACGAAGAGCCCGATGCGTTCGCTCGGGCCGATCGCGAGGTTCTTCACGGTCACGTCAGCGCCTGCGGCGGAGATGACGCCCGTGGTGAAGCTCGACTCGCTCGTGGACACGGTGGTGCTCTCGGGACACGCGCCCCAGAGGGTGACCCCGGCGGGAACGCTCACCGCCTCGTCGTACGCGCCGACGGCGACCGCGATGACGTCGCCCGCGGTCGCGGCACCCGTGGCTTCGGCGATCCTCCCGAAAGGTGCGTCGCGTGAGCCGTCGCCGGTCGTGGCACCGGCGCGCACGTAGAGCACTCCGGTCGCCGGCAGCCCTTCGGGCCATCCGTCGCTCGGGCAGGCGGTCCCGATGCGCTGGCAGCTCGGGGTGCCGGGGAAGCGCGCTTCGTGATCCGCGCAGCTCTCGAAGCTCGACTCGGGGAAGGGCTCGCAAAGCTCCGGCGCACCGTCCGTCCCTCTGACGCCCTGCCACCCATCCGGACATGGTGCGAGGTTCGGCAACGCCGGCGGCGCAGGGGTCGCCCGACCCATGATCGTCGTCGTGTCGGGTGAAACGCTCGCGTCGGTCGTCGCGGCGTCGTCCCCGGTACATCCGCCCATGGCGAGGAGCAAGGTGAGGGCGAGACGACGGCCGACGAGCATCGACCAAGAGAATACCAGTGTGGTGTGACGCGCGCGAAACACGACATCCCTTGCAACACTCTCCCCGCTGGGGTAGGGCGCCGTTCATGCGGCTCGCGGAAATTCTCGACGCAGAGCGGACGACCACGTCGCTCCCGGAGGGAGACAAGGACGCGGTGTTGAACGCCTTGGCCGCGCTTTTCCCGCCTCTTCCCGAAGCCGACGTCCTCGCCGCGCTCAAAGAGCGTGAGGCGCTGGCGACGACCGGCGTCGGCAGCGGTGTGGCGGTCCCGCATGGGCGCCTTGCCTCCGTCGATCGCACGATGGGCGCGCTCGCGGTGAGCCGGCGCGGCGTCGATTTCGACAGCATCGACGGTCAGCCGGTGCACGTCTTCGTGGCGATCGTCGCGCCGGAGCGCGGCGATCTGGTCAAGGTGCTCGCGCGCATCGCGCGCCTGTTGCGCGACGCCGACCTCCGCGAGCGCCTGGCCGCGGCCGCGGATGGTGAGCAGGCCTACCAGATCCTGGTTCGCGCCGACGGGCTCTGAGCACGGGCGGCTTCAGCGCTCCGGCAGCCCCCAGGCGTGCAGCAGCTCCGGCAGAGACAGGCGTGGGATGGCGCCGTGGGGGATCCGCGTCGAGTCGACCACCACCCGATGGGTGGCCATGGCCGCCAGCGGATCCGCCGGACCGAGGGCGACCGCCTCCTCGCCGAGCGAGGCCCGCGTGAGCCGCGCGAGGCGCTGGCTCTCCTGATACGTCGACTGGTTACCCGTGTAGAGAGAGACGATCCGTCGTTCGTCGTCCCCGGCGACCCACGTCGCGAAGCCCTCGGTGCCGCGATAGAGCGAGTCCATCAGGAGCACGCGATCAATCTCGTCCGCGAGATCGCCCGCTTCGAGGATGGCGAGCGCGGTCTCGAAGCCGGCGCTGTGGGGCGCGAGGACAATCGAGCGCGCGGCGCCGGCGTCGAGGCCTTCGGGCGCGCCTGCGTCGCGCGCCGCCGCCAACGCGGCTTCGAGCATGCTCTCGAAGGTTCCCTCGACGCGATAGGCGCCGGGCGCGCCGCTGCGCGCGAGCCATTTCAGCTGGGGGACGACGAGAACGCTGTTTCGCTCGGCGGCGTCGTGCACGCGCGCGAGCCCCCAGCCCGGCTGCGCCGACCCTCCGTCGACGCACGCGACCTCGTCGCTCTCGACCAGGGCTCGCACACATCCCGTCCAACCGTGGAGAAAGACGACGATGGCGAAGGGCCGCGACACATCGAAGCCGGCTGGCAGGTGCACCGCATAGGACGGCGCCCCCGCTGGAAGATCGGAATGGGTGGGAACGGGGAGACGACCGTAGGCGGTGATCGCTTCCGAGACGGGGGCCGTCGGCGCGGACTGCGTCTGTGTCTGCGTCTCGGTCGCCGTCTCCGACTCCCTCTCCGTCTGCGTCTGCGTCTGCGTCTGCGTCTCCGTCGCCGACTCCGTTTCCGGCGCCGACTCCGCTCCCGAACCCCCCGAGGTCTCCGTTTCCCCCGCCGATCCCGCCTCCGTTCCGGTCCCCTTGCAGCCCGTGAGCACCCACATCCCCAGCACCCAGAAAACGAGCCGCCAGGTGATATGCTGCGAGCCGTGAGCACGGAGCCGGGGGCTGCGACGGTCGCGGCGCTTCTCGACCATGGGGAGCTCGGCTCCCTCGTGCGGGTTCACTCCGGTCAGCCGGGACTGTCGCGGTTGATCACCCATCCGCGGATCCAGAAGTCGGGGTTGGCTTTTGCCGGGCATCATCACGGGATCGTCCCCACGCGGGTGCAGATCATCGGCGAGACCGAGTTCAGCTTTCTCGAGGGGCTCGACGAGTCTACGCGGGACGCGCGCATCGCGGCGTTTTTCGATCTCGGGCTCTCCGCGGTGGTGGTCACCCGCGGGGTGACGCCCCTCGGGGAGCTGGTGCTCCACAGCAAGCGCACCTCCTCGCCCCTTCTGGTCTCCGACGTGCGGTCGAGCCGCACCATCGCCGCCATTCACCGCTCTCTGGACGAGCTCCTGGCGCCCAGCACCACCTCCCACGGCGTTCTGGTCGACATCCATGGCGTGGGCGTCCTGCTGCTCGGGCCGAGCGGCATCGGCAAGAGCGAGTGTGCGCTCTTCCTGGTGGAGCGCGGCCATCGGCTCGTCGCCGACGATCAGGTGATCCTCGCCATCGATCCCGCCGGCCACGTCTACGGGCGCCCCCCGCGGCTGTTGCGCTATCACTTGGAGGTGCGCGGCATCGGCATCCTCAACATCCGCGACCTCTTCGGGGCCACCGCCGTGCGCCGGCGCAAGATCGTCGACCTGGTGGTGGAGCTCTGTCCCTGGGACGCCGACGAGCCCTACGAACGCCTCGGCCTCGAGGACATGAGCCACGAGCTGCTCGGGACCGAGCTCCCCATGCTGCGCATCCCGGTCAGCCCCGGTCGCGACATGGGCGTCATCCTCGAGGTGGCGGCGCGCAATCAGCTCCTCAAGCAGTCCGGCGTCCATGCCGCGAGGCGCTTCGTCGCCGAGCTGTCGGAGGAGCTGGGCGCCGAGCCACCACCGCCGGATATCGGGGGCGAAGGTGAGTGAGGACAACCTTCACGTCGTCGTCGTCACCGGGATGAGTGGCGCGGGGCGCAGCACGGCGGTCCATGTCCTCGAGGACCTGGGCTTCTTCTGCGTCGACAACCTCCCGCCACCGCTCTTCACCGGCCTGTTGGACCTGCTCGAGCGCAGCGACGACCGCGGAGAGGGCGAGCAGCCTCCCAAGATCCGGCGCGTCGGCCTGGGCGTCGACGTGCGAACCGGCGCCTTCCTCGAGGGCGTCGGCGAGGTCGTCACGCAGCTCAGGGAGCGCGGCCACGAGGTCGAGCTCATCTTCCTCGACGCTTCGGACGAGGCCCTGGTGCGCCGCTTCAGCGAGACCCGGCGCCCGCATCCCCTCGCGCCGGGGGGCGACCTGCCCGGTGCCATCAAGCGCGAGCGCGCGCGCCTCGGGCCGCTCCGCGCGCAGGCAGGGCACACCTTCGACACCACACACCTGTCGGTACACGATCTCCGGCGGGCGCTCGTCGATCACATCGCGCGCGGAACGTCGTCGCCGATGATGGTCACGCGGGTCATGAGCTTCGGCTTCAAGTACGGCCTGCCGGTGGACGCGGATCTGGTCTTCGACCTGCGCTTCCTTCCGAATCCGCACTTCGTTCCCGAGCTGCGCCCGAAGACCGGGCTCGATCCGGAGGTCTCCGAGTTCGTCCTCGGGACCGACGACGCTCGTGAGCTCCTGGACGAGGTGAAGAGTCTCCTCGACAACACCCTTCCCAAGTACGAGCGCGAGGGGAAGAGCTACCTCACCATCGCCATCGGCTGCACCGGCGGACGTCACCGCTCGGTGGCGTTCACCGAAGCGCTCGCCGCCTACCTGCGGCAGAGTCGCGAGGTGGTGGTGGCGCACCGGGACGCGGGGCGAAAGCTCACGTGACCACGGCGCTTCCAGAGGTGCGAGACACCTTCGAGATCATCAACGAGCTGGGCCTGCACGCACGGGCCGCCGCGCGCCTGGTGAAGCTCGCAGCGGAATTCGAGGCGGAGGTCGAGCTCGAGAAGGACGGCCAGCGCGCCAACGCCAAGAGCATCATGGGGGTCCTCTTGCTCTGCGGACAGCGTGGATCGAAGATCACCATCATCGCCACGGGCGCCGACGCGGCCGAGGCGGTCGAGCAGATGGGGGCCCTGATCAGCGACCGTTTCGGAGAGGAGAGGTGAGCGCTTCGGGCGAACCTCTGGTGCCTGCGCGCAAGGTGCTGAGCGGGATCCCCGCCTCGCACGGCGTGGCGGTGGGCAAGGCGCGCCTGGTCGGCCGGTCGGCTTTGCGCGTGCCGAGGCGAAGGATCCGCGCGAAAGACGCGCCCGCCGAGGTGGCGCGCCTCAAGGACGCGATCGAGACCTCCAGACGAGAGATCGAGGACGCGCGCGCGGCGCTCGGAGACGCGGCGGACGCGGACTACCAGCTCATTCTCGACGCGCACCTCTTGATGCACGGCGACGCGCTCCTGGTGGACACGACGGTGCACACCATCGAGCGGGATCTGCTCTGCGCCGAGTGGGCCCTGAGGCGTACGGTGGAGTCGCTCTCTCTGCAGCTCGAGGCCGCCGACTCGGAGTACTTCCGCGCGCGCGCCGGGGACATCACGCAGGTCGGCCTCCACATCCTGCGCTGCCTCACCGGCACGCAGGCGCAGCTGCCTCCGCTCGACGAGCCGGTGGTCCTGGTCACTGACGACCTGAGCCCGGCGGAAGCCGCGCGGTTGGCGGAGAGCCCGCTGGTCGGCTTGATCACCGAGCTCGGAACCGCGTCGAGCCATACCGCGATCGTGGCGCGTGCTCTCGGCATCCCGGCCCTGGTCGGCGTCGCTGCCGCGACCGACGCCATCGGCGAAGGGGACACCGTGGTCATCGACGCCCTGAGGGGCGAGGTGGTTCTCGCTGCGGGTGCCGACGAGCAGACCGCGGCCGAGGAGCGCTCGGTTCGGTATCGCGCCTTCACCGCCGGGTTGCGTTCGCGAGCCGAAGAGAAGGCCGCCACCGCCGACGGGGAGCGCATCATCCTCGCGGCGAACCTCGAGATGCCTGCCGAGGTCGAGGCCGCCGCCCGCCCCGAGTCCGACGGCGTCGGCCTCTATCGCACGGAGTTCCTCTACCTCGGCCGCGACCAGGCGCCCACCGAGGAAGAGCAGCGCGAGGTCTACGCCGACGTGCTCAGGCTGATGAATCCGCGCCCCGTCACCTTTCGCACCTTCGACCTGGGCGCCGACAAGCTCCCCGCCGACCGGCGCTTCCCCCGGGGCCCGAACCCCGCGCTCGGCCTCCGCGGCGTGCGGCTGTTGATGACGCATCCCCGCCTCTTCCGCGCGCAGGTGCGCGCCGTGCTTCGCGCCGCAGTGCACGGAAACGCGCGCCTGATGTTTCCGCTCGTGGGCTCACTCGCCGATCTTCGGACGGCGCGGGCCTTCGTCGACGAGGTCGCCGCGGAGCTCACGCAGGAAGGCGAACACTTCGCGCGCGTTCCGATCGGCGTGATGATCGAGGTGCCGGCGGCGGCGCTCCTCGCCAACGTCCTCGCGAGCGAGTGCGACTTCTTCTCGGTCGGCACCAACGACCTCATCCAGTACACCTTCGCCGTCGACCGCACCAATCCGCGCGTCGCCACCATGGCCGATCCCCTCGACCCGGCGCTCCTCCGCCTCCTCGAGATGACCGCAAGCGCGGCACAACAGCGTGGCATCGACCTGTCGATGTGCGGCGACATGGCAGCCAATCCCCTCGCGCTCCCCATCGTCATCGGTCTCGGTTTCCGCACGCTGTCGATGCCTTCGGCGTCGATCCCCATCGCCAACGCCATCGTCCGGAGCATTCGCGCCGAACGCGCAGCCGAAGCCGCTCAGGAAGCGCTCGCGCTCCCCGACGCCGCGAGCGTTCAAGAGCTCGTGCGCGAGCGCTTCGCCGACTCCCTCGGCGATCTCTGGGCCGAAGAAGGGGTCGGCTGACTCAGGCGGATGCCTCGGCGTCCGGCTCGCCCTCGGGTTCCGGTTCTGTTTCGCGCTGGGCCTCGGTGGTGTGCCGCTCGAATTCGGCGATCACCTGCGCGCCCAGCAAGAGGATGATCGCCCCGATCTCGAAGGAGAGCAGCGCGACCACCGCGCCGGCCAGCGAGCCATACACCAGGTTCACCAGCGACAGGGTCTCGAAGTACCAGGTCAGGACGTGCCGGGCGATCTCCCAGAGGATCCCAGCGACCACGCCGCCGATCAGCGCGTGACGCGCGCGAACGTGCCCGACGGGCATCACCAGGTAGAAGGCGGTGAGCATCAGGATCAGGCCGACGACGCCGAGCACGTAGAGCGAGACACCGCTGACGCCTTCGAGTGACCAGGTCGTACCGAAGAGACGGACCTGATCGGCCTCGATCTGCTCGAGCGCACCGGCGACGAAGCTCACCACCAGGACGCCCACGCCGATCATGCCGATGAAGAGGTAGGGAAGCACCGCGGAGACCAGGAAGCTGCGGTCCCGCGTCTCCCGGTGGTGGAAGATCGCCGCCATCGCGCTCTCGAGCACACCGAAAGCGATGGAGCTGAAGAAGAGGAGCATCAGCACCACCACACCGCTCACGATCTCCCGGTCCTGAACCAGGTTCTGGAGCTGATGGGCGATGTCGGCAGAGTGCTCCGGCATGATCAGCGCGAGATGCGCCTCGACGGACACCATGAGCTCGTGAGGATCGACCACGAAGCTCAGCCCCAAGAGGATGAGGGCGAAGAGCGGGACGATGCTGAGCAGACTGTTGTAGGCGACCGCCCCGGCCAGGAGCAGGCCGCGGTTCTTCCAAAATCCCCGGATCACCCGGACGGCGAAGGGGATGGGCCGTCGGGCGATGTCGAGGGCACGCACGTTCGCTAATTAGTCCCGTCGTCCATCCTGGCCAGCATGTCCTCGAGCTGGTTCTGGCTGGCATAGCCAACCAGCCGGTCGACCTCGACGCCGCGTGAATCGAGCAGGATGTAGGTGGGAACGGCGGCGATGTGGCCCAGATCGGTCGTTCCTTCCGTCACCCGCTCCTGAGGATCGAAGGAGACCACGAAATTGGGGTGCAGCGCGGCCTCCCAGGCCTGGGCGAAGAGCTCCGGGGTGGGCTGAACGGCGATGGCCAGGACGTAGACCTCCGGGTGATGTCGGACGAAACGCATCAGCGGGCGCACGGCGGCCTGGCTGACACCGTCGTAGGTGGCGAAGCAGTAGAGGAACGTGGGCTTGCCGCGCAGGTCGCCCACCGTGACGAACGCGCCGTCGGTGGTGCGCAGGTCGAGCTCCACCGGACCCGGCTGGGACCGCATGCGGGTGACGCCGACGCTCGTTTCGTCTCGGGTGCCCCCGCACGCCGCCATCGCGATCACCAATGCGAGCGTCGGCACGAGGGTGCGCATCCGTGCGCCTCTCAGTCCTTCTTCTGTCCGGAGAACCCGTCCGCTCGGTCGGCAAAGAGCACGTTGAAGGTGGTGAGGCTTCCGTAGCAGCCGGTGATGTACTGCTGCAGCTGGACCTTTTCTTGCGCGCTCAAGGACTTCGAGCCGTTGATCTTCTGCTCGAGGACCCGGAGCTTGTCGCGGATCATCACGATCTTGTTGAAGAGCGTATCGATGGGAAGGCACTTCTCCTGGGTGCCCTCCCGACCGGGCTTCATCACCACTTCGCCCCCGCGCCAGCGGTCGCCGAACGCGACCTCGGTCGCAGCCCAGCTCCTCGCGGATCACCTGCCTCAGCACGTTTCGAAACTCGTCCTGGTCCATGTCGATGTCGATCTCCTGCGGCAGAGGCTTCTTCGGCGGAGGAAGCCCCTGGTCGTCGTCTCGGTAGCGGCGTGGTGTACCGGCCGCCTTCTTGCGCTTGAGGGCGCCCTCCCACGACGTGCCGATGGCTTTGTAGCTCGCGCATGTCGCGGTGGCCTTCAGGGGCGCCGGCCAACAACCGAGTCGGCACTCGCCCACGCCCAGCCCCTCTTCGTCGGTGCGGAGCTGGAAGAAGAACGCGCAGGTCCCGCATCTTCCCGACAGGTCGCGCTCCATCGGCGGCGAATCTACTAAGAACGGATCCCAAAGACCAGCCGCCATCCATCCAGGTACACTCGCGCGCCATGCGCGCCCGACTCACGACGATCCTCTGCCTCGCGACGGCGCTGGCAGCTTGTCATCCGCCGGACATCGACCTCCCCGAGGACCAGGAGCCGACGACCGGGGAGGTTCACGACCAGCCGGTCCCGGTGACCCCCAGGACCCCAGGCGCGGGAGCGATCGAGCACACCCTGAGGTTTCCTGCGCCTGAGTCGCACTACGTGAACGTCGAGTCGGTCTTCCCGACCGGGGGCCAGGACGAGCTCACCCTCTTCATGGCGGTGTGGACACCGGGGTCGTACCTGGTCCGCGAGTTCTCGGGTCACGTGGAAGCCGTTGGTGCGGCGACGCTCGAGGCCGAGCCCCTGGCTGTCGCGCAGACCGAGAAGAACCGGTGGCGGATCCAGACGGGAGGGCACGATCGGGTGGTGCTTCGCTACCGGGTCTACGCGGCCCGCATGTCGGTGCAGGAGAGCTTCGTCGACGACGAGATCGTGATCTTGAACGGCGCGAGCATCTTCTTGTGCCCGGTGGACCGAAAGGACCTCGAGCACGACATCCTGCTGGAGCTCCCGCGCGAGGACTACCCACGCGTCGCGACCTCGCTCCCTCCGCACGCCGCCGGCGGCCAGCGCTACGTCGCCGCCGACTACGACACGCTCGTCGACTCGCCCATCGTGGCCGGTGCCGGCGAGGTGCGGAGCTTCGAGGTGGGCGGCGCGAGCTTCGAGCTCTGGACTTTCGGTGGAGACGAGCTCTGGGACCACGATCGCGCCGCGCGCGACGTCGCCGAGCTGGTACGCACCCAGGCCGGGTTCTGGGGCGTGGTTCCCTTCGAGCGCTACCTCTTCCTGAACATCGCCGAAGAAAACGGCGGAGGCCTCGAGCACCAGAGGTCGACGCTGATGATGACACGACGCCAGATGATGTTGCGGCCCTCCGACTACCGGCGCTGGCTCGGGTTGGTCAGCCACGAGTTCTTCCACGCATGGAACGGAAAGCGCCTGAGACCCGATGTGCTGGGCCCCTTCGATTACGAGCACGAGGTGCGCACGCCGTCGCTCTGGTTCGTCGAGGGCCTCACCAGCTACTACGACGACTTGCTCCTCACGCGCACGGGTCTGCTCACCGAGGATCAGTATCTCGAGCGCGTCAGCGATCAGATCGAGCAGCTCCGAAACACGCCGGGGCGCCGCGTGCAGAGCCTGGCGGAGGCCAGCGCTGACGCCTGGATCAAGTACTACCGGCACGACGAGAACAGCGACAACTCGACCATCAGCTACTACAACAAGGGGTCGCTGGTCGGCTTCCTCCTCGACGCCTGGGTGCGCCGGCGCACGGCCGGCCAGAAGAGCCTCGACGACGTGATGCGCCTCTTGTACCAGCGCTACAGCGGCGAGCATGGTTACGCACCGGCCGACGTGCGAGCGGCGATCGAAGAGGTGGTGGGAGAAGAGCCCCCCGAAGAGCACCCGGAGGGGGAGCCGCGACCCCCCGGGGAGGTCGACGCGATGATGGACGCGTGGATCGACGGCACCGAAGCGCTGCCCTTCGAGGACGCGCTCGACTACTACGGCCTGGTCTTCGAAGGAAGCGGCGCTCAGGAGGCAGCCGACGAGGACGAAGAGCCCCCCGCCGGGTGGTTGGGCGTGGAGCTCGACGGCAACTGGGTGACCGAGGTGCGCCGCGGGTCGCCCGCCTCCCACGGAGGCGTCAGCTTCGACGACGAGATCATCGCCATCGACGGTTACCGCGTGCGAGAGGTGAGCTCGCATCTCGAGCGCCATCGTCCGGGTCAGACCGTCACCGTCACCGTCGCCCGCCGCGGGCGCATGCGCGACCTCGAGGTCACCCTCGGCCGCCATCCCGACGAGGACGCTTTCGATCTGCACGAGGCCGAAGCGCTCACCGCCGCCGAGCGCGCCCACCGCGCGCGTTGGCTCTCCGAAGCGCGCTTGCTGAGCGACGCGGACATCGAGGCCGCGAGCGCGCGCACCGAGGAGGCCGAGGCGACCGCGACGGCCACAGCGCCCGCTTCACCCGCGGGCGCGACCGCGCTTGCGGAGGAAGAGCCCGAACACGACGGCGAGGAGGGCGAGGCCCCCGACGAGGAAGAGTAGCGTTCGAGACCGACCGCTCCGACGCACCGGCTCCTCCGTCGAGTCCGGCGCCACGGGCTCGCTGGGAACGCTCTGGCCGTCCTCGCGCTCGCAGGTCCACCGCCCACCGCGCTCGAAGCCGCAGCGTTCGATTACCGAGTCGTCGACGCGCCGGGCGGTGAGGTCGACGCGCTCTCGCGAGGCGTCCACCTCGAGGAAGTGAAAGCTCGCATCGAAGCGATGCTGGAACGGCAGGGGGTGATTTTCGTGATAGAGCGGCGCGCCTCCACCGCCGGTGACGATGTACTTCACGCCGTTCCAGTCGCCGCGCTCGTATCCGTGGTCGTGTCCGCTGAGCACCAGCGCCACCCCGTAGCGGCGGAACAGGTGGACGACTCCGGTCGAGAGCATGTCCGCGTGGCCGCCGTGGTGGTTGCTCGACATCGGGCCCTGGTGGAGCGCCACCATCAGGTGCGCCACCGTTTCGTCGTGGCTCGCCTCTTCGAGCCGTTCGACGAGCCAGCGACGCTGCTCCGCCTCGGTGTTCGACCAGTCGTCGTTCGAGTCGAGCATCAGGACGCGAACCGGTCCCCAATCGAAGGCGTAGTAGGTCTCGGCCCCTCCGTGGGCATCTGGGACGCGCGTGTAGCGGAGGAAGCTGGGCAGGCCCACCCCAAATCGATAGAGCTCGTGATTGCCGAGCGCGGGGAAGAGCGGCGTGTCTCTCAGCAGCTCGCCCTCGACGTCGAAGAGCTCCTGCCAGTCCTCCGGGTCAGCGCCGCTCGCCACCATGTCGCCGGTGTTGATGACGAAATCGCCGGGGTGCTCGCGCATGCGCGCGATCACCGCAGCGTGGGCCTGGGCGTTGGTCCGGTTGTCTCCGACCACGAGGAAGCGCACCGGGCCCTCGCCCGGCGGCGGCGCGGTCGTGAAGGTGCCCTCCCGAACGCTCTCGCCCACCACGACCCGGTAGTCGTAGCGATTCTGGGGTTCGAGCCCCGTGACGACGACCTCGTGAAAGTCGCTCGAGGGGCTCTCGATGCGCGAGACCTCCGTGGCCTCTTCGCCGGCGGCCGGCTGGGTCACGATCACCGTCGCGGGCGCGGCGGCCCCGAGCTCGAAGAGGATGGCCACCTGATCCGTACGCGCGTCCATCAGATAGGGGCCCTTGCGGAACGGGACCTGAGCGCTCGCCGAGGGCGCCGCGAGGGCGAGGGCGAGGGCGAGGATCGCGAGGGCGAGTGGGCGCACCGAGCTGCTATACCAGAGGTCGTGGGCCAAGGCTCCGAGACAGCCGCGTCGGCCAGGCGAGCGGCCACTCCGCGCGCGCGGCGGACCCGGGCACTCGCGGCACGCCTCGACGCGCTGCTCGAGAGCCACGATGCGGCGAGTCACGTCGCCTCCGACCCGGTCTCTTTCGTGCATCGAGCCGCGCCCGACGACCGCGAGGTGGTGGGGCTCATCGCCGCGGCCCTCGCTTTCGGCAACGTCGTGGCCATCCGCGCCAGCGTCGACCGCGCCCTCCGCGCGCTCGGCGAAGCGCCTCACCTCGCGGTGCGGCGACGCCAGCGGACGCTCGCGCGCCGTCTCGATGGATTCGTTCATCGCGTCTACCGAGGCGAACACCTGGCCGCGCTGCTCTCTTCTGCGGGCGCGGCGATCCGCCGGCATGGGAGCCTGGGCGAAGCGTTCGCGCACCACCTCGAGGAGGCCGGCGATTTTCGCGAAGGTCTCGCGCGCTTCGCGGACGCGCTCCGCGGCCCCGACCCCTCGCGATCGATGAAGCACCTGGTCCCCGATCCGCGCGCGGGAAGCGCGACCAAGCGGCTGCTCCTCTACCTGCGCTGGATGATCCGCCCAGCGGACGGTGTCGACCTCGGGCTGTGGGACGTCTCGCCGTCCCAGCTCATCATCCCGGTGGACACGCACGTGCACCGCATCGCGAAGAACCTGGGCCTGACGGCGCGAAACGACGCGAGCTGGCGCACCGCGGAAGAGATCACGGCGCGCCTCAGAGAGCTCGACCCGCTCGACCCGGTGAAGTACGACTTCGCCATCTGTCATCTCGGCGTCTCGCGGATGTGTCCCAGTCGGCGCGATCCGGATCTCTGCGCCGGCTGCGTGCTCAAACCGGCTTGCCTGAATTGGAAGTGAATCAGCGCGCCGGATTGTGGGATCGGATGCGGGCGGCGAGCTGCGACTCGAGCTCTTCGAGCGTCGCAGGGCCATCGATCGCTTCGCCGATGGCGAGCTCGTTCGCGTCGGGGTAGCGCAAGACGCCCAGGTCCTTGAGCGCGCCGATGGCGGACTCGAGTCGCATCTTCGACAGCGACTCACGGAGCTCGAGCTCTCCCTCGAGATACATGCGCTGGCCGACGGTGAGCGTGCGCTTGATCCACTCCTTGCGCCCCATGGTGTCGTCGAGGAGCACCGTCGCACCGCGAACCGCGAGCCGATAGGTCTCGAAATAGGTGCGCAGCATCATCGCGTAGGCCGAGAGCCGCTCCCCGCCGTCCCCTTCGGCCGGCTGGATGCGGTCCACCACCCGTTCGAGCTCGTTGGCCGCGAGCATTTGCGACAGCGCGTCGTCGAAGATCTCGTCGAAGGTCGCATCGGCCCGGTACATGAACTCGTACTTGAACAGCCGCGACAGCTTGCGCACGCGTTCGCGGAGCTGCTGCTCGCTGAGCGGCTCGCCCTCGCCGGTGAGCACCGCGGCGGCGATCATCGCGCTCGGTACGAAGAAGTGCAGGATGTTGTTCTTGTAGTACTCGACGGCGATGCGTCGTTCTTCCGGGATGGTGAAGATGGCGTCGTTGCCGTCGCCGTGACGGGTCATGAGCTTGCTGTCCATGAAGAGCCGGGTCGCCTCCTCGATGGTGTTCTCGCGGACCGTCCCATCCTCGGCGCGAATGGTCGTGGCGAAGCGCGCTCCCAATCGGTCGAGGGTTTCGCTCATGCGCTGCGCACCCGCCATCAGGTCTGCGAAGGAGATGCCCCTCCGCTGGTGCGAAAGCGCGACAGTCGCCACCAGCGCTGCCGGCGTCACCACCGTCACCTCGTTGATCCTGTACACGACGCGGTGCGCGATCCGCTGGACCAGGGCGCGCCTCGCCGGCGCGCTGATCGCGTTCCTGCGATCCTCGCCTTCGGAGACCTCTTCACCCCGTTCGTCCAGCGTCTCCCGCATCGCTTCGTCGAAGCTGAGCGGCTCGCCGAACTGGAGATAGAGGCGCCCATATCGCGAGCGCAGCACCCGCGGCGTCTTGAGGAGGCCGCCGATGTTCTCCTTCGCCTTCTCTGCGCCGGCCTGCTCGTCCACGTAGGAGCGCTCCTCGACGATGCGCTCGTAGCCGATGGAGATGGGGACGAAGCTCACCTTGCGGCCGGGTAGCATCAGGCACGCGTCGACCACCATCGAGAGGAGGCCGTACTTCGGGCTGAGCAGCTTGCCGGTACGCGAGCGTCCGCCTTCGAGGAAGAACTCGATGCTGAAGCCCTCGAGGAGGAGCTTGCGCATGTAGGCGTCCACGAGCACCGAGTAGAGCTTCTTTCCCCGGAAGCTCCGGCGGATGAAGAAGGCCCCCGCGCCCCTCAAGATCGGGCCGACGGGCCAGAAGTTGAGATTGTCTCCGGCCGCGATCAGCGGCGGAGACATGGCGTTCATGTACATCACGTCGCTGAGGATCAGGTAGTCCACGTGGCTCTTGTGGCTGGGCAACAGCACGATGGCGCCATCCCGCGCCGCCTCGCGCACCTTGGCCAGCCCTTCCTGATCGACCTCGAGCCCGTCGTAGATGCGGTTCCAGACGTTCGAGAAGAGCCGGTGGAGAAACGCGAGGGTGTAAGGGTTCTGCGCAGCGCAAAGGCGGCGCAGCTCACGCCGCGCTTCGCGCTCCACCTTGGCGACCGGCTGCTTCTTCGCGCGCGCCTGCGCCTGGATGTGGCGCGCCACCCGCGGGCTGCGGATGAGCTCGTCACGGATGCGGCCCGGCGTCTTGCTCTTGGGGCCCAGCACCACGCTCCGCTCGCGCTCCATGATGCGCAACAGGGCGTAGCGGATCTTGTCGGCGATCTCGCCGTCGGTGAGATCCTCGTTCTCCTCCATGAACTTCTTGAGGTTCCAGGGCTCGCCCGCAGAGAGGATCGCGTTCCTGTAGTTGAAGAGGAACTGAAAGAAGACGCGGATGCGTCCGGGCCACTCCCGCGGGCCGAAGATCATGTCGATCAGCGACGGCTTCTTCTGCGCGGGCCTCTTCGTCCACACGAAGGTCTGAGGGCAGAGCAGGATCGGCTCGTCCATCTTGCGTTGGGCCTCGACCAACGTTCGGATCAGATCGACCTCCAGCTCGCGGCCCTTGTGCTCGACCTTGCCCACTTGCGGCGGCTGTCGGAGGAAGAGCAGGGCGCTGAACTTTTCGCGCACCGTGTCTTCGAGCGCGCGGTCCTCCGGGATCTGACGCCGGAAGCGCAACCGGCGTCCGCCCTTGCCGAAGGGCTCGAGGATCCACAGCCCCAGATCGTTGACGAAGCGGACGAGGGGGAGCGCGAAGCGCTTCGTCAAGAAGTCGAGGCAGAGGAAGTCGAGGAAGGAGATCGACCGCATCACGTAGACGACCACTCCCCGGCGGGCCGCCTTGCGAACCTGGTCGCTGAAGGCGTCGTCGACGGTGATGTGGGCGAAGAACCGGTCGTAAAACCACTTGAGGATGGGGTTCGGCTCGTACGGCTTGACCACCGCGCTCGCCTTCCTCTTGACCGGTCGCGTCTCCATCGAGCTCTTCGGCACGTGGGCCCCTCAGCCTCTCACGGTATCAGGCGCGGCATTTTCAGCGAATTTCAGGTAGTTCGCGGGCACCGAGCGCCCGAGGCTGCCTTCGCTTGACAGTGCCCAGGCCCCCGGCTAGTAAACCGCCCCCCAGGCCCGTCCTGGGGATTGCCGGAATTATCTGGAAGGTTTTCATGCGCACGCTCAGCGCCAAGACGAACGAAGTGGATCGCGACTGGCACGTCGTCGACGCCACCGACATGCCCCTCGGCCGACTCGCCTCGAAGGTCGCGTCGGTCCTCCGCGGCAAGCATCGCCCCGATTTCACCCCCCACGCTGACGCGGGCGACTTCGTCGTCGTGATCAATGCCGACAAGGTGAAGCTCACGGGCAACAAGCTCGACAAGAAGTTCTACTACCGCCACTCCGGCTACCCGGGCGGCATCAAGGGGACTTCCTATCGCGAGCTGCTGGAAAAGCGTCCCGAGAAGGCCATCGAGAAGGCGGTCTGGGGAATGCTTCCCAAGAATCACATCGGTCGCCGCACGCATCGCAAGCTCAAGGTCTACGCTGGGCCGAAGCATCCGCACGCGGCGCAGAAGCCCAGCCCCCTCGCGCTCTGAGCCTTAGGAACGAAACGTCATGCCTCAAGCCACGATTCACGGAAAGTACTACGGCACCGGGAAGCGGAAGAACGCGATCGCGCGCGTCTTCCTCAAGAGCGGCTCCGGACAGATCACCGTCAACGGTCGCACCCTCGCCGAATACTTCCCCCGCGAGACCTCGCAGATGGTCGCGCGCCAGGCGCTCGAGCTCATCGAGAAGGCCGACGCCTACGACGTCGAGGCAAACGTCTGCGGTGGCGGCGTCGCCGCCCAGGCCGAGGCCGTGCGCCACGGCATCAGCCGCGCGCTCCTCGGCGTGAGCCCCGACAACCGCGGCGCGCTCAAGCGCGCCGGCTTCCTGACTCGCGACTCCCGCAAGAAGGAGCGCAAGAAGCCTGGTCAGCCCGGGGCACGGAAGAAGTTCCAGTACTCCAAGCGCTGATCGATGGCGCCCGGTAACGCCATCCGCCGGCTTACCTCGGACCCCATTGATCGTGATCGATTCGGCAAACGTCGCAGTCATCGGGGCGACCGGGTACACCGGGGCCGAGCTGGTTCGTTTGATTCACGGCCACCCGCGCCTGCGTCTCAAACGGCTCGTCGGGCAGAGCCGCGCGGGGGAGAAGGTCTCGGCCGTGCTGCCGAGCCTCGCCGGGCTCTACGATGGTGAGGTCGCGTCCTTCGACGCCGATGACGTCGCCGGGGTGACTGACGTGGCCTTCGCCGCGCTGCCGCATGGGGCGAGCGCGGGCGTCGTCGCCGAGCTGCGCGAGCGCGGCGTGCGCGTGATGGACCTCTCTGCAGACTTCCGCCTCGACGATCCCGCGGTCTACGCCGAGTGGTACGGCGAGCACCAGGCGCCGGCGCTCTTCGGCAAGGCCGTCTATGGTCTGGTGGAGCTCGCGCGCGACGACCTTCGTGGCGCGGAGCTGGTGGCGGTTCCGGGTTGCTATCCCACGGCGTCGATCCTCGGCCTCGCGCCCCTGCTCGCCGAGGGGCTCGTCGAGCGCGAGCACCTCATCATCGACGCGAAGAGCGGCGCGTCGGGCGCGGGCCGCAAGGCCAGCCTCGGCTTTCACCTGCCCGAGGTGGGGGAGGGCATCCGCGCTTACAAAGTGGGCGGGCGTCACCGCCACACGCCGGAGATCGAGATGGTGCTCTCCCGGGTGGCGGGCGAGAAGATCCGCGTCAGCTTCACGCCGCATCTCGTCCCCATGACCCGCGGCATCCTCGCCACCGCCTACGCCGACGCGAAGACGGGGGTGACCGCCGAGCGGTGCACCGCGGCGGCTCGGGCGCGTTACGAGGGCTCGCCCTCGGTCGTGGTCCTCGACCCGAACACCGATCCCGACACCACCTGGGTCCGCGCGTCGAATCGCGCCTTCGTCAGCTACACCCACGACCCCCGCACCGACCGGATCATCGCGCAGACGGTGATCGACAATCTGGTGAAGGGCGCCGCGGGTCAGGCCCTGCAGTGCCTCAACGTCGCGATGGGCTGGCCCGAGGGCGAAGGCTTGGGGCAACCAGCGGCGTGGCCCTGACGCAGATTCCGCGCAAGAACAGTCTCAGCGGACGACGGCGGAAATACCGCACGGTCTTTGCCCACCGTCAACACGTCCTCCACATCCAGAGCCATCTCCATTTGGCGCCGCCGGGAGGAGCCTGAACACTTCGGGTATGGAGTCACTCAGCACCCCATTCCGCCGCCGCGCGCTCCGCCGCTCGGTCCATCTGGAGTGTGATCTGATCACCAGCGACCGGGAGACGCCCGAGCCGCACCTGGTGACCGACCTCAGCCCCCATGGCTGCTGGATCGAGACCACGACCCCGGCGCGCCCCGATACCCACGTCATCGTGGCTTTCCAACCACCTGGCTGGGACGGCGAGGTCGACCTCTTCGCCCGCGTCACCCACGTACGCGCGACGGGCCGGCGACCCGGCATGGGGCTCGAGTTCCTCGACGTCTCGCGGCCGCTCTACCTCGTCATGAAGGAGAGCCTCCACAACATCCCGCCTCGCCTTCCGCCACGCCCGCCCTCCCAGCCCGTCCGCGACGTGATGTGGCACGAGGACCTGGGCGACCGTGTCATCACCTACACGGTCAGCGACATCCCCAATATCGTCGCATGAGGGCCCACGTGGAGGGGAGCGGCGCGCAGGTGTCGCCCCGTCCCACGTTCCAGAATTTGGCCAGGGGAAGTGGGGGCACCTACACTTCCCCACATGCTCCAGTCGGCCCTCGTCCTCCCCGCTCGCCGCCGGGCCCTCCGGCGCGCGGTACACGTGAATTGTGACGTGATCACGACGCAGTGGGAGGAGCCCGCCCCCCACCTCGTCACCGATCTCAGCCCCTATGGCTGCTGGATCGACACCCCCTTTCCCCTGATGCCGGAGACCGACGTGATCCTGGCCTTCACCCCGCCGAGGTGGGGCGAGGGCGAGGTCGTCACCTTCGCGCGCGTCACCCGCCGGGTTCGCAGTGGCGCTCGCCGCGGCATGGGCCTCGAGTTCCTCGACATCACCAGGGGAGACGTGCGTGCCCTCGAGGGCAGCCTCCACGGCTTGCCGCCGCCCCTGACCACCTGCCGTCATCGCGAGCACGAAGAGTTGATCTGGGTCGACTCGCTCCTCACCTGGGAGGAGGACCTCGGCGACCGCATCAACACCTTCAGCGTCAGTGAGCAGATCGGGCTGGTCGCCGACGACGAGCTCGAGATCGTCGCGCTCGCCGAGCCGATCGCGATCGTCGCCTGAGCAGCGCTATCATCGCGGCGGTGTCGCGCTCACCGCTCCTCCTTTCCTCCTCGGGGGCCTCTGGGCCACGGCGTGCGTCCACCAGGATTGAGCGATTGCTGCGTAGCGCGGTCCACCCGCGACGACGCAGAACCTGCTAGAGATCGTCGCCCATGGACGCCTTCCAAGAGGCCCCCGCGACCTATTCGCTGATCCTCGCATGCGTGGCGATCTCCTTCGCCGGCTTCTGGGCGCTCGGCCGGCGCGACTATCGCCGCTACTTCGTCTTCCGCGCCTTCGACGTAGCCCAGGGCAAGAACCTGGTCGGCGCCGTCTTGTCGCACTTCGCCCACGGCGACTTCGGGCATCTCGTCGTGAACATGCTGGTGCTCTTCCTCTTCGGCCCGCGCGTCGAGCGCACCCTGGGACTCGTCCCCTTCCTCGTGGTCTACGGCGTCAGCGGCGTGGTGGGCACGTTGGCGCTCTTCATCCGACATCGAAAGAACCCGCGTCACTCCGCCCTCGGCGCGAGCGGTGCCATCGCAGGCATCGTCTTCGCGACGGTGATCATCGCCCCGACGGCGCAGTTCTATCTCTTCTTCCTGCCCATCGGGATCCCGGCGCCCGCCTTCGCGCTGCTCTACCTGGTGCTCTCTTCCTGGATGACGGGCCGAGGCGACCACGTGGCCCACGAAGCGCACATCGGCGGTGCGGTGGCGGGCTTCGTCGCCGCGGGCCTGCTCTACGGGCCGCACTTCGCCCCGCTCATCCGCGCGGTCCGCGCGCTCGTCGGCTGAGCCGCGCGCGATCGTCTACCGAATGAGGAGCGTGCCGGCCTGCACGCGGTTCTCGCTCGCCTCGGGCCCGCTGATGATCTCCATCCGCGTCTCGCCGGCGAAGAGGCCGATGTAGATGGTGTAGCGGCCCGGGCGGTAATTGCCGGGCACCGTCAGCTCCTGGCGGTCGACGACGATGTCACCCTCGTCCCAGAGCCGCACGGGGTAGCGGTCGTTCACTGGCTCATGGTCGCCGTGGATGCGGTTTCCGTTGCCGTCGATGTGCACGAACATCTTCCAGCTGCCGGGTGCGGGCGCCAGCGCCTTCCAGTACCAGGTGATGGTGAAGTCCTCGCCCGAGCCGACATAACCGTCGTGTGGCAGGTCGAGGTCGTAGCCGATGAGCTCGATCTTGTCGGCGAGATTCGCGTGCACCGGGAACTGCGGGGTGGGCTCTTCGTCCACCACGAACTCCGCGATGTAGTTCTGGTCCTCGATGCCCTGGACGGGCTGGTTGACGGCGAGCACCACGCGCGCGCTTCGCGCGTCGGCGATGAAGAGGTGATCGCCAGTGCGCCGGCGATAGGCGCGGTCGATCTGTGCGAGCTCGTCCGCTGGGAACGCCGCCCAGCGCCGCTCTTCGGACCCGGCGAGGAAGTCGAGGAGCTCGTTCTGCTGGCCGATCTCCTCGACCTCGCCTTCGGCGTAATAGGCCGCGGCGCGCCCGCCGACGCGATACTCGCCGAGCACCTCGCCGCTCGCCGCGTGACGATTGAAGGTGTCGTAGACCTCGCGCGGCGAGAAGTGGGCCGAGAGCGCCGGCAGATAGCCCTGCGAGGCGTATCCACCCACGAGCACACCCGCGAGGAGCAGCGGGACGAAGCGATACCGTCCGATGCGCGGCGCGACCGCCCACGCAGCCTGAGCGCCGGCGATCAGCACGGGCACGACCACGATGATCAGACCGAGGCGCTTGCTCCACTTCATCACGATGATGGTGAGCCCCATCGCCTCGCCGCCGATCATCGCGACGAGGGCCCAGACCGGGAAGATCAGCAGGAACACGCCGGCGGCGATCATCCACAAGCGAACGGGCACGTTGCCTTCGCGCCAGCGCTCACGGGCGTAGCGGTAGGGCGCCTTGAGGTCGAGCTTGCGGGCCTCCCCCGGCGCCGACATGAAGCCGACCACGACGGCGGCCCCGAAGACCGAGAGCACCAGCCCCCACCACTTGCGGGGGTTGAAGACCTCCGGGACCGTGAGCTCCTGGACGGAGATTCCGTCCACCGGCCCGCCGGGGTAGAGGGAGAAGTCACGGAGGATCAGGCCGGTGAAGAGCGCTCCGACCACCGCGGCGACCGGGAAGGTCGCCTTGGACGACTCCACGTCACGGAGCAGGACGGCAACGGCAGCGGCGAGCGCCACCACCGGCACGTACGTCCCCGGGCCGTAGCGCGCCTCGAAGAGGGTGAGGGCACCGTAGCCGAAGGCTGCCCAGAGCATGATCGACAGGCGGAACGCGGCGCGCGCCCGCTCGTCGTCCTCGGAGAGCTTCTCGTCGTCGGCCGAGGCCGGCGGCTTGCCGAGAAGCAGCCAGCCGATCGCCACCGGAAGGATGGCGCTCCACGGTGCGAAGGCATGGAAGATGGTCTCGATCACCGCGTCGAAGGTGGGCGGGTTGCCGCCGCGCGGCTTACCGCCGAGCCAGGACGAGTAGTCGGCCACGTCCGCGACGACCGCGTTCGCCACCCCGAGGGCCAGGACCAGCGCCACGGCGACGATGCCGATGGCGATGTAACCCTGCACCCGGCCTTCGCCTTCGGGCTTCTTCAGAGAACCGGTGAAGACCACCGCGAGCGCCACCGCCCCCAGCGGCGCCAGCGCTCCGAGGAGCGCGCCGCGCGTGCCGATGCCGAGGACCAGACCGCCAGCGGCCAACAGGAGCCACAGCGCTGTGTTTCGCTTTCGCGTCTTGTCGTCCGCGTCCCTGGCGGCGGGCCGGTAGATGGCCGAGAGGGCGCCGAGGGCGATCATCGCCTGGGCGCAGAAGGCGGGGGCGTCGCCGAGCATCTGCCGGCTGTTGAAGAGGAAGAGCGGCGAGGTGCCAGCGATCACCGCCGCGTACACGCCGGCCCGCTCGCCTTCGAAGCGGCGCACCAGGAAGAAGGCGACGGCCACCGCCGACAGACCGGCCAGGGCCATCCCCACACGCCCCGCCCACTCGGACACGCCGAACGCCGCGAAGCCGGCTGCCACGAACCAGCGCTCGAAGGCCGGACGGGTGAGCTCCTCCGCGTGACCGGCGAGGAGCTTCCGCGCCTCATCGGCGGTGTTGAGCTCCCAGGGGTCCCAGATCCCGAAGCGCGACAGGCCGAGGAAGAGGATCAGCGCCACAGCGGCGATCGCTGCGCCGGCCCACATCCGTCCCTGGCGTTTGTCGAGCTCCATACGCGAAATTGAAGAAAGCGCTATCGTCTAGCGTACTTCGGCCATCTAGTCCATCGGCTCTTCGGCCGTGGAAGACCCGGCGCCTTCCGCGTGGCCAGAGCCGCCCTCTCGGGAAGGACCTCCCCCGATGTCGATGGCCCTGAGCTCTCGGCGCAGCCGCTGCACCTGGGATCGGAATCGCGGGAGGTTTCGGCGCGGCATCATCCGCCCGGGCCCGTTGATCTCGGCCAGCGGGTCGACGAATTGCCCGTTGTGCTTGAGCCCGAAGTGCAGGTGCGGTCCGGTGGAGCGACCCGTCGAGCCGACGTAGCCGATGAGCTGGCGCTGCTCCACGGTGTCGCCCCGCGACAGGCCCCGCGCGAAGCGGCTCAGGTGTGCATAGAAAGAGTCGTAGCCGTTGGCGTGGTGGATCGCGATCAGGTTGCCGTTCGCCCCCTTCTCGCCGATCCAGGTGATGGTCCCGTCCGCGGTGGCGTACACCGGCGCGCCCGTCCCCGCGGCGTAGTCGACGCCAGTGTGCGGATGGATGCGGTGCAGGATCGGGTGCATCCGGCGAAGGTCGAAGCGGGAGCTGATGCGGTCGTACTGCACGGGGGTGCGCAGCCAACCGCCGCGGACCGCGCGGCCGTCCTCTTCGTAGAATTCGCCTTCGTCCTCGCCGGGCGGAACGAACCAGAAGGCGCGCAGCTCGCCTGCCCGCTCGCCGACGTACTCCACGGCGTGCACCGTGCCCCAGCCGTAGAACTCGCCGTTGATGCGCTCCTCTTCGGCGATGATGCGGAAGGTGTCGCCCTGGCGTGCCTGGGTGTTGAAGTTGACCTTGCCCTCGAAGGCCTCGATGAAGCGCCCCACCAGCGCACGCCCGAGCCCCGCCGTCTCGAAGGCTGCGCCGAGGGACGACTGCACGCGTCCTCCCGATGCGACACGTCGCGTCTCGATGGGCACCTCCACCTTCTCGCCCCGGAGCTCGCCGTTTCGCGCGCGCGTCACCTGGTAGTACTCGATGCTGCTGCCGCGGTACTCGAAGAGCACGAGGTCGCCGTCCGTGTCCCGCTCGAAGATCAGCAGGTCCTCCGGGCGACAGCGGCGAAAGTCCATCACGTCCTCGAGCGCGTCTTCGAGGTCGTCGTACTCCTCGGCACTCGCGCCCGCGGCGATCATGGCGTCCCGGAAGCCGCGCGAGTTTCCGAAGCGACTCACCCGTCGCGACACGGCGCCCAGAGCCGTCGGCTCTCCGCCTTCGGGATCCGGTGGCGGGGCGGCCGGCTGAGCCTCGGCCGTGGTCGGCGCGCCGTCGTCTTCAGAGGCCTCGTCGTCGGCCTCCGTGTCCTCTGCTTCGCCCGTGGCGGCCGAGGCTTCGTCCTCGCCCGCGGGGCTCTCCTCGGTGGCGCCGGCGGAGCCGAAGTCCACCACCACGAAGGCCACCACCGCAGCGGCGGTGAGACTCACGGCGGCAGCCAGGAGCGCGATCTGCCGCATCCGCGCGTCACGCCGCTGATGCCGCAAGAGCGGCATGTTCACCGACGGAAGGGGCCGGTGGAGCGGATCTTCCTCCGCTGGCGTCTCCTCCACCGACATCGGGCCCAGGGATATCAGCGGTCCTGGGGGTGCGCAACGCGACCACTCCCCTCGCTTTCGAGGGCTGATCACAGAATCTCAGCACTTTCCGGCGTCCCATCCATCCGGAACGGGGACGATGCTCCCGTGGAGCAACCAGCGAACGGGGAGGATGAGCGGCGACGGCGGCATGCCGCCGCCCTGAGGTCCGCTACGCGTCGAACATCCCGATCGCCCACCTCAGCGTGTCGCGATCGATGTTGTGTCCCGAGTGCACGATCACCACGCGCTTGCCCGCGAGGGACTCGTGGACCTTCCACGCGGCGGCGAACGCCGAAGCGGCCGCGCCCTCGCAGAGGTTGTGGGTGGTCTCCATGCACAGGCGCACGGCCTTCTTCATCTCGTCTTCGCTGACGAGCACCACGCGGTCGACCTGATCCTTCACGATGGAGAAGGGCACCTCGAAGGCGAAGCGCGTCGCGAGGCCATCGGCGAAGGTGTCAGCGGCGTCGACGTGTTCGAGCTGGCCGCTCTCGAGGGAGCGGGCGAGGGCGTTGGCGCGCTCCGACTGCACGGCGATGATCTCGACATCGGGCCTGAGCGTCCGGAGCGCGACCACCGTCCCGGCGAGGAGGCTCCCGCCACCGACGGGCACGATCACCGTGTCCACGTCGGGCAGGTCCTCGGCGATCTCCATGGCGTGGGTGCCGATGCCCGCGATGAGGAGCGGCTCGTTGGCGACGTGGGCGTAGTAGAGCGACTCGTTCTTCGCGCGGGCCTCGGCCTCGGCGCGGGCCTCGTCGAAGTCGCGGCCGTGCTCCACCACCTCGGCGCCGAGGGCCTCCATGACGGCGTTCTTTTCGGGGTTGTTGCCCTTGGGGACGTAGATCACCGCCCGCGAGCCGAAGGCCCGGGCGGCCCAGGCCATGGACAGGCCGTGGTTGCCGCGGGTGGCGGTGATGGTGCCCCGGCGCCTCTGGACGTCGGAGAGGTTCGCGAAGAGATTCACCCCGCCCCGGACCTTGAAGGCGCCGATGGGCAGGTGGTTCTCGTGCTTCACGTAGGCGTCGAAGCCCATCCGTGCGCTCAGCAGGCTGTAGCGGTAGAGGGGCGTTCGGTTGAGGTAGCGGTGGACGACGGGCCAGGCGCGAAGGATGTCTCGGTAGGTGACTGCAGGCTCCACGAATCCTCTGTGATCGCCCGGAGATCGAGGGGGCGAAGGAGGGAATGGTACACACGCCTGGCTCGCTTGACACCTCCCAGGGGCGGCGTTATCCCTCCGCTTCCCGATTCAAGGGAACATGAGAGAGATCCAGGCACGTAGCTCAGTGGGAGAGCACTACATTGACACTGTAGGGGTCGGCGGTTCAATCCCGCCCGTGCCTACTAACCCTACGAGAGGCGTCGGCCCCCGGAGGCGCCGCGGAGACGCAGCGCCGCGGAGCGGTGCGGAGTCGCAGCTGCGCCGCAGTGGGCCGACGCTGGATTGCGCCCCCGGCTGCCCCTCATGACGACGGCCCGCGAGGCCCTCGAAGCGGACGGCAAGCTTCGCCCCGATGTCGTCGCCGCGCGCGTCGACGGGCAGGTGCTCGACCTGATGACGCCCGTTCCCGAGGGCGCGCAGAAGGTCGAGCCCATCGGGGCCGACCATCCGGACGCCCTGGCCGTCATCCGACACTCGTCGAGTCACGTGATGGCCGACGCGGTCCAGCGGCTCTTCCCCGGCACCAAGGTGGCCTTCGGTCCCGCGACCGACAACGGCTTCTACTACGACTACGACCGCCCCTCGGGGAAGTTCGACGACGACGACCTTCGCGCCATCGAAAAGAAGATGGGCGAGATCATCGCCGAGGATCATCCCTTCCGCCGCGAGACGGTCAGTGGCGACGAAGCGCGCAAGCTCCTCAGCGACATGGGCGAGACCTACAAGCTCGAGCACCTCGAGCGGCTCTTGTCCATGGGCGAGCGAGATCAGCATCTATCGCCACGGCGACTGGGTGGACCTCTGCGAGGGCCCCCACGTGCCGAGCACGCGCTTTCTCAAGGCCTTTCAGCTCACCAACGTCGCCGGCGCCTACTGGCGGGGCGACGAGCGCAATCCGATGCTGCAGCGCATCTACGGCACGGCGTTCCCCAATCAGAAGGCGCTCAAGAAATACCTCAAGCAGCTCGAAGAGGCGAAGGCGCGCGACCACCGCAAGCTCGGCAAGGAGCTCGAGCTCATCGCCTTCGATCCGCTCGCCGCCGGCGTCGCCCTTCTTCCTGCCGCGCGGCGCCAAGGTCTACAACGCGCTCATCGACTACGTGCGCGGGCTCTACGGCCGCTACGGCTACGAAGAGGTCGTCACGCCGCAGGTCTTCGACAACGAGCTCTTCCTCACGTCGGGACACCTGCCGGCCTATGCCGAGAACATGTTCCTGGGCGCGACCATCGAGGACATCGAGTCCGCCTCCGAGAAGCTCGAAGAGCAGGCGAAGAAGGGCGGCCTCACCGCCGGCGACATCGAGGCGCAGCTCCGCAGCTCGATCCGCTACGGCGTCAAGCCGATGAACTGCCCGGCGCACTGCCGGATGTTCAACTTCAAGAAGCGCAGCTACCGCGAGCTCCCCTGGCGCGTCGCCGACTTCGGCCGTCTCCACCGCTTCGAGCGGAGCGGCGTCACCCAGGGCCTGACCCGCGTGCGCACCTTCTCGCAGGACGACGCGCACATCTTCTGCACCCAGGAGCAGGTGCCGGGGGAGATCACCTCCTTCATCGACCTGGTCTTCGAGGTCTATCGCGACTTCGGCTTCAGCGACGCGCGCATCGTCATCGCCACGCGCCCCGACGAGCGCCTGGGCGACGACGCCCTCTGGGACATGGCGGAGGCCGCCCTCGAGGAGGGCGTGAAGCAGAAGGGCCTGCCCTACGAGATCGCCGAAGGGGAGGGCGCCTTCTACGGCCCCAAGATCGAGTTCCATCTGAAGGACGCCATCGGACGCCCCTGGCAGCTCGGCACCATCCAGGCGGACTACAACCTGCCCAATCGCTTCGACCTCGAGTACGTCGGCGAGGACAACGAGGGCCACCGCCCCGTGATGCTTCACCGCGCCGTCCTCGGTTCGGTCGAGCGCTTCTATGGGGTGCTCATCGAGCACGTGGGTGGCGCCTTCCCGACCTGGCTCGCCCCGGAGCAGGTGGCGCTCCTCACCGTCAGCGAGAAGTTCGACGACTACGCCCGCGAGGCCGAGGCCGAGCTGGCGAAGGCCCACATCCGCGTCGTCACGGACCTTTCGAGCGACAAGCTCGGCGCGAAGATTCGCCGCGCCCGTCTGATGCGAATCCCTTATCTCGGCGTGATCGGTGAGAAGGAAGTCGAGGCGCACGGCCTCGCCATCCGGTCGCGGGACGAGAACAAAGATCTCGGGCTCATGCCCCTTTCCGACGTGATCGCGAGGGTGAAAGCGGAAGCGCTGCCCCCTTCGCAGCGGGGACAATGAGGCGTATGCTCGAATGTTCGGGGGATTGCCCTCGCTTGCAGGAGGAAATGAGTCATCGCTAGAGGCCGATTCGATCGCTCGCGCCCACGTCCGTCGGGCCCGCGCACAAATGACCGCATTCGCGTGCCCGAAGTCCGGGTCATCGGAGACGATGGCTCGCAGATGGGGGTCATGCAGACCTACGAGGCGAGGAAAGTCGCCGAGGAAAAGGGCTTGGACCTCGTAGAGGTCAACCCCAAGGCCCGTCCACCGGTCTGCAAGATCATGGACTACGGCAAGTTCAAGTACGAAGAGAAGAAGAAGAAGAACGAAGCGAAGAAGCGGCAGAAGCTCGTGGAGCTCAAGGAAGTGAAGCTCCGCCCCAAGACCGACGACCACGACATCGACTTCAAGGTGAAGCACGTCCGGCGTTTCTTGGAGGAGGGCAACAAGGTGAAGATCACCGTCCGCTTCCGCGGCCGTGAAATCACCCACCCCGAGACCGCCGAGCGGCAGATTCACACCATCCTCGAGCAGGTCACCGACGTCGGCAGCCTCGAGCAGTCGCCCCGCATGGAGGGGCGCACCATGACGGCCATCGTCTCGCCGAAGGCGAAGCCGCAGCCCAAGAAGACCAAGGGCCCCGAAAAGGCCGAGTCCGAAGCGCACCCCGAATGAAGGGTTGAGCCGACAACCCGTCACTCTGAGGGCCACCCACATCGATCTCGGCGGCGCAGCCGTCTGCCCCGCCGGGGATCGAAGGGTGGAGGTGCATGGTCTCTTCGGGGGAGAAGTGGCGGATGTCCGCGTCGTCCATCGCTCGCGACAGCGGCCGGTGGACGTGGGCGAGCTCGTCACGCTGCAGACGCCCGATCCCGAAAGACGTGAGGCTCCGTGTCCGAACCACGCGTCGCGTCCGCGCGGTCGCTGCACCGGCTGCCCGCTGATGGCGCTGGGCGAGGACGCGCAGCGTGCACAGAAGCGCGCGATGCTCGCCGCGCTCGGGCTCGACGTCGAGGCGGTGCGCGCGGTCGGAGACGCGCTCGGGTACCGCCACTCGAGCAAGCGCGTGGCCATGCGCGCGGGCCAGAGCCTCACGCTCGGGAGCTGGGTGCGCGGCACGCACGACGGCGCGTGGATGGTCGGTTGCCTCGTCAATCATCCGCTGATCGCGCGCGCAGCCGACGAGATCGGTCACGCGGCGCGCGCGCTCGGACTTCGCGCCCACGACGAGGCGACCGGGGAGGGCGACCTCCGCTACGTGTGGCTGAAGACCGACGGGACGCGCGTGGTGACGACGCTCATCGCTGCCTCGGAATCGAGCCGCGCGCGCGAGCTCGCGCCTCGTCTGTCGGCGAGCGATGCGGTGGCGTTCAGCGTCCAGGCGTCGGGGGGGAACGCCATCCGCGGCGGCACGCCGGAGGTGCTCGCCGGAGACGCAGAGCTGCACGTCTCCCTCGGCGGCACCGTCGTGCGCACCGGCCCCCTCGGCTTTCTCCAACCCAACCCGAGCGCCATCGCCGAGGCCTACCGCGCGCTCGTCGCCGACGAAGCGGGCGAGCCGCTCGCGGGCGCGCGCGCCTTCGACCTCTACGCGGGAGTGGGCGTCACCACCGCGATGCTCCGCGCGCGCTTCGAGACGGTCGAGCCCTGCGAGAGCTATCCGGAGAGCGCCGCGGCGCTGGGCGTCGAGCCGACGCGAGTCGAGGAGTTTGTCCGCGCCCGCGAAGACGCGCCGGAGCTGATCGTCGCCAACCCGCCCCGAAAGGGGCTCGGCCCGGCGGTGACCGACGCGCTGATCGCACTCGGCGCGCCGCGTCTTCATCTCATGAGCTGCGGCCCCGAAGGCCTGCGCCGCGACCTCGACCGGCTCGAAGCGGGCGGCTACGCGCTCCGCTCCCTCGAAGCCTTCGACACGCTGCCGCAGACGCCCCACGTCGAGCTGGTGGCGAGGCTGGTACGCGCGAGCTGATATGCTCGGGGAGTGCGTGCGCTCCTCGTCGCCCTCGCAGTCGCGGCGGGCTGTAGCCTCTCGTCGTCGGCGATCGCACCGGGCAGCGATGGAGGGCCTGGTGACAGCGCGACCGACTCGGGCTTGGATGCGTTTGTCACCGACACGACCGTTCCGCCGGGCGACGGTGCCCCTGCCGACGTGTCCCCGAGCGACAGCATGGCGTCGGACGCGCCGATCGCGGACGCCGCCCCCGACGCCGGCCTGCGGGACTACTACGACATCGACTGGCAGCGGCCCTCCGCGATCCCGAACACCGTCGACACCGACTACTGCGAGACCGACGCCGCGACCACCGGCGACATGCGCTGGCTCTACTTCACCCGGAGCACGAGCGACCGCGACTGCTACGCGGACCGCCGCATCCACGTGATGGCGTGGAACGACGGCACGCCCGGCTCTCCCTCCGGCGTCCTGCCCGTCTTCGACAGCGGGAGCGCGCCCGAGACCAACGTGCATCCGATGGGTGGCGCCGCCGCCGGCCGGGCGGGCGACGTCCTCCTCTTCCACGTGGCGGTCCCGGGGGGCGGCCGGGACATCCACGCAGAGTGGCTGCGAACCGACGCGATGGGCCGGCCGATGGTGCCCGACGGATCGCCCCTCGAGATCTCGGCCGTCAACACCGCCGATGCCGAGTCCGACCCCACGGTGAGCGCGGACGGGAGCGAGCTGATCTTCACGCGCTTCGGCGACCTCTACTCCGTTCGTGGCACGCCCCCCGACAGCTACGGTGCGCCCACGCTGATCAGCGAGCTCAGCACGGGGGACAACGAGCTCGACCCCGCGCTCTCCCCGGATGGGCGGGTCATCGCCTTCGCGCGCCAGGGCGGCGACCAGGACATTTACGTCGCGCGGCGCCGCGACCCCGCCGGCCCCTTCGAGCCCCCGACCCACCTCTCCCGCGGGCCGATGGAGATCAACCACACGAGCGACGAGCTCGACTGCTTCATCACGGCCGACGGAGACCTCCTCTTCACCACCGACCGCGACGGGTCCACCCGCCTGTGGCGCGCACCCCTCCGATCTCCTTGACTTTTCGAGGCCGCCGGCTAGGTTGCGCGCTCTGCTGCGTAGGCCCGCGTGCGCGCTGGGTCTGCGTCTAGAAGGAAAAAGCAAGGAATTACAAATGCCTAAGATGAAGACAAACCGCGCTGCGGCCAAGCGTCTCCGGGTTACCGGGAGCGGCCGAGTGCGCCGGGCGAAGGCCGGCAAGAGCCACCTGATGCGGGGCAAGTCCTCCCGTCGGCTGCGCCGCCTCCAGAAGAACGACATGGTCGCCAAGCAGGACGAGAAGAACGCCAAGCGGCTTCTTCCCTACCAGTGGTGAGGTTCTGAGCCATGCCGCGCGCAAAGAGGGGCTTCAAGGCCCGCCGTCGTCGCAATCGCGTTCTGAAGCATGCCCGGGGCTACTACGGCGCCCGGAGCCGCACCTTCGCCAATGCCGTCGAGCAGGTCCACAACGCCTGGGAAGACGCCTACGCAGGGCGCCGCCGCAAGAAGCGCGAGTACCGCAGCCTGTGGATCACGCGGATCAACGCCGCCGCCCGTAAGCACGGCCTCAGCTACTCGAAGCTGATGCACAAGA
Organism: uncultured delta proteobacterium; assembly: GCA_963727445.1. Lineage (GTDB taxonomy): Bacteria > Myxococcota_A > Polyangia > Polyangiales > B10-G4 > B10-G4. Next base: position 156,951 of record CAVSGI010000005.1, read on the forward strand.
TCAAGACCGCGAACATCGGGCTCGACCGCAAGGTTCTCGCCGACCTCGCGCTCAGCGATCCGGGCGGTTTCAAGGCAGTGGTCGACGCCGCTTCCTGACGCATGCATGTCCGCTTCGGGCCGGAGGCCGGCTTACCTCCTCGGGGCGCTCGCCCTCCGACCCAAATCGAACACGCATGAAGCTGAGTGAGGGAGGCCGTCGATGAGCGACACGGACGCGGTGACGCGCTTCGAGTCGGGCCTCGCCGAAGTGCGCGAGGCCTTCGGGCCGGCGTTCGCCGAAGCGAAGGACGAGCAGGCGCTGCGCGTCGCGAACGCGAAGCTCACGGGGCCCGAGGGCTCGCTCACCAAGCTGATGAAGCTGATGCGCGACCTGCCAGGGGACCGGCGGCGCGAGTACGGCCAGAAGGCGAACGCGCTCAAGCAGGAGGTCTCGGCGGCTTTCGATGCGGCGCTGGAGGCGCTGGCGCGGGCCGAGCGCGAGGCGGAGCTGACGGCGCCGCACCTCGACGTGACGCTGCCCGGGCGTCGCCCCCCGGCGGGGCGCCTGCATCCGATCACCCGCGTCACCCACGAGCTCATCGACATCTTCACCGCCCTCGGCTTCGACGTGGCCGACGGCCCCGAGGTCGACCTCTACGAGTACAACTTCGACAAGCTCGGCTTCCCGCCGGACCACCCGGCGACCGACATGCAGGACTCGTTCTTCATCCGATCGGGTGGAGACGCACGAACGCTGCTTCGCACGCACACGTCGACCATCCAGGTGCGCGAGATGCTGAAGCGCAAGCCGCCGCTGGCGATAGTCGCGCCCGGCACCGTCTACCGCCGCGACGACGACGTCACCCACTCGCCCATGTTCTTCCAGATCGAGGGCCTGCTCGTGGACGAGAAGGTGAGCTTCGCCGATCTCAAGGGCGTGCTGTTGCGCTTCGCGCAGCGCCTCTTCGGCCCCGAGGTCTCGGTGCGCGGCCGGCCGAGCTACTTCCCCTTCGTCGAGCCGGGGGCGGAGATCGACATCAGCTGCGCCTTCTGCAAGCCGTGGGAGGGCGACGCCGCCCGCACCGCCGCGTGCCGCGTCTGCAAGGGCACGGGCTGGCTCGAGATCCTCGGCTGCGGGATGGTGCACCCGGTGGTCTTCGAGCACGTGGGCTACGACCCCGAGGAGGTCACCGGCTTCGCCTTCGGCATGGGCATCGACCGCATCGCCATGCTCAAGTACGGCATCCACGACATCCGCATGCTCTACGAGAACGACGTCCGCTTCCTGGAGCAATTGTGATGTCGACCCGCCCACCCCTCCCCCCCTCCCCGAGGGGAGCACCCCTCGGACACCCCCCGACGCCTCGCTCGGCTCGGCGTCGCGCTCGCGGCGCTCGCGGTCCTCTCCTGGAGGTCGGGTGATGCGCGCGTCCTACGAGTGGCTCAAGGAGCTGACCGGGGTCGACGCGCCGGCGTCCGAGGTGGCGGCGAAGCTCACCGGCGGCGGGCTCGAGGTCGAAGCGATCGAGACCCGGGGCGAAGGCCTCGATTCGGTGGTCATCGCCGAGGTGCGATCGAAGGAGAAGGTCCCCGAAAAGGACAAGCTCACCAAGGTCACGGTTCATGACGGCACCGGCCTGGTCGAGGTCATCTGCGGCGCGCCCAACGTCCCCGAGCCCGGCGGTCGCGTCCTCTTCGCCCGCGTCGGCGCGAAGCTGCCGAATGGCATGGAGATTGGCGAGCGCAAGCTCGGCGGTGTGCTTTCACGCGGGATGATCTGCTCCGAAGAAGAGCTCGACATCGGTGCGGGTTCCGCCGGCATCTTCATCGTCGGCGACGACGTGAAAGCCGAGCTCGGCACCCCCATCGCCGACGCCCTGAACCTCCGCGACACCCTCTTCGAGCTCGGCCTCACGCCGAACCGCCCCGACGCCCTCGGTCACGTGGGCATCGCCCGCGACCTCGCGCTTCACTACCGCCTCCCCTTCACCTTCCCGAAGGCGAAGGCGCCCGAGCGCTTCGAAGACGGCGAGCTCGGCGTGGCCATCGAGATCGCCGATCCCGATCGCTGCCCGCGTTACGGCGCCGGCCTCGTGCGCGGCGTCACCATGGGTCCCTCGCCCTTCTGGCTGCGCTACCGGCTGCACCTGCTGGGCCTGCGCGCCATCCACAACGTCGTCGACGCCACCAACTACGTGCTCATGGAGCACGGCCATCCGACCCACGCCTTCGATCTGTCGGGGGTGCGCGGCCAGAAGATCGTCGTTCGCCTCGCGAAGGACGGCGAGAAGATGGCGACCCTCGACGACGTCGAGCGCACCTTCACCGACGACGACCTGCTGATCTGCGACGGCGAAGGCCCGGTCGCCGTCGCCGGCGTGATGGGCGGCGCCAACTCCGAGATCGCCGACGACACCAGAGACGTGCTCGTCGAGTGCGCCTACTTCGAGCCGACCTCGGTGCGCCGCACGGGCCGACGCCTCGGCCTTCACACAGACGCCAGCCACCGCTTCGAGCGCGGCGTCGATCCGAACGGCGTCCCCGCGGTCCTCGCGCGCACCTGCCAGCTCATCGCCGACCTCGCGGGCGGCACGGTCGTCGGGCGGGGCGTCGACGAAAACCCGAAGCCCATCACACCCAAGGTCGTCGCCTTCCGCCTCGACCGCTGTGACGCGCTCCTCGGCTTCGAGACGCCCGCGTCGGAGGCGACCCGCATCCTCGAAGGCCTCGGCTGCACCGTGGCGCCCGACGGCGAGCGCGCGTATCAGGTCACGGTCCCGACCCATCGCCCCGACATGAGCCGCGAGGTCGACCTCAGCGAAGAGGTCTTGCGCATCGAGGGCTTCGACAAGGTGCCGACGGCCATCCCGCACGTCCGGCCTTCCGCCGAGGGCACGCCGCGGGCGATCCGCTTCGTGCGCGCCGCGCGTGAGGCCGCGGCCGTCGCCGGCCTGAACGAGGCCGTCAGCTACAGCTTCGTCGCGCCGCACGAGCTCGAAAGGGCGCGCGTCGCCCCCGCGACTGTCGTCCTCGAAAACCCGCTCTCCGAAGAGCGCTCGGTGATGCGCACCTCGCTCCTGCCCGGCCTCGCCGCCGCGGCCCGGCGCGCGCTCCGCCGTCAGGTCGATCGCGTCGCCCTCTTCGAGGTGGGCAACGTCTTCCTTCCCTCAAACGACGCGCTGCCGCGCGAAGAGCGACGTCTCTCGTTCCTCCTCGCCGGTCCCCGGAGCGCGTGGATCGGCGATGGCGCGCCCTTCGACTTCTACGACGGCAAGGGCTACGTCGAATCCGTGGTGCGCTCGCTCTGCCTCTCGGAGGCGCGCTTCGCGCTCGATGACGCGCTCGACGAAACCGCGGCGTGGCTCCATCCGCGGCGCCGCGCATCGGTCGCCGTCGGGGGGCCGGGCCTCGCCGTCCCTGAAGCCGTCCTGCTCGGCAGCGTGGGCGAGCTCCACCCCGACGTCGCCGACGCCCTCGAGCTCGAGACCCGAGCGATCTACGGCGAGCTGTCCCTGCCGGGCCTGCTGAGGGCCCACGAGCTCGCCGGCGATCCCCAGGCGACGCCTCTGCCGCGTTTCCCGGCGGTCCGTCGAGACATCGCCCTCGAGATCGACGAGGCCCACCCCGCCGGCGCGGTGGCCGAGGCCATCCGAGAGGCCGGCGGTGGCCTGGTCGAGGAGGTCCGCCTCTTCGACCTCTACCGGGGCTCGCAGGTGGCCGAAGGCCGCAAGAGCCTGGCTTTCCGGGTCACCTACCGCGATCTGGAAGCGACCCTCACGGACAAGAAGGTCGACAAGGCCCATGCCCGTGTGGAGAAGGCGGTGAAGGGCCAATTCGGGGCCAACGTCCGCTGATTTGGCCAGCTGCCCACCCAAACCCTTGAGATCAGCCCTGAATCGTGGTTCGATGCAGGACGTCCGAGGAGGGGTCCACGCGTGACCAAAGCCGAAATCATCGACGCCGTTTACGAGAAGGTCGGGGGATTCTCGAAGAAAGAGGCCGCCGAAATCGTCGAGGCCGTCTTCGACACGATGAAAGAGGTTCTGGCTGAAGGGGAGAAGATCAAGATCTCCGGCTTCGGCAACTTCGTCGTTCGGTCGAAGAAAGAGCGAATCGGCCGCAATCCTCAGACGGGCGCGCCCATCCCCATCAGCGCGCGCAAGGTGCTGACCTTCAAGCCGAGTCAGGTGCTCAAGGGAATCCTCAATCCTCACAAGGAAGAGGCGAAGCGTCAGGCGATGACGCACGATTCCAGCAGCGCCGCAGGCGACGGAAACTGAGTAGGGCGAATCGTCCGTGGCCACGCAGCTCCCGGACAAGCTCTTCTTCAAGATCGGCGAGGTCGCACGCATCGTCGGCGTGAAGACCCACGTCCTGCGCTACTGGGAAACGGAGTTCCCCCAGCTCAAGCCGATGAAGACGCGGGGCAGCCATCGCCAGTACAAGCGCCGCGACGTCGAGCTGGCGGTCCAGATCAAGCGGCTCCTCCACGACGAGGGCTTCACCATTCCCGGTGCGCGGCGAAAGCTGAAGGAGCTGGGGCAGGCCTCGGTGAAGAGCGACGCCGATCCGGCGGCGGCCCGGGAAATGGCATTGAAAACGGAGCTCCTCGGGGTGCGCGAGGCCCTCTTGGGCCTCCTCGGCGACCTCGACGCCCTCAGGGACGCCCCCGAGCCCACACCCCAGGCGGTGCGGGTGGAAAAGGTCATCGCGGCGGTGCCAGTAGGCGCCCGCCACCGGGGCCGCTAGCCAGAAGCCGGCGTGGTGACGCAGTCCCGGCGTGGGGCGGGCTCCGCTCTGAGCCCGCGCCGGGTCGCTTCGCGCCCCTCTACGCCGCTCCACGCCTCGTGTGCAGGGTCGCTGCGCGCCCCCCTACTTGCCAGCGGCCCCGATCGGTGTATGTTGCCGGTCCCTCGGCCGGGTCGTTTGGTCTGGTCAGGGAGATGGACCGGGGCGTAGCGCAGCTTGGTAGCGCACTTGACTGGGGGTCAAGGGGTCGCTGGTTCGAATCCAGTCGCCCCGACCATCGAGAGCCCGAGGAGCTGATTCGTCAGAGCCTCGGGCTTCTCTCTATCGAGCACCGAGCCCGCCGTGAATCCAGCTACTCCGCGGCCAGCGCGGCGATCTCGGTGTCGCTGAGGGTGCGGCGGTAGATACGGATCTCGTCGAGGTCGCCGCGAAACTGCGCGCCGAGCATTCCGTCGTCGAGGTCGGCGCCGATGATCACCGGGCCATCGTCGAAGCTGTTTGTGAAGGGCCCCATCGCCACCATGGTGCCGTCGAGGTAGAGGCGCGCGACGCCGCCGGCGTAGCTGACGGCCACGTGGTTCCATTCCTCGACGACGGCGCCGATGGCGCTCAACGGTTCGCCGTACGTCAGGAGCGTGTCCATCCGGTAGCTCAGCTCCGCCCAATCGAAGAAGAGGAGATAGGAGTCGAGCGTGCCGAGGTTGCGGGGCTTGGCGACGATCGTCCGGATGTCGGTGAATGCCCGCGGCCGAACCCATGCGGTGATGGTGAGCTCGACGGTGGTGTCGAAGAGTCCGTCGTCGTTCGGGATCCGCAAGGCGTGGACGCCGCCGAAGACGTAGGCCATGCCGATGTGACCCGGCACGACCGTCGGCGGCGGTCCGAGGAGCGTCCCGTCTCTACCAAAGCTCGATGAGTCGGTGACGCCGTCGGAGGGGTCGTCGTCGCATTCGAGCCAGAGGATCAGATCGCTGTCGACTCCCCCATCGCCTCCCGCGTCCGCGTCACCTCCGTCGGCGTCCGCACCGGCGTCCGTCGCCGCATCTGCCGGGCCGGAGTCGCCCGCGCCGCTCGTGCAGCCGTCGACGGTGCAGACGCTGCCTGAATCGCAGAGCGAATCGCGCAGCGTCTCGAAGCAGGCGCCGCCCTCACAGGTGACCTCCGCGCAGGCGATGTCGGTCGTGCAGTCCGAGCTCAGCACGCAGCTCGCGCTCCCGCAGGTCTCGGGAGACTCGGGCCGACAGCCGGTCGGGACGCACCGCCCGGCATAGCACTCGGGCGTGTCCGGCGTCCCCGAGCAGTCGACGCTGCGGCAGCTTCGCGTCACGACCACCACCAACCCGTAGTTCCCCTCGGGTGCGTCGAAGCTCACCACTCGCGCCCCGACCGGGTCGCCGCTGGCGTCGAAGAGGGTGACCCGCGCCCACTGGCGGCCGGCTGAGCTGTCCTCGAATTCGGCGACCCGGGCGCCCGCGATCAGGTCGGCGCTGGCGAGCCGCGCGGAGGTCTCCTGGAACTGCGCCGCCGTCCACTCCTCGGTGACCGGCGGGGTGCTGCGGAGCTCCGTCCGTACGCTCACGAACTCGGTTCCGTAGGCCAGGTCCGTTCGAAGATCGACGCTCAGCACGGCTGGCTCGTCGGAGCAGCCCGCGCCGGCGGCGACCAGAAACACGGCGGCGAGGAGCAGACGCACGCGCGCATCCTACCGCCGATTTCCCCGACGTGGCGACCGGCGCGAAACCACGACGTCACCCGCCTCGGCGCCGCTCCTCGGCCTCCGCGCGAGCGTGGCCAGAGGCCAGCTCGGCTTCCGCCTCCGAATGGGGGTCTCGACGTGAGCGGCCGATTCTGCAAGATCGCGACCCGATGCGGATCCTCATCACGGGCGCCAACGGGCACATCGGAAATCACCTCTGTCGCGTCGCACGGGGTCGCGACTGGTCGCCCATCGCTTTCGTGCGACCGGGGAGCGATTGCAGCGCGCTCGCGGACCTGGAGCTCGAGACGCGCGAGGGTGACCTGCTCGATGCCGCGAGCGTGGCCGCCGCGATGGACGGAGTGGACGCCGTCTTCCACGCGGGTGCGGCCCATCGCAACTTCGCCAAAGACCCGGCGGAGATCGTCCGGCCTTCGGTCGAGGGCACACGCAACGTCCTGTCCGCCATGAAGTCCAAGGGTGTGAAGAAGCTCGTGTTCACGTCGAGCGGCGCGACCGTGGGGTTCAGCCCGGATACGTCGAAGCCTTACGACGAGAGCCACTTCATGGACGCGCCGACCAATCCATACATCCGCGGCAAGGTCGAGGCCGAGAAGCTCGTCGCTGCATCCGACGCGGCCGACGAGGTCGAAGCGGTGATCGTGAATCCCTCGGGCGTCTTCGGTCCTCGCGACTACCGCATCACCCCGGCGATGCAGGCGATCGTCGGGCTGCTCTCTGGTGATCCCGCCTTTCTCCACGTCTGCGTCACCGGCGTCGACGACGTCGCGGAGGGGCACGCGCGCGCCCTCGAGCGTGGCGAGCGCGGCGAGCGCTACATCCTCACTGGCGACAACCTCACGCCCGCCGAGGTGTCGGCGCTCTTCCACGAGGTGGGCGGTGTGAAGCCGCCGACCTTCCGGCCGCCTGGCTTCTTGATCCGCTTCCTCGCGGGCCGCGCGGAGAAGAAGGCCGCCCGCGAGGGTACGGACGCGCCGATCACCCGCACCGCCATCGCCGATCTCGGCGCGGGCGACCTGGTCTACGACGCCTCGAAGTCGAAGCGCGCGCTCGGCATGAGCTATCGCCCCGCGCGCGAGGTCCTCAGCGACACCTTCCGCTGGCTGCTCTTCCGCAACGCGCTCGCGCCGAAGGTGGACAAGCGCGTCCGCGCGGCGCTCGGCGACGCCGCGTCTCCCGATCCGAGTTGGAGCTAGCGCAGCGTTAGGAGAAGACGCTGCCGATCGCGCCATAGAGCGCGAGGGCGCCGACGATCAGCCCGCAGACGATCACCACGCCGACGATGAGGTTCTCACCCCACGGCGTGAACTTCGCGACCGCGCCGATGCCGGCCAGGCCCGCGAGCAGGACGAACCCGCCGATGCCTCCGGAGACGACGGCGAGGAGGGTCGCGAGCACCATGAGGCCAGCGATGGTGAAGAACAGGATGAAGCTCCGGTTCTGGCCGATGCCCTGCGCCTTCTTGAGCAGCGCGACATCGCGCGCGATCAACCCGTGATCTTCCATGGGGGAGACGGTATCCGAGCTTGCGCCGGGTTGTCCAGAGGGCGCATCTGGGGTAACCCCGGGCCTCCGTGCCCGAAAGTAGTCAGAAAAAGCCGTTGATCCTGGTGGTCAACGACGACGGGGTGGCCGCACAGGGCAACATCGTCCTGCGGGAGGCCCTTTCGGCGGTCGGGGAGGTCTGGACGGTGGCCCCGGCCCGGGAGCAGAGCACCAACAGCCACTCCCTCACCCTCCACAAGCCCTTGCGCCTCAGCCAGATCGCCGAGCGCGTCTACGCCGTCAACGGGACCCCCGCCGACTGCACCTACGTGGCCCTCTTCCACCAGGATCTCTTGCCGCGCCGCCCGGACCTCGTGGTCTCCGGCATCAACCACGGCCCCAACCTCGGCAGCGACATCCACTACTCGGGCACCGTGGCGGCGGCCCGCGAGTCGGCGCTCAAGGGCATCCCCTCCTTCGCGATGAGCGCGCTGTCGAAGAAGAACCTGGCCGCCTGCGCGGAGATGGGCGCCGAGCTGGTGGCCCGCTTCTGGTCGGCCGAACGACAGGACGGCCCGGCGCCGCTGTTGAACATCAACTTCCCCGCCGGGGAGATCCGCGGCATCCGCGCCACGCGTCTCGGCCGCCGCACCTACGACGACACCATCGAGGTGCGCACCGATCCGCGCGGCCGCGACTACATGTGGATCGGCGGGCCGGGCCCGCGGCCGCACGAGGAGATCGAGGGCTCCGACACCCAGGCCGTCGACCAGGGGTTCGCGTCGATCACGCCGCTGAACCTCGACGTGACCTACGGCGCCCACTTCGGCATCGCCGCCTGGGTGGCGGGCCAGAGCGACGAGGAGAAGACCGGATGAGCGACGAACGCATCGCGCTGATCGAGAAGACGATCCGCGACGTCCCCGACTTTCCGAAGCCGGGGATCCTCTTCAAGGACATCACCCCGATGCTCGCGGACCCGAAGGCCTTCGTGGCGAGCATCGACGTCTTCGTCGAGCAGTATGCGGAAAACCGTCCGGACGTGATCGTCGGCATCGAGTCGCGCGGCTTCATCTTCGGCGCGGCCCTCGCGGCGCGGATGTCGGCGAGCTTCGTGCCCGCGCGCAAGCCCGGCAAGCTGCCCTGGAAGACCCACGAGGTCGAGTACGAGCTCGAGTACGGCAAGGACAAGGTGCAGATGCACGTCGACGCCATCCCCGCCGGCTCGAAGGTGCTCGTGGTCGATGATCTCATCGCCACCGGCGGCACCGCTTGGGCCGCGTGCGAGCTCGTCAAAAAACAAGGCGGCGACCTGTTGGCCGCCGCCTTCGTGATCGAGCTCGCGGGGCTGAAGGGGAGGGACCGGCTCGGGCAGACGCCAGTCTTCTCAATCCTCAGCTACTAGCGCCAGTCAGTCCACGTTGTTGATGGCGTCGAGGCGCGGGAGCACCTTCGGCTTCATCGTGTCCACGACCATCTGCGCGATGTCGAAGAAGTCGACCGGCTTGAGCTCCACCTCCCGGAGGGCGGCCACCAGGTCGATGGTCATCTCCCGGATCCGCGCGTAGCCGATGCCCGCCGGCTGCGTGCCGAGATTGAGCTTGGGCGCGAAGCAATCGGTGAAGCGATTCATCGAGGTGCGCTTGACGTAGATGTGCTCGTCCGGGTGGATGAGGGCGCTCGGCGCCGTGGCGAGCTCCCAGGTCACGTCGAGCTTGCTCGCCTCGAGGACCTGAACGAAGCGCTCGAAGCGCGCCTCGAAGGGGCTGGTGCCGTACAGGAGCGAGAGCAGGGACTCGCTCAGGTGGGACAGGAACGCGTCGTCGAGCTTCTGGAGAGGCTCGAGCTGCTTCTTCGTGACGAGGTCGGTGTGCTGCAGCACCTCGAGGAGGGTGTCGCGCACGCCAGCGTGCTCGCCATCCTTGATCGCCTTCTTGAGCGCCTTCTTCGACAGGCGCTCCTGCGCCTCGGCGATCGCCGCGTCCCGATGGCGCTTGAGCCGACGGGATGCCTCCACGCCGCGCACGTCCGACTTCCAGGCGTCGCTGTCGAAGCCGCCCGGATGGACCTCGAGGAAGTGCTTCACCAGGGCGTCGAAGCTGACGGTGGGCTGCTCGTCCTTGGCCGCCGCGGCGCGGTCGCGCGCGTCCATCGACTTGGCGAGCATGGTCTTGAGGCTCGAGATGATGCGGGGGGTCCCCTCCGGCTTGGGGGAGACGGGCTCGAGCATGTCGTAGTAGCCCTCTTTGAAGACGCGCAGGCGGCCGTCCTGGAACTGGTAGCCGCGGCGGTCGCGTCGCTCGTAGGCGAGGATGGCAAAGCCCCATTCCTCACGCTTGGCGTGGGAATAGATGGTTTCTGTCGATGCAAAGCTGTGATCCACGGAGAGGCGCTCCTGACGAACGAGGGAGAAAAAGGGGATTTTGGGGTGCCGTCGATTGCGTTCGACCGCTGGGGCGATCACGCACCGGACAGCTCCCCCAAACTAATCATTTGGCCGCTGAAAGCAATAAAGTTGCAATTTCAGTGCTTTTTAGTGTGGGGCGTCGAGGGCGGCGTCCAGTTGGGGCGCGCAGGCGGGCTCGGCCAGGCATTCGGCCATGGCGGCGATCCGGGCTTCCACGTCCTGTCCGTCCAGCCACAGATCGGGCTGGTAGCCGACGCCCTCGGGGAAGATGTCCGCGTTCGCGTCGGGATCTTCGTGGACGCGGTGGCCTGCGCTCACGGTGATCCCGCTGTGGGGGAGGCGGTAGGAGCGGAGCTCCCCCACCTTCATCGTGCCGTTGGTGTTCTCGCCGACGACGACGGTGCCTGGGAAGTGACGCGCGATCAGCACCGAGGTCTCGCACGCCGAGGCGCAGCCGCGGTCGGTGACGAGGAGCAGGCGCCCGCCGAAGGGCGCGGGCGCTCGCCCTTCGATGATGTCGCGCTCGATCTCCATCTCGCGAAAGGGACCGCGCGTGACCATCGCCTCGTCGAGCTGGCGGCGCGCCTGGGCGACGCGCCGGGTGAGCCAATCGCGTCCTCCGTCGTCGGCGCTCGTGCTGTGATGGGCGATGCAGCCCCAGAAGTTGAGGGCGCCCTGAAGCGTGACCTCGCTCTCGAGGGTGCGGGTTCGAAAATAGGGAAGGCCTTCGCTGGTGAGCTCCTTGAACCAGCGGAGCAGAAAGCGATCGCTGCCGCCGCCCTGACGGCGCACGTCGAGGACGATCACCTTTTCGTCGCGGAGCGCGGGCCCGGTGGCGACGAAGCGGGCGAGAGCGCCGCCGTAGCTGGTGGCCAGTGAGCGGACGCGGAGCCAGGGGAAGGGCGCGTCGCGGCGCTCGAAGATGGGGCCGGGCGGGTCGGCGATGTCGACGCGTGAGAGCGCGACCTCGCGCTCTTCCGTCCCGGCGGCGCTCTCGAAGCGGCAGGTCGTCGCACTCAGGCGCGCGCGAGAGAGGATCACCGGACGCAAGATCACGGCGGCCGGCTCCGAGCCCACGAACGGCTGCACGACGTCGGCGGCGGGCGCGTCGCCACAGGCGATCAACCGACGACCTTCCGCGTCGACGAAGCCCTCGCCTTCGCGGCGAAGCACCACGTCGCCGTAATACGCTTGGGCATGCCCGCTGGTTCCGCGCCAGCTCCGGTGGCCTTCGGCGTCGCGAAGCGACAGCCCCAGATGATTGTCGTCCGCGAAGCGCAGCCGCGCGATCAGCCCGTCGCGAAACTCCACCGGCGAAGCGGGCGCCTCGGGCAGCTCCGCGCGAATCCCCCGAAAAACCTCGGCCCATTCGTCTTCGCTCGCCGCGATCTCGAAGCCCGCATAGCCGCGCCGCAGGATGCGTTCGAGCACGTCGACGTCGGAGAGCATCTCCGTCTGACCGACGGTTCGGGCGCGGTGCGACGGCAATCGCCCGTGTCCACCAGCAGGTCGCCGTAGAGCGCCCGCGTCTCGGCGCTGACCTCGGGGCGCGCTTCTGCCGCGCCGCACCCCGAGGCGAGCGCGGCCGAAAGCGCTGCGGCTACTGCGAACGAGATCACGGGTTTCATCACGTCACGGATGCCCCGAGTCCCTGAACGGTGTTCGCCATTGTGCGGATTGGTCCAACTCCAACCCCAATAGTCCAAGCACGGTGTGGACTTCCCACGATGCCGACGACTCGCTGCACTTGAACGTCGGAGCTGTCAGATGCATACAATGAAAGCAGTATGCACCCTTCGCTATCGGCGGCGAGCGTTGGGAACAGCAGGCTGGGTGCTAGGGGAACCGTCACTTCGCGAACGAGTGTTCCCCGAAATCCTCACTCAAGTGGACGAGAGCGGATAGGCTGATTGTTGACGTTCTGTGCGGGGCGGGACCCCGCGACGTTGGGTCCCGACGACCTTGAAGCGTACCTGGTGCACTTGATGCGGGACGGAGGCCTGAGCGGTCGCAGCCGAGAGCGTGCACGCGCGGCGCTGCCGTTTTAGGAGCGTGATTCAGGATGAGTGGAACGATGGAGACCCACGTGCGTCTGCGCGATCAGTTTTCGGCAGGGTCGCACGCGACGAAATCGCCCCTCGATGTGCACGTCTCGACTTCGATGGGCGCGCCCGTCGCACCGTCGAGGACGCGAAGGAGATAGCGGTCGCCTTGGGGAGCGGTCGCTACGCCGAAGCCAGCCATCGGATAGTTGCTCAGGCGCTCGTCGAGCCAACCCGACCCGGAGGAGTCGCGGAAACCGTACGCAGGCGGCCACGGAGGGCACGCTGCGCGTGCGCACCGCTCCATGAGCGCGGCGCGGACGCCTTTCATGATGAACCAGGCGAACCACGTTCTCGCGCAATCTGCTCCTCGAGCAACGACCTCATCTAGAGCGAGGTGCGGCCATAGGCTGGGCGCGCTGCGCACGCGCTCGGCTCTTTCCATAGGCATCGCCTCGCCGGGGTCCTCTACGCGGTGCGCGTCGATGCGCCGACCGAAGCAGGTCACCTCCCCGCGACCGTCGAGCGCGCACGCCCAATCGTCCCCGAGGGCGAGAGCGCGCGCGTCCCCGATCCCGGGAACGGGGGAGGGATCGGCGCCGTTCGCTCCGCGCGCGGAGCTCTGGTGCGCTCCGGCCCCCGATCCACGCCCCGGTCCCCAGCACCACACCCGCCCATCCTGCCGAGCGATCGCACACGTTTCGGCACCCTGCGCGACGACGAGGTCCGCCGCGGGAATGGAGACACGCACCGGCGTCGCGCTGCTCGCGAGCTCCGACCGCGAGGCGCCCAAGCTCCCACGCTGGTTCTGGCCCCAACAGTAAACGGCCCCACTCCTGACGACGGCGCAAGCGTGACGCGCCCCGGTCGCAAGCGATACGACATTCGAGATGTCTACCGCCATCGGCCTGGTGGCGCGCGCACAGGGCGGCGGGGGTTCGGCGGTTGCCTCGTCCGCGAGCGCGTCACAGTCGCTTGCGACCTCGTCCTCACAGAAGAGCTCGTCGTAGTCTTCGTCGTCTTCGCCGTCTTCTCCGTCTGCCTCATCACCGGAGCAAGCCAACGCGCGCTCCGCCATGCAGGCAGCGAACGCTTCGCGGCGCCGGGTCTCCTCGTCGGCGGGAAGCTCGTCCTCCGGCGTCCCTCCCCAGCAATAAACCCGCCCCGATTCGGTGCGGGCACAGCTGAAGAGCGACCCGAGCGCGACGGCGCTCGCTCGTTCGCCGGGAGGGAGAGGAACGCGCGTGGGACGCTCGACCCACCGGCTCCGCGGATCGGAGGCGCCGCTCTCATGCGAGGCCTCGCGACTCACGGTGAGCTCACTCGCCATCGGGTCCGCTTCGCCGCACCAGTTCCGGCCCCAACAAAGAACCGCGCCGTCGCGTCGTACGACGCACGCATGGACGCGAACGGCCACGTCGACCGCGGGCCCGGCGACGTCCACGAGCACCGGAGCAGCAGACTGAAAGGGATGTCGGGCAAGATCACTGCCCCAGCAGCGGACCGCACCACTGGCCTCCACCACGCAGCGTGAGCTCCCGGCCGCCCCGAGCGCGACGACGTCGACCAGCCCGTCGAGCGTCACGGGCTCGTCAACGCTCCGAAAGGGAGTATTGGCCTGCGTACAGCTCGCTGGCGCGGCGGAGCGGAGATCGACCGCTCGAACCGCGCCCATGCAGACGAGCTCGCGGTCGCGCCGAACGACGCAGAGCAGATCGTCCTGCCCGAAGAGGGCCTGAACCTCCCCTCTTCCGCTCGGCCGCCGCGGGTGAAACGGAGGCTCACCTCCTGCGCTCCTTTGGTGAGCCGAGGCGCCGCCACACGCCGCGAGAAGAAGGGCTCCGTAAACCGCGAGCCACGGGCGGCGGCCCCCGCCCACGCCATCGCTCGCAGGGCCACCTCGGTCGTCCGCGCGCATGATTGCGCCACCCTAGGGCACGGTTCAGGATGAACGCAAGGCGCTCTCACACCGGAAAGCGGCCGAGTATCCCTCCCGACAAAGTTGGCGGAGTCACGACCAGTCGAGCGACCTCCTCGGTATTGATGTTTCCGAAGCTCGTCACGTCGGTGAGGCCCATGGCGTTAGCGACGGTGACCAGCATTTGTCTGCCGGACGCGGTGCGCGAGGGAGCGGAGCTGCGTTTCGCCCGGTCGGAATCGACGTTCGAGTACTCTACGTCGGTGCGCCGTTACCTCGAGCGGCACGGGCGTCCGGTCGCGTTCTACAGCGACAAGGCGACGATCTTCCGCGTCAACCGCAAGGACCACGGCGGCTCGGGGCTGACGCAGTTCGGTCGAGCGATGAGCGAGCTGAACATCGATGTGAGCTGCGCCAACACGGCGCCCGCCAAGGGCCGCGTCGAGCGCGCGCATCAGACGCTTCAGGACCGGCTCGTCAAGGAGCTGCGTCTGGCAGGTGTGAGCACCATCGACGAAGGCAACGCATTTCTGCCCACCTTCACCGAGGACTACAATCGACGCTTCGGGCAGGCGCCCATTCGCCGCATGATGCCCACCGCCCTGTCGCGGACGGCGAGGCCCTCGACGACATCTTCCGCTTGCAGGCCGAGCGCAAAGTCAGCCGCAACCTGACGCTGCACTACAGGCGAGTGATGTGCCTGCTGGAGCCGACCGCCGAGGCCCACGAGGTGAAGAACAAGCGTGTGCGGGTCTACGAGGACGACGACGGCAACGTCAGTATTCGGGCTGGTGATGCCGAGCTCGCCGCACGCCCTTTCGCCAAAGACTCGCAAGCCACCATCACTCCCGGCGACATCGTCGACAACAGGCTGCTGGGCGCCGTCCTGACCCAGAACCGGGGCCAGCAACTCGCACGAGAAGAGCAGCGGCTAGACAAGGCGCGAACCGAGCGCGAGCGACGCCTCGTGAGCAAACGACTCGAGGCCGTGGACGCGACTTCCTGAGGCCCGAACCGGACATCTCTACTTAACGCAAGACCGGACATTTCTAACTTGCGTTGGCATCGGGCGTCCGGGGAAGGGGTTGGCTTCCGTGGAGGCTGGAAACCGGATCGAGAAGGAAGCGGCGCGGGTCCGCGAGACGCAGCGCGCCGTCGGGGCCTGCTTCGAGGAACTCCTTGAACGCGTGATGGTCGTCCGTGCTCAGCCGCTCGAACGCTTCGGCTTCGAGGAGCGCGGGGATAGACACGACCAGGCCCTCGGTCGGCTGGACCATGCCGAGCCAGGTCTCGTGGAAGAAGCGGGCGGCGTTGTCACGGGGGCGGGTCATCGAGGTCGCCCTCCGGGATCGGAACCACCGAGCGGATGCGCAACTCGCCCGCGCTGCCCCCGATAAGGCCCCCGTGACCGATGGAGCGTTGGGCACGGAGCCGCCCGGCGCGCCAACGATCTGGGTGCTATCATGCCGTTGGTGAACACGAGAGACGCCATTCACGCGCTCGTCGACAACCTCGACGACGCGGATCTCGACAGGGCCAGAAAAGCCCTCGAAGAGATCGCCGTGGTCGAGCTCACCGACGAAGAACGTCGCGAGCTCCTCGCGCGCGCCGCCGCATGCGATCGCGGCGAAGGCATCGACGCCCGCGAATTCTGGCGAAGCTCCGTGGAGCTCCGCCCGATTCCGACGGTTGAGATCGCTCCCGAGGTCGTCGTCGAAATCGAGCGTGCTCGCGACTGGTGGCTCGCGAATCGGGACAAGGCCCCCGCGGCCTTCGACGACGAGCTCGCGGACGTGATCCAGGACCTCGAGACGTTCCCCATCCTCATCGGCGTCCCCACCGACACTCCGAACGTCTGGCGCGCCTACCTGAAGCGCACGCGCTTCTTCGTCTACTTTCGGTACTTGAAGGCAAGAGACCGAGTGCAGGTGCTCGCCCTATGGCACTCGACGGAGGTGGCGATCCGCTTCGAGGCGAAGCCCAGACGGCGAGAAGTGGCAACTACGGACACGGGCCCCAGCTGACCGTCTCACAAAACACCCAACCCGCGTCGTAGAGTGCCGGCGGGGCGTCCGGTGAAGTGGTTGGCGTCCGTAGAGGCTGGAAACCGGAGCACCACCAGCACATCGTGACGCCGATCGACGAAGACAGCTGCGTGCTCCGAGACGACATCGAGTACGAGCTCCCCATGGGCGTGCTCGGGCGGATCTTCGGCAAGCCCATCGCAGAGCGACAGCTGCAGCGGCTCTTCGAATACCGACACCGCGTGACGCGGCAGGCGTGCGAATGACGGGTTGCGCCGTGATACCGTCTCGACATGACGAAGGCGTGGGGGTGCGCGACGTTGGTCGCGCTGGTCTCGTGTGTCGTCCTGCTCGCTTGCGACGACGAGCCGGCGGCGCCGGTCGAGCCGGCGGAGAACACGGCCGCAGAGAGCGAGGGTTCGCCCTCAGTAGAAGAAGAGCGCAGCACCACCGAGGGGAATGCGGCCAGTGAGGCGGGCGACGGGGAAGGCGAGTCGACGACGGTAGAACCGCCCGCACCGCGCCCTCCGCCGCCTGCCATGACGAAAGCCGATGCGCGCGCCTACCGCCGGGAGATCGCGAGCGCGCGCGCGAAGACGCAACAGGATCAGGCGGAGGGGCTCGGTGCGTTCATGGCGCTCATCGAAGCCCATCCCCAAGATCCGCGCCTCTACTGTGAAGCCGGGTTCGTCGCGCATCGCATGGGAAATGGCGACGAGGCCCGTCGACTGATCGAGCAGGGCCGCCGGCTCTTCGGTAACTTCCCGCCGGAGCCGCTCAAGCCGTATGCGGCCATGTGCCACTACAACCGAGGGCTGGTGCTCGAAGCGGCCGGGGAGATCGACGCCGCGCGCTCTGCCTACCGGACATCTCTCTACATGCGCCCGAACCGAACGGTCGAGCGTCACCTCACCGCGCTCCCCGCGCCCACCGACGAACCCGAGGTCGTCGGTGCGAGCTCACTCGAAGCCATGCCCGCCACGCTCGACGAGCTCTACGAGGTCGCCGACGAGGATGAGGTCTACGGCCCAAACGGCTACGACTACGAGGCGGTCACCCGCGTGGAGCTCGAGGTCATGGCTCACCGGCCCGCATCCGATGGCGTGCCCGAGCTCGCGCTCGTCCACATCGGGGTCGCCACCGTCATGGCGATCGACCAGAGGGTGAACATCGCCGTCAGGCGCGAGGACGGCTACGAGTTACATCCCATCTTCTACGACACCGACGACATGACCGACCACGGCAACACCGACATGGTCGGGATCGGTGGCGGCACTCTCGAGGTCATCGACACCACCGCCGGGCCGATCGTCCGTGCCACGATGCACAGCAGCCACATCTCCGGCGCAAACGGCTGCGACGACGAGTGCTGCTATTCGTGGAGCGCCACTACCGACAACGATATCGTGGCCTTCTGCACCCTCGGCCCGACGCTCTGTCGTTCCATGGACGTCTCCTCCGAGGTCAGCGGCGACGCGTCGTCGGATTGTGACGACGAGGAAGAAGAGGACGGTGAGGGTCGCTCGCCGTGGCGCCGCGAGCTGACCTTCGATCCCGACGGCACGACTCACCTGCGAGTCGTGAGCGGTGAGCCCGATCAGCAACCCATGGCCGGCGATCGGTCGATCGCCGAGCTCCTCGCAGCCACGCCGCGACGTTGAAATCACCGATCCTTGCCGCACTTGGTGAGCGCCGTTGCCCTCCCTGTTCAAGGAGGGCTTTTCCAATGCTTACCTACCGCGCGCGTGCTCTCAGGGATGCGGAGATCCGAACCAGGTTGACTGTGGGAACACGGACGTCCGCGTCAATCTCGCGAGGACAAGCGACGGTTTGGCCAACCTGGTTCGGATCTTCCGGGCGCGTCGCCCGAATCGCAATCCGAGCACCCGACGACGAAGAGCAATGCGGCGAGCACCTGTCTCACGATGGTGGGAGCATACTCCCCGAGAACCTCAGCCGTTGGGGAAAGCGGTCCTGGAGCCGAGCACTCGCTCAGGGACCTGTCTCTGCGGTATCGTCGTAGTGGACGTGCTTGTGCATCGGCTCTCACGGCGGATTGTGCCGGCCGTGCTCGCGCTCGCGAGCTCAGGGGCGTGCGCGACGCGAACAGATCTGCTCGTGTGTGGCGAGTCGGCGCACGGGCATGTGGAACCGCCCCGAGCGGTAGCGCCGCTCTCGACGTCATTCGTCAGCTCGCACCGACCACGCCTGTCGTGGGTGCTCGCTGGCGGGATCGGTGCACACGTGCAGCTGTGTGAAGACCCCGGATGCGCTCACCTGGTGACGGAGTTCGACGCCGATGGCGAGATGGGGACGCCCCCCGTGGCGCTCTCCCCGGGGATCTATTTCTGGCGGCTCTTTGCTCGCACCGGTCGTGGCACGGGCTGCGTTGCCAGTCAGCCATGGGAGCTGATCGTGACGGCCCGCGACGCTCCATCGAGCACCTCGCGGGGCGCATTGTTCGACCCGAACCGTGATGGCATTCCCGACCTCGCCTCCAGTGGGAGCGACAGCATCGCTGCGGGACGCGCAATCGTCTACCTCGGCACCGGGGCCGGATTCGAACCCGAACCCACGGTGCTCGAAGGACGAGGAGAGACCTTTGTCTGGCAGATAAGAAATGTCGGTGACATCAATGGTGACGGGTTCTCGGATCTCGCTGCGGCCTACGGGACGGGGGGCGTCGATGTATATGTGGGCTCGCCGGACGGCATCTCAGTCGAGCCGTTCCAGCGCTTCAACCAGCCGCCGGACTCGCCCGACCCGACAGATTTTGGTTATTCGATATCTGGAGTCGGCGATGTGGACGCAGACGGCTACGCCGATGTCGCGGTGAGCGACTCGGCGGGCAACGTCTATCTTTGCCGAGGCAGCGCGAGCGGGCTCAGCGTCCCGAACGCCCCGACGCTTCCTGCTCGGGGAGACGCTCCGCCCTGGCCCGAAGTAAGCAGCGCCGGCGACGTGAACGGCGATGGGTTCGCGGACCTCCTCGTCGGCCACCCGCAGGGCGCCACGGGGCCGCTCGCTTTCCTCTACCTCGGGTCGAGCGATGGCGTCGGCCCGACTCCAGCGGCCATGTTGGGCACCGCTGGTGTCGTCGATCCGTTGTTCAGCGGCCACGTGGGAGAGATCGGCGACGTCAACGGAGACGGGTATTCGGACATCGCCGTAACGTATCTTCTCGACGGAGACGGAGACTTGGAGGACGGGGCCGTCTTCTATTTGGGAGGGCCGGACGGTGTGGCCGTGGAGCCCGATATCGAGCTGCGGTCGCTCACGGGGCTGTCTGCTGTTCCGCGCTGCGCCGGTGACCTGGATGGGGACGGCTTCGATGAAGCCGTGCTGCGGGACGAGGGCGAAGGCGTGTTCACCATGGCCATCGTTTGGGGAGGCGCGACACGGTTTGGATCGAGCGTCGTTCACGCGACGTGGCCTGGACTCTTTGCGAGTGCGGGCTCCAGCATGGGCGATGTCGACGGCGACGCGGTCCCGGACTACGCGATGTTGGAAAAGGGCACCAACACGCTGCGCGTGTATGCCGGAACCGGTGCCGGCTTCGATGCCGCGCCGCTACTGACGCTGCCGGGGCCGGGCATGGGATACCCCCACACGGTGGTCGGCTCGGGGTACTGATCGAGCTGACCCTTCCGGAGCGGGTCGCGACGGGCAGCGCGTCGATCTCCCTCGAGCTGGTTACGATCTCGGGTGCCAGGTAGCATGATCGACATGCTCCGATTCCTTCTGGTCCTCTTCATCGCCGCGTTCGCCTTCGGCTGCGGCGACGATGACGCTCCCCCGCCGACCACTCAATACTGCGATTGTTGCGGCACCTCGGTCGAATGGCCCGGCGATACCAGCTGCTTGGCGGGTGCCTGCGATCCCTATTGCCTCTACACGAGCGACACCGGCGTCGACGCGACGCCCGATGGCTCGATGGACGCGGCGCCCGACGGATCGACCGACGCGATGACCGACGGCCAGACGGACGCGACGACCGATGGAGCGACGGACGCGACGACCGATGGAGCGACGGACGCGACGACCGATGGAGCGACGGACGCGACGACCGATGGAGCGACGGACGCGACGACCGATGGAGCGACGGACGCCTGACGCCCTCACAGGCGACATCTTCATCCCGCGGCAGCATGGTGCGGATAGTCCGCACAAACGGCCTCGTGCCTTGCAGTCGGCGTGGCGAGTTGACCGATCACACGTAATCACACGTACTGCGAAACTCGGGCGTCCGGGGAGGCGGTTGGCTTCCGTGGAGGCTGGAAACCGGACGGCGCATGAAAGGCGTGAAGGCTCGATCTTCGCGTGAGCTGCGAGCGACGGACGGAGTGCGACGTCGACAGGCTCGGGGGAACCCGCCTCAGGCGACGTCGAAGAAGAGGTCGTCGTCGCCGGGTGGCGCGCGCGCCGGGGCGGGGACGACTGGATCTGCCGGCAGGTCGAGGCTGTCGAGGATGCGACGGATGGTGGCCGGTCTCAGGATCGAGGCGACGAAGCGCATGCGGGCGTGGCACTTCGGGCATTCGAGCGCGTCGATGTCGAGGCCCGTCGCATGAGCTCGGCCCAGCTCGGGTTGTGACGCTTGCGTTTGGACGTGCTGTGCTTCGGGCCCTTGCCCGGCTCGGAAGGACGCCCGTACGCAACGACCCGCTTGCGCAGCTTCGCGTTGGCCGCGAAGACGCCGTGGTAGAGCAGGAGAGCGGGCGATTCTTGCCGCGCACGGCCGTGTTGGCGTGCAGGTCGAATCCGTCCTGGCGGGCGCGGCGGCGGATTAACAGGCGCCTCAGACGCGCGACGAGGGTGGTGAGCAGGGCCGCGACTTCCTGGTCGGTCGGCGGGGGCAGACGGTGAAAGCGGACCGATCCATCCGGCGCCTCGAGGAACACCCCATCCGGGACCAGCGTGTGGAAGTGCGGATTGAGATTGAGCGCGCCGCCGAAACGCTGGATGACCGTGACGCTGAGCGAATCGGGTGACGACGTCATCCGGGCTTCCTTCACCTATCCGATGACCGGCCGAAGCTCCCGAATGATTTGGATCGTAGTCCGGCCACGATCCCGACTCCGAATCCGAACTCCGAACTCCGAATCCGTCACTAGTGAGAGCGCGACACGGCCGCCGGCGACGAGCTGGACGCGAGTGCTGTTGGGTGGGGCGCGTCCCGCTCGGTCCAGAAGCGCGACAGCTCCGGCCAGAGGCGCTTCTTCGCGCCTCGGCTCACGACGGCGCCGACGTGTCCGCCGGGCAGGTGCAGGTGGCGCTTGTCCTCGCTCCGGACCTTGTCGAGGATCGCGGCGGCGCCTTCCCAGGGGACGATGTAGTCGTCGGCGAAGGTGACGGCGAGGAGTGGGCAGCGGACGTCTTCGAGATGCACGGCGCGGCCGGCGATGGAGAGCGTGCCGTGCCACAGCTGGTCGTCGCGGTAGAGGTCCTCGATGTAGCGCTTGTAGAAGGCGCCGGGGAGGCCGACGTTGTCGTTGCCCCAGGTCTCGAGGGCGAGGAAGCCGTCGAGGGATTCGTCGGTCCAGGCGCGGTCGAGGACGTGCACCGCCTTCGACAGGCTGAGCGTGGGACGCAGGAGGTGAAAGGAGCCCTGGAGGATCTGCCAGGGGACGATGCCGGTCGCGCTCACCAGCGTGCGGACGTCGAAGCGCTTCGAGCGCGTCCAATTGGTGAGCACCGAGTCGTCGGCGAAGCGGATGGGCGCCGCGAGCTGAACCAGCGACGCGACGTGCTCGGGGTGCTTGGCGGCGTAGATGGCGGTGAAGATGCCACCCATGCAGTAGCCGAGGAGATGTGCGGTTTCGGTCCCAGACTCGCGCGTCGCCTTTCGGATGGCGCGGCCGAGATAGCGCTCGGCGAAGTCGTCGAGCTCGAGGTAGCGATCCTCGGGGCCGGGCGTGCCCCAGTCGATGCAGTAGACGTCGTGGCCCTGCTCGACGAGCCACTCGGCGAAGCTCTTGCCCGGCATCAGATCCAGCACGTAGTGCCGGTTGATCAGCGACGGCACCATCACGATCGGCGTTTGATGCACGCGCCCCGCCTCGGGCGAGGGGCGGTAGCGGAGCAGCCGCCATTTGTTCTCGCGGTGGACGACGTCCGCCGGGGTCATCCCGACCTCAGGCATCGGTCGCTTCAGGCGCGACAGGAAAGGGATCAGACCACGCATCAGTACAGCGCCCCGAGGAGCTCGCCGAAGCGCTCGTAGACCTTCTTGCGCTTCACCTTGAGGGTGGGCGTGAGCATGCCGTTTTCGACCGTGAGGGGCTCGTCGACCACGGCGAACTTCTTGATGGTCTCGTAGCGGGCGAGGTCGGCGTTGATCGCGTCGATCCGGCGCGAGAGCAGCGCCTCGCGGGCCTCCGCGCGGCCGCCGCCGTTCACCCCCTGGGCGTCGAGGTGGGCGTCGATGGCGGCCTTGTTCGGCCACACGCCGGCGACGAGGTACTTCTGGCCGTCGCCGTAGAGCACCACGTGCTCGATGAAGGGATCGTCGCGGAAGCGGAGCTCGATGTTCGCCGGCGCGACGTTCTTGCCGCCCGCGGTCACCAGGATGTCCTTCTTGCGATCGACGATCTGCAAAAAGCCATCGTCGGTGAAGCGGCCGATGTCGCCGGTCTTCAGCCATCCGTCCTCGGTCAGCACCTCGCGGGTCGCCGCCGGGTCCTTGTGGTAGCCGCGGAAGATGCTCTTGCCGCGCGCCAGGATCTCGCCGTCCTCGGCGAGGCGGATCTCCACGCTCGGCAGCGGCTTGCCCACCGTGTCGAAGCGGAAGGCGTCGGGGCGATTCAGCGTCAGCGTCGGAGACGCCTCGGTGAGGCCATAGCCTTCGATGATCAGGATGCCCGCGTCGTGGAAGCTCTCCTTCACCTCGCGCTTGAGGCCCGCGCCGCCCGAGAGACAGAAGCGCATCCGGCCGCCGGTGACGTCGAGGAGCGCGTCGGTCTTGCCGCCGGCCTTCACCGCGAGCTTCTCCCAGAGCGAGGGCACGCTCATGAAGACGTTGGGCTTCACCTGCGGGATCAGGTCCATCACGTGGGCCGGGTCGGTGAGGTAGCTCGTCCAGCCGAGGGCGTTGCCGAAGTGGCCTCGCCGAAGCCGAAGATGTGGCTCATCGGCAGCCAGAGCAGGTCGATGGCGCCCTCGTCGAGGAGCGGCGCGTTGACCCGCAGCCAATCGGCGCCGTTGACCGCGACGTTTTCGGTGGGTGAGCGGCACGCCCTTGGGCAGGCCGAGGTGCCGCTGGTGTAGAGCATCAGCCCCGGCTGCTCGAGGGACACGCTGTCCATCGTCCGCTCGAAGGCCGCCGGGTCCTCCTGGTCGCGCGCCTTGCCAATGGCGATCGCACGGGACCACCCGATCACCTTGCGCTCGATCTCGCTGTACGAGGGGAGGGCGATGCCTTCGCTGCGGAGCGACTCGGCCGCGCCGGCGACGTCGAGGCCATCGTCGAGCGCCACGATGCGGTTCACGCCTTCGAGCTGCGGCCAGATCGACAGGACGCGCCGGAGCAGCGCCGGGGTGTCGACGAAGAGGACGCGCGCGTCCGAGTGCTCGACGACGTAGGCGGCCTGCTCCGCGGTGCTCGAGGCGTAGATCGGCACCATCACGCCGCCGGCGGCCTGGATGCCGAGGGCGGCGCTCATCCACTCCACGCGGTTCGGCGCGAAGATGGCGGCGCGCTCGCCACTCTTCATCTCGCTGGCGACGAAGAGGGCGGCTTTGCGGATCTGATCGGCGTACGCCCCCCAGGTGATGGCGCGAAAGTCCCCGCCGCCGTCCGGCAGCATGAAGCGCACGCGGGAGCGTCGCTCTTCGAGGCTGTCGAAGACGGCGCGGGGCGCGATGCGCGGCTCGAGGTAGGGCGTGACGTCCATGATGGCTGTCCGGTTCAGCCCTGCGCGCGGCGCTCGGCGTCTTCGAGGCGCTCTTCCAGATCGAGGATGCGGCTCTGGAGCTGGTTGAGGGCGTGCATCGAGCGCTCCTGGTCGCGGCGCGTGGGCAGGCCCCAGAGGCTCCACCAGCGCGCGGTCGCGTCGTCGGAGGCCTTCTTGGCCTTCATCGCGGCGCTCAGCATCGCGCCCGACGGCTCGAGGACGACCGGGCTCTTCATCCAGTGCTCGAGGTAGTTCGCCGTCGTCTTCTCCCAGGCGTCGAAGCCCTTCTTCCACGTGTCCCAGATCATGATTTTCTCCTAGAGCGCCAGGCGCCGGGTCTCCGCCGCCGTGCTGAAGTCCTCATCCGTTTCGCCGGCGAGACTCGTCGCCCGCGCCACCTCTCCGAAGCATTCGAAGAGGAAAGAAACCGTTCGCTGACTGGTGGCCATCCCCGCGGCGGGCTCCACCGTCACCTTCGTCCGCACGCGATGCGCCTGCTCGAACATCAGGTCGGGCAGGGCGACCACGCCCACCGCGTCCGCGTGAACCTCGTAGGTGTCGCGACCCGCGTAGGGCAGGCCGCGGAGGGTGCCGCCCACGACTTCGCCCACCGCCACGTGCTCCATGCCGGGCTCGATGGGGAAGCGATAGTAGGGCACGGGCTCCTGGTAGACGAGGAGCGTCTGCCCCTCGGGCGGGTTCTCTTCGCGCGAGGCGATGCCGAGAATCCAAAGCGCGGTGTCGTCGCGGAGGTAGATGGTCTCGACGCGCCCGCCCGCGTCGACGGGCGTGGCGAACTGACCGGTGGGGAAGGAGTCGGCGTACCAGCGGTCCGCGATGTCGACGGCGGTGATCTCGGCGAGCTGGTCGGTGCCGTCGTCGGCGGAGTAGTCCCAGAAGAGCTTGCCGTCGCTGTCGACGCGGCCGCCCACGTCGATGGGGACTTCGGTGCCCGCCGGGTTGACCAGGAAATTGACCGGCGTGCCGAGGACCACCGGCAGCTCGCTTCCGTCGATGCGGCCGTCGAGGTTCGGCACGCACTCGAGGGGCGCCGGCTCGCCAGGCACGTAGTGATCGCGATCGACGAAGGTCTGGTTCTCCCCACAGGCACTGAGCGTGAAGGCGAGCGCGACGACGACGTATGTGGCGTTCTTCTTCATCAGTAGGCGAGCCCCAGTCGAAGGCGGATGAGCTGCGCGGGTTTGGCGGAGAGGCCGAGCGTCGGGTTGCTCAGCCCGCTCATGGGGAAGAGCGCCGCGTACTCGATGAGCGCGTGAAAACCGTCCTCGTGCAGATAGGCCAAGCTCGGATCCACTTCCACGCCGAGGGGCCTCTCGCCACCCGGCGTCGAGGTGGGCTGCATCGCGAAGGAGGCGATGGCCGCCACGGCCAGGTCGAGCTCGCCGTGGGAATGCCGCCAGAGGCGATAGCTCGCGTGGGGCCGGAAATAAAAGGCGTCGGTGACGGTGCCGATGATCTCGCGGAAGAGGATCTTGTCGATGCGGTAGCTCGGGCTGAAGCGGAAGTTGTCGACGCGGTTGTCGCCGCGGGCCGGGTTGGCCTGGGGGCCGTCGAGGTCGCCGGGCTGCGGCGCGGGAGAGTTCGGGTTCTGGATGGCGCCGAAGCCGGGGGCCGGGTCGCCGCTGGCGAGGCCGCCGTCGAAGCCGAAGTGGAGATCCTCGTTCGCGAAGTAGAAGTCGCTCTCGAGGGCGCCGCCGTATTGGAACGAGTCGACAGGGTTGCGAAGGAGCGCGCCGGGGATGAGCGTGGCCTGATCGATGTGCGCGCCGAGGACGGCCGCCTCCGCTTCGATGCGGCCCGAGGGCAGGGTGAGGCGGCCCCAGAGGCTGCCAGCGTAACCGCGGAAGCCGCGGTAGACCGACTGTGAGGGGGTGAGCGGCACCGCGTCGGCGGTGGCGACGTAGCCGACCGGCACGTCGCGATCCTGCCAGCGGTACGCGAAGTATGCGCCCCACTCGCCGGTGATGCGGCCGGCGCGGGAGCGGCGGTTGCGGCTCAGATCCGTCTTCCAGTCGAGCACCGCGACGGTGACGCTGCGGACGTTGTCGCTCGGGTCGAGGTCGATGTAGCGGTTCGGTGCGCGCCGGGGGACGAAGGGGCCGGAAGAGGTGAAGTCGTAGGCGGCGGCCCAGGTGAGGCCGCCGATGGGGGTGATGAAGGCGATGCGGTCGGCGCTGTCGCCGGCGTCGCAGTCGCGGCAGTCGCCGCCGTTGGCGAGGACGCCCAGGCCGAACTGGTTGCCCATGCGACCGAAGGCGAGCAGGCCCACCGGCGTGAGCACCTCACCGTAGGCGCGCTCGACCTTGATGGGCGCGTCGGGGGAGCGCTGGTCGAGGCTCGCGGATGGGGTGCCCCGGGGCATGGAGCCGAGCGTGAGGTTGTCGAGGGTGTCGAGGCGGACCTTGACCGCGGCGAAGCCGCCCGGTGCGTAGACCGCGATGTCGCTTCGCAGGCGGAAGTCGGCGTGGGTCAGGAACTGGCTGCTCGGATCCGAGAGCGGCACCGGGAAGAGCGGATCGCCCGAGGGCGTGGGGCCGCAATCGAGGTCCCAGTTGTAGATGAGCGAGCCGCGCGTACGGAGCAGGCCGTGGAGCTCGGCCGACCAATCGACGTGGCGCCGGATGTCGTCGCCGACGTCGGTGAAGCCGGTGGCGGCCGCGGGCAGGGGGAGGGCGAGGATCGCGAAGAGCGCGGCGATGGAGAGATGGCGGGTCATGGGATGACCCCCGTCTCTTGGTCGCGGTTCGTATCGGGCGAGTCGAGGGCTTGGTTGCGGGGGGCTCGCGCGGCTTCGCCGCTACGCCCCCCGTCGCGAGTCCCCGCGCTGTCGCGCGCGGCCTCGCTCTCCTCAGAGGCTTCGCTTGGCGAAGCCTCTTCGTTGTTCTGGGGGGCTCCTCGCCCCCCTCCGGCCCCCTCGGCCCCTTGCGGCTGCTCCGCAGCCGGGTCGGTGCCTTCGGCCCCTCCGGCTTCTTCCACAGCGACGACCTCCTCGACGCGCGGGCGCAGGAACGCCACGAGGGCGTCGGTCGAGGGGTTGGCCGCTTCGATCATCGGGAAGTGGCCGCACTCCGGATACGTGCGGAGCTCGGCGTGCGGCAGCTGCTCGTAGAGGCGGTGGGCGTAATGCAGCGGCGTGACGATGTCCTCTTCGCCCCAGAGCAGGAGCACCGGCTGGACGATCTCGCCGTAGCGCGCCTCGGGCTCCTCGTAGCGCATGGCGCGAACGGCGGCGAGGGCGGCGGCTTTGGTGCCGGGGCGCTCGAGCTGCGCGATGGCGTGGTCGACGAAGTCCTGCTCGATGATCGTCGGGTCGTAGAAGGCGAGGGCCATGCGGTCCTCGGGGCGCTGGTCGTAGTAGAGCGCGAAGAGCGCCTCGCCGACGCCGCCGGCGCGCGACATGTAGAAGAAGGTCGGCAGCTGCGCGTCGTAGACCCACGCGTCGTAGAGCGCGATGCGCTCGACGCGCTCCGGCGCCTCGAGGGCGAGCGCCAGCGCGACCGAGGCGCCGTAGGAGTGGCCGACGATCGCCGCGCGCTCGATGCCGCGGGCGTCCATCAGCGCGAGGACGATGCGCGCCTGCTCGGCGGGGGAGTAGTCACCCTCCGGGCGGTCCGACCAGCCGAAGCCCTTGAGGTCGAGGGCGAGCACGTGGTGATCGCCTTCGAGCTCCGGGATGATCTTCGCCCAGGTGTGCAGCCCCGAAGCGAAGCCGTGGATCATCACCACCGCCGGCCCCTCGCCCTTTTCGACGTAGCGGATCCGCGCCCCGCGCACCTCGGCGTAGGTCGCCTCCGGCTCGTTGGGGAGCGCGCCTGCGTGATACGAGAGGCAACCCGTGAGGCAAACGGCGAGAGACAGCGAGGCGAGGAAGTGCTTCATGGTCCTCACGGCGCGAGCCGTCGCACCTCGGCGGCCGTGGTGAACTCGGCGCGGCGTTCGTTGTCCTGGCTGGTGATCGCGGCGACGGTGCCGAAGCATTCGCTCACGAAGAGGAAGGTCCGCACGGTCGTGACCAGAAGGCCCACGGTGCGCTCGAGGACCACCTTCACGCGCAGCACCTCGAAGGTGCCGAAGGGCGTGATGAGCTCGCCTTCGGCGTCGACCTCGGAGGTGTAGTCCTCGGTCCACGCGGCGATGAGGCCGAGGTTCGTCCCGCTCACGGTGGCCGACGTGTCCCAGGTCGCGCCCGCGGAGAGCGGGAAAGCGAGGGTCGTCACCGGCGGGTCGTGGCTGACGTTTGTCGCGGTCAGGCTGTCATCGGGGGACGCCACCCCGAGGAGCGCCAGCTCGCTCGGCGTGATCTGGAAGACGCCGAGGAGATCGTCGGTGTCGTTCAGGCGCGAGACGTAGCTCGCTTCGGGGAAGTCGCCTGCGAACCAGTAGCCGCTCGGATCGAGGGTCTCGACCAGGACCGCATGGTCACCGTCGAGATCGCCCGAGAGATCCCAGCGCCGCCGGCCGCCGCCGATGTTGTCGCCGGCGGTGGAGACGGTCACGTCGTTGGCCGTCCGGAAGTTCGCCCGGAGGCCCGCCATCAGCGGGACCTCGTCCCGCGTGATCACCCCATCGTGGTTGGCTGAGCAGCCGGGGATGCTGCTGTCGCCCATGGAGCCGTCGGTCGGCGTGGCGCTGTCGGCCGCCGAGTCCGCATCACCACCATCCGGCATCGCGCCGTCCTCCATGGTCGCGCTGTCGGAGGTGCCGCTATCGGTGCCGATGGGCGCGCAGGTCCCGTCCGCCAAGCAGAGCATGGAGGCGCAGTCAGCGTTGACGGAGCAGACTCGCCCGTCTGTGGAGTCCCCACAGCCTGCGAGGACGATACCCAAGGCGACGATCCAAGCCTTCATTGTCCCCACTGCCTCCCTGTGAAACCACTTCGCACTGCAAAATGGGTTGCGGGCAGGCGGCTTAGCGCTATCGTGGAGGGCTGTCAACGGAAATGTTGCACTGCACAAACCCATGTTGGTGAAGAAATACGGCAACCGGCGGCTCTACGACACGAATTCGAGCCGCTACATCACCCTCGACGAGCTGGCCGAGGCCGTTCGTGGGGGAAAAGACGTGCGGGTGGTGGACGCCAAGAGCGGCGCCGATCTGACCCAGGGCACCCTCGCTCAGATCATCCTGGAGAGCCGCGGCGCCTCGCGCCTCTTGCCCGTTCCCCTGCTCCTCCAGCTCATTCGCATGGGCGACGATGCCCTGGCAGAGTTCTTCCAGCGCTACGTGAGCTGGGCCCTCACCGTGTACCTCCAACTCAAGCAAAACGCCCGTGTTCTCGGAGCCTTGAACCCCTTCAGCGCCATGGGGCTCGGCAACCCGGGGATGTATGGCGGCATGGCGCCGCCCCCGCCTCAGGTGGCTCCGGAGCCCATGCCGCCGGTGCCCCAACCGGCACCCGAAGAGGAGCCCGAGGCGCAGGACGATGTCGCCCAGCTCCGCCGCGAGCTCGAGGAGCTCAAGGCCGCCATCGCATCTGCAAAAGAAAAATAGCGAACGATTCCAAGCGCTAGGGCTTGTCATGTTGCGGTGCAACAAAAATCCTCTTGACCGAATCGGCCCTCGCTCTTAGCTTCCGCCCCGCTTTCGACGACCTTTTCGTCGAGATGGAGGCAGAAGATGAGTGAGAAGAAGACTTCGCAGGCGCAAAAGACCGCCAATCCCTTCGAGACCCTGGCGACCGAGCAGATGGAGCGTTTCAACGCCCTCAGCGAGCAGTTCGCGGGCTACGAGCGCGAGGGCGCCGAGCGTGCCCAGAAGGCGGTCGACGAGATGGCGCGGCTCACCAAGGAGTCGATCGAGCACACGATGAAGCTCGCCGAGGAGTGGCGGAAGCTCTCTCTCGAGACGATGCAGAAGTCCGCCGAGATGGCGCAGAGCTTCCGGGGCCAGAATTGATGGAAGCGCGCGTCGCGCTCACCCCGAAGGACACCGTCCTTCGGGACGGCACGGCGAGCCTGTATCGCTTTCGGTCGTCCGGCGACAGTCCCCGGGCGGCCGAAGAGGCGGGCGGGTGGGGGAGGCGGGGAGGGTCTCCTTCACGGCTGCCGATGCTGGTGGTGCCCTCGTTGATCAACCGCTGGTACGTGGTCGATCTCCGCGAAGGGGTCAGCCTCGTCGGCTCCCTGGTCGAGCATGGCTTCGACACCTGGTGTCTCGACTGGGGCATCCCCGAGGACGAGGATCGTTACCTCTCCTGGGAGGACATCCTGGCGCGCCTCGCGCGGATGATCCGCAAGGTCAAGCGTGAGACCGGCGCCGACGAGATCGGCATCCTCGGCTACTGCATGGGCGGAACCCTCACGGGAATGCACACAGCCCTTCATCCCGAGGACATCGCGGCGTTGATCAATCTGGTCGGTCCCTTCGACTTCTCGAAGGGCGGGCATCTGGCGCTCATGACCGACCCGAAGTGGTTCGACGCGGACGCCGTCGCCGACGCCGGCAACGTGAGCCCGCAGCAGATGCAGGCGGGCTTCGTCTCGCTTCGCCCGACGGTCGACCTCGCCAAGTGGGTGCGCGTCGCGAGCACGGCCCACGACCCCGAGGCGATGAAGGCCTTCGCCGCCCTCGAGAAGTGGGCGGGGGACAACATCCCCTTCCCGGGCGAGGCCTATCGTCGCTACATCAAGGAGCTCTACCAGGGCAATCTGCTCGTGAAGGGAGAGCACTACGTCGGCGGCAAGCGCGTCGACCTCGGCAACATCCGCTGCCCGGTGCTGACCATCGCCGCGACCCGCGACGCGATCTGTCCCTCGACGCTGCCAAGGGTCTGAACGACCACGTCGGCAGTGACGACACCGAGCTCTTCGGTGGTCCCCGGCGGTCACGTCGGCGCGGTCATCGGACACAACGCCCCCAAGAAGCTGTACCCGAAAATCGCCGAGTGGCTGGCGCCGCGCCTCGAAACGCGCGCCGTCGCGGTGGCCTGAAATCGAAAGAGAAAGAAGACAGCCATGTTGCTCGAAGACCTGAAGATCATCGTGACCGGCGCCGCCTCCGGGATGGGCGCGCACTTCGCGCGTCGCCTCGCCGAAGCGGGCGCCACCGTCGCCGCCGGCGACATCGACGAGGCGGGCCTCGCCCAGCTCCCGGGCCAGATCCACCGCCGACACCTCGACGTCTCGAACGAGGAGGAGGTGATCGGCTTCGTCGACTGGGCCCACGAGAAGATGGGCGGCTTGAGCGGCCTCATCAACAACGCGGGCATCATCCGCGACGGCCTGTTGGTCAAGAAGGACCGCCACACCGGCGAGGTGAAGCGCCTGTCCTCTGCCGACTGGAACGCCGTCATCGGGGTCAACCTCACGGGCGCCACGATGATGGTGCGCGAGTCGGTGGCGAAGATGGTCGAGGCCGAGCAGCGCCCCGGCGTCATCGTGAACCTCTCGAGCATCTCCCGTCACGGCAACTACGGTCAGTCCAACTACGTCGCGGCCAAGGCGGCCCTCGCCGCCAACACCGTGACCTGGGCCCGCGAGTTCGCCCGCCACGGCATCCGCGTCGGCGCGGTCGCGCCCGGGATGATCGAGACACCCATGACCCAGGGCATGAACCAGAAGGCCCGCGACGCCGCGGTCGCCGCGATCCCGGTGGGCCGCATCGGCATGCCGGAGGACATCTGGCAGGCCGTGAGGTTCGTCCTCGAGTGTGACTTCTTCGACGGCGAGACCATCGACGTCAACGGCGGCATGAGGTTCTGAAATGGCAGACGGAGGTTTCGGCTGGCTCGCCTGGGCCGCGTTCGGCGCGTATCTGATCGTCACCACGCTCCTGGCGCTTCGCGGGATGCAGAAGACGAAGTCCTTCTCGGGCTTCGCCCTCGGCAACCGCGACATGGGGCCGGTGCTCGTCGGCATCACCCTGGCCGCCGCCACGGCGTCCAGCGCGACCTTCGTCATCAACCCCGGCTTCGTCTACGCCTTCGGCCTGTCGCGCGCTGTTGCATTCGGCGTCGCCTCGGCCCTGGGCGTGACGGTCGGGCTCATCGTCATGTAGCAAGGGCTTCCGCCGCCTCGGCAACGAGAGCCGACGCCCTCACGCTGCCCGCACTGGATCGGCGCCCGCTACGGCCACGACGGGGATGCGCACCTACTTCGCGCTGCTGAACCTCGCCCTCGCGGTGAGCTTCGTCGTCCTGCTCATCAAGGGCTCGGCGATGGTCATGCAGCACACCCTCGGCACGAGCTACGTGACCGCGCGTGCTCATCATCGTCGGCTTCGTCTTCAGCTACATCATCATCGGCGGCACCTACGCCCACGCCTACACCAACGCGTTTCAGGGCGCGCTCATGATCGTCGTCGCGCTGGCCATCATCGGCAGCGGCGCTCTACCTGCTCTCCGACGGCGTCGGCCCCTTCTTCGAGCGGCCTCGCCGCGCAGGACCCGAACCTCGTCGAGCCGGTGAACGCGACAGCGGCCCGCTCTTCAGCTCCGCCTGGGACGTCTTCGTCTGCGGCTTCGTGGTGGCCTTCGGCCTCGATCTGTCAGCCGCACATCCTGATGAAGGCGCTCTACCTGAAGAGCGACCAGGACCTGAACCGCTACCTCGTGGTGGCCTCGGTGGTCGGTCTGCTCTTCGCGGCGATCCTCGTCGCGGGCCTGTGGGCGCGCGCCGTCCTCGAGGGCGGCGTGGCCCAGGACGCGGCGATGGCGATCTACATCGGGGAGGCCTTCTCGCCGGCGGCCGGCGTGCTCATCAGCGTGGCCCTGCTCGCCGCGGGCATGACCACCATGGACGGCATCCTGGTCAGCGCCTCGACCATCGCGGGCAACGACCTGCTCCTCGGCGGCCTCGGCGAGCGCCTGGTCGCGGGCAAGAGCGACGAAGGAGCGCCAGAAGATGGCGCTGAGGGCGAGCCGCATCATCCTCGTCGTCATGGGCGTGAGCGCGTTCGTCATCGCCCTCGACCCGCCGCAGCTCGTCGGCCTCTTCGCGCAGATGGGCGTGTACGGCCTGGTCGCCGCGTCGCTGGTGCCGGTCGCCGGTGGGATCTTCTTCGAGAACCTGAACCCGCGCTTCGTCTTCGCGGCGGCCATCGTCGGCCCGCTGGTGCACTTCGCCCACTACGGCTGGGTGACCCTCGGCAAGGGCGAGATCCTCAACCCGGCCATCCCCGCGACCGAAGGGATCGCCGCGTCGGTGGTGACGCTGGCGGCGCTGACAGCCCTCGCATCGCTCAAAAAGCCGGGAACTTCTCCGGCCGCGGCGCCTCTGAGGGTAGAGGCTGGGAGGCGAGATGAAGCCGGACGTCTACGAGCAGGAAATGGCGCTTGATGGGCCGGTCCGCTTTCGCGACCGGCACAGCGACCGCGCCGTCATCGCTTACGCCCTCGGGGTGACGGGCTTCGTCGGCCTCTTCGCGCTCTTTGGCGTCGCCGCGCCGGTCGTCGCGTTCCTGGGTGGGGTCGCGGCCCTGGGCATCGGGCTCAACCTCGCCCACGCGAGCTACCGCGTGGTGGTCACGCCGCGCACGCTGCACGTGCAGCACGGCTTTCGCATCCAGCGCATCCCGCTGTCGGCGATCAGCTCGGTGGCCGTCGTGCCCTACGAGGGGGCCATCGCGCCCAAGGTGGGGCGCGGGCTGCACAAGCAGTCGGCCGACGGCGCGGTGCACGCGTATCGCGCGCCGGGTCTACACGAGATGGTGCGCATCACCTGGCACCAGGGCAGCCGCGCCCGCGTGACGAGCATCGCTTCGGACCGCGCCGTCGAGCTCGCGAAGGCGATTCGAACGCGCGGGGACGACGCGCCGCGCTTTCGCGTGTCCACTTCTCCCGACGCGCAGGGCGAAGAGGAGGCGGCGATGGCCGAGGTGGAGGCGCTCCTCGAGAGCGATCGCGTTCAGAGGGGATAGGCGATCCGCACCGACGCGGCGTTCGCCCCCGCCGACTGACGCGGGTCGAGAGGCGTCCGCAGCACGTCGCTCACCGGCGCGGTCGTGATCGTCCAGCGCGAGGTGATCGCGACGAGGCAACGCGCTTCGTTGGGTCGGGCTTCGCCGAGGGGGGCGTCGAGGGTCGCTGTTGCGCCGTCGTGGGGATCGTCGGTGCGGGGCGCGAAGGTGAGCTCGACGCGTGCACCCTCGAGCGCCTCGAGGCGCGCGTCCGTGAAGCAGCAACGCAGCTCGCCGACGCGTGCGGCGAGGTGAGCGCGGAAGGCGTCGTCCGCGACCGGCGCCACGAAGGGAGGGAAGGGCTCGGTGGTTGCCCGGGCGATGCACGCTCTCGCGGCGGCGTCGGGGAGATCCGGGGCGGCGACGAGTGGGGCCGACATCCGAACGGGCGGCCGCTCTCGGAGATGGGCCGTGGAGTCGGGTCCGGCGCCGCAGGCACCGAGGACGATGGAGAGCGATGCGAGGAGGAGGAGGGGGCGCACCCCACCTCCGACAGCGCCGCCGCGGCCAGGTTCCGGGGTCCCGCGGGGCCCGGGCTCGTGTCATCATGCCCGCCTGGAAAACCGCGTGAAGTGGCCGGACGAACGACCGCAGCTGGTCTGCGTTGTGCTCGCTGCGCTCGTCGTCGGCGGCGGCGTGTTCGCGCAGGCCGTGAAGGCGCAGCCGGCGTTCCGCGGCTTCGTCGACGGATACCTCGGGGCGCCGACGATGCCCGGGGCGCTCCCGTCGCCGCCTGCTGGACTTCGCGCGGCGGGGATCGACACCCGGCGCGGCGCGCCGACCCTGCTCCTCGGGAGCGCCACTGTCTCAGCGGCCAGCACCAACGATCTACCCCGCCTCGGCGCGTCGCATCTTCGGCGCCTCGCCCCGCTCTACGGCCTGAGCCGGAGCGATCTCCCGCACCGCGGAGCTCGCGGTGGTGCACAGGACCCGCGGCGGCGGGGCGCTCCTCGTCTTCCGGCAGCGCGCCTTCGGGGCGCCGCTCTTCGAGACCAAGCTGAGCCTGCTCCTCGACGACCGCGGGCGACTTCGCGCGGCCGGCGGGCAGCTGCATCCGGTGGCGCGTGACGCATACGCCTTCGCGCTCGACCCGGCGTCGTCGGTGAGCGCGGCGCTCGCCGACGCATGGGGGCGTAGCGCGCCGCGCACGAGCCTGGTGACCCCGTCGCCGATGGTGCGCCGCGGCCAGGCCGACCTCTACTTCGTGCCGACGGCGGCCGCGCGAGCGCAGGGCTACGTGCTCGACGCGCCCGTCCGAGCGCAACGAGTTCTCTTCCCGCTACCGACGCGCCTCGTTCCGGCGACCTACGTCGAGCTTTGGCTGGAGGACGCGACGCTCGGACAGGTGCTGGTCGCGTACGTGATCAGCGCCGAAGACGGGCGCGTCCTGTCGCGCCAGCTGAAGACCGACTTCGACGCCTTCAGCTACACGGTCTTCGCGGACGACTTCGGGCTGAATCAGCCGGTGGACAGCATCTTCGGCGACCTCACCCCCGACGCGGCGGGCATGCCGACCTCCACGCTGCCGCCCTTCATCTCGCCGAGCGTGATCACCGTCGAGGGCTTCAACACCAACCCCGCCGGCGCCGCCGACCCGTGGCTGCCGAGCGGCGCGACCGAGTCGCGGGGCAACAACGTCGACGCGTACGCGGACCTCGCCGAGCCCGATGGGTTCAGCGCGGGGGATCGCCGCGCCGCGACCACCGCGCCCGGCGTCTTCGATTACGTCTTCGATCCGACGCAGGAGCCGAACGCCTCGGCCACGCAACAGAGCGCGGTCGTGACCCAGCTCTTCTACGTCAACAACTGGCTTCACGACTACTACTACGACATCGGCTTCGACGAGGCGGCGGGCAACGCGCAAGAGGACAACTTCGGGCGGGGCGGCGCCGAGGGCGATCGGATCCACGCCGAGGCGATGGACTACAGCGGCCGTAACAACGCCTCCATGAGCACGCCCGCCGATGGATCGAACCCGCGCATGCACATGTACTTGTGGAGCGGCGGCGCGGTGGCGCACGTGGTCGCCGCGGGCACGACCTACGACGTGGGGATCGCCCGCTGGGGGCCGGGTACCTTCGACGTCAGCGCCAATACCGAGGTCGTCGATGACGGGGTGGCCACGACGAGCGACGGGTGCGAGCCGATCGGCGGTGACCTCACGGGCCGCATCGCGCTCATCGACCGCGGGGGCTGTAGCTTCTGGGTGAAGGTGTTCAACGCGCAGGTGGCGGGGGCGCTCGGTGTGATCGTGATGAACGATCGGTCGGGCGGGACGACGACCATGGGCGGGACGCCAGGCGAGACGATCACCATCCCCTCGCTCTTCGTGTCGATGGGCGACGGCGCGGCGCTCCGCGCGGCGGAGGGCACGACCGCACGCATGCTCCGCGGCGAGCCGACGCCCCAGCCCGACAGCTCCCTCGACGCCACGGTCGTGGTGCACGAGTGGGGGCACTACCTCCACAACCGCCTCGGCGCGGGCGGCACCATCCAGCGCCGTGCGCAAGGGGAAGGGTGGGGCGACACCCTCGCGTTTTTCATGCTCGCGCGCCCCGACGACGACTTCGCCGGCGCGCACCCGCACGCGGGCTTTTCGAACCACGGCCGTGAGTACATCTACTTCGGCACGCGGCGGATGCCGTACTCGACCTCGCGCGCCATCAACGACCTGTCCTTCCGGCACATCGCCGACGGAGAGCCGCTGCCCACCGGTGTTCCCCTCGACCCCAGCTCCTCCGACAACTCCGAGGTCCACAACGCGGGAGAGGTCTGGGCGTCGCTGATGTTCGACGCCTTCGCCTCGCTCGTGGACCGGAGTCGCGAACCCGGCGCGCCCTACGACTTCGAGGAGCTCCGGGCACGCTTCGCCTCATACGTCGTCCTCGCGATGCAGCTCGCGCCGCGCGACCCGACCTTCACGGAGCAGCGCGATGCGCTGATCGCAGCGGCCCTCGACAGCGACCAGGAGGACGCACGGCGCATCGCCGAGGCCTTTGCCGGGCGGGGTGCCGGGACCTGCGCCGAGTCGCCCGCGCGCGACTCGACGAACCTGGTGGGCGTGGTGGAGGACTTCACGGTGGGGGCCTTCGCGGCGGTGGAGCCGCCCCGGCTCGAGACGCACGGCCTCGGCCGGCGCTGCGACGACGATGGGCTCCTGGACGCGGGCGAGCAGGGGCTCGTGCGCGTGCGCGTGCACAACACGGGATTGGTTCCCTTCGAGGAGGCGACGCTCACCATCGAGTCCGGCGAGCTCGACGTCGCGTTCCCCGAGGGCCCGAGCGTTCCACTCAGCGCGGTGGGGCCTGGGGGAAGCGAGGAGGTCACCATCCCGGTCGCGCTCGGCGCAGGCGCAGACATCGGCGGCCCGGTGCGCCTCACCGCCGTGGTGAGCTCGCCCGAGCTCTGCGAGGACGTGCGGACCGATGGGCGCTTCGCCATGGACCGCGACCTCACCCCGTCGAGCGTCGAGAGCTTCGACCTCGCCCCCGCGTGGCTCACCGAGTCGAGCCTCGACGAGACGACCACCGGCGTCTGGTCCGTCGCAGCGCCCGAGCTCGGCGGCACGAGCTACGTCCTGCGCGCCAAGGACACCGCCTCGCGCACCGACACCGCCGTCGCGCTTCCGTCGGTCGTGCCCTCGCGCACCGAGAGCCTCGTGCTGAGCTTCACCCACCGCTTCTCCTTCGAAGCGAGCGACACCGTCCTGTGGGACGGTGGCGTGATCGAGGTGAGCTTCGACGGCGCGACGTGGGAGGACGTCGCGACCTACGTCGACCCGGGCTACACGGGCGCGCTCAGCGATCGTTCGATGAACCCGCTCGCGCTTCGCGATGCTTACTCGCGGGACAATCCCTCGTTTCCGGACGCCGACACTGTGGTGCTCGACTTCGGCACGGCCTTCGGCGGGCGACCGCTGCGCTTCCGTTTCCGCGTCGGCACCGACCAGAGCCGGGGCGGCGGCGGCTGGGAGATCGACGACGTGTCGATCACCGGCGTGGGCTCACCGCCTTTCACGGCCTTCGTCGACGACGCCGCCGACTGCAGCGGCGCCCCCACCGCTGACGCCGGCCCCGACATCGGCGTCTATCCGGGCGACGCCTTCGTCCTCGACGGAAGCCTCAGCTCGGACCCCGACGGCGATGGGCTGACCTTCGACTGGCAGGTCCTCCCCGCAGCGCCGCCGTTCCCCTTCCCCGGCGCGACGGATGCGACGGTCTCGCTCGTCGCGCCCTGGGTCGACGCCACCACCGACTTCACGTTCCGACTCGAGGTCAGCGACGGCGTCGCAAGTGCGGGTGACGACGTGCGGGTGCGCGTGTACGGCGGCTTCGCGCCACCGGAGGGCGGCGAGGCGCCGATGCCGGATGCGGGCGGCTTCGACGACGGCAGCGCGAGCGATGGCGGCGACGTCGATGACGCGGGCGCCGGCCCCGACCTGCGTCGCCTCGGCGGTGGGGGATGCACCTGCCGCGTGGCGGCGGGTGGGCGCGGCGACGCGGGATGGGGCTGGCTCGCGTTCGCGGCGTTGGTGGGTGTCTCTTGTCGTCGTCGTCGGCGTGGCTGAGGCGCTCTTCGCTGGTTGGAGTTGGTGTGGCCTGTCGGATGACGAGGCGGCAAACTCCGTCAGCAGCGGTGACGCACTGGTGAGGACGACTCGTCCTCGGGCGAGCGTTCACTTTCCCTGGGGAAAGTAGCGTCCCGAAACATCCGAAACACTCATTCCCCGCGCGGGAGCAGAGCGAACGCCTGTGCGGTCACTTCTTCCGGCGTTGCCCGCGACACCCGCAGTTGTGACCGCATCGCGGTCACTTCTTCCGGCGTTGCCGGCGACACCCGCAGTTGTGACCGCATCACGGTCACGTCTCCCGGCGTTGCCCGCGACACCCGCAGTTGTGACCGCATCGCGCCCACCATCACGCGGGTCACGCGTCCGGCGCCCCGAGATCTCTATCCCTGGTGTCTTTCGGTGTTTCGGGCTGGTTTCCCTTGGCGCTCCCGGGGGGATTCGAACCTCCGACCTTCGGTTTAGGAAACCGCTGCTCTATCCTACTGAGCTACGGGAGCTTGACGGCCCGGCGTGATAGCACGGGGGCGGGCTGGCGGACCAGGTGAGGCTTCGGGGAGACTTTGGCAAGCCCGCGGGTGTATCCGGGCGCACTGGTCTCGGGGTCATCTCGACGTGCCTGCGACTTCGGTGCGGGTAGGCGCACCGGTCTCGGGGTCATCTCGACGTGCCTGCGACTTCGGTTCGTCCGCGGGGCGTGGGCGAAAGTTGAAAAGTGTAGACCGTCCCCGTTAGGGGCGGCGGTTCTTCAAACGCTCTTGGAACTCTTGGCGGGTGTTGGTGTGGGCGAACGCTTCGTCGGGGACGTCGACGCCGAGGAACTGGCAGAGGGGCTCCCAGCCGTCCTTGACCTCGTAGACGAGGAGGCGCTCGGCATCGATGTCGCGCTTCACGTTCTCGGTGTGCTCGAG
This sequence comes from uncultured delta proteobacterium, assembly GCA_963727445.1. Lineage (GTDB taxonomy): Bacteria > Myxococcota_A > Polyangia > Polyangiales > B10-G4 > B10-G4. The sequence goes on from CAVSGI010000005.1 coordinate 196,559, forward strand.
GAACTTGGCGATGGCGAAGTCGCGGTCTTCGAAGCGGCGCTCGAAGCGGCCGGCCCAGACGGCCTTCCAGACGTACTGGTGGATGCGGCTTCGCTCGTCACCGCCCTCGGGGGGTGGGGTGTTGCCGCGGCTCGCGGGGTAGATGGTGGAGTGCACGCTGTCGTACCAGGCGTCAGGATCGCGCACGGTCAGGATGACCTTCGCCTCGGGGTAGCGTGCGGCGAGCTGGCGATAGTAGTCGCAGGCCGGGAAGTCGACGCACGAACGGTAGCCTTCGAAGAGCGCCTCCCAGTCGGCGTCACGGCCGGCGAAAGCGTCCTCGAAGTGCTGGAGGCGCTCGGGGTGCTCGAAGAGGTCGACCATGTGAAAGCAGGGGCCGAAGCCGAGCTGCTGGAGCACCGTCTTCATGGTCTTGGTTCCGGTGCGCCCGAGGCCGGCGCCGATGATGTCGAGAGGCATGAGTGAGGGCGTACCTCTTGGCGCGCGCCCTCGTCAACGGACAGGGACGCCGCTCTCACATGCGGCCGCCATCGTCGCCCAGAAGTGCAGGGCCGTTCCGTTCGCATAGCTGGGGAAGTGGTGGAGGGAGCGCCCCCAGTGCTGCTCGCATCGATCCATGGCCACCACCCGCGTGACGCCGTCGGGCCCCCGGCGGACGGCCGCCGCGAGCGCGGCGGGGTCGTCGGGCGCCGGCATCGTCAGGCCACGCTCCCGAAATCCGAGGCGGTAGAGCGCGTCGCCGTCGAGTGCTTCGTTGCGCAGCAGCCAGAGCCGCCAGTGCTCGTGCGTGACGCTCACTGCCGACTCCATCCGGGCCCCCGCGATCGCCGCGCCCACCTCCTGCAGATCCCGCCGGCTCCGCCACGCGTTGAAGCGCTCGCCCTCCGACGCGGTGCCCGTCACGCGGTCGAGCGGCTGCACGTGATTGGTCAGGACCTCGAGCGGGATCGCGATCTGCTCGACGTAATCCGTCGGCCCGAGACGGTCGAGCGCGGCCACGAGCGCCGCCGCCCCCGCGACGTCGTGCAGGCGCGCGACGACCCAGGCCAGGTCGTGCAGGTGCGATTCGTGCGCCCGTGAGAGAGCGCCGATCAACCGTCCGCGCTCCTCGTCGGTCGTCCCGCGCAAGAGATCTGGTCGATTGGAGAGGTGATACGCCGCGTCCGATGCCAGCTGATCGTTTCCGCTCGTCGCGAGCTCTACCAAGAGCGCCCGTCGCGCCCGGTCGTCGGGCGCGTTCACGTACCGGCGCAGCGCCTGGAGCAGGCGCGCATCGGGCTGCTCGATCCAGCTCTGGTAGTGGGCGACCAAGCCGTGCTGCACGTCGACGAAGACCAACGCGTCCACGCCGCGCGTCATCGCCGGGGTGCACGCCCCGCGCGGGTCGGCGTCGATGTCGACCACGCCCTGGCGCGTGGTGCCGATGAGGACCTCGCTCGCGCGGATCCCCTTGCCGCGCAGGCGCTGCCCGATCGCGATCACCGCCGCCTCGTCTGCCTGCTCGAAGATGCTCATCCGCCGCATCGAGCAGGCGCGGGCCGCGGACGGCCCCCCCAAGAGGATGAGGGCGACGATGAGGCCGAGCAGCGCGGAGCGGAACATCCACACTTCCCCACGGACTCAGCGCCCCTGCCCTCCTTTGGCTTTCGTTCGACCGAAGCGAATCCAAAACGATCTCGAACGATTGACATCCGCCGAGGCGAGACCTAGACAAAACCTCGTCACCCATGGAAGCCCGCTACCGCATCGGCATGGTCGCCAAGCTCTCGGACCTCACCACCCACACCATCCGGATGTGGGAGCGCCGCTATGGCGCGGTCGAGCCCCAGCGAAGCGAGGGCGGCGGCCGTCTCTATGGCGACGCCGAGGTGGAGCGGCTGCGCAAGCTCAAGCGGCTGGTCGATGGGGGGCACTCCATCGGCCGCATCGCCGGCCTCCAAGACGGCGAGCTCGACGCGATGCTGGCCAAGCACGCGAGCGACCGCGAGGCTCCCGCCCTCGACGTCGACGCCGACGAAGCGGTGCGCCTCTTCCTCGACGCGCTCGCCTCCCTCGATCTCGATCGCGCCGGAGGCGTGCTCGGCCGCGTGGCCGAACAGCTCACCCCCCGACAGCTCATCCGCGACGTCTTGCTCCCCCTCCAGCACGAGATCGGAAGGCGGTGGCACGTGGGCACACTCGAAGTCGCACACGAGCACGCGGCGACCCAGCTCGTCCGCACGACTCTCGGCGCGCTCTGGCCCGCGCCGCACGAGGCCGCCGCGCGGCGCGCCGTCGTCTGCACGCCCGCGGGCCAGCGACACGACCTCGGCGCGATGATGGCCGGCGTCATCGCCTCGCTCCACGGCTACCGAGCCTTGAACCTCGGCGGCGACGTGCCCGTGGGCGACATCGTGATGGCGGTGCGCGACAGCGGCGCTGAGCTTCTGCTGCTCTCCATCACCGTCGATCACGACGCGTCGGTCGAGCAGCTCCAGACGCTCGCGCGCGACCTGCCGGAGGGCACGCGGGTCATCGTCGGCGGCAAGGGCGCGCCCCGCGGCGTGCGCGGCGTCGAGATCCTTCGTGACCTCGACGCGCTCGACGAAGCGCTGACGAGCTAGTCAGTTTCGCTGAGGCCGCGACTTGGGCGCGGGGTAGCGCTGCGTCTTCGGCGCGCGCTCCGCTTCCTTGAGCGCGGCGCGGATGGCGGCCTCGACCTCGTAGCCACGTTCGGCGTCGAGGACGAAGATGGTTACTTCGAGCGTGTCCTCCCCCTCGAGACGAAGCTCGGGCTCGCGGACGATAGAGGACCAGTGACTGAGGAGCGCGGCGCGACGCACCACCGCCTTGACCGCGCCGACGTTCCGCCCGTCGGCCAGCGGGATACGGAAGATGTGGGGCGAGGCCTGGGCCTGCTCCGGCGTGCGCACCACCGAAGCGCGCGCGGCGACGGAGTAGGGGACGATCGCCTCGTTGCCGTCGTGGGTGACGACCACCATCGCCCGCCAGCCGAGCTTCTCGACGTGCCCCTCCACCTCGTCGATCTTCACGTAGTCACCTTCGCGGAAGGTGCGGCCCGCGCGCAGGAACACGCCGCTCACCGTGTCGCGGAGGATCCACCACGACAGGGCCACGAAGAGCGCGAGGACGGCCACGCCCGCGAACGGCGAGAGCCCGGGCGCGCGGCCCATGAGCACGTTCGCCGCGACCAGCATGTAGACCACGACGACGATCGCCGCGACGGCGGGCCAGAGGCGCTCGGTGAGCTCGGCGCGGGCGCGGCTCGCGGGCAGGACGCGGAGTGCCCAGCCGGCGAAGCGCAACACGACGAAGAGCACGCCGGCCAGCAGCACCAGCGTGAGCACGTCGACCGCGGCGTTGTCGAAGAGGCCGATCACGACAGGAGCCCCCCGCGAACGAAGCGGTCGGTGATGGCGTGGTGCAGGAAGGGGTCGATCTCGACGATGCCTTCACGGCCCTCGATGACCAGCCCCGCGCGGCAGAGCGCGCCGAGGTCCCGCTCGATCTGCTCCGGCGCGAGCCCGGTCACCCGCGGCAGGGCCTTCTTCGAACGGCGCTTGTGGAGCACCAGCGATAGGAGCAGCGCCTTCCACTCCACCGCCAGCTCGTCGATCACCTCCCAGTGCTCGGGCTCGGGCGCGCGGATCACGATGTTCTTGTCGTCGACCGAGTCAATCGAAGTGACCCAGGCGCGGAGCGCCGAGCCCACCGTGCCGCCCGCGTAGTCGAAGTGCTTCGAGAAGAGCCGCGCCAGCGCCCACTGCGACAGCTCGCCCTCGTCCTCCCCCTCGAGCTCGAAGCGCATGCCGGCCGTGCCGTGACGGAGCTCGACGATGGTCTTGAGCTCCTCGGCGCCCACCGGACCACAGTCGATGATGGCGATGGCCTTGTCGGCGAGCGGGCTCAGCTGATCGATCAGACGAAAGGTCGTGGTGCCGATGCCCAACAGGAACAGCACGCGGTCGCCGTGGTCGACGATGGCGTTGTAGATGCGCTCAATCGCGCCGAGGCCCTCTTCGGTGCGCTCCCACCAGAGCTCGAGGTCGTCGAGGACCACCACCGACCCGTCAGGCAGCTCCGAGAGCACGGCGTCGATGTCGCCTTCGAGGCGCGTCGCCTCGCGGAAGGCGCGCTCGAGGGCGACCGGCGAGGCGCTCCCCGACATGGGCGGATGCACCCAGCAGGTCTTCTTGCCAGCGAGCACCTGCTGGGTGAGCCGGTGAAGATACGCGGTCTTGCCGGCGTGGCGTTCGCCGGTCACGACGATGGCGCCGTGCGCGCCCGCCTTGTGCCGCGCCACCGCTTGGCGTCCCGCCGACATCTGCTCTGGTCGGTCCACCCAGAAGCTCTTGTTCACCGACGATTGGCCCAGGAAGAGCTGGCGATAGAAGAAGGGCAGGGCGTTCATCACCTCGGGGCGCGGGCGGGCGGCGTTCACCAGCGCGCTCAAGCGGTCGGCGATGCCGCGCCCGGTCGCGCGCTCCGAGAGGCGGCGCGCGTAGAGCACGCCCGCGCTGCGCCGATAGAGAAGGTAGACCATCAGCTGGCGACCGCGCGCCAGCCAATCGGCGATGCGCCCCCGGATGCCGCTGATAGCCTTCTTGCCCTCGACCTTGCGGAACTCGCGGGTGAGGTTGTCGCTGGAGCGCGTCAGCTCGTAGGGGTCGGTGCCGTCGACGACGCGCTCCAGCCGATCCACCAGGAACTCGTCCAGGCGTGGCGCCAGGGCGTCGAGGCGTTCGAGCTCGTCGCTCAGGCGCTCGACGGCGCTCTCGAGCACCGAGCGCATCTGCTCGCGGAAGCTCTGCGGGTCGAGGTTCTGCGCTTCCTCGAGGTTGAAGGCGACGAGGCGGACGACGTCGCGGGCGACCGTGGCGGCGCGCTCCTCGAGGGGCGTCACCGCTTCGAGCTCGCGCGAGACCTGGCCGATGAACTCGGTCTCGAGGAGCAGCTCGGCGACGCCGCGCGCCGAGACACGCCGCGTCTCGATCTCGTCGCACTGGCCGAGGGTGAGCTCGCGGATCGTCTCGTCGCTCAGCGTCGTCGTCGCCTCGGGCAGGTCGGCGGAGAGCGTGGTGGTCTCGCGGACCAGGCGCTCGACGATGGGCTTGGCGTCGAAGCGATGCTCGAGGTCGACCGGTACCTTGAGCGCGCTGTTGGGGCCGCCCTCTTCGAGCCACTTCGCGTAGGCGTCGCGGAGCTTGACCACCGAGGAGCGCGTGCCGCTGCCGACCTCGAGGGCCACCGTCTCGCGCGTCTTGAAGACGACGGTCGCCAGCCGGTGCTGGAATGTCGAGACCTTGAGGCCGAGCTTGGCGCGGTAGAGCAGCATCTGCTGCGCCTCGACCCACGTGGCCGGCAGCTCGTCGAGGCGCGCGAGGGCGTCCTTGGTCTGCTGGTCGATCTTGCGCTCGCGCTTGGCCAGACGCTGCACGTCGAGGCGGTCGAGATCGTCCGCATAGCGCTGCGATAGGAAGCGCGCGGAGCGGAGGAGCTTCTTGCGCAGCCGTCCGCGCCGCTGGTCCTGGTCCTTTTCGAGCTCTTCGATGCGCTCGTGCGCGCTCTGCCGTGCGCGATGCACGTAGGCGTCGCGATCCTCGTCGTTGTCGAAGCGCTGACCGAGGAGGCTGAGGCTGGTGGTCGAGGCGCTGATCAGCTTGCCGATCTGCACTGCGAGGGCGTAGCTGTCGGTGGTGAAGCGATCGAGGCTCGCCAGGAGCAATCGCTTCGACGCCTCGGCGTTGTAGTAGCGGACCAGCGGCTCGATGTTCAGCCGGTAGCTCCCGACCTTGCGGAAGATGCTCAGCCAGCGCTGCCGCCGCTTGAACGAAGCGAGGTGCGGCGGATCCTCCGGGTTGGCGGCGAAGTCCGACTTCTGCCGCGTGACCTTGATGCTGGTATGCGGCCGGAACGCGCCGTCGCGGCGGAAACCCTCGATCCGCGCTTCGAGGCGGCTCCGCTGCTCGAGGAGATCGGTCTCTTCGAAGCCGGTGAGCAGCTTTTCGGCGTCGAGCAGGAAGGCGCTCTGCACGCGATTGACCGCGTTCTCCTGCTTGCCCGGCTTCGCCTTTTCGAGGCGCTTGGTCAGGTTCTCGAAGTGCCGGTCGACGAGCACCGCGAGCTCCTTGAGCAGGGCGTAGTTGCGCTCGTACATGGGGTCGATGCCGCGGCGCAACAGCTCGTGAGCGAGGTCGTCGTGGTGGTCGCTGAAGTGCCTGGCGCCGGAGGCGATGGCCTCGGCGTCGGAGGTGATGAGGGGCGGAAGCTCGAGCTCCTCCGCCTCGGGGCTCTCTTCTTCGAGCTGACCGGTGGGCTCGCCGGTGCGCTTGGTGGTGAGCACCGGCTCGAAGGCCGACTCGGCGCGGAAGAAGAGGACGTCACCGACGTCGCGCGCGAGGCGGTCGAGCCGTTCGAGGAGCGGCTCGTCGACGCCGGTGGCGGCGCCCTTGCCGTGCACCAGCTCGGGCAGGCCGATGATCACCAGCTCCGAGTCGCCGGACTCGCCGCGGACGTGGTCGTCGAAGTCGTCCTCACCGCGGGTGCTGTGGATGACCTTCACCGTCCCGGGGACACGGTTTTCGTCGAGGGCGCGGTAGGTCTCGGAGCGCAGGTAGTCGCCGTTGACGTGCTCGTCGGCGAGCAGGAGGAAGCGCACCTCGGCATTACGGAAGCGCTGCGCGCGCGTGACGAAGCGGACCAGCGAGATGCAGAGCGGCAGGTTGCCCGCGCCGGCGTGCCACCAGACGTCGATCATCTTCGCGGGATCGCGGCGCTCCTTCTCCGTTTCGGGGGCGAAGAGCAGCAGGTTGAAGTCGCGGCCGCCGATGCGCGACAGGAGCTTGCCGAAGCGCTCCGGGTCTTCGCGCCATGCGGAGAAGTCGAGGACCACGGTGTTCGGCTCGAGACCGCCGAAACCATGGTGGGTGGTGACGCCGGAGACGACGCCGTAGAAATCCTCGCTCTCGATCTCGCGCCGGAAGTAGCCCTCGCGCTGCGGGTCGGAGGCCTCTTCGTCGTCGCCCGAGCCCACCTTGTAGACCTCGAACTCGGTGGCGATGCCGTTGCCGCTGATGAGCGTTGCGGCGAGCGCGCGGAGGGCTTCGAGGGCGTCGACTCCGTGACGGGAGAAGACGAGGAGGTTCGGGCGCCAGTTGCGCTGGGCGCGGTCGCTGTCGCGCAGGCGGTACAGACCGGTGCGTACCAGCGTGGTCCAGATCCCTTCCCAGGCGTCGCCGGTCTCCAGGCGGAGCTGGCGGCGCGACAGGTAGAAGAAGAGCAGCCCCATCACCAGCATCGCCCCGGTCATGGCGAGGAGATCGAGCTGGATCATCAACAGGAAGCAAGTGACTGCGCCGATGATGCTGACGAAGCGGGGGATCTTGAACGAAGGCCGGAAATCCGGGCTGACGAGGTCCTCGATGGCCGAGGTGAAGTTCAAGAACCCGTAGGTGGTCAAAAAGACCATCGACACGATGCGCGCGATCGCGTCGAGCTCGGCGATGAGGATCCCCGCCTCGCCGATGGCGCAGGCGAGGATCAGCGCGTTGCGGGGCTCGTTGCCTTTGCCGTGCCCTTTGGCGAAGACCTTGGGTGTGATCCCATCGACGGCGGTCGCCTGCAGGATGCGCGGCGCGCCGAGGATCGAGCCGAGCGCGCTCGACAGCGTCGCGCCCCAGATGCCGGCGACGACCAGGGCGGGGACGGCCGCAATCTCGAGGAGCGCATCGTAATCGCGTGTGAGGATCTCGGGCGGCACGGTGGCCGAGAGGAACCAGGCGAGGCCGGCATAGACGATGAACCCGGTGATGATCGACAGCATCGTGCCGATCGGGATCGCCCCCTTCGGATCACGTAAGTCGCCGCTCATGTTCACGCCGGCGGTGAAGCCGGTGACCGCCGGGAAGAAGATGCCGAAGACGACGGCCATGCTCGGCGCGTCGGCGAGGGGCTCGGTGTGGAGCGACTCGGCGGGGGTGGCGGGCGAGCCGAAGAAGATGCTGATCAGCGAAAGGCCGATCGCCGCCAGGATGAAGTACTGCGTCTTGATCGCGAGGGCGGTGCTGATGAAGGTGATGACCATCAGCCCGACGAGCGTCGCCGTGCCGCAGATGCGGATCGTCGTCGGCGTGGCCTCGACGCCGATGCGCCCGAGGAAGCTCTCCGAGAAGCCGATGATGTAGAGGCTGATGCTGAAGGACAGGCCGACGAAGAGGGCGAGGCCGAGGGTGCCGCCGATGGGCAGGCCGAGGCTGCGGCTGATGATGTAGTAGGGGCCGCCCGCGCCGACCTTCTTGTCGGTGGCGATCGAGCTGATCGACAGGCCCGTGGCCACCGAGACCACGTGCGCCACCACGATGATGCCGAGGGAGGCCCAGAGCCCGACCTGGCCCACCATCCACGGCAGGCGCAGGTACATGATGACCCCGAGGATGGTCAGGACCGAGGGGGTGTAAACCCCGCCGAACATCCCGAACTTGGTGTCCTTTGCCATCCTCCCGAAGCGGCAAGGATCGCGAAAGCTCCGCGGGCCCGTCAACGAAGATCCGGAGTGCGAATACGGCAATCGCGGATAATTGCGCTAACTTTCCACGATGCGTCGCTCCTTGCTCTTTCTGACGGCCTTCGTGCTGCTCGGAGCCACGCCTTGTGGAGGCGACGATCCGCCCGTGCAGGAGCCGACCGAGGTGGTCATGGGCTACGCCTCGGACCTCTTCTACGACGTGCCCTTTCCGGACGAGGCGCATCGCAACCCGGATGGCTTCGTCAATCTCGAGACCTTCCCGAACCTGCGCCCGTCAGACTTCGTCACGCGCCTGCTCGCGGTGGCGCGCCGAACGCCAGGCTTCGGCGTCACCTCCCCCATCTACTTCCGCACGACGAACGCCCTCGACGCCGCGTCGGTGGAGGTCGAATACCTCGAGAGCCGTGACGCATCGGCCCCCATCTTCTTGATGCGCGTGGACGATGGCTCGGCCGTGCGGCATCCGATCCAGGCGCGCTTTCGTGAGGACGGCGGGCCGTGGGGCGCGCCGAACCTCGTCTCGCTCCTGCCGCTTCAAGGGCGGCCCCTCGCCCCGAACGCGACCTACGCCGCGGTGATCACCGACGCGGTGGTGGACGCTTCGGGTGCGGCGCTCGAGGTGCCACCGAGCCTCACGTCCCTCCTCGCGGGCGAGATGCCCCAGGGCATGAGCGTCGACGCCTTCGCCGCGCACCAGCAGGCCCTCGACGCGCTCGCCGCCGCCGGCGTCGATACCAGCGCGATCCGGGGGCTCGCGGTCTTCCGCACGGAGGACCCGGTGACGACCTTCGAAGAGGCGCGGGACATCGCGCTCGCCGAACCGCTCCCAGTGGTCACCGATCTGAGCCTGACCGACACCTTCGACGGCTTCTGCGTCTACTCGGGCATGACCCAGATGCCGGATTACCAGCGCGGCGTGCTTCCCTATGACGAGGGCGGGGCGTGGGACCTGACGCAGCCGCCGAACATGGCCGACGCGCGGGTGGTGATCACCGTGCCGCGGGTGGCACCCGCCGGCGCGCTGCCGACGGTGGTCATGAGCCGTACCGGCGGCGGCGGGGATCGTCCCCTCGTCGACCGTGGCCCCCGCGCCGAGCCCGGCGGTCCCGCCATCACTCCGGGCACTGGGCCCGGGAGCGAGTTCGCGGCGGTCGGCTGGGCCGGGGTGAGCATCGACGGCCCGCACGGCGGCCCGCGCAACCCGATGATGATGGACGAGCAGTTCCTGGTGTTCAACGTGAACAACCCGGAGGCGATGGTGGACAACATCCGCCAGTCCGCGCTCGAGCTCTCGCTCACCGCGCACGTGATGAACGAGCTCACGGTCGACGCGAGCGACTGTCCCGGCGTGGACGGTCCGGTGACCTTCGAAGCGCGCGCGCTCATGGGCCACTCGATGGGCGCGACGATCGCGCCGCTCGCGTTCTACGCCGAGCCGCTTTACGAAGCGTTGATCCTCAGCGGCTCCGGCGGCAGTTGGATCATGAACGTGGTGCACAAGGAGAGCCCGGTGGTGGTGCGGCCCTTCGCGGAAGCGCTTCTCGGGATCAGCGGGCGCTGGATGCTCCACGAGCACGATCCGATCCTCGGGATCCTCCAGTGGGCGGGCGAGGCCGCGGACCCGCCCGCGTACGCGGCGCGCATCGAGGGCGGGCGAAACGTCTTGATGATGCAAGGCATCGTCGACACCTACATCCTTCCGCCGATGGCCAACGCGTCGAGCCTGTCGTTCGGTCTCGACATGGGCGGCGATCCCCTCGACGCGAGCGCGCCGGAGCTCGCTCAGTTCACGCCCCTCGAAGCGCTCCTCGACACGAGCGGGGGCCAGGTGCGCTCTCTGCCGGTGAGCGGCAATCGGGACGGAACGACGATGGTGGTGGTCCAGCATCCCGAGGACGGGATCGAGGACGGCCACGAGGTGGTCTTCCAAACCGAGGCGCCAAAGGCGGAGTATCGTTGCTTTCTCCAGACGCTGGCGGCTGGCGAGACGCCGATGGTCCCCGCCGACGGCGCCGCGTGCCCTTGAAAAGGGGCTCACTCCCCAGCCTCCTCTGCCGGCCCACGGCCTTGAGCTAGCGCACGGGAAGGATTGCTCGCCCCTCGGCCCTCTGATAGCCGAACGATTCCCTGATGATGGAGGCGAGTACATGAAGCTTGCGACCCTGCGCGATGGCACCCGGGACGGACGGCTCCTCGTCGTCTCCCGCGATGGTGAACGCTTCCTGCCGGCCGAGGGCATCGCCCGCACCATGCAGGCGGCGCTCGACGACTGGGACGCGGCGGCGCCGAAGCTCGCCGAGCTCTCGAAGCAGCTCGACGCGGGACAGGGCGAGAAGCTCGACGTGACCAAGCTCGACGCGCCGCTGCCGCGCGCCTACGAGTGGGTCGACGGGTCGGCGTACATCAACCACATCGTCCTGGTGCGCAAGGCCCGCGGCGCCGAGCCGCCGGAGACCCTCGAGACCGACCCGCTCGTCTATCAGGGCGGCTCGGGCGTGCTCCTCGCGCCCACCGACGACATCGAGTTGCCGAACCCCGAGTGGGGCCTCGACTTCGAAGCGGAGATCTGCGTGGTCCTCGGCGACACACCGCGCGGCACGACCAAGGAAAAGGCGGGCGACTACGTGCGGCTGGTGATGCTCGCCAACGACGTCACCTTGCGCAATCTGATCCCGCCCGAGCTCAAGAAGGGCTTCGGTTTCTTCAACAGCAAGCCGGCGACCGCCTTTTCGCCCTTCGCCGTCACTCCCGACGAGCTCGGCGACAGCTGGCGCGAGGGACGGCTTCATCGCCGGCTCGTGACGCGCCTGAACGACGACCTCGCGGGCGACCCCGAGGCCGGTCCCGAGATGCACTTCTCGTTCTTCGAGCTGATCCAGCACATCGCGAAGACTCGCGCCTTCACCGCGGGGACCATCGTCGGCAGCGGCACCGTGTCCAACCAAGACGAAGCGCGCGGCGTGTCTTGCCTCGCCGAGCGGCGGATGCGCGAGAAGATCGAGACCGGCGAGTTCTCGACGCCCTTCTTGAAGGAGGGTGACCGCGTGCGCATCGAGATGCGCGACGACGAGGGGCGCTCCATCTTCGGCTGCATCGATCAGAAGGTCGTGCGCGCGTGAAGGTCACCCTGCACGGCTACTGGCGGAGCTCCAGCGCCTGGCGCGTGCGCATCGCGCTCGGCTTCAAGGCCATTCCCTACAAGTACGTGGCGGTGCACCTCCTCGAGGAGGGCGGCAAGCAGCACGCGGAGGGCTACCGGGCGAAGAACCCGATGCGACAGGTGCCGCTGATCGAGATCGAAGAGGGTGCCGAGACGCTGCGCCTCGCTCAGTCGATGGCGATCATCGAGTACCTCGAGCAGCGCTTCGAAGAGCCGCCGTTGATCCCGCGCGACCCATACCTCGCGGCCAAGGCGCGGCAGATGGCCGAGATCGTGAACTCGGGGATCCAGCCCATCCAGAATCTGCGCGTGCTGCAGGCGATCGAGGCGCTCGGCGGCGACAAGAAGGAGTGGGGGCACCGCTGGATCTCCTCGGGTCTCGAAGCGCTCGAGGCCGAGGCCCGCCCCCTCGCCAACCGCTACATGATCGGCGACCGCGTCACCGTCGCCGATCTCTTCCTCGTCCCCCAAATCTACAACGCGCGCCGGTTCGGCGTGGACCTCGAGGCCTTTCCGACGCTGATGCGCGTGGAGCGGGCCTGCAACGAGCTCCCGCCCTTCGCCGCCGCCCACCCGGACAAGCAACCCGACGCCCAGAAGTCGTAGCCCGCTCGAAGGAGATTGTGATGGCAGCCCCCTCCCTAGGCCTCAAGAAGCTCGAAGCGATTCACTACTACGTTCACGACCTCGAGCGGAGCCGCAGCTTCTACACGGAGCAGCTCGACTTCGCCGAGGTCGGTCAGAGCGATCCGAAAATGGACGCGAAGACGCATCAGCGCTCACTCGTCTTCCGCGCCGGCGACTGCACGATCATCTGCTCGCAGCCGGTGGGCGATGGAGGCCGCGCGGCCCGCTGGCTCCGCAAGCACCCCGACGGCGTGGGCACGGTCGTCTTCGAGGTCGACGACATCGAGAAGACCTTCGAGATGCTCGACGCCCGCGGGGGCACGCCCATCAGCGAGATCGAGTGGTACGAGGAAGGCGGCGGCAAGATGGGGACCTTCTCCATCACCACGCCCTTCGGGTCGAGCACCTTCCGATTCGTCGAGCGCCGCGGATACGACCGCCTGTTCCCGAACCTCATCGAGTACACCGAGCCGCGGGGCGGCAAGAACGCCTTCGGCTTCACCCACATCGATCACATCACCAGCAACTTCGAGACGATGAGCCCGGCGCTGCTCTGGATGGAGCACGTGATGGGCTTCGAGGAGTACTGGGGCATCGAGTTCCACACCGAGGACGTCGCCAAGGGCGGTGAGAGCGGCTCGGGGCTGCGCTCGAAGGTGTTCTGGGATCCGAAGTCGGGCGCGAAGTTCGCGAACAACGAGCCGCTGCGTCCGTTCTTCAAGTCGTCGCAGATCAACATCTTCCACGAGGACATGAACGGCGACGGCATCCAGCACGCGGCCCTCGCGGTCGCGGACATCATCCCCGCGGTGCGCGGCCTCAAGGAGCGCAACGTCCGCTTCTTCCCGACGCCGGGGACGTACTACGACATGCTGCCGAAGCGAATCGACGACCTGGGCATCAAGGCCATCGACGAAGACATCGCGGTGCTCCGCGACCTCGAGATCCTCGTCGACGGAAAGGGCGAGCACAAATATCTGCTGCAGATCTTTCTGCAGGACTCGGCGTCGACCCACGAGGACATCCAGGCGGGGCCGTTCTTCTACGAGATCATCCAGCGCAAGGGTGACAAGGGCTTCGGCGGCGGAAACTTCCGCGCGCTCTTCGAGAGCATCGAGCGGCAGCAGAAGGCCGAGGGCCGCATCTGATGCTCGACAGGATGGTCGTCGGGGACGTCCCGAAGAAGCACCACATCGCGCACCGAAGCCCCGAGGGTGAGCTTCGCTACGAGGAGTGCATCACCCGAAAGGGTTTCGACGGCCCCTACACCATCGCCTATCACGAGAGCCGTCCCCAGACCGCGAAGCACGGCACCTCGAAGCACGGCTTCGGCGCGCCGACGGCGGCGCCGCTGCGCAAGCTCGCCAAGCGCCACTTCAAGTCTCAGGACATGAACCCGCTCGTCGGACCCGCCATCGACGGGCGCGTGCCGATGCTCTTCAACAAGGACGTCGTCCTCAGCGTCGCGCATCCGTCGGAGCCCGATCCGGTCTACTTCTCGAACGGAGACGGGGACGACCTGTACTTCATCTTCGAGGGCGGCGGCGTGTGCCGCTCGCTCCTCGGCGACGTGCGCTTCGACGAGAACGACTACCTCTGCGTGCCGCGCGGTATCACCCACCGAATGATCCCCGACGACGGGGTGAAGCAGCACTGGCTGGTGATGGAGTGCCGCGGCGGGGTCCATCTCCCAAGCAGTGGCGCAACGAGACGGGGCAGCTCCGCATGGACGCGCCCTACTGTCATCGCGACTTTCGCCGCCCGACCTTCGAGGGTCCGAAGGACGAGTCGATTCGCGACGTGCTGGTGAAGCGCCGCGATCGGTTCACGGCGTTGAGCTACGACCACAACCCGCTCGACGTGGTGGGCTGGGACGGCACCGTCTATCCGTGGGTGTTTCCGATCTCTGAACTTCCAGCCGCGCGCAGGCCTCGTGCATCTGCCGCCCGACTGGCATGGCACCTTCGCGACGCGCGGTGCGCTGATCTGTTCTTTCGTGCCGCGGGTGGTCGACTTCCACGAAGAAGCGATCCCCTGTCCGTACCCGCACTCGTCTGTGGACTGCGACGAGTTCCTCTTCTACGTCAGCGGCAACTTCACCAGCCGCAAGGGCGTCGGCCCGGGGTCGATCAGCTACCACCCGATGGGCATGCCCCACGGCCCGCACCCCGGCGCCTACGAGGCGAGCATCGGCTCCAAGCGCACCGACGAGCTCGCGGTGATGCTCGACACCTTCGAGCCCCTCGAGGTCGCCGAAAAGGCGCTGCCCATCGAGGACCCGGACTACATGACCTCGTTCATCTGAAACCAGTCGCAGCCGAGCGCGACGGCGTGGCGCGCCAGCGCGTCGTCGAGGGCGACCGGATCGATCGCGTGACCCGGCTCGGACCACAGGCGATCGACGACGAGCGTTTCGTCTTCGACGTGCGCTTCGAGTCGGCCGACGAGGTGCCCGCGGTGCAGCAGCGGGCAGACGTACCAACCGTAGCGGCGCTCGCGCTTCGGCTTGTAGACCTCCCACACGTAGTCGAAGCCGAAGACCTGCCTCACGAGCTTGCGATCCCAGAGCAGCGCATCCAGTGGGCCCAGGATGCGCAGGCGGTCGTCCGGCTGCTGGAGCCGCGCTTCGCGAAAGCCGGCTGGCGCGAGGTAGGGTCGCCGCGAGCCTTCGACCTCCACTTCCTCGATGGTGCCTTCGGCGATCAGGGCGTCGACGAGCCCGCTGGTTCGCACGTCGCGGAGCATGGACCAGCACGGCCCACCGGCGCGTGCGAGCAGACCTGCGGCATGGACGCGCTCGAGGAGCGCCCATCGGGCGAAGGGCAGGGCGGGGGCGCGGTGGTGATCGGGTAGGGCGCGCGCCGGTACGTCGTAGCGTTTGCCCGAGCGCGTGCGCTCCGCCACCACGACGCGGCACTGCGTCCACAGCACCTCGAGCGCCATCGACGACGCCTTCGAGGTACCCTTCCATCCGCTCCAGTCGATCGGCTTCACCGCGCCGTGGTCGGTGAGGTCGCGCGCGCTGATCGGTCCGCGCGCCTGTACTTCGGCTTCCACGCGATCGATGACCTCCGCGCTCACGCGCTCCTTGCGCGTCGACAAGCGCCACCAGGGCGTCTGCACCGCCTGGTCCCGGTATTGAGGAAAGGCGCTCGCCGGCAGCAGGCACCGCTCCTTGGCGAAGTGCTCGAAGGCGTGGCCCGGCAACGAGTGCCGATAGACGTCGCCCTTCGCGATCCCGTCCACCCGGGCGAGGGCGACCAGGTCGGCGTTTTCGCCGATGGGGTCGAGGGGGTCGAGCTGGATCTGGCGCAGGTCCGAGAGCAGGGCCCGAACGCCGCGCTTGCCCCGGTACTTCGGCCGCATGAGACGGAGCTTCGTGAGCAGGTAGCGCCGCGCTTCGTCCCGCGAGACGTGGACCATGACGCCGGGTGTAGCACGGTGCTATGAGGAGGCCGATGCCTCGCCCTCTTCACCCCCTCACCTTGTTCCTCGCACTCCCGTGGGCCGTGGGATGCGGCGCGAGCTATCCCGAGACCACCGCAGTTCAGACCTTCCCCACCACCGCCCAGCTCGAAGCGGTCGAGGTCCCGGTGGCGCCGGCGGAGTGGATCCTCCCCCGGGTCCCGACCGAGACGCTCACGCTGAGTGAGGCACCGGCGCTCGGTGAGGGCACGTCCGCGGCCGACGATCGCTCATTGGTACCGCTTCTCGATGGAAATGCGCGTCTGCGCCCGACGGCCGGCATGCATTGCGCGGCCTCCGCCCTCGCGCGCTTTTACCTCCGCGAGCGTGCACTCCCCGACGACGCGGCTCTCGCTTTCGTCCTCGGTCGATGTGGCGTCGCTTCCCTCGGGCCGGCGATCGGCGTCCGTGTGTGGGACAGGGACGAAGAGATCGAGGACGAGGCGGACGCCGAACGAGCCGATGCCGACACGGGTTCCGACCAGGATGCCGACCAGGAAGCCGACGAAGCCCGCGAGACCGACGCGCCGACGACGCCACCGGAAGGCCTGGGCTTCGACGGCGTGGCCGAAGAGCTGGGCCCCGCCCTCGAGCGCTTCGCTCCTTTCGCTGTCGAGGTCGGCTCTGCCTCCGCCACCAGTGACAGCGTCACCGTCTACCTCGGCTTGGCCAGCCCGCATCGCGTAGCGACCAGCGTGACCCGTCTCGAAGACGGCCGCTTCCTCATCAGCGGTCGCCTCGAGACCGAGCGCATGCGCGACATCTCCGCCTGGGTGAATCAGGGCGACTACGGTGTCGCGGCTTGCGAGCGTGAGCCGGGCGCCGACCTTCCGGACTTCCGATTCACCTGCGAGATGAATCGGCACGACGTGAGCGCCCGCGTCGATCTGATCGGCGTTCCCCGACAACGACTCACCTCCCGGCGCCTCGCGAGTCTCCTGCTCTTCGCCGATGCGGACGCGTCACTCACCTATCGACCCCAGCCGCCACTCCCCAGCGAGAGCGACGCGGACGCAGAGCTCGTTCTGCGGCTCGCTGCCCTGCTCGCAGCGGCGCGCGAAGAGGCCGGCCGGGATCCACTCTCGCTCGCGAGCGCCGAGTCCACGCGACAGGCGCCCTTCCTGGGCAAGCTCATCGAGGCCAGAGCGTCGGCCGAGGCGAGCCTCGAGGAAGAGCTCGCCCTGGGCTTCCTCGCGGGCTGGTCGGTGGATGGCACGGTCGCCCGCGGCGAGCTCCAGATCCTCGAGAGCACCTCCGAGGATCCACCCGCCGCGTTCGCACAGTGGCTGGCGACGCCCGACGCGCGGCGCGTGCTTCTCTCGGCCGGCCCCCGATCGGTCGCCATCACCGCCCGCCAGATGTCGGATCTGACGGCGACCTTCACCCTCTTTCGCGTCTTCGACGAAACGAACGTCGACGCGCTTCGTGCGAGCTTTCGCGCGCGTCTCGACGAAGCGCGCCGCCAGAGCGGCGTCAGACCCTTCACCTACCTGGACGACGTCGCCGATCTGCAGCAGGAGGCGGAGCGCGTCACCCGCGAAGGGGTCCATCCGCGCGAGGCGCTCGACGATGCGATGGCGCGCCTTCGTGGTCGCCTCGGTCGCACCGTTCGCTGTTACGAGCAGACGAGCTACGACCCACGCTGGGCGGAGCTGCCGGTCGAGTTCCAGGAGTCGGGCAACGTCTCCGCCGTGACTGGCATCGCATTCCAGCGCCCCGCGGGCGCCGCCTGGGGACAGCTCGTCCTCTTCCTCTGCGTCTTCCCCGACTGAGCTCCGTCAAACGTCGGTCGACGCGTCGGCGGCGCCGGCATCCGCCGCGCTCGCATCGCCGCCCGCGCCGCCGTCGGGTGCGCCCGCGTCGGCGCCGCCATCGTCGTTGAACACCCCACCGTCGTCGAAGACGCCGCCGTCCTCGCCCCGATAGCCCGGCGGATTGTCGGGATCCCACTGGGCGGTGAGACCTTCGACGGAGCTCTCGGCTTGAAGACCCCCCGTGCGGTTCTCGCTCACGCGCGCGCGGATCCGGACGGGGTTGCCGAGGATGTCGTCGGGGTTGGGCACCATCAGCGCGAGGCCGCTGATCTGGGTGAAATCGGCGTCGGCGGGGACCTCGTCGTTGAAGCTGAGGCGCACCGTGAAGGGGATCGAGATGGTGGCGTCACCCGCGTCGTTCTCGAAGATCAGCTCGATCAGCGCCGGCGCGGTGTTCAGGTCCCACGCGCGGAGCGCGACCCATACGTGCTGACCGCCCTGCGCCCCGCGGATCAGATTGACCATGTCGCCGTCCATGAGCGGCTGGTACTCGCCGATGTCCCCGGTGCCGATCTCGATGCGCGGCTCACCGGGCGGCGGGTCGGCGGTGTGGGGACAGGCGGTGAGGACGAGCGCCAACAGCGGCGCCCATCGAAGGAGGCGTGAACGTGTCATCGTGTGCCGGCTACTCGACGCCTTCCATCATTTGCAAGAACTCGGCCGGCTCCACGAAGGACGTGACGCGGTGAACCTCGTGGCCTTCGCGGTCGTGGAAGACGACCAGCGGTAGACCGTGCTGCTCGTAGCTCGCCAGCACCGCTTCCTTTTCGGGCGTGGTCTCGCCGGGCGACAGATCGATGCGCACGGGGACGAACTCGTGGCTGCGCGCCGCGGCCACGACCCGGGGGTCGCTGAAGGTCTCGCGGTCGAGCTCACCGCAGGCGCCGCACCAGCTGGCACCGAAGTCGACGAGGAGGGGGCGACTCTCGTTCGTCGCGAGCTCGCGCGCCGAGTCGTAGTCGTCGAGCCAGTCGATCTTCGCGCCGGCGGGGAGGGCCTCGAGCCAGAAGATGGCCATGACGGCGCCGACCACGGAGAGCGCGATGCCGCCGGTCTTGCGCACGCGGGTCATGGTCTGGTGGTCGTGGTAGCTGAGGTGGATCGCGCCGATGGCGATGCCCGCGACCAGCAGGGCGAGGCCGAGACCGACGAACCAGGTCTGCCGCTCCACCGGCCGGTCGAAAGGCATCAGGTCGCGCAGGTAATAGACGGCCATCACAAGCATCACGGTGCCGAAGATGCTCTTGATCCATTCGAGCCAGCGGCCGCTCTTCGGCAATGACACGGCGAAGGTCCCGACGACCCAGAAGAGCATCCCGAGGCCGAGGGAGTAGATGAAGAGCGCGAGCGCACCGAAGGCTGCGGAGCCCGAAGTCCCGATCCAGGTCAGTAGGAACGCGAGCACCGGACCGGTGCAGGGCGCGGCGAT
Source organism: uncultured delta proteobacterium (assembly GCA_963727445.1). GTDB lineage: Bacteria > Myxococcota_A > Polyangia > Polyangiales > B10-G4 > B10-G4. The sequence continues at coordinate 215,578 of CAVSGI010000005.1, forward strand.
CAGACCCGAGACGAAGCCCAACGCGAAGGCGCCCTTGTAACCGACGCCCCCCACCTGCGCGAGCTTGTTCTGAAGCGCGGGTGGCAGGTTCATCTCGAAGGCGCCGAACATCGAGAGCGCGAGGATGATGAAGAGGATGGCGAGCCCACCCAGCACCCACGGGCTCGACAGCGCGGACCCGAAGACACCGCCGGTGAGCGCGGCGACGAGACCGAGCGGGGTGAAGAGCGCGGCGATGCCCAGGACGAAGCACGTCGACAAGAGCGCCGACTGCACCCGTGACTCCGCCTGGCGCGCACCGAAGACGCTGACCGTGATCGCGATCATCGGGTACACGCAGGGCGTCAGTGACGTCGCCAGGCCGGCCGCGAAGACGAAGCCGAGCGCGAGGCCCCAGGACCCGGACTCGAGCGCCTCACGAAAGGGACGTTCGAGATCGGTGAGCCAGTCCGCATGTGCGGTCCCGGTGACACCGAAAACCACGACCAGGGTGAGCGCGGCCGCCAAAGTCACGACCGTCATCCACTTGCGCATCCTCATATCTCCTCCGTCGTAATTAGCACTTCTGGGGATGAGTGAGCCGCGCTGCCCGTGGGGGCGCTCATGAGCCGTACACACCAGTATGCGCGAGTGAGAGGATGTGTGCACCTGCTTTGGGGGGCTCGACCCCCACGGTCCGCGAAGGGAGGGGGGGCGTCCCCCCACGAAATCCATGGACTCTTTCCGCGCCTGAACGAAAACCCCCGTCGTTTCCAGATGTAACCCTGTTTCCTACCCCGTGGATCGGTGCGTGCATGATGAGCCACCCGTGATGAACGATCACGAGGGAGGCACTATGAAGAAAGCGACCGTACTCGCGCTTTCTCTCACCCTGGCCGGGCTGCTCGCGAGCTGCAGCAACGACAGTGGTGGTGGAGAAGGCGTGCTACCGGGCGTCCAGTCGCTGCTGTTTGCACAGCGGGCGTACATCGGACCCGATGGGAGCCATCAGTTCGATGGCATGGGCAACATTTTCGACTACCAGCGGTACGTGCCGGGTGGTGGTCTCTTCACCCTGACACCCCCGACCCCCGACGGTGAGCTCTTCGAGCTGACCGGGGACTTCGAGGGCGTGGACATCAGCGGTGTGGATCTCAGCTACGACGCGAAGGAAGTGGTCTTCTCGATGCGCCACAGCGGCGACGACCACTACCACGTCTGGGCGCGAACATCGACGGCACCAGCGATGTCCGGCAGCTCACCTTCGGTCACTACGACGACATCGCGCCGATCTACACGACCGAGGACCGCATCGCCTTCGTCACCAACCAGCCGTACACCGAGATGGGCACTCGCGCCGACGAGTACAACCACTCGCGCGTCGTCACCCAGTTCGCGACCATCAGCCCTGTCGGGTGGTGACGCCGACCGCATGGTCTGCTCGCAGAACCTCTCGCATACGCTGGGCCGCCACTCGCTGCTGAGCGACGGCCGCGTGCTGTACTCGCGCTGGGAGCACCTCGGCCCCGTCAACGACGTGAAGCTCTTCGCGATGAACCCCGACTGCTCGAACATGATGGCGGTCGCGGGTCAGTTCGGTAAGGGCTTCAACAGCCTCGTCCAGGCCCGCGAGCTCCCGGGTCGTCCCGGCGAGTTCGTCGGCATCGGCACCTCGCCGTGACGGCACCATCCAGGCCGGCGCGCTCATCCAGGTCGACGCCCGTTCGCTCACCAGCTCGACGCGACACCGCCTCGACGTGCAGCAGGCCACCTTCCAGAACCTCACCCCGCTCGTCCCGACCGACAGTCGGCGCCGCCGAGCGGCGTCGGCCGCTACCGGGAGCCCGTATCCCCTGGACGACGGCCGCCTGCTCGTCTCCTGGGTCGAACGGCGGCGTCAACGAGAGCCACGAGCTCGCCGAGACCGCACCCGAGTTCGGCATCTACCTCTTCGATCCCGGAGAGCGGCAGCCGCACGCTCATCTACGACAACCCGGGCACCTGGGACCTCTACGCGATGCCGGTGCGGGCCGCGCGACGTGCCGCCGCGTCCTCGCGACTGTCGCGGCGAACCCGGATCCCGGCTGACACGCCGGCCATCATCGGCTCGATCGACATCAGCGTCACCTCGCCTCGACGAGACGGTCAGCGGCGGCGGCTTCGCCGACGGCACGCCGCTCACCGATGCGCTCAGCGAAGCGGTCCAGCGTCCGCATCATCGAGGGCTTCTCCTCCGAGATCGGCCCTGTCCGCAGTTCGGCCTGACCATGCACGAAGGCGCGGCGGTCCTCGGCGAGGCGCCGGTCACGGCGGACGGCTCCTGGCGAGGCGGCGGTGCCGCCCTACTTCCCTACCACCTGCAGCCGATCGACGATACGGCATGGCCATCCGCAACCAGCGCCTGTGGATCCAGGCAATCCCGGTGAGGACCCGCCGCTGCGGTGGCTGCCACGCCAGCCGCTCGGAGACAGTCCTGCCGCGGCCGGTGCCGACCACCCTCGCCCAGCAGGCCGGTCCCGAGGACTTCGTCGAGTCCGATCCCGGAGCGCATGGAGCTGCCCTGGTACGGCGCCGCCGACAACTCGGCACGCCCCACACGAACATCCAGGACCTCTTCGATGCGAAGTGCGTCAGCTGTCACTCCGGTGGCGCGGGCGACCCCTTCGCCGGCCGGACCTACACGGTCGAGGTCACCACGGAGGACGGCAGATGTCAGCCAGTACCAGATCCCGGTGCTCGACCTCAGCGATCGGCCCATCACGGTCGAGTACGAGAGGGAGGTCGTGGACTACCCGGCGTCGTACGTCTCGCTGCTCTACCCTCGGCGATGATGGCCGACACCTCGGTGCTCATGGGCACGCCCATCCAGTGGGTGAATCCTCAGGACGCTCGCGGCAGCCGGCTCATCGAAGCCATCAACGCCGAGAGCGAGCTCACCGCCGGGTCCTTCGCCTACGACACCCCTCCCCACCCGGAGGACGTTGGCGTCGACCTGACCCGCGAGGAGCGCATGATGCTCATCCGGATGGTCGACCTCGGCGGCCAGTACTACAGCCGTCGAAACGTGCCGGGCGGGTTCAGCCCATATTCCACTGGCTCGAGCTACTGAAGAAAGGAGTAAGCCATGAAGAAGATCAACATGATTCTCTCGCTAGCCGCGCTGCTCCTGGGTGCCTTCACCGCGACTGCCTCTGCGCAGACTGCTGGTGTCGCGGACGACTGCTCGTTCGACCGTGCCCGGGGTGAATGCAGCCCTGGCACCAGCGCCCCGTCGCAAGATGCGATGATGGCGGTCATCGCCTCGGGGTCCACGCAGCGGCTGATGGCCACGCTCGAATACGGGCAGATGGTCGACTGCAACGCCTGCGTCGTTCCCCTGATGAACCGCATCCTCGCCGACGACAACCCCCGTGCCCGAGAGTTCGGCGCTTGGTGGCTTCGTCAGCGCACCTTCTCTGCCAGCATGTCCTTCGACTTCTTCCGGCGCACGCTGGCAGGAGACACGGACGCCGTCCGGCGGGCGCGCGCTGCAGAGGCCATCGGTGAGTTCCTCACCCCCCACGCCGTGCCGCTCTTGACGGAGGCCCTCTCCGACGCCGACGCCGGCGTTCGTGAGGCCGCCGTTCGCGGGCTCGGCCGTACCAACCACATCCAGTCGCAGATGGGCATCGCCACGGCGATGTCCGACGCGGCCCCCGAGGTTCGCCTCGCAGCGGTGAAGCAGGTCAACATGATCAACGCCTTCACCCAGTTCGACGCCCTCATCGGTGCCCTCGCGGATGCCGATGCCAGCGTTCGGCAGGAGGCGGCGCTTCAGCTCGGCCAGCGCAGCGTCAGCGACGCGGTTCCGGCGCTCACGGCGCTGCTCACCGCGGACGAGGATGCGGGTGTTCGCCGCGCTGCGGCCTGGGCTCTGGGCAGCATCGGCGGCTCGGACGCGCGGACCGCTCTCGGTGATGCGCTCACCACCGAATCCGACGAGAACGTACTACAGGCCATCTCGATCGCGCGGCAGATGCGCTGATCGGATGGTAGGATGAGAGGCATGCTGGCAGAGCATCATAGCCTCTCATCCCCGCCTCGCGCGGCACGGGCCGGCGCCGGACTCCTCCTCGCTCTCTTCCTCTCCCTCGGAAGTGGATGCGACGAGAAGTCGGCGCCGGCTTCGTCGTATTATGACGAGCACGTCGGTTCCGCCCTCGAGTTCGGTTGCGTCGAGCAGACCGCCGGATGTCACCTCGCGAGTGAGCGCGGTGACGCGACCGGGAACCTGGACCTGTCGAGCTTCGACGCGCTCATGCGCCGGCGGGACGTTCTCCCCGCCTATGGCCCGTACAGCACGGGCCTTCTGCTCTTGAAGGGCAGCGAGAACATCGATGTCGCGGTGCAGACCATGACGCCGAACGCGGACGGCGAATACTTCCTGACGGTCACCACCGACATCCGATAAGACGCCGGCTCCACCATCGCTCAGGCGGAATCTCGTAGTACCTGCCGTCGTAGGTGAGCCTGTCCTCGCGGGCCCATACCTTTCTGCAGATCTCCACGATCTCCCGAGTTCGCCCGAGCGGAGCGTGGAACGGCACGCCGTGGAACCCTTCGATCACCTGGGCCCGACGTGGATGCGACGTTGGCCGGTCCAGCGGCAGGTCGCCAACACCTGCATCGCAGGCGCCGGGCCCATTCCGCCGGCGAACCTGCTGGTTCCGAGTCCTCCTCGGGAGGTCAGACGGCGGACGTTCCCGCGGAGACGGGACGGGGCCGTGTTGGTCCGCGCTTGTCCGCGAGCACTCGGACGAGGGTGAGGAACAGCACCACGCCGGCGACGGTCAGGTAGGAGATCCACATCAGCGGGTTGCTGGCGTCGGCGCCCGCAGTGACGCCGTGGATGGTGGCGAGCCAGAAGACCCCGAAGCTGGTCAGGTGGACTCCTCGCCACCATCGGCGTGGCATCCGCTTCATGGCGAGCGAAGTCAGTTCGACGGCGAGCAGACAGGTACATGGCGACGACGCCGAGCGCGACGGGAAGGGGCTTCCACGCGTTGGCGAACGGGACGAGCAGGTCGGCGGGTCCGAAGTGGCTGTAGGAGTCGGCGACGAGTCCGACGAGGTGGATCGCGGTGAAGGCGACCGCGGACCCGCCGAGGTAACGGTGGAGGTCGAGAAGCCATCGGGGAGCCGACCTGCCGCCGAGGAGGCGGGTGGTGAGGAGCAGTCCCCAGATGACGGCTGCGGCGGCGAGCGCCCAGGCGACGATGCCGCTCGACCGGGCGATGTACCACCAGAGCTTCTCGTTCATGCGATGAGTTCCTGAAGATCCTCGGTGGCGGTGTGGCTGCCGGTGTCGTCGACGATCAGCGCGTGACGCACCGGAAACGGCATCGAGATCACCGGTGACGAAGATCACCTTGGTCAGGGCCTCGGACCACCATCCCGATCCCGTGATCACTGTCGCCGTGACGACGTGTGTCGAGGTCGGGGTTCCGGTGGCCGGGTCGAGCAGGTGGTGGCGGGGCTCCCCGTTGATCGTCCAGCGCCGCCGGAGCCGGCTGCTGGTGGCGATGCCGGCGTCGCTGAGGGCGAGGTGGAGGATCGTCGTGGCCGTGGTCGAACGGTCGTCGATGTCGATGACCCACGGTCGTCCACGGGCCCGGTCCCGGCGACGCGGATGTCGCCGCCGATGTCGACCAGCACGCCCTCGGCGCCCGCGGAGAGCAGTTCCTCGGCGACGATGTCGGCGGCGAGCCCTTTGCCGATGCCGCCGGGGTCGAGATGGACTCCGATCGGCAGGGTGACGGCGTGCAGAGTGCGTCGAGCTCGATCGCCCTCGCAGCCGGGGGCGGTCTGCGGCCGGTCGCTGCGAGATCGTTCCGTTCGAGCGGGATGAGCGTAGTAGGTGCGGTCGTACCCGTTGGCGACGACGCGTCGAGCACGGTGGGGTCGAAGCGACCGCCGGTCGCGCGCCATGCCGTCCACCGGCAGGTCGACGAGTCGGTAGGTGTCCGCCGACACAAGCGTGGGCCGGCCCCGCGATGTCGGCGTTCAGCCTCGACAGTTCGCTGCCGGTGTCGAACCGGTCCAGCGCTCTTCGAGTTCGGCGACCCGTTGGCCACGCGCATCGTCGCGAGGCTCGGGAGGTCCGCCGAGCACCGACGACTGGGCCGTGGTGCCCATGGCTCGGAACTGCTGCTCAGCTGGCACGACTGGTCGCTGTCGCTCGACGGTCGCGGGGCTTTGGTCACGACCGGGGTTCGGCCAGCCGTCAGGCCAGCCGGTTGGCCGCGGCGGGTGGCCGGGACTTGGCCACGACGGTCGGGCCTTGGCCGCGGCCGCGGTCGGGTCGAGCCCGGTGTCGGCACCGGGCTGTCGACGGTGGCGTCGGTGGCCAGCACGACACGAACGACGATTGGCGCCGGTGCAGCGTCCTTGGCGCGGGCGTGGCCGTGGCGACGGCCCGGACAGGTCGCGTGGCCGTGGCCATGGCCCCGGCCAGGACGAGTGCACCGCTGACGCTCAGGCCGGCGGCGAGGATGCGTCCGCCGGCGGCGGCGTGGGTGCGTCGGGGCTTGGGTTCGCGGCGGTCCGACGAGGGTGATGCTCGCTGCCGGCGCTCGGGGCTGTCAGCCGAGCGTGCGGGACGGCTGTGGAGCCGGCGCGCCGCGCTGCCAGGGCGGCAAGACGGGCGTCGGTGGGTCAGTCATCCCGCTCACCGCCCGTGGTCTGCGCTCTCGTCTCGCCCGCTACGGGCTGGTTCGTGCGTCGTCGCGCCGCTGTCGTGGCCGCCGCTGTCGTGGGTGCGACCTTCTGGTGCGACCGTCGTGGGCGCGCCGTCGCGTGGCGCCGCCGTCGTGGCTGCCACGGCTGGCCGTGCCGGTGGCCGGGTCGACGTAGACGGTGATCTCCTGCGGCGTCGTTGCGTCGGCTGAGCGACGGTCGTTGGAGGTTGCCGACGTTGTCGGTCGCCCCGGCCAGCAGACCGGTTCCGGCGAGGTACGCGCCGGCGCCCAGGGTGAGGGCGACGGCGACGACGGCCGAGGCGATCAAGGCCTTTCTGCGCTCCATGATCGTCTCCTTGCGGGTGGGGGATGGGGCCACCATACGGACCGGCACTGAAGCGCCAGGTCGGGGCAAGGTGAGCGCAAGGTAACGATTCGAGCGCGACCCGACCGTGGCTGTTCAAGCGGGGCGTTCGGCCGAGTCCAGGAAGGTCACGACGGCGTCGATGCCGCCGCCGTCCGCTGCCCGGAGTTCGGCCGTCCGCCACACTGGGCAGCGAGCTGGGCCACGATCGCCAGTCCCAGACCGGTCCCGCCGGGCTCGGCGGTCGGGCCCGCCAGAAGCGGTCGAAGGCGCGGGTGCGCTGTTCGTCGCTCAGTCCCGGACCTTGGTCGATGACGTGGAGCTCGATCGGTGGTCGGCACGGCCGGCGGTGACCTCGACCGTCGAGCCCGGTCGGCGACACGTCGAGCGCGTTGTCGATGAGGTTGTCGAGAATCTGCTCGACGGCGCCCGGCGGTGCCGACACCCAGACGCCGTCGGAACCGACGGACCGGAGTTCGACGCCGTGTCGGCGGCGATCGGGGCCCAGACCTCGACCCGTTCGGACGTGACGCGTCCAGACGGTCGGGACGCGTGGCCGGCGAGGCCGATGCCGCGCGTCAGCGTGAGCAGACCTTCGCTGATCCGGCCGAGCCGCGGCGGTCTCGGCTCGGGCCGACGCGATCGCCGGCTGCAGCTCGAGCGGGGCGACGGACTCGATGTTCTCGAGTTGGAGTCGTAGCGCGGCGAGTGGCGTCCGGAGCTGGTGGGAGGCGTCGCCGACGAAGTCTCGCTGCGCCTCGAGCACGTTCTGCTGACGTTCGGCGCGTCTCGTTGAAGACCGTCGCGAGCTCGCGGAGCTCGGGCGCCCCGGAGTCGGTCGGACGCGCGGGCAGAGAGGTCGCCCGCGCGCGATCCGGCGGGCGGCGTCCTTCAAGCGGGTCGACCGGTCTCGGTGACCAGGCGGGCGAGGGCGAACCCGGCCACCGGTGACGGTGACCGCAACGACGACGGTCAGCGAGAGCCAGCCCGAGCCACATCGCACGGACGCGTTGGTCGAGCGTCGAGCTGGGGTAGGTGATTCGCACTGCGCCGTGCACGATGCCACTCGACGCGACCGGCGCGGCGACGTAGAGGAGGTCGTCGCCCAGCGTGTTCGAGCGCCGGCGGCCCTCGGCGCGATCGCCAGCGATGGCGGTGCGGATCTCGGGCCGGTTCGAGAAGCTCGTGCCGAGCGGTGACGGTCGTCGGAGTCCGCGACGCTGTCGCCGTTGGAGTCGACGACGACGATCCGTCCGCCGGGGTCGCGGGCGTAGGCGGTGAGCAACGAGCGCCAGGTCCGGCGGGACATCTCGCTCGAGGGAGTCCTCGGAGAGGCCGCGCCACGACGGTGGCGTCCTGTTCGATGTCACGGAGGAGCCGATCCCGTTCGAGCGAGGCGAACGTTCGACCGAGCGGGTACACCAGGACCAGCAGCGTGATGAGCGTGATCGTCGAGAGTAGCTCGCCAGGAGCCGAGCCTCATTCCGGACCTCGAGGCGGTAGCCGACGCCGCGGATCGTGGAGATCCACTCCGGATGGCCGAGCTTGCGGCGCAATGCCGAGATGTGGACATCGAGGGTCTTGGTCGGTCCGAACCAGTTCACGTCCCAGACCTGGTCGATGATGTCCTCGCGCGTGCGCACCGCGCCGGGACGCTCGGCGAGCATCGCCATCAGGTCGTACTCCTTCGGGTGTCAGGTCCACTTCGCTGATCCCTCGACGTGGACGCGATGCGCCATCTCGATCGATCCGGAGCGCGCCGAGCTGCTGCACCGATGACCGAGCCGGACGACTGGCTACGTCCGTCGGGTGACCGCACCGATCCGAGCGACGAGCTCCCGGAAGCCGAACGGCTTCACCAGGTAGTCGTCGGCTCCCAGCTCGAGGAGGAGCACCCGGTCGATCTCGTCACCCCGGGCCGTCAGCACGATGATCGGCACCTCGCGCGCGTCCCGGATGCTCCCGACAGACGTCCTTCCCGTCGACATCGGGAAGTCCGAGATCGAGCAGCACCAGATCAACCGAGCCGCAAGATCCACGGCCTCGCGGCCACTCTCGGTGTGCTCGACGTCGTAGCCGTGACGCTCCAGGCCCTCACGCAGCGACTCGGCGATGCTCGGGTCATCCTCGACAATCAGAACCTTCACGGCGTTCACCTCATCGGACCGGCCAACGGCCTTCGTTCGGAGACTACGGGCAACGCGTGTTGGCAGGGTCGTCCGGCAAGTCAGCACCAGGTAAAAGGGGCGATGCGCGCCGCCGATGACGATCTTCAACGGTGACGCGGAGCCGAATGGCCATAGTGGCATGGCTCGTGCCCTTGGCCCTGCCCATTCCTCGGTCGGACCGACAGAGTGGAACGATGGATCGAGGCGGCTGAGACCGATGTCATTGATCGCCGTGGACCACTTCCACTCGACATTCTCCCGCGACGACGGCGCCCTCACTCGCTAACTCACCTCTCCGCCCGACCAGCGGGGCGGCGAGCTTCTGTCGCCGAACCTCGAACGCTACGCCTCGCATTCGCAGCCTGCCGACTCTCGGCCACGACACCTCGTCGTGGTCGGTGACCGCAGACGGAGATCGCGGTGGCGGCAGCCGCGCTCGAATGGGGTGGGCGGGACGAAACGAACCGGCGAGCCGGCGAATAGGCCACTCGGGACGAGAGTGGAGTCAGTCGTCGTTCGATGCGACCAACGCGGCCGGCGTGTGGACCGTCGAGATGGCCGGAACGAACGGGACCCTCCACTTGAACCGGCAGCCACCGTCGGGCCCAGGCGAGAGCGTGGCCGTCCCGCCAAGTTCGGCGGCTCGGCTTGCCAGGTTCTCCAGCCCGTTCCCACCGATCACCTCACCGCTGACCCCGACACCGTCGTCGGTCACGGTCAACACGACGACGTCGGTGACCGACACCACGACTCGGACCGACCGCGTGTGGGCGTGGTGTGCGACGTTGGAAAGGGCTTCGCGGAGCGTGGGGATGAGGTGTTCGCTGATGCGCTCGTCGAGTGTCTCGATGGATCCTTCGAACTCCACACGCGGATCCATACCCGAGGCCCTGCCGGCGTCTGAGATGACCGTGAGAAGCCTTCCCCGAAGACCCTCGGGTGCGATGCGTGACCCTTGGAGCGAGAAGATCGTCGCACGGAGCTCACGGATCGTCACATCGATCTCGTCGATGGAAGCATCGAGGCGGGCTCGGGTCCGGGTCATCGGCTGTCGTGAGCGGCGCCGGACAGGCCGAGCCCCACCCCGAACAGTCGCTGGATGACCGTGTCGTGCAGATCGTGGTAATTCGATTCGCGGTCCTTGACGAGCAGCATGACCTGTTCGGCTTGGCGGAGCGCGTCCTGGCTCTGACGCAACTCCTCGTCATGTGCCAGGCGTGCGGACACATCGCGCGCCACTGCAAGGATCGAAGGGCTCCCATCGCGAGCCGCTGGAGCCGCCTGATAGGTTTCTCGACCGGCACCTCGACACCGTCGCTGCGCAGGGGCCGCGCCTCCCGGCGGATCGTCGACTGCGGCGATCCGAGAGTTCCGCGATCAAGTCGCGGTACGCGGCTTCAGTGCGTAGGGGTTGAGGTGACCGGCGTCATGGCGATGAGTTCGCTGGCCGTGTAGCCGACGAGGCGGACAGCGCCTGGGTCTTTTGTTTGACGTGGGAGTACCGTACGTGTCGGCATCGAAGATGAAGAGAGGCCGTCGGAGCTGGCGTCGAGCGCGCGGAGAACGCGTGACGCAGGCGGCCGCGTGGCGACCCGGCGGTGACGTCACACATCGCCCGACGACTGAACAACTCGTCGCCCAACTGAAGTGGGCTCTAAGCTGATCTCAGCGTAGAACTCCGAACCATCGAGTCGAATTCTCGGCGGAGCTGGACGTCAGCTCCCATGTTTTTGAACCTTAGGCTCAGCGCGGTACCGGGTGCGACGGGCTCGGCGCGACCGCGGAGTTCGGCGGGGAGAGATCGTCGACCCATCGACGATCGAAACAATCTGTCGTGGTGGCATCGAACAGAACCGCGGCCTGTTCGTTGGCGAACACGACGTCGCCGGAACGCAGAGACCACGACAATGGCGTCGGGTGCCGAGTCGAACAGCGACCAGGAGAACTCCAAGTCGTGAGGCCGTTCAACCGCGGTCCGACCTGGGCGGCCATCAGTGAGCGGCCGGGGTTCCAATACGTCGTCGTCACGAGCAGTCACCTCCGTGTCGCAACGCTACCGGAATCCCGAGCCGTCTCCGCTAGTTGGGCCGAAGAGCTTGATCGAGTTGTATGTGGCCACGAACGCGATCCAGACCACGAAGCCGGCGAGGCCGATGAACATGGTTGGGCTGCCGTCGATGATGGCCGGGGTAGTGGCGGCGGCGACGAGGAGCAGGACCGCTCCGAGGAGCCCGAGGGCCTTCCACCACTCGGCGATCTGACCGCTCGCGGCGGCAGCGGCGCTCAGTCCGGCGAGGGCCACACCGATCGAGACGAGCAGGACGCCGAAGATGGCGTTGTGGAGCACCCACAGAGCGCTCACCACGTCAAGCACCGCACCGCCTCGGTGCACATAGCCGGCAATTGCGAGATCCGTGGCGATGAGCATGGTGTAGGTGCCGATGATCCCAGCCGCTCCGAACGCACCTCCGTAGGCGGCCGCTCGGTGGTCCCCGCGTCCGATTCGGGCGAGCATCGCTCCGAGGAACGCGAGCGAGTCCGAGCGCGCCGATGGGAAACAGCACGGCGAGGGCCATCGACGTCCCGCGGTGGCCGCCGTAGTAGGCGGCGATGGTGGCGGCATTCGCGTCGTTCGCCGGGAAGCCGGCACGCAGGCCGTTCTGGACGATGACCGAGACGACGAAGGCCAGCCCGCCGATGCCGCCGATCAGGCCGGCTGGGGCGAGCGAACGGACCCGCGTGGAGTCGGTCGAGGATGCTGTGGTTGTGGTAGTCATGGACGTTCCCTTAGGCTTTGTTGAACATATATAAAGTGACTGTAATCATATTCAAGTGAGTGGTATGGCTGTCAAGCAAAATCCGGACGAGGAACGTGCGCGCGCCGGGCGAAGGACGAGGCGTGCCGCTGCCGTCGCTCTGTGCAGGCCGAGCAGACGCGTGCCGAGATCCTCCAATCGGCTCGACGCCACTTCTCGGAGAACGGGTACGCGGCATCGAGTCTCAAGGCGATAGCGGCGGATGCCGGGGTGTCGGTTCAGACCGTCTACGACAGCGTGGGGTCGAAGTCCGACCTCGTGCGACGGCTCAACGACCTGATCGATGCCGAGGCGGACGTCCTGGAGATCGTCGGCGAACTCGCCACGGAAGAGGAGCCCGAGCGCGTGGCGGCCATCGCGGCGCGGATCACTCGCCGAATCGTGGAGCGATGCGGTGACATCGTGCGCGCCAGCTACGACGCAGCGCGCGCCGAGCCTGAGCTGGGAGCGGTCGTCGAGGAGGGAGGTCGTCGCCATCGTGCCGGGGCACAGTTCGTCGCCGCGCGCTTGGCCGAGCTCGGCGCTCTACCCGAAACCATCGATGAGGCCGACGTGGCTCGCACGATCGCCATCTTGTCCGACGCTCGACTTGCCCTTGTGATGCTCGCCGACCATGGCCTCGACTTCGACGGCGTCGAGATGTGGATGTCGGAGACGACCTGCCGGGCGGTGCTCGGCCATCGGCAAGCTGCTGAACGACCGAATGTTCAACCTCGGGACGGTGATTGCCTGGTAGCGGCTGGTCGGCGCTTCTCG
>CAVSGI010000006.1:0-794616 GCA_963727445.1 uncultured delta proteobacterium
AATCCTCGGCAACACGCGGCTCACCGTCGGTGGGGCCGGGGAGGGGCACGCCTACGGCATGTGCGGGCTCTGGACCGCGTCGCGATGCAAGGAGGGGACGCTCTTCGACGGTGGCAACGAGCACATGACGGGCTGGGGCAGCGGCACGTCGATCGACCAGACCATCTCGCGCGCCTACGGGCCCGGCAAGCCCTACATGCAGGCGCCGGACTCGCCCACGCAGGAGACGCCCTACCGCACCCTCGAGCTCGGCGTGCAAACCGGCTCCGAGCACGTCGTCCGCCGGATGATCTACGCGGGCGAAGACGCGCCCATCGCCGCCGACGACGATCCGTATTCGGTCTTCGATCGCCTCTTCGGAGGGATGGGCGTCGACACCGGCGCCGCGCAGCGCCGCCTGATGGCGCGGCGCAGCGTGCTGGATCTCGTGCGCGGCGAGCTCACTCAAATCCAGAGTCACGGCGCAGCCGCCGCCGAGCGGCCCAAGATCGAGGCGCACCTCGAGGGGATCCGCGCCATCGAGCAGCGGCTCTCAGTCGCGGAGTCGACCTGCGTCGCCCCGACCCTCGACGGCCGCATGGACCTCAACGCCAACGACAACTTTCCCGCGCTCCTTCGCCTTCAGACGGATCTCGCGGTGCGCGCGCTGAGCTGCGACCTCACCCGCGTCATCAGCCTTCAGTTCTCGCGCGGGTTCAGCGGTATCCGTCACAACTGGATCGGCGCGACGGACGCCCATCACTCCCTCTCCCACGTACCCGCGCCCGACTGGAACGACCGCATCGACACTTGGTACGCCGAGCAGTTCGCCTATCTCCTCGAGCAGCTCAAGTCGGTGCCCGAAGGCGACGGAACGCTCCTCGACAACACCCTGGTGCTGTGGGGACGCGAGCTGGGCATCGCCAGCGGTCACGCCCGCCAGCCCGCGCCCCTGGTCATCGCTGGCCGCGCCGGCGGCGCCGTCCGCACCGGCTACTACGACGACAACGGCGGCGCCGGCCATCACCGCATGCTCGTCGCTGCCTGCAACGCCATGGGCCTCGACGAGATCACCAGCTACGGCAACCTCGACACCGAAGAAGCGGCCTTCGACTGGGGCTGAGCCTGCCCGCGGCGCGAGCGCCCCCGAAGGCATCGAGGCCCACCTTTCGTGTCGGTGACGTCCAGCTCCCGCCACGCTGGGACGTCGAGGCGCCGCGCCTCATCCGTCCTCGGGCTCGCGGCTGTCCTCGTAGGGTACGGCCTCCTCGCCAGCCATCCACAGCGCGTGCATGGCGGGATCGCTCTGCTCTTCGTGGATGTGGCCCACGAGCCCGGCGGCGCGGCTCACGAGCGCGAAGCCGCGCATGATCTCGGCGGGGACCCCCGCGTCGAGGAGCACGGCGGCGACCGCGCCGGTCGCGTTGACCGTGATGTGGCGACCGAGCGCCTCGTCGACGGCGCGCGACAGAGCGGTGAGCGCCGTCCACGTGATCGCCTGCGACTCCCTCCTGCTCCGCCACGGCGACGAGGCGCGGCGTACGCGGGTCATCGGGCACGTGAAGCGGGTGCCCGAATCCCGGGATCCTCGACCTTGCGCTCGCGGTGCTCGCGCACGACGGCGCGGGCCTCGGCCCGAACGTCGTCGCTCCGAGCGAGTCGGCTCAACAGCTGGGCGGCGCCCTCCATGGTCCCCACGAAGAGGCTCCCGACGCTGGCGAGACCCGCGGCCACCGCGCCCTGGATCGACTCCGGCGCGCTGGTGTATGTCATGCGCGCCGTGATCGCGGTCGGCGTGAGCCCATGCTCCATCAGCGTCACGAGGCATGCGTCGAGCACGGCGCGCTGCGCGCTCGTCGGCATCTTCCCGAGGACCTGGAAGTACATCATCTCGGTGAAGGTGACCCGGCCGATCAGCTCCTTCGTCAGGCTCCGGCCGCGCACGAAGACGTCGTCGGGCGTGCTTCGGCAGATGTGCGTCTTCACTTCGCTCATGTTGCATTCTCCAAGGCGAGTCGCTGCTCGAGCTCGGCGCGGACGATCTTTCCCGAGGCGCTCCGCGGGAACTCGTCGAAATCGATGAAGCGGATCTCCTTCGGCTGCTTGTACGCGGCCAGCTGCGCCCTGCACGCTTCGTGGAGCTCCGACTCTTCGAGGGCCGAGTCGCGCCGGGCGACGAAGGCGATCGGCACCTCGCCCCATCGCGCGTCGGGGCGGCGGACGACCGCCGCCTCTGCGACCCGCGGATCGGCGAGCATCACCCGCTCGATCTCGGCCGGGTAGATGTTCTCCCCGCCGGACTTGATCAGATATTTCACGCGATCGACGAAGTCGAGGGTGCCGTCTTCGCGGCGGACGAAGACGTCGCCCATGTGGAACCAGCCGCCCTCGAAGCTCTCGGCGTCGGCCTCCGGCGCGTTCCAGTACCCGCTGAAGAGCGTCGGCCCGCGCATCCACAGCTCGCCGGGAGCTCCATCCGCGACGTCCTTTCCCTCCGGATCGACGAGCCGGATCTCGCAGAAGATGCTCGGCGTCTTCGACATCGACGCCGGGGGAAAGCCGACCGGAAGAAGGCCGGCCGACGCCGGAGGGTTCCCCGTCTCGGTCGCGCCGAAAGTGTTGGCGTAGGGCGCGTCCAACAGACGCGTGATCCGCGCGATGTCCGCTGCGGGTACGAGGTCCGGCATCACGCCGCAGAGGTGCACGCCCGCCGGGCGGACGTTTCTCTCTTCGAGGAGATCGGCGAGACGTCCGACCATCCCCGGCATCAGCATCAGCCAGCCGATCGCGCGTTCGCTGATCAGGTCGGCGATCGCCGCCGGGTCGAATCCGTCGACGACGATGACCTCGCCGCCGCTCATCAGCGTGCCGATGGAGTACTCGGCGCCGCCGAGGTGATACATCGGCGCCCAGGCGACGAACGCGTGCTCCGGCCGGAGCCCGTATTCGGCGCGGACGACCAGGTTGCGGTGGATCTCGGCGCGGTGACTGATGACCGCGCCCTTCGGCAGCCCGGTCGTCCCGCTGGTGTAGAGGATCAACAGGGGCGTCTCGGGGTCGATGCGCGCGGCGGGGCCGTCGGGTGGGGCCGAGGCGAGGCGCGCCTCGTGCGCCTCTCCGAAGACCCATCGCACCGCGGCGCGCGCCGCTGCGATCGGCTCGAGCCTCTCGGCGTGACGCGCCGAAGCGAGCACCAGCTTGGGCTCGACGAGTGACACACAGTGGGCGAGCTCGGCGTCCGAGAGGCGCCAGCTCTGACAGGCCACGGCGGCACCGACGTGGGCCGCGGCGAGGAAGGTCTCGAGGAACTCGATCCGGTTCTCCGAGAGCACGGCGAGTCGATCGCCTGCTTCGATACCCGCCGCCCGGAGCGCCGAAGAGAGACGCCGCACCCGGTCATGGAGTGCCGCGTAGGTGAGCGCCCTTGGCCCTTCGCGCACCGCGACGCGCGTCGGATGGGCCCGCACCCGGTCTTCGAAGAGCGTCGCCACGGTGCTCGACGCGGCGAGACGCGGGGCGTTCACGCACCGAGCTCCCGCCGAAGAGGGTGGCGCCGGCCATCGTGGCGCGAAGCCGGATCATTGCGAGGAGCTGGACCATCGTCGGCAGCAACGGATGTATACCCTCCCGAGGTCCCCATCAAATGAGGCAAAGCCGCGCGGGGGACCATGAGAAGCTTCGCCCCCCTCCCTTGCGGAGGAAGCGCAGGCGCCTATCCGCCTGGGGTGAATCCATCTTCAAAATCTGAGGCGCCCCTCAAAACGCGCCTCAGGGAGGCCTCTCGGGCGGCCATCCTCGAGGCCACGGAGGCGCTCCTGGCCGACAAGGGCCTGGCGGGGGTGCGGATGGAGGACGTCGCCGCCCGGGCCCGGGTGAGCGTCGGGACCATCTACAACCACGTCGGTGACCGGCGGGCGCTGATCGACGCCCTGCTCGTGGCGCAGCGCGAAGAGCTGCTCGTGCGCATCGACGCCGTGCTCGCGCGTCCGGGCAAGGCGCCCTTCGCGGAGGTGCTCGAGGCGTTCATCCGCGCCGTGCTCTGTCACTTCGACGCGCACCTGTCGCTCTTTCGACTTCTCGTCGAGGACGAGCTCGCCCACGGGCGTGGGGAGGGCAAGCGGTCGGCGATGCGCCTGCTCGGCGAGCGCGCGACGCGGCTCATGGACGCCGGCGCCGCAGAGGGCGTCCTCGACGCGCGCCTTGCCGCGTTCCACGCGGCGCTGCTCATGGGGATGATGCGCGGGCTGCTCTGGCAGGCGCTCTTCGAAGGGCCGAGAGAGCCCGGCGCGCCCCTCGCCGAGCTGGCGCCCCGAACCGCGCGCTTCTTCCTTCACGGCGCGGAGGGCGACCGCCGATGACACGGGCCGCCGTCATCGCGGCGCCGCGCCCACGGCCCCGCACCAACAAGTGGGTGGTCACCATCTCCATCACCTTCGGCACGTTGATGGGCGCCATCGACGCGTCCATCGTCAACGTCGCGCTCCCCCACATCCGCGGCGCGGTGGGTGCGACGGTTCAGGAGATCACCTGGATCACGACGGGCTACGCCATCGCGCTCGTCCTGGTGATGCCGTTCACCGCCTTTCTCGGCCGCCTCTTCGGTCAGAAGCGGGTCTACGTCGCGTCCCTGGTTCTCTTTCTGATCGGCTCCGCGCTCTGCGGCCTCGCCGACTCGCTGGTGACGCTGGTGCTCTTCCGACTGCTCCAGGGCTTCGGCGCCGGCGCCCTTCAGCCGACCGAGCAGGCGATCCTGCGGCAGACCTTCCCGCCGAAGGAGCAGGGGATGGCGATGGCCGTCTTCGGCATGGCCGTCATGCTCGGCCCCGCGATCGGCCCGACGCTCGGCGGCTACATCGTCGACCACTGGCACTGGTCGTGGATCTTCTTCATCAACCTGCCGGTCGGCGCCGTCGGCCTCTTCATGGTCATGAGCTTCGTCCACGAGGACGAGGAGATCCGCCAGAAGAACCAGGCGCTCGCCGAAGCGCAGCGCAAGAACGTCGACTGGATGGGGATCGGGCTGCTCGCTGTCGCGTTGATCACGCTTCAGTACTTCCTCGAGGAGGGGCAACGCGACGACTGGTTCGACTCGTGGCTCATGGTCGGCTGCTTCTTCGTCGCGCTGGTGACCCTGGTGGCGTTCGTGATCCGCGAGCTGACGACGCCCGTGCCCGCCGTGAACCTCCGTCTCTTTCGCGATCCGGTCTTCGCGTCGGGGACGATCATCGGCGGGCTGATGTTCTCGATGCTCATGGCGAGCATGTTCCTTCTGCCGCTGTTCATGCAGGAGGTGCTCGGCTTCACCGCGACCCAATCCGGGTTGGCGCTCATGCCGCGGGTCCTGGTGATGATGGTCGCCACCCCCTTCGTCGGCCGCGTCTACAACCGCGTCTCGCCGCGCGTCTTCATCGCGCTCGGCGTCGCCCTCGTCTCCCTCGGCTCCTTCGATCTGAGCGCGCTCACCATCGACTCCGGACAGCACGACGTGATCGCGGCGATCGTCGTGCAGGGGGTCGGCTTCTCCTGCCTCTTCGTCCCCCTCACCACGCTCGCCCTGTCGCGGATCCCCCGCCATCTGCTGGCGGACGCGACGGGGCTCAATTCCCTCGTGCGCCAGATCGGCGGTGCGATCGGGCTCGCCGTCATCGCGACGTTCCTGACCAATCACCAGGTCGTCGCGCACACCGCGCTCGCCTCGGAGCTCAGCGCCACCGACCCCGACGTGTATCGCCGGCTGGCCCAGACGTCGGCGGCGCTCGCGGCCGGCGGCGCGGATCAGGCGACCGCGGCGGCCTCGTCCCTGGCCGTCCTCGAAGGCACGGTGCGAGAGCAGGCGTCGGTGCTCGCCTTCGAGTGGGTCTTCGTGCTCGCCGCCATCCTCTTCATCACGATCATTCCGCTCGTCTTCTTCCTCCGGGAGCCAGCTCCCGGCGGCGCCGCCGAAGACGTGCATCTCGAGGTCTGAGACATGTCATCACAGCCCGCACGAACGAGCCCGCCTTCGCCCGCCCTGGAAGAGCAAGCGGCGGTGAGCGGTGATCGCAGCCCCGACGTCCGGGCGCTCTCGCCCGTCGACAGTGGTGATGGCGCGGACGCGACGTCGCCGCCGAAAGAGCGAAAGAAGGGCCGCCGCGCTTACCTCATCCTGGGCGGTCTCGCCCTCGTCGCCCTCCTCGTGGTCGGGGGTCATGCGTGGCTCACGCGCAACGAGGAGAGCACGGACGACGCTCAGGTGGACGGGGGCGTTGTATCCGTCGCTCCGCGCATCGCGGGGACCATCTCCGAGGTGCGGGTCTCCGACAACACGCACGTCCACGCCGGTGACGTCATCGCCCTCCTCGACACGGCGGACCTCGAGGCGCGCCTCGCCCAGGCCCGCGCCGAGCTCGCGAGCCGTGAGGCGCAGCTCCACTCCGCCCGGGCGAGCGAGCAGGTCACGGCGGCGACGGCGACCGGCGGGCTCACCAGCGCGCGCGCTTCCGTGAGCGGGGCGCGCGATGCGGTGAACAGCGCCAACGGCCGCGTCGACCAAGCGCGTGCGGAGCTCGTCCGCGCCGAAGCCGACGCCGAGCGAGCGGCGCTCGATTTCGACCGGATGGCGCGCCTCGCCGAGTCCGGGGCGGTCTCTCGCGCCGAGGTCGACGACGCGCGCCTGGCCAACCAGGCCGCCCAGGCTGCGCTCGCGCGTGCGCGCAGCAATCTCTCCACGGCCGAAGCCGATCGGCGTTCCGTCGCCACGCAGGTCGCGGCGGCCCAGGGGCGACTCGCACAGAGCGAGCCCGTCGACGCGCAGGTCGCAGCGGCGGCCGCGGCGACCGAGCTCGCCGAGGCGGGGGTCCATCAGGCCGAGGCGGCCGTGCGCCTGGCCGAGCTCGCCGTCTCCTACGCGCGCGTCGTCGCGCCCATCGATGGAACCGTGTCGAACCTCGACGCCGAGCCGGGCCGGATCGTCGCTTCGGGCCAGCCGCTCGCGACGCTCGTCCCGGACGCGACCTACGTGGTGGCGAACTTCAAGGAAACGCAGATCGGGGACATGGAGCCAGGAGACCGGGTCGATGTCGAGATCGACGCCTATCCGGGCCAGCACTTCGACGCCGTGGTGGACAGCATCGCCGCAGGGACGGGCGCGAGCTTCTCCGTCCTGCCGTCGAACAACGCCACGGGTAACTTCGTGAAGGTCGTTCAACGTGTCCCGGTGCGCGTCGCCTGGACCCATCCACCCGACGTCCCGCTCCGGGTCGGTCTCTCGGCGACTGTCACCGTGCACACCGACGAAGAGGTCGCGAGGCGGGATCCCGGCTGACGACGACCGCCGGGTCGGTCCTCACTCTTCGATGAACACGAAGGTCCCGTCGCGCGGGCCGGCGAACATGCCGTGCCATGCGGCGGGGAGCGTCGGCGTGCTCCAGGAGAACACCCAGCGCGCGTCGGCGGGGGCGAGGTTCACGCAGCCGTGGCTGCGCACGCGCCCGAAGGTGTAGTGCCAGAAGGCACCGTGGATGGCGAAGTTGCCGTGGAAGTACATGGTCCACGGCACGTCCTCGATGCTGTAGGCGCCCTCGGGGTTCTCGGTGTCGTCCATCGTGGTCGAGACGTGCTTCGACTGGATGCGGAAGAGGCCGGTGGGCGTCTCGAAGCCTTCCTTGCCGGTGGAGACCAGGGTGGCGAAGACCGGCGTCTCGCCCTCGTAGGCGACGAGGAACTGCTCCGAGAGGTCGACGTGGATCCACTTCGCGTCGTGGGGGACGCCCGGCGGGACGTCACGCTGGCGGATGATGCGCACCGAAGGCTCGCGGACGATCTGCCCGTTCCGCGCGACCACGTAGACCTTGTCGTCGTCGACCAGGCGGTCGTCCGCGATCGCGAGCGCGGTGTGCCGGTCGACGGTGCCGCGATCCACGACGCGGCCGGTGGCGGGGATGCGCCGGTACTGATGCGCGCCGCTGCGAAAGACGATGCCCACCGGGAGCTGCCACTCACCGCCCAGCACGACGCCGCGGCTCTCGGGCGGCTCGTTCGGACGGAGCTCGGTGGTGCGCACGTAGCCGCCGCGGATCGTGCGGTAGAAGTTGCGTCCGGCCTCGGTCGTCTCCTCGCGATCGAGGCTCACGTAGAAGCCGCGGAGCATGCCCAGTCGCAGGTAATCGGGCAGCGCCTCGTCTTCGGCGCTCTGCGGCTCCGACTCGGCGGTGCCCTCCTCGCCTTCGGAGCCTGGGGGCGGCGGCGCCTCCACGGCGTCGGCGCGCGCTTCCCCTTCCTCCCCCGTCGCGTCGCCGTCCGCGGCCACGCCGGCGTCGGGGACCGGCGGCGGCACGACCGCGGCTGCGGCTGCCGCGCGCTCTCTCGCCCGCCGCTCGCGCGCGATCCTGTCGCGGAGGGTGCTCTCGCTGAAGAGCTCCTCCTCCATGGTGGGCAGGCGCCAGTACTGTGGCACCACGTCCCGCATGGTGTACGCGTAGTTGTAGGGCAGGGCGTCGTCGAGGGCGGGGGGCCGGGGGAGGGCTCGAAGGTCTGGGTGTCTCGCCGATCAAGAAGCCCTTGCCCTCGCAGACGAAGCCGCCGCCCGGAACCTCGTGCCAGTTTCGGCAGCCGGGCCCGGACACAGCGCGCTTCGCCCGGAACTGCGAGCCGCGGCGCATGTAGCCGATGGGGTGCTCGCCGTCGGGGCGCTCGAAGACCTGCGCGATGAAGTGGTAGACGACGCCGTGGAGCGGATAGGCCGCCTCGAACGCGGCCTGCTCGGCCGCGATCCGCGCTTCCTCCGCCGCCCGGATCCGCGCGGCCTCCTCCAAGCGTTGCGCTTCCTCGGCCTCGCGCGCCAAACGCTCGGCCTCGGCGCGCCGCGCCGCGAGCTCCTCCTCGGTGGGCAGCTCGGGGACGATCTCGAAGCTGCTCTTGTGGGTGGGGGCGGGGCCCGAGGGGCTGCCGCAGGACGAGAGGGCGAGGCTCAAGAGGAGGACGGAAATGCGCCAGGGCACCTCATGGCGTTGGCACGCCGAAGGCGCCGGTGTCCATTTTTCAGCAAGAGGAGCGGCTCCGAGGTCACAGCGATCGCTTGATATCTATCATAAGCGGACTATGGTAGGCCGCATGGATCCGGAGGTTCGCGCTTACCTCTCACGCATCGGCCGTCGCGGCGGACGCAAGAGTCGTCGCGTGCTCGAGCCGGCAAAGGCCCGGGACATGGTGCGCGTGCGGGAGGCGCGGCGGGCTTATCGCCGTTTCCACACGAGCTGCTTCTGGTCCTACGACCCGAGCTATCAGGTGACGCTGGCGGACATTCCATGGGTGGTGGAGCAACTGCGCAAGCACGGCGGCCGCGCGGCCTGGAAGAAGGCGGCCGAGCTGTGCCGCTGACCAACTTCCAGGCAGAGGTCGCCCGCGTGATCGCCGCGAGTCGGGACGAGGAGAGCCACCTCGCCGGAGGCGCGGCGCTCAACCTCGAACCGAACACCAAGCGCTACAGCAACGACCTCGACTATTTCCACGATTCGGTGGAGCGCGTCGCCGAAGCCTTCGAAGCGGATCGCCATCTCCTCGACGCGGCCGGGTTCGACATCGAGGTCGAGATGCGCCAGCCCGGCTACGTGCGCGCCCTCGTCTCGCGAGGTGGGGAGTCGACCAAGGTGGAGTGGGCGCACGACTCCGCGTGGCGCTTCATGCCAGTGGTGGCCGATCCGCGGGTCGGCTATCGCTTGCATCCCATCGACCTCGCCGTGAACAAGGTGCTGACCCTGGCAGGGCGCGACGAGCCCCGCGACTTCCTGGACATCCTGGAGATCCACGACGCGATCCTGCCGCTCGGCGCGTTGTGCTGGGCGGCGGCGGGGAAGGACCCCGGCTTCACACCGAGCTCCCTCCTCGATCTGTTGCGGAGGCGAGGCAAGTATCGCGAGGAGGACTTCGCCCGACTCCACCTCGCGACGCCGGTCGACCTCCATGCGATGAAGAGGAAGTGGCTCGCCATGCTCGACGAGGCCGAGGCCTTCATCGCGAAACGGCCTCCCGACGAGCTGGGGTGCCTCTACTACTCGAGGTCGACGGATCGCTTCGTCGAGCCTCGGGGAGATTGGGCCGACGTGGTGCCGCACCACGGGCGACCCGGTGGGGTCCTGCCGCGTCCCCTCGCGCCCGCCTGAGCTTCACGCGCTGTCAACGCAGATAGAGGCGCGGGTCGTGGGGCCGGGCGTCCAGGTGGAAATGGTCGCGGTGGCCTTCGTTGTAGTTCGGCGTCAGGACGCTCGAGAACTGGCCGCTGCGGTAGATCTCGCAGGCGATGGACAGGAGCGTCTTGGCCTTTTCGTTCTCGGGCTCATCGGCCTCGCAGGTGTATTCGGCGGGGGTCTCGACGAAGTCGTCGTAGACCGAGAGCCAGCCCTTCTCCGGGCTCCAGAAGCGCGCCATGTCCAGGCCGAGGCCGAAGGTATGAAAGCTCTGCCGGGGCCAGTGGCGGTAGGCGCTGATCACGTCGACGCCGCGGATGCCGTGGCGCTTGACGATGCGCGCGATGGTCTTGAGGCGCAGCGCCATCTCGCAGCTGAGGGTGAAGGGGCGGTCGTCGTGGACCATGCGGAACCAGACGCCGTCGACGGGGCCGAGGATCTCCACCGGCGAGGGAATGGGGGTGGGGTGGTCGCCGAGCGGACGGAAGGCGATGCCGGCCTCCCGAAGCGCCGCATGGCATTGCGCCTGGGGGCGGATCAGCCACATGCGCGCCCGCGCCTCGCGCCAGGTCGCGCCGGGGATCAGCGCGCGGAAGTTGGCGAAGTTCTGCGAGCGTCGGGCGATCTCGCGAATCGCGGGGTAGGCCGGATCGGAGCGCGGGACGTGGAGGCTCCCGGGCGGATCCGGATCGGGCGGCGCCGGGGTGAGCGGGATCAAGAGGGCGTCGGCCGAAGCGTCGGCGCCGCCATCGACGCCGCCATCGGGCCCGGCCCATCCGCCTTCTCCGTCGGGCCGCGTCCGCGCCTCCTCCTTCAGCTGCCACCGCGCGTCGAAGTAACCGATCGCGAGCGGCCGATTGCGCCCCGTCGCGAGACGGCTCCGCGAACGCGTCGTGCGCCCGTCGTAGACGAGGTAGTCGGGGACGAAGTCGGGCAGGTTGTTGCCGGCGTTGACCGCGCTCGCGGTCACGCCGCCCTGGACGATGAGGTAGCGCTCGGGCGCCTCGGGGTTCGGATGGATGAAGCGCACGCCCACGTCGCGCCCTTCGAAGCGTCGCTCCCCGAGCACCACCGCCTCCGAGTCGACCCGGATCGGGAGCTGCTCCGCGACCCGCGCCAGCACGCGGTTCGTCTGCTCGTTGCCGTAGAGGACGAGGTGCGCGTCGTGGGCGAGCTCCTCGGTCACCTCGGTGTCGGCGATCACGTCCTGGTCGTGCGCCCACAGCCACAGGGGCCATCCGCGCGAGCCGCGCTGGGCCGCGCGCCGCAGCGTCTCTTCCTCTTCGGGATCCGCCGTGCCGTACACGTGCACGCTCCGGCCGTGATAGGCGTCGGTGAGCGGGCCGGCGATGCCCGGCTTCTTCACGAAGCCTTCGGGGTCGTCGATGAAGCCGGTGGCGAAGTGACCGCCGTCGTTCACCAGGCTGATCACGTGGCCGAGCTGCGCGCGGGGGCCGGCGTACGCCTCGTGGCCGTCGACGACGATGCGCACCTCTTCGCCCTCACCGACAGGCGCGTCCCGAAGGTCGAGGGTGAAGGCGCGGACGTTGTCGGTGGTGACCTCGATCGCGCCGTCCTCGGCCGTCGCCTCGACCCGGCCGAGCTCGGGGTAGTCGATGAAGCGGCTGATGGTGACCCAGTGCTGTCGCGCGGCGCGGTAGTCGCCGCTCACGTCGATCACGTGGGCGGGACGACGGTTGCGCGGCTCGGAGGCGAGGGCGTCGAAGGTCCGCCCGTGGCGATGCACGCGGTAGAGGATGTCGTGGCCGGCGTCGTACCAGGTGACGTTCGGCTCGATGCCGAGCTCGCCCATGCGCGCCTCGAGCTCCCGCACGTAGTTGGGGCGCATCGGGCCGGTGTCCGCGTCGCCGTGATAGAAGCGGAAGTCGGTGTTCACCGAGTTCTCGATCAGATCCATGCCGCTGAAGCGGAGCATGGCCGTGCGCTCGGCGGGCAGGGGATTACCGCCCGCGTACTGGAGCCAGCTCGGCGCGCCCGCGATGGCCTGCACCACGCTGAAGCGCCAGGCGTGCCGCATGCCGATGGCGTAGGCGCCCAGGCCGCCGTTCGACAGGCCGGCGAGGATCACCCTGTCGGGATCGACGTTGTAGTTCCGGCTCACGTCGTCGACCACCGCGAGGACGTCGTCCTCGCCCATCCACCGCCAGAGCACTTGGCCGAAGCCGTCCGGCGCCGCGACGATCACGTTGGGTGACCAGCGCGGCTCGAAGTCGTCCCAGAGGAATTCGTTGTAGCGCAGCCAGCTCATGTTGTTGCCGAGGACGACGCCCAGAAAGAGATTGCCGTTCGACGAGCCGCCGTGGAGCACGATCATCAGCGGCCACGAACGCGCCGGGTCGTAATCAGGCGGCAGATAGACCGCGTAACCCTGGGTGCGGGTGGAGATCTCCTGCGGGTAGGCGCGGTTGACGATGTGGTTCTGCTCGAGCGGATAGGGGTCGGTGCCTTCGCGCGCCAACCGGAGGTAACGTGCCGCGCGCGTGCGCCAGCTCTCGGATTGGGTCGGGAACGAGCCCTCGATGCGATTGGAGGTCTCGATCAGGTAGCGGATGCTGAGGAGCGTGCCCTCGGGAACGGACGCGGGGGGATCCGCCTCTAGCGCCTCGAGCTGGTGCAGGAGCTCGGCGGAGGAGGGCTGCGCCGCGGCGGTCGCCGTCCACGACCACAGAACGAACAGCGAAAGCAGCACCTTCCGCGCGCCGCGCGGGCGCCGCGCGCCGCTCAGCTGCGTTCGCTTATCCAAGCCTCGAAAGCCTCGCACGCCTCGTCGAATCCCCCGTCCTCGGCCGTTGCGACCACCTCGCGACCGTGCATCACACGGATCGTCGCGTCCAGTTCGACGGGCCCTTCCTGGGGGGGAACCGTTTTCATGCGCTCGACCCGCTCGCGGGCCTCCGCGAAGGTCTCCTCGGGCGTCGCGTTCGCCGCCTCCACCAGCGCGTCGGCGCTGAGCGCGCTGCCGGTGAGCGATGCGATGGTCTCGTCGAAGGTCAGGGCGTTGCCCTCTGCCCAGTAGTGCTTCGCCAGGTCGGGTCCGATGCGCGAGTTGTCGGTGAGGTGCCCGTCGCGCTCGAGGAAGAAGCGTCGCGTCTGATAGACTGCCATCTCTGCCAGGACGTAACCGTGGTAGTAGGCGCTCGATTCCCCGGCCAACAGATGCGGCACCGCCAGCACCGGGCGCGTGCCGCTGGTGAGGCCCTGGAGATCCCTCTCCACCCGGCGGAAGGTCTCGAGGACCCGGTCGGGGCTGAGCTCGGCCTCGTCGATCTCGTAGAGCGCCCGCTCGGCGAAAGGAACGGTCAGCATCGCCCGCTGATCCCAGCCCTTGAAGGGCTGCTGCTCCGCGATGACCTCTTCGACGAGTGACATCGGGACCGCCTCGCCCGCCGGGGTCCTGGCGTAGCGCGTCTGCCAGGCGGCGTCGTCGATGAGCGAGTCCATGAACATCGACTGCGTTTCGGCGAGGCCCACGCTGGTCGGCGCGAACTCCTGCGAAAAGCAGGGGGCCTTCTTGAGGATGTTGGCGAAGTGGGCGGCGTGGCCGCCCTCGTGAAAGAGCGTCCGGACCGCGCTGTGTCCGGCGCCGACCTGACCCACCACGGCGTTGGCTGTGAAGTTGATGCGCGCCGGGTGCCAGGTGTCGCCGTCGAAGAACGCTGGCTCCGGCCCGTGCATGAATCCGTTTTCGTACTTCCCTTCGCGATCGAGGAGATCGAGGGTCAGCGTGGCGCCGCGATAACGCACGCCCAGCGCGGCGAAGGAGCGACCCCAGCGCCGGAGCGCGGTGCCGAAGCCGAAGTAGGGGTCGAGCTTCTCGGTGATGGAGCCCGACCTCAGGTAGCCGAAGCTCCACGGCTCGAGCGCGCCCTCGCCATGCTCTTTCGCGAACGCGGCGAGCGCCTTTTCGGTGCTCACGCGCGTGCGCGCCGCCAGGTCGTCGAGCACTTCGAAGAGCCGGCGCTTGCTCATGTGCTCCACAACCTGCACGCGCCAGTCGTAGTAGTCCTCGTAGCCGAGCGCGCGGCCCAGGCGATTGCGGAGCTTCACGATCTCGAGGAAGCCGTGATCGAGCACGTGCTTCTCGATGGTGCGAAGGCCCTCCCACGCCGACTTGCGAAGCCGCACGTCGTCCGAGGTGCGCACGAGGAGCGCCAGCTTGTTGCTGGAGGCGCGGATGTGCGCGCCCGTGTCGGGATCGACGTAGCCGAGCTCCATCGTGCCGCGCGCCCGCGCGAGGTCCGCTTCGCGCTCGACGATCTCCTCGGAGAGCTTACGCGCCTCGGGGCTCTCCACCACGTGGGCGGCGAGCATGGCGATCCAGCCGCGGGTGATCTCCGCCTCCTCGCCCACCGCCTTCTTCTCGAGGGCGCGGAGCTCGGCGAGGCGTTCGGGGCTCTGCAGAAACGCGTTCCACGCCTTCTCGGCCTCCGCGGCCTGCTTCTGGGCGGCGGCGGGGTCCTGTGAGAGCCCCATCTTGGTCTCCCAGAACAGGTTCTCCTTCGCCGTGTGGAGCGAGATGTACCGGTCCTTGAGGCGGGAGAGGGTGCCTGCGACCTCGGAGCTCATCGCCCTGAACCATAGGACAAGGAGGCGAAAGCACCAACGGGGGAGGAGGATTCAGAAGATGAAGAGGCGAATTCGATCCGCGCGGGTGAGGCGGTCGTGGGCCTCGAGGCCGGCGACGGCCAGCCCGAAGCCGGCCAGCATCACCCCCAGGACGGGCAAGCCGATGGTGCCGGTACAAAAGGCGCCCGCCAAGAATCCCCCGCTCGCCAGCCAGGGCCGGGCCCCCTCGGGGATGGGGATCTCGATCGGCGGCTTCTGTGGAGCCTCGAGGCGGGTGATGAGCTCGGCGACGCGCGGATCCTCCTCTGCCGCCGTGCGGCGACCCCGCCAGGTGTCGACGACCGCCACGGCGCAGCGCGGGCAGGTGTCATCGACAGGGAAGGTGTCGTCGCAGCGCGGGCAGGCGAAGCGCTCCCGGATCGGTGCCGGCGGCGGCGGGGTGGTCACGGGCTTTCGGCCCGGCTTCGGCGTGAGGTCCTCTCCACGGGCGAGGCGGAGCGCGGTCTCGTAGGCCCAGACGACGCGCTTGAAGCGCTCGGAAGCGGCGGCGGTGTTGCCGTGCCTATCGGGGTGGAGCAGGGCGGCCTTGCGGCGGAAGGCGGCGCGGATGAAGCGGGTATCGTGGGTAGCGGAAATGCCCAGAATGGCGAAGGGCTCGTTCATCGTCTTCCCCAGATCATACCCGCGGCCTCCCCGGTTCTTCCTTGGACAACGGCCGATTGTCGGGGTTCCAAAGAAAGGAGGGTCACGCCATCAGGTTCCCACAATTGCGGGATTTTCGGGAGGACGCTGCTACCTTCGCGTCGTGCCCCTCGGCGACTTCTACGTCCCGGACCCGATCATCCTCTGTCCCCTCTGCGGATCGCCGATCCCGGAGTGGGAGGGATATGGGGGCGCGGGTGCCTTCGTGGTCTTCGCCCAGGGCAAGGCGGAGCCCATCGAAGAACGCCTGCCTTCCCAGGTCCCCGAGGGGGGCGCCAAGCTGCCGGACGGCACGGTGCCGCTCTTCGTCACCTGCAAAGAAGGCCACCCGCTGATGGCGGAGGCCACCATCGAGGATGGCGTCTTTTCGGACATCGAGGTGACGGACGCCGACGGTGGAATGCCGATGCGTCTGGTCGGCGGCTTCGTGATGTGGCGCGCGATCGGCGCGCGCTATTCCGTGAGCACGCTCCGGCCGACCGAGGCGCAAGGCGTGATCCCCGCGTCGATCACGGCCATCGGCTTCAACGACGATTGCATCCTGGCCACCCGCCGAAAGGACACGCGCGACCCGAGCTCCCACGACGAGTGGTACTTCGTCGACGTCGCGAAGAAGAAGGCCGTCGGCCCCGTGCCCGACGCCGAGA
This sequence comes from uncultured delta proteobacterium, assembly GCA_963727445.1. Classification (GTDB taxonomy): domain Bacteria; phylum Myxococcota_A; class Polyangia; order Polyangiales; family B10-G4; genus B10-G4. The sequence continues at coordinate 16,079 of CAVSGI010000006.1, forward strand.
TCAAAGCGCGTCTCGAAGACGAGGGCCTGCCGGAGCCGGAGGTCATGACGCTCCCCGAAGACGTCGGATAGCGGCCGCTCGGCTCCGGCCGTAGACGAAAAGCTCCTCTGGGGTTAAATCCGTGGCCCCGAACGTCCTGTGGAGGAACCATGAGCACGCGAACCGAAAGCGACTCGATGGGCACCATCGAGGTGCCTTCCGAAGCCTACTACGGCGCCCAGACGGCCCGCTCCAAGATGAACTTCCCGATCGGCCACGAGACGATGCCGATCGAGATCGTGCGTGCCTTCGGTGTCCTCAAGAAGGCGGCGGCGCTAACCAACCACGAGCTCGGGCTCCTGAGCGACGAGGAGAAGGACCTGATCGCCAAGGCCGCCGACGAGGTCATCAGCGGAAAGCTCGACGGACACTTCCCCCTCGTCGTCTGGCAGACCGGCTCCGGCACCCAATCGAACATGAACGTCAACGAGGTGATCTCGAACCGCGCCATCGAGCTGGCGGGGGGCGAGCGGGGCAGCAAGAAGCCCATTCACCCGAACGACCACGTCAACAAGAGCCAGTCGTCGAACGACACCTTCCCCACCGCGATGCACATCGCGGCGGTGATCGAGATCGAGGACCGGCTGATCCCGCACGTGACGCAGCTCCGCGACACGTTGGCCAAGAAGGCCGACGCCTACGTCGGCTTGGTGAAGATCGGGCGCACGCACCTTCAGGACGCGACGCCGCTCACCCTCGGTCAGGAGATCAGCGGCTGGGTCTCGCAGCTCGATCACGGTATGGCCGCGGTGCGCGCCACGCTGCCGCAGCTGCGCGAGCTCGCTCTCGGCGGGACCGCCGTCGGCACGGGGCTCAACACCCACCCCGACTACGCCAGGAAGGTCGCCGAGCACATCTCGAAGATCACCGGCAAGGAGTTCATCACCGCGCCCAACAAGTTCGCGACGCTCGCGGCGCACGACGCCTACGTGGGCACGAGCGGCGCGCTCAAGCAGCTCGCCGCCGCGTGCATGAAGATCGCCAACGACGTTCGCTGGCTGGCGAGCGGGCCGCGCTGCGGTATCGGCGAGATCACCATCCCGGCCAACGAGCCGGGTAGCTCCATCATGCCGGGGAAGGTGAACCCGACGCAGTGCGAAGCGCTGACCATGGTGTGCTGTCAGGTCTTCGGCAACGACGCGACCATCGGCTTCGCCGGGAGTCAGGGCAACTTCGAGCTCAACGTCTACAAGCCGGTGATGGCGTACAACCTGCTCCAGTCGATCCAGCTGCTCGGCGACAGCTGCGCCAGCTTCGAGGAGCGCTGCGCGCGGGGGATCGAGCCCGACCGCGAGGTCATCGACGACAAGCTCCGGAAGTCGCTGATGCTGGTGACTGCTCTCAACCCGCACGTCGGCTACGACAACGCGGCCAAGATCGCCAAGCACGCCTACCAGAAGAAGATCACCCTGCGCGAATCGGCCGAGGACCTCGGCCTGATGAAGGGCGAGGACTTCGACCGGGTGGTCAAGCCCGAAGAGATGGTCGGCCCGCTGAAGATCTGAAGCGCTGAGGTCGGGATGCCCGGTCGGGCGGCGGGGTGTAGGCTTCGCCCGCCATGCTTTCCCTTCGCGCGCTCTCGGCCTTCGCCTTCACTTCCCTCGTCCTGGTGCTCGACGTCGGTTGCTCCGGCGACGACGCGATGGACGCCGATGCCGGCGCCGACTCCGGCATGCCCGACGCAGCGGCGGATACCGGGCCGGCCCCGGACACGGGCCCCCCGCCGGGCGCCGTGTTCGACACGAGCACGACCTACGGCGCCGCGCCTCTCGACTGCGCCAGCGCGCCCGCGAAGCGCGAGGGTCGCTCACTCGGCGATCAGCGCCGCTTCGCGCTCAGCGTCCTTCACTACAACATCCAGTACGTCGCTGGCGGGCTCGACAACTTCTTCTTCTCCGGGACCGAGCCCTACGACGGCTGGACCGACGACGACATCCAGGATCTCGATCGTCACCGAGTCGCTCGTGCCGGTGCTCGACCTCTTGGAGCGACATCCGACCTGGACGCTCTCACTCGAGATGCAGGGCTACCTCGTAGAGGTGCTCCTCGCGCGTCACCGCGAGGTGGCGCAGCAGCTCGCCGACCTCGTGGCGGGGGGACAGGTCGAGCTCTTGTCGTTCCACTACTCGGATCAGCTCTTCCTCGCCCACGGACAGGACCAGATGGCGTGGAGCCGCGCGCTCAATCACGACGTGCTGGCGAACGGATGCATCGTCCCGAGCGATCCGGTGTTCACGCAGGAGGGGCAGTTCGGCGAAGGGATGCCGGCGTTCATGGGCGGCGGCGTCGCGTTGATCCCGAAGAACCTCTTCCGCCACTTCCAGGGCGACGGCGACGTCCTCCCGCTCTACCAGAGTCACGGCGTGGACGTCGTCGTCGGCGGGCGCGGTGTGAACGACATGGCGAGCGGCTTCGAGACCCAGTGGGTCTACATGGACGACGCCGAGCTCCTGGCGACCGGCGGCGTGAACCCCTACTTCCCCGACGTCTTCGTGGCGGATCCGGCGAAGGTCGCGGAATTCGAGACGCGCCTCGAAGGGCTCGAGGCGGACGGCTGGGCGATCGCCGGCATCTCCGACTACGTGGCGACCCTGGACGAGGCAGGGGTCCTGCCTGCGCCGCTTCCCGCCGTGCTCGACGGCACCTGGCAGCCGGACGACACGAAGAACCTCGCGCGGTGGATGGGCGACGGCGGGCTCTTCAAGCCGACCGAGCGCGACAACCTGGTCCTGACGCAGGTCTCCCGCGCCACGCAGATGGTGAAGGCCGCGGGCGCGATCGCGGAGGTCGCCCGGTCGGCGAGCGTGCTCACCGCCGCCCAGGATCGCGAGCTCGCGCGCGCGCGCCGCGATCTCTTGCTCGGCTCCGTGTCGGATGCGACGGGATGGAACCCGATCTCGAACGAGGTCGAGTACTCGCTGTGGCACACCGACGCCGCGTGGACGCGCGCGCACGCCCTCGCCCTCGATGTCGCCGCGGCGCTCGGCACGTCGGCGCCATTCACCGTCGACACCGAGGACGGGACGATGACGCCGGGTGCGCCGACCACCCCCGCGATGGAGGCGGTTTCCGATCCGCCGATCACCCTCACCACCGAGGGCGGAATGCGCGACGCGACGGTCACCTGGCAGCGCTACGCCGACGAGCCGGACCACTACGTCGTCTCGATCGATTGGAGCGTCGCCTACGGCGAGATCTCCGCAACGTGGCCCTGGACGACCGAGAGCGTGCGCTACACGCCCGCGCTTCTGGACGGCACGCTCGCCGAGGTGCCGCTCGCGGAGCTCGCCTTCACCGAGACGGCGATCCCGCTCGGCTCGGGCCCCTTCGCGCTCGACGATACGACCTGGCTCGTCCTCGACACCACCCGCGTCCATCTCGCCGCCCGCCTCGACCGCGCTGCCGAGACCGTGACCTTCTACGACGAAACCCTCCCGCGCGAGGTGGGCGACACCTGGCGCTTCCACGTCGTCGTGGGCGACGCCGACCGCGCCCTCGCCGTCGCTGACCGCGTCCTCTTGCACCCGATCGTGACCGTCGAAGCCGACGCGCCCTGATTCGAACCGAATGTAAGAGAAAAGAAAAAGCGCGCTCACCCGGGATGGCGCTGGGGTGGCGCCGTCGTCATCGTTTCCGTACATCGAGAGGGAGGCGTGATGGGACGAAGGATCTTCTTCAGCGTGATGCTGCTCGTGGCGCTCGGCGCCCTGGGGCTCTCGGCGCCGCGCGTGAGCGTCGGACAGGAGCAGCCTGGCATCGTGGTCGAGCGCCACCACGCGCCGAGGCCCTCACCCACCGGCGTCGGCGACGGGATCATCACCGTCGTCCGCGTCGATCTGAGGCGCTACACCTTTCGCTTCCTCTCCGAGTCGCACGAGGGCAGGCGGCGCCCACTGCCCGCGTGGATCCGAGACGAGGGGCTCACGGGCGGGATCAACGCCGGAATGTTCCTGCCCGACGGGCGCAGCGTGGGCTTTCTGAAGCAGGGCGGGGAGGTTCGCAGCGACCGGCGACCCCGGCGCTTTCGCGGCGCCATCGCCTTCGACCCGCTCGCGAGCGGCCCGGCGCTCGCCTTCGGCGGCGACGGATGCGCGCACGACCTCTCGTGGCTCTCCGCGCGCTACGGCTCGGTGCTCCAGTCGCGAACCCTGCTCCTCGACTGCGAAGGACACGCGCTGCCGTGGCCGAACCGCCGGCGATACAGCGCCGCTGCCATCGGCGGCGACGCAGAGGGCCGCGTCGTCCTCGTCCATTCGCGCACGCCCTACCGCATGGAAGTGCTGAGCCGAATGCTCGAGTCGATGCACCTCGGCATCCGCGGCCTCGCCTACATGGAGGGCGGCCCCGAGGCCTCGCTGGTGGTGGCTCACCCGCGCGCGCGGGTGAGCGAGACGGGGAGCTACGAAGACGGCTTCATGGAAAACGACGACAACCACGCCTTCTGGGACTTGCCGAACGTGATCGGATTCGCGCCCCGGCAAAGCGAGTGATGCGCCCTCGTCGCGGCGTGCATCCAATGGCCATCGTGCCGCTCGCCATCGCGTTCGCGAGCCTCGCGTCGGCGACCGTCGCGCAGGAGCAGAGCGAGGGACGCGCGCAGGTGACGCGCATCCGCGGGCGGGCAGCCGGCCTCGTCTACGAGGAGACCCTCGTCGGCGGCGCGCAGGTCGCTGACGCGCTGCCTCTGGTGATCGCGCTGCATCAGCTCGGTGCGGGGCCGCGCGGCGCGTCCCGCGTCTTCGCGCGCGCGTCGGACTGCCCTGCCCGCATCGTCGCGCCGCGGGGGCCGCTCCGCCACCCGCCCGGCTTCAGCTTCATCGACGCCTACGCGGCCGATCCGGCGGAGGTGCTCGTCCCCGAGCTACGGCGCGGGGCGGACCGCCTCGCCCGCTTCATCGCGGAGATCCGGAGGGAGCGGCCGACGGTGGGGACGCCCATCGTCACCGGATTCTCTCAGGGCGGGATCATGACCTTCGCCCTCGCGGCGCTCCATCCAGAGTCGGTCGGGATCGCGCTGCCAGCGGCGGGGACACTGCCGCGCCCGCTGTGGCCCGAGGCCAGCCCCGACCTGCCGCCCATCCTCGCGTTCCACGGGGCCCGGGACACGATCGTCCCGATCTCGGGGGCGCGGGCCGCCATCGAGCACGTGCGCCGCCTGGGGCGCGACGCCCAACTGGTGGTCTATCCGAACGCCGGCCACCGGTTCACCCGCGAGATGCGCCGAGCCCTCAGCCTGCGGGTGTCCGCAGAGGTCCGTGCGCGGGGCCACTGCTCCATTTGAGGGGATCCGGGCCGCGTGCTAATCCGCCGGCCACATGACCGTCGAGATCCGCCGTCACCGCCCCGGCGAAGGGCTCAAGTATTTCCTGAAAGCCGGCAACCGCGTCTTCGCGGACGACCCCACCTGGGTTCAGCCGCTCAACATGGAGATCAAGGATCGTCTCACGCCCGGGAAGAACCCGTTCTTCGAGCACGGCGAGGCGATGCTCTTCACGGCGTGGAAGGACGGCGAGGTCGTCGGGCGTTGCTCGGCGTCGATCGATCACCGTCACCTCGAGCGGTGGAACGACGAGACCGGATTCTTCGGCATGTGCGACACGGTCGAGGACCCGGAGGTCACCAAGGCGCTCCTCACCGAGGCCGAGGCCTGGCTTCGCGAGCGCGGGATGAAGCGCGCGCGTGGTCCCATCTGCCTCAACATCAACGAAGAGGTGGGCGCGCTCATCGAGGGACACGAGCACCCGCCGGTGTTGATGATGGCGCACTCCCGGCCCTACCAGGCGGAGCTGATCCATCAGGCGGGCTACGAGAAGGTGAAGGACCTCTTCGCGTGGCGTTACGACGTCAACGGCGCCATGCACCCGCGCGCCGATCGCGCGTGGAAAGCCGTTCGTGAGATGCCCGAGGTGAGCTTCCGCTCGGTCCGCAAGAAGGACATGGAGAGCGAGCTCCGCATCATCATGGAGATCTTCAACGACGCCTGGAAGAACAACTGGGGGTTCGTCCCGGCCACTGACAACGAGGTGAAGAAGGCGGCCGCCGACATGAAGCTGATCATCGACGAGGACATGGCGTTCTTCGCGGAGATCGACGGTCGTCCGGTCGGTATGTGCATCTGTCTGCCGAACATGAACGAGGCGATCCGCGATCTGCATGGGCGCCTCACTCCGGTCGGCGTGGCCAAGCTCCTGTGGCGCCTCAAGGTGAAGGGTCCGCAGTTCGGGCGCCTGATGATGTTGGGGATCGCGAAAGAGCTCCGGGGCGTGAAGCGCTACGGCGGCTTGTCGCTGGCGCTCTACGTCGAGCTGTCGCGGCGCGGGCGCGCCAAGGGCTACGAGTTCGGCGAGCTCAGCTGGACCCTCGAGGACAACCACCCGATGAACCTCGGCATCAAGGCGATGGGCGCGAAGGTCTACAAGAAATATCGCCTCTTCGAGCGGAGCATCGAGGCCTGACGATGAAAGTACTACTCACCGGAGCGACGGGATTTCTCGGGAGCCACGTCGCCGAACGCCTCCACCGCGAGGGACACGAGATCCGCGCGCTGGTGCGAAAGACCAGCAAGACCGATCTGCTCGAGCAGCTCGGCGCCGAGCTCTGCGTCGCCTCTCTCGAGAAAGGCGAGGGGCTCGAGGAGGCGGTGGAGGGCATCGATGCCGTCGTGCACGGCGCGGCGATCGTGAAGGCGAAACGGCCGGAGGACTTCATCCGGGTCAACGCCGGCGGCACCAGGAACCTGATCGAAGCGGTGAAGGCTCACGCGCCGGACGTGAAGCGCTTCGTGTACGTCTCGTCTCTCGCGGCGCACGGCTTCAAGAAGGAGAACGGCCCGCTCCCCTACGACGCCGAGCCCAACCCGGTGACCCATTACGGGCGCAGCAAGCTCGAGGGCGAGGGCTACGTCCTCGCCGCCAAGGACGAGATCCCGGTCACCATCCTCCGCCCGCCCGCCATCTACGGGCCGCGGGACAGCGAGATGATCGCGTTCTTCCAGATCGTGTCGCGGCGGATGGTCGCTTTCCTGGGTGACTCGAGCCGCCGGACGTCGCTCATCTACGCGACGGATTGCGCGGACGCGATCTATCGCGCGCTCACCCTGGAGCACCCCTCGGGGCGCGTGTATTTCGTCGAGGACGGGCGTGCGTACTCGCAGAGGGAGTTCGTCTCCATCGTCGAGGACGCCCTCGACAAGAAGGCGATCGTCAAGATCCCGGTGCCGATCGGCGTGGTGCGGGCCGTCGCCGCGGGCTCCGAGCTCTACGGCAAGATCACCGACCAGGCCGTGATGCTGACCCGCGACAAGGTCAACGAGCTCGACGCCGAGCAGCTCTGCTGCCCCGCCGATCCCATCCGCGAGGAGCTCGGCTGGACGCCGGAGATCCAGTTCGAGGAGGGCGCCCGGCGCTCCATCGCCTGGTACCGCGAAAACGGGATGCTCTGAGCGACGACCCTCGAGCCGCGTGAACCGCAGCCCCTGCCGATCGTGAACCGTTGGTCTCACCTTCGGGGGGACGCGGCAGAATTACCGGGACTTTTCGGCTGGCACGCCCCTCGCTTAAAATGAAGGTGTCATGACTCCTTCCCGCCTCATCCTCGCCCTCGCGCTCGCCGCGGCCGCCGTCGGCTGCGGGGGCAACGACCAGCTCTCGGTCAACGGCGAAGCCGCCGTCACCTTCGCGCCCGACTACGTCGAGCGCTTCACCTTCGACACCGACACCCAGCTCGAGAAGGACGACCTCGCCGCGAGCACCGAGGGGATCTTCAGTGGGCACTGTGTCTTGTCCAAGAGCGGGCTCACCGCGGTCGACGTGGAGATCGACCGGCCGGGGGCGACCTCGGGGATGACCACCTTCCGGGTCCAGGCGCAGGCCGACTCGGGTGGTGCGATGCGGGCTGTGGTCGACGGCGTTGCCTACGACGGAACGGCGGACGGGAGCGGATGCACCATCGACACGCTCTACTCCATGCCCAACGACGGCACGGCGGCCATCCAGGTCGATTGCGGCATCGCCGACAGCGACGGGGCTACGGCGACCGCCTCGGCCGAGCTTCACTTCGCGGGCTGCGTCGTCACCGACTGAGCGGCAGGCGAAAGCTCGGTCCGTGAAACGGGCGTACCCTCAGCGTGCGCCCGTTCGTGATCACCTCCACCCCTCCGTCCTTCGCCGTGGTGAGGACGCGACCTACGCGCGCGAGGCGCGCATACACCTCGGGGTGTGGATGGCCGTAGCGGTTGTGGGTTCCGGCGCTGACGATGCAGAGCGCGGGACGGACCGCATCGATGAAGCGCGGCGTCGACGAAGTGCGCGAGCCGTGATGGCCGACCTTGAGCACGTCCGCGTGGATGGCGTCTCCCATCGCGGTGAGGATCGACTCCTCGTGCGCCTCCGCGTCTCCCACCAGGAGGAAGCTCCGCGCGCCGTAGCGGAGCGACAGGACCAGGGAGTTGTCGTTGGGGTCGTAGCCGGGATCGTAACCGGGGCAGGGGGCGAGCACGGCGAGACGCAGCGCACCGAAGCGGCGCGGTGCCCCGCACAGATGGCGCGGGCTCGAGACCCGCGTCCCTTCGGTTCGGGCGCGGCCGAGGAGCCGCGCCACCGGCCCCTCGGGGGTCTCGGCCGCGCCCTGGCCGCTGTCCCAGAGCTCGCCGATGGGGATGCGGCCGACGAGGTCCGCGAGCCCTTCGTAGTGATCGGGATGCGGATGGGTGAGCGCCACGACGTCGAGGCGCGCCACCCGCCGCGCACTGAGGAGCGGCAACAGCGCGCGGAGCCCCGGGCGCGCCGCACCGCCGCCGCCGTCGATCAGCAGCGTCGTTCCGTCCGGCGCGTCGACGAGGATGGCGTCGCCCTGACCGACGTCGACGAAGGTGACTCTGAGCTCGCCCTCCTTGCGCTCGTTCGCGCGAACGAGCGCCTCGGCGGCCAGGAGCAACAGGGCGGTGGCGAGGAGAGCGCCGAGCGCCTGGCGCCCCCGTCGCGCGAGCAGGAATGCGGCGGCTCCCGCGCAGGCCACCATCAGCTGCACGAGCGTCGGCGGAGCGAGCGCCCGTCCCCAGGGCACCTCGGCGAAGAGGGCACACGCCGAAGAGAAGGCCATCTCGACGTGTGTGAAGAGGAACGCGGTCGCAGCGCCGGCGGCTGGGTGCAGAGCGCCCACGCTCGCGTGAAGGAGCGCCGCGGGGATGAGCAGTGCCGACGCCAGTGGCGCGAGCAGAACGTTGGCGGCGACCCCGACCAGCGGCACCGCCCCGAAGCACCACCAGATCATGGGCGCGGTGGCGACGGACGCGCGCATGCTGACGCGTGCCAGGACGCGAAAGCGCGACCACGGATCGGAGGGGGTCGGGCCGAGGCCGCTGACGATGGCGAGGGTCGCGAGCACGGAGAGCAGCAGGCCGGGATCGGTGAGCTCCTCCGGATGCAGGATGGCCAACAGGGCGATGGCCGCGAGGGCCAGCGGCAGGGGCGATGGGCGCCGTCCGAGGGCGCGGAGGCCGAAGGCCAGCGCCGCGGTGATCGCTGCGCGCCGCGCGCTCGGCGCGGCGCCGGCGAGCTCGGCGTAGAGCAGGGCGGCGGGAACGCCGGCGGCGAAGGCGAGGGGCTCGGTAGCGAAGCGGCGCGCGAGCGGCGGGATGCGACGGAGCGTCGCGGCGGCGAAGAGGACGAAGAGGCCGACGGACACGGCGACGTGCAAGCCGGAGACGGCGAGGACGTGGGCGAGCCCGGCGCCCCGCACGGCGTCACGCCGCTCGTCGTCGACGGCGCCGCGATCGCCGAGCACCAGGGCGCGTGCCACGCCCGACGCTCCCGGAGGAAGGGAGCGCACGAGGTGCTGGCGCATCGTCGTGCGCAGGCCGTCGATGCGGCGCGCCCAAGGCGATGCGTACAGAGCGTCAGCGCGTCCGACGACGCGGCCGCGCACATGAACCGCCCGCGCCGGTGGGGGCGGGACCGGCGAGCGATTTCGAAAGCGGGGGACGGGCTCGAGGCGGGCGAGGGTGCGGACCCGCGCCTCGGGGGGAAGCGCGCCCCTGAGGCGCAGCGTCACCCCCGCCTCGACCGGGAGACAATCTTCGATCCGCTCGCCTGCGAGGACGGTCGCGTCCGTCCAGGTGCCGCGCGCGCCGTGGTCCACCCGCGCCGTTTGCACCTCGAGTCGGTAGAGGCCGGGTGGGGGCAGGCTCGGCGTCGGTGGGCGCGCGGGCAGGGAGGATCCACCGAAGGCGAAGGCGATGATGACGAGGGCGCGAGCGAGCTTCGGACGGCCGAGCGCGGGCAGGCTCAGCAGGCCCAGGACGAGAGCCGCGAAGGCGAGGAGCGGTCGCAGCAAATGGAGGTCGACGACGAGCCCGAGGGCCACACCGCCGCCGAAAGCGAGGGCCGATTGGGAGAAGCGGTTCACGAGACCTGGTGTTCCATTCGGCGTGCCACCAAGACTTCATGAAAATCATTGATGATTTTCGCCTCGCCAGGTGGCGGCCGCCGGCGGTTCGGCGGCGACCCGCCATCACCGCTTGACACTCGACCCCGGAATTCCTAAAGAGATTCTCAGGACCAACCCTTACGCGTGCGTGAGGGTTAGGGTTTGGATGCCCCCGATGCTGGTACAGATCCCGAGACAGAAGAAGCGACGCATGCGCGTCGGCGCGCTGGCCAAGCGCACCGGCAAGACCGTGCGCGCGCTTCATCACTACGAGCGCCTCGGGCTCCTCACGCCGGTCGAGCGCACCGACGGCGGCTACCGTCTCTACGACGACGACTCGGAAGTGCGCGTGCGCTGGATCATCAAGCTGCAGGACATGGGCTTCACGCTCTCGCAGGTGCAGGACGTCGTCCGCTACCACTCCGAGAGCACCTCGGCCCCCGACGCCATGCGGCACATCCAGGATCTCTATCGCGACAAGCTCGAAGAGACGCGCGAGCAGATCCAGAAGCTGCGCTCACTCGAGAGCGAGCTCGTCGCCAGCCTCGCCTACCTCGACACCTGCGACACCTGCGATCCCCAGCGTCTCATCGACGCCTGCACGAGCTGCGAATACGACCACGACCAGGACGAGACCGATCTCGTCGCGGGTCTCCACAGTCAACCGAGCTGAAAGACGATGGCACTCAAACTTCCCATCTACATGGACAATCATGCGACGACGCAGGTGGACCCGCGCGTCGTCGAGGCGATGCTGCCATTCTTCACCGAGACCTTCGGCAACGCCGCGAGCCGCAATCACGTCTTCGGCTGGCGCGCCGAGGAGAAGGTGGAAGAGGCGCGTGAAACCATCGCGAAGCTGATCGGCGCCAAGAGCGGCAAGGAGATCATCTTCACCTCGGGTGCGACCGAGAGCGACAACCTCGCCATCAAGGGTGTGGCCCACTTCTACAAGGAGAAGGGCAACCACATCATCACCCAGAAGACCGAGCACAAGGCGATCCTCGACAGCTGCAAGCGTCTCGAGCGCGAGGGCTTCGAGATCACCTATCTCGACGTCGACGACAACGCCCGGGTCGACCCGGAGGCCATCCGCGCCGCCATCAAGGACTCGACGATCCTGGTGAGCATCATGCTCGCCAACAACGAGGTGGGCACCGTTCAGCCCATCGCCGAGATCGGCGCGATCACCCGCGAGAAGAAGGTCTTCTTCCACGTGGATGCGGTGCAGGGCGTGGGGCGCGTGCCCTTCGACGTCGAGGAGATGAAGGTCGACCTGGCCTCGATGAGCGCCCACAAGATGTACGGTCCCAAGGGCGTGGGCGCCCTCTACGTGCGGCGAAGCAAGCCGCGCGTGCGTCTGGTCGCCGAGATGGACGGCGGTGGGCACGAGCGCGGGATGCGGAGCGGCACCCTCAACGTGCCCGGCATCGTCGGGTTCGCGAAGGCGGCCGAGATCATGATCGAGGATGGCGCGAAGGACGCCGAGCGCGTGCGCGGTCTTCGCGACCGCCTGCGCAACAAGCTGTGGGCGGAGCTCGACGAGCTGATCCTCAACGGCGCCGACGATCCCTTCCGCCACCCCGGCAACCTCAACGTCTCCTTCGCCTTCGTCGAAGGCGAGGCGATGATGATGGCGATCAAGGACGTGGCCGTGAGCTCGGGCAGCGCGTGCACCAGCGCCAGTCTCGAGCCGAGCTACGTGCTCCGAGCGATGGGCGTCGAGGAAGAGCTCGCTCACACCTCGATCCGCTTCGGCCTCGGGCGCTTCACCACCGAGGAGGAGGTCGACTACGTCGCCGACCTCGTCATCGCTCAGGTGAAGCGGCTCCGCGAGCTCTCCCCACTCTACGAAATGCACAAGGAAGGCATCGACCTCAAGTCGATCCAGTGGCAGGCACACTGAGGAACACACCATGGCGTACTCCGACAAGCTCATCGACCACTACGAAAACCCCCGCAACGTCGGCACTCTCGACAAGGAGGACGAGACGGTGGGAACCGGCCTCGTCGGCGCTCCGGCCTGCGGCGACGTGATGCGCCTGCAGATCCGGGTCAACCCCGAGACTCAGGTCATCGAGGACGCGAAGTTCAAGACCTTCGGCTGCGGCAGCGCGATCGCGTCGTCGTCCCTGGCCACCGAGTGGATCAAGGGCAAGACCGTCGAAGAGGCGAACGAGCTCTCGAACACCGAGATCGTGCAGGAGCTGAACCTGCCGCCGGTGAAGATCCACTGCTCGGTGCTCGCCGAGGACGCCATCAAGAGCGCCATCGCCGACTTCCGACAGAAGCAGTCCAAGAAGTAGGAGACGAAGCCGTGATGACCGAAGCGGTGAAAGCCAAAGAGCCCGAAGCCCCGGTGGTGACCGCACCGCCGGATGGCGTCGCGCTCACCCCCAAGGCGGTGGAGATGGCCAAGAAGGCCATCGAGCGGCGCGGCACGCCCGAAGCTGCGCTCCGCCTCGGCGTGCGCGGCGGCGGCTGCTCGGGTGTCGCCTACGCCATCGAGTTCGCCGACAAGATCCGAACCAAAGACCTCGTCTTCGAGTTCGATGGGCTCAAGGTGGTCGTCGATCCGAAGAGCATGGTGTACCTGCGCGGCTCGGTCCTCGACTACGAGTTCAAGCTCATGGAGCACGGCTTCAAGTTCCAGAATCCGAACGAGAAGAGCAACTGCGGGTGCGGCGAATCCTTCTTCGTCTGACGATGTCGCTTCGTCACGCCATCCGCCGGCTTACCTCCTCGGCCCCTCCCTGCGAAATACCTCTGGTATTCCTCGGTCGGGGCCTGCGGGGGCGCTCGGCGGCTGACGCAACCGAGCGACATTGCCGCATTCCACAACTCTGAGGTGGTCTTGGACCCCTTTACGACGATGGGCCTTCCGGCCCGCTACGACATCGATCGCGCCGACCTCGAAGCGCGCTACCGAGAGCTTTCGAAAGTGCTCCATCCGGACCGGCACGCTCAGAAGCCGGCCGGGGAGCGCCGGCTGAGTCTCGGCAAGGCGGTCGAGGTCAACGAAGCCTATCGCGTGCTCAAGGACGACCTCGCCCGCGCCAGAGCGCTGCTCTCGCTGAAGGGCCACACCGTCGAAGAGGGAAAGGAGCCCCAGGCGGACCCGATGTTCCTGATGGAGATCATGGAGCTCCGCGAGGCGCTCTCCGACGCCCGCGCTGCGAGCGATCTGGAGCGCGTGGGGGCGCTCGCCGACAGGGTCGGCGCGATGCAGCGCGAGACCTCTGCCGCGATGGCGAAGGCTTTCGAATCACTCGAAGGCGGCGAGGGCGAGGCCGCCGTGGTGGCGGCGCTCCTCGGCAAGCTCCGTTACTACCGGCGGTTCCTCGACGAGGTCGAGCTCATCGAAGAAGAGGCGTTGGGGTAGGGCGATGGCGCTTCTGCAGATCGGCGATCCCCTCGCAGCGCCCAAGCCCATCGGTATCGATCTGGGCACCACCCACAGCCTCGTCGCTTGGGTGACGCCGACCGGCGCGCCTGCAGCGATCCAGGACTGTGACAACGAAGCGCTCGTTCCCTCCGTCGTCCATTATCGCGAGGATGGCGGGGTCGTCGTGGGAGCCGCGGCCATCGCCGAGGCGCTGCTGCACCCCTCGACCACCATCGCCAGCGCCAAGCGCCTGATGGGCCGCGGCGCCGACGATCCGGAGACGAAGCGGCTCAGCTCCTATCGCTACGCGACCGCCGAAGGGCCGGTGGTGAAGTTCGACGTCGGCAGCGGCAAGGTGGTGACGCCGGTAGAGGTCAGCGCAGAGATCCTGCGCGAGCTCAAGAACCGCGCGATCGAAGAGCTGGGCGACGTCGGCGGCGCGGTGATCACCGTTCCGGCTTACTTCGACGACGCGCAGCGGCAGGCGACCAAGGACGCCGCCAAGCTCGCGGGTCTCGACGTGCTGCGCCTCCTGAACGAGCCGACCGCCGCGGCGCTCGCCTACGGGCTCGACACCAAGCACGACGGCCTCTTCGCCGTCTTCGATCTGGGTGGCGGTACCTTCGACATCACCATCCTCGAGCTCGACGACGGCGTCTTCCAGGTGAAGAGCACCGGCGGCGACAGCCAGCTCGGTGGCGACGACTTCGACCGGGCGCTCGCGCACGATCTTCTCGAGCGGCTCGGGTACGAGGAGGGAGCCGTGGTGCCGCCGGACGTCACGCGGGCGGTTCTCACCGCGGCGCGTCGGATCAAGCACGCGCTCACCGATCAGGAAGAGGTCCAAGCCGAATTCGAGCTCCCGAACGGGACGGCCGTCACGGAGCACGTGACCCGGGCGGGCTTCGAGTGGCTCGTCAAAGGGATCGTCGAGCGCACCGGCCGTGCCGTTCGCCGCGCTCTCAGGGATGCCGAGGTGAGCACTGACGACATCGACGGAGTGATCCTCGTCGGTGGAGCGACGCGGACCCCCCTCGTGCGCAAGTACGTCGAGGAGCTCTTCGGCAAGGCGCCCCTCGGCAGCATCGATCCCGACCAGGTCGTCGCCCTCGGTGCCGCACAGCAAGCAGATATCCTCGGCGGTGACACGCGCCGCGACGACGTCCTACTCCTCGACGTGCTGCCGCTCTCGCTCGGTCTCGAGACCATGGGCGGAGTCGCCGAGAAGATCCTCCCGCGCAACACCGCCATCCCCACGGCGGCAGCGCAGATCTTCACCACCTACGCCGACAACCAGACCGGCTTCGACCTGCACGTCGTCCAGGGCGAGCGTGAGCTCGTGGAGGACTGCCGGAGCCTCGCGCGCTTCACCCTCAAGGGCATCCCGCCGATGGCGGCGGGCCTCGCGCGTCTCGAGGTGCGGTTCGAGGTGGACGCCGACGGCTTGCTCCACGTCTCGGCCAAGGAGCAACGCACGGGGATCGAGCAACAGGTCGAGGTGAAGCCCAGCTACGGCCTCTCTGACGAGGAGATCGAGCGGATGCTCCTCGACGCCTACGAGCATGGCGAAGACGACGTGAAAGCGCGCATGCTGCGAGAGCAGCAGGTCGACGCGTCGCGCGTCCTTCACGCGATCCAGCAGGCGCTCACGGTCGACGCGGCGCTGCTGGTCGACGGTGAGCGCGAGAAGATCGACGCCGCCATGGTGCGTCTGAAGGAAGCGGCCGAGACCGCGACGGACCATCGGGTCATCGCGCTGCGCATCGAGGAGCTCGACGAGATCAGCACGCCCTTCGCCGGGCGCCGCATGGATCGCTCGCATCCGACGAGCGCTCCGCGGGCGCGACGTGGCCTCGGTGGAAGAAGAGACCAGGGACGCCAAGGGCGTCGAGCAACACCTGGCGGAAGAAGCGGAGAAGCGGGTCTGATGCCCATCGTGAGATTCAAGAACGTGGGCCTCGAGGTCGAAGTGCCCATCGGCTCGTCGATCCTCGACGCGGCGAAGAAGATCGATGCGCCGGAAGGCGATCGCTGTGGCGGTGTCTGCGCGTGCTCCACCTGCCACGTGTACGTGACCGAAGGCTTCGACGAGCTCACGGAGGCGGAGGACGAGGAGCTCGACATCCTCGAGAAAGCGTTCCTCCCCAAGTACAACTCCCGCCTCGGATGTCAGGCCAAGATCGAAGAGGACGGGGTCTTCGAAGTGGAGATCACGGAGGAGAGCTTTCAGGCCTTCCTTGACGAGCACCCCGACGATGCGGCGGCGGCGCGCAAGCTCTGGGACGAGATGAAGGCCACCGGGTGAGGGGCCAGCTCTCGATCGACCAGGCGCGCGACGCCGCCTCGGACGCGATCAGCGTTCCGTAGCGAGGTTGACGCGGATGTTGCGCCCGTCGATCTCGGCACCATCGAGGGCTTCCATCGCCCCTGCGGCGTCTTTGCGATCGGCATAAGTGACGAAGCCGAATCCTCGCGACTCGCCCGTGTCGCGATCGGAGATGACGATGGCGTCCGCCAGCTCGCCGTGCTCCGAGAAGATGCGCTCGAGCTCTTCGGTCGTGGTGCTGCGGCTCAAGCCACCCACGAAGAGTCGCGCGGGGATCGTCGCGCGCGGGGCGCTGGCACGGTCGTTCATGGCGGCGAGCGCCTCTTCGGCGGTCGGCAGGTCGCCGGTGATGGCGTCCGCGCTGATGATCTCTACCGAAGACCCTCCGCGCGCCCGTCGCGCCCGCTTCCGCTCTGCCTTCTCGCGCTTCTTTCGGGCCTTCTCGTTCTCGCGCTGGCGCTTACCAAAGTCGTTGCCCCGGCTCACCGGCACTCCCAATCAAAGTTGTCAGTCAATCGACTCTTGCTCCTCGTGTCTATGAACGTGGACACCTTAGCCCACGAGGCGCCTCCCGTGCACCGAAATCGACCTCTTCTCGCGTGATAACCTCACTTGCGTGGCAAAGGCCGGTCTCGCCGTGCTCGCTTTCGTGTCCGCGTGCCTCGTCGTCGGTTGTGGTGACGACGGTGGAGGCGCGGATACGGCGGTGTCCGATGCCGGGGACGGTGGCGTAGCGGACGGGGGGACGGACGCCGATCCGGTGATGGTCGAGGCCGCGAGAGAGGCCGCGCTGCCGGACCTCACACCGTGTGCGCCCGGATGGCGCGCGATCGAAGAGGACGGGCTGACCTTGTGCGAGCCCTGGCCGGCGGGGGGGCGTGCGACGTGTGCATCATCCTTCGAAGCGCATCTGCCTGGCGACTCCGCGTGCGGGCGGCTGGGGAGCGCGTGTCCGAGCGGGAGCTTCGCAGAAGGACTGCCCACCGATGCGATCTACGTCGACTCGGCAGCCTCCTTGAGCGGCGACGGCAGCGCGACCTCGCCCTTCAGTTCCATCACCGAGGCGCTCGCCGCATTGGGATTCCGCCGGCGGCACCATCGCGCTGTCGGTAGGGACGCATGCGGCCAGCGTCACCATCGACGCGCCGATCTCACTGGTCGGCGCCTGTGCCGAGCAGACGCGCCTCGAGCCCGCGTCGGCTTCGGAAGAGGAGGCTACCCTCGTCATCAACGCCATCGTGAACGTTCGTGATTCTGTCGATCGGCGGGGACGCGCCGGGGATCGAGGTCGCGGGACCCTCCGCGCTCCTCGACGCCGAAGGTCTGGTCATCGACGGTGCTCTGGCCTACGCCATCGCCGCGCACGATGGCTCCACCGTCGAGTTACGCGACGCCGCCATCCGCGCCACGCGCGCCGACGCCATGGGGACGCGCGGCTACGCGCTCGACCTGAACCTCGCGGGCGCCTCGCTGTCTGGCGTCGAGCTCGCTCGGAACACCTCGCGTGCCATCTACGCCCAGGGTGAAGGCACCCGCCTGGTGGTCGAGGACTCGTCGATTCGCGACACGGCCCCACAGCCCTTCGACGGGGGCCTCGGTAGCGCCATGGACGCCTTCGGCGGCGTGGACGCGCGCTTTTCGCGGACGGTGTTCGAGAACAACCGAGACAAGAACGTCCGCGTCGATTCCGAGGGGACGGTCCTGACGCTCGAAGACTGCGTCGTTCGTGGCGGCCTCCCGCGCATGAGCGACGACTCCTTCGGTTTCGGGGTGGGGGTGGCTTCGGGCGCCGAAGCGACCATCACCCGGAGCCGCTTCGACGACAACCAGGCGATCAGCGTCGCGACGCAGAACGAGGGCACACAGGTAGCACTCACCGACGTGGTGATCCGCGACACCGGACCGAACCCCGCCGATGGCGAGGCGGGCGCGGGGCTCGACCTTCAAAGCGGGGTGGCGGTCGTCGCGCGGCGGGTCTTCATCGCGAGGAGCACCTTCCAGGGCATCCGTCTGACGGGGATACTGAGCGAGCTCGACGCCGAGGATCTCACCGTCGTCGAGACCCGGACCCACAGCGTGATGGGGATCGGTGGTTTCGGCCTCTTGGTCTTCGGTTCTCACGTCGGCGTGCGCCGCTCTCGCATGAGCCGGAACCACGCGGTGCACGTGCTGATCACGGCTGAAGGCACCGGCGATTTCGAGGACCTGACGCTCACCGAGGGGCTCGGCCAGGACGCCGACGGGCTCATGGGCGCTGGGCTGATGACCTACGAAGGCGGTCGAGCGACGATCGCGCGCGCGCGACTCACCGATCTCAAGGCGGTGGGCCTGTGGTCGACCACCGGCGGGGACATCACCGGGACCGACATCGAGGTGAGCGGCGTCGTTCCAGCCGAGTGCGTCGTGGACACCTGCGCCGACAACCCCGGAGGCTTCGGCGCGGTGGGGACGCTCATGGCGAACCTGTCGCTCTCGCGTTTCGTGGTGAGTGACACCGAGCTCTGCGGCCTGAGCGTGGGTGAGACCTCGACGCTCACGGTCGCTGACGGCTGGGTGCGTCACAGCGCCATCGGCATCAACCTGCAGAACCCGAGCATCGATCTCGCCGAGATCCAGCGCGAGGTCGCGTTCACGGACAACGTTCAGAACCTGGATACGTCGGTGCTGACGCCGCCGAGCAGCTCGGTCACCGACCTCTGAGCGCGTGTTAGTGCCTGGTCCAATGACACGGAAGGGTTCTCGCTCGTTCGTCGGCCGCCTCGCGGCGTCGGGAAACCTCGAATGTGCGCTGCACGTCCTTCGGTTCCCCTCCTTGCGACGCGACCGACGTCCGTCGCGATCTCCCCTTCCGTATCATCGGACCAGGCACTAGGCTGGTCACGATGTTTCGCGAGCACTCGCAGGCAGAGACTTGAGTCGGCGACGTACTCCACGCTGGGCGAGCTGGCCCACGGAGCGACTCCTCGATCTCCGGATGAACGAGCTGGGCGTCCAGATCGAAGGGACCTGGGTGGCCGACTGCATCGAGCGCGTCCTCGGTGATCTCGACCGCCGAGAGATGGTCTTCACGCCCCACTTCTGGCTCTCCGACGAATGGCACTCGCCGGACGGAGTGCCCGGCGTCGGTGTGCCCTTCTATCTGGCGCATCCACGTTTGACGCGCCTCGAGCGGCAACAGATGTTCGAAGCCGAGGGCTCGAGCCGAGAGAGCTGCATCAAGATCCTTCGTCACGAGGTGGGTCACGCCTTCTGTACGGCCTACAACCTGCACAAGCGCCCGAAGTTTCGCCGCCTCTTCGGCTCGATGGGCGAGCCCTATCCGGAGTGGTATCGCCCGAATCCGCGGAGCAGGCGCTTCGTCCACCACCTCGACGGATGGTACGCCCAGGCGCATCCGGCGGAGGACTTCGCCGAGACATTCGCCGTCGCCCTCGGCGCCCGAGCCCGGTGGAGGAGGCGCTACGACGGGTGGCCCGCCCTCGACAAGCTCGAGTACGTCGATACGATCATCGACGAGCTCGCCGCCGCCCCCCCGCGGGTGCGTTCCCGCGCACGCCCCTTCTCCCTGTCGCGCATGCGCCGCACGCTTCGAACGTTCTACGCGCGCAAGCACGAGCAGTACGCCATCGGTTACTCCGAAGCCTACGATCACGATCTGTTGCGCCTCTTCTCCAACGACCCGAAGTATCGAAAGAACGAGACGGCGGCCGCGTTTCTTCGACGCAATCGCCGGCGGATCCGCGAACAGGTCGCCAAGTGGACAGGGCAATACCAGTTCACCCTGGATCAGGTCCTGCGTGAAATGTCCGGTCGGTGTCGCGAACTGAAGCTGCGTCGCGTAGGCTCCGAGCGCCAAGCGCGTTTGGACTTCTGTATCGTGCTCACCGCGCACACCGTTCAGAAGCTGTATCTGGGTGGAGGCTGGCAATCGCTCTGAGCCCATGACGAAGCCCAAAAAGAAGAAGCGCGTCTTGTTGCTCATGCACGAGGACCTGGTGCCGCCGGACGACTTCTCGGAGGTGACCGACAAGCAGGCCGCGGAGATGAAGACGGAGACCGACGTCCTGGTCGGGCTCACACAGGACCTCGGCCACGACGTCTACAAGCTCGGGCTGTGGGACGAGCTCCGCCCGCTGCGCAAGGCGGTCGAGGAGTATCGCCCCCACGTCGTCTTCAACATCCTCGAGGAGTTTCGCGGGGAGGCGCTCTTCGATCAGAACGTGGTGGCGTACCTCCAGCTCCTGGGCGTTCCCTACACCGGATGCAATCCGCGTGGCCTCGTCCTTGCGCGTGACAAGGCGCTGTCGAAGAAGATTCTTCACTACCACCGCATTCGCGTGCCGCGATTCGTCACCGTACGCCGGGGCCGTCGCCCGAGGCTCCGGGCGAAGATGCAATACCCGTTCATCGTGAAGTCGCTGGTGGAAGAGGCGAGCACCGCGATCGCGCAGGCGTCGGTGGTGCGCGACGAGGCCGCGCTGAACGCGCGCGTGGAGCTCATCCACGACAGCGTGGGGACCGACGCCATCGTCGAGGAGTTCGTCGCTGGACGCGAGCTCTACGTCGGACTTCTGGGGAATCGACGTGTGACGGCCCTGCCGACCATGGAGCTCTTCATCGACAACCTGCCTGCGGACGCGCCGAAGATCGCGACGCGGAAGGTGAAGTTCGACCTCGAGTACCAGAAGCAGGCCGGCGTGCGGATAGGTCCGGCGGCGGATCTGGGCGAGCCGCTGGCGCGGCAGGTGGCACGTACCGCACGTCGCATCTACCGGATCCTGGAGCTCGATGGATACGCGCGGATCGATTTCCGTCTGAGTGATGACGGTCGGATCTACTTCCTCGAAGCGAACCCCAACCCCGATCTCGCTTACGGCGAGGAGCTCGCCGAAGCGGCCGAGGCGGCAGGCCTCGACTACGGGGCGCTCTTGAGCAAGCTCATCAACCTCGGCATCCGCCGCGCCAAGCAGAAGCGGCGCTAGACCGAGAGCTAAGAGGCTTCTTTTTCCCAGCGCTCGAGCTTGCGATAGAGCGTGCGCCGGTCGAGCCCCAACACCTTGGCGGCCTGGGTCTTGTTGCCGTCGGTGACGGTCAGAACCTGCTCCACGTATCGACGTTCGAGCTCGCCGAGGCTGAGCATGTGCTCGGGATCCGCGGCTCCGAGGCGGCGGGGCAGCGCCTCGTACGCCGCGATTTTGTCCGGTAGGTCGTCGACCGTGAGCTTGTCGAACTGAGTCAGCGTGACCGCGCGCTCGATCACGTTCTCCAGCTGGCGCACGTTGCCCGGCCAGTCGTACTCGAGGAGCTTCTTGGCAGCTTCGCTGGTGACTCCCTTGACCGGCTTGTCCATCCGTTCGGCGACCCGCTCCAGGAAGTGTTGCGAGAGGAGCAGGATGTCGTTGCCTCGCGCGCGGAGCGGCGGGACGTGAATCTGCACCACGTTCAGGCGATAGAAGAGATCCTCGCGGAACTGTCCGTGGTCGACGTCGGCGTCCAGGTCGCGGTTGGTGCTGCTGATGATCCGCGTGTTGATGGTGACCTCCTCGTCACCCCCGACGGGCCTCAGCTTGCGTTCCTGGAGCACGCGCAGGAGCTTCGGCTGCATCTCCGCCGGCATCTCCCCGATCTCGTCGAGCAGGATGGTGCCGCCGTCGGCCTGCAGAAAGAGTCCCTTGCGGTCGCGCTTGGCGTCGGTGAAGGCACCCTTCGCGTGGCCGAAGAGCTCGCTCTCCAGGAGGTTGGCCGGGACCGCCGCGCAGTTCACTGCGATGAAGCGCGCATCGGATCGGCCGCTGCCCTCGTGGAGCGCGCGTGCCACGAGCTCCTTGCCGGTGCCGCTCTCTCCGGTGATCAGAACGGAGGTGTCCGTGTCGGCCACGCGCCGGATCAAGTCGAAGACCTTGGTCATGGCCGAGCTCTCGCCGACCAGGCCGGACGCACGCCCGGTGCGGGCGGCTTCTTCGGTGAGCCGCTCGACCTCTTCGCGGAGGTGGCGGTGCGAGACCGCACGACCGATGGCGTGCGCCATGCTCTCGATGTCGGCCGGCTTGTTGATGAAGTCGTAGGCGCCGGCGCGGATGGCGTCGATGGCCGACTTCATGTCTCCGAAGGCGGTGAGCATGATGACCGGCAAGCCGGGTCTGGCCTCGATCACCCGGCGGCAGACGTCGAGGCCGCTCATCTCTCCGAGGTTCAGGTCGGAGACCACCACGCCGAAGTCGCGCTCGCCGAGGAGCGCCAGGGCGTCGGCACCGGTGGTGCACCACTCGACGCGGTAGCCCTTCTGCTTCAGGCCGGACTCGAGCATCTCGCACATGCTCTGGTCGTCGTCGACCACCAGGATGGGCTTGGTCATGTTCGTTCCTCCGGAAGGAACACCTCGAAGGTGGTCCCGCTCCCCAAGGTGCTGTCCACCTCGATCCAGCCGCCGTGTTCGCGCACGATGCCGTGGCAAACCGTCAGACCCAACCCCGTGCCTCGATCCTCTTTCTTCGTCGTGAAGAACGCATCGAAGATGTCCTCCAGTCGTTCCTCGGGGATACCCACGCCTTCGTCGGCCACCACGATCACCAGGTAGTCGCCTTCGACGGCGCGGCGATCCGGAGGGTCAGCGACGTAGCGCCGGTCGACACCCAGCTCGATCCGACCTCCCTCGGGCATGGCCTGGACGGCGTTCATCAGGAGGTTGGTCAGCACCTGAAGGACCTTGCCCGAGTCTATCTCGGCTTCGACGTCGAACGCGCCGCTCACGACCAGCGAGATCTCCTTGTCCTCGCACATCGGTTCCATGAGGTTGGCCGCGTGCTCCAGCACGTCGCCGAGGCGCGCCTTCTGGCGCTCGAGGGGCTTGCGTCTGGAGAAGTCGAGGAGCTCCCGGATGATCGAGGCCATCCGGTCCGCCTGTTCGGCGATGATCCTCGCGTTCTGTCGCGCCTCATCGGGGACACGGGCATCCCCTTCGATCATCCGTGCCCGTCCGGCGACGACGTTGAGGGGTGTGCCCAGCTCGTGGGCCATGCTCGAGGAGAGCTTTCCGACGGTGCTCAAGCGGTCCGCGTGGCGCAGCTGTTCGAGCGCAGCCGTGCGCGCACGGCGCTCGGCGGCGATCTTCTTCTGGCTCGCGGCCAGCTGCTCGATCATCGCGTTCATCTCCGACGCGAGCTCGGCGAGCTCGTCGTCGCCCGCGGCGCGGCTACGCAGTGTGTAGTCACCGCTCGCCACCCGACGTGCGAGCCGAGTCAGCTCTTCGAGGGTCGGAGATGAGGGGGATGCTTCCAAGGTGTCCTCGATGGGTCATGAGACCCGAGTGATGGCTCCGCGCTCCACGCGCCAAGCCGCGATCTGTTCGTCGACGCCTGCTTCCTCGCCTTCATAGACGAGAACGCCCGCGGACTCGAATCGGTCGATTATCGTCTCTGCGTCCGCGGCGGATAAATCCAGCTCGACGATCAAGTGGTCGCGGAGCGCGGTCTTGCCGAGGATGTATCCCTGCGGTGGGTCGTTTTCGCACCACCGGACCATGAGCTCGCAGACGCTCGAAAGCCCATGCTCCACGTTCACGCGCCCTGCGTCCCGCGCGAACGGATCGATCAGGGGCTCGTCGATCTTCGTCGAATTCATCCGCTCCAAATGAAGCATCGGTCGTGCCAGTCGCGAATGGACCCCGAAATCCCTTACGCGAGGCGCTGTCGTGTGGCGACTCTGCGCGAATTGGGGCGTTTCGCCCCGCCGCTTGCGGAGGATTCCCCACAAAGTCTCGGGAACGGCGATTGCACTTGGGCCCGGGCACATGGAGACGAGATCATGATGACCCCGGAACAAGTACGACACGCGCACGAAGTCAGCGCGCCGTGGGATCACTTCAAGACCCCGGCAGCCGTCCTCGCCAGCAGCCTCACCGTCGCGGAAAAGAAGCGGGCGCTCGAGTCTTGGAAGCTCGACGCCCGGCTCCGGATGACAGCGACCGAGGAGAACATGACGGGCGGGGTCGAAAACGACCTGCGCGACGTCACCGAATGTCTTCACCGTCTGGAGCGCGACCTCAGCTGCTGACGAGAGATCGAGACCACACGTTCATGTCTTCGATCCCTTCGCCGATGCGACAGGACTGCGCCATCGTACCGCAGAGGTCGAAGCCCAAGCGGCAGAACGCCAGGTTCACGCCGGGGATGCGGGCCCGCGCCAGAGTGAAGGCCGTCGGGTAGTCCATCTCTCGGAGATCGTCCATCAGGTCGAGGAGGATCGCCTGCATGAAGCCGTTGCCCCGATGCTCGGGTAGCGTCGCACAATCGGTCAGCTCCGCGGTCTCGGCGCGCGTCACGAGGTCGGCGCTCGCACACGCGACCACCTCGCCTTCCTGGCGCACGAGTCGGAAGGGCGTGCCTTCTTCGATCGCTTCGGCCACGTACGTGGGATCGCCGCTGGGCGTCGGGTACTGGGTGAAGGTCGCGGACAGGAGGGCGGCGATCTCCGGAGCGTGCTCCGCCGTCGCCCGCTCGGTCACGACGTCGGGGCGCGGTGGTGGCTCCGGGGACTGCTCCTCCACCAGCCGCTCGACCTTCTGCACCAGCGCGGGCGTGGCGAGGTCTCGCCGCTCGGGATCCGGATAGGCCCCCATCACGATGCACGAGCGCTGCCCCTTGTAGAAGCCGGGCATCTGGGCTTCCTCGCGGTAGCCGACCTTCGAAAGCCCCTCGGCCACCGAGTCGTCCACCATGGCGACGATGCGGCCGCGATCGCGTTCGACGGCGGCCCGCCGGAGGGCGTGGCCCAGAGCGACCCCGTCGACGCCTCGCTCTGGATGGTCGCAGCGCAGGCAATCGGAGTAGTGATCATCGAGGACGCGCACGGCGCTTCCGTCGGCCAACTGGGCGACGAAGGGCTTCTTTCGCAGAGCCGCATCCGCTGTGGTCAAAATGCTTTGCACAGAAAGCACTATGTGGCCCGATGTGGGATAGTGCAAATCAGTTTGTCTAATGATTTCAGCGAAACTCCTTCGTGATCGAAGTTCGTTCGTGTAGATTCTCGGCTCGTGCTCAGAATCCCCGTCTACTTCCACGAGGCCCAGCTCGCGTTCAAGCCTCGCTACGAGTGGGCGTTCGGTAAGCGCATTCGGCACCCGGAGACCACCCGACGCGCCGAGAGCATCCTGGGCGCGATCGAGAAGGAGGGGCTCTTCGATCTCCGGCCGCCGGAGGAGATGCCTCTGGGCGCGCTGCGGCGCGTTCATCACTTCAGCCTGATGACCCTCTACACCACGGCGGAGCAGCTGCCCGAGGGAGAGGACCTCTATCCCCACGTCTTCCCGCGGCAGATGCGCGGTCAAGGCGATCCCACCAATCTGCGGCAGGCGGGCGCCTACTGCTTCGATGCGGGGACACCCCTGAACCGGCACACCTGGAGCGCGGCGGCGTGGAGCGCGGGTTGCGCGTTCCAGGCCGCGAAGACCCTGCGCGCCGAAGAGCGCGGGCTGGTGTACGCCCTGAGCCGGCCTCCCGGGCACCATGCGCAGCGGGATCTCTTCGGCGGCTACTGCTATTTCAACAACGCGGCGGTCGCCGCGGACGTGCTGGGGCGCTACGGGCGCGTCGCCATCCTGGACATCGACTTCCATCACGGAAACGGCACGCAGGAGCTCTTCTACAAGAACGACGGGGTCTTCGTCGCCAACATCCATGGCGACCCGCGCGAGTTCTTCCCCTTCTATTGCGGGTTCGCCCACGAGACCGGGAACGGTCGGGGCGAGGGCTACAACCTGAACGTTCCGCTTCCGCGGGGGACGAAGGGCGCGGCCTATCTGAAGGAGCTCCGTCGCACGGTGGTGCCGGCCATTCAGCGCTTCGATCCCGCGTATCTGGTTCTTTCGGCCGGTCTCGACACCTACGAGAAAGATCCCATGGGGGGCTTCGCGCTCACGACCGACGACCTCGAGGACGTCGGGACGCTGATCGGCAGACTCAAGTTGCCCACCTTGGTGGTGCAGGAGGGCGGGTACTACACCCCGCACCTCGGGAGAAACGCGGTGGCGCTGCTCCATGGCCTCGCCGAAGGAAGAAAGAAGCGACGGCTTTGAACGATCTGACCGACGACCGCATCGACCCGGAGACACGCCTCGAGATCGAATCCTCGGTCGAGGAGTACGAGATCAAGCTGCGGCGAGAGCTGACGGAGCTCGAGGAGATGGGCTCCATCGCGCGCAAGGCGAAGAAGTTCCGAGAGCGCTTGATCCGCGCCGAGCTCGACGACGTCACCCAGGACGAAGCAGCGATGCGCCGTGAGGAGCACTCGCTGGTCAACTGGAACCTCTATCTCTCACTGGGGATCTCGATCGTGGTGATCGGCCTCGCGTTGATCTTCACCGAGTCGGTGCAGAGGTTCTCCGAGAACGCGAGCGAGTTCATCACCAACAACCTCAGCTGGTTCTACGTGCTGTTGAGCTCGGGCTTCATCGTGTACCTCCTGTACCTGGCCTTCTCGCGCTATGGGCACGTGGTCCTCGGCGCCCCGAACGACCGCCCCGAGTTCTCCGACTTCTCCTGGTACTCGATGCTCTTCTCCGCCGGCATGGGCGTCGGCATCCTCTTCTGGGGGGCCGCCGAGCCCGTGCACCACTACATCCATCCGCCGGTGGGCGCGCCCGAGACGGTGCAAGCTGCCAAGGCGTCGATGGCGCTCTCCGCGTTCCACTGGGGGCTGCACGCCTGGGGGATCTACACCGTCTGCGCGGTGGGCGTCGCGTACTACGGGTTCCGCAAACAGAAGAAGTACCTGATCTCCTCCAGCATCATGGACGTCATCGCCAACAAGCGGGCGAGGCGCGTCCTCAAGCTGCTGGTGGACATGGTATCGACGCTGGCCATCGTATTCGGCGTCGCGGCATCCCTGGGGATGGGCCTGATCCAGATCGCCTCCGGCCTGCACCACGTGTTCGGCGTCGATGCGGCGACGTCCGTCGGATACCTGGGAATCGTCGTGGTGATGACCGCGCTCTACCTGGTCTCTTCGTCGACGGGCCTGCAGAAGGGCATCAAGATCCTTTCGAACCTCAACATGTTGGTGGCCCTCTTGTTGATGCTCTTCATCTTCATCGTCGGGCCCAAGCTCTTCATCCTCAAGCTCTCCGTCGACTCGATCGGCCAGTACCTGCAGCGCCTGCCAGAGCTCAGCTTCAAGGTCGACCCGTTCCAGCCCGAGTACGAAGGGTGGATGAAGGACTGGACGGTGACCTACTTCACCTGGTGGATCGCCTGGGCGCCCTTCGTGGGGATCTTCATCGCCCGCATCTCGCGTGGCCGCACCATCCGGGAGCTCGTCCTGGGCTCACTCCTCGGTCCGACGCTCTTCTGCATCCTCTGGTTCAGCGTGTTCGGTGGGACGGCGCTACATCTCGAGGTCTTCGACGGCAACGGCATCGGCAATCTCGTCGATCAGGACGTGTCGGTGGCGCTCTTCGGCCTGTTGGATCGGCTACCTCTGACACAGGTCACCTCGGTCGTGGCCATCATCCTTCTGTTCACCTTCCTGATCACCTCGGCGGATTCGGCCACCTTCGTGATCGCGATGATGACCTCCGAGGGGGACCTCGAGCCGAGCACGAAGCTGAAGGTCGTCTGGGGTGTGCTGCTCGCGGCGCTCTGCTACCTGCTGGTCATCGGCGGCGGCATCAAGGCCCTTCAGGCCGCAGCGCTTGTCTGCGCCTTCCCCTTCGCGATAGTGCTGCTCTTGATCATCGCCTCGGTGACCTTTCGGCTATCGATTCAGATCAAGAAGAAGCGCGTCTGAGTCACTCGCCGAGCCAGTTCGTGCGGATGGTCTCCATGCGGGGAGACTCCTTCAGCTCGAGGAGCTCGAGGTCCAACAGGTCCTGTAGGTTACTGCCGATGGCGACGCAGAATCCGTAGCCCACCGGCTCGTAGCTGTGCTCCGAAAGGACGAGGTCGTGGGCTGCGTCGTCGCGCGTCAGATGATAGGCGAGCACCGGCCGGTCGAAGACGACGGCTTCGGCGTCGCCGCGCTCCACCATCGCGATGGCCTCTTCCACGTCGTCTGCGGTGGCCACGCGTCCACCGTGCCGGCGCACGAAGGGAACGGAGCTGGTGCCGCGTGGCACCGCGATGGTGCGACCCTCGAGGTCGTCGATGGAATCGATGGAGGAGGTGTCGAGGTTCGCGAGGGTCAGGGCGGTGGCGATGAAGGCGGTCATCGACGAAGTGGTGATCAGGGCGAGGATCATCCAAACGCCAGTGATCACCCGACCGATGGGCGTCTCCGGCGCTCGGTCGCCGTATCCGACGGTGGTCATGGTGACCAGCGCCAGCCAGATCCCGTTTCCGATCCCGTGGAGCGGCTTCTCGGGGAAGTGGTCGGGGTTGGCCTTGCGCTCGGTGAGCCAGAGGAGCGTCCCGACGATGGTGAGCACGATCAGGAACGCCAGCAGGCCTCCGATGAAACCGCGCGTGAGGAACGGAGCGACCCGTGACCACATGCCGCTCTCCGGTGGCGCTGCGATGGAGATCGAGCTCGAGTAGTGGGGCTGGGTGAAGGCGACCCGCGCCGCCCGCTCGCTGTTGATGGTGATGGGGCCGACGCCGACGTCGACCTCGCCGCGCGCCACCGCGTTGATGAGACGCAGCGCGTTGGGATAGTCGCGGTAGCTGTATCGAATGTTCGCCTGGGCCGCGATCGCTTCCCAGTCCTCCACGCTGATGCCCTTCCTGCCATCGTCGCCCTCCACCACGAAGGGGGCGCTCCCCGCGACCCCCACCACGAGCTCCATCGGCTCGGCCGGTGGCTCCACCACCGGGGGCAGGAGCTGGACGTCACTCTCCTGCGCGCCCGCTTCTCCGGCGTCGCCGGCATCGACGTCCCCCGCGTCGCCGGCATCGGTGTCCTCTGCGCGACCGGCGTCGGCGTCGCGGCCGGTGTCGCGCGCGGATGGAGGCTCCTGCTCGTCCTGCGCGCGCGCTGGCAGCGGCGCCGCGAGCATCATCAGGGCGGCGGTGAAGAGCGCCCACGCCTTCACTCATCACCTCCCGCGGACTCGATGCGCCGCCGGGCACGCTCCACGGCGCGCTCGAGCGTCTCGACCAGCCGGCCGGCGCGCGGGCCCGCTTCCGCCACGAAGGCCTCGCGCACCTCGAGCGCCCGCTGTCGGAACGGCTCGCGCTCCTCCTCGCTCAGGTGCGTCACGCTGATCTCCGGACGCCGCGCGCGGATCTCGGCCAGCCGCTCTTCGTTGACGGCACGCTGCACCTCGTAGATCTCGGTCTGGAGCTGCGCGACGACCCCTTCGAGCATCTGCCGCCGGCCCGCGTCGAGCCCGTCGAGAAAGGCGCGGTTCGCCGCGACGGTCGTGATGAAGAGCGCGTGGTGGGGAAACGTCATGTGGTCGGTCACCTCGTAGAAGCTCATCTCTTCGATGGCGAAGATCGGATTGACCTGTCCGTCGATCATGTGGAGCTGGAGGCCGGAATAGACCTCGGCGTAGGGGAGGGGGGTGGCGCTGGAGCCGTAGGCGTCGTAGGTCGCGAGCAGAAGCGGGGAGGTCATGACCCGCATGCGGATGCCCTCGAAGTCCTCCGGGGTGTGAATCGCCTCTCGGGTGGTCCACACCATCTCGCCCTCGGAGAAGGCGGCGAGGAAACCGAGCCCGCGCTCCGCATAGAGCTCGCCCATCATCTCGCGCAGCTCCGCGTCGCCCAGAGCGATGGAGTCGACCTCCTCGTCGCCGCTGAGGACGTAGTGCAGGAGGAGCGCCTGGACCTCGGGGATGATCTTGCCGAGGTGCCCTGGTGAGCTCATCGCCAGCTGCAGGGTTCCGTCGTGCAGCTGCTCGGTCACCTGGTCGGAGGTACCGAGGGTGCCGTACGGATAGACGATGACCTTCACCTCGCCGCGGGTGCGCTCGTGCACCAGCTCGGCGAAGCGCTGCGCGTAGGAGTCCTGAACCGAGCCGCGGGTCTCCTCGATGGCGAAGCGCCAGATCTCCCCATCGTCCCGGCGCGGCTCGCAGGCGACGAGCAGCGCCATCAGGGTCAAGAGCGTGCAGAGACGGAGCATCAGTCGAAGGCGAGGTCTCGGAGAAAGAGCGCGATCTGTGGAAAGGCGATCAGCAGGGCGGAGGCGAGGAGCAGCATGAAGATGAAGGGCGGCGTCCCCCGGATGATGTCGAGGTAGGGCTTACGGAAGATGGCGATGGCGGTGAAGATGTCGCAGCCGAAGGGCGGCGTCGCCGAGCCGATCGCTACCTGGAGCGTCACCACCGTGCCCACCAGCACGGGGTCGATGCCAGCGGCCACCGCGACCGGGTGGAAGATCGGGGTGAGGATCAGGATCACCACGATCGGATCGACGAACATGCAGCCGACGAAGTAGGCGACGGCGATGGTGATCATGATGGTCGCGTAGCCGCTGTCGGCGCCCAGACCGAGCGTGCCTTCGACGACTTGCGTCGGGAGCTCGGCGTAGCTGATGACCCAGCTGAAGGCAGCACCGGCGCCGACGAGGATGAAGACCACCGAGGTGACCAGGCCGGTGTCGCGTGCGATCTTCGGCAACTGACGGAAGGACAGCTGCTTGTAGACGCCGACCTCCAGGATGGCGGCGTAGAGCACGCTCACGGCGGCGGCCTCGGTGGGGCTGAAGAAGCCGGCGTAGATGCCGCCGATGATGATCACCGGAAAGCCGAGCGGTAGCGACGCACGGCGCAGCGCCGTGAGTCGCTCCGACCAGGTCGCCGGGCGCATCGCCGCGATGCCCATGCGGATGCTGTAGAGGAAGCAGTATCCGCAGAAGAGCACCAGGATGAGCAGGCCCGGCCCGATGCCCGCGATGAAGAGCTCGCCGATCGAGGTCCCGCTGACGACCCCGTAGACGATCATCCCGATGCTCGGTGGGATCAGCAGCGCGATGTCGCTGGCGTTGATGATCAGCGCGGTGCTGAAGGCGTCGTCGTAACCGGCTTCGAGCATCTTCGGGCGCAAGGGGCCGCCGATCGCGACCACCGTCGCCTGAGTGGAGCCGCTCAGCGCTCCGAAGAGCGTGCAGCTCACCGCGGTGGTGATGGGCAGGCCTCCACGGACGTGTCCCACCATCCCCATCACCAGGTCCAAGAGCCGGTCCGCCGCCTGGCCGCGGGTCATGATCTCGGCGGCGAGGATGAACATCGGCACCGCGATGAGCGCCGATGGCGTGACCCCACCGATCATCTGCTGGACCAGGGTCTCCGGGTCCGCGCCGGGGAACCAGACCAGCGCGACCAGCAGCGCGGCCGCGATCAGAGGGACCTTCATGGGATAGCCCATGAAGAGCAGCAGCAGCATCACCCCGATGATCGCGAGCGCCACGCCGGCTCAGATCCCCTCCGGAGGCAGCGGCGCCTCCCCGTATTCGTCGAGCTGCTCGAAGGACAGGTAGACCTCCTCCGAGCGAAGGTTCTGAACGAAGGCCAGCACGTATTGGATCCCGGCCAGCACGAATCCGATCGGAGCCGCGAGGTAGACGAGCCACAGCGGCACCTGAAGTGCGGGCGATACCGATCCCAGCTCGCGGACGGTGCCTAGCGAATAGCGAAGCCCGAGGTACGCGAGATAGAAGAGCAGAACCGCCGTGGTGAAGGTGATGAAGAGGCGCACCCCCTTCTTCGCCTTGTGGGGCAGGGCGTCGTAGAGCGCGGTCATCCGGATGTGCCGGCCCTTGCCCGCCGCATAGCCCAGGCCGAGGAAGGTCACGAAGACCATCAGGAACTGACTCAGCTCCTCCGCCGACGCGAGGCTCTCGCCGAAGAGCGTGCGTCCCGCGACGTTGGTGATCGTCAGTACCGCGATGCCGAGTACGCCACCCGCGAGACACGTCTCCTCGATGCGGGTGACGAGCTTCGATACGCGCGCTGGCAGATCACTCACGACACTCGCGATGAGGGTTTGGATGGACGTATTTCAGGCGAATGTGACATTCTCGACAGACACCCTACACGTCACGACGCCGATGCAACACCGCGACGATCTCGCATTCCCCATGGACGAGTACCTCCGCCGGCTGCGCGAGCTGCGCGAGCGCATGGCCGAGCGTGGGTTCGACGCGCTCCTGATCACGACGCCGGAGAACATCTGCTATCTCACGGGCTTCGAGAGCCCGGGGTACTACGCTTTCGAGGCATTTCTCGTCCCGATCGAGGGGGAGTGCATCATGCTCCCCCGGCGTCTCGAGGAGGCTGGCGTCCAGGCACGGACCTGGGTCACCCACATCCGGGCCTACGACGACAACGAGGATCCGATCGCCAAGGTGGTCGAGGTGCTCGCCCTCGCGTCGCTGACGGACAAGCGGATCGGCTTCGAGCGCGACTGCTGGTTCTTCACCGCCACGCAACAGGAGCGGCTCTTCGCGAAATCACCGATCACCTCCTTCGTCGATTGCAGCGGCATCGTCGAGGCGGGGCGGCTGGTGAAATCGGAGCTCGAGATCGAGATGATGCGCAAAGCGGCTCGCTTCGCCGAGGCTGGGATGCGCGCCGGGCTCGAGGCCGTTCGCCCGGGGGCGACCGAGAACGACGTCGCGGCCGCGATCCACTTCGCGATGATCTCGGCGGGCGGTGAGTGGCCCGCCATCTCCCCCTTCGTCGCCACGGGACACCGCGGCTCCATCGGCCACACCACGTGGGAGGGGGTGCCCATCGAGGAGGGACACTGCGTATTCTTGGAAGTGGGCGGGTGCTTCAAGCGCTACCACGCCGCCCTCATGCGCACCGCCTTCCTCGGCAAGCCCGACAGCCGCATCGAGCTCGCTGCGCGCACCATCGAGGACGCGATGCGTGCGGCCCTGACGCAGATCGAGCCGGGCATGCGCATCGGCGAGGTCGACGACATCAGCCGAAAGCTCATCCGAAAGGCCTCGGACCGTTTCGGGGGGATTCAGATGACGCGCTCGGGCTACTCGATCGGGATCGCCTTCCCGCCCGACTGGGGCGAAGGGCACATCATGAGCATTCGGCACCAGGATCCCCGGGTGCTGGTGCCGAACATGACCTTCCACCACATCCCCTGGGTACAGCTCCCCGGTCGCGCGGGGATCGGGATGTCCGAGACCATCCGTGTGACCGAGGACGGCTGCGAGACGCTCACGAAGTTCGATCGAAAGCTCTTCGTGGTGGAGGCGTGACGCAGAAGCGCTTCTTCGCCAGCGACAACGCGTCGGGGACGCACCCGCGTGTGCTGGAGGCGCTCACGGGGGCGAATCGCGGCCACGCCCTGGCTTACGGGCACGACCCGTTCACCGAGCGCGCCGTCGAGGTACTGCGACGGCACTTCGGAGCGAGAGCGGCAGTGTACTTCGTCTTCGGTGGGACGGGCGCGAACGTTCTGTCCTTGGCCTGCGCCCTCGCGCCGACGGAGTCGGTGGTCTGCGCGCGCACTTCGCACGTCTGGAACGACGAATGCGCAGGGCCGGAGCGCTTTCTCGGCACCAAGCTCGTCCCCGCCGAGACCGAAGAGGGCAAGCTCACGCCGGCGTCCATCGATCCCCTGCTCAGGACGTCCACCAGCCCGCACGGATCGCGCGCGGGCGTCGTGACCGTGAGCCAGGCGACCGAGTGGGGCACCGTCTACACGCCGGAGGAGCTGTCGGCGCTGTCGGCGCTGGCCCACACGCGCGGCGCGCGGCTTCACGTCGACGGCGCCCGCCTCGCCAACGCAGCGGCGTCACTCGACACCTCGCTGGGCGCGCTGGTCGCTGACACCGGCGTGGACGTGCTCAGCCTCGGCGGGACCAAGAACGGGATGATGTTCGGTGAAGCGGTGGTGATCCTCGAGCCCGAGCTCGCGAAGCACGCGGCACACCTGCAGAAGCAGGCGATGCAGCTGCCGTCGAAGATGCGCTTCGTGGCGGCTCAGATCGAGGCCCTCTTCGGCGCGGACCTCCACCTCGAAAACGCGCGCAAGGCCAACGCCGCCGCCGCGCGTCTCGGCCAGGGCCTCGGCGCCATCGACGGGGTCGAGGTCGTCGTCCCCGTTGAGGCCAACGCTGTCTTCGCGCGCATGTCGCCCGCGCTCACCGAGGCCCTGCGCGAGGATTTCGTCTTCCACTGCTGGGAAGGCGACGTCGTACGTCTGATGTGCGCCTTCGACACCACCGACGAGGACGTGGACGCCTTCGTCGCGGCTGCGCGCCGCGGCGTTCAGTCGTGAGGCACGGCCACGAGGCCCAGGCAGTCGCCGCGCTCGGTCGCGGCGAGGGCGCGCTGGCCGACGAAGACGCCGTCCAGGGGCGCGCGGTGCGCCACCGGCTCGCGCATCGACCCCGCGCGTCGATGGACGCAGCCCACCACCTGTCCGTGG
This sequence comes from uncultured delta proteobacterium, assembly GCA_963727445.1. Lineage (GTDB taxonomy): Bacteria > Myxococcota_A > Polyangia > Polyangiales > B10-G4 > B10-G4. The sequence continues at coordinate 50,583 of CAVSGI010000006.1, forward strand.
GTGACGTTCTCACCGAGGGAGACCGTGGGCTCGAAGAGCCCGTCGTCGGTGGCGATGACGAAGCCTTCGTCAGGGACGCGTAGCACGCGGGTCTCTGCGCTCGCTGCGGGCTCGCCCTCGAGCGCCCCGAGGTGGCGCAGAACGTTGCGCGCCCCGGCGCTCGCCAGCGAGGCGGTGCGGGGCGTGACCCGACCCCCGCCTCCGAGCTCGGTCGACAAGAAGAGCTTGCCCGCGCGCTCGACCTCGGTGTCGAGCATTCCCTGATCGTCGAGCTCGGATACGACAAGCGCGTGCGGTGCGCCGAAGGCGCGGGCGAGAGCCAGCGTCTCCTTCGTGCGCACCTCGTCGTCGAAGGCGTGAACCAGGGTGGTGGGAACGAACTCGAGCGAGCGCCCACCCGAGTGGATGTCCACGACCGCCGTGGCGCGCGACACGCACTCGGCGTGGATGAAGTGCGCGATCCGCTCCGTCACCGTGCCGCGCGGATCGCCCGGAAAGACGCGATTCATGTTCTTGCCGTCGAGCGGAGACAGACGCGTGCTGGCGGCGACGGCGGGCGCGTTCAACTCCGGCACGATGATCACCTGACCGCGCACCTCGCTGGCTTCGAGGCTCTTGGCGAGCTCGCCGAGGGCGATCGGTCCCTCTGGCTCGTCGCCGTGGCTGCCGCCGGTGAGCAGCACACAGGGGCCGTCACTCGTGCCGCGAATCGACACGATGGGGACGAGGACCGAGCCCCAGGCGGAGCTCTCGCGAGAGTGGGGAAGGGAGAGCCGTCCGACGTGCTTGCCAGGGGCATCGAGAGAGATGTTCAGCGCGCTCATCAGAGCACCTCGAGGTAGAGCTCGCGCTCGAGAGGCGTGACCTGTCGCTCGAATCGCTCGCGTTCGGTCTTCTTCACCCGCAGGAAGAGATCCCAGAAGCGCTCGCCCAGATACGCCGGCAGGATCTTCGCCTCGTCGGCCGCGGCGAGCGCCCGCTCCCAGGTCCCGGGCAGCGCGCGAAGGGAGTGAGTCGTCACGTCGTCGCGGATTCTCGTTCGGCGCGTCGAGCTTCGCGCCGAGACCGTGATGCAACCCGGCGAGCACCACCGCGACCACCAGGTAGGGGTTGGCGTCTGCGCCGGCGACCCGGTGCTCGACACGCGGAGCGCCGGGGGGAATGCGCACCGCAGCCGTCCGGTTGTTGCGGCCCCAGCTGGCCGTGTTGGCCACGAAGGCGCCGGGGACGAAGCGCCGAAAGGAGTTGGCGTTGGGGGCGAGGAGCGCGGTCGCCTCGGCCATGGTGGCGCACAGGCCGCCTACCGCGTGGCGGAGTGCATCGTTGACCTCCGGCTCGGAGGCGAAGAGGGCGGAGCCATCACGGCCCAGGGCGCTCGCGTGCACGTGCATGCCGCTACCCGGACGGTCGGTCCAGGGCTTGGCCATGAAAGTGGCGCGGCAGCCGTGGTCTCGCGCGACGTTGCGCACCGCGTGCTCGAAGATGAGCGCGTCCGCGACGGCGCGCAGGGCGTCGTCTCGATGATGGAGATTGATCTCGTAGTGACCTTCGCCGGACTCGGCGACGGTGGTCCCGGTCCTCACGCCCATGGCTTCACAGGCGGCATGGACGTCCTCGACGAAGGCCGAGCGTTCGTCCATGCGCACGGCGGCGTAGGACTGGACCGCGCCGCCCAGCGACGAGGGAAGGGGGGACGCGGAAGCCGCCGTGTCTCCCTGGTGTAGATGGAACTCGAGCTCGACCGCGACGGTGACCGCGAGGTCGTCGCCGGCGAGCCTTTCGCAGACGCGCCCGAGCGCGGAGCGTGGATCGGCGAAGAAGGGGCTGCCGTCCTCGTCTTCCATGGAGACCAGCGCCTGCGCTCTGGGGCCGTGAGGATCTCCGCTCGCTCCAGGGGACGCGGGTGAGTGTTCCTTCGACGATCTTGCAGTATCGGTCGCGTTCTCCCTCTTCGGCGACGATGCCGGTCCCTCCGACCAGGAGCCCGGAGGAGTCCATCGAGAAGGTGGAGCCGGGGATGCGCATCCCCTCCGAGGCGATGGAGGCGAAGTCGGCGCGGCGGATGCGCTTGCATCGCAGCACGCCGTTGAGGTCGGGCAGGAGCAGATCCACCGCGCGAATGTCGTCGTCGAGAGCGTCGTCAGTCACGCCGCGACCCTAACATCTCGCGCCCGCCCTCACACGGACGCCACCGCCGTGGTCCAGGAGGGCTCTGCGCTGCTGACCCACGCCCCGTCCGCCGCGCGCGTCGCGGCGCACACGCGACCGAAGCCGAAGCTGTCGACCTCCTGATCGAGGACGGTGAGCTCGTGTCCGAGCGCCACGAGCGCCTCTCGAACCGAGGGCGCGACGCGACCGTCGACGTAGGTTGCGCCGCCCTGGGAGTGGATCCGCGGCAACGCGAGGGCGTCGTCGATGGCCATGTCGTGGTCGACGACGTGGATCAACGCCGAAAGGACCGCCGTCTCGATGCGATAGCCGCCGGAGCCTGCGGCGGCGAAGACGGCGTCTCCGTCTCGCGCCGCGACGAGGGCGGGCGCGCCGAACATGGGCATCTTGTGGGGCGCGATGCTCGAAGGCCGCCCGGGGCGTGGGTCGAAGTAGCTCATCCCGTTGTTCAAGAAGACGCCGGCCTCGCTCGCATAGACCAGCGACCCGAAGGTCCATCCGACGGCGGTGATGATCGACACCGCGTTGCCCTCGCGGTCGGCGGCCACGATCTGACTCGTGCCGCCTCGGGGAACGGGCGCCGGCCCGTGTGGCCTTTCCCCCAGCGGCTCCGCGCCTGCCTCGAAGGGCCACGGGTCGCCCGCCGCGACCGGGCGGGGCAGGGCGCGATCGGAGCGGATCTGCGCGCGTCGCTCTGCGGCGTACGCCCTGCTCCGCAGGCCGGACACCGGGCTCGGGGCGTGCTCGGGATCGCCGTAGTGCGTCAGGCAATCGGTGAAGGAGATGGCCAGCGCTTCGGCGACGAGGTGCAGATGCGCGGCGTCTTTCGGCGAGAGGTCGCCGAGCGCGAAGCCGTCCAGGATCTGAAGCACCTCGTAGGCGACGTGATCGCCACAGGTGGTCAGCGCGAGATCCCGATAGCGCGCCGGCGGCTCGCGAACGATGCGCGGCCGGTAGGCGGCGAGGTCCTCCTCGCTGAGGATGCCGCCGACGCTGCGGACGGCGCCGGCGATGGCGCGCGCCACCTCCCCGCGGTGAAAGCCGTCGGCGCCTTCGGCGGCGATGCACCTCAGCGTTCGGGCGAGTGCGCTGGTGTCGAGCCGTGCGCCCGTCGCCTCCTGCGGTGCGAGCCGGGGCGCGAGGCCCCCTGGCAACAAGACCGCGGCGGTCTCGCGCATGCGCCGGATGCGCGCTTGGTGCTCGGCGACCGCCAGCACGTCGCGCCAGGTGAAGGACACGCCCCTGTCGGCAGCCTCGATGGCCGGGGCGAGGACCGCCTCTCGCGGGAGCCTCCCGCGGAGCGCGTGCGCTTCGCAGAGCCCCGCCACCGCCCCAGGGACGGCGACCGACAGACCGCCGTAACGCTGCAGCTCCGAGGCGGGGTGCCCGTAATAGGTGGGGGGCGCGTCGGGGATGGGGAACATCGTAGCGTGCGCCCCCGCCGGGGCGCGCACGTATCCATCCACCGAGAGGCTCTCCCCTCGGGCCGCATCCCAGAGCGAGAGGTGCGCGAAGCCGCCCAGACCGCAGTCGACCTGTTCGACGACGAACGCGGTGAAGGCGGCGGCCACGGCCGCGTCCACAGCGTTGCCTCCCTCCTCCAGCATCCGCGCGCCGGCCGCGGCCGAAGCCGGATGGCCCGCGGCGCAGATCCCGTCGCCGCGAAGCGCCGGGTGCGCGCGGGCCGCGTGATGCGCGCTCCGCAGATCGATCTCAGCCCGCGGCGCCCAGGAGCGTCTCGTCGAAGGGGAAGCGGCTGATGCGCTCGATGCCGTGCTCGGTCACGAGCACCTCCTCTTCGAGCTTCACGCCTTCGCGGCCGCCCACCTCGGCGACGTAGCTCTCGACGCAGAGCACCATCAGGGCTCGATCGCGCCCTCGGTGCCGTGAGCGCCCCAGTCGAGGAGGTGTGGAATGAACGGCGTCTCGCCGTGCATCCCGCAGCCGTGCATCACCGAGGTGTAGCGACGGGCGGCGATGCGCTCGGGCATCTTCCAGGCGCGCTCGGCGATCTCGCGGTAGGTCATGCCCGGGGCGATGATCGACATGTTGTGGCGGAGCTGGTCGTAGGCCATGCGGTAGAGCGCCTTCTGCTCGGCGCTGGGGCGCCCGGGACCGCAGAAGAAGGTCCGCGAGAAGTCGGAGTAGTAGCCGAAGCAGCCGATGGTGTCGGTGTCCACCGCGACCAGCTCGCCCGGGCGCACCAGTCGCCCGCTCGCCTCGTTGAACCAGGGGTTGGTGCGCGTCCCCGAGCTCACCAGGCGCGTCTCGACCATCTCGCCGCCGCGCGCGATGACCGCGCCGCACCATCTTCGGCGAAGAGCGCGTTCTCGCTCACGCCAGGCCGGATCTCCTCGCGAAGCTCGTCGACCGCGGCCTCGCTGCTCGCCATGCTCAGCTCGCAGGCAGGCGATCTCCTCGGGGGTCTTGATCCGGCGGCAGTGGAGCATGTCCTGCCGGCAGTCCACCGACCGCCAGCCCCGCCGCTTCGAGGGCGAGGGCCAGGTGATGGAAGCACCGGTCGAGGCCGACGCGTCTTGGTGCCCGAGCCGTGGGTTCGCACCAGGTCCGCGATCTCGGCCGCGAAGGGTGCGGCCGTCTCGAGGTCGCTGTCCGCGGACCGAGGACCAGACCACCTTCGAGGTGCGCGCCTCGTCGATCGTGTCGAGCATCTGCGAGACGTGGGCGCTGTGCGGATACTCGAAGAGGACCACCGGGCCCTCGGCAGGCACGTAGATGTAGCGGCTCGAGTTCCGCAGGAAGTAGCCGAACATGTTGCGCGAGCCCGTGGCGTAGCGCTGGTTGTTCGGGTCGAAGAGGACGACGCCGGCGTAGTCGCGCTCGCGGAGCATCGCGCGCAGGCGCGCCAGGCGCCCGCGGCGGAGCCGGGCGGTGTCGACGCCGTTGGGCTCGGCGTCGGTGAGGGTCATCCCCGGCCGCTTGGCGGCGAGGAGCCGGCTCGCGGGCAGGCCGGCTACCATTTCATCAGTCGACGAGGCCATCGAGTCGCTCCTCTTTCCCGCTCGTGTGTGCTTCGGTCACGCGCCCGAAGAGCTGGCGCGTGCGCTCGGGCTTGCCGATCACGCCCGGCTCCTTGGCGTAGGCGAGGATCGCGGTCAGGCGCGGGCGGTCACCATCGACCTCGGTGACGCGATGCAGGGTGAAGCGGCCGAGGAAGAGTTGAAGGTCGCCCGACGCGAGCTCGAGCTGACGCACCTCGGAACGATCTTCGCCTCTCAAGACGCGTCCCACGCGATCGTAACGCTCGTCTCCCGGCGCCCGGATGTTCGGGCAGTACTCGAAGACGCCGCCCTTCTCCGCCGGCGACAGGAGCGTGGAGACGATGAACTCGTTGGTGTCGTAGTGCCACGGATGCTCCGCGCCGCGCGGGAGCACGTTGACCACCAGGGAGGCGAGGGGATCGGCGTATTCGTGGATCACCTCTTCGTGCAGGCAGTCGGCGACGAAACGCTGGAAGGCGAGCGAGGCGTAGAGTCGTCTCAGGAGCGCCTCGTCGGGGATGCGGTCCTTGGCCACGAAGCCGTGCGTGCGCTTCATGAAGATCCGCCGCGGGTGATCCTCGGGAAAGCTCGGGTCGTCGAGGGTCGAATACGCGTTCACCCAGCGGGGGTGGTAGTAGGCCTCGCCGAGGAGCGGGAGCGCCTCGGTGCGCATCCGCTGGACAGCTTCGCCCTCCAAGAAGCCGCGGAGCACGCTGCATCCGGTGCTGGCGAGCTCGCGCCGCACCTCCTCCACGATGCCTCGATAGGTCTCGCGGTGCGGGGCGTCCAAGGGGTAGCGGGCGAGGTCCACGACCCCGTGCAGAGAGGCGCTTTGCATGGTTTCACTCTGGCGAGGCGCGGGGCGGCGGTGAAACGAGTTCTGCCAATACCCTCATCAGCCGGGCGAATGGCTGGGCCGCGTGCTACGGGAGATCGCCATGCGGCCGACCCTGGATACCGATCTCTTGCGGGCCTTCGTCGCGGTCGCGGAGCTCGGCAGCATCACCCGGGCCACGCCCTTTCTGGGGCTCACGCAGTCCGCGGTCAGCCTGCAGATCCGCCGCCTCGAGGACCAGCTCGGCACGCAGCTCTTCCACCGATCGAGCCGCGGCGTTCAGCTCACCTCCGCCGGCGAAGCCTTCGCGGTGCGGGCGCGGCAGATCCTCGACATGCACGCGCGCGCGGTCGACAGCCTGTGGCGCGCTCGTGGCGACGAGGCGGAGATCCGCCTCGGCATCAACGACGTCTACGCCGCGCGGCATCTCGCGCCCGTCCTCGACGAGCTCCGGCGCCGACACCCCGAAGCGCGGCCCATCGTCGTCTGCGACGTGAGCACCGCGCTGGCCCTGGCGTTCGATCGCGGCGCCCTCAATCTGTGCATCTCCCTGCGTCACGACCCGGCTTCCGAGGCGGAGGTCGTCGCCCGCGAGGCGCTGGTCTGGGTCGCCTCTCGGGAGCTGGCGCTCTCGCCCGGGCGGCCCGTCCCCCTCGCCGTCTATCCCGAGTATTGCGTCTTCCGCGCGCGCGCGCTCCGGGCCCTCGCGGCGGCGGAGCGCGACTGGCAGATCGTGTTCACCAGTCAGGGGCTCGCGGCCATCAATCTGGCCATCGACCGGGGCTGGGGCGTGGCGGTCAAGACGGCGAGCACGGTGGAGGCGCGCTGGCGCGTCCTCGGCGAAGCCGACGGCCTGCCCGAGCTCGGGAGCGTCGAGGTGGAGCTGCGCCGCTCACCCACGAGCGACACCGCTCCGGTCAGAGATCTCGGCGACCTCCTCGCGGAGCGGCTTCGTCACGCGGCTCGGGCTTGAGGGCTCAGGCGGCTTCGCTCTCGGCTTCCGCGGCGGCGGTCACGACAGCGTCGAGCTTCTTGCGACCCTTGGGGCGAAGCACCGTCCACACCAACCAGGCGATGTCGAGGAGGTCCGAAGGCGCGTCGCCCGCTTCTTGTGCCTGCTCGGCAATCTCGAAGGCGATGCCCGCGATGCGACCGTAGAGCCAACCGGTGGGGCGCGCGTTCCAGCCGATGTTGGGCGAGTAGCGCCTCACCAGCTCCTTGGAGACGCTGGCCTTCACGTAGAAGCGCTCCTCTGGATGGACCAGCGCCGAGGGCGCGGTGGCGAGAGACCAGGAGACCTTCTCGCCGCTTCGGCCGAGCGCGTTCACGAAGCGCTCGAAGCGCGCCTCGTAGGGGCCCGTGCCGTAGAGCATGTTGCGCAGCGTGCGGGTGAGGGTGGGAAGGTCCTCCTCCGCGAGCGCCCGAAGAGGCTCGAGCTTCTTCTTGGTCACGAAGTCGCCCTTGCTCAGGACGTCGAGCAGCGTGTCACGGACGCCCCCGTGGTCTGCCGCTTCGGCCATTCGATGGAGCGCGTCGGCGGAGAGGCGCTCGCGCGCATCGGCGATCGCCGCGTCTCGGTGGCGCTTGATGCGTCGCTTCTGTCCGCGGCCGCGGACCTTCTTCAGGTAGTCCTCGGTGGCGAAGCCCTCGGGATACTCCTCGATGAAGATCGCGTGCAGCGCCGTGAAGTCGACCGCGGGGACCGAGGCACCACGCCGCGAGAGGTTCGCCTCGCGTGCGATGTTCGCCTGCTTCAGCATGGACTTGAGGTTCTTCACCACGCGCTGGGCGTTGACGTCCTCGCGCTTCACCGGCTCGAAGAGATCGTAGTAGCCCTTCTTGAACACCCGCAGCTCACCGTCCTGGAACTGATAGCCCCGCCGGTCGCGGCGCTCGAAGGCCATGATGGCCATGCCCCACTCTTTACGGCGTTTGACATGTTCGAAGATCTGGTGATTCAAGATGGGTGCGCTGGACAAAGAAACCTCCTCAGGTCGTGCGAGATGCTCGCCTCGGTTCGTCGCGAACGCCCTGGATTCGAGGCGTGCGGGATGCGCACTTCTGGCGCATCAAACGAGGCATCCGCCACCGCGCTGGACCGTTCAAAAACGAATGATCACACGAGGCGAACTCGTACAACATAAGACGGATTGCGCCGAGCGCAACCCCCTCAGACGCGAAATGTCAGCGCTTTTTTCGGCGGATGCGCCAGCTCTTGCGGACGCCGGCGCGCGGGCGCTCGTAGACGATGGCCCCGACGGCTTCGAGCCTGTCCGCGAGATAGGCGGCGCGTGAAGGGCCGACGCGAAGCATCTTCTGGAGAGCTTCGGAGATCACCCGCTTGCCTCTTCGATAGCCGCGAGGATGCCGGCGACCCATGCGCCGCTGGAGCTTCGGGACGAGCGTCCACACGTCCAGTCGACTCTTGACCTCGACGACCGGCTCCGAGGGCTCGTGGCGCTGGAGCTCGATCTCTTCCCGCATCTCAGCGGGCGAAGGAGCTCAGGACGCTCTGATCGTATCGGATCCAGGCGTCTCGGTTCTCACGGACGTTGGCGGTCATTTCACGCACACGACCTTCCATGTCCTCCGCCTTCGGGACGGTCTTGACCTCGGCACCGTCGGTGCTGCGTGGGTTCCAACGGACGAACACCTGGGCGTTCGGGAACTCCTCCCGAATGCGACCCCGCAGCTCGTCGACGTAGCGGCTCGCGCTCACGTCGTACATCAACCCAATCGGGTCAGCGCCGTCGAAGAGCTTGGAGCCGGTGTTGATGATGATTGTCTGAGTCAACAGTCCTTCCTTTCTCAATAGCTTCGTTTGGGTTCAGGCGGCCTCGCGATCGGCGCTCGCGGCCTGGGCCGAGAGGCCGAGCTCGGCGCGGCGCTCCAGGATCTCCTTGCGCGCAGCAGGCTTGAGCGTGAGCCACATGAAGTCGACCACGTCGAGGAGGTCGGTGGGCTCGACGCCTTCGCTCACGAGGCGCTCGCGCATCTTGGTGCCCATCGCAAGGAGTCTTTCGTAGAGGATGCCCATCGGGCGGTCCGAGAGGCTGAGCCCCGGCGCCATCCATTCGGCTTGAAGCGTCACCGCCTTGGGTCGCACCACCAGATGCTTCTTCGGACGCACCACGCCGGGCAGGACCGTGGCGAGGCTCCAGCTCGGCGTGTGTCCCATCGCGCTCTCGAGCGCGCCCACCCACGCTTCGAAGCGCGGGATGAGCTTGCCGGTGCCGTGCAGGAGGTCGAAGAGCGCAGTGGCGACCAGGGCGTGATGCTTGCGGGGCACGCGGCCGAAGCGCTTTCGGTCCTCGGGGCTGACGAGAATCGGTGGAGTTGATCAGGCGCTTCGCGGTGTCGAAGACGGCGCGATGGTCCTCGTCGGCCATCATCTTCTTCATCTTGCGCTTGGAGAGCTCCTTCGCCGTCTCGACCAGCGGATCCCGGTGGCGGCGCAAGGGGCGCGTGCGCCCGTCTCCGCGGTGGGTCAGGACGTACTCCTCGTCGGCGAATCCCTCGGGATGAGACTCGAGGAAGAAGGCGACCTGCTCTTCGGGGGAGACGGGCTTGACGCGTCGCCTGGCCGAGCGCGTGTCCTCCTCGGGGGCCATGCTCTCGAGGGCGCGCACGACGCGCAGCGTGGTGTCGAGGGGTTTGTCCACCGCTTCTATCAGGTGGTAGTAACCGTTCTTGAAAGAGCGAGTCCGACCGTCTTGGAAGAGCATCTTCACGCGGTCCGACTGCCGGCGCAGAACGATGGCCAGCCCCCAACGTTCGCGCTTGGAGTGGCAGAAGAGCGTGCGCACCGCGGAGCGGTCGTCGTGGACGTCGAGGTCGACGGAAGCGAAGTCGGAACCGAATTTGGACACGAGGTCTCCTTGTCGTTCGGGTGACGAAATGGGCGAAGCCCCCGGCGCTCGTCGGCACCGAATGGGCGGTTTTTCTGGGCCGGACGAGGGTTCGCCCGTATTTCCGCGCCGCCTCGCCATCCCATCGCGTGCCAGTGGCACGTCACGACGGACGATTGGAGTGCGACGAGGCGGAGTGTAGCACCAAACGAACGTAAGTAAAGGGGAAATCAAACGCAGTAGCTCACCACAAGCGATGATCGCGGGCGTCTCGGAGCAGTGTCGTCACGAGGAACACCAGCCCGAGGGACACCGCGACGATGGCGCCCCAGATGGCGAGCTCGAAGAGCCCCTTCGGGATCATCATCGTCATCGCCGCACCTCGGCGTCGAGGAGCGCGAAGTCGAAGCGCGCCGGGGCGGCCCACGTGCCGAAGAGGGTGATGAGCATCGACGCCGCCGCGCTCACCAGCGCGGCGGTGAAGAAGCCGATGGTGAAATACGCGGTGAGTCCGGCGGCCGAGCCCACGATCATCGCCGCGGTCGCGGCGCGCGCGTTGGTCGCACGAAAATACAGACCGGCGGCGATGGGCCAGATGGTGGAGGCGACGAAGGCGCCGGTGAGGTTCAACACCTCGCCGAGGGTGGCGAGGCGTTGCCAGCACAGCGCGATGGTGACGATGCCGAGGGCGAAGATCAGCCAGAGGCTGGCCGAGCGGAGCTCCGAGTCCCGCGCGCCCGGCCGGAGGAGACGTCGATACACGTCTTCGACGAAGAGGTCGGAGGTGGCGGCGAGGAGCGAGTCGAGGGAGGAGGCGAGCGACGAGATGACGACGATCAGGAGCAGCACCGCGCCGGTGCTGCCGAGGAGCTCACCGATGACCAGCGGCCCGACCATGTCGAGGGAGGGCACGTCGACGCCGAGCAGAGGCGCCACCAGCGCGACCGAGCCCGCGAGGACCGGCACCGGCAGCCAGAGCACGCCGCCCCAGAAGAACGCCCGGCCTCCCACGTCTTCGCGAAAGGCGTGGGCGCGTGACCACCACACGTTCGAGTGAAAGATCTCCCCGAGCCCGAAGAGGAGGTGGTTGAAGAGGAACATGATCGACGCGGGCGCGAGGAGGTCGAGCAGCGCGGGGCGATCCTCGGCGAGGCGCGCGTGGACCTCGGAGGGGCTCGCGGTGGTGAATGCGGCGACGCCGACGATCACCAGGCCGAGGAGGATCAGCACGCTCTGGATGAAGTCGGTTCCGATCACGGCGCGGAGCCCGCCGAGCATGGTGTAGCCGGTGCAGACCACGATCACCGTCACCATGCCCACGCGATAGTCGATACCGGTGAGCGACTCCAGGAGGATGCCCCCGGCCATGCCCATGCTCACCAGCCAACCGAGCGCGTAGAAGAAGGAGATGCCGAGGAAGACGATCCAGCCCGCGCGACCGAATCGCATCCGGACGAAGTCGCCGCTGGTGTAGCCGTGCGGCATCAACTTCTTGATGCGTGTCGCCAGCGGCGCGAACAGCGATCAGCCCGACCGCCGCCAGGGAGTAGCCGAACATCCCCCAGATACCGAGCTGGTAGGCGAACTGTGGCGCGGTCATCGTGGTGTTGGTGGTCACCCAGGTCGCCATCGCGGTCGCGGTGCCGAGGGCGAATCCGACGCTGCGCCCGGCGAGGGCCCGGTCCTCGTACCCATCGGCGTCCCGTCCCCACCACCAGCCGAGCACGAGCCACAGAGCGCCGAACCCCAGCAGGATGGCGAGCCCGACCTCCTGGCTGATGATCGGCTCTTTCATCACTCGTTCCTCCGGTGTCCCACCGCGATGAGCGCGACGGTCGCCCCGAAGACCACGGCGCCGGTGAAGAAGAAGAGCGCCGCGACCCCGAGACTCGGGGGCTCTACCTCGACGGTGCAGCTCGCTGCCTCCCGGGTGTCGCTGACGACCAGCTCGTAATGATGAGCGCCGGCGAGTCGTCCGGAGACGGCGAGAGAGGGATCGTCGCCGTGGTAGATGAGCGCTCCGTCCTCCAGGAGCTGGAGCTCCGCGCCGTCGTGCGCCTGCCATTCGAGCTGATACGCGCCCGTTCGGCTCGGCTCGGAAGGGCAATGGAGGTCGAGGTCGCTCACCTCGTCAGGTCAGTGGCTTGGAGCTGCGTGCCGCGAGGAAGTCCGGGCGCGGGTCCCGGCCACAGAAGGGTGTGGTCAGTTGGTTGTGGCACGAGTTGTAGACGTAGAAAGCGTTGGTGCGCGGCCAGGGCGTGAGGTTCGCCGTGGAGGCGTGCATCGTGTTGCAGTCGAAGAAGACCACGGTGCCCGGACCCCCGACGGCGCTGACGATGCCGCCGGCGCGCACGAGCTCGGCCAGGGACTCTTCGTCTGGCGTGCCCAGCTCCTGCTTTCTGAGCGAGGTCTTGTAGTGATCCTCGGGCGTCTGTCCCACGCATCGAACGAAGGTGCGATGGGAGCCGGGGATCAGCATCAGCGGGCCGTTGTGCGCGGTGTTCTCGGTCAGCATCACCACGCAGCTGAGCGCTTGCATGTGAGGCATGCCGTCCTCCGCGTGCCAGGTCTCGAAGTCCGAGTGCCAATGAAACGCCTGGCCCCCGAGGGCCGGCTTGTAGTTGATGCGCGACTGATGGATGTAGACCTCGTCGCCTACCACTCGCCGCACGAAGCTCAGGATGCTCGGGTGCGCAGCGAGCTCTCCGAAGGCGGGCACCAGCTCGTGCACGCGGAAGACGGAGCGCACCTGGTCGCTCTCGGGCTCGTAGATGAGCTCGGCGTCTACAGGCAGGTCCCGCTGGCAGCGGGCGGCCTCCGCGGCGAGCGTCGCCACCAGCTCCGCGGTGAGGAGATCCTCGAGGATCACGAAGCCGTCGCGTTCGAAGCGCTCGACGCTCGCTTCTATCAGCGGGTCGTCCGAGGGCGCACCCCACAGGATGCGGTCTGCGCGTGCGATGCGCTCGGGGCGAACCGTGCGCGTGAAGTAGGGGTCGGCCACTTCACTCCGCCTTCACCCCTGCGGGTGCGTACGCGCCGGTCTCGTCGTGTACTTCTTTGCCGGTCACTGGAGGATTGAAGACGCAGACCATGCGCATCTGCGTCTTCGCGCGCAGTATGTGCCGGTCGTGGGAGTCGAGCGCGTAGACCGTGCCGGCGCTGATGGGCCAACGCTGGCCGGTATCGCGAGACTCGATCTCGCCTTCGCCTTCGATGCAGTAGACCGCTTCGAGGTGATGCCGGTACCACATCGGGAGCTCGGCCCCCGCTTCGATCAACGTGTCGTGGAGCGAGAACCCCATGTCGTGGCGGGCCAGGAGAAGGCGTCGGCTGTTCCAACCCTCGGAATGGACGTCGTCTTCCGTGTCCCGCACCTCTTCGAGCGTGCGGACGATCATGTCCTCAAGCCTGTAGCTCCGTCGTGGGGGGTAGCGCATTGTGCTCACGCACGACCTCCTCGATGGACTCCTCGACGATGTCCAGGCCGCGGGCCAGCGCCTCCTCGGTGATCGTCAGCGGCGGAAGCAGCTTGAGCACCTCGTCATCGGGGCCCGCCGTCTCGATCATGAGACCACGCTCGAAGGCCGCGCGGGAGACGGCGGCGGCGCGCTCCGGCCGCGCGAAGACGAGGCCGCGGATGAGTCCGAGGCCCCGCTGCTCTACCACCACGTCGGGACGTCGGGCCACCATCTCCGAGAGCCTGCCCGACGTCTGTTGCGCCTTCTTTTCGACGCCACGCCGCAGGCGGTCGTCCCGCCAGTGATGGTCGAGGGCCGCGGTCGCCGTCACGAAGGCGAGGTTGTGACCCCGGAAGGTGCCGTTGTGCTCTCCCGGCTTCCACACGTCGAGATCGGGCCGGATGAGCACCACGCTGAGCGGCGTGCCGTATCCGCTGAGCGACTTGCTGAGCGTCACGATGTCGGGGCGGATGCCTGCGCGGTCGAAGCTGAAGAAGGGGCCCGTGCGCCCGCAGCCGACCTGGATGTCGTCCACGACGAGCAGCACGCCGTGGCTTCGGCAGATGGCCTCGAGGCGCTGGAGCCAGTCGACGGAGGCGACGTTGACACCGCCCTCGGCCTGCACCGTCTCGAGGATCACCGCCGCGGGCTTGTCGAGGCCGCTCGAACAATCGGAGAGCATGCTCTCGAAGAGCTCGAGGGTGTCGGTGTCACCGCCGAGATAGCCGTCGAAGGGCACCGTGGTGGCGTGGGAGAGCGGGACGCCGGCACCGAAGCGCTTGCCGGCGTTGCCGGTCATCGCCAGCGAGCCGAGGGTCATGCCGTGAAAGCCGTTGGTGAAGCACACCACGTTCGTCCGTTCGGTCACCTTGCGCGCCAGCTTCAGCGCGGACTCCACGGCGTTGGTGCCGGTGGGACCCGGGAACATGACGCGGTACTCGAGACCGCGGGGCCTCAGGACCAGCTCTTCGAGGCGCTCGAGAAAGGCGCGCTTGGCCGAGGTGTGAAGGTCGAGGCTGTGGGTGATGCCGTCCTGGGAGAGGTAATCGACGAGCGCCTTCTTCAGCTCGGGCGGGTTGTGGCCGTAGTTGAGGGCGCCGGCGCCGGCGAAGAAGTCGATGTAGCGTCGCCCTCGCTCGTCCACGAGCTCGTGGCCCTGGGCCGACTCGAAGACGGTGGGGAAGGAGCGGCAGTAGCCGCGGACGCGGGATTCGAGTCGCGTGAAGGTGCTCTTGTCGTTTCGTCTGTTGGGTGGGGTCATGCGAAGGGTCCGATTCGAACGAGTTGCTCGGGTGCGTGGTCGTTGGCGAAGAGATGCCCGGGGTAGCCGCGGCGCCAGGCGAACCCGGCGCTCTTTCGTTTGGCGAAGGACTCGAAGAGACTCCGGCTCGCCGCGTTGTCTGGCGTCACCGTGGCTTCGAGGAAGCGCACGCCTTCGCATCCCTTTGCGGCGACCAGGGCGTCCAACAGACGGCTCCCGATGCCCGCTCCGCGGGCCGATGGGCGGATCCCGATCTGCCAGACGAAGACGGTGTCCGGTCGCTCGGGTGGGCGATACGCCCCCACGAATCCGACGAGCTCGCCTGCCCGCTCGGCGACGAGCGTGGTCGCGGCGAAGTGGTCGCAGAGCAGGATGTAGGCGTAACAGGTGTTGAGCTCGAGACCGCCGCTCTCCTTCACCAGTCGATGGATGCGCGGCGCGTCTTCGAGGCGCGAGGCACGATATGCGATCCGTCCCTCGACCGAGGGCTCGTGGGCGTCGACGGTCTCCATCAGGCGGCCACCTCTGCCTCGCCCGTGATGAAGCGGTCGTGCACGCACTGGACGGCGCGGTCCACGTCGTCTCGCGCGACCAGGCAGGTCAACGCCTCTCTCGAGGTGAAGCTGGTGGCGACCTCGACGCCCTCGGTGCGGAGCGCGTCCAGCGCGGTGAGCAGGGCGGCGGGCTCGTCGCCCACGCCGAGACCCACGGCGCTCACCGATCCCAGCCCCTGCTCGACGATCAGACCGGCGCCTTTGAACCGCTCCTCGAGCGCCGACGCGAATTCGCCCGCGCTCGGGATGTTCTCCGTCGCCACCACGATGTCGAAGCGCTGCCTTTGCGGCTCGACCCCGCTCGAGAGCACGTCGCAACCATCGAGGGATCTCAGCACCGCGTCGGTGCAAGCGTCGCAGCCCTGTCCTTCGCAGCGCACGCGCAGGAGGTCCTTGCGGCCAGCGACGCCGGTGACGCCGTAGGCGTTGAGCTCGCGAAGTCGATCCTTCGGACCGTCGTCGGCTCGCTCGACCTTGGTGTGGTTGTCGGCGCCGAAAGTGGAGCGCGCGTAGATGGCGATCTGATGACGTCGGGCGAACTCCACCGCCTGCGCGTTCAGCACGCGGGCGCCCTGTCGGGAGAGCTCCTGCATCTCTTCGTAGCAGAGCTGGTCCATCCGCACGGCGTCGACGACCACGCGCGGGTCGGCGCTGTAGATCCCGTCCACGTCGCTGAAGATGTCGCAGTGGTGCGCGTCGAGCGCGGCCGCCAGAGCGACCGCGGTGGTGTCGCTTCCGCCGCGACCGAGCGTCGTGATCTCGTCGCGGTAGCTCGCGCCCTGGAAACCGGCGACGACCACGACGCGGCCGTGCGCCAGCTCGTCTTCGATGCGGAACGGCCGCACCTCCACGATGCGCGCGTTGGTGTGATTGTCGTTGGTGAGGATCCCGCACTGGGTGCCCGTGAGCGAGATCGCCGAAACACCTTCCTCGGCGATGGCCATGGCGAGCAGCGACATGCTGATCCGCTCACCGCTGGTGAGCAGCATGTCCATCTCGCGCAGGGGCGCGCTCGTGGTGATGGACTGAGCGCGCTCGACGAGCTCGTCGGTGGTGTCACCCATGGCCGAGACGACCACCACCACGTCCCAGCCTTCACGCCGGGTGTCGGCGATCTTCTTGGCGACGCGCCGGAGGTGGCCGACCGTGGCGACCGAGGATCCTCCGTATTTCTGAACGACCAGTCTTCGCTCCGGACGCGGTTTGGCGGCGCGCGCCTCTGCCATGAGATGGCTCGTGCGATCCATGTTCCTCCCGTGAGGTTTGGCCGAAGAGCGAAAGCGCTCTCCGTGAGGGGAGGGTATCCTTTGCACACAAAAGAAAAATTGCCAAGCGATTTCGCAGAAATTGCGTCAAAATCCCCGTCCTTGGACCCTTGATCGTTTGAGAACGAAGTTTATTGGGCGATTTCCGCGTCGTCTTCGAGGCCCCATCGGCGGCCCAGCGCGTAGATCGCGAAGCCAGCCAGCATCCCTGGCGCGACCTCGTAGACGAGGCTGCTGAGCCCGAACTCGCGCCACAGGACGGTGACCGCGACCCCGCCCACCACCATCAAGACGGCGACTGGCTCACTCACCCGTTTGTCGAAGGCATAGAGGAAGAGGATCGGCCCGAAAGCGGCGCCGAGCACGGACCAGGCGATCAACACCAGGCTGAAGACGTTCGAGGTCCCGAAGAGCGCGACCGCCAGCGCGAGGCAGGCGACGATCAACGTTCCTGCCTTCGTGACAAGCGAGGTGTCGTAGCGCTTGGGCAGGATGTCGCGCGTGAGCGCGGCCGAGCAGCTGAGGATCTGCGAGTCCGCGGTGCTCATGGTCGCCGCGAAGAGACCCGCGAGGACGACGCCGACGAGGATCTCGGGCAGGTGCTCCATCGCGAGCGTGGGCATCGCGAGCTCGGGATCGAAGGCGTCGGTCTCCGGCAAGAGGATGCGCGCGGTGAGTCCCACGCCGATGGCGCAGAGGTAGAAGAGGATGTACCAGGCGTAGTAATAGACGCGCACGCGCATCAGATGCTTCGGCTCGTCCAATGTCATGTAGCGGATGACGATGTGCGGCTGACCCGCGACGCCGAACCCGGCGAAGAACCAGCCCATGATGAAGAGTACGGGGCCGAGCGCACCCTCCACAGGCAGGTCGGGCGGCGTCAGCGACATGTACGTGTCGGAGACGGCGTCGAGGCTCGCGAAGAGCTCGCTCGGACCGCCGGCGACCCCGATCGTCACGTAGAGCAGCATCGCCATCGCGAAGATCATCACGATCGACTGCGCCGCGTCCGTCCAGATGGAGGCGCGGATGCCGCCCGCCATGCAGTAGATGACGACGATGACGAAGCCGATGATGGCGCCGGTGGCGTAGTCCCAGCCGAAGAGCACGTGCAGCGCCTTGCTCCCGGCCTTGAGCTGGGCGGCGGCGTAGGTGCCGAGGAAGACGATGGTGATGATGCCCACCAGGAGCCGCAGCCGCTTGTGCTCGGTGCCGTGCCACCTCGAGAGAAGGCCGCCGAAGCTCAGGACGTTTCGCTTCTCGGTCATGACCCGGAGCTTGCGGTAGATGACCAGAGAGGCGACGAGGTCTCCGAGGATCCAGCCCACCATCAGCCAGATCGACGACAGCCCGACGTCGTAGGTGTAGCCGATCTGGCCCACGAACATGTAGCCGCTGTTGTTGGTGGCGACGGCCGACAGAGCCACCAGCCACGGCTTCACGCTGTGGCCGGCGAGGAGGTAGTCCTGGTTGGTGCCTTCGCTCTTGAGGACCGACGCCGCCCCGATGGCGACGAAGGCCAGGAGGAAGAAGCCGAAGCTGTAGAGGATCACCCTGGTTTCCGGAAATGGAAGACGCCCCAGACCAGGTGCCCCGCCTTGCCGCCGTCGATCCAGTGTCTCAGGCCGGAGCGCATGCGTTCGAGGTATCCCTTGCTGATCTCGCCGGTGAGGCTCTTCTCGCGCGCCTCGGTCTCTTCGAGCACGCGCGAGTAGTGGGTGACCAGCTGAACCGTGAGGTCTTCGAAGCCGACCTCGCGCAGCCCTGCTTTGCGCGCGGCGTCGCGATAGAACTTTGGTGAGCCGAGGCTCTCGAGGTGGATGCGGTCCAGGATCGGCGTCAGCACGCTCGGGTCGCATCGATCGGACTGCATCGGGTCGGTGAACACCAGGTTGCCTCCCTTGGCGAGGACGCGGGCGATCTCGGTGATGACACGCGCGCGGTCGCCCGCGTGGAGGATCGCGTCCTGGGACCACACCAGGTCGAAGGAGGCCGGCGGCCGCGCGATGGTCTCGAAGCTGCCCAGCACCACGTCGATGCGATCCGTGAGGCCCGCCTGCTCGTTGAGCTCGCGCGCGCGTGCGTTTTCCACGTCGCTGATGTTGATGGCCGTGACCTTGCAGCCGTACTTCGCCGCGAGGTAGCGGGCCGCGCCGCAGTAACCCGAGCCCAGATCTGCGACCGAGGTGGACTCGCCGAGCCCCTCGACCCGCGAGGCCAGGCGTTCGATGGTCCGGCGGCTCGCGGTGGCGATGTCGTCCTTCGCTCCTTCGTAGATGCCGATGTGGATGTCCTCGCCGCCCCAGACCGCGCTGTAGAAGCGGTCAGCGTCGTCGCTGTCGTAGTAGTCCCGCGCCGTGGTCACAGCCGACTGCATGTTCGCTCTGGTCATGCTCGCTCCTTACCGGTGGCGTAACGCTTCTCGGCGACGTGGATGAAGAAGTCCGGGTCCTCCTCGCGATGCGTCTCCTGAAAGTCGCCGTAGGACTCGACGTGCTGAAATCCGACCTCGCGCATGAGCCTCTGCACGTACTTCTGCCGGAGCGGAAACATGTTGAGGTGGTAGGTGCCCCCGTCGGGGAAGCTGTACTCGAAGCGCGCGAGCCCGGGGTCCACGTACTCTGGTTTCACCGAGACGTCCTCGCCGCAGTAGTAGTAGATGTGCTTGGACGAGTACCCGTTGTCGAGGATCGCGTCGTAGTTGCGTTGATCGAGGACCAGCACTCCGTCGTGGCGCAGTGCTGCGTAGAACTCCGCCAGCGCCTTGCGTCGATCGTTTTCGTCGAAGAGGTGAGTGAAGGAGTTTCCGAGGCAGATGACGGCGTCGAACTTGCCGTGGATGTCACGGTTCAACCAGCGCCAGTCCGCGCGTACGGTGCGCAGCACGTGACCACGTCGCTTGGCGTTTTCGAAGGCCTTGTAGAGCATCTGGGCGCTTCCGTCGGCGCTCACCACGTCGAAGCCCGCTTCGATGAGCCGCACCGAGTGAAAGCCGGTGCCGGTGGCCACGTCGAGGACCTTCTTGGCCCCCCGCGCTTTCAGCTGTTCGATGAAGAACTGCCCCTCGGTCTCGGCTCGCGCATCCCAGTCGATGAGCTCGTCCCACTTCTGCACGAATGCCTGTACGTATTCTTCCCGGTAGTGGTCCGTGTCGCGGACTTCGAGCGGTTGTTCTCCAAAGGATTGGCTCATTCATTCTCCGATCGTGATCTCGGTGGTCGGGGGTAGGGGGCGTGGGGGCTCGGTGGTGTTCGTGGCGAGCTCGGCGTGGACGATGTGGATGCCGAGGAGCTGGTTCAGCAGCGCGTCGTTCTGCACCGCCGTCACCGCGTCGGTGGTCGTGGCGCGCTGCTCCAGGAGCTCACGGACCTTGGCCGGGTCGAAATGTCCGAGCGCCTCGATGGCGTCGGGGTTCAGGTACCGCTCGACGAGCGCGGCGATGGCGCCGCGCTTCTTCGGGTCGGTGTGGCTCGGAGGCGCCATGAACGCGAACTTCTGACGCTCGTAGAGAGAGCGCGGCAGGACGTGCTTCATCGCTTCGCGCAGGATCCACTTCTCGACTCCCTCTCGGATCCGGAGCATCGGTGGGACGCGGGTGGCGACGGCCGCGAGTCGGTGATCGAGGAAGGCCGGTCGCGCCTCTACCGAGTGCGCCATGTCCATCCGGTCCCCGCTCCATCCGAGGACCTGGCTCTCCATCAGCGTCTTGACGTAGGTGTACTGCGCCTTGTCGAGGGCGTGGCGGCCCGCGAGCATGTTGCCGTCGAGGCGCGTCGCGGATTCGGTGATCGGATCGTAATCGGCGAGCTCGGCGCGGAGCTCGTCGCTCAGCAGGGCGCGGGCGCGAGTCAGGGTGGCCATCCAGGGGTGAAGCCAAGCGGGTGTGAAACCGCAGAGTGTCTCGAAGGCCGGATGGGTCCGGGGCTCTTCGCTGATCGTCGCGCCGCGAAAGACCGCGTTGTCCTCGAGCACCGAGCCGAGCTCGCCCTCCGCGTCGCCGTGGCGCAGCAGATCCTGCTTGAAGAACGGGTAGCCGCCGAAGAGCTCGTCCGAGCCCTCTCCGGTCACCACCACCCGGTAGCCCGCGTCGCGAACCGCGCGGCTCAGATGCCACTTGGCCACGCTGAAGGGGTTGTAGAAGGCGCGCTCGGCGTGGCGCACCGCGTCCACGTAGCTCTCGCCGTAGAGCGCGTCGGCTTCCAGCGTGAGGATGCGCTGCTCTGCACCCAGGCTCTTCGCCATCTCGCGCGCCGGTGCGCTCTCGTCGTAGTCGTCGTCGTCGAAGCCGACGGTGAATGCCTGCACCGGCGACTGTTGCATCGCGTCCGCGAGGCCGAGGATCGAGCAGCTGTCGATACCCCCGGACAGATAGCAGCCCACCGGGACGTCGGCTTCGAGGCGCACCCGCACCGCGTCGATCAGCGCATCGGCGACCGCGCGTTCGTGCGCCTGGGGATCGGTTGCCGCTGGGCGATCGCGCTCCAGGGGAAAGTCGAGGTCCCAATAGGTGCGGTCCCGAACCGTGAAGCGGCCGCCCTCGCGCGTGATCACCAGCATGTGGCCGGGCTCTACGCTCTCGATCCCCTCGAAGGCCGTGCGGCCGGGGGGCACGAGGTTCATCATCTGACCGAGCGTCGCGTGGGCAGACATGCGCCGCGGCACCGCGGGATGGGCGAGGAGCGCTTTGATCTCCGACCCCCAGTAGACGCCGTCGGGCGCGATGTGAACGTGCAGCGGTTTGACGCCGAAGCGGTCCCGGACGAGCAGAAGGCGCTCGCGCTCTTCGTCGAAGAGCGCGAAAGCGAACTCACCGCGCAGGGCGTCGACGAAGGACAGCCCCTGCTCCTGGTAGAGGGGCAGGGCGATCTCCGAGTCGCTCTTGGTCGACAAGCGATGTCCGCGGCACCTCAGAGCCGCCCGAATCTCTTTGTACTCGTAGAACTCGCCATTGGCCGTCAACACGGCGCTCCGGTCGCGAAGCGGCTGGCTCCCCGTGTCGAGGTCGATGATCGAAAGGCGGGTATGGCCCATGGCCAGACCGCGCGATGCATCGAGGTGCATCCCCTGATCGTCCGGGCCCCGGTGGTGAAGGGAGGCCATCATTCGGCGCAAGGCCGAGTTGGCGCTCTCCTCGAGGGGTCGCGCGACCCAGAATCCTGTGATTCCACACACGTACGTCGGCCTACCGGGCGTCCCTCCCGGAGCCCATGAATGCTTTGAGTACAAAAAATATGAACCCAATGCAAATGGGCTGGCGGAGAGGGCTGTCTCCGGTGAAAGCTCGGGGAGCAGCGATGACGAGCCGATACGAGGACAGCATCTTGCGATCGCTCCGGCGGATGACGCGCGCCGTGGACCTGCACAGCAAGCAGCTCGCCCGTCATCACAGCCTGACGGGACCGCAGCTGGTCTGCCTGCGTCTGATCGAGAAGCGGGGTGTGATCACGCCGAGCGAGCTGGCGAAGGGTGTCTCGCTGAGTCAGGGCACGGTGACCGGGATCCTCGAGCGTCTGGCGGCGCGGGATCTCATCCGGCGCGAGCGCAGCGCCGAGGACAAGCGGAAGATCCTCGTGCAGCTCACCAGCGCCGGGGCCGACCTGGTGAAGACGGCGCCCTCTTCGCTGCAAGAACAGTTCTCGAAGCGGCTCGCCGCGCTGCCGGAAGGTGAGCAGGCGATGATCGATTGGATCATGCAGCGGGTGGTCACGCTGATGGAGGCGGAGGACGTCGACGCTGCGCCGATCATGGCGACCGGCCCGATGTCCGCCGAAGCGGAGGTGGTCGCCGACTTCCTCGACCCGGACGCCGAGCCGACGTAGCGCGCGGTCCGCGCTGGCGGGATCCCGACGCCGAGCCGACGTAGCGCCCGGTCCGCGCAGCCGGGAAGGTCGAGCATCAGGGGTGCGCCCGCGGGCGGGTGGGGTGGGGCGGCACGAGTCGACGGAAGTTATCAGCCAGCGTTGGGGCCGCCGAAATCGACGAGGGGATCGTCAGGGTCTTCGTGCGCGATCTCCAGGCAATCCTCGCAGAAGAAGACCACGCCTCGCACGTCCACCGGCGGGGCGTTGCAACGCCTGCCGCGCATCACACGCTGGCGTCAGCCAGCGTTGGGGCCGCCGAAATCGACGAGGGGATCGTCAGGGTCTTCGTGCGCGATCTCCAGGCAATCCTCGCAGAAGAAGACCACGCCTCGCACGTCCACCGGCTCGAGGTTCGTGGTGGTCAGGCACGAAGCGCATTCGAGGCGGGGCGGGATCGGCTTCGACAAATAGCAGCGGAGCGTCTCCGCGATCCGCTCGAAACACAGCGGATGGGTGAAGACGGCGATCCCTGCCCGTGCCGCGCGAAGGCGCGGCGCCAGCCCGCGATCCGTGACCAGGATCAGCGCACCGTCGTAGCCGAGCGCGCGTAGTCGTTCGAGGATCCAGATCTCCTGGGCGATCACCGCGCCGCATTCATCCTTCGCCTCGAAGTCGTTGTCCGGCGCCACGCGCAGCACGATCTCCGAAAGCTCGTCACCGAGGCGCGCGCTGATCTCGTACGCGTCTTCGATGACAACTACGTGCTTCTCGTCATGCATGCTCGAAGAGCACCGCAAGACACGTGCCGCCCGCAAAACCCAGCGTTGTCGCCGTGTCCTGTGCCGCGTTCCGCCCCACGCGTGGCGCCCTGCCACGAAATGCCGCGTCGTTCGAACGAGGGTGAAATCCTGCAGGGCGCGTCGCGCGCGTAGGTCGTTGGCGTGCGCGGTGCTCGTCCATCAGGGCGAGGCCACGCTCGACGACCGAGGTGCGAGGAAGACCGCGTCTCGACCTGGGCCGCCTCGAGGTTGAGCCAGTGAGCGGACGCGTGCGTGTCAGACGTGACGCGTCGCCCCGCGGTTGCAAGTCGTGATGTTGCGGGCGACGCCGGCGGTTGTGACCGCCCCGCGGTAACAAGTCGTGATGTCGCGGACGACGCCGGCGGTTGTGACCGCCCAGCGGTCACAAGTCGTGATGTCGCGGACGACGCCGGCGGTTGTGACCGCCCCGCGGTCACAAGTCGTGATGTCGCGGACGACGCCTGCGGTTGTGACCGCCCCGCGGTCACAAGTCGTGATGTCGCGGACGACGCCGGCGGTTGCGACCGCCCCGCGGTCACAAGTCGTGATGTCGCGGACGACGCCGGCGGTTGTGACCGCCCCGCGGTCACAAGTCGTGATGTCGCGGACGACGCCTGCGGTTGTGACCGCCATGCGGCGGGCGACGCCGGCGGTCGTGATGCTCCGCGGTCGGCGACGCCGGCGGTTGTGACCGCCCAGCGGTCACAAGTCGTGATGTCGCGGACGACGCCTGCGGTTGTGACCGCCCCGCGGTGGACGACGCCTGCGGTTGTGACCGCCCAGCGGTCACAAGTCGTGATGTCGCGGACGACGCCTGCGGTTGTGACCGCCCCGCGGTCACAAGTCGTGATGTTGCGGGCGACGCCGGCGGTTGTGACCGCTCCGCGGTCACAAGTCGTGATGTCGCGGACGACGCCGGCGGTTGTGACCGCCCAGCGGTCACAAGTCGTGATGTCGCGGACGACGCCGGCGGTTGTGACCGCCCCGCGGTCACAAGTCGTGATGTCGCGGACGACGCCGGCGGTTGTGACCGCCCCGCGGTCACAAGTCGTGATGTCGCGGACGACGCCGGCCGTTGTGACCGCCCTGCGGTCACAAGTCGTGATGTCGCGGACGACGCCTGCGGTTGTGACCGCTCCGCGGTCACAAGTCGTGATGTCGCGGACGACGCCGGCGGTTGTGACCGCCCAGCGGTCACAAGTCGTGATGTCGCGGACGACGCCGGCGGTTGTGA
Source organism: uncultured delta proteobacterium (assembly GCA_963727445.1). Lineage (GTDB taxonomy): Bacteria > Myxococcota_A > Polyangia > Polyangiales > B10-G4 > B10-G4. The sequence continues at coordinate 74,810 of CAVSGI010000006.1, forward strand.
CCGCCCCGCGGTCACAAGTCGTGATGTCGCGGTGCGCCGCGCACGCGCGTTCCGTCTAAACGGACGGGACGGGGTTGGCGAAGGGTCCGCCTCGCACGCGCGGCACGGCTGGCGGATGCTAGAGGATTCGAACCTCTGACCTTCGGCTCCGGAGGCCGACGCTCTATCCAGCTGAGCTAAGCATCCTCAGGGGCGCTCGATGTAACCAAAGTGCTGGCGCGACGCAAGCTCGCCCAGCGAGTACGGTCTGCGGCGATCCGGTCTCCCGAACGCGGGAGGGGCGCTCCCGGTGGTGGCTTGACGAAATCTCCCACTTCCGGCACCGATGGAGGCGGTGGATCTGGGCGAGCTTCTGGTCGAGGAAGGGCTCTTCGAGGCGGCGCGGCTCTCCGAGGCCCGAGCCGAGGCCCTGCGCCTCGACCGGCCCCTGGTCGAGGTGATCTGCAATCAGGGGCTCGCGGCCGAGGACATGGTGGCCGACGTGGCCGCCCGGGCGGTGGGGACGGTGGTGATCGACGTCCATCTGGGCGCCCTCGATCGCGAGGCCGTGCAGCTGGTCCCAGAAGGGGTGGCCCGGCGTCACCTGCTGATCGCCCTGTCCAAGGACGGCGACGGCGCCCGGATCCGGGTGGCCCTGGCCAATCCCCTCGACGAAGCCGCCGTGGCGGCCGTGCGCGAGGCCACGGCCCTCGAGGTCGAGCCCATGGTCGCCACCGTGTCGGGGGTGAGCGCGGCCATCGACCGCGAGTACGCTTCCTCCAATACCGCGATCATCCGCGCTCCCCGCGCGCCTTCCGACCTCCCGCGGGAGGACACCCGCAAGATGCGCGAGGACGATCGCCGCGCCGGCAAGACCAATCCAGGCACCAATCCCATGGGCACCTCCCCGATGCACCGCCTCGAGCACGACGCGCCGATCGAGCAGCGCCACGAGGCGCTCCTCCTCGCGCTCGTCGACGCCGGGGTGCTGACGCGATCGGACTACCTCGCGGCTCTCCGGCGCCTCAAAGGAAGAAAGTGACCTGATCTCCGCAGGGTGGCGGCGCGTGAATTAACTGACGCCGCGCCGGGGATCACGACATGGGTGTCCGAGTCCCCATCTCGGGCCTGCCCATCCATTCCCTTTCCGGCATGGCCTGCCCCTTGCTCACGTTCGGTTCTGCCCGTGTGGACACGTGTATGTCGACGTCGGGCAGGGTGGTGAGCGAACCCACTTTCGCTTGACACCCATAGGCGCGCTGCTAGACCGCGCCATCTTTCGGACCAGTGTGGTCCATGGCTTCGGGCTGCTGGAGGACTTCTCAAAATGAATCGCAAGCTGTTCACCTTGGCACTTTGTAGCGCGTTCACGCTCGGCCTCTCGGCCTGCGGCGACGACCACGGGATCGTGGGCGACGCGGGCGACACCAGCGTGATCGTCATCGACGGCGGCTCGGACTCGAGCCCGCCGGACGCGACGCCTGACACCAGCCGTCCCGACACCAGCACCGGCGGCTGCGACGTGGGCGAGGCCTGCGATCCGACCCGCGGTTGCGCCATCAGCGTTCTGTGCATCGACGAGTTCGCGAACGAGCTGGGCGGCACGGACGACCCCATCACCGGGCTTCCGAGTGGTGAGATGGGCATCCCGACCACCTCGTGGACCGGCGGCTACTGCTCCAACGCGAACCCCATCGACATGGGCGGCTGCGATCCCAACGACGAAGAGAGCTGCGGCGGCGTCGACTGCGCCGTCTGCCTCAACGCCGGCACCGACATGCGCGGCGTGACCGTCGGCCTCTGCGCCGCGAGCTGCATGCCCAGCCTCACGGACAACGGCGCCTGCCGCGACACCTACGACTGCGGTCTCACCACCAAGGCGTGCGTCCCCGGCTGCGCGACCGACGAGGAGTGCCGCGTGGTTCGCCAGGACACCAACGACAACGGCTTCATCGACCCGTACGACGCGATGGCGAACCCCATGGGTGATCACCTCGTCTACGACGACTCCACGATGGCCACCTGCAACCTCACCACCTATCGCTGCGAGCACAACGGCACGATGGGCGCCGAGGCCGGTGACACCTGCACCTTCGACTTCGAGTGCGAGGAGAACGGTGACTGCATCGCCGACAACGACGACCCCGCCACGGCGGAGAACGAGGGCGGCTGGCCCGGCGGCTACTGCACCAAGTTCGGCTGCGACATCGCCGGCAACGACTGCGCCGGCGCCGGTAAGTGCCAGGAGCGTGGCCTCGGCATCGCGCTGTGCGTTCAGGCTTGCGAGGTCGCGGCGACCGTCGACGCCGCGGACCCCTTCTCGGACCCCCGCGACTGCGCCCCCGGCTACAGCTGCTTCTGGGACGGCACCTCCGGCATGGGCATGGGCAACGGTGGCTGCGTGCCCGGCAACTACAACGACATCACCGACCCGAACATCGGCGAGACCTGCATGACCGAGGCGGACTGCTACTCGCCCTTCGGTCAGGGTCAGTGCCGCGACTTCGGCGCGGGCAACCACTGCACGCTCTTCGACTGCGGCGCCCCCGGCATGCCGGGAGACGTCTGCGGCGCGGCGGCGACCTGCGCCCAGATCAGCGGCTCGGACACCTCGCTCTGCATCAAGACCTGCACCACGGCCGCCGACTGCCTCCCGGGCAACGGCTGCTGGGACACCTCGGCCGCGGGCATCAACACCGCCGGCGCGACCGTCTGCTTCCCGGGCTGCCTCGAGGACTCGCACTGCAACACCGGCGAGACCTGTGTGGGCGCCAGCATGACCGCCGTCGGCGAGTGCATGTGATGTAGAGAAGGCTCGGGCCGCGGAGCGTACGGGCCCGCAGAGAGCCGCGAAGGCGGCTCGGCGCGGGACCGGGAGCGCAGGGGTCGAGCCGGGAGTGGTCTAGGAGAAGGCTCGGGCCGCGGAGCGTACGGGCCCGCAGAGAGCCGCGAAGGCGGCTCGCGCGGGACCGGGAGCGCAGCGGGCCGAGCCGGGAGTGGTCTAGGAGAAGGCTCGGGCCGCGGAGCGTACGGGCCCGCAGAGAGCCGCGAAGGCGGCTCGCCGCGGGACCGGGAGCGCAGCGGGCCGAGCCGGATTGCACACCGCGCCACTCCACATTGACTGAGACGCCCCGGTGCCGTATGGCTCCGGGGCGTTTCGCATTCTGAAAGAGTGGATTAGAGGAAACCGATGTATATCTTCACGGGAAAGCGCCGTAACCAGTCCAAGAACCGGAACAAGTCCGCGCGCTACCGCGCCAAGCTCAAGGCGAAGAATCGCCGCCGGGTCAATGGCATGAAGGGCCGCAAGCTCGCTCGCCGTCTGTGAACACCACTCGGGCACGCCATCCGCCGGCTTTCCTCCTCGCCCCCTCCCTTCGCAATACCTCTGGTATTCCTCGGTCGGGGCCTGCGGGGGCGCTCGGCGGCTGTCGCACCTGAGCGGCGTTCACCAAAGGCTCTGGGTAAGGCGCGTGGAACACAACCCGATCTTCGTCGTCAGCGACTCGACCGGCGAGACGGCCGAGCGCGTGGTGCGCGCCGCCCTCCTGCAGTATCCGGAGCATCGGGTGCGCGTCCGCCTCTTCACGCGCGTGCGTGACGAGGAGTCGGTCCGCGACGTGATCCTCAAGGCGGCGGATGCTGGGGCGATGATCGTCTTCACCCTCGTCGCCCCCGAGCTCCGCGAGTTCTTCCACGAGCTCGCGCACGAAAACCAGATCGAGGCCGTCGACGTGATCGGGGGCCTCATCCACAAGGTGGGCAACTTCCTCGGCGCCCAGCCGATCAACGTGCCGACCGCGACGCTGCCGCTCTCGGAGGAGTACTTCCGCCGGGTCGAGGCGATCGAGTTCGCGGTGAAGAGCGACGACGGCAAGGAGCCGCGCAACCTCAAGAAGGCCGACCTGGTGCTCTGCGGCGTCAGCCGCACCTCGAAGACGCCGCTGGCGACCTATCTCGCGGGTCGCGGCCTGCGCGTCGCGAACGTCCCGTTGGTGCTCGGCGTGTCACCGCCCAAGGAGCTCTTCGAGATCCCGCCCGAGCGCGTGGTGGCCCTGACGATCGACATCGACAGGCTGCTCGAGATCCGCAAGCAGCGATTGCAGCAGCTCGGGATGCCCGTCGACGCCAACTACGGCCTGCGCGATCACGTGAAGGCCGAGCTCGAGTACGCGCACCAGATGTTCAAGGAGCACCCCACCTGGTCGGTGGTCAACGTCAGCGGCCGCGCCATCGAAGAGACGGCGACGATCATCCTCGAGTACTACAAAGACACCGAGGAACGCCGCGGCGGAACCAACACCCACCCGCCGCCCACCGTCCTGTAGAAGGCTCGGGGCGCGGAGCGCACGGCCACGCAGAGAGCTGCGCAGCAGCGCGGCGCGAGGACGGGAGCAGAGCGCGCCGAGCCGGGAGTGCGGACCGTCCAATAGAAGGCTCGGGGCGCGGAGCGCACGGCCACGCAGAGAGCTGCGCAGCAGCGCGGCGCGAGGACGGGAGCAGAGCGCGCCGAGCCGGGAGTGCGGACCGTCCTGTAGAAGGCTCGGGGCGCGGAGCGCACGGCCACGCAGAGAGCTGCGCAGCAGCGCGGCGCGAGGACGGGAGCAGAGCGCGCCGAGCCGGGAGTGCGGACCGTCCAATAGAAGGCTCGGGGCGCGGAGCGCACGGCCACGCAGAGAGCTGCGCAGCAGCGCGGCGCGAGGACGGGAGCAGAGCGCGCCGAGCCGGGAGTGCGGACCGTCCTGTAGAAGGCTCGGGGCGCGGAGCGCACGGCCACGCAGAGAGCTGCGCAGCAGCGCGGCGCGAGGACGGGAGCAGAGCGCGCCGAGCCGGGAGTGCGGACCGTCCAATAGAAGGCTCGGGGCGCGGAGCGTACGGCCACGCAGAGAGCCGCGGCAGGTACGGTCTACTTTTCCTTCGGCGGGGTGGAGCTCACGCGCTGGTAGTTGTCGGCGACGCTGGTGACGAACTGTGCCACCAGCCCGTCGGCGACACGAAGGCGCCGGCTGAGCTCGCGGGCGATGTTCATGATGAACAGGGCGTAGCTCTTGAGGTCCTTGCGGTACAAGAGGCGCTCGACGTCCTCGCCCGTCACCTCGAGCACCATCGTCGGGGCGACCGCGCGCACCGTGGCCGAGCGCGGCTGCGGGTCGACGATCGCCATCTCGCCGAACCAGTCCCCCGGTCCGAAGAGCGCCACCCGAACGTCGCCGCCGCCGGCGGTCTGTTTGACCACCTCGAGCTCGCCGCCGATCACCACGTACATCTCGCGGGCGGTGCCGCCTTCGGCGACCACCACCTCGCCGGTCTCGATGTGCTTGGTGGGAAGCTCGCGCGCGAGCAGGGTCAGCGTCTCGTCCGACAGGCCCCCGAACAGGCCCACGTCTCGAAGCATCGCTGCGTTGATCTTGGGTGCCGGTCGCTCGGAGGCGCTCATGGCGCGGATCGTCCGCGTCCCGCCAGCACAATTCAAGGGTCCTGACACGGCAAACGACCGCACTCTTAAGCGCATGCCGCTTTACCTGGTGGGCATCGAGCCGCTAACCTGACGGGCTGAATAGGCTTTTTGCACCCTCGAGAAGTTGGTCCACAGCCCCGATGCCCTCGATCTGCCCCGGGAGTTCGGGGCGTACACCCTGCTCAAGCGCCTTGCCGTCGGTGGGATGGCCGAGGTGTATGTCGCGAAGGCGCAGGGCATCGGCGGCTTCGAGAAGCTCGTCGCCATCAAGGTCATCCACCCGCGCCTGAGCGAGGACGAGCACTTCATCCAGATGTTGGTGGAGGAGGCCAAGCTCTCGGTCGTCCTCACCCACGGCAACATCGCCCAGACCTTCGACCTGGGATGCATCGACGACACCTACTTCATCGTGATGGAGTACGTCGACGGCGCCGACACCTATCGAATTCTCAAGCGCGCCGAGGCGCAAGAGAAGCAGATGCCGCTCGACATCTGCGCCTACGTGGTGAGCGAGGTCGCGAACGGCCTCGACTACGCGCACCGCAAGCGTGACTCCTCGGGCAAGCCGCTGAACGTCGTCCACCGGGACATCTCCCCGCAGAACGTCCTGATCAGTCATACCGGCGAAGTGAAGATCGTCGACTTCGGGATCGCCAAGGCGGCGCATCGCACCGGGCAGACCGAAGCAGGCGTCATCAAGGGCAAGTACTACTACATGTCGCCCGAGCAGGCCTGGGGCGATCCCCTCGATCACCGCAGCGACATCTTCTCGCTCGGCGTCGTCCTCTACGAGCTCCTCACCGGCGAGATGCTCTATCAGGAGGACAACATCCCTGCGCTGCTCGACCGCGTGCGCAAGGCCGACGTTCTGCCGCCATCGCTGCGGCGCCCCGAGGTCCCGACCACCCTCGAAGAGGTCGTGCTCAAGGCCTGCGCCAAGAAGCCCGAGGACCGTTACCAGTCGGCCCACGAGATGTCGCAGGCGCTGTCGACCTTCCTCTACACCGTGAGCCCCTCCTTCAGCGCTCAGCGCCTCGCCGACTACATGGGCGAGCTCTTCGGCGAACAGGTTCCGAAGTCGGGCGAGCGCAAGGCGCCGAAGGCGGAGGCGCGACCCGCGCCGCCCCCGGTGCGCGCGGACGACAATCAGACGGCGCGGCTGTCGGCGATGAGCCTGGCCGACTTCTCCCCCAAGGTGAACAGCGTCATCTTCGACCTCGACGACGAAGAGGGCGAGACGAGCGCCGACATCGAGCCCTACCGCCGCTCCATCCAGGATCCCACGAAGGAGCTCGCGAAGACGGACGTCGAGCACAAGATGGTGGACGAGGAGGAGGACGAGGAGACCCTCATCCACAATCGCGTCGCCCAGGATCACTGGGACGCCACCACCAGCCGGAAGGACGGCGCCTGGGACGATTCCACCGCCGTCGACGACCGGGAGGAGCTGGCGATCCCGCCGCCGCGACGCCTCCCCCAGCCCCCTTTGGGCAAGCGCCGCCCCATCCCCCGCGCGACGCCTCCCGCGCGGCCCTCGGCCCATCCGCCACCCCCGGCGATCCCTCGGCCCTCTGCGGCCGCCAAGAGCGCGCGCCCGCCCGCGCCGCCGCCGCCCAACCGACCGAACCCCGTGAGCCCCCCAGTCGCGCCTCCGCCGGCCCAGCGGCCCACCTTTCCGAAGGAGGCGCCCGGCCACGCACCCGTCGAGGCCGCCTCGCCCTGGCCCCCGCCGGCGGTGCGCGTGCCCTCCCAGGCCCCGGCGCCCGCACCCGCCTGGCCCACGCCGACGCCCGCGCCCGCGCCTTTGGCGGCGGCGGAGCCGCCCACCGCCGAGAAGACGAGCATCCCCGCGCCCGGCGGCTCGCCCACCGCTTCACTGTCCGCGCCCAATCCCTTCACCGCCCGTCCCGACTACGTCGGCGAGACGGAGCTCCTGCCGCGCCAGCGCCACATGCTGCTGCTGCGCATCGCGCTCGGTGTGGGCGCCGGCCTCGCGGTGGTGGCGCTCATCGTGCTCATCGCCGTGCTCACGAGCGGCGAGCCCACCCCCGACTCGACGGTGGAGGTGATCTCGGTTCCCTCCGGAGCCTCGGTGCTCCTCGACGGCACCGAGCTCCCCGCGGTGACGCCGCTGGTGATCTCCGATGGGCTCGAGATCGGCCGCATGCAGCGCATCGAGGTGCAGCTCGACGGCTACGAGGTCTGGACCACCACCTTCCAGCCCATCGACGGAACGCTCAAGCAGATCGCGGTCCTGTCGCCGCTGCGCGCGACGCTGCACGTGCGCACCGAGCCCGCCGCTCACGTGTGGATCGACGGGGTGCTCTTCGGCTCCTCCCCGGTGGAGGTGCCGAACAGAGAGATCGGGAGCGAGGTTCACGTGCGTGCGTCGCTCATGGGTCGCGACGACGTGGAGCAGACGGTGACCATCACCGCCGCCGACCTGAACCCGACCATCACGCTCCGCCTTCCCGACGCGAGCGAAGAGCCGTAGCGCTCAGCTCGCCGGGGCTTCGAGCAGGATGTTGTCGATGAGCCGGGTGGTGCCCAGATGGGCGGCGGCGGCGATGAGGATGCGCGTGGCGCCGGAGGCGGCTTTCGCGAAGGTGTCGGGGTCGACGGCGGTGACGTAATCGACCCGGTCGAAGACCGGCGCGATCTCGGCGCGCGCCGCCTCGACCAGCGCTTCGGGATCGCGGCTGCCTTCGGCGAAGCGGGCACCGGCGGCGCGCAGGCCGCGGATGATGGCGATGGCGCGGGCGCGCTGCTCGGGCGTCAGGTAGTGGTTACGAGAGGACAGGGCGAGGCCGTCCTCTTCGCGCACGGTCGCCGCCGTCACGATGCGCGCGCGGATGTCCAGGTCGGCGGTCATCCGGCGGATGATGGCCTGCTGCTGAAAGTCCTTCTGGCCGAAGACCGCGACACAGGGCGACACCAGATTGAGGAGCTTGGTGACGACGGTGGTGACGCCGTCGAAGTGGCCTGGCCGGTGCGCGCCCTCGAGGGAGTCGGTGAGGCCGGTGACGCGTACCGTGGTGGCGAAGCCATCGCCGTACATCTCGCTGACGCTGGGCGCGAAGACCAGGTCCACGTCGAGCGCGGTGAGGGCCTCGACGTCGGCTTCGAGGGTGCGCGGATAGCGATCGAAATCCTCGCCTTCGCCGAACTGCAGCGGGTTGACGAAGATGGTGGCCACGAGGAAGGTCGCGCCCTCGGCGCGGGCCTTTGCCACGAGCGAGAGGTGCCCTTCGTGGAGCGCGCCCATGGTCGGCACCACCCCCACCACGCGCCCCTCGGCGCGCGCCTCGTCACAGGCCCCCGTGACCTCGGCCCGCGTGTGGACGACCCGGGTCAACGGGCGTCAGCCCTGCGGGCCGTAGCCGCCGGCGACCTTGGGCAGGTCGTCGACCGCGTGGAGCTTCTTCTTCACCTTGCCGAAGGCGTACTCGGCGGTCGGGAACGCCCCCGACTTCACCTCGTCGCGGAAACGCACGGCAGCCTCCACGCCTTCGGCGAAGAGCTCGGCGTAGCGCTTGACGAACTTCGGCTTGAGGTCGGGCGTGAGCCCGAGCAGGTCGTAGCAGACGAGCACCTGACCGTCGCAGTCGGGGCCGGCGCCGATGCCGATGGTGGGGATGTCCACCGCTTCGGTGACCTCGGCCGCCAGATCCGACGGGATGCCCTCGAGCACCACCGCGTAGGCGCCCGCGTCGCGGACGGCGATGGCGTCGCGAAGCACGCGCTCCGCCGCTTCCTCGGTCTTGCCCTGCACGCGGAAGCCGCCCATCGCGTGGACGCACTGCGGGGTCAGGCCGACGTGGGCCATGACCGGCATGCCCGCCGCGACGATGCGCGCGATGGTGGGCGCGATCGATTCGCCGCCCTTCGAGCTTCACCGCGTGGGCCGCGCCCTCCTTCAAGAAGCGGCTCGCGTTTCGCAGCGCGTCCTCGGCGCTGACCTGGTAGCTGCCGAAGGGCATGTCGCCGACGATGTGCGCGTGGGCCGCGCCGCGCGCGACCGAGCGGCAGTGGTAGATCACCTCGTCGACCGTGACCGGCAGCGTGTCCGCCTGGCCTTGCACCACCATGCCCAGGGAGTCGCCGACCAGGAGCGACGTCGACCTCGGCCTCGTCGATCATCCGCGCAAAGGTGGAGTCGTAGGCGGTGACCATCACGATCTTGTCGCCTTTGTCCTTCATCGCGCGCAGCGCAGGCACGGTGACCCGGCGCCGCCGCTTCGGGGCAGTGTCCGACATGGGCTTTCTCTTTTTCTCTATCGGTCGCGGCCGGGCGATTTCCCGGTCCACGCCGCTACACCCGGAACTTAGAGCGCTTCGGCGGCGAGCGCAACGGGACGATTCTGCCGAAATCGCGAAGGAATCACCCCGCGCGCAGCTGGCGGCGCCGAAGGAAGAGGGCGATCGCACCGACGGGCGTCATCGACGCCATCACGGCCCAGCGCACGGCCAGAATGCTCTTCACGCCGGCGAGCTCGCGCATGAAGAGGATCTCGCCCGCCTCCGCGGCCGCCTCCGGGGACTGGTCGAGGCGGAAGAGGGTGAGCGGGGCGGTCGTCGCCACGAAGCCGATTGTCAGCGCCACCGTCACCCTCAGCACCCAGGCGAGGGTGTCGTCCTCGGGCACGCGGTGGGTGCCGATGGCGCACACGAGGATCGCGGCCGCGGGTGCGAGCGCCACTCCCCAGCTCGGCAAGTAGCCACCGAGGAACGCGGCGATGGCCGCCCCCAACATGATCCCGACCGTCCAGCCGAGCGGCTCGAGGCTCATCCGTCTTCGCCGAGGGCGGCGAGCAACTCGGCGATCTCCGTCTTGTCGTCGGAGTCGTCCTCCGCCAGCGCCAGGGCTCGCTCCAGCATGCGCCGCGCCTCCCCTTCGAGGCCGAGCTCGGTGAGCAGCCGCCCCGCCTCGCGGTGATAGCGCAGGTGGTTCGCCCGGTCGGGGCCCTGGCTCAGCATGCGCCACAGGTCGGCCGCGCGCTGCGGGTTGTCGTGCTTCTCGTGGAGCTCCGCCAGGGTGGTGGTGGTGCGGATCGGGAAGGCGGTGATGCTCTGACTGGTCAGGAACTCGAGCGAGGATTCGAAGACCTCGATCGCCTGCGCGTCCTGACCATCGTCGTGGAGCGCGAGGCCGAGCTCTTCGAGGATGGCGACGTCGGGGCGCATGCCCATGAGGTCGGCCGCCATCTGCAGCACCTCGACCGCCTCGCTGGCCCGGCCCTTGTCGCGAAGGTAGCGGCCCAGGGCCAGGAGCGGCCGCGGGTCTTCGTCGAAGAAGGCCGCCGCGTCTTCGAGCTCGCCGATGGCGGCTTCGATGTCGCCGCGCGCGTCGGCGAGGCGCGCCAGGTTGGCGTGGGCCGCGAGCCGACCCTCGCCGCCCTCGTCGTCTTCGAGGAGCTCGAGGAAGGTGCGGAACGCTTCCTCTGCCGCCTCGTCGTCCTCGTCGAGCATCCGCCCACGGCCCACCTCGAGCCACAGGTACACCGGCGCCTCGGCTTCTTCGAGGATCGCTTCGAACAGGGGACGGGCGCTCTTGGGCTCGTCGCCGAAGAGCGCGAGGAGCGCGTCGGTCATCGCGTCGCCGTACTCGGCGTACTCCTCGTCCTGGGCGGGCTCCCAGGTGCCGGCAATCGCGGCGAGGCGGTCCTGGTCGGTCACCTCTTCCTCGGCAGCGGCGGTGACGGCGTCGGCGCGCTCCATGTCGTAGAGGAGCTCTTCGGCGCGGGCTTTGATCTCCGCGTCGTGCACCACCTCGAGGGCGCCTTCGAGATCGCTGCGCGCCAAATCCAGGTGTCCGGCTTCGATGTGGCTCTCGGCTTCGGCGATTCGCTCCTCGGCGATGCCGTCGCAGCTCGCGGCGATGCGCTCACCGAGCTCGGCGCGCACGGCCTCGTCGCGCGCCTTGTCGCTCGCTTTCTCGAAGGCGAGCTTCGCCTGGCCGAAGCGGCCGGCTTCGAAGTGCGCCTCGCCTTCCTTGCGGTGGTCGTCGAGGCTCATGCCTCCGAACATGCGCTTGAGCAGGGACATCAGCGCCGGCCTTTCGTCTTCTTCTCGTGTCTCTGAATCGCGGCCTGCTTGAGGGGCCCTGCGATGTTGCGGCTGCGGGTGAGGGTCTTGAGGTCGTTGTCCCGTAGATGCGACAGGTACTTCAGCGACGTGGCGAAAGGGGTCTTCGCGTTGAAGACCAGCGCGCGCTTCACCTCGTAGCTGCCGACCCACTTCTTCTTGTCGCCTATGAACCGGAGAATTTCCTCGCCGACCTCTTTGCTCTTGGCGATGGACGCAGCCTCGCCCGCGGTCATCTTGGGCGAGCTGATCGCAGCCTTGGCGACGGACTTGTTGTGATCGCGCACCAGGATGGAACGGGCGGCGGCGCCACCGATCACCGCCATGCGGATCTTCTCCTGCTTCTTCATCCCGTCGATCCGCTGGCGGAGCGGAAGGAACTTCTCCTTCATCGTCTCCTTCAGCTTTTCGCGGTCGTTCCTGTCCCGCTCCTCCTCGACGGCGTCCTCCTGCTCGTCGTCGGCGGCGAGCGCCTCCTGGAACGCGACGTCGGAGGGTAGCGGCTCGTCGCCCTCGGGCTCCATGATGAGCTCGCCCTGGATCGCCTCGACGTGATCATGAAACGACGGGATGCCTTCGAGGACCACGCCGTTGCGCGCGCAGAGCTCGATCAGCCGGTCTGCGGTGCTCATACGCGTGTTGGCGTTCTTGTAGAGCGCTTCGATGATCTTGGGCGCGGCGAGGATGCGCTGCTGGTTGACGGCGATCGCTTCGCTGATGCTCTCGGAGCAGTGAAGGGCGATGCGCTCGATCGTGTAATCCGCGGTGCCGCGGTTCATCACCAGCAGCTCGAGGACGTCGTCGCGATCGGGGAAGCGATCGGCGAGGCCGTCGAGGATGGCGATGTGTAGCGGGGCGCTGCACGCGGCGTGGAGCACGCCTTCGGGCAGGTTCGAGAGGGTGTCGCGCGCCGAGTTGGCGATGTTCTGATCGGCGTCGGCGCCGAGCTGGACCAGGAGAGTGACGAGGTCGCCGCCCTTGACGGGGACGAGACCCTTGGCGGCCATCGTGCGCGCGGGACCCGGGGCCTTCGGGTCTCCGAATCGCCGCAGGCCCTCCGGGAGCTCCGACGCCGGCAGTGGGAGCGAGGGGACGGTCATGGGAGGCATAGTGCCGATAATCCACGGGTGGATCTACGACAACGCGTACCTGCGCCCCCGCGCCGCTACCGCCCTTCGAACACCGGCGGGCGCTTCTCGAGGAGCGCAGCCATCCCCTCGGCCGCGTCCTCGGTGGCGAGGCTCTCGGCCTGGGCGAAGGCTTCTTCCCAGGCCGCGTCGCGGACCTCCCAGGCGAGATATCGCCTCAGGCTCTTCTTCATCGTCCGGATCGCGTAGGGCGCCGCCTCGGCCACGAGCCCCGCGCGTTCCATCGCGGTGGGGAGCACCGCTTCGGGCGCCACCGCCTGCGACACAAGCCCCATCGCGTGCGCCTCGTCGCCTCGGACCAGGCGGCCCGTGAAGAGCAGGTCCGCCGCGTGGGCCGCTCCGACGATGCGCGGCAAGAGATAGCTGATGCCGAGCCCGGAGTGAAAGCCGAGGCGCGCGAAGTTCGCCCCGTACTTGGCCTCCCGGTTGCCGAAGCGGAGATCGCAGAGCAGGGCGAGGCCGAAGCCGCCGCCCACCGCGTGGCCGTTCAGGGCGCCGATCACGGGCACCTCGATGTCGAGCACGCGGAGGAAGGGCTCGTACATGGCGAAGGAGCGCTCGTGAGGTCGCATCGGGCGCTCGCCCCCTGCCACCTGCAGGGTCGATTTGAAGTCGGCGCCGGCGCTGAAGCAACGCCCCTCGCCGGTGATGACCACCACGCGCGCCTCGCGATCGGCGAGGGCGCTGTCCACCGCCGCGTCGAAGGCGGCGAGAAGCTCGGGGGTCATGCTGTTGCGATTGTCGGGGCGCGCGAGGGTGACGACCCCGATGCGATCGCGTTGGTGGTAGCGGACGGCATCACTCATGGGGCGGCAGAGTAACGTCTCCGCCACTGTCGAGGGGTTGTTGCTGGTGCATGGAGGAGGAACGCCGAGAACCCGAATTACTCACGAAATTCACCGGTTCCCACGTTGAAAGGGTGTAGGGCCGTGTCATACTGCCGCGTTGGCGTTTTAGCGTTTCCGCCCTCTCGTACGAGAGGGGCGTCCGAAGGCGGTGCACGTGATCAGGTCTTGGCTTCTGGTGTGGACGTTCGCTCTCTTTCTCGCGGCTTGCGGGGACGACTCGACCACCGACGCGGGTGACGCGGGCGGCGACTCCGCCATGGACGCCCCCATGGACGCGATGATCCCGGACAGCGCGGAGCGCTGCGAGACCGACGAGCAGTGCGACGACGCGATCCCCTGCACCACCGACGCGTGCCTGCCCGCGGGCTTCTGTCGCCACACGCCCGACAACGCATTCTGCAGCAACGACATCTTCTGCGACGGCGTCGAGATCTGCGACGTCCGCGCCGGCGGCTGCCGGATGGGCGACCCCAACGCCTGCAACGACGACGACGTCTGCACCCTCGACCGCTGTGACGAGGAGTCGAAGACCTGCGTCCAGGTCCCGCGCGACTTCGACGAGGACGGCGCCGTGGACTGGCACTGCGAGGGCGGCACCGACTGTGACGACCGCAACCCGAACCTGTCGCCGCTGACCAACGAGGTCTGCGACGACATGCTCGACAACGACTGCGACGGCATGGTCGACGAGTCGGGCTGCGGCCGCGCGCCGTACGACACCTGCGATGATCCCTTCGACGTCAGCGCGGGCGGCCGCTTCTTCATCAGCAACGAAGGCGCGATGGCGGACTACGGCCTGAGCTGTGCCGGCACGCGGCGTGACGTGGTCCTCACCTTCACCACCACCGAGGAGCACGACGTCAGCATCCGCGCCGACGGGGCGGGCGTGACCGCGGTGTCGCTGCGCACCACCTGCGACGACACCGTCAGCGAGCTCGAGTGCGAGAGCGGCTTCCCCGGGCAGGCGCGGGTGCGCTCGCTGCCGGCGGGCACCTATTTCGCCATCGTCAGCGACTCCGGCGTGGGCGAGATCGAGGTGCAGGTGGACTTCCTTCCGCCGACCGATCCGCCCACCAACCAGACCTGCGCGTCGCCCGAGGACATCACGGGCGGCGGCACCTTCATGGGCTCGTTCCTCGACGTCTCGGACGACCTGATGATGAGCTGCGGCTTCAGCGGCCAGGCAGACCTCGTCTACTCCTTCACCACCACCGAGACGCAGGACGTGCGGGTGAACCTGGTGAGCGACACCAGCGACACCATGAACTTCGCCATCCGCTCGACCTGCTCCGACGACGCCTCGACCCTGCGCTGCTCGCGCGGCGCGCCGGCGGGCTCCACCGTGCACGAGCTGCCGGCCGGCTCCTACTACCTGATCATCGAGGGGCCGTCCTTCCGCGAGGTCGACTACACCCTCGACGTGGAGTTCCTGGCGCCGACGCCCGCCGCAGAAGGCGACGTCTGCGCGAGCGCGATCCCTCTGACCCTCGGCACGATGGAGCTCGGCACGCTCTCCGACAAGGAGGACGACATCGACGTCTCCTGCGGCTTCTACTATCGCGACGCCGTCTACAGCTTCACCACCACCAGCCGTCAGGACGTGACGGTCACCGTCGATGGCGGGGGCACGTACATGTACGTCGCGGTGCAGGGCACCTGCGGGGACGACTCGACGCAGCTCCGCTGCACCTCCGGCAACCCGTCTCGCGCGCGCCTGAGAGACCTCGCCCCCGGCACCTACTACGTGATCGTAGAGAGCTTCCGCGGGACGAGCTTCAACATCACCGTCGACGCCACCGCGCCCACGATGGTCACGCCAGTCACGGGCAACGACGACTGCGCGAGCGCGTACACGGTCCCGCCGACGGGCGGGCTCTTCACCGGGAACACCTCCGGCTTGATGAACGACTACGAGACGAGCCTCTGCGGCGCGATGGCGCGTGCGCCCGACGCGGCGTTCTCGCTCACCCTCACTACGCCCAAGCGCGTGGTGGCCAACACCGACGGCTCGTCCTTCGACACGGTGCTCCACGTCCACGAGCCGATGTGCGTCTCCATGTCGGAACGGTATTGCGACGACGACGGTGGGGACGGTTCGGCGAGCCTGATCGATCAGATGCTCACCGCGGGGACCTGGTACTTCGTCGTGGACGGCTTCGGAACGGCCTCCGCGGGGGACTACACTTTCGAAGTCCAGGTTTTCGACCCATGATGGAGCTCAGCAATGCGTAGTGCTGCTTTGATTGCCGCTTCCTTCGTCCTCTTCGGCCTCGCCTGCACTTCGGGGGGCGACGACGCCTCGGGCCTGCCCGACGTGGGCTTCGACGTCGGGCCGATGGACGGGGGATCGGACACACGTCCCGAGCCCGTCGAGGAGACCTGCACCGCCGACAGCATGGACAGCACGCTGGGGCAGGCGTGCTCGGGCGACGCCGAGTGCGACGACGGCTGCTACTGCAACGGAGTCGAGCTGTGCTCGGGCGGCACGTGCGTCGCGGGCTCGGATCCGTGTCCGGACGAGGTCGACTGCACCGCCGATTCGTGCCTCGAGGAGCTCGACCGCTGCTTCCACGATCCGCAGCACGAGATGTGTGCGGACGGCGACGCCTGCAACGGCGCCGAGATCTGCGACATCTCGATGGGCTGCCGGCCAGCGTCCCCGCTCTATTGCAACGACGAGAACGCCTGCACCGTCGACAGCTGCGACACGACGGAGGGCTGCGTCTACACGCTCCGCGACCTCGACGGGGACGGCTTCGTGGATGGCCGCTGCGGCGGTGAGGACTGCGACGACGACCCGCGCTTCGGAATGAACATCTATCCCGGAGCGACGGAGGACTGCCGCAATGGTCGCGACGACGACTGCAACGGGCTTCGCGATTTCACGGACCCGGCGTGCGTGCCCACCAACGACGACTGCTCGAGCGCGGAGATGCTCCCCGGTCCGGGGCGGTATTCGGGCTCGACGGCGGGGCTCACGGACGACATCGCGGTCGGCTGCGACAGCTCCGGCCTCGACGCCGTCTACCGCTTCAACCTGCCGATGACGCAGGACGTGCGGGTCTCACTCGCCGGGGGCGGCACCGGGACGTCGATCGCGCTTCGCCCCTGGGGCTCCTGCGCGAGCGGGCCGGACGACAAGTGCAGCGCCGCGACGCCGCCGACCATCCTGCGCCGTAGCCTGCCGCCCGGCGACTACGCGATCATCGTCAAGACCACCACCGGCTCGCCTTTCGACATCCTCTTGATGTTCGACGCGCCGACGCCGATTCCGCCGGTCGACGTCTGCAACGCGATGACCGAGGACGTCTCCGCGGGCGGCACCTTCACCGGGTTCTTCGCCGAGGTCGACGACGACTACACGCTGTCCTGCCACAGCGGCTCGGGCTGGCTGGACGCCGCCTACAAGTTCACCATCACCTCGCCCAAGGACGTGACCATCACCGGCAGCACCTCGGGCGCCGCGTGGACACCGACCACCTACGTGTCGCTGCTCACCGACTGCAGCGACTCCTCCACCACGCTGCAGTGCGTCACGGGCACTTCGTCGATGCTCAGACGACGTGGCCTGCCGGCGGGCACCTATTACGTCCTGCTCGAGTCGAGCGCGACCGACGCGACCATGTGGAGCCTGGACGTCAGCATCACCGATCCGTTGCCGCGCACCGCGGGCGACGCCTGTTCGAGCGCGGTGGACATCACCAGCTCCATGGGCAGCGTGGACCTGGCGACGCAGGAGTTCGACGTCGGCACGGGCTGCGGCGGCGCCTCCACGATCTATCGGGACACGTTCTTCTACTTCGATCTCGCCACCACGCGGGACGTGACGCTCGAGACGAACGCTGCGGGCGCGTTCCACTATGTCTCGTTGAACGACGCCTGCGGCGTGGTGGGGAGCGAGATCCGCTGCCGCAACGGAAGCGGCACCCTGACCAACACCTTCCGCAGCCTACCGCCCGGGCGCTACTTCGTGACCACCGCCACCACCGCCTCCGCGGGCATGGTGACGGCGCAGATCACCACCGCGCCTCCGACGCCGATCCCACCGAACGATCGGTGCAGCGGTGCCATCGAGGTGGGCATGGGCTACTCGAGCGTCGACACCGTCATCGACTTCGAGGACGACGTTGTCGGCTGTACGGGAACGAACGAGCCAGACGCCTTCTACCAGATCACACTGACGACGCGTCAGCGTGTGCTCATCACCGCCGACGGTATGCCCGGGACGGCCTCCACGTACCTGACCCTGCGCAACGTGTGCGGCTCCGGCACCAACCTCGCGTGTGGCTCGGGCGACCCCGCGACCATCTCCCAGACCCTCGACCCTGGCACCTACTACCTGATCGTGGAGTCGCCGAGCTTCACGAGCGCCCACGACTACCGTCTGGACGTGGTGATCCTCGCGCCGTAGTCCGAGCTGCCCGCCTCAGGTCGCGACGACTTCGTGAAACTTCCGCACGTCGAGGACGAGGCGACCGTCCTCGCGCTCCGACAGCACGTCGGCGAGTCGGTGCCCGAAGAGGATCTCGGTGTCCGTGTAGGTATAGACGGAGTGGACGAGCATCCGCGTGGTCTCGTCGATGCCGCTCACGGCGACCATGAGCTCGACTTCCTTTTCCGCGAGGTCCTCGGCGGTGAGCCCGGCGAAGGGGCTGTCGTCGTCGATGGCGTGCATGATGTTGAAGGAGCGCGCGAGCACCGGGGCCTCGCTGCGCACCAGCGGGAGATCGAGGAGGCGGTAGAAGGTCTGGCCCTCCGCCGTGACGCTGGTGAAGGTGAAGACGACCTTCACCTGGGCGTCGAGGACCGAGTCGCCGCGGTCGTTGCCGATACGAAACATGAGGGTGGGCACCCCGTCGAAGGGCGTGATCACCGCGGCGCGTGAGAACACGATCCGCGCCCGAGAGACCGCGAACTTCGTGAAGACCATCCCGGTCGCGATCGCGGTGTAGAGGACGCCGAGGATCGATTCGGCGATCACCAGCACGTTGGCGACCCGCGAGGTCGGGTGCATCGAGCCGTACCCGATGGTGGCCAGCGTCTGGACGCTGAAGTCGAAGGCGTCCGCGAAGGATCCGGGCGCGGCGTTTTCGATGCCCCCGGTCCACACGTATGCAGCAGCGAAGACCAGGTTGATGAGCACGAAGACGCTGGTGATGGCGGCGACGATCACGCTCCAGCGGGCGCGGAGCAGACCGCGATACACATCCCGAAGCGGATGATGGCGCACGCCCACGATGAGAGGGCGGGTGTCGGGGGGCGGGCCGCTCGGGGTGTCGCTCACGGGCCGGATCGTCGAGGGGGCAGGGCGGTGCGGCAAGAAAGCGGCGCGGACGATCGGAAGGGGTGGGACGCCGAACAACGCGTTTGCGACTTGCTATCCTCTCGGCAGGGCACCTGCCACGCCGCAACGATGGACGCGCCCCTGCATCGAGAGGGCGCGGCCCGCGTAGCGTACGGGGACGCCGAAGGTCGCCTCGGAGAGCGTGTCTTGGAGGATGCGCACGCGCGCCGCGCGGCAGTGCGGCGGCGCGACCTCCTCCCAGGGGATGCGGTAGAGCGTCTCGCCCTTTCGCGTCAGGGCGACGCGCGGAGGCGGGGCCTCCAGCGCCTCCTCGGTTTCCTCAATCTCGGCCACGAGCGTTCCGCGAGGCGTCTCGACGGCGACGCGGTGTGGGTCGACGGAGAGCCGCGCGGCCCGAACGGGGTAGCGGATCAGAGCCGCGCCCGTGGCGCGCACGAAAGCACTGTCGAGGTCGCAGGCGACGGAGAGCCACGCGGCGGCGCCCTCGTGTCGCACGCCGACGCGAAAGAGCGCTTCGTGGTAGTCGAGGCGTGGGCCGGGGAGTGCCCGCGGCCGCAGGCCGTCCATCCAGAAGAAGAGGACGTTGACCGGGACCGTCCCGTCCGGGTTCTCTTCGGCCTCCACCCCCGGGGGCAGCGCCGCCGCGAGAGCCGGATCGGCCGAGCCACTGAGCTCGACGGTGAATCGCTCTACGCCCTCGACAATGGTGCGCACGCCACAACCTTACGATGGAGGCGCGCTACCGCGGATACTGCGGCAGCTTCGCCTTCTCCGGGTCGAACTTGTCGGTCTCGACGAAGACGTAGCGGGCGAGGGGGACGGTGGTGCGGATGCGGTGCTCGAGGGCGTTGGTGCGTTCGACGACGTCGTCGACGGTGAGCTCCTCGTCCCATTCGATTTTGATCGCCGCCAGGAACTCGTCGTCGCCGAGCTGCATGGTGCGCAGGTTCATCAAGCGGGCGACGCCTTCGGTGTTCAGCGTCAGCTCTCGGATCGCCTCCTGAGACTCCTTGCTCGCCGCCTCTCCGATGAGGAGCGACTTGGTCTCGCGGGCGACGAAGAAGGCGATGAGGACCAGGAGCACGCCGATGGCGAAGGTCGCGTAGACGTCCCAGTGCGGCTGGCCGGTCACCAGAACCAGCACGATGCCAATGAGCGCCAGGAACAGGCCGATCAGGGCGCCGGTGTCCTCCATCCAGATGACGATGATCTCGGTGGACTTCGACCCCTCGATGTAGCGGATCAGCCCCTCGTCGCCGCGGAGGCTGTTGATCTCGCGCGTGGCCGCGATCCACGACATTCCTTCGAGGATGATGGCCACCACCAGCACGCCGATGGCCACCTCCGGATGCTGCATGTGGTACGGCTCGCCGCTCGCGAGGTGCGCCTTGAGCTCGTGCAGCTTCTCCACGCCTTCGTAGAGGGCGAAGAGCCCACCGAGGGTGAAGAGCATCACCGCCACGATGAAGCTCCAGAAGTAGCTCTCCATCTTGTAGCCGAAGGGATGCCGCTCGTCGGGAGGCCGCGAGGCCTTCTTCATCCCCCACAAGAGCAGGATTCTGATTCCCCGTGTCCGCCAGGGAGTGGATCGCCTCGGCCAGCAGCGACGCCGACCGCGTCAGAAAGAACGCGACGAACTTCGCCAGCGCGATGCCCATGTTCGCCGCGAGGGCGAGGAAGACCACCTTTTTGACCCGTGTGCCATGGGGCAGGGGCGGGACTCTACCCCATTTCGAGGGAGTGGCTGGTCGGGAGATGGCCTTCCTGGGCAGGCTACGGGTTGGTGGCCCCGGAGCACCAGCCGGCCGTGCCACCGCCTCTTGTCGTGCAGTGTTCTCCGGCCAGGCAGTCGACGTCGCCGTTGCAGGCGACCCCGCCTTGGCAGAGGCCCGCGATGCAGGCCGCCCGGCGCTCGGCCGTGTCGGCCGGTCCGATGCAGCCATCGCACTCGATCCCCGGCTCGCATCCGATGTGCGCGCGGTACTTCTCCTCGTATGCTTGGTTGATTGCCTCGAGGTCATCGAGGGTGGCGCCGCACCCACAACACACGCTCAGGACCACGATGCAGTCCGCGTCCACCGTGCACGTGCGCATCTCGGTGAGCGAGGGGCTTTGATTGCAAGCACCGAGGAGCAGCGGCACGAAGAGAAGCGTCGCGAGCGCACTGCGCATGAGCCATATGGTATCACTCGATCCGCTCGCGGGCTGTCGGCCTACGGGGGTGACAGGACAGGACGGGGCGGGCGCGGGTTCGCCTCGTGCGTGCGGTCCGTCTGGACGGCCTCGACCTCGCTCGCCTTGTGGGACGTGCCTGGCCGCCGGGCCCCCCGCATTTTTCTCGTGCCGAAATTTTGCCCACTCTGGCCCAAGCGGGTTACCCGACATGCATGGCAAATGGAGGCAGTGGGATCCGGCCGTTTCCGTTCTTCCGCGCTGGGGTGAGGGCGGACCCCACCGTGGGGGCGAAGCCGGTCCTGGCGCTCGAGGGCGTGACGAAGTTCTTCAAGCCCGACGTACCCACCCTTCGCGACGTGAACCTCACGGTAGAGCGGGGCGAGTTCCTCTTCATCACCGGGCCGAGCGGCGCCGGGAAGAGCACGCTCCTTTCCCTCGTCTACCGCGCAGAGACACCGGACGACGGGCGGATCCTCTTCTCGGGCCGGGACGTGGCGCGCCTCGCGCCCAAGTCCATCCCCTACCTCCGCCGCAACCTCGGGATCGTCTTCCAGGACTTCAAGGTCGTGGACCACTGGACGGTCTTCGAGAACGTCGCCGTCGCCCTCGAGATCCTCGACATGCCCCGGCGCCTCGTCCGCGCCCGTGTCGCCGAGGCCCTCGAGCGCGTAGGGCTCGCCGGTCGAGGCGACGACCGGACCGAGAACCTCAGCGGCGGCGAGATGCAGCGCTGCGCCGTCGCCCGCGCCATCGTCACCGAACCCGCACTGCTGCTCGCCGACGAGCCCACCGGAAACCTCGACCCCCACCTCGCGCTCGACATCCTCACGCTCTTCGAGGAGATCAACGCGACGGGCACGACGGTTCTCTTCGCCACCCACGATCACTCCCTCATCTCCAAGCGAACCCACCGCATCGTCTCCCTCGAAGACGGCCGCATCTCCGAAGCGCGCGGCGGCCTCAAGAGCTGGCACGGCCGGCTCTCGAAGCCCCTCGCGCCCGCGGAAGCGGACGGAGGCAAGGCCGCATGAACCTCAAGACCGCCATCGTCCGCGCGCGTCGCGGCCTTCGCGAGGACCTCACTCTCTACATCGTCG
Source organism: uncultured delta proteobacterium (assembly GCA_963727445.1). Lineage (GTDB taxonomy): Bacteria > Myxococcota_A > Polyangia > Polyangiales > B10-G4 > B10-G4. The sequence goes on from CAVSGI010000006.1 coordinate 96,904, forward strand.
CCGTCTCCAGCCTGACGGTGGCCTTCCTCTGTCTCGCCGCGACGCTCCTCGCCGTCCAGAACCTCTCGGGTCTCGCCGAGAGCTGGGGCGAGAGCCGCCGCATGACCATCTACCTCGTCGACGGCGCCCGCCGCGCCGACGTCGAACAGCTGGTCGTCCTCCTCGACGGTCTGCCCGAAGTACGTACCGTCGAACACGTCAGCTCCGCCGAAGCGCGCACCCAGTTCCTCGAGCAGACCCGGCTCGATGGTGAGCTCGGCGACCTTCCTCCCGATGTCTTCCCGTCGTCCCTCGAGGTCACTCTCGGCTCTCAGGTCACGGTGGAGCGCGCCGCCAGCGTCGCCAGCCGCGTCCAGCGCTTCGGCGCGGTCGAGGATGTCGAGACCTACGCCGCCTGGTTCGGCCAGCTCGAAGCGCTCCTCGCTACCGGGCGCCTCCTCGCGCTCGGCCTCGCGCTCCTGGTCGGATTCTGTGTGCTGGCCGTCGTCGGCAACACCATCCGCCTCGCGCTCGCGAGCCGCCGGCGCGAGATCGAGGTCATGAAGCTCTGCGGCGCGACGGACGCCTTCGTCCGCGGTCCCTTCGTCGTCGAAGGGGCGGCCTCCGGGCTGGTCGCCGCGGCGATGGCCGTGGTGATACTCGGCCTGTCCTATCTGGCTCTGCGCGGCCAGCTCGACGCGAGCCTCGCGCTCCTCACGGGCACCGACATCAGCTTTCTGACCCTGCCGACCGTCACCGCGATGATCCTCGGTGGCGGCCTCATCGGCGCCTTCGGCAGCGCGCTCTCCCTGCGGCGCTATCTCTCGGCATGAAGCGGCGCTTCCTGGTCCTGCTCCTCGCGCTCGTCGGCGGCACCTGCATGCAGCCGGCCTTCGCGCAGCCGGCGGCCACTGGCTTCGCTTCGGCCCCCTCTCGGCCCGGGGCCACGGTAGACGAGGAGATCGCCCGGACGATGGCGACGCTCGAGCAGAAGCAGGCGGAAAAGGATTGCGTCGACGCCGAGATCGAGGGCCTCGCCACGCGTCGCACGGCGGCCCAGCGGCGACTTCGTAGCCGCACGCGGGCGCTCTATCGCATCACGCGCGCCGGCATGCTCCCCCTCGCGGGCGGCTTCCCCGCGCTGCTGTCACATCTGTCGCGCGTCGACCGCCTCGAGCGCATGGTGGCGAGAGACGCCGACGGGCTCAGCACCCTCTCCGAGCGCGGCGCCGCGCTCCGAGAGGCGACGGGGGATCTCGCCTCCGACATCGCCACCGCCGAGGCGCGTCTCAGCGAGCTGCAGGGGCAGCGCACGCGCCTCGAGGACCTCTCGCTCCGCACCGACTTCTGGGATCGCGGCTTCGCCTCGCCCGGCTTCGGGCCCGGCTCCGATACCCTGGGCACGGGAGGCGCGATGGGCTGGGGCGCCATCTCCCTCGCCGATCCCTCCGCGCGGCCGTCCTTCTCGTCGCAGCGTGGGCGTCTGGGCATGCCGGTGGCGGGGCGCGTCGACGTGCGGCCGGGCGACCGCGGCGACGGACCCGGCGTCGAGGTCTTCGCCTCTCACGGCGCCGTGGTCCGCGCCGTCGACGAGGGGCGGGTGGCCTACGTGGATCGCCACCCGGGCTACGGGCCGATGGTCATCGTCGATCACGGCGACAGCTACTTCACCGTCTACGGCGGCATCGACACCACCAGCGTCATGGTCGGCCAGAGCGTGCGCCGCGGTGAAGCCCTGGGATCGGTCGGCGGTCAGGCGATCTTCTTCCAGGTTCGCCGCGGAACGCGCGCCCTCGACGCTTCTGCCTGGCTCGGTCTCTGAGCTACTTCTCGTCGCCGAACACCACGCCGATCGCACGCGCGGTCTGGACGAGCTGCCCCGCCGGGTCGACGCGCTTGTGGTTCGAGAGCGCCTCGTCGAAGGGCACCGAGACGATGTCGGGCGTGCGCAGCGCGACCATGCGACCGAACTCTCCCCTCGCCACCAGGTCTGCGGCGTGATGACCGAAGCGGGTCGCAAGGACCCGGTCGAAGTTGCTGGGGCTACCGCCACGTTGGGTGTGGCCGAGCACCGTCACCCGCATCTCGGCGTCCAAGTACGGCTTCAGCCCTTCGGCGCATACCTGCGCGGCTCCCGAAAGGCGTGCCATCCCACCAGGGACGTGCTCGAGAATGCTCGCCTCGCCGCCCACGGGCTTCGCCCCCTCGGCGACGACGATCACGCTGAACGGCATCCCGCGCTCGCGGCGCTCGAGGACACGGTCCGCCACCGCACGGATGCGGTAGGGGATCTCCGGGAGCAGGATGGCATGGGCGCCGCCAGCGAGGCCGGCGTGCAGCGCGATGAAGCCCGCGTCGCGCCCCATCACCTCGACGAGCATCACCCGATCATGACTCTCCGCCGTGTCGCGGATGCGGTCGAGGGCCTCGGTGGCGATGCCAACGGCGGTGTCGAAGCCGAAAGTGTAGTCGGTGGCGGCGAGGTCGTTGTCGATGGTCTTGGGCACCCCGACGATGTTCATGCCGAGGTCGGCGAAGCGCTTGGCGATGCCCATCGATCCGTCGCCGCCGATGGAGATGATCGCCTCGAGCCCCATCTTCCGGTAGTTGTCCATCACCTGCGCCGAGACATCGTGCTCCTGGCCATCCCGGAAGAAGCGAAAGGGGTCGCTCTTGTTGGAGGTGCCGAGGATCGTCCCTCCGCGCGGGAGGATGTCCTTCACCTCGTTCGAGGTGAGCCACCGGTTGCCGTGCGGCGAGCGATAGCCGAGGTCGACGAGCCCGTTGAAGGCGTCCTCGATCCCCAGCATCTCGAAGCCGTGCCGGTGGGTCCCGACTTTGACCGCTGCGCGAATGACCGCGTTGAGCCCGGGGCAGTCCCCACCCCCGGTCATGATCCCGACCTTCATCGGCGCTGAGGGTAACGCTCGTCCGTGGGCTCGTCGACGGATCCCACGCGGGGGACAGGGTCAGCTCAAGGCGGCTCGAAGAGGCCCGCATAAGGGTAGGCGCCCCGCAGGCGCGGCTGGTGCGCGGCCCACGGCCAGGGCGCGGGGTCGCCGGCGAATCGGCCTTCGAACGCGTGCTCGATGAGCGTCTCCGCTTCTTTGGCGTGGGGGCTGAAGCCCCAGATCGCTTCCTGGGACACGTCGTCGATGTTGGCGTAGTAGCGCCACACGAAGAACCCGGCGAACCAGGGCTCGGGGACGAAGGCGCGGAACATGGCGTCGAGGGCACGTGTCTGTTCGTGCTCGTCCACGATCACCTGGGCCATGTCGTCCGGCCAGAGCCACGGCTCGACGGCGGCGTCCCGCCGGGTGGTGTAGCCGACCTCGACGAAGAGCACGGGCATGTCGAGGACCTCGGCGAGCTCGCGCACCTTCGGGACGATGGCCTCGGCGCCGTGGACGTACTCCTCGAAGGTGGCTCCTTCGTGGTCGGCGAGGGGGTAGAAGGCGTTGATGCCGACGAGATCGAGCTGGTCCCAGAAGAGCACGTCCTCGGCTTCGTCCCAGTTCGCGCTGTAGGTCAGAAGGCCGGGGAAGACGGCGCGCACCTCGTCGATCAGCGCACGCCAGAAGCGGCCGAAGCGCCCCGACCAGCTCTTGCACTCGACCCCGATCGAGAACGCATCGGCGCCCGCGCGCGCAGCGTCCTCGGCCCAGCGCACGACGAAGCGCCGGTAGGTCTCGTGGTACGCCTCCCAGTCTTCGGGGGAGCCGTGCTCAATCTCCCCGCGCCATCCGGTGGTCTCGACCCAGAGGTGGGGGATCACCATCACGCGCAGTCCGCGCGCGTGCGCCTGCGCGACCATGCGACGAATCGCTTCGCGGTTGTCGGCGTAGGGGGCCTCGAAATCCATCTTGATCAGCGTGTCGTCGAGGCTCCACAGCCGGCCGAATGGAGTGATGGAGACCCAACCCGCGTCCATCGCCGCGAGCTCGTCGAGGAGCGCGCCGCTGTACACCGTCCCGTAGCCCCGCCCGGGCTGCTGCGAGGATTCGATGGGGCCGATCGTGACGCCCCGGATCGCGTCGTAGCCCGCGTCGCGAAAGCCCTCCTTGCCCGGGGGAAGGACGTGCCACGCCGAGGCGGGGGCCGGCGCGGCGACCGCGGCGACGAGCGCGGCGAACGGGAGCAGCACGCGGCGGGACATCGGCGGCGGAGGATAGCAAAAGCGGGCGGCGATTGTCGTCGTCGTCGTCCTCGCGCATGCTGCGATGGATGAGCTCTCGAAGGCGGCGCGCCCTACCGATGCTCCTCACCGGCGTCATGGCGATCGCTCTCGGCGCGCCGGGCGCGGTGCGGGCGCAGCTCTCGGGCGCAGCTCCCGAGCCGATGGCGGCGGGGCGCGTGACGCGCGGTGAGGACGGGCGCGTTCGGATCGCGCGCGGGCTCGCCCTCCCCACCGAGGGCGTGACGACGCGTGAGCGGGTGACGAGCTTCCTCCGGCGCTACGGAGAGCGCTTCGACATCGACGATCTCGATCTGGTGCTGGACGACGTCCGGCACACGCGGAACCACACCATCGCCGTCCTCCGGCGGCGGGTCGGAGCAGAGCGCGTGAACCGACGTTCGGTGCGGCTTCGCTTCGACCGCCGGGGTGTGGTCGATCTCCTGGTATCGGATCCGGGATCGCGCGAGGTCTCGAACCTTCCGCGCCGTGTCGACGCGCGCACCGTCCGGGTGCGCGCCGAGGCGGGCGTCCCTTTTCACGCAGCCCGCACGCGCGTCGAGCGCGCCCGGCTCGACGTCGGCGGCCGCATCGAGGCGGGCTTCGTCGCCCAGGTCGACGGCGCGCGGCCGACCGAACGCGCCGAGCTCCTCTTCGACGGGCGCGGGCGGCTCCTCGCGGCCGGTTCGCGCGTCGCGCACGCGCTCGGTCGCGTGTTCCTGCCGAACCCGGTGGTCGCGATGGACGAGACCAGCGACGTCGAGCTGCCCAACCTCACCCGCGCGGACCGACTCACCGGCCAGTACATTCGTGCCGCCAGCTGCCCGACCTCCGGGCCGTGCGACCCGCTTCAGCGAGCGGTCGCCGACGCCTCGGGAAACTTTCTCTACGAGCCCTCGGACCCGGCCTACGACGACGCCTTCTCGGAGGTGAGCGCTTACTATCACTCCGATCGCATCGCGGCGTATTTCCGCGACGTGCACGGCTTCGTGTGGAGCTGCTGCGACACATCCACGGTGCTCGACGTCGTCGCCAACTACACGGAGGCGCCGCTTCGGCCCTACGACAACGCGTCGTACTCACCCAGCGCGTGCCCCGCTTCGGGTCCGGAGTGTGGCTCGGTGGTGCTCGGCCAGGGACCCCTTCGCGATTACGCCTACGACGGAGATGTCGTCTATCACGAGTACACCCACGCCGTGGTCGACTCGCTGGCGAACATCCTCGGCTTCGACTTCGACGACCTCGGCGTCTCCTACGAGCCGGGCGCGATCAACGAAGGCACCTCCGATTACTTCTCCGCGACGCTCTCGGGGGACGCCACCGTGGCGGAGTACTTCAGCGGCTCGGGCGCGCTGGGGACGGCGGGCGCACTCCGTGATCTCGACAACGACCTGCGCTGTCCGGACGATCTCTTCGGCGAAGCGCACCGGGATGGCCGCATCTGGGGCGCCACGGGCTGGGCCCTGCGGGTGCAGCTGGGCAAAGGCAAGGCCGACGCCCTGATGTACGCCACGCTCGCGGTCATGGTGGACAATACCGACTTCGACCAGGCGGCGTCGCTGCTGATGGCGACGGCCGAAACCCTGAAGAGCGACGGTCTGCTCACGGCGGAGGACGTGAGCGCGGTCGATGCCGAGGTCGCCGCACGCGGGCTCGAGGGCTGCCGTCGCATCGTGCCTCTCGATGACGGGGCCGAGCATCTGGGCTACAGCGGCACGACCTTCGCGACGGGCACCATCGGCGGGCAGGTCGCGCCCACCTATTATTCGATCGCGATCCCCGCCGACGCGACGCGGCTCACCCTCGACGTCGTGCCCGCCACGCCCAACGGCGAGCACACGATCTTCCTGCGCGACGGACGGTCTTTGCGCTTCAGCGGCGTGAGCCTGGTGGGCGACGCCGAGATCCCGGTCGACCCCGAGCTGCGCGCGATCACGCTCACCCTCGCCGACGATCCGCATCCGCTTCCCCGCTGCCAGACGCTCTACATCGGTCTTCGCACCGACGATCTCGACGCCACGGGGCAGAGCGTCTACAGCATTCGCGCCACACTCGAGACCAGCGGCGACGCGGGCGCGATGTGTCCCGACCCACCGCCGCCCGATGCGTCCGTCGACGCGACGACCGACGCCGACTCGGGGGCCGACGCCGGGGACGACGCTGCGACCTCCACGCTCCGCCTGGGCGGCGGGGGATGCCGCTGCGAGGCCAGCGGCGAGTCGATGGCACCGCCCTTCGTCTGGCTCGCCGCGGCGCTGTGGTTCGTCCGCGGACGGCGCCGCCGGGGTTGATCGCTACATCGAGCCGTCGCCGGTGGCGCGGCTCGGTCGGAGCTGGATGTCGATCCGCCTGTCTTCGCTGTCGAAGTAGACGGTCGCTTCCTTCGGCACGTAACCGGAGGCCTCGGCGCGCACCTGCCCGAAGGGATAGTCGGTCTCGACCGCCAGACGATAGCGGCCGTTGCCATCGGCCGTGGTCTCGGCGGAGTACCCCGTATCGGCGATGAAGGAGACGGTGGCGCCCGCGATCGGATCTTCGCTCAGATCGTCGGTGATCTGACCGCTGATCTGGTAGAGCGCGGTCGGAGCTTCTTCGCATCCCCCGAGCGTCAGGAGCCCGAGGAAGATCGCCGGAACCGAGAGGGCGAGCCGGTGTCTCATCGGCGTGGAGGATACCATGATCGACTCCGTGGCCCCCGCCTCGTCGACCTCGACACTCCCCGGCCCATCGTCGCGGGTGTACGGTGGTCGCCCCGTGGCGAAGAAACGGACGCCTCAGCCGGACCCACCCCTGTCACGGGCCGCGCTCCTGCCCCTCTCCCTCGTGCTGATCTTCGTCCTTCAGTTCGGGGTCGGGCTCCCCTTCGCCCTGGCGGTCCTCTCCTCTCTGCCACTCCTGGTCCTCTTCGTGAGCGCGCCCGTCTGGGTGCGTCGCTCGGCGCAGAGCTTCGACCGCGACGCGGTGGGGCTCCTCGCAGCGGGGCGGGCCGGCGAGCTCAGGGCGCGTTACCAGCGGGCGCTGGGCCTTCGTCTCTTCGGTCCGGTGGCGCTTCGTGCGGCGCGTCAGGGGATGGTGGCGGCACAGACCGGCGAGCACGCCGACGCGCACGCTTACTTCGCAAAGGCCATCGACGGTTGGGAAGATCCACGAGATGCGCCCTTCGCGGTCCGCGTGGGTTACGCCCACGCCTGTCATGCACTCGGCGACTACGCGGAGGCCGTCGTCGCGTATCGCAAAGTCCTCGCGGAGCGCGTGGCCCTGCCGCACATGCGGAAGAACCTCGCGCATGCCCTGATCGAAGAAGGGGATGCCCTGAAGGACGCTCTCGACGTTCTCGATCGCGCCGACACCGAAGCCAGCGACCCCACCGAAAAGTCGGAGCTCGCGCTCCTGCGCGCATGGGCCCTCTACCGGATGGGCCAGAAGAAGAAGGCCAAGCGCCTCTTCAAAGCCAACCGCGACGTCGACACCGACCTCGCGAACCGCGCCCGCCAAGCCTGCAAGGCGTGAGCACCCAACCGTTCGAGACGTGATCCGTAGGAAGTCGCGGAGGTGTGTCAGTCGGCGAGCGCCCCCGCAGGGCGCGACTGAGGAATACCGAAGGTATTTCGCAGGGAGTGACCGAGGAGGTAAGCCGCCGAATGGCGTGCCTCCGCGACTTCCTACCCGCCGCCGCGCTTCAGTTCGGTGAGCACCAGCTTCGCGACCGCCTTGAGCGTGTCGAAGACGCCCTGGCCGGTGACGGCGACCGCTTCGAACTCGGGGACGGTCGTCGGGTTGAGGACCTGACGAAGCTCGTCCACCGGGGCGATGGCCGGCATGTCGCGCTTGTTGTACTGGACGACGTACGGGAGCTTGTCGAGGGAGTAACCCTGCTCCGCCAGGTTGGTGCGCAGGTTCTCGAGCGACTCGATGTTCGCTTCCATGCGTGCGATCTGCGAGTCGGCGACGAAGACGACGCCGTCCACGCCCTTCAGGATCAGCTTGCGGCTCGCGTCGTAGAAGACCTGGCCCGGGACCGTGTAGAGATGGAAGCGCGTCTTGAACCCGCGGATCTCACCGAGGGCCAGCGGCAGGAAGTCGAAGAAGAGCGTCCGCTCGGTCTCGGTCGCGAGGCTGATCATCTTGCCTTTCGCGTCCGGATTCGTCTTGTTGTAGATGTACTGCAGGTTCGTGGTCTTGCCGCACAAGCCGGGACCGTAATAGACGATCTTGCAGTTGATCTCGCGAGAGAGGTAGTTGATGAAGCTCATCGATTACTCAGTCGTTGAACAAATTGTCGATGTCATCATCGGTGATTTCAGCGAACGGAGTCTCGCGATTCGGGTCCGAGACCTTGTTGAGCAACGCCTCGAAGATGCGGTTCAGCTCTTCACTCGCCTTCTTCACCCGAAGGCGCACGAGGCCGAGGCTGGTCTTGTTGTCGAAGATCACGACCAGGATCACGCGGTTGCCCACGAGCTGGATGTGGATGTTGGCCTTCTCGCCCTCGTGGAACTGAGTGCTGAACTCGTTCTCACGAAGGAGCTTCGCCATCCCGCCCGTGGCGGCGATGTTGCCCGCCGTCAGCGACGCCAACGACGTCGTGTCGAGCTGTTCCGTGTCACCGGCGGCAGCGATCAGCTGCCCGTTCTTGTCGATGATGAAAACGACCTTGGCGTTCGCTTCCCGAACCAGGCGATCGACGATCCCCTGGATCTGGTTGAACTCCTCCTCATACATCACCATCTGCGGGTCAGCCATAAGCCCTCCGCGCTCGAAACTTCTGCGCGTGTGGAGAATGTCAGTCCTTGGCGAGCCCTAAAGACCCATCCGAGCAGCGGCTTCCGGTGGTAGCAGACCCGCCATGCTCCCGTAAAGAGCGAAGGTCTGGCGATGCGGGCCCAGAGCCTTTCGGTGGGGCTGGCGAGGGTGGCGGCCAGGCCCAGGCGGCTTAGATTGCTCCCCGGTGCTCACCCTCGCCACCAAGACGGTCACGAACCTCCTCCGGCTCCCATTCCTGCCGCTTTTCTGGCTTTCCCGCCTCTTCGGAAGGCCACGCGGGGACTGGGTCCATGTCCGGCTTTCCGCCCGATTGGTCGAACACGGCGGGCCCCGGCCATTTTTTCTGCGTTTTCTTCCGGGCGTCCGCCGGGCGCTCCCCACCCCACTGTCCGCCCTGCGCCGCCTGGCGGCGAAGGTGAGCGCCGACGATCGTCTCAAGGGGGTGGTTTTCGAGATCCCCCACATGATGACGGGCTGGGCGGGCGCCCAATCGCTCCGGCGCATCATGGAGCAGATCCGGGCGAGCGGGCTCGAGGTCGTCGCCTATCTGCCGAGCGGCGGCGGGAATCGCGAGATTCTGGGTGGCGGCCGCCGCCGACCGCATCGTGCTCGGCCCGCAAGCGACCCTCTTCGCCCTCGGCCTCTCCATCGAGTCGCGCTACCTCAAGCCGCTCCTCGACAAGGTCGGCGTCGCCGTCTCCACCACGGCCCGCGGCGAGTACAAGACCGCCGCCGAAGCGCTCACCCGCGCGTCCATGAGCGACGCGCAGCGCGAGCAGCTCGGCGCGCTCCTGGATACACTCGACGCCCAGCTCCGTGAAGCCCTGAGCGCGCGGCCTTCGATCGCGGACGAGGGCCGCGGGCTCTTCGCCCAGGGATTCCTTCGGGGCGAGGAAGCGGTCCTGGCCGGCATCGCGGATGCGGTCGCGTACGACGACGAGCTTCCCAACGTCCTCGCGCGCCTGGGGAAGGGCGACGAGGGAAAGCCCGCCAAGCTCGTCCGCGCCGCGCCCTACCTCGCCTTCGCGGAGGCGAGCTTCTTCGCGCGCGTCTTCCCGCGCCCCTACGTCGGCGTGGTCGAGGTGCATGGTCCCATCGGCGTCAAGCAATCCGGCATGGGGCAGAACCGCGCGGCCGATCCCGAGGTCGTCTGCGCTGCGCTCCGCGCCGCGGGCCGCGACCGCTTCTGCGTCGGCGTGGTGCTCCACGTCGACTCACCCGGCGGCTCGGCCCTCGCCTCCGATCAGATCCACCGTGACGTGATCCGCCTCAAGGAGAAGAAACCCGTCATCGCCGTGATGGGCAACGTGGCGGCGAGCGGGGGCTATTACGTCGCCGCGCCCGCCGACTCGATCTTCGCCGAGAAGGTCACCATCACCGGCTCCATCGGCGTCGTGACCACGCGCCTCGTGGCCCGCGAGCTCTTCGAGACGATGGGCGTGCACACCGAGACCATCCGCCGGGCGCCCCACGCGGACATGTTCTCTCTGTCGCGCGACATGACCGAGGACGAGCAGGCGATCCTCGATCGCGAGACCGAGGGCTTCTATCGCGCCTTCGTCTCCATCGTGGCCGAGGGACGGGGCATGCCCTACGAGGAGGCCGAGAAGCTCGCCCGCGGGCGGGTCTGGTCGGGGGCCGATGCCCACGAACGGGGCCTCGTCGACCGCCTGGGCGGCATCGAGGACGCCATCGCGGAGGTCAAGGGTCGGGCGAAGATCCCCTCTCTGATGTCCGGCACCATCGAGGCGCGGCCCGTGAGGCCCCGGATCTTCCCGCTGCCAGCCGCCGAGCCCCCACGCCCCGCAGCCGCTCTGGCCGGGCTGGTCGCGGGATCGGCCGCCGAGGGCGCCATGCGGGAGCTCGGCGAGCTCCTGGCCCTCCTGGACACCCGGGATTGGGTGCTCTACTGGGCGCCGGGCCTGCCCGAAGTCCAGTGATTGATCCCGCGACCTCGGCTCGACTATCGTTCGCCCATGCGAACGACCTTTCGCGCCATCGTGCTCTTCTCTCTCCTCCCCCTCGCTGCCTGTGGCGGCGGCATGTCCAGTCGGTCCGCCGGCCCCATGCCTCAGGGGGGCACCTTCACCGGCGTGTGGTTCTCCCCGCAGTACGGGGAGATGAACATGGTCCAGACCGGGAACGCCGTCGTCGGCGAGTACCACAAGGACGAGCGCGCAGGTCGTATTCAGGGTACGGCCAACGGCAACCTGATGCGCTTCGAGTGGACCGAGGAGCGTGAGCTGGTCGGCGGTCTGCCGCAGACCACGCGCGGCCGCGGTTACTTCCACTACCTCATCGACGACTCCGGCAAGCACAACCTGCTCGGCGAGTGGGGCATCGACGACAGCGACTCCGGCGGCGGCGACTGGAACGCCTACAAGATGATGAACCGCCAACCTCACCTCGCGAACGAGGGACAGGGCGACACGAGCGGCGGCGACAACGACGACTGGAACGACACCGGCGAGAACGAGGGTGGCGGCAGCTGGGATGACGGCGGCGGCGACTCGGGCGGCGGCGACTCGGGCGGCGGCGGTGACATCGGCGGCGGCGGCGACGACGACGACCCCGGCAACAGTCTCGACGACCTCGACCTCTGAAGCCTCGGAAGGGCGGGAACAGCGTTGCAGGTCAACCCGCTCACGCGCGAAGTTCTCGTCAAGATCGTCTACTACGGGCCCGGGCTCGGCGGTAAGACGACCTCGCTGTCGTGCATCCATCAGGCGGCGCCACCCGAAACGCGCGGTCAGATTGTCTCGCTGGCGACGCCCGTCGATCGGACCCTCTACTTCGACTTCCTGCCGGTCCGCATGCCGCCCGTCTCGCAGCACCACGTGCGGCTTCAGCTCTTCACGGTGCCCGGGCAGGTCTACTTCAACGCCACGCGCAAGCTGGTCCTCACCGGCGCGGACGGAGTGGTCTTCGTCGCCGATTCGCAGCGCGGTCGCCAGGACGCCAACGTCGAGAGCCTCGAGAATCTCTCGGCGAACCTGGAGGAGCAGGGTCGGACCCTCGACGACATCCCCTGGGTGCTCCAGCTCAACAAGCGAGACCTCGAGGGCGTGATGTCGATGGAGGAGCTCTCGGCGGTGCTCAACGTGAGGGGCGTGCCATCCTTTCCCACCTGCGCCACCACCGGTGAAGGCGTGCTCACCGCGCTCGACACCCTGGTCCATCGCGTCCTCGAGGACCTCGACGAGAGAGGGCAGCTCGGCAAGGGGAAGGAAGCGGCGAACGACCTGGTGCTCGGGCGCGCGGACCAGTCCTTCGAGGAGCGCGTCGGACGGCTCAGTGAAGCGCGCTTCGCAGCGACCGGATCCGCTCCGGAGACCTCGATGGAACCGGCTGCCGCGGTCCCTGCGCCGCCGAGCGTGCCCGAGGTCGGCAGCAGCGTCGCCCAGGCCCGAGACGCGCTCCTCGGTCGCGCGGAGGCGGCCGTCGAAGAGGAGCTCGGCCGCGCCAGCGAGGAGCTGTGGAAGAGCGCCGTCAAGCGCGCACAGGCGGAGACCCGGGGCGCCAGTGTGGTGCCGCGCGCCCGGACCGAGCCGAACGCCGCGGCGGCGCTCGCGCGCGAGCTCGCCAACCTGAGCTTCGCGAGCCTCTTTCCCCGCCACACGGACGCCGCCCTCAGCCTCGAGGGAGACCTCGCCACCGGCGCGCTGAGGAGCGCGGTCGAACGCGCGGACCAGCTCGTCGACGAGCTGATACGGGAGACGGCCCGGCGCGCCGGGCTGCCGACCCACACCGGCCCGGTCTCGGTGGTGCTGCTCCTGGGCATCGACGGAGCGACCTGGCTGTCCTTTCGCCGCCTCGTCGACCGTGTGCGCGAGGGGGGGCCGGTGGCCGATCGTGACGCGCTCGCGGCGTACGCGCTGGTGATCGATCTGCGCCTCAGGGCAGACCGCATCCTCTGATCGCGCTCAGGCGGCGCGCCGGCGGTGCTCCACGGACCGCCGGATGTGCGCGACGATCCGCGCGGCGAGGCCCTTCGGGTCGTCCATGTGCGGCACGTGCCCGTAGGTCGCGAGCCTCTCCACCACCGCGCCTTCGGGCAAGTGCATCTCGAAGAACTCGCGATGGGCGGGGCGCAGCACGCGGTCGCGCTCTCCCCAGAGCACCAGCGTGGGCATGGTGAGGCGCTCGAGCTCCTCGGGCTTCAGAAGGTCCGTCGACGACAGACCACAGAGGAGCTGCGCGACGCCCGGGCGGCGAAACTGATGACGGACACCCCAGGCGAGGAGGTGGCGAAAGCGGTGGGGCCGGTGGAAGAGCTTGTCGACGAAGTCGAGCGCCTTGGCGTGATTGTCGAGGATGAAGTGACCGACGAACTCTTCGAGCTCCTCGCTCTCCATGGGCGCGCCGCCGGGGGCGGCCAGCACCAGGCCGAGGACCTTGTCCGGATGGCTGGCTGCATAGCGCACGGCGGCCGCCCCGCCGAGGGAGTTGCCGAAGATCACGGCGGGCTCGTCGAGGACCCGGTCGAGCCCCTCCTCGAGACCGCGGGCCACGGTGGCCTGGCTCATCCCCTCCATAGGGAGCTCGCTCTTCCCGTGGCCAGGCATGTCCACCGCGATCACGCGGCAGACGTGTGGTCGCAGCAGGCTCAGGAGGTTTTCGTAGTGTTGGCCGGCGGCGGAGAGGCCGTGGAGAACCAGGACCGGCGGAAGCGATCCCTCGCCTCGCGCGTCCAGGACGTGGATGCGACCCACCGAGGTCCGGATGAAGGTGCTGCGGTACCCCTTGAGGTGCAGCATGCGGAGCATGAGGCGCTCGGCGATCGGGGGCAGATGGTGCAGCATGAAGGGGCAGGCGCGCGGCCTTCCGACAATTCTAAGTGCGATGACCGCAAAAACCTCGAAAACGGGTGAGGATGCGCGGGGGCCCAAAGCCCCGGAACGGCCGAAGTACGCGACAAAGCGCGACAAAGCCGCGCTCCTCCGCCTCCTTCATCCGAACGGCTCGCCTTGGGGGGGCGACCCGGAGGACTACGACCCGGCGGTCGTCGAGCGCGCCCTCGGCGTGCTCGGCCGCGCGTTCGGCGACCATCGCTACTTCCCCCTGCAGGTCGATGGGCTCGACGCGATCCCCGATCCCCCGGTGATGTTCGTCGGCAATCACTCGGGCGGCACCACGGTGATCGACGTCATCGGTTTCGGCGTCGCGTGGTATCGCCACTTCGGCACGACGCGCCCCATCCATCCGGCGGCGCACGAGCTCCTCGTCGGCAACCCCTACACCGGCCGAGTGCTCTCGCAACTCGGCGTGGTGCGCGCCGACCGCGAGGTCGCGCGCACGATCCTCACCGAACGCCACGAGGATCTCTTCGTGCTGCCGGGGGGCGACGTGGACGTGTGGCGTCCCTACCGGGCGCGCTACGAGGTGCGCTTCGCGGGCCGGAGAGGTTACGCGCGCATCGCGCTCCTCACCGGTGCGCCCATCGTCCCCGTGGCCCATGCCGGCGCTCACGAGACCCTGGTGGTGCTGAGCGACGGTCGCCGCTTCGCCGAGGCGGTGGGCTTGCCGCGCATCGCCCGCGCGCGCGTGTGGCCCGTACACCTCTCGCTACCGTGGGGGCTCGCGGTCGGGCCGCTGCCGCACCTTCCAGTGCCGGCCCGCTTTCGCTATCGCCTGGGCCCTTCCATCGATCCGCGCGTCATCGCGCTACCCGGCGCCGAGCCGACCGAGCTGCAGATCGAGACCCTCGATTCGCTCGTCCGCGAGGCGCTCCAGCGGGAGCTGAACGTGCTGCGCGATCAATCGCGCTTGCGACCGGCGAGGAGGAGATACGCGTAGAGGCCGGCGCCGATGATGGCGGCGAAGACGAGCTTCAGGGCGTAGGGCACGACCGGCGCATGCATCTGACTGATGGTCCCCTCGATGAGACCGGCGAGGACCAGGATGGGCATCCCGCCCACCACCAGGAGCGCCGCGCGCTTCGCCTCGGCGATGATCGCGACCCGACGCCGACGCCTGCCCGGTAAGAGGATCCCACGCGCGATGATCAGCCCGGCGCCGCCCGCGATGCACACCTCGGTCAGCTCGGGGATGCCGTGGGGCAGGATCCACGCCCAGAAGAAGAGCCCGTGGCCGGCGAGGTGGTACTGCATGGCGAGGGCGCCGAGGGGCACGCCGTTCACGATCATCAAGAGCACCGTGCCGACGCCTGCGGTGATCCCTGCAGCGAAGACCAGGAAGCTGACCTTGATGTTGTGCGTGAAGAGCATGCTGGCGAAGGCCACGCTCCTCTGCCCGTCGTCGAGCCCGCCGGAGGTCTCCTCTTCGGTGATGCGCTCGCCAGGCGTCTGCGCCTGGTGCTGGTCCGGGATGAGCACCCCACGCGAGCCGGGGTCGAGGAACGTGAAGGTCGCGCCGAAGGCGGCGCCGCCGAGGAGCAGGCACGCCGAGAGCACGATGGCGCGCCACTCCTCGCGGAAGAGGCGGGGGAAGCCGCGGGCGTAGAAGCGCCGGATCCGTCCCGCGGCGCCGATCCCCCGGCCGCCGTGCACCTGCGCGTAGCCGCGCGCCACGAGGTCGTTCAAGTAGTCGACGATGTTCGCGTCGACCATCTCCGAGCGCGCGCGCACCAGGTCGCTCGAGGTGGCGCGGTAGAGCTTGCCGAAACGCCGGGCGGTCTCTAGGTCCATCGCCGACAGGCCGCGCTCCTCGACCTCGGCGAGCAGCGCGCGCAGGCCCTCCCAGACCGGTCCGCGCTCGTGAACGAATCGTCCGACGTCGAAACCCTGCACTCCCCGAGTGTATGCTCTCTCCATGCGGAGCGTGCACGTCATCACCACGCCCGAGAACGTGGAGTTCGAATTCGAGCTCGCCGGCGTCTCGATCCGGGCGGTGGCATGGGCCATCGACGCGCTGGTGTTGGGGGTGACGCTGCTGATCGTCAGCTGCGGCGTGTCGCTTCTGGTTCCGGTCCTGGGCGGCTTCGCCGAGGCGTTGGCCTACATCTCGTTCTTCGTCGTGCAGTTCGGCTACGCGACGCTCTTCGAATGGCGCTTTCGCGGGCAGACGATCGGCAAGCGCGTGATGGGCCTGCGCGTGCTCACCGACAAGGGCATCCCCATCGACTTCATGACGTCGGTGATCCGCAACCTGGTGCGCATCGTCGACTCGCTCCCGCTCTTCTACCTGGTGGGAGGGAGCGCCGCGCTGGCCAGCGGCCGGCGGCTGGGGGACGTGGCGGCCGGGACCATCGTGGTGCGCGAGAGCCGCGCACCCAAGCCGGCTTCGGTGGTGCCGCCCTCCGAGCGGCACAACACCTTCATCGAGGATCCGTCGGTCGTCCACGCAGTGCGCCGCATCACCCCACCCGAGCGCGACGCCATGATCGCCCTCGGCCTGCGCCGCGAGTCCCTGCCTCTCGCCGTGCGCCAGGAGCTCTTCGGCCGGCTCAGCCGCCACCTGGAGGCGCGCCTCGGCCTGAGCCGGCCCTCCTTCTTCACCGAGGAGAAGTTCGTGTTGAACCTGACCGCGGTCGTTCTGGCGCAGGGCGCTTCGTAGCGCTCAGCTGGGCTTCACGTCGCAGAAGAGGATCGCGCAGTTCTCGTGCTCGGACTCTTTGAGTCGTTCGCAGAGATCGACCAGATCGTCATCGACGTCGACCACCATGCCGCTGGTGGCCTTGCCGGTCTCTTCGTCGTAGGCGGCCTCGTCGAGGGCGACCCAGCGGCCACGGTACTCGTCGTGGCCACAGATCTCGTCCCAGGTCAGCCGTTCTGGACCGGCGTCGCTCACGGGCGCCTACACCAATCCGGGGAGAAATTGCTCCCAGCCCGGCCCTCGGCGCCGACCGTGCGCAAGCTTCGATAGAGTGCCTGCGCTTGCGGACACCGCCCCTGCTGCAAGAGGATGCCCACCCGTCGGTAGCCCTCGGTCGCGAGCGCGTTACGCACGCGGCGAACGTTCGCATCGCCACGTCCCAGCGCGCCCTGCGCGACGGAGAGGGCGGCCACGGCTGCCTGCACGTCGTGCCGGCGAATCGCGCCGCGCGCCTGTTCGAGGGCAGGGTGGTCGCCTCCAGCGCTGTGGGACATGGACGAGCCCATCATGGACGAGCTCATGGCCGTCTCCTCTTCCATGGAGGTGTCGGTGTCCATGGAGGTGTCGGTGTCCATCGAGGTGTCCATCGTCGGCTCGGTCACCATGTTGGTGTCCATGGTGGGCGTGAGCGGCGTGGTGTCCATGGTGGGCGTGCTCGGCACCATGGGATTGGTGACCGGCGTCGCGGTGCCCGTCACCGGGGTGGCCGTGGTGTTGTTGGCCACCGGATCCACCACCGGCTGATCGCTGCTCTGCTGGCTCCACCAGTAGAGGCCGCCCGCGGCCCCACCGCCGAGCACGAAGAGCAGGATGACCAGGATGGCGATCACCTTGCCGGCGCCGCCGCCCGAGGTCGGCAGCTCCATCGAGTCGTACCCCGGGGGCGGCGTCGCGCCATAGGGCGCGGGCGTCCCATAGGGCGCCGGGGTGTTGCCGCCGTAGGGCGCGGGGGTGTTGTAGGCGTTCGGCGCCTGCATCTGCCCGCTCTGCGGCATCGGGCCGGGCGTGCCCACCGGGGGGCGGGGCGTGGCCGAGGCCGCAGAGACCCGCGACATGTCGCCCCCGGTGGAGGAGGTCGCCATGGTCCAGGCGGTCTGCGCGTCCTGGTAGCCCGTGAACTCCTGCAGGAACTCGAGCGCCGTCGACTTGGCGCATCGTCCCGGTTCTTCGAGAGCGCCCGCATCACCGCCGCCTTCTTGTTCTCGGGCGATGCCCGCGAGCGATCGGGAAGGCGCGAAGGGGCTTCGGCTGCGCCGTGAGGTGCTTGGTCGCCCACTCCCAGGGCGTCTTCGCCTCGAAGGGGAGCTTGCCGGTGAGCATCTCGTAGGTCATCACGCCGAGCGAGTAGATGTCCGAGCGCGCGTCGAGCGCCTGGCCGCTGAACTGCTCCGGGCTCATGTAGGGCGGCGTGCCGAGCACCATGCCCTGCTTGGTGAGCTTGGCCTGGCTCTCGTCCTCCGCCTCGCTCCGCTTCGCGATGCCGAAGTCGAGGACCTTGACGAAGTCCGTCTGTCCGCCGCGGTCCGTGAGCAGGACGTTCTCGGGCTTGAGGTCGCGGTGGACGATGCCGATGCTGGTGCGCCTCGTTGAGAGAGCCGCAGATCTGGATGAGGATCTTGTCGACGCGTGCCGGATCGAGGGCGCCGTGGGTCGAGCAGGTGCGCGAGGGACTGACCCTCGATGAACTCCATGACGATGAAGAGGGTCTTGTCCTCCATCTCGCCGAAGTCGTAGAAGTTGATGGTGTTCGGGTGCTGCAGCTCGATCACCGTCGCCGATTCGCGGTGGAAGCGCGCCACGATCTGCGGGTCGCCGCTGAGCTCCGGGTGCAGGGTCTTGACCGCGACCTTGCGGGTCGCCGTTCCCATCTTCTGCTCAGCGGCGTAGACCTTCCCCATGCCGCCCTCGCCGATCACGCTCAGGATGCGGTAGCGGCCCTCGAGGATCTTCCCGACGAGGGGATCACCGCTGTCCCCTGAATCGATCTCGAGCATCGCGCCGCACTGAAGGCAGAACTTCGCGTCGGGCGTGTTCTCGTGGTCGCAGCGTTGGCAGATACGGGACATGGGCGGGCCAGCGGGCGTGGGCGAAGTCTAGCGACGAGAAGAGACTCTGGGTAGCTCCTGGGTATTTCAATCCCACCAAAACGCCCGAGATCCGGACCCGAAAACCGGGGGGTTCCTTGGGCATCCCTCCGTTGCTGCCCCTTCGGTTCTGTGAAAACCTCCTTTCGTAGCAGTCCTTCTCCTTCTCTTGCTTTGGTCGTGGCAGATGTCGATTCTCCGAATCCTCCCCATTCTCTGGCTCCTGCCCGCCCTCGCCGCCGCGTGCGGTGACGACGGGACCACGCCGGTCCCGGACGGAGGACTCACCGGGGTCCACGCGCGCTTCGATCTCGCCGCCGATCCCATGCCCTATGGGGCGATCCCCTATCCAGACGATCTCTATCTGGACGAGTCGGGCCACGTGGCGATCGGGGAATTGCCGGGGGAGAGTCGGTCCCCCGACACCACGTACCATGACTCGCTGCGCGTCGGCCTCGCCGACCTCGACGGTTTCGGGGCGGTGACGCCGGCCTTCTTCCTCTTCGACGGGGCGCTCGACCCGGCGAGCCTGCCGGCCACGCCCGAGATGTCGCTCCTCGAAGACGCGTCGGTGTTCATGTTGAACGTCGACCCCGAGTCATCGGCGGCTTTCGATCGGGTCCCGGTCGAGGTCAGCTTCTACCCGGCGACCCAGCAGCTCGCGGTGCGTCCGGCCAATGGGCACCCCCTGCGCGCTGGGAGGCGCTACGTCGTCGTGGTGACCACCGACGTCATGGACGTCGACGGCGCCCCCATCACCCCGGCGCCGGCCTTCGCCGAGGTCCGCGACGCGCTCACGCGCCCGGACAATCCGCTTCTGGGCGAGGCGTGGGACCACTACAACGAGGTCCTGATGACCCTCGGGACGAACGGTGTGACCCGCGATCGGGTGGCGGCGCTCGCGCACTTCCACGTCCAGACCATCACCGAGGGGCTCGCCGACGCGCGCACCATCATCTGGGCGGACGACGCCCCGACCCCGACCGTCACCGCGACCTATCCCGAAGGCGCGGCCCTCGACGGCATCCTCGGTACGCCGGCGATGGATGTCATCGGCCTCGAGGTTGAGGGAGGCGTGAAGCACGACGCGCTCAGCTTCATGATCCACGGCACCTTCGAATCTCCATGGTTCCTCTCGGACGACCCGGCCGTCCACGGGCGCTTCTCTCGCGACGGCAGCGGTGATCTGATCGTCCACCGCACGAGCGAGGTCCCGTTCACTCTGTTTCTGCCGCGTACGGCGGACTTCTCCGACCTCCCCGTGGTCATCGCCCAGCATGGCCTCGGCGCCGAGCGCAGCAACGAGCTGGCCTTTGCCGATTCGCTCTGCCGCGAGGGATACGCGGTGCTGGCGATGGACCTCCCGTGGCACGGCATGCGCAACCCGGCGACGGAGGACCTCATGAACCGCTTCACCGGCGAGATGACGCCCGACGGGTTCGGGGACAAGCGTGGGCTCGACGTCGTCATCGAGTTTGCCGGCATCTTCGAGCGCGACGGAGAGCTCGCGGCGTTCCATCCGAACTACCTCCGCGACGCGCTCCGACAGGGAGCGGCGGACCTGATGACCTTCGTCCGCATGATCCGTGCGGGCGACTGGAGCGAAGTCCGCGCGGCCGACGCGTCCCTCGACACGCTGTCCTTCAGCGCCGAGCCCATCTCGCTGATCGGCTACTCCCTCGGCGGCATCGTCGCGACCCAGTTCGCGACCATGGAGCCCGAGATCGGCGTCGCGGTTCTCGCCGTCACCGGGGGCAACCTCATGGAGCTCGTCGCCAACGGCCCCATCTACAACCGCGGCTACTTCCCGCTACTCCTGCCCAAGCTGGGTCTCGATCCACGCTCCATCGACTACGAGGCGCTGCCGCCGCGTTTCATGCCGGAGTTGGCCATCTGGCAGACGCTCCTCGATCGGGGCGATTCCATCGCCTACGGCAACACGCTCTACATGCGGCCGATGAGCATCTTGATGCCGATGGCCCGCAACGACGAGAACCTGCACAACATCGGCACCGAGTCGCTGGCGCGCGCGATCGGGGCCGAGATGGTGGCCGACGAGCCGCTCTACGCGGACCTCTCCACCACCACCGCTCCCGTGCGCGACAACGTCACGATCGAAGGGGAGACGGTCACCCGCGCGGTCTACGCCTGGCAGCCGGCGACTCATCTGCTGATGCTGCAGAGGCAGGACGAGGACATCCAGGCGCATCCGGTCGCGCCTCCGTTCCCGGCGGGGGATCACGTCACGGTCGACAACCCCATCGACGACGCGATGAACCAGACGGTGCATTTTCTCCAGTCCTTCCGGACCGGCACCGCCGAAGTCGTCGGCCCACGCACCCCCTGAAAAGGTCGATTGACCCCCCGCGCGCGCCTTCGTTATCCTCCGCCCACCTCTGAGGGGAGGGTGACGCGGCCGCGGCCGTAGAACCCCACGAGCTTTGGAGATTCTCAAGCGCTCCCAGGCGGGCGACACAGACGGAGGAGACCCATGAAGGGCGAGGTTCGGAATCCCACTACCGTATGGCTGCTATCCATCGTGACCTGCGGGCTCTACGGCCTCTATTGGTATTTCACGATGGGCAACGAGTTGAAGAACTACCTGGGCAAGGAGGATCTCAACCCGACGATGGACATCGTGATCGCCCTGGTGTGCTTCCTCTACGCCTACTATCTGCCGATCAAGTACGGCAAGATCATCCAGGAGGCGCAGATGCGCGCCGGGATCCCCAACCCGGAGGATCAAGGCGTGAAGTTCCTCTTGTTCATGTTCCTGTGCTGGTACCACTACGCCAAGATGCAGGAAGAGCTGAACAAGATCTGGGAGGCTGGTGGCGGCGCCCCGGCCACCTTCTGAGATCGCGCCCATGAGTCGCACGACGCCCGACCCGGCTCCGCCGGCGTCGGGCGCCGTCGTTTCGGGGCAGAGTCGGGGTGAGCCGGCGACGGGCGTCACTGCGAAGAAAGTCGCGCAGGTGGCGGTACCACTCGCCATCCTGGGCCTGCTCATCGCGTCCGATCTCCTGCTCTGCCCCATCAAGCTCTTCTTCGGCTTTCCATGCCCCGGATGCGGCATGACCCGGGCGACCTTCGCCCTGATGCACGGTCACGTCCTCGAAGCGCTTCGTCTGCATCCGCTCGTCTGGCTGATCACGCCGCTGGTCTCGTGGACACTCCTGCGCGTGACACTGGTGAGCGCCGGCGTGCTCTCGCCGCGGAGCTTCGACCCGATGGACCGGCTGCCGAAGTGGTTCTGGTGGGCGTCGATGGCGCTGCTCCTCGGAGTGTGGGTGATCCGCCTCGCGGGGGGCCTCGGCGGTCCGCCGGATCCGATCGATCCCGCGGGCGGCCTCATCGCCCGCGCCTTTTCCCTCTTCGGCTGACGCTCAGAAACCGGCGAGCCGCTGTCGGAGCCAGCTTCCGGCGGGGCCCAGCGGTCGATCGGCCCGCACGAGGGTGTGGAGCTGAACGTCGTGTCGTCCATCGGCCCAGGGAGCCGGCTCGAGGCGCACCAGCTCTCCGCGCGCGAGATGCGCTTCGACCATCTCCACGGGCGCGTTGCCCCAGCCGACGCCCGCGACCAGCAGTTGGATCTTCAGGCCCATGTCGGTGACGCGCCAGGTCCGCGCCGACAGCACGCCGATGTCGCTGGTGTGCGTCGAGCGCTCGCTCAGGACGACCTGGGTGTGCGGCTGGAGGCGATCGGCGCGCTGCGGCGCTGGCTCCTGCGCGAGTGGATGAGACGGGGCGCACACCGGGATGAGGCGCACGCGTGGACCAGGGAGCGCGATCAAGGTCGGCTCGTGCATGCCCGCGAGGTTGCACAGGCCGAGCTCGGCGATCCCCTCCCGCACGAGCGTCACGGCGCTGGAGAGGATGTCCGTCTGCAGTCGCAGCGAGACGGAGGGGAAGGCGGCGTGGAACTCCGAGAGCGCATCCGCGAGGGTCTCGAGGGGTAGGATGGAGTCGACCGCGACCGTGAGATGTGGCTCGAGCCCACCGCCGATGGCGCTGGCCACCTGACGAAGCTCGCGCGCCTGGGCCAGCACGAGCCGCGCCTCCGCGGCGAGACGCCGCCCGGGGTCGGTGAGCGCTGGGGGGCGCACGGCGCGATCGAAGAGCGTGGCGCCGAGGGTCTTTTCGAGGGTGGCGACGCTGTGGCTGACCGCTGACTGAACCCGGCCGAGTTGGCGCGCGGCGGCGCTGAAGCCGCCGTGCTCCACCACGGCGACAAAGGCCGTCAGCTGGTCCAGGGTGATGGGTTCGAACTCGTCCATCGATTATTTCGATGAAGCCAATCTAAATTACTCGATTGTAATGATAGTGGAAGCGCAGGAAAAGCAGGGGATGAGCGGTATCAAGGGTCTTCACCACAACGCATATCGGTGCCGCGATTCCGAGGAGACGCGGAAGTTCTACGAGGACTTTCTGGGCCTGCCGCTCGCGGGGTCCCTCCGTCTTCAGGAGACCAAGAGCGGCCGCGAGGTCGATGCGCTCCACACCTTCTATCGACTCGACGACGGGAGCTTCCTCGCGTTCTTCGAAGTGCCACAGGACCCCTACGAGTTCGTGGACCACGACGATTTCGATCTTCACATCGCGCTCGAGGTGGAGCGCGACCACATGATGAAGATGTTCGACGAGGGCAAAGCCGCGGGGATGGAAACCCGAGGCGTCTCGGATCACGAATTCATCGACTCCATCTACTTCCGGGATCCCAACGGCTACGTCATCGAGCTCACGACGAAGCGCGACAATCACGACGAACGGATGGATCCGCAGAAGAACGAAGCCCGGGCGATCCTGGACCGCTGGCAATCGAACAAGCCCGGCCGCTGAGATGCATCGGGGGCGGGCGTGAGCCGGGAGGAACAGCGACTCGTCTTCACCGACGACCTGTCCGCCGCGCTGCCCCGGGAGCTCGACGCACTGCGCGCCAAGCGCGTGTTGCTGATCACCAGCCCCTCGCGTCGCTTCGTCGAACGAGCGCAGCGCGGTCTGGCCGGCCGTCGCGTGGAGCTCTTCGCCGAGGCCGAGGTCCACGTGCCCGAGCGCGTGGTGACGCGGGCGCGAGACGCGATGCACGCGTGCCGAGCCGACACCCTGCTGGCCCTCGGCGGCGGTTCGGCCATCGGCCTCGCCAAGGCCCTGTGCCTCGAGGACGACGCGAAGCTCGTCGCGATCCCCACGACCTATTCGGGCTCCGAGCGCACGGCAATCTACGGCATCACGCGAGGCGGCGAGAAGGTGACCGGCAGGGACGCGCGCGTCCGCCCGGACGTGGTGATCTACGACCCCCACCTGACCCTCGATGTATCCGCGGCCCTCACCACCCAGTCGCTCCTCAACGCCCTGGCGCACCCCATCGCGGCCATGAGCACCAGCTCGGACCCCGCCCTCCGGCAGCGTGCCACGGGCGCGATCGCGCGGCTCGTGACGTGCGCGGCCGAGCTCGTCCGTTCCCCGCGTTCCATCGCTGCACGGCGTGCCGCGCTCGAGGCCACGGCGCTCGCGGGGAGCATCATCGACGTCGCCGAGCTCGGCGAGCACCACCGCCTCGCGCACTTCCTCGGCGGGCGCTTCGGGCTTCCTCACGCGGCCGTCCACAGCGTCCTGTTGCCGCAGACGCTCTCCAATCTCCGCGCGAGCGGCGCCCGAGGTCTACGCCGCCATCGCCGAAGCCGCCGGCGACGCCAATCTGCCGGCGCGTCTCTTCGACCTCCTCCGAGAGGCGGGTGCGCCGACCTCGCTCGCTGCCCTCGGTCTCTCGGAGGGCGCCCTCGAGGGCGCGATGTCCGAGCGCGAGGAGCTCTCCACCGAGACCCTGTTTCGCGCGCTCGAGGGCGTCCGGCCCGTCGCTTGATCAGAGCGGCAGGTTGTCGTGCTTCTTCGGTGGGTTCACCAGGCGCTTCTCCCGCAACATGCCGAGCGCCGAGACGACGCGCGCGCGCGTCTTGCGCGGGTGAATGACCTCGTCGACGAAGCCCAGCTCCGCGGCCTTGAACGGGTTTGCGAACTTTTCGCGGTACTCCGCCACGAACTTTGCCTTCGCCTTCGCCGGATCGTCGGCCTCGGCGATCTCCTTGCGGTAGACGATGTTGACCGCGCCGTCGGGCCCCATCACGGCGATCTCCGCCGTTGGGTAGGCGAAGTTGATGTCCCCGCGGATGTGCTTGGAGCTCATCACGTCGTACGCGCCGCCGTACGCCTTGCGGGTGATGACAGTCACCTTGGGCACGGTGGCCTCGCAGTACGCGTAGAGGAGCTTGGCGCCATGCTTGATGATCCCGCCGTACTCCTGACCCGTTCCGGGCAGGAAGCCCGGGACGTCGACGAAGGTGACGATGGGCAGGTTGAAGCAGTCGCAGAAGCGGACGAAGCGCGCCGCCTTGATCGACGCGTCGATGTCCAGGCAGCCGGCGAGGAACGCGGGCTGGTTGGCGACCACGCCCACGCTCTGCCCCCCGAAGCGCGCGAAGCCGACCACGATGTTCTTCGCGTAGGCGGGTTGGACCTCCAGGAACTCTTCCTCGTCGACGACGCGCTCGATGATCGCCTTGATGTCGTAGGGCTTCATCGGATCCGTCGGGACCAGCGTGTCCAGCTCCGGATCCTCGCGGTCGATGGGGTCGGCGCAGGGCGATGATGGGCGGATCCTCGGAGTTGTTCGAGGGCAGGTAGCCGAGCAGCTCACGCACCGCCGCCAGGCACGCCTGGTCGTCGGGGCACGCGAAGTGCGCGACGCCGCTCTTCGCGTTGTGACTGCCGGCGCCGCCGAGGTCTTCCTTGGTGACCTCCTCGTGCGTGACGGTCTTGATGACGTCGGGGCCGGTGATGAACATGTAGCTCGACCCTTCGACCATCAGGATGAAGTCGGTGAGGGCCGGGCTGTAGACGGCGCCACCAGCGCATGGGCCGAGGATGGCGCTGATCTGCGGGCACCACGCCGGAGGCGAGGGTGTTGCGCAGAAAGATGTCGGCGTAACCCGCGAGGGACTCGACGCCCTCCTGGATCCGCGCGCCACCGGAGTCGTTGAGCCCGATGACCGGCGCACCGACCTGCATCGCGAGGTCCATGATCTTGCAGATCTTCTTCGCGTAGGACGCGGAGAGCGAGCCGCCGAAGACCGTGAAGTCCTGGGCGAAGACGAAGACCTTGCGCCCGTTGACCAGGCCGTAGCCGGTGACGACACCGTCGCCAGGGATCTTCGCCTCCTCCATGCCGAAGTCGTTGCAACGGTGCACGACGAGTCGGTCGAGCTCGACGAAGGTGCCCTCGTCGAGCAGCAGGTCGAGCCGCTCTCGCGCGGTGAGCTTGCCTGCGTCGTGCTGGTTCTTGATGCGCCGGGCGCCGCCGCCGGCGAGGGCGCGCCGGTTCAGGTCGTCGAGTCGGGCGATGGGGTCGGAGGAGGAGCTCTCTTCGTCGTTCATCGAGAGCGATGGATAGTCGAGTCCACCCGCGGGCTCAAGGCCGGCCGCGTCCGCTCTCCTCAGGCGGCGGAGAGGGCGGTGACGAAGCGGTCGAGGTCGGCCTTTTCGTGCTTTTCGGTGACCGCGACCAGGAAGTCGTTACCGTGCTCCGGATAGAAGAGGCCGAGGTCGACGCCGGCGAGGACGCCCTGTGCGGCGAGCGAAGCGAGGAGCGGCGCCGCCAGGCCGTCCTGTCGCCGCACGACGAACTCGTTGAAGGTCGGCGCGGCGAAGGGGACGTCGAAGCCGTCCAGGGAGCGGATGCTCTCCTTGAGATACTCGGCGCGGCTCAAGCAGATGCGTCCGGCTTCTTCGAAACCGCTTCGCCCGAGCATCGCGGTGCGAATGGTGAGGGCGAGCGCGATGAGCCCGTGGTTGGTGCAGATGTTGGAGGTCGCGCGCTCGCGGCGGATGTGCTGCTCGCGGGTCGAGAGCGTCAGCACGTAGCCCCGGCGGTCGTCGCTGTCGACGGTCTCGCCCACCAGGCGCCCCGGCATCTGCCGCACGAACTCCTGCTTGCAGGCGAAGAGCCCCACGCCCGGCCCGCCGAGCTGCGGCGGGACCGCCAGCGGCTGCCCCTCGCCCACGGCGATGTCCGCGCCGTAGGCGCCCGGCGGCTTGAGGAGCGACAGCGCGTAGGGCTCCGCAGTGGCGGTGACGAGCAGGGTGCCGTGCTTCGACGCGAGCTCGCGAACCCGCGAAAGATCCTCCACGCATCCGAAGAAGTTGGGGTAGCCGACGACCACCGCCGCGGTCTTTTCGTCGACCGCTTCGGCGAGCGCGTCGTAATCCGTTCGCCCGTCCGCGGCGTGCTTCACCACCACGACCTCGGGCCCCTCGAGGCCCGAGAGGTAGGTGCGGGTCGTCTCGCTGTACTCGGGGTGCAGCGCGTCGCTCAAGACGATCCGCTCGCGCTTCGTCGATGCGCCGCGCCATCAGCACCGCTTCGGCGGCCGCGCTCGCCCCGTCGTACATGGAGGCGTTGGCGACATCGAGCCCGAAGAGCTCGACAGACCATGGTCTGGAACTCGAAGATGCTCTGCAGCGTGCCCTGCGACGACCTCCGCCTGGTAGGGCGTGTACGCCGTGTAGAACTCGCTCCGCATGAGCAGCTGATCCATCGCCGGCGGGACGTGGTGGTCGTAGATCCCGCCGCCCAGGAACGACAGCGCGCGGGCGGCGTCGTTGGCGTCGGCCAGCGACGACAGGTGCTTCGTCAGGCGGACCTCGTCGAGGGCCGGCTCGAGATCGAGCGGGCGGCCCAGACGGTTCGCTTCGGGGATGGACGCGAAGAGCGCGTCGATGGAGTCGATGCCGATCCGCGAGAGCATCTCGCGGATCTCCGCGTCGGTATGAGGGAGGTACCGCATGCTTTCGGTCGTCGCTCAGTCGAGGCTGCCGAGGAACTCTTCGTAGGCGGCGGCGTCCATGAGGCGCTCGAGCTCGCCCGGGTCGCTCATCTTGATGGCGACCATCCAGCCCTCTTCGTAGGGGCCTTCGTTGACGGGCTCGGGGCTGGTCCTCGAGCTCTCCGTTCACCTCGACGACTTCGCCGCTGACGGGGGCGAAGAGCTCGCTGACTGTCTTGACCGACTCGATGTCGCCGAAGCGCTCGTGCGCCTGCACGTCGGTCCCGACCGCGGGCAGATCCACCAGGGTGACGTCGCCGAGCTGCATCGACGGCGTATGCGGTGATCGCCGACGCGGACGACGTCGCCCTCGACCCGGGCCCACTCGTGGTCCTTCGTGTACTTCAGCTCGTTGGGGTAGTGCGCCATCTATTTCTCGCTACGCTTGTAAAAGGGAGTCTTGACGACTTCTGCGCTCGATCACCTTGCCGCGGATCTCGATGCCGAGCTCCGTCCCAATCTTCGCCATCGCGGCCGGTACGTAGCCGAGGCCGATGTTCTTGCCCAGCGTCGGGGCCGGGCGAGCCGCTGGTGACCTCGCCGATCGTCTCGCCCGACGCGTCCAGGATGGGGTAGCCGTGTCGGGCGATGCCGCGGCCGGTCATCTCGAATGCCGACCAGAGCTTACGGGAGGGGCCCG
This sequence comes from uncultured delta proteobacterium, assembly GCA_963727445.1. Taxonomy (GTDB): domain Bacteria; phylum Myxococcota_A; class Polyangia; order Polyangiales; family B10-G4; genus B10-G4. Next base: position 124,978 of record CAVSGI010000006.1, read on the forward strand.
CCTCCTTGATCGCGACCAGCGCCTCGCGGCCGAGGAAGTCGCCCTTGTCGAGCTTCACCGCCCAGCCGAGCCGTGCCTCGTAGGGGTTGGTGGTCTCGTCGATGTCGTTGCCGTAGAGGGAGAGGCGCGCCTCGAGGCGGAGGGTGTCGCGGGCGCCGAGGCCGGCAGGCGCGATCCCGAAGGGCTCGCCTGCCGCGAGCAGGCCTCGCCAGAGGTCACGGCGAATCCCCCGCATCGCAGAAAATCTCGAAGCCGTCCTCGCCGGTGTAGCCGGTGCGGGCGACGATGGTCTCCTTGCCCAGGACTTTGCCGCGGGCGAGGCGGAAGGGGCTGAGGTCCATCAGCGCGGCATCGGTTTCGGCGCGCGCGAGGATCTCCATCGCCTTCGGGCCCTGAAGCGCGAAGAGCGCGGTCTGGTCGGTCCGATCTTCGAAGTCGCAGTGGCCCTCGGCGGCCTTCGCGAAGTGGGCGCGCATCTTTTCGTGGTTGGAGGCGTTGCACACCACCATCACTTCGTCTTCGCCGAGCCGATAGACGATCAGATCGTCGAGGACCGTGCCCTTCTCGTCGCAGGCAGAGGGTGTAGAGCGCCTGGCCCACCGCGAGCTTCTTCACGTCGTTCGTGACCTGGGAGTCGACGAGCGCGATCGCGTGCTCCCCCCGGAGCAGAAGCTCGCCCATGTGGGACACGTCGAAGAGCCCGGCCCGCTCTCGCACGGCCGTGTGCTCCTTCACCACGCCTGCGTACTGCACCGGCATGCGATAGCCAGCGAAGGGGACGAGCCGAGCGCCGAGCGCCTCGTGCTCGCCGACGAGAGGGGTCTCCTTGAGCTCCTGCGCCACGGCTGGCGGAACGTAGCCCCGTTCCCTTTCAGTCGCAATGGTCTCCGCGGCGAGGCGAATTGCCGCAACCAGTTCCACTCTGCCTCGTCCCACCGCGACATGGTTGTCATGGTTTGTCGCGGCCCCCGAGGCGATCGCGCGTGCACCCCGGGGAGTTGTTCGCGGCATGATTCGTGCAGCCATTTCGGGGCGATGGCGCGCGTGGTGACAGTCCTGACTTGGACGGCGATCCTCACTCTTCCCGGCGGAGTTCTGCTCCTGCCCGTGGTCGCTGCGCGCTACTTCAAGAAGCGAAACGAAGAGCTGCCCCGCAGCGAAGGGGAGGAGCCGGCCCGCGACTCCGAACCCGAAGCCGCCTGAGGCGCAACTCGCTCGCCTTCGACCCGATAACGCCTCCCGGAGGGAGGCGATGGACTTGCGAACACCACGGACCGATCTGGTGGCGCTTCCGGCGGAGCCGAGGGGCGAGGAGACCTTTCTGGTGGTGGAGGCGGGGGGCCGAAGGCGGCTGCGTCTGGGCGATCGCCCGGTGCACGTGGGTTCCGACCCGGACCAGAACGACCTGGTGGTCTTCGATCCGACCGTCAGCGCCCGCCACTTCCGCCTCGAGCCGACCTTCGATGGGTGGGTGATCCGCGACCTCGACAGCCGAAACGGCACCTGGGTCGAGGGGCTGGCGGTGGAGGTCGCGCGGATTCGGCTCGGCGCTCGGGTCCGCATCGGACGGACGAACCTCCGTATCGAGCGCGGCAGCCATGCGGCACAGGGGCTGAGCCTCGTCGCGGCATCGGACGAGATGAAGTGGGTGCTGGCGGAGGCGGAGCGCTTCGCTCAGGTCTCGTGGCCAGCCCTGGTGGTCGGGCCGAGCGGCGCAGGCAAGGAGGGCGTGGCCCGGACGCTGCACCAGGCCGGCCCTCGGGCGGACGGGCCTTTCGTGGCCGTCAACGCCGGGGGGCTGGCGCCGAGCCTGGTCGAGAGCGAGCTCTTCGGTCACGAGAAGGGGGCCTTCACCGGCGCCGACGTGGATCGGCGGGGTGTCTTCGAGCAGGCCTCGGGCGGCACGCTCTTTCTCGACGAGATCGGCGAGCTGCCCATCGAGCTGCAGGCGCGGCTGTTGCGGGTCCTCGAGACCGGCGAGGTGCGGCGGGTCGGCGCGGAGCATTCCCTCGGGGTGGACGTGCGCGTGGTGGGGGCGACGCATCGGGACCTGATCGCCCAGGTCCACGCAGGGGCCTTCCGTGAAGACCTCTTCTTCCGCCTCAGCCGCCTGGTCATCCGGGTGCCCAGCCTGGCGGAGCGGCCCGCGGACATCCCCGCCCTGGCGGCGCACTTCCTCGAGGCCGTCGAAGCGGAGGTGGGCCGTCGCCGCCTCTCGAAGGCCGCGATCGAGCGCCTGCTCGCGCACCCCTGGGTGGGCAACGCGCGGGAGCTTCGGAACGTGGTGACGAGCGCCGCCCTCTGCACGCCGGGGGAGGTGATCCAGGCGAGCGACATCACGTATCAGATCGGGCGGCTCTCTCCCCCGGCGCCTCCGCCGTCGCTCGAGGTGCTCGAGGGCGTGGTGGCTCGTCACAATGGAAACATCGCCGCGGCGGCGCGCGCCCTCGGTGTGCCGCGCTCCACCCTTCGCGATCGGATCGAAGGGGCCGCGGCGCGCCACCCCCCGAGAGGGTGTGGGTGTGGGGGAGGTCGCTTGAAGCGCTCAGCGTCCGAGCACGCGCCCGAGCCAGCGCCGGGCTTCCCTTTGCCGCATGCCGAGGAGCTCGCGTCCCACGGTCACGACCTTGCGCATGGCCGCGGTCTTGGAGTGGCCGGCGCGCCGGGGACGGCAGGCGATGGTGACAGTGCGGGTGCCGAGGCCGGATGCCTTGGCGCGGATCGGGAACTCGAAGTTCAAGAAGAAGGAGTCGGGCGGAAGCTCTTCGGGGACGAATAGCCGGCGGCGAAAGAGGTATGGGCCGTCGCTCCGAATGCGCACGCCATGCACCAGGAGGATCAAGGTCCGGACGCCCACCGAGAGGATCTGGCGATGAAGGCCGTCGTCGCGATCCTCGTAGACGCTGAGGACCACGTCCACGTCCTCGCCCTCGGCCGCGGAGCGCAGCGCGCCGATGGCCTCGGGCGCGATCTGCCCGTCGGCGGGCAGGAAGGTGACCCACTCGCCACGCGCATGGGCGACGCCGGTCTTGAGACCCGCGCCCATGCCGCGGTTCGACGGGTGGCGCACGACGGTGCCCGCGCGGTTTCCGAGCACCTGTCGGGCGCGCTCGGCGGTGGCGTCGTGCGAGCCGTCGTCGACGATCACCACCTCGGCGTCGGGCTCGTGGGCGTCGAGCCACGCGAAGAGCTCTTCGAGAACGGCGCCGATGTTCTCTTCTTCGTCGTAGGCGAGGACGACGATGGACAGATCGCTCACGGTCTTTCCCGGACGACCTTCGCGGGACTTCCGACCGCCACCGCGTAGGCGGGCACGTCGCGGGTGACCACCGCGCCGGCCCCGATCTGGGCCCCTCGGCCGATGCGCACGCCGGGCAGGACGACGGCCGAGACGCCGATGTCCGCGTCGTCTTCGATCACGACCTCGGCGAAGTCGATGGGCGAAAAGAGGATGGGGGTTTCGCGGCCCGCCTCGGCGTGCCTCGAGGTGATGATGCGGACGCCGGGCCCGATCCCCACCCGCGCGCCGATGCGCAGCCCGCCTGCCGAGTGGAAGAAGCACTGCTGGCCGATCCAGGTCTCGTCTCCGATGTGCATCTCGCGCTCGTAGTAGCCCTTCAGGATCGTCTGATGGCCGACGTAGACGTTGTCGCCGAGATGGACCTTGTCGGGGTGGAAGACGAGAACGCCAGCCTCGAAGACGCAGCCTTCGCCCGCGCTGGCGAGGTCGCTGGGCACGAAGGCGCCGGTGCCGTGGCTGCGATGCCGCATCGCGGGAGAGTCTACGATTTTTCAGGCCGAGAGAGGGGGATCGCGAGCTGCAGGAGCCCGCCCACCGCGCCCAGGCCGAGTTGGATCGCGAACAGGACCAGAGAAGCGGCGGCGGCGTCGGCGGCGTCCATGCCGAGCGCGAGGGAGCACAGGACGACGAAGGCGGCTTCGCGCGCGCCGGCGCCGCCGACGGTGAGGGGGAAGAAGGCCGCGGCGCTGGCGACGGGGACGACGACGAGGGCGTCGGTGAAGGTGACCTCGGCCGAGATCGCATGCAGCACGAGGAAGCCGGTCAAGGCCGTGCCGATCTGCGTGACGAGCGAGATGGCGAGCCCGCCCGCGAGGCCGACCGGGCGCGCGAGGGGAGGGAGCTGCTCGAGGCGCGTGCGCAAGAAGCGCGGTGCGAGGCGCGCCCAGCGGCGGCTGGCCGCGATGGCGACGACGGCGAAGAGCGCGCCCGCGAGGCCGGCGCCGCCGAGGATCGACCCGCTCGTGAAACCGTTCAGCGGGTGGATCACCAGGACCGACCCTGCGACCAGGAGCAGCCCCGCGAGTCCGAGGACACGCTCGACGAAGACCACCGTGAGCGAGCGCGTCACCCCGGCTTCGCCGAAGCTCTCGCGTCCGACGACACCGCGCACCACGTCGCCTCCGAGTCCGCCCGGCAGGAAGCTGTTGTAGAAGAGCGCGACCAGATAGAGGTAGTAGAGGCGCGAGAGCGGAGGGCGCTTCGCAGCGCCGTAGGCCCAGAGGACGACCCGCCAGCGCACCGAGCCCACGCCGAGGTTGAGCGCCATCACCGCGAAGACCAGCGGGGGGACGTAGCTGGGCAGCGAGAGCGCGACGGAGAGGAGCTCGGCCGGGTCGGCGAGCGACAGGACGTACAGGAGCCCCGCGAGCGTGCCCGTGATCCGCAGCGCGAGGCCGACGTGCCGCCGCCTCTTCGAGGCCTTCGAATCGTCGCTCATGGCAGCTGTTGGCGCAGGGCCGCTCCCTCGTCGCGCAGCTCGGGTGCCCGCGCGTCGAACGCATCGAGCGCCTCCCGCGCAGCCCCGGGACGTCCGTCGGTGAGCGCGATCCAAGCGGCTTCGAGGAGGGCGCGGGGATCGCTCGGGCTCTGATGGTCGAGGAGGTCCAGGGCAGCGTCGGTGGCGCCGCCGAGGGCGAGGAGCACCGCGCCCTGGCGCAGGGCCGTGCCGCGATCGATGCCGACACTCGCGCTCGCGGCGACCACCGGAGCCATGTGCGCGCCCTCGCGAGGCGGGGGCACGGTCTGCAACAGCGCCGATTCGACCGAGTCCGGGTGGATCAGCGCCCAGCGCGAGGCACGGGCGGCGAGGGCGGGCTCGCGCCTGAGGGCCAACCGTCGCGCGCGTGTGGCCTGGTACTCGCGATAGATCGCGTGGACGACGCCGTGATCACCGGCTGGGCCATCGCGGGCGAGCGCGGCGATGGCGGGCGCGAGACGCTCGCCGCTCGAGGCGCTCAGGCGCGCCACCCTCACGCGCGGATCGCCGAGGAGATAGGGGCCCGCGAGCGTCCCCGCGCCTCCCGCCTGCGCGTCCATCTCGACAACGATGGGCACCTCGCCCGCGAAGGCCTCCATCGCGCCGCGTGTGTAGCGCTCTCGCGCGTCCCGTCCCTCTGCCTCCACCGGGGTTCCGTCCGACGCCGGATGCGATGCGAGCGTGCGCCAATGCCATGAAGAGGTCGCGAGGCCCGAGACGAAGATGGCGACGTCGGGACGTGCGTCGGCCGTCGCGCGCTCCATGAGCCAGGTGCTCGCAGCGAAGTCCTGGGTCAGCACCACCATGCTGCGCGGGGGAGGCGTGGTGACCAAGCTCGCGCCGAGGGCATCGAGGGTCGGCGCGTCGGCGTCGATGGCGCTCGGGGCGTCTCGGAGCGCGAAGAGGCTGAGCGTGATGCCGGCGAGACCGAGGAGCGCGTAGCGGGTTCGCGGCAGGAGCGCCATGCCGGCGGCGCCCACTGCGATGAGGAGCAGCGTCACGGGCCCGGCGTAAGCCACCATGTCCGGCACGCCCTGGTCGATGGGCGTGATCAGCGCTGCGGCGAGCGCGCTGAAGGTAGTCGCGAGCGCGAAGACGAGGAGGTGGCGCTTCCGGCCTTCGGCGTCACGCGCGCGGCGCGAGAGTGCGAGGAGGCCGAAGAGCGGCACGAGCCCGGCAGCGTATGGGAGGTAGCGCAGGACGGCGGCGACCTGAGCGAAGAAGGAGCCGCCTGCGCTCCCCAGGTTCTGTCGGTAGGCGCGCGCGGAGAGATAGTCCCAGAAGCCCGAGAGGGTGGTGGGGTCGCCCCACACCTCGGCGCCGGCGAAGGCGCGGAAAGGAAGATAGGCGAGGGGGAGGAGGCCGAGGAGGAAGAAGGCGGCGGACCAAACGAGGGCGCGCTGCCGCGCCGGGCGGTGGCGCTCCACGACGAAGAGGAAGAGGCCGATGGCGAGGAGCGCCGCGAGGGCGTGAGGTGGATGAAGGCACGCGGCGAGTCCCGCTGCGAAGGACGCCGGGCGCACACCTTCGCAGCGTGTGGACGAGACCAGCGCGAGCATCGCCACGCCGAAGAGAGCGAGCGCCAGGGTGTAGACCTCCGGCCGCGTGGCCTGTCTCAAGAGTGGTGGCGAGACCAGCACCGCGAAAGGGACGACCACAGAGAGCACGATGAGGACGCGGGGCGAGGGCTCGCTCGTTGCGAGGGTGCGCGCGAGGCGCACGGCGAAGAGGCCGGCCACCACGGCGGCGAGGAGCGCGCCGGCCACGCTCACCAACGTCACGCGGAACGCCGCGGGGCCGAGGGGCAGGAGCGTGGCCGCGAACCCCAGGATGGCGTGAAGTGGCTGCCCGGGCGGATGCGAGCCCCCGAGCGCAAAGGCGGCGGCCACCAGCTCGCCCGTGTCGAAGGCGTGGGGGCCACTCGCCGCGTGGAAGCACAGGAGCGCCCCGACGGCGGTGAGCCCGCCGAGGCGGCTCAGGCGAGCCGCGCTCATTGCAGATTGATGCGCTGGCGCGTCGTCTCGCCGGGGCGGATGTTGACCGTCACGTTCCGGGTCACGCCCAGCTCGGGATTGACGCAGCGAACGGTGTGGCTTCCGGAGGGAAGGGAGCGGTTGACGATTGGCGTCTGCCCGACGGATCGGCCGTCGATGGAGACCTGACACCAGGGGCGGGCGTCGAAGGTGAGCGAGCCAGGACCGCTTGGCGTCCCCTCGTCCATGCCGGTGTCCATGCCCATGTTGGCGCCGCCGCCCGGCCTGCGCCTGAGGCGCACCTCGACCGCGGTGGTCTCCCCACCGGGAAGATCGATGGAGCGCTCCTCGTTGCGGAAGCCGCTCCGCGCTACGACGATGCGCAGCGGGCGGGCCTGGCGGCGGAACTGATACGGGCTCCCCGTCTCGTACCACTCGCCGTCCACCAGGACGCGCGAGTCACTGGGCACGGTGGTGATGCGGAGGATGGCCTCGTTGGGCGTGAGCGGGGTGGGCTCGAGATCGAAGACGAGGTCCTCGACCTGCCCCGCGGCCAGCGTGAGAATCGACGCTGCGCGTGACGTAGCCCTCGAGGGCGAGCGCCAGGGTGTGCTCCACCCCGGGCTGGATCTCGGGGATGGTCGCGGGGGTCATCTGGTCGGTGGCCTCCCCGTCGAGGAGGATCGCGGCGCCCGCCGGGACCGTGCGGACGTTGATGACGCCGAAGTCTGCCGCAGAGGGCCGCTCGAGGTGCTCCTCGACGGTGGCCGTGGGCTCCTCCTCGGTCAGGCGCACCTGCGTCGTCCGCGGAGCGAAGCCGTCGGCGGTGAGCTTGACCGTGTAGGTCGCGCCGACGGGCAGCTCGCGGATGGTGGCCGGTGTGCGTTCGTTCTGCCGGTCTCCGTCGAGCCAGATCGCCGCGCCTGGGGGATCGCTGGTGACCTCGAGGACGCCGGGGCCGGTGCGCACAGTCGTCTCGGGCGGCCTCGTCAGGAACCACGCGGTGGTCCCGATCGCGCCGATGATGACCAACACCAGGAGGATCCAGGGGACCTTGCTGCTCCGTCGCGCGTGGACGCCCGAGCGCAGCGCCTCGGCGGCCTCGGCCTCCTCTTCGGCGATCTGCGCGGCGATGACCTCCGCGAGCTGGCGCCCCTCCTGGAGCATCTGCTTCTGCTGCTCGAGCTTCTCGCTGAAGAGCCCCTGCATCCACTCGCCCAGCGAGAGCGGGCTCACCGCCAGGCGCTCGGCGCGGATGAAGCTCTCGAGGTCGCTCTGGAACTCGCGGGCCGACTGGTAGCGCTGGTCGCGATCCTTGGCGAGCGCGCGGAGGATGATCTCCTCGAGGCGCGGGCGGCATGTTCGGGTTGAGCAGGCGAGGGCGCGGGTAGTCGCCCTCGACGATCAAGCGCATCGTGTCGTATTCGCTCGTGCCCTTGAAGAGTCGCCGGCCGGTGCAGAGCTCGAAGAGCATGACGCCCAGGCTGAAGATGTCGCTGCGGGCGTCGAGGTCCAGCCCCTGCGCCTGCTCGGGGCTCATGTAGGGGATCTTGCCCTTCAGCTTGCCGCTCTTCGACTCCTCGACCGGGGTCTTGCCCGCCTTCGCGATGCCGAAGTCGACGAGCTTCACGTCACCGCTGAAGGTGACGAGGATGTTCTGGGGGCTCACGTCCCGATGGACGATGCTCCATCGGGTTGCCGTCGAGGTCGCGCTGTTCGTGCGCGTAGGCGAGGCCCGCGCAGCAGCCGAGCACGATGGCCAGGCCGTGCTCGATGCGGGAAGGAGGTGACCTCCTTCTTCTTCATCTGGCGGACGATGGAGCGGATGTCCTCGCCGTGGACGTGCTCCATCGCGATGAAGTACTGCCCGTCGTTCACGCCGACGTCGTAGATGTGCGCGACGTTCGGGTGGTTGAGGGTCGCCGCGATGCGCGCCTCGTCGAGGAGCATGTTCACGAAGCTCTTTGTCCTCGGCGAGCTTGGGCAGCACGCGCTTGATGACGATGAGCTTCTCGAAGCCGGCCATCGAGCGCTGGATGCCGAGGAAGATCTCCGCCATCCCACCGACGGCGATGCGCCGGATCAGGGTGTACTTGCCGAAGCGCGCCGGCATCTCCTCCTCCGGGCTCACTTCGATGGGCCGGTCGGGAGGGGGCGGGGGCGCCGGGGCTTGGGCTTGCGACAAGGGGAGAGCCTTGGTCAACCTCGCGAAAAGGCGAGGAAATGGCGGGGGAAGTATCCCACGACCGGCCGGCTTCGTGTCAACCGATCGGCATGCCGGGGGGCGTCTGCCGGGTGGCCTGCACCAGCTCTTCGAGGCTTTCGGCCACGCGTTCTTTGGTCTTGGGCAGCAGAAGGCCCACGGTGCGGGCCTCCTCCGCCGTCAGGGAGAGGCGGGGCCGGCTCCCGAGGATCCTCACCAGTCGATCGCGGACGATCGCCGGGTCCCCGTAGCCGTCCGGCACCCCCCAGTCGGAGAGCCGCTCGACAAGCTCGGCGTAGCGCTCGCGTTGCCCTTCCCGAGCGAAACGCATCTCCTTGCCCAGGCGCGCGGGCGCCGCCGCGGCGATGGCCTCGAGGTAGGCGTCGCCCACACCTGGCCTGTGGACCAGGAAGCCGTCGATCAGCAGCTCCACCCCGACGTGGGCCACGGCACGCGCGGGGCCCCGTCGCACGCCCTCGGTCTCGAGCTCGTCCCCCAGCGCGCTGCAGAGGCGCAAGAAGGCGGCGCCGCGGTGGAAGACCTCGTCCGAGAGGTGATGGAATTCGACCCCCCGCATGACCTCGGGGTGCTGGCTCTTCGCGCCACGGATCCGCGCCATGCCGAGGAAGTCGGGCAGCATGGCCCCGAGAACGAACGCTGGTGTGTCGTCGTGCGCGAGGGCGACGTAGGCGTGACCGATGAAGTTCATGCCGCGCCCCTGGGAAGCGCTTCGATGCGCGACCGGAGCGCTCCTTCGAGCACCGCGTCCGGATGCACCGGACCCTCGAAGCCCGGCTCGGAAGAGAACCAGGTCCGCTGGCGGCGTGCGTAGACGCGCGTCGACTTGCGGATGGCGGCGATCATCTCGCCCTGTCCGAGCTCGCCCCGCACGTGGGCGACCATCTCCTTGTAGCCGACGCTGCCGAAAGCGCGGACCTCGGAGCCGTGACGCGCGAGGAGCTCGCGCACCTCGGCTTCGAAGCCCGCCGCGAGCATGGCGTCCACGCGCGCGTCGATGCGCGCACGGAGCCCGTCCGTTCCGTCGCCGGGGCGATCGACGAAGAGGTGCACGCCCGGGTAGCGAGCGGCGCCGAGCCCGTGGCGCCGGCGCAGCTCGCCGAGGGCTTCGCCGGTCTGTTCGAAGACCTCGAGGCCGCGGACGATGCGCAGGGCATCGTTCGGGTGGATGGCTTGGGCCGCGAGCGGGTCGACCTCGGCCAGCCTTGCGTGCATGGCGGGGCTTCCGACGCGCTCGACGAGGGCTTCGAGGCGGGCGCGGATCGCAGGGTCGACGGGCGGCAGATCCAACAGGCCGCGGAGCAGGGCGCGCAGCCACAAGCCAGTGCCGCCGACCACGATGGGAAGCGCGCCTCGCCCCGCGACCCCGGCGATCGTTTCGTCGGCGAGCGCCGCGTAGCGCATGGCGTCGATCGCCTCGTCGGGTGCGACGACATCCAGGAGGTGGTGCGCCACGCCGCCCAGCTCCTCGGCGGTGGGCTTGGCCGATCCGACGTCGAAGCCGCGGTAGACCTGCACGCTGTCGGCCCCGACGATCTCGCCGCCGAGGGCACGGGCGAGGGCGATCGCCGCGGAGGTCTTGCCGGCGGCGGTGGCGCCGGCGACGACGACGATGGCGGGGCGCGTCACTCGCGACCGAGGCGCCGCTCGAGCTCGGCGAAGCGGGAGGCTGAAGGCGACGGGGCGGCCGTGCGGGCAGTGGCCCTTGAAGTCGCCGATGGCGTCGATGCGCCGCGAGCAGGCGCTGGCACTCGTCGGGCGAGAGCGGATCGCCCGCTCGGATGGCGCCGTGGCAGGCCATCGTCGCCAGCGCCATGTCGAAGGCGTCGCCGAACGCCCGCTCTCCCTTCCGCGACAGCTCGTCGAGCACGTCGCGCAGGAGACGCTCGGGCAGCCGCGCTCGCGAGGAGCTGGGGGACCGAGTGGATGGCGACGGTGGACGCGCCGACGAGAGAGACGTCGAGGCCGAGGCGCAGGAGCTCCTCACGCCGCTCTTCGACGAGCGCGGCCTCCTCGGCGCCCACCTCGACGCGCTCGGGGAAGAGGAGGCGCTGCTGGGCGATGCCGCCTTCGCGAAGTGCCTCGCGGAGGGCGTGATAGCTTGATGCGCTCGTCGGCGGCGTGCTGATCGATCACGTGGAGCGCGTCGGCCGCCTCGCAGACGATGAGCATCTTCTTCACCTGGCCGAGCACGCGCATCGAAGCGAAGTAGCCCTTGGCTTCGAGGAGCGCGGGCGCGTTCGTCTCTTCCGCCTCGGGGCCGCTGGAGCGATAGGTCGCGGGCTCGTCGCGGAGCGCGCTGGCGAGACCCCACGGATCCGTTTCCGTTTCGCCCTCGTCCCGTCGCTCGAGAGCCGCGGGCGGGGGCGTCGAGGAGAGCCGCGCCCGCCAGTACTGGCTGCCTCGCGCCTCCGGTCCGCCGAACGCGGTGGTGCCGAGAGAGGCGGCGAGGGCGCGCGTGATCCCGTCGAGGATGGCGCGCCCCTTCGCGAAGCGCACCTCCGTCTTCTGCGGATGGACGTTCACGTCGACCTCGGCGGGATCGAGATCGACATAGACGACGCCCACCGGGTAGCGCCCCGGCGGAAGCACGCTGCCGTAAGCGAAGGCCACCGCGCGCGCCAGGCCGCGATCGCGTACCGGCCGCCCGTTGACGAAGACGTGCAGGCCGGAGGCGCCGCTTCGCGCGCGTTCGGGCGGGCCGAGATAGGCCTCGACGGTCACGCCCTCCCGTTCGCCGGATGCGCGGCTCAAGCGTTCCTTGAAGACGCGGGCCGCGCGACTCTCGCGGCTCTTGGCCGGCAGGTATTGTCGGCTGTCGCGCCCTTCGCGCCGGAGGGTGAGCCTCAGGTGCGGGGTCGACAGCGCCACCCGGAGGCAGGCGTCCGCCACGTGAGCGCTCTCGGTCGCCTGAGACTTCAGGAACTTTCGGCGCGCGGGGACGTTGTGGAAGAGATCGCGGACCTCCACCGTGGTCCCCGCCGGCGCGCCGACCTCCCGCACCCTCGGATCCCCCTCGAAGCCCGCCTCGATGCAGGTCGCCGCGATCGCGTCGCTGGTGCGGGTGGTGAGGGAAAACCGAGAGACGCTGGCGATCGAGGGCAGGGCTTCGCCCCGAAAGCCCAGGGTGCCGATGCGCTCGAGATCGGCGATCGCCTCGATCTTGCTGGTCGCGTGGCGCTTCATGGCCAGGACGGCGTCGTCCGGCGTCATGCCGTGGCCGTCGTCGGTGACCCGGATCCGCCCCACGCCTCCGCCATCGATGGCCACCGTGATCGTACGCGCCCCGGCGTCGAGCGCGTTCTCGAGCAGCTCCTTGACGATGCTCGCTGGCCGCTCGACCACCTCGCCAGCGGCGATTTGATCGGCCAGCGCGTCATCGAGGACGCGGACCCGCGAGGTGGGCCTGTGAACGGCTCCGCCCACGGCGCTCTGATGTAACAGAGGACCCCCTCTGTCGCAACGCGGGCGGCGGCGACAACTCACCGAAGTTGCACGACAAACGAAGGGCGCGGGACCCCCGCCCTTCGTTGACCCCCCAAGGGGCCGATGCTACCGTGTGTCGGTCCCTTAGGCGGCCTTTTCCCCGATGAAGATCTGCCCTATTTGCAAGTCGGAGTACGGCAGCGGCGAGGTCTTCTGTCCCAATGACGGGTCTCGGCTGACGACCCCCAGTCAGATCCACACCGAGAGCATCGATCCGAACGATCCGCTGATCGGCGCGACCCTCGGTGGGCGCTATCGGGTCATCAAGGCGATCGGCGAAGGCGGGATGGGCATCGTCTACGAGGCGGTTCACGAGGTCATCGAGAAGAAGGTCGCGATCAAGGTGCTGCGCGACGACTTCTCGAAGAGGCCCGAGGTCGTCGAGCGCTTCCGCCAGGAGGCGAAGAGCGCGTCGCGCATCGGCCACGAGCACATCGTCGACATCTCGGATTTCGGCGAGACGCCCACCGGACAGAGCTACTTCGTCATGGAGTATCTCGAGGGCGACGACCTGGCGAACATCCTCGCCCGTGAGGGAACGCTGGCCCCTGCGCGGGCCGTGAACATCATCATCCAGTGCTGCAAGGCCCTCGGGGCGGCGCACGTCAAGGGCATCGTCCACCGCGACATGAAGCCCGAGAACATCTTCCTCACGAGCCGCGACAACCAGCCGGACTTCGTGAAGATCGTCGACTTCGGCATCGCGAAGATGTCGCGACATCGAGACCGAGGGCGCGCCGGGTCGCAAGCTCACCAAGACCGGAATGATCTTCGGGACGCCCGAGTACATGTCGCCCGAGCAGGCCGCGGGTAAGCCGCTCGATCACCGCGTCGACATCTACGCGCTCGGGGTGATCCTCTTCGAGATGCTCACCGGACGGGTGCCCTTCGTCGGCGACACCTTCATGGGGATCCTCACCCAGCACATGTTCGAGGAGATCCCGACGCTCCGCTCGGTGAACCCGAACGTACAGTGCTCGGAAGAGCTCGAGATGGTCATCTTCAGGGCCCTCACCAAGGACCCGGACGAGCGCTATCTCGACATGGCCTCGCTCGCGCGCGCCGTCGCTGGGGCAATGGATTTCTCCGGAGCGTTCTCGGTCGACACCATGGTCGGATGGGGCGAGCCCATCAACATCCGGAGCGGCGTCAGCGTCGTAGAGAGTGCGCAGACGCTGGCGGTCGACACGGGCAAGCGCCGGGGGACCATGCTGGCGATCCTGGGCGTGGTCGCGCTCCTCGCGGCGGGCGGGATCGGGGGCTACCTCGCCTTCAAGCCCCAGCCCACGGCGGCAAACGGGATTGAGGAGCCTACTCATGTAGGCAACGAGCCTGCCGGCGACGCGCTCGCGGCCGCTGGCAACACCCACCCGGACGACCTCGTCGAAGCGGGAGGAGTGGGCGAGGAGGAGATTGGCCAGACCGAAGAGGTCGCCTCCGGTGATCCTGCGGCCGACACGATCACCATCGATGTCGCGACCACCCCTGCAGGCGCCGAGATCATCGTCGGCGGCGAGGTCGTCTGTCAGCCGAGCCCCTGCTCCTTCTCTGCCCATGCCGGCACGCCACTGCGCATCCAGGCGATGCGGGGCGCCTACTTCGCCACGCGCGATCTCGAGCCCACGCAGTCGATGGCCATCGAGATGGCGATGAGCCGTCGGGCGCGTCGGCACAACGCCAACGGGCGGATGACCGCCATGATGGGCGGCATGCGACCGAGCAACAACGACCTGAAGGTTCCCGAGAATCTTCCGGAACTGAGCGGCTAGTGCCTGGTCCAATGACGTAGAAGGGTTCTCGCTCGTTCGTCGGCCGCCTCGCGGCGTCGGGAAACCTCGAATGTGCGCTGCACGTCCTTCGGTTTCCCTCCTTGCGACGCGACCGACGCCCGTCGCGATCTCCCCTTCCACCTCATTGGACCAGGCACTGGCTAGGGTGCGTGCCCGCGTTGCGTACCGCCAAACGCGTCCAAATCAACGGCCGGGCACACGCACCTACATTCCGCAGATGCCCGGGGTGCCGCCGCCCCCGCAGGTCTGCGCACCCATGCAGGTGATGCCGCAGTCGCCGCAGTTGCCGTCGTCGGTGTTGGTATCGACGCACATCCCGCTGCAGCACATGTTGGCGCCGCCGGTGCAGGGCGAGCCGCAGCCGCCGCAGTTCATCATGTCGGTGTTGGTGTCGACGCAGGTGTTGCCGCAGCATTGGTTGCCGCCGCCGCCGCAGCCGCCGCAGTTGACGGTCGAGCCGCAACCGTTGTCGATCATGCCGCAGTCGCTGGCGCCGCACGTCGTGATGGTCGGCGTGCATCCGCAGACGCCGGCCGTACCGCCTCCGCCGCAGGTCTCGGGAAGGGTGCAGGAGCCGCAGCTCACCATCGAGCCGCAGCCATCGGCGACCATCCCGCAGTCCATCCCGGAGCAATCGGCGCTGGGTGTGCATCCGCAGACGCCTGTGCTGCCGCCGCCCCCGCAGGTCTCGGGAAGGGTGCAGGAGCCGCAGCTCACCATCGAGCCGCAGCCATCGGCGACCATCCCGCAGTTCATGCCGGTGCAGTCGGGGCTGGGCGTGCATCCGCAGATGCCCGTCGTGCCGCCGCCGCCGCAGGTCTCGGGGGAGGTGCAGGAGCCGCAGCTCGCCGTCCCGCCGCAGTTGTCGGACACGGTGCCGCAGTTGCGGCCGGAGCAGTTGGGGCTGGGGGTGCATCCGCAGGTGCGCGGGGTGCCGCCGCCGCCGCAGGTCTCGGGGGAGCTGCAGGAGGTGCTGCAGGCGCCGCAGGTGACGTCGCGAGTCAGACTCGCCTCACAGCCGTTGCCGTCGACCGAGTCGCAGTCGTCCCAGTTCGGCAGGTTGCAGCTCGCGATCTGACACGACCCGCTGGCACAGGTGGCGGTGGCGTGCGCCCGCGAGCATCCCGTGCCGCAGGTTCCGCAGTTGCTGTTGGTGTTGAGCGGCGTCTCGCAGCCGTTGCTGCGCATGCCGTCACAGTCGTCCCAGCCCCCGTTGCAGGTCGCGATCCGGCAGGTCCCGGTCGCACAGGTCGCGGTCGCGTGAGAGAGCGAGCACCCGATGCCGCAGCCGCCACAATCGCTCAGGGTGACGAGCTGGGTCTCACAGCCATCGGAGTCGTCGCCATTGCAGTCGCCCCAGCCCGGGTTGCAGCTCGCGATTCGGCACGTCCCGGTGCCGCAGGTGGCGGTGGCGTTGGCGCGCGAGCAGCCGGTGCCGCAGGTGCCGCAATCGCTCAGGGTGCGCAGGCTCGTCTCGCAGCCGTTGCCGACGCTTCCATCGCAGTCGCCGTAGGCCGAGTCGCAGCCGGCGATGTCGCAGTCGCCCGCGATGCAGACGGGTGTGCCGTTGGTGGCAGTGCAGCGCCTGTCGCAGCGACCGCAGCGGTTCACGTCCGTCTGGAGGTCGGTCTCGCAGCCGTTGGTGTTGCCGCCCGAGCAGTCTTCCTGGCCGGCGTTGACGCACTCGCACTGGTAGGTGTCGACGCCCGTCTCGGTGCAGTGCTGCTGGGCGGCGCCTCCGGAGCGGTAGCAGGCCGCGCCGCAGCGTCCGCAGTTGGACTCGTCGTCGAAGGCGACGCACATGCCGCCGCAGCACATCATCCCGTCGCCGCAGGCCGCGTCGCCGCCACAAGAGCACTCGCCGATGCTGCCGTCGCCATCCAGGTCCGCGCATTGGTCGGCGACCGGGCGCCCCAGCGGCCGGCCCGCGTCCGCGTTGCAGTCTCGGCCGCACGCGCCGCAGTTCTGTTCGTCGTCGAGCGCCTCGCAGCCCGTGGCGCAGCAGCGATCGCCGTCGGCGCACTCCGCGCCGCCGTTGGCGGTGCAGACGCAGGATCCGTCTGCGCAGTCGTCGTTGCGGATGGCGTCGCACTGGACGCGACAGCCGCCGCAGTTCTGGAAGCTGAGCACCTCGCTCACCGGGCCCGTGGCGCTGCCGGTCATGTCGAGGTCGCACCACTCCATCATCGAGCCTGCCGGGCAGGCCACGCAGCCGCGCACGCCGTCGGGATAGCTCATGGTGGGCATGTCGAAGACTTCGTTGACCACCCCATCGCAGTCGTTGTCGACCGGGTCGCAGGCCTCGGCGGTCCCCGGGTTGATCGCCGGGTCCATGTCGCAGGCGGGCGGCTCGGCCCAACCGTCCATGTCGGTGTCCGACTCGCAGCCGTTGTCGGCGACGCCGTCGCAGTCGTCGTCGACCATGTCGCACTGCTCCGGAGCGCCCACGTAGATCATGGGGTTCGTGTCGTCGCAGTCGCGCGGGCCCGCGGCGAAGCCGTCGTGATCGGCATCCGTCGCGTCACAGGGCGTGAACATCCCGTCGCAGTTCTGGTCGATGTTGTCGCCGCAAATCTCGACCGCGCCGGGATGGATCCCCGCGTCGCAGTCGTTGCAGTCGCAGCCCGCCACCGCCATCACGGTGCAGGCGATGGCCCCGTCGCGGTCCTGATCGTCCGGGGCGCAGGTGGCGAGCTCGTCGATCAGCCCATTGCAGTTCTCGTCGACGGGGGTGTCGCCGCTGGCGGTGCAGGTCTCGGTCGCGCCCGGGTTGATGTTCGGGTCGTCGTCGTTGCAGTCGACGTCGCCGCAGAAACCGTCTCCGTCGAGATCGCAGCACGAGTCGACTCCGTCGCAGTTCTCGTCGATGGCGTTGCCGCAGAGCCCATCCTCGACGTTTCGCGACTCGACCACCATCGGGTTGATGTCGGGGTTGTCGTCGTCGCAGTCGCAGCTGCCGAGGACGTCCGAGGCGGAGCAGTTGCGCCAGCCGTCTTCGTCCTGGTCGAGGCAGGGCACGTCGCCGTTGCGGTCATCGGGCGCCCACGGCTGATTGCAGTTCTGGTCGATCCCGTCTTCGCACTGCTCGGGCGCGCCGGGATAGGTGTCCTGCGGGCGGTTGCAGCAGCCCGAGCCGTCGGCGAGGCAGGGTTCTTCGAAGCGGTCGCAGGTCGCCGCGGGCCCTTCGTTGCAGTCGTTGGCGATGCTGCCGGGGCACAGATACTCGGGCGGACAATTGCTGCCGTCGGCGTCGATGCACGCCTCCTGCGGGTCGAGCCCGAATCCGTCGCCGTCCTCGTCGGTGGCGAGGCGCACCAGCCGGACCGCGTCCTCGATGATCCCGTCGATGGGATAGCAGCGGGTGGCGACCACCAGGGTTCCGGCGGGTGTCTTCCCCTCGAGGTGCACCATCACGCGGCGGGCCTCGGGATCGGTGATGGTCACGCGGATCGGGGCGTCGGCGTTGATCTGGTCCGCGGTTCGATTGACGCTGCCCTGCTGGACCCGATAGATGGGGTTCGTCTCGTCGAGGATGACCGTCCGCACCGTCAGCGTCTCGACGTCGGCGTCGCTTCGGGCCGTGATCAGAACGGCGTGCTCCGGAGCACATCCCACGAGCGACACGAGGGCGCCGATGAGAGCGAAGGCAAGACGAGCGCGGACCACGGGCCAAGCTTAGCAGAGCCGCGATCGCTTTGCTTTGCCGACCTCCCGTGGTTAAGAGGGCGCCGGCTCGTGGAAAAGACGTTCGAAGACTTGGAGTGGGGTCGCCTTTCGGCGGCGCTCCGGGCCCGCCTGGCGGCGCCCCGGGCCGAGGAGCGCGAGGTCCCCCTCGCACACTCCCTCGATGGGGCGCGCCTGGCCATGGCCGAGACGGCCGAGGCGCTGGCTCTGTTGTCGAGAGGAGAGCCCCTGCCTCTCGACGGAATCCGGGACATTCGGCCCGGTCTGTCCCGGGTCGCCCGACAAGGGAGCCTCGACGGGCCCGGGCTCCGTGACATCGAGGTGACGCTCCGCGCCGCCTCGGCCCTGCGGAAATTCCTCGCCGCGCGCCGACAGGAGGCCCCGGCGCTCCACCGGGCGGTGGCGATCGATCCGACCCTCGATCGCCTGGCGGACGAGATCGGCGCCGCGATCGAAGCCGATGGGACGGTGTCGGACAGCGCCAGCCCGGATCTCCGGCGCCTGAGGACCGAGGTGCACAACTTGCGCGCCCGCCTCGTCGCCCGCCTCGAGGAGATGATCCAGAAGAACGCGTCGATCCTTTCGGATCGCTTCTTCACCATTCGCGACGGGCGGTACGTCCTGCCCCTGCGCACGGATGCGCACGAGAGCTTCCCCGGGATCGTCCATGGGACGAGCGGAAGCGGCGCCACGCTCTTCGTCGAGCCTCGCGCGGTCATCAATCAGGGGAACAGGCTCAAGGTCGCCGAGGCGGAGATGCAGCGGGAGGAGGCGCGCATCCTTTCGCTCCTCAGCGATCTCGTACGCGAGCGGGTGGCGGAAGTGAGCGCGGCCCTCGATGCTCTCGAGCACGCGGACCTCCGCAGCGCATCGGCGCGGCTGGGGCGCGATCTCGGCGCGCACGTGATCGAGATCGTCGACGCCCCCGAGGTGCACCTCGAACAGGCCAGGCATCCGCTCCTGCTGCTCGACGGCGTCACGGTGGTCCCGAGCGACCTCGCCATGAGCGAGTCGACCGGGATGGTGATCTCCGGACCGAACGCCGGCGGCAAGACGGTGGCGCTCAAGGTGCTCGGGCTCGCGGCGCTGATGGCGCGCGCGGGTGTGCCCTTTCCCGCCGCGGAGGGCAGCCGCATCGGGTTCTTCGATCCCGTGCTGACCGACGTCGGTGACGAGCAGTCGATCGAGAAGAACCTCTCCACCTTCTCGGCGCACATCACCAACATCGCGCGCATCCTCGATGCCACGCGGCGCGGGGCGATGGTCCTCCTCGACGAGCTCGCGACCGGCACCGACCCTGCGGAGGGCGCTGCGCTGGCGTGCGCGATCGCGGAGGAGGTGGTGGCTCGTGGGGGCCTGTTGGCGGTCACCACCCACTACGAGCAGCTCAAGGCCCTGGCGACCACGCACCCGCAGCTCCGCAATGCGTCCGTCGGCTTCGACGTGGCCCGCCTCATGCCCACCTTCGAGCTCCTCGCGGACGTGCCCGGGGCTTCGAGCGCGCTCTCGGTCGCCGCGCGTTTCGGGATCGACGCGCACGTGGTCGAGCGTGCGCGGCAGATCCTCCCCGAGCAGGCCCGCAACTTCGAACGACTGGTGGGGGAGCTCGGCTCCGCCCGCGCCGCGCTCGACGAGGAGCGGGCTCGACTCTCGACGGAGCGCCGAGAGGTCGCGCACAAGAAGACGAAGCTCGACGCGCGTGAGGCGGCGCTCGCCGAGCGGGACGCGCGGCGGCTGTCGAAGGAAGCCGAGAAGGTCTCCGAGGAGCTGCGCCGCGCGCACGCACAGCTGCGCGATGCGAAGAAGGCTCTCAAGCAGCGAGACGCCGACGCCGAAGCGCTGTCGCGTGCCAAGCAGCAGATCGAGGCCGCGGCCAGCGCCAGCGCCGAGGCACGAAACGCGATCGCTCGCCCCGACGGCGACGAAGAGGAGGGACGGCCGCTCTCGGCGGCCGAGCTCGAGGTCGGTGCGGAGGTCTTCGTCCCGCGACTCAAGGCGAAGGCGGAGATCCTGGAGGCGCCGCGCCGCGGCCAGGTGAAGATCGCGGCGGGCGCCATCCGGCTGACGGTCGACGTCGGCGATCTGCGCGCGGCGCCCGAGTCTTCGGACGACGCCGCGCCGAGAGGATCGTCGGGCTCCCCGCCGCCGACTGCGGGTCGTAGCGACGCACCAGCGCTCCGCAGCGCCGACAACACCCTCGACGTGCGTGGCCTGCGTGTCGACGATGCGCTGGGCATGATGGATGCCTTCGTCGATCGCCTCTACGGCCGCTCGGCACCCCACGCGTTCATCATCCACGGCCACGGCACGGGCGCCTTGCGCGACGCCATTCGCTCCCACCTCGATCGCGACCAGACCTACGTGCGCGCGATCCGCGCCGGGACCCGGGAAGAGGGCGGCGACGGAATCACCGTCATCACCCTGCGTTGAGCCGCGCCGTCAATCCCAGCGCTCGTAGGGATCGTCCATCATGGCCGGTGTGGTGTGCGTCGTCATGGTCTCGGCCGTGGACTCCTGCATCGCCTGCGTGCGCCGCATGCCGCTGCGCCGTCGGCGGCGCCGGTGCTCACTTTCGCTCGCGCTCTCGGCATCGGCCTGTTGCACCTCCGCCGCGGCCTGTGGCTCGCGCTCGAGCTGGACCACGCGCAGGTTCCCTCCGGCGCGCACCTCGGCGTGGGCCGTGAGGTAATCCGGCAGGCGGAGCTCGACCTGCATGCGGCTGCCTGGCGGCCGGGGAACCTCGAGCGGAGTCTGGCCGAGCTGTGCTCCATCGAACCACACCTCCGCGCCCTGGGGCACGCTGTCGAGGCGCACCACCTCGTAGGTGGTGTCTTGGGCCGCCTCCACCGACGGCGGGCTCGCCACCTCCAGCTCCTCCACCATCGGTGCCGCGTCGGCGGCACCCGAGCTCACCACCACGTAGGTGGCCACCGCCAGCGCGAAGCTCACCAGCCCCGCCCCGATGAGCAGCGGGATGCGCGGTACGTCGGAGATCAGGAGCGCCAGGCTGCGGCGGCCACCTGTCTGACGCGCTCGCTTTTCGAGGTGCACGTCCCCGATGCACTGCTCGAGGCGCCGGTCCAGCTTCTCCGCGGTCCTGTATCGCTTGGATGCGTCCTTCTCCATCATGCGGAGGACGACCCGCTCGAGCGAGGAGGGGATCGGACGGTCGGGCGCGGCGGCGCGAGGCGTGGTGGGCTTTTCGCGGATGTGCTTCGCCATCACCACCACCGCGTCGTCGTCGACGAAGGGCGCCGAGCCGGTGAGCATGTGATAGAGGAGAACACCCACGCTGTAGAGGTCGCTGCGCGCGTCGAGCTTCTTGCCCTGCGCCTGCTCCGGCGACATGTAGCGCGGCGTCCCGAAGACGGTGCCCGCCTGCGTCTCGAGCTGATCGATCTGACGTTCGCGCTCGACGACCTTGGCGATGCCGAAATCGAGCACCTTCACAACGAAGGTCTCGGACCCTTCGACGTTGGCGAGGAAGATGTTGTCGGGCTTGAGGTCGCGGTGGATGATCCCCTTGCTGTGCGCTTCCGACAGTGAGCGGAGGATCTGCTGGGTGATCTGGATCGCCTCGACGGGATCGAGCGCCCCTTCGCGGTCCACCTTCGCCGTGAGGAGCTCGCCTTCGAGGAGCTCCATCGCGAAGAAGAGGGTCCCTTCCTTGGTCTCACCGAAGTCGAAGACCCGAACCGTGTTCGGGTGGGTGAGCAGGCTCATCGCCTTGGCTTCGCGGTGGAAGCGGGTGACGGTGTCGCTGTCCCAGTTCAGCTCGGTCTTGAGGATCTTGAGCGCGACGCTGCGGCCGAGGGGCTCCTGCTTCGCGCGATACACGGTGCCCATGCCGCCCGTGCCGATCCGCTCGATGATCTCGTAGCGCCCCTCGAGCTTGGTCCCGAGCAGCGGGTCGGCCTGCGCCTTGGCGAATTCCTGCGCGTCGACGAGCTTCATCCCGTCTTTGGCGCACGTCGACACCCCGGACTTGGGGTACGCAGTGCGGCATTTTGGGCAGATCCGCATTGTCGTGAGTCTCGCCGGAGGCCCTGGGCCTTGGGCGGGGCGGATTTTAGCACGCGAGGGGAGGGGGGCGAGGCGAGCTAAGTGCTCAAATGCAGTGCATTTCCCACTGGCTGCGGATCTGGATGGGGCGGCAGCGGCGGCCTCCGTCGCAATCCGAGTCGAGGCAGCAGGCGTCGGCGCAGGTGCCCATGACGCAGGCGAAGTCGCGGCAGCCCCCATTCGTGCTGCACGACGCGCCGTTTTCGCCAGTGCCGGAGTGTCGCTTGGGGATGCAGACAGCGAAAACGCTGTCGTAGTCGCGGGCGCCGTTGAAACCGCAGTAGTAGTCGAGGTCCACGACCATGCTGGGGCAATCGGCGGTGGTGGCGCAGCTCCCGACGCAGACGGGTCCGCAGTCGAAGCCCAAGCAGGCCGTGATGTTCGACGCCAGTCGGCTCGTGCATCCATCCCCGTAGAGATCGGCGTCCCCCTGGACGATGCTGCCGCCCGACTCGCCGCAGGCGAACTGAATTTCGGCTCCTTCGGTGACCGCAACGCACGCCGTGCCTCCCGAGCAATCCGCGTCCGTCCCGCAGTTGGCGAGGCACTCGCTCGCTTCGCACACCCCTGACCGGCAGGCACTGCCGCTCGCGCAGCTGGCGCCGACCTCACCCGGCCCGGCCATCACCAGCGACGGAGGAGCGCAGAGCTCGGCGCCGGTTCCGGAGGCCCAGCACACGCTGCCCCCCGGACATTGACCGTCGGCACAACAGGGCTGGCTGCAGACGCGTCCCCCGCCGCCCACGCCGAGGGCGGCGCTCATCACGCAGATCGCGGGGGACGTGCAGTCCTTGTCCGTGTTGCACGGATCGCCGATCGCGGCGGGGGTGACGCATGCCCCGGTCTCCATGTTGCAGATCTGGGGCGACGTGCAAGCGGAGTCGTCCATGCAGCCACCGGTCACGCAGCGCGGCGGGCTCATGGCGAAGTCGCAGGACTCCCCCATCTGACAGGTGACGGAGGGGAGCGAGCAGTCCATGGCGTCCGCGCAGACGCGATCGATGCACGTCAGACCGCCGGTGCAGAGCGACCCGGAACCGTCGTCCTCGTCGATCATCCCGTCGCAGTCGTTGTCTGCGCCGTCGCAGACCTCGATCCCCGGATCGACGACATCACTGCCGGGGTGCGAGGTGGGGTCGTTGTCGTCGCAGTCCTGCATGTTGCGCATGCCGCCGCCGCACCAGGTGAAGCCGTCCATGTCCTGGTCCTGGCCTTCGTCGACCATGCCGTCGCAGTCCTCGTCGCCCCCACCACAGAGCTCCTCGCTCCCCGGGACGCAGCCTCCGTCACCGCCATCGGGCACACCGCTGTCGGCGCCGATCAGCACGCAGAAGCCGCCGCGACATTGGCGTCCATCGGGGCAGGGGTCCCCGCCCATTGGGGTGGCCACGCAGCGGATGTCGTCGTCGCTGAGCGAGACGATCGCCGAGCAGCCTCCCAAGAGGAGCGTGAAGGCGAGCGCAGACGCGAGGCGCATCAGAACGCCCCTCGCACGCCGACCACGGCGCCGTTTCCATCGGTGCCGAAGAATCCAGTCAGGCCTTCGTACTGCGGATAGGTCTCCACTTCGCGCGTGCGGATCGCGTAGAGGAGCGCGGCGGTCAGGGCCGCGATGCCGCCGGTCACGAAGAGGATGTCCGCCGTGAGCGCGAGGCTGCTCGAATTCGCGGCGTAGTCGTCGCGCTCGACCAGGGTGCACATGTCGCCCACCACGCACTCTGCGTTGCCCTTCATCACCAGCGCGAGCGCGCCGAAGACGCCGCCGCCCGCGAGGAGAACCGCCGCGCTGATCGCGGTCACCCAGAAGGCGGTATCCGCGACGCCGTGCTTCTCCACGATCACCGGTCGGTCGAGGTGCGGGTCCTCGGGTGTCTCGGTCGTCGTGTTGTTGGTGACCTGGCCGCGCGCGCCTTCGAGGCGCTCGATGGTCTCGATCACCCGGCCCCGCTCGTCCTCGTCGTCCTGACCCAGCATGCGCAGGTAGACCTGGTAGTAGCGGATGGCCTCGTCGAGCTCGCCGAGGAGCTCGTAGACCCGGGCCACGTTGTAGACCAGGGTCGGGGAGCTCGGGTCTTGGGCGAGGGCCTGCTCGAGGTCGGCGATCGCTTCGCGATAGCGTCCGGCTTCGAAGTGGGCGCGTCCGCTCCGATAGAACTCGACCGCCTGCTGCCGGCGGGCCTCGTCCACGCCGCCCTGCGCCTGAGCACGCGCCGCCGACCCGGTGGAGCCCAGGCAGACCGACAAGAGAAGCGCGCAGACCAGAGTCGATGCCCAGCGCGGAAGAAGCCAAGCGGCTTTCGCCATTGCCCGAAAGTTACCGTTTCGGGGCCATGGCGGCAATCGACGACCGCATCCAGCCCCAACAGCACGCACACATCGCAACCGTGGTAATTGCGTACGAATGAATGGCGCGCCTCTCCTCGTGCTCGCTCTGGCCTTCGGCGCGATCGCGGCGCCCGCCTCGGCCCAGCTTCGCGGGCGCACCGACCACGTCCTGACGCCGGGCGTCCCCGTCTCGGCGCCCGACGACGGCAACGCGGTCGACGTCAACGCCTCGGCCCTGGGCTTTCTCGAAGGGGCGAGCCTCGTCTACACCCACGCGGAGGCGCCCGCGAGCGCGCCCATCCCCGGAGGTGGCGACGCCGTCCGTCTCGGCCTGCCGCTGATCTGGGGTCTGGCGATCGGTGGCTCTGCGCAGTCGGTGCGACCCAACGGGGAGCTCTCGCGGGGGATGGGCAACGTCGCCCTCGCCTATGCCCACGGCAACGTCGGCGTGGGCGCGGCGCTGAGGTGGTTCGGGACGGCGGAGCCGACCCTCTCGGGCGCCGCGCTCTGGGATCTGTCGGCGACGTGGCGGCCGGTCACGGCGCTGACCGTGTCCTTCATGGCGCGGGACATCAACGGCCCGCTCGGGCTCGGGGCGCGCGGGTTGCCGGCGTCCTTCGTCCTCGCCGCGGGGATCCGTCCACTCGGCACGCGCGAGCTGCTCGTGGACCTCGCCGGTGTCGCCGACACCAACGGCCGGGTGGGCGTTCGAGGGCTGGTGTCGGTGGAGGTTCCCTACGTCGGGCGCTTCTTCGGCAGCGCCGAGGTCGACCAACTCCAAGACCAGCCGTCGTTTCGCGCGCTGGGCGGCGTCGCGGTCGATTGGAGTCACCTCGGCGCGGGCGGGGGCGTGCTGGGCGGCGACGGCTACTCCGATGGACCCGGGTGGTTCGTCACGGCGCGCGCCGAAATGTACGAGCGACGCGGCGTGCCGGTGCCCCGCCACGTCGCCGACATCGAAGTCGGCGGGATGGGCGCGCGGGGGATCGTGAGCCTGGTGCGCAAGCTCGACCTCGCGCTCCACGACGACGAGGTCGCCGGCGTCCTGCTCCGCTTCCGCGACAGCGGCATCGGGAGCGCCTACGCGCAGGAGATCCGCCTGATGGTGGACGCGCTTTCGCGGGCGGGGAAACCGGTGATCTGCCATCTCGAAGCCGCGAACGGTGGAGAGCTCTATGCGTGCGTCGGCGCGAGCAAGACCTACGTCGATCCCGCGGGCGGCGCGTGGCTCACGGGCACGGGCGGCTACGCGTATTACTTCGGCGATCTCGCGGATCAGCTCGGCGTCGGCGTCGACGTGGTGCGCATCGGCCAGTACAAGTCCGCGCCCGAGCTCTACGACAACGGCGGGCCGAGCGCGCCCGCCGCCGAAGAGCGCCGCGTGCTCTACGACGATGTCTTCGATCGGCTGGTCTCGGACTTCGCGCGCGATCTGGACGTCGACGAGGCGCGTGCGCAGGCCCTCATCGATCGCGGCCCCTACGTCGCGCCGGAGCTGGTCGCGAACGGTCTCGCCGATTCGCGTCTCGGCGCGGAGGATCTCGACTCCGGCATCGACGAAGCCATGGGCAGCCACTATCGGCGCCGGGCCGAGCGCCGGGACGTCATCGATCGGCGCTGGGGCGGCGGCGCGCGCGTCGGCGTGGTGGTGGTCGACGGCGACATCGTCGCCGGCGACAACGTGGACATTCCGATCCTGGGCATCCACATGAGCGGCGCCGAGACGGTCATCGAGGCCATCGACGCGCTCGCCGGCGATCCCCACACCGAGGTGATCGTCCTGCGCCTCGACAGCCCGGGCGGCAGCGTGATCGCCGCCGATCAGATCTGGCGCGCGGTGATGCGCGCGCGCCGGCACAAGCCCGTGATCGCTTCGATGGGCGCGATCGCGGCGAGCGCCGCCTACGAGATCGCTTCCGCCGCCGACGAGATCTGGGCGGACCCGGCGACGATCACCGGCTCGATCGGCGTCTTCTACGTGAAGGTGGACGTGGTGGGTCTCGCCGAGAAGATCGACGTGGGCCTGCAGACCTTCGGCCGCGGTCGCCACCAGGGCTTCGATTCGCTCTTTCGTCCCTTCACGCCGGAGGAGCGCGCCCTCGCCGCGGACAAGGTGCGCATCTGGTACCGCATGTTCCTCGAGCGGGTGCACCAGTCGCGCGGCATGGACATCGAGGCGATCGACCGCATCGCGCGGGGGCGGGTGTACACGGGCGACCGCGCTCTCACGCTCGGCCTGGTCGATCGGCTGGGCGGCTTCGGCGGCGCGCTCGCCCGCGCCCGGGAGCTGGGCCACCTCGCGATGGACGCGCCCATCGTGGTGGTGCCGCAGAGGCCGGAGACGCTCCTCGACTACGTCTTCGGCGTCGGCACCTTCTCGGCGGACGGCGGGAGCCCGGCGGCGGACGCGGGCCTCGGCGGGGAAGCGCCCGCGCTCCTCACCGCCGAGCTATCGGAGCTCGCCAGCCTGGCGCTCCTGATGTCGCGCAGCGAAGAGCTGCCGATCTCGCGCTTGGATCAGGCGGTGATGGGCGCGCCCTGATCAGATCGCGAAGAGCTGCGCCGCGTCCCTGAACGACTTCAGCTCGATCGCGTTGTCACTGGGGTCGAGGATGAACATCGTCGCTTGCTCGCCGGGCTCGCCCACGAAGCGGATGTGGGGCTCGATCAGGAAGCGCACCGAGGCTTCGCGCAGTCTATCGCGGAGGGCGTGCCAGTCGTCCCAGGGCAGGACGGCGCCGAAGTGGCGCGCGGGGACGGCGTCTCCGTCGACTTCGTTCGTCGTCGGCGCCTCGAAGGCGCCCGTGAGGTGGGCGCTGATCTGATGGCCATAGAAGTCGAAGTCGATCCACCGCTCCGCGCTCCGCCCTACGCGACAACCGAGCACGTCGACGTAGAAGGCGCGCGTCGCCTCGATGTCGCGCACCGGGAAAGCGAGGTGGAAGGGGACGGAGGGCATCGCTCTCAGGACGCCCGGCGCATCGCCCGCAGGGCCTGAGCGCGCTCGCGCTTGCGCATCGGTCCTTCGTAGAGCGCCACGAGCTGCTCGAAGGCGGCGTCGTAGCCGGGGCCGTGGGGACCGTCGAGACGGCGCCAGAGGAACTTCTCGGCCGCGCGATAGCGTCCGGCCTCGCGGAAGGACTCGGCCATCATGGTGATGGCGGTGACGTGGTCGGGGTCGACCCGGGCCGCCCTGAGGGCGAAGCTCGCCGCGAGCCGCGGGCGATCGAGCTCGTCGCGCGCGATCCGGGCGGCGTCCAGCCAGGCCCGGACGCGGGCTTCCCGGTCGTCCGCCGCCTGGCGCGCCCGCTTCTTGGCGCGCTTGATCTTGCGCCTCGCCTCGGCGATCGCCGGATCGCGAGGCGAAAGGCTCACCCGAGACTTGAACAGCAGGAACGCCACGAAGAGCACGACGGCAGCCAAGAGCCCCCATCCCGCTGGTGTCGACAGTGGCACAGTGGCGAGAACGTATGGCCAGACACCACATGGGTCAATCGCTTCGCGACAAGAGTCGCGGCGCATCCCTTCGCCTCGGCGCGAACCTCGGGTAGATTTCCGCCCGATGCGCCACGCCCTCGTCCTCTTCACGACCTTCTCGATGGCTCTCTGCGCGGCCGCCTGTGGCGACGACGACAGCGGTGCGCCAGCCGTGACCACCGCGGCCCCCCAGACGACCCAGCCCACGACCCCTGCCATCCCGCCGCCCGACCCGAACGATCCCATCGCCCAGCAGATGGCGCTCCGTCAGGGGCAGTTCGCGCAGGGCACCGAGCCCTCCACCCCGATCTTCCGGGGCACGCTACAGACCGGCCAGCATCAGGACTACCAAGCGGTCCTGCAGAGCGATCGCTGCTTCAAGATCATCGGCGTCGGCGGCCCAGGCGTCGTGGACCTCGATCTCTTCCTCTACGATCCACAGGGCACCCAGATGCAGGAAGACACCGCCACCGACGCCTACCCGGTCCTCGGCCTCAACCACGAGATCTGCCCCGAGCTCGCGGGCAGCTACCGGGTGCGCGTGCGCATGTTCGAAGGCGCCGGCGAGTTCGGCGTCCAGGTCTTCCACGCATCGGCCTTCTAGGGGGTGTCCCTAGTTTTGCTCCCGTCGAATCCCGAGCATCTCGCGGCCTCCGGGCCGTCCCGCGGCTCCTCAACGATACTCGGCATCGCCTCGTCGGCCGCTGAACACCCCGAAGACCACAATCTACCCGAGCTTCTCGGTCCGAAAACTAGGGACACCCCCTAGCCCACTGGGTCAGTCCTTGAGGATGTCGTCGAGGTAGTCGGGGGCGGTGTGGCAGAGGTGCGTCTCGGCGAAGCCCGGCTGGGCGGTGCGCTCGCCGATGGGGCGGTTGCCGCCGCTGTCCATCAGGCAGCCTTCTTCGTCGAAGGCGTTGTGGAAGACGGTGGGCGGGCCGAAGGGCTCGGCGAGGCCGAGGCTGTGGCCGAGCTCGTGGGCGGTGGTCTCGCCGACCATGCTCGCCAGCGCTTCGAGCGCGCGGTGCACTTCGTTGACCCGATCGCCCGGTCCGTCACCCGCGATCTCGGCGAGCGTGGCCGGGTTGCCGGTGCGGACGGGATCGAAGATCTCGTCGAAGAGCGGATCCGGATCGGGGCGGCTGGGGGGCGCGTCTCCCGGGAGATCGGGGTGTGACGAGAAGTAGAGCATCGACTCGATGAAGACGCCGCCGAAGCCCCGGTAGCCCATGTCCTGGGTCTCCCAGTTGTCGCCGCCGATCTTGTCGTAGAGCCGGACGTTGCCCACGTCCTTGCCGGGGGTGTTGTCGAAGCCGAAGAGGCCGGTGCCGTTCGGGTCGGGGCCGCCGACCTCCACCGTGGCGTAGCCGTTCTGAGAGAAGTCGGTCGGCTCCTCGAGGCGAACGTCGACGTTCCATCCGTCGTAGATCGATTCCATGCGCGCTTCGACGAGCGACTCGATCTGCCCCGCGCTGGCCTCGAGCCCGAAGTACGGAAGGCTCGCATAGAAGCCCGGCAGGAAGCGGACGAAGACGACCTGCGTCACCTGCGCCAGGGTGAAGGTGAAGGGCACCGGCGAGCCCTGCTGCTCCTCCGCTCCCTTGATCACCACCGGCGTCGCCATGCCGGTGAAGACGCCGCGCCGCGCGCGGAACAGCTTGGAGATGAGGTTGTTGCTCCGAATGTCGTACTCGATCACCGCCTGCATCTCTGTGCCGCTGCGCCAGGTCAGGACCAGCTCGTCGTCGAAAGGGGCGGGCGCTCCGTCGTCGGGATCGAACTCGCCGCTGAGGCGGATCAGCGTCTGCTCGTCGGGCTCGTCGGGGCCCCCGAGGAAGCCCGCGCCGCGGACGGCGACGATCTGCTCGATGGAGGCGACCGCCGGGTCGATGGCGAAGAGGTCCGGTGGTCCGAAGACCAGCTGGATGGTCTGGCCGCTCGAGGATGTGCGCCCGCCGGAGGTGAGCTCCGACTCGAGGGTGATCGTTCCGTCGAAGGTGCCCGGGTGGACGCTGCCGAGGGCGGTGGTCAGGCGCACCAGGCCGCGGTCGCGTGCGAAGCGCTCGGCGGGCAGCACGGGGAGGCCGACCGACACGCTGCGGGTGGGGCCGCCGCCGTCTTCGACGAAGGTGCCCTCGAAGCGGGCGGTGATGGTGCCCTCGGTCGCGGAGATGAAGCCGTCGCCGCTCACGAGCGCCTCGTCGTTGTAGTTGACGAAGCCGTCGGTGAGGCCGTCGAGGCGCACGGGGAGATCGAAAGCGACCTCGAGGAAGAAGGGGAAGGGGTCGGAGGAGCCGTTGTCGCCTCGGAGCACGACGGTGACGTCGGCGGGGCCCGGCCCGAGCGCGTTCACAAGGTTCGGCGTGACGCGGAAGAAGAGCTCTCCCACCTCGCCGGTCTCCTCGAGCGGCAGGTCGTCGCCCCCCGCGTCACCGTCGACGGCGAGGGTGGGCTCGGGCCCGAGCCCGTCGAAGTGTAGGCCGGTCACGCGGAGGAGGGAGCCTTCGAGCACCGGCGTGGACGCCTGCATGTCCACGATCTGCGGGGGGTCCACGTAGCTCGGCGGCGGGGGCGTGCCAGGACACCCCGCGAGGAGCAGGGCGGCGAAGAGAGCGGAAGCGAGTGAACGACCCATCACCCGGGAATGCAGACGAACTGCAGGAAGCTGTCGACGTCGGTCTTCACCCCGCAGCGGTAGCCTTCGGAGAGGCGGCAGATCTCGTCCGCGCTCCAGCAGTCGACCGCACACACGTTGTCGCCGCCCTCGTTCACGCAATAGGTGCCTGTCTCGCAGTCCGCGTCGCGGGTGCAGCCGGCCCGTGCGCAATAACCGCCGGGCCAGTCGAGGCACGCCCGCTGCCCACCGCAATCGCCGAAATCGCTGCAGGCTTCGCCGTTCTGTCCGCTGCCCCGCGCGCCACAGTAGCGGCCCTCGGCGAACCACTTGCACGCCTCGGTGGACTTGCACTCGCTGTTGACGCGGCACTCTTCGCCGCAGTGGCTCACCGCGGCCGACGGCCCGGGCGCCGGGCAGATGTGGCCCGTGGGACAGTCGGTGTCGAAGGTGCACGCATCGGAGCGGCAGCTGCCGCTCTCGCATACCTCGCCGCTCGAGCACTCGCTCGAGCGTACGCAGCCGCTGAAGCTGGTGAAGCGGACCTCGCCGAGATAGTCGCCGAAGCCGGTGCCGAAGCCGTAGGTGCGGATCGTGTAGGTGCCCGTCTCGAAGAGATCCATCTCGATGGTCTCGATGTCGGTGGTGCCGCGGCTCGAGCCGACGAGGGTGCCGGTCGGTCCGTAGAGCTCGAGGTCGAGGTCGCCCATGCTGTCGTCGAAGGTCATGGTGATGGAGATGCCGGTGGGGCTCGAGACGCTGAAGCTCACGTAGTCGTCGTCGCCCGGACAGATGGTGCCGTCGAAGCTGTTGTCCGTCGGCAACGAACGCGCGGTGCTCCGCGTGTCGTCGGGCTCTCCGGCGTCGTCGGTGCAGCAGGAGCCGGCCGCGCGGCTCACCCGCATCGAGTAGTGGTTCTCGCTCCCCAGATAACCGTAGACGCGCGCGTACACCTCGCCCGCGGTGGGCAGGCAGTAGCTGACGCTCTCGCTGTTGGTCACGCCCGCGCTCGAGCGCAGGATGGTGCCCGAGGAGCTCCGGAGCTGCAGGTCGAGGTCGCCTTCGGAGCTGACGAAGCCGTCGACGGTGACGGTGATGTCGGTGCCGGTGGAGCCGGTGATGCGGTAGTAGTCGTCGTCGCTCGAGCAGATCTGAGCGCTGAAGCTGTCGGGAGCGGTGGCTGCGGCGGATGCCGAGTCGTTCTCCTCGTACATGTCGTCGGTGCAGCTGCCGCTCGGGCCGGGCCCGCCGCAGAGATCGCTCACCGGGCCGCAGCCCTGGGCGATGCCGCCGCCGGTGGTGGTGCGGCTGCCGCAGGCGCCCTCGACGCAGCTCGCGCCGCCAGCGCAGCTCGGGATGCACCGGGCGCCGCTCGCGCTCGATGCGCAGATGCCGGAGTCGCAGTCGGCGTTGGTGGTGCAGTGATCACAGGTCGCGAGCCCGCCGCTGCTCATGCCGCCGAGGGCGACGAAGCTGAACAGCGCGCTGTCGACGCGATGGTCGCAGAGGGTGCCCGAGGGGTCGTCGTTGTCGGTGGCGCTGACCAGGAAGAAGACCTGCTGCTCCTCACCTTCGTCGAGGCCGAGGTTGGGCACGCGCGCCAGGAAGCGGCCGCCCTCGTCGCTGAAGCTCACCTGCTCGAACTCGGTGATGTCGGGCTTTTCGGGGTCGTCGGGGGCGCTGGTCGAGTAGTAGAGGAGCGGCGGATCGCGCAGGCCCATGTCGTCGCTCACGTTGGCCTCGACGGCGTAGCCGCCGCGGTTTTCGACGCGCGCGCCTTCGCTCGGCGACAAGACGCTGATGGTGGGCTCGGCCCCGGGACAGTCGTCCTTGCTGCCGCTCCTCAGCACGATGACGAAGTTGTGGAGCGTGGGCTCGTGGTCGCCGTCGTCGGCCTCGAGCGCGATCGTCCAGCGCTCGTTGGCCGCCGCCTGGTCGGGCTCGGGGATCCACTGGAACTCGGCCTGCTTGGGGCCGGTGGAGTCGAGGCGCGCGCCGTCGGGGAGGCTGCCGCGGACGCTGATCATCACGTCGCTCGAGTCGTCGTCGCGAACCTCGACGTCGAAGCTGACCGTGTTCTCGCGCTCGAGGTCGAAGGTGCGTCCAGCGCCGGGGCGGAGAAAGACGGGGGCCGCGTCGGAGGCGGCGGTCACCGTGACCACCAGGTTGCGCGAGTCGACGACGCTGCTCCCGGCGAGGAGCTGGATTTCGATCTCGTGGGTGCCCACGTGACTCGCGAGCGGCGAGTAGCGGAAGAAGCCGCTGCCGCCGGTGCCACCGATCGTCGCCGCGGCTTCGAAGCCGGGCAGGTCGGGCGCGACGAAGCCCCAGGTGTTGGAGGAGCTCGCGCCCGAGGCGGTCAGGGGCACGGTGAGGGTGTCGAAGACGGCGACTTCCTGCGGGGCGATGGGGTCGATGGACCCGCCGCCTCCACAGGCAAGGCCAGAAGCCACCAGGATGGGGATGATCGCGACACTTAGGGCGTGGGGGAGTCGGAAAAGCTGAGTCATGACAGGCGACGAGATCCTATCACTCGGGCGAAGGTGGAGCGACGTCCGAGCGGATGGCCGTAAATGCATGGGTCATGCCCGCTACTGCACCATCGGGTTCGAGTGCTCGACGGCCATTCGTACGGAGTGACGCTCCACGCCCGAGGAGAGCTCGGGGGGCAGGGGGGCGAAGGGCGCGGCTTCGACGATCGCCGTGAGCGCCGCCTGATCGAAGTCGGCGAAGCCGCTCGAGCGTACGAGGCGCGGCTGGCCCGCGAGGTGCCCGTCGGGCGCCACGTCGAGGCGGTAGATCGTCACGCCCTGATCCATCGCGATCATCCGGGCCCGCGGGAAGGTGAGCCGCTCCTGGACCCGGCGTTTCAGCGAGAGGTACCAGCGATGGTAGCGCCGGTCCGAGGTGTCGAGGGAGGTGTGACGCCCGTGTCCCGTCCCATGCGGGCGCGCGAGCCCGCCGGGCCCCTCGCCGCTGCCCACGCCGGGCGCGCCGCCGCCGCCGACCCCGCCACGTCCCTCGCCGTCGTGCGGACCGCTTCGGCGCGACGACTCCACCCAGGACTCCACCATCTGCGCCGCCAGGAGCTCGGCGTCCTGGTCGTCGCGCACGCGCGGGTCTCGGAGCGCCGCGTTCGTGGCCGCAGGCCCCTGATCGACCGGCGGCCGACCGTGCGCGACGCGCGCGGCCTCGCTCGCGCGCTCGCCCCGCCCGTGCGCGATGCCGACGCCCGGCGACGCCTCTGCCGCGCCCGCGCGTTCGGCGCGCTCGCCGGCTTCACCCGGATGCTGCGCGGCGGATGCACCCGCGTGACCCGCGCGATCGGGCGCGCTCCCGATCGCGGCCACGCTCCCCGCGCGCGACGAGCGAACGTCCGAGGCGGCGCCGGCGGTGGTCGACGCCGGCGCGATGCGTGCGCCCTCCCGGGCATCCCGAGCGGAGAGGGGACGACGCTCTGGATGAACGCCTTCACCCGACGCGAGCCAGGGATTGTCGTTCGGGTTCGGCGTCGCGCGCCGGTCCTCGCGCGTGGCGCGACTCGACGCAGTGCGGATGCGCTGGCTCTGCGCGCCGTCGTTGCTGTTGAGCGCGCTGTCCTGCAGCGTGATCAGGTCGTCGTGGGGGAGCAGCAGGATCACGGCCCGAGGACCGCGCCCGTCGCCGCGCTCTCCCCGACGTCGGGTGTCGACGTTCTGGGCCG
Source organism: uncultured delta proteobacterium (assembly GCA_963727445.1). Lineage (GTDB taxonomy): Bacteria > Myxococcota_A > Polyangia > Polyangiales > B10-G4 > B10-G4. The sequence continues at coordinate 159,091 of CAVSGI010000006.1, forward strand.
AGTCTGCGCCGCCAGGGACCAGGGGCTGTGCCTGGTGATTGTCACGACCGCTCGTGGTCGGGGCGCTCTGAGCGATTCTCGTCGTCGGCCCCCACGATGTCGAGCTCGATCGCGAGCTCTTCGGGCGCCGCTGCCGGCAGCCGCAAGAGCACAAGCACGAAGGTCAGATGCAGCCCCACCGAGGAAAGGGCCGCGACCAGTGCCGCTCGCGCCTCCGAACTCACGATGCATAGAGCTTAACCCGCCGCAGGCGACCTGCACGGGGGAAGGGCGGGGCGCGCCATCGGGTCGTGGCGTTTTGCCTCAGGCCTTGGCCTTCGACTTGCTCTTCTTCCCCTTCTTGGCCTTCTTGGCGCCCTTCTTCTGCTTGTCTTCCGCGGCCTCTTCCTCGTCTTCGGGGGGCCAGCGGGCTTCCTTGGGGATCGTCGGCTCGGGGTGTGTGTAGATGTACCACATGATGACCGAGCCGACGCCGACGAGCGCGAGCGAGCCCCACTGGCCGGGGGTGAGCCCGGCGTAGGTGGCGTCGTCGACGCGGAGGTAGTCGAGGGGGAAGCGCACCGGCGCGTAGATGAGCGGCAGAAGGCCCATGTAGAAGCCGGTGCGCCGCTTGGGGTTCTGCTTGTGCAGGAAGAGGAAGAGCGCGACGGCGCCAGCGGCCCAGAAGACTTCGTAGAGCCCGAGGTCGTGGCGCGTGGGCCAGACCTGCACGCCGTCGATGATCTGGGGCGTGCCAAAGGTCTTGTAGTTCTCGACGCCGAGGAAGAAGTCGGTCTCCTTGCCCGGGTGATCGTGGGTGATGAAGCAGCCGATGCGGCCGAAGAACCAACCGAAGGGGAAGGCGAAGGTCGCTGCTTCGCCGATGGCGATCATCGAGTAGCCGCGTTTCCACTTCCACAGGAGCAGTCCGATGATCGCGCCGAGGAAGCCGCCATAGGAGGAGAGGCCCAGGTACTCCTTCCACAGGAGCGTCGGGTCGTGCAGCACGCGCACGAACTGCTCGGGGCGGTACCAGGCGGCGTTCAGGAAGTAGCAGCTGATGAACGCGGTGATGACGACGTAGCCGACCATCTCGCTCACCACCGCGGGGTGGATGCCGCGGTCCTTGCCGAAGCGCTCCGCGACCTTGGCGCCGAGGAGCACACCGATGGCCACCACCACGCCGAAGGGCTGGATGGGCAGGACGGCGTCGGTTCCCGGGATGGGGATTTCCCAGGGCTCGGCCTTGAACCAAGGGATGAAGAGAAGGGCTTGCACGGGCGGTCCTATAGCACTCCGAGGTGGCTCATCCCAAACCCGCAGCGCGGGCGATTCGTTCCCGCGCCAGCTTTCGGGCCACCTCACTCGCGGGAACGTCGCTCTCCGCCGATCGCGACAGCACCTCGCGCGCGGTCTCGCCGAGGCGGTCGATGAGCAGGGTGCGGTCGTCGAGGAGCATCACGGTGCGGCCGATGCCGTCGACCACCGCGCCCGCCGACGCGATCACGTCCGGCACCAGGAGCACGCCCCGCTGGTGCAGGGCCAGACCGGCCGCGTCGCTGGCGAGGACGTTGTTCGCTCCCGGTACCACGCCCCAGGCGCGCACCTCGGAGACGACCTCCTCGGTGAGGACGCCGCCCACGGCGCACGGGCACAGGATGTCGACGTCTTGTTCGAGGATCGTCTCAGGGTCGGCGGTCTTCGCGTTGACCAGTGGGGCGAGGGCCGCCGCCGCTTCGGCGTCGATGTCGGCGATCGTCAGCTCCGCGCCCACGTCGGCGAGGGCCCGACAGACCGCGGCGCCGATCGAGCCCACGCCCTGCACCGCGACGCGGAGGTTTTCTACGTCGACGCCCCTGGTCTCCGCGCAGGCTTCGACGCAGCGGAGCAGCCCGCGCGCGACCGCCGCCGAGAGGTCGACCTCCTCCGTGTGGACGTACTGTGTACGCTTCGCCATCGCTTCGAGGTCGGCCGCGGTGGTGCCGAGATCGCCGGCGGTACGGAAGAGGCCGTCGAGCTCTTCGATGCGGGCGCCGAGCACCTCGAAGGCGCGCGCGCGATCGAGGCCCTCGTGCGCGAGGACCACCGCCTTGCCGCCGCCCGCATCGAGTCCGCCGAGCGCACACTTGAGCGTCATCGCGCGGGCGAGGTCCGAGGCGTCCCGGAGCGCCGCCTCGACGTCCGGGTAGGCCATCGTACGCACGCCTCCGGCGGCCGGTCCCAGAGTGAGGTCGTCGATGGCGATGATCGCGCGAAGGCCCGAGGGCGCGTCGCTCACGAAAATCGCCCGCGCGAGGCGGGTCTCCTCGAGGGTGGCGAAGGGCTCCGGTGTGTGGGCGGGGTCCACCGTCTGCCCCCCTTGCGATCCTGACGGCCGGCCGTCAAGCTCCCGCGCCTGAGAGTCAGGAGCGACGGAGCATATGACTGAGATCATCGGAGTCCTCGCGAGGGAGATCCTCGATTCGCGCGGTAATCCCACGGTGGAGGTCGAAGTCGGCCTCGAGAGCGGTGCGATGGGCCGGGCGGCGGTGCCCTCCGGCGCCTCCACCGGCGAGCACGAAGCTCACGAGCTGCGCGACGGCGACGCCGAGCGCTTCGGGGGCAAGGGCGTGCTCAAGGCGGTCGAGAACGTGCTGGGCGAGATCCAGCAGGAGGTCGTCGGGCTCGACGCGCTCGATCAGGCCGAGATCGATCAGGCGATGCTCGACCTCGACGGAACGCCGAACAAGGCGCGCCTCGGCGCCAACGCCATCCTCGGTGTGTCGATGGCGACGGCGCGCGCTGCGGCGAACGCGGTGGGGCTGCCGCTCTATCGCTACCTCGGCGGCGCGCAGGCACGGGTGCTGCCGGCGCCCATGATGAACGTGGTCAACGGCGGCAAGCACGCCGACAGCGGGCTCGAGTGTCAGGAGTTCATGATCTTCCCGGTGGGTGCGCCCAGCTTCTCCGAAGCGCTGCGCGCGGGAGCCGAGACCTTCCACACCCTGAAGAAGCTCCTCGCGAAGGAAGGGCACTCGGTCGCGGTCGGTGACGAGGGTGGCTTCGCCCCGCGCCTCGACAAGAACGAGGACGCCCTGGCGTTCATCGTTCGCGCCATCGAGACCGCCGGCTACAAGCCCGGCAAGGACATCTGCATCGCCCTCGACCCGGCGGCGAGCGAGTTCTACGACTCGGACAAGAAGCGCTACACCTTCGATGGCGAGCAGATCGACGCCGCGGCGATGGTGGACGCCTACGCGAATCTGGTCGAGAAGTACCCGATCATCAGCATCGAGGACGGCCTCGCCGAGGACGACTGGGACGGCTGGAAGCTGCTGACCGACAAGCTCGGCGAGCGCTGCCAGCTCGTCGGCGACGACCTCTTCGTCACCAACACGGAGCGCATCCAGCAGGGCATCGACAAGAAGGTCGCGAACTCGATCCTCATCAAGGTCAACCAGATTGGGACCATCACCGAGACCCTCGACGCGATCCGTCTCGGGGCGCTCCACGGCATGAGCTCGGTCATCAGTCACCGCAGCGGCGAGACCGAGGACACCTTCATCGCCGACCTCGCGGTGGCGACGGGCGCAGGGCAGATCAAGACCGGCTCGCTGAGCCGCTCGGACCGCGTGGCCAAGTACAATCAGCTGCTCCGGATCGAGGAGGAGCTGGGCGAGGCTGCGGTCTACGCAGGTCGGACCACCCTGTCTCGCTGACGGCTCGCCCGCGCCACGCGACGTCTCGCGGGGCTCTCCTTTACCGGGGAGCCCGCGTGCCGCAAAGCAGCTTCAGCTAGGAGAAGAGACGGAGATGAAGAGCAAAGTTTCGGTTCTGAAGGTGAACAAAGACGACGTGATCGAGAACGTCGATCGGCTCTGCGAGCTGGCGGGCATGGAGAGCGCGCTGGACAAGAGCGCCGCCACCATCCTGAAGGACAACATCAGCTGGCACTATCCGTTCCCCGGCGCGAACACCACCCCGTGGCAGATGGAAGGGACCATCCTCGCCCTGCGCGGCCGTGGCTATCAGGACATCGTCTGCGTGCAGAACAAGACGGTGGTCACCAACGCCTTCAAGGGAGAGGACCTCAACCACTACCTCCCGCTCTTCGAGCAGTACGACATCCCCGTCCGCTACAACTTCAAGGACGAGGACATGAAGTGGATCACCTATCGCCCGAAGGCGAAGATGCACGTCCTGGACGACATCTTCCCCGAGGGGATCACGATCCCGGACTACTTCCTCGGCAAGAACGTCATCCACCTGCCGACGGTGAAGTGCCACATCTACACCACCACCACCGGCGCGATGAAGAACGCCTTCGGCGGTCTGCTCAACACCAAGCGCCACTACACACACAGCTGGATCCACCGCACCCTGGTCGACCTGCTCGCGATCCAGAAGGAGATCCACTCCGGCATCTTCGCGATCATGGACGGCACCACCGCCGGCAACGGCCCGGGCCCGCGCACCATGTATCCGGTGGTGAAGAACTACATGCTGGCCAGCGAAGACCAGGTAGCGATCGACGCCGTCGCCGCGAAGATGATGGGCTTCGATCCGATGAGCCTCGAGTACATCAATGTCGCGCACGAGGACGGTCTCGGTGTCGGCGATCCCCGCGACATCGAGATCGTCGGTGACGACGTCAGCGGCGAGTCCTGGGGCTTCGAGGTCGGTGACAACGGCGCCTCGACGGTCGGCGACATCATGTGGTTCGGGCCCATGAAGCGCTTCCAGAAGCTCTTCTTTCACACGCCGCTGGTCTTCGCCTTCATCATGGGCTCCGAGCTCTACCACGACTACTACCGCTGGCCGCTCCGCGACCGGCTCACCTTCGAGAAGTGGAAGCGCACCACCCAGTGGGGAAAGCTCTTCGAAGACTACGCGCGGCGCAGCGGCAAGGAGCCCCCGCGCGAGCCGGTGCGGGCGCGGGCTTGATCAGATCGCTTTGCTGCGGCGCGAGCGGATCAAATCGAGGAGCGGATCGATCCCGTCGGCGCGGGTGATGCTCACCACGTGGGTGCCGATGGGCTCGATGGCCGCGACCACGCCGCGACCGTAGGGCAGGTCGGCGCCCCAGACGACCTTGGCGGTCGTCTCGGGCAGACCCGCGAGCTCGTCCGCGAGGTCGACGGGCTCGATGGGCGGGAAGTTGGTCGCATCCACCAGGACGATGGCCGAGTTCCGGAAGCGCTTGATGTCGTGAACGGTGCTCGCGCTCGCGGGAGCGATGCGCGCGGGACCGAGCGCCGAGGCCAGTCGCCGCTCGAAGGCGTCGCTACCGGCGATCACCAGGACCGGGACCGGGGTGCTGGTGGTGGGGACGGCGCGCGTCGCGTCTGCCTCGCGTCCACGGGGCGGCGGGGTACTGGTGGCCTGCTGGATGGAGATCTCCGGGGTGCCGTCGTCGTCGTCGTCGAGCGCTTCGTGCACCATCTTCATGAGCTTGCCGACCATGTCGGCATCGAGGCGCTTCTCGAGCGCGGGCTTGAGCGATCGATCGGCGAGCTGACGGAGCGCTTCCGGGGTGGAGGGGACGTCCGAGCCGTGGCTGCTGAGGGCTTCGAAGAGAACCGCCGACACATTCGCCGGGCTCATGTTCTTCTCGAGCACCTCGCGGAGAATCCAGACGTCGCCTCTGCCCTTGGCCATGGAGGGCCTTCGTTACACGCCACGCGACCTCGGGGCAAGAGCCCTTCTCACTCGGCCATGATTCGCTGAACGAAGGACGTGTCGTAGCTGCCGGCGCGGAACGCTTCGTGGTTCAGCACGCGACGCAGGAAGGCGAGGTTGTTCGCCGGCCCTTCGATGACGGTCTCCGCCAGCGCGCGGTCGAGCCACAAGAGCGCGTCGTGGCGGCCGGGCGCGAAGGTGGCGAGGCGCGCGAGCAGAGGCTCGACGCCCAGAGGGACCGATGCCCCGACCTCGACGGCGGGCTCGATGCGCACCTTCCGCGCCGGCGCGGGCGGGAATCGCATCTCGGTGACGCTGCCTTCCGTCCGGCGGAAGCCATCCTCCGGATCCTCGGCGCAGATCCGCACCTCGAAGGCGTGTCCGCGCGAAGCCAGCCGCTCGTCCTCGGTGATCGGCGCGCCGGCAGCGGCGGTGAGCGAGAGCTCGATGGGGTCGTAGCCGGTGACCATCTCGGTGACCAACACCGCCCCCTGCATGTCGGCGTTCGCCTCGAGGAAGTGGATGTGACCGTCGACGTCCACCAGGAACTCGACCGTGAAGACACCGGTCAGCGAGAGCTGTTCCGCGAGGCGGAGCGCCTGATCGATCAGCATCTCGCGCACCGCTTCACCCTCGGGATGGGCGCCGAGCCAGGGCGAAGGCGTCTCGGCGATCAGCACCTGATGCCGCCGCTGAATGCTGCACTCGCGCTCGCTCAGCGCGGCGCGATTGTCGTGCGCGTCGGCGACGATGGTGACCTCGATCTGACGCGGCCTGTCGAGGGCGCGCTCCACGTAGAGGCGGGGATCACCAAAGGCGGTTCGTGCAGCGTCCGCTGCGGCGCCGAAGGCCGCGCCGAAGTCCTCTTCGTCGTCGACGCGATAGACGCCGATGCCGGCGGTCCCGGCCACGGGCTTCACGAAGACCGGGTAGCCGATGTCGGCGGCGGCTTCTGCGAGCGTCGAGCGATCCTCGCTCGCGCTGCTCTTCTCGATGGGCCGCAGGCCCCCGGCCTCGGCGCGATCCGAGAGCGCGACCTTGTCGGCCATGATCGCCAGCGCTTCGCTGGAGGGGCCGACGAAGGAGAGGTTCGCTGCGCGGGTGAGCATGGCGAGCTCGGCTCGCGAGCGCGGGCCGACGTAGCCGGGATGAATGGCGCTCGCGCCGAGCTCCTGCGCCGCCGCGACGATGGCCTCGGCGTCCGGAACGAGAGGGTGGGGTGGCGTCGGAAGCGAGGCGCTGAGCACGTCGATGGACAGACGCCGGCACGTCCGAGCCACCCGCGAGGCCACCTCGCCGAGACCGCTGATCAAGATGCTGTCGAAAGCGCCGTCCATGGGGCCGCGAAACATAGCATCTGGGCGCGGAGCGGTCGTTCGCTATCGCTCGGGCTTGCGGCGCAGCGCTCGTGCGTGCTTGTCTCGCCCCGTGGCGGTGCTGGTGCGAACCCTCGGCCTGAAGAGTCGACCGGTATCACCGGCCGAGGTGCGCGCGCGTGCGGAGCGGATGCTTCGGGCGCTGTCGATGCCGAAGGCCGAGCTCAGCATCCTGCTCTGCGACGACCGCACCATTCGGGCGCTGAACCGGGACTACCGCGACATCGACCGGCCCACCGACGTGCTCGCCTTTCCCCAATCCGAGGGAGAGGATGCTGACGCCCCCGCCATCCTGGGCGATGTGGTCATCTCCCTGCCCACCGCGCGCCGCCAGGCGATCAAAGCGAAGCGGACCATCGTGGCGGAGGTCACCATGCTCCTGGCCCATGGGCTATTGCACCTCCTCGGCTACGATCATCGAAACCGTAGCGAAGAACGCATCATGAAGGCCCGCACCGACGCGCTCTGCGCCGCCGCCAAGAGCCCCCGGAAGCGGGGGTGAGCGCTGTGGATAAGGTGCTCGCTACCGGATCGGCCCCTCCCTGGCTGTTCGGCTAGCCGAACACTGGCTTCTGGGGTTTCGAGCACGATTCCGCGCTGTTCGCAGATTGCACGATGGCGCGTCCGGCTTCTGCCCGGCCAGGACGGTGGCCTTGTGGATAACCTGTGGTGTTTCTGGGCCGTATCAGACTCCGGGATTTGGCCTGATCCCCCCATTTTCATGGGCTCTTTCTCTGTGACACCCTTGTGAGATTACGTGAAACATGGGGGTCGCGCAGAGGGGTGCACTCCCCGAATCACCCGCGATGCACTTTTTTCCGGGTTTTTTGGGCTTCTTTTTCCAAAAACCCCTTGTCAGAGCAGATCCGCCGGTGCATAGATGGCCGCCAACTCAGGGGGCCAGAAAGCTTCGCGCCCCACGAACACCGCCGAAAGGCGGAAAGGCAAGGAGGGTGCCCATGGCAGGAAAGCGAATGACCAAGGCCCAGATCGTCGGCGAGCTGGCGGACCGGAGCGGTCTCAGCAAGAAGGACATCAACGCGGTGCTCGAGGCCCTGCGCGACATCATCAAGCGCGAGCTCGGCAAGCGCGGCCCCGGCGAGTTCGTCGTGCCGGAGATCGCGCTCAAGCTGAAGGTGCGTCAGGTGAAGGCGCAGAAGGGCAAGAAGTTCCGCAACCCGGCCACCGGTGAGGTGATCATCCGCGACGTGCCGGCCAGCAAGAAGCTTCGGGCGACCCCGCTCAAGAAGCTCAAGGAATTGGTCCTGTAAGCGATCCGGTTCGACGCTGCAGAGAGGGCGGCCCGAAAGGCCGCCCTTTTTGCGTTTCAGGGGGCCTGCTGCGGGATGGGCGGCGGCGGGGGGGATTGCGCCGCCTCTCGCTCTCGTCTGCGCCGCTCCCGGGCTTCGAGCTCGCCCCGCAGGTAGTCCAGCACCGTCCGGATCTGTCGAGGGCCGAGGGCGGTTTCGGCGTGGACGTCCATCTCCTCCGCCTCGATGGCGAGGTCGGTCAGGGGTCGATGAAAGCCGAGCATGCGGACGATGGCGTTTCGCGAGGCCTGCTCCGCCATCGCCCGCCAGTAGCGCACGGCTTCGCTCGCGGCCGCCTCGCTCTCGAACTCGCCCCAGGCGCGCACGTGCACCGTTCCCTCCGCGCCTTCCTCGACGGAGAGGCGGATCTTCAGCGGCACCCCGCGCGTCATCCCCCGCACGAAGCGGCGAGCCCCTTCGACCTCGACCGACAGGGCCTCTCCCTCCTCCATCGAGAGCAGCGCATCGGCGCCCGTGGGCTCGGCCTCTTGGCCCTCTTCTTCGGCCTCCTGGGCCTGCTCCTCGGCGCGGACGCGGGCCACCGCCAGGATGCGCGGAAGGTCCTCGGGCCGGGTGATCGTGAAGTGCGTGGGGCCGACTTTGGCGAGGACCCGCTCGGTCTCGTCCGCGTTCGCCCAGGGGGCGACCGCGACACCGCCCTCTGTCGACCAGGGCGCTTGCACGCTTCGCGCGGCCGCCATGCGCGCCACGACCGCATCCACGTCGACCTTCGACGGCTCGTAGCGACCGGCGAGGATCATGCGCGAGCGCTGCAGATTCGGCGACGCGATGAGCACGCGATCGAGGTCGTCGAGGGGATTGATCTCCGAGCCATCGAGGACGGCGCGCCAATCGGGGATGGCCATGAGAAGACGCCGCACCTCCGGGGCCAGGGGCGAGACACGGATGCGGGCCATGTCGAGGCGGAGCGCGATTTGCGCGCCTGCGGGCAAGCGCGTCTCGCCTTCCTCCTCGTCGCCCCCGGCGCCTTCCTCTTCGCTCCGTGCGGGGCCCGTATCCGCCTGCGCCACCGCCGCGGCGTCGTGGGCCACGCCGGCGTCGGCGACCGAGGTGTCCGCGTGCGCCACGCTCGCGTCGACGGCGACATCTCCTTCGGCCTGGGGCTCATCCGCTTCGGCGGCCTGTGGGGCCACCGTCGGTGGCGCTGTGCTCGGCGCGCCGGCTGCGACCACCGCCTCGTCCGTGAGGCCGAACTCGATCTCGTTGGGCAGCTCGATCTCGAAGCCGAGATCCGGCGTCGTGAGATAGAGGGCGCCGTATGCGAACACCGCGAGATGAAGCGCGATGGAGCCACAGATCCCGAAGACGGACGCGGCGGTGTTTCGGCTCATCTCAGGCGCTGCTCCACGCCGGGTTGACGCACGGGCCCTCGCATGAAATCACGCCGCGCGACTGGAAGCTCGCAGTTGGCCCGAAATTGGGCCTGATTTCGTCGTCCAATGGGCACGCGCGTCAAAACCCTACTCCGGATCCAGGCACTCGTCGCCTCCACCGCGGTGATGGTGGTGGTGGCCTGCGAGGACGCCGAGCCCGAGAGCGCGGCGGAGCCAGAGCCACAGACGCAGGCTGCGCCGGAGCCGGAGCCGGAGCCCGAACCGGACCTGGGGCCGCCCCGGCGGGTCTTCGCCAAGCGCTTCGTCGCCAACGTGCGGAGCACGCCGGACCCCGAAGGCCGCCGCATGGGATACCTCCGCGCGGGCGCGACGCTCATGACCAAGACCTCACGGCCCGTGGCCGTGGACGAAGAGTGCGACGAGGGGTGGTTCGAGCTCGGCACCGGGGGCTTCGTCTGCAATGGCAAGGACGTCATCGTCTTCGACGGGGAGCGCCTCCCCGAGGTGCGGGCGACCCAGCCCGATCCCGAGGCGGATCTCCCTTATCAGTACGCGTATGCGCGCAGGGACAACGTCGCGGTCTACCGCGGTCTTCCCAACGACGAGGAGGCGGCGGAGTTCGAGGGGTACGTGATCCCCGGCTCCCAGCCGCCACCGCCACGAGACGGCGGCGAGACGCCCGAGGTGCAGAGCGAGGACACGGCCGAAGCGACGCCGGCCGGCATCGGCGGCGTCGAAGACGAGGCGAGCGAGGCGTTGGCTTCCGCCGAAGGCGAGGGCGAAGCCGCCGAAGGAGAAGAGGAAGAGGAGATTGACGCGGGGCCGCCGACGCTGCGCGACCTGCGCGGCAACCGCCACTCGATCCTGATGCGCCGGATGATGAAGGGCTTCTACGTGAGCCTCGACCGCGACTTCCGCGCCGGCCGCCGCCGTTACTGGAGAACGCAGCAGCACGAGTTCATCCCGTACCACATGCTGAATCTGAAGTCGGGCACGGAGTTCCAGGGGCTGGAGCTCGGGCCGCTGGTTTCCGGGACGGAGACGGAGACGGAAACGGAGACCGGGACGGAGACGGAGACGAGACGGATTCCGAAACGGCCGCGGCGACGGACACGCCCCCGCCCGCCATCAGCCTCCCCGTCGGCTGGGTCCTGTCCCGCGACACCAACAGCTACCGCGTCACCGACGACGGTCGCGTGCGCCGCAACGCACGCCGGCCCGGCTACCACCACTCCTTCCACATCGTCGGCGAGGTCGAGCAACGGGGCGATCGCTACTTCGTGGGCGACGACGGCAATGCGTATCGGGAGCGGGACGTCACGGTGGCGGAGCGCATCGACAGGCCCGAGGACGTCGGCGAGGACGAGAAGTGGATTGACGTGAACCTCACGAACCAGACCCTCGTCGCGTACCAGGGCGACACGCCGGTCTACACCACCCTCGTCTCCACCGGCATCATCATCCGCGAGGGCGTGCCGGGACAGGATCACCGCACCTCGCCCGGTCGCTACCGCATCCGCGCCAAGCATCTGGCGACGACGATGGACGGCTACAACGCCTTCGACGGCGCCTATTCGATTCGAAGACGTCCCCTACGTCATGTACTACGAGGCCGGCTACGCCCTGCACTCCGCCTTCTGGCACGACCTCTTCGGGCGCACGAAGAGCCACGGCTGCGTGAACCTGAGCCCCCGGGACGCGCGGTGGATGTTCGGGTGGACCGAGCCCGCGCTCCCCGACGGATGGCACGGCGTCTATCCCGAGGATCCGGAAGCGGGCACGCTCATCGTGATCCGGGGCGAGACACCGCAGCGCCGTCGCCGGTGACGCGCGGCGATCATCGCCACGAGGTGTGGTGACGCGCGACCTCGATGGCGCGGGTGTGGCTGATGGCGCTTCGCCGGTGGCGCTCTTCGAGCGCGCCTCGGTGAGTCTCCCACCACGCTTCGGCCTGGGGCTCGGTCCATCGGTCGATCTTCAGGGCGCAGAGCCGCTGGACGAGCGCCGCGGCGCTCGCGGGGCGGTCGTCCGGATCCTTGGCCAGGCATGCGAGGACGAGCGCCTCGAGATCGGGCGGGATGGGCGTGTCCCGCCGCGCCGAGGGGGGCTCGGGGGGCGTGTGCAGGTGGTGGCTGCAGACCTCGACGATTGAGCCGCCGCCGAAGACGTGGGTGCCGGTGAGCAGGTAGTAGCCCACGGCGCCGAGGGCGTAGAGGTCGCTCCGCGCGTCGATCTCGTTCGGGCGGGCGATCGCCTCGGGCGACATGTACTGCGGTGTGCCGGTGATGGTGTCCTCTTGGGTGAGCCCGTCCGCTTTGCCCAAGGTGGCGACCTCCTTGACCAGCCCGAAGTCGACGACCTTCGCGACGTCGTGCACGCCGCCCTGCACGCAGAGGATGATGTTCGCGGGCTTGATGTCGCGATGGATGAGCCCGATGCCGTGCGCCTCCCGCAGGGCCGAGGCGACCGAGGAGAGAATGGCGACGACGCGCGCCGGATCCTGCTCCCCGTCGACAGCCACGATGTCACCGAGGTGGGCACCCTCGAGGAGCTCCATCGCATAGTAGAAGAGCCCGTCAGGCGTTCGGCCGTAGTCGTAGATGGTGACCGTGTTGGGGTGCGTGAGCTTGGCGGTGAGGCGGACCTCGCGTTCGAAGCGCTTCAATGTCGCTCCCTTCGCGACCTCGGGATGGAGGAGCTTGATCGCGGTGGGGCGCCGGAGCATGCCGTGTTGCGCGCGGTAGACGACCCCCATCCCGCCCTCACCGAGCTTCTCCTCGATGATGTACTGGCCCAGCTTCTTCACGTTGCGGACCTGGCGCCTGAGGCCGTAGACGAGCTCGTTGATCCCGGTGCAGAGGCTGGTGCTCAGCGCCCACCAGACGCCGGCGGTGACCGCCGCCATCTGGGCGTATTGGTGAGCGGTGGCCTGCTGCTCTGCCGGCGGTGAGAGCAGCGCGAGGTACTCGGGGCTGATGGCGCTGTGGCTCTCGTAGGTCACCCACACGTAGGGCACGCCCACCGCGAGGCAGATACCCAGCGTGTGGCGGGCGGTGCTCGGCACGTAGGCAGCGCGCGCCGCGAGCGCCAGGGTGAGGGCGGACAGGACGATCATCTCGGGACGCGCCGGCAGCGGGATGAAGGTGCCCATCCAGACGTACGCGAGGCACGCCCCGATGAGGCCGAGCGTTTCGCTCCAGTGGACCAGGCGATGTGGGTGCTTGCCGCGGCGGTTGATCACCCAGACCGAGAGCAGGCAGACCCAGGCCAACATGTGCAGTCCGAAGCTGGGCTCGAGCAGGAGGTCGGAGGTGTTGGGGAAGATCACCGCCTGCCAGAGACGAAACGCCCAGAACGCGAAGCTCAGCGCGGCGCCGAAGAGGCCGAAGCGCGCCACCCGCTTTTGCAGAAATGCGAGCTCCTCGGGGGAGGGCGAGCTGCTGGGCGACGAGAGCATGACGAAGGCGGCGCGATTCTACGCGCGCCGGTATCCCTCGAAGTGCACCCGGTGCAGCGGCCCGCCACCCACGGGACGCGGCGTCAGCGCAGCGCGCGCAGGAGCGCCCGGCCGTTGCGGCCGGCTTTGGCGGCGACCTTGGCCGGCACCTGTGCGGCGACCTCCGCGAAGGCCGCGCGCTCTTCGGCGCTCGGGTCGTGGACCTCGATGCCGCGGCGGCCGAGGTTGCGCAGCAGGATGGGCGTCATCTGACGCACGCCCTGGCGGCCGGAGGTCACCAGGGACTCGGGGATGTCGTCCAGCACCTGCTGAAGGTCCGCCGGCAGCGAGTCGTACCAGGTCTTCGAGTAGACGACGATGCCCGGCTGATAGGAGTGTCGCGAGAGCGTCAGGTGGTTCGCCGCTTGATACCAGCTCGTGGCGAAGGCGAAGAGCGGAGTGTTGTCGAAGCCGTCGACCACCCCGGTCTGCAGGCTGGTGAGCACGTTGGTGACGTCGATGGGCACCGGGTTCGCGCCGAAGGCGCGATAGGTCTCGAGGTGCACCATCGCCTCCTGCGAGCGCATGCGCAGGCCCCGCAGGTCCGACGGAGAACGGATTTGTCTGTCCTTGGTGAACCACGAGCGGAATCCGTTCTCCGCCCACAGCCCGAAGTGGAATCCCCGCGCGTCGACGGCGCGTTCGACGATGGGCTTGGCCGGCGCCGTCGAGCTTTCGGTCGGCGGCGGCCTCGCTCTCGAAGAGGTAGGGCGCCTCGATCACGTTCAGCTCCGGCACCAGCGAGCCGAGGGCCGCGGTGGAGCCGCCGAAGCACTGGATGCTGCCCTGCGCGGTGCGCCGCACCAGCGCCTTTTCGCCGCCGAGGGACCCGCCCATGAACATCCGCACCTGGATGCGCCCGCCGCTCTTGGACTCGACGTGTCGCTCGAGCTCGCGGAGCTGCTTCTCCCAGGGCGTTCCCTCCGGGGCCACCGTCGCGATCTTCATCTCGTAGGTCTGCTGAGCGTCGGCCACCGGCTCGTCGACGGTGGCGACCAAGAGCAGGCTCAGGACAGTCGAAACCATCGTCGAGACGACGGCGATCCGCTTGCTTCGCGACATGTCTTCCCCTTCTGGGTACAGCTGTGCCCGGCGTCTGACGGCGCCGTGCGGGATTTATTCGAAGAGCTCGTCCGCCTTGGGCAGGAGCTCTCGCGCCTTGCGCTGCTCGATGAGATTCTCGGGCCGGATCTCGGGGTCCAGCTCGTCGACGTTCGCGTTGATGACGAAGTCGAGCTGCTCCTCGAAGAGCGGGCGATCCTGGGCCTTCACGGCGTACATCTCGGCCAGCAGGACCCGAGTGCCGAGGTAGTCGGGCGCGGCCGCGAGGGCCTGATCGAAGTTCTGCTTGCTGAGCTCGAGGTCACCGCCCGCGAAGGCCGGAACGCGTGCGTAGAACGCGCCGAAGTAGCGCGGCGGGCCGTGATGGAAATAGGTCGCGTCGAGCTCCATGCACCGCGCCATGACCGCGCGGATTTCGTCCTTGTAGCTGAGCACGGTGGCGAAGCCCTTGGCGAGACCCCACTTGCCCATGTTGGAGCTGCGCCAGTAGAGGGCGGGTACCGCGCTCGCGTCGAGGACCGAGATGGCCTCCTCGATGCGCGTGCCCGCGCGCATGCGCTGGGCGAAGTCGGGCGAGAGTGCGACCAGCGCACGCTCGGCGGCCTGGATGCCCTTCTCGAAGGTCTCGATCATCTCATCGTGTCGCGACTCGTCGAAGCTCATGTGGCCGTCGGCGAGGAAGTAATACGCGCGCGCGAGCCGCTCCCAGATCACGTGGTCCGAGGGGTCGAGGGCGGCGGCCTCCTCCCACTTCTGAATGGCGGTCTTCAGGCTGGCTTCGTCTTCACGACCGGCCCACGCCTCTTCACCTTCCTGGATGAGCGTGGCGCGTCGATCCTGCGACTGTTGACTCTGATCCGCCGTGGTCGGCTCCGGCTCCGTATCCCACGCCGCTTCGCGGCTACCGCCGCACCCCACCGCCAGCAGCAACGCCAGCGCCATCCCCGCCATCGAACGCACCTGAAGCATCGGCTTCCTCCCCGGAAAACCGCCCGACTTAACAATCCCCGGTCGACGGTGTCAACGGCCGCCGAGCGGTCGGTCCGAAGCTATGGTTGGAGCAAATCGGAATCACCGTATATCGTTGTCCCGATGGCGGAGGCACAGAGCGAGAGGCTGAGCGTCGACGATGCGACGATTCGCGGCCTGTTGACCGAGTCCGGGTGGCCTTGCGACCGAATCAACGAGGACACCTGGCGCAGCCGCTTCAAGACGAAGAAGGCCTCCTTTCACTTCTTCGTTCACGTGAGCCCCCAGGGGTGGCTGAATTTCGCCGTGGTTCCCTTCCTCCGCTCCCCCGAGGAGGCGGAGCAGGCCGACGTCCTCTACCAGCGCCTCCTCGAGCTCAATCACTCGCTCTTGATGGCGAAGTTCTCCATCGACGACGACCTGGACGTGGTGCTCTCGGTCGAGTACCCGGTGGCCGATCTCGACCGCAGCGAATTCCGCGACGCCCTGAACGCGCTCGTGTTTTACGCGGACAAACACTACGAAGAGCTGGCCAAGCTCGTCCGCTGACCAGCCCGGCTTGCCGGGTGTCGGGGCGTGTGGTAGACCGCGCTCGCTTTCAGCGCCTGATCCCTTTCAGGTGGGCCTTCCGGGTCCGCCTCTTTTTTTGTCATGCGCCTGAGATCACACCACTAAATGGCGTCCCTCAACAGCGAAATCACGAGACTAATCGAGCCGGTCTGCTCCGCCAACGGGGTGGAGTTGGTCTCGCTCGACCTCGTTTCGGAAAAGGGGCGCAACATCTTGAGGGCGATCATCGATCGTGAGCCTGGGGCACGCGCCGCTGGGGACGCGAACGATGGCAGCGGGGTGACCCTCGACGACTGCACCAGGGTCAGCCGGGACGTGTCCACGGTGCTCGACGTGCACGAGGAGTTGCTCCCCACGAAGTACTCCCTCGAGGTGAGCTCGCCGGGTCTGGACCGGCCGCTCACCAAGCTCTCCCACTACGAGCGGTTCGTCGGGCGCGAGGTGAAGCTCGAGCTCGACGCGCCGATCGACGGTCGTCGTCGTTTCAACGGTGAAATCCTCTCCGTCGACGGAGAGGACGTCCGGATCAACCAAGACGGAACCCCGGTGACGCTCCCCTTCGGGCGCATCACCAAGAGCCGTCTCGTCTACCGATTCTAGAGGTCATGCGATGCAAGGCGGTCTCACACTACAGCACGTCATCGAGCAGGTCAGTCAGGAGAAGGGAATCGATCCCAAGGTCCTGGTCGAGGCGATGGAGCAGGCGATTCTCACGGCGGCGAAGCGCACCTTCGGCATGTCCCGTGAGCTCGAAGCCCGCTACAACGACGAGACCGGCGCCGTCGATCTCTTCCAGTACATGACGGTCACCGACGACGTCGAGGATCCGGAGCGGGAGATCAGCATCGAGGACGCGAAGCGTCACGGCCTCGAGGCGGAGGCGGGCGAAGAGCTCGGCTTCCAGATCTTCTACATGCCCGAGGACGCCGACAAGGCGAAGCAGCAGGACAAGGAGTTCGGCGAGCTCCTCGGCATGCAGCAGCACCGCCGCGGCTTCGGCCGCATCGCTGCGCAGACCGCCAAGCAGGTGATCATCCAGCGCGTCCGCGACGCGGAGCGCGAGCGCATCTACAACGAGTTCAAGGACCGCAAGGGCGAGATCATCACCGGCGTGGTGCGGCGCTTCGAGCGCGGCAACAACATCATCGTCGACCTCGGCCGCAACATCGAAGCCGTGCTGCCCCCGCGCGAGCAGACGCCGCGCGAGAGCTACCGCCCCGGCGACCGCATCGTCGCGCTCCTCAAGAACATCGACCGCGAAGCTCGAGGCCCGCAGATCATCCTGAGCCGCACCGACGTGGGCCTGTTGGTGAAGCTCTTCGAGATGGAGGTCCCGGAGATCTACGAGGGCATCGTTCGCATCGTCGCGGCCTCCCGCGAGCCAGGCGCACGCTCCAAGATCGCCGTCTCGAGTCGCGACTCGGACGTCGATCCGGTCGGCGCCTGCGTCGGCATGAAGGGCTCCCGCGTCCAGGCCGTCGTCCAGGAGCTGCGCGGCGAGAAGATCGACATCGTGCCCTGGGACCGCGACCCGGCGCGCTTCGTCTGCAACGCCATCGCCCCGGCCGAGGTCGTGCGCGTCGTCATCGACGACACCGCGGGCTCGATGGAGCTGGTGGTGCCCGACTCCAAGCTGTCGCTGGCCATCGGTCGCCGCGGCCAGAACGTTCGCCTGGCTTCGCAGCTCGCGGGCTGGCGCCTCGACATCATCAGCGAGAGCCGCTTCAAGCAGCTCGAGGACGAGGCGATCAACGCCCTGGCCCGCATCGAGTGGGAGAGCGAGGACCTTCCCCGCTCGCTCTACAAGATGGGCTTCCGCAACCTGGACGAGGTCGCCGAGGCGCCCGAGGACGAGCTGGCCACCGTGCCGGGCGTCGGCGAAGACGGGGCGACCGAGGTGAAGAACCGCGCCCTGGAGGCCCTCGAGAGCTACCGCCTCGAGCGACTTCAGGACGCGACCACCGCGACCGAGCCGCTGACCGAGCGCGATCGGCTGCGCCTGGTGCGCGGCGTGAGCGACCGGGTCGCCGACATGCTCGAGCAGGGCGGCTACCGCACGGTCGAGGACCTCGCCGGCGAAGAGGACGCGGACCGGCTGGCCATCAAGAGCGGCCTCGGCTCGGGGCGCGCGCGCTACCTCGAGGATCAGGTGAAGACCTTCCTCGAGGAGGAGTGGCCGCCCGTCGCCGAGAAGCACCTGGCTGCGGTCAAGAAGGCCCAGGCCGAGGCGAAGGCTGCGCAGGAGGCCGAAGAGGCACGCCTCGCGGCCGAAAAGGCCGAAGCGGAGAAGGCCGAGGCGGCCGCAGCGGCGGCTGACGATGGCGCTGGTGAAGCGAGCGCCGGGGAAGCGGCGCCGGCCCCGGCCGCGGAAGGCGGCGAGTCGGAGACCGAGAGCGCCGAGCGCGCGTGAGACGGAGAAGGAGGACGAGCGGGTGAGTCTAGTGGCGAAAGCAGAAAACCCCGGACAGCGGGCGAAAGGGCGGCGCGAGTCGACCCGGGCGAAGGAGCCGGAGCGCACGTGCGTCGGCTGTCGTCGGGTGGACACGCAGGCTGCGCTTCTGCGTTTCGCCTTCGCTGACGACCCGCCGCGTCTCGCGCCCGATCCCGGGCGCCGCCTCGGTGGTCGCGGCGCTTCGGTTCATCCGAAGCGCGAGTGCCTCGAGAGCGCCGTCCGGCGCGGGGGCTTCGCGCGTGCTTTCCGCCGTCCGGTGGAGGTCGAGGCGGAGGCGTTGATCCGCGCCGCCCGAGAGCAGTACGAGCGTCGGGTCGGCGGGCTTCTCCTCGCCGGGTGGCGCGCCCGTCATCTCGTCGTCGGCACCGATGCGGTGTCGAAGGCGCTCGACGAGGCGAAGGGGCCCGTGCTCCTGGTCGTCGCAGAGGACGCCGCGGGGCGTCGCGACGAGCTCGAGAAGCGAGCCGCAGAGAAGAACAGGGGGGGGACGAGCAGCTCCCCGATGCCCACGAGCATCACCTACGCGGACAAGGCGACCCTCGGTCGCCTCTTCGGCCGCGAGACGTTGGGTGTGCTGGGCATTCTGGACGAAGGGATCGCAGCCGAGGTGGCAGTCGCCACGCGCTGCGTCGACGAGCTTTCGGAGGATCGATGAGCAAGGTTCGCGTCTACGAGGTCGCCAGGGAGGTCGGACTCCCGAACCGCGAGCTGGTCCAGAAGATCGCCGCGATGGGGATCCCGGTGCGCAATCACATGAGCGCGCTCGATCCGGCGGAGGTCGAGCGCGTCAAGCGCGCCTTGGACAAGGAGAAGCAGGAAAACGTGGTGGAAGAACGGATCCGGCCCACGGTCGTCCGGCGGCGTGTCACACGCAAGAAGCCGGAGCCGGTGGCAGCGAAGGAAGCCGAGCCCGCCGAGTCGAAGGCGAACGGCAAGAGCGCGGCGGCTGCGGCCGCGGCTGCGGCTGCGAAGGAAGCCCCCGCTCCCGCTCCCGCTCCCGCTCCCGCAGTCGAGGTCGCGCCGGCCAAGGAAGCCGAGCCCGCGCCGAAGCCCATCGAGGTGATGCCGACGCCCGCGCCGAAGAAGGTGGCGGAGCCCGCGCCCGCCCCGGCCCCGGCCCCGGTCGAGGCGAAGGCCGAGCCCGAGCCGAAGCCCGAGCCGAAGCCCGAGAAGGTGGAGGCCCCTGCGAAGAAGGCCGAGGCGGCACCCGCCGCCGCTGCGCCGGCTGCGGAAGCCTCGGAGGAGGAGGGCCCCCAGGCGCCTCCGCCCATCGAGCCGCCCCGCCGCCGTCCTTCCCAGCCGCCCCCCGCGGACGAGCGCCTCAGCCACGCCCCGCTGCCTCCGGGCGTGGTCCAGCGCGGCAAGCATCAGGCGCCGAGCGTCGGCAACCTCTCCGACGACGCGCGCAAGCGCATCGTCGAGCAGCATCAGCAGCGCCGTGAGGGCCCGCGTCGTCGCGAGCTCGGCCGCGCCGCGCTCGGACCGACGGGCCGCAAGCCCGGCCGCATGGGCGCCCGTCCGGGTCGTCCCGGCCGCCGCAAGCTCGCCCCGGGCAAGAAGGGCAAGCAGACCGAGATCACGGTGCCGAGCGCGCAGAAGCGCGTCATCCGCATCGAGGACAACGTCCAGCTGCAGACCCTCGCCCAGCGCATGAGCCTCAAGGCCACCGACGTGCTGATGAAGCTCATGCAGCTCGGCATGGCCGGCGTGCACATCAATTCCAACCTCGACGCCGACACCGCGAAGATCCTCGCGAGCGAGTTCGGCTACGAGGTCGAGAACGTCGCCCGCACCGAAGAGGAGATCATCGGCGATGCGCGCGGCGAGTTCGCGAACCTCGACGAGGATCGCACCAGCCGCCCCCCGATCGTCACGGTCATGGGTCACGTCGACCACGGCAAGACCTCGCTCCTCGACCGAATCCGCAAGGCGGACGTGGCCGCGGGCGAGGCCGGCGGCATCACCCAGCACATCGGCGCCTACCGCGTCGACACCGACCACGGCACCATCGTCTTCCTCGACACGCCCGGTCACGAAGCCTTCACCGAGATGCGCGCCCGTGGTGCCAACGCCACCGACGTCGTCATCCTGGTGTGCGCGGCGGACGACGGCGTGATGCCGCAGACCCGCGAGGCCGTGAACCACGCCAAGGCCGCCGAGGTGCCCATCGTGGTCGCGATCAACAAGTGCGACCGTCCGGACGCCAAGCCCGAGCAGGTCAAGAACGAGCTCGCGGCCCTCGGCCTGCAGCCTGAAGAGTGGGGCGGCGACACCATGTTCGTCGAGTGCTCCGCGATCACCGGTCAGGGGATCGAGAAGCTCCTCGACTCGGTGCTCCTCACCTCGGAGCTCCTCGAGCTCAAGGCCAACGAGGATATCCCCGCCGAAGGTACGGTCCTCGAGTCCTACGTCGACCGCGGCCGCGGCCCAGTGGCCAACGTCCTGGTGCGCGACGGTACCCTCGAGACCGGCGACTACGTCGTGGCCGGCGGTGCCTGGGGTCGCGTCCGCGCGCTGACCGACGACCGCGGCAAGCAGGTGAAGTCCGCGGGTCCGGCGACGCCGGTCGAGGTCCTCGGCCTGGGCGACATCCCCAAGGCTGGCGACTTCTTCTACAAGGTCACCGACGCCAAGAAGGCGCAGGAGGTGGCCGAGGCCGCCGGCGGCACCGGCCAGCAGAAGGTCGCGACCGCTGCGCGTGGTCTCGACGACCTGTTCCAGATGATGCAGGCGGGCGACGTTCGCGAGCTCAAGCTCGTGGTCAAGGCCGACGTGCAGGGCTCGATCGAAGCCCTGGTCAAGGCCCTGTCCGACCTCAGCACCGACCAGGTGAAGGTCAACGTCATCCACACCGGCGTCGGCGGTATCACCGAGAACGACGTCAACCTGGCGAGCGCCTCCGAGGCCATCGTCATCGGCTTCAACGTGCGTCCCGCCGGTCAGGCGGCGTCCACCGCGAAGAAGCAGAACGTCGACATCCGGATGTACAAGGTCATCTACGAGGCCGTCGACGAGGTGAAGGCCGCCATGGCCGGTCTGCTCTCGCCGAAGCTGGTCGACAAGGAGCTCGGCAAGGCCGAGGTCCGGCAGATCTTCAGCATCCCCAAGATCGGCACCGTCGCTGGCTGCCTCGTCACCGAGGGCAAGATGGTGCGCAACGCCAAGGTGCGCCTCGTGCGCGACTCGGTGCAGATCTGGGAAGGCAAGCTCGCCTCGCTCAAGCGCTTCAAGGACGACGCCCGCGAGGTCGCGTCCGGCTACGAGTGCGGTCTCAGTCTCGAGGGCTACAACGACGTCAAGGAGAAGGACGTCATCGAGTGCTTCGAGGTCGAAGAGGTCGCCGCGACGCTCGAATGACATCGACCCGCCCACCCCTCCCCCCCTCCCCGAGGGGGGCACCCCTCGGACACCCCCCGGCACCCCGCTTCGGGGGGCGCCGCGCTCGCGTCGCTCGCGGGTCGTGTTCGGTTGGCTGAGTACAGTGGTTGTTGGCGTGTGCCGAATATCGCTCTCTCTGCCCGGCAATGATTCGCTGAAGGGCAAGCGGAAGGTGGTTCGGCGCATCCTCGACAGGGCGCGGAGCAGGTTCAACGTGGCTGCGGCCGAGGTGGGAGACAACGACGTGCATCGCCGAGCCGTCCTGGGATTCACCGTGGTCAGCAACGACGTCAGTCACGTGAACTCCATGATCGACGAGATCTCTTCCTTCGTGTCCGGAGCGACCGAAGCCCTGGTGGTGGATCGCTCCTTCGACATCCTCCACGTGGGGGAAGACGCGTGAGCAACGGCGCCCCAGTGAAGCGTTCGGTGCGCGTCGCCGAGCGCATCCGCCTCGAGCTCTCGGAGCTGCTTCTGAGGGGCGAGGTGCGCGACCCGCGCGCTTCGGGGGCACTGATCAGCCGGGTGGTGGTGACCGACGACCTCTCGCTCGCGAAGATCTACGTCCGCCTGCTCGACACCGAGGTGAGCGAGGGGCGCAAGAAGGACCTGTTGCGCGCTCTCGAGGGGGCTCGCGGTTACCTGCGACGCGAGGTTGGCAAGCGCCTGAAGGCCAAGAAGACGCCGGACCTCCGCATCTACTGGGACGATGGCGTGGAGCGTTCGGAGCGGGTCGAGGAGATCCTCGCCGACCTCCGCGCCAGAGGTGAGCTCGGCGACGACGAGGGGACACCGTGAACGAGGCCGTTCGCGCTTTGGTGACGGAGGGGAAGCGCTTCCTCGTGTCCGGGCATCGTCGCCCCGACGGTGACGCGCTGGGCGCAGCCCTCGGCCTCTTGCGCGGGCTCCGCGCGCTCGGCAAGGAGGCGGATTCTCTTCTGCCCGGACGAGGTCCCCCACAGCTTGAGCTTCCTGGTCGAAGGCGAGGAGCTGCTCCGCAGCGCGCCTGCCGACAAGCGATGGGACGCGGCCTTCGTCACCGACACCGCCGCCCCCGAGCTGTTGCCCGAAGGGTTCCCCGGAGTCGAGGTGCGCGGGCCGCTGGTGGTGCTCGATCACCACGCCGCCCATCACGACTTCGGCGATCACGTGATCCGCGACGTCCGGGCCTGCGCGACCGGCGAGGTGGTGCGCGATCTCCTCGCCGAGCTGGGTGTCACGCCCCTGACGCCGGATGTCGCCCTGCCGCTCTACACGGCGGTCGTCGCGGACACTGGCGGCTTTCGCTATCAGAGCACCGAGGCGCGCACCCTGCGTCTCGGCGCCGAGCTGGTGGAGGCCGGCGCCGTCCCTTGGCTCGTGGCACAGAACCTCTTCGAGGCCTGGGCGCGCGAACGCCTCGATCTGCTGCGCGAAGTGATCGGCGCCATGCACTTTCACGCCGGCGGCCAGCTCGTCACCATCCCGGTTTCGCGGGCGCTCCTCGAATCCATCGGCGCCACCGACGACATGATCGACGGCCTGGTGAACTACGGACGCGCCGTGCGCGGGGTCGAGGTGGCGGCGCTCCTCTGGGAGCAGGATCCCCCGGCCGTCGACGGCCGTGTTCGGCTGAGCCTGAGAGCGAGCGGCGCCGTGGACGTGGCGCGCATCGCGGCCAGCTTCGGCGGGGGAGGGCACCGGGCGGCGGCGGGCGCCACCATCGTAGGCGAGCTCGATGATGCCGAGGCGCGCGTGGTCGATATCGCGCTTCCGTTCCTCCACGGAGCCGGCGGCGGTGGGTAGAAGGCGCCGCGCTTCGCGACATCACGGCGTGCTCGTGGTGGACAAGAAGCGTGGACCCACGAGCCACGACGTCGTGGGACGGCTGAGGCGGGTCTTCGACACGGGCGCCGTGGGCCACGCGGGCACGCTCGATCCGATGGCCACCGGGGTCCTGGTCGTCGCCGTGGGCGAGGCCACGAAGCTGGTCGCTCACCTGACGGCCGCGGACAAGGAGTACGAGGCGACGGTGGCGCTCGGCGTGGCCACCGACACCCTCGACGCCGAGGGGCGCGAGGTGCGCCGCGCCGACGTGCCTCCGCTGACCCGAGAGCAGGCGGAGGCGGCGGCGCGCGCGTTCCTCGGAGCCGGCAAACAGCGCCCTCCGAAGGTCAGCGCCATCAAGGTGGGCGGCCGGCCGCTCCACGAGCGGGTGCGGCGCGGCGAAGAGGTCGAGGTGCCGGAGCGGGACGTCTTCGTTCACAGCCTCGAGATCCTCGCCTTTCGCCCCGATGCCATCGACCTCCGGGTGTGCGCCGACAAGGGCTTCTACGTCCGATCCCTCGGCCGCGATCTCGCCGAGGCGCTCGGCACCGTCGGGCACCTGAGCGCCCTGCGTCGACTTCGCAGCGGCCACTTCGACGTGTCGACGGCGATCGACATGGCGCGGGTGGAGGCGGCGGCGGCCGGAGACCCGGACGCCCTCCGAGCCGTCACCGGGGCGCTCGTCCCGATGACCGAGGCGTGGTCCGGCCCGACGGTGGTGCTCGACGACGCGGGGTGTGAAGACGCGCGCCATGGGCGGGTGGTCATGCCCGAGCGCTGCGGTCCCATGGCGGGGGAGGCATCGACCGGCGACGTGGTGGCCATGCTCGACGCGCAGGGGGAGCTGGTGGCGCTCGGGGAGCTCGCGGAGGACGATACGCTCCGCGTGCGACGGGGCTTCGCGTCGACAGGGGGCGAGGCGGAGGGTACGTTCCCCGCGTGAAGTCGCTGAAGTCTCTGCTCCTGCTCCTCGTTCTCCTCTCCACCGCCGCCTGCGGCGACGACAGCGCGTCGGATGGAGGCGCCGACGCCGACACCGGGGTGATGGACAGCCGCGTCGACACCGCTCCCTTCGACACTGGCCCGCGTTGCGATCCGGTATGCAGCTCGGTCGAAGCGTGCTGCGCGGCGGACGCCGGTGGCGTGGCATGCCTTCGGATCGCCGACGACGTCAACAACTGCGGCGGCTGCGGCATCGCCTGCGCGGACGGCCGGGGGACGACCTGCGAGCTCAGCTCCTGCGTTTGCGGGCGCATCGCCATGGGCTGCCTCGGGAGCGACCGGAGCTGGTGCTGCCCGCCCAGAGAGCCCACCGGCATGCACTACTGTGCTGACTTCACCAACGACACCCAGGACTGCGGCGGCTGCAACCAGCAGTGCTCGGCCGAGACCTCCTCGGACTGCCGGGCCTCGACCTGCGTTTGCGGTGACACCGGAGGTCCTTGCGCGGGCACGCCCGAAGACCTCTGCTGCGCGGAGGCGTCGACCGGCGTCTTCAGTTGCGTCGACACCACGTCGGACAGCTTCCACTGCGGTTCCTGCGACAAGGTGTGCATGGTGGGGGAGCGTTGTGAGATGAGCACCTGCGGGTTCGGCGCCTCCTGTCCGGCCGCTTGCGCTTCGGGAGAGATCTGTTGCGACGGGACCTGCTGTGACCGAGTCTCCTGTTCGCGGGGGGAATGTTGATGGAGAGGGTTCGCTACCTGATCTGCGGTGCGGGGATCACCGGTCTCACCTTTGCCGATCGGATCGCGTCGGACGATTACCTGGTTCTCGAGGCGGCCGACGAGGTCGGCGGCTACTGCAAGACCATCACCCAGGACGGGTTCGTCTGGGACTACTCGGGGCACTTCTTCCACTTCAAGCATCCCGAGATCGAGAAAGAGCTCGTCTCCCGCATGGGCGATCAGCGCGTGCTGGAGGTGGCGAAGGAGAGCCGGATCCTATTCGGCGACAGGCTGGTGGACTTCCCTTTCCAGAAGAACATCCATCAGCTCCCCCAGGACGACTTCGTCGACTGCCTCTACGAGCTCTATTTCAAAGAGAGCGAGAGCGAGCCGAAGAACTTCGCGGAGATGCTCTACGCGAAGTTCGGTAAGGGGATCGCCGAGCGCTTCCTGATTCCCTACAACGAAAAGCTCTACGCTTGCGATCTCGGCAAGCTCGACGTCGATGCCATGGGCCGCTTCTTCCCCTACGCCGACCTCGCCGACATCATCCGCAACATGAAGCGGGCGGACAACGCGAGCTACAACGCCACCTTCACCTATCCCGAGGGCGGCGCCATTCAGTACGTCCACGCCATCAAGGCCGGCGTCGCGGACGACAAGATCGCGTTGGGGGAGCGCTTGGTGTCGGTGGACCTCGCCGCGAAGGTGGCGCGCACCGACAAGCGCGAGATCGGCTTCGAGCACCTGATCAGCTCCGCTCCCTTCGACAAGCTCCTCGCCATGACGGGCATCGACTACGACCCCGGCGTCTACAGCTGGAACAAGGTGCTGGTCTTCAACATGGGCTTCGATCGAAAGGGCCCCGAGGGCGTCCACTGGATCTACTACCCGCAGCGCGAGCTCTCGTTCTATCGGGTCGGCTTCTACGACAACATCTTCGGCACGGATCGCATGAGCATCTACGTCGAGGTCGGTCGCGACAAAGACGCGCTCATCGACGACGCCGAAGTCGAGCGGATGCGCGAGGTGGTGCTCGCCGATCTGGCGAAGGCGGGCGTCGTGGATGGACACCAGCTCGTGAGCTGGCACTCGGTGGTCCTCGACCCAGCCTATGTGCACATCACGCGGGCGTCGATCGACGACGTAGCGCGCAAGAAGCGAGCGCTCGGCAGTCGGGGCGTCTACTCCCTGGGGCGCTACGGCTCGTGGACCTACTGCAGCATCGAGGACAACATCGTCGAGGCACGCCAGCTCGCGGACGACCTCAACAGCGCGGTAGGCGTCAGGCCCTCGGCGAAGACCGCGTGAGGGCGGACAGGATCTCCGCGTCGAAGCTTGGCGGCGGGAAGCTCGGCTTGGCGAGCACGTAGCCCTGCCCGAAGTGGACACCGGTGTCGACGGCGGCCTTCACCTGATCCGGGGTCTCGAGGCCTTCGGCCACCACGCGCGCGCCGAGGTCGACGCAGAGCCGCACCAGGCCCGCGACCAGGAGCCGCTGCCGTCGGTCGCTGTGCAGGGAGCTGGTCAAGCCGCGGTCGAGCTTGACGATCTCGGGTTCGAGGTCGGTGATGTACTTCAGGTTCGAGTACCCGGCGCCGAGGTCGTCGACCGCGAGGCAGGCTCCCTTGCCGCGCACTTCCTTGAGCACGCTCTGGCAGTAGTGGAAGTGACTGAGGGGGACCGACTCGGTGATCTCGAGGAAGATCGGATGGTCGTGACCGAAGATGGGATCGTCCGGCTGGACCAACCACCCTTCGTCGAACTCGTTGGGGTGGATGTTGAGGAAGAGCGGATGGGTGGGGCAGGTGGAGATCGACTCTTCGCGGATCTGCCGGCCGAGGGCGCCGCAACAGTCTCCGTTGATCGCTTCGGCGAAGAGCGCGGGCGGCGACTTGTAGTTCGGTGAGGTGCTGCGGACGAGTGCTTCGTACGCGAAAATGGTGTTGGTCTCGAGGTCGACCAGGGGTTGGAAGACCACCTGGATCTCGCCGTTGCGCAGCACGCCGGGGATCTTCGAAGGGCGCCTTATCCGCGGTCCGCCGGGGCGGTTCAGCGGTTGGCGTAGCAGCCAGTCTGCAAAGTTGCCCGACACCTGGAACCAAGCTAGCCAAGTCGCACGGTACGGTCCAATGGAAAACCCTCGTCAGGGCGAAGGATTTGCAATCGCGCCCACGTGAGCCAAGGTGGCGCTCCGCGGAACGAGAAGTGCGTGATCGACCCACACGGGCGCCTCGGCGCTCAGCCGAAGTGTGACGCCCGGCCGAAGGGCGGCCCTGCTCACTTCCAGGCGGTGCTCCGTCGGTTCACTGTCGACTTCGAGCGCCCCGAGCGATGTGTCTCCGAGCGCGAGCTCGACCGCGATCGGCTCGGCCCCTTCGGTGCGTGCCAATCGCGTAATCAGGATTGCACCGTCCACGCCTTCGGTGATCGTCTCGGGCAGCGCCAGCGCCATCGTGGCCTCGCCATCGACCGTGCATCGGGTGCGCCCCGCGAAATGGTAAGGATCATCGAGGCTGTCGGCGGTGCAGTCGGACACGCCCGAGAGGCCTGCGATCTCGGGGCCGACGTCGGTCCCGCCGACGGCGCCGCGCCCGATCGCGTCGAGGCGTACGAGCGACTCCGCGGTGGAGCGCAGGTCCGGCTCGTTCGCCAAGAGAGGCACGAGGCGCGGGATGGCCTCGGGCGCGCCGAGACGTCCGAGGGCACGCACCGTCGCATCGCGGATGTTGGCGTGATCCTCGGTGTCGAGGATCGACAGGAGGAGCGGCAGGGCGCGCGCGTCGCCGAGCTGCCCGAGGGCGAGGGCGGCGGGGCGTCGGGTGCGGAAGTCGGGGAGCAGCGCCGCGAGGGGCGCGAGCTGCGCTTCGCCGCCGAGCTCGCCGAGATGTCGGATCGCCTCATTGCGCTCGCGCCGGCTCGGTGCGTCGCGGGCCGCGGCGGGCAGTGCGGGTAGGGCGCGGGCGTCGCCGAGGCGGGCCAGGGCGATGGCGGCGCGACCGCGGGCGGGCGGCGGGAGCTGATCCTCCGCGAGGAGCGTGGCGAGGGGCTCGGCCGCGCGCGCGTCGTAGAGGCGCCCGAGGGCGATGGCGGCTTCGGCGCGGACCTCTGGATTCGGGTCGACCAGCGCGGTGTGGAGCGGGCTCTTCGCCTCGTGCTCGCCGAGGACACCGAGGAGCCGGGCGGCTTCGGCGCGCACCGTCGGCTCCGCCTCCCCGTCGGCGAGCAGAGCGATGAGTGGAGCCACTGCACGCGGGTCGCCGAGGCGCCCCCGAAGGAGCGCGAGCGCGCCGGGGTCCGTCTCCTCCCCCGTGTCGGGCGGGTGGGCGAGGGAGTCGAGCCAGGCGAAGATCTCGCCTTCCAAGTCCTCCTTGAGCACGGGCTCGCGCGCCGCGAGGTTGTCGCGCTCGCGCGGATCCCCTTCGAGGTCGAAGAGCTCGAAGACGCCGAAGCGCAGGTTGGCGATGAGCTTGTGCCGGCCGCGCACCACCATGCGCCGGGGCCCGACCCCCGCGAACGCCGGTCCGGCTTCGGTCGCGTCGTCGCTGAGGAGGCTCCGCAGATCATCGCCTCGCATCGTTGGCGGCGTGGGCGCACCGAGGGCGCCGAGGAGCGTCGGCGCGAGGTCCACGAGCTCCACCGGCGCTGACACGCGCCGCGGCGCGAGCCCCGGTGCGCGAATCATCAGGGGCACGCGGATCTGTTCTTCGTAGAGCGTGAAGCCGTGATAGACGCCGCCGTGCTCGCGGAACTCTTCGCCGTGATCGGCGGACACCACCACGATCAGCTCACCAGCGAAGATCTCCTCCGCCGCTTCGAGCAGCCGAGCGATCGCCGCGTCCACCTTCGCGATCTCCGAATCGTAGCGATCGACGTCGGTGCGACCGAAGCGCGTGGCCTGGTAGGGCTCGTGAACGTCGAAGTAGTGCACCCAGGTGAAGCTCGGAGGCTCACCTGCGCGGCCGATCTCGTGGAGCTCCTCGATGGCCGCGTCGGTCTTGGCCTCGGCCTCGAGGTCGCGGGTGTCGACGTGCTCGAAGCGGAAGTGGTTGTCCGCGTAAGGCCGAAGGCGCTCGCCTTCGGTGTGGAAGATGCCCATCGGGAAGAGCGCCGACGTTCGGTAGCGGGCCTCCGCGAGGGCGCTCGCGAGGGTCGACTCGGGGAGCGGAGCACCCGCGTGGGTGGATTCGTGAAGGTACTCGCTGGTCATCACCGATGAGAGCGAGTAGCTGGAGTGAGGCGCCTGCGCGTACGCGCGGTCGAAGACGACCGCTTCTTCGGCGAAGTCGTCGAGG
The DNA here is from genome assembly GCA_963727445.1 of uncultured delta proteobacterium. Taxonomy (GTDB): domain Bacteria; phylum Myxococcota_A; class Polyangia; order Polyangiales; family B10-G4; genus B10-G4. Next base: position 188,464 of record CAVSGI010000006.1, read on the forward strand.
TGCGGGGAGGTGGGCCTGTCGTACCCGTAGAGCCCGAGGTGATCGGGGCGCAGCGCGTCGATGGTGATGAGGAGGGTGTGAGCGCCCGCCCAGGTGGGAAGCCCCTCGCGGCTCATCGCCGCGCGACGCTGCGCTTGGGCGCGCCGCGCTCGCGCGATGGCGTCCTCGGGAGCGCGATCGGCCGGCGACAGGAGCGGGCCGATGGCGAGCATCGCGGAGCGAACGTGGCTTGCGCGCGGATCGAGGAGGGTGGCGCGCACGGTGGGCGAGGCACCGAGGGTCGAGAGGTTCGCGATCAGGGCGGCGCCGAGGAGCGCGACGACGGCGGAGACGGGGCGCGCACCGACGCGCGTCGGCACGAGGATGTCGGCGACCATCCAGCAGAAGCCGAAGGCGGCGGCCGTGAGGCACGCGTGGAGGTAATCGTAGAGGGCGGGGTAGAGCACCTCGTCGGCGCGGCTCGCCGCGGCGGCCGCGGTGAGGGAGAGGATGGCGACGAGGGCGGCGCGCCTGGGCGAGGTCGCGAAGCGACTCGCGGCGGCACCGACCCGAAGCGCGCCGAAGGTGCCGACGGCGAGGAAGAGAAAGGCGCAGACGATGAAGAGCGGGCGCAGGGCGAGCTCGGAAGCGGCGGGCCCGCTGAAGAGGAGCCAGGCGACGAGCGCCATCGCGGGTGAGAGCACCAGGGTGAGGGGGAGCGGGCCGTAGCGGCGTCGGGCCTTCAGGGCGTCGCGTCCCCGGTCGAGCGCCCGCGCTTCGATGCGAGCGAGCGCCCAGGTGTGGAAGGGCGCGAGGATGGCGCCCGCCGCGGCGCCCAGGGGGGCGACGAGCAGGACGGTGCGCACGAGAAGCTCGACGCGCTCGACGTCGGTCGTGAGTAGCTGCGCGGTGCCGAGGGTGTCGAAGACGCCGAGGAGGGCGCCCGCCAGCGCCCCGCGAAGCGCCCCGGTCAGGGCGGCCACGAGGGGTGGGCTCGTCACGGGCGTCCGCCCTTTGCGCGCGTTGTCGCTCACCGCTCGATGGGACCGCTATCCCAGCGGGTGGTCAAAAACGAGGGGATGGGCCCGGGCCTTTGGCCGGGTCGACCCCTCAAAACAGGTTCGCCCTTGCAGAACAAGGGCGAATCGTTGGAGGCGCCGACCAGATTCGAACTGGTGAATGGAGGTTTTGCAAACCTCTGCCTTACCACTTGGCCACGGCGCCAGAGCTCGTGAGGGAGGCTATCTAACCAACCCGCGCGGGGTTGTCCACCCGATGCGCGGGGGGCCGGGATGCGCGCGGCTCCCGGCTCCGAAAGTTGAAAAGTGTAGACCGTCCCCGTCACTTCTTTCGGGAGCGGCGCTTTTTGGCGCCTAGGTCGATGCCGAGCATCTTCCAGGCCTCGGGTCGAAAGCCGTAGGCTTCCTGGGTGCGGCGGGCGGCGTCCATGACCTCGTCGTTCAGGTCGCTCTTGCGGGGCTTGACCCCTTGCTTCCGGAGGGACGACAGGCTCTCGCCAATGCCCAAGAGCTCGTCGGTGTGGGTCACCACCTCGATGGGCTTGAGGGGCTTTCCGCGGCGCCCGTCCTTGAGCTCCTTGATGAGCCGCTTGCGACGCTTCTCCGTGCGACCGTCGAGCTTCTTGTCGCTCCCCGCCCCGAGGAGCGTGTTGAGTTGGCGCGCAGTGCGCCGTTTTTCCACGGCTTGCGGGCTGCCGCGTCCGGCTGCCGGCTTTGCGGCGCTGCGTTTCTTGGTTGCCATCGTTTCGATTTTCTCCTTTGAGCCGTGCGCATATATCACATTTGTTCGCGGGGCACTCCCCCGGGGGCCACCGAGGGGCTCGCCCGCGGGTGGAAGCCTCGCGCTTTTGGTGTCATGCTCCGCCGCCATGACGTCCACGCAGGCGGAAATCGACGAGTCCTACAGCGTCTCCAACGACTTCTTCAAGCTCTGGCTCGACGAGGGAATGCACTACACCTCGGCCAGCTTTTTGACGGGCGACGAGTCTCTCGAGCAGGCGCAATGGCAGAAGTGCAAGATCCTCTACGACTACGCCGAGATGACGCCGGACAAGCTCGTCCTGGACATCGGCTGCGGCTGGGGCTCGAACCTCGAGTACCTCTCGAGCCAGGGCACGAAGCGGTCGCATGGAGTGACGCTTTCGACGGCGCAGGCCGATTGGATCAATGCGCGTAACCTGCCCGGCGTGAAGGTGTGGCTGAAGGACTTCTTCGAGTTCGAGCCGGAGGAGAAGTACGACGCCCTCATCTCCATCGAGATGGTGGACCACGTCTGCTCCCCCGAGCAGTCCCGCAAGGGGATGGCCATCGACCTCTACCGCAACTACTTCAAGCGTTGCGCGGACATGGTGAAGCCCGGCTCGAGCTTCGGCTTTCAGGCCATCCTCCGCAATCGCGTGCCCCGCACCCGCAAGGACCTCGAGGACCTGGCCTTCACCGCGGACGTGATCTTCCCCGGGGGCCTCAACCCCCGTCTCGAGGAGCTCGTCGCCGCGGTGAACCCCTATTGGGAGATCGAAGAGCTCCGCACCCAGCGCACGAGCTACGGCAGGACCACCGGCGAGTGGCTCCGCAAGCTTCGCCTCCACGAGGCCACCATCCGCGAAAAGTGGGGCGACCGCGTCTTCGAGGACTACGAGCGCTATTTGGACACCTGCGTCCGGGCCTTCGACGCCCATTGGTCCTCGGACGTCCAGATGAAGCTCAAGCACATCGCCTGAGCGGCCGATCCGGGGGCCAGCGCCCACCGGGGCTTCTTCAGGCCGGGGGTGGCGTCCCCCAGCGCGCTTCGGAAAAGCGAGCGATCTTCCGGGCTCGCCCGCGGGACGATTCTTGCTGTCTCTGGTGTCGTGCGCTCCGCGGACGACACGCGACCGATGCCCCACGCCCGGTATTTCGATGATGGGCTGACCACCGAGCGTGTCGACCTGCCTCCCGCAATCGAGGACGATTTCGCCGAGGACGTCTGGACCAGCAAGCTCTTGAACGAGGCCGAGAGCAAGGCCAAGGCGGGGCGGCTCCTCGAAGCCGTCGACCTCGTCGAGCTGGTGCTCACGATGGAGCCGAGGAACGACATCGCCCGTGCTCGACTCCATGGTCTGACGCACCGGCTGATCAGCCGTCCGAAGCGCGGCGACGAGACCATCCGACTCGGCCATTGAGCCGGGGAAGCGGAGCGCCGCTGGAGCGCGGCAGCGCGCGGATGCGGGGCGGAGCGTAGACCGGGCGTAGCCGGGAGTGACGTTTCACGCGGTCACGTGTTAAGACGACTGCCATGAGCAGCCAGGACAGCTTCAAGAGTCGCGCGACCCTCAACATCGGTGATCGCCAGATCGACGTCTTCCGCCTCGACGCACTCACCAAGGCCGGCATCGGTGACGTCGCGACGCTCCCCTATTCGATCCGCATCCTCCTCGAGAACCTCTTGCGCTTCGAGGATGGCAACACCGTCACGCGTTCGGACATCGAGGCCGTGGCCAAGTGGGATCCGAAGGCCAAGCCGAGCGTCGAGATCGCCTTCAGACCCTCACGCGTGCTCCTTCAGGACTTCACGGGCGTGCCCGCGGTGGTCGACCTCGCCGCGATGCGCGAAGCCTTCAAGAGGCTCGGCGGCGACCCCTCGCGGATCAACCCGCTGCAGCCGGCGGACCTGGTCATCGATCACTCGGTGCAGGTCGACAGCTACGGCCTGTTGCGTTCCTTCGAAGACAACGTGAAGCGCGAGTTCGAGCGCAACGGCGAGCGCTATCAGTTCTTGAAGTGGGGACAGCGCGCCTTCGAGAACATGCGCGTCGTCCCGCCCGGCACCGGCATCGTCCACCAGGTGAACCTCGAGTACCTGGCCCACGTCGTCTTCTCCAAGGACGCCGACGGCAAGACCGTCGCCTATCCGGACTCGCTGGTGGGGACCGACTCCCACACCACGATGATCAACGGGCTCGGCGTGCTCGGTTGGGGCGTGGGCGGCATCGAGGCCGAGGCGGCCATGCTGGGCCAGCCGATCAGCATGCTCCTGCCGCAGGTGGTGGGCTTCGAGCTCACGGGCCGGCTCCCGGAGGGGGCCACCGCCACCGACCTCGTCCTCACCGTCGTCGAGATGCTCCGCGCCAAAGGCGTCGTCGGCAAGTTCGTCGAATTCTACGGCGCGGGCCTCAGCTCGCTGTCCCTGCCAGACCGCGCCACCATCGCCAACATGGGCCCGGAGTACGGCGCCACCATGGGCTTCTTCCCCGTGGACGCGGAGACCGTCAACTACCTCCGCTTCACCGGCCGCGACGATGCGCAGTGCGAGCTCGTCGAGCGCTACCTCAAGGAGCAGGGGCTCTTTCACACCGAGGAGTCGCCTGCGCCGCGCTTCACCGACACCCTGCACCTCGACCTCGGCGACGTGGTGCCCTCCATCGCCGGTCCGAAGCGCCCGCAGGATCGCATCGCGCTGAGCGACGCCAAGTCGGCGTGGGCGAAGACGCTCGAGGCGCTCGCTGGCGACAACGCCGGCGCGAGCGCGGAGGTCGAGCTTCACGACCAGAAGTTCGAGCTGAAGGACGGCGCCGTGGTGATCGCGGCGATCACCAGCTGCACCAACACTTCGAACCCGGCGGTGATGCTCGGCGCGGGCCTCGTCGCGCGCAACGCGGTGAAGAAGGGCCTCGTCAAGAAGCCGTGGGTCAAGACCAGCCTGGCGCCCGGCTCCCAGGTCGTGACGGAGTATCTGAACAAGGCGGGGCTGACGGACGACCTGCAGAAGCTCGGCTTCTTCCTGGTCGGCTACGGCTGCACCACCTGCATCGGGAACTCGGGCCCGCTCGACCCGCCCATCGCAGCCGCGATCCAGGAAAAGGACCTCACGGTCACCTCGGCGCTCTCGGGCAACCGCAACTTCGAGGGGCGGGTGTCACCGCAGACGAAGGCGAACTACCTCGCCTCACCCCCCCTGGTCGTCGCCTACGCCATCGCCGGCACGATGGACATCGACTTCCAGAAGGATCCCCTCGGCAAGGACTCGGATGGGAACGACGTCTTCCTCAAGGACATCTGGCCCACGCAGAAGGAGATCACCGAGTGCATCCGCGACACGGTGAAGACCAGCCAGTTCCACGAGCGCTATGGCGAAGTGCTGACCGGCCCCGAGCAGTGGCGCGCGGTCGAGGTCCCCGAGGGAAGCACCTTCGCCTGGGACGATTCGAGCACCTACATCCGCAACCCGCCCTTCTTCGACGAGGTCGAAAAGGGGGACCCGCCGGCCCCCGAGGACATCGAAGGCGCCCGCGTCCTGGCGCTCCTGGGCGACACCGTGACGACGGACCACATCTCACCGGCCGGGGCCATCGCGAAGGACTCGCCGGCCGCCAGGTACCTCACGGACCACGGCGTCTCGGTGCGCGACTTCAACAGCTACGGCAGCCGCCGCGGCAACCACGAGGTCATGATGCGCGGCACCTTCGCCAACATCCGCTTGCGAAATCAGCTGGCCCCCGGCACCGAGGGCGGCTGGACCCGGCACCTGCCCGACGGTGAGCAGATGAGCATCTACGACGCCTCGGTGAAGTACCGCGAGGAGGGCGTGCCCCTCATCGTCATCGCCGGCAAGGAGTACGGCACCGGCTCGAGCCGCGACTGGGCGGCGAAGGGCACGCTGCTGCTCGGCGTGAAGGCGGTCATCACCGCGAGCTACGAGCGCATCCACCGCTCGAACCTGATCGGCATGGGCGTTCTGCCCCTCGAGTTCCTCGCTGGGGAGAACAAGGACTCGCTCGGGCTCACGGGCGAAGAGGTCTACACCATCGAAGGGCTCTCCGACGGGCTCGCACCGGGCAAGCACCTCACGGTGAAGGCCGGCGACAAGAGCTTCGAGGTCGTCGCCCGTCTCGATACGCCGCAAGAGGTCGAGTACTACAAGCACGGCGGGATCCTGCAGTACGTGTTGCGCCAGCTCGCCGTCTGAGAGAAGGCGAAGTGACCCCGAAGCGAAGCGGCGCGGAGCACGGCGAAGCCGTGCGGAGGCGCCGCGCAGCGCAGGGATCGCTTCGCTGGGCGTGCGTCATCGCGTTCGTCCTCACTGCGTGTGGCGCGCGGACGTCGCCGCTCGATGATCGCGAGCCTCCTTCGCGCGACGCGGCGGCGGCGCGGGACACCGCACCTTCGACGACGTGCGAGATCCCGACGGCCTCGTCGCCGATCGCGCCGCCTTCATCGTGTGCGGTCGCCTTCGACGCGTGCCGGCCAGTCGTCGAGTCCGCCCTGCTCGTTCCACGGGCGTGCGGTGGGTTGCCGGAAGCCGTCTGGACGGGCGGAGCGATCCTGGTGGCGTGGGACGGGACGGCGGGCGGAGACGAAGGTGACGGAGTCGGCCTGGCCACGGTCGGTGTCGATGGCATGGTGCGTCGGCACGCCGAGGTCATCGCGCATCAGACCGACGGGCGCCGCCCCTCGATGGCATGGGACGACCGCGAATCGATCGGCATGATCGGAGGCGTGACCGACCTCGCGTGGTTCGACGCGGGCGGCACCATCGCCGGCGTGATCCCGGTCGACCGCGGCGCCGCTGAAGATTCCGTCCGGATCGCTGTCGGAGATGACGGCGGGTTCTGGTTGATGGCGGTGGACGAAACGCAGCCATACATCGCGATGGTGGGGGGAACGCCGCGGACCCCCGATTGGAACCGCTTCAGTGGAAGCGACATCCGCCAGGGAGAGCTGCTCCAGGACGGGTCGCGCGTGGGTCGAAGCGCGGCGCTCCTCGGACGCAACCCACGCGAGCTCCAGCTCTGGAGCCTCTCCGGCGGGTCGATGTTTCTGCGCTACGACTGGGAGCTGAGCACCTTCGCGGGGGGCGTCGCCATCGGTGAGCGTCGAATCACGCTCCACACGACCGACGATCCCGCCGCGGCGTCGGGGCCCGGCTACTATCTGCACGAAGCACGCTTTCGCGACGTCGTCCACGTGTCCGACGCGCCGTCGGGTTCGGGGGCAGACTTCGTCAGCCTCGACGATGGCTCCGTCGTCGTCGCGCTTCCCGTGCGCGTGGACGGCGTGGTGCGCATCGGTCTGTTCACCCTCGATCGATCGGAGCCCGCGAGTCTCGGCGACATGCACTTTGCTGCCGGGACCTCCGCGCATACCCCTCGGCTACTTCGGCTGCCCTCTGGCTTCGCGGTCGTCTACGAGGAGAGTGCCGGAATCGCGCTCGACGTGTTCGAGTGCTGTATCGGCCGTTGAGTCAGGGCGCCCAGGGGTCGAGGACCTCGGGCCCGTTGGAGCCACTCGGCTGCTGGGCGAAGATGTTCGGCATCCGCAGCCCCGCTGTCGTTCCATAGGTGGCAGTTACGTGTCCGGCCACCGTTCCGTCGGGCCTGACGCGTGTCGGGCAGCGTCGGCGCCACCGCTTGCGCACCGGGCGCCGCGCAGGTCAGCCGCAGCTGGAAGGAGTCGAGGGTGCCGGTGTCGACGTCGGCGGTGTCGCGCACCTTCAGGGTCCACGTCCCGCCGCCGGCGGTGCCGACGAGCTCGCGCAGGCCGCGGGTGTCCGAGGCGCGGAAGGTGCGGTTCAGGTTGGAGCGCGCGCCGCCGCGGTTGCGGGAGAGGGTGACGTCGGTGCCGGTGGGCGACGTCAGGGAGATGACCAGATCACCGACGTAGCTGTGGCGGAGGGAGATCTCGGCCTCGATGTCCTGAATCACGCACTCCTCGCCCATCTCGACCTGCATCTCGGCCGTCGAGAAGTCGCGGATGTCCTGGGGGTCGTTCGCGGAGAGCTCGTGGGTGGAGGGTCCCGCGGGCCTCAGCGTCGCGTGGAGCTCGAGCGAGCCGTCCACGGGCGTTCCCCGCACCGTCTCCGGGCGCATGCCACGGGTCTCGACGACGAAGTCGAAGCTCCCATCGGTGTTCGCCGTCTCCGGGGAGACTTCGAAGAGCGCGGGTGTGGTGCCGAGGACCTGGCCACCCGAGGTGGTGACGCGGCCACCGCTGGGATCGCTGGTGACGCTCACCGACACCAGCTCCGGCTCGACGCGAGGCGCCTGATGCTCGTCCTTGTCATCCGGCGCCAGGACCAGGCGATAGGGCAGGGCTTCCCCCGGAGCGAGGGAGGCGACGCGGATCCCGTAGGTGCCGGGCGAGGTGATCTGCAGGTGAGGCAGGTGCCCGGTGTTGGTGTCCGAGTCGCAGTAGTAGTCACCCTCGTGCTCGATCACCAGACCGATGGGGCCGCCGGTGCTGGTCGCGCTCACACCGAGCTTCATCTGATCGGCGACGACGACCACGTGGTCGGGGGCGTCGAGGCTCACCACGCCCGCGCATCCCGCCGCCAGCTCGAGCGCGGGCGTGTTGCCCGTGGTCTCGCCCGTCAGAATCGCGCGCGGCGAGGCCTGGCTGATCCGCACCTCACCGAAGCGCGGCGGGTCGTCGCCACAGCCGAGGGCGGCGAGCAGGACGAAGATCAGAAGGGCGGGTCTCTTCATGCGGCCTTCCTCTTGTTTCCGTTCTTTCGGCCGGGTGTCCAGCGCCGCTTGCGCGGCTCTTCGGGTGGCTCGCTCCAGCGGCTCGGGCGAGCAATCTTGGCGGCCGCGGCCTTGGCGGCGGCGTCGTCGGGGAGGCGGAGGAGCAGCACCGAGAGGAGGTAGAGCACCAGCGCCGCGAAGAAGAGCCAGACCGACAGCGGCGTCGGGACAGCCTCGGGACGAACGTCGGTGAAGGCCGCACCCAGGTCGGCGAGGACGCTGCCGCCGCCGACCTCCGCGAGGCGGGCGAGCACCGGCTCGTCGTGCCCGAAGCGCGCGAGCTCGGCGGGGTAGCTGCGGTCGACGGCGACGGCCGCGGTGGGCTCGGGATCCTCGGGCATGCGCCCGGTGACCAGGAAGCCGTCAGCCGTGTCGAGCTCCGCGGCGAAGAGGCCAGGGCCGATGAGCTCGAGGGGAACCTCCTCGCCCGGCGCGTCGACGGCCACCGGAGCGCCCGCCCGATGCAGCCGCACCACCGGCGTGGGCAGCGAGTGGATGGTGGGCGCCACCGCGACCACGCGCACGCGGCTCGCGGCGCCGGCGATGGGATCGACACGAAGCTCGAGGGGCTCGACCGTGCGAGAGCGCATCAGCGACCAGGCGAGCTGCGACCAGAAGGTGTGGAAGATCTCGATCGCCACGCCACGCGTCGGCCCAGCCGCTGGTGGTCGCCGAGGTGAAGCTCGCGACCTGGCCCACGCCTCGATACCAATGCGCGAGGAGCGGCTCGCCGTGATCCGACTCGAGGAGGGTGGATGCTTCGGGCCGGGTGGACGCGAGCGCGTAGCCGCTGAGCGGCGGCGCCGCGGAGAAGTCGATGCCTTCGAGGGAGCGATGCGGCATGACGACGCGTGGAACGATCCGGCCGGTGCGGTGCGCCGGCGGCTGGCGAAACTGCGCCTCGCGCACGAAGAGGGCCGGCAGCGATCCGGGGTTGGTGGTGACGTGGTAACGCCCGCGCCCGACGCGGGCGATCTCCGCCATGAGCTGCGAGCGCGGGCCGATGGTGATGGCGGAGATGCTGACGCCGCGGTTGGCGAGCCCCTGCGCCTGGGCGATCGCCGAGGCGTAGTCCGACTCGCCGTCGCTGAGCAGGATGACGTGGTGGATGTAGCGCGGGTCGTTGCTCATGACGGCGCCCGCCGCCCCGAGCGCCGCCGCGATGTTGGTGCCGCCGCCTGCGTCGATGCGCGAGATGAAGCCGCGCAGCGCTTCGCGCTGATCCTCCTCGGCCATCGGCACCGGCGCCATCACGCGGTCGGCGCCGCCGGAGAAGGCGACCACGCCGGCGAGGGCGTCCTCTCGGAGGGCGTTCACCGCGGCCACGCTCGCGGCGCGCGCCATCGAGAGCTTCTGCCCCTGCATCGAGCCGCTGCGGTCGACGACGAGCACCAGCTCGAGGGGGCGCGGCTCGGGGATCGCGGGAGCGGGGCGGATCGGCTCGATCTCGCGGAAGGTCTCGGGCGAGCGCTTCACCGGGTGGCCGCCGGTGATGGTGACGAGGCCCCCGCCCAGCTCCTCCACGAAGCGGCGGATGGCTACCTGCTGCGATTCGGAGAGCGCTTCGGGGTCGACTTCGTCGACCACGACCAGACCGTAGCGATCGAGCTCGGCGACGGTCCCTGGGGCCTGTTCGACCGGGCGTGAGTCCACCTCGAGCTCGGCGTCCTCGAGCACGCTCACCAGGGGTGACGTGGCGACGTCGTCGTCGTGCAGGTGGAGCACCCGCGGGCGGGCGAGGACGCGCACCAGGGTGGTGATGCGGTCGTTCTGCGCGACGATGTCGCCGGGCGCGTCGGCTTCAATCTCGAGGGTGTGGATCCCCTCGTCCTCCGGGAAGGGGACGGAGATCGAGCCGCGCCCATCGCCGGCGCGCACACTCGCCTCGGAGGTCGCCACCTCTTCGCCGTCGACTCGCGCCGTGAGCGCGACGGTGGCGTCGCGCCCCGCGCTGAGGCCGACCTCCACCTCGAGGGTCTCGCCGGCCCGCACCAGGCGTGGCGCGTCGATGCTCGACAGCGCCACCGCGTCGATGGGCGGCGTGCTCCCCATCGGCATGACGTCCACCCGAACGCCGCGCTGGTGTGCGTCACGCACGGCGGCGAGCACGTCGTCGCCCGCGTCGCGTCCGTCGGTGGCCAGCACCATGCGCCGCACGTGGTCGCGGGGGAGGGTGGCGGTCGCGGTCGCGATGTCGCGGGCGAGGGTCGAGACGCCGGGATCGCCGGGCGGCGGGAGCAGCCCTCCCGGGTCCGCCACGCGCGCCTGGCGAACGTCGGCTCGCGTCTGCGCGAGGCCGTCGAGGTTGGCGGCGAGGGTGGCGCGCTCGGCGTCGGCGATGGAGGCGCTCGAATCGAAGACAGTCGTCACCGCCAGGTCGTCGGTGGGCAGGCCGACACGCACGTCGGCGATGGCCAGGACCACAAGCGCTACGGCGAGGGCGCGGAAGGTGACGACGACGGCGCGGCGCCCGGGGGAGAGCAGGTATTGGCTCTTGCGTGCGAGGAGCAGGACCAGCGGGACCAGCAACAGGCCCCAGAGCGCGAGCGCGAAGCCGACCTCGACGCTCATCCGAGGGTCCCCCGGTTCAACAGCCACCACTCGACGAGGAAGACGGCGAGCAGGAAGAGCGCGAGGATCACCGCCAGCGGTGGCATGCGACTGAGCGCCGCCTCGGAGGGGACCAGGAGCGGCGCGGGGATGGGGCCGGCGACCTCGGCGCCGCTCACCGCGATGGCGCGTTCGTCCACGTGGTAGATGCCCGCCTCTTGGGTGTCGAAGAGATAGCCGACCTCGGTCTCGGCCGCTTCGCCGTCCGGCCCCAACACAGCCACCTCGCCGGGAACCTCGAGGATGCTCCCCGGCGTTTCGGACAACACCGTGTCCGTCTTGTAGGCCGAGAGCCAACGAAGCGCGTGGTGCACCATCAGCGGGAAGGCGATGCGCTCGCCGAGATCCGTCTCGGAGAGGTCGAAGCCGAGCACCATCGCCCGCCGTCCGCCCCGTTCCCGCGCGGCGATCAAGGCCGCGTCGCCGCTGCGCGCGAGCACCTGATCCGAAGGCTCGACCCGGACCTCTCGCGCGCGCTGGATGCGCACGGCGTCGAGTCGAACGCCGCCCAGCGCGTCGTGGCCCGAGAGGGTCGCGGTGATCCGCGGATCGTCGATCTCGTCGCCGAGCTCGAGGCCGGCCGCGCTCGCGCCGATGGCCAGCAGGCCCGCGTGCTCGAGGCCCGCGGGCGCGTCGACTCCGTCGAAGATGACGACGTCGTGATCCGCGCTCTGGGCCTCGGAGGCCGAGCTGGCGCGCGTGAGCTCCACGCCGCTATGCGCCTCGAGGACGCCGACCAAGAACGGGTTGCCCTCGCCCACGAGGAGCACGCGCGTGCGCTGCAGCGGGGGCGCCACGGCGTAGGCGACGTCGTCGGCGGCGAAGGTGTCTTCGCTGCCCGCGATCTGGATGTCTTCGAGGGTCGCCGTGAGCTCGCCCTGCGCGCTCGAGAAGCCCTGAGCGTCGAAGGTCGCCGTCTCGCCCGCGGCGATGCGGAAGGGCTGGTCGAAGATGGTCACGTCGCGGTCGCGCACCGTCAGGCGCGCGCGCCCTTCGCGCGAGGTGAAGGAGCGAACCTCGGCGTGCACCGCGTACTCGCCGACCGCGACCGGATCGCGTCGCGCGCTCAGCTCGGTGATGCCGAGGGAGTCGACGATGGCGCCGACCGGCACCAGGACCATGGGCGCGTTGGTGCGCTCCTCCGGCGCCTGATCGCCAATCACCAGGATCTGACCGCCACCTCCGCTCTGGGCCACGATGGCGTCGGCGAGCGCCACCGCGCCGCGGAGATCCGCCGGGCCGTCGTCGGCGTCGAGGTCCTCGAGGATCGCGTCGGGCTGGGGATCGTCGATGAGAGAGCTCAGGATGGTGGGCCGAACGCCCGCGCGGATCACCGCGACCTGCCCCGTGCCCGAGGCGCGCTCGATCCAGGTGCGGGCCTCGTCCGCAGCGCGCTCGATGCGGAGCCGACCGCCGTCGTCGGCGCCCATGGAAACGCCGGCCGCGATCACCACCACCGTGTTGCCGCGGACGCCCTGGCCGAAGCGGGGGCCGCCGATCTCCGTGGTGAGCAGGAGCGCCACCAGGAGCGTGAGCAAGAGCGAGATCAAGGGCACCTTCGTCGACGAGAGCACCCGCGGCTTCGCGCGCTGCATGGCCTCGAGCCAGAACGCGACGTTCGAGACGGGGGTGATCCGGGGCGTGCGCCTCAGAAGGTAGAGCAGCAGCACCACGATCGCCGTGCCAGCGAGCGCGGCCACCACCGCCCAGAGGGGGAGGGCGGCGAAGCTCATCGCGCGCTCCCCGCTCTGGCCAGGCGCGCACGAGAAGACTGAGCCTCGAGCGCCGCGCGCACCAGCTTGTCGCTGGGAAGGTCCACCGGCACCTCGACGAACTTGCCGCCGGCGCGCACCGCGGCCTTTCGGCACGCTTCGACGTGCTCCCGGATCACCTGCGCGTAGGCGCGGAGCAGCTCCTTGCTGACGCGCAGGCGCAGGCGCTCGCCGTTTTCGGAGTCGACGAGCTCCACCTCGCCGCGAAGCCTGGGCGCGTCGTCCTGCTCACAGCCGACCCGCACGACGTGGAGCTGATGGCCGAGGGCGCCGAGGAGCTTGAAGCTGTCCTCCCAGCCTTCGGGCGCCATCAGGTCGGTGACGACGATCACCAGGCCGCGGGTGGGGAAGCGGCTGGCGAAGGTGTGGGTGGTCTCGACGAAGCTCGTCTCGCCGCCCTCTTCCATGTTCTCGATGAAGCTCTCGAGGGTCGGCAGCTGCCCGCGGTGACGGAGGATCGGTGAAGGCTGGCCCGCGTCCGAGTTGAAGGGGACGACGTGCACCGTGTCGAACTGCTTCATCCCGAGATACGAAAACGATGCGACCAGGCGTCGCGCGACGTCGAATCTTCGGCGGCTTGCCCTGGAGCATCGAGGACGACATGTCGACGAGCACGTAGACGCGCGCGTCCCGCTCCTCTTCGAAGAGGCGAATCGAGAGCTGGCCATGCCGGACGAAGGCCTTCCAGTCGATGCGCCGGAAGTCGTCGCCGGGGACGTAGTGGCGGTGATCGGCGAACTCGAGGCCGCTCGCCAGAATGGGCGAGCGGTGACCCCCCTGCCGAGCTGCCGTCGCCTGCGGGCGAACCGGAAGCCGGAGCCGGTCGAGGAGCCGGCGAGTCGCTCGGTCCAGAAGCTTCAAGACGAACCAGAAGGCTGTGAGAGCTGGAGGCGCAGCGGCACCAGAGGTCGACTGAGTCGACCGGCGGGGTCGTGGAGCCGGAGGCTCTCGCAGCTGGGAGTGCTCATCCCGCCTCCGTCCTCACCGCGTCTTCGCGAGCGCCCATCACTTCTTGGGGCGGGGGATCTCGTGGAGGATCTGCTCGAGGAGCGAGTCGCTGGTGGCGTCGTCGGCGATGCCGTCGAAGTTGATGATCATGCGGTGGCGCAGGCACGGGAACGCGGCCCGCTGGATGTCCTCGATGGCGACGTTCATCCGCCCGTCGAGGAGGGCGAAGAACTTGGCGACCAGGATCACCGACTGAGCGGCGCGGGGGCTCGCGCCGCACTTCACGTAGCGTCTCACCGCGGCGGGCGCCTTGCCCGCTTCGGGATGGGTCGCGAAGACCAGGCTCACGGCGTAGCGCGCGATGAAGTCGGCGACGGGCATCTGGCGGATCACCTTGCCGGCCTCGAGGATGTCCTGACCGGTGGCGACCGGCTTGATCTCGGCTTCTTCCGAGCCGGTGGTGCGGGCGACGATGTCGAGCACCTCCTCCTCCGTGGGGAAACGGATCAGGAGCTTCATCAGGAAGCGGTCGAGCTGCGCTTCGGGCAGAGGGTAGGTGCCCTCCTGGTCGATGGGGTTCTGCGTGGCGACGACGAAGTACGGCGAGTCGAGGCGGTAGGTCTCGTTGCCCAGGCTGACCTGGCGCTCCTGCATCGCTTCGAGGAGGGCGGCCTGGGTCTTGGGGGAGGCGCGGTTGATCTCGTCGGCCAGGATGACGTTCGCGAAGAGGGGGCCCTTCTGCAGCGTCATCTGGGGCCGACCGTTGGCGTCGACCTGCACCATGTGAGTGCCCAGGATGTCGGCCGGCATCAGGTCGGGGGTGAACTGGATGCGCGAGAACTTCAGGTGGACGACGTCCGCCAGGGTCTTGGCGAGGAGGGTCTTGCCGATGCCGGGGACACCCTCCATCAGCACGTTGCCGCCCGTCAGGAGCCCTGCGGTCAGCCCGGCCACCGCCTCCTGCTGGCCCACGACGCGACGCCCCACCTCGTTGGTGAGGCGTTGGCACAGCGCGCGCACGTCGTCGAAGGGGTTCAAGTGTCGGACCGCATTCCCGTCAGCCATCAGCGATTGTCCTCTCCCTGGGCCGCGCCGTCACGGTTGTTCTGCGCGCGTCCCAAACTCTCCATGTAGCGGCGTACGAAGGCGCGAAGCGAGGCAGGAACGTCCTCTTCGCGGCCCACGCCGGGTGCCAACTCACCCGAGCCCTCCACCAGGCTTCCATTGCCTTGCGGTGAGCCGAAACCGACTCCGTCCATGCGGAAGTTGCCGCTGCCCTGGCCGAAGCCCATGCCGGGCAGCAGGCCGTTGTTGCGGGTCTGATCGTTGGCTTGTGCCTGTTGGCCGGGGCGGGTGCCGGGATCGACGTGCTGGGCCTGACTGACGGGATCGTTGCCGCCGTTGCCCATCGGGTTGCCGCCGCTGCCGCTGCCCCAGCTCTGACTCGGGCCACCCGACTGTCCGTTGGCCTGACCGCCTTGTCCCTGTCCCTGACCCTGGCCTTGTCCCTGACCCTGGCCTTGACCCTGTCCCTGACCCTGGCCTTGTCCCTGACCCTGGCCTTGTCCCTGTCCTTGACCCTGGCCTTGTCCCTGACCCTGGCCTTGTCCCTGTCCTTGACCCTGGCCTTGTCCTTGTCCTTGTCCCTGGCCTTGTCCCTGTCCTTGGCCTTGTCCCTGGCCTTGGCCTTGGCCTTGTCCTCTGTGCCCTGGCCCTGGCCTTGTCCCTGGCCTTGGCCTTGTCCCTGACCCTGGCCTTGTCCCTGACCCTGGCCTTGTCCCTGACCCTGGCCTTGTCCCTGACCCTGGCCTTGTCCCTGACCCTGGCCTTGTCCCTGACCCTGGCCTTGTCCCTGACCCTGGCCTTGTCCCTGACCCTGGCCCTGCTGACCCTGGCCCTGCTGACCCTGGCCCTGCTGGCCTTGTCCCTGCTGGCCTTGTCCCTGCTGGCCTTGTCCCTGCTGGCCTTGTCCCTGCTGACCCTGACCCTGCTGACCCTGGCCCTGCTGACCTTGTCCCTGCTGACCCTGGCCCTGCTGGCCTTGTCCCTGCTGACCCTGGCCCTGCTGACCCTGGCCCTGCTGACCCTGGCCCTGCTGACCTTGTCCCTGCTGACCTTGTCCCTGATTGCGCGCGAGCTGCTCGCTCGCCTCGCGCCGGGCGGCGACCTGATCGTGAAGCTCATCGAGGCGCTGGCGTGCCTGCGAGAACGCCTCCGGCTCGGCGAGGCCCTCCTCCTGGAGCGCTTGGCGCGCCTGTTCGAGCGCCTGGTCCATGCCGGCGGCATCTCCGCGCTGTCGCGCGGCCTCTGCCTGCCGTAGCGCTTCCGCCGTGCGCGGTGCGTGCTCGGCGATGCGCTGCGAAGCCTGCGTCAGGCCCTGGCCGACCTCTTCGCCGGGCGTGCCCTCGCTCGCGTCGGTCTGCTCGTGCTCACCGATGGCGCGATCGAGGCGGGCGACCGAATCGGTGAGCGCCGCCTGCTGCTGCTCCGGCGTTCGGGGCAGGTCGTTGAGCTCTTCGGGCTCGAAGCCGCGACGCTCGTTCCACGACTGCTCCTGCTCGGCGAGCGCGAGCGCTTCGCGCTGCGCGTCCTGCGCTTCGCGGCGCAGCCGCTCGAGCTCCTCCCGGCTCTCGTTTCGCTCGACCGCCTGCTGCCACTCGCGCAAAGCTTCCTGCGCTTGCTGCCAGCGGTTCAACAGGCGCGGCGACGCGGTGGGCGGCGGCTCTTCCTCCACCGAGCGCGGCGTCTGTTGCTGCGCTTGCTGTCGTTGCTGGCGCGCGAGCTCTTCGGCTTGTTGTCCCTGCTGCTCGCGCTCCTCCTCTGGCGTCTGCCCGGCCGCACGCTCCAGAGCGGCCGCCGCTTCGGCGAAGGCGGTCGCGCGCTCGTCCCGTAGCTCGTCGCGCTGCGACTCGAGCTCGTGCTCGAGGGCGTTGATCTCGGAGTCGAGCCGCCGGTCGGGGTCCCCGTCGAGCGCTTCGCGCAACGCACGTGCGCGATCCGCGATCTCCTCTGCGCTTCGTGGATCCTCGTGACCGGGCGCTTCGTCAATCGCGAGCCAACGACCGACGTGTGGCGCGAGCCACGGCACGGGGGCGGAGAGGATGGCGACGAGGATCGCCGCGTAGGAGACCTTCCGCGACCAGAACATCGGCCGCGGCGGCGCACCGACCTTGCCCTTGGTCGCGAGGAACTCGCCCGCCTCCTCGATCTGCATCTTCTCGATCGCGCCGACTTCGGCCGACTCCACAAAGGAGAGCGCGGTCGCGAAGCGATCCTTCCCGTCGGTGACGCCGTCGAGGAGCATCGCCGCCGAGAGCGTGGTGGCGCGTCTCTTGGCGTAGACGAAGAAGGCCGCGAGAGGCGCCGCCACCGCAGCGACGATGGCGGCACCGAAGAGGCCCTTGCCCGCGACCCACAAGCCAGCCGCGGTGGGCAACCCGACGATGGCACCGACCAGGACGCCGGTGAGGAGCGCGTCCACGAAGATCCACCCGTCGTAGCTGCGCCTCATACGCGCGATGGCGCGAACGACGCTGGTGGGGAGCTCCTGCTTACCTGCCACTATCGGCATAGTAGACGCTCGATGCCCCCGAAAGTTTCCCTCGCCGAAGTAAAAAAGGGGTGAACGGCGTCCCGCGATCCGTTCACCCCTCTGACACGCTCAGGACTCGGTGATCTCGAAGGAAACGCGCCCGATCACGGCCCCTTCGTCGGTCTCGACGACGGCTTCCCACCGGCCCGGCTCGGTGATCATTCGCGACAGAGCCCAGGTTCGCCATCGGGGGGCCTCGCTGGGGACGTCGAGGTCGACCAGGCCCATCTGCTCACCCGTGGGCGACTCGAAGATGACCCGCACCGAGCGATCTTCGTCTGTCGCGTTGGCCACGTCGACGAAGGCGAAGAGCGGCGCCTCTTCGTTGACAAAGGCCTGGGCCGGATCGACCGGCTCGCGGTTTTGGACCGCGCGACTCAGCGCGAAGCGGCGCAGCGTGAGCCCATCTTCGGAGTAGAGCTCCGGGGCTGGCGGGGTCAGCGAGTCCGCGTCTTCGACGATGGGCTCTGTCACCTCGGCAATCGGGGCCGGGGCGGGCGGAGGCGACGTGGGCTCCTCCAGAACGAGGGGAAGGGAGGGCTCGCTCGAGGAGGGGAGCTGAGCGCTCGCGGTGGGCTCGGGGGTGCTGCTGCGTTCCCCGCAACCGAGCGCGGTGAGCGAGACCAGGAGGAATCGCGAGGGGGAGGGAGGGGTGCTTCATGGGGACTCCGGGGTTGGGGTTTCGATCGGCCGAAAGGCCGACGCCCCCGAAATCGCAAGTCCCTCACCACCGAATGCACGCCGAAACATCGAATGATTTCGAGACCGACCGCCCGTCAGGCGTGTCCAGCTGCGCGCGCTCGTGTGGGTGGATGTACGCGATCTTGGCGCCTCATCGGCTCCACTGGCGACCTTTCGCCCAGCCACCGGCAACTACAGGCGCCACCTCATTTCACACAAATACGGAAATACAAAGGTCCGTTGACGGCGAAATCCTGGCCCGGCGCGTGCATGTGTGCACGACACCTACACTCCTCGGAGGAAGACGAGTCATGAAACGAAGTTACAGGCGGGGCCTGGGGATCTCCATCACCCCTCTCCTCATCGCCCTATCGATGATGGGTTGTTACGCGACTGTGGATCCGGTGGGGTCGAGCGAGGGGCCGCTCTTGGTGTGTGGCGCCAAGAGCGACTCCATCGAGACGGCCGCCGATGGAACCCCCATCGGCAGCCTCGACGTGTCCAACGATGACGACAGCGTCAACTTCTCGATCACGACCACCACGCCGATCGTCGGGGTACGCCTCTATGCTGGCGCGCCGGTAGACGAAGGGGGTCCCATTCCCTTCGCAGATGGTGACCTGGTGCTGTCGAACGTCGACGAGAGCTTTCCGCCGACGACCTCGCGCAGCTACGACATTCCCTTCGCGGACCTGGCGCTCACCTGTACCTCGCATGTGAAGTTCGTCGTCAAGCTGATCCTCGAAGACGGATCCGTCGCTTGGGCTTACAGCGACAACTCCGACTACATCTACTGGAACGGCGACATCCCCTGGGACATCTACCAGGCCTGTGAGGACAGCTGCACCCCGCCCACCAGCAGCGGCTGCACCTACACCCAGGGATACTGGAAGAACCATCGGTCGGCGTGGCCCACGAGCTCCCTCGACCTCGGCGGCGTGACCTACGATCAGACGGAGCTCATTCGTCTGCTCAAGACCGCGCCCCGCGGAGACGAGAGCCTGATCCTGGCCCACCAGCTGATCGCGGCCAAGCTCAACGTCGGAGGACCGGCGAGCGATCCCGACGTCGGGGCGCTCATCGCGGCGGCTGATGCGTGGCTGGCGGACAACGCCGATGCCGACGGGCGCCTTCCCTTCGGGGGCGGCAGCGCGACGCGCAGCACCGCCATCCTGCTCGCGAGCCAGCTCGATGCGTTCAACAACGGAGTGACCGGCCCCGGCCACTGCGACTGATCCGCTTCGACACCAAGAGGAACGCCCGGACCGTCATCGGTCCGGGCGTCTTCGTTCCTGGACCCCGAAGCGGTGGGCGTGATGGAAGGCCGCGACTCAATCGCAAGAGGAGGAGTGATGGCATCGACGGACGAGCGATCCTTCACGCGCGGACTTCACGAGGTCGGCGACGGGATCTACGCCTACCTTCAACCCGATGGCTCGTGGGGCTGGGCGAACGCGGGGCTCGTCACCGACGCAGAGCAGTCGCTCCTCGTGGACACGCTCTACGGAAACGCGATGACCCAGCGCATGCTGGACGAGATGGCGCGTCGCGATCCGGCGGCTCGCGCCATCGACTTCGTGGTGAACACCCACGCCAACGGCGACCACTGCTGGGGCAATCAGCTGGTCTCGACGGCCGAGATTCTCGCGACGAAGAAGTGTGCCGACGAGATGATGGAGCTCGCGCCGCGCCTGCAGTCGACGCTGGTGAAGGTCTCCAAGATCGCGGCGCGAGGGGGGCGCCCCGCGAAGCTCCTCCTCCGCGGCCTCGGCCGCCTCGGCCTCCATCAGCTCGGCGCGGTCGGCGTGGCGGCGGACTTCGTCGCGGACATCTTCGGCGACTTCGACTTCGACGGCATCGAGCTGACCCCGCCCACTCAGACCTTCGAAGGGGAGTACGAGCTGGCAGTCGGCGACAAGCGCGTCGTCCTGATCGAGGTCGGGCCAGCGCATACGCGCGGTGACGCCATCGTCCACGTGCCCGATGACAGAGTCGTCTACACGGGTGACCTGCTCTTCGCGAACGCACACCCGATCGTGTGGGAAGGGCCGGTCGACAACTGGATTCGCGGGTGCGAGCGGATCGCGGCGATGGACGTCGACGTCGTGGTTCCAGGCCACGGTCCGCTGAGCACGGTGGAGGACCTCGAGACCGTCGCCGCCTACCTCCGCTTCGTTCGAGACGAGGCCACCGCCCGTTACGAAGCGGGGATGAGCGTCCTCGAGGCCGCCCTCGACATCGACCTCTCCGATTACGGCGACTGGGGCGAGCCCGAGCGCGTCGTCGTCAACGTCGAGACGATCTACGCCGAGCTCGGCGACGGCGCCCCGCGCGATCCGGTCGAGATGTTCGCGCAGATGGCGCGCTTCATGGCGCGGCGCTGAGCGCTGGCCCGCTGTCAGAGCGTGTCGCGGAGCAGCACGTCGCAGTAGTAGCGGACGCGCTCGACGATCCTGCCGTGGGGACGCTCGTGGATGTTCTTGCGGAGCGCGAGCAGGACCCGGCGCTGCATGGTGTAGTTGTTCTTGATGCGCTTCGGCGTCTTGGCGCCGGCTTCGGCGAGTGGCTCGAGCAGTGTCTCGCGTGGGTTGCCCCAGGCGCTCAGGTCCTCGTCGCTGAGCTGGCTCAGGATCTCGATGCCGAGCTCGAGCTTCCTTTCGTCCGCGGCGAGCTCGTCGGCCCACTTGTGTACCGACGCGGCGTTGGGGCGCTTGTGTCGCTCGACGCCGATCGGATCGCCGGCGCCTTTCTTCTCGCCGTCGAAGCGCTCACCGTAGTCGACCGCTTCGGGCTCGTTCTGTAGCCCGACGAAAGCGAAGATGCGCTCCATGTGGAGCTCCGGGTCGGCGACGAGATCCTCGTAGCGCACGTGGAGCACCGGCACCGGGCGATTGCGCAAGAGGGCCGCGATCGCCGGGACGTAGCGCTCGACGACGGGGTTGTAGCGCCGGGCCTCCTCCCAGTCGCCTTCGAAGAAGCTGTTGGCGTAGGAGCTGAAGACCGCGAGGGGATGGCGGGTGAGCGCGACGTATTTGGCCTCGGGGTAGAGCTTCGTCAGGAAGGGGAGCACCAGCGCATAGGCCGGGGTCTTGTCGACGAAGCGCGACTTGTCGCTGGTGGCCAGCATGCGGCCGTACATGGTGTCGGTGTAGGCCCTGAGGGCGTCGAGGTAGTCCTCCTCGCCGCGGGGCAGGCCGGCCACGTACTGGCGGATGGCTTCGGCGGAGTTGATGTGGTCGTAGGGGGCGGCGTCGACGCGGTCGTGATAGCCGAGGTAGGCGAGGGGGGTGATCAGGTGCGGCTCGGGATGGGTGAAGACCTCCGAGTGTGAACCGAGCATTCGCTGCAGGAGCGTGGAGCCCGCGCGCGGGGGGAGACGACGAAGATGAGCTTGTCTTGCATGGCATCGTGCCCGATGAAGATCTCGCGGCTGCTCCCTGGTAGCTGGACCCTCCGGGCCCGACAAGTCAAACTTTCCGAACAGATGCGGGCGTGCTACACGCCTCGTCCCCCGTGACCTGAGGTCGCAAACGATGACCCTTCCCGTGATGAAAGACGAAGCCGAGTTTCCTCACGCTCGGCCCTCCGTGCCGCCCGAATCGCTCGAGCACCGAAACCTCCTCGAGGGTGATTTCTGGCGCCGGATCCCTGCCTTCAAAGACGTGACCGAGGAGGAGTTCCTCGATCACCGCTGGCAGATGAAGAACACGATCACCAAACCCGAGAAGCTGCTCGCGAAGGTGCAGAACCTGGTCAGCGACGCCTTCATCGAGGATTGCCGAGAGGGCTTCCGGCTCGCGCCGATGGCCGTTCGGGTGAGCCCGTACCTGCTGAGCCTCATCGACTGGGACAACCCCTGGGACGATCCGCTTCGCCTGCAGTTCATCCCGCTCGGCTCGACCCGTCTGCCGGATCACCCGAAGCTCACCCTCGACTCCCTCGCCGAGCAGGAGGATGCGCCGGTCTCCGGTCTCACCCACCGCTACCCGGACAAGGCGCTCTTCCTCGCCCTCGACACCTGCCCGGTCTACTGCCGCTTCTGCACCCGCAGCTACGCGGTGGGCCCGGATCAGGAGAACGTCGAGAAGGTCAGCCTCAAGGCGAAGAACGATCGCTGGGAGCAGGTCTTCGCCTATCTCCGGTCGCGCCCGGAGGTCGAGGACGTGGTGATCAGCGGCGGCGACAGTTGGAACCTGCGCGCCGATCAGATCGAGGCGATCGGCAACGCTCTCATCGACATCCCGCACATCCGCCGGATGCGCTTCGCGAGCAAGGGGCCCGCGGTGATGCCTCAGAAGGTGCTCACCGACGACGCATGGGTGAAGGCCTTCGTCGGGATCGTCGAGCGGGGGCGCAAGGAGCAGACGGACGTGATGCTCCACACGCACTTCAACAACGCGAACGAGATCACCGACATCACCCGACGCGCCATGAACCGTCTCTTCGAAAACGGCGTCGTGATCCGGAATCAGTCGGTGCTACAGCGGCGCGTCAACGACACCGCGGCGTCCATGGGCAAGCTCGTCAAGCGCCTGAGCTGGATCAACATCCACCCCTACTACGTCTACGTGCACGACCTGGTGCGCGGCACGGAGGAGCTCAGGACCCGTGTCCAGCGCGCCCTCGAGCTCGAAAACCACGTCCGCGGGATGACCGCCGGCTTCAACACGCCGACCTTCGTCGTCGACGCTCCTGGCGGCGGCGGCAAGCGCACCGCCAGCGACTACGAAGCTTACGACCGCACCACGGGCATCAGCGTCTACACCGCGCCCTCGGTCAAGCCCGGTCGCTTCTTCCTCTACTTCGATCCCATCGACCTGCTCCCCGAAGAGGGCCAGGCCCGCTGGGCCGACCCCGAGCAGCACCACCTGATGATCGACGAAGCGATCCAGATGGCCAAAGACGCCCCCCGCTAACAGCCGGGGACGCTAGATTGACAATTGACTTTCTCGGCGACCGCGGCGCGCGCCGGCGGCTGGTGGGGGAAGTCGATTGTCAATCTAGCGTCCCCTGGGCCTGGACACGATGATCTGTGATTCGCTCTCGGGGCCGAGGGCGCCGCCTTCGAAGTCGCCGTAGCGCTCGAGGAGCGTGAAGTCGTTGTAGTGGAGCAGCGCTTCGAGCTCCTGCGGGAAGATCTGGCGATGGGCGAGGGGGGTGATGAAGAAGCCCTCGGGCTCGCCCTCGGGCTCGCCCTCGGGCTGGAAGACCATGGTGATCATCTCGATCTGCGTGACCGGGTCGTACTCGAAGCTCTCTCCATAACGGTAGCGCCGGCCGTCTTCGGGGCGGCGCACCGGGCGGGAGCGGTAGGTCCGCTGCGGGTCGCGGCTCAGCTCGACCAGGTCCGGCAGGCGCACGTCGAACACCAGACGCCCGCGCCGGCCGAGATGCACCTTCACCGTCTTCAGAGCGCGCTCCCAGTCCTTCCGCTCGTAGAGGTGCATGAAGACGTTGAAGGGGGCGATGACGAGGGGGAAGCGGCGCTGTAGACGCAGGCGCAGCAGATCGCCCTTCTTCAGCGTCACCCGGCCCTTCACCTTTCGCGGCTCCTTTTCGAGTCGCTGCTTCGCGCGCTCCAACATCTCCGGCACCCGGTCCACGCCGACGACCTCGATGCCGCGCTTCGCGATCTCCACCGCAACGCGACCGGTGCCGACCCCGAGCTCCAGCACCGGCCCGCCGAATCGCTCGGCGACGTCCGCGTAGAAGCGCACGTCTTCCTTGCGGCGCTTGTAAGCCGAGTCGTAGTACGCCGCGTCGATGTAGTGGGCTTCGGTTCCCGCGGCGACGCGCGGATCCTTCGAGGTCATCGTCGAACCATCCGCGAGGTCACGGCACGTCCTCGCCGCGCACCTCGAACTCGCTCGGGTCGTAGACCTCGCCAGGCACGTCCAGGAAGTCCGGCATGTCGCTCAGGATGTCGCCGAGGCCCATCCGCGAGACCTTCCAGTCGTCGCCTACCTGCACCATCGTGAACTCGACCTCCCGCTCGTAGGGCCGGCCGAGGAAGTCCCCCACCGCCGCGCCGCGCAGGATGATGCCGCCCTCGATGTCCTCGCTCTCCGAGATCTGGAGCTCGAGGCGGCTCGTCGCCATCGTGTCCCAGACCTGCGATTTGACGGCGCGCTCCTCCTGGGTGAGCGCCGCGTCCTCTTCCTGCCGGAAGATCACCGCCTCGAGGGCGCCGTCGACCGCCAGGTCCCGGCACAGCACGTGGTCACGCTTGCGCCAGGCGTCGAGGAAGGTCTCGGCCGCGGCCTCCGGTGTGCGCGTATCGACGGGGATCTCGTGCGGGCTCGCGGGCGCTTCGGCCTCCACCTCGCCGTTCGAACCGGTCGCCATCACCGCGACCACGCCGACGGAGATCATCCCCGAGGCGAGCGCCAGGACGACGGGGGTGGACAGGCGGCGTGCGGCCATCGCGAGGAGCTATAGCAGACGCAGCGCGCTCCGGCTCAGAGACCCGCGCGCCGGCGGCCGGGACCCCGCCTAGCGCCGCGCGCGGAGGATCGCCTCGGCGAGCTCGGCGAAGCCCCGGCCGCGATCGCCGCGCGCGATCCACCGCGGCGCCTTCGGGAGCCTCTCCACGTGGTCCTTCACGTTCGCCACACCCACCGTCAGATCGAAGAACGAAAAGGCCGCCGCGTCGTTGCCGCTGTCTCCGACGAAGAGCCAGCGCGCCTTGGCCTCTGCCTGGCTCACGCCGAGGACGCCTTCGAGCGCGCGCACCGCCCCCTTGGCCTTGTCCCAATCGCCCATCACCGCGTGCGCGTGAACGCTCGAGACGGGCACCGGCGTCCGCCCCCCCTCGTCAACGATGATCGCGCACAGAGCGCGGAGCGTCTCTTCGTCGAGCGTCATCGTCTCGCCCACGTCGAAGGCGAGGTCCGCGCGCCGCGCGCCCTGATCGTTCGCTACCCGCACCTCGGGAAGCTCGCGCGCCACCCGCGCACGGATGCGCTCGAGCGCCTCTGCCTGCCGCGCGCGCTCCGCGTGGTCGTGGAAGTACCCCTCGGTGATCACCCCGTCGTCGCAGACAATCCAGCCCGCGCCGTTCTCGCCCACCGCCAGCGCGACCGGCCACTGGCGCGCGAAGACGTCCGCCCAACCAATCGGGCGCCCGGTCACCGCCGCGAGCGGCACGCCGGCGTCCGCGAGCCTCCACATCGCCTGGTATGCCTCGAGCTCGAGTCGACCGTGTCGCGTCACCGTGTCGTCGACGTCGAAGACCACGCCCGCGACGCCGGCGAGGAGCGCCTCTGGCGCGTCGGCGAGCGGGTCCACTCAGTCCACCTTCAGGATGGCCATCTTCAGGTAGCGCCCCTCGGGGAATGCGGCCGGCGTCGGGTGGTCGGGCCCCTGCTGACCCGTGTAGAGCAGGGTCACCCGCCGGCGCGCGTCCTTGGCCGCGAGTCCGATGGTGCGCAGAAAACCCCCGGACTTGACCGCGCCAGAGCAGGAGCAACTCACCAAGAGGCCTCCGCGCTCGACCACTCTCAGAGCCGCCGCGTTCAAGCGCCGGTAGGCCTTCCGCCCCGACTCGAGGTGGCGCGAGGTGGGGGCGAGCTTCGGCGGATCGATGATCACCATGTCGTAGCGCTGACCCTTCTGACGGAGGTCCGGCAGCGTGCGCTTCACGTCCGCTTTCGTGAACTCGATCAGGTCGCCGTATCCGTGATGCGCGGCGAGCGTGGCGCCTGTCGCGATGGCGGGCGCAGAGCTGTCCATCGACAGGACGCTCTTCGCCCCACCGCGCGCAGCGGCGAGCGCGAATCCGCCCACGTAGCTGTACGCGTCGAGCACCGTGCGTCCTTCGGAGAGGCGCTCGACCAGCCCACGGTTGTCGCGTTGGTCGAAGTAGTATCCCGTCTTCTGCGCGATGCTCAGCGGCACTTCAATCTCGAAGCCGCGCTCGCGGAAGTTCAGCCGCTCGACGTCCGGTCCGCGCACCACCGCCGTCTCCGACTCGAAACCCTCGAGACGTTGCATGCGCTCGGAGGCGACCTCGACGATGGTCTGCGCGCCGGTGACGCGGGCGACGTGCGCGAAGACATCCTGCTCCCGCCGCTTCATGCCGGCGGTGAGGAGCTGCACGACTGCGACGTTGCCGTAGATGTCGACGATCAAGCCGGCGAGCTCGTCTCCCTCGGCATGGATCAGCCGATAGCCGGTGGTGTCCTCGTTCGGGAGCTTCAGGATCTCCTTTCGCCATTGGGCGGCGGCCTCGAGGCGCTTGCCCAGAAAGGCTGCGTCGAGGGTGTCGTCCTCCCCGCGCGCGATGATGCGCACCGGGATGGCGCTCTTCGGCGACCAGTACCCCTTGCCGATGAACTGACCGCGCGCGTCGATGACCGTGACCACGTCGCCGGGGCCGGGCGCTCCATCAATCTCTTCGATGGCTTGTTTGAACACCCACGGGTGGCCGGCCCAGATGGGCTGGACGTGCCCGGAGCGCAGGCGAACCTTGGCCATCTCCCTGATCTGTACCACGGTGAGCGCAATCCCCGCGTGATCTTTGAAAGAGTTGGTCGAAGGTCTTGCTCTTCGGGCTCAACCCCACTAAATTTTCGCCCCTGTTCAGGCGGGCAACAAGGCCCGCGTTGGAGGCAGCGTGCCGAACCTCGGAATGGGTGAGCTCATAATCATCCTGATCATCGTGATGCTCATTTTCGGGGCGAGCCGCCTGCCGCAGCTCGGTGAGAGCATGGGAAAGGCCATCCGCGGGCTGAAGCGTGGCCTGAACACCGACGACGACATCGACGTCACCCCCAAGGACAAGCAGGTCGAGGAGTCTTCGAGCGCCAAGTCCCTGAAGGACGACGCCGACGTGCGGGACGCGGAGATCGTCGAAAAGAAGGACTGAACGCAAGTCCTCGAAATCAGGGCGAGATTCAGTGGAGCGCGCGGACCACTTCCTCCGCCCCGGCGCGCCGCAGCTCCTCGGGTAGGGTGGTGGACTCGCGGAGGAGCTTCCGGTCGCTGGCGTTGAGGTGCCGCACCAGGGAGAGGGAGACGTCGAGGGGCGTGTAGGGGTTGAGGCAGAGCACCCGCTGCACCCGATAGCGCACGACCCACCGCGTCGAGCGGAAGACCCGCCGCAGGATCGTGGCCGCGATCGGCCGGCGCGAGGCGAGGCGGATGACGTCGTCTTCGGTCAGGGCCGGGTTGCCCAGGAGGATCTCGATCACGTCGGCGTGGGGGTCTCTCAGGACCCGGGCGATCAAATCGCGATCGCGCTTTCGGGCCAGCGACTTGCGCTCCCCGAGGGTCAGCGGGCGGCCGCTGCCGAAGTCCGGGACCTTGTGCTCGTCCTCCTCCTCTTCTTCGCCCTCCGCGTTCAGCCGCCGGCCGAGGAGCAACACCACGTCCCGCTGACCCCGCGACGCCGCGACGGAGAGCGCGGCCTGGCGGACGGCGTTCGCGGATTCGTCCGCCAGCGCGAGAGAGATCGAGAGCAGGAGCTGGGGGCTCGGCGGGATGCGCGTCTCGTTCAGGTTCGCGGCGATCGCCACCACATCGGCGACGATCTCGGGCGTCATCTGGGACAGCTCGTGTCGCACGTAGGTGACCCGCATCGCGACGTCGGGGATGGCCGCCACCCGCTTGGCCAACGAGGTGGCGATGTCCATCGGGTCCTGCACTCCGCGAGGGTAACGCAAAACAAGCGTGTTGACGCGGCGCGTCGGCGGGGTGATAGATCGAGGGAGCCCAGGACCGACCCATGGAAACCTCCGAGCCCACGGACGACCACCGCGTCGTCAAGCGATACGCGAATCGCAAGCTCTACGACACGCGCGACAGTCGCTACGTGACGCTTCAGCAGATCGCGGGCTACGTGCGCGACGGCGAGGACGTGCGGATCATCGACAACCGCACGAAGGAGGACCTCACCGACGTCACGATGGCGCAGATCATCTACGAGGAGCAGAAGGACGGGAAGAAGAACTCCTGGAGCGTGAAGACCCTCCGGGAGCTCATCCGCGAAGGCGGCGACCGTCTGATGACCTCCCTCAAGCAGACGCCGGCGGTGACCAAGCCCAAGGAGGCCTGGGACGAGCTCTCGCGGCTCAAGGACGCCCGGGTCCTTTCGTTGGTGAGCACGGCCAAGGGCCAGCTCCAATCCCTCGAGGCCGAGGTGGTGCGCCTCAACGCCCGGGTGCGGGAGCTCGAAGAAAAGCTGAGCGCCAAGCAGAAGAAGGAAGACGAGGACTGACGCGGTTCGCGTGGGCCCCCCACCTCGGGACGTCATCGTCTCGACAGAAAAGGGAGAGCACGTCGCGAAACCCCTCGCTTTTTCAGCAGCCCCGACCGCAAATCCGGTTGAAATACCCTTGGCCCTCCATATGTTGTGGCGAGGCAATGGGACTTTTCAGGAAGACCACCAAGAGCCCCGAGCGCGAGGCCTTCGAGCGCGAGGCCCTCGAGCACCTGGACTCGCTGTATGGAGCGGCCCTCAGGCTGACCCGATCCGAGAGCGACGCGGAAGACCTGGTGCAGGACACGTTCCTGAGGGCCTATCGCTTCTACGACCGTTTCGAGGCCGGCACGAACATGAAGGCCTGGCTTCATCGCATCCAGACCAACACCTTCATCAACCGCTACCGGCGCAAGACCCGGGAGCGCAACGCCCTCGATGGCGCCATCGCGCAGCCGGTGGGTGAAGGGGTGATGAGCCGAGCGGCGATGCGTGCGCTCAGCCAGCCCATCGCCACCGCCGAGCGGCCGCTCCTCGCCCGCGAGATCCAGAACGCCCTCGATACGCTCCCCGAGGACTACCGCATCATGATCCTCCTCGCCGACGTCGAGGAGCTGAGCTACCGCGAGATCGCCGACGTGGTCGGCTGCCCGATCGGCACCGTGATGTCGCGACTGCATCGCGCCCGCAAGGCGATGCAGAAGCAGCTCATCCCGCAGGCGATCAACCTCGGCATCGTCGAGGTGCCCCGCGAGAGCGAGGCGCCGGCCGAGGAGCAGGCGAACGAGGCGGTCTCCCTCGACGCGTTCCGCGCCAAGAAGGCGATGGAGGGCACGGGATGAACTGCCATCTCGCCCAGCGCTATCTCGACGCCTACGTCGATCACGAGCTCGACCCCGGCACGCAACTCGACGTGGAGCGGCACGTCGACGTCTGCGCGCTCTGTCAGGAAGAGGTGGCGTTCGCTCGTGCGATGAAGGAGCAGGTCCGTGGCGCGGTGAGCAGCGCGCACGCGCCGGTGGGCCTCGCGGATCGGATCCGCAGCTCCCTCGACGAGGCAGAGGCGGAAGCGCGGCCGACCCCACTGGTGAGCATCGCGCCGATGCGGCTGCGTCACGCGCTGCCGCTCGCGGCGGCCGCCGCGGTCCTGATGGTGGCGAGCTTCGCGCTGTCGCCGAGCGCCACCGCGCCGGCGGAGCAGGCGACGGCCCGGGTCCAGGCCGCGAGCTCCGCGGCGACGATCCCCATCTTCGAAGACGTCGTTCGGGTTCACGCCAGCGACCTGCCGGCGGACGTGGGCGGTACCCAGCCTCAAGAAGTGACCCGCTGGTTTCGCAACAAGGTGAGCTTCCCGGTTCGGCCCGCCCGCTTCGATCGGGGCGATGCGCGGCTCTTGGGCGCGCGCCTCTCCAACGTGCGCGAGCAGCAGGCCGCGGCGCTTTACTACGACGTGGGCGGCAACCGCGTGACGGTGGTGGTCTTCGGGCCCGCCGACCATCGCCTCGAGCAGGGCCTGAGCCGGGCGCGGCTTCTGGGGCGCGAGGTTCGCTATCGCCAGGTGCGGGGTTACACCGTTCCCGTGCGCGAGCAGGAAGGGCTCACCTACGCCTTCACGGGTGATCTCGACCGCCAGAGCCTGCTCCGCCTCGCCGCGACCGCGCAGGTACAGCACTGAGCGCTCGGCGCCGCTTCGGCGGCGTGCTCCACCGCTCACCTGTGCAGCAGCTAACCCTTCGTAACCGCGAAGCTTTAGCCCTCCAAGATCGTTGACCTGCCGCGTCTCGCCGGCCTATCCTGCGTTGTCCTGGGGTCTGGGACCCCGAAAAAGGAGCGTGCATGGCGCAGCGGATCCTGGTCTTCGAGGCCGACGCCGACTTCGCGAACGAGCTGATGACGAACTTCGGGGGCCTCGGTGCCCAGGTCGAGGTCGTCTCGGATGGCAATGCCGGTCTCGCGCGCGCGGCGGAGGAGAAGCCCGATCTCATCCTCCTCTCGATCGAGCTGCCCAGCATGAACGGCTTCTTGGTCTGCAAGAAGATCAAGAAGAACGCCGACCTCAAGACCATCCCTCTCGTCATCATGTCGAGCGACTCGAACGCCGACGAGATCTTCGAGCAGCATCGCAAGCTCCGCACCCGCGCGGAGGACTACGTCAAGAAGCCGGTCGCCTTCGACGACCTCCTGGCGCGCGTGCAGGAGCTCGTCCCGATCGAAAGCGAGGCCGCGGAGATCCCCGTGGAGGAGCTCGACATCGCCGAGGTCGAGATCGAAGACGCGGACGGGAACTCGGTCGATGACGAGATCGACGCCTTCGCGGACAGCGCCTTCGACTCGCTGGTGATGAACGAGGAGCCCGCCGAGGACACGACCGCAATCGCGGACGTCCCCGCGGACGTACAATCGGTCACAGCAGACGACCTCGAGGTCATCGACGTGGACGACGTCGTGCTTCAGGAGGAGGAGACCTCGCCCGAGCCGGAGCCGGAGCCGGAGCCGGAGCCCGAGCCCGAGCCGGAGCCCGAGCCGGAGCCCGAGCCCGAGCCGGAGCCCGAGCCCGAGCCGCCGCCCCTCGACGCCGACATCGCGACGCGCGAGCAGCCCGTCGCCGCGGGCGCGAGCCAGGCCGAGCTCGACGCCGCCGAGGCGCGTGCAGCCCAGGCGGAGAACGATCTGGCGGCGGCGAACGCGCGCATCGAAGAGCTCACCGCGAAGTTCGAAAAGGAGATGGCCGACCTGAAGGCGAAAGCCGGCAAGGGCGGAGGCATCTCGAGCCGCGAGTTCCTCGACCTGCGCGAGGCGCTGAACAAGAAGGACAAGGAGATCCTCGACCTGCGCGACCAGGTGAGCTCGCGCGACAAGCAGCTCATCGATCTGCGCGACAAGAACCTCGAGCTCGAGCGCGGCAAGGCGGACTTCGAAGATCGAATCCTCGCCCTCGAACGTCAGGGCGCGGACAAGGACGATCAGATCACGGCGCTCACGGCGGACGTCGAGAACGCCAAGAAGAAGGGCGACGCGAACAAGGCGCGCGCGGAGCGGGCGGAGGAGAAGACCAAGAAGCTCGAGGACGAGCTCGACGCCGCGAAGAACGAGCACGCGGCGGCCATCTCGAAGATCGAGAGCGACGCGGCGGAGAAGTCGGCGACCAAGTCGGCGCGGCACGCGGAGGAGCTGGAGCAGCTTCGCGCCTCTCACGAGGAGGCGCTCGCCCAGCTGGGTGCCGAGAAGGACGCGGCTATCTCGCAGCTCACCGCCGAGAAGGACGCCGCTTACGCGCAGAAGGTCTCCGCGCTCGAAGAGCAGCGAGAGACGGAGCTGACCGAGCTCCGCGCCAAGCTGTCTGCCGAGCACGCCGTGGACAAGGAACAGGCCATCGAGGAGCTGACCGAGCGCCTCGAGGCCGAGAAGAAGGCCGCGCTCGACCTCTCCGAAGAGGAGCACGGCAGGGAGCTGGCGCTGATCGGCCGGCGCCTGAGCGAGACCGAGCAGAACCTCGAGGAGACCGGGCAGAAGCTCGAGGCCGCCGAGGCGGACAAGGCCCGCCTGGGCACCGAGCTGTCGAACCGCACGGAGGAGCGCGACGGCTTCAGCAGTCAGCTCGACGCCGCGAAGCAGAAGCTCAGCGAGCTCGAAGATGCGCGCTCGATCCTCGCGGCCGAAAAGGCGGAGCTCGAGGAGAAGGTCGCTTCGCAGAGCGAACGGATCGGGATCCTCGAGTCGGCCAACGCCGCGCTGGCGGAGGCGAAGGAAGAGAACGAAGCGACCATCGCGACCCTCGGTGCGCAGAAGGCCGGCCTCGAAGAGGAGAGGACGGACGCCCAGGCGCGGATCGCTTCGCTCGAAGAGAGCAAGGCCGAGCTCGAACGGATCAAGACCGAGAACGAAGGCAAGATCGCGCTGCTCGAAGAGCAGAAGAGCGAGCTGTCGGAGATCAAGGCCGAGCACGAGGCGGAGATCTCGACGCTCGTAGGCGCCAAGGAGCGGAACGAGGCCACCATCGCGAGCCTCACCGAGGCCAAGGAGTCTCTCGAGGAGACCAAGGCGGCGAACACGGCGAAGATCGCGTCCCTCGAAGGGAGCAAGGCCGAGCTCGAGCAGGCGAAGACGGAGAACGAGAGCCGCATCGCGCTCCTCGAGGAGCAGAACAACGACCTCGAAGAGACGAAGCTCGAGAATCAGGCGACCATCCGTGGTCTCTCCGACACCAAAGAGGCCAACGAAGCGACCATCGCGAACCTCAGCGAGTCGAAGAAGGAGCTCGAGGATTCGGTCGCGCGTCACCGCGCGCGCATCGCCGCCCTCGAAGAGGCCCAGGCGAGCCTGGAGAAGCGCCTCGGAAACGCCCTCAAGAAGATCGAAGGCGACTCCGCGCTCCTCGAGCGCGCGCGCAAGGCCCTCGCCATCGGCCTCGGGCTCCTGGAGGACCAGAAGCAGAACGTGGTCGAGGGAGAGGCCTCGAGCCCCGCGGCCGCCCCCGCCGAAGCCGAAGAGTAGGGCGCGATGCCCGCGCGTCCCGCGGCAGTGCAACGGGCGAAGATCGTGAACCGAGAGGCGCTCGTCGCCGTGCCGTCACCGGAGGCGCGCGCGCTCGCCCTCGACATGGTGGAGGGCGCGCTCGCCGCGGTGGAGCCGGAGGCGGCGACGCGGCGTGCCCTCGCGCGGGCGCGCGCGGACGGGCTGGCGCTCGAGGGGGCGTGGATCGTCGCCCTCGGAAAAGCGGCGTGGCCGATGGCGCGCGCAGCGTCGGAGGCGCTGGGGAGCGAGCGGGGCGTTGTGGTCGCACCGAGCGTCGCGCCGATCGGTGGCCTGCAGATGCGCCGCGGCGAGCATCCCGCTTCGGGTGAGCGCGCTCTCGAAAATGGCGAGGCGCTGCTGTCGCTCGCGCGCGGCATCCCGTCGGGGGACGCGGTGGTGTGTCTGATCTCGGGCGGCGGCTCGGCGATGGTGGAGGCGCTGCCGGAGGGCGCCTCAGCCGACGACCTCGTGGACTTTCAGCGAGCGCTCCTGGCGTCGGGCGCGCCGATCGACGCGATGAACGCGCTGAGGCGGCGCCTGTCCCGGCTGAAGGGGGGCGGGCTCGCGGCGGCCCTTTCTCACACGCGCCTCGTGACGGTGGTGATCAGCGATACCCCCGGTCACCCACCATCCACCGTCGCTTCGGGGCCGACGCTCGCGCCCGAGGCGGAGGTGGACGTCGAGCCGATCCTCCGAGCGTACGATCTCGAATCGCGCCTGGGCCCCTCGGTGCTCGCGGCGATCCGGGCGGGGCGGGGCGTCGCTCGGCTGGCGCCGTCGCCACTCTACGTGGCGGCGGACAACGCGACGGCCTGCGCGGCGGCCGCCGCGGTGGCCGACGCGCGCGGGCGCGACGTGACGCGCGTGCGCGTGCCATTCGCGGGCGAAGCGCGCGCGCGTGGCGCGGCGCTCTATCGCGACGCGCGCGCGCGCGGCGCGGAGGTGATGGTGGCGGGGGGCGAGACGACCGTGACCCTCGTCGGCGAGGGCCGGGGAGGGCGCAATCACGAGATCCTCCTCGGCGCCCTGGGCGATTTCGAAGGCGGGCTGGTGGTCGGCGTCGGCACCGATGGCGTCGACGGCACGAGCGGCGCTGCCGGTGCGCTCCTGGACGACGCGGTGATCGCGGGCGCCGCCGCGGCCGGCATGGACCCGCACGCGCTCCTCCTCGACAACGACAGCGCCCGCTACTTCGAAGCCGCGGGCGCCCAGCTCATCACCGGCCCCACGCAGACCAACGTCGCCGACCTGTGGCTCTACGTCCGGGATCGAGCCTAGCAACCCGTGCCCGTGCTCTAGAAGTCCGGCGTGCCGTGCAGCGTCTGCTTGCGCCGGCGGGGGCCCGAGCCGGTGAGGTCGTCCCAGCTGGGGTCGCGTTCTTTCGTCGCTTCGAAGCTGACGACGCGCTGGCGGATGATGATGCGGATGACGTCCGAGGTTTCGTTGTGCCACTTCTTGCCGGCGCGCACGCCTTGGAAGACCGCGAGCATGCCCACCTCGGGCAGGGGATGGGCGACCGCCAGGAGGCGTCCATCCTCGCGCCGCTTGCACCCGCCGACCAGGAGCGCGCCGACGAAGATGTGGCCCTCCTGATGCTCCCCAGACACGCGCTCGATCACTGCCGTGCAACGGAGCCGGGCATCGAGGGCGTAGATGGTGTTCTTGGTGACGATGTCGATGGCGCGCCAGGGCTCGGCCAGGTTCGCCGAGCTGGCCGGCACCTCCTCGTACGCCATCTCGACCGAGCCCTGCTTCATCAGGGGCCGCAGGCCTTCGGAGAGCGTGTGGTCATCCTCGTCGAAAGGCCTCATCGACCTCCGAGAGTATCAGATGATCACGATGTCACAGGGGAATGTCGCCTCGAGGACCGCGCCGCGGGTCATGGTGAGCTCGTCGCAAGCCGCCCCGTTGAGGCGGATCGAGGTCGGGCTGGTGGCTTCCCAGCCGTCGGGGTCGTCGCAGGGCAGCTCCCGGTCGTTGAGCTTCACGGTCCCGGAGCAGGCCTGGGAGATGTCCTCGATGGTCCCGTTGAGGTTGATGTCGCACGACAGGACGCCGCCGACGATGTCCTCGAGGGCGCGCCGGAGCGTGGTGTCGTCGCCCGCCACCCAGTACTCGGCGGTGCCCCCCGCGCCCATGCCCAGCCCGGCGTTCGCCATATCCTGCATGTGGGTCGCCGACACGGTGCCCTCACCCACGGAGATCATGAAGGTGCGGATGCCCTCTCCATAGGCGCGCTCCACCGCAGCGATGGCTTCGGCCTGCCCGTTCTGCGGGTCCAGCTCCTCGCAGCGGTCGGGCTCGCCGTCGGTGGCCACGATGAAGATGGTCGGATCGGGATCGGGGTCGGGCGCGCCGAGGATCGAGTCGAGCACCGCGTCGATCGCGTCTCCGGTCGGCGTGTCTTCGATCACGTTCGCGGGTTGGTAGACGGCCTGGATCGCCGCGTAGTTGTCGGGGGCCGGCGCGACCTGGGTGAGCATCGGACAAGGCCCGATCGGCGGTCCCCCATCTCCGTCCGAGCGCGCGCTGTAGAGCGCGAGGCCGAACTCCACCTGATCCTGCAGCGAGAAGATCAACCCGTCGGGGTCGGCGAGGAGGAAGTCCTTGAGCACACCCCATCGCGTGCCACCACCGAAGGACGAGGTCATGCTGCTCGACTGATCGATGATGAGCATCACCGTGGGCGTCACCCGCGCGGCCTCGACAGTCACGTCGGCGCAGACGTAGGGGTTCGAATCGGTGGAGCCGTCGCTCCCCGGCGTCACCAGGCAGTGCCCGTCCGCCGTGCAGTATTGCCCGACCGGGCAGCGGTTCTCCGCGCCCGGAGCGCAGTCGGCCTGACACTGCCCGCCGGAGCCGCAATAGAGCCCGACCGGACACGTGTCCCCTCCGGCGCGCGAGCAGTCGAGGCCGCAGCCCGCAGGAGCATCCGGCCCATCGCATGGTCCCCCCTCGGTCTTGGCCGTTCCCGAGCAGCTACACGCCGGCAGGACCAGGCCCGCGAGGAGGATCACCGCTCGCGTCGCTCGAAACATCGCGCACCTCCCGATTCCCTTCACCAAGGGTTTCCCCTGATGAAGGATAGGGTATGGGAGGGGAGGAGCCAGCGAAAGGCGGGATTTCCCCGACGTCAGAGGCGCGAGAGCTCCTCGTAGAGGTACACCGCCGCGCGGGTTCCCTTCTTCCAGTCGCCGAGATGGAGCGACTCGTTCTCCCCGTGGGCGTTGCAGATGGGATCCTCGACCCCCATCAACAAGGCGGGGATGCCGCCCAGCACCTTGGCGAAGGGCTCGACGAAGGGGATCGAGCCGCCACAGCCGATGTGCTCCGCCTGCCGCTCGTACCCCTTCTCGAGCGCACGCGCGGCCGCGTCGAAGGCCGGCCCCTGCGCCTCGGTCATCCACCAGCTGGCCGTCGCCTCGCGGTCGACGTGGAGCTCGAGCCCCCACGGAGTGTTCTCTTCGAAGTAGCGCACCAGCGCGTCCTGCGTCTTCTTCGGGTCCATGTCGGCGACGGTGCGGATGCTGATGCGCGCCTGCGCGCTCTCGATGATCTGATTGGTCGAGCCCGCGATGGGGCGCGCTTCGAAGGCGATGACCGTCACCGAGGGCTGGCGGAAGATGCGTCCCCAGACGGGCATGTCGGGATCGCCCACCAGCTCGGTGCCGGGCTGCATCCCGACCTGCTCGCGGAAGGCCGCCTCTTCGAAAGGAAGGCGGTCGAGCGCTTCGCGCTCGGCGGGGGAGGGCGCGCGCACGCCGGCCGCGATGTCCTCGCGAAGTCGACCGCGCTCGTCCGTCAGGCCAGCGATGACCCTGCACAGACCCATCACCGGATCCGGCACGGGGCCGCCCCACATGCCGCTGTGGACCGGATGGTCCAGGGAGCGAAGCTCCACGCCCAGGCCGCAGAGCCCGCGCAGACTCACCGTGAGCGAGGGGATGCCGATGTCGAGGTTGGCGGTGTCGGTGAGGACCAGGATGTTCGCGGAGAGCTTGTCGCGATACTTCTCGAGGAAGGCTTCGAGGGATCCCGAGCCCACCTCTTCTTCTCCTTCGACGATGAACTTCACGTTGAGCGGCAGCCCGCCCGCATCGAGCCACGCCTTGCACGCGGCGACGTGCATCATCACGCCGGCCTTGTCGTCGACCGCGCCGCGCCCATAGAGGCGTCCGTCCCGCACCTCCGGCTCGAAGGGCGGGCTCTTCCATTTCTCGGGGCGGCCTGGCGGCATCACGTCGTGATGGCCGTAGAGGAGCACCGTGGGCTTGTCGTCGCCGGCGTGGAGCCAGTCGCCGTACACGTAGGGATGGCCACCCGGGAAGTCGATCACCTCGGTGTTCTCGAAGCCCGTGTCCCTGAGAAGCTTCTCCACCGCCCGCGCGCTCTCGTTCACCTTCTCGTCGGGTGGCGGGTTCGCGGACACCCCTCCGATCCGGACCAGGGACTTGAGCGTTTCGAGGTGAGCATCGAGCTCCCCCTCGAGCTTGTTCAGCGCGTCGTCGAGCATGGGCGCCGGGATAACGGACCCGTGCGCGCGGGTCAACGGAGGCGGAATTGGACTTCGCGCATCCGGCCGTTGGTGACGCGCACTCGGCGCTCTTCTTCGGCGCCGGTCGGGCCGACGACGCGAACCAGGTGTGTGCCCGGACGGAGCTCGACGTCCACCGGTGCATTGCCGCGCGAGCGTCCATCGACGAAGACCTCGCCCCAGGGAAGGACGCCGACCTTGACGCCGGTGGGTCCGGTGGGTGCCATGGGGTGCGCCGCGGCGACGTGGGTCGGCGTCCCGGCTTCGGGGGCATCGGTCTCGGGAGCACCTTCTTCCGGCGCACTCCCCTCCATCGTCGCTTCCTGTCCGAGCTCCGAGCCTTCCAAGGAAGGCGTCTCGACGCCGGTGGGCAGCCCTGCGCCCGGCTCGTTCGTCGCCATCGCGCTGCTGGGCGGCGTCATCGCGCTGCTGGTCGTGGCCGTGGTGACGGTCGGCCCGGTCGGCTGACCCTCGTCGTCGCTCCCGAACGCCAGGGCGACGACGGCGGCGACGGTGATCAGTCCACCCGCGAGGAGGGCCACGGCGCCGATGCGCAGGCCGAGGCCGCTGCCGAGCGCGGGCGCGTCCGCGGTGTCGACCGCCCGAGACGGTGATGGCTCGAGTGCGCGCGTATCCGCGTCGGCCACGCGCTGCGCTTCGGCGGCGTCGGCGTCCATCACCGTCTCGCCCTCTTCTTCGGAGCGATACGCGGTGCGCGTCTCGGCGTCGGCGCTCGCCGGCACCACCCGGCCGTCGCTGCTCGTCTCGGTTGCGAGCACCATGGTGCCGGCGCCTTCGGGCGTCGCCGCCTGGGTGTCGGCGTACGCCACGTCCCCGCTTTGCCGGCCGACCTCGTCCAGGTGCGTGCGCTGGGCGCTGCGCACCAGCTCGCCGAGGATCCGCCGCGCCGTGGGTGGCGGCGCGACGTCGATCAACGCGTCCTGCAGCGCGGCGGCGTTCGGGAAGCGGTCGTCGGGTGCGGAAGCGATGAGCTTCTCGACCGCGTCGACGAGCGCCTTCGGCGCCGTCGGCAGAAGCTTCGAGAGAGGCTCGTGCTCACCCTCCTGGATGCGCCTGAGGGTGTCCAGCTCGGTCGCGCCGTCGAAGGGACGCTTGCCCGCGAGACATTCGTAGAGGGTCACGCCGAGCGAAAAGAGGTCGGAGCGCGCGTCGTACTCCGCGGTCAGCGCGTACTCGGGCGCCATGTAGGGGACCTTCCCCTTGGTGTTGCCGCTGCGCGTGACCTGGGTCTTGTCCATCGCCTTGGCGATGCCGAAGTCGGCGAGCTTCACCTCGCCGGCGGTGGACACCAGCACGTTCGAAGGCGAGATGTCGCGGTGCACGACGCCGCTGACCTTGCCGGCGGTGTCGGCGCGATGCGCGTAGTCGAGGGCGTTGCTGATCTCGTAGGCGAGATAGGACGCCAGCCCGCTGGTCAGCGACTCGTCGTCCTTCCACAGGGTGCGCAAGAGGATGCGAAGGTCGACCCCGTCGATGAGCTCGAGCGCCATGAAATGGCTGCCTTCGACCACGCCGAAGTCGAGCACCTGAACGATGTTGGCGTGGCGCAGGGTCGCTGCGATCCGCGCCTCCTCGAGGAACATCCGCACGAAGTCCTGGTCCGCTTCGAAGGCGGGCAGGATGCGCTTGAGACAGACCCTCTGCTCGAAGGAGCCCGGACCCCGGCGGACCGCGACGAAAGTCTCCGCCATGCCACCCGCGCCGAGTCGGGACACGAGCTCGTACGGCCCGAACCGAGAAAGCTCCGTGCTCATATCGCGCCGGGGCGAAGGTAGCACACCCGCGCCTCGGCACCCGGAGAGCCCTCGTCGTGCGTCCACGGGTTTCTGGGGCTTTCTCGCCCCCCATTTCGCCTTATGCTCCCGCCGATGAACGAGCGGCGACCCGGGCCCGGGCCCTCCACCACGGCGGTGCATGGCGGCGACGCGGTGGACGAGGCAACCTCCGCCCTCGACGGGCCGCTCGTCATGTCGAGCGCTTTCGCCTTCCGCGACGCGGCCGATGCCGCGGCGCGCTTCGAGGAGAGCGGCTCCGGTCTCATCTACGGACGCTGGGACAACCCCACCGTCGCGCGTTTCGAAGCGAAGCTGGCGGCCCTCGAAGAGGCAGAGGACGCAGCGGCCTTCGCCAGCGGGATGGGCGCCATCGTCGGCGCGCTCTCGGCCTTCGTGGAAGAGGGAGCGCACGTGATCGCTCCCCAGGGCGTCTACGCCGAGACGGCGCGCGTCCTGACGAAGCACTTCGCGCGCTTCGGTGTCGAGACGACCTTCGTCGACGCACCCGAGGCGAGTGCCATCGCCTCGGCCATGCGTACCAACACGCGCGTCGTGTGGATCGAGACGCCGGCCAACCCGACCCTCGCCGTGACCGACATCCAGCGGGCCCGCGCCGAGGCCGAGGGCGCGGTCTTGCTCGTCGACAGCACCTTCGCCACTCCGTTTCACCAGACGCCCCTCGCGCATGGCGCGGACATGGTCGTCCACTCCGCCACCAAGGCGATCGGCGGGCACGGCGACGTCATCGGAGGCGTGGTCGCGGGGAGCGCCGAGCGGGTGGCGCGCGTGCGGGACGTCGGAGGACGCATGGCCGGGGCGACGCTCTCGCCCATGAGCGCGTGGCTCCTCTCACGCGGCGCGCGGACGCTCGCCCTCCGTCAGGCGCGCGCTAGCGAGACCGCCCAGCTCCTCGCCGAGCGACTCGAGAGCGACCCGCGCATCTCGGTGGTTCACTACCCTGGCCTCGAGAGCCACCCGCAGCACGACGTCGCCCGCCGGCAGATGCGCCGCGGCTACGGCTCGCTCCTGGCTTTCGAGATCGCCGGCGGCGCAGAGGCGGGCCGGCGCGCCTACGACGCGGTGGAGCTCGTGACGCGCGCGGTGAGCCTGGGCGACGTGCGCACGCTCCTGACCCATCCAGCCTCCACCACCCACAGCTCCATGCCGCGGCAGCGGCGTCTCGAAGCGGGAATCGGCGACGGACTGATGCGGCTCTCGGTGGGCATCGAAGACGCCGAAGACCTGTGGTCGGACCTCGACCGCGCGCTCGCCCGGAGCGCTGGATGAGCGAGCCCCCGAAGAGCGAGTCCTCGACTTTCATGCGCTCCGACGGCTCGGTGACGCTCGAGCGGGTCGGCCTGTCGCGGCCGATGTTGCGCGACGCCTATCACTGGCTTCGCACCGCCAGCTGGCCGCGCACCTTCGCGACGATCACCGCCGCGTGGGTCGGCTCCAACGTGATCTTCGCGTTCCTGTTCCTCTTGGGCGGCGACTGCATCGCGAACGCGCGCCCGGGACACTTCGGCGACGCCTTCTTCTTCAGCGTCCAGACGCTATCCACCATCGGCTACGGCACGATGTCGCCGTCCACCGATTACGCCAACGTCGTCGTCGTGACGGAGGCGTTCTACGGACTGCTCTTCGTCGCCATCACCACCGGGATCCTGTTTTCGAAGTTCTCCACACCCACGGCGCGGCTCCTCTTCTCTCGCGAGGCGTTGGTGGCCGACATGGAAGGAAAGCGGACGCTCAACTTCCGCCTCGCCAACGCGCGCACCAGCCACATCGTCGAGGCGGTGATCCGGGTCACCGTCGCGCGCGACGAGTACGACGCGAGTGGGCGCCTCATGCGCCGCCTCTACAATCTGCCTCTCGTTCGCGACATCTCGCCGCTCCTGGCCCTCACCTGGACGGTGATGCACGTGATCGACGAGGACAGCCCGCTCTACGGTCTCGGTCCCGAGGACATCGAGAAGCAGCGGCTGGTGCTCCTGGTGACGGTTCGGGGAACCGAGGACCAACTCTCCACGACGGTTCACGCCCGCTACGCCTATCTGTCGGAGTACATCCTCTTCGACCGGCGCCACGTCGACATCCTCCTTCGCAACCCCGAGGGCGAGCGCTACGTCGACTACCGCGTCTTTCACGACCACGAGGCCGCGTGATCCAGCCGGAGGTGTTGCTTCCGTTTGGCGGGATCATTCTCGCCAGCTACCTCGTGCAGACCGCGACGGGGTTCGGCGCCATGGTCTGCGCGGTGACCTTCGGCGCGCTGGTGCTGCCCATCGAGACCATCGTCGCCATCGCGGTCCCTCTCTCCCTCTCGCAGAACCTGTGGATCGCGGTGCGCCATCGCGACGGCATCGACAAGAAGCTCCTGTTGGTGACGATCCTTCCGGTGATGGGCGCTGGCATGGTCGTCGGCTTCGCGGTGTCGGAGCTCGTCGCCGGCGACGCGCTCCGGATCGCCTTTGGCGTGCTGGTGCTCCTGCTCGCGAGCCGAGAGCTCTACGGGAGCTTTCGGGGCGACGGAAAGCGGCCGGAGCCGCTCGGGAAGGTGGCCACCGCCATCACCGTCCTCGGCGCCGGAATGCTGCACGGCATCTACGCCACAGGCGGGCCGCTCCTCGTTTACGCCGTCGGTCGCCTCGAGCTGGGCAAGCACGTCTTCCGCAGCACCGTCACCACCGTCTGGCTCGTCCTCAACATGGTCCTGACCGGCATGCTGGTCTTCTCCCATCGGATCACCGCCGAGACCATCACCGCCACCGGGCTCCTGCTTCCCGCGATCCCGGTGGGGCTGGTGATCGGCCAATTCATCCACGACCGGGTGGACGAAGCGCGCTTCCGCCGCCTGCTCTTCGCCCTGTTGGCGATCGCGGCGATCCCGCTGATCGTGCGTTGAGCGTGGATTTGAAGAAGCAGGGACGCTATTCCGTCCTGACTCGACCCATGAAGCACCTCCTCGTCACAGCGGTGGTCCTATGCGTCGCGGCTCCGGCGAGCGCCCAGGAGAGCGAAGGGATGGTAGAGGCCCGCCTGGTCGTCGACGTCAGCTCCACCGGAGAGACGGACGGCGCGGAGCGGTTGGGCCCGATGCACACCGGCCGCCTCGGCGCAGGGCAGTCGCGGCGCTTCGGCCTCCGGCTTCCGCCCGGCAAGTGCTTCGCTGCGGTGGGCCGCGGTGGGCCCGGTGTGTCGAACCTCGACGTCTCTCTGTCGGCGGGGCGCTCGGTGCTCGCGCGAGATACGGACACCAGCCCGGGCGCGGTCGCGCGGTGGTGCAACGGCAGCGCGCGCGCGATGCAAGCGCATCTCACTGTGACCGCCTTCCGCGGCCGCGGGCAGTTCGCCGCTGCGGTCTACGCCATGACGCCCGAGACCGCGCAGGCTCGACGCGCCGAGCTCACCGGCGAGTCCGCGCTCACCCGTCTCGCCTCGCTGGTGGAGCGACACGGCCAGAACATGCGCCCCGTCACGGTCGCGGCGCGCGAATCGCTCACCGAGGGTCAGCAGCTCGACCGCGAGGTGCAGCTCCGGCCGGGGCGGTGCTATCGCGTCCTGGCCGCCGGGGAAGACGGCGTGCGCGATCTCGACCTCGCGCTCCTCGATCCTCACGGCGCGCCTCTTCAGCGCGACGCCTCCGATGACGCCTCGCCCACGCTCGGGGTGGTGTCGCCGCTCTGTCCGGCCACGGCGGGCACCTACCGCGTTTCGCTTCGCCTCGAAGGCGGAGAAGGCGCGTTCGCCTGGCAGGTCCTGGGCAGTGTTCCCCGCGGTGCTTCTGCGAGCGAGGGTGGGGAGGAGCGAGCCAGCTATCGCGTCGGGGGTCAGGGCTCGAGCTACGTCGCGGGGCGGATTCGGCAGGCGCACGATCGCTACGGCGAAGGCCGAAGGCCCATCACCGATCTCCTCGGAGGGCGGCTCGCCGTCGGCGAGCGCAGTGAGCACCGCTTCCGCGTGACCGGCGGCCAGTGCTACGTCGTGGTGGCCGCCGCCGTGCCGTCGGCGCGCGATCTCGACCTCGAGATCCGCGACCCCTACGGCAATCGCCGCGCCGCGGATGAAGGGGAGGGTGCCACCCCCCACGCCAAGGTCTGTCCCGACGTGGCCGGGAGCTACTCCGTGCGAGTCTACATGTTCCAGGGATACGGCGACTACGGCGTCCAGGTCTTCGTCGGGCCTCGCTAGTGCCTGGTCCAATGACGTAGAAGGGTTCTCGCTCGTTCGTCGGCCGCCTCGCGGCGTCGACAAACCTCGAATGTGCGCTGCACGTCCTTCGGTTTCCCTCCTTGTGACGCGACCGACGCCCGTCGCGATCTCCCCTTCCACGTCATTGGACCAGGCATTAGTTTCGCTCGCGGCGCTTCACCCTGCGCCGCGAAAGGCTTCGGCTTTTTCAGTTGGAGCCGGATCGTCTATTCTCCGGCCCGATGCTTTCGCACTTTCCTCGCCCCTCCGCCTTCTGGGCGAAGGTCCTGCTCGCTCCTCTGGCGCTCGCCGGCTGCGGCGGAGCGTCGAGCGCCGGTGGCGGCGTGGAGGAGCCCGAGGACGACCGAGTCGTCGAGCTCACCGACGATCCCGAGCGTGCGCGCGCGTTTCAGGCGCCCCTCGACATCTTCGTCCGCCCC
Organism: uncultured delta proteobacterium; assembly: GCA_963727445.1. Lineage (GTDB taxonomy): Bacteria > Myxococcota_A > Polyangia > Polyangiales > B10-G4 > B10-G4. Next base: position 232,238 of record CAVSGI010000006.1, read on the forward strand.
CTCGACTCGGCGCTCGCGGACCTCGCCGCTGGCGCAACCCCGGAAGAGGCCTTCGGCGACGAGCTCACAATCCTCGAGCCCGAGTCCTTCTCCGCGATCGAGGTCGGCTCGGGAGAGCGCCTCGAGATCGGCAGCGTGGAGTTGGTGATCACCACGGTCAAGGATCGTGGCCCGCCCGACAGCGAACGGTGGCACCAGGGCATCCTCGAGGTCACCGGCGTTCGCGCCGGCGGCGTGTTCCGACTCACCGCGCTTCACACCGAGCTCCGCACCCTCGCGAGCGCGCCCGACGAGATGGCCGAGGTGCCGACCGCGTGGTCCGAGCTCCGCGACGCCTATGTCGACGACTTCGCCGGACCGAACTGTCGCTTCCTTCCGCGCCTGCGCGAGGCGGACTTGAGAGGCGTCTATCCCGAGAGCATCGCGAGCGCGATGCGAGAAGGAATGCCGGATCAGGAGCGCATCGACCACACCTGCGCGGACTTCTGGGATCGGGCGCCACCCTGGCGAAAGCTCGAGGTGCGACACGTCGCGATCGTTCGCGTCGATTCGGACCGCCGCGTCGTCCAGCGCTACGACGCGACGCTGACCGTGATCGACGGCGAGCTGGCCTTCGGCGCCGTACGCGCGGAGAGCTGAGAGCCGATGCAGATCTACACGAAAGTCCTGATCGGCATGGCGGTGGGCGCGGCGGTGGGCATCGGGCTCGGCCCCAAGTCCGAGCTCCTCACCAAGGACACCTACAAGGTCAACGACGTGGGCTCGGTCGACATCTTTCTCGACCGCGAAGATCCGGCGTCGGAGGTCTCGCTCCCCTCGGGCGTGACCATGAGCTTCCAAGCGCTCGAGATCGTGCGCGGGGAGCTCGAGGACGAACGAGGGCAGACGCAGACGGTGCCCACCTGGGCACAGGTCCGTTTCCGCTTCACCCAGGAGCTCGCGCTTCACGACACCGAGGGCACGCTGCGCGAGCAGGTCGGCAACCCCCGGCCCCAGTCCTGGGTCACGGTGTGGCTGAAGATCGAGAATATCCCCCTCCCGTCCGGCGGCTTCACCTCCGTCCCCGAGCCGATCAGCGGGCTCGGCGACAAGATCGTCACCTTCGTCCGGCCCATCGGCACCGCCTTCATGCGCTTGATCAAGATGGTGATCGTTCCGTTGGTCTTCTCTTCGCTCCTGGTGGGCGTCGCCAGCCTGGGTGACGTACGCAAGCTCGGCCGCCTCGGGGGCAAGACCATCGGCCTCTACCTCCTGACCACCGCCGTCGCCGTCACCATCGGCCTGGTCTGCGCCCACGTCATCAAGCCGGGGAATTTCGTGGGAGAGGCGGACAGAGCATCGCTCCAGGCGCAGTTCTCGGGCGACGCGTCGAGCCGCGCCGAGGACGCAGCCAACGCGCCGAGCACCATCGACAACATCCTCAACATCATCCCCGACAACCCCATGGAGTCGCTCTCCAGTGGGAACATGCTGCAGATCATCTTCTTCGCGGTGGTCTTCGGCGTGGCGCTCACCCTCCTCGACGACAAGAAGGGCACCCCGGTGGTGAACTTCTTCGATCGCGTGAACCAAGCGATGGTCGTGGTGATCCACATCGTGATGGCGCTCGCGCCCTATGGGGTCGCGGCCCTGGTCGCCGACGTCGTCGGTCAGAGCGGCGTGAGCGTGCTCTCCGCGCTCCTGGTCTATGCGGTCACCGTGCTCGTCGGCCTGCTGCTCCAGGCGACGCTCGTCTACGGCGGGATCGTCAGGTTCCTCGGTCGCCTGCCGCTGATGTCCTTCCTGAAAGCCATCCGCCCCGCACAGCTGATCGCCTTCTCGACCTCCTCGTCATCCGCGACGCTCCCGGTGAGCATGGAGTGCGCGGAGGAGAACCTCGGCATCTCGAACGCCGTGAGCAGCTTCGTCCTGCCCCTCGGCTCCACCGTCAACATGGACGGCACCGCCCTCTATCAGGGTGTGGCGGCGATCTTCATCGCCCAGGTCTTCCAGGTCGATCTCACGCTGACCGACCAGCTCGCGATCGTCGCGAGCGCGACCATGGCCTCGGTGGGGGCGGCCGGCGTCCCCGGGGCCGGCATCGTCACCCTCGCCATGGTGCTCACGGCTACAGGCATCCCGGCGGTCGGGATCGCCCTGATCCTGGGGATGGACCGCCTCCTGGACATGTTCCGGACGGCCGTGAACGTCACCGGTGACCTGGCTGTCACCGCGGCCATGGCCGCCGCGGAGGGCGAGGACCTCCACGTTCTGTCGACGGAAGAGGACAAGGCGGACCCCGATCGGGGCTTCGAGCGCCGTCTCGAGCGGGAAGAGCACCCCGTTCCGCCCGAAGACTGAGGGGCCTGGTAAGCTCGGGGCGTTCGGATGTTCATCTGTCCCAGCTGTAAGTCGGGTTACGACTCGGGGGAGGCGTTCTGCCCCGAAGACGGTACGCGTCTGGTCTCTCAATCGCAGATCGCGACGCACCCGATCACCAACGACCCGCTGGTGGGTGCCGTCCTCGCCGATCGGTGGAAGCTGGTTCGTCCCATCGGCGCGGGCGGCATGGGCGTGGTCTACGAAGCGCTTCACACCACGCTCGGCAAGCGCTGCGCCGTCAAGGTCCTGAGGGAGCAGGTCTCGCGTGACGCCGACGTGGTCCAACGCTTCCAGCGCGAAGCACAGAGCGCGTCGCGCATCGGGCACGAGAACATCATCGAGATCATCGACTTCGGACTCACCCCCGGTGGCGCGAGCTACATGGTCATGGAGCTCCTCGAGGGACAAGACCTCGCGGACGTGCTCCTGCAGACCGGAGCGATGAAGCTGGAGCGCGCGATCCACATCCTGCTCCAGTGCTGCCGGGCGCTCGGCGCCGCACACGAAAAGGGCATCGTTCACCGCGACATCAAGCCGGAGAACGTCTTTTTGGTGGAACGGGACGAAGAGAAGGACTTCGTCAAGATCGTCGACTTCGGCATCGCCAAGATCAACGACCTCGAGACCCCCGGCGCGCCCGGGCGAAAGCTGACCAAGACGGGGATGATCTTCGGCACCCCCGAATACATGTCGACCGAGCAGGCTTACGGTCGTCCCACCGACGAGCGCTCCGACGTCTACGGGCTGGGCGTGATCGCCTACGAGATGTTCACCGGCCGCGTCCCCTTCGAGGGGGAGACCTTCATGGCGGTGATCTCCCAGCACATGCTCGATCCGCCGCCGCCCTTCGCCCAGAAGAACCCCAGGGCGAAGGCGCCCCCGGAGCTCGAGGCCATCGTCCTCGCCACCATGGCCAAGGATCCTGCCGATCGGCCGCAGTCGATGTCGGAGCTGCACGACCAGCTGCTGACCTTCGCGACCGAGGCGGGGATCACCGACGCGCTCCCCGAGCGCCTCACCAACGTGTCCTTCTCCCACATGCCGCCGCCGATGGTGCGCACGGAGGCGGAGGCTTCTCCGGTCCAGGCGCGACCCACGCCGCGGCGCAGGGATCTGACGCCGGGGATCCTCACCCTCGAGGACGAGCCCGAGCGTCCGCCCAGCGTGGCCGCGGGTCCCCCCTGGGGCGCCATCGTCGCGGTGGCCGTCGTGCTCTTCGGCGGCTTCGGCGCGCTGGCGATGACGCGCCCCGACATCCTCGGGATGGGGGAGGAGGGGGCACGAGACGCAGCGGTCGGGAGCGTGCCACCCGTGGCGCCCGTGAGCGACACGGCCCAGGTCGACGACGCGCCGCAGATTCCGTCCACCGCCAATCCCGCCACCGTGCGGATCCGCGTGAGCTCCGAGCCCGAGGGCGCGACGTTGCGGGTCGAAGGGCGAGAGCCGTGCGAGACGCCCTGTGACGTCGACCTCGTCCCGGGCGAACAGGTCACCTTCGCGTTCGAGCACGAGGGCCACATCACGACGCGCGACGACTACACCGTTCCAGATGAAGACGATGAGCTGACGGTGCCGCTCGAGGAGCCGCCGCCTTCTTCACATCCGCGTCGCGGGCGGGGCTCGATGGGCTCTCGTATGCACGGCGTCGATCGCCTGCCCACGGAAAACACCAACCCGTCCACCGGCGATCTGCACTGAGCTCAACGCAGTTGGCGAATCGTGCGCGAGAGCGCGGCGAAGCGCGGCTCCCACTCCTCGGCCCGCTCGGGCGCCACCATCGCCGTCAGGAGCACCGGGCCGACATCCAGAAACGTCACGGCCGCGTGTGCGAAGAGCACCCCGCCGTCGGGCATGTGGTGCTCACCGGCGCGCTCGCATCCCCACCCACTGTCGAGGTCGAGCATCTGTGGCTCCTCCATCGCCCCAGAGAGCACGCCCGCTCGTTCGATCACCGCCGCGCACGCATCGAGCGATGGCTCGGCGGGCGCCTCTTCCGTGAGCGGCAACAAGAACGCCATCGGGACGCCAGCGGGCGGCGGGAAGCTCACGCCTCCTTCGGTGAGGGCGACCGCACCGAGGCTCTGTCAATCAGGGGCCATCCCCTCCGCGGGACCGAAGCCGAGGCCGATCGCCTCGCTCGGAGAGAGCGGGGTGCTCGCGTCCCAGTGCACGCTCATCAGGCTCGCGGTGGCGAGGCGCTCCAGCGACTCGTCGTCGGCGTCGCGGTAGGTGCACAACAGCGCGAGGGCGCGGGTGCCGCGTTCGGTCAGGAGCCACACGCGCGCCATGGCACCGGCCGGGCCCGGCAGGACGTCGCGACCCAGGGTGGCTGGGAGCGCGCCGTCGAGGACGACCTGACGACGCCGGCCTTCGCTCCCGCCGGGGAAGATCCCTTCACGAAACGCGCGTCGCGCCGCGGCGTCGCCGTCGGCGATCGCGACCACGAAGGTCATGTCGCGCGCCGGCACGTCCACTCCGGGACCGAGAGGGAGCAGCGACGCGCCTTCGGGAGGCTCGAAGCTCACGCCGGAGCCGGGGATGGTCATCCTCGAACCGAGGGCGCTCCCGGTCGCTTCTTCTTCCCTCGCGCTTCGGCGCGGGCGCGGTCCCCCACAGGCGATGACGAAGAGGAGCGACGTCGCGATGAGGGTCCAGGGTCTCATGTGCGCCTATTCATGCGGCAGGAGCTGGGGCGCGACGCTCAAGCGGGCGGCGCAGCGTCCCTCGTGGCACAGGCAGCCGCCGCCGCAGTCGAGGGTGCCATACCGGCACTCCTGGGTGCACATGGTGTCCTCGCAGCTCGGCGCATCGTCGGCGGCGACGCAGCTGGCGGCGTGGCAGCAGCCGGAGGGCACACAGTCTTCGTCGGTTTCGCAGGCGTCCTCCGACAGCACGAGCTCGCCCTCACGAGGCTCGGCGGCGGGAGGCTCCTCGGCCGGGTCGGGCTCCTCCGGAGGTGCAGACGCTTCGACGACCACCGGCTGGCCGGGATCGGTGTCCTGGGTGGCCCCGCACCCGGGGGTGAGGGCGACGATCAGGGCTGCGAGGAGAAGCAGAGGCGCCATGGCGTGCTTCAATAAGTGGTTATGTGAGCGATCGCAAGAGCGGGCGGGCGGAGGTAGATCCCTTCCGTCGACGATGCGTCACGTGAGGTCCACGGTGGTTCTTCGCATGTTCAGGGTCACGATGACGGCGGTCGCCCTCGCGGGACTGACGTCGTCGAGCGCCAGCGCGTTCTCCGGCTTCTACGTGAGTGAGGCCGAGGCGCCGCTCTTCAGTGACGCCAGCGTCGTGGTCCTGATGCGGGACGGGACACGGACGGTCCTGTCGATGCAGAACCACTACGACGGCCCCCCGGAGGACTTCGCCATGGTGGTCCCGGTGCCGGCCGTCCTCGAGGAAGACGACGTGAGGGTCCTCGGCAGGGAGGTCTTCGCGCGGGTGGACGGCCTCTCCGCCCCGCGGCTGGTCGAGTACTGGGAACAGGATCCTTGTCCCCTCGCGCTCGACGAAGAAGAAGACTCGGAGCCGTCGCCCGTCGCCGCTGGCGCGGTCGATTGAACAGAGATGGCTGCGGACGAGGACTACGACGAACCGACCGGCGTCCGGGTCGAGGCGCGCTTCGCGGTGGGCGAGTATGACGTCGTCGTCCTCGGCGCCGAGGAATCGATGGGACTCGACCGCTGGTTGCGGACCCGCGGTTACCACATCCCCGACGGCGCGGAGGGCGTGCTCAGGCCCTACCTCCAGGCAGGGATGAAGTTCCTGGTCGCCAAGGTCGACGTGCGGCGGGTGCGGCGCTCCGGGGGACGGGTCGTCCTGTCGCCGCTGCGCTTCCACTACGACAGCGACGAGGTGGCGCTGCCTCTGCGCCTGGGGCTGTTGAGCTCCCGCGAGGTGCAGGATCTGATCGTCGTCGTGGCGGCCCGGGGCGTTCGCTACGAAGCCGCCAACTACGACAACTACGCCATCCCCACCAACCTCGACGTGACCGCCGCGACCAGCGAGAGCTTCGGTGCGTTCTACGCATCGCTCTTCGACCGAATGCTCGCGCTCCATCCGCGCTCGGTGATCACCGAGTATGCGTGGGCCGCCGGGAGCTGCGATCCGTGCCCGACGCCACCACTCACCGAGGACGAGTTGGTGGCGCTCGGTGGCGACGTCATTCCGAGTTACGCGGATGACGTGGAAGCCGGAGAGGTTCCCTTCTCCTTCGTGAACGACTTCGTGCTCACGCGTCTTCACTTTCGCTACTCCTTTGACACCCTCCGCGAGGATCTCGTGTTGCGTCCGGCACCACCCATTCACGGCGGAACCGGGATGCCGGGGCGCGCGGGCGAGCTGGACAAGGGCGTGGGCGTCAGCAGTCGCAACGCCTACCAGGGTCGCTACGTCATCCGTCATCCATGGGAGGGCGCGACCCCGTGCGAGGCGCCGCGGCGCGGTGTCTGGGGTGGCCCGCCGGGGAGCGGCCACTACGCGAGCCTCGGTCCGATCCAATCGGCTACCGACGCCGCCTTCGCGCCGCGGGGCGCGGTCGAGCTCTTCGCCCACCTGTCTCGGGACGTGCCCGCCCTCTCGTCGACGGCCGCAGCGAGCACGCTTCCGAGTGGGCCGGTCGCGCTCCCCCCGGTGCGTCGCACGTCGCGTGGCGGTTGCGCGAGCTGCTCGTCGACGGACGCCGGCGGTGAGCTCGCGCTCCTGTCGTTGCTCATGGGCGGCGTCGTTTTCGCGCGCCGGTCGCGTCGAAACGCGCGCCGGTGAGGACGAAGATCGGCGCCGCGATCTCTTTCTCCGTCCCCGACGTCGCACGGGTCTTGCTTGCGGAAGCTCTGCGAAACGTGAGGCGGTGACGTGCGCTTGCGGAGGAGGCAAGAACCGATCCCGAAAAAGCGCTTTGACGTTCAGAGCAGGCCCGGTGTCGCGCATGCGGGCAGGTGTTCGGGTGAAAGAGAAGCGAGCACATCTTCGAACACTGTGCGGCGCCGGATGGCGATGTGATCGAGTTGCGCACATCCGCGCACCGAACTTCGTGGGGCGTCTCCCGGTAGTCATCAACGCGTGTATTCTGATGACATGAGGCTGATCCCCGTTTCCCTCCTGGCCGTGTCTTTGGCGCTCCTCGCTGGTTGTAGCGGCGACGGATCCGTCGGGAGCGCCGAAGAGCTCACAGCGGCTCTCGGTTCTGCGAGCGCAGGCGACACCATTCGTCTGACGGCGGGCGAATTTCGCGGCTCCTTCGACGTTCCCGCGGGCGTGACTCTCAGTGGCGAAGGCGTGGGTGCGACGCGGATCATCGGTCCGTCGGACATGCACGCGCTCAGCCTCGCACCGGGTGCCACCGTCGCGACGCGCGTGGAAAACCTCTCGGTCGATGCGTCGGGCGAGTTCGGTGTGGTCGCGATCGGCTCGGGCGAAGTCGCCATCGAGAACGCCGAAGTGCGCGTTCCCACGAATGGCGCTGGCATCGGCGTCGAGTCGCTCAGCGCGCTCCGCTTGAGCAACGTTCAGGTCACGGGTCCGGTGACGGAGGCGAACGCCGACGGCATGCCTCTCGAGCCCACCATCGCCGACTCGGCTACCTACGGCGTGGTCGCGGTGTCGGTCATGACCTTCGAGGCGAACGACGTCACCGTCGGCGGCTTCGCCTACGTCGGCGTGCTCACGGTGAGCACCAACGTCACCTGGAACGACGGTAGCGTGATGAGCAATCTCGGCACGGGCCTGCTCATCCATGGCGGCACGGCCGAGCTCAACAACGCGCAGATCGACACGGCTCTGCAGGGAACTCGCCTCATCCCCGCTTACAACGCGGTCTTCGCGGGCAACGCGGACGTGACCACCAACGGTATCGAGCTGTCCAACGGTGGCGGCTACGGCATCCTGCAGTCCGAGGCGACGGCGACCCACAACGACCTGGTCGCTCTCGACAACTCGAACGCGGCCCTCTGGGTTCAGAACAGCACCGGCTTCTCGCTCACCAACGGCATGCTCAGCGGCAACGGGATGGCTGGTGTGGTCGCCCTGGAGTCGAGCGAGATCTCGGTCAGTCAGTCCGACATCGACAGCACGCAGCTGATGACCCGTATCGTGGGCACCATGCCGGTCATGGTGGGTGACGGCGTCCATCTGCTTGGCTCGACCACCAACATCACCCTCGACCAGCTCGGCCTGACCGACAACAGTCGCGTCGGTGTCCTCTTCGATCTGGAGGGGGCGGACTTCAGCGGCATCGACGTGGTGTCGGTAGACGTGAGCGGTGGCGGCGAGTACGGCGCCATCGCGCAGGACGGAACGATTCCGGCGGATTGGGACGCGAACGTGACCCGAGATGCCGTGCTCGAGGCCAGTGACTCGGCCTTCAGCGGCACCCTTCAGACCGTTGGCATCGTGGGTCCGAGTGACATGCCGGCCGTCAACGCGGTGCTCGCCAGCGGGATCGCCGGCATCGTGGGTCCGAGCGACTGAGTCGCCATCGGGCGGGGAGCGGGGCAAGGCCCGGTCTGGTGAGGCAGACCGGGCCTTCTTTTCTCGTCCGCTATCCGAGGTCGCCGGTCAAGAGCGCCTTGTGCGCGGGCACGTCGTTCATGAAGCGGGCGCGGACCTTCTCGTCACCGATGCGCTGGCCGATGTACTGCAAGCGCTCGAGGCCCCGCTCGACGACCCGCTTGGACTCTTCGTCCCGGCCTGCCGCGGCGAGCGCCTTCGCGTGTGCGAGGAAGACCTCCGCCTCGTCCTCTTCGATGCTGCTGAGCTCGTCGCGGCCCGTCATGGCCTGGGTCGAGGCCGCGAGCGCCATCTCGATATCGCCCTCGTGGAGTCGCACCAGCGCCGCGATGGCCAGCGCCGTGACACGAAGGGCCGCCATCCCGGCCTTGCCCGCTTCGTGAGCGAGCCGGCTGGCCTCCTCGGCCAGGCCGGCAGAGCGCTCCGGGTCCGCCACCGCCTGCAAGAGGATGCGCGCCCGATAGAGGCGCAGCGTGAGCATGAGCCGCGGGTCCTCCTGGACGTGGGGCAGGGCACGGGCCTCCTCGATGGTCCGGAGGGCCTGGTCGATGCGCCCCAGCATGCCGAGGGCGTAGGCGAGGTTGAGCAGGGCGTAGCTCTCACCCAGGCGGTTGCCGACCTGGCGGCAGCCGTCGAGGGCGTCGCGCAGAGCGCGCTCCGCCTCGTCGTAGGCGCCGACGCGGTTGTAGGTGTCGGCCAGGTTCGACTCGTTGGCGGCGGCGCGACGCACGTCGCCCGTCTTGCGGAAGAGCTCCGCGGCTTGGGCGAAGGCGTGCTCGCGCTGCCCCAGGTCGCCCAGGGCGGCCGCGAGGTGTGCCTGCGCCTCGACCACGAAGGCGCGTGTGTGGGGGCTGAGGTCGTCGAGAAGGGGCTCGGTCTGGTTGAGGACGATCTGGGCGCCATCGAGCTTGCCCGTGTAGACCAGGGCCTGGACCTGGCGAACCCGGGCGAAGGCGCGAAGCTCGGGGTCGCCCACCCGATCGGCGTTCTCCACGCCCTCGGCCGCGACCTCCGCCGCGTCGTCGAGGCGACTGGTGCGCATGAGCCAGGTGGCCTGCGCGATCATCACGCGCGCGCGCTCCCGGTCTCCGGGCGCGGCGTGGAGCGCCTCCGCCAACTCGAGCCCCTGCTCGTCGCGGCGTCCGAGGAACCCGAGCGCCTCGGCCTTCGCCATGTGCAGCGGGAAGATCTGCTCCGGCGGCGGGCCCAGCGCCTCGGCGCGCTGACCGCAGCGAAGCACCGTCGCGTTGTCGCCGCGTCGCGCAGCATCGAGGGCCGCGTTCACGTAATGGCGCGCAGCGAGCTCGGGCTCGTGGCCACGCTCGTAGTGGATGGCGATCTCCTCGGCCGGGCTGCCTTCGGTGTTGCCGAGGAAGCGCGCAGCGCGGCGGTGGAGCTCGCGCCGCAGCTCGTCCGAGAGCATGCGGTAGGCGACGTCGGCGACGAGCGTGCTGCGGAAACGGTGCTCGCGCGGGGTTCCGTCCGGCGGGCGGGGGCCCGCCACCATCAGACCGCGGCGCCGGAGGGAGCCGAGGAGGCGGTCGGCGCCGGCGCTGCCGAGGGCCTCGACCTCGGGGCCGACGAAGGGGCGTCCGAAGAGCGAGGCGCGCTTGCAGAGGTCCTTTTCGGGCCCCGGGAGATGGTCGAGGCGCGACTGCACGGCGGCCTCGACGCTCCGCGGCAGCGGGAGGCGGTCGGGGGTGTTGTCGAGGAGCCCGTCCTCGGCGAGCACGCGGATGATCTGCTCGACGAAGAGCGGGTTGCCGCCGGACCGCTCCGCCACCGCTTCCACCACCTCGCGGGAGATGGCGCGACCGACCAGGGTTTCGGCGAGCTGCGCCACGTCCTTCACGGACAGACGCGGCAGGTCCAGACGCACCGCGTCGTGCCGCGAGAACAGGCGCGGGCGGGTGTCGGCGATCTCCGGGCGCGCAGTGAGGAGGATGAGCAGCGGATACTCGGCGGCGCGATCCGTCAGGCCTTCGAGGATCTCCATCGAGGCGGGGTCGGACCACTGCAGATCTTCGAAGATGAGGACAAGGGGGCCCTTGGCTGCGAGGGAGGTGAAGAACTCGAAGATGGCGGCTTGCAACTGATCCGCCATCAGTCGCGCGTCGCTGAGCGCGGCGCTCAGCTCCTCGTTCTGCTCCATCGCGACACCGAGGAGCGAGCCCAGGAACGTCGCGCAGCGCGCCGCGTCGGTCTCGTCGGTGATGGCGTGCTTCACCAGGTTGAGCACCGCCCGTTGGCGCTCCTCCACGGGAGCGGCGGGATCCACCGACGGCCACCCGCGTGAGAGAGTTCCGGCGCGCGCGTAGGAGGTCAGGACGTTGGCGATGAGCGACAGGCTCGTCTCGCGCATCAGCGGCGCACCTCGACCGAGGAGCACCTCTGCGCCCTCGTCGAAGTCGTCGACCATGCGCTCGAGCTCGTAGCGCATGCGGCTCTTGCCGGAGCCGGGAGGGCCGACGATGACCATCATCGAGCCGCGCTCCTCCTCGAGGCATTGCACGACGCTGCGCTTGAGCTGCGCGATCTCGACCTCGCGGCCGATGGTGGGCGTGGGCGGTGCTCCCTCGGGATCGAAGTCCGACTTCTCGGAGCCGAGGGTGAAGACGCCGGACTCCACCTCGTTCACCTCGAAGGTGCTCGAGAGCTGTCGCGCCGTCTCGCCCAGGACGACCACCCCGTCGAGGCGCCTGGCCGACGCGGCCTCCGCCTCGCGCACCGCCTCGCCCGACACGCCCCGCCCATCGCGCGTCGATGCGCGGCCCGAGGAGACGCTGATCCGTCCCGCGGTGCCGTGGCACATCAGCGCGGCGCGGGCTGCGCGCTCGACCTCGTCGCCCTCCCACGACTCGCCACCGAAGACGCCGATGGCTTTCTTTCCGAGGAGGGGGACGAAGACGCCGCCCTGGCCGAGCACCGCCTTCTCGATCGAACCGGCGTCGAGCACGTTCGCGGCGTAGAGCATCGCCACCACGCGCTTCTCGTCGACCGCGATGCCCGTGCTGGCGCGGGAGGGACGGCTCGGCAGGTCGGCGCGCGTGAGCAGGTCCGCGTCTCCGCCCCCGGGGATCTGGACCTCGAGCTCGCCGGTGGCCGCCGAAAGGTCGAGCTTCTCGAGGGCTTCGACCAGGGCGTTCATCGATGCCCAGCGTCCCTCGCGCGTCTTGCGCATCGCGCGGCTGACGACCTCGATCAGTCGACGCGGCACGTGAGGCGCGATCGAGCGGATCGGACGCGGCTCGTCGAGGACCAAGGCCAGCATGGTGGCGACCGGGGAGTCGCGCTTGAAAGGCCGCCGGCCGGTGAGGCACTCGTAGAGGACGACGCCGAGCGCCCACACGTCGGCGCGCTCGTCGACATCCGGCTCCGCGCGCGCCTGCTCGGGCGCGAGGTACGCCGGAGTGCCCAGCACCTCCTTGTCGATCGTCAGCTCGGGCTCGACCTCTGCCCAACGCGCGATCCCGAAGTCCAGCACCTTCACCGAACCGTCGTCGCAGATGTAGATGTTCGCGGGCTTGAGATCGCGATGGACGATGTCCATCTCATGCGCGGCGGCGACGCCATTGGCGGCGGCGATGATGACGTCCGCCGCCTCCGCCGGCTGCAACGGCCCGCGGCGCAAGCGCTCCTGGAGGCTTTCGCCCTCGAGGAGCTCGAAGGCGATCCACGGAGTCCCGTCGGCGTCGGTTCCGGTGTCTTTGACCTGGACGACGTTGGGGTGGTTGATCTGGATCGCCGCCTCGCGGGCAAAGCGGCGCAACATGTCGGGTCGGGTACGGGCCGGCAGCAGGACCTTCACCGCGGCCTCGTCACCCGATTCGGTGACGCAGTGATAGACGCACCCCATGCCGCCGCGGCCGATGACCTCTTTGACCGTATAGGGCCCGATGGACTGTCGTTCCTCTTCGTTCAAAGCGCGTACAGCCCCGAGAAGATTAGGAAGGATACGACCCCGAGCGGTGGCGGGGAAGGGTGATTGCCTATGAATTTGCTCGGGTTCCGTCCAGGCTCGGGCTCGGGCGGACGGGGTGGGCAAAGGAGGTCCAAAGGTCGCTTCGCCTTCTCAAGGAGGGGCCTCCGTAGCAACATGGCCGCCGAATGCGCGACGAGAGCACGGTTCACATCCCGGACGAGTGGCTTGTGCCCACGGTGCCGACGGGCAAGGAGACCGCCGACGTGGCCGGGCGCTACCGGCTCTGCTTCGAGGTCGCCTCTGGCGGGATGGCGACGGTCTACCTGGCGCTCTACCAGGGACTGATGGGCTTCGAGAAGGTGGTGGCCCTCAAGACCATCCACAAGCACCTCGCCAAGGAACAGCAGTTCGTCGACATGTTCTTCGACGAGGCGCGCATCGCGGCGCACATCGACCATCCCTTCGTGTGCCGGGTCATCGACTTCGGGCAGGCACAGAAGACCTATTACATCGCCATGGAGTACCTGCTCGGCGAGCCGCTTTCGGCGATCTGGGAGGAGCTTCACGAAAAGCCGGCGCTCGCGGCTTCCCCCGACCGGCCCTTTCTGCTCGCTCGGGCCGTCGCCGACATCTGCGAAGGGTTGCACGCTGCGCACGACCTCTCGAGCGGAGGGCGCTCGATGAACGTCGTCCATCGCGACGTCACGCCGGCGAACCTCTTCGTGCTCTACGACGGCACGGTGCGGGTGGTGGACTTCGGCATCGCGACCGCACGGGACAAGCTGCACCAGACCGAGCTCGGCACCGTGAAGGGGAAGTACGCCTACGTCTCCCCGGAGCAGCTGGAGATGAAGCGCCTCGACCGGCGGAGCGACGTGTGGTCTCTGGGGGTCGTCTTCTGGGAGCTGTTGACCGGCAAGCGCCTCTTCAAGCGCGAGACGCACATGGAGACCATGCGAGCGGTGGGCGCCGCCGCGGTGCCTCCCCCCTCGAGCGTACGACGCGACATTCCCGCAGACCTCGATGCCATCGTGCTGCAAGCCCTCGAGCGCAACCGCGGCCAGCGTTACCCCGATGCCCGCGCCATGGCGCTCGACCTCGAGCGTTTCCTGGCCAATCACCGCCGTGCCGTGTCGCGTGGCGAGCTCGGCGGGTGGCTCGATGCGATCTTCCCGGGCGCGGCGGCGAAGAAGCGGCAGCTGATCGAGCTCACGCGCAAGAACGACGCCGCGGTCCCCCTCGACGACGGTGGCGACATATCGGTGACCACCGCCTTCCGCCCTCCCGAGCCGACGACGGTGCGAAGCATCGAAGAGCCGACGACGGTGGATCGCGCCGAAGAGGTGGGGGACGAAGAGCTCACCGACATGGACGAGGTCGCCGCGCGGGTGACCGCGCCCGACGCGCCCCCGACGGTCCTGACCGAAGAGAAGCAGAAGAAGCCCGAGGTCAGCCCCAGCCAGAAGAAGAAGCTCGCCCAGGAGAAGACGGAGAAGATCGTCGAGAAGGACCGTCCCGCGCTCGCGATCCGGCCTTCGGATCGCGCGCCACCCCGCAGCGACGATCGCGCGCGCAGCGAAAAGACGGGCGGGATGCCGTCCTGGGTGGTGCCCGCAGCGATCCTCGCCGTCGCCGGCGGGGCCACGCTCGCGTACTACCAGCCTTGGGCGACCAACGGTCCGGAGATCGTGGACGAGGTCGAGCCTGCCTCCGGGGCCGTCCATTCGCCAGCCGCCCACGCGGGAGCCGTCGACGCTGCCGCGGCCGACACCGGCGCCGCGCAGGCCTCTGACGGGATCGACCGCTCCGATTGGCCGCCCTTCGAGGAGGTCGTCGAGGAGGGGCCGCCCGGGACCCTGCACGTGACCGCGAGAAGCGGCGTCGCGGAGATCCGCCGCGGCGAGGAGGTGCTCGGTCAGACGCCTCTCGAGGTCGAGCTGCCCCCCGGTCGCCATCGTCTGATCCTCTTTCCCGAAGGGGGAGGGGCGCCGCGGCCGCTCGACGTGGAGATCCGTTCCGAGCGCAACACCTACATGACGGTCAGCCTGACCGACTGAAGCGTGTAGACTGCTTTGGTGGCCGGAGGCGACAGAACGGGCAATCGGACCAGCGAGGTCTCCACTGGCCGGCACTATCTGGAAGATACCCAGACCGAACGGCTGAGCGTCCTCGAGCCCATCTGGTCACGGCTGCGCCGCGAAGCCGAGCGGCACGTGACCACCCAGCCCACGCTCGGCGCCTTCTTCACCGCCAACGTCCTGCGCTTCCACTCCTTCGATCACGCCGTGAGCGAGCACCTCGGCGCGGCGCTGGGCGAGCCCACCTACCGGGCGAAGGACATGCAGGCGCTCATCGCCGACGCCTTCAATCGCTCCCTCGCGCTCTGCACCGAGGTCGCGGAGGATTTCGAGGCGACGATGGAGGAGCGGCACCTCCCCGGCTGGTCGATCATGCTGCAGGACGACGGATTTCGCGGCCTGGTCGCCCATCGGATCGCGGGCTGGCTCGCGCACACCGAGCAGCCGGTGCTCGCCGCCTACCTCGCGGGTCGCGCCTCCCACGTCTTCGGCGTTCGAGTCGAGGTCGGCGCGATGCTCGCCGGCGGACTGGTGGTGCATCCGGGCGTGTCGGTTCTTCGCGACTCGGTGATCGGGCAGGGGGTGGTCCTGGGGACGCGTGCGGTCGTCCAGGGCGTGGCGATCGGGCGCGATGCACGCGTCCTTCCGAACTCGGTCGTCACCTCCACCGTCCCTACCGGTGCGGTCGTCGCCGGAGTGCCGGCGCGCCGGATCGACGACCCGTGAGCGGCCCGGTCCACGAGTTCGAGGCGCGCTTGTTCTGGACCGGGGCATCCGAAGGGCCGACCACGGGGTACGCGGACTACTCCCGGAGCTATCGCATCGAGGTCGACGGCAAGCCGCATTTCGAAGGCAGCGCGGCGCCGCCTTTCCGGGGGGACGGCTCCCTCTACAACCCCGAAGATCTGTTGGTCGCTTCCCTCAGCGCGTGCCATTGCCTGAGCTACCTCGCGCTCGCGGCGCGGAGCGGGATCCTGGTGACGGCGTACGAGGATCAGGCCCGCGGAAAGATGACCCTGCAGGGCGGTGGACTCTCCTTCGAGCGCGTGGTGCTTCGGCCACGGGTGACCATCGACGCTTCCTCGGATCGAGACAAGGCGCGACGACTTCACTCCGAGGCTCACCGGACCTGCTTCATCGCGCGCTCGGTGGCGTTCCCCGTGGAGAACGTGCCCACCATCGTCGTGGGCTGATCTACCATCCCGCGCATGGTCAGCACCCGAGGCCTCGTCGGTCTACGCCCCGCGCCCGCGCACGTGGCGCGCGTCACCACGCCCCCCTACGACGTCATCAAGAAGGGCACGCCCCTGGAGGCGCGCCTGAAAGACGAGCCGGCCTCGTTCTTCCACGTCATTCTCGGCGACGCTCCGGCCGACGCGCTCGCGCGCGCCCAGAGCGAAGGGTGGCTGGTGCCCGATGACGAGCCGGCGTACTACGTCTACGAGCAGCGCTGGGGCGATCGAGATCCGCACCGGCGTCCTGCATGCGGCCGAGGTGACCCCCTACGAGGCGCGTCAGGTCATCCGCCACGAGAAGACCTTCGACGACAAGGTGAAGGGGCGCATCGCGCTCACCAACGACATCGCGCATACGGTGGGGCCGGTGTTCGTCCTGACGCGGGCGTCGCTCTCGGCGCTCTTCGACGAGGCGAAAGCGGCCGAGCCGCTCTACGACTTCGAGAGCGACTTCGGCGCCGACTCCCTGTCAGGCGTTCACAGCCGGGTCTTCCGCGTCGCCGCCGCGAGCGATCTCGGCGGGCGCATCGCTCGGGCGCTCGGCTCGGAGCCCTACTACATCGCCGACGGGCACCACCGCTACCACGCTGCGCTGAAGAACGGTCAGACCCACTTCCTCTGCTATGCGACCGAAGAGGCGAAGATCCTCGCTTACAACCGCGTGGTAAACGGCGTGAGGCGCTTCGACGAGGTGCGCGGCGAGCTGGCCCTCGAAGAGGCGCCGAGCTTCACCACGCCCGACAAGCACGCCTTCCGCATCTACCAAGGCGGCAAGAGCTACACCCTCGCGGCGAAGAAGGTCCCCACCGACGTCGTCGGCCGCCTCGACTGCGCCATCCTCGAGCGGGAGCTCTACCCGCTGCTCGGACTGAGCCACGACATGATCGCGGACGCCGCGCACTTCGACTACTACCCCGAGTCCGCGCTCTCGGAGATGAAGGCGCGTGTGGATGCGGGTGACTACGACCTCGCCATCGCGCTCCATCCGGTGAGTCTGGAGGAGCTGATGGCGGTGGCTGACGCCGGGCTCGAGGACCCCGAGATCGTCATGCCCGAGAAGAGCACCTACTTCGCGCCGAAGATCCTGACGGGGCTCTTCGCCTATCGGCACCAGCGCGCCGACTAGGCCTTCAGGCGCCGGTAGACGCCCACGACCACGCCGAGGATCTGGGTGCTGCGCCAGTCGTTCTTGGGAATCAGGATCGGGGCCATGGCGCTGTTCGCCGGCTGCAGGCGCACGTGCTCGCGCTCCGGGTAGTAGTCCTTGCAGGTCGCTTCGTCGCCGACGAGGGCGATGATCGTCTCGCCGCGGCGCGCAGTGAGCTGCTTCTTGACGAAGACGTAGTCGCCGTCGTGGATGCCGGCCTCGATCATCGAGTCGCCCACGATGCGCAGGCCGAAGACGTCGCGGGTGCCGCCCACCAGCATCCGGTCGATGTAGACCTTGTCCTCCGGCTCCTCGATCGCCTCCTGCAGGGCGCCGGCCGCGACGCGACCGACGATGGGGATGGCGACCAGGTCGGCTTCCGTGTCGTTTGCCGGCGCGCGATGACCAATCTCGTCGTAGGCGAGGTCGGTGGGGCGCAGGGTGCGCGACTTCATGTCCTCGCGGGTCAGGTAGCCCTTCCGCTCGAGCGCGCGGAGGTGGTCGTTCACCCCGTTGGTGCTGCGGATCCCGAGGTGGTTGCCGATCTCCCGAAGGGTGGGCGGATAGCCCCGATCATCGATCGAAGTGGTGATGTAATCGAGGACGGCGCGCTGGCGATCGGTCAACTTTTGCATATTGATTTCCAGTGGTTGTGGGCTTCCGCGGGAATCAGTGCCCGGCTGGATCACTGAAGAGCCGAGCAGGTATTACGAACGATTACGTATCAAACACCCACTTGTCAAATTTTCAGGTGTGGACAACGCGCGGCCCCAGGGGGAAATCGATGATCGAGAGATCCTTCGGCCCCTCCGCGCGTCTGTGGCGGGACCGCGATGCGCGCCCGGACCCTCGTCTTCGTTCTTCAATCGCTCTTCGTCCTCGCGGCGAGCTTCGCCTGCACCTCCGAAGCGCACGCCATCGGCTTCATGATTCCGCGCGACGGGTCGCTTCCGCCGCTCGCGATCCGCTATCACCGCGTCTCCACCACCATCCGCGAACGCGTGGCCGAGACCCGGGTCGAGCAGGTCTTCCGCAATCACACCGGCCAGGTCCTCGAAGCGACCTACGTCTTTCCGGTTCCCGAGGGCGCGTCGGTCAGCGGATTCACCATGTGGATCGACGGGCGGCGTCAGGAGGGCGAGCTCCTCGAATCGGGCAGAGCCCGTCGCATCTACGAAGAGATCGTGGCGCGTCTGCGCGACCCCGGTCTGGTCGAGCACATGGGCGGAAGCCTCTTCCGCGCGCGCGTCTTCCCGATCCAGCCGGGCGCCGAGGAACGCGTGGAGATCCGCTTCACGCAGACGCTCGAGTACCACAGCGGCGTCATCCACTACCGCTACCCGCTGCGCACCGGTGGCGGCGCGGCGCAGACCCTCGAGGACATGACGGTCTCCGCGCAGATCGTCTCGCGCACGCCGATTCGCGCCGTCTACTCGCCGAGCCATCCGATCAGCGTCAGCCGACCCGACGAGCACCACGCGACGGCCGGCTACGAGGGGACGGCCGTCACCCTCGACGAGGACTTCGACCTCTACTACGCGGTGCAGGATCGCGAGGTCGGGCTCAGTCTCCTGACCCATCGTGACCCGGGTGAAGACGGCTACTTCCTCGCGATGATCGCGCCGCGCACCGAGATCACCCAACAGGAGATCGCGCACAAGGAGGTCCTCTTCGTCTTCGATACGTCGGGCTCGATGGCGGGCGAGAAGCTCGAACGCGCCAAGGCCGCCCTCGACTACATGCTGGCGCGTCTGAGACCCGAGGACCGCTTTCAGGTGGTGCGCTTCTCCACCGATGTGTCTGCGCTCTTCGGAGGAAACGCCTCCGTACCGGCGACGCCCGACAACGTCGCGCGCGCCCGGAATTTCGCCGCGCATTTCGTCGCCGCCGGGGGGACCGCGATCCACGGAGCCCTCCTCGAGGCCTACCGCACGCAGCGTCCCGAGGGCGACCCCCCGCGCATGGTCGTCTTCCTGACCGACGGCATGCCCACCATCGGCGAGACGCGCCCGCGGCAGATCGTCGACGAGGTCGGGCGACTCGGTGAGGAGTCGCGCCTCTTCGTCTTCGGCGTCGGCGACGACGTGAACACGACCTTCCTCGATCAGATCGCCCGGCGCGGTCGCGGGGTGGGGGACTATTTCCAGGACGGCCGCGAGATGGAGCGCCGGCTCTCCGCCTTCTACGACCGCATCGCCTATCCGCTGATCACCGATCTGTCGCTCTCCTTCCCCGGTCTCGAGGTCAGCGACGTCTATCCGCGCGACCTCGGCCACCTCTACCGTGGTGGCCAGCTCTTCGTCGTGGGCCGCTATCACGGCGACGGCGAGCATCCGGTGCGCCTCTCGGGGCGCGCGAGCCACGAGCGGTCGGCGCGCACCTTCTCCTTCGACGTGGCCTTCCCGGCAGAGAGCCTGGACAACGACTGGCTTCCGCGCCTGTGGGCCACGCGCAAGATCGGTTTCCTTCTCGACGAGATCCGCCTGCGCGGCGAGCAGCCCGAGCTCCGGGCGTCCGTCGTCGACCTCGCGCGGACCTTCGGTGTGGTCACGCCTTATACGAGCTATCTGGTGGTCCCCGACGAAGCGATCCCACCGGGCCTCGCCGAGGATCGGGGCGCGCTCGGCCCGGTGGCCGGCGGCCGGCCCATCCTTCCGAACGATCCATCTCCCGACGCCGAGCCGGTGCAGGCGCAGCGAAACTTCGAGGGCTTCGACGGGGCGACCAGCCAATACGATTTCGAGGACGACCTCTACACCGGTGACTTGATGCGCCCGGACGGTGAGCACCTGAGGGGGCATTCGGCGACGACGGCGACCTCGGCGACGAGCGCCCCGTCGGGCGGCGCGGGTGCGCAGGGCCGGGCCATCTCGCGCCAGCTCCGCGCCATGCGCGAGGCGGAGCAGTCGCGCGCCGCGACCGCACGGGGCACCCGCTTCGTCGCCGGACGGACGTTCCGCGAGGTGCGCGGGATGTGGGTCGATACCGCGTATCGCCGGGGGATGCCCTCGCTCCGCGTGCGCTACGCGAGCCCCGCGTACTTCGCGCTCTTGCGCCAGCGGCCTTCGCTCCGCGCCTTCTTGTCGCTCGGGCGGCGGGTGACGGTGGTCCTTTCCGGGGGGCGCGCCGTCATCGTCGACGAAAACGCGCCCGCGGGTGTAAGCGACGCCGACGTCGCGCGATTCCTTTCCAGCGGCCCAGGATGACCTGCCTGCCGCGAAATCGTTCGAGACCGGAACGCCGGTTGGAGGGACCTCGATGAAACGCGCCATCTTCGCTCTCACGCTCGCCGCCGCGGCCTTCGCCTGTGCCCTGACCGCCGCGCCCCAAAAGGCCTTCGCGGTGGAGCTGCACTGGGATCCGGTGACCAATCGCTGGGTGCGCACGCCGACCGTGGTGGTGCAGAGCCCGGTGCGAAACCCCTACCACTACTACGTGAACGTCCAACCGCCGCCGCCCCAGCGGGTCACGGTGCACGTGCAGCAGAGGCGTCCGACGCCTCCCCCCGCGAACGTGGTGATCGATCCCGGCCCCGCCCCGTCCGTGCGTGATCCCTACGACACCGACGGACTGGTGGTCGCCGGCGCCGGTGCGGGCGGCATCTTTCTCTTCGGCGACGGGATCACCCACGCCGCCATGGCCTACAAGCTCCACCTCGGCCTCGCCATCGGCCAGTCGGAGTTCGCCCTTCGCGCGAACCTGGTCCCCGACGCCGGAGACGTCGCCAGCCCCACCGGCGGCACCACACCCGCGGCCCTCTACACCGTCGGCGCCACCTTCAACTATCGCTTCATCCCGAGCGCGATCGTCCATCCCGTGACCGGCGCGGGGATCGAGACCTTGATCCTCGATCCGCACGAGGGCGACACCGGCACGGCGTTCGCTGTCACGGCGCGCGCAGGGCTCGAGTACGCCTATCCCATCGCCGACGGTGCGCTCGCGCTCGGCATCGACGTGACGGGTCACCTGCCTTTCGGCGTGACCAATCAGTACGCGGCGAGCGCCGTGGCGATGCTCGATTTCGGCGCGTACCTCGACTACCGATTCTGAGCGCCTCGCGGGGTCGGGGCCGAGAGCCCGGCGGCGCGCTCGCGGCCGGGCGGGCGCACGCGGGCGGAGTCCTCGCCGCGCGCCGGCCAGGGCAGCAGTGACTGGTCGTCGACGCGTGAAAAGCCGGGCGCAGCCTCGGTGTCGGCGGCGTAGGCGCGCAGGCCCTCGTCCTCCCAGGGGATGAGCCCATGCCGCGCGACGCTCCCGATGGGCGGGTCGGCTTCGGCGGCCCCGAGGAGCTCGCCAATCCGTTGCGCGATGGCCATCGCGGGTGCGAGGTCGCGCTCGGAGTCGACGTGAGCCGTGCTCTCGTTTCCGTTCTGCGAGACGACGCGCAGGTCGGCTGTCCCACCGCGATGGACCGACACCACCACCCACGCGCGGACCGGACCTTCGCGCGCGCTCAGCCCGCGTACCGCCGCCCCGTCGAGCCGTTCGGTGAGGGCGTTGCGAATCACCGCGGGACCCACGCCCCGAAGAGCGCTCTCCACCACCACCACCACGGCGCCTTCGGGCGTCTCCGCCTCCGGCTCCGCATCTTCTGCGTCCCCGGCCTCTTGCGCGCGCGCTGGCAATCCGCCCAGCGCCAGCGCTCCGGCAATCACCAGCCACCGCAGCATGCATCCATCTTGCGGGGCGCCGGCGAGAGCTGTCAAAGGTCGCGTCGGCGTTCCTGCTCGTCGGCCTCCCCGGGCTCCGTCCCGTCGTCGCGCCGGAGCCACGCCGACAGCGCGCTCAGGGGGTCGAATCCGAGGGTCTGGCTCACGCTCGCGACCTCGGAGACGCGCTCCGCCACGCGGCTGCGCACGATATCGGTCAGGGGCGTGACGGCGGCGAGGAAGTCAATCCCTCCGAGGAAGCGCCGGGTGACGTCGGCGACGCCGCGGACCGCGTCTGCACCGAGCGCGATGGCGAGATAGGGCGGCGTCGGATAGACGATGACGTCGCGCACGGCGGTGGCCTGCGCCCATACGCCGGGCTCCGCGGAGCGCAGGAGCTCCTCGAGGGTGCGTCGCTGCGAGAAGATGCCCACGTGGACCGGCGCGAGCGCGTGGGAGACCGCTTCCACGATGACCCGGTGGTCCCGGCGGAAGTCTCCCCCGAGGGGGCCGACCCAGCGGGTGATGAGGTCGGGGCCCACCACCCGATCGATCGAACCGCGGCGGCGGCGCAATGCCACGGTGGTGTAGGGCGTTTCGCCAGACCACACGGTGAGCACCACCGAGTGATCGTCGGGCAAGAGGATGTCGAGGGCGCGGCGCAACGTGCCCGGGGTGGGCACCGGGACGTTGCCGAGGGGATTCGGGTGGACGTGAACCTGTCCCGCTTCCTGCATCTCGCGGAAGATTCGTGCGAAGGCCAGCCACTGGGTGGCGTAGTCGTCGCCGCGCTGCAGGCGAAGAGCGAGGCGCTCGGCAATCTCGTCGGCTGCGCCTTCGGCGACCACAAACGCACGCAACGCACCGTATTGTCGCGTGAGCTCGGGGAGCGCTTCGGGGCCCGACCACTGTTCGTTGGCGAGGTCGGCGATGCGCCCGCGCGAGGTGTGGAAGGCTTTGAGTATGCGACCGCCCCGATCGACCACCATCACCAGCGCCCCACGGCCGCGATCGGTTTCGCCGCGCGCGACCTGCGGCGCGTCGCTGGTGGCGGGCTGATTGTCCATGCGCTCCACGACGCCCGGCGAGAAGATGCCGACGAGGTTGGTCCAGCTCTCGACGTCGAAACCTTCGAATCTGAGCTCGGGGCTGATCATCGGCTCCTCCTCCGAGCGCGAGGCGGTTTCGGCGGGTCGCTGGCGGCGGCCTGCGACTCGATGACGAAGACGCGCACCGTGAGCCCGGGGATGGGCACGCTGATCGCCGTCTCTCCCTCGAACCGCTCCCCGCTGCGGATGTCGAGCAGGCCCATGGGCTCGGGGATCGACACCTCGGCGTGGGCCGCGAAGCGGTCGGGGTTGAGCAGGAAGAGCACCCGCGGGCCCTGCGCGTCACCGTGCACCGTCGTCTCGAGGGGCCGCGGCTCCACCGGAAAGGGACGGGCGAGTGAGAGGTCCTCGGCGAGCTGGTCGACCAGCGCGCGCGCCTCTTCCGCTTCGTCGAGGGAGGCGCGGATGCCGCCCGCGGGTGCTTCGAAGTGGTGGAAGCGCATCTGCTCGTCGAGCTCCGGCATGGCCGGCCCGTACACCACGGTCTTGCCCGCCGCCGCCAGCTCGCCGAGTCGCTCGAAGCGCCCGCGCGACGCGAACTCGTAGCTGGGCCAGACGACCACCTTGACGCCGTCGAAGCGTGCGAGGGGCGCGTCGCCGTCGATCCATAGATAGGGGATCTGCGCCTCGGTGAGGGCGTCGCTCATGTTGGCGAGCATGCGCCACCACAGCACCTGGATCGGTCCGGAGAAGCCGAGGTCGTCCTCACGACAGCCGTCCACGGGCGTGCCGCCGAGCGCCTCGAGCGCCGACGGGCTGGCGATGCCGCCGAAGAGATGGGTCACGCGCGACAGACGCCGGTACTCCGGCGGCAGCACCAGCGCGACCTCAGCCGCGCGGTCGAGCTCGTGGAAGCTGAGCTCGGTCAGGCGGGTGAAGACCTCGCGCCATGCCGCGGCCTCGGCGCGCGGCTCGCCGCGGGCGTCGATGGGAGAGCCGTACCAGCGATCGCGATCGACGGCCATGTAGAGGTTCAGCCCACGCAGGCCGTAGGCGAAGCTGGCCATCGTGCAGTAGAGCGAGTCGCCATGGGTGAGCGGTGTGAACCAGGGGGGCGCGCCGACGCCCATCTCCGGCGCGTAGGGGAGCTCTACCGTGCCGGTGAGCAGGAGCGTGCGCCGCTTGATCGTCCGATGCTCCCGGGCCGGGTGGTAGTAGTCGAGGCCGACCAGGTCGACCACGTCGTCGATGCCCGGGATGCTGATGGGCAGGCCCGCTTCGCCCAGCGCGATGTTGTGCGTGATGGGGACGCCCTCGAGCCCGGCTTTCGCCATCCGCTTGCGCATGCGCGCGAGGGAGTCGGAGATGAGCCGTTCCCGGAACTCGGCCCAGTCGAGGTAGCGGGTGAGATCTTCCGGGCGCTCGGCTTCGAAGCGCGTCGGGGGATCCACCTCGTCCCAGCGCGCGTAGCGCTGCCGGTGCGCCTCGGCCGCGCGCTTGACGCTGCCGTAGCGCGACTCGAGGAAGCGCTGGTAGAGCGCGATGGCGTCCGGGTGGTAGTCCTGATCGAAAGGACCGGTACGGAAGTAATACGACGCTTCGTTGTCGACCTGGAGCAGCACGACCGGGCCGTCCGGATAGATGCGCGGCACCACGACCTCGGCGACCGCGTCGTACCATCGCCCCGTCTCTTCGTGGAAACGCTCGCTCGCGTAGCTCGGCACCGGGAACATCTGCGGCGGGAAGGGGAGGATCACCGGGTTCTGGCGAGGCGAGCGCGCCTGGCAGGCCTTGTCGTAGACGATGCGCTCGGGCAGCCCGAAGTTCGTCATCTCCGCGTTGATGTGCGGGCCGGGACGGATGAACACCCACAGGCCCTCTTCGGCAGCCATGTCGATGAAGCGTCCGAGGTCACGTTTGGGATCGGTCTCGCCGAAATCGAAGGCGCCGGGTCCCGTCTCGTGCACGCCCCACGGCGTGTAGGTCTCGACCATGGGCAGCCCCATGCGCTTCAGCGCCTCGAGGCCCGGCTTCCAGGCCGAAGGGTCCAGCCGGTAGTAGTGCATCGCGCCCGAGAGCAGGGGGATGCGCACGTCGCCGATCTTCAGCGTGCGGCCGGCGAGGCGCACGCGCTTCGGCCCCTTGGACCTCTGCGCACCGCTCTTGCGCCTGGCAGCGGTCTTCGCCTTCGACGCAGCCTTCTTTTTCTTCTCCTTCCCCATCTCGTGGCGTTTCCGAGGCGGGAGATTAGCAGGGTTTGACGGCGGCCGAGTGCGGACCGCCATTCGTGGTAGAAGGCCACCGTGACCTATCTCCTGGTCGGTCTCGGCGGCGCGCTCGGCGCGACCCTCCGCTATGCGCTCAACGTGTGGTCGGGTCAGCTCTTCGGTCCGGGCTGGCCGTGGGGGACGATGCTCGCCAACGTGGTGGGCTCCTTCGCGCTCGGCGTGGTGATGGAGCTCGGCGTCGGTCGAACAATCTACGGCGTGGACGCGCGCATCCCGTTGGGGGTCGGGGTGATGGGCGGCTTCACGACCTATTCGAGCTTCAACCTCGAGGTGCTCAAGTTCTGGGAGCAGGGGCAGCTCGGTCGCGCCGCCGCCTACGCCAGCGTCACCTTCGTGGTCTGCCTCCTCGCCGGCGTGGCGGGGCTCACCCTGGCGCGGGCGGTCAAGAGCGGCGGATGAGGCCCCTCGTCCTCGTCGCGATGGTCTGTCAGCTGACGGCGGGTTGCGGCAGCGTCGAGCGTCGCCGTCCCTCGCCGCGCCCTCGACAAGTCGCCGAGGGGGTGCAGGAGGTACAGGAGCGCTCGCTCCGGGTCGCGGCGGGGAGCGGCATCAGCTGCGCGCTCGATGCCGAGGGCGTCGGGTGCTGGGGCGCCGGGAGCGCCTCCTTCGTGCGGATCGACGAGACCGCGCACGCCCTCGACGTGGCGGCCGCTGGGCGAAACGTCGCGGTGCTCCGCGAGAGCGGTGAGGTGCTCTCGGGCACCTTTCCCGGCGCCTTCACGCCGGTCGCGAGCATCGGCGCGACGCGGAGCCTCGCCGTGGGGCCGGCGCACGGCTGTGCCGCAGACGAAGAGGGGCACGTGCGCTGTTGGGGGGAGGCGAGCTTCGGGCGTCTCGGCAGGGCCGCAGAGGGCCCGGCCGCAGCGCCGCTCCCGGGCCTCGAGGACGTCGTCGAGCTCGCCCTGGGCGCGGCGCACTCCTGTGCGCTGACGCGCCAGGGCGAGGTGTACTGCTGGGGCCTGGGGGGCGACCCGGCCAGCCGCTGCCGCATGGATGACGACGGGATCGTCACCTGCGAGGGCGGCTCCGAAGGGGCCGCCCGGATCCCGCGGAGGGTGGAGCGCCTCGGCGGCGCGACGCACATCGCCGCCGCGGGACACCGCACCTGCGCTCTCACGTACGAGGGGCTCGTTCAGTGCTTCGACGTGCTTCGCCGCGACACCGAAGGACATTTCGTCCCACGACGGATCGCCGCGGTGGGCGGGGGCGAGGCGATCACCCTCGGCGAGGACTTCGGATGCGTGGTCGCGGACGGGGAGGCCCTGTGCTGGGGCTCCGACGAGCGGGGCCAGCGGGGAGACGGCGATCCCGTGATGGGGCGGCACGAGATCTCGGCGGCGGTCGGGCTGTCGGAGATCGTCGACGTGGACGCGGGGGGCAGTCATGCGTGCGCGGTACGGCGGGGTGGCGAGGTGCGCTGCTGGGGCGCGGACGACGCGTATCAGCTCGGCGACGGGTACGCGGGCTTCGACGGATCACCCACCGCGCTCGCCATCCCCGGGCTCCGGGATCTCCAGGGTGATTCATCGCTCCTCTGCGCTCTCGGCAACGACGCCGCCGTGCAGTGTCTCGGCCACAACGACCACGGTCAGCTCGGTGATACCACGCTGGTGAGCCGCTGGGATTTCGCGCCGGTGGTGGATCTCAGCCACACCGTCCAGCTGGACGTGGCGCACGATCACGCCTGCGCTGTCGACCAGCGCGGCGACCTCAGGTGTTGGGGCAACAACCGCCGCCTCTTCCTCGGCCCGTCGCATCGCCCGGACCCACCGACGCTGAGCGCGCCCGTTCGCGCCACCTGGCTGCGCGGCGTAGCCGAGGTTGCGACCAGCGCGGACGGCACCTGCGTGCGACTGCGCAGCGGGCGGGTGTCGTGTTTTGGCCGCTCGTCGCGCGGAGGCGAAGCGCAAATGGGACCGATCGCGGGCATCGCGCATGCGACCGACATCGACGGAAGGGCGTCGCGCTTCGGTGCGACCGCCGCGGGGCGGGTTCATCGCTGGGGCAGCGACACCGAAGGCGCCACCTCGAGGATCGTCGAAGGGGCCACCGACGCCCAGCGCGTCGCCGTCGGCTGCACCTTCGGATGCGCCCGCTTGCGCGGCGGAGAAGTCTCCTGTTGGGGCACGCTGCCTGGATGGCCGCCGAGCGACGCGGCCTTCGCGATCGAAGGCGTGAGCGAGGCGGAGACGCTCGAGGCAGGCTGCGATCACGCGTGCGCTTCGCGACGCGGTGGCGAAATCCTGTGTTGGGGGGGAAACGGGCGGGGACAGCTCGGGATCGGACGCATTTCCAGCGCGGAACGCCCCAGCCCATTCCCGGTGCAGGGCACACTGCATGTTCTCGACCGCGCGACCTGCGTCGATCAGGGGGGTGGGGCGCTCACCTGTTTCGGCGAGCTTCCGGGCGTTGGTGAGCGAGCAGACCAACCGGCGCCGGTGATCGTATCGTTTTCGAGAGCCCCCTGATCGAATTCATCGGCGGGCTTCCCTTCTCATCGCGCGGCGACCGGCCTACCATCTCTCGCTCCGGAGGCTGACATGAAGGCGATCGTCGTCGTAGGCGCACAATGGGGAGACGAGGGAAAGGGGAAGCTCGCCGATGTTCTGGCGCCTCGGGCGAAGCTTCTCGTCCAATACGCCGGCGGCGGAAACCCGGGGCAGACGATCGCGGTCGCGGGCAACCGCCTGGTCTTCGACATCCTTCCTCCCGGACCGATGCGCAAGGGCATGGGGTGCCTCCTCGCGCAGGGGATGGCCCTCGATCCCAAGCTGCTCGTCGAGGAGCTCGACCTGCTCGCGGAGCACGACATCTCGGAGGGTGAGGTCTTCGTGTCGCGGCGCGCCCACGCCATCCTCCCGCATCACATCCTGGTCGATGAGCTGCGCCAGGAAGAGGAGGGGGCCTCCGGCGTACGGCGCCGCGGGATCGGCCCCGCCTACGCCGACAAGCTCGCGCGTCGCGGCGTGCAGATCGGCGATCTGACGAGCGACAAGCTCGAGGACAAGCTCGCGCAGAGCATCGAAGGCTGGCGCTCCGTGATCGAGGGGCTGGGCGGCACGGTTCCGGAGGCGCGCGAGGTGGCCGACGGCTACCGTTCGCTCGGCGAGCGACTCGCCAAGCACTTCGTCGACGGCTCGAAGCTGGTGGGCGACGCCATCGCCAGGGGCGACAAGGTCGTGCTCGAGGCGCCCCTCGGGACGATGGTCGACCTCGACATGGGCGCGTATCCCTTCGTCGTCGCGGCCTCGACCATCGCCGCGGGCGCCGCGCCTGGGGTGGGCCTCGCGCCGGACGCCATCGGCACGGTGATCGGCGTCGCCAAGGCATACTCCACACGACCCGGCCGCGGCCCGATCGGCGCCGAGGTGACCGGCGACCTCGCCAAGCACCTCATCGACCAGGGCCAGGAGTACGGACAGGACGGGCGGCCGCGTCGCGTAGGCATGCTCGACATCGCGGCGTTGCGTTTCGCCAAGCGCGTCAACGGCATGGCGCAGCTCTTCCTCACCAAGCTCGACGTGCTCGCGGGTCTCGACGAGATCCCTGTCTGCGTGGGTTACGAGCTCGACGGTGAGGAGCTGTCGGAGCCTCCCTTCGAAGGGCTGTCGCGGGCGACGCCCAAGGTCGAGATGCGACCGGGATGGAAGGAGAGCCTCGAGGGGTGTCGCAGCTTCGAGGAGCTCCCCGAGGCGGCCCAGGGCTACGTGCGCTTCATCGAGGAGCAGGTGGGCGTGCCCGTCACGATGATCGGCGTGGGGCCGGACCGCGCCGCCACCATCGTCCAGAAGTCGCCCTTCGACTGATCGTCAGCCGCTCGCGGCTTCGACGAGCGCGTCGACCACGGGCGTCACGTCCTTGAATCCCTCGACGACGCGGTTCTGGCCGTCCCAGGCGGCGTCCACCGCGGCGGCGAAGAGCTCGCGGCTCGGGGCCTCGTCCACCACCTTCTTCGTGAGCACGTCCGCCGCGTCTTCGTCCTGGTAGAAGTCGCCGGCGACGGCCGCGCCCCGAACGAGCCCTTCGTCGTCCAGGGCGACGCCCGCGGAGATGAAACCGATGGGCACCTCGCGGATGGAAGACCAGTCGAGGCTGTCCCATGCGTCGTCGAAGCCCACCGTGGCGCGCGTCTGGTTCGCGTCCGCCGCCTCGCGCTCGGCGTCGCTCAGAGACGAGTGGTCGAGCTCGAGCTCCTTGTCCGGGTAGCGATCGACGTGTCCCTCGGCGAGGGTGCGCACCAGGTCTTCGGCCGAGCGGGGAGCCTCCCAGAATCTCGCTCATCAGGATCGGATCCTTCGCCTCGAGCGTCATCTCCTCGCGCATCGGATAGCCGCTGAGCTCGTCGGGGAGCCAGTAGGGGCGGTCGACCGAGAGGAACGCCTCGACGAGCACACCACCATCCGGAAGACGCGACCAACCGATGAGCGCCGCCGGACGCTTGTCCACCGAGATCCATTCGCGGCCGAAGTACTGCGCGCGTGCCCCGGTGAGCGCGAGGCCGCCCATGAGGCCGCGGACGTTGCGGTTGAGCACGCGATCGCGGGGGCACTCCATCAGGACCGAGGAATGGCGCAGGCCCAGGGCCACGTAGAAGATGCCGCGACCCCCGACGCAGGTCGGCCCGCCGGTGGCTCGGCGGACCACCTCGATGCCGCGCGCACCGACCTCCTTGATGGCGAGCGCGTCGAGAGCCCGCTGATTTCTTCCGAGCACCACAGCGTCGCCGGAGAGGCTCGCGCCGTAGATGAAGGCGGGCGGCGCGTCGGCTCCCTCGAGCCCGCGGTAGAGCGCGTTCCCGATGGACAGGGCCCTGAGGGGAGTCACGTCCGTCTCGGCGATCCAACGTAGCCGCATCGCCCCAATCGTCCCTCCTCCGGCACGAACACTTCAAGGTTGATTATTTCGAAACTGCTCTTCGCGCGGCGCGGTCAGCGCCCCTTTTGCTTCTTCTTGCGACGGCGGTTGATCCAGGCGACGACAGCGCTGTGGCTCATGGTCCAGGTCACGGCGCCCGCGAGGAAGAGCAGGCCGAAGAGGTAGCTGTCGCCCATGAAGAGCACCGCGGCCGAGAGGATCAGCGCCCCCACCACCATCCCGCTGAACATGCGACGGCCGAGTTGGTCCGCCGCTCCGCCGAGGCTCGGCTCGTTCACTTCGACGCTGAGCGCACCCTTGCGGAGATCGTCGAGGATCTCCTGGAGCTGGACCGGCATCTCGGAAGCGGCGCCCGACAGGCGCATCGCGGTGCTGAGCAGGTCCTGGCTCACGCGCTCGGGCGAGTAGCGCTGCTTGAGCAGGTCGAGGAAGTACGGCTTGACCTCTTCGAAGACGTCGAGGTCCGGATTGATCTCCTTGCCGACGCCCTCGATCGTCATCAGCGCCTTGCCGACCATCAGGAAGTCCGGCGGGATCTCGAGACCGTACTTGTTGGCTCCGTAGACGAGGTCTCGAATCATCGCTGACAGCTGGATGTCTCCGAGCTTCTTGCCCAGGTACTTGTCGCTGAGGACGGCGACCTCGGCCTCGAACGCCTCGCGGTCGATCTTCTTGGTGGGCCGCCCGATGGCGTAGAGCGCATCGGCGATCCCGCGATAGTCGCGGCGCACGGCGGCCACCATCAGATCGATGGTGCGGTCCCGAATGCGCGGGGTGAGGCGACCGACGAGCCCCAGGTCGATGAGCGCCAGGATCGGCGCGCTCGGCTCGCCCAGGATCAGCACGTTGCCCGGGTGAGGGTCGGCGTGAAAGAAGCCGTCTTCGAAGATCTGTTTGATGACGACGTGCACCGCGGTCTTGGAGATGTGATCGGCGCTCGCACCGGTCTCGATCGCGTCGTAGACCTTGCGCCCCGGCAGGAACTCCATGGTGAGCACCCGCTTGCTGCTCGCCTCGCGGTAGACGTGGGGAAAGCGCACCCGGGCGTCGCCTTCGAAGTTGTCGGCGAAGCGAAGGGCGTTGTCGGCTTCGAGGCCGTAGTCGAGCTCGGCGCTGATCGCTCGGTCGAACTCCTCGACCATCTTCACCGGCGAGTAGATGCGCGACTCGGGGACCGAACGCTCGAGGGCGCGCGCGATGAAGTAGAGCAGGTCCAGGTCGCGGTCGATGGTCTTCTTGATGCCCGGCCGCTGGATCTTCACGACCACGTCTTCGAGACCGCCGGGCGTCTTGAGGCGCGCGCGATGCACCTGTCCGATGGAGGCCGACGCTAGAGGCGTTTCGTCGAGGTGGTCGAAGACCGTCTCGATCGGCGCGCCGAGCTCGGACTCGACCTGATCCTTGAGGTCGGCGAAGGGGACTGGCGGGACGTCGTCCTGGAGCTTCTTGAGCTCGGCGATGATGTCGGCGGGGATGACGTCGGGGCGGGTCGAGATGATCTGGCCGAGCTTGATGAAGCTCGGCCCG
The DNA here is from genome assembly GCA_963727445.1 of uncultured delta proteobacterium. Taxonomy (GTDB): domain Bacteria; phylum Myxococcota_A; class Polyangia; order Polyangiales; family B10-G4; genus B10-G4. Next base: position 263,876 of record CAVSGI010000006.1, read on the forward strand.
AGGTCGGTCACGACGAGGCGCAGCCGCTGACCGATGGGGACCTTCTTCTGCTTTTCGTCGTCGACCGTCTTGCCGGCGACGAGCGACATGAACCCGAGCCGCTGGACCACCTCGCCGAAGCCGTGCCGGACGAGCACCAGGACGATCTGCCTGAGGCGCTCGAGGTCACGGACGGTGTTCAGGATGGACGCCATCGACCGATGTGGGTGAGGGGGGCCGGCCCCTCACCCCGGGCCCACGTTAACCTCCATCGGCCTCTTCGCCACCTTCTTCGCTCTCCTCCTGCTCTTCGGGCGCGGCGGGCGCGGCGGGCTCGCAGCTCTCTGCCACGCTGAACGTACGGGTGGTGTCGTTGAACAGCCCGGGCACGGGCTCGCCGTCGGGGCCGATGAGGGTCAGACGGATCTGGTGCTCACCCACGGGAAGGTTCTCGATGTAGTGCGGGGTCCAGCTGGTGATCTCGCCGCTGACGTCATCGATGGTGTAGCGGACCTTGTGTCCGTCGGGGGCGAGGTCGACGTTGTCGAGGTAGAAGTCGAGCAGCACGCGGCTCCCCGCGACGTTGCAGCCCTTGGGTCGGCTGTAGACGAGGTGCGGCGCATCCGGAATCCCATGAGAAGTCCTCGGTGCGTTCCTCGAACGAGAACACCAGCGACGCGAAAGCGCCTTCGCTCTTCACCGACTCGTGATGGCTGCGGCTGGGGAAGGCGCGGAGCACGTGCGTGCCTGCGGCGAGCTCGTGCCCGAGGTTTTCCTGCACCAGCGCGTTCAGGTCGAGGTTCCCCGACACGTCGCGCAGCGCCATGTACGGCTCGTCGTCCAAAATCAGGTGCACGTGCTTGCCGGGCGCCGCCCCGAGCTCCCAGTGCGAAAGGGCGATGCGCACGTTGACCGGCGCCCGACGGATCAGCTGGCCGTTGCGGGGCCGACGAAAGCGAAGCGTGGGGGTGTCCCCTTCAATCGGCGTCCGCTCGCCGGCCACCACCTGCACCGGCGGCGGGGCAGGGGCCTCGGGCTCCGCGTCCGTCTCTTCGACGGTGGTGGTCGTCGTCGCTTCCGGCTCGTCCATGGGCGGGTATTCCGGGGGCGGCTCGGTCGAGCTCCCGCAGCCCGAGAAGACGAGCGCGACGAGCGCGAGCATGATGTTCGAGGTCGTGTTCATGACCAGGCGTTGTAGAACATGGGCTGTGCCCGGCCAAGGGCCTCGCGAGCACGCCTTGGAGCGCTGCCGTATGCTTCGAGGGTGCATGCGCTCTCGCTCCTGACGATCGTTCTAGCGACAGCGGCCGGTTGTGGTGGTGCTGCGAAGCCGAGCGGCCACACCGATACGGCCGAGGGGCCGGCGATCCATCGCGAGGGCCAGGAGGCGTCCTTCGATTGGAAGGAAGCGGCGGTGACGCCCGGCGCGCTGCGCGTCGTTCATCGCGTCGGGAATCTGCGCACTCTCGAGGTCCTCGCGGACGGCACGGCGCGGATGAGCCTCACCTTCTCCCACGTGACGGGGGAGGTGAACGGGCGGCCCGTCGTGCTCTCGGGCGAGCCCGCCGAGCTGCGCTTCATGAGCGGCCGGAGCGGTGGAGTCTCGGGCGCGATGTCGGTGATCGGGGAAGCGACGATGGACGAGCCCTTCGTCGCCTCGGTCCTGCCGCTCGCGTGGCCGCCAGCCCTCGCGTGGCCCGCGGCGACCGAGAGCGGCGCCACGGTCGCCGTCACCATCGCGGGCAACGAGAGCTCCATGGCGTACAGGCGCTGGCCCGGGGCGCCGGAAGGCCTCGACTGGATCGGGCTCTCGGGAGAGATCACGGTACAGAGGAGCCCCACCGGGGCGGCGCGCGCGCGCGTCGGAGCGCTCCTCGCCACCACCGAATCCCTCGACACCCGCGCGCGTGTCGCCCTCGGCTCCGCGGAGGAAGAGGGCGCCGGCGTCGAGATCGAGATGCGCATCGGTCAGGACGTGCCCCTGCCCGAGCCCGAGCCTGGCGGGCTCCTCGCGTGCGCCGACGATGTGCGGGCGCTGCGAACGCGCTTCGACGAGGTGATGCTCCCGCCCTTCGTGCTCAACCGACCCATCGAAGACGCGATGCTCACGGGGGACTCGGCCGAGGGCGTCGGCCCGGGTCTGCTCCTCGACCTGCGCCCGACCGATGGGAGGGCCGGCGTGGAGGGGCTCTTCGAGGGGCTCGACCCCGCGATGCCGCCGGCCGCGCGCGCGAGCCTCGCCGCGCGCCTGCGCGACGCAATCGACGGCATCGTGCAGAGCATGGAGGTGGTCGCCGTGCTCACCGGCCTTCCCACGGAGACCCTCGCGGGCGCTCCAGTCTATGTGCTGGTTCCTGCCGACACGCCGGCGCGACGGGTTCACGCGGTGGCTGGCGCGCTCGCGGAGCAAGGCCGAGAGGCGCGTCTGGTCGTTCGCCGTCCGAGCTCCGGCCCACGCGAGGGCATGTTGCGCGGATCGCTCTGGCCAATCGCGGAGCGCCTCGTCGAGCGCGCGACCGAGTGCCCTTTCGTCGCCCGCGCCGTCGCCGAGCTCCCGACCCGCGACGTGATGCCCTCTCCGGGCTGGGTCCGGGCGGTGGTGGCGGGCGGCATCGGCACCTGTGGCTGCAACCACGTGATGGCGGAGGAGCTCGCGCGCGAGGTGCTGCGGTGGTCGGACGTGGCGTTGCAGTCGTGGGGCTACAAAGCGATCGGCGACGAGGCGGCGACCGACGCGCCGGTGGCGGAGGTCTACGGCGCCGGCGCGAGCTGAGCGCTCAGGCCTTCACGTCCTCGTCGAGGCAATCGGCGTTGCGCAGGTCGGGGAAGAACGCCGCCCACAGCCCCGTCACCAGCAGCGTTCCGATGCCGCCGAGCACCACCGCACGCACGGTGCCGAGCCAGGCCGCGGTGATCCCCGACTCGAACTCGCCCAGCTCGTTGCTCGCGCCGATGAAGATGTAGTTCACCGACGTGACACGGCCGCGCATGTCGTCCGGTGTACGGAGCTGAATCAGGGATTGGCGAACGACGACGCTCATCATGTCGGCGCCGCCGAGGATCGCGAGGGCGACGATGCTGAGGGTGAAGCTCTCGCTCAGGCCGAAGACGACGGTCGCCAGCCCGAAGATGGCCACACCGCCGAACATGTAGGCGCCCGCGCGCCGTCGCATCGGGTGGATGGCGAAGAGGATGGCGATGACCGCGGCGCCAATCGACGGAGCGCTTCGGAGGATCCCGAGACCCACCTCGCCCACGTGCAGGATGTCCCGGGCGAAGATCGGCATCAGCGCGACGGCGCCGCCCAGCAGCACTGCGAACAGATCGAGCGAGATCGCCCCGAGAAGGACACGCTCCCGAAAGACGTAGCGAAGGCCCGCGGCGACGCGCGCGGTGGCGCGCTCGGTGGTCGGGGGCCTCGGCGGGAGTCGGGTGCCGAAGGCGCTGACGCAGACGGCGGAGCAGAGCGCGCAACACGCGGCCGTGAGATAGGCGGCTTGGGGACCGCCCACCGCGTAGATCAGGCCGCCGAGGGCCGGGCCGCCGATGGTGGAGATCTGAAAGGCGCTCGAGCTCAGCGCGATGGCGCGGGGGAGTCGGTCGATGCCCACCAGCGCCGGCAGGAGCGCCGCCTGCGCCGGCGAGGCGAAGGCGCGGGTCGCGCCCAGAAACGCGAGGATGGCGAAGATCGGCAGGAGCGAGTCGCTCTGTCCGAGCGTCGAGCCGGCGAGCGCGAACGCGCCGGCGCTGAAGCTGAGCCAGCAGGCGATGAGGATGCGACGCCGGTCCACGCGGTCAGCGAAGGCGCCGGCGGGAAGCGACAGGAGCATCATCGGCAGGAACTGGGAGAGGCCGACCCAGCCGAGGTCGAGCGCTTCGCCGGTCGTCGCGTAGACTTGCCAGCCGATCGCCACCGACTGGATCTGAAAGCCGACGGTGCCGAAGACGCGGGAGACGAGGTAGAGGGGCAGGTCGCGGCGGTGCCGCACCACCTGATCAGATCCCACTGACGACGTCCTCGCCCTCGCGCGCGATCGCGTGACTCATCGTTCGCGTGTTGGTCTTCACGAAGTAACGGCCGCTGGGGTCGACGGCGATGAGCCCGCCCGAGCCGCCCAGCTCGCCGAAGGTCCGCATCGCAGCGAGGACCGCTTCTTCGAGGCTCGCCCCGCTCTCGACCGCGAGGAAGACGCGGCTGGCGAGGGCGGCGCGGATGATCCCTTCGCCGACGCCGGTCGCGCTGATCGCGCACGAGTCGTTCGAGGCGTAGGTGCCAGCGCCGAAGATCGGCGTATCGCCGACGCGCCCGCGCGCCTTGCCGACCGTCCCGCCGGTGCTGGTCGCCGCCGCCACGTGGCCGGCGCCGTCCGAGACCACGGCGCCCACGGTCCCGCCGGCCCACGCTTCGCCCGCCTGGCCCGCGAGCCGCTCCTCGAGGCGCCGCCGCGCGCGCTCGGTGATCAGCGTGCTGGCGGAGAGCCGCGAGAAGCCCGAGCGTTCGGCGAAGGCCGCCGCTCCCTCGCCGACGTAGAGCACGTGCCGGCCGAACTCGAGGGCGGCCTGGGCGACGCGGATCGGATTCTCGAAGGGAGGCAAGCATCCCACGGCGCCCGCACGCCGGTCACCGTCCATCACCGCCGCGTCGAGCTCCACCTCGCCCTTGTCGTTGAGGGAGCTGCCGAGGCCCGCGTTGTAGTTGGGATCGTTCTCCATCACCTCGACCGCGCGGACCGCGGCTTCGAGCGGCGACGCGCCGGCGGTCAGAGCCGCCAGGCCCACCCGCGCCGCACGCACGGTGCCTGCGACGTGCTCCTCGCGCCGGCTCTCGGGGACGAAGCCGGCGCCTCCGTGGACGACGACGATGGGCCTCTCGCCCTCGCTCACGAGGGCTTGAAGCTCCGGAGGAGCTTCAACAGGTCCTCCCGAATGTCGAAGCGCAGGACGGCGCGCGCGTGCTCTTCGTCCTGGACGTAGATGGAGCCGGGCAGGGTGGTCGCGGCTTGCACGGGTCTGAGCAGGCTCAGGTCCTGCTCACCGTGAAAGCGACACTCGCGACCGTCGTTGTCCGGAAAGGAGAAGTCGTAGATGATCTTCTGCCGGAGCAGCGGGTTGATCTCGAGGGTCCCCGTCAGGGCGCGGTGGTCGGCGAAGCCCTCGGCGTCGATCTCTCCCTCGATGCGCGCCGTCGGGTCGAGCGCGAAGCTCTTCATGTCGTGCACCTGCGCCTTGACCGTGATGCTGATCGGGTGCTCGTCGCCCGGGGCCTCGAGGGTGTGATAGGTGCCAGCCAGCGTCTGGGCGAACTCGAAGCCGACGCTCATCGCCTATTTCCCCTTCGGGTCGTCGAAGAGCTCGTCCGGCACGACCAGCCGCTCGACGATGGTTCCGTTCTCGAGGCTGTCGAGGATCTCGTCCACGTCCTCGACCTTCACGTTCCCGTAGAACACGTTGTCGGGCATCACGGCGATCGTCGGTCCGACCCAGCAGAGGTCCATGCAGCTGCCCTCCATCACCCGGATCTGCTTCCGCAAACCACGCTTGACCGTCCCGACCTTGAGCCGGTCGCGGATGGCCTTGGAGTTCTTGCGGGCGCAAGACCCCTTGGGGTTGTCGGGGGCGCGCTCGTTCTGACACACCCACAGGTATCGTTCCCGCTTCGGCATCGCGCCGCAGCGTAGCACCGTTGCGAAAGGTGGAGCGAGCCAGGAATGTGGGCCCCAGGCGCCCTTTTAACGGCAACGAAACACGCCTGAAACAAAGCGGCGGTAGATCGCGCGCGTATGAAAAAGGTCGAGGCGATCATCAAGCCGTTCAAGCTGGACGAGGTCAAAGAAGCCCTCGGAGAGCTCGGCGTGCAGGGCATGACGGTCACCGAGGTCAAGGGCTTCGGCCGGACCGGCGGCAAGCGCGAGGTCTATCGCGGCTCGGCCTACGTCGTCGACTTCGTCCCCAAGGTGAAGATCGAGGTCGTCGTCCCCGAAGCGGTCGTCGTCCAGGTCATCGACGCGGTCGAGAAGGCCGCCAAGACGGGACGCATCGGCGACGGAAAGATCTTCGTCTCCTCCATCGAGGAGGCGATCCGAATTCGTACGGGAGAGCGCGGCGAAGACGCCATCTGACGCCATGCCGCTCACTCACGCCATCCGCCGGCTTACCTCCTCGCCCCCTCCCTCGGAAATACCTCCGGTATTCCTCGGTCGGGGCCTCCGGGGGCGCTCGCCCGGCTGACGCGACTGGACGGCATCGAGAGCTATGAGGAGAAAAGGGCAATGACCGAGATCCGAGATCCGAAAGACGTACTCGAGTTTGCGAAGTCGAAGGGCGCCGTCATGGTGGACCTCCGCTTCATCGACCTTCCGGGCGTCTGGCAGCACACCAGCGTGCCGATCCACCGCCTCGAGGTGGCTTCCTTCGAAGACGGTTTCGGCTTCGATGGCTCCTCGATCCGTGGCTACCAGCCGATCAACGCGTCGGACATGCTCATCGTCCCCGACGCGACGACGGCGAAGATGGATCCCTTCACCAAGCACCCGACGCTGGTGTTGATCTGCAACATCGTCGACCCGATCACCAAAGAGCCCTACGCCCGCGACCCGCGCTACATCGCGACCAAGGCCGAGGCCTACCTCAAGCAGACCGGGCTCGCGGACACGACCTATTTCGGCCCCGAAGCCGAGTTCTTCATCTTCGACGACGTGAAGTACCACTCGAGCCCCGAGGGCTCGTTCTACGCGGTCGATTCCGTCGAAGGCATCTGGAACTCCGGCTCCGATGAAGGCCCGAACCTCGGCTACAAGGTGAAGCACAAAGGCGGCTACTTCCCCGTGATGCCCACCGACACGCTGATGGACCTGCGCACCGACATCAGCGAGATCCTGATGGAGCTCGGCTACGAGGTCGAGGTCAGCCACCACGAGGTCGCGACCGCCGGGCAGTGCGAGATCGACATGAAGTACAACACGCTGACCGCGTGTGCCGATCAGCTGATGTGGTTCAAGTACGTCGTGCGCAACGTCGCGTACAAGTACGGCAAGACGGCGACCTTCATGCCGAAGCCCATCTACGGCGACAACGGCAGCGGCATGCACTGTCACCAGTCGCTGTGGAAGGAAGGCAAGCCTCTCTTCGCTGGTGACGGCTACGCCGGGATGAGCGACATGGCGCTCAACTACATCGGCGGCCTGTTGCAGCACGCGCCGGCGATCTGCGCGCTCACCAACCCGACGATCAACAGCTACCGTCGCCTGGTCCCGGGCTACGAGGCGCCGGTGAACCTCGCCTACAGCTCCCGCAACCGCTCGGCGGCCATCCGCATCCCGATGTATTCGCCCTCGCCGAAGGCGCGGCGCATCGAGGCGCGCTTCCCCGACTCCTCGGGCAACCCCTACCTGGCCTTCTCCTCCATGCTCCTGGCGGGCATCGAGGGCATCCAGAAGAAGACCTCCGCGGGCGACCCCCTCGACAAGGACATCTACTCCCTCAGCCCCGAAGAGCTGAAGGACGTCCCCACCGTCCCCCACACCCTCGAAGGCTCGGTCGACGCCCTCGAACGCGACCACGAGTTCCTCCTGGTGGGCGACGTCTTCACCAAGGACATCGTCAGCGAGTGGATCGGCTGGAAGCGCGACAACGAGATCGCGCCCATGCGCCTGCGCCCGACCCCCCTCGAGTACGAGCTCTACTACGATCTGTGAGGGGGCCTCGCGGGCCTTCGGACCCGCGCTCCCCTCTCCTCAGCGGCCTCGCATCTGCGGGGCCGCTCCGTTCGGCCCCTCTGGCGGGCGCCGAGTCGGGCCTTGCCCCCGTGGGTTTTCGCCATGGGGCGGGTCGGGCGTCCTCGCGCGCGCACAACCCTCCGAAAATACTTTGATTGACCAGGGTGGTGGGGGTCGGATAGCATTCCGCGACTCCCGCCAAGTGTGCGGGTTTATGGTCTAATCCGGCTAAACCGTGGTCGTGAACGCTTCCAGGCTCGCCGCCGAATCGCTCCGGGTGCTTCCTCGCAAGCGCTTGAGCCGGATGATGGGTCGTCTTTCGGACCTCGATGGGCCACCTGCATTGGTGCAACGAGCAGTCGATACCTTCGTACGTGTCTATGACGTGGACATGTCGGAAGCGGTGATCCCCGACGGCGGCTTCCCGACCTTCGACGCATTTTTCACGCGCGCGCTGCGTGACGGCGCGCGACCCGTCGATCCCGATCCCGCGTCCTTCGTCTGTCCTGCCGACGGTCGGCTCCTGGACGCGGGGCCGATCGACGAGCGCGCCATCTTCTCGGTGAAGGGACGGCTCTACGAAGCGGGCGAGCTCCTCGGCGATCGGGAGGCGGCGAGCCGCTACGAGGGCGGCACCTTCGCCGTCATCTATCTCGCGCCCCCCGACTACCATCGGGTCCACGCACCCGCCGAGGGGCGCGTGACCGCCGTCCGTCACGTGACCGGGACACTCTACCCGGTGAACGCCATCGGGATGGAGCACATCGAGGGGCTCTTCACGGAAAACGAGAGGGTGGTGGTCCACCAGGAAGGCGATGAGCACGACGTCGCCACCATCCTGGTCGGCGCCATCGGCGTGGGGCGCATCGGGATCAGCTTCGACGACGTGTTGACCAACGTCGGGCGCGACGAGGGGCTTCGCGAGTATCGCGACGAAGGCCCGCTCCTGCGTCGCGGCGACGAGGTCGGCATGTTCCACCTCGGCTCGACCGCCATCGTGCTCGTCGGTCCTCCAGGCCCCCTCCGCTGCGAAAAGCGCCGCGGAGAGCGGACGAAAATGGGAGAAGCTCTCTTCCGTCGAGGAGACGCGTGAGCGAGGACGGGACCAAGGACGAGGAAGGCGGCGTCCGCTCGTTCCGAGCGAGGCGACGGACGCGGCGCGCGAAGCGAAGGCCGCTGCGCGTTCCCGTCGACGAGGTGCCGCGTCGCAGCGTGGTGGAGATGGCCGTCTCCGAGGAGGCGCCGCCCCGCAAGTCGTCCTTCCCGCCCCCCCGCAATGCGAACGTGGAGCTCGACGTCGATCTGGATGACGACGAGGAAGACGAGCAGCCAGCAGCGGCTGGAGCCGCCGCCGAAGAGTCGAAGCGCGATAGCGTCGTCGTGCGTGGCGCGGTTCGCATCACCGACATGCCGGCCGCGTCGTCGGCGAGCGCGGTGGAGATCCCCAAGGCGCCGCGCGTCCCTTCGACGGCTCCCGAGGCCTCCGAGGACGAGCCCGCCTCCGATCGTCCCCTCGCCGCGACCATCGAAGAGACGGCGCCCGTCGAATCCCTCGATGCCTGCAGATGCGGACGATGGATGGCTCGAGGAGTCGTCCACGGAGATCACCATCGAGGCGGCTGACCCGGAGGAAGCCGCGGAGCTCGCGGAGGTCGAGGTAGAGCTCGACGAGGCGGAAGAAGAAGAAGAGCTCGACGACGCGGAAGACGAGCTGCTGGGCGAAGCCGAAGAAGAGGCCGAAGAAGAGGCCGAAGAAGAAGAGGCCGAAGCGGAAGGTGACGAAGAGGAGGAGGCGCCGGAGGCGGCGGTCTCGTCCGAGCGTGCCCCGGCGCGCGGGATCTCCGAGGTCACCGAGGAGCTCGACATCTCGGCGATCTCCGAGGTGGCTGAAGAGGCGGAAGATCTCGACATCGAGGAGGAGATCGCCGCCGACGAGATCGAGGAGGCGAGCCCGCCGCCGAAGGACAAGGGCAACTCCGCTCCTCCGCCCCCACCCGCCAAGGCCGAAAAGGGTCCGCCCCCCGCGCCCCCGACGAAGAAGAAGGACAAGGCCGCAGCCGAGGGCAAGGCCCCCCCGCCGCCGCCCGACGAAAAGGCCGCCGCTGCAGCCGTCGCCGCCTCGCAGAAGCGACGCCGTCCGTGGTTCGAGACCTTCTTCAACGACGACTACCTGCGCACCGTTCCTTCCAACACCTATCGTCACGTCTCGCGTCAGTGCGACTTCATGCAGGAGATGCTGAAGCTGCCTCCGGGGTCGACGATCCTCGACGTGGGCTGCGGTCTCGGTCTGCACGCCCTCGAGCTGCGCTCGCGTGGATACCTGGTGGTCGGTCTCGACCTGTCGCTGCCGATGCTGTCCCGCGCGGCGGACGAGGCACAGGACCGCGGGGTGAAGATCAACTTCCTCCACTCCGACATGCGGGAGATGACTTTCGAAGGAGCCTTCGACGCCATCCTCTGTTGGGGAACGACATTCGGCTACTTCGACGACGAGTCGAACAAGAAGGTCCTCGAGCGCCTGTATCAGGCGCTCAAGCCGCGGGGCCTGTTGCTCCTCGACGTCGTCAACCGCGACTTCGTCGTGCGCCAGCAGCCCAACCTCGTCTGGTTCGAGGGCGACGGATGCGTTTGCATGGAGGAGACGCAGTTCAACTTCATCAAGGACCGCCTCGAGGTGAAGCGGACGGTGATCCTGGACGACGGCCGGCAGCGCGAGACCTACTACTCGGTGCGCCTCTACACGCTGCACGAGATCGGTCAGCTGATGCACCACCAGGGCTTCCGGGTGGCGTCGGTGTCGGGCCAGGAGGCGACGCCCAACGTCTTCTTCGGGGCGGACTCCCCGCGGCTGATCATCCTGGCGGAGCGCCGGGCCAAGAAGGGTGAAGCGAAGGCCAAGGGCGACAAGGCGAAGCCGCCGCCCGCGCCCCCCTCTCAGCCGCCCGCCGCAGCCGAGGAGCCGGAGGAGCTGGGCCTCGAGGACGTGGAGGTCGAGGAGGAGGAGGAGGCCGTCGCGGCCGCTCCCAAGGCCGAGGAGACCACCAAGCCCGAGGCCAAGGCGCTGCGCGAGGCCGAAGCCTCGGCGCCGTCGGAATCCACCCGGCCCGACGCCCAGGCGCTGCGCGACGAGGACGAAGGCATAGCCGCGGCCCCGCAGATGCCGCCCGTGAGCGAGGACGACTACGTCGACGAGAGCGACACGGTGGTCGGCGGCGAGTTCCCCATCGACGAGGAGGCGGACATCGTCGTCGAGGAAGACGAGGACGAGGACGAGGACGGCGGCGTCACCAATCCCGAAGGTGAAGAGGTCGACTGACCGCGGCCTCCGCCAACGAGGAGCGCCAGGGCTGCCGAGCCCGCGAATCCGGCGCCCGTGAGAAACGTCGCGTCGGGGCCCAGCCGCTGCCAGAGCACGCCGGCCAGCAGGCTCGCCAGCAGCAATGCGCCACCGGTGAGGAGGTTGAAGAGGCCGAACGCGGTTCCTCGACGGTCCGCGGGCGCGGCATCGGAGACCAGGGCTGAGAGCAGCCCCTGACTCGACGCCAGGTGCACACCCCACAGACCCACTCCGACGACGACGCCCCACAGGCCGGGGAGCAGCACGAGGCAGAGGTCTGCGCCGACGAGCACCAGGAGCCCGAGGAAGAGCAGACGGTGGCGACCGAGTCGAATCCGAGAGCGCACCCAGTGGTGCCGCGAGCGCGGCGTAGATGACGTTCATCCACACCATGACGAGAGGCAGGTGGGTCTCGGACACGCCGGTATCACTGGCCTTCAGGACCAGGAATGCCTCGGAGAAACGCGCGAGGGTGAACACGACGCCGATGACGACGACGCGCCAGAACTCGCGAGACAAGCCGAGGAGATCCGCCGACGCGAAAACGGGAGGGGGCGGGGCCCGGTGATCGCTGGTGGGTGGCTCGCGAACGGCGAAGACGATGAGCAGCACGGCGAGCGCGGCGGGGAGCGACGCCCACCAGAACACGGAGCGAAGATCGTCTCCGTGGAGGATCATGAGGGCCATCGCCAACAGCGGTCCGAGAAAGGCTCCGACGGAGTCGAGCGCTTGCCGGATCCCATAGGCCGCTCCCCGCTGCCGTGTCTCGGTCAGGTCGGCGATGAGCGCGTCGCGCGGGGCGCCCCGGATGCCCTTGCCGACGCGATCGACGAAACGGGCGAGGAACACCCACCCGGCCGTGCTCGCGAGTGGGAAGAGCGGCTTGCTCAGCGCGGCGAGCCCATATCCGGCGGCCGTGATCCACTTTCGTTTGCGGAACCGGTCCGACAGAGCGCCGGAGAGCACCTTGCTCACCGAGGCGGTGGCCTGGCCGACCCCTTCGATGAGCCCGACGGTGACGGTGGAAGCGCCGAGCGTGCTCACCAGGAACACGGGCAGGAGGCTGTTGATCAGCTCCGACGAGGTGTCCATGGAGAGCGACACCAGCCCGAGGACGATGACGTCGCGCGGCATCGTCCGCCGCGGGCCTTCACCTTCCCCGGTAGTGGTAGACGTTCTTTGCCGGCCTGAGCCGTCCAGCGGCCCCTGCGGGTTCATTCGGTCAGTTCTTGGTGGCTGCTTCCAGCTCGTTTCGGATGTGCGTCAGGGAGCGCTTGAGCTGCTCCCAGGTCGTGATGAGCTCATCGTCCACCACTTCCGTGACCCGCTCCGCTCGATGCTCGAACTTCTTGATTTGAGGGTCGAGCTCCTCGAGGCGCTCCGTGAGGTCCATGTTCCCGAGGTGGGCTTTGACGCGGATGGTGTCGCGGAGCCGCTGCAGGTCTTCGTTCATCTGCCGCAACTGCTTCTTAGCCAGTTCACGTGTTGTCATCGGCTCGTCCTTTCGCGCTTTCAGCTATGAACGAAACCGCGTTTGTCCAGTCCTGGCCCCCACGGCGGGCCCTGGCCCGGCTCAAGGCTCGGTGGTCGTCGTGTCCGCGGAGGGTCCGGTACCGGTGCCGAAGAGGCTGTAGCTGATGGTGCAGGGCAGGGCGGCCCAGGGGCCGCCGTTCTGCACCGGGAGGGGCGAGCAGTCGCTGTCGATCGTCGGCGTGAACTGGATCTCGTTCACCCCTCGGATCTCGAGCGCCGCCGCGCTGCCCGCATCGCCCGCGTCGGCGATCGACGCGTCGGCGACTCCGGCGTCGGCGTCAGCCGAGGTGACCTGCACCTCCACCAGCTCCACTTGCTGCAGGCTGCAACCCCGATAGTCCGGTCCGGGGGCGAGCACCGGCACCGTGGTGCCGCTCCGAAAGCGCATGGTGCCGTCGGGCATCCGGATCCCCTCCTGCACCGGCTGATCGTCCATGAGCCAGAGCGCGCGGCCCGACTGATCACGGATCTCCACCCCGAAGGCGATCGGATCGAGCGCGGGGACGGCGGCGCCGCAGCCGTTGGCGTCGAGGGAGCCGCTGATCTGGAAGGTGCCCACGCTTGCGCCGGGCTGGGTCGGCGGCTCACAGCCGAGCGTCACGAGGGCCAAGAGGAGACTCGACAGAGCGAGGGGCAGGACGGAAGTGAGACTTCGGCGCATGTGACGGGGATAGCCCCGCCGCCCAGCGGCGCGAAATTAACGGCAAGAAGGGGAGGCGGGCGCACGGCCCCACGAGCCGAGCTCACTCGGCCGATTCGGGAGCCGGCTCGGCCTCGGCGCCTTCCGGCACTTCGCCCGAAGCATCGGCGTCCACCTGGTGGGTGCTCCCCGGGGCAACGGGCTCGATGTGGAACTCGACGCGACGGTTCTCCGCGCGTCCCTCGCTGGTCTCGTTGTCGCCGATGGGGCGGTCGGGGCCGAAGCCCTGGGCGTAGAGCCGCTCGGGCGCGATGCCCTTTTCCACGAGGTAGGTGACGCAGGCCTGGGCGCGGTCCATGGAGAGGGTGCGGTTGCGGTCCGCGTTGCCGCGGTCGTCGGTGTGACCCTCGACGCGCACTCGGCGGTAGTTCGGGTTGCGCTCGAGGATGGTGGCCACCGCGTCGAGGATCTGCCGCGAGCGGCGCCCGCGGATCGTCGCGCGGTTGGTGGCGAACTGCACCTGCTGAAGGAGCCGGATGGTCTGTCCCTCGACCACGACCAGGGCGTCGCCGTCGGGGCAGCCGTCGTCGTCGGCGCGGCCGTTCATCGTCTCGGGTTCCTGCGGACAGCGGTCGGCCGAGTCGGGGATCCCGTCGCCGTCGCTGTCCTCTTCGGGACAACCGTCGTCGTCCTCGACGCCGTTCATGATCTCCGGCTGGTCGGGACAGACGTCGTTGTCGTCCGGGATGCCGTCGCCGTCGAAGTCTTCCTCCGGGCAGCCGTCCTCGTCCCCGTAGCCGTCGGTGTCTTCCGGATCGTTCGGACACTGATCGTCCGCGTCGGGGATGCCGTCGCGGTCGGTGTCGTCGTCGGGGCAGCCGTCCTCGTCCCGGTCGCCGTCCATGTCCTCCGGCTCTTCGGGGCAGGAGTCGTAGCCGTCGTTGATCCCGTCGCCGTCGTTGTCGAGATCGGGGCAGCCGTCCTCGTCTTCGTGCTCGTCGCGATCCTCGGCTTCGTTGGGGCAGCTATCATCCGCGTCGAGGAAGCCGTCGTTGTCGTTGTCGGGCTCTGGACAGCCATCGTCGTCGATGTAGCCGTCCATGTCCTCCATCTCGGCGGGACACGCGTCGTCGCCGTCGAGGATGCCGTCGCCGTCGGTGTCGTAGCGGAGGGGCGCCCACGCCGCGCCGGCATAGACGCGGGCGACGGGCACGCCCACGCCGCTGATGAAGCCGGTCCCCGCGCCGAGGGTGAAGGTGAAGTCGCCCTGCTTGAGCTGGCCGGTGATGCGTCCTTCGAGGGGGTTCTCGTCGACCTGCGAATCGAAGGTGCTCGCGCCGTCGAGCTCGGCGAAGACGGTGATCAGGGGTGTGATGTCGTAGCCCGCAGCGATGCGGTAGGTGAACTGGCTGCCGGCGACGGTCGAGAAGACCTGTTGCTTGTCGCGCCAATAACCGCCGACGTTCACCGCTGCGTGGAAGCCCTCGATCGAGTATTCGCCGATGACCTCACCGCCGGTCGTGACGGTGGGATCGCCCATGAAGGAGCCGGCGGCGACGTTCTGGGCGATGGGAAAGGTGACCCAGTAGCGCGCGGCGAGGCCGAAGCCGTTCCGGCCGTCGCCGTAGATGCGGCCCTTCACCGAGAGCTGGGGATCGCCGAGGGTGTACTGGTCGACGCCGCCGACCGTGCGCCGCATCCCCATGATGTCGACGTCGATCCCTTGTCCGGCCGTGTAGCCCAGGGGAAGCACCAGGCCGACCTGCAAGCAATCGAAGAGCGCGATGCTCCCGTAGATGTGCTGCTGGAACATGTGCTCGACGAGACGGCGATTGACGCCGGTGGTCTCGCAGTTGGTTCCGTCTGGCGCGCAGGTCGCGTTGTAGAGCGTCAGCGGGGCATACGCGTAGTCGAGGAGCAGACCAACCGTCGGGGTCAGGTGACCGCCGATGGTCGTCCCATCGGT
Source organism: uncultured delta proteobacterium (assembly GCA_963727445.1). Classification (GTDB taxonomy): domain Bacteria; phylum Myxococcota_A; class Polyangia; order Polyangiales; family B10-G4; genus B10-G4. Next base: position 279,046 of record CAVSGI010000006.1, read on the forward strand.
CCCCAGATAGTTGAGGGGACCGGGGGCCGGTCTGAACCGCGTAGCCGAAAAGTTCCCCAGGACCCCGTCTTGGGCCTGGGCGATGGGTGACGCTGTGATGAGCGATGCAAGACAGACAGCGAGCCAGAGACTGGGGCGCATTCAACCCTCCCGCGGCCCGTACTATCACAGAGATTCTCTGCGAATTTCAACGAAACTCGGTGCTGGGGTCGGAAAATTCCAGATCGGCCCAGAAACCGGGACAACCAGCGCTCAGCGGGGCGATCGTCAGTAGTTGACGGTGAAGTCGCAGCTGAAGTTGGTGACGGTGGCCGCAGGCTCACCGTCCCGACCAATTCCCGGACGCCAGCGCGTCTGACGCAGCATCCGCGCGCAAGCCTGGGCGAATTCCTGGTCGGTGGAGGCGAGGGTGCGGACCACGTGGATGCTGCCGTCCGTGTTGATGCGGATCCGGATCTGCGATCGCCCCTCGACGCCCTGGCTCCGTGCTTCGCGGGGATAATAGCGCTGGAGCAGGGTGTCGAGGTTCCCGGGGGCCTCGGGACGCTGCGCCAAGGAGGACATGGGGACGATCGCCGGCCCGGATCCCTCGCCCGTTCCCCCGGGTGTGCCGTCCCCACTTCCCTCGCGGCTGCGCCCCGTGACCTGAGCACCCGGTCGGCCGACCGGCCCTTCGCGATCGACGCCGCTTCCCTGCTGCATCGCCCAACCGCTCTCGCCGCTCTCGTTGGTGAGGACGAGGTTGTCGAAGGAAACGGGCGTCTCCTCCGCGGGCGGGGGCGGCTCGGGGTCGGCCTCGGGCTCGGGCTCCGGCTCGCGCCTCCGGGGCGGTGGCTCGGGCTCGGGCTCTGGTTCCGGCTCCGGCTCTTCGGCTTCGGGCTCTTCCGGAAGCTCCTCGAGCTCGGGGAGTGGCTCGGGCTGTTCGTCGACCATCGTGATCTCGACCTCCGAGATCAGCCGCGTGAAGTGCTCCACGTCGACCATGCTCAGGCCGGCGAAGGTGGACACGTGGACGAGGAGGCTGAGGAGCAGCGCTCCGATCAGCAGGGTGTTGCCTTCAAACAGCTTTCCCACGTCCAGACTTCAATGTTGCAGATCCGAGGGCCTCACGTTGATGGCGAACTTGGTGACGCGTTCCTGCCGAAGCAAGTCTATGATTTGAACGACGCGGGCGTGGTTGATGCGCCCGTCCGCGGCGATGACGGCCCGAAGATCCTCGTCATTCTCGCGCGCTGCGCGAATTCTGCGCCGAAGTCCTTCCTCATCGATGGGCTGCGCATCGAGGAAAAGCGCGCCCTCGGCGTCGATCGAGACGGCGAGGGTGGTGGGAACGGCGTCGGTGGGCCCAGCCGCTTCCGGCAGCTCCACCGGGATGGTCTTCGACACGATCGCCGTCGCCGTGACCATGAGGATGATCAGCAGCACGAGCACCACGTCGACCAGAGGGGTGACGTTGATCGCGAAGATGATCTCGTCGTCGTCGCCGCCGCTGCCGCCGCCCATCGCTACTCCGCCGCCTCTGCTTCGGGCTCGCCCGCGCCCTTGGCCTTGAGGTGGGCGAGGAGGTCCTTGCCCATGGCGTCGGCCCGTCCGAGGCGCGCCTTGATGACGCGCGTGAAGAGGTTGAAGAAGGCGACCGCGGGGATCGCGACCAGCAGGCCGATGCAGGTGGCGACGAGGGCTTCACCGATCTCGCGCATCACGCCGCTCGACGCCTGACCTCCGCTCTCGTCGAGCGCCGCGAACGCGCGGATGACGCCGATGACGGTGCCGAGCAGCCCGACGAAGGGGGCGTTGTTGCCGACGGTGCCGAGGAAGGCGAGGTTCTTCTCCATGGCGAGGCGCGCGAGCGACGCTTCGCCGGCCATCCGATCCTCGGCGGCCGCCGCTCCGTCCTCCGCAGCCTCGAGCCCAGCCGCCACGATGCGCGCTTCGAAGCTGCGCGAGGAGCCCAAGCGCTTCTTGGCGCCGGCGAAGTCCTTCTTGCCGAGGAGCTTCAGCAGGTCGCCTTTGAGGGTGGCGAAGTCGTCGCGAGACGAGACGAGGTAGTAGATGCGCTCGAGGATGATGGCGAGGCCGATCACCGAGAGCACGACCAAGAGCCACATCACCCAGCCGGCGCCCAACATGGCGAACGCCGTCAGTCTTTCCTGGATATTCATCTGATCCTTTGCCGTTCCCTCGGAGCGGGAGGGAAACCTAGGAGACCCGAGCCCTTCCGACAAGCGGCACTTGGAGGCTCTTCCCGGCGCGGGGACGAAGGGGTTCAGGCCTTGGTGATTTCACGGGTGATTACCGTCGCGTAGGCGCCCTTTTTCAGGGTGAGCGCGAGGACGAGCGCGCCGTCTTCCTCGAGCGAGGCCGTCGCCTCCTCCGGACGCACGCGCAGGACCCGCCGCGTGCCTTCACCCGCCTTTCGAAAGCGTGCGAGATGCGCGCGGGTCAGGCCGGCGCCCTCGAGCACCGCCTCCTCTCGCGCGAGGGTCTCGCCCTCGGGCCAGCGCATCTTGGCGCCGAACATCGGCCCCGTGGGGCTGACCTCGAAGCGATCGAGGCGCCCCTGCTCCTCCTCGCGATCACTCGCGACGAAGAGCCCACCCGTGTCCTCCTTCTTCAGCAGGTCGCCTGCGGTCCAGGTGGCGAGGCGCCCCTCTTCCACCCGCTTGCCGAGGACGGTGTTGAAGAGCGCCGCCTGGAGCGCGGAGACCAGGAGCTTCTTTTCGAAGCGCTTGCGAGGCGGCCGACCCGCGTCGGCGATCCACGAAAGCGCACGCGCCACGTTCTTTCCCTCGTGTCCGAAGCGCTGCGCGCCGAAGTAGTTGGGGCAGCCGACGGACGCGAGGCGTGCGAGGACCGCGCGGACGGCTTCGAGGTCGGGGCGCGCGTCCCGGATGCGAAGCACGAAACGGTTGCCGCGGAGGTGCCCGGTGCGGAGCTTGTGCGGGTGACGTGCGGCCTCGAGGATCTGGATGCCATCGAGGGACAGTGCGAGGGCGCTTTCGGGATTGCCCCCCTCGATGCTCGCCCATTGGGTGGTGATGGCGCGGCGGTCCTTCATCCCCGCGTAGCCGGCGCCCCGAGGATCGCAGCCGAGGGCCTGGGCGATGGCCCGCACCGCGCGTTCGGTGTCGAGGTCCCGCTTCCGAAAGCGGACGAAGAGGTGGGTGCCTTCGCCGGCTGGTGGGTAGGCGGGGATCTCATCGACCCTGAAGTCTTCGGGCTCGCTCTTGAGGCGACCACCGACGCCGGGAAGGTCTGCCGTGAGAAAAGGAGGGTTGGAGTAGGGGTAGTCCATATCTGGGGAGGGGTTGACGAATGCGTCCTTGCCGTTCTTTCTGATAGACCGCGATGCGCGGCTCCGGTACCTGTTAATGGGTGGGGCGCAGCCGGAAGGACCGCATCCGGGCCGAGGCGAGACGCCTGCTGGAGGCGGGCGTTGCGGGGCAGGTTTTCCCCGGCGGAGCTTCTTGCGTCGCTTACCGCGAAGCGGGTGAGGTCGTCTACGCCCTCGCCGCGGGCGGTCGCCTGAAACACGGCGGTGCGGCGGTCCGCGAGGACACGCCCTACGATCTCGCCTCGCTCACCAAGCCCTTCGTGGCGGTGACCGCGCTCCGCTTGATGGAGCATGGGGTGGTGGATCTCACGGCGCGCGCGGACGGCATGCTGGCCGACGTGCGGGGAGGACAGGGTGGCTCGGCGAGTCTCGAGCAGCTGCTCTCGCATCGCTCCGGGCTCGCGGCCTGGGGCGGGCTGTATCTCGACGTTCCACACGAGCCGGGATCGCTCGCCGCGCGGCGTTGGATCCTGAGTGAGGCGTCGCGACGCGGCGAGCGCGAGCCCGATACCAAGACGGAGTACAGCGACCTCGGCTACATCATCGCCGGCGACACCATCGCGCGCGCGGCGGGGATGACCCTCGACAAGCTCGTCGAGCGCGAGGTGACGGTGCCCCTCGGGATCGATCGCGAGGTGTATTACGCGGGAGCCTTGCCTGCGGAGCGAAAGGCCGCGCTGATCCGCACGGCTGCGCCGACGGAGCGTTGCGATTGGCGCGGGCGGATCGTCACGGGCGAGGTCCACGACGAGAACTGCTCGGCGCTGGGTGGGGTCGCCGGTCACGCGGGCCTCTTCGGCACGGCCCACGGCGTCGCCGTCTTCGGGCGCGAGATGCTGGCGGTCCTCGCCGGCACGTCGGAGATCCTGAAGAAGGAGACGCTCGAGTACGCGCTGAAGCAGCGCGACGAGGAAGGGCGCTACCGGCTCGGCTGGGACACCAAGAGCGGCAGCCCGTCCTCCGCGGGCCGTCACCTCGGCCCGAAGTCATTCGGTCATCTGGGCTTCACGGGCACGAGCATCTGGATCGATCCCGACCAGGACATCGTCGTCGTCCTGCTCACCAACCGGGTCCACCCGAGCCGCGCCAACGAAAAGATCCGCGGCTTCCGCCCCGCCTTCCACGACGGGGTGATGAGCGCGTTCAAGTCCTCTTGAGGGCGGCTGCGAGCGTTGAGGGCGGCTGCGAGCGGCGGCTCGCCAGGACCCGCGCGAGCACCGAGCCTATCGCCTCAGCCTCTCCGCGAGCTTCGACCGCGACGCGTACGCTTCGGCGTTGCCCACGGCGCGGCGCAGGGCGCGGTCGTCGCCGATGATCATCACCAGCTTCTTGGCGCGGGTGATGGCCGTGTAGACCAGGGCGCGGGACAAAAGGACGTGGTGACCGGCGTGGAGCACCACGACGATGGCGGGGAACTCGCTTCCCTGGACCTTGTGGACCGTCGAGGCGTAGGCGAGGGTGAGATCGTCGAGCTGGTCGACCTTGTACTGCACTTCGCGGCTGTCGACGTCGACGTAGGTGATCCCGCCCTCGAAACGTCGGACCTCGCCCAGGTCTCCGTTGAAGACGTCGCGGTCGTAATCGTTGCGGAGCTGCATCACCTTGTCGCCCACGCGAAAGACCGCGGGCGTCGCTCCGCGCGCCGGGTTGAGCTCGTTCTGAAGGAGCGCGTTGAGCCGCTCGGTGCCGGTCGAGCCGCGTCGCATGGGCGACAGCACCATCACGTCGCGCTTGGGATCGAGGCCGTACACCCGCTTCATGCGCTCGAGCGCTGCGAGGAGGCGTTCGGCGATCCGGTCGGGATCGCGCGTGCGCACGATGAAGAGGTCGCCGTCGCCGCGCTCGCCCCGCGGCGTGGGCTCGGGCACCTGCCCGTGGAGGATGGCGTGGGCGCCCCGGACGATCGCGCTGCGTTGGGCCTGACGGAAGACCACCTCGAGGCGGATGGTGGGGGCGATCTCGGAGCGGATCAGCTCGCGCAGCACCTGGCCAGGCCCCACCGGCGGCAGCTGATCGACGTCGCCGACCAACACGAGCGTCGCCCCGTTCGGCACGGCCGAGACCAGGCTCTCCGCCAGACGCACGTCGAGCATCGACGCCTCGTCCACCAGGATCAGCTCCGCGTCGAGGGGGCTCGCCTCTCCGCGCCGAAAACGTGCGGTCGCGGGATTCCACTCGAGGAGGCGGTGGATGGTCCGCGCTTCGCGGCCGGTCGCTTCACTGAGGCGCTTCGCTGCGCGGCCGGTGGGCGCGCACAGGAGCGCGCGCCGACCGAGGATCTCCTGCGCGCGCACGATGGCGCGCACCGTGGTGGTCTTCCCCGTCCCGGGTCCGCCGGTCAGCACCACCAGCCCCCTTTCGAGCGCGAAGCGCGCGGCGCTCCGCTGCGACTCGGTGAGCTCGGCCGCTGCCGCTTCCCCCACCGCGCGCAGGTGCTCGTCTCTCTTCGGTCGTTCGATCGCCGCGAGGCGCTTCAGGTGATGCGCCACCGCGCGCTCGGCGCGATGCAGCGGCGGCGCGTAGACCGCATCGTCGTCGAGGATCAGCATCCCGCGCCCGGCGAGGAGATCGACCGCCTCGTCGGCGCGATCTCCCGGCACCGAGAGCGCCGTCGCCGCGTCGACGAGCTCGGCGCGTGACGTGAAGACGTGTCCGTCGTCGGCGGCCTTGCCCACCAGGTGCAGAACGGCGCCGGCGGCGCGGCGTGGGTCGTCGTCGGCGATGCCCGCCTCCCGCCCCACGCGGTCCGCGGTGCGAAAGCCGATCCCCCGCACCTGCTCAGCGACCAGGTAGGGATCCTCGCGGACCACCCGCACGGCGTCGTCGCCGTACTTCCGGATGATCTTGCGCGCGAGGGCCGGGCCCAGTCCCACGGAGTGAAGAAAGGACACCGTCTCGGCTTCGGCGCGCCGGCTGCGCACGGCCTCGGCGATGGACGCCGCCCGCTTCTTGCCGATGCCCTCGACCTCGGTGAGGCGGCCCGACTGACCCGCGATGACGTCGAGGGTGCGCTCGCCGAACTTGTCGACCAGGCGCTCCGCCAGGGCGGGCCCGATCCCCTCGATCAAACCCGAGCCGAGGTACTTCACGACGCCGGCGCGGCTCTTGGGCATCACCGGTGTGTAGCCCACGGCCTTGAAACGATCGCCGTAGGTCGGGTGCGTGGTGTGCTTGCCGCGCACCCTCAGCGCCTCACCCACGGCGACGCCCCCGAGGTCGCCGACGATGGTGATCTCCCCGTCGCGATCGTCACGCGTGGCCTTGACCACGGCGTAGCGTCCATCCTCCGAGCGGAACACCACGTCGGTCACGGTGACGCGCAGCACGTCCTCCGCGTTCACGGTGGCCTCCCCGGAGTGCATTCGCCGACGAGGAAATCGATCGCCTCCCCGCTCCGCGACGTCCCCCGCTTTCGCGCGAGGCATCGCCCGGCGCCGGTCGCCACGGCAGGCGCGGCGCTCACACGCTGGCCCTCCGGATCGCGGAGGAAGAGCGGCTCGCCCGCGTTCGAAAGCCCGCCCGAGCCGAGGGAGGTGCCGAGGCGCACGAGCGGCACGCCCCCGGGCACGGGGCCGTCCAGCGGGTCCAGCGGATCGAAGGCGTCGCTCACCAGGAGCACGCGACCCCCAGCCGGCACCACGACCGCGCGGGTGATCACGTCGCCCTCGCGGTCTTCGCGATCCGCCAGCGCGTAGCCGGCGAGGTCGATCGGCATGGCGCCGGAGTTTAGCAGCTCCACGTACTCCTGCGCGGGCTCGGCGCCCAAGGGGTCGCTCCGCACCTCGGTGATGTCGATCGCCGGTAGCGTTGGTGCGGTTCGGATCCGGACGATCCGCGCCTCCAGATGGTCCTCGAGGTCGCGGAGCGAGACCCCCGCCGCCACCTCGGTGTCGGCCGGAAGTCCGTCGAAGGCGAAGCTCGCCTCGCCCCGAGAGGCGACGCGCCGGAGCTCCTCGTCTCCGACGCGGGCGAAGAGGCGCGCCGGCCCATTCGCCGTCACCCGCAACGTGGCGTGGCTGTCGTCGACGAAGACGCAGAAGGGTCCCACCGCCTCCTCGTCGGGGGTGCAGGGCGTTTCGACGAAGGTCACGGGCGCGACCTCCGCGGCGGCCGTGAAGATCTCGGCGGTGAGGGGACCGACCGGCGCGCCCGTGAGGTCGGCCAGGCCCGCGGCGAGGTCGAAGCGGTAGCGCGCGCCGCGGGCGAGCGGGTAGGCCGGCTCGAAGCGCACGCACGTGCTGCCGTCGGGCCAGCCGATGCGCCCGCAGTCCGCGACCCGGCTCGTTCCCGCGACGCGCCCCTCGAAGCCTTCGAGGTAGACGTCGTCCGCGCTCACTTCGAGCAGCCCGTCGAAGCGCACGGCGACGAAGGGCAGATCGATGGGGACGGCGTGGGTCGAGTCGGCAGGCCAGGTCGCGGCTGCCCAGGCGCCTGCGCGCGGGTGCGTGTCCACCACCACCTCGTGCAGCTGTGGGGCGAGCGCCTCGTCGCTCGACACGGCCCACGGCGCGATCGCGACCCACAGGCGCTCGCCGCGTGCGAGATGGCCCGAGGGCTCGACGACCACCGTGGCTTCGTCCTCCGCGCGGCCCGTGGCGACGATGGCGTCCCGCGTCGCGGCCCGGAGCGGCGCCGCCGACAGATCGTCCGATGAGCACCGCGGGGTCGAGGCCGCGGCTCACGAAGATCGCGTCCGGCTCCGAGATGGGGACGGTGCTCCGCACGCGAATCATGGGCCAGGTCGGCGCCGCTTCTTCGTAGAGGTGGCCGAAGCGATCGACGACTTCGACCGTGAATCGTGGGGCGATGGCGGCGCCTGCGTCCGCTGGCAACGAAGACGGTTTCGGCGGAGGCGCGTCCAGACAAGCGGACAGGGCGAGGGTGAGCACGGCGGCGAGGAAGCGCATTCTCCCTCTTCGGCACGAGCGCGCGCCGGTTGCGTCGTATCATCGAGACAGTGGAAGAGGTCGGAGGTTTCTCCATCGAGGACGTCCTCGGTCGCGGCGGCACCGCCGTCGTCTATCGCGCCCGCGACGCGGACGGATTGCCGGTGGCGCTCAAGCTCCTCCACCCCGAGCTCGCGATGGACGAGGACATGCGCCGACGCGCGCGGCGCGAAGCGAACGCCCTCGCCCGCGTGGTGAGCCCGCACGTGGTGCGCATCATCGCCACCGGCGAGGACGACGTGCGGGGACCGTGGATCGCCACCGAGCTGAGCGCGGCGCCGCGCCTGAGCGACCTGCTCGCGCTCAGTCCGGCCGGGCTGAGGCCGAGGCGCGCCGCCGTCATCGTCGCCCAGGTGCTCGACGGGCTCGCCGAGCTCCACTGTGTCGGGGTGCTGCACCGCGATCTGAAGCCGGACAACGTCTTCGTCTCGAAGCGGGGCGGCGTCGATCACGCGTTCCTCTTCGATCTTTCCGTCGCCTCCCTCGACGGCGCCTCTCACCTCACGCCGCCGGGTACGGTGATGGGCCATCCGTCGTACGCGAGCCCCGAGCGGATCGAAGGCCGCGAGGGCGATCCACGATCGGACGTGTGGGCGGCTGGCGTCTTGCTCTACGAATGCCTCTCGGGTCGCCAACCTTTCGAGGCGCGGGATCTGAGAGGCCTGATCGCCGAGATCCTCCGCGGCGAGCCCACTCCTCTCGACTCGCACGCCCCGATCCCTCGTGCGGTGTCGACGATCGCCCTCAGAGCACTCGAAAAGGATCCCGGCGATCGCTTCGATGATGCGCGCGCGATGGCCGATGCACTCCGTGACTTCAGCGGATCGCGCCCGGTCTGAGCGTCGACACTCTCGTCGCCCGGTGCTATCACTCTGTGCGTGAGCTTCGGCCTCACCGCGCCAGTCCTCTGCCTGAATCGCAGCTTCGAGCCGGTTCGGGTCACCTCGGCGCGCAACGCATTCGAGATGCTCTACGTCGGGCGGGGCTTCGCGCTCGACAGGGGATACGAGGCGCACGACTTCGAGAGCTGGCAGGGCATCTCGCCCGAGACCGACGACGAGACCATCGGGACCCTCTGTGGACCGGTGGTCGTGCCGCGTCTGTTGCTCTTGCGCACGACGACGCGGGTGCCGACCGCGGAGGTGCGCCTTTCGCGGCGCAACGTCTTCCTTCGCGACCAGCACACCTGCCAGTACTGCGGCCGCGAGGGAACGCCGCGTGACCTCAATCTCGATCACGTGGTGCCGCGGTCCCGCGGCGGGCCCAGCACCTGGGAGAACCTCGTGACGTCGTGCCGCAAGTGCAACCTCGAAAAGGGCGGCGACCTCCCCGCCGAATGCGGCATGCATCCGCAGAAACCGCCCATCCGGCCGCGCTTCGTGGCTTCGGTCCACCTGGTCACCGCTGGTCGGCGCTTTCCCGTCTGGGAGCCGTTTCTGAGCACGTGAGGGAAGTGGGGGGCCTGTGCCCGGCGCTCCTCTCGACACGGGCCTTTTCACGGACTATGAGGCGCGCCTGATGTCCGACTCGGCCCACGAGCCCGAGGTGCTCGAGACGCGTCCTGCCAAGCGGCGGGTGCTCGTGGTGGCGGGCGCCAAGGGTGGCGTGGGCAAGACGGTGGTCGCGACCAACCTCGCGATCTATCTCGCCACCATCGGCCGCCGCGTGGTCCTGGTGGATGCCGACCGCGCAGGGTCGAGCGTTCACACCCTCCTCGGCGTCCAGCGGCCGTCGCCTTCTTCGGGTCGCGTGCCCGAGTGGCTCAGCGGCAACGAGAGTGACGCAAAGGACGACCGCTTGCTCGAGTCCGCGGTCCCCGGCCTTTCGCTGCTGCACGGCGGCATCGACGAGCCGGTGGCGGGGAGCTTCCGGCGCGGCGGGCACAAGCGACTGATCGCGTCGCTCGAGGAGCACGAGGCGGACTACTTCGTCGTCGACCTGGGCTCGGGCACGCAGCCTGCGCTGGTCGACGCTTTCTTGGGCGCCGATCTCTCGCTCTTCGTGACGACGCCGGAGCCCACCGCGATCGACAACACCTATCGCTTCGTGCGTTCGGCCTTCGCGCGCGCGCTCAAGCTCAGCGCGCCGGATCGCGAGACCCAGAACCGGCTCGTGCAGCGCCTCCGCTCGATGGGCAATGCGCCTTCGCCCATGGACCTCGCGCGCCGACTCGAAGCGGCGGGCGATCCCCTCGCCGACCTCGTGCGGCGCGCCATCGACGAGCTCGACTTCCGCTTCATCTTGAACCAGACGCGTCTGCGCGCCGATCTGGAGCTCGGTGAGTCGATGGCCATCGCCTGCCGCCGGCGGCTCGGCATGAGCCTCGACTACCTCGGCTACATCGAGCAGGACGACGCGGTCTGGGCGTGTGTGCGACAGCGGCGCCCGGTGCTGGTCGAGAGCCCGGGTACCAAGGCGAGCAAGAACATCGAGAAGATCGCGCGGCGCCTGCTCTCCATCGAGGCGGGCAAGGGGCCGCGCAAGCACGTCGCCGACGTCCCACCGGAGAGCCATCACGATCTGCTCGGCGTCGAGCGCGGCGCCACCGACGAGGAGATCCGCCGCGCGTACAAGCGCGCCGAGAAGATCTACGACCCGGAGGCGCTCGCCTGCTACGGGCTCTTCGACGGGCGCACCATGGACGCGCTCAAGGCGCGTCTCGAAGAGGCCTACGACGTGCTCCTCGATCCGGCGCGACGGCGACCCTACGAGCTCTCGGTCTTCCCGCTCGATGCCCCGCCCGAGCCCCTGCCGCGCCGCCCCGAGAGCGACGAGCCCAAGCCACCGCCGCCGGTGATCACCCCGGACACGGAGTTCACCGGGGCGCTCCTCAAGGCGGTGCGCGAATCACAAGGAGTCACGCTGCCGGAGATCAGCCAGAAGACGAAGATCGGCGCCGCGCATCTCGAGGCGATCGAGGAGGACGACTTCGGGCAGCTCCCGGCGGCGGTCTACGTGCGCGGCTTCGTCACGGAGGTCGCGAAGTTCCTGCATCTCGACGCCGAGCAGGTGAGTCGCTCCTACGTGCGCCGCTACAAGCGCTACGTGGACGAGCGCGAAAAGTCCTTTGGCTGAGCTCGCGGCACCGCTGATCCTCGCGTCCGCTTCGCCGCGCCGGCGCGAGATCCTGACCCGCCTCGGTCTCTCCTTCGAGGTGATGCCGAGCGAGGTGCCGGAGGTGCGCGGCGAGGGGGAGAGCCCGCGTGACTACGTGACCCGCCTGTCGGCCGACAAGGCCGGCTCCGTGGCTGGCGCGACCGGCGACCGAAGCCCCGCTCCCTTCGTCCTCGGCGCCGACACCACTGTGGCCATCGGGGACGAGGTGCTCGAAAAGCCCGTGGACGACCCGGACGCGACGCGGATCATCCGCCGGCTCTCCGGCCGCGCCCATCGCGTGATCACCGGCGTGAGCGTCGCGCGCGCTGGCGAGGGGGTACTGCGGACGATCGCCAGCGAGACCGAGGTGCGCTTTCGCGGGTTGAGCGACGCCGAGGTCGCGGCCTACGTGGCGACCGGGGAAGGGCGGGACAAGGCCGGCGCCTACGGCATCCAGGGCCTCGGCTCGGGGTTGGTCACGTCGCTGTCCGGCGATTACTTCAACGTCGTGGGCCTTCCCGCGTCCGCCGTGATCCAGCTCCTCTTCGAGGTGGGGGCGCTCGCGCGCTGGCCCTGATGAGGATTTTATGAGCTCAGTCGACGTCGCGAAGAACCTCGAAGCGATCCGCGCCCGCATCGCGGCGGCGGCCGAGCGCGCCGGACGCGCGCCCGAGAGCGTCACCCTGGTCGCGGTCAGCAAGGTTCATCCGCCCGAGGCCATCCGCGCTGCCTACGCCGCCGGCCAGCGCGTCTTCGGTGAGAACTACGTGCAGGAGCTGGTGCAGAAGGCGGCCGCGCTCGAAGACCTCGAAGACCTCACGTTTCACTTCATCGGACACCTGCAGCGGAACAAGGCCAAGGAGGTCGCGCGCCTCGGCGCGGTGGTGGAGACCGTGGATTCGGCGCGCCTCGCCGACGCGCTGGACAAGCGCGCGAGCGCCGAGGGCGTGCGCCTGTCGGTGATGCTCCAGGTCAACGTCGGCGGCGAGGCACAGAAGTCGGGGTGCCCGCCCGAAGCGGTGGAGAGCCTCGTCGCGGCGGTGCGCGGCCACGCCTCCCTCGAGCTCCTCGGGCTGATGACAATCCCTCCGCTCACCGACGAGGCGGAGGACTCCCGCCCCTTCTTCGCTGCCCTCCGCGCGCTCCGGGACGCACACGCGCCGGGCAGCGCGCTGAGCATGGGCATGAGTCACGACTTCGAGGTCGCCATCGCGGAGGGCGCGACCCACGTGCGGGTCGGGACGGCGATCTTCGGGCCGCGCGAGCGCTGAGCGCCTCAGTCCCCCGAGCCGTCGAGGAGCGTGTCAATCTCGGCGCCGAGCGCGCGCGAACGGGCGGTAGCGGCTTCGACCGCGCCGGAGACCGCGTCGGCGAAGCCGTGCGCGTCGAGGTGAGCGAGCCCGGCTTCGGTGGTGCCCTTCGGGCTGGTCACTTTGCGACGCAGCTCGCTCGGCGCCTCGCCGCTCTCGATCAGCAGCTTGGCGGCGCCCCGCACCGTCTGCGCAGCCAGGCGCAGAGCGTCCTCGGCGGCGAGACCTGCGGCCTGTCCCCCGGCGACGAGTCCTTCAATCAGACGAAAGACGTAGGCGGGCCCCGAGCCGCTCAGGCCCGTGACCGCATCGAGGAGGCTCTCCTCGAGCTCGAGGGCGTCGCCCACCTGCGTGAAGAGGGTGTGCGCGAGGCGCGCGTCGGCGTCGGTGGCGCCGCGGCCCCGTGCGTAGGCGGTCATCCCTGCGTGCACCAGTGCGGGGGTGTTCGGCATCGCCCGCACAATCCGCACGCCCGCGCCGAGGCCCCGCGCGAGGGCGCCGATGGTCACGCCCGCGGCGATGCTGATCACCAGCGTGTGTTGGCCGAGGACGCCCGCGAGGTCCGCGAAGACCTCGTCCATCTTCTGCGGCTTGACGGCGAGCACGACCACGTCGGCCCAGCGCGCCGCCTCCGCGTTGTCCGTGCCCGTTCGGAATCCCATGCGCGGCGGCGAGCGCTTCGAGGCGCGCCTTCGTGGGGTCGGTCGCCCAGACGCGGTCGGGCGCGAGAGCGCCGCTGTCGACGATGCCGCTGATCAGAGCGCCGGCCATGTTGCCGGCGCCGATGAAGGTGACCTTGGTCTCGCGGCTCTCGTTCATCTCGTGCTCTCCATCTCGGGCGCAGCCGGATCGGCGCCTGGCGCCTCTTGGGCTCTCGTGATGTGGGTGCGGAGCGTGAAGGCGCCGCCCAGGTCGGGTGCGTAGCTGTCGACGAGGAGCAGGTAGCTGCCGGGCTCGAGGTCGGCGGACAGGCCGCTGTGCTGCGCGTCGGGATCGTCGTCGACGCAGGCGATCACCTCCGCGCCTTCGGCCGTCGCGCATCCGCGCCGCAGCTCGACGATCGCATCGACGGAATCGGTGGTCACCTCTACCTCGAGGGTCGCCGCGGACGCGAGCTCCAAGCGGTAGAGGGCCTCGGGTCCGCGCCCGCCGCCGCCGCAGGCCGTGACCGCGTCGGCGTCGGTGGGGATGAGGACGCCCTGGGTCTGCCCTTCGGCGAGGGGCGGCGCGCTCGCGCAGCGAGAGGCGAGGGCGGTCGCGTCCTCCACCGGTGGCTCGTCCCCCGGCACAGGCGGGGGCCCGTCGGGAGCCGGAGCCGGGGGCCGCGCGTCGACCGCGAGCACGAAGTCTCCCTCCCCGCCGCCCCAGCCGTCGACCACGACCAGGTAGCGCTTGCCCGCTTCGAGGTCGACCACCAGCCGAGCCTCGTCGCGCGCCTCGTGGTCGTCGTTGCAGGCGATCATCGACTCCCCCTCGTAGACGGCGATCACGATGTCGAAGGTGGCGCGCGCCCGGATGCCGTAGCGCCCGCTCGCGGGCACCTCGAGACCGTAGGCCACATCTGGGGCCAACAGGTCGCCCGAGCACTGCGGATCGAAGTCGTCGTGGGCGCCGTAGGTGGTGCCGTGGACAGGCTCGCCGAGCGCGATGGCCACGGTCTCGTCCGGGGCGCCGCCCATCGCCGCATAGATGAGCGGCGAGCAGCCGACACAAAGCGCGAGCAAGGGAACGAAGCGCGTCACGGCGGGGGACAGTAGCCCAACGAGTCGCGACGCGGTATGGAGCGAGGCGATGCGGCTCGCCCCGGCGCTCTCGACCCTCGTGCTCGCTCTCTTGCTGCCCGCGACGGCGCGGGCGGACGGGCCCCGCTATTCGAGTGACGGGATCTACGTGGGCGCGCGCGTGACGCCGGGGGTCGCGCTCTACGTCGCGTACGATCTCGACGTCTATCTCGACGCGGGGCGCCGCTTCTCCCTCGGTCCGGGCGTGGGGGGGACGTTCTTCGGCGCGGCGGCCGACGTCAGTCAGCAGCAGGACTACGCGATCGAGGTCGACCCGCTGAGGTTCAAGGCGCAGCCCACGGTGGGCGGCCACATTCGGCCCTTCGGGCTGGTGACCGCGGGCTTCATGTACACGCGCTATCCCATGCCCCCTGTCGCCACCGCTGACGAATGGGCCGCGACGCTGGCGGTGGGCGCCGGGGCGGACTTCTGGATCGAGAAGCACTGGGCGCTCGACATCCTGCTCACCTCGCGCTTTCGCCTCACCCCGTCGGACAACCTCCCCATCGCGTGGGTGGAGCTCGCCTTCGGCGGACGCTTCGGGATGTGATGGACGATCCCGCCGCGCAGCTCCGCGAAGCCCTCGAGGCGTTCCGTCACGAAGAGGCGATGGAGCGCGCCCGGAGGTGGCGCGGCATCGACGGCGCCGAGAGCGAGCGCGCGGTCGCGCGCCGCCATCGTCGCCTGGGCGACGTGACCCAGGTGCGCGCACTGCTCGAGGACGTGACGCGGGCCGGCGTGGACAGCGCCGGCGCCGCGGCGCTGAGAGCGCACCTCGCCCGGGCGGCCGCCGACCTCGTGCTCGCTCCGGCGCGCGACGCGCTCGAGGCGGCGGGCGGGGTCGAGCTTCGCTTCGGCCGCGACAAGGGCAACGTGGACGACGCGCTCGTGGCGCTGAGCGCTTCGGATCCCGAGCGGCAGACGTTCGCGGCCGCCGCGCTCGAGGCGCACGCCAGCCGCGTGGGCGAACATCTCGCCCAGGCCAAGGGCGAAGCGGATCGCGAAGGGCTGCGGGTCTTCGCCGGCGGCGCGCGGCCGCCGGACGCGGGCCCGGAAGCACAGGCGCTGGCGGAGCTCGCCGAGTCGCTCCTCGCCGCCACCGACGACGTCGCGCACGAGGTGCGGGGATGGCTCGCGCCAACAGGGAGCTCGGTGTTCGAGCTCATGCCGCGGCTCGCGCTTCCGGAGGCGTCGTCCTTCGTGCCGCGGCGCGATCGCTACCGTCGGCTCTCCGAAGGCGTCGCGGCCCTCGGCTTCGAAGGCGACCTGGCGTCGCGGGTGCGCGTGGCGGGGACCCATCCGTTTCCGGGGCCGAGAGCGCGCGTGGTTCTCGCGCGGACGCCCACGGACGCGCGCCTCTTCGAGTCGCGGCGCGAGTGGGGCGTCGCCTCGGAGCTTTCGGGCGCCGCGGTCCTCGGTCGCGCACTCGCCCACGTGCTCGCCGCGCCCGCCCTGCCGCTCGAGCATCGGAGGCCGCTCGGCGCAACGGTGGCGCGCGCCTTCGGCGTGATCGTCGCCCAGCTCATCGGCGATCGGGTGCATCTGATCCGAAGGCGCGGCATGACGGCGGCGGACGCCGATCGACTCGGCCGTGCGGCGGGTGCCCTGGGGGTCCTGACCGCGCGCTTGCGTGCGGCGGCGGTGACGGCGAGGGCCGCGTCGCGGAGCCCGGCCGAGCTCGAGGAGCAGGCCGCCGCGGCGGCGAGCCGCGCGCTCGGCGCGGACGTGCCCATCGCGCTCGCGCGCCTCGCGGTGGTGACCCCCGCCGCCGCAGGGCCTCGTTTCCGCGCGACGCTTCACGGGCTCGGCCTCGCCTGGCAGCTCCGCGAGCGATTCGACGAGGACTGGTTCGACAACCCCAAAGCGGCTGAGCCCCTTCGCGCGGCGGCGGCCCGGGGCGGGCTGCTGTCGGTCGAGGATTTCGCCGCGGAGCTGGGCGCGACGCCCGAGCTCGCGCCCCGCCGCCTCGCCGAGCTCTTCGGTTGAGGAACGCGCTCGGCGCACCCATTGCGCAGGGCCGCCCGGCGTTCCACTCTCCCGCCATGTACGCCGAACGCCGCGCGCGCCTTCTGTCGATGATGGGACCCGGAGTCCTGGTGATCCCCTCGGCTCCCGTCGCCATTCGCAACAACGACGTCGAGCACGCATACCGACAGGATTCGAGCTTCTACTATCTGACCGGCTTCGACGAGCCTGAGAGCGTGCTGGTCCTGACCAACCAGCACGCGCAGCACCGGATGGTGCTCTTCGTGCGCAAGCGCGACCCGGAGCGCGAGACCTGGGATGGGCCGCGCGCGGGGATCGAGGGCGCCAAGAAGCGCTTCGGCGCTGACGCCGCTTTCCACATCGATGAGCTCGCGGACAAGCTCCCCGACTACCTCGAGAACGTGAAGCGCCTCCACTACCGCGTCGGCCTCGACAGCGCCTTCGATGCGAAGCTCTTCGCCGCCCTCGACGTGGTGCGCCGGCGTGCGCGCGCGAAGAAGAGCGTGCCGAGCGAGATCGTGGACCCGGCGGTGACCCTCCACGAGCAACGCCTCACCAAGAGCGACGACGAGATCGCCATCATGAAGCGCGCCGCGGCGGTGACGCGAGACGCGCATCTGGCGGCCATGCATGTCGCCAAGCCCGGCCGTCACGAATACGAGGTCGAGGCGGAGATGGTGCGCGTCTTCCGCAGGGCGGGATGCGAGCGCCCGGCCTACGAGCCGATCGTCGGCTCGGGGCGCAACGCGACGATCCTCCACTACCGAAAGAACGATCGCTTGATGGAGGACGGCGATCTGCTCCTGATCGACGCTGGCTGCGAGCTCGACTACTACGCCTCCGACGTGACCCGCACCTTTCCGGTGAACGGCAAGTACAGCCCGGAGCAGCGCGCGATCTACGACGTGGTCGTCGCTTCGCAGAAGGCGGCGATCGACGCCTGCGTGGTGGGGGCGACAGTGGACGGCGTGCACGACGTCGCGACGAACGTGCTCGTCGACGGGATGATCGCGCTCGGTCTGCTCTCGGGTGATCGCGAGGCCGTCCTCGCCGAGGGGCTCCACAAGAAGTACTACATGCATCGGACCTCGCACTGGCTCGGCATGGACGTGCACGACGTCGGCGCTTACTACGAGGACGGAGAGCCCCGGCCGATGAAGGCGGGCTACGTGCTCACGGTGGAGCCCGGGCTGTACGTCGCGGAGGACGCGGACTGCGACCCGAAGTGGCGCGGCATCGGGATCCGTATCGAAGACGACATCCTGGTCAGCGAGGCAGGCCCCGTGAACCTCACCGAGGACATCCCCAAGGATCCCGTCGAGGTGGAGCGCATCCTCGCCGAGCGGCCCTGACTCTCATGGGACAGCGCTGGCACGCGGCTGGACTCGGAGTAGAATCCAGCTGGATGGAGTTTTTGGCGACACAGCGCTGCCACATCTGCGATGCGCCCATCGAGGGCGAGCCTGCAGGCCGGGGATTGCTCGTTTTTCCACGGGGCGACGACCTCGAGACGGAAGAGCCGCCGCTCTGCGAGTCCTGCAGCCAGATGCTCGACGTCAGCGCCTACCACCGCTTCTGGCTCTTCAACGCGGACTGAGCTTTCGCTTCACGCCGGCTCGCATTGCGGCTCTGGCCTCCGCTGGCTCCCCGAGAGAGCGAACCTGGGACGACCTTGTCCCACCTTCGCCCACGACCACGCATGGGAGGGGACGTAGGTGTCCCGCGCTGAATGTAGGTTGCCGTGGTTTTCTCAGCGAATCCGTGCGGATTCCTCGTGGCACGCACCGTGAAAAGGGGTGTGAGCAGGAGGAACGACACGATGCGACTGGCTCTCACTACCCTGATCATTTCCATTCTGGCCCTGGGCTGTACCTCGGACATTCAGACCCTCGAGTCTGCCCTGGTCAGCTGCGACTCGCGGGCGGACTCCGCCTGCTTCGACAGCGAGACCTGCACCGCGGTCGAAGGCCGCGACCTCGAGGTCTGCAGCGCCGGCGAGTGCGGCGGCGAGTTCGAATGCGAAGACGGCTACCTCTGCGTGGACGGGACCTGCGCCCGCGAGCGCACCGACGATGGCGCTGGCGACGGCAGCGGCGAAGGCACCGGCGATGGGGCCGGCGACGGTAGCGGCGAAGGCACGGGCGACGGCAGCGGCGAAGGCACCGGCGACGGCAGCGGGGAAGGGGACGGCGGCGGCGCCGACGGCTTCTGTCGCGAGACCGCGGCGGCCTGCGAGGCGGGCGACGACGGCGCCTGTGAGACCCACGCGCGCGAGTGCGGCGAAGGCAGCGGCGACGGCACGGGCGACGGCACGGGCGAAGAGCCCGCGCCCTCGGAGGAGCCCAGCGCCTTCTGCCGCGAGACCGGCTCGGCCTGCGAGGCGGGTGATGAGAGCGCCTGCGAGACCTATGCGCGCGAGTGCGGGGACGGCGCGGGTGAGCCATCGCCCGAAGAGCCCCCGGCGGAGGAGCCTGCGCCGTCGGAGGAGCCCGCGCCGTCGGAGGAGCCGACGACCTGCGACATGCTTCGCGCCTCCTGCGAGGCGGGTGACGCCGGGGCCTGCGAGACCGTTGCGCGCGAGTGTGGGGAGGCGCCGGCGCCCAGCGGCGACGGGGTCTGAGCCGCCCGCTGCTTGACTCGAACCTGGGCAGCCGCATCGCGCCCCGGAGCCACGAGGCTCCGGGGCGCACGCGTTCGTGGGCTGTTCGGATCTTGGGGTGAAAGGCTCCAGATCAGGCCCGTGGTCCGGGGACTCGCGTCATCACCTGAACGCGATCATTGGGCTTTTTCGTCGGCCTGGGATTCGCAGAAGGAAGCAGACGGTGTCTCGCCTCCTCTGTCTGCTCCTCTTCGTCACCAGCGCCTGCGCGCAGGGCTCGACGGTGCCGTTTCAGCAGGTCGAGGGCACGGGGCGAGCGGCGGACGCAGGCATCGAGGAGGACGGCGCCCTCGAGTACGAGCCCGATGGAGGCGGCAGCGGCTACATCGGGATCGGTGATGGCGGGGAGGACAGCGGTGCGAGCGGAGACGCGGCCCCAGCCTGTGTGGCGGCCACGGAGGTTTGCAATGGCATCGACGACGATTGCGACGGCGCGGTGGACGACGGCGGCGTCTGTCCCTGCGATGTCGCCGAGCGTGACGGCCACGCGTATCTCTTCTGCTCGGACGAGCTCTCCTGGACGGCGGCGCGGATGCGCTGCCAGACCTACGGCTACGATCTGGCGGTCGTCGAGAACGCGGAGGACGACGCCTTCGTCTACGGCCAGATCTCGGCCCGCACGTTCGCCGACACCTGGATCGGCATGAACGACACCGCCACCGAAGGCACCTGGGTGTGGATCGACGGAACGCCCTTCGTCTACACCGGCTGGGACGACGGCGAGCCCAACAACGGCGGCACCAGCGGCGAGGACTGCGGCGTGATCATGACCCGCGAAGGCCGCGAGACGAAGTGGGACGACCGCGACTGTCCCAGCACCCGACCCTTCGTCTGCGAGACGCTGTAGGGGGGGCGTGGGTCTTGCCGAGGGGGTGGCCGGGGGGCGGTATGCTCGTTTCGCTTCGCTCACTCAGTTTGATGATGGGTGGTGGCGTGCGCGCGTTTCGCTGCGCTCACGCGCTTGCGGGGACGCAGGAGCGGGGGGCCGGAGAGGTTTAATTGTAGTCGGGGCTCCGCCCCAACACCCCGGGGGGACAAGCCCCCCCTGTCGCCTCGCGCTTCGCGCTCGGCTCTCACGTCTGCCCGCCCGGTGTGGAACAGATGGGCTCGCCATACTCATTGGCAATGATCTGATGGTCTGCGGGCAGCGTTCGGCCCCCCCCTCGGCGCCTGCGGCGCCGGGTCGCGGCCTTTCGGCCGCTCCGCTCCTGCCCGGGTAGCCTGGACAGGGGACCAACGGGGACGGTCTACACTTTTCAACTTTCGGCTGGGCCGCGCGCATGCGGATGGAACCCGGGCGCGCGTGGCGAAAGTTGAAAAGTGTAGACCGTCCCCATCAAGCGGTCGGCGCCTGGGGCGCCGGGTCGCGGCGCTCCGCTCCTGCCCGGGTGGCCTGGACAGAGTGGAGCGTTGCGAAGCAACGCCGCCCGCCGAGGTCCCCGGCCATTCAGAGATGGACCCTCTGGTCAGTCTCAAACACAGCTAACGGGCAGACGTGCGACCCGCGCGATCACCCGCGCGCCCGCACCTCGATCATCTTGGCTACGCCAAATCCAACCATCTCCGGCGCCTCCACTCCGACTTCGTCCCGCCAGAAGGCCTCGTCACGAAACAGCTCCACCGTCGCGCGGAGGTGCCCGTCCTGGCTGAACAGCGCGCCGCCTTCGCGCATGCGCGGGAAGAGCGTGCGGACGCAGGTGCGAGTCGAGGCGATCAGATCGACGTCGAGGAGGGCGACGTCGACGTGTCCTTCGAAGCGGGGGAGGGTGTCGTCGAAGAGGCCCTTTTCGAAGGTGCAGACGTCGGGCGCGCCGTAGGTCGCGACGCGGCGCTTCACGGCGCCGAGGCGGCCGCGGAAGGCGCCCTTTTCGAAGGTCAGCGCGCGGCCGTCCAGGAGCTCGTGCCGCTCGTCGTTCTCGGGGATGCCGCGGAAGGTGTCGAAGACGAAGAGACGGCCGCCGGCGAGCTTCGTCACCAGGCTCAGCTTCGCGGTGCTGGCGCCCGAGCCAGCGCCTGCTTCGACGACGATCAGATCGTCGCGGTCCGCGAGTCGCAAGATGCGGTCGGCGACCGTGAGCAGCTCCGCCAGCGTGTGGTAGCCGCGGACGTGATTCGTGACGTGCACGAAGTCCCGGAGCAGCCGAAGACGCGTCCCCAGGCTCAGCGCGATGGGGTAGGGCTCCGTCAGAAACGAGAGCACGGCCGCGCGGTCCCGCGTCGCGACGAAGCGCAGCGACTGGAGCTTGCGGTACGGCGTGCCCGGTCCCTTGCGCACCCACCGCCGCTCGTTCTTCCAGCGAGCCGCGTCCGGCGCCTCGCCCATGCGGACCCCGTAGGTCACGGCTCAATCGAGGACGTGCTTTTCGAGCACGAACGCGACCATCGTGCCCGCGAGCACCTCGCGTTCGCCGACTTTGGCGCTCACGCTCAGGACGCGCTTCTTGCCCTTTTCTTCGGTGACCTCGGCGGAGGCGATCACCTCGTCGCCCACCTTCACCGGCGCGACGAAGCGCACGTCGGCGCTGCCCAGCACGACGTGCGGGTCGTTCACCGCGAGCATCGCCGCGTGATCGGCGAGGCCGAAGACGAAGCCGCCGTGCACGAGACCTCTGTCATCCGTGCTCATCACGTCGGTCGCGACGAAGCGCGCCGTCGCCTTGCCCGGCGAGAGCGCCAACGGCGCGCCAGAGAGCCCGCGGTCGATCTTGGGGTGCGTGTTGGGCTCGCTCACTTCTTCCTCCCTTCGGCGCTGCTCACCGCGGCTTCGGGCTCCATTGCGCCCGACTTGAAGCGACCCCAATAGTCGTTCAGCGCGTCGCCGACCTTGTTCGACAAGAAGTAGAGACCGAGGATGTTCGGGAAGGCCATGCCGAGCACCATCAGGTCGCTGAAGGTGATCACGTTGTCGATGTTCAGGATCGTGCCCAGCACCGCGAACACCAGGAAGATGACGCGGTAGATGGTGCTCATGCGCGAGCTGGTCCCGAACAGATACGTCCAGCAGCGCTCGCCGTAGTAGCTCCAGCTGAGCATCGTGGAGAAGGCGAAGAAGAAGGCCGCCGGCGTGAGGACCCAGCTGAAGCCCGGGATCACGGAGTCGAAGGCGTACTTCGTCATCTCCACGTCGCCGAGAGGCGTGCCGTCCGCGCCGACCTGCTCGTAGGCGTCGGTGATCACCAGCACCAGGCCGGTCATGGTGCAGATCACGATGGTGTCGATGAAGGGCTCGAGGAGGGCGACGATGCCCTCGCGCACCGGCTCGTCCGTGGCGGCCGCGCTGTGGGCGATCGACGCCGAGCCGATGCCCGCCTCGTTCGAGAAGGCCGCGCGGCGGAAGCCCTGCACCAGCACGCCCAACATGCCGCCGAAGCCCGCCTCCGGCGTGAAGGCTTCGCCGACGATCTTGCCGAAGGCGGAAGGTATCTCCCCCGCGTTCACCGCGAGGACGACGATGCCCGCGAGCACGTAGACCACGCACATGACGGGAACGATGTAGCCAGCGACCGCGCCGATGCGCTTGATGCCGCCGATGATCACCACCCCGACCAGGATCGCCAGGATGATCCCGTAGAGCAGCATCGCGAAGTCCTTCACCGCGACCGACTCGACGTTCATCGCTTCGAGCGTCTGGCCTACCACGAGCTTCGCCGACTGGTTCGCCTGGAACATGTTGCCGCCGCCAAAGCTGCCGCCGCAGCACATCAGCGCGAAGATCACCGCGAGACCCTTTCCGAGCGGGCCCTTCTTCAGCTCGGCGAGGCCGCGGCCGAGGTACTGCATCGGTCCGCCCGATACGCGCCCAGATGGATCGACCTGCCGGTAGATCTGCCCGAGGGTGCACTCGGTGAACTTCGAGCTCATGCCGAGGAAGCCCGCCATCACCATCCAGAAGACCGCGCCGGGTCCGCCGGCGAAGACCGCGACCGCGACGCCCGCGATGTTGCCGAGGCCGACCGTGGCCGACAGCGCGCTCGACAGCGCCTGGAAGTGGCTCACCTCGCCGGGGTCGTCCTCATCGTCGTACTTGCCGCGCGTGACGTGGATCGCGTGGACGAATGCGCGCAGGTTGATGAAGCGGTAGCGCAGCGTGAAGAAGAGGGCGCCGACCACGAGCCAAAGGACGATCACCGGCACCGAGACCCCGGACAGAACGTCGTGGCACTTCTTCGAGCTCATCCCGCTCTCGGTGCAGAGGGTGGCGCGCGCGTCCGTGTCGGCGGCGACCAGGGCGTCGGCGTCCTCGGCGGACATGCCCGCGCTCCGGGCCCGACTCCGGATCGCGTCGTCCGAGGTGTCCCAGAAGACGACGTCGAAGAAGAAGATGGTGGCCAGGGGGCTCACGACCCAGTCGGCGACGAACCCATCGACGGGGGCGAGGGTCTCGTTCACCGCGGCGACGAAGCCCTTCTGCTCGGGGGCGGCCTGGTCGGCTCGTTGGGCCTGATCCTGGCCCTCTTGGCCCTCTTCCTGTGCCTGGGCGGGCAGGCTCACGGCCAGGACCGCGGCCATCGCCAACAGGTATCCCATGGGCTCCCCGATCCCGGCTGCACGACGTCTCCTCATGGGCTGCCCCTCCAAAGCGGCGGGACTATGGCAAAAATGGGCCGGCGGGGCCACCCCGCTCCCCAGCCGGCCACGATTGACAGAAAACGGAGGCGCGACTAGAAACCGCAAGCAATCCGCGGGAAATTGCCGTGCCGCGCGCGGTGACGCGGGTCTGGAGCCAATCCTCGATGACCTCGGTCTATCTGCCCGTCTTCCTCATGCTCCTCGTCGCCGTGGTTTTGGCGATGGCGATCTTCACAGCCACCAGCGTCTTCGGTCCGAAGGCGCCCTCGGACGCCAAGAACGAGCCGTATGAAAGCGGCTCGGAGACACGCGGCGGCCGATACGTACGGCCCAGCGTGAAGTTCTATCTGACCGCCATTCTCTTCGTCGTCTTCGACATCGAGGCGGTCTTTCTCTATCCGTGGGCGGGGATGTTCCGCGACCTCGGATGGTTCGGTCTGGTCGAGATGTTCGCCTTCCTGGCGATCCTCGGCATCACGCTGGTCTACGCCTGGCGGAAGGGAGCCCTCGAATGGGAGAAGTAGTGAAATTCGGCGAGGAGGGCTTCTTCACCACGAAGCTCGAGTCGCTCCTCGCGTGGGCGCGCAAGTACTCCCTCTTCCAGTATCCGTTCGCGACCGCGTGCTGCGGCATGGAGTTCTTCGCCGTCGCGGCGCCCCGCTACGACATCGCCCGCTTCGGCGCCGAGGCCCCGCGCTTCACGCCGCGCCAGGCCGACATCCTCTGGGTGGTGGGCACCATCAGCCAGCGGCAGGCCCCCGTGCTCAAGCGCATCTACGACCAGATGACCGAGCCCAAGTGGGTCATCGCCTTCGGCACCTGCGCGAGCTGCGGCGGGTTCTACGACAACTACACGACGGTTCCCGGGGCGGACAAGGTCATCCCCGTCGACGTCTACATCCCCGGCTGCCCACCTCGCCCCGAGGCGGTCCTCGATGGCCTGATGCTCCTTCAGGAGAAGATCACCAAGGGCGCCGCCGGCAACAAGGAGCCCATCGTCGTTCCACCCCGGGAGATCCCGCAGCTCCTGCAGATCCGGGCGAGCAAGGACGACCACTCGGGAGGCGCGCACGGCCATGAGTAAGAAGGTCATCGACAAGCTCGCGTCGGAGCTCGGAGGCGCGGTGCTCGAGACGAGCCACTTCCGTGGTGACGACGTCGCCTGGGTCGCGCCGAAGGACTGGGTCGTCGCCGCGACCACGCTCCGTGATCACGCCGACATGCAGATGAAACAGTTCATCGATCTGACCGCGGTCGACTACCCCGAGCGCGAGCCCGAGGAGCCGCGCTTCGAGGTGGTGTTGATGGTTCGCTCCCAAGAGAAGAACCAGCGCGCGATCCTCAAGACGAAGGTCGCCGACGGCAAGAGCGTGCCGACGCTGACCGGCGTGTGGCGCGGCGCGGACTGGGCCGAGCGCGAGGTCTACGACATGTTCGGGATCTCCTTCGAGGGGCACCCCGACATGCGCCGCATCCTGATGTACGAGGAGTTCGAGGGATACCCGCTGCGCAAGGACTATCCGATCGAGCGGACCCAGCCGCTGGTCCCCTACCGCGAGGTGGAGGGCATCGTGAAGCTTCCGCCCTTCGGTCTCGACGAGGGCCAGCCCTTCGGGCGCATCGACTGGCAGAGGCGCCTCGCGGACCGGGACGACCAGGTCTCGCCGGCCATCGCCCTTCAGACCGGCCAGCGCCGAACGCTCAGCGACTCGGAGATCGCCGAGAGCGAGCAGTTGGACATGCAGAAGACCCTCGTGGGAGGCACCTCCCCTGCAGGCGAGGGAGGCTGAGCCAATGGAGCCGACGAACGAAGTATTCGAAGAAGACGACGCCCTCGAGCTCCCGTCGGAGCCGATGCGTCTCAACATGGGGCCGTCGCATCCGGCGATGCATGGCACCATCCGCATGGTCCTCGACCTCGACGGCGAGACCGTGATGAACGTCGACGTCCAGCCGGGCTACCTGCATCGCGGCTTCGAGAAATCGTGCGAGCGCGGGACCTGGGCGCAGGTCTTCCCCTACGCCGACCGCCTCAACTACGTCTCGCCGATGCTCAACAACGTCGGCTTCGCGCTGGCCGTAGAGAAGCTCCTCGATGTCGAGGTGCCCGAGCGCTGCCAGTACTACCGGGTGATCCTCGGTGAGCTGGCGCGCATCGCCGACCACTTCACCTGCAACGGCGCCGGCGCGATGGAGCTCGGGGCATTCACTCCCTTCCTCTGGCTGCTCAAGGTGCGCGAGTGGGTGTGGGACGTGCTCGAGCAGGAGACGGGCGCGCGCATGACGCACTCCTTCGGGCGCATCGGCGGCATGGCCGCGCCGCCCACGGAGACCTTCGAGGGCGACTGCCTCGACCTCCTCGAGCAGGTCGAGAAGGTCACCGCCGAGGCCGAGAGCCTGCTCCTCCGCAACCGCATCTTCATCGACCGCATGACGGACGTCGGCATCCTGAAGAAGGAGGAGGCGCTGTCACTGGGTGTCACCGGGCCGATGTTGCGCTCCACCGGCGTCGAGTACGACGTGCGCAAGGCGCACCCCTACATGGTCTACGACCGCTTCGACTTCGAGATCCCCATCGGTCACAAGGGCGACAACTACGACCGCTTCCTCGTCCGATTCGAGGAGGTGCGACAGTCGGTGTCGATCATTCGCCAGGCCCTCGAGCAGATGCCGAAGGACGGCCCGGTGACCGTCGACGACCTTCGCGTCGCGCTCCCCGACAAGCGCGAGGTGTACACCACCATCGAGGCGACCATCGCCCACTTCAAGTTGGTGATGGAGGGCCTCAAGACGCCCGAGGGCGAGGTCTACTCCTACACCGAGGGCGCCAACGGCGAGCTCGGCTTCTTCATCGTCTCCGACGGATCGGGCACGCCCTATCGCGTGCGCGTCCGGCCGCCCTGCTGGTTCAACCTGCAGGCGGCGCGGGAGATGATCATGGGCGACATGATCGCCGACATCATTCCCACCTTCGGCTCGGTCAACATGATCGGCGGGGAGTGCGATCGCTGATGGGCACACTCAAGATCGACGGCCAGGAAGTTCCCTTCGAACCCGGTGACACGATCATCCGCGCCGCCTGGCGCGCCGGGATCGAGATCCCGCACTACTGCTGGCATCCGGGCCTCTCGGTGGCGGCCAACTGCCGGATGTGTCTGGTGGAGATCACCAGCGGCCGGCGGATGGACATGCCCATCCTCGAGTGGGACGAAAAGAAGGGCGAGTACGTCCACGCGACCAAGCCGAAGCTCCAGCCCGCCTGCCAGATGTCGGCCGCCGACGGCATGGAGGTCTCGACCAACAACGACGAGGTCAAGAAGGCGCACGCTTCGGTGCAGGAGTTCCTGCTCCTGAACCATCCGGTGGACTGCCCGATCTGCGACCAGGCCGGCGAGTGCAAGCTGCAGGACTACTGGCTCGACCATCAGACCACGCTCAAGCGCAAGCGCACCGAGCCGGTGCACAAGGTCAAGGGCGTGCGCTTCGGCCCGACCATCGTCTACGACGGGGAGCGCTGCATCATGTGCACGCGCTGCATCCGCGTCTGCGACGAGCTCGTCGGTGACTCGGTCCTCGACATGCGCCAGCGCGGCAACAAGAACGAGATCTTCGTCGCGCCGGGGCGCGAGTTGGACCATCGCTATACGCTGATGACCGAGCACGTGTGTCCGGTCGGCGCGCTGACCAGTCGCGACTTCCGCTTCAAGGCGCGGGTCTGGTTTCTCAAGACCGCGCCCGGCATCTGCACCGGTTGCGCCAAGGGCTGCAACAGCCACGTCGACTTCGACCCGCGTTACGACCAGGTCTACCGCCTGCGCCCGCGGGACAACGAAGAGGTCAACAAGTTCTGGATGTGCGACGACGGCATGATGACCTACAAGGAGGTCCACGAGGATCGGGTGATGGTGCCGAGCCTCGGCCGCGGCGATGGCGTCGAGGAGCTGACCTACGCCGAAGGCATCCAGACGGCGGCCGAGCGCCTCGCCCACGTGGACGGGTCGCGCGTCGCGGTGGTGCTCTCCGCGACCGAGAGCTCGGAGAACAACCTGGTGGCGGCGCGCTTCGCCAAGGACGTCCTCGGCTCGAGCCACCTCTACCTGGCGGCGCGGGCCGATTGGGAAGGGGACGACATCCTGAGGGTCGCCGACCACAACCCGAACCGGCGCGGCGCCGAGATGGCGGCGGGCGGTGACGTGGGCACGGTGGACGACCTTCTCTCCGACATCCTGAGCGGCGAGATCGCCGGGGCCATTCTGCTGGGGCGGGCCACCGAGAAGAGCGCGCACGACCTCGCGCCGCTGATTCGCCTCGACCTCTCGATCTCGCTCACGGCGAACACCGGCGCCTTCGACGAGGTCGCAGAGCTGGTCATCCCGGTCTCGTCCTGGGCCGAGCAGCACGGCACGTTCGTCAACGGCGACGGCAAGGCCCAGACCTTCAAGCGGGCCATCCCCTCGCCGGGTCGCATCGTCCCCGTGTGGCAGACGCTGGTGGCCATCGCCGACAAGATGGGCAAACCGCTGTCCTTCTCCGGCATCAACGAGGTACGCGCGGCATTGAGCAGTGGCCAAGGCGCGGAACAGGAGGCGCGCGCCTGATGGACTCCATGCTCATCCTGGTCGTATCCACGTTGCTCAAGATCGGCTTCGCGCTGATCATCATCCTGACCTTCGCGCCGGTCCTGATCTGGGCGGAGCGCCGGCAGAGCGCGATGATGCAGGACCGCATCGGTCCGACGCGCGCCGGGCTCCGGATCCCGGACCGCTTCGTGCCCTTCGGGCGCAACGCGCTGACCACGGGCTCTGCGGTGCACATGATGCTCGCCGGCGGTCTGGCGCTCTTGGCGGTCGTGCTCGCCGGGGAGGCCGGCTACAGCCTCTATCAGGGCGGCGACTTCGTGATCCCCGGCGGCCTCGGTGGGACGGAGACCGACCCCACCCTCAGCTGGAACGCGGTCCTGTGGCTCTCGGTGCTCCTGGCCCCGCTCAGCTACGGCCTCAGCCGGATCCTCGCCTACGCGGGGCGCACCTTCGACGGGAACATCACGCTCCTGGGGCTGCTCCACCCGCTGGCCGACGCGCTGAAGTTCGTCTGGAAGGAGGACTTCGTCCCTCCGAAGGCGGACAAGCTCCTCTTCTCCCTCGCGCCGATCCTGACGGTGGTGACCGCCATCGCGACCTTCGCGGTGATCCCCTTCGCAGACACGCTCTATCTCGACTGGGCGGGCGACGTCCTTCCGGCGAGCGGGGTGATCAGCGGGCCGCAGGTGCCGATGCAGGTCGCCTCGGTGAACGTCGGGATCCTCTTCGTCTTCGCCATCGCCGGCACTGGCGTGGTGGGCGCCGCCATCGCCGGCTACGCGAGCGACAACAAGTACGCGTTGCTCGGCGGTCTCCGCGCGGCCGGCCAGATGGTGAGCTACGAGGTGACCCTCGGCCTGACCATCGTGCCGATGTTCATGGTCTACAACACGCTCCTTCTCGAGAACATGGTGCGCTGGCAGGCCGAGAACGTCTGGGGGATCTTCGTCAACCCGCTGGCGTTCATCCTCTTTCTGACCTGCTCCATCGCCGAGACGAAGCGCATCCCCTTCGACGTGCCCGAGGGTGAGTCGGAGCTCGCCGCCGGCTACTGCGTCGAGTACTCGGGCATGAAGTTCGGCATGTTCTTCATGGCGGAGTTCGTCGAGGTGATCGTGCTGTCGGCGATCGCGTCGGCGCTCTTCTTCGGCGGCTACGACGTGCCGTTCTTGACCCGGAGCGGCTTCGAGCTCTTCGGATACGTCGCGGAGATCCCGCACTGGGTGGTGATCGTCATCCAGATGCTCTCCTTCACCGTGAAGGTGGCGCTCTTCATCTGGTTCCAGCTGATGATCCGCTGGACGCTGCCGCGTTTCCGCTACGACCAGATCATGAGCCTGTGCTGGAAGATCATCCTGCCCGCGTCGCTGGTCAGCATCATGGTGACGGGCATGGTTCTACTGATGGTGGGAGGCTGAGATGGCCAAGCTGGTTGCGCGTCCGAACAAGACGATTTCCGAGCAGGCCTACGTCCCCGAGGTGGCCAAGGGCCTCGGCGTGACGATTCGTCGCTTCTTCAAGAACACGTTCACCGAAGACAGCGAGATCGACACCATCAAGTACCCGGAGGAGCAGCGCGTCTACCCCGAGCGCTTCCGGGGGATCCATCGCCTCACCCATCGCATCGACGGATCGCCGCGCTGCGTCGCGTGTCTGTGCTGTTCGACGGCGTGCCCGGCGCAGTGCATCTACATCGAGCCGGCGGAGTATCAGCCCGAGGACCCGCGCTACGGCTACGAGCGCTACCCGGAGGCCTTCGTCATCGACGAGCTCCGCTGCATCTTCTGCGGCTACTGCGTCGAGGCGTGCCCCTGCGACGCCATTCGCATGGACACCGGCATGCACATGCCCCCGTCGACCAGGCGCGAGCACTTCATCTACGACAAGGACACGCTGATGAGCCTGCCTGGTCGCGATGGAAGCTACGAGACCGCGAACCCGCGCCACGAGCCGGGTGACCCGACCCATCCCGGCGTCGACCGGTTGAAGGGACACTGAGCGCGCGCGGCAAGGGCCGCCGCCGTGCAGAACGATCTGCGCTCCCCCTGTCACCCGGGCGCGACAGTTTTACCGACGCTTGCCCGTAATCACACGGGTTTTGCTCGTGGAATGGAGGTTGCGAAGGGGGAAGGTGGAGGTTGTTTCGAGATGTTCCCGTCACCCCGCGTCCCCACCACGATCGGCGCGTACCGGATCATCGAGGAGCTGGGCGCAGGAGGGATGGCAGAGCTCTACGTGGCGGAGCCGCTGGGCGGCGGGCGGCGCGTGGCGCTCAAGACCATCCGCCGCCACCTCCGCGACACCCCACGCTATGTCGAGATGTTCCTGGATGAGGCGCGGGTCCTGGGCTGCATCGACCATCCGAACGTGGTCTCGGTCGACGCCCTCGAGCGGGACGGCGACGACTACTTCATGGTGATGGAGTACGTGGACGGCGTAAGCCTCGGAACGCTGATGGACCGCGCGTCTCGTTCGGGCATCCCGGTCGACGTGGAGATCGCGGTGCGCATCGCGGCGAAAGCCCTCGACGGTCTCGAGGCTGCGCACGCCGCGATCGGGCTCGAAGGCCGGCCCCTCGACATCGTCCATCGCGACATCAGCCCGCAGAACATCCTCGTGGGCCGCGACGGTCGGGTGAAGGTGATCGACTTCGGGATCGCCAAGGCGCGGGGGCGGCTGCACGAGACCAAGAACGGGAAGATCAAAGGCAAGCTCCGTTACATGTCGCCGGAGCACTGCGGCGGCGCGCCCGTCGATCACCGTTCGGACATCTACGCGCTCGCGGTCGTCCTCTGGGAGATGCTCACCCTCCGTCCCTACTTCGACGGCGACAACGAGCTCGCGATCATCCGGCAGGTGCGCCGCCCGACCTTTCGCTCCATCTCCGCGTGGAATCCGCGCGTGCCGCGGGAGCTCGAAGCGGTGATCCGCAGGGCCATGCATCCCGAGCCCGAGAGCCGCTTCCAGTCCGCGCGCGAGCTCGCGAGCGCGCTCCTCGATGCCTGCCCCCCCGCCCGGTCCGTCGGGCCCGCCCACGTGGCCGCGTTCATCTCGCGCCTCCTGGGTGCACAGATGCAGCCCGACGTCTTCGCTGATGCCACCGGCCACGATGCCCGCTTCCGCGCCGCGGTCGGCTACACCTTCCACGTGGTGGTCCCCGCTGGTGGTCACGAAGAGGCATCCCCCGAGACGAAGATCCTCGACGGCACCGAGCGCCGCGCCGCAGCACCGCGCGCGAGCTACGGCTTCATGCGCCAAAGGCCGCGGGCGATGAATGGTCTGGCGCGGCTCTTCGCGGCAGCGATGATCGTGTTCTTCCTGAGCGGCGTGATGGGGGTCGCGATGGGGCACGCGCTCGCGGCCCGCCCCCTCGCGGCACCGAGCGCCAAGCTCTCGCTCTCCACGTGGCACCGAGGCTCCTCGATCGTGGCCAGGGAAAAGGCCACTGATCTGGATGGCCAAGGTGGGGCCGCACCCGAGAACGTGAGCCGCTACGTGGGCGACTCGGGAGCGGGTAGCACGCCGCGCGAGGCCTGCGTGCCCACCACGTGAAAAGGGCTTGCGCAGCACCGGAGAAGCGCGAATCTAGCGCTCCTCATGACTGACGCGTCATCGACATCTCCGCTCCTCGCCATGCGGCGCAGGGCCGTGACCCGGACCATCGAAGCGGTCCTGCGCACCGTCAGCGGATCGATGAAGCTCCATCCCGCGGCCAACCCCGAGCGGCACGGGATCGAGGTGATCGAGAACCTGAGCTACGGCCCTCATGGAGAGGCGAACGCCCTCGACATCTACCGCCCTCACTTCGGTGAGCGTCCGCTCCCGGTGGTGCTCTATCTCCACGGCGGCGGCTTCAGCATCCTGAGCAAGGACACCCACTGGATGATGGGCCTCGGCTTTGCGCGGGGCGGCTACCTGGTGATCAATGCGAACTACCGCCTCGCTCCCGCGCACACCTATCCCGCGGCGGTCGAAGACGCGGCCCGCGCGCTCGAGTGGGTGTGGGACCACGCGTCCGAGTACGGCGGAGACCCGGAGCGGGTGATCGTCGCCGGTGAGAGCGCGGGCGGGAACCTCGCGACGGCGCTCACCATCGCGTGCACCTTCGAGCGTCCCGAGCCGTTTGCCCAACGGCTCTTCGCGCGAGGGAGGGTCCCCGTGGCGGCGGTGCCCCTCTGCTCCATGCTCGAGGTCTCGCACGCCGAGAGATATCTGCGAGACGAGAGCCTTCCCGTCTACGTGCGCGATCGGCTCCATCAAATCTGCAACAACTACCTCGGCCCCTACACGAACCGGAGCCTCGACGAGCGCGGCCTCGCCGATCCCCTTCGGATCCTGGAGAGCGACGCGCAGCCCGTGCGCCCGCTGCCACCGTTCTACGCATCTTGTGGCGACGAGGACCCGATCCTCGACGACACCAAGCGCCTCGACGCGGCGCTCGACGCGCGCAAGATCAAGCACCGCGTCGCGTACTACTGGGGCCAGGGGCACGCGTTTCAGGCTTTCGTGTTCAAGCCCAGCGCACGGCACGCGATGAGCTCCTGCCTCTCCTTCTTGGCCGACGTGGTGCCGCCCGCCGCGTCCGCGTAGACGGCGTTCCACGTCGCATCAGACCGCCAACCCGCGCCCTACAGTCCCTGCTACATTCTCGACGCCATGCCCGAGCTCGTCGCCGCCGTGGATCTCGGATCCAACTCGTTCCACATGTTGGTGGCGCGGGTCGTGGACGGCGAGGTCCAGGTCGTCGACCGCCTCAAAGAACGCGTGGCGCTCGCGGAGGGCCTGGGCGAGGACAAGACGCTCAGCGAAGAAGCTCAACAGCGCGCCCTCGATTGCCTCGAGCGTTTCGGGCAGCGGCTCGAGCACATGACCTCCGACAGCGTCCGCGCGGTGGGCACCAACACCCTGCGCGCGGCGAAGAACGCACGACGCTTCGTGGAGCAGGCCGAGGCGGCGCTGGGGCATCGGATCGAGGTCATCAGCGGCCGCGAAGAGGCGCGGCTCGTCTACCTCGGCGTCGCCAACACCCTGAGCCGCCCCGAGGGCCGGCGCCTGGTCGTGGACATCGGCGGCGGCAGCACCGAGTGCATCATCGGCGAAACCTTCGAGCCCCGCCTCGCCGACAGCCTCTACATGGGCCACATCACGTGGACCAAGCGCTACTTCGAGGACGGCCGGATCACGGCCGCGGCGATGGCCGACGCGCGCACCGCCGCTGCGCTCGAGGCGGAGTCGATCCAACAGGAGTACCGGAAGATGGGATGGGAGGAGGCGGTCGGCGCCTCGGGCACCATCCTCGCCATCGACGCCGTCGTTCGCACCAACGGGTGGGGCGACACCATCACCCCCAAGGCGCTCAAGCGGATGCGCAAGGCGCTGATCGCCGCGGGGCACGCCAACAAGCTCGACCTCGAGGGCTTGCAGGAAGCGCGCAAGCCGGTGATCGCCGGGGGCCTGGCGATCCTGAGCGCCGTCTTCGACATCCTGGGTATCGAGTCCATGACGCCGAGCGAAGGGGCCGTCCGCGAGGGTGTCGTCTACGACATGGTCGGCCGGATGAGCCACCGCGACGTCCGCGAGGGCACGGTGCGGCAGCTCGAGGAGCGCTACAACGTCGATCGCGATCAGGCGGCCCGCATCGAGCGGACGGCGATGAGCCTCCTCGATGACGCGGCCGACGATCTCGAGCTCGATGTCGACTGGGCGCGCGACTATCTGCGCTGGGCGTCACGCCTGCACGAGATCGGCGTGTCCCTGAGCTACTCCGGCTATCACAAGCACGGCGGTTACATCTTAGAGCACACCGACATGCCCGGCTTCAGCCGCGACGCGCAACAGGTGCTGGCGCGCATGGTCACGAGTCACAGGCGCAAGCTGCGCGTCAGCCGCTTCGAAGACCTCCCCACCGAGGTCGCGGTGCCCGCCGTTCGGCTGACGATCCTGCTTCGGCTCGCGGTGCGCATGAACCGCGGGCGCAGCGACGCCGCCGTTCCCAAGGTCCACCTCGCGGTCGAGGGCGAGCATTTCTCACTCCGCTTCCCCGCCGGGTGGCTCGACGACAACCCCCTGACCCGTGCCGACCTCGAACGCGAGCAGGCGCGCCTCGAGGCGGCGGGGTACTCGCTCAGCTTCGCCTGAGCCCGGCTTCAGTCCTCTGTGCGCACGCGGCCGCGGGATTGCTTGAGCTTGGAGCGGCGCCGCTTCGCGTCCATGCGGCGCCGCTTCGACGCGCGCGTCGGCTTGGTCTTCTTGCGCCGCTTGGGCGGGTCGAGGGAGGCGAGGACCAGCGCCTTCAAACGCTCCCGCGCGTCTTCGAGATTCATCTTCTGATCGCGGGTGGCCTGGCTGACGATGATCACCCGACCCTCGGAGTCGAGGCGGACACCGGGTTGGGCGCGCACCCGGCTCTTCTGCGCGGCGGTCAGGGCCCTCGTTCCGTCGAGGTCGAAGCGCAGGTCGACCTTGGACGAGACCTTGTTCACGTTCTGGCCGCCCGGACCGGAGGCGCGCGCAGCGGACCAGCTCAAGGACTCCGCCTCGAGCCGCACCTTGCCACGGATATGCAGGTCGTCTGCCACGGCGCCACCATAACGCGACAATCGAGCTCCGCATCCTCCATCGCGGCGAAGCGGCGTCTCGTCTATGCTTCGCGCCGATGGCCGACGAAAAGCGCTCTCAGCTCACCACGGCGGTTCATGGCGGCGAGCCCCGACACCACCCTTACGACGCGCTGGCGGCGCCCATCGTCCAGACGGCGACCTACACCTTCGAGAACACCGCGGCGCTCGTCGCCTACATGGAAGGTCGCTCCGAGCGCGAGGAATACGGGCGTTACGGCAATCCCACCGTGCGCCTGGTCGAGGAGAAGGTCGCGGCCCTCGAGGGCGTGGAGGACGCGGCCGCCTTCGGCTCGGGAATGGCCGCGCTCACCACCACCATCCTCGCCTTCACCAAGTCCGGCTCGCACGTGGTGCTCTTCTCGGACTGCTACCGCCGGACCCGTCAGTTCGTCACCGGCGTCCTCGATCGCTTCGGTGTCACCCACACCCTGGTTCCGCCGGGAGACCTCGGCGCGCTCGACGAGGCCATCACCGAACAGACGCGCCTGGTGGTGAGCGAAGCGCCCACCAACCCGTACCAGCACGTCGTCGACCTGGATCGCCTCGCCGAGATCTGCCGCGCACACAAGACCAAGTCCCTGGTCGACAGCACTTTCGCCACGCCGATGAACCTCCGGCCCGCGGAGCACGGTATCGACCTCGTCGTGCACAGCGCCACCAAGTATCTCGGAGGGCACAACGACGTGCTCGGTGGCGTGGTCGCCGGCAGCCGGGCCATGGTCTCGCTGGTTCGGGATCTGAGGCACGTGCTCGGCGGCATCCTCGACGCACACGCCGCCTATCTGCTGCACCGCGGCCTCAAGACGCTGGCACTGCGCGTGGCTCATCAGAACGAGTCCGCCGCCAAGATCGCCGAAGCGCTCGAGCTCCATCCGCGCGTGACGCGCGTCTACTATCCGGGCCTTCCCTCGCACCCCGACCACGAGATCGCGGGGCGACTCATGGACGGCTTCGGCGGTGTGGTGAGCTTCGAGCTCGAGGGCGATCTCGCATCGGTGGGTCGCTTCGTCGACAGCTGTACCATCCCGCGCATCGGTCCGAGCCTGGGCGGTGTGGAGTCACTGATCGAGCAGCCGGCGGTGATGAGCTACTACGAGCTGGGGAGTGAAGGGCGCAAGGCGGTCGGCATCTCCGACACGCTGGTGCGTCTGGCGGTGGGCCTCGAGGATCCCGACGAGCTCGCGGCGGACCTGCTCGGCGCCCTCGATCGCAGCATCTGACCGCTCGTCCCGCGTCCGCGACCGTTCGCCCCATCGGCCCGAGAAAACACGCCCCTTCACGCGTTTCTTAGCGTGAAGGAGGCGCGAGATGACCGAATGGAAGGCATGGCGAGCACATTTTGAAGAGAGCGCGACGCGACCGCGGCCGGTGATCGACTCGGCGGAAGGGATCCCCGAAGAGGCGCGTGCGGCGGTGGCCGCTGCGATGGCGCGCTTTCAACTCGGCGAGACGGGGGAGGGCCGAATCGCCCACGAGATCGACCGCGTGCATCTGCGTACCATCGACGACGACTACCGGGCTGCGCTCAAGCTCTTCGTCGCCGAGGAAGGCCGGCACGCGCGTATTCTGGGTGACGCCGTGCGCGCGCTGGGTGGGCGCCGCGTCGACAAGAGCGCGAGTCAGAGCGCGTTCACCCACGGGCGGCGCCTCTTGGGCGTGCGGACCAAGCTGCTCGCGCTGCTGACGGCGGAGGTGGTGGGGATCGGTTTCTACGAGACGGCCGCCTCCCGCCTCGGCGACGGTCCCCTTCGTGCGGCCCTCACCCAGATCGCAGGCGACGAGGAGGCGCATCTTCGGTTTCACGCGCGCTTCTTTCGGGACGAGGTGCGAGGCGGCGGCCTCGCGGCGAAGCTCGCCTTTCGCGCCTCGTGGTGGCCGCTGGTGATGGGCGCGACCACGGCGCTCTTGCGGATCGAGCGCGAGACCCTCGCGGCCCTCGGCGTCGCGCCGTCCGAGCTCGGGCGCCGCTATCTGCGCCTCGCCGCCCGCGTCAATCGCGCGGTCGTCGGCGACGAAGCGGCGGTGGTCGTCGCGCTCTCTGCCTCCGAGCCCTACCGCAGCCCGAGCCGCTTGCGCAGCTTGCGCGCCGCCTGACGCGAGATCTCGACCTGGTCGCCGCCATCGGTCACGGCCACGTAGCCGCCCGTCGGCTGGTCGACCAGGCGATCGATGCGCGCGAGGTTGATCAACGCGCGCCGATGCACGCGCTCGAAGGCGCTCACCGGGAGCTTCGACTCGAGGTCGGTCAGGGTGAGCTCGGTGAGGAGCGCTTCGCCCGCGTAGTACACGGTGACAAGCGAGCCGTCGAAGACGGCGTGGGTGATCTGGGTCGGGTCGAGGAGGCGCGCTCCATCGCGGGTGGGGAGGGCCAGACGCGGCAGGTCGTCGCTCACCCCGCGGGTCTGTGGGCCCCCATCGGCGCGCGGCCGGTCCGCCGCACGCGCGCGGTCGAGGGCCTTCTTGAGCCGCCCCGCCTCGATCGGCTTGAGCACGTAGTCCACCGCGCCGACGTCGAAGGCCTCGAGGGCGTGCTCCGGATGGGCGGTGGTGAAGATCACGTAGGGCCCGTCGTCGGCGATCAGCGCCTTGGTCTCGAGGCCGGTGAGGCCGGGCATGTGGATGTCGAGGAGCAGCACGTCGACCTCGTCGTGGGCGTCGAGCGCCGCGAGCACCTCTTTGCCGTCGGTGCACTCGACGACGATGTTCACGTCGGAGAAGGCCGAGAGCAGACGACGCAGGCGCTTTCGTGCGACGAGCTCGTCGTCGGCCAGGATCACGTTCAGCGTGCTCACGCGCTCTCCTCCGGCGGGCCGAGCATGACGATCTCCACGCGCGTCCGCTCCTCCTCCGTGCCCGCGCCTCCGATGCTCAGCGACGCGCGCTCACCATAGGCGAGGGCGAGGCGCCGTTCCACCATGGCGATGCCCTCGCCGCCCTCGCGACGGCCGGTATAGGGACCCGGGTTTTCGACGACGAGCCGCAGCGTCTCCCCCCGCACTTCGACCTCGAGCAGGAGCTCCCCGCGATGGCCTTTGGCCGGGCCGTGCTTCACGGCGTTTTCGACGATGGGCAGGAAGATCATCGGCGGCACGCCGATCTCCGGGAGCGGATCGGGGACTCGGCGGACGAGGGTGAAGAGCTCCGGATCGCGGATCAGATGCAGGTCGAGGAGCGCGGAGAGGAGCTCGAGCTCCTTCGAGAGGGGCCAATCCTTCTTCCGCACTCCATCGAGGACGGCGCGAAGCATCGAGGACAGCTCGAGGGTGGCGCGCTCCGCGACCTCCCCGTCCTCGCGACACCACTCGGCGATCGCGTTCAGGGTGTTGAAGAGGAAGTGCGGGTCGAGGTGGCTGCGGAGCGCGAGGAGCTGTGCGCGCTCGGCCTCCCGCGCGAGGGTCTCGGCCCGGGTCTGCGCGTGGGTGAGGCTCTTCTCCATCTCGATGTCGCGCCCAAGTCCCCAGCCGCCGACCACGAAGAG
The DNA here is from genome assembly GCA_963727445.1 of uncultured delta proteobacterium. GTDB lineage: Bacteria > Myxococcota_A > Polyangia > Polyangiales > B10-G4 > B10-G4. Next base: position 317,405 of record CAVSGI010000006.1, read on the forward strand.
GGCGAAGGCGACCGCGAGGGAGAAGCGATCCGTCAGGAAGGTCACGCCCATCCGAAGCGCGTGGGGCAGCACGTAGCCGCCGATCATCACCAGGATGAAAGCGATGCCGAGGAAGGCGGCGAGGCGCACGAGGGGCGGGGATTGGTGCTCGCGCTCGGCGAAGAGAACCCGAAAGGCATGGGGCGCGACGAACCAGAACCCGCCCACCATCGTGAGGCCGACCGCGGTCGCCAGGTATTGGCCGCTGATGCGCCACTGGGCGACCAGGAGCGGGACCGCGAGGAACGCGACCGGCACCAGGCGCCGGGGCGTGATCAACGCCCGCATCGTGCTGGTCCAGGTGGGGATCGCCGCCGTGCTCATCGGATGCGATCGGAGCATGGCACGGCGGAGCGGCGAGGGGAGGGCCTCGCCGCCTGAACGGTCGTGGGTAGGGGGTGAGTGGCTGCGCGGGCGTTGCCCGCGCTTGGGGAGCGCTTCGCTACGGCGTCACACCGCCTTGTGCGTGGGGGACCGCAGTCCCGGCGGTGTGGCGCCTGCGCTGCGCGCGCCCTGCGCGCGGGCGTTGCCCGCGCTTCGTGAGCGCTTCGCTACGGCGTCACACCGCCTTGTGTGTGGGGGACCGCAGTCCCGGCGGTGTGGCGCCTGCGCTGCGCGCGCCCTGCGCGCGGGCGTTGCCCGCGCTTCGTGAGCGCTTCGCTACGGCGTCACACCGCCTTGTGTGTGGGGGACCGCAGTCCCGGCGGTGTGGCGCCTGCGCTGCGCGCGCCCTGCGCGCGGGCGTTGCCCGCGCTTCGTGAGCGCTTCGCTACGGCGTCACACCGCCTTGTGTGTGGGGGACCGCAGTCCCGGCGGTGTGGCGCCTGCGCTGCGCGCGCCCTGCGCGCGGGCGTTGCCCGCGCTTCGTGAGCGCTTCGCTACGGCGTCACACCGCCTTGTGTGTGGGGGACCGCAGTCCCGGCGGTGTGGCGCCTGCGCTGCGCGCGCGCTGCGCGCGGGCGTTGCCCGCGCTTCGTGAGCGCTTCGCTACGGCGTCACACCGCCTTGTGTGTGGGGGGGGACCGCAGTCCCGGCGGTGTGGCGCCTGCGCTGCGCGCGCCCTGCGCGCGGGCGTTGCCCGCGCTTGGGGAGCGCTTCGCTACGGCGTCACACCGCCTTGTGTGTGGGGGACCGCCTGGGGGGCCGCTGGCTCAGCCGCCCGGATTCGTGGCGGCGGAGAGGACGTTGCGCGCTTCCTCGGCGCCCGGGCCGCCGGAGTCACGCGCCTTGAGGAGCAGGCCGGTCTCGCCCATCGCGCCGAGGATCTCGGCGGCGGTCGCGCGACGCGCGGCGTCATCGCCCGTGAGCGCGGCGTACATCTGCATGCGGACGAACTGCGGGCTCGCGCCGCCGGGGCCTTCCCAGCCCGACTGAAGGACGTTGATTGTCTTGAGCCAGGCGTAGGCGTAGCGACCCTCGCGGTCGCCTTCGCGGAGGATCTTGGAGGCGTTGATGCGACGCCAGATGGCGCCACTCTCGAACATGTCCTCGGTCAGCAAATCGAACCACTCCGACTGCTCGTCCATGATGGCGAACTGGAGGATCTCCTCGGCGTCCGAGTCCTCGCCGAGGGCGGTGACAAGCGCGTGGGCAGCCTCTTCGCTGCCTCCGAGCGCGATGGAGAAGGAGGCCACGCGGCGGCCCTCTTCGTCGCCGAGGAGCGTCATGAGCCCGGCGTCGGCCTCGGGGTTCGCCCCATAGCCCACGGCGATGGCGACCGCGCGACGAACCGCCACCGGCGCTTCGCTGCCCATCACCCGGATCAGCTCGGCGTTGAGCGTCGGCTGTGCCTTCTGCCAGAGCGCCTGCACGTAGTAGCGGCGCGCCGCCTCGTCGAGGGACTCGTCCTGCACCTTGGTGAGGACCTCCTCGAGCTGCTCGGGCGTGGCGGACCGGCCGATGGCGTGGGCCGCGTAAGCGCGAAGCTCGTAGTCGTCCATCGGATCCTCGACGACCTTCATGAGCTCCTCCACGGCTTCGGGGCGCCCGTAAATCTTCATGGCGAGGATCGCGCCCTTGCGCGTGCGCAACAGGTCCTCGTTCGGGATCGAACGCTCCGCCGCGTTGGTGGCGGTCATGTCCACGTCGGCGGGCCGCTTCACCATGTCGAGGAGACGGCGGAAGGCCGGCTCGTAATTCATGCTGGCGAGGGCCTGGGCCGCCGCCGGCGCGTCGACGCCGGTGAGCGCCTTCTCGATGCGGCGTGCCGCCTCGTCGGTGCCGGTCGCGCCGAGCGCGCGGATGATCGCTGCCTGGCGGAAGCAGCCAGCTGGCATCGTCGGATCGGGCTCGTCCGGGCAGGTGGGAGGCAACAGCGCGAGGAGCTCGCCGGCCGCCTCGGGGGGGCCGAGCTTCTCGAGACCGTCGAGGGCCGCGTCCGCAGCCGCCTCGTTCTCGCTCTGCGCCATCGCGATCAGACGGGGCACGGCGCGCGGGTCGCCGAGGTTGGCGAGCGCGATCGCCGAGTCGTTCCGGATCTCCTCGTCCTCGCTGTTGATGAGGCCAGCGAGCGCATCAGCCGTGTCCGGATCGTGCGTCGCAGCGACCAGCCGCACGAGCTCCCGCTTGATCGACACGTCGTCCGCTTCGCCCACCAGGCGGGCGAGATCCGCGCCGGAGATGGACTTGCCGAGGGCGGCGATGATGCCCTCGCTCATGTTCGGCTGGTTCGTGAGCAGGCGGAAGAGCGGCTCGGCCGCACGGGGATCGCCCGTCCGCCCGAGGCCTGTCGCTGCCGACCGAATGACCTCGGTGTTCCGCTCGTCCTCGGGACGCGCGAGCTCGTGGTCGACCAGGCGGGTCAGCGGGTCGATGGCCGCCGGGTCCGCGGATTCCGCGAGGGCCTGCGCCGTCAGCAGTCGCACCGAGTCCTCTTCGTGGTTCAGCAGCTCGTCGGAGGCGAGACGCTCGGGGCCGAGCACCCGCGTGATGACCGCTGGATCCCAGTTGGGCATGTCCTGCAGGCGGCCGGCGACGAACTGCTCGATGATCGCATCGGCCGCGTTCGACTCGCCGAGCACGGCGAGGGCCCACACGACCTGCGTGCGGTCGAGCTCGTCGGTGTCGGGGAGGATGTCGAGGAGCTTCTGCCGCGCGGGGTCCGCCGTGGGCGAGCCCAGGTTCGCGAGCGCGATCGCCGCCTGGCGCCGCACCTCACCACGCTGGTCGAGCGCGGTGATGTACAGCGGTACGGCCGCCGCGTCTTCGAAGGCGTCGAGGTTCTGGATGATCCGAACGCGCACGCTCGGGTGATCGTCCGCCTGGAACACGTTGCGGAGACACGTGAGCATCTCCTCCTGTGCGTCGATCTGACCGCAGCGCTCGACCTCCGCCATCATCTGGTCTTTGGCGATCGTGGCGCGGTAACCGAACCACGCCATGATCCCCAACATGATGATGATCAGGACGCCCGCGATGCGGCCGGCCGTCGAGGTGCGCTTGCGCATCCCCTTGAGGGCCTGCTCATCCCCCATCGGCACGGCTGCGAGCGGGTTGTCGTCTTCAAAAGCGCTGAGGTCGGTGGGCCCCTCGGCCGGTGCCTCGAAATCCTCGTCGGACATGGCGGATCCTCCCCAAAAAGGCGGCCCAACATACCGATCTTGCGTGGAAAAGGAAACGCTCAGGGTGCGTTTGTGTCGTCGCCGAGGTCGAATATCCGCCGCGCGTTGTCCGCGTAGAGCTTGCGGAGCACCCCCTCGGGGAGCCCGATCGCGTCGATGGTCCAGTCGCCCTGGATGGGGGTGGGGTGGGCCATGTGCCGGGCGTTCGTCTCGAAGTACCTGAAATGAGAGGCGAAGAAGGCAGAGACCGCGGAGCGGGGGTCGGGATGAGCGCCCCGCGAGCCGAGGGTCAGACCCCCCGCCGTCACGCCGAGATCGGTGCCGAAGAGGATCCGGTCCTGGTGCCGCACGAAGAGCGCGTGCATCTCCTCTGGATCGTGGCGGCCGATCTCGGGGAGGCGCGCGCCGGTCTCGACCACCAGATTCGGGTAGCGGTCGAGCATCTGCCCGACCCGCAGCGGCTCCTCCGGGTCGTTGCCGAAGTGGGCGCCAACGAAGGTGGTGTTCGGGTGGCGGGCGACGCGGGTCTCGAACTGCGCGAAGATCTCCTCCCACGTCGGCCAGGGCTCCCCGTTCGGGTCGTCGCCGTAGAAGCTCCACGCGGGATGGGCCTGTAGCTCGGCGTATCGCTCGTTGTCGGGGGTGGGCGGCCGGAAGAAGGCCTGGGGATCGCCGGAGTGGATCAGCACCGGCAGGCCGAGGCTCCCCGCGGTCTCGAAGACGACGTCGAGGCGCGGATCGTCGATGCGCAGCAGCGATCCGTCCGAGAGGCGCGTGCCGAGGCCCAGGCTCTTGAAGATCTTGAGCCCCACCGCGCCGCGCTCCCGGCAGGCGCGCAGCCAACGGACGGCGAACTCCTGAAAGTCCGCGTCCTCGACCGCGGAGAAAGCGAAATTGCAGTAAGGCCGAATGCGCCCGCCGGTCTGCTCGGCCACCTGATTCCAGGCCACCAGTTCCTGTTGGGGCGAGCCGCCGCTCGCGTTGAGCGCGATGTCGATCCCGTTTTCGTCCATGATCGACAGCGCTTCGGGGACCTGCTCGAGGCCCAGGTGGGTGTGGACGTCGATCTTCGGCAGGTCGGCGAAGTGCTCCTCGGGCGCCTCTGGGGTGGGCGGCGGACCGGTCGGTGCCGGCGGGGGCCAGAAGGCCACCGCGAGGACGATCCCCGCGATCAGGGCCCCAGCCACCGCCCAGAGGGCCTTCGAACCCCCCCGTCTGTGTTCATTCGTTTGCAAGTGCCCGAAATCGCTGTTGACCCGTTGCGGGGCCCCATTCTAATCTCGTGAGCCGTTGGAGGGGAGACCCCGGGATGACGAAATCCGAGCTCATCGACGCAGTAGCCCAGCGGAGCAAGATCACCAAGAGCAGGGCCGAGCAGGTCGTGAACTGCGTCTTCGAGTCGATGACCAAAGCGCTCGAAAAGGGCGAGGGTATCGAGATCAGAGGCTTTGGCAGCTTCACCGTGCGCCATTACAAGCCTTACAACGGTCGCAATCCCCGCACTGGTAAGCCAGTGCCGGTGCCGGCGAAACGTCTACCTTTCTTCAAGGTGGGCAAAGAGCTCAAGGAGCTCGTCAACACCGGCAAGCTCCCAGAAGGCGGATTCGCCAGCCATCACGAGCCCGTGCCCGACGACGACTGAGTCGGCCTTTCGGCTCGACAACTCCCAACGGCCCCACACGAGCACCACCGTGTCCCCCGAAGAGCAGCTCGCCGAGCTCAAGCGCGGCGTCGTCGATTTGCACGTCGAGTCGGAGCTACTCGACCGCCTGCGCGAGGGGAAGCCTCTCAAGATCAAAGCGGGTTTCGACCCGACGCGCCCCGACCTCCATCTCGGGCATACGGTCTTGATGAACAAGATGCGTGCGTTCCAGGAGCTCGGGCACGAAGTGATCTTCGTGGTCGGTGATTTCACGGCGCAAATCGGTGATCCCTCCGGCCGCAGCGCCACCCGCCCCGTCCCCACCCGCGAAGAGATCGAAGAGGGCGCGCGGACCTACGCCGAGCAGGCGTTCAAGATCCTCGACAAGGACGCGACCCGCATCGTCTACAACAGCGAATGGCTTGGTGAAATGCGCTTCGACGACGTCATTCGCATGGCGGGGAAGTACACCCTGGCGCGCATGATGGAGCGGGACGACTTCAAGAAGCGGTGGGCGGAAAACCAGAGCATTTCCATTCACGAGCTCCTCTATCCGCTGGCCCAGGCCTACGATTCGGTCGCCCTCGAATGCGACGTGGAGCTGGGCGGCACCGACCAGCTCTTCAACCTCCTCGTCGGTCGCCAGCTGATGCGCGAGTACGGTCAGCGGCCGCAGCTCGTCATGACGACGCCCATCCTCGAGGGCACGAACGCGCGCGAAGAGGACGGGCGCATCGTGGGCGACAAGATGAGCAAGTCCCTCGACAACTACGTGGGGGTCGCCGAGGCGCCGAAGGAGATGTTCGGCAAGCTGATGAGCATCTCGGACGCCGTGATGTGGCGTTACTACGAGCTCCTGTCGGGCGAGTCGGTGGAGACCATCGCCGAGCGCAAGCGCGCGTGCGCGTCGGGTGGGATGAATCCGCGCGACGCGAAGGTGGCCCTCGCGAAGGAGATCGTCGGCCGCTACCACGACGACCGCGCCGCAGAAGACGCGCGCGAAGCGTGGGAGGCGCAGTTCAGCCGGCGCGAGGTGCCCGACGACATGCCGGACGTGACCCTCGAGGCCGGCGACGAAGGCGAGATTCGGATCCCGAAGGCGCTCGTCGAGGCGGGGCTGGTGAAGAGCTCGAGCGACGGGCGGCGCCGGCTTCAGCAGGGCGGCGTGCAGGTCGACGGCGCGAAGGTGACCGACACGCAGGCGAAGCTGAAGAAGGGCGGGACCTACGTGGTCAAGGCCGGCAAGCGCGCCTGGGCGAAGATCACGGTCCGCTGATGGGTCGAGATGCCTGACATTCGCGCCGTCGTCATGACGGGCCCGCACGAGCCGCTCGCGCTCCGCGAGCTGCCGGAGCCGGAGCTCGCGCCGGGCGCGGCGCTCTTGCGAACCACCTACAGCGAGGTCTGCGGGACCGACGTGCATCTCGCCGACGGCAAGCTCGCCGGCGTGCCTTATCCGATCGTGCCAGGTCACGTGTCGGTGGGGGTGCTCGAGAAGATCCGCGGCGAGATCCGCGACGTGGACGGCGTGCCCTTCCGCGAAGGGGACACGGCTGCGTTCCTCGACGTCCACGGCTCTTGCGGCGCCTGCTACCAGTGCCTGGTCGCCAAGGCTTCGACGCGCTGCCCTTCACGCCGTGTGTACGGCATCACCTTCAGCGCCGACGAAGGTCCGCTCGGCGGCTGGGCGGAGAAGATCCTGCTCCTGCCCGGGACCAAGCTGCTTCGCCTGCCCGACGGGCTGGACGGGGCGACCTACATCGGCGGCGGTTGTGGACTGAACACCGCGTACGCGTCCGTGACGCGCGCGACCATTCGGCTCGGCGATTCGGTGGTGGTGCTCGGCGTCGGGCCGGTGGGGCAGAGCGTCTGCGCGTTCGCGAGCCTCTCCGGCGCGAGCCAGGTGCTCGCCATCGGGGCGCCCGACGAAAGGCTCGCCTACGCGAAGCGCATGGGCGCGACCGATACGTGCGGCCTCGGCCTGGACGCCGGCGCGCGGGCGGCCTGGGTGCGCGAGCGGACCTCGGGGTGGGGCGCCGACGTGGTGATCGAGGCGGCGGGGGATCCGCGCGCGGTGATCGACGCGCTCACCATGGTGCGCGACGCGGGGACGGTGGTGGTGGCCGGGCAGTACACCGACAACGGCGAGGTCGCGATCAATCCGCACTCCCTCATCAACGAGAAGCATGTCGATCTGCGCGGCAGCTGGGGCAGCGACTACAGCCACTTCCATCGCGCGATCGCGCTTCAGGCGCAGCATCGCGCGCGTTTCCCCTGGCACGAGATGGCCGCCAAGAGCTTCGATCTCGATCACGCCGCCGACGCGCTCGAAGCGGTGCGCGCGCGCGAGCTGGTCAAGGCGACGATCCGTCCTTGATTCAGTCGGCGATCCCAGGCGGCAGCTCGACGAGCCAGTCGGCGCTGGAGTAGCCGTCGTGGGTGGGCTGGGGGGCTCCGGCGCAGTGGGCGGTGGCGCAGTGGGCGGTGGCTGCACCTCCCGTGGATCGTCGCAGGCGACGGAGGTCCACACCAACAGGACGAGGAGCATCTGCCGCCTCATGCATCGTGCCCGCGATCGCGGAGGGCGGCGCGGAACACCTTCAGGTATTCGCGCGCGGCGCGGTCCCAGCTGAAGTCGCGCGTCATGGCCGTGCGCTGCATCGTGCGCCACGCGTCATGGCGGTCGTCGTAGAACGAGCACGCCCAGCGGATGGTGCCCGCGAGCGCCTCGTCGGTGGCGCAGTCGAAGACGAAGCCGGTGGCGCGACCCGCGAGCACCTCGTTGTCGGTGGCGTTGATCACCGTGTCCGCGAGCCCGCCGGTGTTGCGCACCAGGGGTAGGGCGCCATAGCGAAGGGCGTAGAGCTGGGTCAGGCCGCAGGGCTCGGAGCGAGAGGGGACGATGATCACGTCGCTCGCCGCCTGCACCAGGTGCGCAAGGGCCTCGTCGTAGCCGACGTAGACCGCGACCCGCCCAGGGTGCGCTTCGGCGAGCGTTCGGAAGCCGTCCTCGAGCGCCTTTTCGCCGCTGCCGAGCACCACCAGCTGCCCGCCCGCCTCGAGGATGGCGCTGCTCGCTTCGAGGAGCAGGTCGACCCCCTTGAGCCAGGCGAGGCGCGAAACCATGCCGAAGAGCGGCGCGTTCGGGTCGCCGTCGAGATCGACGTGCCGCCGGATCTCGGCGCGCGCGGCCAGCTTGCCCTGGGCGACGCTCTCCACCGTGTAGCGCATCGGCAGGTGGGGGTCGTTCTTCGGATCCCACACATCGTAGTCGACGCCGTTCACGATGCCCGTGAGCGCACGCCTCCGTCCCGCGAGCAGGCCTTCCATGCCGAAGCCGGCTTCGGGCGTCTGGATCTCGCGGGCGTAGGTCTTGCTGACGGTGGTGATGCGATCAGCGTAGTAGAGGCCCGCCTTCAGGAAACCGACGCCGCCGTAATACTCGACGCCGTCGATACCGCGCGCCGATTCGGGCAGGCCCAGCGAGTCGAAGATGCTGGCGTCGTAGCGGCCCTGGTAGGCGAGGTTGTGGATGGTGGTGACTGTGGCGACGTCGATCTCGTCCGCGCGGACGTAGGCCGGCGCGAGGCCAGCCTGCCAGTCGTGGGCGTGTAGGACGTCGGGGACGAAGGAGGGATCGGCGCCGGCGGCCAGACGCGCGCCCGCCCAGCCGAAAGCGGCGAAGCGCAGGTGGTTGTCGGGATGATCGTGGCCCTGGCCGTCGAGATACGGGCCCCCGTCGCGAAAGTAGTGGCCCGGGCAGTCGAGCACGTAGGCCGGGACGTCGACCCCCCGCAGGCGTCCGCGCATGATCTGGGCCGAGCCCGCGCCGAAGAGATCGTCCACCGAGAGGACGGGCTCTTCGTCGTAGAGGGCCTCGAAGACCGCGCCATATCCGGGGAGCAGGACCCGGGCGTCGACGTTCATCCGCGCGAGGGCCGCCGGGAGCGCAGCGGCGACGTCGGCGAGGCCGCCGGTCTTGACCAGGGGATAGAGCTCGCTCGCGACGGAGAGGACTCGCACCCCTCAGTCCATACCGCGCGTCAGTCGAGTGCGTCCAGCATCGCTTTGGTGATGAGGGTCACGCCGCCCTCGGTGCGGTGGAAGCGGCGGGCATCTTCGCCGGGGTCGTCGCCGACGATCAGGCCCTCCGGGATCTCCACCCCGCGATCGATCACGACCTTCTTGAGGCGCGCGTGGCGAGCGATGTTCACCTGCGGCAGCACCACCGCCCCGTCGAGCTCGCAATAGGAGTTGACGCGCACCTGGGTACCGAGGACCGAGCGCCGCACCCGCGAGCCGCTCACGATGCTCCCCTCGCCGACGATGCTGTCGATGGCGCGGCCCCGGCGCCCCTCCTCGTCGAAGACGAACTTCGCGGGGGGGAGCTGCAGCTGATAGGTCCAGATCGGCCACTGGTCGTCGTAGAGATCGAGCTCGGGCGTGACGGCCGTCAGGTCGATGTTGGCCGACCAGTAGGCGTCGATCGTTCCGACGTCGCGCCAGTACGGGTCGGGCTGGCCTTCGCTGTAGATGGCGCTGTCGCCCAACCGATGAGCGCGGACGTTCGCGTGCTGCACGAGGTGGGGGATGAAGTCCCTGCCGAAGTCGTGTGAGCTCGAAGCGATCTCCGAGTCGCGCACCAGCTCGTCGTACATCTTCTCCGCGGTGAAGACGTAGATGCCCATGGAGGCGAGGGTGTGCTCGGGGTCGTTGGGGAGCCCGGGAGGATCGGCGGGCTTCTCGAGGAAGCCGATGACGCGCTCGTCTGCGTCGACGTCCATCACCCCGAAGGCGCTCGCTTCCATGCGGGGAACGGTCACACAGCCCACGGTGACGTCGGCGCCCGACGCCACGTGCGCCTCGATCATCAGCCCGTAGTCCTGCCGGTAGATGTGATCGCCCGCGAGGACCACCACGTACTCGGGCCCCTCCGCCCTCAAGATGTCGATGTTCTGGAAGACCGCATCGGCGGTGCCGCGGTACCAGGTGTTCTCGTCCACCCGCTGTTGCGCCGGGAGGAGGTCGATGAACTCGTTCATCTCGCCGCGGAGCATCCCCCAGCCGCGCTGGATGTGGCGCAGCAGGCTGTGACTCTTGTACTGAGTGGCGACGTAGATGCGGCGAATGCCCGAGTTCAGGCAGTTGGAGAGAACGAAATCGACGATCCGGTACTTTCCGCCGAAATAGACGGCGGGTTTCGCGCGGTTGTCGGTCAGGTGCATCAGGCGGCTGCCGCGACCTCCCGCGAGGATCAACGCGACGGATTGCCGGGCGATGCGGCGAATGTCGTCATCCTGTTTCATGCTGCCCACGAGCATATAAGCCCGGCCTACGTCGTGCGAGGGGGAAGGTGTTACGTTTTGGCAATCGTGAGGCTCTGGCGTTGGGCGTTGGTGCTCGTCGTGGGCTGCGGAGCCGCTTCACCCGCGGGTCCCTTCACCACACCTCCCCTGGCGTCGAGTCATCCCCTGATCGCGGAGGTCGCCGAATGTAGCGGCGGCGAGAGCGCGGTGCGTGATTGCGTGGTGCAACGCGTGTGCGCCCATGCGTTCGACGGAGCGGATCCCCGCCGTTTCCATCTTCATCCCATGGGCGAGACTCCGTGGATTCAGGTGAGCCTGAGCGCTCAACGAAGGGTCCGGGAGATCGATCTGGCCCACGGCGGGCCGAACGGGACGGAGTACGAGGTCGGCTTCACCTGCGAGGAACGAGCGAATCGAGGGGTGGAGGCGGACTCCTTCACGTTGTCGTTGGACGAGCCCGAAGAACGAAGCGATGCGCTGCTCACGCTTCCCGAAGACGAGCGAACCCGAGAGGCGGCGCGCGCGGCCTTCGACGCCGCCGATGACGGCCCGCTCGTCTTCCAGCACGCCTTGTGGCTCGCGCGCTCGACCGACCCCTCGGACCATGTGCTCGTCGGCGAGGCGCTGAAGAGCCGGGACGTGGTCGAGCTCCTCGGCAACACCACCATCGACCGGGGGCCGCGCCTGCGCTTCGAGCCGCTAGGGCATCGCTGGCCCCTGGCCCAGATCCTCTTCGCCCTGCGCGATGGGGACAGCGCGAGCGGGCGGGCACTCCTGACCGAGCTGGCAAGCGATCCACTGTGGTCGGACGAGACGCTCGACGTGGCCGACGGCCACGTGGAGTGGCTCCTTCGGGCGCTCGCCGCGGTCCGACCGCCGCCGCCGGCCGTGCTCGCGTACTTTCGGAGCCACGCGGGCCCCGGCGTCTACGCGGGCGTCGTGGCGTCGGCCCTCGTGGAAAACGGAAGCGACGAAGCGGTGAGCCTCCTTCGCACGCTCCTTCGCGACGGGCGCATCCCGGCCCCTGAGCGCGCCGCGTGGCTTCGCGCCGACATCGGCGCGGCCCGCCACCGCCCGGAGGTCCTACAAGTCGCCGAACAACTCCTGCTTCGGGGGCTACCGCCGCGACTCGATCGGCGCCTCCTCGAGGATCTCTTCGGGGACTTCACCGAAGAGCTGAGACCGGATAGCCAGCTCAGCTGCCCCGCTCTCGAAAGGGTGCCCGAGGAGGCGGCGCTCATCCTGCGCCGTATCGGCGCCCACGCGCTCGCGCGCCGCCTCGGCGCGTCGACGCGCCACGTCGTCGAGGAGGGACTCCAACGCCTTCTGTCCACGTCCGAGAGCGCCGACGACTGAGGCCGAAGCTCAGGGCGCGAGCGCGACCGCCTCGGGCGTACACTCGGCGGGCGCGCTCACGGGGTTGCAGCGCGCGGGCATGCCGTCGGGGATCTGCACCCAGTAGTCGAGGCCATCCACCGGGGCGGGAAAGTCGGTGCTGACGATGTGGGCGCCGCTCGCGAGGGCGGCGTCCCTTCGGGTGGTGTCGTCGGCGCGCGCCTCGACTCCTCCCGAGTCCGCGCGGGTGCGCACGATGAAGCCGGCGGGGACCGCGGTGGCGATCCGCGGATCGCTCGGATCGTTGAGCACCAGCACGCTCTCGATCGGTGTCCCCTCGTCGCCCTCGGCGAACATCGCGCGCCCGGCCAGCGTCGTTTGGCCCGCGGTGTACGCGTCGCGGGTCTCTCCTGCGTCGTTCAGGAAGAAGATCGTCTTGCCGCGCGCCTCTGCCAGCGTGGGCCACCCGTCGGTGACGATGCCTTCGCGGGTGGAGGCATGCGTGCCGCGCACGTCATCCGGCGAGATGCGCATCTCGTCGGGCCAGATGGCGCGGATCTCGGCGTCGAGGGCATCGAGACGATCGGCGCTGGTGTCGCTCGCGGGATCCTTCGCCTCGATCTGGACGAAGATCGGCACGTGACCCGGGTTCGCGTCGGACCAATCGCGCAGCACGCTGAGGCACTCGCTCAACAAAAAGCACGTCGTCTGTGCGTCGATCAGCCCCACGTGAAAGACCTCGTAGCGGCGGCATCGCGCGTTCCAGTTCACGTCCAGCTCCACCGCACGCACGCCCTGTGCCTCGAGCTGCTGATCGAGGGGCACGTGGGTGTACTCCCAGTCAGGCACGGCGTGCTCCGGCGGGGCGATGTGATAGCTGTTGTGCGTTCCCTTCACCTGGAGGTGATCGACCCGCAACAGATCGTCGAGGGGTCCGGTGGGGGAGGGCGCCGTGCGCGCCGGCCTGACGGCGATCGGATCGGGACAGGTCACGGCGGTACCGGTGTCGACGGCCGCGTCCGTGGCGCTGTCGGGGGCGCTCGCGTCGCTGGCGTCGCTCGGTCCGGCGGCGTCGTCGCCGCAGGCGACGAGGGCGAGCAAAGCGAAGACGAGGGCGCGCATCGGCCCAGCATACCCGCCTGCTGAGGTCTTTCGTCCCGTCGGGTGGGGTCGGGTGATCGGGGCCCGTCGGCTCCAGTGAGCGTGGAAACCGCGACAAAGGAGCGTCGCAGACTCGGGAACGCCCATTGCACTGCTTTGCTTCGTGCACCACCCCCTCCGCCTCCTCGCCCCCCTCCTTTTTCTCTTCGCCGCTTGCGCGCCTCCCGGCGGCAGCCTCTCGGGCTCTTCGGGCAGGGGAGGGGGAGACGAGGACGGCAGCGTGGCGGAGAGCGACGGCGGGACCGGCTATCGCGTCGACTCGGGCACGCCCGCGCCGCCGACCCCGCCCGCCGAGCCCGACGCCGATGGTGATGGTCTGCCCGACGCGGACGAGGCTACGCGCGGTACCAACCCGAACGAAGCGGACACCGACGGCGACGGCATCGGCGATGGGGTGGAGGCGCTGGCCGGGACCGATCCGCTCGATCCGAGCAGCACCATCCCCGACACCGACTTCTACGTGGTGCTGCCCTACATGGATCCCGCCCAGATGGGAGAGCTCGAGTTCACCGCGCGCCTCGGGCGCGCCGATGTCTTCTTCCTGATCGACACCACCGGCTCGATGGGCGGCTCCATCAACAACGTGCGCTCCACGCTCTCGTCGGCGATCGTTCCCGCGATCGACGCGTCGATCGCCGACGCGCGGATGGGCGTGGCCGAGTATCAGGACTTCCCGACCTCGCCCTACGGAAACAGCGGCAACTCCCCGTTCCAACTGCGCCAGGCGGTCACCGACTCGGTCGACGCGGTGCAATCGGCGCTCGCCCCGCTGCGCGCCTACGGCGGCGGGGATGGGCCGGAGTCGATGGTCGAGGCGCTCTACCACACGGCCGCCGACGGCTGCGGCAGCGGGGGCCGCGGCGCCGCGTGCTTCCGCACCGATGCGACCCCGATCGTGGTGGTGGTCACCGACGCACCCACTCACAACGGCCCTGGCGGCGCGAACGGCTACGGCATCAGCGCGCGCTCCTACTCGGAGAGCGTCGCGGCCCTCAACGCCATCGGCGCCAAGGTGCTCGGCGTCGCGGTCAACTACCGCGACCATCTGGTCTCGGTAGCCAACGACACCAGCTCGCGACGCGCGGACGGATCCCCTGCCGTCTATGCCGCGCCGGGCGGCACCGTCGACAGCGCCGTCGTCGACGGGATCGTGGACCTGGTGGGGGGCGTGCCTCAGGACGTGAGCCGCCGCCTGATCGACGACCCCTCCGACGACGTCGACGCGACGCAGTTCATCAAGGCTGTCCGGCCCGTGCGCGCCACGCGCATGGTGACCATGGACGAGACGACTTTCTTCGGTGTGCCGGGCGGTACGACGGTCACCTTCGAAGCCTCCTTCCAGAACGACTTCCTCGAGCACGGCGACACCGTCCGGATCTTCCGCGCGGAGATCGAGGTGCACGACCTGCCCGGCATGACCGCCCTCGATACGCGTAACGTCTACATCGTCGTGCCGCGTCGAGACGGGTCGATCCTCATCTGATATCGTCCCCGCCGTGAACGACGGCGATACGAGGGCGACGCCCGGATCGGAAGAGGTCCTCGCGTTCTGGTTCGGGGCGCTCGACGAAGACGGTCTCGCCAGCACGACCAAGTCACAGCGCTGGTGGCGGAAGGACGAAGCCTTCGACGCGGAGATCGCAGAGCGTTTCGGTCCGCTGATCGACGCCGTCTGCGGCGATGAGAGGGAAGCCTGGCTGGAGACGCCCGGCGAGGCGCTCGCATACGTGATCGTCCTCGATCAGTTCGGCCGCAACGTTCACCGGGGAACGCCGCGCATGTACGCCGAGGACGACCGAGCGCTCCGTGCGGCGCAGCGGGCGGTGGAGAAGGGTTTCGACCGCCTCCTGCCGCTGTCTCATCGCGCGTTTCTCTACATGCCCCTGATGCATTGCGAGTCGAAGGAAGCTCAGGCGCAGTGTGTCGCGCTCTTCGAGACGATGCAGTCGGAGCTGTCGGGGGAGCGCGCCGAGCGGATGAAGGGGTTCGTGGAGGCGGCGCGTGCGCATCGTCGCATCGTCAATCGTTTCGGTCGCTTCCCCCACCGGAACGTCATCCTCGGCAGGACGAGCACCGCCGAGGAGTCCGCGTTCCTACAGGAGCCGGGATCGTCGTTCTGAGCTGGGTGGTAGAGTGCGCGAGTGGACCCCAAGAAGCTCCGCTCCCACGGTGACGTCGACCTCGCCGACAAGCTCTTGGCCGAGCGCTTGGTCATCGATCTCAACGAGCGTCTCGAGAAGGAGCAGGAGAAGACGCCGCTGGGGATCAGGCGGCATCTGCTCGCGACGTCCATTCGAATCACCGAGCGGATGTTGCCCGACATCTTCGGGCTGGTCGCCGAGTGCCGTGAGCGACTCGACATCGAGATCTCGCTCGAGGTCTACGTCTACGCGTCCACCTCCTTCAATGCGATGTGCATCAAGCCGGAGCAGGGGCGTCTCTTCATCCTGCTGAGCTCCAGCCTGCTCGAGGCCTTCGCGCCGGGGGAGCAGCGTTTCGTGATCGGCCACGAGCTCGGTCACCACCTCTTCGGTCATCTCGACATCCCCATCGGCTTTCTTCTGGGTGGCGACGAGCCTCCTCCGCCGGATATCGCACTTCGCCTCTTCGCCTGGTCGCGCTACGCCGAGATCAGCGCCGACCGGGCCGGGGCCTACTGCGCGAACGATCCCGACGCGGTGGCGCGCGCTCTCTTTCGCCTCGCCTCGGGGCTCACCATCAACCTCGACGACATCCGCATCGACGACTTCGCGGCCCAGGTCGACGACATGCAGGTGGAGGCGCAGGAGCCGGGGGCGAAGGCGCCGCAGGCGGATTGGTTCTCCACTCATCCCTTCAGTCCCCTGCGCCTCAAGGCCGTCCGGCACTTCTTCGATTCGGAGCTCTTCGTGCGCGACGAAATTCCGGTCAGCACCCTCGAGGCCCGGGTGCAGACCTTGATGGCGCTGATGGAGCCGAGCTATCTCGACGAGAAGAGCGACGCCGCCGAGACCGCGCGACGGCTCCTCTTCGCCGGAGCCATCGCGGTGGCCAACGTCTCCGGCGGGATCGACGAGGCGGAGATCGCGGCCTTCGAGAAGTTCTTCGGCGAGCACTCCTTCACCGACAAGCTCGACATCGAGGCGATCGTGGCCTCTCTCGACCACCGCGTGAGCGCCGCGCTCGAACAGGTCTCCCATTCGCGCCGCATCCAGGTCTTGCGCGATCTCTGCGTGATCGCGCGCGCAGACGGACACGTGGATGATTCCGAGCGAATCCTCCTCGAGGATCTGGCGGGCCGCCTCGAAGTCCCGGCCGAGCTCGTCCACGCGACCCTTTGTGGGAACTGCGATCTGGACTGAGCCGGACGCTTTCGAGCGCGCGCTGGCGTCATCATCTACGATGGGAGGGGTGGGAGCTCGACTCGCGGCCCTTCATCTGGTCGTCCTGAGCGTGGCCTGCGGCCGCATCGACTATGGGCCGATCGAAGGGGGCCTAGGGACCGACGCCGCCACCATGGACGCCTCGGATGCGTCCGACGTGATGGACGCCGTGACAGCTGACGTCGGGACGGACGCGATGGCCAGCGATGGCGGTGAGACCGACTCGGCGGTGGGGGATGCTTCGTCCTGTTCGGGGTGCTCTCTCGGTGCGGAGTGCCTACCAGGGACCGACCCCTCCGCCTGTGGATCCGGCGGTGGCCCCTGCATGGTGTGCGCGCCGACCGCGATATGTGGCGAAGGGAGCTGCACGACTCCGGATCGGCATGATCTGCTGGGTCTGGGCTTCGGGTGGAGCTGCGCTGCCAGAGGGGGATCGGGGTACTGCTGGGGCGGTAACTTCTCGGGCGAGCTGGGCGACGGCACGACCACCAATCGGCCGATGCCCGGCTTGGTGTCGGGGTTGACCGGCGTCGCGGGGGTCGCGGCCAGCGACACCGCCACCTGCGCCCTCACCACCGACGGGGCCGTCTCGTGCTGGGGCTCGCGGACCTACGGGAGTTTCCCCGTTTCCATCGCCGCCCTCACCGACGCCGTGTCCCTTTCCGGCGGCGAAACGCACTTCTGCGCACTTCGCACCGGCGGCGTCGTCTCGTGCTGGGGCGACAACTTCGACGGGCGCCTCGGTGATGGGACGACGACCAGCTCGCCCTCACCGGTGAACGTCGCTGGCTTGCCCGGCGCCGCCGACCAGGTCACCGCCGGCTTCAGCCACTCCTGTGCGCGTGTCGGCGGTCAGGTCTACTGCTGGGGCTCGAACACCTTTGGGCAGCTCGGCGACTCGACCATGGCGCCTTCCCTCACGCCGGTCACGGTCACGGGACTGGGGGATGCCGTCGACATCGCCGCGGGCTATCGTCACACCTGCGCCGCCCGCGCGTCGGGTCCCGTGGTCTGCTGGGGGGCCAACTTCGCGCCCTCGCCGGTCACCGTCCCCATGTCCGACGGTGTCACCCGGCTCCGGGCGGGTTACGACTACACGTGCGGCATCCGCTCCGGGAGCGTGCTCTGTTGGGGCATCAACGGTCTCGGCCAGCTCGGCGACGGGACCACCACCGCCCGGAGCGAAGCGACGACGGTCGCGGCCATCGGGGGGGTGCTCGAGGTGGAGACGGGCAACCAGCACACATGCGCGCGGACGAGCGCGCTGGAGGTGTGGTGCTGGGGGGACAATTCCGGCGGGGAGCTCGGGGACGGCTCGACTGTGGAGAGCCACGTACCGGTCCTCGTGGCGTTCCCCTGAGGCGTGTGAAAAACTCGTGCAGTTCCGGAGAGATGGTGCCTTTGAATGATGTCGCCGCCCGCGGCAACATTACCTGGCAAGATGCTGGGGTCGATGGCATATTCGGGGTGATTTGGAACACGACGACGAAGACCGCCGTGCGCTGGCTAGGCGCAAGTTCCTGAAAGCAGCGGTGTATTTGCCGCCGCTGGTGGTGAGCGCCGTGAGCGCGAGCAAGGCGCATGCGCAGGCGAGCTGCACGCCGGCGACGTGTGGTCCGGTGACTTGTCCACCGGTGACGACCTGCATGCCGGACACCACCTGCATGCCGGCTGGCTGAGCCTTGAGCCACGGGTTGATCTACGTCCCGCCCCGCTGGTTCGGGCGGAGACGAGGCGACCGCCTCGAGCTCTCGGAAGCGGTGCTGGGTCACGAGGTCGTCCTCGAAGGACGCGCCGCAAAGAGCGTGGTCGATCGCGGTGAGCTCGACGAGGCCACCCGCTTCTTCGCCCGTCACGACCCGGCCCTCGCCGGCTTCGAGACCGACCTCGAGAGCTCGCCGCCGGTTCCCCTCACCCGCAAGACGCTGCTCAAGGGGACGGAGTGGGGCCGGCTCTTCGTCGAGCTCACCGGCCGCTGCAACGAGCGCTGCGTCCACTGCTATGCGAGCGCGGGGCCCGAGGTGGGCGAGGCCCTCGACTGGCCCACCATCGCTCGGGTGATCGACCAGGCGCACGGGATCGGCTTCGCCTCGATCCAGCTCACCGGCGGCGATCCCCTGGTCTCCGAGCACTGCCTCGCGGCGGCGGCGAGGGTGCGGGAGCGTGGCTTCCGCGAGCTCGAGATCTACACCAATGGGCTCGCCCTTCGAGGCGCGCTCTACGAGGGCTTGCGCGATCTGGACGCGCACTTCGCCTTCTCGGTCTACTCCTCGGACCCCGCGGTGCACGACGCCATCACCCAGGTGCCGGGCAGCCTGAAGCGCACCTCCGAGGCGATCCGACGCGCCGCGGCGGACGGGCTGACCTTGCGGGTGGGGATCATCGAGATGGCGGGAAACACCGCGGGCCTCGAGGCCACGCGGCGTTACGTCGAAGGGCTCGGGGTGCCGGAGGATCGCATCTCGTCGGACAGCTCGAGGGAAGTGGGCCGAGGCGACAGCTTCGCCGGCGAGTCCCAGGGCGCGCACGGGGGGCGGGGCGGTGTCGCTGCGGGCGTCCCGCGTTTCGTCGGACGCGCCGCCGTCGCTTACGACGGCAGGGTCCACCCCTGCATCTTCAGCCGCGCAACCGTCCTCGGTGACGTGCGCGCGCAGTCGCTGAGCGAGATCCTCGAGGACGACACGCCGCTGTCGCCGCCGTCGAGGCGATTGGAAGTCTTTGGAGAGAGCGCGTCGATGGCCTGCTGGGAGTGTCGCCTCAGAAACCAGCTCCTCGGAGGTGCGACGTGAGCGCGAACCCGGTCCCGGTTCCCAAAGAGCTACCCCGCCACGAGATCGGCCCCGAGGGCGAGACCGTCCTCTTCGACGCGGACGGGAGCCAGCTCCTGGTGCTGAACGACATCGGCGCCGGCGTCTGGCTGCTCCTCGACGGAGAGCGCGGCCTCGCCGACATCGTCGACGAGATCCTCGAGGTGCACCCCGCGACGCGCGACGCCGTGGAGCGTGACGTGCGCGCCTTCCTGGACGACCTGGTCGAGCGCGGTCTCGTCACCTGGCGCGACTGATGATGAACGGGGTGCTGGTCGTCGCCGACCTCGAGGTGCGCGTGTCGACGAGCGTCCCGGAGATGCTCCCACGCCTCGAAGCGATCTTCGGTGCGCCCTCCGAGCGGCCGGTGAGTCGCAGCATGTCGCTGGTGATTGGCCGGGAGCCCGAGGGGACGCTCGAGGTGACCTTCGATGGGGAGGAGACGATCGGCGAGCTCGCCGACGGCGACATCATCCCGACAATCGAAGGGCTCATCTACCAGGCGGTCACCGAGACGCCCGGGCGCGCCGCGCTCCACGCCGGGTGCGTGACGCGGGGCGGGCACACCTTGCTCTTCGTGGGGCCGTCGAACTCCGGGAAGAGCTCGCTCTGTCGCGCCGCGCTCGGCCGGGGCTGGCGGTACGCGAGCGATGACCTGACGCTCTTCGACGGCAGGCGTCTGTTGGGCCTCTCGCGGTCGATCGCCTTCGACGTGATCGACGTGGCGAAGGAGACGCCGGCGTGGGTCCGTGACGCCGACGTCTCGACCTACCAGACCTACGTGGGCGACAAGAACATCGCCGTGCCGCTCGTCTCGGTCGCTCCTACCCATCGCGTCGACGATTGGATCGACGGACAGGGCGCACACGTCGTGATCCCCGAGCGCGTTCAGACACGGACCTCCCTCGCGCCCCTGCCGGCGACCGACGCGCTGGCGGCGCTCCTCGCCGGCGCGCACCACCCCGATCCCCCGGACCTGGGCGTGCTGACACGGCGCGAGGCCTATCGTTTGTCGTGGGTCTCGCCCGACGAGGGGATCCACGCGATCGAGCGTGCTCTCGGCCTCGACTGATGCGTCGGCGTATCGAAGACGCACTTTACCACTCGATGGCGCGCGGGACGCGACGTCTGGTCGCGTCTCCCAGAGCTGGCCGTGCGCTCGCGACCAGTGCCGCCGCCATCCTGGCGCACGCGCTGGATCCGCGTGAACGCAGCCGCATCGGCATCGGCCTCTACGACGTGAGCTACGAGCCGTCTTACGAGCGCGAGGATCTCTACGATTGGGAACAGCGATGGTTCAGCCGGGTGTTGCCGGCGCCGCCGGGACGGATCCTGGTGGGCGCTGCCGGGGGAGGTCGTGAAGTGGGCGCGCTCCTCGAGCGAGGCTACGAGGTCGCCGCCTTCGAGCCCGCGGACAAGCCGCGCGCCCACGGTCGCGCGCGTCACCGTGGCCGCGTCACCATCGAAGCCGCCGACTACGACGCCCTCACCGCCGCCGTGCGAGGCGAAACGGCGTCGCCCCTGGCAGACATCGCACGCGCCCGCTACGACGCCGTGCTCCTCGGATGGGGTAGCTTCACCCACGTTGCCGGCGGTGCACGGCGCGCGGCGCTCCTCTCCGCCTGCGACCAGCTCACCGACGGCCCGATCCTGGCGAGCTTCTATTTCCGCGAGGGGGCCGAAGCCCCTGACTCCCGCTCGGACGCCGCGCGATGGGGACGACGCATCGGGCGCGTGATCGGCCGCGCGCGCCGCGTGGAGGGCATCACCGAGGAGTGGGATTTCTACCATTGGGGTGGGTTCGCCCATCGCCTCTCGGTCGAGGACGTGGAGTCGGCGGCTCGGGCCGCAGGCCGGAAGGTTCTCTGGAGCCTGACCGACGGCTTCCCCCACGCGACGTTCACCAAGCTGTGAGCGCGAGTGCCCCGGCCCGTGGTGTGTCCGTGGCCCCACGTGACGTGGCATGATGAATAGATGTCGCCTCGCTCGTGCACTTTCGGCGCGCTCCTCGTGATGCTCGCGTCGTGCACGGTGGACTCGTCGGCCATCCGTCCCGAGTCGGACGTCGCACCGGGCCATGATGTCGGCGTCGACACGAGCACACTCGATGCCATGCGCGACACCGCCGCGCGCGACACGACCGTCCCATCCCGACCGGATGGCGGTCCCGCGGACGCGACGACCCCGATGGATGGCGCGTCACCGGACGCCGCGCCCGACACCGGCACCGCCTCCGACACCAGCACCCCGCCGGATACCATCGCCCCGCCCGATGCCAGCATCCCGCTCAATTGCGGCGACCGCACCCTCGACCGCGGCGAGTCCTGCGATGATGGGAACAACACCAGCGGTGACGGCTGCAGCGCCGTCTGTGAGACCGAGTCTTCCTTCGACGACTGCCCCGGCGCACGCCTGGTCATCGGGCTCGGTAGGCAGAGCTATCGCGGGTCCAACGCCGGGGCTGCTTCGACCCAGACCTGCAGCAGTGGTCGGGGCCGCGGGCCGGACGCGGTCTACACCATCGCGCCCAACTACACGGGGCGACTCAACATCCGGGTGACCTCGCCCTTCGACGCGGTGTTGATGACCAAGAGCGCCTGCCCGGGGGCGGTGCAGTTCTTCTGCGAGGACAGCTGGTATGGCGGGAGCACCGAGCAGGTCACGGGCGGCGTGAGCGCCGGGACGGAGTACATGGTGATCGTCTCCGGCTACGGCTCGAGCGACACCGGCGACTTCGAGCTCGTCTTTCGGGGCTCGTCGCCCTGAGCCAGCGCGTCTTCAAACGAGCGCTTTGGTCAGCACCGTCTCCTTGACCGAAGTGCCGCGCTCGGTCTCCGCGATCAGGAGATCGGCCGGGCACTTTCCTTCGTTCACCAGGGTGCGCAGCTTGCTCAGATGGATGCGCTCGTCGTCGCCGTTGCGGTTCAGGTTGCTCAGGCGCGACAGACCCGCGGCCGCGATGTCGAGCAGCTCGCTCGCCCACGTGCGCACCGGTCGCCCGGCGAGGGTGGCCGACAGGGCGCGTTCGGCGATCTCCGGCCGTGCCGCGGAGACGAGCTCGTGGTCGAGGGGTGCGCTCAACTTCTCGAGCGCATCCATCGCGTCGTCGTCGTAGAGAAGACCCTTCCACAGCGCCGGCAGCGCACAGACGAGCGACTGGTCCTGGCTGTCGGCGCCGCGCACTTCCAGGGTCTTCTTCAGCCGCGACTCGGGGAAGAGCGTGTTCAGGTGCGTCTCCCAGTCGGTGTGCGTCGCGTGCGCCCCTTCGAAGCCGTCCTTCATGAAGGCGCGGAAGGTCTGGCCGGTGTTCGCGAGGATCTTGCCGTCGCGCTTGACCAGAAACATGGGCACGTCGAGGGCCCACTCCACGTAGTCGCGGTAAGTGGCGGCCTCGCTCCATGCGAAGGGCAGAAGGCCGCTCCGGTCGGGATCCATGTCCAGCCAGACGCGGACGCGGCGGCTCTTGTCGCCACAGAGCTGTCCCTCGACGAAGGGGCTGTTCGCGAACATCGCGCTCACCACCGGCGCGACCGCGAGGGAGAGCCGCAGCTTGCGCATCGCGTCCGCTTCGCTCTCGAAGTCGAGATTGGCCTGCACGGTCGCCGTTCGCAGCATCATGTCGAGCGCCATCGTGCCGCGGGTGGGCAGGTACTCCTTCATGATGCCGTAGCGGAGCTTCGGGACCCACGGCAGGTCTTCGCGTTCGGCGAAGGGGTGGAAGCCGAGACCCA
Organism: uncultured delta proteobacterium; assembly: GCA_963727445.1. Lineage (GTDB taxonomy): Bacteria > Myxococcota_A > Polyangia > Polyangiales > B10-G4 > B10-G4. Next base: position 340,348 of record CAVSGI010000006.1, read on the forward strand.
GCCACGCGATGCCGAGCTCGGAGGAGATGTCGGCGAGCTCCTGCATGTGCCCGCGAAATTCGGCGCACGTCTGGTGAACGGTCTCGTGGGGCGCTCCCGACAGCTCGAACTGGCCGCCGGGCTCGAGGGTGATGCTGGTGGCTCCGCGCTGCAGGCTGATGACCTGACCGCCCGCGTGCTCCCGCTCCTCGAACCAACCGTGATGCGTCGTGAGGCTCTCGAAGACCGCCTGAATGCTCCGCTCCCCTTCGTAGGGCAGGGGGCTTCCATCGGGGAGGAGCACCCCGATCTTCTCCATCTCGGTGCCGATGCGGAAGCGACTGCGCGGCTTCTCGGCTTCGTGGAAGGGGCGGAGGAGGTCGGAAAAGTCCCGGAGTCGCTCGCTGTCTTTTTCGTAATCCAAGGAGAAGCCCGTGGTGGGAGGTCTCTGGTTGAGCCGACTGTTCGTTCGGGCGGCCCGAGGGGTTACCATGGGGCCGTTCGGGCGCCCTCACAAGCGCCTACATCGCACCACACTCGCCGGAGCTGCAACAAACGTGACCACACGATCCAAGGCCGGTTACATCGGGCCCAACCTGGTGATTCATGGACGTTTGTCGGGCAGAGGCGAGATCGTCGTCGACGGCCTCCTGGAGGGGGACGTCACCGTGGAGGGTGTCGTGAAGGTGGGGGCGGTGGGCACGATCAAAGCGGCGGTCGAAGCCGACGTCGTGGACGTGGCCGGAGTCCTCAAGGGTGCCGTGACCGGGATGGAAGAGGTGGCGGTGCGAGAGGGAGGGACCATCGACGGCGATGTCCGCGCCCCGCGCGTCGCGATCGACGACGGCGGCGCTCTTCACGGCGGCATCCAGATGGACTTCGAGATCGAGCGAGGAGACGAGTAGATGGGCAGACCTTCGATCCTCCCGAACGGCATGAAGCTGATCGGTGACGTGTCGGGCGAGGAGGACCTCGTGATCTTCGGCACCATCGACGGCGAGGTGCACGTCGACGGTGCGGTGGTAGTCGAGGAGGGCGGCGTGGTGCACGGAAACGTCCGCGGCCGCACGGTGACCGTTCGCGGTGTGGTGGTCGGCGACGCCAAGGCCGAGAGCGCCATCCGCGTCGACGAGGGTGGCCAGATGGTCGGTGACGTTCGCGCGCCGCGCGTGAACATCGTCAAGGGTGCGCGCTTTCGCGGTCACGTGCACATGACCGCGCCCGATGGAACCCTGGCGGCGCCAAGTTCCAAGCGCCGTCGCCGTCGTCGCTCCGACGAAGTCTCCGCGCCGGAGCAGTCGAGCCCGCGCGCAATCGAGGAAGCGGCGCGGACGAAGCGAGCGGTGCGCGCGACGGTGCCGGGTTCCGTCCGGGCGGTGCAGAAAGCCGATACGGTGGTGGGAGAGCCCGCCCCCGGGCCGCGCCGCCCGCCCGCCCCACGCATGCCGGTGCTCCGGCGCAGCCGAGCACGGCGCAAGGACTCACCGGCATGACGACCCCGGACGTGGGGCCGCGGCTCCTCGCGCTCTTGAAGGAGCTGAGCTTCGCCCGCCGGAAGGTGACGCTCGCCTCGGGGCGCGAGAGCGATTGGTTCATCGACGTCAAGCAGACAGTGCTCACGGCACAGGGGCACGCCCTCGTGGGGCGCGCGCTCCTGGACGCAGTCCTCGCGTTGCCCACGCCGCCCAAAGCGGTGGCCGGGGTGGAGCTCGGCGGCTGTCCGCTCGCCTCCGCGGTCTCCCTTCTCTCCCACGAGCGCGGCCGGCCGCTCGACGCGATCTACGTTCGCAAGACGGTGAAGGACCACGGCAGCAAGCGCGAGCTCGAAGGGAACGGTCGCCTGGGGGAAGGCGACGAGGTGGTGGTTCTCGAAGACGTGGTCACCACGGGAGGCTCGACGCTGAACGCGGTGGCCAAGCTGCGGGCGCACGGGCTGAAAGTGTCGTCGGTGGTGGCGGTCGTCGATTGGAACGAGGGTGGCCGAGAGGCCCTCGCCGATGCCGACCTCGCGCTCGTCTCTCTCTACGGACGCGCGGACTTCATGGGGGACTGAAGGTGCGTGTCGTCGGGCACCTCCTCCTCGCCTCGCTCGCGGCCACCGTGCTCGGTTGCAGCGCGACGACGGTGAGCATGCGGCCCGAGCCCCGCTCCTTCACCGCCGCCGACTACGACAGCGTCTACGAGAAGTGGACCCGAGAAGCGGACGACTTCGAGTTCGGCAAGCTCACCGACGTGCTCAACGTGACGGCGACCTTTCAGGGGTGGGAGTTCCGCTGGGCTTACGTGGTGCGCTACGCCGCCGATCACAGCCTCCGAACCGAGGAGCGGGCCGAGATGCTCCGCGCCTCCCTGGCGGACGCGCGGGAACGCCACCGATTCTTCGTCACCATGAGCGGGGCCAAGTGGAGGGACACGGACCTCACGAGCGACGACGCGGTCTGGCGGGTGATCCTCGTCGATGAGGATGACAACCAGATGGTGCCCCTCGAGATTGAGAAGCTCCATCGTCCCACCGCCAACATCGGCGCCTATTACCCCTCCGTTTCCGTCTTCCGCCACGCGTTCCGGATCGTCTTTCCGGCCCGCCGGCCCGACGGAAGCCCCGTGATCCCGGACAATGCCAGCTACGTGATCCTTCGTTTCGCCGGGCCTCTCGGGACGGTCGATTTGAAGTGGGAGTTTGCGCACTGAGCGCCCTTTTTCCGGCGTTGACACCCATGTGACGCCCCGGTATGGTCGCGCCCGGCGTCTAAACTGCCGTATTGATACGAGTAATCCCGGGGACCTCGGGAGCTGAGCGGGGCGCCGAGACCTTGAGGGGAGGCCCTTAGCCATGAGGAAAGTCGCGACCAGCGCGCTCGCGAGCGTGCTCATCATCTCCGTCAGCATGGCCCTGTGGGGCTGCCACGCTGATCCCGACGACGCGGCCGGTCAGGCCGGCGAGCTGACGGATCCCGTGCGTCGAGAGAACGCGCTTCGGAACATCCAGAGGCTCTATTCGGCAGCGTTGGCGGCGACCGACAACGACCGCAACAGCGACAAGGTCAAGGCCGTCGTCGATGCGACGGTCGACAAGATCTCCCAGGCCTACCTCGACTATCCCGAGGACACGCAGAACGGCCGGGTGATGCTGGACATCCTGAAGGACATGCAGGACCCGCGCGGTCTGCCCGCCTTCAAGGAGGCCCTCGGTTGGCGGCCGGAGGTGACCGAGGAGCACGCGATCACCGCGGCGCAGGCGATCCGTCTGATCGACATCCCCGACGCTGACAAGGCGGACGTCATCGACAAGCTGGCCGATGCCCTCGAGCGCGTCACCGGCGCGCGCGGCGTCGACAACCGCATGCGCATCGAGTTCATCCGCACCCTGGGTGAGCTGGGCGATACGCGCGCCACGCCGATCCTCACCAAGGTCGCCACGGCCCAGAGCGAAGAGCAGAACTTCCTCATCAACCGTCTCGCCGCGACCCAGATCGGCCGCATGGGCGACCCCGAAGCGGTGCCGGAGCTCATCAAGGCCCTCTTCCTCTTCGCGCCGAACAACCCGGCGATGCGCATGAACGACGTGGCCGCCGAGGCGCTGGTCCGCATCGGCCGTCCCTCCTACCAGCCGCTCCTGGCGCTGATGCATGGCCAGAACGACGAGGCCAAGGCGATCGTCGAGGCGTACATCGAGGCCGTGCGGGCGCGCAACGAAGAGGCCGCCGCGGCGATGTCGGCGGAGATGCTGATGAACGCGGAGGCGACCTTCACCCTGGGTGCCCTCGGATACGCGGATGCCTTCGACGCCATCGTCGAGGAGGCGCAGAGCGAGGACATCAGTCGCCGCATCAACGCGTCCATCGCGCTCGTTCGCCTCAACCTGAGCGATGCGCAGAAGGCCCAGGTACGCGACATCCTCAAGAGCACCTACGAAGCGGCGGAGCTCGAGGCCAAGCCCCAGCTCCTGGCGGCCATGCGGATGATGTATGACGCCGATTCGTTGCCCTTCTTCCTGGCGCAGGCCTCCGATACCGACCTGCATCCGCAGGTGCGACTGGAGGCCGTCAAGGCGTACGCGCTGCTCGCGAACGCGCGCGACGTCGCCGCACTGCGTGCGCTGATCGCGCGCGAGCCGGCCTCCGAGGACGGCGGCTACAAGGAGAACTTCCAGCAGAACGAGCCCCTCCTCGCGCTCGCGACCGAGTGCAACGAGGACGTCTCCTGCTGGATTGGCAAGCTCGGCGACTCCGACAAGGAGGTCGTCAAGAAGGCCGCCTACATGCTGGGTCGCTACGGCAGCGGCAACGAGGAGGCGGTGAACGCGCTTGTGGGCCTCCTCGACCACAACGAGCTCGAGGTGCGTCTGGCGGCGCTCTCGGCCCTCGATCGGATCGCCACCCACGGCAGCCAGGCTGCCGTCGACAAGATCGAGGAGCTCCGCGAGACCGAAGAGGGCCGCTCGATCTGGAACAACTTCAGCCGTGAGGCGCTGCCCACCCAGGCGCGCCTCCGTAATCGCTCGGCTGACTGAGGGCTCCGCAGTAGACTCTGCCCATGCGCCTGGAGGTCCTCAGCGGCGACGCACAGGGTACCGTCGTCGAATCCGACGGGGACATCGTGCGGATTGGGCGGGGTGAGGCGAACAATCTCGTCATCGACGCGCTCCACGTGAGCGCGGAGCACGCCTCCCTCGCCCACACCGACGCCGGCTGGATGGTGCGTGATCATCACAGCACCAACGGCACGCGCATCGTCCGCGGCGAGACGGTGGTGGACCTCGCGGAGGAGCCCGGCCGCGAGGCGCTCATCGAGAGCGGCGACGTGCTCAGCCTCGGCGATCCCGAGGCCCATCTCGCCGTCGCCGTCTCCTACGAAGAGGAGCCCGACGACACCCGGATCGTGTCGCTGCGCCGGGTGGCGGAGATCGAGAAGGTCGAGGAGGCGGTCGGCCTCGACCGCGAGCTCCTCAAGAAGCTCTACGAAGCGCAGAAGGACATCTCCTCGGCGCTGCGCCTCGCCGAGGTGCTGGACGCGGTTGCCCGGCAGGTCTTCGCGTTTCTGTCGCGCGCGACCCACGTCACGGTGGCGCTTCGCGACGTCGACGAGCCGACGAGCCGCAAGAAGCCACGGTACGTGCCGGTCGGCACGCGGGTGCGCGACGGCGGCGACAGCGGCGAGTCGATCCCGATCACCCGCAGCGTCTTCAAGAAGGTGGTGGCGGAGCGAGCCGCGGTGCTCGCCGCGGACGCCAAGCGCGACGTCGGCGAGACCGCCTCGCTGATGGCGGCGCAGATCCTCTCCACCATCGGCGTCCCGCTCTGGTTCGGCGAAGACATCATCGGGGTGTTGCAGGTCGACAACCGCGCCTCGAAGGGCCTCTTCAAGGAGGAGGACCTCGACATCCTCGCGGTCCTCGCGCAGACCACCAGCCAGGCGTTCCATCACGCCCGCCTCTACAGGCGCCTCGAGGCCGCCGAAGAGCAGGCACGCAGCGAAAACGAGTACCTGAAGGAGCGCGACAAGAGCCAGCGCTTCGGCGGGATCATCGGCGAGAGCGCCGCCATGAAGAAGGTCTTCGACCAGCTCAAGAAGGTGGTCGATACGCGGGTCACCGTCCTGGTCGAGGGCGAGACGGGCACGGGCAAAGAGCTCGTCGCCAGCGCCGTCCACCACTGGTCCAAGCGCGCCGAGCATCTCTTCGTGGCGACCAACTGCGCCGCCATGCCCGAGAACCTGCTGGAGTCGGAGCTCTTTGGTCACAAGAAGGGCGCCTTCACCGGCGCTACCGAGGACAAGAAGGGCCTCTTCGTGATCGCCGACGGAGGCACGCTCTTCCTCGACGAGGTCGGCGAGATGCCGATGTCCCTGCAGGCGAAGCTGCTCCGCGTGTTGCAGGAAGGTGAGGTTCGTCCGGTCGGCTCGAACCAGACCAAGACCGTCGACGTTCGGATCGTCGCCGCGACCAACCGGGAGCTCGAGAAGGAGGTGCAGGAGGGACGCTTCCGCGAAGACCTCTACTATCGTCTCAAGGTCTTCCCTCTTCGCATCCCGCCGCTTCGCGAGCGGCGCGAGGACATCCCGCTGCTCGCGGGCCACTTCCTGACCCGCTACGTGCAGGAGTTCGGTCGCGAGGTCGGCGGCTTCAGCCAGCAGTCGATGGAGCTGCTGCAGAGTTACAAATGGCCCGGCAACGTGCGCGAGCTCGAAAACGAGGTGCAGCGCCTGGTCATCCAGGTCGACGACGGAGAGTTCGTGCAGGCGGAGCACATCAGCCCGCGGATCCGCCAGGTCGAAAACGTCATCGACAAGGTCCGGCCAGAGAAGGGCACGCTCAAGGAGATGGTCGAGCAGGTCGAGAAGTGGATCCTCCTCGAAGCCCTCCGCGAGCACGACAACAACAAGACCGCCACCGCCAAGACCCTCGGCATCACCCGCGAAGGGCTCCACAAGAAGCTGAAGAACTACGGCCTGAGCTAGCACCACTCGATGAGGGTCACGGCGGCCCTCGCTTGCTCAGGCATTTCCGAGCGCTCGTGGCCGTATCGAAGCTATAACAGAGGCGCCGATGAGACGGTTCGCACGCGACGGCAGTGGATCGATTCTGGTGCTCGCCTCCCTGAGCTTCCTCTACATGGGCGTGCGGCAGGTCGCGGATCACGACTACGTCGCCGCGATCCTCCTGGTCCTGACGGGGCTCAGCTTGTGCTGGGCCGGGGTCGAGCTCCTGCGCCCGACGATCGGAGAGTGAACGTGCGAATGGTCCTCACGGCCTTCGTGATCGTCGTCTCGGCGTGTGGGGATGACGGACCGGCGGACGCGCCTGCCAGGGAGCAGGGCGGCGACGACGTCGGCGGTGAGACGGTGGCCACCGTCGATGGTGTCGGGATCTCCATCGACGAGGTGGAGGCGATGGTCTCGCGCACCGGATTGTCACCGGAACAGGCGCTTCGGAAGCTCGAAGAGCAAGAGCTGCTGGCGGCTGAAGCGCGGCGGCGGGGCCTCGGCGCGCGAAGGGAGACGCGTGAGGCAGGCGAGCGCGCGATGATTCAGCGCTACCTCATCGAGCGCGTAGAGGGCGTGGTCACCCCCGCGTCGATCACCGATGAAGCGATGCGCACCAGGTACGAGGCGCAGCGGGACCGTTACGTCCGGCCGGCGCTCCGGCGGTCGACGCATCTGCTCTTCGAGGTGCCCGAGGACGCATCGCCGGAGGTGGTGAGAGAGAAGCAGAGAGAGGCCGCGCGCGTGCTCCGCGAGGCCGAGCACGGCGACGCGGCGACGGTGTTGGCCACCGAGGCCGAAGCCGGTCCGGGACGCCGACTCGAGGAGCTCCCGCCATTCCCGCGGCAGGGGGCGCTCGAAGAGCCCTACGCTCGCGCGCTCTTCGAGACGCCGCCTGGGGAGCTCTATCCCGCGGCGGTGAGGACGCGCTACGGCTTCCACGTGATCCTGGTCACGGAGGAGATCCCCGGGGAGACGACGACCTTCGAGGAGGCCATGCCCGAGATTCGGGACGCGCTGGTCGTGGAGGGCAGGGCGGCGCTGCTGTCGCGCCTCTTGCGCGAGCTCGGCGCCGAGCGGCCGGTGCAGCTCGAGGAGCCGGCGCTGCAGCGCATCGACCGGCTGGAGCTCGACCCGTGACCGTGAAGAAGCGGCGGCGGCGCAAGACTCACGAGGCGCCGCGCGACATGGACGAGAGCGCCTTCACCCACATCCTGAGGCGCCTGTGGAAGAGCAGCGAAAGCGTGCTGTCGGTCGTGTTCATCGACTCCGAGGGAGAGGCGATCGACTACTGCTCGTCGATCGATCCATTCGAGGCGAAGGTCATCGGCGCGCAGATGATGGTCACGGCGCGCTCCATCCTCGATTCCCTCGTCAAGGCGGCCCACGGTCGCATGTACGAGATGACGGTCATCGCCGAGCAGCAGGTGCTCATCGTCCGGCGGGTGTCGAACGATCTGGCGCTCGTGATCTCCACGCGCGTAGGCGAGGACGAGCATCCGGTGGCGGTCGCGGTGGAGCGCTGCGTGGACCGACTGCGGCGCGAAGCCAAGCTCGATGTTCCCGAGTGGGAGCCGCGTCCCAAGCCACTCGAGGTGCTGATCCGCGAAGCGGTCGGTTGGGACTACGCGCCCGCGCTCTTCAGCGACAAGGAAGGCGAATGGACCGAGGTGTCGGTGGTCCTCGGGCGCTGGGAGGATGACGATCAGGACGACCTGACCTGCTTCCGCGTCCGCACACGCGACGGAAACGAGGTCACGCTCGCCCACGACACGAAGTACGATCGCTGGACGTTGTTGAGCGACGCGTATTGAAGGGGGCGCGACCCTCGGGCGTTCCGGGTCACCACACCAGGAGCACGGTGCCCATCCAGATGGCGCCGGCGAGCATGATGATGGCCGTGTAGCCGATGACGTCTTTCGCCTTCACGCCGGTGATGGCGAGCAGAGGCAGGGCCCAGAAGGGTTGGAGCATGTTGGTGAGCTGGTCGCCGTAGGCGACGGCCATCACGGCTTCGCTCAGGGGCACGCCGAGGGTGCGCGAGGCTTCGACGGCGATGGGGCCCTGCACGGCCCACTGGCCGCCGCCGCTTGGAACGAAGAGGTTGATGACCCCCGCCGAGAGCATGGTGAGCACGCCGTAGCTGTGTGCCGAGGCAGCGGAGGTGATGGCGCTGGCGAAAGTGGCGCCGAGGCCGGTGCCGCGCATGACGCCCATGATCCCGGCGTAGAACGGGAACTGCAGCACGATGCCGCTCGTGCCCGCCACCGCGTCCGCCACCGCGAGTCGGTAGCGCCTGAGGCTCCCATGCAGCGCGAGGCCGAGCGTGAGAAAGAGCAGGTTCAGCGCGTTCGGATCGAGCTTCGCGATCCCCACGTCCACGAGCCACAGGGCGAATGCCGCGCCGAGAGGGATCACCAGGAGCCACGCCGTGATGGGGCTCGCCTCGATGCGCTCCGGCAGGGTCTCGGCGGCGGCTTCCTCTTCGCCGTCGTCCTCGGGCGGCGCGCCCAGATACTCGGTCATCGACTCGCAGGGCTCCGCGCCGCGCGGCGCCAGGGCCGCCGCCAGCGCCGGCACCAGGAAGAGGAGCCCGAGCGTCACCACCAGGTTCATCGGTGAGAGCACCGTCTTCATGAAGGACAGCGTTCCGACCTCTGTCGCCACGTCCTCGCCGAGGAAGCGCGCCACGTTCGCTTCGGTCGTCATCATGAGCGGCGCGCTTCCGCTGAAGCCGCCGTGCCAGCACATGAGCCCGGTGTATCCCGCTGCCGAGAGCAGCGGGTAGTGCGCGGCGATACCGCGCGCCGCGCAGCTCTTGCCGACCTCGCGCGCGAGGATCGCCCCCACCACCAACCCGAGGCCCCAGTTGAGGAGCGCGGTGAAGATGGCGACGAAGGCGACGAGGAACGCGGCCTGTGCGCCGCTTCGCGGCAGCGCGGCCACCCCGACGAGGAAGCGCTTCACCACCGGCGCCGAAGCGAGCGCGTGACCCGTGACGAGGATCAGCACCATCTGCATGGTGAAGGCGAGCAGGCTGAAGAAGCCGGTGTCGCCTTGCCATGCGCGAACGATCTCGAGCGGCCCCACCGATTCGATGATCGCCGCCAGGAGGAAGGTCAGCAGCGTCAGGCCCACCGCCAGGACGAAGGGATCGGGCGTCGTTGCGCGAAAGAAGGCCGCGAATCGATGCCCCAGCCGACGGATCATGGCGGGCACCATAGACCACTTCTCTTTCGGGGGTGGCGGCTGAGCGTGGGCCGTCCTTCCTCCCGGCAGGGCCCTTCGGGGGCCAGGCCCTGACGCTCGCAATCGGATTGCCGCATCGGGCCAGATTCCGATACGATTTCGGCCCGTGAGCCGCGCTTGTCCCCAGTGCCGCACCGTCTATCCGGACGAGGTTTTCTTCTGTGGCGAGGACGGGACCATCACGGTGCAGGTCCAGGACCCCTCCGACCCCGATGCACGCCTCGGCACGCGCCTCGGCGGTTACATCGTCGTCGCCCGCGTGGCCGATGGCGCGATGGGACGCGTGTACGAAGGCAGGCACCCCGAGACCAAGGAGCGGGTGGCCATCAAGGTGCTCCACGCCGACGTCGCGCGCGACACGGTCTCGGTGGAGCGATTCAAGCGCGAGTACGAGACCGCGGCCGAATTCCACCACCCGAACATCGTCGCCGTGCTGGAGTTCGGTGAGACCGGTGACGGAAGTTACTTCCTCACCATGGAGTACCTCGAGGGCGAAGAGCTCGGTGAGCTGCTCCGACGCGAGGGCGCCATCCCCCGCGAGCGCGTGGTGCGCATCGTGACTCAGCTCAGCCTGGCGCTCGACTACGCGCACTCCTTCGGGGTGATCCACCGCGACCTCAAGCCGGACAACGTCTTCCTCTGCCAGAGCCCCGACGGCGACGTGGTCCGCGTGCTCGATTTCGGCTCGGTGAAGCTGCAGATGGAGATGGGACCGAAGCTCACCGCCTTCGGGACGACGCTCGGCTCGCCGTACTACATGTCGCCGGAGCAGGCGATGGGGAAGCAGGACGTCGATCAGCGCACGGACATCTTCGCCGTCGCCGCGATCCTCTTCGAGATGTGCACCGGCAAGATCGCCTTCGAGGGCAGCACCGTCGCCGAGATTCTCATGAAGATCGTCAACGGCACACCGCCCATGGCGAGCCAGGTGCGTCCGGGCGTTCCGCCCGGTCTCGACGACGTCATCCAGACCGGGCTCCGCAAGGACAAGGCTCAGCGCTACGAGAGCTGCGCCGCGCTGGCCCACGCCGCGCTCATGGCCTACGGGATCGATGGCAGCGTCGAGGAGATCGCGACCACGCCCGCGAGCGCCCTCACCGAGCGTCTCTCCCACGTCAAGGCGCCTGTGGTGCCGCCCGGCCAGACGCCCCTCGACCTGCCCGCGAATCTGCGGCCCTCCGACGGTGGGGCACCCCTCGGCTCCCTTCCGCCCAACACCGCGCAGGTGCCGACGTCGGCGCCCTCGCCGGCTCTGTTGATCGGCCTCGGCGTGGCGATCCTCGGGATCGTGCTCCTGGGGATCGTCGTGGTGGCGCTAGTCATCCTGCGCTGAGGCGGCGGCGACGAAGTCGTTGCCCCTCAGGGTCAACAGCCGCGTGGCCCGGAGCGGTCCTCTGCTCGCGGAGAAGCCCCCGCTCGGCGCCGCCGTCGGCGCCCGCACGTCGGTCAGCCGGGCCGCCAGGTCGGGGCGGGTGGTGGCGCCCGCGTCCACGCCGCGCCGGATAAGGCTCACCGCGTCGTATGCCCACGCCGCGAATCCGTCGGGCTCGGTTCCATAGCGCTCCATGAAGGCGTCGGCGAAGGTTCGGCCGGTTCCGCTCTCCACCGGCGCCCAGAAGGGGACCGAGAAGAGCGCACCCTGCAGGTAGCGCCCGGTGCTTCGCGGCAGCGTCGGCGCGAAACCGACGCTCGGAACGAGCAAGGTGATCGCGTGCGCGTCGCCGGGAGCGCTGCCGCCCGCCGGCACGCTCCACAGACCGCCGCTGGCCAGCGCGGGCGCGATCAACGCGACCTTCGCAGAGGCGTCAGCGACGAAGAGCGCGTCGAAGCGCTCGTGGCGCAACTGGGTGATGGCCGGGCCGAAGGCCGTCGCGGTCGGCTCGTAGCTCGCCTGCGCCACGACCTGGCCACCGGCGCTGCCGACGCTCGCGACGAAGGACTCGGCCATGGTGGTACCGAAGGGGGAGTCGGGGCGAAGCACGGCGAAGCGGGTCGCGCCGCGGGCGCGGGCCGCGGCCACCAGCGCGTCGGTCTCTCCGCGTGGGGTGACGAACATGCGGTGCACCATCGGCCCGATCTCCGTGAGATCCGCGTTGGGCGAGAGCACGACGAGCGGCACGCCCAGCTCCTGGGCGCGGCGCGCGGCCGCCTCCGAAGTGGGGCCCGCCAGGGGACCTACGATCGCGATCACCCGGTGGAGCGAGACGAGGTCCTCCACCGCGGCGACCGCGCGCGCTGGGTCGCCCCCATCGTCGCGAAAGACAATCTGGGGCGCGTCTCCGCTCGTCGGTCCGCGGAAGGGCGCACCGGCCGCGAGCATCATGCCCTTGAGCGCGAGCTGGCCGACCTCGCGGCCGCGACCGGAGAGCGGCAGGATCGCGCCGATGGTGCGTGGGTCCGCTTCCTGGGTGCGGTCGGCGCGGACCGCCATCGAGGTCAACTCCTCGTCGAGCTCGATCCCCTCGAGCCGAAGCGCCTCCGCCAGCGCGTGCACCCGCGCCATGTCGCCCACTTCGTAGGACTGGCGGAGCGCGCGCTGTGCGACGAGGGGCCAGGCCGCGCCGTCGTGGGGGAGCTGGTCGGCGGCGCGCTGGATCTCCTCGGGTGCGTGCGGCTGCTCCACCAGCTCCGCGATGCGCACCCGCGCGGCTTCTTTCTCCTCGTCGGGAACCGGCGCGCGCGTGAGCGAGTCGAGCGCCTCGATGGCGCCGACCGCGTCGCCGAGCTGATCCGACGCGGCGGCGATGGTCTGCAGGAGGATGGTGGTCTCGGTGGGGTCGGCGGTGCGTCCGACGAAGGGCGTGAGGACGTCGAGGGCCGCCTGATACTCCCCCATCAAATGCAGCGCGACGCCGTCGTAGAAGCGCCCCTTCTCCGCCACCGCGGCGTCGGGATGCGAGGAGACCACCCCAAAGTGCTCGCGCGCCTCCGCCGGCTCTCCTTCCGACAAGAGGATGCGCCCGAGACCGAGGTGGGCGATGGGGGCGAGGGGATCGTCGCCTCGCTCCGCCAAGAAGCGCGTGAAGCGCGCCTTGGCGTCGGCGGTCTCACCAGCCGCCAGCGCCGCTTTGGCCGCGTCCATCTCCGCCTCTGCCTGCGGGTCCTCGGTGGTGAGGGCGGGCAGATCGAGGGTGGCCTCGGGCGAGGCGTGGGGGCAGCCGAGGGCGAGGGTGACCAAGCAGGCGAGGATCGCCATCGATACCAGCCTGTGCCAGAGGTCCATCAGTCGGGCAAATTCCCCGCCGACCGCGCCATGAGCTCGGCGAATCCCAGCGTCCGTACCCCGGCCTTTTCGAAGGCTCGCCGCGAGGCCGGGCAGGGGCTGACGATCACGCCTCCGCCCGCCAGCGCGAGGTCGGCGCTCCGCTCCTCTGCGATGGCGCGCGCCGTCTGTGGGGCCGTGCGCGGCAAGAGCCCGCCGGCGCCGCTGCACTCCGCGTGCTCGTGGTGCTGGTGAAGCTCCCCCACCGGACGTCCCAGGACCCGCGCGAGGGCCTGCCGGGGTGGCTCGTAGATGCCCATGCCCCGGCCCAGGCGGCAGGGGTCGTGATACCGGACCTCGTCATCTCCGAGATTGACGCGCGATAGACGCGTCAGATTCCCCGCGGCGAGCTCGCTCAGGTGCACGAGCTGGGGTCCGGTCGCGCTCAGAGGCGCGCCTGCGAGGGCGGGCGCGGTGACCGCGAGCGCGTGAAGACAGCCCGGGTCGGAGAAGACGACGCGCTCGGCGCCGGCCACCTCCGAGAGAAAGAGCCTGGCGGCGCGGACAAAGCCCTGGGGGTCGCCGGCGTCGAGGAGCGGCAGCCCGCAGCAGCGGCCGGCGACGACGCCCACCTCCTTTTCGCCACAGAGCGCCTGCGTCGCCGCGGCGCCGGCGCGCGCGTCGTCAGGGGTGACGACGCAACCAGTGCAGCCCGGGGCGTAGAGGGTCTTCGTGCGGCGGCCGAGCTCCGCGCCGAAGAGCGACTCGGCCTCATGCCGCGCGCGCGCCTCACGCTCGCCGTGCGCGCGCTTCGCCTCGGTCGCCGCCTCGGGCGCCACGCCCCGCGCGGCGGCTTCGGCCCGCCCCGCGGCGAGGGCGCGCGCCACTTCGTTGTCGTGGTCGCAGAAGGTCTTGCAGCGCATGCAACCAGTGCACGCCCAGAAGGTCGCGGCGACCTCGCGACCCAGCGGAAGGTTGCCCTCGTCCACGTGATGGAGCGCCGCCATCTTGCCCCAGGGCGTGGTCGTCTCGCGCCCCTGCACCGTCGACACCGGGCACGCATGCCGGCAGAGCTTGGGGCAGTACGTGCAGTACGTGTGCTCCTTCTCGTGGGGCTCGACGAGCGGGAGGCGGCTCGACATGAGAGGGGATCTGACCACACCCGGCCCGAGACCCGCCCTGGTCATCCGTCCCCCTCGGCCGCATAGTCCGCCGCGATGGCGGCCATGCCACGGCGCGATCTGGTCCTCGACTCGGCGGAGAAGCTCTCCCCCGGGGTGCGTTCGTTGACCTTTCGCACCGCGGATGGCGCACCCTTTTCGTGGACCGCGGGGCAGTGGATCACGCTCTATCTCACCGGGCCGAACGACGGCGAGACGCTGGACCGCAGCTACTCCATCGCCACCGCGCCCGATCCCAGCGCCCCCGACCGCTTCGAGATCGCCGTCACCCTGGTGGAGGGCGGCCCGATGTCCACCGCGCTTCACGCCATGGCGCCCGGCGAGCGGATGGCGATGCAGGGGCCCTTCGGCTTCTTCACCCTGGACCACGCGCCTCCCGATGCGCCGATGGTCTTCGTCGGGACCGGGACGGGCGTGACGCCGCTGCGCGCGATCCTTCAGGACGAGCTCCGGCGCCGCAGGACCCGCCCGCTCACGCTGCTCTTCGGCTGCCGAACGAAAGCGGACATCCTCTATCGCGAGGAGCTGGAGGCGCTCGCGTCGGCGCATTCGTGCTTCGACTACCACGTCACGCTCTCGCGGCCCGAAGAGGGGTGGTCCGGGCGCCGCGGCTACGTGCAGACCCACCTCGAAGACTTCTGCGCGGATGCGCGCGCCCACGTGTACGTCTGCGGGCTCTCGCGGATGGTCAAAGAGGTGCGCGCCACCCTCAAGGAGAGCCTCGGCTACGACCGGAAGCGCATTCACACCGAGCGCTACGACTGAGCTCGGAGCGAGACCAGCCGGTCCGCGATCAGGAAGCCCGCCCGGCGGATGTCACGCCGGCACCCTTCGTCGTCCCCGATCCCCCGGAACGCTTCGATGGCCGCCTCGAGGATGGCGCCGTCCACCTCGCGGGCGCTCAGATCGTCGGCGTCGAGACGTCGGGCGATGGTGAGCGCCGAGAGGGCGGCGGCTGGTGCGAGATCGGGATCGCGGCCGCGGGCGAGATCGGCGAGGGGGGCCAGGGCCTCTTCGGGGGCGTGCAGCCAGGGGGTCGCGCGGATCGCCGACAGGCGCGCCCCAACGTCGACCTCCGCGCCGAGCTGCTGGAGCACCGCGGTATCGCCCATCCGCGAGACCGCCCGGGCCAACTCGAGGGGGTCGGTGCTGGTGACCTCCGAGAGCGGATCGTCCTGGGCGCGGGCGGGCAGGGCCACCACGGCGAGGGCGAGGGCGACGAGGAGCGGGATGCGGCGCACGGCCCGAGGATGGCGTCCCCATCGAATGCCGTAAAGGACCTGGATCGGGCGGTGGCCATCCTCCCGGTCCCTCTTGATCCTTGCTACCGCGCGCGATACCACCCGGCCGGGAGGCGTGGCATGAGGGGAAGCATCTTGGTAGCCGTCGTGGCTCTGATCTCGATCTTCGGGACGATGGGAGCCGAGGCGCAGCGGCGGCCGCGGATTCGAGAGGCCGACGTCGAGCAGGCGCTCGGATCCTCGGACCGGGCCGAGATCGAGCAGGGGATCGAGAACGTCGGCTTGTCTGGCAACGCCCGCTTCATTCCGCTCCTCGCAGCGCGGATCCGAAGAGGGCTTCCACCCGAGCTCCTCGACACCGCCATCGACACCCTCGCCGTCCTCGCGAAGCCCGAGGCGGGAGACGTGCTCTTCGTGTTGGCGACCCACCGTCGGGCCGAGGTTCGCCAGAAAGCGATCCAGGCGATCGTCGCGTGCGGCCCCGAGGGGGCCGATGCGGTGCTCATCGCAGCGCTCGAAGATCAATCCCCCGACGTCCGCGCAGCCGCCGCGGTGGGGCTCGGCGAGATCGGCGCGCAGACGGGTACGGGCGCTCTCTTTCATGCGCTCGACCGGAACGTCCTCGAGGCCTCCGCCGCGCTCGGTCGGCTGGTGCGTCCGGCGGAGGTCGACCGCGTGCTCGGCTACGTCGGCCAGCTCCCCTTCGACGTGATCACCCCCGCGCTCACGGAGCTGATCGCCCGCGACGACATGTCGCAGGAAAAGAAGCTCCAGGTCATCGCCCACATCGCCGAGCTCGCGACGCCCGAAGCGGGCGCGTTCCTCCGAGGGCTGGCGGAGTCCCTGCCCGATAACCGCCGGACCAGCGCGCTTCGAGACGCCGCGAACGCCGCGGCGGAGAGGATCACGCAATGAGAGCCTCCATCGTCACTCTGGCCCTGCTGACCCTCGCCGCCTGCGGTGGCGCGGGTGGTCACGCCGCCTTCGACCTGACCTTCCCCGACAACCGCGCCGAGCAGCTCGACCCCGTCCTCGCTCGGATCGCGCGCGCTGGCGCGGCGAGCGAGACCCCGGTCGCCGTCTCTCTCGGAGGCACCCCCACCGAGCTGATCGCCCTCGATCTGGACAGCGGCGAGGTGCTCTGGCGCCAGCCCGCCGAGTCGTCGGTCGCGCCCGCGATAGGTGGACGGCTGGTCTTCACCGACGAAGGCGCCGAGATCGTGGCGAGAGACCTCGCGACCGGCACCGTGGTCTTCCGCGAGGAGGACGACGGCTATCCGCTGATCGGCGCGGCTGGGGAGGGCGAGCTCTCGGTGGCCGTGCTCTCCACCGGTGGCGGCGTGGGCGCGCATTCGAAGCTCATCGTGGCCCGCGGCGGCGACCTCGCGTGGACCAAGAACGTCGACAAGGCCTTCGGGGCCCCGGCGGTCCGCGCCGGGATGCTCTTTCTGCCGTGGAGCAATCAGAACCTGAGCGCGGTCGACGGTGAGACCGGCGAGGAGCTCGCACGCGTTCGCATCTCCAACGAGATCCTCGGACATGCGTTCGTGACCGACGGATCGGTGTACGCGGGGCAGGGGAGCATCTTTCGGCTGACCCCCTCCATCACTCGGGGCACGCGCGACGGTGCAGCGTGGTTCGGCGCCAACGTGGGCGAGCTGCCGGGCACCCCCTCTTTCATGCACAACGCCTACGCGCTTCCTCCTTCCCCGCAGAGCGCCATTCACCGCGTCCGTCTCGATTTCCGGCCGGTGGGCGAAGGTGACGCGGTCTCGCTCTCCGACGGCAACCTCTACTACACCTTCTACCGTCTGGTCTTCGCCCTCGACCCGGAGACCGGGGACGTGCGTTGGGTGCATCGACACGGCGCCGACGTGGTCGGCGGTAGCGCACAGCCCGGCGGTTTCGCCTTGGCCGACGCTGCGGGTGCGGTGACCTTCCTCTCCGCGGCGGACGGGCGTCCGACCTGGAACGCCGAGACAGGCGCCACCACGGTGGTCACCAGCATGCGCCTCGGTTCCTTCAGCCCCTCCGGCGCGCCCACCGGAGAGGCCGAGAGCCTCGCCGACCAGCTCTCCGCCGCGGCGCAGGTGACGGACGCGCGCCTCACCCCGGCCCAGGTCTACGCCGTCGGCAAGCTCGCCACCGTCAGCTCCGCCGAGGTCACCGGCAACCTGATCACGCTCTGCGACGGTGGGTCGCTGCCCAACGAGGTTCGGGAGAACGCGTGCGAGGCGATGGCGCAGCGCGTCGAGGGCCCAGACCAGCTCCTCGCCGCGCTCCAGCGTCACGCGCGCTTCCTCGAGGGGACGACTACGCCTCCGGTCGGCGCGCTCTCGCGGGCCGCCGCGCGCATGGAGGACCCTCGCGCGGTGCCCCTGCTGATCTCCCATCTTCGCGATCCGGCGACGCCGCTGTCGGCGATGCCTCCGCTCCTGTCGGCCCTCGGCAGTCTCGGTGAACAGAGCGCGGCCCAGCCGATCCGCGCGTTCCTTCGCCTCTATCACGCCGAGGAGAACAGCGACGAGCTCCTCGCCGCCCTCGCGGCCGGCGTCGACGCTTTGGTCGCGCTCGAGGGCCCCGTGGCGCGCGACATCCTCGAGGAGATCGCGGGCGACGAGCTCGGCATTCCGCAGCTGCGCGGCAAGGCCCGCGATGCGGTCGCGGCTTTCGACGCGGCGGACGCGGAGGCGGCTGCAGAAGACGAAGAGCGGGACACGCCGACCGAGGACGAGGCCGAGGAGGCCGAGGAAGTGGAGGAAGCGGAGGGCGAAGAGGACGATCCCCGTCCCTTGCGCATCACCCAGGAGATCGTCTCCGACGTCCTCACCCCCGTCTCGCGCGACCTCACGCTCTGCCTGTCGCAGGCCGAGGGGCGGCCCCGTTCGGCGCGGCTCATCCTCCGCCTCGACGGCGACGGCGCCATCGAGCACCTCTCGGTGACGCCGGAGCAGGTCTCGGAGTGTGTCTCCGCCCTGGTGCGCGCGCAGACCTTCCCGGCGAACAGGCGGGGCACCCGCCAGCAGGTCATCTACACCATCCGCCGCTGAAGCGCGGCGGCCAGCGCGGCGAACTCCTCGACGCTCAGGGTCTCGCCGCGGCGAGACCCGTCGATCCCCGCGTCCGAGAGGGCGCCATCGACGTGCTCCCTCGCTGCGCTCTTGCGGAGCGCGTTGCGCAGGGTCTTGCGCCGGGTCTCGAAGGCGGCTTTGACGACGCGACGAAAAGCGTCGCTCTCTTCGGCGCGCGGGGGATCGAGCGGAGTGAGGCGCGCCACGGCGCTGGTCACCCGGGGCGGCGGATGGAAACAGCCCGCCTTGACGTCCATGACCTTCTCCACCGCGAAGGCGGCCTGGGTGAAGACGCTGAGCACGCCGTAGTCCTTCGTGCCGGGGCGGGCGACCAGACGGTCCCGCACCTCGCGTTGCACCATCACCACCGCGAGGGCCAGCGAGGCGCGGTGGGTGACGAGGTTCTTGAGGATCGCTCCGGTGACCGCGTAGGGCAGGTTGCCGACGACCTTGATCGGCTTGCCCTCGTCCGCGGCGATGGCGCCGAAGTCGACCTCGGCGGCGTCCGCTTCACGAACCTCCACGCGTCCCGTGCGCCCGAGCTCTTCGCGCACCACCTCCACCATCTCCGGATCCTTGTCGATGGCGAGGACGCGTCCTTTGCGCCGCACGAGCTCGCCGGTGAGGGTCCCGAGCCCGGGGCCGAGCTCCACGATGCGCTCGCCCTCCTCGAGCATCGTCGCGTCGGCGATGCGTTCCACCACCGCGCGCGCGACCAGGAAGTTCTGGCTCATGCGCTTCTTGGGGCTCAGCGCATGGCGTCCGAGGACGCGCCGCGGATTCTCGAAGGGCGGCGGGTCCGAATTGCTCACGCCACCTTCTCGAGCGCCCCCGCCGGGCGCTGCTGCTTGTTGCCGACCGCCGTGCCCAGGGGCAGGACCGGGATGCCGAGGCGTCCGAACTCCGCCCGCGCTTCGCGCATCCGGCGCTTCTCGCCGCGTCCGTAGACGAGGGAGAGATCCTGCTCGAGGCCGTCCTTGGGAGCCGGGGAGAGGGCTGGCGCATCCGGCACCACGAAAGTGATCGCGTGGCCGTGAGTCCGCGCCAGGCGGGCAGCGGCGACCAGCGGGCCGAGCTCGCCGGCTCCGTCGAAGTCGGTGAGCACGATGATGGAAGAGGGCTCTCGCTTCGTCCCGCCTGCCAGCCGGAGCGCGTCGGCGAGGCCCGGGGCTTTGTGGCCGTCGCGCGGGTCCGGGCGGTAGGGCAGGGGGATACCGCGGACCTGACAGAAGCTGCGCATCACCGCGCCAGTGGGGGACTCCGCCACGACGTTCTGCCCGATCTGAGAGAGGCGCGCCGTCTCCTCGTCTCCTGCCCCGCCCGTGGGGACTTCCAGCAGACTCCGACGCACGTGTCGCAACAGGCCCGCGACGTCCCAACCTTCGTCGGTGCCGGGGCGCTTCGAGAAGTCGACCCCATCCTGATTGCGCACGTAGCGCCCGACGATGCGTACCACCTCGTCGTCGCTCACGTCGGTCAGGTCCTGGTCGACCACCTCGGTGGCGGCGAGGAGCGCGTCGTATAGGTGGATCATGTGCGTCGCTCGCTCGCGCGGCGGCACGAAGGAAAGGACGCGCCCGTCGACGGTGATCAGCCCGAATCGGTCGCCTTCGTCCAGCGCCTTTCGCGCTTCCGCAGCGGCCGCCTCGATGGCGTAGTCGAGCTTGCGCTGGCCGGGCGCGCCGCCGCGCATCGTGCCGCTCACGTCGAGCACGACCAGACGCGTCTCCTGCACCTCCTGCTCGACCTCGCGCACCATCAGCTTGCCGGCGCGCGCGCTCGCCTTCCACGCGATGCTCTTGAAGGGATCGCCAGGGTAGAGCTCGCGCAGCTCGTGCAGCTCGGTGCCGCCGCCGCGCCGCCGGAGCGCGTTGCGTCCCCCGCGATCGACGCCGAGACCCGAGCGCAGCCTCGCCGGCGTACGCACGCGCGCCGCCCGCGGCAGCACCTTGATGGCCAGCGGGTTCGGGAAGTAGAGGGGAACCTCGAAGAGGCCCAGCGGGCCGCGCAGCTTCACGGCGAGGCCGTGCAGGACCACCCGCCCGGCCGCGGGAGCGACCAGGGTGAACGAGAACTCGGTGCGTGAGCGCGCGCCGAGCACCAACAGGTCCGGGTCGTCCTTCTTCACCGTCGCGCCTCCGGGCACGATGGGCTCGAGGCCCGCGAGCAGGAGGCCCATCGGGCCGCGGTGCCGGATGTAGCACCGCACTTCGAAGGGCACGTTGGGGACCACGGCGCCGCCTCCACCCGAGGGATCGCCGTGACCGAGCCACCAGGCGAACTCGAGTCGCTGTCGCCGAACGCGCCGGCCCAGCGGCATGGTGATGGCGAGGGCGCTCGCGAGGGCGACGAAGCCCGCGCTGGAGAGGGTCACGGCGGCGGGCGAGCGCGTTCCGAGCCCGACGATCAGCATCCCCGCAGCGCCGACGAAGGCGGCCAGCGACACCCGGGTGGGGATGGGAAGCACCTGGTGCCTCAGCCGCCGCGCCGGTGCGGAACCTGTTCGAGTGCCTGACGAACCACCGTCTCGCTCGCCATGCCTTCCATCTCTGCTTCAGGGGTGAGCACCAGGCGGTGCGCGAGCACGGGCACCGCGAGCGCCTTGATGTCGTCGGGAAGGACGTAGGCGCGCCCGCTGGTCAGCGCACGCGCGCGCGCCGCGATCAACAGGGCGAGAGAGGCACGGGGAGAAGCGCCCAGGTAGACGCGGGCGTGCTGCCGCGTGTACTTCGCGAGGCTCACGCAATACTCGAGGATCTCCTCCTCCACGTGAACGGTGCGCACCAGCGCCTGCATCTCGAGGATGATCTCCGGGCTCAGCACCGTGCGCGGCGTCGGTGGCACGCCCATGAAGCGCGAGAGGATCTCCTTTTCGTCCTTCTCGCTCGGGTAGCCGATCACCAGACGGACCAGGAAGCGATCGATCTGCGCTTCGGGCAGCGGGTAGGTGCCGGCCTGCTCGACCGGGTTCTGGGTGGCGAGGACGATGAAGGGCGCTGGCAGGGGTCGCGTGTCGCCTTCCACCGTGACCTGTTGTTCCTGCATCGCCTCGAGCAAGGCGCTCTGCGTCTTGGCGGGGGCGCGGTTGATCTCGTCGCCCAGCACCACGTTGGCGAAGATGGGGCCCTCGCGCAGCTGGAAGACGCCGTCCTTCGGCGACAGGACGTAGGTGCCGGTGATGTCCGCGGGCAAGAGGTCGGGCGTGAACTGAATGCGCCGGAATTGGCAGCCGAGGGTCTGTGCGAAGGCCTTCACGAGCGTGGTCTTGGCGACCCCGGGGACACCCTCGAGCAGGACGTGGCCCCTGGCGAGCAGGGCGGTCAGGAGCAGCTCGGGGATCTCGGGGGCGCCGATGTACACCGAACGAACCTCGTCCATCACCGCGCGGGCCCTCTCGGCCGCGCGCGAAAGCGAGACGTCCTGAATCTTCTTCTGCTCGAGCATGCTCCGGCTCTCTATACCTCGGGATGGCCCCCTGATTCGAGTCGCCGAAGGAGCTTCTCCCCCCGGGCCACCATGCGCCGGAAGTCGGCGGAGCTCACCCGGGGCGGCCGGGGCGGGCTGTCCTGGCGTGCTCTGAGGGCGTCCAGGGCGAGCAGAAGGCTCCGAGCGTCGGCAATCTCCTCTGCCCCGAGGCCGCGCGATCGCAGCGCCTCCACCACGTCCCTGAGGAGCGTCTTGCCCTGAAGGCCGAGGAGTCGAACGATCTCCCCTTCGAGCTCGAACTTGTAGACCAGGGTCGGCGAGTAGAGATCCTCGCGATGGCGGCTGAAGTAGCCGACGCGCCCGATGAAGCCGCCCCAGGCGGGAGGCCGCGCGAACATCTGGGAGCCGTCGTAGGGCGAGCGGCGCGGCAGGGAGGTCGCCGCCACCACCAGCAGGATGGCCGCGAGGGCGATGGCGCCGATCAGCACGGCCAGGGGCGGCGCTTCGGCGTGGGCGATCCGCGTGAGCCATTGAGACAGATCGTGAAAGGGACGGTCGGCGCCCGGCTCTCCGTAACGGCCGACGATGGTGGCGTCCCCCGCGACCAGGTACACGGTCCCGCCACTGCCGGCCTCCAGGTAGTCGAGGAGGTTCTGCGCGAAGCGCCGGTTGTCCCGGAACTCGAGCATGTTGTTGATGACGATGCTGGGGTCTCCGATCGCGACGAGTCGACCGTCCCCGACGGCACCGGCGAGGACCAGGGCGTGCCCCTGATCGTCGAATGCGAAGAGCGCGTCGAGGTCCGGGTGGCGCAGGGTCGTCGGGTGATTGGCGATCAGCGCGGCGACGCCCTCGGTGAGCGAGTGACGGCTGGTGGCCTGGGCGACCGGGAGGTTCTCGTTGCCGCGGACGTGAGGGGCGTCGTCGAGGCGCGCCACGCTGCGGCCGATCTGGTAGACGCCCAGCAGCTCGTCGCCCCGACCGAAGTCGTCGAGGAGCGCCACGCGGCCTCCGTCGCGCAGGAAGGCTGCGATGCCCGAGAGCGGCAGATCGTGCTCGGGATAGACGATGACGATCGCGTCGGTGGGTGAGAGCTCTCCCACGTCCAGGTGATCGGTGACGACCAGATTCAGCGGCATGGCCTCGCCGATCGCGACGAATTCACTCAGTCCGTTCCACTCGGTGCTCTCGGGATCGTAGTCGTCCGCGGCGAAGGCATGACCCGGGATCGCGAGGGCGAAGAGGGATATGAGGACGAGACGCACCATTTCGCGGAGGCCGGGATCATAACGCACTGCGTCTCTCCAAAGCGTCGGCGGATTGTCGTGTCAATTCGGAGAGGTGCTTTGCTGAACTCTTGTCACCCACGGCACTGTTGCTATATTCCGCACATCCCCTCGCTCCGGAGCAAATCATGCTTCCCCCCTTCATCATCGAGCAGATCCGCAAGCGCGAAGAGGAAGAGCGTCGCGACAAGAAGGGCGAGCTTCCCCGGCTGGAGCTGCCACTTCCGATGCCCGGCGACTACGCGCCACCCCCCGGTGAGGCCGAAGAAGACGCCGAGCGCGGCGTCGTGATCATCGACCTCCGAGGCGAGTAGCCCCCGAGGAAAAGGCTCGGAGTCGCGGAGCGGAGGTCTCGCAGAGAGCCCGCGAGGGCTCGGCGCGAGAGCGGAGCGCAGCGGGTCCGAGCCGGGAGTGCGTGCCCCCCGAGGAAAAGGTTCGGAGTCGCGGAGCGGAGGCCTCGCAGAGAGCCCGCAGGGCTCGGCGCGAGACCGGAGCGCAGCGCCTCCGAGCCGGCATTGCGTCCCCCCCGAGGAAAAGGCTCGGAGTCGCGGAGCGGAGGTCTCGCAAAGAGCCCGCGAGGGCTCGGCGCGAGACAGGAGCGCAGCGGGTCCGAGCCGGCATTGCGTCCCCCCCGAGGAAAAGGCTCGGAGTCGCGGAGCGGAGGCCTCGCAGAGAGCCCGCAGGGCTCGGCGCGACTCTTCAATCCCGTCCCGGTCCTCTCATCGCCTCCGCAAACCCGGCGGCGATCTCGGATTCCGTGAAGGGACGTCCCTCCGAAAAGATGCCCGTCGTCTCTCGCGCGCGCAGGCCGTAGAGGCGGCCCCCGGCGATGCCCACGACCTCGCCGAAGACGTCCGCCGCATCGTCGCTCAGAAGATAAGCCACCACCGGGGCGACGTGCTCGGGGCTCATGGACCCTTCGCGCACGCCCTTGAACATGGGCAGGTCCTCCGTGGCACGCGTCCGCGCCGTGGGGGCGACGGCGTTCACGCGGATGCCGTGCTTGCGCAGCTCCACTGCCACCGAGCGGGTGAGTCCCACGACCGCCGCCGACGAAGCGCTGCCGAGGCTCCGGCGTGCGCTACCGAAGAACGCGTCGGGCGAGGTCATGTGCACGATGGCGCCACCGCTCTTGGCGTCAATCATCGCCCCCGCCGCCGCTTGCGTCAGCGAGAAGGCGGCGAAGACCTGGTTGGTGAGATGGAACGACAGGTCTTCCTCGCTCAAGTGCATGATGCCGCGCTCGCGCTTGAGCCCGTGCGCGGCGATCACGCCGTCGATGCGACCGAAGAGGTCGACCGTTCGTGACACCAGCTCGGCCGCGGCGCCCGGCACGGCGACGTCCACGCTCGTGGCCACCGCCTCGCCGCCCCCGTCGACGATCGCCTTCGCCGCGAGCTCGGCGACCATCGGGTCGTGCCCCGTGCCGTCGAGCTCGGTGCCGCGATCGTCGATGAGCAGGCGTGCGCCTTCCGCAGCCAGATGGAGCGCCACGGCCCGGCCAATCCCCCGGCCGCCGCCCGTGACCAAGAAGGCGCGATCGGAAAAGGTGCCGGCCATCAATGCCTCACGAGCGCGTTGCGCAGGAGCACGAAGGATTGCCCCTCGCTCAGGGTGACGTTGAAGCGGCGGCCGGTGTCGCCGCCGATCGACCACCACATCAGGTTGTCACCGTCGCTTCGCGAGGTGTCGGCGATCACGTCCTCGCCGCCGAAGGGGGCGCAGGGATCGGCCATTGTGGGTCCGGTTCCGGTGGGGCAGGGCGTGAGCCGCTCTCGGTTGTGGTAGAGGCCGAGGAAGTGGCTGGACTCGTGCGCCATGACCTGCCCGATGTTCCGCTCACCCCGACTTCCCGAGCCGATGACCGACGGGTCGTAGGTCACCACCACCCCGCTGTGCATGGAGCCGTAGAGCAGAGGCGGGCCCGGGATGCCTCCCGCGATGCCCAACGCGATCCCCCCATCCCGCTCGGCGTTGATGCTGCGCACCAGGAAGATGGGGAGCGCGCCAGGCGTCGCGTCGCTCGAGAGGCGGAAGAGCTCCGCGAGCTCGCTCGAGGGACCGTCGGTGGAATCGATGACCGACAGCCGCGACACGGTGCCGCCGGGGACGTCGCGGTAGGTGATGGTGCCGACGCGGATGCCGGCCGGCGACCAGATGTCGCTGAGGATCGACAGGGCGTTCGACAGGCGCGCGACCGAGGGGGCCTCGGCGGCGGTGAAGCCCACGCCCACCGGATAGATGTCGAGGTCGATGGTGCCGGTGTTCACGAGCGCTGCGCGCGCAACGCGCACGACGCGCATCGCGAGCGCCACCTCCTCGGCGCGGGCGTCGCCGGGGCCGTCTCCGAGGAGCATCAGGCGCACCGAGTGCCGGCCGCCGACCATGCGCACCCGGTCGGGCGTCGACGAGGGCACGGAGATCGTCGCTGCCTCCTCGTTCGACACGGGGAGCCAGCGGACGGGCTGATCGATCCATGCACCGAGCGCCTCGAGGTCGAAGAGCAGGGTCTCGGTGGGCGACACCAGCGTGCGGTAGGCGATGGGAACCGCGTCGCCCGAAGCGTGCGATGCGACGAAGGTCACGCTCACGGCGTCGTTGGGCACGCCGACGTTGACGCGCCTGTCGAGCCCGAGGGCGGTGAGCGACAGCGTGCCGAGGGGTATGTTGGAGACGGCGTAGCCTCCGCCCCGAGCCTCGTAGCCGCAGCCGGCGAAGCTGCCTTCACGGACGCCGGCCAGGTTCAGCGTGGTGCAGACCTGACCCGGCAGACAATCGAGGGTGGGGTCTTCGCACGCCTCGACGCATTGCCGGTCGACACACGCGTGCGACTCGCAATCGTCGGGCCCGTTGCAGCGACCGGCGAGGAATCGGCCGGTGGGATTGGCCGTGGTGCATGCGCCGAGGACGAAGTCCATGGTGCCGTCGCCGTCCTCGTCGATCGCCGCCGGTGAGCAGGGCATGCCCACCCGGCAGTCACGACGGCTGCCGCAGAGGTCGGCGCAGACACCGCCCATCTCCGGTGGAAGGCAGATCCGCGACGCGCACTCGCTCGAGAGCTCGCAGGGGGCGCCCGTCGGGAGGTCGGTCCCGCCGTCGGTGACGCCCCCGACGCATCGCCCGGCCGCGCAGATGCGCCCGCGCATGCAGTGGCGGTCCTCGGTGCACTCGACGCCGCTGCACGTGCCGTCGAGACAGGAAGCGCCGGCCATGCCGCATTCGTCGTCGTTGCGGCACGAAGGCCGACACACGTCGCCGAAGCAATGGTAGCCAGGGCGACAGTCGCTGGACATCGTGCACGAAGCGAGGCAGAGGCCGTCGATGTAGCCGCTGTCGCAGCGAGTGCCATCGGGGCAGTCGGCGATGCCGCTGCATTCGCGGCTGCAGTAGCCGCCGGGGAAGAGATCGGAGATCACGCAGTCCAGGCCTCCCTCACAAGGCAGACCGCGACCGCACGGCGCGCCTGGCACGGGCGGCTCGGGATCGGCCGGCAGATCGTGGCTCTCGAAGCAGGAACTCGCCCCGAGAATCACCAAAAGGCCGAGAGAGAGGCGGATTTGGGCGACAGCGCGCAAAGGGGTCGTAGTATACGCCAAACGTGCCTCCCACTCGCTACGGACGTTACGAGCTCTTGCGGAAGATCGCCGCCGGCGGAATGGCGGAGATCTATCTGGCGCGGCAATGGGGGGAGGGCGGCTTCTTTCGGGACGTGGTGATCAAGCGACTCTTCCGCCACCTCGCCGAGCATCAGAAGGCGCTCTCGATGTTCCAATACGAAGCCCGCCTCCTCGCGGAGCTGAACCATCCGAACATCCCCCAGGTCTACGAGCTGGGATACGAGGAGGGGACGTGGTTTCTGGCGATGGAGTTCGTGGACGGTGCCACCGTGGCGGACGTCTGGCGGGCAGGCGCCAAGCTCGGGCAGCGCATGCCTCTCGCCGGTCGCCGCCGGCGTCGTCCTGCAGGCGTGTGAGGCGCTTCACCACGCGCACGAGTGCGTCGACCGCGCGAACCGGCCGCTCCGGATCGTCCACCGCGACGTGACGCCTCACAACACGATGCTCACCCACGATGGAGTGGCGAAGGTGATGGACTTCGGCGTCGCGCAGACCGCGGCGCGCGCGGACACGGAGCACGGCGCGGTGAAGGGGACGTTCTCGTACATGGCGCCCGAGCAGGTGCGGGCGCGGCCCCTCGACAAGCGCGCCGATGTCTTCGCCCTCGGCGTGATCCTCTACGAGCTCACGACCGGGACGCGGCTCTATCGCGGCAACGACGTCCAGGTCATGACCGCCATCGTCGAGCACGACGCGCCACCACCCTCCACCCGGGTCCAGGATTACCCCGCCGATCTGGAGGAGATCGTGATGGCAGCGCTCAGACGCGATCGCTCCCAGCGACTGCCGAGCGCGGCGCACATGGCGGCCGCTCTCGAGGATTTCGCCGTGCGCAACGCGGTGTCGATCGGGCCGCGCACCATCGCTCAGTACTGCCGCACGGTCTTCCCCTACGAACGCGAGCTCGAAGAAGAGCTCGCGCTGGTCCGCGAAGAGGAGCCGGTGGGCGAGGAGGAGTGGAACGCGAGCACCGACGACGAGTTCGGTGAGATCGACGAGTCGGGGATCATGCGCGACCTCGAGCTCCTGCATCCGGAGCCGGACACGACCCACATCGAGGCGATGGCGCACGACCGACCCACACCGGTGGCGCCGCCGCCGGCGGAGACCCTGCCGCCCGACGCCCTCGAGGAGCTGCTCTTCGACGACGTCACCCACGACAGCGACACCGACGAAGGGGACGATACTTCCCTGACCGGGTTGGACGACGACGACCGCCGCCCCGTGGTTCTGCTGGAGTCGCCGAAGTCCAAGCCCGAGCGCGACCGCGACTTCGTGGACGATCTGGCACGTCGTCTCGAGTCGGACGATGACTAGCCAGCCAAAACCGTAGCGCCCGGCACACTTGGGCACAGATCTGGTACTGTCCGTGTGCCATGGTGCTCTCCCGCTATCAGATCCTGAAGCCGCTCGGACGTGGTGCTGCCGGTGGGGTGTTTCTGGCGCTGGACCGCCTCCGGCCCGGACGGCCACTCGCGCTCAAGCGCATTCACGCGCGGGCGGACGAGCTCTTGCGCGCGAGCTTCGAGCGCGAGTTCGCGGTGCTCTCCGCCATCTCGGCACCAGGGGTGGGACGGGTCTTCGACTTCGGTCTGGCCGAAGCCGAGGGCGACGACGAGGGAGGACCGTTCTTCACGCGCTCCTACGCCGAAGGCGAGCCCCTCGACGACGTGGCTCATGGGCTGTCGGAGAAGGAGCGACTCTCGCTCTTCGCTGCGCTCCTTCGGGTGATGGCGCCGGTGCATCGGATGGGGATCGCGCACGGAGACCTCAAGCCGAGCAACGTGATCGTGGACTCGGAGCGGAGGCCGCACGTCATCGACTTCGGCCTGGCCGGATTGACCACCGACCAGGGCCGCGCGGCGGGAGCGGGCACACCGGCCTACATGGCGCCCGAGCTCTTCCGTGGCGAGCGACCCAGCGTCGCCTCCGACGTCTACGCCCTCGGCGCGACCTTGTGGTCGCTCTTCGCTGGTGGTCCGCCTTTCGCCGAGCGCGGTGAGCGCGGGCTCGCGGCGCGCCTCGAGGGTGAGCTCCCGCAGATCCCGAGCGACGCTTCCGAGCGCGCCCGTTCCGTCCTCGCGGTCGCTCAGAAGGCGCTCGCCGCCGACCCTCTCGAGCGCATCTCCACCACCGAAGAGATGCTGGCTGCCCTCGCGGAACACGTGCCCGAGAGCGATGGTCCGGGCGGCGCGTTCGTCGCCCCGCGGCCCCGGGGGCACGAAGGCGTGCTCGCGCAGCTCGACGCGCGCGTCACCGCCCGCACCGCTGGCAAAGCGGGCGATCAGAGCATGCTCCTCGTTCACGCGCCGCGCGGCGGGGGCAAGTCGACGCTCTTGCGCGAGCTCAAGTGGCGCATGCAGGTGCGGGGCCTCGAGGTGCTCGCCGTCGACGCGGGACACGGGCGTGCGCTCGAGCCGGTGCACGCGCTCCTGTCGCTGCTGAGCATGATCCTCGGTGACGAGGGAGACGCACCCTTGCCGACGACCGAAGCCGCGATCTGCGATGCGGTCGGCGAGGCGATCGGGCGGCTCGCGGCCCGCGGTCCCGCGGTGATCCTGGTGGACGACCTGGATCAGGGCGAATCGGTGCTCGGTCGCGCACTGCGGCTGGGCGTACACGCCGAGGAAGCCTCGCGGGTTGCGTTGGTGGGGACGGCGACCGACCTGGAGGCGGTCGCGGTGCGCGACGCGGGCGCGCGCCATCTGGTGGAGGTTCCACCGCTCTCCGAAGAGGACACGACCGGTCTCTGCCGAACGGCGCTCGGGCCCGTCGACTCCTCGGTCACGAAGGCGATCTGGGAGCGGAGCGAGGGCGTGCCGGGGATCCTCGTCGACACCCTCTCGGAGCTCGCGAGTCGCACCGGCCTCAGCGCTGCAGACGTCGAGGCGCTCCCCGCGAGCCAAGCGGGCGAGGCCGCGGCGCGATCACGCGCGAGCGCCTGCACCGAGAGCGGTAGGCGCGTCCTGTCGCTCCTCGCCGCGACGCGCGTCGCGCTCGACGCCGCGACCATCGCTTCGGCGGCGCGGGTGAGTCCCGCCGACGTGGACGAGGTGGAGCGCGCCGGGTTGGTGGTGCGCGACGGCGACCGTTACGCGCTCTTCGACCACGCCTTGCGCTCGGTGCTCCTCGACGAGCTGACGGCGGAGGAGGTGCAGGAGCTGGCGTCGAAGACGGCGTCGGCGGCGGATGATCTGCCCCTCTTCGTTCGCGCGCAGCTCGCGGCGGTGGCCGGGGACGGGCCGACGCTCCGCGAGCTCGCGGAGCCCGCCGCGACCGAGCTCGCGACCGGCGGCGCGGCGATGGCGGCCCTGTCGCTTCTCGAAGAGGTCGAGGAGGAGCTCGAGGGCGAGGACCTGCGCCGCGTGAAGCTCACGCGCTCGGAGCTGGCGCACGCGCTCGGACGCTACCCGGACGCATCCGCGACGGCGCGTGAAGTGCTGCGTGACCAGAAGGCCTCCGCGACCGAACGCGCTCGCGCGGGGATCGCCGCGGGGCGCGCGAGCATCTCGGCCGGAGAATTCGAGCGCGCCCTCGATACGCTGGGTCGCATTCCGGACGACGCGCCCGCAGAGCTCCGCGCGGCCGCACGCCGGGAAGCAGCCAAGGCGCACCTGCGCCTCGGCAACTACGACGAGGTGGTGCGGGTGGCGGACGAGGGGCTCTCGCTTTCGGGGCCCGAAGACCCGGTGCGCGTCGAGCTCCTGACGTCGGCCGGCATGGCTTCGAGCTATCGGGGCGACCGAGACGCCGCGCGCGCCCGCTACACCGAGGCGCTCTCTCTCGCGCGCGCCATCGGATCGACCCGCGACGAAGCGAACGTCATGACCTACATGGCGATCGACCGACACCGCTCCGGCGATCACCACGCGGCCAAGCAACTCTACGAAGAGAGCATGAAGATCGCCCGCGACCTGGGCGACATCGGCAGCATGGCGACCTTCGCGCTCAACCTCGGCGCGGTGAGCTACGATCTGGGCCTGCCGGGCAAGGCGGCCGAGAGCTACGAGTCCGCGGCACGCCTCGCGCGGCGCGCGGGCAAGGCCTCGACCGAGGTCATGGCCCGGATCAATCTCGCCCAGCTCCATCTCTACCTCGGGCTCTACGAGCGGGCGCGCACCGGGACCGACTCTGCGCTTCACGACGCCGAGGAGTCCGGGATGAAAGCCGCGGCGGCGAACGCGGTCGCGATCCTCGGCGACATTTCGGCGCGGACGGGCGACGTGGAGACGGCGCTGGTGCGCTACGACGACGCCATCGCCCGTTATCGAGGGCTCGGACATCGACGCGAGGTCGCCGAAGGGCTTCTGGACTCGGCGGAAGCGCTCCTGGATCGGGCGGGTCCGGCAGACACATCCGCGGCGGTCTCCCGCCTCGCGGAGGCGCGCGAGATGATCGGCGAACACTCGCTCACCGAGTTCGAGTCGCGCCTGACGCTCCTGTTGGCGCGCGCGCGGGGCGACACCGGCGACATCGACGGGGCGGTCGGGGATCTCGAGAAGCTCCTCGAGCGCGCGCGGGAGAGCGCGCAGGCGGAGCTCGAGTGGAGCGTCCTCGGGGCGCTGGGCAAGCTCAACGCGATGCGTGGCGCGGACTTCGTCGCGCGGCGCCAGGATCAGGAGGCGATGGAGGTGCTCGAATCCATCGCCACCAAGCTTCCGCGGGATCTGCGCGAGGCTTTCTGGCACGACCCGCGACGTCGCGAGGTGCGGCGAAGGGCAGGGCAGGGCACCACCACCAACCCGGGCCGCGCCCTGTCCAGCACCGGCATCGACGGCACCTTCCACGGCGTCGGGATCGAGGCGCGCACGGCGCGTCTCCTCGAGCTGATCAAGCGGCTCGCCAGCGAGCACGACCTCGACCGGCTTCTCGAGCGGATCACCGACTGCGCCGTGGAGCTCTCTGGCGCCGAGCGCGGCTTCGTGCTGCTGGTCGGGCGAAGACGGTAGCCTCTTGCCGCGCACCGTGCGCGACCGCCGCGCGACCGAGACGATCCCCACGTCGCGTTCTCGCAGTCCATCGCCGAGGCGGTGCTCATCGACGGGGAGCCGATCATCACCGTGGACGCCCGCGACGATCACCGCCTGAGCGAGTACATGTCGGTGCACAAGCTCATGCTCAAGTCGGTGGCGTGCATGCCGATCCGCGGGCGGCGCGGGACCGTCGGCGTGCTCTACCTCGAGCACCGAATGCGGCGCGGCCGCTTCGACGAGGCGGACGTCGATCTTCTCTTTGCCTTCGCCGACCAGGCGGCCATCGCCATCGAGAACGCCCGGCTGCTCGCGGCGATGGAGACGCAGCGCGAGGCGCTCGAAGAGGCGAACGAGGAGCTCGCGCGGCGCCAAGGCCGAGATCGAGCGCGTCCTCGGTGGCGCGCACCGCCGAGCTCGAGGAAGCGCCAAACGCGAGGTGGAGTCGGCGCGCGCGGAGCTCAAGGGCAGCTACGAACGACACGGGATCGTGGGCGCGAGCGAGGCGATGCGCCGGGTCTTCGCCGTGATCGATCGCGTGCGCGACGCGACGATCCCGGTGGTGATCCACGGCGAGAGCGGGACCGGCAAGGAGCTCGTCGCGCGGGCCATCCACTATCGGCGGGCCCGCGTCGCGAGGGACAGTTCGTCGCGCGTGAACTGCGCGGCGATCCCGGAGGCGCTCCTCGAGAGCGAGCTCTTCGGCCACGTGAGGGGCGCGTTCACCGGCGCCGACCGCGACCGGCGCGGCGTCGTCGTCACAGGCCAGCGGCGGCACGCTCTTCCTCGACGAGGTCGGGCGACATGCCGGCCGAAGATGCAGGTCGACCTCCTCCGCGTGCTGCAGGAGAGGAAGGTGCGCCCGGTCGGCGGCGACGCGGACGAGGACGTCGACGTGCGGGTGATCGCCGCGTCGAACAAGCTCCTCAAGGACCTGGTGCAGAGCGGGGCGCTTCCGCGAGGACCTCTTCTACCGCCTCAACGTCGTCGAGCTCCGGCTGCCGCCGCTCCGCGACCGGCCGACGGACATCCCGCTGCTCTGCGAGCACTTCCTCGCGAAGTTCGCCAAGCGCGACGACGTGGCGCCCAAGCGCATCAGCCGCGAGGCGCTCGGTCGCCTGGCGGAGCACGGCTGCCCGGGCAACGTGCGGCAGCTCGAGCACGTGCTCCTCAACGCGTGGGTGATGGTCGGAGGGGGACGTCATCGACGCCGAGGACCTCGCGCTCTCGACGACGGAGCGCGGTGACGGTGACCGACCGGATCGCCGAGCGTCGCGGGCAGCCCGCCATGGAGGCCGCCGAGGACGGGCCGAGACGCCCGCCACCGCAGAGCTTCGAGGAGTTCAGAAGGACCGAGAAGCAGCGGATCCTCGAGGCTCTCGAGGAGCACAACTGGAACCGCGTGCGGGCGGCGAAGGCCCTCGGCATGGCGCGCCGCACCTTCTACCGGCGGCTGAAGCAGTACGACATCCTCGAGTGATCCGGGCGTGCCCGGCGGAGTCGCGATCCCTGCTGTGCTCCGCTCCCCTCCACGAGGGCTTTGCCCAATCCGTGGGGTGTTCCGCCGCGGTGGCGCTCCGCCTTCTCCTGGACGTGTGCCGTCCTGTGTCGGCCCTGCGCGAAGATCACGGCCTTTTTTCGTGGCACCAACCCTGCACGTACAAGGCAACGATGCGGAATCCTTCGCACGCTCGCTGCGCTCGTTCTCGCGGGGCTCCTCGCTTCGGGGTGCCTGGCGGGGCCCCAGCCGGAGCCGCCCACCGGGCAGCCGGGGAGCGATGGCGGCGGGTATGCCGACGCGAGCGGGGTTGCCGACAGCGGCGCTCCCTACGATGCCTCGGCCGGGTCCGACGGCGCCTCTCCTTCGCCCGCCGCACCGGCGGTGGCGCCGACCGTCCGGGTTCCGCTGCCCTCTTCGCCGCTTCCGCTACCCCCACTGCCGACTTCCGAGGATTGACGCGACCCCGCCCGTCGGCCTGCTACGCTCCCCACGTGCTCAGGGTCACGGCGCTCGCCATTGTCGTCCTCTTCGCCTCGGGATGTCCGCGCAAGCCGCAGGATCCTGCGCCGGGAGACGGCACGCCATGCTCGAGCCTCGCCGACTGCAACATGGGCGCGAGCTGTGGGGAGACCCCACTCTACGCCTGCGTGGACGGTCTCTGCGAGGAGACGCCTTCGCTGACCCGCCCCTGTCCGCCGCGCGCCTTTGCGCCCGACGCCGGGATGTGAAGCCGGGGCGGCGCTCCGCGCATCAGGTGTGGGCGTCTTCGCGGGTCTCCGGCGCTTCGGCGGTCTCGGACTCGGCCTCCGCCGCGTCGCCCTCCTCGTCATCGTCGTCGCCCTCGGTGCCGTCTCGCTGTCGTCGGCGATACTCCGGCGCCTGACCCGGCGCGGAGGTGTCCACCCAGTACGCGCGCTCCTCGCGCACGTCGACGTGGACGAAGCGGCTCTCGGGATAGAAGCCCACCCCCACGCGGTCGAGGGTGCGTGCGTAGTCGCGGATGGCGGCGATGGGGACCCCGCGAATGCGCATGTCCATCGCGCGTCCCTGGGTGTGGCGGCTGGTTTCACGCGTGTATCCGCCTGCCTGCCGAAAGCCGCTGATCACGTAGATCGGGCGTCCCCCGAAGTGATCGCTGATCTGCGCGAGCACCTGGACCAGGCGCCGATGGGGCTCGTGCGTGTGCCGCGAGTTGCGCTCGCGCATCAGGGGTGCGAGGCGGCGGACGGCCGCGCGGCGCGCGCGCCCGCCTCTGTCCACGAGCCTGAGGCGCATCTCGATCTCCGGCCGGATGCGGATGAAGCTCACGACGCCGGGGTTGCGGGGCGATCCCCAGCGTGCCTCGGCGCGCTCGCGCTCCTCGTCGGCCTCTCGTCCTGGCAGGACGAGGCGCTGGCCGACCCGGATCGCGGCGTTCGGGCGGATGCGGTTGGCGCGCGCCAAGGACTGGATGGAGACGTCGTGGTCGGCGGCGATCTCCGAGAGCGACTCCCCCGGCTGGACGTAGTGCACACCCCGGTCTGGGATGCGGATCTCCTGGCCTTCACGCAGCCGATCGCTCCGGCTCATCCGGTTGGCGGCCAAGAGGTCGTTCACCGCGACCCGGTGGCGTTGGGCGATGCGTGCTGGGGTGTCCCCACGGCGAACGCGATAGCTCCGGTCGGCAGCCGAAGGGCGAGGCGAGATCAGTGCCAGGGCGGTGCAGACCGCCACGAAAGTCAGCGTGCTCGTTACCCAGCGCCTCACGGGGCGACGAGTATTGCGCGGACCCGAGCGAGAGCAACCGCCCCGCGTTTTTTTGACTCCAAGGCGCTGGCAGCCGAGTATCGATCTCGGTTCCGGTCGTTCTTTGACAACCGAAGATGCGCGCGACGCAAACGCCTGGTTTTTGCGATCTTGGGGTGTTGGGAATTAACCCCAAAGATCAATGAAGTCATACTTAAAATACATATGAAATTAGGCGACAATTATAGAATATTGCTTGACGTTACGCGGGGATCACTCATAACCTGCTTGCACCGAGACGATGGGGGAGACACCCCTTCGCGAGGCGACTTCCCCGATGGATCAGAACGACAAGGCTGCCATACAAGTCTCCGGGTCGAAGACCCAGGCCACGGCTCGTTCTGCAAAAGGCGACAGCACTGCTCAGGAGTCGAAAGAGCCGGCCACGCCGAAGAAGAAGAAGAAGGGGAAGGGCAAGAAGCCCAACAACGTCCGGAAGATCCGCATCGAGCGGATGATGTCCAAAGCCGAGCTGGCCCGTCGCGCGAATCTATCGGTTCTCACGATCGATCGTGTCGAGAAGGGTTTCGGGTGCCGCATGGACACAAAGCGGAAGATTCTCGAGGCTCTGGGTTTGAGCCTCGCAGACCGCGTACGCGTGTTTGGCGAGGAGGAGTAATGCTCGTCGATGGCGTCGGAAGGTAAGAACCTGGTCGGGGTCGACATCGGGTCGAGCTCGATCAAGGTCGCGGAAATCAAAGAGGGGAGGGGAGGCAAGCGCAGCCTCGTGCGCTTCGGCTTCCACCCTCTTCCACCGCAGACCATCGTCGACGGGGCGATCATGAACTCCGGCGCGGTGGTGGAGGGGCTCGAGAAGCTCTTCCACAAGGCCAAGCGCCGAGACGTGGCCATGCGGGCCAGCGGGCACTCGGTGATCATCAAGAAGATCACCATGCCGCTGATGACCCTGGCGGAGCTCAACGAGCAGATCGGCTGGGAGGCCGAGCAGCACATTCCCTTCGATCTCGCGGAGGTGCAGATCGATTATCAGGTCCTGCACGAGCGCGAGGAGCAGCGCCAGATGGACGTGCTCCTCGTCGCTGCGAAGAAGGAAGAGATCACCGATCTCACGAATCTCGCGGTCGAGGCGCGGCTCAAGCCGCGGATCGTCGACCTCGATGCCTTCACAGTGCAGAACTGCTACGAGATCGGGTATGGGGCGCCGGCTCCCGGGGATACCGTGGTCCTCATCCACGTGGGGGCGTCGCTGACGACCATCAACATCCTGTCGGACGGCACCACCTCCTTCACCCGCGACATCGCCAACGGGGGCAACGCCATCACGGAGGAGATCCAGCGTCAGCTGGGGATCAGCGCCGACGAGGCAGAGGCCTACAAGCTCGGCGGTGACGGCCGGGGCATCGTCCCCAAGGAGGTGCCGGAGATCATCGACCAGGTGGTCGACGGCCTGGCCGGCGAGATCCAGAGGTCCTTGGACTTCTTCCTGGCGACCAGCGGGGACCGGGAGATCACCCGCATCGCGCTCTCGGGCGGCACCGCGAACGTGCAGGCGCTGCTCGATTCCATCGGGCAGCGCTCTCGGGTTCCGGTCGAGCTTCTCGACCCTCTCCGCGTCGCCGCCCCCGATCCCAAGAAGGTGGACCCGCTGTCGCTCCAAGGACGGACGTCCCAGGCGGTCGTGGCGATGGGGCTCGCGCTCCGAAAGGACCGGGAGCGGAACTGATGATTCGCATCAATCTACTGCCCCAGGCGAAGAAGACGGCGGCGGTTCGCGCCCCCGTGACGCCAGGCAACACCCAGGCCTGGGCCATCGGCTATGCGGTGGCGGCTTTCGTGTGGGTGGCGGCCCTGCTCGGCATCTACCTTCTCTATGACGCCGAGCTCCAGGAGGAGCAGGCGACGAACGCGGCGCTTCAGACGCAGATCGACCAGCTGCGCTCCAAGAGCGCGCAGCTCGAGGAGGTGCAGGCCCGGCTCGCGGCGAGCCAGCGCCTCGAGGAAGTGGTCGGCGAGCTCCACCGCGAGCGTACCGGCCCGACCCGGGTGCTGATGGAGCTCTCCAAGATCCTGAGCCCGCCTCCGGCGGGCGGCCCGACCATCGACCCCGATGAGCTCGAGGAGATGCGGCGCGAAAACCCGCTGGCGGGGTTCAACCGCAGCTGGGATCCCCGCCGTCTCTGGCTCGGCTCCTTCACCGAGACCGACGGCAACTGCCAGATCCGGGGGCTCGGGCGCACCAACGAGGACGTCGCGGAGTTCCTCCGGCGCCTCGCCCTCTCCGACCTCTTCACGAACGTCACGCTGACCAAGACGCAGAGCTCGCATGTCGCGGACCTGGGCCTGACCCTCATCAGCTTCGAGCTGACCTGCCAGGTGAGTTACTGATGGCCTCCGCAGGTACCAGCTTCGCCACCCTACCGACCGGCGTGAAGTTCGGTCTCCTCGCCCTGATCCTCGCGCTGATCTCGGCGATGTACTACTTCATCTTCCACATGCCGCTCTCCGAGGAGATCGACCAGGAGCTCGCACGGCGCACTCAGCTTCAGTCCGACCTCAACGCCGCGCGTGACCGTCAACAGGAGTTCCTGCGCATCACTCAGGAGCTGGCGAGCCGCGAGGCGATGGACCGCGAGAACAAGCGCGTCCTTCCCGAGGACGCAGAGATCCCAGCCTTCCTCCAGGACCTGAATCGCCTCGCGGAGCTCTCGGGTCTGCAGATCAGCCTGGTCGAGCCCCGACCCGAAGAGCGGGAGGAGCTCTACATCCGTATTCCGGTCACCCTGGCTCTGAGTGGGCGTTTCCATCAGGTGGCCAAGTTCTTCTACAACGTCTCCCGTCTGGAGCGCGCGATCAGCATGAGCGACGTGCGGCTTCAGGAACCCCGCGTGCAGGGCGAGGAGGTGGTGCTTCGGATCAACGTGCGCGCATCCACCTTCCGCAGGCCTGCGGAGGAGGGCGCACAATGAAGCGTGTGATCGAGCTGACGGGCCCCGGCTTCGTCCTCCTCTTCGTCGCGCTCGCCTGCGACGACCCGGTTCAGGTGGGGCAGGGGCTCGAGGGTGCTGCGGGCGCAGCACCTGCCGCGCCCGCTGCGCCCGCCGCGCCGGCGGCCCCCGTGGAGCAGGCCGACGCCGGTCTCGAGCTCCTCAGCTACGACGACGACGACTTCGTCGAGTCCGAGCGCAATCGAGATCCCTTCCGCAACTACGCGACGATGTTCAAGGTTCGCGCGCTCGAGACGCCTCAGCGCGCGGTGGTGATGCCCACCACCTCGATCGAGCAGATGCGCCTGATGGCCATCATCAGCGGCGTCGCGCGGCCCCGCGCGATGCTCGTCGATCCCTCCGGGGTGGGCCACGTGGTGGCTCGCGGCGACTTCATCGGGCGTCCCGAGGTCGTCCAGACGGGTGGGGCGGACAGCACGCCTCTTCAGCTGAACTGGCGTGTCGACCGGATCCGCGCGAGCGAGGTGGTCCTCACGCGCGAGGACCCGACCGCCCCGGGCCGCGTGCCCCTGTCGCGCGTGATTCCGCTCTACGACGAGAACGACCGCGTCCGCGAAGGATTGACCTTCGCCGGCGAGGACACGCCTCCGCCGCCCGCAGAGTAACCAGACCGTCAGGGCCGCTTCCCGTGCCTGCGAGGCCGAGCCGAGCCGGCTGGCCACGGCAGGTGCGCTCCGTCTCGTGGCGACGCGCTGCCGTTGCGTACGGGAGGCCGCGGGCGAGGGCAGTACGACCGTTTTTTTGCGCCCTTCGAACCCCGCATCGGATGATTCGGTTGCAAAGGAATGTCGATGCGCAGAAACCCCGTCGTCACCAGCCTTTTCGGGCTCGCTACGCTCACCGCGATTCTGCTTTCGCCTCTCGTGGCGAGCGCAGATCCGCCGACCATCTCGGGCGTCTCGCTTCGAGGGGAGGATGACCACGCCACCGTGGTGGTGCGTGGTGTCTTCGACGTCCCTGCGTATTCGGTGAGGGCGCTCGACGACGGACGACGAATCGTCCTCGACGTCGAGGAGGCCGTCCTACCGGAGGGTGGCCTCACCACCGAGGGCAGCATCGCTGCCGTGACGGGTGCCACTGCCAGCACTACCGCGCGCGGCGTGCGCATCGAGCTCGCGCTCACTCGTCCCCTCCGCTACCACGCGCGGGCGGGTCGTGGTCGCATCACCCTCACCCTCGGCGACGCGAGCAGCAGCGAGCACGGCGACGCGGCCGACGACGGCCCGCCGGTCGTTCGTGACGTCCACCTCGAGCGCCGCGACGGGCGCGACCGCCTCGTGGTCGAGCTCGACCGCCCGGCCGCATTCCGCGTTCGCACCGAGGGCGACGACAGGAGCGTCCTCGAGATCCGCAACGCCGAGCTCGCCACACAGCTCGAGCGCGAGCTGCGCGGCCGCAGCGATTCCCTCGTGCGCCGGGTGCGCATCGAGAGCGGTGATGACCGCGCGATCGTCGAAGTGGATCGCGCTGCGCACGCCTCCGCCACCGCGATCCGTCAGGGCAACCGCATCGTGTGGCTCTTCGCCGACTCGGGTGCGCGGAACGCGCGCCCGTCGACGGCCACCCTCGCCCGCGAGGAAGAGCTCACCGAGATCTCGACGCCGGAGGCGGCCGCCTTCCTCAGCGACGTGCCGATGCAGGTGCGCGCGGCTCGCGGGCGTCGTCGCTACGGCGGTCGTCGCATCGACCTCGACTTCAAGGACGCCGACATCCACAACATTCTGCGTCTCCTCGCCGAGGTGGGCGGCGTCAACGTCGTGACCTCCGACGACGTCAGCGGGTCGGTCACCATCCGCATGCGCAACGTCCCCTGGGACCAGGCGCTCGACGTGATCCTTCAGGCCAAGGGCCTCGGCATGGTGCGCCGCGGAAACCTGATCCGCGTCGCTCCTCTCGAAGCGCTCGAAAAGGAGCGCGAGGCGGCCATCGCGCGCCAGAAGCAGCGGCAACAGCTCGCGCCGCTGGAGACGCGCCTGGTGCCCGTCAGCTACGCGACGGCCACCTCGCTGCAGCCGCGCGTCGCCGAGCTCCTCTCGGAGCGCGGCTCGGTCTCGGTCGACGAGCGCACCAACGTCCTCATCGTCCGCGACATCCTCGAGAACCTCGACGACGTCGAGGAGCTGGTGCGCACCCTCGACACCCAGACCCCGCAGGTTCTGGTCGAGGCGCGCATCGTCGAGGCGACCAGCAGCTACACCCGCGACGTCGGCATCCAGTGGGGTGGGAGCGTCATCGCCAGCTCGGGCACCGGCAACCCGACCGGCCTGGTCTTCCCCTCGGACGTGACCGCGGCCGGTGGTGCCTACGACAACCGGGCGCCCACCGCGGGTCTGTCGCCCTTCACCCAGCGGGTGAACCCGTCGAACTATCTGGTGAACCTCCCGGCGGTGGCCGGCACCGGGGCTGGTGGTGCGATCGGCCTGAGCCTCGGGAGCATCAACGGCAACGTGAACCTCAACGTGCGCCTGAGCGCCGCGGAGGCGAGCGGCAACGTCCGCATCATCAGCTCGCCGCGGATCCTGACCCTCGACAACCACGAGGCGTCGATCTCCTCGGGTACGATGATCCCGTACTCCCAGGTGAGCGCCCAGGGTGTTCAGACCGCCTTCCAGCGGGCCGTCCTTCAGCTCACCGTGCGCCCGCACGTGACGAGCGACGGCTCCGTCGCGATGCACGTCGCGGTCAAGCGCAACGAGCCGGACTTCAACAACACCTCGGCGCGAGGTGACCCCACGATCCTCCAGCGCCAGGCCGAGACCGATCTCCTCGTCCCCGACGGCAACACGGCGGTCATCGGCGGGATCTACCAGCGCAACACGGGTCGCAACATCGACCAGGTGCCGTTCTTCGGCGACATTCCGGTCCTGGGTCTGCTCTTCCAGCGCCGCCGCGTTCGGGACACCCGCAACGAGCTGCTCATCTTCCTGACGCCCCGCATCGTCAACCGCGCGGAGTCACTGCGGCGGTAGCGACTCGTCGCGTGGCCCGCGCCAAATCGGGTATTGAGCTCTGTCGGTCGACCCGCGAAGATTCCTCTTCGCGGGTCGACTCGTTTCTTCATGCGCATCTATCTCAGTGGTCCGATGGGGGCCGGGAAGTCGACGGTCGGGGAGGCGCTGGCAGCGCGCACCGGTCGCCCATTTTCGGACCTCGACCAGATGGTGGCCGAGGAAGCGAAGAAGTCGATCGCCGAGCTCTTCTCGCACGAGGGAGAGAAGGGGTTTCGGCGGCGCGAGTGTGCCGCGGCCTCGCGCTTGACCGAGGAGGGCGCCGCCGACCTGGTGGTGGCGCTGGGGGGCGGCACCGTCACCGACCCGCGCACGCGACGACTCCTCGTGGAGGACGGCCTGGTGGTGACGCTGACCGCGGGCGTCGACACGCTGACCCAACGGGTGGCGCACAAGACGGGGCGACCCCTCTTGGCCGAGCGTGACGCGCGGGAGGTGCTGGGCGAGCTGCTGGAGGAGCGCAAAGAGGCGTACGCGGAGTGTCACGCGACGCTGGACGCCGCGCAGCCCATCGAGAGCCTGGTCGATGCGATCCTCGAGGTGGAGAAGAGCGCACCCATCGCCGTCTGCCTCGGGACGCGGAGCTACCGCGTCGAGGTGGGCGCGGGTGTCCGGGAGCGGGTCGGGGCATGCGCGCGCGCGCTCGCGCCGAGCTCGGTGGTGCTCGTGACCGACAGCGTGGTCCACGAGCCGTGGGGAGCGGGCGCGGTCGCCGCGCTCCGCGCGGTGGGGCTCTCCGTGGCGCCGGTCATCCTCGAGCCCGGCGAAGCGGCCAAGAACCTCGCTTCCGTGGAGGCCATCTGGGACGCGGCGCTCTCCGCATCGATCGATCGGTCGGCGCTGGTGATCGGCGTCGGGGGCGGGGTGGTCGGAGATCTCGCGGGCTTCGCCGCGGCGACGCTCCTGCGCGGCGTCCGCTTCGCCCAGCTCCCCACCACGCTCTTGTCGATGGTCGACGCTTCCGTCGGCGGCAAGACCGGCTTCGATCGGCCTCAGGGCAAGAACCTGGTCGGTGCATTTCACCAGCCGTCGTTCGTCCTCTGCGACGTCGAGACGCTCGCCACGCTCCCGGAGGCCGACCGCGTGGCCGGGCTCGCCGAGGTCGCGAAGAGCGCTTGGCTCGCGGGCCCGGCGGCGGTGGCCGAGCTCGAGTCGGATGCGGCCAAGCTGGCGAGGGGCGAGGCCGCGGCGACCGAAAGGGCGATCCGCATGTCGGTGCGCCTGAAGGCGCGGATCGTGGGCGAGGACGAGAGGGAAGGGGGCCGAAGGCGCCTGCTCAATCTGGGGCATACGGTGGGGCATGCGTACGAGGCGGCGGCGGGCTTCGGCGGGATGCGCCATGGCGACGCGGTCGCCCGCGGCATGGTGGCGGCCTTCCGCATCGCGCGCGCGCTCGGGGTGGGCGACGTCGGGCAGGAAGCGCGGATGGTGGCGTTGCTCACCTCGCTCGGCCTGCCCACGGACGTCGCAGGTCGGGGGACGGAAGAGGTGCTGGCGCTGCTCGGATCCGACAAGAAGCGGCAAGGGGGTGATGTGCGCTTCATCGCACCTGGTGCGCCTGGTGAGGCCACCATCACACCCGTTGCACTCGAGCGGCTTCGCGCGCTGGTCGCGTCCCTCTGAGGTGCGCGCTCGAGGAGGTGCTTGACCGTTATTTGGAGGTTTGGCCCATAGCTCCTAGAATTGACCTTGCGTGACCCAGTGACGTGCTGGGCGCGGGAGGAGCTTCATGCGCGCTGCATCTCTGATGATCCTGCTTCTGAGTATGACCTTGGTAGGTTGCGTCGATGACAGCGGCCCCGCGCTCTACATCGAGGGCAACCTCCAGCCCGACACCGATTGCACCATCTCCGCTGGAGGGACGCTCCTCGCGCGTGGTGTGTTCAACCCGGCGATCGCGGCCGACTACACCTTCCATCCCCGGTACGCCAACCAGCTCTTCCAGAACGCGAGCTCGGCGCCCCCGCGGCCCGACCCGAACGGCGTTCTGATCCAGGGCGCCGAGGTGACCATCATGGACGCGGCGGGCGCCAGCCTGAGCTTCGGCTCGCTGCCCAATCCCTTCACGGTCGCCAACACCGTCTTCGTTCCTTCCAGCAGCGGCCCGAATGGTGGTCCGGGCACGGCCCCTGGCGTCCTTCAGATCATTCCCGCGGTGTATGCCGACCAGCTGGCGATGATGGCGAACGACTTCCAGCTCCTGGTGAGCATCAAGGCCTTCGGCGAGACGCTGGGTCACGTGTCGGTCGACGCGCGCGAGTTCGTCTGGCCCATCGACGTCTGCTTCAACTGCCTCATCGACACCAGCCCCGACGCCTCCGGCACCTGCTGCGAGGTCGGGCAGGACACCGCGTCTCCTATGAGCTGCCTGCTCTGACGACGCGCGAGCGCGCCGCCAGAAACGCATCCGAGAGCGCGAAAGAGAGCATCGCGCGGAGCGGGCTCGAGGCGCGCGCCGCGGAGACGAAGTCCTCTTCGCTGCCGATCGCGCTCGCGGTGAGGTCGAGGCCTTCTGCGGCCATCGCTTCGATCGCGGTGCGCACCGAGCCGACGAGGAGCAGGCCGGCGCGTGCAGCGCTCTGCCGGCAGAGCGAGACGAGCTCGTCGAAGGGGGGCGGCGGTCCTTCGGCCTCGAGATGTGCGCGAAGCTCGGCCTGCACGCGCGCTGGAATGGTGTCCCAGAGGCTCGCGGCGAGGCTCATCGCGTCGCGGCTCACCGAGGGCGAGGCGTCGGGGGGGGCGAACGCCGCGCTCACCGCATCGAGGAGCACCGCCCCTTCGTCGGGATGCAGCGTGGTGAGCAGGATGTGCGCGGGGCGCGCGAGCTCGACGGCGCGACCGATGCGGAAGGGCAGGTGCTCTGGGATGGCCTCGGCCCCTTCGTCGGCGATGAGCGCCGGCGGGTGGGTCGCGACGATCTGAACCTCGATGTCCTTCGTTCGCCGGACGTAGAGCGAGACCTCGCCGGGGGACAGCACGCGCAGCGCGCGCGCATAGGTCTTGGCCAAGAGGCTCGGTGAGAGCGGCGAAAGCGGCGTGAGGCCGCTGGTGCCGGCTTCGCGTGCGCTCTTGCGGAAGAGCGGCATGGCACCTTCCCAGACGAGGGCGAGGAGCGTGCTGGCGCGCGAGAGCCGCGCATCGCGAACCGCTTCGGCCGCGTCCTCCACGTAGGAGCAGAGGTCCGACAGAGCGTGCGGATCGGGGGTCTCGACGCGGGAGTCGAAGATCGAGACGATCTCGGCGGCGGTCTCCGCCACCGCAGGTGCGTCGAGCTCCACCGCGACGCCAGCGAGGCGGCGCACGAGCGTGGTGCGGGCTGGGTCGCGGCGCACGGCCCAGAGCAGCACGTCGAGCCCCT
Organism: uncultured delta proteobacterium; assembly: GCA_963727445.1. Lineage (GTDB taxonomy): Bacteria > Myxococcota_A > Polyangia > Polyangiales > B10-G4 > B10-G4. The sequence continues at coordinate 384,671 of CAVSGI010000006.1, forward strand.
CACGCCGTCGCGCCGGCTCGGCCAGGAGACGCTCGGCCAGCGCCGCGGCGGCGTCCAGATCGTCCTGTGCCATCCGCGAGCGCAGGCGCATCTCCTCGTCGTCGACGACCGAGGGGCGGAAGTCGTGGCGGCTCGCCCCCATGGGCGGCGTGGGCGAGCCGGGCGTCTCTGGGGGTGACGCGGTCGCCGCGGGTTTGCTTCGTGCGGGTTCGGTCGGCGCCGCGTCGGTCTCGGGCGCCGCGTCGGTCTCGGGCGCCGCGTCGGTCTCGGGCGCCGCGACCGTCTCCGCGACCGTCTCCGCCGCCGCGTCGGTCTCCGCCGTTGTCTCGGGCGCCGCGTCGGTCTCCGCCGCCGCGACCGTCTCCGACTCCGACTCCGAGACCGTCCCCGACGCCGTCTCCGACTCCGTCTCCGACTCCGTCTGCGTCTCCGACTCCGGGACCGTGTCCGCGACCGACTCCTCGACCGACTCCGACGCCTTCTGCGACGCGGCTGCCACGTCCGCGACCGCGGCCGCCATCGGCGGCACCACCGCTTCGCGCCGCGACTCGTCCTCGAGCATCGGGAAGGTCTTGGTGTCGGGGATGGCGTCGTAGTCGGTCTTGCCGATGAAGTCGTCGGTCCCCGGGGCGGGGGGGCGCACCGAGTCTTTGATGGCGGGCTTGTCGACCAGGACGCTCGGGGTGGGCATCCCGAGCTCCATCGTCATCCGCTGCACCACCTCGTCGTCGGGTGCGAGGGCCAGGGCCTGGTGGGCCTTCTCCGCCGCCTCCTCCGGCGCGGCGGGCGCGAGCCAGCGGGCGATGTCGGCGAAGAAGCGCGCGCGGGTCTCGTCCTCGACGTCGTGCGCGCCCTCCACCAGTGAGAGCGCATCGGTCATCGTCCGTCGGCCGGCCTCGTGGTCCCCGGCGTCCGCGAAGAGGATCTCGGCGGCGGCGAGGAGTTGGCGGGCCTTGTCCTCGTCATCCCAGCTCTGCTCGGCGCGGTTCTGGAAGAGCTGCACGAGTCGCGCGCGCGCCTCACGACCGGCTTCGCCAGAGCGGGTCTCGATCGCGCTCGCCAGCCGTCGCAGGTCGTCGACCAACTCGCGCCGTCCGAGCTTCTCGAGCGCTCGGAAGAGCACGTCGAAAGCACGCGCCGGATCGTCCAGCTCCCGATCGTGGATCGCCGCGGCCCGGCGCATCATCTCGAGCTGCGCGTCGGGATGGGGAAGGCGCGTTGAGAGCTGCTCACACGCCACCGCCAGGGTGAGGGGCTCGTGGAGCCGCTCGCTCAGGCGCTCGATGGCGGTGAAGAGCACGCCGGCCGTAGGGGCGACCGCGAAGGCGTCTCCGTAGGCGGCGAGGGCGGCGCTCAGATCGCCGGCGCGCTCCAACCATCGCGCCTCGCGGTAGAGCAGGGCGCGGCGTCCGTGGTTGCCCATCGCGCGTTCGATCAGGCGCGTGTAGGTATCGCGGGCGCGCACGATGTCCTCGAGCTCGAGGGACAGGCGTTCGAAGGCGAGGAGCAGGGGGGCGTTGCGCGGGCAGTGCGTCAGCCCTTCGATCGCGACGTCGAGAGCGCCGCTGCGATCGCCGGCGACGCGCTCGAGCAGGAGGGCGGCCTCCTCGAAGAGCGGAGCGGCGATCTCGGGCGGCAGCTCCTTGCCTGCCTGCACCAGCACTCGGACGCCGCTCGCGGTGTCGCCGACGGTCGCCATCGCGCTCGCGACCTGACGCGCGACGTGTGGATCGCCATCGCTCTCGTCGACGAGTCGGGCGACGAAACCTGCAGCGCGGGCCTCGTCGCCCGCGCGTTCGAGGCTCGCCACGGCGAGGTCGAGGAGGCGCTCCTGCCGCTCGTGCAGATCATCGGCGGCCTCGAGCCGGAGCGCCAACACAGCGAGCAAGCGCTGCGATTCGCCGGCGCGCGCGTAGATCTCGGTGAGCCGGTAGAGGGCCCCCTCGTGATGCGAATCCACCCCGAGGATGCGCAGCAGCGTCCGCGCCTCGGCGGGGCGGCGACCCAGGCCCTGATAGAGCTGCGCGAGCGCCTCGAGATAGGGCAGGCGCTCGGGCTTGTCCGAGATGGCGATGGCGCGTTCGAGCGCCGCGACGCGATGTTCGGGGGCCTCGGCGTTGCCCGCGACCGAGAGCGCGTAGCGGGTGAGCATCTCCGAGCGGTGGCCGAGGCGGTCGACCGCGCGCAGGGCGAGGGCTGCGGCGCCGTCCCGCCCGGTGACCGAGGACAGCCGCCGGAGCGCACGAACCATCGACTCCGGATCGATCCCGTGGGCGCCGAGGGCGTGCATGATGGCGCGGCGGATGCGCTCCTCGTCTTCGGTGGCGGTGGCCCACAAGAGCCGGCGCATCGCAGGCTCGGGATTCGAGCGGGGACACCGCACACCAGGTGTCGATGGCCTCGTCGCGTACCTCGCGATCGGCGGCCAGCGAGGCGGCGTCGGCGATGCGTTCGAGGAGTGGCGCCGAGTCGCCGAAGCAGCGACGCATCGCGAGGAGCGCTTCGACCGCTTCGGTCGCGGGCATCGAGCCGGCGTGCCGGCCCATGAGCAGAGCGGCGGCAGCGTTGTCGGGGTCGTGGGCGAGGGCGCGCCGCGCTTCCTCCAGCGCGACGTCCAGCGTGCCCGTTTGCTCCGCCAGCGCGGAGAGGCGGGCGGCGATGCGGCCCTTGTCGCGCGGGCTCGGCGTCGCGTCGGCTCGGATCCGGAGCGCGCGCGCGATCCGTTGTGGGTCGCCGAGGGCGATCGTCGACCGTTCGAGACGCGCCAGTGCTTCGGGATCGAGGGGCGCGGCCTCGAGCAGGATGCGGCACGCGTCGCCACACGCCTCGTGATCACCATCGCGGAAGGTGAGGCGAACGATGCGGCGAAGCAGGCGCACGCGTTCGTTCAGCCCTTCGGTCTCGGTGAGCCGGCGCATGGCGTAGCTGAGCCGCGCCTCGTCCTCTGCCCCGGTCCAAGCGAGGCGTTCGAAGGCGGTCGCCGCTTCTTCGTCGACGGGGTCGTCCTTCAGAGCCTCGAGGTAGAGCTCCATCGCGCGCTTGCGCTCGCCCGGACGCCCGCCCAAGAGCGAGGCGAGGCTCCGAACCCGCGCGTGGCGGTGCTCGCCGTCGGCGCGCGCCAGCTCCCGCTCCGCGGCGCGGATGGCCTCGTCCGAGACGCGTACGCGCTCGCGCAGATGCGCGAAGGTGGCCTCGTCGATGGCGTGATCGGGGACCGTGCGCGACAGCTCGTCGAAGGCCCAGAGCGCCCGGGCGGCCGCGTCCGGATCCTCGGCGGCGCGGACGCCCAGCTCCGCGAGGAGCCCCGCGCGCCCCTCACCCTCCGTCAGCCGACATGCGCGCTCGAGCGCGTCCAACGTGAGCTGCTCGTCGCCCGTGTCGAGGGCCAGGTCGTCGAGGAGGCGGAGCGCTTCGTCGCCGGTGGGCTTGGCGGCGAGCGCGTCGGTGACGATGTCGAGGACCAGCTCGATGCTGGTGCTCGCTCGCTGGTAGGCGCGGGCCGCGGTGATGAGCCACTCGGCGCGGTCGTCGCGGTTCGCTCCCCGCGCGACCGCTTCGGTGATCACCGCTTCGTCCATCGGCGTGCCGGACGCGGCGTACGCATCGACGATCTTGTCGTGCAGAGACTCCACCTGCGGCGAGTGGTGGAAGACCACGGCCAGGTAGTCGGCCTCGAGGTCGCGGCGCCCGCCGAGGCCGGCGCGCTCGGCAGCTTCGAGTCGAAGCGAGCGCGCCAGGTCCGGGTCGGCCGCCTGGTCGGCGGCGTCACCGAGCACGGCCACCGAGGCTTCCGCGAAGCCGTCCGCGCTGAGCGCGGTCGCGTACTCGCTCACCAGGAGCGGATCGTCCGGGTGCGCCTCGTAGGCCCACGCGAGCAGGGCACGCGCCCGTCCGGGGTGATCGTCGACCAGAAGCCGCGCGGCGCGCTGCGCGTCGCGCACGGCGTGAGCTGCGTCGCCGGTGAGGCGCCGAACCTCGGCGGCGAGCTCGAGGGGCTCGGCGCGGCCATCGCCGATCTTCGCGGCCTTCATCAGGGCGTCGATGCACGTATCCGGATCGCCCGCGCGGAGCGCCGTGCGCGCGAGACGCATGAGGGCCGGCTTCTTCCGGTCCTCGGCCGGGGTTCCGAGGATCGCCTGATCGTAGGCGACCGAGAGATCGAGCTGACCGGTCGCCGCGCAGAGGATGGCGCTCTGCTCGAGCGCCAGCACGTCATCCGGGTCGGCCGCCGCCGCTTCCCGGTAGGCACGCGCCGCCTCGGAGAGGGACGCCAGCTCGCTCTGCCAGACGCGCGCGAGCTCTCGCCACGCGGCCGCGCGCTCGGCACCGCTCGCACCCCGCTGCTCGAGGCTCAGGATGTTGCGCTCGATGGCGTCGAGGGGGTCTTCGAGGCTCGAGGAGACGGGCCTGAGGCGGGGCTTGCCGAGCGGCGCGGCGTCGGGGGAGGGCGCCGCACCGGGATCGAGGCGCGACGAGGGCAAGAGGGGCGGTGGCAAAGTGTCGCCGGGCCGCCCGGAGGGCACGACCGACGAGGGGCGCTTGGGCGGCGGCGGCGCGGACTTTCCACTGCCGACGATGCGCGCGAGCCCCGCGCGGATCAGCGCAGCGATGTGGGAGGCGCTGCTCGGGCGCACCGGCAGGAGCGTCGCGATCTTCTTCGGCTCGCCCGATTCGATGGGCAGGTCGGCCCAGCGCGAGGCCTCGAACTGATGGGGCGTGTCCTCCCAGGTGAGGAGCTCCGACGCGCGCCCGCCGACGACGCCTGCATCCGAGAGGGCCGCGCGTCGGGCGAGCGCGTCGAGGACGAAGGGGACGAGCGGGACCCCGTCGACGTCGTCACGGGGCGGCTCCGGCACGAAAGCGCCCGGGGGGGCGCCGCGTTCCTCGTCGAGCGCGAGACCGCGAACCAGGCGATCGAGCCACACGCCGCGCCGCGCGTCGCGGATGGCGTCCGGGCTCAGCGCCGTCGAACGGATGAGCGCTTCCGCTACCGAGATGTTCGCTCCGCGCGCGTCCTCCACCGCGGTCGCGAGGGTCTGCTCGTCGACGAGGCCAGCACGCACGACGAAGACTTCGAGGCTCTCGTCCTCCTCGGCGGGGGAGATGTCGACGATACGGCCGGACTGAACGACCACCCGTCGGCCACCCACCTCGACGCTACCTTCGGCGCCCCGCTCCGCCAGGTCCAAGAGCAACCGGGCGACGGGGCTCGGCGCCAGCCCCTGGCCGTCCATCGTGGGCGGGACCATACCAGAAATTTCGGGGATCTACGGGTCGTTCGTGGAGAGCGCTCTCACTCCACGTGGACCACGAAGGGCATGGTCAGCACCACCCGCTCCGGGCCCATGAAAAGCGGCGCCAAATCGGTGACCTGGCCCAGCCCGGCGGCCGCGGCGGCGTCCTCCACCAGGGCTCGGCTCCGCTCCCCGGGGGTCTCCCCCGCCATCCCCTGAGCGATGGTGTCGAGGAAGGTCCGTTGGGGCGGCCATCGTTCGATGGGCGCATCCTCCGCGAGCCCGCCTTCGCTGCGGGCCTTGGAGAGGGCATCCCACAGCCCTCCGAGCTCGTCGACGAGGCCCGCGTCGAGGGCGCGACTGCCCACCATCACGCGACCCTCGGCATAGGGCTCGATGGCCGAGCGCTCCATGCCGCGACCGACCTCGATGCGGCGAAGGAAGCGCGTGTAGGTGTGGGCCATCTGGCGGCGAAGGAGGTTTCGCTCTTCGTCGGTGAAGGGGCGGGTGGGGCTCGAGTAGCCGGCGTGCGCACCACGCGTGATGAGCTCGACGTCGACGCCGATGGTGTCGGCGAGCTCGGCGGCGCTCACCTTGCCGCCGACGACGCCGATGCTCCCGACGAGGCTCGTGGGCTCCGCCATGATGTGCGTCGCCGAGGAGGCGATGTAGTAGCCGCCGCTCGCGCAGGTGTCGCCGATGCTGACAATCACAGGCTTCTTCAGGGCCACGCGGTGCATGGCGTGCCACATGCGATCGCTCGCGAGCGCCGAGCCGCCGGGGGAGTCGATGCGCACCACCAGCGCCTTGATCTCGTCGTCGCGACCGAAGCTGCGCATGGCACGGGTGAACGGTCCGGCGCGACCGCCCTCTCCATCGCCGCCGTTTTCTTCACCGTCGGTGATCGAGCTCGTGAGGTACATCAGGCCGATGCGGTCGCCTTCGGGGACGGACTGCGGCGTCTCGCCCGCGAGGGCGCCGAGGATCTCGCCGAGGCCGACCTCCGGAGGTGGAGGCACGATGCGGATGCGGCGGACGCGCTCCGCGCCACCGGCTACGCGCGCGTGCTCCATCGCTTCGTCGTCGAATCCGACGTCGTCCACCAGCCCGAGCTCGTACGCGCTCCAGGCGTCATAGGGCCCCTGGTCGATGATCTCGCGGACGCGCTCTTCGGTGAGGTCGGCGCGACCCTCGGCGATCGAGCTCACGACGAACTCGAAGTAGTCGTCGAGGAGCTGGCCGATGTCCTCGCGCACGTCGTCCGTCGGCTCGACGCGGGTGAACATGTCCGCCACGCCCTTGAAGCGGCCGATCTGGATCAGGTCGGCCTGAAGGCCGAGGTGCTCGAGGAGCGACTTCAGGAAGAAGAGATGCGCCGCGAGGCCGACCAGATCGAGGTGCCCGGCGGGGGTGACGCTGATCCGATCGCAGGCGCGCGCCATGACGGCGTAGGAGAGGTTGTCGGCGATCGTGAAGTGGCAGTGCACGGGCTTGCCTGCGTCCTTCACGCGCTCGAGGGCCTGGATCAGCTCCATGCCGCGGCCCCAGCCGCCGCCCATCGGCCCGAGGCGAAGGAAGACGGCCTTCGCGTCGTCGTCGCGCTCCACCGCGCGCAGGCGGCGGATCAGATCGCTGATCGTGGGGGGCCGCGCACCGAAGGTCGCGCCGCCGCCGTCTTCGACCGGCGGAGACTCGAGGACCAGCTCGCGGACCTCCGGGGTGCCGTCGCCCTCCGACGCTGGCTCGCCCTGGTCGTCGCCGCAGGACACGGCCAGGAGCGCGACGAGCGCGCAAAGGATGGGCGCGCGCCTCATTCCGAGCCCACGGCGGGTTGATCGGGGGGCGGCAGGTCTGCTTCCGTCGCGCCGCGCGGCGCGGGGAGCTCGTCGGGGGCCGTCTCGGGGGCGGGTGTGGGCTCGGTCGTCGTCTCGGTACCGCCGCCTTCGTCGCCACCACCGCCGCCGCCTTCGGTGCCGCTGCCTTCGTCGCCGCCACCGCCGCTCTCGGTGCCGCCGCCCGACTCGCTGCCGGCGAGCATTTCGATCTGGCGGCGCGCCGTGTAGGCGGCCGGGCCGTTCGGGAGGCGCTCGAGGTAGCCGCGGTAGGCCTCGAGGGCCTGCGCGTTCTGGCCCATCTGCCGGTAGGCGTCGCCGAGCCCGATGAAGGCGCCGGCAAACCCGGCGTTGCTCGCTGCGCGGAAGTTGGATACCGCGCCGCGGGGGTTGCCGGTCTCGAGCATCACGTAGCCGAGGCCGTTCTGGGCCTCCGAGGCGCCAGGGCGGACTTCGAGGGCGGCCTCGTACATGCCGCGCGCCCGACCCACGTCCCCGCGTTCCATGAGCTCGTCTCCACGTTCGATGTAGTAGCTGTAGTCGCGGCCGCGGGGCGGGGCAGAGCTCTCGCCACCGCCATGGGAGGATCCGGATTCGGTCTCGGCTTCGGTCTCGGTCTCGGTCTCGGCGACAATCGCCCCCGCTGCGTCGACGCCTGCGTCAGCGCCCCCATCGAGGCTCTCGACGATCGGCGCTGCGGGCGGCAGCCCACGATCCATCGCCTGAGCGAGGTAGCTCGCCACCGGATGATCCGGCACCGCGGCGAGCACGGCGTTGACCTCGGCACGCGCACCGGCGACGTCACCTGTCGCGAGGAGCGCCCGCGCGAGCAGCAGGCGCGCGCGCAACAGACCCGGCGCGGCGGTGGCTGCGCGGCGCGCCGCCTCGAGCGCGGGGCCCGGATTGCCTTCCGGCGAGTCGAGCTCGAAGAGCGCGACGACGTAGAGCTGCTGGGGGCTCGCTTCGGGCTCGAGGGTGCGCGCGCGGTCGAGGTGGCTCCGCGCCCCCCGACCGTCCCCCGTGAGCCGAAGCGCATCGGCCAGGGCGAGCACCGAGACCACGTGGTTGGGATCGATCCGCACCGCGTCCTCGCCGTAGCGTCGCGCCTCCGACGCGTTCTCCTCGGACTCGCGGCGGAGCGCCGCCGCCTCACCCGAGAGCGTGGGATCGGCCCCAGCGCGCGCCACCAGGTCGGCGGTCTTGAAAGCGAGCTCCTGGGCGAGGGCGGCGTGAGCCCTGCTGAGCCCCGAGAGCACCCGGAGGTCCCGCTCGTCGATCGCCGTGGCGCGGGTGAGCTCGCGGATCGCTTCGTGATAGGCGTCCTGATGGTCGAGGGCGAGGGCGGCTTCTCCGCGCTCGACGAACTCCGCCACCCGGTCGGGCGGCTCCGCCAATCCCAGTAGCGGAGCGAGGCGGTTCCAGAAGAGGCCGGCGCCGATCCCGACCGTGAGGAGCAGGACGAGGGCGACGTAGAATCCAGTGCGGCTCGACTTCGGTTTCACCGCCGTCTGGGCTCGGATCGCGGCGACCTCCGCGTCCTCGTCGACGTACATCTTCTGCTTCTGTGGGGTGGGCGCGCCGCGGGATTTGGGGCGCGCCCCGGCCGTCTGCGCGGGCTCACCAGGGTCGCTGTATCCCTGTCGCGTAGTCGACTTCTGGCGGGGCTCGGCCTCTTCCTCCGGGACCTCCATCTTCGGCATGGAGCGGGTCTTCGGGACCTCGCCCAGCACCGGCGCGTCGGGCCCGCCGAGCCCCTCGAGGCGACCTACCGAGCGATCGGCGGTGCGACCCGTCGCCGGGCCCTGATCCACCTCGGTCGGCTGCTCGTCGAAGCCGGTCGACGCTTCGGCGCGGGCGTTGGCCTGCGAATCGACGATGGTCGCGTCGGCCGCGGGGGAGCTCGCGCCCACGCCCATGATCGTGCGCTTCGCAGGCGGCTTCTTCAGGGGCACCCGTCCCGCGCCCGCCACCCGCGGGTCGGTGATCCGCTGCTCCTCCGGCTGGGTCGAACGCAGCGGCGCGGTGTCCTCCATGCCCAGCCCCGCGGAGCGATCGCTCGGCGGGATGGCGGGCACGGGTGGGGTGGCGTGCTTCGGCGGTGGCGCGCTCGGTGGGCGTTGGAGCGGGCCCGAGCCGTGTCCGCGCGACGGAGCTTCGGGAACCGCGTTCGGACGCGCGGAGGGAGAGCGCGAGAAGGGGGTCGTCGACGCGGCCGGTCCCGTCGTGAAGGGCTGGGTGCCGTCACGACGCTTCGGCTTTTCGTTCCCCGCTTCGGCCGCGGAGAAGAAGGTCACCAGCTCCGCGATGTCGCCCAGCTTCTTCCAGCTCTCGCCGGAGCGGGAGATCTCGTCGTCGCGCTTCAGCTCGCCCTGGGTGATGAGGCGCTGCAGGTCGCGGAGCGACGTCAGGTTCTGAACCTTTCCTGCGCGGGTCCGGACGGTCCACGTCTTCGGGCCGTCGCTCGCCCCCGGGCGGAACACCTTGAAGAGGTGGCCACAGTGGGTGCACTTGACGGTGGTCCCGCGATCCGAGACCAGCGTCTCGTCGAACTCGTACTCGGTACCGCAGCGTTCGCAGGTGACGTCCATCAGGGGGGCCGCCCCGTGTCCTACCGTGGCGGCGGGCACGATGCCAAGGAAGAGTACACCTCGGGGCCTCGATGATTGGGTGGTGGGGCCGGTTCGGGCGGGCCCGGCCCCCGAGAGCCCCCGGAGGGACCCGACCGGCCTTGGCGCGTGACGAATTGCCCCTTCCAGGGTAGGGTTCCGCCCCCATGCGACGAGACCTCGACCGCATCGTCGACGCCGTGGCCCGGCGAGTGGAGCTCAAGCTCTTCGACGAGCTCCGCAATACACCCTGCACCGCGACGGCCGAGGAGTGCAACGGCGATGGCCTGTGCGCCGTTCGCCGGCCTCACGACGTGGCGGTGATCCGGGACGCGGGCGCCGCGCGGGTGGGCGCTTCGCCTGGCATCGGGCCGGTCCGCGAGGATCTGGCGTCGATGATCGACCATACCCTCCTCAAGCCGGAGGTCTCGCGGGAGGATCTGGCCAAGGTTTGTGAGGAGGCCCGCACCTATCGCTTCGCCAGCGTCTGCGTGAACTCGGCCAACGTGGCCTTCGTCAAGAAGATGCTCTCCGGCTCGGGCGTCATGACGGTGGCCGTGGTGGGCTTCCCGCTCGGCGCGGCCAGCAGCAGCGCCAAGGCCTACGAGACCAAGCAGGCGATCCGGGACGGCGCCGACGAGATCGACATGGTGATCAACATCGGGGCGGTGAAGAGCCGCGATTGGGCGCTGGTCTTCGACGACATCCACGCGGTGGTGATGGCGGCGAGGAACCATCCAGTGAAGGTGATCCTCGAGACCTCCAAGCTCGATCACGACGAGAAGGTCGTCGTCTGTGGCTTGTCGAAGGCGGCCGGCGCGGCCTTCGTCAAGACCTCCACCGGCTTCGGCGGCGGGGGAGCGACGGTCGACGACGTTCGTCTGATGCGGTCGATCGTCGGCTCCGACGTCGGCGTCAAGGCGTCGGGCGGCGTGCGCGACGCGAGCGGCGCAGAGGCGATGCTGGCGGCGGGCGCCACGCGTATCGGCGCCAGCGCCAGCGTGGCCATCGTGACCGGCGGAAAAGGCAAGTCGGGATACTGAGTCATGGCGGTCGTCGCGGTCACGGATGCTTCCTTCGAAGCCGAGGTGATGAGATCCGAGCTCCCGGTTCTCATCGATCTACACGCCGATTGGTGTCAGCCCTGCAAGCAGCTCTCGCCTCTGGTGGCGCAGCTCTCGGAGGAGCTGGCGGGCAAGCTCAAGGTCGTCAGCATCGACGTCGATCACAACCCGATGATCGCCCAGAGCTTCCGGGTGCAGAGCATCCCCATGCTGGTGGTGATCGCCAACGGGCAGGTCGCCGGCCATCACCTGGGCCTGCTCGACATGGCGGGCCTGCGAAAGCTGGTGGAGCCAGCGCTCCCTGCCGACGCCGCCGAGGTCACGCCCGCCGAGCTCGCCCAGCTCCTCGTGGCCAAGCGCGCGGTGCCGGTGGACATCCGCGATGCGTCGGCCTTCGGGCGCTATCGGATCCCCGGAGCCGTGAACGTGCCGGCGGCCGACGCCCCGAAGCGCGCCGCGGAGCTCGCCCCCACCGACGGACGCGTCCGCGTGCTCTACGCGCGAACGACCGACGAGGCGAAGGAGCTCGCGGAGGCGCTGCGGGGACAGGGCGTCGAGGTCGCCTACCTCGCAGGCGGCTTCCTTCATTGGGAGGCCGACGGGCTCGAAGTGGAGCGCGGGTGAAGCGTCACCTGGGCCTGTTGTCACAAGAGGTGGTCGACCCCGGGCTCCTCTTGCCGGCGGCGGAGCGACGAGACACCGGTCGGCGGACCATCGGGGTCATCTCGGTGCTCCCCGCGGAGGCGTTCCTGGAGGTGCTTCAGGAGGCGCTCGTCGATGCGACGCTCCTCGTGGCCCCCGCGGGCGCGTCGGCCGAGGAGGTCGACGCGCTGATCGGCAACCCTCCAGAATCGGAGCAAGGGGGGGAGAGCCGCGTTCTGATCGCCTGTGGCGAGGCGGTGGTCGGGCGCTCGAAGGTCGACCTCTGCATCGCGATCGACGGCGGGCGCCATCGGGTCGACCTGCCGCCTGCCTTTCGCACGCTCCGCGACGAAGCGGAGCTGATCCTCTCCGAGCCGCGCCTCGGAACGGCGCGCGCGCTCGCTGCGCTTCTCGAGAGGGCCGACGCGCGGTGACCAATCGCCTCGCCCGCGAGCCCTCGCCCTACCTCGCACAGCACGGGGAAAACCCGGTCGATTGGTACCCCTGGGGACCCGAAGCGCTGACGCGCGCGAAGGACGAGGATCGCCCGATCCTCTTGTCCATCGGCTACAGCGCCTGCCACTGGTGCCACGTGATGGAGCGCGAGTCCTTCGAGGACGCCCAGACCGCGGCGCTGATGAACCGCCTCTTCGTCAACGTGAAGGTGGACCGCGAAGAGCGGCCGGATCTGGACCAGATCTATCAGACGACGGTTCAGATCATGGGTCGCGGTGGCGGTTGGCCGCTGACCGTCTTTCTCACGCCCTCGCTTCGCCCCTTCTACGCCGGGACGTATTTCCCGCCCGCACCGCGACATGGGATGCCGTCGTTTCAGACGGTGCTCGGGGCGGTGGCCGACGCCTACGAAAACCGCCGCGCCGAGATCGAAGAGAGCGCGGCCGAGCTGACCCGGGTCATCGGCGAGGTCACGGCCGGCGCGCGCGACGCAGCGGACGTGCCGCCGGACCTTCTGGCGGAAGCCTCGCGGGTGCTCGCGGCCCGGAGCGACGAGACGCACGGCGGATTCGGTTCGGCTCCCAAGTTCCCGAACAGCCTCTGCCTCGACGTGCTGCTTCGCGCGCACCATGCGGGCGTGAGCTCCACCGCGCTCAGCGTGGTGACGAAAGCCCTAGACGCGATGCGCGCCGGCGGCGTCTACGATCAGATCGGCTGGGGCTTTCATCGCTACTCCACCGACGCCCGCTGGCGAGTGCCCCACTTCGAAAAGATGCTCTACGACAACGCCCTGTTGGCGGTGACCTACGTCGACGCCTTCCTCGTGACGGGCGAGGCGCGCTACGCCGAGACCGCGCGCGAGACCCTCGCCTGGGCGATGCGCGAGATGCGGGATCCGGCCGGGGGCTTCTACGCCGCTCGCGACGCCGACAGCGAGGGCGAGGAGGGGCGCTACTTCGTCTGGACACCCGAAGAGCTCGAGACCGTGCTGGGCGCCGAGCTCGCGGAGGTCGCGAAGATCCATTGGGGGGTCGCGCCTGGCGGTAACTTCGAAGGCGGCGCCACCGTCCTGTACCGCAATCGCGAGGTCGACGTGGTCGCGCGCCAGGTGAAAAAGGGCGCGGCGGAGACGAAAGAGGCGCTCGAAGAGGCGCGGCAGAAGCTCCTGAGAGCGCGGAGCGAGAGGGTGGCGCCGGCGCTGGACGACAAGGTCATCGCCGGCTGGAACGGGTTGATGATCGCCGCGCTCGCGCGCGCGGGTGCGGTCCTCGACGACGAGGCATTGACCTCCGCCGCACGCGAAGCGCTCGACTTCGCAAAGCGCGCGCTCTTCGCGGAGGGTGAGCTCCTGCGCATCTACACGTCCCGCGGACGTGAGGACGACGAGGGCGAGGCGCGCATCGGGGCGTTCCTCGAGGACTACGGCGCCCTGGCAGACGCGGCCATCGACGTCCACCAGGCGACCTTCGATCCGCGCGCTCTCGATTTCGCGGATTCGCTCGTCCGCGCGGCGCTCGCGCGCTTCTGGGACGCCGAGGCGGGCGCCTTCCACTTCGCGGAGGCGAGCGACGAGCTGGTCGTCCGCGCCCACGACGTCTACGACGGCGCGACCCCTTCCGGCACCTCCACCCTCTGCAGCGCGCTCTTGCGTCTCGCCGCCCTTACGGGCGAGGCGGCCCACGCGGAGGTCGCCGAGCGCGCGCTCCGCGCCCTCGCGGGTCCGGTCGCGAAGAACCCCTTCGCCTTCGGTCACGCGATCTGCGCGATGGACCTCTACCTCCGCGGCGCGACCACCGTGGTGATCGTCGGCCGCGGCGACGACCCGAAAGTGGGCGAGCTCCTGAGCGCCGCGCGAAGCGTCTTCGACCCGAACCTCCTCGTGGCCCGCGCCCAGCCCGGCGACGAGGAGAGCCACGCCGCGCGCCTCCTGGGCGACGGCGCGACGCGGGAGGACGCGGCGGCCTTCGTCTGTAAGAACCGCACCTGCGGTCTGCCACTCACGGACGCGGACGCGCTCCGCGAAGCTCTCGCGAGTTGAGCCTCAATGCGGGAGGCGGCCCTCGTCGTCGAGCTGCATGTTCCAGTGAAGGCGGTCGCGGAGGTTCGGCGTGACCACCACTTCGAAGTCGGAGGTGACGATCACCGCGCCGGTCTCGCCGGGAACGCGGTCGAGCATCTCGATGCACTTCTCGGCGCCGAGAACGAAGCAGGCGGTGGAGAGCGCGTCACCGTAGACGCCGCTCGGCGCGATCACCGTGACCGAGAGGGTGTGCTCGACCGGCAGCCCGGTGCTGGTGTCGAGGATGTGGTGCCAGCGCTTGCCTTCCTCGTCGATGAAGAAGTGCTCGTAGTCACCCGAGGTGGAGATGGTGCCTTCGGTGGCCTCGAGGAAGGCGAAGTAGTCGTCGCGCCGCGGGTGCTGGATGCCCACGCGCCAGGGGCGGTCTCCGCGCATGCCGTGCACCTGCACCTGTCCGCCTCCGAAGAGCATGAAGCTCTCCATCCCGCGCTCCCTCAGGATGTCCGCTGCGCGATCGAGGGAGTAGCCCTTGCCGATCCCGCCGGTGCCGATCTCCATGCCCTCCATGCCGAGGCGGACGGTGTAGTTCTCCTCGTCGAGCTCGATGCGGTGATAGTCGATGAGACGCAGCCGCGGCGTGACCTCGCTGCGCTCGGGGATGTGCTTCGACTCCGGTCGGAAGTCGTAGAGCCCTCGGAGGGCAGCCCAGGACAGGTCGAAGGCACCGTTCGACCAATCGCCGACCTGTACGCCCGCCTTCACCACCCGGAAGGTGTCGGGGCTGACTCGAACGGGCTCGCCACCGGCGCTGTCGTTGATACGGGAGATCTCGCTGTCCTCGCGCCACTCCGAGAGCACGACCTCGAGCCGTTCAATCTCGTCGAGGGCCGCTTCGACCGCGGGTGCGGCCGTGGAGTCCGGCTCGCCCGCGACGGTGATCTGGAAGATGGTGCCCATCATCGGGCGGCTCGCCTTGTAGAGGCGGACGTCGTTCGGATCGTGGGGCGCGGTCTCCTCGGGAGGCGCTGTCGGGACCACCTCGGAGAGCCCGTCCTCTACCGGGCGCTCGTCCTGGCAGTCCTGGCAGGCGCTCGCCGCGAGGGCCGCGGCGGTGGCCAGCACCACCGAGAGCGAGATGCGACGGATGCGGGAGGCCGCGCGGCGCTTCACGGGAATCGGACCTGGAAGCCGCCGGTGAGATCGATCGTGACCGCGAAGGCGCGGAGGAAGGCGAGGGAGACGCCCAGCTGCGTGTAGATCCCGATGTAACGCAGGAAGTCGTATTGCAGTCCGAACTCACCGCGGAGGCCGAAGTCGACGTTGGTCCAACCCGCGATGTTGCTCGAGGTGAGGTCGAGGATGACCCGCGCGCCGAAGAAGACGGAGAAGGCATCGAAGGGGCTGTTGTAGCCGCGGATCCCGAGCCCGAGCAGGACGGGGTGGCTGCTGGTGACGTCGTCCTCGGTCAGACCGAAGCGGGTCAGAAAGCTCACCTCCGCCCCGTCGGTGATGCCGAAGCTCAGCTCGACGTCCATGAGCGGCGTGCCGAAGCCGCGGCAGAAGGTCTCTCCCGGGTTGGTGCTGCACACCGGGCCGTCGCCGTACTTCACGGCAAAGATGAAGGGCATGCCCGCGCCCACGCGAAGGCCCACCTGATACTTGTGGCTGAGCTCCGCGGTGCCGTCCACGTCCGTGCCCGGGGCCTCTTCCTCCGCCGATGGGTGGGGCGCCGGGTTGGGGTCGCTCGGCGTCGCGTCCTGGGCACGAGCGATGCCGGCCATGGACGACCAGGCGAGCATCGCGAGGAGGAGGATTCTTCGAGGTGTCATCTCACATCCCAAGCCCGCGAACCTGCTAGGCTGAAGCGCCGCGA
This sequence comes from uncultured delta proteobacterium, assembly GCA_963727445.1. Taxonomy (GTDB): domain Bacteria; phylum Myxococcota_A; class Polyangia; order Polyangiales; family B10-G4; genus B10-G4. The sequence goes on from CAVSGI010000006.1 coordinate 400,398, forward strand.
TGCTATCGGACCACTCGGAGCGGGACAAGATCACCCGGGTCGCCTTCACCCTCGCGGCGGCCCTGATCCTGAGCGCGCTCTGTCCAATCGGCGCCGAGGCGCTCGGGGAAACCACCCTCTTCGACGTGCGGCAGGTCGTCTACGGCCCCGCGTCCCGGCCGCGCGAGACGGCGGCGCGTCGCCTCTCCTGGGAGGTGCGCAAGCGCACCAGCATCGAGACGCGCCTCAGGCCCACCGAGGCGCGCCTCGACGATCCTTCGATCTTCGAGACGCCCTTTCTCTACTGGGCGGGGGACGCGGAGTTCGAGCCGCTGTCGCGTCGCGGAGATCACGGGCCTGCGGCGTTTCGTCGAGTTCGGCGGCTTCGTCCTCATCGACGACGCCTCCCCCGAGGGCAGCGGCTTCGACAGCTCCGTGCGCCGCGCGCTCTCCCGCGCGTTCCCGGATTCGCCGCCGACGCCCCTGTCCAGCAGCCACACCATCTACCGTTCTTTCTACCTGCTCGATCGTCCCGTGGGCCGGGTGCGGGGACCGGCGGCCAGCTCGCGCCATCGAGCACGGCGGCCGGGAGGCGGTGGTCTACAGCCGCCACGATCTCGGCGGCGCGTGGGCGCGCGACAACCTCGGCACCTGGGAGCACGCGGTGACGCCCGGCGGCGAGCAGCAGCGCGAGAGCGCCATCCGGCTCGGCGTGAACATCGTGATGTACGCGCTCTGCCTCGACTACAAGGACGATCAGGTCCACGCGCCGTTCATCATGCGGCGTCGCGGCCCGGTGCCCTGAGCGCTGTCGGTCACGCATTCTGATGGAGACCTACCGCTTCGATCTCGCCGTCCCCGGCGGGGTGATCACCGCCGTGGTGCTCGGCGCCCTGCTGCGCGGCGGTGGTGGCGGTCGGGCTGATCGAGCTTCGCCGCGATGGCCGCAGGAAGCGCGCGCTGATCCTCGGCGGCCTCCGGCTCGCGACTGCGCTCCTCGCCTTCGGTGTGGCGGTGCAACCCACCTGGACGGGGGAGCGCTTCGCCCAGGAAGACGGGCGGCTCGCGGTGCTGGTGGACGCCTCGCGGAGCATGTCGGTGGTCGTCGACGACGAATCGCGGGCCGCGCAGGTTCAGGCGCTCTTGCGACGCTGGCAGGACGCGTTTGGGGCCGAGAGCGCGACGGTCTATCGCTTCGGCAAGGAGGCGCACCTCGACAGCCTCGAGGGCCTCGCCGAGTCGCTCGCGCCCACCGAGGACGAGACGGAGATCGCCCCGTCGCTGCGCCAGCTCCTCGGGGGGGACGAGGGCACGCGACCTCGGCGCGGTGATCGTCGTATCGGACGGAGCGGATACGCCGACGGAGGAGGATCCCGCTTACCTCGCGCGCACGCGGTGCGCGCATCCACACCGTGGCGGTCGGGGCGGACGAGGACCTCGTGGATGACGCCATCGCGACGGTGCAGGCGGACGAGATCGGGTTCTTGCGCCAGTCGGCGCGGGTGCGCGTGGTGGTGCGCACGAACCGCGGTGAAGGTGTGGAGATCCCCGTGGCGCTCTCCCTCGGCGAAGAGGTCGTGCGCCAGGCCGTGGCGCGAAGCGACGCGCACGGCGAGGCGGTGGCGGAGATCGCCTTCACGCCGAACGAGCTCGGTCGCGGTGTCTATCGGCTGACGATCCCTCTCGCGCCTGGGGACGTCATCCCCGAGAACAACGAGCGGGTCTTTCTGGTGCGCGTCACCCGCGACAAGCTCCGCGTTCTGCTGGTCGCCGGCCGCCCCAGCTGGGACGAGCGCTTCCTTCGCTCGTTCCTCAAGCGCGATCCGGCCATCGATCTCATCTCCTTCTTCATCTTGCGGACGGGCGCCGACCTCACCATGGCCGCGCCCGACGAGCTCGCGCTGATCCCCTTTCCCACCGACGAGCTCTTCAGCGAGCACCTCGGCAGCTTCGACCTGGTCTTCTTCCAGAACTTCGAGTTCGGCCCCTATCAGATGGCGGGCTACCTTCCGCGGATCCGCGACTACGTCATGCGCGGCGGGGGGTTCGCGATGATCGGCGGCGACCTCTCCTTCGGCTCCGGCGGCTACGCCGAGACGCCGCTCAGCGAGATCCTTCCGGTGCAGATGCCGCCGGCGGGGACGCCCGAGACGCGCGCCATCGTGACCGGCCGCTTTTCGCCGATGCTCTCCCCGGAGCTGTCGCGTCATCCGCTGCTGTCGCTGTTGCCGGACCCGCCCGCGAACGCCGAGGCCTGGGCGCGCCTCGCGCCCCTCGAAGGTGCGAACGCGATCACCGGCCTCGCCCGCGACGGCCAGGCGCTCCTCTTCCACCCGGAGCGGAGGCTGCCGGGCGGTGAGCGGATGCCGCTCCTCGCGGTGGGGACCGCGGGCCGGGGCCGCACCCTCGCCTTCGGCACCGACACCAGTTACCGCTGGGGCATCTCCACGGGCGGCGCCACCGGCGACGCCTCGGCCTACGAGCGCTTCTGGGATCGGGCGATCCGCTGGCTCACCAAGGACCCGACCCTCGAGCCCGCCCAGATCACCACCGATCGGCCGCGCTACGGCGTGGGCGCCGACGTCCGCGTGACGGCGGTGCTCCGCGACGCGCGCTACGAGCCGCTCGCCGGGCGCACGGTGCGTCTGGCCCTGGTCTCGGCCGACGGGAGCGAGGTGGAGGGGCAGGAGGTCGTCACCGACGCGAACGGCGCCGCCGAGGTCACCCTCGACGGGCCGGAGCTTCCGGGGGGCTACCGCGCGGTGGCGCGCCTCGCCGACGAGGTGACGCCGCTGGCGGAAGAGGGGTTCGTGGTCGAGTCCGGGGGAGACGAGCTCGCGCGACCCGCGGCGCGGCCCGAGGTGCTCGCGGAGCTCTCGGAGCGCACGCGCGGGAGCGCGTATCGGATCGAGGACGCCCCCGCCCTCGATCGCTTCGACACCACGCGCACGCGATCGCTCGGGACCGAGTCCCTGGCGCCGCTGTCGAGCTTTTGGGCATTCCTCGCCCTGGTCCTGCTCTTCGGCGCGGAGTGGATCCTGCGGCGCGCCTGGGGCCGACGCTGAGTTGCGCTATATTGTCGGTATGTCCTCGCTTCGTTTCTCCTTCGCCCTCGCGGTCGTCGTCCTGATCGCCACCGGCTGCGAGGAGAAGATGCACGCCCCCCCGGTGCCCCCGAGCGACGGGTCGACGCGGGACGTGTCGATCTCGCCGCCCCCGCCGACGCGGAGGGACAGCGGGATGGACGGGGCGGCGATGGACGGCTCGGCGGATGCGTCGTTGGACGCGGACCTGGATGCCGACTTGGATGCCGACGCGGCGCTGCCGCTCGGCTGCTTCGCGGCGGGCGCGGCGACCGGCACCGACGCGACGATCATGAGCGGGGGCACGGACTTCCCCTTCGCGGTGACGCGCAGCTTCGCGACCTGGGACCCGCTGTTCTGCGACACCACACCGCACAAGATCGTCGTCGGTCTGACCGAGGGCTCGTGCACCCCCGTCTCCGGTGACCAGCAGCTCGTGTTCTCGCTCGAGGAAGATGCCATCGGGACGACGCTCAACCTCGGCCCCAACTCGCTCCAGGAAGAGCCCACCTCGCTCGGGCTCACCGTTCGCTTCCGCGCGAGCGGAGAGGTGTGGGGCACGTGCCCCGGCTCGTCGGGGACCGTCACCTTCGACGCGATCACTGCCCTCGTAGGCGAGCGGCTCACGGCCCGCTACGACATGATCCTGACCGATTGCACCTCGCCCACCGATTCACCCTCTCTGATGGTGACCGGCACCTTCGACGTTCCCCTCGACATCTCCTTCGAAACCGCGTGTCTCTGACATGTTCCGACCGATCGCTCTCGCTGCCGCGCTCGCACTGATGGCTCTCGCCTGCGGCCGCACCCGCACGCCCCCACCGCACCCGCCCGCGGACGCTTCGTCCGATGCGGCGGACGGCGGCGGTGACGCCGACGCGGCGACCGAGTGCGCACCCCTCGGTCCGGCCGCCTGCCTCGCCGCGGGCTGCATCCCCACCTACGACGACACTTGCTGTCCGGCCTGTACGCCGATCGGCGCGTGTGCGGATTGCACCAACCCGGACTTCTTCATCTGCCGCACGATGGAGGACGCGTGCACCGGGAGCTTCTGCAGCGTCCCCGCGGCCGGCACGTGTGACGCGCCCTCCGTGGATTGCACGAGCACCATGCCCTTCGACGAGGACTCGTGCTCGCTCCCCGGCTGCGTGCCCGTGGTCGCGGCGGTGGGAGACCCGGAGCTCCCGCCGACTTGCGTGGCCATCAGCGCCGAAAGCTGCACGGTCTCGTGTCGCAGCCTGCCGCCGGAGTGCCCGGACGGAACCACCGCCGAGGGCGACGGCAGCTGCTGGACCGGCCAGTGCATTCCGGCGTCTGTTTGTAGCTGACGCGCCCCGGGGGGTGAACGGGGGAGGAGGCATCGGGCGGCGCCCGATGCTGGGGAACGGGAGCGGGAACGGGAACGGGCACGTGGCTGTAGCCGTGCATGGCGGAGCGGACGGCAGTCCGCGGAGCTGCACGGGTACAGGCTCGTCGACGCATCGGGCGCAGCCCGATGCTAGTCAACGGGAGCGTGAACGGGAGCGGGAGGGGGAACGGGAACGGGAGCGTGAACGTGAACGGGAACGTGAACGTGAACGGGAGCGGGAACGGGAACGGGAGCGGGAACGGGAGCGTGAGCGTGAACGGGAGCGTGAACGTGAATGGGAACGTGAACGTGAACGTGAACGGGAGGGGGAACGGGAACGGGAGCGGGAACGGGAACGTGAACGGGAGCGGGGATGGGAGTGCGCGGCTCGGTGGGTCGTCTGATCGTGTTTCTTGGTCATCGCTGAGACCCCTTCTGGGTTGGGAAAGGGGTCTCAGCGATGACCAAGAAACACTCTGATTCGATGATTCATCACGACTTGCGTGTCTGGCAGCGGGCGCGAGCCCTCGTGCAGCTCGTGTATGCGAACCTGCCGGCCGATGCGGAGCTTCGGTCGCAGGTGAAGCGGGCTTCGACTTCGGTCGGGGCGAACATCGCCGAGGGTTGCACGCAGAGCTCGCGGGCGATGCGGCGCAAGCACTACGAGATTGCCCGCGGTTCGGCCGTGGAGACCGTGGCGTGCTTCGAGTTGGCGGAGGCGACGGGGGATCGGCTACCGGTCGAGGAAGTCCGCAGCCACGGGGCGGCGATCGCCGCGATGCTCACCAGGATGCTGCGGTGAAGCACTCTGAGCCCGGAGGGGTTTCCCTCCGGGCTCGGGTGGCTCAGCGATGGATCATGCGAAAGAGGGTGGCGGCGGCATGATCGAAATGGTCCTCGGCGGCGTTGCACTCCGCCGCGCTCAGATAGCCCCAGGCCACGGCGATGCGCAGCGCCTGTCTGGCTTCTCTCGCTGAGTTCATCGCGACCGAGAGCCGCTCGGGCCGATGCCCTTTTCGCCCCCACTCGCCCTCGGCCGCGTTGAGCGCCGCCGAGCTGGCGGCGCGCCGCAGCTGCGACGCGAGGTCGCGGTCTTCGTGTTGGATCCTTTCGGCCAGTGGCCGGGTGGCCTCGATGGCTTCGAGGAGGATGTCGTGTACCAGCTTGCTCATGAGGGGTTGCTCCTTCCGCCCACGTCAGGGGCTTCGCCCCGCCCGAAGGGCCCCTGACGTGGGCGGAAGGAGCAACGCCGGGCGTTGGCCGCAACCTCGCGACTTGCGACCGCCTGGCGGTCACGACTGCGGGCGTTGGCCGCAACGTCGGGACTTGCGACCGCCTGGCGGTCACGACGGCGGGCGTTGGCCGCAACGTCGGGACTTGCGACCGCCTGGCGGTCACAACGGCGGGCGTTGAGCGCAACGTCGGGACTTGCGACCGCCTGGCGGTCACAACGGCGGGCGTTGGCCGCAACGTCGGGACTTGCGACCGCCTGGCGGTCACAACGGCGGGCGTTGAGCGCAACGTAGGGACTTGCGACCGCATGGCGGTCACAACGGCGCGCGTTGACCGCAACGTAGGGACTTGCGACCGCATGGCGGTCAACTAACTCCGATGGGAATGATCCCGCTCCCGTTCTCTGTCCCCACTCACCCACCCATTCCCAGTCCCAGACCCAAGCGCAGCATGGGGTCGAGACGACGGGAACGGGAATGGGAGCCGGAGCGCGAACGGGAACGGGAACGGGAGCGGGAACGTGAGCGTGAGCGTGAAGGGAACGGGAACGGGAACGGGAACGTGAGCGTGAGCGTGAGACGGGAACGTGAACGCGAACGGGAATGGGAACGGGAACGGGAACGGGAACGGGAGCTGAGCGGGAACGTGAACGGGAGCGGGAGCGGGAGCGGGAATGGGAGCGGGAACGGGAGCGTCAGCTGTCGGTTTCGCCTCGTCTGGCTAGCTCGCGGCTGATGGCTTTGAGCACTTCCGTGGCGTCGGCGGGCTTGGTGAGGTAGGCGTCGACGCCTGCGTCGAAGCCGCGGATGCGGTCGATGCGGTCCTCCTTCGAGGTGACCATCACGATGGGGACGTCGCGGTAGGCCGGCATCGCGCGAAGGCGGCGGGTCAGCTCGTAGCCGTCCATGGTGGGCATCACCACATCGGTGGACACCAGGTCGAATCGCTCGTGGGCGGCGGCGGCGAGGCCTTCGGCGCCGTTGTGGGCGACCACCACGCGGTAGCCGGCCTCGGTGAGGATCCGGCGCAGCGCTTCGCGCACCGTGTCCGAGTCCTCCACCACCAGGATCGCGGGCGCACCCTCTCGTTCGGTGACGGCCGCCTGGGCACCGCGCGAGGGGCCGACCCCGCGGATCGCCATCGCGACCAGGGTGGGAACGTCGAGGATCAGCACGCAGCGCTCGCCCACCAGCGTCGCCCCCGCCGCCCCCGGCACGCGGGTGAGCAGCGAGCCGAGGGATTTGATCACGATCTCCTGGCGCCCGATGAAGCCGTCGCAGGCGAGGCCGTAGCGGTGGCCGGCGATGTCCACCAGCACCACCGGCAGCTCTTCGGTCATGCGCCCGCTCGCGCCGCCGGCGCCGATCACCTCCGCGAGGCGGATCAGCGGGATCTCTTCGCCGCCGTCGTGAAGGAGCTCGCGATCCGTCGTCATGCGAACCCGCGATGGCGGCGCGGCGACGGTGCGCTCCACCAGGTCGAGGGGCACGGCGTAGACCTGACCCGAGACGCGGAGGAGCAGGACCTGGACGATGGCCAGAGTGAGGGGGAGGCGGATCTCGAAGCTGCTCCCGGCGCCGAGCTCCGACTCCACCGCGACCGTACCCTTGAGCCGCCCGATGGTGTCGCGCACCACGTCCATGCCGACGCCGCGACCCGAGAGATCGCTGACCCGCCCGGCGGTGCTGAAGCCCGGCCGGAAGATCAGGTCGAAGACCTCGTCGTCGGCGAGGCCCTCGGCCTCTGCGCGTGCGAGGAGCCCGTTCTCGATCGCCTTGGCGCGCACCTTCGCCACGTCGATGCCGCCGCCGTCATCGGCGATGCGGATCACGATCTGGTTGCCGCGATGGGAGGCCGAGAGCGTCATCGAGCCCTCCGCGCTCTTGCCGCGCGCTTCGCGCACGTCGGGGAGCTCGATCCCGTGGTCGATGGCGTTTCGCACGAGGTGCAGGAGCGGATCGTCGAGCTGCTCGACGAGCACCTTGTCGAGCTCGGTCTCGCCACCTTCGAGGTCGAGGCGCACCTGCTTGCCGAGCTTGAGCGCGATCTCCCGCACCGTGCGGTGGTACTTGGACCAGCTGCGACCGATGGGCACCATCCGCAGCTTCATCACCTGATCGCGGAGCTCGCCGGCCACGAAGTCAATCTGCTGGCTCGCCGCGTCGAGGTCGCCGCTCAGCTGCTCGAAGGCGCGGTGGATCCGGCCGAGCTCGGTGGAGATCCCTTGAGAGCGCACCGCGCTGGTGCGCACCCGCGCGCCGTTCGGCGGCGCCGCGCCTCCGCGCTTGCGCTCGGTCCGCGCGCTGCGCCTCTGATCGTCGAGCTCGCGCGCCACCGAGCCGAGCCCACCGAGCCCCACCGTCAGCCGGCCTTTGGCAATCACCAGCTCGCCCACCAGGTTCATCAGGAGGTCGAGCTTCTCGAAGTCGATGCGGAGCGTCTGATGGCGAACGTTGGTCTTGCGCTCCGCCCCGGCGGTGGGCTTGGGGGCGGGCGCCGCACCCCGCGCCGCGATCGCACCCGCAGACTCGGGCACGCCCGTGAGCTTGGCGAGGGCGGGGCCGATGTCCACGTCGATGTCGCCCCGCGCTGCCGCCGCGTGCACGATGGCGGTGAGGGCGTCGAGGGAGCCGAGGAGCGCGTCGATCACCGCCTGATCCGCGCGCCGGCGTCCCTCGCGGACGTGGCCGACCAGAATCCTCGGCCGCGTGGGCGAGGCGGGTCATCCGTTTGAGGCCCACGAAGGCGCTCGACCCTTTGAGGGTGTGCAGGTCGCGGAAGATCGCGGCGACGAGCTCGCTGTCGTCGGGCGCGCGCTCCAGCTCCACCAGGCGCTCGCTCAGCCCTTCGAGGCGCTCCTGACACTCCTCGAGGAAGGGGTCGATCATGTCGGCGTCGACGGTGGGCTGCCAGGTGCCGTCGTCCTCGTCGTGCGCGGCGTGGGCGGCGCCGCCGCTCGGACCGTGCACTGCCTCGGGCGGCGGGAGCCCGGCGCGAAGCGCCTCGGCTGCCTCGGCAATCCTCTCGGCGTCGAGGCGGGCGCCGCTCTCGTCGGGCCGCGCGAGGTCGGCGAAGGCGTCGACCAACGCGTCGGCGGCGCTCTCGAGATGCTCGCGGAGCTCGTCGCTGGGCGGCCGTGGGCCGAGCTGCTCGACGCGCGCTCGGATCGCCCCGGCGAGCGCCGCGACCTCCGGCACCCCCACCACGTGGGCGTCGAGCTCCACCGCGGTGAGCGCTTCGAGGAGCGCGTCGACGTTGCCACCCTCGCCGCCGAGGATCTCCCGGATGCGGTTCGCGAGGTCCGTGCCTTCGGCGACGAAGGCGGTGAAGGCATCGCTGTTCACGACGTCTTCTCCGAGTCGTCGTCGAGCACCGCGGGGGGGACGACGCCGCGGCGACCGAGGAAGCGACGCACGCTCGCGCGCGCGCCGACGATGCGCAGGGGCTCACCCGCTGCAGCGATGGCCGCGGCGGCGCGGGCGATTACCCGGAACACCTCCTCGTCGGCGAACGCGAGACCGGAGAGGTCGAGGATCGGCGGGCGCTCCGCCGCGACAATCGGCGAGAGCGCTTCGTGCGCCACGCGCGCGCCTTCGCTGCCCTGGAGGTCACCGGCGAGCCGCGTCATCCTCGGTCGGGGCGGCGTTCGAGGCTCTGGCGCCTCTTCGGGCGCGGGGGCCTTCCGAGGGAGCGGCGCCGCAATCGGGACGCGCTTTGGCTCGACGCGCTCCGGCGGCGGATGCGAGGAGCGCCGGCGCGGTGGTCGGGAGGATCGCCGGCGCGGACGTGGCTTCGGCTCGGGCGGCAACACCACGCGGCTCGTGCCGTCGGCGCGCCGGTAGAGGATCCCTTCGCTGGTGCGCAGGGGCAACAGCTCGCCGTCGCCTTCGTCGAGACGCTCCGAGTAGCCGAGGGCGACGTAGCCGCCGGGGAGCACCGCCCGGCAAAGGCGTCCCACCACCTCGCGCTGCGTGCTCTTGCCGAAGTAGATGAGCACGTTGCGGCAGAGCACGAGATCGAAGCCGCGGGGGTAGGGCGTGCTCAACAGATTGCGCTTCTCGAACTTCACGCGGCTCCTCAGGCGCGGCCTCACCACCACCTCGTCGCCTTCGACCTCGAACGTCTTGTCCGCGCGCTCTTCGGGGACGTTGCGGATCGCCCCCTTCGGATAACGACCCGCGGCGGCGACGTCGAGGGCGCCCTGGCTGAGGTCGGTCGCCAGGATCTCGAAGTCGATGCGGGGATGCGATTCGAGGAACGCTTCGAGGAGCATCGCGACGGTGTAGGGCTCCTCGCCGGTGGCACACCCTGCGCTCCAGACCCTTATCGTGCGGATCGGATCGCGCTCGCGCCGCGCGACGATCTCGGGCAGCGCCACGCGCTCGATCACCCGCAGCTGGCCCGCGTGCCGATAGAACTGGGTCTCGCCGACGCGCAGCGCCTCCACCAGCAGGCCGAGCTCCTCTGCGCCCGCTTCGTCCAGCACCCGCTCCACGTAGCGCGACTCGTCGGCGTCTCCCGTCGACGCCAGGCGCGCCTTGACCCGCGCGGCCAGCAGCCAGCGCTTCTCCGTCGCGATGTGGATCCCCACGGTCTCGGCGATGCGCGCCGACAGGGATCGGAACTCCGCGTCGGAGAGGCCCATCACGCGTTCACGCTCAGCTGGTGCTTTCGGTATCCGCGGGTAGCGCGGGCGCGCCGGTTCCGCTCTCCATCGCGCGAATCTTGAATCCCTTGACGCTCTCTTCGAGGTTGAAGGCGAGCCGGTGCAGGTGCTCACCCTGCGACACCGCCTCTTCGCTCGCCCCGAGGACGTCCTGCGCGATGCGCTGGACGACGTCCATGTTGCGGGCAATCTCGTCCGACGCGACCGCCTGCTCCTGCACCGCCGCTGCCGTGTCTTCGACCACGCCCACCAGCGTCTGAAGGTCCTTGAGGGTGCTGGTGACGAGACCGGTGCCGGCCTCGACCTCTTCGGTGCCCGCCTCCATCGCCGAGACCGCCTCCGCGGTCTGCTCCTTGATGGTGGCGATCAGGTCCTCGATGTCCCGCGCCGACTGGCCCACGCGCTTGGCCAGGCCGCTCACCTCGTCGGCGACGACCGCGAAGCCCCGGCCCTGTTCGCCCGCGTGGGCCGCCTCGATGGCGGCGTTGAGCGCGAGGAGCGTGGTCTGGTCGCTGATCTGGCGGATGACCTCGACGATGTTGCCGATGCGCTTGCCGCTCTCGCCGAGCTCCTGGATGCGCGTGGCCGCCTCTTCGACGGTGGCGCGGATCTCGTTCATCCGTCCGATCGCGTCCTGCACCGCCTCGCCGCTCGAGCGCGCGACCCGCGTCGCCTCCATCGCGTTCTCCGCGACCTGCTGAATCGAGGCGGAGAGCTCCGTGACCGCGGCCGAGGAGGACTCGGTCTTGCGCGCCTGCTCCTGCGCGCCTTCGAGCATCTGCTTCGATGCCGCGCTGATCTCGGCGCTCGACGCGCCGACCTGAAAGGCCGAGCTCTGCACGTTCGCCGCGAGGTCGTGGATGTAGCCGAAGACGGCGTTCAGATTCTTGGCGAGCCGGCCGAGCTCGTCGCGCCCCCCGAGCTCGAGGCGCCGCGTCAGGTCGCCCTGTCCCTGCGCCAGGTCGTCGGTGGCCGAGACGTAGCGGTTGATGCGCCGGGTGATCAGCCAGGACAAGAGGAGGCCGACGAAGATCGCCGCGGCCAGCACACCGCCGAAGAGCCACTTGGCGTCCTTGAACTGCTCCTCGAACTGGTTCGCTTTGAAGTCGCGCGTACGCAGGAGATACATCGTCCCCAGCGTCCCGTACTCGCTCCCCGAGTAGCCGTTGACCTCCTGAGACCAGAAGTCGTAGACGGCGTCACCGCCGTTCTCTCCCTGCCCGTGGACGACGATCACCGGCACCATCTCCTCCGGCCCTTCGGGTCGCTCCTGATGGTTGGCCGGGTCGAGGGCTTCGGTGAGGGCGGCCAGCGCGTCGTCCGGGAAGACACTGGCGGAGACGCGCCCATCGTTGGTCACCAGCGCCGGCCGGTGCTGCTTCGACTCGTTGGCGTCGCTCTGGCCCTGGTAGTCCTGCATGTAGCGCTCGATGCGCTGGCCGAGGATGACGCCGCCCACCACGTCCCCGTCGGCTGTGCGTACCGGCGCCCCCGAGACTTGATAGACGTTGGGCCCGAGGAGCCAGAGCTCGCTCACCACCGTCATGCCGCCGAGGACATCCGTGAAGATGCGCGACTGGGCCAGATCGGTGCCCTCGAGATCGGTGTTGCCGAGAACGGTGCCGCGCCGGTCGAAGGCGAAGACCAGATCGGGATCGAGGGTGCGGCGGACGGACGAGACGAAGCGCTCGTAGGCGGTGGTCCCCGCGGTCTCCCCTTCCTCCTCCGCGACGCGCTCGCCGATGGCGCGAGCCGCGTTCTCCTGGCCACCTTCGACGACGCGCATCACCAGCTCGACCTCGTCCTCGCGGTTGTGGGTGAGCTCGGCGACCAGCGCGGGCGCCTGCGCGACGAAGGCGGCGTTGGCGGCGAGGGCGCGTCCCAGGCCGCGCCGATATTCGTCGAAGCGGTTGTAGTGCTTGCGCATGAACCGCCCGCGGCTCTCGGGCATGTGCGCGTAGTAGCTCTCGACCACGGCGACGACGATCACCCCGGCGGCGACCAGGAAGGTCACGCCGACGATCTTGGCCTGGAGCGTGCCGAGCCAGCGCCAGATGTATCTAAGCATGGGCCTCCGTGGTGTCGGGCTCGTCGTCCGAGCGCTCGGTGAAAGGTGCGAGAACGGGAGAAGCGAGGAGCCGCCCCACATCGATCACCCCGATGGGATGATCGGCGTCGGGGATGATCCCCGACAGCACGGCAGCGATCTCGCTGTCGAAGGTCGAAGGGGTGTCGGCGAGGGAGTCGTCGTCGAGCTCGCGGATCGAGCCGAGGTCGTCGACCAACAGGCCCGCCGCCCGATCGTCGTCCTCGACAATCACGATGCGGGTGGACTCCTGGATGCGGGTGGGCGGCAGACCCAGGAGCCGTGCGGGATCGAGGATGGCCAGGATCTCTCCCCGGAGACTGGTGATACCCATCACGCATGCCGGGGTGTGGAAGACCGGGGTCACCGGGCTCACGCCGATGGTCTCCCGAACCTCGTCGATGGGCGCCGCAAACTCCTGATTCCCCAGATGGAAGCAGACCAGCTGCATGGCCGCGGAGGCTATCACGGAAGGCGAAGGCTATCTTTGGGCGCGGTCGTAGCCTCGGTTCTGGGCGACGGTGGCGAGGGCGAAGAGGAGGCAGGCGACGACGCCGACCCAGCCCACGGTCTGGAGCGAGGCCCCGTGGACGGCGGCGGCGAGGCCCACGGCGCCCAGGACCTGGGCGCCGGGGGAGACCAGGCCGAGAACCACCGCCCGGGCGGCCCCGCGATCGCCGGGCGGGAAGGCCTCGTAGAAGAGGCTGGAGAGGGGCGTCTTGATCGCGTGCTTCAGCTCCGAGTCCGCGAAGCGCGCGCCGAGCGCCGCGCCGATGCCGGGCGAAAGGAAGATCGCCACCTGCGCGCCGAGGGTGGCGACGGCATAGAAGAGGTTGGTCTTGGTGAGGCCGAGCTTTTCGAGGACGCGGCCGAGGAGCCCGAGCTGGATCGCTGCGCTGATGACGTTCGCCCCGGTGGTGTAGAGCGCGAGGAGGGCGGCGAGCTCGTGCTCCGGGGCCCCTTCGAGGAGCGCCTGCTGCTGGTAGCGGAGCGCGAAGCGCACGAAGACCATGGCCGCGGTCGAGAGCGCCAGGGCGAGGAGCAGAGGCGAGGAGAGGAGCATGGCGAGCCCGCGCCTTCGCTCCGGCGGGATGCTCGGCGCGGCGTCTTCTTCGTCCGGCGGCGGGATGCTGTTCAGACTCGACGCGTTGGACGACTCTTCGCCTTCGGCGCGTTCGTCGTCACCGCTCGTCTCGCCGATTGGTCGCCCGACCACCGTGACCGAGAGCAGCGCGGCGAAGGTGAAGAGCGCCATCGTCACGTAGAGCCCGACGGGCGCGCCCGCGAAGCTCACCAGCGGTGCGAGGGCCGCCCCGGCGAGCGCGGCGCCGAGACGCGCGGCGGCGTAGACCGCGGGCGTGCCGCGGAGCGCGTGCGTGCCGCGGAGCTGGTGCAGCAGATAGACGCCCCAGTGAACCGTCACCAGGCTGGCCAGGACCTCCTGGATGACGTAGGCGGCGAGGGCGCCGAGGTCTCCCTGAGTGATCAGCACACGGCCGGCGAGGGCACCTCCGGCCGCGATCAGCAGAAGGACGGAGAGCACCCGCTTCGGCTCGCGCGGCCGCGCGAAGCGCGCGTAGAGGAAGGCGAGGGCGGGGCTGATCAACGCGCGCGCGAAGAGCACCTCTGGCAGCCGATCGGCGCCGGCCCGGGCGACGAAGACCGCCTGCACCGTCGCGTCTCCCGCCGCGACCGCCCCGCCGACCGTGGCGTAGACCGCGGCCAGCCGCAGAACCGGGCCGAGCTCCTCTCGCGAAAGGCCGGTGATCTTCGAAAGCAAGGGGCCACCATATGCCGGGAGCGGCGCGCTCATCCACTGTCGCGTCGGCGCGCAATCCGCGCCCGACGGGCGAGCGACGACCCTTCTGTGTGATTGCACCAGGCACTAAGCTCGCCCCCATGTGGCGCCGGGCCCTCGCTCCCATCGCATCGCTCCTCGTGCTTTCGTGCGGCGGTCAGCCGGCCTCCTCGCCTCTGTCGATGGATCCGCGGGGCGAAGGAGCGGGTTTCACCATCCGCATGCATCGGGACGCGGAGGTCGGAGATCGCTACCGCCTGACCGAGCGCTGGGAGCTCGAGCGAACGACGACCATCCGTCGCGGCGACTCGGTGGCGCTGGAGGAGGAGCAGCATCGGAGCGCCATCCTCGACGCCGACGTGCTGGTGCTGGCGGTGACGCCCGAGGGCAAGGAGCTCGAGCGCCGCTACACCGTGCGGAGCTTTCGTTACCTCTGGAACGGCGTGCCGGGCGCGCCCATCCCGGCGGGCTCCATCATCCGGGTCATCGCGGCCCGGGATGGACGCGGCGTGATCGAATGGAACGGGGACGAGCCGCTGCCGCCCGATGCCTCGGCGGCGCTGCGGGCCGTGGTGCACACGGTCGTGCGTCCCGGCACCGAGGACGAGATGTTCGGGACGGCGGAAGCGCAGCCCATCGGTGGGCGGTGGCGGATCGACAGCGCTCGCGCCTCCTCCGACCTCTCGGCGGTTCCGGGCCTGAGGGTCGCGCCGGGCGGCGTCAGCGGCGAGTCGGTGTTGGTCGAAGCCACGCAAGAGGCCGGCATCGACTGCTTGAAGATCGAGACGACGATGGAGGCCGAGGTCAGCGAGATGCCGCCGCCACGTGAGGGGGCGGTGGTCGAGGAGGCGCGCTTCGACGTGCGCATCCGAGGTCTCTACCCCTTGGAGCGCGGACTGCCGCAGATCGCCGCGATGCGCCGGACGCGCTTCTACGCGCGAGGACGCATCGAGCCGCCGCCTTCGGACGGGGCCGAGCGGGCAGAGGGCGAAGCGCCGCCCGCGACCGACACCTTCGAGATGGAGGCGACGACCACCGCGCGCCGTCGTGTGATCCCTCAGTGAAGGGCGCAGCCGCGGCGCGCGAGTGGCAGCTCAGCCCGACTTGACCCTCAGGGCCACCTCGGGGTCGAGGACGTAGCCGTCGTCGCGCCGGATCAGCACGTCTTTGAGGCCCATCTTCCGCAGCGTGGCCACCGCGACGTAGACCCGGTTCTTCGCCGCTTCGGGGATCACCTGCTCTCCCGGCCATCCGCGTTCGAGCAGCTCTTCCACCGACAGGGCCTCGTGGCCGTCGCCGGTCCGCGCTTCGGCGAGAGAAGCGACGATGCGCCTGAGCGGGCCTCGCGTGGCGATGTCCACCACCTCGCCGCCCGGCAGGCGGAACCAGCGCCCGTCCTCGCCGATGAGGAGGAGCGACGATTCGTCCTGGGCGGGCGCCGCTTCGGGGAAGCGCGGATCCGCGAGGGCGTGCGCGACGAAGCGGCGGATGGCGCGGGCTTCGATGCTGGGGACCGCGGGCGCCTGGGCGAGGGCTTCGCGCGCGGACTCGAGATGGCGCCGAGCGAGCTCCGGCTCCGCGTCGATGCGTTGCACGGCCTCGAGCGCGTCGAGTCGCGCGCCAGCGAGGGTCGCGAGCGCCGAGACGACGGGCCCCTCGGTGCTTGCGGCGAGCGTGCGCACTTGCGTGAGCCGCGAGCGCGCCGCGTCGCGCTCGCCGCGCCGCGCCGCGACCTCCACCAGGGCGCAGCCGGTGATGATCTCGCAGCGCGCATCGCCCGCCTGATGGAGGAGGTCGCGCGCGGTCTTCAGATCCTCGCGCGCGCCCTCGAGATCCTCCTCGTCGAGGCGCACCAGGCCGCGCGCGGAGAGGATCGCGCCTTCTTCGTGGCGGTTGCCCACCTCGCGGGCGAGCGCAAGCGCCTCGTCCAGCCGAGCGATCGCGGTCCGGTGCTCACCGCGCTCGAAGGCGGTGAGACCCAGGGTCTTGTGGACGATGGCCTGGCCGTGCGGAATCGGACGCGCGACGGTGCGCGTCCGCCGCGTCGGCGAGCCCCGACTCCGCACCCGGTCAATCGCCGCGCTCGTAGGCGATCTCGGCGGCGAGGCCCATCACCATCGCTTGGAGCCGGAGGTCCGCGGCCCGGTTCGCGTGGAGGGTGGCGTCGTCACAGACGCGCTCGGCTTCCGCGAGGTCCGCCGCCCAGAGGGCCACGTCGGCCAGCGTGTGGAACGCTCGCGCGAGGCCCGCGTCGTCCTTGCGGCGCCGGTGCAGCGCGAGCGCTTCTTCGAGGCTGCTCTTCGCCTCGGTGAGGCGGCCGCGAAGCATCGCGTGCCGGGCCTTCGCCTCCGCGAGGAGCGCGGCGAGCTCGGGATCGTCGGCGTCGGCGGCAGCGTTCCTCGCCGCCGTGAAGTCGGTGAGCACTTCGCGCGAGCGCGCGACGCTCTGAAGCGCGTCCCATCGCGCCCGCCGCGCGCGAGCGATGAGCGTGGGATCGGCGCCGCCAGGGGCACCGACGCGGAGCGCGGAGTCGAGGGCGGTCAGCAGCGCGCTCATGGGCCCGCGTACCCAGAGCACGGCCTCCATGGCCAACGCGGCGCGGAGCGCGGTGGTGCCGCTCGCCTCGGTGGGGGGCGAGACCGCGAGCGCCCGGTCGAGGACGGCGCGGAGGTTGTCCATCTCGAGGCCGAGTCGCGCGCGGGCATGGACGCCGTCGAGGCTCCCGCCGCGGATCCACTCCTCGGCGGCGAGGAGGTAGTAGTCGGCGTGGCGCGCCTCGGCGCCGCTGCGGAGCGACTGCGCGTCGAGGGCGCGCTTGGCGTAGTCCCGCACCGCGTTGAGAAGGTGGAAGCGAAGCTCGCCAGGCATGTCGGAGACGGGCCCTGCGTGCAGCAGCGATCGATCGCGGAGCGAGGTCAGGACGTCGAGCACCGACGGCGCGCCGACGTGCATCGACAGGTCGATCACGGTGAGCGCGGCCTCCGGCGCGAAGCCCGATGAGAAGACCGCGCACTGCGCGAGGGCGGAGCGCTCGGCGTCGTCGAGCGTCTCCCAGGAAGCCGTCAACGCGCGCTCGAGTGCCCGGTCCGGGCCGTCGGACAGGACGCCCGCGCCGTGGGCGCTCGCGTCATCGAGCTGGGCGAGGATCTGCGCCGGTCCCAGGATGCGCATGCGACTCGCGGCCAGCTCGATGGCGAGGGGAAGGCCGTCGAGCCGGGTCACCAGCTGCTCGACCACGTCGCGCGTGGCGGGATCGGACAGGGAGAAGCCGGGCTGCACGGTCCCCGCCCGCACGGCGAAGAGCCGTGCGGCGTCCGACGGACCCGCGGTGGAGACGAGCGACAGAGGCGGCAGGTCGTAGGGTCGCTCGAGGTCGAGCCCCAGACGTTGTCGCCCGACCCAGAGCACCTTCAACGAAGGCGCGGCGCGCAGCCAGGTGGCGACAGCGGGCGCGATCGACTCGACGCGCTCCCCGTGGTCGAGGACCAGGAGCGTGATGCCGCGCTCGGCGAGGATGGCGCCCAGTTGATCGACCGCTTCGTCGACTGACTCGTCGAGACTGAGGCGTGCGCCCAGCGCGGCGGCGACCCCGCTCATCGCGGTATCCGCGTCCACGACCGAGGAGAGATCGCAGATGATCGCGTCCCGGCTGCTCTCGGCGATGAAGCGCGCGAGGTGGCTCTTTCCGGCCCCGGGCGGACCGAGGAGCGCCACCAGGCGCGCATCGGGCCCGAGC
The DNA here is from genome assembly GCA_963727445.1 of uncultured delta proteobacterium. Taxonomy (GTDB): domain Bacteria; phylum Myxococcota_A; class Polyangia; order Polyangiales; family B10-G4; genus B10-G4. Next base: position 418,327 of record CAVSGI010000006.1, read on the forward strand.
ATCGCGAGGAGCTCGTGGGCGGCGTCGCGCCGACCGAGAGGCGGGGCGACCTCGCTCACTCCCTCGGTCCCCGCGACAGAGCCAGGGGGATCCGCACACGCACAGCCTCCCCCCGAGCCGGAAAGTGGATCGAACGGCCGACCTCCTCGACGCATCGACCGAAGTCACTGTCTCTGAGCGACTCGGGGACGACCGCTGCCTCGCTGACGTTTCCGTCAGCATCGATGTCGAGGTGCAGAGCGAGGTCGGCCGCGCGCGTCAGGTCGATGGGGTGCTCGGACAGACAACGGTGGATGTCCTGCCCTCGCTGTCGAATGGCTTCGGTGACCGCGGACGCGCCGTCGCCGGGGCGAGGCTCGCGCTCCTCTTCGCTCACGGCCTCGACGTCACCACCGCGTACGACGACCACCGGAGGCGCAGACGGCCGCGTGAAATAGAGGGTGGCGGCCACCGCCAGGCCTGCCACCGCCACCAGACCGAGCCCGTAGACCAGCGGGCTCCGCGACTTCTTTTCGGGCGGCCGCCGCGCTCGGATGTCGGGCGTGGTCTCGACGGTCACGATGTCGTGCTTCGGCAGCGGAGAGATCGCGTACTTCTTGGGTGAGGGCGTGACCCCCACCGGATTTCCGTCGGCGTCGAGCTCCACCCGCGCCTTGGTCGTGGTGAGCGGCTCCTTGTCCTCCTCGTCTCCGGTGAAGGTCTCGTTCCACGCGGTCTCCAGCTCTTCGAGGGAGGGGACGCGGAGCATCTTCACCATCGCTGGATCGCGGAAGTCCTGTTGCGCCTTCTCCGCGAGGAGCCGCGAGGCTTCGTGATCGTCGAAGCCGCGGAGCGAGCGCAGCGCCTTGGCCATGGCGCGCGCGTTGGCGAAGCGATCCTCGGGGTGCTTCGCGGTGGCCTGGGCGATGACGTGGTCGATGTCGGGAGGGACGTCCTCGCGCAGCACCGAGGGAGGCGTCGGATCGTGCTTCATCACGCGTCGGATCGTGCTCGCGACGTCGCCGGTGCGGAACTCGTTCCGGCCCACGAGGAGCTCGTGGAGCATCACGCCCACCGAGTAGACGTCGCTGGAGGTGGAGGGCGGCGCCGAATCGAAGAGCTCGGGAGCCAGATAGGAGAACTTGCCCTTCACGCGCTTGTCGGAGGTGCTCTCCTCGGTGAGCTCTCCGCTCGCGAGGGCGATGCCGAAGTCGGCGAGCTTGACCTGTCCTTCGATGTCGATGAGGACGTTCGACGGAGTCACGTCGCGGTGGATCACGCCGTAGGGCGTGCCTCCGTCTTTCGCGTCGTGAGCGTAGGCGAGGGCGTCGAGGACCGGGATCAGCACGGAGACCGCAAGCCCGAAGGGGAAGGGCCCCCGGGCCGCCTGGATGAAGCGCAGCCAGCGGGAGAGGTCGTACCCATGGATGTACTCGAGGACCATGACGTGGGCGCCGTCTTCTTCGGCGAGGTCGATGATCCCGACGATGCCCGGATGTCTCAGGCGAGACATGATCTTCGCCTCGCGGACGAACATCTTCGTCAGGCGCTCGTTGTCGCTGTAGGTGGGGACGATGCGCTTGACCACCACGGGCCGCCGGAAGCCGGCGGCGCCCTCGCTCCGCGCCAGGTAGACCACGCCCATGCCGCCGCGCCCGAGGGGGCGGATGATGCGGTAGCGGCCCAGCACCATCTTGCCGATCGACGTGTCGCTCTCGTCGTTCACCGTTCGGCCCCCGCGGGATGGCGGAGGTAGTAGTGGATGCCGCGGCTGGGGTGGGTCGCGCGGATGGCGAGGGAGCGGCCGTCGGCGGGTACCGTCACCTCCGCCGAGAAGCGCCCCTGCCCGTCGACGGCGAGCTCGGTGCCGCCGATGGAGGCGGTGAAGCCTTCGAGGAGCTGCCCGCTGACGGTGGCGCTGGCGCCCGCCGCGAGGCTGCCGTCCGCGGGCTCGCGCACGAAGACGGTGGGGGCCGCGTTGTCGAAAGCGATCACGATGGTGCTGGCGGCAGAGGTCTGCCCGCCGCCGACGAAGCGAAACTGGTGCGAGCCTTCGCGGAGCTCACCCGACTCGAAGGTGTGACGCGCCGTCGGGGTGTTGATCACGCGGCGGCGGGACTCGCGTGGCCCGCCCGTGGACTCGAGCTCGAGGCGAAATCCCGAGGCGTCAGGCGCATCCCGCCACCGCACCTCCACTTCGGGCAGCAGGTTCTGGTAGAGCACGCGATAGGTTCGGCCGTCGGCGTCGACCCGGGTGCGCGGCGCGGAGCGGAGCAGGGGGGCGTGTCCGTTGTCGCGTCGCGTCCGCAGGACGCCGCGAACCGCCGCGCCGTCGCCACATCGGGCTTCGTAGCGCGTCACGCCCCGCACCGGAATGATCGCGCCACCTTCGCCTTCGAAGCGCCGAACGCCCACCGTCGCCGTCACCGTCTCTTCACAGCCCGCGATGGTGAGCCGGACGGTCGTCGGGGGACGCGCGTCGTGGATCGTCGCCGACTCGCCCGCAGCGACCTGGAGATCCGCGGAGGTGGGGGCGCGGTCCAGCGCCGTCACCTCGCCCTCGGTGGAGACACGGACCGAGTCGCCGGCCCGGAGATCGTGCGCACCGCTCGCAGTCTCGACCGTCAGCTGGCCGCCTTCGACCGAGAGCTCGGTTCCCTGGCGGCTCACCTCGACCGACGCCGCCGCTCTCATCCCGGACGCCGTGCGGAGGATGCCTCCGGGAACCCCCACGCGCACCGGGGTGCCGTTGCTCATGATCTCCGCGGCCCCGATGTCGATCGACAAGAGGCCCTCACGCGGGATTCGAACCCTTGCCCGCCCGCGCGCCGTCACCGAGCCTTCAGCACCCGACGCGGTGACGCGCGCGCCCCCCGGAATGTCGAGGGCCGCGCCGCGGGGGAGGGTGGTCTCGCCCGAACCCAGGGCTTCCGCCTCCTCGCCTTCTCCCCGAGTCACCGTCACCCGGCGGCCGAGGACGGTGATCGCGACGGTCTCGGTGGGCGCTGCTTCGACTTCCGCTCTGTTCTCGGCGACCGTTGCGGCTTCGACATCGGGGGGCTCTTCTTCCGCGCGCTGGACCACCGCCTCCCCGTCCGGACCGATCACCACGGTGTCGAGGACGCCCAGATCGATCGACTCCTCGCCAACGCGTTCGATCGTGGCTCGTCCGATGGCGACCCGCACCTGTGTCTCACCGTCCTGGCGGACGACGTGGGCTTGCCCGTTTCGCTCGAGCACCAGCTCGCCGAACTCGGTGAGCAGTTGAATCGGACCCTCGTCGCTGTCGATGACCAGCTCTCCCCCTTCGAGCTCGAGGAGCGTGCTGTACGCCTCCGCCCGTCCCGGGTGAAACACCAGCATGGTGTGCGCGCCGAGACGAAGGTCGCCCGCCCCGATGAGATGGACGCGCGCGCTCGAGGCGGCCTCGGTGCGCACCGCGTCTTCGACGCGCAGCTCCTGTCCGGGCGCGGCGGCTCGCCAGTCGCTGCCGCCGATGCGCCCCTCCACCGTGCCCTCGGCGCCGCGCAGCACGGCGACCGGGCTCGCACACCCATCGCAGCCACCAAAGGCGAGCAAGAGGAGGGCGATGGGGACGAGCGCGCGCATCACTGGCGACGATAAAGCTCCACGTTCAGCACCGTCACCCCCCCTTCGTCCACACGGATCCGCCGGGTCTGGGAGCGATGGCCTCGCGCCTCGATGGTGACCTCGTAGCTCCCCGCGGGAACCTCGAGCTCGAACTCCCCCTCCTCGTCGGTCGCGATGGTCTCGCCGCCCGGCTCGATGGTGATGGTGGCGGCGAGAGGCTGTCCGTCGAAGCCGCGGATCAGTCCCCGAAGCTGCGTGAGCGGAACCTCAGGCTCGGTCTCGGTGACCGTCTCGGTTTCGGTGACCGTCTCCGTCTCCGTCTGGGTCTCCGTCTCCGTCTGGGTCTCCGTCTCCGTCTGGGTCTCCGTCTCCGTCTGGGTCTCCGTCTCCGTTCCGTCTCCGTCTCGGTCTCCATCTCGGTCTCTGCCGCCGGCTCCAACGCCAGCGTCGCCCCCAGCAGAATCGACAGCCTCGGCGGCGTGGGCGTGAACGCTCCCATGTCCCGGATGTCGTACGAGCTCAGGTTCACGTCGACGGTGCCGAAGAGCCACATCGGCAGGGTCTCGGAGGGGCGGACGCGGATCCCCGGGGCGAGATGTAGCGGCGACGCGCCCGCATTGGGAGCGCCGCTGCCCACGAGCACGTTCCACCGCGCCTCGGCGTAGACCTCGACGGCGTCGGAGGGTGCCCAGGATGCGGCGAGGCCGAGGACGACGGCGCTGAAGTCGCTCACGTCGAGGCTCACGCGCTCGAGGGTGCTCGCGGCCTGGGGCGCCGACTGCCCCGTCTGGTCGAATCGATAGCCGGCGTTCAGCGCGATGGCGAAGCGCCCGTCGCGCGGCGCCCACGCGGCGAGCGCTTCGGCTTGGAAGGACGTCCCCGAGAAGTCCAAGCCGAGCCCTTGCTCGCCCGGCGGAACGAAGAGCTCGAGCTCCGTCCCGAGACGAAAGTCGCCGAAGGTGGAGCCCAGGCGCATCCGAAGGTGGGGATCGAGGACGAAGGTGTCGATGTTCCCGGCGCTGGCGCTGCTGCTGTGGTTGTAGCGGCCGTCGAGCGAGAGCCCGATCGCCAGTGGACCGATCGGCCGGGCGGCGACCGCCAGCCCGATCGGCATTCGGTAGTGCGAGTCGGAGTCGTTCAACACCGACTCCGTCACGGCGAAGCCCGTGGTGAGGGCGCCCGTCACCCGCGGCGCCTGGTCGTCGATGATGCCTACACGGTTGAAACCCGGCAGCCCCGTGCGGCTCGGCGCGCGGGATTGCGCGCTGGCGCTGCCGCTCATCATGAAGAGCGCTCCGATGACCAGGGCCCACCGCATGGAGGAGAGGATACCCCCAAGCGTGGATTCATTGGGGGTTCAGGGACCAGTAGGTGAGCCCCGCTACCTTCGGCCGGAGCGCGCGATCCTCAGGTCGATTTGGCGAAGCGCTTGGCGCTTCGTTCCCGCGCCTTGTTGCGCTCCTCTTCGCGGTTCTTTGGCGGCGCGGCGGTCTCGAGGCCGTCCACCAGCTTGCGCGTGATCGTGGCGATCTCGTCGATCGCCTGGTCGAAGAGGGCTTCGTTGGCCTTCGAGGGCTTGCGCGTTCCGCTCACCTTTCGAACGTACTGCAGGGCGGCCGCGCGCACCTCGTCATCGGTGGCGGGGGGATCGAAGTTGAAGAGCACTCGGATGTTGCGGCACATGCCGACAACCTTACCCCCTCATCCGCGTGCGCGCCGCGTCAGCTCTTCGCGAGGAGCCCGGCTTCGAAGAAGCGCATGATCTCCTCGACCAGCGCGTCGGCGTCCGCCGGCAGCCCACCGGTGACCGCGCGGAGAAGGATCTCCTTCAGGCCTCCGATCCCCAGGGCCACCATCACGGGCTTGTCCCCGGCGCGCACCAGGCCGATGCGTTGCCCTTCGTCGAGGCTCTCCTCGAGGAAGGTCGACATCGCGAGGTAGAAGGTGCCGAGCTTTTCGTCGAGCTCCGGGTCGAGGCCCGCGGCGTCGTGGAGCAGGAGCTTCATCATCTCCGGCTCGGCCAGGGCGAGGCCGACGAGGCGGCGGAGGTTTCGCTTGAGCTGGACGAGGGGCGGCTCCTCCGACTCCAGATCGATGGAGCGGATTTGCGCCGTGAGGCGAACGAAGAACTCGTCCACCAGGGCGGCGAAGACCCCGCGCCGGTCATCGAAGTAGAGGTAGAAGGTGCCGCGCGCTACGCCGGCCTTGGCCGCGATGTCGTCGACCGTAGCAGCGTGATACCCCTTCTCCGCGAAGACCTGCCGGGCGCAGTCGAGGAGCTCGATACGCCTCTCTTCTCGGCTCTTTCGCGTCCCGGCCACGGCCGACCCTAGCACCGAACGTCGGGTCCGTACCCACACCTGTGGACGCGTTTTCGGGGAACGTGAGCGCCGGGCCCTTTTCTTCGTTGAAACCGCGGCTAGAACCCGCTACTGACGCTGACGTCAGTGTCTTCTGACTGAGGGGTTTGGGCATGGAGCAGAAGTCCGTCGTCGTTGGGATCGATGTCGGGTCGACCACCGTCAAAGCGGTGGTCGTCGACCCGGAGTCGCACGAGATCCTCTGGCACGACTACAAGCGTCACCACACGAAGCAGCCCGAGTGCGTGCTCGACTTCATGGTGCGAATCGGGGCCGCCTTCGACGAGGTGAAGGCGGGCAACATCCGGATGTTCGTCACCGGCTCGGGGGCCGGGCCCCTGGCCGCGCCCCTCGGCGCGAAGTTCGTCCAGGAGGTCAACGCGGTCAGCCTCGCCGTCGAGACCCTTCATCCCGACGTCGGCTCGGTGGTGGAGCTCGGCGGTCAGGACGCGAAGATCATCATCTTCAAGGAGAACGAGGAGACGGGTCAGAAGACAGCCTCGTGCTCGATGAACGACAAGTGCGCCTCCGGCACCGGCGCGACCATCGACAAGTGCTTCATCAAAGTGGGTCTGCCGGCGGAAGAGACGGCGAAGCTCCACTTCGACGACTCGAAGCTCCATCACGTAGCGGCCAAGTGCGGCGTCTTCGCCGAGACCGACATCGTGAACCTGGTCAAGACGGGCATCCCGTCGCGGGAGATCATGTGCTCCCTCGCCGACGCCATCGTGAACCAGAACCTCTCGGTGCTGACGCGCGGCAACACGCTCAAGCACAAGGTGCTGCTCCTCGGCGGGCCGAACACTTATCTGCCGTTCCTGCAGGAGTGCTGGCGCCTGCGCATTCCGCAGACCTGGGACGAGCGAGGCTACGACTACCCGAAGGACGTGCCCATCGACGAGCTGATCGTCGTGCCGGAAAACGCCGAGCTCTACGCCGCGTACGGCGCCGTGATGTACGGCCTTCACGAGCCGGCGGACGTCGGTCGTCTATCGAGGCCTCGAAGGGCTCAAGAGCTACACCACCGAGGGGCGCGCGGAGCGTCTGGGCGAGAGCGCGGGTCCGCCGCTCGTCGCGAGCACCGACGAGCTCGACGCCTTCCGCGAGGCGTACCGCATCCCGAAGTTCGAGGAGGCGAAGCTCGAGCCGGGCGAGTGGGTGCAGGCGGTGATCGGCGTCGACGGGGGAAGCACCTCGTCGAAGGCGGTGCTGCTCAACCCGGACGGCGAGATCCTCTTCAAGGCCTACGCCTTGTCGAAGGGCAACCCGATCCAGGACACCAAGGAGCTGCTCTCGCGAGCTCCGGGACAAGGTGAAGAGCGCAGGGCGCCGAGCTCGAGATCATCGGCTTCGGAGCGACCGGCTACGCGGCCGACGTCCTCGAGGAGTGCCTGAACGCCGACGTGAACATGGTCGAGACGGTCGCGCACATGATGAGCGCGACGCACTTCTTCGGCGACGTCGACGTCATCTGCGACATCGGCGGCCAGGACATCAAGGTCCTCTTCATGGAGAACGGCGACATCAAGTCGTTCAAGCTCAGTAACCAGTGCAGCGCCGGCAACGGCATGCTGCTGCAGGCGATGGCCGACCAGTTCGGCCTGCCAGTGACGGAGTACGCCGACAACGCCTTCGGCGCGACGTTGGCGCCGAAGTTCAGCTACGGCTGCGCGGTCTTCCTCGACACCGATCGGGTGAACTTCCAGAAGGAGGGCTTCGCCAAGGAGGAGCTCCTCGCGGGCCTCGCCCAGGTGCTGCCGAAGAACGTCTGGCAGTACGTGGTCGGCGTGCCGCGCCTCGCGGCTCTCGGGCGCAAGTTCGTCCTGCAGGGCGGCACCCAGTACAACCTCGCCGCGGTCAAGGCGCAGGTCGACTACATCAAGGAGCGCGTGCCCGACGGCGAGGTCTTCGTGCACCCGCACTCCGGCGAAGCCGGCGCCATCGGCGCCGCGATGGAGACATTGCGCGCGCTACAAGCGCACGGGGGAGTCGACCTTCATCGGCCTCGATGCCGCGATCGACCTCGACTACACGACGCTCAACGACGAGTCGACGACAGCTGCCACTTCTGCGCGAACAACTGCTCGCGCACCTTCATCGATGCCTTCCGTCCCGATGGGAGCGACCGGCCGCTACATCAGCGGCTTCTCCTGCGAGAAGGGCATGGTCGAGTCGAAGGAGGCGATGCTCGCGCTGGTCAAGGAGCGCAAGGCCATCATGAAGGAGTTCCCGAACCTCGTGAGCTACGAGGCGCGGCGCACCTTCCAGAGCTGGTTCAAGGGCGAGGCGATGCCCGAGGCCGGCGCTCCCGTCGAGGACGTGGTCCCCAAGCAGACCTTCTGGGGCAGCATCAAGCACGAGAAGGTCACGCGGGGCTTCGCGCGCTCGAGCGATGAAGCATGGGCGGAGCGGCGGAAGTACCGCGTCGCGATGCCGCGCGTGCTCAACATGTACTCGACCGGGATCCTTCTTCCGGACCTACTTCGAGACCCTCGGCCTCGACAAGCGCAACGTCTTCTTCAGCGACGAGAGTCGAGCGAGGAGATGTTCGCCGAGGGCGGCAAGTACGGCTGCGTCGACCCCTGCTACCCGTCGAAGGTCGTCCAGGCCCACATCCACCACTTCCTCTTCGAGGTGCACCCGAAGAAGCGGATCGACTCCATCTTCTTCCCGATCCTCACGCACGTCCCGAGCTATCTCGAAGACACGCGTCGACAACGCGAGCTGTCCCATCGTCGCGGGCACGCCGGACGTGATGAAGGCGGCCTTCACCAAGGAGGTCGACTTCTTCGCCACGCGCGGCATCGAGTACATCGATCCGGCGCTCTCCTTCATGGAGCCGATCCGCATGAAGCAGGACGATGTTCGAGACCTGCGAGGACCGGCTGAGCATCACCGAGGACGAGAGCGACTCACGCCATCGATCAGGCGTTCGCCGCGCTGAAGGCGCATCGACGCGGATCTCGAGGCGAAGGGCAGGGCCATCCTCGACCAGGTCGAGGACGAGAACCGCGTCGCGATCCTGATGATGGGCCGGCCGTACCACAACGACCCCGGCCTCCATCACGGCATCCCGGAGGAGTTCCAGGTGCTCGGCTATCCGATCCTCTCCATCCGCTCGATCCCGAAGGACCGCGAGTGGCTGGACCGCTTCTTCGAGGAGGATCTGAACAAGCCGGGGCGACCGACAGCCAGGGTGGGCGCCGACGCCGCTCGCCATCAACGACGTGTGGCCGGAGAACTACTCGGCGAACAGCGCCGAGAAGGTGTGGGCGGCGAAGTTCGCCGCGCGCCACCCGAACGTGGTGCTGCTCGACCTGTCGAGCTTCAAGTGCGGCCACGACGCGCCGACCTACGGGATCATCGACCGCATCGTCGAGAAGAGCGCGATCCCCTACTCGGCGCTGCACGATCTCGACGCCAACAAGCCGGGCGGCTCGATCAAGATCCGCGTCAAGACCTACGCGCACTCGCTCAAGCTCCACGAGGAGCGCCTCGAGGACATCGCGGCCAAGAAGCGCGAGCTCGAGCAGCGCATCGCCGAGAAGCGCCTCGAGCTGCTCGACCATGAAGCAGGATCAGCTCTGCGCGCGACAGCGGCGCGATCCGGCGATCGAGCGCGCAGATCGCCGAGCTCTCCGAGACAGGCTCGCCGCGTACCGCGTCGACGAGGGCCGACGCCGGCCGAGCGCGGCCGCACAGCAGGCGGGCTTGATTTCACTGGGCAAGAAGAACGTCGCGACGGCGAGCGTCGTCCGCGTGGAGAGATCTGAGGGGATTCGAGCGAACTCGAGGGCAACGCCGACGGATCTGGACATCGAAGCAGAGCTCGCGAAGCTTCGAGGCCGAGGAGCGGGCGCGCCTCGAGCTCGACGGACGAAGGAGCACTGGACCGACGCGATGGTGGACCCGCAGTTCGCGGCGTCGCAGACGGCCCGGAGACCACCGTGCTCCTGGTCGGCGGGCTCACCATGGCCCACGACTACCTGGTCGAGGGCGGCGCTCAAGGGGACTCGGCTACCGGTGCGCGACGCTCGAGTGCCCGGACACACGAGCGCGCTCCGCTACGGCAAGGAGTTCGGCAACCGCGGCCAGTGCAACCCGACCTACTTCACCGTCGGCAACCTGGTGAAGATCTCTGCCGAGCTCCGCGACGAGCGAGGGGCTGACGCACCGAGGAGATCGTCGACAGCTACATCTTCCTGACGGCCGGCGCCTGCGGCCCCTGCCGCTTCGGCATGTACGTCACCGAGTACCGCAAGGCGCTGCGCGACGCCGGCTTCGACGGCTTCCGCGTCATGCTCTTCCAGCAGACCGGCGGCCTCAAGCAGGCGACTGGCGAAGAGCGCGGGCTGCTCGCTCGACCCCGACCTTCTTCATCGCGATCGCCAAGGCCCTCTTCGCCGGCGACATCGATCAACGTCATCGGCTACCGCATCCGCCCCTACGAGGTGGTGAAGGGCGCGGCCGACGAGGCGCTCGACGGTGCCAAGGAGGAGGTCTACGACGCCCTCGAGAACCAGCACCAACGTGGTGGCCGCGCTCTATCGCGGGCGCGGAAGATCCTCGCGGCCGTGGAGGTCGACCGGCTGCAGCGCCAAGCCGAAGGTCGCGGTGCTCGGCGAGTTCTGGGCGATGACCACCGAGGGCGACGGCAACTACCACCTGCAGCGCTTCCTCGAGGAGCGAGGGCGCGCGAGGTCGACATCCAGGTCATCGCCAACCTGCTGCTCTACAACCTCTGGGAGTTCACCCACGACACCAAGGACCGCGCATGGAGCTGCAAGCGGCGCCGACGGCGGCAAGTTCGGCCTGGCGGACACCGACGTCGGGCTGACCCTCGCGGGGCTCTTCCTCGCCGAGCTCGCTGCTGCGCGGCATCTGGCAGGACCTTGCGCGTCTGGGCGGTTGGCTTCGCGGACCACCCGCTGCCCGACATGGACGAGGTCGCGAGCTCGGTCACAGCCACTACAACACAGGAGCTGCGCGGCGGCGAGGGCCACATGGAGGTGGCGAAGCTCATCCTGAACGTGGTGAAGCAGAAGGCGCACATGACGCTCAGCGTCAAGCCCTTCGGCTGCATGCCCTCGAGCTCGGCGTCTCGGACGGCGTCCAGTCGCGTGATCACCGAGCGCTCCCCGAGGCCATCTTCTGCGCGGTGGAGACCAGCGGCGACGGCGCCGTGAACTTCTACTCGCGCGTGCAGATGTTCCTCTTCAAGGCGCGCCAGCGCGCCGCCGAGGAGTACGCCGCAGGCGCTCGCGCAGCACGGCGTGACCGAGGAGCAGGTCCGCGAGGCCTTCATCGCCGAGCACCCGAAGTACGGCTCGCCGCTTCTACAAGGCGCCGCACCTCGCCGCCGGCAGCGCCGCCGACATCGTCCACGAGATCGCGCCGCTCATCGGCAAGAGTCGCCTTTCGCGCGCGCGCATCCACGCGACCCGCCGCGTCCAGCGCACCAAGAAGTGGCTACAGAAGGACGGGAAGTTCTGGGCGAAGAAGGTGCGCGAGGTGACGCCATACCTGCCGGCGCTCGGACGCTTCATCGCGCTCGAGGCCGCAGACGCCGTCCCGCGTCCGCACGAGCTCTGGAACGACGTGATGGAGCGGTTCACCGGCCAGACCGACGAGGAGAAGGCGCTCGTCCAGCAGGCCGAGGCCGACCTCGCCATGCTCGACGACGCCGGCGCCACGCCGGCGAAGGCGGGACAGCGCGAGCTTCGCGTGATGGCTTGAAGGTGACGTAGGCTCACGTCGCACCGTGTGCCGTTGACGCCTACATCGCCGGGCCGTCACGATAGATGGATGGCGCGTGTGGGGATCGTGTTGATCGTCATGGTGGTCACCGGCTGCGGCCGGCTCGGCTACAGCGGCGATCTCACATCCACCGATCTCGCCGTGACCGCATCCGATTCCGAGATTCGGGTCGACGCGCCCGGGATGTACTCGCTCGTCTTCGACGAAGCGCATTCGTGGCAGGCGAGCTCATGGGTGGATCTCACGACGGGCGACGGGCAGGAGCTCGTGGGTGCAGACCGGGGCGGCGTGCTCCAGGCGCCCTTCGCCGTGCAGTACGGCGGCGCGACGTACGAGGTCGACTCCACCGATTACACCCAACGCGCGATCTACGAGCTCGACGCCGACCACGTCGTCTTCAAGGTCTGGTACGGGTGGTACACGCCGGACGATTCCGAGATCGAGGTGTGGGCCACCCACGAGGTTCACCAGGACGGAACGTGGACGGTGAGCGCGACCGTCGAGAACAAGAACGACAGCGGTAAGCAGTTCGGTGTGGTCCTGGCGCAGACGAGCTTGGCCGCCGCCGCGGAGTGGCAGGAGACGACGTCGGGGAGCACGGTCATGCTCGACGCAGCTTCGGGAGCGCACTTCGAGCTCATCCCGGCGGCGGGACAGTCGGCGACGCTGAACAGCGACGGGATGGGAGCCTTCTACTTCGACGCGGGGATCGTCGACCTCGGCGCCAACGCCACCGCCGACTTCACCTGGACGAATCGCATCCTCCCCTGACGATCAGGGAGCGGGCGCGATCGTCGCCTCGCAGGTGTACCCGACGCTCGGATCCCAGCTCCCCGTGAGGAGCGTGACCGCGCCCGAGGGTGGACAGGTGAAGGTCGTGCGCGGGCAGAAGCTCATCCCGCACCCGTCGTCTCCGTTGGCGAGCGAGGCGCGCCCACCGCACGCTTCGGTGCCCTCGCACACCCGCAGCACCGGATCGTCGGCGCAGGCCGCCGCTCCGCCCAAGCCGCACATCTCTCCGCAACCCGCCTCGTAGGAATCGCCCGGCGTGCACGCGAGGCCCATCGCGCGCACGTCGAAGCCGCAGTTGCGGAACGGTCCCGTCTCGGTGCCGGTGCACGCGAGGGTGGGGTCCGGGTCGGGCGCGTCGGGGGGCACCATGACCGACACCTCCGCCGAGTCGTTGTCGTAGTCGAGCTCTTCGAGCGCGCGCGACGCGTTGACGCGGATGGAGAGCGTGTAGTCGCCCGCCGCGACGTCGGTCACGTCGATCCACTGGCAGTCGAGGTTGGCCCCGTAGTCGTCCGCCCAGCCACGCTGGATCCCCTGATTCGTGCAGCTGTAGAGCTCGATGCGCTCGACGGTGGGATCGGTCGTGTCGATGCGCTCCGAATCGCGCAGGCAGAAGGCCTGCTTGTGTCCGCTCCCGGCTTCGGTGCCGTCGTCGGCGAGGAGGCGATAGTCCGCGTAGCCATCGAAGTGGTAGTGGTCGTGGCACTCCGAGTAGACGAAGTCGGGGTTGTCGGCGGGGTTGCCGAGGACGAGGTCCGCCGTGCCCGTGTTCGCCGTCACCGTCGCGAACCGAAGGACGCGTCGCCACCCCGCCTCCATGATGCAGCCGTCCGACAGCGCGCAGCTGTCGGGCGCGAAGTAGGTCCACTCCACGCGCGCCGATTCGGCCGCGCGATCGGGAAGGACGATGAGGTCCGGCAGCGCCGCCGCATCGCCCCCCGCATCCACTGGCGCCCCGTCGTCCCCGCATCCACCGATCGCGGCGCAGAGGGCGAGCGCGACAAGGACGACGTCGCGTCTCACCATCGGGCGCACCCCGCGAGGATACCAGCCCCAGAGTGAGCCTGTGTGGGCGGCGACCTACATCGCGAGGCTCGCAAAGCATTCGCGTGTCTTCTGTGTCCGGGGCAGGTACGATCGAACACGCTTTCCGTGGTTCGTCCGGTCGTCTCGCTGCTTCTGATGGTCGCTTCCGGCTGCATTCCGCCGGAGCTCGGCGAGTGTGATGAGACGGTCGCCCGCGTCGTCGTTTACACCGACGACGCGCAAGGTCTTCCAGCCTACGCGGGCCAGGCGCTGATCAACCAGTCGTGCGGCGCGGGCGCTTTCTGCCACAGCGAGGGCGCCGTCGACCGCCACGGCGCGCCGCTGGGCATGGACTTCGACCTCGCCCTCGCGACGGACGAAGCACAGACCGAGCGCCTCCGTCGCGACCAGGCCACCGCCCACAGGCTCGGCCGATGGATTCTCCTCGAGGTCCAGCAAGAGACGATGCCGCCGGGTGCCATCGGCGCCGAGGTGGCCGCCTCGGGGCCCGCCTACCGGAACCTGCCGGCGCTCTTCAGCCCAGAGGGGAAGGAGACCCTGCGCAACTGGCTCGCGTGCGGGAGCCCGGTCGTGGAGCGCGTCTCTGCCGACCGTCCGACCGGCGTGCAGCCGGTGGGCGCGATCGTGCCCGCGCTCCCAGCCACCCCCCCGGGCGGCTGCACCGGTGGTCTCGTCGACTGCGGCGGTGCCTGCGTGAACACGACGACCGATCCGGCTCACTGCGGCGGTTGTGACACCGCGTGCGATGCGGCTTCTTTCTGCAGCAACAGCAGCTGCACCACGGACTGCCCAACGAGCACCACCGAGTGCAATCGGTCCTGCGTGGACACCGGCACCGATCCGATGAACTGCGGCGGCTGCGGCGCGGTGTGCGCGTCAGGGGAGACGTGCAGCGGGGGCGCCTGCGCCTGCAGCGCCGGGCTCGTGGATTGCGGTAGCGGTTGTGTCGATACCCAGAGCTCGGCGGATGATTGCGGCGGGTGCGGCATGGCCTGCGCCTCGGGCGAGGTCTGCGAGGCGGGGACGTGCGTGGCGTGCGGCGACAGCATCAGCTTTTCCCGCGACGTGATGCCTCTCTTCGGCGGATGCACCGGCTCGACGTGTCACTCCGGCGTGCGGCCCGCGGGGAACCTCGATCTGAGCTCTGGAAGCATGTGCAGCTCGATGGTCGGCGTCGCCTCGAGCTGCGGATCGCGCCTCTACGTCGAGCCGGGCGCGCCCGACCGGAGCTACGTAGTCGACAAGCTGCGTGGCCGGAACCTCTGCCGCGGCCAGCAGATGCCGCTGCGCGCCCCGGCCCTGCCGGAGTCGCAGATCGCCACCATCGAAGACTGGATCTGCGGCGGCGCCCGGAACGACTGAGGAGAGTCAGGGCCCGCTGCGGACCAACTGGATGTTGCAACGGCTCGGGCCTGCGCTGCCGCAGGAGAGGGTCCATGTGGAGGTGGCGGCGGCCCACATCCCCGTGCAGCTCTCGCCGCCGCCGGTGCCGAGGGTGAGCGAGGCGCCAGAGAGCGAGCCCGCCCCGGAGATGGTCGCCGTCCCATTCAGCGCGCCGGCGGAGCTGAAGGTGGCGGCGCAGGCCATGCGGTCGCCGTCGATGCGCTGCGTCGCGCTGTTGTCGAGGTCGCCGCAGCCGATGCCGGTCGCGAAGACCGAGAACGCCCCGAAGACATCCGGACAGTTGACGGTGGAGGAGGTGTCGGCAGGGCCGGAGTCGGCCATCGACGAGTCCGTGGGTGCGCCGTCGGACGCCGACCCGTCCATCGGGGGCGAGGTGTCGCGCCGCGGCGTGGCCGAGTCGCGAAGCGCCCCGCTGTCCGCGCTCGCTCCGCCGTCGGTCGGTGGGCCCGCCGGGTCGCCTCCCACCTCGAAGCAGCCGCCCGACACGACGACCGCCACCGCGCACAGAGCGTGCGCGATGTGCGGTCGCCGCGGGTCGGGGAGCGGACTCAAGGGTTCACGGCGCGGCGCAGGTGCCGCTCACGCAAGGACGCCCCATGCAGGCGTTGCCGCAGGAGCCGCAGTTCGCTGGGTCGACGTTGGTGTTGGTGCACCGGTCGCCGCAGAGGGTGAGACCGGCGCGGCACCCGACGCAGACGCCGAGTCGACAGGTCTCGTCCGCAGCGCAGGTGGTGCCGCAGCCGCCGCAATTGAACTCGTTGGTCTGCGTGTCGACGCAGGCGCCGGAGCAGTCCGTGAGTCCGGCGCCACAGGTCGTCGTGCAGCTGCCCATGGAGCAGACTTCACTGGACCCGCAGGCGGTGGTGCAGTCGCCGCAGTGCGCGGGGTCGCTCGCGATGAGCACACAATCCGTGCCGCAGGCCGTCTCGCCCGGCGCACAGCTGGTCATCATGCAGCTGCCGCCGTCGCAGTACTCCATGGGGGTGCACATGGTGCCGCAGGCGCCGCAGTTGTTCGGGTCGGTGTCGGTGTCCACGCACATGCCCATGCAGTCGGTCTCGGTCGTCGCGCACATCGCGGAGCAGCTCCCCGCCGTGCACACCTCGCCCGAAGCACACATGGTGCCGCAGCCCCCGCAGTTCGTGGGGTCGGTATCGGTGTCCACGCACGCCCCGCCGCAAGAGGTCGTCCCCACGGGACAGCCACACGCGCCCATGGTGCACACCTCACCCGTGGCGCAGGCGGTGCCGCAGCCGCCGCAGTTCGCGGCGTCGGTGTCGGTGTCGACGCAGGCGCCGCTGCAGTCCGTCAGACCCGTACCACAGCTGGCGGCGCAGCTGCCCGTGTCGCAGACCTCGCCCGAAGCGCAGGCGGTGCCGCAGGCGCCGCAGTTCATGGGATCGACGAGGGGATCCACACAGGCCATGGAGCAGACGATCTCGCCCGCCCCACAGGTGAGCCCGGCGTCCGTCATCGCGTCGCCGGCCGCGTCACCCGCGGCGTCGCCGGCCGCGTCGCCCGAGGCGTCGGCCATTCCATCCATGGTGGCGTCCATCGAGCCATCCATCGAGCCATCCGCGGCGCCGTCCATGGTGCTGGTGTCCGCCGGACCGGTGTCGCCGGTGCTGGTATCGGCCGGCCCGGTGTCCCCTGTCGAGGTGTCCGGGGTGCCCGTGTCCAAGAGCCCCGTATCCGAGGTCGTGGAGTCGTCGCCGCAGGCGGCCAAGAGCAGCCCGCTCAGACAAAGCATGGAAATCAAACGCATAAACCCTCCGTAAGCAAATCGGTCTGTATTTCAGCCTACGACTTTTTGTCGTCGTCGAGAACCAAGCCGTAGCTCACTCCACTCGGAAGACGCCGCGCAGGTCCTCGGTGGCGCTGATGTAGCTTCGCGCCCCGGTGCGATCGCGATAACTCCACGCCCGGAACTGATAGATCATCCCGGCGTCCAACATCGCGCCGCTCCAGGTGTAGGTCACGGTCGCCGCGCCGCTGACGCTCGGGATCATCGTGTTCTCGTGCACCACCTCGCCGAAGGCGTCATAGACGCGCAGCTCGTAGCCGTCCTCGGAGCTGTCGTCGGCCCACTCGAAGGTGGGATCGCCGCTGATGGTCTCGATGGTGTCGGCGCCCGGCATGATGACCTCGAGGGCGGCGGTGACCTTGAAGACGTCGAGGTCGACGTCCGTGCCGGAGACGTCGATGCGGATGACCTCGGTGCCGCCGATGCCCGCGTCGGGGTCGCGCACCAGATCGTCGTTTTCGAAGGCCGCCAGCACGGCGTAGCGGCCCGGCGGCACGCCGGCGATCTCGTAGGCGCCGGTGACCATGTCGGCGCGCAGGCCGGCCGGTGCTTCGCCGCGCACCGTCGCCGGGTCGAAGGTGGAGTCGACCACCAGGATCACCGAGGTGACCTGCTCGACGCCGCCCGCATCGGCGAAGTTGATGGTGCCGCGCACCGTGGCGAGGCCGTCGGTAGTGGCGGTGAGGGTGACCATGTCGACCGCGCCGGTGGTGGTCAGGGTCTCCGGGTGGACGTTCAGGCCGGCGCGATAGCCCGACACCGTGGTGTCACCTGCAGGCACGTTGAAGAGGATGAAGGTGCCGTCGCGATCGCTGATGGCCGTCGAGACCGCAGTGCCTCCCTGCTCGGCGATCACGAGCACGCCGTCACCGTCGGGGTTGTCGATGCTGCCCTCGATGCGCCCGCCGCCGCTGCCGCTCGGCAGGGCGATGAGCGCCACGTCGGTGGTGGCGTTCATGATGAAGCGTCCGTCCGCGTCCTCCATCAGCTGCATCTCGGCGACCTCGATGGGGAGGGCCTGCCGCGGCGGCTTCGGGAAGGTCTGATATCCGTCGGCGTCGACGCGCAGGGTCACGCTCTCCGCATTGAACGATCCGTCGTCGGCGCGGTCCACCGCGATGGGGAGCACGTAGGTTCCGTCCGCCGCCGTTCGGGCGACGACTGAACGGGGGGCGGCGCTCGCGTCGATGGCCACCACCGTCGCGCCTTCGATGCCGGCGCTGGTCGCCGCGTCGAAGACGGTGCCGCGGAGCTGGATCGGAACGAAGCAACCCGGCGTATCGGTGCCGGTGATGTTCTCGCAGACCAGCCCCTCGTCGCAGCCTTCGGAGGTGCCCAGCGTGCAGGTCTCTTCGTCGCCTCCGCAGGAGAACAGGAGGCCGCAAAGAAGGAAAAGGATCGTTGAGGTAGCAAAGCGCGTCATGAGTCCAGAGTATAGAAACCGTGACGGGGCTTACCAGAGTGGGTCTGTGTGGGCGGCGACCTACATCGCAACGTTCGTCCCACGAAGTACAATGAAGTGATGAGCTTGCGCGCTTGCTGGGTCGTCTTCGCGCTCACGTCACTCGTCGCGTGCGACTGCGGTCGAGGTACGGACCCGACGATCCCCGACGTAGGCTTCGACACCATCTACATGCCCGACGTCGGACCCCGCGACGCGCCTTCGAGTTGTGACGAGGTGACCGGCGCCGGATGCCCCTGTCCCGCCGAAGGCGACAGTCGCTCGTGCGAGACCGGCGGGGTGGGCGCGTGCGGGATGGGCACGCAGGATTGCGTCGCCGGCTTCGAGTTCCCGCTTTGGAGCGAGTGTACCGGCGAGGCCGACCCGACCGACGAGGTCTGCGACGGCCTCGACAACGACTGCGACGACTCGGTGGACGAAGGGTTCGGCGATGTCAGCTGCGGCATGGGCGCCTGCGCCGCCACCGCGCCGGAATGCGTCTCGGGCGTGGTGCAGACCTGCGTACCGGGTGCGTCGATGGACGAGAGCTGCGACGGCCTCGACAACGACTGCGACGGGAGCGTCGACGAGGAGCTCGGCGATCTGAGCTGCGGCGTGGGCGCGTGCGCGGAGACGTTGCCGGCGTGCGACATGGGCGTGATGCAGACGTGCACGCCCGGAACGCCGAGCGACGAAGCCTGCAACGGCATGGACGACGACTGCGACGGAAGCACCGACGAGAGCCTGGGCAACCTCACCTGCGGGATGGGCGCGTGCCGCGTGACCGTGGCGGCCTGTGACATGGGCAGCCCGATGACCTGCACGCCCGGCACTCCGTCGATGGAGGTCTGCAACGGCATCGACGACGACTGCGACGGAACGATCGACAACGGCTTCGGGACGACGGTCTGCGGCGTCGGCGAGTGCGAGCGGGTGGTCCTCGACTGCTCGGGTGGTGGTGGGGGGACCTGCACGCCGGGCATGCCCACCGCCGAGACCTGCGACGGCCTCGACAACGACTGCGATGGCCGAATCGACAACGGGCTCGGCAACATCAGCTGCGGGCGGGGCGCCTGCCGGCGGACGGTCGCCGCGTGCACCGGCGGCGTGCCGAATACCTGCACGCCCGGCACGCCCGGCACCGAGATCTGCAACGGCACCGACGACGACTGCGACGGGCGCACCGACGAGGGCCTCTCCGGGACCGTCACCTGCGGAACCGGCGCGTGCATGCGCTCGGTCCCGGGCTGCTCGGGCGGCATGACCACGACCTGCACCCCCGGCAGCCCCGGGCCCGAGGTCTGTGGCGACATGATCGACAACGACTGCGACGGAACGGCCGACGAGATGTGCGGCTGCGACCCGACGGTCGACGCCGACTTCGACACCTACAACGAGTGCGTCGACTGTGACGACGCCAACGGCGGCGTCTATCCGGGGCGTATGGAGATCTGCAACGGCATCGACGAGGACTGCGACGGCGCCATCGACGAGGACTTCGACGGGGACGGGGACGGCTTCTCCACCTGCTCCACCGACCCGCTCCTTCGGGACTGCAACGATTCCGACAACACCATCTATCCCGGCGCGCCCGAGCTCTGCGGCCCCACGGGCATGGGCGACGGGATCGACCAGAACTGCAACGGCTTCATCGACGAGACCGTGCGCGCCCTGCACCACCACCGACGCCGATGGCGACGGAGTCACCGAGTGCGCTGGCGACTGCGACGACTCGAACCCGATGATCAGCCCGCTCGAGATGGAGATCTGTGACGGCGTCGACAACGACTGCAACATCTTCACGGTTCAGAACTGCGGCGTGAGCGAGACCTGCAACTACGCGAGCGGCGCCGACGTCTGCGAGGACGACCTGCTCTGCGGCTGCGTGGTGGGCGGCGGCGGCATGTGCATGGGAACCTACATCTGCACCTCGTTCTGCGAGGGCAGCTACACCGGTGAGCTCGGCGCTGGCTGCACCGCGACCCAGACCTGCCTCTACCGGGTGACGGTCACCGACAACCTCCACGGCTGCGGTGAGACCACGGACCCGATCGGCACCATCGGCGCGGGCGGGGTGTGCAGCCGAGACAGCGACTGCCGGAGCGGCAACTGCGATCGGCTCTGCATCGGACCCGGCTGCTCGACGAACTACTGCGTCGACTACTGCACCCACGACGGCCCGGGCAGCGACGGGGGCTGCGAGTCGGGCACGGTCTGCGAGATCGTCCAGGTGTCGCTGGCGACGAGTCGCGCGATGTACGCCCAGTGCCGTCTAGACGACAACGGCACCGGCGGCACCGGCGCCTCCTGCAGCGGCGGCACCACCTGCCGCTGGGGCACCCAGTCCTGCGTCTCCGGCATCTGCGCCGAGCCCTGCGCGCTCGATTCGCAGTGCCCGATGGGGACGCACTGCTCGGTTCAGGGCAACGCGCTGAACGTCGGGACCTATGGGGCCACGGCGCCCAGCTACGTGTCGGGGATGACGGCGGTGGAGACCGTGCCCGTCTGCCTGACCGACACCGGGGCGGGCCTTCACAACCGTCAGGCCGGTGCGGCCTGCACCCGGAACGGGGACTGTGAGAGTCAGTTCTGCGACGCGAGCCTCCGGGTGTGCATCGCCCTCTGCACCAGCGACGGATCGTGTCCGACCGGGACCGGATGCGAAACGCAGTACATCACGACCGCCACGGGTGTGACTTTCGCGCGGGTGTGTATGAGTACCCCGGTCGACCAGCTACTGACGCCGTTGTGAGCAGACGGGCGCCACCTCGGCGCGTTATCGTTGAACGCGGAGGAACGATCGAATGACACGCAACGTCTCTATGGGTCTCGCCGCGCTCCTGATTCTGCTCGGCGGCTGCATGCTCAAGACCAACTCGACCTCGACACAGTCTGGCGGCACCACCACCACGCCGGCGACCACCGCGAGCAGCGGCGGAGACGACGATGATACGGGCGGCACCAGCTCGGCCGTGACGGACGGCGACGCCGACGACGATGACGCCGTCGACGAGAGCGAGAGCGGCCACCCGCACGGCGGGCCTCCCGGACAGACCGGGGAGCATCCCGAGCACCCGCACGGCGGCCCGCCCGGACACGCGGACGACGATGGCGACGGCGATCACGACCGCGGCCACGGCAACGACGCTGACGGCGAAGACGAGGACAACCCGGGACGCGGCCGTGGCGGGCGCGGGAGCTCGATGGCGTCGATGGCGTCGATGAGCGCCATGGGCGGCGATCACGATCGCGGCCACGGCAACGACGCCGACGGGGAGGACGAGGACAACCCCGGCGCCAGCATGGGCAGCATGGGGATGCACTGATCCCCCTGGCCTCGCCCCCGCTCAGGGGGCGAGGTTGATGTTGATCTGGTAGTTGCCGCCCTCGCCGCCGAGGCCATCGATCACGAGGTAGACGTCCTGGCCGGCGGTGGCGGCGAAGCTGGTCTGCGAGAACTGGTTCACGCCCATCTCGATGTCGTCGTTGCAGCCGAGGAGGGTGGCGGGGGGGCAGCTGGGGTAAGCGCTCAGGACGGTGTCGTATTCGCTGCCGATGGTGTCGAACACCCAGGTGCCGTCCGATGGCGCGGTCCAGTAATGAATTCGATCCGGTGATCCGCCGCCTCCGCACGGGCTGAGGTTGTCGCTGCCGCCGAGGATCGTGGTCCCGGAGAACACCGCGTCGCCGGTGGCCATCGACGCGGTCGCGTTCTCGGGGCAGGTCGAGGGCGTCTCGCCGATGATCGTCGTGTCGAAGCACGATCCGACGGTCGTTCCGAACTCGGCGTCGAGCGTGGGGCACATCATGTTCGCCGCGGTCGCCGCGGTGTTGCACTCCGCGATCGTCGCGTCGTCGCAAGCCGCCCCCTCGACGCAGGACGCGAACTCCTCGCTGGCGAGCGCGTAGCAGTCATAGAAGGGCGCAGCGGCGCTCATCATCGTCGCCCAGGCCATGTCGACGCAGGCGTCCTGTTCGGGGAACTCCTGAAAAGCAGCGCAATCCTCGGCGTTGTCGAATCCGCGATCCATGAACATGCACGCGCACAGGGCTTCGTTCACGCGCGCCTGGGCGGCCCGGCTTCGGGTCAATCCGTCGCCCATGGGCCCTCCGTCCGTCCCGGTTCCCGTATCGGTGATGGTGCCGGTGTCAGTGGTGCCGGTGTCGGTACCGGTGTCTCCGGCGGCGTCGGTGGAAGCATCGGTGACGCCTCCGTCGTCGCCGCACCCGAAGGCGAGCGTGAGGATGAGGGAGTGGACGACGAAGTGCGGCTTCATGGGCCGCTAGTCCCACGAACGCGTCTAACCATGCAAGTCCCCCAGCCGAGGACGGCTCAGGTCCGGACCACGCCGTTCAGGCTGACCATGTAGGCGTCGCGGGCGCCGTCCTTCACGAAGCTCTGGACGGTGCGGGCGAGCGTCGCGCCGAGCAGACCGATCATCGGCAGGTGTTCGCCGCCTTCACACGTGGCTGAGTTCTGGGGGGCTGCTCGCCCCCTCCGGCCCCCTCGGCCTGCGTGTCCTCCCGGTCCGGCGTGAAGTCCTCGTCCCAGCGGACGAGACCGAAGCTGCCGTCGCCGCTGAGCGCAGCGTGGACGAGGGGGATGTCGGCGCCGCGGCAATAGTCGCTGGCGATCATCCGGCTGTCGTAGTTATCGAAGCAGTCGACGACCAGGTCGCTGCCCGCGAGCAGCTCATGGTCGTTGTCCTCGGTGAGGCGCACGCCGAAGGCTTCGCTCTTGATGCCCCAGAAGTTCGCGAGCTGAAGCTTCATCGCCTGCGCCTTGTTCTTGTTCAGGCTCTGCTTCACGAAGACCTGCGCGAGCAGGTTCTTGGACTCGACGCGATCGAAGTCGACGAGCCGCAGCTCCGCGCCGAGCGAGCGGCACAGAACCACGGACGTCGACCCGAGCGCGCCGATCCCGACAAAGGTGATGCGCATCAGGACTCCTGGGGGCCGGGAGCACACTCCCGGCTTCGGGCCGCTGCGCTCCCGGTCCCGCGCCGCACCGCTGCGCGGTGCTCTGCGGGCCCGTCCGCTCCGCGTCCCGAAGCCTTCTGCGCACGGCCGGGAGCGCACTCCCGGCTTCGGGCCGCTGCGCTCCCGGTCCCGCGCCGCACCGCTGCGCGGTGCTCTGCGGGCCCGTCCGCTCCGCGTCCCGAAGCCTTCTGCGCACGGCCAGGAGCGCACTCCCGGCTTCGGGCCGCTGCGCTCCCGGTCCCGCGCCGCACCGCTGCGCGGTGCTCTGCGGGCCCGTCCGCTCCGCGTCCCGAAGCCTTCTGCGCACGGCCGAAGGGCACCTTGGGACGCAGATAGATTCGGCCGTGGCCGAAGCGGTCGATCACGTAGTGGTCGAACGCGCCCTCGTGGAGGTTCGCGATGTGGAGGCCCGGCAGGCCCCCCGAGCGGACGAGCTCCACCGCGATGCGGCGGATCTCGCGATCGCCCATGTGTGGCTCGATCGCGCGCGGGTAATCCACGCTCATGCCGTTGTAGGTGATGTTGAGGATGGCCATCAGTCGCCTCCTTCCCTCTTCGTGGAGCGTCGCGCACCTGACGCGAGCCGCATTAGATCGGCCCACCAGGGCTCGTCGTCCCCTTCGAGGATGCGCTCCTCGCGTGCGGGCTCCTCGCCCGCCTCGCCGGGAGGTCCGTAACTTCTAACCACGACCTCGGCCGGCGCTACCACCGAAAAGCGGATCGGCCGCGCCAGGGCCGTGACCAGCGCCGCCATGGTGGTCTCGTCTTCCTGCGAAAACGCCGCCGGTCCACGCGGATGACTGTGCGCGATCTCGACAAGCGTCTCGCGCCGCGACCAGATGGCGTCCCAGCGGGCCCGCGAGTCGGGGAGGGCGCTCGGGTCGTCCGATGCATCGGACCACGCGATCACCTCCCCCTCGCAGATCAGGAGGCAGACCTCGCGAGCCTCGCTCATCGACGGCGGCGTCGCAGGGCGAGCGCGGCGAACACCACGAGGGCCGCGAACGGTCCGCCGACGGGAAGGCCACCGCCGGTCGTCTCGCAGCCGCAGCCCCCGCCGGTCACCATGCCGGGCGGGCCCGGATCGGTGCCCCCGTCTCCGCCGCCGCCGTCACCGCCATCGGTCCCTCCGTCGGGACGGGGCGGCATCGGGCAGTCGAGAGGCTCGGCCTCGGTGGTCGGTGCGCCGCCGTTCGACAGCGGCGTCTCGTAGTTGCCGGTGTTGCGGTTGTCGTGCCGGAACTCCGGCCAGGGCTGCGCGGAGTCCGCGGGCGCGTCGGTGTTCCAGGCGAAGAGGTAGCCGTCGCGGGTGGTGATGACGATCTCCACGAGGTCGTCGCCGTCGATGTCGGCCGCCGCGACCGAGCCGGTGATCCAGCCGCCGGTGAACTTCGGAAATCCGTCGGCTTCCTCTCCGCACGCGTCCCAGGCATGCACCCAGTAGCCCGCCGAGCCGCTGACCAGCTCGGGGTAGGGGTCGGCGTCCACGTTCATCACCGTCGGATTCACGAAGAAGAGGTAGTCCTCGATCGCGCGGGGGAAGCCGGGGAGTTGGTTGCCGGTCTGCGTCTCCCAGGCGCCGACCTGGTGGGTGAAGGGCTCGTTGGAGTAGCCGCCCGCGAGGTTGAGGCCGAGGCGAAGCCCGGCGCCCCCCGTCACGAACTCGGGTCGGCCATCCTGATCGAGGTCGCCGAAGGAGCCCGCGGCGAACGTGTTGAGCAGGGGCTTGTCGAAGGAGTCGATGACGTCGCTCGAGTAGCCGCGGTCGTTCGAATCGAGGATCAGGATCGGCATGCCGTCGAAGCCGCTGTCGCGTGGAGGCTGGATGCCGTCCCAGATGAAGATGCTGCCGGCCTGACCGGCCGCGGCGACGTCGGGCCTTCCGTCTGCGTTCACGTCGGCCATGGCGATCGGGGAGGTGATCCCCTCACCGATGAAGGGATAGAAGTTGATGCTCGCGATGGTGATGGGCCAGTTGTCGTGCTCGGGCCCGCCCTCGTGGAGGTTTCCATCGCCGTGGATCAGGTGCACCGCGCCGCTGTTGTTGTCGTCGCCCACCTCGTTCGAGCCGACCGCGATGTCCACGATGCCGTCACCGTCCGCGTCGCCCACAGCCGCGGGCGTCACGATGCGGCTGACCTGCGCGTCCGCGGGATCCATCCAGAGCTGCGGAGCGATGATCTCGACGGGGAAGCCCGGCTGCGTCGTTCCGTCGCCCCGGAACGCGTAGACGTGGCCGTCATAGGCGGGGAGCACGATCTCGAGGAGGTCGTCCCCGTCGAGGTCGACGAGTGTCGCCGCCGCGAGGGTGCCGCGCTCGATGGGGGAGTCGGGGTTCATCGGGCCCATGCGGAGCGGGTCGCCGCTGGGGATCTCGGGGAGCGCGATGGGGAAGCCGGCCACCGGCGTTCCATCGGTCCCGTGGAAGGCGTGCAGGTCACCCTCGGTCGACGACAGGACGATCTCCAGCGTTCCGTCGCCGTCGAGGTCGCCGATAGCGGGCGCGTTCAGGATGATCGAGGGGTGCAGGTCGTCGGTGGGGATGGCGCCGGTCGCGTAGGCGGGCGAGCCCAGCACGTTGTAGGGCTCCGCCGCGTCGAAGCCGCGGAGCGTGCCGAGGGCGATCGGGAAGCCCGGGACCTCGGTCGCATCGGCGTTGAAGGCGTGGAGCAATCCGTCGGCGTCGGCGTAGATGATCTCCGCCATGCCGTCGTTGTCGACGTCGGCCAGCTTCGCCGAGCTCTCGCCGCTCGCGGCCGGGTACTCGTCGACGTCGTTGCGCACGCCGAGGGGGATGGGGAAGCCGGGCAGAAGGTCGGGGTCGCTGTGGATGTTGAAGACGCGCCGGGACTCGCCGAGGACGTCGCCCAGCGGTGCGGGATAGTGCGCCGTGACGCGAATGCGCACGGTCACCGTGTAGCGGTTGTGGATGCCCTCGGCGTCGCCGTTGTCGATCTCGACCGCGCTCACGTCCCAGCTGGCGAGCTCTCCGTCGATGGCGGCGGTCTCGTCCGCGCCCATGGCGAGTGTCTCCCAGTCGCCTTCCTCGGGCTCGACGCCGCGCGCCCATTCGATCACGTAGTCGAAGCTCGGCGCGCGTCGCGCGTCCAGGTGGCCGCGGATCGACACCGTGGGCTCGGTGTCCGGATAGACCACGCGGAACCAGTCGGGGTAGACGATGTCGACTTCGGGCGGGATCGCCCCGTCACGCACCGCCTCGACGGCGTTGAAGGTGTTGACGCGGCCGTAGCCGAAGCGCTGATCCCAGCCGGGCCGGCTCGGGTACCAGCGCCGGTCGAGGACCGCGCCGCCCGGACGGCTCTCGGGAACGTCGATGTCCATCGCCGTCATCAACAGGAGCTGCCGCGCCTCTTCGGCGGAGAGCGGCGGATCGAGGGGGCCGCCGGGACGGTCGGCCGCGATGGCCGACGAGTAGAGGATGCCGGCCACGCCGGAGGTGACGCCGGTCGCTTCCGAAGAGCAACCGGTTCCGGGGGCGCTCAGGACGAGCTGGCCGCCGTAGTTCGTGCAGTTGTTGAAGGCGAGGTAGCTGTCGGCGTTCTGGGGATTGCCGCCGGCGTAGGTGATCGCGTGGACGTAGAGGGTGTGGTTGGAGGTGCCGGGGTAGTTGTGGTGATAGCTGTTCTCGTCCGCGGCGCTGGCGACCACCAACACGTCGTTTTCGTAGGCGTAGTCGAGCGCGCGGCGCATGAAGGTGGTGTTGTTGAGGCTGCCCAGCGCCTCCTGGATGACGCGCGCGCCCGAGTCCACCGCGAACACCACGCTCTGACCGAAGTCCTGGGCGTCGACGATGAAGCTGTCGCCGGTGCGCACCATCAGGAGGCGGCAGTTGGGGCACTGGCCGATGTCGCCGCCGTCGTTCCCCGATGCCGTGCTGTCCTTACCCTCGCCGGTCCCGTGACCGTAGCGGTTGTCGTCCTGTGGGTCGTTGTCGTCAGCGTAGGTGTCCCAGCCGGAGATGTCGTCGACGTAGCCGTTGCCGTCGTCGTCGACCCCATCGCTGCACAGGGTGATCAGGTCGCCCGGATCCGCGATGCCGTTCATGTTGCCGGCGCCGTCGAGGGCGGCGCTGAGCGCATCGCGGCTGGCCGCGTCCCTGCCGACGAACCAGTCGTTCATCGAGAGGTACCCGTCGCCGTCGAGATCGATGCGGTCGCCCATGTGCCCCGGCTGCGGGTCGGGGAGGCAGTTCGGGTCGAGGCCGCGCGCCTCGAGCTCGGCCTGGTTGATGTAGAACTGGTTGGTCAGGTCGCGCTCGTCCCACTTGATGCCGCTGTCGAGGACGGCGATGACCACCGAGCGCTCGCCGGTCGTGTACTGCCAGGCCATGTCGCTCCAGGTGCCGCTCCCCATCGCGACCTCGTCGTCACGGAAGCTGTCGCGCGCCGTGGCGGCCGGCGGGGCCCAGGACCAGTAGTTCCATGCGCCGCCGCTGGCGCGGCTCCAACAGACGCTGCCGCCGGTGCAGGTCTCTCCGTCGCCCTCGATGTCGTAGCCATAGGCGTGATCGTCGGGCCAGTTGGCGGGGTCCTGCATGTCCGCTGGCGTCGAGCCCGTGGGCGGCGGCCAGGCCGGGTTCTGGGCGTCGACCTCGGGGGCGAGCCAGGCTGTGAAAGACGCCACAAGGCCGAAGAAGAGCAGGTGTCGCGGGCGCATCGATTCCTTCCTGTCGGAGGCGGGCAGGCTCTCACGGCGCGGGCGGGCTGACCATAGGACCCACGGCGCTTTTTCAGCGCCGCGTGATGACCAGAAGGCCGGTATCCACCGCTTCGCGGATGACCGCGGGGAGGCTCTCGAGGGTGAGCTCCTCATCGTGACCGGACAAACAAATCCCGGCGTCGTAGACGTGCAACGAGCGCTGGTCCACCACCGTGATGAAGCGCTCCCCGAGGAAGCGGAAGGTGACCTCGAGCAGCGCGCCGGATTGACGACGCGTCGCGAGCAGCGTCGCGCCCACCGCGGAGAGCGCCGCCTCGGCCAGCGCCTCGGGCGCGCCCTCGCGGACGCGCGTGCGCCATGCCGCCCGCCGCCGCTCCGCCTCGGCCATGGCCTTTTCGCGCTGACGCTCACGGGCCCGTGCCTGCCGTTCCTCGGCCAAACGTCGCAGCACCTCCTCGGCGACGGCGCCGCCGCGGCGCGCGACGTCGATGGCCGAGGTGCGCACCTCGGAGAAGGACACGGGGATCCCGAGGCGGCGGGACACGCGATTCAGAAGCGCGAAGCCGTACGCGAAGCGCAGGGAAGGGCCCACGCCTTTGAGCGCGTCGAGGCCGCGCTCCTCCTCGAGCGCGAGGCGTGCCTCCATCTCCGCGTCCCCGTCGAAGTCGAAGCCTCCGAAGAGCACCTCACCGTCGTGCCACCTGCGGCCAATCACGATCGACAGCGGCTCCGGCTCGTCCTCGGGCACGAGATGCAAGCGCACGCTCTCGTCGCCGGCGAGGAAGAGCCAGCCGTCCATGTAGTGTCCGCGCACCTTGGGGCGCTCCTCGAGCGACTCGGGCGCGTCCACCGCTTCGAGGGCGCGAGCCTTCCGCCCCTCGACCTCGAAGCGGTGCCAGCCGGCGGTCGCCTCTCCCTCGAGTCTGAGCCGCCGGCCTTCCGCCGACACGATGGTGCCGCCGAGATACGGCAGCACCATCGACTGCTTCTTGCCGAGGAGCTTCTCGTAGTCCACTAGTGCCTGGTCCAATGACGTAGAAGGGTTCTCGCTCGTTCGTCGGCCGCCTCGCGGCGTCGGGAAACCTAGCTCTCGACCCCGACGAGCTTGGTCTTCATGACCTTTTCGACGAGGCCGAAGGCCGGGGCGCCCGTGAGGGTCGGGGCTTCGAGGAGCGCCGACAGGACGCGCGGGACCTGGTACGGGTCGTCGAAGTGCTCGATGCCGATGGTGCTGAAGGGCACGGCGAGCTCGCGCGCGAGCTGCTGCACCGTCTCGCCGCGGCTCCAGGCGACGTTGAGGATCAGCGCCAGCGCCGCGGGGTGATAGCCGCAGTCGTTGAAGACCGACGCCAGGGTGCGCCCGTGCTCGCCGGCCTCGTCGCCGACGACAATCACGATCAGCGGCTCGGCCCGCGGCAGGCGCACGCCTGACGAGTAGAGCGCGCGCACCGCGGCGCCGTGCACCGTGCCGCCTTCGGCCTTGATGCTGCCGAGCATGTGCTGAACCGCAGCGCGGTTCGGTGCCTTGGGCCGGTGCACCCAGCCCATGGTGTCGAAGCTGGCGATGTGGAGTCGGTCCATCGGGAAGCCCGCGAGGATGCGGGACAACGCCTCGACCGACTTGTCGATGGCGCCCTGCATCGAGCCCGAGCGATCGATGAGGAACATCACCTGGACCTTGGCGTCGGCGGTGGCCTCCTCGACGGCCTTCTCGACCGCGTGCTCCGCGGCCGACTCCAGCTTCTCGCGCACGGCGTCGCTCTGAACGTTCTTCGCGATGTTGAGCGCGCGCTGGTCGGTGGCGCTCTCCACGGCCTTTTCCCAGGCCGCATAGACCTCCGGCTCGGCCATCAGGCCGAGCTCCTCGAGGGTCGGCGTGAGCTGACGAAGGTCGCGATCCGAGAGGGACGGAAGGAGCGTGACCATGATGGCCGGCGTGAGCCCCACGTCCTTCGGAAGACGACCCACCGCCTGCTTGTAGCTGAGCCCCTGGGTGACGATGGCCTCGCAGAATCTCGGCCTCCGACAGGCCGTCGAAGCGCTCGCTCTTCTCGAGCTCGAGGCCGTCGAGGCCCAGCTCGCGGTGGCCGCCCGCCGCCTGCTTCTGCTTCCAGCCGAGGATCGCGAAGAAGCGCTCGGCCTGAGGCTTGTAGCCGACCTTGCGAGCGATCTTCTTGATCGTCTCCTTGTAGCCCGCGCGCACCAGGCCGGCGAGCATCGGCTCGTTCTTCTCGCGCATCTCGAGCCAACGCGTCGCCGCCTTCGGCCAGCGCCCGAGGGGCGGCTTGGTGCCGCCCGGATCGGCGAATCCCGCCGCGCGGTTGAGCGTGGCGATGCTCTCGGCCTCGAGGAGCTCTGCCACGCGCAGCACCGCCTTCGGGGTGAGCATGCGCGTCGACTTCTTCTCGTAGTGAAGGAGCATCGACTCGCCCACCAGGCGGTAGTCGTCGTCGTGGAACGCGACGGATCCGTCGTCGTCCACGATCGGCTGGCCCGCGTGGGGCTGTACGAGCATCAGCGCGGCGCAAGCGACCTTGAGGTCGCGCCAATCGGTCTCGCTGAGCGCGTAGCTCGCGAAGCGCGCGGCGAGCTCGTGGTTGAGCTCGTAGAGCTCGATGAGCTTGCCGTAGAGGCGCTCGGCAGCCGGGACGTGGAGACCCGGATCGACCGGCCTGCCGCGGACGCGGTTTCCCTTGCGCGGATGCCAGACGCCGCCGACGTCCACACCCGGACGGTTGTGCCAGAGGTGCGCCGAGGAGTTCAGGACCAGATCGAGCAGCCGCTCGGCCGGACCCATCTGCTCACGCGGGAGGGGCGTGGTGTTCTCCGTCATGTCGATCTCCGGATGCTAATGGAAAAGAAGAAGGCCGGCGCCTTGGAGGCGCCGGCCGTTTGCGGGCAGGGCCTTTTCTACGAAGTCCCTGACTGGAATTGAGAGTGCGGCCGAGTGGCGAAGCCACGAGGGTTATTAACCCCGGATCTAGAGTCCGGTGCTCTACCACTGAGCTACAAATCACTTGCGGTGATTGGACTGGATTCGAACCAGCGACAACGTTTGCGTGTAGGGCTACGCCTGCTGGCCGCACAAGACTTTGCTGGCGAGTTTGGAGCGTCACGAAGGGACGCGGACTCGCGAGTCGGGGACGAGGTCCCCGACTGAAATTGGAAACACGTCCGAGTGAGGAAGCCGCAATGCCGACTGATTAGGTCGGTGCCCCATCCGGGGCACCTTGCTTTGCGTGTAGGGCCTCGTCGATTGGTCGTGTCGAAAACGGTCTCGATGGCTATTGCTCGTCGCCTCGCGTCTGCGTGGCGGAGCGTACGCTCCCTCGAGTCACCGCATGATGTGTCGCGCCTCTCATGCGTCAACCCTGGCGCTTCGAAAAAAGAATCGACCACCGCGTCCACGAGCTGCTCGAGCTTGCCGCGTCTGTCTTTCTTCGCCGGCCGGTAGTCGGCGATCGCGCCGAGCTGCACCGGCAAGAGAAACGCGCCGCCGCACCTGCCGCAGCGATAGATGTCCGGACCGCCCTCGTCGAGGTAGGGCGTGAGCACCAGATCGGCGCGACACTCGGGGCAGCCCTTCGTCGGCGACACGGCGACGCCCGGCTTGAAGCGCCCCGCCGTCTCGAGGCTGCGCGCCACCGCGCCGGGCTCCCCGTCGAAGTAGTCGAGGAAGACCGAGCCGCAGCCGTCGCAGACGTCGACCTCGACCTGCTCCCCCTGATGCGCGACGTGGTGCGCGGTCATGGGGCCTCCGCAGCTCGGGCAGGCCCTCACCTCACGTCGGTAGCCGGTCACGCCCCTTCTCGAGAGTCAGCGGCAACCGTGGCGACGCACCTGCGCCGCCTGACGCTCCACGAAGCGGAAGGCGCGCGAGACGTAGCGCTCGTCCTTGCCGATCTCCGACACCCGATAGACCGCCTCGAGACGGAGGCCGTCGTCGGTCTCTTCGAAGATGTAGTGGCTGGTGGGCACCTCTTCGGTGCCGCCCATGGAGCAGTCGGTGCGGGGCGGGCCCGACAGAGTCGCCTGGCAGGCCATGTCGTTGAGCTCCCGGCCGCGCGTGAGGTCCTGGCCGAGCTGCGTGGTCAGGGTTTCGTACTGGGCCTCGAGCGCGTGATGGCAGTAGTGCAGGGCGTTCTGGACGAGGCTCCCCTCGTCGTCGTCGTGGTTGTGGACGACCAGAAGGCCTTTTTCGTCCCGATCGACGAGCTCGGCGAAAGGCGTCTCGCCGTCCGCGACCGACTGAAGCAGCTGCAGGTTCGCGTGAGCGTGATCCACGGGCTCGCTCTCGGCAGATGTCTCCCCATTCTGGCCGTCGGCCTCGCCTTCTTGGCTCGGCTGGGTGGTGGTGGTGTCGCTCCGTGCGACGTCACCACCCGCTGTGCCCTCGCCCGCAGTGGTGTCTTCGGTGGTCGACGGCTCACCACCGCCGCAGGCGATGAGGAAAGGGATCAGGGACGTGGCAAACAGCGTACAGCGCATCGGGGTGGTTCTCCTCTGGGGATGGTGAGCCGGCGAGGGTAAGGGAAATTACTTCTCGGTCAAACCGCGGGGAAGGCACGAAAAAGCCCGCCCGGCGTGCGCCGAGCGGGCTCTCTCAGGGCAGGCTTCGCCTCAGGCGTAGGCGTCGGCGATCGAGGCCTGGAGCGGGGCCGGGGCGAGCCGCGGATCCGCCACCTGGTTGCGCTCGCACTCGCGCGCCCAGAGGTAGAAGCAGGTGTAGTAGGTGCTCTTCATGTAGCCGCTCACGGTCCAGTAGACGTTGATCATCGTGAAGAAGACCAGGCCCGCGAGGATCGGGCTGATGCCGGAGAGCATGTTGGCGAGGAAGTAGCCGCCGCCGATGGTGACGAGGCTGAGCAGGTAGGTCAGGAAGCCGAGGCCGATGATGCCCACGCCGACCTGGGTCGGGTCGTGCTTCATCAGGTCCTTGCTGCGCTTGAAGGCGGCAAAGAAGCCCATGCCTTCGATGACCATGGCCGGCATCACGACGTAGGTCGCGGTGGTCCAGATCACACGGAGGATCTGCAGGAGGATGGTGCCGATGATGTCGTCACGCTCCTGCGCGTAGCTCGAGAGCAGGTCGAGGGCCGCCGAAACGGAGGCGAACACGAGGATCCCCGGGCTGGCTTTGAGCGTTCGGCTCATCGCCGGACCGAACTTCGCGTTCTGCGTCGTGACCTGGTCGTAGATCAATGAGACAGCGAGGCCGGCGCAGAAGTAGTCGATGAAGTAGAGGGCCGTGACCCCGAGGGCCATGATCACGAACCCGACTGGCCCGTCCGAGAACAGCGAGTACACGATCGCGAGCGCGATGTTGACCGGAACCGCGACGCCGAGATTGATCGCCATTGGCGCGGCGAGGGATGGGTTGTCCTTGACCATCCCCACGACCTGTCCAGCGAACTTGAATACGCGGAAGTACCTTGCGAGCATCCAGCATCCTCCTCGAAGGCTTCGTGCCTTCGCTCCCACCTGACCGCGGGATGGGTCGCACGATACCAAAGATCGATGCTGTGGTGGCAGGGCAGAACGCCATCCGGGTGGGATAGCGCCTTACATGCCCTGGCTCGGAAGACTCCCTAATCCCGGACCACGAAGCGTACGTCGCCTTCGTAGGTGAGCTCGCCGAGCTCGAGCTCCTCGAGCTTGTCGAGGACCTCGAGGCCCCGATAGCCGAAGGCCTGGGAGCGGGGATTGTCGATCTCCAGGACCTCTCCTTCGCGGGTGAGCAAACGGAATCGTCGCTGGTCGGGCCCGGCCTCGACCACGCCATCCACGCGCTCCACGTGTGGATAGCGGTAGCCGCCTCCGTGGGGAAGGAGATTGGCGCCCACGACGCGATCTTCGACGCCGTGCTCGTGCGCCCGCTCGAGGAAGCCCACCCGCTCGGCGATCTCCTCGGTGAAGTTCTTCTTCGGCTTCACCATGAAGATCGGATCGTCAGCCGAGATGGTGAGCGGATAGCGCGCCCCGCGCTCGATGTCGGCGTCGTCGAAGACGTAGCAGCCGAGGTGGCAGGCGTTGACCTCGGTCATCCCCTGATGGGTCGCGTTCTCGACCACGCTCCAGGCGTCGTCGAAGAGAGCCCGCGCGATCGCTTCACGTCGTCGCTCGTTCCAGTTCTGCACTTTCATGTAGCACTCGAAGAACCAGGCGGCGTCGTCTCCGGTGAGCGTGTGGAGCTTGCCCCAGGGCGTCTCGAAAATCCGCGCGCGCTTCCGGAGATCCTCCGACTTGTCGTAGTAGATGCCGACGCCGAAGGGGGACTGCACCCGGTGCTCGTGTCCGCTCGAGTGCATGACGAAGTACGCGGGCGCCGCCGGATCCTCACCGATGCCCCGCTTGGTCTCGACCACGTCGAGGAAGTGATTGCCTTCGTGCAGGTCGTATTCGACGTGGATCCCTTCGAGCTCGATGCCGTCCTCGACGAGCTTGCGCGCCCGCGCCGCGACCTCTTCGCGGTCCGGAACCTCGGGCAGCGCGCCGACCAGCACGCCACAGCCGTTCGACTTGATGTCGAGCACCGCGAAGTCGCCGCTCCACTGGATGCGTCCGCCGTAGCCGAAGCCCTGGCCCCATCGGACCTCGTTCCGCGTCACGGTGGCGTCCGGCGCCCCTACGAAGGTGGCGTCGGGCGGCAGCCCCAGCTCCTTCTGTACGTGGTGGATCTTGGCGATGCCGTAGGGCATGTTGGCCGCGCAGAGCTGCTCCCCGACATCACCGATGCCGGCCAAGAAGCAGTGTTCGCGGGCTCTTTCGAGAAGCTCGTCGTCGCTCATGCCCGTCCTACCTAGCGCTCCTGCGCCGCCGGCGGAACCCCAAGACGAAAAGCAGGGCGAAGAGCCCTGCGCCCGTCGGGGCGCCGCTGTCGCCGTGACCGACGCTGCAGCCACCGCGATCGCGCTCACGAATCGACCCGTCGACGCTGCCGTCGACGCTCGCATCGCTGCCGACGCTCCCGTCGGGCACGCCTGCATCGGGCATCACCACCACTTCGCCATCGACGACGAAGTGCGCCATCACCGGCTCGGTCTCGACCGTCCCGTCCGACACCCACACGCGCCAGTACCAGTCGCCAGCGGCCAGAGGCCCGGGGGGGGTGAACGTGGTGTAGCCAGGCGTCTCGGCGACCTCGCCCGACTCCACGCTCAATCCCGAGTCGAAGGTTTCGCTTCGATCGAGCTCGAAGAAGTAGGTGAGCGTGTCCTCGACGTCGGGGTCTTGTGCGTTCGCGGCCACCAGACGCGGTGAGGCGTTCTCGGGGAGCAGCACCTCGACCGGATAGAGAGGCATGGGGTTCGACGGAACGCGGTTCGGCGAGACCGTCAGCTCCCAGCTCTGAGAGCCCATGCCCATGTCGTCGTCCATCACCTGGACCTCGACCTGGATGGTGTCGGTGCCCACCGTCACGTCGCGATCATCGGGGGTCCAGGTCAGCCGGCCCTCGTCGCTGATGACCATGCGCTCGGGGCCGGTGACGAGGCTGAAGCTCAGCGGGTCGGCCATGCCCGCGGGCTCGTCGACGACCATGTCGTAGATGTACGGCGCGCCGACGCTCGCGATCGGGGGCGGGGTGCTCGTGACCGTCGGGTCCACGTTGAGCACGCTGATGGTGCGGTAGCGCTCGGTCGTGTTGGTGCCGTCGCTCGCCTGGACGCCGACCCGGACGGTGCCGGGTCCATCGGTGGTGCCCGCCCCGATGGTGTAGCTGTCCATGCCCATGAGCTCGCCGAAGGTGCCGTCGTCGTCGGTGTCCCAGGAATAGGTGAAGGGGTCGCCTTCGAGGTCTTCGATGGTGGCCATCACCGTCACCTCGGATCCCTCGTCCATCTCGAAAGGCGCGTCGAAGTGAACGCGCGGCGCACCGGGAGTCGCGAGGCCGAAGTTCTGGATCTGGTCGAGATAGTCGTCGAGTCCCACCAGCACGTCGTCCGGCGTCGCGACCACGCGGCGTGCTTCGGCCTGCGCCATCGCCTGGTTCATGGCCTGGATGGCGAAGGTCAAGAAGGCCACGCGCCCCCCGGCGGGGACCGAGACGCTGAAGCTCCACGTGAAGTTGTCGCTGGTGATCGACGCAGCGGTCGCCGAGACCGGCGCGCCGTCCCCCTGAAGGACGTGCGCGAGCGACGGATCGAGAGAGCCGTCGGTGTCGTCGGTGCCGAACCAGAAGTCCGCCGTGCTGAAGAGCGTGTCGCCGCTGCTGCTCGCGTAGACGACGGTGCCCGAGTCGCTCCCCAGATTGCCGCGGATGGTCACCGTCGCCGTCGTTGCCGAGCTTCCGGGGTTGCGCACCACGTCGAGGAAGCGCGCGTACTCACCGCCAGAGGCGGGGACGTAGATCTGCCGGCTCACCATGAGGCCGCCGATGGCTTGCTCGGGAAGGACGACGTTGCGGCCGCCCATGGTCGTGGTCGCCGTGCCTCCGCCGTAAGTCGTGCTGTTGACCTCGAGGTAGTACGCGCCGTCGTAGGCGTCGGTGGTGCCGTTGCTCAGATATCCGCCGGAGGTCTCGTAGATGTCCATCAGGAAGCCGCCCGCGGTCATCAGGTTGATGAGGGCGAGGGCGACGGCAGGGATCGCCATGGCCAAGAGGAAGCCGGCGAGGGGAAGAAAGCGACGCATGGAGCTGAGTTTGCGCGCCAAACGGGCGCTTTTCAAAGGGACTGTGGCGGGCTAGAAGGTTCCGCCGACGGAGACCGCGCCACCGCCGGGGAGGGGAGAGGCGCCCCAGTGCAGCTGGACCCCACGGTTGGCGCTCTCCTGCTCATCGAGGCGCTCGAGGAGCTCTTGGTAGGTGCTCCAGCGACGCTCGGCCTCCGATCGGGAGATCAGGCTGATCACGCCGCTGACCACGCTGATGCCGGCGCCGATGATCACGAAGGCGCCGAAGGCGTCGATGTCGAAGTTGTTGGGGCCGAGGTAGAGGGGCACGATCGCCAGCCCCACGCCGATGTTGATGCTCGCGTCCAGGATGCGGGCGATCCGGAAGCGGCGCGCGATCGCTTCGAGCTCCTGCTCGCCGTAGGCCAGCTTCGCGTACACCTCCTGGGTCGTGCCCATGGGCATGTGCGAGAACTGGACGTAGGGATCCTGGGTGTTCGGCGTGAGCAGCAGGTCGATGATCCCGCGCGTGACGCTCGCCCCCCCGAAGACGTAGAGGTAGGGCGAGAGGTATTGGTCGTTGATCAGGGCGCCGAGGGTGATCGAGATGCCGCCGGTGACGATGGAGAGGATCCCGTTCACCAGGCCGCCGCTCCGCGCGGCGACGGCGGCGAAATCCGCGTCGAGGACGCGCAACCGCGTCGCGATGCGGCTGGGGATCCGCACGCGGGGCGTCGCGTCGCCTTCTTCGCCGCTGACCGTTGGGTAGCGGCGCTCGGAGGCCGGCACCGAGCCAGGCGGCTCCGGCACCACCATCGGGCCTTCGGGGGTGGCGCCCGGTGGCGTCGGGACTGTCACGGTCTCCACCCCTGTTGGCGTCGGCGGTGGTGGGGTCGCGACGGGCGCGGAGACGGAGCTCGCGCCCGGGGCCGCGGGCGGCTGACCGAGGTCGCCGCCGCCCTCCTGGGCACGCGCGGCCT
Source organism: uncultured delta proteobacterium (assembly GCA_963727445.1). Taxonomy (GTDB): domain Bacteria; phylum Myxococcota_A; class Polyangia; order Polyangiales; family B10-G4; genus B10-G4. The sequence goes on from CAVSGI010000006.1 coordinate 455,752, forward strand.
GGCTCGAGGAGAGCACGCCCACCATCGCGCAGTAGAGGACCAGGCGGCGGGCTTTCATGACGCAGATCATAGCACGCTCATCATCTAGAGCCGGAATCCAGGGTGGAAAGCCCGCGCTGAGCGCGGAGGTCGTCGGGGGCGCGCCGGAGCGCTTCACGAAACGCGTCGCGCGCTCCACTTTCGTCGCCCGCCGCGAGCCGCGCGGCTGCGAGCACGAGGAGCGGCTCGGGATCGGTGCGCGCCGCGTGCGTCGTCGCGTCGCGCGCCGCGCGGGTCGCCTTCTCCGTGTCGCCGGCTTCGAGCGCGGCGCGCGCGAGGTCGAGGGCCGCGCGTACGTCGCCCGGGCGTGCATCGGCGATCGCCGACAGGCGCACGACCGCTTCGCCGGCGCGGCCGGCTGCGAGGAGCGCGCCCGCGAGGTCTCGTTCGATCGCGAGGTCTTCGGGATGGCGACGGAGGGCATCGAGGAGCAGTCGAACGGAGTCGTCCGCGTCTCCGCGCGCGAGACGGACCGCGGCGAGATCGGTGATGAGGTCGACGTCGGTGGGGTCGGCGCGCGTCGCCGCGACCAGGGCCTCGTCGGCGGCGATCAGATCGTGACGGCGGATCGCCAGGGCGGCGAGGCGGCGCAGGCTGGCGGCTGCGACGTGATCCATCCGGCCGGCGGAGACGGCGGCGCGCTCGATCGCGGAGCGGTGGTCTCCGGTGAGGGCGACGGCCCAGGGGCCGAGCGTGCGCACCCCACGGGCGATGGCGCGGTAGACGGGATCGGTGGGGTCGCCTTCCACGTCGACGGCTTCGAGCCCCTCGGCGATCTCGCCCGCCAGGCGTCGTGTGCGCGGGGGCGGTTCGACCGCGCCCGGAGCGTCCGGCTCGCTCGGGAGCGCGATTTCACCGAGGGAGAGCACCGGGCGCGGGTCCGAGGAGGCGCGGGCCATGGCGCGACGAAGCACCAGGATCGCCGGGCGATCCCGGCCCTGGGCGTGGAGGCTCTCCGCGCGCGTGAGCCAGCGTTCGAGCACCGGGTCCGGAGGGGAGGGGGCCTGGGCCACCGCCCGGCTCACATCGACACTGGACACGAGCGCCGACAAACCTACAAAGAGCGCTGTCGCGACCGACCTGGCTCGCACTGCCCCGGATCCTAGCAGCGATCTCCCACCCGCGCCTGAACCCTCGATGAAGACCACCCGCCTCCGCGGCGCGCGCACCCACAATCTCCGCGCGATCGATCTCGATCTCGCCCCTGGATCCCTGGTGGTCGTGGCCGGTCCTTCCGGGGCCGGGAAGAGCTCTCTGGCCTTCGGTACGCTCTACGCCGAGGGACAGCGGCGCTACGTCGAGAGCTTCAGCGCCTACGCGCGCCAGTTCCTCGAGCGTCTCGCGCGCCCGCCCGTGGACTCTCTCGATCCGGTCCCCGCCGCGATCGCCGTCGACCGCCAGGCGCCGGTGCGCACCAGCCGCTCCACCGTCGGGACGATGACCGAGGTGACGGACTACGCCAAGACGCTGTGGGCGCGCGCGGCCACGCTGCACTGCCCGTCGTGTGATCGCGTCGTGGTGCCCGACGATCCCGCACAGGCCGCGGAGACGGTGCTCCGCTCCGTGCCGGAAGGCGAGAAGCTCCTCGTCACCTATCCGATCTCGATCGCCGATCCCGAGGACTTCGTCGGCGTGCGCGAGTCGCTGGTCGGCGTCGGGTACCGGCGGGTCCTCGCTCCAAAGGACGAGAGCGCCGTGATCGATCTCGACGAGGTGCGGCCGAGCGATCTCTTCGGTGAGATCCGCGTCACCAAGAAGCGCGTGACCAAGAAGGCGGCGAAGAAGGCACGCAAGCGGCGTCGCTCGGCGCGCCGCAAGCCGGTCCCGAAGCAGGCGCCCGCGGTCGCGGAAAAACCGCCGCGTCTCGACGTCGTGGCCGATCGGCTGGTGGCACGAGCGCAAGACCGGGCGAGGCTGGTCGAGTCCATCGAAGCGGCGATGAAGCACGGCGACGGGAAGGTCGCCGTTCGAACCGCAGGCGCGGACGCGTCGGTCTTTCGATTCTCGCGCGATCTCAGCTGCGCGCATTGCGATCGCCAGTTCCGTCGGGCGACGCCGGGGATGTTCACGTTCAACAGTCCGGTGGGCGCGTGCGAGACGTGTCGCGGCTTCGGTCGCACCATCGGCGTGGACGTCGACAAGGTGATCCCCGACCCGTCGCTGAGCCTCGCCGACGGCGCGGTGAAGGCATGGCAGGGCAAGGCGGCCGCGTGGGAGCGGCGCGAGCTGCTGAAGCACGCGAAGAAGGCGGGCGTCCCCACGAACGTGCCCGTCGATTCTCTCACCGACGCGCAGCGCGCGTGGATCCTGGAAGGGGACGAGCTCGGTTATCCCAAAGGGTGGTGGGGCATTCGCGGCTGGTTCCGATGGATGGAGAGCCGCGCGTACAAGATGCACGTCCGCGTCTTTCTCTCGCGCTACCGCAAGTACGAGACGTGCGAGGCCTGCGGCGGCACGCGGCTCAAGCCGGAGGCGCTGGCCTTTCGCCTCGGGGGCCTCCGGCTTCCCGACTTCTATGCGCTCCCGGTCGCCGACGCGCTCGCGCGGATCGAGGGCCTGGGCGACGCGGCGCTCGATCCGGCGACGCGCCTCTTGGCCGACGAGGTGATCAGCCGGCTGTCGATGCTCGTCGACGTGGGCCTCGGATATCTCACGCTCGACCGCGCCTCGCGCACGCTCTCCGGCGGCGAGACCCAGCGCGTGGCGCTCACGAGCGCCCTCGGCGCGTCGCTCACGGGCGCGATGTTCGTCCTCGACGAGCCGACGGTGGGGCTTCACCCACGCGACGTCGACAAGCTGAAGACCGTGGTGCGCCGCCTGAGCACGGGCGACAACCTCGCGATCGTCGTCGAGCACGACGAGACGATGATCCGCGCGGCGGATCGAGTGGTGGAGCTCGGGCCTGGCGCGGGGGAGCACGGCGGCGCGGTGGTCTTCGACGGAACCCCCGCGAAGCTCGCGAAGGCCAAGACGGCGACGGGACGCGCGCTGCGGCGTGCGCCCGATGGCGCTCGGCAGCGGCGCACCAAAACGAATGGATCGATCCGGCTCGAGGGCGCGCGCGGCAACAACCTCGATGGGGTGGACGTGGAGATCCCCAAAGGGGTGCTCACCTGCGTGACCGGCGTCAGCGGCTCCGGCAAGAGCAGCTTGATCCTCGAGACGCTGCACCCGGCGATCAGACGTGCCTTCGACGCGGCGGGGCCCCGCCCGCTCTCCTACGATCGCATCCGTGGACACGAGGGCCTGAAGGGCGTGGTGACCGTCGATCAGGCGCCCCTCGGTCGCACCAGCCGCGGCAATCCGGCGACCTATCTCAAGATCTGGGACGTGGTGCGCAAGCGCTTCTGCGCGGAGCCCCTGGCGAAGGAGCGCGGCTACACGCCCGGCGTCTTCTCTTTCAACGTCGCCGGCGGGCGCTGCGAGGCGTGCCGCGGTGAAGGCGCCGAGACGGTGGAGATGCAGTTCCTCGCCGACGTCACCTTCACCTGTCCCGAGTGCGGCGGCCGGCGCTTCGTGGGCGAGGTGCTCGAGGTGAAGCATCGCGATCTGTCCATCGCCGACGTGCTCGACCTGACGGTCACCGAGGCGGCGGCGTGCTTCGCCGAGGATGCGGCTGTCTTGGACCGCCTTTCGCCGCTGCAGGAAGTGGGGCTCGGCTATCTGCGCCTCGGTCAGCCCCTCAACACCCTGAGCGGGGGCGAAGCGCAGCGGCTGAAGCTCGCCGAAGCCCTCGCCTCGGCCAAGCCCGGCTCGCTCCTGCTCCTCGACGAGCCCACGGCGGGCCTTCACGCCGACGACGTCGCTCCGCTCCTCGACGTCCTCGACCGGCTGGTGGCGCGCGGCGACACGGTTGTCGTCGTCGAGCACGACATGCGGGTGGCGGCGCGCGCCGACCACGTGATCGATCTCGGGCCGGGCGCGGGAGCCGAGGGCGGGCGTGTGGTCGCGGCCGGCACGCCGGAAGAGGTCGCACGGGCCCGCGGCTCGGCGACGGCGCCCTTCTTGGCCGCGGCGCTCGGTGCGCGGGCGAAGAAGAAGGCGCGCACCACCAAGAAGAAGGCGCGCGCGCGCGCGGATGGCGGCGAGGCGAACGACGCCATCACCGTCGTCGGCGCGTCGGAGCACAACCTGAGGCGCGTCGACCTGCGGATCCCGCGCGAGAAGCTGGTGGTGGTGACCGGGCCGAGCGGCAGCGGCAAGAGCACCCTCGCGTTCGACGTGGTCTACGCCGAGGGGCAGAGGCGCTATCTCGAGACGCTCACGCCCTACGCGCGGCAGTACCTGCCGCAGCTACCGCGGCCCGCGGTCGACAAGGTGGCGGGCGTCCCGCCGAGCGTCTCCCTCGAGCAGCGCACCACCCGCGGCGGCAGCAACTCCACGGTGGCGACCATCACCGAGGTCGCCCACTACCTGCGCCTCTTGTGGGCGACGGTGGGGACGCTCCACTGCCCCGATTGCGGCGACCCCATCGTGCCGCGCTCGCCCGCGGCGCTCCGGCAGGACCTCGTCGGCCGCTTCGGCAAGCGCCGGAAGGTCACGGTGCTCGCGCCCTACATTCGCGCGAAGAAGGGCCTTCACCGCGAGCCGCTCGCGCGCGCGCGAAAGCGCGGCTTCGCGGAGGCGTTCGTCGACGGCGAGCGGGTGAAGCTCACGCCGGGCCTGTCCCTCGATCGCTACAAGGAGCACGACGTCGACCTGGTTGTCGGTGAGGCGGCGCTCGGCAGCGACGCGCTCGGGGTTCTCCTGCGCCTGGCGATGGACTCGGCGGCCGGCACCGCGCGCGTTCTCTGCGGCGACGAGCAGCTGCTGGTGTCGGAGCGGCGCGCGTGCCCGAGCTGCGGGCAGGGCTTCGGGGAGCTCGACCCGCGCTTCTTCTCCTTCAACACCCGGCAGGGGGCGTGCGAGAGCTGCGAAGGCAAGGGCGTGGTGGCCCCGCGCCGGCGTCGCGGCAAGAAGAAGCGCTCGACCGAGGCGCCTGCGGTCTGCGGCGACTGCGAAGGCACGCGCCTGTCGTCGCTCGCGCGGGCGGTGACCGTGCACGACGAGCCCATCACCGACGTGCTGGCGATGAGCGTCAGCCGCGCGGGCGCGCACCTCGCAGCGCTGGTGTTCGAAGGGCGCGACGCGGCGGTGGCGGAGGCGCCCCTCGCCGAGCTCCGTCGCCGGCTCGCTTTTCTGGAGCGCGTCGGCCTCGGCTATCTCGGCCTCGACCGCGCCGCCGACACACTCAGCGGCGGTGAGATGCAGCGCGTGCGCCTCGCGGCGCAGCTCGGGAGCGGGCTGACCGGGGTGCTCTACGTCCTGGACGAGCCCACCATCGGCCTGCATCCGCGCGATACGAACCGGCTGCTCTCCTCACTGCGGGAGCTGGTGGACAAGGGCAACTCGGTGATCGTCGTCGAGCACGACGCCGACACCATCCGCGCGGCGGATCACGTGATCGACGTCGGCCCCGGGGGAGGGCGCCTCGGGGGGAAGGTGGTGGCCCAGGGCACGCCGCGCGCGCTCGCGAAGGATCCGCATTCCGTCACGGGCCCGTCTCTGGCGCGGCCCCCCGAGATCCCGAGCGCGCGGCGACCCACGGACGACGCGGGATGGCTCGAGGTGCTGGGCGCGCGCGAGCACAATCTCGAGGACGTCGACCTCGCGATCCCCGTCGGCCGGCTCACCGCCGTGACCGGCGTCAGCGGCTCCGGCAAGAGCACGCTGGTGCGCGAGGTGCTCCTGCGCGCGACACGCGCGGCGCTCGGGCTCGTCAACGAGCGCGCACCCGGCGCGCATCGCGAGGTGCGCGGCGCGGAGCTCCTCATCCGCGCGGTGGAGATCGATCAGAGCCCGATCGGGCGAACGCCGCGCTCGGTGCCCGCGACGTACGTCGGCGTCTGGAACGTGGTGCGCAAGCTCCTCGCGGGCACGCCGGAGGCGCGGGCGCGCGGCTACGGGCCGGCGCGCTTCTCCTTCAACACCGCCGAGGGGCGGTGCCCCGCGTGCGAAGGGCAGGGAGCTCTCACCGTCGAGATGAGCTTCCTGCCACAGGTGCTCGTGCCCTGCGAGGCCTGCGACGGGCTGCGCTTCGATCCGGAGACCCTCGCGGTGCGCCTCCACGAGCTCTCCGCCGGCGAGATCCTGAACACCGACGTGGCCGACGCGGTCGTCCTCTTCGACGCGGTACCGAAAGTGAAGAAGCCGCTGTCACTCCTCGCCGACCTGGGCCTCGGCTATCTGAAGCTCGGTCAGGCCTCCAACACCTTGAGCGGCGGTGAGGCGCAGCGCCTCAAGCTCGTCGCCGAGCTCGCCGCGCGCAAGAGCGGCGGGACGCTCTACGTCATGGACGAGCCCACCACCGGCCTCCATCGCGAAGACGTGACGCGGCTCATCGGTGTCATTCAGCGCCTGGTCGATCGCGGTGACACGGTGGTGGTCATCGAGCACCATCCCGACGTGATCCTCGCGGCCGATCACGTGGTCGACCTCGGCCCCGAGGGCGGGGAGGGCGGCGGCCAGATCGTCGCCACGGGCACGCCCGAGGCGATCGCGCGCGCCAAGGGGAGCCACACCGGCGCGGTGCTCGCAGAAGAGCTCCGGCGCACGTAGAGTGCGCCCGTGCGCATTCGGGTCATCGCCTTCGCCCTCGTCTTCGCGGCCGTCGCGTGCAGCGACGAGCCCGAGGAGATGAGCTTCAAGGGACACCTGATCACCGTTCCCGCGGGTTGGGACACGGCACGCTCGGGCAACGGGCCGCACCAGACCCTCGCCTTGGTTCCGCCGGAGTCCGCGATGGCCTGCCGGCTTGTGGTGGTGCGGGACAGCCGCCACTTCGGCGAGACCGACGCCCGCGCCTTTCTCGCGACGGGCCGTGATCGCTACGGCGGCGAGGACGAGACCCCGCGCCGCATCGACACCGTAGACGGCCCGCTCGAGGGGTTCGTCAGGCGGGGCGCCGAGCTGCCTGACGCCTGGGGTGTTCGCCTGGCGCAGGGCGAGAGCCATCTCGAGATCTATGCTGCCGGTCGCGGCACCGAGCTCGTCGGCATGATGGTCGGTTGGTACGACGACAACGCAGGCTACGTCGACACCTGCCGGAGCGCGCTCCGCTCACTCCGCCGCTGATGTCTCGCGCGCGATCTCGCCGGGGAGGGGAAACCAGCGCAGGGCCTCGAACTCCTCGTCGAGGGGAGGGTCGTCGACGAGGTCGACCTCCGAGGCCGCCGCATCCACGATGCGCTGCGCCGCCTCGAGGTAGCTCGATAGCACCGACTCGGGCTCGGTCGCGTGGCGGGAGCGGTAGGTGAGCTTGCCCCGCACGTAGGAGAGGTCGCTCAGACGCATGGCCGGATCGGGGCGGCCGGCGCGGTGATGCCACAGCCCGGTGTGTGGCTCGAAGCGATAGTGCGGCAGGAGCTTGTGCCCTTCGCGCGCGACGAAGTGCACCGCATCGAGGACGAACTGGAAGGTCTCCTCCGAGATGAAGTAGTTGAAGTTCACCCGCACCCAACCGGGCTTGATCCCCTCGCAGCCCCGGGCGATGGAGCGCTCGAGCTCGGTCTCGAAGTCGATGCCGAGGAGCCGGTGTCCGTAGGGGCCCGCGCACGAACAGCCGGAGCGCGCCTGGATGCCGAAGAGGTCGTTGAGGAGCGCCGCCACGTAGGCGTGGTGGAGGTACTGCTTTTCGTAGCGGATGACGAAGGAGACGATTGAAAGGCGCCACGCGTCGTGGTTGCCCAGGATCTCGATGTTCGGCGCGGCGTCCCAGCTGGCGATGGCGCGATCGATGAATGACTTCTCCTTGTCGCGGATGGCCTCGTGGCCGACCGCTTCCTTGAGCTGGAAGACCAGACCGGCGCGGATGGACTCGATGATCGCGGGGGTGCCGCCCTCCTCGCGCGCCTCGGGCTCTTCGAGGTAGCGGTGCACGTTGGTGTTCACGTAAGCGACGGTGCCTCCGCCCGGGACGGCGGGGACCGAGTTCCGGAAGAGCTTGCGCTTGGCCACCAGAAGGCCGGGGGTGCCCGGGCCGCCGATGAACTTGTGGGGCGAGACGAATACCGCGTCCTTGTAGGCGAGGTGGGCGTCGGGCCCGTCGACCACCGGGTTCATCTCGATCTCCACGTAGGGCCCGGCCGCCGCGAAGTCCCAGAACGCGAGCGCGCCGTAGCGATGCAGGAGGGTGGAGATCTCGATGGTCTTGCTGCCGATGCCGGTGACGTTGGACGCGGCGGAGAAGCTCCCGATCTTGAGCGGCCGGTCGCCGTAGCGACGGAGCTCCTCCTCGAGGTGGGCCTTGTCGATCCGGCCGTCGGCGTCCTCGTGGATCATCACCACGTCGGCGATGGACTCGCGCCACGGCAGCTCGTTCGAGTGGTGCTCGTAGGGCCCGATGAAGACCACCGGCCGCTCCTCTTCCGGGATCCGGTCCGAGAGCTGGTATCGCTGGTCGAGCTCGCGGGGCAGGGCGAGTCCCATCACCGAGACGAGCTTGTGGATGGCGCCGGTCGCACCCGAGCCGCAGAAGATGACGACGTCTTTGTCGCTCGCACCCACCGACTCGCGGATGATCTGGCGGGCGTCCTCCCGGAAGCGCGTCGTCTGCAGACCGGTGCCCGACGACTCGGTGTGGGTGTTGGCGTAGAGCGGCATCACCTCGTCGCGGATGAAGTCCTCGATGAAGGCGAGCGACCGTCCGCTCGCCGTGTAGTCGGCGTAGGTCACGCGACGCGCGCCATAGGGCCCGTCGATGACCTGATCGTCGCCGATGATCGCCGCGCGGATGTTCTCGATGAGGCGCTCTGAGTCCTTCGCCATATGGACCTCAGTCTAGGCCGAACTCGGGCGGCGCTCTGTGAGTGAGGGCAGGCTGCGCGCTCGGAGCGGCCGTTCGTAGTGCTAGGCCCCGGCGTCGGCGGGGGCCAGAGGGCCCACGTAGCGGGCGCGGGGACGGAGGATCGCCCCATCCCGGCGCTGCTCGAGCACATGGGCCACCCAGCCGGCGGCCCGGCCCAGGGCGAAGAGCGCTGTCCCGAGACCGCGCTCGGCGCCCAGGGAGCGGGTCACGGCGACCACCCCGAAGTCCACGCAGGGCTGCGCGCCGGTCTCGCGGGAGACGATCCGCACCAGCTCGTCGGTCAGCGCCGAGCGCGCCCGAGCCCGGCGGCTGACGGTGAGAAGAGGCGGGGTTCGCGGGTCGCCATCGGGGTAGAGGGGGTGACCGAAGCCGGGGATGCTCTGGCCGAGGGCGAGGAGCTCGTCGACGACCGCCTGAGCGCCTCGGCTCTCGCACGAGGAGAGCAGCACCTCGATGCGGTCGCAGGCGGCGCCGTGGCGAGGCCCGGTGAAGGAGTAGAGCCCTGCGCCGACGGCGGCGTAGAGGTCCGCGCCCGCCGATGCGGCGACGCGCGAGGTGAAGGTCGAGACGTTGAGCTCGTGATCTGCGCAGGCGACGAGGATCGCGTCCACGGCGCGGGTCGCTTCCGCGAGGTCGTTGTCGGTGAGGGTCGCGGCGATGCCTTCGGCGATGCGGCTGCCGATGGAGATGGGCGCACCCACCAGCGCACCAGCGAGCGCGCGAAGCAGGCCACGGGCGCGGTCGAGCTCCAGGGCGGGCGTGCCCGAGTGACGCGCCGTGTCGGCGAGGGCCAACCCGGGAAGCGCCTGGACGAGACGCCACACCGGCGGGGCCTCGGGGTAGGGCACGCGCGCGAGCATTCGCGGCGACGGCCAGCGCTCGACGGGCTCCGAGGCCCAGAGGATCTCTGCGACGGATTCGAAGGTAGCGCCGGACTTGATCAGCTCCTTCACCGGCCGACCGCGGTAACGGGGCGAGCTCGGGCGCACCTCGGTGATCGCCGAGTCGAGGACGGGGTGGCCGAAGCGGAGCGCAGAGCCGGCCACGGCGGCGTGACCTCGGCGCGCGGCGGAGCGGCGGGCGAGGCGATCCACGTCCTCCGCGAGGTAGAGACCGGAGCGCCCCTTCGTGTCGAGGCGCCGAATGAGTCCACGGCTCACGTAGCTGTAGAGGCTCGTTCGTTTCACACCCAGACGCGCGCAGGCCTCGCCGGCGTCGATGTAGCCAATCGGTGGATCGTCGAGTCGAGCTGTCTCGGAGGCCATGGTCAATCTGAGATCGGATATCCCATGAAAAGCGAAGTGGAGACACATTGATTGATGATCAATGCTTGTGAAAGGCCGCAAGGCGTCCGACGAGGTCGCCCAACGACGTGGGCCCTCGTAGGCACCAGGGAGCCGTTCGCAAGGAGGGACGCTTCGGGGGGCGTTCCCCGCTCGGATCAGAGGCTGATCTCGGTCAGGTCCGGTCCGGCGAGGACCTTGGTCCCGGTCTTCTCTTGAACGTCCGAGGCGCTCACCCCCGGCGCGAGCTCCTTGAGCACCAGCCCTTCCGAGGTCACGTCGAGGACGGCGAGGTCGGTGATGATGCGGTGGACCACGCCCTTGCCGGTGAGCGGCAGCGTGCACTCCTCCACGATCTTCGGCTCGCCCTTCTTGTTCACGTGATCGGTGATCACGACCACGCGCTTGGCGCCGACGACCAGATCCATCGCGCCGCCCATGCCCTTGACCATCTTGCCGGGGATCATCCAGTTGGCCAGGTCCCCTTTGCCGGAGACCTCCATGGTCCCGAGGATGGCGAGGTCGATGTGACCGCCGCGGATCATGGCGAAGCTGGTGGCGCTGTCGAAGGTGGCTGAGCCGGGGAGCATGGTGATTGTCTGCTTGCCGGCGTTGATGAGGTCGGGATCCTCGTCGCCTTCGTACGGGAAGGGCCCGATGCCGAGGAGGCCGTTCTCCGATCTGAAGCATCACGTCCATCCCCTCGGGGATGTAGTTCGCGACCAGGGTCGGCATGCCGATCCCGAGGTTCACGTTGTAGCCGTCGCGGAGCTCCTGCGCGGCCCGTTGAGCGATCTGTTCGCGGGTCAGGGGCATTTCTTCAGCTCCTTCTTTCTGGGGGCTGCTCGCCCCCTCACTGCCCCCTCGGGCGGGTGGTGAGCCGCTCGATTCGCTTTTCGTGCTTGCCGTTACCGACCACGATGCGCTGCACGAAGACGCCGGCGGTGTGGATCTGCTCGGGGTCGAGCTCGCCGGCTCGACCAGCTCCTCGACCTCGGCGATGGTGACCTTGCCGGCCATCGCGCAGAGCGGATTGAAGTTCCGCGCGGTCTTGCGGTAGACGAGGTTGCCGTAGCGGTCACCCTTCCACGCTTTGACCAGGGCGAAGTCGCCGGTGATGCCGCGCTCCATCACGTACTTTCGGCCGTCGAACTCGCGGGTCTCCTTGCCTTCGGCGATCTGCGTTCCGTAGCCGCTCGGCGTGAAGAAGGCGGGGATGCCGGCGCCGCCTGCGCGCAGGCGCTCGGCCAGGGTGCCCTGCGGCACGAGGTCCACCTCGAGCTCGCCCGAGAGGAACTGCCGCTCGAACTCCTTGTTCTCGCCGACGTAACTCGAGACCATCTTCTTGATCTGCTTCGGCTCGAGGAGCAGCCCGAGGCCGAAGCCGTCGACGCCGCAGTTGTTCGAGACGACGGTGAGGTTCTTGACGCCCTTCTTGGCGAGCGCCGCGATGGTGAGCTCCGGGATCCCGCAGAGCCCGAACCCGCCGGCGACGAGGGTGGCGCCATCCGGGATGTCCGCCACCGCCGCGTCGGCGCTTTCGACGACCTTGTCCATGGGCGCCGGGATACCAAATCCCGGCCGGGGCGTCACCCGCGCTCGATGGCGTCGACGAAGCGGCGGAAGAGGTAGCGGGAGTCGTGGGGGCCCGCGCTCGCCTCCGGGTGGTACTGCACGCTGAAGGCGCCGGATTCGTGGTGCTCGATGCCCTCGCAGGTGCCGTCGTTGAGATGGACGTGGGTCATCTTCGCCTTGCCCTCGAGGGTGGGGACGTCGACGACGAAGCCGTGGTTCTGGCTGGTGACCTCGATGCGCCCGGTGGCGAGGTCCTTCACCGGCTGGTTCAGACCGCGGTGGCCGAACTTGAGCTTGGAGGTGCCTCCGCCAACGGCCTGGCAGAGGATCTGATGGCCCAGGCAGATGCCGAAGACGGGCTTGTTGCCGAGGAGCGACTCGACCGTCTCGACGCCGTGCTGAACGGCGGCGGGATCGCCGGGACCGTTCGAGAGGAAGACGCCATCGGGCGACAGGCCGAGGATGGCGTCGGCGGTGGTGGTCGCCGGGACGACGGTCACACGGCAGCCGACGTCGACCAGGCAGCGGAGGATGTTGTGTTTGACCCCGAAATCGACCGCGACCACGTGGGGGCCACTCTTCGGGTCGCGTTCGAGCGCCCAGTCGCCCGAGCCTTCGGTCCAGGCGTGGGGCTCGGCGCAGGTGACTTCGCCCGTGAGGTCGCGGCCGGTCATGGGCGGCGCGGCCTTGGCGCGATCGTGAAGGACGCTCGGGTCCTCGGTGCCGATGGCTGCCATCTGCGCGCCCGCGTCGCGGATGTGGCGGGTGAGCGCCCGCGTGTCGACGCCCGAGATCGCGACGATGCCATGCTTCTTCAGATAGTCCGTGAGGCTCGAGGTCGCGCGCCAGTTGCTCGTGACGGACGACATCTCGTGGACGACGAAGCCCGAGACGAAGGGCCGGCGCGTCTCCTCGTCGTCCTCGTTGACCCCGGTGTTGCCGATCTGCGGGGCGGTCATGGTGACGATCTGCCCGCAGTAGGAGGGGATCGGTGAGCACCTCCTGGTAGCCGGTCATGCCGGTGGTGAAGACCACTTCGCCGATGGTGATTCCGTCGGCGCCGACCATGTGGCCGGCGTAGCGCGTGCCGTCGGCGAGGACGAGGTGACAGGGCTTTTCGTGGGCGCTCACGGATCCGGGCTTTCGTGCACGACTTCACCGCCGACGACCGTCATGCGAACGGCGCCGACGACCTCCTGATCGAGCCAGGGGGTGTTGTGGCTGCGGGAGCGTAGCGCGTCTTTTTGGACGATCCACCGTCGCTCGGGGGAGAGCACCGTGATGTCGGCGCGCGCGCCTTCGATGAGGCGTCCGCCTTCGTAGTCGGGGAGGAGCTTCGCTGGCGCGGTGGAGAGCACCTCGGCGAAGCGGAGCGGGGTCAAGACCTCCTCGCGGACGAGGGAGAGGAGGATGGGGACGGCGGTCTCGAGACCGATGATGCCGACCGACGCGGCGCCGAACTCGCAGTCCTTCTCGAGGGTGCTGTGCGGGGCGTGGTCGGTGGCGACGCAGTCGATGGTGCCGTCCGCGAGGGCCGCCCGCAGCGCCTCCCGATCCTCGTCGGTGCGGAGCGGTGGGTTTACTTTGCAGTGGGTGTCGTAGCCGAGGAGCGCCTCGTCGGTGAGCGAGAGGTGGTGAGGCGTGACCTCGGCGGAGACGCGGAGCCCGCGCGCTCTTGGCCTCGCGCAGCAGGCGGACGGCGCCGAGGGACGAGATGTGGGCCACGTGATAGCGGCAGCCGGTGCCCTCGGCGAGGATCAGGTCGCGGGCGACGATCACGTCCTCGGCTTCCCGCGGCCAGCCGCGCGAGCCCGAGGCGGGTGGAGACCACGCCCTCGTGCATCTGGGCGCCGCGGGTGAGGTGGTGATCTTCGCAGTGCTGGGAGACGAGGAGGTCGAAGGTGCGCGCGTACTCCATCGCGCGGCGCATGACGGCGGCGTCCATCACACAGAGGCCGTCGTCGCTCACGCCGATCGCTCCCGCATCGCGGAGATCGGCCATCTCCGTGAGCTCTTCGCCGGCGAGGCCGCGGGTGAGGGCGCCGAAGGGCAAAAGGCGCGTACCGCCGACCTCCGCAGCGCGCGCGACCATCATCTCGGTGATTGCGCGGGTGTCGTTCGCCGGCTTGGTGTTCGCCATCGGGCAGACGGCGGTGAAGCCGCCGGCGGCGGCGGCGGCGAGGCCGGAGGCGATGTCCTCCTTGTATTCCTGGCCGGGCTCCCGCAGATGGACGTGGAGATCGATCAGGCCTGGGAGCACCCAGTCGCCGTCGAGGTCGACGAAACGGATCGCTTCGCCGCTCAGCCCCTCGGCTGCGCCGGTTCCGATGCGGGTGACGCGGCCCTGATCGATGACGACGTCCGCCGTGGCGTCGTGTCCACTCGCCGGGTCGATCACCCGCCCGCGCCGAAGCACCAACATGGACGGGGGGCCTAGTCCCTCGGGTCAGGTCGTGTCAACGGAGCTCGACCTGGCCCTTCGCTTCAGACGGCTTCTTGCTGGGAGTCGTCCGAGACCTCGGCGCTCTCGACGTCCTGCTCATCGAGATCGTCGCTGACCGCGCCGATCGTCCCGACGGAAGAAGCCTTCGACTTCTTGTCCTCGAGACGGGTCTTCATGGACATGACTTTGCGGTACAGGGACGCGAAATCCTTGTGACGCGCGGCCATGGTGGGGGTTCCTCCGCGAAGGAGGGTCTGGAGGATGAACTCCATGACCTGGATTTCGCCCTCGGAGAAGCTGTTGCTGATTCGCATGGTCCAGATCTAACTCAAGGGTCGTGCAATGACAATTCATGACGTGAGATGTAGGGTCACAGAAGGTCATGTCACAGATTAGCTTTGCCTTATATCTGCTGATGATTGCACGTGAAACACTCGTCAAGTTTTCTGCATCATTTGTGATCAGTATCGGGCGCGATCGCCATCAATCGATCCGGATCGCCTTGACACGATTTGCAAACTCTCGGGTTCCTTGCACTTTTGGGGATCGGCCACGATACCCAGCGATCGCTTTTATCTAAGTGATCGAAATGATTGGGGGTTGGGGCGGGAGCGCGCTTCGCTGCGCACGCGCGGTTGGTTGTGCGGGGGTCTTGGCGAGGTGGTGGCCGGGGGGCGCACGCGCGGTTGGTTGTGCGGGGGTCTTGGCGAGGTGGTGGCCGGGGGCGGTACGCTCGTTTCGCTTCGCTCACTCAGTTTGATGGTGGCGAGCGCCCTTAGCGCCGCTTGATGGGGACGGTCTACACTTTTCAACCTTCGGCCGGGCTGCGCGCATGCGCCCGGAACCCGCGGGTGCGTGGCGAAAGTTGAAAAGTGAGCGCAGCGAACGCTCTGAGCGCAGCGAAGCGCGCTTAGCGCCGCGTGATGGGGACGGTCTACACTTTTCAACTTTCGGCTGGGCTGCGCGCATGCGCCCGGAACCCGGGGGGTGCGTGGCGAAAGTTGAAGAGTGTAGACCGTCCCCGTGTGCGTGGCGAAAGTTGAAAAGTGTAGACCGTCCCCGTTAGCGGTTGGCTCAGTCCAGCACTGCGTCCGCGGCCGTTACCCTCAGGACCTCGTCGATCGTGGTGATGCCTTCGAGGATCTTCTTGATGCCGGCCATGCGGAGGGTGTCGACGCCATCGCGGATCATCTCGATCTTGAGCTCGGCGGTGTTGGCGCCCTCCAGCACCCGGTTCTTCAGGTTCTCGGTGAAGGGCATGACCTCGTAGAGGGCGACGCGGCCCTTGTAGCCCGTGTCGTTGCACGTGCGACAGCCGCGGCCCTTCATGATGGTCGCGCCCTCGATCTGCTCGGGACGAAAGCCCGCGTTCACGAGCGCGTCGTGGTCGACCTCGATCGGCTCCTTGCAGTCGGCGCAGATGCGGCGGGCGAGGCGCTGGGCGAGGACGAGGTTGACCGACGCCGTCACGAGGAAAGGCTCCACACCCATGTTCAGGAGGCGCGTCACCGTGCTCGGCGCGTCGTTGGTGTGCAGCGTCGAGAGCACGAGGTGGCCGGTGAGCGCAGCCTTGACCGCGATCTCGCCCGTCTCGAAGTCCCGGATCTCACCGACCATGATGATGTCGGGGTCCTGGCGCAGGAAGCTGCGGAGCGACGCGGCGAAGTTCAGCCCGATGTCCTCGTGCTGCTGCACCTGGTTGATGCCCATCAAGTTGTACTCGACGGGATCCTCGGCGGTGCTGATGTTCGTCTCCATGTCGTTCAGCTCGGAGAGCGCCGAATAGAGCGTCGTCGTCTTACCGGAGCCGGTGGGACCCGTGACGAGCACCATCCCGTAGGGCTGATGGATGGCGTGCTTGAAGTCGGCGAGCGGCTTCTCGCCGAAGCCGAGCTTGCGCATGTCGAGCTGCAGGTTCGACTTGTCGAGAAGACGCATGACGATCTTCTCGCCCCAGATCGTCGGCAGCACCGAGACGCGGAAGTCCATCTCGCGCCCCTTGCCGAGCTTGAGCTTGATGCGTCCGTCCTGGGGCAGGCGCCGCTCGGCGATGTCCAGTGAGGACATGATCTTGAAGCGTGACGCGATCGCGTTCTTCAACTGGATCGGTGGCGTCATCTCCTGGTGCAGCACGCCATCGATGCGATAGCGCACCCGCAGCACCTTCTCGTAGGGCTCGATGTGGATGTCGCTCGTGCCCTTCTTGATGGCGTTCAAGAGGATGGCGTTGCAGAGGCGCACCACGGGGGCCGCCTCGGACTCGGAGGCGAGATCGACGCCGTCGAGGTCGTCCTCTTCGGCGAACTCGATCTCCGATTCGTCGAAGCCCTCCATGATCTCGTCGTAGGAGATCTCGGGTGCCGCGTAGTGGCGCTCGATCGCCGCGACGATGGCCGCTTCGGAGGAGACGACGGGCTCGACGTTGTAGCCGGTGAGGAACTTGATGTCGTCGATGGCGTGCAGGTTCGACGGATCGGCCATCGCGACGATCAACGAGGAGCCCGCGCGCGACACCGGGATGATCTTGTGCCTCAGGCATACCTCGTTGCTCACCAGCTTGATGACCTCGCGATCGATCTCGTACTCGGAGAGATCGATCGCTTGCACGCGATACTGCTGGCTCAGGAACTCGGTGATCTCCTGATCGGAGATGAACCCCATCTTCGCGAGGGCGTATCCGAGGCTGGCGCCTGACTTCTGCTGCTCTTCTTGGGCTACACGGAGCTGCTGCAGGCTGATGAGCTTTTGTCTGACCAGAAGCTCGCCGAGTCGGTTCGACATCGCGTTCCTTTCTCGCGGAGGGGTAGGGCGCAAAGGATACCAGAGGAGCCCCCTGTGGCCCCCCGACCAATTCAGCGCGAACGTCCCACCCCCACCTCCGATCCGGACTAAGCTTCGCTCGATGAGCTTCCTCAGGCGGATGTTCAGCCGACCCTACCGCCAGGCGCGCGCTGCGGAAGGTGCTGGGGATTACCGACGCGCCGCGGCGCTCTACGTCGAGGCCGAGCTCCCCGAGGAGGCGGCCAATGCGCTCCTCTTTCACGCCGCCCGCGCTCCCACCCTCGAGGAGCGGCTGGCGGCCTACCACGACGCCCTTCGCTGGCTCCCCGAGGATCATCCCCGGAGGCCCGAAGTGGAGGCGCAGATCGGGCTCGCGGTTCTGGATGATGCACGGCGCCGCGGAGCGCGGAGCGCCGAGGAAAAGCGCCGCCTCGCCGACGCCGCCAAGCGCCTCGAGGAGGCCGACCGACCCACGGAGGCGGCCAACGCGTGGGAGCTCCTCGAGCGCTGGGACGACGCCGCGCGCTGTCTCGAGGCCGCGGGCGAGGTGGAGCGCCTCGAAGCGCTCCTCGAGCGTACCGGCGAGGCCGAGGACCGGCGTCGCAAGCTCCGGGGCTTCGTGAAGGAATACGAGATGGCGATGGCGGTCGGGGCACGCCTCGAGGCCCGGGACGCCCTGCAGAAGGCGCTCGCCGTCGATCCCCAGGACACGTCGGTGGCCGAGCTCCTTCGCCGGCTCACGGCGCGGATGCCGAGCCCACACCGGATCGAGCTTCGAGTCGACGAGCGCCGGGTGCTCGCCATCGGTAAGCTCCCCGCCGTGCTGGGGCGCGTAGGGGCCGACGTCGTGATTCGCGGTGCGAGCGTCTCGCGGCACCACACCGAGATCGACGTCGTGGACGGGGCGCTGGTCGTGCGTGACCTCGACAGTCGCAACGGGACGCTGATCCGCGGCCTGCCGATCGTGGGAGAGGTGCGCCTCGAAGGGGAGACCACCCTCGGCCTGGGCGACGACGTCACGTTGAAGGTGGTGACGACAGGCGACCTGAACGTGGAGATCCACGTCGACCGCGGCCTCGACCGTGGGACGGTGGTCTTGATCGGCAAGGCCGCGATGCGTCTTCCCGTCGCGCCTGGCCGCGTGTTCTTCGCCGAGGGCCACGCGACGCTGGAGGCGGACGAAGGGATCGAGCTTCGCCTCGGGTCCCAGGAGTGCGCCCTGCCCATCCTGCTCCTCGACGAGGACGAGATCACCCTCGGGCCGCATCGAATCGGGGTGCGCCGATGAGCGTGTGGAAACGCCTCTTCGGGCTCGACCGGGCCCCCGGCACCGAAGACGAGCCCGCGCCCGCCGAGAAGAAGGACGCGCCGCGCGCACGGGGGCGCGGAGCCGCGGAGGCCGACCCCTCTTCTCCGGACGCGCGCCTCGAAGCGATGGGGGACGCACCCTCGGCGGCGATCGACGAGGGCGAGGTGCTCGCGCTCTTCGAGGCCCTCGAGTCGCGCGGCCGCCAGGCGCGTGCCCTCGACCTCGCGCGCCGCGTTCTCGCCCATCACCCCGAGCTCCACGTGCTCCGCCTGCGCATCGCGCAGTCGCTCTCGTCGCGGGGCGACGACTCGGGAGCCCATCAGGTCCTCGAATCCTTGGTGGCCACCGCGGAGCCCCCGCTCGAAGCGCTGATGCTCGCCGCCGAAATCGCCGAGCGCGCCGGGGATCTCTCGGGCGCCATGGCGCTCTACCAGCGCGTGCTCGCGCGCGACCTCGACTTCGCCCAGGCGCGGGAGCGCGTGGCGCGGATCCGCGAGCGCAGGGAGCCGCGGCGGGAGCTCGCCGGGGCCACGCTGATGACCGACGGTGCCCTCGCACGAGGCCGTTACCGGGTTCAGCGGGAGCTCGGGCGGGGCGGCGCGGGCACGGTCTTCGCCGCGCGGGATGACCGCATCGGTCGAGTCGTGGCCCTCAAGGTCTATCACCGCCGGGGGCGCGTCGAGCGCGAGCGCCTGCTCGCCGAAGCGCAGACCCCGGCGAACCTCGAGCACCCAGGCGTGGTGCGCATCTTCGACCTCGACCCGGGGCTCGGGGCCATCGCCATGGAGTGGGTGCGGGGCGGCTCGATCCGCCACGAGATCGACGTGCGGGCGATCCCCATCGAGCGGGTGAAGCTCTGGCTCCGGACCGCCCTCGAAGCGCTCTCCTTCGTTCATGCCGCCGGCTTCGTGCATCGCGACCTCAAGCCCTCGAACTTCCTGCTCCGCGAGGACGGCCGCGTGGTGCTCACCGACTTCGGGCTCGCGACCCGCATCGGCGAGGTGGGCATCGCGAGCGGGGGGCAGGGGACCCTCGCCTACATGGCCCCAGAGCAACGCCGCGCTGACGCCGAGGCGGCGCCCCCCGAGGACGTGCACGCCTTCGGCGCCAGCATGCGCGAGCTCTTGGGCAAGGCGAGCGGGGAGATCCCTTCGGCCCTGCTCTCCCTCGCCGAGGCGTGTACAGTCGGCGATCCCGCTTCCCGTCCGACGATGGACGAGCTACTGAGCGCCCTGTCATGAACATCGAGAGTGCAGCCGACTATCCCCGTACGAGCGAGGCGTCCTTCGTCCGCACCCGCGACGGCGTCCAGCAGCGCGTTCGCCGCTGGCCCACGGAAGGGACGCCGAGGGCATCGATTGTGATACACCATGGCCTGGGGGAGCACAGCGGTCGCTATGAGCGCACCGGCCGCCTCCTGGCCGATGGGGGCTTCGACGTGAGCGCCTTCGATTGCCGTGGTCACGGGGAGACGAAGGGGCGCCAGGGGTATGTTCACGACGTCAATCAGTTCTTGGATGATATCGAGGATCACCTCATAAGAGCTCGGGATATCAGTGAGAAAGTCGTTTTGATGGGACACTCGATGGGAGGCCTCCTGGCCTGTCGTTACGCTGTGAGCGACCGACCGCAGCCCGACCTGCTGATCCTCTCGGCCCCCGCTCTCGACGCGGCGATCCCGAGCTGGCAGCGCACGGCCGTGCCCCTCCTCGCCAAGGTCCTGCCCAAGCTTCCCCTCGACACGCCGGTCAGGCGAGGACAACTCACGCGTGATACGAAGGTCGAGGACGCCTACTTCGCCAATCCCCTCGTCTTCACGGCCGGGACCAGCCGACTCGGGGGAGTGCTGCTCGAAGCCCAGGACTACGCACGGAGCCATGCCGACCGCATCCGCGTGCCGACTCTGGTGATCCACGGCGGCCGAGACGAGCTCGTCTCACCGGGCTTCAGCGAGCCTCTCGGCCATCTCGAGGGGGTAGAGCGAAAGGTCTTTCCGAGCCTGAGGCACGAGACGCTCAACGAGCCCGAGGGCCCCGAGGTCGTCGCCTTCCTCCTCGCTTGGCTCGACCGCCACCTCGCCGCCTGACACCTCTGCGGTGCCCCCCGAGAAGAAACGGGTCGTCTTCATCGACCTCCTCAGGCTTCTGGCCACCTTCCAGATGGTCCAGGGCCACAGCGTCGACGCCGTCCTCGCCACGGACCTCCGCACCGGGCCGGTCTTCGCGGCGTGGAGCTGGATTCGGGGCCTGACCTCGGTTGCCTTCCTCTTCGCGGCGGGGGTCTCCTTTCACCTCGCCACCCTCAGCCGCTTCGAGGCTCATCGCGCGAGCCCAGCCGCCATCAAGCGCCGCATCAAGCGCGGGTTGCTCCTCGTCTTCATCGGCTACCTCCTGCACAACCCCTTCGGCGCGCTCTTCAGTGGTCATTGGGGTGCAGCACTCGCCCACGCGGCCATCGTCGACGTGCTCCAATGCATCGGCGTATCGATATTGATTCTCGAGGGTTTGACCCTCGTCCTTCGCTCACCGCGTCAGGTGGTGGTCACCTCGGGGGTACTCGCCGCCGTGGTGATCCTGAGCTGGCCCCTCACGGAAGCGGCGCCCACCACTGGGCCCGAGGCCTGGCTCACCAACTACCTCACCCACGCGGGCGGCTCGATCTTCCCGCTCTTCCCCTGGGCCGGTTACCTCTTCACCGGGGTGGTGGTCGGCGCCATCGCATGCCCCAGCGGTCAGCTCGAGCGGCGCGGCGTCCTCTTTCTCTTCGTCTTCGCCGCCGCCCTCTGGGCCGCTTCGGCGTCGGTGCGCTTCCTCCCCTACGCAGCGGACGCGCCCGATCCCGGCCCGGGAATCTTCAAGCTCGCCGTCATCGTGCTGATCTCGGCGCTCCTCGCCCTGGCCACCGCGACCCGCTCCTCCCTTCCGCGGCTCCTCACGATCCTCGCCGGAGAGACGTTGGTGATCTACGTCGTGCACATCGCGCTCCTCTACGGCGACGGCTATGGGCTGGCCGACCAAATGGGGCCGACGGCGAGCGCGGGGACGGCACTCCTGGTGGCGCTGGGCATGGTGATCGTGTCGGCTTTGGTGGGGATCGGCTGGCATCGCCTCAAGGAGATCCGCTCGGGCCGCGGCGGCGGGCCCACGGCTCTTGCCCGGGGGGTCAAAGCGGGTTAACCCGCCCCCGATGGCCAAGAAGCCCAAGGTGCAGCCCCGGGATCCCAACAAGGCCCTGGCCGAGATGGAGCGGCCCGCGGTCCGCTGGAAAGTGGTTGGGCTGGTCGGCCTGGGCTTCGTCGCTCTGTGGGCGCTGGCCATCGGTCTGATGCCGTGGGCCGGCTACGTCGGCGTCGGGGTGGCCGGTGTGCTCACCATCGCGGCCCTCGGCTTCGGCATCTACATGCTCCGGCTGACCCGCAAGAGTCAGGGCATCGTCGACATCCTCAAGACGGCGACGGACGAAGAGGGGCGCAAGGCGGCCCTCGAGAAGCTCGACGAGAAGGTGGAGAAGGGAGACGCCATGGCCGCGCTGGCCAAGGCGCAGCTCGTCGCCCAGGACAAGCCCAACGAGGCGGTCAAGGTGCTCGAGGCGGTGGACATCGACAAGACTCCAGCCGCGATCCGCGACGACGTTCGCGCGAACCTCGGGCTGCTCTACCTGATGACCGGGCGCGCCAAGGACGCGCGCGCGCTGGCGGACGAGATCACCTTCAAGAACCAGCCGCAGCCGAAGGCGAAGGCGATGTACGCAGCGGTGGTGGCCGAGGCGTTCGCGCGCACCGGCAAGTCGAAGGAAGCGAAGAACCTCCTCGAGACCTATCCCGCCGAGGACCCGGCCTACGGGGAGGTGGGCGCCATGCTCTACCGCGCGCAGGTCTACACCTTCATGGCGACGAAGAACCGCGGCCTCGCGAAGAAGGCCATGGAGAAGCTCGGCACCATCGACCCCAACATGGTCGCCGCGTTCGTGGGCAAGGGGAACAACCCCCAGATCCAGAAGATGGCCAAGCAGGTCATCCAGGGGCTGGGGATGATGCCCAAGCAGAAGGTTCGGATGATGCGCTGAGTCGGCGGAGGGGCCGCGAATCCCTCGACGGTCGCGGTCTCTCGAGCGAAGCCCTCTGGGCGGCGAGATGACGGAACGGGAAGAGAGCGCGCAGCGCACCCCGGCCCAGGACGTGGTTCGGCTCGCGGCGCCGGCCATCGCCCAACAGCTCCTGCACACCCTGGTCTTCCTGATCGATCGGGCGATGCTGGGACGGCACGCCGCGTCGTCGCTCGCGTCGATGCAGATCAGCGGACCCATCGTCTGGACCAGCGTGAGCTTCTTGTCGGCGGTGACGGTGGGCACCGTGGCGCTGGTCGGGCGCGCGGTCGGCGCGAGGGATCGACGTCTCGCCACGGGCGCCGCCCGAGGGAGCCTGCTCTTCGCGGGCCTGGTTGGGGTGGTCGTCTCGGCGGCGGGCCTCCTCGCGCTCCCGGCGATCCTCTGGCTCTTCCCCGCGGCCGGCGAGGAGGTGCGGGAAGCCGCCCGCGGCTACCTCTCGGTCTTTCTTCCGTCGATGCCCTTCTTCCTCCTCTCGTTCACGGGCGCCGCCATTCTCACCGCGGCGGGCGACACCAAGACGCCCTTCGTCGTCGCCGCCGTTGGCAACGTGATCAACGTCGTCGTCAACTGGCTCTTGATCTTCGGCCGCGGCGGTGCGCCCGAGCTCGGGGCCGAGGGGGCCGCGGTGGGCAGCGCGGCGGCGATGGCGTTTCAGGCGCTGGTGCTGGTCTCGATCCTCGCGCGGCGGGGCGGACGGGTGAGCTTTCGCGGCGAGGCCGACGTGCCCGCCGCCCTGCGCCGCATGCTGCGAGTCGCAGCGCCGAGCGCAGCCGAGCGCGGCGTGCAGCAGGCGGGCTTTGTCGGCTTCGTGATGATGATCGGCGCTCTCGGCGCGACGGCGATGGCGGCCAACCAGGCCCTCGTCTCCCTCGAGTCGATTCTGCTTCCTATCGGCGGATGGCTTCGGCGTCGCCGCGGCGGCCGTGGTCGCGCAGCGCCTGGGCGCCCGCCGCCCCGAGGACGCCGCGCTGGCCGGGCGCGCGGCGACCTTCTACGCGGTGGTGGCGCTCAGCGTCTACGCCGTCCTCGTCTCTTCGATGCCGGCGATCCTGCTCGGGGTCTTCACCGACGAGGCCGCGATCGTGGCGGCCGGTGTGCCGGTGATGGTGGTCCTCGCCGTCGCCCAGCCCTTCATGGCGGTGGGGATCGTGATGAGTCAGACGTTGCGCGGTGCAGGGGAGACGCGGGCGCCCTTCGTGGTGATGGTGGCCGGAGGCTTGGTCCTTCGCCTCTTCGCGACCTGGCTCTTCGCGTTTCCGTTGGGCCTCGGACTCTTGGGGGTGTGGATTGGCTCGACCGTCGACTGGATGCTTCGCGCGGCCCTGCTCGGCTGGGTCTACTTCCGCGGCGGCTGGAAGGACGTCGCGGTCTGACGCCGTTGACGGGCGCTTCGCCGGGTCTACTTCTCTGCCCGGGGGAGCGGTGATGACTCGACTCAGATACCTCGACAAGGCCCGTGTGAAGAATCTGATGACCGAGGACGTCGTCAGCCTCACGAGGACGCAGAGCATCCCCCTCGCCGAGTCGCTGATGAAGATGAAGCGGGTGCGTCATCTGCCCGTGGTGGACGGTGACGGAAAGCTCGTCGGGCTGGTGACGCACCGCGATCTGCTCAGAGCGAAGCTCAGCGAGCTCTCGCCGATGAGCGAGGACGAGCGCAGCTCCGAGGAGCTGTCGATCCCGGTCTCCTCGATCATGCAGGACAGCGTCTGGACCGTGACGCCGGACACCATGGCCAACAAGGCGGCCAACATGCTGCGCGACCACCGCTTCGGCTGCCTGCCAGTGGTGCAGGAAGGAAAGCTCGTCGGCATTCTCACCGAGGCCGACTTCGTCGACGCGGTGGTGCTCGGCGAGCGCGACGAGAAGCTGCCGGCGCCGACGGTCTCGGACGCCATGACCCCGAGCCCGAGCTGCATCACGCTCCCCGCCACCATCGGCGACGCGCGGGCGATGATGGAGGAGCACGCGATCCGTCACCTGCCGCTGGCGACCGACGAGGGCGAGCTGATCGGCATGGTGACCGACCGTGACCTGCGGGTCGCCGACGGCGTCGCCGGCGGGGCCAACGACATCGCCCTCGAGCTCATCGGCACCGACCCGCCCTACGTCGTCGACGCCGACACCCCCCTGCACCGCGTGCTCAACGACATGGCCGACGAACGGAAGGGCTCCGCCATGGTGACCCAGGATGGCGAGCTCGTCGGCATCCTCACCACCACCGACGCCTGCCGCTATCTGGCCGAGTGGCTCAGAGCCCAGTTCGGCTGAGCGTCACGTCAGGTGCAGGTGCCCATGTCGCAGAAGCTGGCGCCGCAGCACTCGCGGCCGGCCTGACAGGGCTGGCCGGAGGCCTGACAGGCGCAGGTGCCACCGACGCACTGCATCTCGCCGCAGCACTCGGAGCTGTCGCTGCAGTTGTCGGTGGCGCTCTTGCAGCAGGTGCTGCTGCCGCCGCCGGCGGCCAGGCTGCAGACCAGGGTGCCGCAGCAGGCGCCGGCCTCCGTGGGATCGCAACCCGCGCCCACGTCGCTGGCGCCGCCACAGTCCACGCAGTCGTTGTTGACGCAGGACAGGCCGTCGCAGCACTGGCTCGCGTCGGTGCAGCTGGCGTAGGGGCCCTGGCACGGGCCGGGGCACATGCTCTCGTCGGTTTGGACCATGCCGCCCATCGACATCATCGGGTCGTTGCACAAGCCGTTGGTGTCGTCCCACTCGCAGCTGTTGGTGCTGCGGAGACACTCGCGGCAGCTCTCGGCGTCGCCGCAGGAAGCGTCGGTGTTGTCACAGGCGAAGCCGAACCAGTCCCAGTCACTGCCGCAGGTGCTTCCGTAGCGCATGTCGTCCACCGGCCCGAAGAAGCCGCCCAGCATGCACTGGTCGCTTCCGTCGCACCAACCACAACCGTCGTGGTCCGTGCAATCGTCGCAGTTGGCGATGAGTGAGCACTCGTCGGAGGTGCACTCTTCGGTCGTGCCTCGATACGCGGGACAGGATGCGCGGTCGGGGGAGTCCGCGCTGCCCAGGATGCAGCTGCCCGTGGACGTGCCCGGGGTGACGACGCCGACCGAGCTGTTGGGACACCATCCGCAGCCATCCATCCCCGCGCAGGTCTCGCAGTCGGCTGTGGCCGAGCCGCAGTCGTTGCACTGGTCGGCGGCGTTGCGGGGGTCGCCGCAGTCCACGGTCCGGAGCGAGGGCGTGTAGCAGCTGTTGGTGCTGGCGCACCAGACGCAGCCCGCCGCACCGACGCACGCGCCGCACGAGCCGTTGGACGTGCACGGATCGGCCGCGGCGTCGCAAGTCGCGTCGCGGAAGGTGGTCGTGCACGCGCCCGCGCTCGAGGTCTGCCGACAGCCCGTGCCCTCGCACCACCCGCAGCCCGAGAGCGCGGTGCATCGCGAGCAGTCGCTCGCGCCCGAGCAGGAGTCGGGGGGGATGGTCATGCCGCCATCCGGGGGAGGGCCGCCGTCCGGGCTGGCATCAGGTCCCGCATCCACGCCGCCGTCCATCAGGTCATCCTCGCAGCCATTGCCGGGGATGTCGGTGTTGACGTCGTCGAGGGCGCCGCCGGAGAAGGCCTCCGACGTCACGAAGGCGTAGTCCATCTTGCCGTAGCCGCCGTTGCCCCAGTCCTTGCCCCAGGAGTTGAGGAAGGTGAACTGCATCGTGGCGTCGTCATAGCCGGTGAGGACAATCGCGTGGTAGCCGCCGAGGCAGAGGGCGGTGGTGCAGGACGAGCTGCCGCACGAGCAAGGCCCGCCCGCACCCGAGGGCGGGACCCGAACGTTGGCCGTGCCGGACTGCCAGTCGTTGCGACCCGCGGGCATCGTCGCGTTCGAGTTGTCGTAGTAGACGGGCACCGAGATGATGACCTCGCGCTCGGTCGCGAGCTCGTTCTTGATCGCCTGGAGATTCGTCAGGTCGACGTTGTGCATGCCGGTCGGCTGGTAGGGGGCGGCGTTGAGCACGGCGTCCGAGGGGCGACCGTTGTTCAAGCCGCGGCCGTTGGCCACGTAGGGCCAGCTGGCGTTGTCGACGATGGGATCGGCGACGAGGGTTTGGAGCGCGGTCTGCGTGTTCCAGCCCGTCGCGCAGGTTCCGAAGGCCGCCCCGCCCAGGGAGTTGCTCCGCAGGTTCGCTTCGCTGAGCTCGGGCACGTCGCAACCCTTCGAGCAGTGAAGCGCTTCGAGCATCGCCGTGGCGGCGTGCACCACACACCAACCGCAGGCCTGCTGGTTGCTGACGGTCATGCAGCCGTCGAGGTATTGCGAGCGGTGGTCGACGGAAGAGGGCAGGGTCGCCGGGGGGGCGTCGAGGAGCGCGCCGGTGGTGCTTCCCGCCTCTTCCGGCGCGGTTCCCAGGTCACCTTCGGTTCCGAGGCGTCCCAGCGTCCCGTTCTGCGGCGTGGTCATGATGCAGACGGGCGCGTCGCGTCCGTCGTCCCACGGGTTGAAGAGGATGCATTCACCCTCGAGTCGGTGCTCGAGCTCCGAGCCCGGCGTCACCACGGTTCCCGGGGGCAGGAGCTGATCACCTGGGCGAACGCTGTCGGGCGTGGCGCCGGGGGGAAGCACCGCCCCATCGGGGTCGTCCGAGCCAGGCTCGCAGCCAGTCATCGAGAGGAGCGAAGAGACCAGGGCGAGCACGACGCAGCGATGCATGGATGCAGAGTACCAAAATCGGGAGCCGAGCGGCTCTAGCGGCAGGGTCATCGGAGCCTGGAAAGGCAAACATCGTTCCACCCGAGAACCCCGTGATCTCGCAGACGACGGGTGTGCCGCCCGGCCCCATCGCGCCGCTTTCGCGCGATCTGGTGCACGCCGACCCCAGAAACGACACGAGCCCCCCGACCGAAGGCCGGAGGGCTCGCGCGCAATGGGTGTTGCTCAGTACTGCTGAACGAGCTTGCCCCACTCCCCCATCATGGCCTGCACCGCTTCGCCGCCGTAGCCGCGAATGACGCCGAAGCCGTCCACCGCGAGCCCGAGCTGCATCACCAGGTTGATGAAGTCCTTCTCGTGCGAGATGGCGTCGAGCTTCTCCGACTCACCCTTGATGAGCATGAAGCCGTTCATGTCTCCGCCGTGATTACGGAGGAGGATCGGCTCGAAGCTCTCAATCTGTCCCGCCTCCTGCTTCTTGCTCCAGAACGCGAGGCTGCTCTGGAAGAGCTCCATCGCCTGCTTCTCGCGACCTACCACCGGACGGTTCCAACCAAAGAAGAGCGTGTTCGACATGTCTTTGACCCCCTGTTGTGAAAAAGGATCCGGTCTGTACTCCCCCGACCCCGAATGATCTGTGCGCAAGTGCACGAGACGATCGCCTCGGCACGTGCTCTAGTCTCGACCCATGCGCGCCGCACAGATTCAGAAGCTCGAGGGCCCCGACTCCATCGAAGTGGTGGAGCTCGAAACGCCCGTCCCCGGTCGCGGACAAGTCGTCGTCGCCGTCGAGTCCGCGGGCGTGAATTTTCCTGATCTCTTGATGTCCCGCGGTCTCTATCAGATGAAGCCGCCCGTGCCCTTCGCGCCGGGCGGAGAGGTGGCGGGGACCCTCTCGGCGGTGGGGGAGGGCGTTCCGCTGGCGGTCGGCGATCGCGTGATGGCGCTCACCGGCTTCGGCGGCTTCGCGAGCCACGTGCTCCTCGGCGCCGACCGCTGCGTGCCGATCCCGGAATCGATGAGCACCGAGCTCGCCGGCGCTTTCGCCTTCACGTATGCCACCAGTTATCACGCCCTCAAGGACCGGGCGCAGCTCGCCCCGGGTGAGAAGCTGCTGGTGCTCGGAGCAGCGGGCGGCGTCGGTTCGTCGGCGGTGGAGATCGGGCGCGCGATGGGCGCGGAGGTGATCGCCGCCGCATCGACCGAGGACAAGCTCGACTTCTGCGAGAAGCTCGGCGCCCAGCACCGCATCAACTACGCGACCGAGGACCTGAAGGCGCGCGCCAAAGCCATCGGCGGCGGAAGCGTCGACGTGGTCTACGATCCGGTCGGCGGCGCCTTCAGCGAGCAGGCGCTCCGCGCCCTCGGCTACGGCGGACGGCACCTGGTGATCGGTTTCGCGGCAGGCGAGATCCCCCGCGTTCCCTGGAACCTGCCCCTCCTGAAGCAGTGCTGCATCATCGGCGTCGCCTGGGGCGCGTGGGCCATGCAGCATCCGGCCGACCACGCGAAGAACATGGAGGAGCTCCTCGCGTGGCACGCCGAGGGCAAGCTCGCACCCATCGTCACGAAGACCTACTCCCTCGAAGAAGTGCCGCAGGCCCTTCACGACCTCGACACGCGCAAAGTGCGCGGCAAAGTCGTGGTGGTTCCCTGAGGCACGACCATGGCGAAAGACGACGACGGACTGACCCACCTCGACGCGCAGGGACGGGCGCGGATGGTGGACGTGGGAGACAAGGCGGAGACCGAGCGCGTCGCCGTCGCTCGCGGCGTCGTCCGGATGCAGAAGGAGACGATGGCGCTCCTGCTCTCCGGAAACGCGCCCAAGGGAGACGTGCTGGCCACCGCGCGGATCGCTGGCATCCAGGCGGCGAAGCGCACGCCGGAGCTGATCCCGCTCTGTCACGCCATCCGCCTGAGCTCGGTGGAGGTCTCCTTTTCCCCCGACGAGGACGGCGAACGACTCCACGTCGAAGCGAAGGCCAAGGCGCGCGACCGAACGGGCGTCGAGATGGAGGCGCTGACGGCCGTCTCGGTAGCCGCCCTCACCGTCTACGACATGCTCAAGGCCAAGGACCGGGGAATGACCCTCGAAGGGATCGAGCTCGCTTCGAAGTCGGGGGGCGCGAGCGGGGATTTCACCCGCGGGTGACCGCTGGCCATCGGGGCATATCTCTGTCCGGGTGAGCACCCGCCCACCTCGCCTCCGGCCCCGATTCGAGCTGGCCTCTCGCCTTTCGGCCGAAGAGGTGTGCGCGAGGGCGAAGCGCGCGCTCCTTCATCACCCCGAGGTCGAAGGTCTGGTGTTGGCCGAGCGCCGCATCGAGCTCCTGCCTCATCGCTCCACCCGTCACTTCTGGTCCCCGCAGCTCACCATCGATGTCGAGGACGGCGCCGAAGGCGTGCGCCTTCGCGGGCGCTTCGGACCGCATCCTCACGTCTGGACCCTCTACGTCGCGATGCACGCCATCGGTGCGATGGGGACGCTCGGCGCCGTCGTGTTCGGGGTCTCGCAGTATCTCGTGGGCCAGACGCCGTGGGCGTTGGTCGCGCTTCCTGCGTCGCCGATCCTGGCGGCGCTCGTCTGGGCCCTGGGCTTCGTGGGGCAGGGACTCGGCGCCGAGCAGATGTATCGGCTGCGCCGCTTCCTCGAGGAGTGCATCGAGGGCTAGCGCACGCGAGACGTGCTCTGGTCAGGCAGCAGACTCAGTGCAGGGGCGCGGCGGTGGGGTGCGGCGGCGCGGGGACCGAGCGCGCGGGGGCGGCGGCAGCGGCCAGGGACGTGAGGCGGGCGGCGACCGCGTTGGGATCAACGCCGAGGAGCGCGGGCGTCTTTTCGTTCCAGCCGAAGGCGATCCGTCGGGCGAGGATCTCGTCCTCGAGGCCCAGGAGCTTGCCGTCGAGCTGCATGAGCAGCCCCGGCTCGCACTGGTGGAGCCCTCGTCCGTTCGGCGCCTGTACCCGGAAGCTCGAGAAGCTTCCGGTGTCGGCGACCATGAATCGGAACCAGGGGATGCGGCTTCGGGCGGTCGACACCCATCCGACGCCGAGGATGGCGGCCGAGGCGAGGCCGATGGCGCTCGAGACCGCGGCCTTGCCGACGCCGCTCTTCAGGTTCGAGGGGAGCTCGAGGGTGCGCACCGGGTGCTCGGTGTGCGACAGGGGATTGCCGAAGAGCTGCACCAATGCGTTCGAGAGATCGTCGGCGCCGAGAGCGCTGATCCAGCGCCCGCCGACCATTCCCCGTCCGTAATGGATGTTGCGGTGGAGAAGCATGACGCGCAGGACGAAATCCTGCGCCACCTCGAGCGGGATCTCCCCGCGCTGATGGCCGCCCTCGATGGCGCTCAAGAGCATGGTGGTGCGCGCGTCAGCGATCCCCAGGGAGCGCTGGGCGCTCCTGGCGCCGGTCGGGTCGCTCTCGGTCGGCGTCGCCAGCGGCGTGGGGGCAGGCTCTCGATGCGCGGGTGGCGCGGTGATGAGTCGGTTCAGGAACGCGGCGAGCGGCTGCTGGAAGGGGCCGACCGGGACCTGCACCTCCCCCTGCTGCGTCTGAAGGTAGATCTTTCGATCGAAGATGGTGTCCGCCACACGCACGCCGACGATCTCGGAAAAGCGCGCTTCGAAGCGTTCGGAGCCCGAGGCGCCGAAGACCCGGCGGTCGGTGACCAGCCCGAAGACGTGGAAACGGTGCTCGCCGCCGCCGAGCCCGAGGACCATGACCTGCTCACCCGAGAAATGATCGAGGCCGACCCCGCTCACGGCGATGGCGGCCCGGATGTCCTTCATCTCGATGTTGGGGTGCATCACCGTCTTCGTCCGGTGAAGCTCGTCCTGCACCAGCTGGTGCACCCCGTGCCGTTGGTTCAAGAGCATCGCGCCCCTCCTGCCGCCTGATACGGGGCGGGAGGGGCGATCTTCCCTGGGCGGGCGGCCGCTAGGAGAAGAAGCAGCCGGCGGAGCTCTCCACCGGCTCGACGACGCGCTGGCTCTCCGGGTCGGTGATCCCCAGCGCCTCGCCGCAAGACTCGGTCACGTTGTCACTGAGGTCCTGCAGGAGGATCCAGTCGGCGTCGATGTCCTCGTCGTAGAGACGGCCCTGATAGACCTCCACGCTGGGCGCCATCATCTCCACCACGCCGCGCGCCCGGGCGCAGTCGCCTGCTCCGTAGAGGTCCACGGTGGTGCGCAGCGCGAGGTACATGTTGAGCATCATGAAGGGCTTTTCGCCGCCCACGAACTCCGGCCACATCTCGGAGGGGTTCTGGCCAGGGGCCAGAGGATTGGTCACCGCATCGGTCGTGCGCCGGGGGGAGCCGTCGTTGGCGATCCACGACGCCTCGAGCGTGTAGGCGGGGAGCGAGGGGCCGAGGGACTCGGCGCCTGGGTCGGCGATGAGCTCGACGAAGAGACCGCCGCCGCCCCCGCGCCGTCCGCTGCCGGTGTCGGTGCTTCCGGTGCGCTGCCCCACGAAGAGCGCCGGGGAGTCGAGGTAGGCGACGCCGTTCTTCACGCTCGCGCGACGCGCGCCCCACACGCGGCCCACGCGATAGCCTTCACTCGCGGTGATGGCGATGGTGAGGTCGGTGGCGACGGGGAAGAGCGTGATGCCCGACTGGTTGTCGAGGATCTGTCCGAGGTCCGCGTCGTCTTCGGCCAGCGCGTAGGTGCCGGCGCCGAGGTCCCCGAGGCGCGACAGGAGCCGCGCCTGGCTGGCGAGGGGATCGCCGTAGCCGATGACGTTGATCGCGACACCAGCGCGGGCGTAGCTCTCGGCGAGCGCCACGATCCGATCCGGATCGTCGATCCCGACGCTGGCGGTGCCCGTGGAGACGAGGATCACGCGGCCCACGCGTCCCTCCGCGTCGCCATCGACCAGCCGGCCCGCAGTGGCGAGCGCCGAGTAGAGGTCGCCGGAGACGCCCAGAGGCTCGGCGCCCACCTGCGGCAGGTCGGCAGCCGGCGCGTCGGCGCTGTCGAGGAGCACACGGGTGCGGCTCGCGTATTCGATCACGCTCAGCCTGTCGCCCGCCTCGAGGGCACCAGCGATGGCGGCGACGCCTTCGTTGAGCACGTCCAGGGTCGCGGGCTCGGCGCCCGACACGTCCACCACGACGGCGACGTGGGCGGCCGGGCGCGGCAGGGTGGACGGGTCGACGGGCGTGTTCATGGCGATGAAGGCCATCGTCCAGTTGTCGCCGTTGAAGCGCGGCGCGACGGCGAGGGAAGGATGGACGCAGAGGTCCTCCCCGCAGTCGGCGGCGGGCAGGTCGATCGCGTGCTCGGCGAAGAAGCCGACGTCGTCGAGTGTCTCGGGCGCCGGGACCTCCCCGCGCGCCACGATCTCGCGGAAGAGGGCGATGTCCTGCGCGCCACCCTGGCTGACGGTGTGGGACCCCGCGATGGGGGTGTCGGTGCCTGGGACGTCGACGGTCTCGACGCTCCCCCCGGTGGTGTCACCGCCGCCCGCACAACCGGCGAGAGCCAACGCTGACGCCATGATCGAAATCCACTTCTTCATCACTCTGCCTCCTCGATGAGCATCACTGCGTTGATCTCCATGCCGGGCTCGCGTTCGTTGCGGCTGCAGCCGTCGACGCCCACCACCGTCTCCACCGCCTTGCCGATGGAGACGCGATAGCGGCGTCCGTCGGCGACGTAGCCCGCGGTGTCGCCGCCGAGCGGGAGCTCCTCCGCCGCCATCACGACCGACAGCGGACCGGTGAAGGCGCCGCAGGCGGAGAATCCTCCGCACTCCGCTCTCGGCGTCAGCACCGGGAGGGGAACGTCGTCCCCCATGTACCCCGTGCGCGAGGTGACGAGCCGAAGCTCGGTGGCGGGCCGACCATCGGCGGCGAGCCGATGGACAAAGAGCGCGTCTGGGTTGGCCGTGTCGAACTGCACCGTGTCGCCGGTCGTCAGGTCGAAGGCCCACATCGGCACGCAGAGGAAAGAGGTCCAGCTCTCGGTCTCGTCCGCGAAGCCCACCTCGAAGCAGCCGTCGCGAAGGAGCTCGGTGCTGGTGACCGTCGCCATGCGCCCCGGCGCGATGCGCTCGCCGCTGTAGACGTAGGGCAGCACCTCGTCGGCCGTGCAGAGGTCCGTGTCCCAGAAGTAACGCGACTCCGAAGCGACGATCACGTTGCTCTCGTCGCCGCCCGTGATGTCGCCCGTGCCGCCGACCTGGACCGCGCCCGGAACGCCAACGGCCCCGTGCCGGGGGACGGTGAACGTCGGGCCGCGGAAGAAGACGACCGTGTCGGCCGAGCCGTCGCGCTGAACCAGGACGGCGTCGCACGCACCGATGGGCGGCGAGAGCCAGTCGGCGCCCATCTCGAGGGCGTCACCGGCCGCGCCGCGGTCGAGCGGGAAGTTGCGTTCGGAGTCGAGGGTGACGGTCACGCCTTCGCCAAACGCCTCCCGCGACAGGTAGCGTGCCGGGTCCTCGGACACCCGCTCGCAGTCGAAGCGCCCCGTGGCCCAACGAAGCCGAACGTCGGTGTCGTCGACGCTCCCGTTGTGGAGGTAGGCCGAGGCCTCGTAGTCGGGCGGGGGGATCTCGCGGACACGGGTCTCGGGGTCGGGGGGCGGTGGGCTCGTGGCGATGCACGCGAAGGCCGCGGCGAGCATCGCCGTCCCCTCGACGGTGCGGCGCCGGGGCAGCGACAGTGGCGCGGCGTCGAGGAGCCACCACGCGACCGGGAGCATCGCGAGCCCCACCAGGTCCGACGGGTCGGTCCAGATGCGCCATTCGATGCCGACGCCGAGCATGATCGCCTCGAGCCCCCGCGCCGCCTGCGGCGCCACGTTGATGGCGACGAAGGGCGCGGCGGCGATCGCGAAAGCGAGCAGACGCGCCTGCGTCCGCCGCGCGCCGAAGGCCGTCGCCAACAGCACCGGGGCGACGATCATCCCGGCGAAGTCGCTGAGCTTGCCAGTCAGCGCGCCGGGCAAGACCCCCGCCCCTTTGAGCAGGTGGTCGTTGATGACAAGAAGCGCGAGCGCTGCCCAGAAGAGTGGGTGCCTCAGCGCGCTCCGACCGTCCTTCGTTCCTCCATCCATGCACCCGCATTACTCAAGTGTCGTGCCGTCGGGAATCGTTGGCGTTTTTCGTTCGGTGCAGAAATGGGCCGCGAACCCCCATCCACGGTCGGCACAGGCCGGCACAGGCCTCGAAGGTGGTGCCGTGACCCCGATCGAGTGGTGCTAGGTTCCCGAGGTGACCGGCGGCACCTACAGCGTGATCCGTTTCGCGTACGGCGCCTATCTCGTCGCCTCGCTCGTCCAAAGCGCGCTCGGGGCGGGAAGCGATCCGCTGAACCTCGGCGCCGCGATCCTCGGGGCGATCGCCGCAGTCGCCTTCGCCGTCGGCTTTCGCGATCGCATCGCGGCGGTGATGGTCGCGGCCGCCGTTCTGCTCGTCGGCATGAACGAGCCCTCGCTGGTCATCCCGATCGTCCGCGTCGCCCCGCTCCTCGCGCACCTCGCCTCGAAGGGAACGCCGTATGGCGCCCTCGACGCCCGGGGCCGGCCCGATCCGGCGGGGGAGTTCGTCTATCCGCCCACGCTCACCTTCGGGATCTACGCCGTCCTCGCCGGGGGCTACGCCGCCCTCGCGCTGCCGATGGTGCGTGTTCCCGAGCCCTCCACGGGAGATCTGGTTTTCGCCACCGCCGCGGCGCTCTTCGTGGCCCTCGGGATCGTGAAGAGAGCGCGCCTCGCCGTCTGGGCGGTCATGCTCGGGGCGCTGCTGCTACAGATCGGGCTCGGCGGTCATCCGCTCCTGCTCCCTCTCTTCTTCCTTCATCTCTTCGCCTTCGAGCCGTCCGCCATCCCGCCCCGGCGTCACGGCGCGAGCGAGCGCGTCTTCTACGACGGCAACTGCGGTCTGTGCCATCGCGCCGTGCGCTTCGCCCTCGCCGAAGATCCGGACGGCGAGGCCTTTCGCTTTGCGCCGCTCGGCGGCGAGGCCTTCGAGACCGAGGTGCCCGAGGACCTGCAAGAAGGGCTGCCCGACAGCATCGTCCTGCTCACCCACGACGGCGAGCTCCTGGTTCGCTCCTCCGCGATCCTCCGCATGATGGCCGGACTGGGCGGGCTCTGGCGGGCGCTCGGCGCCCTCGGCGCCCTGGTGCCCCGCGTGTTACGCGATCTCGCCTACGACCTGGTGGCGCGCGTCCGGCACCTGATCTTCGCCAAGCCGAAGGACGTCTGCCCGATCATTCCGAAGCGCCTCCGGCCTCGTTTCGATCTCTGAGACCGGCCCGGTCGAGGATCGCTTCTCCGATCCCCGGATGCACCCCGAGGGGCTCAGCGACGCGAAAGCGCACCCCCGGATGGGCGGCGGCGGCCTCGGCCACGAGGCGCGGGATGTCCTCCATCGCGTGTCGACCCGGCGCGAGCATGTAGGGGACGGCGATCACTTCCGTCGCCCCCGCCGCCACGCAAGCCGCGAAGCCGGCGGCCACGCCGGGCTCGGCGATGTCCATGTGCGCACCGAAGACGCGCGTGCCGTCGTTCAGAAGCGCTTCGACCATGCGCGCCACCGCCGCGAGCTGATCGTTGCTCGCGGCGCGGCGGCTTCCGTGGTCGACGAGGAGGATCGCCCTCGAGGTCACGTCACCGGCAGGTGCCACCGCTGCAGGTGCCGGAGCAGCAGTCGCCGTTGTCGAGGCATGCGCGACCCATGATGTGGCACTCACACATGCCGCCGATGCAGTCCATGTAGCCGCAGCAGTCCGAGCTGAGGGAGCAGGAGTCGCCCGCGCCGACGCAGCAGCGGACGCCGAAGGTCACACCCATGCGGCACTCGAGGCTCCCGCAGCAGTCGGTGCTGGTCGAGCAGCTGCCGGCGAGGCCGTTGCACATCGAGCACTCGCTCGCGACGTAGTCCCACTCCGCGCAGCTGCCGCTGTCGGGCCCGCTCGGGCCACCGACGAGGCAGGCGGTGCTGGAGTTGCACCAGCCGCACTCGAGGCGCCCGGTGCAGTCGCCGCATGTCGTCGCGCTGGAGCAGGGGTCCGCCGCGCTGCACTCCGAGGAGAGCCACGCCCAGCCCGAGCAGCTCCCCGCGTCGGGCCCGCTCGAGCTGCCATCGTGACAGCCGCCGCCGCTGCCGGAGTCGCCGCACCAACCGCAGGGGTAGTGCGCGGTGCAGTCCGCGCAGTCCGCGTAGGTGGTGCACATGCTGGTCGTGGAGCCGCCTCCGCACGAGGCGCTGATCCAGGCCCAGTCGCCGCAGCTCCCGCTGGTGGGTCCGCTCGAGTTACCCGCCTGACAGCTGCCGCTACCGTCGCCGCACCAGCCGCAGCCGCTCATCCCCGTGCAGGTGCCGCAGTCGGACGCGGTGCATGTCGGCGTGGTGCCGCCGCCGCCGCACGAGCTCGAGTACCAATCCCAGTTGCTGCACGAGCCCGTGCCCGGCCCGGAGCTCGAGCCCGTCTGGCAGCTGCCGCTGCCGTCGGCGCACCAGCCGCAGGGATAGTTGGCGGTGCAGCTCGAGCAGTCGGTGAAGCCGCACTCGTCGGTGGTGGTGGGCGCGTGGCAGGTGCCCCCCATGCACGCGAGGGTGCTCGAGCTGCAGCGGTTTCCGGTGCAGCAGGGCTGTCCGTCACCGCCACAATCCGAAGGCGCCGCCGCGCAGCGGCCACTGTTGCAGACCAGACCCGAGGCGCACTCGGAGGGGGGCTTGCAGCAGAATCTCACCGTCGGTGCCGCAAGGCGCGCAGGAGCCGCTCACACAGACCAGGCCGCTTCGGCACTCGTCTCCGGTGCAGCACATCTCGCCCGCGCGACCGCAGTCGCCCGCGGGGCGCGTGCACTGGCCGGTGGGCGAGCAGATCAGGTCCGAGCAGCAATCGCTCGGCGTGCGGCAGGAGCTGCCCTCGGGCGAGCAGCAAGAGCCGCCGACGCAGTCGAAGTCACCGCAGCAGTCGTTCGGGCCGGTGCAGGCCGCGCCGCCCGGGGTGGCGCAGCAGCTACGGTCGGAGCCGCAGCGCGTGCCGGGGGTGCAGGGGGTGCTCCCGATGCAGCACATCTGCCCGAGGTCGCCGCAATCACCCATGGTGCTGCTGTCGCGTGTGGTGCTGGTGTCGCGGGTGCTGCTGTCGCGCCGGATGCTCGAGTCGGAGGTCATCGTGCCGCCGCCGGGGTCACAGGCGACGAGGGTCAGCGCGAAGGCGAAGAAGGCGAAGCGTCGAAGGGCCATGGCCGAAGCATACCCGATGAGACCGGGCCCCTGCGAGGCTGGCTGGGTCGATCGGGCCGCCCCGTTAGAGGGGCGATCGGTCATGCCCGAGCAAATGCCGTTCGCTTCGCTAGGCGGATTCTGGCTCTCCCTCTGGGGACGCGGGCTCCTCCGCTTCGGGCTCGGGGCTCGGCTCGGCGCGAAGGGCCCTCAGGGTGAGGAGGGTCAGGATCAGGACGGCCAATAGCAGCGCCAGCCAGAGGAAGAAGTCTTCGAGGTGGAGGGGGGCGCGGGGAGGGACGTGGTCGGGGTTCGGCTCGAGGCTCCTGGGATAGGCTTCCGACGGTGTGACGGCCAGGATCAGATCGCGGGCGCGGGCAATCTCGTAGTGGGGCGGGGCGACGCCCTCGGCCCCGAGGAGCATCGTGTAGTCCCCGGGCGGCGCGGCGACGTAGAAGTCGGGGACCGGCACCTCGACGCTCAGCTGTACCGCCGTGAGCGGCGCGTCCGCGCCATCGCGCACGACGAGGCGAAGTCGATCCACCCGCACCTCTCCCACTTCGATCCGCATCGCGGGATCGCGATCGGGGCGGCGGCTGAGTCGGCCCCGGCCGAGCTCGCGCTCCGCTTCCTCGTCGCCAACACGGCCGTAGAGGACGAAGTCGCGATCGAAGAAGCGCTCCGCGGCGTCGACCCGCAGGGCGCGCACCGGTACCGGTCCGCTCTCGATCACGACCGTGTGGGCCGTGCCCTCGCGGACGGCTTGGGTCTCGGGGGCGAAGGTGAGGGTGTCGAGGGACGCGTTCGGCTCCGCGAGG
Organism: uncultured delta proteobacterium; assembly: GCA_963727445.1. GTDB lineage: Bacteria > Myxococcota_A > Polyangia > Polyangiales > B10-G4 > B10-G4. The sequence goes on from CAVSGI010000006.1 coordinate 493,805, forward strand.
TATGGCCACTGGTGACCGGCGGTGTCGACGATGCGCAGGTCGCCGAGGTCGGGGGCGAGGACGCCGAGGTCCGCGGCGGTGGCGCGAATGCGGCAGAGGCCTTCGTCCGAGGGATCGACGAAGACGGCGCGCCGGTAGCGGAAACGAAAGCGCTCGACCTCGGCGCCGGGGCGCATGGCCCAGGACAGCGCTGGAGCGTCGTCGAAGGCCGGGTTGGGACGCGGGCTCTCGAGCGTCGCCGTGGGGAGCGCGGCCTCGACGAGGGCGCGCCCGAGCTCGCTCCCGGCCAGACGAGAGAGGTCGTAGCGCGGCGCGCGGACGCGGCCTCCGCCGAAGCGGAGGATGGCATCGCCCTCGAGGTCAGCGACCAGGACGGGCTGCCGGAGCACCGCCACCACGCGGAGATCGCGAAGCGGCGGTCCGTCTTCATCGGTGATGGAGATGGTGAAAGCGTCGCCTCGTCCCGGGGCGAGCCCGACCTCGAGCGCCTCGTCGTCGATGGGCGAGGTGATGCGATGAAGGACGCCGCGCCCGAGTCGGGGCGTGCTGCTGCCGAAGCCGTCGTCGCGCACGATGACCGGGCGGGCGAAGACGCCGGTGCTGGTCTCGAAACGGAGCGCGGTGGGGATGACGCCGCGGGGGCGCCTCACCCGCAGGGTGGTGACGCCGCCGTCGCTCCGCTCGGAGAGGATGGACAGAGGGACCTCGATCGTCGGCGCGGACGCGGGTGGACGGGCAGCGACGGCGGTGAAGGTCGGCGAGAGATAGCGGTGGTCGTCGCCTTCGAGGGTGATGACGAAGGTGCCGCCGCGCGCGGCGAGGGGAATGCGCCGCTTCTCCCGAAGCGGGCGGGTGAAGCGGAAGAGGGTGCCGCTGCCGCGCTCGCCCGCAGCGCCGTCGCGCTCGGCGATGTGGTAGCGGCGGGTGAAGTCAGAGGCCGCGGTGTCGATGGAGAGATCCCATCCGTCCGTGCCCACGGGCGCCGGAGGAAGCGCGAGGACGAAGGTCTCGTAGTTGGCGAAGCGGTCGTAGACGAAGCGCCGTCGCTCCTGGGTGGCTTCGAGGGGGACCAGGGGGCTCTGCTCGGTCGCGGGTCGTGGCGTGACCGTGCCCGCGAGGAGCCAGGGCACCTCGTCGCCGAAGCGGTTCACGATCCGCACGTCGCTCAGGTCGGCGGACGCGTCGCGGAGCACCTCCTCCGACAGTGGGATGCGATGAAGTCCCGGTTCCATCACCCGGATCGGGGCTTCGTTCCGCAGCAATGGCGTCAGGTCCCTTCGTTCCTGGGCGCTCGCGGTCGATGCGAGGAGGAGGGCGGGGAGCAGCAGTGGGACGATGCGCTTCATCGAGCGGCCTCCTCTTCGAGAGCGCCTCGGAAGACGAAGCGCTGATACGCCAGGGAGATGAGAAGCAGGGAGGTGGCGAGCCCGACCAGCGATGCGACGCGGTAGAGGTCGGAGAGATGGCTCAAGTCGTAGAGGAAGACCTTCGCCGCCGTGAGGGTGGTGAGACCGAGGCCGATGGCGCGAAGGCCGCGGGCGCCGCGCCCCATGCCGAGGCCGAGGAGGCCGAGCCCGTAGACCGCCCACGAAAGGGAGAGGCAGAGGTCCCGCGCCATGGCGTGTCCGGTAGGGATCGAGAGATGATCGCCGTTGGCGAAGAGATCGAAGATCACGAGGTTCACGTAGACGAAGCCGACCGCGATGGCGGCCAGGGCAGCACCGCGCGCGGGCACACGCCATCGCGTGGGCAGCACGTTCGTTTCCCAGGCCCGCGAGAGGCGCGCGTCGTGTCGCCAGAGCAGCACGTGGGCGCCCACGAGACAGGCGACCGGAACCAGGAAGGTGTAGCCGAGCCAGAGGAAGCCGGGAAGCTCGGAGCGCAGGTGATAGTCGAGGAGCCACGGGTTCGCGGTGAGGCGCACGGTGACCGTCGCCAGGAGCGCGAGGCCGAAGTACTTGAGCCCGGGGTGGTCGAGGCGGAGCCAGAGGAAGAGCAGGGCGAGACCCTCGAGCGCCCAGGCCACGGTGATCCACTCGCGCGCGAGCTGCAGTGGTACGGCGAGGGTGATGAAGCCGGCGATCACCGCGGCGAGCCAGATGACGCCCTTGCGGCGCGCCTCGGGGCTCGTGGTCCGGCGCTGGAGCGCCACGAGTGAGAGGAGCGCGACGAAGGCGAGCGCGATCGGGAGCGCGCCGATGAACGAGGGCCCGAAGGTCACGTCGAAGGCGCGCTTCAGCGCGAAGAAGAAGAGCGGTCCGCCGAGGGCCGCCGCGCGCTGGGCCCAGGGGTCGCGGATGGAGCGCGCCGACAGGTGCGGCGCGAAGGTCGACAAGAGGGTCATCGCGAAGACGCCCGCGAGCAGGAGCGCGCCGCCGCCGGCGTCGAGGCGGGGGTCGGCCCACGCGATGTAAGTGATGACCACCGCGGACAGGAGCGTCGTGCTGAGGAGCCACCCGCCGTGGACGAGCCGCGCCGCCGCGAGGGCGCCGAGCAGCTGGTAGAGCAGCACGGCGCCGATCACCGTGAGCACGGGGAGCGTCATCGTGCTGCCGGCGACACCGAACGAGCAGAGGAGGATGAGCGTCGCCACCAACGCGCCCATGGTGGCGTGGGTGCGCAAGCGTGCGGGGAGGGCGAGGGCCGCGAAGGACAGGAGCGTGGCCGCCGCGATCGAGACGACGAGGAGGGTGGCGGGGGGGGTCGCCGGGCTTCCGTCGCCGAAGAGCGAGGCGGCGACCGGGCCGAGCGCGGTGATCGCGCCGAGGGCGGAGGCGAGACCGACGGGCGCGAGGGCGGCCAGGAGCTCGCCGTCTTCGAAGGTGGCGTTGCGGTAGACGAGCGCGGTGCTGAGGAGGAGGCCCGCGAGCCACGGCCAGAGGGGGACGCTGGGCGCGGCGATGGCCGCCAGGGCCATCAGGGAGAGCGGGCCCACAGTGGTGACGAGGCCGGCGAGGCGTTCTTCTGGAAGCGATCCAGCGCGCTCGCGTCGAGCGCCGATGCGCCACTCCAGCGCGAAGTGGAAGAGCCCGCCGAGGATGGCGGAGAAGGTCACCACTTCGGCTGCACCGAGGAGCGTGTCGGGATGCGCGCGAAGGAGGTAGACGGCGAGCACGCCGACGGTTCCAGCGGCCGCGACCAATCCGAGGACGGGATGCTTCTGCCGGTGGCCGACGAAGAGCGCGCCCGCACAGAGCAGCAGCATCAGGATGCCGACCGGGTAGAGATGGGGACCGAAGTCGGCGTTCGCCGCGAAGAAGAGGGCGAAGGTGAACGGGGTCAGGAGCGCGAGGGCGCGGGTGAGAGAGCCGAGCGAGTCGCCCTCGCGCCGCGGAATGGCGGCGAAGAGCGCGGCGAACACGCCGAGGATGGCCAGACCCATGAAGAGCCGCCCGGGCCCCATGTCGCCGACGATCCACAGCGCCTGGTAGAGGGTGGTGAGGCCGAGGCTGAGCAGGCCGAGGGCCGGCCACCGTCGATGATGCGCCACCCACAGGAGCGCACCGTCGAGGAGCAGGAGGTAGGCGAAGAGCGCGATCGGTCGGTCGCTGCCGGTGGTCAGGAGGAACGGCGTCGCGAAGCCGCCGAGCAGACCGAGGATGGCGATGGGCATCGCGCGGTGCCGCACGGCGAGGAGACAGGTGATCGCGGTCACGCCGCCCATCAAGGCGAAGCCGAGGGTGTTCGGGATGAGCGCGTAGCGCGTGGTGCCAGCCCAGAACGAGAGATAGAGGATCGCGCTCGCCGCGCCCGCGAGCCAATCGGCGAGCACGGGATGCCGCTTGCGCAGCGGGATCTCGGAAGCGACGAGACAACCGAGCCCCGCGAGGGTGCCGAGAACGACGCGAAGCGCGGGCGTGAGGAGCCCAGCGTCGATGGAGTACTTGAAGAAGAACAGCCCCGCGAGGACGAGGACCCCGGCGCCGACTGCGGCCGCGCCCCGAACACCGAGCCACTTCTCCCACTCGACGGAGGCGGGGACGGGGGAGGAGACGGGCGCGGGGTCGGGGACGGGCGCGGCGTCGGAGACGGGAGCGGGGTCGGGAGCGGGAGCGGAGCGGGAGCGGGAGCGGGAGCGGGAGCGGGAGCGGGAGCGGGAACGGGTTCGGGAACGGGAACGGGAACGGGTTCGGGAACGGGAGCGGGAATGGGAGCGGGAATGGGAGCGGGAACGGGAGCGGGAACGGGTTCGGGATCGGGAACGGGATCAGGAGCGGGTTCGGGGACGTGAACGGGCTCTGCGGCCATTTTCGGCTCTTCGGTCGCTTCCAGGTGCGCGTGGATCCTCGCGGCCCAGGTCTCGAGCTCGTCGACGCGGGCGCGCAGGGCGCGGAGGTGTGCGTCCTGGTTCGTCTTGCGGACGATGAAGACGATCAGCGCGGCGATCGCGGCCACGAAGCTGGCCGGGATGGCGAGGACGGCGAGGGCGATCAAGAGCTCTTCCATCAAACCTCCGGCAGGAGGGCAGAGCAGCGCGCGTGCCAGGCGGGAATCCTTTCGGATCCTCGGCGCGCGGCCAGAGGGCGTGGACACGGGGTGCACACGCGCGGGCCGAGGCCGGTCTTTCGGTGTACCCCCCCGGCCATGGCGCTTGGCGAAGTCTTTGCGTCGCTCTGCGCCTTTTCCCCTACACGATGCCGCCTCCATGATTGGTGGCATGCGCTGTGGCCGCGTCCTGCTCTTCGCTCTGGCGCTCTTCGCGGCGGGATGCGGGCGCATCGGCTACGACGCCGCTCACGATCAGGTCCTCACGGTGGATGTGGTCGAGGACCGGATGGCGGCGCCGGCGGATGCCACGCGGCCGAGCGACGTGGGCGCGCTGGGCCTGTCGCTGCGCGAAGCGCTGACCATCGCCGGCAACACGCCGGGGAGCGAGCGCGTCGCGTTCGATCCCGTCGTCTTTCCTCCCGGCTTTCGCACCGACGTCGACCTCGGATCCGCCTTGCCGGTGCCCGGCGGCGGCACCCTCGTCGACTGCGACGGGCGTGCGGGCTTTCGCACGGCGCCCCTCGACTTGAGCGGCGTGTCGGACGTGGAGGTTCGCGGATGCCGCTTCTCGGTGTCGACCGATCACGCGATCCACGTGACGGATTCCGATAGCGTCCACCTCCACGACAACGCGTTCTTCGACAGCGGACAGAGCGCCATCTACGTCGAGAGCACCGCGGGATGCAGCGGGCTCGTGATCGAGAACAACCGCATCGAACATGCGGGGAGCGATCTGGTCGCGGTCTACGACTGCCGCGATGTGCTGGTGCGATCCAATCTGATGATCGTCGGCGACAAAGGCGCGCAGCGCGGCCTGCATCTCGAGCGCGTGACGCAGAGTCAGGTCCTCGACAACGTGATCGATCCCGGCAGCGCTCGGATGGTGAACCTGCAGGACTCCTCCGAGAACCTGATCCAGGGCAACATCCTCGAGGGAGCGGACGCCGGGGTCGTCCTCGAAGGCGCGTCGAACGACAACCGCGTCGTCCAGAACGTGTCGATGGACATGATGTACGACGGCATCTACGTGAGCCCCACGTCCCTCGGAAACACCGTCGTCCACAACACCCTCTTCCGCTGCTCGTCCGCGGTCGTCGACGAAGCGCCCGACACCATCACCGGCAACAACCTCACGTCCTCGGATCCGGCGGACTTCGTGGACCCGAGTCACGGTGTCTACGACTTCACGCTGGTGGCGGGCAGCGCCTACATCGATGCGGGTGAAGACCTGGGCTTCGACTGCTTGCCCGACCTGCCGGGCGACTTCCTGGGCGCGGCCCCTGATCTCGGCGCGGTCGAGAGCTACTGAGGCCTTGCGCCGGGCGCTGAGCGTCCGATGATGCGGGGGTGGATCAGCCGCGAAAGGCGACGCGGAGCAAGAAACGCCTCCTCCGTGTTCTTGCGCGCGTGGCGCTGGGGGGCGTCCTTCTGCTCGCGCTGGGGATCGCCGTGGTGGTCTTCGACGGCTGGGAGGCTTTTGGCAAGGCGGCCGAAGGAGCGCGCCTCGCGCGGATGGAGGCCTCGCCCCACTACCGAGGCGGCGTCTTCGTCAACCCACAGCCCCTCTGGAACGACTACCTGGGGATGCTTCAGCTCGGAAGCGATGACGCCGTGCCCGAGGTCGAGCTTCCCGTGGTGCGCGGCACGCGGGCCCGCTTCGTCGACGCGCCCCCGACCGGCCTGCGCATCACCTGGTTGGGCCATTCCACGAACCTGATCGAGATCGACGGCACCCGCGTGCTCACCGATCCGATCTTCGGAGAGCGGAGCGGTCCCCTCACGTGGGCCGGTCCCAAGCGCTGGTACGCGCCGCCCATCCCTCTGGACGAGCTCCCCGCGATCGACGCGGTGGTGATCAGCCACGATCACTACGACCACCTCGACCATCCGACCATCGTCCGGATGCGCGATTGGGACACCACCTTCATCACGCCCCTCGGCGTGGGGGCCCACCTCGCGTACTGGGGCATCGATCCGTCGCGGATCGTCGAGCTCGATTGGTGGGAGCGGAGGTCGGTAGGCGGTCTCGAGCTGGTGTGCGTGCCCGCGCGCCACGCGTCGGGCCGCCACCTCTTCGATCAGGACCACACCTTGTGGGCGGGCTACGCGCTGCTGGGCGATGCGCACCGCGTCTACTTCTCCGGCGACACCGGCCTCTTCCCCGCGATGCGCGACATCGGCGAGCGCTTCGGACCTTTCGACGTCGCGATGATCGAGGTGGGCGCCTACGATCAGGCCTGGCCCGACTGGCACATCGGTCCCGAGCAGGCCATCCGCGCCATGGGTATGGTGCGCGGCGAGGTCTTCTTCCCGATCCACTGGGGCCTCTTCGATCTCGCCTATCACGGCTGGACCGAGCCTATCGAGCGCACGATGGCAGCGGCCGAGGAGGCCGGCGTCACCGCCCTGGCGCCCAAGCCGGGTCAGAGCATCGAGCCCGACAGCCCGCCGCCCTTCGAGCGTTGGTGGCCCGAGGTGCCATGGCAGACGGCGGAAGAGGATCCGATCGTGTCGACGAAGGTGGACTGAGCGGAGGGCTCACTCGCAGGTGCGCTCGATCATCCACAAGTCCCAGTCGCCTGGCGGGCCTCGTTGGGAGCCGAAGACGATGGCGAGCTGATCGCGGCGGACGAAGACGTCCGCGTCGCTGGTGCCGCTCGTGACCGGAGAGAAGACCGAAGGAGGGCCGAAGGTTCCATCCCCGAGGGAGGGTGCGCGAAGGATTCTCGCTGCCGCCGGTCACGTGCGAGTAGAGCAGGGCCCCCGATGCGTCGAGGGACGGGCAGCATTCGAAGTCGGTGGTGGTGAGCTCGGCGATCATCTCGACGCCGACGAAGGTGCTGCCGCTTCGCGTCGCCCGATAGAGGTCGGTGTCGCCGCCGCCCATGGCGCGGCTGCTCGAGAAGTAGAGGGTCGACCCGTCGGCGCTGAGCTCCGGGCCGAAGGCGTCGCCGCCGAGGTCGATGAGCTCGACGCTGCCGAAGGGCATGCCCACCGCCACGCGGCTGGCGCGGTAGGTCTGAAACTCGTGCGCATAGTAGATGGTCAGGCCGTCGTCGGTCAGATACGGGTCGCTCTCCTCTCCCGACGTCGAGAGCTCCGTCACCAACGTCGGCGCGTCGAACGGCACATCCGGGGCGGCGCGCGTCGCCCGGTAGAGGTCGGCCATGCCGGGGCCGCCGCCGCGGTTCGAGCCGAAGAAGATCTCGAGGCCGTCGCCGGACATGTAGGGCGCCCGATCCGTGGCGCTGGAGTTGAGCGTCGTGAGCTCGGTCGCGCTCCCCCACGCGGAGAAGACGCAAGAGGCGTCAGGCGCGGCGTCGGGCGCGACGTCGGCGGCGTCAGCGTCCGCCTGACCGGTGTCCGCTGGCCCGGTGTCCGTCCCGCCATCCATCATCGCCGCGTCGCTCTCCCCGGGCCGCGGCGCGCAGCCCGTCTCCGGGGCGCAGTACTCGGTAGCTCCGCAGCGGGAGTTGTCGCCTTCGAGGAGACACGCCCCGCCTGCGCAACCCGCGGCGGCGCAGGCCGCGCCCGTGGGGCAATCGGAGGCGGCCGCGCACTCCGGGGTGCCGCAGGCTTCCGGGTGGCTCTCGGAGCACTCGGGCGCGACGCAGTGGCCCGCGAGGCAGGCGGTCGCCGCGGGATCGCTGGACCCGGGACAGGACACCCCCGCGCAACTGCGCGTGAGGACCACGATGAGGCCGAGAGTCCCGCCTTCGAAGGTCACGACGACGGGACGGGAGAGCACGGTGCCGCCGTCGCTCTCCACGAGCTCCACCATCAGCCGGTGGGTGCCCGTCGCGAGCCCGTCGAACTCCGCCACCCGCTGACCGGCCCCGAAGTCGTCGTCGAGCCGCGCGTCGACGTTCATGGTGATGGTGCCGGGCGCCCCCGTCTCGAGGCCGACCCGCACCCCCGCGAACTCCACCCCGGGCACCAGGTCGGTCTTCACATCCACCGCGAGGACGCCTTTGTCCTCCCCGTCACAGCCGAAGATCGCGCACGCGAAGAGGACGAGGTGAAAGGGGCGCGAGCGCACGGACCGTAGTCTATCGGACCCGGGCCGAGGTACGGAGTTGCCGTTTAGGGACGTCGGGGGCGCTTCAACGGGGTCGGTTGCGATAGTACCACGGCGTGTCGGCGTCGGACTCCGCCTCCGCGTCGCTCTCCGTCTCCGCCTCCGCGTCGCTCTCCGCTCCCGTTCCCGCTCCCGTTGCCGTTCCGGTTCCCGCTCCCGTTCCGGTTCCCGTTCCCGTTCCCGTTCCCGTTCCCGTTCCCGTTCCCGTTCCCGTTCCCGTTCCCGCGTCGGTCTCCGTTCCCGTTCCCGCTCCCGCGTCGGTCTCCGTTTCCGTTCCCGCTCCCGTTCCCGCTCCCGCTCCCGCTTCCGTTCCCGTCTCCTCGGCCTCCACCCGCTCCCGGGCCCTCGGCCCGCCGTCGTAGTTCCAGCGGACGCCCAGGCCGAACTGGTTGGCGTCCATCGCGTACGTGCCGTTGCCGATGAAGACGGGCGCGTCGGTGGTTCCGGCCGGGCCCATCGGGGGAGGGCGGATCGGGTTGGGCTGCGGGACCTGGCTGTTGGTCACCGTGCGATTGAAGACGAAGACGTGGGCGTAGCTCGCGTCGAGGAAGAAGCCGTCGGTGAGCTCGACGCCGATGCCCAGGCCCGTGATGACCTTGCTGCTGTCGAGGGTGAGCGGGCTCAAGAACGCGTCGCTGAAGCTGCTCGACTCCCAGTTCACTCCGGCGCGCAACGTGAAGCGCTCGTCCTGGTCGACGGCGTAGGCGCCGCCGAGGCGGAGGCTGAGCACGTTCTGCATGTTGCGCGGGACCTCGATGTTGCCGACGCGGTAGTCGCCGATGGCGACCAGGTTCCGCATGTAGATGTCCTTCGGCTTGACCTCGAGCGCCTTCTGCACGCCCCAGCCCTCGACGACCGCGGAGAATTCGACGCGGAGCGGGTGGATCGGCCGCACTTCGATGCCCGCCCGGAGGATCCACGGCATCCACAGGCTCACGTCCGCCTGATCGCCCTCCACCGATGCGCCGTCGAAGAGCGCCGCCTCGGGCAGGCGGACCTTGAGCGTCGCGGTCCCGCCCAGCTGATGGGGGAGCTGGAAGCTCACGCCGATGCGGATCGGCCCGCTCGCATAGGTCGCGCCCACGGTGCCGAAGACGGTGAAGATGGGCAGGGTCATCTGGCTCTGCGCGTCCCACTCCGGATTCTCCGGGAAGGTGCACACCACGCGGTCGCAGGCGCTCAGGGCGACCTGGGTGACGAGGGAGCCCACTACGACCTGCACGTCGGCGCCGATGGACAGCTCGGGGATCGGACGCCACGCCATCCCCGCGGCGATGTGGACGGCGGCGCTCCCGTCGAGGTTGTACAGCGAGTAGCGCTGGGGCGCGGGCTCGGTGCGCCCGTCGACCGTGACCTGGTCGGGCCACTTGAAGGGGATGAGGTTCGGCGCGAAGACGCCGAGTCCGAAGGTGAAGTCCTCGAGCCCGAAGTCGTTGGTGAGCGCGAGCATCGGGACGGGGATCGGGTTCGGCTGGAGCGACACCGTGGGCAGCGTCATCCCCCCGCCGTTCACGCGGGTGAAGTCCGCGTTCATCATCGTCAGGCCGACGTCGAAGAAGACCGAGTCGCCCGCCCAGGCGAGCCCCGCCGGGTTGTACCAGAGCGACTGCGCGTCGTCGGCGCCCGCCACGAAGGCGTAGCCGCGCCCCATCGGACGGATCCCGCGATCCGTGAAGTACATGCCGCCCGCCTGCGCGGGCGCGGCCATGGTGAGAACTGCTACCGAGACCCATAGGCCGATCAGGCCCCGCCGAAGGCTCGGGACCCCGAAGCGGGAGGTCCCGCAGAGGGCCGCGGAGCGGACCGGCGCAGGGCCCGAGCGTAGGGGGCTCGAGCTGGGAGTGTGCCTGGGGGCTCTCACCTTGGATTTATCCTGGTGCCTAGGGTGTGCCGTCCCGGTTCTGGATGATGTCGTAGAGCCGCTCCATGCCGCGCGACTCGCTCGAGAGCATGTCGGCGCTGCGGCTCATCAGCTCCTGGTAATCGGTCGTGTCGAAGTGGGTGCCGGCGCCGGGCGCGGCGCGGTTCACCTCGGTCAGGACGTCGATCAGGATCTCGAGCTGCGTCTCCTCCTGGCCCGGCTGCAGGGCGACCAGGTTCTGAAGGACGCGGGTGAGGGTGCGGCGGTCGTCCACCACGTTCGACTCGCGGATGAGGTTCAACCCACCGTCGACCGCGCTGTCGTCGAGGACCAGCTCGTCCCCCGTTTCGATCACGACGCTGGCGTTGCCCGCCACCGCGTCTCCCATGACGTTGAGGATGGGCACGATGTTCCGGTCGTCCTCGAGCACCATCATCATGTCGGCGGCCGCGAAGAGTGTGGCGTCGAAGGCGTCGTTGCCCGACGCCTCGTCGAAGAGATAGGCCATGAGCTGGGAGAGCTCGGAGCGCGCGGCGTCGTCGGTCTGGATCGCGTCGGCGAAGCGGATGGCGCTCGCCCCCATGGGGCCGGTCATGGAGTCGGCGATGTCGCCGTCCAGATCGTGCGCCCACATGGCGAGGTCGCCCGCGGTCCGGTGGGCATCGATGCGGTCGCGGAGGAGCTCCACCAGGATCCGGAACAGGGCGATGGAGCGACGATTCTCGAACTGGAAGTTGCCGCCTCCGGCGGGGTTCACCTGGAGGAACTGGTCGACCAGGGCACCGCGCGCCTCGAGCCAGGGCCCGTGCCTCTCGGGTGCAGCGGCGAAGGCGTCGTCCATGGCCGACAGGCCATCGAGGAGCTGGTAGAGCGGCGTGGCCTGCACCGTGCGCCGCCCGGCGTTGGTGCGGGTGGTGGTGCTGCCGTCGCGGTAGGCCAGGCCCGGGTTCCGATCCGGATCGACCAGCGCCTCGGTCGCCGCCGCCAGCGCGGCGATCCCGTCGACGCCCGGCCGCACCTCGATGTCGTCGAGGATCTTGCTGATCTGGTGGAGGCGCATGGTGAAGCCTCCGTCGGCGAAGAGGTCGGCGACGTTCTCCTCGTAGGAGACGCCGTCCGATTGGTACGAGAAGAAGCGACGCCCGGGGTCGTCGTTCTGGGTGGTGTCGCTCTCGGGCGAGGGGTAGTGCAGGTGCACCGAGCTGATCAGCTCGCCGAAGAGAAAGCGGTTGCCCGACCACCCGGGGGTGATCCCATCGCCGCGGGTCCGGCGGTCGTAGTCGTCGAAGGCCTCGAGCATCGGGATCATCGCGTCGTAGAAGGTCACGCGCGAAGGCTCGAAGCCGTCGTTGAAGCGCCACTCGCGCTCCCACGCGAAGATGGTGGCCTGGTGGCGGCCCTCCACCTCGACGTTGTCGCGGGTGAGCGGCGGGTCGACGATGTTCTGCAGGAAGTCGTTCCGCGGCGCGAAGACCATGCGGGCGAGGGCCTCCGGCGTCGGGTGGGTGGTGAGCCCGTCGATGCCGGTGTTGATCTCGAGTAGCTGGTCGGTGGTGACGATGCCGCTGAGGAGCGCGAGGAGATCGTTGAGGGTGGTGTCCTTGAGCTCGAGCTCGGCGCGCCCGATCACCGACTGGGCGAAGATCTCGGCGACGTTGTCGATCTGGAGCAGCTCGCACTCGGCGTAGCTGCCGGTGAGCGGCCAGCGGATGGGCCCGATCACCAGGCGCGCGCCGGGCTTGTTGCAGATCTGGACGCCCGACAGGTCGTGGATCAACGAGATGGAGCGCTCAAAGAGGCTCTGATTGCCCATCACGTCGGGTCGGCCCCGGTCGACGAGCTGGGTGAACTCGACGTCCCGCCGGTAGCGGTTGATGTCCGACGGGTCGTAGTTGACCTGGTCCTCGTAGCGCATCATGTCGCCGTAGATCTCGCCGAGGCGTGCCGAGCGCGGATCTGCGAAGGAGCGGAGCAGCCCTTCGGTCAGCCCGGGCTCCTGGGCGATCCAGATCACGACCTGGAGCAGGTCGTCCCAGAGCTCGTTCGGCTGGACGAGCGCGGCGTCGCGCATGTCGGAGCGCCGGTCGGCGAAGAGGCCCGATTCGATCAGCGCCGCGACCTCGGACTCGTGATCGCGCAAGAGGACCTCGACCACCGCGAGCGCATCGTCCGTCTCGGGCCGCGCGAGGAGCGGGCCGACCGCGTGCAGCACGTCGAAGAGCGCGCCTGCGCTCTGATCGGGGCCGGCGTAGTTGAAGGAGGACGCGCCATAGGCGCGGGCGTGGATCACCTCCGGTCCGAGGAGCGCCGGCAGGCCGTACATCATGTTGAGGGCGGTGTTGTCCTCCGGGTCGAAGAGCCGCAGCGCTTCGCGCTCGAGGCCGGCGAGCATGGTGCGGTCGCCGTCGAAGTAGGCGTAGTAGCGGGTGCCATCGCTGCGCAGCGCCCGCCCCGAGCCGTCGCGGGGCACCGGGGCCTCGCCAGGGACGGTGTAGGGCGCGGGCACGTCGAGAACGGCTCCCACGGGGTCGACGAAGCGCCCGAGGTCGTCCACGTCCGCGAGACCGTCCCGATTCATGTCGGCAAAGGGCGAGGGGATGGCGCCGCCGAGCGTGTCCACCATGGCGATCCCGCGATCATCACGGCGCAGCACCCAGCGCGGCTGGCCTTCGGCGAAGGCGTCGTCTTCGCGGTACATGTAGCGCCGCATGATGGAGAGCGTGGACTCCTCGGTGATCGTCGGGTCGTCCGGCTGCGCGGTGACCATCTCGAGGGCGGCGGCGCGCAAGAGCTGATCGAGCTCGTCGTGCGCCGCGCCGTCGTCGGCGATCACGTCGAGCGCGGTCTGGGAGAGCTCCTCGAAGCGCGGGTAGGCGAGGAGCGGGCGCGCGACGCCGAGCCCGATGCGGAGCGGGCGATAGCCTTCGCGATAGCCGAGGCGCTCGAGCGCATGCAGGGCGTCCTCATCGGTGGTCATCCGGTCGAGGAGCTGTGCGATGGCGCGGGTGCTGCGCGGCAGGTAGTCCTCGGGCGGCTCGTAGAACGGAAGCAGCTGCACCATGAAGTTCTGGAGGTCGTCCTGCATCTCTTCGGGCAGCACCGTGTCGAGGGCGCCCACCAATCGGTCGCGGTTCTCGGCGAGCGCGCGAAGCCGAGGCGTCGCCGCCGCCTCCGGTCCCACGGCCCCGCGACAGAGATCGCGCGACTCGCTTCCGTCCGTATCGGCGGGGTTCTCTTCGCTCGCGATCCGCTCGCAGAGCACCTTGTAGATCTCCGCGCCGAGGCTGCCGCGCGCAGGCGCCACACGCGTCGTGTCGAACTCCTGGGCACAGGAGGTGAGGACGAAACAAGCGAAGGCGACGATGAAGGCGCGGTGGCGAGCGAGCAGGCGTTGCACGGTACTGCTTCAAAGCTACGGAATTGTCGGCCGCGCACAAGCACCTTGCCGCGATGAGGCCTGCCCACTACATGGCCAGCCGTGAGCGCCGAGACCTGGACGATTCGCCGCATGGTCACCTGGATGGCCGATGACTTCGCCAAGCGAGGCATCGAGAGCGCACGTCTGGACGCCAATCTCCTGGTCGCCCACGCCCTCGGGGTCCCCCGGGTGAACCTCTACATGGACCTCGACCGGCCCCTCGATCCCTCCGAGCTGGCTGAAATTCGGGGTCTGGTGCCGCGCCGACGCGCCCGGGAGCCGATCGCCTACATCCTCGGCCGCCGCGAGTTCTATGGGCGCAGCTTTGGCGTCGGTCCGGCGGTGCTGGTCCCCCGCCCCGAGACCGAGCTCCTGGTGGAGCGCACGCTGGCGGCGCTCCCCGAGGGTGGTCGGGTCCTCGACCTCTGCACTGGCAGCGGCTGTGTGGCAGCGACCCTCGCCGCCGAGCGCGCCTCGATCACGGTGGTGGCGACGGACGTCTCTGCCGACGCCGCCGAAATCGCCCGCAAGAACGTCGCCGCCCTCGAGGTCGAAGAGAGGGTGGAGGTGCGCGTGGGGGACCTCTTCGCGCCCATCGCCGGCGAGGCGGTCTTCGACGCCATCGTCGCCAACCCTCCGTACGTCGCCGCGGCCGACATGCACGACCTCGAAGCGGACGTCCGCGAGCACGAGCCCCACCTGGCGCTCGTCGCCGGCGCGGATGGGCTCGACTTCATTCGCCGCATCGCCCTCGGAGCCCGGGCACGGCTCGCCCCAGCGGGCTACCTCGCCCTCGAGATCGGCGCGGGCCAGGGTGAAGCGGTGGCCGCGCTCTTTCACGAGGCCGGCTTCATCGACGTCGCGGTGGCAGTGGACCTCGCGGGGATCGGTCGGGTGGTCGAAGGCCGCGCGCCCACGTGAGCGGCGCGCACCGTTTCAGGGCTCCATGATCCGCCCGGGTGCTCCCATCGTCCCGCGCTCGGTGTGACAGGAGTTGCAGTCGCCGGTGGTCACCGGCTGGGTCATCGCCCGGACCCGGCCGTCCTCGAGGACGCGGGCGGTGATGGGCATCACCACCGAGCTTTCGCGCGTGAAGTTGCCGGAGGAGTTGACCCCGAGGGTGAACACGGCGCCGGTGGCGTCGGTGATCTCCACCTGGATCGCGCCCGAGCTCGCGCCGACGCATCCGTCCGGCTCGTGGGCGGTGGGGAAGACGGTCCCGGCGATGCTGAAGATGGGGCCCTCGTCGCGCGAATGGCAGGTGTTGCACGCGCCGCCCGGCTGCATCCGCGTCTCGAGCCGCTCGCTCGTGCCGAGGTGGTTGCCGGAGGTGCAGACCGTCGGCGTGTCGGTGGGGGTGGGCGGAGGCGGCATGTCGGCGCAGGTGCCGGCGGCCATCCCGCTGGTGACCCAGGCGGCGAAGGCGTCGACCTCGCCGCTCGGCACGGGTGAGAGCGTCGCGGGCGGCATGGGGGCGGCCCCCGCGGCGCGCATGCGAATCACCGCGCGGTCCGCGACGGTGACCGAGGGATCGACCGCGGAAGGCGCCACCAGATCGTCACGCGTGACCAGCGCCACGGTCGCACCGCCGATGGGCGGGTCGGTGTGGCAGCCGGTGCAGTGGGTGTAGAGGAGGTTCGACACCTCGCAGGGCAGGCCGCTCGGATACGGGGCGGCGTCCGTTTCGACCGAGGCGTCGGAGAGGTAGGCGTTCGAAGGGGGACCGGCGGGGGCGTCGAGGCCACCGCTACAGGCGATAAGGGGGATGGAGAGGAGCCAGAGGCCGATGGCGCGGGGAGTACTGACCGTCACTGAATAGTGGGTGTCGCAAACGATGTGCCGCGTTCATGGCGACGGCTTTTCCTGCGTTTTCGGGCTGAGCACGCGTACGACGCGCGTACGGTGTGCCGGGCCGAGCGGGGCTTCGGCGATCGATCGAAACCCGAACAAGAGCGGACGCGGGTGGGTGGGGGTCGCCTCGTGCGAGCGGTCCGTCAGGACGGACAGGACGCGGCGGGCGACCCCTCAGAGCGCGAGGGCGGTGCCCGGGGGGAGTTTCTCGATCGCGCTGATCGACATCGGGTAGTCGCCGTCCCAGCGGACCTCGAAGGTGAAGCGGACGAGGTCGTCCGTGCCGATCCCCTCCATCGAGATGCTCGGTGGGCGGTGGAAGCCCATGGTCATCGACTCCATGCCCACCCGTTGGCCCTCCCGATTGTGGAAGTCTTCGATCGCTTCGTGCTGGATCCAGACCTCGCTTCCCGTGATGTCGGCGACGCGTCCACGCGCCGTGTAGGTACCGTCCGGAGGGCCGTCGTTCCGGAGCGCGTCGTCGCAGGCGGCGCAGCACAGGAGCGCCAGCAGGAGGAGGGAGAGAGGGGTCGGCGAAGTGAGGAACATGGCGCACAAACGTAACGCATCGGGCGGGGGGACGTAGACTCGGACGGGGGGCATTGAACGGATCGGCCCCCTCGATCGTACAACCAGAGCCCTCGATGCCCCGCTTCGCCTTCATCACCCTCGCGCTGCTGCTCCTGGCCCCGCCTCCGGCCTCGGCCCTCGACAGCGCCCCGTGGGAGCGGGTGCTCGCGGCCTACGCGCGCGCCGACGGCTTCGACTACGCCGGGCTGAAAGCGGACGCGGCGCGCAAGGCCGACCTCGCGCGCTTCCTCACCTCCGTGGCCGAGATGGACGACGACGAGCCGCTGGCCTCCTGGCTCAACGCCTACGACGCCATCGTCGTCTCGGAGGTGGTGGCGCGTTATCCCCTCGCGTCGGTGCGTGACGTCGACGGCTTCTTCGACCACATGGAGCACCGCGTCGCCGGGCGCCGGCGCACCCTCGACGCGATCGAGCACCAGGTGATCCGCCCGCGCTTTCACGACGCGCGGGTGCACTTCGCGCTCAACTGCGGCTCGCGTAGCTGTCCGCCGCTGCATCGCCACGCGTTCGTTCAGCGCACCCTCGACCGGACCCTCGACACGCTGGTGGAGCATGCGCTCGCCGATCGGCGCCAAGCGCGGATCTCTGGCACTACGGTCCATCTCACCGAGCTCTTCTTCTGGTTCCGCGAGGACTTCGAGCGTGACGGCCGAAGCGTGGTGGGCTGGTTGAAAGCGCACGGCGGCGCGCGCTTCGCGAGCGTCCCCGACGACGCGCACCTCGAGCGTATCCCTTGGGACTGGCGCCTCAACGACGCGAGCGATTGACCGCTCACGCGGCGAGCTGCGCGCCCGACTCGACCTGGAGCGTGAGCTCGGCCGTGCCGACGACGACCCAGTGAGTCACCGCGCGGTAGACCCCGTCGGCGGGCGCGAGCTCGGCGCGGAGCTGAACGCGGTCACCCATCGTCACGAGGGTCTCGACGGCGCGGTCCGCGGGGAAGAGCGGGAAGTGCTCGGCGTCCTCGTCCGGGTCGTAGCCCAGCCGCAGGCTCAGGTACTCCGCGGGCGCGCTGCGTGGGTGACGAGCCCGTGAGCCGAAGACGCGGCAGCGCCCTCCATCAATCCGCACGACACGGCCATCGTCGAGGAGAACCTCCAGGGCCTCGGTCTCCCCATCGACGAGCACCACCGAGGCGGAGCCGTTCGCGTCATCGCTCGAGAGCTGCACGCCCCATGCGGCGCAGGGGCGAGCGCTGAGCGGGGCCGCGAGAGCGTTGGATGCACGCACGACCTGGCCCGAGAGCGTTTCCATCCGCGACTGATGCGAAAGGGGGCTCACCCCCGTCGGCCGCGGCCGGGTCCACCACCGATAGAGCTTCTTGCCGAGACAGAAGAGGAAGCTGCCGAGCAGGAACGCGAGGAAGACGGCCAGGAACGCGATGGCGATGATCACCAGTTCGTCTGCGCCCCCTGCGATGTCGCAGCCCCCACACGCATCGAGCCCCGAGAAGATGCCGGCACAGCTCCCCGCCTTCGCCGCCGCCCGAACCCGGGCGCGGAGGTCGGGGGAGCCCCACGTGTGCGCCCGAAGTCTCTCGCGCCCCTCGGCGGTCCAGAGCGTGGCGGGTGGGTCGTCGGGGTGAAGGTCGCAGGATTCGTCGGGGTGGAGGCGGGTTCGGCAGTGGAGGCAAACGGCGCTTTGGATCACTGGGCCGGGGGACAGAGCAACGACCGCGCCACCCGGACCATCCGGACTTGGTGGGGCCTTTCTGCGTCAGGCCCCGGCGCAAATCGCACGCCCGGGGCGAAGTGCGCGGGCAATCAGAGGACGCGGCGCAGCCAGCTCTTCCGCATCAGCCACACCAGGAAGATGGTGAGCGGGAAGGTGATGGCGACGCGGAGCCAGTGCACGGAGCCGACGCCGAGGAGGTTCACGACGGGGCGGACGAAGATGCCCCAGACCGCGGGATGCAGGATGTAGACGCCGAGCATCAGGGGCGTCAGGTGCTTGGTGAGCCGGTCGGTCTTGTTGGGAAGCCACAGGACGGCCACCAGCAGGCCCACACCGCCGACGTAGCGAAGCACGAAGGGCGAGATGTTCGGGTCGGCGAGCACCAACAGTCCCACCAGCACGCCGAAGAGGGCGTAGCCCGCGGTGAGCAGCACGCGAAGTCGTCCGAGATCGCTGCGCTCGGTGGACAGACCGCGGCCGAGGGCGTAGCCGATGCCGACGGCGGGAAGGGTGAAGCACCACTGATCGAAGGGGTAGCCGAGCTCGACGTGGGGGGCGACGGTGAGGAGGCCGACGCCGATCACCAACGCCGGGATCGCCGACGCCATGATGGGAAGGCGCTGGGTCGCGCGCTGCAGGAGGTGCGCGCCGAAGGCGGCGGCGACGATGGCGGGCAGGAACCACAGGTGGATGCGCGGCCCGTAGAAGAGCATCTGCCACTTCGCC
The DNA here is from genome assembly GCA_963727445.1 of uncultured delta proteobacterium. GTDB lineage: Bacteria > Myxococcota_A > Polyangia > Polyangiales > B10-G4 > B10-G4. The sequence continues at coordinate 512,492 of CAVSGI010000006.1, forward strand.
CAGCCGAAGGGCGCCTGGCCCATGGTCATCGCGAAGTAGGCGCGGATGAGGACGAAGGTGATGGCCCAGAAGGCCCAGGGCACGAGGATGCGCTGGGCGCGACGGCGGAAGAAGACGCCGGAGGGCGGGGGCTCGGCCTTGCTGACGGCGAGGGCCACCGAGACCATCAGGAAGAGGGGCAGGCCGAAGCCCATCAGGGCGTGATTGCCCGTCAGGTGCAGGCCGACGATGTCGAGTGCCGCGAAGACGCGGAGTCGGTCCCAGTTCTGCAGGTGGATCGCCCGCTCGCCGGTGGCGACCGTCGTCTTCGTTCCGAAGTCGAGCGCCGCGGCGCGCGACACGGCGCGGGGGAGGGCGGAGCGAATTTCCGGGGGCACAGCGGGGCCACGTTAGCCCAGCTCGCGGCCGGGAGCCATCAGGCGGCCCTCAGGGGGCGCCGACTCCGGAGGATGGCCTCCAGAATTGCCAATATTCCCGCGAGGAGAAAGAGCCATGGTGCGATCGAGCGTCGGACCGTCGCCCCGCCCACCTCGGTGGAGAGGAGCCCTCGTTCGGCGGCCTCCTCGCTCGGCGGGGCGGGACGGAGATCGCTCTCCTCGGTGGGCGGCGCGACCACGAAGCCCGCTTCGACGTTGGGGCTGCGCACACCGTCGGCGACCGGGAGCACGCGGTAGGGACCGGGCGCCGCCGTCTGGTCGAACTCCCAGGCTTCCGCGTCGGGGCCTTCGTGACGCGCGCCCGCCGGATCGACCACCACGACCCGGTCTGCGCCGGAGGGGGTCGGGATGGTGACGGTGGTGCCTGGCGCGACCGCGGATTGCGGCAGGCGGGCTTCGGGGCCGAGATGGCGCAGCAGCTCCACCATGAGCGGCAGGAATCCCGGCCGATAGGGCAGGTCGCTCCACGCGGTGTCCACCGGGAGGGCGAGCAGACCCACGCGCCCTTCACCGCGCTCCGCGAGGAGCAGGGCGTCCGAGCCATCCTCGAAGCGCAGGAGGGTCTCGCTCTGTGGCGCGGCCTCCACCACCAGTCGTCGCGTCGCCTGGACGCTCTCGAGGCCGCCGGTCGGGATGCGCTGGGACGCCCCCTCGGCGCGAAGGAGGGAGAGTGGATCGGGGAGCGCGCCCACCGCGCGGGGCCGTCCGGGCAGGAGCTCGCCGAAGCGCGCGCGATACTCCGCGGGGTCCATCCGGTCGCCGGCGGCGATCAACAGCCCCCCGCCGCCTTCCACGAAATCGGCGAGACGCGCCGCGCCGTGGGCCGAGGGCGTGCGCACGTTCGCGAGCACCACCACGTCCCAGCCCGCGAGGTCGGTGGCTTCGGCGGTGTCGGGATCGACGACGCGATAAGAGAGGGGCTCCCCCTCGCTGGGCGACAGATCCAGGGCGCGCACCAGGTAGCCGACTTCGTCGCGGTCGCGGCTGTCGTGGGGGTCGCCGTCGACGATCAACACACGGAGCGCGGCGTTGGGGCGGAGCAGCACGGCGCGTTCGTCGTCGACGGAGATGGCGTCCTCGCCGTCGAGGGTGATGAGCGCGGTGGGCGTGCCCTCGTCCGGTGCAGGCGCGTGGAGGTTGACGCGCGCGACGCCCGAGGAGAGGTCTGCGGCACCGTGGGAGACCTCTTCGCCGCCCTCCTTCAGGTGCACCACCGACGCACCGGCGGGGCCGTGGGCGCGGATCTCCACCGCGACCGAGACCTGGCCCGGGGTGGTGGGATCGGGGACGGCGTGGGCGGATGCGATGGCGCGGTTTTCCTCCACGCCGTCGAGGCGGCGGAGGTCCACTGCGATCTCGTCGCCTGGGAAACGCACGTCCTCGAGTCGTGCGTGGGCCGCTCCGTCGGTGATGATGAGCAGGCGGCGCTTGTCGATCCGCGCGGCGGCGAGCTCGCGCACGGCACGCGCCACGGCCGTCGGGAGATCGGTGCCGCGCGCGGATGCGGGCGCGCTTTCGAGGGACTCGACCGCGGCCGCGGCCTCGTCGAGCTCGGAGGTGCGGGGGACGAGCAGCCGCGGCGGGTGGCCAGCGAGGACCACCGAGACCTCGGAGCCGATGGGGAGCGAGGCGATGGCATCGGCCGCCATCTCACGGGCTTCGTCGGAGAGCAGCCCGTGCCCCTCCGCATCCTGCCGCTCCATGCTCATCGAGTCGTCGAGGACGATGGCGACCGACGCCAGGCGGCCGTCACCATAGGCGAGCTGCACGGTGACGTAGGGGTCGGCGACGGCCACGGCGAGGGCGACGACCAGAAGGATGCGCGCGGCGAGAAGGAGCAGGTCCACCAGGTGCACCCGCTTCTGGCTGCGCGCCTGCGCGCGCTCGAGGAGCATCACTGTGGGAAGGGCGATCACCGGCAGGTCGCGGCGGCGCATCAGGTGGGCGGCGATGGGAGCGGACACGCCGAGAAGACCCAACAGGGCCAGAGGCAGCTCGAAGCCCACGGCTCAGCGCGCTCCCCGCCGCCGGGAGCTGCTGAGGATGGCGCCGAGCTGATGCTCGGGACGTCCGTCGGTGCGCGCCAGCGCGTAGCGCGCACCGGCGGCGATGGCGCGCCCCCGGGCGGTCTCGATGAACTCGCTCATCTCGCGGCGATAGGCGCGGCGCACCGCGTCGGCGTCGGCGTCGATGGGCAGCTCGCCTTCGAGACCGACGAAACGCGTGGGGCCGTGAAAGGGGAAGTCGATCTCGTCGGGGTGCAGGACGTGAAAGACGATCACGTCGTGGCCGCGCGAGACCAGGTGGGCGATGGGCGCGAGCGCTTCGTCGCGGAGGTCGAGCAGGTCGCTGGCGATGGCGACCACGCCGCGCCTTCCCACGCGTTCGGCGACGGCGGTGAGGGCGCCGGCGAGGTCGGTGGGCGCGCCGCGCGCCGCGGGGGCCGACAGCGCCGCCATGAGCGTGTCGAGATGTGCGGGGCGGGTGCGCGGCGGCACGAGCTCACCGAGCTCGTCGGTGATCGTTGCCGCACCGGTGGCGTCACCCTGTCGGATCAGGACGTAGGCGAGGGCGGCGAGGAGCGTCGCCGCGTGCGCCTGCTTCTCGACGCCGTCGGTGCCGGCGTAGCCCATGGAGCCGGAGCGATCGAGGACGAGCGTCGCGCGCAGCTGGGTCTCCTGCTCGAAGCGCTTCACCACGTCGCGGTCGGTGCGGGCGAAAGCGCGCCAGTCGAGCAGCCGTGGGTCGTCGCCCGGGCGATACTCGCGGTGCTCGATGAAGACCACCGAGGCGCCGCGATGCGGGCTGCGGTGGATGCCTGCGAGGAGACCGTCGACCGCTCGCCGCGCCGAGAACGTCAGGTTCTGGACGCGCTTGGCGACTTCCGGGTCGAGGGTTTTGTCCACAGGCACTGATCAGGAGCGGACGCCTGCGAGGATGGTCTCGATGATCTTCGCGGTGCTGATGCCCTCGGCCTCGGCCCTGAAATTCGCGACCAGGCGGTGCTTGAGCACCGGGGCGGCGAGGGCGCGGACGTCCTCCACCTCGGCAGCGAAGCGGCCGCTCAGCACCGCGCGCGCCTTGGCACCGAGCACCAGCGCCTGGCTCGCACGCGGGCCTGCGCCGAAGGAGACGTACTCGCGGATCAGATCGGGGGCCGCCGCGTCGTCGGGTCGCGATGCGCGCGCGATGGCGACGGCGTGCTCGATGACATGGTTCGCCGCGGGCACGCGCGGCACGAGCTCCTGCAGCGCGAGGATCTCGGCGCGGTCGAGCACGGCCTCCGGCTCTTCGTCGACGGGCGCCGTGGTGCGCTGCACGATCTCGACCTCTTCGGCGGCGCTCGGATAGCCGACGTCGATCTGAAAGAGGAAGCGGTCGAGCTGCGCTTCGGGCAGCGGGTAGGTGCCCTCCTGCTCGATCGGGTTCTGCGTCGCGAAGACGAGGTAGGGCGCCTCGAGCGGATAGGTGCGTCCGCCAGCGGTCACGCGACCCTCGGCCATCGCCTGAAGGAGCGCGGCCTGGGTCTTCGGCGGCGTGCGGTTGATCTCGTCAGCGAGGAGGATGTTGGTGAAGACCGGGCCGTGGACGAAACGAAAGCGGCGCTGGCCGGTCTCCGGGTCGACCTCGAGGACGTCGGTGCCCGTGATGTCGCTCGGCATCAGGTCCGGCGTGAACTGGATGCGGTTCGAGCGGAGCGAGAGGACTTCGGCCAGGGTGGTGATGAGCAAAGTCTTGGCGAGGCCGGGCACCCCGACGAAGAGCCCATGACCCCGGGCGAAGAGGGCGATGAGGAGCAGGTCGATGACCTCGTCCTGGCCCACGATCCGCTTCTTCACCTCGGAGAGGATGCGGGCGTGCGCCTCGGCCAGTGCCTCCACGCGCTCCACGTCGGATCGGGGCGCCGCGACCACCTCGAGGGGACTGGAATGTCGGGCTTCGGATGCCTCGCTCACTGGGGCCAAGGCTAGCAGGTTGTGGGCGGGTGTCGCGAGGTCGGTCTGTGTCGGCGCACGGCGCCTTCGGTGCTATCGTCTGGATGTGCTTCGCTTGCTGATCGGGGCGGTCTTGCTCCTCGCCGGCTGCTACACGCCGCCGCCTACAGGGGATGGGGGCCCGGTCGGGGATGGGGGCATCGACGGCGCCGTCGACGCGACCCCGGATGGCCCTCCGGTGGACACCTATCGGCCACCCACCCATTACACCGAGGGCGTGGGCTACCCCTTCACCGACGATCCCCTGGTGCTCGACGACATCCACGTCACGAGCATCGACCCGTCGAGCATCCCGAACCGCGTCGCGAGCCCCTGTCAGGAACCCGAGTTGGTGACGGTCACCCGGATCATCGACGGCGACACGGTCTTCGTGAACGGACCGAGCATCGCCGACCGGGTCCGGCTCATCGGCATCAACGCGCCGGAGATCGCCCACCCCCCGATGCCCGCCGAGTGCTACGGCGACGAAGCGACCGTGTTCACGAGCGCGCTCCAGAGCCGCCAGGTGTGGCTCACCTTCGACGTGGAGTGCCGCGACATGTATGGCCGGCTCCTCGCGTACATCTGGGTTGGCGACGGCCCGCAGGATCTGTGGTCGCGCCAGCTCGCCCACCGCGGCTACGCCCGCGCCTTCCCCTTCGATCCGAACACCGCCTACGCCGATTCTGATCGCATCCGACGAGAGCGCCGCCCAGGCCGCCGGCGCCGGCATGTGGGGCGCCTGCCGCTAGCTGGTCGTCACTAGGGCCGCCCGAGGGTGCGGCAGGTGCGGGCCTCGCGGGCGTCCTCGTCGGCGCTGGCGAGGCCGCAGTGGGGCTCGGGGTCGAAGGGGTTGAGCCGGATGGCTTCCTCGAGCTCTTCGCGCGCGCGGGGGAGGTCGCCTTTGGCGAGGTAGGCCGAGCCGAGCAGGGAGCGGAGCGGCGCGTGCTCGGGGTAACGCTCGCGCAGCGGCTCGAGGGTGGCGATGGCGATCTCCGGCTGCCCTCCTTCGAGGGCGGCGCGTGCGAGGCGAGAGGCGACGATGGGATCGTCCGGCGCCCGTTCGTGCGCCTTTTGATACTCCACCGCGGCCGCGCGGGCGCGATGGTGGCTCCACAGGAGGTCGCCCAGGCGGAAGAAGCGACGGGCCTCGGCGTCCACCTCGCGCGCCTCGTCCGGCTCGCCCTCACCATGCCGAAATCGCATGCCGATCATCCGCGGCGCATCGCTGGGGCTCGGCGCGTGCCGCCTCCCCACTGCCGCGAGCCACCCCCGCTCGAGGCTGGCGAAGCTCTCCCCCGCGACGTCGGCCAGCGCGTCGCGCGCGTCCGCACCGTCCGCGATCTGCGCGATCGCCGCGCGCAGGCCCTCGTCGCCGAATCGCTCGTGGAAGAGCTCGAGGAAGGTCGCGACCTGCGCGAACGCCAGAGCAGCGTCCTCCTGCGAGTCCAAACGCGCGATCGACGGATGAAGGGCGTCGAAGGGCAGGAGCGTTCCGGCATCGTGGCGCCGCTTCAGGATCGCGTCGACCGCCGGCTCGATGTGCGCGCTCGGCTCCTCGCCACGCCAGGTGCGCTCGAGATACTTCGCGACGCCCTCCTGCAGCCAGACCGGCGCGTGGTCGCGCGCCGCGCGCGTGAGCACCAGGTGGACGTACTCGTGGGCGATGGTGTCCATCCACGGATAGCCGCGCAGGAGCGCCCGAGGCGAGGTGACCATCAACCGGTCCCACTTGCAGAGCGCGATCGTGCCCGTCCGCTCGATCTCCTCCTCGGTGAGCGACGAGACCGAGGCCAGGGACCGACTGGACGGATAGATCTCGAGGCGGACGGGGCCGGGTACACGCGTGCCGAGGATGCGCGTCAGCGCTTCGTCGGCGGCCGCCATCGCTTCGAGTGCGTACGGCGCGAGGATCGCGTCCTCGGAGGAGGAGCGCACGACGAAGCGGCCATCGTCCGAACGCGCCTCCACCATTCCGTCGGTGGCGGTCTTGGTGGACGCCATCAGCTCCGCCATGTGACGTCGGTCGTCGTTGGGCTCGGCCGCAGCCGCGCGCTCGATCGCCGCGACCGCCTGCGCGTAGCGACCTTCGTAGAAGTGCAGATGTGCCTGCACCTCGAGGACGTCCGCGTCGTCCGGATAACGCCGCACGACCTCCTCGGCGAGACGAGCCGCTTCCTCGAGGCGCAGCTCCTGGATCAGGCTCCACGCGCGGCGGGTCTTCTGGCCGTAGACGCCTGGCGGCATGGCGCGGGCGGGGAAGGCTGTGCCGATGGCGCAGAGGAGCGAGACGGAGACGAGCGCGCGCTTCATCGGAGCAGCTCCTCGTAGTAGCGGCGCACGCTCTCGGAGTAGCCCTCGGGCGCGCCCTCGCGCATCGCGTCGAGGAGACGCCGGCGGAGATCGCTCGGGCCCTCGAACTCCTCGGCGCCGGGGATGCGCACCGCTTCGCGGAACTCGGGCGCGGTGCCTTCGCCGCTGCCGCCACCGCCGCCACCGCGCTGCTGCTCCTGCTGCTTCTCCAGCTCCTCACGGAGCTCGCTGAGCCGCCGCGCCGCTTCGTCCTGCGCCCGCGACGCCTCGATCGGGTCCTCGCCGCTCAGCGCGTCCCGCCCACGCTCCATCGCCTGGCGCGCTTCGCGCACACCGCGGGCGGCGTCGGGAGAGAGCGGCGCTCCGTCCGGCCCCTCGTCGAACTGCTGGGCGAGCCGGTCGGCCGCCTCCATCACGCGCCCCTGGCTGGCCCGATCGCTGCGCATCTGCCTCCGTCCGTGATCGTCGACGAAGTCCTCGATGTCGGGGATGGCGCGATCGAGATCCTGACGCAGGTCGCGGAGCTGCTCGACCGCGTGCTGGGCGCTCTCGGCCGCGTCCGAGGTCTGATTGTTGCGGCCGGGGAACATGAGCGCGGAGAGATCGAGGTCGCGGCTGATCCCGTCGAGGTCGAGGGACGCCTCCTCCGCCATCCTTCGCGCCTCTCCGAGGTCGCCCGTGGAGAGCGCGTCTTCGACGTCGGTCACGCGCTGGCGCGCCCGCTCGAGCGACTCCTCGTCTGCGAGCCCCCGCACGTCTCCCTCGATCCCGTCGAGGCTCTCGCGAATTGCGCGGGCGCTGCGCGCGAGTCGCGCGGTCTCGGCTCCGTCGCTGCCGCCCCGCCGGAGCGCCCGCTCGGCGGCGCTCCTCTGCACGTCGGCGCTCTGGCCGGCGAGGCGGCGCTGCTCCTCCTCGATCCCCGCGAGCGCGTCCATCGCCTCCGCCATCGCCCGCTCCCGCGGCCCGAAGCGCGACTCGGCGAAGCTCTCCATCCCGCTGCCGAGGAGCGCGGCGATCTGATCGATTCTGACGCTCGAGCGCGGCGAGCTGTGCTTCGGCGGCGTCGAGGTCGCCGCTCTGGATCGCTTCCTCGAGGCTCTGAAGCGCGTCTTCCGCTTCCGCTTCACCCAGCGCATCGGCGTTGACGAAGTCCGAGGGCACGTCGTCGGTCATGGCGGCGAGGCGCTCCGCCAGGTCGCGCATGCGCTGTTGCGCGCGATGGATCGCTCCCATCAGGCGCTCGCGCGCTTCGGGGGAGTTCGCGCGGCGGAGCTCGGCCAGGAGTGACACCATCTCGCGGCGCAGTGACTCGAGCTCACGGGTGATCGCCGCGGCGTCTTCGATGCGCGTGCGCGACAGGGTGTCGGCGAGCAGGATCGTGTCCGACTCGAGCTCTTCGACGGCGCTGTCATCGATGGCCTGGCGCCGCGCGAAGGCCGCTGGCCGACGTCCGTGTGCCCGCGCTTCGCGGGTGGCGAGGCGCCGGAGCCGACGCCCCATCTCACCATAGAGCGAAGCGTCGCCCGAGCTCCCCGGCTGGGCGCGGAGCTCCATCGCGAGGTCCTCGAGCGCGATGATCAGCTCGTCGCCGCTCGTGCTGACGCGTTCGAATCGGGCCGCGACCTCGTTGCCTCGGCGGACGACCGGGGCCTCCAGACGATCCGCCAGCGCGTCGAGGGCGCGATCGAGCACCTGGGAGAGCTCCGCGATGGCGGCGGCGCGCCGCGTCGCTTCCGACGCCACCGTGAGCACCCGGGTCTCGCTGCGCCCGACGTTCGGTCCCGAGACCTCGTCCCCGTCGCGCGCCTCGACCCACAGCCGCAGCACGTCGCCCGGGCCCGCGCCGAAGGCCGACGCCACGATGAGCTGCCCGCCGCGCGCTTCGTCGAGGGTGACGTCCTCCGCCTGGCGCAGCCGACGCCGCACCTCGCGTTCCGTCCGGTGTCTCGACCACGAGGTCCACGCTCCTGAGGCCGACGTCGTCGGTCGCTTCCCACGTCATGGGCACGTCCTCGTCGAGCTCGACGATGGCGTCCTCGGCCGGGTCGAGGAGCGCGACCCGCGGCGCCTCGTCGACGATCACCCGCACCGAGCGCGCCACGGGATCCTTGAGTCGCTCGCCCTCCTCGTCGTCGACCGAGAGGCTGAGGCTCCCGTCGTCGCGCACCACGAAGCGTCCGACGAGGGAGCCGTCGTCGCGCACGCCGAGCTGCACGGGGCTCTCGCCGATCTCGAGCACGCCGCCCGCGGCGGGCACGCGACTCTGCACCGTCAGCTCCACGCTCGTGCCCCGCGGGGCTTCGATGCGCGACACGTCGTGCAGGGTGGCGGGCGGCTCACCGAGGTAGCCGGGATAGACCAGGCGCGCGTCGACGTTGGCGACGATGGCCGCGACGCGAACGCCGCGCTCGTCGGTCTCGCCGGGGTGGGTGAGGGCGAAGGCGCCCGCCGCCGAGCGCTCGGCCTGGGTCAAGAGCAGCGCGCCGAAGAGGAGCGCGACCGCGCCGAAGATCGCGGAGGGATGGCGTACCCAGCTCCACGGCACCACCCGCGAGATGGGGATCGCGCGAAGCTGGGACGCGACGCGCGCCCCATGTGCGGCGACGAGCTCGGGCGAGCGCTCGAGCGCGTGTGGGTCGGAGGCGAGCTCCACCGCGGAGCGGGCGGCGGAGGCGAGGAAGGGACCGCGCGCGTCGCTCACGTCGTACAGGAGAGTGGCCGTCCGCGATCCACGGAGGCGGCGGACGCCCTGGAGCGACCAGAGGAGCGCGCCCACCCCCGCGGCGAGACAGACCCCCCAGCCCAGGATGGCCACCGGAAGGGAGACCACGGGCCCTACCACCAACGCCACCAGCCCGAAGGCGAGGGAGAACGCGCCAGCGAGGGCCACGAAGCCCCGGCCCCCATAGAGGAGGCCGGCGCGGAGGCGGAGCCGCCGGAGGTAGGCCTCGACGCTTTGGGGGGAGGACACGACGCCTCAAATGTAGAGCATCTTCGGGTCGATTGCCCTCGACCTATGGGCCCGATATATTCCGCGTCCCGCTGGGGCCCCGATAGGCCCGAGCAGACCGACTTTCTGCCATGAGCTCCAAAAGAGACGGCCACTTCGAAAGCGCCGATCTCGCCCTCGCCGTGTACCTCGAAGAGGTCTGTGATGGGCGGGACGTCCTCTGGATCGGCGACCACGCTGACGCCGCTGCCGACCGCCTGGGCCGGGTGGCGAGGAACGTGAGGGTTCAGCGTCGGGTCCCCGAGCTGGGCGACGAGAGCGTCGACGTGGTGGTGATCCCGGACCTCGATCACGTGGGCCAGACGGAGCCCGACGCCGTGGCACGGCTCGCCCGCGCCCTCGGCCGGGATGGCGCGCTCGTCGCGGGCACCCGTGCGCGCGGCGGCGTCGGTTACGAAGGGCTCTTCGCGCTCCTCAGCCCGGAGTTCCGCAAGGTGCGCATGCTCGGACAGTCGAGCTTCGCGGGGTACACGCTCGTCGACTTCGATGCCTCGCCCGAGGATCAGGAAGCGCCCACGCTCGACGGATCCCTCGTCGAGTCCGACGAAGCCGAGCGCTACATCGCGCTCTGCGCTGACGAAGGCGCGGGCCTCGACGCCTACTCGGTGATCCGCGTGCCGCAGACCCGGCGTCGACGCCGCCGGAGCGCGCCGCCACCGCCCTCCGAGCCGGATCGCGCCGAGCTCGAAAAGGCGCACACGCGGAGCGAAGCGCTCGAGCGCGATCTCGCCGAGCGCACCACCGAGCTCGAAGGCCTGCGCGAGCGCCTCGACGAAGCCGCCGAAGCCCACGAGGAGCGCGTGCGCGATCTGGCGGCGCGCCTCGACGCCGAGCGGGATCGGGTGCAGGAGCTCGAGCGCGCGCTCTCCAAGGCCGCCGACGAAGCATCCGGGCGCGAAGAAGAGCCGGCCTTCGACTTCGATCCGCAGGGGGAGATCGCGCGCTTCGAGAGTCACCTCCACGGGACCGGGCTCGCTTTGGCCGAGGCGGAGCGCGAGCTCGAGCGGCGCGCCATCCTGGTGCGCGATTTGGTGGAGGAGCTGCGCGAAGCGCAGAACGGCAAGCCGCTCGTGTTCGCCCCGCAGGCCCAGCCGGTGGCCGCGGTCCCCGTCGCCGCGCCTGCGCCGGCCCCTCTGTCCGCCCCAGCCCCCGCGATCAGCGCCGAGGAGGAGAGGCGCGCGGTGACGCGCGCGCTCGAGGCCGAGGCGGCGCGCGCCGAAGCCCAGTTCACGGTGGACGAGCTCATGGGCGAGCTGGCGGCCTCCGTCGAGCAGATCGAAGAGCTGCGCGCGCGGGAGGCGGCGCTCGTCGGACGCGTGCGCGGCCTCGAGGCGCGCTGGGCCGAGGCCGACGAGATCCACGAGCTCGCCGCGGCGAGGCACATGCTCACCGAGCACGACCTCGCGTCGGCGCGCGGCCGCATCCGCTCGCTCGAAGCGGAGCTCGGCGAGACCCGCGAGCAGCTCGAGCTCGAGATGCTCAAGGCGCGGGGTCCGAGCGGGCAGCGCCAGGAAGAGACGCAGACGCCCGTGGAGACGCCCGAGTCCGGCGTTCGCGCGGCCGTCGGTCAGGACGACGAGCTCGAAGCGCTGCGCGCGTCGGAGAAGCATCTCTCGGAGCGCGTCTCCGAGCTGAGCAACCAGCTGATGGCGGCCCAGGACCTCGCGGACGTGGCTTCGAAGGCGCCGGGCGACGCGGAGCTGCGCGAGCAGCTCGGGGCCGCACGGGAGCTCATCCGGAGCCTGACCGAGGAGCGCGACCACGCGCGCGCCGAGAACATCCGCCTGACGATGATGGTCGGCAGCCTCGAGGATCGCTTCGCCGGCGCGCGCCGGGGCTACGAGCTGCGCATCGCCGAGCTCGTGCACGACCTGTCGATGGCGGCGGAGGCCGGTCACGCGGCGGTGTCGGCTCCAGTCGACGAGGCGCGTATCGACGCGCTGCTCGGCGAGGTCGCCGGGCTCCGCGCACGCCTCGACGATCGCGAGGCCGCGCTCTCGGCGCTCTCCGCGCGCCCGCCCCAGGCCGCGACTCCGGCGACGAGCGAGGAGACCGACGCCCTTCGAGACGAGGCGGATCGGCTGCGCGCGCAGAACGCCGAGCTCAAGGATCGGGAGACCGACCTCACGGTGCGCCTCGCCGACGCCGAGGAGCTCTCCGAGCTCGAAGCGAACCGGGCGAACGACCTGGCCTCGACGGTCGCGGCGCGCGACGCGCTGGTCAACCGGCTCCAGCTCGACCTCGCCGACACGGAACGTCGGGGGCGCGAGCTCGAGGAGACCGCCGACCGTCATCGCGAGGAAGCGGAGCGGCTGCGCGAAGCGGTGGTGGACGCCTCCGAGCGCGTGGGAGAGGTCGACCACCTCTCGGCGCGTATCGGCGAGCTCGAAGAGGCGCTGAAGGGCGCGGTGACCCGGGCCGAGACCCACGGCGGTCGCATGGACGCGGCCGAAGAGGTGCTGCGCGACGCGCGCGCCACGCTCGGTGAGCTCACCGAGCAGCTCGAAGAAGGCGGCGTGTCCTTCGGGCGCACGGCCATGGGCATCGACGCGCCCGACAGCGGCTGGAACGAGCCGGCGAGCGCCGGTCCAGGGCGCAGTCAGGAGGTCGCGCGACTCGAAGCGCGCCTGCAGACGATGGAGCGCGAGGCCGAGGATTGGGAGACGCTGCTCCGTTCGCTGACGGCGCAGCTCGAGGAGCGCGACGAGCGGCTGCGCAGCGGCGAGCGAGGCACCCCCGCCGACCGTGAGCTCCGTCAGAGCATGGTCGAGCTCCAGGAGCGGGCGGCCAAGCTCTCCGAGAGCCTGGCCAACGAGCGGCGTGCGCGCCGCGAGGCGGAGGCCACCGCCTCGGGCAAGCGGAGCGAAGAGCTGGAGAAGCTCCACGACGCGCTCGGGGATTGGGACGCCGAGCTCCTGGTGTTGCGGGGGCAGGTCTCGAGCGCGGAGCGGGAGCTCAAGAGCTTCCGCGAAGCCGCGGCGGAGACGCGCTCGGGCCTCGAAGAGCTCCTGGGCGCCGCCACCGCCCAGGGCGATCCCGGAACTGCGGAGCGCGTCGGCGGTCTGCTCAGGGTCCTCAGCCGAGTGACATGAGCCTGGGGCGCGTCGCGCGTCTGAGGGCTCTCTTCTCTGTCGCCGCGATCGCGCTCGGGGCGTGCGGGGGGGCTGCGGCCACGCCGGTTCGTTCGGTTACGCCGCCCCCGACGGAGGGGGCCGCGAGCTGCGGCGGTCTGTCGGCGATCGCGCTCGCACCCGAGCCCATACCCCTGCTCGCCGATTGGCTTCGCCTTCGCATGCCCGCCGGCACCTCGCCGGCGCCGCCCGACGACCGCGAGCGCGCCCCCGTGCCGCCGGTGCTCCTCGAGTCCACCGTCGCCTTCGCCGATGCGGACGTCCAGCTCGAGGTGCGGGCGATGGAGATCCTCCGGCGTCGCGGCGAGGGCTCCCTCGCTGCGCAGGTGGAGTCGTATCTCGAAAGCCTGGGTCACGCCGGAGGCGTCGAGCCCCTGACGCTGGCGCCCGGCCTTCGAGGGGTGTTGGTGCCGCCCACCGAAGAGAGCCTGCGTCGCCGCGGCGACATCGGAAGCGTCATCCTGCACGGCGAGGACGGCGTGCTCATGGACGTGAGCTTCGCCGTGCCCCCTGGCTCGATGCGCGGGGAGGAGGTCACCTCTTGCCGGGAGGTGACGCGACGCATCGCCGAAACCCTCGCCCCCGGCGAGCGCCGCCTGGACCTCGCGGGCGGTCCGGTGACGCTCCCGTACGGTCTGAGCCTCGCGCTGCCGCCCGACTACCTGGCTGTCACCTATCGGGGCCCGGACTTCGAGGTGCACTACTTCTTTCCCATCGTGCCGCTGGGTGCGCCCCAGGCCCAGCTCGGGATCTACCTGGGAACCGATCCCGCCTCGCACGTCGGTGACGTGCTCGAGATGCGGAGGATGGAAGGGACGCTCCTCGGCCGCGCGGCCCAATGGCTCCGCTGGACGAGCGCGTCACATGGAGCGCGCCTGCATCACCGCGAGGCGATGACCGAGCTCGAGGACACGGAGGGCGCGTGGGTGCACGTCTTCGTGACCGCGCCAGACGAGGAGTCGGCCGAGTCGTTGGGCGCCATCCTCGAGACGCTCCGGTAGACTCGCATCATGGCGAAGCTGATCGAGGAAGCGACCGCGCAGATGAACGCGATCATCGGGCGCGCGGCGCTCCCCGAGCAGCTGCGCATCGCGCCGATGGAGGTCGAGGCGTGGAACGCCCTCGCCGAGCCTCTCCTCGACGAGTCGTTGCGCGATCGCCGCTACGTCGCCATGACCGAGCTCTTCGCGCCCGAAGCCGTGGAGCGTGCCACCGCTCTCGAAGATGCGGGCGGCGGCTCCGGTGTCGTCCATCGCTTCGGCATCTGGGACGGCGACACCCTCGTGGGCGTCTATCGCGGGCGGCAGGGGGACGCCGCCGTCTACCACATGACTGTGAGCGCGATTCGCCCCGAGTGGCGCCGAAAAGGCGTCTACGCAGCGCTCCTCGACGCGGTGCTCGAGGCGGCGGAAGCCGTGGGCTTCCTCCAGGTACAGAGCTCTCACCACGCCGACAACAACCCGATCCTGATCGCCAAGCTGGCCCGCGGATTCGTGATCAGCGGGCTCAGCCAGAACCTCCGGACCGGGTGGATGGTGACGCTCGTCTACCGCTTCTCGGAGCGCGCACGCGCGCAGCACCGCGGCAACGTGAGCGCTTCGTAGCTTCTCTAGCGCGCCTGCGCTTCTTCGACGCGGGTGCGCAGCTCGAGGGTCTCCTGGCGGAGCGCCGCGTTCTCGCGCTCGAGGCCTTCGACGCGGGTCAGGAGCGCCTGCAGGGCCGCCATGGTCACGCCCGCGGCGTCGACCGGGTGGATGTGGCGGTCGTCGGCGCCGAGGCCGAACTCGCGGTGGAAGTCCTGGGCCATGGGACCGATGTGGCGGACGCCGCCCGGCTCGAACCGATAGCTCCACTCGCTGATGGGAAGGCGCGCGATCGACGCGAGGGCCTGTTCGCCATCGACGTTCTGGAAGTCTTCCTTGGCAGCGCGGTCACTCACCGCAGGGCAGCTCATCTGGCACCTGCCATCCACCGGGTAGGGCACCCCGGCGCAGCACATCAACCCCGCGGCGCATACGACGCCACCGTCGCCCGCGCATCCACGGGTACCCACGCCGCCGGCGTCGCTGCTGGCGTCCGCCATGGCGTCGCCTGCGCTGCCGTCGCCTGCGCTGCCGTCGCCTGCGCTGCCGTCGCCCGCGCTGCCGTCGCCCGCGCTGCCGTCGCCCGCGCTGCCGTCGCCCGCGCTGCCGTCGCCCGCGCTGCCGTCGCCCGCGCTGCCGTCTCCGGTGGTCCCGGTGTCACCCGTGGTCCCCGTATCCATCGTGGTCCCGGTGTCGCCTCCGCCGCCGGTGTCGGTGGAAGAATCGACGGTCATCGAGCTGTCGGTGGTGCCGCCGTCGTCGCCGCACGCGGCGAGGGGCAGGGCGAGGGCCAGGGCAAGGGAAAGGATCGAGCGATTCATCAGAGTCCTCCGGGTTGGTCCCGCCAGAATACCAAGGAGGGCGTCTTGACGGCTCCCCACACAGGTTTCACGCTCACGCCGCTCTTGGCCGTCGTGCGTGGTTCTCTCCATAGTTTCGCGTTCCTCGCTGCCCTCGCCGCGGTCGCCGCGGCCTGCGGTGACGACCAGGAGGAGGGCGCCAGCTCGGCGCAGCAGGACACCACCGCGGCCGAAGCCGACGCCCCCGTGAGCCCCGGCGAGCCCGGCCTCGCGGTCGAGCCCTCGGGTCGCCGGGTGCTTCGCGCCCCAGGTCTCGAAGGCCGCGAGCTCACGGCGCCGCCTCCCGAGTACACGCACGAGGAGGGCCTGGTCGCCGTCCCCTTCCACCTCGCGGGCGAGGTCTACGAGACCGCCGGCGCGGCGCACGAGGTCGTGGGCATCGTGCGCCGCGGCACCCCCATCGAGGTCGGGCGGCGCCTGTTCGGTCCGGGTTGTGAAGGTGGCGCGTGGTACGAGGTCGCTCCCTTCGGTGCGGTCTGCACCGAGCGCGGCTTCAACGTGAGCGCCGAGGTCGACGACCGCGGTCTGTGGGTCCATCCCCCCGACGTGAGCGGCACCCGACCTTTCCGCTACGTGAAAGCGGAGGAGGGGGCGCCCCGCTTCTTCCGCGTGCCCACCGCGGAGGAGGAGGCGGCCTGTGAGGCCGCGGCGGCCGGGCACGGCACATGGCCCGAGGTCGTCGACGAGCCGATGAACGGCGTGTTCCTTCTCGCCATCGCCGAGGAGGCGGAAGGGGAGACGGGAACGTACTACCGCACCGTGGCCAACCGCTGGGTGCGCGCGTCGGACGTCGAGGACAAGCCCCTGGTGACGATGCGCGGCGAGCTCCTGGACGAGGACACGCAGCTCCCGCTGGCCTTCGTCTACTTCGAAGACCGGCCGCTGTTCGAGGTGGATGGGGACGGGGTGCGCGAGGTCGGCGTGGCGCAAAAGGGGGCGCGCTTCCCCTTCGTCGGGGAGCGCGAAATCGACGGCGTTCGCTACGTGCTCGGCCCGGACGACATCGCGGTGCCCGCCGAAGGCGTGCGCGTCGTGCGCCGCATCGACCGGCCGGCGGAGAGGATCCCTTCCGATACGAAATGGATCCACGTCAACCTCGCCGAGCAGACGCTGGTCGCCTACGAGGGGGACCGCCCCGTCCTGGCGACCCTCGTCTCGAGCGGCAAGGAGGGCTACGACACGCCCAAGGGCACGTTCCAGCATCCGTGAGAAGTACATCTCGATCACGATGAACGGGGACGACCCCGCGGAGGGCTTCTACGAGGTCGAAGAGGTGCCCTGGACCATGTACTACTGGAACAGCTTCGCTCTGCATGGCGCCTACTGGCACGACGGATTCGGTCAGGTGCGCAGCCATGGCTGCACGAACATCCCGCCGGCCGATGCGCGCTGGCTCTACCACTGGACCAGCCCCGAGGTCCCCGGAGGCTGGCACGGCGTTCGGCGCCGCCACGGCACCTGGGTGCACCTGACCCGGTGAGGACGCGCCTCGTGAAACGGGCGCTCGCCACCGCGCTCACGGGCCAGGCCCGCCTGCTCTCCGAAGGGTCTCGAGCCCTCGCCGACGCGCGACGGGTCGCCGCCTTCCTCGCCGGGCGGGTCGCCTTCGAGCCCCGTCCCGACGACGTGTTCATCGCGACCTATCCGCGCTCGGGCACGACGCTGATGCAGTGGATCGTCCTGCTCCTCGCCGAGGGCGGCACGCCCCCCGAGGCCGAGCACCTCAACGACGTGAGCCCCTGGTTCGAGCGGGGCCTCGCCACCGGGGTGCTGACGCCCGAGCGGATCGCGGCGCTGTCGTCACCCCGGATCTTCAAGACCCACCTCACGGCGGAGTGGGTGCCGAGGGGGCCGCGGATCGTGGGCGTGGTACGCGACAGCCGCGACGTCGCCACGAGCTACTACCACTTCCACCGCAGCTATCTCGGCTTCGAAGGAAGCTTCGACGCGTTCTTCGATCGCTTCGTAGAGGGCCGAGTTCAATACGGTTCCTGGTTTTCGCACGTGGCCGGCTGGCGGGCGCGGCAGGGCGAGGGCGACGTGCTGCTCCTGCGCTACGAGGACCTGCTCGACGATCGCGAGGCGCAGATCCGGGCGGTCGCGGGCTTCCTCGGCTGGCCCGCGGACGACTCGCTGATCGCGCGCGTCGCGGAGGCGACGAGCTTCGCGGCGATGAAGGAGCGCGAGGCTTTCTTCGATCACGCGACGGCGCTGCTCCTCGAGCGGGGGGTGCGCGGCGAGTCCTTCATCCGCAGCGGCAAGCGAGGGGAGGGCGAAGCGATGGACGCGCACAAGCTCCGACTCCTCGAGGCGCGCGAGCGCGACGCGCGGCCCGACCGCGCGATCTGGCTGCCAGCGTTTCTTCAGTAGGCGCGCCGCGCACTGCGCCCTGGACCAGTGACCGCCGGCGCGAAGCGAAGGCTGCGCTTCACGCGGGTGCTGAAACGCTGCCGCTCAGCGTGCGCTCGCCCTCGGGCAGCGCATCGACGATGCTCTGCAGGAGCTCCTCGGGCGTCTTGTAGCGCTCGCCCTTGAGGCGATGGTGGGCGCGGGCGAGCTTGGCGAGGAGGCGGCGGTAGCCGCGCGCCATGGGACGTGCGGCCTCTTCGAGCTTGGCCTGCACGCGTTCACCCGGCCGAAGCAGGAGCCGCTCGTCGGGCTCGGCGCAGAGGTAGGGACAGGCGCGAGGGCGGCGGGGGTTCAAGGTGCGTCCGCCCGTGGTGTAGACGAAGCTCACCCCGGCGCCGAAGGCGCGATCGTAGAGCTCGTCGAAGTAGAGCTCGTCGTGCATCACCCCGGAGAGCGACCAGCCGAGCTTCACCCCCGCTCCACGGCGGCGCATGACCTCGGTCTGACCGATCTGACGGGCGACGTAGGGATTGGGAGCGTCGAGATCCCGGACGATGCTGTCGGCCTCGCCGTCGACCTCCGACGCGCGGAGCACGGTGACCGGGAAGCCGAGGGTGGACACCACCGAGCGCAGGGTCCGTTCGGCCCGAGCGCGGGCGCGATGGACGGGCAGCTGGGCGATGCCATCTCCGAGGGCGTTGGTGTCGGCGACGAGGATGCGGCTCTCGGCGTAGCCGAGCTCGCGCCGGAGCATCTCCTGGGCGTAGACGAGGACCAGGACGTCGGCGGGCAGGCCGCGGCTCACGTCCCCGCTCGACAAGCCGACCCCGAACCAGACCGCCTCGGAGCGCTCGAGGCCCGCGTGGTCGATCCGGGGCTCGGCGACCCGGCGCGCGAAGAGCTCCTGCCGCGTGACCAGCGTGTGGATGGCTTCTGCGACCTCGAGCCGCTCTTCACGGCTCGAGTCGGGAGAAGGATTCCGTCGCGGATCGGTGGGCATTGCTTGCGGCCATCAGCCCGAAAACGACGCGCCTCGCGGCGGCCGAGGACAGCTTTCGGCTGGGGCGAAACTAGCCTAACGCGGGGACGAGAGCAAAGATCAGACGCCGATCGCTCCCGGCGTGGGAATTTGGTGCCTTTCTGGCGTCTTCGGGTCATTCTTCGGAGGGTAGCCATATGCGGATAGGCGTTGGGAGAGGTGGGGCGACCCTCTTGATGGTGTGTGCGGCGCTCGCTCTTTCGAGCGCGGCGCTGGTGGCAAAGAGCCAACCTCGCGCGACAGCGAGTGCCGTGCCGGACGAGCACGGGCCGCACTGGCGGAGGCGATCGCGGAACATCTCGCTCCTCGACGACGAGCTGCCGCGTGAGGAGAGGCGGCGCATGCGTCGCGCGACACACGCGGTGACGAAGGTCGATCTCTTTCGTCTCGCGGTGCGGCCGCGCGCGCAGGGGCTGATCGATCCGCACGCGTGGCCCGAGGAACCCGAATCGCCGGAGGCCATCGACAGGGCGCGCTTCGTGGACGCGCTCTCCGAGGTCTGCCCGAAAGAGCGCACGAGCGACATGGCGCGTCCCATCGCGGAGGCGGCGCTGCGTGAAGGCGAGCGCTTCGGCGTCGATCCCTTTCTCCTCGCTGCGCTCGCGCAGCAGCAGGGTGCGTGTCGTCCGGACCAGGCCGACAGTTGGGGGCGCGGCCTCACGCGCATTCATCCGGACATGTATCGGCAGAGCTTCGACGGCGACGTGTATCGCTACCCGAAGCCCGATGGCCATGGCGGTTTCACTCCGGCACGCCTGAGGCTCTCGCGCGTGCGCTTCGGTGGCGGCGCGCTCCTCGACCTCGACGACAACATGTACTTCGCCGCCGCGTTCA
This sequence comes from uncultured delta proteobacterium, assembly GCA_963727445.1. Classification (GTDB taxonomy): domain Bacteria; phylum Myxococcota_A; class Polyangia; order Polyangiales; family B10-G4; genus B10-G4. The sequence continues at coordinate 532,022 of CAVSGI010000006.1, forward strand.
TGAAGACGTGGGAGGAGCAGTGCCCGGGGATCGACGCGGTGCACGGCTCGGCGCCGCATCGTCACGCCGTCAGCCATTTCATCTACGGCGATCGCGTGCGGGGGACCGGGCCCGAGGCGGCGATCTTCACCGTGCGCAGGCGTCTGCTCGAGGCGTACGAAGGGCGTGAGACTCCTTCGCGTGGGCTCGTCAGCCCGCTGGGCGGAGCGCCGCGGCTGGCGATCAGCGGCCCTGGCGAGCCGCGGGAGGGCGGCGCGCGCCTGCACCGGGGGATCGACTTCGCTTCGCAGCGGGGTGAGCCGGTCTTCGCGATGGCGGACGGTGTGGTGACCGCGGCGGGGGCCGATCGCGGTCCGGGTCCGCTGCGCCCGGTGTCGCCGGTCAACGCGGGCCGTCTCGAGGGCCTCGGGCCGCGGGGTCTCGCGGTGGAGGTGCGCCACGACGAGGGCGGGCTGCGCTCGCTCTACGCCCACCTCGAGACCTTCAAGGTGCACGTGGGAGAGCACGTGCGGGCGGGGACGCTCCTCGGCTACGTGGGACGCAGCGGCATGATCGCGTCGGGTGCGCATCTGCATCTCGGTCTGTTCCGCGGACAGACCGCCCTCGACCCGCTCGATTATCTCGGCGATCAGGTGCTGAGCCCTGGGCTCAGCCGCCACTGGTGGGATACCGTATATCCCGAGCTCGCGCGTCGCGGGCTCGCCGTTCGCTACGAGCGGCCTGACTCCATCGCCCCCCTGCGCATTCGAGATGACCTACGATTCGAAGATCGTCGGCGGCACCGTCATCGATGGCAGCGGCGCGCCGCCTCGGCGAGCGGACGTGGCGATCGCCGACGGCCGCATCGTCGCGATCGGCGAGGTCAGCGGGAGCGCGGCTGAGATCATCGACGCGGGCGGGGCCATCGTCACCCCGGGCTTCGTCGACATCCACACGCACTACGACGGCCAGGTCTCGTGGGATCCGGAGCTCGCGCCGAGCTGCCATCACGGCGTGACGACGGTGGTGATGGGGAGCTGCGGCGTCGGCTTCGCGCCCGTGCGCGCGGCGGATCGGAGCCGCCTGGTCGACCTGATGGAAGGGGTGGAGGACATCCCCGGAACCGCGCTCTCCGAAGGCATCGACTGGGATTGGGAGACCTTCCCCGAGTACATGGCGGCCCTCGATCGCAAGCCGCACGTCATCGATTTCGCAGCGCAGGTGCCACACGATCCGGTGCGGGTCTACGTCATGGGAGAGCGCGCGCTCGCGCGCGAGCCTGCGACCGAAGCGGACGTGGCGAAGATGGCGGCGTTGGTGCGCGACGCGATGGAGGCGGGTGCGCTCGGCCTGAGCACTGGGCGCACCGACAACCACCGAGCGAAGGACGGCAGCCACACCCCCGCCGCCGAAGCGGACCAGGCCGAGCTCGTGGGCCTCGCCGGCGCGCTCCGCGGCCTCGGCCACGGCGTGCTGCAAGCGGTGAGTGACTTCGACATGACCGAGGATCGCGGCCGCTTCGACGCGGAGTTCGATCTCCTGGTCGCGATGGCCCGTGCCGCGGGGCGTCCCATGTCCATCTCGCTGCTCCAGCGGCAGCGTGACTCGGAGCAGTGGCGACGGATCGTGGCGCGGGCGGAGGCGGCCAACGCCGAAGGCGTGCAGATGCGTCTCCAGGTCGGCGCCCGCGGCATTGGCGTGCTCCTCGGGCTCGAGGCCAGCTTCCATCCCTTCATGGGCTTCCCCAGCTACAAGGCGATCAGCCATCTGCCGCTGAGCGAGCGCGTGAAGCGCATGCGCGATCCCGCCTTCAAGGCGAAGCTCCTCGAAGAGCGGAGCGAAAGCGTCGCCGGTGATGGCAGCCCGATCCCGCCGCTGGCGGATCAGCTCCTCGCGAACATCGACTTCGTCTCGATGAACCTCTACCGCCTGGGCGAGGAGGTCAGCTACGAGCCGGCGAAGGACGATTCGCTCTTCGCCGAAGCGCTCGCGCGGGGCCAGACGCCGCTCTCCGTGATCTACGACGCGCTCCTCGCGGACGAAGGCCGCGAGCTCCTGTACTTCCCGATCTACAACTACATGGAGCACAGCCTGGGCGTCGTGTATCAGATGCTCACCCATCCCCTCGCGCTCCCCGGGCTCTCCGACGGCGGCGCGCACGTGGGGACGATCTGCGACGCGAGCTTCCCCACCTACATGCTCACCCATTGGGCGCGGGACCGGCACGAGGGGATCGCCCTCGAGCGCGTCGTCCAGATGATGACCGCGGATACGGCGGGCTTCGTCGGCCTTTCGGATCGCGGTCTCCTCGCCCTTGGCAAGCGCGCCGACATCAACGTGATCGACCACGCCGGACTCCGCCTGCGTCGCCCGCGCCTGGTTGCCGACCTCCCCGCCGGCGGCAAGCGCTTCCTCCAGGACGCCATCGGCTACCGCGCGACCCTCGTCGCCGGCCGCGTGATCGCGCGGGACGGCACGCTGACCGGCGAGACGCCGGGGCGTCTCGCGCGCGTGGGTTGAGAGCCTGGCCCGATCAGTAGCGAATGCGGATCCCCGGATCCGGTCGCCGACCGGCTCGTGGTCGACGAGAGGGGCGCAGGCGGGGTGGAAGGGCACCGGCATCCGACCGGCTCTTGGCAGATGAGAGGGGAGGTGGCGCGCGGGGACCGGGGGGAGCTCGCGGCGGCGGCCGGGTGGGGTGGAAGGGCACCGGCATCCGACCGGCTCTTGGCAGATGAGAGGGGAGGTGGCGCGCGGGGACCGGGGGGAGCTCGCGGCGGCGGCCGGGTGGGGTGGAAGGGCACCGGCATCCGACCGGCTTTTGGCAGATGAGAGGGGAGGTGGCGCGCGGGGACCGGGGGAGCTCGCGGCGGCGGCCGGGTGGGTGGAAGGGCACCGGCATCCGACCGGCTTTTGGCAGATGAGAGGGGAGGTGGCGCGCGGGGACCGGGGGGAGCTCGCGGCGGCGGCCGGGTGGGTGGAAGGGCACCGGCATCCGACCGGCTTTTGGCAGATGAGAGGGGAGGTGGCGCGCGGGGACCGGGGGGAGCTCGCGGCGGCGGCCGGGTGGGGTGCGGCGTGGGACGGGGCGGCCGCGTGGAGGATGTGGTCGCGGTGAGAGCCGTTGGCGGCGTTTCCGTGCGCTGCGGCGTGGTTGGCCGCGGCCGCTGCGCGGCCTCTGTCCGGCGCAGGGCGCCGGACGCCGGACGTGGCGAGAAGTGACCGCGACGCGGTCACAAGTCCGAGCGTTGGGTGCGACGTCGGGAGAAGTGACCGCGACGCGGTCACAAGTCGGGTCGTTGGGTGCGACGTCGGGAGAAGTGACCGCGACGCGGTCACAAGTCGGGTCGTTGGGTGCGACGTCGGGAGAAGTGACCGCGACGCGGTCACAAGTCGGGTCGTTGGGTGCGACGTCGGGAGAAGTGACCGCGACGCGGTCACAAGTCCGAGCGTTGGGTGCGACGTCGGGAGAAGTGACCGCGACGCGGTCACAAGTCTGGTCGTTGGGTGCGACGTCGGGAGAAGTGACCGCGAAGCGCCAAGTCTGGTCGATTGGGTGCGACGTCGGGAGAAGTGACCGCGACGCGGTCACAAGTCCGAGCGTTGGGTGCGACGTCGGGAGAAGTGACCGCGACGCGGTCACAAGTCTGGTCGTTGGGTGCGACGTCGGGAGAAGTGACCGCGAAGCGGTCACAGGTCTGGCGTTGGGTGCGACGTCGGGAGAAGTGACCGCGAAGCGGTCACAAGTCTGGTCGTTGGGCGCGACGTCGGGAGAAGTGACCGCGAAGCGACAAGTGGTCGTTGGGTGCGACGTCGGGAGAAGTGACCGCGAAGCGGTCACGTTGGGTGCGGACGTCGGGAGAAGTGACCGCGACGCGGTCACAAGTCGGGTCGTTGGGCGCGACGTCGGGAGAAGTGACCGCGACGCGGTCACAAGTCCGAGCGTTGGGTGCGACGTCGGGAGAAGTGACCGCGACGCGGTCACAAGTCCGAGCGTTGGGCGCGACGTGGCGAGAAGTGACCGCGACGCGGTCACAAGTCTGGTCGTTGGGTGCGACGTCGGGAGAAGTGACCGCGACGCGGTCACAAGTCCGAGCGTTGGGTGCGACGTGGCGAGGAGTGACCGCTCGTGCGTCTCACGGCTGAACGCATTGCGCCGGGCGCACCGCGCCCACCCCCCGCCGCGAAGCGGCGGCCACAGAGGCGCCGCAGGCGCCGCGGCCCGAGGCCTCTCCAACCTCGAAGCCGCGTTCCACGGCTTCCACCCCCACGCTTCATCGCCCGACGTTTCCCCGTCCCACGCCCTCGAGCGCCACCCCGGTCATCCCCACTCGTCACGCGCCGCCCGTCGCCACCTCAGCTCCCCTCATCAGCCAAAGCGCGCTCCCCACGGCCAACCACGTTCGCTCGCGCGATCGACCGAGATCACGAGGCGAAAACCCACGAGGCATGGCTCCTCCAGACCCGACTCGACCCACCCCACATCACTCCACCCGCAACCTGACGCACCCCCGCACCTCGTCACCCGCGTCCTCTACCCGCGCCCAATCGATCGCCCCGCCTGCGGCGCGCACCCCCAGAACCACGTCGCATCGCCGCACCACGAGCCCTCCCGGCGCGTCGGGCATGGCGTCCACGATGAGCGGTGCGGCGTCCTCGCCGAAGCCGAAGAGCAGAGGGCGGCCGTCGTCGCCCCAGGCCAAAAAGGCGCGCTCACGCGTAGGGGGCGGCAAGAGTCCTGCGCGAATCACGACGTGGGCGGCGGGCGCCCACGCTTCGTCCTCCCAGCTTTCACCGGGGGCGAAGAAGCTCACGCCCAGGCTGCCGAGGCACTGGCCGTCTTCGGGCCACTGCTCGTAGCGACCCCGGGCCATCCACGCACGCGGGCCGGCGGCGGGCTCGCCCAGCGGGAGGTCGAGCTCGGGGCAGGGGCCGTCGTCAGCCGATCGACTGACGAGCACCAAAAAGACGAGGGCGAGGATCAGCGCGGGCAGGGCCAGCGCGACGATGGCGACGCCTCGCCGCCGGTTCATCCCTCGTCGTGCTCGAAGAAGACCGCGCCCAGGGGCGGAAGGGTCACGGAGATGGACGCCGGGCGGCCGTGGCTCTTGATGTTCTCGGCATCCACGCCGCCGAGGTTCCCCACGCCCCCTCCGCCGTATCGCTCGGCGTCGGTGTTGAGGATCTCCTTCCAGCGCCCGGGCGCGACCACGCCGAGCCGGTAGCCCTCGCGCGGGACTGGCGTGAAGTTGAAGGCGCAGACCACGCGGCGGTCGTCGCGGCTGCGGCGCATGAAGGACAGGACGCTCTGCGCGCGGTCGTCACCCGCGATCCACTCGTATCCCGTCGGGTCGACGTCGAGCTCGTGAAGCGCCGGGCGCCCGCGATAGAGCGCGTTCAGGTCACCGACCAGCGCGCTGATGCCCGCGTGGCGCGGATCGTCCATCAGATGCCACGGGACCGAGCCGTCGTGATTCCACTCGTCGTACTGACCGAGCTCGGCCCCCATGAAGAGGAGCTTCTTGCCGTTCATCGCCCATTGATAGGCGAAGAGCAGTCGCAGGTTCGCCCGTTTCTGCCAGTCGTCCCCGGGCATCTTGCTGTAGAGCGAGCCCTTCATGTGGACCACCTCGTCGTGGCTCAGCGGCAGGACGAAGTTCTCGTGGAAGGCGTAGATGCTGCGGAAGGTGAGCTCGTCGTGATGGTGGCGGCGGTGCACCGGATCGCGCGAGAAGTAGCTCAGCGTGTCGTGCATCCACCCCATGTCCCACTTCAGGCCGAAGCCGAGTCCGCCGATGGAGGTCGGCCGGCTGACCATGGGCCAGGAGGTGGACTCCTCGGCGTAGGTCTGCACGTCGGGATGGTCGCGATACACCGACTCGTTGAGCTGCTTCAGGAAGCCGATGGCTTCGAGGTTCTCGCGGCCGCCGTGACGGTTCGGGAGCCAATGCCCCTCCTCGCGGCTGTAGTCGAGGTAGAGCATGGAGGCGACGCCATCCACGCGCAGACCGTCTACGTGATACTGGTCGAGCCAGAACATCGCGCTCGACAAGAGGAAGCTGCGCACCTCGTGTCGGCCGTAGTTGAAGATGTAGGTCGTCCAGTCGGGGTGGAAGCCGCGTCGGGGATCGGCGTGCTCGTAGAGGTGGGTGCCGTCGAAGCTGCCGAGGCCGTGCGCATCGGTCGGGAAGTGCGCCGGGACCCAGTCGAGGATCACTCCGATCCCCGCCTGATGCAGGGTGTCCACCAGGTACATGAAGTCCTGCGGCGTTCCGAAGCGGCTGGTGGGCGCGAAGAAGCCGGTGACCTGATAGCCCCAGCTCCCCGCGAAGGGATGCTCCATCACCGGAAGGAGCTCGACGTGGGTGAAGCCGAGCTTCGAGACGTGCTCCGCCAGGTAGGGCGCCATCTCCCGATACGAAAGCGATCGATTCCCGTCCTCCGGCACGCGCCGAAACGAACCGAGGTGCACCTCGTAGATGCTGATCGGTGCGTCGAGGGCGTTCTTCTTTCGCCGCTCCTCCATCCACGTCGCGTCGCCCCATTCGTAGTCGAGGTCCCAGAGCACCGAGGCGGTCTTGGGGGGCGTCTCGTGGTGGATGCCGTACGGGTCGGCCTTCTCCACGAGGCCGCTCGCGGTGCGGATCGCGTACTTGTAGGCGTCGCCCTTCTTCGCCCCCGCGATGAAGCCCTCCCAGATACCGCTCGAGCCCCGGGGCGACAGCGCATCGCTGTCGGGATTCCAGCCGTTCGTCGTGCAGATCACCGACACGCCTTCGGCGGCGGGCGCCCAGACGCTGAACCACGCCCCTTCTCGGCCTTCGTGGGTGACGAGGCGCGCACCGAGCTTGTTGCCGAGCTGGTGGTGGGTGCCCTCGTTGAAGAGGTAGAGGTCGTCTTCGCTCAGTCCGCTGGTCATCTTCGCTTTCGCCGGTCGTCGATCATCGAAAGGATCCGCCGCACCTCCGTGTCCGTGCAAATCGCTTCCAGGCGCCGCGCCGCTTTGCGCCGCCAATTGGGCCGCTCGCGGTGGGTCCCGGGGACGTTCTGCGGCGATCCTTCGAGCCAGAGGTCCTCCAGGTTCACCAGCAGGAGGTGCGCGTCGCTTCCCGCCAGGGCGCCGAGGGCCGCCTCGAGGGTGGCAGCCGGCTCGCGCGCGACCCCCAGGCGGTCCGCGAGGGTGTGGGCGAGCGCTTTGCGCTCCCGCTTCTCGGTCTGTGCATCCTCCGCGGGCGTGAGCCCCATCTCCACGCGCACGTCGATGTCGCGCCCCTCCCACCAGCCGCGCCAGGTGGGCAGGTCGTGGGTGTTGGCGGAGGCCACCGACGACTCCCCGATCGCGCCCATGATCATCGTCTCCTCGGGACGGAGCTCGAAGGGGAGCACATACATCCGCGACAGCGCGTGGCGATCCATCGCCTCGCGCACCGCGTCGGGAACAGTGCCGAGATCCTCGCCGACGATCATCGTCTGGTGCCGGTGGCTCTCGACACAGACCACCGCGTAGAGCTCTTCGTGGGGCATGTGCACGTACACGCCCTCGGTCGCATCCATCTCGTCGGGGATGCAGTAGAGACGATGCAGGCCCATCACGTGATCGATGCGCAGGACGCCGGCCCCTCGCATCTGGTGAGAGAGGCACTCGCGCAGGTAGGCGTAGCCCGAACGGCGAAGCCCGGTGGGAGACATGGGCGCAAAGCCCCATTTCTGGCCGCCGGTGAAGAGCGCGTCGGGGGGCGCTCCCGCGGAGAGGCTCGACAAGAACGACGCGGGCTCGCGGTAGGCATCATAGCCCTCGGGATGCACCCCCAGCGGCATGTCGAGGTAGAGGCCCAGACCGAGCTTCGCCGCTTCGTCGCAGGCGTGGCCGAGCTGCTCACCGGCGCGGAGCTGCGCGTAGAGGTGATAGCGGATCCGCCGCGGGTCCGCGTTTTCGAGGGCGTTTGCCGGGAAGAGGGAGGGGCTGCCGTGCTCCTCCACCGCGGCGCGGAAGCGCGCGTAGTCGCGCAGGTGGGGGTGATGCGTCTCGAAGGCGCGGAGCTCCGATTCCGCCCCGCTGTCCTCGAAGAAGGTCTCGGCGAGGGCTTCGAGCGCCGGACGCAGGAGCGCGTAGCGCCGCGCGTAGTCGACCAGCGGCTCGGCCCGCAGCGCCGCCGCCTCGGCCTGGAAAGCGTCGCTCTCGGTGAGGCGCTTCGCTTCCGCCGAGCGCGCGTGCTCGCGGGTGGCGATCGGATCGACGAAGAGCTCGTTCCAGAAACGCCGGCTCACCGGTGCGTAGGGGCTGTATTCGAAAGGCTCCTCCAGAAAGGTGGCGAGGAGCGGAAGCGTGCCCACCATCTCGCCGCCCAGCTCACCGACGAAGCGCACCAGCGAGGCGAGGTCGGTGGCGTCGCCGCCACCCAGGCTCCGTTCGCTCTCGAGGGCGTAGAGCGGCAGGAAGGCGCCCCAGGCGCGGGTGCCCTCGCGCACGAAGGCGCGCGAGGGGCTGGCGATCAGCGTGAGCGTCGCCGGCGCGTGCGTGCCGTGTTCGATCGAGACGCGGTGGTAGCCCATGGGCAGAGGCCCACCGAGCCCGAGCTTCCGCGCTTCGACGTGATGGCCGTCGATCTCGGCGCTCTCCACCACCGGCAGCTCCGAGGCCCGCGACTCCACCACCCGCTCCTCGCCGCCCTCGACGGCCAGGACCGCGCGAAGCTTCGTGCCGGCATCGACGCCGCGGATCACCACGCTCGGCGCCGCCTCGTCCCAGACCACCGCCACCGGTGCCACGGGGGTCCCCCAGCGATCGCGGTGGAAGTCCGCGATCGCCGATTCCACCCCACCGTCCGTGTCCACCGCCGCGCCCAGCGCGCGGAGGGTGGCGATCACCGCTTCGTCGCTGCCCACCCGTCGATTGCCGAGGGCGTCGTAATAGGCGGTTTCTACGCCGTACGACGATGCGAGCTCCTCGAGGCGGACGCGAGAGGTCATCGGTTCGGGGTGCGGAGTAGGGCATGCTGATGGGGCAGGGTCAAGGACGACAGGCTGCCAGACGTGGTATCGATGCGATCCCGATGAAGATCTGGCCGGGCCGACCCTATCCCCTGGGCGCCACCTACGATGGCACCGGGACCAACTTCGCTCTCTTCAGCGAGATCGGGCAGCGCGTCGAGCTGTGCCTCTTCGACGAGGCGGGAGAGGAGACGAGCATCGACCTGCCCGAGCACACGGGCCTCACCTTTCACGGATACGTGCCGGGCGTCCGCCCGGGGCAGCACTACGGCTTTCGCGTCCACGGCCCCTACGATCCCGTGGCGGGGCATCGCTGTCATCCATCGAAGCTCCTTGTCGATCCCTACGCCAAGGCGGTCGAGGGCAGCGTGACCTGGCATCCCGCGGTCTACGGATACACAGCCGGCCAGCCCGACGGCCCCCCGAACGAAGAGGACAGCGCGCCCTACGTCCCGCGCTCCGTCGTCGTCAATCCCTTCTTCGATTGGGGACACGACCGTCCGCCGCGCACGCCGTGGCACAAGACCGTCATCTACGAGTTGCACGTCAAGGGGTTCACCCAACTCCACCCGCAGATCCCCGAAGAGCTGCGCGGGACGTACGCCGGGCTCGCCCACCCGGTCGCCATCGAGTACCTCAAGCGGCTCGGCGTCACCGCGGTCGAGTTGATGCCCGTCCATCAGTTCGTGCACGACCAGTTCCTGAAGGACCAGGGCCTGCGCAACTACTGGGGCTACAACTCCCTGGCCTATCTCGCGCCCCACGACGAGTACGCCGCTTCCGGTAAGCGGGGGGAGCAGGTGCAGGAATTCAAGAGCATGGTGAAAGCCCTGCACGAAGCCAACATCGAGCTGATCCTCGACGTCGTCTACAACCACACCTGCGAAGGCAATCACCGCGGCCCGACCTTGTCGCTGCGCGGCATCGACAACGCGGCGTACTACCGCCTCGATCCCAGGGACTGGCGCCGCTACCTCGACTACACCGGCACCGGCAACACGATGAACATGCGGCACCCGCACGTGCTGCAGCTCATCATGGATTCGCTCCGCTACTGGGTGCTGGAGATGGGGGTCGACGGGTTCCGTTTCGATCTCGCCTCTGCGCTCGCCCGAGAGCTCCACGCCGTCGATCGACTCGCGGTCTTCTTCCAGATCATCCAACAGGACCCGGTGATCTCGCGGGTGAAGCTCATCGCCGAGCCCTGGGACGTCGGGGAAGGCGGTTACCAGGTGGGGAACTTCCCGCCTCTGTGGTCCGAGTGGAACGGCAAGTACCGCGACTCGGTTCGCGACTTCTGGCGGGGTGAGGAGCAGAAGCTGGGGGAGCTGGCGGCGCGTCTCACCGGCAGCTCCGATCTCTACGCCATGCACGGGCGCCGCCCCCACGCGAGCGTCAACTTCATCACCGCGCACGACGGATTCACGCTTCGTGACCTGGTCTCGTACGACCACAAGCACAACGAGGCGAATCGGGAGCAGAACCGCGACGGAGAGGATCACAACCGTTCGTGGAACTGCGGCGTCGAGGGCGAGACCCACGATCCGGACATCCTCGCGCTCCGCACGCGGCAGCAGCGCAACTTCCTCGCGACGCTCCTGCTCTCTCAAGGCGTGCCGATGCTCCTGTCGGGAGACGAGCTCGGACGCACCCAGGGCGGCAACAACAACGCCTATTGTCAGGACAACGAGATCAGCTGGCTCGATTGGGAACGCCAGGACGTATCGCTCCTCGAGCTGACCCGGCGCCTGATCGCGCTGCGCAAGGCGCATCCGATCTTCCAGCGGCGGCGCTTCTTTCACGGTCGTGACATCCGCGGGGGCCGCGACATCGCCTGGTACAAGCCGGATGGTCACGAGATGAGCGCCGAGGATTGGAACGTGTCCTTCGCGCGCTCGGTCGGGATCTTCCTCGACGGGCGCGCGATCCAGAGCACCGACGACCGCGGCGAGCGCCTCGTCGACGAGTCCTTCTATCTCATCTTCAGCGCGCACGACGGTAAGCTGAAGTTCAAGCTTCCGGAGCTGAAGGACCACTCGAGCTGGGAGCTCTTCGTCTGCACCGAGCGCGAGATCCCGCCCGGGGGCCTCGCCTTCCGCTCCGGGGAGACGATCGAGGTGGGGGCCCGCTCGGTGTGGGTCCTGTCGACGATGCGGGGCGCGCCGCTGGGGAGCTCGCCGGGGAACGTTCTCGCGGTGGACTGAAGAGTGGTCGGGGGGGAGCGCATCGCGGTGGTCGGCGGCGGCCCGGCGGGGAGCACGCTCTCGGCGCTCCTCGCGCGGCAGGGCCGGCGCGTGGTGCTCTTCGCGGGGCCCCGGCGACGCACGTTGGTGGTGGGAGAGTCCCTGGTGCCCGCCGTGGTTCCGATCCTCGCGCGCCTCGGCGTCGAGGAGGAGGTCGCGGCCGTCAGCACCTACAAGCCCGGCGCCACGGTCACCTTCTCTGAGGCGGACCGCTACCCGCTGCCCTTCGTCGACGCCGAGGGGGAGCTGCCCTCCTACAGCTACAACACCCCGCGCGACCGCTTCGACGGCATCCTCCAGAGCGCCGCCGAGCGCGCGGGCGTACGAGTGGTCGCGCGCGTGGCGCGCGTCGTCCGCACGGGGCCCGACTCGCTCGGGCTCTCGGACACGGCGCGGGAGGCGGCCGAGCCGGTCTTCGGCGGTGATGGTCCCGACCTGATTGTCGATGCGAGCGGTCGTGCGCGCCTCGTCGCGCGCACGCTGGGCCTGCCGGCCGTGGCCGGGGGTCGTAAGGACGCCGCGCTCTTCGCCCACTATCGAAGCGCGGAGCTCGATCGTCCGGGTGACATTCACGTCGACCGGCACGAACGCGGTTGGGGTTGGCGCATCCCGCTGCCCGGACGTGTGTCGGTGGGGGTGGTCGTCGGGCGCGAGCACCTCGGCCCCGGCGCGCACGAGGCGCAGCTCGATCACCTCGTCGCCACCGATCGCGTGATCCGTCGTCACGCACCCACCGAACGGATCAGCGAGGTCGCCCGCTACGACAACTATCAGCTGAGCTCCACCCGACTCTACGGCGCGGGGTGGGCGCTCGTGGGTGACGCCGCAGGCTTCGCCGATCCCATCTTCTCGACCGGCACCTATCTCGCGATGCACGGGGCTCAGATGCTGGCCGACGCCGTGCTCGCGGGGACCGACGCGGCGATGGCGCAATACCAACGGCACTGGCTGAGCGAGCTTCACGCGTGGCAGCGGATCATCGAGCTCTGGTACGACGGGCGGCTCTTCTCGCTCCTTCGTGTGGGGCGCTTCATGCGCCGGCTCCCCCCGGCCCGCCCGGTGGACGACCACATCGGGCGGCACATGACGCGCATCTTCACGGGCGAGGCGGGCCGGAACGGCTATGGGCAGGCCCTTCTCGGCGTGGTCGCCCCGATGGGCCGCGCTGGGGCCGCGAGCCTGGCCATCCGCTGACGAGCGGCCTATTCTCTGCGCGTCGCTCCATGAGCACGGAAGACGAAAACACGCGGCCGGATTCTGTCTCCGCCCGACGACCTGCCGACCGAGCCCACGCGCATCTCCCATCCGCCTTCGACGCCGGGCGGACAAGCGACGCCGGCGCGGCCGGGCTCGAACCGTCCGCCGGCGCGCCTCGGCAAGACCGTCATGCCACCGGCGACGCCAGGCGTGGGGGTTCGACCAACCCATTCCTCCCGCCCTCCGCGCATGCCCACCGAGCCCGGCATCGGCACCGCCCGCACGGGGCCGCCGCCGCTGCCGCCGAGCAAGCGTCCCGCGACAGGCGCCCCCGCCGCCGCGCCCCCCGCTGCGACGCCGCCCGTCGCCGCGCCGCCCGCCGCCGCGCCGCGCGCTGCCATGCCTGCCGCCGCCACGCCTCCCGCGGCCGTGCCCCCAGCGCGGACTTCGTTGCCCGAGATGAAGCCGCTGCCGACCCCGCCCCGTTCTCCCTCCGGTCGCCCGATGCCCACCTCCTCGCGGCCGGCGACGAATCCGGCGACCCCCAGGACCTCGACGCCGGTTCGGGCGTCGCCCGCGCGCGGCACCACCTCCGGCCGCCCGGCGCCTGCGGCCACGCCGGGGAGCGTCCGTCCCTCCGCGCGCCCCATCACCTCCTCGGGGCGCCCCGCGCCGCTGACCGGGCGCGTGTCGTCCACGCCGCCGCGCACCTCGAGCGTGCCCGGTTCGGTGCTCGAACAGCACGTCGGAAAGATCCGAGCGCGCCTCGAGCTCCTTGTCGACCGCGTCGAGAAGCTCGAGAAGTCCGAGACCGGGGCGAACGACCGGGTGGCGCGGGACGTGGACTCGCTCAAGCGCGACATGGTGCGGGTCGCCGCCCTCGCGGAGCGTGGTGGCGCGGTCAAGGACCACCTCAATCGCTTGAGCCGACAGGTCGACGAGCTCACGGGCGGCGCCAAGATGCACAACGAGGTCATCAAGCTGGACGCGCGGGTGTCGCGCCTGGCGCGGGAGAGCGAAGACGTTCGCGACCGCCTCGCAGATCGCATCGAGCGGCTCGAGAAGACCCTCGGGAGCGTCGTCACCGCCATGGACGCGCTGTCGGCGCGTGTCGATGCGCTCGCCGCGGGCGCCGTTGCCGCGCCCGTCGCCGAGGACGCACCCCCGCGCGCGACGAAGGCCGAAGCCCCCGGAGCCGACGCGGCGACGCCCGAAGGCGGCGCCGACGACCTCCGGCGGATCAAAGGCATCGGACCGAAGTTCGAAAAGGCGCTCCACGTCGCGGGCGTCCGCCGCTATGCGCAGATCGCCGCCTGGACCGACGCGGACATAGACGCCATGGCCGAACGCATCGGTGTCAAAGCGACTCGCATCCGCAAAGCGGGATGGGTCGCCAAGGCCAAAGCGCTCCTCGACGGCTGAGGCCGCCCTGTCTACACTTCCCTGGTCGGGACGAGCGCCTTGGCTGACGAAGAGACAGACAAAGAAGAGGAGAGGGCGTCCAGCGGCCCGTCTGCCATCGGCAACCGCACCATGCAGGTGGACGCCCTCGTCGAAGAGGTCTCGGGCGACATCGACGTGCCGAACGACGTCCTGGCGCAGGTGCTACCCGACCCCGGCGTGCCGCAGGTGAGCAAGCCACCGCCGCTTCCCCCGGAGCGAGTGGGCAAGGGCACCATCATCGCCGGCGTTCTGATCGTCGTTCTCGCCGCCGGAGGCGGGATCATCTTCGGGATGAAGTTCCTCGGCGAGCCCGAGCCGGTCCCCGGACCCGACGAGGAAGGCGAGGCCGTCATCGCCGCGCCGACGCCCGAAGCGGAGGAAGAGGAAGCGACCGACGAGGAGCCGGAGTTCGTGCCGATTCAGCTGGACGAGGTCGTGGTGTCGAGTGACGAAGAGATCCCCGAAGACGAAGTGATCGTCGAAGAGGAGATTGAGGAGACGGCGCCCGAAGAGTGAGCGCTCACTCCGGGTAGCCCGCTTGCTTCCCCATCGCCTCGATCGCCTTCATCAGCTCGTTCTCCCGCGTCTTCAGCTCGGAGCCCTCGAGGCCGAGTGCTGCGAGGGTCCATTCGCAGCCTTCTTCGATGGTGGAGAAGAAGCTCAGGCGGACTTCGTCGCGGCGCAACAGGAGCAGCCCGCGCAGCAGCGAGCGGACCAGGCTGGTCTTCAAGCTGTCGCCCACGAGCACCATCGCGCCCGCGACCAGCGCATCCTGATGCGCTCGGACTTGCCGCGACGTCTCCGCGCGGGCCTTGGCGTCGGGGAGGGCGGCGCCGTAGCTGGTCTCGATGACCGAGACAAATGCGCATCCCTCCGGATAGCGCTCCGCCACGTCGCGGAGCAGGGGCTCGCGCTGCTTCAGGTCCGAAACGGTGGGGCTGTCGCGATAGTAGAGCAGACCGACGTTTCGGCACGCGCCGTAGCAGATCCCGGGGCGCACCGGCAGCACCACGAGATCGTCGCCACCCATCTGCTGATCATACGTCAGTCGGCCTTGCGAAGGGCGACCGCGTTGATGCAATAGCGAAGGCCGGTGGGCTCCGGTCCATCGGGGAAGACGTGGCCGAGGTGCGCGTCGCAGACGTTGCAGAGCGTCTCGACGCGGACCATCCCGTAGCTGCGGTCGACGTGATAGGCGACCACGTCCTCGGATGCGGGCCGGGTGAAGGAAGGCCAGCCGGTCCCCGATTCGAACTTCGTCTGCGCGTCGAAGAGGAGCGTGCCGCAGCACACACACGCATAACGGCCCGGCTCGAAGAGCGAGCACATCTCGGAGCTGAAGGCGCGCTCGGTGCCGTGCTCGCGCGTGACGTGGAAGGCGTCGGGCGAGAGCTGCTCCCGCCACTCGGCCTCGGTCTTTTCCACCTTGCGAGGGGGTGGTTGGTTGCCGCTCTCCGCGAGCCTCATGACCTCGTTCCAGTCGAGCATGAGTGGGATGTAGAGCAAGAGCCCCGCCGCGACAAGCGGGGTGCCTTGCGCTCTCGGCCTGCCGCGATCGATAGTCGCGCCTCATGGCCGACGAGTCCCCGAAAGAGCCCTACCATCCACCCGAGGGCGCGTCCTCGGAGCATCAGATCTCCATCCAGAGCCGCGAGGTCCGCTATCGCGCCGTCGCCGACTTCATCGTCCTGCGCGAGCGCGACGAGCCCGTCGCCGAGCTCTTCTACTCGGCGTACTTCGCCGAGACCGATGGCGCGAGCGAGCGGCCTCTGGTCTTCCTCTTCAACGGTGGGCCGGGCGCTTCTTCGGCGTACCTGCACGTGGGTGCGGTCGCGCCCCGGCGGGTGGTCTTCGGCCCGCGGGGCGAGATGCCGCCGCCACCGGTCCGCCTCACCGACAACGAGGAGACCTGGCTCTCCTTCGCCGATCTCGTCTTCGTCGATCCCGTCGGTACCGGCTTCAGCTGGACGGTGGAGCAGAAGAAGAAAGGCGAGGGGGCGAAGGCGAGTGGGGACGACGAGAAGAACGAGAGCTACTTCGCGCTGAGCAAGGATCTCGACTCGCTCGGCGAGCTGATGACGCGATTTCTGTCAAAGCACCAGCGCTGGGACTCGCCGATCTTCATCGCGGGAGAGAGCTACGGGGGCTTCCGCGTCGGCAAGCTCGCGCGCTCGCTTCAAGAGCGCTTCGGGATCGGACTCAACGGCGCGATCCTCATTTCGCCCGCCCTCGAGCTGTCGTGGCTGATGCCCACGGACTACGACGTGATCCCCTTCGTCGACACCTTCCCGACCATGGCGGCGGTGGCGCATCACCACGGCCGCGCGTCGGCGCTGTCGGCGCAAGCGAGCTTGGAGGAAGTCGTCGCCGCGGCGGAGACCTTCGCGACCACCGAGCTCGCCTCGCTCCTCTTGCGCGGCCCCGGCCTCGCGCCCGACGTCCACGACCGGGTGCTGACGAAAGCAGCGGCGTTCATCGGGCTCGACCGTGCGTTGGTGGAGGCGATGCAGGGCCGCGTGCCGAAGGAGCGCTTCTCGCGCGAGCTCCTTCGCGACCAGGGACGGGTCGTCGGCCTCTACGATGGCACGGTGACGGGCCGGGACCCCTTTCCCGATCGCGTGGGCGGCGAGGGGCCGGACCCGACGCTGTGGGGCCTCGGGCGTCTCTTCGCCAGTGGCATCAATGCGCATCTGCGGCGCGACCTCGGCGTCACGACCGAACGCCAATACGAGCTTCTGAGCCTCGACGTGAACCAGGCGTGGAAGGTCGACACCCAGTCCCACGCCTTCGACATGAACGCGAGCGCCACCGACGACCTCCGCTACGCCATGTCGCTCAACCCGTCCATGCGCGTCTTCATCACTCATGGCAGGTTCGACCTGGTGACGCCTTACTTCACCTCCAACCGCCTCGCGGATCTGATGAAGCTCGACGCGCCGAGCCGCGCCCGCGTGCTTCTGAAGCACTTCCACGGCGGGCACATGTTCTACGCCTGGGAGAGCTCGCGCCGCGACTTCACGGAAGAGGTGCGCGCGTTCGTCGAAGGCGCCATCGGAAGCGAGGACGTATGACGAGCCTTCGCTTCACCGCCAGCGCCGTGCTCGCTGTCCTCACCGTTCTCGCCACGCCTTCGGTGGGGGACGCCTGCATGCCGGGCTTCGCGCATCCGCAGAAAGAGGTGATCCTCTTCTGGCACGAAGGAGTCGAGATCCTGATCTGGCGTGCCCGCGTCACGCCGCCGCGTGGCGGGGGGATCGGAGAGGAGCCGCCGCCGGTGCCGAGCCAGCTCGCGTGGGTGTTGGCCGTCCCCTCCGCGCCGCTCGCGTATCACGTCGTCGACAACGACGCCTTCGATCGCACCACCTACTGGGCACGAGGCCTCGCGGCCACGCCGCCCATGGGTCGCACGGGTGGTGGCGGCGGGAGCGACGGTATCGGCGGCCTCGAGGTGGGTGAGACGGTTCACGTCGGAGAGTACGACGTCACGCCCATTCAGGCGGACGCGGAGCAGGCGGCGACCGCGCTCAACACCTGGCTCCGTCGCAATCACTTCCCCCAAGCCGACGAAACCGCGGTGAGCGCCTATGCGGGCGAGGGGGCGACCTTCCTGGCGGTGAAGGCGCGCGTTCCCCGTGGGACCAGCACCATGGAGCTTCGCCCCGTGGGCATCGCCTTCCGCACCGACGAGATCGTCTTGCCCATCCGCTTGAGCGCCACCGACGATCCCTTCGGCTTGAGCGCGGTGGTGGTGACCACCCGCGTTCCCGAGCTTTCGGGGCAGCTCTCGAGCGGCCTCGTCGCTTCTGCCCTTCGTCCGCACCACGCGACGGGAGACGCACCCATCGGGCGGGTCTCCATCGTCCCCCACACGAACGTCCCCGCCGAGCTCCGCAGCCTGGTCGCCCCCATCACCTCCGAGGTGCCGGGCTTCGAGCGGATGCTCTCCGGCTCTCTCGCGGTGAGCATGCTGGAGGCGCAGCCCCTGAGCATCGACGTGAACGCGCCCGATCCGAAGATCGCCCTCGGACAGGTCGTCACGCCCAACGCCCCGATCGGCGTCGCGGTCGAAGGCCATTGGGACGAGATGGGCAACTTCGCCATCGGACCGCCGCCCGAGCCCACACCGCCGCCCGAGGCGACTCCTCCGACCGAGGCGACCGCCAGCGCCGCCGCGGCCACCGACGACGAGGAGGACGATGGCGGCTTCTGTAGCGCGGGCGGGCGTGCTCGTTTTGGGCCCTTCGGGGCTGCACTCTTCGCCCTCGGGCTCGCTCGCTTTTCCGCCCGGAAGCGACGCCGCTAAATTTCTTCCTCTGAAATCACAGCAGAAATCGTCGTGTCGCGTCCTGGGTCACGGTGTGACGCTGGGAGTCACGCCTCCGAGGTGTGGGCGGAAAGGACCGCCCCGTAATCAAGGAGACGACCCATGCGACGATTCATCCCTCTCTTCCTCATGGCCCTCGCGGCCCTCACCTTCACCTCCAGCGCCTCCGCTCAGGACAGCTCAGAGCAGGCCCGCATGTCCCGCGAGCTCGCCTGCCTCGTCGGCAGCTGGACCGGGAGTGGTCAGGTGCAGATGGGCGGCCAGGAGGTGCCCGTGGAGTTCGAGTACACCTGCCGCTCGGCGGGAGGCGGCGCCGGCGTCGCATGCCACCTCGAGATGACCGGCATGGAGGGCTTCACCTACCAGTCCGACGACCTGTGGGGCTACGACGCCGGCCGCGGCCTCGTCCACTGGTACACCGTCACC
Organism: uncultured delta proteobacterium; assembly: GCA_963727445.1. Taxonomy (GTDB): domain Bacteria; phylum Myxococcota_A; class Polyangia; order Polyangiales; family B10-G4; genus B10-G4. Next base: position 550,625 of record CAVSGI010000006.1, read on the forward strand.
AACGCCGGCGAGACCCACGACCACAGCGGTCGCGTCGACGGCCGCACCTTCAGGGCGACCTACGTCGGCCGTCGCGAGGGAAGCCCGATGCGCGAGAACGTGCGCTTCTCCTTCAACAGCCAGAACGAGCTCACCTTCAGCAGCGTCGTCTTCGTCGACCACCAGCGCGTCGAGTCCTTCGCGGGCGCGGTGACCAAGGAGGCCCGCCGTGCCCAGGCCGATGTTCACTGAGCTCGAGCGCGCCGAGGTCGAGGCCTACGTGGACATGTGCCGCGAAGCGCCTCGAGGAAGCGACGACCCCTGGGCCGAGGCCACCCGTGTCGGCGGAGCGACCGCCCTCGTCGCCACGGGGTTGGCCCCCCAGATGGCGCGCCGGGTGCTCGGACTGGGCGTCGGCGCGCCGGCGACGAGCAGCGATGTCGACGCGGTGCTCGACTGGATGGCCAAGCGCGCCGACGGCCAGTACGTCGTCGCCCTCGCCCCCGATGCCCGACCCGGCCGGCTCTACGAGTCGCTCCTCGCCCGTGGCTTCGTTCCGGGGCGCCCGTGGATGAAGTTCCACCGCCTCGCCGCCGACCCTCTGCCCACCCTCGACTCGTCGTGCCGGGTCCGGCGGGCCGAGGGCCAGCGAGACGCCATCGCCTTCGCCGACCTCGTGGCCGAGTCCTTCGGGGTGGGTGAGACCTTCGCCAAATGGATCATGAACCTCGTGGGCCGGCCCGGCTGGGACGTGCTCCTCGCCGCCGACGGCAACGAGATCCTGGGCGCGGGGGCGCTTCACAGCGGCGGGGCGCTGGGCTGGCTCGGCTTCGGCGCGACCGCTCGCCCACACCGGCAGAGGCGCGTGCACCGGACGCTCTTGTGCGAGCGCATCCGCCTCGCCGACAGGCGGGGCGTTCGATCGCTGGCGGTGGAGACCGGCGTTCGCGTCCCCGGCGAACCCGACCCCTGCTACCGAAATCTCCTCTGGGCCGGCTTCGAGGAAGCGTACGTGCGGCCCAATCTGATGTCGCCGGCGCTTCATCGGGCGCGTGTGGCGAAGACGTCTGCGGCGTAGACTCGAGTCGTGTCGGCGATGACGGACCTCGTGGGACGAACCCGTGAGCTCGAAGTGCTCCGGCGCATCCTCGACAGCGCCTGCGCCGGCCGGGGCGGCATCTGTCTGGTGGCCGGCGAGCCGGGGATCGGCAAATCGACCCTCGTCTCGCTCCTGTCGGAAGATGCCGCCGAGCGGGGCGCGTGGCCGGTGTGGGGGCGCTGCTGGGAGTCGGGCGGCGCGCCGGCGTTCTGGCCGTGGATCGAGATCGTGCGCGAGGTGTTGAGCGCGCTCTCGCAGGAGGAGGCCGCGCGGTGCCTGGGCGCGGGCGCGGGCGTCATCGCGTCGCTCGTGCCGGAAGTGGCGGCGGTGACGGAGGTGCGGGAGGTCCCGGCGCTCGAGGCGCACCAGGCGCAGTTCCGTCTCTTCGACGCGGTCGGCTCTTTCCTGAAGCGTGCGGCACGTGACCGCCCGCTTCTGCTGGTGCTCGAGGATCTGCACGCCGCCGACTCCGCGTCGGTGGCGCTCCTCGACTTCGTCGCGCGGAGCGCGGCCGGTGCGCCTTTGGCGCTCGTCGGCACCTACCGCGTCGTCGAAGCGCGGGCGGCCGGGCTCTTGACGGATCTCGCGCGTCCCGGGCGCGCGGCCGAGTCCATCGACCTCGGGCCTCTCGACCGGGCGGCGGTCGCCGAGATCGTCGAGCACGTGACCGGGCGTGCGGGGAGCGAGGCGGTCGTCACCCGTGTGTTCGAGGCGAGCGAGGGCAATCCGCTCTTCGCGGTGGAGCTGGCCCGCCTGCTGGCGGGGCAGGACGCCCTCGGCGCGCAGATCCCCCTGCAGGTGGCGGCGGTGATCGGCGAGCGCGTCAGAAGGCTGCCGGAGCCGACCATCGCGCTCCTGGAGCAGCTCTCGGTCCTGGGCAGGGAGATCAGCCACGTCGACGCGAGCGAGCTCACCGGGATGGACGCGCGCGCGCTCGAGGAGACGCTCGCACCCGCGATCGAGGGCGGGCTCGTCGCCAAGCCCACCCCGTCGAACTATCGTTTCACCCACGCGCTGGTCCGCGAGGTGCTGCACCACGAGCTCGAAGCGACGGACCGCGCCGCGCTACACGGGCGCATCGCCGACATCCTGGCCGAGCGTCATCAGGGGGATCCCGACGCGCCCCTGTCGCGGATCGCGCATCACTATCGCGAGTCGGGTCCGGCCCAGGCCGAGGCGACCATCCGCTACTGCGTGCGCGCCGCCGAGCGCGCGCTGGCCGTCCTCGCGCACGCCGAGGCGGCGGATTCTGTACGACCAGGCCCTGAGTCTGCTCGATGCCGCGATGCCGGACGACACCACGCAGCGGGCGGCGCTGCTGTTGTCGCGCGGACATGCGCTCCTGCTCGCAGGGGAGATCGCGGCCGGCGAGGACGCGTGCCGTGATGCGGCGCGCCTCGCGCGTGGCCTCGGCAGCGCAGAGCTCCTCGCCCGGGCGGCTCTGGAATATGGCGGAAAGTTCACCTTCGGCCACGTCGACGCCGAGTTGGTGGCGCTGCTCGAGGAGGCCCTCGGCGCGCTCGGTGACGAGGTCTCCGGCCTCCGCGCCCGCGTCCTGGCCCGCCTGTCGGCGGCGAAGCAACCGGCGCTCGACCCCGAACCGCCGATGCAGATGGCCAGGGACGCGATCGCCCTCGCGCGCGAGCTGGGGGACGAACGAACGCTCCTCTCCGTCGTGCGCTCGGCGGTCTCCGCGCTGATGGACTACGCCCATCCGAGCGAGCGGATCGCGCTCAACCGCGAGCACATCGCGCTGGCGCGCAAGCTGGGCGAGCCGGTGGAGATCCTCCGCGGCCTGGGCCGCCTCTTCTTCGACTGTCTGGAGATCGGCGACGTCGAGGGATTCAACGCCGCCGCTGACGATTATGCGCGCGTGGCCGAGTCCCTCGACCACCCCTCCTTCCGCTGGATCAGCGCGGCCTTCCGCGCGGCGCTCAGAACCATGGCGGGGCGCTTCGACGAGGCGCGCGCGCTTCGAGAGCTGGCGATGGACCTGGGTCGCGAGAGCGGCGACCCGAATGCTTCCTACACGCTTCAGATCCAGGGATACGCGCTCGGACGGACCAGCTACGACGACGAGGTCCTCCGCGCCTTCAGCGGCGTGGAGCTGGAGGTCGGGCACCAGATCGCGCGGGAGGTCATGCGCGCGAGCTTCTACTTCGGCGCCCGCCAGTACGATCGCATGGCCGAGTCGGTGGCTGGCGTCGACATGAGTCGCTGGGCTGCCGCTGCCGACCCTCATCTGTTGGTGCACGCGGCGGAGGTGGCGGTGACGATGGCCGACGAGGCTGCCTGTCGTGCGCTCCACGCGTCGCTCCTGCCCTTCGAGGATCGCAACGTCTCCTGGGGCATGGTCGGCCTGCACTGCGACGGCCCGGTGGATTACTGGCTCGCGATGCTCGCCTGGACCTTCGGCGACAGGGCAGAGGGAAGGGCTCGCTTCGAGCGCGCCGCGCAGCGCGCGACCAGCCTGCGGGCACCGCCCATGGTGGCGCGCATCCTCTACGAGCACGGCCGGCGTCTCGTCGCCGACCCCGACGCGGAGATGCGAAGCGAGGGCGAGGCGCTGCTGGCGCGAGCGCGCGAGCTCGCCGAGATACACGGGATGGAGGGCCTCGTCCTGCGCATCGAAGAAGAGGGGCGTGAAGCGCCGGCGAAGCCCGAGGCGACAGAGGCGCGTCGCGCGGCGCTGGTTCCCGCCTTCGAGAGGGAAGGTGACGTCTGGGCCATCGCCTTCGGTGAGCAGACGGTGCGCGTGAAGAGCACCAAGGGGATGGAGATCCTCGCGCGCCTGGTGGCCGAGCCGGGCCGCGAGTATCACGCCCTCGACCTCGGCGGGGGCGGTCGGGCGGTGGCGCAGGCCTCGACCGGCGAGGTGATCGACGAAAAGGCCCGGGCCGCGTACCGGCAACGGATCGTCGAGCTCCGTCAGGAGCTCGAGGAGGCGCGAGAGTGGAACGATGCAGGCCGGACCACGCGCGCCCGGGCCGAGCTCGAGGCGCTCGAAGCCGAGCTCGCGGGTGCGCTCGGTCTCGGAGGGCGCGCACGCGAGGCGGCGGACGATGCGGAGCGCGCGCGGGTCAACGTGCAAAAGCGCATCCGCGCCGCGCAGAAGCGGATCGCAGAGCATCACCCGAGCCTCGCCGAGCATCTCGACCGCACCGTGCGCACCGGGACCTACTGCGCCTACGAGCCGCTGCCTCTGGGCTGAGGGCGGTCGCTCAGTCGTTCGCGATCAGCGTGCCCGCCTCTCCGCGTAGCGCGGCGAGGGTGCGCGCAGGATCGGTGATGATCGCGCGATGCCCCGTCCGCCGTACGAAGGCGGCCGCGGCGTCCATCTTCGGTCCCATGCTTCCGGCGGGGAAATGCCCGTCGTCCGCGAGCACGCCCACCTCGTCGGGGGTGAGGCGCGACAGGGCCCGCTGTCCGGGACCGAGGTAGTCGGCGTAGGCGCAGGGGACGCCCGTGAGGATGAGGAGCAGGTCGGCGTCGAGGCGCTCGGCGAGCAGGGCCGAGGCGCGGTCCTTGTCGATCACCGCGTCCACCCCGACCAGTTGGCCGCCGCGGCGAAGCACCGGGATGCCGCCGCCGCCGGCGGCGACCACCGCGATCCCGAGCGAGAGCAGCCGATCCACGACGTCGGCTTCCACCACCTCGAGGGGAAGGGGGGATGGGACGACGCGACGAAAGCCGCGCCCCTCTTCCTCGGCGACAGCATACCCGCGCGCCTCGAGCTCACGCGCGCGCGTGCGGTCGTAGCTCGGGCCCACCGGCTTGTCGGGGTGGTCGAAGGCGGGGTCGGCGGCGTCGACCACGACCTGCGTGAGGATGGAGACGATGGGCCGCGCTCGGCCCGCTTCGCCGAGCACGTTGTAGAGCGACTGCACGAGGACGTAGCCCAGCTCGCCCTCGGACTCCGCCACACAGACCTCGAGGGGAATCGCGTAGGCCTTGCCCAGCGCCTCTTCGACCCGCGTCAACATGTGACCCACCTGCGGGCCGTTGCCGTGCGTGAGAAGGACCTCGCGCCCGGGCTCGAAGACCGGCAGCAGCGCACGCATCGCGTCGTGCGCGAAGCGGAATTGGCCGGCCATGGTCAGCTCTTCGCTGCCCGTCACGAAGGCGTTGCCTCCGAGGGCCACCACCGTGCGCCCTGCCATCGACCACCATTGTCACAGGCGGGGGCGACGCCGTCGACGCGCTCGTGCCCAGAATCGAATTCTGCAGGCGATGCGCGCGCGTGCGGTTCAGGCGGACACCACGGGAGCGACGGGCTCTTCTGCCGCGCTCTCCTGCGGCTCCGGCTCGGGCGCGCGCGTCGCCGCCTTCGCAGGCACGCGCTTTTCGGCGCCTCGTCGGTAGACCTGGCGCACCGAGTAGATCTCTTCGGTGCGCAGGGTCGTGCGGACCAGGAGCTCGGCGAGGAGACCGACCGCCACCAACAGGATCGAGGTGATGGTCAGGAGCACGCCGAGGGTGAGCAGGGGTCGGGTCCCGATCGGCTGGCCCTGAAACCAGATCGCCGTGAGGTAGAGCAGGATCGAGATGCCGACGAAGCCGAGCGCGGCGCCCGGCAGCGCGAAGAAGCGCGCGGGGCGCATTCGGTAGCGCGTCAGCAGCATCACGATCAGCAGGTCCAAGAAGCCGTCGAAGAAGCGGCCGAGGCCGTACTTCGACTTGCCGTGGACGCGCGGCCGGTGGTTGACGACCAACTCTTCGATCTGAAAGCCGCGCGCCCCCGCGAGCACCGGCAGGAAGCGGTGCAGGCCCCCGTAGACGCTCATCTCGCGAACGCACTCGGCGCGGTACGCCTTGAAGCCGCAGTTGAAGTCGCGGAGGTTCACGCCGGAGAGCGGCCGCACCACCGCGTTGAAGAGCTTCGAGGGGAGGGTCTTTCCGAGGGGATCGTGGCGGCGCTGCTTGTATCCGCTCACCAGATCCGCACCCGCCCGGATCTTGGCGAGGAAGGCCGGGATCATCGCCGGGTCGTCTTGGAGGTCGGCGTCCATCGTGAGGAGGATCTCCCCGCGCGCCCGCTCGAAGCCCGCCGCCAGGGCCGGCGACTTGCCGAAGTTGCGGCGGAAGTGGATCACCGACACCCGACCGTCGCCGTCGGCGATCTCGTCGAGTACCAGGGCGCTCCCGTCGCGACTTCCGTCGTCGATGAAGAGCACCTCGAAGGAGGACCCCTCCGCTTCGAGGGCGCCGACGATCTGACGGTGCAGCTCCGCGAGGGAGTCCCGCTCGTTGTAGACGGGCACCACCACGGAGATCTCGGGATCCGCTTCCTCTGTCGGTCGGCTCTCCATCGCCGGCGCTCTTCTAGCGCAGGTGGCAGCTCGGCTCCACCGCGGCCCGAGCTTTTCGTGGGGGCGCGCTCGCGCAGTCGGCAAAAACGCTTGCTTGTCGCCTGGATGACGGTCACTTCACGGGGGCATGCGCAGTGGCGACGGGGCCCTCTCGAACAATCTGACGCTGGTATGGCGCCGCCGCGCGGCGTGGTCGGCAGGGCTCTGCCTGCTCTTTCTGGCCGTCGTTCAGAACCCTGCCCACCGTGGAGGAAACACCGCGAGCCGGCTTGCCACCGTCGAGTCGCTCGTCGACCGGGGGACCTGGGACATCTCGGACAGCCCCTTCCTCGAGGAGACCCACGACTACGTCGTCCTCGACGGGCGTGCGCTCAGCTCCAAGCCGCCCTTGCTCCCCGCCGCGGCCGCCGGCGTCTACTTCGCGATCCACCAACTGACGGGTCTGTCCCTCGTTCGCGACATCGGGATCGTCCACCGGCTCCTGATCCTCTTCACCGAGATCCCGGCGCAAGCGCTGCTGCTCCTCTTCGGATGGCGGCTCCTCGGCCTCTTCACCGACGACCCACGTGCCCGGGGCTGGACCTTCCTCGTCCTGTGCTTCGGTTTTTTGGGCGCCGGGTACGCCACCACGCTGAACAATCACAGCCCTGCCGCTGCGGCAGCGGTGGTGGGGCTCTACTTCGCGACCCGCGCCTTTCGCGCAGAAGTGCCGGAGGCGCGCGACCTGGCACTCGCCGGATTGGCGCTGGGCCTGTTGCCGACGCTCGATCTCCCCTCCGCGCTGATCAGCGCCTGCATCGGGCTCCCGCTCGCCGTGCGTCATCCGAAGAGAGTCGCGCTCTTCCTCGTCGGCCCCGCGCTCGTGCCCGTGGCGGCGTCGCTGCTCTTGACCTACTCCGCGACCGGCGGCCTCTCACCCATCTACGCCCGCGGCGACCTCTATCACTACGAGGGTAGCTACTGGGACGCTCCGCAGGGGATGGACGCGCTTCACGAGCCCAAGTGGATCTACGTCCTGAACCTGCTCGTCGGCCATCACGGCTTCTTCCTGATGACGCCGGTCTTCGTCTACGCCCTCGGTGAGGCATGGCATCAGCTTCGCGCGAGGGGCCCCGGTCGCCACCTCGCCTGGGCCGCGCTCGTGAGCTTTGCGGGGATCCTCTTCGCCTACGTGATGCGCTCGGGCAACTACGGCGGCGCCTGCGTGGGCGTGCGCTGGCTGATCCCGGTGATGCCGCTCTTCGTCTTGCTCCTCGCGCCGAAGCTCGCGCGCGACTCGACGCAGGACTCGTGGCTCTTTCGCTTCGCCTTCTTCGTTTCCGTCGTTTCCTTCGTGAATGCCGCCGTCCATCCGTGGTCGCACTCCGGCATCCACTTCCTCTTTCACCAGTTCGTGGACACCGGCGCTCTGCTCTAGCCGACGTCAGCGGCGCTGCCGGATCGCCGTCGCGAGGCGACGCAGTTCGCGCTTGATGAGCTCGTTGTTCGGCTCGAGCTCCTTGGCCCGCTTCATGATCTTCCAGGCCTGCGTTGGATCGGACGCTTCGACCGCGAGCGCCCGTTGATACCACTGCATCGCTTCGGTCGTCGCCACACGCGGCTCGCTGGCCTTCTTCTGCGGGTTGAGGACGCGGCCGGCGTTGTCGCGTTGTTCGGCGGTGAGCCGGCGGATGCCCTTCTCGAGCGCGAGGTCGTAGAGACGACGTGCGGCAGGATCCACGAGCACCTGCAGGCCCTCGGCGCCCCGACGGTAGATTCGCGTCGCGCGTTCGCGCTTCTCTTCGGCCGAGGCGGCGAAGCGATCCGGGTGATACTTGCGCGCGAAGGCGCGGAAGGACTTCTTCACCTCGGCGATCGACGCGTCGCGCTCGACGCCCAGCAGGTCGTAGTAGTTGAGGCGGTCGAGCTCTGCGTCGCCGGACATCGCTCAGCCTCCTTCCTGTCGCTGTCGCATCGCCTGGAGCTCTCCGTCGTCGTAACCCCCGACCAGGCTGATGCGAATCTTCTGGCTCTGTCCCGTCGCCTGATCGGTGGCGTCGACGTCCAGTCGGCCGTCCGCGTCGAGCATGAAGGTCACCTGGATGCGCACCTTGCCGCGCTTGCCGCGCGGCAGGCCGGATAGCTCGATCTCTCCGAGGTGCTGGTTTTCGCCGTACACCCGCGACTCGCCCTGGCAGATGGCGATCTGGACCTGCTCCTGATCGTCGCGAGCGGTGGTGAACATGCGCGCCTGCTCGATCGGGATCGGGGTGTTGTTGCCGATCACGCGCTCGCAGTATCCGCCGGCGGTCTGGATGCCGAGGGACAGCGGGGTCACGTCCATGAGGATCGGAGGCGCGCCTTCGGGCATCGGGATCCCCACGCGTCCTTCGGCGGGGTTGTCGTACTCGGCCCCGAGGAGCGCCGGGCTGGACCCCAGCACCTCGGCCTCGACGGCCGCCGGGCTGTCGAAGAGATCGGAGCCGCGGAGTTGGGAGCGAAGGGGCGAGGGCTGGGCCGGCGGCGCGATCGCGTCGGTGGGCTCCGGAAGATCGATGAGCGACTGGCCGTCGAGGAGCGGGTCGTTCTGCCGGCTCGCGTGGCGGCTCGGCGGAGGCAGGTCGAGCGAGAGCGCCGCGATGTTGGCGGCCGCGAACCCCGCTCTGGACACCGGGCCCTCACTCGCGTCTTGCGGATCGAAGGTCAGCTCGGTCGTCGGAGGGTCTTTGGGCGGCGTGGACGCGACGTTGGTCGACGCAAAGCCGAGCTCCTCGTCGCTCTGTTCGGGCGGGTGCGGTGGCGCGGGCGGTGGCCCCGAACTGAAGAGCGCGGCCGCGATCTCGTCCCGCGAGAGGTTGCGCGGTTCGGCGGAGAGCGGCTGTGAAGGCGCCTCAGAAGCCGCGACCTGTTCCAAATCCTCGACCTGGAGCTCCATCGGTGGGGCGGATTGGAGCGGCCCGCGGCCGTCGGAGGTCGGCGCGCCCCGTCCACCGGGGCGGGTGCTACCCGCCGCACCCGGCCGCTGCGACGCCTGGAGCGGACCCATTCCTTCGGCCGCCGGACCCCCGGCGCCGGGTTGCGTGCTCGAAGGCGAGGGCGGCCGATAGGCCTGAGGCGCGAAGGCGGGCTGTTTCGGACGGGCGGCCCGCGCCGCCTCCTTCTGACGCTTCACCTCGGCTACCGCCTCGGCCGACGGGAAGACGGTGATGGTCTTGCGCGCGCGCTTGTGGGAGAGGGCATAACCCTGCACCGCCGCGCCGAGGGCGACCACCAGATCCGGATCGATGTCGATGCGCGGCTTCTTCCCGAAGAGCTCGGCGACCCGCTGTCGAACGAGCGGGATGCGGGTGGAGCCGCCCACGAGCACGACGGTGTCGATCTCCTCGATCTTGGTCCCGCCGCTCTCGAGGGCGCGCTCGGTCACGGCCATCGCGCGGTCGAGCAGTGGGGTGATGTGCTCCTCGAGCTGCATGCGGGTCATGCGAAAGGCGAGGGGGATCGCGCGGCCGTCTTCGGACAGGACCTCCTCGAGGCGGGCGACCACGTCCTGTTGGAACGAGAGCTGACACTTCACCCATTCGCCCGCGGCGCGCAGGCGCTCGAAGGCCTGGCGGTGCGGCCGCGGATCGATCCCGGTGTCGCGCTCGAAGGCGAAGGCCATCTCTTCGGCGATGAGGAGGTCGATGTCGTCGCCGCCGAGGAAGGTGTCGCCGGCGGTGGAGACCACCTCGAAGACGTCTCCGTCGAGCTCGAGGATCGTGATGTCGAAGGTGCCGCCGCCGAGGTCGAAGACCGCGACGCGCTCGGCGCCCGAGGTGCCGCAGCCATACGCGACGGCCGCGGCGGTGGGCTCGTTGAGGATGCGAACCACGTCGAGGCCCGCGACCATGCCCGCGGCCTTGGTCGCGCTGCGCTGGAGCTCGTTGAAGTTCGCCGGGACGGTGATGACCGCTCGCTTGGTCTCGTGGCCGAGGACGAGCTCGGCGATGCGACGGCATTCGCGCAGCACGTAGGCGCTGATCTCCGCGAGGGCGTAGGCCCGATCCTGGCCCACCACGCGGACGCCGCCGTTGTCGGATTCGATGATGCGGAAGGCGAAGCGCTCCTGGGCGCGTCGCACCTCGGCGCTGTCGTAGGGGCGGCCGATCAGCCGCTTCATCGCATAGACCGTGTTCTCGGCGTCGATGAGACGGCGCTCGCGCGCGACGTCGCCGACGTGGACCTGGTCGGGTGCGAAGGAGACGACGGAAGGCACGAGGCGCTTGCCGTCGAGGTCTGCAAGCACCATCGCCTCCCCCGCGTCGGCCACGGCCACCACGGAATTGGTAGTCCCGAGATCGATACCCAGGACGACGTCGTCCCCCATGGAGCCGAATCCTACACCCGCCGGGCCGCTCATCGACCCCCGAATCGCTCCATCAACTCGACTCGGACGCGAGGCGTGGCGTGAGGCGGTCCATCGTCCAGCGGGTGATGGTCGGGAAGTAGCGTGCGAGGGCGTTCATCCTCGGATAGATGACGCGGGCCCGGTCGCGCTCGACCGCACGCCGCACCAGTCGGGCCAGGGTCGCTGCGTCACCGCGAGGCTGCATGCGCATGGCGGCGGAGCTCTCGTAAGCAGCCAGCCCATCGCGCGCCATGTCGGTCATGATGATCCCCGGGTAGACCGTGACCACCGAAACGCCACTGCCCCGAAGCTCGCCGCGGAGCGCCTCGCTCGCGCCCGCGATGCCCGCCTTCGAAGCGTTGTAGTAGGTCATGCCCGGCGTCGGGGCGAGGGAGGCCATCGAGGCGATGTTCACGATCGCGCCGCGCTTCGCGTCGACCATCGACGGCAGCACATCACGGATCAGCCGAAGGGGCACCACCAGGTTCAAGTGCAGCGAGCGCTCGCCGGCTTCGACGTCCACCGAGTGACTCGGCGCGATCACCTGAACGCCCGCGTTGTTGACGAGCAACCCGACGTCGCCGTGTCGCATGGTTGCCTTCGCGAGCCAACCATCCGCATCGGCGACGAGGTCCACCGCGAGCGTCAGCGGCTCTCGCCCGCCCGCGTCGCGGATTTCCGCGGCGAGTGTTTCGAGCGCGTCGGCGCGGCGAGCGACCAGGGTGAGCCGCGCCCCCGCGCGGCCCAGCTCCAGCGCGAGGGCCCGGCCGATACCGGCGGAGGCGCCGGTCACCACGGCATGTGCATCCTCGAGGCTCACCACGACCCCCGTGATACGCGGGCCCAGCCCGAGACCTTCCCTCAGGCCCGGAGCGGGATGGGGATCGGGCGGAACGAGAAGGTTGGGTATCCTGGCGGAGCGACCCGAGCAGAGTTCCAGGGACGCGATCGCACCCGCCATGAACAGACACACGGAGCGTCACTATGCGGCTCGTATTGGGTGGTTGAGAGCTGCTGTGCTCGGGGCCAACGACGGTATCGTTTCAACAGCGAGTCTGGTCATCGGGGTGGCCGCCGCGGGGGCGGACGAATCGGGGGTGATGGTCGCGGGCATCGCCGGACTCGTGGCTGGCGCCATGTCGATGGCGGCTGGGGAGTACGTGTCGGTCAGCTCGCAGGCCGATACGGAAGAAGCCGACGTCGACCGCGAGCGACGCGAGCTTGCCGCTGCGCCGATGCGGGAACGCGAGGAGCTCGCGGCCATCTATGTCGGACGCGGGCTCGACGAGTCGCTTGCGCGCGAGGTAGCCGAGCAGCTGATGGAACATGACGCGCTGGGAGCGCATGCTCGGGACGAGCTCGGACTCTCCAATGTACACACGGCTCGTCCGGTTCAAGCAGCGCTCGCTTCCGCGTCGACCTTCGCGGTTGGAGCTGCGGTGCCGCTGATCATCGCGTTCGTCAGCCCGTCCACGGTCCTGATCGGCTCGGTGGCGGGCGGATGTCTCCTCGCTCTCGCAGCAATGGGAGCCTTGGCCGCGCGCGCCGGGGGCGCTCGCATCTGGGTCGGAGCGGCTCGCGTTCTCTTGTGGGGAGCGTCGGCGATGGCAGCCACGGCTGCCGCGGGCGCGCTATTCGGAGCGACGGGCTGAGGCTGACTCGGTCGAGGCAACCGGGCCCGGTCTCGTCAACTGCAGCTACCCTCGTCGCAGAAGCTGCCGCCGCAGCACTCCCGACCCTCGAGGCACGAGGCACCCGATTCACGGCACGCGCACCGCCCCGAGACGCACGCCATCTCGCCGCAGCACTCCGCCGAGCTCTCACAGGCATCTCCGCTGCTGCGGCAGCACGCGAATCCGCCGCCGGGGGATTGCCCGCACACGAGCGTCCCGCAGCACGCGCCAACCTCCGTGTAGTCGCACGCCTGTTCGACGAGACCGGCGCTTCCGCACTCGACGCAGTCGCCGTTGACGCAGCCGAGCCCCTCGCAGCAATCGGTGTCGCTGCCGCACGGAGCATAGGCGCCACCGCAGACCCCGGGACAGTCGAGCTCGCTTCGAATCACCCCGTCGCTGCCCGATGAGGTGGGCTCGCCGCACCGTCCGGTCGAATCGTCCCACTCACAGGTGACGCCGCTTCGCAGACACTCCCGGCAGCTCGCTGCGTCACCACACGTCGCCTCGGTGTTGTCACAGGCGAACCCGTACCAGTCCCAGTCGGAGCCGCAGGTGCTGCCGATCTCGGGATCGCCGCTCGCTCCGAAGAAGCCACCCGGCATGCATTGATCGGATCCATCGCACCAACCACAACCAGCGGCGTCGACGCACGCGCCGCAGTCGGTGATGAGCGCGCACTCGTCGTAGCCACACATCGCACGCGTGCCGCGGTAGGAGTCGCATGACTCGCGATCGGGAACGTCGTCACCCCCCACGACGCACTTGGCGGATGCAGCGCCCGGCGCGACGACGCCCACCGAGCCGCCGGCGCACCATCCGCACCCGTCCAACTGGGCGCACTCGCCGCAGTCGGAGGATGCGGCCCCACAGTCGTTGCACTGGTCGGCGGCGTTTCGGGGGTCGTAACAGGAAGCGGTGCGGCGCGCTGTCGAGTAGCAGCTGTGGTTGCTGGCGCACCAGGTGCACCCTTCGGCCGCAACGCACGTGCCGCAGTCGGAGGAGGCCGCGCAGGCGTCCATCGTCCGCGGGCAGACCTCGGGGTGCGCCCCTCCTTCGCACGTCGCCGACGCCAGCTGACATCCAGCGCCCTCGCACCACGCGCAACCCGAGAGCGGGGTGCACGTGGCGCAGTCGCTGGCATGCGTGCACGGGTCTTCCGGCGTGTCCATCCCTGCATCGCCCGTCCCCGCGTCTCCGGCTCCCGCATCGGCCGACGGCGCTGCCTCGCAGGCATTTCCGGGGAGATCTGTGCGTATGTCGTCCAGGGCCGCGCCGTAGCGCGCGTACTGCGTCACGTAGTCGTAGTCCATTGTGCCGTACCCGCCGTCACCCCACTCCTTGCCCCACGAGTTGAGGAACTGAAACCGGCCGGTGGCGTCGTCGTAGCCAGTGATGACGAGGGCGTGGTAGCCGTCCAGACACATCGCGTCACGGCAGCTCTCGTCTCTGCAGGCACATGGATTCTCGGGGTCGGGGCGCCGGATGTAAGCGTCTTCGCGGCTCCAGTCGGTTCGCGTGCTCGTCCCGTGCTTGCGGGCGGAGAACACCGGGATGCCGATGATGATCTCGCGTTCGGAGGCGAGCTCGCGCTTGATGGCGTCCAGGTCGCGGATGTCGACGTCGTGGCTGCCTGTCGCCTGATGGGAGGCCATGTCGAGTACGCTGTCGGACGGGCGATCGTTGTTGAGGCCTCGGCCATTCGCGACGTAGGGCCAGGCGTCGTTGTCGACGATGGGGGTGTCGACGAGCTGTTGAAGCGCCTCGCGGCCGTTCCAGCCACCCGCGCAGCTGCCGAAGGGTGCCCCACCTCGGTGGCGCGATCGAAGGTGTGCTTCGGAGAGCTCGGGGACGTCGCAGCCCTTGCTGCAGTGAAGCGCTTCGAGCACCGCGACCGCCGCATGATCGACGCACCATCCGCACCGCTTCTGATCGCTGACGGATAGACAGCCGTCGAGGTACTGCGAACGATGATCCGCGCGCGGCGGGAGCACGTCGGGGGCGCGATCGCGAAGCGCGGATCGCGAACCGCCGACCTCTTCGTCGTGGTCGGTCTCGGTTTCGGGACCGAGCCTGCCGATGGTCCCGTCCTGCGGCGTGCTCATGATGCACACCGGCTCGTCGCGGCCATCTCCCCACGGGTCGAAGAGGATGCACTCCCCCTCGAGGCGCTGCTCGAGCTCGGAGCCGGGAGCGACCTCGGTTCCCGCGGGAAGCCGCTGGTCGCCTGGCCGCGCTTCGACCGGCGTCCCGCCGTCGAAGTCCGCCGGGGCGTCGGGCACACACCCCGCGCCTGCCGTGGTGATTGCGAAGGTCGCCGCGAGGAGCGCGGTGCGAAACGGGGGGAGTGCCATCGCGTGCAGGCGTTGCAGGCAACACGCCAAGCGATCGGGAACGGGGATCGGCGGAGCATGGGTGTGCGAATGCGTGTGTGTGCGCTCCACCGAGCGCACCCTCGAGGCGAGGGGCGCGCGTGGCAGAGCGCAGGGCGCGTCGAGGGCAGCCTCGAGCTCTCGTCTTCGGGTACGATGCCCCCATGCGAGCCGCCGTCATCTCGATCATCCTGTGGATGGTCGGCTGTGGCGACGATGCTTCGGTCACGGATTCGGGCAGCATGACCGATGCGGCAACCGACGCGCCCACACCCACCGCGATCGTCGACCCGCCGGTGGAGCCCATGCTCCCCTCGTTCACCCCGTGCCCCAGCGGGTGGCACGAGGTCGCGCTCGATGGGGCCACGGTGTGCGATCCCTACCCGGAGGCGGGAGGTGCCGATTGCGGGCCCACGGCCGCGCACCTCCCTGGCGCTTCTTCCTGCGCGGAGATCAGCCGTCCGTGCGATGGTGGCTTTCCGGATCCGCCCGCCGGACGGACGCCCCTCTACGTGCGCGCCGGTGAGAGTGGCGGCGATGGATTCGATCGCCGCACCATTCGGGACGCTGTCCGGAGCCCTGTCGGTCGCCACCGCCGACAGCGTCGTCCTCGTGGCGGCGGGTACCTATCCCGAGCGTGTGTCCGTGCCGGCGGGAGTTCGCGTGGAAGGCGCGTGCGCAGCGGAGGTCGTCCTGACCAGCACGGACACCGACTGGAACCACGGCGTATTGGACGTCGGCGGGCCAGACGTCGAGATCGCGCATCTCTCGGTTGTGGGCTCGGCGCTACCAGGTGTTCTCGTCGAGACCGGCGCGTCCGTGACGCTGGCGGGCGTCTCGCTTCGCCAGACTTCGGGCGCAGCCGTGCTCGCCCTGGGAGGTGCGGCGATCTTCGACGGCGTGGTCGTCGACGGGGTGGGAACCGATCCTCGCGGCACCTTCGGCCGAGCGCTGGTCATCGAGAACGGCGGTACGGCCGAGGTACGAGCCACCGACATTCGGCGTACGGGCGACGTGGGGATCTCGGTGGGTCCGCGCAGCACGCTCACCATCGAGGACAGTGTCGTGAGGAACAGCGCCGGCGGTCGCTCCTTCGGGCGGGGGCTCGAAATCTCGGCCGATGCGTCAGCGGCGGTGCGGCGCGTGCTCGTCGATCACACCATCGGGGCCGGGATCCTCGTCGGGCGCGGACCCACCACCGGTGCCGGCCCGACGGTGGAAATGGAGCAGGTGGTGATCCGAGACGTGCTGCCCGAGGTCGATGGCGCGCACGGCCGCGGCTTGGAGGCGCAGACGGTCGGCAGTCTCGTCGCACACCGGCTTCTCATCCAACGGGCGCGAGATGCGGGCGCGATCATCACGGGCGAGGTGCCGGGGGAGCTCGAGGACCTGGTGATCGCGGACATCGAAAGCGAGATGTCGACAGGCGAGGACGGCTCGGGGGTCGTGGTCCAGATCGGTGGGCTGAGCGTCCGGCGGGCGCTCTTGGTCCGGGCGAGCGACATCGGACTGGTCGGGCTCCAGGCCGACGTCGAGATGGAGGACGTCACGATCGCGGACACCAAGAGCGAGCTCGGGACGAACCTGCGCGGCCGCGGCCTGAGCTTTCAGGACCAGAGCACGCTCACCGCGAGACGCGTCTCCATCCATCGAACGGCGGAGGTGGGGGTCTTTGTCGCCGGAACCGACGCCACGCTCGAAGACGTTCTCGTCGATGGCGTCGTCTCGGATCGGGGAACGGGACGGTCGGGCAGGGGGCTCTCCATCTCCGATGGATCGACCGTGACCCTCACGCGCGTGGCCGTGAGGGACGTGCGCGATTTCGGGATCTTCACTCTGGGTTCGGACATCGATGTGATGGCCACCCACGTCTCGGTGCACTCCGTCCACACCAGAGATTGCGTCTCCGACGGATGCACGAGACACGCGAGCGGAGTTCTCGCCGCACCCAGCGCGACGATCACCCTCGACTCGTTCGAAGTCGCGGAAGCAGAGCTCTGCGGTCTGATGGTTCTGGAGGGTGGTGCGCTGGATGTCAGCAACGGGGTCGTCCGAGACGCGGAGATTGGCGCCTGCGTTCAGGCGGATGGCTACGACCTCGGGCGTCTTCAGCGCGGCGTCATCTATCGCGGAAACGGCGTCAATCTGGACTCCCTCGACCTGCCCCTTCCCGAAGCCGATCCTCCCACCGACCTGGAGTCGATCTGAGTCGCGCGGTGTCAGCCGCCCGAGACGGGCCGGGATCTTCGCTGGTGAGCCGTCGGTACTCGATCTCGTGAACGCCTCTTCGGCGATCTTCGCGATGATGGCGAGCACGCGCTCCCTGTCCTCAGGATGAATGTCACGCTGGTACCCCTCGAAGGTCCCCCCGAAGGTCCCGGGAAAGACGGCAAGCGTTCACTGCAATATGTGCAGGGTCCGCCACTCCTCGGCGGTCTTCGTGCAGCCGATTCCCCAGGGAGGTGGCGTCGCAAGGATCAGGGCGCGTGGCACGTCGCGTGCACCAACATCCGCCATGCCCCACCTTCGCCGAGGCCGAATTCCTCCTTGCTGACGACGACGTGGACTTTCGGCAGGCGCTAGCGAGCGCGCTCCGCGCAGACGGGTTCGAGGTCGTCGACCTCCCGACGGGTGTCGGTGTAAGCGTCTTCCTCGATGAGTGCGCGGTGCGCGACGATGTCGCGCCGCCGGTCGATGCCGTGGTCACCGACCTTCGGATGCCGGATGTCAACGGCCTGATGCTCCTCGAGCAACTCGCCGCCCAAGGTCACCCGATGCCGGCGATCGTGGTGACGGCCTTCGACGACGTCCAGACACGTCGCGCGGTGTCAGAGCTCGGCGCGGCGGCCTTTCTCGCGAAACCCTTCAGCGTCGCGGAGCTCGAGGGCATTCTGGAGCGGGTGACACACCACTGACGTGTGGTGTGAGGGTTTCGCCACATGCACGGCCGGTGGCCCCAGCACCACGCCGCGCCGGACGCGTCCTGCGCACCCGCGCTCGGCGCTCCCTACGACTGGCCGCTCGTGTTCGGTCCGCCCGAAGGTCTTAGCGTTGCGGCGAAACGGGGGGACGATGGGACGGAAGAAGTACGGAATCGGAATTGCGATTGGCGTCGTGATCGACGCGGTCTGTCTCGAGGGGGACGACGGCTACTGCACGCTCCACTGCGAGGACGCGAGCGCCTGCCCCGCCGGATGGGAGTGCGGCCCGGTCACCGAATACACCCTCGACGGACAGAGGCCGACGCCGGAGGTCGGCAGCGCATCGGTGTGTCTCAGACCGTGACCGCCTGGCGTCCGCCTTCTCCGGGCTTTGGGCTTGGCCAGACGAGGGGCCTGCCGAGTGCCCCGTGAGACCCGAGGTGAGGGCCTGCCCGCGGTCCGATGCGCCGACGGGAGCGATCAGGGACCGACGTAGAAGCCGCCGTCGTCGGTGAGCAGGCGGCCGACCACGACGTGGCGGGTGCCGTCCGAGGGACGCCACCAGTGCCAGACGACGCGCAGGGTGCCGTCAAGGGCGTGGAAGACGTCCATGCCGCCCGGGCCCCGGTGGTTCTCGGGGAGCCCGCGGTAGGGGTCGAGCCCGGCGGCGCCGGTGAAGCCGAAGTGAGGCCGCCGCACGCCCATGTGGATGGGGGCGCAGCGTGACGAGGGCAGGATCGTCGAGCCGCAGTCGGCGATGCCCGTCGCGTAGCGGGCGCTGTCCCAGTTGTTGCCGGAATAGGCGAGGTACCAGGTCCCGTCGGAGCGGAAGAGGGACGGGTTCTCGACGACGTGCGTGGTTCCGCTGATGCGGATCGTGTCCCAATCGATGTCGGTGCTGAGCAGCAGGTCCACGCGCGAGCTCCAGACCGCGCGACCGACGTCGTCGGTGCGCACGACCGAGATGCCGGTCTCGGGAAAGCGGGTGATCTCGTCGTCGCGATAGGTGACGAACATCCGGTCGTCGCCGACCACGACCGGATCGGGATCGATCACCCAGCGACCGTCGCCAGGACAGGCCCACTCGCCGAGATCCACGAAGGGGCCCCGCGCCCCGGTGGAGCTCGCGCGGCCGATGCACTTCTGGCCGGCGCCCCGCCGGCTGGCGACGTAGAACATGAAGTACCGGTCGCCGAAGCGCGCGACGCCCGGCGCCCAGATGCTGCCGCCGCGCTCCGCCCAGGCGCCCGGACCGTCGGGCATCGCGTCGCCCGCGTAGCAGTCCGACATGCCGACGCGGTTGCCCGCGCCGTGCACGAGGTAGGGCACGTAGAGCTTGCCGGAGGGCGCGCCGCACCGTGGCCCCCGGCCGGCGCCGACCGTCGTGCCGTAGGTGATGTAGTCGCCGCTCCTCGCGAGCACGGTGTCCGGATCGGCGAGGGCCGCCTCGGAGGAGTGCGTCGGATCCTCGACACCGACCGGCGGCATGGACGCATCGCTGGCGCCGCTGGCGTCGTCCACGACGGCCGCGTCGTCCACGATCGTCGCGTCCCTCGCGCCCCTCGCATCGTCCGGCGCGCCCGCATCGTCCGGCGCCGCCGCGTCGTCCGCCACCCACGCATCGAGCGCGTCCCCATCCGCACCAACCGATCCGTCCGCGCCGCCGCACCCCACCACCAGCACCACCGCGATGGCGAGCTGGGGACGAGGACGAACTTGCCTGGCCGAGCTCCACATGCCGATCACCCGTCGTGCTCGAAGTGGCCGCGGACCCAGTGGCCCCGGTGTTCGTCGATGCCCAGGTGGATCGTGCCCCGCGCGATGCTGCCGTCGCCCCGGCGCGCGTAGCGGAACGCGAAGGACGCGGCCGGCACGGCGAAGACGTAGTCGATGCCCGCGCCGGCGATCACCCGCGCGTCGGGGTGGAGGCTTTCGGGCTCCCACGCGGGGTTACAGGCGTCCGCGCCGCGCGGGCGGTTCAGGTCGCCCGTCACGATCACGTTTCGCCCCGCGTCGTGCTCGCGCGCGACCTCCTCCTGCAGGATGTGCCACGCCTGCCGCCAGTAGCGGCGGCGCCGGTCCACGTGCGACTTGCACGACCAGGCGCCGGCGATGAAGTGGGTGTCGAGCACCGAGAGGTTGCGCTGCGGATAGTGCACCACCGTGACGAAGCGCGTGGGGCTCACGCCGGCCCAGCCGGGCGAGGCGAAGACCGCGCGCACCTCGAGGGGCAGGTCGTGTGCCCCGCGGGAGGTCACCGGGACCTTGACGAGCTCCCGGTTGCCGTCCGGCCGCAGGCCCCGCGGGTGCTTCGTCTTCCATCCGGCGTCGGTCGCGAAGCGGGCGCGGATGACGTCGATCTCGCAGCGCCCGCACGGGTCGCCCTCGCCGATCTCCTGCCACCCGATGAAGCTCGGCCCATCCTTGGGCTCGAGGACGTCCCCGACACCGCCGATCGCCGCGGCGACCTGCGCGCGGGTGTCGTAGCTGCGCCCGACGTTCACCGTCGAGAAGGTCATCACGACCTCGTAGGCGGCCGGGACGGGCGGATCCATCGCGGGCGTCGACGCGTCGTCCACGGCCGCGTCGGCGACGGTCGCGTCGGCGGCGGACGCGTCCTCGACGCTCGCATCGTCCGCGGCCGCGTCGGCGACGGTCGCGTCGGCGGCGGACGCGTCCTCGACGCTCGCATCGACATCGCTTCCACCGTCATCGACCGCGGTGCGGCAGCCGCACACCAGCAACAGGAGCGCGAGGAGCCTCACGGCCCCGAAGCGTCCGACCCTCTCGGCTCTCCCGGTCATTTCGACCGGAGAGCACCGCACGAAGCGTGCCGGCCCTCCATGCCCAGGGACGCGGTCAGTGGTCCGCACCCGGCGGCGTGCGTACGCGGATATCCGCGCGGGCCCGAGCACGCCTGTCACAGGGATCGCCCAACGTCAGCCCGGCGCTCCGGAGCAATGCCGCCCGCGGGACGCTTCGAGCCGCGCCACGGCGATCCGGCTCGAGCTCGCCGCGCGCGTGCTGCTCCCGAAGTCGCGCGACGGCCTCTCGCAGCGCCGCAGGAAAGGCATGGCCGTGAACCGTGACGGGTTCGACGGCGCTGTCCAACGTCATTCACGGCTACGCAACGCCAGCGATGCGCGATCTTCTTCTACCGTTCCTCGCTCGCCTCACTCGAGGGGAGGGTCTGGACGAGCGTGTACCGAAAGGTCAGGGGCTCGCCTCTTCGGAGGACGCGAAGCTCGAAAGAGTCTCCATCTCCATCGCGAGCAAGGGAGAGCATCGGAGAGTCTTCGTCGATGGCTCGTCCGCCGGCATGCGTGATCACATCGCCGTTCTCGAGACCGAGGAGCGCCACGACGCTTCGTCGTCGCACGCCATAAATCTTGACGCCGACAACCGCCCCCCCGCCGTCTTCGTGCGGTAGGACACGCGTGCTCCAGAGAGCGCGATGGGCCAGGGTTCGCATGCGCTCGGATGCGTATCGCGTGATCTCGAAGTCATGCTCGCCGACCGCTCGAACCCCGCGGGCGAGCGACTCGTACTCCTCGTCGGAGAGTGGGTGCGGCGCCCGGGGTCCCATGCAGAGTAGGAACACCCTGTCGGGATCGGAGTGAACGACGAGTCCGTGCGGATCTTCGTCGATGCGGAAGCCCCCGCCCTCGATGGCGGCCAGTAGAAGAGGAGCGAGATTGTCCGCACTCGCGGATTGCGCATGGTGGTAGGTGAGCCGAGCGCAGGTCGCCACGTCCTGCGCATCCGGCGCGATGACCACGGGGCGGCCTCCCAGCTCGACGAGCCTCTGGACGGCTTCCTCCAAGCTCCATTGATCGATCACGACCGCTTCGGCAGGAGGCGTTTCGACGGGTGCCGGCTCTTGCTCACCGCCATCGTTGCGGTGATCCGCGGCGCAGAGGGGACGCGTCGCGTCGGCGCCGGATCCGCAGCCGACGATCAGCGCCGCCATCAAGGGAACGCCCCCCTTCGCCACCCTCGTCATCTTCGCCTTCGTGCGAGTCGCCATCCGTGATGGTAGGGCAGGGATGGTCCGAACCCAAGCAAGCAAAGCGATTCGCCGAACCGGCAGGTCGTCACCAGCACCCACGCATCGGTGAGCGAATTCGGCACTGTGCCATCATCCATCGATGCTCGACGCATTTGCCTTCGCGTTGCTGGTGTTCCTGGTGTCGTGTGCCGGACCGGCGCCGCAGCCGTCCATCGCAAGCGTCGCCCCCCGCATGGAACCGAATACCCCCCCCGAGCCGGGGCCGACCGCGGCCTGGACGGACGGTGTGCCTTCGCGCGACGCGGTGCGGGTGACGGCGTGCGAAGGGTTCGGGCCGAACTGCGACGTCGACAGGCTTTCGTCGGCCGGTGCGTCGCAAGATGGCACCGCGCTCTACGTTGCCCGCGTGCTCCCCGATGGTCCGTGCCCCCACCCTCGAGTGTGCGCACCGCTCGAACCACAACCGGCGAACGTGCCCGGTTGGGACCCCGTGGGAGGAACCTACGCGTTCGACCCGGAGGCGTGCGGTGACGACATCGACGAGTGCGGGAGCATGGGCTTCGTGCTCGTCGCCGCGCGTCCGACCGGCGCCGTGACGCGGCTCATCACGGAGATCATGATCTGGGACCAGGGTGCGGCGGGGCTCGGGCAGGACACGATCGTGATCGGGAACAACAGCTTCTCGCGCATCAATTACGGGGGCTCGAACGAGCGGCAACTGACGGCCACGACCATTCAGCTCGACCCGCCTGCCGTCCTCACGCGGGAAACGGAGTACGCGCACATGATCTTCGGCGGTCGCACGCGCGTCACGTGGTCCGAGGTAGACGGTCGTGGTTTCGGATTTCGTGAAAACGATGCGTGCGCCGCGCGCACGCCACCAGCGACGCTCGTCGGGGTCGCAATCCCCGACGTCGCGCTGGCGGACGAGGACGCTTGGCGCACGACGGGGTTCGGCGACTGCGCGGCCTCGATGCGGCGCGAAGCGGCGATGCCGCCCGTCGACACGGCCACTGGAAGGATCGGTCCAGCCCCCGACGCGAGCCCCGACGCGCCCCAGGTGTACCGGGCCGGTAATGCGCTCGTGCTCGAGGTGCCCCGAACGACCTCCAGCGTCACGGTCTGGATCGGCGCCGAGCTCCGCGCTCCGGTCGATTGTTTCGAGCTCGACGCGCGTGCCGTCCGTGTGCCCGTCTCGGGGCCTCCAACGCAGACGCGCAGCGGCCTCGTCACCGAGCGCGTCGTCGTCGGTGACCGCGTGCGCCTTCGACTGTCGACCGCGCACGGGCCGCCAGCCGCGATCGACGTAGGCGACTTTCGCACAGTCGCCCATGGCCGGGGCCGGCCCCTGGTCGAGGGGCCCTTCAGCTGGACGCCCGCTTGCGAGGTGCGCGATGGTGCTCTGCACCACGAGCCGCGCCAGCCGCCCGACGCTCCCGCGGCGCTGGTGGGCGAGGAAGTATTCTAGAGACGGCGCCGCGGGGCTCGGGGCCTTCGACGGGCGCTTCGCGATGGGCACCGTGGGTCACGGCGACGGGATGGGCCTGCAGCGTCTCGAGTGCGCCACGAAGCGTCGAAGGATCTGGCGGAGGCCGAGTCGCACGCCAGAGGGCGCGCCCGACACCGGACGCAGATGCGTCGGCTGCAGTGGTGATGGGCCGGCCCCTATGACCTGAACCTCCTCAACCACTCCGGGACGCGCTACCTCGGAGCCCACGGCGTGAGGACTGGATACCCCTGGCTCTTCGAGCGCGCCGAAGGTGCTGCCTCACGCGCGCAGGTTTTCGTCGCGGCGTCCTTCTCCACCACGCCCGATGCCGATGGTGGCCCCCGCGGCCTTCGGAAGGGGCTCAGGCCCCCTCGGACGACGAGGAGCGGAGCGCCGCTGAGCCTACTCGAGGCGCGAGATCGGACGCTCGAAGGTGTCCTGCGCTGCGCGTAGCCCCTCCCGATCCGAGCGGCGTCCCTCGCGCGGCGGCGTGGCATGATGGCGAGGTGCAGACCGCGCTCGGCGCATTCGTGGAGGATGGTGACGCACCGGCCGTGGCTCGAACGCTCGACGCGCTCGTCGACGGCGGGCCGCTCGAAGACGACGCGTGGCTCGAGGTCATCGCGTGTGTCGACCAATGCGTCGGAGCAGAACGTTTTCGGCGCGTCGACTTACAGATCGGGCGCGCGCTTCGGCGATGGCTCTCGGCGTACGTCGGGCGGGAGCGCTTCGGGAGCGCGGAGCTCTTTTCGCTCGCGCTCGACGTGTGGCGACGGACCAGCGACTTCAAGGCGCAGTACCTGTGCGATTTCGCGGGCGCGTGGCTGTTGGCGGATCCCGCGTCCGACGACGCGTTGGGGGCGTTCCTCGATGCCACCTTCATGGCGGACAGCCAAGACCCGTATCTGCATCGGGGCATCGACCTCGAGGCGGTCGCGGATCGGCTGCCGGAGACGCCACGTCGCGCCGAGTTGTTGGCGTTGCACGCGATCATCCTCGAGCGCGCGGGCTCGGATCACGCTGGCACGGCCCTGGCGCGCGCCCTGGCGGTTCACCCCGGCCTCGATCTCGACGCGCTCCGCGAACGCTATCGACGATTCATCGATCCAGTCTGAGCGTGTTGCGCGCTCTTGGGGAGGATAGGCGTAAGAGGTTGGGTTCTCAGATCTCGCTCGCGCCTCCTCAGCCCTCGGGTGCGAGCTGAAAGGTGTACTCGACCTTCAGGTTCGCGGCTGGCGGCTCCGGCAGCTGAACCTGGGTCAAGGTGGCGGTCATGCAGGACTGCAGCTCCGGGTCCCGCACGTCGCCGCCGACGAACTCGACCTGGTCGACGCGGCCGTCGCTCGCGCCGACGTGGAGATTGGCGTTGAGGGTTCCGGCCGCGTCGCGGTTGCGCGTGAGGGCCTGGGCGTAGCACTGGTCGAGCTCCTGGCTCTTGGCGTCGACCGCGCTCCTGAGGTGCCGCTGCGCATCGCCGATGCCGCAGCCCGAGAGCGCGGCGAAGGCCGAGAAGAAAACCACCCCGAGGATGAATCGCTGCATCACGCGCCTCCCTGTGCCGCTGCCGGCGTTTCTTGCTCGCTGGTTGCGTCTTCGGTGGTTTCACCCGGTTCCGACTCGTTCGCCTCCGCCGCGTTCTGCGCGGGGGCGGCCGTCGTGTCCTGCTCGATGATGTTGAACTCGACGCGACGGTTCGCGGCGCGGCCAGCGGCCGTGTCGTTGGTGTCGATGGGGCGGGTCAGGCCGTACCCTTCGGCTTCGAGGCGGCCCTGGTCCACGCCGTTGTCCACCAGCGCCTGCATGACGGCGTTTGCGCGCCGTCGCGACAGGTCCAGGTTGTAGGGCGCCGCGCCCTGATTGTCGGTGTGACCCTCGATGCGGACCTTCCGCACGTGCGGGTTGTCGTTCATGACCTGGGCGATCTCCTGGATGAGGTCGTCCGAGTCCGAGCTGATCTCGGCGCTGTCGATCTCGAAATGGATCTTCTCGTCGACGCGAATGCGTTCGGCTTCCACCTCGACGCGCGGCGGCGGCTCGGGCTCTGGCGGCGGCTCGGGCGCGGGCGGCCGCATGGCCGCGACCCGGACGGGCGTGCTTTCGTGGAGCACCGCCGTCGTCGAGCTACAGCCGCCCGCCGTCAGCGCCGCAGCCACACCGGTGATGATGAGAGCTCTGCGCATGTTTCCCCCGAATCTTCGTGACCGAAGGCGTGATGGTCGCGACTCCGGGTCGATGCGTCAAACCCGGTGTTCGATTCCGACCGCACGAGAACTGCATCGAGCACCGAAATCGACGCGCCAGACGCGAATACGGTGCGAAGCTCCCCGTCTGAGGGCGCCATGACGCATTCGAGCGGACGTTCGATCCTCCGGTCTGGCGAGACGCCAACGGCGGCCGAGCTCATCCGAGGCTGGCGGCGGCGCCTGCTGCTCTCCGCGGTCGGGGCGCTGAGCGCCTGCGGCGGCGCCGGCTATTCACCCGTCATCGCGACAACCAACGCGGCAGAGGCGCCGCAGGTCCAGTCGGCCGCGTACTACGCGTTCGTCGAGCCATTGGACGCCTCGGCGTCCTTCGGCGGCATGCGAGGACCAGCGATCTCTTTGGAGACCGAGGGTCGCCGTTGCGCGCACTATCTCTCGCAAGCGAGCGAGCCCATCGAAGCGCTTGCCGGCGACGAGGACTGTCCCGCCGATCTCGCGAGGCTGCTTCGCGCGCACGAGCGCGACGGACGGATGGTCTTGGTCGTCGACGGGGAAGGGCAGGAGAGGGACTACCGCTCGCCCGCGGACCTCGCGCCCATCGACACGCCGGCGGCCGCTCTCGCGGCGGCCTGGCTCCACGGGGGCTACGCGCTCAGCTTCGAAAACGGGCAGCAGTACCTCGGCTCGCTCAGCGAGGGGCAGGTGCGGGCGGTGGACGGCGGCTTCGAGGTCACCGTCGGCGCGGAGCAGAGTGAAGGCGACTGCCAAGAAACCCGCGTGCACCAGTATCGCGTGACGCTCGTCGTCGGCCGCGATGGGAGCATCGAGGAGCGAGGACGCGTCGAGACGGATGAGTACGTGGACGGCAACGCCTGCATGCCGCTCGGCAGGCGCCCCGAACACTTCGTCGATCGCGATGGCGCGCGCTCCCTCGAGAGCCTGGTCGCGCGCGCCGCCCATCACGAAGCCGAGTCGGTTCGCGCCTTCGCGCGCTTCGCCCGCGAGCTCGAAGCCTTCGGTGCGCCGGCCGCGCTGGTGAAGGCCGCGCGCACCGCCGCGACGGACGAGGTGCGCCACGCGCGGATGTGGGGCGCGCTGGGGCGCCGCATGGGTTTCGAGATCGACGCGCGCATCGCCCAGGACCATCTCGCGGTGCGCTCGCTCGAAGAGGTCGCACGCGACAACGCCGTCGAGGGCTGCGTCTACGAGACCTTCGGTGCGGCGCTCGCGCTCTACCAGGCCCGGCACGCTCAGACCCCAGCGCTTCGCGCCCACTTCGCCTCCATCGCCTCGGACGAGCTCGATCACGCCGCGCTCTCCCGCGCCTGTGCTGATTTCTTCGAGGCGCGCCTCGACGCGCCGGCGCGGCGTCGTATGCGCGCGGCGGCCGCGCGCGCCCGTGAGGAGCTCGCGCGAAGCTTCACGCATCCGACGGCCGCCGAAGCGCTGCTCGGCTACCCGGCGCAAGGGGACGCGCGACGTCTCTGGGCGTCCGTCGCCTGAGCGGCCGATCACGATCGACGAATCGACCACACCTCCGTGAATGCGCTGCCGGGCCCCTGCAACGGAGCCGGGCATGCGTTCATGGGGTGCATGGGTGCTCGTCCTCTTCGTGGGTTGTGGGGGCGGGCGGGAGCGGGGATCCGTCGACGGGGCGACCACGCCGCCGGGATCGGACGGCGGGACGGAGCGTCCGGACACGTCGGCGCCGGTCGACGGGAGCCTGCCGATGGCGGACGGCTCCGTGCCAGTGACCGAGGCGTGTGAGCCCACGCCGGGCAGCGAGACAATCTCCGGATACTGCCAGCAGGTGATGATCTCGGTGCTCCGGCGCGACGGTCTGCCCACCGCGCTCGAAGCGCGCGGCATCACCACCAGCGTCGGAGACGGATGCCGCGTGGTGGACAGCGTGGAGCTGCTCGACGCTGACGGAACGGTGCAGGTGCTCGCCGGCGTCACCCCCGAAGCGCGTCCGGGCATGGAGACCTTCGTCGCGCGCGCCGACGAGACCGCGCCCGCGCTCGAAGCGCTCTGCGATGGGGACGAAGGCCGCTACGACCCGTACGAGGTCGTCGTTCACGGACACATGGACGGCGGGAGCTTCGTCGCGCGCTGCGGCGCCGAGCTCGACGGTGGGTTTGGGTGGCCGCCGGATTCGGTCGTCACCTGTCACCGCAATCTTCCGACCGGGCCGACGTTCATGGGCGGCGCCGAGGTGCAGGTCAATTCCGCGTTTACTGCGACGCAGCTGTGGTTCAGCTATCCGAACGTGGGTGGCATCGCCATCGATTCGGTCGCCTCGGATCTTCGGGTGGTGCCCACCGCGGACCCCTTCGGGGGCGGCTTCGCCGACCCCATCGCCTCCACCGGCTGGGACACATCCGTCAGCTTCGAAACCAGCGAGCACCGCTTCATCAGCGTGCAGATGAGCCTCCTCGAAGATCCTTTCGGCACCGATCTCTGCCCGACGCCAGACACGAGCGGAGATCCGTCCACCGAGTTTCCGCCCGTGCTACGCGTGGCGCTCACCGGCAGCGGCGCCATGGGTGCCTTCGAGAGCGAGGCCTACGTCGACACGTGCTACCGCATCAGTCTGATGGGCGGGGCGCCCTGACGCTCTCGACGGCGTGCCGAGCGCTGTTCAAAATCCGGAGGGCGGCGCGCCGTAGGCAGCCGCGGGGGCGCCGTAGAGAGGCGCCACCGTATCGGGCGGCGGCAACGGCCGTCGGCGCCGTCTCCGGCGCATGGTGGCCGGCGGCGGGTCCTCCACTTCGGGCGCCGGATCGACGACGACCTCGCGTGGCGGATCGACCGCGGGCGGCGGTGAGGGAGGGGGCGCGGGCTGTGGCGCTTCCGCGATCGGGCTGAGCACCGCGGGCGGGACACCATCGGGGGACGGCGCGGGCGCGGGGGCCGGGGTGGCGTCTTCACTCCCACACGCCGCAGCGGCCACCGCCGCTCCCCACGCGAGCATCGCAGCGCGTCCCATCCGCCTCTGCGGAAGGCGCGGGGCGGGCGCTGCGCGGAACGACTCGGTGGTCTGCGCTCCGCAGAAAGGACACGCCCGCTCGGTGGCGCGAATGTGTCGCGCGCATCGTGCGCAGGGCATCAAGTGCGTATTCGACATGTGGATCTTCGACGTGCGGAAACGCCGAAAAGTCTACGCGAAGCGGCGCCTCAAGTGCAGACCCCTCCGTCGCAGAAGCTGCCGCCGCAGCACTCGCGTCCGGATTGACAGGATTCGCCCCGCGCGCGGCAGAGGCACTGTCCGCCCAGGCAGAGCATCTCGCCGCAACACTCGCTGTCGTCCGCGCAGTTGTCGGTGTCGCTCTTGCAGCACGTGTTCTCGCCGCCGCCTGCGGCCAGGCTGCAGACGAGCGTGCCGCAGCACGCGCCAGCCACCGTGGGGTCGCAGCCGATGCCCACCGTGGCGGCGCCGCCGCAATCGACGCAGTCGTTGTTGACGCAGCTCAGGCCGTCGCAGCAGTCGGCTTCGCTCTCGCACATCGCGTAGGCTTCGCCGCAGGCGCCGGGGCACTCGGACTCGGCGTGGGCGATCGCGGGATCGGTCGACATCATCGCGTCGCCGCAGGTCCCGGTGTCCGTGTTCCACTCGCACATCTCGGAGCCGTTGCGCGTGCACTCGCGGCAGCTCACGGCCTCGCCGCAGCCCGCCTCCGTGTTGTCGCAGGCGATGCCGAACCAGTCCCAGTCCTCGCCGCAGGTGCTGCCGAGGCCGTCCGCGTCGGTGGGCCCCCAGAAGCCGCCGGGCATGCACTGATCCGAACCGTCGCACCACCCGCAGCCCTCGTGGTCCAGGCACTCGCCGCAGTTGGTGATGCGCGAGCACTCGTCCGGCCGGCAGGAGAGCTCGGTCCCACGATACGAGCCGCAGCTGACGTTGTCTGCGTCTTCTTCGCCGCCGAGCACACAGCTCCCGGCGGTCGAAGCGGGCTCGACCGTGCCCCCCGAGGGGCTGGGACACCATCCGCATCCCTCGAGCGCCGCGCAGCTCCCGCAGTCGGTGCCCATCCGGCAGTCGCTGCATTGATTCGGTGCGTTGCGGACGTCACCGCAGGACCGCGTTCGGAGCGCCGGCGAGAAGCACGCGCTCGCGTAACCTCCACACCAGTCGCAGCCCTCCGCCGCGACACAATCGCCGCACTCGGTGTGGACCGCGCAGGGGTCCTCGGTCGTGGGGCAGGTGTCGGCGTCCATGGTGGTGGCGCACGCGCTCGACGCCGCCTGGCATCCCGTTCCTTCGCACCAGCCGCAGCCCGACAGCGCCGCGCAAGTCGCACAGTCGCTCACGGCATCACAGCGCTCCGCGGCGCTGAGGGTGCCGCTCGTGCCATCACTGCCCATGTCGCCGGTCCCCGCGTCGGCGTCCGCGTCACTCGTCGCGTCCATACCCTCGCACGCGTTGCCGGGTAGGGTGGTGTCGAGGTCGTCGAGGGCGCCGCCGTCGTACGCGTAGCGAGTGAGGAACGCGTACTCCATCGTGCCGTAGCCGCCGTCCCCCCAGGTCTTGCCCCACGAGTTGAGGAACTGAAAGCGCTGCGTGGCGTCGTCGTAGCCGGTGAGGAGGACGGAGTGGTAACCATCCAGGCACATCCCATCCATGCAGCTCGTTTCGTGGCAGCTGCAGGGCTCCTCCGTGGGGGGAGCGCCTACGTTCGGGTGATCGTATTCCCAGTCCTGTCGCGTGCTCCCGGCGTCGTAGTTCGCGATGAAGACAGGCACCGAGATCAAGATTTCGCGTCCGGAAGCCAACTCGCCCTTCACCGCATCCAGATCGTGGAGGTCGACGGTGTGGTAGCCGGTCGGGCGATAGGCGGCCATGGCCAACACGTCATCGGAGGGGCGGTCGTTGTTCATCCCGCGTCCGTTGGGGACGTAGGGCCAGGTGGCGTTGTCGACGATCGGAGCGCTCACCAGCGTCTGAAGCGCGGTCATCGTGTTCCAACCATAGGCGCAGCTTCCGAAGGCATCGCCGCCACGGGAGTTCGAGCGCAAATGCGGCTCCGAGAGCTCGACGCCGTCGCAGCCCTTGCTGCAGATGAGCCCTTCGAGCATCGCGGTCGACGCGTGCACGACGCACCACGCGCACGCCCGCTGGCTGCTGACGGTGACGCAACCATCGAGATACTCCGCGCGATGGTCCACGCGCGCCGGCAGGTCCTCGGGGACGTCACGAAGCGCTGCGCTCGATCCGCCCACGTCGTCGCCGCCGCCCACGAGCTCGTCTTCCGGTCCGAGGCGGCCCAGCGTCCCGTTCTGCGGCGTCGACATCACGCAGACCTGCCGGTCGTCTCCCCAGGGGAAGAAGGGGATGCACTCGCCTTCGATCCGGTGCTCGAGCTCCGAGCCGGGCGCGACCACGAGGTCGGGGGGCAGGCGCTGATCGCCGGGGTTGACTCGGTGAGCGCTCGCAGAGGCCGTGGCGCCGTCGGGCGCCGTCAGGTCTTCGCCGTCCGGAACGCAGCCGGTGGGGACGAGGAAAGAGAGGAGGAGCAGAGAGAGGAGGGGTGCTCGAAAAACCGCCATTGCCGCACATCAGCGCAAGGCTCGTTCCACCTGTTTCACTCGTGATTTCATCGGCCGCAAAGGCGCGCTTTCGACAGATGAGCAGCTCTTGCGCGCAACGATGTGTGGAAGGCGCGTGGTAGCCTCCCGCGGTCACCGAGGAGAAACCATGCGTCTGCCGCTCATCGTCATCATCACGTCGTTGTTCACGGTCGCATGTGGAGGCAGCCAGTCGGCGGGCTCCCAGAGCGAGGGATCCTCGACCGCGGGCGCTACCTCCGGGTCGGAGGGCGGGGGCGACACGGGGGACGAAAACGAGTTCCAGATCAGCGACTCGGATACCGCTGGGCAGGCGCACGGCGATCATCCCTCGGAGATCGAGGCCACCGAGACCGAAGCCGCGATGCGGCTCTTCGTCGTCAACCCGGACACGGGGCCCATCGAGGGCATCGTGATCAAGATGACCGCACCCGACGGCACGGCCTACTTCACCGGGGAGACCGATTCCGTGGGCTACGCAGAGGTGCTCGTGCCCGCGGGGCAACGCTACGACATCGAGTACCTGAGCCTCGGGCGGCGCAACACCACCGCGAGCGTCGACGTGCCCGAGGGGCCGCGCCAGGACATCCGTCTGACGATGCGCTACCGCCGCATCCGCCCGGAGCGGCCGCAGCCGCAGCAGCCCGAGGCAGAGGAGCACTTCGTCCTCGACGGTGTGCTCTTCGACAGCAATCGGGCGACCCTGCAGGAGGAGTCCTTTCCCCGTCTCGACCGAGTCGTCGAGTACATGACACACCGGCCGGCCAGCCGGATTCGTATCGCGGGTCATACCGACAACGTCGGCAACGCGCGCCGCAACCAGCGCCTCTCCGAGCAGCGCGCCGAGGCCGTGCGCGCCTACCTCGTCGCACATGGGATCGACGAGAGCCGCATCGAAGCGGTCGGTTTCGGCGACCAACAACCCGTCGCGTCGAACGATACGGAAGAAGGCCGCGCGCAAAATCGACGGATCGAAGCCATCGAGCTGTAGACCACTGGCGCACCTACCGAGCGCGCCTAGAGGGTACGGAGCACCTGGTCTCCCTTCAGGAATAGTGTCCCTGGTTGGGAGGTTGGGGGTTGGTGAAGCGGGAGGTCTTGGCATGAAGAAGCCGCTCGAACAGGGCATCCTCAAGTACCTCGCGGGCGTTGCGCTGGCGTTCACAGCAGGCAGTGTCGATCCCGCGCCAGAGCTGCTGAGAGTGCCGGCGTCGCTGGTGGGCGACATCGTCGAGGAAGTCGAGGAGGCCGACTGGCAGCCAGAGGCACGCCAGCGGATGCTGCAGTTGCTCACCCACGATCCGCGACCGATGGTGCGCGTTCGGGTGAGTGAAGCGGTTTCTGCGATCTGGACGGAAGCGCCCAACGACGCCTCCGAGATGCTGCGCAACCTCGCCAACGACGAGTCGGGCCTGGTGCGCGCGGCGGCCGCCGCCACCCTCGCCGACATCCTGGCCCGGGCATCGCTGCTCGATCGTGTGGCGCTCGTCGCCGAGTGGACGATCTCGGAAGAGGCGACCGAGCGGCGCACCCTGGCGCGCGCCCTCTGCGCGCCCACCCCCGTGCTCATCGGCGATCTCGCGATCGATCAGCTCGCGCGAGACAGCGAGCCCACCGTGCGCCGCTGGGCGATGCTCGCCGCCACCCGCCATTTTCGGGACAACCCCGCCCTCTACGCCACGGTCGCCCGCGGCCGTCTCGCCGACCCGGATCTCGAGGTCCGGTCCGCGGCGCAGCGCCTCCTCGCTGCGGTACGAGAGGCGTGATCGCGTTGGGAGCCACGTCGCTCCCCAGGCTCGGCGAGGGCGCGCGGGCTCGTTAATCTCCCGTTAGGCCGGCGGTGGCATGGTCTGTCTCGCATGCGGAGCGCCGGACACGCGGGCTGGTGCTGTGGGCCCAGCCGCTCGAAATCGATGGGAGCCATCTTGATGGCGACTCAGCTACTGGCGTGCGTGTCGGGGAGAGGTCCGCTTCCCACCGGCGGCGCCCTGACCCGCGAGCTGAGGCGGGCCCCCACCCACTCCCATGTCGAGGCGGCCACCGCGCCCGCCGCCGCTCGCCTGCCCTCGGTGGTGATCGACCCACGCGATGGGCTCGCGCCGGACGAAGCGGCGCTGATCGCCGTCGCGGTGAACCCCGCCCTCGCCGCCATCCGGGATCAGCACGCCATCGGCCGGGCGACGGTCGTCACCGCCGGCATCCTGCCGAATCCCCAGGTCGTCGGGAGCGTCTCCGTCCCGACCGACGGCCCGACGGCGAACACGGTCGTCGGATACGGCGTCAACCTGAGCTGGAATCTCACGCCAATCCTCTCGCGAGGAGCCGCGGTCGAGGCGGCACAGCTCGGGCTCGAATCGATCGATCTGAACATCGCCTGGCAGGAGTGGCAGGTCGCCCAGTCGGCTCGACTCGCGGCGGGTCGCCTCGTCTTCCTCGACCGGCGCGCGGCGATCGCCGAGCGGAGCGTCACGGCGTTTCAGGCGCGCGTGGCTACGGTCCAGCAGGCCCTCGATGAAGGCAACGCCACGATCCTCACCGTCTCCGCGGCGCAATCGGCTTTGCAATCGGCCACCCTGAGCCACCTGCGCATCGTTCAGGCGCGACGCATCGCGCGGCTCGACCTCCTGAACGCGCTCGGCGTTCCACCCACGACAGAGCTCGATGTGGACTCGAACGCGACCTTGCCGAGCTGGGAGCACGTGGATTCGCTCGAGTCCATCATGGAGTCGCTCCCCGATCAGCGACTCGACCTCCGTGCGCTACGCCGCGGGTACGAGAGCCAGAGCGTGCAGATCCGAACGCAGGTGCTGCGCGCATTCCCGCAGTTGGTGGTGCAGGTCGGTCGTGCGTCGGATACCTCCGCCCTGGGCACGGTGGGGGTGTCCGTCAGCCTCGGGCTTCCCTTCTTCAACCGGAATCAGGGCGCGGTTCAGACCGCCGAGGCGACGCAGGCGCAGCTCTACGATCAGTATCTCTCTCGCGTGCAGAGCGCGCGCAACGCGGTCGCCCAGGCGCTCGCCAACATGCGCTCGGTCCGCGAGCAGATCGCGGTGGCTCAGGAAGCGGTGAGGATCCTCGGGAATCTGGTTCCGCTGGCCGAGCAACAAGCAGGGCAGGGCAACGTCAGCCTGATCGACCTCTACGACCTGCGGGTCCGCTACCTCACCACGCAGCTCACCTTGCAGGTGCTGCTTCAATCCCAGTTCGAGCTCGGAGTCGCCCTCGATGTCGCGGCCGGGCGAATCCTCGCCGACACCCAGAGGGGGAGCGGATGAAGACCGAGATCGTGACTCTGGCGTTTGGCGTCGTCCTCCTCTGCGCGTGCTCCTCGTCCCCTCCCGATCAGAGCGCCGGCGGCGGTACGCCGACCGCGACGGTGCAGGTCATGACGCTGGCCCTCGATACGCTCACTGAAGAGATCACCGTCTACGGCCGGATCACCTCGGGGCCCGCGGGCCGCCAGACGCTCTCGGTGCCGTACGAGTCCCGCGTCGCGCAGATCCTGGTCAGGCCCGGGCAGGAGATCGCCGCGGGTACCCCGGTGATGGAGGTGGATCCGAGCCCAGACACCCAGCTGACGGTGCAGCAGGCGAGGGCGACCGTGGAGTCGACGCACGAGACACTCGATGCGGTCCGCCAGCAGTTCCACCTTCAACTCGCCACCAATCAGCAGTTCGAGGCGGCCGAGCAAGCGGCGCGCACCGCCGAGCTGCAGCTCGCGAGCTTGTCGCGCCGCGGGTCGACGCGAACGCGGCAGCTCGTCGCGTCTGGGCCGGCGGTGGTGGCCAGCGTCCGGGTGAGCGAGGGGTCGATCGCCGCTCCGGGCTCGCCGCTCATCGAGCTCGACCTGCGCCAACATCGCGAGGCGGTGTTCGGGATGGAGGTGGAGGACGTCCATCGCGTATCGCCCGGCATCGAGGTCACCGTCGCGGACCTCGCGCTGCCGCCGCTGGTCACGACCGAGGGCGAGGTCCGTGCCACCGCGGACGTGGTCAATCCGGAGACGCACCTGGTCGACCTCTTCGCGACCCTGCCGGCCGCGGTGCCGCTGATCCTGGGTCAGCCGGTCACCGGCACCCTCGAGATCACCAGCGCCCCCGCGCTCATCGTCCCCCGGTCCGCGCTCCTTCCCGTCGAGGATCACCTCGTCGTCTTCACCGTCGTGGACAATCACGCGGTCGCGCACACGGTGCAGACGGGTGTCGAGACGGACGCGGAGGTCGAGCTCGTCTCGAGTGACCTGAACGAGGGAGACGATGTCGTCATCTCTGGGGTCTCGGTGCTCGAGGACGGCATGGCGGTGCGGGTGGAGCAGAGCTCGTGATCGCGCGCTGGCTCGGACGCCACCGACGGTCCGTAGCCTTCGTCTTCGTGTTGCTGGTGGCGGCCGGCGCCGCCAGCACCTTCTCGCTGCCAGTCGCGCTCTTTCCCCACGTCGACTTTCCCCGCATCGTCGTCTCCGTCGACGCAGGTGACCGACCTGCCGACCGGATGGCCATCGAGGTGACGCGGCCAGTGGAAGAGGCGCTGCGCAGCGTGCCCGGTGTGCGTCGGGTGCGGTCACAGACCTCGCGCGGGAGCGCCGAGATCTCCCTGTCTTTCGACTGGGGGCGCGACATGGTGTCGTCGCTCCTCCTCACCGAGTCCGCGATCACGCGGATCGCGCCGACGCTGCCGAGCGGAACCAGCTTCGACGTTCGCCGGATGGATCCCACCGTCTTTCCGGTCATCGCCTACAGCCTCACGTCGGCCAGGCTCTCTCCGACCGAGCTGTACGACATCGCCAAGTACCGGCTCGCCCCGGCGATCGCGACCATCGAAGGGGTAGGGCATACGACGGTGCTCGGCGGGCGGCAGGAGGAGTATCGCATCACGGTCGATCCCGAGAGGCTCGCGACCTACGGCCTCACGCTGCAGGACGTCGTGAACGTGGTGGGTGCGAGCAACGTGATCACGGCGGTGGGGCGGATCGAGGACCTGCACAAGCTCTACCTGGTGATCGCCGAGTCGAACGCCGTGGAGCTGGAGAAGTTGGGGACCATCGTTCTCAAGAGTGGGGAGGATGGGGCGGTGCTGGTGGAGGACGTCGCCACCCTGAGCGACGTTGCGGCGCCGAGTTGGACCCGGGTGGCGGCCGACGGACGAGACGCGGTGCTGCTGCAGATCTATCAACAGCCCACTGGCAACACCGTGGCCGTCGCCCAGGCCGTTCGCTCGCTGATTCGCACCGAGCGCCCGAACCTCCCGCCGTCGCTCGAGATACACGCTTGGTACGACCAGAGTGAGCTGATCCAGGCGTCGGCGGCTTCGGTTCGCGACGCGGTCATCGTGGGAGTGGCGCTCGCGTGCCTGGTGCTGCTGGTCTTTCTCCGCAGCTTCAGAGTCGCGCTGGTCGCGCTGATCGTCGTCCCCGGTGTCCTGGCCGTCGCCGCGCTCCTGCTCGAGGTCCTGGGCATGAGCTTCAACATCATGACCCTCGGCGGAATGGCGGCGGCGGTGGGGCTGATCATCGACGACGCGATCGTGATGATCGAGCACATCCAGGTGCGCCATGCCGCCGCCTCCGGGGCGCTCGCGGCGGGTGAGGAGCTCACCCGTCCCCTGGTCGTGTCCTCCACGGTCACGGTGGTCGTCTTCGCCCCCCTCGCGTTCCTCAGCGGGATCACGGGTGCGTTCTTCAAAGCGCTCTCACTGACCATGGCCTCGAGCCTCATCATCTCCTTCTTCGTCGCATGGCTCTTCGTGCCCATCGTGACCGAACGCCTGGCGTTCACCGGGGAGCACCGCGGGGAGGATGCGAGCCCGGGCTTGGTGATGCGCACATACGACCGGCTTCTGTCCGCTGTGCTCCGTCGCCCGTGGGTGGTCATTGTCGCGCTGGTGCCGCTCCTCGGCGCCGGCTGGTTGAGCTATCGCAACCTCGGTTCGGGCTTCATGCCGTCGATGGACGAAGGCGGCTTCATCATCGATTATCGCGCGGCTCCCGGGACCTCGCTGACCGACACGGACGCGCTCTGTCGCCGCCTCGAAGGCATCCTCGCGGAGATCCCGGAGGTCGATAGCTACTCCCGACGGACCGGCGTTCAGCTCGGTGGTGGGTTGACGGAAGCCAACGAGGGAGACTTCTTCGTTCGTCTGAAGAACGAGCGCTCGCGCGGCGTCGAGGCGGTGATGGACGACGTGCGCGGGCACGTGGAAAGAGAGCTCCCCGGGCTCGAGATCGAGCTGGCCCAGTTGATGGAGGATCTGATCGGCGACCTCACCGCAGTGCCGCAGCCCATCGAGATCGAGATCTTCGCGGACGACCCCGAGGCGCTCTCGGCGACGGCGAACACAATCGCGGAGAAGATCGCGTCCGTGCCGGGGGTGGTCGACATCAACCCCGGCGTCGTTCTCGCGGGGGACGCCCTTCACGTGGACGTCGATCCGGTCCGCGCAGCCCTGCAGGGCATGGATCCGGCGAGCATCGCTGCGGCCGTGCGC
The DNA here is from genome assembly GCA_963727445.1 of uncultured delta proteobacterium. Classification (GTDB taxonomy): domain Bacteria; phylum Myxococcota_A; class Polyangia; order Polyangiales; family B10-G4; genus B10-G4. The sequence goes on from CAVSGI010000006.1 coordinate 588,091, forward strand.
GATCAGATCGAAGGGACCATCGCCTCGAACGTCCAACACGACCCCAAGATGATCGGGATCCGGGTCTGGGTCCCCGAACGGCTGCGCGAGACCACCCGCAGCGTCGCCTCTCTCAGGATCCGCGCGCCCGATGGCCACGTGTTCCCGGTGGGGCGGGTCGCCGAGATTCGCCGGGTGTCAGGCGAGCCGCAGATCTCTCGCGACGACCTGCGCCGCATGGTCGCGGTGACCGCGCGCATCTCCGGGCGCGACATGGGCTCGGTGGTCGCCGACGTCCAGGAGGTGATCGCGGCGGACGGGGTGATCCCCTCGGGGATGAGCCATCGCCTGGGCGGCCTCTATGCGGAGCAGCAGAACGCCTTCGTCGGGCTCATCGCCGTCTTCGCCGCAGCCGTGGCGCTGGTGTTCTTCGTTCTTCTCTTCACCTACGAGAGCTTTCGCGTCGCGGCCAGCATGATGGTCACCACGCTCTTGTCCTTCTGCGCGGTGCTCGCCGGACTCGTCTCGACGGGGACCGCGCTCGACATCTCCTCGATGATGGGCATGACCATGGTCGTCGGTATCGTCACCGAGGTCTCGGTGTTCTACGTGTCGTCGGTGGCCAACCACGCCCACGAACAAGAGGCTCTTCGGCTTGCGGCCCTCGAGCGGTTCCGCCCCATCGCCATGACGACCCTCGCCGCGATCCTCGCGCTCATGCCCCTCGCGCTCGCGATCGGCGAGGGGGCGTCCATGGAGCAGCCCCTCGCCATCGCCGTGGTCTTTGGGCTCGTCGCGCAAATGCCTCTGGTTCTGCTGGTCCTGCCAGCGCTTCTGCGGCTCGCAAAGGCCACGAAGGTGCTCCGCAGAGCGAGTTAAGTGGACTTCGGGGCGGGGGGCATTCATGTACCCGCCGCCGATGCTTCGATGGATAGCCCCGACGGTCGCGCTCGTGCTCGCTGCATGTGGCGTCGACGCGGTCGACGGTGCGGAGGCCGCCATCGTCGGCGGGACGCGCTCCGAGCGCGATTACGTGGTCTACATCGAGGGCGTGCGAGACGGGCTGACCTTCAGCTGCTCGGGGACGATCATCGGCGACTACGCGATCCTCACGGCGCGTCACTGCGTGATGGGGGGTGGTGCGCGCTACGACGTCCCCCTGCCGGTCGACACCCTCACCATCCGCTTCGGAGGCCACGCCGACCGACCGACGCGTGAGCTTCGGGTCGCAGAGGTCGTCACCGCGGGCGGCGAACGGCGCAGCTATCAATGGGAGGGCAAGGACCTCGCGGTGATCATCGCCGAGGAGCATCTGGGTGACCTGCAGACGGTCGTCGCGCCCGACCTGGTCTCGCCCGATGCCCCGGTGACCCTCGTCGGCTACGGCACGCGCGGCGGCGTCACCGGTGCGGGCGAGCGCTGGGAAGGAACCACGGTGGTCGACCTCGTCGCCCCGGTCAGCCTGGATCCGGCGGCGCGCTACTTCGGCTTCCTCTCGACCGACGAAGGAGAAGTGACCGGCTGTCCGGGGGACAGCGGCGGCCCGGTGCTCGACGCGTCCGACGAGGTGGTGGGCGTGATGAGCACCTACGTCCGCTGTGCGCCGGGGAGCGTCAACTATCACGCCAGCCCCTACGCGAACCGGGGGCTCATCCGGCGCGCGCTCGCGCGCGTGCCCGGCTGCGCGCAGATCGATCCCGGCGGCGGATGCGAGCCCCTCGAGGTGACCCCGCTCTTCGAGGAGGTCGTGACCACGGGCGTCGACACGGACGAGGTCGCCTTCTTGGCCGGCGACGTCGTGGTGCCCGTGCCGGGCGGCGCGCGCATCTTCGTGCCGGGCGCAGGAGCGCCGACCACCGTCGACATCGCCGCGAGCGGCGTGTCCGGCGTCCCCGCGCTCGCCGCCACCGATACCCTCCTCGCGCTCGGCGAAGGCGACGCGGTGGCGCTCTTCGACGCGAGCGGGGCACACGCCTCCCTCGGCTCGGTCGTTCTGGGGAGCGCTGGGGCGCCCATGACGGCGCTGGCGCTCGGCGGGGACACGCTCGTCGCGGGCTTCGAGGGCTTCTATTCGGACGAGGGCGACGACCGGGCGGGGAGCGCGTACGTGTCGGCGGACGTCGCTGTCGCGACCGGCGAGCCTGTCGCCACCAGCGTGTCGCCCAGCTTCGCCTCGGCGCTCGCGGTGAGCGGCACCGCCTTCGCGGTCGGGGAGCGGTGGGCGAGCGACGACGAAGAAGCGCAAGGCCAGGTCCATCTCTATGAGTGGATGGGCGGCGCGTTCAGCGAGACCGCGACCCTCGTCGCCGACGATCCCCAGCCCTTCGACGAGCTGGGCGCGAGCCTCGATTGGGACGGGGACACGCTCGTCGCCGGCGCGCCGGGGGACGACACGGTGAACGGCGACGCCGGCGCGCTCTACGTCTTCGATACCCGCGACCTCGGCGCGCCGCCGCTGAAGCTCCTGCCCGAGAGCGGTCCGAGTCATGGGGCCGAGCTCGGTCGCAGCGTGGCGGTGGACGGCGATTACATCGTCGCGGGCGCCCCGGGAGACACGCAGCGCGCGGGCGCGGTGTACGTCTTCTACCGCAGGCCCGGTGGATGGGGCCGGCTCGGGCGGATCACGCCAAGCGAGACCACGCCTCCGCGTTTCGGCACCGCGGTCGCCATCGCCGGGGACCGGGTCGCGGTGCTGGCGACGCCGAGCACCCGCGGCGGAACACAGGACGCGGCGCTCTCGCTGTTCCAGATCGCCGGCGCCTGCACCGGGATGCCGGCCGCGCCCCCCGCCTGCGTGCCGCCGCCGGCGCCCGGAGCCGAAGACGCGGGCACCCTGCCGGACGCGGGCATGCTGGACGCAAGTTCGCCGCCAACCCCCGACGCCGGTGAGGACGCCGGGGGTGGCGACGCCACGGTGTCTCCGAGCGATGACACCGCGGGAGGTTGTGGCTGTCGCGCTTCGCCGGGTGCGGGAGACGCGCTGCCGTGGGCCGTGTTGCTGCTGTTGGTGGCCACGCGGCGGCGACGACAGGTCGCGTAGCCGCCGCGGGCCATACGTCAGTCGAGCGGCGTGATGGTGACGCGGACGACGTCTCCCACCGGCGGATAGGACCACACCGGCGCGCCATCGGCGTTGCGGACCGTGCCGTCACCCTCCGCCGCGCCGGTGTTCGGCGCCGACTGCGCGGGCGCCTGGTCAGCGCCGAGGGCGCTCGCCTGGTTCTGCTCGCTGCCGGCGTCCCAGGCGCCGAGCATCGCCGCCACGTCGGTGGCGATGTCCGCATCGCTGCGCACGGCGCCGGTGCTGTCGACGAGCTCGATGCCGCTCTCCGGGAAGGCGAGGAAGGTGTCGTTCGAGGGAACGATCATCGAGGCCACGCTCAGAAAACGGTGCGTCGCGTCCATGGTCACGGTGAAGGTGTAGCCGTCACCCGCCATGATCGGGCCGCTGCCGCCGCCGTCGCGCATCGCCTGGGCGCCTGCGGACAGGACGCCGGAGGCGCCGTCGATCTCGGTGACCAGATCCGCGGGGCTGCCGTCCTCGGCGAGCTTCTGCAGGCCCGCCGACGCCGGCATCCCTTCGGTGAAGAGGCTCGCGGTGTCGTCGTGCACGGCGTGGAACATCGGGCCGAGGACACCCGGATAGGCCGTGCCATCGCTGGTGTTCGTCACCTGGACCTGGAAGTCCATGCCGCTGGTGTGGGTGATGGTGAGGTCGACGAAGCCGCCGGCCATCGCACCCGCGAGGTCGTTGGTGCTGTCGTCGTAGAGACGCACGTTGTCGTCGGGATCCGCCGCACCGTCGCCGGGCGCCGCCTGGCGGGGCGCCTGGTTCGGCCCGACGCCGGGGACCTCGTTGGCCTCGGTGCCAGCATCCCAGACCGCGATCATCTTGCGCATCTCGGCTTCCACCTCCGCCGCCGGGCGAGGGGCACCCGTACTGTCGAGGAGGGCGAGACCGGAAAAGCCCAAAAACGCGTCGTTGCTCTGACCGATCATGGTCGCGATGGTCAGAAGCGGATGGTCGCTGTCCGGCGTGACGGTGAGCGCGTAGCTCTTGCCGGGGGTGGCGGGGCCGGCGGAGGAGTCTCCGACCGGAATGGCCATCGCTCCCGCCATGAGCACTCCGCTCGCGCCCGTGTAGGAAGTGACCAGCGTGGATGGGTTGCCTTGTTCCGCGAGGTCTTCCAGTCCCATGCCGTCGTCGGGCGTGCCGGCCGCGAACACGGCGACCGTGTCGTCGTGCAATGCGTAGAACACTGGCGAGATCGGGGAGACGAGCGTCCCGCGATCGCCGGAGACGTTGTCGATGGTGATGGTGTAGTCACCACTCGACTCGCTGACCGAGATGCCGATGATGTCGGCCGGGAGCGGGATGGCGCGGGTGTTGTCGGAGAACGCGCGGACGACGCCTTCGGTCGCGCCCTGACCGGGCATGGACTGCCGTGGTGCCTGGTCAGGACCGAGGTGAGGCGCCTCGTCGATCTCGGTGCCCGCGTTCCACAGGGCGATCATGTCCGTCACGTCGCGCTCGGCGAGGGGGTTGCCCATGGAGTCGAAGAGGGGGATGCCGTCGCCGTTCGGCGCCACGAAGACGTCGTTCGACTGACCCACCATGGAGGCGAAGGAGAGGTTGGGCATGTCCGGGGTCGCGGTGATGTCGATCTCGTACGCGTCGCCGGGGAGGATCGGTCCGGGGTCGGTCGCGCCCATGGGCATGTTGAAGACGCCGCTCGCGCCCGAGGGAAGCGCCGCCGCGAGCGTGCTCGGGTCCGCGTCCTCGGCGATGTTCTCGAGGCCGTCGCCGTAGTCGGCCGAACCCTCCATGAACAGGGGGTCGGGATCGCTGTGCAGGACCCAGACGCCCGGGCTCAGGGGTGTGACGTAGCCTCCGCCCGTCGCGTTCTCGATGCGCAAACGGAAGTGGGCGCCGGTGCCGGCGTCCCCCCCGCCATCGACGCTGCCGTCGGTCGAGCCGTCGGGGCTCGCATCGACAGAGCCGTCGGGCGAGCCGTCGGGCGAGCCGTCGCTCATGACCGAGGAGTCGGTAGAAGCGTCCATCATGACCGTGCTGTCGTCGCCGCAGCCCAGGGCGAGCCCCGGCGCCACGATGAGCACGAATGCTGATCGAATAAGTGAATTCATTTTTCCTCCGCGAGTGGAGGGCGCGCCAAACGTCCTCACGCCCCAAGCGTGGCGGCACGTCCCACGGGGGGCTTACGAGTGCGGCGGACGCAAGTTACGCACGCGTCGATCTTTTTCGGGAAGGTGCGCCAGAGGCCGCCGTAACCCCTAGTCGATAGCGCGCTCGACACCGCTGCTTCCCGCCGTTTGGGGCGCGTTCAGGGGCTCGCCGAAAGGGAGGATTACGTCATGATGTACGTTGGATTTTTCGTTCTGGTGCTGGCCCTCGTCGCCAGCGTGTTCGGCTTTCTTCAGCTCCGGAAGATGAAGGCCATCAACTCTGCACCGAAGAAGCGCACGGGGGAGCTTCGGAGCAATCCCGCCGCGGCTGGGATGGTGGCTTGCGAAGGTGCGATCCGCGCCGAGTCGCCGCTCGTCGCCCCTTGCTCGGGCCGCGCCTGTCTCTACTACGAAGTGGAGATCAAGCAGGAGTGGGAAAAGCACGTTCAGACCGAGAACGGCAGCAAGACCCAGAAGGGCAAGGACACCGCCCACACCGACCGGACGGGCAGCGTCTTCCTGCTCGACGACGGATTGGGCGCGACCCAGGTCGACGCGCGTGAGAACGTCGACTCGAAGCTCGAGAAGTCCTTCGAGGAGAAGAAGAGCTACGGCTGGGGTGACATCACCTTCGGCAACTACACCACGCACGTGAACCGGCCGAGCGATGGCGACAAGCACGCGATCGCGACTTACTGCGTCGAAAAGATCGTTCCCGCGGAGGGCTCCATGTTCGTGGTCGGCGAGTACGACGGCAACGTCGTGAAGCGTAAGAGCTCGCTCGGCGGCAAGCTCATCCTCGCCCGGGAAGGCATGGCCGCGCTCGTCGGTGCCACCAAGCGCAACATGATCATCGGCTTCGCCGCGGCGGGTCTGCTCCTGCCGGTCGGCGGCGCGATGGCCATCTTCGGCGACGCGCCGGAGGCCCCAGCGGACACCTGCGCGTCGATGCAGGACGACATCGAAGAGGCATGCCTGGGGCGGCTCTACGGCGCCGACGACGTCACCTACGCGTGGACCGTCACCGAGGCCGGCGACTACCGCTTCGACGCGGTGGGCACGGGGACCGACCCCGTGATGCGTCTGTGGCCCGACGTCCAGGTGCGCGACGCCGCGGGCGGCGTGCTCTTCTCGATGAGCGCCACCGATGGCGCGCCCGTCAGCCAGAGCGCGCACTTCGAGCCCGGCGTCTACACCATCGCCGTCAACGACACCCACTTCGGCTGGGCGGACAACCTCGAGGGGGGCGCCGGCTTCAGCCTGGAGATCGACGCCATCGCGGCCGACCCCGCGACCGAGACCGGCACCGGCACCGCCGCCACCGATGAAGGGGAGGGCGAGACGCCCACCACCACCACCGAGGTGATCACCGGCGAGGCGCCCACCGCGGGCTGAAGGCGCGCGTCCGACGACGCGATCCGATGCGGAGCCCGTCGCGCCCCTGGCGCGGCGGGCTTTTCGCGTTCAGTGGGCGAAGTCGGCGCGCCGCAGCGAAGCTCGCCTCAACCCGCGGAGGGTATCCACGCGGCGGCGATCAGCGCCTTCAGCCGCTGCGGATCCGTCGCGCTCGTCTTGCACATGAAGCCGCTCTTGTGGGCGAAGTGCACGTCGTCCTCGCCCTCGACCCGTGAGAAGTCGAGCTGCGGATGGTCCTCGTAGCGCTGGATCCCATACCCCTCGCCCCGCCGATCCGGATAGACGAGGGCTGCGATCACTTCGCCGAGCGCGTGGGCGCGGACGTAGCCGGCGAGGGACCCGCTCGGCTCGTCGGGGAGGGGATCGGTGCGCGGCAGGAACACGGCCTCGATCGACTCACCGCCCTGGTCGACGGACCAGCGCTTCACGTGCGCGTCGGCGAAGGCCAGGCGCTCGTGCGAGGTGCGCAGATAGTCGAGGAGGTCCTGGCCGACGAAGCGCATGTACTCGTAGAGCGGATCCCCTTCGCCGAGCTCGGTCTTGGCCGCGAAGCGCCTGAGGAGCGTCATGTCGATGGGCGAGTTGAGCTGCGAGATCGCCCGCCGCGGAACGCCCAGATGCTCCGCGGTCTTCTTCGGCCCGCGCGAGTCGAACCACTCGGCGGGCTCGAGCCAGTCGCAGAAGACCCGTGCGTCCTCGTAGAGCCCGAGATGTTCGAGGACCAGGCTCAGGGCGCAGGTGGGCGGATGCTCGCGCGGGAAGTGGTGGTGATCGAAGTTCATCCGCTCGGGGGCGTGCTCGCCTCCCACGTCCACCACGGCGACGCCCGCGTCGCGCAGATCCGCGTCGGTCGGGACGCGACGCACCACGGGCGCGCCATGCTCGGCGATGAGGGCGCAGACGGCCAGGAGGTCGTCTTTGTGCGCACCGCCCGGGTGGGTGAGGATGGTGTGGATCATCGAGAGGCGTTCAGGACGCCGGCGCGATCAGGGACGCAGGATGCGGCCCGGCGCGTCCATGGTCCCCAGCTCGTTGTGACAGGTGTTGCAGTCGCCGTCCATCTGCGGGGTGTGCATGGCCCGCTCGAGGCCGTCGCCGGTCACCACCTTCGCGGTGTAGGGCATCACCACCGGTCCATCGAAGGTGTAGAGGAAGAAGTTGCCGGAGTTGTTCACCGGGAGGCGGAACTCCGTCCCTTCGGCGTCGGTGATCAACACGTCCACCGGGCCGTTGCCGCCGAGCGTCCCCTCGCAGTCGTCGGGCTGGTGGGCGCTGTCGTAGACGGTGCCGCCGATGAGGAGCTGGGGCGCGCGCCGCATGGCGTGACATTCGATGCACGCGGTGCCCGGGTGCATGAAGGGAGACTCCCGGTCGCCCAGGGTCCAGTACATGTCGCTCGTGCACTGGTCGGGGGTGTCGTAGGGGTTGGGCATCGCCGGGTACTCGGTGTCGCAGCCCGCGCCCGTGCCCCCGCTGGTGACCCAGGCTTCGAAGGCCGCGATCTCTGCCTCGGTGGGCTGGGTCATGGGGTGGGGGGGCATCGGGGCCGCGGTGTTCCGCATGCGGCCGAGGCTCGCCTCCGCCACCGTCTGGGCGGGGGCCGCCGGGTCGGGGGCCATCAGATCGGCGAGGGTCATCAGGGACATGGGCGCGCTGGCGATGGGGGGATCGCCATGGCAACCGATGCAATAGGTCGCCAAGAGGGAGCTGACCTCGCAGGGCATGTCCGAGGCCGTGCCCGTGGTGCCGCCTCCGTCGCCGCCTCCGTCGGGCGCACCCGCAGGCCCGTGGTCACGCCCACCGCCGCAGGCCGTCAACATCAAGAAAAGAAGAGAAAAAACGGAACGCGAAGCCACTGCCAAGACCTCCTCCAAGTCCCCCCGGGCGGGAGTTTGGCCTCCGGGGCGGGCCATGCAACCGGGATGGTCGATCGGGCAACCAGATATCCACCTGCTAGGATTCGGCACCTTGACCCGAGGCCTCACCCCTCTTCGAAGGGCCCGTGGCCAGGGGGCCAGCGCCCAGCGCGCGCCGGCCTTCCTGCCCACCACCCGCGCCGACATGGATGCCCGCGGCTGGGACGCCCTCGACATCCTCATCCTCAGTGGGGACGCCTACGTCGATCACCCCGCCTTCGGCCCGGTCTTGATCGCCCGCTTCCTCGAAGCCCGCGGCTATCGGGTCGGCTTCATCGCCCAGCCCCGATGGGCCGACCCGGAGGACGTGCTGCGCATGGGGCGTCCGCGGCTCTTCGTCGGAGTGTCCGCCGGCAACCTCGACTCGATGCTGAACAAGCTCACCGCGCAGAAGAAGACGCGCTCCGAGGATCAATACTCGCCGGCGGGGCGGACGAACGCGCGACCGAACCGGGCGACCATCGTCTACGCGAATCTCTTGCGCGGCGCGATGCCGGGGGTGCCCATCGTCCTCGGGGGGATCGAGGCGTCGCTCCGGCGCATCGCGCACTACGACTACTGGAGCGACAAGGTGCGGCGCGCGATCCTCCTCGACGCCAAGGCGGACCTCCTGGTCTTCGGCATGGGGGAGCGGCCGATCTGGGAAGTGGCGCGCCGGCTCGATGCGGGGGAGGCCATCGGCGACATCCGCGACGTCCGCGGGACGGCCTTCGTCCTGGGCAAGGGCGAGCACGAGCACCTCGAGGCGAGCCGCTTCGTCAAGGATGGCAAGACGGTCATCCTGCCGAGCTACGAAGAGGTCTCGGCCGACGCGCGCGCCTTCAGCGAGATGTCGCGCGCCTTCCAATACGAGACGAATCCGGGCAACGGCCGGCCGCTCCTTCAGCGCCACGGCGACCAGGCCGTCTACTTCAATCCTCCGGCGCTACCGCTCGACCAGAGCGAAATGGACGAGCTCTACGATCTGCCCTTCGTGCGGCGCCCGCACCCGAGCTACGCCGACCGGATCCCCGCGTTCGAAACGGTGAAGGACTCGATCGTGACGATGCGCGGATGCTTCGGCGGTTGCAGCTTCTGCTCGATCACCGAGCACGAAGGGCGCGTGATTCAGTCGCGTTCGGCCGAGAGCGTGCTCAGAGAGGTGCGCGCGCTCCGGCGGATGGATGGGTTTTCGCGGCGTGATCAGTGACGTCGGTGGACCGACCGCGAACATGTACGAGATGAAGTGCAAGAGCGAGGAGATCGAGCGCTCTTGCCGGCGCCTGTCGTGCGTTCATCCGGGCGTCTGCGACAATCTGGTCACCGATCACGCGCCGCTGGTCTCGCTCCTTCGCAAGGTGCGCGCAGAGGACGGGGTCAAGAAGGTCTTCGTCGCCAGCGGCGTGCGCTACGACCTCGCCGAGCGCTCGCCCGAGTTCGTCAAGGAGCTCGCCGAGCATCACACGGGCGGGCAGCTCTCGGTGGCCCCCGAGCACGTGGACGAGGGCGTGCTCGCCAAGATGAAGAAGCCGGGGGCCGAGAGCTACGAGCGCTTCGCCCACATGTTCGCCTGCGCGAGCGAAGAGGCCGGCAAGGATCAGCACCTGGTCCCCTACTACATCAGCGGTCACCCGGGCTCGACACTCGACTCGATGATCGCGCTTTCTCTCTACCTCAAGAAGCGCGGCATCCGGCCGCGTCAGGTTCAGGACTTCATCCCGACGCCGATGTCGATGGCCACGAGCATGTACGTGACCGGGATCGATCCCTTCACCCGCGAGCCGGTCTACACGGCCAAGACCATGAAGGACAAGCGCATGCAGAAGGCGCTTCTCCTGTACTGGGATCCCGCGCATCACGATCTCGCGCGCGAGGCCCTCGCGCTGGCGGGTCGCCGGGATCTGATCGGGAGCGGTCCGTCCCACTTGATCCCGCCCGCCCGGGGCAAGGGCTCGCTGTCGATTCACCAGCGGCGGGGCGGGCGCGCGGGGAGCGGGCGTTCACGCGGCCGGCGCAAGAAGAAGCGCTGAGAGGAGCGAGCGGGCGGCGGCGCCGGGGCGGTGGTATCATGGTGCGATGGTGCGCCTCCCTCGTTCCTGTTTCCTGATCGTCCTTTTGGCCCTCGTCTCGGCATGCAGCGACGACTCCACGGTGACCGCGGACAGCGGCACCGCGGACAGCGCAACCTCGGATACCAGCGTCACGCCGGATGGCGCGCCGAGCGACACCGGCACGCCGCCGGGCGATGGCGGAGGGGGCGTCACGACGGTCTCCGCCGACATCGGTCCGCTGATGCTCGACCCGGGCGGTGAAGCCACGAAGTGCATCATCCGCGAGCTCCCGCTCGATGCGGACGTCTTCGCGACCCAGGTGCGTACGCAGATCTCCCCCGGGAGCCACCACGTCATCGTCTATCGACTCGAGGGCGGGACCCCCAGCGACACGCCCTTCGAGTGCACGCCCTTCACGGATCTCATCTCGCGCAACGGTGTGCCCATCGTGCTCGCGCAGGAGGCGGAGCGCACCGTGCAGTATCCGGACGCGACGGGGCTTCGGCTCTCGGCAGGGCAGCTCATTCGCATCGAGCTCCACCACATCAACACCACCGCCGATCCGATCGCCGTGACCGCTCACGTGGAGTTCGACGTCCTGCCCGGCGCCTCGGACGTTCAGGAGATCGGCTACATCTTCTCGGGCACGACCGCGATCAACATCCCGCCGCGCTCCACCGGCAGCGCCCGCCGGAGCTACACGCCGCCGACCGGGCTCAACCTCTTCGGCGTCACCACGCACACGCATCAGTGGGGCACGCTCGCGACGGTGACGCTCTCGGGCGAGGAGATCCATCGCTCGACCACCTGGTCCGAGCCGCCCATGGACACCTTCGACCCTCCGCGCGTCCTCGGCGCGACCGACACCTTCGAGACTGTCTGCAACTACGACAATCTTTCGGACTCGACGGTCACCTTCGGCGAGAGCGCCAACGACGAGATGTGCTTCATGATCGGGCTCTACTACCCGTCGCGCGGCTTCATCCTCGACATCTAAGCACTAGCTACGGGCACACCGGCGTGACCGGCTCTTCTGGGCTGAGCCACTGCACCGTGTTCAGCCAGAACTGGGGGATGGGCGGCATCGTGGACCACTCCGAGTCGAACTCGATCCATTCGTCGCCGAAGAGAAGGACGCGCCCGTCCCCGAGCGGGCCGGCTACGCCCACGGTCTCGGTGCCGATCACCGCCATCGGAACGATGGTCGTCTCGAGGGAGGTGGGGACCACCGTCCGGAGGCCGCCGAGGAAGGTCACCGGGGGAAGGGTGCCGCTTCCGTCGGCGGTCATCGTGGTGGGATGGGGCAACAGGGTCGCTGGCCCGTCGAGCGGTCCGGCCGCGAGGTCGTAGGTGGGGCCGAGGGTCGTGAGCAGCGAGAGGTGACGATCGGCCGTGGCGCCGGAGTCGTGACCAGTCATCACCATCAGCGCGCCTCCCGCCATCACCCAATCCGACAGCACCGTCGCCTCCTCGGTCGTGTAGGTCCGCTGCAGCCAATCCACGATCACCAGATCGAAGGTCTCGAGGAGCGCGCGCACGAGCGTGGGCGCGGTGGCGGTGGCGTGGAAGCGCGTGACGATCGCGCCCTGCATCTCGAGCCACGCTTGGAAGTTCGCCGAGGGGTTCGCCCCGGGGGCGCCCATGATGCCGATCCGCCGGCAGCCGTAGAGCGAGCTCCCGCCATCGGCGCTGCCGCTGGTGGTGCAGGGGCCCCACATGCCGAACTCGGCCATCCCCTCGCAGCTCATCTCGCCGTAGGCGCAGAAGGAGCCGGTTGGCATGGTGCGTCCGGGCAGGCAGCGGGCCGTGGTGCCGATCGCGCAAGCGCAGCCCTCGTCCACCGAGTCGTCGCAGTCGTCGTCGAAGCCGTTGTAGCAAGTCTCGTCGGCCTCGCAGCTGAGTGAGACGCAGCCGTCGGCCGACGCATCCGAGACGGTCGAATCGGGGGCGGTGCGGCTGGTGTCCGGAAGCGTCGCGTCGATGCCCCCACTGTCGGGGACCGCCGTGCAGCGCCCATCCACACAGGCCTCCGTGGTCGCACATTCGACGCTCGACGCGCACTCGGGCTCGGCGGGCGAGGACGAGCAGCTACACCCTGCGACCTGGACCGAGACGAAGTAGAGCGCGACGAGGGACCAGGGCCGCGAGGTGCGCATCATCCACCCATTTCTATCACATGGGATGGACGGGCTCAGGCGAGGGCGTCCTCCTCGCCCGAGTCGTGCACCAGGAGGCAGGTCGCGTCGCCTCGTTCGAGCATCTCGCGCGCGAATGCGATCTCGCCCACCGGCGGGAGGCCGAGGATGTGGAGATCGCAGGGAGGAGCCGCGCCGATGGCGTCGTGAAGGGAGCCGGTCTCCACCGCGATCTCGGAGTCGGACGGGATCCGGGTGAGCTCGACGATCTGAGTGAGGTAGGCGCGGGCCGGCTGGATCTCCTCCTCGCTGGCGACCGAGCAGCGGAGCGTGAGCCGCCCGTCCCACTTCTGCGACATCAGATAGGCCACCAGGATCTGGAGGTTCAAGTTGCTCAGGCGCGCGCCTTCTTCGAGAGACCACTCGGGCCCCTGCGGGCGGACCCAGACCGTGATGTCTCGACGCTGTCCGAGGCCGAGCTCGGGCGAGAGGAGCGCGAGGACGACGCCCATTCGGTTGTCCGTCGCGGCCCGGACGATGCGCTCGATTTCGGGCTCGAGAGCGGGATCGGTGCCGGGGGTGAGGAAGAGGATGTTCGGCCGCAGGAAAGCGTCGCGCAGCGTCTGCATCGCGTGCGTCACTCCCCGGTGCACCTGCTCGACCGTGATCTCGGCCGCGGTGGTGTGCACGCCCGCATCGAGGAACTCGTTGGCGAGGGCGTCGATGCGCTCTTGAAAGTCCGGTGGGGCGCCCGGTCGCGACACGCCCAGGAGCGTGATGGAACCGAAGCGTTCGGTGAGATCGACGATCAGCGGGATGTGACGGCGCACCTCGTCCACGTCGAGCACCGGCACCAGGAGGTTGACCTTCCACGCCCGTGAGCGGCGCTTCGAAAACCTCCCCGCGCGCCGCGCAGCCCACTCGGCGATCATCAGGAAGAGCCCGCTTCGGACGTCGTCAGCCGGCGCTTCGAGATGGCGGCGCATCAGGACGGAGTAGACGGCGCCGACGACGGCGACCGCTACCAGGCTGAAGGTCGCGTTCACCACGAACATCGCACCGATGGCGCCGATCGCGCCGATGAACGGGACGGCGGAGGGGAGGCGCAGCCGCGGGCGAAAGCTGACCACGGCGAGGCGCTGCTCGAGGAGAACCACCGCGTTGATCATCCCGTAGGTGATCAGAAAGAAGAGGGTGATGAGCGGGGCGATCACGTTGAGGTCGCGAAGCAGGAGCCCCAGCAACACGACCACGCCCGTAGCGACCGTCGCGCGCCGCGGCTCGAGCTCGGAGCCGCGGACGAGCCACTTGCCCGCGGGGACGACGCCCCCCTTGGCCAGGGCGTGCAGGATGCGGGGCGCGCCGACGAAGGAGCTGAGCGCGGAGGAGAAGGTCGCGGCGAGAAGCCCTGCGAGCACCAGCGGGGAGAACGCCGCGCGATCGATCATCACCGTGTAGTTGTTGCGGAGCTCGTCCCCAGTCGCGACGTTACCGAGCCAGAAGGCGAGGGCGATGTAGACCGCGGTGGCGATGGCGGTCGCCGTCAAGGTGCCGAGGGGGATGCTCCGCCGGGGCCTGACGAGCTCTCCCGACATGTTCGCGCCCGCGAGGATCCCGGTAGTGGCGGGGAAGAACACCGCGAAGACGAACCAGAAGCGTGACTGCTCCCAGAAGTTGCCGGGTGACCCCCGCCACCACTCGATGGCGTGAGGCTCGATCGGATAGAAGAGCCCGGCCCCGACGCTCACCAGCGCCGCGGCGATGATGGCCAGGACCACGTACTGCACGCGAAAGGCGAGGCTGGTGCTGAGCAGCGTGAGGCCGGCGACGAGGACGAAGGCGAGGCCGTCCACCAGCCACGCGGGGTGGTTCGGAAAGATCCAGCACCAACCTTCGCGAAGCCCAAAGATGTACATGGCGACCGCGAGGCCCTGGCTGAGATAGAGGGGGACCCCGATGCTGCCGCCCACCTCGATGCCCAGGGAGCGGGTCACGATCGCGTAGGGGCCGCCTGCCCCGAGCTGGACGTTCGTCGCGATCGAGGAGACGGAGAGGGCGGTGCAGGAGGTGATCACCGACGCGGCGACGATCACGCCGATGGCGCCGAGCACCCCCAGCTCGCCGACCACCCACCCCTCGCGGAGAAACATGATCACGCCGAGGATCGTCAGCAGCGTGGGGGTGAAGACGCCCTCCAAGGTGCCGAACCGTCGTACCGCTCCGGAGTCTCGTCGACCCATCTCCCCGCCCTTCCTTCGCCTGCGGCGGATGCGGCCCCAAAGGGATCATCTAAGCGCCGACGGCAGCCGTTCAAGTCCTATCGGACGGTTGCGGCCGGCGATCTTCTGGCCCTGGGCTCGTTTCAGTTGGCAGCGCCGGGGCTCGGCGTGGCCTGCACGTAGGCTTCGGTGCCGAAGGGGTTGCCGAGACCGTCGTACTGGCGCTGGTTCGACTCGACCGAGCCGCTGCTGCCCTCGTTGATCTGCGGGTGGCCCGGCGTGAGCGCGCTGAGCAGCTCGGGGTCGTCGGCGTCCGCGGTGTCGTAGACGAGCGCGTCCAACAGGGTGGTCCCCGAGGGCGTGCCGACCGGCGTGCCGTTCGGGAAGTCCGCCGCGTTGCCGGTGTAGAGCGCCACGGCGTCCGCACCGTTCTGCAGGCTGTCCGCCGCCGACACGCGGCAGTTGACGCCCAGGGTGCAGCCCGACGCGGTGATCGCGTCGGGGTTGCCGATGAGGAAGAAGCCGCTGCTGTTCGTGACGTAACCATCGAGGTCGAAGGCCATGTACGACTGGTCGTTGGAGCCGTTGAAGAGGACCACGACCAGCCCGTCGAGGGAGGTCCCCCCGGCGCCGCCGTCGTAGAGCTCGATGAACTCGGCCATGTCCGTGCCTGGCTGATCGGCGTCCACCTCGTTGATCACGATGTCGCTTCCGACCGCGTCCCAGCACATCGACATGGCGCAGCCGAAGCAGCTGGGTGCGGTGCCGGGGCAGTCGCTGCAGCTCGAGAGATCCGGCGCGAAGACGTCGGCCGGGCAGTCGACGGAGGACCCGTCGCAGGTCTCCGCGGCGTCGCAGTCGATGGTGGCCGCGCGGCAGACGGTGCCCGAGGGCGAGAGCATGTCCGCGGGACAGGCCGCTGCGGCGCCGGTGCACATCTCCGCCGGGTCGCACAGGCCGGTGGAGGCGCGGCACTCGGTGGAGCTCGCGAGGAAGGAGTCGGCGGGACACGTCCCCCCGGATCCGGTGCAGGTCTCGGCTACGTCGCAGACGCCCGCCGATGGGCGACACTCGGTCCCGCCGGTCACGAAGGAGTCCGAGGGACAGGCGCTCGAGGAGCCATCACACGTCTCGGCGACGTCGCAGCCGCCCACCACGGCCCGACACTCGGTGCCCGAGGGCAGGACGTCGTCGCTGGGGCACGCCGCGCTCGCCCCGGTGCAGGTCTCTTCGGCGTCGCAGAGGTCCGCGGCCGCGCGGCAGACGGTGGTCGAAGGCTCGAGGGCGTCCGCGGGGCACATCGCGCTCGCCCCGGTGCACGTCTCCTCGGCATCGCAGAGGTCGGTCGACGCGCGGCAGACAAGGGTCGAAGGGGCGAAGGCGTCGGCGGGGCACATGCCGCTCGTTCCGGTGCAGCTCTCCGGGACATCGCAGCCGCCGGCGGCCGCGGGACGACAGACCGTGGAGGACGGCGCGAAGGCGTCGGTCGGGCAGTCGGTGGTCGTCCCGTTGCAGAGCTCGTCGACGTCGCAAGCGCCGGAGGCGGCGCGGCAGACGGTGGAGGACGACGCGAGGCTGTCGCTGGGACAGGCGCTCGACGCCCCGTCGCATGTCTCCGCCACGTCGCAGGGGCCCGCGGCGGACCGACACTCGGTGCCCGCGGGCGAGAGCGCGTCCGCGGGACAGTCGGCAGAGGCGCCGGTGCACATCTCCGCGGCGTCGCAGGCACCTGCGGAGGCGCGGCATTCTGTCGAGCTCGGCATGAAGGAGTCGTCTGGACACGCCGCGCTCGTCCCATCGCAGCTCTCCGCGACGTCACACGCGCCCGCGGCCGAGCGACACTCGGTGTCCGCGGGGCTCACCTCGTCGTCGGGGCACGCCGTCGTGGCTCCGTCACAGGTCTCGGGGACGTCGCATGTTCCCGCCGCCGCGCGGCAGACCGTGTCGGCTGCGGCCGGGCCATCACAGGTCGCGCTGCAGCATCCGTCGATGCCCGGGTCGCACGTCTCACCGGGATCGAGCGTGCCGTTGCCGCAGGGCGTGGCGCTGTCGGGGGTCGCGTCGGCGCTTCCATCCGTCGCGGCGTCGGGGACGTCGGAGTCGGTGCTGCTGTCCGTCCCCCCTTCGCCAATGCCGGTGTCGGTGGGGGTTCCGGTGTCCCTCACGCGGCTGTCGTCGCCGCAGCCGGCGAACAGGAGAGAGGAGAGAAGAATTCCGACGAGCGTGCGGGCCATGACCATTCCCTTCGGGCGCGATGGTCTGCGGGTCCGAACGGAACTTCAAGCCCCGGCAGATACACGCCGGGAAGGCTCAGTTCGCGCCGGTTTCGACGACCGCGTTGGTCGGCTCCGGCGCGGCTTTGCGGGCCATGGTGCTCAGCCGGTAGGCGTGGTTGCGCGCCCGCATCATGTTTCCGAGGGGGCGGTGCTCGACCAGCGCGTGCCAGGGGTCGAAAGACAGCGTGTCGACCAGGGCGGCGAGGCGCTTGCCTTCGTCGCTCCGCAGATCCTGCTTCGGCACTTCGAGTCGCGCCACGCGCACCCAGGGGGCGACGTCCTCGCTCCAGTCCACGGACGCGTCCTCGATCGGCGTTTGCGCCTCGTCCACGAAGAACTGGAGGGCGAGGTCCCACGCGAGGGGACCCGCGGCCAGGTGATCCGCGAGGTCTTCGAGGAGCGCCCACTTCGGGTCGCGACTCCGACCGGAGCGGGGCTCGGCGCCGCTGGTGGCGGGCAGGAGCGCCGCCCGCACGGCGTAGGGCCCAGCGCGGAAGGGCAGGGCGCTGAACATCGCCCGTCCCGCGAAGCTGTCGAAAGGCTCTTTCAAGCCGGCGAGGAGCTTGCGGACGAGCCCGACGGCCCGGCCCCAGCCGACCTGCGACGCGAAGCGCGGCAGCAGGAGGAGCTGGCCCTTGGATGCCGCGACGACGAAGGCGACGAACTCGTAGGCGTCGCGAAAGGGCGTCGCGCGTGAGTCGATGAAGAGAAAGTCCTGCGTGAGCGCGTCCTCGAGCCCTTCGATGATCTTCGTGCCCTCGACGCCGAGCACCTTGATGGCGATCCCGCGTACGTCACCGGTGGTGTCGCGCTGAAATCGTGGAGAGCCGTTCGAGAATCGGAGGTAGCAGTGATGGGTGTGCGGCTGCGCAAAGAGGCCGTGCCGACAATGCTCCGGAAGGTCGTCGAAGACGCGGAGCGTCCCCATTACGCCGGCGTGCTGCTTGTAGTGCAGAGCGCGACCGATGGGCCGCTGTTTCGCGTTCGAGAGTTGGATGTCGCGCAGGGCTTCGGCGAGGGCGACGAGCTTCGCCTCCTCATCGTCTGGGACGACTTCCTTCCAGTCGGTGGTGGGGCTCGCCATCAGGAGCGCGAGGGTATCAGCTGTTGCCGCCGTTGACCCCGTCCACCGAGGCGCGCACGATCCATCGGTGTTGGTCGAAGCGAGGGGCGGGGCGCGCCTGGTCGCGGTCGCGTTCGTCGTGGCGGGTTTCGTCGGGTGTGAAGGGAGTGACGTCTCGCCCGACGCCGGCTTCGACGCAGCGGCGGGCGACGGGGGCGATGCCGGAGTCGCCGATGCGGACGCGGGCCCCGTGACGCCCGAGCCCGTGTTCCTCCGTGACGCCGAGGGCGGCGTCGTGATGTTGCGTGGAACCAACGTCGAAGGCGACGCGAAGTGGGCCGCGGACTTCCTGCCGACGACCTACACGACCACCGCGGACTTCGAGCGGCTCTCGGACGTGCTCGGCATGAACGCGGTGCGCTTTCTGATCTTCTGGGAGGCCGTCGAGCCCGAGCCGGAGATGTTCGACGATGCCTATCTGGCAGAGGTGCGCCGGCGGGTCGATGCCGCTCACGAGGCGGGTCTGTTGGTCGTCGTCGACATGCACCAGGACGTCTACGGGCGCGGCTTCGGCGGTGATGGCGCGCCCCGATGGGCCTGCGACGAGTCGCTCTACGCGAGCTTCACGCCGCCGGACAACTGGTTCGAGGGGTACTTCGAGCCGGAGGTTCAGGAGTGCTTCGACCGTTTGTGGCTCGACCCGGAGACGCGTGGGCACTACGGGCGGATGTGGGCGCACGTCGCCGAAGCGCTGTCGGGGTCGGCGGGCGTCTTCGCTTACGAGCTCATGAACGAGCCGTCGTGGGGGACGACCGATCTCTCCGCCTTCGAACGCACCGTCGCTCCCGCCGCGTACGCCGAGTGGATCGACGCCATCCGCGAGGCCGACCTGGGGCCTTACGTGGTGGTCGCGCCTGCGTCGGCAGCGAACGTGGGCCTTCCGTCGGCGCTCGTTCCGCCTGATCGCGAGCGGCTCGTGTACGGACCGCACGTCTACCCACCGGCCCTCGAGCTCGGGACCGGCTGGACGGGCTCCCTCGACGACGCCCTCGGCTTGGCGCAGCAGATCGAGCGCGACGGGGCGCGCATGGGACTGCCGGTGTTCGTCGGCGAGACGGGCGCACGCGGTGAGGTTCTTGGCGCGCTCACGTTCCTGGACCAGATGTGGACGGCCTTCGATGAACAGCGTCTGTCCGCGACCCAGTGGGACGGGGGCAGCGGACCGAGCACCGGCTACGCGCTCTTCGACGACAGCGGCGCCCCGAGCGGAGTGGCGCTGTCCATCGCGCGCCCGCACCCCGCGCGCACCGCGGGCGTGCCCCGCGATTGGTCGTGGGACCGGGAGACGGCCACCTTCGTGTTCGAGTGGGAGGAGGACGGAAGCGCGACCGGCGAGACGCGCGTCACGCTTCCATCGGTCGTGTTCTCGGCGGGCGTCGACGCCACCCTGGACGACGGCGGCGAAGCGCGCGTCGAAGGGGCCAGCCTCCAGATCCCGCAGATCGGCGGCGACCGCCGACTCGTACTCACCGCGCTGTGACCCCGACTCAGCTCGACTCGAGCAGGAGCCGCTCGATGCCGTCGGCGGCGTAGCGGACGCGCCGGACGGTGTAAACCGAGACGTAGACGGCCAGCGCGCCGAGCGCACACGCACCCCAGAGAAGCCAGTGGAAGAAGTCGCTCATCTCGACCGCCGAGACCTCGAGCACCAGGGTCGAGACCGCCGGGGTGAGCCCGAGCAGGCCGTAGGCCACGGCGCGCCGCACCTGGTGTCGGGTCGCGCGGGCCGCGGACGCATGCACCCGCTCGCCGTAGGGCGCGGCGCCGGACGCTTCGCGATACCCGGCATCTTCTGCGGGAGCGCGCTTTTCGGCGAGGGCGGCGAGGATGACGGTGCAGGCCGGCGACTTCGTGTTGAGCTCGACGGTATGCGGCTCGTACTTCTTCAGGTGGGGCTCGAGGTCCCGGAGGACGATGTCGACATACCTCGGCCAGTCGCGTAGCGCGTAGTGGGCGATCACCGGTGCCGCGAGGCCTGCCGCGTAGAGGGCGCCGTAGAGCCAGTCGATGGGCGGCACGTCGCGGGCGCAGAGGTAGCTGATGTACAGGCCAGCGAGGCCGATGGGGACCGACCAGCCGGCGACGAGGAGGCCGCCGAGGCGCGTGTAGCCCTGCGGTCGGTTGGCCGTCTTGCCGGTCCAGCTCCCGGTCACGATGGACACGCCGAGGGAGAGGAACATGAGGCCGGCTGCGAGAGCGACCGCTGCGAGAAGGAGCAGCCCCATGACCGTCAGCTCCGTAGGAGTGGAAGCGCTCGCCCGGTCGGCTCGGGGTCGCCCATGCCGGAGATGATCGCGCGCGTGATGGGGTGGATGAGCACGATGATGCGGTCGAGGGCGCCGAGCGCCTGCGCGCTGGCCGTGGGCTCGCTCTTCTCGTAGGAATAAGCGACGCCGGGCAGGATGCGCAACGCGCGGGTGTCCGGCTCGGCGGGAACGGCGCGGAGGACGACCTCTCCCGTGGTGTGAGAGAGCACGATCCTCAGTCCCTGGCGCGCGTCACCGTCGATGACGGTGACCTCCGCCAACGTGAAGACGCCGAGCGAGTCGACGCGCCGCGCGAGGGCGTCGTGCATGTGCTTGTGTGCGACGCCGGCGTCGGTCGCGGGCGGGTCCGTGGACGAAAAGGAGATCGGTTCCTCCCGTATACCCGCCGCGGCGCGATGTGCGTCGCGCTGGCCGGGCCGCGGGAACTTCCAGGTGCCTCCGTGGGGGATGTCCCCGCTCTCGTCGTGAGCGAAGTCGTCGAGCCACCGGCAGGTGTCCTCGAGCTCCTCTCGAGACCAGCCGCGGCAGGAGATGAGCTGAAGCGTGAAGGGGTCGTAGACCATCGCGTCGCGGGCCGGTGCGTTCTTCATGAACGCGCTCGGAAGCACCAGACAGTGGAAGACCCGGATCGAGGCGGGGAGCTTCAGGACGCGCTCCAGGGTGCGCTTGAAGCTGTCGGGGTCATCGCCGGGGAGGCCGAGGATGATCTCGACCGTCGTGTCCGGGACGATCGACGCCACTTCGGCCACGACTCGGTCGAAGCGCTCCTCGTCGAAGGGCCGGTCGACGTGTTTCAGCACCGACGCGTCATACGATTGGAGGCCGATGCCGGCGTAGGCAGCGCGCGCGGACTCGAGGAAGGCGAGGTGCCCGTCTTTCATGTGCGAGGGATAGACCTCGCAGCGCAGGCCTCCGAGCTTTGCCAGGGCGCCGACCTCGGCCTCCGCCCGAGACAGGTTGGCGAAGGCGCGGCTGCTCAGGTTCAGGGCCGGGTCCACCAACCAGGTGCCCTTGACGTCCAACTTGGAGAGCGCCTCGAGCTCGCGCACCAGATGTTGGTGGCCGAAGACCCGCGACCGTACGCCGGTGTCGCCCCAGGCGCAGTAGGCGCACGACAACGGGCAGCCGCGAAAGGACTCGAACTGCGCCGTGACGCCGTCGGGCATCAAGCCGAGTTGGTAGGGCGACGGGTGGACGTCGGGGGGACCATAGTCGCGGAGCGGCGTCTCAATCCACGCGTCACCGTCGTGGACCGCCAGCCCCGGGATCTTCGCGAGGGCCCCGCGGTCGAGCGCGGGGGAGAGCAGGATCTCCTGAATCGCCGCCTCGCCGTCCCCGATACAGATGGCGTCGACCACCTCTGCTCCGTCGGCGTGCTGCGGTAGCTCGAACATCTCCGGACGGCTCGAGGGGCCGCCGAAGATGATCGTCCGCTCGGGGCGCGCGCGCTTCGCTCGGCGGCAGGTTTCGAGGAGCGTGGGGAAGGACCACACGTACGCGCTGGTGCCGATCACGTCCGGGTCGAAGGCCTCGATCCGCTCCAAGAGCGCGTCCACGTCGAGGGTGCGCATCTCGATGAGCGTGTGCTCGGTGATCTCGCCGAGGATCTCGTGGCCGACGATGGCGGCCTGGATCCGTCGTACCGCGTAGTTGAAGGGTTGGTTGTCCACGCTCTCGGTGAGCTGCCACGGATCCAGGCAGAGCAGCGCCACACGACGTGGCTTCACGGAGGGGGGCATCGTCCCCACTCTACGATGCGGGTGCGTCGTCGGCCAACCGCTGGGCCCAGCTCGCGTACCGGTCCCGGACCCGCGCATGGGACGGCTCGACCCGCACGCCGCCGATGACGATGAGCGTGGGCTCGTCCAGCACCGAGAGGTCCTCGCGGGGATCGCGCGGATAGACGACGAGGTCCGCCGGCGCACCTTCGGTGATCGCGGGCTCGCGGAAGTAGGCGCGCGCGCCGAAGGAGCCGGCGGCGAGGGCGGCCATACGCGAGAGCCCCAGCTCGTGGAGCTGCCGAATCTCGTCGGCGACGGTCACCTCGGGGAAGAGATCGGTCCCGGCGAGGATCAGCACGCCGCGCGACTCGGCGTGGGGAAGGAGCTCGGCCAGGCGCACCATCGTCTGCTCGATCCACGTCGCGCGTTCGGGCTGCCGGTCGCGTCGCGCGATCCGCCACATCGGGTGCGCGATCGCGGTGAGAGGAGCCCATGCCGTGCCGCGCTGCGCCATCTCCGCCAACAGCGCTTCGTCGAGCCCCCACCCGTGCTCGAGGCTGTCCACGCCGGCGCGCACGGCGACCTCGGCCCCCGCGTGCGTGAAGCAGTGGGCGGCGACGCGTCCCCCGAGCGAGTGGACCACGCGCACCGCCTCCGAGAGCAGGGGCAGCGGATAGCTGACCGCGTCGTCGCGGGTGAACCCGGAGTTGATGCGGCCGCGGTAGTCGCTGGTGAAGTCCGCGAAGACCTTGACCCAGCGCCCGCCGCGCTCGATGCGCTCCGCAGCGGCGCGCACCAGGTCCTCTGGCTCGGTGGCGGTGAAGGGCCACTCGTCGTTGCGCAGGATCATCGTGCCGCATGCGTGAACGCGCGGCAGGCCGGGCACGTCCAGGAGCTGACTGGGGGCGTCGTCGATCGAGCCCATGTCGCGGATCGCGGTGACGCCCGTCACCGCGTAGTCGGTGCGCCGCTCGTCGAGCCAGGCCTCTGTGCTCACCGGCGCGTCGCGATCGTGGGGATAGCTGATGTGTCCGTGGCATTCGAAGAGCCCCGACGTCACGAAGGCCGAGCCCCGGGTCAGGAGCTCCGCATCGGCGGGTCCCGCCGAGTGAATGCATCCGTCCACCACGAAGAGGTCTCGCGTGCGTCCGTCCGGCAGCGTGGTGCCGTGGACTCTCGCGCCGCGCTCGTCGCTCGACGGCGCGATCCGCGGCGCGTCCGCGGGGTAGACCAGGGGCCACCGCGTGCTCGCGGCGGGGTCGCCGGGGTGGGCGTCGGGGGCCGAGTTTTCGAGGAGCATCCGCATCTTCGGCGTGGTCGGCGCCTTGATGCGCGCGCCGTCGGCGAAGCAGTGCAGGGCGAGCGCTGCGCGCGGCGAGTCCCCTTCGTTCGGAAAGGCGCCGTGGATCATCTTGCCGTCGTGGAAGCTCACGTCGCCGGCGAAGACCGGGGGGAGCGTGTCCACGACGAGGCCGGCCTCCGCGATGATGGTGGCGAACTCGGCCTCGCTCACGTCGTTGATGTCCTCCACGTGGGCGATGCCGAGTCGCTGGGCCCCGCGAGCGAAGCGGAGCAGGCCGTCTCGTGGCCCGACGTCACCGAGCGGGATCCAGCAGGTGATCGTCGCCTCCGCGTCGAAGGGGAAGACAGCCTCGTCCTGGTGCCAGGGGGTGATGCCGGCGCCCGCCTCTTTGATGAGCCAGTCCTCGCAGAAGAGGCGAAGCGACGAGACGCCCATCAGCTGCGCGGCCATCCCGAGGACGCGCCTCGACCACGCGAAGGTGCGGAGCTCCGGATCCGAGAGCCCGAGGTCGACGATCTGGGTGAAGGATCGCGCGTAGGCGTCGGGGCGCGCGTTGGGCGGCGGGAGGTCTCTCGGCCATGCGCGCTCGAGGGCGAACCACAGATGCGGCGCCGCGGCCAGGACCACGTCGCGGCCCAGCGCGCGGCGAACCAGCACGTGCCCGTCGCGCCGGTAGGCGTCGATGATCGCAGGGTCGAGGTCGACCTCGCTCGCGAGATGGGCGCGTTGGTAGGGCGTTGGAAACCCAGCGTCGCGGGGAGGCGGAGCCAGTGTGGAGGCGGATGGATCGAAGCGCTCCGCCGACAGGAGCGCGGCGAGGGCGTCGATCGCGGCGTCGAGGGCTCTGCGGCGTGGCGGCGAGAGCTCGCCGTCGTAGCGGTAACTGAACGCGAGGGAACGGACTTCGCGGTAGCACCGGCCCCGCCCGGACGCCGGGCGGACCTCCAAGACCAAGCTGGGCTCGTGCGCGAAAGCAATCCACACGGCGCCACGCTCCTGCCACATGCGGCTTGTCTCCAGCGTGCGGGCGGTGGCCTCGGCGACCGCATCCGCCATCCGCGAGCGCAGGTTCGAAGACCGTTCGCTCGACATCAGGACCCCGGCAAGAGCGACGCGAGGACCTCGTCGGCCTCGGCGGCGGCGCGGAAGGATTCGTCGACCCAGGAGGGCCGTGGCGCCCATGCGGCCGTGAGGTAGAAGGCGATGAAGATCCGGAGCCCCGCGGAGCGCTTTTCCGTCGCCGCGTGCCAGGTCGCCTGGTCGAGGAGGACGACGGTTCCCGCGGTGCAGAAAAGCTCGCGCTGCCCCGCCCAGTCGGTGGCCTTGGGATCGAAAGGCGGCTCGGTGGGGTCGGTGAGCGCCCGCGGCCGAATGCGCAGCGCGCCGTCCTCCGGCGATACGTCCTCCAGGTAGAGGAGCGCAGTGATCCGCTCCGGGCGCTCGTAACGCGGGAAGATCCCCTCCTTGCGATGACGGATGTTGTCGACGCCGCCCATGTGCGCGTGCCAATCGAAGAAGGGGCGTCGCCCCGACACGACGACCGCGCTCGCGTATTCGAGGTACATGCCGGCGCCGAGCAACTCCCGCGTGACGCCGAGCACTTCGGGCGCGAAGATGTGTGCGCCGAGCTCGGGGAAGTGCGATCCCAGCTTGTGAAACACCAGGCCCACCGGCGAGATCTCGACGTCGGTCGCGGGCGCCTTCGGGGGCCGGGCGTAGGTCTCGGGGGACCCGAGGGCCTCGTAGCGCGCCACGATCGGCGCGCGGATGCGCGCCACCTCGTCCGCGGAGACCGAGATCCTCGAACACCGCGTATCCCTCGTCGAGGAGCGCGCGTGCCCGGGCCGACTCAGACACCGTCGCCTCCGAGGGGCGCCACGACCGGTCCCACGTCCTGGTGGAGCGCGGCGATGAACGAGCGCAGGCGCGACGCGCCTCCAGCCTCGAGCTCGCCACGGTGCGAGTAGGCGATGCCATCGTGCTCCGCGAAGAGCGCTTGCCCGGGCGTGGCCACGCGGGCTTCGAGCACCACCCCTCCTTCGCCGGCGTCGAGGTCGAGGATCAAACGCCCGCCGTCGGCGCGCGCGTCTCTGAGGCGGTAGCCCATCTGGGTGGAGGCTACCGCGCGGCGGAGGCGCGCGAGCGCGAGGTCACCGAGGGAGCGCGAGCGTTCGGCCGCGCCGTCGGTGCGAAAGTCGACCCAGTCGCGCCCGAAGTTCGGGCGGTGCATCTGGCCTGCAATCTCGCGGACGTAGGCCCATTCGTTCTCGAGGTCCTCGCGGCTCCATCCGAGGCAGGACTCGATGGCGAAAGTCTCCGGATCGAAGACCAGATCGAACTCCTCCGCGCGTTCGAGGAGGGCGTCGGGCAGCGCCAGGCAGTAGAAGACGCGCACCGTCGCGGGGATCGAGAGGGCCCGTTCGAAGGTGCGGCGAAACGAGGCGGGATCGTCGCCGGGGAGGCCGAGGATGAGCTCGAGGTCGATCGGATATCGGCCCGAGAGCTCGTCGAGCACGCGAGCGAAGCGCGCGGCGTCGAAGGGCCGCCCGAGACCCTTCAGCACCGCTCCGTCGAAGCTCTGGATCCCCACCGCGAGCTCCACCCGGCCAAAGGTGTCGAAGAGATCGAGGTGCTCGTCCTTCAGGTAGGTGGGGTAGACGTGGCCCAGGACCTGGCGCGTCCCGAGCGCGCGCACCTCGCGCTCGGCAGCGGCGAAGTTGCGGAATGCGCGCGGGCTCAGGTTGAAGGCCGCGTCGAGCACGTGCACCCGCTCGACGCCCGCCGCGTCGAAGCCGCGCAGGTGCTCGGCGAGGTATTCGGCGGAGTACACGCGGTCGGCACGCGCGTCGCCCCATTGGCAGAAAGCGCAGCTGATGGGGCAACCGCGGAAGGTCTCGAGGAAACCGTGCTCGGCCCGCGGGATGGTGCCGAGCTGGTAGGGCGACGCGTAGTCGTCGAGCGCCGGCCGCGCGGCCTCGCCGCTCGCGCGGAAACCCAGGGCGTGTGGGACGTGGAGTCCGGCGACTCGCTCGCGCCAGTCGTCGTTCCCGTGCTCTCTGACGATGGCGCGGATGACCTCTTCACCTTCACCGGTGGCGATGGCGTCGAAGAAGCGCGCGTAGGGAGCGTAGGGCGAGAGCGCCAGCACCGAAGGACGCGCCGCCGGCCCACCCATCACGACGCGGACCTCTGGGTCGTGCTTCTTCACCAGCTCGGCGACGCGACAGAAGAGCCCGATGGACCAGATGTAGGCCGAGGCCGCGACGACGCTGGGTCCGAAGGCGCGGATCGCCTCGAAGTACGCCTCGGGGTCGTCCTCGCGGAGGTCGATGGCGCAAGTCTCCACGTGCCCGAGGTCGGGCGCGCTTCGAACCGAGGCCTCGAGCTTCCGGGCTGCGTAGGAGAAGGGGAGCGAGCCTCCCGACACGTCGCCCCAGACGAGGTCGCGGGCCAGGAACGCGACGCGGGGCTCTGAGCTCACCATCGAAGCATGACCGCGCTCAGCCGCCGATGCCACCGCCGAGATCCAGGTCGGGTAGGGGGAGGGCGTCGGTTTGAAGGCTGGTTTCGTTGTCCTGGTAGTGCATGCTCTCGGCGGTGAGCGACGTGAGGTCGAAGCCGGGCCCCGAGATGCAAGCGCCGATGGTGTTGTCCTCGATGTACCCGTCGGAGACCGTCAGAGTCGTGTCGCTCTCTCCGCCGCTGTCGAAGACGTAGAATCCCGCAGGTGGCGTTGTTGCCGCTCAGGAAACGCGAAAAGGTTGCGGCTGCGTCGGCGACGACCACCCCATGGCCCCGCGCCCCGGCGCCCGTTCTCGCGACGTTCGAGACGGTGAAGTCGTGGGCCTCGAGGGTGGCTTTCGTGACGACCAGCCCGTACTCGCGAAGGTCGTCCATCTGCACCCGCTCGAGCTCCGTTCGCGAGCTCGCCTGCGCCTGAACGGCTCGGCCACCGACGCCATCGGGGGTGCCCGTGACGTGACGCACCACCACGTCGCTCAGCGACATCAGCGAGCCGCTGTGTTGTGCCAGCACTCCCACGTCCACCAGATCCTCGAGCAGAGCGCGCGACAATCGAAGGGACGAGCCGAAGACGATGTTGGCGGCCCGCCCGCCGAAGCCGCCGGCCCCGGGGTGGTTGTTTCGAATCACGACGTCCGTGAGGTCGATCTGCGCGTTGTTCTGGCCGTTGATGGCCGTGGCGTAGCCGCCGTCGAAGCGCCCCCGGCTCACGGTGACCGAGGCGCTGTCGGCGTGAAGGTGGACGCCAATCTTGCCGCCCTCGTTGCTCGTCGCTTCGATGGAGAAGTCGCTCAGCTCCACCCTCGCTCCCGTCAACAACACGAGCCCGCCGTCCTGGACGCGGGCGACCGCGACCCGCGATCCGGTGAAGGTGCTCTCCGATTCGACTACGAATCCACGGCCGGTCATGGGCACGGAAGAGGGAGTGCTGTCGCGCACCACCAGGTCGGTGACGTCCAAAGAGCTGGCATTTACGACCGATACCGAGAAGACGTCGACGCCCGACAGCACCACGCGCTCCGCCTCGAGCGTGCCGCCGACATCGACCAGGATCCCGTATCCCCTGGGGTTGCCCCTCGGCGCGGCGACGTCGCGGATCACCACGTCCGAGAGGCTCGCGGATGCCTCGAGGTCGGCGACGCCCGCTTCGGCGCAGCGCTCGACGAGGACTCGCGAGAGCGTGAGTGTCGCCCCCATGTCGACGTTGAACGCCCGCCCTCCTTCTCCGCTCGCCGGCACCGTGTCCAAGACCGCGGCGTCGCTCATGGACACCGCGACCCCTTCGCCCCGAATGATGACGCCGCCCTTGGTGCTGTTGCGGATGACGAGGCGCTGCGCGTCGATGGTGCCCCCGAGGAGAAGAAAGGCGAGACCTTGGCCGAGCTGGGGTGTCACGTTTTCGATCAGAACGTCGGCGACCTCGAGATGCGCGTCGCCGGCGCTCACGGCGAAGGCCTCTCGTAGCACTCCGTCGACGACGACGCCCTCTACGCGCAGGTGTCCAGTGCCGAGTTGAACACCGCGCTGAGGCGCGCCGCGGATCGTCACGTTGCGGAGCACCGCTGGATCACCGTCGGCGGTGACCGTCACCACCTGCGCCACGGGCGCGTCGACACCGGTGAGTACGGTTCGGGCCGCGCAGGCGCCGACGACCTCGACGCCAGGACGCAGCGGGAGCGAGCCCGCGTAGGTCCCGGGCCCCAGCGCCACCACCGTCCCCGAGCCGAGAGAGCTCCAGTTGACCTGCGACAGCGATGTGTAGGGCGCGCCCCGGCTCCCGTCGCCATTTGCTGCTGCGCTTTCGAGCACGTAGATGGTTCCGGAGACTTCGGCGAATTCGCCCGAGGGGCACACGTCGCCCACGGGCCGGCAGCCCGCCTCACCGACGAAGTGCGCTTCACCGTCGGCGCAATCCGCCGGGCCGCCTTCTGGGTAGGGGTCGCATTCGACGATCCCGTCGACTGTCACCTCGCGCCATCCCGACGGACACGGCGTCAGCACCGGCGCGGCAACCGGCGGCTCGCCCTCCGCGAGCCACGGGATCTGTGGTGGCGTGACGCGCTCCTCCACCATCGAGGCGTCGCCGCCGGCATCTGCGCTCGAGTCCGGACCGGAGCACCCGGCCACGAGGCTGAAGATCACTGCGACGGCGGCGCGCGGAGACACCACCAGATCATACTCGAACGCGCGCGCAGGCTTCTGGCATTCTGCGGTCGGTGCGGATCACGGGGCAGAGCAGGTGTCCTCGCTGTGGGCTGCCGGCGCCGGACGCGAAGCCCTGTGCGCGGCACGTGCTCGTCTCGGGTCGTCGCGTGGCGTTCGGCCAGTCGAGCCAGCTCGCGTTCACCATGACCCTGAGCGGGATCCTGATCGGCATCGTCCCTTCGGTGCTCGTGGGGATGGCGTTCCACGGCGGCATCGGCGCCTGCTCGTTCTTCGGGTTCGGGCCGCTGTGTGGCGTGCTGCTCGGCTACGTGGGGTCGCGCATCGCGGAGCGGCGCGAAGAGGCGAGGCAGCGAGCGCTTCGGGAGGCCGCGAAGCGCGCTGCGTCGACGCTCCCCTGGGCGTCGGACGAGGGGGAGGGGAGGGTCCGGATACGCGGGCGGATCCGCGTCCTCCGCAGCGTGACGGATCCCCTCTTGAAGACGCCGGTCGCGGCGGCCACCGACTATCGCGGCGAGCGGGTCTGCGGCCGCTTCGAGGTGGTGGGGGACGGCGTCGTGGGCGTGGTCGACGACGACTTGATCGAGCTCTGGGACGATTGGGGCTGGACCGTCAGGCTGAACGACGGAGACGAAGTCGAGGTCGCGGGGGAGGCGAAGCGCGGGCCCCTCGACGATGGTGAGGAGGGCTATCGCGACACGGCGATGGGGATGATCTTCGACGGGCGCCCCGGCCAGCCGGTGCACGTATTCCTCGTCCGCCCGTCCGGGTTTTGAGAGCGCATCTCCAGTGCCTGGTCCAATGACGTAGAAGGGTTCTCGCTCGTTCGTCGGCCGCCTCGCGGCGTCGGGAAACCTCGAATGTGCGCGGACCCTCGGTCTCAGTCGTAGCGGGCGATCGAAAGAGATCCGAAGCGTCTACGGGAAGGTCACAAGGGCGCACGCCCGCGTCGACGGCGACGAGCACCTCGCCCCAGACGCCCTGCGCATGTGGGGTCTGCGTGTGGTCTGCGCCACGCACGAATCGACCGCTCCCCTCCGGCACCTCTCGCCCGACCACGCCTCGCACGACGAAAGCGCTCGGCAGCGGGCCCCAGGCGACCAGGAGGGTCTGGATGTCGCCCAGACTCTCGAGGAAGCGCGTCTGCATTTCGTTCAGGGCGCCCGGGTTGGGCGACGCCGGGACGGGCCCGCCGTCTTCCGCGCTCGCCCGGGCCAGCTCGATGCCCACCGCCACGTCGACCACGGCGTCGCCCGGCAGGTTGGACTCGTCGCCCGCCACGGCCACGACGAGCTCGAGCGCTGCAGCGGTCTCTCGGAGGTCGCCGAGTTCGGCCGAGTCGAGAGCCATGGACGCACGTGCACCACGAATCAGGGCCGCGGTGGCGTGCTCGGCGCCGAGCGCGCGCACGGCGGGCGGCTTCCCATCGCTCAGCGCCGCGAGGCGCGCTTCGAGACGGAGGAGCTGCGCGTGCGGCTCCGGATACATGTCAGCGTCGACCTGGGTCAGGAGCGCGCTCACGAAACCGTGCGCTGACAGCTTTTGATTCGGCAGCCGGACGAAACGAGTGAAATCCGCTCCGGCGTGCTCGAAGAAGCCGCGCGGCGCCACCGCCTCGTCTGCGGCGCAGCCGGCGGTGACGTACGCATCGACCACCGCGTTCTGAAAGTCTTCGGTCGCGGCGATGGTGGCCGGCGCGCCGGCGCTGAAGAGCCGACCCCAGCGGCTGATCAGGTAGACCAGGAGCATGTTGCAGCCCGCCTCCGAGCGGACCTCCGCGAGGTCACCGCTTCGGATCTCGTCGAGAGCCTGGGGATCCTCGCGCTCGGCGCGACCGAGCTTTTCCGCGCGGTAGACGTGTTGCATCTGCGCGGGAGCGTACGTGCGGCTTCCGGTTCGCTCAAGCACGCCGCGTCCGCCTCGCTGAGTCGAACAGTGGTGGTGGCCGCGACCTGATGGAGCATACTCTGGGTTCGTGCGCGGAGTCCTCGGCATCGTGCTGCTCTCGGCGGTCGCTTGCAGCGACGACGCGGCACCGCCCGCAGACGCTTCCGTGGACACCGCGACGGTCGACGCGCCGCCCGTCGATTCCGGGCCCCTGGTCACGCCGATAGAGGAAGCTGCGCCGCCGAGCTTCGCTCCATGTCCGTCCGGGTGGCGAACCACCGCGCATCCCACCCTTGGCCTGGACGTCTGCGAGCCGTGGCCCGCCTCCGGTCGTGCGACCTGCGCTGCGCACGAGATCCATCTACCCGGGAGCGCGGGGTGTCAGCGGGTCGGCTCTGCCTGTCCTTCCGACGGATGGCCCGCGTCGCTGCCGCCGGGTGAGGTGCTCTTCGTTCGCGCGGGCGCGGCCGCGGGCGGCGACGGGTCGCGCGCGGCTCCCTTCGGCACCGTGTCAGAAGCCCTCGACGCGGCCGCAGGCGGAACGACCCTCGCCCTCGCCGTCGGGGACTACGACGAGGGAGTCGTCGTCTCGGGCCTCCACTCCATCGTCGGTGCCTGCGCCGAGGGAGTCGTGCTCCACCGCACGGACTCCGCCGGCGGGCTTCCGATCATCGAGGTCTCCCGCGAGGCGAGCGTCGACCTCCGGGACGTGACCCTGCGCTCCGATCGCGACGATCTCTTCCATGCGACCCAGGCCAACGTCACCATCCGAAGCGTCGTCTTCGACGGTGTGGGGCTGAGTCAGTACGGCGGCGAAGCCAGCGTCGAAGACGCGCGCTTCGCGGGGCCTGTCAGCGCCGCGCTCTCCGCCGTGTCCATCTCGAGCGTCGATGTCGCCCACGTGTCTCGGTTGGTCGTCACGGATTCCGACGCCAATGGCGTGACGATCCTCGGCGACGAAGTGACGGTTTCGGACGTGGCGGTGGCCCACGCCCAATCCGTCGGCTTTCAGGTCACCGCCGCTGTGTCGGCGACGATCGAGCGGGTCGTGGTGGAAGACGTGATGGATCTCGGCGTCAGCTTGGATGGGCCGATGACCGTCGCCGATCTGCTCGTGCGGAGAGTCGTCAGAAGCGAGATGGGTGTGGCTGGCGGGCTCGGGACCGTGGGGGACGTGACGCTCTCCCGGGTACGCGTCGAAGACGCCGGGGACGTCGCGGCGTCCATGGTGGAGGGGATGGTCGAGGTCGACGACCTGGTCATCTTCGGCGGTCGAGAGGGCGGGGGGTACGAGCGCGGACTGGAGCTCGGAGGGGCGGCGCAGATCGCCATGAACCGCGCGGTCCTCGGCTCGTTGCACGATATCGCTTTTCTGGTCTTCGACGAGGGCACGGCCGTCGAGCTCTCCGACGTCCGGGTGGAAGACGTCGCCAGCGGGCCTGGCGGGAGATTCGGCCGCTGCCTGCACGCGCAGCAGGGCTCCAGCGTGACGGCGATCCGCACCCGATTCACCCGCTGTCGCGAGGCCGCGGTCACCGCGTCGTATGGCGCGCGCGTGCAACTGAGAGATGCCGTGGTCGAGCACATCCTACCCCTCGACTGCGCGACGGCGGGCTGCCCCGACGCGCAGGCCGGGATCGGCTTCGTCGCGCTCGAAGGGGAGGGGGCCATCGACGTCGAGCGCTTCTCGGTGAGCGATGTCGCGCTCGCGGCGGTGCAGGTGATCGAGGGCGGGGGCATCGATCTGCGGGACGGAACGATTCGGGACAACCCCGTCGGGATCAACATCCAGGTGGATGGATACGACCTCGCTCGCCTCATGGACCGCGTGGTCTTCGAGAACAACGGTCTGAACCTCGACACCGCAGAGCTCCCCGTCCCTGCCGCCAGCGCCGGGCCCTGAGGGCCGGCCGCACTCTCGGTCACTGACCGATTCTCCTCGGGGGAGCTCGGGGAGGTGCGCATTCGTCGTCTCGTAGGACCCGCCGAACACGCGACGGCCCGCTGGCCGGCGCATCGACCAAAGAAACGAGACCAACATGAAAACGAGCACACTCCTGTCCATCGCCGCCCTCGCCCTCGCGACGGCATGCGCCGCCGAGGCCGCGCACCCCAGCGCCGAATTCTCCGGCTCGGCGGCAGACCTCGACGCCACCGACGCCGAAGCGACCGCGATGCTGCGTGTCGCCAACGAATCGAGCTTCGACACCCTCGACCTCGACGTCGGGCTCGACCGACGCGCCGCTCGAAACATCGTGGACACGCGCGGCACCGGCTTCACCACCCTCGAGGCGCTCGACGCCGTACCCTGGGTGGGACCGGTCGCTCTCTCGCTGCTCCTCGACTACGCCTACGCCGAAGACATGGTCGAAGAGGATCCCGCGGCCGTGTACGGCATCGCCGAGGGCTCGCCGGAGGCGCACGGCGTCCTCACGGTGGCCAACACGCTGGACCAGACCACCCTCGACGATGCGGTGCGTCTCGACAGTCGGGCGGCGGCCAACATCGTGGCCCTCAGAGGAACGGGCTTCCCCAGCCTGGCCGCGCTCGACGAGGTCCCCTACGTCGCCGAGC
Source organism: uncultured delta proteobacterium (assembly GCA_963727445.1). Classification (GTDB taxonomy): domain Bacteria; phylum Myxococcota_A; class Polyangia; order Polyangiales; family B10-G4; genus B10-G4. Next base: position 621,806 of record CAVSGI010000006.1, read on the forward strand.
GAGCCTTCGGGAAGCTGCTCGCGTACGCCACTGACAACGGCTACGTGGTGGACCCGTCGGTGGTCGAGTTCGAGGGAGCCGAGCAGTGCAACTCGAGCGGTGAGTACTACGGCTTCTTCGTCATCTCCGATCCCCCCGCCGCCACGAGCGACGGGCGCATCACGCTGACCTTCCGAAGCGGGAGCCCCTACGGTCCGCGACCCTTCGACATCGCGATCGAGACGGCGCCCGACGAATGGACGGTGGTCGCGACGACCGTCGGTGCGGTCTCCGAGAGCCAGACGCAGACCTTCCCCATCTCCGCCGACACCCTGAACGAAGCGATGGGCGCGCTGGGCTGGGTGCGCTTTCGCGTGAACCCGGGCACGGCGTACCTCGCCTGCAGTCAGCTCTCCCTCACCTACAACTGTCCGAGCTGCCTCGCCTGCCCCGAGGGTGAGGTCGATCGCGGCTTCGGCTGCGAGGCGGCTGACGCCGGCTACGACCGTACGATCCTCGATCACTCGACGGGCGCCTGCTCCTACCGCGGCGGCGACCTGACCTTCTCCGGCGCCCCCGAGGCGGGCAGCGACGGGACGCTCAGCTTCGACTACGTGGTCTGCGACGGCGGCAGCGCATCGGTCCGCATGTACACCGACAACGCCGGCTGGGTCTCCATCGGCAGCGACGCCACCGGCCTCTCCTGCGGCTTCACCACCGCGACCATGACCATCCCCGAGGCGTATCTCGATCACGCGCGGAACGAAGCCGGGGAGATCCAGATCCGCTACTCCCTGAGCGACCGTTGCGTCGCAGGGGTCGGCTGCTCCGGCTACAACGATCCGTGCATCCGGCGGATGCGGCTGCAATACGGTCCCCAGCTCTGAGCGAGGTCCGGGGGCGGAGGCGACGCGGATCTGGATCCGGGTCGCCGCCGCTCCCGAGCTGGCCCATCGATTCAGTCGTCGTGAAAGATGGGCTCGCGAATGCTCGCGAACTCCTGAATCGTCGCGAGGGCCTCGTCGCTCAGGCGGGTGAAGCGGATGCCCATCCCGGCGCTCAGCTCGCTGTCGAAGGTCACCCCCTGACGCGTCCACGCGACCTCCCCTTCGGCCTCGACCTCCAGGCCGCCCGGAAACGAAAAGGACAGGGTCACGGCGGTCCCGATGGGCAGCAGCGAGACCGTCGTCAGGAAGATGCCGCCCTCCGAGACGTCCCCGGAGAAGCCAACGAAGAAGTTCGTCTCGGTGCGCAGGCCGATCTCCACTGCGATGCGGGCCCGATGTGCCTGACGGCGTTCGTCTTCGACCTTGGGGGGCGGCTCGGAGAGCTCGGTGAACCACTCTCGGTAATAGCTGGTGAGCTCGGCTTTGGTGTTTCCCTGACCGTGCACGATGCCGCGCCACCGAAGCTCGGCAAACATCTCCTCCTTGGTCAGCTTTGCGAAGTCGTCGGGCGTCATCTCAGTGGCAGTTGGAGAAGTCGAGGTCGCCTCGCACCATGCCGCCCGAGTGCAGCGCGCAATCGAAACGCGCGTGCCCCCGCATCACGCGAACGCCGTTGATGAGGGTGTTCGTCGGCTGCACCAGGACGTCGAGTGTCGAGCAGTTGTCGCGGCTGAGCTGGAGGCCTTCGCCGGGGGTGGCGGCGTTCACCAGCGTCAGCGTCGGTCCCTGTCCGGGGTTGGGGTTCTCGACGATCCGCATCACCACCTGCTGGTCCGCCGACCCCACGTCCACCCCGAGGAAGTACTCCCGCGCGCCCGACTCGCAGATGGTCATCGGCGCGTCGAAGGAGCCGATCCCGGTGTCCTTGACGGCGACCGCGCCGGTCACGTGAGACCGAAACGCTCCACAGCCGGCCCAGGCGAAAGCCACGGCGAGGATGGCGAGGGTCGAGGTGCACCGCGCGAAACGAGTCATGTGCCGAAGGCCAGAATACGCCCCTCCTGACGACGAACGAACCGTAATCGCCTTTCGTTTCGGTCCTGGCCATGCTGGGAAACATGGGACTGCGCCTCCTGTTTTCGATCGCGGCTGCGGGCCTGCTCGGCGGGTGCGTGGGGCAGATCAGCGATGTCGGGGGGGCGCCGGGCGACGCGCCGGACATCGACCCCTTCGACCCGCCCGAGGGGTATTGCGACGGCGCCGGACCCGACCTCGCCGACGTCCCGATCCGGCGTCTGAGCCGCGTCGAGTACATGAACACGGTTCGGGACGTGCTCTTCGGCGCCAGCTTCGAGATGCCCGAGATCCCCGGCGACATCACCGAGCAGGGCTTCGAGAACGTCTCGCGGCACCTGAGCCCCTCGACGCTCCTGGTCGAGCGCCACGAGGCCACGGTGACCGCGGCCGCAGAAGCGGCGATGAACGACGCCGCCGTCCGTGATCAGATCCTGCCCTGCGCGGGATGGGATACGCCCGCCGCCCAGAGCGACTGCGCCGAGATCTTCCTCGCGACCTTCGGGCAGCGCGCCTTCCGTCGTCCTCTGGACGCGGACGAGACGGCGTTCATGCTCGATTTCATCGAGCAGCAGGCGGCGGCCATCGACTTCGAAGCCGCGATCGAGCTCGCGATAGGCGCGCTCCTGATGTCGCCCGAGTTCACCTATCGGGTCGAGGTCGGCGAGGGCACAGAGGTGACGCCCTTCGAGATGGCGAGCCGGCTCTCGTACTTCCTGTGGCAGACGATGCCCGACGACGAGCTCTTCGCCGCCGCCGAGCGAGGCGAGCTGACGACGCGCACCGAGATCGAGGCGCAGGCCTTGCGAATGCTCGAAGACCCGCGCGCCGCCGAGGCCTTCACGGACTTCCACCGGCAGTGGCTCGACTTCGATCGCGTTCTCGACGAGGCGAAGGACGGGGTGCTCTTTTCGAGCTGGAGCCCCGCGCTCCGCGACGCCGTGCGCGAAGAGAGCGATCGATTCGTCGAGAGCATCTTCGAAGGTGACGCGACCCTGGGCTCGCTCCTGACCAGCCAACGGACGTGGGTGAACGGGCCGCTGGCCGCGCACTACGGGCTGCCGCCGGTCTCGGATTGGACCCAGGTCGAGCTGCCGGCCGGCGAACGATTGGGGATCCTCACCCGCGCCGACTTCCTCGCCGGTCACTCTCACTCGACGAACGCCTCGCCGGTGCTCCGCGGCGTGATGGTCCTCGATCGCGTGCTGTGCATGGCGCCGGGCGCGCCTCCGCCGGGCGCCGCTGCTTCGGCGCCGGAGGTCCCGCCGGACGCCGTGATGACCAACCGCGAGGTCTTCGCGCTCCGCACCTCGCCCGACGCCTGCCAATCCTGTCACCAGCAGATCAACGGCATCGGCTTCGGGTTCGAGAGCTACGACGCGATCGGCCAGTTCCGGACTCGAGACAACACGCTGCCCGTCGATGCGAGCGGGGAGCTGATTGGCACCGACGTCGACGGACACTTCGCGGACGCGGTCGAGCTCTCGGAGATGCTCGCGGGGAGCGAGACCGTGCGCGACTGCACTGCGACCATGTGGGTCCGCTACGCGACGGGACACACGGTGGCGCCGGCCGACGCGTGCCTCCTCGAAGAGGCGCGCACTTCCCTCGAGCAGAGCGGCGGTGACGTTCGACAGATGCTCGTGGACATCGTCACGAGCCCGCACTTCACGCGAGGGGTCCGATGAGCGCGACGCGACGACGATTCCTTCAAGCGCTCGGGCTCGGTGGCGCGAGCCTCCTGCTTCCCTCCCTGGGACGGCGCGGCGCGAGCCCCGCCCGCGCGGAAGGCGAGTACCCCACGCGCCTCTTGATCTTCACGACCCAGCACGGCGCACCGCGCCAGCACTGGCAGATGGACCTGCCGGGGCTGCCCGCCGCCGCCGATGGATACGTCGACCTCGCGCCTCTCGCCGCCACGGACTTCAGCCACGTCCTCGCGCCGCTCTACGACGTGCGCGACCGGGTCACGATCGTCCAGGGACTGTCGATGATGTCGTCGATGCTCGACGATCCGGGCAACAACCACGGCGTCTCGTGGGCGCACCTTCTGACCAACGCCTACGCCAACTACGACGAGCCTTTTCAGACCAGCGGCGGGATCCACCCCGTCGCGCGCGGCCGCTCCATCGATCAGTACATCGCCGCGCAGGTCTCGACCGCGGGGATGATCCCGACCCTCGAGTGGGGTGGGGGAGGGCGTTTCGCCAGCGGGCCTGTCGGCTACGCGACGGGGCCGGACGGATCGTGGCTCCCCTACGAGACCGACCCCGCCCGGGCCTTCGCGCGGCTCTTCCCGATGGGCCCACCCGACCCGGCGATGGCCGCGCCCAGCCGCCGCGACCTGATCCGCGCGGCGCGCCCGAGCGTGCTCGACGCCGCCGCGGAGCTCTACGACACGACGATCCCCCGCCTCGCCGCCGAGGATCGCACGAAGCTCGAACAGCACCGCGACCTGATCCGCGACCTCGAGGCCCGCCTCAGCGGAACCGCGACGGGTGGGGCCGCCTGCGATCCGAGCTACGACGATACGGCGAGCCGCTACGACCAGTTCTTTCAGCTCCTCTCGGTCGCTTTCTCCTGCGACCTCACGCGCGTCGCGACCATCGACGTACCCCAGCTCTCGACCAGCGACTTCGGCGCGCCTCCGGGTGACGTCCACGAGGTGTACGCCCACGGAACCAGCCCCGAGGCGTACATGGCCATGGCGGATTACTACCGCTACCATGCGAACCAGTTCCGTTCGCTCGTCGAGCACCTCGACGCCATCCCCGAGGGCAGCGGGACGCTGCTCGACAACACGGTGGTGCTCTGGTTCACCGAGCTCGCGACCGGGGGCCACGACATGGCGGACACGCTCGCGGTCGTCGCGGGCGGCGGGGGCGGCGCGCTCAGCCCTGGCAGGTACGTGCGCTTCGCGCAGAATCGCCCGAACCCCTGCTCGACCTACGGCTGTCTCGGCGGCGGCAACATCGGTCCCGGCCACAGCCACCTCTTCGTGAACGCGATGCAGGCGATGGGCCTCAGCGACGACTCCTACGGCATCGCGAGCGCCTCCGCCCTCGACGGCTCCGCCATCGATCTCTCCGGCCCGCTGCCCTTCGTGAGCTGAAGCCGTGGAATCGAAAGATCACCGCCTCGCACCGCCGCTCTGGCTGCTCCTCGCGCTGCCCATGCTCTCGGGGCTCGGATGTGAAGGGATCATGAGCGGCACCACCACCGGGGACGCGTCGGCGATGGAGGACGGAAGCGTCGCGGGAGACGGCGCGGTCGCTTCGCCTCCCGATGGCTCCGCCACGTCCGACGCGGGCCCAGACGCCGACGCGGCGACCGTCGACGCCGGCCCGACCTGCGACCCACCGCCCGGGCCGCCGGCGATCACCGGCGCGACCCACGACGTCCGCCCTGGGGACGACCTCGGCGAGGCGATGGCTGCTGCGGCGAGTGGCGACGAGATCGTCGTTCACGCCGGCAGCTATGGCGACGTCGACGTTCGAGACCTCGCATTCGATGGCCTTCTGGTCATCCGGGCCGCCGACGCAGAGAGCGCGGACTTCGGTTCGCTCTGGTTCGAGCGGGTCCACGGCGTCTACGTCGAGGGGCTCTCGTTTTCGAGCACGGTGACTGTGCAGAGCGGAGAGCGCGTGGTCTTCGATGGCGTCTCCATCGACGTGGGCGACATCGGCGGGGCCGCCTTCCACGTGCGCGGGCGGGGCGGAGAGCTCGGGAGCAAGGAGATCACCCTTCGCCGATCCGTCGTCTCCGGCGGCGCGCGCACCCTCTTCCTCCAATCCCTGTTCACCCCCGCTGACGAGTGGAATCAGGACATCGTCGTCGAGGACAACGACGTGACCTGCGATGCCTACGGATGCGTTCAGATCTCCGGCTCCCAGCACGTGCGGATCGAAGGCAACGTCTTCCGCGATTCCCAGGGCGACGGCGTGCTCCTCGCGGGCGCCATCGACGTCGAGGTGCTCCGGAACCGCTTCGTCGGCATCGCGGGCGCGTCGGGGGGCGCCATCCGCGTGGCGAGCCCCGGGCGCGAATGGGACGACTTCGACGGCGTGCGCTACATGGTCTCCGAGGACGTCCGCATCGCGAACAACCTCGTCACCGACTACGGAAACGGGATCGAGCTCCTCGCCTGCCGCCGCGTCGACATCGTCTTCAATACCGTCATCGGCGGCCGCGGCCTGTACACCTGGCGCCGCACGCCTCACGACCGCTCGGGTGCGGAGATCCTCGTCGGCAACGACGACTACCGCCTCTGGAACAACGTCCTTCCCGAGATCGCCATCGACGATGGCGACCCACGCCCGACGCTCGAGTCGCACAACGCGGTGCTGCGCGGCGGAGCGGGGGAGGGCCTCGTCACCGACGATCCAGGCGTCGATTCGGAGGGTGCGCTCGCGGCTGGCAGCCCGTTGCGGGACGCAGCGCTCGCGCACGCCGACAATCCCGCCGACGATCTCGACGGCGATCTTCGCGTGGGGACGCCCGACATCGGCGCCATCGAAGATGGCGCGGTGGCCCCCTGTGCGCCGTAGAGCGGGCCTGGGCCGCGGGGTCAATCGGGTAACATGCACCGGTGGCGACTTCTGAAAGCAAGCGGCTCTTCATCGGGCTGCTCCTGTTCGCGTGTGCCTGCAACCCCGGCGACGGGCCTCGTGATGCGGCGAGCGATACGAGCCCCCCCTCGGACGCCACCGTCGATGCAGGCGCCGACACGAGCGTGACGACGGATGGTGGCATGCCCCCCTATCGGCGCTGCGATCTCGAGGTGGAGCCGGTGGTCCTGAGCGCCGGACGCATGCTCCAAACCGTGGCCAGCCCGACTGTCTCCGGTGATCAGATCTACTTCTGGGGCAGCGACGAGATGGTCCTCGACGACGACCTCTGGGTACAGGTCGGCGATGCGCCCGCGGTGCGGGTGATGCGCGAGAACACCGAGGTGCCGGTCGAGGGGTTCGGCGATCAGCGCATCGACCAGATCGCGACCGGCTTCGACCAAGGACCATCGGTCGCACCGGTCGGTCCGTTCTGCGAGCTGCCGCAGCGGGTCGTGCTCAGCACCCAGCTCTTCGACTTCTCCGTCGACTTGCGCGTGATCCCCCAGAACCTGCTGCGGCTGGAGCACGACGGGGGTGCGAACGCGCGCCTGGTCCGGCTGGTCGGGGAAGAGACTCCCGCGCCCGACTCCGGCGGCGAGGCGTTCGAGTATTTCGGTCGTCCGACGATGACGGCCTGCGGCGACGTCGGCTTCGTGGGCACGCTCACCGGTGGTCATCGGCGCGCCTATTTCCGCCGCGGCGCGGACGGGAGCCTGACGCGCGTCGTCGGGGAGGGCGACACGCTGCCAGGTATGTCCGAGCCCGTGGCCGCGATGGGGTGGGCGGGCATGGCGGACGGGGCGACCGCCGTTCAGGCGGTGGGGGCTTCGGGCAACGAGAGCGTGTGGTGGATCCCCACGGGCGGGACGCCGACCTGCCTGGCGACCGGCGACACACCGACCGAGTGCACGCTCACCGGTGCGACCCGCATCTCGTCTCTGACCATCGGCGAGGGCGCGGTGGCTTTCGAGGGTGACGGGAGCGACGGGCGCCATCACGTCTGGGCCGTCGCGAACGTGGGCGGCGGCGGACCCGTCTTCGACGCGAGCCCCGGCACTGAGACGGCCGAGGGGGCGGTCCTCAACCTCGTCCAGGCGCCCGTGATGGATCCGGTCACGGGCGATGTCTACTTCGTCGGCCGCGTCGACGGGACCCTCGTCCGGGACGTGTACCGCTATCGCACGGAAGGAGACGTACTCGAGCGGCTCACAGATTTCGCGGCGGCCTATGCGGGCGAGACCGTCGACCCCGATTACGGCGCGACGGGCGTGAGCGTCTCCCCCGCGGGCGGCTGGATGGTCGTCCAGTCGTCGGGGCTGGACCTGAGCAAGACCCTGTGGGTGGTTTCCCCGGACGGTCGGATGGCGCGCGGACCCAGCGAGGGAGAGCGCCTGCCCTATCCGATGGGCAGCGGCGCGGCCGACGGTGAGATCAGGCGGCTCGGCATCGCGACCGGGGGCAACGCCCTCGACGGAACCGCGGTGGCGCTCAGCGGCCCGGAGCGCGTCGTCTTCAGCGTCGGCTTCGCGGACTTCCAGCAGGGGATCTACCGCGCGCGCTGGCCGGCGAACGATTGCGTTCCTCAGACGGACGTGAACACCACGGGCGACGCGAGCGACGCGAGCCCCGGCGACGGAAGCTGCGACACCGGATCGACGGCGCCCAACGGCGATCCGGAGTGCACGCTCCGCGCCGCCATCGAGGAGTCGGAGGCGGCGCCGGGGCCCGATCGAGATCAGGTTCGCCATCGACGGGGTGGGCCCTCACGTGATCCAGCCGGCGAGCGCACTCCCGGACATCACCCAGCCGCTCTCCATCGTGGCCACCGGCCAACAGATTGTCCTCGACGGCGCCAGCGCGGGCGACGGCGTGGTGGGGCTCTCCTTCGTGGCCGACGGCGCGCGCGTGGAGGGGCTCACGGTGCAGGGCTTCGGTGGCCACGGCATCTTCAGCGCGGCCGCCGACACCGTGCTGTCGTCGGTCACCTCGAAGGACAACTGCGGTTGGGGCGTCTGGGCCGAGGGCAACCTCCGGATCGACGACGCCTCCGGGATGCCGAGCGAGGTCTCGAACAATGGGGCCACCGATGCGTGCGAAGCGGGCGGCGTCTACGTCGGCCGTGCTCCGGCGGGATCACCCGGGTCGACGAAGGTCCGTCTGAAGGGCGTCACCCTGACGGCAAACGACGGGCCGGGGCTCTTCAGCCTCGGGGATGTTGTCATCGAGGGGAGCCGGATTTCCGACAACGCCGGAGAGGGGATCGCGGCGTACCCGCAAGCCGGAAGCGGCGTCTCCAGCAGCGCCGACTACGTGCGCTTCGACCCGGGGGAGACCGAGGTGAGCGGCAACGGGAGCCACGGCATCTACGTGGACACCGGGAAGGTCGAGGCCGTGTACGGCGCACGCCTGATGATCCGCGACAACGCGGGCTGGGGGATCTGGGCCGCCATCGGCGAGGTGGTTCTCGGCGAGGAGTTCCTCGGCAGCATGACCCCGGACCCACACGAGCTGATGCGCAACGGAGGCGGCGGGACCTGCCAGTCGTGGTCACCCGGGGACGCAGGGCCACAACGCGCCGCTGAGCCCTGTCGCGGCGGCGCGATCTTGGCCGTCTCGAACAGCGCGAGCCGGCACGTCTTCGTGGAGAACGCGCTCCTCGCCGACAACGCGGGGCCGGGCGTGCTCACGACGATGCGGATCCGTCTCGGAGGAGCGGTGATCGTTCGTGACAACCGCGGCCAGGGCTTGGTGTCGGTCGGCCTCACCGGGTTCGCCCTGCCTTCGATCGGCGTCGACGTTCGGGAGCCGGGCCTGTCGGTCACCGGGAACAGCGGGGACGGGATCGAGAGCAGCTCCGGTAGCGTGCAGGTCGCGGCGCTGATCGGTTTCGACGTGAGTGACAACGACGGATATGGGGTCCGCGCCGAGGCCGACGTGACGATGGAGGCCAGCAGCGGGACCACGCCGACGCGCGTGATCTCGGGCAACGGGGGCGGAGTCACGTGCGAGCGGTGGAGCATCGACGAGACGGATGAGACGAGCACCGTCACGAGCGTCGCCTGTGACGGCGGCGGCTTGACGAGTGAGGTGAACGTCGACGCCCACGATCTGGTCTCGCGCGACAACATCGGGCCGGGCGTCTACGCCGCGGGCGATTCCGCGCTCACCGATTGTACGGTGTGCAACAACACCGGCACGGACATCGACGCCGGTGGGGGCAGCACCCTCACGCGCGTCTCCACCACCTGCCCGTGAGCGAAATCTCTACGCGCAGATCCCGCGACTCGGTCGCCGAGTGGCGGCTACTCGCCCCGGAACACCTCCGGCAGCTGTTCGACCTCGAGCCCGGTGTTGCCGAGGAGCCGCTCGGTGAACTCGTTCGGGTCGAGGCCCTGGGCGTCGATGAACTTCTCGGCGCAGGTGGGGTGCATGTAGCCCGGGCCCTTGCCCTTGAAGCGAGGCGTGTCGATCTCGCGCTCGATGATGATGCGCACCGTGCCCTTCTCGATCTTCTGATCGCAGTGCATGCACTTGGCGCGCGCGGTGGGGGCGTGGTCGGCGCTGGGGAAGTCGTTCGACATGTCGAGGAGGGCGCGCTGGGTCGTGCCTCCGGCGGTCTTTGCCGGACCTCGCACGGCCGCGGGCGTGGCGTCCTTCGGCGCTGCGCTCTCGAAGAGGCACATCACGGCGTACTGCGCTTCGCTGAAGGCGACCGGGTCGACGTCCTCGGGTTGGATGCTGCCGACATGGAGCTGTCCGAAGGAGATCCCGCTCACCTGGATGTCTTCGCCCCAGCCCACGTCGCTGACGATGTAGCCGCTGTGGTTGAGCTCGACGTTCACCCGGCGCGCCGGCATGCGCATCCAGTCGTGGTAGACCCAGCCCGCGTCCTCGGCTTGGCCCCGGTTCCAACCAGCGTCTCTGAGGCGCGCGACGAACGTGGCGGGCTCGATCTTGTCCTTCGGGATCTCGAAGGGGGCGTCTGCGCGGAAGACCGGCCGACCGATTTGAGGGAAGGGCTGGATCACCTCCGACTCGGAGAGATGCTCGCCCCAGGCGGCGAGCTCGGCCTCCGACAGATCGAGGGGATGCGCGACACGGAGCACGTCGTCGTCCGCGAGATTCACGTCGTCGCTGGCGGCGTCGATGGGCGTGTACTCCTCGCTCAAGCGCAGGCTGCGGCCGTCCTGGGTCACGAAGACGATGCTACTCGCCACGGTGCCCATGATCGGATGATCGACGAAGACCTCGCGGAAGCGGCGCGCCTCCCAAGTCCGCCCGCTCTGCATCGCCCGCTCGAGCCGGCGCACCACCCGTCGGACCTCGCGTGGCGCGCTGTCCGATAGCTGGCTGAAGAGGCGCTTGGCCGCGGTCACCGCCTTTTCGTCGTCGCCCGCCTTCTTCGCCGGCATGGACTTGGTCGTCTTCCCGGCGTCGTCGACGACCTGGAGCGTGGCGTCGAGGAGGAGGCGAATGGTGACCTCGCGGTCGCCGTAGCTCACCTTCTGTTCGCCGCGGCGATCGAAGCCGAGGGTCGGAACCGCGCGCTCCGCCTGCTCTTCGGCGACGAAGGGATTGAGCGTCGCGCGGATGTCCTGGGCGGAGACGCCGGCTGCCTCTGCGAGGGCGCCGAGCTGCCCGACCGCCTTGCGCATGAGGCCACCGGTGAGCGCATGATCGGCCCAGTAGCCGATCCAATCGCGCGCGGTCTGGGTGTCGAGACGCGCGAAGACCTCGAGCATCCAACCAGCGAAGGCGTGCTTGCCGGCGCTCGAGAGGTTGTCGAGGCGGGGCGCGATGCCGTGCACCCATGCGTCGTCGGCGAAGAGGGCCATCTGATAGAGCGCCCACTTGTCGGCGGCCTTTCCGCCCTTCTTCTGCCACGCGTCGTAGATCGCCGTGCCGAAGGCGAGCGCGCTCGCGCTGTCCAGGTGTGGGCGAAGGCCCCAGGCGACGGGATCCTGTCGCTCGTGCTCCTTCTTGAGGCGTCCGATCAGCCCAGCGACGGCGGTCGCGTCGAGGGGCTCGCCGGTGCAGAGCAAGAGCTGCGGCAAGTCGTCGAGGTCGATCCACTTGGGCAGGCGCGGCTTCTTCTTGCCCGCGAGCTCGGCTGCCCAGTCCGCGGCGCTTCGCTCGCCAGTGTCCGCGCTCAGGGTGTCCGCAGTGCTCTCAGGGGTGGGGTCGCCGCCCGCCGCGCGGATCGCGAGGTCGAGGGCCATCTGCACGTCCTCGCTCGTCTCCCCTTCGTACGCTTCGTGAAGCGCGGGCAGGGCCTTGTCGGCGCCGATCTTCGCGAGGACCTGTGCCGCCGCGAGACGCGCGGGCTTCTTCTTCGACGCGAGAAGTGGGACCACCTGATCCACCACGCCCTCGCCCTGGGTCGCGAGCGCCTCGATGCAAGGCTCCTGAATCGCCTTCGCGCTTTCAGACAGGCCATCGACGAGGACCTTCGTCGTCCGATGGGGCGCCTTGGCGGCGATCGCGTAGAAGAGGGGCGCGAGCGGGGTCTTTCGCGTCTCGAGCACCATCGCCGCTGCGGGCGCCGCCCAGCCCTCGAAGCGCTTCGGCGTGTCCCGCAAGAGGGTCCGCGTCATGTACTTCTTCATCTTCGGGAGCTGGCCGACGATGTCGAGGTAAACGAACGCCGCTTCGATGCGGCGCTTCTGGGACGCTTCGTCACCCGCCGTGTAGAGGCTCTTCGACGCGTACTGAAAGCCGATCAGGGGATCCACCATCGAGTCGAGGACCATGCCCGCCTCGTAGGAGGAGGTCTTGAAGCGCTCGAGGTACCACTCGCGAACGGCGAGGAGCGCCTCGGGCCCGTGCGCCTCCGCTTGCCCTTCGGCGTACGTCTTGAGCTCGTGGCTTTGGCCCGGGATGCCCTCGACGATCGCCTTCTTCACGGCGTCGTCCATCGCGTCGAAGCGCGCCTGGACAGCGCCGAGCGGTGAGTCCTCCGCGGCCGAGGACGCTGCGAGAAGCTCGAGCATCTCGGCGCACGCGGTGCGGACCGCCTTCTTCCTGGCCTTGGCGCCTGCTTCGAGGGCGGCGCGCGCCGGCTCGCCGATCTTGCCGAGCGCGGCCTGCGCCGCCTCACGGACGACCTTGGACGAATGACCGAGCACCGTGACCAGGAGCTCAGCGGCTTCCTTCGTGGGGATGTGCCCGAGGGCGCGCGCCGCGTGGGCCGCGAGATGGATCGGCGGCTTCTTCACGTCGAGCGCCCGTGTGAGCGCCGGCAGAGCACGCGGGCCGACCGCGCCGATCTTGTCTGCGAGCCCCGCCGCGTACTGGCTGTCGAGCTTCGCGACGGCCGCATCGAGAAGCGACTCGTCCTCGACCACTGGGAGGAGATCCGCAGCGCTGCCGACACTCACCGAAAGGATTGCGCTCGCGCGCGCCGGCTCGAGCGCGCCGAAGAGCCGTCGGTCGTGTGCGATGTCTTCGCTCACGAAGTACTTCAGGTGCTCGTCGACCTCGGCGGGGACCTCTTCGCCTGCGTCGAGAGCGAGGTGGGCGAGCAGATAGGCCGCGTTCTGTTTCGACTGGTGGGGCGGGTTTTCCATCGCCCCGAGGCGGGCGAGCTCTGCCTGGACGAGCGCCTTGGCGTCCGTCATGTCCCGCAGCCGTGTCAGGGCGAAGCTGCGCCGGTCTTTTTGGGAATGGCGGACGAGCGCCGCCACCCTCTCGGCGTCGGTGAGCTCGGGCCAACAGCGCTCGATGATCTCGGACTGGTAGATCGGCTCGCTGTCCTCGAAGGTGCGCGCGAGCGCACGGGCCAAGCGGCCCGGGGGGATGGTGTCGCGGTTCTTGTCGAGCCAGCTTCCCTCCCAGATCGAGCTCTGCGCGCGGTAACCGCGCGCCAGCGCGTCCATGGTCGCGTCGCTCACGACGCTCGCGTCGCCGCGGAGCATCTGCGCTACCTCCAGCTGCTGCTGCACTTTGGGAGAGAGGCCGCTCGACAGCGAGAGGAACGCGTCGCCGTGCGCGTCGAGCGCGGTGAGGAGCGCTTTTTCGACCTGTTCAGACCACTCGTAGACGACGTGGCCGCCCATGCTCCCCGCGTCCTTGCCGAGGAGATTCGCGAACATCACGAAATCGGCCGCGGTGCCACCGCTCGGATGGTCGAGGAGGAGCATCTGCTCCTCGCGCATCTTGCCGCTACCTTCCCGAAACTCCGCCCACAGGCCGGCGCGCATGCCCTCCCAGAGGGTCTTCGTCAGCTCCGCCGGGTTCGCCGCTCGGACGATGTCTTCCTTGTCCCAATGACTCGCCTTCTTCAGCTTCTTCAACAGGGCTTCGTTCATCTCTCGAGGTCGCCTTTCTCGGTTCCGCGCTGCGGAATACGGCGGGCGCGGCGAATAACTCCCCTCCAGCGATCGCCGCCGAGAGATCCTCGGTGGTCGTCGGCAGCGAGCACGACGGGCTGGCTTGGCCGGCTGCGGGTGAGATGCTACTCCACGGATGGAGATGAAGCGGTACGGCATCGGGATCGCGGCGGGGTGCCTCGTCCTCGCGATGGGCTGCGGCGATGACGGCGCGCCCCCGCCGGTGTCACCCGATCCGATCGACGGTCTCGGGGTGGCGAGCGGCAAAGCCGACGGCGGCGCCTTCTCCTCCTGCGAGCTCGATCAGGTGGTCCTCTACCTCAACGCGGGGCCGACCGCCGAGCAGCTCGTCGACGCGGGCGTTCACACCGAGGCCGCGACGCATCTCGAGACTCACCGAGACGGACCAGACGGCGAATACCCGACGGGGGACGACGATCCCTTCGACGACATCGAAGAGGTGGATGGCGTCGACTACGTCGGTGAGACCGCGATGCGCCAGTTGGTCGGCGTGGTGGAGCAGGGTTGCGCCGATCGACCCGCTGCGTGCGCCGATGCGCCACTCCTCGGCAGCCCGGGCTTCGCCCAGCGCCAGATCTACGACGTCCCCTTCACGTGGGGCGACGGCTGGGCCGTCGGCGAGCCCATCACCGTCGCCGTGCCGGCGGATCTCGAAGGCCTGGTGGTCGCCGTGATCTCCGGGGACGTGGACGTCGGTATCGATCGCGTCGTTTTCGACGGCGCGATCCTGCAGGACATCGGGCGTGACGATCCGATGCTCGAAGGGATCCTGCCGCCCTTCTTCCACTCGCTCGTCCCGGCGGGCGCCATCGCCTTTCCCATGGACGAGGACAGCAGCCTCTCGGCGGGCTGCCTCGAGATCACACCGGTGGCCCTCGACGACATCGGGACGGGACGGGTGGCCTTCGTTTCGCGGCGCATGCCGCGGGGCGGGGCCATCGACATCAACGCCGTCATCGTCGGGGCGACCGCCGTCACCGAGGAACAGCTGCACGAGACCTTCGACGTGGCTGCCGCGGTCTACATGGGCGCGGGTGACCTCACGATCGGCAGCGTGAGCACCGTCCCACTCAGCTGGCCCGATCCCTACGTCGAATCCGAGGGGGCGACCATCAACATGTTGCGCGGGGCCGTGACCACGCCCGACGAGGGGAGGATCAACGTGTTCTTCGTACAGGACTTCCTCGAGGTGGGGACCCTCGGTTTCGCTTCGGCGATTCCGGGGCCGAACGGTGTCCACGGCACGGCAGGGAGCGGGCTGGTGATCTCCATCGACAGCCATCTCGACGACGCGGGCGCGCTCGACGTGACGACCATGGGCGAGACCATCGCCCACGAGATTGGGCATCAGCTCGGCCTCTTCCACACCACGGAGGACGACGGCGTGGAGCACGACATCCTGGACGATACGCCCTTCTGCGGGATCGAGAACGACACCGACGGGGACGGCCAGGTCGGCGCGGAGGAGTGCGCCGACTTCGACGGCCACAACGTGATGTTCTGGGTCTCGGGCGATCTTCGGCAGAACCAGCTCTCCCCGACACAGCTCGACATCCTCTCCGCTTCACCGGTGGTGCGATGAGCTGGCTTGGATACGCGGCCATGTCGGTCCTGATCGCGCTCTCGGCGTGTAGCCCCGCGAGCCGTGAGGAGCCGCCGACCGAGACCGTTGCGAGCGACGCGCCCGCCAGCGCCGACGCCATCGCCACGCTCCTCGGCGCGCGCCACACCGAAGATCTGCCCGACGAGGCGACCCTCGCGGCCCACGAAGAGCCCGCCGCCGCGCTCCGCTACATCGCTGGCCACCACGGCCGGATGGTGATCCGGGCGCGGGCGCTCTCGTCCCTTCGCTTCTACGACGACGGCGAAACGCGGGCGTACCTCCTCGCTGTGCTGCGCAGCGACAGCGCGCACCCGGCGCTGAAGGCGGCGGCCGCCGAAGGCACGACGCGGCTCACGCTCGACGACGAGCTACGGGCGGCGCTGGCTGCGGCCCGCGCGGGCGGCGACCCGCGCGTCGAGCGCGCCGTCGACGCCCGCCTCCGAGGCCCCGATCCCGTCCTCGAGGAGACGGGGGAGGGCCCCGGCCCCACGACCCCCACCGGACCGTGAGCTACGCATCACTGTGGCCGAGCCCCTCGTCCGGGCCCGCATTGGACGAGGCTCGCGCTCGTCGCGCACCTCAGCTCTCGGTGAGTCTCGCCTCGGGCGCATTCCAGATGCGCACGAAGAAGTAGACGGGGACCGCGAGCAGGTTGCCCATGAAGAGCATCAGGGCCCACAGGAGCCGCTGCTCCATCGGCAGCCTCGCGTCCCCCAGGACGTCGGGCCGGGTACGTGGGGAGAGCTGCCGCATCTGCGGGCCCCTGCCCGGGCGGGCCGCCTCATTCGGGCGGCTGGATCTCGTAGTGCCCAGCCTCTCCCTCATCCGGAGCCGCTGCGCGCTCGAGCTCCTGGCGAAGCTCTCGGAGCGCGTTTCCACGATGAGGGAGCGCCACACGTGGACCGGCCCAGTGTAGCCCCTTTGCGCTCGCCGCTCAGCCGCCGCCGGCGGCGCGGAAGGGCACGCCCATCACGATCGCGACGTCCCCATCGAGCGCGAGCCCGAAGGTCTCTCGGTCGCAGGCGCTGTTGTCCATCTCGGAGCACTCCTCGTAGGCGACCTCGCGCTTCTCTCCGCCGACCACGTGCCAGACCACCTGCTGCCACCAGACGCGATGGGGAGAGCAGGAGGTGAGGCTGCAGCCGGAACGCTCCGACGCGTCCTCGTAGGAGAGGAAGTAGTAGTCGTCGAGCGTGCCCACCACGGGCGGGAAGAGCGAGTTGGGGAACTGGGGGACGAAGGGGAGGGCCTGCACCTCGGTTCCCGCGAGCCCGAAGGCGAGCCCGTCGAGGGTGGTGGCGATCACGCCTCCGCCCGTGCGGCGAAAGGCGGCCACCGCGTGATCGAGGTCGAGCTGTGTCGGCGCGCCTCGGTCGAAGCGGTAGAGCCCCATGCCCCCGTTGTAGACGTAGACCGCGCCGTCGCCGGCGAGGGCGATTTGCATGGAGTACGACTGGACCGGCGGCTCGGGGACGTCGAAGCAGTCGGTCGTCATGCCGTCGATCGCATGACACAGCCGATGCGGCGACGGGCCCACGTCCGTGTGCCAGAAGTCCGCGAGCGAGGTTCCGTCGATCGCGTCGACAAGGCCGTCGAGGGCCAGCGGCGAAAGGGCGCCGCCCACCGGCACCGCGTGGACCGTGCCCTCGCTGTCCAGCACCATCACGCCGCCATCGTCGAAGACCCGCATCGATCGAGGGACGGCCACCTCGTCGAGAAAGTCGGGGTCCTCGACCCCTTCGACGACTCCCCCACGCAGGCGCATGACCTGTCCGCCGCGGTCCAGCCACGTCGGCTCCCCGCGCATGGGGTCGCCGAGCAACGGCGCCGTGGGCTCCAGGCGCACCGCGAGGCGAGGCGACGTGCGCTCCGGCGGCCCCGGCGTGGCGGCACAACCACAGAGGCCGAGGATGAGGACGAGGCGCCAGCGCACGCCTGACGGTAGCACGGGGAGAGGAGACCGCGCTTGCGCCCGAACGCCGGCACGTCGTAGTGGGGGGCATGGTCGAGCTCGTCCGCGCGCGGCACATCCCGACGTGGGTCTGTCTCGTCGCCGTGCATGTGTTTGTCGCGTGTGGTGCGAGCGCTCCCGAGCTCTGGGAGGCGGGTCGCTTCCCAGAGGCGTGTCGCGAGATGGACTACGCACAGAAGCCGCAGTTCCTCGACGCGCTCTACGCCCAGTCTCGCCTCCGCGTCGACGTGCACGCCTACACCGCGTCGGAGCTGGAGGCGATGCTGCCGGTGGTACCGCCCCTGCTCGTCGACGACAGCCACGTACTGCTCGGGATCCGAGCCGAGGTGGCGCACGAGGTGAGGGGCTCGCTCGAGATAGCAGTGGCGCCGCGCCTCGGCGGCCGGCAGTTTCGGCTGGAGCCCTTCTGTGCTCCCGTACAGACCGCTCTCGACCCCAGCCGTGAACCAGAAGTCGCGCCCGAGGGTTGGATGACGCGGCTCGGGCGCACCATGCGGGTCGTCGGCGGCAGCGCCGCCGCGAGCGTGGCCGACGTAGTGTGGGCCGCGACCGGTGGGGCGGTCGACGCGAGCCCTGGATCCCTCGAGGAGGGGGTCGTCAGTCTTCGCACCCTCGGGGAAGCCGTGGCGAACGCAGAGGCCGACGACGGGAGCAGTCCCGCGAACGCGGCCGACGAGGAGGCGCGGCAGCGGGCGCTCGCCGAGCGGTCTGCACAGGTCCTGAACGAGATGCTCAGCGGCTCGCACTGCCGCATCGAGGGCACGACCGCGTGTACACACTTCGCGCTCTACCACACCGACCTTCCCACGATGACGGGCGCCGATCTGCAGATCATCGTGGCTTACCACGAAGGCGAGCTACCCGATCGCTGCGATGCCAACGACGCGTGGGTGGCCGCTCTCGAGGGGCGCGGGGAAGACCGCGTCGACGCGATCAACGCGCTCTTCGCTTCCGGACCCGTGACGTTCCCGGATCGGCAGTACACACGAGGCGATCCATAGGGCGCATTCGACGAACAGACGCTACGCGTCCCTATCAAGTGTACGCGCGGCTGGCGCGCTCACGCAGCGGAGCGGGGTCCGCAATCGACAGCCTTCGTCGACCGATGTTAGACCCGTGTTCTTCTCGGCGAAGGGCGCCGTCGACGAGGCGGCCCAGAAGGGCGCGAAGTAATCGGTCGCTACCGCGCGCGGTCGTACTTCAGCTTCTCGATCGCGCGCCGGTAGCACTGGATCTCGTTCAGCTGCGGGTTCTGCAGCATCTCGGCCTCGACCAGGCTCTCCGCCACGTCTTCGTCGTGACAGAGGGAGAGCAGCTCGGCGTGGAGCGCGTCGATCCGCCGCTCCTTGTCGCGCCGGCGGCGTTTCGGTCCGCCCTTCGGCGCGCGGAGGGCGTTGATCACGAGCACGGCGATCACGATGACGACGGCGAAGAAGAGGAGGCGGAAGAGCATCGGATCGGGTCGATGCTAACGCGACTCGGCGGGCGAGCCGAAACGCGTTTGACTCGGACCCGCGGCGTGGAATCATGCCCGACGCATGCGCACCATCCTCCTCGCTCTCCTCTGCATCGCCCCGCTCGCGGCGGCCTGTGAAGACAACAGCATTCCGGCGCCCCCCGACGTCGCCGCGCCCCCTGCGGATGCGGAGCGGACGGCCTCCGGCCTCGCGAGCAAAGTGATCGTCGAAGGCACCGGATCGACACACCCGGTCGCGACCGACACCGTCGAGGTCGACTACACGGGTTGGACGACCGACGGAGAGATGTTCGACTCTTCGGTGGCGCGCGGGGAGCCGGCGCAGTTTCCCCTGAACGCCGTGATCGCCGGCTGGACCGAAGGGCTGCAGCTCATGGTCGAAGGCGAGACGCGTCGGCTCTGGATCCCGGAGGAGCTGGCCTATGAGGGCAGGGCGGGCGCGCCCGCGGGCATGCTCGTCTTCGACGTCCATCTGATCCGCATCGTCGAGTGACCGAGGAAGAGGCGAAGGCCTCGGACGCGCCCCGACTCATTGCGCAGGAGCACGGCTTGTGGGTGCTCCACAAACCCGCGGGCTATGCGGTGCACCGCACGGGGGACGAGAGCATCCCCGATCTGCAACGGTGGGCCGCCGCCGAGCTCGACGCCCCGGCATCTTTGTCTCCGGTTCACCGTCTCGACCGCGAGACCTCCGGCGTGGTCCTCTTCGCGACGGATCCCGAACGCCTCGCCGAGGGCGGAAAGTGGTTCGCCGAAGGCCTCGTGAAAAAGCGCTACCTGGCGCTGGTCTTCGGTCGCACCCGCCAAAAGGGCATCATCCGCCGCCCGTTGCAGGACGCCCGTCGGGGCCGCCCCCTCGAGGCGGTGACGCGCTATCGCCAGCTCGGCGCGTACGGCGCCTTCAGCTATCTCGAAGTCCGCCCCGAGACCGGCCGCCGCCACCAGATCCGCAAACACCTCCACGGCATCGGCCACGCGATCGTCGGCGACACCCGCTACCGCGCCAGGCGCTTCCGCGCCGTCCCCGGCTTCCCCGGCCGCCTCTGGCTCCACGCCGCCGTGCTCGAGCTGCCCGGCGATCTGCGATACGAGTCGCCGCTTCCTCCGGAGCTCGCCGCGCATCTGACGTCGCTGGAGGAGCGGGAGCGCGGCCCGGATGCCGAATCGGAGCTCGACCCAGGGGCCGAAGTGAACGCTGTCGGGACAAGCCCGACGCGCGAGGCGCGGACGATGGCGATGATTCCTCATCGGAGGTGCGGCGGATGGATGCGACGAATGAACGTGCAAGAGCGCAGCGCTCGGGGACCCGGCCTTTCCCCATTCCGACGCATGTCCCCGGGGATCGGCGCTCACAGACTCGTCCCTTTCCCATCCAGAAGCCGAGCAATCGGACGGGCGGCACTTGCTCCTATCCGGTGATCCCGCCCCGCGATCGGTAGAACGCGCGGAGCCCGCGCTCACCGAGAGCGAGACACGATGCCGGATTGATGGACGATCCGCTCGCGCCCTGACCTCCGCTCCCCATGAGACGAGAGCGGCGATCGGGATCCGACTCGGAGGATCCTGAAAGGAGCTGGTGCTACGATTGCAGCATGCGGCTGTTTCCGCCGATGCTCGCGCTTCTCTGCCTCTTCGTTTGCGGATGCACCACTGAACGGCGGCCGGCGGACGCGGCCTCGGCAGACTCCACCGTCACCGTCGACAGCAGCTCGGACTCGGCGAGCGACGGCGGCGGGATCGGGTGCGGCGCCTTCGAGTCACCGAATCGTTCCTGCGAGGACATCAGCGGTTGCGTGGTCTTCCTGCATCAGAGCGACTGCTGCGGCTCGACGCGGGCGCTCGGCGTCAGCGGAGCGGTCGTGCCCGAGCTCGAAGCGGCCGAATCGATGTGCAGTGAAACCTATCCCGACTGCGGCTGCGCCGTGGGCCCCACCGTCGCCGACGACGGCACGATGAGCGACGCGGGCAGCCCTGCTTCGGTCAGCTGCGAGAGCGGCGTCTGCACCACGACCTTTCCCGGTTGAGGGGGTCGCGTCGACTTTCCGCACGGAAAGTTCGAACGCCGAAGGACCTTCAGGCAGGGGGTAGGTTCTCGTATGAGCCTCGGGGTTCGTCATCGTTCCCGCTGGCGGCACGCCGGAGGCGCTCGAAGTGCATGTCGTAGAGCGATTTGAACGCATCGCTTCGCGCCCGGCCGTCTCGCGCACCTGCGTGCGACAGGTCGTAGAGCTTTGCCAGACGGTCGCGAATGTCGGCGTCGACCGCCAGCAACGAACGCGCCTCCTCGACGTCTCCTTTGATCTGCGCGAGAAGCCAGAGAAGCTCCCGGCGGGGGTTCGGTTCGCGACACGGGGCGTACTTCCCCGGCGCAACGAGAACGACCCGAGGTCACTGATGGTGATTGTTCTCGAGCTTGATGCCGAGCTCCTCGCTCACGAGCCCGCGTTCTGCTCCCCGATGCGCGCGCTTCACTCGAGGCCGTGCGGGAGGGTCCCGGGGGGTTGAGGCGGTCGTGGGGTGCTGGCGGGTGGGAGCACTCAGATGTTTCGCGACTCGCGCGGCGAAGTGGTCGAGGTCCATCGCCGTTCCCCGACCGCCGATGCCCCCCGGGACCCTCCCGCACGGCCGGGCACGCATCTCGTTTCGATCTCGAAGGAGCAGCCCGAAAACGAAACGGGCCCGCATCTTTCGATGCGAGCCCGCTTCATGTTCGGCGGCCGGGGGCGTAGTCCCGGCTCGGCCCGCTTCGCCTCCGGTCCGAGCGCCGCGTGACTTCGTCACGCTCTGCTCGGCCCTGCGGCTACGCGGGCCTCGCCTTCTGTGTGGGATGGACTTCTTTTAGAAGTCCATGCCCTGGGGCGCCGTGGCTGTGGCCTCCGGCGGACGCCTCTTCCTTCTTCGGCGCGTCCGCGACGAGGGCCTCGGTGGTGAGCATCAGACCGGCGACCGAAGCCGCGTTCTGAAGGGCGGTGCGCACGACCTTGGTGGGGTCGATGACGCCGGCCTTGACCAGGTCCTCGTACGTCTCGGTGGCGGCGTTGAAGCCGTTGTTGCCCTTGGAGTTGCGGACCTCGTTGACGACGATGGAGCCCTCGAGGCCGGCGTTCTGCGCGATCTGACGAAGCGGCTCCTCGATGGCGCGGCGCAGGATGTTCACGCCCACGCGCTGCTCGTCCGTGACCTCGAGCTTGTCGAGGCCGTTCTGGCCGCGGATGAGCGCCACGCCGCCGCCGGGGACGATGCCCTCCTCGACGGCCGCACGGGTCGCGTGAAGGGCGTCCTCGACGCGCGCCTTCTTCTCCTTCATCTCGACCTCGGTCGCCGCGCCGACCTTGATGACGGCCACGCCGCCCACGAGCTTCGCGAGGCGCTCCTGGAGCTTCTCGCGGTCGTAGTCGGAGCTGGTCGTCTTCGATCTGGCGGCGGATGGTCTCGATGCGGCCCTTGATGTCGGCCTTCTTGCCGGCGCCGTCGACGATGGTGGTGTCGTCCTTGTCGATGGTGATGCGCTTGGCCTGGCCGAGGTCGCTGAGGGTGACGTTCTCGAGCTTGATGCCGAGCTCCTCGCTCACGACCTGGCCGCCGGTGAGGGTGGCGATGTCCTTGAGCATCTCCTTGCGGCGGTCGCCGAAGCCCGGCGCCTTGACGGCGGCGATGTGCAGCGTGCCACGGAGCTTGTTGACGACGAGGGTCGCGAGGGCCTCGCCCTCGACGTCCTCGGCGATGATCAGGAGGGGCTTCTGCTGCCGGGCGATCGCCTCGAGCACCGGAAGCAGGTCCTTCATGTTGGAGACCTTCTTCTCGCAGATGAGGATGTAGGCGTCCTCGAGCACGCACTCCATGCGCTCCGGGTCGGTGACGAAGTAGGGCGAGAGGTAGCCGCGGTCGAACTGCATGCCCTCGACGACGTCGAGCTGGTGGCTCGAGGCCCTTGGCCTCTTCGACCGTGATCACGCCTTCCTTGCCGACCTTCTCCATCGCCTCGGCGATGATCTCGCCGATGGTGGTGTCGCCGTTGGCGCTGATGGTGCCGACCTGCGCGATCTCCTTCGGGTCCTTGGTGGACTTGGAGAGCTTCTCGAGCTTGTCGGTGACGTGCGCGACCGCCGCGTCGATGCCGCGCTTGAGCTCCATCGGGTTGTGACCCGCGGCGACCATCTTGGAGCCCTCGCGGAAGATCGCCTGGGCGAGCACGGTGGCGGTGGTGGTGCCGTCACCGGCGATGTCGGAGGTCTTGCTGGCGACCTCGCGCACCATCTGCGCGCCCATGTTCTCGAACTTGTTCTCGAGCTCGATCTCCTTGGCGACGGTGACGCCGTCCTTGGTGACCGTGGGAGCGCCGAAGCTCTTCTCGATGACGACGTTGCGGCCCTTGGGGCCGAGCGTGACCTTGACGGCGTTGGCGAGGCTGTTGACGCCCGACGAGGATCCGGTCGCGGGCGCTGGTGTCGTAAAGGATTTCCTTGGCAGCCATTGTCTTGTCTCTCTCTTCAGCTTCGGTGACTGACACGCCGAGGATGTCGTCTTCGCGGAGGATGAGATGCTCTTCCCCGTCGATCTTGACCTCGGTGCCGCTGTACTTGCCGAAGAGGACGCGGTCGCCCTTCTTCACTTCGAGGGCGCGGACGTTGCCGTTCTCGGTGACCTTGCCGTTGCCAACGGCGACGACCTTGCCCTCGATGGGCTTTTCCTTGGCCGTGTCGGGGATGATGATCCCGCCCTTGGTCATTTCTTCTTCCTTGACGCGCTTGACGAGCACGCGGTCCTGAAGCGGACGAATACCCATGGTGTGATCCCTCTTTCGTGAGTGGCCTGAGGCCTGAGGGGGCGGCTAGCCCCCAGAAGTTAGCGATTGTTAGCAGTCGTCAGTGACGAGTGCTAACGGGATGGGAGGCGGAACCTAATCCGCCTAAAGCCAGGGTCAAGGGGCCCGAAATCGCGGCGTGAGTCAGCTCACGAGCGGCGTGATTCCGGGCACTTGAGCCCGCACCTCTCCCGCGTGCCCCAGGCGTTGGCAGCCGGGGTCCGAGAGTGTCACTAGGCCCCCCTTCTGGCCGCGCCAGCCCCAATTCGCGGATGCGCAGAAAAAGGACACCCGGCCATTTCTCGTTAGATTGCCTGTCATGACGATCGAGCTCAGCGCTGACCCTTCGGGGTTCTTCCACGAGCGCCTCACCGAGGCCCTGTCGCGCCGAGGGATGCACCTCTCCGAGACCACCGAGGTCTACCTCGTCCATCTGCTCACCGGTTTCGTCCACGTCACCGCGGACGAGGCCCTCGAGAGGCCGCTGGTAGAGCGCATGGCAGACGCCCTGAGCGCGCCCAGCACCACCGAGAGCTTCCGCCGCTTTCGCGCCCTCGGCGACAACGCCCTCTACATCACCGGCTTCTTCTCCGATCACCTGAGCCGCCGCGGGGTGAGCCGCGGCTACGTGATCGCGATGGGCGGCCGCGCCTACGTCGCCGCCTCGAGCTACGGCGGCAACCTCTTCGAGGAGCTGGCGGAGAGCTTCGACCACCTGGCGCAGGTCCTCGACGAAGTGCGCGAGACCACCTCGCTGCGCACACCGCAGGACATCGTCCGCCTCTACGAGCGCTGGCGGCGCACGAAGTCGCCGGCCCTCGCCGAGCGCCTGGAAGCCGAGGGTGTATTTCCCCAGGGCGCGCCCAAGAAGCAGCTTCTCCATTGAGCACCCCGCTCTCCGAGATCCAGGACGCTCTCTGTCGCCTCTACGATCTACGCGTCTCGTGCGACGTGAGAGACTACGTCTGCGACGCCGACGCGGTGCGCGTCACCGCGGGGGACGAGCACGACCGAGGTGAGGTGCTGGTGGTGGTCGAAGACGAGGAAGGGCTCACCATCGGGCTCTACGTCGATCCCGACGCGTTGTCGCATCTCGAAGAGGCCGGCGGTGATGCCTGGCTCGACGAGGGAAAGCGATGGGCGGCCTGCCTCGCCACCGAGGGCGTGAGCCACTTCCTCTATCTGGTCTTTCGCGCCGACAACGACATGAGCGTGAGCCAGCTCGAGCTCGAGCTCCAGGCCGAGGTCGACAAGTACGCGAGTGCCGTCCTCACGGAAGAGCTCGACGCGATGGCCCTCGAGGGCAACGGCGTCCACACCATTCGCGCGCGGAGCCGGGAGGTGCGACAGCGCCTCTTCGCCGGCGTGCGTTTCCTGGACGGTGCCGAGAGCGCACGTGGGGAGCGCTACCGGACAGCGCATCGCCTCGCGGCTCGCTACGCCGCCCGCCTCGAGGAGCGCCACCTCGAGAGCGGCGACATCCGATCGTTTCTGAGGGAGCTCCGACGCTTCTACCGCCACGGGCTCCGAGAGAAGCTCGAGGCGACACGCTGAGCGCTTCACTGCTCGGCATTGGCCGTCCGCGGGGCGCGACTACATGAAGAAGTCATGAGTGCCGACCTCGACAAGATCGCCGCCGCGGTCGAGCGCGACGAGCTCGACCTCGCCGTCTGGGCGGAGGAGCTCGACTGGGCGACGGCGGAGCGGATGCGCTCGGCGGCACGCATGGCGATCGAGGGGCTGCCGTTGCCGATCCGCGCCGCGGTCGATCCCCCGCCCGTGCAGAAGCGTCGAACCCTCGAGCGCATCCTCGGCCACCTCCTGGCCGCCCAGGGCGATTACACCCTGTTGGCCCGCGCCGAGCGTGTGCTGTGGCTGCGCGGGGGCAGCCACGTTCGCTACCTGTCGGTGCTGGTCCAGGCCGGACGCGCGCTCGAAGCCGCCAGCCTCGCCCGCGCCCTGGTCGACAGCGCGAAAGGGCAGGAGCGCGAGGCGCTCTTGCGCTTCATCGCCGAGATCTCCCAGCCGCCCGCAGAGTGGGAGGCCCACGTCGCCCGTCTGGCCGAAGCGCCCACGGAGGAGGCATGGGACGCGCTCTTTCGCTTCACGCCGGGCGAGCATTTCGTCGAGCGCCAGCGCTACACCATCGACCTGCTGCTCCGCCTCGGGGTCAGCGCCGATCACATCTTCCATCTCGCAGCCCGCAGCGGTGCCTCGAGTCATCTCCTCGCGTTGGTCGAAGAGGGGCGGGTCGACCCGAAGGTGATCGAGGCGCACGCCGAGGCGAGCCCCGCGACGGCCATGTGGCTCGGCTACGCGGCGCGCGCGGCCTGTGTGCGGGGTGACGCTCTCGGAACGCTCCGTCTCTTGCGCCGGGCGCACGTCGGGGTGCGCACGGAGTTCGTCGAGGCGGACCTGCGCTTCATCGCCAATCACGCCGACCGGGCCACCCGAGAGGTCCTCGAGAGCGCGGGCGTGGATCTACCGGAAGACTAGTGTCGCCGGGCGGGGCGCCGACTCAGGAGCCGGTGAGCGTGGCCTCGAGGGCCTTCTCTTCCGCGATGTACTCCTCGACGGCGGAGCGCACGGGACGGTTGAAGTAGACCTTCTTGGCGGCAATCTCGCGCAGGGCGGTGACGGCAGGGCGGTTCTTGCTGTGAACCAAAGCCGGGGCGCCCTTCATGAGCTGCCGGGTCCGGCGGGAAGCGAGGACCACCAGGGCAAAGCGGTTCTCTTCGTGCTCGAGGCAGTCTTCTACGGTGACGCGCGCCATGGATTCTCCGTGAGGGCTGGGGCCAGCTCGGGCCTCAGCGGGGCGCGAAACCTAGCAGCGCCTGTGGGGACAGGCAAGAACCGCTGGTACCGAAATCCACCCAGCGTGAAAATGATGAAGAATCGAGGCGTGGGCGCATCTCGGCAATCCAGGCACATGGCCCTCGGGCCAGAGCCGCCACTAAACCTGCCGTCCGGGTCGACGTGGCGCTTTACCTGATGAGAGAGGGCCGATAGCATCATCTCCCCCTAGCCACGTAGCCCTCCTTCATGGCTCGACTGACCATCTTCAGCCCGGATGGGCGCATGGAGCGAGAGCTCCTGCCCCACAACACCCTGGGCCGTCATCCCGAGAACACGATCCAGCTCTTGGACCGGATCGTGTCGAAGGAGCATTGTCACGTCGACCAGATCGACGGCAACTGGGTGCTCAAGGACCTCGGCTCGCTCAACGGCACCTTCGTCAACGGCGAGCGGGTATCGGAGCGCGTGCTGTCCCAGGGCGACGAGATCTCCCTCGGCTCGACGCGCATGGTCTTCCAGATCGAGCCCATCGACGACGTGAAGCTCGCGCCCTCGGCCGCTCCCCCGCCGGGTCAGGCGCCGGAGCCCGGGGATGGTGCGCCGGTGGCCCCGGGTCAGGCAGCGGCCCAGGCGCAGGCCGCGCAGAAGATGTCACGGGTGACCATCGCGCCGGGGATGGTCGAGAGCCACATCCGCACCAAGCTCCAGCCGCTCCTCGATCAGAACTTCCTGCCCGAGCGTCTGGTGAACGACACCGCGACGCTTCGCGCCGACTACGAAAAGCTCCGCGTCAGCTACGAGGTCATCAAGGCCATCGGCGTCGAGCTCGACGTCGACAAGCTGCTGACGAAGATCCTCGACTGCGCGTTCCAGCTCCTGCCCGCCGACCGCGGCGTCGTGCTCCTCTACGGCGAGGAGCGGGAGCTCGAGCCGCGCTGCGTCCGCACCAAGAAGGCCCTCGCCGAGGGCGAGGACGTGGTGCTCTCCACCACGATCATCAACGAGGTGCTGCGGGACAAGACGGCGGTGCTCTCGAGCGATGCCTCGGTGGACTCCCGCTTCCAGGGCGCCCACTCGATCATCATGCAGGGCATCCGCTCCTCCATGGCGGTGCCGCTCCTGCACAGCGGCGAGATCTTCGGCGTCCTGGTGCTGGACTCCCAGATCGCGGCCAACGCCTTCACCGAGAAGGACCTCTCGCTCTTCCAGAACATCGGCAACCAGGCCGCCATCGCCATCCAGAACAGCCTCTACGCCGCCAAGCTCGAGGCCGAGGCGGTCACCCGCGAGCGCTTCCAACGGCTGCTCTCGCCCGCCATCGCCGAGCAGGTCCTGAGCGGCAAGGTCGAGGTCAAGAAGGGCGGCGAGCTCCGCGACACCACCATCCTCTTCACCGACATCCGCGGCTTCACCGCGATGGAGCGAGTCGCGTGCCGCGCAGAACGTCGTCGAGATGCTCAACGAGTACTTCGAGCTGATGGTGGAGATCATCTTCGAGCACGAAGGGCACGCTCGACAAGTTCGTCGGCGACGAGATCATGGCGCTCTTCGGTGCGCCGGTGGCGCACTCCGACGATCCGTACCGCGCGGTGAAGACCGCGCTGGAGATGCTCGACCATTCTCGAGCAGTTCAATCGAGCGCCGCATCGCCAAGGGCGAGGACGCGGTGGCCATCGGCATCGGCATCAACACCGGCGAGGTGCGTCGCGGGCTACCTCGGCTCGAGCAAGGCGCTCGAGTACACGGTGATCGGCGACGCCGTGAACACCGGCGCGCGTCTGTGCTCGCTCGCGAAGGCGGGTGAGATCATCATCAGTGAAACCACCTACAACCGGGTGAAGGACTACTTCGAGGTCGTCGAGCTTCCGCCGACGTCGGTGAAGGGCAAGTCGAAGCCGCTCAAGATCTTCAACGTGATCCGCGAGCGGACCGGCAACTTCTCCAGCGACCTCACCCGTCCCCAATAAGGGAAACAACCATCTGATGGCCGCACTGGACTTCGAGAAGCCCCTCGTCGACCTCGAGGATCGCATCCGTGAAATGAAGACGGTCAGCGGCGGCGAGGCCGGCGTCGACGAAGAGCTCAGTCGGCTCGAGGCACGCGCCAAGCAGCTCTACCGCGACATCTACCAGGACCTGTCGGTCTGGCAGAAGGTGCAGCTCAGCCGTCATCCGGACCGGCCCTATTTCCGCGACTATCTCGAGCGAATCTTCGAAGACTTCGTCGAGCTCCACGGCGACCGCTCTTTCCGGGACGACCCGGCGATCATCAGCGGCTTCGCGACCTTCCACGGGCGGAGCGTCGCGGTGATCGGCCAGCAGAAGGGCCGCACCACCAAAGACAAGGCCCACTACAACTTCGGGATGGCTCATCCAGAGGGCTATCGAAAGGCGATCCGGATCATGGAGCTGGCGAGCCGCTTCGGCCGACCGGTCTTCACCTTCATCGACACGCCCGGCGCGTATCCCGGTCTCGGCGCCGAAGAGCGTGGACAAGCGGAGGCCATCGGGCAGGCGCTGCTCACCATGAGCCGCCTCCGCGTGCCCGTGATCGCGGTGGTGATTGGCGAGGGCGGCTCCGGCGGCGCGCTGGGCCTCGGCGTCGCCAATCGCGTCGCGATGCTGGAGTACGCGACCTACAGCGTGATCACGCCCGAGGGCTGTGCGTCGATCCTCTGGCGCGACGGCGCGCGCGCGCCCGACGCGGCTGCGCAGCTGCGCCTCTTGGCGAACGACGCTTACGAGCTGGGTGTGATCGACACGGTGATCGAGGAGCCGCACGGCGGCGCGCACCGTGACTACGACGTGGCGGCCGGCCTGGTGCGAGACTGCCTGGTCACTCATCTCGACGCGCTCTCGACCCTCGATCCGGACGCGCTCGTCCAGGACCGCTACGACAAGTTTCGCAAGATGGGCAAGTTCGTCGGCGACGACGCGTCGGGGTAGGGCGGCCTGGTGGGTGGGCTGTTGGGTGGAGAAGGCCTCGTGACGGTCCGGGTCCGGGTGGCCGACGAGGACGCGGTCGTGCTCCGCTCCATCCTCGAGGCCTACGAGGGGCTGGCGAGCTACTGGGCGGACGGCTCCGGGGTCTACGTCCTGATGGCCCCCGAAGGACGGGGGCCCGAGCTCGACGGTCTGCTCGCCGACCTGCGCCGGGAAGGGCTCTCCCTGGCCCGACTCGATCGCTGAGTGCCGGGTCGATTTCCGCCGTTTTTTGACCGCGGCAGTCTGCGCTCCCTACAATCGCAGTCGCACCCGTGCCTACACGCGCCAAAGACCTCTCCTCCCTCACCACAATCTCGCTCTCCTTGTGGGCGATCTTCACCGTCGGGTGTGGAGGCGCGGCGACGCCGCCTCCCGAGACGGCGGACGCAGTGGGGCCCGAGCGCGAGCTCGCCCAGCTTCGCCAACAGAACGAGGAGCTCTCGTCGCGGCTGCGCGAGCTCGAGAGCAGTCTGTCGCTTTCGCGTGCGACGGTGCGTGAGCTTCGCGCCGCGGAGCAGCATCGCAATGCAGCGTCGCCCGAGCGCGAGGTGGTGCGCATCGGCGGAGCGCCGGCACCCGTCACGCGGGACGTCCGGCCCGGGGAAGAAGGCTGGGACGAGCCGAGGGCCGAAGAGGAGACCTTCGGGATCCAGGACGACGGAAGCGAGGGGCCGCGCCCCTTGCTCACGCTCTACGGCTCGCCGGCGGCGCCCATCGATACTTCGATTCCGCTTCAGATCCCCCCCGCACCCCCCGGAGTTCCTGGGAGCCTTCCGGTGGCCGCGCTGCCTGCACCGGAGCTGGCTTTCCGATCGGCCTCGAGCCCCGCGCCCGCGCGCGACGCCCGCGAGGAGCGCGTGCGGCAGGCCGACCGCGCGGCGGTGACCGCTTACCAACAGGCGCTGGCACACCTGAGGGACCGGCAGTTCGCCGAGGCTCTCCGTGCCTTCGACGACTTCCTTCGATCTCACCCACGCCACCCCTACGCCGCGAGCGCGGTGTACTGGCAGGGCGAGGTCTATTACGCGATGCGAGACTATCGGCTCGCGCTTTCGCGCTTCGAGCGGGTCGTGGACCAGTATCCCGAGGCGAGCAAGGTCGCCGACTCGCTCTACAAGATGGGCCTTTGTCAAAAGCGAATGGGACGGGAGCGGGCTGCTCGCCGTATCTTCGAGCAGGTGCGTCGCCGCTATCCGGACAGCGTGGCGGCGCGTCTCTCGGTGCAGGAGGACGCCTGATGAAACGCGCGCTCTTCATCTCGATCCTGGTAGCCCTGGTGGGCGTCTCGTCGGGCGTCTCTCGGGCTGCATTGGCCCAGGTCAGCGTCGATGACGAGCCCGAGTACTGGGAAGACGAGGGAACCACCGGCGACTACATCGGCGATGGTGCCCAGGCGAGCGCGGGCTCGCAGTCGCTGGAGGAGGCCCGCCAGAGCGGCGTCGGGCTGCGCCTCGGTGGGGGCAGCCTCTCGCCGCGCCAGGTGCCGGAGCGCTACACGGTCCGTCGTGGGGACACGCTCTGGGACATCACGGGGCACTTCTACGGCAACCCGTGGCAGTGGCCGAGGGTGTGGTCCTACAACCCGGAGATCACCAACCCGCACTGGATCTATCCGGACGACACGCTGCGACTGGTCCCTCAGGGCTCGGCGGAGGTGCGCCTGCCCGAGGACGAGGGAAGCGAGCCGGTTCGGGTCACACAAGGCACGCTCGAGCCGGGCAGCATCTTCCTGCGCGATCAGGGCTACCTCGATCCGGACGCGCTCAACACCTTCGGAGAGATCGTGGGCTCGCCCGAGGACCACATGCTCCTGTCGAGCTACGACGAGGTCTACGTCCAGTTCAGCGACGACGCCGAAGGGGTGCGCCGGGGCATGGAGCTCTCGATCTTCCGGCGCATGCACGCGCGCGATCGCGCCCCGGAAGAGCAGGGTGAGCTGGTGCGGGTCTTCGGTACCGTCAACCTTCGAAGCTACGATCCGGAGACCAAGGTCGGCCGCGGGACCATCACCGAAGCCCTCGATCCCATCGAGCGAGGCTTCGAGGTCGCCAACATCCCACGCCGCTTCGAGATGGTGCCGCCGCGGGAGAACTCCACCGATCTCGACGCGGAGGTGGTCGCGGCGCTGCGGCCGCTCCAGCTCTTCGGCGACAACCAGGTCATCTTCGTCAACGCCGGCGAGGAGCAGGGCGTCAAGCTCGGTAACCGCTTCTTCATCGTCCGCTCCGGCGACGTCTGGCGCGACAACCTCAACACCTCCGAGCGCACCGCCGGTGCGACCGAGGTCAGCGACGATCCCACCGAGTACCCGGACGAGATCGTGGCCGAGGCCCGCGTCGTCAACGTGCGCCCGGAGACGAGCGCGCTGATGGTGACGCGCGCCATCGCCGAGATCGGAATCGGCGACCGCGCCGAGATGCGTCGCGGATATTAGTCTAGGAGAAGGCTTTCGGCCGCGAGCGGCAGGGCCCGCGAAGGCCCGCCTTGCGGGCCGCAGCGGGACCGGAGCGCAGCGGACGAAAGCCGGGAGTGCGCTCCCCGGCCCCCTCGCCTCAGTCGAGGCCGGTGTCGCAGTAGATGTGGTTGTCGCTGCGGTCGGTGCACATCGCCAGGCCGGTGGTGCAGAGCATCGAGCCGAGGCAGCTGCAGGTGCGGTCGGCGCTGCACGCCGAGGGGACGGCCATGCAGGTGAAGCTGGTCGGCCCGCCGCAGGCGCACTCGAAGCACACCTCGGTGGCGGGATCGCAGGTCTCGGTGCCGCATGGGGTGCCGCTCGCGTCTCCGCTGGTCCCGGTGTCGCTCGCGTCCGCGCTGGCGCCAGTGTCGCCGGCTGTGCCGGTGTCGCCGCTGGTGCCGGTGTCGCCGGCTGTGCCGGTGTCGGTGCCGGTGTCGCCGGCCGTGCCGGTGTCGGAGCTGGTGCCTGTGTCGCCGGCCGTGCCGGTGTCGGAGCCAGTCCCGGTGTCGGAAGCCACTCCGTCGTCACCACAGGCGACGAGGGAGAGAGCCAGAGCGAGGGCGAGGATGGAGGTTCGAATGGAAGCCATGGAGGGGAGGATAGCGCGTTGTCGGGCGCTCAGCCCCTCCAGAACGAGGGGTAGAGCACCACGAGCGCCGAGAACATCTCGAGGCGGCCGATGAGCATGTTCGCGCTCAAGAACCACTTGCTGGCGTCGGAGAGGAACGCGAAGTTGTGGCTGGGCCCGACCTCGCCGAAGCCGGGGCCGATGTTCATGAGGGTGACGATGACCGAGCTCATGGCGGTGGTGATGTCTACACCGTCGACGAGCGCCATGAACATGCCGCCCACGATCACCAACAGGATGTTCACGATGAAGTAGATGAGCGCGAGGGTGACGATGGACCTGTCGAGGCGCTGCCCGTCGAGGCGCACCGAGACCACCGCCAGCGGCTGAAAGTAGGACTTCTTGATGGCGGCCACCATGAACTTCCAGATGATCAGGAAGTGCACGATCTTGATGCCGCTGCCGGTCGAGCCGGAGCACGGGCCGACGAAGCAGACGGCATAGAGGAACATCTGTGCGGCGTTCGGCCACTTCTCGTAGTCCGCAGTCGTGTAGCCGGTCGTGGTCAGGATCGAGACGACCTGGAAGCTGCCGTAGCGGAAAGAATCGATCAGGCTCGAGTAGGTCCCGGCGCTGTAGAGGATCAACGTCACGCTGACGCAGAAGAAGAGGACGGCGGCCACGTACCAGTGGAACTCGGTGTTGGCGCGGAACGCCCGCCACTCCCCGCGCGACATGCGGAAGAAGAGCACGAAGTTCATCCCGCCGAAGAACATGAAGACCGTCGTCACCCAGTCGAAGTACGCGTTGTCGTAGTGGGCGATGCTGTCGTTGTAGGGGGAGTAGCCGGAGGTGGAGACGGTGCCGAAGGCGTGGCAGAGGGCGTCGAAGAGGGACATGCCGCCAGCCGTGTAGAGGATGACCTGCGCGAGGTTGATCGCGCTGTAGAGCAGCCAGAGGTAGCGCATCGTGTCCCGGTTGCGGGCGGTGAAGCGCTCCTTGGTGATCAACTGGCCGGGGCTGGATTCGGCGCGAAAGAGGCGCAGCCCACCCATGCCGTGGGGCAGGATCAAGGCGGCCAGCGTGACGAAGCCCATGCCGCCGATGAAGTGGGTCTCGCTCCGCCACATGAGCAGCCCGTGGGGCACGACCTCGATGTCGGTGAGGATCGTCGAGCCCGTCGTCGTGTAGCCCGACATCATTTCGAAGAACGCGTCGGTGAAGGACGAAATCGACCCGTGAAAGACGAAGGGCAGGCCCGAGACGGCAGAGACGACGACCCACCCGAAGGTCGCGACGAAGAACGCGCTCCGCGCGTCGAGGTCGTCGTTGCCTCGGAAGAACCAGCGCAGGGGCGCGCCAATCCCGGCCGTGATGAGCGCGGCGAGGACCAGCGCCCCGGCGTCACCTTCTCCGTAGATCAGCGCGACGGCGATCGGCAGCAGCATCGATGCGCTGATGACCAGCAGCAGCATCCCGAAGACGAAGGCCACGGGCGCGACGATGCGAAGGAGCGGATGTGGCTTCTTCCAAGAGCTCATGACAGGAAGAGCCGCTGCAGGTGGCCCAGGTGCTCCTCGGTGCACACGCAGACCACCCGGTCGCCGCCCTCGATCTTCGTGCTTCCGACCGCGACCTGCCAGCCTTCCTTCCGAGCGACCGCGCCGATGGTGATGCGCCCCCGAAGCGCGCTCTGCTCGAAGAGGGGGCGCTTGGTGATGGGGGAGCCGGCCTCGGCGAGGAGCTCGACCACCTCGGCGTTGCAGCCGTGCAGGTGCGCCACCGACAGCACGCTGTCTCGGCGGATGTGTCTCAGCACCGCGTTGGCCGCGAGGATCTTGCGGTTCAGCGCGATGTCGGTGCCCATGGTCGAGGCGAGGGTCAGGTACTCCTGGCGCTTCACGAGGGCGATGGTCTTGGCCAGCTGCGCCCGCTTGTCGTCGGTGCGGGTGTGGATCAGGTGCTTGGCCAGCACGCTGGTCATGATGTTCGTCTCGTTGTCGCCGGTGGTGGCGACGATGGTGTCCATGTTGAGGAGCCCGGCGAGCACCAGCGTCTCGCGGTCCGAGCCGTCGCCGTGGAGCACCTGTGTCGACTTGAGCATGTGCGACAGCGCTTCGGCGCGCATTTCGTTTCGTTCGAGGAGCGTGACGGCGTAGGACGACTCGAGCAGCTGCGCCACGCGCGCGCCAATCAGCGCGCCACCGATGATCAGCACGTTGTGCCGGTTCTCGGTACGCATCTCGAGGAACTCCATCAGCTTCGGCATGTCGCCGGCGCCGGCCATCAGGTAGATGCGGTCGTCGGTCTGAAGCTCGAAGTCGCCGTCGGGGATGAGGGTGTCGATGTCGCGGGTCACACACCCGATCCGGAAGACGAACTCGTCGAACTTGCCGCTCAGCTCCTTGATCTGCATCCCGCGCATCGGCGAGTAGGGGCCCACGTTCGTGGCGAGCACTTGGAGATCCCCGTCACCGACATCCACCAGCACGTTGCCGGCGCGCATCTTGAGCAGGCGCACGATCTCCTGCGCCGTGAGCTCCTCGGGGCGGATCACCAGGTCGATGCCGAGGTCGGACGCGCTCAGGGCGCCATCCTCGTCCCAGACGGCGATGCTGCGACTGCGGACGATCTTCTGCTCGATGCCGTAGCTGTCGGCGATCATGGCGGCGACGATGTTCACGGCGTCGTCGTCGGTGGTCGCGATCAGGTAGTCCATCTTGGCCGCTTCGGCCTCGTCCCAGTGGGAGAAGTCGGTGGCGGAGCCGTGGATCAGCCGGGCATCCATCTCCGCGTCGGCCTTGTTGATCTTGTCGCGATCGGACTCGATCACGGTGACCTGATGGCCCTCCATCGACAGGCGCCGGGCCAGGTACTCACCCATGCCGCCCAGCCCCAGGAGGAGGATGTTTTCGGACTTCATCATCCCTTTCCGGCCCCTTATCACGTCGTGGGGCGCGGATTGCTGGCAATTTGTCGCCTGCCCCTGTCGCCCAGATTGCGGCCGGAGGCGACAATCGGCGAAAATCGAGGCGCCGTGGTCGCGGAGGTAGAAGAGCTGAAGAAAGCCCTGGCCCGGGAGCGGGAGAAGCTCTCGGCGCTCAAGGACATCGGCGCCGCTCTCGGCTCTACCCTCGATCTCGGGGAGCTGCTGGTTCTCGTCCTCGATCGCGTCTCCCCCCTCATGGACGCGGACCGCTCCACTCTCTACCTGCTGGACGAGGACACCGGCGAGCTCTGGTCGAAGGTCGCGCAGGGCGAGGACGAGCGCGAGATACGCCTCAAGGTCGGTGAGGGGCTCGCTGGCTTCGTCGCGAAGACCGGTCAGGTCCTCAACATCAAGGACGTCTACCAGGACCCACGCTTCGACGCGGAGTGGGACCGTCGCACCGGTTATCGAACTCGCTCCGTCCTCGCGGTGCCGATGAAGAACCAGCACGGCCGAACCATCGGCGTGGTGCAGGTGCTGAACAAGCGCGAGGGGGACTTCACCGAGGAGGACGTCGAGCTCCTCACCGCGCTCGCGTCGCAGGCGGCGGTCTCCATCGAGAACTCGAAGCTCTTCCTGTCGGTGGTCGGCAAGAACATGGAGCTGCTCGAGACCAAGGAGCAGCTCGAGCGCAAGGTGCGCGATCAGGACGTGCTCTTCGAGATCGCGCAGGTGTCGGCGAGCGCACTCGAGCTCGACGACCTTCTCGAGGGTGTGCTCGGGCGAACGATGCGCGCCATCGACGCCGAAGCGGCGTCGATCCTCATCAGCGACGAGGATACGGGCGACCTGCGCTTCCGCGCGGCGGTTGGCGGCGAGCCGGAAGCGGTTCAACACCTGCGCATCAAGGCGGGGCAGGGGATCAGCGGCTGGGTCGCCAAGAACAAGAAGCCCCAGGTCGTGAACGAGGTCGACGACGACCCGCGCCACAGCAAGACCATCGCCGACCGCGTCGGCTACCACCCGCGCTCGGTTCTATGCGTCCCGCTCGAGTGGGATGGGGGCGGGGGCGCGCTCGAGTTCTTGAACAAGAGCGGCGGCCGCGAGCCTTTCGCCGAGGACGACATCCGGCTGGCCACCATGGTGGCGGGTCACGTCTCGACGGCGATTCAGCTGGCCACGGCGCGTCAGCGCCGGGAGCGCGAGGACCGTCTGTCCACCATCGGGCAGTTCATGTCGAGCGTCCTGCACGACCTGAAGACGCCGATGACGGTGATCAGCGGCTACGTGCAGCTGTTGACCGAAGAGAAGGACCCCGAGATGCGGGCCCGCTACGCGGAGCTGGTGCAGCGTCAGGTCGAGCTGATCAACACCATGACCCGCGAGACCCTGGCCTTTGCGCGCGGCGAGCGGAAGCTCTGGGTGCGCAAGGTCTACCTGCACAAGTTCTTCATCGAGATGGCGGATCAGCTCAAGCGCGAGCTGGAAGGGCAGGGCATCGACGTCGAGCTCGTGCTCAACGACCGGGGCGTCTTCAAGTTCGACGCCCCGAAGATCCAGCGCGCCATCCACAACCTCGCCCGCAACGCCGCAGAGGCGATCGGGGGCGAGGGCGGGCGCGTCCAGATCGTCGTGGACCGCCGTGACGACGGCGCGCTGGTGCTGACCGTGAGCGACGACGGGCCGGGCATTCCGGACGAGATCCGGGCGCAGCTCTTCGCGCCCTTCGCGACCCACGGCAAAGAGGGCGGCACCGGGCTCGGACTCGCGGTGGTGCGCACCATCGTCGAGGACCACGGCGGGCACGTCTCGGTGGAAAGCGAGCCGGGGAACACCACCTTCACGCTGGTGCTCCCCGAAACGAACGCTGGCCCACGCGACGTCACGCCCTCGACTCCGCGAGAGCGCGGCGAGGTCGCGCCAGGCGAATAGAAAAGCGCTGAGCTACGCGTGAACCGTCTTCGCCGTCGTGACCGTACGGGTCGTGCGATCCGTGGTGCGATAGTTCGCCGCCTGCATCATCCACGCGTGCTTCTCGAGGTCTCGGCTGATGCCCATGAGGAGGTCACTCGTGAGGGGGTCGAGGGGATCGACCCGTTCGATGCGTAACCTCATGCGCTTGGTGACGTCGAGCAGGTGATGGGTGATGGATGTCAGGGCGACCTGGTCCTCCACGAACCCGTTGGGGAACGCGAATCCCTCGGCGTTCTGGGCGATGGTGAGCGGCATCCCGCTGGGGACGAGGCCGAGGGCGGCCGTCCGCTCGGCTACCTGATCGGCAGCCGCTCGCGTCGTCTCCACCAGCTCGTCGAGCTTCAGGTGAACGGCGCGAAACTGCGGGCCGACGACGACCCAGTGTGCTTGCTTGGCGACGAGTGACATGGCGACGAGGTCGACGAGCGAAGCCTGGAGCTCGCCTGCGACTGCATGGCGCGTCTTTTCGTCGAGAGCGTGTGCGATTAGTTCCTGTGCCACTGATGGTCTCCTCGTGTTCGTTGTGCTTGGTGCGCTTTCGGGAGTCGCAGTGAACGTGCCAAGGTCGCGGCCCGGGAAAAACGCGCCTATGGATGTGGCGATTCGTCACGGTCGTCCGTGGCGCCGGTTCGCGGGTGTGGCCATTTGCCATGCCATCGACCGACTCGCGGGTCGCGAGCCGGCTGCGGCGTTTGAGAAAGCGCACACTGGTCGACCCCGAAGACGAAGCGAAGGTGAAGCAGGTACTTCCCTCCGACTGATCCGCGCATATGACCATTGGTTGGCCAGCTGGGGCGGCGCGGGTGGGTAGCTTTTCCCCACTCGGGTGAGGAAACCGGGGACGACGGCCCGGTATGTGCCTTGCTTCTGCGCTCGCACATGCGCGAGAGAAGACACGAAGAAGCTGCGCTCGTCGCCAGGGGGGCGACAGGCGAACCCGACGCCTTGCTCAAGTTGATGACGGACAACGCCCCCATGGTGCACGCCCTGGCGCGGCGTCTCTCCGGTCAGAAACAGTCCCGGG
The DNA here is from genome assembly GCA_963727445.1 of uncultured delta proteobacterium. Taxonomy (GTDB): domain Bacteria; phylum Myxococcota_A; class Polyangia; order Polyangiales; family B10-G4; genus B10-G4. The sequence continues at coordinate 660,292 of CAVSGI010000006.1, forward strand.
AGGACCTGGTCCACGAGGGCTATCTGGGGCTCCTCAAGGCGGTCGACCGTTTCGATCCGGATAAGGGTACGCGCTTTTCGACCTATGCGCGGCACTGGGTCCGGTACTACCAGCAGCGCTTCGCCCGCGAGAATCGCCGGGTGGTGACGCTCCCTCGCACCCGCAACATGGTCAAGGCCCGCAACGGGTCGCGCCGCGTCCGGCGTGACCTCGAGCAGGAGCTGGGCGACCGGGTTTCCGACGAGGTGGTGGCGGGGATCCTGGGCGTCGACGTCGAGGACGTGGCGCACGCCCGCATGGAGCACTCCGGTGCGGACATCTCCATGCACGCCGACGCGAACGAGCTCCACGGAGTACAGAATCTCGGGTGACTTTCCGGACCCCGAGACCGCGGTCGGTGAGCTGGAGGAGGCCCGGAGCCACCACATGCTTCTCGCCGAGTGTCTCGAGGTGCTCGACGCGCGCGAACGGCGCATCGTCGACGAGCACATCCTCTCCGAGGAGAAGCACACGCTCTCGGAGATCGGCGAGGAGCTCGGCGTGTCTCGTGAGCGCGTTCGCCAGCTCGAGAAGCGAGCCCTTCGGAAGATGCGGACGCTGATCGAGACCCAACACCCCGAGCAGCTCACGCCGACCGCCGCGGCTTGAGCGCTCAGGGCGTCGTCGCGCTCAGTTGTACTCGCGCTCTTCCCGCTCTTGGTCCTCTTTGCAGTTGATGCAGAGAGTCGTCTCGGGGCGGGCCTTGAGGCGCTTGACGCTGATCGGCTCTCCGCAATCCTCGCAGATACCGAACTCGCCTTCGTCGAGCTTCTTGAGCGCCTTGTCAATCTTCTTCAGGAACGTTCGGTCGCGTCCGCGGAGTCGGAAGGTGAAGGACTGGATGTACTCGCTCGAAGCGAGGTCGATCTCGTCGGGTAAATCCGAAGTGTCGAGCGTCATGTCCTTCTCACGACTCTCCTCTGCGCGCGAGATCACGTCCTGACGCTTGCTCTCGAGGATGCTGCGGAACTCTGCGATGTCTGCTTTCTTCATGACGACTCGCCTCCGAAACGCTTACAGCGAGGATTCGATGCTAACCGAGTGCCGGGTCCAGTCAAGGACCGGCGTTCTACGTACGCACGACGTATGCGCCCGACGATCTTCGTCGGTGATTGTGCGCTCCTCGATTCCCGCTTGACACGAGACGCGGTGTTGGTCTCACGCCGAACGTCGCGTCGGCGCCGCGCGGAAGCTTCGGTCGAAGAGACGCACTCGACGGAGCAAGAGGTCGAGCACGAAGAGGAGTAGCGCGAGATAGAGCAGCTTCGGCCAGAGCTCTTCGTGATAGGTGATCTCTTCTCCCTGCGGATCGAAGAGCAGCGCCGGCGTCGGCTCCGCGGTGCCGCCAGTCACCTCTGCAGCGCGCGACAGTAGCGCCTCGTCGGCTTCGAGCGTCATGTACTCGCGCGGGTAGGGGTTCTTGAGCTGCGCGTGACTCTCGGCGATGACGCGGTCGTCCCGACGATGCTCCGCGGTCAGGACGAAGGATCCGTATCGCTCGAGCGGGAAGGACGCTTCGTAGCGGCCGGGCGCCGTCTGGCGAAGCGGGAGCTCCACGTGCTCCCGATACTGGCGTCCGTCGGGGGCGCGGGCCGGAGCGTCCTCACCCTGTCGCTGCCGCGGCGCTTCCGGTGCACCCATCGGCCCGACGAGAGTGACCTTGGAGTCGAGGCCGTTCATGAACTGATCGGCCTGATCGATGGCGTCCACCACCACGTGTGCTTCGTCGCCGCTGACCTCGGCGCGCATGTCGAGGGTGGTGCGGCGTCGCTGACGCATGTGCTCGCGGACGAGCTGCGCCCAGAAGCGCGAGAAACCGTTCCAGCGTAGCCACTCCACCGCCCAGCGGTTCTTGACGTCGCTGGTCCAGGCCATCGACCAGCCGAGACCCACGCGCCAGCGGGCGAGGATGGGCTCCGCCGAGCTCACTCTCGAGGATCACCTGGGCGGGCGCGGGCTTGGCGCGCGTCGCCACGTAGCCGTGAAGGAAGGGCGCGGACGCCATGTCGATGCCCCGGAGGAAGTCGGCGCGCTCGACGACGATCGGCTGGAAATATTCCTCGACGGCGCTCGAGCGCGCGACGGTGGTGGTCTCCCGCATGAAGATGCGGGGGATGTTGTGGGGGTCGCTGGTGAAGTAGCTGCGGCCGCCGCCGAGCGTGGCGACGCTGCTCAGGAGCGCCCGGTTGACGTCGGCGCCCAGGCCGACGGTGCTCACCGTGATCCCCTCGGCGCGCATCGCCTGGGTCAGCTCCGGGATCCCCTGCTCGGGAGACTGCCCGTCGGTCAGCATGATGACGTGCTTGATGCGCGCGCGGGTCACGGCGAGGTCCTGGTACGCCATGTCGATCGCCGGGAAGATGCTGGTGCCGCCCCGCGCCGTGAGGCGCCCGATGTCGCGGAGGATGCGCACCCGGTTGCGCGCGCTCTGCATGCGCACGACGCGCTCGGGCGAGGAGTCGAAACCGATGACCTCGATGTAATCGTCCGGGCCGAGGAGCTCCGCGGTGGCCGAAGCGGCCTCCTTGGCGAGCTCCATCTTCTGTCCGTTCATCGAGCCGCTCTTGTCGATGACCAGCGCGAGGCCGAGGGAGGGCTGATCACGCCGTCGCTCCGAGTCCATGCGCACCGGCAAGAGGCGCTCCATGCGCGTCCCCTGCCAGCCGCCGAGCCCGAAGGCGTCCTCGCCGCCGGCCATCAGGAAGCCGCCGCCCACGTCCCGCACGTAGCGCTCGATGGCGTCCATCTGGGTGAGCGAGACCTGGTCGGCCGAGACGTCGCTCAGGATGAAGAAGTCGAAGCGCTCGAGCTCGCGCAGGGACGTCGGGATCGCGCGCGGGCTGCGGACGTCGACTTCGAAGTCCCCCGCGGTCAGCGCCTGCGCCAGATAGGTGCCGCGGCCGCGCGCGCCCTCGACGTAGAGGACCGTGGGCCGGCCGGGGACCACCACCGTGCTCTCGAACGCGTTGTTCGCGGCGAAGCGGTCGTCGCCGCCTGGCTCGACCGTGAGCGCGATAGGTGACCGGCCCGGCGATGCGGACGATGGAATCGAGCTCGACCTCGTTGTCGCCCGGGCTCGAGGGTCAGGTCGCGCACTCCATCGAGGCCGTTGAGGGTCTCGCCTTGATAGAGCCGAATGCGCGCCTCGCCCGGCCGGCTCGCGAAGAGCCGCGCGCGCACGTGGAAGGGCTCGCCGACCTCGATGCGCTCGGGGAGCTCGAGGTCTCGCACCGCGACCTCGGCCGGGGCGCCGCGCCGGTAAGGGTGGTAGTAGAGCTGCACGCCGAAGGAGGCCGCGCGGCTCGCCTCGGCGAGGAGGTCGCCGTGGGTCTGTCCGCCGTCCGAGACGAGCACCGCTCGCCGCAGGTGCCCTGGCGGGAAGAGCCCGTAGGCGAGCTGAAGGGCCGCCGCGAGGTTCGAGGCCGCGCCGGCCGAATGGTCCTCGGCGTCGTCGGAGGTGTGGCGTTCGATCGCCGGAACCTCGTCGCTCCCGGACGCGATCTCCACCACGCGCGCGTCGCGGGCGAAGGTCACGAGCTGGACGTCGTTTTCGCCGCGCGCGGCCCACGCGTCCTGCACCAGGGCGCGCGCGTCGTCGAGGGCGCCGTCGGGGACCGACTCCGAGACGTCGACCAGGAAGATGGTGCTCACACGGGTCGTCTCGGTGGTGCGGGCGAGGCGGGAGAGGCAAAGCGCGAGCACCAGGATCAGGGCGGTGCGCAGCGCGACCGCCAGGTAGCGTTGGATGCGAGGCAGGTCGGCGAGGGAGCGGCCCACCACCCACACCAAGAAGGGCGTGACAGCGAGCACCAGGAGCATGCCCGGGGAGAGCAGCTCGTACTCTTCGCCGCCGAGCGTCCACCGGAGATCGTAGGCCTTCGTGATCAGGTCGAGGCCGACGGCGACGCCAGCCGTCGTCACCACGAGGAGGACCGAGCGACAGGGTGGGGCGGCCCTTCATACCGTCAACCGCCGGTGATAGGTGAACCACTCGACGACCAGAATGGCGAGGGCGAAGAGCACGAGGTAGATCCAGAGCTCCTGGCGCACGCCGGCGCGGCCCGCCGTGGGCTCCTCGGCTCGCATGCCCGACACTTCGAGGACGTCCACTGGCTCGATGCGCGCCTCCTCGCCGGGGCCGAGGTTCGCGGCGAAGACGTCCTCGTGATCGCCGGCGCGCAGCGGTGTAGAAGCCGGCGCGGGTGCCCGCGTAGATGGCGCGGCCTTCGACGATGGGCACCTTCGCGCTCGCTCGCCGTCGGGGGCCACGACGGTCGCGACTCGACTCGTCTGCGGGGACCGGGACGTGCCAGGTCTCGCCGGTCGCGGTAGCTGGAGACGTAGGCCGGTGTCCTCGCTGCACGAAGAAGTCGATGCAGTTGAGCAGCAGGAGCGGCCACGCGACGCGGAGCGGCAGGTCGCTCTGGCGGAGTCGAAGATGAAGCGACACGATGCGGTGGCCGTTGCGGGTGCCGGTGACGAGCAGCGGCGCTCCGTCGGAACCACCGATCACCCGGTCGCCCTCCTGGAGCTCGACCTCGAGCGCCTCGGCGATGTTCACGTCGCGGAGGGCGGTGAAGGCGCAGGAGCGGGTGGTTGCGCTCGAGGTGGTCGAAGAAGGGACTCTCGACGAGCCCCGTTCACCTCGAAGGGCTCGGTCCGCCCTTCGCCGACCAGGGGATAGAGATAGATGGCGTCGGCATCGGGCGGGCTCGCCGGCACGAAGGAGTCGAAGATCACCACGTCGTAGCGGCCGCTCGTCCGGGTACTCGCTGGGCGAGATCTCCGTCACGTCCAGGTACTCGTCGAGGAGCAGCGCGGCGGAGAGGTAGAGGTTGCCCGAGGTGACGGCGAGGACGCGGGCCCTGCGCCGCTCGGGCAGCCGTGCGTAGGCGTGGTCGTCGACGGGGAGGGCGTCGTGGGTTCCGTCGGCGAGGCTGAGCTGCGCTTCGAGGGTCTGGTCGGCGCCCGAGACGTTCTCGAAGAAGCGCCGCAGCCGCTCGCCGGGCCCGACGGTCAGTCGCTGAACGTCCAGCGGGCTCCCGTCCCCGAGGAGCGTCAGCTCCACCGCGTGCTCGTCCTCGGTGGGGTTGTAGAGCTCGACCAGGACCTCGCTCTGGCTCTTGTCGAGGGGGTAGCGGCGCACGGAAAAGGCGCTGATCGCGACGTTGCGCGAGGCCTCGCCGACCTTGGCGAAGGACAGGCGCACGCCGCTGTCCGAAAGCCGCTGCACCATCCCCGGCGCCGCTTCGACGCGCCCGTCGCTGATCACCACCACCTCGGCCCCCGGCTCGTCGCGGAGCACGTCGAGGGCGAAGCGCAGCCCGCGCCGCCAGATCGGCCGAGACGTCCACCGCTTCGATCTCGTTCAGCGACTCTTCGAGGACGCGTTGGTCGGAGGACAGCGGGCTCACCGGCGTGGTGGTGGCGTCCATCTGCGCGACGATCATCCGGTCTGCGGGGCCCAGGCCCTCGATCAGCTCGCGGGCGCGCTCACGGGCGGCCTCGATGCGGCTGCCGGCTTCGGTATCGGTGGCCTGCATGGAGGCGCTGGCGTCGACGAGCAGCGCGATGGTGCGACCCGAGGCGGTGGCGCCTTCGTAGCGCGGGTCGCCGAGGGCGAAGGCGAGGCCGGCGACGATGGCGAGGGCGATCAGGAGCGAGAGGATCCGCTTGAGCTGCGAGAAGAGACGAGTCGTCTGCTTCTCGGCGAGCACGTGCTCCCAGAGCTTGACGAAGGGCACCGTGACCTGGCGCCTTCGGAGCTTGAGCAGGTACAGCACGACCACGGCGGCCGCGAAGCCGCCGAAGACCGTGAGCACCTGCGTCAGCGTGAGTCCGGTGAGCTCCATCTCAGTTCATCTGGGTCGGTCGACCGAGTACGGGGCGGGGTGGGCGGGGCGATCCAATTCAAGCCACCATCATTCCGCGCCGCAGGATGCGGAGGATGGCCTCGTCGAAGGGGACCTGGGTCTCGAGCGCGAAGTAGGGCACCTGCTTGTCGCCGCAGAAGTCCTCGATCGCTTTCGGTACTCTGCGTGCGCGGCCGCGTAGCTTCTCGAGGACGCGCGCGTGATCGTCACCTCGCGGGCTTCGCCGGTCTCGTGGTCGACGAGACGCACGTCGCCGTGCAGCGGCGGGCGCACCTCCACCGGGTCGAAGACCTGCAGCACGTAGGGCTCGAACTTCGCGTAGCGAAGCGGTTGATGCCCTCCTTGAAGCCCTCGGGGTCGTAGAGGTCGCTGATCAGGATGGCGACGCCGCGCCGCTTGTTCTGCGCGACGAAGGTACGCATCGCGTCGGCGAGGCCGGTCTGTCCGTCGGCCTCGAGGGGCGCGAGGAAGCGGAAGACCTTGAAGATGCGGTTCTTGCCGCGCGTCGGCGCGAGGCGTCCGGCCATGCCGTCGTCGAAGGAAAGGACGCTCGACGCGGTCGAGGTTCGCGAGCGCGATGTAGGCGAGGGCGGCGGCGAGCGCTTGGCGTAGTCGAGCTTCGGCGGTGAGCCGAAGCTCATCGAACGCGAGCAGTCGACGAGGACGTAGACCGAGAGATCCTCCTCTTCCTCGTAGAGGCGCAGGAGCAGCCGGCCGTGGCGCTGGTAGACGTTCCAGTCGAGGTAGCGGAAGTCGTCGCCGGGCGCGTACTGGCGGTGGTCGGCGAACTCGATGCCGCTGCCCGTCTTCTTCGAGCGGCGCTCGGCGCGCGTGCGGCCCGCGTACGAGCTCGGCGCGAGACGATGGCGAGGTACTCGAGCCGGCGCTGGAACTCCTCGTCGAAGAGGTCGTCGCCCGCCTCGGCTCGCGGCGGCCGGGCTCTTGCTGCGCTCGCGCGACTTCAGCGAAGCCGAACACGGGCATCACTTCGGCGTCTCGGGGACCGTCTCGAGGATGCTCGTCGAGGACGGCGTCGGTGCTGACGCCCTCGGCCTCGCCCTCGAAGTTGAGGATGACGCGGTGGCGCAGCGCCGGCTGGACCACCTTGCGCACGTCGTCGACGCTGACGCGCGAAGCGCCCGTCGAAGAGCGCCTGGACCTTGGCGCCGATCAGGCACGCCTGGGCGCCGCGCGGGCTCGCGCCGAAGCGCACGAAGCGCTCGACCATCTCGGGCGCCCCGTCGCGGTCCGGGTGGGTCGCCTCGAGGAGCGCGGATGGCGTAGTCCTGCAACGTGGCGCGCCACCGCAACGTCGCGCGACGAGCGTGCGCATCTGCGAGGATGTCGCTCGCTGGTCGAGGACCGGATCGACGCGTCGGGCAGTCGGCCGCCGGTGGTGCGATCGAGGATGGCGTGCAGCTCGTCGCGGCTCGGGAACTCGACCTGGAGCTTGAAGAGGAAGCGGTCGAGCTGCGCCTCGGGCAGCGGATAGGTGCCCTCCATCTCGAGCGGGTTCTGCGTCGCGAGCACGAAGTACGGCTCGTCGCAGCTTGTGGGTCGTCTTGCCGACGGTGACCGAGTGCTCCTGCATCGACCTCGAGGAGCGCGCTCTGGGTCTTCGGCGTGGCGCGGTTGACCTCGTCGGCGAGCACGATGTTGGCGAAGATCGGCCCGGGCCGGAACTCGAAGCGCTTGCTGCCGCCGTCGTCGTCCTCGCTGATGACCGTCGTGCCGAGGATGTCGGCGGGCATCAGGTCGGGCGTGAACTGGATGCGCGCAGAAGTCGAGGTGCAGCGCCTCCGCGACGCGAGCGCACGAGCATGGTCTTGCCGAGACCGGGGACGCCTTCGAGCAGCGCGTGGCCGCCGGCGAGCAGGCAGGTGAGCACGCCGTCGAGGATGTCCTCCTGGCCGACGATCATCTTGCCGACCTCGTCGCGGACGCGGTCGACGTCGTCGCGGAAGGCCTGACCGAGCTCGGCGGGCGTCTTGTCGTCTTCGCTCATTCGTCAGTCGCTCCGGCTCGCTGTCTGGTCTGCGTCGCGCCTTCGTCACCCTCCGTCCCGAGCGGGGCCGGATCAGCTGGAAGTAGCGGCGCACGTAGAAGCGGTAGCCGGGCGGGACTTCGTCCTGCTCGAGCACCTCCTCGGCGTGGCCGGAGTAGTCGGTGTAGACGTCGCTGGTAGTCGCGCGCGGCGAAGCCGCGCTGCGCGGAGCCGAGGATCACCTCGCTGCGGCTCGGCCCCCGGCTGTTGCTCGCCTTCGACCCGCACGTCTGCGGTGGTCGCCGCCGAGGCGCGTCGGGTCGTCGAGCATCGTCGGGTCGTGGCCGACGCCGGCGCCCGGGCCCATGCTGCGCCTGCCCCGCGCCCTGCCGCCCTGGCCCTGGTCCCCTGGCCCATGCCGGGAGCTCCAGCATCGCTGCTGCCCTGGCCCTGGCCGCCGAGCTGCAGCACGCTGTTGTCCTGTGCCTTCGCCCTGACCCTTCTGCCCCTGGCCCTGTCCCTGGCCGCCGCCGGCCTGACCCTGCTGGCCCTGCCCTGCTGCCCTGTCCCTGGCCTTGGCCCTGCTGGCCCTGACCCTGGCCTTGCTGGCCTTGCCCCTGGCCCTGCTGTCCGGGCCCGACGATGGGCATCCCCTGTCCATCGCCCTGACCCTGCGCGCGCAGGACGAAGCGATCCATCCGTCCCTGACCCTGACCCTGTCCCTGACCCTGACCCTGGCCGTTCTGCTGTTGTTGTTGCTGGCGCCGCAGCATCTCGCGCAGCTGTCGCAGCTGCTCGGTCATCTGCCGGAGTTGCTCCTCCGACATCTGCTGGCGCGCCATGCGGTTCAAGTCGTCAGCGCCGCGCTCCATCGCGTCCGCCGCATCCTGCTGGCCGCCATCGCGGTTGAGGTCCTCCGCCGACTGACCGAGCTCGCGCTGCAGGCGCTCGAGCTCGCGGCGCGCCTGCTCGTACTGCTCCTGCTGGCGACGTAGGCGCTCGAGCTCGCGGCGCTGGCGATTGAGCAGCCGTCGCTCGCGCTCGTTCAGCCCCTGCTTTTCGCGCTCGCGCTGGAGCAGGCGATTCATCTGCTCCTCGCGCTCCTGGATCTCCTGCTCGTGATTCTCCTGCTGCGCCTCGCTGGCTCGCTGAAGCGCGTCGCGAAGGCGCTGTAGCTCCGCGCGGTCCGGCGGGTTTTCGCGGAGCTGGGCCGCGAGCTCGCGGAGCGCCTGCTCGGCTGCGCCGGGGTCGGCGTCGCGGAGGGCTTCCGAGGCGGCGCGGGTCAGCTCCGAGCGGCGGAGCTCGTCGCCCAGCTGTCGAAGCGCGTCCTCGAGCGCCTGCGCATCGGCGCGCCGGCCCTGGGACATCCGACTCTCGAGCTCACGGATCCGCCGCAAGGCCTCGGTGCGATCGAGTCGGCGATCGGCGAGGTCTTCGACGAGCTGATTGAAGCGCCGGGCCGCGTCGCGGACCTCCTCGCTGCTCTCCGGGTCGCGCACCAGGTCGTCGAGGCCTTCCCCGAAGGCCGAGAGGTCGTCGGGGTGCATGAGCAGCGGCGTGAGCGAGTGGGCGGCGGCGACAGGGACGCGCTCCGGGACCTCGAGGGAAGCCACCAGCGCCACCAACACACAGAGGCCGCTGGCCGGGACGAGGTGCGGCGGTTTGCGATAGGGGAAGGCCTTCTTCGGGGAGAGGTCGCTCGCGCTCCGGGCGGCGTCGTCGATGGCGGCGTTCTGGAACTCCGTGCGCGCGTCGCTCGGGATCTCTGCGAACTCGAGGGCGCTCGCGATGCGTGAGTGCAGGCCGTGGCTGCGATCGAGGAGCTGCGCGCCGACCAGGCGACGCAGGGGCAGGGCGGCGCCGAGCGCCGCGCCGAGGACCGGGACGAGGCCCGCGCCGACCAGGAACAGTCGGCCATCCGCCGCGGGGAGCAGCCCCGCCTTGATGGCGCCGAGCACCATCGCGCCGAGGGCGAGCCCCACCAGCGCGAAGAGGAGGCCAGCGTCGAGGGCCCGCTCGATCCGCACGCGGCGCCGCACCCGAGCGACCTGATCCCGGATCGGGCGGAGATCGCTGCTCATGCGCCTCTCGGGCCAAAGCACTGGATGGGGAGACTCATGCTCGTGAGTAGACGATGGGGGTCCTTCGAAGTTTCCGCAATCTATCGCCGGGGCGCGCGACCGACGTCTGAACAATTGTGGACCACTCGTCCTTCCAACGCCTTTGTCGGCCTCCGATTCGGCTAATTTGTGGGGCCCTCGGGTCTTCGGGGGGCTCAGAAGAGGCTTTCGGCTGCGCCGCGAGGGGCGCCGAAAGGGATCGCCAGCAGCTCCTGGCCCTTCGAAAAGCGGGCCTCGTCGCCCGGGAGGAGCACCAGCGCCTCGGCGTGGGCCACCGAAGGCAGGGCGCCCGAGCCCTGGTGGGTGGCGAGGGTGGCCCAGGTCCCTTCGGGGCTGAGGGTGAGTTGGGCGCGCGCCAGCTCCGGCCGGCCGGGCTTGTGCCGGTGGTCGTGCGCGAGACGGACCCGCAGGGGCGCAGGGTGTGGGGTCGGGTCACCGAGCATGCGACGCAGGCCGGGCAGGACGAAGACGGTGAAGGTCACCATGGCGCTGACGGGGTTGCCCGGGAGGCCGACGAAAGGGGTCGTGCCGTGGCGCCCGAAGGTCAGGGGCTTGCCCGGTTTGATCCGTACCTTCCAGAAATCGGCGGCGATTCCCACGCGCTCGAGCGCGTCCTTCACGTGGTCGTGATCGCCGACGGAGACGCCGCCGGTCGTGAGGACCAGGTCGGCCTCGAGGGCGAGCCTCAGGCGGGCCACCGTCGCTTCGAGGTCGTCGCCGACGCGGGGCAGCACCCAGGGCACGCCGCCCGCCTCGCGGATCTGCGCCGCGAGGGCGTAGCGATTGGAGTCGACGATGGTGCCGGGGGTGGGGGGCGCTTCGAGGTCGCGGAGCTCGTCGCCCGTGCAGACGATGGCGACGCGTGGACGGCGGTGGACGAGGAGGGCGCCGATGCCCTGGCTCGCGAGGAGGCCGATGGTGCCTGGCGTCACGCGATGGCCGGCGGTCAGAAGCACGTCCCCTGCACGGGTGTCCTCGCCCCGGGCGCGCACGTGATGGCCCGAGGGGGCGGGGAAGCGGAGGTGTACGCGCTCGCCGTCGCGTTCGGCGTCCTCCTGGACCACCACGGCGTCGGCGCCTTCGGGCAGCGGCGCGCCCGTGAAGATCCGCATCGCCTGGCCCGCTTCGAGACGCGCGATGGGTGGGCTGCCGGCCTTGGACTCGCCCACGACCGGGAGGGTCACGGGGTTGTCGGCGCTGGCGCTCTGGACGTCTTCGGCGCGAACGGCGTAGCCGTCCATCGCGCTGTTCGAAAAGGGCGGCGCGTCCTCACGCGCTTGGATGTCGCGCGCCACGAAGCGGCCGGCCGCCTCTTGCAGCGGGACCTCCTCGGCCGAGAGCGGCGCGAAGGCGGCGAGGATGCGGTCCTGGGCTTGCCTGATCTCGAGCATCATCCGCCGCTGACGGCTGCTTCGGCATCCGCCGAGGGCGGCGTCGCGTCGTCGAGGTCGTCGAGGTAGCCGTCCGGGAGCGAGACCTTCTGCGTGCCCGCGGTCTTGCCGCGCGGCACGCGCATCGCATCCGGGGAAATTCGAGCGCGCGATCGACATCGGCCAGCGCGGCCTTCACGTCGGCAGCGGTCTCCACCTTCATCAGCTTCTGGCGGAGCGCGGCGCCCCCGCGGAAGCCCTTGGTGTACCAGGTCGCGTGGCGTCGGAAGCCGCGAATGCCCATGCGAGGGCCGAACCAATCCTCGAGGCGTTGGCTGTGCTCGACCATCACGTCGGCGACCTCGCCGAGGCGGGGCGGATCGTCGGGCTCGTGTCCGTCGAAGACCGCGGTGAGGTCGCGAAAGAGCCACGGGCGACCGAGGCAACCGCGTCCCACCACCACGCCGTCACAGCCGGTGGTGCGCATCATGCGCAGCGCGTCCCAACCCTCCCAGATGTCGCCGTTGCCGAGCACCGGGATGGTGCGCACGGCTTCCTTGAGCGCGGCGATGGCGGACCAATCGGCGTGGCCGTCGTAGAGCTGCGCGGCGGTGCGGGCGTGCAGAGCGACCGCCTTCACGCCTTCGCCTTCACCGATGCGGCCGGCCTCGAGATAGGTCAACAGCGAGTCGTCGATGCCCATGCGGAACTTGATGGTCACCGGGACGTCGCCGGCGTTCCTGACGGCGGCGCGGACGATGGCGCGCAGGAGCTGGCGCTTGACCGGAATGGCGGCACCGCCGCCCTTGCGGGTGACCTTCCGAACGGGGCAGCCGAAGTTCATGTCGATGTGATCGACCCGACCTTCGCCGACCAGACGCTTCACGGCCTCGCCGGTGTAGTGCGGGTCGGTGGCGTAGAGCTGAAGGCTGCGCGGGCTCTCGTCGGGTCCGAAGTCGGCGAGCTTCAGCGTCTTTTCGTTTTCGTAGACCAGGGCGCGCGCAGTGATCATCTCCGAGACGTACAGGCCTTCACAGGACCAGTGCGCGCTCGCCACGGCAGGCGCCGCCGACGCGTCCTCGCCACGCCGCGCGCCGAAGCGGCGGCAGAGCTTGCGGAAGGGGTAGTTGGTCACCGCCGCCATCGGGGCGAGCACCACGGGCGGCCAAACCGAGAGCGGCCCGATCTCCACCGGACGAAACTCTCCCGCCCGCGCCACCGGCACGTCCCGATTCAGCTCGCTCTTGTATTCCTCGCGCACGGCTCGCGCACAGATAGCACCCCTGCCGTGACTGTGCCCGCGCCGCTCGCTGGGGAGATCGGCGGCCGAGGGTGTGGAGGGGATGGCGTGCGGAAAGCGCTCCTCTGCCCTTGGCGATGGGAGGCCGCGTGGGTTTGCCGTGGCCGCTTCGCGGCCTCTGTCCGGCGCGGGGCGCCGGCCGCGCGTTGGGCACGCCGAGGTCGAGACACGGTCACAAGTCGCGACGTCGCCCGCAACACGGCGAGAAGTGACCGCGATGCGGTCACAAGTCGCGCCGTCGCCCACAACGCGGCGAGAAGTGACCGCGACGCGGTCACAAGTCGCGCCGTCGACCACGACATGGCGAGAAGTGACCGCTCGCGCAACAGGCCACGTGGCCTGCGCAACCTTCGTTCACCTGAGGGGCGTTCCCTCCCCATCCGCGGCAGCACCCCGCCGCGAAGCGGCGGCCACAGAGGCGCCGCAGGCGTCGCGGCCCGAGGCGTCGCCCGCACCCCACCGTCGCCATCGGCCCGAGCCGCTCCCCGGGCCCATCCATGCGCTTCTCCGTTCCACGCCGTCGCCCACGATCCGCCCGCCCGACATCCTCCGCTCCCGAACGGCCCCCACCTCCGCCCCTCAGCCAAAGCCGTTCACCACGACGTTGCCCATCACCACGAGCGAACGAACCACCGGCCGACCGCCCGGAGGCCGGGAGACCCCGGGTTGCGTCGCTTCGTGTTTGCTCGCGGCGCCGCTCAGCCGCGCGCGGGGTCCGCGGTCGGCGCCGACGCTGCGGGATCCTCGCGGGTCACGGACGCGGCGTCCGTGTCTGCGTGAGACCCGGCGTCCTCGTGCGAGTCCGAGGCTTCGTCCGAATCGTCCGAGTCAGTCGCCGACTCCGAATCCGTCCCTGCGTCGGTCTCCGACTCGGAATCGGTCCCGGCCTCCGCGTCCGCCTCCGAATCCGCCTCGGCCTCCGGCTCCATCCCCTCGCCCGCGGTCGCATGCGAGGCCGCCGCCTCCGTTCCGTCGCCGTCGTCGCGCACGGCGGGGCGGGGCGCTGGCGGGGTCTCGCCCCAGGCGATGGCGCGCTCACGTTCCCGCGCGTCTGCAGCCCGCACGGCCGCGGCGGGGGCGTTTGCACGTGCGGTGTAGACGACAATCTGTTCGCCGGCGTGCAGCGTGGTGTCGCGCGCGAAGCGGTTGATGCGGCAGAGCGAGCCCACCGAGAGGTCGAAGCGGCTCGCGATGCCGGTGAGGGTGTCGCCTTCGCGGATCGTGTAGCGGAAGCGCACGCGGCCCTGCGAGGTCTCGTGGTGGTCGAGGAACTCCTCCGAGCCGACCACCATCACGCGGACGTCGTCTTCGGTCAGCACCAGCGCCTCGGAGAGGTCGACATCGTCCCGCGCGAAGACCTGCAGCACCAGGCCCTGGGGCAGGGTGGAGCGGACGTCGACGTGGTTCCAGCGCCGGAGCTCGTCGACGCTCACGTGAAAGAAGGCGCCCACCTCCGCCGCGGTCTCGGTGCCCGTCGTTCGGTAGAAGACGCGCCGGCGACCCTCGGGGGGCGTGAGGTCCGAAGGCACGGCCACCACCGGCCGCTCGTCCTCGCGACCGCCGTCGCGGGGCTCCACCGCCGGGACCATCATGCGGAAGCCGGGGCCTGCGTCCTGATCCTCGGCGAGCTCGTTGAGCGTGCGGAGCGCGCTCTCGCTCGTGCGGAAGCGATGCGCGATGCTCGCCAGCGTCTCACCGAAGCGCACGACGTACGGGCGGTGCGCGGGGTTGCGCGGCCGTGCGCGCGACCAGGCGCGGGCGAAGCGCTCGGCGCTCCCGGCGGGGATGCGCACGCTGCGCGTTTCTCCGGGCGGCACGCGGTTGCGCCGCAGCGACGGGTTCAGCTCTGCGACCTCTTCCGTGCTCACCCCCGCAGCGCGCGCGATCTGCGGCAGCGTGGCGCCACCGGGGACGTCGACGCGATCGAAGCTCAGCGGCTCGCCCTCGATGTCGGTGAAGCCGAAGCGCTCGGGGTTTCTCCCGACGATGGCGCAGGCCATGACCTTGGCGACGTAGAAGGTGGTCTCGAAGGGCAGGCCCGCCTCGAGTTGAGTCAGCACCCAATAGTCGTTGGTGTTGTACTTGCGCATCGCCCGGAGGAGCGCGCCGTAGCCCATGTTGTAGGCGGCGAAGGCGAGCTCCCAGCTCCCGAAGCGGTGCGAGAGGTCGGCCAGATAGCGCGCGCCGGCGTCGGTGGAGCGCTCCGGATCGCGCCGCTGGTCAATCCAGTGGTTCACCTCGAGGCCGTACTCCTCGCCCGTCGCCCGCACGAACTGCCACATCCCGACGGCCGCCGCGTGAGAGCGCGCCGTCGGGTCGTAGCCGCTCTCGGTCATCGCGAGGTAGCTCAGGTCCTCCGGCAGCCCGAGGGCGCGCAAGCGCTCGCGCACCATCGGCCCCCAGCGACGCTCTCGCCGCAGCCACGCCGCCATGATGTTCCGGCCGCGCGGGTCCTCCTTGTAGAAGTGCAGGTAGCGCACCACCTGGTCATCCCAGCGGATGGGGATGTCCGGCAGCGACAGGCCGCGGAGGAACTCGAGGTCAGGCGCCGAGCGCTCGTCCCCCGAGACCGAGGGCGCCGAGGAGGTGAGGGAGTCGGGGGGCTGACCGAGGACCAGCCACGGCGCCTCGCTCGCGTCCACCAGGCTGCGGCCCTGTCGAAACATCGCCTCCTCGGCCAGGCGCAGGGCCCGGAGCTCCTCGGACTCGGCCTCCGGATCTCCCGTGACGTCCTCCTGCGCCTGCGCGATCCGCGGCAGGGCGACGAGGACGAGCACCAGGGCCCAGAGCGCCGGAGCGAGCCGCCGAGCACACGTCATCGCCCGAAGCGTAGCGGGCGGGGCGGGGCCCGGCTAGAAAGGGGCTCGAAATGCCCCTCGCCCTCGTTCTACCCTTCGAACGCCCATGCACCGTGGCGTTCTAGAGTTCGTTCGTTGGGTCGAGGCCCATCGTGATCAAGAAGGGATGGCGATCAACGCGCCGGCCGGATCCGCGGACATCGCGGCCCTCGAACACCAGCTCGGCGTGCCCCTGCCCGCCGACCTGCGCTTCGTGCTGTCGCGCTTCAACGGAGGCACGCTCCCCAGCGGCCAGCTGTTGGTCGCGGGTGTGGGGCCGGGGACCATCGAGGCCGCCGTGCGTTCCTTCGCGGAGGACGTGGAGGCGGACTTCCTCGATCCCGAGCTGCTGCTCCCCTTCCACCGCACGACCGAGGGGAGCCTGCTCTGTTTCGATCGCAGCGCGGGGCCGGTGTCCGACACCTGGCCGGTGGTCGACTACTACGAGGACACCGGTGAGGTGCGCATCGTCTACCGCACCTTCGATGGGTGGTGTCGCAACTGCGTCGCGGAGTGGGACTCGCCCGACTTCCAGGAGGAGTTCAGCCTCGACAAGTATCTGCGGCAGGGACAGCGCCACGTCGAGATCGAGCCCGACGTGAGCACGGCGCACGCCACCGTCGCCCACGCCCTGAGGCGCGCGGGGCGTCCGGAGGCCGCGATGCAGGCGTACCTCAGAGCGGCGCGCTGCGTGCCGCCGCTGCCGTGGTGCGATTGGGAGGCGCTGAAGATCGCCGTCTTGATCGACCGGCCCGTCGAGGCCCTGGAGGCCGCGCAGCGGCTCTCTTCACGCGCCCCCATCGAGCGATGGGAGGAGCGGGAGACCAGCCCCGGACGCGTGGCGGACGTGATCGCGCGCATCGCCGCGCGCTCCGCCGAGAACAAGAGCTGGGTGCGTATCCTCGATGCGCTGGTGGAGCAGGCCACCGACGACGAGGACCACGCGCAGGCCCATGCGGTGCGGCGCGCGGTGCTGCACGGCGAGCCTCTTCCGCCGCCGCGACATTTTCGCGAATCGGTCATTCCGGTCGAGGCGACCTGGGAGCAGGCGCGCGAGGCCTACGTGAACGGGCAGCTGCGGGACGACGACATGCTCCTCGATCCCGAGCTGCGTCCGCTCTTCGAGGCGAACGACCCCGCCGAGCTGTTGGCCATCCGCCGGGACTTCTGATGCGCGGGCTCACCTGGCTCGCGCTCGTCTGCCTGGCCGCCTGCGGCGGAGGGGAGGCTTCGCGCGGAGGTGGAGCGGGCGGCGGTCACGTCGACGAGGGTGACCCCATGGCGACGCCGTCCCTGGTGAGCCTTCCGTCCCTCGACGTGCCGCGCGACCAGCTCACCGACAAGATGCGCTTCGGCTGGGAGCTGGCCGACGAGAGCTTCGAGGCCGAGCGGCCACCGGCGCCGCCGTCGGGTGAGACCGCCGACTACCAAGCGTGGTCCGACGGCCCCCTCGCGCAGTGGCTCGAGCACAAGTCCCGGGCCGTGGAGGGTGCCCGGGCCGAGCTCGACGAGGCGGCAGAGGAGAGCCTTCGTCAGCGCATCATCGCCGGCGCGATCGTCGGGCTCATGTACGAGTCGGTCGGCCGGGAGCTCATGCGCTTGCCGGTGCCAGCCGAAATCCAGAACGACCAGGAGATCGCGGATGTCTTCCGCTCGGTCCTCGCCTCCCAGGCGCGGCCCTTCCTCGCCCACGCGCGACGGGCATACGACGCCTGCCGCCAGAACGCAGCCGGAGGGCCAGAGGGAATGCGTCATTGGTCGGAGTACTGCGCTGCCCGCATCGACTACCTCCCCGACGCCGACTGACGGGTGGGAAGCGGTCGCCGCACGATTTGCATCAGCCGAATTCCATGACGCACGTTTTGCGAGCCCAGAGTGTGGGAGCCCTGAGATCATTGTGGATTCGGGTGGCCCAGCCTGTGCTTTGGCGATGGGTCATGCCAAACACGCACAAGCAACAGGATCATCTCGCGCGGTACTTCCAAATGGCCGAGAGGGCGCCGTTGCTCGAGGCGCAGGAGGAGCGTCGGCTCATCGAGAGCTTCCAAAAGGGGTCGGAGGCGGCCCTCAGCAAGCTGCTCGCTTCCCACCTGAGGCTGGTCCTCTCGATCGCGAAGCGATACGCGAATCGCGGCGCCCAGATGGAGGACCTCGTGGGCGAGGGCAACCTCGGCCTGATGGAGGCGGCGCGCCGCTTCGACGTCGGCCGGGACAACCGGTTCAGCACCTACGCGTCCTGGTGGGTGCGGGCGCGGGTGCGCCGTTACGCCCTCGCCAACCGGCGGATTGTGGGCGCGCCCTCGACGCGCAACGCGCGCAAGGTGCTCGCGGGCCTGCGCAAGGCGCAGCGCGAGTTCACCCAGGAGGAGGGCAGGGCGCCCAGCCGGCTCGAGATGGCCGATCAGCTCTCCGTCGAAGAGAAGGACGTGGCGATGGTCGAGGCCTCGCTCTCCGGCCGTGACGTCGCCCTCGGCGCGTCGCCCGACGGCACCAGCTTCGAGCTTCGAGACGAGGCACCGTCGCCCGAGCAGCTCGCCGAAGCGCATCAGCTCTCCGAGGAGCGTCGCCGCCGCATCGCCGAAGCGTTGGCACAACTCTCCGCGCGTGAGCAGGAGATCCTGAGGCGCCGCTACCTCGGTGACGAGACCGTGACCCTCGCCGTGCTCGGCGCCTCCCTCGGGCTCAGCCGCGAGCGCGTGCGGCAGATCGAGAAGCGTGCCCAGAGGAAGCTGCGAGGCGTGATCCCCCAATGCGTCGCGTGAGGTAGGTAGCCATGACCGAAATCCGACATTTGATGACCCCGTCGCCGTACTCGGTGGGGGCGGAGCAGCCAGTCGCCGAGGCGGCGCGGCGCATGCGGGCTCATCACATTCGGCATCTGCCGGTGCTGCGCGGGGGACGCCTCGAAGGGCTGATCTCGGAACGCGACATCGCCCTGGTCTCCGCGCTTTCGATGGACACCGAGGAGCTCACCGTGGAAGAGGCGATGAGCCCCGCGCCCTTCGCCGTCTCTCCCGACACGGACGTCGCCGAAGTGGTCAAGCGCATGGGCGAGCAGAAGCTCGGGAGCGTGGTCGTGGTCGATGGCAACGACGTCGTCGGGATCGTGACCACCACCGACTGCCTGGCGCTGCTCTGGGAACGGCTGTCCAAGGAAGACATCGTCGACCTCGCGCCCTCCGCCGTTCGCCAGCGCATCCTCGGCGAGCACGTGGTCCTCGCCGAGATGATGGACCGCCTCGAGTCGTTGGCGAAGAGGGTCCACGACGGTGACCGGGAGGTGGTGGAGGAGCTGCGGCGTGGGGTGCGTGGGCTCTACGAGCGCCTCCGTCGTCACATCGATCTCGAGGATCGCATCCTCGCGCCAGCGCTGCGCGCGACCGCTGGCTTCGGCAAGATTCGCGAGGAGCAGCTGGTCTCGCATCACGACGAGCAACGTCGCTCCATCGAGGCCCATCTCGCCGTCCTGGACGAGATCAAGGGTCCGGCCCTGTCGGCGCAGATCCAGGAGTTCATCGCCGAGGTGCGGGCCGACATGAAGCACGAGGACGCGGATTTTCTGAAGCCCGAGCTCCTCAAGGACGACTTGATTCAGGTGGAGTTTGCGGGATGACGGAATCGGGCCGAGTGCTGGTCGTCGACGACGAGGCGAACGCGCGAGAGGCGCTCGCGGAGATCCTCAAGGACGAAGGCTACGAGACGCGTGCGGCGTCCGACGGGAAGAAGGCGCTCGCGCTCTTGTCGAGCTTCGATCCTCACGTCGTGGTCACGGACCTGAAGATGCCGGTGCTGGACGGGATCGGGCTCCTGGAGCAGGCCCGCCCCAAGGCGAACGGAACCGTCTTCCTGGTCATGACCGCTTTCGGGAGCATCGAGACCGCGGTCGAGGCCATCAAGAAGGGCGCAGACAACTACCTGACCAAGCCGCTCGACCTCGAGGCGCTCAGCGTTCTGGTCGCCCGCGCTCTCGAGACAGCGAAGCTCCGGCGAGAGGCCCACGACCTGCGCGAGCAGCTCCACGAGCGCTTCTCTTTCGGAAACGTCATCGGCAGTCACCCCGCCATGCAGCGGGTGATGAAGATGGTGGCGCAGGTCGCCAAGAGCCGCGCCACCGTGCTGATCCAGGGAGAGTCCGGCACGGGCAAGGAGCTCATCGCCGCGGCTATCCATCACAACTCACCGCGCAAGGACAAGCCCTTCGTCCGGCTCAACTGCGCTGCGCTGGCCGAGACCCTGCTCGAGTCGGAGCTCTTCGGGCACGAACGTGGGGCCTTCACGGGGGCGACCGGGCGTCGCGACGGGCGCTTCTCCCAGGCGGACGGCGGGACGCTCTTCCTGGACGAGGTGAGCGAGATCTCGCCTGGGGTGCAGGTGAAGCTGCTCCGCTTCCTGCAGGAGCGGGAGTTCGAGCGCGTGGGCGGCAACGAGACGCTCGAGGTGGACGTGCGAGTCGTCGCGGCGACCAACCAGTCGCTGCCCGCGCTGGTGCAGCAGGGGAAGTTCCGCGAGGACCTCTACTACCGGCTGAACGTCGTCCAGATCGACGTCCCCCCGCTCCGCGAACGTCGCAGTGACATCAGCCTGCTGGCCCATCACTTCCTCGATCGCTACGCGGAGGAGAACGAGCGGGAGATCGAAGGGTTCACCGACGAAGCCCTCCGCGCGATCGTGGCTCATCCGTGGCCAGGCAACGTCCGGGAGCTCGAGAACGCGATCGAGCGTGCGGTCGTGATGAGCGAGGGAACGCGCATCGGCCTCGACGACCTTCGCGGAGTGGCCACCGAAGTGACGCACGACAAGGGCCTGTTCGTCCCCGGGACCAAGTTCGCCGACCTCGAGAAGATGGCGATCTGCCAGACGCTCGAGGCCTGCAACGGTTCCACCAAAGACGCGGCGGAGATGCTCGGGATCAGCCGGCGCAAGATCCAGTACCGCCTCAAGGAGTGGGGCACCACCGCCGACGAGGTGGCTGCGGGGGCCTATACCGCTGACGTCGCGCTCGGCTGAGCGGCCAGCGAGAAGGTGATCCGCGTTCCCTGGGCGGAGCTCTCGACCTTCACCTCGCCCCCGTGACGTTCGACGATGCGCTTGACGATGGACAGGCCGAGCCCGGTCCCGGCCTCCTTGGTGGTGACGAAGGGATCGAAGATGGTCTCGAGCACCTCCGGGGGGATACCAGGCCCGGTATCGGCGACCCATATGTGCGTCTGATCGCCCGCCACCCTGCACCCGACCTCGACGCGCCCACCGCGTCCCCGCATCGACTCGAC
Organism: uncultured delta proteobacterium; assembly: GCA_963727445.1. Classification (GTDB taxonomy): domain Bacteria; phylum Myxococcota_A; class Polyangia; order Polyangiales; family B10-G4; genus B10-G4. The sequence continues at coordinate 681,085 of CAVSGI010000006.1, forward strand.
GGCGTTCGTCACCAGGTTCACCAGCACCTGCTTGATCTTCGAGCGGTCGGCGTCGACCACGGTGTCGTCGCAGAAGCCGATGGCCAGCACGACGTCCTCCTCGTCAGCCACGGGCTTTTCGAGCTCGACGACCTCCTCGACCAGGGGCAGGAGCGCGAAAGGCTCGCGCTCGATCCTCCGCTGGCGCGCGAGCGCCAGGAAGTCGTCCAGCATCTCGGAGAGCCGGGATAGCTCGTCGTTGACCAGGCCGACCCGATCGCGAATGCGCTCCGCCGTCTCCGTCGGCTCGACCTTCGACGCGGCCCGACCGATGAGCTCGAGCTGCAGCTTGGCGGCGTTCAGCGGGTTGCGCACCTCGTGGGCGAGCCCGGCGGTGAGGGTGCCGATGGTCGCGAGGGTTTCGTGGTGTGCAGCCACCCTGGCCAGCTCCGCCTTCTCGTTCTGGATCTGGGCCAGGTCGTTGGTGAGGGCGCGCCGTTCGGAGCGCAGGCCGCTGGTATAGGCGTCGCGATACGACTCGAGCATGATGGCCAGCTCGAGGTCGCAGATGCGATCGATGGAGGCGCACACGCGCTCGGACTCGTTCTTCGGGGCGATGGCGCCGGCGGCGTCTTTGAGGCCGCGCCGGATGAGATTCATCGCGGCGAACATGTAGCGCTGTTCGAGTCCGATGCGGACGTGGACCCGGCCGATCCGCGCGCGGCGGTGCAGATACTCCGAGTCGTAGACCCCGGAGAAGAGACCTCCGAGCCAGGTCGAGAGGCTCTTCTTGAGGCGCTCGATCTGCGCTTCGCTCTCGAGAACCGCCGATGCACCGGGGCTCTTCGCCACCGCCACGTAGAACTCGTCGATGATGGAGGGGAAATACGGCGCGACCAGGGGGTGCGCCGCCTTCAGGCGCGCCGCGTCCTCGGAGCTGAGGCCGATGTACTCGGCGACTTCTTCGAGGATCGACTTCATTGGGCCCGCCATGTGACGCCTAGGGAACGGTGAGCACGGGAATCGTCGCCTCTCGGACGACCTTTTCGGCGACGCTGCCGAGGAGGAGGCGCTCGACTCCGGCGCGTCCGGTGGTGCCGACGATCAGGAGGTCGGCATGATGGGCGCGGGCACGGCGAACAATCTGGTCGACCGGCCGGCCGACCGCCAGCTCCGTCTCCACCGAGCCTGCACCTTCGCCGAAGACGTCGGCGACGAGAGTTCGGAGCGCTTCCTCGAGCTGGGCCTTCGCGCCCTCGGGGAGGGCGGAGGCGCGGGGCGCGTCGAGGCCGCGTCCGACGATGCCGCGGCGAACGTCCCCGGGGTCGTCGAAGACGTGAACCACCCAGACCTTCGCGCCGAGCGACCGCCCGAGCTCGCGTGCTGTTTCGAGGGCCCGGTGCGCCGGCTCGCTGAAGTCAGTCGCGACGACGATTCGGCTCGGACCGATGCGCGCGGGCTCGGGAAGAACGGGTGGGTAGAGCGGAGACGTGGCGTGCGGCGCGTCGCGCACCACCAGCACCGGCCGCGTGGCGGTACGCAGCATGGCCTCGGCGGTGCTGCCGAGGAAGAGGCGCGCGAGACCCGATCGCCCATGCGTTCCCACGACGATCACCGAAGCGTTCCAGTCCTCGGCTTCCTGGTTCAGAGCGTCCTGGGCGCGGGCGATGCTCTTGATCTGTGCGCTCTCGGCCGCTTCGCCGAGCTCGGTCGACACCAGCGCCCTCAGGTGCGCGGCGTCCTCCTTCATGGCCTGGTCGCGGAGGATCTCCTGCGGCGAGCGATCGATCTCGTCGTCCTCGCGGTTGAGCGGCGCCACCACCTGCACCACGCGGATCGCGTCGCCGTCCATCGCGAGTGCCCGCGTCGCGCGCAGCGCACGAACGCTGTGGCTCGACAGGTCGGCGCCCACCAGCCACCGCGCGCCCTCGAGGTCGATGGGCCCGCCCCCGGGTGCCACGAAGATCGGGCACGGCGCGCGCCGACAGACCTGATCGATGGTCCGTGCCAGGAGCGTCTTGTCCTCGTGGCGCCGGCCGAGGACGATCAGGGTCGGCTTCGATTCCTGCGCTTCGTGGAGGATGGCGTCCGCGGGGGTCGCCCCTTCGATGAGCTTCGCCTCCACCGCACAGCCGGCTGCCGAGAGGCGCGCGCGGGTGGCCTCGAGCTTCTTCTCGGCTTCCGCTCGCCGGTCCGAGAGTCGGTGCTCGAGCTCCTCGATCGCTGGGGCGACCGACGCCGGCGCGTCCACGTGGGCTGTGGGATCACAGGCGTGGACCAGGAGCATTTTGGCGTTCAGGGCACGACAGGCCGCGGCCCCGAGATCGGGCGCGGCGTCGTCCTCGAGGTCTGTGGCGCAGAGCAAGAGCTTGTCGGTCATTCGGGTCTCCAGCGCTTCAGCAGTGGTGCGATCGTCGTGCCAGCGTGAGGGAAGGCCTTTCTTTGGCGCGTCCCGTGCTTTATCAGGGCAGTGTATGGTGATTCCAGAGTCATCACTCGCCGGCGGGCGCAAATATTGCGTGCGACCGCGGCTGTGGCGCCAGGCCTGCGCAGATAGGAGCTGACATGCCCGAAATCAAGAAGATCCTGAGCCCGGTCGATTTTTCGGAGACCTCCGAAGCGGCGCTCCGCTATGCGATCGATTTGGCGTCTCGCCTGGGTGCGAAGATCGAGGTCGTCCACGCCTTCTCACCACCGTCCTTCGCTTTGCCAGATGGCGCAATCATCGCCCAGCCTGGCTACCTCGCCGAGGTCAGCAACGAGCTGCAGAAGTCCCTGGACGAGCTCGTCCGTCGATACTCGGGGCGGGGGGTGCCTCTCGAAGGCAAGCTCGTCGAAGGGATCCCGGCAGCGGAGATCACGCGTCTGGCCGAGGAGGACGAGGCCAGCCTGGTGGTCATGGGCACCCATGGTCGTACGGGGCTGAAGCACTTCCTCTTGGGGAGCGTGGCCGAACGGGTCGTGCGAACCTGCAAGGTTCCGGTGCTGACCGTTCCCAGCGCGGGGTGAGGAGCTGAGATGGCCGACAAACCACAGAAGGTCGCCGACATCATGACCCGAGAGGTCGTGACGGTTCGCGAAGAAGAAAACCTGGTGAAGGTTCTCGAGGGGCTCGACCGCTATGGCTTCCGCCACCTGCCGGTCGTGGACGGCAAGAAGCTGGTGGGTCTCGTGACGCACCGCGACATGCTCAAGGCCTCGATCAGCAGCCTGGTTCCGAGCGGCACCCGGGACGCCATGGAGGCTCAGCTCGAAGAGAACGCCTTCGTCGCGAAGATCATGAGCCGTGACGTAGACACCGTGACGCCCGACACGCCCATCGCGGAGGCGGCGAGGCGGATGCGCGATCACAAGTTCGGCTGCTTGCCGGTGGTCGACGAAAACGAGGAGCTCGTCGGTATCCTCACCGAGGCCGACTTCCTTTCGCTGGCCATCCTGCTTCTCGAGGGCTGAGCCCTCGGCGAGAGCGGAGTCTCCGCCGAAGCCGGTCGCCGAGCTTGAAGAGCTCGACGATCGGCACCGGCAGCGCCGAGAGCCCGAGCACCATCAGCCACTGCGCTGCCCCGAGCGCTTCGGTGATGAAGATCGCCCGCGTCTCCGAGAGCATCACGGTCGCGATCTGAAGCGCGCCACTGACGCCGATCGCGAGCCAGAGGAAGCGGTTCGTCATCCACCCGACGCTGAAGATGGACTCCGTGGGGCTACGGCAGTTGAAGGCGTGGAAGAGCGGCGAGAGCGCCAGGATCATGAAGGTCATCGTGCGCGCCTCCAGAGAGCGCGCTTCGTGGGTGAGCCCCGCGAACACCCCCGGGCTCAGGTGGATGAAGACGTAGACCGAGAGAGCCGCACAGCACATGATCGCCCCCACCAACAGGACGCCCAGCAGGTCACGCCAGCCGACGATGCCCTGGCCTGGTGGCCGGGGGCCGCGACTCATCTGCCCCGGCTCGGCCGGGTCGATCCCGAGCGCGAGGGCCGGTAGGCCGTTGGTCACCAGGTTGATCCACAGGAGCATCAGCGGCGTCAGCGGCGGGCATCTCGTCGAAGAAGCGAGACGACGAACACGGCGAGGACCAGCCCCGCGTTGGCGCTTCCCAAGAAGAAGATGAACTTGTGGATGTCGGCGGAAGATGGCGCGCCCTTCGCGGATCGCCTCGACGATGGTGGCGAAGTTGTCGTCGGCGAGCACCATCTCGGCCGCCTGACGCGCCACGTCGGTGCCGGTCTTGCCCATGGCTACGCCGATGGGCGCCTCTCGCAGCGCGGGCGCGTCGTTGACGCCGTCGCCGGTCATCGCGACGACGTGACCGAGAGCGGAGAGCGCCTGCACGATGCGGAGCTTCTGCTCGGCGGTGACACGGGCGAATACGCGGACATCCGCCGCGACCTCGGCGAGCTCCTCGTCGCTCAGGTCTGCCAGCTCGGTGCCGGTGAGGGCGAGCGCCTCCTCGTCCCAGATGCCCGAGGTCCCGGGCGATGGCCACGGCGGTGCAGCTTGTGGTCGCCGGTGATCATGGTCACGTCCACGCCGGCGCGATGGCAGGCGGCGACGGCTTCTTTCGCTTCGTGGCGAGGCGGGTCGTACATGGCGGCGAAACCGAGGAAGGTCAGTCCGCTCTCCGGGTCCTCGGCCGAAGGTCCCGTGCGCTCGGCCAGCGCGAGGATGCGGAAGGACTGCGCCGCGAGCGCCTCGTCTTCCTCGAGCAGCCGCGCGCGCCACGGGTCGTCGAGCGGCGTGACCCCAGCGCTCGTGGATACGTGGGTGCAGCGCGCGAGGATCGCGTCGGGTGCGCCCTTCACCAGGGAGACGCGCTCGCCCGCCCGATCCTCGACCACCACGCTCATGCGCTTGCGGTCGCTGTCGAAGGGGCGCTCCTCCACCTTCTCGTTTGCGCGAAGGAGCGCCGTCTGCTCGAGGCCGGCTTTCTGTACCAGCACCAGCAGCGCGGCCTCGGTCGGGATCGCCCACCACCCGGCGCTCGCCATCCTCCTCCTGAAAGGTGGTGGTGTTGCAGAGCGCCGAGACCTTGAGGAGATGCTCGAGTGGGGTGGAGAGGGTCTCGACCGGCTTTCCGTCCTTCTCGAGTCGACCCGCGAAGTCGTATCCCTCACCCGTCACGTCGAAGCGCTCCTCCGCCGTCTGCACGATGCGGACGGTCATCGCGTTCTGCGTGAGGGTGCCCGTCTTGTCCGAGCAGATGATGGTGGCGGATCCCAGCGTCTCCACGGCGGGGAGCTTCCGCACGATGGCGCCGCGCTTCGCCATGCGCTGCATGCCCAGCGCGAGGGTGATCGTCGTGATGGCGGGGAGCCCCTCGGGGATGGCGGCGACCGCCAGGCTCACCGCCACCAGCAGCAGCACGCTGATGCTGCCCGTTCCGCGGATCAGACCGATGACGAAGACCAGCGCGCTGATCAGGAGGCACGCCACCAGGATCGCGCGGCCGAGCCTGGCGAGGCGCTGCTCGAGCGGTGTGGGGGTGCGCTTCGCTTCGGAGATGAGCTTGCCGATGCGCCCGATCTCGGTGTCGACGCCCGTTCCGACGACGATGGCGCGCGCGTGACCACGGGCGACGGTGGTGCCGGAGAAGACCATGGAGCTGCGATCGGCGAGCGTGGTATCGAGCTCGTTCGGCTCCGTGTCCTTGTCGACCGGGACCGACTCTCCAGTGAGCGGGGCTTCAGAGACCGCGAAGTCCACCGCTTCGAAGACGCGTGAGTCGGCGGGGACCGCGGCGCCCGATTCGAGGTCGATCACGTCGCCAGGTACCAGGCTCGCGGCATCGACGTCCTTGAGCTCGCCGTCGCGCAGCACCTTGGCGCGCGGCGCCGAGAGCTTGCGCAGCGCCGAGAGGGCGGTCTCGGCGCGGCGTTCTTGGTAGAAGCCGAGGGCCGCGTTGAGCAGGACGATCAGCAGGATGGCGATGGTGTCGGGCCAGGAGGCGCCCTCCTGGCCGCTCGCCGCGACGCTGGCGGCGACGACGGCAGCCACGAGGAGCGCGCCCACCAGCGGATCGGCGAACTGAGAGAAGAACGCGAGGAGTGGATGCTTCTTCGGCGGCTCCGGCACGGCGTTGCGCCCGAAGCGCTCACGTCGTGCGTCGATGTCCCGCTCGTGCAGGCCGACCGTCAGGTCGACCTCGAGCTCTGCGGCCACGTCGGAGGAAGTCCGCGTGTGCCATGGGGTGGGTTGGGGGGCCGGGTCGGCTCCCCCCGGGTCGGCCTCGGTCATCGAAACGGGCCGATGCTACCCCTCCTAGGGGAGCTTGCGGAAGTTGAGCTTGGCCAGGTCGAGGGCGTCGTCTTTGAGCAGAACCTCCTCGTCGATGGACTCGACGTCCTCGGCGTTGATCATGGTGATCCGCCCGCCGGTGACCGCAGGCTCCGAGAGGCTTAGGCGCTCGAGAAGATCGCGGCTCGCTTCACATTTCAGCCCGGTGATCCGCAGAGTCCTGACGTCGACCTCCACGCCACGGACCTCACCGACGACCATCCCGTCTTTCGAGCGAATCTTCTTGTCGAGCAACTTCGATGCGTCGACCCTGGACATGCGCCACCCATCCTTTCAGGGGGAGAAATACGCGCCGCAGGCTCCCCTAGCAAGCCCCATAGGAACCGTAGCCAGCCAGTGCCACGGCGGAGGGGCGGGGGCCGCCGCTCAGCGGACGACGCGGTTACGGCCGCCGCGCTTGGCTTCGTAGAGGCTTCTCGTCGGCGTGCCTTGATGAGCGCGAGGACGTCCATGTTGTCCCGGAGCTCGGCGGCGCCGAGGGAGACGGTGATGGTCATCACCTCGCCTTCGAACTCGAAGCGGTGGGACTCGACCAGGCGCCGCAGGTCCTCGGCGATCTTGGCGGCGCCGTCGAGCGGGGTCTCGGGCAGGGTCACCGCGAACTCCTCGCCGCCGTAGCGCGCCAGGATGTCGTCCGGGCGGAGCCGCCACTTGCACGAGCCTGGCCAGCTCCTTGAGCACGTAGTCGCCCGCGAGGTGGCCGAAGTTGTCGTTGATGCTCTTGAAGTGGTCGATGTCGAACATCACCAGCGACAGCGGGCGCTGATGCCGGCGGGCGCGCGGGATCTCGCGCTCGAGCGACTCCATCAAGAAGCGCTTGTTGTTCACGCCCGTCAGACCATCGACGATGGTCATGCGGTAAATCGTCTCGTGGTACTGCGCCTCGACGTCCGAGCCGCACAGGAACTTGAAGATGGTGTCGCCGATCTTGACCTGGTCACCCCGGCGGAGCTGCAGCTCGGTGCAGAGCTCGTCGTTGACGTAGCTGCCGTTGGTGCTCTCGAGGTCCATGAGCCAATAGCTGCGCCCACGCTTCTCGATGCGACAGTGACGGCGCGACACGCTGTCGTTGTCGAGCACCATGGTGTTGTCACTGCCTCGTCCGATCTGGATCGGCTGGTCTCCGAGGATGTGCTTCTTGCCGAATTGCCGCGCGTCAGAGCTGTAGATCACCACGAGGCAATCTTGCCCTTCCTTGACGGGCATCTTCAGCTCCTCGAGAGGAGTTACGCGCGTCTTGATGTCCGAGTCCAAAGGCGTCCTGTGACGGTGCTCGTCAGGTTATGAAGTAGATGACCATGAGTCAATACGATGCTTCCAATGACGACGGATCATTGCTGCGCAATGATGGGGGATCTGGTAAGGAGATGTGGGATGGCGGTCTTCCTCGCGGTCGCGGGCAACATCGGCTCCGGAAAGACGACGCTGACTCGCCGCCTCGTCGCGCGGCTCGGCTTCAAGGGCCTCTACGAGAGCACCGTCGACAATCCGTACCTCGCGGACTTCTACGAGGACATGAACCGCTTTGCGCTGCCCTTGCAGCTGCGCTTTCTGGCTCAACGCGTGCGTGACACGCGCGACGTCCAGGTCGCGGGGATCGCCGCGATCCAGGACCGGACGTGCTATGAGGACGCGGAGATCTTCGCCGCGAACCTCCACGGCCGAGGCGACATGGACGCGCGGGATTTCGGGACTTATGGGTTGGTGGCGGAGCAACTCCTTCGTGGCCTCGACCCGCCCGATCTCCTCGTCTACCTCCGGCGATCCACCGCCAGCTGTCGCGCCAACATTCGCGAGAGGGGACGCGACTACGAGCAGTCCATGCCCTCCGGCTACCTCGAGGATCTCGGACTGAGGTACGACCGTTGGTTCGAGAGCTACGACGAGGGCCCGAAGATGCGCGTGGTCGCCGAAGAACACGACTTCCTCCACTCGGAGGACGATCTCGAGGCCCTGGTCGGTCGGATCCAAGAGTCGTTGCCGCAGCCCATGCTCCCCTTCGCCGAGGGCTGATGCCGCGGATGGCTGCTGTTTCGGCCCTCCCGTTGGCGATGCTCCTCACCGCGTGTGCCGGTGCTGGTCCAGGGCCTCCGCCGCCCGCGTCACGTCCCGCTTCTCACACCTATCGCGGCGCCTTGAGCTTCGAAGCCCGCACCCCGACGCCCACCGGGGCTTCGAGCGTGACCGAGACGCGCCCTGCGCGACGTGTCTCGCTCGTCGTGCGCGACGACGGGGGGACCATCCTCGCGCGCACGGCGACCGACGACGAGGGGCGCTTCACCTTCGAGGCGCCGCTTGGCGCGACGCTCCGCATCGTCGCCGAGATCGCATCGGAGCGACTCACGGTCACCAGCGATGCGCTGGGGAGGACCCCGCGCACGCGCGAGCTCACGCTCGGTTCGCCCGATCAGCCGCTCGAGATCGCGGTGCACGACGGCGACGAAGACGGCCTGTCGGGCGCGCTGCACATCCTCGACGTCGAGCTCGAAGGCGCGCTCGCGGTGCGGCGCTGGCTTTCGGAGGAGCTGCCGCCGCTCTTCACCCATTGGGGGCGCGGTGAGACGACGGTGTGGAGCTTCTATCACGGCGAGCGACCGTCGGGCTCGGGGCGCTTCGCCCTCGAGCTGATGGGCGGCGATCCCGGAGCGCAGCGGACGACGGACACCGACGAGCACGACGAAGCCATCGTCCTGCACGAGATGGGTCACTTCGTGATGGACCGCCTCACCACCGATTCCTCCGCTGGGGGCGATCACCCGACCGGCCACCTCTACGATCCCGGTCTTGCGTGGGAAGAGGCGCGGGCGAGCTTCTTCGCGGCAGCGGTGCTCGGCGCGCCGCTCTACTGGGACACCATCGGCGTCGAGCCGTCGGGGAGCCTGCGCATCAGCCACGACCTGGAGCGCGGGATGCCGGGGCCCAAGGGCCTGGGCTCGGAGCAGGGAACCGCGGAGATCCTCTGGGACCTGGCCGATGGCGCCGGGGGCCTCCCGGACGACGATCGCGATCCGATCGCGCTCGGCCCCGCGGGCGTGCTCCGCGCGATGATGAGCCTCGCCGAGGAGCCAGAGAGCTTTCCCTGCATCTCCAGCTTCCTGCGTCACGTGGTGGACGCGGGGCTGGCGACGGAGGAAGAGGTGCGCGAGCTCCTGGCGCGAGGAGGGCACCCGACGGACCTCCTTCCACCGGCGGGGAACACCCCCTGGCCCGCGCCCCTGTCGCTCCCAGGCACGGCCTCGGGCAAGATCGACGGTCTCAGCGATCCCGCGCCCAGCGGCGGCGCCGCGCGGCCCCAGAACGGCTTCGACGCCATGCACGCCTATCGCGTGGTGGTGGACGCGCCCGGAAGGCTCTCGGTCCGCCTCGTGATCTTCGGCAGCGGCGAGGGGGATCAGCACGAGGACCTGGACGTGGAGGTACGCGATCGGAACGCCGACCTCTTGGTCGCTTCCCGGGGTCAGGATCCCTCGGAGAGCGTGACGGTGGCGGTCGAGCCGGGCGTTTACATCGTCTACGTCCGGGACGGCGGCCAGGGCAACCGCGTCGGCTACGAGGTTCGCGTCGAGCTCGAGTGAGCAGATGTGCTGCGAGCTCAGTCGCGCACCGGCTTGCCGACCAGGCGCGGCGGCCGAGGCGACTTGCTCTGCCCATCGTCGTCCTTCGAGCTGGGGTCGTAGGCGTCGATGAAGTGCAGGTTCTCGTAGTTGATCAGGAAGTGCGCGATCACCGGCGCGAGGAGCTCGCCGGTCGCGGCGTACAGCGCGCCGAACACCCAGCCCATGGTCGCCGCCCAGATCGTCCAGGGCAGAAAGCTCTTTCGAGGGCCGACGTGCACCAGGCCGAAGAGGAGACCGGAGAGCAACAGACCGAGGGCAGGCTGCATCGCGCCGCGGAAGAGCATCTCTTCGGCGATGCCCGAGGTGAGGGCGAAGACCGCGATCTCGGGCCCGGTGAGAGGGCCGAGCAGGGAACGGAACTCGCTGTGGAGGCGGCGCGCCCAGGTGGCCCGGCGCACGAAGACCCGCGTGAGCGCGATCACCAAGACCCCCACGGCGACCCCCGAGGCGATGGCGAGCCCGGTGGAGACGGGAAACGCGAGGCCCAGCCACGGCTCGGGGTAGTGATAGAGGTCGACGTTTCCGCGGATGGCACCCCAGGCCAGCGCACCCGAGGCGACGAGACCGTAGAACACGATGGAGAGGGCGATGCGGCGGTCGGGCACGAGGAACGATTGCTCTATCAGCCCGGACTTTGCTCGGCAAATCAGGACGCTGATTGACACTCGGGGGGCCCGCGGCCTATCACCATTGTCGTCAACGTGGGCGGTGAACCTGCAATGAGTCGGGACGACCAACCGTTCCAAGAAGACACGCCACGCATTCTGGTCGTCGACGACGAGAAGGTGATCCGGGAGATCCTCGCGGACTTCCTCTCGATGGAAGGCTTCTGGGTGCGGACGGCCGAGGACGGCTGCGGCCGCGCTGGTCGAGCTGTCGCGGCAGCACTACGACCTGGTGCTGAGCGACCTCAAGATGCCCAACATGGGCGGCCTCGAGCTGCTCGAGGCGATCAGCAAGCACACGCCGAACGTGGTCACCGTCATCATGACGGGCTTCGGCACGGTCGAGACGGCCATCGACGCGATGAAGCGCGGCGCCTACGACTACATCCTCAAGCCCTTCAAGGTCGAGGAGGTGGTGCACACCATCCGCCGCGGCCTCGAGAAGCAGAAGCTGCAGGCCGAGAACATGCGCCTCAAGGAGGCGCTCTCGCTCTACAAGGTCAGCGAGGCCATCGCGGCGAGCCTCTCGCTCGACGAGGTGATGCGCGACCGTCACCGACGCGGCCATCGACGAGGTGGACGCCGACCAGGTCATCGTGCTCCTCGACGACGGCGAGGGCGGCTTCTTCGAGCGCTCCGACGAGCTGCAACCCGGACCTTCGACGCGCCAGGGCAAGCTCGCCAACCTCGAGCCGGCGAGCCATCGTCGAAGTGGTTCGAGCGAGGGCAAGCCCCTGCGCGTGCACGGCATCAAGGCGCAGGAGTACTTCCATCCCGGCGATGCCGGAGACGGTCGCGCCCGCAGTCGCTGATGGTGACGCAGCTGCGAATGCGCAGCCGCACCATCGGCTTCCTCGGCGCCGTCAGCTACACGCGCGGCAAGAAGTTCGACGAAGGCCAGCGCAAGATGCTGCGGCATGCGTCGCCGACCGCGCCGCGGCCGCCATCGAGAACGCGCAAGCTCTACGAGGACCTGCAAGGCCACCTTCCAGCAGACCATCCGGGCCTGGCGAGCGCCATCGACAAGATGGACCGCTACACCGCGGGCCACTCGGGCGCGTGGCGGCCTATGCGCAGATCCTCGCCATCAAGCTCGGCCTCTCGGAGGCGGAGATCGAGATCGTGCGCCAGAGCCGCGCTGATGCACGACATCGGCAAGATCGGCTGCGTGATGAACCTGAACAAGCCCGGCAAGCTCAGCGCAGGAGGAGTACGAGATCTTCAAGAAGCACCCGGGCTTCGGCAAGGACATCCTCGAGCCGATCACCTTTCTTGCATCCGCTCATCCCGGGCGTGCACCTGCACCACGAGCGCTGGGACGGGCGCGGCTATCCGCTCGGCCTCGAGGGCTCAGGACATCCCGCTCATCGCGCGCATCATCAGCGTCGCCGACACCTACGACGCGATGACCAGCGACCGCGCCTACCGCAAGGCGCTGCCCCACGAGGTCGCCGTGAACGAGATCCGCGCTGCGCCGGCGACCCAGTTCGACCCCGACATGCGCCAACGAGTTCCACGAGGCGATCGAGAAGCACCGCGAGGAGCAGGTCGAGACGGGGAAGAAGGTCGTGGACTGAGGCGACGCGCTCGCGCGCCGAGCGCGCGGGGTCGTCACTCCACGAGTACTTCCAGCGTGTAGGGGGCGCAGGTGTTGTCCCACATGCTGGAGGTGACGCGGATGAAGGCGATGCCGGTCTCGTCGAGCGTGCCGGTGCAGTTGGTCTCGAGGCGGACGTGCTCGCGCATGGTGCTGGGGCCGGCGGAGGTGCAGCCGGCGCCGATCATCGCGTCCGCGCCGCCCGGGTTGCAGTTCACCTCTTCGGTGCCGCTGTCGCAGACGAACCAGACGGCGAGGTCGTAGTTCGAGCCCGTGGGGATGCCAGAGAGCGTCACGTCGATGTCCGGGGCCGTGGAGAGGTTCGTCGCGTCCACGATGGTGGCGACGAACCAGTCTTCGTCGGTGTCGCTGGAGAGCGCGAAAGCGTCGAAGGTGTTGGAGGTGCCGCCGTCGTCGTAAGAGCCGATGTCGTAGGCGGAGTCGCGGCCGTCGTTCCTCTCGGCGGCGTCGTCCATGCAAGCGCACATCCCGTCCATCCCGCAGTCGGCGCCGCCCGGGCAGGTCCCACAGTCGAGGTCCATCCCGCAGCCGTCGGTCTGTGCCCCGCACTCGAAGCTCTGCTCCTCGCAGGTCATGGGGGTGCACAGGCAGGTGTCGCCGTCGCGGACGGCGGGCGGCTCGCAGGTGAAGTCGCAGGCGCCGAGGGCGGTGCAGCTGGCGACGCCCAGCGCCGGGGTGGGGCAGCTCTCGCCGCAGCCCATGCTGCAGCCGTTTTCGGGATCGTTGGCGAGGTCGTCGACGCAGCCGGCGCCGCAGCGGTGCTGGCCGGTGGGACAGGCGAACTCACCGGTGTCGGGCAGGCCGGAGTCGAGCGCCCCGTCCCCGCTGCTGCCGTCGCGAACGGAGGAGTCGAGGATGCCTATGTGGGAGTCGTCACCGCCGCAGGCGGCAACCGAGGCCAGGGCCAAGCAAAGGAAAAGACGTGGGTACATCGGGGACTATTGTACTACTTGATGTCGAGGATGTAGCCCCCGTCGTCATACGTCCGGCTGGCGATGTCCTTGAGGAGCTCGTCCTCTTCGCGCTCCATCTTCTCGAGGCGGTCCTTGATCCGCGGCTCGGCGAGATGCGGAAGCCGTGGGCGAGCTCGATCTCGCGCTGCGCTCCCTCCTCGCCCTTCTGCTCGATGGTGCGGGTGGTCCGCGCCAGCACCGCCGACAGGGCGTAGAGATCGATCGCCACCTCGGCGATCCGCGCTTCTGAACGAACTGCTTCTCGGCGATGTCCTTGCCGTGCTTGCGCAGGACCTGCTCCGCCTCGCGTGCGAGCGCGGCCACGCTCTCCTCGAAGAGCACCGCCTCGGCGCGGAGCGCCGGATGGACGCGCGTCGAAGCGCTCGCGTCCGAAGGCCGCGCGCGCCTGCTTCACGGCGAAGTCGTGAGAGCACGCCGAAGCCCTTGATCGGCTCGCGCATGGCCTCGCGCGACCTCCGCGAGCTGCTTGCCCGGGCTCTGAATGCCGGCCAGCGCGATGAAGGCGCGGAGGATCTCGTTGGTGCCCTCGAAGATCAGGTTGATGCGCGCGTCGCGCAGCATCCGCTCGTAGGGGTACTCCTTCATGTACCCGATGCCCGCCGCGATCTGCAGCGTACTCGTTCGCCACCATCCAGTAGGTCTCCGAGCCGAAGACCTTGCAGATGGCGCTCTCCAGCGAGTAGTCGTGAACGCCGGCGTCGATGAGCCCGGTCGTCAGGTAGGTCATCGACTCGAGCGCGTAGGTCTCGCACATCATCCGGGCGATCTTCTCCTTGATCATGCCGAACTCGCCGATGGGGCGCCCGAAGGCTTTGCGCTCGTTGGCGCGCTCCACCGCGAGCTGAAGCATGCGCTTGCAGCCGCCGAGGCAGCCTGCGGCGAGACCCATGCGCCCGCTGTTGAGCACCTCCATCGCGACCTTGAAACCGCGCCCCGCCTCGCCGAGGACGTTGGCGGCCGGCACCTTCACGTCCTCGAAGTAGAGGGTCGGTGGTGGAGGAGCCGCGGATGCCCATCTTCTCTTCGCTCGGGCCGTTCGTGACGCCCGAAGTTGCGCTCGACGATGAGCGCGGTGATCCGCGGCTTCATGTCCGCTGTCGGGCGCGCTGGTTCGGGCGAAGACGGTGAACACGTCGGCGAAGCCGCCGTTGGTGATCCAGATCTTCGAGCCGTTCAGGACGTAGTGTCTCGCCATCGTCCGAGAGCTCCGCGCGCGTCGTGATCGACGCAGCGTCACTGCCGGCGCCGGGCTCGGTGAGCGCGAAGCCGGCGACCCACTCGCCGGTCGCGAGCTTGGGGAGGTACTTCTTCTTCTGCGCTTCGGTGCCGAAGAGGAGGATCGCCTTGAGCCCGATCGACTGGTGCGCGCCGATGGTGACCGCGAGGGAGCCGTCGAAGCCGGCGACCTCCTGCATGATGCGCGCGTAGGCGGTGTTCGACAGACCGAGGCCGCCGTACTCCTCGGGGATGGTCATCCCGAAGAGGCCGAGCTCCTTCATGCCCCGAAGCACCTCGTCCGGGATCTGGTGCTCCTCGTCGATCTTCGCGGAGTCGACGCGGGTCGCACAGAACTTCCGGATCGAGTCGACCATCATGTCGACGTTTTCCTTCTCCTCGGAGGTCATCTCCGGGTAGGGAAAGATCATGTCCTCGGAGATGACCCCGTGAAAGAAGGCCTTCATGAAGCTCTGTTCGCGTTCGCTCATGGCGAGGTGAGTACCGCGCGCCGGGCGTCGAATTCAAGGAGTGGCCCCCACGGGCGCGCGTCTCGACTATCTTCGCGCGCGTGAAGAGGCGACGAAGCCTCAGTACCTGGCTCCCGCAGGCAGTGGCCGTCGCCGGTCTGTCGCTGCTCGCGCTCTCGGCGTTGCCCTACGCGGTGGACGACGCTTTCATCGTCTTTCGCTACGCGGCCGACCTGGTGGCCGGCGCCGGCTGGACCTTCAACGCCGGCCGGACCCCGACCGACGGCGTGACCGGTCCATTGTGGCTCCTCCCCGCGCTCGCGGCGATCAGCGCTGGCCTGTCCCCGCTTTGGGTCGCGCGCGCCCTCGGCCTCCTCTCCGCCGCCGCGGCCGCGGCCATGGTCGTCGCCCGCTTGCGCCGCCGCTGCGGCGGAACCCGTGGGGCGTGGGTCGCGGCGGGCCTTCTGGCGGTCGCCCCGAACTTCGCCATCTGGTCCATCGCAGGCCTGTCCACCGGTCTCGCCGCGCTCCTCGCCACCGGCGCCGCGCTCGCCGCGACCCGCCGACCGTCGCCCCGTCCCGTCGTCCTCGGCGTCTGCATCGCGGCTCTCGCCTGGCTGCGTCCCGAGCTCGCGCCGTTCGCGCTCGTCCTCGTCGGGGGGACGGCGCTGCGCGACGTGCGACAGGGCGCCCTGGCGTTCGTGGTCGCGGCGCTCGGCGCCGGCGCGGTGGTGGGGTTGCGCCTGTGGCTCTTCGGCGATCCGCTGCCGCTGAGCTTCTACGCCAAGCCCGCGGACGTCTCGCTCGGCGCCAGCTATGCCGTCCGAGGTGCGCTCGTGATCACCGGCATCGGCGGGGCCGCGCTTCCCATCCTCGCCACGCTCCTCGGCCGGCGCGAGGAGCACCTCCTCGGGGTGGCTCTGTTCGCGCATCTGTTGGCCATCACTCTCGCCGGCGGGGATTGGATGCCCGGCTTCCGTCTCCACGCCCCGGTCATCCCCGTCTACGCGCTTGTCGCCGGAGGGCTCTTCACCCGCCCCCCGCCGCAGCTCTTCGCGCCGAAAGCGCTCGCCGCCACCTGCCTCGGGATGGCGCTGCTCGTCCCCGGCCTCGACGCCTGGGCGGAAGTCCCGCGCGCCGCCGACGCGGGACGGATCCGGCGCACGGACGGCGCTCTGCTCGCGCGCCTGCTGTCCGAGAGCGGCGACTCGGTGGCGCTCCTCGACATCGGCTACCTCGGCTACGCCTCGGGCCTCGAGATCGTCGATCTCGGCGGCGTCACCGATCCCGTCATCGCGCACGAGCGTGGCGGCCACGCCGACAAGGAGATCGATTTCGGCTACCTGGACCGGCGCCGCCCCGACCTCGTGGTCTTGAGCTCACGGGGCGCGCCGGTGGTGGCGGAGGACGGGCACGTGCGCCTACAGGGCGCGTTCCCGGTCGAGCATCGCCTCGCCCGCTCCGACTGGCTGGCGAGCGGGTATGCGATCCTGCGCGTCGTGCCCTACGGCGAAGGGCACTATGTCGTCTTCACGCGGCGGTGAGTGAGCTCGAGACGCAGTCCCGGCTCAACACCTGTGCGCGTCACTCCGAGGCGTGCGCTCCGGCGTCGCTCGCCTCTACTCGGCGGGCGGCGCCGGCGCTTCTTCGTTGCGGCCGGGGCTGTCGCGGCCTTCGGCGCGCTGGAGCGCCGTGCGGTCGCGGGGAGCCTGGAGCTGCTTGAGGAGCTGCGGCGGGAGCTGCAGGCGGCCGGGCGGGACGCCTGCGCCGGTCGGGGCCGCGGCGCCGGTCGCGCCCGGCGTGGGAGCTTCGCCTGCGGGGGGCGCCGGGATGGCGCCGGCAGCGTCGGCGAAGCTGACGCGGCCGAAGCGGTTGAGGGTGTGGAAGTCGCCCACGCGGGGCGGCGACCAGGCCACGGCGCGGACGCCCGCGTCGCCCGAACGGGCGTCCATCACGAAGAAGTTCATGCGCCAGGTGGCGCCCAGCTCGGGCTTGGTCCCGGGCGCGTCGCCGTTGACGAAGGCGGTCCAGGGGATGCGGAGCTCGGCGGTGTAGCCCTCGTCCGCTTCCTCGTCGTTGATGGTGCCTTCCGCTTCGGCAGCGGCCTCGATGTCCGGGTTCCAGTCGACGTGACCGAAAGGCTGCGGCTGACGCTGCGTGTCGTAGCGCGTCTCGAAGGTGACGCCGGAGGGTGAGACCTGCAGCTCGAAGTAGTTCCGGCCGTCGCCGTCGGGATCGACCATGACCTCGACCGTGTCCTGCTCCCAGAGGTGCTGGTCGCGGGTGTCGAAGCTGGAGCGCAGATAGTCGTCCTTCACGGTGAAGGCGACGTAGAGGTTGTCGTCGTCCCAGAGCGTCTTGACGGTGGACTCGGGCTCGGCCACCGCGCCGTTCATGGTGTTGACCAGGCGCGTGGTCGCCATGGCGGTGGACCACGCCTCCTCATCGAGCTTGCCGTCGATGTGGATGTCGGCGTCGGTCTTCTTGCTGATGAGCGAGGGCAGGGTGGGCGCGGGGGCAGGCGCGGCCTCCGCGACGTCGAGCTCGATGGCCTTGGCGCGGTTGTCGCCGTCGCTCGGACCCTCGGTCACCTGAAGGCGATGGGGGCCGTTCCACAGGCCGAGGTAGATGGTGGCCTTGTTCGAGTTCCAGTCCGTGGGCAGCGTCATCCGCTGCACGTCGCGAATGTACTCGCCGGCCTTCCAACGGCCGGGGGGATAGAGCTGGCGGATCTCGCCCTCGTTGTCCTGGTTGAGCCGGTCGGCGCCGGCGGCATCGGTGAAGTGGGTGAAGGCACGCCAGCCTTCCTCGAGGGGACGCTTGCAGTGCCAGTACCAGGTGACCTCGAAGCTCTGGCCGGGACGCAGACTCTCGGTGTCGATGTCGTAACCGAGGAGCTCGATCTTGTTCTCGAAGGAGATGTCGAGGGGATGTTCGGGGCTCGGCGCTTCGCTGCTGACGAAGCCGCTGATTCGATCACGCTCGGCCTCGGTGAGCTCGGTGGATTTCTCGACGCAGCCAACAACGCTGATGGAGACGAGAGCGCTGATTACGGTCAGCGTTTGGATCCTCTTCATCGGGTCCTCACTTTCACTTTCGAGATTTCCGCCGCGCCTTCTTCTGCTGCTTGCGCTTGCTCTTCTTCTTGTTCTTGCTGATCGGCTTCTTCTTGGTGGACGTCGGCCCACTGGGCGCCATACGTCCGCCGCCCTGGCCGGCGACAGCGGCCTCGAGCAGCTCCTCGGCCAGGTTGGCCATCATCGGATTGCCTTCGAGGCCGCCGGTTTTGATCGCCGAGCGCAGGTTCCGCGCCTGGGCCAGCTGCTTCATCCCGGGGATGCGCGAGAGCATCCCCGCCTGGTTGCCGATGCTGCCCATCATCTGGCGCATCATCACGAAGCGCTGAAGGAGCTCGGCGACCTGCTGCTCGCTGGTCCCGGAACCCTTGGCGACGCGCACCAGGCGCGTGGGCTGACGCTGGAAGAGCTCGACGACGCGGCGCTCCTGCCGCGTCATGGAGCTCACGATGGCCTTGGCGCGGACCAGCTCCTTTTCGTCGAGGTTCGCCCCCTCCGGCATCATGTCGCCGAAGCCGGGGAGCTTCTCGAGGAGGTCCGACAGGGGGCCCATTCCCTGGATCATCTCGATCTGCTGCGAGGAAGTCCTCGAGGGTGAACTGCCCCTGGAGCATCCGCTGGGCGTCTTCCTCGGCCTTCTTCTCGTCGACGACGCCCTCGAAGTCCTTCATCAGGCCGACGATGTCGCCCATGCCGAGGATGCGGCTCGCCATGCCCTCGGCGCGGAACTCCTCGAGGGCGTCCATGCCCTCGCCCATGCCGGCGAACTTGATCGGCGCGCCGGTGACCTCCTTGACCGAGAGCGCAGCGCCGCCGCGGGCGTCGCCGTCGAGCTTGGTCAGGACCACGCCCGTCAGGTCGAGCCGGTCGTGGAAGGACTTGGCGGTCTTGACCGAGTCCTGACCGATCATGGCGTCGACGACGAGGAAGACGTTGTTCGGCTTGGTCTTGCTCTTGATCGCCGACAGCTCCTCCATGAGGGGCTCGTCGATGGCGAGGCGACCGGCGGTGTCGTAGATGATGGTGTCGCGCTTGAGCTTGCGCGCGTGGGGAACGGCGCGGTCGCAGATGTCGACGGGGCGACCGCCCGGGATCGAGAAGACCGGGACGTCGATCTGCTCGCCGAGGACCTGGAGCTGCTCGATGGCGCCGGGGCGCTGCACGTCGGCGGCGACGAGCAGGCGCTTCCGGTCCTTCTCGGTCTCGAGGTAGCGCGCGAGCTTGGCGGCGGTGGTCGTCTTCCCGGCGCCCTGCAGGCCGACCATCATGATGCCGGTGGGCTGAGGGCGCTTGGCGAGGCGCACGCGGGCTTCGCCTTCGGGGACGCCATCATGGCGACCAGCTCGTCCTGGCAGATCTTGACGAAGTGCTCCGGCGCCTGACCTTGACCCGCTTGCCCTTGAGGTTGGCGCGGGTCTCGACCTCTTCGCCGAGGGCCTTTTCCTTCACGCGGGCGAGGAAGCGCTTGATCACGCCGAGCTCGACGTCGGCCTCGAGCAGGGACATGCGCACGTCCCTCAGGGCCGGCGCGATGTTCTCTTCGGTGAGCTCGGTGACACCCGCGAGCTTGTTCTTGGCGGCTTTGAAGCCCTTCTGGAGTGCGTCGAGCATGAAAAAGCCCCGCAATTGCCGGGGGTCGGGGCTTAGCACGGGCCCCGGTGGGCCGGCAACCGCCGATGAGCCCGCTTTTCCCGATGGGAACGGCCTTCCGAAGCCCTCGTAGGGACGGGTATCATCTCGGTCATGCCGGTCTGCAAGCAGTGTGGGGAGGAGGCGGACGAGCTACACGCCATCAAGGTGAGTGGCCGCCGCCGCCAGGTCTGCGAGGATTGCGTCGAGCTCATCGAAGAGGAGCAGGCGATCGCCGAGGAGTCCGAAGCCGTCGTCCAACAGATGATGGGCTACAAAGGCCGCAGGTAATATCGACCCACCCGCCCCTCCCCAAGTCCTCCCCGAGGGGGGCACCCCTCGGAGCACCCCGCGGCGCCTCGCTTCGCTCTGCGCCGCCTCGCTTCGCTCGGTTGAGCCCTTGCCAGGGGGCGCGTGTGGCGAGATGGTGCCCGTCCCATGGCCGATCCGCGCCTGCCCCCGCCCGGGGATGAGGAGGCACTCTACGTCCTCGACGTGAGTGGCTACGTCTTTCGGGCCTATCACGCCCTGCCGCCCCTCTCGACCTCGCGCGGCGAGCCGACCCACGCGGTCCACGGCTTCACCAACATGCTCCTGAAGATGATCAAGGAGCAGAAGCCGGTGTACCTGGCCATCGCGGTCGACCCGGTGGCGCCCTCGTTCCGCAAGGAGATCTTTCCCGAGTACAAGGCGACCCGCAAGGAGACGCCGCCCGACCTGCACCAGCAGCGTGACAGATGCTTCGAGGTCGCGCGGGCCTACCGCATCCCCATGCTCGGCGCCGAAGAGATGGAGGCGGACGACGTGATCGCCACCGTCGTGAAGAAAGCGCGCGAAAAGGGTCTCAAGGTCGTCATCTCGAGCGCGGACAAGGATCTGCTCCAGCTCGTGGGCGACGGCGTCGTGATGTGGGACACGATGCGCGACAAGGTCTACGACCCGGACGAGGCGAAGAAGAAGATGGGCGTGCCGCCCTCGCAGCTGCGCGACTACCTCGCGCTGGTGGGCGACAGCTCCGACAACGTGCCGGGCGTCAAGCGGGTGGGGCCGAAGACCGCGGTCCAGCTCCTCGAGGCCTACGGGGACCTCGACGGCATCTACGCGCACCTCGAAGAGGTGCAGAAGAAGTCGATCAAGAAGACCCTCGAAGAGCACAAGGACGAGGCCTACCTGTCTCAGAAGTTGGTGACGCTCCGAGACGACGTGGACGTCGAGCTCGACCTCGAGAAGCTGCGCTGGACGGGCGGCGAGCCCGATGTGCTGCGGCCGCTCTTCACCGAGCTCGAGTTCCACCGGCTGCTCAAGGAGCTGGCCCCGGCGCCGCCCAAGGTCGCGCCGGCTCAGGATCTGCGCATCGTCTCGACGGCGGGCGAGCTCGAACAGATCGCGGCGACGCTCCGCGAAGCGGGGCGCATGGTGGCCTTCGTCGCGGTGGACGATCAGGACTCGCTCCACGGCGAGCTGGTGGGCTTCGGCCTGTCGGCGGGGGGCGACGTCGCGTGGTACGTGCCGCTCGGCCACCGTTATCTCGGCGCCCCCGAACAGCTCTCGGTGCCGGCGGCGCTCGAAGTCCTCGGCCCGCTCTTCGAGGACGCGGCGCTCCCGAAGATCTCGAGCGACGTCAAAGGGGACGAGACCATCCTGTCGCGTCACGGAGTGACCCTCTGCGGCGTGCACTTCGACACGACCATCGCGAGCTATCTGCTCGAAGCGGGCAAGCACGCCCACGACCTGCCCAACGTGGCGCGCGAGGAGCTCGGCCAGGAGGTGCCGGACTTCCTGACCATCGTCGGCAAGACGAAGAAGCACCGCCAGGCCCTGCATCAGGTCGAGGTGGAGCGCGGCCGCGACTACGCCGCCCGAAGCGCGGCGGTGACGGCGGCCATCGCCGACACCTTCACGCCGCGGATCGAGAGCGAGGGGATGGGCTCGCTCATGAACGACATGGAGCTGCCCCTGGCGCACGTGCTGTCGGTGATGGAGCGGACGGGGATTCAGCGTCGACGTCCCGCACCTGAACCAGATGGGGCGCGAGCTCGGCGCCGAGCTCGGGCGCCTCGAGAAACGCTGCTACGAGCTGGCGGGCAAGGAGTTCAACGTCGGCTCGCCGCGGCAGCTCGAAACCATCCTCTTCGACGACCTCGGCCTGCCCGTCATCAAGCGCACCAAGACCTCGCGCTCCACCGACCACGAGGTCCTCGAACAGCTCGCCGAAGAGCACGACCTGCCCGCCGCCATCGTCGAGCACCGCCAGCTCGCCAAGCTCAAGAGCACCTACCTCGACGCGCTGCCCAAACAGGTCGATGCCGACACCGGCCGGGTGCATACCGTCTACAACCAGGCGGTCGCCGCCACCGGACGCCTCTCCTCGAGCGATCCCAACCTCCAGAACATCCCGATCCGCACCGAGATCGGCCGTCGCATCCGTGACGCCTTCATCCCGCGCGAGGGCTGGTCGCTCCTGAGCGCCGACTATTCGCAGATCGAGCTCCGGGTTCTCGCGCACCTCAGTCACGACCCCGAGTTGGTCGAGGCTTTCCGCGGCATCGGCGACGACGTCCACGTGCGCACCGCGACCTCGATCTTCGAAGTGCCCGCGAGCGAGGTCACCCGCGAGCAGCGCGGCGCCGCCAAGACCGTGAACTACGCGGTGATCTACGGGCAGAGCGACTTCGCCCTCGGGCGCAACCTCAAGATCGAGAAGAAGGAGGCGCGTCGCTACATCGACGCCTTCTTCGCGCGCTACGCCGGCGTCAAGACGTACATGGACGAGATCATCGACGAGGCGCGTCGCACCGGCGGGACCCGCACCATCCTCGGCCGCCGCCGCATGCTCCCCGACCTGCGCAGCAAGAACTTCCGGCTGCGCTCGGCCGCGGAGCGCGTCGCCCGCAACACGCCCATCCAAGGGAGCGCCGCCGACGTGATGAAGATCGCGATGGTGCGCATCCAGAAGCAGCTCGAAGAGGAGAGCCTCGAGAGCCGCATGCTCCTCACCGTGCACGACGAGCTGGTCTTCGAAGCGCCCCAGAGCGAGAAGGCCCACCTCGAAGCGCTGGTGCTCCACCACATGCAGACCGCGATGAAGCTCGAGGTGCCGCTCGTGGTCGATCACGGGTGGGGCGAGACGTGGGGTAGGGCGCACTGATGCTGGTGGACTCCCGCTGCGGGCGTCTCTTCGTCCAGGAGCTGGGAGAGGGCCCGCCGGTCGTTCTGTGGCACTCGGTTCTCTGCGACACCGGGATGTGGAGGGGACAGCTCCCCGTCCTCGGTGAGCGTCATCGGGTGCTCTCGGTCGACGGACCGGGCCATGGGCGGAGCGCCCCCACGCGCAGCGCCTACACCATGGACGATTGCGTGGAGGCGGCCCTCGATGTCCTCGAGGCCAGTGGCGTCGATCGCTGCGCCTGGGTGGGGCTTTCGTGGGGCGGCATGGTGGGGATGCGGCTCGCCGCCCGTCACCCCGAGCGCGTCGCGGCGCTGGTGCTGATGGACACCTCGGCCCACGCGGAGCCGCGCCTCAAGAAGGTGTCCTACCGGCCGCTGGTGGCCATCTCGCAGCGGCTCGGGCCGGTGCGGCCCCTGTGCGAGGTGGTCGCGCGCATCATGATGGCGCCCGAGACCTTCGCGCAGGCGCCGGCGCGGGTCGAGGGCTTCATTCAGACCCTCATGCGGATGGACCCGGAGTCCATCGCGCACGTGATCGACGCCATCGTCTTCCACCGTGACGACTGCACGCCGGAGCTGTCGAAGATCCGGGCTCCGACCCTGGTGGTGGTGGGCGAGCAGGACGGGGCGACCCCCGTAGGGGAAGCCGAGCATCTGGTGCGACAGATCCGGGGGGCCCGCTTCGTGCGCATCCCCGACGCAGGACATCTGAGCGCCTACGAGCAGCCGGAGCGGGTCAACGCGGCCCTGCTCGCTTTTCTGCAGGACAACCTCGAACAATAGAGAGTTGGCGCTCAGGCGCGCCGGTGTTAGCTTTGGGGACCTCGACGCCCAACTGGGGCGAGGGTGGCCCAGCCGGGGCCACCGACACGATGCCGAAGTGCGCAGCGTGCGAGAAACACGGGCTGCGTGACGCATCGAAAATTACGAGGACTTCTCCGCGGCAGATCCGCGGTGATTGAGGGGCGCCCTTTTCGGAGGGCGTCCGCCGGAAAGAGAGAGAGATTCGTGAGCAGACTATTCGTTGGTGGGCTGAGCTGGGATACGTCGGATGATGGACTTCGTGCGGCCTTCGAAGAGTTCGGCGGTGTCGTCGAAGCCAAGGTGATCACGGACCGGGACACCGGTCGCTCGCGGGGCTTCGGCTTCGTGACGATGGAAAACCGCGATGCCGCGCAGAAGGCGAAGGAAGCCATGGACGGCGCGACCCTCGACGGTCGCTCCATTCGCGTCGACGAGGCCCACGAGCGCAGCCGCGGTGGCGGCGGCGGCGGCGGTGGGGGTCGAGGCCGCTACTAGCGGCCGAGACCTACCCGAAGTGCTCGAGGACGCTCGGAGGGGAGCGCGCAAGCGCAGCGGCGCCGGAGGCGACGCGCAGCTGGAGCGCGCCCCGTAGAGTGCCCTCGAGCCGGATTGGGGGGTCGAGGCCGGTACTAGCGGCCGAGACCTACCCGAAGTGCTCGAGGACGCTCGGAGGGGAGCGCGCAAGCGCAGCGGCGCCGGAGGCGACGCGCAGCTGGAGCGCGCCCCGTAGAGTGCCCTCGAGCCGGATTCGGGGGTCGAGGCCGGTACTAGCGGCCGAGACCTACCCGAAGTGCTCGAGGACGCTCGGAGGGGAGCGCGCAAGCGCAGCGGCGCCGGAGGCGACGCGCAGCTGGAGCGCGCCCCGTAGAGTGCCCTCGAGCCGGATTGCCATCACCGGCCCCCACCGGGCCCGGCTAGGCCGTACCGAGGAGTCGCCTCAGGACCCGGACGGGCAGCGCGCCATCGTCCGGCCTGAGACGGCTGTCCTTGCCGAAACGCAGCTTCTCACCGCGCCACTGAACGGAGCGGGAGAAGATGCTGTGAAACCACACCGCGCCCATGAGCGTGTCCTTCAGCGGGGCCAGGGCGAGGTAGCGCAGACGCATCGGCTCGTCTCGCAACAGCCGGATGGCGTACGCGTCACCCGCGATCTTGAGCATCGCCACGATGCCCCAGATGGCCGCGAAGCGCGGGTCGAAGCCGCTCACGATGAGCGCCAGCGCGCAGAGGGCGTTGGGGTTCGCGGCCAGGTCGCCGACGAAGCCGCCGACGTGGATCACCGCGCGCATCTTGAGCCAGCGGCCGTGGCGCGAGAGGAACTGACGCGTGTGGATCGCGTGGTTCACGTTCTCGATGGTGGTGGCCGACAGGAGCACCTTCTTGCCGAGGCGCTGGTAAGCCCGGCCGAGGATGAAGTCTTCGGCGAGGATGTCGCGGACGCTTTCGAGACCGCCGGCCTCGTCCAGCTCCCGGCGTGACAGGAGCATGGACTTGCCGACCACGCAGCTGATGCCCGCAAGGTGCAGGGCGGTGGCCATCGCCGGGGTGATGAAGCAGGTGAGCTGCAGGTTCTCGAGAGCGGCGCCGACCGAGCGCTCTCCCGAGCCCACCACCATGCTGGTGAGGAGCGAGGCGCCGGTGGACTGCATCTCGCCGACCACCCGACGCAAGTAGTCCGGGCGCAGTCGCACGTTGGCGTCGGACTGCAGGATCAGGTCGTAGCGCGCGGCCTTCTTCGCGCCTTGGAGGTTCGCCACCTTGGGGTTGAGACCGAAGCTCGCGTCGCTGCGGACGAAACGAACGTCCCACTCGGGATGTCGCGCGGCGACCGCGCGGGCCACCGCCATCCCGGGATCGTCCGCCTCGGTGGAGGCGAAGATGATCTCCATCGCGCCCGGGTAGTCCTGGGCAAAGACGCTCTCGAGGTTCTCCTCGAGGCCTTCCTCGAGGCCCTTGATGGGCTTGAGCAGGGAGACGGGCGGGGCGTCTGCGCCGAGGTCGCTCGGCGGCGCCAGCCGAACGTGATGCCGTGTGCAGACAAGCCCGACGCCGAAGAAGAGGAGGGCACCGGCGGCGACGGCGAGGAGCACCCATGCGGCGGTGACGAACACAGCGGGCCGAAGATGGCATGGGCACTTTGGCCGGGCAACAATGCCGGGGCCCGTAAAGACGCTGAATTACAATCTGTTACATTTGCGCCGGCGTCGCGTTGCCGAGCCGTTTCGAGATCGCCTTTGGGGCGAGCGGCGGCGCACTCTTGGTCAAGTGACCCTGCCCGCCGCGAGGCCTTCTCCTAGAAACAGCCCGCGAGGCAGGTCCGGTGCTCGATCTCGCAAGCCTCTCGGCAGCCGCCATAGGGCTCGTCGCAGCGGCGGATGCAGGTGTACCAGCGCGGATCGCAGACGCCGCTGCACTGATGGTCCGGGTTGGGCGGGGAGGGCAGCCGCTCCTCGTCGCGCGGTGGCGTCGCGGCGGTGGACTCGTCCGCACCCTCGGCGTCCATCACGTCTTCGCTCATCACCAGGTACGACGCCGTGTAGGAGGTGCCGAGCTGCGCGGAGGGGATGCCGGGCATCGCCGTGACCTCTCCACCCGAGAGGCGGGCGCGCGCATAGGCGAGGCGCTCGGGACTCTGCCCGAGCGTGTAGTGGTGGAGCCAGACCGTCCAACACTCGTGGCGTTGATCAGGCGTGACCGAGGTGTCGTAGTCGGCGCTGTGGCAACGCTCGAAGAAAGTGTTCGACTGGTGCACCATGCGGAGGCTGGGGGCGCAACCCAGCGCGCCTGCCGCGAGCAGGAGGAGCCCACCAAGACCGAGGACGCCACGCATGCCTTCAGAAGATAGCATCCGAGACGCACCTCCTTCCATCGGCCGGGCGCGTTACGACGTCGCAGGCTTCGGCACATTGTGGCTCTTCTGGAGCGATGTCGGACTCACGCACCTCACGCTCCCAGGGGCACAGATGCATGACGCGGAGGTCCCCGTAGGGGAGCTCCCCGACACCTGGAAGGGGATCCTCGATCGCTACTTCGCCGGGGAAGTCGTCGATTTGAACCAAATCCCCGTCGATCTGCATGGCAGTGATTTTCAAATTCGCGTGTGGGAGGCACTCCGACGCGTCCCACATGGAAAAGTACGCTCGTACGCCGGAATTGCTTCCGACATCGACAACCCGCGGGCCATGCGCGCCGTGGGCACGGCGAATTCGAAGAACCCGATCCCGATCGTCGTGCCCTGCCATCGCGTGCTCGAGCAGGGGAACAAGCTCGGCGGCTACAGCGGCGGCCTCGACAAGAAGCGCTTCCTGCTGCGTCTCGAGGGCGCGCGCATCGAAGGCGACGACGTGCTTCCGGGGCAGCTGGCGCTGCTCTGACGCTGTTCCCATGACCGTCCCGTAGCCGCGCCGCACGAAGTGCAAACGCGGGGTGATACGATCTGTGCATGGGGCGTTGGTGGTGGGTCTGTCTCGTCGTCGCCGGCTGCGGGTTGGAGACGAGCGCGCTCGCGCCGCCCGAGGAGGGCGTGGCCGACGCGTCGGTGGGCGACGGCGCGGCCGAAGGCGGCCCGACGGACGCGCGCGTCGATTCCCGCGTGGCGGCGGACGGGTCGATGGACGCGGGGCCGACCGACGGCGGCACACCCGATGGCGCGGCGCCCGACGGAGCGATGATGGATGGCGGGGTGGCGGACACGGCGCCCCCCGACACGCGTCCGCCGGATGCGACACCTGCGTGCCCGAGCGGGTACGACCGAAGCCTCGGCGCGTCTCGCAGCTGCTATCGCATCGTGTCGACCACGCGCACCTGGCAAGATGCCGAGCGGGACTGCGAATCGGACGGCGCGCATCTCATCGTCGTCAACGACAGCGTCGAGGACGACTTCGTCCCCGACTATCACTGGATGGGCTTCTCCGAGACAGTCACCGATGGCGACTGGCGCTGGGTCACCGGCAGCCGCAACTCCGGCTATCTCGGCTGGGCCGGCGGCGAGCCCGCCTACGGCGGCGCCGCGTGCGCCGTCCAACGCCCCGACGGCTGGCACGACGACAACGACTACGAGTCGAAGGCCTACGTCTGCGAGCACGACGGTGACGCGGCCGACGCCGCGGCCTGGGAGTGACGACAGGGCGCCGTTCGACGCGCACCTGGGCAGGGTGCCGCGCGACAGCGAGTCAGGGCGCGGCCGCGAAGCACCCATTCTCGACCGGTGGGCACGCCTCCCCGCATCGCTCGACCGGCGTCCCATCGCTCGTCATGCTGCCCCGGCAATCGTCCGGTCCGGTGCAGACGCCACCCCCACACCCGGGGCCTTCCCAGCAGCAGACCGAGTGGATGCAATTCGTCCAGCCTCCGGCCATGGCGCAGCGCGCCGCGCACTGAGCGCCGCTGATGCAGTCGATGGTGCCGCTCCCCAGGTCGAGGGTGCACGTGGCGCGATCACAGGTGATGCCGACGTCCCCGCCCATGACCGTGCACGTGGCTTCCGTGCCGCGGCACTCGACGTTGCCCATGTCGACCTGGATGTCACAGGTCGCATAGAGACACGTCACGTCCGCTTCGGCAGCCATGACGTGGCACTGCGTCGTGTCGCCGTCGCACTCGACCCGGCACGGGCCATCGCACGTGAACGTGCAGTCACAGCCGTCGGGGCAGACGCAGGCGCCGTCGCAGGACTCGGTACAGGTGCCATCGCCTCCGCACACGCTGCACCCGACATTCGGCGGCGACGTACAACCAAGGGCCGCATCGCAGACCTCCCCGCTCGCGCACAGCCCGTCGTCCGGCGTGACGATGCACGCGCCATCCGTGCAGCTGGACGTGGCGCAAGCCACGGGCGCCGCGCAGTCCTCGTCGCGCATGCAGGCGGGCGCGCCGCAAAGCTCCGGCGACTCGATCGTGCAGGTCGGCGGTGCGCAGCGCCCGGCGACGCACGCCGTGTACGCCGGATCGCCGTCGGGGAGGGGGCACATGACGCCGATGCAGTTGCGACTCATGACGATGGTGACGCCGAGCGGCCCATCCACGTCGAGGCGCACGTTGCGTGCGAGCACCACGGTTCCGGCCAGGAGAAGCCGGACCTGGGCGACGTTCGGCCCCGACGGCACGTTGCCGAACTCCGCAACGACCTGGCCCGCTGCGAAGTCCTCGCTCAGGGCGACGTCTCGCTCGAAGGTGCGAGCGATCCCGAAGGCAGCGTCGCCATCGAAGAGGGCGGTCTGAACGCGGTCGAACTCGACCCCCGGGCGCAGGTCGGAGCGCACGGAGAAGATCACCTCCGCCCCGTCGGCGTTGCACGCGGCCCCCAGAGCAGCGAGGGCTATCGTGGCGACGAGGGCTCGTCTCATGCCAGAGAGTATGACGGAAGACGCGGTCGCCTCACGAGAGCCGCGAAAGCGCGGCCTCGAGCTCGCCCTTCTTCGCCGTCAGCTCGGCGTTGCGGGCGCGCTCCGCTTCGACTTTTTCGGCGGGGGCGCGCTCGACGAACTTGTCGTTCGCGAGCTTCTTGGTCGACTGGTCGAGTTCCCTGTCGACCTTCTTGAGCTCGCGGCCGAGGCGCTCCTTTTCCTTGTCGACGTCGATGACGTCGGGGACGACGACCTTGATCCCGGCGTCGTAGAAGACGGCGGCGCGGGGGCCGGTGACGGCGTCGAGGGCGGCGGCGTCGTCCACCACCGTGACCTCGGCGTTGGTCAGGCGCGCGATGAGCTTCGTCTCCCGCGAGAGCACCTCTCGCGCCACCGCGTCTTCAGCCCACGCGTGGAGCGCGATGCCGTTCGAGAAGGAGACCTGGTGCTCGGCGCGGATGGTCCGAACGCCCACGATGGTCGTCTGCAGGACCCCGACGTCGCGTTCGGCGTCCTCGTCGACGCGGAGGTCCGCTTCGCTCCGCGGGTAGGGCGCGACCATGATGCTCGACCCGGCCCCGTCGTCCTTCGGAACGCGCTGCCAGATCTCCTCGGTGATGAACGGCATCATCGGATGGAGCGCGCGCAAGGTCGTCTCGAGCGCGTGGACCAGGGTCTGACGCGTCTCCGCCGCGACCGCCGGGTCCTCGCCCTGGTCGAGGAGCGGCTTCGTCAGCTCCAGGTACCAATCGCAGAGCTCGTCCCAGACGAAGTGGTAGAGCGCGCCGGTGGAGTCGTCGACGCGGTACTCCTCGAGGCCGCGATCGGCCGCCGCGACGGCGCGCGCCAGGCGTGACAGCACCCAGCGATTGATCAGCGCCTGCGGCTCGGGCCGCTCGCGCGTCGCCACCGCGTCCGACCCCTCGAGGTTCATCAGGGCGAAGCGCGAAGCGTTCCAGAGCTTGTTGGCGAAGTTGCGGTAACCCTCGATGCGCTTGATCGACAGGGCGATGCGCTTCTGTTGCGGCGAGTAGCTGAGCAGCGTCATCCGAAGGGCGTCGGCGCCGTAGGGCGCGAAGCCTTCCGGGTAGTGCTTGCGGATGTACTTGAGCCCGCTCTCCTTCGCCCCGCCTTCTTCGGCCTTCTTCAGCAGGACGTCGAGGGTCGCGCCGTGGATCACGTCCAGCGGGTCGATGACGTTGCCGCGCGTCTTGCTCATCTTGTCGCCGTTTTCGTCGGTGACCATCCCGCTCAGGAGCACGCGCCGAAAGGGAACGTCGTCCATGAAGTAGAGGCCCATGACGATCATCCGCGCGACCCAGAAGAAGAGGATGTCGTAGCCCGTCTCCATGTCGCTCGTGGGATAGAAGCGCGACAGCTCGAGGGTCTGGTCAGGCCACCCCAGCGTGGAGAAGGGCCACAGGCCCGAGCTGAACCAGGTGTCGAGCACGTCGTCGTCCTGCCGGAGCTCGGTGCTTCCGCACTCGGCGCACTTCGAGGGCGTCTCGCGGGCGACTGTGACGTGGTCGTTCGGGCAGTACCAGGCCGGGATCGGGTGCCCCCACCAGAGCTGACGCGAGATGCACCAGTCCTGGATGTTCCGCATCCAGTGGAAATAGGTCTTCTTCCACTCCTCGGGGATGATCTCGATGCGCCCGTCCTCGACGACCGCGATCGCGGGCTTCGCGAGCGGCTCCATCTTGACGAACCACTGGGTCGAGATCATCGGCTCGACCACGGTCTTCGAGCGCTGCGACTTGGGCAGCGTCATCATGTGCTTCTTCTCGCCGCGGGCGAGGCCGAGCTTTTCGAGCTCCGCTTTCACAGCCTTGCGGGCGACGAAACGGTCCATCCCCGCAAACGGTCCGCCCTCGGCGTTGAGCGTCCCGTCGAGGTTCAGGATGTTGATCTCTTCCAGCCCGTGCCGCTTGCCCGTCGCGAAGTCGTTCGGGTCGTGGGCGGGCGTCACCTTCACGCAGCCGGTGCCGAACTCCATGTCGACCAGCTCCGCGTCGCAGATGATCGGGATCAATCGATCGACGAAGGGGTGCTTCACCTTCTTGCCGTGGAGGTGTTTGTAACGCTCGTCGTCCGGATGCACCGCGATGGCGGTGTCACCGAGCATCGTCTCGGGGCGCGTCGTCGACACGACGATCTCGCCGCCGCCGTCTTCTTCCGAGACCAGATAGGCGAAGTCGAAGAGCGAGCCCTCGACGTTCTCCTGCTGCTCGACCTCGAGGTCGCTGAGCACCGTCTGCGAGCCGACGTCCCAGTTCACGAGGCGCGTGCCGCGATAGATCAGCCCCTCCTCGTAGAGCTTCACGAAGGCCTCGCGCACGGCGCGGCTGAGCCCCTCGTCCATGGTGAAGCGCTCGCGCGACCAGTCGCAGGAGGCGCCCATGATGCGGAGCTGCCGGAGGATGCGGCCGCCTTTCTCCTCTTTCCACTTCCACACGCGCTTCAGGAACTCCTCGCGTCCGAGCTCCTGACGCGTCAGGCCCTCCTTCGCGATCTCGCGCTCGACCATCACCTGCGTGGCGATGCCCGCGTGATCGGTACCCGGGATCCAGAGCGTGTTGCGGCCCTGCATTCGCTTGTGGCGGATGAGCACGTCCTCGAAGGTCGTGCGGCAGGCGTGGCCCATGTGGAGCGAGCCGGTCACGTTCGGCGGCGGGATGGCGATGGTGTAGGGCTCGCGGTCGTCGTCCTCCGCCGCGCTCGCCGCGAAGAGACCGGCGTCCTCCCAGAACGCATACCATTTGGGCTCGACGTCCCGGGAATCGTAGGCCTTCGGCATCTCGCCGCTGAATTCGTCGCTCATCGGACCGGTTCCATACGGGACCTTGGCCGCAGGAACAAGTGGCGAGCGAAGCGTGGCGGGAAGGGGAGTGCGGCGACGCCTACTCAGACGTGAGTCGCTTGATCTCTTCCTTGATGATCGTCTCGGCCAGCTCCGGGACCACTTCCCAGACGACCTGCTCGATCACCTCGCGGCTGAGCGCGAGCACGCCTTCGATCTGCGTCTTGTCGAGGCCGAGGCCTTCGAGCTTGCTCGCCATCGCGCCGCCGTTCGAGGTGGCAGCCGCCGCGGCAGCGGCGGGCTTGGCGGGCGCTCTCGGGGCCGAGGGTCGCGCGGGCGCGGCCGGCGACTCGATCTCGACCTCCGGCTCATCGGCGAGCTCGAGCACCGGACGCTCGGGGGGCTTCGGCGCGGAGGGCGGAGTCGGAGGAGGCGGGGGACCGGGAGGCCTGGCACCGAAGGCGACCGTGTGCTTGGGTACGCTCTTCTTGGGCGGCGCGGGAGGAGCTGGCCTCGCCGGAGCCGCGGGCGCGGCGGCGACGGGTGCATCGCCACTCGGGATCATCCGCGGTCGCTTGAGCACGTCGCCGACCTTGTCGATGACAGCCTGCGAGTCGAAGGGCTTCACCACGTGATCGTCGACGCCAGCGTCAGCGCCCTTGCCTTCGTCGTAGGCCTGGTGCTGGCTCGCCATCACGATCACCGCGGTGTTGGCGAGAGCGGGGACGTTCTTGATGGTGGCGGACACGCCATAGCCATCGAGGCCTTGCATGGAAAGGTCGGCGAAGACCACGTCGGGCGTGATCTCCTGAGCCTTCTGAACGGCGGCCTCACCGCTGTCGACAGCGACGACTTCCGCTTCTTCCCCAGCGAAAGTCATCTCCATGATCTTCCGCATGGTGAGGCTGTCGTCGACGACGAGAATCTTTACCGGCACGCTGGACCCTCCTGGGTGGACCAATCTCCGGGGTCTTGTTACCACGCTAGGCGCGGCGAGGGGAAGTTTTCGATGCGACTGTCAGGCCACTTGGCCTTTGAATTCGCCTGGATGCCGGACGGCCACGAGAGCGAGCACTCCCGGCTCCGCTAGAGGTCGAGCATCAAGCTCTCGGCGGCCCCTTCGATGGCGGAGGTGGACTGCGGCAGGCCCTCGGCAGCCTGGGCGGCCGCGCGCAGGACCTCCTGGGCCTGCTCCGAGTGGCCCCGGTCGACGAGGATGCGGGCCAGCGCCGCCGCCGAAGGGCCATGGGCCGGGTTGGCCATGAGGCTTCGGCGATAGTGACGCAGGGCGCGGCTGATGTTGCCGCCGTTCTCCGCCTCCCGGCCCTTTTTGCCCTCGTCGAGGGCCAGGGCCCGGCGGACCCGCGTCCGCTCCTCCATGTAGTGGATCGCCTGCGCCTCGTCGCCCGCGGCGAACGCACAGCGGGCGGCCAAGAGCGCCACGTACTCGTCGCGCCGCACCTCGATCTCGAGGCTGGCCGTCGCCAGCAGCCCCTCGCATCGCCCTTGGCGATAGGCCCGCGCGACCTCGATCAGCGTCTCGTCGTCGTCGTCGTCCGCCTCGACGGCGACCTCGATCGCGCGGTCGATGAATCGCGCCTGGTCCACCGCCAGGGCGCTCGAGAGGTAGGGGCGGGCCTCGTAGGGGATCGCCTCCCGGTCCTGGTCCACCGTCACCAGCTGATAGTGCGCGCGCTCCGCGTGGCGCAGCTCGTCGGCCGAGAGCGCCGCGTCGGGATCGTTCGAGGCATCGTAGTGCGCGAGCGACGTGTGGACCCACCCGCGCTTTTCGAAGAGGCGGCCGAGCACCAGCTCCCGCTCGTCGTCGACCATGGTCAGCTCGGGCAGGCTCTCCTCGAAGCGGTGCAGGCCGGGCACACGGTTTTCCACCTCGCGGATGCGCGCGAGGAGGATCTCGTCCCGGTAGCGCTCGGGCAGGTCGTCGAAGGCAGCGGAGGAGATCCAGGGGGTGTCGTAGACCGCGTAGTCGAGCTCGATGTAGTTGACGGTCATGCCGCTCGCGGTCTGGGCGAGCTCGAACTCGAGCAGAGGCCGGTCGTCGTGGATCAGCTCCGCGCCGGCACCGAACGCCTGAAAGCCCCGCCCGTCGAGCTCGCGCACGGCGGCGTAGTCGATGATGTGATCGAGGCCCTGGGGCTCGAGGTAGGGCTCGAGGCCGTCGCTCTTGATCCGCTCGGCGGCCTGCTCGCCGAGGGGGATGGGCTCGCGGCTGGCGATGAGTATCCAGCTCGAATCCTCCACCACGAAGGCGTGGCCGTGCGGAAAGACCGAGCGCAAGGTCGCGGTGACGGATTCGAGGGTGGGGAGCTCGGTGCGGAAGAGGTTCACCCACAGGCACATCACGCCGCCGGGCTTGAGCGCTCGCGCCGCCTCCTCGAAGAACTCCTGGGTGTAGAGCGCGCTCGAGCCCGCGAGCCACGGATGCGAGGGCTGGCTGACGATGGCGTCGTAGGTGCCCTCCGGCGACAGCACCAGGCGCGCGCGGGCGTCGTCCACGATCAGATGGGCGCGGGGGTCGTCGAGGGGGAAGGGCGTGTCTTCGGCCTCGTAGAGCTCGCGCGCCGCGTCCACCACCGCCTCTTCGAGCTCCACCACGTCGAGGCGCTCCCAGTCGCCGCCGAGCATCACCGCCGTGGTGTGTCCCGCGCCGAGGCCGATCACCATGGCGCGCTTCTGCTCGCGGGCGAAGACCACCGGCAGGCTGCCCAGCATCGACAGCTCGGCCCCGAATCCAGGGGCGTCTCCTCCGAAGCCGGACTCGGGACGGCCGTCGTTGTAGAGGCGGAGCAGACCGTCCTCGTCGGTGATGGTCACGGTGGTGTTGCGACCCTCCCGGAGCGAGACGATCTGCTCCTGCCAGATGGGCGCCGCCGGCCCTTCGACGATGGCGTTGACGGCGTCGTTGCGAGCGTGCAGGAGGAAGGGCAGGTCGATGGTGGGGCGCCACAGCAGGATGGCCACCGCGATCAGGGTCGGCACCACGAAGGAGGCGAGCTGCGCGACCAGACGCCTGCTGGTGCCGCGGAAGGCGACCGCCGTGGTGAGCAGGTGAACCACCGCGATGGTGACCAGGCTGAGCTCGATGCCCAGCGCCGGCACCATCACGAAGCCCGCGAGCAGGGAGCCCAAGAGGCCCCCGATGGTGTTCCACGCCAGCACGCGCCCGGCGTTCTCGGCCGCCACCTCGGCGGTGCCACCCGCGAGACGCCACGCGAGGGGGATCGAGGTGCCCAGCACCAGGGCCAGCGGCAGGAGCAGCACGGCGGCCGTCGCGAGCATGACCCACGTTCGATACGGGTCGAGATCCGCCTCGCCACCGATGAGCCCGAGGACGCGGGGCAGGTGGGGGGCGAGCCACATCGCCACGACGGTGAGCACCGCCATGAAGCCCTGCAGGAAGCCGAAGAGGCGGCCCGGATCGAGGGCGCGGCCCACGCGTTCGGCGATCAGACTTCCGCCTGCGATCCCGACGAGATAGCAGACGAGCATCGACGCGAACGCAGGTGTGGTGCCATGCAGAGACGATGCGCAGCACACGCGTCCAGAGGACCTCGCCGGAGAGCGACGCGAGGCCCGCCATGAAGGCGAGGGTGCACGCGAGGCCGACCCGGCTCGGCCGCTGGATGATGACGACCAGGGACTCTTCCTCCGCGTCGTCGGTGATCTCGGCGGCGACCTGGCCGTGCGCGCGGAAGAGGGAGAGGACCAGGAGACCGCCGCCGATCGACGCGCCCGCGGCGCACATCAGCGTCAGCCGGTTGCCGAGGTGCGGCAGGAGCCACAGGCCCGTCACCCCCGCTCCGGTGGCCGCGCCGAGGGTGTTGATCACATAGAGCGCGGTCGCCTCTCGCGCCCAGCCCTCTCCCGAGCGCGCCACGACCCGCACCAGCACCGGCAGGGTGGCGCCCATCAGGATCGTGGGCGGTAGCAGGACCAGGAGCGCCAGAACGAAGCGAACCAGGGTGACGACCGCGAAGGGCGCGCCCTCGCCGAGCCACGCATAGAGATGATGGACGTTGGGGATGAGGGCGAGGCTGAGCAGCGCCCACACGCCGATCCCCATCTCGAGCCCGGCGTAGATCCACGCGGGCCGGCTCAGCCCCTGGGCGTATCGTCCACCCAGCGCGGAGCCGATGCCCAGGCCGAGGAAGAAGGCGGCGAGCACCGTCGCGACCGCGAGATCGCCGACGCCGAAGACCCGGTCGAGCATGCGCCCCCAGGTCGTCTGGTAGGCGAGGGCGGCGCTGCCCGAAAGAAATAGCGCCAGGTAGAGGCTGAGATGACGGAGGGTGCGCACGGGCGGCCGGGACCCTAGCAGACACGCAGACCAGGGAGTGAGCCTGGGCTCAGACGTGCTAGCACCCTCGGGCATTGGCTCAGAGCACCCCGCCCCCGATCCGCTACCAAGACAAGGCGCCCGCCGTGCCCGAGGGCGAGGTTCGTCTACCCGACCTGGTGCCCGGGGAGGGGCCCCTCGAGCTCGACGTGGGCTATGGCCGCGGGGCGAGCCTCTTTGCGCGGGCCGCCGCCTCGCCCGAGAGCCGGATCCTCGGCATCGAGATCAAGGCCAAGTGGGCCTTCAAGGTGGACGAGCGGCGCCAGCGGTTGAAGCTCGACCGGCTGCGCCCCTTCCAGGGCGACGCGCGGGAGATCCTCGCCCGCTCGGGGCCGGACGGCTGTCTGGACGCCGTCTTTCTCCACTTCCCCGATCCCTGGTGGAAGAAGCGTCACGTGAAGCGGCGTGTCCTGAGCGATACCTTCGCGGACGACGTCGCCCGCCTCCTTCGCGAGGGTGGCGTGTTCTTCGTGCAGACCGACGTCGAGGACCGCGCGGAGCTCTACCGCGATCTCCTGCGCGCCCACGCCGACTTCGCGCTCGAGGGCGACGGCTTCATCGACCACAACCCCTACGGCAGCGTGTCGAACCGCGAAGCGCGCGCCGCCGAGGACGGCCTGCCGGTGTATCGCATCCTCGCGAGGCGGTCGTGAGAAGTCGGGCGTGCGTCCCCGTCGCTCACTCACCGATGAAGATGGCGACCTCTTCGGCTTCGGCCCTGAGCTGAGCGACGCGCTCGGGGTCGGGGCGAAGGATGGCGCCGGCCGGAAGCGCGGCCTCGATGTCCGCGACCGCGGCGC
Organism: uncultured delta proteobacterium; assembly: GCA_963727445.1. Taxonomy (GTDB): domain Bacteria; phylum Myxococcota_A; class Polyangia; order Polyangiales; family B10-G4; genus B10-G4. Next base: position 717,895 of record CAVSGI010000006.1, read on the forward strand.
GCCGGCGCTCGAGGTCGTCGGTGGCGACGTAGCGTGACCACGGCGCGTCGGGCGCGTCCGCGAGTGCGCGCGCCGAGCGCCAGGCGATGCGCCGAACCGCGGGATATGGGTCGCGCTCGAGGACGTCGAAGAGCGCGCCCATCGCGGCGGAAGGGCCAGCGCTTCGCCCGAGGGCGTCGGCCGCCAGAGCGCGCTCGATGGGGTCGCCGCCGAAGAGCATGGCGAGGACCTCGGAAAGGCCGTCCTCTTCGCCCGCATCAAAGGGCGGTCGGGCTTCGCCGCCATCCCAGAGGCGCGCCTGCGCGTGGCGCGCCCACGCACGCGTCTGGTCCACGTGACAGAGGGTGCACGCGTCGGGGCGTCCATCGCGCGCCGCGGCGGCCACGTCGGGGACCTCGATGCGGTGGCTGATGCGCGCGCCGACCAGGCCGTAGACGATCTGCGGCATGTGACACGCGGTGCAGCGCGACCCGGCGCTCGCCGCTGGATGGTGAGTGTGAGCTTCGAGGGCGTCGTTTCGCCCGAGCGCCTGATGACAGTCCACGCAGGCGCCATCGCCGAGAGCTTCGGGGCGGAGCTGGCCGTCGGGATCGCCTTCGTGCATCCCGTGACAGGTCGTACAGCTGAATTCCGGATCGGCAGCGCAGGGGGAGGCGAGGTAGCCCTGATACGCGTACGCCGTCAGGCGTGGTGTCCCGTCCCGCCAGAAGCGCGGGGCGAAGACGCCCCTTGCGCCGTCGAGGGTCGTGTCGCGGCCGAGCGGCGTGCTGTAGCGGGACAGCTCCTCACCGGGGACGTAAGGGTCGCCGCGCGTGACGAAGGCATCGATGTCGTCGGTCTTGCGCTGGCCGTGGCAGCGGCCGCAGACCTCGGCGCTGCGCGCGCCGCTCAGGTCCTTGGGGCTCACCAGCGTGGGGTCGTCGTCCGCCAGGTCGAGGACCAGGCTGCGGAGCGGGTCGGCGCGCGCTTCGACGTGCCGCCCCGCGGGTCCGTGGCAGGCCTCGCAAGCGACGCCGAGCTCGGCGACCGTGGTCTCGAAGCGCTCGCCCACGCGGCCGGGGTTCGGGGCCACGTTGTGGCAGAAGACGCAGTTGTCGTTCCAGCGGACGACGTGGCGGTCGTAGTCCTCGCGCGCGATGGTGCCGCCAGGCGGCGGCGGCGCGGGGTCGGGGGTGAGGAAGGCTTCGTTCATGTGGAAGAAGCGGGCCTCGGCCGGGTCGTAGGCGATGGGCAGGCGCACGTAGAGGTCGTCGTCGCGCGCGAGGTACTGCTGGTACCGATGCGAGCCCACGGTGCGGACCACCGTCGCCGTGCGGCTGGGGAACCCGGGCCCCGAGAAGCGCATGAGGAACTCGCCCCGCTCGCCCCGCTCCATGCGTGCGACGACCCCACCGTAGAGGAGCTCGGTTCCGTCGAAGTCGGCGAGGACGGTGTCGTCGGTCGCTTCGCGCGTCATCCGCCCGTGGAAGGTGCGCGCGAAGGAGCGGTGCTGGTCGCGATGGCATGGCTCGCAGCTTTCCGAGCCCGCGTACGCCGTCTGGTGGAGGTCCACCGTGAGATCGGCGCCGACGGCGAAGGCCTCGTAGAGCACGACGAGCAGCACGCCCGAGAGCGCGAGCGCGCCGAGGGCACGTCTCACGCGCCGTCCCTCAGGAGACCTCCTCGAGGGTCCTTTCGACACGCTCGAGATCCTTGAGCCCGATGCCGCGCATGATGGCGCGCGCTTCGTGGAGCCTCTCTCGCGCGGTCTCCATGTCTCCGCGCTCGATCAGGTGGTAGCCGAGCTCCGCGAGGGAGCGCGCGGCTTCCTTCTCGTTCCCGATCTCGCGAAAGAGGTCGATGCTGACGAGGAACGCTTCCTCGGCGCGCTTGTCGACGGCGCCGCTGGCGTCGAAGAGGGTCTGCGCTCGGAGCTGGCCCACGGCGCGGTGCGCGAGCGCGATGGCGTCCTGCTGCCCATAGTCGGTGGCGAGCTCGAGGGCCTTTTGGAGCAGGGTGTCGGCGTCGTCGTCGTGGGCGCGGAGCGCCACCCGCCCGAGGTTGCGCGCCACCTCCGCGGTGCCCCGCTTGTCGCCGAGCTTGTCGGCGTGCTGCTTCGCCTCATCGAGGCACGTCCGCGCTTCCTCGAGCCGCCCCGTCTCGAGGTACGCCTCGCCGAGGTTGTTCAAGAGGAAGCACTGCGCGCGCGCGTCCGCCATCGCGCGGGCCGCCTCGAGCGCGGCTTGCCAAGAGCGGATCGCGCTGTTGGCGTCGCCCCGCTCGTAGGCGACGATGGCCAGGGCGTTGTAGCTCTGGCTCTCGCCTTCGCGGTCGCCGATGCGCTTGCGCAGGCTCAGGGCCTGCTCGAAGAACTCGCCGGCCACGTCGAGCTTGCCGCGGTCGAGCTCGATGCCGCCCAGGGTGGTGAGGCTGACCGCTTCGCCGCGCGCATCGCCGTGCTGGCGCCGGATCTCGAGCGCCTCGGCGGCCGCCTGGATCGCGGGGTCGGTCTCGGAGCTGAGACGGTGGACCTGGGCGAGGTCGTCGAGGGTCGCGGCGACGCCGCGGAGGTCGCCAGCGGTGCGGAACATGGACAGGGCGCGCTCGAGGAGCTTGCGCGCGACCTCGTTCTCGCCGCGCTGGCGATGCACGCGCGCGATGCGGTTCAGCGCGGCGCCGCCCTTGCCGCGCGCGCCGATGCTCCACGCCAGGCGCAACATCTGGGTGAAGGCGTCGATGGAGTCGTCGTAGCGGCCCACCGTGGTGAGCAGCGAGCCGTGCTCGTGGTACGCGTCGATCTTGCGGACGACGTCGTCGTTCGGGATGAGCGGCAGCGCCTTTTCGACCGACTTCAGCGCCGAGGTGGTTCGCATCTGCTGCCGCTCGTAGCTCGCCGCTTCGAGGTACGCGCGCCCGGCCCGCGGTCCCATGCCCGCCTTTTCGAGGTGCGGTGCGATGAGCCCGGCGATCCCTTCGCGGCGGACCTCGGCGCTGACGGCGAGCCACCTGGCGATGGCCGTGTGGCGCTTCACCAGCAGCTGCTCCGGCAGGCGCTGGTAGAGCTTGTCCCGCGCGCCCGACACCACGAAGCGGAGCTCGACCGCACCAGGGACGTCCTGCGCGTCGGTCTCGCGGATGAAGCCGCGGTCCTTGAGCCGACCGAGGGCGGCGTTGAGCGCGACCAGGTCCTCGTCGTCGGGCCAGATGGTGATCGGCTCCGACACGTCGCCCGGCGCGTCGCGCTCGGCTCGCATCTGCGCGAGGATGGCGCCATCCCAGAACACCTCGCCGATCACGGCTGCGCGCTCGAGGGTCGCCCGGTCGAACTCGTTGAGGCGCGCCAGCCGGGTCTCGATGGCGTCGTCGAGGGTGACCGGGAGCTCGCCCTGCTCGAGGCGCTCGAGATCGACTTCGAGGCCGTCCTCGGCCGGCTGGAAGAGCCCGCTCTCGAGGAGCGCGAATGTCAGCTCGCGCACCGCGCCCGGGTTTCCCTTCGAGCGGTGCAGGATGCCCGCGGCGAGCTCCTCGGGCACCGAGACCAGGCTCGGAAGCAGGACGTGGAGCATCGCCGACACGTCGCTCTCGGTCAGCGGCGCGATGGGGCCGATGGCCACACCGCCGGCCGGCGTGAGGCCGTCGGTCTTCTCCGCGAGTGGCGCGTCGCCAGCGATGACCACCGCCACGTGCGCCTCGACATCGGTGAGGCCGGAGAGGAGCGCCCAACCGTCCTCCTCCGCGAAGTGCATGTCGTCGAGGAGCACCAGCACCGGCCGCACCTGCGCGTCGCCTTCGACGATGCGCTTGATCGCCTTCGCGACGCGCTTGCGCAGCTCATCGGGCTTGTCCTCGAGGGGCGTGAGGAAGGGCGAGTCGGGGAAGGGGATCCCGGCGACGTGGCCGAGGAGATGCGTGGTCTCGGCGACGATGATCGCGTCCTTGGTCATCAGCGCTTCGCTGACGGTGGTCGCCATCTGCCCTCGCACCGCGGAAGGCGACGAGGAGGGCGTCACGCCGAAGCGCTCGAGGAGCAAGCGCGAGAAGGGGGCATAGGGGCCGTCGCCGCCATCCTTGCGGCACGCGGCGTAGAGGATGCGAACGTCGGGGGCGACCCGCGCGGCGATCTCGCTGGCGTAGGTGAGCAGGCGCGTGCGTCCCGAGCCCGCGCCACCCTCGATGGCGACCAGCGTCGGCGAGCCCACGGTGAAGGCGCGCTCGACGCCGGTGCGGATGGCTTCGGCGGCCTCCGCCTGTCCGATCAGGGGCGGCTCGATCTCCTCGCTGGTGACGGTCGTCTCGAGGCTCTCCGAGTCGGTGGTGACCTGCGTGTCGAAGCCGAGCTCGTGCTCCTCGGTGGGCGCGAACTCCGGCGCGCTGACCACCGTCGGCTCACCGGCGGGACCGATCCCCGTGCGGCCGGGCGAGAGCAGGGCCGTACCGCACTTCGCGCATGCTCTCCACGCGCGTGGATTGTCGAAACCGCAAGACGGGCAGGTGGTGACGGTGGTCAAGACGCTTCCCCCCGGGGGCGGGGAATCTACGTCGTAGACGCGCGCCTGGCGAACGGAAATTAAAGGCAACGATTACGGGGCGATTTCACCGTCCGCGCCGATGGAGGCGCAGCGCTGAGCCGTCTCCTCGTGGACGCGGGCCTGGCGGGCCTCGAGCACGTCGCGGGGCAGGCGCATGGGCTCGGCGAGGTCGGAGGGCGAGGCGCCCGCGCGGTCCTGGAAGAAGAGGGAGGGGTCGTCGGTGATGTCGTAGAGCTCTTCACCCGCCGCGAGGAGCTCGCAGTTGCGGCGGCGGAGCTCGTCCATGATCAGTGGGAAAGCGTCCACCGAGTGGTCGTGGATGTCGTGCAGAAGCACGATGCCGCCGCGGTCCCCTTCGTCGCGCTCGCGCACGTCGAGCACGCGGAAGAAGACGCGGTAGACGTCCTCGGGTGTCTCGACCTGGAAGTCGCCCGTGCCGAGGTTCCACAGCACCGAGGTGTAGCCGCGGGCCGCGATCATGTTGTCGACGCGCACCGAGCGGGAACCGCCGGGCGGACGCAGGAGCCACGGGCGCTGCCCCAGCACCTCATCGAAGATGCGCTCGGACTCGTCGATCTGCTCGGCCACACCCACGTCGTCGAGGGTGGGCAGCTGGACGTGATCGAGCGTGTGGCTCGCCACGACGTGTCCGCGTCGCACGATGTCCTGCGCGATCCGCTGCTGAAGGCGTTGCCGGTTGGTCTCGCCCTTCATGCGGCTCGCGGTCAGGAAGAAGACGCCCTTGACGCCATAGGCGTCGAGGTAGTCGAGGAGCCTCGGCGTGGTGCGCCGGTTGGGACCGTCGTCGAAGGTGAAGAGCAGGATGCGGTGGGGGGTGCGCCCGGTGATGATCCGACCGCCTGCCATGCGCTGGCCGAAGGGATCTTCGTGAAGCGGGTCGTAGGGCAGGGGCGCCGGGATGGGCGCGTCGTTCGGCGGCGAATCCCCATCGCCAGCCACCAAGGCGGGCGGCAGCATCGCCTCGGGCTGTTGGGCCGGCCTTTGGGTGGCCGCCTGGGCGGTGGGCCCGAAGTCCACCTGCGTGGCGGTCAGCGCCCCTCCCAAGAGAGCCAAGATGCACGAGATGATGCGCCAACTGCGCTTCTTCGGAGCACGACCCTGAACCATGTACGAAATGGTAGGGAGATGTAGGCGTAACCCGAAGAAAGTGGCGTGCCGGGTCGGCCGCTCAAGGCATGCGGGTCGTGAAGCGCAGGGGCTGGTCGAAGGTGACGCGGCCGCCGGTGGGGGGCGGGAAGCTCCAGCGTTGCGCCTCCTGGGTGACGCACTGGCGGAAGCGCTGCGAGGGGGCGGAGCCGCGCCGCTGGATCAGCTGCGCGCGCTCGACGCGGCCCGTGAGGCCGATGGTGACGCGGAGGCTGAAGACGCCCGAAGGCGGCTCGCCGCGGCGGGCTTCCTGTTGGTGGCAGGCCTGAAGGTTGCGCATCCCGGCGCGTACGGGGGGCGCGAGGAGCGCGGGCGGGAGATAGCCCTCGCGCTCGGGTGGGGCATCGGGGACGAGCGCGGCGCCCTCGACCACCTCGCCCGTCTCGCCGACCTCGACCAGCTGCGTCTCGAGACGACCCTCCAAGGCTCCGATGCCGACCTCGACCTCGCCCCGTGGGACGCGCATCGCGAGGACGCCGCTGGCCTCGATGTCCCGGCTGCCCACGCGGATGCGGTGCGCGCCCTGGCCCACACGAACCCTGAGCACCGGCCAATCGGCGGCCTCTCCGGTGAGCCCGACCGGCCTCCGAACGCTCTGTGGCCCCCACACCACGAAGCCCGAACGCCAGGCGCCTGGCGCCTGCACGACCGCTTCGATCCGCTCGCCGCGCGACACCTCCACCACACCCTCGGCCACCACCAGGGCGACGTCCTCGGCCTTGCGACTCACCGCGAAGCGCGTGCCGCGCACACGAAAGACGTAGGGACCCGCGTGCACCTCGTAGCGATCGCCGAGCGCGAGATGCGCCACCTGGTTGGCGACCGTCCCGTGCGCGAGATCGAGGGTGACGCGCCCCTCACGGAGCTCCGCGACCCTCACTTCGGTGTGAGCCTCGAGCGCCATGCCCGTGCCCTCCGCGAAGCGGACGTGCGCTTCGGACGATTCGTCGGCGATGAGCACGCTGTTCTCTGCAACCGCGCCACCCGGCGCGGTCTCCACCTCACCGTCGAGATGCACCTGTCCCGCCACAAGGGTGAGCTCGCCGTTCACCGCCGCCCGCGGCGCTTCTGGCTGTGCAGGCGCCGCGGTCTGAACGCCGCGCGTGGCGAAGGAGCTGTCCTCGCCCGTGTGGCCCGCCACCCAGACGAAGAAGAGCGCGGCGGCGGCGAAGGCGAGGAAGACCATCGGTGCGACGGCCTTGCGATCACTCACCTCCCGGGCCGCCTCATGGGCGGCGCGCCTCAGCGGCAGCTCCATCCGCGGATAGTCGGGCGTCGGGATGGGCGCGCGCTTCACGTCCTGCAGCAGCGCGTCGTAGGCGCGCATGGAGGCGAGCGCTTCGAGACAGACCTCGCACGCCCCGAGGTGCCTCTCCACGCGACGGCGTCCGTCGTCGGAGAGCAGCTCCGCGTCGTAGGCGAGGAGCGCCGCGATCTTGGGCTCGTGACTCATCGCGGCTCCCCCGCGGCAGGGGTGGGGCGGCGCTCGCGGGCCGGGGTCGGGGCCGGAGGCGCGGCGACAAGGCCCGGCTTGCCCGGAAGGTCGGGCAGCACCGCCTCGACGGCCGGCCGCAAACGGGGGTCGGCGGCGATGGCGGCGTACAGCTCCTTGCGTGCGTAGAAGAGGCGGGTGCGGACGGTCAGCACCGGCGCGTCCACCACGTCGGCGATCTCCTTGGCCGGCATCCCCTCGAGGTCGTGGAGCACGAGCACCGTGCGTTTCTTCTCGCTCAGGGTCTCGAGGAGCGCGTAGAGGGCCCGCACCCGCTCGCCGCGCTCGGCCACCACGTCCGGCGTCTCCGGCGGCTTGGCGTCGCGGGGCGCCTCGGGCACCTCCACGTCCGCGAAACGGGGCCGGCTCCGCCCACGTCGCAGATGCATTCGGGCGACGTTCAGGGTGAGGCGATAGAGCCAGGTGGAAAACTTCGCGTCGCCTCTGAACTTCGGCAGCGATCGATAGACGTGGACGAAGACATCCTGGACGACGTCCTCGACCTCGTTGGAGGGGCCCAGCACCCGGTAGACCAGGCGGGTGACGTCTCCCCGGTGCTTCACGAAGAGCTCACCAAAGGCCTTCTCGTCGCCCGCCTGGGCTCTCGCGATCAGCGGATCATGGCCAGCCATCGGCTTGTTCTCGCCCTCGAGGGCTCTCACAGAATGGGGCTTTTCGCCCCAGGCTGCTGTTGTGGCAGACGATAGCATGCGGCTGTTTCCGGATTGCTGAGGGTTCGTTGCCCTCCCGGTCAGAGCCGTTCATCGAAACGGGCTTCGCCCGATTCGGAAATCGACTTTTTCGCAGCCGTCAGCGGGACTTGCGGTTCAGGATCTCGACGACGTCCTGGCCCACGAGAAGCGCGACGACCACCAATACCGAAGCGACCACCATGGGCCCACGCTCGCCGAGGGGGGCCTGGCGGGTCCAAAAAACGGCAGAAATAGTCGTCGGTCGACGCTTGTCATGCCCAGAAGGATGGACTAATCGGCGAACCTGACGTGATCGAGGTCGAGCAGCTCACGAAGCGCTACGGCGCTCGAACAGCGGTGGCCGACATCTCCTTCTCCGTGGAGAAGGGCGAGGTGGTGGGCTTTCTCGGCCCGAATGGCGCCGGCAAGAGCACGACCCTTCGCATGATCACGGGCTTCGTCGCCCCCACCGCGGGGACGGTGCGGGTCGGTGGGGTCGACGCGCTCGCGGACCCCCTCGGGGCCCGGCGCCAGATCGGCTACATGCCCGAGGGTGTCCCCCTCTATCCCGAGATGCGCGTCCGCGAGTACCTGCGCTATCGAGCGGAGCTCAAGGAGGTTTCGCCCCGGGACCTGAAGCGACGGGTGGGCGAGGCCCTGGAGAAGGCGGACGTCAAAGACGTCGAGGACCGCATCATCGGCCAGCTCTCGAAGGGCTACCGGCAGCGCGTGGGCCTGGCCGACGCCCTGGTCTCCGATCCACCCCTGTTGATCCTCGACGAGCCCACCGCGGGCCTCGACCCCAATCAGATCCGCCAGGTCCGCGACCTCATCCGTAGCTTCGAGGGCAAGAAGACCGTCTTCCTCTCCACCCACATCCTGTCCGAGGTGGAGGCGAGCTGCAGTCGCGTGGTGATCATCCACCGCGGCCGCCTGGTGGGTGAGGGCGCCCCCGAGAGCCTCCGCGACCGCTCCGCCGGCGAGCAGCAGGTCACCTTGGTGGCCCGCGGTGACGAGGAGAAGCTCCGCGACGGGCTCCACGGGGTGGACGGCGTTCACGGCATCGTCGAATCACGGGCCCGCGGCGACGAGGTCCACGATATCCACCTCAGAACGGTCGGCGGCCCCGAGGTGATGGAGCGGATCTTCGGCGCCGTCGTCGAGGCCGGCGCCGTCCTGCGCGCCCTGTCGCGCGAAGAGGAGCGCCTCGAGGACGTCTTCGCCACGCTCACGGCGAAGGAGGCCGAGGAGCTGAGGGAAGGGTTGGGGGAGTCGGATTCGGAGACCGACACGGAGACTGGTGCAGGGTCGGACGCGGACGCGGAGACGGACGCAGGGTCGGACGCGGAGCCGGACGCAGGGTCGGACGCGGACGCGGAGACGGAGACGGACGCAGACGACGACGCAAACGACGACGACGCGGACGATGACGATGACGCGGACGACGACGATGACGCGGACGACGACGACGCGGAGGACGAGAAGTGAGGGGCACCTGGACGATCGCGAAGCGGGAGATCCAGGCGTTCTTCGTCAGTCCGATCGCCTACGTGATGCTCACCGTCTTCCTGCTGGTGCAGGGGCTCAGCCTCTATCTCTTCGCGTCGTACTTCGCGACGAGTCAGTACTCGCCGGGGGCCGTGAGCCAGACGCCGCTCACGATGTTCTTCGGCAACTCCACCCTCTACTACATCGTCCTTCTGGTCTTCGTGCCGCTGATGACGATGCGGCTGATCGCCGAAGAGAAGCGCACCGGCACGCTGGAGGCGCTGCTGACGGTGCCCATCACCGAGTGGCAGCTCGTCCTCGGCAAGTACGTCGCGGCCCTCGTCTTCTGGGTCGCGCTCTGGCTGCCGACCCTGCTCTACGTCTGGATCCTCAGCCACTACGGCGACATCGATCCGGGCGTCGTCGCCGCGAGCTACCTCGGTGTCTTCGGGATCGGCGCCTATTACCTCGCCATCGGCCTGCTCATGAGCGCCCTGTCGCAGAGCCAGATCGTCGCCGCCGCGCTCACCTTCCTCGTCGTGATGCTCCTCTTCCTCCTGGGCATCTTCGAGATGGTCAATCCGTCCTCGGAAGCGGCCGCCGTTCTCAAGGTGGTGAGCGTCTGGGGCCACATGGCGGACTTCTCGAAGGGGATCATCGATACGCGCTACCTGATCTTCCAGGCCTCGGTCGTGGTCGTCGCCATCTTCACGGCGGTGCGGGTGCTGCAGTCGCGGAGGTACGGCTGAGATGGCCGAAGCCGCGAAGAAGCCCAGCCCCGAGGAGGCCCTCGAGAAAGCGGCGGCCCTTCGGGCACGCGGTCAGCTCCACGTCTGGGCGTCCGTGATCCTGATGGCTTTCATCGTGATCGAGGTGAACTACCTGAGCCACCGTCACTTCGAGCGCTGGGACTGGACGGAGAAATCGATCTACACGCTCTCCGATCGCACCGAGGCCGAGCTCGCCGCCCTCGACCACGACGTTCAGCTCTATCTCTTTCTCTCCGAGGCCGAGCCCAACTATCCGGAGGTGCAGGAGCTCTTGACCCGCTACCGCGCCGAGACCGATCGACTCACCGTCGAGCTCGTCGATCCCGATCGCGAGCCCTCGGAGTTTCAGGTGCTGGCTCAGCGTTTCGGCATCAACGCCGGCACGACCGAGTCCGGCGAGACGATGGCCGACGTCGCGGCGGTGGTGGTGAGCGGCGACGAGAAGTGGACCATCACGCGCGACGACATGATCGGTCTCGACTTCGGCTCCCTCGAGGACGAAGAGGGCGGCCCGAAGGTCGACGTCAAAGCCGAGCAGGCGATCACGGGCGCCATCGTGCAGGTGACGGCCGGCGAGAGCACCAAGGTCTGCGCAGCGACCGGTCACGGCGAGTGGTCGAAGGACGGGACCGGCGACCGCTCGCTCTTCTCCCTCGCAGACGAGCTCCGCCGCGACAACATCGAGGTCGAGCCGGTGGAGCTCCTGGGTGCGGTCGAGGTGCCCGAGGACTGCGACGCGCTCTTCATCGTCGGCCCGGCGCGACCCTACGGCCCCGAGGAAGCCGCCGCCGTCGACCATTACCTCGAAAACGGAGGGGCGGCGCTCCTCGCCCTGCCACCGATCCTCGAGCGCGACCGGATCCTGTCGAGCGGCCTCGAGCGCGTCCTTTCGCGGTGGGGGGCCGAGGTGGATCCGAGCCTGGTGCTCGAGATGAATCCCGAAAGGCTCATCCCGCCCCCGAGCCCGCCGGGCCCCTACCTCGTCGCCGATTGGGGTGACCACCGCACCATGGACGCGCTCGCCCGCATGGGCGGCGCCGGGCTCTTCGCCATGTCCAGGAGCGTGCGGCCGGTGGAGGGGATCGGCGGCGGCGACGCTCTTGTCGACGAGCGCCGAGAGCTGGGCGGCGATGGGCACGCTGCCGCCCGCCGACGCCCTCGAGCCGCGCTCCGGTGATCTCGAAGGTCCCGTGAGCCTCGGCGTGGCCTTCGAACGCCCGGCGCCGGAGGGCGGGGAGGCGGCCGAGGGCGCGCGCACTCACGAGGGCCGTGTGGTGGTGATCGGGAGCGCCGACTGGCTGCAGTCGATGCCGATGCGCGACCCGCGCTTCGTGAACCTGGACCTCGCGCTCGCGCTCACCGGATGGCTCACGGAGCGAGAGACGCTCATCTCCATCGCGCCGAAGCAGATCGACGCCGAGCCGATGATGATCACCGAGGAGGACCTCGGCGCGCTCGCGATCCGCCTCTTGGGGCTCATGCCCGGCGCCATGCTCCTGCTCGGTTTCGCCATGTGGTGGTCGAGGCGATCATGAGGTTCGAAGAGCGCATTCAGCGGACCACGATCCTGCTGGCCGTCGTCGCGGTGGCTTTGGCGGCGTTCATCGGCCTCTACGAGCGGGGGACGCTCTCGAGCGGCGAGCTGGCGGAGCGGCGCGGGCGGCTGCTGCCGCGCTTCGTGCGAAACCGCGTCGACAAGGTCGTGATCGACCGCGCGGAGGGACGCATCGTGCTCGAGCGCGAGCGCCAGGAAGAGGACGAGGTCGGCGAGTGGAACCTCGTCGAGCCGATGGCCTGGCCCGCGGACATGGACGCGGTGGACACGCTCCTCGGGGCGCTCGAGTGGGCGAGCGCGCGCCGGACCCTCGAGGGCATCGACGAGGCGGATCGCGCGCGCTTCGGCTTCGACGACCCGCGCCTGACGGCGTCCTTCACCGCGGCTGATCAGGAGGTCCCGCTCACCTTCGGGGGCGAGGACGCCACCCAGAGCGGCCTCTATCTGACCCTCGACGATCCGGAGACGGCCTACGTCGTCGGTCAGGATCTCCTCGAGGCGCTCGATCACGACGCCGATCACTTCCGCGACCGCGAGCTCCTCGCGCGCTTCGGGACCAGCACCGTGAACGTTGTCGAGATCGAGGACGGCGGCGGCCGGCGCCGTGTCGTGCGCCAGGACGACCGCTTCCACCTCGAAGAGCCGGTGACGGGCTTCGCGTCCGGACCCAAGGTGCGCGAGCTCCTTCACGACCTCGGCGGGCTGACGGCGACGCGCTTCGTCGACGAATCCCCCAGGGATTTGTCCCAGTATGGCCTCGACGCGCCCTCGCGCACCGTCCACCTCGAACGCGAAGCGCTCCCCGACCAGAAGGGGTCCCTCGACATTCGCTTCGGCGCGCTCTGCGAAGGCGAAGAGGGTGAGGTGTACGTGCGCGTCGACGAAGGGCCGGTGGTCTGCGCCGCGGAGGTCGAGGCGCTCGCGGCGCCGGCCGAGGAGCTGCGCGAGTCGCGGCTCGTGACCACGGACGAGACCGAGCTCGAGCGCCTCACCATCGAGCAGGATGGAAAGACCCTGGTCCTGTCCCGCGACCCCGACGAGATGAGCTTCACACTCACCGGCGCCGGTGATGAGCCGATCGACGTCGACGAGGAAGCACTCGCCGAGTTCATGCGCGAGCTCCGGAGCGTGCGCGCCACGGGCTATCAGGAGGGCACACCGCCCTCGTCCCCATGGCTGATCCTCTCCTTCGTCGGCAGCGACGACGAGGTCGTCGAAGAGGTGCGCGTGGGACGTCCGAGCGCCACCGGCCTGGTGGCGCAGCGCGGGGACGAGCCCGTCCTCGTGACGCTGGCGCCGGAAGCCGCCCAGGTGCTCACCATCGGAACCCTCCGCTTCCGCAGCCGCCGGCTCGTCGAAGAAGACGGAGACGAGGCGACCCTGCTGGACGTCACGAAAGACGTCCGTCAAACGATGGAGCGCGACGACCTCTCGTGGCGCATGAGCGCGCCCTTCGTCGCCGCCGCCGAGAGGCCGGTCGTCCGAGACGCCGTGCGCGAGGTGGCGAGCCTCGAGGCGGTGCGCTTCGTGTCGGAGAGCGCCACCGCGGCGCAGGGACTCGGCCGCATCCGCGCCACCGTGCGCTTCGAGACCGGCGCTGGGGACGAGGAGCACGCCCACGAAGAGGAGGGCGGCGACGAGCCCGACCGGCCCGAGCTCCGGAACGTGACCCTCGAGATCGGCGCGGATACGGACGATGGCGCCTTCGCGCGTCTCGAAGGCGACCCGGCGGTCTTCGTGGTGACCCACGCGGTGGTCGATGCGCTGTCGGCCGATTTCGTCTCGCGCAGCGTCCTCGCCACCGAGCTCGATCAGATGGCTGGGATCACCATCGAGCGCGAGGGTCTGAGCGCGACGCTCAGCAAGGAAGACGACGGATGGCACACCGCGGACGGGGGCATCGCCGATCGCGAGCGCACCCGGGCCCTGGCCGACGCGGTCGCCTTGTTGCGGATCACGGAAGTCGCGGCCTACGGCGCGCCGCAGCCAGCCTTCGGCTTGTCCGCGCCCCGGGTGCGGGTGACCGTCCGCCGCCGCGCGTCGGCCGCGCCGCCGGAGAGCTACACGGTCGCCATCGGGGCCGAGGCGCCCGGCGAAGCCGCCCCGCGCACCTACGTCCGTCGCGAGGACCTCGCTGCCACCTTCCTCGTCCCGAGCGACCTGGTCGAGGTCTTCTCCACCTACACGCCCTGAGGATCAGGGGACGCAAGATTGACAATTGACTTTCTCCCGGCCCCGCACGCTTCCGCCGATCCCCTTGGCGTTAGGAGAAAGTCAATTGTCAATCTTGCGTCCCCAAGCGCGCGCTGCCCACTCGGGGCTCACGTGTGCGCGGACGGCGCCGGCGGCCTTCTCCTGGGCGAAGCGAAGCGCGGCCATCATGGCACATTCGCCCGCGTCGAAGACGGCGGCCTGTGCGGCCTGAGTAGCCGCCATCGGCGCAACGGCCGGATCCTCGATCGCCGCCAGCGCCGCGAGGGCGGCCTGAGCCGCCGCCTGAACCGCAGGGTCGGGTGCCTCCGCGGAGAGCGCCTCGAGAGAGGCGCGCGCCCGGGCGACCTCGACCTCGTTTGCGCTTCCCTCGCTGAAGGCGTCGGCGACTCTCAGGGCTTCCTGCGCTCGCGTCTCGTCATCGGGGAGAAAGTCGAAGGCGGTGCGCGCCGCGGCCGCGGCCGCGCGCACCACGACCGTCGTCTCGGCGCCCAGGCGCACGGCGATGCCGAGGAGCCAATCCCCGCGCGGGCACAGAGCCCAGAGCTCAGCGACCTCCTCCGGGGCCTCGCGCGCCCAGCTCACGATGTCGTGATGCGCGCCGGCTTCTTGCAGCCAATCCGCGAACTCGCTCAGGAGTCGTCGCCCTCGGCCGCCGGCGCGGGCTCGAGCGTCTCGTGTCCGCGGTACTCGAGCAGGCCGTTGGAGATGTTGAAGCCCGTGCCGCTGATCCGCGCGAAGCGACCGCTGACTTTGACCTTGGCGCCGACGTTGAAGTCCGTCGGGATCGGAAGCATGCCCGACTCGGGATCGACCTCGAGGGGATGGCCCCGCTCCGCCGCTTCGACGGCCTCGTCGATCTGCGTCTGGTTCTCCGCGTAACCCACGACGGTCAGCCGCTTGGTCGCGTCCGACTCTTCCTGGGTGTCGGCGATCCACATGTGCGGGGCCGTGGCCGGCGGACAGTTCTCTTCATCCGGGCACTCCGGCGGCACGTAGACCTCGACGATGTAGCCAGTGACTTCGAGCTCGGTGTTGATGGTGTTCGCCAACCGATGGCGCACGCCATAGACGCTGTAGCTCGAGTCGCCGTACTGCACCGGGAACGGCGGCGGCGGCAGCGTGGGCACCGCCGGCAGGTTCGGCTGAACGTCCGGGAGTCGCTCGATGGTGAGGTCCTCCGCGGGCTGCGGTCCGCAGCCGAGGGCCCACGACGACAGGCCCGAGATCAAAGACAGCGTGGTCAGCGCGCGAAGCGTGCGATTCATCGTCTAGTTCCCCGTCCTTGGCCCCGAATGGGCGCGGGTCGGACCCTAACACGGGCCGCTTTCTGAGGAGAAGTCCCAGATTCCCCCAAGAGCCGATCCGCCCGATCCGCCGCGGGAGGTCTCCGGATCGGCTCAATTTTCTGGGGCGGCGGCTTCACAGCGGCTCTCGTGGCGCTGGGCCTCGACGGCCGCGGCCCGAATGGCCCCCGCGGTGGTGGGGCGGGTGGCGCTCCGAATCGCCGCCTGGGCGTCCTCGCCCCCGATCTCGCCGAGGGCGCGGACCGCCAGGACCGCCGAATCCACATCGGGTGCCCAGGCGTCGGGGCGCATCCCGCGCCGCAGGACGGCGACGATGGGCTCCACCAGCTCGGGGAGACAGAGCGCGCGGGCGTACTCGAGCGCCGACTCCACCACCTCTGGCCACTCGTCCTCGTCTTCGAGGCGCGCGCGCACCTCGCTCACGGCGCCCCGGTCGCCCCCAGCGGTCAGCGCCCGCACGGCGCCCGCTCGCACCACCTGCGCCGGGTCCGTGAGCGCAGCCCTCAGGATCGGGCGCGCCTCGCGGTTGTCGGCGAGCGCTTCGGTCGCCGCGGCGCGCACCATGGGCCAAGGGTCGCGGCGCGCGAGGGTGGCGACCGCGCGCAGGGTCCCCCGCCGGCCAGCGAGGACGCGGGCGGCGGTCGCGCGAACGCGCGGGTAGGGGTCTTCGAGGGCGCGCGCGGCGGCAGCGTCGAGCGCGTCCGCGCCTCGTTCGTGAAGCGCCGCCAGCGCTTCGCCGCGGAGCATCCACTCCTCGGAATCCTCGGTGAGCGACGCGAGCCATCGATCCACCCGCGCTTCGCTCGACAGCGCCGCCGCGGCCTTGACCAGGCGGTAGCGATCTTCGAAGCGCTCGGCGCGCGGCGCAGCGGCGCTCACCAGGGCGCTCGCGAGGGGCGCGGCGCCGGGGACCGTCGAAAGGGCCAGGGCCACCGACGCCGCTGGACCGGGCGCCGCGTGCGCGCCCCAGGTGCGGAAGCGCTCGCGCACCTCCGCATCGCCGTTGCGATAGGCGCTGCGGATGGCGCGGCGCAGGGCCGCGCGCTCCGTGCCCCCTTCGGCGTCGATGGCGCGCAGGACGGCGGGCGCCGCCTCGGCGGGCGCGAGATCGGCGAGCACCACGGCCGCGGCGTCGCCGGCATCGCTCGCCACCTGGGAGAGCTCCGCCAGCGCGGGCCGCGCCGCGTCCCCGGCCGACACCAGCGCGGCCACGGCCGCCTCGCGCACCTCGGCGTCGTCGTCGGCGGCCGCCGAGACCAGCGCCTCGAGGGCCGGCGGGTGCGCGGAGTGCGCAGCGAGGATGCGGAGCGCGCGACGGCGGCCGGTTGGGGTGAGTGTCGGCCATGCGACGAGGATCGCGTCGCGACCGACCTCGCCGGTGCGCGCGAGCAGGTCGGCTGCGCGCGCGCCGCGCGCGCCGTCGGCGACGATCTCTTCGACGAGGTGTTCGACGCCTCGTCCGAAGTCGAGGCCGGTGTAGGGGATCACGTCGGCGAGGCCGACCGCGCCCGCGGCGCCGGCGTCGTCGAGGACGATCGAGACGCAGTGCCACTCGAGGGGCTCTTCGGGGACGATCCACAGCGGCACGCCGGCAGGCGCGTCGGCGGGCACCGTGACTTTGAAGCGTGGCCCTTCGTCCCCGACGAGCCAGAAATGAGAAGGACGCACGATGGGCGCTTGGGCGAGGACGACGGCGAACGCGTGGATGTCGCCGTCGCGACCCCGCGCCGTGGCGAACTCCCACCGGCCGGCGCCGCCGCGGCCTTCGGCCCAGTAGGTCGCGGGGTCGCCGTCGCCGAGGCCCACGGGAGGCGACAGGAGCGTGGGATCGCTGTCGCCCCCGACGGCGCTCGACGCCTGGGTGAAAGCCAGGCCGCCCAAGAGAGGCGGGCCCTCGGGACCGGGGCTCTCGGTGCTCAGCGTGACCTCGAGCTCGGGTGCCCCCTCGGGCAGACGCCGGAGCTCCACCGGCCGAAGGGCGCCGCTCGCGGGATCGACGGCGCGCGGGTCGAGGAGCGTCGACGCCTCGCCGCAGACGCGGGTGGAGTCGAGGTAGAGCCCCACCACCACGTCGGCGACGCCATCGCCCGTGCGGTCTCCGACCTCGATCGCCCCACGCCGGCGCTCGCCGATTTCGCCGCGCGGATCGAGGCGATCGGACCAGAGCACGACGGGCGCGCCCCGCGCTTCACTGACGAGGACGGCGGCGGAGCGCTCCGCGCCCTCGACCCGAACGACGGTGACCGAACGTCCGCCCGCCAAGGTATGCGTCTGCACGTCGCTCTCGGTCGCGTTCGGCACGCTCAGCGTTTCGCTCACGCTTCGGCCGCCCGCACGTGCACGTACCTCGGTGCCTTCGTCGTCCGTGGTGATCCGAATGCTCACACGTCGGCCGCGTCCGATCCGTCCCAACGCATTCGTTGGAAGGTCTTGGGCGAAAGCGGTGTTGGGGGCGAGTGCGAGAGCGATGGCGAGCGCGAGCCGCATGTCGGGCGACGGTATCCTCCTCCCCGGTGTGCAAAAAGCCCTCAGGGACAAACCGCGACATGGATGTCAGGGGTTGGGGCGGATTTGCACGGCCACGAGACTTCGGCTTGACCCTTGGCACGAATTGAGCTAGGCAGCGCGCCCTTCGCCACTGGCATGGCCACCTGCCTGGCGGCTCTGATAGCCACCGAGCTTTCTCACAGCCGCCGGGTGAACGGGAGGTCTTCGCCGAGAAACCGAAGGGAAGGTTGGTCGCTGCACCATCGAATGCTGGGAGCCTGGAACGCTCGTTGCTCCATCCTCGAGGCGCCTTCGCCAACCGAATCCCGGCCTCCAATCGAGGCCTGATCCAGGAGCGATTTCCACGTCATAGGCCGCGAAACGTGAGAAGTCGCTCATCGACCCAGACCGCCCCTGCAAAAGTCACCAACCAGCCCCATAGTAGGCCCCATGCAGTCCTCGAAATCCAGCCGTACCCGCGCTCCGAAGCGCAAAATCAACTCTCGCCGATCGGGGACGAAGACGAGCTCTGGGACCAAAGCTCGCGGCACGGTACGTGCTTCTAATTCACGCACTTCGGCGCGTCGCACCAGCCCCCGTGTGGGGAACGATAAAGAGCGGTCAGCCGTTGTTCCGACACCGAGCCCCAAGAGCTCGAAGAAGACGACCACGACGAAACGGACCACACGGAGGCGCGTCAGCATGGCAAAGCGCGTAGCGACCGCGAAGAAGGCCGAGCCGGAAAAGGCTCAGCCCGAGGTCAAGAAGACCACGGCCGACAAGGCCAAGACCGAAAAGAAGACCACCGGCGGCGGAGGTGACTCGACCCTCTCCCGCTACTTCCGGGAGATGGCGTCTCATCGCGTCCTGACCCCTCAAGAGGAGATCGAGGCGGCCCGCGAGGTCGAGCGTTTGGAGATCGCGTACTGGGAGACTTTGCTCTCCTATCCCCCCGTCTACGAGACCATCGCCTGCATCCTCGACGTTCACGTACCGGAGGACGAGCCGATCGCCGAGCTCGCCACGCTCCGCAAGCTCGCCAAGAACGTCAAGCGCGGCAAGCTCTCGAAGCGCTCCCAGACCAAGTGGGACAAGACCGTCGTCACGGCCTCGGAGAAGCTTCGCGCCGCGGACAGCGATCGCATCTTCGTCCAGGAGTCCGACCGCGCCGTCCATCGCCTCGCCGGCCGTTATGCCGAAGAGCGCGACATCGTGGGCGACGAGGTGCGCGTCACCCAGGCCTTCCGCGGCTACCTCACCAAGGTCCGTCGGGCTCGCCACGCGCAGCTGGGCGCGAAGAACCGCTTCGTCGCGGCGAACCTGCGCCTCGTGGTCTCGATCGCGCGTCGCTACAATCGCGGTCGGCTTCCCCTCATCGACCTGATTCAGGAAGGCAACATCGGCCTGATGAAGGCGGTCGAGCGCTTCGATCACAACCGCGGCTACCGCTTCAGCACCTACGCCTCGTGGTGGATCCGTCACGCGATCAGCCGCGCCCTCGCCGACAAGGGCCGCGCCGTTCGCATCCCGGTCCACATGCTCGACACCTACAACCGCGTCGCGCGCGCCACCCAGGCGATCGCGACCCGCACCGGCAAGCAGCCGACGCCGGAGGAGCTCGAGCAGGAGACGGGCATCGCCGCCGAGAAGCTCGAGAAGATCAAGGGCTACTGGGCCGAGACGCCGTTCTCTCTCGACCGTCCCGTCAACGACGAGGACGGCCGGAAGTTCATCGACTTCCTCGAAGAGGAGAACACCCCGAGCCCCTACGAGACGCTGGCCAACCAGCGCTGGGGTGAAGAGGTTCGCCGTCTGCTCGACACGCTCACGCCGATGGAGGCCCGCATCCTGCGCTGGCGCTTCGGCCTCGACGACGAGGACGAGCTCACGCTCAAGGAGATCGGCGACAAGTACAACCTCTCCCGCGAGCGCATCCGTCAGCTCCAGGAGCAGGCGCTGGCGAAGATCCGGCGGCAGATCAAGGAGTGAGCTCTCGAGCCGCTGACGTACGAAGGAAGGCCGGCCCCGAGGGGTCGGCCTTCGGCGTTTTGACTGGATCGCGAGCCGGTCAGCGGTACAGGTCGTCGGCGAGGGCGCGCACCAGGTCGTCGGCCATGTTTCGCGCCAGACCCTGGCGACCGCGGATGCCGTTGGCGAGGACGCTGAAGGCGTAGACCTTGCTGGGATCGGGGCCGAGGACGAAGCCCGAAAGGGCGATCACGTCGTTGAGGGTGCCGGTCTTGGCCCGGACGATGCCCGGCACGGGCAGGTTCGTCAGGCGCCGCGACAGCGTTCCGTCGCGGCCGCCGACCGAGAGTTGGGCCAGGAACTCGGAGCGGATGTTGGGTGTTTGGTAGACGTGACTGAGGAGCGCCGTCACGTGCGAAGCCGCGATCTGATTGCCGTCGAAGAGACCCGAGCCGTTCACGATGGTGGCGCGGCCCTCGGGGACGCCGGCGTCTCGCAGCACTTCTTGCAGGACCTCGGCCCCGCGCGCCGTGGTGCCGGGACGGGCGCGCTCGGCGCCGAGAACCTTGATGACCATCTCGGCGGTGTAGTTGTCGCTCACCTTGCCCATGGCGTGGATGACCTCGGAGAGCGGCGGCGAGGTGCGCGAGGTGATGAGCGGCGTTCCGGCGGGCGTCTCGCCGATGCGCACCCGGCCCGACGCTTCGATGCCCGCGCGCTCGAGGGCGGCCACCATGCAATGGCCAGCGTAGCTGATCGGGTTTTCGACGCGGCGCCGATAACCGACGCCGAGGATGCCAGTGGGGATGGTGCCGCTCAGCCGCAGCGTCATCTGAGGCCCGTCTCCCCGCTGGTCGGCGATGACGTTGGGGGCGCCCCCTTCGCTCGTGGTGATCTGGTTGTCGACGTCGAAGTAGCCGTCGCAACCGAGTCGCACGCGGGCCGGCGCGCCGACGCTTGCGCCGGGGATCACCCGCAGGACGTAGGAGCTTCGCTCGACCGACGCGGCGGCGATGGCGGCGCGGAAGGAGGCGACCTCGTTCGGCTGCTGCTCGAAAGCGGGGGGCAGCAGCTGATCGTCGAAGTAGGTGCCGTCGACGATCACCGTCCCGACGCGCGTCACGCCGCGATCCTCGAGGGCCTCGGCCAGCTCCACCAGGTCGCTCATGCGGAGCGTCGGATCGCCGAAGCCGCGAAGCACCAGATCCTGCACCCGGTTTCCTTCGACGCGGCCATAGAGGCCGGTGAGCATCGTGAAGTCGGGGCCGAGCGTGAGCAGCGCTCCGGCGGCGGTCACGATCTTCATGTTCGAAGCGGGGTTGAGCGGCAGGTCCTTGTGCGAGGCGAAGACCTCTCGACCGCTCATGGCGTCGACCACGTGGATGCCGATCCGGTCGCCGAGCCCCGCCTCGTCCACGATGCCGCGCAGGCGCGAGGGCAGGGGGGCGGTCTCCTGCGCCGCGCTCGGCGCGTAGGTGGTCGCGACCGCGGTCAGCGCGAAGGAGAGGGCGACGGCGACCGCGCTCAGGCGGCTCGGTCTCGGGCCCGTCCCAGACTCTTTTGGGGCACGCATGCGGCGGAAGCTATCACGCGAGCGCCAGCGATTTTGTTCCTCGCCGTCGTGGCGCTCCTCGGGGCGTGCGGGGGCGAGCGGAGCGACGCCGACGAGGCGGACGTGCTCAAGGTGGTCTTGCCGCGCGACGCCGAGCAGCTCGATCCGCGTTTCGTCGGGGATCCCTACGGGCTCAAGGTCACGCGGTTGATCTTCGCCTCCCTGGTGACCATCGATCCGCGCACACTCGAGGTGGTCCCGGACCTGGCCGAGCGCGTCGAGGTGGAGAGCGATCTCCGCTACCGCGTGGAGCTCCGGCACGGTCTGCACTTCTCCGACGGCTCGACCCTCGACGCCGACGACGTGATCGCCACGTTTCGAAGCGTGGTCGATCCGGAGCTGGGCAGTCGCTACGCCAGCACCTACCGCCGCATCGAGCGCATCGATCGCGTCGACGCGCACACCGTGGTCTTCCACCTGGACGCGCCTCACGCGACCTTCGTCACCGACCTCGAGCTGCCGGTGATGCGCGAGGAGGACGCGCACCGTCAGGTGGGTGGGGAGGGCGTCACGCCGGTGGGCGCCGGCCCCTACATACTCGCCGACCGTCGCCCGGGGCACATCGAGCTTCGCGCCAATCCCTACTGGCACGGGGGAGAGCCGACGTTCCCACGTGTCCACATGCTCGTGGTTCGCGACGACAACACTCGCGCGCTGCGCCTGCTCGCTGGCGCCGGCGACCTGGCGGTCAACGCCATCCCGCCGCTTCTGGTGCCGCTCTTCGAAGACGATCCCCGATTCGAGATCCGCACCGCACCGGGCGTGGGCACGAGCTACGTCGGCTTCAACACCAGCGTCGCGCCCTTCGACGACGTGCGCGTCCGTCGCGCCGTCGCGCACGCGATCGATCGTGAGACGCTGGTGGAGACGAAGCTCGGCGGCCGCGCGCTCCTCGCACGCGGCTGGATCCCTCCCGGTCACTGGGCCTACGCGGAGGACGTCCCCACCTACGCATACGATCCCGAACGCGCACGCGCGCTGCTCGACGAAGCGGGCTATCCCGATCCCGACGGGCCCGGGGGCGAGCCACGCATGCGCGTCGCTTTTCGTACCAGCTCCGACCGCTTCCGCCTGTCGGTCACGCGTGCCATCGCTGCGATGCTCCGCGAGGTGGGGATCGAAGCCGAGGTCCGGCCGAGCGAGACCGCGACCATGATCGCCGATCTGGGCCGCGGGCGCTTCCAGATGACCTTTCTTCAGGTGCCGGAGGTCTTCGAGCCGCACGTGCTGAGCTGGTTCTTCTCGTCGGAGCGCATCCCCATCCCCGGCCAGCGCGAAGGGGCGAACCGATGGCGACTCGCGAGCGATGCGCTCGACGAAGCGCTCGAGCGCGGTCGCCGCAACGCCGCGCGCGAGGTGCGCATCGAGGCCTACCACGACGCGCAGCGCATCCTCGCCACCGAGCTTCCGGTGGCGCCGCTCTGGCACGAGGACGTGGTCGCCATCGTCGGCGACAAGGCCCGCGCCTACGACGTCCCCAGGGACGGGCGCCTGGGAACGTTGGCCCGATAGCAGCGTTTTCCGGGGGTTTACGCCCGGCGAGGGGGGTTTACGGGAGGGGAAGCGGGCTCCATACTCGGCGCCCCACTGACCCGGAGGCAGTGCCCCGGAGGAGAACCATAGGCGATGGCATTCGAACTACCTGCGCTTCCCTACGAGAAGAACGCGCTCGCGCCGCACATCTCGGCCGAGACCCTCGAGTACCACTACGGCAAGCATCACGCCGGCTACGTGAAGAAGCTCAACGCCGCGGCGGAATCCGATTCGTCGATCGCCGGCAAGAGCCTCGAGGATCTGGTCCGCACCGCTGAGGGCGGCGTCTTCAACAACGCAGCGCAGATCTGGAACCACACCCTCTACTGGAACAGCATGAATCCGGGTGGGGGCGGTGAGCCCAGCGGCAAGATCGCCGATGCGATCAAGGCGTCCTTCGGCTCCTTCTCGGACTTCAAGGAGCAGTTCAGCAAGGCGGCGGCCGGCCACTTCGGCTCGGGCTGGGCTTTCCTCGTCAAGGACGGCGATCGCCTCGCGATCGTCGACGCCCACGACGCCGGCAACCCGCTCCGCAACGGCAAGACTCCCATCCTGACCTGCGACGTCTGGGAGCACGCCTACTACATCGACTACCGCAACGACCGGGGCAAGTACATCGAGGCCTGGTGGAACCTGGTCAACTGGTCCCACGCCAACGAGCAGCTCTAGTTCGGGGCGCGGCCGCCGGCCGGCCCTCCGCCTCGAGACGGGAGGTCGGCCGGCCATGCATGACCACGGGGACGTGACGTGATTCTGCGGGATCCCGTCCACGGTCTGGTGTCGTTCGAGGGCGACGCCGAGCGCGTGGTGATGGCCCTCCTCTCCACCCGCGAGGTTCAGCGCCTGAGGCGGGTGCGACAGCTGGGCCTCACCTCCCTCGTGTTTCCGGGCGCGGAGCATTCCCGCTTCGCCCACGCCCTCGGCGCGGCCCACGTGATGGTGCGCCTGCTCTCGCGCATCGCGCCGCGCGCCCGCGAGCTCCCCCCGGAGGCGCGCCTCACCGAGCGACATGCCCGGGAGGCCATCGCGGCGGCGGTGCTGCACGACCTGGGTCACGGGCCCTTTTCGCATCTCTTCGAAGAGGTGCTGCCCGACGCGCGCCATCACGAGGAATGGACGCGGGACGCGATCAGGGATCCCGGCACCGAGGTGCATCAGGCCCTCGAGGGGCTCGAGTCCGGGATGGCCGAGCGCGTCGCCGATCTCCTCGCTGGCCGCTACCAGCTCGGCTATCTCGCGCGCGCCGTCAGCGGCGTCATCGACGTCGACCGCTGCGACTACCTGCTTCGCGACAGCCACATGACGGGCGCGCGCTACGGGCTCTACGACCTCGATTGGCTCCTCCGGGCGCTCTCCTTCGACCAGGCGCCGAGCGGTGATTGGGTGCTCGCGGTGGAGGGGCGAAAAGGGCTGCCGCCGATCGAGGGATACTTCCTCGGGCGCAACTTCATGTACCGGCAGGTCTATCATCACAAAGCGACGCGCGCGGCCGAGTGCCTGATCCGCGCCATCTTCGTCCGCGTCGCGGAGCTCATCGCCGACGGTGACGCGCCGGCCGCCGTGCCCGAGGCGCTCTCCCTCGCGGTGCGTGGCGGCGACGTCGCCCTGGGCGCCTTCCTCGAGCTGGATGACGCGCGAATGCACACCTGCTTCGCCGAGTGGGCGCGCGCCGAAGATCCGGTGCTCGCGACGCTCTCCGACGCGGTGATGACCCGCAAGCTCCCGAAGACGGTGCCGCTGCCCCCCGGCGACGAGGCGGCGCCCGCGCGGAAGGAAGCCTTCGAGCGTGCCTCGGAGATCGCCGAAAAGCACGGCATGCGGCCAGAGCTCACGGTCTTCGCCGACGAGACGAGCGACACGCCCTATGCGGAGCCCGACGACGACTCCCCCGGTGGGGTGTGGGTCAGCATTCGTCACGCGCCGATCCGGCGATTGGGAGACGTCTCCTTCCTCCTCGGCAACCTCAAGAACAAGCGAATCGACCTGCCGCGTCTGGTCTTTCCCGAGACCATCCGCGAGGAGGTCATCACCGCGATCGAAGGAGTGATCGGATGAGGAGAGCCCCAGTACTGGCTGCGTTGGCGTTGGCGACGACCTTCGCGTGGCCGACCGCATTGCACGCACAGCGGCGACGCGCGGCCGACGCCTCTCCACCCGGCGTCGAGGTGACGCTCACCCCGGAGCCGTCGGCGGATTCTCCATTTCGCTACATCTTCACGCTCCGTCCGACCACGTGGAACGCGGCGGAGGTCGTCGCCGACCGGCGGCTGCTGAGCTTCACGGTGCATCCGGAGGGGCAGCGGCGGCGGCGTTACACCTGCCGCCACCCCGACGCGCCACGCCGCGCGCCCGAAGGCAGGATCGTCACCCTCGGTCGGGCAGCCGAGGAGACCGAGCATCGTGAGTGGATCGATCTGCGGATGTACTGCTGGGGCAGGGCGCTGCGGGCGCTCGAGTCCGGCGCGCGCGTCGAGGTGAGCTACGGCTTTCGACGCCGGGGTCGCGGGCGCTGGGTGGCGCGCGAAGCGGCCGCGGATCCGCGCTCCGCCGTGCGACAGCTACAGGCCGCGGACCTCATGTTCACGCCGGTACAGCAGGCGAGCGAAGAGTCGGGCGAAGAGTCGGGCGAGGAGCCCGTCATTCGCGTGAGCATGGCTCCCTCCGACGTGCGGAGCGGCGCAGGGCTCGTCTTCCACCCGCGCATCCGGGCGACACGGCCGGTTCAGGTCTACGTTCGCGACGACCTCTTCCGCTATCACATCAAAGGCCCCCTGGGCGAGACCGAGTGCGCCATGCACCGGACCCCCATCGCGCCGGTCCTCGACTTCTATCGCCGACTGGGTGGCCGGCGTTCGGCCACCGGCGCTCTGGCCATCAGCCTCGCTTGCCGTGACGATTTTCAAGTCGCCGGCATCTACGAGGTCACCCCCATCGTCGATCTCGTCTATGACGCCGACCGGTGGGAGATCGACGACGTGGTCACGGGCACCTTCGAAGGCGATCCGGTTGTCGTGCGCGTGCGCAGAGGCGATCGCGGCTACGTGTTGCAGGTGCCCGGCACCACCCTCGAGGCCGAGGACTCGGGAGGCGACACGTGAGCGATCGAACGGCGCGGATCGTCGCGGTGGTCGGGCTCGGCGTGGCGCTGGTCTCCCTCACCATTTCGGGGTGGACCGCGATGATGGTTTCCCGCCAGGAAGACACCCTCCGCGAGCTGGGCGAGTCCATGCAGGAACGGCTGATGCCAGGGGGCGGTGACGCGCTCGACCTGCCGATGCACGCGCCTCCTCCCGCCCTGGAAACAGAGCCGTGAAGGAACAGGAGTTGAAAGGATCGTTCCGCGGGTAATACTCCGTCCGAAAGCTTCCGATGCCGAAGATCCTAGTCGTCGACGATCAGCGCAACATGCGCACGACGCTCGCCATGATGCTTCGTGGTGCGGGCTACGAAGTCGCGCGAGGCCGAGGATGGCGACAGCGCCATCGACAAGGTGACCGGCGATGCCTACGACCTGGTGCTCACCGATCTGAAGATGGGCGGTCGGGACGGCATGGACGTGCTGCGTCACACGCGGAGAACGCGCCCCTCGACCGAGGTCATGGTCATGACCGCCTACGGCACCATCGAGAGCGCGGTCGAGGCGATGCGCATGGGCGCCTACGACTACATCCAGAAGCCCTTCACCGAGGAAGAGCTGCTGGTGAAGGTGCACAAGGCGCTGGAGCACCGGCAGATGGCGGGGGAGCTGTCGGCGCTCACCGCCGAGTTCCGCGAGCGCTATCGCTTCGAGAACATCATCGGACGCTCGGCTGCGATCAACGACGTCCTGGATCGCATCCGTCCGCATCGCGCCCACGGACGCCACGGTGCTCATCACCGGTGAGAGCGGCACCGGTAAGGAGTTGGTCGCCAAGGCGATTCACGCCAACTCGCGCCGTTCGGAACGGCCTTTCGTGAGCGTGAACTGTGCAGCCATCAGCGAAACGCTCCTCGAGAGCGAGCTCTTCGGGCACGTCCGGGGCGCGTTCACCGGCGCGGTGTCGTCCCGTAAGGGCCTCTTCGAGGAGGCGAACGGCGGGACCTTCTTCTTCGACGAGATCGCGGAGACACCCCCGTCGTTTCAGGCGAAGCTCCTGCGCGCGATCCAGGAGGGCGAGATCCGGCGGCTGGGCGACAACAAGTCCGTTCACGTCGAAGTGCGGATGATCGCCGCCACCAACCAGGACCTGAAGATCGCGATTCAGGAGAAGCGCTTCCGCGAGGACCTCTTCTATCGTCTCAACGTCGCGCGCTTCGTCCTGCCGCCCCTGCGCGAGCGCCGCGAGGACATCGGTGTGCTCGTCGACTTCTTCCTCGAGAAGTACGGCCGCAAGATGCGCCGGCGCGCCAAGCTCGGCGAGGGCGTCCTCGACTTCCTGCGCAACTACGACTACCCGGGCAACATCCGCGAGCTCGAGAACCTGATCGAGCAGGGCGTCGCCCTCGCCGAGGACGGCATCATCCGCCGCGACGACATCATCACACCGGAGATGGACCAAGGCGGCCCCCGAGAGAGCAACGGCGGCCAGCGCCAGCTCCAGGACGTGGTGGACGAGGCCGAGCGCGCCCACATCGAGGCCACCCTGAGAGAGGTCGACGGCAACAAGGAACGCGCCGCCGAGGTCCTCGGCCTCAGCTCCACCACGCTCTGGCGCAAGATGAAGCGCCTGAACGTGGTGTGGCCCTAGCGACGCCGAAGGCGTCGCTGACGTAGAAGCGGGACTGCTTGGAGCCGGAGCGGCGCCGTCGGCCGTATGGAAGTCCCCTCACCGAAACCAAGCCTTGCTTCGCGCGTCTCGTTCCGTCCCCCAAAAACTCGCCCCCTTTCACCCCATCGCCCATCCTGTACGTGATGGCTGAACGTCTTCGTCTCGGGGACATGCTCCTCAAGGCCAAGCTCATCGACGACTCTCAGTTGGCCGAGGCGCTCGAGAGTCAGAAGGAGTCAGGGCGTCGTCTGGGCGAAGAGCTCGTCGCCCTCGGCTTCTTGAACGAGCTTCAGGTGACCCAGAATCCTGGGCAATCAGCTCTCGGTGCCCTGGGTGGACCTGAGGCACGTGGAGTTCTCGCGCGAGCTCCTCGGCCTGGTGCCGAAAGAGCTCGCCCACAGCCACTGCTTGATCCCCATCTACGTCCGGCAGGTGCGCGGCGGAGGGGACTCGCTCTTCGTCGCGATGGACGACCCGACGAACGAGCAGCTCCTGGAAGAGATCGCGGAGCTGGCCGGCTTGCCGGTCAAGGCGATGGTCGCGCCGCCCACCGACATCCGTGACGCGATCGGCGTCTATTACTTCGGCACCAGCCCCTCCACCGCCGTCGAGACGATGCCCGAGGAGTATCCGAGCGAGCCTGCCCCGAGCTCCGACGACGCCGAAGCGACCAACGAGGAGAGCACCGACGACGCCGAGGTGCCCGAAGCGAAGGAGCCCGAGTCGGGCGGTGGCCCGCGCCTGGTCACCCTCACGATGCTCGACGGAACGCAGAATCCGCCTTCCGGCGAAGAAGCGCGAGGACGACGAACACGAACAAGCGCTGACCGCCGCCGACTTCGTGAACGCGCTCCTCGCCAAGGCCGATGGCGTCGACGTCTCGGGGATCCTGCCGGACGAGAGCTGGGAGACGTTCGATCGCCACCATCCTCTCGCTGCTCCTCAAGAAGCACCTGATCGCGGACTGGGAGTTCGTCGACGAGCTCGCGCGACAGCGCGCGAAGCGAGCCAAGGCCGACTGAGAGTCGCCGCCGTGCTCAGCGCGCGGCGTCTTCCGCCCGCGCGCGCGCTTCCTTTTCGGCCTGCTCCTCGATCTCTTGCGCGATGCGCTCCGAGGCGCGCACGGCGTCGTCGCCGAGCTCCTCGGCTTCGGGGGTGGCCGCGATCCGGGAGACGTGCTCGGCGAGGGTCCGCTCGCCCAGAGGGACGAAGAACGCCAGGTAGGCGAAGACCGCCAGCACGATCAGCGAAACGCAGCCGCTCGCAGCTTTCCGGATCATGGACGAAACCTACATCGCGCCATCGAAGCGGCGAAGTTTCTGTGTGGGCGCGAGCCTTGAACGCGGCGCTTTAGCGACGCTTCAGCGACGCTTCAGCTCCGCTTGAGCAGCTTCTCGAGAGGACCGGGCAGCCAGCTGGTGCTCTTCAGCTCGTAGCCACAGAGGGGCAGGGCGCGGCTCAGGGCGTCGTTGAAGGTCGGCTCGAGCGTCAGGACGTCCAGGTCCACCCGCGCCTCGCGGGCCGCGTCGAGCCAGCCGTGCGGGGCGCCCGCGAAGATGCAGGTCGCGCCGAGCATCCGCGCCGCGCCGTGGGCGCCGAAGACCTCGGCCGCCCGCTCCTCGTTCGGACCCTCGAGCCGGCTGATGTCCACGATCGCCGCGGCCGCGTCCACCTTGAGCATCTTGCGCCCCAGCCTTTCGACGATCTCCGACAGGACCTCCGCGTCCTGCTCTCCCGAGAGCACGAGCGCCAGGCATCGCGGAACGACCCGGATGATGGCGGCGTTGTCCACGGTGGCCGCGGCCTGGGCCTCCTGGAGCGCCTCCTCGCGCGCCGCCACGTAGCCCTCGAAGCACATCGCGGTCAGCGGCCGCACCAGGTCTCGTGGGACCGCCCGCCCGCTCTCTTCGAGCGCGTGAACGATGGCCGGGACCAGGTGGATGGCGGCCGTGGGCGTGGCGCCCAGGGCCCCGGCCCTCCGGCCCAGGAGGGTCACCATGGCGAGGCCCTCGTGGTGCTCGAGGCGGCTCAGATCCCCTTCGGCGTTCTGATCCAGGGCAAAGGCCAGGGCGTCGATGGCGGGGCTGGCTTCGAGCGCGAGCTCGTCGGAAAGCGCCCAATCCTCGCCAAAGGGACACCCCTCGAGATAGGCGACGCGGAAGGCTCGGCTGAGCGCATCCACGTCCAGGCTTCGGGCGTCTTCCCCCACGGGAAGAAGCCTAGTCGACGCTGGGTTTTTGTCGAAGTGAACGAGCTCGGTTACACCCGTCGGGTGACCATCGTCGTCCAGAAGTATGGTGGCAGCTCGGTAGCCGACGTCACCAAGATCGGCCGGGTCGCCGACGCGGTGGTGGCGACCCGACGGGCGGGTCACGACGTGGTCGTGGTCGTCTCCGCCATGGGCAAGACCACCGACCAACTCCTCGCGCTCGCCAAGGAGGTGGACGAGACCCCTCCGCGCCGTGAGCTCGACATGCTCCTCACCACCGGCGAGCGCGTGTCGATGGCGCTGCTCTCGATGGCGATTCAAAAACGGGGCGAGGCGGCCATCTCCTTCACGGGATCGCAGAGCGGCATCATCACCAACGATCGTCACTTCGATGCGCGGATCATCGAAGTCCGGCCACATCGCGTCGAGGACGAGCTCGCGCGCGGCAAGATCGTCATCATCGCCGGCTATCAGGGGATGAGCTACAAGCGGGAGATCACCACCCTGGGGCGCGGCGGCAGCGACACCACCGCGCTGGCGATGGCGGCGGCCCTCGGCGCCGAGCGCGCGGAGATCTACAGCGACGTCGACGGCGTGTACTCGGCGGACCCACGCGTGGTCCCCGACGCCGCACATCTGCCCGAGCTCGGCTACGACCAGATGCAGGCGATGAGTGACGCCGGCGCCAAGGTGCTGCACGCGGGCGCGGTGGAATTCGCGCGCAAGGCGGGGATCACCATTCACGCGCGCGCGAGCTTTTCGCCGGGGCGCGAGACGCGGGTCGCGGCCGACGACGATCCCGCAGCGCGGGCGGTCGTCGGGCTCAAGGGGATCGAGCGGGTGTGGGTGCAGGGCGCCTCCACAGACATCGCTGGCGCGCTGCGGGTCGCACGCGCCAGAGGGGCCTTCGTGCGCGAGTCGAGCGTGGACGAGCACGGGGGCTGTTTCGACGTGGTGGTGGCGCATTCGCCCGAGTGGCAGGCGGCGCGCGAGGATCTGAAGAGCACGGGCGCCGGCGTTTCCTTCGAGTCCGGGTGTGGGCTGGTCACGGTCGTGGGCAGCGCCGCGGAAGTGATCGACGACGCCCTCGGAGCGTTGAGCCGCGCCGCGATAACCCCCAGGCGATGGCTCGGTCGAGGCATCACGACCGCGTTCTGGGTCGCTGACGACGAGGTGGACGAGGCGGTGCGCGCGCTCCACGGAGCCCTGGTCGAAGCAGACTGATCTCGCCTCCGGCCTCGACCCGCGGGCGAGGTGCGGCTATAGCGGTGACCCATGGCCGCGACGGTTCTGGTCGTCGACGACGAAAAGAACATCCGCCGCACTCTGCGGATGGTGCTCGAGGGGGAGGGCTTCGACGTCCTCGAGGCCGAGAGCGCCGAGGACGGCCTGTCGCTCCTCGACGACGAGGAGGTGGACCTGTTGATCCTCGACGTGCGCTTGCCGGGTATCAGCGGCATCGAGGCGCTCGGACGCATCCGACAGAAGAAGAACACGGAGCAGCTGCCGGTGCTGATGGTGAGCGGCCATGCCTCGGTCGCCGAGGCGGTTCAGGCGGTGCAGGGCGGCGCGACCGACTTCTTCGAAAAGCCCCTCGACCGCGATCGCGTGGTCGTGAGCGTGAAGAACGCCCTCCGGGCATCGCAGCTCGAACGCGAGGTCGAGCGGCTGCGTGCCGACAGCGCGCAGCGCTACGAGATGATCGGCGACAGCCCCGTCATGCAGAAGCTCTACTCCGAGCTCGAGAAGGTCGCGCCGACGAAAGGGCGCGTCCTGATCACCGGTGAGAGCGGCACGGGCAAAGAGCTCATCGCGCGAGCGATCCACAACCTCAGCCCGCGCAAGTTGGCGCCCTTCATCAAGGTCAACTGTGCGGCCATCCCCGCGGAGCTCATCGAGAGCGAGCTCTTCGGTTACGAACGCGGCGCATTCACCGGTGCTCAAGGGCGCAAGAAGGGCATGTTCGAGCTGGCGGACCAGGGCACGCTCTTCCTCGACGAGATCGGCGACATGAGCCTGAGCGCGCAGGCCAAGGTGCTGCGCGCGCTGCAGAGCGGAGAGATCAGCCGGGTCGGCGGTGAGCGCGCGGTGGCGGTCGACGTGCGCGTTCTCGCTGCGACCAACAAGGATCTCGAAGCGGACGTGGCCGAGGGCCGCTTTCGCGAGGACCTCTACTTCCGTCTCAACGTGGTGCCGATCCGAAGCCCGGCGCTTCGCGAGCGGAAGGTCGACGTGCCGCTCCTCGCCGCCGCGTTCCTCGCCGAGTTCTGCAGCGACAACGGCTTCACCGAAAAGCCCATCGACGAAGACGTCCTCGAGGCGCTCACGCATCGGAGCTGGCCCGGCAACGTGCGCGAGCTTCGCAACGTGGTCGAGCGCATGGCCATCCTGAGCGGGGACCGGATCACGATGAGCGATCTGCCGGAGGCCGGACGCCTGGGCGCCGCCTCCGTCGACCTGCCGACGCTCGAAGGCGACGACGGCGGACGGCCGACGCTGCGCGAGTATCGCGAGCGCGCCGAGAAGCACTACATCCTGACGACCCTCGAAGAGTGCGGCTGGAACATCTCGAAGGCGGCGGGCGAGCTCGGCGTCGAGCGCACCAACCTGCACAAGAAGATGCGCAGCTACGGGATCAATCGGCGCGACCATCAGTAGGCGCGGCGGGGGACGGAGCGAGATGGGCGAGTTTTGTTGTTTTGGTGAGGGGACTTTCCGTCCCCTCCACGCTCCCCTCGGGGACGGCGTCCCCGCGGCCGACCGACAGATGCGCGAGGAGCGGGGCGGCGATACCGCCGCCCCGGGTAGAGCTGTGTGTGAAGTCGGCCTCCCCTGCACGGCGCCCGAGGCGCCGGGTCGCGGCCTTCGGCCGGCGACGGGTGGGCGCGGAGGCATGGAGGAAGGTTTTTCTTTCAGTAAGCGGCTTCGGCGGCGGCTTCGTCCGCCTCCATGCTGTCCATGCGGCGGGCGGCGCGCTCCATCTGATCGATGTGGAGCAGCTCGCGGCGAGCCTCGCTCGCCACCGAGGAATGCCGCTGTGCCTGTTCGAGCGTCGCGCGTGCGTCTGAGAGACGGCCGAGCTGACGGTAGCAGTCGGCGAGCTCGAGCATCGCGCGGGGCGTGCCGCTGTACTGCGGGAAGCGGGACATGAGCGAGCGATACTGCGGCGCGGCGAGGCGGCAGTTGTTCGCGCGCTGATAGCTGCGGGCCAGATGATGGAGCGCGCTCGGCACCAGGGCCTGCTGGCCGTCGGGGTTGCGCGTGACCCGACTGAAGTCTTCGGCGGCGCCGTAGTAGTTGCCACGCTGGAAGCGCTGCATCCCGCGCGCGTAGGCTTCGCGCGCATTCGCGGGAGGCTGCTCGGCGACGCCTTCGGTGGCGGTGGTCGTCGCCGGGGCCTGTGCTTCCTGCTCGCGCTCCGCGTTCGGCGCGGGCGCCGGCATCGGCGCCGCTTGCCGAGGCGCGGCCAGTCGCTGCTGCGCCACCGCACCGCCCGAACCCGACGCGGTCGAGCTGCTCGTCGTGCGACCGCTGCCGACGCTCCCCGCCTGCGCGAGGCTGGACAGTGAGTCGAGCTGGTGACCGCGCTCGGCCCCAGCGGGTGCGTTCGCTTCCTCCGCGAGGCGACCATCCACCACGGCGCCGAAGCCCGCCGACTCGCCGTCACCGTCGAGCGCCACCTGGTCGCCCTGGGTCGCCAGGTCCTCGGCGGGGATCGGCGCCGCGCTCGCAGGCCGATCCACCTGTCGCGCCAGCGTCCCGTCCACCTGCGCCTCCTCGCGATTGCGGATCCGCCCCGTGTGCTCGTCGAGATCGAGCGCGAGCGGCTCGGCGGGCGAGAGCGTGGCGGAGGGGCCGACCTCGCCCTCGGTATCCGGGGTCATCACCGTGCTCCCGGTGGCTTCCGGACCGTGCTGACGGTTCGGGAAGTACCAGAGCCCGATGCTCACCACGAGCATCATGATCGTCGCCATCGCGACCTGGGGGCCCATCGCGAAGCTGCCGGCCCAGCGCAGGAAGCGAGCCCAGAGCCCCTCCTCGTCCTCGACAGCCCGGCTCTCGATCTCCTCCGCAGGCGCCGCGGCCCCGACCTTGGCCCGGGCGGCCTCCATGATCGCCGCCGTCACGGCGGTGGGCGCCTCGAGCAGGGGCAGCTCGGCGCTCAGGCGCTGCGCCATGTCGAGCTTCTCGAAGGAAGCGCGGCATTCGTCGCACCCGTCCACGTGGGCCCGAAGGGCCTTCGCGTCCTCTGCCTCGACCTCTTCGTAGAGAAGGTCGAGGAGGTGCTCCTGGCATGTGTCGCAGCTCATCATGGGATCACGTCAGATTTCGAGCATAGTCCTCGTACTCAGCCAGCGCTTCCTGAAGCCGCTCGAGGGCATAGCGCATCCGGCTTTTCACCGTGTTTTCGGGGACGCCCACGATGGCGGCGATCTCCTTGAAGGGGAGCCCTTGAAGCTGGCGCATGAGGAAGACCTCCCGCTGTTCGTCGGGGAGGGATTCCACCGCTTCGGCCACCTTCTCGGTCACCCGCCCGGCGATGGCCTCCCGGTCCGCGCCTCGCTCCCGGCCCGCCGTGCGGTCGAGGAGGGATGGGCCCTCGTCGCCGCTCTGGCTGCTCCGCATGGGCGCATCGAGGGACTTGTGGCGGCGGAAGGACATCTTTCTGCTGTGGTCGATGCAGAGGTTCCGAGCGATGGTGTACAGCCATGTTGAAAACTTGGATTGGCCTTTGAAGTCCTTGGACCGTTGCACGACCCGGAGGAAAACCTCCTGGAGGAGCTCCTGCGCATGGTCTTTGTGCCTCACGGAGCGGAAGATGAAGTTGTAGATGGGACGCTGGTAGCGCGCGACTAGAACCTCGAATGCTTCCGCGTCTCCTTCGTTGAATCGGTCGAGTAACTCCGCGTCCGACGCCGCCTGACGGCCTGTGTCCGGGTCCGGACTCAAAGGCGACCTCCGCCCATGTCGACCGAACCCTCTGCTCCGAAGAGACGTTCCAGCCTCAGCGAGGATTTACGGCGGGTGTGCGGAGGGTACGAAGCCCTCGCCGGAGGCGCGACCGGGGTCATGAGCGGGTCGCATCATACCCCCCGAGCTCGGCCTTTCGAGAGTTCCTTACCCACCTCTCTGTCGCGCTCTGTCAATCGGCGATTTCGACGCAATCCCGTTTGGATGGAACGTGTCCCGCACCTTCGTCCTGCGTTGACCCTCTCAGGGCCCCTTGCTATAAGCCGGCAAAGGCAGATCCGGAGGGCAAGGGCCCTTCAACACCGTCGAGAGAGGGGATGAGCATGCGCACGTCGATTGCGCTGTCGTTGGCCGTGGTGATGAGCTTCACCGCGGCGTCGGCGCTTGCACAGACCGGTGACGAAGACACCGGCACCACAGACGCGACCGAAGGCGCGAGCGACGGAACCGCGGAAGGTGACGGTGGCGACGGTGGAGACGAAGCCACCGCCGACACCGCGGACACCGTCCCCGCAGAAGAGGAAGGAAGCAGCCCCGCCGCCGAGACCTCGGCCGCCCCGGATGACAGCGAGATGGACGCCGGCACCTACGCGGTGCGGCTCCGCGACCTCGAGCAGCGCATCAACGAGCTGAAGGAGCAGATCTTCCGCTCCAAGGCGCGCCTGTCGCTCCTGGCGGAGACGGTGCTTGCAGGGCGTCGTGGCCGGCGCGCAGGCGATCATCGTCTCACGAGAACCGCATGTCGAGCTCCTACCGGCTCGTGAAGGCCGTGTACGCGCTCGACGGCGCGCCGATCTTCAACAAGCGCCGACGAGGAGGGCTAGCCTCGGCGAGCGCGGAGCAGTTCGACATCTACAACGGCAGCATCGTTCCCGGCGAGCACACCCTCACCGTCAACCTCGAGTACCGGGGCCACGGCTACGGCATATTCTAGCTACCTCAAGGGTTATCGCTTCAAAGTGCGTTCGAACTATTCGTTCTCCGCGCCCGAGGGTACGCGCGGTCACCATTCGTGTGGTGGGTTACGAAAAGGGCGGGCCCACGGCGCCGCTCGAGGAGCGCCCGGCGATCCGCTACGTCGAACGCGTCGGCGACCGCGGCAGCCGCCCCTCTGCTTCAGACGAGGGTGACGGGGAAGAATGACGCGTAGGTGGCCAATTGGGGGCCCGGCGCCCTCTGGCCGCCTGGCCCTGGCGCTGGCGGAGCGCGGCTTCGGCCCTGCTTCTGCTCTGTGTCGGGTCGCCGGCGTCGGCGCAGGATCTCGCGTCGGTGGGGCGGGAGATCACGGACATCCACGCCAACGCGCAGCGCATCGCCAGCGAGCGCATCGAGCGCAACCAGACGCGCTTGCGCAGCCCCACCTACGTCGAGGAGCGCCTCACCGACGGCGAGCTCTTCTACCGGCTGCAGGACTACGTCCGCGCCAGCATCATCTTCACCGACATCGTCGAGAACTACCCGACGCACCGCGCCTATCCCGATGCGCTCTTCCTCCTCGCCGACTCGCTCTTCCGCGCGGGCGATTACCTCGGCGCGCGCACGCCGCTTCCGCGAGCTGATCCTCGAGCACGCGGGCGAGGCCGCGTTCCGGCCCTACGCTCAGCGCGCCCTCGGCCGACTGATCGAGATCGCGATCGACACGCGCGACTTCGACGGCGTCGAGGACTACTTCGCGGCGCTGAGCCGCTTGCCGCCGAGCGAGATCGAGGCGGCCACCGCCTACTTCCGCGCGAAGTATCTCTACAACCGCGCGGTGCCCGACCGAGGACGTCCTGCGCGAGCGTCAGCGACGACGAGCCCGCCCCGCAGATCGATCAGGCCGTGCTCGACCAGGCGCGCGTCGGCCTTCGAGGCGCGTCGCCGAGGGCAGCCCCTACTATCCGCAGGCGCGCTACTTCATCGGCGTCATCTACACCCTCCGCGGGCAGTACCCGCAGGCGATCGAAGCCTTCCGCCGGGTGCTGCGCGTCCCGCGCCACCACGCAGGAGCAGCGCCAGGTCATCGAGCTGACGCAGCTCGCCCTCGGGCGCCTCTACTACGAGACCGATCAGATCGATCAGGCGATCGAGGCCTACCAGGCGGTGCCGCGCACCAGCCCCGAACTTCGACGTGGCGCTCTACGAGATCGCATGGGTGTACATCCGCATGGGCGACTCGACCCGCGCCGAGCGCGCCCTCGAGGTGCTCACCATCGCCGCAGCCCGACAGCCGCTTCATTCCCGACGGCAACGATGCTGCGCGGCAACCTGCTCCTGCGCAACGGTCGCTTCGACGACGCCGAGCAGGTCTTCCGCCAGGTGCGCAACCAGTTCGGGCCCGTGCGACGCGAGCTCGAAGAGATGGTCGCCGAGCACGACGACCCCCGCGACGTACTTCCACGCGCTCGTGCGCGACAACATGGAGAGCTTCAACGCCAACGAGTTCCTGCCGCCGCTGGCGCGCCGTTGGGCGAGCCTCGAGGGCGACATGGACCGGGCACTCGGCGTGCTCAGCGATCTCGCCCAGGCGCGGCAGCTGGTCGACGAGACCTCGGACCTCGTGCTCCGCCTCAACGCCGCCATCAACGCGCCGAACGCGGTCAACATCTTCGCCGACCTGCGACGCCATCGGGAGACCACGGTCGGCCTGCGCAACCGCTTGGCGCGGGCGCGCCGAGATCTGATCGCCATCGAAGGCGACTCGGTGGGCGACAGCGGCGAGCTCGGCTCGATCCGCAGCCAGCGCCGTCGCATCGAGCGGATGCTCGGCGGGATGCCGACGGAAGAGGACGACTTCCAGATCCGGAACGATCGAGCTCCTCGGCCGCTACCGCGCGCTGTCGCGCGAGCTCAAGAACCTCCAGGTCGAGCTGATGGGCATCGAGGCGCGCATCGTCGCGACCGACCGCTTCCTCGACGACACCGCGGAGCAGCAGTCCGACCCCAGCCAGGCCGACGCGGTACGCAGCGAGCTCGAGACCCATCGCGAGGCGGTGACGGGCTACCGGGAGCAGATCCACCAGCTCGAGCGGCTGATCGAGATCGGCCCGCATTCAGGTGGGCGTGGGCGACTCCCGCTACCAGCGCGATGACCGGCTTCGCGCCGAGTACACCCAGCTGGTGGAGCAGGAGCGCTCGATGCTCGGGGGCCGCGGCTCGAGCGCCCGCGAGATCGACACCCTCTTCGGCCGGATCGCCGAGATCGAGGGGATCCTCGACCGCCACGACGCGCTGATCGACCAGGTGGTGGAAGAAAGAACCGCCGATATGCGTCGGGTGATCGAGTGAGGAAAGCGACAACCTCACATCGCTACCGTGAGCAGCTCGCGTCCCTTCAGCTCGAAGCCGAAGAGGTCGTGGGCGGCGTGACCTACACGAACTTCGACCAGGTGCGGCACCGCTTCTACGACCTGGTGCTGCGCGCGGACGTGGGCCGTATCGACGTGGCCTGGGCGCGGCGCGAGGAGCACCGCATGCGCGTCGACATGCTCACGCGCGAGCGCTCCCAACAGCTACAGGCCCTCGACGACGAGTTCCGAGAGATCATGGACCTGTCCAACGGACGCCACCGGTGACGCGCAATGAGAGCCCTGGCCGTCGATCCTCGCCCTCTTGTCTGGGCGGGCCCGTCGCACTCGCGCAGCCGCCGCAAGAAGGGCAGCCAGAAGAGGGGCAGCCGCAAGAAGGGCAGCCTCAACAAGGCACCGTTCAGCAGGGCACCACGCAACAGGGCACCGCCCAGCAGGGCACCGCGCAGCAGGGCACCGTCCAGCAGGGCACCCAGGCCACGCCCTGGGCCGGCACGGCGGCCACGCCCCCGCCTCCCGCCTTCCTCGACACCACGGATCACCGCATCGAGGACACCCGGCCGCCGCCGACTCCCGAGCAAGTTGCGGCACTTCGGGAGATGAGGCAGAGGTCGAGCGCTTTGCGACGATTGGCTCGTCCTATCGAGACACGGTGCTCTCCATCGTTCGACGGGAGTATCTGCGCCAGCGCCGCGCGCGCAATCAGGGCTACGCGCGGCAGATCCGCGAAGAGGAGCGGCTGCAGAACGAGGCGCGCGAGCGCGCCATCCGCCTCTTCGAGCGCTTCATCCGGCGCTACCCGGACGACCCCACCTACACGCCCGACGCGATGTTCCGGCTGGGCGAGCTCTACTTCGAGCGCAGCGCCATCGAGTTCCAGACCGCCTACGAGGATGCGCAGGCGGCGCGGGACCGCGGTGAGACGCCTCCCGAGGGCGGAGACACCCCCGACTTCACGCCCACCATCGAGCTCTACCGCGCCTGGTCAGCAGCTTCCCGGACTACCGGCGGATCGACGGCGTCTACTACCTCATCGGCTACTGCCTCAACGAGATGGGCAGCGTCGACGAGGCGCGCGTCGCCTGGCTGAACCTGGTCTGCGCCAACAAGTACACCTACGACCCGACCCAATACGCCGAGGAGCAGCTGGAGCAGGCCGAGCAGGAAGCGACCGAGGGCGAGGAGGGCGAGGAAGAGGAGGAATCCCCGGCGCTCACCCTCGACGGTCCGACGACGCCCGAGGAGCCCGCGGGTCCCTACGTCGACCCTTACGACGGCTGCCAGCCCGTGCAGCCCGACGCCGCGTTCATCAGCGAGACCTGGTTCCGCATCGGCGAGTACCACTTCGACTCGACTACGGCAGCCGCACTCGCTCGAATGTGCGATCAGCGCCTACGACAAGGTCCTCGCCGACCCCGAGGACCGCAACTACAACCTCGCGCTCTACAAGGTGGCCTGGGCGTACTACCGCGCGAGCCGTTACCCCGAGGCCATCGAGCACTTCTCGCAGCTCGTGCAGTGGTCCGACGACGAGCAGCGCCGCACGGGCCGGGCGGGCTCGGAGCTGCGTCCGGAGGCGATCCAGTACCTGGGCATCTCCTTCGCGTACGACGACTGGAACGAGAACCAGATCCCCGATACCGACGAGGGGGAGCCCTCCGGCATCCAGCGCGTCCAGGACCCGACGCTCCTGCCGCAGGATCGCGACTGGACCGCCGAGGTCTACTTCGAGCTCGGCAACGTGTACTTCGAGGAGGACAAGTACCCCGACGCGATCGCCGTCTGGAAGCTCGCGCTCGAACGCTGGCCGAACCACCCGCGGCGCCCCGGAGATCACGCAACATGATCGCCCGCGCCTACACGCGGAACCAGGAGATGGAAGAGGCCATCACCTACCGGGCCGCCCTCGGCGACTTCGGTCCCAGCGCCTGCCGCGACGATCCCGACTGCTGGTGGAACCAGAACGTGGACCACCCCTCGGAGCAGCGCAACGCCGAGCAGCTCGCGGAGAACGCGCTCATCAACACGGCGGTGCACTACCACCAGGAAGCGCAGCGGCTCAGGCGCCAGTGCGTCGAGCAGCAGGCCCCCGAGCTCTGCCAGCAGTCGAGCACCGCATACCAGCTCGCGGCGCGCGCCTATCGCCGCTACCTCGACCAGCTACCCGAACAGCCCCCAGGCTTACGAGCTCCAGCTACAACCTCGCCGACGCGCTCTACTGGTCGGAGGACTACGAGGAGGCGGCCAGCGAGTATGCGCGCGGTCCGCGACTCGAACCTCGACGACACGCACCTGTCCGAGTCGGCGCGCCGCGTGGTGGAGTCGCTCAAGCGCCTGCGTCGACGCCGCCAGCGAGAGCGCGGCAGATCTCACATCCGCGACCGAGCCGCCCGAGGCCCAGGGCGACGCCGCCCGCGCGTCATGCCGGTGGCCATGCCCGAGCTCCTGTCAGCGCATCGCGCAGGCCCGCGAGGTCTACCTGGCGCGCGTCGCCCGAGCGCAGGACAGCGAGAACGTCCGCGCGGCCTACGACTACAACAACGCGCTGCTCCTCTACTATGTACGGCTACTGGCCGCAGGCGCGGGAGCGCTTCGAGCGCATCTACGACGAGCGCTGCAACGGCCCCGACGCCGACGAGACCGGCCAGCGTCGCGTGGCTGAGCCTGCGCAACATGGCGGTGCAGCTCCAGCAGGACGAGGAGGTCGAGCGCCTCGCGCCGCGACGTGCCAGCGAGCGCCAGTGCACCTTCACGCCGGACGGTCGAGCGCGGCAGCGCGAGTCGACTGCTCGCGACAGGAGGAGAACGCGGAGCACCCGCGCTGCCGCGCCATGGGCGACCTACCAACGCCTGCGCTACCAGCGCGCGCTCGACATCTTCCGGCAGGCCGAGGCGGCGTCGGGCGACGAGCAGCGCCAGCTCTACGAGCAGGCGGCGACCATGCTGGTGCAACGCGGTCAACGACGAGCCGAACCACCCGCAGGCGCCGCTGCGCGCTCGAGAGGCGGCGACTCGCGCTCGAGCGGACCAGCCGCTTCGAGTCGGCCGGCCGCCTCTACCAGCGCATCATCGACGAGGTCGGCCCGCAGACCAGCGACGACGCCGGAGCGCCAGAAGCGAGCTCGACGGCATCCTCGCCAACGCGTACTTCCGCCTCGCGTACAACGCGAACCGCTTCTTCGACTACGAGCGCGCGGTCGAGAACTACCGGCACATCGCCGACTCGCCCCGCTTCGCGCGTTCGACCGAGCAGGACATCGTCGAGAAGCGCGACGGACGCGCTGATCAACGCCGCGCAGCATCCTCGAGTACCAGCAGCGACTACCGGCGCGCGGCGGAGTACTACGCGCGCGCCGCGGAGACGCCTGACCGACCCGGCGAGGCGAAGCGGAACGCCCGCTACCGCGTCGCCGAGATGGCGTTCAAGCAGCGCAACTGGAGCGGGGCCATCCGCGAGATGCGCGACTTCATCAACCGCTACGAGCGACGACCCGGCGGCGGGCGAGCTCGTGGTGCAGGCCTACTGGCGCATCGCCCAGGCGACGCGAGAACAGCCGCGGGCGCGGCTACGACGAGCGCCCTGCAGGACGTGGTCGACGCGTTCAGCCGCACGGCCAGGAGCCCGGCTCGCATGGCCGCCGAGTACGCGGCGCACGCGAAGTTCATCCTGGTCGGACGGCGCCATCGCCGACTTCGAGGACTTCGCCATCCGGCCGGGGCACCGCCGCGACGATGCAGGCCTACGTCAACACCTCAAACAGCAGATCGAGGAGGGCGCGCGCCGGGCGCAGGGCATCAAGGACGGCTACGAGCCGGTGCTCGGCCTACCGCCGCCCGACCTGGACCATCGCCGCCTTCATGCGGCAGGGCCGCGCCTACGAGATCCTCGCGCGCGCCGTCCTGAACACGCCGTTCATCATGCCGACCGACCTCGCGCGCCAGATGCGCCGCCTGGCGCCGGACGCCCGGGACGACATCCGTCTCGAGATCGAAGGCACGGTGCAGCAGGTGCTCGACGAGCAGGTGCGTCCCATCGAGTGCTTCGCGGTCGTGCGCTACGCGCTCGCGGCGCGTGCGGCGCGGCGCCGGCAACATCGACAACGAGTACACCCAGCTAGGCGATCGACCGGCTCCAGGCCTACGGCGACGAGCGCATCGCGGAGTGCATCGCCGAGGCGCAGCGAAACGACCCGAGCTTCCAGGCGTACAGCAATGGTGAGTTCGCCCGCGCCCCGCGCGGCCGTAACCTGGACATGGACGCCGACACCTCGCCGCCGTCGCTCTCCAGCCCCCAGAGCCGCTAATGCCAATGCCGCCCAGTCACACCATCCGCCGGCTTTCCTCCTCAGCCCCTCCCTGCGACGCACCTTCAGTGCGCCTCAGTCGGGGCTTGCGGGGGCGCTCGGCGGCTGGCGCAACTGGACGGCATTGGAGCCAGACGCTCTTTCTGCTCCTCGCGCTGTCCGTACTGCCCATCGGCTGCAAGGCCTGCGAAGACGAGGAAGACGGGACGACCGCCGAGGGCGGCTCCTCCACTTCGGGTGGAGAGAGCACCGGCGGCGGGCTCGAGGCTCCGGACGGCAGCCAGGGTCCCGGCGACGAGGGCTGGGACGGTGACGAGGGTGGCGGCGCTGGCGGCGACACCGCTAGCGGCGGGACTCAGAACGGCACCCAGGGCGGCGGCGACGACGCCAGCAGCGCTGGCGGCGAAAGCCCCTGGGGCTCGCCGGTCACCGAGCAGGGTCGCCCTCTGCCTCCCCGCCGGCCGATGAACAGCGGCGCGCGCAACGCCTATGCCCAGGGGGTCTCCGCGGCACAGAGCGGCAACGACGCCGCCGCGGTCCGGGCTTTCGAGCAGGCGCTCTCCGCGGACGGCAACGCCTACAAGGCAGCCTACAACCTCGGGGTGATGGCGGACCGCGCCGGCAACGAGCGCCAGGCCCTCGACTACTACCGGCGCGCCCTGCGCATCCTGCCCGACTACGAGCGCGCGGCGCAGGGCATCGTCACCATCCACATCCGCAACAACAACGTCCCCGAGGCGCTCGCTTTCATCGAGCCTCTCGCGCGACAGTGGGTGCGGAACCTCTACCTTCAGGCCCTCTACGCCGAGGTGCTCGTTCACGCGAATCGCCCGGACGATGCGCTGACCGCGGCCCGCGGCGCGCTTCGGCGCGACGAGCGCTTCGTGCCGGCGATGGTCGCCATCGTCAAAGCGAGCCTCAAGCAGAACCGCACCGAGCTCGCCGAGGCGATCATCGCGCAGGCGCTCGAGGTCGACGACGACAACGCAGAGCTCCACTACCTCAAGGGCCGGATGCTCCTCGAGGAAGAGGGGCGTCAGCGTGATGCGCTGAACGAGCTGAGGCGGGCGGTCACGCTTCGACCCGACTTCGCCGAGGCGCGGATGGCGCTGGGCATTCAGCTCATGAACGGCGCGAACTACACCGAGGCGCTGCAGCAGTTCCAGGCGGCCGCGGCTCTCGCGCCGACCCTCGTCGCCGTCCACCTCAACCTGGGCGACGCCTATCGGGCGAACAAGAACTGGCAGCAGGCGAAGGCGAGCTTCGACCGCGCCCTGTCGATGCAGTCGAATCTGCCCGAAGCGCACTTCGACCTCGCGCTGATGTACATGAGCGCCGGTGAGGATTTCCCGGGACAGAGCAACCTCGAGTCGCTCCAGAAGGCGGTCGAGGAGTTCAACACGTACCGGAGCATGATGGGCCCGAGGCTGCCACGCGACGATCCGTCCGAGGCCTACCTCGAGGACCTGAATCGACAGGTGGAGCGTGAGCAGCGGCGCATCGAGCGCGAAGCTGCGCGCGCACAGCGCGATGCCGCGCGTACGGGCGCCGAGGGCGGCGACGGAGGTCAGTGATGCGAAGTTTCTTCACGATGGTTCTTGTCGCGGTGGGGCTCTGCCTCGGCGCCAGCTCTGTTGCCTCGGCCGAAGCGCCGGCCGCGCCCCGGCACATCACCGAGCTGCCGATGACGGTGATCCACGGCGACCTCCAGCGACCGATGGCCAGCTACATCCTCACCCGCAGCGGCGACCGCTACGAGGTGCGCGAGCTTCGGACGAGCTTCGTGCGCGAGATCGTGCGAAGCGTCCAGCGGGAGGAGCTGTGATGAAGACGCGCTTCGTCGGGGCGGTGCTTCTCTTCGCTCTCCTCCTCGGTGCGATCTCGATCGCGAGCGCGCAGCAGAACCAGCGGCGCCCCCGGGTGATCCAGCTCGACGAGATCCGCATCGAGGGCCGCGTGCAGAAGCCCAACGCCTTCTACATCCTCAACCGCTCGAATCTCGGCTACGAGGTCATGGACCTTCGCACCAGCTTCGTGCGTGAGGTGATTCGGTCGGTCCAGCACGACCCCTTCTGATGTGATGGCGCCCAGGCACGCCACTCGGCGGCTTACCTCCTCGGCGCCTCCCTGCGAAATACCTCCGGTATTCCTCGGTCGGCGCCTGTCAGTGGGGGGCTGCTCGCCCCCCTCGAGCCCCCTCGGGGGGCGCTCGCCGACTGACGTACCTGAACGCCATCACCCGAAACGGTGATTCAGCCGATTCACATACTGCAGTTGCTGCTCGCCGTGGCCGCGATCGGGGTGGTGGCGGAGCGGTGCCGGGCGCTCCTCTTTCGGGCGCCGGTGGACACGAAGCCCTTCCTGAAGGCGATCGACCGTGCCG
Organism: uncultured delta proteobacterium; assembly: GCA_963727445.1. Taxonomy (GTDB): domain Bacteria; phylum Myxococcota_A; class Polyangia; order Polyangiales; family B10-G4; genus B10-G4. The sequence continues at coordinate 762,587 of CAVSGI010000006.1, forward strand.
TGGAAGACGGGGACGTCGACGACGCGCGGGCGCTGGCGAAGGCCGGGGCGCCGGCCTGGGTTCCGGAGGTGGTGAGCCTCTGCCTGGCAGGGGAGGGCATGGAGGCCCTCGAGCGGGCGAGCGACCTCCGATACGAGGCGACCAAGCGGCTCTATGCGCTGCGGGTCTTCGCGAGCCTGGGCACGGCCCTCGGCTTCTTGGGAGCCCTGGTGGAGCTCATCTGGCTAATGTCGGGGGATCACGGGCTCTTGGCGCTCCAAGCTGGGCTGGTCGAGAGGATCGCGATGGAGCGGGCGATCCTGGCGATGGCGATCGGGGTGGCCATCAGCGTCTTTTCCCTGGTCTCGCTGTCGATTCTGAAGAAGGCAGCCATGGGGCTCGTTCGGGACGTCAGCCGAGCCCTCGATCTCCTGGAAAGACACGGTTTTGCTTCTTCCGAGATTCCCGCGTGATCGGGCTTCATGATAGGGTTCGGGAACTTTCGGGCGGGCCCGCTGTCTGAACCCCTCGGAGGACCGGGCTGACCTTGGAGATCACAGGATAGATGGCGAATCCTCCCCAACAACAGCAGCGAGCCGGAGGCGGCAAACCCGGCGCGATGACCATGGCCATGCGGGCGGTCCAGGTGGCCCCCACCGGCCCGAAGGTCCTGCGGATCGGCCTGATTCAGAGCGGCAAGATCGTCGAAGAGCGCATCATTCGTAAGCGCGAGACGGTCTCCGTCGGCCCCTCCGAGAAGAACCACTTCATCGTCCAGGCGACCAGCCTGCCGTCGCGCTTCGAGCTCTTTCAGCTCGTCGGCAACGACTACATCCTGAACTTCACCGCCGACATGAAGGGGCGCGTCGCGCTCCCCGGCGGCGTGCAGGATCTCGACACCCTCCGCAGCAGCGGCGGCGCGCGCAACGCGGGCACGCACTTCCAGGTCAAGCTCAACGACAACTCGCGTGGCAAGGTCACGATCGGCAACACGACGCTGCTCTTCCAGTTCGTCGTGCCGCCGCCGGTGCAGCCGCGACCGCAGCTTCCCGCCGCGGCGCGAGGTGGCTTCGTCAAGGGGATCGACTGGATGTTCACGGCCTTCGTCGTGTTCAGCTACATGATCTTCTTCGGCTTCATCGTCTATCTGGAGAGCGCCGACTGGCCCATCCAACAGGGGATCTCGGCGATCCCGGACGAGTTCTCGAACCTGATCCTCGACGAGCCCGAGCCGCCGCCCGAAGAGACGAACGCCGAGGTGACCGAGGAAGAGGTGACCGAAGAGGAAGCCGAAGAGGTCGCCGAGACCAACACCACGCCGACGAACAACCAGCAGGAATCGAACAACAACGCCCAGGCGCAGGCCGAGGCCCAGGCGCGCATCAGTCAGGAGGCGCGGGCGCAGGCCGAGGCGCTCCTGCTCGGCGCGCTGGGTGAGGGTGGGGCGCTCACCGACGTCCTCGCTGGCGGCCAGGTCACCACCAACGCCGCCGACGTCCTCGCGCAGGCCGAAGGTGTGGGCGTCGCCACGACCCAGGGCGGCCAGCTCCGCACCCGCAGCGGCGGTGGCGGCTCTGGCGAGGGGGGCGGCCTCGGTCAGCTCGCCGCGTCCCGGGGCGGCAACATGGCTCAGTCGGAGGGCACGCAGATCGTCGAGCGGCGCATCCGCGGCAACGTCAATTTCGGCTCCGGTGACGAGATCGGCGGCTGCGGCGTCTTCGACCAGGCCCAGGTCGTCCGGATGATCCGCAGCCGTCAAAGCGCATTCCGCCGCTGCTACGAAAACGCCCTCAGGAACAACCCGACCCTCAACGGCCGCGTCTCCGTCCAGTTCACCATCCAGGAGCGAGGCAACGTCAGCGGCGCCCGCGCCACGGAAAACACCACTGGAGACGCGGGCTTGGCCAGCTGCGTCGTCGGCGTCATCAACCGCCTCAGGTGGCGAGAGGGCCCCGAGGGCGGCAGCGTGCAGTTCAGCTACCCGTTCATCTTCGCGCCGCAGAACTAGCTACAGTCGGGCCGCTCCTGAACCACGGCGCACCTCTGGGCAACCACTGGGGCTGATGCGCACGCGTCATCGGGTTGATTCTCAAGTCGACCCCTTGTCAGAGTGCCCGTCCCCTCATCGATAAGGTCATGATTTCCCGAGGAATCCCGTGATGGATCCAGCGCGTACCAAGGTCGTCATCCTAGCCGGAGGGCTTGGCACTCGGCTCGCCGAAGAGACCGACATCCGCCCGAAACCGATGGTCGAGATCGGTGGGCGCCCAATCCTCTGGCACATCATGAAGGCCTTCAGCCACTTCGGCTTCAAGGACTTCTACATCGCCCTCGGCTACAAGGGTGACTACATCAAGCGCTACTTCGTCGACTACACGAATCTCCAGGGCTCGATGACCGTGGACCTGGGGAGTGGGGAGGTCGTTCGCCGGCATGCGCCGGACGAAGATTGGCAGGTGCACCTCATCGAGACAGGGTACGCGACTAACACTGGTGGCCGGGTCAGGCGTCTCGAACCGTACTTGAAGGAAGGTCCGTTCATCGTCACCTACGGTGACGGGGTTGCTGATATCGACGTCAAGGCGCTCACCGAATTTCACGAGAGAACCAATACCATCGCGACGGTGAGCGCTGTGCGCCCTCCGGCGCGGTTCGGAGGGATTCTCTTCGACGGCGACCTCGTGAGGAACTTCACCGAGAAGCCACAGGTCGGCGAAGGATGGATCAACGGTGGGTTCATGGTGCTCGAGCCGGCCGTCTTCGATTACTTGGATGGTGACGACACGAGCCTCGAAGCGCATGCACTCGAGCGGCTGGCGGGCGAACGGCAGCTGTCTGCTTACCGGCACGAGGGCTTCTGGCAGTGCATGGACACTCTCCGGGACAAGCAGTTGTTGGAACGCTACTGGGCCAACAATGACGCGCCATGGCAGTTTTGGGTCCGATGACCACTGCATTTTGGCTGGACAGACCGGTCCTCGTCACTGGAGCGACCGGACTCGTCGGCAATTGGCTCACTGCCGCTTTGGTGGAAGCTGGGGCGGACGTGACGGCGCTCGTCCGAGACTGGGTTCCCAAGAGCGAGCTGGTGCGCTCTGGAATGATCGAGCGGGTCAACGTCGTTCGGGGCGACGTGCGAGACCAGGCCCTTCTCGAGCGCGTGCTCGGGGAGAACGAGATCAGCGTCGTCATCCACCTCGCAGCGCAGACGATAGTCGGAATCGCAAACCGCAACCCGGTCTCGACTTTCGAAACCAACATCGCGGGAACGTGGTCTCTCCTCGAGGCGTGTCGACGGAGCCCGAAAGTGAGCCAGATCGTCGTCGCTTCGTCGGACAAGGCCTATGGGGATCAGGAAAAGCTGCCCTATGACGAGTCCTGCCCTCTGCAGGGCCGCCACCCATACGATGTCAGCAAGAGCTGCGCAGATCTAATTTCCCTGAGCTACGCGCACACGTACGAGTTGCCGGTTTGCATTACCCGCTGCGGCAACTTTTACGGCGGTGGGGACCTGAACTGGAACCGCATCATTCCGGGAACAATCCGTTCGATCATCCGGGGAGAGCGCCCGATCATCCGGTCCGACGGAAAGTTCGTGCGCGACTACTTCTACGTCGAGGACGGCGCACACGCGTACATGTGGCTCGCCGAGAAGATGTCCCAGGATCCTTCACTGCATGGCGAAGCGTTCAACTTCTCCAACGAGATTCGCGTCGACGTACTCGAGATCGTTGGACGCATTCGAGAGGTGATGGGATCGGAGCTAGAGCCTGAGATCCTCAACGAGGCATCGAACGAGATCCGTGTCCAGTATCTCGACTCCGGTAAGGCGCGAAAGCTGCTGGGCTGGTCCCCACGCTTCGACTTGGACAAAGGCCTCCAGCGGACCGTGTCCTGGTACCGCAACGTCCTGGGTGCGTAATGGGCACTTGGTCGAATCGAGAAGACCATTGTCGCATCTGTGAGGGAAGCGACCTCGTGCCGCTGCTCTCTTTGGGTGAGACTCCCCTCGCGAACCGCCTCTTGACGCCCGAAACGCTGGAGGAGCCGGAGCCCACCTTCCCGCTGGAACTGGTCTTCTGTCCTCAGTGCTCGCTCGTACAGATCACCGAGACCGTCGACCCAGAACTGCTCTTTGGGCACTATCTCTACTTGTCGTCCTTCTCGGACACCATGGTTCGACACGCCGAAGAGCTGGTCGACCGATTGGTGCGCGAGCGGCGACTCGGGCCGTCGTCGCTTGCTGCGGAAGTCGCAAGTAACGATGGGTATCTCCTACAGCACTACGTTAACCGCGGGGTTCAGGTGCTCGGCATCGAGCCCGCCAGGAATATCGCCGCGGTGGCGGAAGAGAAGGGGATCCGCACTCGATCAATATTCTTCGGAAAGGACGCGGCGTTGGATTTGGTGGCCGAAGGGTTTGCCCCCGACGTAATCCACGCCAATAACGTCCTCGCACACGTCGCGGACCTTCGCGGAGTCGCTGCGGGTTTCAAGATCCTTCTCGCTGATGGTGGTGTGGTCATCATCGAAGCTCCATACGTGAAGCCGATGCTCGACCATTGCGAATTCGACACCATCTACCACGAGCATCTCTGCTACTTCTCACTGCGGGCGGTCGAGACGCTCTTCGCCCAACAAGATATGGTGGTCACGCACGTGGAGCGCTTGGCGATTCATGGTGGGTCGATTCGCTACTACGTGGCCCACGAGACGGCTGAGACTGTACCTTCCGAGGCGCTGGAGGCGCTTCGCGCCGAGGAGGAGTCGTGGGGCGTGGACAGCGTTGACGCATATCTGGACTTCGCCAAGAAGGTGGAGACGCTCAGGAGGGAACTGTCTGCACTCCTTCTCCGACTCAGGAACCAGGGGAAGCGCATTGCGGCCTACGGAGCGGCGGCGAAGGGCAGCACCCTGCTCAACTACTGTCGGCTTCCGGCCGGGACGCTGACGTTCGTTGCGGATCGCTCCACGGTGAAGCAAGGACACTTTATGCCCGGCGTGAGGCTCCCAATCCGATCGCCGGACGCGTTGCTCCAGGAGCGTCCAGACTATGTGCTCCTGCTGGTGTGGAACTTCGCTGAAGAGGTCATGAAGCAGCAAGCCGAGTACCGCGCAGGTGGAGGACGATTCATCATTCCGGTGCCGTCGCCCCGAGTGGTGTGACCATGCGGTTCGTCGAAACGACTCTCGCTGGGGCCTACGTGGTGGAGGTCGAGCCCCAAGAAGATGAACGGGGACTCTTTGCGCGCACCTTCTGTGCGAATGAGATGCGCTCCGCCGGGCTCGACCCGCGTTGTGTGCAATGCAACGTCTCCTTCAACGCGCGTGGCGGCACCCTTCGCGGCATGCACTGGCAGGCCGCTCCTCATGGCGAGATCAAGTTGGTGCGCTGCACGTCAGGGCGGATATTCGACGTTATCGTCGATATTCGCCGGAGCTCCGACTCCTTCTTGCAGTGGTTCGGGGTCGAACTCAGTGCCGACAAGAGAAACGCTCTCTACGTCCCACGAGGCTTTGCTCACGGATTTCAGACCCTGGTTGATGCGAGCGAGGTCTTTTATCAAATGTCGGAGTACTACCAACCAGGGTTGTCACGTGGAGCGCGCTACGACGATCCCGAAATCGGAATCGAGTGGCCGGCTGACGTGAGTGTCATCTCCGAACGTGATGCGGCGCATTCCGGTTTTCGCGAGGCTATCGACTGAGTGCGAGATCGATGGTGACCTCAACCAAATCCGAAGACTGTCCCCTGCTTTCGCTCGTTGTGCCCACGCGCAATCGCGCGGAAGCAGCCGTGTCCGCCGTTCGGTCCGCTTTGCGGATGGACGAAGAGCGCCTGGAGATCGTGGTTCAGGACGCGAGCGACGTCGATGTCGTCGGGCAGCACTTGTCGGGAGTCGAGGATGTCCGAGTCCGCTACTTCTTCGATGGCCCCAGCGACGGGATGACTCATAACTGGAATCGAGCCGTTCCTCGGTTGCGCGGCAAGTACGTAACCTTCATCGGCGATGACGATGGGGTCGATCTGGCCTTTATGGATCTCGTTCGCTGGCTCGATCGACACGAGTTGCCAGCGGCCGCGTTTCACTTCTCAAAGTACTTTTGGCCCAACGTTCCCAGTGCAACTCACCAGGGGCGTGTCTGGATCCAGCAGGGCCACACGGCGGAGTTGACCTTCAGGGACTCGCGAACGGACACCTTGCACGCTATGCGCGGCGGTGACCTCTCCTCACGTTACTATCGCTTGCTGCCGAGGGTTTACCACGGCGTGGTTCGTCGAGACGTCTTCATGGAGATAGGTCGACGCAACGGAACCTGCTTCGCCAGCGCGAACCCCGATTGGTTCGTCGCCTGGTCACTATCCCCAAAGATCCGGCGCCTCGCGTTCTTCGATTATCCATTCACCATCGACGGCAAGTGCGCCCAGTCGAACAGCGGGCGAAATATGACTCGCGAGTCCAAAGAAGCGCTTCTCGAGGAGTTTTCCTCACATTCTTTTGTCGAGCAGGTTCCGCGAACTCCGATTACGAGCCCACTGCAACATAAGCTGGACTCGGTTGCGCGGGCGTTGCTCGCCGCCGGGGAGGAACGACTTCTCGAGGAATTTTCGTACCCGAAGTGGTTTGCCGCGACCTGCGCGGAGCGGCCCGACTACGCGCTCCAGATGCTACGTTTGTTCGCGGACTCCCTTCAAGGCTTGGATCAGAACGAGCGGGCCGGCCGGCTGCGCGAGTTTGGTCAGGGAGCCCGGATCTTTTGGGCCGACCGTGTGAGCGGCGCCCTGAACGGATACGTCCGCAGTCGGGGATCCGTCAATCCTTTGGGTGGGCGGCGTTTCGACCCGCACCGCGCTCTCGACATCGAAGCTGCCGTCGCCGTGCAGAATCGACGACTGGAAGAAGAGGGTGTATTGGATCGGCTCGCAGCCACGCTCGAGACCGCGCCGGTTTAGGAGAGTCGGTGCGCTTACTGGTCACGGGAGGAACGGGGTTCATCGGATCCAACGTAGTACGACGTGCACTCGCGCGAGGCGATCGAGTTGCGGTCTTGTGTCGTTCGGATGAAGGACGGGTGCCTGCGGGGGCGGAGGTGTTCTCAGGCAGCATGGAGGCGCCTCCTTGGCGCATTATTCGCGACTTCCGGCCGGACGCGATCGTCCACGCGGCGTGGATCGCGACTCCCGGCGTCTACATGACGTCACCCATGAACCGGAAGCATCTGGAGTGGAGTGAGACTTTCCTGACCGAATTGCTGGCCCTCGCGCCTTCGACGGTGACCGTGCTGAGCACCTGTGCCGAGTACCAATGGGGGCCGAAGCCTCTCCGAGAAGACTCGCCCTTGTTGCCCGATAGTCCGTACGCCGAGGCGAAGATCGAGCTCCACCGGCGGGTCGTGCCGCGGTATCTGGAGATGGGGATCCCTCTTTCGTGGGCACGCGTTTTCTATCCGTACGGTGTCGGCGAGCCCCCGAGCAAACTCAGTTCTGCGATGGCGTCTCGACTGCTCGCAGGCGAGACGGTCGCCATCAGGACTCCAAGCGCGCGCAAAGACTTCATCCAGGTCGACGATCTCGCGCGCGCAATCCTGTGTGTCGTCGACAGCGCAGCGCGAGGGCCAATCAACCTCGGCACGGGTGTCGGCGTGTCCATCCTCGATTTCGTACGCACCATCGCAGCGGTTGCCGGGATCGAAGCCGAACGCGTGGAAATTGCGCCGGACGCAGTCGACGCACCGGACACGGTGGCCGATGTGTCCAGATTGTCGAAGTTGAGCTTCGAGCATCGTGTTGGACTGGAATCAGGTCTTGCCGAGCTTGTCGCCGCACTGCGCTCGCACACGGGTCTCAATGACCTTCTGCAAGGATAGATAGAGAAATGAAACTCACCATCGACACCGAACAGAACCGGCTTGCGGTCGCCGAAAAGGCTGGTGAACGCGAGCTTCCCCTTTACTCCAAGGAAGCATTCGAGCTCCTTTCGCGCCTTTGGGTGAAGGTAGGATGGAATGAGAAGTACCCTTACACCTTCAGTTGGCTGGGCCGGCCGATCATCCAACTTCCTGAAGACATGATTCGTTTGCAGGAGGTGATCTATCGCACCAAGCCGACAGTGATCGTCGAGACCGGGATCGCTCACGGCGGGTCCCTCGTCTATAGCGCATCGTTGCTCAACGCGATGGGTGTGGCGAACGGGCGTGTCATCGGGATCGATATCGAGATCCGCCCCCACAATCGCGCGGCGATCGAGGCGCATGAGCTCTTCGACGCCATTACGCTCATCGAAGGGGACTCGGTCGCGCCGGAGAACGTCGACAAGGTTCGCGAACGGGTGAACGAAGATGACCGGGTGCTTGTGGTCCTAGACTCCAACCACACCCTCGAGCACGTGGCGGCAGAGCTTGAGGCGTACCACTCACTGGTGACGGTCGGATCGTACATCGTCGCGACCGACGGTGTCATGCAAGACGTTTTCGACGTTCCACGAGGGAAACCGGAGTGGAAGGACAATCATCCGAGCGCCGCGGCAATACAGTTCGCCGCAGCGCATCCCGAATTCGAGATTGAGCAGCCCGCGTGGCCCTTCAACGAGAGCGAGCTGTCACAGAACGTGACCCATTGGCCGAGCGCGTGGCTCCGCCGTGTCCGCTGAGCTCACGAAGGCGGAGCGGCGGCGGCATCACTGGCTTGCCCCCCCGCTTCCCAAAGCGACCGCGAAACTTCTTGGTGAGGAGCCTGCGCCCTTCGGGTGCAGCGAAGCCCGTCGCCCCGAGGGCCGCCAGTCCGACGGTCCCGATTGCGAACGCCTGAGATAGCCACGAACCCTGTGCGGGAATGACGAGCCAGCCGATCGTGACGACCACCGCCGAAGCCGCGGCTGGGCCGGCAGTGTCGTGTAGGTACCAGTGCCACCGCTCCCCCGGGCAGAGCCGGTTGAACATGAACTGCAGTGTGACCAGTACGTGCATCGCATTCACGCCCGCCCAAACCGCGGCCGCCCCGGGTGCGCCGAAGATGCTCACGGCGAGCGGTGCCGCAGGGAGCGCGACGAGCAGACCGATGAATGTGCTCACCTGACCGAGGGCGGTCCAACCGTGCGCGAGTTGCAGCGTGTAGGGAACGCCTTGCAGGCATTGCAGAGCCGCCGCGGCGGCGAGGAAGCGCAAGATAGGGGCCGACGATTGCACGGCGTCCGCGTCGCCGGTCCAGAGCCAGAGAACCTGTGGCGCGAAAGCGATGAGGGTGAGAGCCGGAGGCAGGACCAGGAGACTCACCAACTGCGAGCTACGGTGGAAGAGTCGGTGGGCGTTGTCGAAATCCTTCGCTGCAACAGCAGCAGCGAGTCGCGGGAACACCGCCTGCGACACCGGAGTACGAACGCGGTAGAGGATGGCTGCACCAGCCACGGCCAGTGTGTAGAAGCCGAACTCCCGCAGCGGAACAAACTTACTGACGACGACCTTGTCCAGTTGCGAAAGCAATGTGGCGAGGACGCTGGTGAGACTGACGCCTGCGGCGAAGCGCCAGACGCGCTTGAGCGCTGGTCGTGAGAACGAAGGGCGTCGGGATGCTGGAGGCATGGCCCGACTCAATGCGCGGGCAATGAGATACGTGTTGAGCGCCGACGAGAAGGCTTGCCAGAGGAAGAACGCCTCGATGGTGGGGGAGACGAACGCGAGAATCGCCACTGACCCCCCGGCCCGAATCGTGGCGCAGGCAATGTTGATGGTCGCCGATTGGTCGTGGCGCTGAAGGCCGAACAGACCACCGTTGTAGAGTCTCCGAGGCCACTGAAGAGTGACGATGGCCCCGACCAGCATCACGGCGTGAGTGATCGTGGAGTCCGAGAGCTCCTCGGCCTCTACCCAGTAGCGTCCCCAAGGCGCGGCGACCACCAATGCGATTCCGAGGGCAATCCCCACGGCCCAGAAAACCGTACCGAGACTCCGAACGAGGTCTCGCATCTTCTGGCCCGGATCCTCGGTCGTCGAGAGTACCGACAGCTCTCGGTTGAGAGTGGTCGACATGCCGAAGTCCAGGAACCTCAACATTCCCTGAACAATCGAGTACAGGCCCACCAACCCATACGCTTCGAACCCGAGGTAGTGGATGTAGAGAGGGACCGCCACTACGGAGACGACAGAGCCCCAAATGTTGCTCGCGAATCCCGCGGATATGTTGCGGACTATTCGGCTCATCGGCGTCGAACGGTCAGATTGACCCCGTACCGGACGGACTCTAGTTTGGGCCCGATGCCGGTGCACGCGGGAAGGGAAGAGAAGAACCGTGAAGCGTAACTGGGAGAAGATTCGGGGAAGGTTCGAGCACCAAGTCGTGCACGCCATGAAGCGGAGCTGGCGGCCGGCGTCGACGGTGTGGTGGCGCAGCCTCTATTTTCACCACATCGGGAAAACGGCTGGGACGAGCTACACTCAGTTTTTCGACTCCCACGTGCCGGTCGCGCAGCGATGCCCGTTTCAAGGCCCGCACGAGAAGCTCCTGAACAGATCCCTCACGTCGTACACGCTTTTTCGGGGACACTTCCCGTTCGCTTTCTCAACGCTCCTGCCACAGCCCTGCGCCATCGTCACGACGCTCCGGGAGCCGCGGGGACACCTGATGTCCATCTTCAACCATTTGATGCGGACCGACGGCCGGCACATTCATCTGGCCCACCGAAATCGGAGGCCACTTCAGGACTTCGATGACTTCCTTGGAGATTCGACCCTCCGCGCTCGCATGACGAACGTCCAGACGGTCTCCATGGGCTGGGATCTGGGATAGGGGATTTGGTCGCCGAGATGAGGCGGGTGAAGTCGGGCAACTGGAGAGACACTGAAGCCCCCGGTGTCGAGGCAGCTCAGTATCTGCTCTACGGCCCCGTTGATCTCGACCGACGATCCAATGCGCTGCTAATGCGGGCCAAGGATCGGCTCGCCAACGAATGCGCATGTTTTGGCCTGGTCGAACAACCAGAGCGCTCGATTGACTACGTCGCGAGCTGTCTGGGGCTGCCAAGAGCAACTCCGCTAGCGCACAAGAACCGTGCCAGCGATAGGAGAGCAGGTGCCCCCCTGTGCTTCGACGACCTCACGCCTGGACAGCAGGAAGAGGTTGACGGTTTGACGCACCTGGACATGGAGCTGTACCACCACGCCAAGCGGCTCTTCGAAGTCCGAATTCGACCTGCAAGGTGAATATCGGAGTCGGGGTCGGCAACGGACGTATGGGCAGGAAAGTATCCTATAAATTCTCAAGAGTTGAGCGGCCACTGCAGCATTGACAGGGCAATGCTCAAAGCTATACTCGCGGTCTCGGTAGGGAGGGACGTTTGTCGATGAGTGTGAAACGTCTGCTTATAGGCCTCGTGGGCTGTGCGGCACTTTTGACCGGTGGGCTCGCGCTCGCTCAGGAGGGCATGTCGTCGTCGTCCAGCGACGAGGGTGAGGTAGATGTGCGGCAGCGCGCAAACCTGACCGGACCCGAGCAGCTTGCTGAGGCGGAGGCGACCCAGCAGCGGGGAACGCAGATTAGTCGTCGCATTCAGACGATGCTGGACGAGGCGAGGCGAGAGCGAGACATCATCCGAGTCACGTGCCTGAACGACAAGCTCACCCAGACCAATGCGAATCTACGAACCTTGAATGACCGTGTGGAGAACCTACAAGAGGCCGTTCAAGGGGAAGATACGAGTCGCCGAAATCACGAGTACACGGTGGTGACGGTCCTTGCTCAGAAGTTCAATACCTTGGAGCAGGAAGCGAACCAGTGTATCGGCCAGGATCTCTATGAAACAGGCGCAACTCGTGTCGTGACTACCGTTGATCCTGGGACTCCCGACGAAGATCCCACCCGCGTCACAGAAGTTGGTGAGGAGATCACGGTTCCTTTCATCCCCCCGCCGGCTAGTCCCTCTATTTGAGCCAAGAAGAGCTGTTGCGCCTTGGGGGTGGCAGTCCCGGCCCCCGTTGAACCACCCGGGAAAGAATGTTCTTGTCCAATAAATTCGCTTGGCTCAGCTGCGCCGCGGTGTTGGTTGCGCTCCTACTGCCGAGCCGCGCTGATGCGCAAGGCTGGCTCGAAGACAGATCTCGTGCCGAAGGCCCGGGATTTCGCGTCGGCAACCTCGAGCTCCATCCAGGTGTGGGAGCCGAGATCGGCTACGACAACAACGTCTTCTATTCAGAAAACCCCGTAGGAAGCGCGCTTCTACGCGTCACCCCACACCTTTATCTTTCCACGCTCGGAGAGCAGCGCACCGAGGACTCGGACGAGGAGCCGGAGCCGCCCACCGTGAAGTTCCAGATGGGCCTGCATGGGTCGCTCTATCATTACTTTGCAACGTCTGCGCGGACAGACGTCGGGATCGCGGGAGACGTCAGACTGGACATTCTCCCCGAGCGTCCATTCTCCATCAGCGTGTTCGATACCCTGGCGCGCAACGTGCGCCCATTTACCGAGTCTGGCGCGGCAAACAACAATTACGCTCGCATTCGGAATGATGCTGGGATCGAGCTGGGTTTCCAGTCGAGGGGCGGTGTCCTGAGCGGTCACGTTGGCTACACCTTCGGTCTCGACTATTTTGAGGGTGCCACTTTTCAGTACGCGAACGCATTCACGCACAACATCAATGCTGGTGCAGCCTGGAAGTTCTTGCCGCAGACGGCGCTTCTCTACGACTCCAGAACGGAAATCACAAACTATACGAGCACAGCGGCCGCTCCCGTGCTTCGTTCCGATCAGGTGCGCCTGCGAAACCGCATCGGGGTGAACGGAGCGCTGACGAACAACATTTCGGCGTTGGTGATGATTGGTCACGCAGCAGGCTTCTACCAACTCGGCGATGACTACGACGACCTGGTCGCACAAGCTGAGTTGCGATTCACACCTTCTGAAACCCTCAAGTTGGCCATTGGGTACGACCGTGATGTCCAGCGTTCGACGATTGGCAATTTCTTCCGCCGGGATCGCGGATACGTCAGCTTTCAGGCACTCATCTCGGGCATGATCCTCGTCGGCATCGAAGGTGGTGTTGGCTACTATGACTTCGGGGCGGCACTCGACGCCGCAGGCAACCCGCTTGGAGCAGGCATGGTTTCTTCTCGATCCGACATTCGAGTCGACGCCAGCCTGTATGCCGAGTGGCGACTCCAGGACTGGCTGGCTATCACCGGGCAGCTTGGATACCTCGGAGATTTTACCGATTTCCAGTTCAACAGGACCGTCATGGGCTCGACCGTCATCGACCCCGCAGGGTTCAACAAGTTTCAAGCGTGGGCGGGCGTTCGCGCGTTCTATTAGGGCTCTTTGCGACCTCGCTGGTCTGGGGATGCGGTGGCAACGCCCCGCGCACCTCGGTGCCCGCGCCGATCGCCGACACGACCCTGGGAAACGGTGACGTCTTCGACGTCAGCGTTTACGACGAAGAGGAGCTCTCCGGGAGCTATCGAGTCGATGACAACGGTTCGATAGACTTTCCCCTCATCGGTCGTGTGCAGGTCGACGGGCTCGAGCCCTCCGATGTCGCGAGCCTTCTCGCACAGCTGCTCCGTGATGGGGAGTTCTTGCGGGATCCACATGTTTCCGTGTTCGTGCAGGAGTACAACTCCAAGCGTGTCGCGGTTCTCGGCGCCGTTCAGCGCCCAGGAAACCTTTCCTTTGCCCCAGGCATGACTGTCGTTCAGGCGATCAGTCAGGCAGGTGGTTTTACTCCCCTGGCAAGCAAGAACAAGGTGACTCTGAGCCGTCGGGTGGAGGGCACGCTTCGGCGTTTCGAGGTGCGCGCCGATGACGTCACCCGCGGCGAGTCGGAGGACCCTCGCGTCCAGCCCGGAGACATCATCTTCGTTCCCGAACGGGTCTTCTGATGCCTCCCAGGGGCCGTAGGGTAATCGCAATCGTGCCGGCCCGTGGGGGCTCGAAGGGCGTTCCCCGTAAGAACATTCGTCCGCTTGCGGGACGTCCCCTGCTCGCCTACTCGGTGGATGCAGCACGAGGAGCAGAGTCGGTAGATGTATTGGTGGTATCGACCGAGGATGCGGAAATTGCGTCCGTCGCGAAGGAGCTCGGGGTGGAGACCATCACACGGCCGCCCGACCTGGCAGGGGATGACACGCCGACCCTTCCCGTCGTCCAGCACGTCCTCGACGTCGTCGAGGCCCGCGAGGGGCGCTTCGACTACGTGTTGGTCCTGCAGCCGACCAGCCCCCTGCGAACAGCGGCCGACATCGATCACGCGGTTCAGCTTCTCGACGAGTCGGGAGCCGAGTCGGTGATCAGCATCGTCCGGATTCAAGACGCTCATCCGGCTCGCGTGAAGAAGATCGTCAATGGGCGACTGGAAGCGTTCTGCATTCCCGAGGAGGAGACGTCTCGCCGACAGGACTTGGAGCCGGCGTATCTCCGAAACGGCGCCATCTACCTCTGCCGACGATCGGTCGTCGAAGCGGGTTCCCTTCGTGGCATGGACCAATGTCCGTACGAGATGCCCGCCGAGCGATCGGTGAACATCGACGAACCGATTGACTTCGTCCTCTGCGAGGCCCTGATGCGTCAACACGGTGGCCAAACGGGTCCCGGACTTGAGTAGAGTCGCCTGCTACCTGATTCCCCACGGCTTCTCGGCGCGGATGGTCCTCCACTCGCAGCTCGTGCCCGAGATGCGGAATCGGGGTATCCGTGTCGTGGTAGTCAGTCCCGATGCAAACGAACCCTCGATGGAAGAGGAGTGCGCGAGGCTCGGAGTCAAAGCCGTCGCTCCGCCGATTCGGGCGGGACGGATTGAGAACGTCGTCTTTCAAAGGCTGCAGCGATACCTCTTCGAGGACGTCGCCGGTAATCCCGCGCTTCGCGCCAAGTACCTTCGAGAGATCCACGGCGAGTCGAGCACTATGGCGTGGATGGCGCGAGGGCTGTACTGGCCCAATCGAGTGGCGCTCCGATGGCCAGGGTTGGGACGCGCGGCGGATCGCGCTCTAACACAGCCTCCTGAGCCGAACAGCCATCGCGGAGACGCTGGGCGCCATCGGCCCCGATCCTGGTGATCGCGACATATCCCGTTGCTTTCATCGAGGCCGCGTTTCTCGGGGTTGCCCGCGAGATGGGGCTCTCGACGGCAATCCACCTGCTCAGTTGGGACAACATCACATGCAAGGGACGGTTTCCTTCCCTGGCCGACGACTACATCGCTTGGGGCCCGGTGATGTGTTCCGAGCTCGAAGAGTACTACGGCGTCCAGCCGGACCACGTCCACGAGTGCGGCGTGCCACATTTCGACCTCCATGCGCGGCCGCTCGACAGGGTGGCGCTCGGCGCGGCACTCGAGGCTCTGACCCTCGACCCGGAGCTCCCCTACTTGTTCTTCGGTATGAGCTCGCCCGTGTTCGCTCCGAACGAAATTGACATCGTGGAATGGCTCGCGGACGCGGTGTGCGAAGGACGCTTCGGGGCCGACATGCAGCTGCTGGTCGTCCGCACCCTCAAAACGTGCAGGGAGGCATGGCCGACGCGTCATGGTTGCCACGCATCGACGCTCTTGCGAAACGACCCAGAGTCGGTGTCGACTACCCAGCCGTCAGGCCGAGCCAACTCGCGTGGAACATGGCGCGGGACGATGTTTCCCATCTCAGCACGCTGTTGCGAGGCTGTGCCGTCTCGTTGAACTCGGGCTCGACGCTCTCCATCGATGCGCTTCGATGCGGTCGCCCCGTCATCCTCACTCCTTTTGACGCTGCCGCGCGGCATCCGTGGTGGATGTCGGCACAACGGTTGCCGGAGTATATTCATCTGTCGAAGCTAATCGACGGAGGTGGCGTGCGAGTGGCTGGCAGCTTTGGCGCACTCGAGTCTGCGATCTCAGCCTATCTCGCAAACCCCGATCTCGACTTCGAAGCCAGGCAGCGAACAGCGGTCGAGTTCTGCGGTCCCATGGACGGCCTGGCTTCTTCCAGAGTCGCGGACGCCGTGGAGCATCTCCTGGGCGGTCACTCCTCCATGGAGTAGAAAGCCACCCCTTCTCGAATGCTGCGGGCGGCCATCAAGGAAGCCCACGTCACTGAGTGGATGTGTTTCCAGGGGATTGGCGGGGCGCCGTCGCGTCGCACCGCTCGAATGAACCGCTCGGTCTCCGTCGCGTGGCCCTTGTCCTTCTTGCCGCGGAGCTTCCGGTGGCCGCTCGCGTCCCAGACCTCGACGTCTCCGAAGTCGTCGCAGATGCCGGTTTTCCCGTCCCCGAACACCTCAATCCGCTCCTTGGGGCCGGACCGGGCCCCTCCAGCCTGGTAGGCGACTGAGGACACCGAGCCGTTGGCGTGCCTCATCGTGATGAACACGCGATCGGCTGTGGGTGAGTTCGGAGAAGAGGCGTCCAGCGACTCTGCATAGACCTTCACCGCAGGGCTGTCGGCAATCGCGGTGCACACGTCGATCGCGTGACAAGCTTCTCCTACCAAGCGTCCACCGCCGACCTCCTCATCGTGTACCCAGGAGTTAGATGGGAGCTCCGAAGTCAGCATTCGCATCTGGATGGCCAACGGACGAATTCCACGAAACTCCTCGTAGAGGGCCTGCGTTGCGCGGGCAAATCGCCGATTGAATCCCACCATGACGATGGGGGCTTCCGAGCCGAGCGCACTCACTCGTCGATCGATTCTTGCGAGCTCCTCTTCGGTGATGGCCAGCGGCTTCTCGACGAAAACATGCTTTCCGAGGTCGAGCGCTCTCTCTACCGTTTGAGCGTGGAGATTGTGGCGAGTGAGTACGAAGACGGCATCCGTGTCTTCGTCTTCGAGCACTTCTTCAGCGTCGGTGCAAGCGTAAGCAAACCCCGACGCACCCCCGGTGACAGCAGCCGACAGGCCGCGTGCGGAACAGATGCCTCGTAGCTCCACTTCGGGGAGTGAGCGCACGCCAGGAAGCATCACCAGTCGCGCGAAGTTTCCAACGCCGATGACGCCGACTCCGACCTTGCCTCGGGGCTTCCGGCGATTGTGAAGCTCGGTTCGGCGTTGTTCAGCGGCGTCGGTGCCTTCGGCGTAGGACAGAAGCACACCGCAGAGCTCCTCGTGGCCTTCCATGATCAGGTCATAGGCCCGCTCGGCGGACTCGATCGGGAATGTATGCGTCGTGAGCTCTTCGACAGGCAGCTTTCCTCCGGCCATCAGCTCGAGGACTGCGGACATGTTGCGCTGAGCAGTCCATCGCGCGTGGCCAATCGGATAGTCCACGCCGCGCTCGGCGTACACCGGGTCGCATGACCAGGGCCCAGAGAGGACGAGATGGTGAACTCGAGCTCCTTTGCGTAAAAGGGAGGCCGCGGGATGTTCAGCCCGGCAACTCCGACGAGGACGATGCGCCCTTTCGGCCGGCAGACGTCGGCGGCGAGCTCGATGGGGCCGTTGTCGTCGGTGGCGGCGGCGATGAGTACGGCATCCACTCCGTGGTCCCCTGCGAACCGTCGCACCGCGGCGGGATTGGAGGCGAGGCCCACTTCGTCGGCTCCCATCCTCTGGGCGCGGTCCAAAGCCGCAGGGTTCACGTCGGTGCCCATCACTTTGCAGCCGTTGGCTCTTGCGAGCGCCACTGCAATCTGGCCGACGAGCCCGAGGCCGATGACCAGAACACGGCTCCCCAGTGTCAACTTCGCCTGGCGGACACCCTGCATGGCGATTGCGCCAAGCGGACGTGTAGGCGGCGTGCTCGAAGGGTACCGAATCGGGGACGGTAGCGCAGAGACGCTGTCCCGTAGAGGTGACGGCGGCGTGAGGGCCGGCGACGGCTACACAATCGCCGGGCTTGAAGGCGTCCACTCCGCGACCCACGGCGACGACGACGCCGGATGACGAGTATCCGAGGGGCATGGGCTCGCCGAGCTTGGCCCGCACTTGCGTGAGAGTGGGGAGAATCCCTTCTTGGCGGAACTTCTGCAGTACACGCTGCACGTGGTCCGGCCGCGCCTTCGCCTTTCCCAGAAGGCTCTTGCGCGCCAGGTCCACGACGTAGCGCTCAGTGCCAGCGGAAATCGGAGACGAGACCGTGGCAACGATGACGGAGTGAGGTGTCGCCACGGGAGCGGGCACCTCGACAACTTCGGTGCGTCCATGCCGGGGTCTCTTGCACGACCTGCTTCATCGTCATCCTTTCTCAGAGGGAAACACGAAACGTGCGCCCCCAAGCAGCGAGCATCACCAGCGCCCACAGCTGGTGAGTCGCTTTGTACACGCTCACGTCGCCCCAATCTTCTTTTGCGGCGAGCCCGAGACTCAGAATCTGCTTCGTGGCTTCTAGGTCGAGAAGCCCCTCGACGCGGCGTTCGGTCAGCAGCAGCTCCCTCGCGACCGCTTCGTACTCTTCGTTCTGATATCGATGTAGCGGGATACTGAACCCACTCTTGGGCGTGGACAGGACTTCTTGGGGAACGAGTCGCTTCGCGATGCGGCGAAGTACGCTCTTCCCAGATTTCCCCGAAGAAGCTGCGAGTCGGGAAGCCGCGCCGCCACTTCAGCGACGGCGCGGTCGAGCATCGGGGCACGAACCTCCAGGGAAGCCGCCATACTCGTCGCGATCGACCTTGATGAGCATGTCACACGGCAGATTGTGCGCTTGCCGGTAGTACATGAGGCGTCGAAGCGGCGACCAACGGTGTGCCCGTTCTGGTAGGCAGGTGACGGCATCCAAGCGGCCGAGCGCGGTGCAGCGCACTTGTTCATCCGAGATTAGTCGCTCGACCATGGGCGGTTCGAAGAGGGAATGTACAGCCGCGGGCATCATGTCTTCGCTCTCGACCGCGGCGTCCAACGCACGCCTCACCTGCCCGCACCTTGCCGACGCGACGGAACGCCTCCGTGCCGCCGAGCCAGCGCGTCGCACGGCGACCCGCTTCGAGCGCGGGCAAGGGAAATTACCAGGAGGCCAAATGACCGCCCCACCGAAAGAACGGATATCCCGCAAAGAGCTCATCCCCCCCGTCTCCGGACAGGGCGACGGTGACGTGCTCTCTCACTCGCTTGCTCAACTCGAACGTGGGAATTGCGGAAGAGTCACTGAACGGTATGCCCGCGTGTTCCACGATGCGCTCCAGCTGTCCTGCGCTGAACGAGGTATTCGGGACCTTGATCTCGACGTGGTTGGTTCCCAGGAGCGTCGCGGTCTTTTTTGCGATCGGCGCTTCGTCATAGCTGGCGTCCTCGAAGCTGACTGTGAACGTACGGATCGGGTCTGACAGCTCTCGTTGGAGAAGAGCCACCACCGTGCTCGAATCGATGCCCCCCGCTGAGGAATGCACCGAGGGGCACATCACTGACTGCTTGACGCCGCACCGCTGTCGTCAGGGCAGCTTCGACCGCTTCCTCAGCGGCTCGATCGTCTTCGAGGGCGGGGTCGGGGCGGTAGTCGACCGTGTGGTAGTGGGTCACTCGCGTCGAGCCGCGATGCCAACGCAGATTGGCACCGGGCGGTAGGCTGCTGACACCTCGAAAGGGGGTCATCGGCTCCGGAATGAGCCCGAGTCGTAGGTAGTACGCCAGTGCCTCTCGATCGGCTTCTCGGGGGATGCCGGGGTGCTCCAGCAAGCTCTTCAACTCGGAGCTGAACGCCAGCCAACCCGTCCCCTCGAAGAAGAAGAGGGGTTTCTCTCCGAAGGGATCTCTCGCCAGCGTGAGTGATTCCTCTCTCTTGTCGTAGACCGCGAGTGCAAACATGCCCGCCAGTTCGGTGAGGAGACCTTCGCCCCACTCGGCGAAGCCGTGGCAAATCACTTCCGAGTCCGCGCGCGTGCGAAACACGTGTCCGGCGGTCTCGAGGCGGCTCCGAAGCTCGCGGAAGTTGTATATCTCCCCGTTCACGACGGCCGAGAACCGCCCGTCGTTGCTCGTCATGGGTTGCTGTCCATTGTCCACGTCGATGATCGCCAAACGAGACATCGCGATCTCAGCGTGGTCGAAATGTCCGACGCCTTGACCGTCCGGGCCTCGATGGGACAGGGCCGCGTTCATTCGCATCACATCCCGAGCGCGCGTCTCGGGCGAGCCGCCGACTACGCCGCAGATGCCG
This sequence comes from uncultured delta proteobacterium, assembly GCA_963727445.1. Classification (GTDB taxonomy): domain Bacteria; phylum Myxococcota_A; class Polyangia; order Polyangiales; family B10-G4; genus B10-G4. Next base: position 782,613 of record CAVSGI010000006.1, read on the forward strand.
CACATGCGCGCGCTCCCGCTTGATGGAACCGCCCCGCGAGCCTTCGGGATGTCATCGGTCGCCCCACTCGGCGATCAGAATATCCGCGATCCGTTCGCCGGCGTGACCGTCCCAGCCTGGGATCGCTGCGGGCACCCGAGCCCGAGGCTGGGCAATGACCGGAAGCATCAGTTCTCGTCCAAGGTCGTCACGATTGCCGACTATCTGATTCGTCCCATGCGTCACGGTGGCTGGACGCTCAGTGCCTGGCCGAATCGTGAAGCAAGGGACCCCCATGAAGGAGGTCTCTTCTTGAATGCCACCCGAGTCGGTGATCACGGCGCGCGAATCACTCATCAGGCTGAGAAGCTCGCGATAGGTGCACGGAGGATGAACGCCGATCTTCGGATTCGCTTCGAGGCGTTCGAGCAGGCCGGCTGCTTCGAGGGCCCGGCGCGTTCGCGGATGACATGGAAAGAACACAACGACTCGCTCGGCGACCCACTCCAAGAGCTCGACAATCTCGTTCAGGCGTGTTGGAACATCCACATTCGACGGGCGATGGGCCGTGACGACCACGAAGTCGTTCGGGTTGACGCCCATCTTCGTGACGGGATACTGGGATCTCGCCGTTGCCAACTCTGCAACGAGACTGTCAATCATCACGTTGCCGACGTATCGAATGCTCGCCGGGTCTGAGCCCTCGCGTTCGAGGTTCTTTTCTCCACTCGGCTCGCTGACGAGCAAGAGGTCGCTGATTACGTCCGTCTGGAGTCGATTGAGCTCCTCAGGCATCCGGCGGTCGAAAAATCTCAAGCCCGCTTCGACGTGCGCAACCGGTACATGAAGCTTCGCCGCTGCGGTCGCGGCGGCAACAGTGGAGTTGACGTCGCCGACCACCACGATCCCCGCCGGAGTCTCGGCGGCCTCGAGAAGGTAGCGTTCCATGGCCACCATGACTGCGGCTGTCTGCTCTGCGTGGGTACCCGAGCCGACGCCGAAATGGGCGTCTGGCTGGCGCAGGCCCAACTCCTCGAAGAATACATCGGACATGCTCGCGTCGTAGTGCTGCCCGGTGTGAATCAGGAGTGAAGAATGCCTCCGCGCTCGTATGGCGCGGATGATCGGCGCAACCTTCATGAAGTTGGGGCGCGCCCCCGCGACGAAGACGAACGGCCTCACGATGCAAGACTCCCGGTAGCACGCGATGGGCGAAGGTGGCCGGCCCCCGACGCTGACCCAGCCGAGGGGGCTCGGGCAGCTCGTAGTCGTGCCACCGAAGAGATGACGCCGAGGAAAAGGAAGTAGTGAGGACTCTTGAAGAGCGTGCCGCCGACTCCAGCGACCATGAAGAGCACCATTATTGGAATCGCCGCCGCCATGACGGGTGATACGAAAGGCTCAAGCGCCAAGCGTTTTCGGACTCGAGAGAAGAGCTTGAGGAAGAGCCATAGGTACACGGCGAGTCCAAGCAGGCCCGTCGAGACCAGCATGCTGAGGTACTCATTGTGCGCACCAACGTCGTGATCCTTCATTCTCGGGTCGTCCAAGTGCCCGAGGCGCCGAATGTATGTGCGGTGATAGTAACGGTACTGGGCAGTGCCTACGCCGAGTAGGTAGTGATCCACGGCGACGTTCCAGACCGCTCTCCAGATGTCCGATCGACCGGAACCCGTCGTAACGGAGCCGCTGCGTTCGTACCGCTTCAACACCCCGGCACTATCCTCCACCCCCTGCGTGGTCATGACCAACGCGGAAGCGGCGATCATCAGGGCTCCGACGGTCAGTGTGACGCGCTTCCTCATCTGGGATGTGCCGAGACGTCGGCCTGCGATTGTCGGCATCATCAAGAGGATGAATGTGCCGAGTGTGAGCGCTAGCGCGCCACTTCGCGATCCCGTCAAGACCACGACCACTAGGAGCAACAACATCGTGGCGGCCCGGCGAATCTGGACGATTGACCGTCGTTTCTTGCCGAACAGTACCGCTGCGAGAAGCAAGAGGAAGCTCGCGCCTGCTGCTGCCGAAAGTGAATTGGGGTTCTTGAAGAAGGCGGATAGCCGCGTCGCTTCGCCCGCTCCAGGGGCGAAGGGGTGGAGGAGCACGCCGCATACGATGCCAGCGATGTAGGCTGTCAGCACAGGTTGAGTAGTTCTGCGTGGATCGAACGTGCTCTTGAATGCCAGGTAGACGAAGAACGAAAAGAGCGTGAGCAGCACGTCATTGAACGCCCACGAGAGGTAGCCCGCGTCGTCAACGACCTTCCAGAACGCGGCCATGGCCAGGCCGAGGCCAACGAGGAAGAGGATGCCCTTGTCGAAGAAGTCCAGGCGCGTGCGACGCCGAGGCATCAGGAACGGCCAGGCGACGATGATAACCAACCCCACGAGACGGTAGGGCTTGAACACGGTTCTGTTCTCGAAATAGCGAACCAGGATGTGTTCGAACGGAAGCAGGAAGAAGTAGACCATCAGGAGCCACTGGATGATGGTGGCTCCGCCAGCCTTGCTTCTTCGCCTCGGCCGAACGACGGCGCTCATGGCCAGACCTCCCGCAGCACTTCGGCAAGCTTCTCGGCGAGGAAGAGCTCGGTCTTCTGGAAGGACTCCTCCGTGTTGCCGCCTATGTGCGGGACGATGATGAGATTTCCACCGGCACGGGCAAGTTGGATCAGAGGTCGGTCGGCGGTTACTCGATCTTCGCCTTCGAGAACGTCGAGCGCCGCACCCGCCAGCGCGTTGGCTCTAAGTGCTTCGTTCAACGCAGTTTCGTCGATGACCCCGCCGCGGGATGTGTTGACCAGGACGGCATTGGGTCGCATTGCGGAGAGAAGCTCACTCCCGATCAAGTGGTGTGTCGAGTCGTCGTAGCGGACGTGCAGAGTGACCAGGTCGGAACGGGAGAAGAGCTCTTCGAGCGAGCGAACTCTTTCGACGTGAGCTGGCGTTTCGCCACTCGGGTCGTATCCGAGCACATTCATCCCGAGCGTGTGGAGATACTCCGAGACGATCGTTCCGAGTCGCCCCAGGCCTACTACACCAGCCGTCTTCTCGTAGAGCTCTCGCCCCCGAAAGGCGTCTCGGTTCCACTCTCCCCGTTTCACCGATGCGGCCGCATCCGGAATGTTCCTGAGGAGAGCGAGCGCGAGTCCAATGGTGAGCTCGGCTGTCGCGCGCACCCGCTTGAGAAACTCCCGCTCGCCACGAAGGCTCACGATGCGTACACCCGCTCGCGCGCAGGCCGACTCGTCGATGTGGTCGAGGCCCGTGACGGGACACGCGATGATACGGCAGCGACAACCCTCCAGCTCTGCAGCCCCGATCCGATGACCCAGGCGAAACCAAAACACATCACACTCTCGGAGGGCCGAGGCGAGCTCGTCGGAAGGGCACGTGCTCGACACGACGTCACCCAACTCTCGCAGGCGCGACAACGCGGCGGCGCTGAAGTCGTCCGGTTCAGCTAGCCGAATCAGCGGACGCATCGGGGCGCTCGGACAGGAAGGAAAGCGTCTTCTGAATGTAGGGGTCGATGTGTGTGAGTTTCTCCGCGAGATCGTTCGAGACATTGCCGTGCCCATAAAGGGTGCTCGGCTCGTAGCGGCCGTGGGCCAGCTGGCGTTCGATGGCCGACGCGATGTCCTTCTGCCGAGGCGCTACTTGCGTGACGTGCACGTCGCGCTCTCTTCCGTTCTGCCTGTCCCCGACCAGGACGACGGGAGTGCCGAAGAAGCCGGCGTCGCGAACGAAGCTACTCGAGTTGCCCACCGCCACAGCCGCCGTGCCGAGCACGCGCAGGTACTGCTCGGGGACCAGGTTGGTGATCGCGCGGAGCCAGCCAGCGTCGACCTTGTCGCGAAAGACACGTATCGCTTTGCTAATGTGGTCTGAGCCGGCGTCGATGTTGGGCCAGAGGAGGACGGTCTGGGTGCCGGCGTTCGCGAGGGCAGCCAGCAACTCGGTCATTTGCTCGCCCTCTGCCCCGTAGGTCGTCGTCGTGGGGTGAAAGACGACGAGGAGGAAGGGCTTGTCGACGTCGATGACCGCACCCGACCCTCTTCCGTTGATCACCGAAGGATCGAGTGAGAGGTCGAGGCCGAGAGCGATGTCGCTGGAGGGACAGCCGATACCCAGCACCGTCTCTTCGTGTTCCCCCATGCGAAGGATGAAGTCTGCCGCGCGACGAGTCGCGGGGTAATGGTACTGAGAGAACTTGGTGATGGCGTGGCGAGTGCTTTCGTCGATCGAGCCACTGACCTCGCCTCCCTGCATGTGGACGACAGGGATGTTCATGAATGCCGCAGCGACAGAAGCGGCGAGCGCTTCGTATCGGTCGCCGATGAGAAGGACGAAGTGCGGAGCGAGGCGCTTCAGCTCGCCGGCGAATTCGACGACTCCGAACCCCACGGACTTCGCCATCGTCGAAGGCGTCGACCCTTCGAGCTCCATGAAGATCTCGCTGTCGATGCGAAAACCGTCGCGTCGGACCACTTCTACCGGTTGGCCGAAGCGCTCGAGGACCATGGTTCCAGCTGCGATGACTTGGAGCTCGAGCTCCGGTTTGTCCTCAATCGCCTGCATGACGGGCTTGAGACGCCCGTAGTTTGCGCGATCCACGAGGACGACACACACGCGTCGAGGTTCAGACAAGATGCTCCTCCATCAGGAGTGTGTCGACGTCGACGTCCACTCGGAGCTTTCTTCCGAGGACCTCGCTCACTCGACTGGCGTTGATACCGGTGCCGGGCTTCTTGAACGCTACGTCCTCCGACGTGAGAACGGACCCCGCAGGCAGGTTCCGAGCTGCCACCACCGACTTCGAAAAGAGCTGTCGCAGGTCCGCCGTTTCGTCCGCGGCTCGAATCCTTGTTCACCGGGTGTTGGATGATGCGTTCGACATGGCGCACTCCGTCAACCAACGTTCGGAGTTGGTTCGGCGTGAGAGAGGACGAGGTGTCAGGGCCGAAGCAGAGCTCGGAGAAGACGATGTGAACCTCGAGCATATTGGCTTCGAGAGCTGCTGCCGCAATGCCGGTGGCCGAAACGGCCGAATGGTCCGACAAGCCGACGGGGCAACCGTATCGCGACCGGAGCTCGCTCATGACGTTGAGCCCGACTCGTTCTGGGGGGCACGGATAGGACGTGGTCGTCTGGAAAATCCCCAGCCCACCACCGCCTGTTCGGACGAAGATTGACAGCAGCATCCAATTCGGCCCAGGACGACATCCCACTCGAGAGCAGAATCGGCTTTTTCGTGGAGACCATCTGAGCGAGAAGGGCGTGATTGGAAACCTCTCCGGAGGCGATCTTCCAAGCGGGCATTCCGAGCCGAGTCAGCAAATCCACGGCCTTGGCGGAGAAGGCCGAAGAGAGAAAAACAATCCCCGCTTCTGCGGCATGCTCCGCGAGGCCGGTCCACTGCGCCTCATCGAACTCCATCCTCCGCCAGTATTCGTAGCGTGTTCCATCCTGGCGGCTGAACTGGATGCGCCAGGGCTCGGCCGGCGTTGATTCTTCCGCCGCAAAATGCGTCTGGAACTTCACGGCATCCGCGCCGCACTGAGCTGCCATGTCGATGTAGGCGTGAGCGGCTCCGAGCGAACCGTCGTGCGCTTGAGCCACCTCGGCGATGATGAAGCAGGGCTCACCAGGTCCGACTCGTCGATCGCCAATGCGGAAATGCGCAGACTTTTCCATCCGTCCCTTTGGCGAAGCCTCGGCTTCACTAGTTGCGAACGACGCCTCATCCCTTCAGAGGCACGTCAGTCGAGGTTGAAATCGTTGAAGTTTCCCGCAGTGGCCAGCGGAAGCGGTGTTCAAGCATGCTTGGAGGGCCAGGGCAACCTCTCGACCCGACCCAACGTCAGCTTCGGTCTAGCAAGCGCTGGAGATCATTGCTGAAAATCTGCCGAGCGTAGTGGCTTTCGACGTAATCATGTCCCGACTTCCCCATTTTCGTGGCGTCCGCGTGGGCCACTGCGGCACCGAGGGCTTCGGCGAGGGCTTCGGCGCTTCCGGGTCGAACCACCCAGCCGCATCCCGCAGCCCGAACCACATCTCCACACTCGCCCTCGACGTTGGTGAGGACGGGAAGCGATGCCGCCATGTAGTCGAAGAGCTTGTTGGGGCTCACCCCGCTTCGAAAGAGGGGAGTGTCCTTGAGCGTGAGCACGCCAACGTCGCATCGGGAGAACAGACGAGGGATCTCACTTTTCGGCACGGGATCCATGAAAGTGATGTTGCGTAGGCCCCTGACGCGCGCGCGCTCGCGGAGCCCTGCCTTCTCCACGCCATCACCGACGAGTAGGACGTGTACTCGGGTCTCGCCTCGGCGCTGGAGGATGTCGGCAGCATCGACGAGAGCCGAGAGATCATTCGCCGGCCCATGAGCACCCGCATAGATCGCGACTAGCTGCGCCTCGGGAAAGCCGGGCGGCGGAGGACCATGCTCCGGAGAGCTGAAGCTCGAAAGTTCGACGCCGTTTGGAATGTAATGAATCCGGTTGCGGTCGACGCCACACTCCACGATCGCATCAGCGTTCTTCTGAGCAAGCACGATGATTTGATCTGCTCGGTGGTACAGATGATCGGCCAGAACCCGAAGGGCGCGCGTCGTCGTGCTCGACCGACCGGTGACCGCCACCATGCTCTCGGGCCAAAGATCACGCACCTCGAGGATGAACTTCACCCTGCGGATCGCTGCAGCCTTCTGCGTGGCGGCCGCGGCAAAGAGCGTCGGGGAGGAGCCGATGAAGGTCGTGCGCGAGGAGATGGGTACATGGAGCAGGTGATGAAAGGTGGCCTGCGCGAAACGGAGCATTCCTGCGGCTCGTCTCCAGTCGTTGCTCTCGTACGTCAGGGTGTGCAGCCAGTGAAAGGCACGCCCGCGATTCGCTCACGAATGACGCGGAGATCGCGGGGCCGCGACGGCGCTCGTATTGCCTCGTGCCGAGATTGATGTCGGAGGCGACGATCGTGACCTCCGTGCCCGCGTCGTTGAGCAACTTGGCGAAGTCGAAGTGCCGGGTGCCGCCGGGAAGATCGGGGGTACCGCGAACTGGTTGACCCAGTAATGCATCACTGCTCCTCCATCAGGAGCGCCACTGCTCGGTCAGTCTGACCGGACCCATAGGCCTCGAGAGCCCGATGCGGGATGGATGGCTTCGATCCGTCAGCGTGGAGTGCGAAGGCGAAGACCGAAGCGGGCCGAAGCGAGGAAAGCTCGGATGGATGTGCACGGGATCCTCTTTCCGTATGTGGGCGAATACCATCCCAGAGTGTCGTCTCGTGACCCCGTCCGACACTCAATCCGCACATCGGGGTCGCCTTCGACGCGAATGGCGACTCCTTCCCGCGTCCATTGATCGGCGTCTCGTTCCCAGTCGTCCCCGAGCAAGTTCCAGTGAGCTCGCATCGTCAGCTTTCTCTGTGCAACGAGTCTGTCGAAGACGATAATGCTCCGCTCACGATGCAGCACGAGGCGTTTGTGTAACACATGCTTCCGATCGTCTGCGTGAGTGTGGGCGATGATGAGATGGGCGCGTTCGGTGCGCTCGAGTCTGGTAATGCGGGCGTCATTCCAACGAGACCACATAAAGCGCCCAACGCGCCGCATTTGGTCTCGATCTTCGACACTGCAGGTATTGTGAACTCTCGTTGACGCGAGCCCGTTGTCCCAGGGCGGGCTAGCGGTGTATGCGAATGTGCCGGGGTCCAAGAGGATGTTCTCCCCATCTACGAACAGGTCGATGTGCAGACTGTCCGCGTGCGCTGGTCGATGTGTCCGCTTGCCAGCCGGCATGAAGATGGACGAGCTTGGGAACCGGGAGTCGACGTACCCGGAGCCGGTAGCAGCCAGTGCTCGACTCTCCCGTCCACGCGTCTCCTGAGTGTCGGAGTCGATTCCAAACCACGACACTTCCTCGTCGTAGGGCCCTGACACGAAAGCTCTCCGATTCCTGGTCATCAGCGAGATGTGCTGGAGGAGGGGGCGCATGTCCGGAACTCGCAGGTGCTCAGCGGAATGATCAGCGCCCCGTCGTTGGACCCGTAGTTGGGAAGACGGCCGGTCTCCAAATCGATGAATCGGTGCATGAAGTCGAAGGTGCGCTCGAGCGCGGACATCACCCCCGGAGGGCAGGGGACTCGGTAGTGGCGGCTCACCCACGCGACGAAGAGCAGCGAATGTGCGAAGAGCCGCTGGTAGTTGAACGAGTCCTGAATGTATGCCCCGTCCGCTGCGAGTTGGTCGGCGAGAACCTTCTCGAGCAGACGCTCCGCGCGTCGACGGTTCTGTGCTGCCCTAGGCCAGCTCGGCGCGATCACCGAGCACGTCCAGAGACCGATCAACTCGCTGGTGGTGTGGTTGTTCCGGAATCGATAGCGCGTGGCCGAGTGTCTGGGCGACCCGACGGTACGAGTCGAAGAGAAGTTGATCCACTTTGCGCTCGACGCTCTCGATCGGTGGCTTCGTGTCTTTCCAAGAGCGCTCGAGCAAAGGTCAACGCCATCACCCGGAGAGAGGTTTCCTGCCCGCAGTACCAGTTGGGTCCGAGGAAGGGAGGGTTCGCCTCCATCCAGGCTTCGACGGCGGACCAGAGCGCGTGGATGAACCGGTCTTCGCCGGTGGCCGCCCAGGCGCGACAGAGGTGCCACACGAAGCCGAAACGACTCGGCTCCCAGATGGTACTTGATGTCACCCGCCATGAGGTCGGAGGTCGAAATGTGGCTCCAGTGCTTCTTCTTCCACTGGACTCCGGTCAGAGGGTGAACGAGAGAGGTGGGAGGCCATCCGGATGGGTGCCATGTTGCAGAGAAGTAGGGGTACTCCCCGCCGAGCATGCGCTCGGCATCAGTGCGTATCTTCTCGCGCGTATCCGGATGGCGATCGTAGAGGTCGATCACCGCGTCGGGCAGATCGAACGCGGGAAACTCGGCGGGCGACGGAGCTGGCCGGCTGTTGAGCCGCTGGTACGCGCCGCTCCGAAGCCGCAACTCGTGCAGCGTTGGCCATGCGACGCCGCTGACTCCGTAGGTTCTCACGACGTCCCGGGGTCGCAGCTCCCCGAGCCGACGAGTCTGGGCGAAGTCGAGGCATGGCTATCGAACGACGCGCGCAGGAACTCCGACTGCCGTGACGTGGGCGGGGAGGGTGCCGACGACGGTGGCCCCGGCGCCCACCCTCGTCCACTCCCCCACGGATGCCTGTGGGATGCTGCTCGAGCCCGAGCCCAGGAGGACGCCTTCACCGATCCTCGTGCCCCCAGAACAGGGCGGCGCCCGGCCCGACGTGGGCAAAGTCGCCGATCTCCGGAGTCGTGGTCGACTGAGGCGCGCGTGTTGATGATGACGTGGGGACCCGACGGCGGTCCGCGGCTGAAGGACCGCTCCCGCGAAAACGACCGTTCCTGGTCCGAGTGAGACAGTCGGATGAACGTAGGCGGTCGGATGGACGATGGTCGCGGGTGTTGCTTCGAGGCGTCGAGCGACCTGCATCCTCAGCGTGTTGTCACCGATGGCGACCACCCAACTCCCGTCTGCGATGTCGGCCCTCTCGATGGGGCCCAGCACCGGAACACCCAACACACGCGTGCCCTCCAGGGAGGCGTCGTCGTCGAAGGCCCCCGCGACCTCGAAGCCAGCGTCCTGGCACGTGGCGATCACCACGGCGGCATGCCCGCCAGCTCCAATCACGTAGACACGATGCACCGGCGCCATTGTGCCACCAGCTCGGTTCCCAGCAATTGCCCAGAATCAGCGTTTGGCGCCCCATTGCGCGTGCGTTGTCTCACGAGCGAGCGGCGATGAACGCGTCGGCGCCCATTAGCAACGAACCGCCGTGAGCTTATCGTTTTGCGCAGCCTCTCCTCATGACCTACCGTCCTCGCCGCAAAGGCGAGAAAAGCGTCGAGGATTTCGGTGAAACGCGCATTGATCACGGGGATTACGGGACAGGACGGGTCGTATTTGGCCGAGCTTCTGCTCTCGAAGGGATACGAAGTTCATGGCGTGATCCGCCGTGCGTCGACCTTCAACACCGACCGCATCGATCACCTCTATCAGGATCCGCACGAAAGCGGCGCTCATCTGTACCTCCACCACGGCGACATGACGGATGTACCGGGCTGAGGCGCATCATCGAGGAGGTGGAGCCGGTCGAGGTCTACAATCTCGCGGCGCAGAGCCACGTTCGCGTCTCCTTCGACCAGCCCGAATACACGGCCGACGTCGACGCGATGGGAGCGCTCCGATTGCTGGAGGCCGTTCGAGACGCCGCGGGAGGCGGGGTCCGAATCTATCAGGCGAGCACATCGGAGATGTTCGGCGCTTCACCACCGCCGCAAAACGAAGAGACGCCCTTCTACCCGCGTAGCCCATACGCCGTCAGCAAGGTTGCCGCGTATTGGTATGGGGTGAACTACCGCGAAGCCTACGACCTCTTCGTCGTCAATGGGATCCTCTTCAATCATGAGTCGCCGCGCCGCGGCGAGACTTTCGTCACTCGGAAGATTACGCGCGCGGTGGGGCGCATCAAACACGGGCTACAGGAGAAGCTATACCTGGGTAACCTGGATGCGCGACGCGACTGGGGATTTGCGGGGGACTACGTCGAGGCCATGTGGCTCTCCCTGCAGGCCGAGGAGCCCGACGACTACGTGGTGGCGACCGGCGAGTCGCATAGCGTCGCAGAGTTCGTGGAGCGGGCGTTCGCGCGAGCAGACCTCGACTACCGACAGTACATCGAAACGGATCCGCGCTACTTCCGTCCAACCGAAGTGGACCACCTCGAGGGTGATGCGACCAAGGCCAGGACGAATCTGGGGTGGAAGCCGACGGTGGACCTGACCCAGTTGGTGGGCATGATGGTGGACGCGGATCTCCAACTCGCCGACCGAGAGCGCATCCTGCGAGACGCCGGCCACACAGGCGCCCTCCCGCGCGGTCGCGCGATGTGATTCATGGAAGCCGTAGACAAGATCTTCGTCGCAGGACATCGCGGGCTGGTCGGAAGCGCCCTCGTTCGGGCTCTCAAAGCCGACGGGTTCGACAATCTAGTGGTGAGGAGCCGCGAGGAGCTGAACCTCTGTGACCGGGCGCAGGTCGACGAGTTCTTCGCAGAGGAGCGCCCCGCATACGTTTTCCTAGCGGCAGCCAAGGTCGGGGGGATCGCTGCCAACGACACGTATCCCGCCGACTTCATCCGGGACAACCTCCAGATCGAGGTCAACGTCATCGATGCAGCATATCGAGCCGGGGTCACCAAGCTCGCGTTTCTGGGTTCGTCCTGCATCTATCCGCGACAGTGCCCTCAGCCGATCAAGGAGGAGTACCTCCTCACGGGCAGCCTCGAACCAACCAACGAGTGGTACGCCGTAGCCAAGATCGCGGGCATCAAGCTCTGCCAGGCGTATCGTCGCCAGTACGGCTTCCGAGCGATATCCGTGATGCCGACCAACCTCTACGGCCCCGGGGACAACTTCAATCTCGAGAGCTCACACGTGCTTCCCGCCCTCCTTCGTAAGTTCCACGAGGCGCGTGTAGCTGAAGCGACGTCGGTCGAAATCTGGGGGACGGGTACCCCGCGGCGCGAGTTTTTGCACGTGGACGACCTCGCACGCGCCACCATCTTTCTGATGCAGACGTACGACGAGCCCGGCATCATCAACGTGGGTAGCGGCGAAGAAGTGTCCATCCGAGAACTGGCTGAGCTCGTCCGCGAAACCGTGGGATTCCGTGGAGAGCTCGCCTTCGACACGAGTCGTCCCGATGGGACTCCTCGAAAGTTGCTCGACGTCTCGAGGCTTGTAGCGCTGGGCTGGAAACCCGCGATCCCGCTCGCGGCCGGGCTCCGCAGCACCTACGACTGGTACCTCAGCCAAGCGAAGGATTGACCGCTCGCTCGGACCCTCGGAACACGGGCATGGTCGCGGCGCCCTCTGCCGTGATCCCGTCTCGCTTCAGCACTTGCTGCACGGTCCGAAGGAGGATTGAGCAATACGTAACTCTGGTCGAGCAAGTCAACATAG
>CAVSGI010000007.1:0-9759 GCA_963727445.1 uncultured delta proteobacterium
CGCCGGGATCGTCGCCCTGCGGCGATTCGTGGGCCTGACCCAGGCCGGCTTCGCGCGAGCGACAGAGATCAGCGTACACACGCTGCGCAACCGGGAGCAGGGGCGACTCCGACGCGAGGGGCCCGCGATCGCATTGCTGCGAATCGCGGCACGGCATCCGCGCATCATCCGCGAGAACCGGAAGTCCGCTGCCTGAAATCAGTCCAGCACCTCGGACGCGCGACCTCGAGCACCGCCCGAAGCCGATCGAAGGAGCGCTGCTGGGCGCGGACCATGGGGCAGATGAGCGCGGGTTCGATTCCCGCCGCCTCCACCATTTGTCCCTGTTGGTTCGCGGGGTTACGCGGGCCGATTTCGAGTGACGCACAAGTGACGCACACGGGCGGGTGAGAAGCGGGCCAAGAGATGGCCGCTCAAGCGAGTTCTCCGTAGGCGAGGGGCCCGTGTTTGTCCGATTCGTCGTCACCCGCCGCGATGCCACATCCGGGTCACTTCGCGGCGTCATTCGCGCCGCGCACGATCTTCTCGTGGACGCGGATCTCAAATCTCACAAGGCAAGAACCTCTTTCTCGCCCGCTCCATCGCACGGACGTGCTCGCGATGCAAGCGCCGCGTGAAGGCCGCAGGCCTACCCTCGGCCATCTGCAACCACACGTTTCGCTCGACCGGCACTACCGCCTACCTCGACAACGGCGGGACGCTAAGAGCACGCGCAGCAGATCGCCGCGCACGAGAGCGCCCGGACGACCAAGCTCTACGACGGGACGTCCGACCCAACCATCACGCTAGGCGAAATCGAGAAGATCGCGATCTGAGCAAGCGGACGCAGAAGCGCCTAGTGAGCTCGCGGCCACCTAGTGGGGTCCTTGTGACCGCTTCATCGCCTGGTACTGGTCGATGCTCATTGCTCCACTCTTGTGCAGCTTGCTGAAGATACGGTATCGCCAGAGTTCGTAGATGAACCGCCGCCTACTCAGAGGGACCAGATCAGCCGCTCGCAGGCGAACGCGACGCGGAACGCCCCGGCGCGGTTTGAAGCGGTATACGCGGAACCACGAGTATGGATACTGCGGGTCAAGATCGCGGCCGGACGCGCTCAATGTCCTGGGCGTGAACGGAGGCAGTTGGCAGTCTACTTCGCGAACGTCGAAGTAGGCCCGTGTCCGTCGCCAACGTCCGCGTATGCCGTTCACCGGATGATGAAAGGAGCACCGGATCTCCGGTGCCAGGGACGTCATCGTTGACGTAGCGTTCTCCACCTCGAACTTGAGCCCGCCCGTCTTCGGCTCGTCCTCGAAGATGCGAACCTGGAGCGAGGGGACTCTAAGCAGCCAGCGACACAGGCCAAGCAGTCGCTCGAGGAGCTTCGCGGCGCCGACCTCCGCGGGCATCTACGGCTGGGCCTCATGTAGTTCGTAGTTCGGCTGTAACCTTCGTCGCCCTGGGGCAAGAACCGGCAGTCGGTCGCTCATTCTCATCTGCCCTGCCCTCTACAGAAGTTCGACGACGCCTGCGCCTGTTCAAGATTCGTCTGGGTACTCCGAGACAGTAGGCTTGCTTCGCGGTGCCGGGTTCTTCAACGTCGGATGGTCCTTCTTCTTCCAGCACCTATCGCAGAGTTGACTTCCGTCTTGCGTCTCTAGCAGCGCGCTACGCGGGAACACGTTCCCGCACCCGCTGCACTCGTTGGCTAGGCCATCCTGAGCCATTGCGCTCGGCCTCCTCGTTGGCCGCTCACGATCCCCTTCTTCACCGTCGCATGTCCGCCCACTTGTCCACAGGCCAGTCTTCGTCAATGTCGTAGTCTGCCGCAGCGATGAACGGACTCACCCGATAGAGCGCCTCGAAGAGATTGCTCTTGCCCGCTTCATTCTGACCCACGAACGCGGTGAGTCGGCTGACATCTATCCAGCCCGAGTCCACCACATTGCGATAGTTCACAACCTTGAACTGCTTGAGTTCCACCGGCTACCCCTGTTGGTATCTCCACACGATACGGGATCGTGGTGCTCGGCCTCGACGGGAGGCGAAGAAGCGCAAGAAACCAGCGGTTTGTGCCCTCTTTGCGAGTGTAAGGGTACGCACTGTCCGTCCGTGTCGCTCGTCTGGGGGTCGAACGGCATCGGGCCCTCAAGTCCGGCGCCGAGCGTCTGTTGTCGAGTCCGCTGACTCGAGGAGGCTTTTCAGTAGAGCCCCTCGAGCTTCCTCTGCCCGAGCGACGGCGACCGGTCGGCGAGGACCGCGTACCGCGCCGCGTCGGCCGCGTGGTCCGGGCCGCGCGAGTCGACGTCGTCGACCCGGCGCGGGTCCCGGGCGAGGTACGGGACCGTCTCCCAGAAGTACGCGCACGGCCGCGCCACGTAGAGGCCCGGCACGTCGGGCTTCCCGGCCGCTTCGAGGAGCCGCCGCATCCGCTCCCAGCCGGTGCGGCGGTCGGCGTTCCGGGCCAGGCGGAAGTCGACGCCTTAGGCGCGGAACTCGTCGGCGATCGACCCGGTTCCGTGACCGTGGCGCGCGAAACACGCGTCGGCGGCGACGCTCGCGGCGCGGCGCATCCCCCACGCGGCCGGCAGGGAACCACCACCCGATATCGCGGACTATGCTCCTGGGAATCCCGTCGTACGCTGATCGCGGCAATGGCACGTGGCAGCGATCCGGACGGACGAGGAGGTGACATGGCCGAGCTGATCCTCACCACCTACGACTGGGTTCCCGAACCGCCGCGCGGTCTGGTCCGCGACCTCCGCATTCGCTGGGCGCTGGAAGAGGCGGGTCTGCCCTACCGGGTCGAGACGACGCCGTTCCACAGTCGGGACGCCGAACATCTCGCCTGCCAGCCCTTCGCCCAGGTCCCCTGGCTGACCGACGGAGACCAGACGATCTTCGAAAGCGGCGCGATCCTGCTGCATCTCGGCGAGCGCAGCGACGCGCTGATGCCTGCGAACCCTCGAGGCCGCTCCGAAGTCATACAGTGGCTCTTCGCCGCCTTGAACTCGGTCGAGATCGTCACGATGCCCTGGGGAATGCTGAGGTTCGCTCCCGATCCGCCGGAATGGAAGTGGTGGGACGACTTCTTCGAAGGGCGGCTGAAGCAGCTGGAGCCGGTATTCGCCGAGCAGGAATGGCTGGCGGGCACGTTCTCGATCGCCGACATCATGATGGCGGACGTGCTGCGATTCCCCGATCGTTTCGATGGCCTCGCCGGCCATCCCGAGTGCCGCGCCTATGTGGAGCGCGCCACGGCGCGCCCGGCTTTCGCCAAGGCCCACGACGATCAGATGGCTCATTTCGCCGCCGCGGACTGACCTCGCACGCGGATGCGGCGGCGAACCCCTTCCCACGGCCGGGCGAGGTGTCGAAGGGCCGTCCTCTGGGACGTCATGGAGGAGGAGCCTCACCATGACCATCACCATTACCGCCTTCGAACGGTCACCCGATGGCGGCCAGGGACTGGCGCGGGATACGCGCGTTCGCTGGGCGCTCGAAGAGGTGGGCCAGCCCTATGAGGTTCGCCTCGTTTCGTTTCGTGCGATGAAGGAGCCCACGCATCGGGCGCTCCAGCCCTTCGGCCAGATTCCGACCTATGAGGAAGGCGATCTCACGCTGTTCGAGACGGGGGCGATCGTGTTCCACGTCGCCCAGCGCCATGCGGGCCTGCTGCCGGACGATGCCAATGCCCGGGCGCGCGCGATCACCTGGATGTTTGCCGCGCTCAACACGGTGGAGCCGCCGATCCTCGAACGCGAAACCGCCAGGCTCCTGGAGAGCGACGAGAGCTGGTATCCCGAGCGCCTGCCTCGGGTCGAGGATCGCGTCCGCGACCGCCTGGAGCCGCTTTCCTCTCGCCTGGGCGATGGCGACTGGCTCGATGGCGCGTTCAGCGCGGGCGATCTGATGATGGTGTCGGTGCTGCTCAGGTTGAAATCCTCGGGCCTTCTGGACGAGTATCCCAACCTGGCGGCCTATGTCGCCCGCGGCGAAGCGCGGCCCGCCTACGAGCGGGCCTTCGCCGCGCAGCTGGCGGTCTCCACCGGCAAGCCACCCGCCGGTTGATCGCGCTGGCGCCGCGCGCCCGGCGGGCGGATGCTTCGTGCCGGTGGAACCGGGAGCGCGACAGACCGACTCGACGTCGCTCGCTGCGAGCGGGCTCCTCGCGTATCTCCGGCGCATGCTCGGGGGGGACGTCGGCTATCGCCAGCCGCTTCGGCCCCTGACGGGCGGCTTCGCGACGGACGTCTACGGGTTCTCCCTCGAACGAGCCCCCGAGGCGTGGGCGGGACCTCTCGTCCTCCGGCTCTACCCGGCCGACTCGGACCCGCTGGTCGTCCGGCGGGAGCGCTCCGCGCAGGAGGTCGTGTCGGCGCAGGGCGTTCCGGCGCCGCGCGTCCTCGCATGGGAGGACGCGGCATCGCCGTCGCTCGACCGCCCCTTCCTGATCATGGAGCGCCTTCCCGGTCGGCCGCAGCTGCAGATCCAGTTTCCCCGGATCGTCGTCGAGTCGACCCGGCTGCTCACGCTGCCCCGCCGCCACGCGGCGGCCATGCACCTCGTCCACACGCTCGACGCCGAGCCGCTGCTGCGCGCCTTCGAGGAGGCCGGCATCGACCGGCGGTGTGCCGGTCCCGAGCACTGGCTCGATCTCGCCGAGGGCACGATCGCGCGCTGGGGCCTTCACGGACTGCGGCCGGGCCTCGACTGGCTGCGCGCGCACCGGCCGCCGCCACCGGCGCGCCCGTGCATCTGCCACGGGGACCTGTTCGGCGCGAACATCCTCGAGGAACGCGGCCGCGTCTCGGGCATCCTCGACTGGAACCTCGTCACGGTCGCCGATCCGGCGTTCGACGTCGGGGGACAGATGGCGGCCTACGAGATGTCGGCGGTCCCCGGTCCGCGCGCCTTTCAGCTCGTGGCGCTGGGCTTCGGGCGACTGCTCGGGCAGGGGTTTCGCCGCGCGTACGGCCGGCTCCGGGAGATCCCCGAGGCGAACGTGCGCTACTACGCCGTGATGCGCGCCTTCACCGAGATGGTGCACAAGCTCGGGCTCGAGGCCGCCGTCCGCGCCACCGGCGTGCCGCGACGGATGCCGACCTGGCGACCCGCGGACTGCGCGCGGTACGTCCGGCGCCGCACGGGGGTCGCGCTCCAGATCGGCTCCCGGGGCGCGTAACGCGCAAGCAGCGGTGAGCTCGCCACCACGCCGAAGTCGTGGGCCGGCTAGAGGTCCCACCCGTCGCGTCGCGGGGCGGGGCGAGCCTCGCGGATCGGACGACCGCGCACCATCGCCCGGGGGCGCCGTCAGCCGAGGGTCTTCAGCAGCCGCTCCCCCACCACCGCGGCCGATTGGGGATTCTGCCCGGTGATGAGGTTGCGGTCCTCCACCATGTAGGGCTTCCAGATCTCGCCGCGACTGAACTCGACGCCCACCTTTTCCTTCAGCTCCGTCTCCAGCAGGTACTGGCACCTGGGGGCCAGCCCCACCGCTTCCTCCTCCTCGTTGGTGAAGCACGTGACCTGGTATCCCTTGAAGGGCGACACGCCGTGAATCCGGGTGGCCAGCATCGCGGCGGGGCCGTGGCACACGATCGCGAGCGGTCTGCCCGAGGCGAGCTGATCCGTCAGGATCCGGCCCGCGTCGGCGTCCACCCAGAGGTCCTGCATCGGGCCGTGGCCGCCGGGCAGGTATACCGCGTCGTAGTCCTCGATGCGGACGTCGGACAGCTGGCGCGGCCGCCGCATCGCCTCCGCGGAACGAATGATGGCCTCCAGCTCGAGCGCCCCCTGCTCGCCGCCGGCCATTGCCGGGCGCAGGCTCATCATGTCGACGGTCGGAGTCACGCCGTTGGGGGTCCCGACCACGACCTGGTGGCCGGCTCCCGTGAGCGCCTTGTACGGATTCGCAAACTCCTCCGCCCAGTAACCGGTGGCGTACCTCGTGCCGTCCTTCAACGTCAGGTACGTGGCTCCTGTGACTACGAAAAGCACCTTCGCCATGACGAACTCCTCCGTGACACGTGTGGTTGATTGGACCGCCTCGGGCGCAATTGCCTCGGCTTCACTTTCCTCTGGGAATGAATCCAGGAACGCCGGTTTCGACGACGGCGTTGAACCTCACCCGCGACTCGATTCCTTCGTTGATCTCCCGCATGGCGTCTTCGGGCAGCGCGGAGACGTCATGGTTTTCCTCGAGCCGACGGGGATTCTTCGTCGTGGTCAGAAGCGCCGTTCCGCGTTGGATCGCCCATGCGAGCACGACCTGGGCCGGCGTCTTGCCGACCCGTTCGGCGATGCGCGTGACGACGGGATCCGCCAGCAGGTTGGGCTCGCTGCCATGGCCTAGCGCGGCGAAGGCCTGCAGCACGATTCCATTCTTTCGGCAGTAGTCCAGAAGCTCCCATTCCGGGAGATACGGATGGGATTCGACGTGAACGACCGCCGGCTTGATGGTCGCGGCGTCGAAGACATCCTTCAGCCCGTCCAGGCCGATGTCGGACAATCCAATCGCCTTGCACCTGCCCTCGCGCACCAGATCCTCCAGTGCGCCCCAGGTATCCGACAGCTTCACGCCGGTGTCGTAGATCACGTTGCCGTTGGCGTCCCTCGGGTCTTGAACGTCTCCGGGCTGGAATGCGAAAGGGGTGTGGATGAGATAGAGATCGACGTAGTCGAGCTGGAGCTTCTCGAGGCTCGCCTCGAAGGCCGGTTTGACGCGCTCGGGACGATGATTGGTGTTCCAGAGCTTCGTCGCGACGAACACATCCTCCCGCTTGATCCTGCCCGCCGCGAACACCTCCTTCATCGCGTCGCCGACCTCTTTCTCGGTCCGATAGCGCTCCGCCGTGTCGAGCCCGCGAAATCCCACCTCCAGCGCGGCTTTGGTCGCGTTCCGGGTCGCGACGGGGTCGGGGATCAGCGTTCCAAAACCGAGGGCGGGGATCGCGCCGGAACCGTCACGAAGGGCGAGCTTCGTGTGACGAAGATTGTCGGGTTCGGTCATCGGCTCGATCCTCCGTCGAGTTCGGCTGCGCTGGGGCTGGTTCCTTCCGGTTCATCGAATCAAGGCCGCACTTCGAGAATGACTTCCAGGTCGATCGGCGAACCGATTGCAAGGCTCGATACCCCTGTCACGAGCCGGGTCGAGAGGGCTTCGTCGCCGAAGACGTCCCGGAACAACTCCGAGGCCGCGTCGGCGACCTTCGGATGCTCGGAGAACTCCGGCGTCGCGGCCATGGATACGCCGAGCCGCACGACGCGGCTCACGCGGTCCAATGAACCCAGCGCCTTCTTGATGCGCGCGAGCGCATTGATCGCGGCCGTGCGCGCCGCTTCCCGGCCTGCCTCGACGCTGAGATCCTTCCCGAGGATTCCGGTCACCGTCGGAGTGTGGCCGGACGCGGCGAGCACGCCGCTCAGGAAGAGCAGATTGCCCGTCTGGACGGCGGGCACATACGCACCGTAGGGCGTCGGCGCCTCCGGCAGACGAATGCCAAGCTCGGCGAGCCGCGACTCGGCGTGCATCGGCTTCGAAGTTGCGGACATCATGAGACTCCTGTCGGCTACCAGCGGCCCGTATGGGCGCCTCCGTCCACGCTGAGGATTTCACCGGTGACGCTGCGCGCTTCGGTCAGATACATGACCGCATCCACGATGTCGTCGACGCTCGCAAGCATGCCCATCGGGTTCAGCGATTGCAGCGCTGCCTCCGAGTCGTTCTCGTGAAGCGGCGTATCGACGACGCCGGGGGCGACGGCGTTGAAGCGAATCCCGTCCTTCGCATACTCGATCGCCAGTTGCCTGGTGATCGTGTCGAGCCCTCCCTTCGTGATCATTGGAACGGAGGCTCTCACGCCGGCGATCGGGTTGGTCGCAAGCGCGGCGGTGATGGTCACGACGCTCCCGCCGGTCTTCTGTGCCAGCATCTGTCGGACGACCGGTTGCGTGACGTAGAGGAACCCTTCGACATTCGTCGAAACGAGCGACTTCAAGTCCTCGGTCGTATAAGCGGTGAACGGCTTGGTGAAGAAGATTCCGGCATTGTTCACCAGGGCATCGATCGATCCGAAGCGGGCAAGCGCGGTCTCGACGATCCTTGCGCCGGTAGCCGCCTCGCCGATGTCGCCGTCCACCAGGGCGACGGCGTCGGACGCCGCGATCTCCGCGGATCGGGTCATCTCCCGGGCATTGGCGACGACGTCGAAACCTCGTTTGGCAAATGCCTTCACGATTCCCGCGCCGATGCCCTGCGAGGCGCCGGTCACGATGGCTGTCTTCCGCGGGCCGCTCATGGCATCCAGCATCTACCTCGAGAAGGTCCCGGCCTCGGCACGTCGCCGGCGACCAGCGCGATTTCGCAGGTGTGGCAACTCCGGTCCGACACGACCATTGGATGGCCGCTTGCAAGAGAGGATTCGCGCTGCAGACACCGGCGACCCGGGGCGAGTTCTGCTCCGGGCCGATGACTTCGCGCCCCGGATGGGAAGGGGCCGGGTCCTCCCGACCGAGCGGCGCTGCCGGGAGGCGCTGCGCCGGCGCTCATTCGAGAGCTTCCTTGCCCACGCTGTGGGGGCCGCAACACGCACCGGCTGCGGGCTCGCGGTCTCTGGCGGCGCGTAGCGGGGTCGCCCGACCTGAGCAGCACCGACACCATTACCAGATCGCCCGCGCTGACTCCTTCTTCGGAAGAGGATGGACAGCCCCCGAGTGCGTCGAGCCCGCATCCTTTTCCGTAGCCCGTCGTGGTGAGCGGCTCTCCGGCTCGATTCCTTCCCCAGTCCCACTCTGATAGGGTGGTTCCTTGAGCCAGCCAGCCCGCCGCGCGGAGGAGTCCAGATGGTGTCGTCCCGGCTCGCCGCCCGCCCTCCGCCTGTCTGCGCGGCCGCTGCCGGGGCGGCCTTCGCCCGGGCGGGCCTGGCCCTCGGAGTCCTGGCCCTCGGAATCCTGGTGGGCGGCAGCGCCCGCGCGGCCGTGCTCTACGGGGTCTCGTGGAACGCCTCGGGGCTGTACCAGATCGACACCGCCACCGGCGCCGCCACGCTGGTGGGATCGACGGGCCAGGTCGATCTCGGCGGCCTCGCCTTCGACGACAGCGGTGCGCTCTACGCGTTCAAGGGATCGAGCAGCAACATCGGCTTCTACTCGCTGGATCCGGTCAGCGGGGCGGCCACGCTGATCGGCCTGACCGGGCTCCAGGGTGGCGAAGGGGCCCTCGTCTGGGACCCGGTGGACGGCGTTTTCTACAGCCGGGCGAACGCGGGAGGGAGCGGCGGCGGCCTCACCATGGAGCTGGCGTCGATCGACCCGGGCACCGGCGTGGGCACCTCCATCGGGAACATGGGCCTCAACCTGGAGGCCGACGTCAGCGGCATGGCGCTGCTGCCCGACGGTACGCTGATCGGTTTCGACTCGCAGTCCGCGCTGCCCAGCCAGATGGTGCAGATCGACAAGGGCACGGGCGCCGCCAGCGTCATCGGCCCGACCGGCGAGAGCGTGCTCTCCAGCCTCGGCGGGCTCGCCGTCGATCCCGATACCGGCACCGTGTACATGAGCAACGGCTTCAGCCTGTTCAGCGTCGATCCGGGAACCGGAGCGGCCACGGAGATCGGCGCCCACGGAGAGATCATCACCGGCCTCTCCTTCCAGGCCACGCCCGCGCCCGCCCCCAGCTGCCTGCTCGCCCTCGACGAGACGAGCACGCTGTTCGACGTCGACCCGACCGACGGCTCGGTGAGCAACCTGCGGCCGATGGGCGTCGACCAGCTCGGA
>CAVSGI010000008.1:0-606349 GCA_963727445.1 uncultured delta proteobacterium
CGGTGGCATTGAATAGTTTTCTTACGTCATGGAAAGAATTATTTCTTCATTAAAATGAAGTAGTTAAAGGCTTAAGTACTCATGAGTGGTGTGGCAAGTGCGTTTCTACTAGTGCTTGTCCACTTCCCAGAGGTACTAGAATGTTATAAATCTATTTGCAATAAAACCTCTATATTTTTAGCTTTAATTTACTGAATTTTGAAACAAACAAAACAATACATAGCTTTCACTAATCGTCTAAATTTATGAGTTATACAATAAGTGATTGAAAGGTAACGATCAGAAAAAATTACGTTTTTTAAGAAAGCCCAAACCAAGGAGGACCTTTTCCATGAAAGAACAAAAGTTAAAGAAAGTCCTGTCAAACTTTGATTTATTATTCCTGGCCCTCGGAGCAATGCTTGGATGGGGGTGGGTGGTGCTCTCTGGTACATGGATTACGGAAGCAGGCTCAATGGGAGCGGTTATCGCTTTTGTAATTGGTGGATTTCTTGTCATCTGCGTGGGGTTAAACTATGCAGAACTCGCTTCAGCGATGCCCAAAGTTGGAGGAGAGCATGAATATGTTCATAAAGCTTTAGGAGCCAAGTACTCGTTTGTAGCCTCCTGGGCAATCACTCTGGGATATGTATCCGTAGCTACTTTTGAAGCGGTGGCTCTCCCGACTGTCATTGACTACTTACTGCCGGATTACCAGGCTGGTTATCTGTGGACCATTGCCGGCTGGGATGTTCACTTAAATTGGGTTTTGATTGGTTCAGTTGGTGCCTTAATTATTACGTTCATTAATTATATCGGCTTAAAGCAGGCAGCCGTCCTGCAAACGGTATTTACTTTAATGATTATTGCCGTAGGACTCATATTAATTTTTGGCTCTGCCTTCCTTGGAGACCCAGGGAATCTATCTCCATTCTTTGTCGGAGGTGCAAGCGGCATCATGACCGTCTTAGTCATGGTCCCCTTCTTATTTGTCGGATTCGATGTCATTCCGCAGGTGGCGGAAGAAGCCAATCTGCCACGCAGGAAAATCGGTACATTATTGATTGTATCTGTAACCAGTGCTGTTGTATTCTATCTCGCGATTGCTTTAGGCGTGGGGTTAGGATTAAACCCTGCTCAGCTGGCAAATGCGCAACTCGCTTCTGCGGATGCGATGGGTGCACTATTTAATTCAAATACTTTTGCCCAAATTCTGATCCTTGGCGGTGTGGCTGGGATTATCACAAGCTGGAACTCTTTCATTATTGGAGGTAGCCGCGTCCTCTATGCGATGGCGAAATCCGGAATGCTGCCCGCATGGTTCGGTCGACTGCATCCTAAATACCAGACACCTTCGAATTCAATATTATTTATCGGCGTTCTTTCTATGCTAGCACCACTATTAGGGCGGTCCGCACTCGTATGGATTGTAGATGCTGGCGGCTTAGGAATTGTCGTTGCCTATTTCTTTGTAGCCCTATCTTTTATTGTATTAAGGAAAAAGAAACCCGAGATGGAGCGGCCTTTTCGCGCAGCCAAATCACCAATCTTTGGCTACTTAGCTCTAGTATTAAGTTTAGGGTTCATTGTTTTGTATTTCCCTGGTATGCCGGCAAGCCTGATCTGGCCTTATGAATGGATCATGGTGGCAGGGTGGACTTTACTTGGTGCTTATTTCTTTATTCAGATGTTACGTGGAACGTATCAGAAGAAAATGAGTTCTGCTGAGGAGAAGGCATTGTAGAAACAGAAAGGTAGCTTTTTTGCTGAAAAAAAGGAGATCTCGATCCTAATTTAAACCTAATTAGTAGCGTTCAGAAAAATACAATAAGATTTTAACTCCCTCGTTCGCTTCATATAGTAATGGGGGAGTTACTTTTATGTCCCTAGGTACTGCTATAGCTAGGTCAATTAAGGAACAAGGCTTTTCGGTTATCTTACAACCGGTTAAGTACTATCAAAAATAAATGCCTCCTATCAACAGGGGGCTAGTAAGACTAGAGAAGAAATATTTAATGATTTAGCTAAATTTGAGTTGCTGGTATTAGATGATTTAGCATCAGAAGCAACAAGTAGAGGTGAACTTGATTGGAGTAAGAACATTATGTTTGAAATAATCAATCATCGGAGTGGGAACCCAACAATTTATACTACGAATTTTAATTTGCAGCACTTACCGACAGACGTAGGAGAGAGCATCTATAGCCGTTTATTTAATAATATCAAGTTTATTTAATTAGCGACAGAACATTATGGAAAAAATCAAAATTAATTAATATTTTAAATATATTATGGCATTTTGTTTTTTTAAAGTATTCTGTAGTAATTGAAGCCTGTTATTCAATAAACAATTGGATAACAGGCTTAGTTATTCATTAAAATGAGTAGAAAATCCTAAATTTATATTTAGAAGCAATGGCTAATAATGTAAAATGTTATTTAAGGGGGGGATCTAAAATGTTAGACGAAGAGAATATTAAACAAGCACTTAACGACTATTATCGTGATGAAGAAAAAGAGGCTTTTATTAATGAAAATATAAAAGACAAATCTGATATAGAAATTAAAAATTTATTGCTAAATATAGAACAAAATGAAGCAGGTGGATTAATAGCCTTACGGGGCTTCTATTATCAATTCTTAGTTTGTTTAGAATATATAACTGAAATGCTAGATGGGCACTGGGATTTTGTCGCTATAGAATTGCATGACGACATCGTAGTCGGTTATGAGAAAAAAATAAGATTCATTCAGGTTAAATCGGGTGTTAAACCAACAGTAATACCTTCAGAAGTATCGAGTCTATATTTAAGAGAAAAAAAAGAAGAAGGTGATTCAACTTATCATATAAATAATAGTTGGGTAGATAAATTAATATCAAAGGCATCAATGTTTAAAAAAGAAAACAGTTTTGAAACCCAATTTCAATTATATACTAGTTATCATATAGTAAAAACAGCAATAAACGTTGACAAATATACTGACAATAAAGATTTTGATATTCCTGTACATGAAGGTGACTCGTTATATAAAAAGCTCTCTGAAGCAACTTATAATAGAGATTTAAGTGAATTTAACTATAAAGAGCAATGCGGAGAGTATCTCCATGAATTGCTAGGAAGATTTTACATAAAAACCGGACCTGTTTTGAATGACATTAATAAATTTGAAAGTTACTTAAAAGATAAAATAAGTAATTATCTGTTTACAGAGGGAGATGCGCAAAATATTAATATATCCAATGAGGATTTAAAAATGTTAATAGGCATCATCTGTTCTAAATGTATAGACAATGGTGAGTTGAAATCGCAAATTTTTACCAAAGAAAGCATTGATGAAATTCTATATACTATTAAAACTGCAATTATGAGTAGGGTGGGCGACTTTTACTCAGCAAACGATAATAAAAATTTAATTCAAAATTCTACTGATATATTGGTTAAAGAGTTTAAAGATAATAAATTATATTCTGAAATCCTTCATTCATCTTATTCTTATAAAGACTATCTGGATAGTTGGATTGAGAATAGTGGTGGTAACGTAAGAAGTATTATTAATAGGTTTATAGATGGGAAGAACAATTCTCTAACATATTCTAATATGGATAAAACCACTAAAGAAACTAGACTAAAGGAGGTAATTCTCTTAGCAAATATAATAAACACAATAAGTAACCAAACTCTAGAGTTTGTAGATAAGGATTGGTTATTAACAAAGAGCAAAAACCCTAGTGAGTGGTTCGCCTTTTTTAGTGTTGGAAATGGTAATTTAGATAGGGCTGTTTCAAGTTTAGGAAATATTTTAGAATCAGCTCCTTTAAATGCTAGTCTGAACATACAATTAAAAGATATAACTATAGTTTTATATAACTATAGAGATAGGTCTTTTAAAAAGAACGATGTACGTAATTTTGATACTAAAATGTATGCAACAGACAATGTATTAGAGCACTCGATTTTTTCGTCACCTAAATTAAATACAGTTTCCATCCAATTAAGACTCGTTCCTGGTAAAGAACTAGAGGAAGCATATTTTGATCTTTCAAATAGTGATAATATTTTTGAGTTTCAAAAAGGGATGCATGATCAATGGATAGAGTTGGGAGGATAAATATGCATGTGTTTAATTCTATAAACAACAGACTTGAGGTATTTGGTTTTGCAAGAAAGGATAGTGAAGAATTTAATAAACTTGGCTTAACATTTTACCAAAATAAATCTAAAAATATTTTTGTGAAGTCTTACGAACTTAAGCCTACTTTAGAGGATATACAAATAGAATCATTTAATATTCGAGAAACGATTACAAGTCAAAATATGAATGTTTGGGAATCCTATTTTATTATAAGTTTTGACACTAGGAGTACTGTTTCAACAATAGAGAATGATTTTAACTACTTACTTGAGAGGGATAACAGCAGTATCAGAAAGTATGTTATTCAAGAAGAAGAGGATTTAAATAGGATACCATTTCTAGATCTTACGAAAAATGAAGTTTTTTCATTCGACTTAAAAAGGAACCTTGATGAAACAAAGTATAGTACAGTCATTGATGAGATAATTGATGTTATTAAGAGGCAGGGTGGTCTTCAAAGGAAATTAAATGAAGAGCAAATCAATGTTGTTGTTAAAACTATAGAAAAGGATGTGAGCAAATAATAATGCGATTAAACTCAATTAAGATAAAAAATTTCAGAAACTATATGGGAGAACATTCTTTCGATCTATCCCATAAATATACTATTCTATTTGGTGAGAATGGTTATGGAAAAAGCAGCTTTTTTGATGCAATTGAATGGGGACTAACTGGTACTATAAGTAGGTTTGATGATGACAATCTTAAAGAGGATATTTTAAATAGGTATGAATCTAGTAACAATTTAGAATGTAAAGTTGAATTAGAATTTGAGAAATACAAACTGATCAGATCATTTACCTTTGACGGAACTTATTTTAAAAATACTCAAGTTAAAATTGTTGATATGCAAGGTATCATTATGAAGAATAATAATAAAGAAATAAATTCTAAGCAAAAGGTTGATGATTTCTTATCCACAAAATTTAGTGGAAGTGTGATAAAAAATAATTTTGGAAAAATGCTAAAGCAAACGTATATTCTTTCGCAAGACCAAGTAACAGATTTTGTCGTAGATGATGACCCAAGACAAAGGTTTAGATCACTTGCAAATATTATGGGGTTGCAACAACTTCTAAATCTTTCAGACAATCTAAAGAAGACACTTTCACAAGTGAAAAAACAAGAGGAAGATTTACAAAGGGAAATACAAACAATTGATAAACAAGTCGAGAGTAAGGAAGAAACTAAGGTTAAAATGGACCCATACGAGTTTAATTCTAAATTAAGTGAATTAGGATTAAATTACTCAGATAACATTAAAGAACAACTTCATAATATTAAGAACAAAAGAATTGAGGAGAAACTGTATCAGAATCAAAAAATTAAAATCCTAAAGAACATCATAGAAAAAAATGATTCAATAAAATCTTTAGATATAAAAATAACTACACTGGAAAATGAAACATCTTCTTTAAAGATAAAAGGTGAGAAGGTAAAAGAAGTACAAAAGGCTGCCAATATAAAAGAAAAAGACCTTAAACAGATGTACAAAGATTTCGAGTCGCAAAAATACTATCAAAAAAAGATTTTAGAATATCAGAAAATCCTAAAAACCTCTAATTCACTTGGGAAACCACTGAATGAATTAAAAGGGGTTGCTGACAATTACAATGACAAATTAAATAGTCTTTATTTTGCAGAAAATAGAATGCATAGTTATTCAAAATATAGTTTAGAACTATTAACTATTCCTAAAACAATATCACAAAAGCAAGAAAAAATAAAAAGATTAGAGCGTAAATTAAGTAAAAGAGAAGAAATGTTAGTGAGGATAAAAGCTCTTTTATTAGATCATAATGATGGATTGCTAAAGACCTTAATTGATGGCATTTTGGATGTGAAATCATATTTAAAGAAGAACAAGCAAACTGAAGTATGCCCAGTTTGTTCTACCAATAAAGACGGAGAACTGCGTAACATAATAGAACACAACTTAAACCTTAACAATGAGTTGTTAGAATCACAATCATCATACTCAGAAAAGTTACTATCGGTTAAAAACACTTTATCAAATAAAATAACCAGATTAAATGTTGAAATAAAGAATGAAAATCTGGAATTAAAGGAACTTAATGGTCGATATGAATTAATAAAGGAAGAAATAAGCAAAATAATAAATAATGAATCTTTCAATGTATCTTTTTTTAAACAAGACCTCCAAAGTGTAATTAAAGAACGGGAAAATATTGAGAAGAACATCACCAGTGTGAATAAAGCTATCAATACAATGATGGAAATGGATAAACTAAAGAAAAAATATAATCAAACGAAATTTTACAACTCATTTGAAAATGAATATGCCTTAGTTCATGAACTAAACATATTAAGTAAAGCATTAAAGAGAATAACTTCAAACTTAGAAATAAAAAGAGATGATTATAGGAATAAAAATAAAAAATTAGAAGAGTTACATAAGATTAAAAAAGATTTGGTCAACTATTTGGAAAATAATGAATATGAAGTTCCATTTGTACAATTGATAAATACTTGTAATGAAATAATTAATAAAAACAAACAAGTATTGGACTCTATTGATAAATTGGAAAGTGTAAAGGAAGGTATTGATTCAAACAATAATATAGAAAAGCAAATTAATCTCCTACACAAGAACAAAAACGAAGTACAGGTTAAATTAAAATATATTAATAACTTAATTTTTGAACTAAATAAATATAAATCAAATGTGTTTGGAGATCTCGGAGAGAATGATATAGACCTTTTGAATGAGCCGAATTCCCCTATTCAAAAATATTATCGCTATTTAAATCCATTACCCTCGAACAGTCTTTTGACATTTAAAAATGAGGAAGATAAATTATGGATTAATATTCAATATGAAAATAGCAAATTAGAAAATAAATTGAATCTGGCAAAAAATGTATTGAGCTCTGGTCAATTATGTGTTTTAGCAATATCCATCTTTTTAGCAATAAATGATTCACAAGATTTACATGAAATTGACTTCATTGGAATTGATGATCCAATTCAAAATATGGATGATGTCAACCAGTACTCCATTTGTGATGTTCTTAGTAATGTTAAAAAGCAATTGATATTCTCAACTCATGATATAAATTTTTTAAAATTATTCCTAAAGAAAAATACTCATCAAATTTCAGATATTCAAGTGTATAATTTTCAAAGTCCTTTCTTAACTAAAGAAAGAGTGGAGAAGGTGTCGCTAATTTAAGGTTGTTAAATGTATATTATACTTGAGAAAGTAGGTACTTCTAATACAAGTTATTTTGCGACAACATAATCAAAGCGTCCAGATTATCATAATTTGGACGTGTTTTTTAATGAGGGTTTATGCAGAATCAACAACTCCCTACTGTGCTTCTATCTTGAACAGTGAAAATGTTTTATTTTATTAGAAAGGAGTAGTATTAATTGCAATTCGCGGTGTAAACTCCGCGGTATAATCATAAGGTACGTGAAAGTCTTTAATCAGAATGTCAAGGACGTTTAATTTTATAAAAAATCGTCGGGTTAAAATTATACTAAGCTGCCAACTTATTTGACAGCTTTGTGCTTGAGGACGATAAGGTCGATGAACCTTGGGCGAAACCTGTAATGATCCACAAAGTCCAGTAACTTTTCATTCCACTCAATTTTAGGTCCATTTCTTAGATTTATAATGGTTTTCATATTATAAACAAGACTTTTTGCGTGACACCTCCAAAGTATTCAAAAGCATTAATGAGACATTGGAATAGTTGCTCTTGGTCTTGCTTTTCTGAAAAACAAACATAACTCATTCTTGAATAAGACAGAGTGTCCACAAATATCATGAGGGGGATTGTATCTCCATCTATCTGATAAAGACCAGCTTCTTTCCAATCCACCTGCATTTGTTCTCCCGGTTCTGTTTCACACCTCCGGGTATGACTTTCCTAAAGGACTTACGATAAGTGTGTACAAAATCTTTTAGAATCGTCTTCCCCCAGAATATCCCCTGAAATAGTTTTTCACAATTGAAAATATGTAATCGTTTAAGTAAATAATCCTTGTAAGGATCTAACTTAGAGTTGGACAATGTCCGTATAAGACACCCCACGTTCTAGTAATTCTTTCACCTTTCATCGCTCTCCCTCCAGCTTCATAAACTAAATCTGCCCCTTTTAGGAATCAATTTAATTATGAAGCTTGGCGAAATTTAAGACGACGATTTTGTATGTTTTTAGCCGGCTATATTGTCCATTTTAAATACGACGCTTTCACTCCTTTTCACATTATAAAAAGATGGAGAGTAGTTTTTATATTATCTAGGTAGATTAGAAAACTTTTAAATAAATTAACTAAACAGATGAATTAGTTAAGCCGATATAACTGGTGAAAGCATTACCAAGGGATTTATAGATGTTCATCACTAGGGATTTGAGAGGTATTTTGTTAGTGAATCTTTCTAAAAGAAAATGTAAGAATGGAATTATTTTAGGTTAGTGACTCTATAAAATAGAGTGATTATAGGTTCATATAGCCAAATGGATGTGGCTGTATAGAAAACAAATTACATGGAGGTTTTTTTAAATGAGAATTAATCACAACATTGCAGCATTAAACACGTATCGTCAGTTGGGACAAGCAAACGATGCAAGTTCAAAGTCAATGGAAAAACTATCTTCAGGTCTTCGAATTAACAATGCTGCTGATGATGCAGCAGGACTAGCAATTTCTGAAAAAATGCGTGGACAAATTCGCGGTTTGGATCAAGCTAAAAGTAACGCACAAGATAGTATATCTATGATACAAACAGCGGAAGGAGCATTAAATGAATCCCACTCAATACTTCAACGTATGCGTGAACTTTCAGTTCAGTCCTCAAACGGAACCGTAACTGATGATGACCGTGCAAATATTCAGGATGAGTTAAACCAATTGACTTCAGAGCTTAACCGTGTTGGTAATACGACTGAATTTAATACGCAGAAGTTACTTAATGGGGGGATAAATTCTCCCGATGGAGCTAAAATAACTCAAGCGACAAGTGCAACTTCAGAAATAGCAACAGGTTTTTCAGCTGGTGCTGTTTCAGCTGGTACATTTGTTAAAGTTGATGGTACAACTTTCGATTTAGAAGGGATTACAACAACAGGAGTAGATGCTGCGAACGCAGAACTTATTGGTAATGCCACTGCTGGTGGTTTGAAACTATCAGATGTAGTAGACATAGAAGCTAATGCAGGTGGAGATGGATTTATTTTCACAGCTAAATCAGAAGGTGCAAACAGTGAAATAGAGTTTAGCCAATCAGCAGATACTGCAATCGCTTTAGGCGATACTCAAGCGACAGCCAATGGAACACCTACGACGGTAGAACGTCACGGGCTTGAAGCTACAAACGTACTTGGTGATTCGGCAGATACATCCATAGCCGCTGGAGATATCCTAAGTATAACTGTAGGTGACGATAGTGCCGTAACTGTAGATCTTGATGAAAAAACATACGCTACTAACTCTGGTGCAGATGATAATGTTAAGCGTGCAGCAATGGATGAACTTATTAAGGATTTAAACGGCTCATTACAAAAAGCGGGTTTAAGTGATAAAGTTACTGCTTCACTTTCCTCTGATAATAAGGTTCAGTTTATTTCTGAGACTGGAAAAGACATCTCAGTTAAAGATGGCAGTGGAACTCCTATGACTTCACTAGGATTTGGGGGAAGTGAAACCATTGGAAATGTTGATCAAGTGGTTGGACCTGGTGCACAAGGAGCCGGCTTTTCCACTGAGTTCCAAATTGGTGCTAACACTGGTCAATCCATGTCGTTAACAATTAACGATATGCGTGCAAGTGCTTTAGGTGTAACTGGTAATGCAGGACAACAAGGGTTTACTGATTCTAATTCAGTTACCAACGGAACAAATGATATTAAAGCAGAAGCAGCACTTGATGTATCAACTGAAGCAGGTGCTTCTGCAGCTATCGATATAATTGATAATGCTATTTCAAATGTTTCAAAAGAACGTAGTAAAATGGGTGCCGTTCAAAACCGTTTAGACCACACAATCAACAACTTAGGAACATCTTCTGAAAATTTAACTGCTGCGGAATCTCGTATTCGTGACGTAGACATGGCGAAAGAAATGATGAACCAAACAAAACAAAGCATCCTTGCTCAAGCTTCTCAAGCAATGCTTGCAAAAGCAAACCAACAACCACAAGGCGTATTGCAGTTATTACGTTAATTATGAAGTTCAAGAAGAAGACTCTAGTTATGCTAGGGTCTCTTTTTTCCTATAAAGGAGTGAATTATATGAACATTGTTGAGAGATATGAAACAGAATTTGCAGGAACACTTGTTAGTATAGTAGTAAAATATGAGAGAGATAAACCTTTTCCTTATTTAGCAGTAAGTTCACTCCACGTGGATGGTGTCGGAAAAAGTGTGGAGGAAGCAAAGGAAAAGTGTGAAAATGCAACACGGATAGAGATAAATGTGAATGGATAAAATGACCTTTTATTAATGGCCATCTTAACACAGTAAGCAAAAAGAGAGGCTTACCAACACGCTAGTTGGAAAGCCTCTCTTTTTGATTACATAAAAAACACCACAAACAACTGCAGATAAATCTGCACCATCACATAAAACGCAATCGCATACTTAAAGTTAAACAGCAATCCATTCTTAATAATACTCAGCTTATTCACCGAACTCAAAATAATCGACGGTAAAATCAGCGGTGACAACATAATCGAAATCACACTGCCTGACGTAATCCCAAGCACAACAATCTCCGGTGGATAGGGCAGCTCGACACCCTGCAGAGATCCCGGAAACAAGTACGATAACCGTCAAAGGACCGAGTCCGATAAATCCGAGAACGATCACAACAAACGGCAGGACCCATAGGAAGTTTAAGAACGGAACCGCGTCTGTGATATAAAACAAGCCGTCGATAATATACTCGCCGTAACCCGACTGATTGACGGCATTAATGAGAAAGCCGGCAGCCAACAGGATGGAAAACTGCTGGGCTTTGTTGGGAATGCTTTTTCCGACATACGTTTTTCCATTCTCTACAATCGCGCTGCTTCTTCGGCGGACGATAAAGTAGAGAAGGACCCAGGCGACGATAACGATCGGGATAATCAGTAAGAGATCGACGGGCCAAACGGCGTTCAGTAGAAAGATCGATCCGAATAAGGTGACGAATAAGAGACCAAATTCGAGCGCATCGCGATTCCCGTTTGGATCTTCTTTCTTTTGCTTCTTCAATTCTACCCAGTTCCTCCTGGATTCCTGCCGTAAGATCGACGCCATAATGACGTTCCTGGAAATGGGAGAAGAGAACGGACAACAGGGTTCCGGCGAAGGCGATGACAAATCCCTGCAGGATGGATAAACCGAGCGATGCCCCAAGCGCCTGCACGGCGAAGATAAAGCTTGGAATGCTGACGACCCACATGGTGGTCAGGGAAAACCCGCGCAGCAGGGCGGTTCCTTTATAGTTCTCCCATACTTCTCCTTTTTGATTTTCCAAAAAATCGTCGATCATTCCGTAGACCATCGGGATCGAACCGAATAATAGGAAGTAAGAGATGATCTGCGTGATGACCATCATGCCGAAATAGAACTTGCGGCTCGTATTCAGCAGGTTCTGCGCGAAGTTAATAACCGCTTCAATGTAGGGCTTTTCTTCTAATACCCAGCTGATCGTCGGGACGATCAGTAAGAGAGCGATCAGTCCGCTCATCACGGTAAAGCCGGATACGGTCGCTTCGATTAAGGAAGTCCCTGCTGTCAGGTGAATGATCAAGGCGATCACAAGCAGTAACAGCGATATGGCTGCCTGTTTCATCGGCAGGAAAAAGTAGCCGAGTAAGAAGGCGGTCAGACCGAATATGGAAAGCACCGGGGATAGCGTTTCTCCGCCGGTGAAATAGACAACGAAATGCATAAGGACATATAACGTTATAAATAAGGTATAACCTTTTTTGGCTAGTTGTACCATGGTGAATGCTCCAATCGTGGTTCAATATGTACGTAACATATCTTATCACAGGAGACTGCGATTAGCTGAGATTGTGCTCTACGTAATCAGCGTGCGCGGATGCATCTTCTTTTTACAAAAAAATAAAGCTGTCCGGATCGTCTAAGAATAGACTTCCGGACAGCTTTTCACATGCTCACCCGCGAACTTAGGGGATAGACAGACCTGATTTCTGCCGGATTGTTTCGCTTCATAAAGGGCCTGATCGGCTTCTTCAATGAGTAATTGCGGCGTGTTGGTTGTTTCGTCATAACAGGCAATACCAATGGACACGGTAATAGAAATAGACTCACCTGTAGCCAATCGAAAGGCATGATTTTGAACCTTTTTCCGGATCCGTTCACTGATTTCTTCGGCACGCTGGGCAGGGCAGTCGAGGAGAATGACGGTGAATTCTTCGCCGCCATTCCGGCTGACGTGATCGAAGGAGCGGACGGTGCTGGTTAGAATATGACTCAATTCGACCAGGACCTGATCCCCTTCGACATGCCCGTAAGTATCGTTCACTTTCTTAAAGTGGTCGATATCAATATACAGTAAAGAAACCTTTTCATCTCTATCCTGCGCCTCGGTGCAGACTTCATTAAAGATTTGATCAAATTTGCGTACGTTGTTAAGACCCGTTAGCCCGTCGGTAACGGACTCGGACTTATATTTATTTAAGATTCTCTGATTTCTGCGTACATATTCAACCACATAGAAAGATAGAAAGCCGGCGAGATACGATATGCTCCAATAGGAAAGAACAAGTGAAATCAGTGTATCCATACGAAGCGTAAGAAAGGTTAACATGATAGTGAAGATTAGATTGGACATGGTCAGCGCCAGGAAAACCTTTTTCATTTTAGATAATTTAAGGTTTGTAATGATAAGGGTCAGGAACGTCGTCCCGCCAATAAAAATGATGGCTAGTACCGCCTGGGTGGTGAACCCGAATAAAAATCGCCCTGCAATGATCAGTACCATAGTAATCAGGGCGGGAAGGCTGCCGCCGTAATAGGACATTAAGACCACCGGAATGTGCCGTAAATCGATGATGACGCTGTCCATAGGCATGCTGTACAGCATCAGAACATTACTCAATATCCCTGCGAGGATGCCGGCCGTGATTTTTTGCCTTCTTGATGAGGTTCGTCTCAGTGGGGAAGAGTTGGTTAACTGGGTATATACAAATAAGATAGCCACTAGGATGGCTAAGTTGGAAATGAGTTCTTTCAGGATCATATAAGGTTCTCCCCTGTGAATAAAGGTATATTTCTGTATGTGAATATTATACTAGATATAAGGTTTGTGTAGGTATTATATACCCAATTTGCAAAGTGTTTAAATAGGACAATGTGCTATTATTTTCTATTTTTCTGCAGGGGACAACATGTTTAATAAGTAGGGCAGCCATCTAAGCCATCAAAAAAAGAAGCACCGATGCGCCATGTAGCGCATCGATGCTTCTTTACTTTGTTTATCTTACAGGTTCCATCAAATCAAGCGTGCGTGAGGTAGAATCCTGAACCCGATCAAGCAGCTCAGGGTTATCCTCCAGCGACTCGCCGTAGGAAGGGATGATTTCTTTCAGCTTCGGATCCCAGGACTCACGATACTCTGGGAAGCACTTGTGTAAGACCTCGAGCATAATGGAAACGGAAACGGATGCTCCTGGTGATTCGCCAAGAAGAGCCGCCATCGTACGGTCCTCTGCGTGAATCAGTTTGGTACCAAACTGGAGAGCGCCGCGGCCGCCTTCGTCTGTATCCTCAATCAATTGGACGCGCTGTCCGGCTACGAGAAGGTCCCAGTCTTCATTGGATGCATTCGGAACAAAATTCCGCAGCTCTTCCATCCGGTCTTTTTTGGACATCTTCAGCTGCATGGCCAAATATTTGATCAGGGAGGTATTTTTTGCGCCGGCTGCGAGCATCGTCAGCACATTCGTCGGCTTCACGGAACCTAACAGATCCATCATAGAGCCGGTTTTCAAAAATTTAGGTGTAAATCCGGCGAACGGACCGTATAACAGCGTGTCTTTTCCTTCAATATGGCGACGGTCCAGGTGCGGAACCGTCATCGGCGGGGTGCCTGCCGGTTCTTTTCCATAGACTTTGGAATGGTGCTTCTTCACGACCTCCGGATTGTCGCAGACGAGAAATTCGCCGCTGATCGGAAATCCTCCGATGTGCTTGCTTTCCGGAATGCCTGTTTTTTGCAGCAATGGCAGGGCGCCGCCCCCGGCACCGATAAAGGCGAAGGAAGCTGTATGCTCTTCGATTGATTCTTCTTTAAGGTTTCGCACCTTCACTTCCCACGCTCCGTCTTCCCTTTGTTGAATATCATCGACCGAATGATTATAACGGATTTCTATATTGTCTTGCTGCTCTAAGTGTTTCAGCATTTGGCGGGTTAATTCTCCAAAATTAACATCTGTGCCATGATCGAATTTCGTTGCCGCGATCGGTTCTTCAGTGGAACGGCCTTCCATCATTAAAGGAATCCATTCCTTGATGCGTTCGGGGTCTATGGAAAACTCCATCCCCTGAAACTGAGGGTGATCTTTCAGGGCTTCAACCCGCTTCGTCAAAAATTCTACATGATCTTTTCCGTAAACAAAGCTTATATGAGGCAAGGGACGGATAAATTCTTCGGGACTCTGAAGATCGCCTTGCTCGACCAGATGGGCCCAGAGCTGTCTGGAAACCTGGAATTGTTCGTTGATTTTCACGGCCTTGCTAATGTCGAGGGAGCCGTCCGGCTGTTCAGGCGTATAGTTCAGTTCGCAGAGAGCGGCGTGTCCGGTTCCGGCATTATTCCATTCATTGGAACTTTCCTGTCCGGCGGAGTCGAGCTTCTCGAACAGAGTGATGCGCCATTCCGGCTGTAATTTATGCAGAAGCGTGGCCAGTGTCGCGCTTACGACGCCAGCACCGATCAGGATCACGTCGCTTGTTGTGTGGTTATGATTCATATTATTCCTCCTCTTATGGTTAAACAGGCAGTAGCTGTATCGGGAGTTATCGTTCATTCGTTGTACGGTTCCCGATGGTCATCCGTTGATCTTACCAGTACGGTTGGGCGCGCGAGGACGATGCCTTTTCATTCAACTGCGGGCATCATGGTTACCTCTATGTACATGGCTAAAACCAGCATGGACTCTTGCATCACCAACATAGATAAGGTCATCAGATGACTTCATTTCTTTCATTCTAGCACGAGCAGAAATCGCTTTCAATAAAAAGGTGATCCGCTCATTCTTTTAGGGTTTCATGGTGAGGATCAAAAATAGGGAAAGAGATCGATTTTATGTGAAAATTGTGGAATCGGTGAAAACTTCCTATTGAAAACATCTTTGTAAGCGGTTACCATAAGTAATATGGTCATCTGATGACCGTATTAACTACTGACAATCAACGTTTTTTTAAGGAATAAGAAAATCAATGTAAGGAAAGAGGAGGAGATCAAATGTTGATGGTGGTGGCACTAAGTGCTGTGATTGTTCCCTTTCTTTTGCTGGTGTTATTGCGTATGCCAGCGATTAAAGGGATGTCCATCAGTGCTGTAGTGGTAATTATTTTAGCGATGACCGTGTGGGGAATGGAGGGCCAGGTGATTGCTTCTTCGATTCTGCAGGGGGTACATAAAACACTGACGATATTATTAATTTTATTTGGAGCGCTCGTTTTATTGAACACCCTTCGTAACACCGGAGCGGTGACCCGTATTAATCAGGGATTTCAGAGTATTTCCCAGGACATGAGGGTTCAGCTTATTTTTGTCGCCTTTTTATTCGGGTCGTTAATTGAAGGAGCGGCAGGATTCGGTGCTCCGGCAATGGTGACGGCGCCGTTAATGCTTGCCCTTGGCTTCAGGCCGCTGGCAGCAGTGGCGACAGCTCTTATTGCGGATAGTACGGCCGTGGCCTTCGGGGCGGTGGGAACGCCGGTATTGGTCGGACTCAGCACCTTGCCCGATGCGGGTACCGCTTTTTTCAAGGAGGTTGGCGTCACGGTTACCCTTATTGATTTATTCGCGGGCACATTTATTCCATTTATTTTAGTCCTTGTGCTGACCTTGTTTTTCGGTAAAGGGAAGGGAATAAAAGATGCCCTCGTGATGATCCCCTGGACGCTGCTTATTGGGATCACCTATAATGTTTCAGCTCTTGTGTATGCGACTTTGTTTGGTCCGGAATTTGTAGCGATTCTGGGATCCTTGACCGGGCTGGTTGTCGCAGCTATAACAGCCAGAAAGGGATGGCTTCTCCCGTCCACCGTATGGACGGATGCTAAACAGGAAGATTTCGAGGATAATGAAGAAAAATCCGAGATGGGATTGATCCGAGCATGGTTTCCTTACATTATTGTCGTGGCCTTGCTGTTACTTACACGTATTGTTCCGTGGTTTAAGGAATTTACGCAGACGGCTATTGATTTAACGTGGTCGAACATTTTAGGCGTGGAAGGGATTGAGTCCGGCTGGGCCGTATTATACTCGCCTGGAACTGTGCTGATTGTCGCAGCCCTTTTAGCCCTGCTCGTGCAGCGAAAATCGTTTAACCATTTTGGACGGGCTGCTAAGCAATCGCTGTCCACGATGAAAATAACCGCGGTCACCTTGGCGGCAACGCTTGCTATGGTGCATGTGTTCAGTAACTCCGGTATGAATATGAATGATTTAATGAGTATGCCAAGTTATATTGCCGAAGGAATGGCGGCTGCTTTTGGACCGATG
This sequence comes from uncultured delta proteobacterium, assembly GCA_963727445.1. Lineage (GTDB taxonomy): Bacteria > Myxococcota_A > Polyangia > Polyangiales > B10-G4 > B10-G4. The sequence goes on from CAVSGI010000008.1 coordinate 16,831, forward strand.
TGGATTTTCGCCGCACCGTTTCTCGGGGAACTGGGCTCCTTTATAACGGGAAGTGCCACGGTTTCAACCCTTACCTTCTCACCGATTCAGTACAATATTGCGGAGGCTACAGACGCGAACATCAAGGTGGTGCTTGCCGCTCAGCTCGTAGGAGGTGGAGCAGGGAACATGATCTGTGTTCATAATGTGGTCGCAGCAAGTGCTGTCGCAGGCATGGAAGGGGAAGAAGGAAACGTGATCAGAAAAACCCTGGGACCTGCTTTACTTTATGGGGTTCTTGTCGGCATCGGCGGATTTATTTTAATGAGGATTTTGTAAATAGACCAGCAGATATAAGGAAATGTTATTTTAATGATGAAGTGGACATAATTATCGCTTTGTCGGAAGAAGTCCATCATTAAGAGAGATCAGCCAAAAAGAACAGATGCTCTAATAAGGAGCATCTGTTCTTTTTGACTGTATACTGCTCTACTACATTACTTCCAAATGATGAACAGGTGGGCCCGCAATAAAAATTCCCAAAGCTCAGCATCAGACTAAGAGTCCCCTTATTCTTCGTGATAGAGAAATGATCGGGGCTTCCTTCATACCGAAAGGTCTTTATATTAATCCAAAGCATGAAAGCATTTTGAACAATAGATAATTTGATCGGTTCCCCAGCTTTTTAAAAATGTCCATCCATTTAGCTTTTTCGGTTTAGTAATAATGGCTATCTTCTCATCTTTTTCTACTTCTCTTCTGCAATTATGGCAAGTAAACTGATCGCCAATCATAAGCGTTCATCCTTTCGATAGAAATTCTTGTATCATAATCTTCCTATTCAATATTTGATACGTTTGCATAGGAACAGCGTTTTACACAACCCAAGTCTCTGTCCAAGGTTGTCCCCATATAGGAATACATACCTTATTCAGATCTAAGACTTTTTGGTATTTAATAGTTGCGCAATAATATAGGCTATGCTGACGATCAATAATAGGATTAACAAATGAAAACTTCTATTTTTAATACTCAATTCTTGAGCTGTAAAACTTCCGGCAGAAGAAAAATCCGGAGTATAGTTCATGGTTAAAAGAACACCAGATGTGATTTGATAAGCTAAGTAAAGTAAAATAAAACTCGCTATAAAAATTAAATACTTCTTCATAACTACCACCCTTTCCTATATCTATATTTACGGTTAGGATCTATCATAGTTTCAACCGAAGTGAATTTCTATCATAATGAATATTGAAAAGTTTACAACCCTTACTACCTCTTGTTTATTTCTACCCTTTCAATTCCTTAGCTAGACAGGATAACAATACCCACAGAGCCCTTAGGTAAAGATCGTTTCCTGTAAAGAAGCCGTGTATTATGGTAAAATCTAAGACTAATGACAGGCAGTAGAACGTTGCGATGTACTTTCATGAGAATAGGGGACTAGGACTGTGCAACTACGATCAACCCAGGGGGAATAAATGATGACAAGAAAGCTTTACTACGAAGATCCATATCAGCTGGAATTCAACTCTACGGTAACCAAAACAGATCAGGACGAACGTGGACCTTACGTGGTACTGGAAGCCACAGCGTTCTATCCTACTGGCGGCGGGCAGCCGCACGATACGGGTACATTAAATTCCATTGACGTGATCGATGTGGAAGAAGTAGACGGTGAGGTGCGGCATTACATAAAGGAAGAATTTCCGCAAAGTGGGGAAGAAGTGCATGGAAGCGTCGATCCAAAACGGCGTATCGATCATATGCAGCAGCATAGCGGACAGCATATCATATCAGCTGTTTTTGATGATCATTACGGCATTCCGACAACGAGTTTCCATTTAGGAAGCGATACGGTGACGATTGATTTAGATACGAATCAACTCTCGGAGGAACTTTTGCAAAAAGCCGAGGAGCAGGTGAATGACATTATACGCCGGAATATTCCTGTAGAAGCCAGGTGGATGACGGCCGGGGAAGCGAACGAATACCCATTGAGGAAACCACTGGCTGTCGAGGGGGATGTGCGCCTCGTGATCATTCCATACGTGGATTACAACGGGTGCGGTGGTACACATCCCGCGTCCACCGGTGAAGTGATGGCGGTGAAATTTCTAGGCTGGACGAAAAGTAAGAAGCAGGTACGCCTCGAGTTTGTCTGCGGATCCAGAGTGCTTGAGAAGCTCGATCAGAAACACCGGATTCTGACCGCCATGAAACAGCTGGTCCCGAGACCTGAGGAGAGGCTTGTCGAAGAAGTGAGCGAGATGATTCAGGCAGGCAAGGAGAAGGATAAGCGGATTATAGAGCTTGAGGAACAGCTTCTTCATTATGAAGCGCGTCATATTATTTCAGAAACGAAAGGAGAGCCGGTGATCCAGCGCGTCTTCAAGGACCGCCCGATTAAGTCACTTCAGTCGCTAGGAAAAACGATGATTGAAGAAGCTTCCGATACGTATCTCATCCTTGTCAGCGAACAGGAAGATCAGCTGCAATTCGTCCTGGCTCACGGGGCTGCAATTGATCGCAATATGAACGATATCGCTAAACAGGCTATGCCTCTGATCGACGGAAAAGGAGGCGGAAAGCCGCATTTTGTCCAGGGCGGCGGCAAAAAACTGATGGACGGAACGGACTTTTCGAATCGCGTAAAAGAATTAATATAATAGATAAAACTTCTTCTTCCCCGCCTGAATGTCAGAGGCAAGTGGTAGAAGAAGTTTTTTATGTGGATAACGGAAACATTTTCCCTGTGGAATCGTTTTGTAGTATAATCAATTTAGAACATACGTTCCTTAGCAGGAGCGTAGCCGTGTATCATGAATTGAAACAAAGCCAGGAAGCGCTTATGCCTCTCGTGGTTTACAGAAAGGAGAGGAGACCATGACGAACGTGGTCATTTTAGCTGAAAAGCCGTCGCAGGCAAAAGCCTACGCCGCGGCCTTCACCACTCAGGAAAAATCCAAGACATATATTCGACTAAAACCCGATGCCACCTTCCCGAACGGAGCGACGATTACATGGGGCGTGGGCCATCTGGTGGAACTCAAAGAACCTCACGACTATAAGCCGGAATGGAAGAAATGGAAGCTCGATCAGCTGCCGATCGTGCCGGACCGTTTTTATGAAAAAGTCTCGAAAGGAAAATGGGAGCAGTTCCAGGCCGTGAAAAAATTATTCCAGCAGGCGGATGTAATCGTAAACGCGGCCGATGTTGACCGCGAAGGTTCCAATATCTTTTACAGCATCCTTCGTTTAACCGGTGTCAAAGGAAAACCGATTCAGCGGTTATGGATCAATTCACTTGAGAAGGATGAAGTCCGGAAAGGGTTTCAGAACCTGCAGAGCAACGATAAGGACCTGCGGATGTTTGACGAAGCAAAAGCGCGGCAGATCAGCGACTGGATGGTAGGCATTAACGCGAGCCGCCTGTTCACGCTATTGCTGCAGAAAAAAGGGTTTAACCAGCACCTGTCGATTGGACGCGTGCAGTCACCGACCGTTTATTTGATTTACCAGCGCCATAAGGAAATCGAAAACTTCGTATCGGAACCTTTTTATCAAATCGAGGGACTGTTTCAGGCGGAAAAAGGCTCGTACAAAGGATTAGCGAAGATTAAGGAAAAGGATAAAGCCAAGGTGCAGGCACTGATGGATCAGCATGGGCTGAAGGAAAATGAGGATCTTCAGGGAACGATTCAAAGTGTCGACAAGAAGACCAAGTACCAGAAGTCACCGAAGCTGCATTCCCTGTCCACCCTGCAAAGTGTCGCGAACCGACGCTGGAAATACACACCGTCCCACACGTTAAAGACGATGCAGAAGCTTTATGAAAAAGGGCTGGTGTCCTATCCGCGAACAGACTGTAACTATATCACCAATAGTGAGTTCAACTATTTAGTGAACAAGCTGGATGCCTATCAGAAAGCGATGAACGTATCGTTTACACCGGCTTCTTTAAAGCCGAACAAACGGTATGTGAACAACAGTAAAGTTCAGGAACACTATGCGATCATTCCGACAAAAACCGTGCCTACCGAGAAGAAATTGAGCGGACTGAGCCGGGACGAGCACAACATTTACCATGAAGTACTCGCGACAACTTTGGCGATGTTCCACGGAGATTATGTGTATGAAGAGACGACGATTGTGACCCACGTCAACGATCTGCCTTTTAAATCCACGGGCAGGAGAGAAGTGAAGCAGGGCTGGAAAGAGCTGTTTCCGAAACCGTCCAAAGCCAAACAGGAAAAAGACCCGATTCTGCCGGAGGTGCAGCAAGGAGAAGATGTAGGTGCCCGCCTGCATATTAAAGAAAGCATGACCCAGCCGCCGAAGCCTTATACCGAAGGCCAGCTCATCAACATGATGAAAACGTGCGGAAAGCTCGTAGATGACGAGGAAGACGTGGAGATCTTAAAGGAAGTGGAAGGCCTCGGAACCGAAGCCACGCGCTCGAGTATTATTGAAACGATCAAAACGCAGAATTATATTGAAGTGAAGAAAAACAGCGTCGCGATTACCGATAAAGGGATTATGCTGTGTGAAGCGATCGAAGGGACACTGTTATCGAGCCCCGCCATGACAGCCAAATGGGAGTCGTATTTAAAGAAAATCGGCAATGGCGATGGTTCGAAGCAGATGTTTATTAAGCAGACGAGCCAGTTCATTGAAAAGCTTATTCAGGAAACGCCTGAATCGATCCAGCAGGTGAACGTACGCAGCACAGGCGAAAAGAAACAGTGGAATACGGCGGTTGCCAAATGCCCGGCCTGTTCCGATGGCGAAATTATCGACCGGTATAAATTTTACGCCTGTTCCAATTATAAAAACGGCTGTAAAGTGAGCTTTCCGAAGCGGCTGGCTGGAAAATCACTCTCCGCAAACATGATTAAGACGCTGTGTGAGAAGAAGAAAACGCGGGTGCTGAAAGGATTTAAAGGGAAGAAACCGTTCAGTACGGCTTTAACGCTGGATGAAGAGTATAAGATTAAATTTGATTTTGCGAAGAAGAGTTGAGAAACCTATCGGGGTGGACGGAGAAGATCCTTTTCACCCCGTAGTGTTCTTGCAGGAAGATATTAGGGGAAAACATGAAGTTTCTTTAATACTTTTGAAATCCTGCCAATTACTAAAAAGCCTCCCACATACATAAAGAAGGTGTAGAAGAAATTCCAATCCTTATCGTAGGATAAGGTTTCGGTTAGAAGGGCGATTCCTTCCAAACCGGCCATCCCGCCTATGGATAAACTATAGACCAAGATCGGTTTTATGTTCTTATAGACATAGTAATAAGTGAACCAGGCTCCTGCGATCGTGAAAATACCTAAGTCCAGGAAAATGGAGTCTAACAGCACAACTTCTGGCATCGGGTGAACTTTCCATAAACCTAGATGAATGCCGGCCTGGTTGAAAACGACGGCAATTAAAGCGGTAATAGGTGCGGTCGTATAAAAGATCTTGGGAGCTTTTCGATACAAATAAATTCCTGTAATCCAGGGAATAACAAAACCTGTAATAATAATAAGTGTCAATTTTACCACCTCGTGGTAGTATTTGGAGCTGTGTGAGTTTTATGTATTTTTTAAGGTTTCCCTCTTCTGGCTGAATCGACTGTTGCTAAAGGGCAGCTGGAATAAGCTCTTCTTGTTCAGCCTCGCGTATCGCACAAATTGCTCCATACAAAAAAGAGCGCTTCAGTCACGAAGCGCTCTTTGTCTTTGACTCCCGGTATGGGATAATTTTTTCCGGACGTTTTCGTTTAACGCATCCATTTCTTCAATGAATTGTTCACTGGAAGCGATGATTCGCTCGGAGGACTGCTCGGTCGTTTTCAGGGCTTCGAATACATTGTCGAAAGACTCCTGAAGAGCTTCCATACTGATCGCCGGATTCTCCATCATCTGTGTCGTCTCTTCCGCATTCTCTTTCAGATTTCTGGAGTTGGAGAGAAGCATATTTTCAGTTGCTTTATTCACACCATTCACTGTATCAATTACTTTTCGCTGATTATTCAAAGCCAGCTGAATCGAAGCGGAGACGGTAATGATATTTTTTGTCAGCGTAACGGCATTACGAATTGATTCCTTCAGCTTTTCATTGTTTTTCTTAATAATATCCACTGAAGAAATGCTCTGGTGCAATACACTCTTCATCTGTGTCATGTTTCTTGTGCGGGTAATGATTTTCTCTTTTCCTTCGGTAAGCAGCGCCAGATCGTATTCACCCGTCGTTTCTTTTTCTTTCAGAAGCTCAAACAGCTTTTTCCCGAGATAGATTTGCTTGTCCAAGTCATAAATACGCTTTTGGGCGTTTTCTTTGATCAGCTGCAATTCGACGCTGTCTTCTTCCAGACGGTCTTTTCCTGAAAGGAGACTGCGCACTACCGTATCGATCTTCGAGTCGACTGATTCATACTTCTGCATGTAGCGGTCGATGGGCTGTTTTTTGCTTAGTTTATAGAAGAATCGCTGCATGCCGTTGCCTTCGGTGCGCTTCGGATCAAGGTCGGACACAATCGCCTCGAGTTCACTCAGTGATTGGGGAATGTCATTATTGCCTTTCGTCATCAGATCGTTTACCGGGCGCTTCAACGTTTCCATTGTTTCCCCGGCTACACGTTGTTCCTTTTCACCGAGATCTCCAAGCTCTCTCATGACGTCGGAAAGGGAGTCGTCTCTGGAAGAATGGAACCTTTCCGCGTATGCTTCAGCCTCTTTGTTGAGGCGGTCGATATCTTCTTTGTCAACAAGCGTCATCGCTTCTCTCAGGTCCTGATGGTTCATTTCAGCTTCTTTATCTCTTTGGAAAGATTTTTCACTCATATTCATACCACCTATCTGCCATTTGTTGGTTTCCGGAAATAACAAAGCGTCTCTTTACTTGCGCGAGAAGAAGCTTTCGTCTTCCTTGTTGTACTTGGAAGCAATGATGCCCTTGCTTCTGGCAAAATTCTGCGCATGACTTTCTTCTTCTTTTTGCTCGAGCGTTTCAATGAACTTACGCAAATCGTACATCGTATCAAGCAGTTCATCTTTGCGGCTTTCCTTATTCTCATCCGACAATCGCTGGAACGACTCGATGAAGTCCGGAACATCCTTGTCCATCATCGTTTCCAGGGAATATTGCTCTTCGATATCGAGTTCTTCCATTCGTTTAAATTGTTTAACAGTCCGTTTCTTGAGGGATGCCCATTCCTTTTTAAGATCAGGGTGATTCTCGAGAAATGGGAATTCCCAGCCCTCGAGGATCGTTTCTCCGGGGTGTTCCGCAGTTGTTTCCTCCCCGGATGTTTCCCTTTTCTCCACATAGGTTTCTAAATACGTATATAATACTTGTGAGAAGTCACGCAGCGTGTCTCCGAGTCCTTTTCTTCTTGTGAATTCTTCTTTAAAAAACGTAGGGAAAATAGTCCTTTCCTCTTCCACTTCAAACCGGCCAAGCAGCATGGTTGGCGGTTTGCCATACACTTCGATGGTTCCTCTGAACATATTGGATTTTTTGGGGACGATGACGGTGAAAAAGACGCCATTCCAAAACACATCCAAAATATATCTTTTGTCCATCTCTACCAGTTCTCTGACATCCAGATCGAAATAAACAGGGAATTTCCCTTTGCTGACCTGCTTCATTTCTCTCATGGTGTGAAAATCGATATAGCGCTGGTATTCCGAAAGATATGGCATGAATGTTTTTTCTAAATTCTCAAGCGTAGAAGAGTAGAAGTTGTCCATGCTTCGTCAGCCCCTTTTGAGTCCTTCCATTTCCTCGACAAAATATTTCCATTATACATTAAGAATACCACAAAACGGGGGTTGATATTAAGAAATGGCTATGTACTCTCCACTAGAAAAGGAAGGAAAACCATTCTCCGGGCTTATCTTTGAAAAAAGGAGGCCCGCCCTCCTTTTGCTTATTCATGTATATAACGGAATATACAGAAGTGGTTGTCGTTTTGGAATGGAATTCAGTAATATAGTACACAGCTAAGTGGTGGATATGATTTACTTTCATGATTATCATTTACTACATTATGTATTAAAGGTGGGGCGGGGAAGAAATTTGGAGAAATGGTTGAAAAGAAAATTTTATACAGGCATTTTCACTCTATTTATAATGGCTTAGCATAGAAATGTATCAAGCATTCCTAGAAGGCAAAAGCGTTGAAGAGGTCATGGGAATTGCTAAGGTATTAGATACTTGAAAATAGTAAGAATTCTCCAGAATCAGTTTATTTTCACCTATATCGTTGTCCTGATATTACAAGCTTTTCAGTTCTTACAGATTGTTCTTTGCCCCATCGAACGTGAAAATTAGGTAGTTGTCAGTAATTTTTATGTTTTTAATTATAATTTAATGTTCAACGAATATATTTCAACCTATTTAAAATTTTATAATAACCATAAACCATAGAATAGCCGATAATATAGGTCATAAAGGTCCATATAATAGACCACCCATTGTAATATCTAATAAAGCCTAAAGATAATAACCCCCATTCAAATAAGGCTGTGCATAAAGCAAATATAAAAATCCAGCCAATAACAAAACCATGTTTTTTAATTAAATGAATTAATACCGTTGAAATTGCTGGGATTATTCCTAATACCATAGGGATGGAAGCAAAATTTGTTTCGAGGGAGTAGGGTGACACTGCAACAAAATCGAAGGCAATTGTAATTGTATTTAGAATATGTGTAACGATTGATGCGAACGGAGCTATAAGTAATATAATTTTAAAGTTAATTTTTAATATGAAAATAACGACAATCCAGGGCAGTAAAAATGAAGTGAAAAAATTAAATAGCATTTTATCGATTCTCCTTATTAATAAAGCTTTAATATAGTATTTACGGGACTTGTCTAAATTAGACGAACGTTTTTTAGTGAAATTATAATGAAGAAACTGTGGCTTTGGAGAATTGGGGAAGAATTTTATTGTTTCTTTCCTAATTCATTTATTTTTTAAAATTCACTGCCTCGCTCTCTATACATTTTTATTTGTTTTATTGGAAGAGATAAAAATGGAGACTATATGGAGCAATATAATAAAGGGCAATAAGCTTAATAACTAAAAAACCCGCGGAAAAAGGGATATTCTGCGGGTTTTTTAGTTTCTGAAACTATTTCATGAAGTTACGGTTACTCTGGAAGCAGTCGATTTTGATACCATACTCCTTGGTAATTAAACAGACGTGATCCTTTTTATTTAAAGATTCCACAAGGTAATGTCCTCTCCAAGCTCATCTTTGGTTAAGGCACCTTTAATATCCATAATGATTCCTTTTCCATCCTTTAATAAACTTTGAAAAGTACTTACAGGAAGGCTGGTGAAAAATTTATGAGGGACGGCTAAAATCAATACATCAGATTTTTCTAATTGGTGTAAATCTTTTAACTCATCCTTAAAGTGGTTATGGTCGACATGAGGGTCACACACCTGGACATGTAAATCTAAATTCTTTAATTTCTCTACTATTTCAAGAGCTTTAGAATTTCTGGTATCAGGAAGGTTTTGTTTGAATGTGACTCCTAGAACGGTAATGGTGAAGTCTTTTAAATTCTTTTTTTGAATCGTAATTTGTTCCAACATCGTTTTTACAATATATTCTGGCATGTAATCATTTATTTCCCTTGCTGATTCAATAAAATTCGGAGTATATCCGACTGATTTCGATTTATGAATTAAATAGTAGGGATCGACTCCTATACAGTGTCCCCCCACGAGACCTGGATAATAGGGATTGAAATTCCATTTTGTGGAGGCTGCTTCAATGGCTTCATGCGTATTGATTCCCAATTTATTGAATATTATTGAAATCTCATTCATAAATGCGATATTTATATCTCTTTGTGTATTTTCAATAATTTTAGAAGCTTCGGCAACTTTAATCGAGGCAGCTTTATACACTTCGGCAGTAATTACACGTTGGTATATCGAATGGATGGTGTCTAATGTTTCTTTATCTTGAGCAGCTACGATTTTATTAATTGTTTGAAATGTATGGTCCTTATCTCCAGGATTTATTCTTTCTGGAGAATATCCTACGTAAAAGTCAGATCCTGCTTCTAAACCTGATTCTCTCTCAAGAATCGGGAGACACACTTCCTCTGTTGCTCCTGGAAAAACGGTCGATTCATATACCACAATTGTCCCTGCGGCAAGGTTTTTCCCTAAAATTGTGGAGGCGTTCTTTAAGTAGGTCAAATCCGGCTCATGATTGACTGATATCGGTGTAGGAACTGCCACGATTATGAAGTTACAGATGCCCAGGTCTTTTTCGTTCGATGTAAATTTAATACGTGCTTCTCTTAATTGTGTTTCAGTAATCTCGTGAGTATAGTCATAAAACTGGTTTAAAGAACTGATTCTAGCTTCGTTAATATCATATCCTATGACCTTGTATTCTTTAGAAAATCCTATCGCCACAGGCAGACCGACATAGCCGAGTCCTACTACCCCTATAACTGGATTTGAATCCGCAGTATTCATCATATTTTTAGTCATATCAATTTTATCTTCCTTTTTATGCTCGTATGAAATATTTTAATTCCCTTCATAAATCCTGATGTACTTTTTTTATATGCCAACCAATCAAAGGGGTTACAGGATCCACCGTGGATGTTCTGTAAATAATTCGGAACAGTTGGGCGGATTTAAAATAAATTAATACAGTATGGATTGAATATGGGTAAGGGAGTTTTTGCAATGATTCCGTTAATTAGTCTAAAAAAGCAGTACGAAGTGATCGAAGCTGAGTTAATGGATGAAATGAGAAAAGTTCTGAGAAGCGGTCAATATATATTAGGGTCGAAAGTAAATCAGTTAGAGGAAACGATTGCAGAAAAATTAGGGGTGGGAAGTGCAGTTGCTGTTGCCAATGGTACAGATGCATTAATACTTACTCTTGACGCTTATGACATAGGGGAGGGAGATGAAGTCATCACCACTCCATTCACTTTTTTTTCTACAGCCGAAGCTATTTCCAGAGTAGGTGCAAAACCTGTATTCGCAGATGTCGATCCTCAGACATATACGATTTGTCCAAATAAAATCAAAGAAAAAATAACTTCATCTACGAAAGCCATTATTCCTGTGCATCTGTTTGGACAGTGTGCCGAAATGGATGCAATCAATCGAATAGCTTGTGAGCATGACTTACTTGTAATTGAAGACGCTTGTCAGGCATATGGTGCAACGTATAAAGGGAAACCAGCAGGTAGCTTAGGGGACGCAGGTTGTTTTTCATTTTTTCCGACAAAGAACCTCGGCACGTTAGGTGACGGGGGGATGGTTAGCACATCTGATGCCCAATTGGCCCAAAAGATTCGTTCCTTGAGGGTACATGGCAGCATTAAAAAATACCATCATCAACACATTGGGTATAACAGTCGGTTGGATGAGCTGCATGCGGCCATATTGATGGTGGGATTGCGCCACATTGACCAATGGAATAAACAGAGAATCGCTTTAGGAGAACGCTACCACTATAAGCTTCAAGGGATTAAACATATGAAACTGCCAAAGACTGCCGAGAACTGTATGCATGTCTATCATCTATATTGCATTGAATCTAAGAATCGAAAACAAATCATTGAATGCTTGCATAAGAAAAACATCCAAACAGGGATTTACTATCCTTGCTGCCTTCATCTTCAGGATGCATATCATCACGTAGGGTACAAAGTGGGGGATTTTCCTATTGCTGAACAGCTTTCAGAAAGACTTTTTGCGATACCTTTATTTCCTTTTCTTAGTACCGAGAATCAGGATGAGGTCATTACTGCGTTACGTGAAAGTGAGGGTTTATTACAATGTGGAAGGCAGGAATAATCGGGTGCGGCTATATTTCTAAAAAACATTTAGCATCGATAATCAGGCTGGACAGTGTAGAATTACATGCCGTCAGCGACGTGCAAAAAAGCAGAATGGAAGAAACTGCCTCTTTTTATCAGGAAAATATTGTGGGCAGCGCTTCCCTCAAACAGTACGGAGATTATCAGGACCTAATCCATGACCCTGAAATAGATATAATTATAATCACCGTCATATCAAGCCTTCATGCCAAAATAGCCAAACAAGCTTTACAAGAAAGTAAACATGTAATCGTTGAAAAACCATTGGCTCTTTCTATTCAGGATGCTGATGAAATAATAAAATTATCTCGTTTAAAGCAAAAGAAAGTGCTTGTATGTCATCAGCTAAGATATCGACCTATTTTCTTGAAATTAAAAAAACTATTGGAAAAAGGCACTCTTGGAAAACCATATATGGGGACGGTTTCTGCTAGAATCAATCGTTCCCAAGAGTATTATGAATCAGCTGCTTGGAGAGGAAGCTGGGAGCATGATGGCGGAATGCTCATCAACCAGGGCATTCATTTAGTTGATTTACTCGTGTGGCTATTAGGAGATATAGATACAGTTTATGGAGAAGTTGCAAGAAACAATCAATTAAAGGAAATAGAGGATGTTGCCACAGGTATTATCCATTTCAATAATAAGGCTAAGGGCATGATTGAGGTAAACACAATTACTAAGCCGGCCACACAGGGTTATTGCCTTTCTCTTTATTTTGAAAAAGGAACCATCATTCTTGGCGGTGCTGGATTTGATAAGCTGGAGCATTGTTTTATAGAAGGTGAAGATCAAATTGTACGTGAATTAAAGGAAACGTCTAAACAAAAAGATGAACATTTTTTAATGTACCAAAATTTCTTAGAATCTGTCTTGAATAATACCTTATTAGTCGTGGATGCTTCAGAAGGGAAAAGGGCATTGGAAGTTATTTTTGGTTTGTACAGATCAAATAATAATAAGCTGCCTGTTAAACTGCCATTGTTGAATTTTTCTACGATAGAAATGAAAGCCATCTCTTGTCATAAGGAGAAAATAGATGAGTGATCCAAAAATAAAAGTCGGTAAAAACGTTTCGTTCGGTAAAAATGTTGTAGTGGAAGAGAATGTAAGCATTGGAGACGATGTAGTCATCGGACACAATGTAGTTATTAAGAAAGATACTATCATCGGCAATAATGTATACATTAACGATTTGACATTACTAGGCAGGTCGCCAGGAAGTAATAAAAAGATGGCAAGAAAGCCTTCCTCCACTTTACCTCCTTTAGTTATAGAAGAGGATGTGACGATTGGGAGTAATTGTGTGATTTATAGAGGAGTTTCCATTAGCCAAGGGGTCTTTATCGGAGACCTGGCCAGCATAAGAGAACAAGTATCGATCGGTGACTGCAGCATTGTAGGCAGGAACGCGATTATCGAAAATAAAACCACCATAGGTGGAAATGTCGTTATTCAAACCGGCTCTTATATTACAGCCGATATGATTATAGAAGATAACGTGTTCATCGGGCCATGTTTTTCCTCTTCCAATGATAAGTATATGGGGATGGGAAACTTTCATCATCAAGGTCCAACCATTAAAAAAGGAGCAAAAATAGGCAATAACGCTACCCTACTGCCTGCCATTGTTATAGGGGAGAGTGCAATAGTTGGAGCAGGAGCAGTCGTTACTAAAGATGTACCTGCTAGAGAGGTAGTCGTAGGTAACCCATCTAGACGAATAAAATAAAGGTAGTGCTAAAGTATTAAAACATGTAATTTTCACGTTTCGAAGCTTTTATATTTTTGGCTCTGTTAAAGTTGATTGTTGATTATTCATAAGAGGCTTATTGCGCAATAGGGCCGTTTAGTTGAAGACTCGATTCCGAGATATTGGGTGGAGAAGTGGCTCCAGGGAACGGCTCGCTTTCCGCGGGCATGTGGTGAGCTTCCTCAGGCTTCGCCTTCCGGGATCTCACCGATCATGTTCATCCCGCAGGAGTCTTCATCGTCCCCCTCCGCACCTTGCCAGATCAGGAGAGCTCGAAACCACTTTAACTCGTAAAGGAATCAGACCAGGTGGTAATGTACCTATATATTAAGGGTATAACGAGTCGCACAGGATAGCCTGTTATAAAAGCATTTAATGCAGATTAAGGGTCGAACTTTCATTCTTCTGGAAGGGTCCGTTCGCAACATGAAATAGCCGGGGTGGTGGGGAAATGGCGAGACTCCCATGGGAGAAGGGACTAGGCGAGATCCCGCAGGGAGTGAAACGAGCTGAGGAGGCTCACCGTTCCCCCACAGGAAAGCGAGTTATTTCCCCACCTGCCCTCATCCATCTAACGTAACGGACCCATTTATCTCGAAACTGAGTCTTCAAGTAATGGGAGCTTTACTTTTAAATCAACACGGAAGTTTAACAGAGCTATCTTTGTTAAGGAAGCTGGTTGAGCTGTATTTCCAGAGGCGGAAGATGGGGTTCTGCAAAATGCAAAGGTTTGTATGTGGAATAACATTTTTTAATGATCACTTTCTATAGTACTTACGGAACGCAAACCTGAATTTGTATAACTAAAAATATTCGGATTCTTTATATTTGGATTGTGGGTGCCAGTCGTTTAAAAAGTCCAATCACGTTTATTTTTTGTGCATAAATTGATGTATTAGGAATGGGGGTGATGATTTGAAGGTAACTAAATACTCCGGTTGTTGTCCTATTTATCACTCGACATCAAAAAAATGTAATTGTCCTCCTGGACCAACAGGTCCGATAGGTCCAATGGGACCAGAGGGAGATGCAGGAGCGACGGGTCCAACTGGTCCAGCCGGAGGAGTGGGCTTCTTTGGTTTTGATCAAATACAAGAGGCTGCGGTTTTACCAGTTGATGTTGAAACTACGGTTCTTACAGTAGCTGTGACTTCTGATGCGGGCCAATCCGTTAAAATAGATTCGGTAGCAGAAGTTGATATTATAGTAGGTTTGTCAACTACTTTCCAGTACAATATAGAGTATTCTTTGTATAGGGATGGAGCACTTTTAGCAACTCTCACAGAAAATAACGAAGGAGATAAACCTGGTGGAATTGTACGCCTATTTAGTGATGTTCCAAGTTTAACTTGGGTTGATCTACCAGGAGCTGGTATGCACACTTATGAGATTCGGTTAACTGTAACAGGAACTAACATATTAACAGCCACTGTAAATACAAGGTCGTTAAATATAGTTGCATTAGATTAGGGAGAAAAGCAACACAGTCACAGGCTGGGTTGCTTTTTATAATTAATTTTAAAGTCCTAACCCATTCTCCACGAATGTATAAGCAATTATCATTGAGAATCATAAAATACTATGGTACTCGTTAAAAAGTACCTAAGTAATGAGTTTAAGAATTTGTATTAAAAGGTTTAAAAAATCAAGAAAAAGGAGGTGAATCTATGACGTTTGATAATAAGATAATAAACGGAGGTTTTGAAACAGGGGCTTTACCACCTTGGATGGGTTTAAATGCTACGGTGACTTCACAATCAAGTCACTCTGGTAGTTTTAGTGCTTTATTGTCTACAAACTTAGTAGCTTTTATATCACAGACGGTTAGTGTGAACCCAGGTTTGAACTTTGAATTATTAGTATCATTATCCAAGTTAAATAATAATCCTAATCCACAAATACTGCTTATAGTTGACTACTATGATGCGAATTTCAATTTCCTTGGCAGGGGGTTAGAAACAGATATAAAAGCAAATAGACTTCCCCCTTCAGGGAATTGGTTAGAAGTATATCAAACTACAACCTTAGCTCCTCCGGGATCGGTATTTGCTGTTGTTCTTATTCAGAAGTTAACTTTGCCTAATAGTACTCCGGTGCTAGTAGATGATGTAGCTTTATTATCTATAGAAGGAACAAGCGGACCGACGGGACCCACAGGCCCAACTGGAGCCACTGGTGCAACAGGGCCAACAGGCGCAACCGGAGCAACTGGTGTGACAGGACCTACTGGAGCAACTGGGGCAACAGGAGCAACAGGAGCCACCGGAGCGACCGGAGCCACCGGAGCAATTGGTGCAACCGGAGCAACCGGAGTCAGCGGAGCGACTGGAGCGACTGGAGTGACTGGAGCAACTGGAGCACTGGAGCGACCGGAGTAACTGGAGCAACTGGAGCCACAGGAGCGACCGGAGCAACTGGAGCAACTGGAGCCACAGGAGCGACCGGAGCAACTGGAGCGACCGGAGCGACCGGAGCGACCGGAGCAACTGGAGCGACCGGAGCAACTGGAGCGACCGGAGCAACTGGAGCGACTGGAGCCACTGGAGCGACCGGAGTAACTGGAGCAACTGGAGCAACAGGAGCGACCGGAGCAACTGGAGCGACCGGAGCAACTGGAGCGACCGGAGCAACTGGAGCGACTGGAGCCACTGGAGCGACCGGAGCAACTGGAGCGACCGGAGCAACTGGAGCGACCGGAGCAACTGGAGCGACCGGAGCGACTGGAGCGACCGGAGCAACTGGAGCCACTGGAGCCACTGGAGCGACTGGAGCGACCGGAGTAACTGGAGCCACCGGAGCGACTGGAGCCACCGGAGCAACGGGAGCCACGGGAGCCACTGGAGCGACTGGAGCGACCGGAGTAACTGGAGCCACCGGAGCGACTGGAGCCACCGGAGCCACGGGAGCCACTGGAGCGACCGGAGCGACCGGAGTAACTGGAGCAACTGGAGCCACCGGAGCGACTGGAGCCACCGGACCAACGGGAGCCACGGGAGCGACTGGAGCGACCGGAGCCACCGGAGCAACTGGACCGACCGGAGCAACTGGACCGACCGGAGCAACTGGAGCGACCGGAGTAACTGGAGCGACCGGAGCAACTGGAGCGACTGGAGCCACCGGAGCCACTGGAGCGACTGGAGTAACTGGAGCAACAGGACCAACAGGAGCCACCGGAGCAACTGGAGCGACCGGAGTAACTGGAGCCACGGGGCCAACCGGAGCCACGGGAGCCACGGGATCGACAGGACCAACTGGAGCGACCGGAGCCACCGGAGTAACTGGAGCCACGGGAGCCAGGGATCGACAGGAGCAACTGGAGCGACCGGAGCCACCGGAGTAACTGGAGCCACGGGAGCAACAGGAGCAACTGGAGCCACGGAGCGACCGGAGCAACGGGGCCAACCGGAGCAATTGGTGCAACCGGAGCCACCGGAGTCACCGGAGCCACGGGAGCAACTGGAGCGACCGGAGCAACCGGAGTGACTGGAGCCACGGAGCGACTGGAGCAACCGGAGTGACTGGAGCAACCGGAGTGACTGGAGCAACCGGAGTGACTGGAGCAACCGGAGCGACTGGAGCAACAGGAGCCACCGGACCAACCGGAGCAACGGGGCCAACCGGAGCAATCGGGGCGACCGGAGCTACGGGACCAACCGGAGCAACCGGTCCAACTGGAGCTACAGGACCTGTAAGTGAAGGAGTAATCATTGAAAATGTAGGTCCTGATGTTAGTTCTCAGTTTAATGAACTGAATACAGCAGAAAGAACGCCAATCGTTGAATTGACGTCTGTCTATGGGTTGTCTGATTTGCGAGATCTAGTTGTGACAGCAGGCAGCGGATCTGTTACGAATACGACGGTTGAATACCAAGTAAGTGTTACAGGCGGAGCTACAGACTCCGCAACGTTGGATAGCGTTGAGAGAGGACGCTACATGCCTGGATACGCTGCTCAAGCAGGGATAGGTGTTCGAATTCCTACTGCAGCTTCAGATAATCAAGTATTTCGATGGGGGTTATTTGACGATCAGAATGGTGCTTTTTATGGTCAGAGTGTTGCAGATGGAGTATTCATTGGTATTAGAAGAGCTGGAACAGATGTAATCATTCCTCAATCTTCTTGGAATATAGATCCTTTGGATGGTACTGGTCCAAGTGGGCTGACTCTTGACTTAGCATTAGGTAACATTTTTCAGATTACGTTCACATGGTATGGATACGGAGTGGTTGAGTTTAATGTGGTGGTCCAAGATCCTATTACACTTGCACAGGAAGTCGTAACTGTTAATCGTTTCCGTCCAACAAATGAAACGAGTTTCACGGATCCAAATTTACCGATACGTGCGCAAATTGAGAATACCGGAGCATCTGAAGCGAGGGATATTTTTGTTGGTGGAAGACAGTACAGCATCCTGGGAGAATTTAATCCTGCTTTTCGTATCACATCGGATCGACGTTCCGTTACCGTAGGAACAGCAGGTGTACCTGTTCTATCCTTCCAGAGAAAACCAATCTTTCCTGCTGGTTCGGCTAGGCCGAACTCAGTAAGTGTTGTATTAGAGGGGTTAGATATCGTAACTTCAGCTGATATTTATTTCCAAGTTAAAGTGGGAGGGACATTGAACACTGCTTTTACTAACTTCCCAACCACGAATACGGCTATCCCAAATTCTGAAACATCACTTTTAATCAATAACACTGCCACCACAATCACAGGGGGGCGTACCAAGTGTCGATGCGGTCGTTCCAGTCGGGCGCGGGTACGTGGGAGAGGGAGTGATGGGCGTCCGCCGCGCCGATCCAGTTGTGACGGATACCGCTGAACCCGCGCGAGAACTGAAGGCTGATGACGCGGGTGAGGTCGCAGCTCAGCGCGCGCACCGCGAGATCCGTCTGAAGGCGAAGGAGCGCGGGGAAGTTGTCGTTGGCGTTGAGGTCCATGCGGCCGTCGAGGGTCGGGGCGACGCAGGTCGACTCCGCGACTGAGAGCCGCTGCTCGATGGCGCGGATCCCCTCGAGGTGTGCCTCGATCTTGGGCCGCTCGGCGGCGGCTGCGCCGTGACTCTGGATCTGAGTGAGCTCGCCGCGCACGAGATCCAGCACGCTGCGTCGCGCCATCAGGCGGCGCTGCGCGGCGCCGGTGTCGACGCCCATCCCTCCGAAGAGGCGATCGAAGACCGAATACGGATCGTCGTCGGCGGCGATGGGCGCGTCTTCGCCCGCGTAGATCATCCGGCGGACGACGTGCTCGGAGCCGGTTTGCACGCCGAGCTCGAGGGTGCGGTAGGGCGTCTCCTGCGTGGGCGAGTCCGGCGCCTGCATGTAGGGCTTGCCGGGCCCGTAGGCACGCGAGATGGTCTGGTCGATCGACGTGCCGCTGCCCCAGCCCGTCATGTGCTCGTTGCCACCGTCGAAGAGCGTCCCCTCCTTGCATCGCGACGCGGTCCAGAGCCCGCACATGCCGTAGGCGTGCCCCTCCCCGGCCCCACCGACGGTGAGCCGCGTGTTGCCGAGGATCCGGATGTCCGCCTTGTGCGGCTCGAGGGGCGCGTGGATCGGCCCGAGGGTGAAGTCGGCGCTGGAACCGGTGGGCTCCCAGTCGGTGTGGCCGGTCCCGTCGGGGGTGTAGAAGAGGATCAACCGCTTCGGGAAGCCCATCTCCTGTCCCGACGCGTTGAGCAGCGGCAGAAATGGCGCGGCCGCGGCGCTGGCGCCGAGTGCCTTGAGGATGCCGCGGCGCGAGATGCCAAACTTCTTCATTCCGTCTCCTCTGCGGTGGGGGTGATGCGCCGGTAGCGGAATGCGTCGGTGGTCACGATCGCCGTCATGAGCGATCGGATGTCGAAGTCGCTGTCGACGAAGGCGCCGAAGACGCGGCTGACGGAACAAGCGTCGAGGGGACCTTCGATGCGCCGCGTCGCGAAGCGGAACCACTGGCGAGCGACACACTCGCGCACCTCGTCACTCTGGCTGAGGGTCGCGGCGAGATCGACGGCGCCGTCGAAGGTACCGTCGATGTCCTCGGTCTCGACCAGCTCGCCGGTCGCGTCGATCGGGAGCGTGCCCTCCATGGTGCGATAGGCGCCGATCGGGTCGTAGTTCTCGAAGCCGAGGCCGATGGGATCCATCAGGCGGTGACAGCTCGCGCAGGTCGGATCGCTGTCGTGCTCCGCGAAGCGCTCGCGCGTGGTGGCGTCGGGGCTCGGCTCGGGCACCGCGGTGCTCACCCCCGGCGGCGGCGGCGCGATGGGCTGGCAGAGGATCGCTTCGCGCACGAGCTTGCCGCGATGGACGGGCGAGGTCTGGTCGGCGTGCGCCTGGCGCGCGAGGAGGCTCGCCTGGGTCAGGATGCCGGCGCGCTGTGTCGGGTCGAGGTCCACGGGCGCGGTCCCGTCGTAGCCCGCCGGCTCGGCGACACCGTACAGATCGAAGAGGGGCCCTTCGGGGAAGGAGAAAGACGCGGTGAAGAGCGTCTCGACCCGGCCGTCACCTTCGCGGATGACGTAATCGGCGAAGCGGGTGGTCTCGTTCGTCATCGCCGTCCGCATGGAAGCGTCGAACTGGGGAAAGAGCGCCGTGTCCTTCTCGAGGACGTCGAGGTCTTCGATGCGAAGCCACTGCTCGTGGAAGCTGGCGATGGTCGCCGCGGCGCGTGGGTCGTCGAGCATGCGCTCGGCCTGCGCCTGGATCTGCTCGGCCGTCTCGAGCTCGTCCGCTTCGGCGGCCGCGAAGAGCGCGTCGTCGGGCATCGAGCTCCAGAGGAAGTAGCTCAGCCGCGAAGCCATCTGAAAGCCGTCGAGGGCGCGCAGGCTTCCGTCGTCGACTCCATCCTCGCCGAGCTCCACGTGATAGAGGAAGTGGGGGGACTGCAGAAAAGCCTCCACGACGACCTGGATCCCGAAGTCGAAGCTCTCCGCGTCGCGCCCGGCGCCGAAGACCGTGAGGTAGGCCGACTTCTCGGCGGCGGTGAGGGGCCGGCGGTACGCACGGCGCCCGAAGGTCTCGATGAAGGAGGTCGCGCAAGCGTCCTCTCCGTCGGTCGCGGGATCGCAATCGAGGAGCGCCGCCGAATCGGTGACCGCCGTGGCAGCGAGCGTCTGGGCAGCGGTCTCGTATTGCTCGACGCGCAGGTTGGTGACGGGCGTCACCGCGTTCGCGTCGAAGGCGCCGAGCTTCTCGTCGGTGCCGAGGCGCGTGGCGGTGTCGTGCGCCAGCGCGGCGTCCACACCCAAGAGCTCACGAATCGTGTTCTCGTATTCGCGTCGCGTCAGGCGGCGGAGCGGCGAGCGGCCGGTGGAGAGGCCGCTGCAGCTGTCCGGCGCGGGATCGCGCAGGGTCGGCTCGGGGTCGAAGGGGACGTCGCCGCCGCGCGGCGCCTCGCCTGGATCGGCGATGAGCCCGGTGCATCCCGCCACGGTCAACAGGGCTGCGGCATAGGTCTTCGTACGTCGGGGAGACATGTACATCGCGGGTGCTGCAACGGGTGGACCAGGAATCGGGGCCGAATCCCTCCATGATCTCGGGCGCTCCGTGGCCGCCAGCGCCCCAAGAGGAGCCGGGAGCGCCCCGCGTTCCGAGCCCCGGAGCGACGCGCGCTCCTATCACACTCGGCTCGAGCTCTCCTCAGTGCTCGCTCGGCGAGACCGAGGGGCTCATCGCGCTCGTCCGCCTTCGGCGCCCTCTCCTTCGTCTTCGTGCACCGCTCCGTCGAGGAGACGAAGGGAAAGGGGCTGGAGGAAATGGGCCAGCCTGGGAGCTCCGCTTGACACCTCCTCGCCCCACCCGTAACCGCCTCGTCGTGCATCCCGCGCGGCCGCAATTGCCCCCCGAGCCGTGCGCCGCCTGCGGCGCGGACGTCGATCCCATCCGCGCCCCCGAGGTGCTCGCGATGAATGACGGCATCCGCTACCTCTGCGATCGCGGCTGTCGTGCGCGCTTCGTCTCGGGCGAGCGCGCGGCGCCGAGCGCGCGACCGCCCACGCCCCCGCGCGCGCGTCGCGATCCCGAGACGGGCATCATCCACACCCGCGACCCGCGCTCCCTCGAGCCCCTCACCTTCGTCAAAGAAGAAGCCCCCCCGGAGCCGACGCCGCCCTGGATTGGCTTCGGCATCGCGGCCCTCGCGGCCTTCCTCGGCGCCTTCGGCGCCGAGCCCACGGTCGCGCTGCTCAGCGTCGTCGCCTCCATCGCCTCCGTCGGCGTCGCCATCTCCGTCGGCAAGGACGCTGTCCACGAGGTCGGGATCGCCGCCTTCGCGGCCGCGCCGCTCGGGGCGCTCCTCGCCGCCATCGGCGGGCTCCTCGCCGTGTTCGAAGAGCCGGCCGCCTGGCCCGCGCTGGTGGGCGCGGGCATCGCGGCGGGTCTGGTGAACCTACGGGCATGGCTCGATGCGCGTGGCCAGAGGCCCGTACAGGACGCGCTCCGCGCGCTGGCAGAGCTCCTTCCGCCGCGCGTCCGGGTCCCCGCCGAATCCACCGCGCGCGGCGAGCTGGCGCTCTCGGAGGTCGACACCAGCTCGGTTCGAGTCGGCGAAGAGGTGTTGGTCATCGCGGGCGAGGTCATCCCGGTGGACGCGATCGTCCTCGGCGGCGAAGGCGAGGTGCTCTCGCATCCCGCCGCGCGCCTGCCGGTCGCGCGCCGCGCGGGCGACCCGGTGCTCGCCGGGGCGCGGGTGACGGACGGCGCGCTGCGCCTGCGCGCGACGCGTGTCGGCGCCGAACGCGCCCTGTCGCGCGTCTCGCACTTCGGCGACGCGGGCGGGCCGCGAAGCAGCCCGGCCCTGCGCCGCGCGAAGAACGTCTCGCTGATCGGCGGGCTGGTCGCGGCCGCCGCCGCGGCCGTGGCCATCGGCTTCGGCGCGGGCCTGCCCGCGGCGCTCGGGGCGTCGGGCGCGGTGCTTCTGGCCGCGCCGCTCTCGGCGCTCTGGCGCGCGGCCACGCTCCCCCTCGAAGCCGCCGGGGCCAGCGCTTGTGCGCGCGGGATCACCTTCCCCTCGGCCGAGCAGCTCGAGCGTGCAGGCCGGACGCACATCTGCGCCCTCTGCACGCGGGGAACCGTCACCGAAGGCGAGCTCGAGGTGATGGAGGTCCATCCCATCGGAGGCGCCGACGCCCTCGCCATGCTGGGTCTGGTCGCGGGCGCCGAGCTCGCCGCCGAGGGTCACCCCATCGCGCGCGCCGTCGCACGCCACGCCCGAACGCGAGGCGCGAAGCCCGCGGCGGTGCGGCGCGGCAAGTGGATGGCCGGTCGCGGCGTGACCGCGATCACCCCAAACGGCGAGCCCCTGGTGGTCGGAAACCGCCAGCTCCTCCTCGACGAAGGCGTCAGCGTCGCCGTGGCCGACGCGGAGGCGGCGCGCGCCGAGGCGCGCGGTGACACCGTCCTCTTCGTCGGCGTCGATGGTCACGTGCGCGCCGTCATCGCGCTCTCCGATCCGGTGCGCCCCGGCGCCCGTGCCGCGGTGCAGCGGCTCTTCGATCTCGGAACCGAGGTGGTGCTCCTCTCGGGGGATCATCGCCCCAGCGTCGTCACCCTCGCCAAGCAGCTCGACGTGATGAACGTCCGCGCCGAGCTCCGCCCCGAAGCACGAGGCGACGAGATCCGCCGCCTGAGGGAGACCGGTGGAGACGTCGCGGTGGTCGGCCACCCGGCGGAAGACGATCCGGCCCTGGCCGCGGCCGACGTCGCCATCCTCCTCGGCGCCGCCGGCGACACCAACGACGAGCGGACCATCGCCCTGACCACCCACGACGTCCGCGATGCAGCGGCGGCGCTCTTCATCGCCCGCGCCGCCTGGGACGCCACCTCCCGCATCACCCTGGCCGCGGCAGCCGTCGGAGGCCTGGTGGTGGTCGCTGCCGCGCTCGGCTTCGTCTCGCCCGTCGTGGCCGCGATCGCGGGCGCCGCCATCGACGCCTATGCGCTACCCTCCGGCACCCGGCTCTTGCACCGGGTGGAGCTTCGGGTACCCGCACCCGACTGAAGTACGAGGAACACGATGAGTGACAAAGCGTGGGGTGGCCGCTTCGAAGCCGAGACGGACGAGGTGGCGCTCCGGTTCAGCGAGAGCGTGAGCTTCGACCAGCGCCTCTACCGAGAGGACATCGAGGGCTCCATCGCCCACGTTCGAATGCTCGGCGCGCGGGGGATCATCGACCCCGCCGACGCGAAGCGCATCGAGGAGGGCCTCGACGAGGTGCGCGCCGAGATCGACGCCGGCAACTTCGAATGGGACGAGAAGAAAGAGGACGTCCACATGAACGTGGAGTCGCGCCTCACCGCGTTGATCGGCGATGCGGGGGGGCGCCTTCACACCGGCCGCAGCCGCAACGATCAGGTCGCGACCGACATGCGCCTCTGGGTGCGCCGCCACGCGAAGCTCACCCAGCACACCATCGAGGAGCTGGTGGCGGTGCTCGCGGTTCGCGCCGCCGGCACCATCGACGTGCTGATGCCCGGCTACACGCACCTGCAACGGGCGCAGCCCGTCCGCCTCGCACACCACCTCCTCGCCTGGTGCGAGATGCTCCTGCGCGACCACGGCCGACTGGGTGACGCCGCAAAGCGCCTCAACGAGAGCCCGCTCGGCGCCGGCGCCCTCGCCGCCACGACCTTCGACATCGACCGCGAGGCGACCGCGAAGGCCCTGGGATTCGACCGCCCGACCCGAAACTCCCTCGACACCGTCGCTGACCGCGACTTCCTCGTCGAGATGGTCGCCGCCCTCGCCAACTGCGCGGTGCACCTCAGCCGCATCTCGGAAGAGCTCGTGCTCTGGAGCACCCAGGAGTTCGGCTTCCTCCGCATGAGCGACGCCTTCACCACCGGCTCGTCCATGATGCCGCAGAAGAAGAACCCCGACATGGCCGAGCTGGTCAGGGGGAAGAGCGGGCGCGTGGTGGGAGACCTCGTCTCGCTGATCGTCATGCTCAAGGGCCTGCCCCTCGCCTACAACCGCGACATGCAGGAAGACAAGCAGCCGGTCTTCGACGCCTTCGACACCGTGAACGACTCGCTCCGGGTCCTCACCGGCGCGCTGGCCACCGCGCGCTTCGATGCTGCGCGAATGCGGAAGGCGCTCACCGAGGGCTTCCTCGACGCGACGGAGGTCGCCGACTACCTGGTGACCAAGGGCGTCCCTTTCCGCGACGCGCATCACGTCGCGGGTCGTCTCGTCGCCCGCGCCATCGCGGAGAAGAAGACGCTGCCCGAGCTCGAGCTCGCGGCCTTCCGCGAAGAGAACGCGGCCTTCGACGAAGACGTCTACGCGGCGCTCGAGATGGAGACCGCGGTGGAGAAGCGCGACGTCCCCGGCGGCCCCAAGCGCGCGCGGGTCGAGGCGGCGCTCGCAGAGCTCCGTCAGCGCCTCGAGACACTCGGCGTGGACCTGAGCGCCGTCGCCACACGCCACGGCGCGGAGGAGCATCCGTGAGCGAGACCGAACACTTTCGTTACGAGGACGGGCGGCTCCATTGCGACGGCGTCGACCTCGAGCGCCTGGCCAAAGAGGTGGGCACCCCGGCCTATGTGTACAGCGGCCCCGCCATCGACGCGGCCTATCGCGCGGTCGACGACGCGCTGTCGTGGGGGCCGCACATGGTCGCCTACGCGATCAAGGCCAACAGCAATCTCGCGATCCTCGCGCGCCTGCGCGAGCTGGGCGCCGGCGCCGACATCGTCTCGGGTGGAGAGCTCTCACGCTGCCTCGAAGCCGGGATCCCCGGCGGCCGCATCGTCTTCAGCGGCGTCGGCAAACGCGACGAGGAGATCGAGGCGGCCCTTCGCGCGCCGGTCCGCTCCATCCACGTCGAGAGCACCCAGGAGATCGAGGCGATCGAGCGGATCGCGGCGCGCCTGGAGACGCCCGCGCAGATCTCGCTCCGCATCAACCCGGACGTCGATCCCAAGACCCATCCCTACATCGCCACCGGCCTGCACCACACCAAGTTCGGCCTCGAGGTGGCGGTCGCCGAGCGGCTGCTGCCGCGCATCCTCGAGAGCGAGCACCTGGTGCTCGAAGGCGTCACCTGCCACATCGGCTCGCAGATCGGCGAAGTCTCGTCGCTACGAGAAGCCGTCGCCATCACCGCGCGCCTGGCCGTGCGCTGTCGCGAGGCAGGCGCCCCGATCCGCACCCTCGACGCCGGTGGCGGCTGGCCCATCGCCTACGGCCACGAGACCGACGCCTTCCCGCCGCCCTCCGCCTTCGGCAGAGCGATCCGCGAGGGACTCGCCGAGGGGGGCGCAGCCGATCTCGGCCTCGAGGTCATCGTCGAGCCGGGGCGTGCCCTGGTCGGTGACGCGGGCATCCTCCTCACGCGCGTGGTCTTCGTCGAAGGATCAGCCCTTCCGCCCCGACGCCGTCGCAGGCCAAGCGCCGAACGAGGGCGCGAAGCGCTTCGTGATCGTCGACGCGTCCATGTCGGAGCTGATCCGCCCGGCGCTCTACCAGGCCCACCACGCGATGCTGCCCGTGGTGCAGCCGGCCGAGGGCGTGGCCCAGACCCACGTGGACGTGGTAGGTCCGGTCTGCGAGTCCGGCGACTGGCTCGCCCGCGACCGCGCCCTGCCCCCACTCGCACGTGGAGATCTGGTCGCGATCATGAGCGCAGGTGCGTACGGCATGGTGATGGCGAGCAACTACAACTCGCGACCGCGACCGGTCGAGGTGCTCGTCGACGGCGGCGCGCATCGCGTGGTGCGCGGGCGCGAGTCCACCGCCGACCTGATGCGCGGCGAGTCGCGGGGCTGAGGAAACCAGCTACTCGCCGCTGCCGCCGGTGCCGTTCGTCCACAGGCTGGTGCGGAGCGACTTCATGCGGTCCTCGACCGCGCCGAGTCGCGCCATCACCGAGCCGGTGGAGGCCTCGAGCTGGTGGATGCTGTCCACGCCCTCGACCTTGGCCTTGCGTGCTGTGCGGATCACGTCTGCGATGGAGCGAGTCATCTCCTCGGTGGCGCGCTGGACGAACTCGACCAGCTTGTCGCCGAAGATGTCGATCTGATCCTCGAAAGCGTCGGCGAGCTTGCCCGCCGCCTCCTGGATTGCCTTGGGGCCTTCCTCGAGGGCGCGGTCCTTCACCCGCTTGTCCGCACGCCCGCGGAACACCAGGGCGAGCACGGGCGCCGCGAGGGTGAGCGCGCCGCCGACGAGCACGTTCGAGAGCGCCATGATGGTGATCCCGAAGGCGCCCAGGGCGAAGACCCCGACGTCGTAGGCGAAGGTGTTCACCTTGAGGTCGAGGCTGTGCCCCGCCGGGCCCAGCACCTCCTTCATCCGCTCCGACTTCTCCTCGGCGTCTTCCGTCACGAAGGCGATCGCCTGCTCGGCCACGCGCTCGAGACGTCCGCTGACCTCGCTGGCCTGTTGATCGGCGAACTCGCGGAAGCGCTCTTCGATGAAGCCAGGCAGATAGCGCTTGAGGTCGTCAGCCTTGCTCTGCTCGATCTCCTCTGGAAGTTGGGCCGCGAAGGCGCGCCCCCAATCCTCCACTTCCTTCCGGGTGGTGGCCTTCACTCCTGCGATGGCGTCACGCACCACGCGCTCGCGCTTCTTCAGCGCTTCTTCGGAGTCGTCGAGATCCGCTTCGAGGCGCGAGAGACGCTCCTCGAGATCGTCCTGCTCCATGGAGAGAGCCCGCTTCTGCACCTCCACGCTCGTGCGGAGCACGCCGGCGGTACGCAGCGCCTGGTCGAGGGCGTTGTCGAGGAGCACCCGGCCGCGCTCCTCTTCGAGGAAGCGGGTGAGCTCGGTGACGAACTCGTCGAGGCCCGAGCCTTCGCGATCGCCTTCGAGGGCGCGCTCGGCCGAGAGCGGGAACACCTTCGGGTCGTCCACGATCTCCGTCAGGTGCTTCGTCGCGTAGGCGACCGCCTCCGCGCGCTCGTCGTCTTCGAGGAGGTCGATCTTGTTGATCACGAACAAGAGCTTGTCCCGCGACGCGGTGAGCAGCTTGTTCGCGATGAACTGCCGCTCGCTCTCCTTGAGGATCTGACCTGCGTCGAGGAGGAAGATCACCGCGTCGGATCGGGGGATGTAGCCGTAGGTGATCTCGGCGCGCTGATGATTGAGGTCGTTGACGCCGGGGGTGTCCACCAGGACCACGCCCTCGGCCAGCATGGGGGAGGGATAGGCGACCTTCAGGAAGTGGACGTCGTCCTTGGCGTGCTCGCCGCCGACCTCGTAGCTCTCGAGCTCGGCCAGCGGCACCTCGACGCCCTCGCCCTCTTCGGGCACGGCCTGGGCGCTCGCCGTCTCGCCGTGCTCGATGTGATGGATCAGCGCCGTGGTCGGGGTGACCCCCATCGGCAGGAGCTTCTTGCCGAGGAGCGCGTTCACGAAGGTGGTCTTGCCGTGGTTGAACTCCCCCAGCACGACCAGGTGAAAGCGTTCGCCCTCGAGGCGCGGAATGCGGTCGTCGCGGAGGGTGTCCGACAGCGACTCGGCGCCAGAGTCGTCGGCGAGGTCGGCGACCTCGCGCAGGCACGCGAGCACTTCGTTTCTGGTCCCTCGATAATCAATCGACACTCGACTCCTCCTTCGCCTCGGTCTCGCCTTCGCCCTCGTGCTGCTTGATGCTCTTCACGATCTGGATGATGTCGTGCGTGCGCGCGTCCACTTCGTCCATCGACAGCCCGGTGTCTCCGCGTCCCGTCGCGCGCTTGAACATCTCGCTCTCGGAAAAGACCTGCATCGCTTCGATTCTCTTGGGCAGATACGGATGGGAAGTGAAGAGCTCGGTCAGACGGCCGACGCCATCGCGCCCCTCGTCCGCCTGCCGCAGGTACTCCTTCACGTCCAGCTCCTCGTAGAGCTTCTTCGAGCCGCACGCCATCTTGAGAAACGAACGCGAAGCCGCTTCGAGATCGCCGCAGCACAGGAGCCCCGCCCGATCGCAGGTGACCTCGGCGCGCCGGTACCATGCCTGCAGCGCCACCTCGATGGGGGGCATGAGGTAGCGCAGGAAGGAGGCCGCCGTCTTCAGCAGGATCAGCACGGTGTTGTAGATCACGTGCTTGTTCTGGATGTGACCGGTCTCGTGCCCGATCACGAACTTCAGCTCGTCGCGGTCGAAGTGGTCGACCAGGGCCGAGTGGATGACGATGAAGGCGTCGTCGTCGGTGCCGAAGGTGAAAGCGTTCACGATCGGGTGGTTCTGGATGTAGACGGTGGGCACCGGCACCTGGAGCGCCTCGGCGCACTCGACCGCGATCTGGTGGATCGACGGAAACTGCTTCGGTGTGACCTTGATGGTCGTCCCGAGGAGCTGGTTCTTGTAGACGTCCTTGTACATTCGGACGGTGGCGGCGGCGGCGAGCTCCACCGGCTTCATGCGGCGGAAGGTGTTGAGCATCGCGACGTCCGCCGCATAGGCGTAACGCGCTCCCTCCGCACCGCCGTAGGCCGCCTTCTTCCTGCCGGCCACGTAGCAATCGAAGCTGAGATTCGACTTCATGCGCACCACAGTAGGTCCTCCCTCGCCGCTACGCCACGGTCAACAATCGCGGACGTGCCCGAAATTGTGACCTTCTTCCGGATTTGTCCCTTGGGATGACGCCTCCTGCCTCGGCTGCTAGGCTCCGCCGCCACGCCTGAGGGGGCGTACCAAGGATGCCTGGAATCACGATCGTTGGCTCGGGACGCTTCAACCCGGGGGAGCCGGTACCGAACACAGCGCTCGAGCAGGTGATGGACACCGACGACGAGTGGATCCGGCAGCGCACTGGAATCGAACAGCGTCATTTCGCCCGCGAGGGTGAAGGGGTCAGCGACCTCGCGCTCGAAGCGGCGAGGAAGGCACTCGACTCTGCGGAGATGAAGGCGTCGGACATCGACTACATCATCTTCGCGACAATGACGCCGGACTACGTATTCCCGGGCTCCGGCGGCCTGCTCGGCGCCAAGCTCGGGATCCCCGGCGTTCCAGCCCTCGACATCCGCCAGCAGTGCGCGGCCTTCCCCTTCGGGATCCAGGTCGCGGACGGGCTGATCGCGAGCGGCGCCGCGACCAACGTCCTGTTCGTGGGCGCCGAAGCGCACGCGGGCTTCATGCCCTGGACCGACTGGGAGCTGGTCACGGGTGGCAAGACGGGCAAGAGCCCGCCCGACGAGTACGATCGCGCGACGCGCCACCGCGGGCTGGCGATCCTCTTCGGCGACGGGGCGGGCGCCTTCGTCCTCAAGAAGAGCGAGAGGGAAGGCCACGGCCTCCTCGGCACCGAGATCCACACCGACGGCAACTTCGCCAAGCAGATCTACATCGAAGGAGGCGGCTTCCGCCGGCGCCCCTACTGGACGCCCGAGCTCTTCGAGCAGGAGCTCTACATCCCGTCGATGCAGGGCCGCGACCTCTTCAAGAACGCGGTGACCAAGCTCCCGCAGGTCGTCCGCTCCCTCATCGACAAGCACGGCGTGACCCTCGACGAGATCGACTGGTTCATCGCCCACCAGGCGAACGACCGCATCAACAGCGCGGTGCGCACGAGCCTCAAGGTCCCCGAGTCGAAGGTCCCCTCGAACATCGCGCGCTACGGCAACACCAGCGCCGGCACCATCCCCATCCTGATGGACGAGCTCCTCCGCGCCGGCACCGTCAAGCGCGGCGACCTCCTCTGCTTCCTCGCCCTCGGCGCCGGCCTCCACTGGGGCGCAGCCCTGATGCGGCTCTAGCGAGCAACGCGAGCCCACACAAGGCAACGCGACGCCGGAGCGAAGCGACACCGAAGCGAGGCAACGCCTCGCGCAGGTGGCGCGCAGCGCAGGCGCCCCCGAGCGAGCAACGCGAGCCCACACAAGGCAACGCGACGCCGGAGCGAAGCGACACCGAAGCGAGGCAACGCCTCGCGCAGGTGGCGCGCAGCGCAGGCGCCGCGGTGCCGGGACTGCGCCCCCGAGCGAGCGAAGCGAGCACACACACAAGGCAACGCGACGCCGGAGCGAAGCGACACCGAAGCGAGGCAACGCCTCGCGCAGGTGGCGCGCAGCGCAGGCGCCCCCGAGCGAGCAACGCGAGCCCACACAAGGCAACGCGACGCCGGAGCGAAGCGACACCGAAGCGAGGCAACGCCTCGCGCAGGTGGCGCGCAGCGCAGGCGCCGCGGTGCCGGGACTGCGCCCCCGAGCGAGCGAAGCGAGCCCACACAAGGCAACGCGACGCCGGAGCGAAGCGACACCGAAGCGAGGCAACGCCTCGCGCAGGTGGCGCGCAGCGCAGGCGCCGCCTGGACGACTGACCTCAATTAGGCGGCTGGGCGCTGGGGCTCGGCGGGTTCGAGAGCGCGGGCGGCCGAACGGCGCCCGGGTCACCGCTGGCTGGCGTCAGCGTCTCGGTGTGCCCGTCGGGGTAGATGGCGACGGCCCAGAACTCCTGGCCGTAGCCGCCACCCGGCACGCCGGCGTTCCAGTCGAGGTTGAGCCAGACGCCGCAATCCTCGCTCGAACGAAAGTGGATCTGCTCGATGCGCTGGCCGCCGTATTCCCGGGCCTCGCGATAGTGACGAGCCAGGCGATGGGCGGCGTCGCGGGCATCCGAGCGCACGCAGACCTCGGCGTAGGCGTGTCCGCCGGCGGGGCCGTCCATCATCACGACCCGGGCGTCTCCGCCGATCGCGGTCGTCATCGACGCCAGCACGATGGCGAAATCGTCGCAGTCCCCTGCGAAGTCGTTCTCGATGGTCTCACTGGCGCGCGCGAAGTACTCGCGCCCCAGCGGATCGTTCACGTAACGCCAATCGCTCCGCACCTTCGCCCAGATCCGCGCCACCTGCTCCACGCGAAACGGGCCTTCCTCGTCGGCGGCGATCCGCACGGCGGTGTTGCGCGTGATCGGGTCCTCGTAGTCGAGTGCTTCGACGACACGCGGCGCGGTGTGCACGCGGACGGACTCCTCCTGCCGACTGCGGCTGCGCGTGCCATCGCCCGACAGCCCCAGACGCTGGGCCGCCGTCCCGAATGCACCCGTGTCTTCGGTGACCGCCACGGCCCACGCCGCGACACCACCGATCGCCAACAGCGCCACCGCGACCGCCATCGCCACGCCGATGCGACCGCGCGCCCGTCCCACGTAGAGGCTCGAGCCGCAGCTCTTGCATCGAAGGACGCCGCGCGTGAACCCCTGCGGCAGCACGCCGCGCTCGCCGCAGGCGCCACAGATGAATCGCCGACCGGGGATGGTCATGCCGACCACCGTGTCGCCGGCGCCCGCGCGCAGGAACGGCTTGAGCTGCGAGCTGCTCCAGCTCAGCGCCGCGTTGCCGAGACGCACGTCCTCTCCCGGACGGATGGTGGCGTGGTCGATGCGCTTGCCGCGGACGAAGGTGCCGTTCGCGCTGCCCAGATCCTCCACTTCGATGCGGCCGCCCTGCCACTTGAGCCGCGCGTGCCGACCGGAAACCGAAGGGTCCGAGAGGACCACGTCACAGTCTCGGCTGCGCCCGATGACGATGTAGGGGCTTTCGGCCACGGAGATCACGTCAGTGTAGTACGAGAGAGGGCTCGAGCGCCCGTGCCCTTCGACCCCCACCGCCGCCCCGCGATTGGGTGCTTCAGCGCGGCGCGCTGCTTTGAGCGGCCAGGATGCGGAGCACGTTCTCGCCGAAGATCGGGCGGATGGGCAGGCCGCGGCGCTCGAGCTCTGCGCGGAGCGCGCCGAGATCGCCCACATCCTCCATCCCCACCGGGAGCTCGGAGATCCCGTCGAAATCCGAGCCCAGACACGCCGCCGTGGGCCCGCCGAGCTCCACCACCTTCTGGAAATGAGCGCCGAGCGTTCGCAGATCCGGCGGATCGATGTCCGGATCCAACTCCAGAGCCAGGGCGAGCTGGGCCGCCCCGCGGTCCATGTATCGCTCGTGCTCTTCCTCGATCGCGGCGAAGCGATCGTGATGCGCGCGCTCGAGGGCGCGGCGGCGGTTGCGGTAGGCAACGTCGATGAACTGCGAGAAGTAGTTGAGGCAGATGGCCCCGCCGCCCTCCGCGACGCGCCGGATCATGTCGTCGGTCATGTTCCGCGGGTGATCCGAGAGCGAACGGACCGAAGAGTGAGAGGCGAAGACGGGCTTCTGTGCCACGTCCATGATGTCCCAGAAGGTCTGATCGCTGATGTGGGAGACGTCGACGATCATGCCGAGCCGGTTCATCTCGCGAATCGCGCGCCGACCGAGAGGCGTGAGACCCTCTTCTGGCGCATCGCCCGACGACGAGTGGCCCAGGGGGTTGTCGTTGGACCAGGTGATCGTCATGTAGCGCACGCCGCGCTCGTAGAAGGTGCGGATCCGCGACAGGGCCAGCTCGGGGTCGTCGGTGCCGAGCGCGTGCGCGCCCTCCACGCCCATCAGGAGCGCGGCCTTTCCTTCGCGGGCGGCGGTGCGCACGTCATCGGCCGTGCGGCAGATCATCGCCTGGTCGGGATGGTCGTGCGCGAGCTTCTCCACGGCGCCGATCAGCGCGAGGGCCCGCTCCCAGGCGGCCTCCCCCTCGAAGCGGCGCGGGTTGACCCAGATGCTGAAGAAGGCGCCGGTGAGCCCACCCTCGCGCATCCGCGGAATGTCCACGTGACCGCCCTGCACCCGCTCGGCGATGTCGTCCGAGTCGTCGAGCATGCGCTGCGTGGTGTCGATGTGCGTATCGATGGCGATGATCGGCTCCGTCTCCGCCGCCGGCCCCGGCGCGGTCTCCGTCGCCGCTTCGGTCTCGGTCTCCGCCTCTGTCTCAGCTTCCGCCCCCGTCGTCACCGCTGGCTCGGAGGGATGCGTCGCTTCCTCCTCGTCGTCGCCGCATCCGGCGGCGAGGCTCGACAACAGGACGACGGCGAAGGCCAGGCGGGTCATCACCCAGACTGTCTACGCGGTGGCGGCGCCTTTCGCCAGGGCCGCGGGCGTCTCGCCTCGTGAAGGACGAATGACCCCGCGCTCGGTGTAGATCGCTTTGACCAGGCGCGCGGGGGTGACGTCGAAGGCAGGATGCCGGCAGACAATTCCGTCAGCGACGAGCATCGTGTCACCCAGACGGGCGACTTCGTCGCGTCCCCGCTCCTCGATGGGGATGTCGGCGCCGGACGCGGTGCGGAGATCGACGGTGCTGAAGGGCGCCGCCACCGTGAAGGGAACACCGTGCACGTCGGCCAGCACCGCGACCCCGTAGGTGCCGATCTTGTTCGCGACGTCGCCGTTCGCTGCAATCCGATCCGAGCCCACGACCGCGAAGTCGATCTCCCCACGCCCGAAGAAGTACGCGGCCATCGAGTCGGTGATCACCTCGACGGGGACGCCGTCCTGGGCGAGCTCCCAGGCGGTGAGGCGAGCGCCTTGCAGATAGGGTCGCGTCTCGTCAGCGAGCACGGTCTTCACTTTGCCGGCTGCGTGAGCCGCGCGGATCACCCCGAGCGCCGTGCCGAACCCCCCGGTCGCGAGCCCGCCGGTGTTGCAGTGGGTGAGGATGGTCGCGCCTTCGGGCACGTCCTCGGCGCCGAGGCGCCCCATCTCGTGGCACGCCGCCACGTCCTCGCGGTGGATCGCCTCGGCCTCGCCAATCATCGCCTGCGTGCGCTCGTCGGGGTGGAGCGAGGCGACGTCGGCAGCACGTCGCGACATGCGGGCGATGGCCCACGCCAGGTTCACGGCCGTCGGACGCGTCGCGTTCAAGATGCGCCCGGCGACCCCGTTGGCCAGCAAGAACGCCTTCGCGTCGCCGCGCTCGAGGCCGGCTTGGAGGGCCAGCGCGTAGGCCGCGCTGATGCCGATCGCGGGCGCGCCGCGCACCACCATCGCGCGGATCGCCTCGGCAATCTCGTCGGGCTTGGTGAAGCGGTGGTAGTGGACCTCCGCCGGCAGGCGCAGCTGATCCAGCATCCAGACTGCGCGCTGCTCCGGATCGAGCTCGACGGCGGACCAGGAGGCGCCGCTGAGCGGTGCGCGTGGCAGCGAGCTCAGGGACACATGCCCAGGAAGCAAGGAACGGTGAAGGGGAAGTCCGGGCAGGGCGAGCTGCTACCACAGCGACACCCTCCACCCACACAGCTGTCGGCGTTACTGCCGCAGTCGTTTCCGCATCCACCGCAGTTGTCGACGTTGGTGGTGACGTCGATGCAGAGGCCGGAGCAACAGAGCTCACCCGCGCCGCAGACGTTTCCGCAGGCGCCGCAGTTCGTTGGGGAGTCCACGGTCGTGCAAGTACCGGAACAACACCGCTGGCTCCCGGTACACGACGGCCCGCTGCCGCACTTGCAGACGCCCATGTCGCAGACCTCACCCGCCGCGCAGGGATCGGGGCAGGGAATCGTGCTGGTGCACGATCCGTCGATGCACATCTCGCCCGTGGGGCAGACGGCGCCGCAGCTCCCGCAGTTCATCGCGTCGGTGAGGACGTCGATGCACATGTCGCCGCAGCAACCCCGCCCGCCGCCGCAGGCCGGCGCCGAGCCGCAGCGGCACGCGCCGTCGATACACATCTCTCCCGGGGCACACGGCGCCGGGCAGGGCGGCGCCACGCAGTCTCCGTCGACGCACATCGCGCCCGAGGAACAACGGTTGCCGCAAGAGCCGCAGTTGTCGACGTTATCGGAGAGATTGACGCACGCAGCGCCGCAACACGTCTCACCCGTCGCACAGGCATCGCCGCTGCCGCACTTGCACACGCCGCTCGCACACATGTTTCCGCCGGGCGCACACGCGTTGCCGCAACTGCCGCACTCGAAGGGATCGAGATCGGTGTTGACGCACGCCCCTTCGCAGCACGTCCCGGTGGAACAGTTTCCGTCCGGTGGACACGCGGGTCGACAGCGGCCGAGGCGACAGACCTGCGATGGTCCGCAGGCGGGAGTGCAATCACCGCCGCCGCCCGTATCGGGCCGCACCGTCGAATCGACGACGGGCGTGCCCGAGTCCTCCGTGTTCGTGCCTTGCGCGCACCCCACGGACGACACCACCAAAACCAGAAGCGCCAAAATGCGCGTTACCATCCCACCACCAAGATCGGCCAATCGACTACCTCGAGCCCCGTCTTGCACACTATCCGCGTTTGCCCTCGGGAACAAACCAGTGCAGCATCCAAAGGTTGTTTGGCTCACAGAGAGACCCGTTTGACGACATCCGCTGAGCAGGCGTAGAGTTTTCGATCCAGACGGACGTTTCCGATGCTACCAGACCAGCTCGAGTGGCTCGCCAAGATGGCGGGCTTCGCTTTCGTCCAGGTCGACGACGACGGCGCGTTGCGATCGAACGACCTCGGACAACAGATGCTGGGTCAAGCGACCTCCTTCGAGGACGCCATCGCGCGGGTGACCCGTGTCAACGGGGGGATCCCGGGCTCGTCGCGCTCCTCGGTGCCGTCCAGGCCGAGGGCCGCGGCAGTCGTGACCTGGGCCAATTCCGGGTGATCGCGGTGCGCAACGGCAAGACCCGAAGCGCGCTCTTCGTGCCACAAGCCCTCGAGGTCGCCTCCGATCTGCATCGCCGCGCCGCCGCCACCGATCTTTCGGCCGCGGTCTCGCACGAGCTGTCGAACGTCCTCGGGGCCATCCTCGGATGGGCCACCCTCGCCCGTCGCGGCGAGGTGGACGCGCGTGCGGATCGTGCGCTCTCGCTCATCGAGAAGAGCGCGCGCAGCGCGCACTCGACGGCGCGCCATCTCTTGGAGACGGCCCGCGGGCGGACGGTGGTCTCGAATCACTCCGTCGACGCCAGCGGCCTCGTCGCCGAGGTGGCCGAGGTGCTCAGCACGAAGGCGGAGCAGGCGGGGGTCACTCTCTCCGTTTCGCTGCAAGAAGGGCTGGAGCTGCCCGGCAATCGCGCTGATCTCTTCACCATCTCCTGGAATCTCATCCAGAACGCGATCGAAGCGACGCCCGCTGGTGGGACGGTGAAGGTTCGCCTGGGCAGCTCGCGCAACGGCTACGTCCGCTTCGAGGTCGAGGACGAAGGCTCGGGGATCCCGGAAGAGATCCGTCACCGTGTCTTCGAGCCCTACTTCACGACGAAGTCGGACGGCACCGGGCTCGGCCTGTCACTCGTGCGCCGCGCGGCGGACGCCCTCGGTGGAAGCGTGATGCTCGAGAGTCGCGCAGGAGGCGCGCACTTCGTCTGCCGCTTCCCCAAGGAGGTGGGGGCGACGACGAAGCCCGCGCCGATCGGCCCGCGCCAGAGCGGCGTGCGCGAGAAGGCGAGCCCCCGGGGCAAACGCATCCTGGTCGTGGACGACGACGAGGCCATGCGGGATCTGTTGGCCACGACCCTCAGTCTGGCCGGCGCGGACGTCGAGACCGCTTCGAGCGGTGCCGAGGCGCGCCAGGCCGAAGGCTACTTCGACCTGGTCCTCATCGACCTCGGCCTGGGGGACATGCGGGGGGACCAGGTCCTCGCCGAGCTCCGCGACCGGGGCCAGGCGGGCGCCACTGCGCTCGTCTCGGGCGCCACCCTCCCCCCCAGCCTCGCCAGCGTGCCCGACAGCTGGCTACGCAAGCCTTTCGAGATCGACGACCTGATCAGCGCGGTGGAGACCCTCCTCGGCCGGAGCGGGGGCCAGGACGGCTCCAAGGCCGAGTCCGGCTGAGACGGCAAACCTGCTAGTCTCTGCCCGTCGATGGAGACCAAGGATCAGGCCTGGACCACCGCGTCCATCGAGGCCGTCCCCCGTTTCGATGCGGCGGCCGACCCGACGCCGGGTCTCGTCCTCATCTACTCACGGCTGCACGAACAGCTGCCCTCGGCGCTCGCCTTCGCCAGCTCGCCGACCACCATCGGACGGGAGTCGGACAACACCCTGTCCGTTCCGGAGGCCGCGGTGAGCCGCTACCACGCCCGCATCGAGGAGCGAAACGGCGAGTGGTGGATACGCGACAACGGCTCCACCAACGGGACGCTCATCAACGGCGAGCGCATCAAGGAAGCGCCCCTTTCGGATCACGACGTCGTTCGGATCGGAGACACGATCTTCCGCTTCGCCCGCTCCGGCATCTACGGCTACTCCGCCTATCGCATCGACGGCTCTGTCGTTCAGCAAGCGCGCCCCTTCGAAGTCCACGTGGGCCAGAGCGAGCTCAAGGGCGGCTATCAAGTCGACGCGCTCCTCGATCGCATCCACAAGGTCGCGCAGGCCGGCTTGTCGGTCGTCATCCACGGCGAGAGCGGCACGGGCAAGGAGCTCGTCGCGCGCGAGGTGCATCGGCAGAGCGGACGCAGCGGCCCCTTCCAGGCGATCAACTGCGCGGCCCTGCCGGCCAACCTCATCGAGAGCGAGCTCTTCGGCTACAAGAAAGGCGCCTTCACCGGCGCGGTCTCGGACAAGACCGGCCTCATTCAGGCGGCGCATCGCGGGACGCTCTTCCTCGACGAGATCGGCGACATGCCGCCGGAAGCGCAGGCGAAGCTCCTGCGTGTTCTTCAAGAGAAGGAAGTGCTGCCCATCGGCTCGACCATCGCGCAGCCGGTCGACGTCCGTGTGGTCTGCGCGACGCACCGGGATCTGGATCAGCTGGTGAGCGAAGGTCGCTTCCGCGGTGACCTCCTCGCGCGCCTGCGCGAGGTGCGTATCGAGATCCCGCCGCTCCGAGAGCGGCTCGAGGACATCTACCCGCTGGTGCGTCACTTCCTCACCCGTGCGGGTCGGGCGGATGCGCGGGTGACGTTCTCCTACGTGCTCGGCCTCGCGCACTACAACTGGCCGTACAACGTGCGGGAGCTGGAGAGCGCGGTGAAGCTCTCGGTCGCGCTCGGCGACGGGCCCGAGCTCGATCTCGGCCATCTGCCCGACACCATTCAGAAGGCTCTCGACGGCCACGGCCGGCCGCAGGAGCACGAGCCGACCCAGCCCGACAAGTCCTCCGCCTCCGCGCGCCCGGCCCATCCGGGCACGCCCTCGGAACAAGAGCTTCGCGACCTCTTGTCCAAGCACGAGGGCAACATCGCCGCGGTCGGCCGCGAGCTGGGCAAGGAGCGGATGCAGGTCCACCGCTGGCTCAAGCGCTACAACATCGACGTGAACGAGTACCGACGCTGAGCGCGTGGTTGGCCTCGTGTTGGCGTCAATATCTTCACGGTAGGCGAGGCGCTGCGCAGATCCGCCCCGCGGCGCGATGCCACGCTCGTGGCCAAGCACGCGAAAAGACTGATCTCGAGGGCGTGGTCGATGGCGTCCACCCGGGTACGCGCCTTGCACCGAATGGCGCGGGGCGCTGGTGACCAAAGGGAAGGCAATTGGGCGGGTTGAACGCCCCGAGGGTGCGCCCTACGGTGACTCGGCGCCCTTCTTCGCGCCTCAAAAGCCTTCGATGCAGCCACAGATCAGTCCTCAAAAGACCTGCGTGGGCCGAGAGCTCGAGCTGAGCCGACTCTCGGAGCTCTACCGTGCCGCCAGCGAAGAAGGAGAGCGCCTCGCGCTCCTCCTGGGGCCCGCCGGCATCGGCAAATCGGCCATCCTCGCGGAGTTCCGCGGCCGGGTGCGCCTCGCTGGTGGGGTGGTGCTCGAGGGCCGCTGCGAGCCGGGACGTCCCTTCGGGCCTTTCGCCGAGATCGTGGAGCGCGCCCTGCGTTTCCTCTCCGAGGTGGGACGGGAGCCGACCACCGATCTCGCCGACCTGGCCTGTCAGGGCCAATGTCATCGCCTCTGGTATCAGCACACCGGCCACTCCATGCGCGAGGCGGTCGACTCGATCTCGGTCGGCGACTCGACCTTCCTGCCGCACGTGCGGGACGTGGCGGTCATCGAAAAGCGCCTGCGCTTCTTCGATGCGCTGCGCGGGCTGCTCCGCGACGTCGCCTCGGTTCGCGCCCCGGTGGTGATGCTCCACGACCTGGAGCGCGCCGACCACGGCACCACTCAGCTGCTCAGCTTCCTCCTCGACAGCTCCGGACCGTGGGGACACGGCGTCGCCCCCGAGCGTCAGCTCCGCGCCCTCTTCGTCGCGAGCGTGCGTTCCGACGCCGACCGTCCGCTCGACGGCCTGGCGCCGATTGGGGGTCACGCGGCGACCGAGTCCATCGAGGTGGGCAAGCTCGATGTCGAAGGCGTGCGCGCGTACCTGCAGTCGCCGACCACCGTCGCGCACGTGCTCGAGCGCACCGGCGGCAGCCCAGAGGCGATCGACCTCTTGCTGGACGGCGACCCCCTCACCCCCAAGAGTCGCGTCGAACGCCGGATGGAGAGCTTCAGCCCCTCAGCGCGCGCGCTGGTCGAAGCCCTGGCCGTGCTCGAGCGGCCCACCGATCTCGAGACACTCGCCCGCATCGCCGATCAGACCCCGGGTCGCGACATCCGACGGGAGGTCGACGGCTCGACTCTGGTGGTTCAGTCGATCGTCGACGGGGCCATCCTCTTCTCCTTCGCCCGCGAAGCGGATCGCGAGCAGGCCTATGCGATGCTCTCCGAGGAGCGCCGCCGAACGCTTCACGGCCGCTGCGTGGACGCGCACGCGGCCCGCGCCGGTCACGAGGAGGAGGCGGCCAAGCACGCGCTCCTCGCCGGCGACCTCGAGCGGGTCGTGCCCCTCGCCCTCGGCGCCGCGCGCTCGCTCTCCGCGAGCCACGCTCAGGGTGAAGCCGCCGCGCTCCTCGAGCGCGTCTGCGAGAGCTTCGACGACGCGCCGATGGAGCTGCGCGAGCAGCTGGCCGAGCTCTACCGCGCCGCCGGCGACTACAAGCGAGGCCTTGTTCACGCCCAGGCGGTGCGACACATCGCGCCCGAGAGCGCACGCGCGACGCGGCGCGTGGGAGAGCTCCTGACCCTCGCAGGCCGCCTGGACGACGCGGCGGAGATGCTCGAAGGCGCGCGCCGCCTGGCCGCCGCCTCGGAGGATCCCGCGGCGGTGACCGAAGTGGAGGCGCTCCTCGCGGAGCTCCACTACCAGCGCGCGAGCTACGTCGAAGCGCGCGAGTGGGCCGAAAAGGCGCTCGCGGGTGCGCTGGCCCACGACGAGCTGATGTTGGTGCTGAGCGCCCGCAACACCCTGGGGAAGCTCGCGCTGGTGCAGCGCGACGCCACCACCGCGGTGACGCTCTTCGAGGAGAGCCAGATGCTCGCGGCGGACGCGGGCCTCGGACACCTCGAAGCGCAGGCGCTCACCAACCTCGGTGTCGCCCGGCTTCGTCGTCAGGAGCTGACGCTGGCCGAGGAGGCCTTCGAGTCGGCGATCGAGGTGGCGGAGCGCGTCAGCGACACCCGCGACCGCGCCATCGCTACGGAGAACCTCGCGGTGCTCGCGCACCTGCGTCGCGACTACGCGCGAGCGCAGAGTCACTACCACGAGGCGGTCTCGCTGCTGAAGCGCCTGGGCAACCGCGCGATGCTCGCGCGCGTCGCCATCAACCTCGGCGAGCTCTACCTCTCGCTCGGCGAGCTCTCGCGCGCCCGCACCCTGTGCGACTTCTCGACGCACGTCGGCGGCGGCGGCCTGCCCCCCTCGGTCCGTGGTGAGGGGTTGATCCTCCGCGGCCGTATCGACGCGGCGAGCGGCTACCAAGCCGACGCGCGGGCCTCTTTCGAGGCGGCCCTGGAGACCTACCGGCGCCTCGGCGAGGCGCGCGTGACCGACGCGGTGATCGAGCTCTGCCGCGTGTCCCTCGAGGACGGAGACGTGGTGACCGCCCGCGCCCGGCTCACCGAGCTGCCCGTGCAGGAGTCGCCGAAGAAGGCGGCCGAGGTCGCGCTCCTGGCGGTCGAGGTGGAGCGCGCAGCGGGCGGAGACACGCTGTCCGCCGCGCGGCGCGCCCTCGAGCTCGCCGAAGAGGCGGGCGACGACGAGCTCCTGCTGCCGGCGCTGACGCGCCTGGCACGCGCGCTCCACGACGCCCGCGACCTCAACGAAGCGTCGCGCGCCATCGAGCGTGCGGAGCAGGTGGACGAGCGGCTCTCCGAGCGCGTCCCCGAGGAGGCGCTTCACGGCTGGCAGACGCGCGCTGCCCGCGGCGAGCTCACGGAGGTGCAGGCGCTCGTCGCCCACGCTTGGAACACCACGCGCGACTCGTCGCCGCCGAGCGCACGTCGCGCGCGCATCTCGAGCACGCCTCCCGCGCGCAAGCTCGATCGCCAGCGCGCGATGTGGGCGGAGCGCTACCCGAACCTGGTGGGTGGGTCCTCCTCGCTCACCGCGATCCTCGCGATGCTCGACAAGGTCGCGCCCACCGACGCGCTGGTCCTGGTGCGCGGTGAGAGCGGCACCGGCAAGGAGCTGATCGCGGAGGCGCTGCACAACAACTCACCGCGCGCCGACAAGCCGCTGGTCAAGGTCAACTGCGCGGCGCTCGTCGAGACCCTGCTCTTGAGCGAGCTCTTCGGACACGAGCGTGGCGCCTTCACCGGGGCCAACGCGCGCAAGAAGGGCCGCTTCGAGCTGGCGGATGGCGGAACGATCTTCCTCGACGAGATTGGAGACATCTCGCCCAAGACCCAGGTGGCGCTCCTGCGCGTGCTGCAGGAGCGCGAGTTCGAGCGCGTGGGCGGCACGCAGAAGATCCACGTCGACGTCCGGATCATCGCCGCCACCCACCGCGACCTCGAGTCGATGGTGAAGGAAGGGACCTTCCGGGAGGACCTCTACTACCGCCTGCGCGGCGTGATGCTGGAGATGCCCCCCCTCCGAAAGCGGATGGACGATCTGCCCGCCCTGGCCGAGGCCCTGCTCCGGCGGATCGCCGAAGAGCGCGGCGACACCCAGAAAGTGCTGAGCCGCGAGGCCCAGCGGCTCCTTTCGGCCCACAATTGGCCAGGGAACGTCCGAGAGCTGGAGAACGTACTCCGTAGTGCGACCCTGTTTGCGGACACCCCCTTGCTTTCTCCCGAAGATTTCGCAGCTTTTGCAGGAATGTTCGCCATTTCCGACCCCGAGCCTCAGACCGCAGTGAATGCCGAGCCCCTCGCCGACGTTGCGTCTTCGACGATCTTCGAGGACCTGGTGTACGATCGCGTCCGCGGTGGCGACCATTCGCTTCTGGAGCTGAAGAAGGTCATCGAGCGTGAGTGCATCGTGAGAGCGCTGGAAGAAACAGAAGGAAACATCACCCGTGCAGCCAAGCTGCTCGGCATGAAGCGACCCCGTCTCTCACAGCTCGTGAAGCAGTACGGTCTGAATTCCAACCAAGGTGAGGCGTGAAGATGTCGCCCCATAAGACAACGTTGGTGATGCTGGCGGCGGCGCTCTTGGCGGCGTGCTCGGGCGGACCCACCGACGACCCGCGAAGCCACGGCGCGAGTCTCATCGACGCGCCTCCCCTGCCGACCCTGGTCGCCGAGGACTTCCAGGACGCGCCCGCTGGCTGTGAAGGGCGTCTCGACGGAACCGAAGAGTTCGGAATCACCCAGACCGACGCGCTGGTGGTGGCGCGGCACGGCGAGGAAGCGGTCTGCATCGACACCCTCGAGGCGGTGAGCCTCGAGCTCGAAGCCCTCGGCGCGAACTTCGCCGCCGACGAGCTCTACTCCGGCTTCTATGCCGCGATTCACCTCAGCCAGGTGCAGGATTGGGCGACCCCGGCGAGCGAGCGCCTCGACGACGGTGGCGAGGCGCAGGGCGACCCGAACCCGCAGCCCAACGGGCCCATCCTCGACCCCAACATGGGCGATCCGAACCCCCAGCCGAACATGCCTTCGCGCCCGACCCTCGGTGGCGATCCCGCGCCGAGCATGCCCGACACGGGCGACCCCACGGTCAATCCTGGACCGACACGGGACACGGACGAGCCCGAGACTCCCGTGGTCTCCATCGAGAGCGTCGCGCTCCCAGGTATCTAGAGGAAGCGCGCCGCGAGCGCGCGGATGTGCGCGGGCCCCGTCCCGCAGCAACCACCGATGAGCGTCGCGCCCGCGTCGATCCACGTCGCCGCGAGCTCCGCGTAGCGCTGCGGTCCGTCGGGGTCGTCGGTGCGCCACCCGATCTCTTCGTCGGCGTGCCCCGCGTTGGCGTAGGCGCCGAAAGGGACGCCCGCCTCGGCGATCGCACGCACGAAGTCGAGGGTGCGCGCCGCGGGGACGCAGTTGACAAGCACCGCCGAGGCTCCCGCGCGGACCAGCTCCCGGCTGGCCCGTCCCATCGATGCGGGCGTCATGAATCGGCATCGGGGCCGGCGGTCAGGGCGGCCCAGACCGGCAAGCCGGTGCGCACCGCCTCCTCGACGGCGACCCGCGCCTCGCCGGGATGCGGGAAGGTTTCGCAGAGGATGAGATTGACGCTGGCCGCGTGAAGGGCCTCGGCCATCTCACGATGCTCGGGCCGCGGATCGGCGGGGCTCAGGTCGGGCCGGTAGCAGTCCTCGAGGGGAGCGATGCTCCCGGCGAGGGTGAAGGCGTCGGGGCGCGCATCGACCGAGCGGAGCGCCCGGCGCGCGATGCCGACAGCTTCCGTCGTGAGCGCCCGCCAGCGATCGCCGACCTGTCGGGGCCGGGTTCGAAAGGTGTTGGCGGTGTGGACGACGGCCCCCGCGCGTGCGTAATCCCGATGGATCTCGGCGATCACCTCGGGGGCCTCGACGATGGCGCCAGCGCTCCACATCGGAAGGCGAGTCTCGACGCCGCGGGCATGGAGCTCGGTTCCGAGGGGCCCGTCGAGCAGGGTGATCATCGGCCCTACGCTAGCAGGGTCCGACCGCGAAGGCGGTGACGCACCCCGGCCGCGGGCGAGACGCGCTGTGTTTGCTTCATGATCTCTCCTGCTTGGAGGGAATCCTTCCCAGGGGCGCGAAAACCCTTGCGCACCGCAAAGGCAACTGGTACTACCACTTTCGAGAGTGGTAATACCAATGTCCCAGGCACCAGATCGAAAGCGGGCGGCGGAGCAGACGGCGGACAAGGTCCGCGGCGCCATCCTGCGGGGGGAGATCGCGCCGGGGACGGCATTGCCGGCAGAGCGGGAGCTCTCGGAGAAGCTCGGGGTCAGTCGCCTCACCCTGCGCTCCGCGATCGCGCGCCTCGAGACCGAAGGGCTGGTGCAACCGGTCCACGGCTCGGGGACGCGCGTTCTCGATTACCGCGAGCGGGGCGGGGTCGACCTCATCGGCTACCTCGCGACGCAAGCCCTCGAGGGTGGGGAGATGCCCTCGGCGCTCTTGTCGGAGCTGCTCGAGCTCCGCCGGATGATCGCCACCGAGCTGGTGGGCCTCGCGGCGGTGCGCGCGAC
Source organism: uncultured delta proteobacterium (assembly GCA_963727445.1). Taxonomy (GTDB): domain Bacteria; phylum Myxococcota_A; class Polyangia; order Polyangiales; family B10-G4; genus B10-G4. The sequence goes on from CAVSGI010000008.1 coordinate 61,518, forward strand.
CGACGAAGAGCTCGCGGAGCTTCGCCATCACCATCGCGTGCAATCGACGCTGCTCGGCGATCCCGAAGCCTTCAAGCGGGCCGACCTCGCATTCGCCCGCCTGCTGATCCGCGCCGGCCATAACTTCGCGCTCGAGCTCCTCTTCAACTCGGTGGTGCGCGTCATCGAGTCGAACCCCGGCCTCACCCTCGCCTTTCAGGCGAACGCGCCGCAGACCCTCAGGGTCTACGCGCGGATCCTCGAGCTGGTCGAGAGCCGTGATTCGCGTCGGGCCGCGCGCGTCACCCGGCGCCTCCTCGAGGTCCTCGACCGCCGCACGCTTTCCCTGTTGGACCAGCTCGCACCTTCACAGAAGGAGATGGCCGGATGATCGGTGTTCCAAAGCGCTGGGTGGTGGACGTGCTGTCGGGCTTCGCCGGAGCTGACGAAGAGGGCGCGCTCGTCCCTGCCGCGGACGAGGTCGACTACCTCGAAGCCTTCGACGGGATGCTCCACAGCGGGACCTTTCTCGCGGGCGTCGGCATGCGCGTTGCGCTCGTCTTCTGTGCGCTCTCGCCCCTTTGGCTCGCGGGTCGCTTCCGACGCTTCGGCTCCCTTCCTGGCCGAGAGCGCTCCGCCCTCCTCGATCGGCTCCTGCACCACCCGGTGTTCATCGTCGCCGAGCTCACGCTCTTGATGAAGCTCTGCGCCTGCATGGCGCTCTTCCGCTCGCCCACGGTGCGCGCGCGGTCGAGCTACGACAGCCACGAGACCGAGGCCGACGCCTATGCCGAGGCTCTCGAGTCGGGCGAGCGACCCAAGCACGGGCTACCGGTCCTCGCCGACGTGCGAGACGAGGAGGTGGCGTGATGGCGCACCTGATTCGAAGACGTCGCGGATTACGTCATCGTCGGCACCGGCGCGGGGGGCGCGACCGCCGCGCGGGTCCTCGCCGCCGCCGGCCACGACGTGCTGATGGTGGAGGAGGGCCCGAAGCTCGAAAAGGACGAGCGGCCGCGAGACCTGTTGCGGAGCATGGGGGCGGCGGTGCGCGGCATGGGCACCCAGGCCACCCTCGGCAAGACGCCGATCCCGCTCCTTCAGGGGCGTCTGGTCGGCGGAAGCACCGCGATCAACTCCGGCATCGTCTGGCGCATGCCCGACGACGTGCGCGCGGAGTGGAAGGAGAGCCACGGCCTCGATTGGCTCGTCGACGAAGGCGAGATGCACCGCATCTACGAGGTCATCGAGGAGGATCTCGAGGTCGAGAAGACCGCGCGAGAAATCTTCGGACAGAACTCGCAGAAGATGGCGGACGCCTGCGATGCGCTGGGCCTGCCCGGAAAGGCCATGACCCGCAACGCGGCGCGCTGCCGCGGCTCTTCACAGTGCCTGCAGGGCTGCCCCACGCGGGCCCGCCAGAGCATGGACACCAGCTACGTCCCCCGCGCCATGGCCGACGGCGCCCGCCTCCACACCCTGTGCCGCGTGCGGAAGGTGACGATGGAGGGCGGGCGCGCGACAGGCATCACGGGCGACGTGGTCGACAGGCGCTCGCGCAAGAAGAAGGGCACCTTCCACGTTCGCGCTCGCCGCGCCGTGATCGTGTCGGCTGGCGTGCTGCATACGCCGGCGCTCCTCGACGCCTCCGGGATCCGTCATCCACTCCTCGGCCGGCGCTTCCAGGCGCACCCTGGCCTCGCGGTGGTGGCGCGATTCGAAGAACCCATCCGCATGGGCTTCGGCGCGACCCAGGGTTACGAGGTCCCGATGCGCGACCGCGGCTTCAAGCTGGAGACGCTCGCGCTGCCGCCGGAGATGCTCGCCGCGCGCCTCCCGGGCGCCGGAGGCCAGTGGCAGAAGAAGCTCTCCGAGCTCGACCACTACGCGCAGTGGTGCGTGCAGGTCCGCATGAAGGCGAAGGGGCGCGTCAAGCGCGGCTTCGGCGGATGGCCGAAGGTGAGCTACGAGCCGACCGCCGCGGACGTGGCGACCACGCAGGAGGCGGTGGCGCTGTTGTGTCGGATGTTCTTCGCGGTGGGCGCCACCGAGGTCTACCCAGGCGTCGGTCACCTCCCCGAAGTCCTCACCGACCCGAAGCAGGCCGAGCAGATCGCGGACGCCAAGCTTCGCCGCCCCGACTTCCACTACGTGGCCTCGCACCTCTTCGGCACCACCTGCGCGGGCACGGACCCGTCGAAGAGCGTCGTGGGCGAGGACCTCGCGGTGCACGGCGCCGAGGGCCTGTACGTGATGGATGCCAGCGTCTTCCCCACCAACATGGGGGTCAATCCGCAGCACTCCATCATGACGGTGGTGTGGCGCGCCGCCGAGAAGCTGGCCGCGGCCGAGCGGGCCCAGCGCGACGCGGCTTAGCCAACTGTCTCGAAGTCAGCGAACGGACCGATGTCCGACGAGCGGGGCGGCGATACCGCCGCCCCGGGTAGAGCCGGCCTTCGGCCGACGCCGGAGGGCGTGGGGTGCGCGCTGCCCCATCCTGCTACCCTGACCCCACGTGGATCTTCGGACCCAGACCTCGCTCATCGCGGCGATCCTCTCCCTCGCCATGTCGGCGAGCGTGCTCATGCGCGCGCGGCGTCGGCGCGTGCACTGGATGTTCGGCGCCTTCGGTCTGTCGGTCGCGCTCTGGTATCTGACCACCTTCGTCGGCGGTGTGGCGCCCGGCGCACTGGCGACGCGCCTGAACCTCATCTGCGCCGTGGCCGTCCCCTTCGCCGGCGCGCAGTTCTTCCGCTCCTTCATCCCCGGCGAAGACCGGATCATGAACGTCCTGAGCCGCGGCGCCCTGGTGGTGGGCGCGGTCATGGTCGTGGTGATCTTCACGCCGCTCTACGACCACATGGTCCTCAAGACGGCGCTCTTCATCGACGTCCTCTTGATGCTTGTCGCGTCCCTGACCTTCGTGTGGATGCGCGGGTCGCGGGCGAGCTCGCGATTCGAGGGCGCGCGCCTGAGGTTCCTCGCGCTCACCGGAGCGTTCGCCGGCTTCTTCACCCTGGCCGAGTACCTGCCCTACGTCGGCCTCGACATCCCGCCGGTCGGCACCGTCCTCATCCTGGTCTTCCTCTACGTCCTGTCGCAGTCGATCCTCCAGTATCGCCTCCTCGACCTCTACGAGCTCGCGGGCCGCCTCTCGGTCATCACCGCGCTCTCCTTCACTCTGGCCCTGCTCTTCTGGATCCTGGTGGAGATCGCGGGCGGGCGCTTCTTCCTCCACTCGGTGGTCGCCGCGCTGGTGGTGCTCCTGCTCTTCGATCCGGTCCGCGCGAAGGTCGAGGATCAGATCACTCAGTTCTTCTTCCGCGAGCGCTACGACTTCGAGCAGGCCGCCACCAGCATTCGGCACCAGCTGGCCCACGTCCTCGAGCTCGACGACCTCACGCGCGTGCTGGTGGATGGGCTCGAGCGCTCGCGACGCATCACGCACGCCGCGGTCTATCTCGTCGAAGAGGAGATGCGCGGCTACACCCTGGTCGGACACGTGGGCCCGGCCCCGGTCGCCCGCCTCGAGCTGGCCCCGGCGCGCGCGCTGCTCGACCGGCTCTCCCGCGATGACAGCCTGGTGCTCGAGAACCTCGAGCGCGAGCTCGAGGAGCGCCGGGAGATTGGCGAGGACCGCGAGGCCGAGACGGTCTTCGAGGTGCTCTCCACCCTCGAGGCGATGAACGCCTCGGTCTGTGTGGGCATCGTCGGCGAGGGCGGCGACGACCTCTACGGCCTGCTCTGTGTGCGGGACGACCGCCTCCGCGACGCTTTCTCGCCAGAAGAGGTCCAGCTCCTGTCGGGCCTTGCGGGCCAGGCGGCCGTCGCCGTGGAGAACTCGCGCCTCTACCGGCGGATGAAGGAGCGCGACCGCCTCGCCGCCCTCGGTGAGATGGCGGCCGGCCTCGCCCACGAGATCCGCAACCCGCTCGGCGCCATCAAGGCGAGCGCCCAGTACCTCCACGACGACGATGACGACGATCAGGTCGCGTCGCCGGAGCGCGAGTTCCTCGACATCATCGTCGAGGAGGTCGACCGACTGAACTGGGTCGTCGGCTCGTTCCTCGACTACGCGCGCCCCTCCAAAGGCGATCCGGTGCCCACCGACGTGAGCGCGACCGTCAACCGCACGATGCAGCTCCTCGGCGCGGAGTGTCAGGCGGCGTCGGTCACCTGGAGCGTCGACATGGAAGAGGACGCCCCGAAGGTGCGCATCGACGTCGAGCAACTTCACCAGGTGCTGATCAACCTGGTGCGCAACGCGGTGCAGGCGATGGAGACCGGGGGCGAGGTCAGCATCCGCACCCGCACCCGCGCGGCATCCCCCCGGGAAGGTCCGGACCGCTACGTCGAGATCCGCGTCTCCGACACCGGCCCCGGCATTCCGCAGCGCGTGCTGTCGAATCTCTTCGTCCCCTTCGTCACCACCAAGGATCGCGGCACGGGTCTGGGTCTCGCCATCTCACAGCGGATCGTCACCGCCGCCGGCGGCGAGATCAGCGTGCGATCGCGCGCAGGACAGGGCACGACCTTCATCGTGAAGCTCCCCGTCGCCGAGGAGCCCGCGCTGGTCACGCCGAGCTCACCGCCGGAGGCGCCCCCGGACGAGGCGGCGCCGGCGCCGGCGATCGCGGCGCTGCGTCAGAGCGCGTCGAGCAATCCCCCGTCCGCGGAGAGCGGATCGTCGAAGGGGGAGACGTCGTCGTCCTCGGAGCCCTCCGGGGGCGAGGCGGCGAGCGGCGTCGCCACCAGCCGATAGGGCCGGACGTCGGTGCGCGCGAGCGCTTCCGGCTCGAGCCCGTTGTCGGTGAAGAGCTCGGTGTAGGCGGCGTAGGCCGCGCCCGGCTCGTCGGGGCGAACACCCGGGAGCTGGTAATGCCACGTGCCTCGGCGCTCGAAGGCCACGCCGTGCTCCGGGGTGAAGACGCAATCGATGAACGCTTCGGAGCGGGCACCGAGGGTTCCGTCTTCCGACAGACGCACGACCTCCACCGTCATGTGCGGCAGCGCCTCGTCGAGGGGACCGCCCATCGCCTGCTCCCGCTCCTGCCAGCGCTGGCGCGCGACCACGGCCGCGGTGACGAGGGCGCGGGCGAGGGAGCTGCCGCGGGCGGAGCGCCAAAGCCGCGCCTGGCCGTGCTCGCGCAGGAGCACCATCACCTCGACGTTGCGAAGGCGGCGCAGCGGCTCGGGAAAGGATGCGATGCGCGGCGGACGCGCGCCGGCGATGATCTGCCGCGCCACGTGCCCCATGGCCTCCGTCTGCCGGGGATCGAGGGCCTCCACCTCGTCGAGTCGATAGACCGCAGCAACCGGCGCGAGGTAGGTCGCGCGAAGCCCCGGCACGTGCGCGTAGCGCTCGAGCGCGCCTTCCACGTCATCGGGAGCTGCCTCGTCGGCCGAGCGGCCGCCCACCAGGATCGCGTCGAAGTCCCCGGCCGTGAGCGCCCCGACCAGGGCGGCGGGATCGTCGCCCGCGAGCGCATCGGCGATCGCCGGACCAGCCTCCCCCACCGGCACCACCGTCGCCGCGCGGGGCGCGAGGCGCGCGAGGTCGGCGCCGCCGACGAGCAGGATGCGCTGGTAGCCGGCGAGCTCGTCGGTGATCCCGCTCGCGCCTGGCACGGTGCCCATGCCCACGTAGATCGCGACGGCGGCGCCACCGCCCAAGAGGAGCAGGAACAACGCGATCCAGAGAAGCGGAGAGCGGGCCCGGGCCACGTGCCGCGGTGTAGCACGCCTGGGACGAGGCCCGGGACCCGTGAAGCGGCAGGGCCTTTGGAGCGCCGAGAGGCGGCGCGGCGGGGACCGGAGCGTCGCGGGCCCGAGGCGGCAGTGCGTCTCCCTTTCCCTATCGCGACAGCTCTGCTACGGGATGGGGCCGATGGAGATCGCCCTGATCACTGTCTACTCGCATCGCGAGTGCACCCTCAAGGACGTGGCGGGCGGCTATGGGACCGTCTTCTCCATCGGGGGCTCGCTGCCGGCGCGGCTCCTCTCCCGGGCCAAGGAGCGCCTGGCCGCCCTGCCCTCGCCCGTCCTGGGCTACGTCGCGCGGGCCGCGCGCGAGGCGGGGCACGACGTCCGGGTGCACGACGTCCGCCGCGGCGCCGCGGGCCACGATCCCCTGCCCACCGCCGACGTCGCCCTCGTCCTTTCGTCCATCGTCGACGCCACCGCCGAGCGCGAGGTGCTCCGTGAGCTGAGGAACGCGGGCGTCTTCACCGTGGTCTTCGGCGCCCACGCCTCGATGCGTCCCCACTTCTACGCCGGCGTCGCGGACGTAGTGGTGAGAGGCGAGCCCGAAGCCCTGGGCGCACGTCTCTTCGAACGAACTCCCCGCGGGATTGTCGACGCGGGCTTCGTCGAGGACCTCGACGCGCTGGCCTTTCCCGACTGGGATCCCTTCCCGGTCCCCACCTATCGCTATGCCCTTCTGAGCGCGCGCGGGGCGACGCTCCCCGTGAGCGGCGTCCGCGGCTGCGCTTTCGGCTGCGGCTACTGCCCGTTCCGCGCCACCTCGCGCTTTCGACAGAGACGGCCAGAGCGGGTGATCGAAGAAGTCCGCCGCCTTCGCGAGCGCCACGGCGTCCGGGGCATCGCCTTTCGCGACCCCCTCTTCAACCTCGACCGCGACCGCGTCCTGGCGCTCGCCGAGGGTCTCGCGCCGCTCGACGTGCGCTTCAGCGGCGAGATGCGCGCCGACCGTCTCGACACCGAGCTCCTCACGCGCCTGCGTGACGCGGGCCTCAGGAGCCTGGAGATTGGCGTCGAGAGCGTGAACACGGACATGCTCGCCCGGCACAAGCGGCAGCCGCCCGGCGCGGCGCAGATCGAGCGCACCATCGAGACCGCGCACCGGCTCGGCATCCGCGTGATCGCCAACTTCATGCTGGGTCTGCCGGAGGACGACGAGCGCTCGATCCGGTCGACGGTGGCGTGGGCCAAGCGGCTCAACACGTTCGCCGTGCAGTTCACGGTGGCCACCCCCTACCCGGGCACCACCCTCGACGGCCCGGAGCTGTCCGCCCTCGCGCCCGAATCCCTCACCGGCTTCACCCCGGTGCTCCCGCACCCGACGCTGAGCCCCGAGCGCATCGACCGTCTGAGGGAGTGGGCCTACGTGAGCTACCACCTCAGGCCCCGCTACGTCGCAGGGTTCGTCCGGCAGGCCGCCCGCGCCATGGTGGATTGAGGATGTGCAGACCGGGGTCCGCGCTCCCCGGAACCACCTGCGCCTCCGCGGCCCCTCCAGTCGGCTTCGCCGACATCCGGGGCAGCTTACAGCTCCGGGTGGTCCCGCTTCCAAAGACTGCTAGTCTCGCGCCGCCCAACGAAGGAGGCCCCAGGTGATCATCGGCGTTCCGAAGGAGATCAAGACCCGCGAGTATCGCGTCGGCATCAACCCCGGCGGCGTGCTCGCGCTCACCGCGGCAGGACACGAAGTCCACGTGCAAAAGGGTGCGGGTATCGGCTCGGGCATCAGCGACGAGCAGCTGAAGGACGCGGGGGCCAAGATCGTCCCCGGCGCCGCCGACGCCTGGGCCGCCGACCTGGTGATGAAGGTCAAGGAGCCGATCGCCGAGGAGTACCAGTACTTTCGCGAAGGCCAGATCCTCTACACCTACCTGCACCTCGCGCCGCTTCCCGAGCTCACCAAGGAGCTGATGCAGAAGAAGGTCCGCGCCATCGCCTACGAGACGATCCAGCTCCCGAACGGATCGCTGCCGCTGCTCACACCGATGAGCGAGGTCGCCGGCCGGCTCTCGGTGCAGGTCGGCGCGCAGTGCCTCGAGAAGCACGAGGGCGGCAAGGGCCTGCTCCTCGGCGGCGTGCCCGGCACGCGACGCGGGCGCATCGCGATCCTCGGCGGCGGCATCGTCGGCAGCAACGCCGCGCAGATCGCCGTCGGCATGGGCGCGCACGTGATCGTGCTCGACATCGACCACGACCGCATGGCGCACCTCGAGGACGTCTTCCAGGGCGAGATCGAGACGCTCTACTCGAACCCGGCGACCATCGCCGAGGTCTGCGCCTGGGCCGACATGGTCGTGGGCGCGGTGCTCGTCGCGGGCGCGCGCACGCCGACGCTGGTCACGCGCGAGCACCTGAAGGGCATGAGCGACGGATTCGGTCGTGGTCGACGTGGCCGTCGATCAGGGGGGCTGCATCGAGACCTGCCGTCCCACGACCCACGACGATCCCACCTACGTCGAAGAGGGCGTGGTGCACTACTGCGTCGCCAACATGCCCGGCGCGGTGCCCCACACCAGCACCTTCGCGCTGACCAACGTCACCCTGAAGTACGCGGCGGCGATCGCCAACCACGGCGTCGTCGAGGCCGTGAAGGCCGATTCGGCCCTGGCCCTGGGCGTCAACACCTGGGACGGCGCCTGCACTTACGAGGCCGTGGCTACCGGCGTGGGCATCGACTACGTGCCCCTCGAGACGGCGCTCGGCTGAGCGCTCGCTGCACTGTATCCTCGCCCTCGTGGCGCAGGTCGGTGACGTCCTCGACGGTCGGTATCAGCTGACCCAGGTCCTCGGCGAGGGGGGCATGGGGACGGTGTTCGCCGCCGTCGATCGACAGAGCAGCGCCCCCCTCGCCATCAAGACGCTGCGCCGTGACCTGGCGAGGGACCCCTCGCTCCGTACGCGCTTCGAGCGCGAGGCGCGCGCGCTCTTCGCCCTCAGCCATCCGCACGTGGTGAAGGTCTTCGACTTCGGCATCGCCGACGGAGTCGCCTACATCGCCACCGAGCTCTTGATGGGGCGCACCCTCGAGGACGCGGTCGACGCGCAGCCCCTCGAGCCGGCGCTCGCGATCCTCTGGGCGCGGCAGCTCTTGTCGGCGCTCGCCTTCGCGCACGCCCAGGGCGTCGCGCATCGCGACCTCAAGTCGTCCAACGTCTTCCTCGTGAAGGGTCCCGGCGGTCTCGAGCAGGCGAAGCTCCTCGACTTCGGCCTGGTGCGCTTCATGGACAGCGAGCAGTGGGGCGCCACCGCGACGCTCACCGCCGACGGGGAGATCATGGGCAGCCCCGGCTACATCTCCCCCGAGCAGGCCTGCGGCGCGCGCGCGGACGCGACCAGCGACGTGTACTCCGTGGGGTGTCTCCTCTTCGAGCTGCTCACCGGCGAGTGGCCCTACCTCGAGGACACCCGCACCAAGATGTTCCGCGCGCACCTGCTGAAGCCCCCGCCGAACCTCATGGCCCGCCGCCCCGGGCTGAAGGTGCAGCCGGCGCTCCAGGCCGTCCTCGACAAGGCGATGGCCAAGCAGAAGAAGGAGCGCTTCGACGACGCGGTGGCGCTCCTCAGCGCCTTCGACGCCGTGCCGCAGCCGGCCGCGTGGACGGGCTGAGCCCCGCGCGCTTCAGTTGAACTGCAGGCCGGCGTTGAAGGACACCGTCCACTGGCGGCCGATGCCCCGGCTCGCGACGTTTCCGTCCGACTGGATCAAGTCGTGGGGGGCGTCGTTCGACAGGCTCTGCGGGTCGACCACGTCGAAGGCGAAGGAGCCGGTGAGCATGACGACCTGGTAGTGCAGCTGCAGGCCGAAGTTCAGGCGCTGGCGCATCATGCGGAGCTTCACGAAGGTCGCGTTGTTCTCGTAGTCGTAGCCCGAATGGTCGGGCGAGCAGGTGGTGGTTGGCCGGGACGGGTCCGGCATGCACTCGTGGAAGGCGTCGATGCCCGGCGTGAGGTCGACCAGCTCGGAGTCGGCGAAGATGAAGGCGAACTGATAGGCCGCGAAGGGCGTGAGCGTCGCGGTATGGCCGAGGACGAGGGGCTTCGACACGATGACGTCCACGGTCGGGATCGTCATGTTGAACTCGGGATCACCGACCATGGTGTTGACGGCGCCGCGCACCGCGATGTCGGGGATGAAGCCCGGAAGGCCGGTGCGGAAGCCCTCGAAGAGGGACCACTGAATCTCGAGGCCCCAGGCAAAGAGGTTGGTGCCCATCAGATAGGAGAAGCCCGTCCCGAGCTGGAAGCCGAAGGGGAAGGCCTTGCGCGCCATCAGGCGCGACCAGAAGAGGGTGCTCGGCGCGAAGCGGTTGCAGCCGCCGCCCGAGGGGCCGGTGACGCCCGCTGGCATGTCGTTGGTCGAGATCGTGCGGCCCGGGTTGCTCTGATTCGACGCAGCTGTCGGTGCCGGCGGCCGTGTCGCCCTCCGTGCCCAGACGCCAATAGTTGCTGTTGCCGCTGATGCCGGTGACCCACCCCTCGACCGCGAGCTCGAAGCCGCCGTAGCCCACGGTGCGGGCGGGGTTGAGGACGACGGGGATCATCGAGCCACCGAGCTCGCCCATCAGCCGCGCCCAGCAGCCGGTGTGGGGGCGGTAGTCCGCGCGCCCCATGGCGTCCATCCCGATGGTGGGGCGGCAGGGGGCGTCGACCGCCCGCATCGCCGAGCCGTCACGGCGGGCGTAGGCGAGGTTGAAATCCGGGTCGTCGCGTGCGGTACGGAATCGCGCCAGGGCGATGTCGCCATCGTTGGCCCTCGCCGTGCTGGGGCCCGCGGCGGCGAGAAGCGCGAAGGCGGCGGGGACGAGAGCGATGGAGATCAGACGTCGCACGGGTTTGAAGTCCAGTGCCGCGAAGCTATCCTCAGGGCCCGCGAGACGTCAAGAACCACTCGAAATCCTTACCGATGCCCGACGGCCCCAAGCTCCGCGCCAAGCCCTTGATGCCCCCTTTTCGGGTCGTGCTGGTGGAGCCGGAGATCCCCCCCAACACCGGAGCCGTGGCGCGCACCTGCGCCGCCACTCAGAGCCCGCTGCACCTGGTGGGCCCCCTCGGCTTTCGCATCGACGCCCACGCGGTGCGCCGGGCCGGCCTCGATTACTGGCCGCTGGTCGACCTGCACCGACACGACGACCTCGTGGATTTCGAGGTCGCTCACCCACAGGCTCGGCTCCACCTCTTCACCGGTCGGGCCGAGCGCAGCTTCTACGAGGCCGACCTCCGTCCCGGCGACGCCCTCGTCTTCGGCAAGGAGTCGGTGGGTCTCGGCGACGCACTGCTCGAGGCACACGCCGAGCGCACCTGGGCCATCCCCACCAGCGGCGCGTTCGAAGCCTCAACCTCTCCAACGCCGTGGCCCTGGTCCTGTACGAGGCACTTCGGCGAAACGGCGCCTGGGACCACACCTTCATGGGCTGAAAGTCTCGCGATCTCACGCCGCGTCACAGGCGTGGGCTGGACCCACGCGGAGCGCCGTCATACCGTGGATTTCTCCCCCATGCTTCGCCCGGCGCTTCTTCTGTCTCTTTCGGCGCTCGGCGTCGCCGCCTGTGGCGACGACGGCGGCATGGACGCCACACCGCCGGACGCGGCCATGGACACGGCGGTGATGGACGCGGCCATGGACACCGCGATGGAGGCCGACGCCGGTCCACCCGACATCTGCGACGAGCTCTCCCTGCCCCGCCGCCCCTTCGCGGACCGCGCCTCGGGCAGCGACTACGGCACCGTCGCGGGCGACTTTTCGGTCGAGACCCGCGCCGGGACCTGGCGCCTGAGCGAGGCGTGGAGCGGCTGCGAGAGCTACGTCTTCCTCAACTACTTCGCCTCCGACCCCGGCGATCAGATGTGGGCTTCCTATCCGGACCCGCTCTTCGAGAATTCGAAGCGCAACGTCCAGTACTTCTTCACGACCTACGAGAGCGCCGCGGCCGACGTCGCCGCACGCATGGACGCGATGGAGGCCAACGTCGAGGACGCGCTCACGCGTCTGTCCGCCGAGGACGCCGACTTCTGGCGCGCGCGCGTCCACTACGTGACCACGCCGATCAACGAGATCGACGGCAGCCTCGGCGCGCTCGTCCGCGGCAAGACCAGCGTCGAGTTCGCCATCGGGATCGACCGCGCGCAGCGCTTCGATCCGGTGGGCTCCCTCGCGCAGGTTTCCGGCGGCGCCTTCTACTGGCGACTCGGGATGGCGGCCTGGGCCAGCCACTTCTACGACTATCGCTTCGAGCTCGACGAGCGCCTCTCGGGCGAGAGCGACGCCACCGTCGTCGCGCTGGTGAGCGAGACCGATCTCTCGGAGCGCGTCCTGGTCCGCACCGTCACTCTGCCCGACGCCGCCGCCATGGCCGCCTTCGATCACTTCGAGATCGACGTCCAGATCGAGTGCCATCAGGGGCCGGCCGACTGCTCGGAGTGGGATCGCATCGCGGCCATCTTCCTGTGCAGCGACGACACGTGCACCGAGGACCAGGAGCTGGTCCGCTGGATCACGCCCTACGCGCGGCCGGGGCGGCGGCGCTGGGTGATCGACGCGACGCCCATGCTCGGCCTGCTCGGCGACGCAGGCGAGCGCACCTTCCGCATCGTCATGGGGCCCGAGTGGGAAGACGCGACGCTGCGCGACGCGGACATGAACCTGCGCTTTTCGAGCCGCGGCGAGACCGACCGCGCCTTCGCGGCGGAGCTCGCCTACGTCGGCGGGGCCTTCGACGACACCTACGACGCGGCGCACCCACCGTTCCTCTTCACGCCGCCGGCGGGCACGACCCGGGTCGAGCTCGTCACCTTGATCAGCGGACACGGGCAGACCGACGGCGACAACTGCGCCGAGTGGTGCAACCACGAGCACGTCTTCACCATCGGTGGCGGCACGCCGCGGCGCATCGACTTCCCGGGGATGGCGGGGACGCCCCAGGGATGCGCGGAGCTCTCGGGAAGCGGCGTCGTCCCCGGTCAGTACGGCAACTGGGCGCCGCGACGCGCCGGCTGGTGCCCGGGCCTCCCCGTCGACGCCGTGCGGATGGACGTCACCGACGACGTGACGCTGGGCGCGGAGAACGAGCTGACTTACGAGGCGTCCTTCGCGGGCGGCGCCCCGCGGGGCGGCAACATCGACCTGTCCACCTACGTCGTCTACTACCGCTGAGGCGCGCGCACGTCGCACGGGCGCCGACCGAGGAGGTCATGCGGAGACCGGCACCAGCGCCGGGTCTATCGGCGCGCCCATCAGCAAGCGCGCGGCCTCCCGCGCCTCGGCGGCCGGCACGTTGGGGATCGCGATGCGCGCCCCACCGCCGACGATCGCGAGCAGGGTGGCCACGCCGTGATAGCGATCGAAGGGCGACTCGACGACCGTCAGCGCCTCGAGCCTGGAGCGCGGCGCGTAGATCTCCTCGCGACGGAACACGCCGCGCCGCACCGCGAGCCCCGCAGCCGGGTCGACGCTCCAGCGAAGCGTGCGCAAGGTCGCGAAGCCCCACACGAGCCCGAGGAGGAACGCCGGGACCACGACCGCGAAGGCCCACGGTCCGGCGACCGAGTAGAGCGCCAGCGCGCCGAGCACACCGGCGATGGCGAAGCGGGTTCCGCTGCGCCGGACGATACGGGGCGACGTTTCGCGAAACACGTAGCGGCGCGCGTCGGCTGCGGGCAGGACGCGGGGCAGCAGTGTGATGGCTGCGCCGTGCGGAGCGAGGGGGACGAAGACGTCGGTCCCCTGCGCTTCGGCTGTCTTTGCCTGCGCGCCGGCACCCATGTCGTCGGTTCGAATCGTGGCGTAGCCGAGAAGACGACGAAGGAGCGTCTGCTCGAGGCGGACGGCTTGGATGCGCCGGCGGGGCAGCGCGTGAATGCGGCGCGTGAACAGGCCGTAGCTGCGGGTGAAGACCCCGTCTTCCTCGCGGAGCGCGAACCCGTAGAACCGAACCACGTTCAGGATGGCGGAGCCGATCCAGCCGACGATCACCAAGAGCGCGACGACGGTCGCGACGAAGAGGGCGATGGCGGTGAACCCGCGGCCGATGATCGGGGAAAGCGTGCGCTGGCCGAGCTCCCAGACGCGCACGAAGAAGGACACGTCGTCGTCGGGGATCACCTGCGCGAAGAAGCCGAGGATACCGGCGAGGATCAGGCCCGCGCGATTGTCGGTGAGGCCGCGGACGACGAGCGGAACGACGCCCACCTCGAGGATGGGTGGTGCGAGGGCATCGTCGCCGGCCTCAGGGCGGGGTGCGCGGCCCGAGAGCGAGCGGAGCGCTCTTTCGAGCGCTTCGCCCTGCGCTCGGGTGATCGCATCGAGCTTCGCTTCGGCGCCTTCGGTGCCGCTTGTCTGCACAGCCACGACGACCACTCCGAGGAGGCGGTGGAAGGGGCCCGCTTCGAAGCTCAGGTCCTGAACGCGCGAGATGGGGATGCGACGTTGCTGGCGACGGATGAAGCCGCTGTCGATCGCGAGCTCGGTCGCGGTGAGCCGATAGCGGTAGCGGAGCCAGTGAACGACCGGGCCGACGAGCGAGAGGGCGCCAGCGATCGCGAGGGAGACCACGCCCGCGATGAAACCGGCCGCCGATTCGGCGGTCACGGTCTGGTAGGCGAAGACGAGGAGCCACAGCGCGGTGCGCCGGAGCGCAGCGAGGAACGCGAGGACGATCGACGCCGGATGCAGGCGTCCCTCGAGGATGACCTCAGGGCTCACCCGGCTCTCTCTCCGTGCGCGCGAGGAGGCTGGCGCGTATCGATTCTGCGCGCTCGGGGCTCAAGCCGGGAATGCGAAAGGTCGCGGCGCGCCCGCCGGCGGTGAACACCGCGAGGCTCGCGAGGCCGAAGAGTCGTTCGAAAGGGCCGCGATCGACGTCGAGGTGCTGCAGGCGACCGATGGGGATCGTCTTTTCGCGATGCACGAGAACGCCGTGAACGATCCGCAGGTGATGGTCGCCGATCTCGAAGGCGAGTCGCCGGTAGCGCAGATGTGTGGTGAGGAGGATCCACAGGATGCGCAGCACCCCGAGGCCCGACGCGACGGAGATGATCGCGATCCCGATCGCGCGCCCGTCGCTGGCGACGAAGAAGAGGCCCTGCAGAGCGATGATGCCGAAGAGGATCGCGGCGCCGAAGATGCCGGAAATCCGCCAATAAGTGACGACGCGCCGCTCCGCTTTCTCCATCATTTCGTCGGACATCGGCCGACGCAGTGTCTCACGTTTCCATACGTCTTGACCGGCCCGGCCCATGTGCGACCCTTGGCCTTCTCCGGAGTGTGGAGGCTCGTGTGATGGAGGGCGGTAAAGAGGGCGGAGGTTTCGTCCGAAACCTCGGGGTGTGGCTCGTCGGAGCCGCCCTCGTCGGTTCCGCGTCCGGCCTCGTCGCCGGCCATGTGGACGCCGAAGACGCACGACAAACGGCGCAGCGCGAGAGCGGTGACGTCGCCCCCGCCGAGGAGTCGTGCAACGACGCGATCCCCGACGAGGTGATCGAAGCGATCGAAGAGATCGAGCGACGCGAAGCGGCGGACCGGACGGCGGCGGAAGAAGAGGCGCCGGAGGCGACGCCCCTGCCGCAGGACTACATCGCCGACTCCACCACCGACGTGATCCGCACGCCGGTCCCCGAGGCCTGGCTCCCGCGAGGACGCCGCTGCATGCGCCGGCGTGGTCGCTTCGTCTGTGACGGCCCGCGCCGCGTCCCCGAGCCACATGGTGCAGCGGCCGCGCTCGCCGAACGCCTCGGCATCGGCACGCGACGGATGGCATCGAAGATCCTCCTCGAGGCGCCGGATCCCGCGTGGGTCGCGGCGGTCGAGGGCCACGAGGATCGAAGCCTTCTCTGGCCGGTCCCGGAGGGTCGGCTGTGGCGCGGCTTCGGCTACGTCCGCCGGGGTCGACAGCGCCGGCGGATCCACAAGGGACTCGATATCGGGGCCCCGCAAGGGAGTCTGATCCGTTCGGTGAACGACGGCCTGGTCATCTACGCCGACAACGAGGTCCACGGCTACGGCAACCTCATGATGGTGCTCCACGCCGACGGCAGCGTCGCCTTCTATGCCCACGCCCGCCGCCTCTACCTCTTCGCCGGCCAGCGCATCCGACGCGGCCAGGTCCTCGGCGAGGTCGGTCACACCGGCATCGCCCAGGGCGACCACCTCCACTTCGAGCTCCACGTCCGCGGCCGCCCGCGCAATCCCCTGCGGAGGATGGTCGGCCGGGGCGACGTCGTGCAGGGCGACGCGAGCTAGTGGAAAAGCGGCGCCTGTGCCGCGCCTGAAGCGAGTCCCCGTCGCGAGCGAGTTCAGAAGCGCGCCGCGCCGCGCATTCCCGGGTCATCGCATCCGATGAGTGGGCCGGCGCGTAGGCTGGGCGGCCGCGCATCGGCTGCATGTGGTGGTGGGGAACGCCGCGGGCATTGGCTTTGGCTGAAGGGGCGGGGTGGGTGCCGTTCGGGGAGCGGAGGGTGTCGCGGAAGCGGATTGGGGGTGCCGCCGTGGGACGGGGGGGCGTGGGTACCGCTGCGAATGCGGCTCGGGCCGTTGACGACGGTGGGATGGGGAGTGGCGGCTCGGGCCGCGGCGCCTGCGGCGCCTCTGTGGTCGCCGCTTCGCGGCGAGGGCGCTGCCGCGGATGAGTAGGTAAGCGAAGGCTGCGCAGGCCGCGCGGCCCGTCGGTTCTTCAGGGTCACCGACTCGCCCCGGGGCGAGACGGACCGCTCGTCCGAGGCGACCCTTCGCCGACCACGTTCTGTCCCGCCAGACGGACCGCTCGTGCGAGGCGACCCGTCGCCGACCACGTTCTGTTCCGTCCAGACGGACCGCTCGTGCGAGGCGACCCGTCGCCGACCACGTTCTGTTCCGTCCAGACGGACCGCTCGTGCGAGGCGACCCGCGACGTCACGACTTGTGACCGCGGGACGGTCGCAACCGCCGGCGTCGTCCGCGACGTCACGACTTGTGACCGCAGGGCGGTCACAACTGCCGGCGTCGTCCGCAACGTCACGACTTGTGACCGCATCGCGGTCACAACCGCCGGCGTCATCCGCAACGTCACGACTCGTGACCGCAGGGCGGTCACAACTGCCGGCGTCGTCCGCAACGTCACGACTTGTGACCGCGGAGCGGTCACAACCGCCGGCTTCGTCCGCGCCATCACGACTTGTGACCGCAGGGCGGTCACAACCGCCGGCGTCGTCCGCGACGTCACGACTTGTGACCGCGGGGCGGTCACAACCCCGGCGTCGTCCGCGACATCACGACTTGTGACCGCTGGGCGGTCACAACCGCCGGCGTCGTCCGCAACGTCACGACTTGTGACCGCATCGCGGTCACAACCGCCGGCGTCGTCCGCAACATCACGACTTGTGACCGCATCGCGGTCACAACCGCCGGCGTCGTCCGCAACATCACGACTTGTGACCGCATCGCGGTCACAACCGCCGGCGTCGTCCGCAACATCACGACTTGTGACCGCATCGCGGTCACAACCGCCGGCGTCGTCCGCGACGTCACGACTTGTGACCGCGGGGCGGTCACAACCCCGGCGTCGTCCGCGACATCACGACTCGTGACCGCAGGGCGGTCACAACTGCCGGCGTCGTCCGCAACGTCACGACTTGTGACCGCATCGCGGTCGCTCGAGCGCTCGAGCCGAGCCCAGCGCGCCCAAGGCGCGTCCGGCGCCCTGCGCCGGACAGAGGCCGCGAAGCGGCCGCGGCAAACCCACGCCTCCACCCGCAGCGCCGCCACCCACGGCCCGAGCCGCATTCGCAGCGGTACCCACGCCCCCCCGTCCCACGGCGGCGCCCCCGATCCGCTTCCGCGACACCCTCCGCTCCCCGAACGGCACCCACCCCGCCCCTTCAGCCAAAGCCAATGCCCGCGGCGTTCCCCACCACCACATGCAGCCGATCCGCGCCCTCGACACCTTCCGCTCCCCCAACAGCACCCCCCCCGCCCCTTCAGCCAAAGCCGGTGTCCGCGGCGTTCCCCCCCCACCCCGAGGCGGCGCCTTCACGCCGCTGCCAGATCGCCGAGGGCGAAGGAAGGCGCCCCTGACCCACCTCACCACGCATCCCCACCCCGCCCCCGCTCTCCCGCCCCGACGACCCCCACTCGGAGGCCAGGGCATCCCCTCCGTAAACACCGGTTCACACCCTCAGCTGTAACCGCGCCTTGGGGATCTTGGATTTCGGCCCGGGTATCGACGAAGATCCTTTGGCTTTATCGGCCGTCAGCAGCTCTCACGGTCCTGGCACGCACATCGCATTGTCGGGGATCGTGGATTTTCCCGTACCGAGGACTCCGATGACGACGCTTCGAGGCTTTCTGCTCGCACTCCCCTTCGCCGTCCTTCTGGCCGGCTGCCCGGTCTACACGGGCGACGGTGGTCCGGTCCGCACCGATTCCGGCACGCGACCCTGCGTGGGGGCCGGCTGCATCTGCGACACGATGCTGGACTGCGACCCCGGCCTCGTGTGCGAGGGCGGCCTTTGCACCACGCCGGCCACGCCCACCGACTGCCGCACCCACGGCGACTGCGCGGTTGGTGATTACTGCGACGACACCCGCACCTGCACCGGCAGCTCGACCTGCACGGTCGACTCGGATTGCGCTGGCGGCTTCATCTGCGACTTCCGCGGCACCTGCGTGCCCCAGGTCCCCGGCGCCTGCCGCGACGACGCGGACTGCGACTCCGGCACCGTCTGCGTCGAAGGCTACTGCCGCGACACCACCCAGACCTGTCAGTTCAACTACGAGTGCGCCGGCACCAGCGCCTCCGCCTGCTTGAACAACGGCTGCACCGCCATCTGCACCGCCGACTCCGACTGCGCGGGCGGGCAATCCTGTCAGGGTGGCTTCTGCCGCACGGACTCCGAATGCTCCTCCACCAGCGACTGCGCCTTCGGCTCGCACTGCGTGGACCAGCGCTGCCTCGTGGACTGCGAGAGCGACTCGGGCGCCTGCGCCGCCGACGAGTACTGCGCGGAGGACGGCTTCTGCCGCCCGGCCTGGCAGCCCGAGCCCTTCTGCACCACCGACGCCCAGTGCGCCGCCAGCTCGGTCTGCGTCGACGGCGTCTGCCGCACGCCCTGCCCCACCGGGACCGACGACGAGTGCCGCCGCTTCGACGTGCAGCTCCCGGTCTGTGCCTCCGACATGCTCTGCTACTCGACCAACGAGACCTCGCCCGAGTGCGCGACCAGCGCCGACTGCGGGGCGAGCCGCAGCTGCATCGACGGCATCTGCCGCAACGACGCATAAGTAAGCCCTCTCACCTTCGCCGAAAGGCGACGATTGAGGAGGGGGGATGACGGGGAACCGGCTGGCGTCGGTTCCCCGTCCTTTTTTGTGCATACGGGGGAAATTCCCGACAGTTTCGGGCGTGCGGACGGGTGTAGTCTCGGGGCGATCATGCGCCCGAGACACCCTCTTCGCTTCTTCGCCGCGGTCGTCCTGGCTGCCCTCGCCTGGCTCGTTCCCGAATCCCAGGTCCGCGCCTTCATCAGCCAGGTCGATGGTACGCCCGTCCCTCAGACGACGCGGATGCAGCAGTGTCTCAATCGTGCGGTCACCGGCGAGGGCAGCGCGACCATCGACGCGCGGATGGACGCCGCGATCCAGCCCGAAGCCTATCGCCCGGTCGAGAACCCAGTGGGCTCCGGAAGCTATCCCGTCACTTTTCGCGCCATCGGCGAGGGGGCCGGCTACCACAACAACTTCGGCTGGGTCTTCACCGACGTCGACCCGACCAATCCCGCGAACCTGAACCAGATCTTCGACTGCCGCTCCGGCGGTGCATGCGACTGCCCCTGCGACCCCGAGACCATGCGCCCCGGCGGCGCCTGGCAGCGCACCATCGACTTCGCCACCGTGCCCGGCTTCGTGCCGGGTCGCACCATCACCTTCTGGCTCCGCACGCCCGAGCGGATCGACGGAAGCGGCAACGACCCCGACGGATGCGGCAACCTCGCCGACACTTCGAACCGCATCTACTTCACCTCCAAGTCTCTCAACGACGACGGCGACTACGTTCACTTCCTCGTCTACGAGTCGGTCACCTACACCGACAGCTACTACTTCGGCTTCGAGGACCTCTTCCGCGGCGGCGACAACGACTTCGAGGACATGCTGGTGCGCGCCGACGGCCTGGTGCCGCTCTGCACGCCGCAACCCGAGACCTGCAACAACACCGACGACGACTGCGATCTCATGGTGGATGAGGGGATCACCCGCGGCTGCACCACGGCCTGCGGCTCCGGCACCGAGACCTGTACCGCGGGATCCTACGGCACGTGCAGCGCGCCGACGCCGAGCACCGAGAGCTGCAACGCCCTGGACGACGACTGCGACGGGCGCCTGGACGAGGGCCTCACGCGGTCGTGCATGAACAGCTGCGGCACCGGAACCGAGATCTGCGTCGCTGGCGCGTTTGCCGACTGCTCGGCGCCCACGCCCACCATCGAAGACTGCGACGGCAACGACGACGACTGCGACGGCAGCGTCGACGAGGGGATCACGCGCGCGTGCTTCTCGTCCTGCGGCAGCGGAACCGAGACGTGCATGGCGGGCTCCTACGCGGGGTGCACCGCGCCCATCCCCGGCATGGAGTCGTGCAACGCCATGGACGACGACTGCGACGGGCTCACCGACGAGGGCCTCACCCGCGCGTGCAGCAGCGCCTGCGGCACCGGGATCGAGACCTGCATCTCGGGCTCCTTCGTCGGCTGCACCGCCCCGAGCCCCGGCCTCGAGGCTTGCAACGACATCGACGACGACTGCGACGGCAGCGTCGACGAGGGCCTGACGCGAACGTGCTCGACCGCCTGCGGCGTGGGTACCGAGACGTGCATGGCCGGCAGCTTCGTCGGCTGCGATGCGCCGGGCGGCACGCCGGAGGTGTGCAACAACGTCGACGACGACTGCAACGGCGTCATCGACGACGGCAATCCCGGCGGCGGGGAGATGTGCATTCCCAACGCGGATGGCAGCTACACGGTGGTCACCGGCACGCTGCCGGACGACGTCTGCGTCCCGGGGACGGTGAGCTGCGTGGCGGGCGAGCTCCTCTGCCTGGGCGCCTCGGGCACCCGCGCCGAGACCTGCAACTGTGCCGACGACGACTGCGACGGAGAGGTCGACGAGGGATCGCTGTGCGAAGGCGGCGCCTGCATCGCGTGTCAGTGCGCCTCCCCGTGCCTGTCGGAAGAGTTCCTCTGCCCGCCCGGCCGCACCTGCGACCGCACCATGGCCGACCCCAGCATGGGCATCATCGGTTACTGCGTCGCCGGTATGTGCGCCGGCGTCACCTGCACCGACGAGGAGCGCTGCGATCCGGACACGGGCGAGTGCGTGAACCTCTGCGCGGGCATCGACTGTGCCTCGGGCTACGCGTGTGTGCGCGGTCGCTGTGTGGAGGACAATTGCTACGGGCGCGGCTGCGACGCCGGCGAACGCTGCCGCGCGGGCAGCTGCGAGCCGGACCCCTGCGTCGGCGTGACCTGCGGCGAAACCGAGTTCTGCCGCGACGGGGCGTGCATCGCGGCGTGCGTGGAGGGCTGCGCCGAGGGCGAGGTCTGCCGCGACGGCAGCTGCGTCGCCGATCCCTGTGCGGCGGCAGGCGGATGCTCTGATGGAGAAAGCTGCGTCGACGGCGCGTGCGTGGCCGATGGCTGCCTTCCTCCCTGTCAGCGAGGACGCGTGTGCCGCGGAACGATGTGCGTGGACAACCCGTGTCAGGGGATCGAATGCCCGGCGGGCACTTCCTGTAGCGAAAGCGATTGCAGCACCGAGCCGGTGCCGACGCCGCCCGACCCGACCCTGGTGCTCACCACCGGCGGCGGCGGATGCACCTGCGACACGACCGACACGGGCCCGCTCTCACCGACCGCGCTCCTCGTCGGCGTCTTCCTGCTCTTCGGCATGCGCCGTCGCCGGAAGACGAAGGCGCGCGTGCTCCTGGTCGGCACCCTCGGTGCGCTCACCCTGCTCTCGAACGGCGGCTGCGAGGTCGACCCCTACTGCCTCGACAACTGTGATGGCGGCGAGGCCGACTCCGGGGTCGACACCGGCGTCGTCGACGCACGCCCCGACGATGCGTGCCGTCCCGTCGGCGACGAGCTCTGCAACGGAAACGACGACGATTGCGACGGAACTGTGGACGAAGGATTCGACCTCGACACCGATCCGGACAACTGCGGCGAGTGCGACTCGGCGTGCGTGATCCCGAACGCCTTCCCCGGCTGTGAAGGAGGCGAGTGCACGGTGAGCGAGTGCGAGATCGGCTTCGTCGACCTCGACGACAACCCAAACAACGGCTGCGAATACGAGTGTCAGAACACCGGCGCCGAGCGCTGCGACGGCGTGGACAACAACTGCGACGGGGCCACCGACGAAGGCTTCGACCTCACCTCCGACGTGGGGAACTGTGGCAGCTGCGGAAACGTCTGCGTCTTCCCCAACGCATCGGCGAGCTGCATGAGCAGCACCTGCACCATGGGCACCTGCAACGCGGGCTTCGTCGACCTCGACTCGGACCCGGCGAACGGCTGCGAGTACGCGTGCGCCTCGACCGGCACGGAAGCCTGCAACTCGGTCGACGACGACTGTGACGGAAGCGTCGACGAGGCCTTCGATCTGCTGACCGACGCGGCCAACTGCGGCACCTGCGGCGTCGCTTGCACCTTCCCAAACGCGACCGGCGTCTGCACGATGGGCACCTGCGGCGTGGGCTCGTGCGCGGCTGGCTATTACGACATCGACGGAGACCCGGCCACCGGCTGCGAGTACCCGTGCACCCCCAGCGGCGGTGTCGACGATTGCGACGGAGTGGACGACGACTGCGACGGAGCGGTCGACGAGGCCGACCCCGTCATCGGCACCACCTGCGGGACGTCGATGGGAGAGTGCATTCAGGGGGTCAGCGCCTGCACCGGCGGGGTGATCACCTGCGTGGGCGGACGCGGGCCCACGCCCGAGACCTGCAACGGCCTCGACGACGACTGCAACGGAACGCCGGACGACGGCTCGCTTCCGGGCACCGGCGTCCGTTGTGGCGCGACCAACCAGGGGGCCTGCGAGTTCGGGACGGTGGTCTGCAGCTCCGGGACGCTGTCCTGCGGCGGGGCGTACGTCGGCCCGACCATGGAGACCTGTAACGGCATCGACGACGACTGCGACGGGACACCGGACGACTCCCCGGCGCCGCCGACGAGCACCCCGCCGACCTGCGCCGACACCGCCGGCGTCTGCGCGGGCCGCACCCCCTTCTGCAACGGAGCCGCCGGATGGGAGTGCACCTTCCCGCCGGAGTACCAGGCGACCGAGGTGCGGTGCGACACCCTCGACAACGACTGCGACGGAACCCCCGACGAGGGCTGCCTCTCGGCGGCTCCAGCCTCGGATCGCCGCGTGGACAACGGGGACACCGCGGGCGCGGCCAACTCCACGCAGCCAGCGCTCTCGGGCAACGCCGCGACCAACGTCTACGCGGCATGGATGGATCTGCGCGGCGGCGGAAGGGCCCACGTCTACTTCAACCGCTCCACCAACACGGGCAACACGTGGGGCGGCACGCCCACGCGCCTCGACTCGGCGAGCGGCGCGGCCATCGGCCCCGAGCTCGGCGTGACCGGCGCGACGCGTCAGAACATCACGACCGTCTGGGGCGACTTCCGCGGCGGCACCAGCTACCGCGAGATCTACCCGGGCGAGGAGCACGGACAGCGGCGCCACCTTCGGTGCGGACGCTCGGCAGAACCCCGGCCAGAACACCGACTCCTTCAACGTCGCGGTGGCGACCGCAGGCAGTCACGTCTACGCGGTCTACGAAAACTTCGTCACCTACCGGAGCCGCCACGTCTTCATCGTGGCGAGCGCCGATCACGGCGCCAGCTTCGCCGCGCCGGTGCAGGTCGATCACGGAACGGGGACCTCGTACGTGGGGTCGACGCCGGTGGTCGCCGCGGTCGGGAACGACGTCTACGTCGCCTGGCGCGACAACCGCAGCGGCGCCGGCGACATCTACCTCGGCCGCTCGACGGACGGGGGCGCGACCTGGTCGAGCACCGACCGGCGCCTCGACGTGGGCACCACCGCGGGCGCCTCGGCGAGCTTCTCACCGACCATCGCGGCCGAAGGCGGCAACGTCTACGTCGCGTGGGTCGACGATCGCATGGGCGGCTCCTTCGACATCTGGCTCAACGTGAGCCGCGACTCGGGTGCGACCTGGCTGACCTCCGACTCGAGGCGCATCGATGCCGACTCGCTCCCGCACGATTCGGTCTCACCGAAGATCGTGGCGAACGGCGCCGGCCAGGCGGTGGTGGCCTGGGTCGACTACCGCTACGGCTTCCCTGACATCCTGGTGACCCGCACCACCGACGCCGCATCGACCTTCACCACCCCGGTGCGCGCCGACACCGGCACCGGCGCCGGCAACTTCAGCAGCCTCGACGTCGCCCTCGGCGCCGAGGGCAGCCTGGTGGCGGTCGCCTGGACCGACGACCGCAACGGCTTCCTCGACATCTACGGCAACTTCAGCCTCGACGGCGGCGCGAGCTTCCAGCCGCAGGACTACCGTCTCGACGCCACCGCGGTCCCCGGCAGCAGCGACAGCATCAGCCCGCAGATCTACGTCGGCGGAGGCGCCGCCCACGTCATCTGGGTCGACTACCGCAGCTCCGCGACCGGCAACGGCGACATCTACTACCGGCGTATGAACTGAGCGGGAAACCGGAGCCGCACTGCCAGCTCGGGCCCGCTTCGCTCTGGGCCGCTACGCGCGCCCGAGCTTTGTTTCAGCGGTCCGCGTCCACGCTCGCCACGGTCTCCTTGAGGTCGTAGCGAGGCGAAAAGCCCAGCGTCTCGCGAGCGCGACGGTCGTCGACCATGCACACGTAGCGGATGTGGTCGAGCTCGGGGCTCGGGAAGCTGGTCAGGCGGTAGCGCCACATCTGTTCCAGGGTGGTCTGCGCCAGCGCGCCGGGGACCGCGCGTGGCTTGCGGCCCAGCATGCGGAAGAGGCGACTCAAGGGAGCTTCGCCCGGACCGCGCAGGTTGAAGATGCCCCGCACTCCCGGCTCGAGCGCCCGGATGATCGCGCTCACCACGTCGCGCTCGTGGATCACCTGCACCATCGGGTCGAAGCCCATGACCGTCATCGGTCGCTCGAGACGAAGGTAGTTGCTGGGGGCGTTTCGCACCCCGCCGAGGATGTGGCACGGCCTCAGGATGACGGTCTCGGTGTTTGGGTGGCGCCAGAAGAAGCTCTGCGCGAGCATGTCCATCTCGACCAGGTCCCGGATGCCGCGGAAGTGCTGCGCGCCGAGGAGCGGTGCTTCTTCGGTGAGGAACTGAGGGTTGTCGGGCTGCGGGCCGTAGACGTTGGAGCTGGACAGGACGACGAGCTTGGGCACGTCGTACTGCGCGAGGTAGTCGAGGAGCTTGGTGAAGGCGACCACGTTCCAGCTGTGGTGCTCCTTGTCGCTCTTGCGGAGGTCGTGAAGAACACCGAGGTGCACGACCGCGCGAACGCGCCGCTGGCGAAAGATGTCGCGCGTCTTCTTGCGGCGGACGTCGAGCTGATAGTGGACGACGTCCTTCGGACGCGAATGGAAGGGTCGGCGGTCGACGCCCACGACCTCGGTGACTCGGTGAAGCTGTCGGGTGAGAAGACGCCCGAGGCGGCCGCAGATCCCGGTGAGCAGCACCGCCCCCTCGTCGTCTTCGGGGGCCCTCGTGACCTCCCCGCCGCGGCGCCGGGCCTTCGCTGGTCGACCGATTCGCGTGCGCGCCCCCGAGGTCGGGGCGGTCCCGCTCTCGGCCTCCGCCGCGTCGTCCTTCTTCGTCGCGGCTTTCTTCGTCGCGGCTTTCTTCGTCGCGGACTTCTTGGTCGCGGACTTCTTCGCCGCGGACTTCTTGGTCGCGGACTTCTTCGCCGCGGACTTCTTGGTCGCGGACTTCTTCGCCGCGGACTTCTTGGTCGCGGACTTCTTGGCCGCGGACTTCTTGGTCGCGGACTTCTTCGCCGCGGACTCCTTTGTCGCGGCCCTCTTCGCCGTCGCCTTCTTGGGGGACTGCACGTCGCCCGCCGCGGACGTCTTCTTCGCCGCTGTCTTTCGCGCCTCGTCGGCGCCCGGCTTCTTGGCGCGCGCCGCGACGCGCTTGCCCTCCCCGACGCCCTCCGCGCTCTGCGCGCCTTCGGGGCGCTTCTTCGCGCTCACGCGGGTCCGCCGCGCTGCGGGCCGTCGGGCGCGCGCGCTCGGCTTCTTCTTCCCCTCGTCTTCCCCCATGACGGCGCGGTGTCCCTCAGGACTCCGAAGAGGCGTCGTCCGCGGTCTCGGCCTCGCCCTCGCCGTCACCCCCGCCCTCGGGCGGAGGCTCGGTGAGCTCGATGCGCGACTCGAAGATCTCCCCCGCGGCGATGGTGAAGTGATTGCGACCGCCGAAGGGCTCGCTCACCCGCGGATCCATGTACTCCCAATTCGCGATCAGATGGCCCTGCTCGCCCGCGGGCTCGACGTCGTCGAGCTTGAACGCCAGCCACTCCACGCCGCGGAACGTCTCCTCGTAGTAGGCGCGGATCGCGCTCCGGCCGTCGTGGCGCGACGCGCCTCCGGTGCGGGTCACGTGGAAGGGCTCCACCAGCGAGCCGCTCTCTGCGAAGAGGCCGGCCACGCGCGCCGCGTCGCGCCGGTTGAAGTGCGCGGCGTAGCGGCGAACAATCTGGTCGCCCTCGAGCATCGCCGGCGCCATCGGCGCGTACACCATGCGGACCTCGAGACCGTTGCACCACACGAAGGAGCGCTGCACCAGCACCTCGAGGAGGTCGCCGTTCTTGCGCACCTCGCCGACGCGCTCCTGCTCCATGGAGCCGGTGCACTCCTCCGTCGGCGGCTGCGCGATGCGCACCTCTTCGACCATCCCGAACTGCCGGCCGCCCTCCATCGGACGCGCGCGCTGAACCACGGTCTGGGTGCAGCCCTCGGTCTCGAAGGTTTGATCGTAGGTGAGCAACAGGCCCTGGTTGTCGGATTCGATGCGAAGCTCCTGAGAGAAGCCCCGCGCGGCGAGATCCAGGGGCCCCTCGGTGCAGTGCGCCTCGAATCCAGTTCCATCGGGTGCCGCCGACTTCGGGGCCCACCGGAACGGTGCCAGCGGAGCTGAAGGCAGACTCCCCGCCCCCACCGATGGCCAAATCACCGGACTCGTCCGGCGTGGTCGAGGATTCGCCGCCACCACACGCCACGAGGGCGACGAGGGACATGATCGACAAGGCACGCGCCATCATGGGCGGGAATCAAGCGGACGCGGAGGCCGGAGTCAAGTCGAAGGGAACGAAATTGCGTAGCTATTCGCCTTCATCGGCCGCGGCCTCAGAAGAAAATGGAGTCCCGGGCCTCGAGGCCCTGGTTGACCATGCCCTGAATCGTCGCTTTGACCGTCCAGACCATCTCCTCGATGACCGCGTCGTCATCGTCGGGGTCCCCCTCGAAATGCAGGGCCTCCCCGAAATGGAGACGGTAGCGCACGGGCAACGGGAAGGCGGCGCCGACGAGGAGCTGGGGGATCACCGGGAACGCGGGCATCCCGAAGATCTTCGCCAGGGTCTCCACGTTGGCCACCGAGGGGAGCTGCTCCTCGCCGCCGATCACGGCCACCGGCACGATCGGGGTGTTCGTCTCGAGCGCCAGGCGCATGAAGCCGAGGCCGAAGTCGACGAGCTGGTAGCGCTTGTCGAAGGTCTTCGAGATCCCGCGCGAGCCCTCCGGGAAGACCACCAGCGTCTCCTCGTTCTCGAGGAGGCGTCGCGCGTTGTCGGGTGAGCCGACGACCTGACCGCAGCGCGGGAAGAAGACCGAGACGAAGGGCAGCGCCGCCGACCACTTCTCCACCATGCTCCGGGGAAAGCGCGGTGGCTCGGCGTCGAGCATCAGCGAGGTGCCGATGATCAGACCGTCGACCGGGATCTGTCCCGAGTGGTTCGCGATCACCAGGCAGCGTCCCGCAGGAACGTGTCCGATCCCTTCGACCTCCGTGCGGAAGTACCAGCGATGCAAGAAGGCGCTGGCGGCGAGCGCGTAGCGCGCCGTGCCCGGATCGAAACCGAAGGGATCGAAGCCGGCCTCGTTCGGATGCATCTGGATGCGCGCGATCCGCGCGTCGAGATCCTCGCCGAGGACGTCCTCGGCGAAGTGAACCATGCGGTCACCGACGGCGCTCCACACGCCGTGGGAGACGTCGGCGGGTTCGCGCCGGCTCATTCCCCAGCCGGCGAAGGGGACGATGGGTCGCTTGTCGTCGTCCATGAGCGGGGATGGGCATCGTACCGCCCCGGCCTCCGTTTTTTTGACCCCACGGGCAAAAACATGATGGGTGGGGGTAGGTAGGACATGGCACACATCCCCCGACACACCGTTCTCTTCGCTCTCGCTCTCATCCTCGTGGTCCTCGACCCCGCCGCCCCCGGCGTCCGGGCCGACGACGATTCGGTGGCTTCCGAGCAGCGAAACGCCGCCGTTCATCACGACTATCGGCGCTTCAGCGACGGCCCACGCCGCGTGCCCCGGCCCCGTGGAAACGCCAAAGAGCGGGCGGAGTCCCTCGGCCTCGGCACCCTGGCCGCCGGGCGCCGGCTCCTCGGCCGGACGCCGGAGCCGCGCTGGCTCGAGGCCGCGCCGGGCGCGGAAACCGAGCGCCTGCTCTGGCCGGTCGAGGGGGGCCGCTTCGGCCGCGGCTTCGGCTTCGTGCGCCGCACCCGCCCGGACCTGCGCCACGACGGCGTCGACGTCGGCGCCCCCGAGGGCGCGGTGGTGCGCGCCGTCGCCGACGGCATCGTCGGCTACTCCGACAACGGCATCCGCGGCTTCGGCAACTGCGTGATGATCCTCCACGGCAACGGCTGGGTCAGCGTCTACGCCCACAACTATCGCAACACGGTCCAGGCCGGCTGGCGCGTGGAGCGCGGCGAGCGGATCGCCTTCGTCGGCGCCACCGGGATCGCGCGCGGGCCGCACCTGCATTTCGAGCTGCGTCGCAACGGTCGCCCCATGAACCCCCGCGGCCTCTTCGACGGGATGCCCGACCGCCACGATCCCCGCGCCACTCCTTCGGCCGCCGCCTTCGATGCGAGCGACCAAGCGCCCCCGCGCACCGTGAGCGCGGGCCGTCACGCCGCGCGCGCCTTCGAGACCGGCGCGCGGCGCACGGCGATCTCACTACTGAGGCGTCCGGCGCCCGCGGCCGTGGTCGCGGCTACCGAAGGGCGCGTCTTTCGCAATCTGCTGTGGCCCCTACGGGGTGGCGACGCCGACGACGCCGAGGCCAGGGGCCGGCGGCACCACCTCGAGCTCGGCGCACAGACGGGCACCGCCGTCCGCGCCGCCGCCGATGGGATGGTGGTCTACGTGGGCGCCCTGCCCCACCGTCACAACGCGGTCGTCCTGTTGCACAAGAACGGCTGGGTCACGGTCTACGGCGGCGTGGGCGACGTGGCGGTCGAGGCGGGTGACAGCGTGCGCCGCGGTGAGTGGCTCGGCTTCGTCGCCGGCGCGCGAGGGCTCCGCTTCGAGCTCGTGGAAGGTGGGCGGGGCCGCGATCCACGGCCGCTTTTCGTCGGCGCGCCCACCGAGAGCGCGCCCGGCTGAAGCGCCCCGGCGCTTTTTCGCGCGCACCAAGGGTCCCTCGGCGCAGACAGCGGGCCCCGGTTCATGCTAGCCAAGAGGGCGATGCGCCTTCGGAATTCGGCCTTTCTCTGGCTGCTGGTGCCCCTCTTCGCCCTTGGCTGCGGCGCCGACGCAGAGCCGCCCATCGAGCCCACCTACGACAACGTGCAGATGGTGATGCAGCGTTCGTGCTCGCTCTCCTCGGCGTGTCACGCAAGCCGGGGGCGCGCCGGGCTGACCTACGAAGGTCTGATGGACTTCACCGAGCCGCTCGTCGGCGTGCCGTCGTGTCAGTATCCGCCGATGCCGCGGGTCGATCCCGGCAACCCCGACAACTCCTGGCTCATGATCAAGATCGACGGCATGTACGACGCCGATGGCAACATCGAGTTCACACCCGAAGCCGGCTTCACGCCGCCCACCGGCGACCCGGACTGTGAGACCTTCGGGACGGTCATGCCGCAGAACGCCACGCCCATTCCCCTGCCGATGCGCGAGGTGACGATGTTCCGCGACTGGATCGCGGCCGGCGCGCCGGGGCCGAGCGGAGGCTGAAGGCCGACTCGTCATGGTGGAGGCGCAAAGCCGACAGGCTCTCGCGCCGGTCGTGTTGGTGACCGGCAAAGGCGGGGTGGGCAAGACCACGGTCGCCGCCGGGCTGGCCCATGACGCGTGGACCCGCGAGGGGCGTGCCGTGCTGGTCGAGTTCGGCGACGGCGACGCGGGCAAGCGTGTCCTCGGGCGAGGCTCCAAGGTCGAGCACGTCGTGATCAAACCCGCCGAGGCCATCGAGGAGATGGCGGCGGACCTCTTCGGCTCGGCGATCCTGTCGAAGGTCGTCATCGGGAACTTCGCCATGCGGCGCCTGTTGCGCGCCGCTCCCGCCCTGCGCGAGCTGGCGCAGCTGGAGTCGGTGCGACGCATCTCGGTGGAGCGGCCCGGCGTGCGCGTGGTCGTGGACATGCCGGCGACGGGACACGGCGTGGCCTGGCTGCGGGTGCCGGCACAGATGCGGGATCTGCTACGCGGCGGACCACTACAGGAGCTGTCGAAGCGGCTCTCGGAGGAGCTGATCGCCGAGGGGCGCTGCTCGGTCGTGATCGTGAGCCTGCCGGAGCGCCTGGTCCTCGAGGAGACGCTGGAGCTGGCGGAAGCCATCCGCGAGGACGTGGGCCTGCCGGCGGGGCGCCTCATCATCAACCGGGTGCCCGCCGCCATGCCGCCGCACGCGCTCAAAGAAGCGCGTCGCCTCGCCAGCGGCGAAAGCAAGATCGCCTGGGCAGCCACCGAGCTGGTCGAGATCATCGCGGCGCGGGATCAGGCGCGCAGCGAAGCACTGGGCGCGCTCGAAGAAGTGATGGCGGGGACCGGGATGAAGCCGGTGTCGATGCCGCTTTCGCCGGTGGATCCACAGGCCTCCGAGGTCGCCGGTTGGCTCTCGAGCGAGGGGGCGACGTGAGCCCGCGCGTCGTCGTGTGTGCCGGTGGTGGCGGCGTCGGCAAGACCACCACCGCCGCGGCGCTCGCCGTCGCGCTGGCCCGCGCTGGGCACCGCACGCTCGTCGTGACGGTGGACCCGGCGCGCCGTCTCGCGCACGCGATGGGCGTGGAGATCGACGCCCACGTCCACGCGGTGCATACCGAGGACGACGCGCACGGAAAGCTCTTCGCGCTCATGCCGGAGCCCCGAACGAGCACGCGGACCTTCGTCGAGGTCCTCTTCGAGGATCGGCCCGAGGACCTCGAGCGCATGCTCGAAAACCGCATCTACGCCACCCTCGGAGACGCTCTGGCGGGGATCCACGATCTCGTCTCCCTGATGCTGGTGGCGCGCGCCGTCGAGGAAGCCTCCTACGACTACCTGGTGATCGACACCGCGCCCTCGCGCTACGCCCTCGACTTCGTCTCGTATCCGGGGAGGCTGGCGGCGCTCTTCGAAGGCCGGGCGGTCTCCTTCTTCGCCAACCTCGCCAAGAAGGCCGAGGAGGATGGTGACGGCCCTCCCAAGGACGAAAAGGGCCTCATCGCCTGGGGCAAGAAGCGCGTGGAAGCGGCCATCGGACGCATCCTCGATCCACGCCTGCTCCGTGAGCTCGCCGCGCTCTTCGGGCTGTTGTCACTCGTGCGCGGGCGCTTCGCCGATCTGGCGCGCAAGAGCGAGGCGCTGCTCCTCGGCGACTCGGCGCGCTACGTGCTCGTCGCCGCGCCGACGGGCTCGGCCGACGCGGATCTCGACTACATCGTCAAGAAGCTCGACAAGCTCGGGCAGAAGCCGCACGCGTTCCTCCTCAACCGCGCCGACGCGAAGAAGCCCGATTGGCTACGCGCCCTCGAGGACGCGAAGGAAGGCGTCACCCTTCCCGTCCAGAACGCGGTGAAGATCCTCGCCTTGGAGGTGCAAAAGCGGCGCGACAGCGGGGACACCGCGGAGAAGTCGGTGAAGAAGAAGAGCCGGCGCGCGACGATCGTGCGCCTGCCGAACGTGGAGGCTCGCGACCCGAGCCACGTGGTGCGCGCGCTCGCCGATCACCTCGCTACGGAGCTCGAAGCGCTGACCTGAGGCTCGAGGGGGAGCCCCGTCTCGGGTCGGGACCGAGTCCCAAAACCGGTAGCAACCGAGGTATGATGTGAGCGGAGGATTCTCCGATGACACGCGCCTCTCTTACTTCTCTCTTGTTCGGACTCGTCTTCTGCGCCTGCGAATGCACCCAGCCACCTCCCCCGGGCCTGGGGGATGGGCACGTCGGCGATGAATGCCTCCGGGTCGGCGATTGCCGCACGAGTCTCATCTGCGATCTCGACATGGGCACCTGCCAGCCGGCCGGCATGCTCGGCGAAAACGCGGCCTGCGAGCTCACCGGCGATTGCACGGACGGCCTCTATTGCAACGCGCTCCGGGTCTGTGCCCCCGCCGGGACCGAGCCCGAAGGATCGGACTGCGACTCCACCGCGGAGTGCGAGCGCGGCCTCATCTGCGTGGTCGAAGGCTTCGGTGGGCGCTGCCGCGAAGGCGGCACGGGCGATCTCGGCACGACCTGCGTGACCGACGTCGACTGCATCGCGGGCCTGTCGTGCATCGGCCGGACGGGCGGGATGAGCGTGTGCGAGAGCGCGCCCCCCATCGAGCCCGTGGACGGCGGCGTCACCCCGCCGGCCATCCCCCCGTACTGGGCGGGCGTGGAGTGCAACACCGCCGACGAGGAGGGCTCGAACGAAGCCCTCTTCCGCGTGCCTCGCGCGGGGACCGATTTCGACTTCTACTCCCTGCCCTACCCCAACGACGTTCGCCGGACGGCGACCGGCATCGATTTGAGCGGCCACCCCTCCCCCGGCACCGCGCTTCCCATCGACATCATCGACCGCTATCTGCGCGCGTCGGAAGAGGACCTCGACGGCTTCAGCACCAACCCCGTCATCTACTTCCGCTTCAGCGACGGTTACGACTGGGACTCGATGGACGGGAACTTCCTGGTCGTCGACGTGACCCCCGACTCCCCGACCTATGGCGAGATGGTGAACGTGGCCTGGTTCTTCTCCTCGGGCCCGGTCTCGAAGTACATCTGCCCGAACTGGTTCGCGATGCGCACCGGGTCCGGCCGGCCCCTCCGGCCCGGCACCACCTACGCGGCGATCCTTCGCACGGGCATCCTGACCTCCGGCGACTCGCCGCAGGTCATGGGTCGTTCCGGCGACTTCGAGGCGATGCTGGGCTCCTCGGCGCCCTCCGACGCGGCGCTCTCGGCGGCCTGGGACTCCTATACGCCGCTGCGCGACTGGCTCGCCGACCCGATGAACACCGAGGTCACCGCGGGCGACGTGCTCAACGCCACGGTCTTCACCACCAGCAACCCCGAGCGGGTGGTGAGTCGCCTCAGGGAAGTGATCCGCGCGCGCCCGGCCCCCACCGTCAGCGACCTCACGCTCTGCGACGGGACCAACACTTCACCCTGCGACGACGGCACGATGCAGCGGAGCTGCGGCGCCGTGAGCCCGGACTTCTACGAGATCCACGGGCGCATCGAGCTGCCCATCTTCCAGCAGGGCACCCCGCCCTACGAGACGCCCGAGGACGGCGGAGGGATCGAGGTCGACGGCGACGGGGCGCCTGTCCTGGCGCGGACGGAGCAGGTGTGCTTCGCGCTCACCGTGCCCAAGACCGCGCCGCCAGCCGAAGGCTACCCGCTGTTGATCGTCGGTCACGGGACCGGCGGCAGCTTCACCGGGGCGGCGCACAACGGCGTCGCGGCCGCGGTGGCCGCGGGCGACCACGGGGGGACGCCGGTGAACGCCGCGACGCTCGCGATCGACTTCCCCGAGCACGGCGAGCGACGAGGCGACTCGACCCGCGATCCCGACCGCCTCTTCTACAACTTCGCCAACCCGCGCGCCGCGCGCGACAACATCACCCAGGGCTCGGCGGATCTCTTCAGCCTCGTGTATTTCGCCGAGGGCTACAGCGAGGACGCCGCCACCTCCCTCACCGGCGAGGCGATCAGCTTCGACGCGACGAAGATCACGATGTACATGCACTCGCAGGGGGCGACGCATGCGTCGCTGATGTTCCCCTACGAGCCGAGCGTCTCGGCCATCGTGCTCAGCGGCAACGGCGGCGACCTGACGCAGTCGCTCTTGAACAAGAGGGAGCCGGTGGACATCGCCGGCGTGCTGCCCTTCGCGCTCCTCGACATCAACATGGACGGAACGCTCCCCACCGGGACCTTCCACCCGGCGCTGTCGATCTTCCAGGCCTACTTCGACCAGGCGGATCCCGTGAACTACGGGCGGCGCGTGATCACCGAGCCGATCGAGGGCGCCCCGGGCCGGCACCTGTTCATGACCTACGGTCTGAACGACAGCTACTCCCCGGAGCCGACGTTGCAGGCGTATGCGCTCGCGGCGCGGCTCCGCCTCGTCCGCCCTCTGCTCACCGATTCCTGGGGGCTCGCCGAAGAGGATCCGCCGGTGATGGGGAACATCACCGTCGACATGGCTCCCTTCACCATGGGCCTCCGGCAATACGACCCCTCCGGGGCGGGGGTCGACGGCCACTTCGTCGCCCTGCAGACCCCCGAGGGTCTCGCTGACGTGAGCGCGTTCCTGCTCGGCGCCCTCGCCGGCGACGTCCCCACCATCGGAAACTGAAGACACCACCATGTCCGACGCCTTCGACCTCGGGCGCATCGGCGGCCGCAAAGCCCTCGACGCGCTCATCGACGAGATCACCCTCGCCGGCGAACGGGCCCTCGCCATGCAGAAGAGCGGCGTGGGAGATCGCGCCCGGCGAAAGCCCGACAACTCGCCCGTCACGGAGGCGGACGAAGCGGTGGAGCGGCACATCAAGTCGTTTCTCCTCTCGCGCTTCGAAGGCGTGGGCTTCCTCGGCGAGGAGACCGGCGTGACCGAGGGCGAATCGGAGATGCGCTTCATCGTCGATCCCATCGACGGCACCCGCGCCTTCACCCGCGGCTTCGACACCTGGTCGGTGCTCGTGGGTCTCGAGGCGGATGGCGATCCCGTGGTGGGTATCGCCTTCATGCCCGCCGCCGGGGATCTGATGGTCGCCGTCAAAGGCGACGGAGCTCGTAAGAACGGCAAACGCATGCACGTGAGCGCGGTGGACTCGCTCTCGGAGGCGGTGGCGAGCCATGGGGGCCTCCATCAGTTCACCGACGCCTGCCTCGAAGGCGTCCTCGCCAAGATCGGACGCGGCACTTACACGCAGCGCGGCCACGTGGACTTCGACGGCTATCGCCAGCTGCTCAGCGGCATGGTGGACGTGATGGTGGACCCGGGCGTCAAAGCCTGGGACGTCTGTCCGGCGGCGGTGCTCATCCGCGAAGCGGGCGGGCGCTTCTCCGACTTCGAGGGCAACGAGACCATCCACGGCGGCAACTTCCTCGCCACCAACGGCCTGCTCCACGACGCGATGCTCGACATCCTGCGCTAGCGTTAGAGCCCCGCAGCGCAGACCGTCTCCCCTTCCGGCGTCTCCCAGGGGGCGGTGACCGTCATCGAGATCGGCTCCGCCCCGTCGCCGCGGAGCACCCACTCGCCGGGAGAGAGCGGTGGCAGCACGCAGGTGATCGGCCACCTGACCGGCTCGGGATCGCACGCACAATCCGGGGTCGGGTCGGCGCACTGCTCGAAGGAGAGGCGGAGCTCGCGCTCTCCGCTGACCTCGACGCGACATCGTGGGCGCGGAGCGCAGGGACAGCCGTCGCCCCAAATGGCGACGTCGAGGACGCGAGAGGTCATGGAGGGCGTCTGGGCAGGCGCGCAAAGCTGCGCGAGCCGCGCCGTAGTGGCTGGACATTCGATGGCCGGACACTCGATCCGGTCGGATTCGCATGCGACCTCTGTTCGCGAAAGAGACATGCAGTCCTCGCCCACGCAGTCGCTCTCGCAGCCGACCACCGGCGCGCATCGGTCGCCGGTCCAGCGGAAGCCCCAGACCCGCTCCCCGTCGCAGTCGGCGGCTCGCGCGTCCTGTGCGCGGCAGAGGTCCTCCGGGGGCGCGCCGCACTCCCACCTCTGCACGTAGGTCCCCTCGCGTCCCATGGGCGGCTCGGTACCTTCGTGAGAGATGCCGACGTAGAGCGTGTCGTCCACCGAGAGGACGGAGGGACCGCCGTAACCCGAGTGGGCGCCATCGTAGAGCGTTCGTCGCGCCGCGAGGGGCACACCATCCGGATCCAGCGAGAGGATGATCTCGCGCTCGCTGGGCCGATAGCCCTCGGCCCAGAGCAGCGCCCAGCCCTCGGGGCGTGCCGCCACCCGCGGGTAGGCGGTCGTGGGGGCGCCACCCTCGATCGGCCGCTCGAAGAGGACGCGGCCGTCGAGGCTCGCGATGCGGAAGACGAGCGCGCGCGTGTCCGAAGGACCCTCGAGGGAGACGAGCCCCAGGCGATCGTCGCGAAGCGCGACCGCGGTGTAGCCGACGGGCAGCGGGATCGTGCGATCGCGCGTCACTTCACCCCGCGGATCGACGCCCAGCATCCGGAGTCCCGCGTCCTCGTAGACGAGGGCGAGGAAACCATCCTCGGTCGCCACCAGCGACGGTGTTCGGCCGGGGTAGTCCCCGCGGGCCATCGCCATCGGCTCGGCGATCGGCTCGCCCGTCTCCGCAACCAGCGCGAGCATGGTCTCGACCTGCACCGGGTCCACGTCGAAGTTCTCGGAGCGATACGTCATGGCATAGACGCCGTGGGCGTAGACGAGCTCGGTGCATGGGCCGGTCTCTGTCCCGAAGTCCGCGCGCGGGCCGAGGGCCCCGTCGAGCCCGTCGATCTCGCGGAAGCGAAGCGCGCCCGCGCCGTCCGGATCCCCGTCCCAGCAGACACCGACCCGTTCGCCGTTCCACGCGGCCTCGCCCCAACCGTGCGATTCCTCGCCCACGCGCCGGGGCGCGCTCACCTCCTCGAGGTGGAGATCGGTGTGGCTGAGGACGATCTCCGGATGACGGATGGTGTCGCTCTGAAACATCAGCACGCCGAGCTGGTCGCCCGCGAGGAAGAGGTCGGGGGCATGCATGCTCCCATCCGGGTAGCTGGCGATGAAGCGCTCCATCACCGGCGCGAGCGCACAGCGGGGCGGCGGAGGCGGAGGCGGAGGCGGATCGCCAGCGTCGGGGCCCGTCGCTGCGTCCGGCCCCGTCCCGCTCCCCCCGTCGGCCGAAGCACCCACGCGAGGGCGCTCGTGAAAGAGGTAGCAGCCCGACAACGACAGACAGAGGGAGAGCAGAGCGAGGGCGGAACGCATCGGAGGCGCGCCGGGTGCAACTCACGGGCCACGCGTTCACGGTCGAAAAAGCCCCTGCGCCGCTCGATCGGTCGCGACGGCGTGGCGCGGTCGTGCCGCTGTGTGTCAGCGGCGGCGACGGCCCGCCACGATCCCCAGCACCAGGAAGAGGGGCCAGGCGCCGAGGCCGAAGGGCGCCCGGGCGGACGTCACGCAGCCGCACCCACCATCGTCCATGGTGCCGGTGGGCTCGCCGCCCGCATCGGGACCCGCGTCGAAGGAGGCGTCGGCCATCGGCGCGGAGCAGCGGCCCGCAGCGCACACGTCGGTGCCGCGGCAATCGGTGTCGTCGTTGCAGCAACCCGCCACCGGGTCGTGGACACAGGTGACGCGATCGGCTTCACAGGAGTCGCGAGTACAGGCGTCCCCGTCGTCGCAGTCCACGTCGCAGCACGAGGGGTCCGGAGTCGAGCCGCACACGCCGAACTCGTCGCAGGCGTCGATGGTGCAAGCGTCCCCGTCGTCGCAATCCACATCGGCCATGCAGCACACGGCGGTCGCGGTCGAGGAACAGCGGAACGTACGAACGTCACAGGTGTCGGTGGTGCACTCCATCGAGTCGTCGCAGACGTCATCCGACATGCAGCATCCGGCGATGGGTGCGTTCACGCAGGCCGACGACACACACGCGTCGTCGGTGCAGACGTCTCCGTCGTCGCAGTCTCCGTCCCCGAGGCAACAGCCGGCGATCGAGGCGTTGGTGCAAGCGCCGGAGGCGGCATCGCAGGTGTCGGTGGTACAGGCGTTGCCGTCGTCGCAGTCCCCGTCGGCGGCGCAGCAGCCGCTGATGGGCATGAACGTGCAGCGGTTGGTGCTGGTGTCACACGCGTCGGAAGTGCACGCCGAGGTGTCACTGCAGTCGCCGTCGCTGGTGCAGCAACCGCTGATGGGCGAAGTGGTACAGGTGCCGCCGGTGCCGGTACATCCGTCCGAGGTGCAGGGGTCGCCGTCATCGCAGTCGATGGCGACGTTGCAGCAGCCCGCGACCGAGGCGTGCCGGCAGCCGCCGGGCTCCATGCAGGAATCGGTCGTGCACGTGTCGCCATCGTCGCAGTCGAGCGGCGCCCCGGCCACGCAGGCGCCGGCGGAGCAGACCTCGCGCCCATCGCAGACGATCGCGTTGGTGCAGGAAGTGCCATCGGCCGCCGAGGACCAGCCTGTCATCGACCGGGACGTATCGCAGACCTGGCACGGGTTCGATGGGTTCACCGTGCCGTTCGACACGCAGGAGCCGCTGATGTCACAGCCGGAGCACGACGCGCAGGAAGCGACCCCGGCGCAATCGGAATCGGCGCAGTCCACGTCTCCGTCACCGTCGTTGTCGACCAGGTCCGAGCATTGCTCGCCGCAGCCGAGGCTCGCGCCGCTCGTGACGGTGAGGGTGTAGTTCCCCTCCATCATCGCGTCGTCGCAGTTGATCACGCCCACGTTCGACGTCGGCGGGTAGGCGCTCGCACACCCGCCGCCGCCGATCCGGCAGATGAAGCCGCAGCTGTCGCAGTCGGTCTGTCCGGTCTGCCCGAAGGCGTCGACCACCACGTAATAGGTCTCGTTGGGTGTGCAGGTGAAGGTCAGCGCCTCGTCGATGATCATCGCGCCGGAGGCGAGCGAGGTGAGCCCGTTGGTGGACTGAGCGTAACAGCCGCCGCTGGTGGTGCAGTCGCCGGGCCCCAGCACGAAGAGGTCGATGTCGCAGTCCAGGCCGGTGAGGGAGAGGCTCACGGCGCCCGCGCCGGAGCAGGTGAAGGTGAAGACGTTGTCCGGGTGGTTCATCGAGATGCCGCCGCCGCAGGTGCCCGATACGTCATCGCCGTCGGCGTACTCCACCCGGCCGCTCGCCATTTGCAGGCAACCGATGTCGCCCTCGATCGGGGCGGTGCAGGCCTGTGCTTCCGCCCGGCGAGGCAGACTCCACACGAAGGCGGAGATGACGCACACGACGAGCGCGGTACGGTAGCCCAAGACCGAAATTCCAACAGATCCCCGGGTAGGCGTTCAAGCGCCGCTGTGGGATGATGCCTGCCCCTCGCAGCCCCCCGATTCCGGGCCGGTGCGAGCCCCCGAAAGCCAGCCATTGGAGGCGAAATGAGTCAGCCGATTCGGCGTGTTGGTGTCGTTGGCGCCGGCGTCATGGGCAGCGGTATCGCGGCCCACCTCGCGAACGCGGGTATCTCCGTCCTTCTCCTCGACATCGTTCCGCCCAAGCTCGAGGGTGACGACCGGAAGGACCCGAAGAAACGGAACAGCTTCGCCGACGGCGGGCTTCAGAAAGCCCTGAAGAGCAAGCCGGCCGCGTTCTTCCACAAAGCGAATGCCCAGCTCGTCTCCACCGGCAACACCGAGGACGACCTCGACGAGCTCGGGGGCTGCGACCTGGTGATCGAAGCGATCATCGAGCGCCTCGACATCAAGCAGAGCCTCTTCGCGAAGCTCGAGAAGATCCTCCCCGACCACGCGATCGTCGCGTCCAACACCTCGGGCCTGAGGATCCACGACATGATGGAAGGGCGCGGCGAGGCCTTCAAGAAGCGCTTCCTGGTGATGCACTTCTTCAACCCGGTCCGCTACATGAAGCTCCTCGAGCTGGTCGCCGGCCCCGAGACCGATCCCGCCACCATGGAGCGCATCCGTGACTTCGGTGAAAACGAGCTCGGCAAGGGCATCGTCTTCGGCAAGGACACGCCGAACTTCGTCGGTAACCGCATCGGCGCCCACTCGATGATGGTGACGATTCACCAGATGCTCGAGGACGGGCTGACGCCGGAGGACGTCGACGGCATCACCGGCAGAGCCATGGCCCACCCCAAGTCGGCGAGCTTCCGCACCGCGGACCTGGTCGGCCTCGACACCTTCGTCCACGTCGCCGACAACTGCTACGCGGCGCTCGAAGACGACGAGGACCGCGCGGTCTTCGAGGTCCCGAGCTTCGTCCGCGGCATGGTCGAAAAGAACCTCCTCGGCAACAAGACCAGGGGCGGCTTCTACAAGAAGGACAAGAGTGGGATCTCGGTCATCGACTTCGACACCCTCGAGTACCGGCCGAAGGGCGGCGACGAGGAGATCCGGAACGTCACCAAAGCCATCGCCAAGTCCTCCGACCCGAGGAAGCGCGTCCGCAAGCTCGTCGCCGACGAGGGCAAAGCGGGACAGTTCGCCTGGAAGGTGCTCAGCCGCTCCCTCGCCTATTCGGCGCGGCGAATCGGTGAGATCACCGATTCGATCGTCGCCGTCGATGACGCGATGCGCTGGGGCTACAACTGGGAGCTCGGCCCCTTCGAGACCTGGGACGCCCTCGGCTTCGTCGAGACCACCGAGCGGATGAAGAAGGACGGCGTCGCCCTACCCGACTCGATCCAGAAGATGGTCGATTCGGGGGCGACGTCCTTCTATACCGAAGATGGAAAGGTCTTCGATCTGCTGAAGGGCGAGTACGTCGCGCTCGAGCGCGACCCGCGCAGCGCGCCCCTCGCGGTGGTGCGGAAGGGCGAGAGCGCCGTGCTCTCGAACGACGGGGCCGAGGCGTGGGATCTCGGCGACGGCGTCCTCGGGCTCACCTTCAAGACCAAGGCGAACAGCCTCGACGACGACGTCATCTCCCTGATGAACCAGGCGGTGGAGGAAGCCGAGCGCAACTACGAATCGCTCCTCATCTACAACGAGGGCGAGCACTTCTCGGTGGGCGCCAACCTCTTCGCGATCGTCATGGCCGCGAACAACAAACAGTGGGACCAGCTGAATTCCGTGGTCAAGGCGCTGCAGGACACCACCCAGCGGATGAAGTACTCGAAGATCCCGGTGGTCGCTGCCCCCTGGGGCATGACCCTCGGCGGCGGTCTCGAGGTGTGCCTGGCTTGCGATGCCGTCCAGGCTTCCGCCGAGACCTACTCTGGCCTGGTCGAGGTCGGTGTGGGGCTCATCCCCGGCGGCGCCGGCAACATGAACATGTTGTGGCGCGCGCTCGAGGGAGTGCCCGAAGGCGCCCACATGAACACCCTCGAGCTCGTCACGAACACCTTCAAGAACATCGCGATGGCGAAGGTCGCCACCAGCGCCGTCGAGGCGAAGCACTTCGGCTACTTCCGCCACGGCGACGGCGTGTCCTTCGACAAGGCGCGCCTGCTGCACGACGCGAAGCAGAAGGCGATCGGGATGGCGCGCTCGGATTACCACCCGCCGATCCCGCGCGCACACGTGCTCCCCGGGGAGAGCGGCGTCGCGACCCTCGAGATGATGGTGGGCACGCTGGTCGACGGCGGATACGCCACCGAGCACGACGCCTTCATCGCGAAGAAGCTCGCCCGTGTCCTGTGCGGCGGCGCCAGCGGCGGCTCGCATCCGGTCACCGAGCAGGAGGTCCTCGACCTCGCTCGCGAGGCCTTCGTCAGCCTCTGCGGTGAGCAGAAGAGCCTCGACCGCATGCAGCACATGCTCATGAACAACAAACCTCTGCGTAATTGACCCACGCATCCGACGGAATCGAGAGCAGGAGAGAGAACATGAAAGACGTCGTCATCGTAGATGCGGTCCGGAGCGCGGTCGGTCGCGCCCACAAGGGCACCCTCGCCCAGCGTCGCCCCGACGAGCTCGCCGGCGAGGTCGTTCGCGGCCTCATGGCGCGCAACCCCGACGTGAAGCCCGAGATGATCGAGGACATCGTCCTCGGCTGCGCCATGCCCGAGGGCGAGCAGGGCCTGAACGTCGCCCGCCCGGCCGGGTTCCTCGGGGGTCTCCCACAGGAGACGAGCGCCATCACCATCAACCGCTTCTGTTCGAGCGGTCTGAACGCCATCGCCATCGCCGCGGGGAGCATCGCGGCCGGCTGGCAGGACATCGCGGTCGCCGGCGGCGTCGAGTCGATGTCGATGGTGCCGATGACGGGTAACAAGCTCAGCGCG
Organism: uncultured delta proteobacterium; assembly: GCA_963727445.1. Classification (GTDB taxonomy): domain Bacteria; phylum Myxococcota_A; class Polyangia; order Polyangiales; family B10-G4; genus B10-G4. Next base: position 103,597 of record CAVSGI010000008.1, read on the forward strand.
TCACCGGAGGTGATGGCGGAGTACCCCGCGGTCTACACGCCCATGGGCATCACCGCCGAAAACGTCGCGCAGAAATTCGAGATCAGCCGCGAGGATCAGGACGCGTTCGCCTATGACAGCCAGATGAAGGCGAAGAAGGCCCTCGAGTCGAAGGTCTTCGCCGACGAGATCGTCGAGGTCCACGGCATCGCCTTCGCCGACGGTGAGCGCAAGCTGGTGCCCTTCACGGTGGACGAGCTGCCGCGATCCGAGACGACCCTCGAGGGTCTGGCCAAGCTTCGCCCCGCCTTCTCGCTGAAGGGCTCGGTCACCGCCGGCAACGCCTCGCCGCTCTCGGACGGCGCCGCCGCCTCGCTGGTGATGAGCGCGGACAAGGCGAAGGAGCTGAAGGTCGAGCCCCTCGGCTACTTCCGGCACTTCGTCACCGTCGGCGTCGACCCGGCGATCATGGGCATCGGCCCGGTGCCCGCGGTGCAGAAGCTCCTGAAGAAGACCGGCCTGACCATCGACGACATCGACGTCATCGAGCTGAACGAGGCCTTCGCGAGCCAGAGCGTCTACGTGAAGCGCACGCTCGGCATCCCGGACGACAAGCTCAACCCGCACGGCGGCGCCATCGCGCTGGGCCACCCCCTCGGCTGCACCGGCGCCAAGCTGACGGCCACCGCGCTGCACGAGCTGAAGCGCCGCGGCGGCCGCTGGGCCATCGTGACGATGTGCATCGGCGGCGGCATGGGCGCCGCCGGTCTCTTCGAGAGGGCCTGACCGCGAAACGACGACGCCAGGGCCGAAGGGCCCTGGCGACTCGATTCCGATCCTCAGAGACCGTGAAGGTCGTCGACGGCGACGTACACCTGCGGCGAAGGAACCGCCCAACCGCCACTAACGCCGCCTGGGCTGACGATGTTGATGGCCACGCCAGGGGACGAGAGCGTCTCGGGCAGCGGCAGCTCGAAGTCGACCCAGCCGGAGTCGGCCAACTCGCCCACGTCCGCGGTACCCTCGAGAACCTCGGTGACGGAGTGCACCGGACCGCCGTCGGCGCCGCCCACCTCGGCGGTCACCGTGAGCTCGAAGCGGCCGTAGCTCGCTTCTCCGGCCTCGCGTGCCCGAGCGCGGAACGCGAGGGTGGAGACCTCTCCCTCGAGGCGCCCGTACAGACCCATCGCGGCGAATCCATCGGAGTACATCACGAGACATCCAGCTCCGCTCGCGCACTCCATCGCCGGCTCTCCTTCCGCGAGACCCCACGCATCGACATCGGAGGTCTCGGGGGAGTCGAAGTCGATCATCGAAAGCGCCGAAGGCGAGGCGAAGCGAGACATCTCTTCGCTCGCGGCCGCCGCCTCGTTGCCCGAGAGATCGGCGACCCCCGCCGCGAGCGCGAAGCTGATCGACGCATCGGGCCACCACCCCGCGGGCTGAAGCTCGACCGCGGTGACGAGGCCGTCGAACGTCGTTTCCATGTCCATCTCGTACTCGGCGCTCACGCTGAGCGCGTCGAGCACCTCGTCGACCGCCACCGGCTCCGACAGCTCTACGCGCACCGGACTCCACGGAGCGAGCGCTGGCAAGAAGGTCTCGCGGCGAAGCCGGAGCTCCGGCACCACATCATCGGGCCGGATGGTCCCGTCCGCCTCGAGCGAGCCCATCCACAGCACGTCCCCTTCAGCGACGTTCACGCTCCCGCTCGCGTGATAGTCCCCCGCAACGCGGACGATACCCTCCTGCACCTCCCCTCGGAGAACGACGCTCGCGAAAGACGCGTCGCCGAGCACAGCCCGTCGATCGGTCGGGATGAGGGTCAGCTCGGCTCCCTCGAAGGTCCCGCGGTACTCGGCGGGGATGCCGAAGGCAGGCGAGATGTACGCGACGACGGTGCCGTCGTCCTCGAGTGAGAGATCGAGGCGCGCCTCGAGCCCGCCCAGCGCCGGATCCACATAGGGCGGGTAGCCGCCCCAGTCGAGGTTGCTGGCGTCGATGGCGATCTGATAGCTGGCCGAAGCCTCTACCAGCTCCTCCGGCGGGACGATGGAATTCGAGCAGCCTGCGAGAGCGACGAGGGCGAGGGCGAAGAGTCCGACGATGATCCGAAGCATGACGAGTGTGTCCTCCTGTGCCTCACTGTGCTGCAAGGTAGGGACCACCCGAAGTGGCACAGATCGACCCATACGATCGTGGCTTTTACTCGGCTATTCCACGGACCCCGCCGTGCCAAACTGAGACATCACCCGCGCGCGCTGTCGTCATTCGTCAGCAATGGGAGCGCCATCACGAAGCGGCAGCCGCCCTCGGGCGGGCAGGCGAGGCTCAAGCTGCCGCCATAATCGATGACGATCTCCCGGCTCAGCCACAACCCGAGGCCCGTCCCTGCGCCGCGGCGTGAGACGAGGGGCGCGAAGACGACCTCGTGGAGATCCTCGGCGATGCCTGGCCCGTCATCCTGAACGACGAGCTCCGCTCTACCGTTCGCTTCGCGGGTCGCCACCTCGATGGTGTGGGGACGGCTGGCGTCGCGCTGGATCGCGCTCAGCGCATTGGACAGGAGGTTGACGCCCACCTGAACGAGGCGGTGTCGATGGGCGGTGATGGGCGGAACCGGCTCGAGTCGCTCGATGATGGTCGCAGCATCGCCAATCTGGATGCGCATCAAGCGCAGCGCCCGGCGCGCCACTTCCCTGAGGTCGACCTCCGTCGTGGGCCGGTCCGCGTCGGAGTAGCCGCGTGCATCTTCGACAAGGAGCGAGACGTGGGCCAGGCTGGCGCGCAGGTCTTCCAGGGATTGGTGAAGGCGACGGCGCAGCGCTTCGTCATCGCTGCACGCTTTGAGCTCGTTGTCGAGCACCCCGACGGCGAGGAGGGCCGAAGTGATGGGGTTGTTGATCTCGTGACCGAGGGCCGCGGCCATTCGGCCAAAGCGGATCAACCCTTCCGCACGCTCGAGCGCCCGGCGTAGCTCCTCGGTCTCGTCCGCCCCCATTCGCCGGGCAGAATGCATCTTCACCGGGGGTTGTTGCCTTGACGATCGTCAAGGAGCACCTACGGGGAACGTGGTTGGCTCCCATCGGAGAGCTCCCATGCCTGAACAAGCTGTTTTCCCGTCGCTCGGGGGGTTGGTTTCCGGAGAATCCTCGGGGCCGTTCAGGCGTTCGACCAGAGGCCAGTCTGAGCTCGTCTTCCACCGCGGCGATCCGGTGGACAGGGTCTTCTACATCGAGTCGGGTCAGCTCCTGCTCCTCGTCACGACCGCCGGCGGCGAAGAGCAGGTCTGCTCGCTGCGCGGCGCAGGGTGCCTCATCGGCCTCGAGGCGTTCCTCGGCCTCCCCGCGCAGTTCGACGTCCGCGTGGTCAATCGAGCGGTGCTCCACGGCGCCGAGGTCGATGCCTTCAAGGCCTGGATGCACAAGAGCCCCGAGCGCGTGGACGCGGTCACGTTTAGCCTCGCGCGAGAGGCGGCGCGCCTGGCGACAGAGCGCCAGTTCGTCGCCGGACCGGCGAGCCATCGATTGGCGCGATTCTTACGCGAGCGCGAGACCAACCCGCTCATCGCCCACTGGCGCAACGCCCCCCTCCACGCCCTCGCGGGCTTCTTGGCGATGCGCCCCGAGACGCTCTCCCGCGCGATTCGAAGCCTCCACGCCGAAGGCCTGATCGACGACGGTCGCGAGCTGAAGGTGCGAGACCTCGCCGGTCTCGCCGCCAAGATCGGCGACCCGACCTGAGCGCCAGCTAATCCTAGGGTCGGACGCAGACGTCCGGCCCGGTGCGCGCTTCGCAGACCAGCGTCCCGTTGCAGTGCCGATCGGGGCTGCAACAGAAGTCGCCCTCGTCGCCGCAGGTGTCGCAGATGCCGCCGATGCAGACCGCGTACGGCGCGGAGCAGAAGTCCGGACCGTCGACCATGCAGCAGGGCTGACCCGGCCGCCCGCAGGTGCCGCCTTCGCAAGAGCCGCCGCTGCAGGTCCCGGTCCCGAAGCCGCAGGCATCGCCGTCGGCGACGCACATGTTGTCGACGCAGCAGGCGCCCGTGTTGCAGGCCTGGCCGGGGCAGCATTGCTCGCCGGCGTCGCCGCAGGCCTCGCAGGTCGCGCCGAACCCGCCCGCACAGGCCAAGCCCCCCGCCGTGCAGAAGAGCGAGCCCATGCTCGGACAACACGACTCGCCCGCGCCGCCGCAAGTGAAGGTGGAGCTGGAACAGGAGCCCATGTCGCAGCTGGTGGTCATCCCGCACATGTCGCCATCGGCGGTGCAAGTGCCGAAGATGCAGCAGCCGCCCATGCCGCAGGTCGCCGAGCCACAGCACGGCTCGCCGTCGCCGCCACACGACGTGAGCGATCCGTCGGCGCAGACCATGCCGCTCATGGCCGACGCCTCCTCGCCCTCGGCCAGACAGGTCCCGCCGCTGCAGCAGTCGCCACCGTTGCAGGTGTCGCCGGGGCAGCACGTCTCCCCGGGATAGCCGCAGGCGACGCAGGCGCCCACGCTCGCGTCGCAGGTGCCCACGGCGCACGCGGAGCCATCCGCGACGCAGATGTTCGAGGCCGCGTTGCAGCACCCGCCGGTGCAGCTGTCGCCCGGACAGCAGGGCTCTCCCGGGCCACCACAGGGCTGACACACGCCAGCGCCGCCGCACACGAGCCCGCCGGTGCAGGTATCCGATGCACAGCACGGCTGTCCTGCGCCGCCGCAGGTGCCGCAGGTGCCCGAGACGCAGACGGTCGAGGCCGCGGTGCAGCGGTCTCCGGCACAGCACGGCTCCGAGGCGTCGCCGCAGCCGCCGCAGCTTCCGTCCGTGCACGTACCTCCGACGCCGCCCGGGCAGGTGGAGCCGGCGCCGGTGCATGTGCCGCTCACGCAGCAGCCGCCCGCGGTGCATGTGCCCAGATCGCAACAGGTCTCCCCCGCGCCGCCGCAGGGGGAGCACACACCGCTGCCATTGCAGGCGTTTTCGGGGTCGCAGCTGTCGCCGGGGCAGCAGGTCTCCCCCGCGCCGCCGCAGCTCGCGCAGGTGCCCGCGTCGCAATACCCATCGGTGCAACTGCCGTCGGCGCAGCAAGCCTCACCGATGGCCCCACAAGCCGGGGCCGCGTCCATCGCGGCGTCCGCCGGTGCGCTGTCGCCGACGCTGCTGTCCGCGGGGACCGCGCTGTCGGGAACGTCGGCATCGGGCGTCGCCGAGTCCACGGGAGCAACGCTGGTGTCGGTCGCGCCGTCGCCGACGGCGCTGTCCGCCGCGCCGTCCGATGTGGCGTCGGGCAGGGTGGTCGACTCTCCGCAGGCACAGACCGTGGCCGACAGGAACAGAACGAAGAAAAGGGCGTGAAGTGGGCGCATCCGACTCTCCTCGGTGCCCAGGGTCGTCGATAGGCGGTGAGCACACAAGAGCACCTGCTTTCTTGAAGTAGTGTGAAATCCCTTCTGTTCCTCCGCGCGCGGCCTTGCGGGGGCCGGCCCCGAGCCGCAGGTTCGAACGAAGCCCGTGCCCCTCTGGTTGCGCATGACGATCTTCTTCGGCGTGCTGATCCTCGCCCTCGGCGGGATGAGCTTCTACGTCCATCGGCGGACCACCCAGCTGTTGACGCTGACGCGTCGCGGCCGGTGGGCGCTGGCCGCGGTCCTGATCGGCGGCGCCGTCGCCACCTTCGCCGGCCGCTTCGCGGGCCAGGCCGAGCTCGCCCTCGTCGGCTTCACCATCGAGCTCGGGGTGATCATCTCGGTCGCCCTGCTTCTGCCGGTCGAAGCCGCCCGCGCCCTCGCCGCCGCGGGCCGGTGGATACGGGGCAAGATGGGGGGACGGGAGGTGAGCGCGAGTCCGTCACCTTCTCCGCCACCGTCTCTGTCACCGCCACCGCTTCTGTCACCGTCACCGTCTCCGTCTCCGTCCCCAGCGCCCACCCTCCCCCGCCGCGACTTCCTCACCCGCGCGGCGACCGGCTCCTGCCTCCTCATCGGTGGGTCGAGCTCCCTCTACGGCTCGCTCCTCGGGCGGCACGACTATCAGATCGAAGACGTGCCCGTGCGCATCGCGGGGCTCGCGCCGACGCTCGAGGGCTACACCATCGTCCAGCTCTCCGACATTCACTTCGGGAGCTTCGTCGGAGACCCGGAGCTCGAGGCGGCGGTCGAGCACGTGCGCCTCGCGCGTCCGGACCTGATCGTGATGACCGGCGATCTCCTGGATCACGATGCGGCCTACGCCCCGTTCCTCGGGCGTCTGGTGCGGCGCGTCGCGCCCCTCGCGCGCGACGGTGTGACCATCATCCCCGGCAATCACGACTACTACGCTGGCGTGACCGAGGTGCTCGAGACGGCCGAGCGGGCGGGCGCGCGTCTCCTGGTCAACGCGGGCCGCCTCTACGGGGACGGCGGAGGGCACTTCGCCCTCCTCGGCGTCGACGACGTCTGGACTGCGCGTAACGGTTTCACCGCCCAGGGCGAATCTCAGGTCGGGCGAGGGCCGGACCTCGAACGCGCCATTCGCACCGTCCCCGGCGACGTCCCGCGCATCCTCCTCTGCCACAACCCCTCCTTCTTCCCCGAGGCGGCCGGCAAGGTCTCGCTCCAGCTCTCGGGTCACACCCACGGCGGCCAGGTCACCCTCGGCATCAACCCCGCCGAGTTGGTGCTGCCCCACGGCTACGTCCGCGGCGCCTACCAGCGCGACGGCAGCACGCTGTACGTCAACCGCGGCTTCGGGACCGCCGGTCCCCCGGCCCGCGTAGGCTCGCCGCCGGAGATCACGCGCGTCATCCTGACCAGCGCCTAGGGCGCAACCGGAACAGGTGCGCTATCGTCGCGGCCCATGCGCCCCCTCGTCCTCACGCTCGTGCTCGTCGCCCTCGGCGCCGGCTGCAGCAGCGAGCCCTCCGACGACACCCCGACCGGAGCCCTCACGCTCTTTCTCGAGGCGATGGAGAAGAGCGATTGGGATGCGAGCGCACGTGAGGACGCCTACGCGCTGCTCTCCGCCGATGCGCGTGCCGCCCTCGACCAGCGCGCGGCGCGCGCCAACGCCCTGAGCCGGCGCGAGTTCGCGCCGTGGGAGATGCTCGCCCAGGGTCGTTTCCGGCTCCGCTTCGCGCCGGCGCAGACGCGAGCCCACGAAGACGGAGACGAAGCGACGGTGACCGTCCTTGGCCGCCGAGAGGGCGAGCGGGCCGACGTCCCGATGGTCCGGGAGGACGGCCACTGGCGCGTTCACCTCGTGATCCCGGAGGCTTCGTCGGATTGACGTCGAGGTTGACCCTGAGGGGGCGCGGGATACCATGCGCCCCCTGCCAATGAACGAGCTCCCGGACGACGATCCCACCCTCGGACTCTACTCGGTGCTCCGAGACGACGGCGGCGCGGCGGCGGAGACCGACCCGTTCCTCGAGGCGGACGTGCTCAAAGCGATCCACCGCGAGATGCTCCGCATCCGCGTCCTCGACGAGCGCATGCTCATGCGCCAGCGCCAGGGCCGCATCGGCTTCTACGGGACCATCACCGGCCAGGAGGCGACGCCGATCGCCACCGCCTTCGCCACCGAGACGCGGGACTGGATCTTCCCGGCGCTTCGCGAGGGCGCGATCATGCTGGCCCGAGGCTTCCCCCTCGATGCGTGGCTCGCGCAGGTCTACGGCAACGAGGGCGACATCCTCAAGGGGCGCCAGATGCCGAGCCACATGTCGGGGCGGAGCGTCAATCAGGTGTCCTGGTCCTCCTGCATCGGCCCGCAGATCCCGCAAGCCGTGGGCGCGGCGATGGCGGCGAAGAACCGGGGCGACGACGTAGTGGCCGTGGGCTTCATGGGCGACGGCGCCACCAGCGAAGCGTGACTTTCACTCGGCCATGACGTTCGCCTGCCGTTTTCAGCCGCCCTGTGTGCTCGTCTGCCAGAACAACCACTGGTCGATCAGCGTGCCGACGGCGAAGCAGACCGCGCTCGAAGACCATCGCGGTCAAGGCCCACGCCTACGGGATGCGCGGCGTCCGCGTCGACGGAAACGACGTCCTGGCGGTCTACGCGGCGCTGAAGAAGGCGGTGGACTCGGCACGCGCCGGAGACGGCCCGACGTTCGTCGAGTGCGTGACCTACCGCATGGGCCCCCACAGCTCGAGCGACGACCCCACCCGCTACCGCAGCGACGAGGAGGTCGAGATGTGGAGGAAGCGCGATCCGATCGAGCGCTTCGAACGCTACCTGCGCGCGTTCCGAGGTCCTCGAGCACGGACCAGGCGAATGCGGTGCGCGAAGAGCTGACCGAAGAGGTGCTCGAAGCCATCAAGCGCGTCGAAGCGTTGCCGGCGCCCGACGAGGCGCACCCTCTTCGAAGACGTCTACCGCGAGATGCCCGAGCACCTCGCCGCCCAGGCCGACGCCCTCGCTGGCCGGCCCCGAGGCCCCTTCCCACGGTTCAGCAGACGAAAGAGATCGAAATGGCTGAAAAGACCTACGACGTGATCGTGATCGGCGCCGGCCCCGGCGGCTACGTGGCTGCGATCCGCTGCGCGCAGCTCGGCCTCAAGACGCTCTGCATCGACAAGGAGTATTTGGGCGGCGTGTGTCTCAACTGGGGCTGCATCCCGTCGAAGGCGCTCATCGCGGCCTCGGGTCTGCTCGAGAAGATCAAGCACGCCGAGGTCATGGGCCTGATGGCGAAGGACCCGGAGATCGACGTCGCCAAGATGCAGGAGTGGAAGGAGGGCATCGTCAAGAAGCTCACCAGCGGCGTCGGCTCGCTCATCAAGGGCAACGGCGGCGAGGTGCTGATGGGCACCGCCAAGCTCGTCGCCAAGGACACCGTCGAGGTTCAGAAGAACGAAGGCGGCACCGAGACGTATCAAGGCGACCAAGGGCATCATCGTCGCGACCGGCGCCGAGGTCATCCAGATCCCGGGGCTCGACGTGGACGGCGAAGTCGTGGTGACCGCACGTGAGGCCGTGTCGCTGACCAAGGCGCCGAAGCGCATGGTGCTCGATCGGCGGCGGCGTCATCGGCCTCGAGCTGGGCATGGTCTACCAGAAGCTCGGCGCGAAGCTGACCATCATCGAGCTGATGGATCAGCTCCTGCCCGGCACCGACAAGGACATGGTGAAGGTCGTCGAGCGCAAGCTGAAGAAGCGCGGCGCCGAGATCCTGCTCGGGGCGAAGGCCAAAGGCATCGACGTCAAGGGCGGCGTCGCCACCGTCACGGTGGAGCACCAAGGCAAGGAGCGCGGCGTCGAAGCCGACAACGTCCTGGTCGCCGTCGGCTTCCAGCCGAACTCGGCGAACCTCGGCCTCGAGAACGTCGGCGTGAAGCTCGACGACCGAGGGCACGTCGTGGTGAACGAGCGCTTCGAGACGAACGTGCCCGGCATCTACGCCATCGGCGACGTCTGCGGCCCGCCCTACCTCGCGCACAAGGCGATCGAAGGAAGGCGAGATCGCCGCCGAGGTGATCGCGGGCCACAAGGCGGCGCGCGACTGGCTGCGCGCATGCCGGCCGCGATCTTCACCGATCCCGGAGATCGCCACCGTCGGCATGAGCGAGACCGAGGCGAAGGCCGCCGGCAAGAAGGTCAAGATCGGCAAGTTCCCGTTCTCCATCTCCGGCCGCGCCATGAGCGTCCTCGAGACCGACGGCTTCGTGAAGACCATCATCGACGAGGAGGACAACCGCCTCCTGGGCGTCGGCATCGTCGGCCCCGAAGCCAGCGACCTCATCAGCGAGGCGGCGCTGGCGATCGAGATGTGCGCCTACGCCGAGGACGTCGCGCTCACCGTCCACCCGCACCCGACGCTCGGCGAGGCGGTGATGGAGAGCTTCAAGCACGCGCTCAAGGAAGCCGTGCACATCATGAATCGTTGATATCGACCCGCCCGTCCCTCCCCGAGCGGGCGCCCCTCCCCGCTCGCCGGGTTCCTGGCAGGGTTACTCCGCCGGCTTGCGTTCCTCGACGCCCGAGTCGGGCTCGGGCTCGCCGCCCGTGCTCTTGGGGGCCGAGTGATCGCGCGTGGTGAGGCGATCCACGTGCCTCAGTGGCCAGAGCACCGTGCGGCCGACGAATTTCACGGTCCGTGAGTTCGACAGGTCGTCGAGCCAGCTGTAGATCACCGGGGTCGCGATCAGCGTGAGGACCAGGGCGAGGATCTGACCGCCGGCGATGACGGATCCCATCGCGCGGTTCGTGCCCGAGCCCGCGCCGCTCGACACGAGGAGCGGGATCATACCGGCGACGAAGGCGACCGTCGTCATGAGGATGGGGCGAAGGCGGTCTCGGTTCCCGATCATCACCGCGTCGGCGCGTGACAAGCCTTCGCGTCGCAGCTGACGCATGTGATCGATCTGGAGGATCGCGTTCTTCTTCACGACGCCGAAGAGCACGAGGATCCCCAGCATCGAGTAGATGTTCATCGACTGTCCGAGGATCACGATCGACAAGATCGCGAAGGGCAGCGTCAGCGGGAGCGCCGACAGGATCGTGATCGGGTGGATCCAGCTCTCGAACTGGGCGGCGAGCACCAGATACATGAAGGTGAACGAGAGGAAGACCGCCAGGAGGAAGCTCTGGAAGGCACGCCCGAGCTCTCGCGAGCGGCCGGTCAAGAAGCCGCGATAGGCGGGCTCCATGTGGAGCTCGTCGCGAAGGCGGTCGAGCTGCTGGGTGATGTCCGCTTCGGAAGAGCCGGGGAGCGTGGCGCAGTAGACCGTCACCTGACGCTGCCGCCCGAGGCGCTGAATGGCTGCCGGGCCCGTGCTCGGGACGATCCTGGCGACGTCCGCGAGGCGCACCGGTCGCCCGTGCGAGCTGGGCACCGTGATCTGGCTGATCGCCGCCGGGTCGCGCCTGAAGTCTCCCTCGGCGCGCAGGAAGACGTCGTACTGCTCGCCTCCCTCGCTGTAGTCAGTCACCGCGACACCGCCCACCATCAGACGCATGACGCTCGAGACACTGGCAGCGCTCACGCCGAGGTCTGCGGCTCGGTCCCGATCGATGTGCACGTCGTACGCGGGCTGGCCCGTGATCAGAGTCATGTCCGCGTCGGTGACGCCCGGAATCTCGCGCAGGCCAGCGAGTAGCTCGCTGCGCGTACTCGTCGAGCTTCTCGAGATCGGGCCCACTGATCACGTACTGGATGGGCGCGGCAGCCGCACCGCTGCTGCCGAAGGGATTGATGGGCCCGACGATGGTCCGGAGGTGCTCCTGCTCGATGAAGGGCGGGAGGATCTCGTCGCGGACCTTCTCGATGACGTCGTCCTGGGTGAAGGAACGCTGGTCGGCGGCGAGAGGAGGACGTAGATCGACGCCTGGTTCGGCCCACGGCCGCTCGGATCACCCGGCTGGGCTGCCCGTCGTCACGAGCGTCTGCGTCACGCCGGGGAGCTCGCGGGACGCGCCGGGCGACACGCTCCGCGATGAGCTGCGTCTGCGCGAGCGAGGTGCCCTCGGGCGCCCGAATCGTCACCTCGAAGCGCGACTCGTCCTCGGCGGGAGGAAGTTCTTCGGGAGCGAGCTTCGACGAGCGGAAACATCGAGCCCAACACCAGGACGAGCAGGATGCCCACCGCCCACCGGTGACGCATCGACGAACGCCAGGAGCTTCAGGTACGCGCGCTCCAAACGGCCGTAGATGCCGCCGCGCGCCTCGGTGGCCGTGCTCGAGCTCGACCGTGCGCTCACCCGCCGCCAGCCGAGGAACTGCTCGCGCTCCTCGTCGCGGGGACCCGGAGCCGGGTCGACGACCGTCAGATCGCGCGTCGTGCGCGTCGTCGACCGCTCCGATCGTTCTCGGGCTCCGGGTCGTCGTCAGGCCTCGGACGCACCGGACCCGAGAGCCACCGCGAGCAGAGCATCGGGGTCAGCGTGAACGAGACAAGCAGCGACACCAGGATCGCGAACGACATGGTGAAGCCGAAGGAGCTCATGAAGCGGCCGACGATGCCGCCCATGAACGCGATCGGCAGGAACACCGCGACCAGCGAGAGCGAGGTCGCGAGGACGGCGAGGCCGATCTCCTTGCGTGGCGAGGACGGCCGCTCGCCGCGTGGCGCAGCTGCTTCTCCTCGATGAACCGCACGATGTTCTCGAGGACGACGATCGCGTCGTCGATGACGATACCCACCGATAACGTCAGCGCGAGCAGGGTGATCGATGTTGAGCGTCAGCCCCATCGCCTGCATGAGCGCGAAGGTCGCGATGATCGAGGTCGGGATGGCCAGCGCGGCGATGACCGTCGAGCGCCCGTTCCACAGGAAGAGCAACACGACGATGGCCGCGAAGAAGCCCGCCCAGGACAGGTGCTCCTCGACCGCGTCGATCGCGTTGCGGATGAACTCGCTCTCGTCGCGGACGATCTCGAGCCTGGTAGCTCGGCGGAGGGTCTCGCGCAGATCTCGGCGACACGCTCGCGCAGCGCGTCGACGACCGCGATGGTGTTGGTCCCCGACTGCTTGCGCACCGCAGGATGACGACGTCGCGCCGTTAACGAGCGCGGAGCTCGCAGGGTCCTCCTCGCCGTCGGTCGACGTCTGCGCCACGTCGCCGACGCGGACGACCGGTCGCCGTTCGCGGTCGCGACGGGAGGGTCGCGAACTCCGCGGGGTCCCGAACGCGGCCCTGCACGCGGAGCTGAAGAGTGCGCGCGCCCTGCTCGACGTCGCCGCCGGGGAGCTCGACGTTCTCGGTGGCGAGCGCACGCTGCACGTCGATCGCGCGTCAGGCCGTAGCTGGCGAGCGCCGACCGGATTCACGGTCACGTGGATCTCGCCGTCCGCGCCCGCCGCTGAGCACGACGCCGCCGACGCCGGGAGCGACTCGATGCGACGCCGGATCACCCGGTCCGCGAAGTCGGTCGCCTCTCGCGAGGTGCGCGTCGAGATGCACCGCGATCTGCATGACCGGGCGCGGCATCCGGATCGATCTTCTGGATCTGCGGCTGCTCGATGCCGCTCGGGCAGCGAGGAGAGGATGCGGTTGACGCGGTCCCGCACGTCTTGCGCGGCGTCGTCGACGTCCTTCTCGAGGTCGAAGCGCACCATGACGACGCACATGCCCTCGTAGGAGTTGCTGATGAGCTCGTCGACCCCGGCGATGGAGTTGACCGCCTCCTCGATGGGGTCGGTGACCTCGGTCTCGACCTGCTCCGGCGACGCGCCCGGCAGCTGGGTCGAGATGATCGACCATCGGGAAGTCGACCTTCGGGAACCGGTCGACGCCGAGGTCGAAGATGCTCGCCCCACCGACGACGACGAGGCCCAGCATCATCACCCAGGTGAAGACCGGTCGACGGACACATATGCGGGCGAGCCACTGCACGCGATCAGTCCCCGACCACCGCGACGCGCATTCCGTCGGCGAGCTCACCGATGTGGTCGGTCGCCACCTGCTCGCCCGGCGCCACACCTTCCCGCACGACGACCTCGTCCGAGGTTCGCTCCGCCACCGTGATCACTCGCTCCTCCACCACGTCGTCCTTGACGACGAAGACGCGTTCGACGCCGGCGAGAGGCAGGACGGCCTCTGCCGGGATCACCGCAGTCTCACGCGTCTCTCCCGAGGCGATCCGCGCCCTGGCGAACATCCCGGGCCGAAGGGTCCCGTCCTCGTTGTCGAGCACCGCCTCGACGGTGAGGCTTCGCGTGTCCCGCTGCACCGCAGCGCTGACGTAGCGGACGGTGCCCTCGAAGCGCTCGTCGGGAAGCGCGTCGATGCTCACGTTCACCGTGTTGCCCACGCTCACGTCGCGGAGGTTCTGCTGGGGGACCTGGATCTCCATGCGGAGCGGGTTCGTGCGCACGAGCGTCACGAGGGGTGCCTGCGGCGTCACGTACTCCCCCACCGAGACCATCCGGTCCGCAATCTCGCCTGCAAACGGCGCCCGGACGATGGTCTCGCTCACCGAGCTCGACGCCTGGTTGAGCGCCACCTGGGCGCTCGACAGGGACGCGACGGCGGCGCGGGCGCCGTTCAAGGCGGACTGGTACTGGTCGTCGGCCGTGGAGGCCCGGGTCCGCACCTCCTCGAGCTCCTGCTCCGACATCGCGCCCCTGCGCAGGAGCTCCTCGCTCCGCTCGAGGGTCTGACGCGCGAGGTCGGCGTTGGCGCGGGCGGCGCGCACCTCGGGGGTTTCGTCGGGCGCTGGCGCCTCTTCGCCCGCGGAGATGCCGAGCCGCGCGCGGGCCTGCTCGAGCTGAGCGTTGGCCGCGCGTGCCTGGAGCCGGTAGTCGACGTCCCGAAGCCGCACCAGCGGCGCGCCCTCTTCGACCTGCGAGCCGCGCTCGACGAGCACCGCGGTCACGCGTCCCGGCACGATGGAGGTCACGTTAGAGTCCTCGTCCGCGAGGAGCGTTCCGTCAATCACCAGGGTGTCGGGTAGCTCGCGGGCCGCGGCGGTGGCGACGTGCACGTCGACCACGCGCTCCTCCTCGGTCGCGCTACCGCCGTTCGCCGCGCTCGAGTCGCCACACGCCTGGGCGCCGAGCGCGCACAAGAGCGCGAAGGCGGTCATCGAAGCCGTCGCCGTCTCAGTCGTTCTTCGCATGGTCTTCGCTCTCGCGTGGTCTGAGCAGTTGGATCAGAGTGGTCACCTCGGGCATCGGGAAAGGCATCTCACCGTCTCCGGGCGGGCGGATGCTCATGCCCCGAATGAGGCAGACGATCACACTGGTGAGCTGGGCCGGATCGATGTCGGCGACGATCTCCCCCCGCTCCTGACACGCTTCGACGAGCACCTGCATGCGCTCGCGAAGATGGGTCGCGCGCTCGAACGCCGCCTCCCGCAGACCGTCCGGAAGCCCACCGATCAGCATCGCCTGGGTCATCAGCTGCATCGACTCGGGGCTGTTCTGCATCCGCTCGAAGGACGCCGTCAGGGTGCGCGTGAGGCGTTGACGCGGGCTCTCCCCCTCCTCGTCGAACTGGCTCTCCAGCTGCATCATCATCTCGTCCATCAGGGCCGCGAAGAGCGCTTCTTTGGAGCGGAAATAGTGATAGACCAGTCCGTGGCTCAGTCCGGCCTCGGCCGCGATGTCCGAGATTTTCGTGAAAGAGAATCCCTTCTGGGCAAAAACCCGCTCCGCCGCGCGAAGGATCGAATCTCGGCGGGCATCGCGTATTTGCTGGTTGTTCTCGGGGGAACGCGGCACTAGGGTCCCTGTCGACGACGTTGATTGACTCGTCGACCAGTCATGGCGCCTCGGGTACCACTTCGTCAAGCCCCAAAGTTCTGGAGACAGTTTTCATGAGCCGTTCTCTCGCTCTTCTGATCCTCGCTCAAACGCTGTTCACCCCCACCGTCGTGCTGGCGCAGCAGCCCCTCAGCGACTTCATCGCCTCGGCGAACGAGCACGCGCTCGACGCCCGCCAGGCTCGTGCTGCCCTTCAGCGCGCGGACGCGGCGACGGAGCTCGCGCGCGCTCGTCTCCTGCCCAATGCGCAGGCCTCGGCGACGTACACGCGCAACCAGTACCAGGTGCAGTTCGACAACTTTCTGATGCCGATGGGCGACCCGATCACCATTCAGGCGTACGACCAGATGTTCGCGAACGTCGCCATCAACGTTCCACTCATCGATATCGCGGGGTGGGCGGTCTACTTCCAGAACGACGCGAACGCCGACGCCGCAGAAGCACAGACCGAGCTCGCGCTTCAGAGCGTGCACGTGGCGGTGGTCCAGATGTGGCACCGCCTCGTCGCCTCGCGCGCGCTCGTCGCGGCCGCGCGCCAGTCCATCGACGTCGCGGAGCAAGCCCGGCGCAACGTCGAGGCCCGCGTCGAGGTCGGGGCGAGCGCGCAGCTCGAGCTCTCGCGCGCGACCGCCGAGGTCGAGCGGAGGAGGCAGGTGCTCGCCGAGGCCGAGCTCCAGGCCACCCTGGCGGCCAACGACCTCGCGAACCTCACCGGCCTCACCCCCGACGAGCAGCCCGCGGAGCTCGACGACGACGGTCACCCGGAGCCCCCCCTCGACGAATTCCTCGCGAATCTGAGCGGCCTGCCTCAGGTGCAGGCCGCCGACAGCCAGCGCGACGCGAACAGCACCGCCCAGACGGCGGCATGGCTCGGATTTCTCCCGCAGATCGTGGGGCAGTTCAACGAGCGCGCGACCAACGCCTCCGGTTTCTCGCCCAAGACGCAGTGGTCGCTGACCCTCAACGCGATCTGGACGCTCGACTACGGCCGCGTCGCCAACGTGATGCTCGCCGACGCCGGCGCGGCGGCTGCCGAGGTCCAATACGACCGCGCGGAGCAGCAGGCCCGGACCGCCATCTTCGAGGCCTGGCATCGCGTCAGGACCGCGATCGTGCAGCGCCAGGCGGCCATCGCCGCCGAGGAGGCGAGCGCGATCGCCTTGGAGAACGCGACCGCGCGCTTCGAAGCCGGCGCCGGCACGCAGATCGAGCAGATCCAAGCGCAGCGCGATCGCTTCGACGCCCGCGTCGCGCGCATCCAGGCGACGGCGAACCTCCGCGTCGCCCGCGCGGCGCTCCGCCTGAGCTCCGGGATGATCGTCGAGTGAGCTGAGGGGTACCGCCTGGCTCCTCGTTCCCTTCGGCCCTATCCTCCTGTCCCCGCCATGCGCCACCTCACCCTTCATCGCCTCGGCCGTGTCCCTTACGGGCCGACCCATGCGCTTCAGCAGCGGCTTGCAGGTCGCGCGGCAGCGGGGTGAGATCGGCGACACGATTCTGCTCCTCGAGCACGATCCGGTGATCACCCTCGGGCGGGGTGCGAAGGAGCGGCACGTGCTCTTGACGCCCGAGGCGCTCGAAGCGCGCGGGTTCGAGGTGCACGAGGTCGGGCGCGGCGGCGACGTGACCTATCACGGCCCCGGCCAGCTCGTGGCGTATCCGATCCTCGACCTGGCCCCGGATCGCAAAGACGTCCGCAAGTACGTGCGCGACCTCGAGGAGACGATGATCCGCATCGCTGCCGATTACGGGGTCGCGGCCGGACGCGTCGACGGTCTCAACGGCGCATGGGTCGAAGACAGCCGGAAGATCGGCGCCATCGGCGTTCGCATCAGCCGCTGGGTGACGATGCACGGCTTCGCCCTCAACGTCACCACCGACCTCTCCCACTTCCGGGTGATCGTGCCTTGTGGGATCAGCGGCAAGGGCGTCACCTCCCTCGCCACCGAGACCGGGGAAGCGCCGAATATGCGTGACGTCGAGGAGGCCGCCGGGCGCCACTTCGCCACGATCTTCGACGCCGAGATCGAATGGCGCGACGGAGAGCCCGCGCTCGAAGCGGCCGAATGACCTGCTTGGGGCCGCCTCCCGTCGGCACTATCCTCTCGGTGCCTTGACCGACGAGAGACAAGTCCCGCTCGAAGGCGCGCGCACGCTCGAAGACGAGCCGTGGTTCGAGCAGGCCAAGACGCTCGAGGGGATGAGTCCCTCTCAAACCATCGTCCCGAAGCAAGGCACGCCGGATCCGAACGCCAAGGCCGCGCTCACGGCGCTGGAGACTGCTTCGGCACAACGCTCCAAAGGCATCGCCGCCGGCATCGAGCTCGGGGCGACGCTCGGCGAAGGCGGCATGGGGATCGTCCGCGTGGGCACCCAGCTGGCGCTCGGGCGACCTGTCGCCGTCAAGACGCTCAAGCCCGGCTTCGAAGGTGACCGCGCGACCCTGAAGGTGCTGCGCGAGGCGTGGATCACCGGCTCCCTCGAGCACCCCAACGTGGTCCCGGTCTACGACCTCGGCGTCGACGACGAGGGACGACCGCTCATCGTCCTCAAGAAGATTGAAGGCACGGAGTGGACCGACCTGATGCGCGACGCCGACGCCGTGAGAGAGAAGTTCGGCGTCCACGACCTCTTCGAGTGGAACCTGTCGATCCTCCTGTCGGTCTGTAACGCCGTTCGCTTCGCGCACGCTCGGCACGTGCTCCACCGCGACCTCAAGCCCGAGAACGTGATGGTCGGCGAGTTCGGCGAGGTCTACGTGGTGGACTGGGGGATCGCCATCAGCACGAAGGACGACGGGACGGGGCGTTTCCCCGTCGCCGACTCCGCGACGGAGATGGCCGGGACGCCGTACTACATGGCGCCCGAGATGCTGGGCGGCGCGAACGCGCGCTTGGACGAGCGCAGCGACGTCTATCTCCTCGGCTCCATCCTCTACGAGATCGTGGTCGGACATCCTCCTCACGTGGGGCCCAATCTGATGGCGGTCGTCGCCTCGGTCGCAGCCTCGGAGCCCAGGGTCCCCGAGGAGGTCCCCGACGAGCTTCGAGAGATCCTGCGCCGTGCGATGGCGCGGGACCGGGCCGATCGCTACGACTCCGTCGACGACTTCCGCCTCGCGATCATCGA
Source organism: uncultured delta proteobacterium (assembly GCA_963727445.1). Taxonomy (GTDB): domain Bacteria; phylum Myxococcota_A; class Polyangia; order Polyangiales; family B10-G4; genus B10-G4. Next base: position 121,879 of record CAVSGI010000008.1, read on the forward strand.
GTTCCTCGAGCACCGGGGCTCGATGCGCATGGCGACGGAAGCCGAAGAGAGGCGCGCGCACCTCGCCGGCTACATCGCCGCGTCCAGCGTCGGCGACGATCGCGCGCGCGATCGCATCTACACCCTCTTCAGCGAATGTCGCTTCGGCTATCGGAGCGCCCTCGACGCCTGGCGGGACAACCCGCTCGCCCAGGACGGCCTGCGCGCCGCCACCGAGGCGATGATCGATTACGAGCTCGCGCAGGGTGATCCGCGCGCCGCCGCCGCCCTGGCGGCTCAGCTCCCGGACATCTCGCCGGAGCTCGAAGCGCAGATCGAAGCCGCCGCCGAGGAGAAGGCCGCTCTTCAGCGCAGACTCGAAGCGGCGCAGCAGCAGGAAGACCAGTCGATCGGACGGCGCACGCGCATCTTCCTCGCGCTCCTCTTCAGCATCATTTGGACCCTCGCGCCGCTCGCGATCTGGCTCACCGGCTACGAGCCGGGTTGGGCGGAGACCTTCGCAGGACCCGGTCTGCTCGCCGCCGGTCTCTTGGGGGCGGGCTTCTGGGCGCGCGAGTCGCTCGGCAAGACGGCCTTCAACCGCCGCGTCAGCGGGCTGGTCTTCGTCGCCTTCGCGATGCAGCTGCCGCTCCACTTCGGCCACTGGCTCGTGGGGATGGAAGCGTCCGAGAGTCAGGTGCAGGCGCTCGGCCTCTGGGCGTCCGCCCTCGCCTTCGCCATCGTCACCGTGGACAGGCGCATCTGGCCCGCGTTCGTCATGACCACCATCGGTTACCTGCTGGCGAGCATCGACGCCACGTTGCGCTGGCCGATCATGGCCATCAACGCGGTGGTCATGCTTGTGAACATCGCGTTCATCTGGCGAGTGGAACCGGAGGACGTCGGTGCGATGGTGGAGGAGCGGCTGCCGCGCTTCACCCGGCGCCCGCCGCCTCCCGAATCAGATCCCTGACGCCGCTGGCGAAGATGTCCGCCATCTCGCGGTAGAGCGCCTCGCCCTCCGTCGCGCTGGCCTCGGCCGGGGCCCCGAAGTACGCCCGCGGACCGCCCGCATCGAGGAAGGTCTTCTTCCCCTCGCGGATGGCGGTGGAGAGGCTGCTCCAATTCGCGGGGAGCTCGGCGGCGACCTTCTCCTTCACCAGCGAAGGGCGCGCGGCCATCACCAGGCTCGTCTCGTAGGAGCCGGCATGACATGCGCCGCTCTTGAACTCCTCGCCCAGGCGGAGCGCGTGCGGCTTCCGGGTCACGTCGGGAAACGTCGCGAGAGCGCCGGTCTGGCGTGCCTGTGCCACCGCCCCGCGGAGCGCCGCGATGTTGTCGGGCTCGAGGTGGGCGTTGCACACCACCACGCCGCGAAAGCCGGCGCGCACCGCGCCCAGGATCACGTCGCGCACCAGCGCCTCGGAGGTCTCCCGCGGAAGCGAGAGCGTCCCCGCGAAGTCCCCGGCGTATTCGGTGACCGCATACGGGATCGGCGGCAGCACCACCGCCGCCGCGCCCTCTTCGGCGAGAATCGCCGCTGCACGCAGCGCGCCCTGGTGGGCGATGATCACGTCGGTCTCGAGCGGGAGATGAGGCCCGTGCGCCTCGGTGGCGCCGGTCGGCAGGAGCGCCCAGGCGCCGCGCGCGACCGCCGCCTGCGCCTCCTCGTAGGTCATCGAGGCGAGCTCGTGCGCGTGGCTGTCGCTCATCGGAGCTCTCGCCTCAGGATCTTGCCCCTGTCGTTACGCGGCAGCGCATCGAGGAAGGAGACCGCGCGGGGGAATTTGTACTTCGCGAGGCGCGTCTTGACGTGCTCCTGGAGCTCGCCGGCCAGCGTCTCGCCTGCGTCGAAGCCGTCGCGCACTACCACGAAGGCCTTGGGGATGGTGAGCCCGTCCCCGTCGTCGACGCCCACCACCGCGCACTCCTTCACCGCCGGATGCTTGGCGAGGCAACCCTCGATCTCGAGCGGGCTCACGAACATGCCGCGCACCTTGAGCATGTCGTCGCCGCGGCCGGCGTAGTAGTAGTAGCCCCGTGCGTCGCGCCGGAAGAGGTCTGCGGTCACCGCCCACTCGCCCACGTAAGTCGCCTCGGACTTCGCCTTGTCGCCCCAGTAACAGAGCGCCTTGCTGCGCCCCTTGATCCACAGGCGCCCGATCTCCCCATCGGCCACGTCTTTGCCATCCGCGCCGACGATGCGTGCCTGGTAGCCGGGGACGATCCTGCCCAGCGAGCCCAGCTTCACGTCGCCCGGATAGTTGGTGATGTAGATGTGGAACATCTCCGCCGAGCCGATCCCATCGAGGATCTCGCACTTCGGGTGACGCGCGATCCAGCGCTCGTAGAGCTCGGCCGGGAGCGCTTCGCCAGCGCTCAAGCACATCCGCAGGCTCGACAGGTCTGCGTCGCGCTCCGAATCGACCATCATCCGAATCATCGCGGGCACGTTGGTCAGCACGGTGACGCCGTGCTTTTCGATGTGATCGAAGAGTCGGTCCGGCGTGGGCTTTTCTGGGAAGAGCACCGCCGTCCCGCCGACGGCGAAGGGAAACATCAAGTTGGTCCCGGTGGCGTAGCCGAAGAAGAGACGGGAGACGCTCACGAAGACATCGTCCTGGTCGAGGCCCAGGACCTTCTTCGCGTATCGCTCGGTGTTCCACGGGAAGTCTCCGTGGAAGTGAACCGCCCCTTTCGGTTTGCCGGTGGTGCCGCTGGTGAAGAGCCAGCCCGAGATGTCGTCGCGACCCGTGTCCGCGTTGTCGGTGTCGGCTCGCGCCGCCGACAGCGCGCTCTCCCACTCGTCGAAGCCCGGCGCTTCACCGCCGACTACGAAGCGCGCTTTCACTCGCGCGATCCCTTCGAGCGCGGGCACCAATCGGTCGAGGGTCGACGCATGGGCGACGACCGCCTTGGCGCGCGTGTACTCGAGGAGGTAACGCATGTCCTCTTCCGGCACGAGCGGGTTGCCCATGCAGAAGACGCCGCCCGCTTTGAGGATCCCGAACCAGGCATCGACGAACTCGATGCCGTCGGGCAGGAGCATCAGCACCCGATCTTCGACGTCCACGCCGCGGTCGGCGAGCGCCCAGCGCGCGCGGTCGGCCCGCTCCTGGACCTCTCGATAGGTCCACGCGTCGTCGCCCACCACGACCGCCGTTCGGTCGCCCTTCCCCTCACGCACCCGGGCGTCGAGGAAATAGTCAGCCATGTTGAAGCGCTCGGGGATCTCGAAGAAGTCGTCAGCCACGGCGGCGGAGCTTAGCAGCTGCCGGACGACGATCAGCTCAGGCGCGGAGCTCCTTCGGCCCCTCCCGCAGGAAATAGGCGATGGCGCTCTGGCCCAGGGTCGCGGTACCAGCGCCCGCGACGCCAGCGGAGACGAGATATCCGGCGCCCGGGACCAGCTTCACCAGCTGCTGCGCCGTCCATCGAAAGCCCATCCCGGCGCCGCCCACGATGCCCATGCTCCCCATCCATTCGACCGCCGCCTTGCGGTCCCAGGGGCGTCCGCCGAGGTGGGCCACCGCGCTCACCATCACCACCTGGAGCGGCGCGATCACGAAGGCGTCCGAGAGCGGCACCGGCGCCAGGCCGATGGTGAGCGCCATGGTGCTGCAGCTGTGGACGATCTCGTTGGCGAGGCCGCGCCGCGCATCCTCCGCGCGGCACAGGGCGCGCGCACCCTCGAGTCGCGCCTCCGAGGGCAGCTGCTGGTAGACGATGCCCGTGAGCTCGTCGATGCCGGTCTCGGCCTCGCCGGTCGCTACCGCCAGGATGGCCTTCGCTTCCAGATCGCGCTCCCCCACCTTCTTCTCCAGGCGCTGGCGCAACAGATCGACGGCCTGGGTCTTGTCGTCGGGCCAGGGGTCTTTGGCGGTGCCCATGGGCGGGACTTCGTCGGCGCGCGTGAGGAGCGCCACCACGGCCGGACGCTTCTCTCCCTCTGACTCGATGCGGCCCGAGACCGACGCCGCGAGGTCCAGCACCGATCCTGCTTCCTCGACGAGGTCGGCGGCCGTCACCGCCACGAGGAGGACGTCCGGATACGCTTCGGAGAGCGCGCGGGTGAGGCGTTCTTCTCGTACCGCCGCTTCGGCGCCAGAGAGCGGGGCGAGCTCCAACCAATCGAGCCGGGATCCGTGTGCGTCGACGCGCACCCATTCCCCCTGCCCCACCGGACGATCGACGGGCAACGCGTCCTTACCGAGCAGCGTATTGCCGATGCGGCTGCGCCCGCTGCCCGCCCGGCCCAGGATGGCCACCCGCGGCGCGCGCCGCTCATAGAGGATCGAGCGCAGGCTCTGTACGTCCCGCTTCAGGGTCGATACGAATGGCAGCTTCTCGAGGACTTTCAGCAGCTGCTCGACGGCGCCATCCGGCGTCTGACTCACATCCGGCAGCATGGGTCTGGACCAGCGAAAAGCCAACTCCGAGTTTGATGTAATTTTGCAAGAATCCGTGGGTTTCTTCGAGTACAGGACTTGGGTATGGTCTTAGGCAACGGGGGGGGCCTGGAGGCCACCGATGACGATTGAAATTGCGACCGCCCTGGGCGAGGGCAGCGCAGCCGAAGCATCCAAAGCGCTGATCGACGTGCTGGGTGAGAAGCTCGGCGGCAAGAGCCCCGCGCTGGTCATGGTCTATGCGTCGACCGTTCAACCGCTCGCACAGGTGAGCGGCGCGATCGCAGAAGCCTTTCGCGATGCCTGCGTGATCGGCGCGTCGACCGCAGGAGAATTCGTGGAGAGCGGAGATGCGAAGTCGAGCGTCTCGGCGATCGCCGTCGCGGGCGACGTCGAAGCCCACGCGGTGATGTGCAAGAACCTCGACCAGAACACGGCGGAGGTGATCTCGAGCGCAGTGCAGTCGCTCCCCGGGTCTGGAAAGTATCCGAACCGCACCGCGCTTCTCCTCCTCGACCCGCTGGTCGGCGTCGGAGAGGAAGCGACCCTCGCGGCCGGTGCCGCCTTCGGCCCGGACGTGCTGCTCGCGGGCGGCGCCGCCGGAGACGACGTGGCGATGAAGGAGACCTTCGTGTCTCTCGGTGGCGAGTCGTCTTCGAACGCAGCGGTCGTTGCGCAGCTCTTCACCGACAAGCCGCTGGCGATCGGGGTCAACCACGGGCACGAAGGCATCTCGGAGCCGATTGAGGTGACGCGCGCCGAGGGCAACGTCGTCTACGAGCTCGATGGGAAACCCGCCTGGACAGTCTGGGCCGACGCGACGCGCGAGCACGCGAGCGCGCGCGGCGTGAACCCGGACGAGCTCAGCGAGGCCGACATCGGCTCTTATCTACTGCGCTACGAAGGCGGGCTCGCGACGGGAGATGCGATCAAGGTCCGCGCGCCGCTCTCGCGAGGCGAAGACGGCTCGCTCTCCTTCGCGTGCGGCATTCCAGAGGGCGCGAAGATCGTCATCACCGAGAGCACGCCGGAACGACAAGTGGAGAGCGCCCGGGTCGCGGCGCGCAGCGCGCGAGAGCGGCTGGGCGGCGGACCGGTGGCAGGGGCCATCGTCTTCGACTGCATCTGTCGCAACCTGATCCTCGGCGATAGCTTCGGTGACGCCGTGCGCGGGATGAGCGAGGAGCTGGGCGGCGCACCGCTCGCCGGCTTCGAAACCTATGGGGAGATCGCGCTCGAGGGGGGGGCCATGAGCGGCTTTCACAACACGACGACCGTCGTGTTGGCCTTCCCACGGTGAGCTGGTGAGCTTCAAGATCGAAATGTCCGAGCTGGTGAACATGCTCGGGCAGAGTGTGGGGGACGAAAAAGCGAGACACGTGCTCGAGAACCACGCGCGACGCAAAGGCGTGGGGCTCGGGCCCTTCCGCGTGGAGGACGCGCTCACCATTCTGGAGTCCGTGACCGAGGAGCCGGGGATCGTGGGCACCAGCGCCCGCTTCGCCAAATCTCGGCTGCACCTCCGGACGGCGAGCATGCGACCGAAGTAAGCCGAGCTTCTACCCGGGGCCCACTCCCGGCTCGAGTGCGCTGCGCTCCGGAACCGCGCCGCGCCGCTATCGCGGCCCTCTGCGGCTCCTTCCGCTACGCGTACTCGAGCCTTCTCCTAGGGGGGTGGCTCCATCGCGCCCTGGAGCAGGTCTCTCATCTGCTCCCGGGCGACGTCGGCGCCGGTGGTGGTGCGGCCGTCGAGGCTGGACATGTCGGCGCTCGACAGGCTCACGGCGGCCCCGAAGACGACGTCGTGAAATTCGGTGGCGAGGTGTGCGGCCGGGTCGATCGGCTCCGGCGGGTCCTTCGGCTCCGGCGCCTCCTCACCCTCCTCCGGCGCCGCCTCCGCGATCGCGTCCTGCTCCTCTTGCCAGGAGGCCAGCGCCTCCTCGTACTGGCGGTCGAGCTCGGCCGGGTCGACCGATGCGCAGCGGATTTGCGCGCCCTGCGCCGACAGGAGACAGGCGCGCACCTGGGTGCCCTCGTCGCTGACGCGCACCTCGAATCCGGCCTCGTCGTCGAAGCGCGGCGAGCGCTCGATCATGTCGCCCACGTCGTGCGCGAGGCCCGACGAGCCGCTGACCGTCACCCGCGCCGGGATCGACAGACCCATCCGTCGGATCGCGCCGCCATCCACTGCGATGGCCTCTTCGAGATAAGCGACGCGATCGCTGTTGCGGCCCTGCATCCCGGCTGCCTCGGCCGCGACCACCGACACCCGCGCCCTCAGCAGCGCCTCGCTGGGCGGCAGGGACTCGAGCGCCCGCGTCGCGTACGAATAGGCCTCGTCCTCGTCGCCGCGCACGAGCGAGATCTCGGCGTCCATCGCGTCGTAGTACGACTCGAGTGGTGAGCCCGCCTCGACCGCGCGCGCGAGACGCACGCCCACCGCCGCCACGCCAGGACCCACCACCTCGATCAGATCCCCGAGCAGCCACGGCGGCACGGGCTCGAGGCCGCCGTTGACGTACATGCGGAAGGTGTGGAGGAGACGCCGGTCGTCCGCGAGGGCGCTGCGGATGCGCTCCTCGTCGCGGGTGAGCGCGAAGGAGTCGGCCCAGCGACCGGGTGCACCGGCCACGTGGGACAGGATGCCGTCGAAGGCGGCGCGCTCCGAGTCTCGCTCGATCTGGGTGCGCACCACCGCGCGCCTGAGCAGCGCGTGCGCGCCCTCGGCCTGCTCGGCGTCGGAGCTCGTGAGACCGCGCCGGTCGGGCTGGTCGATGGCGCGGTCGACCGCGCCGAGCGCCACATCCGTCTCGCCCGCCACCAACATGACGGTCGCGAAGACCACGTCGGTCTCCGCCCGATCCTGATCGCGCAGATACGCGGGCTGCCGACGACGCCAGCGCTGCATCTCACGCAGGGCACCCGCGGCGTCGGTCATGCGGTTCTGATCGAGATACTGGCGCGCCAGGAGGCGCCAGGGGTTCGCCGGCGTGAACTCGAGGCGACGCGCCCCTTCGAGCGCGAGCGCCTCGGCTTGATCGAAGTCCAGCGTAGAGCGCGCTGCCTGCGCGGCGTTGAAAGCGTGCACCGTGAGCGCACCCTCGTCCTCGGTCCCACGCCGCTCCCGCGCATTTTCGAGGGCGGCGAGGCACGCCTCGAGCCACTCGTTGCGGAGCCCCGCCTCCCCCTCGACCGCGCAGAGCGCGTTCAGCCCGGCCGAGCGCATCCACGGATCGCGACGCGCCTTGGTCGCGCGCACCGCGAAGTCTCGCGCTTCGTCGTAGCGACCGAGCCCCATCAGAGGCCAGGCGTGCTCGGCGAGCAGATCCGGGTCGTAGAGGTAGTCGTGATAGCCCTGGATCTCGAGCTGGTAGTCGTAGAGCTCCATCTCCCCGGCGAGGCCCTGCACCTGGTAGAGGATGTCGCGGTGGAGCTCCCAGGGTGCGCCCTCGGGTCGCGCCGACGCCGGCCAGGTGGTCTCGTAGAGCTCGCGCGCCCGCCCGAGGTGATACATGGCGCGCGCCAGCGAGCCCTCGGCCTCGCGCAACACGACGCCGAGGACGTAGTGGCCGACCAGGCTGTCGGGATCGTCCTCGAGCGCCTCCTCGGCTTTGGTCCGCGCGCCGATGAGCTGCTCCTCGGAGTAGAGTCGGAGCGCCTCCACCTCGGTCTCGGTCCGCGCCGCCGAGGCGGCTCCGTTCTGCTGCGCCCGCGCGTGCTCCCACACCGTCAGCGTCAGCGAAATCACCGCGGCCGCGAGCACGAGCGCGAACGCCTTGCGCGAACGCTTCGCCATCACGAAGCGTCGAACACGACCGAGACTGTGCAGAGCGCGAGTCATCGAAGCCTATCTCTGCATGGTGGCGCGGGAGAGCCGCTCGAGAGGCTCCGCCATGCACTCCTGTACCACGGTGTCGAGCGGATCCGAGCCGGGAGCCAGCTCGAGACGGTGGCCGAAGACGTAGGTGCCGAGGACGTGGATGTCCTCCGCGTTGATGTGATCGCGCACCTGGCTCAAGGCACGTGCCTGAAGCGCCGGGATCATGAGCACCAGCGCGCGCGTCGACACCCCCTGGAGCACGCGGGGGTCCGAGCGCGTCTTGTTGGCGATATCCACCAGGCACTCGCGGATCGCGGGATCGACGTAGATGGCGTTTTCCACCACCGCCCGGGCGTCGAGGATCTCGGTGCGGGTGACGCGCGCCAGATCCGCACCGACGCCGTGGCGTCGCTGCTTGAGGCTGGCGAGCACCTCGAGCTCCGCCTCGCGCGAGATGTGCTTCATCCGGATCTTGAAGAGGAAGCGGTCGAGCTGCGCGCTGGGCAGCGGGAAGGTACCCGAGAGATCGAGCGGGTTCTGGGTCGCGATGACGAAGAAGAGCGGGTCGAGCGCCCGGGTCCGGTTGTCGACCGTGACCTGCTTCTCACCCATCGCCTCGAGGAGCGCCGACTGTACCTTCGGCGACGTCCGGTTGATCTCGTCGGCGAGCACGACGTGCGCGAAGACGGGACCCGGCCGAAAGAAGAAGCGGTTGGTGTTGGGGTCGAAGATCGTCGTGCCCGTGACGTCCGCGGGCAAGAGATCCGGCGTGAACTGGATGCGGCGGATGGTGACGATGTCGTCGTCCGGCAGGTCGTCGATGATGGAGTCGCCGAGGGCCTTGGCCAGCGTCGTCTTGCCCGAGCCGGGGTAGTCCTCGAGGAGCACGTGGCCATCGGCGAGGATCGCGTTGATCACCAACTCGATCACCTCGTCCCGGCCGCGCACGGCCGCCCGCAGCCGGTCTCGAATGCGGGTGACCACGCCGTAGGCCCCGTTGAGATCGTTGATCCGAGGGGCGGGCTCGTAGGTGATGTGCTCACTCTGTTGGAAGTCGGTTTCCATTCTGCGCTGTCCTATCTGGAGTCCAGGAACGACACGGGATGCAGGACGCCGAGAAGTCGGCGCCAGAGCTTGATGGTGCTGCGGACCTCTCGCCGCACGGCCCGCCCGAGCTCACGCCAGCTCTTGCGGTCGAGCTCCTCGCGGCTTTCGGGGTCGGCGGCCGGATTGCCGAGCCGCGCCGCGACGTGGAGGTCCGTCATCTTGGCGAAGGAGGGCGCGACCTTCTCGACGCGCGCGGCGAAGGCTTCTCTCGTTTCGCCGAACTCTCGACTGAGCCCGACCTCCGCCAATCGGTCGAGGTACGCGCGATAGGCCACACGCGGCAGGCCCTTGTTCGAAGCGAAGAGCGGGGAGAGCCGCCGCCAGAATCTTGATCAGGTAGAGGATGGTGAGCGCGACGCCGAAGAGGATTAGCGCGATGACCCAGAGCGGCGCCGGCAGCTCGAAAGGCTCCTGGGGTGGCTCGTCCTGGATTTCGTCCTCGGGGTTCGCGGGATCCTCGCGCGCCATCTCGCCGAGCATGCGCTGCATGTCCTCGTCGAGAGGTTGCCCCGGATCGTCGAGGTTGCGCTCGGCGGCGATGTCGAGGACCACCCACCCGACGCCCTCGAGGTAGATCTCTGGCCAGGCGTGGGCATCGGCGCTGCGCACCAGGATCGAGGAGCCGCCGCGCCGGTTCTCCTCCGGGACCATGTAGCCGGTGCCGACGCGCGCGGGCACACCCGCCGCGCGATAGAGGAAGACTGCGGTGTGCGCGAAGTGCACGCAGTAGCCGATGCGATTGCCGAAGAGGAAGTCGATGGTCGGGTCCTCCACGCCCGCGTGCCGCTCGCTGGTCGAGTAGATGAGCTCGCGGTCGAGGTAGAGCTTGGTGGCGAGGGCGCGCGCGAAGGGGTCGTCGGTGAGCGCGGGCGGGATGTCGGACTCGTCCAGGATCTGCGCGGAGAGCTCCGCGATGCGCGGGTCCGGGTGCTGCGTGAGGTAGAGCTCTCGCACCTCGTCGGACCACTCGGGGTCCCCCGCCGCGCGACCGATGAGCTCGCCGTAGCCGAGCTGCTGCGCCTGCGAGTCGAACTCGTAGGCGCGCACGAAGCGATCGGGGTTCGGGTTGTCGACGGGCCGGAAGGACGAGGGGGACTCGAGGGCGAAGGGGTGCTGGTGCTCCACCAGCATGGCGACGCGCCCGCGCACGCGGATCCGCGCATCCTCGGGCGGCCCGTGGACGGTGACGCGCCGCGCGGGGAAGTCCGAAAGGATGTCGTCGTTGGCCTCCGGGAGCTCCGCGGCGACGAGGCGCGAGCCGTTCCAGAGGCTCCAGGTCTCCTGACGGAAGTAATAGGACTGGGAGGGCGGCGAGTAGTCGTCATAGAGCACGACCACCGCCATCGGCGCCGGGTTCTGCGACGGGGTGTTGTCGTCCTGCTGCTGCTGCTGTTGCTGCTGCTGTTGTTGTTGCTGCTGTTGCTGCTGATTCTGGTTCTGGTTCTGGTTCTGGTTCTGCTGATTGGGCGGCACCCAGGCGTCCGGCATCATCGCGTCGAAGGCGCCCCCACCCGAGTCGCCGGCGTCGCTCGCGCTGCCTCCATCGAGACCGCTGTCCTCGGCCCCGCTGCTGCCGCCATCGGCGCCCGCGTCCGCACCGCCGCTCGCGCCCCCGTCGGCGCCCGCGTCCGCGCCGCCGCTCGCGCCGCCGTCCGCGCCCGCGTCCGCGCCGCCGCTCACGCCGCCGTCCGCGCCCGCGTCCGCGCCGCCGCTCACGCCGCCATCGACGCCCGCGTCCGCGCCGCCGCTCGCGCCGCCATCGCCCGCATCGGCGGCGCCGCCGCCCGCGTCGGCGCCCCCGTCGCCCTGGCCGCCCGCGCCCCCGTCGCGCCCTTCTTCTGGCCGTCCCCCGTCGGCGCCCCCGTCGTGATCCTGACTGCCGTTCGGGTTGTCCGGCGTCTCGTTCGGCGGCTCGCCCTGCTCTTCGGTGGTGAGGCCGAGCCCGTCTTCGGCCTGTGGCTGCGGCCGGCCCACGACGTCGAGACAGGCCACGGCGAGGAGCGCCAGGAGCGGCAAGCTCACAAGCGTGGACACCGTGCGCCCGCTCCTGATCTCGAGCACGAGGAGCACCGCGAGGATCACGGCGGCGGCGGCGCCGAGGCTCAGGAAGATGGTCGCGGGGTCGATCCCCTTTTGCCACGCCCAGTCGCTGATCCACAGGGGGCGCGCGATCACCCCGTCGCGGTGCGCGGCCAGGAGCGCGGCGACCGCGACCACCACGGCGCCGAGCTCGACCCCCATCGCCGTCGGGTAGCGGGAGCCGGAGACGCGCAGCGCGCCCACCAGGGCGAACGTCCCGAAGCCCCATCTGAGCACCGCGCTCGCGCTGAGCGCGTTCGCCGGCCCCAGCATCCCGGCGAGGGCCTCGGTGCCGGTGGTCGTCCATGCGAGGAGGAAGGCGAAGAGCCCCACGCCCACGAACGCGCCGATGGCGGCCACGAGCCGCATCCGCGAGCGGCCCAGGAGCTCGCCGAAGATCACGCCCGCGAGGGCGCCGAGGATGGCGGCCAGGACGCCGCCACTGGTGGTGACGCCCGCGGCGACCGCGGTCGCGGCCAGCGCCATGGCGATCGCGCGGAGCGGATGACGGCCGACCCGAATCAGTCGGCCGAAGATGCCGTCGTCCGGATAGCGGACTTCCTCTTCGGGGCGACGCTTCATCGCGCCCCCATCGCCGTCTGGTGGGCCGCCGAGAAGACCTGTCCCGCCATCCGGTCGAGGACGATCACCCGAACGCGCCCGCCCCCGAGCCGGCGCACCACCTCCTGCACTTCTTCGGAGCGGGCGGGACCGACGCCGGCCTCGGGGCCTGGCGGTGGCTTCGGGGAAAAGAGCATGCGCCGAACGCGCCCGGCGCCGCCCTTCGAGCGATCCACCCCGTCGGTGCACACCACGATCTCCACGTCACCGACGTTCATCTTCCCGAGTGAGGCCTTCACGCGATCGATCCACGGCCCGGGCCGACCCGGGACGAAGACAAGCGCGCGCCCCATGCCGCCGGGGGTCGCGGTCTGCAGGAAGTCGGCGAGGCCGGTGCCGCCGACAGGTTCCGGAGCGTCGCCCGAGCGCGACAAGAGCTCGTGAGCGGAGCGCAGATCCTCCGCGTAGCCGTCGCATCCGTCGGCCCCCAGCACCCAATCACCCCCGAGCGCCCCGGCGTCCACCGCGACCCGCGCCGCCCCCGCCGCCGGCTCGTCGTCCGGAGCCGTGACCACGTAGGCGACCGTCTGTCGACTGGGACCGATGGCGCGTTCGGGCGTGCGGATCACCACCTCGCGCGAGCGCGCGAAGACCTTCCACAGGATGAAGCGGATGGGATCGCCCGCGACGTAGTGACGCATGTCCGCGCGCTCGCCGCCGGCCGGCCCGTCCGGATGGCTGATCTGGTCACCGGCGGCGAGCGACTGGAGCACCCGCATCTGCTTGAGCCGCCCGGTCGTCGGCAGGAAGCGCAGCGTGCGCTGCTCCACCCGTTCGAAGGAGATGCGCGTGAAGCCGAAGGTGTCTCCCACTTCGAAGCGGCGACGGATCTCCTCGGCGAGCGTCCGCTTCACCGGGATGACCTCTTCGTGGATCTTCAGCCCACGCCGCGTGAGCTTCACGCGGGCGCGCGGTGAGGTCCACGCCCAGCCCACCCGCAGGAACGGGACGAACCAGGGGGCGCCGAGAACGAAGCCGGTGCGTCGCGGAAATCCGACCTCGAGGCTCAGCGTGTCCCCTGCGCTCCGCTTGCGCAGCCTCAGGGACAGGACGATGGCCCCGGCGATCGTGAGCACGAGCGACACCGCGACCAGACCGACGGAGACGAGGCCCACGACCAACAGGACGAGATCGATCCGTCCGTAGCCGTAGTAGAAGAGCGCGAGAGAGCCGAGGGCCGCCACCAGCACGCCGAGCGGCGTCAGCGGGAAGAGATCCCGGATGAGGCGGAGCCACGGCAGCACCTTGTCGCGGAGTCGTCTCATCACCGGCTCAGAAGAGGGAACAGCCCCGGTGGGTGTCTGGATAGAACGGCGGCGGCGTGCTCACCACGTGCGGCGACGGCGGCGCGTCGAGGCAGCGCACACGACGGAAGACCGTGGGATCGTCGACCGCGCGACCACCATCGTTGTTGACGGACTGGAACTCGAAGATCTCCGGGTCCACCACGCCGGAGAAGTTGTCGAGGTTGTAGCCACCCGGCCCCCAGTTGCAGATCACCTGGTCCAGTCTCCACTGGCCCACACCGCCGAAGAAGATCCGGCCGTCGGGCGAGATGGTTCCCCGCGCGTCCATCGACACGATCCACTCGCCGCGGCCCGCGCTGCAGGGCTGCGGCTCCTCGTCCTGGGGGCCCGCATCCCAGCTGTGATTGATGATCGTGCCGACGAGCTCGGAGTCGTTGTCCTCGCTACGGCGGATGTTGAGCATGAAGATGGTCCAGTCGCCGTAACGCTCGTCGTACTGGTGACTCTTCCACACGCCACTGATCGGGTCCTCGCAACCCTCCGCCGGCGGCGGCAGGCGGTCGCGCTGTTCCTGGATCGTGGCCGGCGCGCGCGCAGGCACGAAGACGATGGCGAGGAAGCCTCCCGCCACGATCACCCATAGAACAAAGCGCCTTCGCTTCTGTTTCGCCCCCACGCGCCTCCGAAACGGGCCGCCCCGATCACTCCCCGATGAAGAACTGAGCCACGATGGCCACGACGATGAGCCCGAGAATGACGGCCACGAAGTAGAGCCCTCCGGACTCCGAGACGTTCTCTCCGTCGGGGCTCGGAATGTTGGCGTCGACCACCACCGGGTCTCCCCCACGCCGCTGCTTGCGCCGGCCGCGCCCCTTGGGCGCCTTCTTCGGCTTCTTGTCGGAAGACTCGGCTGGCGCAGCCGCCGCCTCCTCCTCCTCGTCGTCCTCGGCCGGCTCCTCGGAGGACTCCTCCGGCGCTTCGTCGTCGCCGCCGCTCTCGTCGTCCTCGGACGACGCGTCCTCGTCCTCGTCCTCGTCCTGGGCCTCGGCCTCCTCGCCGCGAGGCGCCTTGCTCTCCGCGACCGCCGCGGCCGAGCGCTTGTGACCCTTCTTCTTGGATCTCGATTTCTTCTTGGCCATTTCCGAAGCGATCCATACCACGGAGCGGGGGCCACCGGGGTTCGTACGCGCCTGTTTTCGCGCGATCATCCGCTCGAAATCCCACGGCAGGAGGACTAGTCTCCCGCGCCATGGTCGAGATTCTGAACCCGGAAACACTGGCTCCCCCGCGGGGGTACAGCAACGGCGTGGCGCTGGGCCCTGGCCGCATTCTCTTCGTGGCGGGCCAGATCGGCTGGGATCGCCGAGGAAAGCTGGTCTCGAGCGAGCTGACGGCTCAGTTTCGTCAGGCGCTTCGCAACGTGGTGGACGTGGTCGAAGCCGGCGGCGGTCGGCCCGAGGACATCGGACGGCTCACGATCTACGTGACGGACAAGCAGCGCTACATCGCCGAGGGGAAGTCCATCGGCAACGAGTACCGGACGATCATGGGGAAGCACTTCCCCGCGATGGCCCTGGTTCAGGTCGCCGACCTCCTCGAGGAAGGCGCGCTCGTAGAGATCGAAGCCACGGCGGTGCTGACGTGACCCTCTCTCCCAAGACCTTCCGGTACGAAGTCGATGGTGGCGTCGCCACCATCACCCTCGATCGACCCGAGCGCATCAACGCGCTCACCTTCGACATCTACGGCGAGCTGCGGGACACCTTCATCGCGCTCCACGACGAGCGCGAAGTCCGCGCCGTCGTGCTCCGTGGCGAAGGACCGCGCGGCTTCTGCTCGGGCGGCGACGTCGAGGACATCATCGGCGCGCTCTTCGAGCGCGACATGCGGGGACTCCTCGAGTTCACGCGGATGACCGGCGCTCTGGTTCACGCCATCCGCACCACCCGTCCGCCGGTGGTCGCCGCGCTCCACAACGTCGTCTGTGGCGCCGGCGCGGTGATCGCGCTCGCCTGCGACATTCGCATCGGCTCTCCCAGCACCCGCATCGCCTACCTCTTCCCAAAGGTGGGCCTGTCGGGCGCCGACATGGGCGCTGCGTATCTGCTGCCCCGGATCGTCGGCCTGGGCCGCGCCACCGAGCTCCTGCTCAGCGGCGACTTCGTCGACGCCGAGCGGGCGGAGCGCATGGGGCTCTTGAACCAGATCGTCGACGAAGAGGATCTACGCGGCGAGGCCCTGGCCTACGCCAAGCGCCTCGCTGACGGCCCGGCCTTCGCCCACGCGATGACGAAGAAGATGCTCGAATACGAGGGCAACCTGGACTTCACGGCCGCGATCGAGGCCGAGGCACAGGCACAGGCGATCTGCATGCAGCACCCCGACTTCCGCGAAGCGTACGAGGCCTGGAAGGAAAAGCGGGCGCCGAGGTTCGAGTGAAGCTCTCCTCGGACGTGATCGAGCGCGCCTTCGTTCCGGCCGACGCCGTCGAAGCCGCCTGGGACGCCGCCGATGCCCTGTCAGAGGAGGCGGCGACCATCGAAGAAGGCGCGCGTGGTCCGTCGGAGGGCCTCCGCGCGCTGGTCGCGAAGTTCGGCGAGGCCGGTCTCCTCGGTCTCGTGGCCAGGCGCGCCGACGGCGGCACCTTCGACGAGGTCCGCTCGGTCGCGCTCTGCCTCGCCCGCGAGCGCCTGGGCTTTGCGTCGCCTCTCGCCGACCTCGCCTTCACGATGCAGGGTCTCGGCAGCTCGCCCATCACCCTGCTCGGGAGCGCGGAGCAGCGCGCGCGGTTTCTTCCTGGCGTGGTTCGCGGAAGCGACGTGGCCGCGCTCGCCCTCACCGAGCCCGAAGCGGGGAGCGACCTCGGGAACATCCAGACCACCGCGTCGCGTGACGGCGACGCCTACGTCCTCGACGGCGAGAAGGTCTGGATTTCGAACGCGCCCATCGCCGACGTGATCACGGTGCTGGCCGCCACCGCGCCGCCCGGCCAGAAGCGCCGCTTCAGCGCCTTCGTGGTGCGCGGTGACGCAGAGGGCCTCGAGAAGGAAGCGCAGCACGTGCTGGGGGGCCACCCCATCGGGCGCCTGCGATTTCGCGGCGTCCGCGTGAACGCCGCCGACCGGCTGGGCGAAGAGGGCGACGGAATGCGCGCCGCCCTCGGCACGCTGCACCGCTTTCGAACCACCGTCGGCGCCGCCGCCGTGGGCTTCGCCGCGCGCGCCCTCGCCGAGAGCGTCGCCCACGTGAAGCGCCGGGTGCAGTTCGGCGCGCCCCTCGCAGCGCTGCAAGCCGTCCAGATGCGCCTCGCGGACATGGCTTGCGACGTGGACGCGAGCCGGCTCCTGGTCTATCGGGCCGCCGCCCTCGCCGACGCCGCGGCCGCTCGTGACGCGGTCTCGCGCGCCGGCAGCATGGCCAAGCTGGTGGCGACCGAATCGGCGCAGCGGGTCATCGATCACGCGGTCCAGCTTCACGGCGGACGCGGCGTCGACGCCACGTCGGTCGTCGGCCGCCTGTACCAGGAGGTTCGCGCGCTCCGCATCTACGAAGGGACCACCGACGTCCAGAAGATGCTCGTCGCGCGTGCGCTCCTCGGGTCCGGGGACACGTGAGCTGGCTCGACGCGCCGAAGCTGGGTCCCCTGGGCGTGGCTACGCGTGCGCTCGACCCGGATCTGCGCGAAGGGGCCGACGGGCTCCGCCAGCTGCTGGCGCTCGTCGAAGCGCACTGCGAAACCGAAGAGATCGACGAGGACGCAGATCGGCGCTTCGTCGAAGGGGCAGGCGCGGCGCTCGGCGCGTTGCTCATCACCCACGTCGGCGACGCCGCTCACGTCGAGCGCGACGGGATGCACCGGCTGCGCCTCGGTCGCTTCGGTTTCTTCGATCCCTTCGCTGCGATGGAGGCCGTCCTCGACGCTCCCGACCCGCAGCGCGCGCTCGCCGAAGCGGTGCGAGCGGCCGAAGCGGAGGCGAGCGGCGCGGGCCCCCTGTCGCGGGTGATGGTCAGCCTGGCCGACGCGCTCGAGCGGCGCCGCCCTCCCCTCGCCGTCCGCGAGCACTTCGAGCGCTACGTGAAGCTCTCGGACGAGACCGAGCTCGAATCTCTCGCGTGTGGTCGACGCCACCCGGGATGGGACGAGCGCGGACGTGGCGCGCTCGGTGGACAAGCTCCTGAGCTTCCTCGGCGAAGACAGACGCACGGTCGCCTGGGGAGACGCGCGCACGCGCCTCTTGCCGCGCCTGTTGCCGCCGAGCTTCGAAGCCTCGCTCCCCGACGACTCCCCGCGCCGCGGCACCCTCGCCACACGCCCGGTCTGGCAGGACGTGCGCGTCGCGTTGATCCTCGGCTACGAAGGCCGCTCGCGCTTCGTCCGCGAAGACGAGCTCGAGGACTGGGCGCAATCCTTCGACGACTGTCTGACGGTCGCCGTCGCCAACCTCGCCGCGCGCTCGACCACCGCGCGCTTCGCGCGGATCGAGACCGAGGCGGGCCCGTTGGTGGTAGCGCGCACCGGCGACGGCCTCGACGCCGCACGCCTGTTGCTCCCCGGCCTCCACGATGTCCTGTCCGCCGAGCTCGGCTCGCCCTTCCTCGCCTCGGTGCCGCATCGCGACACGCTCCTCGCCGGCCCCACATCACCCGAGGCGCTGGTTCAGGCGCTCCGGCACAAGACCGCGGACGACGCGGCGCGCGCCCCTCACCGCATCAGCGACGCGCTCTTCCTCGTGAGCCCCGAAGGGCTCAGCGTCGCTGCAGAATCCTGAAGGTCACGCGCCGATTTTCGTCGGGGGAGCCTTCGCTCACGGGCACGTCGGAGCCCATGCCCACGAAGGTGAGGCGCCCTGCGTCGACGCCGTTGTGGATCAGGAACTCCATCACCGCTTCGGCGCGCGCCTCGGAGAGACGCAAGGCGCGGTTGGTGTTGCCCTCGTTGGCGGCCGCGTGCCCTTCGACCTGTACCAGCGCGATCTCCGCGTTGTCGTTGAGGAGCTCGGCGATGAGCGCCAGGGAGGCCTGCACGCCCTCCTCGAGCTGCGCGCGTCGGTGGGCGAAGAGGATGGGCTCCGTCGTGACGATCTGTGAACCGTCGATGGTCGCTCCGTCCGGGCAGCCGTCGTCGTCGAGATAGTCGTTCACCGTCTCCGGCTGATCCGGACAGAAGTCGTCGTTGTCGGGGTTGCCGTCGCCGTCTGCATCCTCTTCGGGGCAGCCGTCGTCGTCGGCGTGACCATCCTGGTCCTCGGCCTGATCGGGGCAACGGTCGCGGCTGTCGGGGATGCCGTCGCCGTCCCGGTCTTCGCCGCTCGTCTCCTCGGAGCCGTCGCCAACCTCGTCGTCGCCCAGCTCTTCGTCGCCCTCGCCGCTCCCCTCGGAGGCCAGCGGAATGGCGTAGCCGAGGGTGCCGAGGATCCGAATGGCAGGAACCCCGACGCCCTGAGTCACGCCCGCATCGAGCGCCAGCCCTGCCGTGAAACCGGAGCCCAGCGCGAAGTGCGCGCCGAGGAGCACCTCGATGGGCACGGCGTCACCGGAGAACGCCTGGCCAGAGGTGACGGTGGTGGCACCGCGAAGCTCGGCTTCGACGCGCACCGGATCGAGGTAGAGGTGGGCGCCGACCCCGAAGAGGAGCTCCGAGCCGGGGCGCGCGAGGATCGGACTGGTGAGGCCCTGCGGGATGTACTCCGACTCTGGCCGGTAGGCGAAACCGAGGTTGACGATCGGCGTGATGATCGCGCTGGCGAGCGCGAGGGTGGCGATCGCGCGAACGCCCACGCCGCCGTCTCCCGTGAGCGACGACTGGACCCCACTCGGCAGAAGGAGCGCCGCGGCCAGGCCGAGGCCCACGTCGATACCGTCGGTCGGTCGCTGCCGCTCGCCGACGAGCTTGGCGCGAAGACCGAGGGTGAAGTCGCCAGCAGCAGGCCCCTGGACCGGCACCAGGCCGGGAAGCTCGGTGCTGAGGTCGGTGCCGGACTGCACCCAGGTCACGGGCAGGCTGACGAAGGCCCCCAGGAAGTCGGCCAATCCGAGCGAGAGCGCGAAGTGGGTGGTGAAGCTGTTCTCGACCAGGTAGCCGTCGCGGTCGCGCCCGTCGGCGGTGGTGGTGCTCACCGCGAGGGGGCCATAGGCGTAGTCGACGGCGAGGCGCGCATCGAGTGTGAGGTGCGCCGGCGGGGCCGGCAGGAAGAGCCCGAAGCCGTCGGTCGACGAGGGCGGCATGTAGTAGCGGTTCAGCGCGAAGCCCTGCGCTTCACCCACGCTCGGACAGAGCGCGAAGAGCGCCGCCGCCAGCGCGAGGACTGCGAGGAAGAAAGAGCTTCGGAGACGCATCGAGGGGGCCGAGAGACCAGTGTCAGCGTGTGAGCGGGAGGAATGCGCGCGATTCGCCACTGGGGCGAACTCGAACCGATCGGATGTGATCTGTACCGTCCGGAGTCACCAACCTGAGCCGCACGGTACCGACCGGAAGCCTCGCGCGCAATGGTGTGCGTCCGAGGGCCGTTCTGCCGAAGAAGACCCGGGTTCCGCTGGGCTGGGTGTCGAGAACGAGCGTTCCCTGCGGGGGCGGAGCCCTCCGCTGCATCTGTGGGGGCGGCTGGGAGGGGGTTTGGGGCTGCTCGGCGGGGCGATCCTCCTCCAAGGTGAGGGTCACCTCGGCGGGGCTGCCCGCTTCGACCACGACCTGTTGCTGGGCGGTGATCCGGCCGTTCATGGTCGCCACGACCGAATACGTGCCTGCCTCGACCTCTTCCCAGGTGACGGGAGACTCGCCCTCGCGATCGCCCATGCGAATCGCGGCGCCCGGTGGCTCGGTGGTGACCGTCACCGCCGCCGTGGTGGGCGCCGGAGTCTGTGGCTCCTCGTTCCCTGTGCCGGCCGCGACCTCGTTCGACCCGGCGGTGCCTTCGTCACCCTGGGCGGCGGTCTCCTCGTCGCCTTCGGCGGTGGCTCCCTCGGCAGCGCCCTCCGGGTTGCCTTCGGGCTGCTCCCCGGACTCGCTCACGCTCGTCCCGTCGCCCGACACCTCTTCTTCGTCATCGCCGCCAGTGGTCACCCAGACCACCGCCACCGTGACGAGCGCCGCCGCGAAGAGCGCGAGGAGCACCACGGCCACACGCAAGAGGGTCGAGGGGCCGCGCTGCGGTGGAGCTTCCGGAATGAAGCTCGCCGGCTGTGAGAAGGGATCAGCCACCGCCGCGGGCGGTGGCCCCGCCGGGTCTCTGGGCTGCAGCGGCGCGCCAGTCGCGGGGTCGAGCGCGGCCGTCGGTGCCGTGAAGATCTCCGGAACGCCCGCGGATGGGTCGGGGTTGTGGACGTTGGTGGTGGTGTCGTCCGCCGCGCCCCCTTGCAGCCGCTTCACCACCGATGGGATTCGCTCGCCGCTCCACGTCTCCGTGGGCAGCTCCTCGTCCTCCTGCATCGGCTCGCCGACGTCGATGTCGAAGCCGACCGGTGAAATCAGGTTGTCGATGGTGTCGAGATCGGGATCGGAGCTCTCCTCGGGCTGCTTGTTCTTGTCGGACTTGGTGCGGCCGCCCGCGGGGCGAGACCCGGACTCGAGCTGAAGCGCCTTTTGAGAGGGACTGCTGCCCGGTCCGAAAGGTCCGCGCGAAGCCGCGTCCGGGATCATCGTCTCGATGGCGTTCGCGATGTGCATCGCGTGGACGAACTCGCCCTGTTCCGCGAGGAAGCGCTCGAGCGCCACGTACATCTCGCCGGCGGTCTGGAAACGCTGTCCCGGATCCTTGGCCAGGGCCTTGCGGAGGATGGCATCGAGGCGGGGCGGTACGTCGCCGCGCACGAGACGAGCCGAGGGCACCGGCTCGTGGACGATGGCGCGCATGGTGTCGAGATCGCTCGCTCGCCGGAAGGCGGGCTTGCCGGTCAGCGCCTCGTAGAGGCAAGCGCCGATGGCGAAGATGTCCGAGCGCGCGTCGAGCGGCTTGCCGAGACACTGCTCCGGCGACATGTACGAGAACTTCCCTTTGACGATGCCGGCTTCGGTCTGACTCGTCTGCGTGGCCGCCTTGGCGATACCGAAGTCGAGCAGCTTCACCACGCCGTCGAAGCGCACCATGACGTTCTGGGGGCTCACGTCGCGGTGCACGATGTTGAGCGGGCGCCCGACGCCGTCGCGCGCCTGGTGCGCGTAGTTCAAAGCATCGGCGACGTGCGCCATGATCTTGACCGCGATGGTGATGGGCAAGCCGCCCTTGTCGCGCGCCCGCGCGATCAGCTTGCCGAAGGGCACGCCGTTCACCCACTCCATCGCGATGAAATAAGTGTCTTCCAGCTCCCCGATGTCGTAGATGTGGCAGATGTTCGGATGGTTGAGACGCATGGCCAGGCGCGCCTCGTCCAGGAACATCTCGACGAAGGTGTCGTCATCCGCGATCTGCGGAAGGATGCGCTTGACCGCGACGTGCCGGCCGGCGCCGTGGCTCGCCATCTCGCGCGCGAGGAAGACCTCCGCCATGCCGCCCACCGCGAGGCGGCCGAGGATCTCGTACTTGCCGTAGGTGTCGATGGCCGGATAGTCGGGCGCGAGTGGATGCGCGTTCTCCCCAGGGGCGGGCGCAACGTTCGCTTCGATCATCGTTTCGTCGTCGAAATCGATCCCGTCCGAAACACTGGGCTGCACTCCGGATCTGGGTTCTCGATCCGGCCGAAGCGGCGATGTCGTGGGTTCGTCCACGTCCGGAGAATCTGGACGACGAGGGGCCATTCTGACCATTGGAAGTATACAGTGAGGCGCCGTGCACTTGCCACTGCTGTGCAGCCACAATGCATCGAAGTTTCAATGGCCTGCGCCGACACGGCCATGGGATCTGTGCTCGCCCACGTAGATCCACCCACATCGACCGACGTCACGCCCACCAACGTACTTGAGCGACGATCTCGTCAGGGGTCGTACCAGTCGTCCGGCTCTTCGTCGTCGTTCGGCATGGGACGTACGCCACTTTCAGCCCGATCGAGCCCGATCCCGAAGTGCGACGGGTCGAGTGGTTGGGCGCCGATGTCGTACTCGATGCCACCTGCGACGCTCACGAACGCGTCGAGCTCGCTCACCAGCGCGTCGAGGCCGCTGCGTGGCGCCGGCTCGGCGCGCCCGCCGGCCAGGTGCAGCCCGACCAGGAGCGAGACGTCTCGAGCGCCCACGCGCGGATCGAGTGACGCCAGCACCGCGTCCACCTCTTCGACCAACGCCGCCGCGCTGGGGATGCGGCGTTCTGGATTCCGGTCGAGCACCCGTGCCACGAGCGCGTCCACGTCGTTGGTGACCGACGAGTTGTACTTCGACACCGGCTCGACGTTCTTGCGGACGACGTTGCGCACGGTGACTGCGTCGACCTCTTCTTGGAAGAGCCGCCGCCCAGCGAGCATCTCCCACATCACGATGCCCGCGGCGAAGATGTCGACGCGGTGGTCGCTCGGCTTCTGAAGCACGGTCTCGGGAGCGAGGTAGCCGAGCTTGCCGCCGACCAACGCGTCGGTTCGCATCGTCTGATGCACGCTCGCGTTGGCGAGCCCGAAGTCAGCGAGCTTGACCGCGCCGCTACGGCTGAGGAGCACGTTATGAGGCGATACGTCGCGATGAATGATCCCCAGGTGATTGCCTTCCCGATCCGCCGCGCAATGCGCGTAATCGAGGCCCGCGGCGAGCTGACGCATCACGTGAAGCGCCGCCGCCACCGGCATGCACGCGCCCCGCTGGTGCGCCCGATCGAGGAGCGACTTGAGCGACGTCCCGTCGACCAGCTCCATCACCATCAGGAACGTGCCACCGACCTCGCGCGCGTCGTAGACACGAACCACGTTGGGGTGCCTCAGAAGCCGCCCGAGCCGCGCCTCGTCTTCGAACATCGATCGATAGAGATCCTGCTTCGCGAGATGCGGCAGCACTCGCTTGACCGCGACGTAGTAGCTCTCGCCCGTCTCGAGGATGGCGCGCGCTTTCCACACCTCGGCCATGCCCCCCGACGCGAGACGGCGCACCGGCTCGTAGCGCGTGGGCGCTCGTCGCAATTTCGCCGAAAGGCGTGTCGGACGCGACTTCGCCATCAACTCATGAGCGTCGCAAACGGTCCAGCGAGGGTCAATCGCCGTCGAGGATCGAGCGTACGATCGCCGTCGCGTCGTCCACCGCGCGCGCGAGCGCTTCGGACTCGACTTCGTGATGTCCCACCGACACCGGATCACTCGCACCCACCCCGGCACCAAAGGCTGACGCCAGCGCACGACCCACGGCCACCGCACGCGCAAAGGACTCGGCGTCGGCGGGGGGTGGGATGCGGGGATAGGAAAGCCGCAGAAAACGATCGTAACGCTGGCGGTAGTCGGCGGAGGCGAGCACGGCGAGGGCGTAGTGCAGAACATCCCCAGCGCTCGCGCGCTCGCCGCATCCCGCCATCAGCATCGCGGCGCCTTCGGGATCGAGGTTGTCTCCTCCGTCGGGATCGTGGGCGACGAAGGCCCGGGTGCGACACGAGGAACGGCTCGACAGGTAGCAGTTGTCGGGGATGGCCGAGACCGCGCCGAAGTGCGCCCAGGGACGCTTGCCGCGGTCCTTGCGCACCGTCACCACGATGGGCCCGCCGTGCGCGATCGCGCGGGCGAGTCGTGGCCGCGGCCGATGACAGAAGGGGGCGACGGGCACGAAGTAACGGTCGTCGAAGGGGCGATAGGCGATCGGCTGCACGACCGCCGCCGCATCGACGGCCATGGCGTCCGACAGACGCTTTCGCGCGGTCTCGGGGTCGTAGTGCCCACTCTTCACCCAGGCCTTGGCGAGCGCGTCGTCCTTCGCGCCCCTCAAAAACGCCTCGACGCGAGCGCGGAGGCGCGCGGCATCCGCGTCGATCACCGCGTCGTCGCGGTTGGTCTGCACGCCCTCGGCGTGGAATCGGAAGATCTGGTCCATGGAGGGCCAGCTCTCGTAGAGGGCGTCGCGCGGCGCCGGGACGAAGAGAAAGGAAGGCGCCGACGCCTTCACCCGCTCGAGCCCGAGTCGGCCGACGCCGAGCTTCTTCAGCTTGTCGTCGCGTCCGCCGCGCAGCGCGGCGTGTCGCACCCTGGCGCGTCGAACGTTCGGGAGCGCCGGCATGCGAAAGGCCACCGTGAGCGCCACCGATGGACGCACGCCGAAGACGTTCTCGTCCTTCTCTCCGTCGCTCGACAGCAGCGCGCTGCCGCCGACGTCCACCACGTCGACTCCGTCGAGCCATCGCACCAGCGCCCCACGCATGCCCGCATGAACGGGACCATCCAGGAAGGAGCCATTGGTCGCGAGACCCAGCACGCCTCCCCCCGGTGACAGGCGCACCACCTCGGTCGCCCAGCGGAAGAAGCGCACGTAGTCGTCCGAGAGCACGCCGATCTTTCGCTCGGCGAGGCGCCTGCCCTCCGCGTCACGACGGAAGTCCTCGAGGAGGTCCGCCGTGGCCGCGTCCTTGTTGGCGCTCTTCGACGCCCAGGGTGGGTTGCCGAGGATGACGGTGATGGCGTCGGGGGCGAGCTCGGCGCCGAAGGGCGTCAGATCGGCGAGGGTGTCGGTGGTGCGGAGCTCGAGGGGAAAGCCGGCCCGCGCCGCCGGCTCCGACAGAAGGCGTCCCGCCTCCCCTACGACCTCCTCGTCGAGATCGATCCCGACGAAGCGGCCGGGCGCGCCGCTGCGCTCCGAGGCGAGCCCGAGCGCCGCCGCCAGAAAGGCCCCCGGTCCACACGCGGGATCGAGGATCGCCACCCGGCGATCGGCGAGGCCCCCCCTGAGGCCGAAGCGACGCTTCAGCACCTGGTCGACCTGGAGCACGAGGTAGCGCGCGACCTCGGTGGGGGTGTGGACGACCCCACGAACGCGCCAGCCCTCGCCCTCGCTTCGCAAGCGCTGGTCGCGCCGGGCCCCCGCCTCGGCGACCGCTTCCTCCACCGCGCTCAGCTGGGGCACGCGCGGGAGAATAGCCTCTTTTGAGCCAGCGCCGTCCGGAGGGGTCGCTGCGGCGACCCTCCCCTTCTCCGGACCCCCGCTCCGCTCGCTTGTGAGACCTCTCAAAGGGTCCGGCGCAGGTAGCGGTATTTCCCAAGTTAATCGGGTGGGTCTGTGCTACAGCGGCGCGCGAATCGGCAGGGGAGGAATGGGTTGTCCCACCGTAGTACGCCCTGAACGAGGACCCGAATATGGGTCCCCCAAGATATTTTTTCTGGAGGCTTTCGAGATGAACGCGAAGACGACGACCGCCATTTTGACCGCCCTGGCGGTGCTCGCGATCGGCGCGCCGGCCAGCGCCCAGAACTGGGGCGACCCCGAGGGCGGTGATTGGGGCACGGATCAGAACAACCAGCAGCAGCAGACGGATCAGAATCAGCAGCAGCAGACGCAGCAGACCGATCCGAACCAGCAGCAGACGCAGCAGACCCAGACCAACACCTGGCAGACGCAGCAGAACCAGCAGACGCAGCAGCAGCAGCAGACGTATCAGCAGCAGCCGCAAGGCAACGAGCAGCCGCCGGCCTGGGGCGGGGGCGAAGAGCCCGTCGAAGGCGACGAGGGCGCCACCGGAGACGACCACATGGACGTCGCCGTGGGCCACCTCGGTGTGGGCTTCCTCGGTCTCGCGAGCGTCCCGGTGGGTGCGACCTTCGCCGGCCTCGCTGAGCCGGTCGCGGTCTCGGCGCCGACCATCGGCGTTCGATACTGGCTCTCAGAGATGATCGGTCTCGATGTCGGCATCGGCTTCGGCTTCACGCAGAACAGCGCGACCCTCGATTCGCCCGACGTGCTCGTCAGCGGCAACACCAGCCAGGCTTTCGCCCTCTCCGTGCACGGCGGTCTGCCCATCGCGATCTTCCACGCGAAGCACTACAAGTTCAACATCATCCCCGAGCTGAACCTCGGTTACGGCACCGGCACCCTCTTCGGCGCCACGCCCAACGATGACATCGAGCTCAGCGGCTTCGCCCTCGACGTCGGCGCCCGCGCCGCGTGCGAAATCCACTTCGGCTTCATCGGCATTCCCGAGCTCGCCCTTCAGGCCGGCGTCGGGCTCAGCCTGAAGTTCTCCTCGCGCAACTCGGAGCACACCTTCGGTGACCCGCGTGGCTCGACCATCAACAGCGAGAGCTCCCTCGACCTCGGCACCCGTTACAACTTCGACGAGCCCTGGGATATCTTCATCGGCAGCCTGACCGCGCTCTACTACTTCCGCTGAAGGCGGCGCCCAGGCACGGCATCTGGGCGGCTTTCCTCCTCGACGCCTCCCTGCGAAATGCCTTTGGCATTCCTCAGTCGGGGCCTGCGGGGGCGCTCGCCCAGGCACGCACCTGACCGCCGCCTTCCCGTTGGGGGGCGCTTGTTAGCTGCCGCACCTGACCGCCGCCTTCCCGTTGGGGGGCGCTTGTTAGCCGCCGCACCTGACCGCCGCCTTCCCGTTGGGGGGCGCTTGTTAGCCGCCGCACCTGACCGCCGCCTTCCTGTTGGGGGGCGCTTGTCAGCCGCCGCACCTGACCGCCGCCTTCCCGTTGGGGGGTCTTGGAGAACCGGGCTCTTTCGAGTCCGGTTTTCTTCGTTGTTGCGCTGAGTTGACAGAGCGGGGGGCGCGACTCAGAACGAGGCCTCCATGTCCGCCCCGGTCCACGAGCATCCGTACGCGCGCTTCATCCACGAGGTGAGGAGGCCGGCCCAGTATCTGGGCGGGGAGAGCGGCGAGATCCAGAAGGACTGGGACGCAGCGGCGGGGCGCATGTGCCTCGCCTTCCCCGATCTCTACGAGGTCGGGATGAGCCACCTCGGTTTCAAGATCCTCTACGGCGTGCTCAACGGGCACGAGCGCCTGCTGGCGGAGCGCGCCTACGCCCCGGCGCGGGACATGGAGGCCGTGCTCCGCCGCGAGGACGAGCGGCTGCGCTCGCTCGAGAGCTGGCGGCCCCTCTCTGACTTCGACGTCGTCGGCTTCTCGCTCCAGTTCGAGCTCACGTACTCGAACGTGCTGACGATGCTCGACCTCGGCGGCATCCCGCTTCGCACGGCCGACCGCGGCGAGGATGATCCGCTGATCGTCGCCGGCGGCCCGGTCGCCACCCACCCCGAGCCCATCGCCCCTTTCCTCGACTGCCTGGTCATCGGCGACGGTGAGGAGCGCACCCCAGAGCTGGTGCTCGCCTGGAGTCAGATGACGCGGGCCGGTGTGCCGCGCGCCGAGCGCCTGCGGGCGATCGCGCAGCTCGAGGGCGTCTACGTCCCGTCGCTCTACGACGTCGCGCGCGATCCGGAGACGGGCTTCGTCGTCGTGACCGGCCCACGCGCCGAAGAGGCGCCCTACCCCGTGGAGCGCACCTTCATCGAGAGCCTGGACGACCACCCGTTCCCCACGGAGGGCCCGGTCGCCGTGACCGAGACCGTCTTCGATCGGGTCTCGGTGGAGATCGCGCGCGGCTGCACCGAAGGGTGCCGCTTCTGTCAGGCGGGGATGATCTACCGGCCTGTACGCGAGCGAGCGCCGGCGCAGATCCTCGACGTGATCGAGAGCGCGGTGCGCGACCACGGCTACGACGAGGCTTCGCTGACCTCGCTGTCGACCGCGGACTACAGCGCGATCACCCCGCTGGTGCGGGAGGTCGTGGAGCGCCTCGACGGGAAGCGCGTGAGCCTCGGCGTCAGCAGCCTCCGCGCCTACGGCCTGTCGGGCGACATCCTCGACGAGATGAAGAAGGGTCGCGCCGGTGGGCTGACCTTCGCGCCCGAGGCCGGCACCCAGCGCATGCGCGACGTGGTGAACAAGAACGTCACCGAAGCGCAGCTGATGCAGACCGCCGAGAACGTCTTCTCCCGTGGTTGGTCGAAGATGAAGCTCTACTTCATGATCGGTCTGCCGACCGAAGAGGAAGAGGACGTCCGCGGCATCGTCCAGACCGGACAGCGCGCCCTCGACGTCGGCCGCGGGCTGCAGGGGCGACACCATCCGCGGGTCACGGTCTCGGTGTCGACGCACGTCCCGAAGCCACACACGCCTTTCCAGTGGTGCGCCATGGACGCGTACGAGACGGTCCGCGAGAAGCAGGGCTGGCTCCGCGACGAGCAGCGGCGCTCGGGCGTGAAGCTGCGCATGCACGACTCGAAGGGCAGCTGGCTCGAGGGGGTCCTCGCGCGCGGAGACCGCACCCTCGCGGACGTGATCGAGGGGGCGTGGCGACGCGGTGCGCGCTTCGACTCCTGGGAGGAAGAGCTGCGCCTCGAAGCCTGGGAAGAGGCCTTCGACGAGCACGGCATCGACACGTCGATCTTCCTGGGCACCATTCCGGTGACGGCGCGCCTCCCCTGGGACCACTTCGATCTCGGTCTCGAGGAGGGCTTCCTCGCGCGCGAATACCGCAAGGCCATGCGGAACCGACTGAGCCCGCCCTGCGGCAAGGTGGCGGGGATGTTCGTGCACCACACGAACGTCGAAGAGGCCGAGGCCGATCAGAAGAAGCTCGTCTGCTACGACTGCGGCATCGCGTGCGACATGGACGCGATGCGCGAGGAGCGACTGGTCAAGCTCACGGGCCTCGGCGCCATCGACAAGCCCGAAGCGCGACCGCCGAGCGCGCCGATCTCACCCAAAGAGCGCCAGAAGGCCGTCTCCCCCGACCAGGGCCCCTTCGTTCGGGTGCGCCTTTCGTACACGCGCCTGGGGCGTCTCGCCTTCAGCTCACACCTCGACATGGTGCGCCTGATGCCGCGCCTCTTCCGCCGCGCGCGGCTGCCGCTCTACTACTCGCAGGGCTACAGCCCCAAGCCGCTGATGACCTTCGGGCCCTCTCTGCGCCTCGGCGTGGCGAGCCTCGCAGAGCTGATGGACCTCAAGCTCCGCGGAGACGGAATCGACGGGGAGCTGGACCCGGAGGACTTGATCGCGCGCCTCGGCGAAGCCAGCCTCGAAGGGCTCACCTTCGAGCGCGCGACGGTGCTCGGTGACAACGACCCATCGCTCTCGAAGCTGGTGGATGAAATCGAATACGTCGCCGGCCTATCGCGGGACGCGCTCGCGACGCTGGGCGTGAGCGACGAGGCGGGCCTTCGTGCCCTCTTCGCGTCGCGACGCGATGGCGAGCTGGTGGTGCGCCGCACCGTCAAGGGCATCGGCAAGAAGGTCGACGTTGGCCATTTCCTGTTGGGCGTGTCCGTCGGCGACGAAGCCGAGGCGCTGAAGAGCGCGGGCATCGTCGGCGAGCTCTTGCCGGTGCGGATGACGATCGCCAGCGGCCCGGCGGGCACGGCGCGCCCCACCGAGGTCCTCGAAGCGCTCGGCGGCGTGGCGGAGCTCTCCGCGCGTTACGTTCGCACCCGGCTCGGATGCCGCATCGCCGGCGAGGTACTGTCGCCGCACGACCTCGAGGCCATTCGCGCCGCCCGCGCGCGAGCGCGCGAGACGGCGGCGGCATGAGCCCATGGGCGACCGCTCCGACTATCTGAAGAGCCTGGTGAAGCGCGCCGCCGACCGCGCCGGCGCCCGCGTGACGAAGCTCGGTCCCGTCGCTGCCATCCGTCGCTTCGCGCGGGATGCAGCGCGGCGGCGCACGGTGATCGATGATCGAATGCTCTCCTCGGCGGTAGCCCGCCTCGACGGCGTCGACGGAGCGAGCGTGGCGACGCGCCGCGGGGTGGTCCGCATCGACGCCACCTTCGAGAGCGGCGATCACGTCGCCCTCGGCCTGGTGCCGGCAGGCGCCACCTTCGCTCCGCGCGGCGCCAAAGAGCTCCGCTTCCGCGTCGTGCCCCCCGAAGCCGCCACCCAGCGCCACGCCTCCGACGTCGTCGGCGCCGTCGCGGGCGAAGTCGCGCGCGTCCTCTGGGCCCTCTTCCTCCGCGACGAAGACGATCTCGGCGGCGCCATCGTCGACCGCGATCGCGATCTGTTCCGCATCGACCTCCGCACCATCCCCGCCGTGCGCAACCAGGGCCAATCCGGCCCGCTGGCCATGATGATGGACGCCCTCGAACCAGGAACGCTCGAAGCCGTCGACGGCGCCCTCGAAGTCCAGCTCAGGTTGCCGAACCTGCCGCTCTGAGAGCTAACGGGGACGGTCTACACTTTTCAACTTTCCGAACCTGCCGCTCTGAGAGCTAACGGGGACGGTCTACACTTTTCAACTTTCGGCTGGGCCGCGCCCCTGCGGAACCCGGCCGTGCGTGACGAAAGTTGAAAAGTGTAGACCGTCCCCATCAGGCCGTGCGTGACGAAAGTTGAAAAGTGTAGACCGTCCCCATCAGGCCGTCGCCATCAGGCCGTGCGTGACGAAAGTTGAAAAGTGTAGACCGTCCCCATGGCCCCACGTTCTGCGACCCCGCAAGCGCGTGCGCGCAGCGAAGCGCGCTTATCGCCCACCACCGCCTCGCCAAGAGCCCGCACAACCAACCGCGCTCGCGACGCGAGCCGCGCGCGCCCACCACCCCGCATCGCCCTGACCGCCCCCCCCTCACTCCGACAGCTTCCGCGTGATCGTATTGCGGCCGATCCCCAACCGCCGCGCCGCTTCCGTGCGGTTGCCGCCGCACTCTTCGACGGTGGCGACGATGTAGCGGCGCTCGACCTCCTCGAGGGTCAGGCCCTTCGGCACCACCAGCCCGCCGCCCACCGGACCGGTCGGCGAGCCGGGCGGAGCCTGCGCCACGTGATCGCCGCGGAGCACGTCGTCCTTCGACAGCACGACCGCGCTCTCCACCCAGTGCTCGAGCTCGCGCACGTTGCCCGGCCAGTCGTGGCCGCGCAAAGTCGCGAGCGCTTCGTCGCTGAAGTGCGGGCGCGGGCGGCCGTAGCGGCGCGCGTAGAGGTCCGCGAAGTGGCGCGCCAACGTCTCGATCTCGTCCGGACCTCGGTCGCGGAGCGGCGGCACGTCGATCTCCACCACCTTGATCCGATAGAAGAGATCTTCGCGAAAGCGTCCCGCCTTCACTTCGGCTTCGAGGTCGCGGTGCGTCGCACAGACGATGCGCACGTCGGCGGAGAGCGTCTCGCGCCCGCCCACGCGGTTGAACTCGCGCTCCTGCAGGAAGCGCAGGAGCTTGCCCTGCATCTCGAGGGGCAGGTCGCCGATCTCGTCGAGGAAGAGCGTGCCCCCCTCGGCGAGCTCCACCCTTCCCTTCACGCGCCTGTCGGCGCCGGTGAAAGCGCCGCGCTCGTGGCCGAAGAGCTCGCTCTCCACCAGCTGCCGCGGCAGCGTCGTGCAGTCCACCGTCACGAAGGGCCCGGCCTGCCGCGCCGAGTTCACGTGGATGGCGCGCGCCAGCAGGCTCTTCCCGGTGCCGGTCTCCCCGCGGAGCAGAACCGCCGCATCGGCGCGCGCCGCGAGGCCCACGCGCTCGTAGACGGCGTCCATCGCGTCGCTTCGCCCAACGATGCGGTTGAAGGGCCCGCGCATCACGACCCCCGGCCCCGATTCGTCATCGGCGCGGAGCGTGGTCATCGCGAGCGCACGGCCGAGCTGGATGGCGAGGGTGGCGAGATAGCGCTCGTCCTCTGCGTCGAAGGCGCCGTCCTCACGATTGAGCACCTGCACCACCCCGCGCACCGGGCCCTTGCCGTCCTCGCGGATGGGAACCGCCAGGATCGACCGCGTCACGTACCCGGTCTGCTCGTCGGCCGATCGATCGAAGCGCGGGTCGGCGCTCGCGTCCTCGATCCGCACCGACTCGCCCTTCTGCGCCACCCAACCCGCGATGCCCTGACCGAGAGGCAGGCGCAGCGACGGCACCTCGGGGAGCACCGCCACCCGCGTCGACAGATCGCCCTTCTCCGCGTCCACCAGCCAGATGGCCGCGCGGTCGGCGCGGAGCGCATCCGCCATGCGCTCGCACGCCGCCTCGAGCAGAGAGTCCAGATCGACCTCGCGGCTGAGGAGGCTCGCGAGGTCCATGAGGAGGCTGAGGCGAGTCATCGGGAGCGGCCCGCGCACAGCATAGAGAGGATCGACGAGGGTGTCGCGCTCGACCCTCTCCGTCGGGATCACCGACTCAAGCCGCACAGGGCTGCTCGGTTTCGTCCGCGCTGAGGCTCAGGGTCATCCCCTCCCGGGCGGCCACCGTCGAGGCGAATCGCGCGCGGGTCAGGCGCTCCACTTCGGCGACGCCCTCGTCGGTGCGCTGCGGATCGTGGTGGAAGAGCACCAGCTCGCCGACGCCCGCCTCTTCGGCCAGGGTCGCCGCCGCTTCCCAGGTCGAGTGCCCCCAACCCACCTTCGAGCGGCCGACGAGGCCCGCGTACTCCTCGGGGGTGTACTGCGCATCGTAGATCAGTACGTCAGCGCCGCGGGCGAGCGCGAGGAGCGAGGGGTCGACGCAGCTGTAGTGCTCGGTGTCGGTCGCATAGACCACCGACCGGCCGCCGTACTCGATGCGGTAGGCGGTGACGCCGCCCGGGTGGTTGCCCTGCGCAGCCCGCACCACCGACCGGCCGACGTGCGTCGCCTGGCCGGGCGAGACGTGATGAAAGCCCACCTCCGCGCCGAGGTCCCCGAAGCGCACCGGAAAGTGCGGCGCCTTCATCTGATCTTCGAGCGCCTCGCGCAGCGACATCTCCGCCGTCGGTCGGCCGATCACCGCGATGCGATTGCCGGGCACGTAGGCGGGCAGGAAGAAGGGCAGCCCCTGGATGTGATCCCAGTGCAGGTGCGAGAGCAGGAGGGTCATCTCGCTCGGCCCCTCCTGCACCAGGCGCTCGCCGAGGCGCCGCATGCCGGTGCCGGCGTCGCAGATCAGCCGCGTGTCACCGGCGACGATCTCGACGCAGCTGGTGTTGCCGCCGACGCCAGCGGTCTCCTTGCCCGGCGATGCAATGCTCCCGCGAACGCCCCAGAATCGAATCTTCATGCTCATGTCGTGTCCTCCGAGGCGGGGACTGAGCGAAGAGCGTGCCGCCGGCGCCACCCACGATTTCATGGGAAAATCCGCGCTCGAACCTGGGAGTCGCACCCTTTTGGTGCACCAAATTGGTGCACCGCTCAGGCGACGGGCGCCCTCAAATAGCCCTGAGCCTCGAGCCAGTCGACCACCGCCTGGGCGCATTCGTCCACCGACGCGAGGTGGGTGTCGACCCGCAGCTCGGGCGCTTCGGGCGCCTCGTAGGGCGCGCTGATGCCGGTGAAGTCGGCGATCTCTCCGGCACGCGCACGCACGTAGAGACCTTTGGGGTCGCGCGCTTCGCAGACCTCGAGGGGCGCGGTGACGTGGACCTCGACGAAGTCTCCGCCCGCGAGCAGCCCCCGCACGCGCGCGCGATCCGCGCGGTAGGGCGAGATGAAGGCGGCGAGGGTGAGGATGCCCGCGTCGGTGAAGAGCTTGGCCACCTCGCCGATGCGGCGAATGTTCTCTTTGCGCTCCTCGGGGCCGAAGCCCAGATCGGCGTTGAGCCCGTGACGAACGTTGTCTCCGTCGAGGACGTAGACAGCGCGGCCCTTCTGGACCAGGAGCTCTTCGACACGCCGGGCGACCGTGCTCTTGCCCGCACCGCTCAGACCGGTGAACCAGAGCGTCGCTCCGCGCTGGCGAAGGATGGCCTCGCGGTCCTTCCGCCCGACGTGGCCGCCGTGCCAGGTGACGTTGGTCGCTTTGTTCTCCGCCATCGCGCGAGAAGATACGCGGTGGGTCGCCAGGCGCAACCACCGCGCGCGTTGACGGGCGAGAGCCCCGGCACCAGGATCGGTCGCATGACGTGGCAAGACGCGTGGCGCGAAGGAAGAACCGGCTGGGACGCCGGCCAATCGCCGCCCATCCTCGAGCGTCTGGTCCGCGAGGACACCCTCCCTTCGGGCCTGGCCGTGGTCCCGGGCTGCGGGAGCGGCTACGACGTCTTCACCCTCGCCTCGGAGCAGCGCCCCGTGATCGGCATCGACATCGCGCCAGTCGCCGCGAAGCGCTTCGAGGCGCTCCGCGAGGAGCGGGGCATCCCAGCCGAGCAGGCGCGCATCCACGTGGGCGACTTCTTCGCCTTCGATCCGGGGGAGCCGGCGAAGCTCTTCTGGGACTACACCTTCTTCTGCGCCATCGCGCCCGAGCGCCGCACCGACTGGGGCGCCAAAGTCGACTCTCTCCTCGCCGGCGACGGCGAGCTCCTGACGCTGATCTTTCCGACGGCCAACATCGGCAACCCGGACGGCCCCCCCTATACCGTCGCGCTCTCCCTCTACCAGAACGCCCTCGGCCCGGGCTGGGAGCCGACCGTGGTCGAGCCCGTCGAAAGCACCCACCCCGGACGCGAGGGGCTCGAGACCCTCGCGCGCTGGAAGCGCATCTGAGTGTCGGCGCTCCGTCACTCGCGCGACGTGATCTGCTCGGCGATCCCGCGGATGGTGAGCGGGCTCGAATCCCTCGGCCTTGTTGTTCGCGATCACGTAGGTCTCGATGCCGCGCTCCCCCGCTTCGCGAATCAGCCGCGTGACATCGTCACGCATGTCCTGTCGAACCTCGTGGATCCGATCGAAGGGCGCATAGGCCTCCTTCATCTCCTCGTACTTGCGCCCCGGCGGGATCATCAGACGGGCGACCGCGAAGGGACCGACGAGCGCACCCTCGCGGTCGAGCTGCTCGCCAATCGTGGGCATGCGCGACCAGAAGTTGAAGAGATGGGTCGCGCCGCGCCGCGCGAGGATCTCGAGGTAGCTCGGCGACAGGAGCCGGCGATCCCGGAGCTCCACGGCGATTCGGAAGTCCGGCCCGACGTCTGCGAGGAACGCGTCGAGGGCGCGCTCGAAGGCCTGCCGATCGAAGGGCCCGGCGTCGGGCGGGATCTCCAGGATGAAAGGCCCGAGGTGCTCGCCGAGCCCGGCCACGGCGGAGGCCGCCTGCGCCTCGAGAAAGAGCGTCGCGTCGAGAAAGTCGGGGTTGGGCTTGCCAGCCCGCTCCCCGTAGCGCTCGAGCTTCGGAAAGTAGCGGGTGGCGACGCGCGACCATACCTTCGACAGCAGCACGAAACCTTCCGGTAGCTGCTCCGCGTACGCCCGCAGCTCCTCCTCCGACACCGGCGCGTAGTAGCTGCGATCGACGCCGGCACAGCCGAAGAGCGGATACTTGGCGTACTCGCGGAGAGATTCGCGGGTGAAGGCCTTCTGGCTCGGATAAGCGCGGCGATAGACGAGCCCCTTCCAGCCTTCGAAGGTCCAGCTGCTGGTCCCGAAGCGCACGTGCGACGGCAGCGCGTCGGCGAGGCGCGCGAGCGCGGGATCCGGGGGCGGGCCGCCCTCGTCGCCCTTGAAGAGGCCGAGTTGATCGCTCATCTCAAGAAGCGCTCCACGGCCGCGTCGTGCTCGGCGAGAGTGCGGCTGAAGTGATGGCGCCGGTGGCCGCTCGCCACGAAGAAGAAGAACTCGTGCTCCTCGGCTTCGAGCACGCTCCGCACCGCGTCCGCGCCAGGGTTGGCGATCGGACCGGGCGGCAGGCCCTCGATGAGATACGTGTTGTAGGGATTTTCCGGGTCGCGAACCATGGCCGCGCTCGGCGCGCCGCCCTCGTACGCGCGACAGGGCTCGCTCATGTCGGGATCGACCAGGCAGCCGTAGCTCACCGTCGGATCGGCCTGCAGGCGATGCGGGCGGAAGGCGTCGGAGCGGATGCGATTGATGAACACGCCGGCGATGCGCGGTCGTTCGTCCGCGACCGCCGCCTCCTTTTCGACGATGGAGGCGAGGGTGAGCACCTCGCGCTCGCCCCAGCCGAGCTCGCGCTCGAGCGCCGCGGCGCGGTCGTGGCTCGCCGCGAAGAGGGGATCGACCCGGCGATGAAAGGTCCCCACCATGCGCTCCACGACCTCGGCTGCCTCGGTATCGGTGCGGAAGCGGTAGGTGTCGGGAAAGAGGTACCCCTCGGCGCTCGGCCCTTCGATGCCCAGCGAGTCGAGGAGCGCGCGGTCCTCGGTGGCCGCGATGAAGTCCTCGGCTGAGCAGATGCCGTAGTGGGCGAGTCGCTCGGCGATGGCGTAGCGGTTCACGCCCTCGGGGAAGGTGACGCGACTCTTGCCACGGCCGAAGCCTACCGCCACTGCCGCGGCGAGCTGCTCCGGCGTCATCGAATCGTCGAGCTGTACCCGACCGGTACGCATCCGCTCCCCAGCACCGTGAAGCCTCAAAAAGAGCGTGAAGACGCGCGGGCTACGGACCAGCTGCTCCTCCTCCAAGAACGCGTAGAGAGCGCCCGCGTCCTCGAAGTCCGAGAGCGTCACCTCGACGTGGTGTCCAGCGCCGGGTCCGGCGGTGGTGGGGTAGACGAGCAGAAGCCAGCCGACGAAGACGTCGGCGGCGACCACCAGCGCGAGGGTCAGGATGGTGATGGTGCGGATCACGACGCGTCCTTCTGTCGCCCGTCGAGGTAGCCCTGCAAGAGCACCGCCGCCGCCGCCTGATCGACGACCTCTCGCCTCTTCTTGCCGCGCACCCCCGCCTCGCCGAGCGCCCGATGGGCGATGACGGTGGTGAAACGCTCGTCGACGTACTCCACTTCCATCTTGGCTTCGGCCGCGATGGCGTCGCCCAGAGCGCGCGCCCGCTTGGCCTCCGGCCCCTCGGTGCCGTCAGAGCGTAGCGGCAGGCCCACGATGAGCCGCTCGGCCTCGGCCTCGCGCAGCGCCGCCGCCACATCCGCCACCGCCTGCGCGCGGCTCGTGCGCTTCACCGTCGACAGGGGCGACGCCAGCGACTCGCCCTCGTCCGAGATCGCGAGTCCGATGCGGCGAGTGCCGGGATCGATGGCGGCGATGCGCACGGCCGGATGTTTACCACGCCGCGGCTACTTGTACCCCTCGGCTTGGAGCGAGAAGAGGCGCGCGTAGCGGCCGTCCCGGGCGATGAGCTCTTCGTGAGAGCCCATCTCCTCGACGCGCCCCTCCTCGAGGACGGCGATCCGGTCCGCCATCCGCACCGTGGAGAAGCGGTGCGAGATGAGGATCGCCATCCGCTCCTTGGTGAGGTCCTTGAAGCGTTGGAAGATCGTCGCCTCGGCTTCGGCGTCCATCGCCGAGGTCGGCTCGTCGAGCACCAGGATGTCCGCTTGCTCGCGCATGAATGCGCGCGCGAGGGCGATCTTCTGCCACTGGCCGCCGCTGAGCTCGACGCCACCTTTGAACCAGCGTCCGAGCTGTGTGTCGTAGGACTCGGGGAGCCGCTCGATCACCGCGTCCGCCATCCCCTTCTCCGCGGCCTCGTGCCAGCGCTCGCGATCGTCGAAGTCCTCGACGTCACCCGCGCCGATGTTCTCGCCGACGAGCAGCTGATAGCGGACGAAGTCCTGGAAGATGACCCCGATGCGCCGCCGGAGCGCGTGGGGATCCCACTGCCGAAGGTCGAGCCCATCGAGGAGAATTCGCCCGGAGCTCGGCGTGTAGAGGCGGCTGATCAGCTTGATGAGCGTCGTCTTGCCAGCCCCGTTCTCGCCTACGAGCGCGATCTTTTCGCCGGGCGGCAGGTGCAGCGTGATGCCGTCGATGGCCGGACGGTCGGCTCCCGGATACACGAATGAAACGTTCTCGAGACGAAGCCCATCGGCCGGGTCCGGCCCCTCGGTGGCGCTGCCGCCCTCGGCCGTGCCCTCGTGCTCGAGGAACTCGTAGAGGTTCGACAGGTAGAGGTTGTCTTCGTACATCCCGCCGATGGAGCTCAGGATCGACGCGAGCGCCGACTGGCCCTGCTTGAAGAGCAGGAAGTACATCGTCATGTCGCCGAGGGTGATGGCCCGCGCGATGGCGGAGAGCGCGATCCAACCGTAGGCGGCGTAGAGGGTGACGGTGCTGACGAGCCCCAGCAGAAATCCCCAGATGCCGCGCCGGAGCGTCAGCGCGCGGTCCTCGGCGAAGACGTCCTCGAAGATCGCGTGGTAACGCGCGAGGAGCAGCGGGCCGAGCTCGAAGAGCTTCACCTCCTTGGCGTGGTCCTCACGGGCGAGCACCGTCTCCAGGTACATCTGCTTGCGCGCCTCGGGAGCCCGCCAGCGGAAGAGTCGAAACGCGTCGTTGCTGAAGCGGGTCTCGACGATGAAGGCGGGAACGGCGGCGAGGGCGAGGATGAGCAGGGCGAGCGGCGAGAACGCGAAGATGAGGCCGCCGTACGCAGCGAGGGAGATGCCGTTCTGCAAGAGGCCGAAGGCGCGCCGCACCAGTGAGAGGGGCCGGCTCGACGCTTCGCGCCGGGCGCGCGTCATGCGGTCGTAGAACTCCGAGTCCTCGAAGTCCGCGAGCGAGAGCGTGAGCGCCTTGTCGAGGATGAGCTCGTTCACCTTCTGGCCGAGGAGCGCGCGGAGCAGGCTCTGGCTCACCTCGAGGCCGCGCTGGCAGAGCGCGAGCCCCGCGACCAGGGCGAGCTCGGCGGCGACGTAGAGCAGCACGCGCTTCTGGTCGGTCGCGGCGGTGGTGGAGATGGCGCGGACCACACCGTCCACGATCAGCTTGCCCACGAAGGCCACCCCCGCAGGCAACAGGCCCGCGAGGAGGCTCAAGATCCCGAGCCAGATCGACAGGGGACGACTGGTTTCCCAGACGAGGGCGAAGGCTCGCCCGGTGTAACGAAAGACACCGAGAAACCTGCGGGCTCCCGAGATTTCCGCGGTGGGGGTGACGCTGGCCATGGCCCGACTGTAGAGCGGGTGAGTGCCGACCGGGATTGCGATTCGTGTTATCTCAGCCGGGTGAGGTACCTGGCTGGCGATGTCGGCGGGACGAAGACGCTCCTCGCCCTCTACGAAGGACAGAGAGGCGCGCTCGAAGAGCTGCGGAGCGAGCGCGTCCCCTCCAAGGACTACGGCTCCCTCGAGGAGCTGGCCCGCGCCTTCTTGGGCGACACCGACGCGGACGTCGACCGGGCCGCCTTCGCCGTGGCGGGCCCCGTCGCCGACGGACGCTGTACCGCCACCAACCTCCCCTGGCAGATCGACGAGCGGCACCTCGAGGAGCAGCTCCAGATCGATTCGGTCACGCTCCTCAACGACTTCGCGGCGATCGCCCACGCCGTGCCCCATCTGGGCGCGAACCAGGAGGTGGTCCTTCAGGAGGCGGAGGTCGATCCGAAGGGTCCGATCGCGATCATCGGCGCGGGCACCGGCCTCGGAGAGGCGATCGCTGTGCCGACCTCGGACGCGCTGATCGTCATCCCCACCGAGGGCGGTCACACCGACTTCGCGCCGCGCGACGACCTCGAGATCAATCTGTTGCGCTTCCTCCTGGAACGTCACGACCGCGTCTCGGTGGAGCGCGTCGTTTCCGGGATGGGCTTGCCGGCGATCTACGAGTTCGTGGTGAGCCGGCGCGTGACGTCAGAGAGCCCGGCGGTGCGCGAGCGCATCGAAGCAGAGGATCCCGGCGCGGTGATCGGCGAGCTCGCCCTCGCCGGCAGCGATCCCGCCTGCGTGCGCACCATGGAGATCTTCCTCTCCCTCTACGGCGCCGAGGCCGGCAACCTGGCGCTCAAAGTGCTGCCGAGCGGCGGGCTCTTCGTCGCGGGCGGTATCGCCGCGAAGATCCTGCCGCTGATGAAGAACGGCCGCTTCATGCACGCCTTCACGCACAAAGGGCGCATGTCTCCGCTCCTGAAGAAGCTCCGCGTCTCGGTGATCACCGAGCCCGAGGTCGGCCTCATGGGCGCCCGCGCCTGCCTGTAGCCCGGCCGGGAAATTCAGCGCTGAGGGGCGAAGACGAAGGGGTAGCTGAAGTCGACGCTGCCGCCGACGGGACCGGAGCGGAAGCGCATGCGGTCGATGATCCCGCCCACGCACTGGGCGAGGGGCGCGCTGCCTGTGGTGTTCAGAACGGTCGTCACGTTGGTCACCGTGCCCGACTCCAGGATGGTGAACTTGGTCGTCACCTTCCCCGCGAGGGTCGGATCGTGGCGGAGCTCGGTCTCGTAGCAGCGGCGGATACCCGCCATGTAGGAGCGAACGCGCGCGGTCACGACGCGCCCGTCGAGCTCGCCCGAGCCGCCCTCGTCGAGGGGCCGCTCGGGACGCACCCAGGCGGTGATGACCCGCTCGTCGATCGGCGCCGTCGCGATCGCCTCGTGACCATGGTGCGCGATGGAGATGGCGCCGATCCCGGTGCCGCTCGGCGTTCCGCTGGCGCCGCCCCGCTCGTGTAGGACGTCATCGGCGCTCGCGCTGCTCGACGCCGCGTCCACCGTCGCCAGGATCCCCGCCGCGTCCGAGACAACCGCCCCGTCGACCAGGCGGTCCAGAGACGTGGGAACGCCGTCCGACGAAAGGAGCGTCCCGATCTCGAGGAGCGCCGCGGTGCGGATTCTGCTCTGCGTCGGCGATGGTCGGCCGTTCGTCGCTGCTGGGCCGCGCATGGCCGTGCGACGGCTCCGCCGGCGTGTCGTTCGCATCGGCGACCTGATCGCTGGGCGCGTCCGCGCTGTCGCCATCGAGGGCCTCGGGCACTACCGGCTCGGGCGGCGGCTCGGGCTCTTGGAGCAGGAGCGTCGCGAACTCGTCGGGCAGGATCGCCACCGACTGGGGCATCGGGAAGTCGGCGCTCTCGAGGAAGACCATGAAGGAGAGGAACGCGACGAAGGACATCGTGACGAAGCCTGTGAAGCGCCAATCGATGGAGCGGACGAAGCCGCCGCGCACCGCCGCGGGGAGCTGCGGCTTGGGCATCGCCGGCGGCGCATGCACCATCTGCAGGAGCACCACCGTGTCGCCGACGACGACCTTGCCCCGGGCCTGATCGTCGAGCGCGATCTTCTTCACGCCCTGTCGCACGGCCGCCTCGAGGTCGCGCATCCCGTCCGCGCCGCTGACCCGGCCCGTCATATCCGGCCGCAGGTGCAGCCAGATCCGCCCATCCGGCGCCGGCGAGAAGAGCACACCCCGGGTCACGGGAAGGACGAGATCGCATCGCTCGTCGGGCCCGATGGTGATCTTTTCGCGCTCGCGCACCAGGCGCTCGGAGACGATTCGCCCCTGCTCCACCACGCCCAGGCGGAGAACGCGGGCCGCGCCCTTCGTCGTGCGCGCGGCGCGCATCGCCATGGTCATCGCGCCAACGCGCGGTCGTTCGGGGGAAGAAGGAGAAGTGGCTCGCATGATGTCTAGACACCAGCGGCCCGGCCGGGTTCCACCGAAAATCGTGGGGCCTTCAGGCCACGTTCTCGGCCTCGGCCCGCTGCCGGGTGCGCTCCGCCAGGAGCGGGAGAACGTAGGGAAAACCGACCGATAGCGTGTCCAGGTCGGGATCGATCTGGCCGACCAGCCAGAAGGCGAGGACGCTCGCGCGCTCGACGTAGAACCAACCATCCGGGTAGTGGATGGAGCGCATGAGCTCGCGCAGCTCGGCGCGGGCGACCTCGGGGTCGGCGAGCTCCTCCAGCTCCTCGCGCCGCGCACGCATCAGCGCGCCCGCGGTCCGGTCCTCGACCGCGAGGAGCTTTCGGAAATAGGTCAGCACGGTGCGCTCGACGAGAGCGCGATTCCCCGACTCGGCCACGAAGCCGATGTTGTCGAAGCCGCGGAGCACCAGCGCGTCGTTCTGCTCGAAGAAGCCCTGAAGCACGTCGACCATGCCGTCGATCATCGAGTCCGAAACCTCGCTGATGGCGCCGAAGTCGAGGATGACCAGGCGGAAGGCGCCCTCGCTCCTCCCCCGGGTCGATCAGGAAGTTCCCCGGGTGGGGATCGGCGTGGAAGAAGCGGTGCACGAAGAGCTGCTCGTAGAAGGACTCGGTGAGCCGCGTCGCCACGTCGCGGCGCGCGATCCCCAGACGGTCCATCTCCTCCAGATCG
This sequence comes from uncultured delta proteobacterium, assembly GCA_963727445.1. Lineage (GTDB taxonomy): Bacteria > Myxococcota_A > Polyangia > Polyangiales > B10-G4 > B10-G4. The sequence continues at coordinate 163,870 of CAVSGI010000008.1, forward strand.
GTGATCTTGAATCCCTCCATGAAGGTCATGGTCAGGACCTCACCGGTGCTGAGCTCGTCGATGACGTCGGGGATGGCGATGTCCGGCTGCCCCTCGAAGTTCTCCTTCATCCGGCGCATGCACGCGGCTTCGTGCACGTAGTCGGTCTCCCGCCGCAACAGATCGACCAGCGCGTCGTAGACGGAGGCGATGTTGTCGATGGGCATGAACCACTCGTAGACCCGAAGGGCCAGACGAATGACCCGCATGTCGGTGCGGATGACGCCCCGGATGCCCGGATAGAGGAACTTCACCGCCACGTGCGTTCCGTCGTCGAGCCAGGCCTCGTGTACCTGCCCCAGAGACGCGGCTGCCAGCGGCGCGTGCTCGATCTTCGAGAAGCGCTCGTCGGGCTCGGCGTCGAAGCTCGCGCGGAAGCGCTCCTCGAGCGCGGAGTAAGGCATCGGCGGCACCGCGTCCTGCAGCACCTTGAGCTTCTCGCCGTACACGTGCGGCAGGAACCCGCCCATGATCGACAGCACCTGACCGAGCTTGATGTAGACGCCGCGCAACCGAAGGATCGCGTCGAGGAGCCGGTCGGCGTTCTTGTCGTCCACCTCGCGGCCGCGCCGCTCGAGCCCGGGCGGGACGATGATGTCCTCCTCGCCGGTGACGGGATCATCCACGTGGGCGCGGAAGAGCCACGTGAGCGCGAGCTGCGTCATGTAGCTCGAAAAGATGATCCCGAAGACCCACAGGGCCCTCGCCAGCCGGACGTAGAGCTCCATCGGAGGTGGGGAATCCTACGGGAAGCGGGCGCGCACGAAAACGGATTCGCGTCGCGGAGGCGGACTATTCCTCGTCTTCGCTCTCGTGGACCATGCGGGAGATGCCCCGAATGATCTCGCGGCGCTCCGAGAGGCTGAAGCCCTCACGCTCGCGGACGATACGGCCGTTCTTGCCGATCCAGATGCTGAAAGGCGCGGCGCGGCGGGGGTTCAGCCGGGTGGTGACAGCCGTGTCGAGATCGCTGACCACGTCGTAGGAGAGGCCCAGACGGCGGGCCAGGGGACCCGCATTCGGCAGGGTGTTGGCGCTGTCCATGCTGATCGCGACCACCTCGAGGCCGTCGTCGTGGAAGCGCTCGTACAAGGCGTTGTAGAGGGGCAGCTCCTGGCGGCAGGGCGTGCACCAGGTCGCCCAGAAGCAGATCGCCACCGGCTTCTCCCCGAGGAAATCGCCCAGATCGAAGCGGCGGGTGCTCGGGCCACCGGGGACGGCGGGAAGCTCGAAGGCCTGTGGGCGGCCGCCCACGCGCGCGAAGGCCGGAGCGGCGTCGAGGAGCGCAGTGCCCCCCAGGCCAACGCCCAGCGCGCCGAGCGCGGCGTTTCGAAGGAAAGGACGGCGGTGCATGGGGCGATGGACGGTCATGGGGTCTCCCGGATTCATCGAAAAGGCTTCAGATACGTACCACGAGCTCGAACTGCCCGCCTTCGAAGGGGGGGACGTCGCGACAGACGCCGCCCGAGCAGAGCAGCCCCCCCGGGTTCGCGCCCACGCGCAGGCGGACGTGGGTGCCGCGGATGAACTCCCACTTCACTTCCCCGCTGGGGAAGAACGGGCCCTGGTTCGGTCGCTCGGAGTTCCATTGGAGGTTGAAGCTGAGGTGGAGGCGGCCGGCGAAGGACCAGGTCAGGTAGACACCTCCGCGCACGTACTGGTTGTAGGTGGCGTTGCAGTTGATGCCCTGACAGTTGGGGTCGACCGTGATCGGAAAGGGCCGCCGGCGGCGCTCGAAGCGGGGCTCCGCGCGAAAATCGAAGCTGTGGGCGCCGTAGCCGATGTTGAGGTCGATGATGGCGTGTCCCACCTCCCAGTCGAGCTCGCCGGCATTCGCGCTGACGAAGGAGGTGTCGCTCATGTAGACCTCGCGGCGGTAGCCGCCGCTGAGGTCGAGCGTGTAGCCGAGCTCCTGGTCGGTGGTGGAGTCGTTCAGCTTGCTGAGGGTGAGCAGGCCGTGGCCGGCGAAGATCCCGCTCCAGGGATCGACGTGCGGATCCTCGGTGTGGCCGTAACCGACGCCCGTGAACCGCATCGCCCAGGGTGAGGGGTTGAAGGTGTAGGTGATCTCGAGCTGACCGCCGCGGCTGTTGGGGATGCCCCGGTAACGCTCGGTGTCGAAGTCGAGGCTCGGCGCCGCACTGTAGACGCGGTACTGATCGAGGTTGCCGATCGGCTCGAGGATGTAGTCCTTGTAGTCCTTCCACTGGGCGAGGACCGAAGTGTTGCCGCGCGTGACCTGCGCCGAGCCGTAGACCGCGCGGCCCCAACGCCGCTCCTGCTCGCCCTCGGGGTTCGTGTCCTCCCGGCGCATCGCGTCGACCTCGGCGTAGAGCGCCACCGTCCCGCCCAAGAGGGACGGCATCGCCGCGTGCCATCCGCCGACGAGGCCGTCGGTCTGGGTGGGCGACAGCTCGAGCTGCTGAAACCACGCGTTGACCGCGTGGAAGCCGACCTCGAGGTCCTCGTTCGGACCGACCCGGAAGCCGGCCTCGCCGCCGGCGAAGACATCGATGGGATCCTGATGGATCTGCAGCGTGAGGGGGTCGAGGTTCTGCGGGTTGCCGAGGCCGCCCAGAGCCTTGAAGTAGAAGTCGCCCCCGTCGTATTGCGCGTAGCCGCCGCGCACGGTGGTGTCGATCCCCAGCTGATCGATCTTGCGCATGCTGATCGCGATGCCGCGCCCGAGCACCGCGTGGGCATCACCGATCTGAACGCTCCAGTCCGTGTTCGGCGTCCACAGGATGTTCATGCGCTCGGGGCGCAGGTCCCAGCTCAGGTTGCACAGGATGGTGCTGGGCGTGGGGCAGGCGCTCATCTTCGGGCTGGTGAAGGGCACGAAGGCGTCGATGCGGAGCTCGGCGCGGAGCTCTTCCCCCTGCAGGATGAGCTGCATGCGCTCGACCAGGGTCGAAGCGAGGGTGGCGCCGCGCATGAACTGGCCGTCCGCGAAGTCGTTGCTGCGAAGCTCGGCAATGGTGGTGTTGACCACCGAGAAGGTGCTCTCGCCGAAGAGCGGCAGCCTGAACCCGACGCCCCCCTCCCCGCCGAGGGCCTCACCGAGGGAGTCGAAGCCGAGGGAGTCGGCCGGCCCGAAGTCCTCTTCGTTGTCGCCCGTCTCCTCGCCGCCGATCCCGAGGTCCTCCTCCTCGTCGAGCATCATCGAGATGAGGTCCTCGTCCGACATCTCGGACTCGTCGACCTCCTCCTCCTCGGAGTCCCCCTCCTCTTCGGCGAGCATCTGGTCGATCAGCTCCTCGTCGGAGAGCTCGGATTCGTCGTCTCCCTGCGCATCCTGGGCGTACGAATGCAAGGGAGCGACCCAAACGAGGGCCGCTCCCGAGAAGAGTGCGATCAGCGCGCGTGTCCGCGCTCCGTCCAACGATTAGCTGCCGAGGAGCTCGTCGAGCTTGGTGGCGAGGCTGCCCAGCATGGAGCCGCTGTATCCGTACTCGCGGAAGACGATCACGCCATTGCTATCGACGATGAGGGTCGCCGGCAGCGCGTTGCCCGGGAAGTACACGCCGGTGATCTGCGCTGGGTCGACGAGCTCCACGTTCGTCAGGCCGTAGTTCGTGGTCCAGCCCTGGCAGTACGCGCTATCCGGAGCGGCGTAGTCCTCGGTCTGGGTGAGGATCTGGATGACCCGGACGCCCTGGGGTCCGTACACGGCGTTGATGGCGTCCTCGAGGACGCTGCTCTCCATGTTGCAGGGGCCGCACCAGCCAGCCGCGATGCTCACCACGGTGTAGCGAGCCGAGCAGAAGTCGTCGCCATAGAAGTCGTAGGGGTTGCCGCTGCAGTCGTTGAGCGTGAACGGCTCGAAGTTGCGGCCAATCTCCACGCCGTAGGGAGCGTCCGGAGCCGAGCAGGTCGCGCCGGTGTCGCCGCCACCGCCGTCCGGTGTCGAGGCGTCGGGCGCCGACGAGTCGACGGTGGTCGACGAGTCGGGGGGGGTGGTGCGGCTGTCGTCACCGCAGCCGAGGAGGGCCGCGCTGGCGGCAAGGGCAATCAAGAACGAGTGCATACGCTTCATTTTCAGTTCCTCACATACTCGCGCACACGGAGATGGTTCCGCTGGTGGTTCGGACGTCCTGGCAGGTGTACCCAGTCGGGCACGGAGTCGCGCTGCAATCGATGGGGAAGCAGGCGCCGGTCGGGAAGCTGTAGGTGCCGCTGCCCGTCTGGTAGTCCTTGCGGCAGTAGTACCCCTGGTCGGCGCGGCAGTCGCTGTCGGTGGTGCAACCCTCGAGGCACAGGCCCTGGTCACCGCGGTTCAGCGAGCCGTTGGGGAAGCAGACGTCGCCGTCGGGGCAGGTCGCCTGCGGCAGGCCCGGCCCGCCACCGGCGTCGGTGTAGAAGCTGCTGCTGTTGTAACCGATGGGCAGGATGCACACGCCGAGGCAGTAGCCGCTGTTCCACCCCGTGGGCGAGCCCATGTTCGACTCCTGAATGCAGTTGTTGCTGATGCACTGGGAGTCGACGTCGCACTCGCCGCCGTTCTCCGAGCCGGTGGGCAGCGTCCCCGCGGCGATGCAGCGCCCGGTGTAGCGGTTGCACTCCGCGCCGGCGCCGCACTCCTCGTCGGTGCTGCAGACGGGAACGCAGATGCCGGCGTCGCCGAGACCGAACTGGCCCTGGCCGACGCAGGTCCATCCGTCGCGCACGCAGTCGGCGCCGTTGAGGCAGCGCTCCTCGCATGTCGGCTCCTCTCCGTCGAACTGCCAGCAGACGTGGAAGATCATCTCCGCGGGCTCCTCGCAGTTCGTGCGATCCGGAGCGCCGGAAGCCGTGATCGAGCAACGACGCACGCACTGTCCGCCGGGGACACCGTCGTCGATCGCCGTGCGGCAGTACGCGTCGGGGCCGGGACACTGGTCGTCGGTCATGCACGGACCGAAGAGGGTGCTGGGGCCGGTGTCGGCGCCGGTGTCGGCCGGGCCGGTGTCGGCCATGCCGCTGTCCATCATGGCGTCGGTGCCCGCGCCGGTGTCGGTGGGGCGGGTGTCGTCCCCGCACGCCGCGCACACGAGCAGCACCGAAATGAAGCAAATCGAAGTTACGAGTTTCATGATTCCTGCGCTAAACGAAGAGGGGTCCTTCGCCGGCGAGGAAGAGCCCCCGAGAGCCCTCGCCGGGTCGCGCGACCGTCGGCGTTTTCCTAGTCTGTTCGGCCACAAGGCGCAACAGGACCGGGCCGCTGAATCCATGGAATCCCCGCACATTTCCATCCTCGTCCCCTACCGGGACGCCCAGAGCACGCTGCTGGAAGCGCTTACGAGCGTTCTGGGCGACGAGGAGCCGCCGATCGAGGTGCTGGCCGTCAACGATCGGTCCACAGATGGCGGGCCGACCCTCGTCGAGGCGCTCGCCGCGAAGGACCCACGCGTCCGTTCTTTGCACAGTTCGGCGCCGGGGATCGTCGGTGCGCTCCGTACGGCGGCGGCCGCTGCCCGCGCGCCGATCCTGGCGCGGATGGACGCCGACGACGTCTCGCTGCCGGGGCGCCTGTGGCGCCAGCTCGCCTTCCTCGAGGCCCATCCCGAGATCGCGGTCCTGGGCACGCGGGTGGAAAACCTCGCCGATGCGCCCGTGGGCGAGGGGCTGACGCGCTACGTGGCCTGGCAGAACGAAGTGCTCACCCCGGAGGATCACGATCGCGCCCTCTTCGTCGAGTCGCCGCTCTGCCACCCCTCGGTGATGATGAGGCGCAGCGCCTACGACGCGGTCGGGGGGTATCGCGACGCACGGTGGTTCGAGGACTACGACCTGTGGCTTCGCCTCTGGGCCGCCGGCTTCCGCCTGGCGAAGCTCGACGAGGTGCTCCTGAGGTGGCGCCATCGCGAGGGCCGCCTGACGCTCAACGATCCGCGCGCGTCGGAAGAGGCGTTCCGCCAAGCGAAGGCGGCCTACCTCGCGCCCTGGATCGCTGCGCGCGGGCGACCCCTCACCCTCTGGGGCGCCGGCAAGATGGGCCGGCGCTTCGCGCGCGCCCTCGAGGCACACGGCGTCTTCGCGTCCCGCTTCGTCGACATCGACCCGAAGAAGATCGGCGGCGTCGCGCGCGGCGTGCCCATCGTCGCCGCGAGCGCGCTCCGCGCGGGCGAGGAGACGGTGCTCGGCTGCGTGGGGAGCCTGGGCGCGCGCGCGCTGATCCGTGAGGCGCTCGACGCGCGCGGCTTCGTCGAGACCGTCGACTATCGCATGGTGGCGTAGCGAGGCGACGTCAGTCGCGGCCGTGGCAGAGCCACACGTAGCCGCAGGCGATCGCGCGGCACTCCGGCTCCGGGCGCCCCTGTTCGAACCCACTCTGCCGCGCTTCGAGGAGCGCCTCGCCGAGCGCCGGCAGCCTCTCGGAGACGTCGGGCGCGGTCGCCACGACGGGCAGCCGCGCCTTTCCATCGAGGAACTGGATCAGGGGCTTCACCGGCACTTCCCCGCCGGTCCGGCGCCGCACCGCCTCCCGATACGCGGCGAGCTGAAACTGATGCGGCGCGGTGGGATCGGAGCCGCGCGGCGAGGTGACCTTGTAGTCGACCAGCTCGATCTCGTCGCCGCGATCGACGAGGAGATCGATCTGCCCTTCGATCACGAGGGTCGCCGGGCCCGCGTCGACGGCCAGGCTGAAGGGGAGCTCGCGCGAGAGGCGTTCGGGCTCGAGCTCGCCGAGGCCGCGCGCATAGTCGCCGGAGACGAAGGGCGACAGGCGCCCGACCAGATCGGTGCTCGCCGGCGCGCCCGCGGCGTCCATGGCGCGGGCGAGGGCCTTCGCCGGCTCGTCCTTCGCCCGGCGGAAGTCGATCCGCTCGAGCACCGCGTGCGCGAGGGTGCCGCGCCGCCGTGGATCGCTCGCCACGTCCCCGTCGATCTCGGGCGAAGGAGGCGTACGCGGCTCGGGGAACTCCGGGAGCCGGAGGATGTTCCGCGCCCGAAAGCGCCGCGGACAGAGCGCGAAGTCCTCGAGCTGAGTGACGGGCACCTCGAGGAGCGCGATCGCGGGCCGCGCCGGGCGCGCGCGTCGCAACGAGGCTTCGAGCGCCTCGGCCGCCGGAAGCGGTGGCGCTTTGGCCTCGCCGGCGGCCCAGCCCTCCTCCCCCAACGACACCTCGCGGAGCAGCCCGGCCGAAGCGAGCGCCTCCCGCTCGGCGAGCACCACCTCGTTCAGGATGCTCCCTCGCTTCTCGACGCCGGCGAGGATCAGCCGGTCCCGCGCGCGCGTGGTCTGCACGTAGAAGAGGCGCATGCGCTCTGCGCGCTCGCGCCGCTCGCGGATCGCGTGCACCCGTTCGTGGTGTGGGCCGTAGAGCCATTGTCCCCACGGCGCCCGGACCCCGATCGCCAGCCCCGCCTCGGGATGGCGGTCGTGCTCGATCGGCCGGCCCTGAACCTTCAGCTGGCGCCCGAGATCCGCCGCCACCACGATCGGAAACTGCAAGCCCTTCGACTGGTGCACCGTCATCACCCGGATGACGTCCGCACCCTCGGTGGCGACGTCGGCCTCGCGATCGGCGTCGTTCACCGAGCGCTTCGCGAGCTCGTGGAGCACCGCCCTGCCGTCTTCACCCCGGCGCTCGCGGTCGGCGATCTCCCCGACGATGCGGTCGACGTTCGCCATCCGCTGCCGGCCCGAAGGCAGCCCGCCGAGGATCGCGGCGTAGCCCGTGCGCTCGAGCGCGACGCTCAGCGCCTCGGAGAGCCCGATGCGGTCGACGCTCTCGCGGAGCCGGCGAAGGAGGGTTGCCGACCGCACGTAGCGCTCGGCCTCTTCGGCGTCCGGTACCACCGACCCCGGCGGCGGGCTCGACAGCAGCGTCCTCAGGCCCCCCTCGCTCGCGCGCGTGAGGGCCACCAGGGCGTCGTCCGACAGGCCCACCATCGGCCCGCGCAGGACGGCGGCGAGGCCGCGCCCGTCGTCCTCGGCCGCGACCACCCGGGCCAGCGACAGAACGTCCCGCGCCTCGACCGTCGACAACAGCCCGCGGCCCTTGATCACCACATAGGGCAGGCCGACCTCCTCGAAGGCGCGGAGGAACGCATCGACGTGGGTGAAGCGCGGCAACAGGAGCGCGACGTCCGAGGGCCGGGCGGCGCGCACCGTCCCGTCCGTCTCGTCGCGCACCACGTGGCTCCCGCTCGAGAGCACGGTGGCGAGATGCCGCGCGATGGCTGTCGCTTCGTCGACCGCAGTGCCCGTTTCGAGCGCGATGAGCTCGGTCGCCGGCTCCTCGCAGAATCGCTTCGTGCACGTGGTCGAGGGCCTCGGCCTCGTCGAAGCCATGCTCGAAATCCGAAGCCACCGAATCCGCTGTCTCGCCGGGCACGGACTCCCGCGCCCCTTCGGTGTCCTCGTCCTTTCGCTGAAGGCTCGCCCTCGCGAGGTGATTGAGCGCCTCGACCAGGGGCGCGACGCTGCGGAAGCTGCGCCCGAGGGACAGCTCCATCCCCCCGTGCGCGACCACGTCGGCCGCGACCGCTTCGAAGACGGCGACATCGGCGTTGCGAAAGCCGTAGATCGACTGCTTGCGGTCACCGACCACGAAGAGCCCTCGCGACTCGAGCTGACTCGCGCGCGGGACGCCCCGCCCCACCCCGCCCCGCGCGTGCAGGAGATAGACCAGGTCGCGCTGCACCGCGTTCGTGTCCTGGAACTCGTCGACGAGGAGCGCGTCGATCCCCGCCGTGAGCTCTCGGCGGAGCTCGGGTTGCGACGCCAGGAGATCGCGCGCGCGCCGGCCGAGATCGGCGAAATCGAGGACGCCCAGGCGCTCCTTTTCGCGACGATAGCGCCGCTCAATCTCGCCCACGAGGGAGACCAGTGCCTCGGCGCGGGCGCGGCGCCGCGGAAGTGCCCAGAGCTCGAGGGCGGCGTCGCGCACCTCCTGCCCGTCCGGGATCTTCCAGGCCGAGCTCTTGTTCCCGCTGTCCGTGCGGAGCGCGAGAATCGAGACGGCGCACGGCGCTCTGGAGCGCGTCGTCGTCGTCCGTGCCGAAGAAGGGCTCCTCGCGCAGCGCCTGGGCCACCGCGACCGCTTCGGCGAGACGCTCCCGCGTCTGTTTGCGAAGCCCGGGCTGCGAAGCGATGCGCTCGTGGACCCCGACGAGCGTCTCGAAGGCGCGCCCCACCTTGCCGAGGCGTGCATCGGCCGGGGTGACACCCGCGACGCGACATGCCGCGGAGAGCGCGTAGTCGTAGCCCGCGTCTTCGTAGGGCGTGCCCTCGAGGAGCGAAGCGGGCGCGCGCCCGCTCTCCGCGAGCTCGACGTGCAGTGACAAGAGCGTCGGCACGAGCCCCCCGGAAGCGCCGAAGAGGCCGCCCATGTCGCGCACCAGGTCGCGCACTGCCTCCTCACCCCTCGCGAGGCGACCCTGCACGGCGAGCGCCGCGGCCTCCTCGGCCAGCTCCCGGGCCCGCCGATCGTCGAGCACCTCGAAAGCCGGGTCGAGGCGCGCTTCCACCGCGTGGCGCCGGAGCAGGCTCGCGCCGAAGGCATGGATGGTGGTGATGCGCGCGGAGGAGAGCGCCGCGAGCGCGGCCGCGTAGTCGGGCGCCGCCGCCGCGAGGCCGCGCGCCGCGAGGCTCTCCTCGAGCACCTTCGCGATCCGCGGGGCACCTTCGCTCTGCCCCGAGGCGAGGAAGCGCAGGACGCTGCCGATGCGCTCGCGCATCTCGCCCGCGGCCTTCTCGGTGAAGGTCATGGCCACGATGCGATCGGGGCTCACCGGCCGGCCGATCTCCGTCGCGCCCGCGACGAGGTGCACGTAGAGGGAGGTGAGCAGCTCCGTCTTGCCCGTGCCCGCGCCGGCGCGCACCACCAGGTTGCGCGCGAAGGCGTGCACCCGTGCCTCTACCGTCTTGGGCGCGCTGGTGAAGAGGAGGTCGAGCTGTCCCGCGTCGCTCACGCTCCGTCCTCCACATCCTCGGCGTCGGGCGCGCCGCGCGGCAGGCGACAGATGGCGGCGAAGTCGCAGTACTGACACGCGCCCTTGGCCGGCCGAACCTCGAAGTCGCCGGCCGCGATGCGCCCCGTGATCTCGCGGATCCGCGCGCCGAGCGCGGTATCGGAGCCGTCGTCGTGGACGACGGCGAAGAGATCGTCGTCGCTGCGCGCGTCATTGCGCCAGGCGCCGCGCGTCGACGCGCGCTTGTCGGCGACGCTGCGCGTCGGCGCTCCGTCCTTCAGGCTGAGATAGCGCGCGTCGATGCTGCGGGCATCGGTCGCCTGCTTCGCCGCGGCCGCGTAGATGGGGAGCTGAAGCTCCGAGACGCCCAGCGCGTCCGGGGCGAGCTTGCGTTCGAGGGTCGTGCCGCGTCCGGACTTCAGGTCGGTGACGCGCACGGCGTCCCCTCGTCGCTCGACCAGGTCGATGCGCCCGTGGAGCTCGAGCTCGCCCACCGGGACCGCAGGCCACCCCCCCTTGCCGCCGAAGATCTGCTCGACGGCAGCCGGCGCGTATCCGTCGCCCGACTCGTAGAGCGCGCGCACCACCGCCACCACCCGCTCGACCACGTCGTCGCGCGCGAGGTCAGCGACGTGCGCGTCGATGGGTAGCGCGAAGAAGCGCGGCGTCGCCACGGCCGTCGCCGCCTCGCGGGCCAGCGCCATCGCCTCTTCGCTGCGCGAAGCCACGTAAGGAACGAAGCCGCCGTCGCGCAGCGCCTCGATCGCTGCTTCGAAGCACGCGTGGGCGACGTTGCCCTTCTGCCGCGCGTCGGGATCGTCCTCGCCCACGTGTTCCGGCTCGATGCGCAGCACGCGCTTCGCGAAATACTGAAACGGACAGCGCGCGAAGTCTTCGAGCGCCGAGGCGCTGGTGCGGGCGGGGGCGCTCCTCTGTGCGGGGCTGAGCTTTCCGGCGAATGCGCCCACGTCGGGCCCCGGCGCGGCCAGCATCGTCGCGAGGCGGGCGCGCTCGACGAAGAGGCGATCGAGCAACGGGCGCACCCCGAGCGCGTCGTCACCGAGGGGCGCCTGTCGGGGATCGATGGCCGCGGCCGCAGCCGAGGTGGTGGCCGCATCGAGCTCCGCGAAGGCGCGGACCCACGCACGGCGGGCGTCCTCGACCGAGGCGGCGCGGTCGAGCGCGGGCGCGGGCTCGATGGGCGGAGCGTCCTGTCGAATGCGCGCGCCCGCACGTTCGAGAGACGCGAGGGCCCCGTCGAGGATCTGCGAAGGCACCACCGGCCGCCCGTCGTCGTCCGTGCACGCGTGCGAAAGGACGAGGTGCGCGCGGGGGCTCGCCGCGGCGAGATAGAAGAGGAGCGGGTCCACCTCACGGCTGGTCGCGAAGGCCACCGCCCCCGCCTGGGTCTCCTCCGCGACGTCGAAGGTGTAGCGCGGCCCGTCGGCGCGCTGCGCGAGGGCCCGGCCCACCGCGTGTCGGTCCGAGACGGAGAGGAGCGGGTCGTCGGCGGCAGGCGCGGGAAGCTCGCCGTCGCGCAGGCCGCACAGAAACGCCACCTCCAGCGAGAGCCCGCCCAGGCCCTGAAGCGAGATCAGCCGCACCGCGCCCCCACGAAGCCCACCGGCGGCGACCGCGTGTGGGCCGATCGCGTCACGCAGGAGGCCCTGCGCCTCGGCTGGCTCGAAGCGCACGCTCAGGTGCAGGCGCTCGGCCGCTTCTTCGAGCTCCGTGAGCGCGAGCTCGAGCACGTCGAGGGCGGCCTGGTCGCGACCGAAGGCGCGCGCCTCGGCCTCGGCCAGGGCGTCGCTGGCGTCGCCGCGGATGAGCTCGCGCAAGCTCGTGGACGGTTGGCTCACCGCGTCAGCGAGCCCCGACACCTCGACGAAGCGCCGGACGCGCGCAACCAGCTCCCCCACCGTCGCCGGCTCGCCGAGCGGCGACGCGCGTTCGGCGAAGTCCGCCACGGCGCTGCGCACGGAGGCGAGCGCGTCCGGCGCGTCCTTCGCCCCGGCGTAGCGGTCGAGGGCCGAGAGGAGCGCTTCGGCCGGGCGCGCCCCCGGCGCGCTCCGCGCCCCCACTTCGCGAAGCACGCGGCCCAGCTCCGCCGCGTGGCCTCGACTCTCGGACCAGCGCGGCGCGTATCCGCTCGCCACGAGACGCAGCACCGACTCCTTCGGCAGGCCCTGGCTCGCCGCCACCATGGTGTCGAGGAGGAAGCGCAAAGGCGGCGTCTCCTCGGCAGGCGTCCCCCGCCCCTCGTGAACCGGCACGCCCGCGGCCCGAAGCGCAGCGCCGAGCGGCCCGGCGTGGGCGCCGAGATCGCGCGCAGCGATGGCGATCCGTTCGGGCGCCACCCCCGCATCGACGAAGTCCCGCACGCGGCGCGCGATGAGCGCGTGCTCCGCCGCCGCCGAGGGCGCGCGGAGGACCTCGATCTCCGCCGTGCGCTCGGGCGGGCGCCCGGCGAGAACCTCCGCGACGTAGCCGCCGACACCGCGCGCCCACGTCGCGGGCGGCGTGGGCAGGAGCGTGAGGCTCGCCGCCGCGCCCGCGGCTTCGGCGCGGCGCAGGGTGCGCTCGGTCGCACGGAACCAGGTCGTGCCCGCCGCGCGCTCCTGCTCGTCGTGGGGGAGCTCGATGGTGAGATCCGCCACGCGCGACGCGAGGGCGTCGAAGAAAGCGAGGTGCGAGGGCGGCAGCTCGTGCACGTGACGCACGACGATGCGCGAGGAACCGTGGATGCCGGTCGGCAGGGGCGCGCCACCGCGAAGGGCCGCGGCCACCCGAAAGAAGGCGCCCTCGGCGTCGACCGCGCCGAGGCGCGCGTGGACGGCATCCACTTCGGCGACGAGCGCGGCCACGTCCAGGACCCTCTCGGCCACGGCGCGCGGAAGACTGCCGGTCACGGCGCGGAGCTGCGCCGCCGTGACCCCCGCCTTCCGGCAGGCCGCGATCGTCGCGCCGAGCGCCGACACGAAGCCGGGGGTTTGGGCGACGCGCGCGAAGCGACCGTGCGCGGCGGCCTCGGAGGCGGCGGCGAGGCGAAGGACCAGCCGCTCCTCGAGATGCCCCAGCACCCGCGTCGCCGGCAGGGCCGTGGAGGTCACCGCGGCGACGAGCTCCGACAGGGTCATGATCCCGCGCCCCATGAAGACCCGGCGGTCGTGCCCCTGCGCCTCCTCTGCGCGCGCGAAGGCCGCGTGGGCATGGGTGGGAACGACGATGAGCTGGGCGGTCACGGGAGCAGTGCCTTATCACGTGCAAGACGGGCGGGAAGGCCCCGGACTGACAGGCCCCGAAAATGCTTCGTCTTGTAGCCCAGCCGGCTTTCGCGCTATAGGGAGGCCACCATGGCCCACGAATCCGAGACCCCCTACGGCGGCGAGTTTCCCGACGTCCGAGACGAAGCCGCGGCTTCGCCCAAGTGGCTGCCGGGCCTCGGCTTCGCGATCCTCTGTGTCTTCGCCCTGTTCCTGGCGCTGCGCGCGGCGTCGGCGCACGAAGAGGCGAACGTCACGGCCGAGGAAGTGATCGTCGAAGCGCCGACCGAAGCTGCCGCGGCCCCCGCGCCTGCCCCCGCCCCGGCGGAGGCGCCTCCTCAGAACTGAAGCCGCGACGATGCGAGGCGTCGTCGCCGCAGGCAATCCGCACACCGCGGAGGCTGCCGCCGAGATCCTCCGCGCGGGGGGCAATGCGATCGACGCCGCCTGCGCGGCCGCTCTCGCTACCTTCAGCGCCGAGCCACTCCTGTCGTCGGCGGGCGGGGCCGGGCTGGCCCTCATCGCCAAGAAGGGCGAAGCGCCGAGGCTCGTGGACTTCTTCTCGCGATCGCCCGGGCTCGGGGGCACCGCGCCGGCGAAGGCCGACTTCGAGGCGGTGGAGATCGACTTCGGCAGCGCGCTCCAGACCTTCCACGTCGGGCGCGGCTCGGCGGCGATGCCGCTCGCGCTGCCAGGCATCGCCAGCGCCGTCCAGCACTTCGGCGCGCTCCCGCTCGCCCACGTGGTCGCGCCCGCGGCGCGGATGGCGAAGGAAGGCGTGCCGCTGACCCGCGAGGGCGCGGACGTCTTCGCGCTCCTGTGGCCGATCCTGGTGCGCGACGCCGACACCGTGGCGCTCTACTCCGACGACAATCGCCCTCCCCCGGCGGGCCGCCTCATGGTCAACGCGGACCTCGGCGACACGCTCGTGGAATTCGGCGCGTCGGGCGGACTGCCCGCGCGCGCGAAGGCGGGCCTCCTCTCGGCCTTCGGTCCGAGCCGCGGGGGCCTCATCACCGAAGCCGATGTGGCCGCTGCGGAGGAGATCGCGATCGTGGCGCCGCTTTCGGCGCGTATCGGCGAGCTCGAGGCGTTCACCTCGCCGCGCATCGGCGGTCGCCTGGTGATGGAGATCTCGACAAGCCTCGGCGCGCTCGGCGACGAAGACGAGGTCGCGCAGATGCGGGGACTCGCGCGTGCGTCTCAGAAGGCGCACCTCGCGCACGTCGGCCTCGAGGCGCCGGGCAGCACCACGCACATCAGCGTCCTCGACGCCGAGGGCAACGCCGCTGCCATCACACTGACCAACGGCGAAGGCTGTGGACACCTGATCGAAGGCACGGGCATCCAGGTCAACAACTTCCTCGGCGAAGAGGATCTGAACCCCGACGGCTTCCACCTGCACCCCGCCGGCGCCCGCCTTCCCACCATGGTCGCGCCCACCATCGCGCTGCGCGACGGCCAGCCGGTGCTCGCGGTGGGGAGCGGCGGCGCCAACCGCATTCGCAGCTCCGTGAGTCAGGTCCTCTATCGCATCGCCCTGCGCGGCCGTTCGCTCGAAGAGGCGGTGATGGCGCCGCGGGTTCACGCGGAGACCGACGCGGCGTGGTTCGAGCGGGGCGGCCTCGCCGATCCCGAGGCCGTGCTTCGCGCCCTCCGCGAGGACTTCGGCCGCGTCTTTCCCTTTCCCGATCGCGCCTTCTTCTTCGGCGGTGTTCACTCGGTGATGCGCGGACGAGATGGGAGCGCGAGCGCCTTCGGCGATCCGCGCCGCGGTGGCGTCGGGATCGTCGTCTGACGCGGCGGAGCGACCGGAGCACCCCTCCGACGCGGGTTGGCCGGGGCGCTCGCCGGGACTACCCTTCGCCCGCCATGAACTACAGCGCGAGCTTCCGTTGCGTCGCGGGATGCGAGGGCCGCTACCCCCTCGACCAGGTCATCTACGAGTGCCCGAGCTGCGGCGAGCTCCTCGAGGTCGGTCACGACGTCGACGCCCTGCGCGACCGGAGCGCCGCGGCGTGGATGAAGCTCTTCGACGACCGCTGGATGACTACCCAGTGGCCGTACGGCAGCGGCGTCTGGGGCAAGAAGGAGTGGGTGATGCCCGGCGTGCGCGACGAGCACGTCGTGTCGATGGCGGAGGGCGGCACCAACCTCTTCTGGGCCGAGCGCTACGGCAAGAGCCGCCTCGGTCACGAGGACGTGTGGATCAAGAACTGCGGCAACAGCCACACCGGCTCCTTCAAGGACCTGGGGATGACGGTGCTGGTGAGCGTGGTCAATCAGATGATCGCGGACGGCAAGGAGATCCGTGCCATCGCCTGCGCTTCCACCGGCGACACATCGGCGGCGCTGGCTGCGTACTGCGCGTCGGCAGGCATCCGCAGCGTCGTCTTGTTGCCGAAGGGCAAGGTGACCACGGCGCAGCTGGTGCAGCCGCTGGCCAACGGAGCGGTGGTGTGCGCGGTCGACACGGACTTCGACGGGTGCATGGCGATCGTGAAGCGCCTGGCGAAAGAGCCGGGGGTGTATCTCGCGAACTCGATGAACTCGCTGCGCCTCGAAGGCCAGAAGACGGTGGGCATCGAGGTGGTGCAGCAGTTCGACTGGCGGGTGCCGGACTGGTTCGTGATCCCGGGGGGCAACCTCGGCAACGTGGCGGCGCTCGGGGCCGGGCTCGACCTGCTCCTCGAGCTCGGGGTGATACAGAAGCGGCCGCGGATCTGCGTCGCGCAGGCGGCGAAGGCCAACCCGCTCTATCGGGCCTACCAGGACGGCTGGGACGCGTTCACGCCCATGACCGCGGAGAAGACCGAGGCGAGCGCGATCCGCATCGGCAACCCGGTGTCGATCAAGCGCGCGGTGCGGGCGCTGACGCGATTCGATGGCGTGGTGGAGCAGGCGACGGAGGAGGAGCTGGCCGAGGCTTCGGCCGCGGCGGACCGCTCGGGGGCCTACACCTGCCCGCATACGGGGGTCGCCCTCGCGGCGCTCGAGAAGCTGGTGGCGCAGAAGAAGGTGAAGAAGGACGAGCGTGTGGTCGTGATCTCCACGGCGAACGGGCTCAAGTTCACCGACTTCAAGGTGCGTTACCACGAGGGCAGCATCGAAGGCGTCTCCAGCAAGAACCGAAACACCCCGGTCGAGGTCGCGAACGACTACGAGGCGGTGAAGAAGGCCGTCCTCGGCGCGATCGAGTCATGAACGAAGGGCGCGAGCGTAGTCACTGGGGCTGGGGCTGGGCCGACAAGTGGCTCGCGCGCGACGCGCGCGTGGCGATGGGCGCGCAGGTGGGCGCCATGCTGGGCTTCGAAGGGCTGACGCCAGAGGAGCCGGTAGCGCTCGCGGAGGTGGAGCTCGCGGCGCCGCGGGTGAGCGCGCCAGACATCGGAGTGTCGATCAGCGAGGCGAAGGCGGCGCGCGTTCGTCACACCTACGGCAAGAGCTACCGCGACCTGGTGCGCGGCTTTTCGGGAGACTTCGGGCCTGCGCCGGATTCTGGTCGCGCTGCCCGAGAGCGAGGAGGAGGTCGCGCGCGTCCTCGAGTGGGCGAGCGAGCGGCGCGTGGCGGTGATCCCCTTCGGCGGCGGGACCAGCGTTGTCGGGGGAGTGGAGGCACAGCTCGAAGGCGACTACGCGGGCGCGCTGAGCCTGGACCTGACGCGCCTCGACCGCGTGCTCGAGATCGAAGAGCGCTCGCTGTCGGCGCGCATTCAGGCGGGCGCCAGCGGGCCGCGGCTCGAAAAGCAGCTCGCCGAGCGCGGGCTCACGCTGCGCTTCTTCCCGCAATCCTTCGAGCACTCGACCCTCGGCGGTTGGATTGCGACGCGCGCGGGGGGCCACTTCGCCACGGCCTACACCCACGTCGACGACCTGACGCTCTCGACGCGGATGCTCACGCCGCGCGGGGTGATGGAGTCGCGCCGACTACCGAGCTCGGGCGCGGGTCCGAGCCCAGACCGCATGGTGCTCGGTTCCGAGGGGACGCTGGGCGTCATCACCGAAGCGTGGATGCAGGTGCGGCCGCGGCCGACTTTTCGCGCGACCGCGAGCGTGCGCTTCGACGACTACTCGAGGGCGGTGGATGCGGTTCGTGCGCTCGCGCAGTCGGGCCTGCAGCCGTCGAACTGCCGACTTCTCGACAGCCGCGAAGCCGCGCTGAACTTCGTCGCCAACGACGGATCGTCGGTGTTGGTGATCGGCTTCGAGTCGGCCGACCACCCGCTCGAGGCGTGGATGGAGCGAGCCCTCGTGCTGGCGAAGGATCACGGCGGTGTGTGTCCAAAGGGCGCGACCTATCGCAGCGCGGGTGCGAAGGCAGACGGTGGCGCCGCAAGCACCTGGAAGCAGGCCTTCATCGAGGCGCCCTACCTACAGAACACGATGGTCAGCCTCGGCGTGATCGCCGACACCTTCGAGACCGCAATTCCCTGGGATCGCTTCGAGGAGCTCCACACCGCCGTGATCCGAAACGTGCGCGACGCGATGAAGCGCGCTTGCGGCAAGGGCACCATCAGCTGTCGCTTCACCCACGTCTACCCCTCGGGCCCCGCCCCGTACTACACCTTCCTCGCCCCCGCGAAGCGCGGCGCCGAGCTCGAGCAGTGGGCCGAGATCAAGAAGGCCGCGAGCGACACCCTCCTCGCCCACGGCGCCACCATCACCCATCACCACGCCATCGGCCGCACCCACCGCCCCTGGTACGGCCAACAACGCCCCGCCCTCTTCGCCCAAGCCCTCGCCGCCGCCAAACACACCCTGGACCCCGCCGCCATCCTCAACCCCGGCTGCCTCTGACGGGGACGGTCTACACTTTTCAACTTTCTCGCCGACCGCGGGGCCGACCCCGCTGGCTGCAAGCGGACAGAAGTTGAAAAGTCTAGACCGTCCCCTGAGCGCCGAGGGCTTGTTGGAGGCGGTCTTTGGTGGGGCGGCTGAGGTTGACGAGGCGGAGGCGGACGGTGAAGCGGGCGTCGTCGCGCTTCTTGCTTTGGATGGTGCGGCCCTCGAGGGAGAGGGAGGCGTCGTCGATGAGCGCTTCGAAGCGGATGGGCTGACCGGGGGCGAAGGCCTTGGGGGAGATGACCTCGAGGCGTTCGCCATCGAGGGCCACGACTTCCCCTTCGCCGCCGTCGAAGCGCGCGACGACGCTCACCGCTTCCCCCGACCGCGACCCATCGCGCGCCTCGCCTCGTCGAGCGCGGCCTTGCGCTTGAGGTCCTCGCGCCGGTCGCCTACGTCCTTGCCCTTCGCGAGCCCGAGCTCGACCTTCGCCCAGCCGTCCTTGAAGTAGACGCGCAGCGGGATCAGCGTGAAGCCGCGCACCGAGAGCTTGCCCTCGAGACGCTCGAGCTCGTGCTTCTTCACGAGCAGCTTTCGCTTGTCCTTCTCCTCGTGCCCGAAGACTCCCGCCTGCTCGTAGGGCCCGATGAACATCTTGTTGAGCCAGAGCTCCCCCCGTTCGAGGCTCGCGTAGGCCCCCTCGAGGTCCGCGCGCTTGGCCCGAAGCGACTTCACCTCCGAGCCCTTGAGCACCATCCCGGCCTCGAGGCGCTCCTGGATGTCGTAGCGCTTCGACGCCTTGCGGTTCGTACAGACGAGGAGCTCGCCCGGCACGTCGTTCTTCTTGCTCTTCTTACCCACGGCGGAGCCGACCGGACCAGGGGGTGTCCCCCGTCTTCGGACCGAGAAGCCCGGGTAGATCGTGGTTTGCGGGGCGGTTCCCCGGCGACGAAGCGATGCCGAGTATCGGGCAGGAGCTGGGGGACGGACCGCGAGCCGCGAGATGCCTGGGATTCGACGGGAGCAAAACTGGGGACACCCCCTAATCCTGTCCCGCCTCCGAGTCAACGTCCTGTCCGAGCTCCGGCTCCGGCCAGCCCCCGGCGATGTGCGCGCGCGCCGCCGCCACCCCGCGCGCCTGCGCCTCGCTCAGCACCAGCCCCGAAAGCGCCTCGTCGAAGGCCCGCACCTGCCGATTCGTCGACAATCCCCGCTCGCGCGCCATCGCCGCCAGCTCCACCGCTGCCCGATACGCTCCCTCCACGTCGAGCCCACGACGCGCCGCCACGAGCTCCTCCCGCACCCGCGCCTCCTCCGCGGCCCAATACGCTCCGTACGCGCTCGGTGACGCCGGGCTGTACCCCGGCGGCCGCCGCGCGAGCAGCGCCGCCACCGTCGGCGTCCGTCCCCGCGACAGCGCGTAGAGCCGCACCCGCGTCACCAACTCCGGCTCCCCGTCCCCGTCGACGTCCACCACCTCCTCGACGCACGCGTCCACCCCGAAGCGCCCGAGCTCGAGCGGCACCTGAGTGACGCGCCCATCCGACTCCACCCGCAAGAGCACCAGACACGTTCGCTCCTGCGCGGGATCCGCGCGCGCCACGATCAGCGCGTCGACGCCCTCCGCACGTCGCAGCGAGATCGCTTGCGCCACCTCCGTCTCCGGCACCTCCAGCGCCGCGGCGATCCCGCGCTCGGTGATCACCCGGATCGCGGTCCGTCCGTCATCAGGTCGCCGCGCATCGAAGGCGACCCAGCCCTCCCCTTCGAGCTCCTCACCGATCGTCCAGCCGCTCTCCGCGAGCCCAGCCCGGACCTCTGCCGCCTCAGTCCGCGGATCGACGCCCGCGCGAAAGGTCGCGATGTCGTGCGCGATCGCCGCGTTCTGCGCCTCGCCTCCGCAACCGAGCACGAGCGACAAGAGCATGGTCCACGAGGCCCGGTGCACGGCCGACAGTAGAGCACATCAAGCGGCCGGCGCCCGCGCGAGCGTCAACGTCCGCACCTCCGCCCCCGCCTCCCGCAGGACCCGCGCCGCCTCCGCCAACGTCGCCCCCGTGGTCCGCACGTCGTCCACCAGCAGCACCCGCCCCCCCACCGCGCGCCGGAGCCGAAACGCCCCGCGCACGTTGTCCTTGCGTGCGTCGGCGTCGAGCCCCACCTGCGGCCGCGTCGGCCGCACCCGCGAGAGCCGTCCCGCCACGAGCGGAACCCCCAGCGCCCGCGAAAGCGGCCGCGCCAGAAGCGCCGCCTGATTGAAGCCGCGCGACGCGAGGCGCGCGCGATGGAGCGGCACCGGCACCACCACGTCGACGAGCCCGCCGTACGCTGGCGCCGCCGCGACCATCCGCTCCGAGAGCGCCGGCAACAGATCCAGCCGGCCGTCGTACTTCAGGCGTCGGATCGCGTCCGCCAGCGGGCCCGCGAAGACGTGCAGGCTCGCGCCCCGCGCCGGCGGACGCACCCCCTGTGGCGCATGGTCGACGAGGATCCCGCACCCACCACAGAAACCCTCCTCGTCCCCGACCAGCACCTCGTCACACGCCGCACAGCGATGAGGCGCGATCGAGATCGAGGAGCCCCTCGAAGACCATCCGCGGCGAGAGCACCCCCCGTTATCGGCGCCGCCCGCCCCGAGTTGCGTCAGTGGTCGTAGGGCTCGCCACGCAGGATGGAAAACGCCCGGTAGAGCTGCTCCACCACGAAGAGCCGGCAGAGCCGATGCGGCAGCGTCATCTTCGACAGGCTCAGGCGCAGGTCCGCCGCTTTGCTCGTCTCCTTCGGCAGCCCGTACGCCCCGCCGATCAACAAGCAGAGCTCCGAGACGCCCTCCCCCTCGCAGCGCCCGACGTATTCCGCGAGCCCCGCGCTCGACAGCGCCTTGCCTTCGACCTCGAGCGCCACCACCCGGCTCCGCTCACCGATGGCCTTTTCGAAGCGCGCGCGCACCTCGTCCTCGCTCCCATCCTTGAGCTCGACCTCTTCGAAGCGCGCGTGCCGCCCGATGCGCTTTTCGTAGTCGTCGATCGCCTCGCGGATGCCGCGCTCCTTCACGCGACCCACCGCGATCACGCGCACCCGCAGAGACCCGGCCACGCCTCAGCTCACGCTCACGCGGAGCGCTGCTCTTCTTCTTCGAAGTTCACGCGCGCGGCGTCGATCCACAGCGACTCGAGGTCGTAGTAGCCGCGCGTGTCCTGATGGAAGATGTGAACGATCGCTTCGCCGAAGTCCATGAGCACCCACGTGCCCTGCGGAAGACCTTCGACGCCGAGGGCATGCACCCCGTGCGCCTTCTTCATGTCTTCCTCGATCCCCTTCGCGATGGCGTTCACCTGACGGTCGCTCCGACCGCTCATCACCACCACGTAGTCCGCGTAGTCGACCTTGCCGCGCACGTCGATGATCTCGACGTTGAGCGCTTTCTTGTCGAGGCCCGCGCCCGCGATCGCGAGCGCCAGCCCCTGGCCCGAAAGCTCGGGTGCGTCCTTGTTGCCCCCCTTCGGCTTCTTCTTGGTCTTGGACTTCCCGGCTTTGGCTTTGGTCAAATGCGATCTCCCATCTAGGAACCACCCCTGGTCTGCCCACTGCCGTAGGCAACCCACTTCTCTGCACAGAGCTCCTCGAGGCCCATCGGGCCGTACGCGTGGAGCTTCGTGGTCGATATCCCGATCTCGGCGCCGAGCCCCAGCTCCCCGCCGTCGTTGAAACGCGTCGAGGCGTTGGCCAGCACCAGGCTCGCGTCGACTTCGCGCACGAAGCGCCGCGCCTTGTCGTAGCTCGAGGTCACGATGGCTTCGGTGTGATTCGAGCCGTGCTTCGCGATGTGTTCGAGTGCGCCTTCGATACCGTCGACGATACCGACGGAAAGGATCAGGTCCAAGTACTCAGTGTCCCAATCCTCCTCGGTCGCCTCGGCGCAATCCGGGGTCAGCGCCCGGACCCGAACATCGCCTCGTAGGCTCACACCCTTGTCGCGCAAGGCCGCCACCACACGTGGCACGAATTCTGCGGCGCAGGCCTCGTCCACCAGGAGCGTCTCCATCGCGTTGCACACCCCGGGCCGGTGCGTCTTGGCATCGAGAGCGATCGCCACCGCCCGGTCGAGGTCCGCGTCCCCGTCGACGTAGACGTGGCAGACCCCTTTGTAGTGCTGGATCACCGGCACCCGTGCGTTGTCCGCCACGAAGCGAATCAGCGACTCACCGCCGCGCGGGATGATCAGGTCGACGATCCCCTCGAGGCCGATCATCACAAGCGTCGCTTCCCGATCCGTCGTCGGCAGCAGCGTCACCGACGCCGCCGGCAGCCCCTCGGCCTCGAGCGCCGCGCTGAAGACCTGCGCGATGGCCTGGTTGCTCCGGAACGCTTCCTTGCCGCCGCGGAGCAGCGTCGCGTTGCCGCTCTTCAGGCAGAGCGCCGCCGCGTCGGCGGTCACGTTCGGGCGCGACTCGTAGATGATGCCGATCACGCCGAGGGGCACCTTCATCCGGCCGACCGAGAGGCCGCTCTCGAGGGTGCGCATCTCGCGCACCCTGCCCACCGGGTCGTCGAGTCGCGCCACGTGCTCCACCGCGTCGGCGACTGCATCGAGGCGCTCCGAGGTGAGCGTCAATCGAATCAATCATCGCCTTCGACAGGCCGTCCTTCACCGCCGCTTCGACGTCGCTCTCGTTGGCGTCGAGGATGGTCGGCTTCGCCTCGCCGCGGAGCGTCGCCGCCACCCGCCTGAGCACCGCGTTCTTCCGCGCCGGCGTGAGGCTCCCGAGCACCCGTGACGCGGCCTTCGCCTCGCTGGCCAGCGTCGTCACCTGACGCCGGATGTCCGAACTCTCGCTCACGTGCCTCGATGGAAGCTTAGCAGATTCAGGTGACGACCATGTCGTTGCGGTGAACGATCTCCTCACCGCCGAAGCGCCCGATCCGCGCCTCGATCTCGTCGCTCTTCGCCCCCGCGAGACGCGCCACGTCCTTGGTCGAGTACCGCGAAAGCCCCCGGGCGAGCTCCTTGCCGTCGGCGTCCACCACCAGCACCGCGTCTCCGGCGTCGAAGTCGCCCCGCACCCCGATGACCCCTGCCGGCAAGAGGCTCTTCTGCTTGTCGGTCAGCGCCCGCGCCGCCCCGCCGTCCACCACGATGGTCCCCCGCGGCTTGAGCGTGTAGGCGATCCAATGCTTGCGGCTGGCGAGCTTGGCGCCCGCCGGCAGGAAGAGCGTCCCCACCTCCTCGCCGCGCAGGATCGCCGCGAGCGTCGTCTCGTCGCGCGCGTCGCCTATCACCACCGGCACACCCCGCTTGGTCGCGCGCCGCGCCGCGTCCACCTTCGAGCCCATGCCGCCTCGCCCGTGCCCGCTCTTTTCGGGACGCACGTGGTCCTCGGCGCGGTCGCCGTCGGCCACCACCGGCACGACCTCCCCCGCGTCGTCGAGGAGCCCCTCGACGTCGGTCATCAGCACCAGGAGGTCCGCTCCCACCAGCGTCGCCACCATCGCGGCCAGCTGATCGTTGTCGCCGAAGCGGATCTCCTCCACCGCCACCGTGTCGTTCTCGTTGATCACCGGGATGGCGCCGGTGCTGAGCAAGGCCTCGAGCGCCGCGCGCGCATTCAAGTAACGGTCGCGATCGGAGAGATCGGCGTGCGTCAGGAGCACCTGCGCGAGCGGCGCCTTCACCTCGTCCGCGCCGAAGGCACGCTCCCATGCGTGCATCAGCGACGACTGCCCCGCCGCCGCCGCCGCCTGAAGCAGCGCGATCGACCGCGTCTTGGGATCGATGCCCAGGCGATCGAGCCCGCGCGCGATCGCGCCGCTCGACACCAGCACCACCTGACGACCGTCCCTGCGCGCCGCCGCGATGGCGTGCGCGAGCGAGACGAAGCGCTCGTCGCCCTTCGCGAGTGTGGTGCTCCCCACCTTCACCACGACGCGCTTGACCTCGCGGAGCGCCTTGCGCGCGTCGCTCACGGCTGCCCCTCCGCCTGCAGCGCCCGATCGAAGGCCGCCCGGAGGCGCGCGAGGATCGACTCCGGCGAATCCGCCGCCGCGTCGAGGAGCGTGTCGACCGCGCGCTCGATCGGGCTCCGGTCCTCGTCGTCGAGGCCGGCGGCCGCGCGCAGCGCCTCGCCGAACGTCTTGAACACGCCGCCAGGCGCGAGGCGCAGCGCCTCGAGCACCGCGTCCACTTCCGCCGAGTCCATCGCATGCCGGATGCGGATCGCCTCGTCCCGACTCAGGGCCGCACCCTTCGGCCGCTCGGCGACCGTGAGGTGATGGTCGAGGAGGATGGCGGCTGCCCAGGTCGAGACGGCGTCGTCGACCCGCGACGCGATGCGCAGGGGCGCGAAGGCGCTCGCCACCGCCGAGCGCAGCCAACGCCCCTTCGGATCGCGGTTCACCCGCCCGCCGGACAGAACGTCACGCGCACCCCGGCTCAACCGGACATCGTGTCGCCTGGCCACCCGCCGGAGCGCCGCACCCCGCGCGAGCCCCGACAGGAGGCGGTCGGCGAAAGGCACGGGGACCGCCGTCGCCAGCCCCGCCGCCGCCGCGTAGATGCCCACCCGCGGCGCCGTTTCAGGCTCCGCTTCCTCCGACAAGTCGTCGGGCGCATCGGTCGCGAGGTCGGACCCACCTTCCATCGGCGGCATCATAAACCCTCTGTGGCTTTTCGCCGCTCGCGGAAATGTCCGAGCGGAGCGCGGTGTGTTCTAGAGTGCGTCTGATGCTGGCCTCCGACATCCCGCCCTGGCTCGTGCGCGTCTTCGCGTTCGCCTTCGGCGCGGTCTGGGGCAGCTTCTTCAACGTCGCCATCTACAGGTGGCCTCGTGAGATGAGCGTGGTGACGCCGCCCAGCCACTGCCCGGCCTGCGGCGAGCCGATCCCGATGACGAAGAACGTGCCCATCTTCGGCTGGCTGGCGCTTCGCGGCAAAGCCGCCTGCTGCGGCGCGCCCATCAACCCGCGCTATCCGCTGGTGGAGCTCGTCAGCGCCATGCTCGCGGTCGCCCTCACCGAGCGCTTCATCGTGAACGCCGCCCCCGAGATGGAGCTCTGGGCCGCCGGCGTTCGAGCGGCCGTCTACTTCGTCTTCGTCGGCGGCCTGGTGGTGGCGAGCTTCGTCGACCTCGACTTCATGGAGATCCCGGACGAGGTCTCACTGCCTGGCACGGCGCTCGGTCTTGTCACCGTGACCTTCCGCGAGTTTCCGGGCCCGGTGGACGCGGCCATCGGCGCCGGCGCCGGCTACCTCCTCGTGCAGGTCGTCTTCGTGTGGTCGTACGAACGCCTCGCCGGGCGTCGCGGGATGGGCGAGGGCGACTCGAAGCTGCTGATGATGATCGGCGCCTTCCTCGGTTGGCAGGGCGCGCTCGCCGCCCTGGTCCTCGGCGCCTTTCAGGGTCTCGCCATCGCGGCCATCTTCCTCGCCGCCGGCAAGCGCTACGAGCCCCCGGGGCTCGCCGAGTGGGAGGCGGCGGAGGCCGCGCGGGAGAAGGCGGCGCGCGGGAACGAGAACGAGAGCGGGAACGGGAACGGGAACGAGGAACGGGAACGGGAACGGGAACGAGGACGTGGACGGGGACGCTGACGAGGACGAGGAGATGCCTGTTGGACGGCTCAAGATCCCCTACGGCCCGTTCCTCGCCCTCGGCGCCTTCGAGTTCCTCTTCTTCGGCGACTACCTGGTCGACAAGTACGTGTCGCTCTTCTTCTGAAGCCGCTCAGCGAACCGCGATCACGCGGCGAACGATCACGTCGCCTTGATCCCCGCTCGGCGCCTCGTCGATGGCCGTCTTGTCCGGGCTGGCCTCGGCGAACTCGTCCTCGGCCGGCGACTCGGCGTCGATGGCGGCGACGATCTGCCGAACTTCGTCCTTGCGCATGTCCATCGTCGTCAGGTCTTCGTCGACGTCGTCGTCCGGCACCGACTCGCCCACGATGGTGGGCTCCTCCTCGTCCTCCCAGAGCGGCGCCTCCGCCGCGGCCTCGCGCGCGGATACCTCGGCCTCGGCCTTCTTTCGGAGGTACGCGTGGTCTGCCGTGGCTGGGAGCGACGGCCCGAAGTCGATGGGGATGTCCTCTTCCATCGGCGGCGCCAGCGCGTCGATCGCCGCGCCCGCGGCCGGAACACGTGGGTCCGCCATCATCCCCCCGTCGTCCATCGTGCTCATCACGCTGTCCGCCGGCTCGTCCGGAGTGGACAGGACGTCCTCGCCCGGCATGGTCTTGATCTGCGGCACGGCCCCGCTGTCGATGAGGTCGCGGATCTCGCCGGCACGACGCGCATAGCGCTCGCGGTCGGGGTAGACGCGCGCGAGGCGCTCGTAGATCCGCAGCGCCCGCTCGGCGTAGCCCTGCTTGAGCATGAGCTCGGCCATCTTGTCCGGGTCGCCGATCTCGGTGGACACCTCTTCCCAATCCGAGGCCTTCGCCTTGTTGTCGGCGCCCCACCCGTCCGCCGATGGACGGCCGGACTTCTTGAGGAGGTTGGGCGAGGTGATGGGCTTCTTCTTCCTGCCCGGTACCTTGACCGACAGCTCGCGCGTGTGGTCCTCGAAGGTCTGATCGGGATAGGGCCCCGAGGGAGCCGTGCCGGGGATCAAAGGCTCGTTCGGGACAGACGCCTCGGGCTCGCTGAGCCGCGCCACCTGCGCGCGCAGCTCGTTGGCGTTCACGCGACGCGTGGGCTCTTCGAGGATCGGCGCACCCGGCACCGGCACCGCCTCGGGCCGGAGGTTGCGCGTCGCCTCCGCCGGGAGGTCGTCCGCGTGAGCCTTGGCGGTCTGGCGCAGCGGATCCACCGAGGAGCGGTCCGGCACGTGCGTCGCCGGCTCGTCGACGACCGCGCCGAGCGCCTTCTTCACCGTCTGCACGTCGTCCAGATACGCACGCGCCCGCTCGTTCATCGGATCGGAGATGACGAGCTTGCGGAACATCCGCTCGGCCACGTCGAAGTTGCACATCCGCACTTGAAAGAGCGCGACGTTGATGCCGGTCATCGGCTGAGTGCGCATCGCCGCGGTGTTCACCTCGGCGTTGATCCGGCCCATCGCGTCGACGATGCGGCCGAGGGCCACGATCACCGCGTGGGCATTCGAATCGCGCGGATGCGCATCGAAGTACCGCTTCGCCACCTCGAGGGCGCCCGGGAGATCGCGCGCCCGGAGCTGCTCCTGCATGGCCTCCCCGACCGCCGTCATCGCATGGATCTCGGCGCTCGGGCGAGCGGAGGGCGCCGCGTCCAACAGGAGCTGGGACAGGAGGTGATGGCGGCGCTCGGCCCAGGCCGGCAGCCCGCGTCCCGTCGCCACGTACTCGTCGAAGGTCATCAGCGCCACCGATGCGGCGCCACGGCGGATCTCCTCGTCGGCGTCCCTGAGGTCCGCGGGCGCGTCCTCGGGGATGGGGCCGAGGATCTCGTAGAGCTCGTTGGCGAGATCGCGTCCCGACGACAGCTGCGTGAGGCGCGCCCCTTCGAGCAGGCAGATCGCCTCGATGATCCAGCCGCGCCGCGCGTAGGTGCGCGCCATCGAGACGTTGAGGTCCATGTCGGGACCGTAGACCGACGAGTCGGGCCGGGCCTCCACCGCCTTGAGGAGCGCTGCGCAGGCCATCTCCCCCGGGTCCCGTGTCACCGCCGCCCGGAGCAGATTGAGCGCGGCGTCGCGCGCGCCCATCTTCAAGAGGACGCGCGCCACGTGGTCCGTCGGGGGCAGCTCGCTCTGGTTCATCCGATCGGCTCGCTCGGGGACGATCCCCAACGAACCGACGGTATCACACGGTCGGCAGCGGCCGGAACCAGCGGAACATCAGCCAGAGGTTGATGAGCACGAAGGCGACACAGAGGAAGGCCAGAACCAGCGCCCAGCCGTAGGTCCCGGGCGCCTCGTCGGTGAGCAGGAGGAAGGACTCGCTCGACACCGGCACGTCCATCTGGCCGTCGAGGTAGCGACGGACCTCCCCGAAGCGACCCCCGAGCTGACCGAAGGTGACCAGGCGTCCCGAGAACTCCCGCCGGGAGAGGTTCCGCTCGTCGCGGGGCCCCGCGAGAGGGATCTGGACGAAGACGTTCCTCTGCCCCGCCAGCGGGAAGACCGCGTAGGTCGAGCCCGAGACCAGCCGGCTGTAGCGGACCATCTTCGAGGCCATCGGCGTGCCCTCGATCCGGACGAAGGTGTTGGGGCGCAGGGTGGCCGGGGTGAGCTCGGAGATGTCGCCCAGGTCGGCCGCGGTGTTGTTGGCGAAGAAGTAGCCGACGTCTGCCCGGAGCGAGAGGAGGAAGGCCAGGGAGGCCACCACCGTCAGGGCCATCACGGTCATGGCCGCGAGGCGCCGGCCCCGCGGGGGCGCCGGTAGCGCCTCGAGCTCGGGATCGACCTCTTCTCGGACCTGGGGCGCCTCGGCCGTCTGATTCGCGCTGCTCACGATCCCTCTGACACCCACTATCGCCAAAGGTTCGCGCCAGACAAGCGCCTGGCCGAATTCTGGGGTTTCAGGCCGGAGCGGCCGCCCAGATCAGCTCTTTTTGCGGTGGGTGCCCCTGTCGTTGCGATAGTGGTCGAGGAGGCGGGGGGTCGACCAGGACGCGAAACGGGCCTTGTAGCCCTCGTCCTTGGTGCGCTTCTCCTTCTCGAGGATCGCAGCGATGAGCTTGTCGCGGGAGCCGAACTCCGTCTTCACGGTCGAAAGGACGTCGTGGAGGTGGAGGAGCTTCTTGTTGGAGATGAGCTCGAGGCCCTTGTCCTCGTTGAGGCGATCGGCCCAGAGGTCGTCCTTGACGAGATCCTTGACGGCAGAGACCAGCCCGGCCTTGTCCGTGAAGCGCTCTTGAACCTGTTGAAGCGGCGACTTCTGCATTTTCTTCTCCCGAAGGGTCGGCGTACGTATCACGCGCCCAAAGGGGGTGCAAGCCGGGCCAGGAGCCCGACCCCGCGGGCCGTTCGCCCCCCTATCCCCCTCGGATCAGAAGACTTTCCTCGGAGGTGGCCCAACCCCCTGGATCCGCGACCCCGCCTCGCCTATCAAGGCCCGACCGGTGTCCACCGAGTTCGTCCACCTCCACTGCCACACCCAGTTCTCGATGCTGGACGGCTCGATCCGCCTCAAGGGCCTGGTGAACCAGGTCGCCGAGATGGGGATGGGCTCCGTCGCGGTGACGGACCACGCCAACATGTTCGGCGCGGTCCAACTGGTGGGCGCCTGCAAGGGCGCCGGCATCAAGCCGATCATCGGCTGCGAGGTGAACCTCGTCGGAGGCGAGCGCGGCGACGAGCAGATCCGCGACTACCACCACCTCGTCCTGCTCGCGGCCTCGCAACAGGGCTACCACAACCTGGTTCGCATCGTGAGCCGCGGCTGGGTCGAAGGCCTGGTGCACGGCGTGCCCCGCGTCGACTTCGCGCTCCTGCGCGAGCATCGCGAAGGCGTCGTCGGGATGAGCGCGTGCATGGGCGGCTACCTCGCGCAGCAGATCCTGAGACGCGGACCGGCGGCGGGCCGCAGCGCGATGGCTGCGCTTCGCGACTGCTTCGATCCCGGTTTCTTCTTCGTCGAGCTGCAGGACCACGGCTTCCCGGAGCAGGGACCGCTGAACGAGATCCTCGTCGAGCTGGCGCGCGATCTCGACGTGCCCATCGTCGCGAGCAACGACTGCCACTATCCGACGCGCGACGGATCACGCTCGCAACTGGTTCTGCAGTGCATCGGCGCCGGGCGCAGCCTCGAAGAGATGGAGCGCCTCCATCACGGCTCGGAGGAGATCTACCTCAAGAGCCCGGAGGAGATGGCGCAGCGCTTCTCGCCACCTTCCCGAGGCCATCACCAACACGCTGCGCGTCTCCGAGATGTGCGCAGGGGCGGTCGATCCGCTGTCGGCGCCGAAGCTGCCGGCCTTCAACGTGCCGTCGGGGCTGAGCGAAGCGGACTATCTGAGGGAGCTGTCTCTGAAGGGGCTCGAAGCGCGCTTCGACGAGATGAAGGCGCTGAAGATCAAGTTCGATCGCGCGGACTACGAGGCTCGCCTGGAGGTGGAGCTCGAGGTCATCATCTCGATGGGCTTCCCGGGCTACTTCCTGATCGTTCAGGACTTCATCAACTGGGCGAAGGAGCAACGGCGTGCCGGTGGGCCCGGGCCGCGGCTCCGGTGCGGGCTCGCTCGTCGCCTACGCGCTGCGCATCACCGACCTCGACCCGCTGCCCTACGGCCTGCTCTTCGAGCGCTTCCTGAACCCCGAGCGCGTGTCGATGCCCGACTTCGACATCGACTTCTGCATGGACAAGCGCGACGAGGTCATCGACTACGTGCGCGAGAAGTACGGCGCAGACGAGCGTCGGGCAGATCGCGACCTTCCATCTGCTCAAGAGCCGCAGCGTGGTGCGCGACGTGGGGCGCGTGATGGGCTTCGCGCCGGCGGACGCCGGGCGCATCGCGACGCTGATCCCCGAGCCGGTGGGCGGCAAGAGCGTGCCCATCGAGAGCGCGCTCGACCAGGAGCCGCGGCTCAAGGCGCAGTACGACGACGACCCGCAGATCAAGAACCTCCTCGACACCGCGATGGACCTCGAGGACCTGACGCGGCACGCGGGCATGCACGCCGCCGGCGTGGTGATCAGCGAGGGTCCGCTCTGGGATCACGTGCCGGTCTTCTGCCCGGAGCCCGACATCTACGTCACCCAGTACGACAAGGACGACGTCGAGGCCGCTGGCCTGGTGAAGTTCGACTTCCTGGGGCTCAAGACACTCACCGTCATCGACATCGCCGTCGGACTCATCGACAAGCGCCCCGACCGCGACGGCAGCCCTTCGACATCAGCGCCATCCCGATGGACGACCCGGCGACCTTCGCCCTGCTCGCAGTCGGGGGAGACCACCAACGTCTTCCAGCTCGAGTCGAGCGGCATGCAGACGCTCTTCAAGCAGCTCAAGCCGGACTGCTTCGAGGACATCGTCGCCGCCGTCGCGCTCTATCGCCCGGGTCCCGCTCGGCACCGGCATGGTCGAGGACTTCGTCCAGCGAAAGCACGGGCGAACCAAGGTCGAGTATCCACACCCCTCGCTCGAAGGGGCCCTGAAGGACACCTACGGCGTCATCGTCTACCAGGAGCAGGTGATGCAGCATCGCCCGCGAGATGGCGGGCTACTCCCTCGGCGGCGCGGACATCCTCCGCCGCGCGATGGGCAAGAAGAAGGCCGAGGAGATGGCGAAGCAGAAGGCCATCTTCATGGAGGGCGCGATCAAGCTCGGCTACGCAGCAGGAGGACGCTGACCGCGTCTTCGAGCTGATGGCGTACTTCGCGGGGTACGGGTTCAACAAGAGCCACTCGGCGGCGTACGCGCTCATCACCTATCAGACGGCGTACCTGAAGGCGCACTATCCCGGTGGAGTTCGTGGCGGCGACGCTGTCGGCGGACAAGGACAAGACCGAGAAGGTCGTGCGCACCGTCGCGGAGGCGCGCTCGATGGGCATGACGGTGCTGCCGCCCGACGTGAACGAGTCGGAGATCGACTTCACCGTGGTGTACGAGCCCGACCAGACCGGGAAGGTGAAGCGGCCGAAGAAGAAGCCGGTCGCGGCGCGCGGCAAGGTGAAGGACCCGATGGGTCCGCGGATCCGCTTCGGGCTCGGGGGCGTGCGCGGGGTGGGCGAGTCGGCGCTCGAGGCGATCTTCGATGAGCGCTCGGGGCGCGCGACCTGGGAACGCGAAGGACGCGAAGGGGAGCCCAAGAAGGAGCCCTTCGTCGATGTCTTCGACCTGGCGTCGCGGGTCGACCTCCGGCGCGTGAACAAGAACGTCTGCATGGCGCTGGTGGAGTGCGGCGGCTTCGATGCGCTGCACGAGCCGATGGGCGTGACGCGCGCGATGGCGAGCGCGGCGGTGGAATCGGCGATCGAACGCGGCAAGAAGATCGCGCAGGAGCGCAACAGCGGGCAGACGAATCTGTTCGGGCTGATGGGCGGCGGCGACGAGGCGGCGGCGAAGGCGCTGAGCCGCGGCGGCACCTTCCCCAAGGTCGAGCCCTGGGACACGCGGGAGCTGCTCGCGAAGGAGAAGCAGACGCTCGGCTTCTACGTGTCGGGGCATCCGCTCGACCGCTACGCGGC
Source organism: uncultured delta proteobacterium (assembly GCA_963727445.1). Lineage (GTDB taxonomy): Bacteria > Myxococcota_A > Polyangia > Polyangiales > B10-G4 > B10-G4. The sequence goes on from CAVSGI010000008.1 coordinate 195,955, forward strand.
GGAGCTGCGCCGGTTCTGCAACGCGACCACGGACACGCTCGCGGAGATGCCCGACTCGACGGCGGTCACGGTGGGCGGCTCGGTCGAGGGGTATCGCGAGCGGACGACGAAGACCGGGCGGCGCATCGCGTTCTTCGACCTCGAGGATCCGTTTGGCCGCGTGGAGGTGATCGTGCGGCCGCGGGTGCTCGGCAACGAAGCGATCCGTGACGTCCTGCAGAGCGGCGAGCCGGTGATCGCGACGGGCGTGGTGCAGCACGAGCAGCAGCGCGGCGCGAGCGAAGACGACGCGACCGAAGCGAAGCTGATCCTCGACGGGGCGTCGCTCTTGTCGGTCTCGCTGAAGAAGAAGACGACGAGCGTCTTGGTGCGGCTGCTGGTGGACCGGATCGATCGGCTCAGATTGCAGGCGCTCAAGGACTGCCTGATGCAGCATCCGGGAGGATGTCCGGTGACGCTCGAGCTCACCGAGGGGACGAAGTGGACCGTCGCGCTGCCGCAGACCGGCATCAGCGTGGACCCGTCGGATGCCCTGCTCGCCAGCCTCGAGAAGCTGTTCGGCGAGAAGGTATGCGAGCTCCGGTGAAGATCCCTCCTCCGGCCAGTGAACCGGAGCTCGTCGCGCGCGCACGCGCCATCGCCGGCCGTCGGATCGGTGACGTCGCGGGGGAGCTCGGCATCGACGCGCCGCCCACGCTCAAGCAGCACAAGGGATTCGTCGGCGGCCTCCTCGAAAAGGCGCTCGGCGCAAGCGCGGGCTCGCGCGACGAGCCGGACTTCCCGGAGCTGGGCGTCGAGCTGAAGTCGATCCCGGTCGACACCCGCGGCAAGCCGCGCGAGTCGACCTTCGTGTGCACCATGCCGCTCGACGCGATCGCGGAGATCGAGTGGTCCGAGTCACGGGTCGCGCGCAAGCTCGCGCGCGTCCTCTTCGTCCCCGTCGAGTCCGACCCGGAGATCAGGGTCGGCGCCCGGCGCATCGGCGGCCCCATCCTCTGGACGCCGAGCCCCGAAGAGAGCACCGCCCTCGCTCGCGACTGGGAAGAGCTCGCCGGCCTCGTCGGCGCCGGCGAGGTCGAGCGCATCACCGCCCACCTCGGCGTCCACCTGCAGGTCCGCCCCAAAGCCGCCAACGCCAGCGTCCGCACCAGCGCCCCCGGCGGCGACGAAGGCATCCTCTCCATCAACCCCCGCGGCTTCTACCTCCGCACCTCATTCACCCACGCCATCATCACCCGCGCCCTCAGCTAACGGGGACGGTCTACACTTTTCAACTTTCGCCCCCAAAACGGCTAACGGGGACGGTCTACACTTTTCAACTTTCGCCACGCAGGCTGGGTCCATCTGCATGCGTGCAGCCCGGCCGAAAGTTGAAAAGTGTAGACCGTCCCCATCAAGCGATCCCGGCCGAAAGTTGAAAAGTGTAGACCGTCCCCATCAAGCGATGAGCGTCGCGTCGCCGAACTCGTGCGCGACGTAGCCCGCATCGCGCGCGGCGCGATGCGCGCGCGCCAACAGCGCATCGTCCACAAACGCGCGCATCAGCTCGTGATGGCTCTCGCCGGGCGCGTGCACGTTCGTGAGCAGCGCGTCGACGCATCGAAGCGTATGCCCCGGCGCGATGCGCAAATCGGTCACCCCCGACAGCGACCCCGCCGCCGCAGCGCCCTCGAGCGCGCGCACCACCGTCGTCCCCACCGCCACGACCCGCCCGCCCCGCGCTCGCGCCCGCGCGAGCGCCTCCATCGTCTCCGCCGGAACGCGGTAGCGCTCCGGCAGCGGCAAGAGCCGATCGATCCGCGCGTCGCCCGTCGCGCTCAACCCCGCCGCGTGCGTCACCGCCGCGATCCCCACCCCACGCCGCCGCGCCGCGATCAGCGTCCCCCACGTGAGCGGCCGCGCTGCCGAAGGCATCTCGACCGCCCACGGCCGCGTCGCGAAGGCGGTCTGAAACGCCTCGAGCGGCACCGCCGTCTTCAGATACGAGTACCGCACGGGCTCCGCCGCCTCGTAGAGCGCCGCGAGGAACGCCCCGCCCCCCACCTCGAACGCCACGTCCAACAGCCGCGGCGACGCCGCGTGAACCCGCAGCACGCGCGCACCGAGCCGCCCCGCCCGTCCCTGCACGGACGCGACCAACCGCTCCCCGACACGCACCCGCGGCGGCGCCAGCCGCGCGTCCGTGTCGTCGCGAAACGACCCTTCCCCGAAGAGCACCACCGTCCACCGCGCCTCCGCTCCAGGCAAGCGCGACGAAAGCCGCACCTCCACCCGCGCGCCACGATCCGTCCGCATCGCGATCGACGCCGGCACCGTCGCCGCGTCGTTCACCACCAAGAGATCCCCCGCGCGCAACACCTCCGGCAAGTCCCCGACGCGTGCATGCCGAACCGCGCGGCGCGCGCGGTCCACCACCAGCATCCGCTCGCGATCCCGCTCCCCACGCGGCCCGGGCGCCGCCGTGATCGCCCCGCCGCCCGCGTCCACCTCGCGCGCGCCGCGCACCGCCTCCGCCGCCCAAGCCACCAGCCCGCTCTTCACGCCCCCTCCCACGAAGGCGCTTCGAGGCGCGCACCCGTGCGCGTCTCCTTCGCGACGATGGCCGCGAACACCGCCGCCACGTCCGCCGGCTGCTGAAGCGTCGACGGATCCGCGTCGGGCAACGCCGCCGCGTGCATCTCGGTATCCATCTCCCCAGGATCGATCGCCAAGAAGCGCACCCCGGTGTCCGCGAGCTCCGCGCCCCAGACCCGCGCGAGATGGTCGAGCGCCGCCTTCGACGCCCCATATGCGCCCCACGTCGGGTAAGCCTCCACCGCCGCATCCGACGACACCGTCAGCACCAGCCCCTCGCCGCGCAGCAGCATCGAGCCGACCACCACCTTCGCCAGCCGGAACGCCCCCAGCACGTTCACCTCGAAGACCCGCGACAGCTCGCCCGCCTCGACGTCGGAGAGCATCGGCATGGGCACCGGCCCGAGGGTGCTCGCGTTCAACACCAGCACGTCGACCGGCCCGATGCGCTCCACCGCTTCCGCCGCGATGCGCGCCGCTGCCCGCGGCTCCCCGACGTCGGCCACGATGCCATGCGCTTCCCCGCCGCTCTGACGGATCGCCGCCACCGCCGCCTCGAGCGCCTCTTCGCCACGCGCCACCAGCGCGACCCGCGCGCCTTGTCGCGCGAGCCGCTCCCCGAGCGCCCGCCCCAGCCCCTGGCTACCCCCCGTGATCAGGACACTTTTTCCTCCGAGCTCCATACGACACCTCCGTACGGATCTGTATGCGGCCCCCCCTCGTGCACGGCTCGGGCCCTGCCAACGCATTGGAAGAATGCTCGCGAGGGAATGCGGGGAGGCCCGCGTCGTAGCAAGCTGACGAGATGCCCGCGACGCGCGTCACCCCCATCGGAGCCGCCACGGACCGCCAGACGCGGGTCCTCGACGGTTTCGACGGCCCGCGCATCGCGCTCGGTCAGCTCGAGGACGCCTACCGGCGCGTCCTGTCCGACGCGCGCGCTTCCGCGCGGCACTACCTCGACGCCGACGGCTATCGCCTCTACTGGTGCCGCCCCGGCGCCCCTCTCCGGAGCCGCGACCTCCCCGAGCTCCCCGCCGCCTACGCCGTCGTCGGCCGCCACGCCCGATGCGACCCGCAACTCGACGCGGATCGCGAAGTCTCGCTCCGGCATCTGCTTGTGCGTCCCGGCCGCCTCGACGACGGCACGTTGGCGCTTCGCCTCATCGATCTGCGCGGCGAGATGCCCTTCTTCCTGCTCGACGATCAGCCGCGCCGCTCGATCGCCGCCGCCGGCCCGGTCGCCATCCGTCTCGGGCGCTACGCGCTCATCGCCCTGCCCTTCGTGCACGGCGCGCTCGTCGCTCCGAGCACCCTCGAGGCCCCGGCCATGCACGAAGACGTGCGTCCGCCCGAACGCGTCACGAAGAGCGAGCCCACCTCGACCAACATCACCATCCTGCCCGGCGTCACGGGCGTGATGGAAGTCGCGCGCCGCATGTCCCCCGGCGACGCCACCTTCACCGTGATGCGTGATGACGAGAGCGCATCGGTCGGCGTGAGCCGCGCCGACCTCGATCGGGGCGTGCTCATCGGGCGACTGCCGCGCTGCATCGACGGCGGCATCCGCAGCATCTTGAGTGCGCAGATCAGCCGCGCCCACCTCCTGGTGCTCGCCGAGGGCAGCCGCGTGGTCGCCTTCGACCTCGCCAGCACCAACGGCACCTACAAGCGGGGACGCGAGGTGAGCTGCGCCCGCCTCCACGACGGCGGCACCACCCTCGGCCTGAGCCGCCACCAGGGTGTCACCTTCCGCTTCACCCGCGAGCCGCTCACCAGCTGACCGCGAGCGCGAACGAGGCCGTACGCCTCGCATCTGTGGAATTTTGGTACACCAACGTGCCTCACCTGGTGACCGAGCCCCTCAGTGGCGACGGTAGACGCCACGCGATATGGCGAGAATGTCGCGGTGCGTCATAAAGGTGACGGTGGCGTCAATCGGCCGTCAGGCCGCGGCGCGGCTGACGCGATCGGCGTGAGCCACGGTCACACTGGTCCCGCGAACCGACATTTGTACGGCCGAAGCGAGAGCCGCCATCGTGTACCGGTCGGCGCCCGCGTCGGAGAGGAGCACCCGGCCTCCGGGTCCCTTAGCCATTTCCGAAGCAATTGCACGGAGCATCAGGCTTCGCGATTCGAGAACCTGGCTGTCGGTGCGGCCGCCGCCGACGAGCGTCGCCCAGCTCGGAGCCCGCTCTTCGGCAACCAGCTCCCGCACCTTGTCCCGCACGCGAACCGCGAAATCATTCGTCTTCTCATCCTTCTCTTGAAGGATCACGACCACGTCCGGGGCATCCGCCTTGAAGCGGTCTACCCAGGGGGTCCAGTCGCTGTTTCGCTCAGCAACGATGAGAGATGTGGCGGGGCGGGTCATTGGTACGGCTCTTGTCAGGGATTGCTCAAGCAACATCGGGGCCAACCTCTCGGACAGACACCGGACCCCCTCGAAGGTTCCCGGCGACTCTCCTACTGACGTATCGCGCCGCATTCGGATCTCTTACGCCCGACCCCGCCCTTCAGATCGAACCATCAGGCTCCCCGCCCCAACCGGCCTCGCCGTTGACGCCCCGCCCCCCGATTGCTACCTCGCCCACCCCAAGGGTCGTTAGCTCAGTTGGCAGAGCAGTGGGCTTTTAACCCATCGGTCGCAGGTTCGAGCCCTGCACGACCCACCACCATGCGTCTCCTCTTCTTGCCCCTCGTTCTCGTCGCCTGCGGGTGGATGCTTCGCTCGGGTCTGCGAACCCGCTGCACTTCCGACGGGTGCCTTCGCGGAATCGCTCGAATCGGTTTGGGCTCTTGAACCCATCGGTCGCAGGTTCGAGCCCTGCTCCACTTCGGTCCGCCTACGCGAACCGCTCGCGCACCTATCCCTCGTCGCGCCGGCCCGCTCAGCAGCTCTTCACCGAGACGCCTCCGAAAGAGCCTCCCAATCGACGAGACAGTCCTCCGCCAGCACGAGGTACCCAGCCGCGAGCTCGTCGCTGACCGCGTTCGCGATCACGCCCCGGTCGCCCAGGAACTGGATGAAAGCGCGGTACTCGTCGAGGAACTCCATCGGATGGGTGCCCGGCGGGTTCAGCCCCCACATGCACGCCTCGAGGATGTGCTGCCATGGCTCGATGCTCGCCCAGGCTTGCCCTTCGGTGACGACGTCGCTGTCGTGGAAATGGCCGAGCGCAGTACCCGTGAGCTCGTATATGGCGGTGAAGACGTCCTCCCAGCGCAGCAAGCGCTCGTCGGAGACCTCCTCACACATGAAGTCGACGATCAGGCCGACGTACTTGATGTACCAGGAGCGGTCCGGCTCCGGCAACGGCCACCGAGGCTCCTTGCCCTGGTAGCTCCGCAGCTCTTCACGCGCTCGACGCGCCCGTCTCTTCACGTTCATTCGGCAACCCTCCGCGCCTCGTGCGCGGCCCCTTATCGGGACCGCGGCGCGGTGGTTGCCTCAGTCGAGAAAGACGCTCCGCTCAGCCCCAGTGGCGGCGGCGACGCCACCACAGGCCGGTGAGGATGACGAAGATGGCGAGGTAGCCGCCGTGGGTGCCGGAAGCCGTGTGGCAGCCGCAGCCGCCGTCGCCGCCGCGGCGGGTGACGCCGCCATCGGTGAGGATCGGGCCCGTGTCACCGCCGGTGGTGCCCGTGTCACCGCCAGTGGTGCCGGTGTCACCGCCGGTGGTGCCGGTGTCGGCGGTGGTGCCGGTGTCAGCGACCGATCCGTCGGTGCTGCCGTCGGCGACGCCGCCGTCGGTGCTGGCGTCCATGGCGCCGCCGTCGGTGCCGCCATCGGTCGTGCCGCCATCGGTGGTGCCGCCATCGGTCGTGCCACCATCGGTGCCTGCATCGGCAACGCCGCCGTCTGTGGCCGCGCCGGGCTCGATGGCCGTGGCGGAGAAGGCGACGGTCTCGGTGGCGCTCGCCGCGATGGCGCGGCTGTAGCCGTAGGCGCCCGTGAAGTCGTCATCCGTGAAGGGCAGCCCGGTGCCGTCGAGGGTCGTGGGCATCGTGTCCTCGAGCAGGTCCACGAGGTTCGAGTAGTCGAGGACCTGATAGGAATCGACAGCGGTGCCGCTGAAGCGCACCGACGCGCCCGAGTCCGTCACGGTGATGGTCGGGTTCGGAAGGCCCGTGGTCAGCGTCGCGTCGTCCGTCGAGGAGGTGCCATCGGCCTCGGCGTCGACGTAGCCGAAGAGCTCCACGTCGAGAGACCCGCTCGTCGTGTTCTCCACCGCCACCGAGACAGCGATGGAAGCCTGCCCGGAGCTCGGCTCGCTCAGGGTGATGGTGACGACGATGTTCAGGCCGGTGGAGTCGACGTCGGTGTAGGTCAGCGTCGCCACGCTGCCGGTGTACGACTCCGAGTCCGGCGTCCCGAGCCCCGTCTCGCCGCCCGTCGAACCGATCCGATACCAGACGCCGAGGGCGAAGAGCTGGTCGGTCCCGCCCGAGCTGGTCAGGTCCGCCGACCATCCGCCGCTGAAGCTCGCGTAGTCCGTGATCTCGAAGCTCGCGCCTCCGCTCGTCACGCTGCCCTGCGCGCTGGCGGTCGATGCGGCGGTCAGAACCACCAAGAAGCCAACAAGTGCCGAATTGAAACGCACCATCGATCTCTCCCCTTTTCGCCTCGCTCCCCTGAGCGAGCGAGCCGGCCTCCCATAAAGGCGCGAGCGGCGCCGCGCCAGGGGGGCTGAGCGCAGCCTCACACCTTCGGGCGAGCCTCTGAGGAGCGGCTCAGCCCTTGAAATCGCTGGCAAAGTACGAGCGAAGCCGCAGGTGGTGGACGACGTGATGGTGTCCTCGGGGACCGACGCCTCATCGGCTATGATGGAGAACGACGGAACCTTTCATCCCGAGAGACGTCGAAAGCAGGACGTGAAGATCCCGAAAAAGCTCCTGGCGCGGGTCGCCGGGCCCCTGGTCGCCGGAGCGGCGCTGTCCTGCACGAGCGCCCCCGCGACGGACACGGCGCCGATCACGCCCATCGACCCCGCCACCGAGGCGCCGCACGCCGAAGCGCCCGACCCCGTCCCCTACGACGCCACCGCCGAAGCGGACCGCATCGCCCGCACCGAGGCGCTCCTCGCGTCGCGCGACGTCGCCCGCGAAGCGCGCATCGACGCCCAGGAAGAGGCGCAGCATCGCCGGCAGGCCGCTCAGATCCGCATTACCCACCGGTTCATCGGAATCGGCTGCGGGCGCGGCTGAGCTTCGTCACTACTCGCCGCCCTCGAGGGCTCGCGGCAGTCAGCGGTCGAGGTCTCGCAGGATGCTCACCGCGAGCCTGCCGACGGGGAACTCGTTGTAGCGCTCGTCGTAAGGGTCGGGATCGTCGACCAGCGCTTCGACGTAAGGACGCAGCGTCGGATCCGGATGGTCGACGAGGTACGAAAGGGCCGTGCGACGGACCTCCGTCGCGGGATCGGTGAGCGCCGATTCGAGGACGGCGCGCTGGTTCGGCAGACGCCCGATCTGAGCGAGGGCGGCGACGCGCGCCGCTTTGTCGGCCGAAGCCCAGGCCTTCTCTACGAGGGGACGGGCGAGGTCGTGACACTCGAGGAGCGCCGCCAGCAGCGCAGGCGAATCGATCTCCGAGGCCAGATCCACGAGGCGCTTCGTCAGCCGCCGGTCGGACTTCGCCGACATCACCAGGTTCTCTACGTGTATCGCCGCGAGCTGCCCCGACCGAACGCGCTCCAGCAGCCAATCGTGATCGCCCTTGCGCACCAGCGCATCGATCGCCAGCTGCCGCTGCCGATAAAGCGCGCGACTGTCGCCCTGCGTCAGCTCGCGCGTCTCTTCGACGGTCGTGACGTCGTGCTGGATCAGGACGTTTCGAAGCGCCTCGTCCCGACGCGCCCCGAGCTGAAAGAAGAAGCGCATCGCGTCGACGGTCTCCGCGCGCCGCGCCGGATCGTCGAGGCGCGCCTCGATGTGCGCGTGCAGGATGCGGCGGGCGTTCGGGCCTTTGAGCACGAGGAGCTGCACGAGCCGATCGCCGTTCGCCGCCGAGATCTCCGCTTCGACAAAGTCCGTCAGCGCCCTTTCGACCTCCGGGGCCATGCGCCTGCCCACGTACGGCCACACGGCGTTCACGTCTCCCTCCTCGATGGCCTGCAGGATCCTCTCGTCGAAGTAGCCCTCGGTCGTCATCCGCGTCCCCGATTCTACCCGTGCCGCGATCTCAGAGCGTCATGATCTGACTCGGCACCGGCAAGCTGGTCGCTTCGAGGTTCTGGCCGTTGTCGCTATAGGACACGTCGTTCATCAAGCGGCCGAGGTCGTAGCCGTCCTGTTGGACGCACGCGCCGATCTCGGCGCCGCGGACTTCGCCCGTTCGAAGATCCAGGTCGCTTCCCTCACCGACGAAGACGCCGCAGAGGTTCGCGTCGGAGACTACGAAGCGTTCGACGCCGAGACCGCCAGAAACCGCGGCGACGCCGTAGCCAAAGGGCTCGTCGGAACAGAAGCCGGTAGAGCAGTCGAACGGCATCGTCTCCTCTACCGTGACGTCGGAGAGCGTCGCGCTCGCGCCGTTGATGGCCAGCACTCCGACGCCGCGGCTGCGAAGCACCCGAACCCGGCTCGCGGACAACGTCGCGCCGTCCTGGGTGTGGAGGCCGTGACCGAAGGTGCCATCGGACTGCTGCGCGCGCGTGTCGCGGACCACGGCGTCGGCAAGCGTCACGTCGCTCCCCACGCCCACGGACATCGCACCCGCCACCCCGGCCTCGTCGATGAGTGCGCGCGTCGCAGAGACCCGTCCACCGTTCGCAGCGAGCAGCCCCATACCGAAGGCGTCGGTGCCGTCGGCGCGGACGTCCCCCACCAGCACGTCCTCGAGAACGACCGAGGCGCCCGCTCCGTCCGCCTCGACTCCGACCGTGGTCACGGCCCGAAACGCGGCTCGATGAAACACCAACTCCGCCTCGAACTGCGCCGTGGCGCCACGGCCATCTCTCCCGTCCCCCATCGGGGCGACCTCAGCGATCATGGCGTCGTCGAAGCCGACGTGTGCCCCGCCGCCGATCGCGAGGACACCCGTCGAGTGCACGCGGGCGACGAAGAGGCGGCTGCCGTCGACCCGCGCGCCCTGCTGGGCCACGAGCCCGAAGCCGTTTTTCCCGTCGTCGTCGAGATCCGAATCACGGACCACCAGGTCCGGGATCGTCACGGTGGTTCCGGCCCCGACCGCCAGGAGCCCCGCACCTAGACAGTGCTCGGTCACCACGCGTTGCGCGTCGAGCGACGCACCGTCGAAGACCTGGATGCAGTATCCGGCCCCCACCGTCGAGGACGTGGTGTCGCTCACCACGAGATCCTCGACGACCGCCATCGTCGAGGAACTGCCGACCACCAGCCCCTCGCCGCGGTTACCTCCCACAAAGCCGCGATGGATCGTCAGCGCGGCGCCCCCTTGGACGTCGATCCCGCGTCCTCCCTCTCCGTCGAGCGCCTGAGGCAGCGTGTCAGCCACCGTCAGATCGTTCGCCGTGACATTCGAGCCCGACTCTCCGATCAAGAGGCTGACGAGATGGTTCTGCGCGAACACCGCCTGCGCCATCGTCACGGTCGCTCCACCGTCGACCGCGAGCCCCACGCCGTACTCGCGGCCACTGTCCTCGCGCGTGGAGAACACGGCGACGCGTCGTGCGTCGAGCGTCGCGCCGGTCGATGCGTAGAGTCCTATCTGCCTCGCTTCCTCCACGACCACGCCGGCGAGGACGAGCGACGCGCCTGCCCCCGTCACCTCGACGCCGCGGGTCGGTCCCCCGCGGAGCGTCACGTCCCGGAGCTCGGCGGCCTCGCCAGCGGCGGCGAGCTTCACCGAAGCGGTCTCCCCGGGGACGCCCATCACGATCGTCTCCGCCGCGCAGGCACCGATGACCCGCACACCGGGGCGGAGCGTGATGTTGCCGCTGTAGCTGCCTTTGGCGAGGACGACGGTGGTGCCCGCGGCGAGGGTGGCGAAGGAGACCGCCGCGAGCGTTCCATAGGGCGCGCTCATCGACCCGTCTCCGCCGGTCGCCCCCGCGCGGACGTAGATCATTCGCGCCGAGGCGGGGACGTCGGCCGGGAAGTCCCCCGCCGGACACGCAGCCCCGACCGGCGCGCATCCCGCTTCACCGACGAAGTGCGCCTGGCCCGCCGGGCAGTCGGCCATGCCGCTGTCGGGATAGGGCGCACATGTACTGAACGCGTCCTGCGTCACGGTGCGCCACCCCGCGGGACAGGTGATCTCGGGCAGCGCGACGGGTGGAGCGTCGGCCGCGAGCCAGTCGATCATGGGGGGCGCGGCGAGCGACGGGCCGGCGTCGACACTTCCGTCGACAGTGGGCCCACCATCGCCAACCGTCCGGCCGCCATCGCACCCGGCGAGCAGCCATGCGAATGCGAGGGTTCCGACGGTCCCCAGGTGGAGGATGCGCATCCAGGCAATGATATCCGCTATCCTGCAATCGTGCGGTGCATCGCGGCTTTGGTATGCGCCATCGCGTTCGTCGCGGGATGTGGAGACGATGGTGCGCCCGTCGATGCCAGCCCCGACGTCGCGACGGACGCCGCCGTGGACAGCGGGCTGGTCTTGCCGCCAGCCCCCGAGGCGCCCATGGCGGCCGCGCTCCCCAATCTCACCCCGTGCGCGGAAGGCTTCTCCGAAGCACAGGTGGGAGAGACCATCCCGTTCACGATCTGTCTGCCCGCCGCCGCGGACGACTGCCCCGCGGGGGAGCACGCCTTTCTGGATGGATGCCGCGCGGTCGGCGACGCCTGCCCCACGGGCCGCTTCGCGGACGCGACGGGCGTCGCTTCGCCCATCTACGTCGACTCCATGGCCGCCGCGGGCGGCGACGGAACCGAGGCCGCACCCTTTTCGACGATCGCCGACGCCCTCGCCGTCGCGACCGCCGGCGACACCATTCTGCTGTCGATGGGTGTTCACGCCGGCGGGGTCACCGTCGGCGACGGCATCTCGCTCGTCGGCGCCTGCGCAACCGGCACGACCATCGACTCCTCGCCCATGGGCGCGATCATCACCACCGCCGGCGACGACGTGCGCATCGAAAACCTGCGCGTCACTGGCGACCACTTCGGCGTCCTGGCGAACGCGGGCACCGCCACCCTCGCCGGCGTCGACGTGGATGGCACCGCGAGCGTCGGCGTCGTCGCCAACGGCGCCGAGCTCACCCTCGACGACGTCTCCATCCACGACACCCAGCCCACCGACGGAAGCCTCGGGATCGGTCTGGTGGCGATGGGCGCGGCGTCGCACGTCTCGGCGCAGCGCTTGTCCCTGGTGCGCAACGCCACCTTCAGCGCCGGCGCGAACGTCGGGAGCGTGATCGAGCTCTCGGACACGCGCATCGTCGACAGTCAGCCGCCGGCTCCCGACGGGCTCGGCGTCGCGATGTCGGCCATCGCGGGCAGCCGCATCACGTGCGAGCGCTGCGCCATCGAGCGCGCCTTCGGCCTCGCCGTCGACGCGGGCGGCATGGGCTCGAGCGTCACCCTCATCGACACGATCGTCGACGAGACCCTTCAGGCGACCGGCGGCGAGGAGTCGGCCTTCGCGGTCCTGGCGCGCGACGCATCGCACGTCGAGCTCCATCGCACCGCCGTGACGCACACCGCGATCGCCGGCGTCGTGCTCGCTGCCGGATCTTCCGGCGTCCTGACCGATGTCGTCATCCACGACACGCGTATCGACGTGGGCCTCGTGGGATACGCTCGCAGCACCACGACGGCCGAGCGCCTCGCCGTGAACAGCGCGAGCGGGGTCGCCGTGCACTACACGGACCCCTCCGCGACCGTCAGCTTCACCGACCTCACGGTCGTCGACACCCGCGCGCGAGAGACCGACGGACTGGGTGGGCGCGGCATGGAGGTGAGCGCGGGCGTCGACATGACCCTCACCCGCGCCCACTTCGAGAACGTGCGAGAGGTCGCCATGCTGATCGACCAGGGCGCGACCGTGACCGCGACCGATCTACGCATCCTGAACACGATCCCCAACCTCGGCGTGGGCCGCGGAATCAACGTCCAGGGTGCGGCGAGCTTCGTGGGGGAGCGCGTCGAGATCACGGGAAGCTCCGAGGTCGGGTTCTTCGCCTATTCGGAGGGAACCACCGCCAGCCTGCGCGACGTCGAGATCGCGGACACCCTGGCGCGCGATTGCCCGGACGACGCGTGTCTTCCGGGCGCGGGTATGGGCTTCGTCGTCTTCGACAAGGCTTCACTCGACGCGACGAGCTTCCTGCTCGCTCGCAACGCGCTCGCCGGCTTGCAGCTCGTGGACGCCGACGTCACCTGGTCGGCGGGCGTCGTCCGCGACCATCCGATCGGCGTGAACATCCAGCTCGCCCCCATCGATGCGACCACCCTCACGGAAAACGTCGTCTACATCGACAACGGCCAGAACCTCGATGCCACCGCGCTGCCCACGCCCGCCCCCGCACCGAGCGTGTCGCCCTGAGCGCTGCTGATCAGCGAGCGCGGGCGTAGGTGCCCATCAGCTGCGCCTCGGCGAGCACGTGATCGCGCATCGCCGACTCGACCTCCGCTTTGGTCGCACCCTCGGCGAGGCCGAGCGGCGCGTCGAGGGCATAGAGCTTGAAGAAGTACCGATGCGCTGCACCGGGCGGCGGACACGGACCGCCCCAGCCCAGGTTGCCGAAGTCGTTGCGCCCCTGCATCGCCGGCGACTCGCCGGGAACCGCCGCGCCCGCACCTTCGGCGACCGCGCGCGCGTCGCGGGGAATGTCGTAGTAGACCCAGTGCACCCACGTGCCACGTGGCGCGTCGGGATCGTCGACGATCAGCGCGAAGGCCTGGGTGTGATCGGGGACATCGGCGATCGCCAGGGCGGGTGAGACGTCCTCCCCGTCGCAGGTGAAGCGCTGCGGGATGGGCTCGCCTTCGGTGATCGCGGTGCTGGTGAGATGCATGGTGACCTCCGGATCGGGCGCGGAGCTGGCGCAATACCCGCCACAGCCGGCGACCAGGAGCAGAAGGAGGTGGAGGCTGCGCGGGGTCATTGGATCACCTTTCAAGTGCTTCCCGAGGAGCGCGCGTCAATTGTCGCCAATTTCCGCCGTAATTATCGGCCGCGGAGGCCCCGTTGATATTGACATTGACTTTCAACATCACCGGATGCAGATCAAAGGGGTCATGCTGGTGTGCCATTGCAAGCGCGTCAACGACAAGGTCATCCGCAGCGCCATCCGCGAGGGCGCTGATGACATCGACTCCGTGGGCGCGGCCTGCGGCGCGGGCACCTGCTGCGGCGGCTGTCACGACACCATCGACGAGCTGCTCGAGTCGGAGCGCGGCGAAAGGCGGCTTCTACCGATGCTCGCCATGACAGCCCTCGTCACCGGGCGCTGACGGCGCTAGGGTCCGGCCCATGAAGGGCGACCCAGACGTCATCGAATTGTTGAACGCCGTGCTCACCTCCGAGCTGACGGCGATCAACCAGTACTTCATCCACTACAAGATGTGCGCGAACTGGGGCTACGGCGCGATCGCCGAAAAGAAGCGCTCCGAATCGATCGAGGAGATGAAGCACGCCGACGAGGTGATGGAGCGGATCCTCTTTCTCGATGGCGTCCCCAACATGCAGCGCCTGAATTCGGTGCGCGTCGGCGAAGACGTCAAGGAGATGCACGAGCTCGACCTCGCTCTCGAGCTCGAAGCGCGGACGCGCCTGGTCGACGGCATCGCGCTCTGCCGCACCAAGAAGGACGAGGGCACGCGCATGCTCCTCGAGCACATCCTCGAGCAGGAAGAGGAAGGCATCGACTGGCTCGAGACCGAGCTTCACGTCATCGGCCAGATCGGCATCGAGCGCTACCTCGCCGAGAAGCTCTGAGCGGCAGGCTCGACGTCGTATCGGTCGCACCGTCTCGCACCTCAGCGCGCGGGATAGAAGGAGACGGCGAGGCGCATGCGTTCAACCGCCCCCGGGCCGTAGCTGACCTGTCGCAGCTGGACAATCGCGCATTGGTTGAACTCGGGATAGTGGTTTCCCACCGCGTGAATGGCGTGCGGCGAGCCATGCTCGTCGAGGTCGATGAGGAAATCGACGCCGCGATCGCTCCGCGGCTCCGGCACCCCGCGGGGCCAACAGGACGTGAGGTCGGCGACGCCGCGCAACCGAGACAGGACGTCCCTTGCGCGTCGGGAGCGAAACTCGCCGCCGGCGAAGACCACCTCGACCAGGCGCCTGCCGCCTGACCGCATGCGTCCGCGCTTCGTGCGGCGTTCTGCGCCGGCGCCGCCTTCCGCGTTGGCGTCGGGTCCCACGTGGGCGGCGGCATCGGCGACGGGGACGACCACCGGGAGGGCCACGGCCTCGGTGGCGGGTACGACGGCGGTCGGCGCGACGGCCAGCGGCGCCGTGTCCTCTTCGCGGTCCGCGTCACCGACCCACAGCCACGTTCCCACCGCGCCGGCCAGCGCGACCAGGAGCAGGACGGAAGCCGTGACCAGCACGCGAGGCCACCGGCGCTCCTCCGCCTCGTTCGAGACGTCGGCGGCGCGCCCCGGGAGCTCGGCTCGGGTCGGCGGCGCCTGCGGGGTCGACTCCTCCGGGGCGTAGGAGACCCGCAGCGACGCGAGGTCGGCGGGCGGACGCCAGTCGACGATCGTCGACTTGGCCGTCGCGTCGAGTGACGCGAGCGCGTCGTTCATCTCCTCCGCGCTCTGGTAGCGCGCTTCGGGGTCGTGGGCGATCGCGCGCTCGATGATCTCGCCGAGTCGTCCGAGCCTCGGGGAGCGTTCGTGGATGCGCGCGCGCTCGTCGGCGACCATCCGTTTGAGGATGTCCACGTAGTCTCCGCGTCCGTAGGGCGGCTCACCGGCGAAGATGCGGTGCAGGATCGCACCCACCGAATAGACGTCCGCAGTCGGCCCGGCCGGCTCGCCCATCGCCTGCTGCGGCGACATGTACGAGGGCGTGCCCACCACCTGACCGGTCGACGTGAGGCGCGTCATCGCGTCGCTCATGGCGAGGCGCGCCACGCCGTAGTCGACGACCTTGGCGATCTCGCCAGCGCCGCCACGCCCCTCGACGAGCATCACGTTCGCCGGCTTGAGGTCGCGATGCACGACGCCGATCGCATGACCCGCCGCGACGGCCGCGAGCACCTGCCGCGCGATGCGGATCGCGCGCTGGGCGTCGAAGGTCTCACCGCGCTTCAATCGCTCGCTCAGCGACGCGCCCTCGAGGAGCTCCATCGCGATGAAGGGCGGCTCGCCCCCGCCGCCGCCAGCGGTGATCACCTCGACGACATGCGGATGTGAGATGCGCGCCATGACCTCGGCTTCGCGCGCGAAGCGGCGCATCACCTCGTCGTCTTCGCCGAGCCCGGGATGAATGAGCTTGATCGCGACCGCGCGTCCCGTCGCGACCTCGATCCCCGCGAAGACGGCACCCATGCCCCCGCGGCCGAGGGCGCGGTCGAGGCGGAAGCGCCCGCCGCCGACGTTGGTGCCCACGAGCTCGAGGAGTCGTTCGTGCATGTCCCGCGAGGATTCTAACGGGCTTGGTGCGGGCCCAAGAGACGGTGATTTCAGAGGGCTTGGAAGAAGGAGTAGTGCAAGACGACCGTCTCTGCCTCGCCGAAACGGAATTGGACGCGCTCGAGCTTGTGCGTCGCGCACCGGTTGAACTCGGGGTATGCGGACGTGGTTTCGACGGATTGCACCGCGCCCCACTGGTCGAGCTCGATGCGCAGGTCGGCGCCTCGATTGAAGTTCGGCGGCACCGGCGCGCCGAGAGGCCAGCACGCCGAGAGGTCGGCTCGATCGCCCAGGCTCATCCGAATCGTGTCTCGGCGCGAGCCGAGGTCGCCGCCGGTGAAGTTCACGACGGCCAGGCGCCTGACGCGCCTGGCGATTTGCGAACGCATCCCAGTCTCGGCGCTTCTCGTGGTCGCATGCGCGTCTTCTCGCGCATCGCCGCCTGCGTCTCTGGCGACGGGCTCCTCGGGGGCGACGAGCGCGACGGCTTCGGTTGGCGCGATGATGGGGGACGAGGGAGACGTCAGCTCCGGGCTCGGGACATCGCCATGGGTCGCGTCGAACCACAGCCAGGTGCCGAGCCCGCCGCCGAGCGCAATGAACGCGAACAAGACGAAGACCAAGAGAGGGCGCGCTCGTGACGCGCGGGGAGCGCCGACGTGGGCCTCGGTTTTCGGGCGTGGCTCGCGCACCGGCGGGTCGTCCGCGGCGGCGGGGAGGCGCAGAGAAGCGAGGTCCGGCGGCGGACGCCAATCGAGGATCGTCGTCTTCGCCTTCGCGTCGATCGAGGCGAGCGCGTCGTTCATCTCGTCCGCGCTCTGGTAGCGAGCTTCGGGCTCGTACGCGACGGCGCGCTCGATGATCTCCCCCAGGCGACCGAGCCCCTCCACACGCTCCTGGATGCGTGAGCGCTCGTCCACGACCATGCGCTTCAACAGATCGATGTACTGCCCGCTGCCGTACGGCGGCTCCCCCGCGACGAGACGATGCAGGATCGCGCCGACCGCGTAGATATCGGCCTCCGGCCCCACGGGCTCGCCCATCGCCTGCTGCGGCGACATGTAGGAAGGCGTCCCCACCACCTGCCCGGTCGCCGTGAGCCGCGTCATCGCGTCGCTCATCGCCAAACGCGCCACGCCGTAGTCGACGACCTTCGCGATCTCCTCGCCGCCCGGCCCGGAGACCAGCATCACGTTCGCCGGCTTGAGGTCGCGATGCACGACGCCGATCGCATGACCCGCCGCGACCGCGGCGAGCACCTGCCGCGCGATGCGGACGGCGCGCTGGGCATCGAAGGTCTCACCGCGCTTCAATCGCTCGCTCAGCGACGCGCCCTCGAGGAGCTCCATCGCGATGAAGGGCGGCTCGCCCTGCCCTCCCCCTGCCGCGATCACCTCGACCACGTGCGGGTGTGAAAGGCGCGTCGTGACCTCGGCCTCGCGCTGAAAGCGCTTCATCGCCGCGCTCTCTTCGGCGAGCCCCGGATGCATCAGCTTGATCGCCACCGCGCGCCCCGTCGCGACCTCGACCGCCGCGAAGACCGCCCCCATGCCGCCATGGCCGAGCACGCGATCGAGGCGAAAGCGCCCCTGACCGACCGTCTTACCCACGAGCGCCAGGAGACCTTCGTGCATCCCGCCGGCCAGTCTACTATCGGCGCCGCCGATGACCGACGAAGGCGACGACCTGGCTGTGGTGCCCCCCGGAGGCTCGGTTCAATTGCGGATCGTCTGCGCCATCCTCGCGAGCGCCGCGCGTCTGGTCCCGGTGCCTTTCGTCGACGACGTGTTGCGCGAGCGCATCACCCAGATCGTCGTCAAGCAGACGCTCGCCGCGCACGGGCGCGACTATTCGAGCAGCCGACTGAAGCCGCTCTGGACCGACAGCGGTGGGTGTGCGAGCGGGTGCCTCGTCGCGGCGCTCAAGGTGCCGTTGATCCTGATCACCTATCCGTTCCGCAAGGTGTGGGCGTGGCTGATGGCGGTGCGGCATCTGTCACGGGACCTGACGACGATGGTGCTCCTCGGGCGCGCGCTCGATCGTTCGCTCTCGCTGGGCCGGCTCGCAGACGGCGAGGGGCTGGAGGCGGAGGCGGAGCAGTGGAGCCGGGCCTTCGACAATGCCGTCTCGGGCATGGACACCAAGGTGCTCACGAGCGGCCTCGCGAGCGCGCTGTCCAGCGTGAAGGGCCTCGGGAGCTCGGCGGTGCGCACGCTCCGGAGCTTGTGGCGCAAGCGCCAGGCGGGCGACGTCGTGGAGGTGGATGTGCCGGATTCGGAGAAGAAGGTGCTCGAGGAGGGCGCGCGCAGCGTCGAAGCGGTGCTCGCCAAGCCCGAGATCGTCGCGCTCCTCGAACGCTTCGATGCGCGCTTCGAGGACAACCTGAAGGTGCTGGCAGCGCGAAACGAGGGGTGATGGCGCGTCGGCCCGCGCGCCGGTATCTTTCGCGCATGACTCGCTTGATCTCGATTCTTCTTCTCGTCTCCGCATCCCACTTCGCCCTCGCCTGCACCGAGGACGACGGCGGCCCCTACCTGTCGGACACCGGCACGACCGGCGACACCGGCACGAGCATGGACACCGGCACGGGCATGGACACCGGCACGACCGGCGACACCGGCACGACCGGCGACACCGGCACGACCGGCGACACCGGCACCGCTGCAGACAGCAGCGTCATGTACCCGGACAGCGGCATGGGCGACCCGGAGTGGGTCGACCTCACCCTCGGGCCGACCGGCACGTGCACGACCTTCACGCCCTGCGGCGGCGACATCGTGGGCAGCTGGGACCTGACGGGCGGGTGCTTCGAGGACGACCTCGACTCGACGATCAGCGCCTGCCCCGGCGCGATGGTCACGAGCCGCACCGGCCGCGGCCGCGGGCGCGTCGTCTTCCCGGCGACCGGCCCGGCGCATCGCGTCGCCGAGAGCGAGATCGAGTACCAGCTCTATTATCCGTCGGGCTGCGCCGCCATCTACAGCTGCGCCATGCTCGAGGCGGCGATCGCGCCCTACGTCGACACCGTCTCGTGCCCCGTCGAAGCCAGCGGCGACTGCACATGCACCGCGAACCTGCGGACGGTCATCGACCAGCGCGACACCTACACCACCGACATGAATCAGATCGTCGGCACCACCAGCGGCAAGCGCTGGGACTACTGCGTCGACGGCGACACGCTCACCTACAAAGACACCGACACCAGCGCCGCCGGCGAGCCGGGCATCATCGAGCTCGGCCGGAACTGAGCCTCATTCTTCGAGCACGACCTCGAAGAGCCACCCTTCTCCATCGGTGCAGACGAAGAGTCGGCCCTCGTCGTCGAAGGTGATGCCCTCCGGGATGTCGCCTTCGTCGGCGTCGAGGGTGTAGACGCACACGAGCTCGAGCTCTTCTCCTTCGACGGCGAGCTCCGCGATCGCGTTCTCCTTGCCGCTGAGCACCAGCAAGTGACCGGAGCGCGGGTGGACCGTCACGTCGTTGAGGT
Source organism: uncultured delta proteobacterium (assembly GCA_963727445.1). Lineage (GTDB taxonomy): Bacteria > Myxococcota_A > Polyangia > Polyangiales > B10-G4 > B10-G4. Next base: position 215,534 of record CAVSGI010000008.1, read on the forward strand.
CGTCGAGGGCCTTGCGCGCCGCCTTCGGCAGCCGCAGCGTCGCGCGCTCCTCGAGCGACTCGACATCGAAGAAGCCGACGCGTCGCGGCTTCGCCTGATGGACCGCCACCAACTCGCCCCGCTCGGGGTGAAAGGCGATCCCTTCCCAGCCCGCGTTCTTCTTCTTGCCGATGCGGGAGAGCCTGCCGAGCCGGTCTCCCGCGTGGAGCGCGTCGTCCTCGAGCGCGTAGCGCCACACGCTCCCATCGCGCTCCGCCAGCACGAACGCCGAGCGCCCGCGCGCGCCCACACAGATCCCCTCGAGGTCCGACAGCCCCGCCCCCGCCTCCAGCGCCACCGGGTCCGACGCGATCGCGCAGCGAAAGATCCCGGCCTCGTCGTCCACCACCAGGAAGCGCCCCTCGCCGAGCGGTGCCACCGCGCTCGCCTCCTGCACCCCGAGCGCCCAGCGCCCCACGACCCTGGCCTTACCGCTCTCCCCTTTTCCCATCGCGCGATTGTGCCCACCCCGCGCCGAAGCCCACCACCCCCTTGCCGACCCATCCCCGACCGGTTACATAGGCCGCCCAGCGGAGGCCCCGGCCTCCACACCAACCAATAGTCCCCATCGTCTAGCTGGCCCAGGACACCGGCCTTTCACGCCGGCGACGCGGGTTCAAATCCCGCTGGGGACGCTGTTGCTATCGCAACTCATGCCATGAGAAGCGTTCGTCAAGAGTGGCGGACGCTTCTCATGGCGCCAGCGTGGCACCCCTCATTGCGGGCAGTTGCCTGAACCTCACGCCCGCAGCGCCGATCTCAGCCTTTCGAGAAATGCGGGGGGGGGAGTAAGATCGAGTCCATGCGGCATTCGGCCCTCTGTTCATCCTTGTGCTGTGTCCTGCTCTTGTCCGCTTGCGGCGACGACGGGGGCGGAGGTGACGGAAGCGTAGGCGACGGCGGCATGGACGCCGCGAGCGACGGCGGTGTGGACGCCGCGGGCGACGGGACGGTCGGCGATGGGGCGACTGACGACGGGACGGTCGGGGCATGCAACGGGCTTGGAGAAATCTGCGCCACCAGCGCCGAGTGCTGCGGCGGCGCCGCGTGCGAGATGACGCCCGCCGGCCTCGCCTGCGTCGCGGCCGACGTCTGCGCCGCCGCGGGTCAGCCGTGCGCTGTCGCGGCGGACTGCTGCTCACTCGGCTGCAACGGCGGAACCTGTGGCGACACGGCCTGCGCCGTGGCTGAGGATCCCTGCACCGACGACAGCCACTGCTGCTCGAATCGCTGCGAGGGTGGCGCCTGCGTCCTGGCCGGGGAGTGTCGCCCGGCAGGTGAGAGCTGCACGGCGGACGGCGCGTGCTGCGCCGCGCGCTGCGGCGATGACGGTCGCTGCCTGGCCGGCGGCCGCTGTCGGGTCGAAGGCGAGATCTGCACCGCGGGTGCCGACTGCTGTAACGGCCAGTGCGACAGCGGTCGCTGCGCCGTGCTCAGCGAGTGCGACCCGGTGGGCGAGGCCTGCATGGTGTCGGGCGAGTGCTGCTCGCGCGCATGCGCGGACGACGGGACTGGCTTCACCTCGTGCCAGTTCCTCGGCGGCTGCCGCCCCTACGGCGAGCTCTGCCGCGAGGACTCGGACTGCTGCAACGAGCCGGCAGGCATGATGGTCTGCGAGCTCATCGGCGACACCGGCATCGGCCGCTGCGGCAACCCTGGCGGCTGCGCGCCCGCGGGAGAGGTCTGCGCGGTGTCGGGTGATCCGATGGGTTCGAACGAGTGCTGCCCGGGCATGCCCGACGGCATGGAGCTCTGCCGACCCACCGGCATCGCCGAGGTCTCCCGCTGCCAGGGCGAGGGGGTGCGCGACATGTGCCTCGCCGACGGCGAGGAGTGCGCGACGCCGGACGAGTGCTGCGGCGGCATCTGCGTGCCCGACTCGATGGGCGTCCTGCGCTGCGGCGCGATGTGCATCGAAGACGGCGGCGCATGTACTCGGGACGCGGACTGCTGTGGTGGCTACTGCACGGATGGCATCTGCGCGCCGCCGGTGGTGATGTGCCTGCCGCTCGGCGCCGCGTGCACCGACAGCTCCGAATGCTGCTCCGGCTACTGTGATCCCGACACGATGGTCTGCTCCACGACGCTGATCTGAGATGATGAAGCTGCTCGTGTCGACCGTGACGCTCGTGGCCGCGCTCTTCGCGGGCGGCTGCCACGGATCCGAGTGCGAAGGCGACTGCGAGTGCCGCGGCACCGAGTGTCAATGTCCATCGAGCGGCGACTGCCTGGTCGATTGCGCGGCCGACTGCGACCTGGCCTGCACCGGGAGCGGCGATTGCGACTTCGTCTGTGGACCCGACTGCGCCGCCTCCTGCCCCGGGAGCGGCATGTGCCTGCTGGACGTGGGCGCCGCCAGCTCGGTGAGCTGCACCGGCAGCGGCGGCTGCGACGTCGCCTGTCACGGCGACTGCACCGTCGACTGCCCGGGAAGCGGCGTGTGCGTCGCTCGCTGCGCCGAGGGAGCCGTTTGCACCTTCGACCGCTGCTCGGGCGAGGTGGTGGAGTGCCCGGGCCGGGTCCAGGTGTGTAACGGTAGCTGCCCGCCGTAGCTTGCTCATGCGGGCGACTGACCGGGCGCTACGCCGCGAGCCGAACCGGGAGAGTCCCCACCGCCACGGCGTCCCGAGATCGCACAGCGGTTCCCCACGCGGCCAGCCAAGGTGGTACACGCCGGCCCGTAAACGTCGAGAGGGTGTTCGCGTCCTCAGGCAACGAGCCGAATCGAGAACGTCATATCGAGCGGTGACCCTCTGGGGACGCTGTTGCTATCGCAACTCATGCCATGAGAACGGTTGGGTCGCGCGGATGGGGACGTGTCGTTGACTTTCGTGACTTGCGCTCGCGTCGCGCTCGTTTGTAGCGAGCGCGCGCAACGGCCGTGATAGAAAGAGGCATGCGCACGGTGACCGCGCAGATCGCGCTCCGTTTCGCGGCCGCCTCGGAAGGGCCCGAGACTCTCGATGCGCTGCTGCGGCCTCTCGGGCTCAGCGCCGACCTGGATACTGCGAAGGCGCTCACCCAGGCCGTCGCCGCGGACGCCTACTACAATCTGCTCGAACGGGCGGCCGGCCCGGACGATGCGGGCCTGCCATTGCGCTATGGCGCGTCGGTGCGACCGGAGGACTTCGGCGCCATGGGTCTCGCGCTCAAGACCGCCTTCACCGTCCGCGAGGCCCTCGAGCGGGTCGTCCGCTACATCTCGGTACTCTCCGACACCCTGGAGTACCGGCTGCGCGAGGAGGCCAGCCGCACCAGCTTCCACCTGCTCGGGCGAGCCGCCTCCCGTCGCGGGGCGCGGCTCGCGAACGAGGGCGCGCTGGCGGCTCTGGTCTCCCTCCTTCGGCAGGTGGCCACCGCATCCGTCGACCCGGTGTCCGTGCGCTTCCGTCACCCGGCGCCGAGCACGATCGCGCCCCACCGAGCGCACTTCCGATGTTCCGTCCGCTTCGACGCCGACGCCGACGCGATCGACTTCGATGCCGACACCATCGCGCTCGAGACCCGGCTCGGCGACGCCGGGCTCAGCGCGTTCCTGCTGGCCGAGCTCGAGCAGCTCCGCGATCGGCGGGCCGAGCGCTCCCTCGCGGAGCAGGTGCGCGATGCGATCACCGACGCTCTGTGCGAGGGAGTGCCCGACCGGCAACGGATCGCGCGCCGGCTCGCCATGAGCGAGCGGACCCTTCACCGGCGGCTCCAGGAAGAGGGGCTCGCCTATCGTGCCTTGGTCGACCAGGCGCGTCGCTCCACTGCCGAGGCGCTGCTCGTGCTTCCCGATCACACCCTGGCGGAAGTGGCCTTCCTCACCGGCTTCTCGGACCAGAGCGCCTTCTCCCGCGCCTTCAAGCGCGGTCCGGTCAGACGCCGGGGGCCTTTCGGGACGCCGTGGTCGCCACGTCCTGACCGCGGCGGTCAACGGACTGGCCGGCAGGGTCAAGAAGAATCGCCGCGCGCCCTCTAGGGTGGATCGCATCCCGTCGACCCTTTCCTGGAGCAATCCCAATGACCGCTCGTACTTCTCTGCCCCGTATCGCCCGCTGGACCGGAGCCGCCTATCTCGGCGTGGTCTTCTGCGGCATCTTCGCCGAGTTCTTCGTGCGCCAATCGCTCGTCGTCCCTGGTGACGCGCTCGCCACCGCGACCGCCATCGCCGAGTCGTCTCGCTACTTCGCGCTGGGCATCGGCGCCGATGTGCTCGACGATCGTGCTCGACGTCGGCGTCGCTCTCGGTCTCTACCGGCTGCTCTCACCCGTCCATCGCCCGCTGGCGATCGCCGCCACGGCCTTCCGGCTGCTACAGGCGTCGATCCTCGCGGCGAATCTCTCGCAACCTCACCGAGGCGCTGAGCCGCGCATCCGATCCGGCGCTCGCCTCGCAGGCGCTCGCGGCGGTCGAGACCCACGCCCTCTTCTACGACGTCGGTCTGATCCCCTTCGGCCTGGCCTGCCTGACCCTGGGACCCCTGCTTCGTCGCGCCGGTGGACCGCGCTGGATTGCCCTGGCGCTCTCGGCGACCGGGCTGGTCTATCTGGTCGGCTCCTTCGGCGCCGTCTTCGCGCCCGCCGTCTCGGCGACTCTCGACCCGCTCTACGCCCTCGCCATCGTCGCCGAGCCCGCGGTCGCCATCTGGCTGATCGCACGCGCGGGTCGGTGGGCGCAGGTGCCGGCGTACTGCTAGCAAGACGCGAGGGACTCCGCCGTGCGTGCGGCGGTTGAGGACGCGCTCGACCACCTCCTCGGGAAGCTCGTCCACGAGGCTGTGCAGCTCGGCTCTCGTCGGGGTGCTCACTGTCGTGCCGGACACGGAGACATCGCGGGGCGGGACGTACTACTGTGGCCACGATGCGCGCGATTGTGAACCGACGATACGGGCCTCCCGACGTGATGCGGCTAGAGGAGGTTGCGGTGCCGACGCCAGCGGAGGGTCAGGTGCTGATTGAGGTTCGCGCGACCTCGGTGAACGCTTCGGACGTGGAGTTTCTCACCGCCCGGCCTTCCTACATTCGTGGGTTCGGCCTGCTGCGCCCGAAGTACGAAGTGCTCGGGTCGGACGTCGCGGGGACGGTCGTCGAGGTGGGCGCCGGTGTGAGCGAGTGGCGCGAAGGCGACGAGGTCTTCGGTGACCTGCTCTACTCCTTCGGCGGCTTCGCGGAGTACTGCGCGGCGCCCGCGTCGGAGCTGACGCGCAAGCCAGGCGGGCTCTCCTTCGAGGAGGCGGCTGCGCTCCCACAGTCGGCGGTGATCGGAGTGCAGGGGCTTCGAGACCAGGGCGTCACGGAGGGCACCGTGGTGGCGATCAACGGTGCGGGCGGCGGTGCGGGGACGTTCGCGGTGCAGATTGCGCGCCTCCTCGGGGCGGAGGTCACGGGCGTCGACTCCGCAGCGAAGCTCGACCGGATACGCGAGCTCGGCGCGGACCACGTGATCGACTACGCCGAGGCGGACTTCACCGCGACGCCGGCACGCTACGACCTGATCCTGGACCTCGTGGCCGCGCACTCCATGCGCGACTACCACCGAGCGCTGCGCCCGGGCGGGCGCTATCTGATGGTCGGCGGCCACGTCCCCAACCTCCTCGCGGTCAACACCATCGGCCGCCTCCTTCACGCGGCGACCGCACCCTCGAATTGTGCGTCGTGACGCCCAACCGAGGGCTGGACTGGGTGCTCGAGCGTGTCGAAGCCGGTGAGATTCGCCCGGTGATCGACCGTTGCTACCCGCTCGAGCAGACCGCGGACGCCGTGCGCCACGTCGCGGAGGGACGAGCGTGCGGGAAGGTCGTCGTCACCTCCCGCGCTCCCTGATCCGCCGCTCGACACCCGCTGTGTTGGCCTTCGTCGCGCGGCCGAGACGCCGCTGTTCCAGCGCACCTCGTTCCGAGCGTCCGCCATGAGGTCGAACGCCGTCGCCGCCCATGACCCAGCCAACCTATCGGGGCCCCGGAGGTGGCACATGAGGCAAACACCCCAGGACCGGTCGCGCTTGCTTGTCAGGATCGTGGAACCACGTTCGTAGCGCTCGCGGATCAACGCGCGGGACCGAGGCGGGCTCGCACGAGCGTCCAACGGTGGACGACGGCGCCTCGCTCGCCGCCTCGACGCACTATCACGCGGCCCGGGAGCGCGAAGCCCTCCACGGCGCGGTAGTCCTCGAACGTCACGCGGGCGACGACGAACGGAGCGATCGGCGCGCCCCGTCGAGTCGAAGCGGCGCACGAGGTGCTGCGCCCGATCGGTCCGACACGATGTACTGGTCCACGTCCATCTGCGGTGTGTCTGTCCCCCAAGAGGCGAAGATCCGCGCGTGCCCGTCGCGATCGGGGAGCGCGGCGAGCACGTCTGCGCTCTCCATGGAGAACGCGTACTCGAAGAGGTGGCGCACGGAATCGGCGAGCAGCCCGAGGCCGTCGCGCTCGACTCGGGTGTCGATGGCGTGTGTCTCGCCATCGAGCACCATGGTCGCCACGCCATATTCCCGCGGGTCGTAGCGGAGGCGCAGGTGGACCTGCTCGTTCACGTCGCCGAAGGCGAGGCGCGCTGGAAGGAAGGGGATTTCTCCATCGAGCTCGAGCTCGACCCACTCGCGGTCGAGCCACGCCTCGCGCCCACCGTGCGCGGCCTGGGCCTGATGGAGGTGCGCCCGCCCTTCGTCTGCGCTCCCCAGCGGCTCCGCACGGATGTCGCTCAGCAAGAGCGGGGTCTTCAAGACGACCGCACCCAACGCCATGACGGCGACAAGGATTGACACGAGGGCGAAACCGATTCTTCCGACCGCGGGCAACCCATGGAGTCCCTCGACGCGTAGCGACGCGCCCGCCCGAGTCGCGGGGCGCCGGACCCGGCACCGAGGTCTTTTCCGTGAGCATGATCGGGAACTCCTGGCTTTTCGAACCGATTCGCACCAAAATATCCGAGTACGAGGAGCGGAGCCAGGGACAAGTGCGAGACGGTACAAAAAAGGTCGGTGACCGAAAGCGCGGGCGGCCGCGCTCCTTCGATGAGACCGAAGCGCTCGAACGGATCACGGATCTCATTCTGGCGTCGCGGCTTCTCCGCGACGTCGCTGGACGAGATTTCTCGGACCTCGGGGTCCGCCGCCCGAGTCTCTACGCGACGTTCGGCGACAAGGAGTCGATGTACCTGAAGTCGCTCGACGCCTTCGTTGCTCGAATCCGTCTGGCGCTCGCCGAGCCAAAGAAGCGCGACGGCACGCTGGAACAGACGTTGACCGGGATCTTCGACGCCCTGCTCTCCATTTACGAGAGCACCGGTGATGACGCTCCCAGCGCCCGTGGGTGCCTCCTCATCTGCACGGCCGCGTCCGAGGCGGGCGAGCGTCCGGCGGTGCGCGGCGCGCTAAACGCGCTGCTCGAGGGGATCGATCGACACTTCGCCGCACTGCTCGAGGCTGCGCGGCAACGAGGCGAGCTGCCCGACGACGTCGATGTCGAGGGGCGCGCAGCGGTCCTGGCGGCCACGGCGCACAGCCTGGCCCTACGCGCTCGCGCGGGCTCAACTCACGCCGCGCTGAAGCGGATCGCACGTACGGCCATCGCGCTCACGGTGGTCCCCTGAGCCATGCCTGGGCACAGGCTGAAAGGACGAGCGCTGAGAACCCCCACCGGCGGCGGCGCGTCCGACGGCACGGTGGCTATCGTGAACATCCTCTCCGCGTCAGCGTCGGCGCCGACTGAGCTAGGAGGCCTCCCCGAGGAGCTCGAAGAGCGCCCGAATGTCCGCCCACTCCGATTCCGTGAGCGTCGTCAGCTCGTTCACCGTAGCGATTCGCGCTTGGCCCTGCTCGAGGTCCGTGACACCGAAGTCGGGAACGCGCTTCGTCACGAGCTCGATGTTTCGTAGGAGCATGTTGAGAGCGGACTTCCGGGGCATGGATTGCATCGTGTGGAAGCCGACGAGGAGCGCGCAAGACTCGAGGAGGCGTTTGCGCTCGGGGTCCTCGGCCCGCTGCGCTCCACCCTCGATGGCGTCTTCGCAAACGTAGTTGCTGTTCCAGGCCTCCCGAATGATCGCGTCGAGGGCGGAGTCCGATCCGGGAAAGAGCCTCAGAGCGACCGCGAATCCCCGAGTGAACCCATCGGCGTCATCCGATTCTCTCGTGAACCAAGCTCGCCAGGCTGAGGACGACCGCTTCACTGACGCTCACCTCGTACCGGGCCGCAGCCTCGAGGGCGGTCACCGCCAACCGTCCCGCGCTGTCGGCGCTCTCGAATTCGTCTCGGGCCGCGATGACCGCCTCGATGAACGGCACATCATCCTTCGACAGCGACTCCAAACCTTCGAGGACCAAGTCCCAGTTGCGCGCCTCGATGTCCGCTACGTTCCCCATTTACTCGCCACCTTTCCCGGCCCGGCCAGCTCGGTGCGCTCGAAACCCATGCGCGAAGCTACGGCGCGCCGGCCGCAAGTCTTTCCTCGACCTTGCGAGAATATCGTTCGATGCGTTTGGCGCACTCTTCGACCCAGCGCCTTCGCCTTGCCGATGACCAGCGCCTTCCGGTGCCCGTGTCTAAGGCACGATCATCCCACCCGCCGAGCTGTTTCGGCACTGGCCCTCCCGACACACCGGCATGCACGCCCAGGGCCCGCACTGGTGAGGCCAGGGACATCCAGCCTCGTGAAAACGAGTGGTGATGGCGCGGAGTTGATCGGTCGTCGCGGAGTCGGTGATGCCGCCGCATCCGGCCTCGCCGATGACGGGGTCGAAGCACCCGCACTCGTCGTCCTGCGTGCAGGATCCGGTGGCGGTGCGCAGGACGCGACCGAACTCTTCCTGAATCGCCCGGCACGGATCGGCGTCGCTCTCCTCGTCCGATGAGGGTGTGGACGGGGTCTGTGGCGGCGGTTGCGTCGACGGCTCCGCGGCGGGCTCCGCGCTTCGCTCGGAGCCGCATGCGATGACGAAGACGGCCAGAAGCAACGGACGGATCTTCATCATCGGCCGAGTGTAGCGGTATCGCGCTTCCCGTGGTCGATGAACCGAAGGCCTCCTGGTGAAGTCCGGATCAGTCGACGTCCGGGGCGAGGAGCGCGGCGATCAGCGTGTCCGCCAGCCAGCAACGGTAGTGCTCGGCGGTCCACCCCGCGTGGGTCTCCATCATGCGGCGCGTCTGGGGGCTGGCGAGCAGCCACAGGGTCCGTCCGGCGTCGCTCACCGTGAGGCCTGCCCGCAGGGCGCCGCGGTCGGCCAGCTTCCGCGCCAGCGTCTCGAGGTTGGCGAAGCGGTTCTCTTGCGCGCGCACGTACAGCTCACGAACCTCGGGATCGGTGCGTGCCGCATGCTTCATCACGTGAAAGATCGGGCCCACCCGATCCTGAATCTCGGTCATGTGCTCTGAAAAGCGAGTGAGCATCCGTCGGGGATCCGGCTCCTCCAACACCTCGCGCGCCCGACCGGTCCTCAGGATCGGTGTCGGCCCCGGCTCATTCGACACGAGTCGATCGAGCACGGCGGACAAGAGCCCACGCTTCGAGCCGAAGCCCGCGTAGATGGTGGGAACGGCGACCCCCGCCTCGCTTGCGAGGGTCGCCATCGTCGTCTCGGCGTAGCCGCGCTCGGCGAACACCCGGGTGGCGACCTCGATGACGCGCTCCCGGTTGGCGTCGGCGCGCCGCCTCCGTCGGCTCGCGTCGTATCGCCGCGATTCTTTCGCCTTGACCATTGGATATAAGTAGCACATATCTAAATCAATCAACCGCCTACAAGGACGTGTTTCATGGGCACCCCCATCGCCGAGACGCCCGTCGGATCGGCCCGACCCAAGCGCTCGTTCTGGCTCTACATCCCACCGCCTCTCCTGTTCGTCGGAAGCTTCGCCGCGGGCGTCCAGCTCGACTCGCGGCTCGTGTCCTCGGCGATGCCCGCGCAGGCCGCACCCGCCGCCTCGGCGGCGGGCATCGCGCTCATCTTCGCGGCGGGGCTGATGATCGTCGGCGCGCCGCTGCTCTTCGCCCTTCGCCGGACGACGATCATCCCGCACGCCGCAGCGAGGGTCCTGATCTCGTCGGGACCCTACCGGATCAGCCGAAACCCGATGTACCTCGCGCTCGCGATCGCCTACGTCGGCGTCGCGTTGCTCTTCGATGTACTCTGGCCTCTGCTTCTGCTGCCGCTCCCCATTTGGGTCATGAGCACCCGAGTGATCCCCGTCGAAGAACACGCGCTCATGGAGGCCTTCGGCGACGAATACCGGGCCTATCAACGGCGCGTCCGCCGCTGGATCTGAGCGCTACCAGGCAGCCAACGGGACGGGTGCAGCCGTCGCGGTGAATCCCCCTATGCGGGGTCGTCGTTCGCTTCTACGTCGAAGGCCTCCGCGACCTCGTCCACCCGGTACGCGCGTGGGTGCTCGTCTCGATGGTGCGCAGCGGCGATGACGCGCTCGCGACGCGGGGGCGATGCTGTCGCGCTCCCCGCGTCTTCCTCGGGCTCCGGTGGCCAGCGCCGTCGCGCGGCCTCGAACGTCTCGTTTCTACTTCTTGCCTTTGGCAAGTGATTCTCCCTGCCCCAGACCGTCCTGCTTGTTCTTGGCCTTCTGCTTCTGCTTCTGTTTGGAGGCCGCCTGCTGGTTCTTGTTCTTCTGCTTCGACTTCGGAGACTTGTCTCCCATATTCACCTCGTTTCGCGCGGCGCTTTGCCACGGGTCGTCAACCTTCACCACCGATGTCTCTGTTCATGGAATCGACGAGCAGATCCGCCTCGCCGTCGTCATGCCGCGTGATCTGTCGCGTGAGCCGGACGAGCGCGGGGCGGTGGTCGTAAGTGGATCCTTCAGCGCGAACCGTCGCGATGAGCTGATCCAACTCCTCGAGGAGCGTTCGGTGCTCGTCCTGCAGGACGCCGACGCGGCGGTGGTTGTCGACGCCCGTTTCCACGAGCACGTCGAAGAGCCCGCCCGAGCTCTCCTCGTCGGCGAACCGGCGGCTGAGCACGTCGCGAAGCGCCAGTAGATCTTTCTTGAGCAGCTCGTTGATCACTGTCGGACCGTCGGGCTGTCCGCTGTGCCACTCCCCGTTGGTGGCCGTGCGGATGGACAGGACCGAGACCTCGAAGACCGATGCGTTCTTGCTGAATGGGTGATCGAAGTCGAGCGAGAGGGTGATCCCCTCACGCCTCTCCACCTCCAGCGTCATATCGGATCCATCCAGGCCGCGGGCGTCGATCAGACTGCCGGGTGTCAGTTCGAAGAGACCCGACAATCGCTCGTTCGGCAAGGTGGCACGCCGCAGGACTCGTGCCTCGTGTCGGCGCCCCTCAGGCAGCGCGGCGGTGAAGATCTCGCCACTCTGGCGCCCCTCCATCTCCGCTTCGATCGCGTCGGGGAGCGAACCGCTGCCCCCATGCACGTAGTGCAGGAGCTCCGTGCTCGCAGCCAGGACTTCGCCGGCGGCATCGCGGATCACGAAGCGGTATCCGACGACGTCTCCCTTCTGAATTCGGCGCTCCTCCGGTGGGGCGCCTTCGTCTTCTTCCATCTCTCATCTCGCTCGGCGGCGGGGGGAGCCCTGACTACTCGCCGCGAGGAGTGGAGGCGCGCTGCGAAGAGCAGCGGTAGGGACAGCTTAACCACCCCCGTGGGGAAAAGCCATCCAAGCCTGGAGGAGGGTCAGATGGCAGCGCCGCCTCCCTCCACATGTGTCACACTGGACCATCACGGAGCCTCAACTCTCCCTCGTCACCCTCGAGCTCGAGGACCGAGTCCCCAAATGGGGCGTGACGAAGCTGGAGAGCACATGTCCGAAGTCTCGCTCGCTCCCTACATTCTGACCGACGCCAATGGATCGAATCCGCGGATCATGATCGCGGTCAGGACCCCGGCCGCGCTGGTGATGGTCGAAAGCCAGGTTCCTCACAGGTTCCTCGTCCGATCCCACAATCGCGACGGCGTGAACATCGCGATCGACCTCGCCCGGCAGTACGCGCGCACGCACAAGGGCCGGCTGGACGTGCTTTATGCGCAGATGGAGCGGATTCGGCAGTCCACATGAGCGCTTCGCGTGTCTGTTCGCACGGCTCTTCAACGGAGCACTGAGCGTCGACCCGCCGCCCAGGTGCGGCCGGGTCGGATGACCTAGCGCCTCGGGGCGGTGGACCGGCCGCCCGTGATGGTCGTCGTAGGGCGCGAGCGGGTGCGGTGAGGGTCGCACCTGCACCCGATCACTCTGGCGAAGGCGGCTCGGGCGAGGCGTTGCAGATCGCGCGCGTCACGATGACGACGGCGCGGTAGCGAGACGGCGCGCGCATCTCGGCGCACTCCGCCTCGGCTTCTTCTTCTTCGCCGAGAGCGAGGAGGTTGCGACGGATCGCGACGTGCTCGATGTAGCTGCCGGCACCCGATGGGTTGGTGAGATAGGTGCGCCACGCCTCGACGGCTTCCCGGTTGTGGCCCTCACGCTCGTGAGCCGCCGCGTCGGCGAGGATCTCGAGCGCCTGGGGCATCTCCTCCCGGGGCACCGGCTCGAGATCGTGGACCAGCGCCGGTGCGTGGGCGCCGACGAACCAGCGGACCACCAGCACCGGCGTCACTTCGACCGCCAGCGGGTAGAGCTCGCGCAAAGGGTCTTCGGCGTCGGCGGCGATCAGGACCTCGCTCAACGAGCGGAGCAGGCGCCATCCATGGACGCCCGGGTCTCGACGCAGGCCATCGATCACCGCACGCGCGAGACGATCGCCGCGCGCGCGATCCCCCGCGGCATAGGCGCGCGCCGCATGGTGGATCCGTCGCTCGGGCGCCCCGGGCGGATAGGTCTCGTCGACGAGAGCGTCGGCTTCATCGGCACGGCCGAGGAGCATCAAGGCGCCGACCCGGAGATCGATCGGTTGCCCTTCCTCCGACACCTCGGCGTAGCGCTTCTCGGCGAAGGTGATCTCGGCGGCGTAGCGCGTTGGCACGTCCGGGTCCGTGCGCATCATCCGCTCGTAATCCCACGCCACGTCGAAGCGGCGCAGTCCGGTGGCGTAGCCGAGGGGGTGCAGAATGGCGATCTTGAAGCTGGGCGCCGATCGCATCACCCGCTCGAACGTCTCGATGCCGGTGCGGTATCGACCCGAATGGTATTGGACCTCGGCCAGGGTGTAGCCGATGTCGCGATCGCGTGGGTTCTCCTCGTGAAGCGGGGTCAGGATCTCGACGCCGCGATCGTAGTCGTAGGTGAAGTAGGCGCTCAGGGCTTCGACCAGGGTGCGATCCCGGCGAGTGGTGGCGAGCTCGCCCGCCCTCTCGGCGGCGGCGAGGATGTCCTCGAGCTCCGCCGGCGCCCACGATCGCGCGAGCGCGAGGTAGTACCAGGCTTCGAAGAACTCCGGATCGCTCTCTACCGCGCGTTCGAGGTGCGTGATGGCGGCAGGCCACTGCTGCTCGGCGAGTGCGCGCGCCCCGAGGTCGTAGGCAGCGAGCCCCGACATGGAGTGGGTGGCCGCCGTGGGTGCGGTGGTCTGGATACCGAGGCGTTCGAAGGTCGCCTGCGCGAGCTGGGTCAGCGCCGCGTCCACGTCGGCCGCCTCCACGTGTACCTCGAGATCTTCGCGGTCTCCGAGTCCGCGAAGCCGAAGGTCCCCCGTAGCGCCGCTGGCTTCGGTGGCGACGATTCGCCCCTCGAGCAGGTGCGTCGCCCCCGCGCTCTGTGCGACGCGTTCCCAAGCCGGCGTGCTCGTCATGAACTCCGACACCATGCTCCGGAGATCCTGAGGCGACAGAAGCCGCAGCTCCGGCGCGTGACGGAGCAGCGTGGCGAGCACCTGCGCGAGTCCTTCGGAGCGCTCCGACGCGAGCCCTTCGACCTCGACTTCGAGGGGCGCGACCGCGAGCACCAGAATCCTCCTGCGGCTCGGGCGCCGCGACATCCGGCGTCGAAGTGGAAGTCACCGGCGCCGGTGGGGACTGTCGCCCGACCCAGAGCAAGGCACCCAGCGCCGCGATCGCCGCGGCGGCGAGCGCCAGCCCCCACCAGGCGACGCCCTTCGGTCGAGTCGACCGCCCCGCATCGACGGTGGTCTGCGCGCCCCCGGCCGCGAGTGAGGCCGGCGGTGAAGTCGCGGTCGACGAAGCGACGCCCGCCGCCTGATTCAACGTCGCGGCGACCTCCGCCATCGGTGGGCGCGCTTCGGGCGCCGCGTCCAGCATGCGCGCGACGAGGTCCGCGATCGGCGCCTCGACGAGGCCCTCTTCGTCGAGTCGGGGTGGCGGCTGTCGGGTGGAGATGCGCTTCAATGCTTCGGGGAGCGTGTCGCCCTCGAAGGGCAGGTCGCCACAGAGGAGCTCGTAGAGCGTCGTCCCGAGGGCGTAGGTGTCGGTGGCCTCGGAGGCGTCGCCACCTCCGAGGACCTCCGGCGGCATGTACGCAGGCGTCCCCACGATCAGCCCCGCGTGCGTCACCAGCGGGTTGCTCACGGTTCGTCCGTCGTCGGTGAGCAGGGGAGCCTCTTGCTCCGTGAGGGCGATGCCAAAGTCGACGACCTTCGCCTTCCCGGCGCGGGTCACCATGATGTTGTCGGGCTTGATGTCGCGATGAAGCACGCCGGCGGCGTGGGTCTCCACGAGCGCCGAGGCCACCTCGGCGATCAATCGGTAGAGGTCCGCTCGCGACAATCCAGCCGCGACTTCCTCACGAAGCGACCGTCCCTCGATCAGCTCCATCGCGATGTACTCGCGATCGTCGTGGACCCCAATCTCGTGGATCGTGACGACGCCTGGGATGTTCAGCGCCGCGAGGGCACGGGCCTCGCGGCGGAAACGCTTCCTGGCCACCTCGGATCCGGACACCGCCGAGTGGATCACCTTGATGGCCACCCGTCGTCGCAAGTCGGGGTCCTCGGCCACGAAGACCTCGCCCATCGCCCCGGCGCCGAGCGGCCGCACGATGCGGTAACGACCAATCTGGCCCTCCACCACGATGGATGAGCCTACCAGCATCGGGCGGGGAGCCGCCTCAGAACGCGCCGAAGAAATAGACGGCCGGGCCGTTCTCGTCGTCGCTCTTGAAGAAGTCGACCATCGCGGCGTTGAGGTCGTCGAGCGTCAGCGTCCCGTCATTGTCGCGGTCGATCCTCGAGAAGGTCTCGCTCGCCTTGGCGTCGTCTGCGCGGATGGCCTTCAGGAACGACCGGAAATCCGCCTCCTCGTGCACGCCGTTGCCGTCGGCGTCGATGATCGCGTGAAACAGCCCCGTCAGCCCACCGAGCACCTGGTCGAACATCGCGTCGTCGTTGACGACGTTGTCCATGTAGATGAGCCACTCCTTGAGGGACACGCCGCCGCTCTTGTCGGTGTCTGCGACCGCCACCAGGCCGTCGTACATCCCCGCGTACTGCTGCGTGAGCTCCGCGAGGCGCTCGGGAGATCCATTCGGTCCCTGCACCTCGCCGACGCGCTCGACGATCAGCTCGAGGTCACTCATGTTGATCTCTCCGTCACCGTTGGAGTCCATCTTGGTGAAGAGGTAGGAGAGCTTTCGGTTCTGGAAGTCGGTCAGCATCGGTCGCCTCGCGCGCTCGGGTGAAAGAGGGCGGAGTCTCTCCGTTGCATCGGGAAAGATCAACGCCTACCCCTCTTGCCCGGTCTGAGCACGCGCCGCACGAAGCGCTCCGCGAGATCGGCGCGCGCCGACTCGGGGAGCATGCGGGTGGAGACCCCGTCGAGCGCGCGCGCGAGGGCACCCACGCTCTGGGCGTGCTGCGCGGTGGAGCTGCCTGCGAGCGAAGCCTCCGTGTCGTCGAGGTAGCGCGTCACGAAGCGGCGAAGGCGCGCCGGGGTCACCTCTGTGCGACGATGGGCTTCGCCGAGCGCCGCGCGGAAGCGTTCGTCGGCGAACGCGAAGTTGCCCGTGCCGGCGATCGGCTTGGCGACGCGAGTCATCGCATCGAGGACGCGGTCGCCCATCGTCCGCGGCGCGCCGTAATCGATGCGCATGCGCAGCGTCTCTTCCGTCGGCTCGACCACCGCCCGCGTCGACACGTCCGTGCCGATGTCGTTTCCGACGAAGACAGGTGAATCGACGGTCGCTTCGAGGAGAGCCGCAGCGTTGCCCACGAAGTCGTCGATCGGCAGATAGTTGTGCAGCGCCTCTGCGGGGAGGTCGAGGCGCAGGTCGCGAAGTCCGAGCTGGCTCATCAACACCAGCGCCGCGAGGTACATGTGGATGCCAAAGGGCTTGCCGCCGTACCACGCCGTCTCCGTGTGCGCACCGACGAGCGTCGGGCGGATGATGCACAGAGGCGAGCCGCCGGGGCTGCGCGCGGCGTGGGCCAGCGCCAGCTCGGCGCCCCACTTGGTGACGAGGTAGGAGCTCTCGAGCTTCGGCGCGAGCACCAGGTCCTCGGGAACGACACCCGGTGCGAACCCGCCGACGTATGCCGTCGACACGTAGTAGAAGCGCGCATCCTGTCCTCGTGCATCCGAGAGCGCGCGATGGAGCGCGAGCGTGCCGCGTACGTTGACCTCGTGGGCGAAGGCGAGTTGCGAGGTCGACAGGCTCATGTGCGCGGCGCAGTGCCAGATCGCGTCGATGGGCTCGAGCCCCTGCGCCCCCGCGAGGCCAGCGGCGGTGGGATCGCCACCGGCTTCCCATGGGACGACGTGGATGTCGGGCGGGGCTCCTCCGTCGTCGAGTCCGAACCCTCGCCACGCCTCCTCGATCGCGAGCCTGGTACGGCTTCCCTTCGGGTCGCGTCGCGACAGACACGTCACGCGATGGCCGCGTGCCAGGAAGCCGACGGCGAGGCATGCGCCCAGGTAGCCCGTCGCTCCCGTCAGTGCGATGTGCATCCGTCGACCCAGCGAGGCCGGACTATAGCAGCGGGCCCGTCGATCGGGCGATGTGTTACGGTCGGGGCCGATGCCAGAGGCTCGTGAGTGGTCGGCGGTGGCCGAGGAGTTGCGACCCATCATCGTCGAGCACGCCGCCGCCGCTGACCTGGCCGGCGAGCCCCGCGACGAAGTGATGCACGCGCTGGCCGAGAGCGGCCTCCTGCGCCTCGGGCTCCCCGTCGCCTACGGCGGCGCGGAGGTGGAGCCGCGCACGCTGGTGCAGGTCGTCGAAGCGATCGCCGCGATGGACGGATCGGCGGGCTGGCTCACCGCGATCAACATCATGGGCGCGCTCACCATGGCGCGCGTCGAGCGCAGAGTGGTCGACGAGATCTACGCCGAGCCGGGCGTATCTACCGCCGGCGTCTTCGCCCCCACCGCGATGGCCGAAGTATCGGCGGACGCATACCGCCTCACCGGCCGCTGGACCTTCGCGAGCAACTCTCGCCACGCCGGGTGGTTCTTGTGCGGCACCGTCCTCGTCGAAGACGGCGCGATGGTGACCGCCGGCGGGCGCCCGGTGGTGCGGATGCTGGCGTTTCCCGCCGCGGACGTACGCATCCACTCGACCTGGGACACCTTGGGGCTTCGAGGAACGGGCAGCCACGACATCGAGGTCCAGGAGAGCCTCGTGCCGAAGGCGCGCTCGCTGAGCCTCGTCGATCCCGGACTGGTCGCCGACGAGCCGCTGTACCGAATGCCCTACTTCGGGATGTCCGCGACGTTGATGGCCGCGGTGGCGATGGGGATCGCGCGCGGCGCCGTGGCTCACGCCACGAAGGTCGCCGCCGAAAAGACGCCCCTGGGCAGTCGAAAGGCCGTGCTGGAGCGGCCCTACGCGCAGACGATGATCATCGACGCACGCACCACGCTCGACACGGCGGGCGCGCACCTCGCGTCCTGCCGTGACCTGGCCTGGGCCAACGCGCAGGCCGGCGAGGTGGACATGCAAGAGCGCGCCGAGCTTCGCCTGGCCGCGTGCAACGCGGTCACCGCGTCGGTGCGCGCGGTCGACCTCGCTCATCACGTCGTCGGCTCGAGCTCCGTGTTCCGGTCGAGCCCGCTCGAGCGCGCGCTGCGCGACGTCTTCACGCTGCGCCAGCACGTGATGGTCGGTCCGTCGCTCATGGACGTCGCGACGCGGAGCCGTCTCGGTATCCGCGTCGACACGACGATGCTTTGAGCCGTGGAGACCCGCGCGATGCCCGTCGTCCGGAGACTGCTCGAACGCTGGACGAGCCCGCCGACGCGACGGGAGCACGCCGTGGTGATCGGCGGAAGCCTCGCGGGGCTCCTCGACGCGGCCGCGCTCAGCGCCCACTTCGAGCGGGTGACCATCGTGGAGCGCGACGCCCTTCCGTCGGACGCGGCGTGCCGCAAGGGCGTTCCTCAGGACCGCCACGGCCACGGCCTTCTGGCGGGAGGGTACGACGCCATCGCCGCCCTGGTGCCGGAGTTCGAGAGCGACATCCGCGCGCACGGCGCGGTCGTCGGCGACGTGATCCGTGACGTGCGCTGGTTCTACTTCGGGGGCTACAAAGCGCGCTTCGAGAGCGGCCTCGGTGGGGCGCTGAT
This sequence comes from uncultured delta proteobacterium, assembly GCA_963727445.1. Lineage (GTDB taxonomy): Bacteria > Myxococcota_A > Polyangia > Polyangiales > B10-G4 > B10-G4. The sequence continues at coordinate 233,971 of CAVSGI010000008.1, forward strand.
GAGTCGGCCGCTGATCGAGTCGCTGATCCGGCGACGGGTGCTCGGGCGCGACAACGTGTCGCTGAGGCAGTCGCGGGTGCACGGGCTCGTCGGGAGCCGGTGGCGTGTGCGCGGCGTTCGCCTCGAGGACGACGAGACGCTCGCCGCCGATCTCGTCGTCGACGCGAGCGGCCGCGGGTCGAAGACCGGGGAGTGGCTCGAAGCGCTCGGCGCCTCCGCACCCGAGCGAGAAGAGCTGAAGGTCGGCATCGGCTACTCCTCTCGGGTGTACCGGAGAAAGCCCGAGCACCTGGGCGGCGACCTCGGCGTCATCCTCTCCCCCACCCCCCCCGACCGCCGCGTGGGCTTCATGCTGGCCATCGAAGACGACCGCTGGATTGTGTCGATCGGCGGTTGGCTCGGCGACCACGCGCCGGTCGACGACGAGGGGTACCTCGCGTTCGCCAAGACCCTGCCACGTCCCGACATCTACGAGACCATCGCGACTGCCGAGCCTCTCTCCGACATCGCGTCCTACAAGTTCCGCTCCAACCTGCGCCGGCGCTACGAGAAGCTCGAACGGATCCCGAGCGGTATCCTCGTCACCGGCGACGCCCTGTGTAGCTTCAACCCCATCTACGCGCAGGGGATGGCGACCGCCGCTCTCGAGGCCGTGCTGTTGCGCGAGCTCTTACGCGCGCACGAGGCCAGCGACGCCGCCCTCCCCCGGCGGTTCTTCCGGCGAGCGGCCCGCCTCCTCGACAACCCGTGGATGCTCGCGACGAGCCACGACCTGCGCTATCCCGAGGTCGCCGGCACGCGTTCGGTGGGCCTGCCGCTCCTGCACCGCTACGTCGAGCGCGTCCAGGACGCCGCCAACCACGACGAAGCGGTGTGTCGCGCGATGTTCGACGTCGCCAACCTGCTCGCCCCTCCCGCGAGCCTCTTCGAGCCGCGCGTACTGCGGCGAGTCGTCCGAGCTCGCTTCAGACGCTGATCGCGCGCGCCGAGCTCCCAAATCACGATGCGCCCCGATGGCATTGGTGCTATTCGCTCCCATGTCCAATCAGGAAGAACGCGACCGCGGCCAGCTCTTCGACAACCGAGACAAGCGCAAGCCGAGTCAGCCAGACATGCAGGGCAAGGGTCGAGTGGGCGGCGTGTCGTACGCCATCTCGGGCTGGATGCGCGAGGATCGATTGGTGGTCTCGTTCGAGCCTCCCCGGGCGAAGGGCAACGCACACCCCGTGGGCGAGCTCCGCGGGGTCCTGGACCGCGCTTCGGAGGGCGAGGACGGCCCGCTCTGGCGCGGCGACGTCTCCGGGGAGGACGTGTCTTTCGTCGTGCGCGCATTCCAGAAGATCGGCAAGAGCGGCGCATATCTCACCCTCGAGCTGATGCGCTCGGGTGAGAGCGCCCCCTAGCCCGCCGAAATCACTTTCGTGGCGCAGAGGACCCAAACGAGCTAAGTTCCGCCCATCGCTGCCGTTTCGCAGCGAGCCTCCACTCCTCGCGGCCGGGTAGTTTGGGCTACCGACGCGCCGCCCGAGTGTGACTTTTGACTTCGAAACCCGCCGGCAACGACCGGCCGACCACCGCTGCGACCTTCGCCTCCCTCGAGCTCCCCCTGCCCCTGCTCCGGGCCCTCGACGACGAAGGCTACGCGACGCCCACCGCCATTCAGCGGCAAGCCATCCCCCATGCCCTCGCCGGGCGTGACATCCTCGCCACCGCCCAGACCGGAACGGGCAAGACCGCAGCGTTCCTGCTGCCCATCGTCGCGCGCCTCCTGGAGCGCCCGGGGCGCGGCATCCGAGCGCTCATCATCTCCCCCACCCGAGAGCTCGCGTCGCAGATCGCCGAACGCGCCGACGCCTACACGCGCCACACGGAGATCGAGCACGCGGTGATCTACGGCGGTGTGCGTCAGCGGATCCAGGAGCGCGCGCTCCGGCGCGATCCCTCGATCGTCGTGGCGACCCCTGGCCGCCTCCTCGATCTGATTCAGCAGCGTGTCGTGCGCCTCGATGACGTGGACACGTTGGTCCTCGACGAAGCCGACCGGATGTTCGACATGGGGTTCTTGCCCGACGTTCGGCGCATCGTGTCCGAGGTCTCCACCGACCGCCAAACGCTGCTCTTCTCCGCCACGATGCCCCCGAGCATCTCCCGCCTCGCCCAGAGCATCCTTCAGGACCCGGTGCGCGTCGAGGTCGACCCGCCGGACGAGACGCCGGACGTCGTCGACCAGTCCGTCTATTTTCTGCGGAGCGCGGAGAAGCCCGCGCTCCTACTGCGACTGCTGCGCGGGCGGGACATGGACCGCGCGCTGATCTTCACGCGCACCAAGCGCGCCGCCGACCAACTGGCGGACCGACTCTCTCGCGACGGGCTCGGCGCCGACGCGATCCACGGCGACAAGTCGCAGGCGGATTGGGAGAGGGCCCTCTCGGCGTTCCGCAACGGCGAGATGCCGGTGCTGGTGGCGACCGACGTCGCCGCCCGAGGAATCGACGTCAAGGGCGTCACCCACGTGTTCAACTACGAGCTGCCCGACAGCCCGGAGAGCTACGTCCATCGCATCGGCCGAACCGGTCGCGCGGGAGCCGTCGGCAAGGCCATCTCGCTTTGTGACCCGACGGAGCGCGGCCAGCTCTACGACATCGAGCGCACCCTCAAGGTGCGCATCCCCCAGGGCGGGGAAGACGAAAATGGCGCGACCGCCCGCGCGCGTGAGGTCGTGCACTTCGGTGGAAGGCGCGGCGAGCGCAAGCGCAGGCGCTGGTAGTCGAGGCGCAGCAGGCGCGAAGGCCGGCGCGGGCGCCGTGATATCATCGCTCCGTGGCCATACGCGTCGTCCCCATTGTCCCTTTCGTCATCGTCCTGGCCGCGTGCTCGGGTGGTTCCGGCCGCGATGGTGACGGCGGGGGCTCGGCGGACTCGGGCGCGAGCACGGACTCGGGCGGGGGCATGGACTCGAGCACGTCCATGGACTCGGGCGCGTCGGGCGACGGGGGCGGCGGCGACGCCAACAACATGTACGCGATGGACGCCGGCCCCGGGTGCGAGACGGGGGCGACGATGTGCACGCCCGTCGATCCTGGTTGCGTCGGCGCCGAGATCTGCGACGACGGACTCGACAACGACTGCAACCTGCTCGTCGACGACGGCTGCCCCTGCGTGCCCGGCACCGTGCAGACCTGCTTCGCCGGACCGCCCGGGTCGCGCAACGTCGGCGCATGCAGCGACGGGACGCAGCGCTGCGAAGGCTCCTTCGAGTTCGGCACCTGGGGCGAATGCACAGGCGGCATCGCGCCGATGGCGGAGACGTGCGACGTCCTCGACAACGACTGCAACGGCTGCACGGACGAGAACGACTGCTGCGGCGAAGAGCTCAGCTGCCCAGGCCCCGGCGACCCGCGCGTGCCGACCCCGCAGCCCTTCGACGACGTGACCATCGACGGCACCGCGTTCTACGGGATGGCGGGCGCCACCTTCTCCTGGGAGATCGAGGGCGGGCCCTGCGAGGCGGTGATCCCGGAACCCACCTTCACCACCGGCTCGCTCACGGACTCCACCCTCCACTTCACTCCGACGCTGAGCGGCGACTACACGGTGACGATGACCGTGCACACCGCCGCCGGCGAAGACCTGACCTGCACCTTCGTCGTCCACGTCGTCGGCGAGGGCCTGCGCGTCGAGCTCTGCTGGCAGCCGACCACGCCCACCGGCGGCACGAGCGACCTCGATCTCTACCTCCACGACCCGTCGATGATGGGCCCCTGGTACGCCATGGGCGGCAACGTCGTCTTTTCAGGCGTGACCACCGGCAACTCCTGCAACTGGGCGAACTGCGCCCCGGGCCTTCGCTCGTCGCTTCCTCGCGCCGACTGGGGCTACGCCAACTCGCCGCTCTCCGCGTGCGACCGCGGCCCGGCCGGTGCCGGTTGGACGGGCATCGGCCACTGCCCGAACCCGCGCATCGACGTCGACGGGCACGGGTCCTCCTTCGAGCCGCTCCACGGCTTCATCGAAAACATCAACGCCGACAACCCGAACGACGGCCAGACGTTCCGCGTCATGGTCCATGACTGCACGAGCCCACCCTCGAACCCGGTCGTCAACGTCTACTGTGGCGGCTTCCTCCGCGCGACGATCGGCGCCGCCCCGGACACCATCACGCTCCCAGGCGGCTCGAGCTGCTCCGCCGACACCGACACCGTGTGGCGCGTCGCCGACGTCACCGTCCACGTCGACGCCGCGGGCGTCACCACCGGATGCGACGTCACGCCGATCCGCGAGATGGGCGGCGGCCCGCACCTGACGATCGGCGACCTCGCGTACTGAGCTTCAGCACGCGGGCCTTCACCCGTGGTGCTCTGCTACGCTCCGGCGCGTGGTGCGCGCGCTGCTCTTCCCGGTGCTGCTGTCGTCCGGCTGCTACCTCAGCCATACGATCCCCAATGCGAGTCCGACCCCACGCTGTGCGAGGCGGCCGCGACCCTCGACGGGCTGCGCTGGGAGCTGCCGTGTCTCGACGACAGTGAAGGAGTAGAGGTCTGCGCGACGGTGCCGAACATCTCCGATCACACCGTCTTCGCCCCGGGCATGAGCGGTCGGTTCGCGGTCAGGCTGCGCTTCCGCGGCGTGGTGGAGACGAAGATGTACACGGGGGGCGAGGTCGACGGCTTCTTCTCCATCGGGGGGACGCCGACACGACGCCGTGGAACCTGTACGCCCTCGAGGTCGGGAGACCCGCGGGGACCTACTACCTCAACCAGGGCGAGACCGAGCTCTATCGCTGCTTCGCGATCGACTACGAAGAGACCGTGACCATCGCCGCCGGCTCAAACATCACACTCGACGCGCAGGTCTTCGACGAGGCACAGCATCACGCAACCGCACCATGGCCGGTGACCCCATCGTCGTCCCGGGCGTCGACCCCGCGCCCGACCCCTTCGACGGTCAGTTCATCCAGATGGACGTGGTCGGACATTCGCCGCCTGCCTTGACCCAACCGGTCACCGGCCATGAGCCCATCGCCGCAGCTCGAAGACGTGATGCCCCCACGCCGGCAGGTCGAGGTACAGGCCGCGCGCAGCGAGATCCGATCCGTCGCGTTCGTAGCGCGCGTCGCTGAGATGGTCCTCGAGCACGAAGCGATGACCGTCGAGGCCATCGAGGCCGAGCGCGACGTAGCACTGGCCCGCGTGAGGGGCGTAGTTGACGGCGACCAGGAAGCGTCGCTCGTCGTCGGCCCAGGTGAACGCGACGAAAGACGCGTGGCTCGGGTTGCCCTCCCACGCGGGACGACATTCGCAGAGCCGCCACGCTCCCTCGTGAACGGTGGAGATGCGCAGCAGCGCGAGCAATCGATCGTAGAAGGAAGCGATCGCGTCGTCGACGGGTTCGTCGGGGCGACGGCCCACGTGCATCGAGACCTTCACCTTGCGCCCCTCGCGCTCCCCCTCGTGGAAGAAACGCATCCCCGGAACCAAGAAAGCGATGGCGGCAGCCGCGCGATGGACGTCGGGCGCAAAGTCCTCGGCGGCGCGTGGCTCGTCGTGGTTCTCGAGGAAGCGCACCGAGCGGTTCTGATAGGCGGGGTCGGCGAGCAGATGGCTGCGCACCGCCGCGCCGTCGCGCGACAGCAGCCGGTCGTAGAGCTTCTTGTCGTAGGTGTAGTCGAAGCCCTCTTGCTGGAGCTCCCACTCACGCTCCCAGTAGACCTCCGCCATGAAGAGGAAGTCCGAACGCTTCTCGCGCACCGCCGACACCGCTTCCGGCCAGAAAGGCGCGTCCACCGGCTCGCTGCCGTCGCCCGGTCGTGCGCGCTCACCCCACGTCCGCTGGATGACGTCGGGCTGCACGAGCATGGCCATGTCGCAGCGAAGTCCGTCGCACATCGACGCCAGGCGAAGGAGGACGTCTTTCATCGCCTGCCGGAGCCCCGCGTGACGGTAGTTGAGCTGCAGCGTGTCGGGCCAGCCGGCGAAGTAGGGGTCACGCCCGTAGGCGAACACCGCGCGCCCACCTTCGGAGGGCAGCTCTACCCAGTTGTCGGGCTCGCGTTCGAGATCCTCTTGCGTGCCGCGGATCAGGTACTCGGGATGCTCGTCGGCCCAGCGGTGATCGAGGCCCATGTGGTTCACCACGAAGTCGAGCACCAGCCGGATCCCGCGCTCGCGAAGGCGCGTGCGCAGCCGACCCAGCGCCTCGTCCCCGCCCCACTCTCGTCGCACGCGGTACTCCTGCACCGCAAAGGGCGAGCCCGTGATGTCCTCATCCGTCGCGCCCGAGAGCGTCGCGTCGATCTGATCGCGCAGCGAGGCATCCGTGAGCGAGACCTCCCGCGCCTTCGGACCCGTGCGCCAGACGCCGAGGAGCCACACCCAGGTGTAACCGGCGGCGGCGGTCTGTTCGATCCACGCGTCGGGGACGTCGTCGAAGGTGACCGTTCGGCCGAGGCCGCGGCCCAGCTCGTGAAGCCAGACCCGGGTGTTCATCTCGAGTAGGCAGGGGTGGTTCATCGCGAGTCTCGCGCCAGGCGGGGACCTCGCCCTCAGGGCATGTAGCCCGAGTGCCGACTCCAGTCGCCGTCCGGGTAGTAGAAGAAGAGCAACGCGCCGCCGCTCAAGGTGTCGATGACGCCCCTCGAGATCCGATCGTCGATCGCGGGGCAGCCCCAGGTCGGCGCGGTCTGGCCGAAGGTGCTCACATAGGTGTCGCGCGAGCCCTCCCATGGGTGAACCACGATCGCGCGGCCACGCACGGCGTCGTTGTATCCCGGTTCGAGCCCGTCGAGGCGCACGGAGTAGCCGTAGCTCCCGACGTAGGTTTCCCCGGCGCGCATCATGCCGAGTGAGGACTGGTGGCTCCCGGAGACGTTGGAGAACGTCCGCGCAATCCGCGAGTCGGACGGATCGCTCGAAGCGTCCCCGTGCGCGACGAAGAGGTTGAAGAGCACGGCGCCGCTCGACAGATCGACCACCCACTCGCGCTCTCGGTCGGAGGGCACGGAGAAGTCGGTGACGGCGTATTCGAAGCGCTCGGTATCACCTCCCTGCCAGGCGACGCCGAACGCGCGCAGGGCGGTGTCGGCCACCGAGCGGTCCATCCCTTCGCGCGAGAGGTCGTCGGCGGAGGTGAAGCCCATGGTGATCGCGTAGTCGCCCGAGCGCTCGCTTCCATCACCAGCCACCCAGCTGTCCGCGATCACCCAGTAGCGGCCAGCCGGCAGATACCCGCCCGCGCGCCAGTTGCCGCGATCGAGGCACGCGCTCGCGTCGCGGCTCGTCAGGAGGTGAACGTCCACGTCGACCCCGGCGCCCATGTCGCTGCGCGGTAGATCGAGGGCGAGGAAACCGGCCGCGGGAAGGTCGACACGGTAGACGACCTCCGGACCGGACTCATCGGTAGTGGGTGCGCAGGCGTAGGCGTCGAAGGTGCGCGAAGCGGCGCTGGTCGTGCTCACATGCATGAACGGAAATGTGTCGACGCAGACGACGTCCGCCGGGCACGCGTCGGGATCGGGGGCGGCCCCGCGTCCCTCACCGGTGGCGCGCTCGCGTCCGCGTCCGGACCCGCGCTCGCGTCGAGCGCCGCGCCGGCGTCCGGCTCGGCCGCGCTGTCCATGGCCGCGTCGACCGCGACCGTCGCGTCTTCATCGGTGGAGGCGCTCGAGTCCGCGCCCGAAACGAACGTCTCGCCGCCGTGAGCGCACCCGGCGAGAGCGGCGATCGCGATGAGCAGACAGGAGACCCGTAGCGACATGGCGGCGGACTCTACCTCAGGGTTGGGCACGATCAAGACGAAGGCAGTCCGGCTCGTCAGCTCCAGCACGTCCGCCTGACGAAGACGCGCTACGCTGGTGCTCTGGCTGCTCGTCATGAACAGCTACGGGTAGCGAAGACGCTCGCACGGCGAACGTGGCAGGATGCGTCGCATGCTCGTCCTCGGCGCGCTCATGGTGTTCGTCTTCGACTTCACCAACGGGTTCAACGACGCCGCCAACATGGTGGCGACGATGATCGCGTCACGCGCCATCACGCCGCTTCGGTCGGTGGTGCTGGTGGGGATCTTCGGCTTTCTCGGGCCGATCCTCGGCGGGACGGCGGTAGCGAACACCATCGGTGGGGTGGTGGTGGTGGAGGGGCTGTCGGAGCCGGCGGCCTTCCTGGTGGTGCTCTCCGGCCTCGGAGGCGCCATCGTCTGGAACCTCCTGACCTTCTGGAAGGCGCTCCCCTCGTCGAGCTCCCACGCGTTGGTCGGGAGCCTCGTGGGCGCGATGTGGATCTCGGAAGGAGCGCAGCGCGTGCACTGGGGGATTGCGGCGCTCGCCGAAGGTGAGCTGACGGGGGTGGCCAAGATCCTCATCGCCCTCCTCGTGTCGCCGCCCCTCGGTTTCGGGCTCGGCTTCATCCTGCAGCGCGTGGTGCGCCGCCTCCTTTCGCGCGCTCACCCAAGGGTGAACCGCTGGCTGCGACGGGGGCAGTGGATCACCGCCTCGGCGCTCGCCTTCGCTCACGGCACCAACGACGCGCAGAAGGGGATGGGGATCCTGACGCTCCTTCTGGTGGTCAGCGGATCCCTCGCGCACTTCGACGTCCCGATCTGGGTGATGCTGCTGAGCGCGAGCGGGCTTCTCCTCGGCACGCTCTTCGGTGGATGGCGCATCATCGCGACGGTGGGATTCGGGATCTACCGCCTCAGGCCGCTTCATGGGATGGACGCGCAGCTCGCATCCGCGGCCATCGTCCTCGGCGCGGGCGAGCTCGGTGCCCCGGTCTCCACCACCCACGTGGTGACCAGCGCCATCATGGGAGTCGGTTCGGCCGAGCATCCGCGCGCGGTCCGATGGAGGCGCGCCATCGACATCGGCCTGACCTGGGTGGTCACGCTCCCGGGCGCGGCGCTGCTCGGGTTCTTGCTGGCGAGCCTCGGGCTCGCGCTCGGAGGCGCGCGATGAGCGAGGACGGACGCGGATGGTTCGAGCGCCTCTTCCCGAAGATGATGGACTTCGGAGCGCTGCTCACGGAGCAAGCCGCGCAGGTCGAGCAAGCCCTGACGCAGCTGGGAACGATGCTGGCGCAAGAGGGCATCGACACCGAACGCCTCGAGGCGCTCGAAAAGGACGCGGACGCCCTCCGGGAGCGCAACGCACGCGCCCTGAACGAGGCCTTTGCGACGCCCTTCGATCGCGAGGACATCCAGCGCGCCATCGAAGAGCTGGACTGGATCGTGGTCCACACCATGAGCACCGGGCGCGAGATGGCGGTGCTGGGGGTGTCCAGCGACGACACCATCAACGACCTGCTCGCGATCGTGATCGAGGGAGCGGCCGCCTTGCACGAGGGGTTCGCAAAGCTTCAGAGCCATCCCGACCAGACGGCGGCGGCCATCGAAAAGGCTCGGCACGTCGACCGCCGCGCCCGGCGGCGCTACGAGCAAGGCCTCGCCGCCCTCTTCGACTCCGGCGACGCGCTACGCATCCTGCGCCGCCGCGAGATCTACCACCACCTCAAGGACGCGGCGAAGCGCGTGCTCAAGGGCGCCGTCGTCCTCGAAGCGATCCACGTCAAGAACGTCTAGCGCGCGTGCTGGATGAGCCCGAACGCCGCGCCCTGAGGATCGTCGCACGCTGTAGCTCTGTCACCGTTCGGAAATCGGAAAGGATCGTGCGCCTTGCCGCCGAGCGAACGCACCCGGCTCAGGGTGGCGTCGATGTCCGCGACCGGAAAATGAAAGAGCCAATGGGTATGCACGCCCGGCCACCGCGCGGTGTTCGCGACGCTGCCCACCGGCGCTCCGCCGTCGGTCCACGCGAAGAGGTGATGGCCGCCCTCGGGATCGGCCGCCTCGAGGGTGCCCGCATCGTGCCATCCGGTGAGCTCGGCGTACGCGGCATAGGCACCGTCGGCGTCGCGGGTGTGGAGCTGGTGCCACGCCATCGGACGATCCGGAGGCGAGGCGTCCTCGCGCTGGCGAAGCGCGAGGATCGCTTCGAACGGATCGCGCAGAGTCGCCCACCTCGCTCCATCCGGGGCGGTCACCGAAGGGCCCAACGTCTCTGCGCCCATCGCCACCATCGTCGCGACCGCCGCGTCGAGATCCTCCACCTCGAGGTGGCCCAGCCAATGCGCCGGCGCCCCCGCACGCCGCGCTCGCTCGTGGAGTGGCCAGGCCTCGAGGCAGGTGTCGGCGGAGCGACCTTCGGGAAGCGTCAGCCCGAGGGCCTCCCCGTAGAAGCGGCGCCCGGCCTCCGCGTCGGTGGTCCGCAGGGTGTATCGAGTGAACACCCGCCAACGCTGGCACGGGCGGAACATTGCAGCAATGATCCAAGTCCTCCGGTGTCCCCAGTCGAGGAGGACGCACGCCTGTTGACAGTGTGGTCGGGATCGCGCGAATTTCGCCGCGATGCGAAACGCGATGATCGGGGCCGCCACGCTTCTGCTCTTTCTCGCCGTCGGCTGTGGGGGCGCTCCGCTGCCCGACAGCTCGGTGTCGGCGACACAGGCCGCCATCCGCGCTGCCCAGGAGGTGGGCGCCGGCGACGTGCCCAAGGCGGCGCTTCATCTTCGCTATGCGACGGATCAATTCGACGAGGCCGAGGCGCTGCAGAGCGACGGTGACGAAGAGAGAGCCGCCTACGTGCTCATGCGCGCCCAGGCCGACGCGGAGCTCGCCATCGAGCTCACGCGCGCGCAGGCCGCCAATCAGGAAGCGGACGAGGCCGAGCGCGAGGCCCAGGAGCTCGAACAGCGTCGCCACTGAGCGGCGGAAGGGAAGACCGATGGAGGGGATTCAGTGGCGAGTCGGCTGCTTGGCAGCGTGCTTGGTCCTCGTGGCGTGTGGCGCAGCTGCGCCCCCCACCGAGCTGGTCGACGCGCGTGAGGCCTACGCGCGCGCCGCAGAAGGGACGGCCGGCGAGCTCGCGCCGGTGCAGGTCGAAACGGCGCGGCAGTCACTCGCCGAGGCGGAGAAGGCCTTCGAGGACGAGCCCGAGGCGCTTCGCACGCGGGACCTCGCCTACGTGGCGCTTCGCCAGGCGGAGTCCGCCGAGGCCCACGCCGAGCAGGCGACGGCGCGCCTTCGAGCGGCCCGCGCCCGAGGCGAAGAAGAGGAGATGCGCACGCGGCTCGAACGCGAGCGCGAAGCCGAGCTCAACATGACCCGCGAGCAGCTCGCCGAGCACCGGCGTGCTTTCGATCAGCAGTCACGCGAGCTCGAGGAGCGCGAAAGGCAGCTGGCCGAGCGCGAAGAGCAGCTCGAACGTGAGCGCGAGGCGCGTCAGAGCGCCGAGGCCGAAGCCGCCGCCGCCCTCGAGAGCCTGCGGCGCGTCGCCGCCGTCCAAGAGGAGGAGCGCGGGCTGGTGATCACGCTCTCGGGCGCGGTGCTCTTCGCTTCGGGGCAGAGCGAGCTCCTGCCCATCGCACAGCAGAAGTTGGACCAGGTCGCCGACACGCTGAACGACAACCCGGATCGGGCGATCACCATCGAAGGCCACACCGACTCGCGCGGCTCACGCCGACGCAACGAGGCGCTCTCCCTCGCGCGCGCCAACTCCGTACGCGACTACCTCGTCTCGAAGGAGGTCGACGCGAACCGGATTCGCACCGTGGGCCTCGGCTCGCAGCGGCCGGTCGCCGACAACCACACGGCCGAGGGACGCGCCAACAACCGGCGCGTCGAGATCATCGTCGCGCCTCCTCAATAAGGCTCGGTGCTACAATGCCCGCCCATGGGCGAGGCGCTGACCGTGCAAGAGCTCGCGACGAAGGCAGCGGGCCTGTCGGCTCAGGCCTTCACGGCGGAGCTCGGTCCATGGGTGCTCATCGGGCCGCCAGCCGAGTCGAAGATGCCCGACAAGTGGTCGTATGCCACGCAGCATGCGATGCCGGCCCTCACCAGCAATCCCTTCGGCCCGATCGCGACGAACATCGTCTTTCCCCTTCGCGCTCGGGATCGCCGCGCCGCCGTCGGGACCTCCATCCTGATCGGGCGCACCGACTCGAACGACGTCTGCATCTCGGACCCGAGCATCTCCAAGCTCCACGCGCGAGTGACGAAGACCGACTTCGCGCTCAGCGATGCCGGCTCGACGAACGGCACCTTCGTCAACGGCCGGAAGCTGGGCCCGTCGGAATCGATCCCCCTGAAGGCCAACATGCTGCTCCGCTTCGGGGACCGCGCGTTCCAGGTGCACGCCGCCGAGGCGCTGCACACCACGCTGCAAGGGCTCGCACGCAGGCCCTGACGCCGATCAGCCGCGCTCGAATGCGAGCGCCCGGGCCGAGACGGGCAGCGGGCTCGGCCCTCCTTCGCCGCGCAGCGGCACTCCGTCCACGGCGCTGTCGTAGATGGTGAGCCAGAACGAATCGAGCGCGCGGGGAACGAGCCACGATACGTCCAGGTCGATGCCGAGGGCGCAGACGACGATGGCGTGCGCCTCGGCGACGCGCCGCAGACGCGCGAGCACCTGGTCGACGACCTCGCCCGTGAAGGGATCGTAGAGATAGAAGACGGTCCCGTCGTCGAGGGGAGCGTCGCGTACGTCAGCGGCGACGAAAGTGGCGCGCGCTCCCATCCGCGCCGCGCAGGCCCGCGCGCGGCGGACGAGCGCTGGACGGATCTCGATCCCCCGCCCGGTCGCCCCCGTCAGCATCTCGGCCAGCAACACCACCTTGCCGAGGCCACAGCCGAGATCGATCAGGACGTCCTCGGGCGTCACCGGCACCTCGAGGAGCGAACGCACGATCGGAGCGAGGCCGCTGGGGTGGTACCCGATCAGCGAGTCGCCGGGAGGCTCGCTGTTCGCGCCGTCCGCGATGCCCAGTCTCGCCTCGACCGCGGCGTCACGGCGCGAAGCCGGCAGAGTGGCGAGGTGGGTGAGAAGCGCGTGGGCATCGGGGTGCACCAGCGGACGTTCTCATGATCGTGAGCTCAATTGTACGCGCTCGGTCGAATATCGAACAGCCTTGTTCTTCCAGGCAGGGGGTGCAGATTCTCGGTCATGCCCACCCCGCTCATCCGACGACGCCAGCGCGTTCTGAACCGCCTCCTGGACTCCCCGGCGCTGGTGGAGACCATCCGCGCGCTGCCGGCCAGCGCCCTCGGGTTGGTGATCGCCGAGGTCGGCGTGGAGGACTCGGCCGAGATCGTCGCGCTGGCGACCACGGAACAGCTGGTCCACCTCTTCGACGAAGACGTGTTCGAGAACGAGCACGTCGACCCGGCGCGCTTCGGCCTCTGGCTCGAGGTGCTCCTCGAAGCAGGCGATGCCTTCGCCGCCGACCGCGTGGTGGAGCTTCCCGAGGACCTGGTCTACGCCGCGGTGAACGACTACGCCTGGGTCTTCGACCTCGACGCGCTCGCGGTGGAGATCGCGGAGCGAGAGGATCTCACCGAGGTCAACGACCTGCTCGAAGCCGCGCGGACCGAAGAGCTCCTGGGGCGGCTCTTGGTGGTGCGGCGTAGCGATGGATGGGACGCGCTCTGGACCACGCTGGTGGCGATCGCCGAGCGGCATGGGGACTATGCGGAGCGCCTCCTCGACCGACTCTGCGCCCAGTCGATGGACAGCGTCTCCGAGGAGGGGCTGTACGAGGCGCTCTCCGCGGAGCAGATGTTGGTGGAGGACGCGGCCGCGGGACGCGAGGAGCGGCGTGCCGCCGTCGGCTACGTCTCGGAGTCCGACGCACGCGCCTTCTTGAGGCTGGCCCGTGAGGGCGGCGGGGACGCGGAGACGAGAGACGCGATCACCTCCGCCTGGTTTCGCCGCCTCGCCCCTCGACCGACGCCCGCGACGCCCGGGGTCGCCCTCGACCTCGAAGCGCTCCTCGAGCGTGCGGGCGCGCGTGGTCAGCGCGTCCCCACCCTACCCGCCGACCGAGGCCACATCGATCCGGTCTCGCGCCTGCGCGCCGCCATGGAAGCCCTGTCGCGCACGAACCTGGAGACACACGCCGCCCGTCTCGAGGAGCTGTCCTTCCTCGCGAACGTGCTCAGCGCAGGCGCGCCGATGGCCGACCGTCCGAAGCGCGCCGTCGAAGCGGTGGAAGAGGCGCTCGAGGTGGCGGCGCGGGCGCTCGTCGCGCGCGCCCCGAGCCCCGACGCCGACGCCCGAATCCTCGCCGAGCGTCCTCTCAATCTCCTCTTTCGCGAGGGCTACCGGGAGCGCTGAGCGCTCACGAGAGCACACCCGAGAGCTCGGTGTCGCCGTCATCGCCGAAGATCGCGCCGCTGCCGCCGAAGCGTCCCTCGACGCCGAAACCGCGGAGCAGGGTCACGAAGAGGTTGGCGAGGCTCGTCCCCGCCCCGTTCACCTGACGGCCGTCGGCCGCGACGAGACCCGCGCCACCGAAGATGAGCGGGCAGACGCGCGCGTGGTCGTGAACGCTGCCCTCGCCCATGCTGGGCATCACCAGGACCAGCGTGTCGTCGAGGAGGGTTCGGCCGTCGGCGGTGGGCGTCCCGTCGAGACGCCCGAGGAGGTCGGCGAGCATCTCCGCGTGCCAGCGCTCCACGGCCTCGAGGCGCGCTCGTCCGCCGGGGCTGAGGTCATGGGAGAGCACGTGATGACCGCCGGGTGCGCCGAGGAAGTCGTGAGAGCGCAGGCTCAGCCCGAACTCGATCATGAAGGTCATGACGCGCGTCTGGTCGCATTGGAAGGCCAGCCGGATCAGCTCGTGAAAGGTCGGGACGCGCTCGGGATAGGTGAGGGTCGGCGAGGGCCCCGTCTCGTCGGCGCCGCACGCCGAGGGCGGGCGGAGCAGGCCGGACTGGAGCTCCGAGAGCGCGTCGCGATACTGCTGGAAGGTCGCGCGGTCGTCGGCGCCGAGGCGTGATTCGAAGCGCGACGCGCGATCGTTCGTCGCGTCGAGCAACGAGCGCACCGAGCCGTGGCGGATGTCGGCGGCGCCGGCCGTGCGTCCGTCCGCGGCCCCGTCGCCGAAGAGCCGGGAGAACGCGGCCGCCGGGCTGATAGTGGGCAGGAGCGGCTGGCGCGGCCCGCTCCACGAGAGGCTCTGCGTGTAGGCACAGGCGGCGCCGCCCACGTCGCAGACGCCCGGCTCGCCGGCGCTCCACTGGAGCGACCCGAAGCGCGTGTCGGGCGCGAGCTCGCGCGCCAGCAGCTGGTCGAAGGAGATGTCGTTGAAGACCGCGCCGCGATCGAGCGTGGGGATGGCCGTTCCGGTGAGCAGCGTGCCGGTGCCCATCGCGTGTGCAGCGCCGGGGCTGCGTGAGGCCGCGGTGTTGTGGAGGTCGATGATCGACAGCGCGCGGTTGGCAAAAGGCTGAAGGGCGGAAGCGGTGCCCGGAAACGTGAGGCCGCCGCCGCCCGCCGCGGGGATCCAGTTGTTCCGGACGCGACCGTTGGGCAGGTAGTAGACGAGGAGGCGCGGCGTGGGAGCGGCGGCGCGCGAGCGGCCGGCCAGCAGGTTGAGCGCCGGGAGCGCCAGGGCTGCGCCGGCGGCTGCGCGCAGGAGACGGCGGCGTCCGAGCTTCATGGGGCATCTCCTTCGGGTGGGGGTGCGCGGAAGGCCTCGGAGAGCGCGATGGCTTCGAGGAGCGCCGGGAGGCTCTGTTCGGCGCCCACCACCTCGGTCGCGATCGCATCGATCGCGGGCTGATCCTCGGGCGACACCGTCCGCCCGACGGCGTAGCTGTAGAGCCACTGGGTCAGGCAAGAAGCGAAGAGCTGTGGGTCGAGGACGGCGGCGAGCCCCTCGGCTCCCTCGAAGGTCTCACCCGTGGGGAGCTCGCCGACGCTGTCGAGCCCGGGCTCCGCCCGAAAGCGTCCGACCGCGTCGTAGAGCTCGAAGCCCATGCCGACGACGTCGAGGCGATCGTGACACGAGGCGCACACCGGATCGCTGCGGTGCCGCTCCAGCTGCTCGCGCTTCGACAGGCCGTCCTCGAACTCGAGCTCGCCCACCACCAGGCCCGCGGGCGGCGGGGGCACGGGCTGGCAGAGGATGTGGTCGGAGATGAAACGCCCGCGCTGGATCGGCGACGAGTGCGCGCCCTTGACGTGCAGGCTCAGCCAGCCGCCGAGCGACAGAACGCTCGCGCGGCCCTGTGCGGCCGGCACCTCGACCATCGCCTCACTGCCCACCGGCTCCGTTCCGTAGTGCGCCGCCAGGCGGTCGTTCGACATCGCGAAGTCGGCGTCGAGGAGGTCGAGGGCCGGGCGCTCGGACGCGAGGAACGCAGCGAAGAAGCTCTTGGCTTCGTCCTCGAAGGCGAGGCGCAAGGCGGCGTCCGACGCCTCGGGAAAAGCTTCGGCGTCGGGCGACCACTGCGCGAGGCGCCGGGTGGAGAGCCACTGCTCCCCGAAGCCGTCCACGATCCCGCGCGCACGTGGGTCCGCCAACATGCGGCGCACCTGCGCGCGGATCCCGTCGTCACTTCGAAGCTCCCCGCGCGCCGCGGCCTCGAGCAGCGCGTCGTCCGGCATGCTGCTCCACAGGAAGTAGGACAGGCGGCTCGCGAGCCAGTAGTCGTCGCCGGGCGTGTAGGCCCGGTAGATGAAGTCGGGCGAGATCAAGATTCTGACGCAGCACCAGCCGGAGCGCGTCATCGCCGCTCTCGCCGCCGCCCACGAGCTCGATGAAGAGCGTCGCCAGCGCGTCCGACTCCGCTTCGTCGAGAGGGCGGCGCCACGCGCGACGGGCGAAGGTGGTGACGATGGTGCGATAGCAGGCGAGGTCGTAGGCGCTCGCGTCGGGCCGCTGGGCCGAGACGTCGAGGGTGTAGACGTGCGGCGTCGCGCCCTGCACCAGGTGAGGGCCCTGGGGCCAGGCAGGACCCGAGGGGAGCGCGTCGCGCTCCGCCGCGGAGAGAGGCTCCACGTCCGCGAAGGCGAAACGCCAATCGGCCATGGACTGTGGATTCTGGACGTGCCGCTTGATCTCGACGCCGTCGGCGTCGACGTCGATGATGTAGACAGCGGGATCGCCCGGGGTCTGCACCAGGCGCGGCCGCGCGACGAGCGCCGGCCCCTCCGCCCAAACGTCCGCGTCCGCCACGTGCGCGATGTCCTCGCCCCGGAAACGCCACGCGGCGAAGGCAGTGGGATCGGGCACGTGGCGGCGCACGTCGACGGTCGCGGGCGCGGGCGGCGGCGCCGGATCGCAGACGTAGACGAGAGCGCGTCCCGGCGCCTCGGCCAGCGGACCGCGGAGCTCCACCGCCTCCACGTTCACGTTGTTGCCATAGCCGCTCGCCGGCTCGTTGATGTAGTTGATGGGGATGAAGCGAAAGACGTGCTCGCCCGCGCCGAGGTCCGTGGAAAACACGTGCTCTACCGCACGCGCGGCGCCGCCGCGCACCGCCACCGTCCCGAGCTCCGTTCCATCGACCTCCACGCGCACGCGCGGCGTCAGAATCCTGGGCCACCAGCTCCTGACCGAAGAAGGGCCCGCCCGCGACGAAGACCACGTCGAGGGGCCCAGCCGGAACCGTGCGGGTGAGCGCGAGCGTGTGACCGCGGAGCGCGAGGAAGCTGCCGACGCGCTCGCCATCCACGGGGAGCTCCGAAGCGTCCGTGCGGTCGACGAAGGAGGGCTGATCCGTGAGCGCGTCGTCCACCACCCGCTTCGCGGCGTCGTAGTACGCGGCGAGCAGGGTCGGCGTCAGCGTGAGGTTCTCCGCGAGGTTGTCGAGACCGGCGGACGCCGCGTCCGGGGGAAACGCCTCCGAGGGCGTGAGCCGCGTGCCCAGGAGATCGTGAACGGTGTTGTCGTACTCGAGGCGGTTGAGGCGGTGCAGCTGCGGCGTCGCGAGGCCGCTCCCGCGTTCGGAGGCATCGGGGCGCTCCGAAGGGTCTCCGCCACCCCCCGCGTCGCTCAGCCAGCCCGTGCAGGCTGCGAGGAGCCAGGGCATTGCGAGCGCGACCGTGAAGCGAAACATCTGCAACCTCAACATCTCGGGAGCAGGAAGCGTGCCGCCGCCTCGCGCGGCCCAGGGGCCCCGATCGCGGGCCACGAGCAGCGCTCGGATGCCCACCTGGCACGGATCGGGCCCTGCCGCGTCCAGGTTTTTCGAGCCCGGGCCCCGATGGCAGACACGGTCAAAGCCTTGGCATCGCGCGGTCAAGACCCGTCTCGCCGTCGGGGCCAGGTTCGGGTCATGACCCATCCACCCGACAACCGCTCCGCACTGCACTCGGCTCTGGACCGCCGCCCGTGGTCCTGGCTGCTGCTCGGCGCCGTGCTCCTGGTCGCCTCCCAGCTCCGCTTCGGGATCGGCGTTCTCGCGTGGCTCGCGCCCGTTCCCTTCCTCCACTACCTCCGCATCACCGAGCGGTGGCCCTCGCGCGTCGCCTTCCTCGCCGCCTCGCTCGTCGCCTACACGCTCGCGATCGCGAAGATCATCACAGCCCCCCTACCGCTCGCCTTCGCCCCGCTCTTCGGTCTGCCCATCGGTCTCGTGCTCTCGCTGCCGCTGCTCGCGATCGGGCCGCTGCGCCGGCAGCTCGGAGAGGCGCCCGCGGCCCTCGGCTTCAGCGCGCTGATGGTCACGGCGGAGTGGACGCTCCACGGGCTCCTTCCCTTCGGCACCTGGTGCTCCGCTGCCAACACTCAGCTCGACCACCTCGCCCTCATGCAGCTCGCCTCGGTCACGGGCCTGCACGGCGTCAGCTTCCTCGTCTACGCGTTCGCCGCGGCGCTCGAGAGCGTCCTCGCCGCACCCTCGCCGGGCAGGCGCCGGGCGCTCGCCGGTGTCGCCGTCGCCATCGTCGCCGCGAGCGCCCTCGGGCAGGCGCGTCTGGCCGCGTCCACGGCGAGCGGTACGGCACGGACGGAAGTCGCCACGGTGGACACCGACTCCACGATCGGCGCCGGGCCGCTGCCCACACAGGACGAGCTCCGCGCCGTGAACGAAAACCTCTTTCGTCGTTCGCGCGCCGCCGCCGACGCGGGCGTCGCGCTCATCGTCTGGACCGAAGCCGCCACCATGGTGATGCCCGAAGACGAGGCGCGCTTCCTCGGCGAGGCCTCCGCCTTCGCCCGCGACGAAGACGTCACCCTGGTCGCGGCGTACATCGTCCCGATCTCCTTCGAGCCGCTCCGCTACCGCAACCGCTACGCGTTCGTGACCCCGGGTGGCGTCGATCACGTCTACGACAAGCACCATCCGGTACCCGGGGAGCCGGCCGTCGCCGGCGACGCTCGGATGCCGCTCTTCGAGAGCGAGGCGCTGGGCCGCGTCTCGGGCGCGATTCTGCTACGACTACGACTTCCCGCGCCTCGGCCTGGTGCACGCCGCGCTCGACGTCGATTCCGTGGTCCTGCCCTCCTCCGATTGGCGGGGCATCGACCCCATCCACACCGAGATGGCCGCCGTGCGGGCCATCGAGGGGGGACACTCGCTCGTCCGCTCCACCCGCTTCGGGCTGTCCGCGGGCTACGATCCTTGGGGACGGGCCCGGGGGTGGCTCAGCCACTTCGACCCGGGCGAGCGGGTCCTCACGATGAGCCTGCCCCATCACGGGGTGACCACGATCTACGGCGTCCTGGGCGACTGGTTCCCGCTCCTGTGTGGCATCGTCGCCTTCGCGCTACTGGCGACGGCGTCGGCTCGCCGCCTCGGGTATGCTGCGTCGTCGTGGCCGACACCGTCCTCTCCGTCGCCAGCCGCGCCATCCTCGACGCCTACGAGCAGCTCGGCCTCGACGGCGACGCGCTCCTGAACGCCGCCGGGCTCGCGCGCGAAGAGGTCCGCGATCCGGATCGGCGCATCCCCGCGGCGCGCGCCGACGCGCTCTTCGCGGCGGCCTACGCGCGCGCGGACGATCCCCACCTCGCGCTCCACGCCGCCGAAGCGCTGCCCTTTGGCGCGTACAAGGTGGTGGACTTCCTCTGCGCGCACAGCGCGACGGTGGCGGAGGCCTACCGTCGCATCGCCGCGTATTTCGCGCTCGTCGACGTCCGCGCCCAGATCGAGGTGCGCGAGAGCCCGCCCTCTCTCGTGATGCGCAGCGCCTCGGGCCAGCCGGTGCCGCCGCCTGCGCAGGAGTACACCTTCGCAGCGCTGATCCGGCGCATGGCGCTTTGCGTCGGCGACGACTTTCATCCGCAAGCCGTCGAGCTCTCCTTCGATGCACCCCCCGATGCGTCCGAGCACCAGCGGGTGTTCGGCGCTCCCGTTCGATTCGGTGCGCCAAAGCCGCGGGTCCTCTTCGACGAGGCGACGTTCCACGCGTCGATCCGCGACGCCAACCCGGCCCTCGCCTCCGTGCTCGAAGACCACGCCCGGCGCCTGGTCGGCGAGCTTCCTGCCGGCGACGATCTGGCGGGTCAGGTCCGCGCGGCCATCGCCGAGCAGCCCGACTCGGGAGCCGCCACGGTCAAGAGCGTCGCCAAGCGGCTCGCCATGAGCGAACGGACGCTCTCACGCCGGCTGAGAGAGCGCGACCTCACCTTCGGGCAGCTCAAGGCCGAGTCTCGTTTCGCCCTGGCCCGTACGCACCTCGGCGATCCGTCTCTCTCCCTCGCGGAGGTGGCGTGGCTCCTGGGCTTCGCCGACCAGAGCGCCTTCACCCGCGCGTTTCGCCGGTGGTCGGGCAAGCCGCCGGGCGAGTTCCGGCGCGAAGAGCGCTGAGCCTCACGGGCTCGGGTGGCACTCGGGCATGGGCCCGTCGTCGCTCGGCGGCTGCTCTCGCGTGGCGGCGAGCCGCCCCTCGACGATGCGCGCGATGGTTCGGGCGTTGTCGCAGGAGTGCTGCGCGGCCTCCAAGGAGGTCTGACAGAGGCCGCGCTCGGTCTCGTCCCGCATGGCGGCGCACCGAGCGGTCTCGCGGTCGATATCCGCGCACGCCGTCTCTTCGTTTTCGCGTGCCTCGGCGAGCTGTGTCTCGAGCCACCCTTCTGCCTGCGCCTTCGCCTCGGCGCGCGCCTCCTCGATGCGCGCGACGAGCTCGGCGCGCATCTGCTCGCATTCATCGGCGGTCCCGTAAGTCGTGACGTAGGTCGTGCTCACCGATTCGGCGGGCGTCCCTTCGGCGGCAGCCCGGGGCGCGGCGAAGAGAAGATCGAGGTCGCTCAGGATGTGCCGGTTGACCAGGAACGCCCCGCTGTCCGGCCGCTCCATCGAAGGCAGGAGCGCCGGCCGACAGGGGCGCGCGAGGTGCGCCTCCATGGCCGCGTCGGAGGGGAGCTGCATCTGCTGCTGCGTGAGGCGCTCACAGATCGCGCGCTCGCGCTCGGTGTCTCCGGGGACCTCGATGTCGATCCAGTTGTCGGGTGCGGACGCTCCGGGCGAGAGCACCCACACCCGCGCCCGAAAAGCGGGCGGGCCGGAGGCTGCCCGCTCCCCGGCGGACGCGGCGCCGGATTCGGCGTCGAGGTCCTCCGGCAGCGGGGCCGGGCGCAGCTCTCCGCCCGTTCCCCCGCAGCCCCCGAGGGTCACCAGCAGAGCCGCCGTCCAGCGCTTCATCTCCTGCCGAGTCACGCGATCGTCCTTCCACAGGCTAAAGGAAACGAGCGTCACATGTGGAAAGTCCGCGAGGTCCGGGGCACACTGCCCCCCGTGACGCGCTGGACCCTTTCCTTGCTTCTGATCGCTCTGTCGGGCTGTAGCTTCATCGACGATTTCGGGCGCTACAGCGTCGGAGATGGTGGGGCGCCCGACACGAGCATGGCCGACTCGACCGTCCCCGACTCGTCGATGCCGGACTCGACCATGCCCGACGGCTCGGTCGACTCCACCGTCATGGACACGGGCACCCCCGACACCGGTCCGCCCCTGCCCACTTGCGCCACGGCCTGGCTCGAGCCCGGCGTCTCAGAGACCACGACCACCACCGACAGCGGTGACGACTCCGAGGGCAGCTGCGGCGGCGCGGGGAGCAACGACGTGGTCTACGCCTTCGTCGCCCCCGAGGACGACTACTACCTCTTCGACACCAACGGCAGCGGCTTCGACACCGTCCTCTATCTGGACGAGACGTGCGCGGGCGACGTGGAGCTCGCCTGTAACGACGATGGCGCCACCCCACCGCAGTCGGAGGTCGTTCGAAAGATGAACGCCGGCGACACGGTGATCGTGACCGCCGACGGAAACGCGGGCGACTCGGGAGACCTCACGCTCACCGCCGACGCCGTGAGCTGCCCCGACACCAACCTGGTGCCGGCGATCCTGCCGGTGGAGACCACCACCGTGGGTCGGCCCGACGACTACTCGTCCAGCTGCGGCGGCACCGGCGCGGGCGATCGCGCGTTCCGCTACACCGCCGGCACGGATGGATTCCGCCGCTTCCGGATGATGGCGGAGACCACCGGCTTCCGGCCGCTGATCAGCATGGAGCGCGGACCGATCTGTGGCGGCGACAACGTCCAATGCGAGGCGTCGAATCAGGACGTCGCGGAGATCACCCGCTACCTCTACGCCGACGAGGTGGTCACCATCCACGTCGACGGTCGCGCGTCCGGCCACGAAGGCGACTACAAGCTCGAGGTGGAGGAGCCGACCACGCTGTCCTGCACCACCACCGACCTCGGCGCAGGGCCCGTCTCCGGCACCCTCTCGGTGGGCGACACGCACACCCACAGCGGCAGCTGCGGCGAGGCGTATTACGTCCAGTCGAGGTCGCCGCGGGTCACCCACCCCAACCCCGACATCGCCGTCCGCGTCACTGGAGTCATGATGCCGCCGCCTCCGCCCTGCTCCATCGCCTGCATGGTCGACGTGAGCGCGGGTTTCCCCTTCATCCTCTCGGTGCAGGAGACCACGACCTGCAATGGCGACGAGATCGCGTGTCAGAGCTCCATGCCGAACGGCACGGGTTTCCGCGGATCGGTCGAGCTGGTCCATCTCGAGCCCGCTGGGGGCGAGGTGATCATCATCCTGGACCGGCAGATCCAGGACAACGACGTCTCCGGCATCGCGGTGCCCTACCCCGACAACTACTCCATCAGCTACGGCTGCGCCGCGATCTGCTGAGCGCGTCGCTCAGAATCGGCCGTCGAGGCGCACGGCGCCGGGCCCGACGCTGAGGGCGACCTCTGGCTGCTCCTCGTCGGAGCCGCCGTCGAGGAGGATGAGGGTCACACCCGCGGCCGCCGCCACGGCCCCGACGAAGAGGAGCACGGTGCTCGCGGTCCCGAGCGCGTTCCCGCGATCGATGTCGCCGGCGCGGTCCGGCGGGCAGACGTCGCCGGGGCAGGCGCCCTCGAGATCGCTGTAGACCCCGTGGGCAGCGACGCCGGTGATCAGAGAGGTCACCAGGAGCGCGCCGCCGAGCGCCGCCGACCCGATCCCCACCCAGAAGAGGGTGCCCGGTCCCGAGGCTTCCACGGGCTCGGACGGCATCACCGACTCGTTGACCAACTCTTCGGTCTCGGTCTCTTCGGCGTCTTCGTCCTGTGCCTGTCGCGCCGCGGCCTCGGCTTCGGCATGAGCTTGCTGCGCGCGAAGTCGTTCCAGCTTCGGCGCGATGGTCGGGTAGAGATCGTCGCCGGGATCGAGCTCGGAGGACGCCTGCTCGAGGGTGCGGATGGCGCCCGGCAGGTCGCCCGCGGCTTCGAGCGCGCGCGCCTGATTCACCAGAAGCGCAGGGCGACCGCTCAGGCGGTAGGCCTCGCCGAACGCTTCGGCCGCCTGCTGGTATTCGGCGCGTGAGAAATACGTGCGCCCGGTCTCGAAGAAGTGACGCGCGAGCTCGTCGTCGGACTGCTGCGCCGAGGCGACGGTCGGGATCAGGGCCATCGAGAGAAGGAAGAGCGCGACGAGGCGAGCCATGGCGCGGACGATAGCCGGGCCCCAGCCCGCCGTCGAGCACCTCGTGAGGCGAGGCTCAGCGACAACCGCCGAGCCCGCAGGTCCCCGAGCAGCACTGATCGTCGCGCGCGCAGCCGCCGCCGCGTTCCACGCAGCAGCGACCGGCCTGGCACTGGTGACCGTTGCAGCACTGCTCGTCGTGGGCGCACCCGTCGCCGATGATCACGCAGCAGACACGGGGGGTGCCGGTGCAGGCGCGGCCGTCGTAGCACTGAGAACGGTCGGTGCAGGGCGTGCCGATCTGGATTCGACAGGTGGAGTCGCTCGGCGCGCACGCGTGTCCGCTACAGCAGTCGCCGCCGCCCACGACGCAGGAATCGAAGAGCCCGCCGCAGGTGGGCGCGGCGGGGTCGCCGGAGTCCGACGTGCCCGGGTCGGAGGTGCCCGGGTCGGAGGTGCCTGGGTCGGAGGTGCCCGGGTCGGAGGTGCCCGGGTCGGACGTGCCCGGGTCGTCCGAGGGCGCCGGTGCGGTACTTCCACGGGTGATGTCCCCGCCCTCGAGAACGCGGTGGTAGACGTCCTGCGCTTCCCAGCGCCCGTCGTTGGACGCGTGCGTCTGGTTGAAGCTCCACCCGTAGCTCGCGTAGCCGAGGAAGGGCAGCGAGACCGCCGCGCGCGTCCGAACGCGAATGGCGCGCAGCCAGTTGGAGAGCCGCAGCCCCTCACGCCCGCGGCCGAAGTCGGCGGGCGTCTGCGCGAAGTGCTCCGTCAGGACGAGGCGCTGCGGACGCACCCCCTGACGGCCGTACCAGGTGATGCTCGACTGATAGACGCTCCGGCAGTAGCTCTCGGAGTAGCCGTTTGCAGCGATCTCGCCGCCGCCGATGTAGTGCTCGACGCCGATCACTGCGTGTCGCGCGATGGCTTCCCAATCCGCCGGGTGGTGAACGCCGCGGAGCCCGGGTCGGTTGAACGGGGAGAACACCAGCACCTTGCGGGCGTAGCGCTCGGACAGATGTCGGGCGAGCTCCGCGACGTAGCGCCGATAGCGCGCACCTTCCGCGGTCTGCGCGAGCCACTGGCTCCGCGAGATCTCGTTGAGCAGAAACCACCGGGGCATGACCGCGAAGCGGGAATGCGCCAGGGCCACGAGGGCGTCGGCCTTCGCCGCGGCGCCGCCTCGCCAATCGTCGTTCATCGCGTTGACGTAGAACGCCCCGCGATTGCCCATGGCGTGCATCTGGTCGGCGCGTGCGTCCGAGGAGACCACCAGATGGTGCCCGCGGCGGCGCCCATCGCTCCCCACGAACCCGTAGTTCTGGTGGTCGAAGTCCGCCTGGCAGAAGCACTGATCGGCCGCGGGATCGCAGCGATCCGCACCCGCACACCCGCCGGTCGACGCCATGTCGAAATAGGGCCGAAAGACGCTCTCGGTGCTGGAGCTCAGGACGTCGAGCTCGTCGTCGGAGGCGGGCGCAGCGATACACGCGCTGGCGACCAAGAGCAGGACCAGGAGGTGAGCATGTCGGATCACGACGTGGGTACAGAGCAAGGGGCGCGCCGACGCCGCACCGGCGAAATTGCCACTCGGATGCGGAGGCGAGGCGGCGCTAGGAGCGCGGGAGTGTGGGGCTCGCGCACCCCAGCTCGAACAGAAACTGACCGATGGGGCGCGGGACGCCCCGTGACGATCAACCGCTCAGCTCTTCCATCAACATCTCGACCACGCGCTCCCCCGCACGGCCGAGCGTCGGGTCCACGCGACTGACGAGGTGCGGCGAGAAGACGAAATGGTCCCCTTCTTCGAAACCGAGTGGCGCGAGCCGTCCCGACGCGAGGTCTTCGCTCACCAAATGGCGAGGCATCCACCCGAAACCGACGCCCTCGAGCAGCGCGAGCCGCTTGCTGTGGAAGTCGCTGAGTCGAAAGACGTGTGAACTGCCGAGGGAGAGCCGTCCCCGGCCTCGCACCCCCCCAGGCCGCGAGTCTTCCACCGAGAGCTCCGTGTGGCGACTGAGCGCCGCGCGATTGAGCGGCTCGGACTGTCTGACCGGATGGTCGGGACGGGCCACCAGGATCATCTCGACCGGCGGCATGGGACGGGCGCGCAATGACCGCCCCCCTTTGAAATCGAGGACGAGCATGAGGTCCGCCTCCTCGGTGGTGAAGCGATGCTCGACCCCGCCCAGATGCTCGACTCGAAGCGACAGCCGCGTGGGCGCCCCTTCCGCCTCGAAACGGGACAGGGCCCTCAGGATGGGCGGCAGAGGAAAGAGGCCGTCGACCACCAACGCGAGCGCTGGCTCCCACGCCAGGCGGAGGTCGTGGGCCACGCGCTCGAGGCGCCGCGCCCGGGACAACAGATCGCGGCCCTCCTCGAGCACCAATCGACCGGCCACGGTGAGGATCGCCCGATGCCGGCTGCGGTCGAAGAGCGTGATCCCCAGGGCCTCCTCGAGATTGCGGATCGCGTAGCTGACAGCGGAGGTCGCCCGATGAAGCTCTTTCGCCGCCCCCGCGAAGCTTCCCGAGCGATCGATGGCGTCGAGAACCGCCAATTGATCGAGGGAGAGGGCCACGCGAGCAGTTCAGTTTTTCTGAACGAGTTTGTCAACATTCACTTCTTTATTCGAACGAGACCGGGAGCTATCTACAGGCCATGCACTACCTACGCGGCAAGGTCACCCGGCAGGCGCACGTCGACATCCCCGAGGGCACGGTCGAGGAGGAGTTCGGCCGGAAGGGGTTCTTCGGCAGGGCGAGCCACCTCTATAGGAAACACGCCCCGGTGGGCTGGAGCCGGATTGAGGGTCCGATGCGCCCCCGCGCGCTCGCCCTCTACGAGCTCCGCGGTGAGGGGGAGGCGGCGGATTACCTCGCCATGCGGCCGGCCTTCGTCGAAAACGAGGACGTCACGCTGCGCTTCGCGCGGGTCACCCAGACCATGCCCTACCTCTTCCGCAACGCGGACGCGGACGAGGTGCTCTTCGTCCACCAGGGGACGGGGCGGCTGGAGACCGACTTCGGCCCGCTGACATACGAGCCCGGCGACTACCTGGTGATCCCGAGGGGCACGGTGCACCGGCTCATCCCGAGCGACGTCACGTCCCTCTTGGTGATCGAGTCGCGTCACGAGATCGAGCTGCCGGACAAGGGCATCCTCGGGCGTCACGCGCTCTTCGATCCCGCGATGGTCGACGTGCCCACCCCCGAGCCGCCCGTCGATGACGGACGCGAGGAGTGGGAGCTCCGCGTGCAGCGGGGCGGCGTCCTGACCTCGATCTTCTATCCCTTCCATCCCATCGACACCGTCGGCTGGAAGGGCGACCTCTGCGCGTGGCGGATCAACGTCCGCGACATCCGGCCGGTGATGAGCGAGCGCTATCACCTGCCGCCGTCGGCGCACGCCACCTTCGTGACCGACGCCTTCGTGGTCTGCACCTTCCTGCCCCGCGGCCTCGAGACCGGGGACGAAGGTGCGCTGAAGGTGCCCTTCTATCACGCCAACATCGACTACGACGAAGTGCTCTTCTACCACCGCGGCGACTTCTTCAGCCGCGAAGGCATCCGCCCGGGGATGGCGACCTTCCACCCGCAGGGCATTCATCACGGGCCACAGCCCGGCGCCGTGGCGGCCGCCAAAGACCGCACGCGCACCGAGGAGGTCGCGGTGATGGTCGACACGCTCCGGCCCCTCGAGGTGAGCGCACCCGCCCTGGAGGTGGACATCGCCGACTACTGGAAGAGCTGGCAGACAGACGCAGGGAGGAAGTGATGGACAACCCCATCGGTATCGACGGAATCGCGTTCGTGGAATTCGCCGCCCCGACCTCGGTCGGCGCCGACGAGATCGGACAGCTCTTCTTCTCCCTGGGCTTTTCCAGAACGATGCGGCACGAAAAGCTCGACGCCGACGTCTACGAGCAGGGGGACATCGTCTTCATCGTCAACGACGAGCAGGACAGCTTCTCGTCGCGCTTCGCCGAAGAGCACGGGCCATGCATCCCCTCGATGGGGTGGTGGGTCGAGGACCAACGCACGGCGATCGCCGCGGCCGTTCGGCGGGGCGCCGAGGAGTATCGCGGCGACAAGCTCTTCGACGCGCCGGCCATCTACGGCATCGGCGGCTCCCTGATCTATTTCGTCCGCAAGGGAGAGCGCCCCACCTGGCGGCGTCAGCTCCTCGAGCTCGAGCGGCCGGATCGCGTCCCGAGCCGCGGCTTCTACGCCATCGACCACCTCACCAACAACGTGACCAAGGGCACGATGAAGAAGTGGGCGGCCTTCTACGAGAAGGTGTTCGGCTTCACCGAGGTCCGCTACTTCGACATCCGCGGCGAAAAGACGGGTCTGACCAGCTTCGCGCTCCGCTCACCCTGTGGGCGCTTCTGCATCCCGATCAACGAAGGCTCGGAGGACAAGTCGCAGATCGAGGAGTACCTGCGCGAATACCGCGGCCCCGGCGTCCAGCACCTGGCGCTGATCAGCGAGGACCTGCTCGCGAGCCTCGAAGGGCTCCCGGACTCGGGCGTCGTGACCCTCGACATCGACGACGAGTACTACGACACGGTCTTCGATCGGGTTCCGGGGGTCATCGAGGACCGAGACGACATCGCGAAGAAGCAGGTGCTGGTGGACGGCGACGCGTCCGGCTACCTGCTGCAGATCTTCACGACGAACGTCATCGGCCCCATCTTCTTCGAGATGATCCAGCGCCGAAACCACCTCAGCTTCGGTGAAGGCAACTTCAGCGCTCTGTTCCGAAGCATCGAGCGGGACCAGGCGCGCCGCGGCGTGCTGTAGTCCTAGGCGAAGAACTCGGCGGCGAACTCGGTGGCGGGGCGCGCGGCGATCTCCGTTCGGACTCCCCGTCTGGACGACCTCGCCGGCCTCGACGACGTACACCCGCGCCGCCATGGCGCGGACGTCGCGCGCGTCGTGGGTGACCACGAGGGCGGGGGCGTCGCCGCCGCCGAGCTGCTCCGAGAGGAACGCGCGCATGCGGCGGCGCGCGGAGGCGTCGAGGGCCGCCATGGGCTCGTCGAGGAGCAGGAGCCTCGGCTCCACCAACAGCGCGCGCGCCAGGGCGACCTTCTGCCGCTCGCCACCGGAGAGGGTGGCGGGTCGCCTGTCCGCGAGCTTTTCGCATCCCATCCGCGCGAGCATCTCCATCGCTCGCTCGCGACGCGACGCGCGCGCCATCCCGCGCGAAGCCAGGGCGAAGGCGACGTCGTCGACGACCCGGAGATGTTCGAAGAGACCGTAGCCCTGGGGCACGTACCCGACCCGCCGATCCTCCGGAGACATCCACACGCCGCGCTCGGTGTCGGCGAGGGTGAGGTCGTCGACCGTCACCTTTCCCGCCGCGCCCGCGATGGGGCGCCCGGCGACCCAGCGAAGGAGGCTGGTCTTGCCGGCGCCGTTGGGACCGATGAGCGCGACCGGGGCGCCCTCGCCTTCGAGACGGACGTCGATGTCCACCTCGCCGACCCGCGCCCTGAGCGTGACCTCCCAGCTCACGTCCCCAGCCCCCGGCGACGCAGGAGCACACGCGGGACGACGCGAAGGACGAAGAGCAGGAGCACGGCGATGGCGGCGAGGACCAGCGACAGCGCGATGGCGACGCGCACGTCGACCTCGAGCGCTCCGTAGATGGCGAGGGGCATCGTCTGGGTGACGCCAGGGAGGTTTCCCGCGAAGAGCAGCGTCGCCCCGAACTCGCCGATGGCGCGGGCCCACGAGAGCGCCGCGCCGGCGAGGAGCCCCGGAAGGGCGATGGGAAGCGCCACGCGCACGAAGGCGCCGGTGGGCGACGCGCCCAGCGTGCGGGCGACCAGGAGCAGATCGAGGTCGACCTTTCGGAAGGCGGTGCTCGCCGATTGCACGTAGAAGGGAGCGGAGACCACCACCTGGGCCAGGACCACCGCCGTGGTCGTGAAGGGCACGTTGACGCCCACGGCTTCGAGAACGGGGCCGAGGAGCCCCCGCCGCCCGAAGGTCGTCAGGAGCGCGATGCCGACCACCGCCGGCGGAATGACCACCGGCAGGTCCACGAGCATCTCCACCACGCGCGCGCGGCGGCGCTCGCTGGTGGCGAGCCACCACGCGAGAGGCGTGCCCGTCGCGACCACGACGGCGAGGCTCAGCAAGGTGGTGCGCACCGTGAGCGCCAGCGCCGGCAGGAAGAGCCGGTGCGACAGGCCCGCCGCGATGTCCGCCGGTCCCGACGAGAGCGCCAGCGCGATCACCGGCAGCACCAGGAGGGTCAGAAGAAGGACCGAGGGAACGACGGTGTTGAAGAGCCTCCCTTTCATGGCGCGGCGGAGAGACCGTGGGCAGCGAGGATGCGGCGTCCGACCGTGCCCCCGAGCATGTCGAGGAAGCGGCGCGCGAGCTCCGGAGACGAAGACGACGTGACGACGCCCGCGTAGTACTCGGCGGTGGGGCCGAGGGCGTCGGGCACCGAGATGGCGCGCACACCGGGCGAGTGGGCGGCGTCGCTCCGATAGACGATCGCGGCGTCGGCTTCGCCGAGCTCCACCTTCGCGCGCACCAGGCGCACGTTGCTCTCCTCGGAGACGACGTGGGCGCGCACCGACGCGACGAAATCCTCGCCCAGAGCCTCTCGCGCGTTCGCGAAGAGCTCGCGCGTGTAGCGCCCTACCGGCACGGTCTCGTCGCCGATCACTACCCGCGGGGCGCGCTCGAGATCCTCGAAGCTGCGGATCTCCGTGTCCTCGGTAGGCACGATCACGACCAGCTCGTTTCGCGCGAAGATCCGGGCGTCCGTCACCAGGCCCTGGCTCTCGAGGGCCCGGATGTGCGACGCATCGGCCGACGCGAAGACGTCGGCGGGCGCCCCCTGCTCGATCTGCAGGCGCAGGATCTGGCTGCCGGCGAAGCTGGTCGTCACCTCCGCCCCCACGTCCTCTTCGAGCTGCTCCGCGAGCTCGCCGAACACGTCCGTCAGAGACGACGCCGCGAAGACCGTGAGGTGTCCGCGCGACTGTTCGGATGCGTCATCACAGCCGGCGACGAGCAAGAGAGCGGTCAGGAGCGCCGTCATCGAGCCCGGCCTCAGCGGCCCTCGAACTCGCCCTTGCGGCGTTCGATGAAGCTGCGCACCCCTTCCGCCGCGTCTTCGCTCGCGAGGATCCGAGGCAGGAGCGCGCCGAGGTGCTTCTTCGCGGCGCCCTCCCCTTCGTCCCGCGCGACGCGCGCGTTTTCGAGGGTGCCCCGAACGCCGAGCGGCGCTTGCTCGGCGATGAGCGCGGCCAGCGCCTCGGCGCGGGCCACGTGCGCCCCAGGCTCGGTGACCTCTTGTACCAGTCCAATCCGATACGCCTCGTCGGCGCCGAACTCCTCGGCGGTCAAGAGGAAGCGCATGGCATTGCCCCAGCCCAGCTGCGCTGGCGCGCGCATGGTCGCGCCGCCGAAGGGCAGGATGCCGCGACCGATCTCGAGCTGCCGGAAGCGCACGTCCCGCGCAGCGACGACGATGTCGGAGGCGAGAGCCAGCTCGATGCTGAGGGTGAAGGCGATGCCGCTGAGCGCCAGGACGATGGGCTTGCTCACGGGCGCGCCCCAGAGGCCGAAGGGGTCGACCTTCCGGCCCCCGGCGAGCGCGGTGGGCCCGTGCTCCGCGACCGCCGGGCCGACCTCCGCGAGATCGAGGCCCGCCGAGAAATGCGGGCCGTGCCCGAAGACCACGCCGACCCGCAGTGCGTCGTCCTCGGCGAGGCGCTCGTAAGCCGCCGCGAACGCTTCGATGGTCTCGAGGTCGAAGGCGTTGCGCTTGTCCGGTCTGTTGATCCCGATGCACAGGACGTGACCCTTCTGCTCGGTCGTGATCTTGGCGCTTGTCATGGGCCGGGACGCTACCACGCTCAGGGAACGCGATCGTCGAGGGCCCGGAGGTAGGTCACCAGGTCGTCCATCTCGCCAGACGACAGGGTGCTGGTCACGCCGTGGGCGTCGTCGGGGTTCTCGATGGTGAGCACGTCGCGGATCGAGGCGGCCGATCCGTCGTGCAAGTACGGCCCGCTCCGCCACAGACCGCGGAGGGTGGGCGTGTCGATCCCGGTCAGCGCCCCGCCGAGCCGCGTCCCGCTTCCGGCGCCGAGGGTGCCGACGTCGTGCAGGTTCGGGGTGCG
The DNA here is from genome assembly GCA_963727445.1 of uncultured delta proteobacterium. Taxonomy (GTDB): domain Bacteria; phylum Myxococcota_A; class Polyangia; order Polyangiales; family B10-G4; genus B10-G4. The sequence continues at coordinate 265,827 of CAVSGI010000008.1, forward strand.
GCTCGCGTCGAAGCCGCTGTCGGTGAAGCTGGCCCCGCTGTGACAGCCTCGGCAGCCGGTGGATGCGCCCTCGAAGATCGCTTCGCCTCGCGCGAAGGCCGCCTCCCAGGTCGGGTCGCCTTCGCGCCGGAAGGGCGATCGGCCGAATCCCGTGAGACTCGAGACGTAAGCGGCGAGCGCGTCCAGCTCCGACGAGACGCCGGCCTTCGGATCGCCGAGGGGCGTGTTTCGGGTACCGGTCATGAACTCCGCGTCGGACATGAAGCCCGTGCCGCCCTGCCCGCTGCGGATGTCGTGCTCGAAGTCCTGAACCTCGTCGAAGTTCGCGCTCCAGTGCAGCGAGCCGTGACCGAGACCGGCGCGGCCCCGCAGCGGGATGGTGTTCCTCAGGCCCTCCCCGCGTTGCGTGAAGTCCCAGACGAGGTTGTCCGCCTCCGCGTCGAGATGGCAGCTAGCGCAGGCGAGGTAGCTGGTGCGGCTCATCCGCGGGTCGCGCGACCGGTAGAAGATGCGCTTGCCCTCGAGCACCATCGGCTCCAGAGGCTCGGCGGCCACCGTGTCGATCACCGCCAGGGGCTCGGGCTCGGTGGACAGATCGGAGACGTCGTAGACCCGCACCTGTCGATCGAGGAACGCCTGAACGAAGAGGTGCGTCCCGTCGGGTGAGATGGCGAGGCCCTGCGGCGCGGCGCCCGCCTCGCGGATCGAGCCCGTCGTGTTGAAGGTGAACGCGTCGACCGCGATCACCCGCTCCGCGCCCTGGAAGGCGACGTAGGCCGTCTCACCGAGCGGAGAGAAGACCACCGCCGACGCGTAGTCGAGATCGTCGAAGGCGAAGCGGAAGCTGTCGTGGGCCAGCGTGGTGGGGCTCGAGGGCTCGCGCATGATCTCGTTCATCACGCCGCGGGCGGTGGTCTGCGCGCTGAGCTCGGCGCCGGTGTTGAAGAGCCCGCCTACCACGTTGGCCTTGAGCGACGGCAGGACCGCGCGGCCCGCGTCGGGAGAGAAGACCACCTGATTCAGGAAGGAGGGCACCCCATCGTTGTTGGTGTCGCTGTCGAGCCCTTCCTGCCGCACGAAATCCGCCGCCCCCACCAGTGCCGCGGTAGCCGGCTCGCTCGCGTCGACGTGATAGACGTAAGCCGCGCTGACGTCGGAGCGCCACCGGGTGACGAAGATGGCGCCATCGCCGGCGACGGCGACCGCGCGCGGATCGGGACCGAGATCGATCTCCCGCCGGATCACGCCGCTCGGCACGTCCACGCTCACCAGATCGGCCGCCTGCATGCGGCTGACCCAGACCCGCCCGCCGCGTGGGTCGGCCGCGACCCCGTAGGGCGCGCTGCCGTAGCCCAGATCGACGACGTCCAAGAGGGAGAAGTCCTCCGCCGACAGGAGGTGCAGGGTGTCGTCTTCCTGACATGTGACCACGATCGTGGAACCGAGGAGGGCGAGAGTGCGGGGGTGATCGCCCACCTCCACCTCGGAGAGGAGCGCGGGCGGATCGGCGTCCAGGACGCTCACCGTATTCGCGTCCGGGTTCACGACCCATACCCGGTCTCGCGCGGCGTCGTAGAGGATGGTGCTCGAGCGGGTGGGCGGAAGGGGCGCCGGCTCGAAGACCACCGGAACGCTGCGCGAAGCTTCGGCGCGCATCGCTGCATCGAGCACGACCACCGAGACCAGCTGCTCTCCCGGAAAGGCGAAGGTGTGACAGGACTCCGCGGGGGCGTCCTCTTCGGGTCCGTCGTCACCCCAGACGAAGGCGATGCGAGCCCCGGGCCCGCCGTTGTGGACGGCGGTGAGGCAGTACTCCTGCCCGACCCACGCCGCCGGCGCGCCCTCGAGCGTCACCGCGAGGGGCCCGGGCGGCGCGCTGTCCTCCGCGGCGTCGGCGTCGTTGGCTCCACCGTCCACCACCGATCCATCGTCCGGTGGCACGACATCGTCCCCGCATGCGACGAGGAGCGCGAGGAGGAGCGCCGCGAGCTTCACGGGCAGCCAGCCTATCACTTCCCGCCTCCGGCGCGAGGGGAGGAGGAAGCCGGATGCAACCCGGCCCCGGGGGTGTATTTGTCCGGATGTGACTCGTCCCAGCTACAAGCGGTCGAAGCCCGAGGGCGCGTGGGACGCCATCGTCGTCGGCTCCGGCATGGGCGGCCTGGCGACGGCCGCCGTGCTCGCCGCCCACGGCCGCATGCGGGTCTGCGTTCTCGAACGTCACTACACGGCGGGCGGCTTCACCCACGCCTTCACCCGACCGGGCTACGAGTGGGACGTAGGCGTCCACTACATCGGAGGCGTCGAGGATGCGGGCGGCGTGGGTCCGCTCTTCGATCTGGTGACGGGTGGGCGCATGAAGTGGGCGCGCATGCCGGAGGTCTACGACCGGATCATCCTGGGCGATCGGGCTTTCGATCTCGTCGCCGGACGCGAGGCCTTCGTCGCGAGCCTCGAACGCGACCTGCCGGGATCTGCGGAGCAGGTGCGCGCAGCGATGGAGCTTTCACATGAAGCCGTGAAGACGGCGCCGCGCTACTTCGCTGGCCAGCTCCTGCCGCGTCGTGCCAGCGGGTTGAGCCATCTGGTGAGCCGCAAGTTCATGCACTTCGCCGACCAGACCGTCGAGCAGGCGCTTCGCCCCCTGGTCCGCGACCCCGTCCTCTTCGACGTCCTCACCGGCCAATGCGGCGACTACGGGCTGACGCCGCGCGAAGCGAGCTTCATGATCCACGCGATGGTGGCGCTGCACTACGAGAGCGGCGCCTACTATCCGGTCGGGGGCCCCGCGACCATCGCCGACGGCGCCGAGAAGGTCCTCGCCGAGAGCGGCGGCGCCATCTTCACCAACGCCGAGGTCGACGCAATCCTCGTCGAGGGCGGACGCGCGGTCGGAGTGCGCATGGCCGACGGCCTCGAGCTACGCGCCCACACCATCATCAGTGACGTGGGCGCGAGCGCGACCTACGGGAAGCTCCTGCCACGCGACGCGCCGGGCTCCGCCGACATGCGCGCGCGCATCGCCCGCGTGGGCCCGTCGACCGCCCACCTCTGCCTCCACCTCGGCTTCCGTCACACCGACGAAGAGCTGGGGCTCGACGGAACGAACCTCTGGATCTACGCGCCCGGGGATCGCGAAGAGCGTTTCGCCGCCTTCACCGCCGATCCCGAGGCGCCGATCCCCGTCGCGTACGTCTCGTTTCCATCCGCGAAAGATCCCTCGTGGGGCGAGCGACATCCCGGTCGCGCCACGGTCGAGGTCATCACTCTCGCGCGCATGGAGTGGTTCGAGCGCTGGGCCGAGACGCGCTGGATGAAGCGCGGCGCCGACTACGAGGACTGGAAAGCCTCGATGAGCGAGCGCCTGCTCGCGCTGCTCTTCGCCCAGCGTCCACAGCTGCGCGGCAAGGTCGATCACATGGAGCTCTCGACGCCCCTGAGCACGCGCCAATTCACGGGACACCACGCAGGCGAGATGTACGGCCTCGCCCACACGCCCGCGCGCTTCCGCGCCGACGTCCGCGTTCAGAGCGAGGTGAAGGGGCTCTTCCTCGCGGGGTCCGATGTGTCGACCTGCGGCGTGGCGGGAGCCCTCACGGGAGGGCTGATGGCCGCGGGAGCAGCGCTCAAAGGCGACCTCCCCGGCATCCTCCGCCGACGCCTCGCGTCCTGATCGCGTCAGGCGACGCTGCGTTCTCTACGCGGTTCCTTGAACCGATAATTTGATCAAGCCATGTGACAAGTCGTACGGCGACAGGGCAACACGCACGCGGTCACCGAGCAGCACGCGGATGCGATATCGACGCATGCGACCTCCGACCTCGGCTTTGACCACCGGTCCATCGTCGAGCTCCACCTCGAAATGGCCGCCAGCGAACACGTTCACCACGGTCCCTTCGACCTCGACGTGATCACTGCGCGGAGTCTCCTCCCGCTCGAACTGGCGCCTGCGCTTGCCGCCCTTCTTCTTCCTTCGTTTGCCCAAATCGTGCTCCTCGGCTGCGAGTTGATCGGGAGGCGCGCGAGGCCGCAGCCCGCGATTGCTTCCCTGGTTGTGTGCTCGAACAACGACAGCCGCGAGGCACGCGGGACACTGCTCGAACTGATTCACCATAAGGCTTCATGCTGCAGTTGCAAAGGTTTGCGGGGTTTTTGCCCCATTTCACGCGTCTTTGGAGCCGCGAGGTTCTTCGAAACGCCGTTGACCGCCTCTGCTCGCTGGTCGCATGCTGAAACCCCTTTCCCGGCCCCTCGCCGTCCGGGGTCGGCTCGAGGCGCGATCGTGTCCGCTCAACCCTCAGCATCGACCGCATCTGGGAGCGAGCCGGAGCTCGATCCGGGCTACGTCGTGGATGATCGCTATCGGATCGTCGGCGTGCTGGGCACGGGCGGCGTCGGCGTCGTCTACCGCGCAAAGGACCTGAAGCTCCCTCACGAAGTCGCGATCAAGGTCCTGCAGAAGAAACACGCGTCTCATCCTTCGCTGCGCGCGCGTTTCGAGCGTGAGGCGAAGGCACTGGCTGCGCTCCATCACCCCAACATCGTCTCCGTCAGTGACTACGGCATCGCGGACGGCCGCCCCTTCGTGGTCATGGAGCTCCTGTCGGGATTCACGGTACGCGAGGTCATCGATCGCGGCCCGGTCGATCCCGATCGCGCGTTCGAGATCACCAAGCAGCTGTTGCGCGGTCTGTCCTACGCGCACGGGCGTGGCCTGGTGCACCGGGACATCAAACCCGGCAACGTCTTCCTGCAGGAGATCGAGCATCAGCCCGAGGTGGTGAAGATCCTCGACTTCGGTTTCGCGAAGTGGCTGGTCGATCATCCCGAGGCCGACCCCAACCTCTCCAAGGAAGGCATGGTGATGGGCACGCCCTCCTATCTGCCCCCGGAACAGGCAGCAGGGGAACAGACCGACGGGCGCACCGACATCTACGCGGTGGGCGTGCTGCTCTTCGAGATGCTCGCCGGGGTCAAGCCTTTCAACGGACCGCTGATCGAGCTGTTACGCCAACACCTCACGGCGAAGGTCCCGCGCATCTCCCAGGTCTCGCGCACCAGGAAAGAGACGCCGGAGCTCCGCCGGATGATCGAGAAGGCGATGGCGAAGAAGCCCGACGATCGTTTCGCCGACGCCTCGCAGTTCCTCCGCGCGATCGAATCGCTTCCGAAGCCCGCGATCCGGGAGAAGGGCCGCGGCGCGATGGTGATGGCGGTGACAGGCCTCGCGCTGGCGTGCGCGTTCGCCGGGGCGGTCACCTGGGTCGCGACGCGACCGGATCCACGCGCCGAGATCGCGCGCCTGCGCGCCAGCGCCGAGGGCGTCTTGTCGGGACCGGGCCACGTCAGCACCCCGACGCGCGCGGGCGGAGTGGCGCTCGCCGATCCCCCGCCCGAAGGCGCCGGAGCAGCGGACGACGCCTCCGTCGAGACCATCGCACCCGTCGCGACCGCAGCGCCGACGAGCGCTCCCGCCGCGCCATCCGAGACCGCCGCCACACGCGAAGGCGATCCCGAGGCGCCGGTGGACGTGGTGCGCGACGTGCGACACCTCGTCGACGCCCACCTCGCCGTCTCCGACGATCAGGTCGCCGTCCTGCGCACCTATGCCCGAGAGGCCGACAGCGGCGCCGCCTACCTCCTGCTCGCGCACGTCTACAGCCAGCGCAACTGGTGGTCCGACGCCGTGCGGAACTACCGGTCGGCCTTCGACGCCGAGCCCCGCATCAAAGACGACCCCGCGGTGCTGGACAACCTCCTGCACATCTCCGCCATGTCGGAGGCCTCCAACATCGAGGCCTTCGATCTGGTCGAGCACATCTATGGGCGGGACGCCCTGCCGGCGGTGGAGCAGATCCTCGAAGATCAGGACACCGGATGGCAGGAAAAGCGGCAGCTGCGGCGCCTGCGGCGCCAACTCGCCCGCCTGCCCCATGCGGGTTGATGCCCTCTCTTCTTAGAAGGGGGTGCAGAAGGAAACGACAATTGCTATGACTTGGGGGTGCGCTTCCTTGCTTTCGCCGCGGTGGGCTCGTGTCTGATGGTCCTCGCGGGCTGTAAAGCCTTCGACGAGTCCCTGCTCGATCCGGCCGATTCGGGGCCGTCCTGTCCTCTCAGCCGCCCGCCCGCGCGCCCCAACGCGGACGTCGTTCCGGATGGGGACGACGGGGAGACCTACTTCTGGGCTTCCCGCGATCTGCGCATCGACTACCGCGACGATCGCTGGCGCACCGCGGGCTACGACCTCGACGGTCTGTGCTCGGTGGGCCCCAACCCCCCGGTGGAGTGCCGCGCCCCCGCCCTCTCCGCGCCCCTCGAAGAAGACGGCGTGATGGGCACCGACAACTCCCTCGGGCACAACATCGCGGAAGTGCTCCTGTTGGCCTTCCCCGATCTGCAGGACGAGCTCCGCGGCTATCAGACCCAGGGTACCGGCACCACGCTGATCCAGGTCACGGGATGGAACGGTGAGGACGACGATCCACGCGTGGTCGCGGTGTTGAGCCAATCGATCTTCGGCACCTCCGAGGACCCGGGCGAGTTCACCGAGTGGAGCATCAGCGGGGAGCAGCTCACCATCGACGGCGAGCCGTGGCCGCTGCCCAACTGGGATGGAAACGACCTCTGGTGGGCGCGCGACGACAACTTCCTCGACCGGAATCCCGACAGACCGACCGTCCGCGACGACAACGCCTGGATCGCCGACCGCACCCTCGTGATGCGGGTGCCCGACCGCTTCCCGATCATCTACGGCGGGGACATGCGCGCCGCCCAGTTCATTCTCAGCGACGCGGTGCTGACGCTGAAGATCTCTGCCGACGATCAGACGGTCGAGAAGATGGTCATCGCCGGGCGATTCGCGATCGTCGACCTGTTGTCCACGATCGGAACCGCCGGCGGCTGCCCCGGCAGCTCGGACTACGAGTCCTTCTCGCACCTGTTGGACCTCGCCGCGGACATCCGCGCGAGACCCGGCTCCGGTGGTCCCGACGCCGTCTGCGACGCGCTCAGCGTGGGCCTGGTCTACGAGAGCGGCTCGCGGGCGCGCTTCGGGGGGATCGCGCCGGGCACCGAGGTCCCCAACCCCTGCGTGGATGGCGGTGTGGGCGATGGTGGGATGGACGGCGGGATGCCCGATGGCGCGGCCGATTCGTCGACGCCCGATTCGTCGACGCCCGATTCGGCGGTGGACAGCGGCGTGATGGACACCGGGGCGATGGATGGCGGCGTTCCCGATTCGGGGACGGACGCGAGCGCGGCCATGGACGCCGCGATGGACGGCGGCTGAACGGGAGATCGGTCGGAGCCAGGGGCTTCGCCCCGGCGTCGACGAGCCCGCTCAGCTGGCGATGCGAAGCGCGCCGGGGAGCGGGAGGCGGTCCGGCGGGACGAAGGTCGCCCGCGCTTCGGGGGACCAGAGGCGCTCGCGCGAGTAGTGGCGCAAGAGGACCCGCACGTCGCACAGCTCCGGGTGACGGATGCAGAAGTCCAGCGAGGTGACGCCCGGGTCGCGCACCCAGGCGTCGGCCACCAGGTGCATGAAAGCGACGGTGACCGTCTCGTGGTAGCCGCTCTCCTTCGACTCGATGACGCGATTTTCGCGGTTCAGGCGCCGGATGCGACGACGCATCACGGCGGTCGCTTCCGCGAGCGGGAAACGCGAGAGCAGGAGTCGGGCCGCGCGAAGGTGGCTGAGGTGATCCCACTCGGGCAGGGTCAGGCGCGCATCGACGAAGCGCTCCAAGAAGACCGTGTCGTCGAGGGGAGCGCGGTGCCGGGCGAGGGGAGGTTCGGGCGCTCGGACGTCCATGCCTTTGGAACGGGGCAGCGGGGCCCCGTATTTCATCCGAGTGCGCGGTCGAGGCGGTCGAAGGCGTCCCGGATGGCCCGGAGCTGAGCACGGCGGTGCAAAACCAGGGAAGTCACGTGGCCCGCGGGCAGCCAGCGGAGCTCCGAGCCCTTCCAGTGGCGGTGGAGGTGCTCGGTCTCTCGTGGCGGGATGAAGCCGTCGCTTCGCGCGCCCATCAGGATGGCGGCCTCGGGCGCGCGGGGCGGGCCGTGATGGCTGACGTTCACCGGCTCGAGGCACGAGAGGAAGAACGCCCTCGCCTCTTCGCGTCCGCCCTTGTCCGCGGCCAGGCGATCCCAATCGAAGGCCCGGGTGAGCGCGGAGGTGGTGAAGATGGGACCCGCCGCCGAGCCGGCGCCGCGGGGAACGGCGGCCACCGGAAACGGAACCATCGCCGCGGCGAAGGCCGCCATCATCCCGCCCTGGCTGTAGCCGGTGACCCCGACGCGCTCGTGCCCGCGTCGACGCATCCACGACAGGAGCGCGTTCGCCTCGTCGACGGTCACCAGGTTCATGGTGAACTGGTCGGCGACGGTTCGGAGCGAGGGCCCGAGCTGTCCGGCGGGTCGCCGGCGTCCGTAGTAGGGGTTCTCCAGGATCAGCGCGCCGATGCCGTGACGCAGCAGGGAGGTGGCCCAGAGCCGTCGGCGCGCGTACCCCTCCTCCGCGGTCGCCGCCAGCATCAAGCACAGGCGCGGCTCACGGCCATGGCGCACCTCGGGCGGAAGGAGGAGCTCGACGTGACCCCGCTTGCTCGCCTCGGGAAGGAGCTCGGCCATCGGCGTATCGAAGGTGCCCCGCTGCACGCGATAGCCGAGGGCGGAACGCGGGCGGCCGTCGAACCGGATCTCAATCTCCGCAGGTGCTGCATCGCCCGGGTAGCGGCGCACCCGCTCCACCAGCTCCTCGAGACGCGCGAGGTCGCCGAAGCCATCGGCGTACAGAAGGCCGCCGCGCATCAGCGCCCCGAGCGCCCAATCGGTCAGGTAGTGGAGGTCTGGACGAAGCTTCACGCGAGCCCGATGTACCATGGAGCGTGGTGTCTGCCCCGTCAGCGTTTGCGGGAGGGCGCTACCGGGTCGACGAATCCCTCGGACGCGGTGGCATGGGCCAGGTCTTCGCAGCCTGGGACACCGCCGAGGAGCGGGCGGTCGCGGTCAAGGCGCTGCGCACCGACAGGGAAGAGGAACGGCGACAAAGGGCCGAGCTCCGCTTCCGGCGCGAATTCCACTCCCTGGCGAGCCTCGCGCATCCGCGGATCATCGAGGTCTACGACTACGGCGTCGACCCGGACCGAGGGCCCTTCTACACGATGGAGCTCCTGGACGGCCACGACCTGAAGGAGCGAATCGGCAAGGCGTCCATCCCCGAGACCTGCCGGCTCCTGCGCGACGTCGCGGCGGCCCTCGCCCTGCTCCACATCCGCGGGATGGTGCACCGCGACCTCGCGCCGAAGAACGTGCGCTGCACCGAGGACGGGCACGCCAAGCTCATCGACTTCGGCGTACTCGCGAACGTGGGCGCCTCCGGAGAGATCGCCGGTACGCTGCCCTACATCGCCCCCGAGAGCCTGCGCGGGATGCCCCTCGACGGTCGCACCGATCTCTACTCGCTCGGAGCCCTCGCCTATCACCTCCTCACCGGGACGGTGCCCTACTCCGTTCGGAGCCTCGACGATTTCGAGCACGCCTGGCAGCGCACGGTGGTCCCTCCTTCGCACGTCGTCGACGATGTACCGCCGGCGATGGACGAGCTGATCTTGTCCCTGCTGTGCCTCGATCCCATGGGGCGACCCGCCAGCGCGGCGGAGGTGATCGAGCGACTCACCGGCATCGGTCAGCTCGACGTCGATCCCGACATCGAGGTCGAGCAGGGTTTCCTCGCCAGCGCCGCGATGGTGGGCCGCAAGCACGAGATGAAGGTGATGCGGAGCTGCGTGAAGCTGGCGGTGCGCGGCAGCGGCAACGCAGCCTTCATCGAAGCGGAGTCGGGGACCGGAAAGAGCCGGCTCTTGCGAGAGGTGGCCCTCGAGGCGAAGGTCGCAGGCGCCGTCACGGCGGAGGTGAGCTGCGAGACGGCGGCCGGCGGCCCCTACGACGTGATCCGCAACCTCATGGCCTCGCTCTGGGAGAGCGCCGACGCCGACGTCAAAGCGGCCGCGGAGAAGGACGCGCCGGTGCTCGGACACGTGTTCCCCGAGGTGCTGTCGCGACTGCCGGGCATGACCCTGGCGGAGCCGGCGACCGACCCCGCGGAGCAGCGCATGCGCATTCAGCGGGCGGTGGCCGACTCGATCCTGGCCATCGCGGAGCGCCGGAGCGTGGCGCTCTTCATCGACGATGTGCAGCGCTGCGACGAGGCCTCGGCCGCGGTGCTGGCCAGCCTCACCCGCGAGTGTCAGCGCGCGTCACTGTCGTTGGTCATCGCCTCCCGAACCAACGAGGAGGTCCGCGCGAAAGCGGCGGTCGCCGCCATGCGACGCTGCCGCACCAACCTCTTCCTCACCGGTCTCGATCGCAAGGAGATCGAGGAGCTCGTGAAGTCGCTCTTCGGTGACGCCAAGAACGCGCGCAGGCTCGCCCGCTTCATGCGAGACGTCACCGGCGGAAGCCCGCTCTACTGCACGGAGCTCTGCCGTCACCTGGTGGACGTCGGGACGATTCGCTACGAGGACGGCCTGTGGATCCTCCCGGCCAGCTTCGACCGGGAGGACGCACCTGTCGGCCTCGCGGCCGCGATGGACTCCCGCATCGCCCAGCTGGACGCATCCGGCCGCACCCTCGGTGAAGCGCTCGCCGTCGTCGGCGGCGTGATCGAGCTGGAGCGCGTGGTGCAGCTCGCCGAAGGAACCCATGACGAGACCTTCGCGGCGCTGGACGACCTGACGCGCCACGGCGTCCTCGTCGGCAGCAAAGACCGCTACCGCTTTCGTCACGACGGACTTCGCGAGGCGTTGCTCCGCGGTCTGTCCGACGAGCGGCGACGCCACCTCCACCTCCGGGTCGCCGAGGCACTCGAGAGCGACGCCGACCGAGTGGAGCGCGCAGCCGCGGTGGGCTGGCACTTCTACGAGGCGGGCGAGCACGAGCGCGCGGTTCGCTACCTGGACGCGGCCGGGAGGCGGCTCTTCGAGGCGCAGGCGCTGAGCGACTGCATCGCGCCGCTCCACACGGCGGTCGAGATCCATCGGGCACAAGCCGCGCCCCGCACCCGATACATGGAGCTGTTGGCGATGCTCCTCGCCGCCGGCTGGGTGAGCGATCGCGAGGTGGGCGACGCCGTGGCTTCGGAGACGGTCCACGTCTATCACCGCTACGTCGGCATGAAGCTCGCCGAGCGCCTGGGACGCATCGTGGGGCGACACCTCGCCTTCGTGGTTGGTCTGAGCGTCTCGTTCCTCGGTTGGATCTTCGCGCTGCCGGGTCGCCGAGGCCCTCGCCCCGACCGCGCCCTGATCCAGTTCATGGTGTCGCTCGGCTACGCCTGCGGTCTGGCGAACGCGGCGAACCACGTGGAGCAGCTCCAGCGCTACGTGCGCCTGGCCGAAGTCCTCGACATTCTTCACGGACGATTTCCGTACGCGGCGTATCTGGGCATCAAGAGCTTCCCCGACATCCTGCTCGGCCATCTGGGGGCGGGGGCGAAGAAGCTCTCACGCTCGGTCGAGATCATCACCACCGACCGCCTCACCCCCGCGACCGACTTCGAGCGCCGCCTCGCGGAGGCCGGCATGCGGGGCCTCCGCGCGCTGATCGACGTGAACCAGCTCAACCCGCGGCTGCACGACGACCTCGCGCGCTGCGCCGAGCTCGGGCTGCGCTATTACCAGCTGGTGGCCGAGACGACGATGGTGGTGCACCACCGCTACCGCGGCGAGGAGGCCTTGGCGCGCGCCCTCGAGGAGAAGCTGGAGGCGGCGAGCCTGCAGCTCGGGTCGTGGTCCACGGACGTGCAGATACTCCTCTTCGCACATCCGGCATATGCGGTCTGTCGCGACGTGGTGGGGCTGAAGCGGAGCTATCGCGAGCTCGAGCGGCGCGTCGAAGAAGGCATGAGCTTCGAAAACCGCCTGGCGCTGATCCAGTGCGAGCTGGAGCGGGAGCGCGGGGACTTCGACCGAGCCGTCGACACGGGCTCGAGGGTGGTGGCCGATTGCACCGAGGACAACGTCCTGTTCCGACAGTGGGGCCTGTCCGCGGTGGCCGAGGCGCAGCTCGCCGCCGGCCGGTGGGCAGAGGCCGCCGAGTCGGCGCGGCGCTGTCTGTCGATCGCCGAAGACCCCGAGCTCGAGGTGGTGATCCCGCGCCTTCGGTGCGAGCGGATCCTGGGGATGGCCGAGGTGGGCCTCGGCGAAGTGGAATCCGGCACCCGCCGCCTCGAGCGCTTGATCCGCGAGACCGAGGGCTTCGGCGCGCCTTCCCTGGCGGGCCTCGCCCACGAGGCGCGCGCACGCGTGGCACTCAACGCCGACGACCGGCCGACCTACCTGCACCACGCGAACGAAGCCAATCGCTGGTTTCGCTCCACCGACAACCCGTGCCTCATCGCGATCGGCGAACGCCTGGTGGACGCTGGCGCACCCCGCCGCCAGGTGGAGCGGCAGGAGCTGCGCGCGCTGTCGACGCTCGCCGACGTACGCTCCCAGCGCACGGGGTCCGAGACGTCGGTTCAGCGCCCGAGCACCGCTACCAGCGACTCACGGGACGCCGAGACCCTCGCCGAAGAGTCGAACAGCTTCGACCGCACGCTGAGCGAGCGCCCCACGCGAAAGCGGGACTAGGAGAACTCCATCACGCCGTCGTCGATCTTGCCGTGGCGGATCATCCAGAGGTCCTTGGCGTAGTTCATGTGCACCCGCCAGGGCATCTTCGACCCCTGCTTCGGCAGGTCGCCGAGGGCACGCTGGACGTAGCCCGAGTCGAAGTCGAGGAAGGGAACCTCCTCCATATCCGGATCGTGCTGCCGCGGCACGCACACCCGATAGTGGTGACGCCGCATGTGGTTCAAAAGCCGGCAGACGTACTCGCTGGTGAGATCGGCCTTCAGGGTCCACGACGCGTTGGTGTAGCCGTAAGAGACGGCGAAGTTGGGGACGTCGCCGAACATCATCGCCTTGTAGGCCATCAGGTCCCTCGGCTCGACCTTCTCCCCATCCACATCGATGTCGATCCCGGCGGCGAAGAGGAGCTTGAGCCCCGTGGCGGTGATGATCAGGTCCGCTTCCAGCTCCTCGCCCGACCGAAGCATGATCCCCTTCTCGGTGAAGGTCTCGATGTGGTCGGTGACCACCGAAGCGCTGCCGTCCTTGATGGCGTCGAAGAGATCCCCGTCGGGCACCACGCACAGGCGCTGATCCCACGGGTCGTAGCTCGGCGTGAAATGGGTCTCGACGTCGTAGCCCTGCCCCAGGGCCTTCTTCACGCCCCCGATGAAGAACTTCTTCATGCGCTCGGGGGCTTTTCGCGAAGCGGTGTAGATCCCGAGCGAGCCGAAGACGTTCTTCCAGCGCGTGATGGCGTACGCGACCTCGGGTGAGAAGCGGCGACGAAGGCGCTCGGCGATGCGGTCCTCGCTCGGGAGCGACATGATGTAGGTCGGCGAGCGCTGGAGCATCGTGACGTGCTCCGCCTTCTTGGCGAGCTCGGGCACCAGGGTGATGGCCGTCGCGCCGCTGCCGATCACGATCACCCGCTTGTCTTCCCAGACGATGTCGTCGGTCCAGAACTGCGGATGCACGATCCGCCCCTCGAACCTGTCACGACCGGGGAACTCGGGCAGGTAGCCCTCGTCGTAGTCGTAGTAGCCGCTGCACAGGAAGAGGAAGTCGCAGCTCAGCTCGATGTCCTGGTCCTCGTCCTCGCGATGCACCTTCACCGTCCAGCGCGCGTCCTCGCTCGACCAGGACGCGCCGAGCACGCGGTGCCCGTAGCGGATCCGCGGCCCGAGGCCGTACTTGTCCACCACGTGCTCGAGGTAGCCGAGGATCGACGGGCCGTCGGCGATCGCCTTCTGCTCCACCCAGGGCTCGAAGCGAAAGCCGAGGGTGTGCATGTCCGAGTCGGAGCGGATGCCGGGATAGCGGAAGAGGTCCCAGGTCCCGCCCAGGCGCGGCCGGCCTTCGAGGATCGCGAAGGTGCGATCCGGACAGCGCTCTTGCAAATGATAGGCGGCGCCGATCCCGGAGATGCCGGCGCCCACCACCAATACGTCGAAGTGCTCCAAGTGTCCTCTCGGGGGAGTCTAAGGGTTTACGGCAGAGGCGGTAGCGGAGGAAGCCCGCGACCTCGAAGCCAGACCGCCACCAGCTCCGAGGTGTCGAAGCCGGTCTCGCTCTCGATGGCCGCGATCAGCTCGCCCATCGAGGCGGCCTCCTTGCCCCCGTGCGCCATGTAGAAGCCGGAGAGCGCGCGGTCGAGGGCCTCGCGTCCCACCTCGAGCTCCACCTCCCGCAGGAAGAAGGCCCCCTTGGTGTAGGGGATCGAGGACCAGACGGGGTGGTGCAGGATGTCGATGGTGTCGCAGCCCGTGGGCCACGCTTCGGTGTCTCCACGAGAGATCGCGTTGCGAAGGTCCGTCGCGTAGCCGGCCCACACCTCCGACTCCGCCGTCGGTCCATCCGCGGCCGCGACGCCGCGCGACGCGAGATAGGTGCTGACGCCCTCCGACAGGACGAAGTCCTCCCAGCATCGCATGCGCACCCCGTCGCCGTACCAGCCGTGGGCGGCCTCGTGCGCCTGGACGACGGTGCTCGCCATCACGGGCCTCGAGACGTGGAAGAAGGGGTGATGCTCCATGCCCCCGAGGCCACCCGTCGGGCCCCAGGTCGCAGACACCGACGCCATCTCGCCGCCGAAGAGATAGGGCCCGTAGGTCCGCTCGTAGAAGTCGACGATTCCAACCAGGGAGTCGACGCCTTCGTGCGCGGAGTCGCCCTCCCCGCGAAAGTAGTAGACGCCGATGTCGGTGCCGGCGCTCGTCGTGCCGAGGTGGTCGAACTGATAGTCGCCGACGGCGATCGCGATCATGTAAGAGGGCGCTGGCGACGGGATCTCGGTGGGGTAGACGGCGGTCATGCCCTCGGGCACGCCCTCCACCGTCAAGGTGAAGGTGGTTCCGTCGCGCGGCGAGCTCACGCAGGGGAAGAGGTTTTCACAGAAGTAAGGCCACAGGAACGTGACGCCGTCGTCGGGGACCCACCCTTGTAGCGTCCCGGAAGGTTTCGCCGGAAACGTGTAATCGAAGCGATAGGTGGTCTCGGCGCCGATGTTACCGGGCAAGCGCATCACCCCGTTCTGACGCGCCACGGGCACCGTGCTCCCCGAGGCGCCCGTGACCCGAAGGTTGCCGAGCCCGCCCGCTTCGAGCTCGACCACCTCGGCGGCGCCGTAGGTGATCTCCGCGTGGCCTCGAAGATGCGCGAGGTCGAGGGTGAGGGCCGTGGAGATCACGCCCTGCCCCGCCGAGGGCACCTCGGCGTGGGCGGCGTCCACGCGCGAAGCGTCCGCGACGCCAGTGTCACCATCTGGCGCCGAGTCGGGCCCCCGTGGCGCCGCGCCCGAGCAGCCGGCGAGGACGAGCATCCCCAGTGCGAGCGCTCGAAACTGCGGGCACGACATCGCGGCGATGATAGCGCGCTTTGTCGGCGAGAGGCCGCTCACGCTCCGGGTGCGGATGCACCTCCGGTCTTGAGGTAGACTATTCGAATGGCGCGGGTTCTGTACATGGCGCTGACGCTGACTCTGCTGGCGGCCCATCCAGCCGCGGCGCTCAGCACCCGCCTGAGCTTGTCGTCGGGACGGCAGCCGAGCCCGCGCGTGGCGCCTCCGGTGCAGAACGTCCTGGTGGTGGTCGTCGACACGCTCCGCGCGGACAGGCTGCGGGCCTACGATCCGCGCGCCGCGCTCCCCACCCCGGTCTTCAGCCGTCTCGCCCGCGAGAGCCAGGTATTCGACAACGCCTACGCGTCCGCCTCGTGGACCAAGCCGAGCACGGCCACGCTCCTCACCGGTGTGCTGCCCGCACGTCATGGCGCGACCAGCCACAGCCGCTCCGTCGATCCCGAGGCGCCCTACCTCGCCGAGTGGATGTCGAACGCCGGCTACGAGACGGGCGCCTTCATCGCCAACGGCTACATCAGTGAGGGCTTCGGCTTTTCGCGAGGCTTCGACGAGTTCCGCAACGCCGCCCAGACCGGTCGCGCCGCGGGTGACGAGCTGGTGGAGGATCTCCTCGCCTGGCTGGACGCACACGAGGGCGGCGCGCCCTTCTTCGCGTATCTCCACACCACCGACGTACACGCGCCCTACCTGCCGCGGCCCAGCACGGTCGCCCTCGTCGACCCCGCGCCCTACGACGGCCCCATCGACTTCCACGAGACGCCGAACGTCCTTCGCAGCGTCGAACGCGGCGAGCTCGCGCTGGTGGCGCGCGATCGCGCACGCATCCGCGCGCTGTATGACGCTGGCGTCGCCGACCACGACGAGCTGGTGCTCGGCCCGCTCCTCGCCGGGCTGCGCGAGCGCGGCCTGATGCGCAATACGCTGGTGATCATCACCGCGGATCACGGCGAGGAGCTCTTCGACCACGGCTCGGTGGGACACGGCGGCTCGCGCGTCTACCAGGAGCTGATCCACGTGCCACTCGTGATGTGCTGGCCGGGCCTGCCCGCGGCGCGGGTACGGGGCACGGTGGGTCTGGTCTCGATCGCCGCCACCATCGCGGACGCGACGGGTGTGCCGGTCACCGAGGCGCTGGACGGCAGCTCCCTGGTCCCGATCCTCGAAGGGCAGCGGGCCAGCACCGGGCCGGTGCTCGGCGAGACCGGCGGTCTCTTCTACGCCGTCAGCGGGCAATTCAAGCTCGTGCGCTCGGTGGACGCCGGGGATTTCTGGCTCGACCTCGCGGGCGATCCGTGGGAGCGACAGAGCGCCTGGAGCATCGGCGGAAAGGAGATCGCCCGACTGGGATCGGCGCTGACGCTGCTGACGCCGCCTCCGGACGAGGAAGCCCCGGCCGCCGAGATCGACCGCGATACGTTGCGCCGCTTGCGCGCCCTGGGGTACGTCGAATAGTCGTTGAAGCTCCGGCGCTCCGGCCCGTCCCACTTTCGATCGTGTCTCGATTCTTCCCGATCCTGTGCCTCGCTCTGCTGTGGCCGACCGCCGTCTCGGCCCAGGTACAGAGCGTCGACGAGACCCGCCTGCCGGCGCGCCTCGAAGCGCGCGGGTTCTCCGGCGACGAGCATTTCAAGGCGCTCGTCGGTGAGATCACCGTGCCCGAAGACGGCGCGCCCACGGCGCGGTGGTTCGACTGGCATGGCACCTCGACGGACCGGGACGATTGGTGGCCCGCGTCCTCCATCAAGCTCTATGCGGCCATCGCCGCGCTCGAGACGACGCACGAGATGGGCTTCAGCCCGCGCGCCACGCTCACCTATCACTACGAGAGTGAGGAGGAGGCGACCTATCGCGGCCGTCTCGCGGAGATCGTCCGTCACGCGATCGTATCCAGCAACAACCTCGCCTTCGATCGGCTGGTCGAGCTGGTCGGCATGGACACCATCAACCGCGAGTTCTTCACGCGCGACAACGGGCTCGGGAGCACGGTCTTCCTGCGCGCCTACGGCGGGCGCAACCGGCACCCCGACACCGGACACGCCATCAACCGGCACTCCCCCCCCATCACCATCGAGCAGGGCAGCCGCACCCGCGAGCTGCCGGCGCGCGACGGAACCGGCGAGTACGCGTGCCCGGATCAGGGCAACTGCACCACGCTCCGACAGCTCGCGAACGCCATGTATCGGGTGATGCTCCACGAGCACCTCCCGGCGCGGCAGCGCTACGATCTCGGCGAGCGGGAGCTCGCGCTCCTGCGCCGCGTGCTCGAGATGCCGCGCCGCGAGCACGGACAGCTGCTGGTCGAGGCGGTGCAGACCGGCTTCGGCGAGGCGCCGGTGCGCGTCTATCACAAGCCCGGCTACGCCTATCGGTGGACGAGCGACGTGATGTTCGTGCACCGCACCGACACCGATCAGCGCTTCATCATCGTCGCCGCCGGATGGCCCGGACGCCGCGTTCTCGACGAATCTCTCACGAAAATTTCGGAAATTCTGGCCGCAGGGGACCTCTGAGCGCTGACGCGTGCTACCTATAGCGCGCCGTGCGAAGCCTGATCCCGGCCACCGCCCTGCTCCTCCTGTTCGGATGCACGGAGGACGACGAGACCGGAAGCGAGAGCGTCCCCGCCGCGGAAACGGCGGAGACGGATTCCAACCCGGCGCCCGAGATCGCGCTCCCGGAGGACGAGCTCGCCGCCCTCGCCGCGCTCGGATACGTGGACCATGCGCCCGCCGAAAACCCCGAGGAGCGCGGCGTGACGACCCACGAGCTCGACGACGCGCGCGGGCTGAACCTCTACGGCTCGCGCGACCGCGCCGAAGCACTCCTGGTCGATCTCGAAGGGGAGGTGGTCCATCGCTGGGCGTCCGAACGCGACGAGGCCTGGATGCACATCGAGCCCCTCGGCGAAGGCGAGCTCCTCGCCATCACCAAGGACGTGGCGATCGCGAAGTACGACTGGGACTCGCAGGAGATTCGGCGCACCCGCCTGCCCGTGCACCACGACTTCGCCGTCCTCGAGGACGGCCGGATCCTCGCACTGATCCGCGGGCGCAGCTCCGTGACCCACGACGGAGCCACCCTCGAGGTCCTCTGCGACAGCATCGCCGTGCTCAGCCCCGACGGCGAGGTGCTGGAACGCCACCCTCTTCTGCCACTGCTGCGCAACCACTTCTCCTCGAACCGCCTCGACACCTTGAAGCGACGCGCGGACGAGGGAGGATTGAACGCCGATCTCCTGAGGGCGGGGGGCGTCGGCGACATGCTGCACACCAATTCGATAGCGGTCCTCGAGAAGGACATCGAGGGCGTCGCGCCCGCCGGCTCGATTCTGCTGTCGTTCCGAACGCTGAGCCGCCTCGCCATCCTCTCCGAGAGCATGGACGAGGTGCTCTGGATGTGGGGGCGGGGGGAGCTCGACGGCCAGCACGACGCCACACAGCTCGCGAACGGCCACCTGATGGCTTTCGACAACGGGCTCAAGCGCGCCGAGAAGAGCCGCGTGGTCGAGATCGACCCCGTCGCGGAAGAGGTGGTCTGGACCTTCGACCCCCCGGACCTCTACACGCGCCTGCGCGGCGGGGCTCAGAAGCTGTCGAACGGACACGTGCTGATCACCGAGTCCGACGCGGGCCACGCTCTCGAGGTGACGCCAGAGGGCGAGGTGGTCTGGGAGTTCTGGAATCCCGACGTGCGAGGCAGTCAACGCGCGACCATCTACCGCTTGAATCGATATCGGCGCTCACTCTTCCCGCAGCTGAGTCCCTGACGCACCAGGTTTGTCGTTGCGACGATGGCGAGCCGTGTCACACCCCCCTTCCGATGCAGTACTGGTGGGAAGGACTACCGCGTCAGGAGCTCCTCGACGTCCCGTTTCGGGAGCTCGAGCTCGAGATCGAAGGCACCTGGCTGAGCGTCTGCATCAAGCGTCTCCGCGAAGAGCTGAAGGCCGCCGGCTACCGGCGCTTTCGCCCGCATTTCTACCTCGCTGACGAATGGTGCTGCGCCGACGGCAACACCGGCGTGGGCGTGCCCTTCTACCTCGCGCATCCACGGCTGATGCGCCTCGAAGAGGCCATGATGCTCGAGGTCGAGGGAAACACGCGCCGGGAGTGCATGCGCCTTCTGCGCCACGAGACGGGCCACGCCCTGCAGCACGCCTACCATCTCGAGCGAAAGCGGCGCTGGCAGAAGCGCTTCGGCAAGGCCTCCGAGCCCTACCCCGAGTTCTACCGCCCGAACCCCATGAGCAAGTCCTACGTGCAGCACCTGGACGGCTGGTACGCGCAGAGCCATCCGGTGGAGGACTTCGCGGAGACCTTCGCGGTGTGGCTGAGGCCTCGCTCGCGGTGGCGTTCGGACTACCGGGGTTGGCCGGCGCTCGCCAAGCTCGAGTACGTGGACGAGCTCGCCGAGGAGCTCGGCGACGCGCCCATGCGCGTGCGCTCGCGCGGCAAGCCCTACGCGGCTTCGCAGCTACGCCACACGCTGCGCGACCACTACGAGCAGCGCCAGAGCCATTACTCCCCGGGCTACAGCGACGAGTACGACCGCGACCTCACGAAGATCTTCAGCGACTCCTCGCGCTATCGCCGCAACGAGACCGCCGCCTCCTTCATCCGCCGGCACAGAAAGGCGCTGCGCGAGCAGGTAGCGGAGTTCACCGGTGAGTACGTGTTCACGGTGGACCAGGTGCTGAACGAGATCATCGGCCGCTGCCGCGAGCTGGGGCTCCGCCTGGACAAGAGCGAGCGCCGCACCCGCCTGCAGCTCGCCATCATGTTGAGCATCCACACCGTCCACATGCTCCATCAGCGGACGGAGTGGCATCCGCTCTGAATCCGGCGGCGGCAGCCGCCCTCAATCGCAGATCGCGGCGACGCCCGACACGCCGGAGGGGTGGCGGGTGAAGAGCGCCGGGTCGTGGCCGGGGATCACCTGCTCGGCGCCCACGCGCTGAACCGCCGCCGCCACGTCGGCCACGTTCGCCCGACGGTCGACGGTCACCGTGACCGGCTTTCTCTCCTCGATGTTCTGCCGCAGATAAGCCGCATCGGAAGCGAGGATCCAGGTGCGGCTCCCGCATCCGACCTCCACCATCACCTGATGCGCCGTGTGATGGCCCGCTTCGCGGACCACCAGCCCCGGCCACAGCTCGGCGCGCCGCCCTTCGAAAGTGGCGAGGCGTCCGGCGTCCTGTACCGGTCGCCTCAGCCGCGCGGGGACGCGCGCCCACTCGCCGGCGTGCACGTGAACCGTAGCGCCACCGAAGAGCGACAGCGCCCCCACGTGATCCCAGTGATGGTGCGTCAGCACGATGTCCGTCACGTCCGCGGGCGACAGGCCGGTGCGGGCGAGCGCACGCGTGACGTCCGTGGCGTGCGCGATCGACCATCGCTCCCGCAGCGCCTCCTGACCGCGTCGCGAGAAGGCATCGGTGCCAACGTCGATCAAGGTCACGTGTCCGCGGCCCACCAGCACGAAGAAGTACCAGCTCATGTCGACCGTCGTGGCGCCACCGCCGCGCACGAGCCGGCTGGTGGCGACTCCCTCCGAACGCGCGTACTCGACGGCGTAGAGTCGCTGCGCCTCGTCATGGGAGGCGGCGCGGAGATCGAGCTCCGCGCCCGCCTGCGTCTGCGCGAGCCCCGGGAGTCCGAGCCCCGCCATCAGGCACATCAGCGCGAGGCCACAGGTCCGTTTCACCCTCTGAGGATAGGGCCGGGGCTCCCGGCGATCGTCCCTGGGGGGCGAATTGATCGAAAAAAATAGGCCAAATGCCCCCCTTTGAGCCGATTTCGTCGAATTTTGTTGGCCAAGAGGCTTTTGACGGTCAAAAAACGCGCTGCTGGAAGCGCCGTGGCGCCTCCGAAACCACGTCTCAAGGAGAGTCTGCATGTCCAAGAAGCTGACCGCCGTGAAGGAGCCCATGAACCGCACGGCTCTGTACAACGAAATTGCCGAGAACACCGGCCTCACCAAGAAGCAGGTGGCCTCGGTCGTCAACGAGCTCGCCGATCAGATCGAGCGTCACATCAAGAAGCGCGGCGCGGGGGTCTTCACCCTCCCGGGTCTCCTCAAGATCAAGACGGTGAAGAAGCCGGCCCGTCCGGCGCGCAAGGGAGTGCCCAACCCATTCAAGCCCGGTGAGCTCATGGACGTCGCGGCCAAGCCGGCCTCGGTCCGCGTGAAGATCACCCCGCTCAAGAGGGTGAAGGACATGGCGCTCAGCTGAGCACCATCGTCATTCGGAAGTATCGTGGACGCCCCCTTCGAGGGGGCGTTTCTCGTTTAAGGCGCGCTGGCCGCCGGATAGCAAGCGTCACCTTCGGGCACGCAGGTCGGCGGCACCCAGGCGCACTCGAAGTCCCCGTAGTGATCCTGGTAGCGGCTCTCGAAGTCGCTGCAGGTGGGGTTGCTCCGATGGATGCAGTCGAAGTCCTGGTCGACCTCGATGGCGCGCGGGTCGGGAGCGATCTCGACGGCACCCCGGACGATGGTGGTCTCGCTCCCCGCGCGGAAGAAATGCGCCTGCGCGGTGGGCGGCCGTGAGTCGGCGGTCTCGATCAGAAGGATGCAGTCGAGCCCCGTCTCGGTCTCGTTGCTCGCGTCGAATGGGTCGTGCGGGCCCGCGATGTCGCCGCTCGGCGCCCAGTGGCCATCGCCGCCATCGGTGATGTCGAGGGTCCCGTCGTTGGTGGCCACCATGTGCTCCCAGAGGTAGGGATCCATCGAGGCGAAGATGCGGTTGTTCTCGATGCCGCCGCAGGAGGTCCCGTCGACGCCCCCGCCGAGAACGGCGTAGAGCCGCTCGAGGTGCGACAGGACGCTGCGCCCATCGGGCGTCTTCGAGAGGAAGAGGCGATGGGAGATCGTGTCGAAGACCGCCCGCGCGCTCGCGGAGAGGGCGCTCCAGTCGGTGCAGGCATCGTCGGAGAGCGTCGAGAAGAGGCGGGCGCGCTGCGCCGCGAGGGTGTCCTCGATCCCGCCAGCGTCGGAGGCGGAGCCGTCCGCGACCGCGGCGTCGGTGGCGCCATCGCCGGCCGCGCCGTCACCCGGTGGACGCGCGCTATCCGGCGGCGCCCCGTCGGCGTCCGCCGGGGCCGCTCCGTCGACGGAGCCGTCCGGCGCGTCAGCGGAGGATCCACAGCCGAGGATCAGTACGAGTGTCAGCGAGAGGCACCAGGGCACACCCCTGATTACCGCTCCTCGGGGTCGCAGTCGATGGGCGACGGGCCCATCTCGACGCGCTTGACCGCGGGCAGTCCTGATAGAGTTCGGCGCCGTGACCTCGGACGTTGGGCGAAGCGTCGGCGGATACGCGCTGATCCGGTCCCTCGGACGCGGGGGGATGGGGACGGTGTACCTCGCAGAGGACGAGGCCAAGCGCCGCGCGGTGGTGAAGCTCCTCCTCGAAGAGCTGGTCGATCAGGACGCCACGCGCGCGATGTTCGCCCACGAGGCCCGGCTCGGTGCCCAGCTCGAGCATCCGAACATCGCGCGGATCATCGACGTCGGGCTCGATGACGGCGTGCCGTACATCGTGATGGAATACATCGAGGGCCCTTCCCTGGCGCAGGCGCAGGCGGCCATCGGGAGCCCGACTCCCGCGGTGGCCCTCCGCGTCGTCTCGGAGGTCGCGGCCGCCCTGGCCTACGCGCACGATGCCCGCGGCCACGACGGCAAGCCGATGGGCATCGTCCATCGCGACGTCTCACCGCACAACATCCTCTTGTCGACGGACGGGGACGTGAAGCTGATCGATTTCGGCGTGGCCCGCTCGGTGCAGCAGCGACACCGCACCATGACCGGCGTGCTGAAGGGCAAGCTGACCTACATGGCGCCCGAGCAGTTCAAGGGCGAGGTGGACCGCCGAAGCGATCTCTTCACGCTGGGCGTGGTGCTCTACGAGCTCCTCGCGGGCGAGAAGCTCTTTCAGGGGCGGAACGAGATCGAGGTGATGACGCAGATCATGTTCGACGAGCCCCCGGCGCTCCATCTGCCCCCGACCCTGGCGCGCGCCATCGAGCCCATCGTGCGGCGCGCGCTCAGCCGCAACCCGGACGAGCGGCAGCAGAACGCCGACCAGCTACGCTACGAGCTCGAGCACGCGGCGGGGATCCTGGGCCTCGAGAGCAGTCGTCGCGACGTGGCGGAGCTGGTGGCCCAGGTCGCGAAGGAGCGGGCCGACCAGGGCAGCGCCACCGCCGAAGCCCCCGAGTGGACCATGGGCGCCTTGGACGGCGCCGATACCCGGCCCTTCGTCGCCGAAGACGACGAGAAGACCGCCATCGACACCCGTGTCCCCGAAGACGCCACCACCATCCGCCGCGCGAACCCACCGCTCCGCCCGAAGGACCGCGACTTCGACGACGACTGAAGGCGCGCCTCAGAGACTGAGGGGGACGCGTGCGCTGACCAGACCCCCGCCCTGTAGGGGCACGAGGTCGACGCGCGCCGAGGCGGCCGCATCGATGCTCTCGTCGTCGGGCGCGGTGAGCCAGAGGACCAGCCCGGTGAGCAGGCTGGCGGCGCCCGTCAGCGAGATGGCCCAGCCGACGATCTCGAAGGTGGCCTCACGGTCGCGCTCGGCGTTGAGCTCCCTCAGCCGCTCCTCGACGTCTGGACAGGACCCGGCCGCCATGCACCCCATGGCATGGAAGGTCGCGTTTTCCGCGTTGATGGCGGTGTTGGTCTCCGAGATGGCCGCGTAGTTCCAGCCCATCACGCTGACGCCGCCTGCCAGGAGCGCGACCCCCCCGATGGTGAGCCCGATCCCAAAGGTGCGCCGGAAGCTCGCCGCATCCTGGCGCTCCTGACGCGCCGCCGGCTCCCACTCGAGCGCGGGGCGAAGATTCGTGGTCTGACCCGCGTCGATGTCGACGGTGTCCCGGTAGGGCACGCGCTCGTCGACCTCGAGCTCGATGCGATGACGCCCGATGGGCAGCGTCGTCAGCGCCGAGGCGCCCACCGGCTCGTCGTCGATCCGCGCCACCCAGGTCGCCCCGTCGGGCAGGGCGAGCGCGAGATGCCCGAGCACGTCGTCTCCCGCGAAGTCGTCGCGCACCATCTCGAGGTGCACATCCGCTTCGGCCCGCCGGTCGATGCGGATGGTCCGCTCGAAGGTCTGATAGCCCGGCCGTCGCGCGACCAGCCGGTGCTCGCCCACCTCGAGGGTCACCGTCGCGTCGAAGGGCGTCCGGCCGACCGGCTCTCCATCGACCTCCACCTGCACTTCGGGGATCACGGAGGAGATTCGGAGGATCCCCGGTTGGTTCGCCTCCACCATCTCGATCTCCACGCGCTCGATCACCCCGCCGGCCACGCGGAGCCGCCGCCGCACCGACTCGTGGTTCGCCGCCCTCACCTCGAGCTCCACTTCACCGGCGGTCACTTCGATCGGCGTGCGGAGCGGGCTCGTGGCCACGTCGTCGCCGTCGATGGCGATGGTCGCGCCGTCCATGGAGACGCGAACATCGAGGCGCCCGATGCGCGCGTTCTGCACCTCGAGGGCCTCCTCCACCTCGTGGCGCCGCGCGGCGGAGATCTCGTGGCCGCCTTCGTCGAGATAGCGCTCGTAGGCGTGCGCGGCTTCCACCGCGTTGCCGAGGGCGGCGTGCACCTTCGCGATGTTGTAGAGGACCTGATGGGCGGGCGCGATGTCGTAGGCCTGCTGAAACTCCGCGAGCGCCGCGTCGTAGCTGCCCTCGTTGAAATGCTCGATGCCGCGGAGGAAGTGGCCACGCGCGTCCGGCCCCTGCGCCGCGGTGACCGAGGCGAACGAGAGCAGGCAGGTGACGACGATGAGGGAGGCGGTGGCTCTCACGGTGCGTAGGGGTCGGTCTCGAGGCCGGCGGCCTCGGCGGGGGTCTGCATGGTACCCATCCCCGGCCCGCGCATCATCGTCGGATGTGAGCGCGCGTCGCGGTCGCCGTCGGCCTCCATCGAGGAGTCCGGCTCCGTGTCCGGGGCGGTGACCTCCTGGACCTCGTCGACCTCCGGCTCCTCGACCTCCGGCTCCTCGGCCTGGGGGTCGACCTCCACCTCTTCGACGGAAGGTGTCTGCTCGCCCCCACCGGCGGCGGTGACGACCGGCGTGGGGTCACGATCGTCCCCGCGGCCGAAGCCGCCCACCCCGACGATTGTGATGGCGACCACGGCGGCGATGATGGCCGCAACCGTGGTGGTCCCGAGCCACGGGGGCACCCGGCCGCCCGCCGCCCGCTCCTCGCCGTCCGCGTGGTCGATCTCGCCCGAGACGTCCTCGCCCGGCGGGGTGCTCTCGGCGCTGGCCGAGACCTCGGGGAGGGGAGCCGGCGTGTCGAGGGCCTCGGTCGGCGCGTCACGCGAGATGGGGCGCGAAGAGGGGCTCGCCGCTTCTGCGGCCTCGGTCTGCGCAGCCTCCTGCGAAGAAGCGCGGACCTGAATCTGCTGGCTGTGTGCGACGCCGATGCTCTCGGCGTCCATGGTCTCGAGAGACTCGCTTTCGGGAGCGACACCCGGGCTGGTGCGGGGCCGCGGCCGATCGCTCTCGTAATCGGCGGTCGGCCGCCGCGCCTTCCTCTTGACCGGCCCGTCGGCGTAGGGAGCGAGCGCTTCGGAGAGCTCCCGCGTCGTGGCGAAACGCTTTTGGGGATTGCGATGAAAGGCGCGCTCGACGATCTCCGCAAACTCCGCGTCGATGTCGCGACGCCGGTGGCGGAGAGGCAGATACTCGCCGGTCCCAATCTTGATGAAGAGCGCGCCGGTGGTCTCGGCGATGAACGGCAGTCGCCCGGTGAGCATCTCGTAGAGGATGACGCCCAGCGCGTAGACGTCGGCGCGCTCGTCCACGTCCTTGCCGGACGCCTGCTCCGGAGACATGTAATACGGCGTCCCGATGATCGTGCCCTCGGTGGTGAGCCGTGTCGCGGGTCCGTCCTGGTCCTGCTTCTGGAAGTGCGAGATGCCGAAGTCGATGATCTTCACCGTCTCTTCGCCGTCGGGCCCTTCCTGGATCAGGATGTTCTCCGGTTTGAGATCGCGGTGGATGATCCCCGCGTCATGGGCCTTGGCCATCCCACGGCAGACCTGGCGGACGATGCGAACCGTGCGCGCGACGTCGAGGGGCGCCTCGTTCTCGACCAGGTCGAGGAGCGCGCGGCCGGTGAGGAGCTCCATCAGCACGTAGGGGGAGCCGTCTTCGAGCATCCCCGCGTCCACGGTCTCGACCACGTGCGGGGTATCGAGGCGACCGGCCACGGACGCTTCACGAAGCAGGCGCTCGACGTGTCGCCGGTTCAACGCTTCTGACTTGTGGAGGATCTTCAGGGCGCGGCGATGTTTGGTGAGCTTGTGCTCGACCTCGTACACCGCGCCCATGCCTCCGCCAGCGATCTTGCGGATGACCTCGAGCTTTCCTGCGACGACGTCGCCTGGTCGGAGCTCCTCGGACACGGCGACAATTGCTAGATCAGCCCCGGAGCGAGGGCACCTTCGCCGCCGACGCCTCAGCTCCCGATGGGCCGGAGGGCGCCGATTGCCGCGAGAACCAGGAACGAGGCCCGCGCGCGCTCCCCGTCTCCAGCCTGTCTCTCGAGGTCGGCGAGGGTCCGCGGCTGAGAGAGCGCGAAGAGAACGGCGCGAAGGTGCGCGGGCATCAGCGGCAGCTCTCCCTCGTTGGCGATCCGCTCCACCCCGGCCTCGGCCCGCGTGAGGAGCGCCTGATCCATCCCCGCCTGAAGGCGGCGCTTGGCCCCTGCTTCGAGGATCGACCAGGCCTCGAGGCCGAGATTGAAGACGCTCTGCGGCGCAGCGGCCTGCCGGTAGAAGGACACGGTGCCCTCCTTCCACGCGAAGACGTCGAGGAGCTGCTTCCTGGACTTGTTGGCGATGTGCCGGACCAGAAGCAGCGGCTCCACCAGACCGAGGGCGATGAGGGTGTCGCCGAGGCGGCCGTCGAAGCGGGGCATCACCGCGAGCGCCAGGTCGAGCTCCGCGCGATCGATCACGCCGACGCGCACCAGATACTCACCGAGGAGCTCGCTGGTCTGGTTCGAGGTCACGTAGACCGGCTCGCCGTCGGAGACGTAGACCTCCTTGCGCACCGCGGCCTGCTCGCAGAGGTAGAGCCCGGTCTCCTTCTCCACGAAGGCCCGGGCGAGGACGTGGAGCAATCCGAAGCTGGGGCTCAGCGAGAACGATTCGCTGGTGGACGCCATCCGGCCGCGCTGCTCCTCGGTGGGCGTTCGCGACGACGGCGGGAGGTGACGCGAGAGCTCGGGGTGGGCGTCGAGGATCAGCGGCTCCTCGCCGTCCTTCGCCACCCGGTGCACCGGCCGGAAGCGGCCCTGCACGATCCCCTGCACCACCTGCGCGTAGGAGAGCGGTCCGATCTCGTCGTCATCGACGAGCACGACGTAGCTCGGGCCGACCGTGAGCGGATTCGGCGTCGGCGGCCTCGAATCCGCGGGGGTGAGCGGCGGGGTGATCAGGTCCGCCACCTTTGGATCGACCCCCGGCTGGCTGGCCTCCACGGTGCGGGCGAGGGAGGTGCGGTCGTAGCTGCCAGCCGCCTGCTCCCCCGAGTCGAGCACCTCGGTCACCAGCGCGCCGAGATTGTCGCGCAGCCGTTCGCGCGCCCCCATCGCGAAGGGCATCAGCTCCTCGCGGAGCTCCCTGGCCGACGCGGTGCGCTCGCCGGGCACCTTCTCGAGCGCATTGCGGAGCGCTGCGACCAGCCCGCGCGGCAAGCCGAGCGCGTGCCGCTCGAAGCGGGTGAGGTCGCAGTCCCGAATCGCCAGGAGCACCGCCAGCTCCGTGCCTCCGGTGAAGAGCGGCTGTCCCATGAGCAGCTCCGCCGTGACCACGGCCGCGGCGAAGACGTCGGCGCGCTGGTCGACGTCGGTCTTGCCGGCGACCTGCTCGGGAGCGAGATAACCGAGCTTGCCCTTGGCGCGAAGCGAGCGCCGGCCCGGGCGCTGATTTTCGCGCACCAGCGGCCGCGCGATGCCGAGGTCGCCGAGCTTCACGTCGCCGTGCACCGACAAGAAGATGTTCGACGGGCTCACGTCGCGATGCACCGCCATCAGCGGATTGCCCTCTTTGTCTCGAACGTCGTGGACCGCTTCGAGGCCCGCGAGGAGCTCAGTCGCGATGTAGACCGCGAGGGGCACGTCGAGGCGCCGTCGATTGCGGACCAGCCAACGGCCGAGCTGCCAGAGGTCGACGCCGAAGACGTACTCCAGCACGAGGTACGGCGCGCCCTCGAACTCACCGCTGTCGAGGACCTCGACCACGTTGGGGCTGTCGATCAGCAGCCCCAGCCGCGACTCCTCCTCGAACATCGAGAGGTACTCCTCATCCGTCAGCAGACTGGGCAGAAGCCGTTTGATCACCACCGAGCGATCGCCACCGTGCGCCTGGGCCACGAGCGCGCGATACACCTCGGCCATGCCGCCCACCGCGATGCGATGCAGTGGCCGATAGACACCTATCTGTTCAGGCAACTCCTCCGAGCCGGCGCCCACGCGCGGAGTCTAATCCGTGTTCAGGGTAGCTCGCAGATATTCGACCGGCAGACCCGCGGTGCCGTGCAATCGCGATCCGCCTCACATTCCACCTGGCAGGTTCCGTCGAAGGCGCAGACGTAGGGATAGGGCATGTCGGGGCAGTCGCTGTCGTAGATGCAGAGCTCGTCGAGGGGCTCGTTGCAGCCGTAGACCCCGGTGCCCATGCCGTCGACGATCTCCTCGCGGCAGACCGATCCGGGCACCGGGCAGTCGACGTCGCTGGCGCAGGTCAAGGTGCAGGTGGCGTGAACACAGCTGAAGCCTTCCGGGCATTCGGAGTTGAGGACGCAGGTCGCCTCCTCGGGGAGCTGGCAGCCGCCGCTGTTCTGCCCGGGCTCGATCAAACAGCGGAGCCCGGCGCCGCAGTCGCGCGACCGGACGCAGATCCGCCGGCAGACGCCGATCGCGCAGCCGAGCGGCGCGGCGCATTCCGAGTTGAGGGTGCAGGGCTCGGAGATGAGCTTCGGAGGCCGGGCCGCGCAGCTCGCGAAGAGCAGCAGCCCGAGGAGCGTCGCAAAGATCCTCGCTTTCATCACCACATCACCATCGTCGGCACGTCCGCCATGTCCATCGTGGTCCCGTCTCCATATGCAGCCTGGGCGTTGTTGCCCACACACCACGCCCTCCCGCCTCCATAGTGGGCACAGGTGTGGTCGGAGCCGGCACCGACCGAGATCGCGCCCGAGGGGAGCGCCGATGCGGCCGGT
This sequence comes from uncultured delta proteobacterium, assembly GCA_963727445.1. GTDB lineage: Bacteria > Myxococcota_A > Polyangia > Polyangiales > B10-G4 > B10-G4. The sequence continues at coordinate 295,549 of CAVSGI010000008.1, forward strand.
GTGTACTGATACGGGGGAAAGGTCGACGGTATGCCGAGGCGACCGAAGCTGGTCGAGCCCCAACAGTAGATCGCACCGGAAGAGAGCAGCGCACAGGTGTGCAAGTAGCCAGCCGAGATATGCGCGGCGGGCCCGGGCAGACCACCGACCACCGTGGGATCGGGGACTGGCGTCGGCGTCGACCCGATTCCGATCTGTCCGGAGCCGTTGTCCCCGAAGCAGCGCGCGGTCCCGTCCGAGTGAACCGTGCAGGTGTGCCGGCGCCCGACGGCGACGTCGATCACGTCGGACAGCCCTGGGACCATCGTCGGCACCACGCGACTGGTGGTCGTTCCGTCTCCCAGCTCTCCGCTGTCGTTGCGGCCCCAGCAGAAGAGCGTCCGATCCACGCCGATGGCGCAGGTGTGTTGCTCGCCCGCCACAACCCGCGCCGGGGCCACACCGAGGGACGCGATCACGGGGCTCACGGAATCGACGCCGACGCTCGCCGGATCGGCGCCGAGCTGCCCCCGCGTGTTGCTCCCCCAGCAGTAGACGTCGGTGGGGCTCCACGCGCAGCTGTGGTTGACGCCGAGAGCGAGCCCCACGGCGGTCGGGACCGCTGTGTCGATGGGCGTGGGCGTGGGATCGCCCATCGTCGTGATCGGGCGCCCCAGCTGCCCGTGGTCGTTCAACCCCCAGCAGTAGATCTGATCGGTGAGCGCGCAGCCATGATAGCCGCCGAAGGCATACGCGGTGATCGTTCCTCCTGGGATCACGATCACCGTCGGGCCATGCGGGACGAACATGCTGTCGAGCACGCCCACCTCTCCCTCGGTGGACCCGCCCCAGACCCAGAGGCTCGTTCCGTCGAAGTACGAGCCGTTTTGCACGAAGCCTCGCGCATAGGCCGGGGGATCCACGATGCCGACGCCGCCGTCCGTCCCCGTGTCCACGAGCACGTCGGTAGCGGCGTCCATGGTCCCGTCGGCGATGGCGTCCGTCGTCGCGTCCATGCCCGCATCCATCCCTGCGTCCATCCCCGCGTCCGTGAGCATGTCCGGAGGAACGCACGAGGGCGTCGCGGCCATCGTGTCGCAGACGTTTCCGTCACGGCAGTCACGATTCGTGATGCACTCCACCCGGCAGCGAAAGTCGCGCGCGCAGACGTGCAAGGGGTTGGTGCAATCGCTGTTGAGGCGACACTCCTCCTGAGTCGGGTCGCGGCATGCACGCTCCTCGCCCTCCACGACGTCGCAGACCAACCCGGTGATGCAGTCGCGGTCCTTCTCACACGCGATGGTGCAGGTGTTGAAGCGACAGATCAGGCCGGCCTGACAATCGCTCGTGAGGTCACACTCTCTTTCGTTGGGGAGCTGGCAGACGCCGAAGTTGCCGTCCTTCACGCAGAGCAGTCCCGCACGACAGTCGCGCGCTTCTCGACACTCCTCGCGGCACCGGCCGAAGTGGCAGACGAAGGGGGCCGCGCACTCTGTGCTCAGCTCGCAGGGCTCGCCGTGGGCGATGGGGGGACGCTCGGCGCAACTCGTCGCGACGAGCAGAGCGAGGAGCCCACAGGCTCCGAAAAGAGCCGGCTCCCCTGGTGCAGACGTGTCGCGGCCTCCTCCTGGCACTGATCCAGGGTAGCAACCGGGGGTCGGCGCCATGGAGGGGAATTCCTGGCGTTCGAGCGCGTAGGTCAGAGGGAAGCGGTGTACGAAGACTGCGCAACAGGCCTTTTCGTGCTTGAAATCACTGCAAAATTAGAAAAGACATTTCAGGCCTTGACGGGGGTGTACGAAGCTTGCACAGTTTAGTCATCCGCTCTCACGGGATTGAGGGGTCCATGAGAAGTATCTTCATCGCAGTGGTCGTGCTCTTCGCGTTCGGTTGTACGAACGAACAGGTGGGCAGCGTCAGCGCGGCCGAGACGAGCATCCAGTGCCAGGTGGATGCCGATGGCTCCTTCCCGACGGGCGAGGAGTTCGAAGGCCACGCGAGTGACGTCGATGGGATCGAATCGATCGATTGGCGACACGTCACCGCGGACGACCTGATCTTCCTCAGTCACGCGGCGACCATCAGCTGCAACATCGATGATAGTGGGCTCAACGCCGACTTCTTCGGGTCTGGGACGGCGACCTTCGACGGAAACCCCGACTACAGTTACATCATCTACGTCCAGGACAACCGCCCCGCGACGCAGGAGTGCACCTGCGAGGGCGACGCCGACCGCGGCCACGGTAATGACGAGGATTGCACCGACGAGGACAACCCTGGGAGCTCCACCGGCTGCCACCGAAGCGACGAGGGTGCGGCGCACGCGAACACCCACCCGGACGAGTGCACCTGCGTGTGGATCCCCGACCCGGGGTTGCCGGCCGACGTGTACCAGATCGAGATCTTCGCTCCGGATGGCAGCCCGGCCTACTCCTTCTCCGGTAGCGTCGAGACTGGTGACGTCTCCATCGTCGAGGTGCTCTGAAGCGTCGGTCTCCCCCGAACCCCTCCCCCGATCCCCCCATCGGCCCGCCACTCGGCGGGCCGATGTCTTTTCGTCCGTGCGACCCAAGAAGGCTTTCGCCCTCTGAGTCGAGCCTGCATGGGTTACCGGGACGACTTGGGGGCGAAGCAGCAGGAGGCCGAACGAATCGCGCGCGAGCTGCGTGATGTTCGGCGTCAGATGAACGACATCGTGTCGCTCAGCGAGCGCGAGCGGGCGCTCGAGGGTGCACTCGAGGCGGCCTCGGTGGCGGTGGGCCGAGCGCGGGCGAAGGTCGGCCTCCCGGTCCTGTCGAAGCTCCGTGTGGCGAGCCCCTGCCACGAGCGCTGGGAGGAGATGACGGGCGACGAGCGCGTCCGGCACTGCGGGCGCTGCGACAAGGACGTCTACGACCTGTCGGCGATGACCGCCGAGGCGGCGGAGGCGCTCCTCGCGAGTCGCGGGCAGAAGCTCTGCGTGCGCTTCTACCGGCGGGCGGACGGCACGGTGATGACGGCCGACTGTCCGGTGGGAGCGCGCAAGAAGCGCATCCGGAACACTGTGCTCGGCGTTGGCGCCGCGGCGATGAGCGCCTTCGCGGGCGTGGCGGGTCTCGGCGCCGTGAGCATGGGCGAGCCCATCCCCGAACCCCTGATGGGTGAGTACGTCGCCACGCCTGACGAGATGAACGGCCCCTCCGCCCTCGCACCCACACCCACAGGTGCAGACACCGAGACCGATCCCACACTGGACCTGGCAGCCGACACGCCGAGCCCAGCGATCGACGAGCCTCGAGACGGACTTTGAGCCGGCGCCCTCCGATCCGTCGGCCGGGTGCTGTATCCTGTGCGTAGATGCGGCTCAGCCTTCTTTTTCTCTCCTCCTTCTTCGTCATCCTCACGGCCTGCGCCAGCGGCAGCCGGCCCCCGGTCGGAGACGGAGGAAGTGGTCGAGTCTGCGGCACGGGCGAGACGATGTGCGCCGACGGATCCTGCGCGTCCACCGCGAGCGACCCCGCCAACTGCGGCGCTTGCGGAAACGCGTGCGGCGCGGGCCAGGTATGTAGCGCGGGGACGTGTGAGACCGCATGCGGCCCGGATCTGATGGCGTGTGACGGCGCCTGCCGTGACACCCGCTACGACCCCGCGAACTGCGGCAGCTGCGGCAACGCCTGCGCCGACGGCGAGCTCTGCAACATGGGCACCTGCGGCAGCAGCTGCTCGCCGCCGCTCACCGACTGCGACGGCGAGTGCGTCAGCCTCACCTCGAACCCGGCGCACTGCACCGAGTGCGGCATGGCGTGCGGCGCGGGCGAGGTCTGCACCGCCGACGGCTGTCAGGTCGGCTGCCCTTCGGGGCAGGCGGAGTGCGGCGGCGCCTGCCGCGACCTGCTGGTCGACCGCAACAACTGCGGCGCTTGCGGCAACTCGTGCGCAGCGGGCGAGCTGTGCAGCGGGGGGAGCTGCGCCGTGGCGTGCGGTGGTGGGCTCATGGACTGCATGGGTGTCTGTCGCGACCTCACGGTCGACAACGCCAACTGCGGCGCCTGCGGCAACGCCTGCGGCATGGGTGAGGTGTGCAGCGGCAGCACCTGCACCGTGTCCTGCGGCGGCGGGCTCACCAACTGCGGCGGCGTGTGCCGCGACCTCACCTCGGATCGCAACCACTGCGGCGGCTGCGGCATGGTCTGCGGGATGGGAGAGGTCTGCACCGACGGCGCGTGCATGGTCTCCTGCGGGCCGGGGCTCACGGACTGCGGCGGCCTCTGCCGCGATCTGATGGTCGACGGCAACAACTGCGGCGCGTGTGGAACGGTCTGCCCGCCCGGCCAGGTCTGTGCCTCCGGCACCTGCACCGTCTCCTGCGCCTCGGGGCTCACGAACTGCAGCGGCGTCTGCCGCGATCCGACGGACGACGAGATGAACTGCGGCGGTTGCGGCATGGGCTGTGCGTCGGGTGAGACCTGCGTGAGCGGGGCCTGCACCATCGTCTGCGCGCCCGGTCAGACGCTCTGCGGGACGACCTGCACCAACACGAACAACGACCCGGCCAACTGCGGCTCCTGCGCGACCGCCTGCGGCATGAGCGAAGCGTGCGTGATGGGCTCCTGTATTCCCCTGGTCAGCTGCATGGACGTCGAGACCTTCGACACCGGCACCTGGCCCACCGCACCGTGGGTGGTCCAGTCCACCGCCGGCGGCACAGTGGACGCCGCCTACGCCCACGACGGCGCGCGCGGGATCCGCGACCCCACGTGGTACTACCGCACCGACGTCAGCGTCGCCGCCGGGACGCGCATCAGCATGTGGGTGCGCGGGGGCACGGGCCGCTTCTATCTGGGCTTCGACGCCACGTCGGCCGGCGCCAAGAGCTTCGTGGTCGCTTTCAACACCAGCGACATCCGCTTCCAGAACAACGCGGGCTACGGCTACACCGAGCTCACGACCGTGTCCCAGACCTACACGACGGGACAGTGGTATCGCATGGAGATCGAGCTGATGGCCGGCGGCATCGCCGTGGGCCGACTCTACGACCAGGATGGGACGACGCTGCTCAACAGCGTCACCCACGACTTCGGCTCCTTCGGCAGCGGCGGCATCGCGATTCGCGCCTTCAGCGGCGTCGACGGCGACACCATCAACGTCTGTCCCTGAGGCAGGATCTCGGGGGTTTTGGTGGCGTGAGGGCGGCGCTCGGGCTAGCCCTCTCGCCATGTCGTCTCGCTTCGAAGGGAAGGTCGCGTGGATCACCGGCGGGGGCAGTGGCATCGGCAAGGCCCTCGCCCTCGAGCTCGCACGTCAGGGTGCGGACGTCGCCGTCAGCGGTCGGCGCGAGGCGCGTCTGGAGGAGGTCGCGGAGGAGATCCGCGCCCTCGGCCGGCGCGCCATCGCCGTCCCGTGTGACGTCACCGACGAGGAATCGATCGCCGACGCCGTGGAGCGTGTGGATCTCGACCTGGGCGGCATCGACGTCGCGGTGGCGAACGCCGGCTGGGCGGTCAACGGACGCATCAGCGAGATGACCGCGGACCAGTGGCGCCGTCAGCTCGACGTCAACGTGGTGGGCGTGGCGCTGACCGCCAAGCACGCCATCCCCTACCTCGAGAAGAGCCGCGGCCGTCTCGCTCTCGTGGGGAGCATCGCCGCGTTCTTGGGGCTCGCCCAGAATGGCGCCTACGCGGCGAGCAAATGGGCGGTGCGGGCGATCGGCCAGACCCTCAGCATCGAGCTGGCTGGCACGGGAGTGAGCTGCACCACGATCCATCCCGGTTTCGTCGAGAGCGAGATCGCCCAGGTGGACAACGAGGGCGTCTACCGGGAGAAGCGAAAGGATCGCCGGCCGCAGCAGCTGATGTGGACCGCCGACGCAGCCGCCAGGACGATGGCGTCGGCCATCTACCGCCGCAAGCGCGAGCACGTCTTCACCGGCCACGGCAAGCTCGGCGCCTTCATGGGCCAACACTTTCCGGGCATCGCGGTCTTCGCGATGGGCCGAGCGAACAAGCCGAAGAAGTCACTGCCGAAGAGCTGAGGACGGCGTATTCTGCGCTGGGCTTGTCGCTCGAGCGGGCGGGCTTACGTCATCACCATGAAGAACGTCCTGGTCGTCTATGCGAGCCGACACGGCTCGACCAAAGAGATCGCCGAGCGCATCGCGCTTCGGCTCTCCGACCACGGGCACGAGGTCACGAGCGTTCCGATCGAGGACGACCCGACACCGAGCGGCTTCGACGCGATCGTGCTGGGGAGCGCGATCTACATGGGTCACTGGCTCAAGAGCGCACGCCACTACCTCGACGAGCACGTGGTGGAGCTTGCCCAGCGCCCCCTCTACATCTTCTCGAGCGGCCCGGTGGTCGAGGACGACGAGGCCCACGAGCCGACGGAGGTCGCCAAGCTGATCGCGACCCTCGGACCGATCGAGCACGTGCTCTTCGGCGGCAAGCTCGACACCCACCAGCTCACCTTCGGAGAGAAGCTGGTCGTGAAGTTGGTGGGCGGCCACGACGGGGACCTGCGCAGCTTCGAGATGATCGACGAGTGGGCCGACGCGGTCGCGCACGCCCTCGGTTGATCACCTCTGATATCATCGTGGGGTGTTCCTCCTCTCGAGCGTCCTCTGGGCTCTCGTCGTCGGCTGTGGTGACGACACGACGGTCTCGGATGGAGGGACGGACGGCGACTCGGCGGTCGTCGCCGACGCCATGCCGGTGATGGTGGAGCCGCCCGAGCTGCCGGCGCCCGTCGTCCTCACCCCGTGCCCCGAAGGCTGGATGGAGGTGGGGGACGACCCGCCCCTGACCTGCGAGCCGTGGGCCGTCGAGGATTCTCCCACCTGCACCGGAGCCACCGCCCGCTTCGTCGGCGCCGCCGGGTGCGAACGGTTGGGCTCGGAATGTCCGAGCGACGGGTTTCCCGCCGCGGCGCCGCCGGAGGCGCTCTTCGTCTCGGCGGACGCAGCGACTGGGGGCGACGGATCGCGGGCCGCGCCGTTTTCGACAATCACCGACGCGCTCGCCGCGGCCGCATCGGGCGATGTCGTCGCCATCGCCGTCGGACAATACGACGAAGCTCTCGACGTGCCGGGCGGAGTCACGCTCCTCGGCGCCTGTACCGAGGGCACCCGTTTGTCGTCGAGCGGGGGTCGCATCGACCGCGGGGTGATCACGGTGACCGGCAGCGACGTGGTGGTCAAAGACCTCCGGATCGAGAGCAGCGAGCAGGGAGGCATCTGGGTCGTCGGCATGGACCAGAGCGCACGGCTCGAAGACGTGCTCATCGAAGATGTCCGGGTGGCGGGCATCGACGCGGAGAACGGGGCGTCGATCGAGGGCTCGCGGATCGTCGTTCGCCGGTCGCGCCCCACCGTGTTCGGCTCCTTCGGGCGTGGCCTGACCCTCGAGACCGGCTCCAGCACCGTGATCGATCACCTGGTGGTGGAGGACTGCATCGAGTTCGGTGTCCTGAGCTACGGCGACGGAACCACCGTCGAGCTCTCGGACGCCGCCGTCCTTCGAATCGGCGCCCTCCCCGACGGCAGCGCCGGCCCCGGACTGGTCGCGACCAACGGCGGGACGCTCACCGCCGAGCGCACCCTCGTCGAGAACACGACCGACTTCGGCGTGGCCTCGCTGGCCGAAGGGGCCCTGACGCTCCGCGACTCCCTCGTGCGCGAAACCCGAAGCCGCGTGATGGGAACCGATCGGGGCTATGGGATCAGCGCGCAGACAGACGCGTTCCTCGACATCGAGCGAACGACCATCACGACGGCCCGCGGCGTCGGGGTGTTCCTGAACCAGGCCGTCGGCACGATGCGCGACGTCGTGATTCAAGACACGCGGACGCGCGAGAACGATTCGGCGCTCGGCCGCGGCCTGTCGGTGCAGGATCTGGCCATGATCGACGCCGAGAGGGTTCACATCCGGCGCGTTCGGGAGACGGCTGTGATCATCGGAGGGGTGTTGCCCAGCTTCGGGACGCTGAGCGACGTCACCATCGCGGACGTCGCCCCCGATGAGATCACGCAGCGCTTCGGCCGCGGGGTGACCGTCCAGGCCCGAAGCGACATCACCTTCGATCGCACGCTCATCGAGCGCGCGGTGGAGTCGGGGATCTCGAACGCGGCGCACCTCAGGATGAACGACCTCACGGTGCGCGAGGTGGCCCCCGCGCCGAACGCCTTGCCCCCGGGTGGGTTCGGCGTGACGACGTTCGCGGGAGGAGAGACGACTCTTCGACGCGTCTTCATCGAGGACACCGTCACGGCCGGGATCCTGGTGTCCGGCGCATCTCGCGTGGACGCGAGCGAGGTGCGAATCGAAGGGGTCTCGAGCGTCGACTGCACCGAGATGGTGATCTGCGCACCCGGGGGCCACGCCTTCGCGGCCTATTTCGACGCCGAGGCGACGATCAATCATTTCGCGTTCGAAACGGCCGAGGTGTGCGGCATCCACGTCGCCAATGGCGGAGACATCATCGCGACAAATGGCTCGGTGACCAACAGCGGCATCGGCGCCTGCGTGCAGAGCGATGCCCAGTCGGTCGACGATCTGCAATCCAACGTCCTCTACTACGACAACGGCACGCCGCTCGAAGCGACGATGCTGCCGGTGCCGATGGTGGGGAGCGGCGACCTCTGAGGGCCTCTTGGCGACCCCACGACTCCACTACGACGACCCGCTCGCGCTCGAAGCCGAAGCTCGCGTCGTGGCGCACGCCGAGCGCGAAGGCCGAAGGTCGCTGGTCCTGAGCGACACCATCTTCTATCCCGAGTCGGGAGGGCAGCTCGGCGATCACGGGCTCATCGGCAGCGCCCGGATCGACGATGTCGTCCTGGACGCGGAAGGCGTCGTCCATCACCTGGTCGGCGAGGGCGACCTCCCGCCGGTGGGTGAGGTGGTCACCTGTCGGGTGGACGAAGCGCGGCGCCGGCAGCACATGGCGTTGCACACCGCACAGCACGTGCTCTCCCGCGCCTTGCTCGATCTTCACGACGCCGTCACCGTGAGCTCGCGCCTCGGTGCCTCGGGCGCCACCATCGACGTCGACCGGAGCCGGCTCGGCCTGATGGCGCTCGCCGACGTCGAGGCGCTCGCGAACGCGGTGGTGGACGAAGACCGCCCGGTGAGGCAGTTCTTTCCGACGGATCGCGAGCTCGCCGCGCTCCATCTCCGCAAGCCCCCGCCCGACGTGGAAGGCCGGGTTCGCGTCGTGGACGTGGGCGGCTTCGATCGCACCCCCTGCGGCGGCACCCACGTCACGCACACGGCGCAGATCGAGCTCGTCTTTCTCCGCTCGGCCGAACGGTACAAGGGCGGCACGCGCATCACCTTCGAAGCCGGGCCCCGCGCACGCGCGGCCCTTTTTGCCCATCGCGACGCGGTGCGCGAGGCCGCCGCCGCGCTCGAGTGCGCACCTCACGAGCTGGTGCAGGCGACGCACAGGCAGCTGTCACGCCTCGCCGATGCCCGAAGCGAGATCGCGGCACTTCGAGGCGACCTCGCCAATCGCTGGGCCACCGAGCTCGACGCTTCCGGCGACACCATCGTCGCAACGCTCCTGGGCGCTGACGCGAAGCTGCTGAGCGCCGTGGCGGCGCGCCTCACGACCGGTGCCCGCCGCGTCGCGCTCGGGGCCCCTTCGGCCGACGGCATCGCGGTGCTGATCGCGCGCGGCCCCGAGAGCGAGCTCCACGCCGGCGACGCGATGCGAGCGCTCGCGAAGGAGGCCGGCGGCCGCGGCGGTGGTCGGGCGGAGCACGCGCAGGGACGTCTGCCGGCAGGCGCAGCCTTCGAGGCGCTGGCCACGGAGATCTTGAAGTAAGCGGCGTCATCGAGGGTTTCGGCGCGGCGGGGCATTCGCTATCCTCGCTCGGTGCGGAAGCTCGTGCTCCTCCCCGCCGCCCTCGCGCTCCTGGTCGCTGGCATTTCCTTCGATCGCGCGCGGCCCGCGGCCGCCCAGGGCGGTGGTGGCTACGTTCTGGTGAAGCGCGACGCCTTCCTCTACGCCGCGCCCGACGCGTCCTCGGAAAAGGTGCGCGATCCCTGGCGCCGGCGTCATCACGTTCGTCTCGGTCCCTGGTGGGTCATGCGTCAGCGCGGTGTGCAAGACGGCTGGGTGGAGCTGCGCACCATCCCCACCTTCCGCGCGACCTCCCATTGCTATCCGACCGTGGCCGGCCTCGGCAATCTCAATCTCACGCTCTACGCCCGGCAGGACGCGCTGGCGCAGGTCACCACCGCGCCCCTCACTCATCGCTTCGACGACGGCAGCAGCGTTCGGCTGACCGCGGGCGTGGGCGTGAGCCACCGGGGGGGCGCCCGCTACGACGCCATCGTCCCCGGCGCGACGATTCGGCTCCGGATGCGCGACGGCGAGCTCGGCACCAGCTACGGCGGTGCGCGGACCTTCCCCACCTCCCGCGACGCGGTGGGCTTCCTCGCCCCGGGCGGGCGTCTCGACTTCCTCGAAGGTCGCTTGACGGCCGAGAGCGGCTCGCGACGCGAGCGAAGCTCCGGAACCGTGAGCTTCAGCGTGGCCGACACCCGAAGCAGCGGCGGCGGGGGACCGGCGCGGGCCCTGCTCGCGGTCGAGACCACCGGGCGCCGCGGGCGCATCGACGCGACCGTGCGGGCACCCTGCGCCGAGGTGAGCGGACGGATCGACGGCCGCGACGTGAGCCGTGAGCGTCCGCCCCGCGCAATCCACACGCTCGACGAGCATCACGGTACCCGCGTGCGCGCGGGCGCCCTCCTCTACTGGCCCGACGGCTCGCGCGCCGGCCGCGCCGCGAGTGACACGGCGCTCGACGGTCGCGTCAGCACCTCCGGCATGCGCCGGTGCTTCCAGCATCGCCTGCGCGTGGGCAGCGGCGGCAGCGCAGACGAGACCCTCGCCCTCTGCGTCGACGCCACGAACGTGCTCTAGGCACTCGCTACAGCACCGGTCGGCGCTCCTCGTCGGCGCGGGCGCCGAGGTTGCCATAGCGGTGGTAGTCGTCACTGATCGATTGCTCGGTGAGGTACCAGAGCAGCTCGATGCGACCTTCGGCGAGGACAGGCGCGTCGGCGATGTAGATGCCGCTGTCGCCGATGGCCTTTCGGATGGCGAGGGGCACGCGCTCGGGGCTGGCATAGCGGATGCGGTCGGCCTGATGCCGCGCGATCACCCCCAGCAGCTGCTCGTCCGTCTCCCAGACGAACTCGATGGACGCCGCCCAGGCCTCGGTGAGCTCGTCGAGGAGGGCCACCGCCTCCGAGCGGAGCCCCGGTGGCGTGCTCACCGTCACGCGACAGCCGGCGGTGCGAGCCGCGGCCACCCGGGCGAAGATCTCGAACGCATCGTCGTCCGCGTGGACGCGCACGCGGAGGGCCGGCACCGCGCGATAGCGCCGGAAGTTGTCCTGCCCCACGAGCCGGAAGTGATCGTGGGCGCGTCCGAACTCCTCGGCGAAGCGCAGGTCGTAGCTCCGCATGGCCCGCTTCAGCCGGGCGATCACCTCGGCGCCGAGGACGCCTTCGGCGGCGGCGTGCGTGTTGATGGCCTCGCAGAGCTGCACCAGGGCCTCGCTCTGCAGCGCTCCCTTCGGGGCCGGTGCGTCCCGGCGGTCGCGGAAGTGCATGAGCTGCGCGACGTAGTTCGGGCCCCCCGCCTTGATCCCCGGCCCGAAGGCGCTCTTGCCGACGCCCCCGAAGGGTTGCCGGAGCACGACGGCGCCGGTGGTCACGCGGTTCACGTAGAGATTGCCCGCACGAATCCCCTCGAGCCACTCCCGCTGCTCGCGCTCGTCCAGGCTCTCGAGACCCGAGGTGAGGCCGTAGCCGGTCTGATTGACGATCTCGATCGCATGGTGGATGTCCTTGGCGCGCATCACCGCCAGCACCGGACCGAAGAACTCGGTCATGTGCGTGTAGCTGCCGGGCCTGACGCCCCACTTCACACCGGGCGACCAGAGGCACGGATTGTCGTCGCGGTTCTCCGGTAGGACGGCCCAGCTCTCTCCCTCTTCGAGCTCCTTGAGCCCGTTTTCGAGGTCGCCGCTCGGCGGGGTGATCACCGGCCCCATCTTCGTCGACAGGTCCCACGCCGATCCCACCCTCAGGCTGCGCACCGCGTCGCAGAGGGTCGCCTTGAACTTGGGATCGTCGTAGACCTCCGCCTCGAGCACCAGGAGGCTGGTGGCCGAGCACTTCTGGCCGGAGTGGCTGAAAGCCGAATGCAGGACGTGCTTGATCGCCTGCTCGCGGTCGCTCATCGCCGTGACGACGGTGCCGTTCTTGCCGCCGGTCTCGGCCAACAGCCGCATGTCCGGCTTCGCCTCGAGCATGCGAAGCGCGGTGTCGGTGCCCCCGGTGAGGATCACCGCGTCCACGTCCTCCGACGAGACCAGGCGCGCGCCGCCGGTGGCCCCCGAGCAGGGGACGAACTGCAGCGCCTCCTTCGGAACCCCGGCGCGCCAGAACGCCTGACAGAGCTCCCACGCGACAAGCACCGTGTTGGAGGCGGGCTTGAGGATCACCGTGTTGCCGGCCGCGAGGGACGCGCTCACCCCGCCGCAGGGGATGGCGATGGGGAAGTTCCACGGCGGGACCACCACCACCACCCCGATGGGCTCGGACTCCACGGTGTTGAGCGAGGCCAGCGCCCGCGCCGACGCGGCGTAGAACACTACGAAGTCGATCGCCTCGGACACCTCGGGGTCGGATTCGGTCAACAGCTTGCCGCCGTTCGCCATCGCCGCGCCCATGAGGTCGCCTCGGGCCCGCCGCAGCTCGTGGGCCGCGCGCGCCAGGAGCGCCCCGCGCTCCTCGTGGCTCATGGCCCGCCAGCCGCTCGGGTCCTTCCGCGCGCACGCGAGCGCGCGGTCGATGTCGTCGTCATTGGCCTGACGGTAGCGACCGACGACGACACCCGGACGCGAGGGGTCCTTGCAGCTGCGTTCGTCGCGCCCGTCGCGCAGCTCCTCACCGGCCACGACCAGCGGGATGTCGACCGCGTCGTCGCCGGTTCGGGCCTTCCACGTTTCGACGACGCCCTCGGCCCAGGTGAGGTTCTGCGGCAGAGAGAAATCGGTGTCGGGCTCGTTGTCGAAGTGTTCGAGCGCGACGGGCCCCGGCGCGGCGCCCAGCGGCGCGTTTCGATCCTGGGTGCGGCGGGGCGACTCGGGCAGCGACTCGATGCGCTCGAAGCTCTCGACGAAGCCGCGCTCGAGGTCGTTCCAGTCGTCGCTCCCCACCTCCAGCTTGAATGCGTGGCGCAGGAAGTTGTCGGGCCCCGTGTTCTCGTCCATTCGGCGGATCAGGTAACCGACTGCGTTGATGAACTCCTCCTGCTTGGTGGCGGGCGCGTAGAGCAGGATGTCCTCGGCGAGCTCGGAGAGCGCGCGCCGCTGGTGGTTGGCCATCCCCTCCAGCATCTCGAATTGCATCGAGGCGATGGCGCCGCGCTCGGCGCCGAGCACCAGGGCATACGCCGCTTCGAAGAGGTTGTGGGTCGCCACGCCGATGCGCACCGCGGGCACGTTCTCGGGCCTGAGCGCCTCGTGCAGCATCCGCTTGTAGTTGGCGTCGGTGTCGGCCTTGCTCGAAAAGGGCGCCTGCGGCCAACCGTGAATCGAAGCCTCGACCCGCTCCGCCTCCATGTTCGCGCCCTTCACCAGGCGGATGGTCAGCGGAGAGCCGCCCCCGTCCACCCGCTCACGCGCAAAGGCGTTGATCCGCTTCTGCGCCGCGAAGGAGTCGGGGATGTAGGCCTGAAGGGCGATCCCCGCTTTGACCTTTTCGAGGCCGGGACGCCGCAGGGTCTGGATGAAGGCGTCCACCGTGATCTCGAGATCGCGGTACTCCTCCATGTCCAGGTAGACGAACTTCGAGGACTCGCTTCCGTCGTTGCGCCGATAGCGCGCCTTCTCCGCGGCCCGGTAGAGCAGCTCCATCCGGTCGCAGAGCACCCTCACGGGCATGACGCCGCGAGATGGGCGTGATCTGCGAATAGATGGTGGTGGCCTTGACGCTGATCACCTCGATCGTCCGGCTCCTGGAGCGCCGCCAGGTAGGATTCGAGACGTCCCCGCGCGTCGTCTTCGCCGAGCAACGCCTCGCCGAGGAAGTTCACGTTCATGCGCACGCCCTGCTCGCGGCGCGCTTCGAGGTGCTTCCTCAAGCAGATCGATCTCGCCGGGCAGAATGACGTTCGCCGTCTCCTCGCGCATCTTGTCCTTCACCAGCGGGACCGACGACGCCCGGGCAGGTAGCCGCCGAAGGACTGAAAGCCCTTGAGCAGCGTGCGGTCCATGCGCGCTGAAGAAGCGCGGCACGCCCTGGACGTCGAGGATGTGCGTGAGCTGGTCGGCCGACGCGCTGCGGGGTCTTGGCGCGGAACGCCTGGTCGGTCATCTGGGTGAGCGTCGCGCTTGTCGCTCGCGCTCTGGAGCATGCGCTCGAGCTCCGCCTGCTGGCGCTTCTCCTCGCGGCGTCTGGAGCGCGGCGGCGCGGGTCTGCAGGTGGCGGGCGAGCAAGACCGCCTTGTCGACGGTCGAGCCGTCGGCGGCGTCGAGGAAGCTCTGAAGGGTGGGTGTGGGGCTGGGTCCAGACGCTGGCATGGCCAGCGGAGGCTAACTCAGCGCCTCCTTCGCAGCGACCCGAAGCAGAGCGCGAAGAGCAGGAGCGCCAGGGAGAGGTTTGCGGGCGCGGAGGCAGCGCTGCAGCCGCCGCATCCGTCGTCCTGTTCGGCAGCCGCGGGGGCGGGCGGGCCCTCGGCTTCGGGCTCCTGGGCCTCCGCCTCATCGGTGGCCCCCGTCACCTGAGACAGACCGAGCTCGGGCAAGGGGTTCATCAGGACCGAAGCGAGCTGGATCTGCCCGCGCGCTTGCGTGCCGAGCTTCGGGGCCGACACCGCCTCGCGACGGTCGGCGAGCTCGGGCGGCGGTCCACCCCAGATGCCGCGCTGGGGACTCTCACACTCGACGGCTCCCTCCCAGGGGTGGCGGATGATGTAGCGACCCTGGAAGTTGTTCGCAGGTGCTTCGGTGGCGCCGGTGGGGAGCTCGTTCGCCGGGCCGACGCCACGGCCCCCTTCCACCGCAGGAGCCGGCCGGAGCACCAGATCCTCTCCCAGAATCGCCTTTGCCGTAGCGATAGTGGAGACGCGTCAGGACGAACTGCTGCATCGGATTCGTCTGCCCGTAATAGCCCAGCCCGCCCCCGTACATCCCGCGGTTGCTCGGCGCTGCGTCGAAGTGCACCGGCATGGAGGCATGAACCGTCTCTGCGCCCTGGGGCGCCGGAAAGCGCCACCTTCGTACCGCGGCGGTCATGCAGTCCCTGAGACCGTCGTGTCCCGGCGCAGTCGCTCGCACGTCGGTCGTCGCGCCCGAGGAGTCGATGGTCAGCTCAATCGTCGCCTCGACCTCCGCCTCGTTCGCCGGCCGGCCCGCGAGGCGCGACTGGTGGCAGAATCTCAGCTGGTTCGCGTGGCGTCGCGCGATACGCTGGATCACTTCGCCGGGCAGACCGGCGCCGGCATCGGCCGAACCGAGTCGCACCCGGGTCGACCAGAGCATCGACGTCGCGGCAGGCTCGGAATCCGCTTCGTCTCCCTCCGCGGCCGTCGCGACGTCGGCGCCGAGGGTCATGAGGTCTGCCTCCGAGAGCACCGGGCCCGGACACGGGTCGCAGTTGGTGGCCTGCCACGCATACTCCGTCACCACGGCGCGCGGGTGCGCCTCGATGACCTCGTCGAAGAGCGCTGCGTAGAAGGCGCCGAAGTCCTCGCGCACCGCGTCGTTCACCTCGAGGTTCGTCGGAACGAATGTGTTGTCGTAGCTCGCCGCTTCGTAGCGCGTGTTCCGGGCGAGGACGTGGACGATCAAGTCCTGCGTCCCCGCGGAGTTGAGCATCCCGAGCCGAATGGGCAGCGTGAAGTCGGGCGTCTGATAGTGGACACGGAGGGGCGAAAGGAGCGCGCGGCCGTCCTCGAAGGTGACCTTCTCGACGTCCACCTTGGCGACGAAGAACTTCATCCCCCCCTGCACGTAGGGAGAGAGCGCTTCATCCGCGCCGTCGGGGATGTGGTAGTCGTGCTGGCGCAGCCAGGTCTCGAGATCACCGGAGTCCTCGGCGCTGAGGATGACGATCTCGATACTCGCCCACCGCAAACTCCGCCTCGACCCGCACTCTGAGGCCACGGCCGTAACCCGAGCCGCTCCCGCCGCCATGGCCGATGGTGCCGATGTTGCCGAGACCGATGGTCCCCTCCCCCGTTGCTCCCGCCATGCACGGGTCCTGCTCCCAGTACTCGACCAGCCGCGGCGCGGCCAGCCGGTCGACGCGATCGAAGACCTCCTTCTCGAGCGTCTTCACGTTGTCCTCGGAGAGGATCACCGGCACCGGCACCACCATCGCGAAGTCCTCCACCGGCCCGCGATAGTCGTTCTGCATGGAGAGCACCGTGGTGTTCCCCTCGCGCATCATCACAACCATCGTCGCGTCGGCGAAGAGATCGGTCTCCGCCCCCGCGACGTAGAAACCGCAGAACGCCGCAGCGGTCGCGCTGGCCATCAGCGTCGCGCCGAAGGTGAGCAGAAAGGTCAGTGCTCGCTTCATCGATGTCCCCCCTTCGAGAGGGCCCGATGCTAGCAGGAGGGGACGCAATCGGGATCGGCGCAATCCACGAGGCCGTCGCAATCGTTGTCCTCGAGGTCGTCGCAGTCCTCGCGGAAGCACTCGCCACAGGTCTCGAAGTCTCGGCAATCGGCGTCGCGGCAGTCCACGGTCCCGTCGCAATCGTTGTCCAGCCCGTCGTCGCAGAGCTCGAAGGAGCACTCCCCGCAGAGCGGTGAGTCGAGGCAGTCGATGTCGAGGCAGTCCACCCACCCGTCGTCGTCGTCGTCCACCAGGTTCCCGCAGTCCTCGCGAATGGGCCGAGGGCAGTCGGGGAACCAGAGGCAATCGGGATCGTTGCAGTCGACGAAGATGTCGCCGTCGTCGTCCCGACCGTTGTCGCAGATCTCCCGAATGCACTCCTCGGCCGCGCGACAATCGAAGTCGGCGCAGTCGGCCTGACAATCGCAGTCGTCATCGATCCGGTTACCGCAGTCCGTCTCGCGGAGTGGCCGATCCTCGGCACAGCACAACAGAAAGCAGCTGCAATCCCGATCTTCGCAGTCGATGTCTCCGTCACGGTCGTCGTCGCGTCCGTTGTCGCAGAGCTCGCTCCGCGGTCGCCCCGACGCACAGCTGCGGTCGTCCGCGCAGTCACTGTCTGCGCAATCGCGCCGGCAGTCGAAGTCGTCGTCGATGCCGTTGTCGCAGATCTCCATGGGTCGGCAGACGTCGGCCGCGGCGCACTCCATGTCGTCACAGTCGACGGCGAGATCGCAGTCGTTGTCGACCATGTCGTCGCAGACCTCGGGGCTCGGCGTGCAGGTGCCGCAGGCCGGTGCGCCGGCGCAGTCCGGGTCCGCGCACTGGAAGAGGCAGTCGCAGTCGGCGTCGTTCGGAGCGCCGCAGTTCTCGGTGGCGGCGCAATCGCGGCACGACGGATCGCCCGCGCAGTCCTCGTCGCGACAATCGAAGAGACCGTCTCCATCGTCGTCTTCGCAGTTGCCGCACATCTCCGGCGCGAGGGCACAGATGGGGCGCGAGGCGCAATCCTCGTCGAAGCAGTCGACGCGGCAGTCGCAATCGTCGTCGCGACCGTTGTCACAGCGCTCCATGGTGCAACCGCCGAAGTCGCACTCGCGCTCACCCGCGCAGTCGTCGACGTC
Organism: uncultured delta proteobacterium; assembly: GCA_963727445.1. Taxonomy (GTDB): domain Bacteria; phylum Myxococcota_A; class Polyangia; order Polyangiales; family B10-G4; genus B10-G4. Next base: position 313,274 of record CAVSGI010000008.1, read on the forward strand.
CGAGCAGTCGAAGAGACCGTCACAGTCGTTGTCGATCTCGTCGGTGCACACCTCGAAGCCGGTCGGGACGCAGGGGCCCGCGTCGCTGGTGTCGCTCGTCGCATCCCCGGGCGCCGAATCCCCGAGGGAGGCGTCCATGCCCCCGCGCCAGCGCCTGCCCACCTCGAGCTGGCTCTTGGAGCCGCACGCCGAGAGCACCAACAGAGGCACGAGGACGAGCGCTGCCGGCCTCAGAACCGACACGTCGTCCTACCCATGTTGCAGATCTCGGGGAGCGTGGTGATGCAGAGGCGACAGTCGATGGCCTCGTCCTGGCCGCTGTAACAGCTGGGTGTCGCCGTCCCCCCGCCGCAGCAGTCGGGGCCTGGGAGCGCCGGGTCGTCGGTCCCGGCGGGGAACTCGACCAGACAGCCGAGGCAGAGCTGGATGTCGTACCTGTACTCCGGGCCGATGATCTCGCGACCGCCGGCATCGCCGATGAGCTGCACCGTGGTGGTCAGAAAGAACTCGGGCGGCCTCCGTCCGATGCTGACGGCCTGGTCCATCATGGACTGGAAGTAGCCCGTCACCGCCCGCGGGAGCGCGGGCACGTCGAAGGAGGCGGTGCTGCCAGCGGGCACGACGGGGCAGGTCGGATTCGGTCTCGTCAGCGCAGGTTTCGAGGTCCCACTCGTCGCACCCGCCCGTGGTGCAGGTGAAGCGAAGCGGCATCGCCCCTTCGTCGGTGTTCCACACCACGTCGACCCGGGAGCGGGTCACGACGATGTCCTCAGGGCCTGGATTCTCCACGACCGGCGTCAGGACGTAGGTCGAGCGATCGCCCAGAGCCAGGTCGAAGACGCCGCTCTCGATCGTCGCAGAGGCGCCTACCTGGCTCAAGGTGCAGCCGGGCTCCGGCCGCTGGTTGCGGGTGATGGAGAGCTCTACCGGCGCCTCACCCGAACACCCAACGACGGCCAGCAGTGACACCGCGAGCCCCCATGCCCAGATCCCCCGCACCCTCCTTTTGTACCACAGGCGGCGGGCAGGAGCGCATCCGGCGGAGCGACGCCGGCGCGCCGCTCCCCCAAAGTCCGAGCGAAGCTCAGTTGGTGCAGCCCTGGATCACGCCATCGTTGATGGCGGCGACACCGAGGCAGTTGTCCGCGGCGTCCTCGAGCATCGACTGCGTCGGCAGGTAGCAGTTGCCGTCGGCGTCGGTCTGGCTGATCCACTTGATCAGGTACCACTCCCAGGCCCACAGAACCGCTCCGTCGGCCTCGCCCTCGGAGTGCAGGTTCGAATAGTCGTCGTTCCAGTTGAAGAAGCGACCTTCCCAGGTGGTCTCGGCGAGGAGGCGTCGCACGTTGGCGGGCGGGTCCTCCATGATGGCGGCGTAGCGAAGCGCGCTCGCGACCGAGCAGCGCATGCCCATGTCGGAGGCCTCGTCCGACTCGTAGGTCGGGTTCAGACCACCGGGCCACTTCTGCCACCACTCCCAGCCATTCATGTTGAAGGGATCCGGGATGCCGGGGAAGAGATCCATGTAGTCGGGACGGGGCGTATCGGCGGGGATCGTGATGAACTCGCGCTCGACGTCACACGCTTCGATGTAACCCGGTCCGACCCGATCGCAGATCTCCGCGGTCGACGGAGGGATCATGTCGCGCACGGACGGCGCCGCGGTGTCGGGCTCGGCCATCGCGTCGGGCTCGGCCACGCCTCCGTCCGGCACGGTGGTGGTGCCGGTGTCGGCGGTCATCATCGTCGTATCCGGTCCACGATCCCGCTCGCCGCATGCGAGCACGAGGATGCAAAGGACAGGAATGTAAGCGTACTTCATCGGTCAGTCCCCTCCGCGCGCGGTCCCTGTTTACCCGCGCGTCTGAGCTGCGCTGTTTAGCGGAGAACGGTGCCGAGTCAATCCTGATTAAGGTGTGCAAGGGACGTACGCCGAGGGTCCTCGCCTTCCGCTCCCCAACTGCTAATTAGCCCTCAGCATGTCTCGCGCGCCTCGCCTCGGTGCTCTTCTGGCTCTGTCCCTCTTCTGTGCGTGCGGCGACGACGCCGCTCCACCAGGCGATTCCGGCGTGGACGACGGCGCTGCCGACGCGGCTGGCGACGCCGATGGCGAAGCACCGCCACCGCCCGTGGTGGAGACGCCCTCGGGCCCAGTGCAGGGCGAACAGGGTCTCGGCTACCTCCAGTTCCTCGGCATCCCCTACGCCGAGCCCCCAGTGGGCGATTCCCGCTGGGCGCCACCCGTCGCGCACGCCCCCTGGACCGAGCCCGTGGTGTCACAGCGACCGAGCTCGTGCCCCCAGGCGGCTTTCGGTCTCAACAGCGGCGCCGAGGATTGCCTCTACGTCAACGTCCACACCCCGGACCCGATGCCCGAGAACGCGCCGGTGATGGTGTGGATCCACGGAGGCGCGTACATCTTCGGCGAAGGCCTCCAGACCGACCTCGGTACCCGCGGCGACCTCCTCGCCAAGAACCACGGAGTGGTGGTGGTGAGCATGAACTACCGCCTCGGCGCTTTCGGCTTCTTCGTCCACGGTGACGAGGTCACCGGGAACTTCGGCATCCAGGACCAGCGCCTGGCCCTCGAGTGGGTGCAGTCGCACATCGCGTCCTTCGGCGGCGACCCCGACAACGTCACCGTCTTCGGCGAGTCGGCCGGCGGGCAGAGCGTGTGCCTGCATCTGATGAGCCCCGACAGCCGCGGTCTCTTCGCCCGCGCCATCAGCGAGAGCGGCTTCTGTGCCCAGGCCCTGCCGACGATCGAGGAGATGCGCGCCATCAGCGATCCGCTGGTCGCGGCGCTCGGCTGCGACACGGAGGCCGATCCTCTCGCTTGCATGCGGACGAAGACCCGCGACGAGATCATCGACGCGGACATCGCGCCGACCGGGATGAGCGCGCTGACAGCCGCCGGCAGCTGGTGGCCCAACGTCGACGGCACGGTGATCCCCGATCAGTTCGACGCATTGGTGGCGGCAGACGCGATCGCCGACGTGCCGACCGTCATCGGCTGGAACGCGAACGAGGGCACGCTCTTCGTGATGTTGGCGGAGCAGGCCGGCCTGGTCGTCGACGAGGCGGCCTACTCGGCGCAGATCGCCGGGCTCGCGTCGCGGACCGGTGTAGCGGCAGCCGACATCGAGGCGCAGTACCCACTGTCGGACTACCCCGACCCCGGAGCGGCCCTCGCTGCCGCGACCGGCGACGCCGCCATCGCCTGCCCCAGCCACCGCGCGGCGCGCTTGCTCGCGGACCGCGTCGAGACGCGGGTGTACCACTTCGAGTTTCCGGACGCGCCCTTCCAGCTGGGCGCCACCCGCGAGCTCGGGGCGTTCCACTCGGCCGAGATTCAGTACGTCTTCGGTCACCCGGCCCAGCTCGGTCTCACCGCCCACAGTGGAGACGACCTGACGCTCTTCGAAACCATGAGCGGCTACTGGACGCGCTACGCGAAGACCGGCGATCCCAATGGCGCGGACGCCCCGATCGACTGGCCTCCATGGGACCTCACGAGCGAGCCCTACCTCGCCCTCGACGTGTCGCCGACCACGGGCGAAGGCCCCGACCGCGACGCTTGCGTTCTGTGGAACCCCTAGTGCCTGGTCCAATGACGTAGAAGGGTTCTCGCTCGTTCGTCGGCCGCCTCGCGGCGTCGGGAAACCTCGAATGTGCGCTAGCCTCTTCGAGGTTGCCAGCAAAGCGCGGTACGGACATCATGGCCCCGATCGGCGAGGCACCTCTTTTGGGGTAGTCTCGCGGGCCGTGACTCCTGGGGGGGGCGCTGACCCCATGACCGAAGAACCCCACAACGCTCGACAATACGCCTACTACGGCGCCCTCTTCGGCCTGACTTTTCCCGTCATCGCCACCTTCATCCAAGCGGCGGCCGATGGCGTCAGCGGCGCGACGCTCGTCGCGGCGCAATCGACGCCTCTGCTCTGGATCATCGACACCGCGCCCTTCTTCCTGGGTCTGTTCGCCTGGTTCGCCGGCAAGCGACAGGACACGGTCGAACGGGTGCTGGCGAACCTCGAGCAGACCAACCAACGGCTGGAACGAGCGAACGACGAGCTCTCGCGCGCCAGCAAGCTCAAGTCTCAGTTCCTGGCCAACATGTCGCACGAGCTGCGCACGCCGCTGAACTCGATCATCGGTTTCTCGCGGATCCTGATCCGCAAGATCGGTGACGACATCCCGGAGCGCCAGGCGCGCAACCTGCGGTTGGTTCACGAGAGTGGCCAGCACCTCCTCGAGCTGGTGAACGACATCCTCGACATCGAGCGCATCGAGGCCGGGATGGTCACGGTGCGCGAGGACGAAGCCGACGTGGTCGCGCTCGCCCGTGACGTCATCACGAAGCTGAAGCCCGCCGCCCAGGACAAGGGACTCGAGCTTCACTCGGAGCTCCCGAACCGCAACGTGATGATGCGCACCGACCCGGTCCGCCTCCGCCAGGTGCTCGACAACCTGGTGAACAACAGCATCAAGTACTCCGACAAGGGCACCATCACCCTGCGGGTGCTCGTGCGGCCTTCCGAAGCGCGCGATCAGGTCCTCTTCGTCGTCGACGACGAAGGCATCGGCATCTCCAAGGAGGATCAGGAGAGCATCTTCGATGCCTTCCGTCAGGTCGACGGCGGTGCTACGCGGGCGCAAGGGGGCGTGGGGCTGGGCCTTCACCTGGTTCAGCGGATCACGAACCTCCTGGGTGGAGAGGTCGCACTGGAGAGCGAGCTGGGAGAGGGCTCGACCTTCACCGTCTCCCTGCCGGCAGCGCACATCGTCCGTGAATCCGAAACGACGACGCCGGTGAGCGATTTCCCGCCCGAGGGAGAAGGGCCGCTCGTCCTCATCATCGACGACAACGAGGCCGTCATCGAGGTGATGAAGTCCGAGCTGGTCGATGCCGGGTATCGGGTGCACGCGGCTCTGGACGGCGAAACCGGTCTGGCCAAGGCCGCCGAGATCAGACCCGACGTCATCCTCCTCGACATCGTCATGCCCAATCTCGATGGGTGGGGTGTGCTTCGGCGTCTGCGGCGCTCTCCAGAGCTGTCCTCGACGCCGGTCATCATCACCTCCATGCTCGGCGAAACCCCCCGTGCTTACGAGAATCGGGATCCGCGCATGGCTCACCAAGCCGGTGTCGCAGGAAGACTTCGTGCGGATCTTCGACGAGATCGGTCTCGAAGCGCGCCGCGACGTGCTTGTCGTCGAAGACGACTCGCCGACGGCGTCCATGTTGATGGAGAGCCTATCGGAGCTCTCGATCGAGGCCCGAGTGGCGAGCGACGGGCGCAAGGCCTTCGCAGCCCTCGATGACCGGATGCCGAGCGCAGTGATCCTCGACATCATGCTCCCACACCACGATGGGTTCGAGGTCCTGACGCGTCTACGGGGCTTGAAGGGAGGCGAGAACGTGCCGGTCATCGTCTACACGGCGAAAGACCTCAGCAAGGAGGAGATCGAGCGGCTCAACGGCGGCATCCTCAACGTGGTCCAGAAGGGGGACGAAGCGGGCGCCACCTCCGTCGTCAACAAGGTTCACGAGGTGGTTCGTCGCGAAAGCCAACCGGAGGCGACGAAATGACGCACAAGATCCTCATCGTCGACGACAACGACCTGAACCTCGAGCTGGCAACCCAGCTCCTCGAGGACGACTACGAAGTCCAGACGGCGACGAATGGACAGGAGGCGCTGGACGTGGCGGCGGAGTTCCGCCCCGACCTCGTCCTGATGGACCTCTCGATGCCGGTGATGGACGGCTGGGAAGCGACCACACGCCTCCGGGGCAATCCGGTTCACAAGGACCTGAAGATCCTGGCGCTCACCGCGCACGCCGTGCAGTCGGAAATCGAGCGGGCTCTGGCGTGTGGCTGCGACGGCTACGTCACCAAGCCCATCGACGATGACCTCCTGTTACGAGAAATCGGTACTCTCTTGAGTCAGTGATGGCCTCCGGCAGCACCCGACCTCCTGACGATGCCCCCGCCAAGATCCTCGTAGTCGACGATGTCGAGGCGAACCGCGAGCTCGTCGCCCAGGATCTCGAAGAGGTCGGCTACGAAGTCCGCACCTGTGCCAGCGGAAAGGAATGTCTCGAGATCGGGAAGTCCTGGCGGCCCGAGGTGATCCTCCTCGACATCCAGATGCCGGTGATGGACGGGATCGAGACCTGCCGGGCGCTCAAAGCGGACCCCAAGACCCGCGACATCCCGGTCCTCTTCCTGACGGCCACGCGCACGGACGAGGAGTCCGTGGTCGAAGGCCTGACGGTCGGAGCCAACGACTACATCCCGAAGCCCTATGCGGTGCCGATCCTCAATGCGCGGGTTTCGACCCAGGTGACCATCGCGAGGCAGACGCGCCGCCTGTCGGAGATGGCGATGCGCGACGAGCTGACCGGCCTCTTCAGCCGGCGTTTCCTCTTCACGTCGATGGAGCGGATCTTTCACACCCAGACGCGGGGGACCTCGCGATCGCTGGCAGCGCTCATCGTGGACGTCGACCATTTCAAGAAGGTCAACGACAGCCTGGGACACCTCGAAGGTGATCGGGTCTTGAAGGCGGTCGCTTCCGCCATCACCTCCGCGACGCGCGACGCCGACGTGGTCGCGCGTTACGGCGGCGAAGAGTTCGTGGTGGTGCTGCCGCAAACCGACGCCGGTGGCGCGGCGGTGGTGGGCGAGCACGTGCGCAAAGCCATCGAAGAGCGATGCGCTCCGGTCACGGCCAGCGTGGGCGCCGCGGCAGCCACCATGATCTCCGACGACGGGACCGGCTGGCGCAACCCTCGAGAGGTGATCGTCGAGGCCCTCGGGCGGGCGGACGAGGCGCTCTACGAAGCGAAAGCGAGCGGGCGCAACAAAGTCGTCCTGCATTCGCGCGACGCGTAGAAAGAAAACGCCCGACGGAAAAGCAGAGGGGCGACCCTTTCGGATCGCCCCTCTTGGAAAGTCGTCGTTGGTGCATGTCGTCTTTCGAACGACTGGGACCGTTTTTCGCGGCCCGCGCACCATGTGGATGCGAGTTACGTCGCACCCACGGTGACCGTCATCATGTGGGCTCACCGCTTCTTGCCGCCGTCGGTTGGAGCTCCTCTCGAAGCTTCCTCCCTGTTTGACCAGTTCGCGCTGGTGGCGTGCGCGGGGGATGGGGCTATTCGCCGTCACCCGCTTCGATCGTCTCCAGTGATGACCCCACGAGAGGAGCGCATTCGAAAATAAACTCTTCGCGGTCTGTGGCCCCCCTCCGTTGCTCTGCGCCACGGTGACTTCTCAGTCCCGTTGCACCTCGAGGTAGCCTTGTCCATCACGGCCCGATCTCTGACGTTTCATGTCGCTCCGCAGGTGCCGTGTACGAGCTTCTCGCGCCCGCACCCGATCTCCGTTCACCCCGCATCCCCGAAGGGTGCGTCGGCCGTCGGACCTGCTTCGCCAGACACGGTCGTCACCCGCCCTTGTTTAAGGGGCGAGCGCGTCGCCGCGCCGAAACGCCTTCCGTCGTCCATCGGTCCTTCGAGCGTAGCTCGAAGTGCAGCTTCGACTTTCTCCTGGCCTGGAGAAACATCGGAGCTCCCGCACCCGTTTCACATCGAAGACTCACCCGCGACCGCGTCGAACGTTTCGCGAGCTCTCTTCGCTGCTAGCGCATCCCGACCACACGACCCTTTCGAGCCGCCCGGAGGATGTGCAAGGGGCACGTCGTGGCGACGTTTGCAGCCCACATTCTTCAGTTTTCAACGACGCTCATCCACGTCTCGTGCAGCTACCGTTTCGCTCGGGGACCGAAATCCCTCTGCTCTCCGGTCGAGCGTACCGTTCACGGCGGAACGCTCGGCTTCGGCGGACCGGTCGTAGCGGTGAAGCCTTTTCGACTCCGTTTTCCCGCCCGTTTCCGGCCGAACCTCTGACGCCCCGTCGTCTCCGCCTCGGATCGGGCGCCCTTTCGGGACCTTCTCCTTCGCTTCGACCTAGCCCGCTTCTACCGCCTCCCCGTGAGGGCGACGGCTTGTTCCCGGACCGGGACGCCTCCACCGACAAGACCTCCGAAGAGGTGCTTTCGAAGCGACGCCTCTCGACGCCTCTCGATGACCCGATGCTCTTCACCTTGGATCCTTCGGACCCTCCGCTAGACGGTTTCACGTTCGCGACTCTCGCCGCTCTCGCTCCCCCGCCAGGCATCGCCTGTCGGCTTGTGCAGCTTTTCAAAGACACGACCCGCGGACAAATCCGCGATTCCGATCCCCGTGTCCGGTGTTTCGGACGTTGGGTGACGTGCTCCGGGACGAGCCCGAAACCGCCAGCCGAGTGTCGCCTCGCGAGGAGCGCCAGCCTCCGCCAGCACCTAGCCCCGCTCGCCGACTTTCCCGAGCATCCGTGTCGCCTCCCCGAATCCCGAGGGCCGAGAAGGTCCCTCGTACCATCGAAAAGGCCAAGGCCCCGCTTTGCAACGCGCCCCGCGAAGGGCGCATCTAGGCTGCGGACCGGATGCCTTCCACCATCGACCCTCGGGTGCGTCCGAGCCCCTTTTCAGAGCCCGCCCGCGTCACTCCCGAATCGTCCTTCCCGTGACTGTTGCCACCCACGAGACGGCGATGCCTCTTGTGCCTCCCAGAGCCGCCCACCTTCGACGGGCATCACGACCTCGGAAGACTCGACCGACCCATCAGAGCGCGAGAGCCTCGCTACCCCTCTGAACCGCCCGCAGCATCTCGACAGCTTCTGCGACCGTGGAATCTCGCGAACTCACGTACCGCGACCTTCCGAGAGTCTTTATGCCGGAACCGCCAACTCTCTGCAACAAGAAAATGCGCCTCAATGCTCTTTTTTTATCCACAGCGGCACCCCTGAACTATCCACAGCTATCCACAGCCACTCCACAAAGGGGCTATCACTAGGGGTTTTTGAGCGGAACACCAACGCCGACCGCTGTGCAGACCTCGGACATTGGCGTGCTTGATACCAATCTTCTCCAATTGTTTTTCGCCCGTGAATAGCGTTTGAGTCGTGCACGCAACCGGAGCCTCGGAGCGGTCGCTCAGCCCTGAAAGCCGTGGGTTTTCGCTACGCACGGGGGCGTGGCTTTCGTTTCGGCAAAGGGTCAACGCCCTCGGCGTCGAAGCACCAAGAGCACGGCTAGGAGCAATGCGCCGCGAGGCAACGCCCCCACGGGCTCCGCAGCGAGAGTAGAGGTGTCGCAGCCGCTGCTCCGTTCCGCATGCGTCGGTGTCGCCGGCACGACCGCCGCCGCCTCGGCGTCAGGGACGTGTTCGGCCTCGGGGGTCGTCGTTTCCGGCCCGGGCGGTGGCTCGGGGCGCCGGATCAGCGACTCCGGGAGCCAGCCTTCGCGCCCGAAGAGGTCGCGCACCCGGACCATGTCGCCGCGCGTCTCGAGCTCGCGCAGCAGGAACCCGCCCTTGATGGTGCCGAGGCTCTCGGCGCTTTCCTCCAGGGATGCGCGCAGCTCGCCCTCGCCCTCGGCGCGCAGCTGAAAGTGGCTGAGCAGCACGTCGTTCTCGCGCCGCTTGGTGATGATCACGTTCGAGATCAGCTGTTGCATCGCGAACGCACCCGCGACGTGGCCCACGCGCACATCGTCGAGACCGCGACCCCGAAGCTCTTCCACGTCGTCGTCGCTCAGGCCGAGGTCGCGCGCGAAGGCGCTGCCCCGCGCGCGGTCGCGCGCCGAGGCGAGGCGCGACTGCTGTAGGTAGAAGTGACTGGTGGTGTGCAGCACCCGGCCCTCCCCTTCCACGAAGGTCACGGCGATGGCCGCCTGACCGTAGCGACGCCGCATCTCGTCGCTGGTCAGCAGCACCTCCACGCGGCGCGGGTCGAGCACGCGGATCGGATAGCTCGAAGACTCGAGCCACCAGCGGAGCTCGTCGCTGGTCCCCTGCACGTTGTCCATGAAGGGATGGTCCTGGTCGAGCACCTCGACGGTGACGACGTCGTTGCCGGTGTCGCGCCCGCCGCGGCGGATCGTCTCGGGGAAGGCGCGCGTCGCGAGGCGCAAGGCCCAGTCGGTGGTCACCAGGAAGCCCCCCGTCTCCACGAAGCGCCGGAGCTTGTCCACGCCGGCCCGGCTCATGTTCCCCGGGCAGTTCACCATCACCGTCTGGGTGCTCATCAGCGGCAGCTGCGCCACCAGGCGGGGCGGGAGCACCACGTGGTCCGTCTCCAGCGCCGTCAGAACGTCCTGGACCCGATCGAAGGTGCCGCGGACGACGATCACCTCGGCCTGGCGTGCGTTTTCGAGGAGCTCGAGATCGTGGGGCCGCGACGAGCGCAAGCGCCGGCGCACCAGTTGAGACGCGACCGAGTTCGCCTGGCGCATCTCCTCTGAACCGAGCGTCCCCGTGGCGTTGCCGTCAGTCGCCTGACGCCGCGCCCGCGCCGGCATCGCCTGGTAGGCGTTGTCCATGAAGTACTGCTCTTCGGCGGCCTGAGCCCCCACCAGCGCCGGCGCCGCGCCCCACAAGAGGCTCGTCGCGACGGCGCACCCCACCAGGTGTCGCATCGTCATGGGGGGTGCGACGGGTGGGATCCGCCGAGGATCTAGAGGAAGATGCCGGCCATGAGTGAAGGAAGAGCTGGCCAGGGAGAGGGCCAGAGAATTGCCCTGGTGACGGGCGGAACCGGCGCCATCGGGGAGGCCATCGTGCGCGGGCTCTGTGCGCGGGGGTTTTCGGTCATCACCACCGCCCGCAGCGAGGCCAAAGGAGCGGCGACGACCAAACGCATCCAAGAAGCCGTTCCGGGCGCCGAGGTTCGCGCGCTCCAGGGAGACGTGAGCACGGCGGCGGGCGTGACCGACCTCCGCGCCCACGTCGACGGTCCCCTCCACGTCCTCGTCAACAACGCCGCCGAGTGCCCGAAGCGTCGCGAAGAGACCGAGGAGGGCGTCGAGCGCCAATGGGCCACGAACGTCCTCGGCTACTACCGGATGATCCTCGCCTTCGAGGACCTGCTCGCGGCGTCCGCGCCCGCGCGGGTGGTGAACGTGGCGAGCTACTGGGCGGGCGGCCTCGACCTCGACGATCCCGAGTTCGTGGAGCGGCGCTACGACAACGACAGCGCCTACCGGCAGAGCAAACAGGCAGATCGCATGATCACCGCGGGGCTCGCCGAGCGCCTCGCGACGAAGGGGATCACCATCAACGCCTGTCACCCCGGCGACGTCCCCAGCAAGCTCGCGCGCGATCTCGGCTTCGGCGGCTCCTCCACCCCAGAGCAGGGGGCGGCGACGCCCCTCTTCCTCGCCGCCGACGCGAGCGTGGAGGGCGAGACCGGCGGGTACTATGCGCGCTCGCGTCGCGAGGACGATCCCTTCACTCGCGATCCCGCAGAGGTCGAGCGGCTCCTGCTACTCTGCGCCTCCTACGCTCGATGATTCGGCTCGACTCGGTCTCCAAACAACACGGCTCCCAGATCCTCTTCCTCGAGGCGTCGATGAGCGTCTTCAAGGGCGAGAAGGTCGGCCTCGTCGGCCCGAACGGCGCCGGCAAGTCCACCATCTTCCGCATGATGGTCGGCGAGGAGCAGCCCGACGCGGGCCGCGTCGTCCGCGAGAAGAACCTGACGATCGGCTACTTCGACCAGAACGTGGGCGAGATGAGCGGGCGTTCGGTGGTGGCCGAGACCATCGCCGGCGCAGGCGAGGTCGCCGAGCTCATGGCCGAGCTCCGCACCCTCGAAGCCAGGATGGCCGACCCTTCCCACGCCGACGAGCTCGAAAGGGCGATCGAACGATTCGGCGAAGTCCAGGCGCGCTTCGACGAGCTCGATGGCTACGGGCTCGAAGCCCGCGCGCGCGAGATCCTCGCCGGCCTCGCCTTCCCCGAAGCGCGGGTCGACCGCGACGTCGGCGAGCTCTCGGGCGGCTGGAAGATGCGCGTCGCGCTGGCGCGCATCCTGTTGATGCGGCCCGACGTGCTCCTGCTCGACGAGCCGACGAACCACCTCGACATCGAGTCGATCGTCTGGCTCGAAGGCTTCCTGCGCGACTTCGAGGGCGCGTTGGTCATCACCTCCCACGACCGCGATTTCTTGAACCGACTGGTCACGAAGATCGTGGAGATCGACGGCGGCGAGCTCACCACCTACAGCGGCGACTACGACTTCTACGAGCAGCAGCGCGCGCTCGCGGACGCGCAGCAGGAGGCGCAGTTCGCACGCCAGCAGGCGATGCTCGCCAAGGAGAAGGCCTTCATCGCGCGCTTCAAGGCGCGCGCCAGCCACGCGGCGCAGGTGCAGTCACGAGTGAAGAAGCTCGACAAGATCGACAAGATCGAGCCGCCCAAGCGGCGCAAGGTGGTCCAGTTCGAGTTCCGCGAGCCGCCGCGCTCGGGTGACGACGTCGTCCAGCTCGACCACGTGCACAAGGCCTACGGCGACCACGTGATCTACGACGACTTCGATTTCCTGATCCGGCGCCGCGAGCGCTGGTGCGTGATGGGCGTCAACGGCGCCGGCAAGTCGACGCTGCTCAAGCTGGTCGCGGGCGCTACCGAGCCGGACACGGGTGAGGTGGTGGTCGGGGCCAGCGTGAAGATGGGCTACTTCGCGCAGCACGCGATGGAGGTCCTCGATCCCCAGAAGACCGTCTTCGAGTCCCTCCTCGATGAGCACCCGCGCGCCTCCATCGGTCAGCTCCGCACCCTCGCGGGCGCCTTCGGCTTCAGCGGAGACGAGGCCGACAAGCCCTGCCGCGTGCTGTCCGGCGGCGAGAAGGCGCGCCTGGTCCTCGCCCGCATGCTCTACGACCCGCCGAACTTCCTCGTCCTCGACGAGCCCACCAACCACCTGGATCTCGCGACCAAGGAGATGCTGGTGGAGGCGCTCCGCGACTTTCAGGGGACGATGCTCTTCGTCTCCCACGACCGCGAGTTCCTCCGCGGGCTCGGCACGCGCGTCCTCGAGCTCACGCCCGAGGGCGTGCATCGCTACGAGGGCAGCTACGCCGAATACGTCGAGCAGACCGGACACGAGGCCCCCGGGATCGGCTGAAATTATCGCGATCTTCACCCAACGGGAGAGCTTTTCGGGGTTCTGCCCGTATGAAGGGAAGTCGGTGGAGAGGAAGGACGAGGCTTCTGAGCGGAAGCGGCGCTGGCCCGCGCCAGGCGTGGTCGGCCTCCTCGCGCTCTTCGCGTCCACCGGCCTGCACGTCGTCGTCTTCCTGTTCTTCGTCGGGAGCGCTCGGCTCCCAGCCCCCGACATGAGCTCGGCGACCGCGGAGCTGCTCGTGGACGTGACCGTGCCCGGGCTCGGACCTCCCGGCGCGCCGGCAGGTGATCTCGCCAACGTCCAGGAGGCCGACCCCCTCGCCGAAGAGCTGGACGCACCGGTGATGCCGCCCCCGCGGGCGGAGCGCCCCTCGACGGTCGACGCCACCGAGACCGCACCCACCGAGCTCTCCCCGGAGGGGGAGCCAGCCGAAGTCGCGGAGACGGCGTCTGAGGCCGGTGCGGTCGATGGTGACGCCTTCATCGACTCGCTCATCGCCCGCCCGCGGGCCGGCACCGGCGCCGGCGCCGGCGGCAATGGCGGCGCGGGATGCGAGGATCCGATCGAGGGCGTCTGGCACGTGCGCAAGTACCGCTCCGGCGAGGGATGGTGGACCACCTTCACCCTGCACATCGAGCGGGACGGCGACGAGCTCCGCGGACGCGTTGTGCAGCACGGATGGAACGGCAACGCGGACGACCAATCGCCGCCGGCCTGCACGCCCGGCATGTTCGAGCATCGCGTGGAGATGTTCGGCGAAGGGTTCGTGCACGGCGACCAGGTGCGCTTCGACGCCGTGGGCCCGCCCCGGCGCACGGTGCTCTGCCGCGGCCTGCCCCTCGGCTACAATCTCGATCACTTCACGGGCACCGTGCGTGGCAACCGGCTCCTCGCGGTGAACAACGACGGCGGCCGCGACGTGAACGCGCCTTACGTCTTTCGTCGCACGAGTTGCCGTTGAGGGTTGGGCACGGCGAAGGACTTTTGCAAGCCGGAGCTCCGTCGTTCGTGTTTTCATTCCGAGCAGAGCGCTGCATGTCCATGCCGACCCGTCATCATCCCGCCTCTCCACTGCTTCGGATCTGTGTTGCCGCCGTGATCGCGCAGGTCGGATGCGGTGCGCCGTCGACGGAGCGGGAGACGGCGGGACCGGCGACGCCCGCCGCTCGTCGCGAGCCAGCGCCCGCTCCCCCACGGGACGCTCCCGCACAGGACACGCGCGCCGATGACGAGGGAGCGCCGGCCCCGAACGAGGACGTCGACGGCGCACCAGAAGCCGACGCGCCCCCCGAGAGCTCACCGGCGCTGCCCGAGCCCGTGTGCTTCGATCCTGGGAGCTGCGAAGGGCTGGCGTGCGTCGTAGAGGACGGCGCGGCGGCGTGCGCCGACCGGGAGTGCTGCGGTGACGATGCGTGTGCTCAGCGATGCCGCAGCCCCGGAGACTGCCCGCGCTGCCGTCCGAGCTGCGAGGAAGACGGGTCGGTGAGCGTGTGCGCCGAGGTCGCGCCCTCGGCGGCGGCCGCGGAGTGTCGGCGCGACGCGGAGTGCATCCTCGTCGACCGCCCACTGCCGTGCCAGGTCTGCGGTTCCTGCCCTTCCGTCCCGCAGGTGTGGACGCGCCGCGAGTGGAATCGAGCGCTACGAGAGGCCCGTGCCCAATGCGGACGACGACGCGGTCGCGGCCACCCGCGCTGCTCGCCGTGCCGTCCCCTCCCCTCCGAGCGCTACGTCCCGGAGGAAGCGATCTGCGTCGACGGTCGCTGCGTGCCGCACGGTGGAGGGATCATCTCCACCAGCGCCGATCCGCTCGAATCCCTGGATACGATCTGACAGCGGGGACGTTCTGCCTTCCCCTCAGGGGCAAACGCTCACGGTCACATCGCCCATGAGCGAAGCGCCGCCGATGCCGACATCCAATGTGCAGCTCAGCGAAGCCGCCGTCGGATCGATGGGATCGCACACGGCTGCTGTCGCGTCGCCCGACCGATCGGCGCCGACTTGGAACACCCCATCTTGAATGGTGAAGATGACGTTGTCGCTTGCGTTGGTTTCGCCGTTCAGGGTGATCCCCAGGGTCGCCCCGTCGTTGTCGAGACCGGGGCTGATGCCCACGTCCAGGTCCGTTCCGCACGAGACGACGAGAGAGCTCACGACCAGAAGGTAGTTCTCGCCGAAGAGACCGCTGAGGGTCGTTCCCATGACCACGTCCCCATCCTGGACGTGGGCGAGAAATCCGTACCTCATCTCGAATGGATAGGTGTCACCGCGGTCCGTCGCGACCCCATCGAGAGGACCCGACTCCAAGAGCACGCCGGCCCCCATGGAGCTCGCATCAGAACCAGGACCTCGGGTCCTGGAGTCGCCACACCCACCGAGCACGAGCCCGAGCAGAGCCGCCACCAGCACGAGAATCAGAGTCGTCGAACGCTTCATGATTACCCCTCCGCTCCATCCTATCGTCGATACGACATCACGGGGCCGGCGGCCCTTTCGTGCCTTCGACGCCTTCGGGGACGAGCGCGGCTCCCTCGGCGTCGAGCGTCAGGGGGTTAGAAGGTGTGAGCGACGCGAAGCCATTGGGCGGCGGTAGAGAGGTGGATGAAACCCTCGCTGTCGAGGCTCGGGACGCGATAGTCGCCGACGGCTTCTGCGGCGCGCCACGCGGCGGCCTCGGTGATGTGGAAGAGTAGCCTCGCGTCCTGCGGAACACCTTTCGGTCGCTTGGGCACGGCGCGCTACTCTAACAAGTTCCGATGGGCGAAAGCGAAGCAGACGATGGGGCGGCGCTCATCGCACAGGGCCGCGGCATCTTCTCCCTCGGCGCGGGACTGATCATCACGATCAACCTCGCAGCGGCGCTCGTGCGCTTCTCGATCACGGGCAATCCGCTCGGCTTCGGACGCGTGGCGCTGATCGCCATCTTTCTCTTCGCTGTGTACCGCGGCGCGCCGTGGGCGCGCTTCGTCGTCACGGCGCTCCTCTTCGTGGGCGCGCTACTGTCCTTCATCGGGGCGGCGATCGCCCGTGAAGTCGCGATGCAGCTCATCTTCCTCGGCAACGGAGGGATCGATCTGGCCTTCGCCGGCGCGCTGATCTGGTCGAAGCCGCTGCGCCGCTTCCTCGACGCGCAAGCCCTCGCTCGCGAGGTACGTCCCCCCGAGGACTGATCAGCCGAAGGCCTCGAGCGCGGCGCGCGCGACCACCTCGCCCTGCTCCTGAACGAAATGCCCCGCTTCGGGGAGCACCAGCGGCTCGGGGCAACCCTTCAGGATCATCTGCATCATCTTCATCACCGGCGGGCCGAGCACCGGGTCCTTCTCGCCGACGGCCATGAAGATCTTGCCGTCCCACTCGCCGCTCCAGAACGCGCCGGCGCGCTTGCCCACGTCGGCGCCTTCCATCTCGGGTGTGATCGGCACGAGCGCGGGAAAGGTGCGCACGCCCGCCTTGTAGCGATCGTCCGGGAACGGCGCGGCGTAGGCCGCGGCTTCGGCGTCCGTGAGGCCATCGCACGAGCGTTTCATGAGCCGCGCCACGTCGAAGCCTGGCGTGTTCGCGACGTAGTCGCGCCACTCGAGGAAGCCCTTCGAGACCGGCATGTCGCCGGTGACGATGGCGGTGTTCATCACGATCAACCGATCGAAGCGCCCCGGCATGTCCATCGGCAACGTCAGCCCGAGGATCCCGCCCCAGTCCTGACAGACGAGGGTCACGCCGCGCAGATCGAGGCGCGTGACGAAGCGCATCAACGCGCCGCGATGGAAGCCGAAGGTGTAGACGGCGTCGTCGACGGGCTTGTCGGAGCGGCCGAAGCCGAAGAAGTCGGGCGCCACCACGCGATGACCCGCCGCGACGAAGACCGGGATCATCTTGCGGTAGAGGTACGCCCACGTCGGCTCGCCATGCAGGCACAAGAAGACGTGCTCCGCGTCGGCGGGCCCCTCGTCGAATCCAGTGCATCCGGAGGCCTTCGTACCCTTCGAGGTCGTCGACGTAGTGCGGCGCGTAGGAAAAGCCGTCGAGATCGGCGAATCGCTCGTCGGGGGTGCGAAGGGCTGGGGTGCTCATGGCGGGGACGCTACCATCGTCCGATGCACCGCACATGGGCTCTGACCGCCTCTCTTCCGCTGCTGCTCGCGCTCTCGGCCTGCGGCGACGACTCCGCGCCCGCGGACACGGGAGTCGACACCGGCACCGTGATGGACACCGGAACCACGATGGACACGGGTACGGTGACCGATACCGGCACCACCAGCGACAGCTCCGCGGACAGCGCCGTCGCGGACACCCTCGCGCCGGCCCGCGACCGACTCATGTATGTGAGCACGGGCCAGTCCCGCCTCGCCGTCGTCACCCTCGCCGCCGATGGAACGATGAGCGCCGTCAGCGACTTCGAGCTGACGCTGCCCAATGGCTCGGGGGCGATGACCTACGCGCGCTCGGCCCAGCGCCTCTACCTCGGCGTGGGCGGCGACATCGCCACCGTCGACCTCGACACCGACGGCCGCCCCAGCCTGGCCGGCGTCACCTCGGGAACGGGCACCCCGGTGTACCTGCAGCCAAACGCCGACGAGAGCGTGCTGGTCAGCGCGTATTTCGGCGACGATCTCTTGCGCACGAGCGACGTGACGGGCGCGCCCCCCCATCCCGAGCTCGATACGGCGATGACACCCGACGAGCCCCACATGGCCACCTTCGGCCCGAACGGCATGCTCTACGTGCCTCACCGCAATGGTGAGGTCGTGGAGTGGTACGACGTGGGCGCCGACGGAACGCTGGCGCGCCAGGGGAGCCTCGACTCGGAGGCCGGCGCCGGCCCCCGCCACGCCGCCTTCACCCCCGACGGCGCCTTCGCTTACGTGATCAACGAGTTCGCGGACAGCGTCAGCGCGCACACCGTCGCGGCCGACGGGTCGCTCACCCGCATCCAGACCCTCACCACCCTCCCCGCTGGCTTCGACGGCGACATGAACACCTGCGCCGATGTGCACGTCACCCCCGATGGACGCTTCGTCTACGGCAGCAATCGCGGTCACGACTCGATCGCCATGTTCGAGATCCAGTCGGACGGGATGCTCTCGCCGCTGGGCACCGTGAGCACCGAAGCGACGCCGCGGGAGTTCGACGTCAGTCCCGACGGCCGCTTCGTCGTGGCCGCCGGCCAGGGCAACGGATTCCTCCAGAGCTACGTCGTCGAGTCCGATGGGACGCTCACCAGCGTCAATCGGCTGATGGTGGGCGGGAGCCTCCGCTGGGTCATCATCGACTGAAGTGATACCCTCGGCGGATGGCGGTGAAACGACGCAAGCTTCGCGGAAAGCGGCTCCTGATCGTGGCCGGCACCCTGGCCGGCGCGACGCTGATCGGGTGTGGGGACGACGGGAGCCCGATGGATGCTCCAGTGGCCAACCTGCTCCCGCCGATCGACTCGGCGGTGGACGCCCCGGCGGACAGCGCCGCCGATAGCGCCACCGACGCCCCGCCCAGCGACAGCTCGATGGACGCCACCACGGACGGCGCTACCGACGCTGCCAGCGACACGTTGATGCCCATCGACGCCCCGGTCGCCAATCTTCTGCCACCCCCCGATTCCAGCGCCGACGGGGCATGATACGCTCCCCCCATGGCCAAGCGTAGACGTCTCAGGGGAAAGAAGTTGCTCATCGTCAGCGGTGCGATCGCGGGCGCGAGTTTCATCGGGTGTGGGGATGACGCCACCGCGAATCTGATCGCGCCGCCCGACACCGGCGCGATGGACTCGTCGGCGGACGCCGCGGACACCGGCGCCACCGACACTGGGATGCCTTTCGACGCGGTCGCGAACCTACTCCCGCCGCCCGACAGCAGCGTGGACGCGACCCCCGACGCGAGCGGTGACGGAAGCGCGGACGGCAGCACCGACGGCAGCGCCGACGGCGGCTGATCGATGGCCACGCCCGAGCTCTTCGAGCTGGAGATGCTGGGCGGGCCGATGGAGCGGCGCTACCGTCGCCAGCGGCCCGAGGTCGAGGCCATGCCCTGGGGCACCCTCGACGCGTCCGAGTATCCCGACAACCTCGTCTTCGCGGCGCGCAAGTCGTGGACCCGCGCGGCCTTTCAGGAGTACCGCACCGGCACCGCCTGCGCGCTGACCGTCAAAGCGCTCTACGAGGCGCGCGCGCCGCTGGACCTCACCGCCCTCGCCACGCGCTTCCCCCTCGACGAGCTGGTGCACGTCGAGCTGACCTCGCGCATGGCGATGGAGCTCGGCGGGGGCGTGCCCGTCTACATGGATCCGGACAACATGATCGTCCGGCCCATCGACGAGAGCCCGGTGCTCCGCTGCTC
Organism: uncultured delta proteobacterium; assembly: GCA_963727445.1. Classification (GTDB taxonomy): domain Bacteria; phylum Myxococcota_A; class Polyangia; order Polyangiales; family B10-G4; genus B10-G4. Next base: position 332,614 of record CAVSGI010000008.1, read on the forward strand.
GGATCTCGTGGTCCGCTTCTTCTGCGTGGGCGAGGCGCTGTCGATCCCCATGCTCCGCGGAACGTGGAAAGCAGCGGTTCATCCGCTGTCGAAGGCGGTGCTCGGGCGCATCGTCCGGGACGAAGCCGCGCACGGGTCTTTTGGTTGGGTCTACCTCGACTGGGCGCTGCCGCTCCTCGACGAAGAGGAAGGGCCGCGCGCGCGAGAGGTGCTGGCCCAGGCCGCGGACGCCACCATCGAGCGGGTGAAGGCGAACTGGGAGCACATCCGCAACCAGCCCTCGGGGCCGGACAGCGCGATCCACGCCCTCGGCTGGCTCTCCACCGACGCCTACCTGAAGCTCGCCAAGCTGAGCCTCGAGCGCAACGTGCTGCGCCCGCTTCGAAAGCGGGGCATCCCGATCACCAGCACCGCCGAAGACGTGCCGCTCCGCAACGAGGACGAGATGGCCGTCGAAGCGGCCGACCCCGTCGGCACTACCTGAGCGGGATCTCGGCGAGCAGCTCCCGCGACAGCGGCGGATCGTTCGCCTCCTCGGGCACCGTGGAGACGTAGAGCTTGTAGAAGCGGACGGCGCGCGCGTCCTCGCTCGCCTCGGAGAGGGGCCCAGACGCGCTCACCCGGCGAAAGAACGCTTCGAAGCGTCGCGTGTCTGCGCGCGCGCGCTCGTGCGAGCCGAGGAGGCTCCAGGACAGTGCCCACCAGCGCTGGGAGAGCCCGTCCGGGCTCATCCACTCGACCGGCACCGTCTCGGTGCGCCCGTCGCCGTGCACGAGCTCCACCTCCATCACGGGCAGGCGCGCGGCCACCGTGCGATGGAACTTCGGGTAGCAGGCGAAGGGCCACCCGTCGCTGATCCCGAGCGCGCCGAAGACGAGGTTGCCGGCGACGAGGATGGCGCCGACCACGTAGACGGCGCGCCCGGCCGCGCGCTTCGCGCCCTGTGCGGCGGGGCGCGCGACCGGGCGTACCGATCTTCGCGCGCACCCAGCGGTAGGCGTCGGTCCACGGCACGAAGGCGACGTAGGTGAGCCAGAGCGCGGGGAAGTGCAGCCCCATGAAGTACGCCGTGAGCTGGTGGAAGAGGAGCGCGCCGATGACCGCGATGAGCCGGGTCCGCCGGAAGAGCACCAGCACCACGAAGCTCAGCTCGAGGATGACCACCGAGAGCGCGCCGAGGCGCAAGAGCGTGGGGTAGTGGTCGATGCGAAAGAGCGGCTCGAGCCCCGGGATCTGAAACCACTTGGCGTACATCTGGTTCTGCAGGTTGTCGCTCCAGATCCAGCCCCAGCCGCTCTCGAGGAGCTTCCACAGGCCGGGGAAGAAGAAGACGATCCCGATGAGGATCCAGACGAAGCGCAGCGGCACGCCATGGGCGAGATCGGCGACATTCGGCACGGAGCGCCCGCGGCGCCGCGCGATGAGCGCGTCGATGGAGAGCGCGTCACCCGAGGGGCTCGCCGCGAGCAGGGCCGCAAACCAGATCAGGTGGTGATAGTGGAACGCCGAGCCCGCGAACTGGGGGATACCGAGGAGGTAGAGGCCGACCACGGTCACCACGAGCCAGCTCGTTCGGGAGAAGAGGCCGACCGTGCCCGAGACGATCGCCACCAGCATCACCCAGTAGGCGACCCGGGCCAGAGGAACTGTCATCGGGATGGTGCCGATGACCCAGGCCAGACCGATCGGCGGAGTTCGAACGGCGTCCGAGAGGGCGGCCCAGCGAACCGCGGCGTGGAGGTCGGGGAGCCGGAGCAGGACCAGGCCGACGACGACGCGGAACACGGCGAGATCCACGGCCGGGCTCTCGGCCCAGCGGGAGAGGCGCTCGATCACCCTCTTTCGCGCCGTCACGGGCGAACCCTAACCCCGGAAGGGGCCGGTCAAAAACAGCACGTGAAGGCCCCCGTTTCGGGCTATTCTCCCGCGCGCGGGGGACCTGAGGAGCCACAGTGCAGCGGATCACCGTCAATCTCGTCGTCGATTCCATCGAGGCCTGCCTTCCCTTCTGGGAGGGGCGCCTGGGGTTCGACCGCGCGGTAGAAGCCCCGGAAGGCGACGTTCTCGGCTTCGTCGTCCTCGAGAAGGACGGCCTCGAGATCAACATGCAGACCCCGCAGAGTCTGGCGAACGACATCGTCGAGCTCTCCGGCGATCGCTATCGCAGCTTCATCTACATCCACGTGGATGACCTCGAGCCGATCCGCGGAGCCCTCGTCGACCACGCCAAGGTCATCCCGGAGCGAGAGACCTTCGACGGCGTCAAAGAGCTGGTCGTCCGCGACCCCGCCGGCAACGTGGTGATCTTCGCACAACAAGTGGATTGATGCGGGGAGCGGGGGGCCTACTCGCCCTGCTCGCGCTCGCGGGCGGGTGCGGGAGTGAGCGGCAGAGAGAGCCGCCGTTAGCGGAGACCCGCGAGCGCCCCGAGCAAGGCGCGGAGGAGACCTCGGACGAGGCCTCGTCCGACGAGACGCCCGAGGCGGAGGCGCGGCTGGCGGCGCCCACGTGTGAAGAACGTCGCGCCGAGATGGACGCATCGATCGCCGCCGTGGTCGCTGCGCATGCGGAGTGCACCTACGACGTCGAGTGCGTCGCGGCGCCGGGCGGTGGCGATTGCGCGACCGGTTGCGACGTCGCGGTCCATCCACGGGGCGTCGGCGCGGTCCACGAGGCGGTGCGACGGATCTCCGACGCGCTCTGCCCACCCTTTCTCGAAGCCGGGTGCGAGGCGCCCCCCGCCGAGTGTGCGCGGAGCACGGCCCGATGCGCGTCGGGGCGCTGCGCGATGGAAGAGGGCGAGGCGCCGCTCCGCGAGCTGGCGGTGCCGGCGGAGAACGAAGCCCGCCGAAGCGAAGATCCGCCGCCGCGCCCGTCCCCTGGAGACGCGGAAGAGGAGCGGGCCCGGCGCCTCTTCGACGCCGTGGTCCACGACGAGCCCGAGCGCGCTTCCGACTTCTTCTTCCCACGCGAAGCCTTCGCCGTGGTCAAGGCCATCGCCGACCCCGACGGCTACTGGAAGCGGCTCCATGGCCGCTACGTGCGGGACATCCACGCCCTCCACGCCGAGCTCGGCGACCTGTCGGACGCGGAGTTTCAGCGCCTCGAGATCATCCGTCGTGGGGGCTGGGTCCAGGTCGGGGAGGAGGGCAACGCCCTGCCCTACTGGGTCGCGCGCCACAACCGCCTCTACTACAGGGTCGGCGGCGAGGAACGGAGCTTCGAGGTGCGCGTGGTGATCACCTGGGGCGATCGCTGGTACATCACCCACCTGAGCGAGTTCCACTGAGGCACGAGAGCATGGTCCCCCACAGGGCGCCTGTGGCATCCTCGGCGCGATGAGGTTCATCGTCTCAGCGCTCCTCGCGATGCTGGCCCTCGCGGCCACGGCGCCGAACGCCCGCGCGCAGGACGACGGCGAGGGCGACGGTCAGGAGCAGGACCAGGACCAGGGGCGCGGGATGACCGAGGCCGATCGCGAGTCCCGCATCCACTTCGAGGCCGGGCAGGCGCACTACGAGCGAGGCGATTACGAGAGCGCCGCGCGCGAGTTCGAAGCGGGCTACGCCCGCCAGCCGCTCAGCGCCTTTCTCTTCAACCTCTACTTGACCTACGAGCGCATGGGCGACTTCGCGGGCGCCGCCCAGCGCCTCGACGAGTACCTCCAAGCGGAACCGAACGTCGAAGGGCGAGACGTCCTGGACGATCGTCTACAGAACCTGCGCCGTCGCGCGGCCAATCAGGCGGGGACCGAGACGGAAGCGGGGACCGAGACGGAGACGGGGACCGAGACCGGGACGGAGACGGAGACCGGGACAGTGACGGAGACGGAGACCGGGACGGTGCCGGTCGTGGACGCGGACACGGACTCCGCCGCGGAATCGGGCGGCTCCGACTTCACGGTCCCCGCGATCATCGGCTTCGCCGTCGGCGGCCTCGGGCTCGCGGCCTTCGGGGTCTTCGGGGCGCTGACCCTCGCCGAGGACTCGCGCCTCTCCGACGTGTGCGGGACCGACTACGGTATCGGGGGCGGCTACTGCACCTCCGACGAGGTCCAGGCGGAGCGCACCTTCGGCCTCATCGCGGACATCGGCCTGGGCATCGGGCTCGCCGGCGCGATCGCGGGCACCATCCTGCTTCTGTTGAGCGGGGGAGAGGCGGAGGAGACGACCGCCCGCTTCAGACCCGTCGTCAGCGACACCGCCGTCGGCATGAACGCGGAGGTCGCGCTCCCATGAAGCGAGCGCTCATCCTGCTCTTCCCGGCGCTGCTCTCGTCGTGCAGCCTGGCGACCGATCCCGATCGCCACACCACTGGCGCGCCCGTCAGCGCCGAGAATTTCTGCGACGAATACGCGAACACCGTCTGCGCGGCCAACATCGCTTGCTGCGCCACGCCGACCGATGGATGCCTCACCGTTGTCCGGACCGTCTGCATGCTCTACGGACCCGCCATCCAGAGCGACCTCACGGGCTTCAACCCGCGTCGCGCCGGGCGGTACCTCGCCGACTATCGCGAGCGCGCTTCGACCTGCGATCCCTCGGTCTCCGAGGTTCTCGATATTCGTCACACGATGCGCGCGCTCTTCGATGGCACACGTGCGGCACACGAACGCTGCGACCCGACGGGCACTCTGGACGTCGTTCCTTTCGCCTCCTGCCTCGGCGACCTGGAGTGTCAGCTGACGATCAGCAGAACCTTCGAGTGCGCAGAACCGGGCACGCAGGGAGATCCTTGCATTTCCTACCTGTCGTGTGCAGAAGGCCTGACCTGCCTCGACGCCGCCACGGGATCTCCCGGCCACTGCGACCAGCCTCTGGGCGACGGCATGGCGTGCACCGACAACAACCAGTGCGCCAGCCTGCGCTGCAGCGCTTCGCACGGCAACACGTGCCAGCCCCGCACCGTGGAGTCGGCGTACTGTTCCGCCGACCCCTGAGCGCGAAGATCTAGATCGAGATCGACCCCTCGCGGAACTTGCTCTTCGCGAGGTGCACGTTGATGAGCACCGGCTTGCCCTCGGCGGCGATGGACTTCGCCTCCTCCAGGGTCTCGTCCACCTTCGTCGGGTCGGTGAGCAAGAGGCCCTTGCCGCCGTAGCCCTCGGCCACGTCGTGGTAGGACGTGCGAAGGAGCGTGGTGCCGACCTCGTCACCGAGGATCACCACCTGGTCGCGGGCGATCTGTGCCCAGCTGGCGTCGGTCCCGACCACGCCGATCGGGGCGAGGCCGTGACGGGCGTAGGTGTCGAACTCGCTGATGCTGTAGGCGCAGGATCCGTCACCCCAGATGATCCAGACCTCCGAGCCCGGGCGCACGTAAGAAGCGCCCACCGCGAAGCCACCGCCGACGCCGAGGGTCCCGAAGACGCCCGGGTCCAACCAAGAGAGCGGCGAGCGCGGACGCAAGATGTAGGCAGCCGTCGCCACGAAGTCGCCGCCGTCCGCGACGATCACCGAGTCGTCGCTCATCTTCTGCTCGAGGCGCTGAAAGAAGTGGATCGGATCCACCAGCTCCGAGTCGCTACGGCCCTCGGCGGCGATCTCCGCGTCGCGGGCCGCCTCGCGCTCCACCAGCTTTTCGAACCAGTCGTCCCAGCGCCCCTCGCTGCGCCCTGCCTCGCGCGCCAGCGCGACGAGGAAGTCCGCGGCGTTGGTCTGGATCGCGATCTCCGGGCGCCGGTTCTTCCGCAGCTCCTCGGCGCTGAGGTTGACCGCCACCAGCGTCGCCTTCTTGCTGATCGAGAGCCCATACTTGAGCCGGAAATCGAAGGGGAAGCCGCAGACGATCACCAGGTCGGCCTCCTTGAGGGCGCGACCGCGCTTGTGTCGAAACTGGATGTCGCTGTGGCGTCCGAGCAGGCCGCGGGCGGTTCCACCGAGCCAGGTCGGAACGCCCAACGTGTTGACCGCATCGGCGAGCGGGCGCGGGTCGGCGCAGTTCACCATCGTCTGGCTGCCGACCACCAGCGCGGGCCGGCGCGCCTTGCGCAGGAGCGAGGCCACCTTGCCGAGCTGGGCGTCGGCGAACGCGCGCTTGGGCAGATCGAGCCCCGGCATCGGGAGCTCCAGGCTCACGTGCGGCATGTGGAACTGCCGGTAGAGGTGGCCCTTCAGATAGAGGCCGAGGGCGCGCGCACCGATCCCCTTGGCGTCTTCGACGCCGGCCTCTTTCAGGTACCAGTCGCGCACCACGTGCTCCGGATAGAGGATGTCCACCGGCACTTCGATGAAGACAGGTCCTGGCACCCCACCCTTGGCGATCTCGAAGGCCCTCTCCACCGTCGGTCCCAGCTCGGCCACGGTGGAGACGCTGGTCGCCCACTTGGTGCAGGGACGCATCAGCGCCAGCTGGTCGATGTCCTGCAGCGATCCCCTGCCCTTCAGGATCGTCGCCGTCGCGCCGCCGAAGAGCACCATCGGCGTCTGCGCCATCTGGGCGTTCTTGAGCGCGGTGATGGCGTTGGTCACGCCGGGTCCGGCGGTCACCGCGGCGACACCCGGCCGCCCCGTCATGCGCGCGGTGGCGTCGGCCGCGAAGACCGCGTTCCGCTCGTCGCGACAGTCGACGACCTTGATGCCGCGCTCCTTGGCGCCGATCAGGATGGGGGAGATGTGTCCGCCGCAGAGGGTGTAGACGAAGGGCACCCCGTGACGGGAGAGAACCTCGCCGACGATCGCGCCGCCGTGGGACTTGGGCATGTGGCCTCGCTTGTCGTTCTTTCTGCGGCGAATTCTGCCGCCGCGCGGGCCGTAATAGCGCCCACGGCTCCCCCCGTCGAGGGGCGGCGGAGCCCGGGCAGAAGCCGGGCGCACAAAGGGCTACTCTGCGCTCGATGGACGTCGCTCTCGCCACCTGTCAGTCGCTTCCGGAGCCCGATCACGACGAGGCGCCCCTCCTCGCCGCCCTCGGCGCCCGCGGCCTCTCGGCGCGCCCCCTCGCCTGGGACGATCCCCGCTCGGACTTCTCCCAGGCGACGATTACGCTGCTTCGCTCCACCTGGAACTACTACCGCCGCATCGACGACTTTCTCGCCTGGGCCGCGCACACGGCGAAGGTGTCGACGCTCTTGAACGACCTCGAGGTCGTGCGATGGAACCACGACAAGCGCTACCTCCTCGAGCTCGAGTCGCGGGGCATCCCCATCGCGCCCACCGAACGGCTCCCGCGCGGGGACGCGCGCAGCCTCGAGCAGATCCTGGCCACTCGCGGCTGGCGGGACGCCGTGGTCAAGCCTGCTATCTCGGCGGCCTCCTTTCGGACGATCCGGGTTCAGGCCGAGGACACCGCCGCGGGAGAAGCCCACCTGCGGGAGCTGCTCGAAGAGCGCGACGTGCTGGTCCAACGCTACCTGCCGTCCGTGGAAGGCCACGGAGAGCGGTCCCTCATCTGGATCGACGGCGTGCTCACCCACGCGGTGCGCAAGACGCCCCGCTTCGGTGACGAAGACGAGCACGTCTCGGACGCGGTCGAGATCGCGGAGGACGAACGGGCGCTGGCCGCGCGCGTCATCGACGCCGCCCCGGTCTCCATCGTCTATGCCCGCATCGACATCGCTCGGGACGACGAAGGCGCGCCGGTCCTGATGGAGCTCGAGCTGATGGAGCCCTCGCTCTACTTTCCCCAGAGCGAAGACGCGCTCGAACGCATGGCGACCGCGATCGCCGCGCGGCTCTGAGTCACTCCTCGGCGTCTTCGCCAGCGGCGCCTTCCTGGGCGCCCTCTTCGCGGTGTCGTCCACCGACGAGCACGGGCGTCGCGAAACGGACCAGGCGGCTCATCTGCAGCTGGGTGAGCGAGAGCTGCAGATGCAGCTCGCCGCCTTCCGCCTCGAACTCCGCTCCTTGGATGGCGGAGCTGAGACCGAGCAGCGAGAGCATCGGGTTGTCGGCGTACTCGAGTCGCCGCGAGTCCCAGAACGCACGCGCCTCCGCCGCTTCGGCCGGATCGTCGAAGGAGCCTTCCCAACGCGCCGTCACGTTCCCGTTCTCGTCGCCCCAGATGCGCACCTTGAAGCGATCGGGATAGTGCGGCCGCTCTTCTTCGCCGCCCATGATGCCGCGACCGGAGCCCATGAGCCCTGCGCCTTCGTCGACCACCGACCCCCCGTCCCAGGGCATGGGGAAGCCCGGCACCAGCTCGGTCCCCTGCGCCCGTGACAGCGCGATGAATCGCGCCACCTCGGCGCTCGGACCGAGGACCAGCCAGTTGTCTCGCGGCAGCGCCACCGACTGTTCGACCTCCGGCTCGCCTGGCCAATCAGCGGTCGGGATCCCCTGGTGCTCGCCCCACTCCACCGTGCGCCCCTGGCTCTGTGCGATGTCGATCACGAACTGCTTCACCTCGTCGACGGTGGAGTTGTGACGCGCCAGCATCACGTACTCCTTGCTGCCGCGACCCGGCGCAGCCGCGATGATGGAGTCGATGTCGTTGATCGGATCGAGGTCGCTGACCTCGAGGACCGCTCGCCACTGGGGGATCGCTTCGAGCAGCCGCCGGATCTCCGGCTCGAGAGGCGTGCCCCGCACCTGCGAGACGTCGCTGCGGATGATGTAGCGATACGGCTCGTCGAGGACGACGGAGGTGGAGCGCGAAGGGTCGGGCAGAGGGAGGAGGTCGTGGACCTCGGGCGCCTCGTCACCGGTGGTCGCCACCGTCTCGGTCCCGCCCGTCGCCTGGACGTCGGTCGCGCCTCCCCCGCATCCGGCGAGCACGAGGAGCAGGACGGCCGAACAGCAGGCGGGGGATCGCATGGGCGAAGCCTGCCACGGCCCCCGCCGGGTTGCACGAGCCAGCGCTAGGCTATGATCGGGCCGTGGGACTCCTTCGCTTTTTCACCCTCTTCGTCCTCTCGGCCGTCTTGGCACTGGCCTGTGCCGCCGGCCGGCGCGGCTCGACGCCGACCACCGACAGCGGGACCACCGACGCCCGCATGGATACGGGGACGACGATGGACACGGGTGCCCCGCCGGATACGGGCGCTCGGACCGACAGCGCGCCAATGGACACCGGGACCGGCGGCGACGCAGCCCCGGTCTGTGCGCCGGCGACCTCCGCCGAGAACACCAACGCGCTCTGCGGCAACGGCCTCGACGACGATGGCGACGGGCTCATCGATTGCGCGGACCGCTCCTGCTCGCGTCACCCGAGCGTCGACGTCTGCCAGGAGTCGAACTGCAGCAACGGTCTCGACGACGACGGAGACGGCTTCTACGACTGCGCCGATTTCGACTGCGCGGGCTCCGCGAGCTGCCCCCCGCCGAGCGAAGGCGGCGGCGCCTGTGACAACATGCTGGACGACGACGGCGATGGATTCGTCGATTGCGCGGACTTCGACTGCAACGGGTTCTCCGGCTGCGCCGCGGAGACCAACTGCACGAACGCCTTCGACGACGACGGGGACGGGTTCACGGACTGCGACGACTTCGACTGCCAGCTCGGCGGCAGCTGCCCGGGCCTCGAGGTCACCAACGCCACATGCGACGACGGCATGGACAACGACGGCAACGGTTTCACCGACTGCGACGATTCTCAGCTGCGCCCACAGCCCCGCGGTCACCATCTGCGAGGGCAACGCCGAGACCTGCTCCGACGGCATCGACAACGACTGCGACGGCTTCGTGGATTGTGAGGACTTCGGCTGTCGCGCTTGCGACACCCCTTACGCCGCCGCGACCTGCGAGCGCTGCCCCGCGCCCTAGTGCCTGGTCCAATGACTAGCTCGGAGCGAGCCAGCCGCGACGATAGAACCAGCCGAGCATCCCGGTCGCGACCAGCGCCATCGCTCCGAGGCAGAGCGGATAGCCGTAGTGCTCGTGCAGCTCGGGCATCCAGGCGAAGTTCATGCCGTAGATGCCCGCCAAGAGCGACAGAGGCATGAAGACCGCGGAGATGACGGTGAGGATGCGGAGGCGGTCCTCGGTCCGCCGCTGGTAGAGCATCTGCAGCTGCCCCTCGAGCTGCCGCGCCCGCGTCTCGAGGCGATCGAAGGAGCGGTCGATGTAGCGCACCAGCCCGACGGTGGCCTGATGCGGCTCGATCGCCAGGGGGACCGCCTCCCGAACCGCAGGCGCCTCGGTCGACGCCATGCAGTAGACCTGATCCTCGCAGATGTTCCCGCACGTCTGGATGTCGATCTTCAGCTGGAAGATGTCCGGATAGGAGACCGAGTCCGGGTCGTCGTGGATTCGCGCCTCGACCTCGTCCACTTTGGCGCGGAGCTCTTGGAGCGCGAGCTCGTCGGCGCGCCCAGAGGCAAAGAGGATCTCGCCCATCGGTCCGGTGGCGCTGTCCATCCCGCGCTCCACCACACCCTGTCGGAGCTCCTCGAGATAGGGGATCGGACTCTCGGTCGCCGTGACGAGCGTTCGGCCCCGGATCACGTAGCGGAGGTACGTGCGCGTCCACTCGCCGGGGATCTGGAGCGGCAGGGTGCATACGAAGGCGCGCGCATTGACCATCGCGCCCGGATGAGGCGAGCGGCTAGAGGCCGTCTCCACGACAGCCGCCGAGACGCCGAGGCCTTCGAGCTCCCGTTCGAGCTCCCCCGGCTCCGGCGCCAGCACGTGTATCCACGCGAACTCCGTTCCGTCGTCGTCGACCGAGGGCGCGCTCTCACGCTCCTCGACGTTGTCGTCTCGCACCAGATAGTAGAAGGTCGCCATGGTCGCGAAGTCTACTCCGCCCTCGCGGGTCGGTTGGGTGGATCAGACCGGGCAGAAATCGCGCTATGCTCCGCGCCGTGCGGATCGCCACCTGGAACATCAACGGAACCAAAGCGCGCCTCGACTACGTCAAGGCGTGGCTGGCTGCGACCAAGCCTGATGTCGTGGGCTTTCAAGAGCTCAAGACCACCGACGACAAGTTCCCCACCGCCGAGCTCGAAGCGCTCGGGTACCACTCCGTGACCCACGGCCAGAAGAGCTGGAACGGCGTCGCCATCGCCGCCAGGGAAGAACCGGAGATCGTGCAGCGGGGTCTGCCGGGCCAGGAGGAGATGGGCGCGCGCCTCATCAGCGCGCGGGTCAGCGGGCTCACCTTCACCACCGTCTACGTCCCCAACGGCAAGGACCTGATGCACGAGGACTTCCCCAAGAAGCTCGCCTTCCTCGACTCCCTCTTGTCGTTCTGCGAGGCGCACATGCGCCCCGACGAGCCCCACGTCCTGTGCGGTGATTTCAACGTCGTCCCAGCGCCGCTCGACAGCTGGAACGAGGAGTACCTGGGCAACGGGATCTTCCACACCGAAGACGAGCGCAAGCGCATCGCACGATTCGTCGACTGGGGATTCGTCGACGCCTGGCGCGCGCAATACCCGGAGAAGCCCGGCTTCACCTGGTGGGACTACCGCGGCGGCGCGTTCCACCGGAAGCAGGGGCTGCGCATCGACCTCCTGTTGGTGACCCCGCCCCTCGCCGAGCGTCTCTCCGAAGTGAGCGTCGAGCGGGATTGGCGGAAGAAGCTCGACGGCATGATCCCTTCGGACCACGCGCCGGTGTGGGCCGATCTGGGCTGATCTCGGGACCCGGGCTCAGCCTTTGACGCCGCGCAGCGAGAGGAGCGCGGGCAAGGCGATGATCGCGGCGGCCACGCAGGTGATCTCGCTGATCGACATCGCGGCGCCGAAGCTGTTCAGCGCCTGGTTGCTGCTCGCGTAGAGCGAGATGTAGCCGAAGATGGTGGTCATCGAGCAGAGCACCACCGCGCCGCCTGTCGCTTCGATGGCGCGCCGCGCGGCGCCGCTGCCCTTCTCTTCTTCCTGGACGAAGCGCTGCATGTAATTGACGCCGTAGTCGACGCCGTTGCCGAAGGTGATCGGGAAGGCCAGGAAGTTGAGGAAGTTGATCTTGAGGCCGCTCAGGGCGATCAGCGCCGCCATCCACAGGATGCCCACCAAGAGGCTCCCGAGCGTCAACAGGCGGTCGCGCCAACGGCGGAAGCCGATCATGAGCAGGATCGAGGTGAGCAGGAGCGCGAGCCCCACGGCCTTGGGCGCATCGACGAAGATCGCGTCGAGGAGGTCCGCGAAGACGCCGGCGTTGCCGGTCATGGGGGGGCGCTCGCCGCCCGGCAGGCGCACCTCGCGCATCTGCTCGGCCCAGCGCAGCATGAACTTGCCGTCCCAGCTGTTCCCCGAAGGGTCGTGTCCCACGAAGACGATCCGCCCCAGCGTGCCGTCCTTTTCGGTGAAAGGTCGCGCCGCCGTCTCGGGGATGTCGGCCGCGGTCAGCGGCGTGATCTCCTCGGGGGGCGTGTGGGCGTCGATGTCCTCGAGCTGGTCGTCGTCCGCGTAACGGCGAATGTCGAGGAGGAGTGTGCGGATCTCGCCGAGGATCGCGATCTTGTCCTCTTGGCGCGACGGAAGGATGTCGTCGATGCTGGTGATGTCGCCGAGCACCCCGGGCCGCTCGGCCTCGATCTCCTTCAGCTGCGCAGTGACATCCGAGACCTCGTCCGCATCGGGGACCAGCATCACCATCGCGCTGCCGGTCATCGACTCGCTGACCAGCTCGCCCTGGCGATCGTTGACCCACTGAACGCGGCTCGCCGGATCGCGCTCGCTCTGGAGTTTGCGGAAGTCGTATTCCATCGGGTCGGAGGCCACGTAGTCGTAGACCTTCCAAACCGACAGCGCCGTGATCACCGCCGCCAACACCACCACGAAGCGCGGGGCCTTGAGGGCCGCCCAGCGAAAGGCCACCCCGTAGATGTTGCGGCGCGCTGCCTCGCGGCGCTTGATGGGCCGGATGCGCTCGAAGAGAGAGGCGAGGGACGGGAGCACAAGGATGCATCCCACCCAGCACGCGACCATTCCGAAGCCGCCGATGATCCCGAAGTCCCTGAAGCCGCGGAAGTCGGTGATGATGAGCGAGCCGTAGGCGAGCGCAGCGGCGAGCGAGGCGGTGAGCGTCGCAGCCCAGGTGCCCTTGTGGGTGTTCTCGATGGCGATGGGCACCGCCGTGCCCTCACGCCGCTCCTCGAAGTAGCGCGCGAGCCAGATCACGTTGGGGTTCACCCCGTTTCCGATGACGATGCTCGCCAAGAAGGCGGACGACGAGTTCAGGTAGTCCACCGTCAGCTCGGCGAAGCCGAAAGTCACCAGCACCGGGCACACCAGCGCGAGACCCAGGAGCGGGATCGATCGGTTGCTGAGGAAGAACAGATAGACGCTGAAGAGGACGAGGACGACGGTGGCGATGGTGGCGATGGCCACCTCTCCGATCAGCGCCTCGGCCTCCTCGACGCTGTCCATCAGGTCCGAGCCGAGGTCCCATTTCACGTCGGACAGGCCCGTGTCGGTCGCGACCCGCCGCGCCCGCGCCTCCACGGCGTTGGCCAGGGCGCGTCCCTCGACGTGCTCGCCCATGCGGACGTCGGTGCGGATGAAGATGCCGATCAGCGGCGTCTCGGCGCTCTCGAAGAAGTCGGACTCGATGCTCGCCTGGCCGGCCTCCTCACCTTCGCGCAGACGGTCGATGAGCGACTCGAAGTCCGGCGGCTCTTCATCGTCGAGCTGGATGTAGAACGGGTTGCTCCGCGCCGCTTCGTACTCCTTGCGCTCCTTCAGGGCGTCCCGGATCTCCACCAGGTCGTCGTAGTCGGCGAAGAGGAAACGGTTGTCTTCGATGTAGTGGTCGAGCGCGCCTTCGTTCCAGTCGATGGCGACCACGTGCTCGGGCGAGTCGCTCTCGAGGTCGTTCACGAGCGCGCGTGCGAAGGTGCGTACATCCTCGCGGTCCTCGCCGTGGACGATGACGGTGAGCGTGGTGGCCTGACCGACGCGGTCCTGCATCTCTTCGAGGTCCACCACCGCCGGGGCGTTCTCCGGCAACAGCGCCGTGAGGTCGCCGCGCAGCTCGAGCTGCCCGATGAGCGGGAGCGAAAGTACGGAGAGGATCACCGCTGGCATCACGTAGCGCAGCGGCCGCGATGCCTGATCCGGGGCGAGTCGCTCGAAGAAGCGGTCGACCTTCTGGCCGATCGCCACGAGCCGGTCCTTCACGACGCCGGCTCCTCGCTGGGGGCCGCGGCTTCGACGGTCGCGGCAGAAGGTGCGGCTTCGGAAGCTTCGCCGCGGGCGGCGGCTCGGATGTCATCCACGCCGCCCCAGAGCGCGAGCCCGGTGAGCGACGAGGTCGCGATCACGATCTGAGAGATGCGAGCGAGCAGGGCGATGGACACGGCGCGTGCCGGATCGTCGGCGAAACCGAGCGCATCGGCAAAAAGGCGGTAGGCCCCCTCCACCACACCCACCTGATTGGGGATGAAGTCGCCGGCGAAGGCGCCGACCAGGTGAACGCCCTGGGCCAGGAGCGCCCCGCCCACGGTGAAGGCCCCACCCACGGCTACCAGCGCGATCCCGTACTGCACCGTCTGGGAGACGCGGCCCAGGATGTTCACCCCGAGGGCCTTGAGCAGCGTCTTTCGCGGCACCCGAAGCGCCCCGTCCAGGTGGTCGCCGACGTGCATCATGCGACGGATTCGCTTCCCCAAGAAGCGACCGACCCGCAGTCGGCGGGCCACGATCAGGATCGCCCCGCCGCCGACGAGGGTGATCGTCGCGTTGACGGCCATGAGCCAGGTCAGCGCGTGATCGAAGCCGAGGACCGACCCGACCGAGATCAGGCACGGGATGCTGATGACTGTGTTCGCGAGGAGCGAGATCGCCTGAGCGTTCGTCGCGGCGGCCGCGGCGCGCCCGGCGCCGACGCGATCGTTGATCGCGGTCGCGCGCGCGACCTCGGCGCCGGCGCGCCCCGCGGGGACCAGCACCATGAACACGTAGGTGATGAGCTGGGCCCGGATGTACACCGGCCACGGGATCTTCTTGGCGTCCTCCTCGAGCAGGATGCGGTGGCTCGCCACCTCGCTGATGAACCACCCCGAGTCGAAGATGATGAGGAAGACCATGAAGGGGCCGGCCGCGAGCAGGGTCTCGAGGACCCGCCTGGGACCGACCTCGTTGATCAGATAGGCGACGACGGCGATGCCGATGACGAGGGCGGCCCACTTGAGGGCGCGTTTCACCTTCGTCGACACGACCGCCTACCTCAAACCTGCCTCGCGCGGTCGGCGAGCTCGTGGCGCGCCGCCCACACCTCGGAGAAGATCTTCGCGTACTGCTCCACCGTCTCGCGGCTCTGCGCGATCAGGGGGCACGACTGAGAAAAGAGGACCAGCGACTCGGAGAGGAGCGCTCGCGCGACGGGATAGCGGGTGGGGTCGTAGTTGTCGGCGAGGCGCGAAAGGAGCGCTTCCGGCACGGGCCAGCCCTGGCCCCGGGCGAGCTTTTCGGCGAAGAGCGGATGGCCGGGGAGGATCTCGGTCTGCCAGTACACGACCTCGAGGCCCTCTTCACGGAGCGCCGCGACCAGCGCGTCGCGGAAAGCGATGGGCGAGACGCCTTCGAGGCCAGCGGCGGCCAGATCGAAGCGGACGCGATACTTGTGGTGCACGCTCTCGCGATCGCTCGGGACGACCGGGGGCAGGACGCCCTCGAGCTCGGCGAGCCGGGAGGAGAGCCAGGCGGCATTCTGCTGAGCGGCCTTCGTGCGCGCCGGGAGCTTCGCGAGCTGCGCCGAGGCGAACGCGGCCATCATCTCGTTGCCGCGGTACATGCTGCCCACGAAAGACGAGACCAGGCGGGCCTCCGTCGAGAGGGCGGCCGAGGTCGAGCGTGCCGCCCGGCGCGCCGACGTTCTGGCCGAAGTTGCGGATGCGGTTCGCGTGGGCCCAGGCCTCGTCGTCGTTGGTGACGAAGACCCCGCCCTCCCCGCAGCCGAGGTTCTTGCTCGACTGGAGCGAGAAGCCCCCGGCCGCGCCCAGCGCGCCGACCGGCGCGCCCTCGTAGGTCGCGAGGTGCGCCTGGGCCGCGTCCTCCACCACGACGAGGTCGCGGGCCCGCGCGAATTCGAGGATCGCCCCGAGGTCCGCCGGGCAGCCGTGAACGTGCACCGGCATGATGGCCTTGGTGCGCTCCGAGAGCGCCGCGCCCAGCAGGGCCGGGTCGAGGTTCCCGCTCTCGGGCAGGACGTCGACGAAGATCGGGATCGCGCCGCGGAGCAGTGGGGCCATCGCGGTCGCCACGAAGCTGTACGCCGGGATGATGACCTCGTCACCCGCCTCGACGCCGGCAGCCGCCAGAGCGACCTGGAGCGCGCTCGTCCCGCTGTGCGTCAGAAGCGCATGCTCGGCGCCGACGCTCTCGGCGAACGCCTCTTCGAAGGCGCGGGCCGCGGGCGCGTTCGAACCGGAGAGGACGCCGCGGTCGAGGACCGCGAGGACCGCGCGGCGCTCCTCGTCCTCGACGATGGGCCAGAGCTGGTGCTGAAGCTTCATTTCCCCATTCCCCGAACGACAGCGGCGCCACCGCCCGCGGGGAGCGATGACGCCGTCGTCACAGTCGACATGGAAGCCTCAAAGGCCCTTGTCGATCCAGCTGTAGAGGTTGCGCTCCTGATTGAACAGGTCGTGCTCGGGCTTGCCGTCGCGGGTGTAGGGCGACTTGAAGAACATCGCCAACTGCTCCTGCGGGCCCTTCTCGCCGCGCGTCTTCGCGAGGTCGACGAGGCGGACGAGGTCCATGACGAGCGGCGCCGCCAGCGCGGAGTCCTGGCAGAGGAAGTTGACCTTCATCTGCATCGGGATGTCCGCGAAGCCGGAGATGTCGATGTTGTCCCAAGCCTCCTTCGCGTCGCCGCGGGGCTTGTAGTAGTGGATGTGAACCTGGTGGTTCTCCACCGGGTAGCCGAGGATCGAATCGAGCACCGACTGCTTGCTCATGACCTTGGTCTTGTTGGAGTCGGGGGAGTCCAGGACCTTGCCGTCGCTGTTGCCGAGGAAGTTCGTCGAGTACCAGCCGTCGACGTTGAGACGGCGCGCGCGGAACATCGAGGCCAGGGCGGTCTTGACCAGGGTCTGGCCCGTCTTGCCGTCCATGCCGGCATAGGGGTTCGCGTTCTTGTCGGCGTGCTCGATGAGCGCCGGAATGTTGGCGAGGCTCGGGGCGAAGTTGACGTGGGGGATGCCCATCTCGTTCGCCGCGTAGAAGTAGCGCATGGTGGGCGAGACGGCGGGGTCATTGTCGTCGATCGCCTTCTCGAAGGCCGCGAGGGTGTCGTAGGCCGGGACGTGGTCGAGCCACTTCTCGGTGGACGCCAGGTTCACCAGCACCACGCGGTCGAGGCTGTTCTCCTTCTTGAAGACCTCGATGTGGTTCTTGATGGCGGCGATCTGCTCGCGGTGCGTGCCGGTGGTGACGTGCTCGCCTTCGAGGTTCTTCGCGTACTCGCGATCGAAGATCGCGGGCCACGCCACCATCGACGCCAGCTCGTTCTTCACGGGCTCGACCTGGTCGGGGCGGAAGATGCCGTGACGCGAAACCGCGTCGTGCACGTTGTTCCGCTTGATGTCCCACCCGCCGAAGACGATGTTCTCGAGCTTGGGGAAGTCCACCTTGCCGTGGAGCCCACCGACGTCACCGTCCGCAGACTTCTCCGTGAGCATGCCGCGACGCGCGACCGCACCCTTGACCATGAGCCGCGTGGCGGCGATGAGCGTCGAGGAGACCGCGCCGTTGACGCCGACGATCACCACTCCGAGACGATCCGTATTGCTCATTTCACTCGAACCTTTCTTCGCACACTGGGGAGGCTGACGAGCCGCCCCTCACTGCCCTCGGATCACCCGGCGTAGCCGCGCAGTATCTGCTTGCGGCGGTCGTCGAGGATGCGGGGAAACTTGGTCTGGACGCTGCCCGAGCCGGCCTCTTGCATGAAGCGCTTCACCGAGCCGCTGGGCAGCAGAACCAGCTCGGGGGGAAGGATGGCGGTGTCTCCGGAGCGGTGCTCGCGGTAGACCCGGTTCTCGCGACAGAGGGCGTCGTCGAAGGCGCCGATGAAGGCGTCGACGTCGTTCGGGTGTTGGCCGCCGTCGAACTCGGCGAAGAGCACGTAGCGGCTCTTGGCGCTGTCGTCGATCCCGACATCGGCCCCGACGCCGTAATCGACCACGGTGCCCTTGGCCGCATTCAGGGCAGCGTCCATGGCGCGCTGGATCTCGACGTGGGTCGTGAGCTCCTGCGTGGTGGAGAGGCAACCGGAGAGACGGCCGGCGAATTCGACGACATGGGGAGCGGTCGAGGTGAAGCGAACCAGATCGCCCAGCTGGTAGCTGTACATGCCCGAGGCGTTGGTCACGACGATCGCGTAGTTGGTGTCGGTCTCGACTTCCCACAGCGGCACACGGCGCTGGCTCAGCTGGCCGTCGCTCGTGAGGGGCACGAACTCGAAGAAGACCCCGCGGTGCGGGATCATGAGCATGCCCTCCCTGCCCGACGCGAAGGCCGTCGAGGCGAAGACGCCGCCCTCGGTGGCGTTGTAGGTGTCGATGAGCTCGATCTCGTGGCCCACGCGCTCGCGGATCACCGGCAGGTACGGCGCCGCCGCCACGCCGCCGCCCAGAAGGACGCGCAGGTTCGGCCAGAGCTCGCCCACGCTGGAGACCTTGCGTCCGCGCCGCTGCGCCGCCTCGAGGAGCTTGTCGAAGAGCAGGGAGAACCAGCAGGTGGTGCCGGTCACCATCCGCACGTCGTAGTCGAGGTAGCGGTCGGCGATGCGGTCGAGCTTCGCGTCGTAGTCCGCGATGCACATCGTCGGACGATCGGGCAGGTACACCGGCTTGGTGAGCGCCGGCAGGTTCTTCGCCATGAGCGCCGGGTTGCAGGTGACCTTGATCGGCCCCTCCTGGCGCATGGTGAGCGGCGGAACCAGGTTCATCACGAACCCGTCGGTGAAGTCGCGGACGTCGCGCGCCACCAGGTAGCGCGAGAGCGCGTCACCGCCGTTGCCGCGCTGATAGGCGACCTGGCGATCGGTGATCGGCAGGTACTTGACCTTGTGCTCGTTGGTGCTGCCGGAGGAGTTGCCGAAGTGCTCGACGAACTCGGGCACGAGGATGTTGCGCTCGCCGCGACGCATCCGGTCGAAGGAGACCGCGTACGTGTCGTAGTCGGCGACCGGGACGCGGCGACGGTAGTCGTCGTAGCTTCGGATCTCGGCGAAGCCATGGGCGCGCCCGAACTCCGTGTCCTTTGCGTGACGGAGGAGATCGAGGAGCTGTTTGGTCTGGGCAGCCTCGACGTTTTCGAGGGCCCGATCCCATGCGTGCGTCCGGACGTGAGCCACGGCCAAAAGGCCCAGCCCAGCGACCCTGGGCATGCCGCTCGAGACGAGCGTGCGGCCGCCCACCATTACTTCCTTGGGTGAAAACACGGGATGAAGTCCCCTCCGATTCGCGGCACCCTTATACGCTTGAAAATTCGACGCGCAAGCAGCCGCCCGGAGCATGCCCTGGGCCCTCTGCGGAATCTCATGCGTAGCGAATTGCGCACTGAGTCTGGGTGGATGGAGCACGCCACGGAGTGCTGCAGCCGACGTACCAGCGAGGTCGACGCGAAAAGACTGGCCGAACGGCCGGCATTGAGCGTGCCTAATCCGCCCACCTGAGGTCGGGCGTTCACAGACGGGCGGGATCGGCCTGCGAAAGGCGCTACGCACCTGGGATCGCCCGGCATTCGGCCGGTTGCGGTGAGGCAGGCAGAACATTAAACCCCCGCCATGCAGACCGTGACGCGCTCCGAGGGTGGAGCCGAATCGGGGGGCCAGCTCACCGGGACGTCGCCGGTGGACGGGCGCCCTCTATCCCCCGTGCCGATCGCGACGGCCGCCGACGTTCGTCGCGCTGTCATCGAGGCGCGGGCGGCACAGCGTGGATGGGCAAAGCGATCCGTCAAAGAGCGCATCGATGCGATGAAGCGTGCGGCCCGACGCATGCTCGACGACCGGGCGACGATCCTCGCGATCCTCGGTCAGGAGATCGGCAAGTTCGAGGTCGACGGGATCTTCAGCGAGGCCCTCGGCCCGATGGACGTCGTGACCCAATGGGGCTCCGTCGTGAAGAAGGGGCTCGCCGAAAAGCGCGTGCTCTTGAACCCGGTGGGCTTTCCCGGAAAGAAGGCGAGCCATCGCCTGGTGCCGCGCGGCGTCATCGGCTGCATCACGCCGTGGAACTATCCGATCGCCACCTTCTTCCGTCCGGTGATCCCCGCGCTCCTCTGCGGCAACGGCGTCGTCATCAAGCCGTCGGAGCACGCGCCGCGCGCGGCCGATTGGTTCGTGACGCACCTCTGCGCCGAGCTTCCCGAGGGCCTGGTGCAGGTGGTGCACGGGCGCGGTGAGGTCGGCGCGATGCTCCTCGACAGCGGCATCGACGCCTGCACCTTCACCGGCTCGGTCGCGACCGGCAGGAAGGTCGCCGCGAAGTGCGCGGAGCTCCTGATCCCCTCGAGCATCGAGCTCGGCGGCAAAGACCCGGCGATCGTCCTCGACGACGCCGACCTCACGCGCACGGCGGCGGGGATCGCGCATTGGTCGCTGCACAACGCGGGTCAGGCGTGCGCGGCCATCGAGGTGGTGATCGCACAACGCGGCATCGCCGATGCCCTGGTCGAACGACTGAAGCGCGGCTTCGAGCGACTGAGCGTCGGGGCGGACCGCTTCGCCGAGACCGATCTCTCACCCCTCGCCACCGAGGCGCAGCTCGAGACCGTCGAGCGTCACGTGAAGGACGCGCTCGACAAGGGCGCTACGCTTGTGACCGGCGGGAAGCGCACGGGCGAAGGGCTCTGCTACCAGCCGACGATCCTCGACGGCTGCACCGAGGACATGCTGGTGGTGCGCGAGGAGACCTTCGGCCCGGTGGTGGCCATCGTCCGCGTGGACGGGGTCGAGGACGCGATCCGGTTGACCAACGCGTCGCAGTACGGCCTCACCGCTTCCGTCTGGAGCAAGGACGTGGCGCGGGCCGAGCGCATCGCCGAGCGCCTCGAGGTGGGCACGGTGACCATCAACAACCACTCGGTCACCGGCGCGATGACCGCCCTGCCCTGGAGCGGCACCCGCAACACCGGCCCCGGCATCGCCAATTCGTCGTACGCGCTGACGCTCTTCTGCCGCCCGAAGTCACTCCTGGTCGACAAGAACAAGGACCCGGATCCCTTCTGGCTGCCCTTCGACCGCGATCTCTACGACCTCGGTGATCTGCTGGCGGACGCCATGATCGGGCGCGTCGGTCAGGCTTTCCGAATCCCCCTTCTGGCCCTGGCGCGCACCAGGACCATCAAGCGTTTCTGGGGACCCCGGGGAGGCGCGTGAACGCACCCCACCCTCGTTTCGGCGGGCTACTCCCGGCCCCCTCGCTGACCCGCGATCAGCGCTTCTCGAAGCGCACGCGGCGGCTCGTGCTCGCTTTCGCGGAGGCGATCCTTCCCGGCGGCGAAGGCGCGCCCGGCGCGGACGAGCGTGTGGTGGACCTCATCGAGCAGTACCTGGCCCGCAAGGGGATGGAGCCGCTGATGCCGGTGGTGGGCGCGGCCCTGGGCGCTCTCGATGCGACCGCGCTGGTCTTCTACCGCCGTCGCTTCGTGAACCTCAGCCGGGCCGAGCAGCAGGAGCACCTCGATCGACTCTCCCGCAGGCGGGCGACGCAGATCCCGGTCCATCTGCTCGCCGCGCTCCTCAAGCTCCTCCACTTCGACCAGACCCAGGTCCTCGAAGCTCTGGGGGGCGAGCGCAAGAAGGTCCTCCCGGAGGCACCGCCGAGCTGGAAGCAGAACGTGATCAGCGCGGCGCGCTGGGACCCCGAGGAGACCATCGAGTGCGACGTGGTCGTGGTGGGTACGGGCGCCGGAGGCGGTGTGGTCGGCGCCGAGCTCGCCGAACGCGGTCACGCCGTCCTCTTCGTCGAAGAGGGCGAGTACTACGACCGGAGCACCTTCGAGCACAGTCAGGTGGAGGCCTTCGAGCACTACTACCACAACGGCGTCTGGGTCTTCGGCAACAACGTGTTCCCGATCTTCAGCGGCAGGATGGTCGGCGGGTCGACCGCCGTGAACACCGGCACCTCGCTCAGGCCGCCGAACTTCATCATCGACGAGTGGGCCGAGCGCCTGAAGTCGGACGACTTCTCCGTCGAGGGTCTCGAGCGCTACTTCCACCGCGTCGAACAGCGGCTCGGCGTGACCACGCACTCCCCCGAGCACATCGGGCCCATCGGAGACGTGATTGCCCGCGGCTGCGACGCCCTCGGGTGGAGCCACTACGCCCTGCCTCGGAACGCCCCGGACTGCACCGGCGAAGGCTTCTGCTCCTACGGGTGTCGCACGGGCGCCAAACGAAGCACCGACGTCAGCTACGTCCCCGCGGCACTGAAGAACAGCGCCATGCTGCTGACGGGAATGCGCGCCGACGAGGTGATCGTCGAGAACGGACGCGCGGTGGGGCTCCGCGGCCATGCGAAGGCCAATGGGCAGCACATCGAGGTCCGCGCCAAGAAGGTCGTGATCAGCGGCAACGCCATCAACACCCCTCTGATGTTGATGAAGCAGGGGATCTGCAATCGAAGCGGTCAGCTCGGCCGTAACCTCACGCTGCATCCGTCCACGGGTCTGTCCGGGCTGTACGACGAGCTGATCGACGGCACGCACCACATCCCGCAGGGCTACGGAACGCAGCAGTTCATCGACGAGGGGATCCTGATCAACGCAGCGAACGCCGATCCCACGGTGTATCCGATGATCCTCGCGCTCACCGGCCGGCCCCTGATGCAGCACGTCGCCCTGCAGGACCACATGGTGGGGCTCGGGATCCTCGCGCACGATCACGGAGACGGCGGGCGTGTGTGGTGGAGCGCCAAGGGCCACCCCCTCATCACCTACAACCTCACGCCCGCGGACGTGCACTGCCTGCATCAGGGTCTGGTGCGCGGCACCCAGATGCTCGCGGCCGCGGGCGCCAAGAAGATCTTCCCGGGCATGATGAACATGCCCATCCTCGAGGGCCCCGAGGACATCCAACGCCTCACCGACATGGACCCCAAGGCGGGCGACTTCATCCTGATCAGCTACCACCCGCTCGGCACCGCGAAGATGGGCCGCGACCCGCGCACCAGCGTGGTGGACCTCTACCAGGAGAGCCACGACGTGAAGGACCTTCACATCATCGACGGCTCGTCGATCCCCGGCGCCCCGGCGGTGAACCCACAGATCACGATCATGGCCTTCGCCACGCGCGCGGCCGAGCGCATCCACGACGGGCTATAGGATGACGAGCGCGCGACTCACATGAACATCCCGTCGCCGAAGCTCACGCCGACGTCGACGCACCACACGCTGATCCCGTCCAGGTCGTTCAGCGTCTTGCCCGCGGGCAGGGTGAGGGTCAGGGTGTCGCCCGAGTACCCGCCGGCGCGGATGATGTCGTCGCTGATGGCGAAGCCGGCGTTGTAGTCGCCGCCCAGGCCACCGTAGATGCGCACGTCGATGCCGGTGCCGTCGTAGCCGAAATCCTCGATGACGATGGTGCAGTCGTCGACGATCGTCGCGGTGCCGGTGGTCCCGTGGAAGAGCGTCGAGAGCATGGCGGTCTGGCCCACCTTCGCGTGCGTGCTGTCGCAGCCGCTCGAGCCGCTGTCGACGACGCCGCCGTCGCTCGTGGTGGCGTCGGGCACGCCGCCGTCGGGCGCGCCGCCGTCGGACATCGACATCTCTTCGGAGTGCTGCTCGACGTAGGCGACCACGTCGAGCAGCTCGTCGTCGGAGAGGCGGTCGAGACCCCAGAACGGCATCACGCCCCCGGTGAGCCCGTCGTAGACCGTGCTGTCGATCCGCCCGCTGGTGCGCACCCGTCGCGCGATGTAGTCGCGGGCGAGAGGCGCGAAGATGAGCGGCGGCGCCTTCTCCGTACCCACCGCGTCCTCGCCGTGGCAGGCCACGCAGCGCGTGTTGAAGAGCTCGCGGCCGTGCATCGGATCGCCCCCCGAGAGATTGGCCGGGGGCGTGCCGATCTGGATGTCGACCGCGGGGGCCGCGCCCGCGGGCGCCTGCGCTTCGAGGAACGCGAGGAGGCTCGTCCAGCGCGTGTCGGTCTCGGACCACGCCGACCCGTTCATCCACTCCGTCACGCAGCTGTTGACCGCGTCGCGGAGCGAAGTGAGCGTCCCGCCCTTGTAGGAGGGCCTGTTCACCGCGTCCCCGATCGGGTGACCCGGCCGGGTGATGCCGTCGTCCGCTGGTTCGACGAGCGCGTGGCAGGTAGCGCAGGTGAAGGTGTTCCCGTCCTCCAGCGTCGACAGATAGACCTCTTCGCCCGCCATCACGCTCCCCGCCGGAGGTGGATCCTCCCCGCAACCAGCGAGGATCGGGATGACGATGAAGCCGAAGAGAAAGCCCAGCCGATGGTCCATGACATGAGCGTAGTCGGCCGGCGCTGATTCGTTACACCCAATCACCGACTTGTGGGCTGCGATCGCACCTGTGCGCAGGACCTCCTACGAAAATGCGTGTGGATCAAACTCGAGGTCTCCCCGTGCGATCCCGTCACTGATACCCCAACGACTCATGAGCGACGCCTGCCACTTCACCACGATGCTCAACCGCGGCTCCCGCCGCTTGGGCGTAGTCCTGATGCCCTATCTCGGCCGTGCCCGTGCCCACCATCGTGGGAGCGTCATCGCCCAGACCCTCCTCGAGGGCCGCGGCGATCCGCTGAGCGTGGCGACGAGCCTGCTGCCCGAGCTTCCGGGTACGACGCGCCGGCGCGCGGCCGCGCACGTCGCACGCGCGTGGCTGAGCCTCAGCGCGGCTCGCTGACCTCGATCACGACGAACATCGAGCGGGGCCGGCGCGATACGTCGCCCACCGTGAGCGTGCCCGCGCCGGTGTCGAGGAGGAGCTGCGGCGATCCGTCGAAGGGCGTGGTCTCGAAGTCCCGCGCGACGATGTCGGAGCGGGTCACTTCGCACGAAGCCCAGGCCTCTTCCGCGCCACCGTAGATGGCGTCCCCGCCGCAGCGCACGGTCAGGCGGCAATGGCCGCCGTCGGCGCTCGCGTCGTAGACGATGGCGCAGAACGATCCGTTCGCCGGCGCCCCGGGACCACGGGCCTGGGTCACGCGGCCCGGGTAGCTGCGCGGAGGCACGGCCCGGGTCTCGCAGCGGTCCTCGACGATCCGTCGCTCGCAGGCCTTCTCCCGATAGGCGCGCACGCGGCTGGGATCGTTCTGCACCAGATCCGCGAGGCGGATGCACGAGTCGGGGTGTCCTCCGTCGCAGGCCATGTGATAGAGGGGCTCCGCCTGCTCCGGGTCCTGCTCGACGCCTCGCCCTGCGTCGTACGCCGCGGCGAGCGCGCCGCACGCGCGGGGGATCTCACCCGTGTCACAAGCGCGGCGAAAATACTCCACCGCGACCGCCGCGTCGGAACGCCCGCGCCGATCGCGCTCGATCGCGCCCAGCCGATAACAGGCGAGGCCGCTCCGTCGCTCACAGGCCCGGGTGTAGAGCTCGCGCGCCCGCCCGGGGTTGGGGCGCCGTCCAATCCCCAGCTCTTCGATCTCACCCAGGTGCGCGCAGGCGGCCCAGTGCTCGGCGCGACAACCTGCCTCGAGCAGCTCGCGGGCCTGACCAGTGTCGGGCGGGATGCCGTGATCGCCTCGCACGAAAGCCACGGCGAGGTGGGTGCAACCGTCGAGGTCCCCGCCGGTGCAGCCACGCTGCCAGAGCTCGCCGATCCGGCTCCGCTCCTCGGGCTCGTGGTCGCGCGCGAACATGTTGGCGAGCAGGGTGCAGCCGCGCGGGCGGTCGGCGTCGCACATGCTCTCGTAGAGCTGCACCAAAGACGCGCGATCGTTGAGTCCGACGTAATGATCGGCGACCTTGCGACAAGCGAGATCGTTCCCCGCCTCGCACCCCTTCTGGAAGAACGCGACCGCCCCTTCGATGTCGCGCGCCGAGCCGCGCCCGGCGTGAAGAAGCTCGCCCGCGGCCAGACACGACTCGGGGTCGTCCGCGTCGCATGCGCGCCGCGCGGCGGTCAGCCCGAGCGCGTCGTCCGGGCCTTCGGGCCGTGCGGCCACGTAGACCCCGATCCGGCGGCACGCGTCGATAGAGCCACGCTCGCAACTGGCGCCGAGCAGTCTGAGGGCGCGACCCGGCTCGTGCTCGACCTCCTCGCCCTCGAGCAGAAAGACCCCCAGCGCATCGCAGGCCGCTCGCTCGCCGGCCGCGCACTCGTTGTCGAGGTCCATCACCACCAGGGACGCCTCGTGCGGATCGTGAAGGAAGCGCTCGACGACCGCCTCGCAGCTCATCGCGTGACCACCGCAGCCGCCTTCGGGAGAGGTCGAGGGTGGGGGCGAAGAGGCGCCTCCACAACTGATGATGAAGACCCCCAAGACAGTGACTGACGCCCGACGCATGGGCGGCGATTGTACACATGCGCGGGGGCTGGTTGGCTCGGGTCGATAGACTCCATCGTGCCAAGAACGCACGGACGACGTGGGGGAAAGTCGTGCGATCTCCTACCCCCACATACCGGCATGGCGCCTGCACAGGGGCGCGCCCATGGGTGGCAATGGTTGGGCGAGGTCTGCCCTCGCAGTGATTTCTTGGTTTCTCTTCCTCTGGATGGCGGCCTGCAGCGCCGATGGAGGCCGCTCGCTGCGG
Source organism: uncultured delta proteobacterium (assembly GCA_963727445.1). Classification (GTDB taxonomy): domain Bacteria; phylum Myxococcota_A; class Polyangia; order Polyangiales; family B10-G4; genus B10-G4. The sequence continues at coordinate 359,173 of CAVSGI010000008.1, forward strand.
GGCGACGGTGGGTCCACACCGCCCCCGGACTCTGACAGCGGCACCACCACTCCGCCTCCGCCCACCGGCGACGGCGGCACCACGACGCCACCGCCGGCGCCGCGCCCCGGCGATCGCGACGCCGACGGACTGCCCGACGAGGACGAAGCCACCCGCGGCACCGACCCCGACAACCAGGACACCGACGGTGACGGGATCAGCGACGGCGTGGAGGTGCTCGCCGGCACCGATCCCACCGACCCGGCGAGCTCCATCCCTGTGACCGACTTCTACGTGGTCCTTCCCTACATGGGATCGCCGGAGCTCCGCGAGCTCGACTTCCGCGCGCGGCTCGGCAAGGGCGACGTCTTCTTCCTGGTCGACACCACCGGCAGCATGGGCGTGGCCATCGGCAACGTGCGCTCGTCTTTGTCGAGCACCATCGTGCCGGCGGTGGAGGACGCCATCGCCGACGTTCGCATGGGCGTCGGCGATTACCGCGACTTCCCCACCGGATCCTACGGCGACGCCGGGGACTGGCCGTATCGCCTGAGGCAGGCGATGACCGAGGACGTGTCTGCGGTGCAGACGGCGCTCAACGCGCTCGCCGCCGGCGGCGGCAACGACGGCCCCGAGGCGATGCTCGAGGGGCTCCACGGCGCGGTGACCGGCGGCGGCGGCGCAGGCTTCGGCACCGCGGAGTTCCGCACCGACAGCCACCCGATCATCGTGGTCGTCACTGACGCCCAGTCGCACAACAACCCGACCGGCGACGCCAACTACGACTCCTCGGTCCCCGCGCACTCCTGGTCCGAAACCATGAGCGCGTTGAACGCGCAGAACGTGAAGATCGTCGGCGCCGCCGTGGGCTCGTCGCCGATCCCCCTGCCCTTTCCCATCCCGGGCGGCAGCACCCGCGACCTCGAGCAGCTCGCCCGCGACACGCGCAGCAACGCGCTCGACGGCTCGCTCACCGTCTACGAGTCGCCGGGCGGCTCGGTGGACACCTCCGTGGTCGACGGTATCGTCGATTTGGTCGGCGCCGAGACCCAGGACGTGACCTCCCGTCAGATCGACGACCCCTCCGACATGGTCGACGCCACCCAGTTCATCCAGTCGGTGGCCCCGCTCCGCGCCACGCGCGCCACGAGCTTCGACGCGACCACCTTCTACGGCGTCGCCGGCGGCACGACCATCACCTTCCAGGTCACGTTCCTGAACGACTTCCTGCCGGAGCAGACCTACGTGCAGATCTTCCAGGCGCAGATCGAGGTGCACGACGTGCCCGCCGAGACGCGCCTCGACATCCGCAACGTCTACATCGTGGTCCCCGCCATCGGCGGCACGCTGATCTGAGCCGGGCTCAGTCCTTGTTCCGCTCCCGACGGCGACGCTTGCGCTCGTTGCGGCGACGGCGACGCCGCTCCTCAGGCGTCTCGCCCTCGCCTTCGTCTCCGTCGACGTGCACCGGTCCCGCGGGATCCTGTCCGTAGACGTCGCGGAGCATGGCGTAGAGCTCCGGGTGCCCGTCGCGCAGGCGTGTGGGGCGCTCGAAGAAGGCTTCGGTGGCGACGGCGAAGAACTCGGCTTCGTTGGTGGCGCCGTAACCCCGCAGCACGGATTGGTGCTTTTCGATCCGCCCCACCTCGTCGTGAACCAGGCGCAGCCAGCCCTTGACGGCGGCCCAGGGCATCAGGGCCGGAACGCCGTCGGCCGATCCGTCCCCGAAGTCGAGGACGTGGGCCAGCTCGTGGATGCCGACGTTCGTTCCGTCGTGCTCCGCGCGGAAGCCCTGTCGCAGCGCGCGGGCGGAGAAGATGATCGGACCCTGGCTACCCACCTGTCCGAGGATGTTGCCGCTCTCGGAGATCTCGTAGTCGTCGTCGAAAGCGTCCGGATAGACCACCACGTCGCGCACCCGGCCCCAGACGTAACCGGGCATGCCGAAGGAGAGGATGGCGGCGGCCGCACCGACCAACACCTTCAGCTCGTCCTCCACCTCCGCGCCCCCGGGACCGGTGATGGTGTGCTCGTCGATGAAGTAGCGGACGTCGCGCTCGAAGCGCGCCTTGTCCGCGGGGTCCTCGAGATCGTCGTAGAAGTCGACGTACTCCTCGAGCACATCGCGCCAAGCCTCGGGGAAAGGATTGCGGTCGACCTGGCTTCGGGCGAAGGTTCGGTAGTTGAAGCCGACGAGGAAGACGACCAGCGCGACCGCGAAGCCCGCCGCGCCTCCCATCGGCCCGCCGGTCATGACCAGCGCCGCGGTGCCCACCACGACCGAGAGCACCGCGGCCTCGACCCAGCGAAGCTTCACCCCACGCGCTCCAGCACGGCCGAGACGGTGACCCCGGCTCCGCCGCATATCGAGACGACCGCCAGTCGTCCGTCGCGGCGCTCGAGCTCGTCGAGCGCAGAGGAGACGAGCATCGCGCCGGTGGCGCCGAGCGGGTGTCCCATCGCGATCGCGCCACCGTTCGGGTTGAGCGCCTCGGGGTCGAGGTCGAAGGCCCGCTGGTAGTGCACCACGGTCGCGGCGAAGGACTCGTTCACCTCGAAGACGTCGATGTCGTCGATGGTCGCCCCGGCAACCGAGAGCGCCCGCCGGGTTCCTTCGACGTTGCCGGTCAGCATCAGCACCGGCTCGACCGAGAGCGTGGAAAAGCCTCGGAGCCGCGCGCGGGGCGTCTTGCCGATGCGCCGCGCGCCCTCGGCGCTGGTCACGAGCAGCGCGGCCGCCCCATCGGCGAGCGCCGGCGAGACGCCCACGTGGTGGTGGTGCTCGACCGCCGCGAGCTCGGGATAGCGCGAAAGCGCCAGCGCGTCGCCACCGTTTGCGCCCGGCTTGACGAAAGCCGGCTCGAAGCGAGCGAGCGTCTCCACGCTGGTCCCAGGCCGAAGGTTCTCTTCGTGGTTCAACAGGAGCGCCCCGTCGCGCGCGCGAACCGGGACGCGCGAGTCGGTGGCGCGGCCCTCCCGCTCGGCGCGCTCGGCGCGCGCGTGGGAGGAGACGGCGACGGCGTCGAGGTCGCTCCGGCTCAAGCCCGCGCGCGTCGCGAGGAGGTCCGCGGCGACGCCCATGTGGACGAAGCCGGTGGCCTGCGCGACGACGGGATCGCTGAACCACGCCCCCTCGTCCGCGAACATCGGCACGCGCGACATCGACTCCACGCCGCCGGCGACCACGATTCTGGTGACCGCCGGCCGAGACCGCGAGGGCGGCCATCCGCAGGGCGTCGAGGCCCGACGCGCAGAAGCGATTCAAGGTGACGCCCGAAACGCCGTGGTCCCAACCCGCGTAGAGCGCCGCGATCTTCGCGATGTCTGCGCCCTGCTCTTTCGTCTGGGTGACGCAGCCGAAGATCACGTCCGCCACGAGGGAGGTGTCGAGGTCGTTCCGCTGGGCGAGGGCACGAAGCACCTGGGCCGCGAGGTCGATCGGCGGGAGCTCCGAGAGCGCCCCGCCCGGCCGACCCTTCCCCCGCGGCGTACGGGGAGCGTCGAGGATGAAGGCGTCCATCAACGACCCACGACGAAGCTGACGGTCGTGGTGGCCGAGCCGCCGATGTTCAGGGTCTGGGCGCGGCGCGCGTTCGGGACCTGCATGTCCCCCGCGCGCCCAGCGATCTGCGAGCTCGCGTCGAGGAGCATGCGCACGCCCGTCGCGCCCACCGGGTGACCTGCGCCGATCAACCCGCCGCTCGGGTTGAGGGGGAGCGCGCCGCCCGCGAGGACCGTGCCATCTTCGATCGCGGAAAAGGCCTCGCCGGGTTTGTCCGAGAGGCCGAGGTGATCCACGACGGCGTAGCCGGTGATCGAGAAGCAGTCGTGAACCTCGTAGAGGTCCACGCCCCGCGGCCCCTGCACTTCGGCGCGGCGCCAGGCATCCGTCAGGGTTCCGCGCAGATGCGGAAAGACCCAGCGCTCACCGCGCGAGGCGACGAGCTTGTCCTCGAGGGACATCTGACTCGTGCGGTGGCCCCAGCCGATGATCCGCGGGATCGCGTCCAGGCTCTGCGCGGTCCGTGCGGCGTACCGTTCGGCGAAGCGTTTGGAGGCGAGCATCACGACAGCCGCCCCATCGGTAATCTGCCCACAATCCATCCGGCGGATCCGACCCTCCACCGTCGGGTTGGCTTCGTCGTCGGCGGTGAAGCTCGCGTCGCTGAAGCGCCAGCTCCGGGTCTGGGCGTTCGGGTTGTTGCGGCCGCTCTCGAAGGCGTTCTTCGCCCACGCCATCAAGTGCGCGTAGTCGAGGCCGAAGCGCTCGTCGTACTCGTCGGCGAGGCGGCTGAACATCGACGGCCAAAGATAGGTCGCGCCCGCGCCTTCGCGCCCGGCCCAGGCAGCGCAGCCGAGGTGCTCCGCCGCTTCGGTGCCCGAGACGTTGCGCATCTGTTCGATGCCCACCACGCAGGCGACGTCGTAGACTTCCGCTGCGATGTCGCGCATGGCCGCGAGCACCGCCACGCTCCCCGAAGCGCACGCCGCCTCGTGACGCGCGCTCGGCAATCCGTCGAACGCGGGATCCAGGGACGCGAACAAACCGCCCAGGTGGCCCTGGCGCGAGAAGAGCTCGGCAGTGAAGTTCCCCACGTGCGCGACGTCGACCTCTTCCGGCTCGACCTTCGTCGTCTCGAGCGCGAGGCGCACGGCGTCACCGAGGATCTCGAAGAGCCCCGCGCCCTGTCGACTGTAGTTTCGGGCGAAATCGGTCTGCGCCCCACCGAGGACGAAGACGGGGGCGCTCATCGGGCGCTTCCGTCGAGCTCGGCGCCGGTCACCCAGGTGGCGTGGAAGCCGAGGGGCACCCGGCGTGGGAGCTCCACCCGTGCGATCGGTCCGGCTTCGATGTCGCGCGCCGAGAGCACCCAGCACTCGCTCTGTCGCGCGTTGCGGTCGTCGACGTAGGTGACGAGGTATCCGTCGTCCTCTCCGCGGCCGCCCTCGCGAGGCGCGAAGGCGACCTCGCTGCCGAAGCAACCCTCGGGGAGCTCGAAGGTCGACGACGTGCCGGCTTCGTGGTCGTACTTGACGATGCCGTCGAAGACCAGGGTGCGTGCCGCCGGGATCCGCATGTTGTAGGCGTAGCGGCTCCGCTGCCCCGCGTAGGCGAGATTGATCGCGGGAAATTCGCTCGAGAGATCGTCGAGAGGCTCCTCGCGGGTCTCACCCGTCGTCAGATCGAAGGTCCAGCGATGAAGCGTCGCCGTCAGTCGCAGGTTGGCGAGCATCCGCGCCAGGTCGCCGTCGGCCGGGTCGGGCTGCGGCGTGGGGTCGACGCAGCGACAGGCGATCATCACCACCTGGTCGCCTCGATCCCAGGCGTTGACGACGTGGTAGATGTAGCAGGGCTCGGCTTCGAACCAGCGGATGCTCTCGGGAGCGCCGCGGCGCGGCAGGATCCCGAATCGCGCCGGCATCTCCGGGTAGTAGCCGACGATCCACTTCTGCTTCTCGAGGGCCTCCGGTCGGTAGAAGACGGGGAGGTCCATCAGAATGGCGTGCTTGTCGGTGAACGCCATGTCGTGCGGCAGGCGGGGCCCAGGCAGATCGATCGGCACGTGATGCGCGAGGGTTCCGTCCGACTCGATCACGCCGTAGCGCATCAGCGGAGGCCTCAGGCCGTAGTCGAAGAAGAGCAGCTCGCTGCGCTTCTTGTCGGTCTTGGCGTGGGCGCTCATGCGGAGCGGCTCGCCATTCGGCTTCGACAGTACGCCGCGGGTGTCGAGCTCCTCGGCGCCGAGCCGGTGGCCCCCGCCGCAGATGTACCAGAGGGCGACGAGCTCGCCGCCGTGGAAGACGACGTCCGTGTTCGCCGTGTCCTTGTAGGGCGCGTCCTCGGGGTTGTCGCGGGTGCTCTCCATGAGGCCACGCCAGAGCGCCCCGCCGGCTTCGTCCTCGCGGGTCAGACCGTCGGTGCGCACCCACCGGCTCCGGTAGCGCGCGTCTCCGTCCTCGAAGCGCATGGCGTGGAGCATCCCGTCGCCGTCGAACCAGTGATACCGCCCGGGCGCGGCGTGCTTGCGGTTCGGCCCGTTGCGCACGTACATCCCGGACAGGTCGCGGGGGAGCTCCCCCTCGACGCGGAGGTCGTCGCTGTCGACCTCGTCTCCCACGGGAGCGTAGGGACCACAGAGGTAAGGATTTTCCATGGGCAGGTTCCTCTCGCGGCTCACGAGCTTCCGCTCGTCTCCCAGATCGGATGGTGGCGCGCGGGCTCGGCGACCTCGACTTCGAGCGGGACGAGGTCCGGTCGGGTCACGTTCCGGCCCTCACGGCGCCGGTGAGGACCGCGACGTCGGCGGAAGGGTCCGCGCAGATTGCCGTAGCGCGGACGCCGGCCGGGGCCCGACCAATCGACCCACTGCGCCGCCTCCTCACGCACGTCCAGGTGCACGAAGGAGCTGCGCGGATAGAGCCCACATCCCGTCTTGGCCAGCGAACGGCAGAAGTCCCAGAGCGCCCGCTTCGCCACGCCCGCGACCGACACGTCCACCGCGCGTCCGTGTACGTGTCGGCTCGTTTCGCGAGTGAAGCCACGCACCTCGCGGAAGCCGCTCACCACGCGCACCTCACGGCCGCCGAAGTGATCGCTGATCGCCGCGACCAGGATCGCGAGGCGCGGCTCGGGCGTCTCCACCGGCTCGGCCTCGGGGTCGTCGGGGTCGGGCTCGTCACCGCGATGCATGATGCGCGCGAGCGCTTCGAGGGACTGGCGCGGCACGCGGCCTTCCTCGTCGCGAAGGCGGATCGTCACCTCTTCGGTGCGCGTACGCAGTCGCACCACGCCGGGCTCCTCGGCGTCCCCCCAGTCTTCGGGCCCGGCCGGCGCGACCGTCGCGCGAAAGCCCGGGAGCCAGAGGCGCTGGCCGACGCGGAGGCGCTCCCCGGAACGGATGCCGTTCTCGCGCGCCAGCGCCTCGATGGAGCAGTGGTTGTCGCGGGCGATGTGGGAGAGCGTCTGGCCTGAACGCACGAAGACCTCACCCCGGTCGGGGATCAACAGCACCTGCCCCGGGCGCAGGTTACCGGCACGGCGCATGTCGTTGGCCGCTTGGAGGTTCTGGACACTCACGTGGTAGCGCCGCGCGATCCGCGCGAGGTTTTCGCCCGGGCGGACGCGATGCTGCCGCTCGGCGCTCGCCCGGCCGGGGGCGAGGCCCGCGCCGAGGGCGAAGAGCGCCCCCGCGAGGCTGATAATCAGCGCCTTTCGCAGACCGATCACGGCGAGGGGCGAGTATTGGGGAGCCCCCCGCCGCGGTCAACGCGACGCCTTCAGCGCCGGCGGCGCCGGATGGCGAGGGCCCCGAAGGCGAAGAGCAGGCCCAGACCGAGGCCGCCCGCCCCACCGCTGGCGCTGCAGCCGCCGCCTCCGCCGAGATGGATGCCGCGCTGGGTCGCGGTGGCACGGGCGCGATCGAGGTCGACGTAGGGTCCGTACATCCCGCCCGCGAGATCCTCGCAGTACTGCTCGTCGCTCCCGGGATAGCTGATGCCTTCCTGCACCACGAACTCGGTGCCGCTCGGCAGGATCAGCTTCTGCGGCGCGTGGAACTCGAAGTACTCGGGGGAGCACTCGGTGCGATAGGTGGCGCGATGGACGTTGTCGACCTCGGGCACGGCCTCGTTCAGATCGAAGACGGGGTCGAGGGTCATCTCGTCGGCGCTCATGGTGGTGAAGAGGCGCGTGAGCTGCGGGTGCGCTTCCACCAGGTCCTGTGCGTTCTGCCGGGGCTCGACGATCGCCTCGTTCAACGCGTCGACCAGCCCGTTCGGATCGAGCTCGAGGCCCGCGATGTAGGCGTCGTATTCGCCGCCGCAGAAACCGTTGGTGAGGCAATTGTAGAACTGATTGGGCGTCGCGCCGTCGGGCGGCGGAATGAAGCGAAGGAGGATGGCGAGGAGCTGGCTGTCGCCAGTGAAGCCACGCCCCTGCAGGATGCGAAGGAACTCCGCGGGGTCGCTCTGGGCGCGGAGGTCCTCGATGGACATGACGGTGAGGGCGAGCTCGGGGGTCTGTCCGGCGTAGTCGGTGACGAAAGCCTGCCCGCCCGCGTCGTCGACGGCGCGGGAGACGGCGTTCACGTAGCTCTCGCCGCCGATCCAGAAACCAGGGGACTCGAGGTCCGGCTCGGTGGACATGTAGTTCATGGGACGCGCGCGACTGTCGGCGAGGATGTAAGCCGTGATGGGCATGTCCGGCGTGGTGGCGATGGCGGTGAGCTTGATCGGCACGCAGGGCTTCTGCTCCGTGTAGCGGAGGACGACGGGCTGGAATCTCGCCGGTGCCGCGATCCTGCTGGAGCTTGAGGGCGACGAAGAAGTGGCCGCTGTCGACGTACTCCATGAGGAGAGGGACGGAGGCCTCGGGGATGTCGTAGCCGTTGTCCATCAGCCAGTTGAAGAGCGCTTCCGCGTCGCCGGCGGAGAGCACCACCGCGTCGTAAGGACCCACGGCTTCCTGAAGCAGGACGTCGACGCCCGGATCGGTCGGCGGCGCGGTCCCGGCATCCGCCGCCGAGCCGGGCGCTCCCCGCTCGCCGTCAGCGAAGTAGAGATCGTCCGAGCGACAGGAAGGCGTGGGGCGACACTCCCCAGTGCGCTCGTAATCGAGAGGGAAGGCGGGATTCGTCGCCTGCCGGATCTGTTGGAAGAGCACGTCGGTGCCCACCCCCAGCTCTGGCACGGTCGGGACCGGCAGGATCCAGGCGAAGTGCTCGGAGGTCCCCTGATAGAGGATCTGCACGTGCGTCTCCATCGACCCGTCCTCTTGAACGGCGAAGACGATGTTCTCGCCCGATTGATCGATGGGCACTCGGTTACAGAAGAAGCCGCCGCAAGCGAAGGCCGATGCCGGAGCGAGCGCGTAGGCCGTGGTGGCGAGGGCGAGGGCGCAGAGGCCAACCCAGATGCGGTTCATGGATACAATCCTCCCGAGAGTCCAAGAGTCGTAGCAAGGCGCGTACCTCCAGTAAATTGCTGAGGAAAGAGGGCTGGGACGCGTGCCATTCTGAGCCTCGGAGGGAGATTTCGTGACCGGTGGTCCCAGAGACGGAGACGGAGACGGAGAGCGGAGACGGAGACGGAAGACGGAGACGGTGACGGTGACGGTGACGGTGACGGAGTCGGTGACGGTGACGGTGACGGGATCATCGGACCCTGCGGCGTGTGTTGGTTTCCATGGCCGAAGGGGCGAAAGCTGCGCGCCAGGTGGACTGCCCTGGCACGGAGCTTTCGCCCGGGGTTGGCCATGGAAACCAACACACGCCTTCGGGTCGAGACGCCGACCCGTCCGTCCCCTCAGTCCTCTTCGGGCCGGTCCGCGACCTCGCCGGCCGCTTCGGCCGAGCCGCTGATCCACGTCCAGCCCTGACCGCGCTCGGTGGGGGCGCCGCGGGAGGGGAGCGTGAGGTCCGCGGAGACGCTCCCGGCCGCGGGGCCGTTGCCCACCACTGCGGGCAGGGTCTCGTCTGCGCGTGCGCTTCCGGCGGCGGGGCCGTTGCCCACCACCGCGGGCAGCGCTTCGTCCGCCGGGTTGAATCCGGTCGGGGGAACGTAGGGCTCCGGCTCGGCGGGCTCGGCGCTCTGGGCAGCCGCCAGGCGATTGACGGCGCGCACGTCGATCGAGGTGGAGACCGTCTTCGGCGCGTCGGGGATCGGCCCGGCGACGCGCAGGCTCTCGGCGCGCCGGCGCAGACACTCGAGCGACGCGTAGTTGACCGGCGCGGTCACGGAGGAGCGGGTGACGGTGCCCGTCTCGGTCATCGTCACCGTCAATCGAATGGCGAACGCCGTGATCCCTTCGTTCACGGAGTCCGGACCGAGACACTCCGCGGGGTAGCCGTAGGCGTTCTTCACCCGGATGGCGAGGTCGAGCTCGGGCTCTTCCTCGCGAACCACCTCCTCGGTGGGCATGGCGTTCGCCGCTCCGGCGCCATTCGGCTGGTCGTCAGCCTGCCGAACGTTTTGCTCCTCTGACGTCGCGGAGAGCTGGTCGGGCGGACCGCCGACGCGTTCGTGACCCGCGCCGCGCTCGTTCCGCACCTCGGGCCCGCCCCGACAGCCCATCACGACCATCACGAGGGCGGCGAGCGCGGGGAGGAGGGGGCGCGACATGATGGAATCCTAATGGCTTTGCCTTCGGGGCGAAAGCGAAGGGGCGTATAGTGACCCCCCCTTGAGCGAGTCGAAGGACGATGGAAACGGTGCGGCGCCCCTCTTCGGGATCGTCGCCGTGTTCCTCATCGCGGTCGTCGGACTGGCCTCCTGGGCCACCCCCACCCAGGTCCCCGTGGCGCGCGCGGACGAGACGCCAGAGGCGGCCGAGGGGCGGGTCCTCTACACCCGTTACTGTGCGCTCTGCCACGGCGCGCGCGCCGAGGGGCACGCCGCCGACCACGCGCCGGCGCTCGGCAATCCCGAGCTGCTCCGGATCGCCAGCGACACCTACCTGACGCGTTCGATCCTCGAGGGTCGCGCGGGCACGCCCATGGCGGCCTTCGCCCGCGAGGCGGGCGGGCCGCTCTCCAGCGAGGAGGCGGCCAAGATCGTCGCCTTCCTCCGCAGCTTCCAGGAGGAGCCGAGCATCCGCCTCTTGAATGCGCCGGTGAACGGCGACCCCGTGCGGGGGATGCCCATCTTCCGCGAGCACTGTCAGGAGTGCCACGCCATCGAGGGTCGCGAGACGAAGGCGCCGCGCCTCGACCACCCCGCCTTCCTCGCGCTCGCCAGCAACGCATTCATCGCGCGCTCGATCCGGGTCGGAAGACCGGGCACGCCGATGGAGGCCTGGCATGACAAGCTTCGGCCCGATCAGATCAACGACCTGGTGGCGCTGATCCGGAGCTGGGCGCCGCATGGTGAGGCCGAGGATGCCGCGCGGGCAGAGCTCTTCGCTCACGACCCCCCCGACGTCCAGGGCGACGAGGACCCCGCCGCGGAGATCGCCCGCATGTGGGAAGGTCTCAGCGACGCGGACCTCGTCCTCGGTGCCCCGGGTGCGCAGGCGCCCGCGTTCCACCTCGAGGGCCGCTGGTACGTGAGCGCGCGCGAGCTCCGCGCGGCGCTGTCGGCAGACCAGCGTCTGATCCTCCTCGACGCGCGCCCCATGAGCGACTGGCTCGCAGGGCATCTACCCGGCTCGCTTCCGGTGCCCTTCTATTCCGACCACGCATCGCTCAGCCGCATACCCGACGACGGCACCTGGATCGTCGTCTACTGCGGCTGTCCCCACGCCGCCGCCGACCGGGTCGCGCAGCGTCTGAGCGAGCGGGGCATCACCACCCTCTCCGTCCTCGACGAGGGGTTCTGGTTCTGGAAGGACAACGGCTTCCCCGTGGTCACCGGGCCCGAGCGCTTCGACGTGGCTCAGTCCGCGAGATAGAGGTCCCAGCGGATGCGGCGGTCCACGTCGTCCGCCACCGTGAGTCCGCCGGCGATCACGCTCCCGCTCCCGTCGCTGATGCGCACCCGCATCACGTCCTCGGAGAGCGCGTCCACCCAGTAGCAGGAGTCGCAGGTGGCGAGCTCCGCTTCGGACGCCGCCAGTGGGATCGCGGGCGCCTCGAAGGCCGCCGTGAGGGTGACCATGAGCGTCCCTCCGTCGGCGGTGGTGAAGCTCGCCGCGCCGGTATCGCTCGTGACGAAGCCCACCACGTCGTAGACGTCCGCCACGTCGGTGGGTCCGACGACGTCCGCGTTGGTCTCTTCGGCCAGCGTGTCGATGGTGGGATCGAGGAGCGGGATCAGATAGCCGTCTCGCAGGAACAGCGGCATCTGGTCGAGAGGCGCGGGGACGGTCACCACGCCTTCGTATACGGTGGCGTCTCGCCAATCGAGGTAGCGGCCGGCGGGGAGGTCGACGGTCTTGTCGCGCTGGTGACGATTCAGGACCGGCGCGACGAGCAGCGACGGACCGAGGTAGTAGACGTCGTCGACCGCGCGCAGGTCCGTGCGCTCCGGGTGCTCGAGGAAGACGTGACGCATCACCGGCGCGCCGGTGGCGTGCGCCTCCTCCGCGAGCGCCATGAAGTAGGGCTGTAGACGCGTGTGCAGGCGTGCGTAGGTGCGCCACGCGTTCATGGCATCGGGCGAGGTCCAGATGCTCGCCTTCTGTACGTCCTCGAGGTTGAACACGCACGCGTCCTGGTCCTGCATGTTGGAGCTCATCGAGCCCTGCTGGATCCACCGGGTCCAGAGCTCGCCGTTGGCGGCGCTCGCGCCGTCGGCGATGCAGTGGAAGCCGCCGATGTCGCCGCCCCAATGGGGCGCGCCGCTGATGCCGAGGTTGATCCCGGCCCGGGGCATGGAGGGCAGGCCGTCCGAGTCCTCGAAGCTCGCCGCGGGGTCGCCCGACCACACCTGCGGTGTCCACTGTGAGGCGCCGGTGTAACCGCTCCGCGCGAAGAAGAGCCACTCGCCGGCGAGGCGGGTCGTCTCGAGGTGTTCGTGGCCCGCCTTCTGGTAGAGGACGGGGTAGGCGTTGTGAAACTCCTCGCCCGTGCGGCCGTCGCTCGACATGGACGCGGGCTGCACGTACTCGCCGAAGTCGTACATCCAGCCGTCGTAGCCGATGTCGATCGCCCAATCGAGGGACTCGCCGAAGTATGCCGTCGCCGCTTCGGAGCTGAAATCGAGCTGGTACACCGTCAGGTACTCGCCGCTGATCAGCTCCACCTCGTCCGGCGAACCGTCCGCGGTGCGCACGAAGTAGCCCTCGTCCACGCCGCGCTGGACGAAGTCGGCGATGGGCGCGTCGGGGGACGCGTCGTAGAGCGAGTTGTAATAGCAGTTCATCTTGTAGCCGAGGCCGTGGCCCTCCTCGACCCAGGCACGCAGCTCCGCCTCGCGCCCCACATGGCTCCCCGACGGCAGGAAGTGCACGGCGTCGTCGACGCCGGTGATCGCGAGATCGAGGTCGCGCATCGCCTGGATCTCGCTCACCCCCATCTGCATGTCGTCGATGTTGATGCGGCGGCGCGGGCCGAAGGTCCACGCGGGCGGGATCATCGGACGCCCGACGGTCTCGGTGAAGAGGTCGATCAGCTGATACGGCCAGGGGCGCTCGTCACCGGGCTTCGGCACGTAGACCTCGTAGGCGAGGGTCGGACCAATCTCCCAGACGCGCCACGCGTCGCTGTAGTCCGTGGCGAAGTCGAACTCGCTCCGCCACGTCGTATCGAGCCAGAAGGCGTAGCCCTTCGTCGAGAGGAAGAAGGGGATCGGGTAATAGGTCATCGCCTCCCCGTTCGGCTCGGGATTGACCGGGCTCGCGATCTGCCCCTCGCCCGTGCCGAAGCCGCCCTCCTCGGTCCAGTTGTAGACCCGCACGCCGCGCTGGTCGGTCTCGTTGTAGCGCTCGCCGAGGCCGAGGAAGCCCTCGTCGGTGGGGGATGAGAAGGCCGCGCCAATCGCGCGCGGCTCGGCACCTTCGACGCGTGCCTCGACGCGCAGGGTCGACGCGCGCAGGGCGTGGCGCACCACGACGGCCTCCTCGCCGTACCCACCGTCGCCACGGAGGGTCAGCGTGAGCTCGGCGTCGCCCTCCTCCGCCTCGACCACGGTCCAGCCCGTGCGCCAGGGATCCAAATCGGCGAAGAAGAACTGCTGGCCCTTGGTGAGGGGCGCCGGGCGCCAGCTCAGCTCTCCGGTCGTCCAACCAATCGTGTCGTAGGCGCCGCCGCGCGCGTCCACCGAGCCGAGCACCTCGCGTCCCTCTGCGTCGCGCACCACCAGCGCGTAGGGCTCGCGGGTGATGGTCACCTCAATCCCCTCGGCGTCGAGGGTCCACTCCACGGGAAGGTCGCTCCCCGGCGGCGGCCCGCTGTCGACGCTCGCGTCCGAAGTGGGCTCCGGATCCGAGCATCCGAGCACGGCCGAAAGGACAATCAAGACGAACGCGCGCACCATGGACTCACTCTACATCCGATTCCGTTCGTGGGTAGCGCGAAGGTGGGGCGTCAATTTTCGAACGCCCGGCGCCCCGACCACGACATTCGTTTCCGGGTCAATCCCTGCGCGCGACATCACGCGCCTCGGCGGTCCTGGATCGCGACTTGCGAAAGCGTGCGATGCGGAGACGCGCCTTTGAAACGGCGGGCCCGGGGATGGAGGCGAGTGTGCGATGAACACGACGATCGCGCGATGGGTGACGTGCGCCCTTTGGCTCTCGGGCGGATGTGGGGGATGCGGGGACGACGCGCTGGTGGCGGACACGGGCAGCGGGCTCGACGCGACGTTGGACGCGGGGCCGGTGGATGCGGGGCCACCGGATGCGCGACGGGACAGCCGCTTTCCCGACGCCGTCGTCGAGCTGGGGTGTGGGGGTGAGGCGTGCGATCCCATGCGGGGCTGTGTAGGTGGTCGCACCTGCGTCGACGAGATGAACACCGACATCGGGGGCGCCTCCGACCCGCTGGTGGGGTGCGCGGACGGCGTCGTGTCCGTTCCGACCACGTCCTTCGCAGGCGGCTACTGCACCTTCCTCGCCCCCATCGACTCGGGCGGGTGCGACCCGGACGACGAGGAATCCTGTGGCGGAGTGGACTGCGCCCGATGCCTCTCCGCAGGCCAGACATCGACCGGCGTGCCCATCACCCTCTGTGCACCGACGTGCACCCCTTCACTGACGACCAACCCATGTCGCGATACTTACCAATGCGCGCTTGGCACCAACGTCTGCCTGCCAGGCTGCGGGAGCGACCTCGAGTGTCAGGTCCGGCGCGCCGACACCAACGGCGATGGCGTGATCGACCCCTACGACGCCACGGACAATCCCGAGGGCGATCGGCTGAAGTGCGAGACCGAGGTGCGGGCCTACTGCGACATGGCGACCGGGCGCTGCCGGCACGAAGGCATCCCGGGCGCGCAGGCGGGCGACCCGTGCACCGACGACTTCGAATGCGAAGCGGACGGCGAATGCCTGGTGGACCGAGGCGCCGACGGGGGCTTCCCCGGCGGCTACTGCATCAAACGCGGCTGTGACCTCGCCGGCAACGAATGTGCCGGCGAGGGCAAGTGTCAGGAACGCGGCTTCGGCTTCCCAGCATGCCTCGCGCCCTGCGAGGTGGCGGCGACCGACACTGCGGACGACCCCTTCGCGCCCTCCCGCGACTGCCGGGCCGGCTACACCTGCTTCTGGGATGGGACCTCCGGCGCCAGCACGACGAATGGCGCTTGCATCCCCGCCAACGACAACGACGTGCGCACGCCCAACATCGGGGCCTCCTGCGCGAACGAGAGCGAGTGCTACTCGCCCTTCGGCCTCGGCCAGTGTCGCGACTTCGGCGCCGGCGACCACTGCACCCTCTTCGACTGCGCCGCGCCAGGCATGCCCGCCGACGTGTGCGGCGACGCTGCCGTGTGCGCCCCCGTCAGCGGGAGCGTCACCTCGATCTGCATCGCGACCTGCGAGAGTGCGGCGGACTGCCGAGAAGGCAACGGCTGCTGGGACACGTCGGTCGCGGGGATCGACACCGGCGGCGCCACGGTCTGCTTCCCGGGTTGCCTCGAGGACGGCCACTGCCTGCCGACCCAGCGCTGCGTGGGGGCCAGCATGACGAGCGTCGGGCAGTGCGAGTGAGCGCGCGCGGCAGCGCTCAGCGCATCATCCCCATGCGGCCGCGGCGGCGACGGGTCCGGGTGCGGGGCTCGGCGACGATGTAGAAGCTGAGGCCGTACATGTAGCCGTTGTCGAGCGCGTCGCCTTCGTTCGCGAAGGGCAGGTAGTCGTCGGCGGCGAGCTCGGCGGCGATGTCGTACTCGCCTTCGCAGAGCTCGGCGATGTGCTCGGCGCCAGGGATGAGCGCCACCGTGCGCGGGCACGGCCCGCTGAACCACACCACCAGGCCGTGCGGCGTGTCGTTCTTGACCAGCACCACCGGCCAGGCGTCCGGGCTCGCCTCGCCCGACTGCTGCACCGGCGGCAGCGCGCCGTGCTCGCCTTCGCGACGCGCCGTGACGCGATCGCTCATCAGGCGCGCCTCTTCCTGATCGAGGGGATCGTCTCCGTCCTCGCTGATCTCGTCGATGGTCACCACCAGCGGCTCGGGAGGCGGCGGCGGCGGCGCGGAGCCACACGCGCAGAGAAAGGAGCCGGCAAGGAGCCCGAAAAGGCGCACACGCATCAGCGCACCCCCACTCGGTAACGACGGCCCGGCTCGCAGCTGAAGCGACCCCGATAGTCCGCGCGACGTGGCGACTCGACCACGATCGTGTGCGCGCCCGGCTCGACGAAGATCGGGAACTCGCTGATGGGCGGGCCCGAGTCCAACGCCACCGTGACGTCGAGGCCGTTCGCCTGGACGAGCAGATGACAGGGCGGCGTGGTGTCGGTGAGACGCTCCGCCTGGGTCTGAACGGGCTGCCCCATCGCCGTCTCGCTGCCCTGCTCCTCGGTCATCGAGGAGAGACTCACCCCGTCGGTGCGGACGGTGGCGCCGCGGATCTGGACACTGATCTGCTCGCCCTCGCCCTCGATCACCGTCGCTTCGATGAAGAGCAGCGTCGGCGCTTCGAGGCGCCGGGCCAGCTCCGCGACGCAGCTCTCCTCCCCCGCGCATGCACCCGCGGTCCGACCGACACTCTCGAGCTGCGCACGGGTCGCGTGGGGCGGCGTCACCACGTAACCGTCGCTCCGCAGGATCGAGGCGGCCACCTCGAAGAGGTAGGCCTCGACGAAGTCATCCATCCCCTCGCCCACCGTCACCACCACCGCCGCGCGCGGCTTGGGTCCGTCGTCCGCTCGCGCACCGAACGCGACCAGCAGCACCAGCAGGGGCAGGATGAAGAGGCCGCGCCTCATCGGTCCTCCCTCATCGTGTCCTCGAGACGGTCGATCCGGACCATGAACGCTCGGATCGCGTCCCTGGGCGCGCCGCGGGGCGGCACCCGCGACTTGAGCACGTTGAGCTGCGCGAGCTGCACCGGTGTCGGATCGTCACCGAGGTCGCGCTCCACCGCGCGCATCCGCCGCGTGATGAAGTCGTGCGCCGGGATCGACTGGGCGAGCGCCGTGAGCTCGCGGATGTCCGCCAGGGCGGCGGCGTACTCGCCCGCCCGGGCGTTTTCATCCTGGCTGGCGTAGAGGAGCCGCGTCTGGGCGTGATGCTTCAAATCGCGAAAGCGAAGGCCGCGCTGGGCCAGCATCGTCTCGAGCGCGCGTCGCTCCCCCTCGTAGTCCTCTTGAACGGCGCCGCCCGGCATCAGCTCGGAGCCCTCGAGGTCGCCTCGCGGCATCTTGGTGAGCTCGAGATGCTGCGCGCGTCCCACCACCCGGAAGCCCTCTCCCGGGCTCGCCGCCTCCCCATCGCTCGTCGCCACGACCGGCGAGTCCTCCTCGGAGTCGGCGCGGAGCTTTGCGAGGGCGAAGGTCACTCCGAAGCTCACTAACACGAGGGCGACCAGGCCCCCAAGGATCATCCGGACGCGACGCGTCCGCTCTCGCGCCCCGAGCGCCGACGCCAGTGCGCGGTCTGCGTCAGCGTTCATGGTGAGGCCGTCGAAGGGGCGCTCGCTCATGGGCCCCGACTGAGTCGGTTGCGCGAGCTCCTCGGTCACCGCGCCCAGCGCCTCGGTGCCGAGGCCAGGACTGGCGAGGAGGTTGGCGGCCGGACCGGGATCGGGCAGGCGCTTTTCCAGCGTCCGGAGCTCCGCCGCGAGCACCGAGGCGTCCTGCGGGCGATCGTCGGGATTCTTTTCGAGCAGACTTCGAACGGCGCGGTCGAGCTCGGCGACGAGGGCCGCGTCGAGGTCCGGAATGTCGAGAGGCGCGGGGTCGTCCTCGATGTGCATCCCCAGCACCGCCGCGTTGGTCACGCCGATGAAGGGCGGCGTGCCGGTGAGCAGCTCGTACAGGACGATGCCGAGCGAGTAGATGTCGGAGCGAGAGTCGGCGTTCCTGCCCTTGATCTGCTCCGGAGACATGTACTCCGGCGTACCGAAGATCATCCCCTGTCGCGTGAGGCGCCCGCCGCCGGTGCCGCCCGTATCGATCCCCTCCGCGAGCAGCGCGAGCCCGAAGTCGAGGATGCGCGCGTGCAGATCCTTGCCCTGGGCGTCGATCTGAACGTTCGCCGGCTTGAGATCGCGATGGACCACCCCCGCGCGATGCGCAGCCGACAGCGCGTCGGCGAGCTGGGCGGCGACGGCGATGGCGTGACGCGGGGGAAAGCGGCCGATGGCCGCGATGATGTCGTCGAGGGGAAGGCCGCCGACCTTCTCCATGACGATGTAGGGCGTGTCACCGCCCCCATCGCCGTACTCGAGCACCCGGACGACGTTCGGGTGATCGATGCCGGCCAGCGCGATGGCTTCCCGGCGGAAGCGCCGGACGTTGCGTCGGTCGCGGGTGCGCTCGGCGTAGAGCATCTTCACCGCGACCTCGCGCGACAGGCCGCGCTGCTTCGCCAGATAGACGAAGCCCATGCCTCCGGCGCCGAGGATCTCCTCGAGCTCGTACCGATTGTCGAGCACGACCCCCACGAGGGGATCGTGCTCGTCGGTGATCTCTTCGAGCGCGCGACCGTCCGAGGGGCAGTACTCGTTCTCCTCGGCCCAGACGCGGTGGCAGGTTGGGCAGCAGCGCACTGCCGCCTATTCTACCAAAGGTGACGTTCCGTTACGGGGTCGTCGGAACGAATGCGCTCACGCCGCAGCGAACGAAGGTGCTGTCCATGAGCTCCGAATCCTGTCCGGTCTTGGAGATGACGAGGTAATAGGTCCCGGCGCCGGGCGGGGTGTCCATCGACAGGTCGACCACCGCGCCGTCGGGCGGGGCCTCGGTGGCCATCCCGATGACCGCGTCGGTGGAATCGTGGATCTCTGCCTTGAGGCCCGTCACGCCGCTGCCGGCGGTGCGCGAGCCACAAGCGGCCACGATCACCTCTGAGTCCGCGACGTCGAAGGAGTAGTAGTCGACGTCGGCGTTGGTCGGCAGCTGCGCGAGAACGAAGCCCGAGTTCACCATGGTGTCCATGTCGCGCTCCTGCGTCAGCGCCTCTGCACCCGCCAGGTCGCCGTTGGTGGCCTCCATGGTCTCGGCCGGGTTCTCCGTGAGCCCGGTGAAGGCCTTGAGGACGAAGAAATCGTTGGCGCCGGCGGCGGTCGCGTTGGTCTCCACGAAGAGGAGGTAATCGCCGGGATCGAGGGCCGGGCTGAGCTCGTCGTAGGCGTTCATCGCGTTGTTGAGGCGACCGTAGAGGGTCGTCCCCGTCGTGTCGGTGACGTAGATGTCGCCGATGTCGGCGGTCGAGCCGTAGCCCGTGGTGCCCGAGGGCATCATCGCGAAGGACGTCCGGTCGGTGACGCTGAAGGAGAAGACGTCGATGTCGGACTCGTCAGCGAAGGTGCCGAGGATCACGCCGAAGTTCATGTCGGTGTTGATCGCCTGAGCGCTCGCCGCGTCGTTGCCGGTCTCACCGTCCATGGTGACGATCGCCGCCATGGGGTCCACCGTCCCGGCGGTGAGGGTGTAGGTGAAAGTGGAATCGCCCTCGGCGGTGTCGCCATTCCAGTCGGAGAACTCGAGCACCCGGACGTAGTACGTCCCCGCAGTCGCCACGTGATAGATGATCTCGGAGTCGGTGTTGACCCGCGGCTGCGAGTCGTCGTTCTCGGCGACCATCATCGCCTCGGCAGGGCCCGAGAAGAGCTGGATGACCGTGTCGACCATGTCGGGGTCGTCGTCGGGGTTGGCGTCGGTGGCGAGGATCAGCCAGTCATCGGCCATCAGATCCACCTTGAAGAAGTCGCGATCGCCGGGGCTCTGGATGGCCTCCATCACGCCCATGCCGTCGTTGAGGGTGATGGCCACGGCGTCGGCGAAGGCGTCGTTCCCGTCACCCATCGTGGTGCCGGTATCCATCGGGGTGCCGGTATCCATCGGGGTGCCGGTGTCGGAGGGGGTGCCGGTGTCGCCCCCCATTCCGCTGTCGCCGGTCATGCGGGAGTCATCGCCGCAGCCGCTGTGGAGCGCTGGCAGGGCCAGCGCGACGATGAGTGAGATCGCGCTCTTCGAGTTCATTTCCATCTCCAGGCAGAAGGCGCGGGAAGTTACGGGACAGGCCGGGCGAACGCAAACCGAGGGATGATTGTCCTTTGGGTACCGCCAGTTGCGGCATATCCTACCCCCGCATGGGAGAGGTTCCGACCACGCCCCACACCCAGGTCGTCTCGCGGATCTTCACCTCGAGTGGGTGGGTCGTCGGGACCTTCCACGTGCCGGCGGGCGACTCGCTCCTTTCGCATCTCGAGCGCTCGAAGTTCTTCACCCTCACGGACGTCGTCCTGCCTCAGGGCGGGGATGCCCTTCCCTTCTTCGCTCTGAGCCGGGATGCGACGGTGCTGATCTTGCCGGGGGAGCCCGAGGCGGTGAAGCCCTCGGCCCAGGGAGAGGTCCTGCATCAGGTCTCGTGCCTCCTCGAAAAGGGGGTGGTCATGGGCACCCTGCATCTGCCGGGTGAGGTGCGGGTCTCGGACCATCTCCTCGGGACCGAGCGCTTTTTCGTGCTCGGGGATTGCACGGTGGGGATCGACGCGGGAGGTCGTGGCGGCAGCGTCGAGGCGGCCGCCGCGACCATCCTCAACGCGCAGCGCGTGGTGGGCGTCGCGGAGATGTGACGTAACGCCCCCGGCGCCGCTGCGTACGGACAAGTATTGGAGAATGCGTGCGCGCCGTCATCGTCGGTAACGGAGTCGCGGGAATCGAAGCTGCGCTCGCCATCCGCGAGCGGGAGCCGGAGGCGGAGATCTGCATCGTCTCCGAGGAGTCGGATCACTTCTTCTCGCGGACCGCGCTGATGTGGGTCGCCTGTGGTCAGCTGAGCCACCAGGACATCGAGCCCTACGAGCGCGACCTCTACGAGCGCTCGGGCTTTCGGCGTGTGCGGGCGCGCGCGGTGGGCGTGCGGCCAGAGGCGCGAACGCTTCTCCTCGCGGGCGACGACCCCCTCCCCTACGACGCGCTCGTCATCGCGTGCGGCTCGGCGCCGCGGCCCGCGCCTTGGCCAGGCGGCGATCTCCGTGGGGTCGGCCACTTCGTCACGCTCTCCGACCTCGAGTGGCTGGAGCGCGAGCTCTACGGGGATCCGGTGCGCGAGCGACCCCCGCGGCCGGACGCGCACGTCGATCGATCCGTGGAGGGCTCTCCCTACCTCTTTCGCGAGCCGGCGTCGGCCAGCCGCGCGCGCCCACTCGAGCGCGCCGTCGTGATCGGTGGGGGCCTCGTGGGGATCGAGGCGGTGGAGGTCCTCCTCGCCGCTGGCAAGCAGGTGACTTTTCTGATTCGCGACGAGTGGTTCTGGCCGATGGCGGTCGATCGCGAGGAATCGGCCTTCATCGCCGCACGCTTGCGGGCACACGGGGTCGACGTCCGGACGGACGCCACCGCCGACAGGCTCGAAGGCGACGGCGCCGGCAACGTGACGCGCGTCGTCGCCGGCTCTGAGGCGATCGAAACCGACGCGGTGGTGGTGGCGATCGGTGTGGTGCCGAACACCGCCTGGCTCGAGGGCTCCGCCATCGAACGCGACGACGCTGGAGGGATCGTGGTCGACGAGGGCCTCGCGACCTCGGCGCCCCACGTCTGGGCTGCCGGCGACTGCGCCTCGGTCCGCTGGTTCGACGGCTCGCGCCGCCCCGAGCAGCTCTGGTACACGGCGCGCGCGCAGGGACGGGTCGCGGCGCGAAGCCTGCTGGGCGACGAGGTCCGCTACCAGCGAGGCACCTGGTACAACTCCGCCAAGCTCGCCGACATCGAGTACACCAGCGTGGGGCTGGTGGGCACGGGCAGACCGGGCGAGGAGCGCTTCTTCTTCGAGGAGAAGGGCCCGGTGCACAGCACCACGCGCATCGTGAGCGTGGACGGGCGCGTCATCGGCATCAATCTCCTCGGCCGGCGCTGGGACCACTCGGTGCTGATGCGCTTCATCGAAGAGCGGCGCAGCGTGGACTTCGTCCTCGATCACCTCGCGGAGGCGAGCTTCGACACGGAGCTCGTCCCACCGCTCCGCCTGCCACCACGGAAGGCGGGCTGAGATGGACCTTCAGGGACAGAACGGCCTGATGCACACCTATCGCGAGGGGTGGCGCAGCCGCGGTCCGCTCGGCATCGCGATCGCGGTCGGCCTCATTGGCTTCTATCTCGTGCTCTATTTCGAAGACAAGCTCGAGCGCTACGCGGGGCTTCGCCCCTTGTCCGATCTCGCGGAGCATCTGGGCCTGCGCAACCGCTGGTACCTCTATGGGCTGCTCTACTCCGTCGCGATGATCGGCGGCGCCGTCTACTACCTCCGTCGCCACGGCAACAGCCGCTACAACCGCGTTCGCATCGCGGTCAACGTGGGCGTCCAGGTGGTGCTGGCGTTTCTGCTGCCCTTCGTGATGCCGCTCTTCGGCGGCACCGAGTTCTACGCGAGCTACTTCTGGCCGCTGAAGTACGACTACTTCTACCCCAGCACCCTCGCCGACCTGCCCGTGTACCTGGCCGTCTACACCGTCGTCGGCTCCCTGATCGCCGCCCCCATCCTCGCGCTCTTCTACGGGAAGCGCTGGTATTGCTCCTGGGTCTGCGGCTGCGGCGGGCTGGCCAACACCTTCGGCGACCCCTTCCGTCACCTCACCAGCAAGTCCACACGGAGCTGGCGCTTCGAGCTGTACTCGATCCACACGGTTCTCGCGCTCACCCTCGTCACCACCGCGCTCATCGCGATCGACTACCTCGCTGGCGAGGCTCACCCGACCTTCCACGCCTTCGTCTCCGGGCAGCGCTGGGACGACTGGTCGCTGAAGTACCTCTATGGCCTGGTGGTGGGCTCCATCCTCGCCGGCGTGGTGGGCGTCGGCTTCTATCCGCTCTTCGGCCCGCGGGTCTGGTGTCGCAACTTCTGCCCGATGGCGGCGCTGCTGGGCTGGGTGCAGAAGCTCGGACGCTTCCGGATCCGCGTGAAGCCCGACATGTGCATCAGCTGCGGCAACTGCACGACGTACTGCGAGATGGGCATCGACGTCCGGAGCTACGCGCAGGCCAACGAGAGCTTCACCCGCGCCGCCTGCGTCGGCTGTGGGATGTGCGCCCACGTCTGTCCGCGCGGCGTCCTCAAGCTCGAGAACAGGGCGCCTGCGCATCCGGACGAGAAGAAGCGACGGCTACCGATCGCCGATTTCTGACGGTGCGCTCGGCGAAAAGTCGCCGAGGCGACGCTTTGCCTCGATGAGAATGATCGCGTTCGCGTCGATGTTCTCGAGGAAGCTCCGGCGCATCTCGGGATCGGCGATGTTCGAAGCGCGAGAGAGCAGGCGGGCCCGCGCGGCGGCGAGCACCTCCTCCGCCGCCTTCGTGCTGCCGGACGCATCCAGGGCGCGGTAGAGGCCGAGTCGGGCGAGTCCCTCTCCGCGACCGGCTTGAGCCAGCGCCTTCGACACCACCCCCGTCAGGATTTCGATCGCCTCGGTGTACCGCCCCAGCTCCACCAGCACCGTGCCGAGAATGCCGCTCGAAAAGAGGGCGGCCACGGCTTCTGGCTCCACACCGGCGATGTTCTCGCGGGCGGCTTCGGCGGCCTCCTCGCGGCGTCCCGCTCGCCACAAGCAGAACGCGTAGTAGCCCTGGGCCACGCGCTGGGTGAAGTAGTCGCCGCTCTCTTTGGCCTCGAAGAGGATCTTCTGGATCATCGGCATCGCGGGCCCCACCTCACCGATCAGAACGCTGACGTGCGCGAGCTGAAGCTCCGCGTGACGAAGAGTCTGCGTATCGGAGACCTCGTCCGCGATCTTCCGCGCGCGTGACAGCAACTCGATCGCGCGATCGTAGTAGCCGAGCTCGGTGAAGCCGAAGGCCATCGCCACCAATTGCCACGCCGCCTTTCCTCGCTCGCCGAGCCGTTCGAAGGCAGCGTAGGCCGCGGCGCAGTTCTCGATGTGATATTCGAGGTCACCGTGTGTGTAAGCGAGCCGAGCGCGCACGGTCCCGAGAGCAGCGATCGCCCATGGCTCGCCCGACTCCCCGAACGCGCTCTCCATGCGCTCGATGAGCGACTGCGCCAGCTGCTCGGGCCCGTTGTTGATGAGGTTGAAGGTGGTCGACGCGAGGGCGCTCGCGAGCGCAGGCGTCCGCAGCACCTCCGTGGGCGCCTCGGCCAGCGCCCTGGCGTCGTCGGGCGCGTCCGACGCACGGCGCACGGTCCGCGCGGCGACTCGTTCACCGAGCACCGCCCACCACTCTGGGCTCTTTTCGGGAAGCGCTCCGAGCGCCGCGGTGAAGCGCTCTTCGGCCTCGTCGAGCTGACCCAGCTTGACGTGTGCGCGACCCGCGAGGGCGAGCAACGGTCCGTGCGTCCACTCGTCGGCGCCAATCTCGAGGGCACGCCCGACGCGGCTGAGCACCGCCATCGGGTCGTTGGCTGCCCACGCTTCGCCAGCGGCCTTGAGGAGCTGCTTCGCGGCCTCCGCGCGACGGTCGGCGTGGATCAGATGGTGGGCGAGGACGTCGGGCTCGGGATCGTCGCGCGCCGCTTCGAAGTCCGCCGCGAGGGTGTGCCCCGCCACCCGGTCTTCGGCGGAGAGCGACGCGTAGGCCGCGTCACGGAAGAGACTCTGACGGAAGCGATAGGCGTGCGCGTCCGACTCCCGATTGGTTCCGAGGGGGCGGATGATCTCGGCGCGCACCAACGCCGAAAGCGCCCCCTCGAGCTCCTGACGATCGAACCCCACCCCGAGCAGACTCCCCACGCCCTCCACCCGGAAGGTCTCGCCGAAGATGCTCGCGGCCCGGACCACCGCGCGGAGCTTGGGGTCGAGGCGCTCGAGGCGCGAGGACAACACCGTCGCCAGCGACGCGGGGAGCATCCCTTCGGAAAGATCCTGTTCGATCGTCGCGCGGAGCAGCTCCTCCAGCTGAAGCGGATTGCCGTCGGCGAGGCGGACGATGCGGTCGACCATCACGTCGTTCGCCCGATCGCCGAGGACCCGCCGCGCGAAGGCTTCCGAGTCGCGCGGGGTGAGCCTGCGCAGACGAAGGATGGTGAGATCCCAATCGGTCGCTAGCAAGGGCAGGAGCTCGCGCGCGCGGGGCCTGCCGAAGGCCATGATGAGCAGGGGCGCGTCGTCGCGCCGCACCACCCCTTCGAAGACGCGGAAGGTCGCGAGATCACCGTTGTGGATGTCCTCGACGACAAGCACCAGCGGCGCCCGCTGGGTCACGGCGTCCACCAGCTCGGTGAACGCATGACGGATGCGGTGGTGCAGAACCTCGGGGTTCTCGCGCGCCGCCACGAGCTCATGGTCCTCTTCGTTGGCGATGTCGATCGCTTCGGCCAGGTAGGGCTCCACCTCGTGGATCCGGTCGATGGGCAGGAGCTCCACCAGCGAATCCCGGAGCGCCGAACGCTGAGACTCGACATCCTCGACCTCGGCGAGGAAGGCGCGCCCCAGCATCTGACGCAGCACGTGCAGAGGAACGCCGCGGCGCATCTCGTCGCCCCTCGCAAACCAGATGATGGGCGGTGACTCGAGCTCGGCGAAGCGGCTGAGGAGCTCGTGGCGAACGCGCGACTTGCCGACACCCGGATCGCCGGTGACCGCGACGGTTCGCGGAAAGCGCTCGGTGAAGCACTCGTCGGCGAGATTCTATCAGTCGCTCCATGAAGCGCTCGCGTCCGACGAAGGGCGACGACCGTCCGAGGGACACCGGCGTCGCGATGTCCATCTCGCCGAGAAGCACGTTGACGCCGTCGCGCTCCTCCACCTCGAAGCGCGCGCGCAGGAGACGCGCGGTCGCCGCGTCCACGGCGATCCCGCTCCGGTCGAGCTGGGCGGCTGCCGCGGACAGCAGAGACACGGCCCGGTCGATCACCTCGCCCACCGGGAGCCCCGCGCCCGCGCGCGTCCAACCGGTGGCGAGCGACATCGGCGTCTCGGGTGACGCCTGGCGCACGGCGAGCGCCACCGAAGCCGCGCGCTCCACGCGATCCATGGCCTCGCCACCGCCCTCGAGAACCAGGACGCTGGTTCCGTCGGCGAGGGACTCGAGGCGCACCTCACGGGTGCGCGCCACCTCGCGAATGACGCGGAGCCGCTCTTCGCTCTCGCCCGAGAGCATGGTCTCCGCGCTGGCAGGGTCGGGGACGCCAGCGAGGATCACGCTGACCACGCGCCGCTCGCTCGGGGTGAAGGAGCGATGCATGATCGGCATGTCGCTCGTCGATCCCGTCTCCCGGCGGATCGCGTCGAGCTCCTCCAGCACCAGGCCGGCGTGGGCCGGGCGGTCTGCGGGGTGCTTGGAGAGCATGCGCAGCAGGAGGTCGTCGAGAGCCGAGGGGACGTCGGTGCGATACGCCGAAGCGCGTGGGGGGTCCGCCAGGAGCAGCTTGGCGAGGATCGCGACCAGGTGCTCGCCGGCAAACGCCTGCCGGCCGGTGATGCATTCGAACAGGACGCAGCCGAGGGCGAAGACGTCGGAGGCCGGCCCGACGTCGCTGTCACCGCGCGCCTGCTCGGGGCTGGTGTAGCCCGGCGTGCCCACCAGGATGCCTGTCTTGGTGAGGGCGCGGGTGGACTCGAGAACCCGGGCGATGCCGAAGTCGAGGATGCGCGCTTCGTTCGAAACGCCGCCCACCAGGAAGATGTTCTCCGGCTTCAGATCGCGGTGGACGATGCCGCGCTCGTGCGCGACCGCCAGGGCGGCGGCGAGCCGCGTCCCCAGGGACATCGACTCCTCGTAACCGAGCGCGCCGCGCTCGAGGCGCGCTGCGAGGTCTTCTCCCTCGAGCCAATCCATCGCGAGGTAGAGCTCGCCCTCTGCCGTGATCCCGTGATCGACGTGACGGACGATGTGTGGATGGTCGAGCGTGGACAGCACCTGCGCCTCGCGCACGAAGCGTTCGCTCGCGAGCCCGCGCGTATGCAGGACCTTGACGGCGACGTCGACGTTCCGGTGCAGATCGCGCGCCCGCCAAACCTCTCCCATGCCGCCCTTCCCGGCGACGGCGATGAGCTCGAAGCGGTCCGCGATCCGTGTTCCGGGCTCCATGGGGTCGCACAGTATCCAACAAGGCTGGGCGCTTGTCAGTTCGGGTCTCGGACCGTGCGGGGTACATTGTCCACATGGACGACGACGCCGAAGCGGTACGCCTGGCCAACGAGGCCTTCTATCGGGCCTTTCGCGGGCGCAGCTTCGCGGCGATGGAAGCGATCTGGGCGAAGAACGCACCGGTTGCGTGCATGCATCCGGGGATGGACGTGATCCGCGGGCGCGTCGAGGTCCTCAAGAGCTGGCGCGGCATCCTCTCCCACGAGGGCTCGCCCCAGCTGGTCTGCGACCGCGTCGAGGTGCATCTCGTGGGAGACGTCGCCTACGTCACGTGCCTCGAAGGAACGGCGGGCGACCCCCCCGCGCTCATCGCGACCAACATCTACGTCCGCGAGGACCGTACCTGGCGCATGCTTCTGCACCAGGCGGGGCCCCTGAGCCGCAAGGGCCGCATGGAGCCCCTGCCCAGCCCGCCCGATCCGAAGACCTGGAACTGACTCACTTGCACTCGATACGGAGCGCGAAGCGGCGCAGGCGCCCCGAGTCGTCGTCGAGCTCGTCGCTGATGCGCAGCCGCCACTCACCCCGCGCTTGACGTCCCTCGAGGGAGCGCACGGTGTAGGTGCGGAAGGGATTGCGCTGCTGCTGATTCTGCAGGGTGACGCCGCCCCCCTCCGGCGGGTTGAGGCGCACGATGAGGTCTCGGTTGTAGCTGTGGTTGCCGCCGACGGTGACCCGAATCGAATTGATGACGCAGTCCTCCTCCACCGTCGCGGTCGCGCCGACGGAGGAGTGGTCGCGGATGGCCCCACCGCCGTGGCCCGTGATCTCGAGCACCCGACCGCCGCCCTCGGCGCCGCCTTCGGTGCCGCCTTCGGTGCCGCCTCCCTGGCCGACCGGCGCCAGTGCTGCCGTGATGTTGATGACGCCGTTGACCGGCGCGGCCTGGATGGTCGTCGACTGAAAGCCGTCCTTGGTGAAGACGAAGTCGAAGGTCTGCGGCGGCTGCCCCGGCTGAGGCGCGGGGACCGGCACCTGCGTGGACAGGGGCGTCTGCCCGAGGGGACGCCCGCCACCCGTGACGCTCGCGCCGGGCGGATTGCTGTTCGCCGAGACGGTCACCATCACCAGCCCCGGGGGCGCCGTCGGCGCCACCGGCACCGGGGCCACCGTCGTCCCGCCGACGGGAGGCGGCGGCGGTCGGATCGTCACCCTGACCGAGAAGATCGACGAGACCGCAACCCGTGAGGACCAGAGCGCAGGCGGCCGCGAAGAGGAGCAAACGAGCCATGAGCCACGGTCTGTTTACCACAAGGCGCTCACCGATGGCCCCGAACTTGCGTGAGAGGATCGCTCCACGCAGGCTTGGAACATGCGGCTCCTGTTGATCCTGGCGCTCACCGCCTGCGGCGCGACCGAGGGCCCGCAGCGCCCGGGGCCGGGGGAAGAGGAGGCGACCACCGCTCCGCGGATGGAGACGGAGACGGAGGCGGAGACCGAGACGGCCTCGGAGACGGAGACGGCCCCGGAGACCGAGACGGCCCCGGAGACCGAGACGGCCCCGGAGGCGGAGACGGCCGCGGAGACCGAGACCGCAACCGACCCCCTCGCCCCCGACGAGATCTCCGTCGCCGAGCTCCTCGCCCTCACCGGCTCGGCCTCTACCTCGACAGGCAACCCCAACGACGGCGGTCTGACGGGTGGCGTGCCGCTGCCGGCCACGGGCCCCGGCCTCCGCTCGAATCCGGTCCGGCCCAACCGCGGCGGTTACTACGGCACGGTCGAGATGGTGCAAGCCCTGGTGCGGGCGGCCGCCGTGGTGAACGAAGAGATGCCAGGCAGCGAGCTCACCATCAACGATCTGTCCCTCCGAGAGGGCGGTCCCATCCCCCATCACGGCTCACATCAGGCCGGGCGCGACGTCGACGTCCTCTTCTACTACCTCGACGAAGAAGGCCAGCCGATGCGCGCCAAGGGCGTCCCGGTCGACCCCGAGGGGCGCGGCTTCGACTTCGGCGACCTCGCCGATCCGAGCGACGACGTGCCGATGCAGATCGACGTTCCGCGTACCTGGCGCTTCGTCCAAGCGTTGATCGAAGAGGAGCACACCGAGGTCCAACGCATCTTCGTGGTGGAGCACGTGCGCGAGATGCTCCTCGCACACGCACGACGGGCGCACGCCCCCGGCCGGGCCATCCAGCGCTTCGACCAGATGAGCTGCCAGCCCTCCTATCCCCACGACGACCACCTGCACGTCCGCTTCTTCTGCACCGCGGAGGACATTCGCGAGGGGGGTTGCGAGGACACCTATCCGATGTACGGCTGGCATCGGCGTGCGATCCGGGCCGAGGGCGAGACGCCGGTCATCGGGCGCGGTCGACGGCGGCGCCGCGCGGCGACGATGGCGCGGACCGTCTCGCGGGAAGAGGCGCGCGAAGCCGCCGGCCCGATGGACGCGGCGGTGACCGCGTGGCTCGACCGGCGCGAAGCGTGGGCGGACAAGCCCAGCCCCGGCCGGCCGTGGTGTCCTTGAGCGCCGGCTCTACGCGTTCGGGCCGAACGAGACGATGATGTAGCCGCCGGACTTGTCGTCCTTCTGGATCTCGAGCAGGCCCCGCGAGCGCGCGTCCTCGAGAAGCTCGTTGAAGCTGCGGTAGCCGTGGTAGCTCTCGCTGAAGTTGGGGCGCTTGCGCTTGAGGGTCTGCTTGACCATCGAGCCCCACAGGTTGTCGTCGCGGTCGCGGAAGAGCGAGTCGACCGTGTCCAGCACCATCTCGAGGGCGCGCTCCTTCTGCTCGTCCGTCGTTCCGTCGGCCTTGCCGTTCGGCTCGGCTTCGACCTTCTTCGGCTGCTTGTCGCTGCTCTGCTTGTCGCCGCTCTTCTTGCCCTTGCGCCGCGCCTGTCGCTTCTGGCCGGGCCGATTGCGAACGAGGTCGTCGTAGTAGATGAACTCGTCGCAGTTGTCGATCGACAGATCGGAGCTCGAGTTCTTCACGCCGAGCCCGATGACCTTCTTGTTGTTCTCGCGGAGCTTGCTCACCAGGGGCGAGAAGTCGCTGTCGCCCGAGATGATGCAGAAGACGTCGACGTGGCCCTTCGTGTAACAGAGGTCGAGGGCGTCCACGACCATGCGGATGTCCGCCGAGTTCTTCCCGCTGTAGGACACGTGCGGGATCTCGATGAGCTCGAAGGCCGCCTCGTGAAGCGAGCGCCGGTCGGACTTGTATCGTTCCCAGTCGGCGTAGGCCTTCTTGACGACGATCTTCCCTTTGTCGAGCAGCCGCTCGAGAACCAGGCTGATGTCGAAGCGGTCGTACTTGGCGTCGCGCACACCGATGGCGACGTTCTCGTAGTCTGCGAAGATCGCGATATTGGGAGCAAAGTCCATCGCGTTGGCTGTTAACACGGCCTCTGGGCAGGGGCCACCCTCGAAGCGTCAGTAGACGTCCGCCTCCACCCGGTCCAGGTGCGCGTCCACCTCGCCCAGGAGCATCGCGTTGCCGTCCTGCTCGTAGCTTTCGAGCTTCTTCGCGCAGGCCGGCAGCCGGTCGATGAACTCGAAGACGGTGGCCGGGTCGTCGAGGTCGGGGGCAAACATGCCGTAGCCGATCTTCTCGAGGTAGCGCGAGTTGAGGACCTGCTCGAACTGCCCGGAGAGCGGCACCGCGAGCATGGGCTTGTGGAGGTAGACCGCTTCGCCCATCAGCGTGAACCCGCCGCTGGCGATCACGCCCCGGGCGCTCGCGAGGTCCTCGATGAAGGCGGTCTCGCTGAAGGGTCGGTAGGTGAGGTTGTCCTCCACCACGTCCTCGGTGAGATCGCGCCGCATGCCGTAGATGCGACAGGGCAGCCCGGTGCGGGTCAGGGTGCGCGACAGCTCCTCGTGTCCCTCTGCCGTCTGGTAGACGAGGAGGTGCTCTCCTTCGGTGGGCTTGGCGGCGAGGATCTCGGGCCGGAGGATCGGCGGGCAGAGCGTGGTCCGCTCCTTGCGCACCATCGGGCGGAAGAAGGTGGTGATCAAATAGTGCGCGCAGCCCGGGAGCTTGCTCTTGACGAAGGCCTTGGCGATCTCGAAGTCCGCCCGGTGACCTTCGATCACGTCGTCCGGGATCGTGCAGCGGTTGATGATCTGCATGTTGTCGATGCTGATCACCGGCACGTCGTGGAGCTTGCCGTAGAAATACGTCCAGGACTCGAAGTCGCTGATGACGACCTCGGGTCGAAAGTCGTCCACCAGCTCGAAGTACGCCTTGATGTTCTTCGGGATGCCAATGGCGCCACTGAAGACGTTCGACCAGAACGTCTTGCCCTTGCGCACCCGGTTGTCCTCGTAGGCGATGTGCAGGCCGTGGATCTCGTTCACGTCCGAAAAGCGTTTGGAGAGGAAATCGACCGCGCGCCCGGAGGCGATGATCTCCACGTGGTGGCCGTGGGAGACGAGGTGCTCGAGCACCACCAGGCTCCGCATGGCGTGCCCCATCCCTTCGCCGACGACTCCGTAGAGTATGCGCATCGACCGCACCCTACCCGGCTATAGTCCACCGGTGAAGCGCCGCATCTGGTCCGAGCTCCTGTCGCCCGAGGAGGCGACGGCTCCCCGCGTCCTGTCGCTCCTGGCAGAGGCGGACATCCAGCTCCTGATGGCAATCTTTCCCCATACCCGGGACCGGGCGCGCCACGTGTTGCAGGCCTGCCGGGAGGCCGGGGTCTCGGTCGGGCTCTGGCCCATGCTCTCGGACGAGGCGGGGCGGTGGGCCTCGGTGGACAACGGCGAGCAGTACGCGGCCTTCGTGCGCCAGCTCCTGAGCGCGCTCGGCGACCAGATGCCGGACACCTTCGCCATCAATCTCGAGCCGCCCATCGCCGAGGTCCGGCAGATCCTCGACCGAAACCCGCGCGCCCTGCTCCGACGCGCCATCGGACGCGAACCGCGCCCCGAAGGCGCCCGCGCGCTCGTCGAGATCGTCGACGAGGTCAACGCGCGCGGGGTGGAGACGCTGGCAGCGCTGGTGCCGCCCCTCGGCACCGGCTGGGCGCTGGGCCGCGGCTTCGAAAACGCGATCGGCGCGCCGCTGTCCGCGCTGCGTCTCTCGCGCGCAGGACCGATGCTCTACACCACGCTGCTGACCGGCTACGGACGCGGCGTCGTTCGCCGCCGCGACGCGACCAGCCTGCTCGCCATGCTCGCCGAGGCCACGCAGAGGCAGATGGGCGCGCGCGCGACCCTCTCCCTCGGCACCGTGGGCACGGGCGCCCTCGGCGACGAGCGCATCTACGACGGTCCGCAGGACCTCGCCCTCGACGTCGCGGTCGCGCGCGCGGCGGGCGTCGACAATCTGGCGCTCTTCGATCTCGGCGGTGTCCTCGGCCGACCGCCCACCGCCGCCTGGCTCCGCGCCTTCGTCGACACGCCGCCCGCAAAGGAACCGGTTCGCCTGTCCAAACGCGCGCGCGTTCTTCGCGGAGCGGCGTTGACCCTGGGCGTGGCGCTCAGCGGCCTCGCCGCGACTGCACAATCTGGTAGACGCCCAGACCGGCGATGACCGCGCCGAGGCCCGCCAGGGCTTCCCAGCTGTTGGTACCGAGCAGCGTGAAGTTCTTGCTGAGCCCAGCGCCGACCATCGCGAGGCCCATCACCACGTTGAAGATGCCGACGCCCATCGATGCGGAGGATACACGATCGGCGTCCCTTGCATGGCAGCGGTGGCGAGGAGACCATGCGTGGGGATGAGTGGAGAAACCACCCTTCTTTCGAGCCTGACCAGCGCCTTTCGAGGAGAGCCGCGGCCGATCGAGCGACTCCTCAGACCCTTCGAAGCCTTCGCCCGGCATCGGCTGGCGGGCGCCGGCCTCCTGATGCTCGCGACCCTCGTCGCCATCATCTGGGCGAACTCACCCTGGAGCGAGCTCTACCACCACCTGCTCGAGATCGAAGTCGGCTTCGACGCACAGGACGCGCGGATCTCGAAGTCGATCCACCACTGGATCAACGACGGCCTCATGAGCGTCTTCTTCTTTCTGGTGGGTCTCGAGATCAAGCGCGAGCTCATGGTGGGCGAGCTCTCGACGATACGAAAAGCGACGCTCCCGGCCATCGCCGCCGTGGGCGGGATGATCGTGCCAGCGATCGTCTACCACCTGCTCAACGGCGGAACGCCGTCCGCCAAGGGCTGGGGGATCCCCATGGCGACCGACATCGCCTTCGCCCTCGGGGTGCTCGCCCTCCTCGGTGACCGGATCCCACTCGGCTTGAAGGTGTTTCTGACGGCCCTCGCCATCGTCGACGACATCGGAGCCGTGGTGGTGATCGCCATCTTCTACACGTCGGACCTGTCGCTCCTGGCGCTCGGCGCCGGCCTCGTCTGCCTCGGCGCATCCATCGCGCTCAACCTCCTGGGGACGCGCAACCCGGCGAGTTATCTGATCGTGGGCATCGCCACCTGGTTCTGTTTCCTCGAATCCGGCGTGCACGCGACCATCGCGGCGATCCTGATGGCATTCACCATCCCGGCGCGAACCGCCATCGACGGCGGCGACTTCATGGCGCGCATGCGCATCCTCGTCGACAAGCTGGAAGAGCACGGGCTGCCCGAGGATCGTTCGATGAACGACAACACGCAGCAGACGCTCTTCGAGAAGATGAACGAGACCATCGATCACGCGAGCGCGCCGCTGCAACGCATCGAGCACGGCCTGGCGGGGCCGTCGACCTTCTTCGTGCTCCCGATCTTCGCGCTCGCCAACGCCGGCGTGACGCTCCACGGCGGTCTCCTCAGCGAGCTCGCGAACACCATTCCCCTCGGCATCATCCTCGGCTTGCTCGTGGGCAAGACCGTCGGCATCAGCCTCAGCTCCTGGTTGGCGGTGAAGGTGGGCATCGCCAATCTCCCCGAGCACGTGACCTGGCCTCAGGTGGTGGGCGTCGCCATGCTCGGCGGCATCGGCTTCACCATGGCTCTCTTCGTGGCGGCCCTCGCCTTCAGCGATCCGGCCCGCATCGAGGCGGCGAAGGTGGGCATATTGGTGGGCTCCATCACCTCTGGGACGCTGGGCTTCCTGCTGGTGCGCGCGACGTGCAACAAACCCGCGCCCGCGCCGCCTCTTGTGTGAAGCCCGGCCCTTTTGTTCCCTCGCGGCGCGCCGCTCGGCTAACCTGGACGCAATGATGGGGATGAGTGAGCTCCTGATCCTGCTCTTCGGAGCAGCCGTTTGCGCGGGCATCCCCCTCGTCGGCGCCATCGACGCGGCGCGCATGAAGGACCAGTCCTTTGTGCTGGCGGACCAGAACAAGCGGACCTGGGTGATCATCATGATCGCCTGCGCGGTCTTCTGGGGCATCGGGCTGATCGGGGCGGCCGTCTATTTCATCTCGGTGCGTCCCAAGGTCGCCGCCTTCGAGCGCGATCCCAACCGCCCGACGCTCGATCCGAACCGCCCCGGCTGAGACCCGCGCTATCCTCGGGGGCGATGGACACGCCGCCCCAAGGCTCGAGCTTCGGCGATCCCCCGGGGGCGCCGCCCTCGCGGCCGACCGAGCCCCACTTCGGGGCGCCTCAGCAGCCGAGCGGACCCGGCCCCTACCGGCAGAGCCCCGGCCTCGAGCCCAATCGCGGCGCGCTGGTGCTGACCCTCGGCATCCTCGGCATCGTCGCCTCTCTGGTCGGTGGGCTCTGCTGCCTTCCCAGCGGGATACTGGCCCTCGGCTTCGCCGTCCCCGCGATCCTCATGGCGAGAGCCGACATGAAGAAGTACGCAGCCGGCACGATGGATCCGACGGGCTACTCCGCGACCCAAGCCGGGTTCATCTGCGGCATCATCGGTGTGGTGGTCGCGGCGCTCGAGGCGCTCGGCATCATCCTGCTCCTGATCTTCTATGGCAGCATCTTCAGCTTCGCCATCCTCGACGCCGCGATGTGAGTGATCGGGATCTGGCCTGATCGTCGCTCATGCAGGACCGCATGAAAGGCCTGCCGACCCTCGCCCTGCTGCTCACGCTCTCCTGAGGCGGCGGCGCCGACGCTGACGCGGGCGTCGAAGACGTCCCACGTCGGTCGGCCCTGCGTCTCCAGATCGCAGTTGCGTCGTGTCTGGGGGACCCGCGCAGCCGGCCGCCGCAGCGAGTCAGTGATCCCCGCGGCTTGCGACCTGCGTCGTCGGCGCTGCGTCGGTCTGAGGATAGTCGATGGTCGGCCGCGCGCGTTCGGCGTCGATGCGCCCCATGATGCTGAACGCCAGCGCCCGAATCGGCGCCATGCGCTCCTCATGAAGGCGATTCTGATTCGCGAGCCACTGCGGATGCTCGCCGGCAAATCGGTTCAGTCCCTCGAGGGTGAGTCCCTGCCGAGCGAGACAGCGCGCGATCAACGCGCGCAGATCCGGCTCGATATGCGCGACCGCCGCGCCGTACGCCTCGCTGTAGGACGGATACCAACGGCTCGCAGCGGTGGCGACCGCCCGCCCGTGCTCTTCGGTCGCCTGTTCGAGCGCCGCGGCGTATCGCTCACCCCGCGTCGCGCCCAGTCGGATGACGTCATCCGGCCTCGCCTGACGACTGACGCACCCACTCACCGCGCACACGATCGCCAACGCCACCCCGAAAATCCAGACTGCCTTTTCGTTCCTTCTCACATGTTCCATCGTCTCTCTCCCTGCGTTGATCGAGCTCGGCAGACACGAAGAGCACCGCTCATGCCAGGCGAATTGACCGAGGCAGAGCGCGTGAGAAGTACGAAACAGGCAGGTCTCTGCACGTGCACGTGCAACCGGATGCGCACGAGGGAGGAGCGCCCCGACGCCCCCTCGTGCACCACCGACGCGGGAGACGGCGGCGGCGACGGGCGATGCGGGCGATACGGCGACGGATGCGGACGACGACTGGGGCGGGTGAGTCCCGCGCCTAGACCTCAGCAGCGCCGTCCCACGTGCCTAAAACCGCACTCCCTGCACCACCCGCGGAATCTCCCCGCCAAACAGCGTCCGAAGCGCGCGCGGGGCGTCGTAGTCGTGCTGCTCGAGGACCTCCTCTAGCACTTCGACCTCGAGGGGAACGCGGCAGACGTCGTGGAGATAACGCGCGAGCGACGAGAGCTCAGCGGTCGCGCGTCGGTCGGGGTAGAGCGCGTGTTCGAAGTGCTGGAGCTGTGAAGCGAAGCCGATGTTGGGGAGCACGCCTGCCCTCCTTTCGCGCAGTCGATGAAACGCCTCGAGGAACGTTTGTCCTTCGGACTTCATCAGCAGCGCGGTCGCCAGGGTCGCCGACCGACTGACTCCGGCCTCGCAGTGCACGAGCAGCTTGCTACCAGCGCGCTCGCTTGCACGCGCGGCGAAGTCGAAGAGCCGGGGAAAGGACGCGGCGATGTCCTGGTCCATGCCGTCGCGGAGGGCGATGCCCAGGGTCTGCACGTCCAGCCCCTCGAGCTTCACCTTCGAGAGCTCGGCTTCTTCGAGGCAGCTGACGACGTGCGTGATGCCCGCCTCCGCGAGCGTGGGCACGTCCTCGGGGCGAGGGCGCGCGCCCACGTAGAGCGTCTCGGTGATCCGATTGAACGGCTCCCCACGCGTCGTGATGGAGAGGTCGAAGTCGAGCCCGAGCAGAGCGAGCAGGCGGGATGTGAGGCTCATGGAGGCCAGCGAGTCGAGCGTACAGGATAGCGTCCATCTCGTGACTCGCCGGCGGTGTTACGATGAACACCAACGATGCGAACTCCGTCGCCGCCGACCCTCCCGGGCATCCTCGTCTTGCTGTCGACGCTCGCAGCCTGCGGAGGAGACGACGCCGCGACCGATGCCAGCGCCGACGCAACGATTGATGCGCTCGTCGATGCGACGACGGATGCGGACACCGACAGCTCGACCGCGGATAGCGCCGCGACCGATGGCGCGCCGACGGACGGCTCCTCCTCCGACGCCGCGGGCGACGCCTCGGCCTCCGACGCCGACGCCGGACCCCCGGCCGATTGCTTCGTCGTGCGCGAGCTCGGGAGCACGGACATCTTTTACGGCCTCGGGGTCGGCGCCGACGGAAGCGCCGCCACCGCCCACTGGGCGAGCGGCGGCCACCTCGGCGTCTCCACGAACGCGGGCGGCGCCGCCTGGGCACCGGTCTTCACGACCGACGACATCGTCACGTCCAGCACCGCCGCCGTCGCGCTGAACCCCCTCGGGCATGTGCACGTGACCTACGGCGGTGCGCACGCCACCAACGCCTCCGGCGCCTGGATGACGTTCACCGGGCGCGGCGCCACCGCCCTCGCCGCGGCGCCCGACGGCATCGTCCACGGCGTGACCGTGCGCACCGGCACCGAGCTGACGCACGTCGCCATCGACGGCACGACGTGGACCCCGACCACGATCGCCATGCACGGCGCCGACCAGGCCGCCATCACCGTCGACCCCGCCGGCCGCCCCGCCATCGCCGTCATCGCGCAGAACACGACGACCTTCATCTACGAGCTCGTCCTCTTGCGCCTCGACGCAACCGGCACGTGGTCACGGGAGGTGGTCACGACCGACGTCTCGCGCTCGTGGGGCGTCGAGCTCGTCATCGGCCCGGACGACGCCGCCTACATCCTTCACGGAACCGGGCCGGGTCGCCTCGTCCTCACCCGCCAAGGCACGACGACCACCGACGACGACATCGAGTCCGCGTACCGCCACTTCGACGTCGAGGTCGAAGACGACGGCACCCTCCACGTCGTCTGGGGCTACTTCAGCATCGGCATCTGGCACGCGGTCCTCGACGCCGGCACCTGGCGCCGCACCCAGGTCGTCGACACCTTCCTCGAAGGCGGCCTCGAGCTCTCCAAGGGCCCGAGCGGCGAGATCCTGCTGACGCACACGAGCAGCCGCACGGTGTATCAGACGCGGGTTTGCCGCTAGGGCGACCGGTCAGACCAGACCACCCGACCCCGCCGCGTCGGGTGCCACCAGTCGAACCGCGGACAGGCCCAGCTCCGACGCGAGACGCTCGCCGAGCTCGTGGTCGAGGTACGTCTCTTCCACCAGCCAACGATAGAAGCGCGAAGCAAGGTGGAGCAGCGCGCGCGCGAAGTCGACGATGTCGCGCGCGGGATGGGGAGTGCACGGAGAGAGGAGCCTCGTCACGAAGGGCTGGACCTGGAGGCGGCCGAAGCGGACAGCGCCCGTGGGTCCGGCGAGGTGCGTTGCCAGCAGGCCCAGCATCGAGGGAGCCGCGTCCGCGAGACGGGGATCGTCGAGGGTCGGCGCAAAGCGGGCAGCGAGCGCTTCGACCTCGCTGCGAAGGAAGTGCTCGTCCCGCGTCCGGGGCCCATGCCTCCGCGAAAGGCCCACGCTTTCGCGTCCGTCGTCCGTCTCTTCGAGCAGCCAGCACAGCTGGTCGTCGTCGATCCGCCCGTCCGCGTGGAGCCACCGGAAGAGCTTCGACAAGAGATCGTAGGTCCGCGCGTCCCCATAGCCCTGGCCGGCGAAGTACACGTAGCGATGCGCGCTGGTATGGAAGATCCATCCGCCGTCGACCAGCTCTTCCCAGTCGCTCACGAGCGACAGGCATAGCAGCACCAGCGCGACGGTCACGTCCGGTCGCTTGGTCCGGACGGTTTCCACGAAGCGCGTCGCCAGGTCTGCCCAGCGACGCGGAAAAGGCAGCGTGACCACGTGCGCCCGCCATGCATGCTCCGCCGCACGAAGTGCATCGCCCTGCCGCGCCGCATCTCGCTTCGCGTCGAGCCGCGCCAACTTGATCTGCCCCACGCGCGCCCACATGGCGCGTTGCCCGGGCTTCTTGTGCTTGGCCATGGCCACCCCTTTCGTGTGGCCGTTATCGGGCGATGCCGCGGCGAGTTGCGCCTTCGCCTCAGCAGGAACATCTGCTTCAACGTCCATGGCTGCAGATTTGCATCGAGGACGTAGATCTCGTCGGCCAATTCGTGCGGGCGTAGAGCCGATGCACGCGCCCCGACTCGATGTCGCCCGCCGGCCGCAGCACGGCCGTCCAAGTCGACGGCTCCCGCGGCGTACCGAACGTGGGCAGCAGCGCCTGGTACTCCGCGCTTTCGAACGAGGGCTCGAGGTTGGTTCGAAGCTCTGCCCCCGAGCCGGGACACCCCGGCGGGGTGACAGGGACGGTCACGCCCACGCTGCCTGCCCGACACCGCGCAACGCATTGCACGCCCGCGTGCAACGCGATGCCGTCCGCCCCACCCCACTCGGCTGCATGGCGAGACAAACCCTGCACACGCAGCCAGAACCAAACAGATCCCATCCGGCGCGCACCTTGCAAGGCGGCTCGCCGTGTCCTTCGCGACCGTCAACCCACTCGTCGCGTTTGCGGCATTGGTCTACCTCGCCATCGGTCTGGTCGCCGTGCGACGCGCGGGTGACGTCCCTCTCGCGCGCCCTCTCGCCTTCTTCGCCCTCGGCCTCTTCGCGTACGTCTTCTTCGAGCAGGGCACGCCGCCCCCTTCCGAGGGCCCCGCCGACGCTGTCGAAAACGCCATCGCATCGCTCATCTTCATCCCGGCTGTCGAGCTGCTCCTCGCCTTCGCGGGCCGTCGCCGACCCTATCGATGGGTACGCATCGCGGCCCTCGTGTTCTACGTGCCCCTCGCCCTCTACTGCTTCCTCCCGTTCTTCGAGCAAGGGCACTGGGAGCTGGCGATGCTCGCTGGCTTGATCTTCTTCTTCGGGGTCCCCGGATGGGTACTCGTTGCTCATTATCGCCATAGCGGCGCCGTCGAACGAGGACGCACCTTGCTCCTCTTGGGAGGACTGCTGCTCGGTGGAGTGGGCGCCGCCAGCACGCTCCTCGCCGCCTACGGCGCGCCCCGCCTTCTCGACATCGGGATGGTTGCAGCAGGCCTGCTGCTCGCGGCGCTGGTCTTCGACCGCAAGCTCTTGCGTCGTTCTTCGCAGCTCTCCGCGCTCATCGCCGCCGTCTTTGCCGCGCTCGTGGTCGCGGGTGAGGTCGTCCTCTTTTCCATTCGCGAGCAAACCGGCGGCTTGTTCGTCGCCGGAACCTTCACCCTGGTGCTCATCGCATTTGCCGCGGTGCGACCGGCGTTTGCGGCCGCGGCTCGGGAACGGGGCCGGATTCAGCACCTGGCAACCCTGGGTCGTCTGGCCGAGCAGATGCAACACGACATCCTCAATCCTCTCAGCGTCATCTCCGGCAACATCCAGCTCCTCAAGGAGGAGCTCCGGTTGGGCCACTCCATCGACACGGCCGAAGAGAGCCTGGATTCCATGCTCGCGGCCTCGAATCGCGTCGCGCAGATGGTCCGGGACTATCGCCGCCTCAGCCGCGTCGATCCCCGGCCCGCGAGGGTACGGCTCTCCTCGATTTTGCTCGGCATCGTCGAGGCGCAGCGCATGGGCCTCGAGGGAGTCCGGCTTGCCGCGATCCTTCCGGAGCATCTCGTCAGGTGCGAGCTCATGGCAGATCCCGACCTTCTGGTCACCGCCCTCGAGAACCTGATCCGCAACGCCCATCAGGCCATCACCGAAAAGCGAACGGGCTCCACCATCCAGGTCGCCATGGCGAAGCGCGGAAGCCAGATCGCCGTTTCGGTCGAGGACGACGGTCCCGGCATGGACGCGCGGATGGTCGAGCAAGCGTGCGATCACTACTTCACGACCCGCGACACGGGCACTGGGCTTGGCCTCTCCTACGCGGGCCGCGTCGCCCAGGCGCACGGAGGCGAGTTGACGATCGACAGCACCGAGGGGAAAGGGACGGTGATCACGATGCATTTGCCACTGACGAATCGAACCATTTGTTCGACTGATACGCTGAGGTCGAACCATGACTGACCGGCTCTCCGTACTCGTCGTCGACGACGAAGCACCCGTCGGGGACGTCTTGTGTGCGCTGTTGAAGCAGGCCGGAAACGAAGCGCACTTCGTCACGAGCGCGGCCGAGGCGCTCACCGCGGTCGACGACGGCAGCTTCGACTGCGTCATCGCGGACTACAAGATGCCCGGGATGAACGGCAACGAGCTGCTCGCGGAGCTCAAGCGCCGCGACCCGGCTCTGCCGGTGATCATGCTCTCTGCGTTCGACACGGAATCCTACATCGTCGAGGCCAAGCAGCTCGGTGCAGCGGATTGGCTCTTCAAGCCGATCAAGGCCGACGTCGTGAAGCAGGCGGTGAAGAGGGCGACTCAGCTGGCCGCCCGCGCCCAAGCGTCGCCGCCCGAACTGCCGAGGTCCGGCGGCATCGTCGGCAGCTCGGCCGTCATGGCCAAGCGTCTGAAGCGCATCGACCAGATCGCCAAAGCCCAGGGGAGTGCGCTCGTGCGTGGCGAGAGCGGCACGGGCAAGGAGCTGGTGGCCCGGGCGATTCACAAGCAGAGCGCCCGACGGGATGGACCGTTCATCCCCGTGAACTGCGCAGCAGTGGCGCAGACCCTCGTCGAGAGCGAGTTCTTCGGGCACGAGAAGGGTGCGTTTACCGGTGCGCACGCCCGTAGGTTGGGTCTGATCGCGCTCGCCGAGGGCGGCACGCTCTTCTTGGACGAGATCGGCGACTTGCCCCTGCCGATCCAGTCGACGCTGCTCCGCTTCCTGGCAGAGAAGAAGTACCGCCCGCTGGGAGCCGCGAGCATGCTCCCGGCCGACGTGCGCATCGTCGCCGCGACGCACCAGGACCTCGACGCGATGGCGAAGGACGGTCGTTTTCGTGAGGACCTCCTCTTCCGAGTGAACACGCTCACCGTGGAGCTGCCGCCGCTCCGCGACCGTGGCGACGACATCCGGGAGCTCGCCCTCACGTTTCTGGCCGAGCTCGGCCCGACCAACGGAAAGCCGCATCTCAGGTTTGCGGACGACGCCCTCGACGCGCTGATGCAGTACACGTACCCAGGCAACGTCAGGGAGCTCTCGCATCTCGTCGAGCGGCTCGTCGTGTTCACCGACGGCGCCACAATCAAGGCTTCCGACGTGAGAGAGGAGCTTCCGGCGCAGACGAGTGTCGGGCCGAGCGGCGCAGGGTCGGGTGGCGGGGGACTGGCTGAGAGACTCGAACGGAAACTGGACGCCACGCGGAGGGAGTTCCTCGTCGAAGCCCTCGAGCGCACGGGCGGAAACGTCACTCAGGCCGCACGCCTGCTCGGGCTCGCACGACGCACAGGCAACTACTGGATTCGAAAGTTCGACATCGACGTCTCCCGCTTCCGAGGCGTCGGCAGGAATGGGGGCGGCGTCGGCGAGTAGGCGACAGGCCGGCATTGGGGGGGGGACATGGGACTATTCGACTTCTTCAAGAGCGGCCCACCGAAGGATCTGCGCGCCGAGCTCTTCGATGCCGTCGAACGGCAGGACGGCCACGCGCTTTCGCGGCTCTGTGACGCGCACCACGCGCAGATCCTCGCCGAGTTCCCGAGCTGGCAGAAGCCGCCCGAGGACGTACGCAGCGACCCGCAGGCCATGCAGCGCTACGCCAACGGGCTCATCGGCCTCGCGATGTACTTCATGCAGGAGCGCGGCGAACCCGCGCTCCTCACACGCCTGCAGGGGGGCGACGGGTCTTCGGACAATCCCATCAACGCATGGCATGACGCGCTCAATCGCGCGGAGCGCCACAAGGCGAACCTCGAACTCGACGAGGGCATCGTCGTGCTCGAGGATGCCCTCGCCCGTGCACAGGCGCTCACGGGCAGCGGGGTCGATCGTCTCTTGCCGATCACCCTCGGCAGCCTGGGTGTGTTGCAGTTCCAGGTCGGCGCGACCGAGGAAGCGTTGTCCTCGACGAAACGCGCACTCGATCTATGCCGCGCGGCAAACGACGTCGAGGGGATACAGGCGTACCTCAG
The DNA here is from genome assembly GCA_963727445.1 of uncultured delta proteobacterium. Lineage (GTDB taxonomy): Bacteria > Myxococcota_A > Polyangia > Polyangiales > B10-G4 > B10-G4. The sequence goes on from CAVSGI010000008.1 coordinate 401,966, forward strand.
CAACCTCTACGAGTTTCACCGCTACGCCGGCGAGAGCACCGAGGCCGCCGATTGTGCTGAACAGCTCGCCCAGCTCCCGATTCCCGACGGCCCGTGGTTCCGTTCCCAGGCGACCATCGTTCGAAACGGCGAGCCGCTGAACCGCGTCGTCGTCGTGGTGGAAGGCCGCAAAATGGAGGTCGATGACGCCCCCACGGAGGGCCACCTCACCTTCGTGAACCAGCGCAACCGACAGAACCTCCTCGCCGCCACCATCTGGACCCAACGGGGCATGGACCTGGGTCGCGAAGGCCGATTCGAAGAGGCGCTCGAGGCGTTCGGAAAAGCGGCGCAGGCCGACGCGCACGCGCCCGACCCTCACTATCAGTCCGCCGTCACCCACATCTACCTGCGACAGCATCGTGCTGCCGCCGAGGCCTACCGTCGCACGGAGGCGCTCGCCCCCGGCTGGTTCCATTGCCGCTCCGAGGCCTGGCTCGCCGAACAAGCCGCCGCGGGTCGCCTCCCCCACGACACCCTCATCCTCATCCTCGAAGCCATCGACGGCCACGGCGATCCCGCCGATCTCCTCCGCCGCGCCCGCATCGCACTCACAGAGACCCCAGACGTCCCCCTGCTCGACCTCGCCGCCGCGAAGCTCCTCTCCTCCCTCGGCGACCGGCCCGGGGCGATCCCCCACCTTCGCCAAGGCCTCACCAAATCCCCCGAGCCCGACACCAAGACCCGCCTCCTCCTCGACCTCGCCCTCGCCCTCGACGCGGGCGACGAAAGCACTGCCCTACTGAGGGAAGCCGCCGTCCTCGACGGAAACCTCGTCGCCGGCGCCACGGCGCGCCTGGCGCTGCGGCGGCGTTGAGGCCGGCGTCCACTCACCGCACCCGCTCCCTCCCCACCACCATCACCGGCGGTCGCTCGACCGGCCGCTTCGTTCGGCGGCCACAAACCCGCCCGCGCCCCCGCCACGCCGCGCACCCCCGCGCGACGCTCCGCGATCTCGACCTCCTCCGACAACACGCTCGGCGACTTCGACAACTCCGTGACCATCGGCGGCTTCGACGTGGTGGGCGGGACGTTCGGGAGCACGTACATCGCGCGGCTCTCCGCGGCGGGCGAGCTCGAGCTCCTCGCGGACCTGGTCGGGTTCTTCGGTCGGGCGGACATGGAGCTCGGGCCCGACGGGCTCTACCTGAGCAGCGAGTTCCGCGGCTCCTACGACTTCGGCTCGGGGACGATCCGGCACGACGCGACGAACCCGTTCCTGCTCGCGCTCGATCTGGACGCGGCGTTTCGCTGGGTCGTGTCGGGCGTCGGGCCCGACGACTCGAGCAGCAACGGCGGGGGCGGCATCGACGTGGCGCCGGACGGGACGCCGTGGATGCTGGGCTCGGTCCAGCGCGAGATCACCTTCGCCGAGACGCGCATCGTCAACCTCGACGAGCCCGGCACGTCCTTCGTCGCGCACCTCGCGGCGGCCGACGGCGGGCCCGTGCTCGTCAGCCAGCTCGACGGCCTCGGCGGCGAGTACCTCGGGTGGGCGGGCGACCGAGGACGCCCCGCTGGAGATTCGCGGCCTCGAGCTCACCGAGGAGCAGCGACTCGCCCCGGGGCGAGCTACTCCCGCCAGTAATCCTGCCCCTCCGCTCCGTCGAACGCGCCGCTCTTCGAGCAACACCGCTCGAAACCGCCGCCCGGAGCCACAGGGGCAGGGGTCGTTTCGCCCCAGCTTCTCCACGAGCACCTTGCCGTCGCCGACGGTGCAGTAGCTCCCCAAACTCGCGCCCCCGAGGTCTCAGGACGAGCGCGACGAGATGCTGACGGCGTTGGGCCTGGGCGACGACTCGGCGCGGGGCGAGTCGGGCTGACGCGCGGCAGAACGACCGGCGCGGCGCTACGAAGCCTTCTTCTCGAGGTCGCCGACGCGCGCCGCGAGGGCATCGAGGTCTTCGCGGAGTCGGCGCGTCTCGCCGCCCGCGACGGAGAGGAAGTTGTCGAAGCGCCCTTCGAGGCCGCCCAGGCGCCGGTTGGTCTCGTCCAGACGCTGGTTCGTCTCGTCCAGACGCTGGTTCGTCTCGACAGCGAGGTCGGCGAGCGTATCGAAGCCCTTCTCCATGATGCGAGCCAGACGCTCGATTTGCTCCTTCGTCATCGCTTCCTCCAGGGTAGCACCGAACCCACGAGGCGGCTTATCGGCGGCCGGAACGCCCAGTTGCTCGCGCGGGCCGACGCGCCCTTCTTCTCCGCGCCGCGCACAACAGGAGCGCGACCATCGTCCAAAGGGGCCAGCTTTCATCTGGCGGGCCAGGCCCGAGCACCGCCGAGCACCCCGCGCCCTCAGAGCCGCACATCGAGTCGGCGCACGTCGCCGAGCCATTCCGTTCGACGGTGATCCCGAGCGTGGACTCGATTTCCGCGATGCACGCCTCCAGGTCGGGCCCGTGGACCCACTGCCCATCACAGAAGAGCGCACCCGTGGACTCCTGGCACGCGCGTCGGCAGTCGCCAAAGAAGCCTCCGTAGCAAACCTCGAAGCCCGTCTCACACCCGAGCTCGTCCTCCACGTTGATCCGAGCGGCGCAGCTGCCATCGCAGCTGGCGTCGCACTTGGGCCCGCAGCCGTCGGTCGCGGACGTGCTGCTGCAACTCGAGTCGCAGTTGGCGATGAATGTGGTTTCACAGGCGGCCTGACACTGGGCGAGCGCGAGCGACGATTCCGGGTAACGCGAGCAATAGGCAGAGCACTCCGCCTCCTCGTTCGCGAAGCAGTCATCGAGGCAATCGAAGCCGCTGGCGTCGGGCTCGCACGTGCCCAGGCAGTCGACCGCGCAATCGGCCACGCAGCTGGCATCCGGGGGATTGGAGCCCGAGGCGCAGGAGTGGTACGCATCCGACGAGCACTGGCGGTCGAAGTTGCTGGCTGCGCAGAGCGTCGAGCATCCCCGCTCCTCGACGACCAGCGCACAGCCTTCAGTGTCCGGGGCGAGATACACTCCCCTACAGGCGGCGATGTATTGCGCCTCAGCCGAGCGTGGCATCGAGGCGACCGCAAAAGCTGCCACGCAGAAAACGACCGCCGCGTGGCCGACGCGCTGATCCATCATTCGAAACCTCCTTCGAGCGCGTAAACGGCTGCACGCAACGCGCCAACGACGCCGGCGCCGCACATCGAGCCCGAACGCGACGACCAGCACTCGGCCGCGCCAATGACCGGGAAATCACGTGCACAGAGTGAGCAGGCGCTTGCACGCGCATCTTCCCGGCGTGCAGATTTTCGCGCCTGGACGCGTCGCTCCCACGATTGCGAAAGCCGGCACGCTCCGTGCGTCCGTCAGGAGCATGGCCAATCGAATCACGTTCTTCGCCGCCGCGGCTCTGACGTTGGGTGTGGGCTGCAAAGCCTCGATCGACGACCGGTGCGACGAGGGATGTCCCAGCTTTCTGCTCGGCTCCACCGAGCATTGTGATCGCTACTGCGCGTACGCACGCGACCTGGCGTCAGCTTCCGGATGCGTCGCGGAACATCGATCGCTCTACGCATGCCTGGCGACCGAGGGGTGGTCGAGCGGCGCGTGCGAGGAAGCGGACGCCAGGCTCTTCAACTGCGTCGGTATGTCGCCGCCCACGGGCTGCACGCAGGAGTGCTACGAGTGCGACTCTTCGCTCGATTGCCCCATCATCTGTCCTGTCCTGGCGGCGTCGGCCGCCGCGCAAGGATGCTCGGAGGAGTGGCTCCGCGTCGACGAGTGCGGAGTGGGCGATCCACCCGAAGTGTGCGCCTCTGGCTCGTGCACCATGGAGGAGATCGACGCATTGAGCGCCTGCGTCGACACGTACTGCAGCGCTCACCCGGAGGACTGCTGAGGTCGGCTGGGGGGCTGGGAGGTCGACGGGCTCGCGGAGCGGGCGGGAGACGCGGTGGCGCTGCGCGAAGGCGAAGAACGTTCCTCGCCCGCACAAGCCAACGTGCTCGCCTCGTCTCGCAGAGCCTCGGCGAGTCGCTGCGCTCGGAGCTGGCGAATGGACGCCTCTACGTGATCCGCCTCGGGGCGCGCTAAATAACCGATCTCGATTCGGGAACAAGCGAATCTGCTGAGTCTGCGTTTCTCGGGAAGATTGGTGCTCGGGAGCTACGCGGCTTGTCGGAGTTCCGGACATCGTCCGGGAGGCCACGGGGAAACGGCGTCGAGCCAGACGGAGACGGCGAAGCAGAGATCCACGATATCGCGGTGTTGATGGTTGCGCGTGACGTTGGCGTGGAGGTCGCACCACATTCGTTCGATCAGGTTTTCATCGGGGCAGTAGGGCGGCAGGAAGTGAAGCTGAATGCGAGGAAGTTCTCGCAGCGCTGCGATCGTCTCGCGGCTCTTGTGTATTCCGTAGTTGTCGAGGATGACGTGGATGCATCGAGCATCGCGGTAGTGTTCGTCGAGCCTGCGCATCATGGCGATGAACAAGCTGCTGTTCTTGACGCCGTCGCCGACCCACAGGACCGTCCCGTCGCAAGCGTCGAGTGTGCCGGCGATGTAGGCCTTCTCGTTTTTTCCCGGCGTGACGAGGCGTTTCTGCTCGCCGGAGAGCATCCAGTCGAGACCGACCTTGGGGTTGAGATGGATGTCCACCTCGTCCTCGTAGACTGCGACCTCGTCGTCGGGAAGTTCGTCCAGGAGCGTTCGGATCTTCTTGAGCCGCCGCCTGCGCTGGCGCTCGGACAGTGGGCACTGCACCGTGGGCTTGGGCCGCCCCCGCCGTGCTCCGATTCGCCGCAAGATCCTGCTCATGCTGCTGAGGCTCACGCGCAGCCCCGTCTGCTCCTCGCACACGAGGATCAACACCTCGCGCGTCCACGTCGGCCGAGGGTGTCCATAGTCCCAGGGCGACTGCTGCAGAAGGCTCTGCACCGTGAGCACGTAGGAAGTCGGGATCGGCGGCGGTCCGTTGTCTCGCCGACCGTCCAGCAATCCGTCTCGACCACCCTCCACGAAGCGCTTCAGCACCCGACTCACCGTCGACGCCGCAACTCCGACCGCCTCACGAATTGCGGCTCGCCTCTTGCCTCGCACCGCCAGTGCCACGACTTGGGCACGCCGGAACAGATCGACATCACGGGACTTTCCCGCCCACCTCAAAAGGCGCCTTGCGCGCTGCCGGGACCAGCGCGGTACATTCTCCATGTGGGTCTCCTTTCTCGTGATCTCTCGACAAGCTCACGATCGATTGGAGGCCCACGAACTTCAACCCACCACGATCCCGAATCGTGGTCGGCTATTGAGTGCCTGGTCCAATGAGGTGGAAGGGGAGATCGCGACGGGCGTCGGTCGCGTCGCAAGGAGGGAAACCGAAGGACGTGCAGCGCACATTCGAGGTTTCCCGACGCCGCGAGGCGGCTGACGAACGAGCGAGAACCCTTCTACGTCATTGGACCAGGCACTAGTCTTTGTCCAATGCGCCTTCTCGGATGGCTTGCACTCGGTCTGCTCCTCGGCTGCACCGAAGAACCGACCGAGCGTCCGAGCGCGCCAGCCGTAGCTGACCAGATCACGATCTCCGTCCGGCGTGTCTCCGGGGAGATCGATCCCGCCACTGTCGAAGCGGCGCTTCGCGACGAGACTGCCGAGCTCGACCACTGTTTCCGACTGACTGCCGGACCGCCGACGGAGGGACGCGAGATGGTCACGCTCGCGATGACCGTCGCGCCGGCCGGTCGCGTGACCAACGTGAGTGGCGTCGCCGACGACAATCCAAACGATCGGCTTCGGGGATGTCTGCGAGGCGTGCTGGTCGACACGACCCTGCCCCACGGAGGTGGCCTGGTCATGGCTCGCATATCGCGGGGGCCACCCGAGGTGACCGAGCCGGCGGGCGAGGAGACGGCTGCTGGCGCGCGTCTTTCGCCCTCCGAAGCCGAGGACGTCAGGTCGATTCGGGAGGCGATCCGCAGGCGCCTCGAGGGCGCCGGAGATGAGGGGGCCGTGCTCTTGCGCTTCTACGAAGCCCGAGACTTCCTGCCGGCCTTCTATGACGAAAGCGCGCGTCCCCGCACGCACGCCATCACCGAGCTGACCGACGCGGTCGAGGGCGCGCCCAGCCACGGCCTCGCGAAGGCGGACTACCACTTCGAGCGCCTGGCGGCGCAGCGCGCCACCCCGCCCACGACGCCCGAGGCGATCGCCATCCACGACGTCCTCTTGAGCGACGCCTTCGTGACGCTCGCGACGCACCTGCTCCGCGGCAAGGTCGATCCCGTCCACATTCATCCTGCGTGGACCGCCCATCATCGGGCGGGAGACGTGCTCGCGCTTCTGAGGCGCGGGCTGGCGGACGACCCGATCGGGGAGGTGCTCGCTTCGGCCGCGCCCAGCGACGAGGGCTATGCACGGCTTCGCGAGGCCCTCGCGCGCTACCGGGCGCTCGAGAGGAGCGCACCTCCGCCCGCACCTTTGGGGCAGCTCCTCGAGGCCCTGGGCGATCTCGAAGAAGGCGATGATCTCGAGAGCGCGATCCGGCACTTTCAACGACGCCACGGGATCGCGGCGAGCGGCGTGGTGGATGAGCGTACGGAGGCGGCGCTCTCGGTGCCGATGGCCGCCCGCGTCGAAACGCTCCGGGTGAACCTCGAACGCGCGCGCTGGCTCCCCGAAGATCTCGGCGAGCGCCAGGTGCGCGTCAACATCGCGGGCTTCGACCTGCGCTACATCGAAGGCGGCGCGGTCCGGCTCCGCATGCGCGCGATCGTGGGCAAGCCCTACCGAAAGACGCCGGTCTTCTCGGACACCATCCGCTACCTGGTGCTGAACCCGACCTGGACGGTGCCCTCCACGATCTTTCGCGAGGATCTCCTGCCCGAGGTGCGCCGCGACCGGCGCACGCTCGCGCGCCGCGGCCTCGAGGTGCTCAACCCGGACGGGCGAATCGTCGATCCGGCCACCGTTCAGTGGCGTCGCGTCCACCACGGCGACCTCTACCTGCGCCAGCCCGCGGGACCCAACAACGCCCTCGGCCCCGTGAAGTTCATGTTTCCGAACCCCTACGACGTCTACATGCACGGCACGCCGCGGCAGGACCTCTTCGAGGAGGCCGAGCGGGCCTTCAGCTCGGGGTGCATTCGCCTCGAGCGCCCCCTGGATCTCGCCGCGCTCCTGCTCGCCGATCAGCCGGGCTACGCCCTCGAGGACCTCGAGCGGATCGTCCGGACCCGGCGGACCCAGACCGTCCACCTCACGACACCGGTGCCCGTGCACCTGCTCTACGCCACAGCGTGGGTAGAGCCCGATGGGACGGTGCAATTCAGACGCGACATCTACGAGCGCGACGACGCCGTGTCGGAGGCGCTCGGTGCGATCAGGCCCGCACTTCAGCCGGCAGAGGCTGCACCGACTCCTTGAGGGGACGGGCGTCTCCGGGACAGGAAGTGCATCACCGCCGTGCGCAGATCGTCGAGGTCCAACGGCTTGTGAAAGAGGCAGGCGGCGCCGGCATTGTCGGCGGCGTCATCCACCGTCCGGTCGGCGTATCCGGTGATCACGATGGCAGGGACCTCCCAGCCCCAGCCCCGGATCTCGCGCAGGATCGACAGGCCACTCGGGCCCGGCATGCGAATGTCGGACACGATCAGCGAAGGGGGATCGCCGAGCTGCCGCGCCGCACGCAGCTCGTCGAAGAGCGCCAGGCCGCTGTTCACGTCCACGATCTCGTATCCGTCCCGCCTCAGAGCGTCGACGAGCAGGCTTCGCATCTCGGGGTCGTCTTCGGCCACGACAACGCGCGGGGGGTGGTGCGCGGTGCCTTGGGAAGGCGGGCTGGAATCGGTTCGCGGTACTGCCATGACACACCTCGAGGCCATACGACTGCATGCGCCGTGCCCCAGCAGACACGGGTCGATCGTCGGCTTTTCCTGCGGCGGGGTGAGGCAAAAGAGCCCCCCGGCCTGCGCATGAGGCGTTTCGCCTCGGGGAATATCGGGCGGCTCAGGCGCCGAAGCCCGGCTCGCGCATGAAGCGCTCGACGTGATGTTCGTTGTCGCCGAAGAGCGCGTTCAGCGCGTAGAGGCGCTTGAAGAAGAGCCCGACGTCGTGCTCGTCGGTGATGCCGATGCCGCCGTGGAGCTGGATCGCCTGCTGCGCGACGTACTTACCTCCCGTAGAGAGGTGCGCCTTGGCGGCGCTGACGTCCGGCCGCCGGATCGCGGGGTCGTCCTCGTCGGCGCGCACCGCCGCGAGCGCGTTCATGGCGACACAGAGCTGCTGCTCGACGAACATGTCGACCGCGCGGTGCTGTAGCGCCTGAAAGCTCCCGATCGGCACGTCGAACTGCTCGCGTTCCCGCAGGTACTGGGTGGTCATCTCGAGCAGGACGGTCACCACGCCCAGGCCCTCGGCGCAGGCCGCGGCGGCGCCGTAGTCCATGACGCGCTCGAGCGCCTCGGCCCCGTCGCCGGCGAGGAGCCGGTCGGCCGCCACCTCGGCTCCGTCGAAACGGATCATCGCCGCGTGCCGCCCGTCGATGGTCTTGATCGGCGTCACCGTGACGCCCGCGCCTTCACGATCGACCACGAAGAGCGCGAGCGCGCCCTCGAGCTTCGCGGAGACGACGATGTGGTCGGCCGCATGCCCGTTGAGCACGAAGACCTTCTCGCCGCTGATCCGGTAGCCCTCGCCGGACTTTTCAGCGGTGGTGGCGATGGCCTCCACGTCGTGGCGGCTCGCGCGCTCCGCGTAGGCCAGCGCGAGCGAGGTCTCGCCCTCGATCATCGGCGTGAGGAAGCGCTTCTGCTGGGCTTCGTCCCCGGCGCGCAGGATGGCCATCCCGCCGAGGACGACCGACGGCAGGAACGGCTCGGGCACCAGGGTGCTGCCGAGCTTTTCGAGCACCACCGCGACGTCGACGAAGCTCCCGCCGAAGCCGCCCACGCTCTCGGGGAAAGGCACCGAGAGCCAGCCGAGCTCTCCCATCTGCTTCCACACGGCCGGCTCCCATCCGCGCTCGTCGTCGCGAAGCTTGCGCGCGCGCTCGACGGGAGAGGTCTGCTTGGCGAAGGACGCGACGGTCGTCGCCAGCATCTTCTGATCTTCGTTCAGGTCGAAGTCCATGGCGCTCTCAATTCTTTCCGCTGGGCAGGCCCAGGATGTACTTCGCGATCACGTTCTTCTGAATCTCGTTCGAGCCGCCGTAGATGGTGGTCGCGCGGGCGTAGCAGAAGGCCGACGCCATCCACTGCTCCTGCGCCGGCACCACGCCGGCCTCGTTGAACCAGCTGAGCTGGTCGTGACCCATCACCTCCATCCCGAGGTCGAGAACGTCCTGCAAGAGGTGCGAGCCCACGAGCTTGAGAATCGACGACTCGGGTCCGGGCGCGTGGCCGAGCTGCGCGCCGGCGAGGGCGCGGTAGTTGGCCAGCTGGAGCGACCGGAGGCGGATCTCGAGGCGCGCGATCTTCGCGCGGAACCCGGGATGGTCGATCAGGGGCTTTCCCCCGCGGACCTGCTCTGCCGCGATGCGCTTGACCCGACGAATCGCGCGAGTCGACTGCCCCACCGCCGCGATGAGGGTGCGCTCGTGACCGAGGAGCGCCTTGGCCAGGGTCCATCCGCCGTCGAGCGGTCCCACGAGGTTCTCCTTCGGGACCTTCACGTTCTCGAAAAAGGTGTCGCAGAAGGCCGGCGTGTGTCCGATGGTCAGCATCGGCTTCACCTCGATGCCCTCGGACTTCATGTCGATGAGCAGAAAGCTGATCCCCGCTTGCTTCTTTCCTTCGGTGCTGGTGCGCACCAGGCAGAAGATCCAGTCGGCGTACTGCGCGTAGGTCGTCCACGTCTTCTGACCGTTGACCAGGAAGTGATCGCCAGCGTCGACGGCGCGCGTCGACAGCGAGGCGAGGTCCGACCCGGACCCCGGCTCCGAGTAGCCCTGACACCACGCCTCTTCACCGCTGAGGATCTTCGGCAGGAAGCGCTTCTTCTGCGCGTCGTTTCCGAACTGGATGATCAGCGGGCCGACCATCACCAGGCCGAAGGGGCTCAGCTGCGGCGTGCCCGCGAGCTCGAGCTCTTCCTGGAAGATGAAGCGCTGGTTCGCCGAGAAGCCCGGCCCCCCGAGCTCCTCTGGCCAGTTCGGAGCGATCCACCCCTTCTTCGCGAGGATGCGATGCCACTCCATCGTCTCCTCGTGCTCGAAGTGGCCATCGACTTCGGCCTTCGCTTTGATGTGGGGCGGCATGGCCTGCGCGATCCACGCGCGGACCTCTTCGCGAAACGCCTCTTCCTCGGCGGTGAAGGACAGATCCATGGGGGCAGAGAATACCCAGGCGGAGATGGATCGCTACTGCACGTTGAAGACCAGGGTCGACAGCTCTCGGTCACCGGCGAAAAGGTGAAGACTGTAGATACCTTGGAGCCAGCGGGGACCGCCGCCCTCCATGCGAGCGCCGCCCTGGTTCAGCGCGTCGGCGCTCACGGCGAACATCCCCTGCGCTTCCCCCGCGCCTCGCGTCTCTTCCACGCGGTGGATCACGGTGCCGGGCTCGAGCGCGGTGGACTCGGCGTGCACCTCGAAGCGCAGGGAGGGGCCCTCGTCCTCGGGGACGTACCAGTAGAAGAGCGCTTCGTCGGCGTCGCCTATCGCGTCGCGACCGGGCGGCAGGCTCTGGCGAGTGGTCTCGCTCAAGACGAGCGCACGAGGATACGGTCCCGCGAGCATCGCACCCACGGAGGGCGCTTGCGCCGCATCGTCCCCGCACGCGCAGAAGGCGAAGAGCGACAGGACGAACCAGAGCCGATCTCGTTTCACGCGCAGAATGATACCTTCCTCGAAGCTCGATGGCCCTCCTCGGATCCATGACCGGCCGGACGCTGCCCGGGGGATACGTCCTCGGCGACCTCCTCGGGCGCGGCGGCATGGGCAGCGTCTACGAGGGCACCCACCTCGCTTCGAAGCGGCCCGTGGCCATCAAGGTGCTGAAGCCGAAGCTCGCCCGCCATCCCACGCACCTGGAACGCTTTCGCCGAGAAGCCGAGATGACCTCCAGCCTCGGCCATCCCAACCTCGTCGCGGTCGAGTTCTTCGACCACGACAGCAGCGACCTGGCCTTCTACGTGATGGAGCGGTTGCGTGGCGAGCCCCTCTCGCGGGTCATCAACCGCGAAGGACGGGTCGCGCCCGACCGTGCCGCGGACATCGTCGCGCAGGTGTTGGCCGGCCTCGACGCGGCGCACCGCGCGGGCGTGATCCACCGAGACCTCAAGCCTTCGAACATCTTTCTGACACCCGGTCCGGACGGGCGCGAGGTGGTGAAGGTGGTCGACTTCGGGCTCGCCAAGCTCCTCACCAGTGACGCCACCAAGCTGACGGTGACGGGGAGCGTCGTCGGAACGCCGCACTATCTGTCGCCGGAGCAGGCGCTCGGTCAGTCTACCGATCCCCGATCCGACCTCTTCGCGTGCGGCGTGGTGCTCTACGAGCTCCTCGCGGGCGCGCGCCCTTACGACGGAAAAGGACGTGGCCGATCTGTTGACCAAGATCGCCCGAGCCGACGTCCGCCGGGTGGACGAGGTCGCGCCCGAGGTGAAGCCACCGCTGGCCGACGTGGTCCATCGCGCGCTCGCCCGAAACCCGAACGAGCGCTTCAAGAGCGCACGCGCCATGCGCCGGGCGCTCCTCGAAGCCGTCGGCCGCGCCGAAGCGCCTCGGCGGAAGAAGCACAAAGGCATGCCGCTCCTTCCGCTCCTGGTGGTCGCAGGGCTGCTGGGAGCGGTGGTCGCGGTCTCCGTCGTGGTAGGGCTCACCATCTTCATCGAAAACGAGGAGCCCGCGGCCGCTGACTCCAGCTTCGGGGAGCCGGCCGCCGTCACTCCAGTCCTCAATCAACCGCCGGCTCCGACGCCGATGGCTCCCGCGGGGGCGACTGCGATCGTGCTGCCTCCGTCCCTCGGCATTCCGGAGTGCGACGCCGCGGGTCAGCTCGCTTGTCGCTGCCCTCGGGCGAGCATCCGGCCACAGCTCTGCGCGAGCACTCATCAGGCGTTTCAGCGCTGGCGAGAGCTCCTGGACGGGAGCGAGCACAACCGTTCCGCCGTCGAGTCGGGGTGCCGCCAATGGAACGCACGGATGAGGGAGCTCTGCCTACTCTGATATCCTGCGCCCGAGATGTGGCTTCGCCTCGCCGCCGTCCTGACGGCCGCCCTCGGCCTCGCGGCCTGTGGGGATCCGCTCTGCGAGACGGGTGAAGAAGCCAGCTGCGTGCTGCCCACGCCCTGCCCGCGCCTCTCCGTCGAAGACTGTGGAGGATTCGCGGAGGTGCGCATCATCGGCGCCGACGATCCCGTCCCCACGGGCGACGACGCGCTGGCGTCGCCGGGTGATTTTCTCCTCCAGAACGATCGCTTCACCCTGGTGGTGGACGGTTTGGGTCACCCCCATTACTTCGCCCCGACCGGAGGCGCGGTGCTGGACGCGGTTGCCGATGGCACCCCCGGAGACGCGCTGGTCCACGTGGCTCAGAGCGTGGGGCTCGAGCCGGGCAGCGGGTTCGTCTACGACCGCTATCGCATCCTCGACACCGACCGGGGCGCCGCGCTCCAGGTCCGGGGCACCCTCGCCGCAGACGAGCGCTTCAAGGTGCTGACGCGTTACGAGATCCGCAGCTGCGAGCCCGGCATCCGGATACGCACCGAGGTCTACAACCGAAGCGACGACGACGCCGTCTGGTCGGTAGGAGACGTCTGGGTGCACGGCGAGCGCGGCCACCTGCCGCTCGCGCCTCGCCCGGGCGCCTTCGACCCGCCGACGACCCTCGCGCCGGCGCCGGTAGAGGTGCCCTTCCTGGCCACCATTCCGCCATCGCCGGGGGGCACCGTCTACGGCTGCGTGCCTTGCGATGCCCCGGCGCTGTCGGGCTTCGTCCGAAGCGACGTCTCGCACCTCGGCAAACCCGAGCGCACCGTGTCGCCGGGCGACCGCGAGGTATTCGAACGCTTCCTCATCGTGACGCCCGGCGATGACGCAGCGGCGACCGCCGACATCGCCTACGGGTTTCGGCAGCAGCTCTGGGGCGAAGCGTTCACCACCGTGAGCGGGCGCGTCTCCCCGAGCGGCGACGAGACGCGAAGCACCGTCGTGGTGGAAGCGCTCGGCGAGGGACGCATGGAATCGCCGACGCCCGTGACTCAGGCGGCCGTCACCTCGGACGGCACCTTCGAGGCGCGCGTCCCCGCCTCCGGCGCGCTCGACGCGGTGGCGCTCGCCTTCGGCCGCGAGGTGGATCGCGTGACGGTGCCCGACGCCGGTGAGGAGCGGGACGTCGGAACGCTGAGCGGCGGCGACGCGGGGACGCTCTCCGTCACCACCGACCTCGACGGCGTCCCGGCGGATGCGCTGGTGGTGCTCCTGCCCCGCGACGCGACCACCGAGGCGAACGTGCGCGCGAGGCGCTTCGGCGCGGGGCCGAGCTGCGCGCCGCTCCTCGGACCGCCCGGCGCGGGACCCGTCGCTTGCCACCGCTTCATCACCACGCCCTCGGCGACGGTGAAGGTCCCTCCCGGCGACTACCGCGTCCTGGCCACCCGAGGGCCCTTCGCCACCCTGGCCAAGGCCGACGTCACCATCACGGCCGGCTCGGCGAGCGACGTGAGCCTCTCCATCGCTTCCCTCGCGCTCCTGCCCGATGGGGCGCTCTCGGTCGATCTGCACGCGCACGGCCCCGCCTCCTTCGACGCCACCGCGGACGTGGCATCGCTGGCCTCCGCCTTCGGCGCCGTGGGTCTCGACCTGGTCGCGATGACGGATCACGACGTGCTGGCGGACTACCAGGACCTCGGCGGAGATTCGCTGCGGATCGTCACCGGTCTCGAGACGACGGCCGAGCGCCCCTTCGCGCTGCTGCCCCTCGCGGCGCCGCACACCATCGGCCGCTTCGGCTTCCTGCCGCTGGAGCCCTTCGAATCGGGACCGTGGCGAGGCGCGCCTGCCGACGAGGACGTGGAGCCCGGCGTCCTCTTCACGCGCGTCGCGTCCGCCGGCTTCGACGTGGACGCCGGGCTCGTCCAGCTCCTCCGTCCCTGGGGCCAGCCCATCCTCGATCGCGACGTCGGCTTCCCGCGCGCCATCGGCCTCGACCTCCGCGGACCACTGCCCACCGAGCTCGACGGGACGACCGCGAGCCTCTTTTCGCAGACGCCGACCGGCGCGATCTACGCGAACGACGCCTTCCACACCGTCGAGGTGATGAGCGGGGTGGAGCCCGAGGCCTTCGTCGCTCAGCGGACGTTCTGGCACTACCTGCTCTCCGAGAACGTCGTTCGCGCGATGACTGGCGGCAGCGGTGCCCACGGCATCGGCGAAGCCGTCCCCGGCGCTCCCCGCACGGTGGTCACGCCCGCGTCCCCGTCGCTCGCGGACGTCCTCGCTGCGGTGAAGAGCGGGCGGGCGCTCGCCACCAACGGGCCCGTCATCGAGCTCACGATGATGGATCAGGCAGGCATGGAGCGGCGCCCCTCGACGACCGCTTTCGAAGCGCCCGCCACCCGCTGATCCACGTGCGCGTGCTGGCGGCGCCATGGATCCCCGTCGACGAGGTGCGGGTGGTGGTCAACGGACAGGTGCTGACCACGCTCAGCTCGGTGCTCGCCGCGCCCCCCGACCCCTTCGGCACGGAGGGCGTCGTCCGTTACGAAGGCGACATCGACATCACCCCGGGCCTCGCGCTCGAGTTCGGTGACGCCTTCGTCGTCGTCGAAGCCGGAGCGGCGCTCCCGGACGCCGGCAATCTGGATTGCGATGGTGTGCCCGACACGGGCGACAACGACGGAGACGGGCAGATCAGCGCCGCAGACGTGGGCGTCGTCGCCAATGCTCAGACGCCTTCACCGCCGGTGACCAGCATCAGCGACACCTGCGTCTCCTCCGCTGGCCCCCTGCGTGCGGGCCCGGTCCCGAGCGATTCGAACAATCCGCGGCGCGCCTTCTACGCGGTGATGGGCACCTCGCCCGTGGCGTCCACCAACCCTCTGCTACTGGATGTCGACGGCGGCGGCTATGACGGCGCCCCCCGCGGCGTCACTCCCTGAACGCTACTCCGCGAAGGCCCAGCCGCCCAGGACCTGATTGCAGGCGGCGGTCGCGGCCTCGTCGCGCTCGTCGTAGTTGCAGGTGACGATCCAGTCCTCGGCGTGCGCGGCGAAGACCGTGCCGAGGCGCAAGCGGTTGTCGTCGTCGCCGACGCGAAGCGCCCACTGGCAGGTCTGCCCCCAGGGCAGCGTCACCATGCCGCTCCGCTCGACGGTCGCCTGCTGCTGGCCCGCGACCAGATTGGCGAGCTGGCCACAGAGCGCCTCGTCGACGGCATCGGAGGAGATGTCGGTCGCGGTCGGGGAGACGACGACGCTCCCGGGTGCCACACCGCTCACCTCCGACTCCGAAGCCATGAGGATCAGCCCTCCAGGCGTCAGAACGTCGTCGCGCATCATGTCCGCGATGGTCCCGCTCACCACGTTTGCGTAGCCCTCGGGAACGGGGACGCTGAAGTTTCGGCCGCTGACGCGGCGAGGGGTCATGGGACCGGTGGTGCTCGCCTGCCCTTCCCCTCCGGTCGTGGCGCCCTCCCCGGCGCCTCCGCCGCCGCCCTCGTCTGTGGCTGGCTCTCCACCACAGGCTGCGAAAGAGAACAGAAGCGCGAGCAGGATGAAGCGGGACGGGAAGGTCATGAGCCGGAGGGTAACGCCTCTGCGAGGAAGTCGGCGAACGCTTGCACCACGAGGGGCCCAATCGTGTGGTCCCCGTCGAAGGGCACGAAGCGCACCTCCGCACCGGCGTCCGAGAGCGCGTCGCGCATGTGCTCCGCGCCGGCGAAAGGAAGGACGTCATCGCGCCGGCCGTGGGTGATGAGGACGTGCAGGCCTCGGGCCCGCGCCATGAAAGGCGCGAGGTCGCGCTCGGCGACCAGGCTCCCCGAGAGCACGGCCACCGGCCCGGGGTCCTCGCGATGCAGGGACGCCTGAAGCGCGAGCATCGCCCCCTGGCTGAACCCGGCGACCGCAATCTCGTCATCGGGCAGGCCGTAGCGACGCTTCACGTCGTCGATCAGGGCGAGCACCGCGCTCCGGGACGCGGGGAGCTCGGGCGGTCGCTCTCGCGACACGTCGCGCTCTCCCCGCGCGACCTGCGCTCGTCGCACCGGGCGTGGCGCGAGGGGCCACCACATCCGCCCTCCGTCCGGCAGCGGGAGCGGGCCCGCGGGCATCACGAAGCGGAGCTTCGACAGGCGTGAATCACGCAGGAGCGCGTGGGCGAGTGGGACCAGATCGTCGGCGGGCGTTCCGTAGCCGTGGAGCAGGATCACCGCCGGCCCGTCGCCTTGGCCCGCGGTCACGACCTCGAGCCCGCCCCACGCAGGCGAGGCCTCCTCGGCGGTCGGGGCCGGCGAAGCCTTTCGACAACCAGCGAGGATCAGCAGCGTGAGCAGGGTCAAAAGCAGATAGCGCGTCATCTCACAATCCCGTTCATCGGGAGTCGAACCTATCCTACGATAGCGGCCCGATGGACAATGCTCAGAAGGGGATCCTGGCCGCGGTCCCCGCGCATTCGCGCTACGTGCTCTACGACGTCCCCCCGGGGATTCACGCCGCGGATGCGCTCAAGGAGCTGCTCGAAGTGGATGTGAGCGCCGAGCTGCTGATCGGCCTCGGGCCCTCGCTGATCTTCGGCGCGGGCGCGGCGGTCGAGGGGCTGCACGCGCACCCGCCGATGGTGGGCCCGGGCGTCTCCGTCCCATCCACCCCGTTTTCGCTGCTCGCATGGCATCGCGGGAACGACCGCGGCGACTTGGTCCTCGCCTCTCGCGAGCTCGAGGACGACCTGGCCGCGTTCTTCGAAGCCAAGGTGGTGATCGATTGCTTCCGCTACATGGAGGGACGCGACCTCACCGGCCACATCGACGGCACCGAGAACCCGAAGGGGGTGAAGGCCATCGATGCGGCGTTGGTCCAGGGCGCCAGCCCCGGGATGGACGGCTCGAGCTTCGTCGCGATCCAGAAGTGGGAGCACGACCTCGACGAGTTCTTCGACGTCGACGAGAACGAGCGGGATCTGATCGTCGGGCGGCGCATCGACGACGACACCGAGATCGACGACGCCCCGCAGACGGCCCACGTCAAGCGCACGGCTCAGGAGGACTTCGATCCGCCCGCGTTCATGGTGCGGCGCTCCATGCCCTGGGCCGACGAGAACGGCGAGGGGCTCCTCTTCGTCGCCTTCGGCAAGAGCTTCGACGCCTTCGAAGCGGTGATGCGTCGCATGGTCGGCCTCGACGACGGCATCGTCGACGCGCTCTTCGACTTCACCCGCCCCACCCTGGGCGCCTACTTCTGGTGCCCCCCGGTGCAGGACGGGGTCCTCGACCTCCGAGCGCTCGCCCAGAAGGGCTGAGCGCTCCCGCGGACCTCGGCGAGGAACCGCTTCATCTCCTCGAGCTCGCGCGCGATCCACTGCTCCTTGGGGTCGTCCTCGCCGTCCTGGGTGTACTTGATGCCGAAGAGGTGCTTCGCCGCCGGGTAGTGCTTTCGCTCGACGAGACACTCGATGCAGTCGTCGAGGGAGAGGAAGTGCGGGAGGCTGCCGACGATCTGGTTGACGGTGTTCACGTCACCGTTGGCGCTGGCTTCGACCAGCTTCCCGAGCAGGTCGCGCTTCTGCTTGTCGACCTCCTGATCCCAGGCCGTGTAGTGCTTCATCTTCGCTTCGACCGCCGCGGCGACGTCCTTGGTGAAGCCGGGGTACACCGCAACGCCGGCCTGGTAGTACGCCGTCCAATAGTCGTGGGCAGCCTTGTGGTAGACCCATTGGTCGTACGCGGTGGCGTGGCGCTTGTCCTTCAGCTCCCTCTCGGCATTCCGCTCCGCCAACCAGAGGTTCCACACCTGCTCTTGCGCCAGGGCGTGGGCGCCGTTGCCGTGATAGAAGGACGCCGCCGCCATGCCGGGGGTCACCTCGTTCACCGCGCCGCAGCTCGCGCACTTCTGCTGGGTGCTGGTGGTGAGGTTCTCGATGGAGATCTTGGCCCCGCACTGCGAGCACGGGACGCCCCGGGCGATCTCCTCCTGGGCGATCTGCTGAAGCCGCCGCGCCCAGTCGGCGCTCTTCTTCATCTCGATCGTGTAGTGCGACAGATCGATGTGGTCCCGCATCTGGCGGCACTTCTCGGACATCGAGTCCCGAGCGCCCGAGATCAGAGCCCACTCCTCGGAGGTGAGGTCGTCGAGCTCGGTGAGCTCGTCGATCTCCTCGCTGACCTTGCTGTAGGCGTCGTCCACCTTGCGGTCGAGCCCGTGGAAGCGGGTCTGGATCGCGGTGAACGCAGCGCCCATCGGGCCGTAGTCCTGGGCGTGCTGCTCCATGAGCTGGTCGATCCCCGCTTCCGCTTCCGCGATGACCTCGTTGACGCGGGCGTTGACCTTGCCGAGGAAACCGTCCCACTTCTGAACGACCTCGTTCACCTTGTTCTGGACTTCAGGACGCATCGCTCTCCTCCTGGGTGGCGGGCCGCTAGAGCGGCTGGCCGCAAAAAGCACATTCGGTGTCGGACTTCGAAAGCTTCGGCGCGCCGCAGTTCTTGCACTTGAACGCAGCCGCTTGCGACTTGTGCCACTTCGGCTTGGGCGCGTTCGGGTCGTGGTGCATCAGCACGTTGCCGAACATCCCCTGACGAGCCGGAAGCACCGCCGCCCGATAGGCGCTGCCGATCTCGTTGTCTACGCGATCCACCAGGCCGACCAGCCGCGCGTGCAGCACCCGCATCTCGGGTGGGTCGTCGATGATGTCGATGTCGATGCGCTTGGCTTCTCGCCGCGCCCACACGCAGAGGCTCTTCACCGTCTGCGACACCTCCATGAGCGCGGCGCCGCGCGTGGGTTTTTGCGCGGCGCGCACCTGCTCGCGCTCCGGGTCGGTGATCGGCGCCACGCCGTAGTGGGCGCGCAACGCGTCCCACTCGGCGTTGGTCCCCGCCGGCTCGTCCACGGACAGGGCCGTGTCGAAGATCTGCGTCACGCCCTGACGCAGGCTGCCCAGCACCTGCTCGACGCGCTCGCGGCGCTCCGCGCTACCCACAGCCGACCCTCGTCAGAGGCTCAGATCGTCGTCCATCCCGGCGCCCTGATACTTCGCCAGGTACTTCTGATGGAACTGCTCGTACTGACGGATCAGCGCCATGTCGGTGCCCATCTTGGGTCCCCAGTAGCCGCTCCACGCGCCGTAGGTGCCAGCGTCGATGCCGAAGACGGCGCCGAGCTGGGCGTTGACGTCCATGCCCTGCGCGGCCCAGGCCTCCTGCGCGGTCATGACCTCGACGTAGCGCTCGAAGGGAACGGGCTCGGCGCCGCCGGCGTCGACACCCTTGGCGCTGGTGAAGGCCGCGCCGAACTTGGTCGCGATGGCGCCCGTGGTGTCGCCCTGCATCTTCGCCTGCCAGCCGGCGTTCGCTGCGTTGTACTTCGCCTGGTCCAAGCCGTGCTTCGCGAGCGCGGCGTTCGCCTGCTCGGGCGTCGCGTTCGCGCCGAGACCCGAGAGCTCCGCGGAAGCCGCGGCCCACACCTCGACCGAGACGCCCTCGACCGGCTCGAGGAGCGTCGGGTCGGCCGCCGCGGCCGCCGCCTGCATGTTCGCCATCTGGCCCATGCGCGCTTCCATCATCGAGTTCTGGAAGGTGTCGTCGGTGACGACCGCCTGCTCGCCGTCGTCGTCGACGCCGAGACGCGACCACTTGGCCTGGACGTAGGCCATGACGGTGCGGAAGTGGTCCTGGTTCTGGTAGCCGTGCTGCTGCGCACCCTGGTCGGAGGTCATCCCCTGACCCTGCGCCTCCTCGATGGCGAACTGGTGGATCCAGACGCCCTTGGGATCCTGCCAATTGATGCCGTTGAGGGGCACCGCGCCGCTCTCGACGCGGGCGATGAGCTCCTGCATCTCCTTGAACTGTTCCTCTGCGTAGGAGAGCTCTGGCTCCGCGGGCGCACTCGCGCCGCCGGTTGGCGACGGGGCGGCGCCCGCGGACGCCGCACCCCCCCCGGAGGGCAGCGAGGCGGAGGGCGTGTTGCTGCTGCCGCCGCCGCCGAAGAGGCTCTTGAGGAGATTGATGATCATGTTGATCAGTGCGCCCATTTTTCCCTCTCGCGTTCGCCCGGCGAGGACCGCCGGTGGGCGCGGACGATACCGCACGCCACCCCCGCCCAACAACGACGATCATCGAATGGCCATTCAGTCTGGCCGGCGCGTGATCAAGTCGGTTTTCAGCTGATGACGGTCGTTGAAGAGCCGGAGGTAGGAGAGCCAGGTGACGCCGAGGCAGCCCAGCGAGGTCGCGAAGGCGAGCATGAACATCACGACGATCTGGTACTTCACGGCTTCGATGGGGTTGGCGCCCTGGAGGATCTGGCCGGTCATCATCCCCGGAATCGAGACGATTCCCACGACGGCCATCGAGTTCAGGATCGGGATCATCCCTCGCTTCACCGATTCGGCCATCGGCTCCTTCACCGCCTCCCAGCGGGTGGCGCCCATCGCGAGGTCGGCCTCCACCGTGTCCCTCCGCGCGTCGAGGATCTCGAGGAGCTGGTCGAGGGAGAGCGAGATGCCGGTGAGACCGTTGCCCAGGATCATGCCGAGGAGCGGGATGACGTACTGCGGCCGGTACCAGGGATGGACGCCGATCGCGACCGAGGTGACGGCGAAGGTGGTCGCCGTGCCCGTGACCACCAGGGTTGCGATGGCGCGGCTCCGCGCCCCTGGATAGACGCGGCTCGAACGCGCCACCGCGGCGCGCCCCGCCATGACCGTCATCACGCCCACCACCGCCAGGAGCGGCGCCAGGTGATCGATCGCGAAGACCCACTCGAGGACGTAACCGACGAGGGTGAGCTGAACCACGGTGCGCACCGCACCGATCGCGACCTTCTTCTCCACCCCCGCGCCCACCGCGAAGCTCACGAGCCCCGCGACCAACACCAGCAGCGCGGTGAACCCGACGTCCCAGACCGAAAGGATGATCGCGCCCTCACCCATCTGGTGCTCCGAGGTCGATCAGCCGGTCGCAGGCGCGCTCGGCCTGGGCGCGATCGTGAGTGACCCAGATCATCGACGCGTCGCTCTCGGCGAGGAGCGCCTCGACGGCCGCGGTGGACGCGGCGTCGAGGCCGCTGGTGGGCTCGTCGAGGAGGAGCACGTCGGGATGGGTGGCGAGGGCGCGCACCAGGGCCACCCGCTGTTTCTGTCCCTCGGAGAAATCGCGGGCCTCGGCGGGGAAGCTCTCGGGGTCGAGGCCGACGCGCTCGAGGAGCGTCGCCACCTCGGCTTCCGGGTACGAAGATCCGACGGATCGGAAACGAAAGGGGCGGCGGAGGTTGTCTTCGACGGTCCCGCCGAAGAGCACCGGGCGCTGGGGCACGAAGCGAACCCGGCGACGGTATTCTGGGAAGCCGATCTCGGCTGGGTCCTTTTCGTCGAGGGTGACGGTGCCCGCGGCCGGATCCGCGAGGCGGGCAAGGGTCCTCAGGAGCATCGTCTTGCCGATCCCAGAGGGCCCCACCAGCGCCAGGCGAGCTCCGGGCTCGAGCGCGAAAGAGAGCCCCGACACGAGCGTTCGGCCGCCGGCTGCCACGGACAGATCGCTCACCCGAAGGGCCACGAGGGAGGTGGTAGTCGTCGGCCCGCGCCAGGGCAAGTGAGGTCGCTCGCTGCCACCGAGGGCCAGAGCCGAAGATACTCCGGCCATGGCGCAAAAGCCGACCGCGTACTGGGAGTACCTCCGCCTCGAAGAGCTCCTCGAGCTCCAGGGGGGCAAGGAGCGCGACGAGTCCGCGCTCCTCGACGACGAGGTGCTCTTCATCGTCATCCACCAGATCGACGAGCTGTGGTTCAAGCTCGCCATCCGCGAGATGGTCTCCGTTCGGAACCTCTTCCGGCAGAACCCGGTGCCGGAGCAATCGCTGGCCTCCGCGGTGCGGGGCCTGAGGCGTCTGGCGCTCCTCTTCAGCCAGGTCAGCACGCACTTCGCGCTGATGGAGACGATGACCACCCGCGACTACCTCGGGTTTCGCGACAAGCTCAGCCCGGCGAGCGGTTTTCAATCGGCGCAGCTCCGTGAGGTAGAGATCCTCTTCGGGCTCTCGGCACAAGACCGGGTGCCACTGGGCAGCGACAAGAGCTACCTCGAGGCGCTCAAGCACCCCGACGGGTCCGAGTCGTACGCGTCGCGCCGTGTCGAAGCCCGGATGCAGGACACACCGAGCCTTCACCAGGTGATCCAGGACTGGCTGCATCGAACGCCGATCCAGGGGTCCCAGCCGGAAGACACCGGCGACGACGCGGTGGTCGCGGACTTCGTCGAGGCCTTTCTCAAGGCCCATCGCTCGGAGGTGGAGGCGATCATCGACGCGACGCTCCTCGGCAATCCCTCGGCCGAGGATCGCTCCCTCCTCGAGAAGCGTTACGAGGTGCAGGTGAAGAGCGCGGAGTCGTTCCTCCGCGCCGAGGACATGACGGACGAGGCGGAGCGCGCGCGCGTCCGGCGCATCCGGGCGGCGGCCACCTTCATCGAGAGCTACCGCGAGCTGCCGCTCTTGGCCTGGCCGCGCGAGGTGATCGACTCGGTGGTGGCGCTGGAGCAGGCGTTCCTGATCTTTCGCCAGCGACACGCGCGAATGGTCGAGCGCGTCATCGGCCGACGCACCGGGACCGGAGGCTCGACCGGAGTGGACTACCTCGACTCCACCGCCCTCCGCTACCGTGTTTTTCGGGACATCTGGGCCGTCCGTACCATCCTGCTGCGGCAGGAAGCCCTGCCCGCGCTTCAAAGCGCCGAGACCTACGGCTTCGTCGCCGGCGATTGAGCGAACTCCAATCTTCGCTAAACGCCCGCGGGGCCGTACGATGTCCGTCCATGGCCGACGACTGGGAAGACCCGTCGACCGATGTTCGGGATTTCGATACGTCGACCTCGAGCCTCCGGTCCCGGGGCGAGCGCGAGCCAGCGCTCGGCCAGGCCATCCTGGTGATGCTCACCGGTGCCACCATCGGCCGTCGCTTCGCGCTGCGGGAGCACGCGACCATCGGCCGGGCCGCCGACAACACCATCGTGATCGACGACCCGAAGGTGAGCCGGAACCACGCGGAGATGAAGCTGACGGCTACGGGCTGGGTCATCCGCGATCGAAAGAGTCGAAACGGGGTGCAGATCAACGGTGAGGCGATCACCAAAGAGACCGCGCTGCGTGTCGGCGACGAGATCCAGATCGGCGAGAACACGAGCTTCGCCCTCACACTCCCGGACCCCCTTCAGGAACAGGCGCTGCAGCGTCAGAAGATGGAGGCCATCGGGCGGCTCGGCGCGGGCGTGGCCCACGACTTCAACAACCTCCTCGGCGCCGCCCTCGCGACGCTCGACAACCTCTCCGCGATGCCCGCCAAGACGCCCATCGGAGACCCCGAGGTGGTGGAGTGCCTCGACGACGTGCGGGCCGCCGCCGTCCGCGCGACCGAGCTCACGCGGAGGTTGCTTCGCTTCTCACGGCGCGAGTCCATGGCCGCCGACGCGGTGGACGTCTCCAAGCTCTGCCTCGAGGTGATCCACCTCGTGCAGCGCACGGTGGACCGCTCGATATCGGTCGTGGGCGACGTGGCGCCGCGTCTCAGAGTCGATGGACACGCGGGCGAGCTCCATCAGCTCCTGATGAACCTCTGCATCAACGCCCGCGACGCCATGCCCGAGGGCGGCACCCTCACCATCGCGGCGCAGCTGGTCCCGGAGGAAGCCCTGGTGGGGCTGCCCATCCAGCAACGGCTACCGCACGTGGCCCTCCGCGTTTCGGACACCGGACGGGGCATCGACCGGGACACGCTGGAGAAGGTCTTCGAGCCCTTCTTCACCACCAAGGCCAAGGAGGCGGGCGCCGGCCTCGGTCTGGCCACGGTCTTCGACGTCGCCACCAGTCACGGCGGTACCGTGACCATCGAATCCGAGCCGGGCGAAGGGACCAGCGTGCGCGTCTTCCTGCCGGCACGCCCCCGCAAGCGCGCGCACCGCCGCACACCGACAGCCGCGCAAGAGGCGTCGACGAAGCCCGCCTTCACCGAGGCCGCCGAGATCCTCATCGTCGACGATCAGGCGCTGGTGCGGCGGAGCTGGGGCCGGCTCCTCAGGCGCGCTGGTCACACCGTGCGCATCGCCGAGGATGGCCAGCAGGCCCTCGACGAGCTCGCTGCCAAGGCGCCCGATCTCATGTTTCTCGACATCGACATGCCGGTGCTCGACGGCGTCTCCACCCTGGAAAAGCTTCGCGGCGCGCACCCCAAGCTGCCGGTGGTGTGTGTGTCCGGTCATTGGGAGGAGCCGACCGAGCGTCGCGTCCGCGAGCTCGGCGCTCTCGACGCCGTCGAGAAGCCGCTCAGCGCCAACAGACTGCTCGAGCTGGTCGCGCTCGCGATCGACACGATGAACGCCGGCCGAACGCTGTAGCCGTCGGCTACTCGGCGTCGGCGGTCTTCGGTGCGCTCGGCGCGCGAAGCCCGAGCCTCGCGACGACCCTGCGGCCCATGCCGCGGAAGTCCTCCATGATGGAGTACATCGTCGGGACCAGAACCAGGGTCAGCACGGTCGCCACCGCGAGGCCGAAGATCACCGCGACCGCCATCGGCCCCCACCACTGTGCGCTCTGCGAGCCGAAGACCATCTCGCCCTTGCCGAAGTCGAAGCTGATGCCGGCCGCCATGGGCACCAAGCCGAGGATGGTGGTGAGCGCGGTGATGATCACCGGCCTGAAGCGCGTCAACCCGGCCTCGATCAACGCGTCGTACATCGAGAAGCCGCGCTCTCGGAGCTGCTCGACGTAGTCGAGGAGCACGATGGCGTTGTTGACCACGACGCCGGCGAGCGAGATCACGCCGATCCCCGTCATGATGATGCCGAACGGGGTGCCGGTGAGCACCAGACCCCAGAGCACGCCGATGAGCGACAGGACCACGTCGCCAGGATGATCAGCGGCAGGTCGAAGCGGTTGAACTGAGTCACCAGCACGACCAGGATCAAGAAGACGGCGATGAGGAACGCGTTTCCGAGGAACTCCTGCGATGCGCGCTGCTCGTCGTTCGCGCCGCCGAGGCGCAGGTGGATCCCCGGCGGCGGCGCGGTCTCGGCGATGTACTTCTCGACCTCGGCCCGAACTGCGTTCTCGTTGAAACCCTCCTCCACGTCGCCGTCGATGGTGACGACCAGATCCTGATCGATGTGGCGGATGCTGCCGCTGCCTCCGGCGAGCTCGTAGGAAGCGACCGCGGAGAGCGGGACGGCGAAGGTGTCGGGGCTGGTGTCCTCGCGTCCCGGGATGCGGAGCGCGAGGATCGCCTGCAGGTCGTTCCGGAAGCGCGGCGCCAGCTCCACCACCACGTCGTACTCGTCTTCGCCCTCGCGGATGGTGGTCGCCACGTTGCCCGCCACGGCCGCGCGCACCGCCTGAGCGACCTGAGCGGTGCTCGCGCCAACTCGCTTCGCCGCGCCGCGGTTGATGCGCAGGCGCATCTCGGGACGCCCGACGCGGTAGTTGTCGCGCAGGCCGGTAGCGCCCGCGATCTCCGCCAGGTCGCGGCGCACCCGGGCTGCGTACGCCCCGACCTCGTGAAAGTCCTCGCCGCTCACCTCGACCGAGATCGGCGAGCCGACGGGAGGGCCCTGGCGCTCCTTCTCGATCTCGATGCTCGCGCCGGGGATGTCGACCAGCTGCGCGCGAACGCGGCTGATGGTGTCGCGGGTGTCTTCGACGCGCGGCGTCTCCCCTGCCCTGGCCCGGGTGGCGTGCGGCAGGAAGTCGATGGTCAGGCGGGCCTGATTGCTCGCCGCCTGGTTGGCCGCCATCGGGTCTCCGTTGCCGGCGACACCGGTCTCGGCGACGTAGAAGTTGATGTTCTCCTGCTCGAGCAGGATGCGCTCCACCCGGCGGACGATCCGGTCGGTGGCCTCGACGTCGGTACCGTCGGGAGCGCGAACGGTGACCGTCGCCCGATCGGGTTCGACGTCGGGGAAGAACTCGGTGCCGTGGTTAAGAGGCCGTAGGCGACGAAGGTCGCCGACGAGCGAGACGCACGCCCAGCGAGAGGCTCATGTAGCGGTGGTCGATGCTCCAGCTGGAGCAGCCGCCGGTACGCCCGCATCACGCGGGGTCGAGCTCCTTCTGCTCGCCCTCCGGCACCTTCTTCGACTCTTCATGAACTGGCTGGTGACCACCGGCAGAACGGCGAGCGCGACGACCAGCGAGCAGAGCAGGACGATGACGACCGTCTTGGGCAGGTAGCCCATGAACTCGCCCATGATCCCGGCCCAGAAGAGCAGCGGCGCGAAGGCGGCGACGGTGGTCAGCAGTGGAGGCGATGACCGCCAGCGCGATCTCCTTGGTCCCGTCGATGGAGGCGTCGAAGAGGCTCTTCCCCATCTCGGCGTGCCGGTAGATGTTCTCCACGAGCACGATCGCGTTGTCGACGAGCATGCCGAGCCCGAGCATCAGCGAGAAGAGCACGATCATGTTCAGCGTCATCCCGAAGGCCGAGATGAAGAGCATCGACATGAGCATGGACAGCGGGATGGCGAGAGCGACGAAGAGGCAGTTGCGTGCGCCCATGAAGAAGAGGATCACCCCGACGACGAGGATCAGCGCCGTGATGATGTTGTTCTCGAGCTCGGCGACCATCAGCTCGATGTCGCGCGACTGGTCGCCGATGCATGCGGAGCCTCACGCCCTCGGGCCAGTCGGCGGAGCGCTCGCTGAGGATCTCCTTCACCTGTCCGGCGACCTCGAGGAGGTTCGAGCCGGCGCGCTTCTTGATCCGCGAGGGTGACCGCGGGCTGACCGTTGACGCGCGCGTAGCTGTTGCGATCCTCGAAGGAGTCGACGACCTCGCCGAGGTCGCGCACGAAGACGGGCCGGTCGCCGATGCGCTTGACGGCGACCGCCTCGATCTCGGCGGGGTCGACGAATTCGCCCGGGACGCGCAAGAGGAAGTTGGCGTCGCCCGCGCCGACGTCGCCGCCGGGGATGTTGACGTTCTCGCTGTTGATGGCGCCGATGACGTCATCGAGCTTCAGCGAGTAGTGGGCGAGGCGGTGTGGGTCGATCTCGACGCGAATCTGACGCGTGCGACCGCCCTTGAGCTCCACGTCGAGGACGCCATCCACCCGGCTCACCTCGTCTTCGAGCTCCTCGCCGATGTCCTTGAGCACCTCCTCGTCCACCGGACCGGCGATGGTGACGATCATGATCGGGAAGTCGGAGAAGGACACCTCTCGAATGTCGGTCTCCTCGGCGTCCTCGGGCAGGTCGGGTCGCGCGCGGCTCACCCGGTCGCGCACCCGCTGAAGGGCGTCTTCGATGACGATGTCCGGCTCGAACTCGAGGGTGATGAGGCTGACGCCCTCGGCCGAGGTGCTGCTCATCTTCTTCAGGTCCTTCAGACCCGACAGCTCGTTCTCGAGCGGGACCGTGATCAGGCCTTCGATGTCTTCGGGCGAGACGCCGACATAGGGCGTCGCGACCATGACCACCGGGACGTCGATGTCGGGAAAGGACTCGCGCGGCAGGTCCAGATAGGTCTTCAGGCCGAACAGGAAGACGCAGAAGGTGACCAGCAGGACTGGCGCCCTGTTCTTGACGAGCGCGCGGATCATCAGAACCTCACGCGACCCTGGGTGCAGCACTCTCCTTCGCGCACCACCAGGACCGCATCACCGTCTTCGAGCTCACGCTGCCCGGTCATGATCACCCGATCGCCGAGCGCCAGACCTTCGGTGACGATCACCTGATTGCGCACCACGGGCCCGAGCGCGATCGGACGCCATCGCGCGACGCCGTCCTCTTCGAGGAAGACCCCGAGCCCCTCGAGCTTGGTGACGACCCAGTCCTGCGGGATGACCAGGGCCTCGCCCTCGAGCTCGGCGTCGATGCGCACCTGCGCGATCATCCCGGGCAGGAGGCGTCGGTCCGGGTTCGCCACCGTGATGTCGACCATGAAGGACCGGGTCTGCATGTCCGCTGCGGGATTGACGTGGCTGACCGTACCCTGGAAGACGCCCGCCGCCGCGTCGGTGGTGATGCTGGCGGGCATCCCCTCGGAGAGCGCCACCACGTCCCGATCCGAAACCGAGATCGAGACCTTCACCTCGTCGAGGTCCACCAGACGCAGAAGCGGTGCGCCGGGCGACGCGATCTCACCCTGGTCGGCCTCGAGCTCGGCGACCACGCCCGCGAAGGGCGCCTTGATGACCGAACGGCTCACCGCGATGCGCGCGGCGTTCTGGGCGGCGCGCGCCGCCTCGAGGCGCGTCTGGTAGGCGTCGCGCTCTGCCTGAGCGAGGGCATTGCCGAGGCGCTCGGCACGCCCCGCCTCGCGTTCGGCCGACGCGAGCTCCACCTGGGTCTGCGCGAGGCGGGCCGCGGCGCTCTGAGTGTCGACGCGGATCAAGGTCTGGCCGCGGCGCACCTCGTCTCCGTTTTCGACGAGGACCCGCTCGATGAAGCCGCCCATCGCGGACCCGAGAGTGGCGTCGTTGGCGCCGCGGACCTCGCCCGGAAGCGCGAGCTCGAGCCCGGCTTCGGAGGTGGCGATCGAGGCCACCTCCACGCGCGTCGCGGTGCTGCGGGCCACCGCCGGGGCTTCGCTCTCCTCCCGAGACCGCTGGGGCGTGTCGCCCTGGCTGGACTGGGCCTCACTCTGGCCGCAAGCCACGAGGAGTACGAATACGTAGGCGTAATTCAACGTCAATCCTCCCCAGGCGCACCGCGAACCTGGTCGCAACCCCGCGAGGCGTCAAGGGGGTTTCGACCGATCGGTCATGCGATTGGACAACCGCGCTGCGCGGGCGTTCCCCGCGAA
The DNA here is from genome assembly GCA_963727445.1 of uncultured delta proteobacterium. Lineage (GTDB taxonomy): Bacteria > Myxococcota_A > Polyangia > Polyangiales > B10-G4 > B10-G4. The sequence goes on from CAVSGI010000008.1 coordinate 430,856, forward strand.
ACTTCCGTCAGAAATTCAGCCCTATCTGAAGCCCGAAGGGAAAGGAGAGCCGAAAGAGCAGCGCCAGGCGCGGCGGCGCGAAATGCCAGCGAGCGCCGAAGCTCACCACGGGCGAGGCGGAAGCGCAGACGTTGCCGCCGTTGCACTCGAGAGCGGCGACCGTGAACCCGAGCTCCGGGAAGACCGACCACTTCTCCGTGAGGTAGAAGTTCCACTGCGCTGCCACCAGGGGCCAGATGCTCCAATCCCCCCAACAGCCGTAGCCGGCGCAGGTCCGATTGTTGTCCCAGTTCACGAATTGGACGTCGCCGCCGACCGTGATCGCGAGCTCGTCGTCGAGGTTGTCGATCAGGCCGTCGGGCACGATGGGGATGTCGACGCGGAAGCCGAGGCCGAAGGCCCACCACCATCCGATGGTGCCGTGGACGTCGAAGCGGACGGTGTCGATCTTGTTCTGTCCATTCGCCCCCGGCGGCTGTTGCGCCTCTGCCAGGCTCGCACCCGAGACCAGGACCAACGCGGCCAGCGCCATCGCGGCTCTCGTCGCCTTTTCCATCCTCATGGTCGCGGAGGATACCCGGAGCCAGATCTGGATGGAATCTCGCAGAAAACCGCACCGTTAACATGCGAGGAGCAGCCCTTCTGCCTACACTTCCGCGCATGGTCGGCCGCCGACTCGCGTCCGTTTTCATCCTCGTCGCCGCGGTCGCCTGCGGGGGCGCGGACAGCAGCGATCCGGCCGGCCCCTCGACCAGAGCCACCGCCAACGCCGAACGTCCACAGTCGTGTCCCGCCCAGGCGCCCGCGCCGAGCCCCCTGCCCCACGTGAGCGAGGAAGCGCGGACCGCCGCCTACTGGATCGAACGATCCCGCGCCTACGGCGACCCCGACGCCCCACTCTTGAGCGCCGCGGACATCGCGAACCTGAACGCCGCGATGGCGCTCCCCGTCGAGGAGCGGCCCCTCGGGCAGATCGACCTGAGCGCGCCCGTCGACGAGGCGCTGGTGCTCGCCGAGGTGCAGGAACGCATCGAGGCCATCCGCGGCAAGATGGAGCGCGAGGAGTACCGGGACGCCGAAGGCGAGCGGGTGAGCGACGACGTGATGGCGGCTTTCGCCAGCGTCGACGCCCTGCCTGCCCTCACGCCCTCGCTCCACCGGGCCACCGAGCGGATCCAACTGCGCTGCGGCCCGACCCTCGAGAGCTTCTACACGCCGAGCCTCGATATGGACTTCGACCGCAACAACTGCAGCAGCGCACACGCGGGCGAGCCGGTGCAGGTCCTGGCGGCGTGGCCCGGCGGCCTGTCCCTGGTCCGCACGCCCTACGCCCTCGGCTGGGTCGACCAGGACGCGCCGCTCTCCGAGGCGGTCACCGGGGACGCGGCGGCAGCGCTCCTGGCGCGTCCCGCCTCCGACATGTCACGGCGCGACGTGATCGAGTCGGCCTTCGCGATGCTGGGCGAGCCCTACGGCTGGGGCGGTCACGAGGGCGGGCGCGACTGCTCGCGCTTCCTGATGGACCTCTTCGCCGGCTTCGGGATCGGGTTGCCGCGACACTCGGCGCGGCAGGCCCTCGCCGGGACCTTCAGCGTCGACGTCTCCTCGGTGGCGAGCTCCCGCGAAAAGCTCTTGCTGCTCGAAGAGGCGGCGCATCGAGGGATCGTGCTCTTGCACTTCCCCGGGCACATCATGATGTACCTGGGCGAGACCGAGGACGGCACGCCGATGGCGATCCACTCCTTCTCGGAGTACCTCGAACCCTGCGAAGGCGTGACCCTGGCCGACGGATCGGCGGCAGAGATCCTGCGCCGCGTCGACGAGATCACGGTGAGCGATCTGAGCCTCGGCGAAGGGAGCAGCCGCACCTCCTTCCTCGAGCGCATCACGCGGATCTCGGTGCTCGGCAAGGCGCCCGGGCCGGCGCTCCGCGGGGTGGCCGAGCTGCGCGCGGCGGCGCCCATCGTGATGCCCGAGGAGTGCAACGACACCCTCGAAGCCTCGATCTTCCGCTCGCCCGCGCGCGCCAACGCCGATCAGCCGCTGAAGGTGATCGTGACCCTGACGGAGGATCCGGGGCCGGTGGCGCTCCTGCTGCGCGATCCGCGCGGCAACCCCGTGGAGGCGGAGGTACATCGCCTCGGAGGCCCGCCTTTCACCTACTGGGCGAAGGTGGATCACCCCGCGCAGGGGCGATGGACGGCGATCCTCGGAGACGGAACCCGCTCGGTCGCTTGCGAGCGCTTCAGCGTCCTTCGGGATCGCGGGCCCCGGCCCACCCCCGACACCCACGCGTGGGACGTGCACTGGCAGTGGGAGGCCGACACCGAGAACCTCTACGCCGCGTGGGTGGAGCAGCTCTTCGACTATCCCCCCGAAGAGGACCTGACCTGGACGAGCCTGACGGAGCTCCTGCAGAACCGCGACAACAACCTGCTCTACGATCACCTCAGCCAGGAGGAGGACGAGAACATCCGCCTGGTGCCCGACTGCGCCGACCTCCCCTACTTCCTGCGCGCATACTTCAGCTGGAAGCTCCGCCTGCCCTTCGCCTTCCGCCGCTGCAGCCGCGGACGCGCCGGCGTTCCTCCGCACTGCAACGACCTCAACACCAACCTGGTGCCGCGCGAGGGCGTGGACGACGCCAGCTCGTTCTCGGTCTTCATCCGCTCGGTGGCGAACGGCGTGCACTCGGCGAGCGCGCGAGGCCTGCCGACCGACGACGACACCGACACCTATCCGGTCGCCCTCGACCGCGCGTCGATCCTGCCGGGCACCGTCTACGCCGATCCCTACGGGCATCTGTTGGTGGTGGCGCAGTGGATCCCGCAGGGCACCGATCACTACGGCATCATGATCGGCGCCGACGCCCAGCCCGACGGCACCGTGGGCCGCCGTCGCTTCTGGCGGGGCTCGTTCCTCTTCGATCCCTCGACCGAGGACGTGGGCGCCGGCTTCAAGGCGTGGCGCCCGCTGGTCTACGACCGGCGCGCCGAGACCATCACCTCCCTCGACAACGACGCCCTGCGCCGCACCCGGCAGCACACGCGCTTGTCGATGGATCAATACGAGGGGTCGGTGGACGACTTCTACGACCGCATGGAAGCGGTGATCAATCCACGGCCCCTCGATCCCGAGGTGCGGATGCTCGCGCTCATCGACGCCCTCGACGAGGCGGTGGCCCGCCGGGTGGTGTCGATGCAGAACGGCATCGACTTTCAGGGCGACAACGGCTGGCGCACCATCGAGATGCCGAACGGCTACTCGATCTTCGAGACCACCGGTCCCTGGGAGGACTTCTCGTCGCCTGCGCGCGACATGCGCCTGTTGATCAGCATCGACGCGGTCGAGCAGTTCCCCGATGCCGTCGGGCGCGTGCCGGAGCAGTTCGGCCTCACCGCCGAGGAGGCGCCGGCCGCGGCGACGGCGCTTCGCCAGAGGCGCGCCGAGATCCTCGGTGAGCGGCGCTTCGAGTACACGAAGAGCGATGGTGAGACGCAGGCGCTCACCCTCGCCGACGTGGTCGGCCGCAAGGAGGGGTTCGAGATGAGCTACAACCCCAACGACTGCATCGAGGTTCGCTGGGCCGCCCCCGAGGGATCGGACGAGCTCGCGAGCTGCCGCCACCACGCCCCACGGGCCCAGCGCGAGCGCATGGAACAGTACCGACAGTGGTTCCAGAACCGGCGCAGGCCACCGCGATAATCATCCCCGAAAGGGGACGTGTGTTTCCGCGCCCCGCGGACGGGCGTCCCCTCGGGAGTGAGTGTATCCTCCGCCCCGCCATGCTTCGAATCAGAGATTTTCTGGGCACGACGCTCGTCGCGAGCGCCCTCTTTCTCACCCTTCCGGCGGCGGCGCAGCCCCGCTGCCAGGCACCTCAGACGTTGCTCGTGGTCGACAAGTCCTCCTCCATGCTGGGCGAGCTGCCGAGCGGGATGACCAAGTGGGAGGCCGCCACCACGGCGATCTCGGAGCTGGCGACGAGCTTCGCCGACACGGTGGATCTGGGCCTGATGGTCTTCCCCTACCCCGATCAGTGCGGGCCCGGGAACATCGAGGTCAACATCGGCCGCAACCCGGCGAGCGTGATCACCGATGGTCTCGGCACCCCCCCGCCCACCGGCGGCAACTACACGCCGATGGCGCAGAGCCTGGACGAGGCGGGCACCAATCCGATGCTGACCGCCACCGGCCGCGAGAGCTCCATCATCCTGATCACCGATGGCTGGCAGTGGTGCGACCCCTACGATCCGGCCACGCGCTTCACGCCGGTGGAGGCGGTGGGTCGCCTCGCCGACGCGGGCATCAGCGTCTACGTCGTGGGCTTCGGCGCCTCGGTGGACGCCCTCACGCTCAACCGAAGCGCGGTGCGCGCCGGCACCGGTCTCGCGGGCTGTGACCCCACCCTCTCCGACCCGGCGGCGGCTGGTCACTGCTACCACCAGGCCAACGACCTCGCCGATCTTCGCGCGGCGCTCATGTCCATCGCCCGGAGCATCACCGAAGAGGAGTGCAACGGCCTCGACGACGACTGCGACACGCGCGTCGACGAGGGCTTCGATGTGGACGCCGACGGCGTGACCTCCTGCGGCGGCGACTGCGACGACAGCGACCCCGCCGTGTACCCGGGCGCGATGGACATCTGCGACAATCTCGACAACGACTGCGACGGCACCACCGATCCGGCGTGCGCGTGCACCGATGGCGCCACGCGCGGCTGCGGTCGCGCGGTCGGTCTGTGCACGATGGGCACGCAGGCCTGCGTGGACGGTCGCTGGGGCGACTGCACGGGCTTCACCGGCCCCACCGACGAGCTCTGCGACGGGATGGATCAGGACTGCGACGAGGCGACCGACGAGGGCGCCATGTGCGCGGATGGCCTCACCTGCATCGACGGCGTCTGCGAAGACCTGTCGGAGCCAGCCGACGGCGGTCCCCCGCCGCCTGGAGAGCGCGTCATCGACAAGGGCGGCTGCGGATGCCGCGTCGGCGCACCGAAGCAAACGCCCTACGGCTGGGTCCTCGTTGGGAGCGTGTTGGTCGTGGCGCTGGCGCGCCGCCGTCGCCGCTAGCTACAGCTCAGTTTCTTCGATGGGCGCGCGCATCAGAACGAGGTCATTTTTCGAAGCGTCCGGTCGCGGAGCCTTCGCAGTGTCGCTCGGGGGGTGGCGAGGGCTCGAAGTCCTCGAGTAATGCCCGGAGCATCGCGGCGAGCGCGCGAGCGCTCTCGCAGGCGTGCCGCGAATCGGCGTCGCTCGCTTGGGCGCACAGCTCCTCCGCCCGAAAATCCCGCGCGCGCGCTTCGTTCTCGAGCCAGCGGAAGTCCATCTCTTCGTCCACGGCCTCTTCTGAGCGTCGGCGGCTGCGGAGCTCCAGCGAACGCTCGCAGGCTTCGGATCCGTCATGGACCGAGACGTCCGCCGTCCAGATGCGACCACCGATGGAGAGCGCGACGCGCGTGTCGTCGGTCATCGCGCGCAGGAGATCGAACGTCCTGACCTCGCGCTCGACCACCAGGCGTGTCTCGTCCTCTCCTTGCACGCGCGCTCGAGGCAGGTTCCCGTGCTCGCACGGTCGCTCGACGACCGGCTCGATGTCCATTTCGATCAGCTGTCGCTCGATGTGATCCACCAGCACCTGACATGCCTGAGCACCCGCTTCCGACCCGTCCTCCACGTGGATGTCCTGCCAGTCGCCCAACCCCGTGCGAACGCGCGCGTGAAACGCCTCGGTGTCCTGTGAAGAGGTGCCCGATGCAGGGCCTCCCTCTTCGATCTCGACCTCGGTGCCAGTCGACTCCGCTGGCGCGTGGTCAGCAGGATCGAGCGCGGAACCCCCACACCCGGCGATGAGCCAGACGATCGAGGCCAACGCGGCGGGAGAGGCAGTCGCCTCGGACGTCATGGCTTCAAGATACACGAGCTGTCGAGGGCGGCGGGGACGCGCCCCCAGCGTCGGCTTCAGTTGAAGTCGAAAACGTCGACGAGCTCGCCGCTCGTGCGGTCGATGACGCCGAACCAGACGGTGTCGGAGCCGACAAAGACGACGTCCGGATGCGTGAGCACGAGATAGTCGTTCAAATCGTGGCCCGAGGGGTCTTCGTCTGGATCGGTGACCTCCTCCACGTCCGCCGTGTCGACCAGCCGCAGAGCCTCGGTGCGTGGGTTGCCGCCGGACGCGACCACCTCCGCTTCGTGTGCGGCGTAGAAGTCGAGCAGCGCGTGGCGGAGCCCGTTTGCGAAGGTCCGCTTCGAGGCCTCGATGTCTTCCGGTTGCGGCAGCTCGTCGAGGCACGCACCGACCTCGGCGACCGAGCCACACGGCTCGAGGTCGGCGTCCCGCCCGAGATCCTGAATGCAGCCCCGGACGAGCTCCTCGCACACGGGCGCCGGCCACGCCTCCGTGGGATCCGCCGACGTCACGCCGAGCGCGCTGATCTCGACCGTCATGTGCACGTCGCGGCTGTAGCGCGCGCCGCTGGCCGTCTCGGCTACGTAGACCACCGCATCCTCGGTGGGGCTCGCCGCCCACGGGAAGGCGCTCGCCGAAAAGTCCGCGATCCAGCGCGTCGCGTCTTGCCGACGAACCACGGGCTCCGAGTCGTCGTCGTTCAGGCCGACGACACTCTCGACGTCGGCCGGCGTCGAGGCGGACGGTGAAGGGCGAGACAGAGGAGGAGCAGGGGGAGTGGGCGTCGCATGCCTGCTGGCCGCGCAACCTTCGCGTCAACGACAACGCCGGGAAAGCCAAGAATTGCCCGGGGGCAGGACAAATTGGCCGGCCGGTGGGTCACGGATCGGTCGACGGAGGCGGGTCAGGCGACTGGGGACTCGCGAGCACGCCAACTGCCACAAGGAGGGAGCAGACCGAGCGCGAAGATAGGGAGAAATCGATGGGAACGAGTGTTGCTGTTTCGGTGAGCGAAAGGCAGGTGCCAATGACTCGAACCGGAATTCTCTCGCTCTCTCTCCTCTTCTTCGTCTGGGGCTGCGCATCGAACGGGGAGAGCCCCGGGTCGACGACCGCCACCAACAGCAACGCCCTCGACTTCGATTCCTGCTACAGCCGATGCATCGGCGGCGGCCTCAGCAGCATGAGCTGCTATCGCAGCTGCAGCGCGCTCGCAGAGGGCGAGGCAGATGACGCCGGCGTCATTCCGGTGTCGATGGGGGACGACGGATACGGCGACAGTGACGCTGGCTTCGGTGACGACGGCTACGGCGACGAGGGCTACGGCGACAGTGACGCTGGCTATGGCGATGACGGATACGGCGACGACGGCTACGGCGACAGTGACGCTGGCTATGGTGATGACGGCTATGGTGACGACGGCTACGGCGGCGACGACGGCTACGGCGGCGACGACGGCTACGGCGGCGACGACGGCTACGGCGGCGACGACGGCTACGGCGGCGACGATGGCTACGGCGGCGACGACGGCTACGGCGGCGACGACGGCTCCGGCGACGACGGGTACGGCAGCGCATAGCTGCTCGTACGAACGGTCTCTCGACGGTCGTAGCCGCCCCGGAGGTGCCGTCGCCGGCGCGTTGGCCTCGACTGGACGCCCGGCCGGCACCGTCGCACAATTCGACAATCACCCGCTACGCCACAGCCCGGCCGCTCCTGGCATCGATCGCGCTCCTCGCTCTGGCCTCCTGCGCACAGGGGAGCTCGGGCCGAGTGAGCGCGCGTGGCGACGCCGCCGCCGATGCCGATGCCGGCGGAGTCACGGACACCGGGACGATCACGACCCCGGACTCGGGGGCGCCGAAGGCGTGCGAGACGGACGTGGACTGCGAGGACGGGCTCACGTGCACGGGGACCGACGTCTGCAGTGCCGAGGGAGAGTGCGTCAACACGCCTTTCGCGGGGTGCGACGACGGGATCGCCTGCACGGACGACACGTGCACCGAGCCGGCGGGCGACTGCCTCCACGCGCCGAACGACGGGATGTGTCCGACCGGACAGGCGTGTGACCCGAGCTCGGGCTGTGCGACGCCGCCGGCGTGCACCGGCGACGCGGACTGCGACGATGGTCTGGTCTGTAACGGCGTCGAGACCTGCGATCCATCGTTCGGCTGCCGCGCCGGAACGGCGATGGATTGCGACGACGGGATGACCTGCACCGCCGACAGCTGCGACGAAGCGTCCGGGATGTGCGTGAACGCCGGCATGGATGGGGACGGAGACGGCCACGTGATGGCGGGCTGCGCCGGCGGCGACGACTGCGACGACACGAACGCCGCCATCGCGCCCGGGGCGACCGAGACCTGCAATGGCGTGGACGACGACTGCAACGGCGCGATCGACGATGGGCCCGGGCTCGTGTGCGCGATGGGGGCGTCGCCTTCCGCGTGCACGACCACCTGCGGCACCCCAGGCCTGCAGCCGTGCACCGCGACGTGCACGTTCGGAGCGTGCGCGGCGTCGGTGGAGACGTGCATGAACTCGTGCGACGACGACGCCGACGGCTCGATCGACGAGGGCTGCGCCGCGCCGCCACCGCCGCACGACACTTGCGGTGGAGCGATCGTCCTCACCGGCTCGGGGAGCCGGAGCGGTGACACGCTGGTGGGCGCGACAGCGGACACCACGGACTGCGGCAGCGGGGTGGAGGTCTTCTACCGCGTGACGGTCAGCCGCAAGAGCATCGTCTACCTCGACACCTTCGGGACCGGCTTCGACACGCGGATCTCGTATCGCGGAACGAGCTGCCCGGGCTCGGCGAGCCCGTGCATAGACGACTCGTGCGGGACGCTTCAGACGCAGCTGGCGCAGGTGGTGAACGCCGGCACACACTACTTCGCCATCCACACGTTCTATAGCGGGACGACGCCCGGGCCGCTGGCGCTCGCGTATCAGATCGTGGACGCCGCCGGCGGCGACAACACGCTGATCACGGCGAGCGGCACCTTCAGCGGTTCGACCTCCGGGACGAGCGCGGTGAGCGCGAGCTGCGCGGGGGGCGCGAACAGCCCCGAGGACGCGTTCTACTTTCTGCAGTGCCCTGGCGCGGCCCGATCCGTCACCGCGACGACCTGCAACGCGGGCACCTCCTACGACACCGCGCTCCACATCCACGGCACCTCGGAGCTCGCGTGCAACGACGACGACTTCGCCTGCTTCTGGGACACCCTGCAGTCCAGCGTCACGGCCTCGACCACCGGCACCGGTGTCTTCATGATCATGGTCGACGGCTTCAGCAGCTCGAGCAGCGGAAGCTACCAGCTGACCATCAGCGGGCTCTAGCCAGGGCCAAAGCTAGTTTTCGGCGAGGGGCGCCGTCCAGATCGCCGGCTTCGATAGCGGGTCTCCGCACTTCGGACAGGCCACCTGGGGCAGGTCCCAGTGGGCGCGCATGCGGGAGAGCGGGTCGTCGGTGCCGAGGTAGATCGCCATCACGCGGTGGTTGCCGGTGAGCCCTTCCCAACCGCAAGAGTGCTTCTGTCGCTCGACCTGGACCCGCGCGTAGCCGCGGTCGATGAGGGCCACGTGGTAGACCCACCACGGCTTGCCTTCGGTGGGGTCGGCGCCGAGGGCGACCGAGAGTCCCGGGACGCGCGCGGCGAGGTCTCGAAATTGTTCGGGCAGGCGCCCCACGCCCACGGGCCGGCCGTCGAGCTCACCGGCCTCGAGGATCTCGCGCCACGCTTCCTCGTCGGGGAGCAGGAGCTCCTGACCGTCGACGATCGCGCGAGAGATCCGCGGGTCGGTAGAACGAAGGGACACGTGCGCTCAGGGAGGGTCGATGCAGACCTCGCCGCCATCGGGCGCGGCGGCGGGACACTGCGCGGCGGGATCGGCGCCGGCCGGGATACCGGAATGATAGATGCGACACTGCACCGAGTCGCCGCCCACGCTGTTCGGAGCCCCGTCCGCCGGGTAGTCGGCGCAAGCCGTGGCGCAGTCGGGATCGAAGGTGATGGCGTCGCCGCCCGTGCAGTTGGCGGCCACCTGCGTGCAGTAGACCTCGCACCAGGTGCCGCAGACGTTTCCGCCCGAGGGGCCGGCAGCGGCGCAATTGGTCGGGTCGGTCTCGGCGCGCTCCGCGTAGGTCACCCGACAGCCGATGGTGTTGCCCGAAGTGTCCCCGTTTTCGCCCGTCGCCCAGCCGCCGGTGGTCTCGCAGTGGCCCATGCACTCGGCGAAGCTACCGTATTGCGCAGCGCTCTCGCAGTTGCCGAGCACCAGGCCGCAGTACGCGAGGCAGGTCGGGGGCGGCGGCGGGACGCTGGTGTCGGGCAGACCGGAGTCGCCCGCGGTCCCGTCGGGCGCGCCTCCGTCGGAGGCCCCCGACGTGCCGATGCAGTGGCCGCCGATGCAGAAGAGCCCGGCGCGGCACTCCGATACCGAGGTGCAGGTTGCGCCCACGTCGGTGGTGCCCCCGAGGACGCATCGGAGCGCCCCGCCCACCATGTCGCAGACGAGGCCGCGCTGGCAGTCTCCGTCGTAGGTGCACTCGTCGCCCGAGGCGCTGCCGCCCGCGGGCTGACAGGTGCGGTTCGCGGCGCAGTAGAGCCCCGCGCCGCAGTCGTCGGTGTAGATGCAGGCGTCGCCCACGCCGCCCCCGCCGCCGTCTGGGCCGGCCGCGTCCATCGACGAGTCGCCAGTCCCAGAGTCGTCGCCGCAGGCCACGAGGACGACCACGACGCAAAGACCTGACAGGCTCACTCGCTTCATGCGAACGATGCTAACGCGAAACGGTCAGTAGCGATCGATCCAGATCGGCGCCGTCCACGCCATCCGGTCGGCCGAGGGCTCGTAGACCTCGACGTAGAAGAACCACGCGCCGGGCGCGTCCGTGGGGAGGGACAGCGCCGTCGCGCCGGCGGGCGCGTTCACCTCGCTCACCATCCGCACCTCGTCGCCTCCGATCAGGCCGCGGTAGACGCGCACCACGAAGTCTCCCTCGTAGTCCGGATCGGAGAGGGTCAGGCTCGCCTGGACCGCATCCTCGGTGGTGCCGGTCTGGCCGCCCATCCGCACGTAGCCTTCCGCGTAGAAGCGCATCGCGAGGTTCTGGTCTTCGCTGGCGTAGACCGCGCGGGCGTCGATGGCCGACATGAGAGCGTCCTCGGTGAGCTCTTCGGCGAAGACGACGGTGCGCGTCGAGTGACCAGTGCCCCAATTGGCCATGTGGTTGTCGTGGCTCGCGGCGGGGGCGAGGTGGAAGCCGTGCAGCAGGTAGTAGTCCCAGTCCCTGTGTACCTTGGTGTAGCGCTCGATCACGCCCTCTTCGTTCTCGCTCAGGCTGGGGTTCTGGCCGTGCTCGTGCCCGATCTCCTTACCGCGAGCGACGGTGACCTCCATCAGACGCACGTAGGGATCGGAGGCGCTGCGGATGTTGGCGAGGGTCTCGTCGACCACCGCGAGCTCGGGCATCGCGAGGCCGGCGATCCACGCGTCGCGCACTTCGTTCATGGGCGGGAAGTCGTCGAGCCCGTAGTCGTTGAACTTCTTGTTGCGCTGGCTGTTGTTCTCGATCTCGGTGAGCGCGACACCGAAGATCTGATCCCAGCTGCCGCTGAGGTACTCCTCGCTGACCCGCATGGTCCGCGGGTGGTTGAGCATCACCAGAGGGCGTCCGCCCGCGGCGGCCTCGCGGGGGAGGAACTCGCCGTAGAGCAGATCGAAGCGCCCCCGCTCCACGTTGGCGATCGCTTCCGAGCCGAAGATGTTGACGTGGTTGCCCGAGGAGTTGGTGCTCCACTCCATGGCGGGGATCGCCAGGAAGGCCCCGTCCGACTCCTGGCTGACCGCGCGCGCTTCGGCGAGGACCTGGTCGTAGCCGTCCTGGTCCATGTTCGCCATGTCCGGCGCGTCGGTCGCCGAGAAATCCGTGGTGTGCGGAGACAGCGCGAGGAAGTCCATGCCGCCCCGGTCGCGCGCGTACTCGTAGGCGTAGCGCGCGGCGGCGCCGAGATCCTGGGGCTCGTCGACGGGATGGGCCTCGCCGCCCTCTTCCTCCTGCCGCTCCGCCAGCCCGTCGTCGCGAAGAGCGCCCTCGGTCGTGGTCGCGGCGAAGTGCGCGTGGAGATTTCCGAAGAACGCGCGGGTCGCCGTCGCGTCCTGCTCCGCGACGCTGCGCCCGGCGTCGAGGCTCTCAGCGGTGAGGGACCACGACCACAGGCGCGCGTAGAGCGACACGAAGGGCTCCGTCACTCGCGGGTCCTCGTAGCGCACGTAGTTCTCGTAGTTGTTGAAGAAGGCCGAGCCGGACCAGTTGCCGGAGCCGTTCATCAGGATGCGCCCGTCGATGATGGCGAGCTTGTGGTGCATCAGCTGGTACGCCGCTTCGTTGCTCTGCTTGAAGCGGATCTGCCCGCCGGCGGCGAAGAGACGCTCCCACGCATGACCGGTGGTGTGCGCTTCGCGATCGGCGGCGTTCACGATCACGCGGACGCGCACGCCGCGCTCGGCGGCCTTGGCCAGCTCCTTGACCAAGTCGTCGAAGGTCAAGTGGTGCATGAGCACGTCGATGCTCGACTGCGCGTTGCGGATGGCGTCGCGGAGTCCGCGCATCGCGGCCGTCCCTGGCGTGAAGGCCGCCTCGTCGTTGCTGCAACCCACCGCGGCGTCGGGGTCGTCGCTCCACATCGCTTCGTAGTGGCACTGAAAACCCGACAGCAGCGCGTCGCTCGTGCTCTGGGCGCGAACGACGATTGTGTTCTCCTCGTTGATCGAGGTCCCGGTGGACGACCAGTTGTCGCTGCCGGTCAGAAGCGTCGTCCCGTCGACGATCATGAACTTCGCGTGCTGCAGGCCGGCGTAGCTCCCCTCGTGCGTGCGCCCCTTCACGAAGCGCACGTCGAGACCCGCTTCCGCGAGTCGCCGTGAAAGGCTCCCCTCCTGATCCTGACCCGAGTCCATCGCGACCCGCACGGCGACGCCGCGTTCGTGGGCGGCGACCAGGGCCGCCTCGATCTCCCGCCGCGAGAAGGTGAATTGCGCCACATCGACGCTCGTCTGGGCGCCTTCGATCAGCTCGACCACCTTGGCGATGATCGGCGAGCGGGCGAGGAGCGCCTCTTTGTCGTCCGACGAGCATACGTTGCAGTAGGGCTCGGTGAGCACGACCTCGTACTGCCGCCCGTCCTCCCCGTCCGCCTTACCCCCGAGCGGAGCCCAGCCGTCGTCGCCAGAAGAGCCGGGAGCCGTGCAGGCGCTCAACGCGAAGAAGAGGAGGAGACTGAGGGCACGGAGCCGGCGCATGGCGCCCTGAACAGCGAATCCCGTGCCATCCGAAGGCCACGAGATCTCGCGCGATTCGGGGCCGGAGGTGGCTAGCGGACGAGCCGCCGGATGGGCCTTTCTTCCACTTTGGGTACCCTGCCGGCCATGAAGCCCACGCTGGTCAGCCCCCCCGAGAGCCCCTACCTCGTCCCCTTCGACGGAACCTTTCGGGTGAAGAAGGCGCCCACCAGGCCGCCGAAGGACGCCCCCGACAAGAAGGACGCCAAGAAGGAGCTCGAGGACGTGATCGACGAGCTCCGCGACCAGCAGCGGATGCTCTACGCCCAGGACCGCTACTCGGTGCTGATGGTGTTCCAGGCGATGGACGCCGCCGGCAAGGACGGAACCATCCGCGCCGTGATGAGCGGCATCAACCCGGCCGGCTGCCAGGTCTTCAGCTTCAAGCAGCCGTCGGCGGAGGAGCTCGACCACGACTTCTTGTGGCGCGTCTATCGGCGCATGCCGGAGCGCGGGCGCATCGGCATCTTCAATCGGAGCCACTACGAAGAGGTGCTGGTGGTGCGCGCGCACCCCGAGTACCTGAAGGGCCAGCGCATCCCACGGGAGGTGCCGCTCGGCCAGCTCTGGGAAGAACGCTACGACTCGATCCGCGACGTGGAGCGCCACCTCGCGCGCAACGGGACGGTGATCCTCAAGTTCTGGCTGAACGTGTCGAGGGACGAGCAGCGCGAGCGGTTCCTCGCGCGCATCGACGAGCCCAAGTCGAACTGGAAGTTCTCCGCGGGCGACGTGAAGGAGCGTGCCCTGTGGGACACCTACATGACGGCCTACGAAGACGCCTTGAACGCGACCTCACGCCCCTGGGCGCCCTGGTACGCGATCCCCGCCGACAAGAAGCCCTTCATGCGTCTCCAGGTCGCCCGCATCGTCCTGCAAACGCTCAAGTCACTGTCGCTGAGCTACCCGAGCGTCAGCGACGGCGACCGCGCAGAGATGCTGGCGCTCCGGGACCAGCTGGCGAAGGAGTGAACCCTGCTCCCGTGCCCCTGCCTGCTACGCCGCGCTGCCCAGCTTGGTGAGCGCGCCTTCGACGGGTGGGTCGAAGTGCACGTCGACCTGGGGGAAGGCGATGGTGATGCCCGCGTCGTCGAATCCCCACCAGATGGCCTGGCGGAGCCGCGAGCTGTAGTCACGCCGCCGCCAGGGATTGTCCACCCAGACGCTGACGTCGAAGTCGACGGAGCTCGAGCCGAAGTCGGTCATCAGCACCTGGGGCTCGTGGATCGCGTCGCGCCACTCGATGTCCTTGGCCACGTCTTGGAGCACCTCGAGGACCTTCCGCATGTCGGAGGAGTACGCGACTCCGACGCTGACGCGGACGCGGTACGACATATCGGAGTAAGTGAAGTTCTTCACCGGGTTCTGAACGAGGATGGAGTTGGGGACGATCAGGTCCTCGTCCTCCAGGGTGCGCACCACCGTCGCGCGGATACCCATGCGCTCCACCTTGACGAGCGTGTCCTCGACCTCGACGACGTCACCCGGTTTGATGGAGTGCTCGATCAGCAGGATCAACCCGGACACGAAGTTCTGCGCGATGTTCTGCATCGCGAAGCCGATGCCCACGGCGAATATCGCGCCGGCCGCGAAGAGCGCCCCGAGGTTGATGCCGAGGGTCGAGAGCGCGACGCCGAGGCCAATCGCCATGACCATGTAGTGCGTCAGACGCTTGATGACGCCCACCGTGCCCGTCGAGACGTGGCGACGGATGGAGAACACGCGCACGATGGCCCGCTGCAAGAGCTTCGAAGTCGCATACGCCGCCAGCGCGACCACGAGCGAGGTGAGTAGTGTCGCGCCGGTGACGGTGGTGCCCGCCACCTCGAAGAGCTCGAAGTGCAATGCCGCCCCGACCTTCGCGAGGATCTCCTTGTAGTCCATCTCTCAACCCCTGTGTTGTCGCCGCCCCCCTCAGCGAGGGGATTGCAGAGCGTACAGGGAGCGGTCCACCGCCGCCCAGCCGTCGAGCCCACCGGCCACCGCGAGGCGGAACATCGCCATCCCCTCGCCGCCCTCGATCTTGATCCGCGGCAGCTCCGCCGGATCGGCACCCGGCGCGATCGCCCCGTGTTGAGAGGTGAAGACCGTACGGTACCCCGCGTCCACCAGCACCCGCGCCGTCGCGTGGTCGAAATCGGAGCGCGTCCCATAGGGATAGGCGAAGCTCGAGACCTCCCGTCCGAGCCGCGCTTCGAGGATCTCCTTCGACCGAACGGCCTCCTCCACGCGCTCTTCGGGCGCGATCTTCCGAAGTGAGCGGTGGGTCAGCCCGTGCGACTGCACGTCGATGCCGCCCTCGATCATCTCCCCGAGCTGCTCCCAGCTCACGAAGCGCTCGCTCATCCCGTCCAGCGGCGCGCCGCCCACCGCGCCTGCCACCGTGAAGAGCACCGCCGGCACGCCGTGGGCGCGAAGGATGGGTAGCGCGATCCGGTGCACGCTCAGCGATCCGTCGTCGATGGTGAGAAGCACCGCGCCCGGGGGCGGCGCGAGCTCGCCCGCGAGGAACGACTCGAAGTCGGCGAGCGACAGCGCGGTGGCCGTCTCGGCCAGATGGCGCACCTGCGCCTCGAAGACCTCCGCCGGAACACGGAAGGGCTCGCGCGTCCCCTCTCCGAAGCGGTGATAGGTGATGACCCGCACCTCGGGCCCCAGGCGCAGCCGCCGCCGGACGCCGATGGCGCCCGATGAAAGCGATCCGAAGGCCATGGCCGCACGCGCGAGCTTCTTCAGGGCCCAGCGCGAAGGGGCGATGCTCTCGCTGGTGCTCACCCGCCCACCCGTTCCCGCGCGACGCGATAGAGGTAGAGGGGATTGCCCACGAGATAGCGGCGCGCCTTCTTCGGCTGCTGCAAGAGGAGCTGCGCCCACTCGAAGCCGGCCGCCCGCACCCAGGCCGGCGCGCGCGTGAGATTGCCTGCCCAATGATCGAAGAGCCCACCCACGCCGATCACCAGAGGCACGTCGAGGCGATCGCGGTGGTCGTGGATCCACCGCTCCTGCAGCGGATTGCCCATCCCCACCAGGAGCATGTCCGGACGCGCCTCGGCGATGTCCTCGAGCACCGGATCGATGGGCCCGTCGAAGACGTAGCCGTGGTGGTGCCCCGCGTGGGTCCAGCCCGGATGCTGCTCTTGAACGTGCGCTACCGCGCGCGCGATGGTCTCTTCGGTGGCGCCCAGAAGGTAGTAGCGGAGCCCCCGGTCGGCGGTGTGGTCGAAGAAGAGCGGCAGCAGATCCGTCCCGTTCAGGTTGGCGCGGAGCCGCACCCCCTGCATCCGAGCGGCCCACCGCACGCCGGTGCCATCCCCGAAGACCACGTCGCCAGTGTTGAGCACGTCCCGATAGGGCGGCTGTTCCACCGCGCAGTTCAGGGTGTGGGCGTTGACGAAGTACAGGACGCTCGTGCCCTTCGTCTCCACCATCTCCGCCATCCGGCCCAGAGCATCGGGCACCGTGAGATCGGTGATCTCGACCCCCAGAATGCGGAGCTGTCGGTCCGGCACTAGACTAGGGTGCTGTGCAGTCGATGTTGATCACCGTGAGGGCGCCCGGCGCGGTGAGCCACTCGGTGACGGGGAAGCGAAGGGCGCAGGTGCCCGAGGCGGGGTCGAGGGGCATGACCGGGACCATCGTCTCGAGGACGTTGGGGAAGAAGATCTGCTTCGCGCGCATGTCCATGGTGCACGTCGCCCCCGGAAGCGCGCCGGGCGGGTTGCTCCCATCGCTCTCGCAGAGCGGCACCAGACGGTTTCCGAGGATCACCCCGACGTCGGTGATGTTGAAAGCGGGGTCGTGGGTGATGCCCGCGCCGAGATCGGCGCCGTCGCCGCCCGCCATGTCGTCCACCGGGTTGAAGCCGCAGGCGATCCAGCCGCGGGTCGTGTCCCGGGTGATGCTGGCGTCCGACGCTACGCGATCGAGACCCATCACGTCCGGCAGGACGAAGTCGTACGCCTCGTAGTCCGCCCCGCGCGTCTGCTCGGCGCGGATCGAGCCGGCGTAGCCTTCCACCGGCTCGACGTGCATGAAGGTGAGTGTGTCCGCAGGCCCCTGAATCGTGTACTGGCCCGTCCCGTCGGTGGTGGTGGTGTTGATGATCGTCCCGTCGAGGTTCTTGATGTGAACGGTGGCGCCGACGATGCGGCCACCCGGCGTCGCGACCGCGCCATCGGGCATGCCCGCGTCGGGCCAGGGCGTCACGCCGGCGTCGGGCTCGCGATCGGAGGCGCCCTCCCCGTAGACGGTGCCCGTGATGGTGAGGTCACCGCCGCCGCCATCGCCTGCAGCATCGGCGTCGGTCGAGCCGTCCATCCCGATTCCGGTGTCGCCCCCGTCACCGGTGGTCGAATCCATCGAGCCATCGGTGGAGGAGTCGGGGGTACCCCCGTCGCCCAATCCGTCGTCGCCGCACGCGACGAAGGTCAGACAAGCGCAGAAGAGCAAGGCGAGCTTTCGATCCATGGGGGCAGCGTAACCGAATTTCGGGGGCCCAGCGCCCCCGAGGCTACCTATGACCGCTCGGCCGGAGGTCAACCCCCGGGGTCTGCCCGTCCGCGATCAGGGCCGCGAAGTGCTCCGTGTGCGGCGCTTGGCACTCCCAGATCGTGCACTCGTTGTTGACGACGAAACTGCGCACGTCGGCATAACGGCGCATCAGGGGATGCTCCTCGAAGGCCGGATGAAACTGCACCCGGGCGTAGCGGTAGTACTCGGCGTGGGGGAGCTCCTCGACCGGACCGTAGACCGGAATGCCGGGCATGGGCGGGCGCCCCTGCTTGACGAAGACGAGGGAGTCGAGGTGCAGCGGCTCTCGGGGGGTCACGGTACCGAGACCGGTGATGAAGGACATGCCCAGCGGGTTCGCGCCGAGGACGTAGTCGGCGGAGAGCGCGATGGCGTCGTGATAGCGCTGCTGGTCCTCTTCCGAGACGTGCCCCAGGGCGAGCGTGGCGAAGATGGGATCGAGGTAGCGGCCCATCACCGTGCCCTGTCCCCAATCCACCGGGCGCCCCTCGGGGCGCGCGTTCCGGTGCGCGTGCGGCGACTCGAAGACGGAAGTCACCACCTCCTCCGCCTCGCGCGCGAGCTGCCGCCGCGAGGTCTCGAGGATCTCGGGATCGGGATCGGGCCCGAGCAGATAGCCGATGATGTAGTCCGGCATGACCTGGCCGTCGCGCGCGTAGTCCCCGGTGAAGTTGTGCCGGTCCGTGAAGTTGCTGAAGGCGCCGTAAGGACCGATGCGACGCCACGCCTCCTCGAAGGCCTGCTTGTAGGACGCCTGGCCAGTGAGGCGATAGAGCTCGCCGGTGGCGTAGAGCGTGTACGGGTCCTTTGCGCCGTGATCCTTCGCCCACGCGTAGGCTCGCTCCGCCTCGCGCCTGAGCGCGGCAGAACGCCGCCTGTCGAGCTGCCGGAGGTCGTACGCGGCCTGGGCAAAGACGCCCGCCACGCGCATCGACACCTGCGCGTCGCGAGCGAAGGTGAAGTACTCGAGCTGATCCTGGTCGGCGGAGTAGATGCCCCAGGGATGACGGGTGGACTCGACGCCGGCGCGCACGCCTCCATCGCGCTCCTGCAGCGCTTCCCATCCCCCGATGCCCCACAGCGCCTCGTCGAGAAGATCCGGGACGTGGTCACCGCTCTTCGGCAGCACGAGCTGCCCGTCCGTGAAATGCGAGGGCGCGTTCTCGTAGGCGCGCATCAGGAGCTGCGGCACCACCGTGTGCATCGGCCGCTGATCGAAGTCGCCGGCGTCGTGGTAGCCGCCGCGCAGCTCGATGCGCCGCCCCGACGCCTGGGTGTCCTGGGGAAACTGCTCG
Organism: uncultured delta proteobacterium; assembly: GCA_963727445.1. Classification (GTDB taxonomy): domain Bacteria; phylum Myxococcota_A; class Polyangia; order Polyangiales; family B10-G4; genus B10-G4. Next base: position 449,938 of record CAVSGI010000008.1, read on the forward strand.
AAAGCGTTTTCTTGCTCGCGCACGTAGACCCAGCGGTGGTCCTGCGGGCGCGGCCAGTCCGTGTAGCGGGCCTCGAGATCACCACCCCAGCGGTTGTGGAAGAGCCCCCGAGCCGTCACGTAATAGGCCTCGAAGAGCGCGCGCTCGGCGATGCGCGTGGGATAGGAGACGCCGACGCCCGGGATCTCGATCCGATAGACCGAGCCCTCGTTGGGCGGCACCGAGGAGAGGTCGATCTCGAAGACCATGGTCCCCGCGTCGGAGTCGTTCTGGGAGCGCCTGCGGATCGGCACCGGACTGCCCACGCGCACCCGCGGCTGCATCTCGTCGCGACTCTCGCGGAAGATCGTCGCGCGGTTCGGAAAGCCCGAGAGGTCGAGGGCGCCGCCATCTCCCATCCAGGCCGATACGTAGGCGTAGCGCTGTCGCGCGCGCGGGCTGTAGCCCACCTGATTGAGCTGAATGACCGGTGTCTCGAGATAGCAGCTGTGGAAAGGCACCAGGATGCGTGCGTCGTTCGGCCCTTCGATGGTGAGGATCTCCGGGCTGCCCACGGCCTCGGCGAGCTCGAGGAAGATGCGATGGTCGACGTCGACCACGGATAGATCGTCGTCGGCGCCGAAGCCGAGCTCGTAGCCGGGCTGCCCCACCGGTACCGAGTGCCGATGGACCTCGGTGACGCGGATCGCGTCGCCGCTGCGGCGTTTCACCGACCAGCCGCGGCGGCCCCACACGCGGCCGTTGCCGTTGCGCAGCGTGACCATCAAGACCTTCGGCGCCACCGCCGCGACCGACACCACGGGCGTTCCCTCCGGGCGCACCCCCCGCGGCGTCCGCGCATGGACCACGGCCGACTTCTGCCCACGCGGCGTGTCGGCCTCGACTCGCACCCAGAGATCGACGCCCGGCGGCAGGTGGTCGATGGTGTAGTCGTCGTCGTCGCCGTCGAGGCGAGCGACCCGCTTGCCCCGACGGAAGGTGCCGTCCTCCCCCGGCGGCCCGCTCCCGACGATCACGCGCACCTCGGTGGCGCCACGAACGCCGGGCCATGCGAGGCGAACGCTCCCCGGCGTGACCTCCGCCACCCGCGGCGAGAGATCATCCGCGGTGGCCTGGGCCCCGCACGTGCTCTCGCACCCGGCGGCGCACACGCCCACGGCGGCCACCAAGAGGACCATCCTCTGCTTTGCGCGATCGTGCCCGCTCACGGCGCGTGAAGATAGCAGATTCAAGATGCCTCTCCGGGTGTCCCCACTTCTTCCTTTGGGCTCGTGAGGCGCAACAACAAGGCCGCCACGCCGATTCCGACGAAACCGGTCGCCGTGCACGCGATCAGCGATGCGACGAGGCCAGAGCTCCCGAAGGCACGAATCGCATAGCCCACGCCCCCGGCGGCGGCGCCGGCGCAGAGCCCGGGGGACAGCGCCGCCAGCACCTTCCAGAAGCGCCACTCGAGGAGCTGGCGCGCCGTCCACCACATCAGGACGAACGTCACGGTGTTACCGATGATGGTGCTGCCCGCGACGGCCCAGATGCCGTAGTGAGGCGCGCCGGCGATGGAGATGGCGAGGTTCAAACCCGAGCCGATGACGATGGGGATCGCGCAGGACCAGCCGGTGGTGGCGGTGAGCATCACCATCGAGGAAGCGACCTCGTAGGTGCTCATGATCACCGCCGCCGTCGCGAGCAGAGCCAGCACCAACGCCGGCGTCGGGCCCGCCACGACGTCGCCGACCCACCCGATGAGCAGGTGCTGCCCGTCGAGGGCGAGCGCGGCCATGCCGCTGAAGATCACCCCGCCGAAGACGCCGGTACCGATACGCACCGCGCGGGCGCGACGCTCCGGATCGCCCAGACGCGGCATCAGCGCGATCGTCGCCTGCTTCGCGATCAGATAGGACATGTCGACCGCTCGCCCCGCCACGCCGTAGGCCGCCACCACCGCCAGGGGCGCGACGCGCACCAGCACGAAGAGATCGACCCGGAGCGCGGTCACCACCGAGAGATTCACGGCGAGCTGCGCGGCCCCGTCGCGAAAAGCATGGCGAGCCTCCGCCCGGTCGGCGGGCAGGTGAGGACGCAGCGGGATCGCGGGGTCGAGGATACGAGCCGCCCGCACCACCATCAGGAGCTCGGTCGTGTAAGCGAGCAGGAGCGCGCCCGCCGGCACCAGGAGCGAGCGGTAGAAAGGAAAGCCGACGATGATCGCCAGGACCTGAAGCACGCTGGCGGTGGTCCGCGCGTTGGCGACGTAGCGGATCCCACCACGCGCAAAAACGAAACCCCGGTACGGACCCGTCACCGCCAGAACACCGCCGGCCACGAGCGCGACCACCGCCGCCCGCCGCGCGTCCGCGACGAGCGCGGGCGAGGTCTCCGCGGGCAAGTCGATCAAGAAGAAGTAGGCGATGATGCCCACCAGCGGCACGCTGGCGCCCACCACCGCGAGGGCGAGCGCCAAGAGGCGGCGCGCGCGCTCGTCCTCCTTGGCCACCGCAGCGCGCTGAACGCTGGTGGTGAGCCCCAGATCCGTGAGGCTCAAGAGGAACGAGGCCGCGCCCAGGAGCGCCCAGACGCCGAGACCGTCGTCATCGAGGACCCGCGCGATGATCGGATAGGTGAGCAGGCCCGCGATTGCGGCGCCGATCTGCCGGCCGCCACCAGCGAGGAGCTCCTTCAGCGTCTTTCGGTCCTCGCTCATCTAGCGCACTCGCGCCCCGCCGGACGCGAGCATATGCTAGCCAACCGTTGGAGGTCGAGCCGAGTGTCCCCCACGATCGACGTCATCGTACGCTGCCGAAACGAGATGCCCTGGACAGAGCGCGCCCTGTCTGGTCTGCGAGAGCAGCGCGGCGTCGAGGCGCGCATTCTGTTCATCGATTGCGATTCGACGGACGGCTCGCGCGAGGTCGCTGAGTCGATGGGGGTACGGCTCCTCGACTGGGACCCGAAGAAGTACGTCCCCGGGCGCGTGCTCAACCACGGGATGGAGCAGACGGAGTCGGAGATCGCCGCCTTCATCAACGCCGACGCCGTTCCGCTCCACGACGATGCGCTCCAAACGCTCATCGCTCCCCTCGCGGACCCGAGCGTGGCCGCCACTTTTGCGCGTCAGGTCGCGCGCCCCGACGCCGACCCCCTGACCAAGCTCGATTACGCGCGCGCTTTCGGCGACGCGCCCGTCCCCACCCGCCTGGGGACCTTCTTCTCCATGGCGGCCTCGGCGATCCGCCGCGACGTCTGGTCGTCGATGCCCTTCGACCCGGACCTCCGATACTCCGAGGACGTGGACTGGACCACCCGCGCGGCCGCCCTCGGTTACGAGATCCGCTACGTCCCCGAGGCGCGCTTCGAGCACTCGCACGCCTATGACCTCCGCGGACACTTCAAGCGGCGCAAGGGTGAAGGACGAGCGGACACGGCGATCCACCGGTTGGGCCGCGCCTCCGTCGTCACCGACTTCGCACGTCCGCTCGTCGGCTCGCTCCTCAGGGACGCGCGGGCAGGCGCAGCGCGGCCCGAGGTCGCGGTGACGCGCATGGTGCAGGCGGCTGGGTACTTCGTGGGGCGGTGGCGGTCGACGCGGTGAACATGGAGCACGCGGGACGAACGGCCGCGGGGATCGCAGACGCCGAGTCCCGTATCTCGGCCGACCTCGACACGATCACCCAGGAGGTGTGCGCGCGCTGGAGCGACCGGATGCACGCGCTGCTCCTGGTCGGCGGATACGCGCGCGGCGAAGGGGGCGCGGTCGAGAGAGGTGGCGCCTTCGGCCCCTACAACGACTACGACCTGGTCCTGATCACCCGGGACGACGCGAAGAGCGCGCGCGCGCCGCTGCTGGCCCTCGGCCACACGCTCACCCAGCGCCTGGGCGTGGAGGTGGAGCTGTGGCCGGTGGAGCGGGCGGCTTTGTCCACCATGCACCCCACGCTCTTCTGGCTCGACGTGAAGCAGGGCGGCGTGGAGGTGCTCTCGGGCAGCCCGAAGGTCTTGGACGAGCTGCCGGAAATCACCGCGCGCGACGTGCCCCTCGCCGAGGCGGCGCGCCTCCTGGCGAATCGGGCCACGGGCCTGGCGCTCAGCAACTTCGAGCCCGTGGACCGCGACCTGCGCAAAGCGCGCCACGGTCACAAGGCCGTGCTGGCCTGTGGCGACGCGCTCCTCCTCGCGGCGGATCGCTATGCGCCGACCGTTCGCGCGCGCGCCGCAGAGCTCGAGCGCTTGCGCGCGGCGCCGGCCGTGGGCGGGTCGCTTCGGGCGCTCTACGCCGACGCCGCCCGCTTCCGTGCCCGCCCGGACGCGTGGTCACCCGGCGCGGGCCTTTCGCTCGACGCGTGGTACGCATCGGTCGTGAGCGTCGTCGCGAAAACCCACCTGGCCTTCGAGGCACGACGCGTCGGCACGCCGCAAACCCCGGCGGGCTACGCGAGCTCGCGGATCCCGCTCTTCGCGGGCGCCCCCGACATCTCCGCCCTGCCCTTCGCAGCCCTGCGCGCGGCCGCGCGCCGCCGCACGCCGCTCACGCCATGGATCGGGCACCCGCGGGAGCGCCTCGCCCGCGTGGCCGTCGCCCTCGCCTATCAACCGCGCGGCGCCGGCAGCCGCGCCATCGCCGCGCGCCTGCTCGGCCTGGGGCCCGACCCCACCGACGAGGCGCTGCACGGCGGGCTCCGCCAGCTCACCGAGGTCGCGGGATGATCGGAGCGATGCGATGAAGCCCCGCGTCCTGGTCGTCTTCGTCGACGCGTTCGGTGCGGGTCAGCTCGCGCGCCTGGGCAACGCCATGCCTTCGCTGCCCCATCATCGAGAGCTGGGCGGCGTCCTCGGCTACTCCTCCGGCGCCCTCGCAACGGTCCTGACGGGCGCGATGCCAGAGGACCACGGCCGGATGTGCCTCTTCTCCCGCGCGCCTGCTCAGGGAGAGCGGCTGCTCAGGCCGCTTCGCTTCCTCGGGCTCTTGCCGAAGATCGTGCACGAGCGCGGACGGGTGCGTCGCCTCACGGCGCGCGCCTTCGCCAAGGCCGCCGGTCTCACCGGCTACGTCGCGCTCCACCGCGTGCCGCCGGAGGAGTTCGAGTGGCTCGATCTGCCCGAGCGCGACGACCTCTTCAACGCGAGCGACATCGGAGGCGTGCCCACTTTCCTGTCACAGGCGCGAAAGGCCGGCCTCTCCGTCTACGCCTCGCCGTGGCAGCTCGAAGAGGAGGAGCGCTGGCGCACCTCGCTCGCCGTGCTCGGGCGCGAGCACCCCGATCTCACCTTCCTCTACGCCACCATCCTCGACGCGCGCCTGCACACTCACGGCAATCGCCCCGACGTCATCGAGGAGACCCTCGACGAGATCGGGAAGAACATCGAGCGCGCGCGCGACCTGATCGCGGACGACGGCTCGGAGCTCACCACCTTCGTGGTCGGCGACCACGGCATGGCCGACGTGCATCGCAACGTCGACCCGCGGCCCTTCTTGCGCACCAACTCCCTGAACGTCTTCGTGGACAGCACCATGCTTCGCCTCTGGGGAAGCGGCAGCCAGCTGGACGCGGCTCGAACCGACATCGAGAAGCGCGGCTGGCCCGGGCTGTGGCTGGACCAGGACGCGCTCGCCGACCGGCGCGCCCCCATCGCCGGAGCGCCCTACGGCGAGGCGTTCTTCCTCCTCGAGGAAGGCGCGATCTTCGTCCCCAGCTACGTCGGCGGCGCGGTGCGCGGGATGCACGGCTACGACCTGAGGACCCACTCGGCGCGCGCTGCCGTCGCGTCGGACCGCCCCATCCCGGAGGGCGTCGTCGAGATCGCCGACATCGCCGGCGCGGTGCGCGACCGACTGGGACTCGACCCATGAAGATCGCGATGGTCGTGCCCAGCCGCGGCTTCTTCGGCGGCATCGAGAGGCACGCCCACGATCTCTCGCGCGGCCTCGCCGGACGCGGTCATTCGCTCACGCTGATCCACGGCGACCTCGAAGGGAAGGACGAGGAGGCTTTTCAGAAGCCCTTCACCGAGGTCGTGCCGCGTCGCCGCGCGGCAGAGGTCGACGCCGACGTCTTCTACGTCCATCGCGCGAGCTCGGCCGAAGAGCTCGACGACTTCCGGCGCCGCCCGGTCATCGTGGTCAGCCACGACCACGACCTCACCTGCGTGCGATCCCATCGCTATCTACCGGTCGGGCTCACACCCTGTCATCGCCCGCCGGGCTTTGCATGCGTGCGCCACGGCTGCGTCGTCGTGCGCGATCGGCGCCCGGACGCGCCACTGCCCGTTCGCCTCGAGAGCCCCTTTCGTCTGCAGCGCCGCCTCGACGGCTTGTGGAAGCGCGCCCTGCTCGTCACCTGCAGCGGCTACGTCCGCGCGCGTCTCCTCGACGCCGGCGTACCCGCACACCGGGCCCGGGTCATCCACCCCATTCCACCGGAAGACGACACACCGCTCGTGCCCCGGCCGCGAGCGCCGCGCCTGCTCGTCGCCGGCAACCTCCTGCGCGGCAAGGGCGTCGACCTCGCCATCGACGCCCTCGCCCACCTTCCGCCCGCGGTCACCCTCACGATCGTCGGTGACGGCCCCTCGCGGGAGGAGCTCGAGCGCCGCGCACGCGCCCATTCGGGCCGCGTCGACTTCGTGGGGTGGGTCTCGCCCGCCGAGATTGGCCGACAATACGACCGCGCCTCGGTGGTCGTCGTACCCTCGCGCTGGCCGGAGCCGTTCGGAATGGTGGGAATCGAAGCGATGCGTCGTCACCGGCCCGTGGTCGCCGCGGGGCACGGCGGCATCCCCGAGTGGGCGGGCGGCACCGGCGGTGCCCGCACCTTCGTTCCCGGCGACGCGCGCTCCCTCGCGGACGGCGCGCGCATCCTGCTCGCGGACGCGGAAGCGGGACAGTACGCCGCCGAGCACGCACGCGTCCGTTTTCCACACGCGCGACTCCTCGACGAGGTGGAGTCGCTCCTCGAAGAAGTCGCCCAGGAGCCCGAGCCGTGAAGTACCTGGTCCTCGCGGTGGGCCTCGCCGGCATCTACCCGCTCGGGATGGCGGCGAAGCGCATCCGCTGGATCCCGATCGTCCTCACGGCGCTGATCGGCATCCTGCCCTTCCTCGGCTTCGACGCCCTGACCATCGACTTCCTCGAGCACCCGTATCGCGGCGAGTCGCGCTCCTTCGAGATCGCCGTCCTCGATTCTGGTGGCCGCCGCCCTGCTCGTCGCCACCCCCCGGCGCGCCCTCCCCTCGCCCTATCGCGCGAGCCGATACACCTATCTGTTCATCGCCGTCTTCTCGCTCACGACGGCCTCGGTCCCGATCTACACCCTGATGTCGCTCACCAACCTGGTGCGCGCGTACTTCTGCTTGATGGTGGTCGCGCGCGTCGCCGAGGATCCCGAGCTCGCCAGCGCCCTCGGCAAAGGCCTCGCCCTCGGCGTCGTCTACTCGGCGGTCATGGCGGTCAAGCAGCGCTACGTCGACGGCCTGTTCCAGGTCACCGCCGGTTTCGAGCACCCCAACTCCCTGGGGATGGCGGTGAACCTCATCGCGCCCATCGCCCTGGCCGTGATCTTCGCCGGCAAGGGGGACAAGCTCAGCTACGCCACCGTCGCCAGCGCGGGGATCTGCGTGGTGCTCGCCCTGTCGCGTGGTTCTCTGGCCATGTTCGTCTTCGGCGCGGGCCTGGTGATCGCTGGCTCGCTCTACCGGCAGGTCACCCGCCGCAAGGTCTATGTGACCATTGGTCTCGCGCTCGCGGCGGCGTTGGTGCTCGCCAAGAGCATGGACAGCATCATCGAGAGATTCGTGACGGCGCCCGAAGCATCGGTCGAAGCACGCGACCGATTCGAGGCCGCCGCCCAGGCGATGCTCCACGACAACGCCCTGGGCATCGGACTCAATCAGTACTCCTACGTGCTGTCGCACAAGGGCTACGCCGACAAGTTTCAGATGCCGCCCATCGACCGTGACGGGCTCTGCCACCACATCTACTGGCTCACCGCCGCCGAGCTGGGATGGTTCGGCCTCTTCGCGTATCTGTGGCTCATCGCGGCGCCGTTCTGGACGGCTCTACGAGGCGCATTTCGATTCAAAGGCGACGTCCGCGGCGACGTGTTGCTGGGCTGCGCTGCGGGCATGGCGGCGATGCACGTTCACGGGACCGCCGAGTGGATCGCACGACAGCCGTCGATGATGTACCTCTTCTGGACGGTGGCCGGGCTGACCGCGGCCATGAGCCGACGCGCCGAAGCAGCGCGCAGCGTCAGCGCGTCTGCGTGAGGATGATCGCGACGGCCACCGAAGTGGCGGTCGCCAGAAAAGGCGCGAGCCAGGTCATCACGCGGCCGAAGCCCGAGCCGGTGCGCTCGTGAAGGATGATGACGTCGCCGGGCGCGAGCACCGGATCATCCGCCTCGCCGTTCTCGATGTCGTCCAGGCTCAGCGCGTAGACCTCGGGTGACGCCGGACCGCCCCGCACCAGGCGCAGGCGATCGGTCGAGGCGCGCTCCGCCGGCCCGTGGGCGAGAGCGATGGCCTCCGTCGCGCGCATGCCGCGGTAATGCCGGAACGATCCCGACTGAGCCGCCGCACCCACCACCGTCACGTTGGGCATGTCGTAGGGGGGCACGCGGATGAGGTCGCCGGGACGCGCGCGGATGTTGTGGCGAGGATTGCCTTCGAGCGCCCGCGCGACGCTGATCGGAAGCTGCTCACCCTCGCGATAGACCCGCGCGTTCTCGAGGTCGGCGAGATCGATGTAGTGACCGTCCTGGCTCACCTCGATGCGCGGCCCGCCAGCGGCCGCCACCAGGTCGGCGATGTGCGCGCCGGGCTCCACCGTGACCTCGCCCGGCGTCGTCACCGCCCCGAGCACGGTCGCCCGATGCCCCGACGCTTCGGAGACGTGGACGCTCACCCGAGCGAAGCAATCGAAGTGCTGCGTCGCCTCCTCGACGCGTGCCTCGGCCTCGCGGAGCTCCTGCCCGCCGACCTCGACGTCGCCGATCAGCGGCAGATGGATGTGTCCGGCGCCGTCCACGACCACGTCTTCGAGAACGGTCGTCTCGCTGGAGACCGTGGTGATCGTGAGCACGTCCCCGGGATAGAGGAGGAGCGGGCTCGGACCTTCGTCCTCCATGCCCGCCATGTCCTCGGTGTGTGCACGCCCGAGCGCCTGTGGAGAGGGCGTGGTCGGCGCGGTCGGAAAGGAGCTGCCGCACCCCACCCAGAGCAGCATGAGCAGCGACAGAATGCCCGAGCTCATAGGTCGTCGCATGGGGGCGGACGGTACCACAAAACGCGTGCCCAGAAATGCGCAGGCCACTATAGTCGGACGCCGGATCGCCCCGTGTTCGATCTCGACGACGACATTCAGGAGGGAGGTCGGCCCGACGCCTCCCGCCCCGACACCCCGCGGTACGGGCGCCCGGTGGAGATCGGAAGGCTGGTGCGCGCGCTCCTGCGCCAGCGCTGGGTGATCGTCGCGGGCGCCATCATCGGCGTGGCCCTGGGGGTGGTCATCGCCAAGACCCTCGTACCACGCGTGTACTCCACGGAGACGGTGCTGGTCTGGGAGACCACCGAGGATCAGGCCCAGCCCGACGTCCGCGAGCTCCGCACCTTCGTCGACTCGGTGAAGCTCCCGACCAACCTGGCGACCGTCCGCGAGCGTCTGGCCATCCCGCAGACCCTGGACCGCCTCGCGGCGCGCCTCGACGTGCGCTTCGACCGCGACAGCGACCTGGTCGTCGTGAGAGCCGAAGCCGAGGATCCCGAGGAGGCCGTCGCCCTCTGCGAGACCACCATCGAGGTCTTCCTCGAGCACCAACAGGACATCGCCCGCGAGCGCCTCGACGAGGACGTCAGCTCCCTCGAGACCGACGTCGCACGCGCCCGCGAGCGCCTCGATCGTGCGCAGGAGCGCTACGACGACTTCCGCTCGGAGCACGGCGTCTCGGATCTCTCTCTCGAACGCCAGCAAGCGATCGAGCTCGCCGCGAGCCTGAGGGCCCAGGCGGACATCGCCCGCGCCGACAGCGAAGCGGCGGAGGCGCGCTCGGAGCAGGCGCCACGCAATCCCACGACGACGGAGTCCGCGCAGCTGAGGCAGGCGCGTCAGCGGCTCGAGACCGCGCGCGCGCGCCTCTCCGAGGATCACCCGCGCGTTCAGGCCCTCGCCGCCGAGGTCGAGGCGATGCAGGAAACCGAGGCGAGCACGCCGCAGGCGCAGCAAAACGGGGCGCAGGCCCACGCGCAGCGCACTCGCGCAGCGGCGCACCGCAGGCACGAGGCCTATCAGCGGATGGAGGAGGAAGCGCGCACCCGGCTGGAGGAGCTGTCCTCTGTCGAGGGTGAAGCGAGCGCGCTCCTGGCTTCCGTCCGGGTGGCCGAGGGCCACGTGGCGGACCTCGAGTCCGACCTGGCCATCGCGCAGGACCGCGCGCGTGATGCCTCCCCCGGCTTTCGGGTGGTGGCCGCACCGCTGATGCCGGAGGAGCCCGAGCGCAGCTACCGCAAGCCCGCGGCCGTCGCGATCCCGATCGGCGCGGTGGTGCTGGTGGTGCTCTTCGTCCTCGGGTTCGAGCTGCGCGGGCTGCGGGTGAAGACGGCCAACGAGCTGGCCTACTGGGGACGGGCGCCCGTCGTGGCGAGCACCACCTGGCCTGGAAAGAAGCGGGAGCTCTCGGCCATCGTGGAGGAGCTGGCGGAGAAGGCCGCCCGCGCGGGCGGTCAGACCCTGGTCATCGCTGCATCGGAGCTCGACCAGAGCGTGGCCGACGACATCGCGGAGCACCTCAAGGTGACGGTGTCTGTGACCGTTGGTGAGATGCCGAACGCCACTTACTACGATCCGGATGGCCCGGACCTCGTCACGGCGCCCCCCGAAGAGAGGCCGGTCGGCCTGCTGCCTGCGGGCGAAGGCCGGAGCGACATCGTCATCGACGAATCCGGCAGGATGGTGGAGTCGGCGGGCAGCCAGCCCCCGGCTGCACCCCGTCGCAACGTGCCGACCCTGGCGAAGCGCGAGCAGAAGACCATCGCCCGCCGGCGGGGTCGCCGCCTCGAGCGGGTGCAGGTCTCCAAGGACCAGATCTACCTGGACCCGGAAACGGCACCCGCCGAGATCGTCAGCGCCGAATCCGGGTCGGGCGACGCCTTCGTGCGACGCGGGGCGCGGGCCGCCGATCGGGTGCTGGTCGTGGTGCGGTCAGGAGCCCTCAGCGTCACCAAGGCCAGCGAGCTCCGCGCGTTGGTCGGCCGCCAGGACGATGGGGTGGGCTTCCTCCTCGTCGGCGTGCCCGACTGGCTGGCGGTTCTGGCGGACCAGGCTGGTCCAGTGGACCGCTTCTGGCGGTCCACCAGCGACGCCTAATTTTCGCTGGGAGCGCATTGTTGTCACCAGAGCGGCCACTCCGGTAGCCACCGGAGCGCGCGCTGCGGGTCAATTTTCCAGCAAAACCGGACTTCTCTCTCAGAATCCCGCCGCTATCGGAGCGGCACGGACATTGCCTTACATCGGGGCAGTCAGGGTTTCAGGGAGGTCAGAGAAGTGAACACCGAAGGACTGGTCAGGCCCCATTGGCGTCAGCTGATGATGTTGGTTCGATTCCTCGATGTCTTGCTCATCGGGGTGGTCCTCTACATCGCCACCCGCGTCACTGGTGAGCCGTGGACGATGACCCATACCGCTGGTGCCTTCCTGGCGATGGGCCTCTACTCGTCCATCTCCGAGGCCAACCACGTCTACGGCCCCTGGCGCGCCGCCAAGGTCTCCCGTGAGCTGCTGCAAATCTGGGGGGCCTACCTCCTGACGCTGCCCGGCCTCTTCATGGCCGGCTACTTCGCCAAGGCGAACCACGAGATCGGCAACACGACCGCCGCCCTGTGGCTGGGCACGACCCCGCTCTTGCTGATGGCGACCCGCACCTTCCTCCGCTACTTCCTGCAGGAGGTCCGGACCCGCGGCGGCAACACGCGCTCCGTGGCCATCGCCGGCGCCACCCCCGCCGGTCTCAAGCTCCGCCGCACCATCGCGGACAGCCCCTGGATGGGCTTCCGTTGCTACGGCTTCTACGACGACCGCATCGACGGTGGCGAGACCGTCACCATCGACCAGGTCAACAGCCTCCCGTCGAACGACGGGCGCCTGGTGGACATCCCGGAGGAGCTGGGCAGGTTCCGGGGCGACTTCGACAAGCTCATCGCCGACGCGCGCGAAGGCAAGATCGACACCGTCTACATCACGCTGCCGCTCCGCGCCGAGGAGCGCATCCGCCACATCATCCAGAACCTCGCGGACACCACCGCCACGGTCCACGTCATCGCCGACGTCCTGCTCTCCGACCTGATGCAGTCGCGCATGTCGAGCGTCGGCGAGATGCCGGTCATCGACGTCTTCGACCACCCCTTCCACGGCGTGAACGGCACGCTGAAGCGGATCGAAGACGTCGTGGTAGGCGCGCTCATTCTGCTGCTCATCTCGGTCCCGATGGCGGTCATCGCGGCCGCGATCAAGCTGACCTCGAAGGGCCCCGTGCTCTTCCGGCAGCGCCGCTACGGCCTGAACGGTGAAGAGATCATGGTGCTGAAGTTCCGCACGATGACCGTCGCCGAGGATGGGGCCAAGGTCACCCAGGCGACCAAGCACGACAGCCGCATCACCAAGCTGGGCGCGTTCCTCAGGCGCACCTCCCTCGACGAGCTGCCCCAGTTCATCAACGTCCTCACCGGCGAGATGTCGATCGTAGGCCCCCGCCCCCACGCGGTCGCTCACAACGAGCAGTACCGGCGTCTCATCTCGGGCTACATGCTCCGCCACAAGGTCAAGCCCGGCATCACCGGGTGGGCCCAGGTCAACGGCTGGCGCGGCGAGACCGACACCCTCGAGAAGATGGAGAAGCGGATCGAGCACGACCTGGCGTACATCCGCAACTGGGCGCTGGTCTTCGATCTCCGGATCATCTTCCTCACCGTCTTCGGCAAGGCCGTTCGCAAGAACGCCTACTGAGGCCGAGCCGCGAGGCACGCGTCGTAGAGGCCCTGCGCGGTCGCGCCCCATCCCCGCGCCCGCGCCCAGGCCTGCCCCTCGGCGAGCACCCCGGCACGAAGGGCCTCGTCCGACACGGCGCGCTCGAGGGCCTGGCGAATCGAGCGCTCGTCGAGCGGGTCACAGAGCGCCGCGTGCGGCCCCACCACCTCCGGCAGGGCCCCGGTGTTCGACGCGCAGACCGGACGCCCGGCGGCGATGGCCTCGAGCGCGGGCAGACCGAATCCCTCGCGCAGGCCGACCATCACCACCGCGTCCGAGGCCGCGACGAGCTTCGGCAGATCGGCGTCGTCGACGAAGCCGAGCCAACGCACCCGATCCGCGACGCCCGCGCTCCGGGCCTCGGCCACGATGCGCTCGTGTGCGCCCCAGTCCGCGCCGACCAGGATCAGGTCGTGCGACGCGGCGAGGGCGCTCGAGCCGAAGGCGCGCACCAGGCGCAGGTGGTTCTTTCCCGGATGCTCGAGGCGGCTCACGTACAGAAGGAAGGGACGCTCGAGGCGGTGTGCAGCGAGGGTCCGTCGAACCGCGGCGTCGTCCCGCTCCGTCGGCTGAAAGCGGTCTGCGTCGACGCCGTTCAACACGACGCGGATGCGCTCCTTCGGCAGGTGAAGCGCCTGCACCAGATCGTCGCGGGTGGCGTTGCTGACCGCCACCAGGACGGTGGCCCGCCTGAACGCAGGCACCACCAGACGCTCGACGTACGCCATCCGGAGCGGATCGTACTTGTCGGCCACCGCGAGCTGCGCGACGTCGTGTACGACGGCGACTGTCGGCACGCTGTGGGCCAAGCCGAGATTGATCCGGCGGTTCGCCGCAGGCAGAAGGAGCACGTCGGCGCGGCGCAGGCGCGACAGTGGCCCCACCCCCAGGAGGTGAAAGAGCGCGCTCGCGCCGGGGCGATCGAAGGCCGCCGGGAGCGTCTGCAGGGGGACGCCCAGATGCTCGGTGTCGTAGGCCCGATGCTCCGCCGGCGTCCCTAGCACCAGGAGCTCGTCGCCCTGCTCCCGGCAGATGGCGATGAGACGAGGCAGGACCTCCCGGACGTAGATCCCAATCCCCGACCGTCCGAGGTCGCTCCCGCCGAGTGCAAAGGCGATGCGCATCGAGGGCCCGTGTGTACGCCGAGCGGCCTCGCAATTCCAGGGTTGGGCGAGGACAGGGGCCACCGCCCGGGCTACCCTGGACGTATCCACCGCGAAACGAATGGCGGACGCTTCGTGACCGAAAACCCGCGGGTCCCTTCCGGTACCTCGGAACGTGCTTATGGGACATCGAGAGCGCTTCCCTCATCTTCGCCGACACGGATAGCCCATGAAGAAACAGCTTTTCGTCGCCGCCTCCTTCCTTCTCCTCGCCGCCGCGGTCGCGATGGTTCCCGTGGGTGACGGGATGGCGGAGAGCACGGGGCATCCTGGGGAGAGGCACATGGATTCACGGACCGCGCAGATGTCGGATGCCGCGCCGCCCGGCCGCCAGATCGATCTGCTCTTCATCCATCACTCGATCGGGGGCCAGCTCTTCGCGCCCGAGGGCCCCGACGTGCAGAGCCACCACATCTACGAGAGCTTCCCCGAGGGCGGGGACCTGCGTGAGATGCTGGAGCAGGACGGTTACCGCGTGCACGAAGCCAGCTACGGGAGCCGCATCGGAGAGCACACCGACCTCTTCGATTGGCTGCCGAAGTTCAGCACCGAGATGGACGAGATCCTGCGGACCGAGGAGCAGGACACGGAGCTTCCAGGCGGACGGCGAAACCAGATCGTGATGTTCAAGTCGTGCTACCCGAACAGCAAGTTCGTCGGCGAAGGCGAAGGTGAAGGCGACCCGGCGGGTCCGGACCTCACGCTCGCAAACGCCAAGGCGACGATGCGTGCGCTCCTGCCGCTCTTCGCCGAGGAGCCGGAGACGCTCTTCGTCTATCTCACCGCGCCGCCCCTCGCGCCGAGGATCGAGCCCGAGCCGTTGTGGAAGGTCGCCGCGCGAAAGGTGCTCGGCAAGAGCTGGGGTCCGGAGGAGCTCGCGCACAGCGGTGAGATCGCCGCCGAGTTCAATCACTGGCTCACGGCGCCGGACGGCTGGCTCGCGGACTACCCCCACGACAACGTCGCGGTCTTCGACTACTGGTACGTCCTCACCGGCGAAGGCGAGAGCAACCTCCTCGCGTACCCGACGCACGACGGCTACGACGCACACCCCGCGCGCGAAGGTCAGAGGGCGGCGGCGCCGCTGCTGCGCGACACCATCAATCGAGCGGTGAGGCGCGCGGGGCTTTCGGCACCGCCGGTACCGGAGCCCATGCCCGTGCACCAGGGGAGCACGGCAGAGCCCGATCCCGCCGCGGGGGAGAGCACGGCGGCGAACGAGGACGATTCGGTGGCGGCCGAACCGGGTTGATGCGGGGAGCAGGGCTTCACCACCTGCTCCTCTCGTCCGCGGAGCGCGATCCCGATGGGCGGGCGCTGGTTCGCGGTCCACAGAGCGTCACCTACGCGGAGCTCGCCCAGGGGGCGGCGCGCTTCGCCGGCGCGCTGAGGGGTGCGGGCGTGCAGCGAGGCGACCGCGTCGCCATCGCCGTCGACGGCGGCGTCGAGTTTCCCATCGCCTATTACGGCGCGGCGATGGCCGGCGCGATCGCTGTTCCGCTGGGCGACGACGCGCGCGCGGCCTCCTTCGTCTCGACGCTGGCGCACGCCGGCGCGAAGGTGGTGGTGATCGGGAGCCGGAACCTGCGGCTCCTCGAGGGGTCGGGCGACGCCTTGAGGGATCTCACCGCCGCGATCACCGTCGGCCCACCGCCGAAACGCGGGCCGGAGCTCGCGGCGATCGATTTCGACGAGGCCCTGGCGGGAGCCGCTCCGATCGAAGACGCGGGCGCAGCGGGCGATGATCTCGTCGCCATCCAGTACACCTCGGGCACCACCGGCGAAAAGCGCGGCGTGATGCTCTCCCACGCGAACCTTCGCGCGAACGCCGCCTCGATCGTCGAATACCTCGCGCTCACGCGGGACGACGTCGTGGGGATGGTCCTGCCCTTCTACTACGTCTACGGCGGCTCGGTGCTCCATACCCACATCGCCGTCGGGGGAACGGTCGCGATGCTCGGCTCGCTGGCTTTTCCCGTGCGCGTCGCCGAGGGGCTCGCAGCGCATCGCTGCACGGGGCTCTGTGGTGTGCCCTCGAGCTTCGCGCGGCTGCTCTCGCTCGAGGAGCTCGAGGAGCACGACCTGTCGTCGCTCCGCTACCTGACGCAGGCGGGCGCGGCGATGAGCAGAGACATGGCAGCGCGGGTGCGGAAGGCGTTCCCGGCGGCGAAGCTCTACGTGATGTACGGGCAGACCGAGGCGTCGGCGCGGCTGAGCTACCTGCCCCCCGAGCGCATCGACGACAAGGCCGGCTCGGTCGGAGTGGCCATCCCGGGCGTCGCGCTGGCGGTTCGCGACCCCTCGGGCGCCCGCTGCGCCCCGAACGAGATCGGCGAAGTGGTGGCGCAGGGACAAAACGTGATGCGCGGCTACTACCGGAACGAAGAGGCCACGGCGCGGGCCATCCGTCCCGAGGGCCTCTACACCGGCGACCTCGGCTACCTCGACGAGGATGGCTTCCTCTTCCTGGTCGGCCGAAAGAGCGAGATCATCAAGAGCGCCGCCCATCGGATCGCGCCGATGGAGGTCGAAGAAGTGCTCGAATCACTCGAAGGGGTCGAAGAGAGCGCCGTCGTGGGCGGTCCGCACCCGCTCCTGGGCGAGGTGGTGGTCGCGTTCGTGGTCCCCTCCGAGGGCGCCTCCATCACGAAAGAGGAGGTGCTTCGCCATTGCCGAAAGGAGCTCCCCCGGTTCAAGATGCCATCGGAGGTTCATCTGGTATCGGAGCTGCCGCGCACGGACAACGGCAAGATCCTCCGTCGCGAGCTGCGGGAGCAGCTGTTCCAAAGAGGTTGAAGCGTTGTTCGACAACATCCGGGCCGACATGAAGATGTACGAGCGCGAGGGCGGCTGGCAGGGCCAGCTCGGCTTCTACATCACCGCCACCTACCGCTTCGGCCGCTGGGCGCGGCAGAATCAAATCCCCCCCCTTGCGACTCGGCGCACGCATCGCCCACGGCGCCATGGCCACTCCGTGGCGCTTCTTCCGCAACGTGCACATCCCCGCGGGCGCCGAGATCGGCCCGGGCCTCCGCATGGTGCACGCGCAGAGCATCCTGGTGCTTCCGGGCTCGAAGATCGGCTCGGGCTGCTCGATCTATCACGAGGTGACGCTCGGGACGGGACACGAGCCGGGCGCCCCCACCGTCGGAGACAACGTGATGCTCTTTGCGGGATCGAAGGTCCTCGGCGGGATCGAGGTCGGCAACGACGTGCAGGTGGGCGCGAACGCGGTGGTGACCAAGAACGTGCCCGAAGGCGCCACCGTCGCCGCCCCGCCCTCTCGCGCGATCCCGAAGGCGATCGCGAAGGTCGTCCGCCGCTGATCCCGTTGCTCAGCGGCGCGCCCCGAGCGTCTCGCGCATGCGCACGAGCACGGCCGCCCCGGAGACGAAGGTCAGAGCGGCGATGGTGAGCGTCGCCGCGGCCAGGCCGAAGGTGTCGGCCACCACCCCGGCGAGCAGCGCGCCGACCGCGTAGCCGGCGTCTCGCCAGAGCCGGTAGACGCCGACGGACGAAGCGCGCCAGCTCGGATGGGCCACGTCCCCGATGGCCGCGAGCAGTGTTGGATAGACCATCGCGGTGCCGAGGCCGAGCAGCACCGCGCCCAGGGCGAAGAGCGCGAAGGTCGCGCCGAGGGCGATGACCACGATGCCCGCGGCCTGTGTCCACATGCCGGCCACGATGAGCCCCTTGCGCCCCAGCCGATCGGAGAGGCCCCCGGTGAAGAGCTGCCCCATCCCCCACACGGCCGGATAGATCGCGGCGAGGATCCCGATCTGCCCCAGGGACATCCGGGCCGAAGCGAAGAGCAGAGGAAAGAGGCCCCACGCCATGCCGTCGTTGAGGTTGTTCACCATCCCGGCCTGGCTCACCGAGGAGAGATCGCGGTCGACGAAGCTGGTGCGCAGAAAGACCTCCCGCGGGGAGAGCGCCTCGGCGGGGCCGGAGGTGAATTTCGACTCGTGCGCGACGTGATGGCGGGTTTCGCGGACGAGCAGGAGGGAAGCGAGGGTCCCGCAGATGACGAAGCCCACACCCAGATAGAAGGGCTCGGGGCGGAGGCCCGTTCGGGCCGCCAACCAGCCGGTGGCGAGCGCGGAGAGCGCCACGGCGAAGTAGCCCGCGAACTCGTTGAGGCCCATGGCGAGCCCGCGATCCTTCGCGCCCGCGAGGTCGATCTTCATGATGACGGTGGTCGACCAGGTGAGCCCCTGACTCACGCCGAGGAGCACGTTGGCGGCGAGGATCCACGACCACGAAGGCGCCCACATGAGCGCGAAGGGCACGGGCGCGGCCACCAGCCACCCGGCCACCAGGACCCCCTTGCGCCCGTAGCGATCGGAGAAGCGCCCGGCGAAGTAGTTGGTGAGCGCCTTCGTCGTCCCGAAGACGACGATGAAGGAGAGGATCGCCGTGCGCGCCGCGAGGTGGAACTCCTCCTCGGCGATCGCGGGCAGGATGCTGCGCTCCATCCCCACCATCGCCCCGACGAAAGCGTTGACCACGACGAGCAGCGCGAACTGCCCGAGATTTTCGCGGATCCCGAGTCGCAAGGTTGGCTCGCCCATGGCGGGGCGAGATAGGTACCACAACGGCTGGAGGGGCGCCGGAAGTCCCGCTAAGTTCGTGCATTGGCGGCATTCTTCAGATTCTTTTAGAACCGCCTCGCGCCGAATGAGGCAATCTCGTCCATGACCTCGAAGTGCTCTTTTGCTCTCGCCCTCACCCTCGTGCTCGTCTGGGCGGCCCTGGGTTGTGGCGACGACGGAGCGGCCAGCGACGCCGACGTCGGCCCCGCGCTCGACAGCGGGATGCCCGATGGGATGGCGGACAGTGGGCCCGTGGATGCGGGGCCCCTGCCCTCGCTCCTCGCCCGCTTCTGCGGGACACGGGACTACGCGAGCACCCTCACGGCCGCGGTCCTCGAACCCCTCTCGGGCGAGCCCATCGGCGCGATCGAGAGCACCCTGACGGGCGGCGAGCTCGAGGCCGGCACCACCGAGTCCATCGCCATCACGCCGGCACACCCTTTCATCGTCCGCGCGCTCCGCGTCGCCTTCGCCAGCGGCACGGGCACGGCGCGCATCCGCCTGGTCGAGTCCTTCGGTCGTTCCTATCCTGCCAGCTTCCTCGGAGTCAGCGACACGGGCGACGTGGACGTGGTGCCGCCGGTGGAGATCGACGTCGACGTCTCCGAGCCCGACGCCTTCATCGACATCGACGTGTCCGATGCCGAAGCGGTGCTGATGCCGGGCCGCGTCTACCACATCATCTACGAGCACCTCACCCCCGAGCCATTTCTGTCGATGGAGAGCGTGCCGGAGGGGGAGACGAACCGCTCCATCGTCCTGTTCGCGCGGGACGTGAACGCCTACGGCGTCCCGGGGAACTTCCGGATGGTCGCCGAAGGCGACTACGCCTGCGCGTGGAGCGACGAGATGCGATGGCTGCAGCGTGACGATCCGCCCACCTTCGCCGAAGGCCCGGGCGGCAACGTACACGTCGCCGACATCGACTCGGATGGCCACGATGACGTGGTGGCGGTCGGCAACGAGCAGCCCGCTGTGTTCTTCGGAGATGGACGCGGCGGCTTCACCCGCAGCGCGGACGGCGTCTTTCCCGCGGACGAGGTGAAAGCGCATCACATGATCTTCGCCGACATCGACTCGGACGGAGATCAGGACGCGCTCGTCATGGTCTACATCCAGTCGGACGCCGACGGAGATGGTGTGACCGTGATGGATGGCGACTGCGACGACTCACTCCCCGGCATCCATCCCGGGGGCGTGGAGCGCCCCGGCAACGGCTACGACGACGACTGTGACGGCGTGACCGACGACGGCACGTCGACCGACGACGCTGACGGGGACGGGCAGTCGATCGCCATGGGCGACTGCAACGACAACGACGCCGAGATGAACGCGAGCGCTTCGGAGGTACTCGACAGCCGCGACAACGACTGCGACGGCACGGTGGACGAGGACTTCTTCCACCACGTCCTGCTCAACGACGGTGCGGGGCATTTCACGCGCCTCGCCGACGCCGGCGTCGAGGTGCAGGGCCCGACGGCGGCCTCGGGGATGGCCGACGCGAACGGCGACGGCGTCCTCGATCTCTTCGTCGGCTTCTGGCTCCGGCATTATCCCGACGCACCCACCGACCCCAGCCTCTTCTTCTATGGCAACGGCGACGGCACGTTCCGCGAGGCCACCGAGGAGGCGGGGATGACGGTGGACACTCCGCACCCGGTCTACGGCGTGATGTGGAACGACTGGAACGACGATGGCTGGGACGACCTCTACGTCGGGCACTACCAGCTCAACGACAACCTCTTCTTCTCGAACGACGGCTCCGGGCATTTCGCGAACGTCGCCTCGGAGATCGGCGTCGACCACGACACCACCCCCACCATCGACTACCACTACCCCGGCGGCCACTCCTACGGCGGCGACTTCGGCGACCTCGACGGCGACGGAGATATTCGACGCCATCCTCTGCAATCTCTCGCACCCTCGCACCATGCCCTGGGCCGATCCGACGATGCTCGTCTTCAACGACGGTGCGCCGAGCTACACCTTCGAGAACCGCCGCGAGGAGTGGGGCATCGAATACAACGAGGGCGACGGAAACGCGCACTTCGGCGATTTCGACAACGACGGCGATCTCGACGTGGTGATCGCGTCGTTCTACGGCCGCTACCAGCGCGCCTTCCGCCACGACGGCGACCACTTCACCGACGTCACCTACGAGCTCGGCCTCCACGTGCGCTCCGGCGTGACCATCTGGTCGGATCTCGACGAGGACGGACGCCTCGACTACGTCTCGTCGGACGGCGATGAGACCTTCGTCTACATGAACCGCCTCGAAAACGACAACGGCTGGATTGAGCTGCTCCTCGAGGGAACCGAAGCCAACCGTGATGCGATCGGCTCCCGCGTCACCATCGTCGCCGGGGGCCGCACGCTCGTCCGCGAGGTGCGCCCGAACGGCGGGCTGTCGAATCGACAAGCGTCGCGCTGGGTACACGTCGGCCTCGGCGAAGCCGCCGCGATCGATTCGCTGACGGTTCGCTGGCCGGGCGGCGGCGCGACCGAGACGATCTCCGGCGCGTCGCCCAACGGGCGCTTCACCGTGCGCCAGGGCGAGGGCGTCGCGACGCCCGCCGAGTAGAGCACAACTCGTCGCGTGCGGCCTCAGAGCGCTTCGTCGCCGATGGTGATGGGCACGGTGGGCTCGAGCAGATAGCCGTCGTGGTGGCGGACGAGGATGTCGCGCAGACCGAGGCCGCGGAGGGTGGACATCGCGACGTAGACGCGGCTCGCCGCCGACCGTGGCTGCGCTTTTTGACCAGGCCAGCCGATCGCGAACATCTCTTCGACCGCGAGGGCGGTCCCCGGCGCGTGGACGCGCCTTTCCGCGAGCGCTCTGAGGAGCTTCGCCAGCGCGGCGCGCCGGGAGATGTCGACCACGTCGGCGCCGGGCGGACGAAAACGCTTTCCGTTCACGCTGACCTCGAGCCCCTGACTCGGCTCCGCCGGGGGCGGGATGGTGGCGTGCTCCGGCGCGCCCACAGCGCGCTCGAGCACCCGCAGCGCAGCCCTCACGTCGGCCGACCGCTGATGGAGGCGCCCCTTCCTCGCACTCCGCACGCGTTTCTGCGCTTGCTGCACATACCCGGCGGCCGCCGCGTGGTCGCCCCGTGCCTCCGCCGCCCGGGCGCGCGCCAGATCGACGTGGCCCCGGCACAGATGCGCCACCTCCCACCGCACCTCGTCGCCCACGCGCTCCATGCACTCGGCCGCGTGATCGAGGCTCCGCCTCGGCGGCGTCGAGCGCGTCCTTCGTCGCGTGGAGGCGCCCCGACCACGCCCGGACCAATCCTTCGCCGAGCAGGTTCTTCGCGTCCCGGAGGAGCATCGCCGCTTCGTCGTAACGCGCCCGTGCGGCGAGCAGCTCGCCCTTCTCCTCGAAGCACGCCCCGAGATAGGCGAGCGCCAGCCCCGTGGACTGCTTGCGCCCGACGCGGCGGAATCCGTCGATCGCGCGCGCGTAGAGCGCCCGCGCCTCGTCCGGGTGCTCGCGCGCGAGGGCCACCTCGCCCGCCAGCATCGTGGCGACCGCCACGACGTAGTCGTCTCCGACCTCCACCGCCAGCGCCCGCGCCCCCGCTGCGCGCTCGGCCGCCTCGTCGAGGCGGTCCTGGTCGAGGTCGAGGTTGCCGAGGTTCGCGAGCGTCCGCGCCTCGTGTGCGCGGTCGCCGAGCGTTCGGTGGATCCCGAGCGCCCGCGCCCAGAGCGTGGCCGCCCCTTCGACGTCGCCCGAGAGGAGCGCCGCCCTTCCGAGCTCGGTGAGGGCCTGTCCCGCGCCTTCCTCGTCTCCCGCTGCATCACAGAGCGCGACCGCCTCCCGGTAGTGCTCGGCCGCCTCGTCGAGGAAGCCGCAGGCCCATTCGAGCGCTCCGCGCGCTCGCGCGACCCGGGCACGCGACCGCATGTCCGACGCCGCGAGCGCCTCCGCGTGCGCCAGATCCTCGCGCGCGGACGCGACGTCGCCACGCCTGAGGCGTGCTTCTGCCCGGCCGAGGTGCGCACGGAGCCGAAGCTGTGGCGGCGCCGAAGAAGCCCCTTCGGTCGCGAGCGCGCTCTCGGTCACCTCGAGATAGACGTGGCCCGGACCGCGGGCGCTCAGGATGGGCAGGGTGGCGAGAGCGATCGTCACGGCGGTCTCGCCCTGCCCCGCGTCGGTCGCCCAGCGGAGCGCCGCAACGAGCCCCTCGAGCTCGGCGGCGAGCGTGCGTCGGGCGCGGTCATCGCGCTCCGCGCGCTCCGCGAGCGCGAGACCGCGCTTCGCGAGATGCGCGGCGTGGGAGGCCCGGGCCGCCTCCCGGTCGACGGGGTCGAGCCTCCTCTCGGCGTATTCACGAATGGACGCATAGAAGCCGAAGCGCAGCGGCTCCCCCTCGTGCGCGGGCGCGCGCGCGACGAGGAGCGACTTGTCGCGCAGCGATTCCACGCGGCCCCGCCCGGCGGCGCCCACCACCGCCTCGGCCCCCTCCATGGTGAAGCCGTCGGGAAGCACGCTCAGCCGTGAAAGGACGCCGCGCTCCTCCGCGTCCAGGAGATCCCACGACCCGTCGATGGCGGCTTCGAGCGTGGCGTGACGGCCGACGCGATCGCGGCCGTGGCTGGTCAGGAGCTCGAAGCGCTTCGAGAGCTGGGTGTGGAGCTGAGACAGAGAGAGCGTTCGGAGGCGCGCCGCCGCGAGCTCGATGGCGAGGGGGATGCCGTCGAGCTCCGCCACCACCTCCGCCAGCACCGCGCCCTGGCCGCTGGGATCGAAGCCGTGTCGCACGGCGCGGGCACGCTGGCAGAAGAGCTGGACGGCGTCGCTGGCCTCCGGATCGGCTTCGACGACGGGGAGCGCGAGCGGCTCCAGATCGAGCA
Organism: uncultured delta proteobacterium; assembly: GCA_963727445.1. GTDB lineage: Bacteria > Myxococcota_A > Polyangia > Polyangiales > B10-G4 > B10-G4. The sequence continues at coordinate 473,556 of CAVSGI010000008.1, forward strand.
GCACCTCTCCGTCGAGATGGAGACGCTCGCGCGAGGTGACGACGAAGCACGTCTGCCCGCCCGCGCGCAGCCAGGCGCCCACGGTCTCGGCGGCGGTGAACGCGACCTGCTCGAAGTTGTCGAGGACGAGCAGCGTCGGAGGGCGCTCCGCCAGCGCGCCACCAATCCGCAGCGCGGCCTGGTCCGCGCTCGCCTGGCTGCGCAGGGACAGGGCGAGTGCGCGCGCGACCGACGTGCAGACCTCCGAGAGGGACCGGGCCGACGAGAGGTCGCAGAAGATGGCGCCGCCCGGGTAGCGCTCCGCCACCTCCCGTGCGTGCTCTACCGCGAGGCGCGTCTTGCCCATGCCCCCGGGACCGAGGATCGACACCAGGCGGGCGCCTGCATCGAAGGCCTCCGCGATCTCGACGAGAGCGTCTCCTCGGCCGACGAAGGTCGAGGCAAACGCCGGCAGCGATCGCGACGCGGGGACGCTCCGAACCATGAACCCCGAGTATAGGGTCCCAGTCGCGGCCGTCGAAGGCGGCTGGTAGGCTCGAAATCCCGATGCGCGCCTTCGACTGGCTCGACGATGACGACGACGGAGCACTCGACTTCGACGCGGCGACGCCCATCGAGACCGCGAGCCCTGGCCCGGTGACGATCGCGGGCACGCTGCGCGAGCTCGATCCGCCGTTGGATGCGCCCTCGGACGCCCAGCCCTGCCTCTGGTACCTGGCGGTCGCGGAAAGCCTTCCCCTCGACGCCCTGGCCCAACCGACTCGCGGCATGTGCCTGTCGCGGCGCGTGGGCGTGCGCTGCCTCATCGACGACGGAAAGAGCCTCGCCATCGTCGACCTCTCCGGCGCTCGTTTCGGTGGATCGATGCGGACTTACGATCTCGGTGCGCTCGGTCCACCGGCGCTCGACTGGGTCGGCGACCTGCGTGAGGAGGCCGGACACCCGCGCTTCACCGTGGACGCGGTGGCCCTTCACGAGCTCCGCGTCGGTGTCGGCGACGAGGTCGTGATCGAAGGCCGAGGCGCGTGGTCGACGAGCGAGGTCGCTGCGCTCGCCGCGGGCGGGATCGGCGGCGGCTACCGCAGCGCGCCTCGCGTGCTGGTCGTCACCGAGGTAGGCCGGGCAAACCGCCGCGGGCGCGGGTAGCGCCCTACTCGCAGAGCTCCGGCGGCGGAACAATCGCTTCGTGGAGGTCGGCGCCGTCCATCAAAGTGGCGGTGCCGGCGGTGGCGTCGAGGGAGTAGACCTTCGCGCCGTCGCCGATGCCGACCTGCAGCTCCTCGACGCCGGTCAGGTAGAAGTAGCCGGTCTCGATCATCCCGTCGGCGGAGTTGTATTCGAGGATGATCGTCTTTTCGCCGCCGGGTCCCGTCCCACACTCGACGCAGTAGCGCGCGTAGACGTCGTCGACCGTGGGGTCGTCGACCATCAGCTCGCCGCTGGTCGACATGACCAAGAGCCCACCCGCAGGGGTCGGGGTGGAGGTGACCATCTCGGTGTCGGTGGGGATGGCCAGGACCAATCGGTCGACGCCGCCGTCCGCGGAGAAGAGCGCGTCTTCCCAGCCGCCGCCGCCGAAGAAGTTGGGCCCGAGCCAGGTGGTGGTCTGAACGTTCTCGTCCACGTACCAGACGAAGACGTCGTCGCCGGCCCCGCCGAAGACCCGGAAGTCGTGGGTGTTGCCGCGAAGGACCACCATGTCGTCGCCGTCGGAGACGTCGAGGGTGTCGGTGCGTCCGCCGTCGCCGTTGCCCAGATCGATGGCGGCGCGATCGATGTCGCGCACGAAGACCCAGTCGTAGCCCGGGCCGGTGTGAACGGTCGCGGTGTCGATCTGCCAGCTGCCGTCGGTGCTCGGGGTGCAACCGGCGATGACGAGGTCGTCGTCGCGTTCTCCGCCGTCGGCGGTGGTGCCGGTGCGGAAGTCGAGGGTGTGAGCCTCGTCGAAGATGAGCACGTCGGGACCGCCCGCGAGGTTCCCCGTGATGCTGTGGATGTTGCCGGCGGGACCGAGGTCCATGTAGTCGACCCCGGAAGAGCCTTCGAAGTACTCGGCCGGTCCCTGGTAGTCGGTCGACGCCATCACCCCGACGAAGCGCCAGCCGTACTGGTGATCCATCGAGTCGACCATCGGCTCGAAGGTGCCGAGGTTGGACTCGAAGTTGCGCCAGTTCGCCAGGTCGTTCCCCGCGTCGTCCCAATCCCACTCGCCGGGCGGCAGGATGGGCGTGTCGTCGTGGCCGTCGTTGTATTCGTCGTCGAGGAGCCCCGCGAGGGGGAAGTCACCGGCAGCGGGCGACCAGCTCCCGTCCCAGGACCACTCGTTGCCGTCCGGGAAGCCCATCGCCGGGGGCGGCGGCGGGGGGGGTGAGGCGTCGCGACGGGTGCCGGTGTCGGCGCTGCCGTCGGCGCCGCCGCCGTCGGGCGTGTCGGACGAGTCGTCTCCGCAAGCCGTCGCCGCAATCGACATCACGAGAACCGAAGAAAGGAGGTGCCGGTGCATGATGCGTCGGAGCCTACCCCTCCCCCGGCGCGGGTCAATCACCCGCGAGAAAGGCGCCGAGGGGGACGAAGAGCTCGCTCTCGAGGTGGTCGCCGATGGCCAGATCCCCGTGGCCGTAGTCGTGTCGACACCCGCCCTCGCGCCCCATCAGGACGAAGCGCTTGTCGATGCTCTCCGCGTCGCTGCCCCACCTTTCGTAGGCGACCCGCACGGCGCTGGCCTCGGCGATGCGGTCGGCGGTGCCGGCGAAGAAGATGGCGGGCAGCTCGACCGAGGGTAGCTCGGCTGCGATGTCCTCACCGTCCACGCGCACGATTCCGTCGGCGAGCGCCCAGGTCGCGAAGTCGGCCGAGAGCGGCGCCTGAACGTCCTCGATCAGGTTCACCAGCGCTCGCCGCGTCGTGCCCCGCCCGACGTTGTCGGGGTTGTAGATGAAGCGATGGATGGGCGTGCGCAGGAGCTCCACCACGAAGGCGGCCATGCGGGCGCCGAGCCGGAGCCACAGCCCGCGGAAGACGATGCGCGGAAGGAAGCGCAGGCGCCTCAGGATCAGGATGGGAGGCGAGACGCGCGCCGGGCTGCCGATGAACGCGACGCGGCGGAGCGCGTTGGGGGAGACGGTGCGCGTGAGGGCCGCGTAGAGGAGCATGCCGCCCATGGAGAAGCCGACGTAGTCGATCCGGTCGGCGTGGGTTCGGTCGCGGACGAAGGCGATCGCGTCGGGGATGTCGTTGTGAACCATCGCGCGGAAGTCGACCTTCGCGCGCTGTGCCGCGCTGAGGGTGGGATTGCCGGAGCGAAGGGTCAGGAGCCAGACGTCGCGGCCCTGGTCGTGAAGGTAGCGGGCGACGGAACGGTCCGGCTCGGCGTCGACGTTGCGGTGGTTGGCGGCGAGGCCGTGAACGACCAGCACCGGCGGCTCGGTGGGCGTGGGGGGCGGCTCGAGCCGGTAGAGCGTGATGGGCACGTCGTCGTGGGTGACGAGCTCGTGGCGCTCCGAGTACTCCGCGGGCACCGTGAGGCGCCGCACCCAATACATGTAGTGGAGCCGAGCGAGGGCGAAGGAGACGAGCATCGCGGCGGCGATGCCCAGGATGAGGGGCCAATCCATTGGTTGACGGCGGAGCCGAGAAGGGATTTCTTCCCACGAGGGAGTGAACGAGAAATTCATGGCCGATGACGACGCCAGGGACAAGCGCTGGCTCCTCTATGGAGCCAACGGCTACACCGGCGAGCTGATCGCCGAAGCCGCGAAGAAGCGGGGCGAAGAGCCGAATCCTGGCCGGTCGCACGGCGTCGAAGATCGAGCCTCTGGGCGAGCGCTTCGCGCTCGAAACCCGCGTCTTTTCGCTGGACGACCCCAGCGCCGTCGTCGCCTCCCTCGAAGACGTGAGCGCGGTGCTCCACTGCGCCGGCCCCTTCTCCGCCACCAGCGCGAAGATGGTGGACGGCTGCGTCGCCACCGGCACCCACTATCTCGACATCACCGGAGAGATCTCGGTCTTCGAGAGCTGCCACGCCCGCACCGAAGAGGCGGCGGAAGCCGGCGTGACCCTCATGCCCGGCGTGGGCTTCGACGTCGTGCCCACCGACTGTCTGGCGGCGTGCCTCGCCGAGGCGCTTCCCGACGCCGAACGGCTGCTCCTCGCCATCTGTTCGCTGGGCGCGCCGAGCCAGGGCACGGCGAAGACCGTGGTGGAGAGCCTCTCGGACGGTGGCGCGATCCGGAAGAACGGTTGGATCGAACGCGTCCCCACCGCGTACCGCACCCGCACCATCCCCTTCCACGACAAGCCGCGGGCGGCGATGACCATCCCCTGGGGCGACGTCGCGACGGCGTACTACTCGACGGGCATCGGCAACATCGAGGTCTACATGGCGGTGCCCCAGCGCGCGATCCTCGCGGCGAAGGTGAGCCGGCCGTTCACCCCCTTCCTCGGCGTGCCCGCGATTCAGCACGCCCTCGAGTCGCGCATCGAGCGCGGACGGCGCGGGCCGAGCGAGGAGGCGCGCGCTCGCGGGCGCTCGGAGGTCTGGGGTCGCGCGGAGACCGCGTCGGGGCGCGGCGTCGAAGCGACCCTGACCACGCCCGACGGCTACGCCCTCACGTCGATGACCGCCCTCGACGCGACGATTCGGACCGTGCGCGGGGAGGCGCGGCCGGGTACGCTCACTCCGTCCATGGCGTTCGGCGCGCGGTACATCGAGCAGTTCGAAGACTGTGAGCTGCGGCTGGAGGGCGCGTGAGCACCACGGACCTGGCGCGCTATGACAAGCTGCCCTCGATCGACGTGCTTCGCGCCGCGCTGCGCGAAGCCTTCTCCCTGGAGCTGAACATCATCGGCACCGAGGGCCCCGTCTCTCACGTGCGCGGCGGGGTGATGACCTCGTCGAGCGACGCCTGCCGCGCTTCGCTCTTCTCCCGCGAAGGCTTCAAGCGCTGCGACGCGTTCTACGAGGAGCTCGGCAACACCGGCGACCGCGAGGTCGCCCGCAGCTGTCATCTGGGCCTCGCGGCGCTCTCGGTGCCGGCCGTGCTCGAGGACCGGGTTCTCTGTCACGTCGTCGCCTCGGGCTTCAACGCCACCGCCCTCGAAGGCTGCCCGCCGGTCGACGCGACCAAGCTCGCCCGCGCGCTGGCCGAGCTCGATCCGAACCTGCCCGACCCCGGGGAGCACGCGCGCCGGCTGCCGGTGGTCAAGGGGAGCCGACCGCGCATCGTGCGCGCCATCCTGCGCACCGCGGCGCGCGAGATCACGCGTTACGAAGAGGAGCGACGGGCGCGCCTGGCCGAGACCGACGCCGACCGTCCGGGGCTGTGGGGCATCGTGGGGCGATCGCCGCAGATGCTCGAGCTCTTCGAGGCGATCAAGCGGGTGGCGAACAGCGAAGCGACCGTTCTGATCCAGGGCGAGAGCGGCACGGGCAAGGAGCTGGTCGCGCGCGCCATCGTCGAGCACGGACCGCGCTCGCGCGAGCCGTACATCGCGCAGAGCTGCGCCGTGATGAGCGACGAGCTCCTCGAGAGCACGCTCTTCGGTCACGTGCGCGGCGCCTTCTCCGGCGCGGTGCGCGGGGGCGAAGGTCTCTTCGGCGCGGCCGAGGGCGGCACGCTCTTCCTCGACGAGGTGGGCGAGATGAGCCCGTCACTGCAGGTGAAGCTCCTGCGTGTGCTGCAGGACGGCAGTTACATGCCGGTGGGCGCCACCAGCCCCAAGAAGGCCGACGTCCGGGTCATCACCGCCACCCACCGCGACCTCGCGAAGATGGTCGAGACGGGAGAGTTCCGACAGGACCTCTTCTATCGCCTTCACGTAGTGCCGGTGAGGCTGCCGCCTCTGCGCGAGCGCCCCGGCGATGTGCGCCTCCTCGTCGAGTACTTCCTCTCGCGCGCGGGCGAGACGCCGAGGCGCGTCTCCGACGCCGCGTGGACCTGCCTCGAGCGTCATCCCTTTCCGGGCAACGTCCGCGAGCTCGAAGCCGAAGTGCAACGCTGGGAGCTCACCGCTGCCGGCGCACGAGAGATCGGCCCCGAGCACCTCTCCGCCGCCATCCGCCGAGCGGGCGGCTACGGCGAAGGAGACACCGCCAAGAAGGCCGCCGACGCCGCCGCCGGCGAAGGCACACTCGCCGAAGCCGTCGAAGAGCTCGAGATCGCCATCATCCGCCGCGGTCTCGAGCGCACCGACGGCAACCGCACCCAGCTCGCCAAAGAGCTCGACATCAGCCGCACGACGTTGAACGAACGCCTGAAGCGATACGGGTTGGATTAGGCGGGAAGGCGCGAGGACGCGCGCCCGGCGGGGCGGAGGGCGGCGTGCGTGCGGCTGGTTGAGGGCGGGCGTTGGGGGGTCTCGGCTGCAACGGGCATTGGATGGCGCGGTTCTGACCGGCTGTTGCTGATGGGGAAAGGGGTGGCCGGTGTGCAGGGCGGAGGGCGGCGTGCGCGCGGCTGGGTGAGGGCGGGGGTTGGGGGGTCTCGGCTGCAACGGGCATTGGATGGCGCGGTTCTGACCGGCTGTTGCTGATGGGGAAAGGGGGTGGCCGGTGTGCAGGGCGAAGGGCGGGGTGCGTGCGGCTGGGTGAGGGCGGGGGTTGGGGGGTCTCGGCTGCAACGGGCATTGGATGGCGCGGTTCTGACCGGCTGTTGCTGATGGGGAAAGGGGGTGGCCGGTGTGCAGGGCGGAGGGCGGCGTGCGTGCGGCTGGGTGAGGGCGGGGGTTGGGGGGTCTCGGCTGCAACGGGCATTGGATGGCGTGGTTCTGACCGGCTGTTGCTGATGGGGAAAGGGGGTGGCCGGTGTGCAGGGCGGAGGGCGGCGTGCGCGCGGCTGGGTGAGGGCGGGCGTTGGGGGGTCTCGGCTGCAACGGGCATTGGATGGCGTGGTTCTGACCGGCTGTTGCTGATGGGGAAAGGGGGTGGCCGGTGTGCGGGGCGGAGGGCGGCGTGCGTGCGGCTGGGTGAGGGCGGGGGTGGGACGGAGGAGCGTGGTGGTGGGCGCGGGCGGCGAGAGCCGCTGGCGTCGGTGATCGGGGAGGCCAGCGTCGTGGGCCGCGGCCGCTGCGCGGCCTCTGTCCGGCGCGGGGCGCCGGACGCGAAGTGCGCGCCGTGGGATCGCACTGCGCGTCTCGGCGCATCGCGGTCACAACTGCCGGCGTTACATACGACACCCCGAGTTGTGACCGCATCGCGGTCACAACCGCCGGCGTTACCCACGACGCCACGAGTTGTGTGACCGCATCGCGGTCACAACCGCCGGCGTTACACACGACGCCACGAGTTGTGACCGCATCGCGGTCACAACCGCCGGCGTTACATACGACACCCCGAGTTGTGACCGCATCGCGGTCACAACCGCCGGCGTTGCCCACGACGCCACGAGTTGTGACCGCATCGCGGTCACAACTGCCGGCGTTACACACGACGCCACGAGTTGTGACCGCATCGCGGTCACAACCGCCGGCGTTACATACGACACCCCGAGTTGTGACCGCATCGCGGCCACAACTGCCGGCGTTGCCCACGACGCCCCGAGTTGTGACCGCATCGCGGTCACAACTGCCGGCGTTACACACGACGCCACGAGTTGTGACCGCATCGCGGTCACAACTGCCGGCGTTACCCACGACACCCCGAGTTGTGACCGCATCGCGGTCACAACCGCCGGCGTTACCCACGACACCCCGAGTTGTGACCGCATCGCGGTCACAACCGCCGGCGTTACCCACGACACCCCGAGTTGTGACCGCATCGCGGTCACAACTGCCGGCGTTACCGACATCGCCCCTCCGTCGCGGTCCGCCTTCAGGGTGCGACTCACCCTTCACATGATCATCTCGCCCATCACGCGTCCGGCGCTCCGCGCCGGACAGAGGCCGCGCAGCGGCCGCGGCCAACTGCGTTGCCATCCGCGATCGCCGCCGCCAACGGCTCTCAGCGTCGCCACTCGCCGACCACCTCCCCCCGTCCCACGCCCGCACACACCCAGCCGCGCGCACGCCGCCCGCCGCCCCGCACACCGGCCACCCCCTTCCCCATCAGCAACAGCCGGTCAGAACCACGCCGTCCAACGCCCAGGGCAGCCGAGTCGCCTCCCAGCGCCCGCACACCGGTCAGAACCACGCCGTCCAACGCCCAGGGCAGCCGAACCGTCCCCACGACACGCAGCCCAACGCCCTGGGCAGCGGCCCCCGCTCTACCTCAGCCCGTGCTTCTTCGCGAGGCGCGCCAGGTAGTTCCGATCGAGCCCGGCTTCGGCGCTGGCGCGGGAGACGTTGCCGTCGTGGCGGTCGAGGAGGCGGGCGACGTACTCGCGCTCGAAGGCGTCGACGAGCTTTTCCTTGGCCTCCTTGAAAGGGATGCCGGAGAGGTCTTCGCCGACGGCGGCCGCCTGGCTGGCCGTGGGAGGGGGCGGCGGCTGGGAGGGCGTGCCCTCGGCGGCGAAGCTCTGCTCGAGGTGACGCACCAGCTCGCGCACGTTGCCCGGGAAGTCGTGAGCGCGCAGCGGCGCGAGCTCCTCGAGGGTGAGGTTGAAGTCGGCGTGACCGAGGCTCTGCGCGATCTCGCGGATGAGGCGCGGCAGGTCGTCCTTGCGATCGCGTAGCGGCGGGATCACCAGACGCACGGAAGCGACGTGATAGTAGAGGTCGCGGGGCGCGGCGCCCGCTTCGACCCTTTCGCGCATGTCCGAGCGGCTGGTGGCGAGCACCCGCACGTCGAGCTCGCCCCGCTCCCGCGCTTCGAGCACCTGCACCAGCTCGCTCGCCACCGGCGCGCTCACCTGATCGATGCGGTCGACGACCACGGTGCCGCCGGCGGCAGCGCGGAAGGTGTCGGCGACGCCTCCTTCGGGGATGGAAGCGCCCGCATCGAGGACGGCGAAGGGCGCCTCCCGGCGCGAGGACGCATCGTGGATGGCCCGGGCCACCTCGCTCTTGCCGACGCCCGGCTCGCCCTCGAGGAGCACGGGCACCTCGCTGGCCGAGACCCGCTCGAGGACGCCGAAGAGCCGGCGCATCAGCGGCGTCGCACCCACCAGGGCCCCGAAGCGCGTGGACTCGCTCGGAACGTCCGGCGCCGGGACGTCGGCGGGCAGGACCTCGATCCGCGTCCGGCCCACCTTGAACTCGGCGGCTGGCGTGAGCACCAGCGACTCGATGCGGCTCGAGCCGAAGAACGTCCCGTTGGTGCTCTTGAGGTCGCGCACCCGCACGCCCTCCGACAAGAGCGCGACCTCGGCGTGGTACCGCGAGACCGCCTTGTCGCTGAGGGTGAGGTCCGCCTCGTGGTGAGAACCGATGGTCATCGTACCGCTCTCGAGGACCTTCTCTTTGCCCCGATCGTCACCGCTCACCACGCGCACCAGCACGCGCCGCACGACGAGCGCGCCGGTCGCGTCGGTGGCGAGAGTTCCCACGAGGCCCGTCATCGTGTGTTGGTCGGACACGGCGGGCCTAGCATACCCACTTTTGGGTCTCAGTGAGGGTCTAGAAAAACGATCCGCATCCGGGTGAGCGGTTCGCTCCAGACTAGACGAGCTCCAGAATCGAGCGGACGGCATCCGGATCGCTGAGCTCGTCGTAGACCGCAGTGGGACCGTGCGCGCGGAGCTCCTCCGCCGTCCAGCCCCCGGTCGCGACGGCGACGCACTCGGCGCCCATCTCCGCGGCCGCCGCGATGTCGCGCGGCGTGTCGCCGATGACCACCACGCGACACGCGTCCAGCGGGACGCCGAGGAGCTCGGCGCCCCGTTCGGCGCCGCGGGTCAATAGCGCGGTGCGGTTCTCCGCGTCGGAGCCGAAGCCGCCGAAGCCGAAGCGGGCGGAGAGCTCGGCGCGGCCGAGCTTGATGCGCGCGCCCGGCTCGACGTTTCCGGTCCCGAGCCCGACGGCGACCTCGTCGTGACCGATCACCGCATCGAGCACCTCGTAGACCCCCGGCAGCACGCGATAGTCGGGCGCCGCCTCGACCTCGGTGGGCAGGATCGACAGGTAGGTCTCGAAGACGGACTGAACCACAGCCTCGTCGAAGGCCCGGCCCACGCGCTCGAGGCCGGCCCGAACGATCCCCGGATCGGTCATCCCACCGAAGCGAAAATCCGCGAAGACATCGGCGTGGCCCGTCACCTCGCGAAAGGCGCGCTCCATCGAACGACGGCCGGCGCCGCCCGTCAGGATCAGCGTGCCGTCGACGTCGAAGAGCAGGATGGTGGGCATCGGTGGCTCTGCGCGAAAGGCGTGGCGCCGCTCAGTGACCGCCGAGCGCGTCGATGCGCTCCTGCGCGCGTGCCGCGGCGGCGGCGTCGCGAGAACGTACCGCTTCGATGTACTGCCGGTAGACCCGCACCGCCTCGTCGGCGTGGCTCTCCGTCTCCAGACAGACGCCGAGATCGTAGAGCGCATCCGCGTTGCCGGGACGCAGCTCGAGCGCGCGGCGATAGTGCGGGATCGCCTCTTCGCAGCGCTCCGCGCTCCTCAGGCTGATGGCGAGGTTGAGGTGCATCTCCCAGTCGGTGTCGTGATGCTCGATCGCCTCGCCGAGCATGATGATCGACTCTTCGTAGCGGCGCTCCTGGTTCATCGCCACCGCCAGGTTGTTGATCAAACCGGTATCGCCCGGGTTGCGACGCAGCCCTTCGCGATAGGCCTGCATGGCCTCGTCGTTGCGCCTGAGGCGGCGGTACGCGATGCCGAGGTTCCCCCAGCTCGACGCGTCCGACGGGTCGAGCTCCACCGCGTGCCTCAGCGGCGCGATCGCGGCTTCGTACTGACGAAGACGGATGTGCATCGCCCCCTTCATCGCCCAACCGGCGGCGTAGTCGGGCTCGAGGCGAGTCACCGCGTTGAAGCACCCCAGAGCCGGCCGAAGCCGGCCGAGGCGACGGTAGAGCCCCCCCGCCGTGAAGTGCGCGGCCGCATGGCTGGGGCGCGCGCGAATGGCGGCCTGCGCCTCGGCCAGCGCCTCCTCGAAGCGTCCCTCGCGCTTGTAGACGAGGGCCTGACGGTAGTGCACTTCCGCCTCGTCTGCCCGGGCCACGGGCGCGCTCGACAGGAGCGCGGCGAGCACCGCCAGGATGGAGATGGTGCGAATCGAGGTCACGGGACGCCTCCTTCAGAGTGCCCAGAGGCTATCACGAAGCCTGATGCGTCGGGCGCATCAGCAGATCGTGATACTGGACGTGGGGCGGCGCGCTGAGCACGTGGCGGATCGCGTCGGCGACGTCGCCCGCCTCGAGGACCTTGAAGCGCCCATAGGTCTTCGCCGCCGCCTCCTTGCTCTTGTGGTAGTGCTCGGCGAATTCGGTCTCGACGAAGCCGGGGCTGATGGCGGTCACGCGAACCCCGCTCCCGAGCTCGCGCAGCTCCGCGCGCAGCCCCTCGGTGAGGCTTCGCACGGCGTACTTCGTCGCCGAATAGACGCCGCTGCCCGGTGGGACGCGATGCGCGGCCATCGACGAGACGTGGATCACGTGGCCGTCGTCGCCGCGCGCCCGCATCTGGCGCACCGCTTCTCGGGTCGCCACGCAGAGGGCCAGTACGTTGACCTCGAGCATCTCCCGCCAGTCTTCGGTCTCACCCTCGGTGAGCGGCGCCGCGTGCCCGAGACCCGCGTTGTTCACGAGGACGTCGACGCCGCCCCAGCGTCCGGCCACCGCTTCGAAGAGGCGCACGATCGCGTCGGTGTTGCGGAGGTCGACCGCGTGGGCCTCCATCTCGAGGCCCGCCAGCTCCGCTTCGTGGCAGAGCGCCTCGAGGCGCTCCCCGCGTCGTGCGCAGACCGCGACCTTCATCCCTTCGGCCGCGAGCAGCTTCGCCGTCTCCCTGCCGATCCCGCTCGAGGCGCCGGTGATCAGCGCCACTCTACCCTTCCACCGCTTCATGGCCGCGCAGGGTAGCAGGGCTCACTCCCCCGGGGGCACCACCTTCGGCGCCGCCCGACCGCGCGCGATCTCCCCGGTCGCCTGATACTCCTTTCCGAGCGCCCGCTGCACCGCGGTGGCGCTCCGCCAAGCGAGGTAACCCATGTTGAAGGGGATCGCGTACTTGGGGTCGAGGATCGGATTCTTCAAGTGTCCATGCTGTACCAGCACAATCACCTGCTCGACCACGCTGGTCGGGCAGCCCGTGAAGCGCACGTAGGCGGAGTCCTCGGAGACCTGCAGCTTTCGCGTCACCGTCGCGAGCTTGACGAACACGTCCTGGTGCTTGGCGCTGTGAGGATCGGTCTCGCTCCGATCGCGATACTCGCTCTTCACGTGCACCTGATGACCGAAGAGCTCGCCCTTCCACGTCGCGCAGTCGCCGATGAAGACGACCCGCTCCCCCGGCTGCGCGTCGATGGGGCCGTCGTAGGCGCCGAAGATGATGTGAGTGCGCGGCATCTTCTCCTCGCACCGCGCGTCGAAGCGCCGGAGGATTTCCACGGCTTCTTCGAGGGCGCCGGGGCACCCGCCCCAGCAGTAGTCGTACTGCAGGTCGTCCTTCGGCCGATCGTTCGGCGGGGGGCCGGCGTACGCGCAGATGTTCGTGCCCTCGAAGTACTTCTCGACGCGGATCAACCCCACCCGGAAGCCCCGGCCGCGCTCCCGCGCCTCGTCGAAGCTCACGTCCCCGCTGATCTCGATGTGGTCGAGATCGACCGGCCCGAAATCCGCGCTCGTGGGCCAGGCGGATGTGCGGGACCTCCATGGGGTCGACGCCGATGATCCGACAGCAGACCGCGTCGAAGGCGACCTGATTGTTGCCCATGATCACCATGTGCAGGGGGAACGGGATCGGCGTCAGCATCCGGCCCTCGCCCGCGACGATGGCGTCGATGCAGATGAACTGTGGCTGCACGATGTACTGGAGGTCGGCGATCTTCTGGTCGAGACGATGATCGTGATCGATGAGGCGGTGACGGTCGTCCTGGATCCCGATGTAGTTCTTCATCGAGAAGGTGACCGTCGTCCACGGATGCGCCTTGAGCTTCGGGCAGTTCACGAAGAAGTCCGCGCGCGCGACGGGCTCCGGCGTGTAGATGTAGTCGCGCAGGCGCCCCTCGTGGGAGAGCGGGATCTCGACCTGCGTCTCCTCCTCGAAACAGTAGCGGCGAACGCCGAGCCGCTCGAGCATCGGATCGTAGCCGGCCTCCGCAAAGGCCACGCGCGTCGGAACGGTGATGCCGCAGCGCTCGCCCACGGCGAGCTCCCTGGTCCTGCCCTTCCCCTTCTTCTGCAGCGCGCGCAGCACGCCCTCGACGAGCTCGGGCCGGGTGTAGGCGTCCTGGAAGAGCTCGCCTGCCGCCACCACGTTCGGTTTGACGAGCGTGCGACCGGAGGGTGTGAGCTCCAGATGTTCGAGCCCGTCATGAACGATCTCGGTGATTCGGTCCGCGTCGTAGGTGTCGCAGTGTCGAAGGACGACCTTGGCGTTCTGAGTCGGATGCTGCATCTGGTTTCGATGATGCGCGGAGGACCGGCGGGAGTCGAGGACCGGGCTCAGGTCCCGTCGAGCAGAACGTGACGAACGATGATTCCGCCCGCGCCGACCACGTAGACGTCGCGTTCGTCTCGATGGATCGCCCGTAGATTGCCACGGCCTACGGCGAGGCCTGCGCTCTGCCAACGTCCGTCCTCGGTGCGCTCGATGGCGACGCCGAGGTTACCGACCGCCATGGGGTGACCGTGAACGCCGGGGGCGACGTCGTTGAGCGTCGGCGCACCCTCCTGGGTGCCGGCTTCGACCACGCACCCGCCCTCCTCGATCCGCACGATGGTGCCGCCGGTGCCCACCGCCCAGGTTCCCTCCGCGCTCCGCATCACACCGTGGAGGCTGGCGCTCACGTCGCATGGGACGCGGGAGGAGTGATTGGCGTCGATCCGCAGCACCAGGCCGTCGTCGCCCACCGCGATGGCATCATCGGGCTTTCCGTCGAGCCCCCAGAGATCCCCCGCGTCGGGGACGCGCGACGGCACCAACGCGCCGATGGATCCCCGAAGGACCCCGCCGGCGGTGCCGATGGCGAGGATCTCCTCCCCATCGCTCACCACGTCGCGATACGAGGTGTCCGTGGGCGAGGTCACGAGCTCGGCGCCGTCGTGACGGATGAGGACCAGCGCCCCGAGGTCTCCCACCGCGAAGAGCCGACTCCGCCCGAGATGCGCGAGCGCCGCGAGAGCGGCGTCGGTGGGCGACTCCTCGTCGAGGCGAAAGCCCTCTTCGTGCTGTCGGACGATGCGCCCCCACTCACCGACCGCTACCAGCGCGCCCGCGATGTCGGAGATGTCCCAGAGCGGCGCGGTGGGTCCGTCGGTGAGCGTGCGCAGGTGATCCTCCATCACGTGCATCAAGCGCCCTCCGTCACCGACGATCCACGTGGGCGCGCCGCGGGCCGAGGCCACGGCGTGGAGCGCGCGGTCGGTCCCGCTGTCGAGGCGGACCGTCTCTCCCCCCGCGACCAGGAGCACGCCACCTCGGCTCCCGGTCACGACCACTCGTCGGCGGTCGCAGGCGATGGAAGTGAACGCCTCGTTCGACTGGACGCGGACCGTCGACCAGCGCTCCTCGTCGCGCAGGCGGATCAGCTTGCCGTCCTCCCCTGCGGCGTAGAGCTCCCCCCCCGGACAGCCGCCGATCGCCCGAAGCGTCCGGTCAGTTCCCGAAGTCACCGAGCGCACGTCGTCGCCCACGATGTGCAGCATCGCGCCCCCCTCGCCCACCACCCACACCTCGTCGCCTGCGACGAAGGCGCCGAGGAGGTCCACGTCGGTGCCCGAGGTGACGCGGGCCACGTCGTAGGCGTTCAACGACAGGAGCGTGCCTCCGTCGCCCACGATCCACGCGCGCGTTGGAGAGACCGCCACCACGTCGCGCAGGTCCTCGGCGGTGCCCGCATCGATGCTCATCGGCTCCCCGTCGAGACGCAGCACGCGCACGGTGCCCGCGTTGCCCACCGCGATCGCTTCGCGGGCGCCGTACCAGGTCACGCCGTGCAGCGTCTCCGTGGTGTCGGTCGCCCACAGGAACATCCCGTCCGGCTGATACCGCGCCGCCTGTCCGGCGTGGCCGACCATGGCGACCAGATTGGGCCCAGCGACCGCGACGTCGTACCAGGTGGGCATGGCCCGGGGGAGCGGGTTCACCCAGCTCCATCCGATGCCGTCGCCGCCAGCCGCCGTGAGGGGCGCGGCCTCCATGGCGGCCGGGTCGGGCAAGGAGACTTCGGTTTCCACTGGGCCGTCGGGCTCGGCGTTGAGCGCGAGCGCCGCGCCGAGCGCCAGCACCAGCGCGGCCATGCCGAGCATGGACCACTTCAAGAGCGACGCCTGACTCGGGCCACGCGCACCTGCCACCTCTACCTCCTCGGGCTCGTCGTCATCGGGCAGGCCCACCGCCGGCAAACCCGGTCCCGACTTCCATCCCCCGGCCACCTCCATCGCAGGAGCCGTGGCCGCGTGCGCCTCGGGCGAATCGACGCGCAGCGCCTTGGGGCTCGCGAGCACGGTCGCCGGCTCCCTCGTCAGCCGCGGCTCGTGCATCACCGAAGCGAAGGGAGCCAGGGCCTCTTTGAGCGCGGCCGCGCTCTCGAAGCGATCGTCGGGGTTCTTCGCGAGACACTTTCGCACCACCGCGTCGAGATCCATCGGGACGTCGTCGCGATAGCGGGTGATGGGCGGCGACGGCTCGGTGCAGATCTTGAGCACCAGCATCGGATAGGACTCGTCGTCGAAGGGATGCTGGTGGGTGAGCGCGCGAAAGGCGATCACCCCGAGGGCGTAGACGTCGACGCGCTGGTCGATCTCCTTCCTCGCCTGCGCCTGCTCGGGCGCCATGTAGAACGGCGTGCCGAGGGTGGTCCCGGTCCGCGTCATCGAGGTGACCCCGCCGTCGATGGCCTCGCGGAACTTGGAGATGCCGAAATCGAGGAGCTTCACGAAGTCCGGATCTCCGTCTCGCTCGATCAGAAAGACGTTCTCGGGCTTGAGGTCGCGATGGATGATCCCCTTTGCGTGCGCCGCCGTGAGGGCATCGCAAACCTGGGAGAGGATGTGCACCAGCCGACCCACGCGCAGCGGACCCGACTTGCCGATCTCCGCCGCGAGGTCACGGCCCTCGAGCAGCTCGAGCGCCATGAAGAGGCCGCCCTCCCCGTCCTCACCGAGCTCGATGACGTCGACGATGTTCGGATGTCCGATCGCGTCCGCCGCCATCGCTTCGCGACGAAAGCGCGCAGCGATCTGCTCTTCCTTCACGAGGTGCGCGTGGAGCCTCTTGATCGCGACGCGCCCGCCGTCTTCCACCCGCTCGGCTGCGTAGACCGCGCCCATCCCACCTTCGCCCACCACGCCGTGCAGGCGGTAACGCCCCGCCGACAATTCGCCGTCAGCCATTCGGAGGCCTCCGTGCACGCTCGCACGCGCGGCACAGCCTGACCCATCGCGCGGACGAAGAACGCTCGACTTGTTCGTGGTGAACGTCTGGCACGACGTTCGCAGCATACAGAACGTCGTGAGGATCCGTCTCGGGCTCGTCGCGGTCTTATGTGTGGCGGGGTGCTCGCCGGCGCTCGGGACGCTTCAACCTGCGCGGACGACGCCCGAGGGCCATCTGCAGGTCACCGGCTCGGTGGACTACGTGCACACCGACGGTGAGATCCGCGAGGCGATCGGCGTGGTGGAAGGCGCACACTTCGGTGGACGCATGACCCGCGCCGAGGTGACCGAGATCACGGACGCCGCCACGGTGGCGCTCGTTCAGCCGCCGAGCGTCGGCGCGACGATGGCCGCCTCCTACGGCATCACCAAGCGCTTCGAGCTCGGGGTGCGAACCTCGGGGAGCGCCGTGCGCGGACACGTCCGCTTTCAGTGGCTTCGGATCGCCCCAGGGATCTATGGCTCCGCGGGCTTCGGCGTCTCGGGCTACCTCTTCGGCTTTCCCCTTCAAACCGTGAGCGACGACGCGGTGAAGGTGAACGGCTTCACGCGGTGGGACTTCGACCTGCCGATCCATCTCGGCTACTCCGGCCGCTACTTCCACGTGTGGGGCGGGCCCAAGTTGATCTTCTCGACCTACGATTCGAGCCTCACCGTATGCACCGACACCCGGGGACCCGGTTGCAACGCCTCGGCCGGAGTGAAGGTGGGCGGCACGGCGGCCTACGTGACGGGTCAGCTGGGCTTCGCGGTCGGCTACCGGCGCTTCTGGGTGGCCGCCGAGCTCACGGTGGGGCGGGTCGGCGCCAGCGGCAACGTCGGGATCACTTCTGGCAGCCGTTCGGACCATGGCACCTTCGCCCACGAAGGGCTGGTGCTGAGCCCATCGGTGGGCTTCATCAGCTGGTTCTGAGGAGGAAGAGCAGGACCCCGACGAGGGCGCCCGCGACCGCCGCGGCCGCCAGCGTGTAGAGGAGCAAGCGTCGCGCTCTCGGGGGTGTTGCGACCGGGGGGCGCGGATCGACCACGGTCGGCGCGGCCTCCTGGATCCGCTCCTCATGGCACCGCCTGAACGCCCGGCGGGGCGGCGGTGGGCGGAGGTGCCTCGAAAGCGCTCTGCGCGAGGAAGAAGACGGAGAGCGTCAGCGCGACCCCCAGGATGACCCCGGCGAAGAGCAGAACCGACGGCGCGATGCGACGCCGCGGCTCCGCGATCGGGCTCATCACCTTCTGGGTGACGGAGGTCTCGGTGAGAGGGATCGGCTGAAACCCGGTCGCCGCGGCGCCTTCGGACACTTCGTCGAGAGAGCCAGCGAGCTCGCGGTATGCGCGAGCGAGCTCACCCGCGCTCGAAGGCCGATCCTTCTTGTAGGGTGAAATCGCGCGATGGACGACGTCGGCCAGTTCGCGGTCCACGCGTGGCAGGAGCACGTCGAGGCGCGGAGCGCCTTCCGCGATCTGCATCGCCACCTGCAGCGGGTTGCCCACGAAGGGCGGACCGCCGGCGAGCGCGGACCAGATGATGACGCCCAGGGCGTAGACGTCGGTCTGGTGGTCGACATCGGTGACGCCGGTGAGCTGCTCGGGAGACATGTAACGGACGGTCCCCACCACCTGGCCCGTCACCGTGAGCCGCACGTAGTCGGCGCCGTGGGCGACGCCGAAATCGAGGAGCTTCGGTCCCGAGGAGGTCAGGACGACGTTCGAGGGCTTGAGGTCGCGATGGATGAAGCCCGCGCCGTGGACCGCGTCGAGAGCGCTGGCGACGCCATCGACGATGGGCACCAGATCCGCGGGCGCCACCGGCGCCTCGCGCTCGAGATACGCCTGGAGCGTCTCCCCTTCCAGGAGCTCCATCACGATGTAGATCGCGCCCTCCGTGGCGAGGCCCGCGTCGACCATCCGAACGATGCCCGGGTGGTCCAGACGCGAGAGCACCTCTGCCTCTCTTTGGAGACGCGCGGCAGTGGTCGCGCCTCTGGCGACCTTCTGGCGCACCACCTTCATCGCAAAGCGCTGTCCGTCGTCGGTGCGCTCGACCTCGTACACGATCCCCATGCCACCCGAAGCGATCTCCTGGCGGATCTCGTAGCGGCCCCCGACGACCGTTCCTTCGGACACCTTCACCGCGTGACGACGAAGAGGAACTCCCGATTTCTCAGATGGGACACCCTCCCGACCTTCTCCCCAGAGGGATTGTAGATCCCGATCTGGGCTCCGACATAGCGCTTGAAGTCGTGATCGTAGGCGACGACCTCCCCGAGCGGGCGCAGGATCTCGGTGATCTCGTCCGCCGAGAGGTAGCCCTCGTCGCTGAAGGAGACCATCAGTCGCTTCGCGGGCATGCGCTTCGTGAGGTCGGCGAGGGCGTCGGCGATCTGGTTCTTTCGGTTGTAGGCCGACTGGTAGTCCTTGCAGTCGTGCCGCTTCATGGCGACGCCGTACGCCGTCGGGGCGTCCCACCGCACCAGCGTCTCCCACACGTGATAGTTGTTGAGGTACTTGTGCTGGTTGTACGGCGGGTCGAGGTAGGCGAGGTCCCACTCCCCCCGGTCGGGCAACGCGCCCGCATCGAGACAGAGCGCCTCCCCGGGTTCGTCGAGCACGTCGGGCATGCGCAGCTCGAGATCGTTGTCGGCGCGCGGGGCCCACTTCTTGAGATACGCCATCTGCACGCCGCAGGTCGAGTCGACGCGGTCCGCCGCCTCCATGAGCGAGGTCAGCACCACGGCCTCGACGTCGGGCGCGAGCTTCATCGACGCGATCCGATCCCGCATGGCGTCGATGCGCGCGCCGTTCTTCGGCCTGAAGAACCGCGACTTCTCGCAGAAGGTCTCCGTGAAGTAGCCGGGCACGGGCTCGACCTCGCGGAGCTCCGCGAGGACGCGCTCCACGTCCTTCTGAACGGCTTCGCGATCTGCCTGAACGTAGCAACGCGCGAGACAGTGCGCGTAGGCGTTGTGGTCGTTGGCGGTGACGCGATAGCCGGCCTTCTTGAGCGCGTGACCGACGCGGGAGGTCCCGCTGAAGGCGTCGAGGACTGTGCGCACCTCGTCCCCGAAGCCCTGGACCAGCTCCACGATTCGCGGGACCAGCACCCGCTTGCTTCCGATGTACTTGATCATCGGCTGGAAGGGTTCATAACCCGCGGGCGGTGCGACGTCACCGGTGCCCCCCGAGATCGTGATCATCGCGCGCTGACGCGGACCCCAGCCGAACCATGCAGCTCCCGATACTCGCCACCGAGACCGCGGAGGACTGGCGCTTGCAAGCGCGGCGCGCCGTCACCACGCTCGAGGCCCTCGAGGCACAGCTCCCGCTCACCGACTCGGAGCGCGAAGGTGCCCTACGGGCGCTGGGGGAAGGCTTTCCGCTCTCCATCACGCCCTACTACCTGTCGCTGATCGACCGAGCGGATCCCGACTGCCCCATCCGCCGCCAGTGCATCCCCGTCGCGGACGAAGCGAAGACGGTACCTGGCGACCTGCGCGATCCCCTCGGGGAAGAGGCCCACGAGGTCGCGCCCCACCTGGTGCAGCGATACCCCGATCGCGCGCTTTTGCTCGCGACCGATCGCTGCGGCGTCTACTGCCGCTTCTGTACGCGCTCGCGCATGGTCGGCCAGGGCGGCGGCGCGCGCTCGATGGACGCCCTCGCCGACGCCTTCGCGTACATCCGGTCTCACCCCGAGGTGCGGGAGGTAATCGTCTCGGGTGGCGACCCGCTCCTGATGTCGACGGATCGCGTGCGCCGTCTGCTCGAGGAGCCTCGCGCGCATCGACCATCTCACCGACGTGCGCGTCGCCACCCGGGTGCCGGTGACCCTGCCCCAGCGGATCGACGAGACGCTCGCGTCCGCGCTCCGCGCGCACCCATCGACCTGGGTCATGACGCACTTCAATCATCCGCGGGAGCTGACCGCCGAGTCGCGACGGGCCTGCGCGATGCTCGTCGACCACGGCCTGCCGGTGATGAATCAAACCGTCGCGCTCCGGGGTGTGAACGACGACCCGACTACGCTCGAGGCGCTCTTTCGCGGGCTGGTCTCGATGCGCGTTCGGCCCTACTACCTCTTGCAGGCCGATCCGGTGCGCGGGACTTCCCACCTGCGTACGACGGTCTCGGAGACGGTGGCGCTCATGGGGAAGCTCCAAGGCAGAGTCAGCGGGATCGCGCTCCCCAAGCTCGTGGTGGACACCCCGGGGGGCCGGGGCAAGGTCCCGATCGGGCCCGACTACGTGGTGTCCCGCACTGAGGACGGGATTGTCCTCAGAACCTTCCGGGGCGAGGAGGTCGAGTACGTCGACCCTCCGCGCCCTTCATCCTCGGACCAATAGGGTGTATAGCCGCGGACGTGCAAAAGGTACTCACACTGCACCGGACGACCATTGGTAAGAAGGCGATCGTCGCCATCACCGGGGTCATTCTCTTCGGATTCCTGATCGTTCACCTGCTGGGCAACCTCCAGCTGTACCAGGGCCCGGTCGAGGGCGCGGTCGCCATGCACGACTACGCGGCCGCCCTGCGCAAGCTGGGCCCGCTCTTGTGGACCGCCCGGATCGTGCTCCTCGTGTCGATCGGCGCCCACATCTGGGCGACGGCCAGCCTGATGAGCCGCAACGGCGACGCGCGCAGCACGCGCTATCAGCACGGGCGCAAGGATCTGGTCACCGACTACGCCGCGCGGACCATGCAGTACAGCGGCCCGATCATCGGCTTCTTCGTCGTCTACCACCTGTTGCACCTGACCTTCGGCTACGGGAGCTTCCACGACCCGCAGAACGTCTACGACAACGTGGTCTTCGGCTTCCGCAACTGGATGATCTCCACCGCCTACATCGTGGCGAACCTTCTGCTCGGGATGCACCTCTACCACGGCGGGTGGAGCTGGCTTCAGAGCCTCGGGGCGAGCCACCGCCGCTACGACCGCTACCGCAAGCTCTTCGCCATCGGCCTGGCCGCTTTCATCACCATCGGCAACGTCTCCATCCCGGTCTCCGTGATGACCGGTTTGATCACCCCCTCCGAAGGCTTCGACGAGTGCTCCGAGCTGCTCGGGCCCTGCGACTGAAGGAACGACGATGGAGCTCGACAGCAACGAACCCACGGGACCGATCGAGAAGCGGTGGGAGAAGCACCGCTTCGACATGAAGCTGGTCAACCCGGCCAACAAGCGGAAGTACACCATCATCATGGTCGGCACCGGCCTCGCCGGCGGCGCCGCCGCCGCGACCATGGGCGAGCTCGGCTACAACGTGAAGGCGTTCTGCTACCAGGACAGCCCGCGGCGCGCACACTCCATCGCCGCGCAGGGCGGCATCAACGCCGCGAAGAACTATCAGAACGACGGCGACAGCGTATATCGCCTCTTCTACGACACGGTGAAGGGCGGCGACTTCCGCTCGCGCGAGTCGAACGTCTACCGCCTGGCGCAGGTCGGCGTGAACATCATCGACCAGGCGTCGCCCAGGGCGTGCCCTTCGCCCGCGAGTACGGCGGCATCCTGGCCAACCGCTCCTTCGGCGGCGCCCAGGTCTCGCGCACCTTCTACGCGCGCGGGCAGACCGGCCAGCAGCTGCTCCTCGGCGCCTACCAGGCGCTCAGAAGATCAGATCGCCGCCGGCAAGGTCGAGATCTACACCCGGACCGAGATGCTCGACCTGATCGTCATCGATGGGTCGCGCGCGGCATCGTCATCCGCAACCTGCTCACGGGCGCGATCGAGGCCCACGTCGGGGACTGCGTGGTCCTCGCCAGCGGCGGCTACGGCAACGTCTTCTACCTCTCCACCAACGCCAAGGGCTGCAACATCACAGCCGACCTGGCGGGCGCACCGGCACGGCGCTCTCTTCGCCAACCCCTGCTACACGCAGATCCATCCCACCTGCATCCCGCCGTCTCGGCGACTACCAGTCCAAGCTCACGCTGATGAGCGAGTCGCTCCGCAACGACGGGCGGGTGTGGGTGCCGAAGAACGCCGACGACTGCAACAAGGCGCCGCGCGACATCGCCGAAGCGGACCGTGACTACTACCTCGAGCGCCGCTACCCGGCATTCGGCAACCTGGTGCCCCGCGACATCGCGTCCCGCGCCGCGAAGTACGTGTGCGACGACGGGAAGGGCGTCGGCCCGCGGTCGCCGGACAGCGCCGGGGCGTCTACCTGGATTTCGCCGACGCCATCAAGCGCCTGGGCAAGAAGGCCATCTGAGAAGCTACGGCAACCTCTTCGAGATGTACCAGCGCATCACCGGCGACGATCCGCGCGAGACGCCGATGCGCATCTACCCGGCCAGCCACTACACGATGGGCGGGCTCTGGGTGGACTACAACCTGATGAGCACCATCCCCGGGCTGTTCGCGATCGGCGAGGCGAACTTCTCCGATCACGGCGCGAATCGCCTGGGTGCCGCGCCCTGATGCAAGGCCTGGCGGACGGCTACTTCGTCATCCCCTACACGATGGGCAACTACCTCGGCGCGCGCCGGCGAACGAGGTCAGCGAGGACCACCCGGCGGTGAAGGCGGCCATGGAGCGCGTGAGCACGCGCATGCAGAAGCTCACCGACTCCAAGAAGCGCTAGGAGACCCCCGACTGGTTCCACCGCAAGCTCGGCCACATCATCTGGGACAAGTGCGGCATGGCCCGCAACGCCGAGGGCCTGAAGGAAGCGCTCGAAGGAGATCCCGGAGCTGCGCGAGCGGTACTGGGAGGACAGTCATGGTCCCCGGCAGCGGCGAAGAGCTGAACCAGACGCTCGAGAAGGCCGGCCGCGTCGCCGACTTCCTCGAGCTGGCCGAGCTCATGTGCCACGACGCCCTCGACCGCGAGGAGAGCGTGCGGCGCGCACTTCCGCGAGGAGTATCAGACGCAAGAGGGCGAGGCGAAGCGCGACGACGAGGACTACATGTACGTCGCTGCGTGGGAGTACACGGGCGCCTGCGAGCGCGCCGAAGCTGCACAAGGAGCCGCTCGAGTTCGAGTACGTCAAGCTGACCCAGCGCAGCTACAAGTGAGCGGGCCGAAGGAACGCGAAGAGAGCTCGGACGACGCTCGGAAGATCGACATGACGCTTCACGTCTGGCGTCAGGAGGGCCCGAACGCCGAGGGCAGGTTCGTGGAGTCACGACGTGCCGGGCGTCACCACGCACATGTCCTTCCTCGAGATGCTCGACGTGGTGAACGAGCGGATGGTCGCCGAGGGCACCGGGCCGATCGTCTTCGACCACGACTGCCGCGAGGGCATCTGCGGCGCCTGCGGGTGCGTCATCAACGGCATCCCGCACGGGCCGCGCAGCTGACGACCACCTGCCAGCTCCACATGCGCATGTTCCAGAGCGGCGCGGAGATGTGGATCGAGCCGTGGCGCGCGGCGGCGTTCCCGATCGTGAAGGACCTGATGGTCGACCGCTCGGCGTTCGACCGCATCATCCAGGCGGGCGGCTACGTCAGCGTCCGCACCGGCAGCGCGCCGGACGCGAACGAGATCCCCATCCCGAAGGACAACTCGGACAAGGCCATCGACGCCGCCACCTGCATCGGCTGCGGCGCGTGCGTGGCGGCCTGCCCGAACGCGTCGGCGAGCCTCTTCACGGCGGCCAAGATCGCGCACCTCAACATGCTCCCGCAGGGTCAGGCCGAGCGCTAGCGGCCGCGCCCGCGAGATGGTCGGCGCGCACGGAGGCCGAGGGCTTCGGCAGCTGCACCAACCACTGCGAGTGCGAGGCCGCCTGCCCGAAGGGCATCAGCCTCGCCAACATCGCCCGCATGAATCGCGACCTGATCAAGGCGCTGATCATGCAGAAGGACCGCGCCGCTGAATGAGCCAGCGCGCGCCGAGGGCGATCACGACGATCGCGACTACGGCCAGGCTCGCGTAGCTGTAGTGCTGGCTCAGCTCGGCGAGCCGTTCCCAATTGTCGCCCACGCCGAAGCCTACTAGCAGGATGAGTAGGTTCCATGCGCCTGCCGACAGGCCGCCGAAGAGGACCACCTTCCACGCCCGCATGCCAGCCATCCCCGCTGCGATGAAGAACAGGGATCGGAGCGCGGGCAGGAAGCGGTTCAACGACAGATAGACCGCGCCGCGACGGTCGAAGCGATCGATCACCAGGTGGATGCGCTTGCGCGTCTCGTCGCCGCGGAGGAAGCGCGGCCAGCGCTCTTCGTGACGCCCGACGTAGAGACCGAACGCCCAAGCGACCAGGCTGCCGCCGATCGATCCCGCGGTCAGCGTCGCGTAGACGAGCAGCGGCTCGTAACCGGCGGTGGCCGCCAGGAAGGTGCCGAAGAGCGCGACCGTGTCACCGGGGAGCGGGGGAAAGACATACTCGAGAGCGGACGCCGCCGCGAGGACCAGGTACGCTAAGGGTCCTTCCTGCTCGGCCAGCCATCTCAAGATCTCGTCGACCATGCCCGTCGCCAACTACCGAGCCCCGAAGAAGCTTTCGCCCGGTGCGCGGATCGCCATCGTCGCCCCTTCGAGCCCCTTTCCGAAAGAGGACTTCGAACGCGGCGTGGCGCGCCTCGAAGAGCGCTACGAGGTCCGTTACGACCAGGGGCTATTCGGGGCCCACGGTTATCTGGCCGGGGACGACGACCGGCGTGCCTCCGAGCTGCTCACGGCGATTCGAGACCCCGAGGTCGACGGGATCATCGCGGCGAGGGGCGGCTACGGCGCCACGCGGCTCCTCGGTCGCATCGACGCCGAGGTGGTGCGGAACAACCCCAAAGCGCTCGTGGGGTTCAGCGACGTGACCGCCCTTCACGCCCTGTGGCAGCGCGCGGGGCTCCGATCCCTGCACGCCCACATGGTGGCGGCCCTCGGGCGCGCGGCAGACGCGCTGGTGCCGCGCTACTTCGCGGCCCTCGAAGGAGCGGCGCCACCGAAGCTCGAGGGCCTCCAAGCCATTGTCGCGGGCAAGGCCACGGGTCCGCTCGTCGGGGGCAACCTCGCCGTGCTCTGTGCGCTGCTGGGCACGCCCTACGCACCGGCGCTCGAGGGCACCATCCTCTTCATCGAAGACGTGGGCGAGCGACCGTTCCGAGTCGACCGCGTCCTGACGACGCTCACCCAGGCGGGGTGGTTCGATCGGGTCGCCGGGGTCGCCGTCGGCGCCTTCACCGACTGCAATCCCGGCGCGGACGGCCGCACGATCGAGGAGGTGCTGCGGGAGCGACTCGACCGCCTCCGCGTACCGGTGGTCTCCGGTATCCCCAGCGGCCACTTCGAAGACAATCTCGAGCTACCGCTGGGGGCTCCGGTGACCATCGACGCCGACGCCGGCGTCTTCGAGGCTCACGAAGGCGCCTTCGCCTGAAGGGCGCGCACCGCCTCCGCGATGCGGTGGTCGTCGACCCCCCGCACCAGCAACTCGTCCGCGCCCGGCACCAACTCCGTCTGACTGGCGACCAGCACGATCAGCGCCGGCACGTCGGGGGCGGTCATGCGCCGAACCAACGCGCAGAACCTGCCTGCGTCGACGCCGCGAAGTGCGCTGCTCAGCACGACCGCGCTCGGCTTCCAGGAGGCGACGAGCTCAGCGCCCATCATCGCGTCGGGCGCCGAGCGCACCTCCATCTCGGCGCTCGACAGATCGGCGACCACCGCCGCCCTCGTGGTGGCGTGAGCCTCGATCACCAACACGCGGGGCGCGTCCTCTCCGCTCGCCGTCTTCGGGAAGGCCTCCTCCACCACCTGCGCGGCCTCGACGTCTTCCGCCAGCACCCTCCACTCCTCGGGAAAGTCTCCTTCGGGCTCGCCCACCAACAGAACGCGCGCGGTGCTCGGGAGCACGCGACACAGCGTGCTGAGCGCAGCGGTGCTCACCGACGGCAGCGCGGCGTCGATCACCACCGCCAGGCGCGTCTGGCGATACGCTTCGACGGCTGTCACCAGGTCGAAGACCTCGGCCACCACCCGCGTGCTCGCACCGTCGGGGCTGGCGTCGATGCAAGCGGTCGCCCATTCCATCCTCTGCGTGGCGATGACCAGGGAATACGCCGACAGATCCACCGCGCCTGCAGGCGGGTTCGAGGTGATCGTCGAGGCAGCCCGCTCGATGATCGGCGTCAGATCGGAGAGCACCGCGTCGGCGAATTCATCGCCCAGCGTGAGATGCATGGCGCGACGCAGCGGCCCGAGGGCGAAACGTCGAAACGTCGAAGGATCCTCGGGCACGACGGTCAATCCGCCGTCCGCCAGCGCCATGTAGAGGACGGAGTCGCGCGCGTCCGGGTTCGCGACCCGGTCGAGGGCTTCGTGGAGCAGACGGGCCAGGGGTCCGGGTCCCGCCTCGTCGAGGGTGTCCGCGCTGCGCCGCTTTCGTCGCACGACCCAAAGGGTAGTACGTGAGCGGAGGCGCTCCCAGGCTCGACTCGCGTCCGGCGGCGTCGCCCGCTCACACTTGCACACGTAATCCCACGTGACTCCACCTTCGGCTCCGAGGTACTTTCCCCGGGTGCTTCGCGCGATAGCTCTGCTCCTCGTCGGGATCACGGTGCCAGCGCTCTCTGGCTGCGGCGGGTCGGTGCCTGACCGCTTCGTGGTCGAACGCGATCTCGGCGACTTCCAATACCGGCGCTATCAGAAGGTGCTCGACCTCGAGTTCCCCGTCGAAGGCAACCCCGGCGTCGGACACACCGCCAGCTACGTGCGCCGAGGAAGCGGCCGCGACGTCGTCTTCGCGACCGCCTTCGTCACCGTCTACGATCATGCAGCCTCCCTCACGGCAGAGGTCGCCGACCGCCTGGACTCGCTCGGGACCTACGATGTCACCGTGGGCGAGCTCGAGGGCGACAACGTCTGGTGGCTGGACGGGGGCGAGGACCGCTGGGCGCTCTGGGTCTCGGGCAAGTACGTGGTGAAGCTCGGGGCACCGCGAGGTGAGGAGATCCCCGAGGACATCGCCGAAGAATACGTGGACACCTATCCGAGCGATTCTCGACGAGAACGGACGGGCCGAGTCCGGGGCGGACAGCGCGGGTCCCTCTCGGCGCCAGCGAGACGAACAATCTCAGGACCTGGACATGCCGGCGCACCTCCGCAAGAACGCGCCGCGATGAGCCTGCGCGCGCTCGTCGGGCGACGCCTGTCGCCCCTGAGGGCCTACGCGCCCAAGCCCGCGCCGCGGATCAAGCTCGACGCGAACGAGAGCCCGTGGCCACTCCCCCCCGAGGCACGAGAGATCCTGGCCCGCACACTCGCCGCCGCCCCGCTCCACCGCTACCCCGATCCACGCGCGACGCGCCTCCGCGCCCTGCTCCGCGCGCGGGTCGGTGGCGCGCCGGAGGACCTGGTGGTGGGGGCCGGCTCCGACGAGGTCATCTGCATCCTGCAGGACGCGCTGAGCGAGCCGCGCGAGGGCGCGCGGGCGCCGATCACCCTCTCGGTGGAGCCGAGCTTCGTGATGTACCAGCACAACGCGGTGGTCTGTGGACACGACTACGTCGCCGTCCCGCTTCGCGAGGATTTCTCCCTGAACGTCGAGGCCATCGCGGACGAGATCGCCGAG
The DNA here is from genome assembly GCA_963727445.1 of uncultured delta proteobacterium. Lineage (GTDB taxonomy): Bacteria > Myxococcota_A > Polyangia > Polyangiales > B10-G4 > B10-G4. Next base: position 501,482 of record CAVSGI010000008.1, read on the forward strand.
ACCCGACCGAACGTGATCTTTCTGGCCACCCCCAACAACCCCACGGGCAACGCCTTCGATGACGCCGCGGTGGAGGCCGTGGTGAAGAGCGCGCCGGACAGCCTGGTGGTGATCGACGAGGCCTACGGAGCCTTCGCCGGCCGCACCCTCAGCGGCCTCGCCGATCGCTACGACAACGTCGCGCTCATGGGCACCCTGTCCAAGATCGGTCTCGCCGGCGCGCGCGTCGGCTACTGTCGCTTGCCGCCCTCGATCGCCCCTGACGTCGACAAGGTGCGACAGCCTTTCAATCTCTCGAGCCTGGCCCTGACCGCGGCGGAGCTGGCGCTCACCGAGCTCGCGCCGGTGCTCGAAGCCCAGGTGGGCCTGATCGTGAAGGAGCGCGCGCGGCTCGCAGAGGCCCTGGCGGCGCACGCGGATCTCGAGCCGCTTCCGAGCGACGCCAACTTCATCCTGGTGCGCGTGAAGGGCGACGCAACGGCCCTGGCCGACCGCCTGCGAAAGGCCGAGATCGCGGTGCGGGTCTTCGCGTCGTCGCCCTCTCTGTCGGGCTACGTTCGGATCACGGTCGGCACGCCCGAAGAGAACGACGCCCTGCTCGCGGCGCTCTGAGCGCTGCGGAGCTCACTCGCCGGGCGGCGCGCCCGCGCCCGGCTCGGCGGTGTCGACCTCGTCGGGGAGGTCGGGCGGCACCGACGAGTCGCGCGCGCGCTTGTCCGGCGTGCCGGGAACGTCCATCTCGGTGTCGCGTCCGTCGCCGATCTCGCGCGGGCTCACCGCGTCCATCGGCACGATTGGCATCTCGCTGGTACGCGTGGGCAGCTGCGAAGGGCGCGGCGGGATCATCTCGCCGAACCAGTCGAAGAAGTCGAGCATCTTCGCTTTGCGCGCGGGGGACAGGTAGTCGAAGTTGATGCCGCGGTCGCTGATCTCCCAGAACTCGGCGGAGCGCACCCTGAGGAGCTCGTCGCGAATGGACTGGAGCCGCGACGGCTGCTCGTGCTCCATGTCGCGGTAGACCTGGCGTGCCAGCTTCTCGTCGCCCTTGAGCAGGTAGTAGGTCGCGAGCTTCACCTGCGCCTTGCGCACGCCGCGGAGCGCGTTCTCCTGCACCTCGCCCTCGGACTCCTTGTCGACCTCGAGGAAGATGCGCAAGAGGTCGCGCCGGGCGTTGCTCTTCTGGTCGAAGGCCAGCTCGTTCAAGGAGCAGAGGTCGTAGGCGACCGTCTCCAGGATGAAGGGAAGGTTCGCGTGGTACGAGGTGAGCCCGTAGTACTTGAAGTAGCGGGCGATCTCGACCGCGCGGCTGCCGCCGCGATAGTCCAACGCCGCCTCCGCCAGGCGGCGGTACTGGTTCAGGACGTTGTAGGCGGTGCGCACGTCCCGCGCGTTGATGGTGGCGCGGAGATAGGTGTTGAAGAACTTCAGGGCGAGGTCGAGGAGCTCGTTGGCGTCGGCCTCGATGGCGGCCTCGGCGATGCGCCGCGTCGAGATGGCGATGAGGTAGTTGATGTCCCTCATCCGGTTGAGCGCCTCGTTGTAGATGGTCTGGTACTGGCGCATGATCTTCATCTCGAACCAGATCTGGCGCCGGCTGACGTCCTCGAGGACCTCCGGTGACATCGAGACGAAGTCGGGGTTGTGGGCGAGCTCGCCCTCCACGCGGAACCAGGGCGTCTGCAGGTGCGGCCGAACCGCCTGATAGTCGACCACCAGGTCCTGGAGCGCTTCGACGCTCGCCATCGACACGCCCTTGTCCTTGTTCTCCATGGCGTTGAGGCCCACGTCGGCGATCTGCTCGACGCCGCGCACCGCCTCGGACTGGATCCGGGCGAAGCTGCCCTTCTGGCGCTCGACGATGCGGAGGGTCTGCCGCCGGATCCGCTGGACGATCTGGATCGGGTTCAGGAAGAGGAAGACGAACCCGAAGTACGGCAGCAGAGATCAAGAGGCAGGCCGCCAGCATGATCATCGAGACGGTGATCCCCACGTGGGGGACGAAGCCGGTCTCGGTCGTCGCGTCGTAGTCGAAGATCAGCGTGACCCACAGCGACTGCAGCGCCGTGATCACGAAGAACCCCATCACGAAGAAGTTGATGGGCGCGCTCACGAAGAGCTCGGTGATGCGGTGGGTGTACCGGTTCGCGGCCAGCTCGACGACGATGGCGACGACGGTGATGGCGATCGCCAGGACCGCCGCGACGATCTCGCCCGCGTTGGACAGGGTGTTCGCGGCGGAGAGGGGGTTCGGATCGAAGAAGAGGCCGAGGGCGTGACTGGGGTCCCCGTCGGCGGACGCGTCCACCCAGTACGTGAAGGCGAAGACCGCGAGAGAGCCGCCCAGGAGGATGGAGAGTGGAAGAAGCCAAACCCTGAGGAGGTTGGTCTCCTGTTCCGACTCGGGGCCCTCGGCCATGGCCCGAAGGGTAGCAAAGCGCGTCCTGACCCACGAGGACCAGCCCGCGCCCCGTGTGTAGTAGACTCCGCCGCGATGCGCGCGATCCTCGCGATGGCTCTGTTGTCGCTCTCGGCCCTGATGTGCGGGCGGGCCGTGGCCCAGGAGTCGGAGGCGGATTCGGAGGCAGCGGCCGATTCGGAGGCGGAGGCCGAGTCGGAGGCGGAAGCGGAGACGGGCACGGAAGCGGGCACGGAAGCGGGAACGGGAACGGGAACGGGAACGGAAGCGGGAACGGGAACGGGAACGGGAACGGGAGCGGGAACGGGAGCGGGAACGGGCACAGACACGGGAACGGGAACGGGAACGGGAACGGGAACGGGAGCGGGAACGGGGCCCGAGGACCAACCCGAGGGGTCATCGTCCGCGCCTGCGCCGCCCGAGCTCGCCCCTGGAGACTTCGCCCTTCCTCGTCTCTCTCGCCTTCTTCACCGGCGTCGCCCAGGAGAACGACTTCGACGCGGCCCTGTCGAATCTCGGGTACTCGCGCAGTCAGTGGTTCTGGGGGCTCGACCTGAGCGCGGAGACGCGCATCAGCCGGCTCTTCTGGATCGGAGCGCGCGGAGATCTTCGGATGCGTCAGTGGGGCTTTCGGGGAGGCACCTCGGCCGATGCGCTCGGCGCGTCGCTCCTCGCCCTCGCCGACTTCCGCATCCCGCTGAACAGCGTCCTCGACGTGGCCGCCATCGCGGGCGCCGGCTTCGGGATGGCGGTGGTGACGCTGCGCGGCGTCTCACAGGTCGCAGGGCTTCCGCGCCTGAGCATCGGTCTGCAGTTCGGCGTGACGCTCTTCTCCGGCCTGCGAGTGCACATGGGCGCGACCTTCGACTACGCCGAGTCGCTGGCCCTGAACGACTTCGGAGACAGCGTCTCCTTCAGCATCGCCGCCTTCCGCTTCGGCTTCGAGGGACGACTGTGAAAGAGACGAACCGCCTGCCCCGCCTCGCGATGCTGCTGATCACCGTGATGATCGCTTGCAACGAGCCAAGGGCCGCCGACTCGTTCCTCTGGGAGGAGACCTTCGAAGAGGTCTGCGACGGCCTGCCCTGCGACTGGGTGCGCGTCGGCGGAGCTCCCGAGGACGTCCGCTACGTGACCACCTCGTTTCATCCGGGGGAACACGGCATCGCCCTCAGCGGCGACGGCAGCGTCCGGGGTCCCGGCGGAGAGTCCATGCCCGCGACCTTCGCCATCGGGACCCTCGAAGCGCGCGTGGTGGGTCGCTGCGATGCGGGCGCCGGGGTGGATATCGAGGTGGGGCTGGAGATGGCCGCCGGCCTCGACGGGGGCGGCGGCTTCGACAACACCACCCCGGCCACCGTCTTCCTCCCCGACAGCTGGGCCGAGGCATCGACCTCGATCCCCATCACCTCGGCCAGCGCTTTCGTCGACGGGGGCGTCGGGGCCCCGATGATGTTCGGCACCACGGACCTGCGCATCACCTCCGTCCTGCTCACCATGAACGGCCCGGGAACCTGCGAAATCGCCGAGATCATCATCGACGACACGGGCATGGCCCGCCGCTCGGTCGACGACGGCTGCTGACGGGCAAGTGACTTGCGCCCACTGGCGGGCGAAACTAGATTGCGCCGCCCCGCCATGCAGCCGGAGCCCGAAATCACCACTGACGACCTCGCACGCGAGGCGCTCGCGTGGGCGACCGACGTCGCCTGCGTAGACCCACGTCTGCTCGACGACCCCCACCCGGTGCCGCCGATCGAGTCCCTGAGGGCGCTGCCCATCGAGGTGGTTCGCGATCACATGGACCGGATCCTGGTTTCGAAGAACGCGGAGGAAGGCCTCGACGCCCTTCATCACATCCGCCTCCTCGACGCGTGGATCCCGGAGGTCGCGGCCATGGTCGGCTTCGGCGACGGCGAGTGGCGGCACAAGGACGTCTGGAAGCACACCAAGCAGGTGGTGCGCCAGGCCGTGCCGCGCCTCGCCATTCGTTGGGGCGCGCTCCTGCACGACATCGGCAAGCCCAAGACCCGCAAGATCACGGACAGCGGCGAAGTGACCTTCTACGGCCACGCCGAGGTCGGCGCGTCGATGTTCCGCCGCCGGGTAGGCAAGCGCCTCGGCTTCGATGGCGAGCTCTTCGACCGCGTCCACTTCCTCATCCTCTATCACCTGCGCGCGAGCCAGTACGATGGCCAGTGGACCGACTCCGCGGTGCGCCGCTTCGCGCGCGAGATGGGCGAGGGCCTCGACGATCTGCTCGCGCTCAGTCGCGCCGACATCACCACCAAGCGCCCGGCCCGCAAGAAGCGAGGGTTGCGCCAGATCAGCGCGCTCGCCGAGCGTATCCGCAAGCTCCAGAAGGAGGATGCGCGGGTGCCGCCGCTCCCCAAGGGACTCGGCAACGAGATCATGAACGCCTTCGGCGTGCCTCCGTCGCGCCGCCTCGGTGACATCATGAAGGAGCTCGAGCGGCGCTGCGAAGACGGTGACCTCGAATGCGGTCGGGATGCCGAGTTCTACATCGCGTACCTGCGCGAGCGCGCCGGCGACTTCGAGCTCTGAGGTGGAGCCAATCTGGCGAGCGGAGCGGGCGGTCGACGAGCGCCTGGCGCGCGCGCTCGTCCGTCGTGTCGCACCGGCGCTGGCCGACGCTCCCTTCGAGCGCTTCGGCGAGGGCTACGACAACGTCGCCTATCTCGTCGCCCGCGAGTGGGTCTTCCGCTTTCCGCAGCGCGAGATGGCGGGCGGGCTCATGGCGGTGGAGTCCCGGGTCCTTCCGGCCATCGCTCGCCGCCTTCCCCTCGCCATCCCACTGCCCGAGTGGGTGGGTGCCGCGACCGACCTCCATCCGTGGCCCTACGCCGGTTATCGCCTCCTCTTGGGCACCACCGTCGACCGCGCCGCGCTGGACGACGAGGGTCGCGCCGCCCTCGCCGAGCCCCTCGGCCTCTTTCTCCGTGCCCTGCACGACACGCCGGCGGAGGCGATAAAAGCCGCCGACGTGCCACCGGATCTCTTCGGTCGGATGGACGTCCCGCGGCGCCTCGAGATGACGCGCACGCGGCTCGCGGAGGCCGAGGCGCGCGGCTGCGATCCGCGCCGACGACTACGCCCCCATCCTCGACGTCGTGGACGAGGGCTTCGCGGTGCGGACAGATGTCCTCTGTCACGGCGACCTCTACGACCGCCACCTCCTGGTCTCTTCGGATGGCACGCTCAGCGGTGTGATCGACTGGGGCGACGTCCACCGCGGCGATCCTGGCGTCGACCTCGCGGTCGCCCACCGCGTCCTTCCGGCGTCGGCCCACGACGCGTTCCGCGCGGCCTACGGCCCGATCGACGACGCGCGATGGAACGTCGCGCGCGCCCGCGCCCTCTACCACGCGGCATCGACCCTCTTCTACGCGCGCGACGTGGGCGATGCGCCTCTCGAACGCGGATGCCTCACGAGCCTTTGCTATCTGAAAGCGGCGGGCGTCAGTTGAAGGTGAGCGTCGCCGCGAGCCCCACGCCGTAGAGCGTGTAGTCGTTCGCGAAGCCGAGCACCGAATGGGCCGCGATGCCGAGCCCCCATCGGCGGCCGAGCATCCACTCCTTGCCGACCGTCAGGTGCAGGCCGAAGCCCGCCGGATCGGTGAGCAGGGCCGTGTCGCCGACGGCGACCTGCATCGCGAGAAAGCTCGCCGAGAGCGACGCGTGGAGGTTGAGCGGCATCAGGTAATACGCGATGCCGCCGCCGAACATCACCATGGTGAGACCGACGGTGTCGCCGGGCGCCGGAAGGATCGGGCCGTCGTAGTCCGCCGAGTCGACAATCTGAAAAGTGAACTCGCCGAAGAGGATGAAGTTCTTCGCGATGGCTGCACCGATCTTGATGCCGGCGCCTACCGCCAGGCCCCGGGCCTGGGTGCCCTGGCCGCTCACGCCCAAGAAACCGAAGCCCACGTGCGGGCGGAGGAAGAAGCCACGGTGCTCCTTCTCCTCCTCCGGCGCGGGTGGTTCGCCCACCGGGACCACGTCGTCCGTCGCCGCCGCCCCTCCAGCGCTGGCGGTCGCGTCGTATCCCACCGCCGGCTGGCCCGGATAGGCGGGATAGGTCGACTGCTCGGGCGGCGGGGGCGGCGGGCCAATCGGCGCATCGGGTGGCGGCGGGGGCGGGCCCTCCGGCGGTGGGGCGTCACCCTCGCCTTCCGGCGCCTCCTGCGCGCGCGCGACCGGCGTCGCGACCGACAGGAGCGCGGCGAAAAGCAGCGCCGGCCACCCGTGCGTCATGGATCCGTTGTATCACGCGTCGCTCAGATGCGGAGGACGAGGGATGCTCGGTAGCCCACGTTGAGGGTCTCTAGTTCGTTACGCAGGCCGTAGCTCTCTTGAAGAATCCGCGCGTACTCGACGCCCGCTTCGAGGGAGATCCCGACCACGTCGTCGACCATGTAGGTCGCTCCGGCCAGAACACCGCCGCCATAGGCCACGGTTGCGTCGAAGTTCCCGAGGCTCGCGCGCGCATATCTGCCGACGAGGCGGATCGTCGGCGAAACTCTGCCGCGCGCCGCCGGGAGGATCCACACCTTGAGATCGACAGGGATGGCCAGGCCGACGGAGTCGAACGAGCCCGCGACGCCTGGCCCGCCGAGGCCACCGAGACCGCCCGTGCCGCCGAGGCCACCGAGACCGCCAAACGACGTGGACGACGAGAACGACGCCGAAACCCCGGCGCCAATCGTGATGCGGTCGCTGAGGACAATCCCGAACCGAAACCCCGGACCGACGCTCGCCCCGCTGCCGACGAAGGCGCCCTCGAGCTCGAGGACTTTGTTGGTTTGGGCCTCGGCGGGAGCCGAGACGTAGGTGAGCGCCGCAATCACGGCGCACTGCACGAGTCGCTTCATTCGCACCTCCTTTGCGCGCGTTCCATCGCAAGTCGGATGCCAAGGAGCTTCTGCCCGGAAACGCCGGATCGACGGTCTTCCGGCGTCGCTTTCGCGTCTCTTCGTCAGCTACGAGAGCTCGACTTCGCCGATTCGACAACGCGCAATCGCGGGCTCGTGCGTGTTAGCCTCGACCGATGCAGACCGCGTCGAAGATCGGGCTCCTCGTGCTCGGTGTTCTGTGGGGATGCGACTCTGGGCCGGGCACCCTCATCGTCGAGCTTCGAACGGACTATCGGCCGGGGGTGGACTTCGGCGCCGTGAGCACCGAGCTGATCGGTTTTCGAGACCCTCTCTCCGACACGGTCACCACCGCCGACGATTTCTCCATGCAGCGCCGGGTCGCCGAGCTCCCCGATGTGCCGGGCGGCACCTACGATCTGCGCCTGAGCCTGCTCTCGGGGCTCGATGGCGACGTCGTCGCCGGCCGCACCCGATCGGTCACCGTGGACGGCCCGACCGCCGTGGTCATCGAGATCCTCTCCGGGATGGATGGGGGCGTGGACGGGTGTACGCCGTCCGGGGCCGAGATCTGCAACGGCGTGGACGACGACTGTGACGCGCTCGTGGACGAAGGCGCGGACATGGACGGAGACGGCTTCACCTGGTGCGGTGGTGGGATGATCAGCGAGGTCGACTGCGACGACGCGGATCCCAACGCTCACCCGGGCAACGTGCTCATCGCTTCGGCGACCGAGGTGTGCGACGGAACGGACAACGACTGCGACGAGAGCGTGGACGAGGACGACGGCTCCGGCACGCTGTGCACCCCGGGACTCATCTGCATCGATCGGGTGTGTGCAGACGCCAACGACTGCTCGCTTCCGTCGGTGAGCTGCCCAATGGGAGAGTCGTGCGACTTCACCATGACCCCGCCCCGCTGTGTCCCGGGAGGGTGTACGCCGAGCAGCTGCACCACGCCGGAGGTGTGCAACTCGCTGAGCGGCGTGTGCGGCGTTCCGGGCACCCTCGGAGAGTCGTGCTTCACCGACGAGGACTGCGCCGGCGGTGCGATCTGCGTGCAAAACTCCGTCCTCGGCGTGTCGACGGGGGTGAGCTCTTGCGCGACCGCTTGCTGCCGCGACTCGGATTGTCCGATGGGAACGATCTGTTGGGCGTCCATCACCGGCGTCAGCTTCTGCACGGACCCTGCGCTCGTCGACGCGTCGGCCGGGAGCAGGCCGGGGTCGTCGTGCGCTGACGATTCCGAGTGCGCATCGGGCCGATGCTTCGAAAGCACGTGTCACCGGCCTTGCGGCAACGACGGTGACTGCGGAGGGGGGAGAGCTGTGTCGTTCAGACGAGCGGCGCCACCGATCTGCTGGGGTGTGGCGCGCCCGGGGGCTCCGTCACTCAGGGCGATGCGGACCTCGCGGGAGACGGTTGCGCGAGCCGCATGTCCAACGGAACGGCGTGCGCCGGTTTCGACTGTGGGCCTATCTGCATCGGCGCGTGTAAGACCAGCGTCGACTGTCCCAGCTCGATCGTCGATCTGGACTACTACTGCGGCTTCAGCACCCCTGCCGGCTACGAAACGCCCCTGCGGATGTGCATCCCCAAGCGACACATGGGTTCGGGCGAGGATGGTGCGAGCTGCAGTGCGAACGGCGACTGCCACGACCTGGCATGCATCAGTGGAGCATGTGCCGACACCTGCTGCTCGAACGCGGACTGCCGGCCAGGCGAACACTGCCGTCCCGTGTACATCCGCGGCCAGTGGGAGACCCACTGCCTTTGAAGCGCTTCAGACGAACCAGAAGGTGAAGCCGAAGCCGGCGAAGACGTCGCCGCCGATGCCGATGGAGAAGGTGTTCGCTCCGTTGTCGTCGCCGAAAGCGATGCGCGCGCCAGCCTGTCCGTGGATGGAGAAGAACTCGGTGGGAAAGATCTCGGCGAAGATGCCGCCGCCGATGCCGAGGTCCCAACGCGTCGCGTCCGGGGTCATGGGGCCGAATGTCTGGTTCTGGATCTGGAAGTCGATGCTGCCTACCAGGGCGAGGTGACCGCCTTCGAACTCGAAGACGGTGAAGATCCCCGACAGCCCCGTGCCGAAGCCGACGGCGGTGTTTTGAAGCGCAGCCACGTTGAAGCGGAGCGCGAGCTGCAGGCCGATGGTGTCGGTGGCCTGATAGCGCATCTGCAGCCCCACGAGCCCGCTGAGGAGCCCGTCCGCGCCCACACCCAGGGTGCCGGCGTCCTGGGCCCCCTGCACCGTGCCCGTCGGGCGGTTGGGGCCGGGATCGAGCTGAACCGTCGTGTCGCCACCCGCCAGCGACGTCGAGCTGGAGCCGGACGCGGAGCCCGTTCCTTCCATCTCGGCGTCGGCGTTCACGTCGACTTCGCCCGACGTGCCGAGGCCGGTGCTGGTGTCGTCGCTCTGCGCCGAGGCCAGCGCAGGCGCCCAGAAGAGAAGCGATGCGCCGACGACGGCGCGCAGAAGCGTGGAGTTCTTCATCATGCGCTCCATCAGCTGAACCACACGGTGAAGCCGGCCTGACCCCAGAGGCCCGCGCCGAGGTCGAGCGCGAAGCCGTCACCGGTCACGACGAAGTCGAAGGCGCCTCCGTTGCCAGCCGGGATTCTGACTCTGGACGAACCCGAGGCGAACCCCCGCGCTCGCGAAGAAGGAGAAGTTCTTCATCGCGAACCACTCGCCCATCACGCCGAGCGCGGCCAGAACGCCGACGTCCTCCGGAGAAGGCGGCGCCATCGGTCCAGGGGCGCCGTTGTTCAGTCTCCGGTAGAGGAAGTCCGCCCCGAAGAGCAGGGAGATGTGCCCCACGTCGAAGGGCGCGACCTTCAGCATCCCGTAGATACCAGCGTCGAGACCGAAGGTGTTCGCGTTACCGGCCGTCGCGTAGCCGAGGCCGAAGGTGCCCATGATCCCGAAGTAGTCCGAAAAGTACGTCCGGAAGTGCAGGCCCGCCGAACCGCCGAGGTTCACGTTGGCCCCGATGCCGATCGCCCCGTTCTTGTCGGCCCAATCCCCCTGCTGCGCCGACGCCACAGACGGCGTCACCGCGAGGAGAACCAAGCCCAGAAGGGCACTCTTGGTAGTGGTCACGCGTGTATGATGCTTGCCTACATCAGCCCACACAAAAAAGCGGCAGCGATTTCGGCCCGCACCAAAACGAAGAGCCGGCCCGAAGGCCGGCTCTTTCTCTTCAGTACAGCTGGTTTCTTCGTGCCGTTACCCGTCTTGCGACGCGTTTCGGCGTAGATAGGCGGGGATGTCGAGGACGGCCTCGTCGTGCAGGGCCGTGGCGCCGAAGGCCCGGCTGTGTCGGCCCTCCGCCGAGGCGTGAACCTCGTGGCTCGGCGAGGAGTGGCGGCGGCTCTGCCCGAGGGCGATGGCCTCGCGGGTGGTCTGACCCGAGGAGCCTCCGTAGCTCATGCGGGTCCCCATCGGGACCGTGGTGCGGGCCTGTCGGGGCTGGACGTCCACCACCGTGGGCTCGCTCTCGTCGAAGCCGGTCGCGATGACCGTGACCTTGACCGTCGTCGCTCATGTCCGGGTCGGTGACGACGCCGAAGATGATGTTGGCCTCCTCGTGGGCGGCCTGCTGGATGAGGCTCGCCGCCTCGTTGATCTCCTTGAGCCGGATGTCGGGGCCCGCGGTGAAGTTGATGAGGACCCCACCCGCGCCGTCGACGCTGACGTCGTCGAGGAGCGGCGAGTTGATGGCCATCTCCGCGGCTTCGATGGCGCGGCGGTCGCCCTTGGCCGCAGCCGGTGCCCATCAGCGCGCGACCGCTGGTGCTCATGATGGTCTTCACGTCGGCGAAGTCGACGTTGATCATGCCGGCGTTGACGATGAGGTCGCTGATGCCGCGCACCGCCTGAACCAGCACGTCGTCGGCACGCTGGAAGGCCTCGAGGAGGCTACAGGTCCTCGTCCTCGAGGTTGCAGAGCTTCTGGTTCGGGATGGTGATGATGGTGTCGACCGACGCCGATGAGCTCGTCGATGCCGTTGGTCGGCGTTCTTGCTGCGCTTGCGGCCTTCGAAGAGGAAGGGTTGGTCACGACGCCGACCGTGAGCGCGCCGTGATCACGCGCGATCTGCGCGATGATCGGCGCCGCGCCGGTGCCCGGTGCCGCCGCCCATGCCGGCGGTCACGAAGACCATGTCGGCGCCCGCGAGCTGCGTCGGCGATGCGCTGCACGTCCTCGAGCGCCGCCTTGCGGCCGACGTCGGGGTTGCCGCCCGCGCCGAGCCCCTTGGTCAGCTGCGGGCCGAGCTGGATCTTGGTCGGCGCGAGGCTCGTATCGAGCGCCTGCGCGTCCGTGTTGGCGGCGATGAACTCGACGCCCTCGAGGCCGCTCGGCGATCATGGTGTTGAGCGCGTTGCCGCCGCCGCCGCCCACGCCGACGACCTTGATCCGCGCGTGCAGCTCCGCGTCGTCCGCGAACTCGATCGAGATTGCCCATTTCTGCTTCCTCCCAGCTGGAGGCTCCCGCTCCCCGTCCGACATCGCCTCTGTCGCCGCTCGGGTTCGCCCACCCGTGGTCGGAGTCGTCATTTGCATCAGCCCTGGCTCAGAAGACTTCCCTGAACCACTGCACCGAGCCTTCGCGCCCCAGCCGATCGCCGGCAGTCGCTTCGATCAGGCTCCTCGTCCTCGACGTGGGCGCGCCTGCCGCAGCCGCTCCGCGCCGTACTTCACCAGTCCGACGCCGTCGAGTAGGCCGGGCTCCGGACCACGTCGATCAGGCCGCCGACCCCGATCGGGGCGCCGCGGCGCACGGGCAGGCCGAGGACCTGCTCGGCCAGCTCGGGCATTCCGTCGAGCAGCGTGGTGCCGCCGGTGATGACCACGCCGCGCGGCGAGCATGTCGCCGTAGCCGGTCTCGGCGATCACGTGGCGCACGGCCGCGAAGATCTCCTCGACTCGCGGCTCGATGATGTCGCAGAGGACCTGCCGCGGGCAGGACCCGCGGGGCGCGGCCGCCCACCGAGGGGACCTCGATGGTCTCCTCGTCGTCGACCATGGGGTCGCCGCGCAGCCGTACTTGATCTTGATGCGCTCGGCCTCGGCCATCGGGGTGCGCAGGCCCGTCGCGATGTCGTTGGTGAGGTTGATCCCGCCGATGGGGATGACGCTGGTGTGGACCACCGCGCCGTCGACGTAGACGATGATGTCGGTGGTGCCGCCGCCGATGTCGACCAGGGCGACGCCGATCTCCTTCTCGTCCTCGCTGAGCACCGCCTCGGCGCTGGCCAGCGGCTGGAGCACCACCTCGGCGACGTCAGGTCGCAGCGCTCGGCGCACTTGATGATGTTCTGGACGGCGGGGGTGGCCGCCGTGACCAGGTGGACCCGCGCCTCGAGGCGCACGCCGCTCATGCCGACCGGGGCTCGCGGATGCCGTCCTGGTCGTCGACGATGTACTCCTGCGGGCAGCACGTGGATGACCTGGCGGTCGCCGGGGAGCGGGATGGCCTTGGCCTGCTCGAGCACCCGCTCGACGTCCACCTGCTGGACCTCGCGGGTCTTGATGGCGGCGACGCCCTCCTTGTTCATCCCGCGGACGTGGCTGCCGGCGATGCCGGCGTAGACCGTTCCGATGTCGCAGCCCGCCATCGTCTCGGCCTGCTCGATGGCGGCCTTGATGGCCTGGACGGTGGACTCGATGTTGACCACCACGCCCTTCTTGAGGCCCTTCGCCGGCACCGAGCCGATCGCCGATGATGTCGAGTCCGTCCTCGGTCTGCTCGGCCACGATGGCGCACACCTTGGTGGTGCCGAGGTCCAGTCCCGCGATGATCTCGTTGTCGGCCATTTCGTCGCTTCTCCCGAGGCTCTTGTTCTGCCTTTTCGAGCCATACAGGTCCCCGTTCGAGGTGGCCAAAAAACTGCAAAACTCCAACCGGATAGGTGGGTTCAGGTGCGATAGTTCCGAGGTGGCTCTGATCGCCTGCCCGGAGTGCGAAGGAAAGGTCTCGGACCGCGCCGCGGCGTGTCCCCACTGCGGATTTCCCTTGCGAGAGGCGCGCATGCACGCGGGCGTGGGCGACGAGGAGAGAGTGCTTCGCGAGGTCTCGCCGGCGCTCTACGGCCGCAACCCCTTCATCCACCTCGGCGTCATCGTGCTCTCACTCGTGTTGGTGGGATTGTTCATGTACCTCTACGAGTGGCTGCGCTGCCGCGCGACGCGCTTGATCGTCACCACCGAGCGCACGACGCTGCGCACCGGTATCGTCAGCCGGCAGACGAACGAGGTCAGACACTCGGACCTGCGCAACGTGCAGGTGAGACAGACGGCGTTCGAGCGCATGGTCGGCGTCGGCGAGGTCGAGCTGTCGAGCGCAGGGCAGAGCAACGTGGAGATCGCCGTGGGCGGATTGCCGGATCCGGCGGGGATCGCGGAGTTGATCCGGCAGTATCGCTAGCGCGCCGACGCGAACGCGGATTCAGGGCGGACGCGCCGCGGATGGGGAACGCGGAGGCCGTGGAAGGCGCGAACGCGGATGGGGACGCGGGCGCGGGCGCGGAGGCGCACGCGGATCTTGGCTTCGGGGGGAAGGTGGGGGCGCGTGTGCGAGCGGAGGATGACGTGTGAGCCGGGGCAATGAAGCGGGCGTGGGTCGGAGCGGCCGAGAGGGATGCGTGGATGCGGTGGGAGCCGCCCATCGCGTTTCGATCGTCGCGTGAGGTCTCGGGCCGCGGCCGCTTCGCGGCCTCTGTGGCGGCGCTTCGCGCCTGTGTGGGCGCTCGCGCGCCCGCGATCGTTGGTGAGGCGGGCCGAAGTCGCGGACATCGCGCGTTGGGTCCGAGAGCGGTTCGCAGGCACGGACCGAAGTCGGGGGCATCGCCCGTTGGGTCCGAGAGCGGTGCGCAGGCACGGACCGAAGTCGGGGGCATCGCGCGTTGGGTCCGAGAGCGGTGCGCATACGCGGGCCGAGGTCCGAGGCATCGCCCGTTGGGTCCGAGAGCGGTGCGTATGGGCGAACCGAAGTCGCGGGCATCGCGCGGTGGGTCGGAGAGCCGTCCGCCTGCGCGGACCGAAGTCGAAGGCATCGTGCGGTGGCTCGGAGAGCGGTCCGCCTGCGCGGACCGAAGTCGCGGGCATCGTGCGGTGGCTCGGAGAGCGGTTCCCCTCCGCGGGCCGAAGTCGGAGGCATCGCCCGTTGGGTGCGAGAGCGGTGCGGCGCGGGCCGAAGTCGGAGGGATCGCGCGGTGGGTCCCAGAGCGGTTCGCCTCCGCGGGCCGACGTCCGAGGTACCGCGCGTTGGGTCCGAGAGCGGTTCGCAGGCACGAACCGAAGTCGTGGGCACCGCGCGTTGGGTCGGAGAGCCGTCCGCCTGCGCGGACCGAACTCGAAGGCGTAGTCACGGCACGTCGCCTCCGAAGCGCTGTCGCGATCACCGCAAGCACTTCCACATCCGCTGAGCAGGACTCGGGCTGGGAGCGCGGGCCGAACTGTCGTCACCCTGTAGGGGTGACGACAGGGTATTCCCGACTGAATTCAGAACGCCACCGCGGGGTGATCCAGTTGCGGACAGTGGCATGATGCTTGCCCCCCCCCCGCCCGCGGGTGCTGTACTCGCACCTCGCATTTTGGGGGGCAATGGAATCAGCCATCGTCATCGTGGAGGACGACGCGAAGTTGCGGCGCTCCTTCGCGCGCGCCATCGCTAGAGAAGGCTACGACGTCATCGAAGTCGAGAGCGTCCATGATGCGTACGCACTTCGCCGCGAGCCGATCGCTGGCTTCCTCGTCGATTACATGTTGCCGGACGGTTTGGGCACGGACCTGATCCGAGACCTTCGCGACGACGGGGTTTCGGTCCCCATCCTCCTGGTGACGGCGCATCCGTCGCTCGCACTCGCCGACGAGGCCGCGGCGGGTGGCGCGGCCTTCCATGCGAAGCCGGTCTCGCCAGCGGCAATCAACGCGCTGCTGGATGCCGCGCGGCCATTCGTTCCCGTCGACATCCGACTTCGCAAAGTGCTTGGACTGAGCAAGCGGCAACACGATGTGGTGCGTGTTCGCGTCGGAGGCGTGGCGCGTGCGGGCATCGCCGCTGCACTGGACGTTCCCGAGGATACCGTCAAGTCCCGTATCCGCGAGATCCTCAGAAAGGCACGGAAGCACGGATACGCGGATGACCGACTCGACGATCTCATCGTCGATGCGGAACGCCGCTGGCGCCGAAGCTGATGCTGCTGCCCGAGCAGAAAACGAGAATCGACATGCGTGTGATCGGCCTCGCGACACCTCCCATCCTGCTGCTCCTCCTCGTCGCGGCCTGCGGCTCGAAGTCAGCGCTCGGCGAAGGCGAACCATCCGACGCCTCGATGGACGCCGACGGGCGCCCGGACGCCGTGTCCGACACTGGCCTCGATTCTCGACACGACGCCGGAGAGCCCGTCGATGGCTGCACCGAGTTGCCGCCGGAGGAACCCCCATCGGAGGTTGAGGTCGCGTTCGTGTCTCGAATCAGCTCAGCGGATGTGCTCTTCCTGATCGACACGACGGGAAGCATGAGCGATGAGATCGAGCGCATCCGGAGCACCCTCCGCGACGCCCTCCTGCCCGGCCTGGTGGAGGCCATCGGGGACGTGCGCGTCGGCGTCGCTTCGTTCGCTGATTTCCCCGTGGGAATCTACGGCTCGCCTGACGACCGGCCGTTCCTTCTGTTGACACCAACAACCACGGACATCGGTGTCGTCGAGAGCGCGCTCGATGCGCTCCCCGGTTCGGCTGGCTCCGACGAACCCGAGTCGCAAACCGAAGCCTTGTACCAGGTGGCGACCGGTGAAGGGTTCTCGACCTTCGTTCCTCCCTCCGACTGTCCGGCAGGCACCGTCGGCTATCCGTGCTTCCAGTCCGACGGCTCGCGCATCATCCTGCTCTTCACCGACGCCCCGTTTCACAATGGGCCTGGGATGTCCGATCCCTACGCGCCGGACCTCACGCCAGCGCCCCACACCTACGCCGAAGCGCTGAACGCTCTTCGGGGGATCGGCGCGAAGGTGCTCGGACTCTTCTCTGGCGGGGCCGATATGGAAGCCTTGGCCGATCTGAACGCGATCGCGAGAAACTCCGGAGCGGTTGCCCCGAGCGGGGAGCCGATCGTGTTCGACATCGGCACGGACGGGGGCCGATTGGACACCGGCGTGGTGCAGTCGGTCGAAGCGCTCGTCGAGGAGGTACCGATCGATCTCGATATCGTCGTCGAAGACGTTCCCGGCGACGGCTTCGACGCACTGGACTTCGTCCGTGCGGTCGAGACGGTTCGGGCCGTTCCAAGTGAGGGCGCCATCGACCGGGGGGACCGGTTCGATCAGGTGGTCCCCGGCACCCGGGTGGTCTTCCGGGTCGTACTGCAGAACGAGATGATCCCCCGAAGGGCCGCACCCCAGATCTATCGCCTCCGAATCGTCCTCCGCGGCGACGGGGTCACTCGGCTCTCCAGCAGGACGGTGGAGATCGTGATCCCGAGCGATGGGGGCAGTGGTTGTGAGGGAGCGTGACCGGTCCGGCTGGAACGCCTCGGGCGCAATGAGCTGGCCAACTCACCCCTAGGTGGCGTTCGCGACCCGCGGCTCCCTGTTCTTCGAGGAGGCACGACGATCTTTCGTGCAAGGTCGGGGATCTTTCGGCGTGTCCTCGCCGGCCAACGTGGGATGATCATTTCTGCAAGTTGAACAGATCTCACCCCTGAGTGCCGTTGCACCGCGAGTGCGAATTCGCGAGCGTCGAGCATGACGAGGCGCTTCGTCGGCGCGCGGTCATTCAGGAGGGGACATGGTTCGATCGATTTCGAATTCGAGGGTCGTATGGGGCTTGGTGGCTTTCGCGGTGAGCTCGTTGGTGGCGACATGGGACGCGCCGTCCGCGCACGCATCCGCGTGCGGCAGCTTCTCCGCAGATTCAGGGGACAACCTGATCATCGTCGGGGAGAAGACCGGCTACTTTTGGTACAACGGCCAGTACTGGTACTACGGGACTGGCGAGCTCGCCCTGTGCTGGAAGGACTCGAGCTCGATCTACAACTACGAGGAGTACACCGGCTGCGATACGACGAGCAGCTCGTCCGACTACCTCTTCGTCCAGGCACTCGCGGGCGACGACGTCCTCGTCCCGAACACGACGGGGCACGTCTGTGAAGGGGGGGACATCAGCACGTACATCGATCCGTTCGACGACGCGTCGTGGGACTTCTACCTCTACGCGTACATGGGGACGGGATCGGATCGGGCGATCGGATCGGGGAATGGCGACCGTCTCTACTCCAATACGTACGGGAGCTTCCCAACGAACTATCTGCCTTCCGACTCAGCTCGCGACACGTTGTGCGGCGCAGGGGGAGACGACCATCTATACGGAGATCATGACGACGGATCGACCTACTACGAGTTTCTCCATGGCGGTTCTGGGTCGGACTTGTGCAACGGAGGACAGGATGGCACCACCCACGACCTCGCGCACTTGTACACATGCGAGACGATTCAGTTCGCTGCATCTACTTCGATCGATTGGGGTGGTTGTGGCGGCGAGCCCCAGAGCTATTGGTAGAGTTTTCTCCCTCGCGATCCTGAGCCTGATGCTTGCGTGCTCTGGCAGTCACCCTGCGGTCGATGATGGGGGTGGCGATGGCAGTACCGACGCGTCTGACGGGATGGTCGTCGATGATGGAGACGTGGGTGTACCCCCACCGATTTGTGGTGACGGGTGTGAGATCGAGCAGGTTGTTGCGGGATTGGCGTACACGTGCGTGCGGTTCGACGACGGGCGTGTTGCCTGCTGGGGAAACCTCGATCCCCTGGACACCCTCGGCCTGGACGTGACGTCGCCTGTCGAAGTCGAAGGCCTTCCTGCCGTATCCGAACTCCTCGGCGGCTACACGCACACCTGCGGGATGGACACCGCGAGTGAGCTCTGGTGCTGGGGCGACGCGACCGAGCAGCTATTCGGCACCCCCACCGCCACACCACGAGACGACTGGCTTTCTTGGAGGGTGATCGATGTAAGAGCCGGTGGCGCTCACACCTGTGCCGTCCTGCTGGATGGCTCCGTCGAGTGCTGGGGCACGATGAATGAGGGGCAGCTGGGTGACGGCACGATGGAACCCCACGAGGAACCCGCTCCCGTCGTCGGGATCGACGAAGTCGTCGAGCTCGCGGCGGGAGCCGCCTTTACCTGTGGTCGCGTGGATACAGGTCGGCTCGCTTGCTGGGGTGACAATGGCTACGGGCAGATCGGCGACGGGACGGGGGGCGAATCCTTGACTGACGCGGATCGTACGGAGCCGCAATTCATGCTGAGCGAAGTCACTCACGTGACTGCCGGTTTGCGCTTCGCGTGCGCGCAACACAACTCGGGCGCCGTGCTGTGCTGGGGCGAGGACATCACTGGGCGCGCAGAGCTGTTGCACGGCCGCCGCTATCTTGCTTCCCCTGAGCCGATGGACCTGCCTTCGGGTGTTGCCATTGCCGATGTGCAAGCAGCAGTGGGGGGGTTGCACGCGTGTGCACTTGCTGCGAATGGTCGCGTCATGTGCTGGGGCAACAATCGGCAAGGACAAATTGGTTTCGGTAGCTCATCGACGCTGGCTCAGGCTCCGGTCGAAGCAGGTGAAATCGACGACGCCACTGGGATTGCGACCGGCTACGGCCACACTTGTGCGATTCGATCCCGGCGCGAGGTCTGGTGTTGGGGGCTGAATGACAATGGCCAACTCGGTGACGGCACGCGGGAGAACCGCAACCTCCCAGTGCGGGTCGTAGGACTGGATTGATGCGAACGACATCACGCGATCCGTCGAATCGCTGGCCGGCCGGTGGCGCATTGCTCGCGCTGCTCCTCCTCGTTGCCTATGCGGCCAAAGTGAACGTCGGCTCGTCGGTCCAGCCCCGAGAGAGCTCCGCTCGTGACGCCGGAAATGCTCGGCCTCACCCCCGCCGAGCTGGCGCCAGCAGAGGTGCCAGAGGTTCCTGCCGGCGTTCGTCACCAGCAGGCGGTCGATGCCATCGCTCGCTTCGCGGATCGAGCGGGGCTCGTTGAGCGGACCCGGTCGTCACCGTTCGGTCACACCACCGACTCGACGCTGACCCGAAAACGGGCCAGCATCCGTCCCGAATGGCCACTGGCAAAGCCGCCACGCTGACGAGAGCGCGGACCAGCACGCCCGCGGACGCGACGGCGATGCCGTCGGCGAAGCGCTGGGATGCGCTCGACTTCTTCCGCTTCGCGGCGGTGATGCTGATGGTGCAGGGGCACACCTTCTACGTGGTGGTCGAGGAGTCGATCCGCGACGCACGCTGGTACCGCTGGCACAACTACGTCCACGGCTACACGGCGCCGACCTTCATGTTCGCCTCGGGCCTCGCCTTCGGCGTGACCACCTTCCGGCGCTGGGACGACCACGCGCATTGGGGCAAGCCGCTGCTTCGGCGTATCGAGCGCTACTTGATGATCATCGGCCTCGGCTACCTGATCCACCTGCCGAGCTTCTCGATCGCCGCGCTCGACGGAGCGGGAGAGCGCGCGCTCACGAACTTCCTGAAGGTGGACGCGCTTCAGGTGATCGGGATCACCTTGCTGGTGGCCGAGCTCCTGGTGTGGGCCATCAAGAAGCGCGGCGTCTTCATCGCCGCCATCAGCGCGTTCGGCGCCGCGATCGTGTTCCTCGCGCCCTGGGTGCACCGCCTCGACTTCGGTGCGCTCCATCCCGCCCTCGCGGCGTACCTGAACTCCGCCACCGGCTCGCCCTTCCCCATCTTTCCCTGGGGCGGCTTCCTCTGCGCTGGCGTCGTGGCGGCGTACTTCGTCCAGAAGACCTTCGACGCGGATCATGGCGATCAGTTGGTGGGCCGCCTCGTGGCCGTCGCGGGCGTGTGCATGATCGCCGCGCTCGGTCTCGCCGCCGTCGACCCCGGCATCTTCGGCGAGCACAACTTCTGGAAGACCAACCCCTGGTTCTTCATCTGGCGCGTGGGCGTGCTCCTGCTCTTCCTGGCGCTCCTCTGCGTCCTCGCCGACGTCGTCGCGCGGCGCGGACCGCCCGGGCGGATCCACCGCACGGTGAGCGTGATGGCGATGGAGACGCTGGTGATCTACGTCGCCCACCTCTTCATCCTCTACGGCACGCCGCTGAACGACGGCGTCAACCGCGCCATCGGAAAGAACCTCGACATCGCCGAGGCGAGCCTCATCGTGCTCGGGCTCTTCGTCGCCATGGGCGCGCTCGCCTGGGGCTGGCACCTCTTCAAGAAGAAGAAGCCGACGCAGTTCTTCTGGATGCGCATGGCGATGCTCGCGGCGCTGCTGGGCTGGGTGTTCTTGTCGCGCTGACCGCGTACCTCACTCCTTGCGCAAAAACGACGGGATCCACTTCTTGAAGCTGGCGAGCACGTCTTTGTCCTCGTTTTCGAGGTGCAGCTCCACCAGCCCCGACTCGAGCTCGATCACCGAGTCTTCGAGCTCGGGATCCTGACTGCGCTGGCCGATGCCGAGCTCGGCGCGCGCCGCGAGCACGCCCCAGGCGAGGCGGTCGTAGAGGTCCTCGCTCGACTGGTGGATCTTGAGCACCTCCCCCAGCGCGCGGGCCATCTCGCGCGCGTCTTCGAAGCGCTCCGCCGGACGCAGGGCGAGGGCGCGGTGGACGAAGGCGCACAGCTCCGCCGGGATGTCGGGGCGGAGCTCCTCGAGGCGCTCCACTTCGGCGTTGGCCAGCTTGGTGTAGGTCTCGAGATCGGTCTCGCCCTCGAAGGCGCGCTTCCCGGTCAGCGTCTCCCAGATCACGCTGCCCATCGCGAACTGATCGGTCTTCGGCGACGGCCGCGCCCCGCGCACCACCTCGGGCGACAGATAGGCGAGCTTGCCCTTGGCCATGCCGGGGTCGGTGTCCTCGATGTGGCGGTCGTGGGCGAGCGAGAGCCCGAAGTCGATCAGCTTGGCGCGGCCGGTGTCGCTCACCAGGATGTTGTGCGGCGAGATGTCGCGATGAACGATCGGCTCGGTCACGCCCTGCTCGGTGACGCGTTCGTGCGCCGTCGCGAGCCCGCGCAGGATGCCGATGCCCATCGCGGCGACCAGCTCCCAGTCGAAGCCCTGTTCCTTCTTCTTCAGGTAGCGGATGTAGGTCGCGAGATCGATGCCGTTCACCCACTCGAGGACCAGGTAGTACTCGCCCTCGTCCTCGACGAAGTCGAAGACCTGCGCGATGTTCGGATCCTGCAGGATCGAGCCGACGCGGGCCTCCTCTTCGAAGAGGCTCCGGTAGAGCGGATCGTGGGCGATGTGGGAATGCATCTGCTTGACCGCCACGTGCCGCCGGAAGTGACCCGGGCCGTGATGTCGCGCCCGCCACACCGCGGCCATTCCCCCGCGCCCGGCCACCTCGAGCAGCTCGTAGCGGTCGGCGATGCGCCTCGCGGGCCGCGGCGGCGGCGGAAGAGATGACAGCGACTTGCCCACGTCGCGCGCACTGTAGCAGCGCGCGCCGCGGCTTTCAGTCGCGGAGTCGCACCGTGACGCGGTCCGGACGACGCACGTTGTCGAGGTACACGTAGGCGGCCTTCGAGCCCTGCCCTTCGACCTGGTCGAGGACGCGCCTCAGGCGGCGCAGCTTCTGCCGAAAAGGCCCGCGTCCCAGGCGCACGTGCAGCGCCTCTTCCCCGACATAGAGGCTCAATCCGTCGTCGCTCTCCACGTGGATCTCGCCGATGGGCATGCGCCGCCAGAGGCCAGCACCGCGGTAATCGTGCAGGAGCGCCACCACCTCGAGGAGCACGCTCTGACGGAAAGCGCGGTCGCGGATGAAGCGCCCACGGTCGATCCCGGTGATCACCGGAAGGTCGACGGGGTCACCGTCACCGACACGCTTGAAGACGGTCCCGTCCTCGCTCACCAGGTACAGGCTCGCGGGATCGTCATCGGCCTCGGCGAGCGTGATCACAAGCGCGGCGTGATGCTCGCGGATCACGACGTCGAAGAAGCCGGGCAGACGCCGCGAGACCTCGGCGCTCGCGATCCACGGATGGCGCAACAGCCGCGCCTGCGCGTCCTCCGGGCCGATCTCGAAGACGTTCTGGCCGACGGCGAGGGACGCCGCCTCGAGCACTTCCTCGCGGCTCAGGCGTTCGGTTCCGCTCACGCTGATCTGCTGCGTCGCGAAGGCGGGGCTCGTGCGAACGTGACGCTCCACCAGGCGTCCCACGGCGAGCACCGCGGCGACCAGGATGCAGAGCATCAACAGCCGCAAGGTCATCAGGACCTTCTTGCGCGTGCGCGCCCAGAAGGCGGCGAGGCGCTCCCGGGTCGCGGTCGCGCGCTCGCGCAAGGAGCGCCTGGGGACGGGCGCTGGGGCCTTCGGCCGTTTGCTGTTGCGGGTCGGCTTTTCTTTTTCGGGCGGGATCAGGGAGCGGCGGCGGAACATGCCGCTGACGACGCCGCGCTCGGCGTCGGGACGCGACTTCCGATTGCCCTTCTTGGGCGCGTTCGACCGGCGGCGTGGCGGCGACGAGGCCCGCTTCCGAGCAGCGCCCATCAGCCCTTCGCCCTCGCGTCGAGGAGCTGCGCCAGCTCGGGGGCGGTGCTGGTGATGTCGCCGGCCCCGAGGGTGATCACCACGTCGCCGGGCTCGGCCCTCGCGAGGATCGCCTCCGCCAGCGTCGCGCGGTCGGGGACGTGGGTGACGTCGTGATGGCCGTGGGCGCGGATCGCGGCCGCCAGGTGCGCCGAATCGGCGCCCTCGATGGGCTTTTCGCCCGCTGGGTAGACGTCGGCGAGGAGCAGGACGTCGGCGCGGTTGAAGGCCCGCGTCAGCTCCTCGAAGAGGTGGTGGGTGCGCGTGTAGCGATGCGGCTGGAAGGCCACCACCAGGCGCCGCGCGAAGGCGCGCTGAGCGGCCTCGAGGGTGGCGACCACCTCGGCGGGATGGTGCCCGTAGTCGTCGACGATGGTGACCCCGTCGTGCTCACCGAGAATGGTGAAGCGCCGGGCGACGCCGGTGAAACCCGCGAGCGCCTTGCGCACTTCGTCGTGGTCGACGCGCAGCTCGTCCGCCACCGCGATGGTGGCGAGGGCGTTCATCACGTTGTGGATGCCGGGCATCCGCACCTCGAACTCGCCCAGCTCTTCACCGCGGCGCACCACGTCGAACTTCGCGCTAAGCCCGTCGAAGCGCGGGTTCTTCGCGCGGTAGTCCGCCTGTGCGCTCAGCCCGTAGGTCGCGATGCGCTTTTCGATGTCGGGCAGGATGTCCTGGACGTTCGGGTGGTCGAGGCAGGCGACCACCAGCCCGTAGAACGGGGTGCGATTCGCGAACTCCACGAAGGCCTGCTTCACCGCGTCGAGGCCGCCGTAGTGATCGAGGTGCTCCGGATCGATGTTGGTGATCACCGCGATCGCAGGCGTGAGGTGCAAAAAGGAGCCGTCGGACTCGTCCGCTTCGGCGACCAGGAGGTTGCCGGCGCCGCTCGCCGCGCCGCTCCCGAGGGCGTTCAGCTTGCCGCCGATGATGACCGTCGGGTCGAGCCCCGCCTCGCGCAGGACGGTGGCCACGAGAGAAGTCGTCGTCGTCTTTCCGTGAGAGCCGGCGATGGCGATCCCGTCCTTGAGGCGCATCAGCTCGGCGAGCATCTCGGCCCGCGGGATCACCGGCACGTTGTCGAGCTTCGCCTGGACGACCTCGGGGTTGTCCCTGGGCACCGCGGTCGAGACCACCACCACATCGGCGTCGGCGACGTTCTCGGCCGCGTGACCCACCGCGATCTTGGCGCCCTTCTTCGAGAGGCGCCGAGTGGTGTCGCTCTCCTTCATGTCGGAGCCGGTGACGGCGAAGCCGTGGTCGAGGAGCACCTCGGCGATGCCGCTCATGCCGACACCACCGATGCCGACGAAGTGAATGGTTCGGATCCGTCCCCGGAACACGCTACTCGTCTAACACTTCCGTCCGGATTCGGCGACGAAACGACGAAGAGTCGAGCCGAGGACCCCGCACTTGGAGATCCCGTCCGAGGCGGGGGTGGATGCCAGGCGCGGCAACGAAGGAATGTCCAGGGACATTTCGAGGGGCCGCAACGCCGCAGGCGGCCCTGGATCGGGCGGGAGGTCGAGTGACGGGGTCCTCGGCTCGGCTCTGAGAGTCACTCGCCCCACCCCACCATCAGGGCCGGCCTCTGTGTGGGTGGGCGGCTCGAATGACGGGCCTTGGCGACCGAAGGACGCGGGGTGTAGGGCACCCGGCTCGAGGCCTTGCTGCGGCGCATCCCCCCGGAGCCGCTGCCGGCACCGCCCTCGGCGCTGCCCTCGTCGCGGGAGGCCTCGGGCCCCGGCTCGGGGCGGCCGAGCCAGGAGAAGAGATCGTCCACGATGCCGGCGGCGGCGTCGGGGCGACCCATCTCCCGAGCCGCGCCGGCCATGGACCTCCGGCGCGCCTCGTCGGCGAGGAGGCGACCGACCTCGTCGCCGAGCCCCTCGGAGCTGAGCTGAGACTCGCGGATGCACAGGGCCGCGCCCGCCCGCGCGAGCGCCTCGGCGTTCTTGCCCTGGTGATCGTCCGCGGCGTGGGGGAAGGGGATCAGAATGGCCGGCCGGCCGACGGCGCAGAGCTCGGCCACGGTGGTGGCTCCGGCGCGACAGATCACCAGCGCCGCCGACGCGTAGGCCGCGGCCATGTCGTCGATGAAAGAGACGACCTCGGCTTCGACGCCGAGCTCCTGGTAGCGCGCCTCGACCTCGTCGCGCATGGCGGTGCCGGCCTGGTGCAGGACCGTCAGGCCGCGCTCGGCGAGGCCGGCGCGCGCGAGGGCTTCGGGCACGGTCGCGTTCAGCGCCTCGCGACCCTGCGAGCCCCCGAGGACGAAGACGCGGCGGGCGCGCGCCTCGAAGCCGTCGGGATCGGCGGCGGCGCGACGGGCGGCGTCGACGAAGCTCTGACGGACGGGGTTGCCGACCACGCGCACCCGGTCCGTGCGGAAGGTGGGCGCCGTCTCGTCGAAGCTGACGTAGGCGCGGCCCACGACCTTCGACGAGGATCCGGTTGGTGAGCCCGACGTGGGCGTTCTGCTCGAGGATCGCCGTCGGGCACGCCGAGGCGCCGCCGCCGCGAGGAGCACGGGCCCGACGCGTAGCCGCCGACGCCGATCACCAGGTCCGGCCGATGACGCCGAACGAGCCCGAGGGCTTGGCCCGCGGCGCCGGGAAGGCGCGCGAGGCTCCGCATGAGCTCGACCCGCGCTCCGACCCTTGAGGGGCGTGACGTCGAGGAGCTCGAGCCGTTCACCCATCTGTCGGGATCACCCGCGCCTCGATGCCGCTGCTCGGTGCCCACGAAGGTCACCTCGACGCCCGGCGATGCCGACGCCGAAGCTCTTCGACGACAGCGATCCCCGGGAAGAGATGTCCCCCCGTTCCTCCACCCGCCACGAGGACTCGTTCGATCATGCCGTCCCTCCGAGAGCGACCGCTGGCCTCTTGCGTCCGCCCTTACGTCCCTTGCCCGCCCGCGCGGGACGTGAAGCTCTCTTCTTCGACGAATCGTCGTCGTCGTCCGCCGCCGCTGCGCCTCGGGGCTCAGCGGCCGCGGGCGCGAGACGTTCAACAGGACCCCCACCGCCGCGCAGTTCACGAGCAGCGAGGAGCCGCCGTAGCTGATGAAGGGCAGCACCAGCCCCTTGGTCGGCAGCATCCCCATGGCCACCGCGAGGTTGGTGAAGGCCTGCAGCCCGATGAACATCGTGATGCCCACCGCCAGATAGGTGCCGTAGTCGTCCGCCGCCTCGAAGGCCGCGCGCAGCCGCGCACGACGAGATCGACGAAGGCGACGATCGAGCAGCGGCGAGGCCGATGAAGCCGAGCTCCTCGCCGATGATGGCGCTGATGAAGTCGGTGTGCGCCTCGGGCAGGAAGAAGAGCTTCTGGCGGCTGTCGCCGATGCCGACGCCGGTCGAGCGCCGCCCGAGCCGAAGCTCATGAGCGACTCGGAGATCTGGTAGCCGACGTCGTAGCGGTGCTCGAAGGGCTGCAGGAACGCCTGGATGCGCCGCATGCGGTAGGGCGAAGTCGCGACCAGCGCGTAGGCCACCGGCGCGGCGAGCAGGACGGCGCCGAGGAGGTAGCCGGTCTTGGCGCCCGCGGTGAAGAGCAGGACGAAGGTCAGCAGGCCGATCATCACCGCGCTGCCGAAGTCGGGCTGCTTGAGGCAGAGGAGCATCAGGAAGCCCGCCACCAGCACGTGGGGGAGGAAGCCGACGGAGAAGGTGCGGATCTTCTCCGCGCTTCTTGGACAGCGAATAGGCGAGCCAGAGGATCAGCGCGAGCTTCGCGGTCTCCGCCGGCTGGATGTTGATGGGGCCGAGCTGAATCCAGCGCGCGGCGCCGCCCGCGCTTCGGCCGAAGCCGAGGGCGGTGACGGTGAGCAGGCCGATCGCGCCCGCCAGCGCCGGATAGGTGAGGACGCGGTAGCGGTGGTAGTCGATGCGCGCGCCCGCGAGGACGATGAAGAGGCCCGCCGAAGCGAAGATGCCCTGGCGGATCAGGAAGTGCTGGCCGTCGTCGTAGCGCTGCGACGCGTAGACCGCGCTCGCGCTGTAGACCATCACCACGCCGAAAGCGACGAGGGCCACCACCAGCCCGGCGAGGATG
The DNA here is from genome assembly GCA_963727445.1 of uncultured delta proteobacterium. Taxonomy (GTDB): domain Bacteria; phylum Myxococcota_A; class Polyangia; order Polyangiales; family B10-G4; genus B10-G4. The sequence continues at coordinate 528,430 of CAVSGI010000008.1, forward strand.
GCGTCGGCCGGTCCCGACTTCGGGGCGGCCACCGCGGCCTTGGTCTCCGGCGCCTTCGAGGTCGTGCGGCGCGGGGCTTCGTCCGACTTCATCGAAGAGCTTCCCGAAGGAGCGGCGCACGAAGCCGACCTTCTTCTCCTCACCGTCTCCCTTGCGCTTCATGCCGTCACCTCCGGGAGCTCGCGCACGCTCTCGGCGAAGACGTCGCCGCGCTCCGCGTAGCCGCTGAACATGTCGAAGCTCGAGCAGGCCGGCGCGAGGAGCACCACGTCGCCGGGCTGGGCCAGCTTCCGCGCGCCGCGGCGCACGGCGTCGTCCATGTCGGCTCGCACGCATCAGGGCGAGGCCCGCGCCGGCGAAGGCCTTCGATCCACGATGTCGCGCGCCTCGCCGACGAGCACCACCGCCGCGGCCCGGCCTTTCATGCGCGCGACCAGCGGCGCGTAGCTGCCGCCCTTGTCGACGCCGCCCGCGATCAGCACCACGCGGCCCTCGGGCGCGGCGAGGCCGTCGAGCGCGGCGACGGCGGCGCCCACGTTGGTCGCCTTGGAGTCGTCGACGTAGTCCACGCCCGTCGAGCTCGCGGACGTGCTGCATGCGGTGCGGCAGGCCCGGCGAAGCGCGCAGGAGCGCCTCTTCGACGTGCGCGGCCGACGGCGCCGGCGAGCCGCGCGGCCAGGGCCGCCGCGCAGGCGTTGTCGTAGTTGTGCTCGTCCGCGAAGCCAGGAGCCGCGCGAGGGGCACGCGAGAGCGCCGAGGCGCCGTTTCGAACGACCCCGTCCGTCGACGCGGACCTCGCCGTCCGGCGCGCCGAAGGTGTGCACGGCGCCGCGCCGCGCGCGCGCCAGCGAGCGCGCAGAGCTCGTCGCTCGGCGGGGACGACCGCGGCGTCGCCCTGCTTCTGGCCGGCGAAGATGCGGCCCTTGGCCGCGGCGTAGTCGGCGAAGCGAGTCGTAGCGGTCGAGGTGGTCCTCGGTGACGTTGAGCAGCACGGCGACGTGCGGCGCGGAAGTGGTCGACGCGCTCGAGCTGGAAGCTCGACAGCTCGACCACCACGATCCCGTCGGGGCCCGCCGCTTCGGTGCCGACCGACGTCGGTGAGCGGCTCGCCGAGGTTGCCGCCGACGAAGGTCGGCCGACCGGTGCGGCGGCACATCTCGCCGACCAGGGTGGTGACGGTGCTCTTGCCGTTGGTGCCGGTGATGGCGACCACGGTGGATCGATGAACCAGCGAGGCCAGCTCGACCTCGCTCGCGATGGGGATGCCCGCGCGCGTCGGCGGCGTCGAGCGCCGCGAGCGGCGGGACGCCCGGCGAGACCACGATGCGGTCCACCGAGGTGAAGAGCGCCTCGTCGTGACCGCCGAGGGCCAGCTCTGCGCCGAGCGGCGCGACGCTTCCTTCACGCGCTCGCCGAGGGCAGCTTCGTCGCGGCGCGTCGTTGACAGTCACCTTCGCCCCCGCGCGCACGAGGAGCGCCGCCGCGCGCCAGCCCGCTCACGCCGAGGCCCACGACAAGCACCTTCTTTCCGCTGAGATCGACAGCGCTCATCGCAGCTTCACCTGCGCCAGGCCACGAGCGCCAGCATGATGGAGATGATCCAGAAGCGGACGATGACCCGCGGCTCGGGCCAGCCCTTCTTCTCGAAGTGGTGGTGGATGGGCGCCATCAGGAAGACGCGCTTGCCGGTGAGCTTGAAGACCGCGACCTGGGTGATGACGCTCACCGACTCGACCACGAAGATGCCGCCGAGGATCAGGGAGACCAGCTCGTTCTTGGTGACCACCGCGAGGGCGCCGAGGCCGCCGCCGAGCGCGAGGGAGCCGACGTCGCCCATGAAGACCATGCGCGGGGTAGGTGTTGTACCAGAGGAAGCCGACGCCCGCGCCGATCACCGCGCGCGCAGAAGACGGCGAGCTCCGAGCGCGCTGCGCGATCGCCGGGATGTGCAGGTACTGGGCGACGCTCTGGCCGAAGAAGGTGACGCCCGCCAGGTAGGCGAGGATCGCGTAGGTGCCCGCGTTGATCATCACCGGGCCGATGGCGAGCCCGTCGAGCCCGTCGGTGAGGTTCACCGCGTTCGAGAAGCCCGACGATGCACGAAGGCGCCGAAGAGCACGTAGAGCCAGGGCGGCAGCGAGACGGGGTGCTTGTCGAAGGCGACGAAGGGGACGTGGAGGCGGTACGCGGAGCTCGAGCCAGTCCGGCGGGCAGCCCGCTCTCGCCGTAGAAAGAGCCAGATAGCAGAGGCCGCCGGCGATCGGCGAACTGGAGCAGGAGCTTGTAGCGGCCGGCGAGGCCGCCGGTGTCCTTGCGGCGGATCTTGGCGGCGTCGTCGATGTAGCCGATGGCGCCGTAGCTCGCGGTGATCGCCATCACCACCCAGACCATGGCGTTGTTGGGGTCGGCCCAAAGCACGGTGGAGACGACCGACGCGTCAAGAGGATCAGCGCGCCGCCCATGGTGGGCGTGCCCGCTTTCGACAGGTGCGACTCGGGGCCCTCCTTGCGGACCACCTGGCCGATCTGCTTTCGCTGAAGGCGCCGGATGAACCAGGGGTAGAGACCGAAGGTCAGAAAGAGCGCGGTGAGCATCGCCATCACCACGCGGAACGGCACGTAGCGAAGGACGTTCAGGAAGCCGAAGCTGTCCTGGGAGCTGAGCGGATAGAGGAGCTCGTAGATCACGAGGCGTCCTCCGCTTCGAGCGCCGCCACCACGCGCTCGGTGGTCATGGAGCGCGAGCCCTTCACCAGGATCACGTCGCCCGGACGCGCGAGGCGCCGCGCGGGCGCCGCGGCCTCGCCGGCATCCGCGACGTGTACGAAGGCCTCGGCGCCGGCCTCGGCGCACGCCGCGTCGTAGGCCGCCTTCATCTCGGGGCCGACGAAGATGGCGCCGCCGCTCGCGCGCTGGGCTGCGTGCACGCCCACTCCCCGGTGGGCGGCCTCGCTCTCGGCGCCGAGCTCTTTCATGTCGCCGAGCACCGCGACCATGCGGGCGCCGAGGGCGTCTGCCGCGGCCCGGGCCACGTCGAGGGACATGTGCGTCGAGCGGGGGTTCGCGTTGTAGCTGTCGTCGATGACCCGGAAGGCGCCGCCGGCCACGGGACAGCAGGCGCCCCTCGGTGGGTCGCACCGCCTCGAGGCGCTTCGCCGCCGCGTGGACGTCGCCGCCCCGAGCGAGCACCACCGCAAGCGCCGCGGCCGCGTTCTGCGCCGCCGCCTCGCCGAGGAGCGACAGACGGGCGCTCGACCTCGCCCGCGCCGCGCACCTCGAAGGTGACGTGGGTCTCGAGGGACGCGTCGATGGTCGCGCCCGTGATGCGTACGTCGGCGCTCCCGCTCCGTCCGAAGCGGATCGCGCGCCGGCCGCCGAGCTCCGCCTTCGCCAACTCGGCGTCGTCGGCGTTCAGCACCGCTACGCCATCCGACGTCAGCGCACCGACGAGCGAGGCCTTCTCGACGGCGACGTCGGCCAGGGTGCCGAGCCCTTCGGTGTGCGCCGCCGCCACGAGGGTGATGAGGGCCACGTCCGGTCGCCCGATCGCGCCCAGGCGCGCGATCTCGCCGGGGGCGTTGGTGCCGATCTCGATCACGGCCACGTCGGTCGCTTCGTCGAGACAGAAGAGCATCATCGGGACGCCGACGAGGTTGTTCAGGTTGCCGTGGGTCTTGAGGACGCGGGTGCCCTCTTCGGCGAGGGCCACCGCGACGAGCTCCTTGGTGGTGGTCTTGCCGGCCGAGCCGGTGATCGCGACCACCGGCCCATCCCAACGCGCGCGGTGAAGCGACGCCGAGATCCCCGAGCGCCCGCGTGGTGTCGGCGACAGCGATGGCCGGCGACCTCCGCCGCGACCTCGGCGCTCTGATCCACCACGAGCGCGCCGGCGCCCGCCTCCACCGCCTGCGCGACGAAGCGATGCCCGTCGAAGCGCTCACCGCGGAGGGCCACGAAGAGGCGCCCGGCGCACCGCCCGCGAGTCGGTGACCACGCCCGCGCACCTGCGCGTCGGCGCCGCTGAGCGTTCCGCCCGGTGGCCGCGGCGATCTCCGAGGCGGTGAAAGCGGCGCGGTTTTCGGGGATGGGGGTGGCCATCTCAGCCCTCCCCCGTGACGCGCGGCGATGGCGCGCGCGCGTGCTCGCGATCGTCGAAGTGGATCTTCTCGGTGCCGAGGATCTGGTAGTCCTCGTGCCCCTTGCCGGCGATGAGCACCGTGTCGCCCGGGCGCGCCGCCGCGATGGCGACCTCGATGGCGCGGGCGCGGTCCACGATGGACGACGTAGCCTCGGCGGCCTCGCCCAGCGCGTCCTGTGCGAGGGGCGCGTCGTAGACCTCGCGAACGCCGGGGAGGATCTGCGCGACGATGCTCTCGGCCGTCCTCGGTGCGCGGGTTGTCGCTGGTGACGATGGCGAGATCCGCGCTGCTCGCGGCCGACCCGGCCCATGAGCGGGCGCTTTTCGCGATCGCGGTCGCCGCCGCAGCCGAAGACCACGATCAGCCGCGCGGGCGTGATGGGACGGAGCGCAGCGAGGGCGCTCGACAGCGCGTCGGGCGTGTGGGCGTAGTCGACGAGGACCGCCACGTCGCGGGGATCGGCGACCCGCTCGAGACGCCCCGGCGCGCCCTTCGCCTCGCGAAGCGCTTTGACCACCCGCGCCGCGTCGAGCTCGAGGGCGATGGCGCAGCCCAGCGTGACCAGCGAGGTTCTCGAGGTTGTGCGCGCCGATGAGCGGGCTCTTCACGACGAGCTCGCCGGCGGGCGTCGCCACCGTGGCTTCGATGCCCTCACGGCCCATCGCAGAACGTGAGGACGCGTATCGACGCGTCTCGTCGCCCGGAGGCGGAGCAGGTGAGCACGCCTCGTCCGAGGCGCTCCGCGAGCTCGCGCGCCGAAGGCATCGTCGACGTTGACCACGCTCGCGCCGGGCGACAGCTCGGTGAAGAGGCGCGCCTTGGCGGCGCCGTACGCCTCGAAGGTGCCGTGGAAGTCGAGGTGGTCCTGGGTGAGGTTGGTGAAGGCGGCGACCTCGAAGCGCGACGGCGTCGACGCGATGCAGCGCGAGCCCGTGGCTCGACACCTCCATCACCAGGTGGGTCGCGCCGGCGTCGACCACCAGGCGCGCGAAGCGCGCCAGATGTCGTCGCCCTCGGGCGTGGTGAAGGACGCCGCCTCGTCGCACACCCGGGCCGCGGCGTCGCGACCGTGCCGAGCAGCGCCGGCCTGCCGCCGGCCGCGCCGCGATCACCGACTCGATGAGCCAGGCGTCGGTGGTCTTGCCGTTGGTGCCCGGTGATGCCGACCAGCGCGAGCTCCGCGGTGGGATCGCCGTAGACCACTTCGGCGACCGGCCCGAGCGCCTGCCGCGCGTCGTCCACCACCAGCAGCGGCACGTCGAGCTCGAGCTCGCGCTCCGCCGGCACCGCGACCGCCCCGCGGCGCCACCGCGTCGTCGACGAAGCGCGCGCCGTCCACGTTCTGCCCCGGGACGGCGACGAAGAGATCGCCTGCGGTCACGCGCGCGCGAGTCGTGCTGCACGCCCGTCGGACCGCACCGATGCGTCGCCGATCAACCGGCCGAAGCCCGCGGCCGCCAGCTGGCCGAGGGAGGGCGCGCTCATCCGCCGCCTCCCGTCACCTGCGGGAGCGTCGAAGCGAGCTCGCCCGACGGAACTTCGACCGGATCGCTCTCACGCCCGTAGCGCGGCGGCGCGAGCTCGACCCGGACGCTGCGTGCCGCGACGCACCACCTCGCCCGGCGCCGGGCACCTGCGAGACGACCAATCCGCTGCCGGCGAATCGACCGCGAAGCCCCGCTCCGTGCATCGCCACGAGCGCCGCGCGCGCGGTCTGCCCCTGGCACGTCGGGCACGCGGCGTCTCGCCCTCGCCGGGCATGCGCTCGCGTGATCGCCGGGCCGGGCTCGCTCTCTTCGGCCTCCGCCTCGTCGCCGCCCGCGCGACGCGCTTCGGCGAGCGCCCGCTCTGCTTCCCGCTCCCGGCGGCGCCGCTCTGCCGCGTGCTCGGCGAGCGCTTCACCACCGGTCGCCGCGGGCACGCCCAGGTGACGAAGCGCCGCTTCGCCAACGCGCCGGAAGACCGGGCCCGGCGACCTGACCGCCCGTAGTGAACGATCACCGGCTCGTCGATCACCACGCTGATGACCAGCCGCGGATCCTCCGCGGGCACGAAGCCCACGAAGGACGCGGTCCAGCGGTTCTCGGCGTAGCCGCCGGTGACGTAGTCGGCCTTCTGCGCGGTGCCGGTCTTGCCGGCGACCAGGTAGCCGTCGATGGCCGCCTCGTAGCCGGTGCCGTCCGGGCCGGTGACCGCGGTGAGCATGTCGCCCACGAGCCGCGCGGTGTCGCGCGGGATGACCTGCGGCGCCGCGCGGAGGGCAGCGTCTCTTCGACGGTCTCCCCTTCCCCGTCGGCCACGCGCCGCACCAGCACCGGCTGCATCAGCACGCCACCGTTGGCGATGCGCGCCATCGCGGTCGCCAGCTGGACGTTGGTGACGCTCATCGCCCTGTCCGAAGGCGATGGTGGCCGCGTCCATCTCGTACCAGCGCCGGTAGTGGCGCAGGATGCCGCCGGTCTCGCCGGGCAGCGGCAGGCCGGTCGGCTCGCCGAAGCCGAAGCGCCGGAAGCGCGCGGAAGAGCCCGCGTCGCCCGAGCGTCGCGCCGATCTTCGCGGCGCCGATGTTGGACGAGAATGCCAGCACCTGCGCCGGGGTGAGCTCGTCGAAATGGTGCGAGTCGTGGATGGTGTACTCGCGCGACCTCCATCGCTCCGCCTTCGCAGTCGATGATCTGGTTGGGGCGGATGGTCCCCGTCGCGAGCGCGCCGGCCGACGGTGAAGGGCTTGACCGTCGAGCCCGGCTCGAAGCGTCGGTGATGCGCGCGGTTGCGCCGATGCGCCGGCCCCGGAGCGCGCCCGGTTCGTTGGGGTTGAAGGTCGGGTAGTTCGCCATCGCGAGGATCTCGCCGGTGCGCGGATCCATCACCACCACGCTGCCCGCGCGCGCCTCGAAGGTGCGCACCGCGAGCGCGAGCTCGCGCTCGGCGACGTGCTGGATGGTCTTGTCGATGGTCAGGTAGATGTCGTCGCCCTGCGCCGCGCGGTCGTCGAGGAGCTGCTCGCGAGAAGACGACGCGGCCGCGGCGGTCGCGGATGGCGGGCACCGCGCGCACCGAGCCGCGCAGGTGCTCCTCGAACGCGAGCTCCAGCCCCTCGATGCCCTCGCCGTCGATGTTGGCGAAGCCGAGGAGGTGCGCGGCGAGCTCGCGGTTCGGGTAGTAGCGCCGCGCCTCGCTGGTCATGTGCACGCCGGGGATGTCGAGGGCGCGCACCGCGTCCGCCTGCTGCGGCGTGACGCGCCGCTCGATCCAGACGAAGTAGCGGTCGGAGGACAGGCGCGTGGTGATGCGCTCGCGATCGATCGCCGAGCACCGCGGCGAGCTGTCGCGCGGCCATCGCCGGGTCCATGCCCTCGGCGCGGCATCTCGCGGGGGTTCGCGCAGACGCTGTCGACGTCGACGCTCACCGCGAGCTCGGCGCCGTGGCGGTCGTAGATGGTGCCGCGCTTCGGCGCGAGCCGGATGTCCCGCAGGTACTGCTCCTCGGCCATCTCGCGGAGCGTGCGGCGCCGCGCTCGATCGGTGAGCTCCCACGCGCGGCGCAGGACGAGCCCGGCGCCGGCGGAGAGCGACCAGCGCCGAGGAGCGCCGATGCGCACCCGCACCCAGCGCGCGGCGCTCGGGGCGGAAGGTTCCTCATCGCACCCTCCCCGCCGCGCGGCGCGGCGCGCTCGCGTCCGACCGGCACGATCCGCTCGGGCTCGGGCACGTCCATGTCGAGGCGTCCCGCGCGCGACCGTCTCGATGCGCTCGGCCTGCCGGAGCGTCGCCGCCTCGATCGCGAGCAGGCGTCGCTGCTCGATCAGCCGACGCTGCTCGCGCCGCGCCTCGCCCGACCTCGTAGCCGAGCGCGCACCGTCTCGTAGCGCAGCGCGAGGTGCGACGACGAACGCGGCCGCCGCGGCGAGCACCGCCGCACGCTCCAGAGCATCAGGAAGCGCGCCTTCATGCCGCCACCTCGCCGCGGGACACGCGACGCGCGGCGCGGAGCTTGCGCTGCGCGAGCGCGGGTTGTCGCGCTGCTCTTCGTCGCCGGCCATGCGCGGCTTCTTGGTGAGGGGCTCGAGCGCGGGCGTCGTCGCGGAAGGCGCCGCTTCACCATGCGGTCCTCGAGCGAGTGGAAGGAGATGATCACCGCGACCCCGTCGTCCTCGAGGACGTCGGCGAGGTCGTCGAGCAGCGCGTCGAGCTGGCCGAGCTCGCCGTTGACCGCGATGCGCAGCGCCTGGAAGGTCCGGGTCGCCGGATCGATGCGCCCTGCGCTGCGGGCCCAGCGCGCGCACGACGGCGCGCTGCGGAGATCGTTGGTCGTCTCGAGCGTCGCCTCGTCGCGGGCACGGACTTGATGGAGCGCGCGATGCGGCCGCGATTTCCGCTCCTCGCCGAGCTGGTAGAGGACGATCGGCGAGGTCGCTCTTCGTTCAGGCGGCCGAGGAGCTCGCGGGCCGTCTCGCCCTGGGTCGGATCCATGCGCATGTCGAGGGGGCCCTCCGGCGCGGAAGGAAAAGCCGCGCGTCGGCCTGGTCCAGCTGGGGTGAGCTGACCCCGAGATCGGCGACGAGCCCGTCGCACCCGGGACGCCCCGCCTCGCGCGAGCAGCTCGCGCGACGTCGGCGAATCTCGCCGTGCACCAAGCGTGGCTCGGTCGCCGAAGCGCGCGAGCCGCGCGCGCGCCGCGGCGAGCGCGCTCGGGTCGCGGTCGATGCCGATGAGCCGTCCGTCCGGCGCGCTCGCTCGAGGATCGCCTCGGCGTGCCCGCCGCCGCCGAGGGTGGCGTCCGCGTAGACGCCGCCGGTGCGCGGCGCGAGTGCAGTCGAGCGTCTCGGCGCAGCATGCACCGTCGGCGTGGCGCGAAGCTCGCCGTCACAGGCCCGAGCTCCGCGAGGCGGCGCGCCATCTCCATCGCGCTGCGTCGGATCGTCGAGCACGGCGGCGCGCAGCTCGTCGAAGCGCTCCTTGGCCCAGAGCTCGAGGTGCGGCCCATGCCGGCCCACAGCGCTTCGCGCTCGAGGCCCGCGTGGTCGCGCAGGCTCTGGGGATCAGGATGCGGCCGAGCTTGTCGAGCTCGACCTCGATGGCGCCCGACACGTAGATGCGCCGGATCATCGCGACGCTCGGATCGAACTGCGGCAGCGCGAGCAGGCGCTCCTCGAAGCGCGAGCCACTCGCTCCATCGGATAGGCGACGAGGCAGGGATCGAGCCCGGTGGTGATCACCAGACGCCTCGTCGCCGAGGGCCGCGAGCACTTCGCGGAAACGTGACGGAAGGGACGTGCGTCCCTTACCGTCGATCGCGTGCTCGTAACGTCCTCGGAACACCCTCGTTCACTCCACCTGTCGAGGTCATCTGGGGCCGCAATTGGCACTGGTTCCCACTCCTTACCACTACGCGCCGAACCTATGGAAAGCAGCCAGAGGGTGTCAACTTCTTTCTAGGTGCGGAAAAAGATCGAGAATCCGGCGTCTTACACTGGCTTACCACGACCTGTGGGGTGTTCAAATGCAGAACGAGACACATGGGGTCTATTGTCTCCAGAACAGCCGTTCCCCGTCCGGGGTCTCTCGTCACCATCGCGAATCCGCCCTGCCGTGTCCGATTCGTTAGAATCGGCCATGGCGACGACTCCGATCGCCGAGGCGTGGGAAGCGCTTCAGCAGGAATGGGAGGACCCGAAGGCGCACAAGCGCTTCATCGCCCTCTGCCAGAGCCTCGATGGTCTCTCGGAGGCGGGGCGGCGCTACCGCGCGGTGCGCGATTCGGACGAAGAAGAGGCCCGCCGCGCGGAAGCGGAACGCCAGATCGACGCGATTCTCGCCCAGGCGCTCGCGACCCTCGAGGTGCTGAAATCCCCTCCCCCGCCGAAGCGCAATACCGCGCTGCTCCTGGTGGCGGCGGTGGTCTTCGTGCTGCTGGTGGGTACCGCGACCCTGGCGGTCATGGGACCTTGAAATCGAACCAACGCGAGGCCCCAGTGCGGTAGGCTTCGTTGCGGTCTCGGGTGGCTCCCCGCCGCCCTCGGACCGAAAGCCTGAGAGACCTTGCAAGTCGATTTCTCCGCCCGCGAGCTGACAGTCAAGCTCGTCTACTACGGCCCGGCGCTGAGCGGGAAGACCACGAACCTGCAGGCGATCCACCAGCTCGTGCTCCGACGAAGCCAAGGGTCGCTTGATGACCCTCGAGACGCGGGACGACCGCACCCTCTTCTTCGATCTGTTGCCCCTGACGCTTCGACTCGGAGAGCGGGCTCAAGGTGCGCATCAAGCTCTTCACGGTTCCGGGCCAGGTCATCCACAACGCCACCCGCCGCCTGGTCCTGCAGGGCGCCGACGGCGTCGCCTTCATCGCCGACTCCCAGCGAAGCGAGACCAAGGCGAACCAGGCCGCGTTCCTGAACATGCGGCAGAACCTTCAGGACAACGGCATCGACCCGGCGCACGATCCCGCTGGTCATCCAGTTCAACAAGCGCGACCTCCCCGAACATCCGGACCGACGCGGAGCTCGACGCGCTGGCGGCTCGCGGCCGTGAGCCGGTGTTCAAGGCCATCGCGCTCCGCGGCGCCGGCGTGCTCGAGACGCTGGTCGGGCTCCTGGAGCTCACCTGGGCGCAGCTCGAGTCGGAGCACGATCTCAGGGACAAGTTCGGGCTCAATCCGCAGGAAGCTGCTCGAGATGCGCAGCATCTCGGCTCGCGAGCTCGGGGTGGACTCGTGAGCGGCATCGACCTCGGCATCACGCTCGGCGACATCGCGCGGCCTCGAAGAGGTCATCGATCGCGAAGCGCTCACCGAGGTGTGCCGTTCCTTCTTCGATCTCTTCGGGATCTCGATCCGCGTCTTCTCCCACGGCGGCGCGCTGCTGGCCGACGTGCACGAGGAGCAGGCGATCTGCCGCTACGTCAACACCTTCGGTGAGGGACGCAAGGCGTGTGGCGCGACTGTGGGCGCGGTGAAGTCGATCACGCCCGACGGCGATACGGTGGTCCATCCGTGCTTCACCGGCGCGGTCTATCGCGTCGTCCCGATCGACTACCACGGGCGTCCGGTGGGCCGCTTCGTCATCGGCCCCTATCTACCCGCCGAGCTGCGAGGAGATGCCCCACAGCTTGATGGTGATCGACGAGGGGTTGGACGAAGACGAAGCGCAGAACGCGCTCGGGCGCATGCCGCGCGTGCGCGAAGAGACGGCGATGCGCCTCGGCGCGCACCTCCGTCACGTCATCGATCTGATCCTCTTCTCCAGCCACCGCGCGCACCTCACGAGCGAGATGCACGTCGCGAGCGTGCGCGAGAGCTACCGCGAGCTCGCGGAGAAGACCGACAAGCTCCAGGAGGCCTACGACCGGCTCAAGGAGCTCGACCAGCTGAAGTCGAACTTCCTCGCGACGGTGAGCCACGAGCTGCGCACGCCTCTGACGTCGATCATCGGCTACTCCGAGATGCTCGCGAGCGGCATCGCAGGCGACCTCAACGAGGAGCAGCGCGAGTTCGTCGAGACGATCCGCAGCAAGGGCGATCACCTGCTGCGCTGATCACGAGCCTGCTCGACGTCGAGCAAGCTCGAGCAGGGACAGCTGACCCTCGATCGCCGAGCCCATCGACGCCGGCGAGCTGGTCGGAGCCGTGGCTACGACCCTCGCGCCGCAAGCCAGGAAGAAGGGCGTCGACATTCACGTCGACGTCGCGGCCGAGCTCCCCGAGCTGCGTGGTCGACCGGATCCGGCTCCAGCAGGTGCTCTCAGAACCTCGCCGACAACGCGGTGAAGTTCACGCGACAAGGGCGGCCAAGTGACCGCTCAAGGCGAGCGCGACGGCGCTCGACGACGATGCGGCGGCGGCGTGGGCGCGGTGCTCATGGCCACGCCGCGCGCCGCCGTCGAGTTCGCCATCGCCGACACCGGCGTCGGCATCCCCCAGGACGAGCTCGAACGGATCTTCGACGCTTTCTATCAGGTCGACGGAAGCTCGACGCGCGAGCACGGCGGCGCCGGGCTCGGTCTGTCGATCGTCAAGCGATTGGTCGAAGCCCACGGCGGCGAGATCCGCGTCGAGAGCCTGGTCGGAGAGGGCACCACCTTCTTCGTGATCATCCCCGAGCTGGAGCGCGACGGTTGAGATGAGCCCCTCCCACGAGGAACGCCGGGTCGCACGCCTTTCGGAGATCTTCCAGCACGACCGCGACGACATCTCTCTCGGCATCGGCGACGACGCCGCGGTTCTCGCTCCGTCGAGTCGCTCGCAGGTTCTGAGCGTGGACGTGCAGGTCGAGGGCGTGCATTTCCGGCGCGGCTGGCTCTCGATGTCCGACCTCGGCCATCGCGCTTATCACGCGGCGGCGAGCGATCTGGCAGCGATGGGGGCGATGCCGCGCGCAGCGCTCTGCTCCTGGGTCCTGACGAAAGACGTATCCGACGAAGAGCTCGAGTCGCTCGCGCGCGGGACGGCGAGCGCCGCACGCGACGTCGGCGCACCGGTGATCGGTGGCAACCTCTCGCGCGGGACGGAGATCTCGATCACCACGACGGTGATCGGCGAGGTGGAAGCCGCGCGCCTCGAGCGCGCGGGCGCCAAGCCCGGAGACGGCATCTACGTCACGGGTACCGTGGGTGGCGCGGGGCTCGGCGTGGTGGCGCTCGATGGTGGCCACGCGGACGACGCGCGCTTCGCTGATTTCATCGACGCCTATCGCCGGCCCGTCGCCCAGATCGTGATCGGCCGTCGCTTGCTCCGCCTCGCGAGCGCGGCCGCCGACGTCTCGGACGGCCTCGTCACCGATCTCGGCCACATCTGTGCCGCCTCGAAGGTCGGTGCGCGGCTGCGCGCCGATCTGGTCCCGACCCTCCCCGGGTTCTCCGAAGCCGCCGCTTCTCTCTCGGCCGATCCCCTGCGCCTCGCGCTCGCGGGGGGCGAAGACTTCCAGCTCGTCTTCACCGCGCCGCTCGGAGAGTCGGTCACCGAGATCGCCACCCTGATCGGAGAGATCGAAGAAGGAAGCGGCGTCCGGTGCGTAGGCGAGGACGGAGCGCCGATCGACGCCGATTTCGGCGGATTCGACCACTTCTGATCGAGCTGCTAAACCCTCGCGACCCGATGGATCCGAAGGCACTGCAAATTCTTCTCGAGCGCGTCGAAGCCGGTGAGACCACCGTCGACGAAGCGATGCGCGCACTCAAGGACCTCCCCTTCGCCGACCTGGGATACGCGACCATCGATCATCATCGCGCGCTCAGGAACGGCTATCCCGAGGTCGTGTTCGGCGTGGGCAAGACCGTCGATCAGATCACGGGCATCGTCACCGAGATCGCCGGTCGTGATCAGACCGTGCTGGTGACGCGCATCGAAGCCGAGGTCGGCAGCGCGCTCACCTCGCGCATCGACGGATTCGTGTACGACGCGCTCTCGCGCACCGGTCTCGTGTCCAGGCAGCCGCCGCCCAAGAACTCGACGCTTCCCATCTGCGTGGTCACGGCCGGGACGAGCGATCTCCCGGTCGCCGCCGAAGCGGCGGTGACCGCCGAGGCTTTGGGCAACGAGGTGACACGCCTCACCGACGTGGGCGTCGCCGGCATCCATCGTCTGCTCGCGCGCCGTGACGTCCTCGCCGAAGCAGGCGCGGTGGTCGTGGTCGCAGGGATGGAAGGCGCACTGGCGAGCGTGGTCGGCGGGCTGGTGGACGTACCCGTGGTCGCGGTGCCCACCTCGATCGGGTACGGCGCGAGCTTCGAGGGCATCGCGCCGCTCTTGACGATGCTCAACAGCTGCGCCAGCGGCGTGACGGTCGTCAACATCGACAACGGCTTCGGCGGCGCGTATGCCGCCAGCCTGATCGTCCGCGGCCGCTAGCACGCCCGCTCCACGAGCTCGAAGAGGTTCGGCCCTTCGAGCTGCTCGAAGCGATACCTCACGCGCGCGATGGGGAACGGAACCTCGAAGAGTCGCTCGAGGCTCGCCGGGCTCGCGTCCACCACGGCGTCGGGAGCGCACCGGACGATGGTCTCGCGCAGCTCTTCACGCTGCGATTCCGAGTAGCCGAGCGCAGGCAGCACGCGGTGCATGTGCGGATAGGCGGCGAAGGTGCTCGCGATGCTACCCACGGCGTGGGGCCGCGGATCGATGAGCTCCTTCGCGCCGTGACGCATCGCCGCGACCGTTCCGGCACCGTAGCTCATGCCCCCGTGAGTGAGCGTGGGCCCGTCCTCGACCACCAGGACCCGCTTTCCTTCGACGAGCGCCGGTTGGTCGAGCTCGACCAGCAGGTCCGAGACCACGATCTCGGCGGACGGGCAGAGCGCACGCGCGTTTCGCCGAATCGTCTCCACCGCACCCTTCGCGGCACCGCCGACCTTGTTGATCACCACCACGTCGGCGGCGCGAAAACCGGTCTCGCCCGGGTAGTAGGCGACCTCGTGACCGGGCCGCAGGGCGTCAGCGACCACGATCGAGAGGTCGGGGCGGAAGAAGCAGGTGTCGTTGTTTCCCCCGTCCCACAGGATCACGTCGCTCTCGGCTTCGGCCGCCTCGAGGATCTTGGCGTAGTCCACGCCCGCGAAGATGGTGAGCCCGCGCTCGACGTAGGGCTCGTACTCCTCCCGCTCCTCGATGGAGCACTCCGCCGCATCGAGGTCGTCGAGGGTCGCGAAGCGCTGCACGCTCTGACGGCGGAGATCGCCGTAAGGCATGGGATGACGGATGACGCCCACCCGCATCGAACGGGCGTGGAGGTGCGCCGCAAGCGCCTGGGTGATCGGGCTCTTGCCGGCCCCCGTTCGAACGGCGGTGACCGAGACCACCGGCCGGTGCGCGCGCAGCTGCGTGTGCTTCGGTCCCAACAGGACGAAGGACGCGCCGGCTGCCTGCACCAGGCTCGCCTTGTGCATCACCTCTTCGTGCGGAAGGTCGCTGTAGCTCAGGAACACGAAGTCGACGTCGTACTTGCGGATCAAGCCCGCGAGCTCACGCTCGTGACGGATGGGGATGTCGTCGTCGTAGTGGGACCCCGCCAGCTCGCGGGGGAACTTCCGCTCGTCGATGAAGGGGATCTGATCGGCGGTGAAGCAGCAGACGCGGAAGGTGGGGTGGGCGACGAGGAAGGTTTGAAAGTCGTGAAAGTCACGACCAGCCGCGCCCATCACGATGCAGTTGAATGTCATCGGGTACGTTTCCGGCGGAGCGGTTTTGGTCCGCTGCCGTCGATGGCCATGTACGCACGAGAGCCTGCTTGGAAAGGGAGCGCTGGCGACGCCGACCCGGAGGGCATAGGCTCCGCCGGATGAGCGGAGAGGAGCACGAGGACGGGCACGGGCACGGGCATGGGCACGGGCATGGGCACGGGCCTGCAGCGATGAGCCCGCTGCCCGACGCGGCGCTCGTCGGCGACCTCTCGGCCAACGCCGGCGCGGGTCACATCCTCTTCCTCGACGCCCAGAGCGGGCTCGCCGGCGACATGCTCGTCGCCGCGCTCCTCGATCTCGGCGTCCCCATGCGCGTCGTCGACTCGGCGCTGGCCGCGCTTCCCCTCGAGGGCTACCGGATCACCACGCCCCGCGTCTCCCGTTCCGGCATCGCCGCCCGGCGATTCGTGGTGGAGGTCGAGGAAGGTCAGCCACAGCGGAGCTACGCCGCGATCCGCGAGATGCTCGCCGAGGCCGAGCTCCCCGAAGGCACCAAGCTGGCGGCATCGACGGCGTTCCGTCGTCTGGCGGAGGCCGAAGCCGCCGTGCACGCGATGCCGCTCGAGCAGGTCCACTTCCACGAGGTCGGCGCCGTCGACTCCATCGTGGACATCGTGGCGGTCAGCGCCGCGCTCGCCCACCTCGGCGCCGAGATCGTCTGCTCCCCCCTCCCCCTCGGGCGGGGGAGGGTGATCGCGCAGCACGGCCCTCTCCCGGTCCCCGCGCCCGCCACCCTCTTGTGCCTTCGCGGCGTCCCCACCACCGACGCCGGGCTGGACGTCGAGCTGGTCACGCCCACGGGCGCGTGTCTGGTCGGGGCCCTGGCGAGCCGCTTCACCCGATGGCCGGACATGGTCCCCAAGCGGATCGGCTGGGGCTCGGGCACGCGGGATCTCCCCGATCGCCCGAACCTCCTCCGGGTCGTGCTGGGCACGCCATCTGCCGAGAGCCGGCCAGAGACCGACAGCTCCGCGGGCTTCGCGCTCCTCGAGACCAACGTCGACGACGTCTCGGCGGAGACCATGGCCTACGCGCTGAGCCGGGCCCTGGCCGCCGGCGCCCTCGACGCCTGGTCGAGCGCGATCGGAATGAAGAAGGGCCGGCCAGCCACGATGCTCAGCGTGCTCGTGCGCTCGCCGCAGATCGACGAGCTCGGCCGGCTCTTGATGGCGGAGACGGGTACGCTCGGCGTCCGCGTTCGGGCCTGCGAACGGATCGAACGACCGCGGCGCATCGAGGAGGTGGAGACGCCTTATGGCGTGATCCCCATCAAGATCGCGGAGGGAGATGGTCTACCGCGCCACGCCGCGCCCGAGTTCGAGGCATGCAGAGCGGCGGCCGAGGCGCATGGTGTCGCCCTCAAGCGGGTGTACGAGGCCGCCCTCGCTGCGCTGAATTGAGTGGTATCGTGGGGCTCGGAGGCAGGGTGATGAAGCTCCAAGAGTGGCTCGCGATGGGTGTGGCGTGCATCGCCCTCGCTTCGGGATGTGGCGATGACGGGTCGGGCGGCGGGGATTCCGGGACCGACGCGATGGCGCCCCCCGGCACCGAGCCCAGCGCCCGTTGCATCGCCCCGATCGATGCGCTCATGGGGCAGGACCCCAGCGCCGCCGTTTCGGTGAGCGCACAGATCGACGCACCGAACGGCATCGCCTCGGTGACCATCGGCGGCGAGTCCGTCACCCCCGACGCCAGTGGCGTCGCCAGCCGCGACGTGACCCCCACCTGGGGCGTCAACAACGTGTCGATCGAGGTGACCGACACCTACGGGCAGGTCGGCTACGGCCTGTGCAGCTTCCTGGTCTCGAACGACTGGCTCGCTGACGGCGATTGGCTCGACCGAAGCGTCTCCACCCGCCTGACCCCGACCGCCATCGACGACGGCGACCCCGACGACGGCCTCGACAGCCTCAACGATCTGCTGCGCACGGTCCTGGCGGAAGGCCTGCTCGCGAGCGCCCTCGACATGCAGCTCTCGCGACCCGACGTCGACATCAAGGCCTGTCCATCCAGCTGTGACGCGGTCGTGCCTTTCACGATGGACTGCGTGACCACTCAGCTGGAGTACATCCCCGCGGCGATGGGCGGCGGCGTGACCGCGACGGGCGTCGCGACGAGCACCGTCACCGCCCACGACGGCTACATTCAGTTTCGCGGAACCGCCCCCGAGATCGACATCCCCGTCCACCTCACCAGCTGCTCCGATTCGGACGTCGCTCTGGACGAGGTCGGCACGATCACCATCGCCGACGTCACCATCGACCTGAACGTCACGTTGGAGCTCGACGACACGACCGGCGACCTGGTCGCCCGTCCGATGATGGTCAACGAGGTCGTCGTCGGCGCGGTCACAGCCGACTTCCCCGACACCGACCCCACCCTCGCCTCCATCATCGAAACGGCCATCGCCGGCTCGGTCGCCCGCGACGACGGTATGGCGCTGCGCGACTCGATCGGGAGCTACCTGATGAACGAGGTGGTCTACATCCTCGACGCTCTGCTCGCGACCTTCGACGTGCGCACCCTCGGCGCCACCTTCGACATCCCTTCGTTGAACGGCTCGACCACCACCAGCTTCGACTTCGCTTCCCGCTACGTGTCGGTCGACGTGCTCGAGACGGGCATCGTCTTCGGTCTCGGCACGCGCCACGAGCCCGTCGGCGTCTCCGCGCCCACCGGTGATCTCGGCGCGCCCATGACGCCCACCCCGGTCTGGGCTGCCTCGGACACCGCCGAGGGCATCGGCAACCTCGTCACCGACAAGGTGGCCAACCTCGTGCTCCACGCCAACTACGCGGCGGGGGGCATGAACGGGATCGTCGGCCCCGCCATGATCGTCGGCCCCGCCATGATCGTCGGCCCCGCCATGATCGTCGGTCCCGCCATGATCGTCGGCCCCGCCATGATCGTCGGTCCCGCCATGATCGATCTGAACGTGGCCATGCCCCCCACCGCGCACGGCGTCGGCGACGGGCAGCTCGACCTGAGCTGGGGTGGCGTCGAGCTCTCCCTCGACGGCGAGGGGCCTTTCGCCGGACTCGCCGTCCGCATGGGCGCGACGGTCCGCGCCACCGTCGATTCGGCCAGCAGCGAGCATCCCGGCTTCGACGACATCGCGGTCACCGACCTGGCGTTCACCACCGATCGCCCGCTCTCCGAGGCCGAGCGCCAAGAGGTCGGCCAGTGGCTGGTGGTCTTCGCCTGGTGGATGTCGAGTCAGTCGTTGAACGAGGGCGGTCCGACGCTCCCCATCCCCTCCTTCGAGACCACCGAGGCGCTCGCCCCCTACGGGATTCGAGGTGGGAGTCGAGCTCGGGACGGTGAATCCCGTGATGGGCTACACCGATTCCCACGTGGAGATGGTGGGGGAGTTCGGCCGGCGGCCGTGAGCGACGAGGAGTCCAACACTCTCGCTGGGGGCCGCCCGCGGCCCCTCCCCGAAGCTTTCGGCCCGTATCGGGTAGAGGGGATCGTCGGCTCGGGCGGTTTCGGAACCGTCTACCGCGCGCGACGCGAGGACCAGGTCGTGGCCCTCAAGGTGCTGGCGTCGCACTTCGCTTCGCGCGACATGCGCCGCCGCTTCGTGCGCGAAGGCAACATCCGAATCGAGCATCCCAACGTGGTGCGGGTGATCGAGGCGGGCTCGACCGAGGCGGGCGACGACTACATCGCGCTCGAGCTCCTCGAGGGCAAGCCGCTCACCGAGCGCCTCGAGCAGGCGCCGATCCGGGTGCGAGAAGCGGTGCGCATCGGGCTCGACGTCTGCGCCGGCCTCGCCGCCGCGCACGATCAGGGCATCGTCCACCGCGACCTGAAGCCCGGCAACGTCTTCCTCTGCGACGACGGGCCGGCGAAGGTGCTCGACTTCGGTATCGCGCGCTGGCTCACGCCGACGCCGGACCAACAGCTCACCCGCGAGGGCTCGGTCGTCGGAACGCCCGGCTACCTCTCGCCCGAGCAGGCCAAGGGCGCCATCGACGTGGACGCTCGCACCGACGTCTGGGCGCTCGGGGTCATCCTCTATCAGGCGCTCTCGGGCGTCTCGCCTTTCCTCCGCGACTCCTCGGTAGCCACCATCCTCGCGGTGGTCCTCGAGGAACCCGAGCCGTTGGCCGAGCGTGCCGAAGGCCTGCCCGACGGGCTCCCGGAGATCGTCGACCGCTGTCTGAAGAAGGATCCCGAGGACCGATGGCCCAGCGCGCGGGCGCTCGCTACGGCGCTCGCTCAGGTGGACCTCGATGCGCGTCCCACGCGGGTGCCGGGGCCGGCCGCCGGGCACAGCCTCCCGGCCGACGAGCAGCGCGTGGTGGCCTTGCTCCTCGCCTCGGGCGTGCGCGACGTGAAGACCCTCTCGGCCACGGTGGCCGAATGGGGTGGCGAGGTGATCCCGATGGTGGGCCATCGGGTGATCGGCGTCTTCGGCGGCCGCCAGTGGGAGGGCGACGAGGCCAAACGCGCGGTGAGCGCCGCGCTCGCTGCGCGAGGGTGCGCCGACCACGTCGCGGTCGCCTCGGGGCGCGCGACCGGCGCGCGCGGAACGGTGTCGGGAGACGCCGTTCGCGCGGTCGAGCGTGCCTGCGCCGCGCGCCGCGACGGCGTAGCGGTGGACGAGGTCGCGGCGCGCAGCCTCGCCGGGGTGGAGCTCCGCGAGATCACCTCGGGGCTCTTCGAGATCCCGAAGGGCGCTCGCATCTCGGTCTCGGAGCCGCCGCTCCCCGCCGATCTCTTGCCGCTCCTCGGGCGCAACGCCGAGATGGCGCAGCTCCGCGCAGCGGTTTCGATGATGCACGAAGAAGGCCGGCCCGTGGTGGCGTGGGTCTCGGGGCCACCCGGCATCGGCAAGAGCCGCCTGCGCCAGGAGTTGGTCGCCCAGCTCCTCTCGGAGGACGAGCCGGTGCGCGTCCTCTTCGGCGCCGGCGAGTCGCACCGTCGCGAGACGAGCCTCCACCTCGTCGCGAGCGCGCTGAGGAGCGCGGCCTTCGACGGAGAGGACGGAGACCGGCCCGCGATGCTGGAGGCGTTCTGCAACGACGCCCTCGGCGATCCGGTGTGGGGTGCGGACGCCTCGGCCGCCCTCGGCCGTCTCTTCGGACACGAGCCGAAGAGCCGTACGTCGATCGTCCGCGCCAGCGACCCTCAGCTCCAGTCGGATCGCGTGCGGGTGGCGCTGGGCGACGTGCTCATCGGGCTGGCCTCGAAGGGGCCGATGGCGTTGGTGCTCGACGACGTTCAGTGGGCGGACTCCGAGTCCTTGGACTTCCTCGAAGAGCTCCTCGATCGGATGGAGGAGCACACCTTCCTGCTCTTGATCTCTGCGCGTGCGGAGCTCGCGGAGGAGCATCCCGATCTCTTCGCGACCCACGACGTGATCCGCATCCAACCGCGCGGTCTGGTTCAAGCCCGCGTGGCGGAGCTCGCCACCGCGATCGCGGGCACCTCCCTGCGCGAGCGCCTGGTGCGCACGGTGACGGCCCGCAGCGGGGGCAATCCCTTCTTCGTCGAACAGATCGTGCGCGAGCTGATCGAGAAGGGCCAGCTCGACTCCGACCTCGAGGAGCTGCCGATCCCCCTCAACGTCGAGGCAGCGGTACAGTCCCGCCTCGACCATCTGCCTACGGAGGAGAAGCGCCTGCTCCAGCGCGCCTCGGTCTTCGGGCCCTCGTTCACTTCGGAAGGCCTCGCTGCGCTCGGCGTCCCCAATCCGGACGCGCTCCTCGTCGCCCTCGCGCGGCGCGGGCTCGTCTCTTCGCGGGGACGCGGCCGCGGCTCGGGCGAGTACCATTTCCGAAATGCGCTGGTCGCCGACGTCGCCTACCGGATGCTGGCACGCCACACCAGCCAGGAGCTGCACAAGCGCGCGGCGAAGTTCCTCGAGGCTGCGCCCGACGCAGACCAGGAGGTGATCGCCCATCATCACGAGCTCGGCGCCGAGACCGAAGCCGCGGCCGAGAGCTATACCTTGGCCACCCACGCCGCCGCACGGCGTGGCGACACCCTCGGCGTCATTCGCTGCAGCGACAGGGCGCTCAGCCTCGGCGCACCCCCGAAGGCGCGTTTCGCGCTCTACATGGCGCGAGCCGACGCGCTGCAGTTCGCGGGGCGGCGCGAGGAGCAGGCGCGCGCCGTGGAGGCCGCCATCGCCCACGCCGAAGACGCCGGCCAGCGCGCCCGTGCCCTCACGGCCCGGGTCGCCCACCTCGCCGCCACAGGCGCCCACGAGAAGGGTTTGGTCGTGGCCCGCGAAGCGATCGCCGCCGCCGGTGAGAGCGGCGACGCCGATGCGCTGGCGATGGCGCTGGTGCGTTTCAGCTGGGCGAGCCTCTACGCGGGGCGCATCGACGACGCCGAAGAGGAGATCGCTGCCGCTGCCGACATCGAGGGCGAGCTCTCGCAGGAAGCCGCCGCGCTCATCGCCGCGTCGAAGGGACGAATCGCCACTGCGCGCGGCGATCTCGGCGCGCGCCTCGACGCGTTCCAGCGGTCGGTGGAGCTCTGTCGCCAGGTCGGAGACCTCCGGCGCGCCGCGCAGGAAGAGAGCAACCTCGCCGACACCTTCAACCGGCTCGGCGCCTACGAGGACGCCGAAAAGGCGCTCCGGACCGCGCTCGACATGACGCGCCGGGTCGGCAACAAGATCGCCGAAGCCTTCGCGATGGCAAACCTGGGTTACGCTCTCATCCGCCTCGGGCGTCAGGACGAAGCGCTGGACGCCCTCGACCACGCCGACGCGCTCGCGGCCGAGGTGGGACAGCGTTACCTGGGGATCGCGGTGCGCGTGTATCGGGCGCGGGCGCTCCTGTCGATGGGGCGCGCCGAGGAGTCGGCGCGCGAGGCCGAGCAGGCCGCGGACGAGGCGCGGCGCGCCGAAGTGCCGGCGCTCGCAGCGACCGCGCTCACCGCGGCCGCGGATGCGTGGCTGGCGCGCGGCGACATCGACATGGCGCTCGCCCTCTCCGGCCGCGCCCTGTCTCTGCGGGACGAGCTCGGCGCGCTGGAGGAAGCGGAGGCGGAGGTATTCCTGACGCACGCGCGAGCGCTGCGCGAGAGCGGCCGACTCGACGAAGCGGACCAGGTCGCGCAGCGCGGGCGCGAGCGTCTGGACGAGCTGGCGGCGCAGATCGCGGACGAAGAGCTCCGGCGACGCTTTTTCGAGGACGTCGAAGAGAACCGCGCGCTAGCAGCGTTTTCGGCGCGATGAGCGACGACCGCTCGAAGGAGAAGCTCCCCGGCCGATTGTCGCGCACGCTGCGGACCGCCTGGCTCGGCGGTTCGGTCGGCAGCAGCTATCTGCGGGGGCGGATCGCCGACGTCTTTCGCGATGCACGTGGCCGGGCCGAGGCCGAGTCGAAACGTCACGCCGACAACGCCCGCCGGGCGGTGGACACCCTGACTGAGCTCCGCGGACCGGTGATGAAGGTCGGGCAGCTCCTCTCCACGCACACGCGGGTCATTCCGGGCGCCTGGTCAGACGAGCTGGTGACCCTCCAACAGAGCGCACCGCCCATGAGCTTCAGGACCATCGCGCGCGTGCTCGAGGAGGATCTCTCGGCACCGGTGGAGCGGCTCTTCCGCGAGCTCGGCGAGGAGGCGGTCGCCGCGGCGTCCCTGGGTCAGGTACATCGCGGCGTCCTGCACGACGGCACCGAGGTCGCGGTGAAGGTGCAGTACCCGGGCGCGGAGGACTCGGTCGAAGGCGACGTTCGGAACATCGAGCTCGGCGCCAGCGTGCTCAAGCGGCTGCTCGCCGACGCCCTGGGTCAGGATTGCCTCGACGTCACGCCGATGGCCGAAGAGATGGCGGAGCACCTGCGGCAGGAGACCGACTACTGTCGCGAGGCCTACAACGCCAAGCTGATCGCGCGCCTCTTCGTCGACGATCCCATGATCGTCGTGCCACGCGTCCACGACAGCCACTCGGGCCTCCGAGTGATCACCTACGACTGGCTCGAAGGCGAGGAGCTCGACGCAGGCCTGACGCACTCGGACGCGAGCATACGCGAGCGAACCGCCACCCAGCTGCTCCACGCGTTCTGGCACCAGCTCTTCCGTGGCGGCGTCCTGCACGCCGACCCGCACCCCGGCAACTACCGCATCCTCACAGACGGTCGCCTGGGTCTGCTCGACTACGGCTGCGTGAAGATCTTCTCGGAGCACTTCATGACGCACTTCACCGAGATGGTGCTGGCGCAGATGGCGGGGGACGACGCGCGTCTAATCGCGTCGATGGTGGCCCTCGAGCTGGTGGACGACCCCGAAAACGAAGCGGAGGTCGACGACATCCGACGCCTCGCCGACTACTGCTCGATCGGCATCGGCGAGACGGGCGACCACGACTTCGGCGAGTACAGCTACGTGGATGAGGGGCGCGCGCTCGTCGCACACTTCCTCGCGCGCCGGAGCCCTCCCCCATCGCAACGCGACTTCCTCTTTCTGACGCGCGTGGTCCTCGGCTACTACGAATACCTGAGCCGAGCGCGGGCGAAGCTCGGCTTTCGTCAGATGGCGGAGGGCTACGTCGAAGGCGGCTTCACGGGCCGGCTCGTCGACATCCCGCCCTACGGCTGATGGTCAGCGCTCGCGCGCGAAGACGAACCACTGCCCGTCGGCCAGGTCGTTGACGCCGCACTTCTTCAGAGCGTCGTCCTCGCCCCAATCGGTCCCGTCGGACTGATTCGAATCCATCCCGCGATCGTCGAAGTCGATCGTGAAGTCACCGGTGTCGCCGCACTCGTCCTCGCCCTCGAGGAACCCGCTGTTCGCCGTGTAAGGGTCGCCTTCGGGGAGGGACACGTCGGCGATGTTGTCACGCCGCGCAGGCATTCCGTCATCGGCGTTGAGGCCGTCGTCCCCTTCTTCGAAGCAGCTGTCCGCGTCGGCCCCGCTGGTCCACTCGCCGTACCAGATCACGTCGTAGAACGAGAGGTCGACAGTGAAGGGATCCTCGGCCGCGCCGGGATCCGAGCGGCAAGTGAAGCGCACGTCGAAGCTCGTCGCCAGATCGCGCAGCCCCGACCAGATGCCCTCGTTCGCCATGGCCGGCTCCAGCGTCCGGAGGTCCCCGTAGTAGTCGCTCGCCTCGTCGTCGAAGGTCGTGCCACGGGTGCTCCCCACCAGCGTCCAGCCCCCTTCGTCGGTGGTCATGTCGCAGTGGATCTCGTAGACCGGGCCCCCGTCCGCCGGCCGAAGGAGGTACACGCCGTCCGCCGTCTCGCCCGCGGTGAGCGCGGCGGCGCAGGAGGTGTAAACGGTGGCGGACGCGCAGATCCCTTCGTCGATCGCCGTGTCGCAGTCGTCGTCTTCGCCGTTGCACACTTCGGGCATCTCGAGGCACATGCCGCCGGTGTCGGCGGGCGCGACGTCGGCGGGGGCGTCGGCGGGAGCGTCGGCGGAAGCGTCGGGCGGAGCGGAATCGGCGGAAACCGCCGCGTCCCCCGCAGGCACACAGTGATCGGTCGCGTCGCAGACCCAACCGTCGACGCAGGGACAGCTTCGGTTCGCCAGGTCGAGATCGCCGACGCTGCATCCAAAGAGCAGCACGAGCGCGACCGTCGTCCAGCGGAGACCCATCAGGTGAATCTTAGCGCATCCGCAGTCTCCGCCGGACGAGGCGGGATCCCGCCGGGAACCTCCGCCGCGCTGAGGAGCCCCCGTGCCCACAAGGTCCGCTTCACCATCACCTCGACAAAAGCCAGAAGGGGCGCCTCGAGCGCTCGCCCTTCGAGGATCCCGAGGGCGCGCGCCACGGCTTCGAGGGTGGAGAGCTGCTCGGGCCGCGCGCCGTGCCGCATGTAGCCCACCGCGCGGACGCCGGCCGGTAGCGATACCCGCGGCAGCTCCGAGAGGAGCGGATCGCGACCCGCGATGCGCCGAGCCTGGCGGTAGGTGCCGTCCGGGACGTAGAGCGCTGAGGGCGCGCGCTCTGGATCGAGCGGTCGCGCGTCGTCGCTGGGGAAGAGCAGCGCGGCCCCGGCCGGCGGCGCCGGCGTCTCGGTGCGCAACACGAGCGCGCCGCGCGCGAGGCAGCGCGGAACGAAGCGCCCGGTGTTGGTGGGCTTTTGGAGCTCCTGCGGGTGGGCGACCACCACCACCGGGACCCGGTTGTCCACGCGCGGGACCAGCGCGCAGAGGCACAGGCGCTCCGGCATGCGGCAGGCGACGCAGCGGGGCGTGCGGAAGCCGCGCTTCTGTCGGGTCGCCATCGCCCCTTCCTTAGCACATGACGCCGTCGCGCATCATTTGATGTCGAGGCGTTTGAGCATCTTCTGCAGGCCGTAGCGCGAGACGCCCAGGAGCTTGGCGGCCTTCGTCTGGTTTCCCTGACAGCGGGTGAGGGCGTCGCCGATCAAGCGCCGCTCGAGCACTCGGACCTGGCCCTTGAGGTCCAGCTCGTCGACCGCCTCGTCGACGGCGTCACCGCGCACCGCCTGTGAGAGATGCTCCGGCTGGATGCGCCCGCGAGAGAGCACCAGCGCACGCTGGATTTCGTTTTCCAGCTGCCGGACGTTGCCCGGCCAGGCGAAGGCCGAAAGCAGAGAGAGCGCCCGCGCGTCGATCTCCGCGTCGCCGTCGGGGTCGTGTCGCTCGAGAAAGTGCGCGACGAGGGCCGGGATGTCCTCACGCCGCTCTCGCAGCGGCGGCAGCTCGACGGTGACGACCGCCAGACGGTAGAAGAGGTCCTCACGAAACGCGCCCTGTGACACCAACGAGGGCAGATCGCGGTGGGTCGCGGTGACCAGGCGCACGTCCACCTTGCGGGAGCGCGACGATCCCACCGGGCGGATCTCCCCCTCCTGAACGGCGCGCAGGAGCTTGGCCTGAAGCGCGGGGCTCATCTCTCCAATCTCGTCCAGGAAGAGCGTGCCACCTGCGGCCGCCTCGAAGAGGCCGATCCGCGCGCGGTCTGCGCCGGTGAATGCACCGCGCTCGTGACCGAAGAGCTCGCTCTCGAGGAGCGTCTCGGGAATGGCGCTCACGTTCTCGATCACGAAAGGGCCCTCGGCGCGCTCGCTCAGCCGATGGAGCGCCCGCGCCACGAGCTCTTTTCCGGTACCGCTCTCGCCTGTGACCATCACGGGCACGTGCGAAGGAGCGACGCGCTCGACCAGGGAGAGGACCTTGTGCATGGCGTCGCCCCGGCCCACGATCCCGAGGTCCTCCGCCGGCGCGCCAGCCGAGCGTTTGAGGCTCTCGATCTGACGCGCCTGCGCCTCGACGCGATGCGCGAGGCGCAGGCCACGCACCTCGAGGCGCCGGCGGGAGCGGCGCTCGCGACGCAGACGCTCGGCCCCGTCGAGGGCGATGGAGGAGAGGTCGGCCAGGTCCGACAGGAGCGCCACGTCCTCCGGGCCGAAGGCTCCGGGGCGGAGCCGGTCATCGAGGTAGATGGCGCCGCGCACCTCCCCCTCGCGCTTGAAGGGGACGGCGACGACCGAGCGCAGGGCGAGCGCATGAACGCTGGCGGCACCGTCGAGGCGTTCGTCGCGGAGCGCGTCCACGGTGGAGATCGGCGCCCCCGAGTCGATCGCGCGCGCGGCGAGGGAGCGCGAGAAGAGTCGCGCGTCCTCGTCGATGGTCTTGCGGTCGAGCCCACGCGCCACCCGCACCCGCAGCGCGCCGTCGTCTTTTCGAACGACGATGAAGCCGCGCTCGGCGCCGGAGAGATCGATGGCGGCGTCGAGGATCTCTTCGTAGAGGCGCGCGACCCTGCGCTCCGCGGTGAGCCTCCGCGCGTAGAAGACCAGGCGGCGAAAGCGTTCGTCGCCGGCGCGCTCACCGTCGGAGCGCGGCACGGCCGCGAACGCGCGCTGATACGCCGCGACGGTGCGCATGCGCGCACGGGCGGCGGGTGGCAGCGTATTGGCCGCGGCGTCGAGGAGGGCGCGCGCGGCCGACAGGTGACGCCGGGCGCCCTCGTGATCGGCGGCCGCATCGGCGGCGTCGGCGGAGGAGAGGATCGCGCGAAGCCGGGCTTCGTAGCTGCCGAAACGCTCCGCGCTGGTGCGCGCGTCGGCCGCCGCGGACAGCGCCGCCTCCGCGTCGCCTTCGGCGAGGGCCACCCGGGCCGCCGCCACCGCGAGCTCGGTGCGGCCGAGCTCCGAGCCGTCCTCGGCCGCCGCCGCGCGCGCCTCCGCGAGCGAGGCGCGCGCTTCGCTCATGTCGCCCAGCGCCGCGAGGATCTGCGCCCGGCGCGAGCTCACCACCGCGCGATCGCGAGGCGTGGCGCTCTCGGCCCCGGAGGCGGCCTCCTTCGCTGCGCTCCGCGCGCGCTGGAGCTTGCCGCCGCGAAGCGCGATCTCCGCGTCCAAGATCGCCGCGAAGGCAGCCGCCGAGCGATCCCCCGCGCGCGCCGAGGCCGCGCGCGCGCTCTTCACCGCGACTGTGGCCAGGTCGTCGTCTCCGGCGAGCACCCCCGCCAAGCCGAGGTTGTAGAGCGCGCGACAGAGATCCTGATCGCGACCGAGGCGCGCCAGACGGCGCGCCCCGTCCCGGAGCGCGTCGGTCGCCTGACCGAGGTCGCCCGCATCGAGTCGCGTGACGCCGAGGTTCAACAGATACGCCGCCGCGCCATGCAGCTCGCCCGCGGCTTCGGCGAGCTCGAAGGCGCGCCCGTATCGTTCGGCGGCGCGACGGATCTCGCCGCGGCTCAGGGCGATGGATGCGGCCACGGCGTGGGCGCGCGCCTCGATCGCGGGCGCGCGGCCCCGCCGAGCCGCGGCGATGGCCCGCTCGGCCAGCTCGCTCGCCTCCCCCGGCTCCCCGGCGTAGAGCGCACAGAGGGCGGCCACTTCGCAGAGTCTGCCCTCGCCCACGGCGTCACCCTCCGCCGTCGCCTCGGCCGCCCCCGCCGTGGCCTTCGACAGCGCGGCCCGCGCCTCACCCCCGTCGAGCATCAGCCGCGCAGCGGTCGCGCGCGCCGCGAAGCGCACCGAGGGATCGTCCGAGGTGATCGCCGGCGGCACGGTCTCGGCCGCCTCTTCGCGCCGCCCCGAGAGGCGCAAGAGCTCCGCGCGAAGTGTGATCGCCGCGAGATCCTCGTCTGCGTCGAGCACCTCGAGGGCCTCGCGATAGCGTCCGCGGGCGCGAAGGGCGTCGGCGAGTGCGCGCCCGACCCGCGCGGAGGATTGGCCGAAGACCGCTTCCGAGAGGCGGGCGAGGGCGATGGCGCCCTCTGCGTCACCGCGATCCCGGCGCTGAGCGAGCGCCAGGCAGAGCGCGTCGTCTGCCTGGGCGCGCTCACCGCGCGCCGCGAGGACGAATGCGCGCGCGTCCTGTGTGGTCACCAGATCGGCGAGCGCATCGGCGCGCGCGCGCTTCTCCTCCTCGGTGAGCGTTCGCAGGAATGCGACCACGAGATCGCGGCGCAGCCGAGGCGCGCCTTCCGCCCCGAAGGTCACCGCACCCTCGGCGGCGAGCGCCGACAGGCCCGACGCCGCGGCCGAGCCGAGGAGCGTGGTGAGCACGCGAGGCTCGAGGCTCCCGCCGGCGACCGCGAGGTGCTCGGCCACGGCGCGGCCGCGCGCCGGGAGCACCGCCGGTCCCTCCGACGAAGACGCGCGCAGCGTCTCGGGACGCGCGGGATCCCCGCCATCGAGGAGGATGGCGGCCAAGAGCCGGCAGAGCCGCCCGACGAGGCCACCGCTCGCTTCGAGGGCGGCGTCGACAAGCGCTGTCCTGGGGCTCTTCACCCCGAGCGCACTCTGCAGGAGCGCGGCGATGGTCTTCGCTTCTGCTGCGCCGAGGCTGACTGTGCTCTCGCCGTCGATCGGCGTCGTGCGTTCGAGGACGACGTGAAGCGTCACACCATCGAGGGCCGCCGCGGAAACGAGCGCGCGCGCCTCCTCCACGCTCACGCCGTCCGCGTCCTCCACCAGGAGCACCGCGTCGTGCGAGGGCGCCCCGCCGAGGGTGCCCACCGACGTCGCGAAGGTGGGGACGGTGGCCTTCGACTCCGCGCGGCCCCTCTGCAGCCGCCGCACCGCTTCGTGAACGAGGCGCGTGCGGCCCGCCCCCGACGGCCCGGCGACCACCACCACCCCCGTCGCGCCCAAGAGCGCCTCTTCGAGCGCCGCGAGCTCTGCCTCGCGCCCGGCGAGGGGCAGCGCTGTCGTGGCCATCGCGCGCTCGACCTCGGTCGCGGCGGCGGCCAGCTCGCTGAGCGCGTCCTTGGAGAGAGGCTCACCGCCGAGCTCGCGCCTCAGGGTCGCCAGACGAGAGACGACCTCGCGCGCGCTCGACGGTCGTTCGGTGGGCTCGAGCGAGAGGAGTGAATCGACGAGGCGGCCGAGGGAAGCCGGAACCGCCGCGGGCAGCGACGACGCGCCGCGCGGGCTCTCGGTCGCGCGCGCCCAGAGCTCGGCCACCGACGCCGAGCGGGTGTCGGTGAGCGGGCTCTTGCCGCCGAGGAGATGATGGAGCGTCGCGCCCAGCGCGTAGAGATCGACCGCCGCGGATCGGTGCCCCTGCCAGGCCTCGGGCGCGAGGAAGGCGGGCGTGCCGGCCGCCGTCGGCCCTGTGCCGGGTGGGCGCGCGAGGCCGAGGTCGATCACGATGGCGGCGAGGGGATTGTCGCCGACGACCACGTTGTCGGGCTTGATGTCCCCGTGCACCAGCCCCACGCGGTGGATCGCCGCGAGCGCGCGCCCGATGGCGATGCCCACGCCGAGCGCCCAGAGGGGACGGTCTTCCTCCGCGATGCCGTCCACGGCCCGGCTCGCACGCGCGCCTGGCGCGAAGGCTTCGACCAGGACCGTGGCGCCTGGGCCGAAACGGAAGGGCGGCGGCGCTCCCTCGGCCACCGTGAGGAGCTCGTGCACCGGCGCGACGTTGGGATGCGCGATGCCGGTGAGGAGCTCGTGCTCCCAGGTGAGGCGGCCCGCGTCCTCGGGCGCCACGACCTTCAGCGCCCTGGGCGCGTCCTCGCTCCGCGTGTCGCGGGCGAGGATCACCCGTCCGGTGGCCCCGCGCCCCAGCTCCCGCACGTAGCGATAGCGCCCCGCCAACAACGGTGGCGCTTCCACGAGCTCCGACTTCACCCCTCAATTACAGGAGAATTGCCCGAGCCCGTCAACCCGGTTGGCTCAGGCGGCTTCGCCGCTTTCCCCCGCCAGGAGGTAGAGCAGGGCCATCCGAACGGCCACCCCCGACTCGACCTGCGCCAGGACCAGGCTCTGGGGCGAATCGGCCACGATGGGGTCGATCTCCACCCCCCGGTTCATGGGCCCCGGGTGCATCACCAAGCAGTCCTTCGCGGCCAGGGCGAGGGCGCGTGGACCGATGCCGAACTTGCGGCTGTACTCCCGCACCGAAGGCAGGAGGTTCGAGGCTTTGCGCTCGTGCTGGATGCGCAGCGCCATGATCACGTCGACGCCTTCGATGCCGGAGGCGAGGTCGTCGTGCACCGAGACGTCGTAGGCCTCGGGCGCCGCCGGCAGCATGGTGCGCGGCGCGACGAAGCGAACCTCCGCCCCCAGCATGCGCAACAGCAGCGCGTTCGAGCGCGCGACGCGCGAACGGGCGATGTCGCCGCAGATGGCGATCTTCAAGCCTTCGATGCGACCCTTGTGCTGTCGCAGGGTGAAGGCGTCGAGGAGCGCCTGGGTGGGATGGGCGTGGGTGCCGTCGCCCGCGTTCACCACGCTGAAGCCGACGCGCTTCGCCACGTAGTGCGGCGCGCCCGACGCGCTGTGGCGCATGATCACCACGTCGGGGTGCATCGCCTCCAG
This sequence comes from uncultured delta proteobacterium, assembly GCA_963727445.1. Classification (GTDB taxonomy): domain Bacteria; phylum Myxococcota_A; class Polyangia; order Polyangiales; family B10-G4; genus B10-G4. Next base: position 559,462 of record CAVSGI010000008.1, read on the forward strand.
GGTCTTGACCGTGTCGTAGAGCGACTCGCCCTTCTTCACCGACGAGGAGGCGACGCTCATGTTGATCACGTCGGCGCTCATGCGCTTGCCCGCGAGCTCGAAGGAGGTGCGGGTGCGGGTGGAGTTCTCGTAGAAGAGGTTGATGACCGTCTTGCCGCGAAGCGTGGGGACTTTCTTCACCGGTCGCTTCGCGACCTCGAAGAACGCGGCCGCCGTATCGAGGATGCGGGTGGCTTCCTCCGCGCTCAGATCATCGACGTCCAAGAGGTGCTTCATGCCCCACCCTTCTTTCGCATCACGACGCGATCCGGCCCGCCCTCGTCGAGCTCGACGCCGACCTGGCTCCCCGCGGTCGCGTCCACCGTGACCCCGACGAAATCCGCGACGATCGGCAGCTCGCGGCCCCCGCGATCACAGAGCACGGCGAGCCAGATTCGCTCGGGACGGCCGTAGTCGAGGAGGCACTCGATGGCCGCGCGGATGGTGCGCCCCGTCTGCAGCACGTCGTCGACGATCACCACGTGCTGGTGGTCGACCTCGAAAGCGATCTCCACTCGGCCCGATCTTGGGGTCGGGCAGCGCCGTCGCCGCGTCGTCGCGGTAGAGGGCGATGTCCACCGTGCCGACCGGCACCTTCACGCCCTCGGCTTCTTCGATGGCGGCGGCGAGGCGCTTCGCGATGGGCACGCCGCCGCGACGCACGCCGACGAGCGCGAGCCGCGCGGCGCCGCCCGTGCGCTCGACGATCTCGGACGCGATGCGCCTCAGGCTCCGCCCGATCGCTTCCTCATCGAGAAGTACCGTCTCATCCACCGGGGCGGATGATAGCGGATCCTTCGCCTCGGAAGATCAGCCTAGGTCGTGGGGCCGGCCGCGCCGGGGGCCTCGGCAGAATGCGGCATGGTCTCGCCGTTCTCCTGCCGCTGCCGCATCTCGTACTTGGAGGGGCAACGGGGCACGACCTCGTTGGCCAGGAAGGTGTTGTCGTCTTGGAGCTCGCCGCGGACGGTGACGCTGATGCCCATGCCGTCTCGGAAGGAGTCGGGGACCACGCACTGGGGATAGGCGACGCTCATCTCCTGCTCGCCCTTTTCGAGGACGAAGCGCCACTCGCAGGGGTCTTCGCGGAAGCGGATGGAGCCCTGGCGGAGCTCGCCTTCGACCCGGAGCTGGCGGCCCCGATGCTGGTCGGGGTGGTCCATGACCTCGTCGAGGAGCTTGGAGTAGACGAAGACCTCGGAAGTGTCCGAGCCGAAGAGGAGGAAGGCGACGCCGCCGGCGAGGAGGACGAAGACGAAACCGATCGGCACCCAGATGGGCAGTCCTCTCTTCTCTCCGTCGTCCGGCCGCTGGGCTTCTTCGCTCATCTTCTGACCTCTCGTCAGGACAAAGTATGGGTCAGCGGGCGCCGGATCGCCAGATGAGGCTCCCCCAAAGCGAAACCGGGACGGAGGTCTCCCTCCGTCCCGGCAATTACCGGCTGGTTCAGGTCTCTGGACTCAGGTCCCGAGGAGCATGATCGCGACGACCAGTGCGTAGATCACCAGCGACTCGATCAGCGCCAGGCCGAGGATCATCGGGGTGAAGATCTTGCCGGACGCGTTGGGGTTGCGGGCGATGCCCTCGAGGGCAGCCGCCGCGGCGCGGCCCTGGCCGAGGGAGCCGCCGAAAGCCGCCAGACCGATGGCGAGACCAGCCGCCATGTAGGCCCACATCCGCACGCCGGGATCGGCGGCGGGCTCCTGCGCGAAAGCCGTCGCGGTGACGAGCGTGGGCGCGAGGAATGCGGCGAGGGTGAGCATCTTCTTCTTCATCGAGAGCCTCCTAGAACTTTCTCATTCGGTGACCGAGCCAGCCGGCTACGGCAAAAGGGGGTTTCAGTGTTCCTCGTGGGCGATCGCCATCGAGATGTAAACCGATGACAAAAGGCAGAAGACCAGCGTCTGAACGACGACGACGATCGAGCCGAGGACGTACATCGGGAGCGGGACGAAGAACGGCACGAGCCCGATGAAGATCGTGAGGACCATGTGGTCCGCGGTCATGTTCGCCATCAGACGAATGGCCAGCGAGGCCGGCTTGACCAGGGAGCTGATGATCTCGATCACCAGCATCAGCGCCATCAGGGGCAGCGCGTACCACTTGATGATGGGCCCGAGGAAGTGCTTGAAGTAGGGCAGGCCGTGCTCCTTCACCCCGAAGATGTGCGTGGTGAAGAAGATGACCGAGGCGCAGGCCAGCGTGGTGTTGAGCTTGTCGGTGGGCGGCAGGAAGCCCGGGATCAGGCCGAGCGCGTTCGAAAAGAGGATGAAGAAGGCGCAGGTGCCGATGAGCGGCAGGAAGAAGCGCGCGGCCTTGGGGCCCATCATCTCCTGCAGCTGCCCGTAGGTGGCCTCGACCAGGAGCTCGACGAAGCTCGAGATCGTCAGGCTGTCCTCGGGGACGATCGCGTCCTTGGTGTTCTTGACGCGCGCGTTCGACACCAGCGCGAAGATCGTGATGAGGATCAGCACGAGGATCGCCGCGAAGACGTGCTGCAGGCTGATGTGCTCGTGGGCGACCCAGCTCACGCCCTCTTCGTTCACCGGCGCGGACAGCGCCTGCGCGGCGGTCTCGGCGTTCTTGTAGAAGGTGCCGAGGAGGACGTCGAACCAGCTGTGACCGTGGGGCATCTCAGCGCTCCTCCTCGAGGACGTTCTTGCCAGCCATGGCGAAGCCGATGAAGAGCGCGCTGAAGCCGACCGCGAAACCGATCGGATGCACCCCCACCTTCGCCAGGAGGATCCAGATGATCGCGAGGATGAACACCATCTTCATGGCGAGCATCACCGCAGTGGAGCCGCGCGACTTCTGCGGCCCGTGAACCAGCCGCATGACGAGCCACCTCAGGCCCACGAAGTTGAGCACCGCGACCACCGCGCCCACCGCGGCGCCGACCGCCGGCGACAGGCCGCCGATGGCGAAGACCAACACCGTGAGCACGACGCCCGCCAGGGCGACGTTCAGGGTGAGTCTGTCGATCGGTGCTTTTTCCATCGGTGATTCAGTCGGCGGATTTCTGGTCCGGCTTCTTGCAGTTGAAGTGGCGCTCTCTCTCGTCCCCAGCCTCGAGATCCGCCTGTGTCTTGCGGGTGAGCTGATAGAGGCTCTTGCCCCCGGCGGCAAGGCCGATGGCGGCCCCGACCCAGGCGAGCCAGGGGGTCGTGCCGAGCTGGCCATCCAGCCAGCGCCCCCCGAAGTATCCGACGCAGAGCGCCAGGCCCAGCTCGATCCCGATGGCGCCTACGCGACCAGCGATCTTGAGCTGCTCCGAGTCCGCGGACTTGAGAACCCACATCACGTCAAAGACCTCGAAACCACTTTGAAAAACTGCCGGGGAAGCACCCCGTGCGAAACGCCCTTTCCGAGCGCGCGCGCTAGGTAGCACGCCCCCCTGGTGGGGTCAAGGACGCCCGAAGACCAGCGTTTCGGGGGAAAAGCGTTTCGATTACGAGTGGTTAACAGGCGGCAAAGGCCGCCTCCATCGCCTTCTTCGTGTGTCCCAACGCGGCGCTATCGTGCGCGGTGGAGAGGAAGCCAGCCTCGAACTGGGAGGGCGGCCAGTGCACGCCCTGCTCGATGAGCGCCGCGTGCCATCGGCCGAAACGCTCCTTGTCCGAAGCGGCAGCGTCATCCCAGCTCTTCACCGCACCGTCGCGGAAGAAGGGGGTGAGCATGGCGCCCACCCGCTGGACCGTGACCGTCACCCCGGCCTTCTTCGCGGCGGATTCGACGATCTCCTGGAGCTCGGCGCCGATGGCTTCGAGCTTCTCGTAGACGCCCTGCTCGCGGGCGAGCTCGAGGGTCGCCTTGCCGGCCGCGACGGCCAGCGGGTTTCCGCTGAGGGTGCCGGCTTGATAGACCGGACCGAGGGGGGCGATGCGCTCCATGATCTCTCGGCGGCCCCCGTAGGCGCCGACCGGCAGCCCACCACCCACGATCTTGCCGAGGCAGGTGAGGTCCGGCGTGATCCCGAAGCGCGCCTGGGCGCCGCCGAGGGCCACCCGGAAGCCGGTCATGACCTCGTCGAAGACGAGGAGGGCGCCGCTCTTCTGCGTGATCTCGCGGAGCGCCTCGAGGTAGCCGGGCTCGGGCGGGACGGTGCCCATGTTGCCAGCGACCGGCTCGAGGATCACGGCGGCGATCTCGTCGCCGCGCTCTTCGAAGAGGGCGCGGACGGCGTCGGCGTCGTTGTAGGGGACGAGCGCGGTGTTCTTGGCGATGTCCGCGGGCACGCCGCCGCTGTCCGGGACCCCGAAGGTCGCGAGGCCGCTCCCCGCCTTGACGAGGAGGTAGTCGGCGCCGCCGTGGTAGTTGCCGATGCACTTCACGACCACGTCGCGGCCGGTGAAGCCGCGCGCCACGCGGAGCGCGCCCATCACCGCCTCGGTGCCGCTCGACACCAGCCGGCTCATCTGCATCGACGGGACCAGCTCGGCGATGAGCTCGGCCATCTCGATCTCGCCTTCGGTGGGCGCGCCGTAGCTCGTGCCCTTGGCGGCAGCCTTCTGCACGGCCTCGACCACCTTCGGGTGGGCGTGGCCGAAGAGCATCGGGCCCCAGGAGCCGACGTAGTCGACGTATTCCCTTCCGTCGGCGCCCACCAGGTAGGCGCCATGGGCGGCCTTTATGAAGATCGGCGAGCCGCCCACCGCCGCGAAGGCGCGGACGGGGGAGTTGACGCCGCCAGGGAGGACCTTCTTCGCGCGCTCGAAGAGCGCGATGCTCTTTTCATCGGCCATGAAGGCCGTTTACCACACAGCGCGCTCCGGGGTCAGAGCTCGCTGGCGCCCACCGAGAGACGGAAGGAGCTGACGTGGGCTCCCTGCGCGAAGGTGTCGGTGCCGAAGGCGATCTCCAGGGTGAAGCTGGTGTCGCGCTCTGCGATGGTGCTGATACCCATCCCCCAGGTGAGGCGCAGGCGGTCCACGTCGAAGTCCCCGAGGTGCTCGCCGAAGACGTTGGCCACGGCGACATTCGCGACCCCTTCGAGCCAGACCCAGATCGGATAGCGATAGACGAGGGAGAGGCCCGCCGCGCTCCGCCCGCGAAGGTCGCCCTGGTAGTAACCGGTGATCAGGTTGGGGAAGTCTTCGATCCGGATCAGCTCGTTGAAGGGCAGCGGCGCGTCGCCCACGGGGTCGGCGAAGAGCGCGCCGCCGCCGAGCCCGAGCCTTCGTTGGCTGCCGAAGTCGAACCACGCCCCCCCGGTGGCGCCGTAGCGGAACCAGCGACGCGAAACGAGGTGCTCGACGTCGTAGCCGAGCTCGCCGTAGACCTGCAGGCGCACGCCGGTGGCCGATGCGGGGCGCGGCCGGCGGTTGTCGATGGCGAGGCGCATCGACTGGTAGACCTTGGTGTAGCCGTCCACGAAAGCCGCCGGCGTGGAGAAGAGGCCCTGGTCCACGGCCTCGGGCACGCTGGGCTCGTCGCCCCAGGTGGTGTCTGAAAAGCGGTAGTGCTGAAGGCCGACGGCGAGGCGGAGCATGCTCTCGCGCCAGAACCGGTGCTGAAAGCGCAGATGCGCCTGCCACAGGTCCAGCTTGTAGCGGCTGCGCATGGTGCCGACGCGGACGTCGTAGCCTTCGCCTCCGTAGACCTGATCCGGCCTCCGCAGGTAGTCGAAGTTGACCTCGATCTCGGAGCGCGCGCCGACGTCGACGCGATCGCTCACGGCAGCGTGCAGATACTGGGTGCCCCAGAAGCCGCCCCAGACACGGAGATGGTTTCCCTCGGTGAGGAAGTCGTTCCAGAAGAAGTAGACGCCGGCGCTCGGGAGGAAGCCGAAGTTGAAGAAGAAGGTCGGCACGAGGCCCGCCTTGCGATCCTCCCAGGTGAAGAAGTCGAAGAGGAGCTGCACGACGTTCGCTTTTTCGAGCGCCGGCACTGCCGCCGCGAGCGGCACCCGCAGCAGGTACTCCCAGGCGACGTAGACGGGGAAGAAGAGGACGCGAGGGATCCAGAGCAGCTTCTGGCCGAAGGTCGTCGGCGCCGGCGCGCGCCCGTCGTAGGAGGGGATGGCGCGGCGCGAGGTGAGGAGGGGCTCGGAGTACTGAGGCTCCACGTCGTCAGCGTTGGCTGGATCGTCTGGAGCAGACGTGGACGCGGCCGGCGGTGACCCCTCACGTGGGGTCTGTGGCCGTGGCCCTTCGCCGTCGAGGGGTTCGTCCACCTGCGCTCGCGCCACCGGCGCGGCGAGGAGCACCGCGACCAGGATCAGCGCTCTCATGGCGAGGGGGGCTCCGCGTCCTCGGGGCGCTCGAGGCCGACCAGGCGGTAGTCGTGGGCGCCGCGGACGTAGAAGTGAAAGCGGGCGGGGCCCGTGGCGTCGTCGCCGGTGGTCGCCCGCAGATCCATCACCAGATACTCGGGGGCGTTCGGGGACGCGCTCGAGACCACCGGGAGCGGAGCGCAGACCCAGCCGTCGTCTCCGGGGTTCGCGTCGCCCACGCTCAGCGGCGACAGGCGCTCGCCGACCCACGCCGCGGTCTCGTAGCGGCGCCTCTCGGCGTCACGAACGCCGCTGTAGACGGCGAGGTCCTGGGCGCAGAGGCTCGCGCGACCCGCGACCTCGCGCACCTGTGGCCAGGTGAGCGGCGACAGCCTGGTGAGAAAGCGGGCGAGGATGCGGTCGCGCCGGCCGATCAGGATGCGCACCAGCTCCCGTTCCACGACCGGATCGGAGAAGCGGCCCCGCGCCACCATCGCGCGCACGTGCGCGTCGCGGAAGCGCGCGATGATGCGCGCCATCCACGCCGCGTCGTCCTCCTGCAGCCGGTCGTAGGCGTTGTTGGCGTAGCCCGGCACCCACTCGTCCGGGACGAAGCGCCGCACGTCGTAGTAGCCGAGTGTCTTGCCCGCCGGGCCGTAGGCCGCGTGGTACCAGGGGCGGTCGACGAGGCCCAGGCTCACCCAATCGCCGACGATGTCACCGACGTCGAAGTAGCCGCTGTGGCCGAAGCGCTTCGTCAGGTCGTCCCAGCCGTGGATGATCCCGAAGCAGTCGCCGAAATCGAGCATGTAGTGACGCACGAAGCCTGCGCCGCTCTCCTCGTCGACCTCGACCCACGCGGCGAGGGTGTTCTCCTGACGGGCGTCGATGTGATCGGTCCAGGCCGACAGCACGTACATCGCGCGCAGATCGCGCCGGTGCTCGTGGGGCACCGCGTCGTTCTGATCGCCGGCGCGAATGCCGTGGTAACGCCAGGGGCTGATGGGTCGCCCGTCGATGAACTGGCTGACAGACGCGCGGTAGCGTCCGTCGGGGAGGCGCGTCGCCTTGTCGAGCACCTGGGTGACGTGCGCCTCGGTGAGCGGCTCGACGCTCCCGTTGGTCCGGTCGATCTCCACGCCTTCGCCCAGCTCGAGGATCGAGCGGTCGAAGACCACGACGCGGTTACAGGGCGTGTTGTAGCCGGCGGAGTAGTAGATGAGCGAGCCGATGACGTCGGCCGCGCTTGGCCGCTCTGCCTGCAGGTCTCCGTCGGTCTTCATCAGGTAGCGGACGCCGTTCGCATCCTCGATCTGAAAGCCCGGGTTCGCGCCGTCCGGCTTTCCCCCGACGATGGTCCAGGGCCCGTCCAGCTCGTCGTCGGTGTCGCGACAGGGGCCGCGCGCCACCCGCTCGGCGTCCCATTCGGTGCGCGACAGGCGGTTTTGGTACCAGCTCGAATCGGGGACCTCGTCGAGGGCGTTGACGTTGATGGCGCGCCGCCCGGCCTCGAAGAGGAAGAGCTCGGAGGCCGGCCGGAAGACCGAGTTGTCGGCGCCGTCCCAGCTGTACGAGGAGTAGAACGAAGCAGGAGGCCGGGCGATGGGGCGCTGATCGTCGTCGATCCACACGATCTCGGCGTCGGGGAAGCGGCGGAGGCCCGCGGCGCAGCCGCTCGTGGTGAGCAGGCAGCCGCTCAGCGCGAGGGCCCCCACGAGGCGCGCGCGGTGCCCAGGGGTTCGATCGATGGCCACCACCGCAGCCGGACTATGCCCGAGGGCCCCCTGAAATAGAAGGAGATCCGCCGGTGTTGCCGACCCCGCGGGGCACGTGCTAGCCGTGCCACCCCCGGCGCCGCCGGCCCTCAGGAGATGCCATGTACAGCGACGTTCGAGCCATCAACGAGCTGGTTCAGCGCGAGAGCGCATTCATCGACCCGATCCTTCACGAGGTACGCAAAGTCATCGTCGGCCAGGACCAGATGGTGGAGCGCATCCTCATCGGATTGCTCACCGGAGGCCACGTCCTGCTCGAAGGCGTCCCAGGTCTGGCCAAGACCCTGACTGTCAAGACGGTCGCCAACACGGTCCACGCGAAGTTCTCGCGGATTCAGTTCACGCCGGACCTGTTGCCGGCCGACGTGGTGGGCACGGTCATCTACAACCAGCAGTCCGGCCAGTTCAGCGCCAAGAAGGGGCCGATCTTCGCCAACCTGGTCCTCGCCGACGAGATCAACCGGGCGCCGGCCAAGGTGCAGAGCGCGCTCCTCGAGGCGATGCAGGAGCTGCAGGTCACCATCGGCGACACGACGCACAAGCTGGATCGCCCGTTCATGGTGATGGCGACCCAGAACCCGATCGAGCAGGAGGGCACCTATCCTCTGCCCGAGGCGCAGGTCGACCGGTTCATGATGCACGTGCGGGTCGGCTACCCGACGCGCGACGAAGAGCGGGCGGTGATGGAGCGCATGGCGGACTACGCGCTCCGGGTCGACGACGGGGCCAAGGAGGGTGGCCACGATCCGATGGCCGTCGATCAGAAGGCGACGACCCGAGCAGCTGCTCGAGGCGCGCGGGATCGTCGGGCAGGTCTACGTCGACGAGAAGATCAAGGACTACATCATCGACATCGTCGGCGCGACGCGGCATCCGCGAGAAGGCGGGTCTGAAGGACCTCGGCGACATGGTGGCGCACGGCGCATCCCCGCGCGCTTCCATCGCGCTCAACGTCGCCGCGCGCGCGCACGCCTTCGTCAAGCACCGCGGCTACGTCACCCCCGAGGACATCAAGGCGGTGGGCCCGGACGTCCTGCGGCACCGCATCATCCGCACCTACGAGGCCGAGGCGGAGGAGATCACCAGCGAGCACATCGTGCGGCGGATCTTCGAGGCGGTCGAAGTCCCCTGAACAGAACGCGAGCGGAAGGGGAGTCAGGGGCAACGAGATGATCCCGCGGGAGCTGATCAAGAAGCTGCGCAAGATCGAGATCCACACCTCTCGACTCGCCAACGATCAGCTCGCGGGCAGCTACCACTCCGTCTTCAAGGGCCGCGGGATGGCTTTCAGCGAGGTGCGCCAGTATCAACCCGGCGACGACGTTCGTTTCATCGACTGGAACGTCAGCGCTCGGATGAACGACGTCTACGTGAAGGTCTTCACCGAAGAGCGCGAGATGACGGTGATGCTCCTCGTGGATCTGTCCGCGAGCGAGCGCTTCGGCTCGGTGGCGCGGCCCAAGATCGAGGTGGTCGCCGAGATCAGCGCGCTCTTGGCCTTCAGCGCGATCAAGAACAACGATCGCGTGGGCCTCATCCTCTTCACCGATCGCGTGGAGCGCTACGTGCCGCCCAAGAAGGGCAAAGGGCACGTGATGCGCGTGGTCACGGAGATCCTGAACGCCCACCCCGAGGGCGAGGGCACCGATCTGGGCGTCGCCCTCGACATGCTCGGCAAGGTCGCCAAGCGGCGGAGCGTGGCGTTCCTGGTGAGCGACTTCATCGCCGGCGACTACGACAAGCCGCTGCGCGTGGCGTCGGCGAAACACGACCTGATCCCGATCCAGGTGACCGACCCTCGCGAGGAAGAGCTGCCCAACGTCGGCCTCGCGCTCCTCGAGGATCTCGAGACCGGCGAGCTCATCGAGATAGACACCTCGGACCCCACCGTCCGTGGTTGGTACTTCGAGCGCATCGCCAAGGAGCGCGCCGCGCGCGAGCGCCGCTTCAAACGACTGAAGATGGACGCGGTCACGGTGCGCACCAGCGAGGACTACGTGCGTCCGATCGCCGAGCTCTTCCGCATGCGGCAGCGGCGCCTGGGTGGTTTCCGGTGAGGGGGGGGGTCCTGGCGTTGGTGCTGTGCCTGGCCGCGGCTTCTGCATCGGCGCAGTCCGCCGATACCGAGACGGGCGAGCCGGGTGAGGGGAACGGCGCCACGTCGGAGGACGAGGGAAGCGGCGCCACGTCGGAGGACGAGGCTGAAGGCGGCACCGCCTCCGACCTCCTCCCCCCCGAGCTCGCCCCCACCCTCTCCCTCGCGGTCGAGCCCGACTCGGGCGTCATGACCGGCGATCTGGTGACGCTGGTGATCACCGCCGAGGCGCACGAGGGCGACGACGTGGCGGTGCCGCGACAGGAGCTCGCGCCCTTCGAGGTGCTCGACTCGTCGGCTGAGCAGAACGGGTCCACCTTCGTCTTTCGCATCGAGCTCCTCGCGCTCGAGCCGGGCGAGCACGAGGTCGGGCCGGTGCGCCTGCGCGTCGTCACCTCGGACGGAACCCTGGGAAGCGCCGAGACCGCGCCGGTGAGCATCACGGTGGGATCGGTGCTCGGCAACGAGCCGGACGCGCAGCCGAAGCCTCCGACCGATCCGGTGGAGGTGATCGAAGAGGACTACACGCTGGCGTGGATCGGCGGCGGGCTCCTCGGGATGCTCCTTCTCGCGCTGATCATGTTCTTCGTCACGCGCTGGTGGCTGGGGCGCGACAAGCCCGAGCCGCCTCCACCGCCGCCCCGGCCCCCTTGGGAGGTCGCGATGGAGGAGCTCGGCGCGCTGCGGGGGAGCGTCGACCAGGACGCCGAGGCCAAGCGCCTCACGCGCTGGGTGGACGCGCTCAGCGACACGCTCCGGGTCTATCTCGGCGCGCGCTACGGCTTCGAGGGGATCGAGAGCACCACCGACGAAGCGGTGGCCTTCATTCGGCGCAAGAAGCCGAAGGGCATCACCGCCGAGCAGGTGGCGGGGATCCTCTCCGACTGCGACCTGGTGAAGTTCGCCAAGGCCACGCCCGAGCGCGAACGCTGCATCGCCCTCCTCGAGGCGGCGGAGGGGATCGTCAAAGCCACGACGGCGCGCCTGGGCGGTGAGGTGGTCACCGACGTGCCGGGCGTCCCGCCGAAGGAAGCGGAGGAGAGCGAATGACGCTCAACAAGATCCTGCGCTTCCTGGCGCCCATCGCCTGGACGCTCTTCTTCGCGCTGCCCACCACCTACCTGGTGCTGTGGGCGGTGGACGTGGTCTACGAGGTCCCGCTCCGCCCCGACAGCTTTCGTTTCGAGCGGCCGTGGGCCGGCCTTCTCATCCCGGCGGCGCTCCTGGTCCTGGTCTCCCGCGGCTACCTGCAGCGCTACGCTGCACCCCGGCTGCTCGTGAGCCGCGGCTCGGATCTCGCGCGCGGGCGAAAAGGATTCCGGATCTGGGCCAAGGACAGCACGGTGGGGATGCGAGTCACGGCGGTGGCGCTCCTGGCCATCGCGCTGATGGGCCCGCAGAGCATCCACGCCCGCGACCGCGCCGAGCTCGAGGGCATCGACATCGTGCTCACCCTCGACGCGTCGCTCTCGATGCAGGCGGCGGACATCCAGCCGAACCGCTTCGCCGCCACCCAACAGGTGGTCGACAGCTTCATCCAGCGGCGCCCCAACGACCGCATGGGCGCGGTCATCTTCGGCCGCGACGCTTACACGCTCCTGCCGTTGACCACCGACAAGGAAGCGCTTCGCACGATGATCTCTCAGCTCGAGCTGGGGCTCATCGACGGACGCGGCACCGCGATCGGCAACGCGGTCGCCACCGCCCTGAACCGGCTCCGCGACAGCCAGGCCAAGAGCAAGGTCGTGATCCTGCTGACTGACGGCGACTCGAACAGCGGCAACGTCTCGCCGGACCAGGCCGCGGAGTTCGCGTCGGTGATGGACGTCAAGGTCTTCACCATCCTGATGGGCCAGACGGATGAAGCGCGCGTGCAGCGCGGCACCGGCTTCGGCGGGCGCCCGATCTTCGACGTCGGCAACTTCCCGGTGAACCCCGAGCTCCTTCAGCACATGGCGGAGCAGACGGGCGGCGAGTACTACCACGTCGCCGATCGCCAGGGCCTCGAGCGGAGCTTCCACGCCATCCTCGACACCCTCGAGCGGAGCGAGCTCGAGGATCTGGGCCGCGTCTACGGCGAGCTCTTCCCCGCGTTCCTCTGGCCGGCCTTCGCGCTCCTCGCCGTCGAGCTCTTCGCCGGCGCGCTCATCTTCCGGAGGTGGCCATGAGCCAGTTCCGCTCCGGCCCCTTGCCGTGGGTCCTGATCGTCTTCGGGTCTGTTGCCCTCGGCGGCCTCCTCGCCGGCGCGCTCGTGTGGCTCTCGGGGAGCCTCGAAGCGCTCTCCGCGCTCTCCTTCCGCCACCGGGATCTCTTGTGGCTCCTCGCCGCGGTCGGTCCCTTCGCGGGGCTCACCGTCGCGGCCTGGCACCTCCGTCAGCGCGCGTCGGCCCGCTTCGGTCAGACCGCCGTCGATCGCTCGCTGATCGCCGGACGCTCGGGCGTGCTCCGCGCGGTGCGCGGCGTGCTGCTGGTCATCACCCTCGCGCTCATCACCTTCGCCCTCGCGGGCCCGCAGTACGGGAGCCACACCCGCATGCTGCAGAAGCGCGGCGTCGACGTGGTGATCGCCCTCGACTTCTCGAAGAGCATGCTGGCGCGCGACATCCGCCCGGACCGGATCACACGGGCCAAGGCGGAGCTCACGCGCTTCATCGAGGACCTCGATGGAGACCGCGTGGGGATCGTCGCCTTCGCGGGCGAGACGATGGAGTTCCCCATGACCGTCGACTACTCGGCGGTGGGTCTGTTCCTCGACGACCTCGGCCCCTACGACATGCCGGTGGGGGGCACCGCCATCGGGCGCGCGCTCGTCGCCTCCAAGCGCCTCCTCGAGCGGGCCGACCACGACCACGGCGCGGAGGACGAAGACCTCGCGCCGCGCTCGCGCGTCGTGATCCTCATGACCGACGGCGAGGATCACGAGGGCGACCCGCTCGCCGCGGCACAGGAGCTCGCGGACGCAGGCATTCGCGTCTACGTCGTCGGCCTCGGCTCGCGCACCGGCGAGCCCATCCCGACCTACGGGCCCGACGGCACCTGGACCGGGTGGCTTCGCGACGACGACGGCAACCCCGTGACCACCGCGCTCACGGCGGAGAACGAGGAGGCGCTGACGGAGATCGCCGAGACCACCGGAGGCCGCTACTTCCGGGCGGCGCAGGGCGGGGTCGGGATCGATCAGATCCGTCGCGAGATGCGCCGGATGAAGCAGGAAGAGCGCGAAGCGCGGCGGGTCACGGTGGACGAAGACCGCTACGCCCTGGTGCTCTTGCCCGCGTTCTTCTTCCTGCTTCTCGAGAGTTTGTTGCCAGATGCCTGGATCGGACGGCGCAGACGACGCAAGCTGGGCGTCGCTCGTCCCCCGCGCGCCAAGGAGGCGGCATGATCGCTCGTCGAAACGTCATGAAGGGAGCACGATATCTGGTCCTGATCCTCGCCGGCCTCGCGGTGCCGCTCGCGTGGGCCACGACCGCGAGCGCCTGGGATCCCTTCCTGTCGAAGAACCGCAACGTCGAAGACGGCAACCGCGCGATGCGCGAGGGCGATCATCAGGGCGCGCTCGCGGCGTACGATCGCGCCGCGCGCGAGCTCCCCGAGGAGCCCGGCGTGCAGCTCAACCGCGGCCTCGCCCTGCTCGAAGAGGGGCGCCTCGACGAGTCGCGCGAAGCGCTCCTGAGGGCGACCGAGCCCGGCGGCAGGAACGCGGATCTGCGCGCCGACGCCTATTACGACCTCGGCCTCGCCTTCTATCGCCAGGGTGACGCGGCGGCGAACGAAGAGGATCACCAGCAGGCCCAGGGCCAGTTCCGTGAGGCGGCCGACGCCTTCCGCCGCTCGCTGCGCGCGCGCCCCGGCAATCGCGAGGCGGCCTGGAACCTCGAGCTCGCCCTGCGCCGCATCCGCGAAGAGCAGGAGCAGCAGGAGCAGCAGGAGCAAGAGGAGCAGGACCAGCAGGACCAGCAGGACCAGCAGGACCAGCAGGACCAGCAGGACAGCAGGACCAGCAGCAGACCAGCAGGACCAGCAAGACCAGCAGGACCAGCAAGACCAGCAGGACCAGCAAGACCAGCAGGACCAGCAGGATCAGCAGCAAGACCAGCAGAACCAGGACGACGGCAGCGAGTCCCAGGATCAGCAGGATCAGTCGAACGAAAGCCCGCCCGATCAGCCCGACCAGCAGCCGCAACAGCAAGAAGGGCAGAGCGGCGCCGATCAGCACGAGGACGAGGGCAGCGGCCAGGAGCTGCCGCGCGACGTGAGCCGTGTCCTCGACGCGCTCCGCGACAGCGAAGAGAGCCTCGAACGCCACCGCGCGCGGGCCCGCGGTCGTCGAGAGAACCGCCGCGTCACGATGGACTGGTGAGGCCTCGGAGATCGATGCGCCTCTCGGAGCACATCCTCGCCCTCTGCCTGCTCGTGTCGGCGCTCGCGCCAAACGTGGCGTCGGCGCAGCAGGTCTCCGTCGACATCCGCATGACGGCGAGCACGACCAACGTCGCCGTGGGCCAGCCCTTCGACCTGCAGATCCGCGCCGACATCTCGGGCGCGCAGGCGAGCGACATCCAGCTCCCCGACCTCTCCGCGTTCCGGGTCACCAGCCGTCGCGTCTCGCGCCCGATGCAGTTCACCTTCGGATTCGGCAACCAGACGCAGGTGGTGCGCTCCACCATCGTCTACGACTTGACGCTGCTGCCGCTGAACGAAGGGGACGTCCGCATCGACAGCGCGTCGATCCAGGCCGGTGGTCGAACCTACCGCTCCGATCCCCTCACCCTGACGGTCGGGCCCGGCAACGGCACCGTGCCCCCCGACCCGGGCCTCGGCCAGCAGCTCCCCTCCCCACCCTCCGGCCAGCTCGACGGAGCGGCCTTCGACGAGACGGCGTTCTTGCGCACCACCGTCACGCCGACCGATCCCTACGTCGGTCAGCAGGTGACGGTGACCGTCTATCTCTACGTGCGCGGCGCGATCCGTTCCTCTCCGATCATCCATCGCGAGCCCAACGCCGACGGGTTCTGGGTGCGCGATCTGTTGCCCCCGGCCCGCACCCTCGAGGCGCAGCGACAGATGGTCGGCGGCCGGCAGTTCGACGTCTACGTCCTGCGTCGTTTCGCGGCGTTCCCGCTCCGCGAGGGTGATCTCGAGATCGGCGCGATGGACGTCTCTTTCGAAACCGGATCCGTCTTCGACATCTTCAACGCGCGCCGCTCGGGTCCCATCCGTCGCCAGGGCGTGCCCATCGCCGTCCACGTGCGGCCCCTGCCCCGAGCAGGCCGGCCCACCGGCGAGGTCTACGTGGGCAGCTACGAAATCCAGGCGAGCCTCGACCGGGCTTCGGCCGCCACCGGCGACGCCGTGACTCTGACCGCGCGTGTCGAAGGCACCGGCAACCTCCGCGACATCCACCTGAGCCTCCCCGAGACCCCAGGCCTTCGGATCCTCGAGCCCGAGGTCACCGATCAGATCGGCGCCACCAACGACGTGGTCGGCGGCACGCGGACCTTCGCTTGGTTGATCGTGCCGGAGGAGCCGGGCGACTACCGATTGCCGCCTCTCGGCTTCGACGCGTTCTCCCCCACGACCGAGACCTACTCGCGGGTCGTCGCGCCGGAGCTCACCCTCACGGCGGCGGGCGCTGCCATCGCCTCCGAGAGCGACGACGAGGAGGAAGAGGCCACGAGCCCGCAGGCGCGGGCCCCGGAGCTCGGCCCGGTGAGGACCCGCAGCGCGCTGGACCGAAACCCTCCCGAGGAGCACCTCGCCCCCTTCATGTGGGCGCTCTTCGCGCTGCCTCCTCTCCTCTGGATCCTCGCCCTGGTCTTCGGCTTCGCGCGTCGCCGCCTCGACGAAAAGGGCGAACGAGACGCGCCGAAACGGGCGGTCCGCTCGGCGAAGAAGCGCCTGGCGACCGCCGAGGGCCACGCCCAGTCGGGCGACGCCCGCGCCTTCTACGGCGAGGTGCGCAAGGTCATCAAGGACGTGCTCGAAGCACGGCTCGGCGAGGCGGTAGGCGGGTACACGCACACCCAGCTCGAAAAGCACCTGCGAGAGCGGGGCATGGACGAGGATCTCTCGCGCAGGGTCGTCGACGAGCTCGAGGGCACGGAGTTCGCGCAGTACAGCGCAGAGGGCTCTTCCTCCGACGAGATGGTGGGATGCAGCCAGCGCGTCGGTGCGCTGCTCGAGCGCATGGATCGCTTCTCGCCGACGACGGAGGAGCTTCGATGAGCATGCAGAGAGCGCGAGCGATCGTCGCTTTCACGGTGGCGATGGCGGCCACACCCGCCTCGGCGCAGCACCTGGGTGAGGTCTTCGACCAAG
Organism: uncultured delta proteobacterium; assembly: GCA_963727445.1. Taxonomy (GTDB): domain Bacteria; phylum Myxococcota_A; class Polyangia; order Polyangiales; family B10-G4; genus B10-G4. The sequence continues at coordinate 575,903 of CAVSGI010000008.1, forward strand.
GCAACGCCGCGGTCTTCGCCGGTGATCTCGATCGCGCCATCGCCTCCTACGACCGACTGGTCGCTGCCGGCGTGGACGACGCCGACGTCGCCTACAACCTCGCCGTCGCACACGGGCGCGCGGGACACTACGGGCAGGCCATCCGCTACTTCGAGCACTCGCTCTCGCTGCGGCCCGGAGACGAGGAAGCGGAGCAGGGGCTCGCCGAGGTGCGCGCAGCGCTCGGCCGGCGCCAGGCCGCGCGAGACGGCGAAGCGCTCGTCGAGACCACCCCCTTCACCGAGGCGATGGTGCGCCCCTTCTCGCTTTCCGCGATCGGCTGGACGGTGCTCGCCCTCGACGTCCTCTTCTTCGGCTTCCTGCTCCTGTTCCGGCGGACGCGGAGCGAGAACAAGCGGCTGGCGCTGGGGATCGCGACGCCGGTGATCGGCGTCCTCCTCTCGCTCTCGGCGTTCGGGCTCGCGATCAAGTCCGGCGCGCTTCACGACGGCCAGCCCGCGATCGTGCTCACCGAGGACGCGGCCCTTCGCGAGGGGCCCGACCGGCGGGCCGAGCGACGCGCCGAAGCCCGCGAGGGTGAGCGCGCGAACATCCAGATCCGCGACGGCGAGTGGGTGAAGGTCCGTCTGTCCGGGGGCCGCGAGGGATGGATGGGCGAAGCAGACGTGGGCGCGATCTGAACAATTCGGCGCTGTCGCGACCGCTTCGGAAAGATCCGTTGACATCAGCGGCGTCCAGGGACGACGATTCGGCCCCACCGCCAGCTAGGGCGTTTGCTTGGAGACGGTAATGGCCGCGGAGAAGCGGAAGATCCTCATCGCTGACGACGACTTGGAGATCCTCGCGCTCGTCAAGCGCCATCTCGCCAAGCTCGACGTCCTCGTCGTCGAGGCCACCGATGGTGAGGAAGCCCTCAGCCAGGCCAAGTCCGAAAAGCCGGACCTGGTGATCCTCGACGTGATGATGCCCGGGATGAGCGGCTGGGAAGTCTGCCGCGCCATCCGCGAAGACGCGACCCTCGAGAAGACGGCCGTGCTCATGCTCACCGGCATCGGCGAGCGCCTCAACGAGATGACCTCGCCCCTCTACGGCGCGGACGCCTACCTCGACAAGCCCTTCGACTTCGGCGATCTCGACGACAAGATCAAAGAGATCATGGGCTCGCGCGACTGAGCTCGGCGCGCGCTACTCGTCTTCGTCGCGGAGCTGCGCCGCCAGGCGGTTCTTGCCCGTGTAGGCCGCTCGGTAGGACGGGTCTTCCTGGGGGACGATGTTGGTGATCTGACGGTAGAGGCTGAGGGCCTCCTGCGGGCGGGTGCGCTCCTTGGATCGCGCTTCGGAGAGCATCTGCGCCGCGCGCCGCGAGCACTGACGCGAGAGGTCCAGCGCCGCGCGGTTGCTGGAGTCGGCGCGCAGGGCGTCGCGCACCGCACGGCACCCGCGCTGGTAGTCGTTGCGTCCGAGCAGGCTGCGCGCACTCGACAGTGACGCGTCGACGAGACGCGCACGCAGCGGGTCGGCGAAATGGCCCCCGCTGATCCCGTCGTCGAGCCGGATCGCCCGCCGCAGCTGGCTCGCGTTGGCGTCGCGTCGCTGGGCCGCCGCGTACTCGCGCTTGAACTGGTTGATGCGCTCGGCCAGGTCGTTGAGGGCGCGGTGGTCGGCGTTGCTCTCCATCTCGTTGGCCAGGGCGCGGGCACGGCTCGCCGCGCGGTCGAAATCGCTGCGGACGTAGATCGCCACGACCTCGCGCTGCGCGCGCTGGCGAGGATCACCGCCCGAGCTGCTCCCGCGGCGCATCGCGCTGGACGAGGACGAGGAAGACGAGGAAGACGACGAAGACGACGAAGACGAAGACGACGAAGACGAGGAGGATCGGGACCCACGACGCCGCGAGCCCGTCGGCGTGTTGTGCCGCATGGCGGTGGACCCGGCGTGGGCCACCTGCTCTCCCCCGAGCGCTCGCTGAATGGCCTGGATCGCTTCCCCCGATCCCTCGGCGTCCAGCTCGCGGATGTACTCGAGCCGCTGCCTCGCCGCGTCCTCGTCGCCGCTCTCGGCGGCTTCCACGCCTTCGTCCCGAAGCGTCGCGACGCGCGCCTCGGTCGCCCGCGACTTCAACGGCAATACGGTGGTGGCGTAGAGCGGGCTCTCCTCGTCGATCGACGACAGGAGCTGATACGCCGCCTGCCCGTCGGGAGGATCGGCGTCCAGCGCGGCCTCGGCGCGGGCGATCGCCTCGCGATCCCGCTGGATCTGACCGAGCCGCGCCAGCTGCTGCAGGGTGTTCTCGTCGTTGGGATGCGTCTGCAGGTGCCGCTGGAACGCAGCCTCCGCGTCATCCCATCGCTGCGCCGACAGCGCCTCCATGCCTTCGTTGAACGCGGCGTGATCCCCTCCGCCCTCGGTATCGTCCCGGAGGACCAGGGCGGTCACCGTGGCGCCCACGAGCGCGACGATCACACCGGCGACGGCGATGAACGCGTAGAGCCAGGGGCGGGGGATCCCCCCGGGCCCGACGCTCGCTTGTGGCGGTGCGGCGATGTAGTCGGTGGAGACCGGCGTGCCGGCATGGGGCGACAGGCCCGGCCCCACGACGCCGGCGGTGGCGGGACCTGGCGGCATCGACGGCGCCGCTTCCTCGTCGGTGGTGTTGTCCGAGCGGCCCGAGAAGGACACGGCCTGCTGGGGCGCAGGCGCGCCAGGGATCTCCACCACCAGCGTCGTCTCGCCGAGCTCGATCCGATCGCCCTGGTTGAGCGGCGCTTCCTTCACGCGCTGCCCGTTGACGGTGCTGCCATTGCCACTGCCGAGATCGATGATCTTCAGCAGCCCCGCCTCGGACATGTGGATCTTCAGATGGCGGCGCGAGACGGCGATGTCCGTGAGGATCACGTCGTTGTCGATGCTGCGCCCGACCCCGGTTTCGCCGGGATTGAGGAAGAACTCCTTGCCCTGGTCCTTGCCCGCCGCGACGCGGAGAAAGGGTCGCTCGGGCGCTTGGTGGAGGATGGTGGTCGCCTCCTCCGCGAGAAGATGCTCGGTGTCGATGCGCGTGGACTCCCCCGCGGAATCGTCCTCGAACTCGGCGAATGGGTCGCCGCCCGCGGCGGCCGCCGGGGGCGCGTCGAGGATCTCCTCGTCGTCCTGCTCGGTCACCGTGTCCTCGCCGAAGCCCTCGTGGGGCGGCGGAAAAGCTGCGGACGGGGGCACCTGTGCGCGCGGGGGCGGCGCCGCAGGCGGAGGTGGAGCGAAGGGCCTCGGCGCCTCGGGCGGGCCCTCTTCCTTCTTGCGACCCTCCGAAAGGCGTCCACCCAACTGGTCGACGAAGGCGTCATCACCCGTGCTGGACTGGGAGCTCATCGCGCGGTCGATCCGGAAATTACTTTACGCGAACGGGGTTTAGGGGACAACCGAACGACAATCCTCTTCATTCTGATGGTCTTTTCTCCTCAGGCTTTGGGTCGTCCCGTCTGCCGACCCCGTGGTTCGACGTGTTAGACTTCGCCGCTACGGGATGCTTCAGGATTTCGGTCCCTACACCATCGTCCGGAAGCTGGCTGTCGGCGGAATGGCCGAGATCTATCTCGCCCAAGAACGGGGGCTGGAGGGTCTGGTCCGGACGGTGGTCATCAAGCGCGTCCTGCCGACCTACAGCGACAACCCGGAATTCGTCACGATGTTCCTGGACGAGGCACGCCTCATGGCGAGCCTCTCTCACCCCCACATCGCCGCCGTCTACTCGGTCGGGCGCGACGACGAGAGCTACCACATCACGATGGAGCACGTCCGGGGGCCCACCCTTTCGGCGCTCCTCACGGCGGCCAAGCGTGCGGGCAGGCGGGGCCTGCCGCGTCGCTCCGCGCTCGGCATCATCCTGCAGATCGCCGAGGCCCTGAGCTACGTCCACGGCCGGCGCGACGACCTGGGCCGGCCGCTGAACATCATCCACCGCGACCTCAATCCGGCGAACGTGATGATCAGCTACGACGGCGCCGTGAAGTTGATCGACTTCGGCATCGCGAAGGCCGCGACGAAGGTCTACGAGACGCGCACCGGCGTCATCAAGGGCACCTACGGCTACATGGCGCCCGAGCAGCTCGGCAAGCGCAAGGAGATGGACCACCGCGCCGACATCTTCGCCCTGGGCGTGATGCTCTACGAAGTGTGTCTCGGCGTACATCCCTTCGACGCCAGCACCGAGGCGAACATCATCGACCGGCTCTTGAAGGCCGCCTACCGAAGGCCGCGCGAGATCGATCGCGGATTTCCGAAGGACCTCGACCGCTTGATCACCGCGTGCATGGCGGTGAACCCCGACGCCCGCCCGCCCGACATGCGCACGGTGGTCGACACCATCGTCACCCATCTCGAAAAGCACCAGCAGGTGCCGACGATGCGCAAGGTCTCGGAGCTGGTGCACTCGCTCATCCCAGACAAGGACAGCCCCGCGCCCCTCGAGCCCATCAGCGCCTCACGCCTCGAGCGGGCGTGGAGCGACGACGAAGGCGGGTCGAACGCGACGCAGCCGAAGAACCTGACCCACGACACGCAGCAGAGCGCCGCGCCGGTGCACGAGGAGAAGCGCGAGCACACCGTGCCGATCCGCGCGGTGCGGCAAGAGGAGGACGGGGACACCCTCATCGCCAACCGGCCGCCGATCGAGGCGCTGACCGTCCCGGTGGTGGGGAGCGCCCTCGGCGACGACGAGATGACCGCGGCGGCGCCGATGCCGCCCGAGCGGCTGGCCCAGATTCGGGAGGCCACGGAGGTCGGCGTTCCGAAGAAGCCTCGACGGCGCAAGCGTCGCGATCGCACGCGGCAGGCCCTGCTCTTCGTGGGGAGCGCGACCCTGGTGCTCGGGGTGGGGATCGCCGCCTTCGTCACGGCGCGGGCGATCAGCGGCTCGGGCGCCGAAGCGGTCGCGCCGCCGGATCCGGTCCCGGTGCCCGCGCCGGTGGCCGAACCCCCGGCCCCACGGCTCTTGCGGGTCACCTCCGAGCCTGCCGGCGCCACAATCTACCTCGATGGCGAGGAAGCCGCGCTCCTCACCCCGGCGACCCTGCCCATCCCGCCCAACCGGGACCGGGTGGTGGTGCGCACCTCCCTCGAGGGCTACGTGACCCAGGAGCGGCCAATCCACGCCACGGCGGGAGAGGCGCGCTTCGTTTTGACCGCCCTCGAGCCCATCGTGGACGCCGGCCCCGACGCCCCCGCCGACACCGGCGAGGCCCCGGCCACCATGGTCCGGCCGCGGATGCGGCGCCGCCCCCGAATGCGACGCCGATAGCCGCGCGAAGCCGGGATTGCGCCCCCTGCCTCACTGGTGGGGAGCCCGCCGATGTGGTAGCCCGCCCTCTGATGCGACGCGTCCTCATGCTCGTCTCCCTGTCCCTCTGCCTGTGCGCGCTCGTCGGCCTTTCGGCCGGGGGGTGCGGGGACGACGAAAGCGGTGGTCAGACCACCGGAAACGGTGAACCGACCGAATCGCAGGCTCGCCACGGGCTGACCGACGAGCAGGCCCGCGAGGTGCTGGTGAAGATCGGCGACGACACGACCATCACCGTCGGCGAGTTCGCTGACCGTCTGGCGGAGCAGTCGCCCTATCTCCGGGCACGCTTCAACAGCCCCGAGCGGCGACGCGAGTTCCTCGACAACATGGTGCGCTTCGAGCTGCTGGCCAAGGAGGCCGAGCGCGAGGGCTACGAGGACAACCCCGAGGTCGTGCGCTCGACGAAGCAGGTGATGATCCAGCAGATGATGAAGGAGGAGTTCGAGGACACGATCCAGCTCTCCGACATCACGGACGAGGAGATCCGCCAGTACTACGAGGAGCATCGCGACGAGTTCCAGAAGCCGCAGCAGGTGCGCGCGAGCCACATCCTCATCAAGAACCGCCTGGTGGCGCAGCGGACCCTGGACGCGATCCTCGCCAATCCCACCGACGTGAACTTCTTCCGCAGCACGGCGGAGACGCGCAACGAGGACGCGGCGACCCGTGACCGCTTCGGCGACCTGCGATTCTTCGCCCGACCCGACGAAGCGTCGGAGGAAGAGGGAGACATCCCCGACCCCGTGCGCGAGGCGGCGTTCTCCATCGAGCAGATCGGCGGCGTCTATCCCGAGCTGGTGCAGACCGAGGCCGGCTATCACATCATCAAGCTCACCGGCCGGCGAGCGGCGCTGAACCGCACCCTCGAAGAGGCGCGGCGGCCCATCCAGAACCGGCTCTGGCGTGAGAGGCGCGAGGCGCGGGTGCAGGAGTTCATCAACGGGCTCCGGGATGGCGCGCAAGTCGAAGAGCATCTCGACCTCTTGAGCGAGGTTCAGGTGCGGGCGCCGGACGGCAATTCGCCCACGGGCGACGTCCCGAGCACGCCGACACCCCCCGTCAATACGCCGAGGCCGACAAAAGCCCCATGACGCGCGGGTGGGCAGAGCTCGCGGCGGCGGTCGTGCTCGTCGCCACGTCGGTCGGGGCCCTCGGACCCACGGCGGCCGAGGCCCAGCAGCGCGAGGTCATCGAGCGCGTCGTGGCCACCGTGAACGACGAGGCCATCTTCCTGTCGGATCTGCGCCGCCGAGCGATCCCGTTCTTGCCGCGGGCGATGCAGGCGCCCACCGAGATGGAGCGGATGGCCGCGCTCGAGCAGCTCTACGGGCAGCTTCTGGACGCGCTGGTGGACGAGGAGCTGATCCAGCAGGCCGCGCACGAGATGCAGGTGAGCGTCACCAACAGCGACGTGGATCGCGCGATCGAGAACGTGCGCGGCCAGAGCCAGCTCTCGGAGGAAGAGTTCTGGCAGGCGGTCGCCGGCCAGGGCTTCACCGAGGCCCAGTACCGCAACGACGTGCGCCGCCAGCTCCTGCGCCTGAAAGTGCTCAACACCCGGGCGCGTGGTCGCGTGAACCTCACCGAGGAAGACGTGCAGGGGCGTTACCGGCAGATGGTCCGCGAGCATGACGCCGGCGCGTGCTTCGAGGTGCAGATCATCGTCGTGCCGTTCTCGGAGAACGCGCCCGCCACGGAGATCGCCGCCGCAGAGGCGCAGGCCGAAACGCTCCATGAGCAGCTCACCCCGGACAACTTCGCCGACAACGGCGGCCGTGACCTGGGCCGGGTCTGTGAAGGCGACCTGCAGCCCGCGCTCATGGCCGCCCTCGCTGGCAAGAGCCCGGGCGACATCACACCGCCCGAGCGCGTCGGCAACGGCTTCGTCATGCTCTTCGTCGAGAGCCAGGCCGCGGGCAACGTCCCGCCCTACGCGCAGGTGCGCCAGCAGCTCTTCCAGCAGATGATGCAGGAGGCGATGCAGCGCCAGGAGCAGATCTTCCTGGACGAGCTGAAGCGCGAAGCCGTGATCGAAAAGCGGCTCTAGCCGCTCGCGAAGAGAAAGCGCGCGAGCGCCTGGGTACGGTGCCTGAGGCTCGACAGGCTGCTCCACTCTTCGGGGCGGTGGAAGTGCTTGCCGTAGGGTCCGAGGCCGTCGATGCAGGGCGTGCCACGGGCGGCGATGAGATTGGCATCCGAGCCGCCCCCTTGAAGCGGCGCCTCGCCGACGCCCAATCCGACGGAGGCCGCGTGGGCTTCGTAGGCCTCGCGCAGCGCCTGGGTCGCCTCGCTCGGCTGCATGGGCGGGCGCGAGATCTGTCCTTCGAGGCGAAGCGACGTGCCCTCGAGGCTTCCGGTGAGCGCGACGGCGATCGCTTCTTCGAGCGCGGCGACGACCACGGCCTCGTCGGCGGGATCGACGAAGCGCACGTCGACGTCCGCGCGCGCCGAATCGGGCACGGTGTTCTTCGACGTCCCGCCGCTGACCAGCCCGACGTTGACGGTGATGCCCCGTGAATAGTCGGTGATGGCGGCCAGTCGCGGGATCGCCAGCGCGAGCGCGTGGATCGCGTTTCGCCCCTCCTCGTGATGAAGGCCCGCGTGCGCGGAACGACCGCTGGCCTCCACCCGGAAGAAGGCGGTGCCCTTGCGCCGGGTGACGATCCGGTCCTGGTCGCGGCCCGCCTCGAAGACCAGGGCCGCCCGCGCTCGCTCGGCCTCGCGCTCGATGAGGGGGCGGCTGGAGGGCGAGCCCACCTCCTCGTCGCTGTTGACCAGGATGCGCAGGGGAAGCGCGGCCGCCGTCTCGGGTGACACCGCACGGAGCGCACGGAGCGCGAAGAAGATCGACGACAGGCCGGACTTCATGTCGAGGACCCCGGGGCCCTTCGCCAGGTCGCCGTCCCGCTCGAAACCGAAGAAGCCGAGCGCGCGCGGAAACACCGTATCCACGTGCCCGACCAGGAGCAGCGCCCCCTCCCCGGCCCCGGCGGCGTTCGCATAGACGCGGTGGTCGGCGTGGGCGCCATCCGCGACCGGGTGTCGCTCACACGACAGGCCCGACGCCTCGGCCAGCTCGTCCAGGATGGACGCCGCGGCCTCCACGTCCCCCGGCTCCCGGCTGCAGCTCGGCTGCTCGACGAGCCGAGCGAAGAAGGGAAGCTGCTCCGACTCGAAAGCAGCGTCCACGGCCGCGTCCAGCGCTTCGCCTTCCTCGCTCATCGGAGCGACCATACACCGACCATTGTCGAATCGCTCGCCGGCCCTTAGGCTCGCGGCGTGCCGGCCCTCGAGACCACCCACGTGCGCGAGGCGACGCTCCTCGGAGCGGGTCAGGTGCGCCTGGTCCTCGAACCCCCGGAGGGCTACCTCGATGCGCACGACCGCGCCGGACAGTACTGCGAGCTGCGCGTGCCCGGCGGGGAGAGCGCCCCTTTCGCGCTCATGAGCACCCCGGCCGAGCGCACGCTGTCGTTCTTGGTCGGCGATCGCAGCGAGCCCGGCACCTCCATCGCCGCCCTCCGCCCCGGCGAAGCGCTCGAAGTCGGGATGCCCTCCGGACCGGGCTTCGACCTCGACGCCTGCCTCGGCCGCGACGTCACCTTCGTCGCGACGGGTACCGGGATCGCGCCGGTGCGCGCCGCGCTGACCCTCGCGCGTGAGCGCGCGGCGGAGCTGGGCCGGATCCGCCTCTACTACGGCCTGAGAAACCGCCGCTTCGTCGCCATCGACGACGAGCTCCCCGCGTGGGTCGAGGGCGGCGTCGTGGTGCGCTTCCACTTCTCCGAGAGCGAGGAGGGATACGTGCAGGACGTGGTCATCGCAGACCAGCCGGACCCGGAGCACACCGCCTTCATCACCGCGGGACACCCGGAGGTCGGCGAGGCCCTGCGCGCGTATGCCGGCTCGACCGGCGTGGTGATCGAAAACCTCTGAGGACCTGTGTTACAACGCCCCGGCGGTGGACGGCGGACGCAAAGCGCAGTGCCCGAACTGCGGGGGCCCGATCGAGTGGCGACTGGGGGCCTCGGCGGCGCAGGTGTGTCCCTTCTGCTCGCACACCGTGGTGCGCACCGATCGCGATCTCAGCGTGCTCGGAAAGGTCGCGGACCTCGTCCCCACCGCCGCACCGATCGCCGTCGGTGATTACGGCCGCATCGCCGATGTCGGCTTCACGGTGGCCGGGCGCCTGCAGCTCGATCACGGACAGGGCCCCTGGGACGAGTGGTACGTCGGCCTCGACGACGGCCGTTGGGGTTGGCTCGCGCGCGCGCAGGGGCGCTGGTACCTGACCTTCCCCGTCCAGACGTCGGGCCTGCCGTCGTGGGAGCAGATGACGCCGGGCAACAGCGGTCAGCTCCCCGGCGGCGGCGAGCACCAATGGACGGCCGTGGAGCGCGGCCAGTCGCGGATGCTCAGCGCCCAGGGCGAGCTGCCCTACCCGACCCAGGCGAACGAGCAGGGGCGCTTCGTCGACCTTCAAGCGCCCGGCGGCGGCTTCGCCACCATCGATTACGGGGACGGCAGCGAGGCGCCGGTCTTCTACGTCGGCCAGCAGTACGACCCCAGCCAGATCCAGTGGACGCAAGCGGCGATGGGTCCGCGGCCCACCGAAAAGCTGGAGGTCCAGAAGCTACGCTGTCCGACCTGCGGCGGCCCGGTGCCGATCATGGTGCCCGACCGCACGGAGCGCGCCGCCTGCCCCGCGTGCAACTCGCTGCTCGACTTCAACCAGGGCGCGCTGTCGTTCCTGAACCAGCTGAACCAGCAGCCGATCAAGCCCTACATCCCGCTCGGCACCGAGGGAACGCTCGACGGCGAGAAGATGATGTGCATCGGCTTCATGGAGCGCGCCACCATCGTCGAGGGCATCACCTACGCCTGGCGCGAGTACCTGCTCCACGCCGAATCCGGCTATCGCTGGCTCCTCGAGGACTCGAACAACTTCACGCTGCTCCGCCCGATCAACCCGGCCGACGTCCGCGTCGACGGTCATCAGGCGACCTTCGAGGGCCGCGGGCATCGCCTCTTCCAGACGGCGTCGGTCTTCGTCCGCTACGTCGTCGGTGAGTTCTACTGGAAGGTGAGCGTGGGCGAGCGGTCACAGACCGCCGACTACGTCGCGCCCCCCTACATCATCAGCGAGGAGCGGAGCGACAAGGAGATCAACTGGTCGGCCGGCAAGTGGCTCGCGGGCGAGGAGGTGTGGAAGGCGTTCTCCCTGCCGGGCGATCCGCCGAACCCCACCGACGTCGCGCCCGCGCAGCCCAACCCCGTCTCGCTGCGCTTCCCCTTCGTCTTCGCGCTCGTGGCCATCGCGCTCCTCGCGGGCGTCTTCTTCCTCACCCAGAAGCACGTCCCCCAGCTCACGCTCCTCGATGCGCCCGTAACGATGCCGGCACAACCCGAGCAGGCGATGATCACCCGCGGCAATGCCTCCGCCACGAGCGTGGCCACCTCCTCGGCGAACGTGGCGATGTCCGGCCCTTCGGTGAACGTGAGCTACACCCCCGACTTCACCGTGCCGCGAGGCGTCGAGACGCTTCGCTTCACGATCAGCGACAACATGGGCAACGGCTGGATCGGCATCGCGTGCGCGCTGGTGAACGAGACCACGGGCGTCACCACCGAATTCCTGCTCGAGCAGGACCTCTTCCACGCCACCGGCCCCGCGGCCCTGCCCAGTCTGAGCAGCACCGCCTACGTCGACATCGACGGCGTGACCGAAGGGCAGTACTCGATGCGGATGGACCCACGCTGGGCCCGCAAGACCCTTCAGGTGCCCCCCGCGCCCCCGATCACCAGCCTCCGCGTCGCCAGCTACGACGCCCACGGCGACGCGAGCAAGGGATGTTGCGGCTTCACCGGGCTCATCCTACTCCTACCCATCCCACTGGTCTGGATCCGCAAGCGCCTCTTCGAGAGTCGGCGCTGGCGCAACTCGAACGTGTGAAGGCTCGACGTGCTCCGCTACGTGCTCTACGGAATCTTCGGCTTGTCGGTCATCGGGCTCTACGCTCTAACGACGGCGACGGGCGGTGACATGAGCTCGGTGCCGACGACGCACGGGGCGGTGCCTCCACAGTTCCGAGCGAGTGGCGCGTGGCGAACCTCGCCGATGGTCTGGCGGACGGGCTTTCACGGGCCGGCGGCCTACGTCCCGCCCGGGTCGGACACGGGCTCGAGCGGAGGGGGCGGTGTCGGCTTCTACGGCGGCTTCGGCGGAGGGAAGTGAGCAAAATGAACGACCACATTCCGGAATCGTGGTCATTCATTTAGGGCGCCTCTGGGCGCTGGCCGGGGTGCTCCTCGTCGTCTTGTTCGCGATCGCCTTCGCCCTCGAGCTGGGCAAGGAGACGCGGGTGGTGGTGGACGGTGGCTTGCGCCTCCCGGCGCTCCCCGCTTCGCGCGCCGCCCTCGCGGAGGAGGTCTCGGCCGACGCCGTGCAGCTGACCCCGGCTTTCGACGTGGAGGAGCCGACCACCCTCGAGCTCACCCTGTCGCGCGGTGCCGAGGAGGGCTGGGTCGGCGTGGACGTCGCCCTGGTCGAGGAGGAGAGCGGCGAACTGCGCCAGCTCGGCCTGGCGACCGACGTCCGAGGCGCGGTGGGCAAGGACCCCCAGGAGGAGCGGACCAAGACGGTGCTCGTGGACCGCGTACGACCGGGGCACTACGTGCTCCGGCTCGCGCCCAGCTGGGAGCCGCTCGAGGAACCGGAGCCGGGGCGCGCGGACACCCCACCCCCCGCGCCGCCGGCGGCGCACTTTCGCGCCGTCCTCGGGCGCCGCAGCTACTGGGCCCTGGCCCTGGCGGCCGGCCTCATCCTTCTGCCCCCACTGGTTTCTACCGGCCGGCGCCTGTGGCGACGCGGCGGGTCGAGGATGACTGAAGGAGGGATTCCTGATACCCCTCCCGCGGGAAAGGAGAGCTGACGGAATGAACATCGATTGGGGAGCGCTCGCAAGTGCGGCTATCGAGTCCGTGCTCTTCACCATCATCGGCCTCGTGTTCTTCGGTGTCGCCTTCATGGTGATCACGAAGATGGTCCCCTTCTCCATGCGCAAGGAGATCGAGGAGGACCAGAACGTCGCCCTCGGCGTGATCCTGGGCTCGGTGATCATCGGGATCGCCATCATCGTCTCCCAAGTGCTGTCCGGCTGATGGCGCTGGGTCACTAACCCAGCGGCAGTCCTGGTGTCGAGCAAGCGTCTCAGAACTCCGCTCCTCTTCCTGACGGTTCTGATCATCGCCACGAGCGGGCTCGTCTACGAGCTGATCGCCGGCGCGCTGGCGAGCTACGTGCTCGGGGACTCGGTCACCCAGTTCTCGACCACCATCGGCGTCTATCTCTTCGCGATGGGGATCGGCGCGTACCTGTCGCGCTTCATCAAGAGCGACGTGAGCGTGCGCTTCGTCGAGGTGGAGCTGAGCGCCGCGCTGGTGGGAGGCTTCTCGGCGCCCTTCCTGTACCTCGCTTTCGCGTACGGAGAGGTCTTCGAGGTCGCCCTCTACGCGACCATCGTCATCATCGGGACGCTGGTGGGGCTCGAGATCCCGCTCCTCATGCGCATCCTCAAGGAGGAGCTCGACTTCGAAGAGCTGATCGCGCGGGTGCTCTCGGTGGACTACCTGGGCTCGCTGGCCGGCTCGCTGCTCTTCGCTCTGGTGCTGGTGCCGCGGCTGGGCCTGAACCGCACCTCGCTGCTCTTCGGCAGCCTCAACTGCGCCGTCGCCCTGATGAGCACCTGGGTGCTGGGCGAGCTCCTCAGGCCCGCGACGCGTCTGAGGCTCAGGATCAAAGGCGTGGTCCTCGCGTGCCTGTTGGCCGCGGGGCTCGTCTGGGCCGACCGCGTGACCAGCTTCGGCGAGCAGGCCTTCTACGCCGACCCGGTGGTCTATGCCGAGCAAACCCCCTATCAGCGCATCATCCTCACGCGCAGCCGCAACAGCATCCAGCTCTTCCTGAACGGGAACCTGCAGTTCAGCTCGAGCGACGAGTACCGCTATCACGAAGCGCTGGTGCACCCGGCCTTCGCCGTGGTGGACGATCCGCGCCGCGTGCTTGTCCTCGGAGGCGGCGATGGGCTGGCGCTCCGCGAGATCTTCCGCCATCCCTCGGTCGAAGAGGTCGTCATGGTGGACCTCGACCGCGGCGTCACCGACATGGCCGAGAGCGTTCCGGCCCTCGCGGAGCTCAACCAGCACTCCCTCGACGATCCGCGCCTGACGCTCATCCACGACGACGCCATGGTCTGGCTCGACGAGGAAGAGCTCGACCCCTTCGACGTCGTGATCATCGACTTTCCGGATCCCAACAACTACTCCCTCGGCAAGCTCTACACCTCGCACTTCTACCGCCTCGCCGCACGCGCCCTCGCCGACGACGGGGCCATGGTCGTCCAGAGCACCTCGCCCCTCTACGCGCGCCGCAGCTACTGGTGCATCGAGCGCACCATCGCATCGGTGGGACTGTCGACCGCGCCCTATCACGTCAACGTGCCGAGCTTCGGGGAGTGGGGCTACGTGCTGGCCAAGAAGCACCCCTTCGATCCGCCGCGCGATCCCGGCGTCCCGGGTCTGCGCTACCTGACGCCCGAAGAGCTCCCCACCCTCTTCACCTTCGGGGCCGACATGCAGCCCATCCCGGTGGAGACCAACCGCCTCAACGACCAGCAGCTCGTGACCTACTACGAAGGGGAGTGGTCTCGGTGGAACTGAGCCGCCGCGACATGTTGACGTCGCTCCTGGGGGCGCCTTTCGTGGCCGCGTCGGTCGCGTCCTGCGGCAGCGACGATCCCGCGCCCGAGGTCGAGGGCACGATCCTCGGCCCCCGGATGGAGCTCGGCCACGCGCTCCGCGACGGGGCGCCCCTGGGCGATTTCGACGGCGCGCCGCGCCGCCGGGTGAAGGTCGCGATCCTCGGCGGCGGCCCGGCGGGGCTCTCCGCGGCGTGGCGGCTCGTTCGCCAGGGACACGACGACTTCGTGGTCATCGACATGGAGCCCGCCGTCGGCGGGACGTCGCGCTCCGGTGAATCCGAGGTCACGCGCTATCCCTGGGGCGCGCACTACCTGCCCGTGCCGATGGCGCACCACACCGATCTCGATCCGCTTGCTCGAGGAGATCGGCGCCATCGTGGGCAGGACGCCGGATGGAAGCCCGGTGGGCGCGGAAGCGATGCTGGTGCGCGAGCCCGACGAGCGTCTCTTCGAGGCGGGCTTCTGGCATCGCGGGCTCTTCCCGAACGCGGGCGCGACCGCGCGGGACCTCGAAGAGCTCGGCCGCTGGCGCGCCATGATCGCCCGGTGGGTGGACCGTCGCGACGCCTCGGGGCGGCGCGCCTTCGCCATTCCCGTGGATGCCTCCTCGGACGATCCCGACTTCGAAGAGCTCGACGGGATCAGCGCCGCCGAGCTCCTCGATCGCCTGCGCATCACCTCGCCGCGGGTGCGCTGGTGGGTCGAGTACGGCTGCCGCGACGACTACGGGCTCACGCTCGAGACGACGAGCGCCTGGGCCGCCGTCTTCTACACCGCCGCGCGCACCGTCACCGGCGGCTCCGACACCCAGGATCTCCTCGCCTGGCCCGAGGGCAACGGCGCGCTGGTCTCGCACCTCGCCGCCGCCGCTGGGGAGCCGCGCCTTCTGGCGGGGCGCATGGTGGTCGACGTCGAGCCCACCGAGGATCGCGTGCTCGTCCGCACCCTCGTGGAAGCGGGGCAGGGTCTCGAGATCGTCGAAGCGGAGCGGGTGATCGTCGCCATGCCCCGCTTCGTCGCGCAACGCATCGTTCGGCCCCTCGCCGCGCAGGGCGAGGCGGCGAACCCCTTCACCTACGGCGCGTGGCTCGTCGCGAACCTGCACCTTCAGGACCGCCCCTTCGGCCGCGGCTTCGAGCCCGCCTGGGACAACGTGCTCTACGACAGCCCCTCGCTCGGCTACGTCTCGGCCACCCATCAGCGCGGCCGCGACTACGGGCCCACCGTGTGGACCTACTACCTGCCCTTCACCGACGAGGACGCGACCGATGGGCGAAGGCGCCTGCTCGAGCCGAGCTGGAGCGACTGGAAAGAGCTCATCGTCCGCGACCTCGGTCGCGCCCACCCGGAGCTCGCGCGACACCTTCGCCGCATCGACGTCTTCCGCTGGGGACACGCCATGCCCCAGCCGCGCGTGGGCACGCTCTTCGATCCCGCGCGCCGCCGCGCCCGAGAGCCGCTGGGCCGCATCCACTTCGCCCACACCGAGCTGAGCGGCCTCGCCCTCTTCGAAGAAGCGTTTCATCACGGCGTGCGCGCGGCGGACGAGGTCCTCGCGGCCGCCGACGACGCCATCGAGACCACCACCGGCGGCGCCGTCGAAACGGAGCAGGCGGGATGAGCACCGCCGCGATCTTCGCGCCGCGAAGCGCGGGCCCGTGGCTCTTCGGCAGAAGCGTCGACCTCCTGGTCTTCGGCGGCAGCGCGCTCCTGTCCTTCGCGCTCCTCGGGGTGGGCGCATGGGCCGGCGTGCTCCACGCCGACGCGCCGAGCTGGGTGTGGATCACCTGCATCCTCTCGGTGGACGTCGCCCACGTCTGGTCGACTGTGTTCCGGGTCTACCTCGACGGCAAAGAGGTCCTGCGTCGCCCCCTGCTCTATCTCGGCATGCCCGCCGTCATCTACGTCGTCGGCGTCCTGATCTACGCATTTTCCGCCGCGGCCTTCTGGCGCGTCCTCGCCTACATCGCTGTCTTCCACTTCGTGCGGCAGCAGTACGGCTGGGTCGCCCTCTACCGGCGGCGCGCCGGGGAGACGGCGCCGCTCGACCGCTTCCTCGATCGCGCCGCGGTCTACGCAGCGACCGTGTGGCCGCTGATCTGGTGGCACGGACACCTGCCACGCCACTTCGTGTGGTTCGTCCCCAACGACTTCGTCGCCGGCCTCGCCTCGAGCGTGGCCACCTTCACCGAGCCGCTCTACTGGGCGATCCTCGCGGCGTTCCTGCTGCGTCAGGTCCAGCTCCGCGCCACCGGCCGTCTCGTGAACGCCGGCAAGCTCCTCGTCGTCTTCACCACCTGGGCCTGCTGGTGGGTCGGCATCGTCGTCCTCGACAGCGACTACGCTTTCACAGTCACCAACGTCCTGATCCACGGCATCCCCTACCTCGCCCTGACCTATCGTTATGGCAAAGCGCGCGGGCGCGAGGATCCACAGAGCCTCCTCGGTCGCCTCGCCCTCGGCGGCCTCGCCGCCTTCCTGATCGTCGTCATCGGTGCCGCCTTCCTCGAAGAGGCGCTCTGGGATCGCCTCGTCTGGCACGATCGCCCGTGGCTCTTCGGCGACGGAACGGAGCTCGGCGCCGTCGCCCTCGCCCTGCTGGTCCCGCTCCTCGCCATCCCCCAGGCGACGCACTACGCCCTCGACGGCTTCGTCTGGAAGGTGCGCCGAGAAAAGAACCCGTCGCTGGCCGCCGAGCTCGACTGAGCAAGCGACGAGGAGGGCGCCATTTCGCCCGAGCGCGACGTCCTTGTACCCTCGATCACGTGAAATCCCTGAGTCCGGCATGGCTCGTCGTGGCGCTCGTCGCCTGCAGCATCGAGAGCACGGCCGTCTCTCCTGAACACGGGGCCGACGGGGGATCGGACGGCGCGGCAGGGGACTCCTTTGCCCACGCGGATGGCGCCGACGCTGCCGACGCCATGACGGAATGGCTTGCCGGCTACCGGCGCCGACGGGCGATCCGCGTCACCGCCGGCACGATGGAGGCGCCGATGGGTGCGTCGGTGTACTTCGTCGCCGATACCGCCGCGATGATCGCCGCGGCCGAGGTTCGCGCCGATGGCAAGGACTTCCGCATCGCCCGCTACCAGACGACCGCAGCCGCTTGGACGGAGCTCGATCGCTGGGTCGACGACGGCGAGGGCAGCGGCTGGAACGGCAGCGACAGCCGCGTCTGGTTCGCCCTCCCGACCGACGTTCCGGCGGGCACGACGAATGCGGAGACCTATCTGTACTACGACCGCGCCGAGGAGACCGAGCGCCCCCCATCCGACAAGTCGCGCATCTTCGTCTTCGCCGACGACTTCGAGGGAGGGCTCGGTGCGTGGGCGCTGAACGGACAGGGAGAGACGGCGGCGATCGCGACGACCTCGCCGCGCGCCGGCGAGAGCCTTCTCGCCCTCGACACCTCGAGCGCGGTGGTCGGCGGTATCCACCGCGACCAGACACTGCCGGCGTTCCCACTCTCGTTCACGCTCTACCTCCGCCGCGTGCGCGCGGGCTCGGTCGCGTTCCATCGTCTCTTCGCGACGCCCTGGGAGAGCGTCGACCGCGTCTGGAACGGTTCTGGGATCCGAACCCATTGCGAGCTGAACGACGACGGCAAGCTCCAGCTCGTCGGCGGCGAGCCGCGGTCGATTCTCGGAATTCGGTCCCATCGAGGACGACCTCTGGCATCGCATCGAGGTCGTGTGGGACCAGCCGAACGACCAGGCCAAAGGCGAGCTCGACGGCACGGGCTTCACGCCATTTGTCGGAGACTATGGCGAGCTCGGCGAGCCGGCGCGCGCCTTCGCCATCGAAGGCGAGGGACAGGATGGCGCCGTGGAGATCGACAACTTCATCATCCGCCGCTACCTGGACGTCCCTCCGGAGGTCACCCTCGGCCCGGCCGAGCGGGTTCCGTGACCGGATGGCCGCTGGCGTCTCAGGGGTAAAATCCCACGCCATCCCACCATTTCCCTGATCTGGTCTCGCGTGCTAGACAGCCCCCGCCATGGGATGGTCCCGCAGCCGAACCGAGGGAACAAAGCACCGGGCGGTGCTGAGCTGGAGGGCGATCCTGGGCTCGCTGGCGGTGATGGCTTTCCCCGCCACCGCCCAGGCCTCGGACGGCCACGGGCCCTCGCCGGCGCTCTGGCTCACGCTCGCGGCCATCCTCCTGGTGGCCAAGCTCGGCGCCGAGACCGCGATCCGCCTCAAGCAGCCGCCGGTGCTGGGCGAGCTGATGGCGGGCATCGTCCTCGGCAACCTGACCCTCGTCGGGGTGACCGTCTTCGACCACGTGCCCGAGGACACGACCATCGAGTTCCTCGCCGAGTTCGGCGTGGTGCTCCTGCTCTTCCAGGTCGGTCTCGAGTCGACGCTGACCGAGATGAAGAAGGTCGCGCCTCAGTCCGGGCTCGTCGCGATCATCGGCGTGATCGTCCCGATGGCGATGGGCTATGGCTGCAGCGCCGTCCTGATCCCCACGGGCGCGCCGTCGCTGCACCTCTTCGTGGGCGCGACCCTCTGCGCCACCAGCGTCGGCATCACCGCGCGCGTGCTCAAAGACCTCGAGGCGATGGACCGCGTCGAGACCCGGGTGATCCTGGGCGCCGCCGTGATCGACGACGTCCTCGGCTTGATCGTGCTCGCGATCGTCAGCGCGATCGCCGCCAGCGGCGAGATGCCGGACGGCGTGGGCCTCGCCATCATCTTCGGCAAGTCCTTCGGCTTCCTTCTGGGCGCGCTTCTCCTCGGCGCCTACGTGATGCCGGGCTTCTTCCGCGCGTCGTCGAAGCTCAAGACGCCCGGCGTCCTCGGCGCGATCAGCATCGGCCTCTGCCTGCTCCTCGCGGGCTTGTCGGCCGTCGCGGGGCTGGCAGCCATCGTGGGCGCCTTCGCCGCGGGGCTCATCCTGGACGAGGTCCACGTCCAGCCCTTCGGCAAGAAGTCCAAGCACGACCTGTCGGAGATCGTCGAGCCCATCGTCGCCGTCGTGGCGCCGGTCTTCTTCGTGCGCACCGGCATGCTGGTGCAGCTCGGCGGCACCACCACCGACGCCCTCGCCCTCGCCGGCGCCCTGTCGCTCGTGGCGATCATCGGCAAGCTGGTGGCGGGGATCGGCGTACGGGGCGACGCCGGAGACAAGTACGCAGTCGGCATCGGCATGGTGCCGCGGGGCGAAGTCGGCCTGATCTTCGCCAACGTCGGTATGAGCATCATCGTCGAAGGCGAGCCCCTGATCGGTCAGGGCACGTACATGGCGGTGGTGCTGATGGTGATGACCACCACCGTGGTGACCCCTCCCTGGTTGGCGTCACGTCTGAAGAAGCTTCGCGAGCGGGAAAAGGTCCCCGCTGCCTGACCTCACACCCGCTACTTTGTGAGCGCCGCCGCCGCGGACTAGACTGCCGCCCGTGCGAACCGCCCTTCCCTTCTTGATCCTCCTGCTGACGCCGCTCCCCGCGGCCGCGCAAAGCGACCTCGATCCCGAGGACATCGAGCGCGCGCGCGTCCACTTCGAAGCCGGCATCCAACACTACGACGACGAGAACTTCGAGGACGCCGCCCGCGAATTCGAGGCGGCCTTCCAGCTCACGGGGCACCCGGACGTCCTGTACAACCTGGCGCAGTCCTACGACCGCCTCGAGCTGTATTCGGAGGCGATCGCCAACTACCGACGCTACCTGGCGGAGGCGGACGCCGGCGCGCCGGAGCGGTCGCGCGTCGAGCGCCGCGTGCGGGAGCTCGAGACCTTGCAGCGAGCGCGGCAAGAGGCCGAGGACGCGGAGGCGACCGAAGAGCTCGAAACGACCGAGGCGGCGCCGATGCCCCTCGCCCCTGCGATCGACGAAGAAGAGAGCGGCCCGAGCCCGCTGCCCTTCGTCATGATAGGCGCGGGCGTCGCGACCATCGTCGCCGGCGTCATCTTCGGCGTGAGCGCCAGCGGCATCTATTCGGACCTCGAGTCGCGCTGCGGCGTGGACGGCATGTGCGTCGGCTACGACCCGAGAGCGGACGCCGACAAGGGCGCCACCTTCGCGACCCTCGCCGACGTACTCGGGATCGCTGGCGGGGTGATCCTCGGTGCGGGCATCGTCTGGCTGGCGGTCGAGCTCAGCTCGGGGTCGGGCGAGTCGGAAGAGGACGTGGCCTCGCTGGAGATCACCTCCGGCCCGACGCTGCTGGGCGCGGGCGCGCGGGTGAGGTTCTGATGCGCGCGATCACGACATGCGCAGCGCTCCTGCTCCTCGCCGCGGGCTGCAGCTCGCTCGATTTCGGCAAGTTCCGGGAAGCCGACGGAGGAGACGGGGGAGACGCCGCGGTCGACTCCGCGACCGGCGACGCGATGAGAGATGGCAGCGATGGAGACGACGCGATGGTCACCGACACCGGCGTCGTCGACACCTCGGTCCCGGTCGAGACCTGTAACGGAACGGACGACGACGGCGACGGATACGTCGACGAGACGACGCTGACGGATACGCTCTGTACTGATTCAGCACAGGCGTGTGTCGCGGGGAGCTGCGGCGATGCGCCGCTGGACATCGAGCTCGGGAGCTTTCACAGCTGCGTACGAATGACTTCGGGGCGCGTCATCTGCTGGGGTGACAGCCTCCGTGGCCAGGGCGGCGTACTCGACGATGGCGCCTCTTCCCCGACGCTCATCACCCTCGCCGACGGCACGCCATTCTTGGCCGGCGCCATCGCCGCAGGCAGCACTCACAGCTGTGGTTTGACCTCGGGCCGGCAACTCTATTGCTGGGGGGACAACGGGATGGGCGCGGTCACGGATACCGCCACCATCCCGGTGCGAACCCAATATGCGACGCCAAGCACCGATTCGCTGGGGGATGAAATCCAGGCGTCGCGCTTGGCCCTCGGAAACGACTTCACCCTCGCGGCGGCCATGACCACCCTCTTCGCCGCGGGTCAGAATGCGGAAGGCCAGCTCGGTGCCCTCGACGGAAACGCCGACATGGGAGCCCGCGGTCGACTCGGGTTCACGATGGACTCGATGGACGGCGTGGCAGCGGGAGACGCACACGGTTGCGCGATCACCAGTGGGTCCGTCATTTGTTGGGGGCGCAATCTCGACCGGCAGACGGGCGCGACGGACGAGGTGACGCCCCACGTCGTCGGGCCGGACTTTCGGATGGTGACCGCAGGGGGCATTCACACCTGCGCCATCAAATCCACCGACGACCTGGTCCATTGTTGGGGCGACAACGAGTTTGGACAGCTCGGAAGAATGTCGGGCGACACTGGAACGCCCTACCCGGTAGACACCCTCGGACCGGCCACGTCGATCTCCGGAGGCGCGCTGCACACGTGTGCCCTGGACGAAGAGGGCACTGTCCGTTGCTGGGGCAACAACGGGGCGGGGCAGCTCGGCCTGTCAGCGAGCCCCATGGAGCTCGTGCCCCAGACGGTACCCATCGCTGAACCAGTCCTGGACGTGAGCGCGGGCTATGCACACACCTGCGCCATCACCGCATCGAGGCAGGTTCTCTGCTGGGGGAGCAACGTCAGCAACCAGTCGGGCCCCACGAGCCCAGGCGAGATGGAGATCAACCCTCCCCAAACCGTCGACGTCTCCGGGCTCTAAGCCCGTTGCGCCCGCCACCCGCTTGCACTACATGCGCGGCGTGTCCCGCGCCGAGGAGTCGCTTCGTCATCTGACCCAGGGGCTCGCGCGTGAGACGGCGCGGCTGCCGGAGGCGCTCTCGCGCATGGGTGAAGCCCCACGCGTGGACCTGTCGGGCCTGCCCAACGGGGCGGCGGCGATGCTCCTCGCCCGGGCCGCCGCCCGCGGTGATCAGACCCTGGTGATCACCCCCGACCTCGCCACCGCGAGCCGCGCTGCCGCCGACCTCGGCTTCTTCCTCGGCGGTGACGACTCCCAGGTCCTGCTCTTTCCCTCGTCGGACGTCACGCCCTACCTCGACGTGGCCCCCGATCGCAGCGGCGCCATGGAGCGCCTCTCGGTGCTTCATCACCTCGCCGAGGGGCTCCCCTGGAAGTTCGTGGTGGTGCCGGCGGCGGCGCTCATCCGGCGGGTGGCTCCGCGCTCGGCGATGAAGGCGCGCTCGATGGCGGTGCGCGCCGAAGAAGAGATCGATCGCGACGCGCTCCTGAGGCTCCTGGCCGAGGGCGGCTACATGCGCGTCCCGGTCGCCGAGGATCCGGGCACCTTCGCCGTGCGCGGCGGGATCATCGACGTCTTTTCCCCCCACGAGCCCTACCCGGTTCGCATCGAGCTCGACGACTGGCTCGTGCTCTCGATCAAGCGCTTCGATCCCGACGATCAGAAGACCATCGAAGACGTGGCCGAGATCTCCGTGCACCCGGTGCGCGACACGATGCTCGGCGAGGACGCCATCGAGCGGATGAAGAGCCGGGTCCGCGACCTCTGCGACGCCATCGACATGCCCACCAGCCGCGCCCGCGCCCTGGTGGAGGACCTGGCGAGCGGCCGCGCGTTCTACGGGATCGACGCCTACCTGCCCGCCTTTCACGACCACCTCGAGTCGCTCTTCGACTACCTGCCCGAAGACACACCGGCGGTCCTCCTCGATCCCACGGCCATCATCCGGGCCATCACCGAGGAGCGGGCGGCGGCCAAGGCCGATCGCGGCGCCAAGCACGCCGACGGGGAGCCGGCTTACGAGGTCGACGTCCACTACCTCGACCCTGGCGCCCTCGCCGAGGCTCTCGACGCCCGGCGCATCGCCAACGTCCATCGCCTGGCCGTAGGCGGCGCGCCGGACGAGGACGAGGCGGGGCCCCTCGCCGCCCTCGAGAGCGTCGACCCCGAAGCGGTGCTCAACCTCGGCGGCATCGACCACGCCGGCCTCATGGCGGAGCTCAAGGCCCGCCGCGGCCAGAAGGACGTCCACGCCCTCGCCCCCCTCGCCAAGCGCGTCCAGGAGTGGCTCGACGCTGGGCTCCGGGTGGTCTTCACGGCGCGGAGCGAGACCCAGGCACGGCGCCTGTCGAAGGTGCTCGAAGGCTATGAGGTCCCCTCCGACAAGCCGCAGCTCCTCAGCGCCGAGCTCCTGGAAAAGCAGCCCCGTGGCCGTGTGGAGATCCTGGTGGGCGGCCTCGGCTCGGGCTTCGTGCTCCCGAGCGAGGCCCTCGCCATCGTCACCGAAGAGGAGGTCTTCGGCTCGCGTTCTCACCGCCAGCCGCAGAAGCGCCGCCGCCGGGCCGACCGCGCCGCCTTCCTCGAAGACCTGAGGCAGCTCGAGGTCGGCGACTTCATCGTCCACATCGACCACGGCGTCGGTCGCTACCTCGGCCTCGAGCGCAAGCCGCTCGGCCAGACCCAGCTCGACCGCATGCAGGGCAAGGAGCCCTCCTACGTCGAGGTCCTCCTCGTCGAGTACGCCGGCGGCGACAAGCTCTTCCTCCCGGTCACCCGCCTCAATCAGATCCAGAAGTACGCGGGCAAGGAGGGCAGCAAGCCGAAGATCGACAAGCTCGGCGGGCAGACCTTCGCCAAGACCAAAGCCCGCGTGCAGAAGCGCGTGCAGAAGCTGGCCGACGAGCTGCTCTCGCTCTACGCGCAGCGGGCGGCGGCGCGACGGGAGCCGCTGCCGCCGGCGGGTCGGGACTACGCCGAGTTCGAGGCGACCTTCCCCTTCGAGGAGACGCCGGATCAGGCGCGCGCCATCGACGACGTCCTCGGCGACCTCGAGCGCGAGCAGCCGATGGACCGCGTGGTCTGCGGCGACGTCGGCTTCGGCAAGACGGAGGTGGCCCTGCGCGCGGCGTTTCGCGTGGCGATGAACGGCCGGCAGGTGGCCATCCTCTGCCCAACCACGGTCCTGTCGCAGCAGCACTTCTCCACCTTCGCCGAGCGCCTCGCCGACTACCCCGTCGAAGTCCGGGTGATGAGCCGCTTCGTCGACAAGAAGCATCAGTCCGACACCCTCACCGGCCTCAAGGACGGAACGGTGGACGTGGTCATCGGCACGCACCGCCTGTTGTCCAAGGACGTGCACTTCAAGGACCTCGGGCTGCTCGTGGTCGACGAAGAGCAGCGCTTCGGCGTGACCCACAAGGAGCGCATCAAGCAGCTCCGCACCGAGGTGGACGTGCTGACGCTCTCGGCCACGCCGATCCCGCGCACGCTGCAGATGTCGGTCGGCGGGCTGCGCGATCTGTCGCTCATCACCACCGCGCCAATCGACCGGCGCGCGGTGCGCACCTTCGTCAGCCGCTGGGACGATCACCTGATCACCGAGGCGCTCCGCCGCGAGCTGACCCGCGGCGGCCAGGCGTTCTTCGTCTACAACCGGGTCGAGGGCCTCTACGAACGGGCGAACAAGCTCCAGCAGCTCCTGCCCGAGGCGCGCTTCGCGGTCGCCCACGGCCAGATGAAGGAAGGCGAGCTCGAGCGCGTGATGACCGACTTCGTCGAGGGTCGCTTCGACGTCCTCTGCGCCACCGCGATCATCGAGTCGGGGCTCGACATCCCGCGGGCCAACACCATCGTCGTCGACCGCGCGGACATCTTCGGCCTGGCGCAGCTCTATCAGATCCGCGGCCGCGTCG
The DNA here is from genome assembly GCA_963727445.1 of uncultured delta proteobacterium. Lineage (GTDB taxonomy): Bacteria > Myxococcota_A > Polyangia > Polyangiales > B10-G4 > B10-G4. The sequence goes on from CAVSGI010000008.1 coordinate 600,539, forward strand.
GCCGGAGCCGCGAGCGTGCCTACTGCTACCTGCTCACGCCGCCGCCGAGCCGCATGACCGACGAGGCCCGCAGCCGCATCGAGGCCCTCGAGCGCTTCACCGAGCTCGGCTCGGGCTTCCACGTGGCGAGCCTCGACATGGAGATCCGCGGCGCGGGCGACCTCCTCGGTGCCGAGCAGAGCGGCAGCGTGAGCCAGGTCGGCCTCGACCTCTTCCTGCACATGCTCGAAGAGGCCATCGCTCACCTTCGCGGCGAGCCCGTCGTCCACGAGGTCGACCCGGACATCAACGTCGATCTCGAGGTCTACCTTCCCGAGGAGTACGTGGACGACGTCGGGCTGAGGCTCTCGCTCTACAAGCGCCTCGCCTCGGCCGAGGACGAGGCGACGGTCAACGAGATCGCCGAGGAGATGGAGGACCGCTTCGGGCGTCTGCCGCGGCCCGCGACCGCCCTGGTGCGCACCATGGCGCTCAAGCCCGCGCTACGCGCCCTCTGTGCGCTCGGCTGCGAGGCGACCGACAAGCGCGTCACCCTGCACCTGCGCGAGGACACGCCCCTCGACCCGCAGAAGGTCATGAGCGCCATCGCCCAGAGCGGCGGAGCGCTCGCGCTCACTCCGGACATGAAGCTCACCCGCCGCTTCTCGGACGTGGAGAAGCCCGGCGACGCCGTCGACCGCATCGATCAGCTCCTGACCGAGCTCGAGCGCATGAAGAAAGACGCCGTTATTTGAGGTCGCTGGCCTTGAGGCCGTGCTGGCGGAGCAGGCGCTCGAGGCTCTTGCGATGGATCCCCGCCTCGGTGGCGGCGCGATCGAGATCACCCTGGCAGCGGCGGACCAGCCGCTCGAGATAGGCGCGCTCCATCGGCGCCACCCAGCGCTCGCGCGCCTCCTTGATGGGCAGGTTGTCGCCCACGTCGGGCGGCGGGAGCTGCGGCCCGCCGATCCCACTCGACGGCGGCGGCGGAACGGAGCTGACGCGCTCGGCGCCGAGCAGGCTCAGGTCCTTGAGCTGAACGGTGTCGCTCGCGCACATGGCGATGGCGCGCCGGAGCACGTTGCGGAGCTCGCGCACGTTGCCCGGCCACAGGCGCGCGCCCAGCTCGTGGACCGCCTCTTCGGAGATCGCGTGCACCGGGCTGCCGGCCTGGGCGTGCTCCTGCACGATGCGCTGGGCGATGATGGCGATGTCGTCACGGCGCTCGCGAAGCGGCGGCAGACCCACCACCACCTCGGCGAGGCGGTAGTAGAGGTCCTCGCGGAAGTCGCCCTTCTTGATCATCTCGGGCAGATCGCGGTGCGTGGCGGCGATCACCCGGACGTCGATCTCCAGATGACGGCCCGCGCCGAGGCGCTTGATCTCGCGGCGCTCGAGGGCGCGGAGCAGCTTGGGCTGCAGGTCGATCGGCAGCTCGCCAATCTCGTCGAGGAAGATGGTGCCCCCGTCGGCGGTCTCGAAGGCGCCCACGCGTTGGCGGTCGGCGCCGGTGAAGGCGCCCTTCTCGTGACCGAAGAGCTCCGACTCGATCAGGTTCTTGCTGACGGCGCCGCAGTCCACGACGACGAAGTTTCGCCCGGCGCGCGAGGAGTGCTCGTGGATGGCGCGCGCCGCGAGCTCCTTGCCGGTGCCGGTCTCGCCCACCAGGATGCAGGAGAGGTCAGTGCGCGCGACCTTGCCCAGCATGGCGAAGACCTCGCGCATGAGCTGGGAGGTGCCGTACATCGCGCCGAAGTGGTCGGCCTGCACCTCCTGGATGCGCTCCCACTTCTTCTTCGGCTCGAAGACCATCTCCGTGTCGCCGACGCGGATCCGGCCGCCGGGAGAGAGGAAGGCCTCCACCACCGGGGTGCCGTTGAGCTCGGTCCCGTTGGTCGACTCGAGGTCCCGCAGCAGATACCGCTCGTTGCGGACGCTGATCTCGCAGTGGCGCCGGCTCACGGTCTTGTCGCTGAGCACCAGGTCGTTCTTGGAGGACGTCCCCACGGAGAGACGGGTCGACTCGATCTCCTTCTCGAGACCTCGGTCGGGCCCATTGACCACGATGACCCGCTGGCGGTGAGCCACGATCATGGGGCCGGTGCCGTCGTCGCGGACTTGTGTCCCGCGGAAGGACGACTGTGCGGTCGCGTCCGTTCGGTCGTTCACGGGCGAGGGACACGCTAGCACGTGGCGCTCCGGAATCTGAAGCGCTTTCCGGCGCCCATCGAACGCTTCGCGGTCGCCTTGACGCCCTACCAGGACGGGGGATAGGACCAGCCATGGCCCCCAGCGACCATCTTCGCGCCCTCTTCGATGCGGATCGACAGGCCAGAGACGCAGAATCTGCCCTTTTGGGCTCCTCGGACGCGGAGCGCCTCGCGGCCCTCTTGGGGGCGGCGGTGGACGAGGCGCTGGCCCTGCCCGATCTCCGGGAGGGGGCGATCCGCCTCGAGCGGCTGGCCGACCTCTGCGCGCAGGTGCCGGGTCCGGCCATGGCCGACGCCCTGATCCGGATCCTGGGCGCGGAGGATCCCGCCGTGCGGGTCACGGCCGGCGAGGCGATCCTCGACGTCGGCTACGAGCGCTACGCGGAGATCGCGCGGGCCATCGAGCGCGCCCTCGACGCGGGCGCCGCCGGAGCGGCGATGACCGAGCTGCCCTACGTCCTGGCCGAGATCGGCGAGCCCAGCGCGCTGCCGTTGATCCGGCGCTTCCTGACGAGCGCCGACGCCGAGGTGGTGGCCGCCGGCATCGAGGCGCTCGCCTCCCTCGGCGATCCCTCGGCCCTGAGCTCCCTCGAGGCGCTGCGCGGCGACACCCGCATGGTGGACGCCGCCGAGCTGGACGAGGCGGGCAGCATCACGGTGGGCGAGCTGGCCGAAGCCGCGATCGACGAGCTCTCACCACGCGGCTGACGCAGTGAGCGCGAAGCGCCCCAGCACAGACGAGGAAGCCGCCCTCTACGACGCGGTGGTGGTGCCGCGGTGGAGCGCCCGCTTCGCGCAGATGATCCTCCGGGCCATCCCGCGGGGTCTGCGGGCGCAGGTCCTCGACGTCGGTTGTGGGACGGGGCACCCGGCGTTCTCGCTCCTCGAACGCCTCGACCACGGCGGTCGCGTGATCGGCATCGATCGGGATCCCGCCCTCATCGACGTCGCGCGCCGGCGCGCCATGGGCGTCCCAGGCGGGCGCATCTTCTTCAAGGTGGAGTCGCTCGAGGCGCTGAAGTTCGGCGAAGAAGTGTTCGACCTCGCGGTGGGCAACCTGGTGAGCGCCGAGCTCGAGGATCCCACGCGCGCGCTCTCGGAGCTGCGCAGGGTTCTGGCCCCCCAGGGACGGGTTCTGATGACCCACGCCCTCGAGGGGTCCTTCGAAGAGATCTTCGACATGTTCGACGAGATCGCGGTCAGCAGGGGCGACGACGCCCTCGCCGCCCGCCTCGACGAAGTGCGCGGGCGCTACCCCGAGCCGCGCTCGCTCCGGGCGCCTCTGCGCGCGGCCGGCTTCTCCGACGTCGAGATCACCACCGAGACATTCAAGCTCTCGTTCCTGAACGCCCGCGAGATCCTGACCGACCAGATGCTGCGCTTCGTGGCCCTCGGCGAGTGGCGCTGGATCGCCGGCTTCGAGCCGGGCAGCGAGCACCTGGTGGAAGAGGTGGTCAAGCGACTGGACACGTATTTCGGCGGCGGACCGATGTCGCTGACGGTGGTCGTCGGGATGGCCTCCGCGACGCGGCGCTGAACGAGACTAACGACTGAGCTCTCGGTAATGGAGCTCGCCCCGATCCATGGAGTCGCCGATGACGATGGCGAGGTTGCCGCTCGGCAGACGCTCGAGGTCGAGGGTCATGAAGGTGGAGGTGGTGGAAGAAGGGAGGAAGCTGGCGTCGAACCAGGTGGTGCGCGTGTACCCGCCGCTGGGCATTCGAACGATGAGGGAGATGGAGTGGTTGCTGGAGCTGTGGACGAGGAGAGCCGGGTTGCCGTCCTGGTCCAGCGCCATGTCGATGTCGGAGTGGGCGCCAGCGGAGGAGCCGGTGAAGGAGACGGGCTCGCCCAGGCCGCCGTCGCTGCGATCGAGTCGGCCCGCGGTGGTGCTGCCGGTGAACATGGTGAGGACGCCGTCACCACCGAGAGCGGCTGCGGACTGACCGTGCGTCGAGACCGAGGAGCTCGCGGCGAGGAAGGCGAGGGGCGCGCCGCTGAGGTCGAAGTCCTCGAAGTAGTCGCTCGAGCCCGGGAAGTCGTGAACCCCCAGGAAGAAGCCGTCGTCGCGGGCGAAGAGCTCGCTGCGCGAGTAGGCGCTGGCGGTGAGGGCCGTCGGGAGATCGGCCCACGTCCCGGTGGACGCGTCGAAGCGCGACATGGCGAGGCCGAGGGTGCCGTCGCCGGAGCGGGCCGATGCGCCCGCGACGAGATCTCCGCCCGGCGCTCGCGAGATCGACACGGCTGACTCGAAGGCGAAGACGTCGGGCGGACCCGTGCGCAGGGACGTCGAAGTGAACGTGGTCCCGGCGGGAGCGCGGGTGAAGAGCGTGAAGGTGCCGCTTCGACCGATGCCTGCCTGGTGCACGGCGACGTAGACCGTTCCATCCGGCGCCACCGCAATGTCCGCGTCGTCTTCGTTTCCCGAGCTCGTCGCGACGACGGCCGAGGTGGGCGTGGTCGAACCAGCCGGCAGAGTCGCGAGGCGGATCCTGTCCGCGCCGACCTGATAGACCACGAAGACGTCGCCCGCAGCGTCGAAGCCGATCTCGGGCGCGTGCCCCGCGGGCGCGAGCGTCAGGTCGCGCGCATAGGTGAAGGGGCAGCAGGTCGTGCCGCAAGGCAGCGCGCCCCCATCACAGACGCAATGGCCGCTGACACAGCTCGCCGAGGGGCCACATTCGGCCGAGGTCGTGCACGAGGAGGGGATCACGAAGCCGGCGTCGGCGGGACCGGTGTCGGTAGGACCGGTGTCGGCGGGACCGGTGTCGGTGGAACCGGTGTCGATGGGACCGGTGTCGGTGGGACCGGTGTCGGTGGGGGTGGCGTCGGCGGGACCTACCTCGGTGCCCGAATCGATCGGCCGCGCGTCGAGGGGCGTGCTGCCATCGGTCGGCGTGGAGGCGTCCGGCGTCCGGGCGTCCGGCGGGGTCGAGGTGTCGCCTCCGGCGTCCGCCGGCTCGGCAGAGCCGCAGGCGACGAGGGACAGGGTCGATGCGAGGGTCGCGAAGACCGCGACGTGACGGTGTGTGTATCGCTTCATTTCGTCGCGCCGCTAGGCGGTCACATCGTCTCGCAGCCCACGCCGAGGTCGCTGGGGATCACGATCTTCGCCGTCGTGGTCTGCAGGCGCGTGACGCCGTCGCCGCGCAGGACGATCGACAGGTAGTAGAACTGCGGATCGGGGCCGCGTGGGAAGAGCTCGTTCTGGAGCAGGACGCGGAACACCACGCGCGTCCCCGGGAGCACGTCGTCGAAGCGGTCGCCGCGGTCGGTAGCGCCATCGCGGGGAACGGCCCGGACGGTCTCGAGTGCGCGGACGAACATGGTAGCGTCGAAGTCGTCGCCGGGGGCGTCCTCGGCGAGGATGTCGATGTCGATGGGCACCTCTTCTACGAGGGTGCGCACCGTCTCCACCACGCCCGTGTCGAGACGTCGCGCGTCGGCTCCGATGTCGAAGACGATGGGGGCGCCGTCCGGGGTCACCGCGCCGGTGTCCCGCGCGATCGCGTTGAGGTCGCCGAGCGCCTCCATGTCGGTACCGCCCGAGAAGAGGCCGAGCACCTTGCCGCCGATGCCGCGCATCGCATTCATGGCCTCGTTGTAGGTGTGCGCATAGGCA
>CAVSGI010000009.1:0-938598 GCA_963727445.1 uncultured delta proteobacterium
CGCCCGGGAGCTGGCTTGACGTTTGGATGTGCCGCCTTTGCACTCCTCTCCCCCGGGATGTAGCTATCAACTACGATCCTCCCAGGCTTCCGCTGCGCGTCTGATTTGAATGAAAAGTATCGACCAAGGCTCGTAGATGTTTGCAGTGCTCCTTGCCCTAACGGGGCTGACGGCATGCGGTGGGCGGCCGAGCTCCGAACCGGCGAAGCCGGCGACCGTCCGCGAGACGCCCCCGCGCTCGGGTGACAGGTCCGGCTTGGATGCATATCTAGCTGCGCCACGCTGGACAGAGCTTCACCTAGCGGATGGCTCCAATCTCTACGGTATCAGCGGGTCTTCGTGGCAAGACGTTGTCGTCGTGGGGGACCGAGGAACCATCATCGAATTCGACGGGGACGTGTGGCACGAGGTCAGGAATGTCAGTTCGGCCCGGTTTCTCGCAGTGGACGTGGCTCAGAACGGCGTCGCGTGGGCGGTGGGGAGCAGCGGAGCCGCTGTTCGACGGAGGGACGGCCAGTGGGTCGACATGCCATCGCAGACTGAAGAAACGCTTCACATGGTTCGCTCACTGAGTACGGGAGATGCCGTCGTTGCTGGGTCCAACGGCACGGTTGGCCTCTATCGCGGCGGTGCCTGGACCGTCGAGCGCTGTTTGGACCTGGATTGGTATGGCCTGCGGCTCGAGCCGGACGGCCGGGCCGTCACGTTCACCACTTTTTCCAATGGGTTGGTTTGCCGCCACGATGACGACCGCGGATGGGAAGTGGTCCGGCTCGCGCAGCGGCATACCCCGGTTGGCGTGATGTCCGCCGAGTGGGTCGGGCCGGACGGACGTGAGTGCTACGTCAACCCAGATGGTCTGTTCTGTGGCGGTACACTTGTGTTTTCTCCCGACACCACTCTGTTGGCCGTGTGGGGGATCGACAGTGACCACATGATTGCCGCGGGGGAAGGCGGCACACTATTTACCTTCGCCGGCCAGTGAGGCCGCTGAGAGCAGTGAGTCGTCAAGGGTGGTGCAAGAGGCCGGCCGCGTCATGGTCGGCTAAGCGGTCATCGACAGCGTCGCGTCCGCTGACCTGCTCCTGGAATTTCGGACGATGTCACAGACCGGGCTAAGTGATCCGTCCCGGTTCGGCAGAAGTGATCCCTCTCAGTTCGGCAAAAGTGATCCCGTCCAGTTCGGCAGAAGTGATCCTCGGGACCGGCCGCTGAGCTGAAGGGGGGAACCGCCCGTCGTGCACGAAAGTCCGCCCACCCCCGTCCCGAGTCTCGGTGGCGGCCGCCGGCGGACCGCCGGCGGCCGCGCCATTTGCGCCTCCAAATGCCGAGTGACTTCGTGACCACGCGTTCGGCACGGGCCGTGAAGAGCCCCATCCCCCGTGTCCCCACCGCGCATCGTCGTTGCCGGCGCCACGACGGCCATCGTGCGGCGCACCACGCTGCGCAAGGGTTTCCTCGCGCCCTGGGACCCGATGGTCGAGCAGATGTGGCTCTACTCGCTGGCCGATGCCCAGCGGCACACGGACGTCGACGTGCACTTCTCGGGCTTGTTCGTCACCCACCACCACACCAGCGTGACGCCGCGTGATCAAGCGCTGCCCGAATTCACCTGGCGCTTTCACCGCGACTTGAGCTGCGGACTTCACACGCTGCTCTGCGAGCGCAAGTACGACGCCCCCCACGAGCTCTTCGACGACCGCCAGACCCACTGGACCCGCCTCATGGACGCCCAGGCCCAGGCGAGCCGCCTCGTCTACGACGCCGTCAACGGCGTCGCCGCCGGGCTCGTCGCCCGCCCCCAGGACATGCCGATGCGCTTCCTCGACTTCGGCCTGTGGAAGACTGGCTTCATCGAGGTCGAGCGGCCGCCGTTGTACTTCGACACCCGTCGACGCCGCCCGCGCGGCCTTCGACGACGAAGCCGCCCACATCGCCGCCGATGCCGAGCTCGACATCGTCGCCCGCGTCCCGGTGGTGTTGCCGCGCACGCTATCCGAGGGATTTCCACGCAGGCTGCGTGATGCCCGTCGCCCGCGTGACGAGCACCTGACGCACGCGATGGTCCTCGCGTCCGGCGATGCGCTGCCGAGACGCGATGACCATCGCGGTGCATGGCGCGGCGCTGTCAGTCGTCGATGTCGTCGCCCTTGAAGACGAGCTCGACGATCTGGTGGTCGACCTTGCGGGCCTTGCGGCGGGCGGCGCGCTTGAGGGCGTCGGTCGCAAGGCGGTCGATGTCGCGCAGGCGCCCGGCGCAGACCTCGTGGAGCAGCGCGACGGCGTCGGTGGTGAAGACGTCGCGAGAGCAGCCGGCGAGCTTCATGCGGTGGCCGACGTACTCGGCGGTGTCGTCGGGGAGTGCTTCGCCGAGGTGGAGGCGCGTGTGGACGCGGCTCTGCAGCGAGCGATTCTTGCGCAGGGCGAGGCGGTCGTCGAGGTCCGGCAGGCCCACGAGGACGAGGGAGAGGAGCGCGGCGGAGTCCCACTCGTAGTTGGTGAGGATGTGGAGATGATCGAGGACGTCCTGGTGAAGCAGGTGCGCCTCGTCGAGGAGGAAGACGGGGTGGATGCGCTCGGTGCCGAGCTCGGTGACGTGCGAGTTGATGGCGTAGAAGACGGCGGCCGCCGTGGCACTCGGGCTCAGGCCGAGCGCGAGGCAGAGCTGGCGGTAGAAATCGCGGCGCCCGAGGGTCGCGTTGTGACAGTAGGTGAGGCGAAAGCCGTCGCCGGGGAGGCGGCGGCGCACGGCGCGAAGGACGCAGGTCTTCCCGACGCCGGGCTCGCCGGTGAGCAGGACGTGTCCGCGCTCGTGGCACGCCTCGACGACGCGGTCGACGAGGCGCTTGCGCGAGGCGGGGACCCAGAGCTCGGCGTCGCCGAGCTCCTTGCTGAAGGGCGCGCGCGAAAGACCGAAGGCGGTCAGCCATCGCGGGGCGCTCATGAGCGGCCGCCCTTCTTGGTCAGCTCGGCGAGGAGCGCGCCGGGCGGATCGAAGTCGACGGCGTCGAGACCGCGGCGGCGTCGCTCGACCGTCCGTCGACGCCGGGCGTTGTTCGTGGGGTCGACGGGACTGAGCACGAGGCGCTGCTCCTCGTGCTCGACCCACGGCGACTCGGTCGGGTCGAGCAGGCACCGGCCGATCGTGACGAGGCGTCCGGCGAGGTAGCCCTGGGCGACCTCGAAGTCGCGGCCGGCGACGGACACGGTGCAGTCGCGACGGACGCGGCGCCGCCCGCGGACGATGAGCGCCTCGCGAAGCATCGCCTCGGTCACGTGCTCGGGGTCGTAGGCCTCGTAGACCTCGGCGGGCGTCTTGCCCATCAGCGCGCCGTGCGGGGTGATGAGGTAGTGCTTGTCGCGCCAGGCGAGCAGGCGCAGCTGCACGTCGTGCAGCGACGCCGGCGCGTGCAGGTGCGACAGGCACTGCTCGCGAAGCGTCCGCCACAGGCGCTCCATCTTGCCCCGCGCCTGCGGGTCGCGCGGACGCGCGTGGACGAGCGCGACCCCGAGGCGGAAGCATGCCGTCTTGAGCGTGTCGCCGACGTACGTCGCGCCGTTGTCGAGGTAGAGCACGTCGGGCGCTCCATGAAGCCGCATCGCCTTGACGATCAGCCGCAGCATCTCGCTCTCGCGCTCCGTTGCGCACGCCTCGATCGCCACGACGTAGCGGCTGTGGTCGTCGAGGATGCCGTGGATGCGCAGCGGCACGCTCTTGCCCGCGATGCGCAGCGCGGGGCCGTGCACGACATCGGCGTGCCAGACCGCGTTCGGCCGGGGCGACTGCCAGCGGCGCCGCGGCCCGTGCTCCGACAGCTTCAGCGTCTGCCGGTCGAGGCCGCGCTCGGCGTAGAAGCGCCGGAGCGTCGACTCGGTGAGCGCGCCCGCCTCGAGACGTCCGTCCGAGACGAGCGTCCTCAAGATCAGCGCGGCGCTCACGCGCGGGTGCGCGCGGCGGATGGCGACGAGAAGCTCCTTCTGCGCATCGTCGAGCGCCTGCGCGTGACCGCGATCGCTGCGGCGCTGAGGGACGAGCGCACCGAGACCGCCTTTTCGGTAGCGGTAGAGCCAGCGCTCGAGCGTCGAGATGGCGTACGTGCGGCTCACGTCGGCGCCGGGCGGACGGAAGGGCTGCGCGCTGAGCTCGCGCAGCGCCTCGGCGAGCTCGCCGTGCGTCAGGTCGTCGCGGCACACGAGCGGCCCGATCACCTGTGCGCGGAAGAGCGCGACGGCCTCGGCGTGGTCTTTGGGACTGAGCTTGTCAGTCATCGATGTCTCCTTTCGGTCGAGCGCCGAGGAGGCACCGGCCGCCGTCGCGACTGCGACGACCCCATGTGGTGGGCCCTGCATCCGTGCGAGAATCACACCCGATGTCCCTCAGCATCGGAGCGCTCCGGCGCACGCGTCGCGGACGAGCGCGCCGGTCGTCAGCGGCGCGAGCGCGGCGAGCTGGCGGACGACGTCGGCCGCGAGCGGTCGCGGCGAGGCGTGGGGTGCGGGACGGATCGGCGGCCAGAGGCGACGAGCTGCGCGTGCCCATCGGCGAAGCGAGCGCCAGCCGCGCACGGCGTCGTCGCCGACGAAGGCGAAGGGGCTGACGAGGACGCGGACCGCTGCGGCGGGCGTCCCGCCCGCCCACGTCGCGAGCGCGAGGGCGACCGCCACGGCCGTGTAGCGAAGCCGCGGCAGCACGCCGCGCGGCAAGCTCACGACGATCGCCCGGCACCGCCGGCAGCGGTAGCGGCGCGCCTCGAGCGCCGCGACCTCGGCACGGTCATCGGGGGTCGCTGGACCGAGGAGCATTCGGCTCCTCAGGCCGTGCCCGATCAGGACTTTGTCCCGCCCGGCAGCGGAGCCAGGCGCTCCGCAGCCAGGACATCGCGCTGGCCGGACCGCCGACACCGACGGCGGCGCGCTCACCCAAGACTTGACGTCGACGTCGAAGTAGACGACTCGTGTAGTGCTCCGCTTCCTTCTCAGTGGGCTCGGAGCACGACGGGGGACTGGCCGCGAAACCGACCCCCGTCATCTATTTAAGGCGACCGGCTCCACACCGATGCTCCGCCTCCGGCGCGCATCAGAGCCCGGACCTCCCCTCCGACCGAAGAAATCGGCGATGACCATCGGCCCCTCGCCGAACACGTCGCCCTCACGCTTCGTGCGCGAGATCGAGGGCTGCAACCTCAGATACGTCGCTCGTTAACAGGTGGCGCGGGCAGCGGGCCATGACGGGGTGGACGAAGACGAGCGGCCGCCGGCCGTCGTCCGCCACCGCTTCGAGCGACGCCGTCGCGACGCCGCCCGACGCATCATCACGCTGCGCGACCGCCGACGCGGACGGCCCCCGGGCTCAGACCCACCTGCCGACTGAAAGCGCGCCGCGCGAGGGCGCTCGTCGTTCGGAAAACACGCCGGGCGGCGCATTCGTGCGTTCGGGGGCGGAGACCGACGCGAAATTCGGGGTTCGGGAGCCGCGGAGCGCGCCGTGAGACGTGCCGCACGGCACTGCAGCGGCGTGCGGAGCGCCGAGACGGGTCGGTCTCCGTGGATCGGCCGGCTTCATTCGCGGCGTACATCGGCCGGTTCCCCCTTCCCACGCCGCCCTGCGGAGGCTATCCCGACAGGGTAGACATCCGTGGCGAGTATCCCATTGTTGAAGGACAATCAGTCTCTCGCATCAGGTGCAACGTGTGTCTCCGCTTCGTACCGTTCCCTGAGATTCCCTTTCCCACGCAACGGCCTCCGCTCCCCGTTTCGTGATCCGATATTGCTGCTAGCTGTGTCGCTGGCGGCTTGTTCGTCGCGGAGCCATGTCACCAGACCCACCGAGGTAGCGGTGCCGGCGATGGAGCAGGAGGGTCAGAACCAACACCCTCCGCAGGAAACGGCTGCATTGCCGCCGGACGCGTTCCTCGAAGCGTTCCACGAGCGCGCATGCGCGCGTGCAGTGCACTGCGAGGATGCTTCGTCGGAGCGGTTACAGGCTGGTTTCTGTCACCCATCGGAATCACGACGACGTGCAGAAGAACTCACCAACTATGACGAAGCGGCATTCGTTGCTGGCAGGATCTTCTATCACGAGAACCGCGCCACGATATGTCTCGCGGCGCTGGCATCCTGTATGACGCGGCTTCCCTGTCACGCGGTGTTCGAGGGGTCTCGGCTTCCCGGTGAAACCTGTGTGGACGAAGGATGCTCCTACTCTTCACTGTGCATGCCCCCCGAAACGGGAGGCGCGCCAGTGTGTAGGCGGCGGCTCGGTCGCGAGGGTGACGCCTGCCGATCCGGCACGTGTGAGGTTGGATTGGCATGTGTCGATGGGCTCTGCCGCACACGGCCTCGGTTGGGTGAGCACTGTACGGGTGAGTGCGCCGAACCATACATGTGCTGGGAACGGCGATGCGTCGCGGCAGCACGGTCCGGTGGCCAGCCATGTCCAGCGCCATTTCGGTGCGAGGCGCCGCTCATCTGCGATCGCAGTACCTCGAGACACGGTGTCTGCGCAGAGGGGCGTGGCCCGGGAGAGGGCTGCAACGAGTCATCTCCATGTGCTCTGGGTGTCAGGTGTGTCGAAGGGGAGTGTCGCGAGGTGTCGCTTCCCGCAGAACCATGCGGAGAACGGGTGTGTCCGCATGGGTTTCGCTGTGACCGCGGATCGTGCACTCCACTCCCCGTACTTGGAGACGCATGCTCGGAGACCTTTGGCTGCGCACGAGGGGCCTGCGTCGAAGGATCCTGCACCGCCCTTCCAACGGGCGCGCCCTGTGGACCAGATGAGCCTCCCCTCGGGTCCTGCGCGGGAAGCTGCATCGCGGGTGTCTGCAGCTGACGCGTGAGGAACCCCTCGGGGCTAGAACTCGCCGAGCAGCTGCAAACCACCGCCGGCCTGGTTCCCCCAGGGGGCGACGGCGATGCTGCGGCCGTTGCCGAGGTCGGCGCGGACCTGGACTTCGCGCTTCATGGTGATGCCGAGGATGGCGAGGACGAGGCCGCCGGTCTGCACGAGGCTCCACAGCGTCAGGCCGAGGTAGGCGAGGGCCGAGTCGCCCGGGCCGAGCTCGCCCATCAGGATCAGGGGACCCGCGAAGGGGATCGCGAGCCAGCCGTACTCGGCGTCCACCGCAGCAGCAGCGGCGACCGCGTAGCTGACGCCGAACATGATGAAGCCGGTGATCATCAAGCCCGTGCGCATGCGGGTCACGGTGCGCATCTGCGGCTGCTGCGCGGGCATGACCTGGTAGCCGTAGCCCGGCTGCTGCTGGCCGTAACCCTGCTGCACGGGCTGCTGGCCGTAGCCGGCGGGTGCCTGCGGCACCGCGTTCTGATCCGTCTGCTGAATCTGCCCCGTGCCCTGCGCCTGTCCCTGGGTCGTCACCTGTCCTTGAACCTGCACGTTGCTCGCGCCCGGCGCGGCGCCCACACCGGCTTGGAGCACGCAGTCGTCACCCTGCGCGACGCGGCCCGCGGGGCAGGTCGGCGCGCCGGTGCAGAGCGCGGTCTCCGGGCTCCACGACTGGCCCGGCCAGCAGCAGCGGCCCTGCGTCTGGTCGTTGGCGACGCGCCCTTCGGCGCACTGCGCGCTGGCGACAGCCGACGCCGAGAGCGCGATCAAGAAGATCGAAAGCGGAACGATCCGAAGCCCCAAGACGGTTCTTTCCATGACGGAAACGCTACCACGGTTCAGATCAGACCGCTCTCCCTGGCGATCTCCCGGGCGACCGGCAGGACCGCGTCCCAGGCGGCCGCGTTGCACGCGAGGATCCCGCGGAGGTTCTTCATCTCGGCCCCGACGTAGCGGAACGGATCGCCCGCGAGGTCCCCGAAGCGCCCGCCCGCGGCGCGAAGGACCGCCTCCGGCCCGCAGGCGTCCCACTTGGACGACTTGGAGGCGATGATCACGTAGAGGTCGGCCACCTGCTCGGCGAGCATGCCGATCTTGAGGCCGACCGAGCCGTGCTGCACCTCGTTCGTGATGCCCAGCCGCTCCACCAGCTGGTTGGTGGAGTCGGCGCGATGCGAGCGCGAGACCACCAGCTTGAGCGCCTTGGGATCGGCCACCTCGCTCACCGCCAGCGCGCGCCGCTCGTCACCCTCGAGGACGTACGCCCCCTCGCCGACGATCCCGGCCCAGACCTTGTTCTTCACCGGCTGATGGACGACGCCCATCTTCGCTTCGCCGTCGACACTCAGGCCGATCATGACCGCGAACTCCCCGTTCTTCGCGATGAACTCCTTGGTGCCGTCGAGGGGGTCGACGTACCAGACCCGTCCACGGGAGAGCGCGTCGCTCTGGTCCGCGCTCTCCTCGGCGACGATGCCGTCGTTCGGGAACGTCTCGCGGAGGCGCTTCACGATCAGCTCGTTCGCGCGCTGATCCGCGTCGGTGACCGGGTCGTTCTTGCCTTTGTAAGCGACCTCGAAGTCGGTCGCGTACACCTTCATGATCTCCTCGCCCGCGGCACGGGCGATGGAGACGATCTCGTCGAGCTCCTGCTGGTTCATGCGGGGCGCAAGGTAGCGCAAGCAGCGCCCGCGGCGAGGACGGAGGGTTCTCACAGGCTAGTTGAAGCGCCACCGGCGCATTTGGAGCGGTCGTCGGCGGCATCCACGCTTTACTCGCGTTTCATCAATGATCTCGAAACGCGGCCTCTTGGCCCGGCGTGTGCTCAGGCCCCGATCGCCATGACGAGAAACCTTTCGATCCTCATCCCGCTTCTCCTGGGCCTCGCCGGATGCGCCACCCGCGTGGAGAGCCGTGACCTCGAAGCCACCCTCGGCAGCTGGGGCGAAGCACCGGAGCAGACGGCCCTCGAGCCTGGTGGCGCGGTCGCCGATCCCCAGACCTCTGCCTCGTCCCTCTTCAGCCTCTCCCTGGTCTTCGTTCCGGGCGAGCAGGAGACGCTGCCGGTTCGTGAGGACCCCTCGATCGACGCCGAGGTGATCAGCGAGCTGGATCGCCACACCCTCGACGTTCCCAGCACGGGCCGCCGCGAGCAGGTTCACGGCATCACCTGGATCGAGGTCGTCACGCCGGCTGGCGCCGGATGGATCGACGCGGACTACACGACCCAGTTCGTGCCGAGCGAGGACTTCTGCGCTGCGCCGGAGATCGCGGACTACGGGCTCCGCGAGCTCACCGAGGCCTTCTACTACGGCGACCCCGATCGCTTCGCGGTGCTGCTGAGCTCCACCCACGGTCTGCGCATCCGCTATTTCCGCGGAGGCGAGGCGCAGCGCTTCAGCCCCGAGGCTGCGGCGGCTGCGATGGCGGGCGAGCAGTCGGTCGACTGGGGCGTCGACCCCCAGACGGGCGAGATGCTCCGCGGCACCTTCGACGAGCGCGTCGGCGAGGAGCTCCTGCGGGTCCTCGACGCCGGCGACCTGAGCTGCAATCAACTCGCTCTCGGCGGGGCGAGCTACTCGAGCGACGTCCCGGACGCGGCCGCGAACCTGAACTTCGTGTCGGTGCACCTGCCCGCGACCGAAGAGGGCGGGATGGACTGGGTCACCTGGACCATCGGCTTCGCCTTCGAGGAGGGTCGCCCGTCGATCGCGACCCTCGACCGCTACGTCTGGGAAGGCTGAGCGGCGACCGCCCTCGGCTCTCGCACCAGCGACCAGACCTTCGGGCCGTTCGGCAGCGTCACGTCCCGCGCGACCTCGAAGCCGCGGCCCCGATAGAAGTCGACGTTGGCCTCGACGCTGGTGTCCAGCACCGCCAAACGGCGCTCGTGGTCGCAGCGGCGGAGCCCGGGCCTCAGGACCTCCGAAGCCAGCCCGCGGCCCCGCGCTTCGGGCAAGGTGCCGAGAAGCACCAGGAGCAGATAGGGGTCGCGCGGGCGGCCGCGCTCCACGTCTTCGACCCCGACGCTGATCTCCTGCATGCGTCCGAGGCCCACCACCCGCGCCACCCGCGGCAACATCAGGAGCTGGCCGAAGGGCGAGAGCTGCCACTTCTCGGAGGGAGCCCAAAGCGCGACCGAGGCGCCGTCGTCGGTCATCCACACGGTGTCGTGGGGGAGCGTGAGCTTCTCGAGGGCGAGCTGGAAGTAGCGCCGCCGCGCCGCGACGCCGCGGTCTCCCACCACCCACGCCACGAAGGGATCCGTCTCGAACGCGGCGACGAGCGTCTCCACGATGCGCGCCCTGTCGCCGGGGCGCGCCTTCCTGACGAAGGTCGCGCCGCTCACCGGGGATTCAGCCTCACGAGGAGCGCGCCGCTTCCGCCGCCCTCGATGGACGCCGTGACGAAGGCGTGGACCGCGGGCCCGGCGTTGCCGCGCATGATCGCGGACAGGACCCGATCGCCGAGCACGCCGATCCCGCCCTCCGAGTGCAGACCCTTGCCGTGGATCACGCGAACGATCGCGCGGCCCCGGTCGCGCTCCCGAGCGAGGAAGGCGATCAGCGCCTTCGTCGCTTCGTCGCCGGTCATGCCGTGCAGATCGATCTCCGCTTCCGGGGTCGCCCGTCCGTTTCGGAGATCGGCGAGGCGACTCTTCGGCGCGTCCTCACGCCGGCCCTCGACCCAGCCGTCGTCGCGCCGCACCTCGAAGCGGAGCCCACCGGCGACCAGCGAAGCGAGCTTCGCGCGCGCCGCGGCGTCGACCGAGTCGCGCTGCACCCGCTGCGGGGCTTCGCTCGGCGCGGCGTCCTTCGACTTCTTCCTCCGCTTCGCGTTCTTCTTCGCGCCGAGCGGAGCCACGTCCGAAAACGCGACGTTGAAGGCGGCGCGATCCTCGTAGCTGTAGCCCGGATCCGTCGGGCTCGACTCCGGCGCCTTCTGCTTCGGCGGCGGGGGCGCCTCCGCGCCTTCCTTCTTCTTCGGCGGCGCAGCTCCGGCCTCCTCTTCGACCTTCATCCCCCGCAGCGCCTCGGCGAAAGGGCGCGAGATGTGCTTCGGCGCGCCCAGAGGGGCCTGGCCCGTCGGCTCCTGGCCGACCCGCTTCGCCTTCTTCTTCTTGCGGCCCATCCCGCCTTTCATACCGCGCTCTTGTGGACCGCGCCCAGCGCCCGCGCTAAACAGCGCCGCGTGACCGATTCGAGCGCCAAACCCGGCTTCTTCTCCCGGCTCTTCCTCTCATGGGTCGCCTACTTTCGCACCCTCTTCGACGCGGACTTCGCGGCGGGAATCGTCCGGCTCCGGAGCGGAGTCGCCGCCCTGCCGGCCAACGCCGAGGCCGGTGAGAAGAAGGAGAAGAAGGAGAAGAAGAAGGAGGCGCCCCCGCCCAAGCCGGTGGTGCTCCGAGAGGCCACCCCCGACGCGGCCCTGCAGCTTCTGTCGCTGCTCCAGCGGGAAGGCCGCTTCATCGACTTCCTCGAGGAGGACGTGTCCTCTTTCAGCGACGCGGACATCGGCGCCGCCGCGCGCGTGGTCCACGAGGGCTGCAAGAAGGCGCTCGACGAGCACCTCGACATCGCCCCCATCCGAAGCGAGGACGAGGGCGACAAGGTGACGCTCGAGGAGGGCTTCGACGCGAGCAGCGTTCGCCTCACCGGCAACGTGGTCGGTGATGCGCCCTTCACCGGGACCCTGTCGCACCGCGGCTGGCGCGCGAACAAGATCGAGCTCCCCAAGCTCTCCGAAGATCACGACGCGTCGATCCTCATGCCCGCCGAGGTCGAGCTGTGAGCGACGACGACGAGGTCCTCTACGCCGTCGGCGTCGACCTCGGCACCACCCACTCTGCGCTGAGCTACGTCGACCTCGATCTCTCGGAGGGCGAGGCGGTGGCGCAGCACGTCCTGTCCATCCCGCAGCTGACCTCGCCCGGCTCGATCGAGGGGCAGGATCTGCTGCCCTCGTTTCTGTATCTGCCGCACCCCGACGAGCTGAAGGCCTCGGACCTCACGCTCCCCTGGGACGCGGAGGGGACGAAGGCCGCGGGCGTGCTCGCGCGCGATCTCGGCGGAAAGACGCCCATCCGCCTGGTGTCGAGCGCCAAGAGCTGGCTCTGTCATCCCGGCGTCGACCGGCGCGGGCCGATCCTTCCTCCCGATGCGCCCGAGGAGGTCGAGCGCCTCTCGCCCCTCGACGCCTCCGAGCACTACCTCGCGCACCTGCGCGCCGCCTGGGACCAGAAGCACCCCGAGGCGCCGCTCTCTCAACAGGACGTCACCATCACGGTCCCCGCTTCGTTCGATCCGGCGGCGCGCGAGCTCACCGCCGAGGCCGCGCGCCGCGCCGGCTACGAGCGCCTGACGCTCCTCGAGGAGCCGCAGGCGGCGCTCTACAGCTGGATCCAGCGGAGCGGCGGCGACTGGCGAGAGCAGGTCTCGGTCGGCGACGTGATCCTGGTGATCGACCTCGGCGGCGGCACCGCCGACTTCTCGCTCATCACCGTTCAAGAGGAGGAGGGCGCGCTCACCCTCGAGCGCATCGCGGTCGGCGATCACATCCTCCTCGGCGGCGACAACATGGACCTCGCGCTCGCCCATACGGTGCGCATGAAGCTCGAGGCCGAGGGCAAGAGCCTCGACGACTGGCAGCTCCGCGCGCTGACCCACGGCTGTCGCGCGGCGAAGGAGAAGCTCCTCGGCGACGGCGAGGAGACCGAGGTCCCCATCGTCGTGCCGAGTCGCGGGAGCAAGCTGGTCGGCGGCTCGCTCCGCACCGAGCTCACCCGCGACGAGGTGAAGAAGGTGATCCTCGATGGCTTCTTTCCGGTCGTCGGCCGCGAGGAAGGCCCCAAGTCGCGGGGCCGCGCCGCGCTCACGCAGCTCGGCCTGCCCTACGCCCACGACGCCGGCATCACGCGTCACCTCGCCGCCTTCCTCGGCCGTCAGGCCGGCGCCATCGAGGGCAGCGGCGAGTTCGCGCGCCCCACGGCGGTCCTCTTCAACGGCGGCGTCTTCAAGTCGAAGATCCTCCGCGACCGCATCCTGTCGGTGCTCAACAGCTGGCTGATCACGGCGGGCGCCAAGCCCGCGCGCATCCTCGAAGGCGCCGACCTCGACCTCGCCTGCGCCCGCGGCGCCGCGTACTACGGCTACGTGCTCCGCGGCGGCGGCGTGCGCATCCGCGGCGGCACCGCCAAGTCCTTCTACGTCGGCGTCGAAGCCGCGATGCCGGCCGTTCCCGGCATGGAGCCTCCGCTCTCCGCGCTCTGCCTGGCGCCCTTCGGACTCGAAGAGGGGAGCGAGGCCGGCTCCCCGGAGCAGCCCTTCGGCCTGGTGGTGGGCGAGCCGGTGCGCTTCCGCTTCTTCGGCTCCTCCGTGCGCCGCGACGACCACGTGGGCACCGTGCTCTCGCGCTGGAACGAAGGCGAGCTCGAAGAGCTCGACGAGCTCGAGGCGACGCTCCCGGCCGAGGGCCGCACGCCGGGGGAGGTGGTCCCCGTCTTTCTGCGCGCGCGCGTCACCGAGGTCGGAACGCTCGAGCTCGAGGCCATCCCGCGCAGCGGCGGCGCGCCGTGGGGCGTGGAGTTCGACGTTCGCGGCGGCGACTGAGGACTGGCGCCGATCGTTCGCGACGCGCCTGTTGCTCCAGCGCCACAGCGGCCTCTGGCGGCTTCGCCAGACGCCACCCATCGAGTGGTCGCACCCCGAGAGGATTGGGCTTTCCGCGGACGCGTCGCGGGCGCGCATCTTGCTGCCCCGACGGGCGTGAAACGCTCTCTTCTCTTGTCGCTGCTCATCGTGGCCGGCTGCGCCGTCTCCACCGATACAGGCACGGCGGGTGATCCCGCCCTCGGTCCCGCGGACGATCCCTCCTCCGCGACGGATACACCGCCCCCCGAGAGCGAGCCCTTCCTGCCCAGCGTCCCCCGAGGCTGCGTCCTGTCGTCGCCCGCCGGTCCGACGACCGAGGCCGGCTTCGATCATCTGACGAGCGGGCTCTTCGGCAGAGCGCGTCACGAGCTCAGCGAGCCGGTCGTCACCCTCGGCGAGAACGTCTCGCTCGAAGCGCGCTTTCGCTACGGCCTGACGAGCAAGGATCTCGAAGACGAAGAGGTCGTCGCCTACGTTCGCCTCGAAGCTTGCGGCGAGTGGACGGAGGTCGCCGATCTTCGCACCGACGACGATGGGATGATCTTCGTCGACCTCGACCCGGGGCTCTTCCCGGAGGTCGGCGCCTACGAGGTGGAGATCGTGGCGCTCGGCGACCTGTCCCGCGCGCGGGGTCGCATCTACGTCGTGCCCGCGGAGCAGAAGGCCGTGGTCTTCGACATCGACGGCACCCTCACCACGAGCGACTCGCAGCTCTTCACCGAGCTCTACCAGGGCACTCCCGCCGAGATGTACGAGGGCGCGCCCGACGTCGCCTGGCTCTACGCGGAAGCCGGCTACCTCATCGTCTACCTCACCGGTCGCCCCCACATGCTCCAGGACATGAGCCGCACCTGGCTCGAGGACAATCACTTCCCCGTGGGCCCCGTGATCACCAGCGACAATCTTCTCGAGTCGACCGGGCCCCTGGTCGAACAGCACAAGCGCGAGCACCTGGCGCTTCTCGAGGGCGAGGGGATCACCTTCGCGCGTGCCTACGGGAACGCGACCACGGACATCTGCGCCTACGCCAAGTCGGAGATCGATCCCGCCCAGACCTTCATCATCGGCACCCACGGCGGCGAGGCCTGTGACGACACCGACTACGCGCCGACCGTCGCGGTGGAGAGCTATCCCGCGCATCTCGCGTCGGTCGATCCCCTTCCTGCCACCTGGGAGTGAGTCGAGCCTTGCATTCGGCGCGTTCGGGCCCCATCAAAAGCCCATGAGCGATATCTACGACATCGAGGTCGAGACCCTCGCTGGCGAGAAGCGGAAGATGGACGCCTATCGCGGCAAGGCCTTGCTAATCGTCAACGTCGCGAGCAAATGCGGGTTCACGCCGCAGTACGAGGGACTGCAAGAGCTCTACGACGAGTACCACGACCGCGGCTTCGAGATTCTGGGCTTCCCGTGCAATCAGTTCGGCGCCCAGGAGCCCGGGACGGCCGAGGAGATCGGCTCCTTCTGCCAGAAGAACTACGGCGTCAGCTTCCCCATGCACGCCAAGATCGACGTCAACGGCAGCGACGCGCACCCGCTCTACCGCTTCCTGCGCACAGAGAAGGGCGGCATCCTTGGCGACGCCATCAAGTGGAACTTCACCAAGTTCCTCGTCGACCCTTCGGGCAACGTGATCGGCCGCTACGGCTCGCGCAAGAAGCCGTCGGACCTCCGGGGCGACATCGAGAAGATCCTGCCGTCGGGCGGCTGAGCGTCCTTCGACGATCCAGCACAACGACGTGGTCAGGCGCCACCGGCCGGGGAATCTGCCGACGAAGACGCGGGGGCCAGCGGCTCGATCGAGCGTGTGCACCCGCTCCGGTCCCGGGCTATTCTCCGCGCCCGATGACGAAGAGAGTTGGCGATCAGCCCTCGGTCGGCCGGCGTGTGGTGTTGAAGCTGGCCGGTGCTTCCGCGGCATCCGTCGCGACCGCAGGCGGGGCCGTGGTCCTCGTCGGTTGTGGCGACGACACGAGCGAGCCCCCGCCCGAGAGCGGAAGCTTCTTCGACGAAGCCGCGTGGGCGATCGTCGACGCGGCCACCGAGGTGATGCTCCCCAGTGATGCCGACGCACCGGCCGCGAAGGAGGCGAGGGTCGTGGCGTACATCGACACTCTTCTGTCCGCGTTCGATTTCGATCCCCCGCGCATCTTCGCGGGCGGACCGTACAGCGGGCGGCGGCCGTTCCCGGCCGCAGACGGCAGCGCTTCCGAAGACTATCCGGACGACGCCTTCGCGCAGTTCATGCCCCTGTCGCGCGTTCACGAGATGGCGTGGCGCATCCGCATCTACGGCTCCGAGGCGACGCCCGGGGGCGACTTCAACGACGCGGTGCTCGGACCCACGCGGGGCTATCGCGACATCTACACCGACGGCGTCGCCGCTCTCGAGGCGGCCGCGCAGAGCCGAAGTGGGGTCGGCTTCGCGGCGCTCGCGCTCTCGGACCGGAGCGCGGTCCTGACGCAGGTCGCGCGGACGCAGCCCGACTTCGCCGAGCTCCTGCTTCACCACACGCTGGAGGGGACCTTCGCGGCGCCGGAGTACGGCGGCAACGAGGGGCTCGCGGGGTGGAGCCTCTCCGGCTGGGATGGCGACAGCATGCCCATGGGGTGCTCTTACTACGACGAGGCCTCGGGCACGCATCACGACGTACCCGATCGACCCACCTCCATCGCCACGCCGGGGGACGAGCCCGAGGACTTCGATCCGATGACCGTCTCCCTCCTCGAGGTCGCCGCGCTCGGCTCCGGCGGACAAAGGTTCTTCTGATGGCGCTGCCTTCGACCGAGCCCAACGTCCTGGGCGAGACCTCGCTCTCCGAGTTCGACGTGATCGTGATCGGCAGCGGTGCCGGTGGCTCCGCCGCGACCTACGTGCTCTGCAACGAGGGCCTTCGCGTGCTCGTGCTCGAGGCGGGGGACAATTACTTCCCGGGCCTCGACGACCCGGGCGGCCAGCCGCCGCCGCTCTTCTCGAACGACGAGCTCAAGCTGGGCGTGCGTCACCTGATCGAGACCGACGCGGTGGTGGACCCGCGCTCCTTCCGCGCGAGCGAGGCCGACGGGATGCGCACCTTCGTGGGCGACGTGAACGGTCTGCCCAAGACGGTCGGCGGCGCGGCGGTGCACGCCGACATGAAGTACGTGCGCTTCAACGACTTCGATTTCCAGCTCGGCACGCTTCTGGGCGACATCCCGGGCGCGAGCTTCGCGGACTGGCCGGTCAGCTATGACGCGCTCGAGCCCTTCTACGTCGAGGTCGAGCACGCGGTGGGCGTGCAGGGGCTGGACGGCAGCGACCCCAACGCGTCGATGCGTAGCCGCGCCTACCCCATGCCCCCGGGCATCCCCATGTACGCGAACCAGCTGCTCGCCGATGCGGCGAGTGAGCTGGGCTACACGCCCTTCCCCTATCCGACGGCGGTCAACTCGGTTCCCTATCGCGGCCGGCCGGCGTGTGTGGACTGCGGGTTCTGCAGCGGATACGGGTGCGTGAACCACTCCAAGTGCTCTCCCGCGGTGACGCTCCTCCGCGCCGCGCTGCTCACCGGCAA
Organism: uncultured delta proteobacterium; assembly: GCA_963727445.1. GTDB lineage: Bacteria > Myxococcota_A > Polyangia > Polyangiales > B10-G4 > B10-G4. Next base: position 17,045 of record CAVSGI010000009.1, read on the forward strand.
CTGCCAGGTTCGCTTCAACGCGCCGGCCATGCGTCTGGTTCCGAACGCCACCGGCACGGCCGTGGACTCGATCGAGTACCTGGACCCCGCCGGTGACATGCAGGAGGCGCGCGCCGATCGCATCGTGCTCGCGGCGAGTCCCGTCGAGGACGCCCGGCTACTCCTGCTCAGCGATCCGGATGGAAGCGGGCTCGGCAACTCATCGGACCAGGTCGGCCGAAACCTGCTCTTCCACTTTCAGACCATCGTCGCCGGGGTGATGCGGCAGCGCGTTCACGGGCACCGCGGTCGCTCGGTCACCCACGGCTTCAGCGATTTCCGCGGCGTGCCCGGCGATCCGATGCGACCCCTCGGGGGCATCGTGGAGCTAAGCGCGCGGGCCGAGGTGATCGCGGAAGCGAAGACCTACGCCTTCGACCTCGGACAGCGCGGGCGCAGGCTGGTCAGCTTGATGCGCGAGAGTCCGCTCCGCGACAAGATCGTCGCGCTGATCATGCAGGCCGAGGACGCGCCGCAGGCGACCAATCGCGTCGATCTCGACCCGGAGATCCGCGACCTGAACGGCCGGCCGGTGGCGCGGGTGACCTACGCGAGCCACGACTACGAGCTCTCCGCGCGCGAGCACTACCTGCCGAAGATGGTGGAGATCCTCCAGGGGGCGGGCGCGCAATTCGGGCTGGTGGATCCCATCGACGTGCCGTCGAGCTCGCGTCACGTGATGGGCACGCTCCGGATGGGCAGCGATCCGGCGACCAGCGTGTGCGACGCGACCGGCAAGCTTCACGACCTCGGCAACGTCTACTGCGCCGACGGCGCGCTGTTCCCGACGAGCTCGGGCATGAACCCGACCCTGACCCTCCAGGCCCTCGCGATGCGCGTCGCCGGCGACATGGTCTACCCGGGCACCCCGGAGCGCGTCCTGCGCGAGTAGCGGTCGGCACAGACGTCTGTGGCTCCGAGGGGTGGATTCGAACCACCATTCGCGGTTCCAAAGACCGCTGTCCTAACCATTAGACGACCCCGGAATGGAGTCCTCCATATAACACTCGCGCCGCCGGGCGCTAGGGTTAGTGCGCCGTCAAGGCGCGACCCATGCGCGTGGGCATGGCTTCGAGGGCCCGCTCCGCGATCTCCCGGATCGCGGGGGCCTCGTCCTCCGTCGCGGCGATGAGCGCTGCCTCGAAGGTCTGTACGCCTATCTTGGCCATGGCGTCCACGGCGTGGAATCGGATCTCGGCGTGCTCGGAGAGACGGTCCTGCTCGAGGCGTCGCGCGATCGCGTGGCGCAGGTCGTCGTTGGAGGTGTTTCGGTAGCGGGTGACGATGCGGGCGTAGGCGCCGCGCCCGGGGATCTCGTCATGGGCGTCGTCGTGAGTGACGGCCGTTGTGTCGTCGGTGCCGTCGTTCTTGCGCTTCTTCAGCGTGGGCAGGGGACGCGCCGGGACCGAGCTGCTGCGCCGCTTGCGCTCGGACTTCTTCACCTGCGCGTGGCGGATGACGCCCGAGCCTTCCTCGACCGCGTCGAGCTCGGCGACGTCGAGCTCCGGCAGGGCGCTCTCCTTGTGCTTCGCGACGCGCGCCTCATCGGCGGCTTCGCTCACCAGCTGCGTCACGCGCGCGGGCAGCGCCGCGCAGCTCGCCAGGATGCGCACCGTGGTCTTGTCGGTCTTGGCGCTCGAGCGATAGATCGAGATGTCCACGCTCGCGCCGTCGGTGTCGGCCTTCCACTGTTCGCGCAGCTGCTCGACCACGCGGACCGGCGTGTCGGCCAGCGCCTTTTCGGGCACCTCCAAGACGATCTGGAGCGCAGAGACCGAAGCGGGATCGACGCCCGCGGCGAGCACCCAGCTGCTCATGAGCGATTCGCTGATCGCATCCGAGACCTGCTCGGCGGTGAGGGAATCGATCTCCGTGGCGGCGAAGTTCAGAGTGCCTCCCGCGGTGAGAACGCGCGCGAGGCGCGATCCGTCGAGCGCGGTCACGGGCGTGAGATCGTCGCGCGCGACGAGCCGGTTGAGCGCGTCGAGGGGCTCCACGATCTTCTGATTGATCGTCTCGCGGTACTCGAGGAGCGGGACGTCGGCGTTCATGTCGGCCAGGCGCGCGTGGTCGACGAGGATCAGCCCGTCGAGCTCCGCCTTGGTCAACGCGTGCACCGCGCGGACGGCGTTCACCTTCGTCTCCGCGGTCGCCCCCGCCGTGGGCAGGGTCGCGACCACCAGCACGCTCGCTTCGCAGTCGAGATTGCCGACCAGCTCCGCCACGGCCGACCCGGTGCCGCCGCCGAGGCCCGCCATCACGAGGACGATCGACGCATCGCGCGATTCGGAGCGCACGATGTCGGCGATGCGGCGCCCATTGTCGCGGATGTGCCGCGCACCGATGCTCGGATCGCCCGCCGCATCGTGTGCGTCGTCCGCCCCGATGAAGTGGCAGCGCTCCTTGGGGACGTGCTCTTGCGCGTCGGCTGCCCGTCTCGTGCTGTGGAAGGTCACGGCTCGGTAGCCGCGTCGGGCCATCTCGGCGGAGAGCCGTCCACCGGCTCCTCCCAATCCGACGACCAGGATGTCGAGCGCGCAGTCGCGAAGCGCCATGTGCGAGTGTCCTTTCGCTGTGTAGGACAATGTGTGAGCAAGGAGCGATCCACGCCCCGCATCCCGCGAAAATCGGCGCTTTCGCACTTCAGGTGGGAGCGGGGAGCGTTCCGTGCACCCGACCTTGGCGCGAGGCTCGCTCCGCCGACACGTCCTTCTGCCAGGCGAGTTGCCTCGAATCGAAGCAGGAGAATATTCTCCGGATGAGCTTCGAGACGTCACGCGGGACGCCTCAGAACCTCGTCGGAGCGTCGATGTTCGAGAAGATTCGCGCCGACATGCGCGCGTACGAGGAAGATGGCGGTTGGTACAAGAACCTCGGCTTCTACGTCGGGGCCACCTACCGCTTCGGCTACTGGGCTCACAAGCGCGAGTCCAAGCCCGCCCGCCTGGGCCTCGGCGCCATGCACCGCGTGATGGCGACGCCCTGGCGGCTCTTCCGCAACGTCTGGCTCCTCGCGCCGTGCGAGATCGGCCCCGGGCTGCGCATCGTCAATCCGCACAACGTCCTGGTTGCCCCCGACGCCAGCCTCGGCGCGAACTGCTCCCTCGATCACGCCGTGACGCTCGGGACCGGTCCGCTGCCTGGCGCACCCGCGGTGGGCAACGGCGTGGTGGTCTCTGCTGGCGCCAAAATCCTCGGGGGCGTACGCGTGGGAGACGACGTCTTCGTAGGCGACAACGCCGTGGTCACCAAGGACGTGCCGAGCCACGTCTCCATCTCGGTCGCGACCCCTCGACAGGTGGCCCGGCCGGCACACGCTGTTGGGGAGTAGCGTCGGCCTTCAGCCGGCTTGCTTGCGCTCGATGAAGGCGGCGATCTGGGCGATCGAGTCGAGGTTGTCCGGGAGCATCTCCTCGTCTTCGACCGTGATGCCGAAGTCGTCCTCGATGAACGCGATCACCTCGAGCACGCCGGTCGAGTCGATGATGCCGAGCGTGAGTAGCGAGTCCTCTTCTTTGAGGTCCGCCGAAGCGGCCGCGTAGAAGTTGCTCGTGATGAATTCCCGGACCTTCTGCTTGGTATCCATGTCTCTGGTTTTCCTCAGCCGCTCTTCTTCTGGGCGAACGCCGCCCGGGGATTCCCATCGGCGTCGTTTTCGAATTCGACGGGCCCGTAGGCCTTGCTGCGCTTGAAGAGCAGCCCGAGCTGCCAATCTTGCCCGAGGCCGAATTCGAACATCAACCATCCATCGTCCTCGAGGTACGCAAGCGCGTCCTTGATGACGCGCTGATGGATGGCGATGCCGTAGGGCCCACCGTCGAACGCCTCACGAGGCTCCGAGTCGAGGAGCTCCTTGCGGTCGCCCTCGAGCTTTCCCGAGGAGATGTAGGGCGGGTTGCAGATGACGACGTCGATGGTGCCCTCGAGCCCCTTGCCTTCGAGACCCGCGAAGAGGTCACCCTGGGCCACCTCGACCCGATCGCCGAGCGCGAGGCGCTCCACGTTGCGGCGCGCCAAGGCCACCGTCTCGTCGGTGAGGTCGCTCATCCAGATGCGCGCCTCGGGCACGGCGGCGCCGATGGCGCAGCCGAGGTTCCCGGATCCGGCGCACATGTCGATCACGCGCACCGAACCTTTCTCTTCGGCGATGGCACGAATCACCGACAGCGCCCGTTGGCCGAGGATCTCCGTCTCCTCGCGCGGGACGAGGGCGCCCGGCGCCGCCTCGAGCTCGACGCCCATGAAGCTCTCGAGCCCCAGGACGTAGGCGATCGGCTGACCATTGGCGCGCGCATTGGCGAGCTCGCGGGCTTTGTCCGAGTCGCCATTCGCCGCGGCTTCGATGCGCGCTGCGTCCGCGCGGGCCTCGGCTTCACCGACGTCGCCCGCCACCAGGATCCCCACGATCTCTTCGGTCATGCTCATCGGAGCTCCGTCTTCTTGATCTTGCCGGTGGTGGTCTTCGGCAGGTCCGGCACGAGCTCCACGAACTTCGGCACCATGAAGCTCTCCAGCCGCGCCTGACACTCGCGCTGAATGTCCTTTTCGGTGAAGGTCCGACCCTCTTCGCACACCACGAAGGCCTTGACCGCCTGGCCCAGGATGTCGTCGTCGACGCCGATGACCGCGGCTTCCCGAATCCCCGGGATGTTCATCAGGACATTCTCGACTTCCTTGGGCGCGACCTTCTCGCCGCGCGACTTGATGATGTCGTCCATACGGCCGACGAAGTAGAGGTAGCCGTCCTGGTCGAGACGGCAGAGGTCGCCGGTGTGGAGCACCTGCTCTCCGGGGAGCTTGCCCGGCTTGAGCTTCTTGGCGGTGGCCTCGGGCTTCTCCCAGTAGCCCTTCATGACGGTCGCCCCGCGGATGACCAACTCACCCACGGTGTCCGGACCCACCTCGTTGCCGGCGTCGTCGACGATCCAGAGCTCGGTGTTGGGGATCGCGACGCCGACGCTGGTCGGCTTGGCTTCGAGGTCCTCCGGCGGCAGATAGGTGCAGCGCTGACACTCCGTCAGCCCGTACATGGAGTAGATGCGCGCGCCCGGGAAGATGTCCTTCAGCATCTCGATGTGCTTGACGGGAAGGGCGGCCGCGGTGTTCGTGGCGAAGCGGATCTTCGAGAAGTCGTATTTCTCGAGCGTCTTCATCTCGGCGAGGATCGCGAAGATGGTCGGCACGCCCGCAAAGGAAGTGACCCCTTCTTCGACGACGGCGTTCAGTACCTGAGCCGGGAAGGTGAAAGAGCGGTGCAGCACCAGGCGCGCGCCGAGGCGGAACGCCATGATCATCTGGTAGAGGCCGTAGTCGAAGGCGAGGGGCAGCACGCCGAGGACCACGTCGTCCTCGGCCATGCGGAGGTAGGTCGAGACCGACGTCGCGGCGGTGAGCATGTTGCGGTGCGTGAGCATCACGCCCTTGGGATCGCCGGTGGACCCGGAGGTGTAGATGATCGCCGCGAGGTCCGTATCGATGGCGAGGCGCGAAGGCGCGCGCGCCGCGCTTTGGTCGGGGACGGCGTCGGCCCAGCGCATGCCGCCGGGGAGCTTCTCGATCGCTTCGTCCGGCGCCCGCTGACCGGAGACGATCGTCAGCTTCAGGTGCGGGCTCTGTCGCGCCGGCTCGTCGAAGATCTTGAACAGGTGGTCATCGGTGATCAGCGCGGTCGGGCGGCAGTCGTCGAGGAGATACGCGAGCTTGTCGGACTTGGTGAGCGGGTTGACGATGGAGACCACCGCGTTCGCCTTCAAGACGCCCCAGAACGAGATCACGGTCTCCACTGTGTTGTCGGCGAAGACGATCACGCGGTCGCCGCGCGCGACCCCGCGCTCCGCGAGCAGCCGCGCCAGCGCGTTCGAGCGCGCGTCCAGCTCGGCGTAGGTCAAGCGACTCTTGCCACATACGAGCGCGACCTTGTCGGGAGACCTCTGCGCCGCGCTCAGAAGGTAGTCGTGGAGAAGCGGCACGGCCGCGGACATGTCGTGGTGCCGGTCGAGAGGCATGCGGCTCCGGAGTATAGAGCACTTCGAAGCGGTCGGGTCAGCGCTCGATGACCGTGCGCAGCACGATCTCTTCTTCGTTCGCCCGCTCTTGCGCCGACACGAAGCGCGAGTACAGGAGCTGCGTCGACAAGACGCCGACGAGCGCCATGTTGTCGGCGTTCGAGAATTGGCCGGCCGCGGCGCGCCGGAGGCACTTCTGCCACAGGGCCGCGACCGCTCTGGGCTCGAACACGCCTGCGGCGCGGACGCTCGCCTCACTCATCATCGCGTCGACCCACTCCGGCCGGTCCTCGGCGACGAAGGAGAGCGCATCGGGTGCGCGGTAGGGCTGCTTCACCCGGCGGATGATCTCCGGCGGGATCAAGTCGTCAGCGGCTCGCTTGAGGACGTGCTTTTCGTCGAGGACGCGGAGTTTGTAGGTGGCAGGCAGGGAATTCGCGAGGGCCATCACTTCGCGATCGAGGAAGGGGAAGCGCCCCTCCACCGAGTTGGCCATGAGCATCCGGTCGCCCTGCGAGGACAGGAGATAGCCCGAAAGGAGGGTCCGCACCTCGAGGTATTGGTCTTGCGCGAGGGGAGACCAGCGGGCGAGCTCGGGCGGCAGGTCGCTGACGAGGTCACCGATGACGTCCAGGCCGGCGGTCTCTGCGCGCATGTCCTCGGAGAAGAGGCGTTTGAGGGCGCCCGTGGTGTGCCAGCGCGTGTCGTGGGCGAACCCGGGCTCCGCGGCCATGTTCAGGTTCCGCCCGAAGAACTGCTTCGCCATCGCCCGCTGCCTGACGGGGGAGCGCGCGAGGTAGGGGTAGAGGCGTTCGAGGAGCCGCGGGCGCATCTCCGACTCCGGGTTCCTGGCCCAGAATCGACGCACCTTGCCCTCGCGAAAGATGTCGTAGCCCGCGAACATCTCGTCCGCGCCCTCGCCGGTGAGGACCACCTTGATGCCGTGGTCGCGCACGAGGCGCGAGAGCAGGAAGAGCGGCGCGGGCGCCGTGCGCAGGATGGGTCGCTCGGTGTGCGCGACCACGTCGGGGAAGACGGTCGCGATGTCCCGCCGCGAGACCATGACCTCGTGGTGCTCGGAGCCGAGGAACTTCGCCATGGTGTGCTGGTGCGAAGTCTCGTCGTACTCGGCGTCCTCGAATCGCAGGGAGAAGGTCTGGAAGCGGTCGCCCTTGGCGCGGAGGCCCAGCGCGGCGACCAAGGAGCTGTCGAGGCCGCCCGAGAGGTAGCTGCCGACGGGGACGTCAGCGCGCAGCATCCGGAGCGAGGTCGCGTCCTCGAGCGCCTTGCGCACTTCGAGGGTCGCGTCTTCGAGGGAGCCGGCCTTCGCGATCGCCGACGCTTCCCCTTCTTCGGGGTAGTCCAGCCGATAGAACGGTCGCTCGCGCATCGAACCGTCGCGCTCGTACACGCGGACCCACCCGGGGCGCAGCTCGTGCACGTTCTGCCACACGCCCTGGGGCGGCACGATCGACCAGAAGGTGAAGGTCTCCTCGAGCCCGCGCGGGATCGAAGGCGCGGGGGAACGACGGGTCGGCGGCGAAGATCGCCTTCACCTCGCTCGAGAAGTAGATGCGTCCGTCGTGCTCTCCGACGTGGAGCGGCCGGATGCCGACCGGGTCGCGGCTGAGCACCAGCCGCTCCGCCCGCGAGTCCCACAGGGCCACCGCCCATTGACCGTTCATCCGGTCGAAGGCGTCGTCGCCCCACTCTTCGTAGGCGTGGACGATGACCTCGGTGTCGCTCTTGGTGCGAAAGCGGTGCCCCTTCGCCTCGAGCTCCGCGCGTAGCTCGACGTAGTTGAAGATCTCTCCGTTGAAGACGATCCACAGCGTCTCGTCTTCGTTCGCCAGTGGCTGCTGCCCGGTGGACAGATCGATGATCGACAGCCGCGCGTGAGCGAGCCCCGCGCGATGATCGCGGTAGATGCCGAGCTCGTCAGGGCCGCGGTGACGCAGGGCTGCGCACATACGCGCCAGCTCGCCGCGCTCCGGAGCGCGGGCGCTGCTTCGAAATTTTCAGGATCCCGCCGATCCCGCACACGGCTCAGATCTCGACCTCGGTGACGGGCTCGACGAAGAGCGGATGCTCGTGCAGATACCGCGTGGCGCGACGCTTGCTGTCGATGTCCTTGTAGACGCGCTCGACCTGCTCGGGGTCGAGGTCCACCACGGGAGCGACCTCGGCGGCGGGCACGTCGTGGTTCTTGGCCCACAGGCACAGGTCCATCCGATCGTAGGGAAGCGCGAAGTAGAACTCCTCCTGCGTCTGCGGCATGGAGTAGGTGTCGGTGGTGGGCGGCGTGTCGCGCACTTCCTTCGGGATGTCGAGGTACTCGGCGAGCGCGTAGACCTGCGTCTTGTAGAGGTGCGCGATGGGCTTGAAGTCGGCGGCGCCGTCTCCCTGCTTCACGAAGAAGCCCTGGTCGTATTCGAGGCGGTTCGGCGTCCCCGCGACGGCGTAGCTCAGCCGGTCGGCGTGGTAGTACTCCATCATCTTGCGCACGCGCTGTTTGAAGTTGGTGGAGGCGACGAGCTGCCGGTACGCGGACACCGGCATGCGCGAAGACTTCTGCTCGCCGTCGGGCGACTGAACCGTGAGCTGAAAGACGTTGAGGCGGTTGGACTCGAGGATCGAGGGGAGCGTGATCTTGGACTTCCAGCCCTCCCCGTATTCGGGGAAGACGCGGCGGATCGCCTCGTCCTGGCGCGCGTAGCACCCCGCGCCGCGAACGGCATCGGCGATGTCCTCGACGACGGCCTCGATGCCGAAGTGCTCGGCCACCACTCGGCCGAGGCGAAGGGAGTCACCGGAGGAGTCGCGTTCGGGCATGAAGAGGCCGAAGACGCGCTCCTTGCCGAGGGCGCGGACGCAGAGCCCGGCCACCACCGAGCTGTCGATCCCGCCCGACATCCCGAAGACCGCGCCCTTTCGCCTGAGCCGTCCGAGCACCTGTTCGCGGATGGCCTCCTCGATTTGGGATGCCACCTCGGCGGCGTCGATGCGGAGCACGTCTTTCGAGAACATCAACGGAACGTATGGCCCCGCTCAGCTGCGGGTCAAGCGTCGCCGGCTCCGGAAGACGAGGATGGCGAGGGCGACGAAGAGCGGGGCGGCTTGGCTCGTCGCCGTCGCCGCCGTGCTGCATCCGCAACCATCGTCGTCCGGCGCGAGACCTGCGTCAGGGCCCGCCATCGTTGCGTCGGCGCCGGCATCCGTCCCGGCGCCGGCATCGTCCATCGTCCCACCGTCGGGTGACGGCTCGGGGATGCCGAGTGCCATCCGCAGCGCGGGGCCGGGCTGGATACGACCGTAGCCATAGAGCGCGTCGTGGCCGGTGGCATCTGGAGTGGCGTAGGGGGAGGGGCGCGCCGTGCTGATGAGCGCGTCGGCCAGCTCCGCACCACTGCTCTCGGGCGCCGCGCTCGCCAAGAGGCCGGCCACGCCCGCCGCCACCGGACACGACGAGGACGTCCCGCCGAACATCGACGTGTAGTCGCCGGGGTCGGAGCCTCCCGGGCCCATGATGTCGGTGGTGAGCGTGCCGGTGGGGGCCACCACGTCCACCGAGTCACCATGGTTGCTGAAGGAGGTGGCCTCGTCGAAGTTGTTCGTCGCGCCGACGTTGATGACGCCGCGCACGGCTTCGATCTCGTAGTCGAAGAGCTCTCGGTCGTCGTTGCCTGCGGCGAAGAGCACCAGCGCGCCGCGTCCGCCGCGTCCGGTATCGACGAGGGTCTCCATCACCGTTCGGAGCGTCGAGGGGATCATGGTGGGGTCGACGAAGCCCCAGCTGTTCGAGACGACCGCGGCATCGACGTCCAGCGCGAACTGGAACGCCTCGACGTCCGCGCCGATCGGAACGGAGGTGACCGCCTCGTCCAGTAGGCGCACGCATCGCAGACGGCACTCGGGGCACGTCCCGGCGATGCCCTCCCCGTTGTCCGTCGATGCAGCGGCGAGACCGGCGCAGGACGTACCGTGCGCGTTACCAGGCGATCCGGAGCTGGGCGTCGGATCGTCGTCTCCGTCGATCACGTCGCGGCCCTGATCGAGGTGATCGACCAGGTCGACGTGCGTGCCGTCGCACCCGGAGTCGATCACCACGATCGTCGTCGAGGGATCGCCGGTCGAGAGCGCCCACGCGTCCTCGATGCCGATGCGGTCGAGGTACCACTGGCCGTCGTAGCGCGGATCGTCGGGTGGGATGGAGATCGCGCGGAGCTGGTGGGCGACGATCCAGTCTGGGATCGCGTCGACCAAGGGCCGGCCGGGTCCGGCGTGAGCGCTCAGACGCACGGCGAGGTCGAGCCCGTCGCCGCCACGGGCGTCCATCACGCGCCACGCGCCGACGCTCGGCGCGATCTCGCGCAGGGGAACGACGTCGAGGGAGCGGAAGAGGGCGTGGGCATCGGTGCCGGGCGCGACGCGCACGAGGGCGTGCTCGTCGACCCGCCCGCGCAGTACGCCACCGTTCGCGCCGATGGCGGTCGCGCGGCTCGGATCGTCCGGATCGCGGCGAACGCTGAGCAGCTCGGCGCCGTCGCGAATGGATAGCGCAATGTTCGTACGCACCGGTGTGAGCTGGGCGATCGCGGCCCCGGGCGTGGCGGCGAGCGCGGCGAAGAGCGCGATCAGCGGCGAGATGGAGCGCATGGGGGCGTTCTATGGCATCGATGGCTCGCGGCCCGAGCTTCAAGCTCGTGCGCAACCTTCCCGCCACATTTCGGTCCTATAAGAGGCCTCCGATGCGCTCGTCCAACTCACCTTCACTTCTTCTTCTCCTGACGCTCGCCGTCGCGCTTTCGGCTTGCGGTGACGATTCCACGATGATGACCGCCGATTCCGGGCTCGACGATGGGGGTGGTGACGCGGCTCTGGACGCCGCCGTCGACACCGCGCCGCCTTGGACGCCGGTGTGCACCGACGCGACGCCCGTTTCGTGCACGGATCAGTCCTTCCTCGATCTGAATCTCTTCACCGACCCATGCATGTCGGCGATCGACAACACCCCGGACGGCGAGGGATGGGACTCACACGTCGACGCCACCGCGGGTGGGTTCAGCCCGACGCTGAGCTACCTCTACGCGCGCTTCACCGACGACGGTCTCGAGCGCGTCGACATCGGCGACGAGGCCGCGTTCGACTCGCTGGATTGGGACATCGCGTTCCGGCGCTTCATCATTCGGCTGAACAGCGGGCCCTCCGGTCCGAGCTGCGTGTCGGCCGCGCGCACCGGGCCCACCACCGAGTACGACACCCTCGAGGCGCCGCCCGACGGCCTCGAGTACCGCACCGAGCAGTACTACACGGAGAGCTGCGAGATCGTTCCGGACGGCTCGGGCCTCGGATCGCCCGGCACGGCGCTACAGAGCTTCTGGGAGTATCCCGGATGCGTGAAGATGTCCGGGAACGTCTACGTGGTGCAGCTCGCGAGCGGCCGGCACCTCAAGCTCACGGTGACCGCGTACTACGACCCGGACGTCCAGGAGACCTGCCAGACGACCGACAGCATCGACATGACCGCGCCTACCGGCGCGGGCAACCTTCAAATCCGCTGGGCCTTCCTCGACTGATGACCGCCATCACGAGGCGCGGAGTCGCGCTGGCGACGCTCTGTTCGTGTGCGTCGGTGCTGCTCTTCGCGTCTGCCGCGGCGGCGGACCGTCCCGACACGCCAGGCACCACCGAGCTCTTCCACTTCGACTCCACCGACGTGGTGGAGACCTACGGCTCGCCCGGAGGCGACTTCCTCCTGCACTTCACGAGGGCGGGAGCGAACGCGGTACCCAGCGTCGACGCCGACACCTCGGGCGTGCCCGATTACGTCGAGAACCTCGCCATCCTCTACGACGACGTCCTCTCGTTCTATAGGGACGACCTCGGTTTTCGCGCGCCGTTGGATGACGGCGCCATCCTCGACAACGGTGGTGACGCGCGATTCGACGTCTATCTCGTCGACTTCGGCGGAGGTTCGGATGGCTCGTTCCGCACCGATGGGTGTGGTCTCGACGGTGAGCCGCCCGGACACTGCGTCGGCTTCATGGTCCAGGAGAACGACTTCGTCGGCTACTTCTATCCGTCGGTCGACTACGCGAACCGCGTGCTGTCGAGCCACGAGTTCTTCCACGCCGTGCAGGCCGCCTACGACGCCGATCAAGGGAGCGTGCTCGCGGAGTCGACCGCCGTCTGGGCGACCGAGGCTTTCGACCCGACGCTCGACGACTTCGAAGGCTTCGTCGGTGGGTTTCTCGAGCACACCGATCGGCCGCTCGATCGCGGGCTCTCGGGGCCGGTCGATCCCTTCAGTTACGGCGCGGCGCTCTTCATCCGCTTCCTCGACGAGCGCTTCGATCGATCCATCGTGCGCATGCTCTGGGAGGCATGCGAGACGCAGCCATGGCTGCCGGCGCTCGACGAGATACTCACGACCGAATACGACTCGTCCTTCGCGGAGGCCTTCACCGAGCTCGCTGCCTGGGACCTACACACCGGCAGCTACGCCGATCCCACGATCGCGTACGCCGAGGGAGATGCCTATCCCCCGGTGACGACCACGATGGTCACCTTGCCGTACTCCACGGACACGCCGCTGCGCGCTTTCTACGCGTCGGCCCGGTACTTCTCGGGCGCGCCCGGCGGCCGCGACACCGTCGAAGCCGCGCTCGTCGGCGACACCGAGGACCTCGCGCTGATCCTGGCGGTGAGGCAGGGAAACACCGTGACCGTGGTCGACGGGGCGAGCGCGGACGCCGCGGGCGCAGACGAGGTATTCGCCGTCGTCGTCAACACCGCGCTCAGCGGCGACAGTCGCCGGCCGGGCCTGTGCATCGGTAGCCCCGACGAGGTGGAGGCCTGCCGCGCTTCGATGGCGCCGATGCCCGATGCGGGCATGATGCCGGACGCGGAGGTGGACGCGGACGTCGATGGGCGCGTGCTCGACGACGGCGGCGCCGACGCCGCCGCGATGCCCCCGACCTCCGACGGTTGCGGATGCACCGCGCCTGGCCGCCACGCCCCGACCCCAATGCCGTTCGCCCTCGCCCTCGCCCTCCTCGCCCTCCGCAAGGCACGGGGACGCTAGATTGACAATTGACTTTCGCCCTCGCCGCGCCCGCGATCCGCGGATGCGCCCCGCACGGGGACGCTAGATTGACAATTGACTTTCGCCCTCGCCGCGCCCGCGATCCGCGGATGCGCCCCCGCGAAAGTCAATTGTCAATCTAGCGTCCCCAAAGAGAAAAGGCGCCCCCGGATGAATCTTCATCTGAGGGCGCCTTCGCTGCGTTCTACTCTCGCGTTCCCGAGCTTTCCGCTCGCGTGCCGGGGAGTAGCTTGTCGAGGCCGTCCGAGCCGACGACGAGGCGAACCTCGTCGATCTCGCCCGCGATCTCCTTCAGCGACTCGAGCTCCTTGAGACGCATCAGGGTCGGGTTGTCGGCCATGACCTTGGCGGTGTTCGCCATCGAGCGGGTCGCCGCAGCCTCCTCGCGACGGAGGATGACGTTGGCGGCCGCGGCCTTTTCGGCCTCGATGACGCGGTTGAGCAGGACCTTCATGTCGCCCGGGAGGACGACGTCCTTCACACCGACGCTCAGGATCTGCGCGCCGATCGCCTTCGCCTTCGGCGAGACGGCCTCCGCGAGGAAGCGCGTCATCGCGTCGCGACCCTCGAGGAGCTCGTCGAGGGTGACGCCGGCGACGTAGTCGCGCGCAGCGAGCTGCGCGGCGAGATAGATCACGTCACGGGCGTGATCGACCGTGCTGGCCAGCTTCATCGGGTCCGTGATGCGGTACTCGACGCTGAGGGTCAGGCGTAGGGTCACCTTGTCACGGGTCATGAGATCCTGACCCGCGATGGCGATCTGCGCCCGGCGCATGTCGATGTTCACGACCCGCACCGCGCCGTCCTCGGACCACAGGTCGTAGCGACCCGGGCCCAGGGAGCCGACCAGGCGACCCTCGACGTAGTGGAGACCGCGCTCGTGCTCCTGAACGGTTGCACGGACGATCTCCGAACGCGGGATCACCTTCAGCGTCTGCTCGTCGAAGCTGGGAAGCGGCTTCTCGGTGGAGAGTCGCTTCAGCTCCACCGACGGGTCCACCGTCCAGTACCAGCGGGTGCCGGCGTGGAGGTACGTCATGGCGACGCCGTCGCGGAAGAGCAGACCCCGCTCGTTCGAGGCGAGATGCACCTCGGCGAACCAGTCGTCGGGCAGAATGGCGCGCACTTCCGGCAGCGCCTTGAAGACGAGCGCGTCCGTATCGAAACGCTGCTCGGTGTAGCGCGTGCCCCAGACTAGGTGACGGCCCGGACCGAGGGCCCGGATCGGCAGCCCATCCTTGAACAGGACGACACGCTCGTTCAGCTCGACCTTGATCTTCGTGAGCATGGTTCAGGCTCCTCGTGGTTGGTTGTTGATGGGGACGCTAGGTTGACAATTGACTTTCGCCCTCGCGGCGCCCGCGATCCGCGGAGGCGCACCGGCGAAAGTCAATTGTCAACCTAGCGTCCCCGAAGAGGGCGGCGCTCGGGTGGGTCGTCCCCGACACGAGACCTCGCGCAGCGGGGGAGGGCGCCGAGGTGGGAAGGTCGGTCGGTCCCACTCCCGATGGGAGCGGGCGCTTCGCGACGTTCGCGCATCGGCGCGCGCCCAGGCCGGGCGTGTCTCGTGCTTCGCCCACCCGCGCGCGCTTGCACGCGCGAGCGAACGAAAGGGACGGTGAACACCTCCGCGCCTGTGTGATTCGGCTTTTGGACCGAACTAGCGTGATGGTTTTTCAGACCATCTGTTCACCGCTTAGGACCGTTATGGTTACGGCCTCCTGCGTAACGGGCAGGTGGTGTTGTCAAGACTGACGCTCTACCAAGCTGAGCTACGCGCCCGCATGGGTGGGCGCGGTGGGATTCGAACCCACGACATTCAGTTTCCGACAGGTCACTCCGCTGGCGGAACACGTCCACCGGATACACGACGAAGACGAAGCCCATCGTGCACGGCGACGCACCGGCATGATGCCTCTTGCCAGGCGATGTGGTGCAAACGGGAGGATTCGAACCTCCACTGAGCCGGGTCTGAGCCGACCGCCTCTGCCGAGTTGGGCTACGTTTGCGAAATTCGGATGGACGGTACCGACGCGCGATCGACGGAGCGCCGTGCGCCGGGGAGCGTCGTGAGCGCGCCGCTCTCCGGAGCGTCGAGGGCGGAGAGGAGCGCGTTCAGCGCCACCATGGTCCGCATGAGGAAGGGCATGAAGTAGGGCAGCTTGAATCGCTCCATCAAGAGCTGCTTCTTCATGGTGCCGGCCGCGTCCACAATCTCGCGTACGCGCTCCGAGCCGATCGCTTCGCCCCGAATCACCCCGCCGATGGCGATCCACTGCACCTCGGCGATCGCCTCGGCCGCGCGCCGATTGCCGATCTCGAGCGCGGCGTCCACGGCGCGGACGAAGCGCTCGCGGTCCGACGCGAGCGCGGCATCCCGCAAGTCGCCGAACGCCTCTCGCTGAGCGTCGTCGAAACGAAAGACGCTCCCGAAGTCGAGCACGCCTACCGTGCCGTCCTCCCGAAAGAAGAAGTTGCCGGCGTGGGCGTCAGCGTAGAGCACGCCGTGGTCGGCCAACGCCGACAGGACGACCCGGCGCACGGCGGCGGCCTGATTTCGCCGCACGTCCGCGTCGAAGGCCCGCGCGTGATCGACGGTCACCCCGTCCAGGAAGGTCGTCGACAAGACGCGGGCGCTCGAGACGTCGAGGGCGACCGCGGGGATCTCCAGATCCGGATCGCCCTCGATGAGCGCGGCGAAGGTCGCCATGTTGTCGGCTTCGCGCTCGTAATCGAGCTCGGCCAGAAAGCCCGACTGGATTCGGCCGATGAAGTCGCCGCTCTGTCCGCGCGGCATGAAGAACGCGGTGGCGACCTTCCCGATCGAGCCGACGTTCTCCATGTCGTGCTCGAAGGCTTCGCGAATGCCCGGGTGCTGCACCTTCACCGCGAGGTGTCGTCCGTCGTGGTGCTCGGCGTCGTGGACCTGACCGAGCGAGGCGCTGGCAAAGGGCTGGCGGTCGAAACGCGCGAAGACCTCTTCGGGCGGTGCGCCCGAGATCCTCCTCCACGAGCGCGGCGATCGCGTCGTAAGGGGAGCGCGCCGCCTGGGCGCGGAGTCTGGCGAGGGCGGGTCCGACCTGCTGTTGGACCTCAGGGGGGAGATTCGCCTCGAGGAGGCCAGCCATCTGACCGACCTTGGTGCCGAGGCCGCGGAGCTCGCCGAGGCGATCGACCGCGCTCTCGAGGCCCTTGCCCGAGCCGGCGACCATCGAGGCCGCCGTCCCGACGCCCGCGCGCGCCATCGAGGCGAGGCGCCCGAGACGACCGGTCTTCAGCTTCTTGGAATCCCCGCCGTCCCCCATGACCGAAGGATTGTGCCAATCGGCGGCCGAGGGAAGTGGGAGCCGACGCGTCGGCTACGCCACGATTGGAGCCCCTGGGGGGAATCGAACCCTCCATTTCCGGTTTGAGAGACCGGCGTCCTCACCTGATTAGACGACAGAGACAGGAAGCGCCACGACCCGATACTGCTGGGCAGGGCGCAGACGAAACGGAGCGGTTGGGGGGAGTCGAACCCCCTTCGCGAAGATGGCCACCTCGTTACTCACCAGCGAGCAACCGCATGTGCCGGCCTGCTCAGGTGCCTAATCCGAGCTTCCGGCAGTGAGCGCGAGCTTTAGGAGGGAGCTCTCACTCACCGAAATCTGTCTGGCTGCCGGGATGCACTCCCGGCTCCGCGCTGCTGCGCTCCCGATCCCGCTGACGCCGCTGCGCGGCTTTCGCGGGCTCGTACGCTCCGCAGCGCTCCGCCTTCTCCTAGACTGGCACGCCGCCGAGGAGTCGCACCTCGTCCCACGGGTTTGGAATCCGATCGGCTCTCCAGCCTGCGACGTATGGAGGAAGACGGAGGAAGACGGAGGAATCGAACCCCACACCCAGAGGTGCGCACTGTTTTCGAGACAGGCCTGACCGCCAGAGATCAGTTCGTCTTCCGAGATGGCGCCTTTGGCAGGACTCGAACCTGCAACCTCTCGCTCCGCAAGCGAACGCTCCTCCAGTCGAGCTGCAAAGGCGGATGGCGCCGCGTACGGGAATCGAACCCGTCTCGCCCGGGAGACAACCGGATCGCATCCCAGATGCGCAACGCGGCTCGGACAGTGAGTCGACCGTCTCGCCCCGTCAGAGACGAGCCGGTCGTTACTCAAACCATTTCACTGTTCCAGAAGAGCCAGCTCTTCCACGTCTGCGGGACGTCGGTGAGACGCACGTGGAAAGCCTCCATGGGAAGCCAGGTCGGCTTCGTCGGACGGCTCTTCAGGACCAGGCGCGCCTCCTTCGGAGTCTTCGCGCCCTTGTCGTGGTTGCACGGACCGCAAGCGGTCACGACGTTGTCCCACGTGGTCTTGCCGCCCCGCGAGCGCGGGATGACGTGGTCCATGGTCAGCTTCTTCGCCGGCAGCGTATCGCCGCAGTACTGGCAGGTGAACTCGTCACGCACCATCACGTTGAAGCGCGAGAAGCGGATCGCCTGCTTGCGGCGGCTGATGCGGCGCACCAGGCGCACGACAGCCGGCATGCGGATCGTGAGGCTCACCGAGCGGATCTCCTCGTCGTACTCCTCGACGACCTCGACCTTGCCCCCGAAGAGCATGGTGACGGCCTTCTGCCAGCTGACGATGCGGTGTGGTTGGTAGCCTTGGTCCAGTACAAGTGTACGCATGGCTGCTTCCTTACCTGCGCGACCTCGCAGAGGAGACGCGCCATGGCTGTTGATGGATGTGGGTTTGGGTTGGTTAAGTATGGGTCCGCCGTCTGAAGACGCACGAACGGCCGAGAAAAGTCTGTGTGAATCACTTCTGGAGATGGTCTGCGTAGAGGGATTTGAACCCCCGGCCTCTCGGACCCGAACCGAGCGCTCTTCCAAGCTGAGCTACACGCAGGTGTGGGAAGCTGATCCGGCTCGTGGGCAACCCTCCGGTCGCTGCTGCGGCTTCGTGTCGCCTGGCGGCGCCACTGCGCTTCCGCCGCGCCCTGCGGGTTGCCCCCGAGCACTCCCGTAGAGTGGTGGACACGGTGGGACTCGAACCCACGTCTCCTGCTTACATGCAGGCGCTCTCCCAGTTGAGCTACGCACCCCCGCAGGCGGATGACGATCACCCGCCTGCTTCTTGCGGCATCGGCCCTGCCCGCCACGGCCCCGACCGATGCCTGATTGTCAAAGACTCCTCCGCTTCTCCGGTGAGAAGACAGACCGCCACTTCGCGCACGCGCTCGCGTGACGGAACGAAAAAGGCCACCGCGGAATGTCCGTGGTGGCCCCGGGTGCAGCTCTCCCCGAGAGCTACGTGAGGGTGCCCCTCCACGGACGAAGCAGGGCATCGCAACCGCGACCGAAAGGTCGCGCCAGATGAGATTCATTGCTCGTCCAGTACTTCATCGTTCCGCCCAGATAAGTCGCGCCTCGCGCATGTCAACCGCCTTTGTCGTCTCGCGACGCCCGCCCGGTTGCTTACCGCGGGCGGCAGCGTATGGTCCGGCCACGGAGCTCCCTTGAAGACGATCCGAAAGCGCCGCGTGGTGATCACCGGGATCGGGATGGCGTCGCCCATCGGGCACGACCTCGACACGGTCAGCGATGCGCTGCGCCACGACCGCCACGGCATCCGCCACGTCTCCGAGTTCGAACGCATCGGCGAGCTGCAGACCCGACTCGCCGGCGTGGTCGACGACGTCGATCTCTCTCGGCGCTGGCCACGGCAGCGCACGCGCTCGATGGGTCGCGTCGCGCTTCTCGCCGCGCACGCCACCGACGCTGCCCTCGAGGACGCCGGCATCGACGAAGAACGCCGCAGCGCGCCCGACGTCGGCCTCGCCTACGGCTCCACCCACGGCTCCTCGGTCGAGCTCGAGCGCTTCTGCCGCAAGGTGTTCGGCAACGACAGCCTCGAAGGGATCTCGTCCAGCTCCTATCTCCGGTTCATGAGCCACACCACCACCGCGAACCTCGCCGGCCTCTACGGCATTCGCGGGCGCGTCATCTCCACCTGCGCGGCCTGTGTGTCGGCGAGCCAGGCGGTCGGCGCCGGATACGAAGCCATCAGCGTCGGCGCACAGAAGGTGATGATCTGCGGCGGCTCCGAAGAGCTGCACTGGGTCCCGGCCGGCGTCTTCGACATCCTCTTCGCCACCAGTCATCGCTACAACGATCGTCCCCATCTCAGCCCGCGCCCCTTCGACGTGGCTCGCGACGGACTGGTGATCGCCGAAGGCGCCGGCACCGTCGTCCTCGAAGAGCTCGAGCACGCCAAGAAGCGCGGCGCGCACATCCATGCCGAGGTCCTGGGCTACGGTACGAACTGCGACGGCTCTCACCTCACCGCGCCGTCCGCCGAAGGCATGTCCGACGCGATGCGTCTCGCGCTACGGGACGCGGGTCTCGTAGCGAGCGACATTCAATACGTGAACGCGCACGCGACCGCCACGCAGGTGGGCGACGTGAGCGAGAGCCACGCGACGCGGGCGGTGCTCGGCGAGAAGGTGCCGATCTCCTCGACGAAGGGATTCACCGGCCATACACTCGGTGCCTGTGGAACGATCGAAGTCGCGCTCTGCATCGCGATGATGAGAGACGGTTTCCTCGCTCCCACGCGCAACCTCCGCGAGCTCGATCCCGAGTGTGCCTACCTCGACTACATCACCGATGAGCCGAGATACGAGACGGTCGATCGCATGATGAGCAACAACTTCGCCTTCGGCGGCATCAACACCTCGCTGATCCTCGGCCGGTGCTCCGAATGACCGAGGAGCGCCTCGACGTCGTGGTCCTCGGCGCGGGCCCCGCCGGCAGCACCTGTGCGCACCTCCTCGCGAAAGGCGGGGCGAAGGTCCGTGTGCTCGAAAAGGAGAGGTTCCCCCGCTTTCACGTGGGCGAGTCGCTTCTGCCCTGCGAGAACGCCATCTTCGAGCGGCTCGGCTTCGACATCGGGGGAGGTGATTACCTCTACAAGGCGGGCGCGGAGTTCATCGACGAGCGCACAGACGACATCGCCGACTATCCCTTCGCCGGCGGGCTCCCCGGAACGCCCTCCCACGCCTACCATGTCGAGCGCGCGCGATTCGATCACGAGCTCGCCCAGCTCGCGGCAAACGCGGGCGCCGAGATCCGTTTTGGCGTCAAGGTGCGGAACGTCGATGTTTCTGCCGACGAAGTGACCATCTCGGCCGAAGACGGGGAGCACCGCGCGCGCTTCGTGATCGACGCGACCGGGCAGGACGCGTTCCTCGCCCGCCGCCGCAAGTCGATCCGTCCCATCAAGGACTTCGGCGTGGTGGCCGCGTTCGCACAATTTTCGGAGCTCTCACCCGAGTCGGTCGCCGAGCTGACCGAGACCGGCAACATCAAGATCCTGATCCACGACGACGGGTGGGCTTGGCTCATCCCCCTCACCGGTGGCCGCTTGAGCTTCGGCGTGGTCTCGCGCCGCGGCGGTCTGGGCACCGGCATGATCGACGCGGTGCAGTCGAAGTCGAAGCTCATCGCGCGCCTGACCCGCGGGGCGAAGCGCGCCGACCCGCAGCTCGTCCGCCACTTCGGCTACGTCAACGCCGAGCCCTACGGCGCGCGTTACGCGTGCATCGGGGATTCGGCGGCCTTCCTCGACCCCGTCTTCAGCTCCGGCATCTTCCTCGGGATGAAGAGCGCCGAGATGGCGGCGGACATTCTCGGACCCGCCCTCTCGGACGGGACCGAGGCGCGGCCGGATCTCCTCGATCCGGTGAAAGCGAAGATGCGCGAGGCCTACGTCGCCTTTGGGTCGCTGATCCGCAGCTTCTACTCGACCAATCTGGTCAAGCACTTCTTCTTCCACCCGGACCCGGAGCCCGAGCTCCGGGCGGGCCTCACCAGCATCCTCGCCGGCGACGTCTTCCGGGAAGACAACAAGTTCCAGAATTCGATCACCAAAGGCCGTCGCCTTTGGACGCCGGAATCCGTGGCCCAGGAGGAGCTCGGAGCGCGCTCGCCCCGCGGGCGTTGAAGATTCGGGCTCGTAGGGCGGTCGTAGACGCGTGTCTGCTTTCGGATTAACGTCACCCGCCATGGCGAAGCGGCGAACGCCCCTGCCCATCACCGCCCATGCAGCGGTCAACGCCCTCGGCCGAAGCACGGCGGAGGTGCTCGCGAACCTCGACGCGGGGAGGAGCGGCTTGCGCCCGCCCCCATTCGAGGTGCCCCTCACCACCGTCGTCGGCGCCATCCCAGGCGAGCTCGCGCCTCTGCCCTCCGAGTGGTCCGACTACGACTGCCGTCTCTCGCGCATGGCGAAGCTCGCCTACGACGAGGTCCACGCCGCGGTGGTGGCGGCGCGGGAACGCTGGGGCGCGGAGCGGGTGGCGGTGATCCTCGGCACCAGCACCGGCGGTCTCCACGCCACCGAGCGCGCGTATTTCCAGTGGCGTGACGACGGCACGGTGCCGGACGACTTCGACTTCCACCGCCAGCACGACTTCAACGGGTTGGGCGAGCTCCTCTCCAAGCTGTCCGGCATCGACGGTCCGACCTACACGCTGAGCACCGCCTGTTCTTCGAGTGGCAAGGTGATGGCCGCGGCGTGGCGCTTGATCGAGGCGGACGTGATCGACGCGGCGCTGGTGGGCGGCGTCGATAGCCTCTGTCGGATGACCCTTCAAGGCTTCCACGGTCTCGGCGTGCTCTCCGACACGCACTGCCGGCCCTTCAGCGCCGAGCGCAAGGGGATCAACATCGGCGAAGGGGCCGCCTTCCAACTCATCGAGCGCGAAGGCGACAGCGACGTGTGGGTCCTCGGCGTCGGCGAATCGAGCGATGCCCACCACATGAGCTCGCCCCACCCCGAAGGGCGCGGCGCGGCCGAAGCGATGAGCCGCGCGATGGCGCAGGCGGGCCTCGAGGTCGAGGACATCGATCACATCAACGCCCACGGCACCTCCACGCTGCTCAACGACAAGGCCGAGGCCATCGCCATCCACGCCCTCTTCGGCGATCGCGTTCCGGTGGTCTCCACCAAGGGATTCACCGGTCACCTCCTGGGCGCAGCCGGCGGGACCGAGGCCAGCTTCGCCATCCACGCCGTTCGGAGCAATCGCATCCCTGCGAACCTCGGCGTCGAGCCCAAGGATCCCGACGTCCACATCGACGTGCGCCCGGAGTCGCGCACGCAACGGGTGCGCCGCGTGCTCAGCAACAGCTTCGCCTTCGGCGGGAGCAACGTGAGCCTCCTGATCGGAGAGCGGCCGTGATCGGCGTCGACGGGATCGGGCTCTGGGCCCCGGGCTTCGCGAGCCTCGAGGCGTTTCGTGCGGGCGAGGCCGACGAGTCCGTCACCATGCCCAGGTGCGCCGTCGCCAACGCTCGCGCCAAGCGCGGGGTGAGCCGCATCGCGCGGATGCTCGGTGAGGTCGTTCAGCAGGCGGCCGAGGACGCGGGCGCCGACCTCTCCGAGGTGCCGACCGTGTACGCGTCGGCCTGGGGTGAGATCGACATCATGATCAAGCTCCTCGACCAGATCGCGGACGGCGAGGTGGGCCTGAGCCCGCTGCGCTTCAAGCACAGCGTCCACAACTCCGCTTCGGGCCTGGTCTCCATCGCCGCCGAGAACCGCGGCTTCTCGACGGCCATCGCCGCCGGGCGCCGCACCTTCGAGCAGGGCGTCCTCGAGGCGCTGTCGCTGCTCCGATCTTCGGACGGTGAGCGGGTGATCCTCGCGGTCGCGGAAGACGAGCTGCCGACGCCCCTCGATCGCTTCGGGCGCTACGCGCCGCTCGCCATCGGCCTCTGCTTCGCCAAGACGCCGCGCGAGGGCGCGCACGGCACGATCAGCTTCCCGAAGCGCGCGAGCGAGGTCCTTCGTCCGACGCTGCCCGACGCCTACGCGGCGAACCCCACCGCTCACGCGCTGCCCCTGCTCGATGCGCTCGCCTCGGGAGAGCCCGTGAAGGCGCTGGCGCTCTCGGCCGCCGATCGACCGTTCGCGATCGACGTCGGCTGATTGTCGACGCCGGTACGGCCGGGGGTGGGGTGTGGCGCGCTTCGCCTCCGTGTATCCTCGCCACTTCGGCAGAGGAAATGCACTTCGACACGGAAGCCACGCGCCGGCGGATCGACCAGGCGCTCGCGACCGCCCTGGATCAGGGTGAGCGCCAGGCGCCGCCCAAGCTCGCCGCCGCCATCCGTCACGCGGTCTTCCCGGGCGGCTCGCGCACCCGTCCCCTGCTCTGCATCGCCGTCGCCGAAGCCAATGGCGGAGGCGACCCGGCCCTCGTCGACGCGTTCGCCGCGGCCCTCGAGCTCCTGCACTGCGCGTCGTTGGTGCACGACGATCTCCCCTGTTTCGATGACGCGCCCACGCGACGCGGAGAGCCATCGGTTCATGCGGTCCACGGCGAGGCGCTCGCGGTTCTCGCGGGCGATGCACTGATCGTCTCGGCGTTCGAGGTGCTCGGCCGCGCTTCGCAGCACGCGCCCGCGCAGCTCCCGGCGCTCCTCGCCACCCTCGCCCGCGCCGCGGGCGCCTCCGAAGGGCTGGTGGCCGGGCAGGGTTGGGAAGCGGAGGACGGCGTCGCCCTCGAGCGCTATCACCGCGCGAAGACCGGTGCGCTCTTCGTGGCGGCCGCCACGGGTGGAGCCCTTTCGGCCGGCGTGGACGCCGAGCCGTGGCAACTTGTGGGCGTGCATCTCGGCGCGGCCTATCAGGTCGCGGACGACCTCCTCGACGCGCACGCCACCGAAGAGTCCGCGGGCAAGCCCACGGGTCGTGACGCTGCGCTCGGGAGACCGAGCGCGGTGGACTCCCTCGGCACGGAGGCGGCGCTCGCTCGGCTTCGCGCGCTCGTCGCGCAGGCAGCGGACGCCGTTCCCGCGTGCGACGGTCAGCCGATGCTCCGTGACCTCGTCGAAGAGATGGCGGAGCGCTTGGTTCCCGCGAGCCTCAAGCAGAGCGCTGCCTGAAGGCGGGGCTACGGCTTCGCGAGTAGCGCCGAGAG
Source organism: uncultured delta proteobacterium (assembly GCA_963727445.1). Taxonomy (GTDB): domain Bacteria; phylum Myxococcota_A; class Polyangia; order Polyangiales; family B10-G4; genus B10-G4. The sequence goes on from CAVSGI010000009.1 coordinate 41,156, forward strand.
CGCGTGTGCCGTCGCGTCGGCGCGCAGGAGATGATGGGTGGGGGTGACCGGCCACGCGCCGTGCGCGGTCGCTGGATCGAGCGACGCGTGAAGGCTTCCGTTCGCGAGGAGCTGATGCGCGCGCAGAAAGTCGCGCCCGCGTTCGGCGACGCGTCGCGCATCCGCGCGCGGCGAGGCGGCGAGGAGCTCGGTGGCGAGGGCGGTGACGGGGATCTCCGGCAGCCGCTCCAGGCCGAAGCCGCCCCGATGCGGCGGCGCCTTTCGAAAGCGCTGCATCAGGGCTTTTTCGACGCGGCGCTCGGCACGCGCGTCACCCAGGGCGCGGGCGGCCGCGAGGAGCCACGGGTTTTCCCCGTGGGGATTTTCGAAGTCGAGGGTCACGCGCGCCATCACGCGCGCAGGGGCTCTGTTGCCAGCGGCTGCCACCACCTGGGCGGCGTGCCAGGGATTTTCGGCGAGGGGCCGCGCGCGATGCGCCTGCTCGACGAGCGCCTCGGTGAGCGGCAGGCCGGCGAGGGTCGCGAGGGCCAGGGTCGCCGCGCGGCGCGCTGCGTCCGTGGGAAATCCGTCGACGCGTGCTCCCGAGAGCGCGGCGTCGATCGCTTCGGCGAGCCAGCGCTTCGCCTTTCCGATACGCGCGCGCCGGCCCCCGAAGGCCGCGAGGGCGGCGATCACCGAGGCCGCGCGCCCGTGGAGCATCATGCCCGTCTCGAGGCGTCGACCGGCGCGCGCGTCGTAGCCGAAGCAGATCCGTCCCTCCGCGTCGATGCAGCCCGCGAGGAACTCGGCGGCGGCCGCTGCGCCATCGCTCTTGCGCGCGCTGCCTCCATCGAGCCGCGCGGTGAGGTGCTGCGCCTCGAAGATCACGACCTCGTCGTCGAAGGCAAGAGAGCGACCCGCCTTGCGTGCGAGGGCGTCGAGGAAGGCATCGGCGCTTGTCATGAGCCTGTCGCGCCCGACCTGCGGCAGAAGGATCGCGCTCCGCTCAGCAGGCGCGGCGAAGGCGAGGCCGTGAGTCCCGAGCTCGAGCGTCTCGGCGATCCGCCCGACGGAGCAGGGCCGCGGCGCGATGGGATACGAAACGTCCGCAGAGACCGATGCGCGATCGCCCGGAGCAATGGACGGACCGAGCCGGCGGTCGTTCAGCGCCGCCAGGAACGCACGCGCGAGTCGCTCCCCCGGCTTGCCCTCCGCGCTGCCCTGGCAGCCGCGGAGCCCCCCACGCACGTAGAGTGAGACGAAGGGGGTCGCGTCGGGGGCGGCGGGCGGCTTCGGCCATCGATCGAGGCTCTGCTGGAAGCGGAGCAGCGCGCCCAGGTAGCGCGCCGCGCTGTTCCGCGCCCGCGTCCCGAGCGGGCGCGCGAGGGCCCGATAGGGGAAGGCGGTGGCCTTCAGTCGACGGCGCGCTGTCGATCTCGCCACGCTGCGCCAGCGTCCATGCCCAACGCATCGAGCGCCGGCACGATCTGTTCTTCGACGACCTCGGCGAGGGTCTCGCGCTGGGGCGCCGTCGCGAGGACGCCGAGCGCCCGGGCGGCTTTCTTCGAGCCCCGCGGCGCGTCTCGGCCGCGACTGAAGCGCACCTCGAGGTTTCGGACGTGCTCGCGCACGATCGCCGCGATGCGCGCGTGCTCGCTGGGCGTCCAGCGCGGCGCCCGCCACTCCAGGTAGTACCAACCCAGTCGCGCGTGCCGGATCTCGTCGGCCACGATCGTCTCGAAGAGCGGGCGGGCCACCGGGTCCGACGCCTCGGCGGCGCAGGCGGCGAGGAGCGCCGCGGAGATCGTCTCGCCGATGGCGCTGGTGATCGTCATCACCCGATCGAGCTCCTCGAGGGCGAAGATCGCGGCCACCCCCCTGGGGCGCATCCGCTGGACGTCGAGCTCCACCTCGTCGCGCTCTTTGCCCGCGCAGAGCGCGGCCATGTGTACCGCGAGCTCGGCGTGGGCGATCTCGTCCGAAGGGATCGCGGCGGCGGCGGCGATGATGTCGAAGGGAGCCCCGTGATGCGCGAGGGAGCCGGTGAGCCGTGAAAAGCCCTCCACCGCCAGATACTCGCCGGTCGCCAGCATCCGCTGTGCGTCGTAGGCCAGCGCGAGGGCGGGCTCGGTGTAGTCGCCTCGCTCGAATCGCTCCCAGGGGATCCGGCGGCGTTCGCGCCGACCCTTGCGACGCTCGACTTCCGAGGCGAGCTGGCGCGCGAGGGGCGTGTCAGTGACGGTGCGGCGAAAGGGGCTGCGTGCGGTCGTGTGCACGGCGTCAGGCGTCGGCGGAGCCGTCCATCGAGCCATCCATCGCGCCGTCGGTGGAGCCGTCCATCGCGCCGTCGGTGGAGCCGTCCAACGAACCGTCGAACCCGGCGTCGGCGACTGAGAAGCCGCTGTCGGCGACCGAGAAGCCGGTATCGGCGACCGAGAAACCGACGTCCGCGACACCGGGGCTCGAGTCGAAGCCGATGTAGGCCACGCTGGCGACGGAGAAGGCGCTGTCGGCCACGGTCGGCGTGGGCTCGTCATCACCGCATCCCACCGCCAAGAGCGGTGGAGCCGCCGCCAGCGAAAGGCTCAGGACCGTGCGCGGCACGATCTTCGGAATGTGGCTACGTCGGCGCTTCTTCTTCGCCATATCGACCTCCCCGTCGTAGTGACGCTAACACATTCGAAATGCCCGTTGGGCCAGGGTGGGTGCAGACGCCTGCGAGCCGTGGCATCCTCGCTTCGTGGCGATGCAGTGGGGATCGCTCGCGAGGGTGGGGCTGGTGGCGGCGTGCGCGCTGGCGCTGTCGAGCTGTAATGGCCTCATCGGCGACCCGGGCAGCTCCGGCGGAGGACCAGGCGGCCCGGGCGGCCCCACCGGGCCTGGCACCAATCCTGGAGACCCGCGCTTCGAGGTGCGCATGTGGCGCCTCTCGCCCGCGCAGTTCGACGGCGAGGTCGCGCGGCTCTTCGGCGACGGCGCGCCCGAGGTCGATCTTCCCGCCGGTGCCTCCGAGCACGGCATCACCAACATCTCCGCGACGGCGCGCATCGATCTGGGCAATGCGTCGCTCTTCGTCGAAGGCGCGCGGACGGTCGCCACCTGGGCCGCAGCCAATGGAGCCACCACCTCGCGCTGCACCGACTACGGCATGCCCGCGTGCATCGACACCGTGCTCGGCTGGCTTCCCGAGAGCGCCTTTCGCCGTCCGGTGACCGACGAAGAGACGACCGCGCTCCGCACGCTCTTCGAAGACCTCTCCCGCGACTACGACTACGACTTCGCCTACGCCGGCGTGGTGCGCGCGGTGCTCCTCTCGCCGCACTTTCTCTATCGATCGGAGCTCGGCGACCTGAGCGACGGCATCGTCACGATGACGGACTACGAGATCGCGAACCTCCTGTCCTTTTCGATCACCGACCGCGCCCCGGACGACATGCTGCTGGCCGACGCAGCCGCCGGACGCCTCCGCGAGGCCGACGCCCGAGAGGCGCACGCGCGACGCCTGATGGAGGACTCCGGCGACGTGTGGCAGCGCTTCTTCTGGGAGTGGCTCGCCATGTCCACCCTCGAGAGTCAGGGCAACGAGGTCGGGCTCCCGAGCGCGCTGGTGACCGAGATGCAGGAGGAGCACCGGGCTTTCGTCACCGACGTGATCGTGACCCAGCGCGGCACTTTGAGCGACCTCCTCACCTCCACGCGCACCTTCGCGAGCCCGGAGCTCGCTGCGTACTACGGCGCCGCACACTCGGGGAGCGGCGTCGAGGCCATCGACCTCGACTTCAGCCAGCGCGCCGGCCTCCTGACCCGCGCCGCCTGGCTCGTCTCTCATGGAAAGCGCGGCCGGGCGAACGTCGTGCGGCGCGGCATGGGCATCTACCGCGACGCGATGTGCAACGACATCGCGCCGCTCATGATCGATCTCCAGGCGGCGCTCAGCGAGATCGTGTCGCCCGACGCGCCGGTCTCCGAGATCGTGCAGGCGCGCGGCAACGACCCGACCTGCGGCTCCTGTCACGCCCTCGCCGATCCCATCGGCCTCGCCTTCGAGAGCTATGCCGGTGACGGCACCTGGCAGACCGTCTACGCCAGCGACGGCCTGCCGGTGGAGACGGGGATCGAGCTGGAAGGCGTGGGCCCGCTGCCCGACGCCATGGCTCTGTCGGCGGTGCTCGCCGACGACGTGAATTTCCAGCACTGCATGGTCCAGCGCTTCGTGCACTTCTTGATGGGGATCGACGTCGGCTCCCCCGACGCCGTTCGCTGGTCGAGCGACGCCCTGTCGGCCTTCGTCGAGAGCGGCGGCTCCTTCGAGGAGCTCCTTGTCGCCATCGTGCGCGACCCCTCCTTCGTCGAGCGGAGGAACAACCCATGACGAAGAAGAAGCAGGGCTTCGGACGGCGCCGCTTCGGAGCGATCGTGGGTGGGGCCGCCGCGGGTCTCGCCCTGACCCCGTCCTTGATGCGTCGCCTTCGGGTGAAGGCCCAACCGCCCATGGGTCCGATGCGCTTCTTGGCGGTGCGCACGCCCCACGGGGTCGATCGCGACTTCTGGATCCCCCGCAACGCCGACGGGAGCGAGCCAGCCACCGCAGACGAGGCGCTCTCCGGCCTGACCTGGGACTACGAGGGCGGGATCCTGCTGCCGCTCATGCCGTGGCGCGATCAGATCACGGTCCTCGACGGCCTGGACACGCAGGTCTGCAAGGAGGGCACGCGGCCCGGGGTGCGCACGTTCCACGGGCACAACGAGCAGGGCACGATGCTCACCGGCGCACAGCCGCCGGAGGATCGGATGGGGAACTTCGACAACCACCCCTCCCTCGATTTCTACCTCCACGGACGCATTCCTGCGCCCGCGCTGATCACCGCCAGCGTCGAAGGGACCGGCTCGTGGAAGTGCATGAGCTACGACGCCGCCGGGCTGCCGCGGACGCCGGAGTCCGATCCGCGCGCGGTCTTTCGAGCGGCCTTCCCCTCGGACTTCGCCCCGCCGGACCCTGGCGAGCCCACCGTCGACTACACCGCGGGTGAGCAGCAGATCTTCGGCTACGACGACGCACAGCTCGCGCGCCTGCAAGCGGTGCTGCGCCACGGCGAGCTCGACAAGATCAACGCCCATCGCGAGGCGATGCAGGCGCTCACGCCGAGCGGCATGGGCACGACCATGCTCGGGGCCTGCATGACCAGCGGGATGGACGTGCCCACCGTCGACGGCAACGTCGGCGACTACCTCGGCGTCGAGCGTGTGACGCGCGCGCACTCACAGGTGATCGCCCAGGCCTTCGCCTGCGGGCGGGCGCGCATCGCGACGCTACAGATCCTCAACGACTATCCGAACTACTACACCGACGTCCCGGAGGTGCGGGCCTCGGGCGCGATCGGGATCTACGGCGACACCTACCGCTTTCACGAGAACCTCGTGCACGACTACTGGGGCGCGTCGGGGGCGATGCTCGACACGCTGCGCGTGGGGTACCTCGCCGGTCTGCGCTGGGCGGCGGGGCACTTCGCGGCGGTGCTCGAGGAGCTCGACTCGGTGGTCGATCCCCTCGATCCGTCGGGCGGGTCGATCCTCGATAACACCGTCATCTTCTGGCACAACGAATTCGGCCATGACGGCCACGACAACCAGCACACCCGCCACCCTGCGGTGATCGCCGGCGGTGGCGGACGCACCCTGCGCCTCGGCCGCTACCTGCGTCTGCGCAACATCGACAGCAGCGAGCGGGTCCCCCACAACAAGCTCCTGGTGAGCCTGGCGCACGCCATGGGCGTGACCGACATCAACTACTTCGGCGATCGGGACCTGACGGACCGGCCCGAGTATCAGGGCCCGCTCGAGCCACTCATGGCGTGAGCGGCCGGGCGCCTCAGCCCGTGCAGCGAAGGGCGATGTCGTGGTTGTGACCGTCGCCGGTGTCGCTGGCGGTCGAGCCCACCATCACCGTGTCGCCGACCTGGAGCATCTGGAAGAGCGCGGCGGTGAGGGTCACCGAGTGGGTGTGATCGGCGGTGCCCCGGATGTCGTAGGTCTTGGTGACGGCCGCGGCGACGTCGGAGGCTGGGACGGTGAGCACGTGCCCGTGGTTCGTCGAGAAGTTCGCGCTGGGCGTGCAGCCGAGGGAGGCGTCGCCTTCACCGCCCCCGCCACACGCGTTCAACACGAGCCCGCCCCCAGCAGCGCCTACCACGACCAGTACGAAGTCTCGCCTGTCCATGTCCACCTCCCCAGGCACGAGGGTACGCCCGTCGCCGAAGCCTGACGACCCTGGTACGCTCGCGCGCCGAAATGACGACGAAACCGAGAGCACTGGTCACGGGCGCGAGCCGGGGAATTGGCGCGGCCATCGCCAAGGACCTCGCCGCCGCCGGTCATCCCGTCATCCTCAACTACCGGAGCAACGAAGCGGCTGCCAAGGAAGTGAAGGCCGCCATCGAGCAAGCCGGGGGCACCGCCACGCTCGCGCCCTTCGACGTAGGCGACTTCGCCACCACCTCGCGCGCGATCGAGGAGCTCCTCGCCGCGGACGCAAACCCGATCGGTGTTCTGGTGAACAACGCCGGCGTCGCGCGCGACAACGTCTTCGCGATGATGAGCCTCGACGAGTGGCACGCGGTCATCCGCACCACACTCGACGGATTCTTCAACGTCACCCAGCCGTTGGTGATGCAGATGATGCGCAAGCGCTGGGGACGCATCATCAACCTCAGCTCGATCAGCGGGGTCACGGGCACGCGCGGCCAGGTGAACTACTCGGCCGCCAAGGCCGGCATCATCGGGGCCACCAAGGCGCTGTCGAAGGAGTGCGCCAAGCGCAAGGTCACGGTGAATTGCGTGGCCCCGGGGCTCATCGACACCGAGATGATCGCGGATGTCCGAATGGACATCGTCAAGCCCATGATCCCGATGCAGCGGGTGGGCACGCCGGAGGAGGTCTCGGCCCTGGTGGCTTTCCTGGCCAGCGATGCCGCGAGCTACATCACCGGCCAGGTCATCGGCGTCAACGGCGGTTTCGCGTGAATCCGGGAGGCGTCCCGGCGGTCTGACTGGTCGGCTTGCCTCCCCCCTTTTCCCACCTTAGAAAGCCTTCGCCATGAATCAAGACCTCGAGAAGCAGCTCAAGGAAGTCATCGTCGAGTCGCTGATGCTCGAAGACGTCTCGCCCGAGGACATCGACTCCGAGGAGGCGCTCTTCGTCGACGGCCTGGGTCTCGACTCCATCGACGCCCTCGAGCTCGCCATCGCCATCGACAAGAAGTTCGGCGTGCGCATCAAGCCCGACGACGAGGACACCCGGAAGATCTTCGCGAGCGTTCGGAGCCTCGCGAGCTACCTCGCCGGACAGATGGCGGGCAGCGCCGCCGCTTCCTGAGGGCCGGCCCGCGTGCGCGTCTTCGCCACGGTGACGAGCGTCATCCTGACCCTCGTCTATCCCGTCGCGGTGTACTACGCGCTGACGCACTACTCGCCGCGCATGGTGGGCTTGCTCGGTCTGGCGATCGTCATCCCGCTCTTCGCGCTCCGCTTCCGCAACGCCGACCGCGCGCACCTCTTGGTCGTGCTCCGCGTTCCTCTGATCATCCTCGCCCTGCTCCTCTGCGGCGCCATCTTCGACGACCAGCGCTTCGTCCTCGCGATGCCGGTCCTGATCAGTCTCGCGCTCCTCGTCACCTTCGGCGCGACGCTCCGCAGCCCGGGACCGACGATGATCGAGCGCTTCGCCCGGATGACCGAGCCGGAGCTGTCGGAGGCCCAGGTGCGCCACTGCCGCCAGGCCACCCTCGCCTGGTGCGTCTTCTTCCTCGTCAATGCCGCCATCGCGGCGACCCTGGCCGTCCTCGAAATGACCGCCTGGTGGGCCGCCTACACCGGGGGGATCGCCTACGCCGCGATGGGTGTGATGTTCGCGGGCGAATTCGTGATTCGGCGCTATAGATTCCGCGAGTACGGGCGGGGCCCCCACGATCGGCTCCTCGCGCTACTCTTCCCGCCTCGCACCGTGAGAGATCGATGAGCGACCTTCCGCTTCCCCTCGGCAAGACACAACCCGGCGACGTCGTGGCCTTCGGCCCGCGGGGAGACGTGACGGCGCGCGAGGTCCTCGGGGGGGCGCGCGCCGTGGCCTCGGCGCTTCCCAAGGCCGACGTGGGCGACCAGGTGATCGTCCTGTGCCGGGACCGGCTCGCCTTTGCCGCTGCGCTCTTCGGCGCCTGGGAGGCGGGCTTCGGAGTGGCCCTGCCCCCCAACGCCCAGCCCGAGACCGTGAAGGCGATCCGTCATCGCCCGGAGATCGTCACCGTCCTCCACGACGGGGAAGGGCCGAAGGGCATCGACGTCCGCGGCATCCTCGACGCCGCACCACCCGACGACGCGCCCCTGTCGCCCATCGCCGCGGAGCGCCATCTCGCCACCGTATTCACCTCCGGCTCCACCGGCGAGCATCGCGCCTGCCCCAAGACCGGCGCCCAGCTCCTGGGCGAAGTGAAGACGCTCCTCGCTGCGTTCCCCGAGGCGGCCGGCGCCCGCGTGCTCTCGGTGGTGCCGGCGCATCACATCTACGGCTTGCTCTTCGGCGTGCTCGTGCCCACCTGCGGAGGGGGCGCGTTCCATCGCGACGGACCGCGCGACGTCGAAGGTCTCGCGAAGGCGCTGAGCGAAAACGTACACGTTTTGGTGAGCGTGCCCGCGCATCTGCGCAGCCTGCGCTTCGCGGAGGAAGGCCTCTTGCCGAAGGTCCAGCGCGTCTTCTCTTCGGGGGCGCCGCTGCCCGCGGACACCGCGAAGGACCTCGACAAGCGCGCGGGCTGGACAGTCACCGAGGTGCTGGGTTCCACGGAGACCGGAGGGATCGCCTGGCGCGATCGGAGCGCCGCGCCGGCCACGCCCTGGCAGCCCTTCCCCGGTGTCACGGTCGACGCAGGCGATGGCGAGCTGATGCTCCTCGAGTCGCCGCTCCTCTCGGCGGACCTGCCCCAGCCCTACATCGGCGGCGACCGGGTCAAGCCTCTCCCCGATGGCCGCTTCGAGCACCTGGGCCGCGCCGACGGCGTCCTCAAGGTCGGCAGCAACCGCGTGTCGGTGGCCGAGCTCGCCGCGCGCCTGGCCGAGATCGACGGCGTGAACGACGCCGCGGTCCTGCCGGTGGAGGTGGGCGGCGCGCGCGGGGTGGAGACCTGGGCGGCGCTCGTAGCACCGGGGCTCGACGCCAAGACGATCCGCACGGCCCTCCGCAAGTGGCTCGCGCCGGTGGTCATCCCGCGCCGCTTTCGTTTCGTCGACGCGCTGCCGCGGCAGGAGAGCGGCAAGCTCCGGCGGGAGGACCTGCTCTCACTCTTCGAGACGCCGATGGAGGACGATCGCGAGGGCGTGACCTCGCCGGGGGTGCTCAGCGCACCGGAGAGGTCCGGGGGCGACGCGTGAACGCGGGGGCCGCGGTGAAGGTCACCGGGGTCGTGCCTACCTACGACAACCCGGCGACGATTCGACAGGTCGCCGAGCGGCTGCGCACGCACCTCGACCACGTGATCGTCGTCGACGACGGGTCGGGCGAAGAGGGACGAAAGGCCTGCGAAGCGCTCGCCGAGGACGGGACCGCGCACGTGGTTCACCGTCAGTTCAACGGCGGCAAGGGGGCCGCCGTGAAGACCGGCCTCGTGGCTGCGAAAGAGCTCGGCTTCACCCACGCGCTCCAGGTCGACGCGGACATGCAGCACGACCTCGACGACGTGCCCCGCTTTCTCGAGACGATGCGGAAAAGCCCCGACGCGTTGATCCTCGGTGACCCGCGCTACGACGAGAGCGCCCCCGGCGCGCGTCAGGTGGGGCGCAGGATCAACACCTTCTGGATCACCGTCGAGTGCGGCAAGGGCGTGATCGGCGACGCCATGTGCGGCTTCCGCATGTATCCGGTCGACGCCGCGCTCGCGGTCGACGCGCGCGGCGACGCCATGGACTTCGATCCCGAGATCGCGGTGCGCATGGTTTGGGCGGGCGTGCCGGTGATCAACCTGCCGACGAAGGTCCGCTACCTCGGCGAAGGGGAGGGCGGCGTCAGCCACTTCCGCGTCTTCCGCGACAACTTCCTGCTCAGCTGGCTTCACTTCCGCCTCTCGGTCCGCCGCGTCTTCGGGTTGATCTTCGGCGCGCGTCCGAAAGCGCTTCCCGGGTGAGCGCCATGGGAGAGGAAGCGCAAGCGGCCCCCGTCGAGCGGGCGGGATGGAAGGATCACGACGAGGTCGGCGCCGGCTGGGGCCTCGCCTTCCTGGTCCGCATCGCGACGGCCCTCGGCCGCGCTCCGGCGCGCTTCGTGGTCCGGATCATCGCCTTCTACTACGCCATCTTCTCCGCGCAGGCGCGCCGCACCGCCAACGCCTTTCTCGCGCGCGTCGGTGAGCGCACCGGGTTCTGGGCCGCGCACCGGCAGATCCTGCGCTTTGCGCAGGTGGCCCTCGACGCGCTCTTCTTCGTGCGCGGCAAGCTTCGCCACTTCGATGTGACCCGCGACGGCAAGGAGCACCTCGCCCACCTTCGCGACACCAAGACCGGCGCGGTGCTCCTCGGCGCGCACGTCGGCTCGTTCTACGCGATGCGGGCGGCGGGGCAGAACGAGACGCTCCCGCTCTATCCGCTGGTCTTCACCAAGAACGCCCGGATGTTCAACGGCGCGCTCCGGCGTCTCGACCCCGAGAGCCAGACGCAGCTCATCGAGATGGACGACAAGGACATCGGCTTCATGCTGAAGGTGCGCGAGCTGGTGGAGAGCGGGGGTCTCATCGCCATCCTCGCCGACCGCCTCGCCGACGGCGCCAAGCACACGGAGGTCGACTTCCTCGGAAAGAAGGCGCGGCTCCCGGTCGGCCCCTACATCCTCGCGGCCAGCCTGCGCTGCCCCGTCTATTTCGTCTGCGGCATCTACCGTGACCCGAAGCGATACGAGCTGCATTGCGAGCCCTTCGCCGAACGCATCGAGCTGCCGCGCCGCACGCGAAAAGAGGCGCTCGCAGAAGTACGCTCAACGGTACGCCGACGTCCTCGCCCGCTACGCGCGCGAGGCGCCCGACAATTGGTTCAACTTCTACGACTTCTGGGTGGACGACGATGAGTGAGTCAGAGGTGCCTCTCGGCGCGGGCCACGTGACGATCGAGGACGTGGTGGCGATCGCCGCGGGTCGCGCGGTGCCGGTGATCGACGCCGACGAGGAGATCCGTTCGCGCATCGCGCGGAGCGCCGGCATGGTGCAGGCCGCGGTGGACGATGGGCGCGTGGTCTACGGCGTCACCACCGGCTACGGCGCGTCGGCGAAGTTCGGCGTCGACTCCGAGATCGCGCCACGACATGCCGCTGAACCTGCTCCGCTATCACGGCTGCGGCACGGGCGAGCCTTTCAGCGCCGCCGAGAGCCGCGCCATCGTGGCGGTGCGCGCGGCGTCGCTCTCCCGCGGCTACTCGGGCGTGCGCCTCGCGCTGCTCGAGCGCCTCTGCGCGTTGGTCCAGAACGACATCGTCCCGGTCATCCCGCAGGAGGGCTCGGTGGGCGCGAGCGGAGACCTGACGCCGCTCTCCTACGTGGCTGCCGCGCTCGTCGGCGAGCGCGAGGTCTGGAAGGAGGGCGCGCAGGTGCCGGCGGCGGAAGCCCTCGCCGCCGCGGGCCTCGAGCCGCTCAGCCTCCGCGCAAAGGAGGGCCTCGCGGTGCTCAACGGCACCAGCGTGATGACCGCCCTCGCGTGCCTGGCCTGGGATCGCGCGCGGCGCCTCGCGCGCCTCGCATGCGCCACCACCGCGATGGTCTCGGACGTCCTCGACGGGGAGCCCGGTCACTTCACGACCGCATCTTCGAGCTCAAGCCGCACGCCGGCCAGCGCGGTCGCCGCGCGCTGGATCCGCGAGATCCTCGACCGCGAGAGCGACGAAGGAGGCGGCGCGCGGTCCAGGACCCGTATTCGATCCGCTGTGCGCCGCACGTGATCGGCGTGCTCCTCGACGCGCTGCCCTTCACCCGCACGCTCATCGAGACCGAGGCGAACGGCGTGAACGACAACCCGCTGATCGATCCGGATCAGGGCCGGTATCTGCACGGCGGCAACTTCTACGGCGGGCACAGCTGCCTCGCGACCGACACCTTGAAGAACGTCGTCGCCAACGTCGCCGACCTGTTGGACCGCCAGCTCGCGCTCCTCTGCAATCCCGCCTCCAACCACGGCCTGCCCGCGAACCTCGTCGCGCGCACGGGCTACGACCGCTACGCGCATCACGGCTTCAAGGCGATGGAGATCACGGCTAGCGCGCTGACCGCCGAGGCGCTGAAGATGGCGGGGCCGACCAGCGTCTTCAGCCGCTCCACCGAGTCGCACAACCAGGACAAGGTCAGCATGGGCACCATCAGCGCCCGCGAGGCGCTGCGCATCCTCGAGCTCAGCGAGACGGTGGCCGTGATGCATCTCCTCGCGCTGGTGCAGGCGGTGGATCTGCGCGGGCCCGAGACGGTGAGCGAGGCGGGGCGCGCCGTCTGGGAGGCCGTCCGCGCCGAGGTCCCGAAGAACGAGGCCGATCGCCGGATGGACGGCGACATCCGGACCGTCCTCGCGATGCACCACGCCGGGCGACTTCCGGTGGGCGAGGTCGACTTCGGATGAAGATTCCAGCCGATCACGTCGTCTACGAGGCCCGGGTCCCCTTCCACGACTGCGACCCCCTGGCCATCGTATGGCACGGCAATTACTACAAATATCTGGAGATCGCCCGGGAGAAGCTCCTCGGCCGCTACCGCCTGAGCGTGCGCGACTTCATGGAGATGGGGTGGCGCCTGGTGATGATCGAGACTCGCTGCAGACACGTGTCGCCTCTGCGCCACGACGACCGTTTCCAAGTCAAAGCCTGGTTCATCGAGACCGACATGCGTCTTCACATCGGCTACGAGATCCGCAACCTCTCGAACGACGACCGCCGCGTGGCGAAGGCGTGGACGACGCTGGTCTGCACCGATGCGAACGAGGTGATGCAGCTCGAGGTGCCTCGGGACGTGCGGCAGCGAATCCTGGCGGGGCCGACCGATGAGTGAGGGGGCGAAGATCACCCGGCGCGATTTCCTGGCGCTCGCGGGCGCTGGCCTGCGCCGCCGCGCTGCCGCTCCCGCTGCGCGCCTTCGCTCAAGAGCGGCGCATGACCCTCGAGCGGCTGCTCACGGCGTTCTCCTCCATGCCTGGGCTCAGCGCGAGGTTCACCGAGGAGAAGCGCATGGCGATGCTCGCCGTGCCGCTGGTGAGCGAAGGGGAGATCCTCTTCGCGCCGCCGGACGCGCTCCTGCGCAAGATCACCTCGCCCACGCCCAGCGTCGCGCTCCTCGACGGCGGCCATCTCACCCTCGAGAGCGGCGGCCGGCGCCAGGAGATGGATCTCAGCCAGAACGCCGTGGTGGAGGGCTTCGTGGACACCTTCCGCCACGTCCTCGCCGGCGACCAGGAGGCCCTCGAGGCGACCTATCGCATCAGCTTCGAGGCGAACGAAGACGGCTGGCGCCTCACCCTCCGCCCCAAGACGCGCGCGCTTCAGCGCTTCTTGCGCGACATGGTCCTCGAGGGTGACGGCGCCTCGCTCCAGAAGATGACGATGAACGAGGCCAACGGCGACACCAGCGTCACCACCTTCCACGACGTGAACGCCCACCGCCGCTTCAGCGCGGCCGAGCGCGCGCGCCTCTTCCGGATCTGAACGGGGACACGCCTAGTCCGCGATGAAGAGTGCGGTGAGCTGGCGCCGCCAGAAGCCGGCTTCTCCGCGCCGGATCTTCCCGCGCAGGTAGAACGTGTGGTCGCCCGCGCCGCCCACTGGGAACGTGGCGGTTCGGCTCAGGGAGAGGGTCGAGTTGGCCGTCACCCAGAAGAAGGATCGAATCCCCCATCGAGGCTGGCGTCGTCGCATCGTCGGTGACCTTCAGGTAGCCCTCGCTGCGATCGACCGAGGGATCGCAGTCGAAGCCGTCGCCGGAGGCCGGCGACGCACAGAAGACCTCGGTGGTCCCGAAGACGACGACCACACCCGTTCCTGGCGCGGTGATGGTCACCTGCTGCAGGGTGGTGTCCACGCTTCCGGTGAGGTTGAGGTTGGGCTCGGTGAAGCTCGAGGCGGTCAAGGCGGGCCCCGCGGAGGACCCGTTGCAAGCGTAGCTCGTCGACGTGATCTCCGAGGGATCCAGCGTGCCGCTTCCGTCCGTGTCTGGCCCGCTGTCGATCCGCGTTCCCCCGTCGGCGCAGCTGGCTCCAGCCGGCTCCGGGGTCGAGCGCGTCAGATACGTCACGCCGTCGACACCATCGACGCCATCGACGCCGTCCACCCCATCGACGCCGTTGCAGACGAAGCCGGTGGCGAGGATCTCGTCGGTACCGAGCATTCCATCCGCGTCCGTGTCGGCTCCCGAGTCGATTCGGAACCCGCCGGCTTCGCAGTTCACGCCAGGCGCTTCTGGAGACACCTGGGTCAGGTAGGACACGCCGTCGGCGCCATCGGCGCCATCGGCGCCAGCCACTCCGTCGGTCCCATCCGTGCCGCTCACGCCGTCCACCCCGTCGGTGCCATCCGTGCCGTCGCACACCAGTTGTTCATCGCGCACTTCGCTCGGATCGAGCGTGCCGCTCCCATCGGCGTCGGTTCCCACCGAAACGCGAATACCGCCGCTCGGGCACATGCCACCCGCCTCTTCACGGGCCAACGTGGTCAGCTCGGCGCTATCACCAGCGCAACCCAAGCCGCCGACCCACACCATCGCCACGGCGAAAACCCACACCATCTTCATCTCGAACGTCTCCTCTCTGGCCCCTGAGGGCAGGACAAACATCGGTCGTTCCACCAACTTCTCGAGGGCTAGCGCCAGTCGCGTGACCAGGTCACGCGCCAGCCGACCGGGAAGTGCTCCAGGAGAACTGCGAAGGAGGCCCAGCGTCCGTTGCCGCGGCTGACAATCGCCATCGCGGTCGGGTAGTTCTTCTGGCCGGTGACATAGACGGGCCCCACGGTGGTCTCCATATCAGACCGGGAGTCGACGATCTGCTGGGCGAGGGCGACCCGCGCGGGCTCGTCGAGCCAGTCGCAGTAGAAGCCCTCCATCGTCGCCCGGTAGGCGGCGGCGTCCGAATCGTTCATCGCTGCATCGGCGTGCTGGATGAGTGCGACGATCTCGCGGCGGTCGGCTTCGGAGACCTGGGAGTCGTAATAGGAGCTGACGTCTTCCACGGTGGTGCGCCAGTACGCCTTGAAAGAGCGCCAACTGTCGCCGGTTGCTTCGGGCACCGCGTAACGCATGAGCGTGTCGATCGCCCGGGCGGAGTCGATGCAGCCCTCGATGTCGTGTTCGAAGCAGGAGCTGCCGCTCCGAACCGCAGTGGCCCGGATGAGCTTGACCAACCCGGTGATGCCGTACGCATCGACGAACGCCTGCACGAAGGAGCCCGCACGGCCGTAGGCATCGCCCCGCACGTCCACGTCCTCGAAGGTGGCGACGTGAAGACTGGAATCCACGGCCAACTCGGCGGCATACGCCTCGTGTAGGTCGCGGGAGGCCTGGTCGAAGTACTCGGCAACGCCCTCGCTCAGGAACGGGAGCAGCGAATACGTGGGCCCCACGAGGTAATAGGTGAGGATGTGCGTGATCTCGTGTCCGTAGCGCACCGACTCGTACGCGTTCTCATCACCGGTATAGATGACGTAGTATCGGTCCTGCCCCGGACGGGCGTTCCCGACGCCGACGTGATGCGCCCGGGCGGCCAGGCGACTCGGCGAGAGATAGGCGTCGACCACCGGAGTCTCCCTGATCCCGAGGGTCGTTCGGATGTCGTCGTACGCACGCTGGCGCCTTTCCGCGATGAGGTCCAAGTCGCCTTCGGCCGCGGTCCCCGGAAGATAGTGGAATCGGAACGAGCCACGCGTCGCAACTGTCCAGGGCACGTCTGCGAACGTCGGCTCGTCGCACGAGTCGAGCTCGAGTGCCGCGAGAGGCGCGGTGGCCGCGGCGCCAGACCCGGCGTCCGCGTCCTGCCCGCTACTCCTGACGGACTCGCTGACGGCGGAGACACTCGGGTCGATGTCGGCGCACGCGGCGAAGATGGTGAGAGAGACGATGAGGGATAGCGCGGTGAGGACATTGTTCATGCAAGTGTCATCGACCGACTCGCGCTGTGGTTGAGGTACGAACGTGCAGGAACATCACTTCGCGACGATTCGCCGCGCGCGTCCGTCAACTGCCCCGAGCCCGACAGTCACTGTCCAGCGGAAGTTCGCAGCCGAGGCGCTGGTCGATGCGCTGGCGGCCATCGAGCTGAGAGCGAGCGTCCGCCGGAGCGCCTCGCGGCGCTCCTCGCGGAGCGTCAAGAAATCCTCACCCGGATCCAAGAATCTGACACCAGCGCGCTCGCCGAAGAACACCGGCGAACCCTCCACGACCGCCTTCGGGCCGTGCTCGAGCGCGACGTAGTGCTCGCACGGTTCTACTGGCGCAGCAGAAGTCCTTGGATTCACGGCGCGACGATGCGCTGGGCGCGCAACCCCATGCGTGGCTACCAGCTCGCGGCCGAGATCACGAAGCGCTCGGCCTGACGGGCACGGTCGTTGCTCTGTCCTCCCCCGAACGTGGAGGTCAGCATGGAGGTAGAGCGAGCGAGCGGCGATTTCACACCGACACTCGAAGACGTGGTGACGGCTGTCCAAACGTCGCTCGACCAGGTGGCGATGGATGCACGGGCGGTTCATCGCAAGGGCATCAGCCCGGAGACCATCGAGGAGCTCTTCACGGTGCGCTTTCTCAAGCTCCGTCTCGAGCACCGTCTCGACGCACTCCTCGAAGGCGGGCTCCTCAACCTGAGCGTTTGCCGCGAGGAGCGGCCCGTCGAGATGCTGGCGCGCGTCCTCGACGAGATTCGGCCCGAATGCCAGCGGCTGGGGATCGAGTGCAACGCCCCGATCGCAGCGTCCGGAGCCACCGTTCGGATCGACGGCCACCAGCTCGAAGAGGCCCTGCGCGGCCTCGTGGAGGAGCTGGTCGTCGGCGCCGGGGTCGACGACGTGATCCACGTGACGGCCACCGAACCCGGTGACGGAAGCATCGAGTTGACGATGCGCCGTCAGGGAAAGCCGGTCGAGCCGTCCCTGAGCCGTTCGGGCATCGCGCTCCTCCTCGACGCGGACGAAGCGTCCGGCGTCCGCCTCGACGTCGACCATTCGGGCTTTCGAGCCACCATTCGGCCTGCGCTCGAGAACCGACGACGGACCACCCGAGGACCCTGGCTCTTCCCCGCGCCGGCGGCATGATTCAGGCTCGCCGCTTCGCCACGTTCGCGACGAGTGGCTCGGGTCTCTCCGGCGTCGGTGGGGACGGCGGCTAGTGGTTCCGCGCCCGTTCGCGCCAACGCGGCAGATGCTCGCGCACACCTGGAACGTCGAGGATGCGTGCGTCCAGCTCGGCGTCCGGAGCGTGCACCAGGCGGCTGCTGATCTGAACGACCTCCTCGACGCCGAGTGCTTCGATCGCTCGCGTCGGTTGGCGGTGATGAAACGCCACTCCATCGACGATCGCGTCGTCGAGACCCCAGACCCCGAGGATGAAAGCACCCACCTCGGCGTGGGAGCTCCCCAGGATCTGGCGTTCGGCGATTTCGAGTGGCTCGTCGAGGCGCTTTGCGCGCTCGGCCGCCATGACCCAGCGTTCCGGCATTCGGGATGCGAGCACGAGCAGGCCCACGTCGTGGAGCAGAGTCGCGATGACGGCTACGGGCTCGACGCCCAGATCGCTGACGATCGCGCGCGCGACGAGCGAGGCGGTGTAGCTGTGCCGCTGGAGCTCGCCCACGTCGAGGTGGCGAAAACCGGGGGGGAGGCCTTCGAAGAGCTCTGCCTGAAGCACGAGGGCACGGACCAGGTCGCCGCCTAGAAACGCGATGGCTTCGCGGAGATCCTGAGCGCGGCGCGGCAGGGCGAAGAACGCCGAGGAGGCCACGTGGAGGAGCCGAGCGGTCATCGCCGGGTCCTGCTCGATGATCGACGCCACCTCCTCGAAGGAGGCGTCGGCGTCGTCCAACGTTTGTGTGAGCTGAGCGAAGAGCAAAGGCGCGACGACGAGGGCGTTGTCGCCGGTGAGCCGTTCCCGCAACACGGGATCCGCGATGATGCCGCGCAGGGCGCGGGCCCGCTCGAGGGCTTCGCGGAGCCTCTGGAGCGAGCCACCCTTGTCGAGGAACTGATGTGCCGCCTGGGTAGCCATGGTGGCGCGCGTCCGGTCGTTGTTGCCGCTCAGGAGGATCCGGATCGCTTCGGGATGGCGGCGCTGCACCTCCTTCAGGAGGTCGACGCCATCCATGTCCGGCATGTGGAGATCGCTCACCACGATATCGAAGGCGTATTCGTCGAGCGTCTTCAGGGCCACCGCTGGTTGGCTGACGCAGACGACCTCCCAGGAATCGGGCCACGTCTTGACGTAGCGCGCGATGCTCCGGAGGAGCAGGCGCGAGTCGTCCACGAACAGGACGCGTGATGGGGCGGGCGGTGGCGATGAAGGTGGATGGGTAGCTACTCTCATGGGTCGTCGCGATGCTCGCGTCCGAAAGGATCGAACGGTCCGCCCGAAGACTTGAGCCGGAAGAGAGCCGCGGAGGTGGTGGCGGAGCTCTCTAAAGATCTCCCGCGGTCATGCCGATGCATTGGGGGTGACGAAGCGAAACCGAAACGAAGCTCGTGCGAAGCAGCGCGAGATATCGCGCGCCAGAGGCGCGGGAAGGCGCGTGGCCTGAGCGGCCGCGCGAGGAGGAAACGGCGATGCCAAACAAGGCCGCACTCGAATCGCTGATTCCAGGTCTGCGCGAGAGTGTCCCCGGTGTGATGGGGGCTGCGCGCGTTCTGGTCGCGGATGCCGAAGCCGGAGGGTCCGAGACGGTGAAGGCGCTTCGGTCCGCGGGGATGACCGTGGTCCGCGCCCAAGACGGTGCCGACGTCCTCTGCCGCCTCGGCTCGGAGGACTTCGATGCCTTCGTGTTGGACATGAGCTTTGGCGGCGTGAATGGAGCCGCCCTCGTGCACGAGCTGCCCGACGGCGCGTCGGACGTGCCGGTCGTCCTGATGACCCGTTGTCCCTCGGCCGAAGGCGCTGTGGAGGCAATCGAGATGGGGGCGGTGGGCTATCTGGAGAAGCCTGCGTCCCGGGGTCTGCTCCTCTCCTATGTGGAGCGTGCCCAGCGGGTGCGCGAGGTGCTCCGCCTGCAGCGGCGCCTGCGGAAGGCGGTGGGACGAGCGGAGTCGGAGCGCGCGGAGCTCGACGCCTGCTTCGACCGCGCGCTTCAGTCGGTGCACATCGTGCTTCAGCCGGTGGTCTGCTGGTCCGAGCGCTCCGTTCTCGGGTGGGAGGCCTTCGTGCGCACTCACGAGCCCACGCTCAGCCGTCCAACGGAGCTCCTGGCTGTCGCAGAGCGCCTCGGTCGGATGCAGGAGCTCGGACGGTCGATGCGCGCGCGATGCGCGGAGGTCTTCGAGCATGCGCCGGCGGATGCCATCCTCTTCGTCAACCTCCACCCGATGGAGCTCGACGATCCACTGCTGACCAGCCCCCAGGGTGCGCTCAGCCCGTTCGCCAACCGCGTGGTGCTGGAGCTCACCGAGCGCAGTTGTCTGGGGCGTGTCCACAACGGCGCCGCGCGGATCGAAGCGCTGCGCGCGCTCGGTTTCGGCATCGCCATCGACGACATCGCGGAGGGGTATGCCAGTCTCAAGACGCTGGCCGCGATCGAACCCGACTACATGAAGCTCGATCGAACCCTCATCGCGGGGATCGAGCGACGCGGCATGAAGAGCCGCCTGGTGCGCGCCTTTGCGCATCTGTGCGAGGACCTCGACGCGGTCCTGATCGCCGAAGGGGTCGAGACCGTTGCGGAGCTGGAGACGCTCGTCGAATCGGGTTGCGACCAGTTTCAAGGACACCTCTTCGCGCTGCCTGCGGAACAACTGTCCCATCCACGCTTTCCCCGCCTGGAGCGGAGAGAGACCAAGGAGGAATCCAATGCTCGACGTTGACGCGACCACGCTCGTATTCGCCGATACCCGCCGATCCAGGGAAGCGATCGCGTCTGCCGTTCGGCGGGCGGGCACTCACGTGATGCTCTCGAGAGACGTCCACGAGGTCGCCACGATCCTGCAGTCGCCAACCGCGCTCTGCGCGGTCGTGGTCGACGCGTCGGCGCATCGTGCACGGCAAGTTCTACGCGCGCTCAGGGAGGAGCCCAGCCTCTACGCGCTGCCGGTGATCGTCGTCGTTCCGCGCGCATCGGACGATGCGTTCGCCGAAGCGCACGAGCTCGGCGCCGATGGCGTGGTGTCAGCCACGCACATCGAGGAGCTCACCCACTGCCTCACGCCGCTGTTGGCTTCCGAGCGGCCGGATCGCGTCCCGGAGGTGCATGGCACCGTGCTGGTGGCGCATCCCGACCCGGAGCGCAGGCGTACTCTCGCGCGCACGATCCGTCGCGTGGGCTTCGGGGTCTCCTTTGCGGAAGGAACGGAGGGCTGGGTGCAGGACAAGGGCCGTGCGCCAGTCGCCGTGCTGGTCGCGTCCGAGCTCTGCCCGGAAACCCTGGATTTCTCCGTGCCGGCGATCGTGCTGGCGCCGGGTCGCGATGTCGAGCCGCTCCGATGCGCGACGCGTACCCAGCCGCACGTGGCGGTGGTGTCGACCGACGCCCCCGCCGCAGATCTCGTGTTCCGTCTGGGAGAGCTCCTTCGCGGTGGCTACGTCGACGTGCGTGCCAGTCGCCGCGTCCTCTTCCCGACCCTCTGTCGGTTCAGGGAGGCAGGGACGGGCGAGGTGCGCCACGGGTCGACGTACAACATCAGCGCAGGTGGGATTCTACGTGCGTACGCTCGCACCCCTCGCACGCGGTACCCGTGCGTGGGTCGAGCTCGCCCCACCTGGTCACGACCGGCTCGTCCACCTGCGCGTGGAGGTTGCCTGGAGTCGCGGTGCGTGGCCGTCCAGCGGTGGTGGGCCCACGCCTCCCGGCTTCGGCGCCCGCCTCCTGGCGGACCAATGCCCGCCCCCGGACCTGCAAGTCTACCGCGCGGCGTACGAAGCCCTGCGCCGATCCGAGGAGGGGGGATACGCCCATGCAGCATGACACGAGTGATCCCCGGCGCGTCCTCGTGGTCGAGGACGAGGCCTCACTCAGGCGGACGGTCGTCCGCGTCCTGCGACGAGCGGGCTACGACGTCTGCTCGGTCGCTGATGGCGAGGAGGCGCTGGACGCCATCGCCGAGTCGTCCTTCGACGTCGTGGTCACCGATCTGGCGATGCCTCGGGTCGACGGGATGAGCCTGGTGAGGGCGCTTCGCGACCGCGGCGTGGACAAGCCCGTCATCGTGATGACGGGCGTCAGCACCACCCACCAGACGGCGACCGAAGCGCTCGAGCGGGGCGTGACCTCCTATCTGCAGAAGCCGTTCAGCCCGGAGGCGGTCGTCGCGGCCGTCGAGAAGGGGCTTCGCCGCTACCAATCCGTCGATGCGGCGACACGCCGACTGGTGGAGGAGTATCACGCCCTCGATCGGGTGATCGACAGCCTCTACATCGTCCGGCAGCCCATCGTGAGCCATTCTCGGCGTCAGGTCTCGGGCTATGAGTGCCTGCTCCGCGCCTCTGAGCCGGTGCTTCCTCATCCTGGTGCGATCCTCGACGCGGCCGAGCGATTCGGGCGGCTCGACGAGCTCGGTCTGATCGTGCGACAGCGGGCGGCCGAGCTCCCGCCCGTGGGTGATGCCTCGATCTTCGTCAATCTCCATCCGCTGGAGTTGTGCGACCCGGCTCTGTTCTCGCCGGACGCACCGCTCTCGCAGATGAGCGATCGCGTGGTGATCGAGATCACCGAGCGCGCTCGACTCGAGGAGATCCACGGCGCTTACGACGCCATCGACCGTCTGCGGGCGCTCGGTTTCCGCATCGCCCTCGACGACATCGGGGCGGGCTTCGCCAGCCTCTCGACGCTCACCACCCTCGCGCCGGACATCGTCAAGATCGACATGAGCCTCGTTCGCGACATCCACAGCTCGCGCATCAAGCAGCACCTCGTCGACGCGCTGCTGCACATCTGCCGTGACCACGACATCGACGTCATCGCCGAGGGTGTCGAGACCCCGGAGGAGCTCGACACCCTCCGGGACCTCGGATGTGACACCTTCCAGGGCTACCTCTTCGCCAAGCCCGCCCGCGGCTTCCCCGCCCCCGCCTGGCCGGACCCGCTCGCCCTCGCGGGCTGAGCGTCTTTCGAAACGCGCTCGAGGCTGGGCAACGATGCCGCAGGCGCGGGTTCAGATCCCGCTGGGGACACTGACCCCATGAGATGCGTTCGACAATCGAGCGGCTCATGGGGTCTCCTTTCCCCCGGACTCGACCACTCGCTCGCGGAGGCGCTGGAAGAACAGCGCCGTCTCGATGGTGTCGAGGAGCCCAGCAACCTGCCCGTCACCAAGCTCGATGATGCGCCAGTTGCGGTCGCGGCCCATCGCGAGGTCCATCGTGAAGAACCGACTGCGGACGGCCTTCATGATCCCCGCGAATTCGCCGAGCGGGACGTCATCGTCGCCATAGTCCGCATCGGACCAATAGCGACCCGTCACGAGGGGTTCACCATCGAGCACGAACACGCGGTGTTCGCGGGTGAGCGGCATCCCGCTCTTCGGATGGCTGCCCACCGATTGGAGATCGATGAACTCACGCAGCACTACTCCACCCACGAGTAGGTCACCCTGTCGCTCCAAGAACGTGGAAACGACTGATCGGAGCCGCTTCTCATCGGCAGCGGACGGGACGAAGCACGCATCGTCCCACTCGTGCTTCCGCGACTTGACGTAGTCCTTCACGATCACCGGCCGATCTCCGAACCGACGAGCGGCCTCCACCACCTTCTCGATGTCGACTCCTTCGGGCCCACACGGCACCCAGACGGACGGGGGCGTTCTCGACGCGATCATGTGGAACGACTCCGGTAGGTGGTGGCAGTGCCGATATTCCTCGGGGGTATTGATCAGCGCGATGCCCCGTTCCTGGAGCGCCCCATGCAACTCGGCGTATCGCTCGGAGGTCAGCATCCAGCCGCGGTACACCGCAGCCCCCTCGGCG
Organism: uncultured delta proteobacterium; assembly: GCA_963727445.1. Classification (GTDB taxonomy): domain Bacteria; phylum Myxococcota_A; class Polyangia; order Polyangiales; family B10-G4; genus B10-G4. The sequence goes on from CAVSGI010000009.1 coordinate 64,273, forward strand.
GAGATGGCACGAACTGCGCGAGCGCAGCCACCCTCGTCGAGACGGTCCTGGTTGATCAAGGCCGTCTCGAACCCCGCAGCGCGGGCGGCCTCCTCCTGTTCGGCGAAAGCGTCGTCGACCCTGCGCGGCTCGAACATTTGGCTGGGAAACAGGATTGTCGTCATGACGGTCGCCCCTCAGCCTGGGTGACATCGGCAAACGCAGGCTGCGCGCGTCGAACCATGTCGCGTACGAACTCGCCGTACGCCTCCTTCATCGGCAGCTCGATGTCCACCTTCACGCGCCGACGAGTCGCGGTGACCTCTTCGCCCGTCTTCGGGTTGCGCCCCGGCTTCTCGAACGTCTCCCAGTACAAGCCGATGCCGCGCTTCTGCCACGACGGCAGCTCGTTGAAGTTGATCCCGTTCTCGAACAGCAGCTCGTTTCTCGCGGCCACCGACGTCCCGTCGAGCTGCCTGGTGGCCTCTCGATCGGACATTCCCTGACCGCGCAGCAGCCAGTAGCAGTGGCCGCTGAGCGCGTTGCGGTGCGCGTCCTCCTGGCGCCATCGGAAGTAGTCGACGACGTCCTTCTCGGTCGGGAGCTGCGAGATTCGGCAGTCGAACGCGGCCGGAGCACCCAGCTCGTGAGTGAACGTCGCGCTCGCCTCGCCAGCGAGGATCGAGTTGTACTTCCGGAGCTTGCGACCGAAGGTCAGCTCGTCTCGTCGGAAGAGCAGTGAAATCTCATCGCTCTGTGTGTAGCCGTAGACCACCCCGAAGCCGCACTCCAACAGGCGCCGCACAGCGGCCACCATGCAGTCGCGGAAGCGCTCGTCGTAGGGCGCCTCGAAGTCTTGCAGCTCGCGCGTGAGACGGGTGAAGGACCGGCCGTCGATCCGCGGCACCTCGAGCTGGCCGTAGGTGCCCAGCACCCCCTTGTCCGGGATGCGGTCGGCGTCGTCCCGCTCGCTGTTCCGTTGGAGCGCCGCCTTGATCTCCGACTGGAAGTAGTAGCCGACGACCCGGAAGCCGGAGTCCCTCGCCGACTGGATGTACCGATCGCGGTCCTGTCGGCGGGGATTGGTGTTGTCGACCACGAACGGCTGCCCCGTCCGCAGGCAGGCACCCACGAGCGTCCGCTCGCGATTCCGGGTCCGGACCTGGTCCAAGCTGATCCGGACGTGGGATCGGAAGAAGCGCTCCTTGTAGAAGCTCGACTTTCCGGTGGCTTGGATGCCTATGAACAAGATCGCTTCCATCGATCGACCATGAAAAAAGCCGCCTTCGGATTTCCGAGGCGGCTCCCACACAACGCGCAAACGTCGCCGCCCCTACGAGACCCCCTCGTAGGCGTGGTTGCCGGCGACGATGCTGCGGACGTTGTTCACGAGATGATCAGGTTGGTCACTGAGGAGTGGTCGGTCAAGTCGGGACGAGTGGCGAACCGCGTTACCGGGTGCGATCGAGAGAGACTGCTCATGGGGACGCTAGATTGACAATTGACTTTCGCCCCTGCTCCCGAGCGTGACCGCCTCACCGGGCCGGCGAAAGTCAATTGTCAATCTAGCGTCCCCGCGTCCTCCGCTCTTGCGTGCGGCGCCTTCGCCCCACTACACCGTCTTCAGAGCTCCTCTCGGAGCATCATGTCGGCGATGCGGCTCGGGTCGATGGCGAACATGCCGTCCCGGATCGCTTTCTTCAGCGAGGCGACCTTCGCCTCATCGGGCGCCTCTGGAGCGCGAGCCTCCATCAGGCTGCGCGCCTCCGCCGATACCCGCACCTCTTCGGCGCGCGCGGGGCCGGGCGGCGTGGCGCGATCGCCGTCGGACCGGCGGGCGGCATCGATGGCGGTGGGGCTCTGAGCGTTGCGGATCTTCATGGAGGTCACTCCTCAACCTCTCCCATCGGTCGGTCATCCGTCTGCCTTGAGCCGAATTCGTCGAAGAGCGACGTGCCGGTTCGCCGGGAGAGGGGCACCACCTCCCGGCCTCCTGCACGAGCTCAATGATTTCAACGTGTTCGAAGCCATAGCCGCGTTGCTGCGCGATCGCGCTTGAGAGCGCACTGTAGATCCCGTCGGATATCAGCTGGCCCTCCGGGCGATGGTCTGCGCCGTTGGAGCCTCACTCATCATGGCGCGGAGACGCGCGGCGGTCTCGCCCAGGATCTGGCAGACCCGGCTCTCGGTGACACCGAGGATCTCGCCGATCTCCGCCTGGGTGCACTCCTCCTGGTAGTAGAGCGCCAGGACCATGCGCTTGCGCTCGGGGAGCGCCTCGATGGCCTCGATGAGGCGGCGGCGAAGCTCCTTGGCCTCGTAGGTCGAGGAGGGGTTGTCCTGGCTCGGCAGGATGTCGTCCGGGTCGGACTCGGTGGCGGCGCCGAGCGCGGGCCCGCGCGCGAGTGACTCCGAGAGCTTCTGGTAATCCTCGAGCGTCATGCCCAGGGCCTCGGCCACCTCTTCCTCGCTGGGCTGGCGGCCGAGCTCCTGCGCCAGATTGCGGATGGTCCGCGTCACCTGAGTGAGCCGGCGACGCCCGTGGCGAGTCATGGCGTCGTAGCGCCGGAGCTCGTCGAGTATCGCGCCGCGCGCCCGCATCTCCACGTACGCCTCGAAGGCGGGGCAGCGGGCCGGATCGTAGGCCTCGACCGCCTTGAGGAGACCTTCGCTCCCTGCGCCGATGAGGTCGCCTACGTCGACGCTGGCCGGCAGGCGTCGCGCGAGCCGAAACGCCAGGCGTCGGACGATCGGCAGCCCGACCTGGATGAGCTCCTCGCGCGAGCGCGGGGGAGTCGGGACTGTCTCTAGGGCTTCCATCAGCATACCTCCTCGGCATGGGGGCCGGAATTGGCCTGGGTCTCGCGGGCGAGTCGGCCTGCGATTCGTTGGATGGCGAGGGACGCAGCCGTCGACGGATGTCCGACGACCACCGGCTCCCCCGTCCGGACGGCGGCGGCGACGCGCGGATCGCGCGGCACTGCGCCGAGAATTTCGAGGTCGAGGTCGAGGAACCTCCGCGCGATGGAGTCGAGACGCTCGTGGAGCTCGACGCCCTCCTCGTCGGAAGCGACCTGGTTCGAGACGGTGTGGATGCGCTCGACGCCGCCCCGACGGTGCAGCACCTTCACCATCGCGTAGGCATCACGCAGGCTCGAGGGATCGGGCGTCGTGACGAGCAGCACGTGGGCCGCCCTCGACGCGAAGGCGACGGCGTTGCTACCGATCCCGGCCCCGGTGTCGACGACGACGTCATCGAAGTCGTCCCGCACCGTGTCGATCGCCGCGAAGAGCGCCGCGCGCTGCCGAACGTCCAGGTTCGCCATTTCGTAGCGGCCGGGACAGGCCGCAAGGAGCGAGACACCGAGGCGCGTGTCGTAGAGCGCATGCGCGACCGCGCAGTCGCCGTCGAGCACGTGCATGAGGTTGTGCAGCGGGCGCACGCCGAGGGCGAGATCGAGGCTGGCGAGGCCGAGATCCGCGTCGATCACCAGGACGCGACGACCCAGGCTCGCTAGCGAAATCGAAAGGTTGGCAGAGATTTGCGTCTTGCCGACGCCGCCCTTTCCGCTGGTGACCGCGATCACGTTGTGCGCGTACGGCCCAGATGGCACGCGGGTGGAGATGCGGGGTGCAGCACGCAACCCAGCGGCTCGATCGATCGCTCTCATCATTCCTCCTCACTGTCGGAGAGGTGCGCTGCCAGCCGCGCGGGGCTCGCAGGCTCGAGGTCTTCAGGGACGCGCTGGCCAGTGGTGAGCCAGGCGAGTGGGAGGGCGCTCGTCGACTGCGCGGCGACGATCGGCCCAAGACAGAACGCCTCGTCTACCTGGGTGACGACGAGCTTCGACGGGCCAAGCACCGACCAGCACTGCAGCGTCGCGTCGAGCTCGAGCTCACGTCGCGCGCGCTCGACGGCGTCGTCGAATCTCCCAGCTCCCAGACTCCACTGCTCGCTCATGACCGACGGGACAAAGCAACCGCCGTGCCCACGTGCCGCGAGCCGTTTTCATCGGGAAAAGCGGCCTATCACCCGCTCTTCTCCCCCGTGATGCCAAAACCCTGACGCTGTCGAAGTCAGTCGTCCGTCGCTTCGAGCTGCTTCTTCTTCAGCTTCTCGAGGAGCGTGGTCCGGTTCATCCGCAACAGCTCGGCCGCCTGCTTCTTGTTCCACCCGGTCCGCTCGAGAGCCTGGAGGATGAGGGCGTTTTCGAACTCCTCGATGGCGTCCTTGAGGTCGAGCCCGTCCTCCGGGAGCACCGGACGGGAAGAGCTCCGCTGCGAGCCCCGCTTCGACGCGCGCCTGATGGCCGGAGGAAGGTCCTCCCGGGTCAGGCGACCCTCCCCGCGCAGGATCACCATGCGTTCGACGATGTTCTCGAGCTGCCGGACGTTGCCCGGCCAGTTGTAGGCCGCGAGCGCGTCCATCACGTCGTCGTCGATCCCCTGGATCGCGCGGCGGCGGCGCTGGTTCGAGCGGTCTACGAAGGCGCGGACGAGCTCCGGAATGTCCCCTTTGCGCTCCCTCAAGGTCGGGAGCTCGATGGGGATCACGTTGAGCCGGTAGATCAGAATCCTCGCGAAACGCGCCCGAGGTCACCATCTCGTCGAGGTCGCGGTTCGTCGCTGCGACCACCCGAACGTCGACCTTGATGGGGCGATGATCACCCACCGGGGTGACCTCCTTCTCCTGCAGAACGCGGAGCATCTTCGCCTGCAACGACAGCGGAAGCTCGCCGATCTCGTCGAGGAAGAGCGTGCCTCCGTCTGCGCCTCGGAAGCTCCCGACGCGCGACGATCCGGCCCCGGTGAAGGCCCCTTTGACGTGTCCGAAGAGCTCGCTCTCGATGAGGTTCTCCGGGATCGCGGCGCAGTTCACCGTGATGAAGGGGCCCTGGGCGCGGGCGCTGGCGTCGTGAAGGGCGCGTGCCACGAGCTCCTTGCCCGTTCCGCTCTCGCCCGTGACCAGGATCGAGCAGTCGGTGTCACCCACGCGCTCGATGATCCCGAAGACCCGCATCAGGGCCGGGTCGTGGCCCAATATCCGGGGCGCATAGCGTCGCCGCCACTCGGCGACCCGACCGGGATCGTCGTCGGGCATCGAAGGCGAGCTGAGAGAGGCATCTTCGATGGCTCGATCGAGGGCCTCGAAGGAGAAGGGCTTCAGCAGGAAATCCGTGGCGTGGTGTTTGACCGCCCGGATCGCGTGATCGATGTTGTCGTCGCCGGTCATGATCACCACCGGCAGGTCCTGCGAGCGCTCTGCCGCGCGGGAGGCGACGTCGAAACCGTCACCGTCGGGCAGGTGGACGTCGGTCAGGACGAAGTCGATGGATGGGGAATCTCGAAGCTGCTCGGTGGCTTCCTCCAACGTGGCGGCCAATTGCACGTCGTACCCCGAACGAGTGAGGTAGCGGCCCACCGCTTTTCTCACCGAGGGGTCGTCGTCGACGATCAAGACGCACTGCGGCATGGCCATGGCACTCTAAACGAACTCGTTGAGCGTGCGGCTACTTTTCTCTGCGCGCTCACGGCGCGACGTCGCCCATGACCGGGAACGAACGACCGCTGCTCTCTTGATCCGATCCCGTCCTAAAGTCTGGACGCCCACGGCCGTCTTCTCTTGCATGGGAGGAGCCCTCATCAAGCCCGGCATTGGGCCTCGCGCTCCGATGTCGGTCGCCGCCGCTCGGATCGTGCAGGAAGCGTCGAAGCCCGACGTCGAATTCGCCCGCCTCGCCAGGCTGGTGCAGTGCGAGCCGGGGATGGCGATGCGCGTCCTGTCCGTCGTCAACAGTCCGCCCTATCACCTGGCGGTCCGGGTGAGTGACGTACAGCAGGCGATCTCCATGATCGGGCTGCGGGGCCTGCGCAACATCGCCCTCAGTTTGATGTTGGTGGATGTGATCCCGCCATCAAAGGGTGCGCAGGCACTGCTGAGCAACGCGCTCAGGCGCGCGGTGGCTTGTCAGCGGATCGGCGCCCGCACGGGTGCAGGGGACGATGGGAGCTACTTCACGACGGGTCTCTTCCTCGAAGCTGGGTACTTTCTCCACGCCGCCGGGGATCTGAAGTCGACCCTCGAGATCGTTCAGGAGCCGGCGGCCCGTCGAATCGTCCACGAGCGGCGTCTCGGCTGGGAACCTCACCCGCGGCTCGGTGCGGAGTTCGCGCTCGAGCTCGCGCTACCGACCTCCATGGCCAACGCGATCGGGCGGCATCACGATGACGAGCCCTCGCCCGAGCCGCTCGCCCGAGCCGCGTGGCTGGCGGAGCGGATCGCGGCGCTCTTCGAGGGAGACAGGGCGGGGTTGGTGATGCGCGCGACGTGGTCCGCGCGGCGATTGGGCCTGACGAAGCGCGATGTCGACCAACTGCTCGAGGAGATCCCCGAGGCAGTCGCCGAGATCGCCGAGTCGCTCAGCTGCGAGGTCTCGTCCGCCGACGAGATGGATCAGCTCCTCGTGGAGTCTCGTCATGCGTTGGTCGAGCTGAACCAGCAGTACGAGCAACTGGTCCGAACGCTCGAGCGCGTCGTCGCCGAAAAAGAAGACCTCGCCGAGCGCCTTCGCCACGCCAACCTGCACCTCGAGAGGCTCGCCGTCACGGACCCTCTCACGCTCCTGCCGAACAAACGTGGGCTCGTCGACTTTCTGCGCCGGACGATGTCGCGCGCGGCACGCGAGAACACACCCGTCAGTCTGTTGATGGTCGACGTCGATCACTTCAAGTCCTTCAACGACCGCTGGGGGCATTCCATGGGGGACGAGGTCCTCCGCAAGGTCGCTTCCGTGCTCCAGAGCTCGCTGAGAAGCAGCGACATGGCCGCGCGCTATGGGGGGGAGGAGTTCACGATCGTCCTGCCGATGGCGGACGCGGCGGGAGCGTTCGAGGTTGCCGATCGGCTGCGGCGGTCGGTGGCGGATGCGCGAGTGGAAGGACCCGAGGGGCCGCTCTCGATCACCGTGAGCGTGGGTGCGGCGACGGCGCTCGGCCGAGGGCCTGCCGCAATGGAGACGCTCTTCAATCAGGCGGACGAAAAGCTCTACCGCGCCAAGCACGCCGGCCGAAATCGCGTCTGCGGCGCCCAGGCGGCCTGAGCCGCTGACCAGGCACTCGATGATCACTGCGCACGGACGATTGAGGGAAAGGAAATGACGGCCCGCCTCCGCACGACGCTCTTTGCGCTGACGCTCCTCACCCCCGCTGCCGCGCTCGCCGAAGAGGGGGAAGAAGCGCAGCGGGATTTCTACCTCGACCTCGACGTGTCGATGCTTCAGCTGGATCTCGGTTTCCTCCAGACGAACGACTTCGTCAGCACCTGCGCGCCGGGTGCCTCGTGCGGCTTCCAGGGGCTGACGGATCTCGCCGTTCGTGGCGGCGCGGCGGTGGGCGTCGGTGGAACCGCCCTCGAGGCGACGATGACCACGCTGGTGGGCGATGGCAGTCCGCCGCTCGCGGTCTTCTCGGGCGGCGTTCGCTTCGACACCTCCCGCGAGGCCGTCGTGAGCGTTCAGATCCGCCTCGCGTACGTATACCGCTGGGGCCTGGCAGAGGGGATGGGAGGGCGCGCCGGCCTGGGCTTGGTGATCCACCCGGTTTGGTGGCTGGCCGGCTATGCCGAGGCGTCGGCGGAGATCACCACGGTGCCCACCGAGATGAACGCCCTCGGCGCGCTCTTCTCCTACACCACCTACCTGGGGGGAGGGCTGCGGCTCTCCTTCGGCACATGAAACGCGTCAACACGCCGATGAGTGGTGGCCCGCTGCTTGCTCGGACGTACGTACCATCCGCAAATGGGTGGGCCGCTGCATCCGATCGATGTCGTAGGTAGTCGAACGGTCCGTGCTCGGGGATGCATGGAAAACCTCGGTGCGGTGTTGGCTAGGCACTACAACGTCGGTTCAATACTACGCATGATGCTCGCGGGGAGGGAGCGTTTCGGTGTGCGGGGGACCGGCACATCGTTTGCGAGATGCAATCGGATCCAATGTCGACGACACAGGAAGTTGAGCGGAGACGGCCGGCGTTCATCCTCGATCACTTGTTGGAGGGATGTCAGGTCATCAGTCCCGACTACCGCTATCTGTACGTCAACGACGCCGTCGTTCGTCACGGGCGCACGAAGCGAGACGCATTGCTCGGGAAGAAGATGGAGGAGGTGTACCCCGGCATCGAACAGACCGAGATGTTCGCGACGCTCCAGCAATGCATGAAGACCCAGAAGGTCGCGTTGCTCGAGAACGAGTTTTCCTTTCCCGACGGTTCTTCGGGGTGGTTCGAGCTGCGATTCGAGCCGGTACCGGAGGGGATCGCCATCCTCTCGATCGACATCACGGCGCGCAAGCGCGCCGAGGACGCACTCCGCCGGACGATGCGCGCGTTGGCGACGCTCTCCCGCTGTAATCAAGCGCTCATCCGTGCCGTAGACGAAGTCGAGGTCGCGCGGGACGTCTGTCGACTCATCGTCGAGGTCGGGGAGCATCGAGCCGCGTGGATCGACCTCGTCGTTCGGGGGGGACCGGGTAGCGTGGAGACGATCGCATCTGCGGGTCCGAGCCCGAGCACGACAAGTGGTCTCGATTGGTGCCAGCGACTCGCGAGCCGAGCGCTCAGGGACGGCAAGTCGTTGTTCGCGCGCACGCAGTCGAGCGAACGCGAGTCTTCCCCCTCTGCCTCCTGCGCCGTCTTCGTACTCGAAGGCGACGGGTCAATCCTGGGCACCCTCACCATCGTCTCCTCTCGACGGCACGCCTTCGACACCGAGGAGATCGCGCTCCTCGACGAGGTCGCGACCAATCTCGCTCACGGGATCTGGACGATCCGAGCCCGAAGGGAGCACGAACAGACGCACGCGCGACTCCAAGAAGCGGAGTTACGGGTCCGCGCGACATACGACCATCTTCCGCACGCGACCTATGTCTGGGGCGAGTACGAAGGTGTCCCCGTTCTCCTCGACTACAACGAAGCAGCTCGAAGGAGCACGGACGATGCCGTGGTCGCGCTTCTGGGGAGCTCGTGTGGAGAGGGTTGGGCGGGGGTGCCCGAAATCGCCAACGACCTCGCCAGGTGTCTCGAGAGTGGGGAGGCGATCGAGCGTGAAGTCGACGCCGTCCTCCCGGGCAGGAAGGCGTCGAGACGCCTCGTGCTCTCCTACGGCTACATCGACAGTGGGATGGTGCTTCTTCACGCCGAGGACATCACGGAGCAACGTCGGACCGAAGCGCAGTTGGTCGGCGCGCAGAGGCTCGAGGCCGTGGGGCGCCTCGCCGGGGGAGTTGCGCACGACTTCAACAACATCTTGAGCGTCATCATGTCGTATTCGGAGTTCGCGGCTCAGCAGCTCCACGCGGCGGATCCGATTCGCCAGGACCTGGAAGAGGTGCGCAGCGCGGGACATCGCGCGGCGCACCTCACGCGGCAGTTGCTGGCCTTCAGTCGGAAACAGCCACTGGAGCCGCGGGTGACCAACCTCAACAAGGTCATCGGAGACATCGATGGGATGATCCGTCGCCTCGTGAGAGAGAACATCGAGATCATGGTCCACGCCGAGGTGGGCCTCGGGAACATCCTGGCAGACCCGGGTCAGCTGGAGCAGGTGCTGATGAACCTGGTGGTCAACGCTCGGGATGCCATGCCCGAAGGCGGCACGCTCACCATCGAGACAGCGAACGTGGAGCTCGATCAGCGTTTCGCGAGCGAGCGTATGCTCTCAGGCCCCGGCATGTACGTGCAGCTCGCCGTCTCGGATACCGGGGAGGGGATGGACGCCGAGACGCGCACGAGGGTTTTCGAGCCGTTCTTCACCACGAAGGAGAAGGGCAAGGGGACGGGACTCGGGCTCTCGACGGTGTATGGGATCGTGAAGCAGAGCGGCGGCAGCATTTCGGTGTACAGCGAGCTGGGCTCGGGAACCTCCTTCAAGATCCACTTCCCGCGAATCGACGCGCCCGTGATGGAACCCGAGCAGAGGCGAGAGTCGGGGGCTGCCATCACGGGAGACGAGACCATTCTCGTCGTGGAGGACGACTCCGCGGTACGGGGGGCCGCTGCGCGCATTCTCGAAGCAGCGGGCTATTCGGTATTGACCGCAGCGAACGGTATCGAAGCGCTTGCCCTCAGCGAGCAGGAGGAGCACGGCATCGACGTTCTTCTCACCGACGTGATCATGCCACGAATGAGTGGCACCGAGCTGTCGAGGCGTCTCAACGAGAAGTATCCGGGGATGCGGACGATCTTCACCTCGGGCTACGCAGATCACGCCGCGATCAATCACGGGCTGCTCACGTCCTCGGCCAACTTCGTGAGCAAGCCCTTCTCGAGCCGCGCTCTGACGAAGAAGATTCGCCACGTGCTCGACGAAGAGCCAGAGTGAACACCACGCCGAGGAACAGAAGCAATACGGCGCCGTTTCGCCTTTCGCCGAATCGCCCGACGGCCGAGCACGAGGGGCTGGCCGAAAGCGCCGAGGCCTCATAGAGCGCGAACACTCCTTCCTCGTCATCCGGTTCCAGGGTTCGCTGCCGAGTGTCACCTCGTGAGGTCTTCGCCCACATGGTTGCCGATCGCACGTCGCTCTCGTCGAGGCCGAGGACGTGCCCGACCTCGTGCGTGAGCACGGAGGCGAGGTCGTAGCGCCGGTCGCCGGCGGCGTCGGCTTCGTCCAGCAGGGCGAGCTCGCGCTCTCCGTTGATCGCGATGTCGGCATCGAGCAGACGTCCAGAGCCGGTCTCGTGAGTGCTCACGGTCACCGCGAGCGCGTCGCCGAAGGGCCAGTCGCAAAGGACGTATACCCCGTTTCCGTTCACCTCGCGCGGGTCGTAGCCCACGGCTTCGGGAGGGCGGCCGGGGACGACGACGACGTCGGGCACGCCTTCGAACCCTCGCCACGCGTCGGTCGCGATCTGCAGTGCCTGGCGCACCTCGGCAGGGGTCGGACCGCAAGGGCTGGTGGTGTCGACGTGGAGCTGGACATCGCTTTGAAACCAACGAACGTTGGCGCCAGACTCGGTGCGTTTGAGCACGAAGCCGCGAGCGACCCCGGGGAACGACGCGAAGCTCAGGGCCGCGACGAACACGGCGAGGGCCCATCGATGCTCAGGACGCACAGACACAGCGGTCGCGTCCCGTTTGCTTTGCTTCGTAGAGGGCGCCGTCGGCCACGCCGATGATCTCGGTGACCGACGAGAATCGCTGCCCGGCGTGATGAGTGGCGACTCCGATGCTGACCGTGATTTCGATGGTCCCTCCGCGCCAGGGGACGCGCGTCTCCGCGCAGGCCCGTCGCAACCGCTCTGCGAGGATGAAAGCGTTGCGGGGGTCGAGGTCGCGGGCCACGACGACGAACTCCTCGCCGCCGTAGCGACCGACCACGTCCTCGGCACGGAGGATCTTTCGGAGCGTTGCCGACACCACCCGCAACGCGAGAATCGCCTGCCTGGTGCCCGTAGGTGTCGTTGACGTGCTTGAAGTGGTCGACGTCGAGCATGAGGACCGACAGCGTTCGATCGTGGCGCTGCGCGAAGCTGAGCTCCTCCCTGAGCCGCTGGTCGAGGTAGCCGCGGTTGAACGCGCGCGTCAGCGGGTCGCGGATGGCTGCGGTGTAGAGCTGGGCGGCGGCGCTCTGCTCCTCCTCGTCGTCGAGAGAGACCCGGATCGACGCTTCGCGCCCGACGAAGATCCGTTCTCCGCCCTCGAGCATCCGGGGAGCGAGCAGGCGCTCGTCCCCCACCAGAGTCCCGTTCTGGCTGGCGAGGTCCTCGACGTGCCAGCGACCCGCCTTGATGAAGAAGCGAACGTGCGACCGCGACACGCCGGTGTCGTGCACGACCGCGTCTGTCGCGTCGCTGCGTCCGAGGATCCACGAATCGCCCCGAACTGGAACCAGCCGAAACGGCGACTGATCGTCGCGAATGACCAGCGTCAAGTGGTTGCGTACGGCGCGTCGACTTCCGCTCTGCGCCGACAGCGCGATCTGAGCGGTCTCGTCATCGCGAAAGCGATGCCCTCGCGGGGGACGCGTCGTGGGTGCGCGGGAGGGCCTACCGGTCGGCCGGAGAGTATCGCTTGCCGCGTTGTCCGATATCATCGTCACCTCCACCTCAGAAGAGAGCCAGGGTCAGGGGCGAGGCCCCGGACGACAGGGTGAAAGCCGCGTTGACCAGCTCCCCGGTCCGCACGTTCGCCATCGAGCTGAGGGCCTTCCGTCGCGAACCGTCCTCGGTGGCCCCGCGCAGCCCGGCGATGTCGAAGCGCCACTCGTCCGATCGAGCGTCTCGCACCCGGGGAATGTCGGTGCGGCCCGCTCCACGGCGGCGGATGGTGTAGCCACCGAGTCGAACGTGAACCCACAGGGCGTCGCTCGGGAGCTCGTCCCGGCTGCGCACCAGCTCGAGGGGTACGGTGCGGGGAACGCCGTTCGGGCCGCGCGCGAGAAGCGCCGGCGAAGACATGCCCGCGCGCCGTAGCGAAAGAAACATTCGCGACAGGACGTGAGCGCTCACGTCGGGCTGAGACCCGAGCGCGACGACGGCGCCCTCGGGGAGATGCGCCGACAGCTCGGCGAGGATGGGAGCGGCAGACTCGATCGCCCGGGGAACGGGGTTCAGCTCGGACGGGAAACGAACCTCGCGCGTCTCGGGGAGGACGGGCTCACCGTACACAACCGCCCGCGGTCCCGCGTCCGTGATCCGCACACCGAGCGGGACCCACGAATAACGGAAACCCTCTGGCGTGACGATGAGGATCAGCGACGGGCGCGTCTCGGGACCCGACGCGTCGATCGAGACGAGCGGTAGGTCGTCGAGGCGCGCGTGCGGCCGGAGGATCACGTCGTCCAGCGCCGTTCGATCCTGCGTGAGCTCTTCACCGACGAAATCCCAGAAGGGGCCTGCGAGCTCCGCCTGGTCGATTCGTCGGATCGCCGCGCGGGCTTCGACCACCGCGGCGATCGACCGGCGGTCTACCTCGCCGAAGCTTCGGTAGATCCCCTGGCAGCGGCCGCGCTCGCAGGGGTCGTTGGCCAGCGTAGCGAGACGCGCCGCCGAGTCCTGCGCGCCGAGCGCATCGCGGACGCGGCGCGCGAAGACCAGGTCACGCCGAAGGCCGACGTGAGACGACCAGTCGACGGGCTCATGGTGTCGGCGCTCCTCCTGGAGGAGGCGAATGGCTCGCTCGAGGTCCTCGGCGGGGTCCTCTTCCGTGGTGACGGGAACGATCGTCAGGCCGTCGAGCACGACCTGCTCCAGGATCGGCTCCGGTTCCACGAGCGCTTCCGCGAGACGCATACGAAGATGGGGGTCGCGGCGATATCCCGAGAGGATCAGGAGGTCTGCCGCGGTCAGCCAACGCGCGATCTCGACCTTCCGGACCTCGTCCGACCTCCGATCGACGGCCCTGCGCACGATGTCCGTCATCGACGTCAGCTCGCGGACCATCCCCGAGACGTCGCGGGCGTCGCCAGACGTCCGATGTTGCGCCGCCGCGTCAGGCGCATCGACGAGCCAAGTGGCCGTGAGCGCGAGGGTGGCCACGATGCGGAGCGCCGATTTGGCCATGGTCTCCGCTCCATTTCTCGACGTCGGTTCCATCATCGCCACTCCTCCATCCAGGTGATCCGCCAGCCCACGGGAAACTGCTCCAGCCAGACCGCGAAGGTGCTGCGCCCGCCGTCTGCGTCGCTACGAACGACCACGGCTTTGGCCGTGGGGAAGTTGGAGCGCAGGGTCGGGTAGACGGCGACGACGGAGGTGTCGGCCTGGTCGAGGGTGTCGACCATGCGCTCCGCGATGGCAACGCGCCCATCCTCTCCGGCCCAATCGCAGTAGAACCCTTCCATCGTCGCGCGGTAGGCGGCGGCGTCGGAGTCCTCAATCGCTTGGTCGGCGCGCCGGAGGAGCCATTGGATCTCCGTCCGGTCTCGTCCCTCGACCTCTACGGTGCGGTAGGCGAGGATGTCCTCGACCGTCGTTCGCCAGTAGGCCTGGACTTCCTCCCAGGTCGAGTCACTGACCTCCGGGATGACTCCGGCAAAGAGCTCCTCGAGAGCATCGGGCGAGTCGATGCACCCGTAGTCGGCGTGCAGATAGCACCCATGGTCCCGGCGGACGGCGGTTGCGCCGATGAGAGCGGGCAGGGCGTCGAGGCCGGCGACCTCGACGAACGCCTTCACGAAGGAGCTGGCCCGACCGTAGTTGTCGCCCCGGACGTCGTAGGAATCGAAGGAGGCGACGTGCGCCCTGGTCTCCTCACCTGCGGTCAGCTGCTCGGCGTACGATTCGTGGTAATCGCGGCCCGACTGGTCGAGGTACTCCGCCACACCTTCGGACAAGAACGCGAGCATCTGCGCGCCTTCGGGGACGAGGTAGTAGGTCAACACGTGCGTGAGCTCGTGCCCGTACTGAACGGCTTCGAACGCGCGCGGGGCCCCGGTGTAGATGACGTCGTATCGGTCCCGTCCCGGCAGCGCGCGGCCGAGCCCCACGTGGTGGGCCCGAGCCGCCAGGCGGTTCGGTGACAGGTAGACGTCGACGACTGGGGATGCGTCGAATCCCGAGCGTCGAACGAATGGATGCGTACGCCCGCTGGCGTCGCTCGGCGATGGCGTCGACGTCGCGCTCTGCTGCGGTGTCGGGGAAGTAGTGGAATCGGAACGAGCCGATCTCGGTTTCGACCCACTCCGCGTCGGCGTAGCTGGACTCGTCACATCGATCGACGACGAGAGGCGCTGGCGCTTGCTCGAGCGGGGGGCTCCCGATGCTCGGAACCTCGGGCGCCATCGAGTAGTCGTAGTGCCCGCGGTACACCGGACGTGCGACTCGGTCCTCGATGGAGACGGTGACGAGCTGGTCCGGGGCGGCGATGGGGGCGGCGACCTCACCGGTGCATCCGATGACGAACAGCGTGAGACAGGGGGCGAGACGCCGGACCGGGCGCTGGGCGTTGTCCATGCCCAGTTCATCGGATGGGCCCGCCGGAACTTGATGCGAAAGAAGGAGCGTTCTCGGAACGCGTGCTCGCGCTCAAGTTCTCGAATGTCCCGACCGATGGATCGATGGCGACGAGCCGGCTGCACTCACCCGTGTGATCGGCGCGCCCGTTTCATCTGAGGCCCAAGGAGACACGATGCAGGACACCGCCATCAACGAAGCGCACGCGCCGGAACCGGCCGCGGAAAGAAGGCGCAACATCCGGGTGCCGCTCGAGACCAACGTCGGTGTCGTGAGCGAGTCGAACTTCTACGCGGGCTTCTCTCAGGACGTCTCGGAGGGCGGTCTCTTCGTGGCGACCTATCAGCTGTTGCCCGTGGGCACTGAGGTGTGCGTCAGCTTTGCGGTGGGGGACGTGGAGATCGAGGCGCACGGCACGGTTCGTTGGCTCCGAGAGCCTTTGAGCGGTGACGTCAGCCCCGGCATGGGGATCGAGTTCGAAGGGCTCCCCCGCGAGCAGGAGGATGCCATTCGGGCGTTCGTCCGGCTCCGCGAGCCGCTCTTCTTCGACCTCTGATCGTCACGAGACCGCGTGGTCCCCTTTGGCGAGGGGAAGGCGAATCGTGAACGCCGCGCCCCCGAGGTCGCATCCACCGACGTCGAGCGTCCCCCCGTGCTGGCGCACGACGTCACGGGCGATCGCCAGGCCGAGGCCGGTCCCTTCCCCAGCGCCGCGCGTGGTGACGAAGGGCTCGAAGATCTTCGAGCGAAGCTCGGCGGACACGCCGGGGCCGGAGTCCATGACCTCCACCACGTACTCGTCGCCTTCGCTGCGGCCTTCGACGCGAATCGTTCCGCCCTCGTCTCCCACCGCGCGAGCGGCGTTGTCGACGAGGTTCAGAAACACGTGGTTCATGTCGCCGGGACGGCCGAAGACGACGACCGTCTCGTCGACCTCCGCAGTGATCTCCACGCTGGGAGGGACCTTCGCCGACACGAGGCGCACCGACGCGAGCAGCCCGTGTCCTGGTTGAAATTTCCCCTGCTTCTCCTTTTCGATCCGCGAAAGATCGAGCAGGTCCGTCGAGAGGCGAGCGATCCGGTCCGCGCTGTCTTGCATCACGTCGAACATCTGCTCGCTTCCCTCGTCGAGGGACGCCGAGAGGCGAGAGCGCACCGAGGGAAGACCGGAGGTGAGCGGCAAGAGGGCGTTGCGCACGTTGTGTGCGACCGAGGCGGCGACGACGCCCAGGGCGGCGAGGCGCTCCTGGTGCGCGAGGTGTTGCATCACCTTGCGAATACGAAGGTGGACGTCCACGCGCGCGAGGAGCTCGCGTCCATGGAAGGGCTTGGTCAGATAGTCGTCCGCGCCGGCTTCGAAACCTTCGAGGACCTGGCGGGTGTCCGAGCGGGCGGTGACGAGGAGGATGGGGGTGGTTCGCGTACGCTCGAGCTGCCTGAGCGCTTTCGTCAGCTCGATGCCGTCGATGCCTGGCATCGCCACGTCGGATACGACCACGTCGGGGACCACGAGCTCGACCGCCTCGAGCGCCCGCCTTCCGTCTGCCACGGCATGAACGGCGAACCGCGGTGCGAGGACGTCGGCGATGAACGCCCGCAGGTCGGGATCGTCCTCCACGACCAGGGCGACGGGCGCGCCCGCACGCGGAGGCTCACGGGTGAGCTCCGCGGTCGCAGTCGGGGGAGGGAGGCTCGCGAGCTCCGCCGGTGATTGGCGTGCGTTGGGCGCCGGGGGGGTCGACGCCTGGGCCACGATGCGGGGCAGGACGAGCCTGAACACCGTCCGCACGTTCGGCTCGCTCACGACCGTCACCTCGCCACCATGCAGCCGCGCCGTCTCCCGAACCAGAGCGAGGCCGAGGCCCGTACCACCGGGCCGCCGGGCGCCCGCCCCTGGCTGCGAGAAGCGCTCGAAGAGATCCTTCTGCTGTTCGGTGGGAATGCCGACCCCATCGTCCTCCACCGAGAAGAGGATCTCGCCTCCCGTGTCCTCCGCCTGAATGGAGATACGGCGGGCGGCGAAGCGCAGCGCGTTCGCCACCAGGTTGGTGAGCGCCGCCTCGATGCGATCCACGTCGAGGGCCATCGAGGTCTGACCCGTCGGGACGGAGGTGACGAGCGCGATGCCCCGCGAGGCCGCGGCGGGCTGGAAGGCGTCGGCGACACGACGGACGAGGTCCGCCGGGCGGATCGCGGTGCGCGTGAGGGTCGCCGCTCCGGCGTCGATCTTCGCGAGGTCGAGGAGCTGGTTGATCAGCGTGAGCAGGCGGGTGCCGTTCCGCTTCATCGCCGCCAGGGTCGCATCGCGACCGCCGGGGGGGGCCGTGCCTGCGGCCAGGTCGTCGAGGGGCGCCAACATCAGGGTCAGTGGGGTGCGCAGCTCGTGCGACACGTTGGAGAAGAAGTCGGTCTTCGCCTGATCGAGGTTGCGCACCTCTTCGAGGGTCTCGGCAAGCTGTCGGCTCGTCTCGGCCAGCTCAGCGGTGCGCTCCTCGACCTTGGCGTCGACCTCTCGTTTCGCTTCCAGCAGCTCCTCGAAGCGGAGCTCGTTGTCCCGAACGCTCCGCCCCAGCGCGTCGTGGTGGTCCTGAATGTCCGCGATGCGGTCCGCGAGGTCGCGTCGCTGTCGATAGGCGAGCACCGTGGCCCAGGTGGCGACACCGCCGAGCACGGTGGTCGCGATCAAGGGGTAGAGGGCCGCTCCGAGCAGAGAGCCGAGGACGAATCCGCCGCCGCTTCCGGCGAGCAGCACCAGCCACGGAGAGACGCGTCCATCGGCTTCCTGCCACTCGATCTCGAAGATGCACTCGTCCGCGCCCCGGTGGTAGCACTCGTCGTGCACCACCCGCGCAGGTGGCAGGTCGAAGAGCACCGGGACCGAGGCCATCTGGGCGCGCAGGACCTCGCAGAGATGGCTGGTGCCCGTGCGCGGGACGTCGATCTGACGATGCCCCGTGAGCCGGATCCGCCGCGGCCCGAGCTTGTCCAGCTCCCAGCTCACCACTTTGTTGAAACGGGGAGTCGCGCCCACGATGCGCTCGTAGGTGAACAGCGGCGTCCCGAAGCTTCGGACGAAGGGGTAGATGGCCCCCATGTGCTTCGGGGTCATGACGCCGCGCCCCACCCGGGTGACGAGCTCGCGCCCGCCTTCGGTTGCCAGCCGGTCCAGCACCTTTTCGCAAAAACCCCAGGAGACCCAGGACTGCGTTTCGATCAGGTGCCGGACGTCCACCCCCCACTCGTCCACCCAACGCTGGACGGTCTGCTTTCCCAGCTCTTCCTCCGCGAGATCGAGGATGCTCCCGAGCCCATACGCATGCATGTGCGGCATCAGCACGTCGTCTTCGCGTTCGCGCTGCTTCGCGGGTGCGGTCATCAGTCGGCGGAAGTGCTCGGCTCGGTCGCGGCAGCCGCAGGGAGGCTGATCAACGGTACGCCCGTGGCGCTCGCGACCTCTCGAAACTGGCGGCGGCGTCGCACGATGTTCCAGCCCACGCCCTCGGCTTCGTTGTACCGGTCTCCGAGCACCTCCCGAACGAGCTCGCGGCACGCGCGCAATCGATACCAGGGCAGGGTGGGGAAGAGGTGATGCTCGGTGTGGAAGTTGAAGTTGAGCATCAGCAGCTCACTCACCCCGCGCGGGTAATAGCCCGAACGGCTCACTCGCCACTGCTCCCAGAGCCGCAGTGGGCGATCGAATCCCGGCAGCATGGTGTGGTGCGGAAGGTTCACCAACTCGTTCATCATGAGATAGAGGACGAGGGCAGGGAGGATGTCGAAGGACAGGCCAAAATGGAGCACCGTCCACCCAATCCCCCCGTAGGCCACGAGCAGAAATAACACGGACGACACGCATTCGCGGAGCTTGTTGGATTCCCCCTTCCGCGCCAGCGACAGGGGGTAGGTCCAGAAGACGAGATGCTGGGCGAACGCCACCAGGGGCACCCACGACCGCCACCCGAAGCGCACCGCCCATGGGATCTCTCCGGTCTCGCGCCACCCCACGAAAGCGGCCGCCGTCGGATCCTTCTCGAGAAAGCCCACGTAGAAGTGGTGCTGGCGGTGCATGTGCTTCCACGAGGCGTAGGGCTGAAAGCAGAAGAGACTGGCCCAGTGGCCGATGGCGTCGTTCACCTTCCTCTTGCGCACGAAAGCTCCGTGACCGCATTCGTGCAAGATCGCGAAAGCCTGGAAGAAGCCCACACAGAGAAGCAGCTGTGAGGCGAGGTAGCTCGGCCAGTCGGCCCGCTGCATGAGAGCGACTCCGGCGGCCAGCACCGCCGCGTTTCCGAGCAGCGTCGCCGCCGCCATGACGGCGCCGGGTTCGAAGACCAGATGCCCCCGGATCGTGGCGTACTGCGCCTTGGTCATCCGTCCGCGATCCCCGTCTCGATGAACCCAGCGAGGCAGAGTCGATTGAGGAGTACGAGCTGGCGCTCGCTCAAGTTCGACCGAAGGGAGCCGAATGACTCGGAACGCCCCCGGAGTCGGCGGAACAGCTCCACCCCTCCCTCGATCTCGTCGCGAAACTTGATGGCCGGCACCGCTGGATCCTCCAGGCAGAAGCGGTGACAGGGGCGAGGGCTGGCGTAGAGCGGCGGCATGACGTCTGCGTGGGCGACGGGGTCCTTCCAATACCGCTCCATCGTCCGTCGGGCCTCGTCACTGAAGGCCTCTGATGCACTTTTCACACGGACCACTTCGATGGTCTTGCCCTCGCGCAGGGAGACGTCCTCTCGAAACCGCAAATGTTCGGAGTCGCCGAGATCCTCGCCCCGAAAGCGGCGACGCGTCTCGAAGAGCGGGCCTTCGACGGCCTGGGCGTCGCCCTTCCCGAGATCGACACCCAGCACGTGGATGAGATCCGGGCTGATGTCCGTATCCACCAACGCGTGGAAGGTCCGATCGCGCGCGTCCCTCGACGTCGCGTCGGCTCTGCGCTTCCAATAAACGCTCGACGGATGGCGCTCGGCGATGGCGTGGTACCACTGGTCGATCGCCAAGGCGAAGGAGCGCGCAACGGCGTGCCAGTCGGTGTCGAAGTCGCGCCACAGCTCCCGTTTTTCCGCGTCGCTGACCGAGTCGTCGAAGGTGGTTCGGATCAAGAGCGCGGCCGTGGCCGCGTAGACGAGCGCGAAGGCGACACCCGAAGAGAAGAGGGGATCGACGAAATGCGCGGAGTCGCCGATGAGCAGCCAGCGTCGGTCGAAATCGCAGAATTGGTCACTGATCATCGAGTAGTTCGTAGCCGTGAGGAGCCGGTCGCGGGTCGGCTTTGCATCCTCGAGGAGGTCCCCCAGAAGCGGGACCTCTCGCGCGAGCTGCAGGAAGCGCCCTGGATCGTCCTGGGGCACGGCCAGGTCGGCGAGTGCGGCGGGGTCCGTGACGAGACCCAGCGAGTGTGTGAGCACGCGCTCGCCATCGACGATCTTCGGTACGGGGATGTACCAGAACCACCCGTGCTCGAAAGCGAAGCAGCCGATCGCCGACCGATCGTCTGCGCGGAAGATGTTCCAGTCCCCCTCGAGGCTCTGCGCCGACTTCCCTCCCACCACGTGCATCCAGAGCGCGACGTTCTTGTAGGCGGAGAGGAACTCCTTGGGCTTTCGCGTCACCACACTGGTCTGGCGGCCCGACGCTTCCACGAAGAGACGTGCGCCGAACCTCCGCCCGTCCGCGGTGATGACCGCGTGACCCTCCTCTGCGTCTTCGACACGCGCGACAGCGGTGCCCTGAAACACGTCGACCCCACAATCGGCCGCGTGATCGAGGAGGAGCGCATCGAACTCCGCGCGATCGCAGTGGATCGCCCACCGGAGCACTCCGTCTCTGAGGTAATGCTCGTGCTCGAAGAAGGTCGCGGCGGGGGCCTGGGGATCCCAGGCGTAGTAGCCACCGAACTTCTTGACCCAGCAGTCGCTCGACAGGACGCGTTCGAGGGCGCCGCTCTCGGAAAGCACCGGAATCACTCGGTGCGAGAACGATTCCCCGATGTGCTCTCTCGGGAAGTGCTCCTTTTCGAGGATGGCGATACGAAGGTCGGTCTGGCGCGCGAGAAGCGCGCCGAGGGTCGCCCCTGCGGGGCCACCGCCCATGATGACCACGTCATAATCGTGCTGGGCCGAGCTGCTCACGTCGCGCCTCCTGCCTCCCCCCGCGAAGATGTAGGTCGGTGACGCCGAGCCTGCAACCTCAGGCGCCTTCCGCGAGCTTGCTCGCCAGGCGCTGGGCGCGGATCTCGCCGTAGCGCTCGCGGAGGAAGTAGTACCAGCGATGCAGGCCCGCGCGGTTGTAGCAGTTGACCATCACGTCGGCCTCGTGCACGAAGCCGGCCTCGACGAACGGCCGGGAGTCGAAACCGGTCGGGAGCATCACGAATCGGTCTCCCGCGCCAACGGCCTCGGCCTGCGCGGCGACGTGTCGCGCCGCGGCGCGCAGCGCATCCTCGGGGCGGATCTCCGAATGGATCGGCAGCACCCAGGTCGTGTTGACGAGCCACGTGAGGTTGAACCCCGGGTCGGCCCGATCCTCGATGAGCGCGACGAGCGGGTGGCCGCGATCGGTGATGATGTGATTGCGCCGCCTCCGCGAGACACCGCCGCGAGCGAAGGACTTCCGAGACTCGTCGAGGCGTACGTCGTCGACGCGGAAGGAGAGCGCGGCCGCCCCGAGGCGCGTGAAGATGCGCTCCGCGGCTCGCTGCACCACTCTCTCATCGCGCCGGCGGAGCGCGCGCACGACAAGGTCCGAGGGGCGAGTGAGCGTCGGTGGTGGGCCGTCGCCGCGGAGAACCCAAAGGCCCACGCTGCGGGATGCGATGGCCTCGGGCGTGCCGGTGAGCGCAAAGAAGCCCTCGAGAAACGCGATGATCGGACGATTCGCCGTGTTGACGAAGACCACCATGTAGCGGCCGTCGGGCCGCGGCAGGATGTAGTCGAGGTAGGCCATGTGGAGTAGACCGGGCTCGCGATGCTTCCGCGCCGGCGCCGCGGCCATGTGCTGGATGACCCACGAGTGCTCCCAGGCGCGCACTGCGGAAACGGCGGCCACCGGGCGCCCCTCCTCTCGCTGGACGAGCGTTCGGCAGAGATCGGTGGCGTGGAGCTTGCGCCAGACCACGCGGGCGCGGTCCTCCACCGGGGGCAGGTTCCGCGTCATGTGCGGGCCGAAGAGGCCGACCTCTCGATAGAGGCGAAGAAGGCCGTCGAAGTCGTGGCCCATCCCGACGTCCAGGTGCGGATACCGAAGACGGGCGATCAGGTCGACGAACGCCGGAGAGTCGACGCCGCGTTGATCGCACCATTGCGCGCGGCAGCTCTCGCCATCCACGCCGGTGATCTGCATTTCGCCGACCGGGATCAGGCCCGTCTGCGCGCGGAGCTTGGCGTCCTCGAGGGTCAGCCCGCGCCACAGGACGTCTTCTTTCGGGTTGGCCTCGAAGCTAAGGCCACCGAAGGAGAGGTCGTGCACTGCGCGGGAAAGGCGTTCCCCCGTGGCGAGGTTCCGGCCGGAGATGCGCACCGCCACGCCGTCGGGGACGCGCGTGCGAAAGTGGTAGCGACGCTGCCGTCGGGACACCATCAGCGGGAACGAGAGGGAGACGACCGATCCACTCCATCGCAGGACCCGAACCGTCATGGCATAGCTGACGGAGAAGAGCTCGAAGGCGAGGCGCCCTCGAGACGCGACCAAGGGCGATTCGAGGGCTTCGAGTGTGATCGTCGAGCCTTCGGCGGCGACGAGTCGGCCCCGGATGGTGGCGCCTCCCGGGAGCTCGAAGGTCGCTATCGTCTCCGACAGAGCCGCGACCTCCAGGATCCGCCGAACGCGCCTCGCGTCGCTCAGCTGATCCGACCGGCGGGGGAGCCCTTCTTCCTGTGGCGACAGGCGAAGACGCATCCGAAAGCGCCGTGCCCCATCCGGCGACCTCCAGGGAATCGACTCCAGTACCCGAGCCCGGGCGCGGCGGAGTAGACGCCGGTCTCCCCACAGCTCGACGATCGGTATCACCGACGCTGGGGAGAGCGCGTGGGAGGACTCGACCGCGCACCCATCTCGGGAGACGTCGATGAGTGGCATGGCATAGAGATCGAGGTCGTCGCCGCCGTCCGGGACGATGAGAACGCTGGGATCGCGGGGCATTCGACGGGCCATCGAGCGCTCCAACCGGATTGGCGTGAGACGAGCTCCCGCGATTGGCAGCACGATTCGTCCCGGCTCGACTCGGGCCGGGCCTCCGAAGAGAACGCGCTCCGGCTCCGAGTGAATCACCAGCCGGACGCGGTCCAGCCGCCCCGGCAGAGCATCGGTGGCCACCGGGCTCAACACCAGCTCGCGACTTGCTCCTCGCCCTCGCACGCCCGAGAGAAACGTTTCGAGTCGAGCGCTCATCGCTCCCACATCGAGCACGGCCGGAGCCAATTCCCGGGCGGCGCGCTCGATGTACGACCGACGGCTCATTTAGCAAAGAGGCTAGCGCCCACCTCCTATCGCGCAAACCCCCCCCACCCACGTGGTACTCTGCAGCAGCGATTCGGCCGCGTGACGACTTTCATGAACATCGACTTTCGCGCCTACCCGATCCTCTACGTAGACGACGAAGCGGCGAACCTCATCACGGTGCGCTACCTGCTGGAAGGCAGCTTCGAGCTCCTGACCGCGCAGACCGGAGAGGACGCCCTCGCGCAACTCGCCGCGCGCGACGACATCGCCGTGCTTCTCTGCGACCAGCGCATGCCCGGAATGTCCGGCGTCGAGGTCTGTGAACGCGCACGCGCGATCCGACCGGACGCCGTGCGGATCATGATCACTGCGTACACCGACCTTCACGCCGCGGTGGACGCCATCAACCGCGGTCAGGTCGCGCGATACGTTCAGAAGCCTTTCCGGAACGAAGAGCTCGTCGCGGTTCTCCAGACGGCGATCTCTCTCGTGCACGTGCAGCGCACGGTGCAGTCGTTGGAGGTCGGGCTCCTCTCCTCTGGACAGGTGATGGGGGCGCGCACCGTCGAGGCGCAGATCGGCCACGAGCTCGGGAACGTCCTGGTCGGGGTGGAGGCGAACGTGGCGTACGCTTCCGACCTGATCAAGACGGCGCTGGAGATCGTCGGCGAAGACGGGGGCCGGTTGCGAGATCTGCTGGAAGAAGCGGCGGCGGGGCACGTCGACGCTCACATCAGCGTCGAGCAGATGAAGAACATCCTGCGCCGGCTGAAGCAGGGGGAGCTGTCGAAGCGCCCACCTCGCTGCCACGTCGATCGCGTGGTGGACTCGACGGTTCGCATTCTTCGCAACGAAGTCGAGAAGGTCGCCCGCATACAACTCATCATCGCGGGAACACCCCGGGTCGAGATGGAGGCCTCGGTGCTCGCGCAAGTCGTGACCAACCTCCTGCTGAACGCGGCGCAGGCCGTGCAGGAGCACGGGGTGAAGGACGATGCGATCGTCGTCGAGGTCGTCGCCGAGGACGACAAGGCGATCCTACGTGTCCGCGATCGCGGGCCCGGTATCGCGGACGAGCACCTCGAACGCATCTTCGATCCGCACTTCACGACGAAGAGCGGCGGTAATGGGCTCGGGTTGGCAATCGTTCGCGAGATGGTCACCAGCGCGGGGGGGCGGGTAAGGGTTCAATCGACACCGGAAGGGTCGACCTTCACCGTCGAGCTCCCCCTGTTGCCGCCAGCATCATCGCATCCGCCCTCGCACTGATACGACGTTCGATACGTCGCTACTTGGGATAAGCAATAGTGCGTATGGGCCAGTCCACACTCGGCTCGATACTCCGAAGGTCGTCGACTTCGTATCCTGACCGACGTGCAGGGTCTACGACTCGATGGGCTCGGCGAATCGGAAGCACGAGCCATCCTTGCCGCTCTTGCGGCGGCGCAGGACATCATCGTCCTCACCGCCTCCGACGGGTCGATCGTCTTCGTCAATCGGGATCTGCCGTCGCTGTCCCGCGAGCGATTGGTCGGTACCAGGCTCCACGACCACGTCGAAGCAGCGGATCGTGCTCGGCTGCAGGAGGCGATCCACACCGCACTCGAAAGTGG
The DNA here is from genome assembly GCA_963727445.1 of uncultured delta proteobacterium. Classification (GTDB taxonomy): domain Bacteria; phylum Myxococcota_A; class Polyangia; order Polyangiales; family B10-G4; genus B10-G4. The sequence goes on from CAVSGI010000009.1 coordinate 89,255, forward strand.
TGAGCACGTTGGCACCAGCGTCTCCCTCGTCTCACCGGCTGGCCCGACGCCCGTGTCCATCCGCATCCTGCCCATTCGAGAGCCCGGCATCGGTCCGCGCCTCGTGCTCTTCGTGCAGGCCGCGTCCGCCCATCGCCGAGCCGGCGAGGGCAAGGACACGAGCGTCACGATGCAGGACATCGGCCGCAAGGCCGTCCACGATTTCAACAACGTCCTGACGGCCGTTCGTTACCACGCAGCGTTCGCTATCGAAGACCTCCCGGCGGAATCACCGGTGCTCCGGGAGCTCAGAGACATCGACGAGGCAGCCCAGCGCGGAATGGAGATCGCGGCGCGAGTCCTCGACGAGATCAGCTCTGCTTCGGACGCGTCGGCATCGCGAAACGGAACATGAGGTATCTCGACGAGTATCGTGACTCGGCGGCGACGCGCGCCGTGGTGGAGGAGATTCGCCGCGTCGCCACGCGACGCTGGGTGGTCATGGAGGTCTGTGGCGGGCAGACCCACAGCATCATCAGGCACGGAATCGACGGCCTCCTCCCCGACGAGGTCGAGCTCTTGCACGGGCCTGGATGTCCGGTGTGCGTCACCCCGCTCGGGGCCATCGACCGGGCCCACGCCATCGCCCGTCACGAGGACGTCGTCTTCTGCACCTTCGGTGACATGCTGCGCGTGCCCGGCTCGCAAGGAGATCTGCTCGCGCTCCGCGCGGAGGGGGCCGACGTCCGGATCGTCTACTCCCCGCTCGACGCGGTCGCGCTGGCGCGCGAGCTTCCGGATCGGCGCGTGGTCTTCTTCGCCGTCGGCTTCGAGACGACGGCCCCAGCGAACGCAATGGCTTTGGCAGTTGCGCGCCGCGAGGGGCTGACCAACTTCAGCGTCCTGGTGTCGCACGCGCTGGTCCCGCCGGCGATCGCCTCGATACTGCAGGCGCCCGACAACCGCGTTCAAGGCTTCTTGGGTCCAGGCCACGTGTGCACCGTGATGGGCACCGGCGAGTACGAAAGCCTCGCACGACGCTTCGAGGTCCCCATCGCCATCACCGGCTTCGAGCCGCTCGACCTCCTGCACGGCTTGCTCACCGTCGTTCGGAGACTCGAGCGCGGCGAAGTCGCGGTCGACAACGCCTATGCGCGGGCCGCTCGGATCGGCGGCAACGAACGGTCGAAGCAGCTCATGGAGGAGGTGTTCGAGGTCTGCGACCGAAAGTGGCGCGGCATCGGGAGCCTGCCCAAGAGCGGCTATCGACTCTCCTGGGAGTACCGCGCACACGACGCCGAGCGGCTCTTCGACGTCGCCGACGTCGACGCGGAGGAGCCCGCCGTTTGCATCAGTGGACAGGTCCTGCGCGGTTTGAAGAAGCCGGATCAGTGTCCGGCGTTTGGACGCGAGTGCACCCCCGAATCCCCACTCGGCGCGACCATGGTTTCGAACGAAGGCGCGTGCGCCGCCTACTATCAATACGGGCGCATCGTGCAGCTGGAACGGAGGCCGGTGCCATGAGCATCCAGAGTCTCAGCGGTGCGGCGGTGCGAAAGGCCGACGAGAGCGCCCGCACCATCCGAACCTTCGTCGAGGCCGAGGGCCGAGGTCTCGCCGAGTGCGCGACCGCCATCGCTGGTCGACTCCGTGAAGGGGCCGGCATCTTCACGATGGGCAATGGGGGAAGCGCCTGCGACGCCCAGCACCTCGCGGTCGAGTTCACGCACCCCATCCTGGAAAAGCGTCGCGCGTTTCGCGCCCAGGCCTTGTGTACCGACACGACGCTGCTCACCGCGGTCGGTAACGACGAGGACTTCTCCCTGGTCTACGCGGCGCAGCTCCGACTTTCTGCACGGCGAGGAGACATCGTCTTCGCGAGCTCGACCAGTGGGTCGTCCGCGAGCATCAATCGCGGCCTGAAAGTGGCCGAGGAGATGGGACTCTTCCGCGTGGGCCTCAGCGGCAAGGACGGTGGTCGCATGGTCGACTCGTGCGATCACTGCTTCACGGTCCCCAGCTACAGCATTCACCGCATTCAGGAGTGTCACGTCGTCTTGCTGCACCTCCTGTGGGACCTGGTGCACGTCGCGCTCGGAGAGGAGGACGTGCTGTGAGTGGCGGTTCCGGATGGGTCTGCCCGACGCCTGTCGGTCGATACGAGAGCGTCGTGATGGGACACGGGAGCGGCGGACGCCTCAGCGCACGGCTCCTGTCCGAGGTCATCCTGCCCGCACTCTGTCCGAACGTGGGCGCGCTGGAGGATCAGGCGACCGTCTCCGTAGCGGAACTCTCGCGCATCGCGATCACCACGGACTCGTTCGTGGTCGATCCCATCTTCTTTCCCGGTGGTGACCTCGGATCGCTGGCTGTGAACGGAACGGTGAACGACCTCGCGGTCGGCGGCGCTCGCCCGCACGTCCTTTCCGCGGCGTTCATCCTCGAGGAGGGGCTCCCGCTCACCGAGCTCGAGCGCGTCGCCGAATCGATGAGGGAGGCGTGCGCGGCGGCTTCGGTGCGCGTCGTGACCGGAGACACCAAGGTCGTGCAGAAGGGGAAGGGTGACCGTCTCTTCATCACCACCACGGGGATCGGAATCGTCCCGGACGGGCGCCAGCTCTCCGTCGAGGACGCACGGCCTGGTGATCGGGTGATCGTCTCGGGGACCCTGGGAGACCATGGCATCGCGATCATGTCGGTGCGTGAGGGGCTGAGCTTCGAGACGGCGCTCGAGAGTGACTGCCGGCCGCTCTGGGACCTGTGTCATCTGATGCTCGAGACCTGTCCCGAGATTCGCTTCATGCGGGATCCGACGCGGGGAGGCCTCTCCAGCGTGCTGAACGAGCTCGCCGCGGGGTCGAAGGTCGGAGTCCGCCTCGACGAATCGGCCCTGCCGCTGCGTGACGGCGTTCGCGGCGCATGCGAGTTGCTCGGCCTCGATCCGCTCTACGTCGCCAACGAAGGCAAGGTGGTGGCCGTCGTTCCCGCCGCGGATGCCGAGGAGTTGGTGGCCGTGATGAGAATGCATCCGGATGGTCGGGATGCGACATGCATCGGCGAGATCGTCGATGCACACCCAGGAATGGTGACCATGACGACCACCATCGGTGGGGAGCGCGTCGTCGCCATGCTCTCGGGTGAACAGCTGCCGAGGATCTGCTGAATGTCCGACGACAACTCTCTGCGTTCAGAACCCGACGTCACCGAGATCGACGTGATCTGGGTGACGGCTGGCCTGAGTTGCGATGGCGACACCATCGCGGTCACTTCGGCCACCCAGCCCGCGATCGAAGACGTCATCGCAGGCTCGATCCCCGGCCTCCCGCGGGTGCGGCTTCACAATCCGGTCCTCGCATACGAGACCGGGGACGACTTTCTCCGTGTGATGCACGACGCCGCCGCCGGACGGCTCTCACCGTATGTGCTCGTCGTCGAGGGGTCGATCCCCAACGAGGCGGTGAGCGGCGACGGCTATTGGGCTGCGGTCGGCAACGACCCCGAGACCGGTGAGGCGATCCGGACGACCGAGTGGATCGACCGGCTCGCCCCGAATGCCCTCGCCGTCGTCGCCATCGGCACCTGCGCAACCTACGGGGGGATTCCCGCCATGAGCGGCAACCCCACGGGCGCGATGGGCCTGCCGGATTATCTGGGTTGGGACTGGAAGAGCAGCGCTGGCATCCCGATCGTCTGCGTTCCCGGCTGTCCCGTGCAGCCGGACAACTTCATGGAGACGCTGACCTACCTGCTCTTTCAGGCCGCGGGACGAGCGCCCATGATTCCGCTCGACGAAGCGCTGAGGCCGACCTGGCTCTTTTCACTCACGGCCCACGAGAGCTGTGACCGTGGCGGCTTCTACGAGTCGGCCGACTTCGCCACGGCCTACGGCCGATCCCAGTGCATCGTCAAGCTGGGCTGTTACGGCCCGGTGGTGAACTGCAACGTGCCGCGGCGCGGATGGATCAACGGCGTGGGCGGTTGCCCCAACGTGGGCGGCATCTGCATCGGCTGCACGATGCCCGGCTTCCCCGACAAGTTCATGCCCTTCATGGAGGAGCCACCGGGCGCGAAGATGTCGTCGACCGCGGTCGTGATGTACGGCCGCACGGTGCGCGCGCTCCGAAAGTTCACGCAACAGCAGTTGAACAAAGAACCGAAGTGGCGCTCGCCTGGCGACACGCTCACGACCGGCTACGAGCCACCGAAAGAACAGTCATGAGCAACATCGTGGACATGTCTTGGGATCCGATCACCCGCATCGTCGGCAGTCTCGGGATCCACACCAAGATCGATTTCGCGAACCGCGAGGTGAAAGAGTGCTGGAGCACCTCGAGCATCTTCCGCGGATTCAGCGTCTTCCTTCAGGGCAAAGATCCCCGCGACGCTCACTTCATCACCAGCCGCATCTGCGGCATCTGCGGCGACAACCACGCCACGTGCTCGATCTACGCCCAGAACATGGCCTACGGCGTCGTCCCGCCTCCGCTCGCCGAGTGGATCATCAACCTCGGCGAGGCGGCCGAGTACATGTTCGACCACAACATCTATCAGGAGAATCTGGCGGGGGTCGACTACTGCGAACGCATGGTGTCCGAGACGAACCCCTCGGTGCTGGCCCTGGCGGAGAAGACCGAAGCGCCGCACGCCGACGTTCACGGCTACCGGACGATCGCGGACATCATGCGCGGGTTCAATCCGTTCGAGGGTGAGATCTACCGTGAAGCGCTGCACGTCTCCCGCTACACGCGGGAGATGTTCTCGCTCATGGAGGGGCGCCACACGCATCCCTCATCGCTCTATCCGGGGGGCGTCGGGACGGTGCCGACGGTTCAGGTGTTCACGGACTATCTCGTGCGGCTCACCAAGTACTGCGAGTTCCTGCATCGAATGGTCCCGCTGCACGACGACCTCTTCGACTTCTTCTACGAAGCGCTCCCCGGATACGAGGAGGTCGGTCGCCGGCGCGTGCTGCTCGGCTGTTGGGGCAGCTTTCAGGACCCGGACGTCTGCGATTACAGCTACGCGAAGATGGCCGACTGGGGTCGGGCGATGTACGTGACGCCGGGTGTGGTGGTCGATGACGAGCTGGTCACCACGGACCTCGTGAAGATCAACCTCGGCATGAGGATCCTCCTCGGCAGCAGCTATTACGACGACTGGCAACAGGGCGAGCGCTTCGTCGAGCAGGACCCGTTGGGGAACCCGATCGACATGCGACATCCGTGGAACCAGACCACCATACCTCGACCCCAGAAACGCAACCTCGACGACAAGTACACCTGGGTCGTCTCGCCGCGGTGGTACGACGACCGTACGGACGAGCATCTCGCCCTCGACACGGGGGGCGGCGCGCTCGCCCGCTTGTGGGTGACCGCGCTCGCGAACGAGGTGGACATCGGTTACGTCCAGGCGACGGGAAAGAGCGTCAAGATCCGGCTCCCCAAGACCGCCGCCCAGCCGGAGCGCGAGCTCGAGTGGCACATCCCGAAGTGGAGCAACACCATCGAGCGCAACCGCGCCCGCACGTACTTTCAAGCGTTCTCGGCCGCCGCTGCGTTCTACTTCCTGGAGAAGGCGCTGGCCGAGGTTCACGCCGGGCGTACCGATACCTCCGCGCCCTTCAAAGTCCCGGAGGAAGCGATCGGCTGCGGCTTCCACGAAGCGGTTCGTGGGGTGCTGTCCCACCACATGGTGATTCGCGACGGCCGTATTGCGAACTATCACCCCTATCCGCCCACCCCCTGGAACGCCAGCCCCAGGGACAGCTTCGGGACGCCGGGCCCCTACGAGGACGCGGTCGCCGGGACCCCGATCTTCGAAGAGAACGGACCCGACGATTTCAAGGGGATCGACGTCATGCGAACCGTGCGCAGCTTCGACCCCTGTCTGCCCTGTGGCGTTCACATGTATCTCGGTGACGGCCGTGAGCTGGACGTCCCTCACTCGCCGACCTTCGGCGTGCGTTTCGCGAAGGAGATCGATTGAACACTCCGGGCGAGGACTTCGACCGCGCGATGCAACGCATCGAGTCGTCCCTCGAGCGCCTCGATGCGCTTCCAGAGTCTCTCGAGCAGCAGATCGCTCGAGAGCTGGTCTCTGCGCTGCTCGACGTACATCGAATCGGGCTCGCGCGGATGAAGGCGCTGGCCGAGAAAGCTGGAGAGCCGGGCCGGCGCATCGCGACCGCGTGGGCGGATGACCCGCGGGTTGCCGCGCTCTGGTCGATGCACGAGGCCGAGGAGGCGCCGGCGCCGGGAGAGGAGCTGGTTCAGCTTCGAGTTCCTCACGACGCATCGCCGCCGGCGGAGGTCCACCCGGAACATCGCTGCGACATCTGTGGTCAGGCGCTCCCCGATGAGCACGCCCACATGCTCGACAGAGAGGCACGGTCGTTGTCGTGTGTGTGCCGGACGTGCGGACCCCTCTTCCTCGCCGACGGCGCGAAACGACGGTCGGTATCGCCCCTGGCGGTCGAGCTATCCGACTTCCGAATCGACGACACCCGCTGGCGCGCGTTCGACCTGCCCATCGACCTCGCGTTCTTCAACCGAGCTCCTTCAGGCGAAATCGTCGCGCACTACCCGAGCCCGGTCGGCACCGTCGATGCCGTCGCACGCGCCGAGGCCTGGGGCGCGCTGGAGCGCGACAACCCCGTCTTGTCCGACGCCGACCTCGACGTCAACGCCCTGCTGGTCCACCGGCTCGGAGCGAACCGCGAGCACTTCCTCGTATCCATCGACAAGTGCTACGAGCTGGCCGGCCTCTTGCGGTCGCGATGGCAGGGGCTCACCGGCGGCGACTCTGCGCAGCGAGCCCTCGACGACTTCTTCGGTGGCCTCCGGACCAGTGCGAGCGCGGCCAGGCGATGACCGTGGAGGCCGTCGAGCGAATCGCGAGCGCGCTCTTGTACGAAGGCTACCTGCTGTTTCCATATGGTCCCTCTGCGAAGAACGAGCGTCGGTTCACGATGGGCGGTCTGGTACCCCGCGCGGCCAGCGTCGTCCGCGGGGGCCACGAACGATGGCGACTTTCGTGTGACTGTCTCATCGAAGGCGATCACGACACGTCTTTGGGCGTCTCGCTGCGCTTCCTCGTGCCGCTCGCGCACCGATTGGAAGCGCTCGAGGGCGACGTGGCTTCACCGACCGACCGTCTCGAAGTGGGGGGGGCGTTGTGGCTCGCGCGCACAGCGGCGGAAGAGCACGCCATCCCGCTCGAGACCGTGACCGTGGGCAGGCTGTGCGACGAAGATGGATGGAGCGCCGAGATCCGGATCCCGGCCCTGTTCCATCGCGAGGACATCGAGGTCGAGGGGAGGGCCATCGGTCGCGCGATCTCCGAGCGCAAGCCTGTGTCGGCGCGCGTGACGCTGAAGAGCACGCCCGTCGGCGGCGCAGGGTTTCGGATCACCCTCACCGTCGAGAACCTGACTCGGAGATTGGACGGCGTGGACGCGGACGAGCTCGTCGCCGGCAGCACCATGGAGGCAGCACACGCGATCGTCACCGCCAGCGGTGGTGATTGGGTCAGCAACATCGACCCTCCCGACGAGCTCCGCTCAGCCGTCGCGACGAATGCGATGGATGGCGCGTTCCCGGTGCTCGTGGGCCGTCCGCCCGAGCGCTCGCAGATCCTGTGCTCCCCCATCATCCTCTACGACTACCCCGAGGTGGCTCCCGAGAGCCGCGGCGACCTCTTCGACTGCACCGAGAACGATGAGCTGCTCTCCCTGAGCGTTCTCTCTCTGTCCGATTCGGAGCGCCGCGATGCACGCGCCTTCGATCCTCGCGGTGCCGAGATCGTCGACCGTATCGAAGCGATGCACGGGCGGGACTTCGACCGACTCCACGGTGCGGTTCGCGGATTCGGTCCCTCGACGGACTCGGCACAGGAGCGACGGCTTCGCATCGACCAACGGATGGTGGGGGCGGGGGACCGAGTGCGACTGCGGCCGAAAGGCCGCGCGGACGCCTTCGATTCTCATCCTGGGTGGACGCATCGCCACGGTGCAGTCGGTAGAGTGGGATGTCGGCGGTCAGGCTTACCTCGCCGTCACCATCGACGACGATCCCGGCAAGACGCTGGGCGAGGAGGGGCGCTCGGCCGGGCACCGCTTCTTCTTCCGCCCCGACGAGGTGGAGCTCTTGTCGCGGGAGGACCCATGAGCCGCGTTCTCGTGGCAGGGATTGGGAACATCTTCCTGGGCGACGACGGGTTCGGCGTCGAGGTCGCGCGGCGTCTGGCCGCCGACGGGCTGCCGAACGGCGCGGTGGTCTTCGACTTCGGGGTCCGCGGTATCGACCTCGCGTACGCGATCGAGAAGCACGACGCGGCAATCCTCGTGGACGCGACCCAACGCGGCGGTGAGCCGGGGACGGTCTACGTGCTGGAGCCGGAGCTCCCGCACGGACAGCATCACCCCGCGAGCCCCGATGGCCATCGCCTCACCCCGGACCGCATACTGTCGATGCTCGAGCCCGCGTCGTGGCCGTCGTTTCTGCGCGTCGTGGGTTGCGAGCCCGAGAGCTTCGGTGCACCGGGGCTCGGCCGTGTGGGCTTGAGCCCGCCGGTATCGGGGGCGGTGGCCCCTGCGTGTCGCCGGGTTCGCGAGCTGGTCTCCACGCAGTTGGGGGAGGCAGACCATGCATGAGCTCGGACTGACGATGCAGGTGGTGTCCGTGGTCAGCCAGCGGGCTGGCGAGGCGCGCGTCAGTCGTGTCGTGCTGGAAGTGGGAAAGCTCGCCGCAGTGCTGCCGGATGCCATGGCGTTCTGCTTCGAGCTCTGCGCGGCCGGGACGCCCCTCGAAGGCGCGAGCCTCGAGATCGTCGAGGTGCCCGGCGTCGCGCGATGCCGCGCGTGTGACGGGCGCGTCGAGCTGGAGCGTCCGGTCGGGCAATGCAGGTGCGGTTCGCGCGAGCTCGAGTGGATCTCGGGGGACGAGCTCAGGATCCGCGAGATGGAGGTGGTCTGATGTGTGGGATTTGCGGATGCGGGGTGTCGAAGGATCACGACCACGGGCATGAAGCCGAGCATGGCCACGGGCATGAGCACGGGCATGGTGATGACCACGACCACGACCACGGCCACGGCCACGGGGATGCCGCGCAGGCGAGGATCGTCGCCCTCGAGCACGATCTGCTCGCGCACAACGACGAGCTCGCGGGCGAGAATCGGAAGTGGCTCGACCGTCGTCGGGCCTTCGCCATCAACCTCGTGAGCTCCCCGGGAGCCGGCAAGACCTCGCTCCTCGAGCGAACGCTTCATGACCAGGGCGCCCAGCTCCGAGCCTGCGTGGTCGAAGGGGATCAAGAGACCGAGTGTGATGCCGAGCGCATCCGCGCCACCGGCCGGCCCGTGCTCCAGGTGAACACCGGCGCCGTCTGCCACCTCGACGCCTCCATGGTCTCGCGTGCGCTGTCGACCCTCGATCCTCCGGTGGGGGCGACGGTCTTCATCGAGAACGTCGGCAACCTCGTCTGCCCGGCTCTCTTCGATCTGGGAGAGCACGAACGCGTGGTCGTCTTTTCCGTCACGGAGGGCGACGACAAGCCGCTCAAGTACCCTCACATGTTTCGCTCAGCGACCGCCCTCGTGCTGAGCAAGATCGATCTCCTCCCCTACGTACCCTTCGACCTCGCCCGCTGCCTGGACAACGTGCGCGCCGTCAACGGCGAGCTCGAGATGATGTGTCTGTCCAACACCACGGGAGAGGGATTCGATGCCTGGCTCGACTGGCTCCGCGCGCGCGTCGCGAGAGCCGATGTCGCCCCCAGTCCCCGGAGTGCGCCATGAGCGTTCAGCAACCCCCCGCGGGCGAGGGCTTCGAGGAGCTGGTCGGTGTTCTACGCGATCTCACGGGAGCGCTGCACGGAACCGAGGCGGAGCACGGTCACGTCATCATCCCTGCGTCTCAGGTCGACGAGATGCGTGCGCAGGCTCGGTATCAGGCCCTCGTCGAACAGATCCCGGCGCTGACCTTCACCGTGAGCCTCGAGGAAGGCACACCCGAGATCTACGTCGGGCCGCAGATCGAGGAGATCCTCGGCTTCACCCAGGAAGAGTGGATGGAAGATCCCATCCTCTGGTTCGCGCAATGCCATCCCGAGGATCGAGACATCTGGCATCAGGAGTTCGCTCGCGGCATCGCGACCGGGGGCCCCTTCGTCGCCGAGTGCCGCGTCTTCGCAAAGGACAAGAGCATCGTCTGGCTGCACGGAGAGGCACGCCTCGTGCGCGACGACGCGGGGCAGCCCCTCTTCCTTCAGGGGATCGCCTTCGACATCACCGAGAGCAAGAAGGCCGAGCAGAAGATGAAGGAGGCGCAGGAGATCCGCGTGCTGAACGAGCGCCTCAGCGCCGTCGGCCAGATGGCGGCGAGCATCGGTCACGACCTGCGCAACCCGCTCGGTGCCATTCGAAACTCCTGGCATTACATCAGCAAGCGTTTGCCGGACAGCGACGTGGTCGAAAACGACCCGCGCGTGGAGAAGCTGGGTGCCGTCATCGAACGCGAGCTCGCGCACTGCACGGCGATCATCAGCGAGCTCCTGGAGTTCGCACGGGATCGCGAGCCTTACAAGGTGGCCTGCCCTCTGGGGGAGCTCGTCGAGGAGGCGTTGAGCGTAGTGAACGTGCCGAACGAATCCATCCTCATCTCCAACTCCGTCGACGCGGATCTGCCAGTGCCTCACCTGGATCGCGATCAGATGCGTCAGGTGGTGGTGAATCTGCTGCAGAACGCAGTGGAAGCGGTCGGGAAGCACGGCCGGGTGGAGGCGCGCGGCCGATTCGAGGACCACACCCAGAGGGTGGTCCTCGACGTCATCGACGACGGCGCCGGGATCCTCCCCGAGCTTCACGAGCAGATCTGGAAGCCGCTCTTCACCACCAAGGTCAAGGGTACGGGTCTGGGCCTCCCCATCGTCGCGAACATCGTGCAGCGTCACGATGGCGAGGTGTTCGTCGAGAGCGCTCCGGGAAGCGGCGCCACCTTTTCGCTCTACCTGCAGATCGGCGAGCCGAGCGAGGGCCCCGCGCCACAACGTTGACGGCCGGGGCTCAGGCTTTCGACTTCCAGGCGGAGGACTTCGGTGCGTTCAGAGCACCGCCCCGCGCCGTCAGCACGACGGGAGCCGAGCCCTCGCCCTGGTCGAACTGGCCGCTCGATAGCAGGTGCTCGAGGACCGACCCTGGCCGTCCGACCCTGCCCAGCAGGATGTGCGACGCCTTGAAGTCGACCGCCGTCTGAAAGAGCTCGGCTGCGGTGCGCTCCTGTACGCGGGTCAGATGGACGGGAGCGAAGCGGATGTGCAGGTGCATCTCGACGAGGGAGAGCTCGGGGAGCTCCACGGAAGCAGCCTCGACGATCTCGTTCACGTGCTTCCACACCTCCGGATAGGCTCTTTCGAGGATCGCGCTCCGCTTCTCCTCGGCCGTGAGACGACCGGTCTGGTCCAGCTCGACCTGTGAGACGACGTAGACGATGTGTACCGCCCGGTCCTCGTCACTCGCCCTCTCGAGCGCCGCTCGAAGGGCAGCTTCTGCTTTCTCGGACCGATCGAATCCAACGAGAATCGACATCACCCATATCGCTTTTCGATGCCGTGCTTGTTGAGCTTGCTGTGAAGGGTGGCCCGGCTGACACCGAGGAGCTTCGCCGCCTCGCTCCGATTGTCGTCCGCTTCCCTCAGCGCGTTCAAGAGGATGCCTCGTTCATAGGCCGCGAGCTTCTCCCTCAGGGTCGCGCGGCGCCGAGGGGCGGCACCGTCCCAATCGGCGAGGACCGACATGTCGATCCGTCCATCGTTGGAGAGGGCCACCAGCCGATCGACGGCGTTTTCCAGCTCACGAACGTTGCCAGGCCATTTGCGTGCGACGAAAGAGTCGTAAAGCGCCGCGGGGGCCCTGAGGCGATTGAGCCCATATCGCCTGCCATAGAGATCGATGAAGTGGTCGATGAGGTGCGGAATCTCCTCGGGGCGATCCCTGAGCGGCGGCACTTCCAGCTCGACGACGCGAAGACGATAGAAGAGATCTTCGCGAAAGGCGCCGACGCTCACAGCTTCGGCGAGGTCTCGACTGGTGGTGGCGATGAAGCGGACGTCCACCTTCTCCGCCTCTTCGGAGCCGACGGGCCGAACCTCTCCTTCCTGTAAGACGCGGAGAAGCGACGCCTGGACCGCCACCGGCAGCTCGCTCACCTGATCGAGCAGGAGTGTTCCGCCATCCGCTTCGCGCAACAAGCCGGGCCGTGACTCCTCGGCGCCGGTGAAGGCGCCTCGCGTGTGACCGAAGAGGGTCGAGGCGGTCAGGTCGTCCCCGAGGGTGGCACAGTTCACCCGCAAGAACGGTCGGTCGGCCCGCGCAGAAGCGGCGACGATGCACTCGGCGAGCCGCTCCTTTCCCGTGCCCGTCTCCCCGCGGATGAGCACCGTCGTGGGCGAGCCCGCGACCCGCCGCGCCATCACCGCGAGTCGCCTCATGGGCTCCGAATCGAAGAGCATGTAGCGCGAAAAGGTCAGCTCCCCAGCGAGTCGTTCGTTCTCGCTTTGGAGGGTTGCCGACTCGACGGCGCGCCGGACGACCGCCAACAGGTGATCGACATCACAGGGCTTGGTCAGGTAGTCGTAGGCGCCGACCTTCATCGCCTCCACGGCCCGGCTCTCGGAGCCGTGGCCGGTGACGACGATCACCCGCGGCGGGTTCTGCCAGTCGCGCATCGAGCTCAGCAGCTCGAGGCCGTCCATCCCGGGCATGCGCAGGTCGGTGATGACGATGTGCACGTCTGCGTGGGCGAGATGCTCGAGCGCCGCTCGGCCGTCCTCCGCCTCCAACACCGCGACGTGCTGATCCTCGAGGACCGCACGCAGCGTCACGCGGGTGGCGGGGTCGTCGTCGACGAGGAGGGCGCGCGGCCGACCCGACGAAAGCATTGGCCCCATGGGTGACAGGATAGCTCTGAACGCCCACCCGGATGAAGACGAGTGTAAGAGGTTCTCGACACCCAGTGTCGCTTTTTGCGGGTTTCGAGGTGGAACGGTAGTTGCGACGTCAGAGAGGGGGCTTTGCGCAATGTGGCCGCGTTAGATCACGACGAGGAGGGGGTACACGCATCCCGCACCACGAATGTGTCGGGCAGGGGTTACCTCCGACTCCTGGTGGTCGAGGACGATCCCACCTTCGCCGAGATCCTCTGCGGTGGCATCGTGGATCACGATGGCTCGGTACGGCTTCGTCGCGTGGGCAACCTTCCTGCCGCCATCCGTCACCTGAGTGAAGAGACCTTCGATGCGGTCCTGTTGGATCTGGGTCTGCCCGATTCGGTCGGATTGGACACGCTGAAGCGGGTCCTCGATGCAGAGCCACGCATTCCGGTGGTGGTCCTGACGGGAGCGGACGAGAAGGTGATGGCGCGCCAGGCGATCGAGATGGGCGCCCAGGACTTTCTCGAGAAGGGTCGGGTGCCGCCGGGTTCCATCCTCAGGAGCGTTCGCTACGCGGTCACCCGAAGTCGGCTGCGCTGGCAGATCAGTGACCTCGTGCAAGCCAACCTGGACGCCATGATGGTGGTCGACTCTCGTGGCCAGGTGCGGTTAGCCAACGCGGCTGCCGAGGGCCTCTTCGGGCAGGGCCTCGTGGGCCGGCGTTCGCCCGTCACCCTGGCGGGACGCGGGCGCTTCGAAGTGCGGATCGGGGCGGGCAGAGAACCGCGCCGTACCCTCGAGGTCCAGGCGACCACCGTTCGTTGGGAGGACGAGGATTCGGTCCTCGCATCCATCAGGGACGTCACCGAGATCCGTCGCGCGCAGGAGCTCGAGCGCAGGCTACAGCACGCCGACCGCCTCGCCGCCATCGGTCAGCTCGCAGCCGGAGTGGCCCACGAGGTCAACAACCCCGCGGCGTTCATCCACGCGAACCTGGAGGCGCTGGCGCGGGACGTGGAGGCGACGGGCGGCACCGACAACACCCATGCGCGGGCGCTGATCGCCGACTGCCTTGCCGGCATCGAGCGCATCTCCGAGATCGTGCAGGAGCTCGCTGGCTTTGCTCGCCTCGACGACGACCGCGCGAGACCCGTCGACCTCTGCGAGGTCGCTCGTTCCGCTTGTACAATGGCGAGCAGTACCCTTCGCCACAGCGCGACATTGGAGCTCGACCTCCATCCTCTGCCAACCATCGTCGGCGACGCGACCAAGTTGGTCCAGGTCGTTCTCAACCTCGTCGTCAACGCCGCCGATGCCATCAAGGGGGCTGGGGGCACCGACAACCGCGTCCTCGTCGAGACACGCCATGACGACGAGTGGGTGATGTTGGCGGTGGAGGATACGGGGCCCGGGATCCCCGATCACCTCCAAAACCGCATCTTCGAACCCTTCTACACGAGCAAGCCGCCTGGGAAGGGCACCGGTCTCGGTCTGGCGATCTCGGCCGACACGATTCACGCGCATGGCGGTACCCTCGAGGTGCAGAGCGCCGTCGGTGTCGGCACCCGCTTCGAGATCCGGTTGCCGCGTGACCATGGCCGCGAACCAGCCTCCGAGGACTCGGGCGCCCATCGCATCGTCCTCCCGCCGCCGCGGCGTTTGCGTGTGCTCGTGGTGGACGACGAGGCCATGCTTCGGCGGGCCTTTCAGCGGCTCATCGGAGCCATGCACGAGACGGTGACGACCGATGGGCCGGGCGCGCTCGAGCTGCTGCGTCGAGACCCGCGCTTCGACGTCATCGTCTGCGATCTCATGATGCCAGACGTCGACGGCCCCGAGCTCTACGAGCGGGTGACTGAGGAGCACCCCAAACTGGCGAGCCGCTTCGTGTTCCTCACGGGCGGCGTGTTCACCGATCGGGCTCGGACCTTTCTCGAGCGCCATGACTTCAAGATGCTCAGGAAGCCCGTGCCCCAGAAGGAGCTGTTATCGGCGATTCACGAGATCGGCTGACTTGGCCCGTCGCGCACTCCGGTGTTGAGGAAGCTGGACAGTCTCGACGAAAGAACGCGTGTTTTCCGCGGCACGTCCATTGCACCTTGATTGGACATGAGCTTCGAGTTGCTGCTCATCGACGACGAGGAGAGCGTGCGGACGACCCTGGCGGGCGCTCTGGAGATCAAGGGATTTCAGGTAACCGAAGCCGCCTCCGCATACGAAGCCATCGAACTGGTGAAGACTCACGACTTCGATCTCGTGGTGTCGGACCTGTGCATGCCGGGCCTCGACGGGATCGAGGGCGCTCGCGCGATGCGGGCGCTGAAGCCCGAGCTCCCCCTCATCCTCATCACCGCCCACGAAGCGGAAGGCGTTCTGGAACGGGCGTTGTCGCAGGGTGTGTACACGGTCGTGCCCAAGCCGTTGAACATCGAGCATTTCCTGGTGCTCGCGCGGCGTGCAGCGGGACGTCCGACCGTTCTCGTCGTCGACGACCAGGAGGATTGCGCAACGACGATGGCCTCGGCACTCGAGAGCGCGGGAATTCGGGCGCGCCCCGTTTACGACCCCGACTCGGCGCTCGCGGTGATGAAGAACGAGCCCATCGACCTCGCGATCATCGATCTGGTGTTCGATGACTCGAACGGCGTCGAGCTTCTGGACAAGATGCGCGCGTTCGACGGTGAGTTGATCGCGATAGGCATGACCGGCAAGAACATGGATGGACTCATCCGCGGTATGATGGACAGGGGCGCATACAAGTGTTTGCAGAAGCCTCTCGACGTACGCGGTTTGGTGCGCAGCGTGGCCCGCGCCAGATGCAGCGTTCGAACCGGGGACAAGCTTCAGCGCTGAAGGGGGAGCATGGCGAAGGAAAAGTACGGGGTGTTGGTTGTTGACGACGACCCGTCGGTGCTCATGACCATGGCAGCGATTCTGGAGAGTGAATTTCGGGTTCGGGCGACGGGATCCGCACGGCAAGGTCTGGACTGGCTTCGCGCGGGCGACTACCACGTCGTGGTCGCCGATTGGCAGATGCCCGAAATGGATGGGGTCGCTTTTCTCTCGTCGGTTGGGGACGCCCAGCAAGTGGTTGCCTGTCTGCTCGTGACTGGGCACGTGGACGAGCTGGCTTTGGAGGTCCCATGGGATGACCGCCGAACGCTCGCGCTGCTGAGGAAACCTTTCGATCCCCGCGTGTTGGTTGCTCGCGTTCAGCATCTGGCGAGACTGAGCGCGATGAAGCGTTCGAGCGTTCGACTTCGCGACGCGGCCTCGAACCTACGCTCGGGAGACTGAATGGTACGTGAGGAATCAGTAGAGCGCGCCGAGCGCGCGTGCCTGGTGGAGCTGGCACTCTCGTCGCTCCGGCACGACCTCCGCAACAAGCTGGCGGCGGTGCGTCAAGCGTCGTTCTACATTCGGGCAAAGGTCCAGGACACGCCTGCTTGGACGGCCGACGCGCGCGTCCAGCGCTTCTTCGATTTGATCGAGGACGAGGTCGAGTCCGCGAACACGATCCTGGCAGACGAGTCGGCGCTGTCGCGGATTCACCCGCGGGTGTTCACGGAGGTCTCGGTCGCGGAGATCGTCGAGCGTGCCATTCGCTGCTCTCGCCACGCTCGCGCTCCGAGCGTCGAGCACGAGATCGCGCCGGGCGTCTGGTATGGCGATCCCGACGAGCTGACCCTCGCCGTTCGCTGTGTTATCGACAACGCGCTCGAGTTCGCGGGAGACGAAGACGTCCGGGTGGCCGGCGGGCCCAAAGGCGCGCTCTACGAGATTCGGATCTCCGACAACGGGCCCGGGATCCCGGCCGAGCACCGCGCACACATGCGACGCCCATTCGAGTCATCGCGCTTCGATGACATGGGAGTCGGTCTGTCGATCGCACAACGCATCGCTCAGCGATACGAGGGGGCGTTGGACTTCGAAGACGGCGAAGAGAAATTCGCCGTCGTGATGACGCTGGGGCGGCCCATCGAGCGGAGGCAGATTCTGATGGCGCGGATTCTTCTCATCGACGACGACGACGTGAACCGGTTGACTCTGGGGGCGCTTCTCGAGGACGACGGTCATCAGGTGGTGGAAGCCGAGGGGGTCGCCCAGGCGTGCGCCCGACTCGCGGACGGGTCGTTCGATGCCGTGCTCGTCGATCAACATCTCCCCGATGGGCCGGGGACGTCCATCATTCCGCGCATCAGAGAGAGCTCGCCGAAAGCACACGTCCTGATCGTGAGCGGCAACGCACCTCGGAACACCGACGGAGTGGACGGTTACGTCCTGAAAGGGGACGGGCCAGAGCGTCTGCTGTCGTTGCTGTCAGGGCTCAAGGGGCAGGGGGACTGACGTGCCGGTCCGTGGAGAGCGGCATCGTCAGCGTGACCGTGGTTCCGGCGCCGACGGTGCTCTCGCAGTGTACCCGTCCCGCATGTCGTCGGACGATGGCCGACACTGCCGCGAGGCCGAGGCCGGATTGGCGTGCCTTCGTGGTGAACGCTGGAGTAAAGACGTGAGCGAGATGCTCGAGCGGGATGCCGTCGCCATCGTCGGCGATGGTGATGGCGATGTCACCGCCCGCCTCTCGTGCTCGAACGCGGATCGTCCCGGCATTGCCGATGGCCTCCGCCGAGTTTCGGAGCACGTTGGAGAGCGCGCGAACCACAGCCTCCCAATCCCACGCGGGGATCGGCAGGTCTTTCGACACTCCGAGCTCGACGACGACCTCCGCTCCGATGGCGGCGTCCGCGATTGCTGCCTCCACCAACCGGTCGACCGGGCACGCGCTTCGGACGAGCTCGCTGTTTCGCGCGAAGGCGAGAAGGTTACCGATCACGCGCGTGGCAGTGTTCACTTGCTCGCCGATGATCTTCAGATACTCGCCATCTCTCGGGTCCGCTCCCGCGGCCTCGTCACGACTCTGCTCCAGGCAGTAGCGCGCGGTCTGCACGGCCGACAGCGGGTTCAGCAGCTCGTGGCCGATGGTCGCAGCGAGATTGGCGATCACCTCTCGGTGCGCGCGCTCTTGCTCGGCGAGCTTCGCCCGAAGCGAAGCAACCTCGGCTTCCAATTCGGAGATTCGCTTCTCCACTCATCGACGACATTACCAGGAGTACGCGGGTGGGCCAACGCCAACACACCGACCTGACACCGTGCCGGGAGGTGGTGGTCGAGGGGATCGTTCAGGGGGTCGGGTTTCGGCCCTTCGTGCACGCGCTGGCCATCAAGTTGGGACTCCGTGGCTGGGTCCGAAACGTCGGCGGAAAGGTAGACATCTCCGTCGAGGGGACGCCCGACGCGCTGGACGCGTTCATTCACGCGGTCAGACACGACGCGCCGCCACTCGCGCGAGTCGACACGGTGGAGGATCGGGAGGTTCCGTCGGCCGGCGCCGAGGGCTTTCGCATCGTCGAGAGCTCCACGGAGTCCACGCCGACGATACGCATCGCCCCGGATGCGGCGACCTGTGCACGGTGCCTCGAAGAGCTCTTCGACCCGGACGACCGCCGGTTTCGCTACCCCTTCATCTGCTGTACGTCATGCGGGCCGCGCCTCACCCTCGCGATCGCCGCTCCTTGGGATCGCGCGCGCACCACGATGCGCTCGTTCGAGATGTGTCCCGACTGCCGGGCGGAGTACGAGGACCCCGCCGATCGCCGCTTCCACGCGGAGCCCATCGCTTGTGCTGTGTGCGGTCCGTCGCTCCGCCTGCTCGATTCGGAAGGAGGCGTCATCAGCGACGTGGACGTCGTCGGGGAAGCAGCACGGAGGCTGCGGCGGGGAGAGCTCCTCGCGATCAAGGGCCTCGGCGGATATCACCTGGCGTGCGACGCGACCTCCGACGATGCGGTCGAACGGCTGCGGCGGCGAAAGCGTCGTGACGAGCGACCGCTGGCGGTGATGGTCCATAGTGTCGACGCGGCTCGGCGTATCGTCGACCTCGGCAGTGTCGAGGCAGGGCTGCTCGAAGGAGTCCCGAGGCCCATCGTGTTGGTGCGGGGCCGCGCGGAGGGGCTCTCACCTCGCGTGAGCGGTGCGGTCGCCGATGTCGGCCTGATGCTGCCGTACACACCGCTGCATCATCTGCTGCTCGAAGCGTTGGCGGGGCTTCCAATCGTGCTCACCAGCGGCAACCGCAGCGAGGAGCCGATCGCATACGAAGACGATGATGCTCTGGCGCGCCTGGGCGACGTCGCCGACGCATTCCTCGTGCACGATCGGCCGATTCGCACGCGATGCGACGACTCGGTGGCGCGCGTCGTCCGCGGGCGTCCGGTGCCGGTCCGCCGCTCCCGTGGATTCGCGCCTGCACCTCTGGTGCTCCGGCGTCCAGCGAAGAGGTCAGTGCTCGCCCTCGGCGGCCATCTCAAGGCGACGTTCGCCCTGGGGCACGGAAAGGGGGCGATCCTCAGCCACCACTTCGGCGACCTCGACGATCGGCGGGCGCTGCACGCCTACCGCGACGGGATCCGTCATTACGAAGCGCTCTTCGAACAGCGCCCCGACGTGCTCGTTCACGATCTGAACCCGGATTACGCGTCCTCTCTCTACGCTTTCGATCGAGCGCGTGACGAAGGCATCGAACGCATGGAGGTCCAGCATCATCGCGCCCACGTGGCCAGCTGCATGGCGGAGCACGGGCTCGAGGAGGAGGTCATCGGGGTGGCCTTCGACGGAGCTGGCTTGGGGGACGACGACACCATCTGGGGCGGGGAGTTCTTCGTAGGTACGCCGGGTGCCTTGGCGAGGCGCGCCCATCTGCGCCCGGTCTCTCTTCCCGGAGGAGAGGCCGCGATGCGTGAGCCGTGGCGCATGGCGGTGGCCCATGCCCACGCCGCCGGTCTGCCCGTCGAAGGGCTCGGCGCACCGCGTCCGGCAGAGCTCGATACGATCGTTCGGATGATCGAACGGTCGGTGGCTTCGCCCCAGACATCGAGCGTCGGGCGTCTCTTCGATGCCGTGGCTGCGCTGGCGGGTGTGAGGCACTTCAATACCTACGAGGGCCAGGCGGCGATCGAGTTGGAAGCCTTGGCAGTAGCGCACGGAAGAGACGAGGCCTCTTACCCCTTCGAAATTTCTCAGGAAGCGCCGGATACGCCTGTCGTGATCGACCCCAGGGAGCTGATCGCCGGCGTCATGACCGATGTGAACGCGGGAATGGCGGCGTCGCGCGTGGCCCGGCGCTTCCACACCACCATCGCATCCATGATCGTCGAAGTTTGCAGAGTCCTCACCTCGCGACGGCGCCGACGTCTCCCCGTCTTGCTCACCGGTGGCGTCTTCATGAACGCGCTGTTGACCGATCGGACTGTCGGCGGTCTCGAAGCGGCGGGCTTCGACGTCTACTGGCACCAGCGCATCCCACCCAATGACGGTGGTCTGTGCTTGGGACAAATCGCCATCGCCCTGACGAGGTGGCCTTGACCTCCACGCAAGGCGCAGCACATGCTCAGAGAGGAGGTGGTCCAGTGTGTCTCGGCATTCCGGGTCGCATCATTCGCACCCACGCCGATGGGGATCTTCAGATGGCATCGGTCGAGTTCGGCGCGATCCGCCGCGATGTATGTATCGAGTACGTACCCGACGTCGAAGTGGGGGACTACGTCCTCGTTCACGTGGGCTTTGCGCTCTCTCGAATCGATGAGGCGGAGGCGAAACGTGTGTTCGCGCTTCTCGAGGAGCTGGGCGAGCTCGTCGAGCTCTCCGCGGGCGAGCCAACGCGATGAATGACCTCCTCGAGAAGCCGACGCTCATCCTCGTCGATGATCACCCCGTGGTCCGGAGTGGGATCCGCCGCTACCTCAGCCTGGAGTTCGAGGTCGTGGGCGAAACGGAGTCTGCGCATGAAGCCTTGCTCCTTTACAAACAGGTGCGGCCGAACCTCGTGGTCCTCGACATCGCGCTGACCGACACGACGGCCTTCGATCTCCTGCCGCAGCTCGTCGCGCACGATGCACGCGTCATGATCTTCTCCGCGACGGACGGACCGAAAGAGGTCTCGACTTCGATGCGGCTGGGTGCGCTCGGGTTCGTTTCGAAAGTGGCTGACGCCGAGATCTTGAGCGCGGGCCTGCACGCTCTGATGGATGGTCAGACCTACCTCTGCTCCCGTGCCCTCGACGCGCTCCGGCGCGCGCAGCTCGAGCCGCCGGACGCGGTCGACCGACTCACCCGGCGTGAACGAGAGGTTCTCACTCTCGTGGCGGAGGGACTCGCCAACAAGGAGATCGCGGCCCGCCTTCACATAGGTGTCCGCACGGTTCAGACCCATCGGCACCGGCTCATGAGCAAGCTCGAGGTCCACAACGCTGCGGCACTGACCCGGATCGCCTTCGCCGCTGGGTTGGTCGAGGCGAGGTGACCGGTTTCGGCGCGTGCGTCCTGTTCGCCGTCCTCGTGTGCGTGTTCGCATGTGCGTGCACGGGAACCGTCGGATCACTCGATGACGCGGGATCGAGGCGCGAAGGCGGCGTGCGAGACGCGGGCGTGGGGGATGGAAACACCTCTACCGATGCGCGCGGTGAAGATGCCGACGCCGACGCGCGTGGCCCAGACGCCGACGCGAGTAGCGTAGACGCGGACGCTGGGGGGCCGCCCGATCCCTGCGGCGCTGCGCTCTTCTGCGAAACCTTCGACGACTACACTTTGACCACGCTCTCGGACGGACAGACCTTCGGTCCATGGCGGGCGGCCGTGCGGTCGCCGGGCGGCGCGATGGACCTCGACGGGACTCACACCGTCTCGGGCGACAGCGCGCTCCACATGCGGATCGAGACGGACGCGACCGCGGGCGGGCGGCTCTTCTCGAACGGGTCGTTGCCGCTCCTCGAGGGCAACCCGACGCACCTCTACGGGCGGATGATGATGTACATCGATCCGAATGGGAGCAGCGTGCACTGGACGTTCTTCGGCGCGAGCGGTGATGCCGAGCCGAGCTCACCGGTCACGGGACGCCGCGCCACGTACCTCATCAGCTCGCTACCCCGCTCCGACGTCAACACCTACAGCTTCGTCGACGGACTGGAGGCGAGCGGCGGCGATCCCTATCACGACTGCTGGTTCCAGAGCATGGAGGCGATGCCCGCGAGCCGATGGACCTGCGTGGCATTCGACATGGACAGCGTCGCGCGGCGCCTGAGGCTCACCATCGACGGCGCGACCGACCCGGCGGTCGCGGTCGACGATCACGGACAGGGCTGCGTCGGAGACGTGGTGCCCGACGATTCGCCTTGGTACGGCCCGGCGGTCGATCAGATCTACGTCGGCGCCTGGAGCTTCCACCCGATGACCGCGCCGCTCGAGGTGTGGATCGACGACCTCGTCGTCGACACCTCGCCCGTCACGTGTCCCCCGCCGTGATCGCCTTCGCGACCCTGACGCTCCCCCAGAGCAACGACTGATCGCGTGCAGCCATCTCGGCATCACCGGGGTTCTCGGGCTCGCCGAAGCTTCGCAGCACGACGACGCCCTCGTCGGTGGCCGCGTGCTTCGCGGCTTCGAAGAGCCGCGCGCGGTACTCGCGGCTCGCCCCGTCGAGGACGTTCGAGAGGCTGATGCCGGAGAAGCTGCCGGCGGGCTGATCCTCCAGATAGGAGGCGACGTCCGAGCAGACGAGCTCGATGCGGCCGGGGGCTGGCTCATCGGCGGGGAGGGGCGCGCCCAGAAAGAGCGCATGCGCGTAGGGGTTGTCGCGATTGGGGTGCGTGGCGAAGCCCCGGGACAGGCGGGACAGCAGCACGCGCCCGAAGCGTCGCGGCAGCACGTCGAGCAGATCGCGCGAATAGGCAGCGCGTAGACCCACCAGCGAGAAGAGGGCCCCGACGCCGAAACGAAAGCGGCGCGTCGCCAGCGCTTCCCATCGCGCCGCCTGCGCCTCGACGTCGTCCATGGCGAGGAACGCCTCGAGCTTGCTACGGGTGATGCCGGTGAGCGGGAGGAAGAAGCGAAGCGCCGCCATGACGCGCTCGGCCGTACCCAGCTGGCCCGCACCGCCGGCGAGACGGTGGCGTGCGTACGCGAGCTGCACGGGATTGATGTCGACGGCGACGACCTCGTCGTGATGCGCGGCGAGCTGGCGCGCTGTGCAACCGGACGACGCGATGCACAGCACGCGCCCGGCCGAGCCGAACGCTTCGAGCTCGATGGTGGGGTCTTCGTAAGTGCGACCGAAGAGGATCCTCTTCGGGCCGGCGCGGCTGTCGAGTCGGCCGCGGTTCCATACCGTCGTTGCGCTGGTCGTCATCAGTTCAGATACGCCGCCACCCAGGCGAGCACGAGGAAGGCGAAGTTCTTCACGACCATCCCTCCCGGATCCTGGATGTGCTCGCGGGAGAAGAGAAGCCCGTTGGCGTTCATGCCGACGAGCAGGATGGTCTGTGTGAGCGCGGCCATCCACGGCATGTAACCGGTGAGCACCCAGACACCGATCGCCGTCTCCACGACGCCGATCCCGAAGAGCGTCCAGCGCGCCCGCCGAGGACCGAAGAGGGGGTGCGCGGCGACCACCTCTTCCTGATGCGGCATCTTGCGCAGGACCTTGCACCACACGCCCTCGTACAGCCACACGAGGGCGACGGCGACACGGATCAGGAGCGGAGGCACCATGGGGCGAAACGTAGCCAACCTTTGGTGCGGGATCGAGCCCCGGACGGGTTTCCCTCGGGAGGCTGGACAAACCCTTCGATGGTGTTTAGCTACTCGTCCGATCGGAGAGGCGTCGGATGACCATCGAGCAGGCTCACGCAACCAAGGTCGCGACCGACGACTCGTCCGCTGGCGTCCGTTCCGTGGTCACGGAGATGCGGCTTGCGGCTGCGCCGGCGCAGACGTGGACCGGGCTCCTGTACTACGAGGAGATCGACGAGCCGCCGCCTCTGCTCTTGCGATGGCTCCTCCCCGTTCCGGTGAAGACGGAGGGATCGCTCGCGGCGGTCGGAGACGAAACCCTCTGCGTCTACGTCGACGGCCATCTGCGCAAGCGCGTCACCGCGGTCGAAGAGGCGAAGTCGCTTCGCTTCGACGTCATCGAGCAGGCGCTCGACGTGGGAAAGACGCGACTGGTCGGCGGTAGCTACACGCTCACCCCGTCGGGCGACGGGCGGACGACGCTCTCTCTGGAGACCCGCTACGTGAGCGCGCGACGGCCCCGCTGGGTGTGGGCCTGGGTGGAAGCGTTCGTCTGCCACGCCTTCCATCGCCATCTCCTGTCGGCCATGCGACGCGCCATCGAGCGCGCGCCTCGATGACGGAGCGCGACGACTCGAAAGACGATGAGGTCGACGCCGTCGTCGACGCGCTCCACGAGATGCTGCGGGACTCGGCCCAGGGCGAGCCCTCCACATCCGCGCTCGGTCGCACCCTGAAGCTGTCGGGCCTCGCTGCGCGCACGGCGTCAACGCTCGCGGGCGCGCGCCTGAGACGAGCGATGGCAAAGGAGCCAGGCGCCCTGATGCAGCGCGGGCATCTCCGCGCGGCCGAGCGCCTGGTCACCGGGCTGGGCGAGATGAAGGGGCTGGCCATGAAGGCGGGGCAGATGGCGAGCTACATCGACCCGTCGCTTCCCCCGGAGATGCGCCGCGCGCTCGCCCTGCTCCAGACGCAGTCGCAGCGCACGCCGTTTTCACGTATCCGGGAGACCGTCGAGTCCGAGCTCGACGCGCCTCTCGAACGACACTTCGCGGAGCTCGAGCCGGAGCCGGTCGCCGCGGCGTCGATTGGTCAGGTCCACCGCGGGCGCTTGCACGACGGGCGGGTGGTCGCGGTCAAGGTGCAGCACCCCGGGATCGAAGAGACGATCGACGCGGATCTGAAGAGCGCCGCCGTCATGGGGCGCTTGAAGGGGCTCGTTCTGCCGCGCGTTGGCGTCGAGGGCGTGGTCGAGGAGATGCGCGCCCGCTTCATGGAGGAGTGCGACTACGAGCGCGAGGCGGAAATGCAGCAGCGCTTCGGTGAGCTCTTCGCCGACCATCCCGACGTCACCGTGCCGCGCGTGTTCGAGGAGCTCTCCTCGCGTCGCGTCTTGACGACGGAGTTTCACGAGGGACGTACGTTTCACGAGCTCGTCTCCTCGGAGGCGTCCCAACAGGAGCGCGATCGCATCGGTGAAGCGCTCTACGCCTTCTATCTGGGCACCCTCTACCGGCTCGGGCTCTTCAACGCCGATCCTCATCCGGGGAACTACCTCTTTCCGGAAGAGGGCGGGATCGTCATTCTCGACTACGGCTGCATCCGTGAGTTCGAGCCCGGCTTCGTGCAGAAGATCAAGCGACTCTTGCGCGCGGTGGTCGCCGACGAGCCGGAGGAGCTGCACGCGTCGGTGGTGGCGCTGGGAATCGTGAAACCCGGCGTGCGCTATCACCGGGAGGATGCACGCGAGCTCTTCCGCTACCTCTACGCTCCCCTGTTGCGGACCGGGCGCCACCGAATCACCCAGGAGTACGCCGCGGAGGCGACGACGCGCTTTCTTCGCAGCAAGAACCTCTTCAAGCTGACCATGCCGGGCGAGATGCTCTTCTTGAACCGCGTGAACTTCGGGCTCATGTCGATCTTCGCGGAGCTGGGCGCAGAGATCGACTGGCGCTCGCTGGGGCTCGCTTCCGCGGCGGAATGATCGCGTCCGTTCCGCAGGCTATCCGTCGCGCCGTGCGGCGTCGACGAGCAATCGGCGCTCGGCGCGACCGATGCTCGCCCGGGCTGCGTCGACGGCGTCGGGATTGACGGAGATCGAAGTGATACCGAAGCGCACGAGGTGTTCGGCGAACTCCGGACGGTTCGAGGGCGCCTGGCCGCAGAGGCTCGAGGTGAGCCCGTGGGCGCGGGCCTGTCGGATGATCGCTTCGATGGCCCCGAGCACCGCCGCGTCCGCTTCGTCGAAGAGCTCGGAGCAGATCTCCGAGTCACGGTCGACACCGAGGACGAGCTGAGTCAGGTCGTTGCTGCCGATGCTGACCCCGTCGACCCCCAGCGCCGCGTAGTCGGCGATGCGGTAGACGATCGACGGCACCTCCGCCATGACCCACTTCAACAGGCCCCGCTGCTTTCCGAGCGGCGAGCGTTCGATCATCTCGAGGCATGCCTCGAGCTCCCACTTCGTGCGAACGAAGGGGAGCATCACGTGCAGGTTCGGTGTCTGCTCGCGCACCCGAGCGAGGGTCTCGAGCTCGAGCTCGAAGAGCGCAGGGTCTTTCACGTAGCGGTAGCAGCCCCGATAACCGATCATCGGGTTTTCCTCGATCGGCTCGTGGGCTTGGCCCCCCTCCAGCTTGCGGAACTCGTTCGTGCGGAAGTCGTACGTCCGATAGATCACTGGTCGCGGTGCGAAGGGGCCGGTGATCTTCAGGAGCGCCTCGCTCATGCGGTCGACGAAGCTCGCCCCCTCTCCTCGCGCGATGAGCTCCTTCGGGTGAACACCGTCGAGAGCCTCGGTGATCATGAACTCCGCGCGCAGCAGGCCGACTCCGTCGACGGGCTGGGCCGCGACCTCCTCGGCGTGCTCGGGGAAGGCGAGGTTCACGTAGAGCCGTGTGGCGAGCGGCTCGGTGCCACGCGCCGACCCCACCTCCGCCGCGACGTGCGTGGTGACTTCCCGCGTCTGTTCCTCCACCGCGCCCCGGAACACGTGACCCTCGTCGCCCACCACGGTGACCGTCTCTCCGTCGCGAAGCACGCGCGTCGCGTCGCGAGTCCCGACTACGCAGGGGATCCGAAGCTCGCGACTGACGATCGCCGCGTGGCACGTCATGCCGCCACCATCGGTCACGAGCGCCCCGGCGTGCCTCATCGCAGGGACCCAGTCCGGGCTCGTCATCTTCGCCACGAGGATCTCGCCCGGCGAGAGCATACCGACCTGGTCCGGCGATTCGAGGATGCGCACGACGCCGACCGAGCGACCAGGCGACGCGCCGAGACCGGTGAGGAGCAGGTCTCCCGCGTGATGCTCCGCAGGTGGCTCGAGGGTCGTGATGGGGCGCGATTGGACGACGTAGAGACGTCCATCGGCATAGGCCCACTCGATGTCCTGAGGCTTGCCGTAGTGCGCCTCGATCCGACGCCCCAGGCGCGCGATCTCGAGGATGCGCGCGTCGTCGAGGACGCGGCGCTTGCCCTCGGCCTCCGAGAGCGTGCGGCGCCTTTCCGTGCCGCTCTCGTCCCGGTCGATGCACAGCGTCTTCACACCCACGCGCACGTCCCGAATCGTCGGGCCCTCGGCGTCGACCACGTAGGTGTCCGGTTCCACCGCTCCGCTCACGACCACTTCGCCGAGCCCGAACGCCGCCTCGATCACGAGCCGGTCACGCGCTCCGGTGGCCGGGTCGGCGGTGAACATCACGCCCGACTCCTCGGAGTCCACCATCTTCTGGATGACGACGGCGATCGCGGGCTCCTCGTCGATGCCGCGGCCCGCGCGATAGGAGATCACCCGCTCGCCGAAGACGCTCTCCCAGCATCCGAGCAGAGCCGTGAGGAGCGCGTCCTCACCCGAGACGTTGGTGAAGGTCACGTTCATGCCTGCGAAAGAGGCGCCCGCGGTGTCCTCGAGAGTTGCGGAGGAACGAACCGCCACGCGCGACTCATCGCCGAGTGCCCGGTAAGCGGCGAGGACGGGGTCCTTCACGTCGCTGGGGATGCCGCCCTCGTGGACGAGGCCACGAAGGGTGGAGGACGCCGTGGCGAGGGCCTTGGGATCGTTGGGGGAGGCGGCGGCGAGGAGCTCGCGGATCCGCGCGCGTGTCCCCGCCGCCTCGAGCGCCCGGAAATAGGCGGCCGCCGTGATGACGAACCCCGGAGGGACGGGAAGGCCGGCCTGGGTCAGCTCGCCGAGGTTGGCGCCCTTCCCCCCGACCTCCGTCTCGTCGCCGAGTCCGATCTCGTCGAAACTCCGCGTATATCCGGTTCCCTTCATCGAGAGCTCTCCCTTCCCCACCCGGCCGGGTCTGGTTCTCTCGTCTGATGTGTTCCCGGTCCTCGGATCGGCAACCATCCCCACCACCGCGACGTGGACTGTGGTCGACCGCACGACCCAACGAGTCCGAAATGCCTATCATCTCGTGGTGAGCGAGGCCCGCAGCATCGAGTGTGGAAAGTGTGGCGGTGGCATTCCGCTGATGACCCTGAGCGTCGCCGTGCGCTGTCCCCACTGTGGGCACCGTCAGGCCCTGGGCGCGCAGACTCAGCACGAGCTGAAGAGCTACGCCGCGGAGGTGGAGGCCAAGATGGCGGCCGCGAACCGCGAGCTGTCGCAAGCGGACGCCTGGCGGCAGTGGTCGGAGTCTGGCCGGACGCCGCGGCGTTCGCTGCAGGTGGGCTACGGGCTGATGCTGGGGGTGCCGATCCTCATCACGCTCGCCGGTTTCTTCCTTCACCGAATCGGTCTCTTCGATATCCAAGGGCCGGGGCTCAGCTTCGTGATCCTGGGCGCGTCCTACGGCGGCGTCTTCGTCTACCTCGTCTGGTACTACGCCGGCCGCAAGCGTGGGGACGCGCGCAAAGCCGACGTCAGCGTGTCGAAGGTCGCGTGTCCGAACTGCGGCGCCCCAAACGCGATGCGTCCGGGGCAGGTGCTCGAGCGATGCACCCACTGCGGCGCCGCGCTCGCACCGACGCACACGATCATGGTGCAGGGGCTCTCGGCCGCCCACCAGGCCCGCCGCCGTGCGCTCCTCGAACGCTATCGGGCGGAGCGCAAGGGGATGGCGCGGGTGCTCAGCTACAGCGCCAACAACTACGTTCCCTTCCTCGTGATGGGGTCGCTCGTGCCGCCGGTCGGCTTCGGCGCACTCGCCTTCACCTGGCAGATGTTCGTGACGGGTGAAGCGCCCTTCAACCCGGCGATATTCATCTTGTGGGGGATGCTCGCGGCGATCATCGGGGTGCCCATCGCGTACTTCGCCTACCGGAAAACGCAGCGCCGAGCGATCCACGAAGCGATGAGTGACCTCGCGCGCCAGTTCCGAGGAGTCGTGAGCGCCAAGCGGGACGATCTGGTGCGTTGGCTCAACCGATACTGGGCCGCCGAGTACAAGACGATCTGGCTCTACGACGGCGTCTACTTTCACGCGGCAGCCCTCGAAGTGGTGGGCTTCGACACGCTCGTCGACTTCGAGCCCGACGGATACCGTTACCGCGGAAGCGGCTACCCCGCGCGGCTGCATCTCGCCCTCGCGGCCTTCGTCCCTGGCGTGACCGATGGAGGCGGTGGTCCCCGAAGCGACGCCCGCACTCAGCAGCTGAAGGAGTGGCTCCGAACCTCCGGATTCGAGCTGAAGGTGTGCGAAGGAGGTCTCCTCGCCCAGGCGACCCCGCAGATCGTGAAGCGCGTGCGCAAGAACCCCTCCGCGCTCCACGAGCTCGCGCCGATCCTGCACGCCATGGCCGAGATCGCCGCGCGCATCGGGGCGACACCGGTCGAAGCGATGGAGTGAGGCTTCCAGGTCGTCGTCGTGAGGAGCGCTACTTCGCGCGCGTGCCTCTTGGCTTGCTAGACTCCTTTCGTGCCCTTCGTGCTCGCTGCGCTCCTACTGTCGGCGTGCTCCATCGACACCCACGCCATCGCTCCCGGCGTGGGTGCGGACGGGAGCGTCCCGGACGGGAACGTCACCGACGGTTGGATGGACACCATGGGACCCCTCGACGCCGAGGTGCGTGACACCGCGCCCCCGCGCGACGACACGGCGCCGCCCGACACGCGCGTGGTGGATTCCGGTCCACCGATGCCGACGCCCATCGTCACAGCGGCGAGCTCCGGAGGGTATGAAGGCCATCCCACGGTGATCTGGAGCGGGACGCGCTTCGACGTCGCTGTGATCTCCGTCGCTTCGGGTGGTGGGCACGTCGAGACCTACGGGATGCTCCCCGGCGACGTGACCCCGATCGACCGACGCCGCGCGTCCTCGGGAGGTGCCAGAGACCGACGCGGCACGGTCCTCGCGTCGGCGCCCGACGGTCGCCTCGCGGTGGGCTGGCACGAGTACGACGGCGCCGAGTGGGACGTGGTGGTGGCGATCGACAGCGGCGGCTCGTTCACCGAGCGCCGCTTCGACGGCGCAGCCGCCGCGTCGGATCACAACAGCCTGGCCCTCTTCTGGGTGGGCAGTGAGCTCCGCGGGGTCGTGCGACAGGCGGGCGCCGGCGGCTCTCACAACGCCCGCGACGTCCGCTTCGATCCCGGGCCGGTGGCGATCGACATCGCTCCTTTCGCCGCCGCGCCGGACCTCGGCGGCATGGACGGCATCGGCGGACCGGACGGTCCCGTCGTCGTCTTCGGTGCGACCGGAGCGACCTTCCACCGCACCACGGCCTTCGTCACGATCGATTCCGTCGCTGCGCTCAGCCCGGTCGAGGCCGACGTGGCGATCCTCGACGACGAATCGATCTTCAGCGTGTGGTCTGCCGACGCATCCGGGGAGCGCGCGGTCTACGCGCGACGCCTCGATCGCTCGGGGAGCGCGTACGTTCCGGCGTTCGGCCCGCGGCTGCTCTCCTGGCGCGGCCCCGACCCGACGATCGCCGCCGCCTCCGCCGGCCCCGTCGGCGCGTACATCGACGAGTCCGGCGGTGAGCGCATCGTCACGGTGGTAGCCCTCGACGCCGACGGCGCGGAGATCGGCGGTCCGTGCCCCCTCGCGAACCTGCTGCCTTCGGCGAACGACCCGGTCATCGCCTGTGGCGGAGGCTATTGCGCCGTCGTGTGGCTCGAAGGCTCGACTCGAAGCGACACGGATTTCGTCACACGGGTCGTCCAGTTGCCGATCTCGCCTGCCTTGATGTGTCCCTGAGATGAGCACCTTCGCCTGGATGAAGTTCCTCGAGTCCTCGCCCGAGCGCTACGACCAGGGCATTCGCATGCTCTCCGGCGGTCGTATCGACGAGGTCTACGAGCGGATCGCGAAAAGAGTGGCCGCGCCCGAGCGGCGTGTGCTGGACATGGGGTGTGGCACCGGAGCGGTGGCGCTTTCGTGCGCGGCCCGCGGCGCGTACGTCACCGGCATCGACATCGATGCGGGCATGCTCGAGGTCGCTCGGGCCAAGCCGGTGCCCACCAAGGGGCGGGTCGAGTGGATGCAGGTGGGGATCGCCGAGATCGAGGACCACTTCGGGCCGGCGACCTTCGACGCCGTCGTCTCGTGTTTGATGTTCTCGGAGCTCTCGGCCGACGAGCGGGCGTACGCGCTCCGAGCGGCCCTCCGCGTTCTGGTCCCAGGGGGTGATGTGGTCATCGCCGACGAGACGGTGCCGCGCAGCACCCTACGGCGCACCCTGCACCGTCTGCGCAGGGCGCCGCGCCACGCGCTCACCTACCTGCTCACGCAAACGAGCACGCGGCCCGTTCGAGAGCTCGGCGGGGCGCTGAGCGCGGCCGGCTTCGTGGACGTGGACGAGGCGCGCATCTGGTCCGATGCGTTCGTGATCGCGACCGGCCAAAAGCCGGGGGTGGCGGCGTGAGGGTTCGCGACCTCTCGGGATGGTTGCGGGACACGCTGCTGCGGATGCTGCCGCACGCAGCGCCGACCGGGCTGATCCGCATCGGAAACCCGGACCGCGGCTCTCCCGTGCTACTCACCGGGAACTTCACCCTCACCGTCCGCCGCATGAGAGACGCGCTCGCCGGTCACGATGCGTGGCTCCTCTGCGCGAACAGCGAGGGAATCAACGTCTGGTGTGCGGCAGGCGGCGGGCACCTCACGCATCACGACGTGATCTCGGTGATCCGCACCTCCGGCATCGAGGAGCTCGTCGACGACCACGAGATCATCCTGCCTCAGCTCTGCGCCACCGGCGTCGAGCACCGGCGGATCACCGAGGTCACTGGATGGAAGACCCGCTGGGGCCCCGCGCGCCTCGAAGACCTACCCGACTATCTCGACGACGGTCGTCGAGTGAGTCACGACCAACGGTTCATGCGCTTCCCGGTGTGGGAACGTTCGGAGATGGCGATGATGTGGGGCGGCCCGTTGCTCCTCGTCGCCAGCCCGCTCGTCGGTTGGCTCTGGGGCTGGTCGACCCTGGCGGCGTGCGTGGCCACCGTCATCACCATCGTGGGCGGGATCTTCTGGCTGCTGCCGTGGCTTCGCGTCACCGGCGGGCTTCGGTGGTTGACCTTCGCCGCGTTCGCCGCGTTGGGCATGGGCGCCGGCGCGGGGGTGCTGATGGCGCTCGGGGCCTCAGCCGGTCACCTCGCGGTCGTCGGCGTCATTGCCCTGATCGCCGCGGGCATCCTGGCGATCGATCTCGCCGGCACCACGCCCTGGTACGGGAGCTACATCAACACGTTCCACAACGAAGCGCACATCGAGCTCGTGGAAGAGCGGTGCAGCGGTGCAGCGGACTGCGTTCTGGTCTGCCCCCGCGACGTGTTGAAAATGAATGGCGCACGCCGGAAGGTGGAGATCACGAAGCCGGATCAATGCATCCAGTGCGGCGCCTGCATCGTCCAATGCCCCGACGACGCTCTGCGTTTTCGCTACGACGACGGGCGAGTCGTGGAAGCGGACACGATCCGGAGCACGCGCATGAACATGCTGGGACGGCGCAGCCTCCCGGTACGAGACTGAACGCCGAGGCGATTGAGCGCGGAGCGCTGGATGAACCTGAGCAACATGGCGCACAATGGGTGGATGCGCTTCGCACTGCTCTTCCTGGTCCCGCTCGCCTTCGCGGGGTGCTCCGATTCCCACAGCTCGACCGACGGGAGCGTGGGTGACGCGGATCCCTGCGCGGACGGCGCCTGCGTCGATACCGGTGTTCCGCCCGCGACCTACGATAGCTGCGACGTTCCGTCCGACTGCGTGCTGACGGCCAACACCTGTTGCGGCGTCTGCGGCGCGCCGACCCGCAGCGACGTCGCGGCCGTCAACGCCGACATGACGATGGACTACTACCTCGACGTGGCCTGCCCCGCCGCGCGCACCGCCCCGCCGCCGTGCCCCGATTGCGCCGGCATGCCGAACCCGAACCTCATCGTCACCTGCATCGACTCCCGGTGCCGGGTCGTAGACCTCGCGTCCGACCCGCCCTACGCGGAATGCACCGCCGACTCGGATTGCATCGTCCGCGCGCGCGACTGCTGTGAGTGCGGCGCCGACCTCTCCCCCTTCAATCTCGTGGCGATCGCCGCGTCCGAGCTCTCGTCCTTCGAGGGCCTCGTCTGCGATCCGATGTCGGCCTGTCCCGAGTGTGCCCCCGTCTACCCGACCGACATCGGCGCCGCGTGCAACGACGGCTTCTGCGCCCTGGCGATGATGATGTCGATGCCGTGAGGCTGAGACCCTGTCGAGAGCCTGACCCAGAAGTCCTGGTGACCTCGGTCGGCGAAGTGCGATAAGCTGGACCGGGGTATGGACGAGTCGCTCAGGGGGACCCGTGTGGCCGAGGTGGCGGCGAGTCATGGGCTCGAGCTGATCAATCGCATCGGCGCCGGCGGGATGGGGGAGGTCTACCTCGCGCGGCGGCGCGGCGCAGCGGGGTTCGAGCGCCAGCTTGTCGTCAAACGGCTCGCGCCCACCCTCACCAACGACCCGCAGTTCGCGCAGGCGCTGGTGAAAGAGGCGAACATCATGGTTCGCCTGAGTCACCCCAACGTCGTCCAGGCGCAGGATCTGATCTACGACGGCGACGAGTACCTGCTGGTGCTCGAATACGTCGACGGGCCGTCCCTCCGGCGAATCATCGCCGCGGTGAACCGCGCGGGCGAGAAGCTCCCGATCGACTTCGTCCTGGCGTGCGTGCGGCACATGGCACGCGCGCTCGAATACGCCCACGACATCGTCGACGACAGCGGCCAGCGGCGGCCAGTGGTCCACTGCGACGTGACCCCCGAGAACGTCCTGGTCTCCAAGCACGGCGAGGTGAAGCTCACGGACTTCGGCATCGCCCGGGTGCTGCACACCACCGCGCTCACGGGTGAGGGGCAGATCCGCGGGAAGTTCCGCTACGTCGCGCCGGAGCAGGTGGAGGGCAAGGGCATCGCGCCCCCCGCCGATGTCTACTCGACGGGGCTCGTGCTCTACGAGCTGCTCACCCTCGAATCGGCGCGCCGCGGACAGAACACGGTGGCGCTGATCTCGGAGGCGCTCAGGCGCGAGGCGGTCACGCTGCCGGCCGAGATCGAAGGCGTCGACGCCGAGCTGCGTGACGAGCTCGACAATCTGGTGCAGCGCAGCACGTCGCCGAGCCACGAGTCGCGGCCGACGGCGACCGAGATGGCCTCGAGCATCGAGCGGATGGCGTCGAAGCGCGAGATGGACCTCACCGGCAACCGCGTCGTCGCGCACTACGTCCGCGATCTGGTGTCGCGCCTCGGCGTGGAGAACCGGGATCCGGTACAGCCGACGAATTCCGGGCCGACCCAGGCCTCGCGTCCCCTCTCTCAATCGCAGGGCGGCGCCTCCTACTCCAACCCGGGCCCGGCTGCGTACGGAAGCGGCTCGCACTCGAACACCTCGAGCCGCACCCGGCCGGCCAGCAAGCCCAAGGTGCTGGTGGTCGACGACAGCGACATCGTGCGCGAGGTCGTGCGGCGCGCCATCACCCGCTTCGGTTTCGAGGTCGAGACCATCGGCTCGGGCGGGGAGGCGCTGGACTGGCTCGCGGTCAATCACTGCGATGCGGTCCTGGTCGACCTCAACATGCCCGACCTGAGCGGGCTCGAGCTCACCTCCTTCGTGCGCTCCAATCCCGACATCGCGCACCTGCCCATCATCCTGCTCACGAGCGAGACCGAGTCTCAGCGCGCGGTCACCGGCCTGGGGCTGGGCGCCGACGACTTCGTCCGTAAAGGCGTGAGCGAGGCGGAGATCGCCGCCCGGATCCATGCCGTCCTCCGCCGCTCGCGCATCCCCGGCGGCGGCTGACGCTTGGCGCGCGGGCCGCGCTGACCTATGAACGAGGGGTGCCACGCTTCACCAACCTCGACGGGAGCGCCAACACCCGCCACTTCGGGCACGTGCTGAAGTGGAAGCTCGGGCTCGGTGGCGGACCGCGTCCGGCGAAGGGGCCTTTCGACGTGCCGACCATCACCTGTGATGAGGGCGCCCTGGCTTCGCCCGCGGAGCTCCAGCTCACCTGGGTGGGACACGCCACCTATCTCGTGCAGCTCGGCGGGCGCGCCATCCTCACCGATCCGGTCTTCGCCGAGAAGCTCTCGGGCGTGGTACCGCGGAACGTGGCGCCCGGGGTCGCCCTGCCGCAGCTCCCGAAGATCGACGTGGTCGTCGTGACCCACAACCACCGCGATCACATGGACGCGTGGTCGCTCAGGGCGCTCGGTCCCGAGCCGACCTACGTGGTCCCCCTGGGCCTCGCGCGCTGGTTCGAGCGCGCGGGCTTTCCCCGGGTGGTCGAGATGAAGTGGTGGGAGCAGCGCGAGGTCGAGGGCGTCGACATCACCTTCGTCCCCTCCCAGCACTGGAGCCGTCGTGGCGTCTTCGATCAGAACGAGACGCTCTGGGGTGGATACGTCCTCGAGCGCGGCGGCGCGCGGGTCTACCACTCGGGCGATACGGCCTGGTTCGACGGCTTCGCGGAGATCGGGCGCCGGGTGGGCTCCATCGACGCTGCCATGCTCCCCATCGGTGCCTACGCGCCGCGCTGGTTCATGGAGCCGCAGCACATGGACCCCGGGGACGCGGTGCGCGCCTTCACGGCCCTGGGCGCCGAGCGTTTCGTGGCGATGCACTGGGGCACCTTCCAGCTCACCGACGAGGCGCTCGACGAGCCGCCGAAGGTGCTGCGCGAGGTGTGGGAAGGCGCGAGCCTCCCCGACGACCGTCGCTTCGTCCCCGCCATCGGCGAGACGCTCCGCTTCTGATCAGATCAGAGTGGGCTCTTCGACGCAGTTGCCGATCTCCAGGATGAGATAGGCGAGCGCCTGCTCCTGCGCGGTGAGCATGGAGCCGCTGGCGCCCTCGACGGTGTGATAGCTGGTGAAGAGCGTGCGCCCGCATCCGCGATCCGCGGTGACCGTGAGGGGGTGCGGCGATCCAGACATCGGCCCGCGCACCCAGGTCTTGGCCCGCTCGGCGGAGGCGGACTGCACCATCACCCAGCCCTCCTCGAGACCGCGGATCTCCATCATCCCCGAGGCGTCGAGCGCTCCGTTGTTCGCGAGCCACGCCGCGAGCTCCTCGTCGAGAACCTCGCCCTGCGTCGCGCCGTAGATGGGCGCTCCGTTCTCGGCCGCGTCGATGGGCTCGGGGGTGTCGCTGAGGCCGCTCGCGCCTCCGAAATCGAAGGCGGACGGCACCGCGGCTTCCGCCGTGTCGTAGGCGAGGTCGGTCACGTAGAGCCGGCCGCCCTCCTCGACGAAGGAGCGGATGTTGGCGACCACCGCCGGGTCTTCGAGCGCGCTCCTGTCGTACCAGCTATCGGCGAAGCCGGCGCCGCAGTCGACGAAGACGTAGTCGTAGCCATTCAGGCGCGCGCTGTCCCGAAAGAGGCTCGCGCCGCCATCGGTGCTCCCCGTCTCGTCGTCTCCGTTCACGATGTCGACCACACCAGAGGACAGGCCGATGTGCTGGAGCACGGTCTCCATGTGGTCCCAGGTGCCCGTCACCACGGCGATGCGGGGCACGGTCCCTTCGCTCGAATCCCGAGGGAGCCGCGTCTGCTCACCGTCGAGGGGGTTGGCCGTGCAAGGCGTGAGCGACACAGGCACGTTGCGGACGAACGGCCCCTTCTGGACGACGATCATCGTCGTGCCGGAGGGAACCCCTGCGAGATTGAAGGTGCCGTCGACGCCGGTTTCGGTGATCGCATAGACGCTGCTTCGATCGACGCACTCGCCGCACGTCCCGGAGCGCGTGATGGAGCCCGAGGGATCGACCGGGACGTAGACCTGCGCCTTCGACACGGGCAGAGCGCCGCTCGGAAAGGTCACCACGCCCGAGATGCTCGTGGACGCGCCGCCGCACTCGTCGGCCGGTGGGGGCGCCGTCGTCTCGGGGGGCGGCGGTGGTGTCGTCGTGCTGCCGCCGTCCGCGGTGCGACTGGACGAAGCGGGTGTGGGCGGGGCGCAGCCGATGGCGACGATGAGGGGAAGGAGCTCGAGGACGTGCTTCATGGGGAAACCTCTTGTGCCTCCGAAGAACGCAAGGGCCATTCCAGGCGAAAACCGCCACTTCGCCCGCCGCTTTGGGGCTGAGTCTCCCCAGTACGCCCCGGAAACATGGAGCGTATTCGGTGCAGAGGTGCACCCCCCGACCGATCTTGGCTTCGCCAGGGCGATTGGGCCATGCTGCCTGGCGATGGCCGAGCTCGCGCCGGGAGTGACGATCGCCGGGCGCTATCGCATCGAACGAGCGCTGGGTGCGGGGGGCATGGGCTCGGTGCACCTGGCCACGCGGCTGTCGGATGGCGAGCGGGTGGTCCTCAAGACGCTCCTCGCATCGTGGGCGGCGAATCCCTCGTCCCGGAAGCGCTTCGCGGTGGAGGCCGAAGCCGCGTCGCGCCTGAGCCATCCAGGGATCGTGCGGATCCTCGAGTGGGATGCCGACGCGGAGACGCCGTTTCTGGTGATGGAGCACGTCTCTGGGCGCACCCTGACAGAGCACATCCGCGAGCCGGACCTCATGGCCGTCGGACGCGCCGTCGATCTGTTGCGCCAGCTCCTGGATGCCCTCGACACCGCACACGCGCAGGGGATCGTCCACCGTGACCTGAAGCCCGCGAACCTCATGATCACCGAGTCCACGGGCGGCGAGCGACTGAAGGTCCTCGACTTCGGCCTGGCGCGCATCCTCGACGACGAACGCCAGACGCGCTTGACGCGCACGGGCCAGGTCCTGGGCACGCCGGGCTTTTTGGCGCCCGAGCAGGCCAAGGGTGATCCGGTCGATGCGCGCACCGATCTCTGGGCCGTCGGGGTGATCGCCTACGTGATGCTCACGAAGCACCTTCCCTTTCAGGGCGAGGACACGAGCGAGCGCATCCTGGCGATGCTCACCCAGGCGCCGGTCCGGCTCTCTCACCACCGTCCCGACGTGAACGACGCGGTCGCGGCGGTGATCCATCGCAGCCTCGAAAAGGAGCCCGACCATCGCTTCCCGTCGGCCGCGGCGCTCGCCGATGCCCTCACGCGTGCGCTCGCCGGCGAAACCGTGACCACCGCCACCGTGCCCGGGCGCGCGCTCGCGCCGCCACCCACCATGCCCGGCACCGTGGCACACACCCACGCGCTTCCTTCTGCTGTGGTTCCGCCGACGATGCAGGCGTCGGCCGCGGCGCCCCCCTCCGCCGCGCGCCCGCGCCGGCGGGGTGGCGTGATGCCCTGGCTCGTGGCGACGCTGCTCCTCGTCGGCCTCGTCGGGCTGGGGTTGGGCGCCTTCGCCCTGCTTCGTCCGCCCGCGGAGGAGCCCGTCGCTGTCGCGCAGGTACCGCCATCGTCCCTCCCGCCGCTCGCCACCCCGACCACCGCCCAGGCGGAGGCCATGCTTCCGAGCACCGCGATGACGTTTGGAGTCGGAAGCGGAGGCGGGAACGGAGACGGGAACGGAAGCGCGAACGCGAACGCCGACATGAACGCCAACGCGAACGCGAACGCGAACGCCGACGCCAACCGAAGCCAGCCTCGCGACATCCACGCTTCGGGCCGTTTCCGAGCCCGGGGCCGCGTCACCCTGATGTCGGATCGCGACCCGCCGCCGCCTCCCACGCGCGACCGGCGCCTCCGCGTCGGCTTGATCTCCAACCCTCACGGGATCCCCCGCGGGGATGCCAACCGCTGGGCACGGGCGAAGCAAGAGCTACTCGCCCCTTGCTTCGAGAGCTACACCGGCTCGACCCGCAACTTCGGCTTCGACGTCCTCTTCGACGACGAACGCGAGGAGGTCCACCGTGTGCGTGCGGGCGCGATACCGCTCCCGACCAGGAGATGCGTCGAAGACGCGCTGGAAGACCTCCCCGGGCCCAAAGGCGCGCGGTTTCGCATGCACATCACCTACGACTGACGATGTCTCATCCGTCGCGGCAGAGACGGTCGGCGCGCTTGAGCAAGGTCGGGATGCGGTGTGCTCCGTGCATCGTGCGCACGTGGGCCGCCGCCGTGCCCACCTCCATTCCGATCGCGGTGACCAAGAGCGCGCGCTCGCTCGTCCCCCGCAGAACCGCCACCGCGCGCGTCGCTCCCGCGAAGGGCTGCTTCGCGACACCCACGACTGCAGCGCGCCGGTCGAGAGCCGCGTGGAGGTGTGCCCCCAGCCCACGATCGTCGCCAGCGAGCCACACGTGTCCGTCCACCACCACCACGCTAGGCAGTGCGCCAAACGCTTCGAGGGCCGCGCGCAGGTGGGGAAGCTCCCGCTCGAAGAAGCGCCCTGGGACGTATGCTGCCGCGGGACCCGTCTGCCTTCGCACGAGCGTGTGCTTCGGCTCTCCGTCCGTCCAACGATCGAAGCCGACGCACGCGGTGACGACGTGATCGTCCCGGTAGTCCACGTCGACTGCGACGATCTCGCATCGGTGGGCCATGGTGGACACAAGCTGGGTCGGGTCGCCGCAAAGGCAAGTCGGCGTCAGCCCCGGCAGAGCTTCTCTCGAGCCCAGTATTCACGCACCAGGTCGACGTCGGCCGGGTGCAGGTCGTCGATGCGGAATCGATGCGAAGGCGTGTCGATCTGGAAGCTGTCCTCGTCCGACCGAAGCTCGAGCTCGTTTCGCTCCCCCACGTGTCGATGCCCTTCCCGAATGATCTCGTAGTGCAGTGGCGTGACGCGGAGTCGCAGGGTGTCGACGAGGGTGTAGGGCCTGAAACGTCGGTAGATCGCGCGTATGAAGAGGACCACGAGCACGATCGACGCGACGCCCACGACCTTCATGACGGACGCATCGAAGAGATCGGCCGAGAAGTAGAGGAGCACCGGAATGCTCATCAAGACCCCTCCGAAGTAGATGGTGTTCGCGAGCTCAGCGAAGCGCTCGAAGCGGGTCTGACGTACGACGAGGTAATCGTGAGGGGTGGCGGTCTCGACGCGAACACGACGCATTCGGCGCAGGGCTCTGTCGCGCTTCTTCTCTTCCGCCTTGCGCTGTCTGGCCTCGCGTTCGTGCTCTTCCCGACGCTGCGCTTCGTAGATCTCGTGCGCGAGGGCGATGTCGAGGGCCTCGGGGTCGGAGGGCGGTTCGAGAGGCTCGCGATAGGTGGCAGGATCCATGCGCTGGGTAGTGCATCTGGGATGCCAGGCCCCGCATGGCCTTTTTCGGCAGGGACGCGCCTCTTCCGCTACGAGCTGGTGAAAGCCGCCCGGGCAGAATGTCGGCGGTCACTAAACTAGCGAAAGGGCCGGCCCTCCTCGGCGTAAGCGGCGGCGGACTCGAAGAGGTTGATCGCCATCAGGCTCTCCTCGGTCGCTGCGCGAGCGCGGTAGAGAGCGGCGACGCGGGCGCGGACCTCGGCGTCGGCGGGGCTGGCTTCGAGGGCGAAGTCGGCGAGCCCGCACGCGACGCGCATCATCCCGTCGCGCTGTAGCTTCTCCGCCCGCTCCATCAACTTCTTCGCACCGCCGGCGAGGCTGGCCACCTCGAGCGCGAGGGACGAGCGCCGCGGCGGCATCAGCTCGCTCGGCCGTCCGTTCCACCAGCCTCCGTAGTAGCGGATCACGTTGCGCACGATGAACTCGGCGTCGTCGTAGACGTTCTGGAGCCACGGGCTGTCGCTCTCGGGCAGACGGACGCGGTGCACGATGTCGGCGTGTGGCGGCGCCCCTTCGTTGAGCGCGTCGAGCGTCCGTTCGACGATGGTGTCGAGGAAGTCGGCGGTCTCGAGGAGCATGCGTTGGATCAGCGCCGGGTCGTTCACCACTGGGCCGCCGTGGCCGGGGCACATCGAGTGGGGATCGCGGGCCGCCATCTCCCTGAGACCGCTGGCCCAGTCCCAGGGATAGCGCTGCACCTTCTGCGGGTTGCCGGCGTTCGGCACGCCCCAGATGAAGAGGTCGCCGGGGCAGAGCACGCGACGGTCGGGGCAGAAGACCCAGGAGTGATCGTCGGTCTCCCCGCGGCAGTGATGCACCTCGAAACGCACGCCGCCGACCTCGAGGTCGAGTCGCTCCTCGTAGAGCTCGGTGGGCGGGAGCTCGGGCGTCCCGAAGGTGTCGTAGTCCTCCGCCAGGGCGCCGCTCTCGGCGCGCACCGTCGCCCCGAACTGCCGCGCGTTGATCGCGCGGTTGTAGCCGGCGGTGCGGCGGTATCGCGCGAAGCGCGCGGGCATCGCGCGATGGCCCACGATCCGCGGCGGCGACTGCCCGTCCTTCAGGAAGGCCGCGAGACCGAAGGCGTGGTCCACGTGACCCTGGGTGAAGATCGCGGTGTGGATCGGTCGGTCGGTCTTCTGTCGGATCTGCGCCGCGAGGAGCGGGCCGATGCGCTTCAAGCCCGAGTCGACGAGCACCACGCCTTCGTCGGTGTCGAAGGCGGTGACGCCGCTGAACATGGATGCGAAGAAGGTGCGGTCGTCGACGTCGACGGGACCGCCCGACCAGAGGAACTTCGCTTCCTCGGGGGACTTGCCTCTGTTGTTTGCAAAGGCCGAGACAGGATCGATCGCCATGGGACGGCCATTTGACGCAGGCGCACCGAGATTCGCAACCACGTGGTATCACCCGCCTCGATGAAGGGACGCGTCCTGCCGCTCCTGGCCCTCGCGGCGCTCGTGGCCGGCGCCGCGTGGGCGGTGACGCGCCTCGAGGTGGAGACCGACATCACCCGCTTTCTTCCGGAGGGCGACGACCCACGGATCGCGGCGGTGGCCCGCGAGGTGGTGAGCTCGGAGCTGAACCGGACCATCACCCTCACGCTCGAGGCGCCCACCGAGGACGTGGCCGCCGCTGCGGCCGAGGAGATGGGCGAGCGCCTCGCCGAGAGCGACGACGTCGAGTGGGTTCGGAGCGGACCCGACGAGGCGCTGCAGCAGGCGTTCTACGAGGCGTACTTCCCCCGACGCTACGGCTTCGCGCGGAACCTCGACGTGTCCGACGCGGCCCTCGCCGAGCGCGTCGCGTATCTCAAGTCACAGCTCGCTCTGCCGACCGCACCCTTCATTCGCGAGATCGCCGCCTCCGATCCACTGCTGCTCTTCCCGGAGCAGCTCGACGCGCTCTCCGACGAGCTGCGCGGCACCCTACGCGTGCACGAGGGCGCCTTCATCACGGAGGACGGGAGCTACGGCGTGGTGCTCCTCGCGTCACGCGCTTCCGCCTTCGACGCCGCCGCCGCCCGCCGTCTGCTCGCGGAGATCGACCAGGACTTCGCTGCCGTGAACGACGCGCATGGCGGCGAGCTCTCTCTCGAGATGTCCGGCGTCCACCGCTTCGCCGTCCGCGGCGAGGAGAACACCAAAGCCGACATCTCCCGCGTCTCGATCACCGGCACCATCGGCGTGCTCCTCTTCCTACTCGTCATCTTCCAGAAGCCCCGCTACCTCCTCCTCGGCAACGTACCGCTGGT
Source organism: uncultured delta proteobacterium (assembly GCA_963727445.1). Lineage (GTDB taxonomy): Bacteria > Myxococcota_A > Polyangia > Polyangiales > B10-G4 > B10-G4. Next base: position 131,588 of record CAVSGI010000009.1, read on the forward strand.
GGCGGGCGTGGCGAGCGCGCTCTTCGCCACTTCGCTCGTCTTCGACACGATCCACGGCCTGACCCTCGCCTTCGGCGCCACGCTCATCGGCGTCGCCATCGACTACGTCGCCCACTACTTGAACCACCATGTCCTCGCCCCCGATCCGAGCGGGCCCGAGGGGACGATGCGGCGCATCTGGCCGGGTCTCTTCCTCGGCGGCGTCACCACCATCGCGGGCATCGCGGGTCTCGCCGGCACCGGCTACCCCGCGATCCAGGAGATGGCCTTCTTCACCAGCGTCGGCGTCCTCGGCGCGCTCCTCGCCACGCGCTTCTTCATGCCGCCCTTCATGATCGCCCAGCCGACGCCGACGCGCCTCCATCGCGCGCTGGCCGAGCGCGTCAGCCGCGCCCTCGAGGGGCTCGCCGCGCGGCGACGGCTGCTCTACCTGATCCCGGTGGCGGTGGTGCTCCTCGTCGGGGGCGGCCTCACCCGGCTTTCCTTCCTGGATGACGTTCGCGTGCTGAACGCCCTCGACCCGCAGCTCGTCGCCGAGGACGAGCGCGTGCGCGAGCGGGTGGCCCGCGTCGATGTGGGGCGCTTCATCGTCGCTTTCGGAGACGATCTCCAGTCCGCCCTCGAGGTGAACGATCGCGTGCGCGACACGCTCGACCAGGCGGTCGACGATCGCGTCATCGGCCGCCGCCGCAGTCTCTCCCCGCTCCTGCCCTCCGCCAGCACGCAGCGCGCGCGGCGCGACGCCATCGTCGACGCGCCGAACCTCGTCCAGCGCACCTTCGCGGCCCTCGAAGCCGAGGGCTTCGTGACCGCACCCTTCGCGCCCTTCGCCGAGTCGATCCGCGCCCCCTACGATCCGCTCACCCTCGCGGACCTCCGAGGCACGCCCATCGCGCCGCTCATCGCGCCCTTCCTCCTCGACACCGAGGGCGACGCCGCCGTCCTCACGTTCGTCCACGACGTCCGCGACCCGGACGTGCTCGCCACGCGCATCGACGCCATCGACGGCGCGCTCTACTTCGATCAGCCGGCGTACATGGGCCGGGCCTACCGCCGGTTTCGCACCTCGGTGGAGTGGCTCCTCGCGGCAGGCCTGGTCCTCGTCTTCCTTCTGATCGTCGGCCGCTACCGCTCGGTCCGGAGCAGCCTCGCCGCCTATCTGCCCGCCGTCGGCGCCGGCGCGGCGACGCTCGGGGCGATCAGCCTCCTCGGCTTCCCCCTCACCCTCATCCACGTCGTCACCCTGCTCCTCGTGCTCTCGATGGGCGTCGACTACGGCGTGTTCATGGTCGAGTCGGAGCGCCACGAAGAGGGCCCGACCCCCACTGTGGTCAGCCTCCTCATCGCCTGTGCGTCCACCGTCCTCAGCTTCGGCGCGCTCGCCTTCAGCGCGCAGCCCGCGCTCCGCGCGATGGGCCTGACCACCGCCATCGGCGTGCTCCTCAGCATGCTCTTCGCTCCGGCTGCGTGGCTCCTCGCCGGGCGCGGCGATCGCGATCGCTGATCCGCCTCAGGCGCCTGCGTCGGGCGGCGGTCCACCGGCCGACGCGACGTTGATCGATCCGCTCGCCACCTCGTCGCCGTCCCGCGTGAGCACGCACTCGAACTGCGCGAGCGGGCCGTTGCCCCACAGCTCTTTGACGTCGATGGTCAGCGCGTCGCCCAAGTGAAACGCGTCGACGGTCACGTCCACCTTGCGCGTGCCGAGAAGGAACCCGCCCGTCGGCGGCATCCCCGCTTTCGCAGCGCGGTAGACCATGAGCGCGGCAGCCGCCTGCGCGAAGAGCTCGATGGCGACCAGCGGTGTCACGCGCCCCGCGTCGGCCATGATGTGACCTTCGCCCAGATGGCACCGACACACGATGCGGGCCTCTTCGACCTCGAGCACCTCGTCGATGAAGCGCATCGGCGGCTGGTGCGGCATCTGCGCCACGACCCAGCTCAGGTCCTCCGCCATGGTGAACGTCGTTCTATTCGCCGCCGACGGCGGCCTTCTTCTCGGCGGGGGCGCCTTCGGTCCCGCCGTCTTCGCCGCCTTCGGCAGCGATCGCGCGCGGATCGGTCGGCCGCTGAACCTCGGGCTCGGGCAAGCCCTTCTCGGCGGCGTCGAGCTCACTCTCCACGAAGAGGATGAGGTCTTCGACGGTGCGGACCTTGCGCGCCTCGGTGGGGTCGGGGCGTCGCCCCGTGATCTCGCGCAACTGGACGAAGATGTCGACCGCGTCGATGCTGTCGAGGCCGAGCTCTTCGTAGAGCTTGGACTCGTGCTTGATCTCTTCGGGCTCGAGCTCGAACGACTCGGCGAGGATCTCGACGAGGGTGTCGTAAATTTCGTCTCTAGTCATGAGTGGGAAAGACCTCAGCAGCGCGGGAGTATAGGTAAGCAGGCGACCCTTGCAAGTGAGGGGCCTGACCCCTCGCGCAAGCTCTCTTCGAGCAGGTCAGACGGCGCCGGGCCTCGGCGTATTCGATGTAATGGATCCCGCAATTTCAGTGCTTTGTGGGGTGATCCCGGCTCTCGTGAAGAGCTCGTCCATCGGAACCAGCTCCCCGCTCCACCGCCCGAGGGCGCGCTCGAGGTCTCTCGCCAGCGTGGACAGCCGTTCACGCCGTTCTCGCCTGGGGAGTGAATCCGCTCTCACCCGCTCCCAGTCGATGGCCAGATCCCAGCTCCCCAGGTCGATGCGACGGGCGAGCTCGGGGGCGTTTTCGGGTCCGACGCCGCGGAGCGCCAGCATCAGCATCTCGAAGAGCAGCTCCTCGGTCTTCGCCACGTCGGCGCGCATGCGTGAAAGCGTGTGCTCGATGGAGCGATCCTCGAGCAGCTCGAGGTGCTGATCCGCGAGGGTCGAGGGGAACATGGGCAGCGGCGTGAAGGGCCGGCCGGGGTGCAGGGTGACGGTCTTGAGGTCCGCCCAGGCGTTGCACAGCACCTGCGCCAGGTGGTTGAGGCGGTTGTAACGAAGACCGACCTCGTGGAAGGCCGCGAGCTCCTCGGCGGGCAGGCGGTAGGCGCGCCGGAAGAAATAGGGACACATGAAGGTCCAGTAGACGAAGAAGTCCCACCAGAGCTTCGCGCCGAAGACGTCGTGGTGCGGGAAGATGGCCCCGTTGTCGACGAGCACCTTGCCGATCTCGTCGGCCCAGGTGATGTGGAGCTCGTTGAACATCGAGACGCGCACGGGATCGTTTTGTCCCGTCTCGAGGTCCTCGCGGATGAGCTCGGCGGTGAAGCAGTTGGCGAGGCCGATGAAGTCCGAGCCCGGGCTGTAGAGGGGATCGACGAAGAGGCCCGCTTCTCCGACGCACGCCCAGCGGTCCTCGCTGAAGCACTTCTTCGAGGAGTAGCTGTAGCCCTCGAGCATCTTGAAGTCCTCGAACTTCACGCCTTCGAGGGCGGCGGCGAGCTCGGGCTCGTTCTTCGCGAGCCAGGCGCGCGCCTTGTCCTCGCTGTCGTAAGAGGCGAAGGGTTGGTTCTTCTCGTCGGCGACGATGCCGATGCTCGTCATCCCGGTCGAGAGCGGGATGAGCCAGACCCAGTAGCCGCGCCCCATCAGGTGGCAGGTCGACAGCCAGCGGTTGTCGTCGACGTCGCGCGCGTGCCAGCGCTTTTCGCTTTCGGGGACCAGCTCGCCGACCTTGAGGCGCCGGTCGATGCGGAACCACGCGGCGCTCTGGTCGTTGTCGTTTTCGACGCGCAGGCCGAGCTTGCGTTGAAGGAGCTGACGTCGCCCGGTGGCGTCGACCGCCCAGCGCGCCGTGAGGGTCTGCTCCTCGCGGGTCTTCTTGTCGAAGACCACGACGCGGTGGTCCTCGCTCTCGTCGGTGAGCTCGATGTCCTTGACGACCCAGCCCTCGTAGAGGGTCACGCCTTCGTCGGCCAGGATCTGCCGGACGTCATTTTCGAGCTTGCCGCGATCCATCTGGTAGCTCGGTACGATCGGCGGCTCCGAGGGACCGAGCTCGGTGCGCTTCCAAAGCGGGGTCCCCTCTGGAGCGCAGAAGAAGCGCAGGCCGTTCTTGTGAAGGTGATCCGCGTCCAGGTAGTCCTTCAGTCCGGCGATCTGCGAGATGTAGTGCGTACCCATCTCGACGCTGGACTCGCCGACCTTGTGGCAGGCGATGGGGAGCGGTCGCTTCGCGGCCTCGACCACGCAGAGCGAAGCCTGAGGAAGCTCACGGCGAAGCTGCCGGGCCAGGGTGAGGCCGGCGAGCCCTCCACCACAGATGACGACGTCGAAATGCGTGCGCATGCGCCCCTTCTCGTGGCGGGTATAGGGCATGGTCGCGGTGGGAGCAATCGGGCCCGCGCCCCGCGCTTGTCCGCATGCTCGACGCTGGCGGTGGTGCTACGGTGGCCCGCCTGGGAGAGGGTAAGAGGAGCGAATGGAGCACAGCGTCGATGTGGCCATCCTGGGGGGTGGCCTCGCGGGAAACCTGCTTGCACGCCAGCTGCGAAGAGAGCTGCCGGCTCTATCCGTCAGCATCTTCGAGCGCGAGACCGAGCGCACCTGGAAGGTGGGAGAGTCGACCGTCGAGATCGCGGCCGCGTATCTGACCCGGCGGCTCGGGCTCACGAAGTACCTCTACGAGCGGCACCTGCCCAAGAACGGCCTGCGCTTCTTCTTCGACGACGAGCAGCGGAGCGCGAACCTCGAGGACATGAGCGAGATCGGGCTCATGAGCCTGCCGCCCTATCCGAGCTTCCAGCTCGACCGCGCGCGCTTCGAGCGAGACCTCCTCGAGATGAACGCGGCGGACGGTGTCGACGTGCACCTCGGCACGCGCGTCGCCGATCTGACCCTCGATGATGGCAGCGACGGTCACGTCTTCCGCGCCATCGCCGACAACGTCGAGCGCCGGGTCAAGGCGCGCTGGGTGGTGGACGCCACGGGCCGCGGCGGTCTGATCTCGACCCAGAAGAAGCTCAAGGTGCCCGAGCGGGGCCATCGCATCGCCGCGACCTGGGGCCGCTTCGAGGAGGTCGCGGACATCGACGACTGGCCCGCGCCCGAGTGGCGCGCCCGCGTGAACCACACCGCGCGCTACCTCTCGACGAACCACTTCTGCTACCCGGATCAGTGGATCTGGTTCATCCCGCTTCGCGAGGGCGTGACCTCGGTGGGCGTGGTGGCGGACGCGTCGACCTGGGACAAGCGCTTCCACACCGAGGAAGGCTTCCTCGCGCACCTGCGCGCACACCGCGCGCCCGAGCAGCTCCTCGAGAAGGCCAAGCTCCTCGACATCGGCTCCTTCACGCAGCTCGCCTTCCGCACCAAGCAGTTCTTCAGCGCCGAGCGCTGGGCGTGCGTGGGCGACGCAGCGGCCTTCGTCGACCCGTTCTACAGCCCGGGCTCGGACTTCATCGCCATCGAGAACGACATCGTGGCGAACCTGATCGCGAACGAGGTGGCCGGCGAGGACATCCACGAGCGCGCTCAGGCCTTCGACGAGTTCATGCAGTTCCGCTTCGACACGGCGATGGCCCTCTACCAGGACCAGTACCGCACCTTCGGCAGCTTCGAGCTCTTCAAGGCCAAGGTCTATTTCGACTGCGCCTGTTACTACAACCTCTGGTTCGACTCCTACGAGCGCGACGAGCACATCGATCTGAAGGCGGTCAAAGGCGTGCTCCGGCGCAAGGAGCCGGTGATCGTCGCGATGGAGAACTTCAAGCAGCTCTTCCGCGGTGCGGCCGACGAGCTGATGCGGCGCGGTGATTACTACCGACAGAACACCGGCATCGGATTCCACGACGGTCAGGCGGCCTTCGGTCCCATCATGGACGTCGGCAAGAAGCGCCGCCGTCCGGCGATCGATCGGCGCACCGAAGAGATCTTCAACGAGACCACCAAGATGGTGCACGCCATGCTCGACGGTGATGCTTCGGTCTACGTGCCGCGTCCCATCTGGGACTTCGCCGAGAAGGGCGGGATCCTCCCCGCCGCCCGCGTGGGTGCCTGAGCATGAGTGACGCCGATCGCCGCGTCGTGATCACCGGGATGGGCGCGGTCTCGCCGATCGGCAACACGGTCGAGGACTCCGTCGCGAAGCTCGCGGCCATGGAGCACGGCATCCGCTTCATGGACGAGTGGGAGTTCATGGAGGACCTGCAATGCCGGCTCGCGGCGAACGTGACCGGCATCGACTTCAAGAAGCATTACCACCGGCGCGTTCGCCGGACGATGGGGCGCGTCTCGCTCCTCGCTCTCTACGCGACCGAGCAGGCGCTCGAGCAGGCGGGCATCACCGCCGAGATGATGGAAGGCGGCCGCACCGGCCTCGCCTATGGATCGACCAGCGGATCGAGCGGTGAGCTCGAGCTCTACAGCCGGCCGCTGATGAACTCGAATTCGCTGCGCGGGCTCGAGTCGAACGCCTACCTGAAGATCATGGCGCACACCTGCGCCGCCAACCTCGCGAGCCACTTCAAGATCCGCGGCCGCGTCCAGCCGACGTGCAGCGCGTGCACCAGCGGCTCGCAGGCGGTGGGCTACGGCTACGAGATGATCAAGCACGGGATCGAGGACGTGATGATCTGCGGCGGTGCCGAGGAGATGCACTACACCAGCGCGGTCACCTTCGATCTCTTGATGGCGACGTCGGTGCACTTCAACGCGCGGCCCGACGACACGCCCCGACCCTTCGACGCCGACCGCGACGGACTGGTCACCGGCGAAGCGGGCGCCACCCTGGTGCTCGAGAGCTACGCCCACGCCAAGGCGCGCGGCGCGGAGATCCTCGGCGAGATCATCGGCTTCGCGAGCTGCTGCGATGGGGCGCACATCACCAACCCCAACCCCGACGGGATGCGACGCGTGATGGACCTCGCCCTCGCCGACGCGAAGCTCTCGCGCGACAAGGTGGACTACGTGCACGCCCACGCCACCGCGACCACCGTGGGAGACGTCGCCGAAGCGCAGGCGACGCACGACCTCTTCGAGCGGAAGATCCCCATCGCGAGCACCAAGGCGCACGTCGGCCACACCCTCGGCGCGTGCGGAGCGCTCGAAGCCATCTGGAGCCTCGAGATGATTCGCAAGGGCTTCATGGCCGCGACGCGCAACCTCGAAAAGCTCGACCCGGAGTGCCCGCCGCTCGACTATCTGACCGAGACCCGCGACGACAAGCCCACCGTGGTGATGAGCAACAACTTCGCCTTCGGTGGCGTGAACACGTCGCTGATCATCGCGCCGGCTCCCTGAATCAGAGCGGCGTGTAGCGCAGCGTGTGGATGGTGCTTCGGTACCCGTGCCACTGGTTGTCGAAGTCGACGACGTCGGGGGGCGCGACTTCCGCCGGGGCGTTGGGCGCCATGCCGCCTTCGTAATCGACGACGATCTTGCCTGCCGGCACGCCATCGAGGCGTTCGAAGGTACGCTCGAGGAGCTTGCCTCCGTTCCAGCGCTCGTGGATGCGCTCGCCGTCGCGCTCGAAGGTCATCTCCGAGGAGCCGTCCACCGGCGGCTGGTTCGGCTGGAGCCAGGTCCGATGGACGTCGTAGAGCATGTACTCCGGGGGGAAAGGCAGCTCGATGGTGACGAAGGTCTGCCAGTCGAAGTCCATCCCGTTCTGGGTCAGCACGAAGGCGCGCCCGCCGGCGGGTCCGAGGCCCACCATCGTCAGCGTGTTGTCCTGCTTCTGCAAAACGGCGTGGAACGAGCTCTCGCCTTCGGCGTGGTGGATCGTCACGTCCTGCTCGAGCGCCCACTGCCCCGGCAGGTCGGCTGGCATCACCAGGTGCGTCGGGTAGGGAGCCGCCTCCTGTGGTGGAGTCGTGGTTCCGCCACAGGCCGAGAGCAACACCAGAAGGAGCGTCGCGCGCACTTCGCCCTCATATCACGAGCGGTTGCTCGGTGCTCGCCTCTCTGGAAGAGTCCCGGCCGATGGCACGCCCCGATTTCGAGCTCGGCGAGGTGAGCGAGGCGGACGGCACCCACCGGATCCCGGTGCACGTCCCCACCGACCTCCGCTACCTCGAAGGCCACTTCCCCGACGACCCGATCGTGCCGGGCATCGCGCAGCTCGCCCTCGCCGAGCGCGCCGCCCGCATCACGCATGGCGACCTCGGTCCCACCAAGGGCGTGCGTCGCCTCAAGTTCAGCGCGCGCATCGATCCCGGCGACGACCTCCGAATCGACATCACGCGCACTGGCGACAAGGTTCGCTTCATCATCGTTCGCGACGAGACCGAATGCTCACGCGGCACCATCCTCTTCTGAACATGCAGCGCCTCCTTCCCCTCGCAATCCTCCTGCTCCTCACCGCTTGCGCCGGCCAGGGCGAAGCGCGGCTCGAGACGACGACCGTGAACAGCGCGGCCATGCACACACGGATGCAGTACGCGGTCTGGACGCCGCGGGACTTCTCGCCCGAAGAGCGCCTCCCGCTGATCGTGTTTCTTCACGGGGGCGGCGACTCACCGCAGTCCTTCGATGAGCACGGCATCGGCCAGCGCCTCGACCAGGCCCTCGCCGAAGGCGACATCCCCCGCGTCGTCATCGTTCTTCCCGAGGGCGATCTCGGGTTCTGGGCGAACTGGGCCGACGGCACCCGTTACTACGAGGACTGGGTGATCTACGAGGTGATGCCCGAGGTCGCCGAGCGCTATCACACCGCCCGCTGCCCCGAGGACTGCCACGTGATGGGCGTCTCCATGGGCGGCGCGGGCACCGTGCGCTTCATGTTCCATCACCCCGAGCTCTTCTCTTCGGCGGCGGTGATCAGCGCGCCCATCATGAACACCGCGGCGATGTTCGACTTCGTCGACAACCGCCTCTACAAGCTGCTCTTCCCGACGGAGCGCATCTGGGACCATCCCCCGCGCGGCGTCGTCGAACGCGAGGATCCCTTCCTGGTGTGGGAGGAGCCGGAGGACCTGCCCATGCGCCTCTACCTGGCGTGGGCGAATGGCGACCGCGACCAGATCCGTCTCGGCGGCCAGCGCCTGGCCGAGCACCTCGAGGCGCACGACATTCCCCACGAGGGAGGGGAGTTTGAGGGCGGGCACAACTGGGTGAGCTGGACGCCGGTGATCGTCGAAGCGATCGCCTTCGCCGCCGGCGAGTGAGCCCGCCGCCGAGGGCCGGCGTCACCTCCTCATTCCAACAGAGGGGGCTCCGGCGTCGCCGAGCGCGCCCAGCGCGTCGAAGAAGACTCGCGCTTTGAGCTCCGTCTCGGCGACCTCGCGCGCGGGGACGCTCGCTTCCACGAGACCGCCCCCGGCGTGATAGACGACCTCGCCTCGCCGCACCTGTGCGGTGCGGATGGCCACCGCGAAGCGCGCGCCGCCCGCGCGGTCGATCATGCCGACCGCGCCCGTGTAGACCTCCCGTGGAACATCTTCGAGCGCCTCGATGATCTGCATGGCGCGGATCTTCGGCGTCCCGGTGACGCTGCCGGGCGGAAAGGTCGCGGTGAAGACGTCGCAGAGATCGACTTCGGGCCGGGTACGGCAGTGGACCGTGGAGACCAGGTGCGACAGCCCCGCGTAGGGCTCGACGACCAGCGGCGACTCCACCACCACCGTCCCCACGTCGGCGACGCGCCCGAGATCGTTGCGCATCAGATCGACGATCATCGAGTGCTCGGCGCGTTCCTTTTCGTCGCTCGACAGGCGCGAGGCCTCGGACGCGTCATCGCCCTCGCGGGCGATGGTGCCCTTGATCGGCCGCGTCGAGAGCGCGCCGCCCGGACCTTCCCACGAGAGGAAGCGCTCCATCGTGCGTGCGAGGACGGCGTGCTCGCCGGTGTCGACGAAGTATCCGAGGGGCACCGGGCTCGCCTCGCGCATCGCGAGGAAGAGCGCGAGGGCATCGCCTTCGAAAGGCGCAGTGAAGCGGCGCGCGAGGTTGACCTGGTAGATGTCGCCGTCGGCGATGTGCACGAGCGCGCGCTCGATGGCGCGCACGTGGTGCGCCGGGTCCGGCGAAGTGACCGGTCCCACGCGCGCGGCCGGCGGCGGGAGCGCGCGCCCCGCGTCGAGACGCGCTTCGAGTCGCTCCACGGCCGCCGCGTCATCGCCCAGGAGCCACGATTCGCCAGCGCTGTCGTCCCAAGCGAGGACGGCGTCGTAGCGGCCGAGCCACGAGAGCGGAAGCGACGCGTCCCGCGGCAGGCGTGCTTCGTGGGCCGAACCGGCGTAAGCGGCATCGTAGGCGACGAAGCCCATCCACCTGGGCGCCATCCGGAAGCGAGAGTCGGGCGCCGTCGCGTCGGGCGCGCCGGTGTCTCGCAGAAGCGCGAGGGGCGCCGCCTGCCCCCAATTCGCGCGACGCACCTCCACCGGATCGGAGCCCACGTAGCTCATCCGCCCCTCCACCGGGTGGATCGGACCGCCATCCAGCCACGAAAGGCCCGGTCGGCGCCGGAGGGCCCGGGCCGCAGCGGCGGCGTCGAGGGGTGGCTGGAGGCGCTTCGCGAACACGAGCAGCGGACCTTAGCAGGACGGGGCGCGGAGAGGATGCTAAGGAGCGCCGTGGCCCGCGTCCTGCCCCTCGCGCTCGCGCTCGCGCTCGCGACCGCCTGCTCCGGCGGCGACGCGCCGATGATCGACATCGCCATCGTCACGCCGGCGGGGGATTCGCCCCTCGAGGGCTTCGACACCATCGCGGTGACGGTGCGCCAGGGCGACGGTGAGGTGTTGACGAACGAGGGCACGGTGAACGCCGACGGCTTCGACGTCCCCGTGACGATCACCGACTACGCCATGCCGGTCGATCTCGCGGTGTCGCTCAGCGGCTCGGCGGGGACGGTTGTGGGGGGCGCGCCGACCTTCGTCCCCGGCGAGACCGGGCGGGCCGGTGACACGGCCGGCCTGGTGGTGGTCGCCGTCGGCCCCCCGCGCACCTGCGCCATCCTGCCCAACCTCACGCTCGAGGATCGACGACGCGACCTCGGCCTCAGCCGCCAGGGCTCCTTCGCCGCCGCCCTCGGCGGCTACGACGCCGCCGGTGCGAGCGACACCGCGAGCTTCCTCGATCTGTTGCGCCTCGGCTTCGAAGAAGAACCGGAGCCCACCACCTCGCGGCTGCCCGCGCTCCCCAATCCCCTCGGAGTGACGCGCGCCTACGGCTTCAGCAACTCCCGCGCGTTCGTCCTCTCGGAGCTGAGGCCGCCTTTCGTCTACGACATCACCGGGCGCTGTGACTCCTCGGACGCGGGTGACTGTTACGTGCGCTCGGTCCCCGCGGGTCTGCACAGCGGCGCCAGCAGCGCCTCGAGCGCGCTCGCGCTCTCCTCGGGAGGCGTGGTGGTGGTGGGCGGCGATCGCGACGGGACGCGCTCCGCGGAGGCCTCGTGGATCGACGGTGAGGGCCAGGCCACGCGCACCACCCTCCTCACCGGTCGCAAGAGCCCATTTCTGGTCGAGCTCGACGGCGGCGCCGTGCTCGTCGTCGGGGGCGAGCTCGGCGGGGACTACGCCGAGGTCATCTACCGCGATCGGCCGAGCGTCGCCGTCAGCGGCGGCCGCCTAGACGGCATCATCCGCGTGGGTGGCGCGCTCCACGCCGATCCCTCCGGGCACAGCGCCCTCCTCGTCGGCGGCGAGACGCCGGACGAGCAGCTGATCGCCGAGACCGAGCTCTTCACCGGCTGCCCCGGGGCCTGCCGCATCGAGGCCGGCCCCTCCTGGGCGGCGCCCCGCATTCTGCCGACCCAGGTCCAGCGCAGGCGCGCCGGGGGCCTGTTGGTCGGCGGCGGCGACCCGCCGGTGACCACCGTCGACGCGATAATCTGGGCGGATCCGGCGACGGTGGCCTTCGAGAGCCACGGGACGCTCTCGGCGGCTCGGCGTGGCGCCGCGGCCCTCGCGCTGCCGAATGGTGTGGTTTTCGTGGCCGGCGGGACGGATGAATCCGGGCCCCGGCTCGACGTAGAGGTGTGCTTTCCGGATTCGGTCGAGTTACCCTGAGGGCCTCGGGCGAGGACAGCTTGTGGTGACTTCCGGGCGGCTCTTATGCTGCCGCCGCAGATCGAGGCCCCCCCACACCCTGGTCGCCTGACGATGCTCCGAAAGCTCGAGAAGTACGAGATCCTCGACGAGATAGGCCATGGCGGCATGGCGACGGTCTATCGCGCTCGGGACTCCCGCCTCGACCGGCCGGTGGCGCTCAAGATCATGCACCCTCACCTCAGGGGTGCCCACGAGGCGCGCGTGCGCTTCACGCGCGAGGCCCAGAGCGTCGCGCGGCTCAAGCACGACAACATCCTCGAGATCTACGACAACTCGGATCCGGACTCCGAGGAGGCCTACATCGTCACCGAGCTCCTGACGGGACCGACCCTCAAGGAGTTCGCCGAGAAGAATCGCGAGATGCCGGCCGAGGTGGCGGCGTGCTTCGGGATCCTCATCGCCCAGGCCCTGGGCTGCGCGCACGAAGCCGGGATCGTCCATCGCGACGTCAAGCCGGAGAACGTGCTCCTGCACGAGGACCGCACGCTCAAGCTGACCGACTTCGGCATCGCCCAGATGATCGACTCGAATTCCTTCACGGCGACGGGTCAGATCCTCGGCTCGCCGGGGCACATGGCGCCGGAGCAGATCGAGTCGGGGAGCAGCGATCAGCGCACCGACCTCTTCGCTCTCGGCACCGTCATCTACTACCTGGCGACGGGACGCCTGCCCTTCGAAGGGAAGAACCCGCATCAGGTGCTCAAGCGCATCGTCGACGGCGCCTACGCGCATCCGCTCCGCGTGCGACCGACGGTGGGCGGGACGCTCTCGCGGATCATCGAAAAGGCGCTCGCGACGAATCCGGACGATCGCTACCAGTCGGCCAAGGAGCTCGAGGACGACCTCACCCGCTTCGTGAGCGACATGGGGATCGACGATCCCGCGGCGCTCCTCGCGAAGTACATGAAGGATCCGGAAGGCGCAGCGGAGAAGATTCGCGAGACGACGATCGCGCGGCTCATCACCCTCGGCAAGCAAGCCACCGAACGCGGCGAGATCCCCGTCGCCCTCGACGCCTACAACCGGGTCCTCGCCCTCGACGATGGCAACGACAAGGTCCTCCACCTCATCGAGAACATCGGCAAGCGCGGGCGCAACAAGCAGATCCTGATGGGGACCGGCGTGGTGGTGGCTCTGGCGGCGATCGGGGCGCTGGCATACGGGTGGGGCGGCAAGGGCCAGACGGTGGACGAGACCTCGGACGGGTCGGTGATGGTGGCGGGCGTCGAGGACGCGGCGGTGGACGCGGTGGGCGTCGAAGACGCGGCGGTCGTGGTGGCCGCCGACGCCGACGTCGACACCGGTCGTTCGGTGTCGGCGATGGGCATCGTCTCGAAGGTTCAGCCCCCGGTGCTGCGCGGGCCGCGCGAGGTGCTTCTTCTCCCCACGCCGGCGGACGTGGAGATCGCCATCGACGATCAGGAGTTCCGAGACTTCGGTCCCGACTTCCAGCATGTGACCCTCTCCCCGGGCCGGCACCGCGTCCGAATGCGCGGCACCTGCTGCGACGAGGTCGATTTCCCCTTCGTGGTCCCGCCGGGGCCTGCCAACGAGCCCATTCGCCTGAGCCGCACCCTTCCCTTCAAGCCTGCCCAGCTGAACGTCATCGCCAGCGTCGAGGGCGAAGTCTCCGTGAATGGGGAGCGAATCGGGAACACCCATACCTACAATCCGGTCCCGATGGAGCGGATGCAGGAGCGGGTGCAGATATCCGTGACATCACCGGGATATCGGGCGTATACAACCTTCCGGACCCTCAGAGCTGGCGAGCCCGAGACGGTCGCGGACGTCACGCTCGTGGAGGCCTCCGGGAGCTCGCCCTGAAACGCGGAATCGTCTTTGTGGCCTTCATCGGGATCGTCGGCCTCGCCGACGTCGCCCAGGCCAGCGATTTCACCGAGTTTCAGGCCGCGCGCCAGCTCTATGAGGACGGGAACTACCAGGAAGCGGTCGGCGCCTTCGAGGACCTGGTGGGTGGCGCCGAGCCCCGGATCACGGACGTGGGCATCATCCAGGAGTCGCGAAAGTACCTGGGAGCCGCTCTCATCTTCGTCGATCGCGAGGCCGAAGCCGTGGCCCAGTTCGAGCGACTGGTGCGCGACGACGAGCATCAGCGGATGCAGGCCGCCACCTTCACCCAGGATGTGGTCACGGTTTTCGACCGGGTGCGCGCTCGCGTGCGCCGGGAGCTGGCAGCCGAACGAGACGCCGAGGCAGAGCGCGAGCGGCACGCGCGGGAAGAGGAGATCGCGCGCCTGCGGGCCGAATCCGAGCGAACGCAGCGCCTGGTGGAGTTCGCGGCGACCAACGAAGTGCGCGAGGAGAACAGCCGCTTCGTCGCCGCCATCCCCTTCGGCGCGGGGCAGTTTCAGAACGGAAAGACGGGCCTCGGCTACTTCTTTCTCGCGTCCGAAGGGCTCTCTCTCGCTGGGAGCCTGTTGTCCCTCGGCATCCACACCAGCCTCGACCCCGCCGCTTACGACGTGGGCTCGACCCCGGACGACCGCCGCCGCGCCCAGGCGGCCTTCGAAGGAGACGAGCGGGCGTGGCGCATCACCAACTGGGTGACCACTGGCACTTTCGCCCTCATGGCGCTGATCGGCATCATCGAGGCCCAGCTCAACTTCGTGCCCTACGAGTCGAAGACCGAGCGACGGGAGATCCCCGAGGACCTGCTCCCCGAAGCCCTGTCCCCCGAGCTCGACGTCTCCATCGGCCCCACCGGCGCTTCGCTCCGCGTCACCTTCTGAAACGAATTCGGGGGTCGGGCGCAGAATCCACCCTGATCCGCCTTGACACCCCCCGGACCTTGGGCAATCTTCCCGCTCCCCAAACGCCGGGGTGGGCCGGAGTGCCCCTGTTCATCGCGAGATTATTAGAGAATGCCGACTATCAACCAGCTGGTTCGTAAGGGCCGCAGGCAGAATCAAGTCCAAGACGGACTCACCTGCGCTGCAGAAGTGCCCCCAGAAGCGTGGTGTTTGCACCCGCGTTTACACCACCACCCCGAAGAAGCCGAACTCCGCGCTCCGCAAGGTCGCCCGCGTTCGCCTCTCCAACGGCATCGAGGTCACGACCTACATCCCCGGCGAGGGTCACAACCTCCAGGAGCACTCCGTGGTGCTCATCCGCGGCGGCCGAGTGAAGGATCTTCCCGGCGTCCGCTACCACGTCGTTCGCGGCACCCTCGACGCCACCGGCGCCGGCGGTCCCTCGAACACCAACAAGGCCAACCGCACTCAGCGCCGCTCGAAGTACGGCGTGAAGCGCCCCAAGAGCTGAAGAGAAGAGCTTAGCCATGCCGCGTCGTAGAGAAGTCCCGAAGCGCAAGATCCTCCCGGACCCGAAGTTCCGGGACAAGAGCGTCGCCAAGTTCATCAACGTGCTGATGATCGGCGGCAAGAAGTCCACCGCCGAGAAGATCATCTACGGCGCGTTCGACATCATCCAGGAGCGCTACAAAGAAGAGCCCATCGAGGTCTTCAAGAAGGCGCTCGAGAGCGTCAAGCCCCGCGTCGAGGTGAAGAGCCGTCGCGTCGGTGGTGCGACCTATCAGGTTCCGGTCGAGGTTCGCCCCGACCGCCGCATGGCGCTCGCGATGCGCTGGCTCACGCAGTACGCCCGCGGCCGTGGCGAGAAGACCATGACCGAGCGTCTCGCCGCCGAGATGATCGACGCCTCGCAGGGTCGCGGCTCCGCCGTGAAGAAGCGCGAGGACGTGCACAAGATGGCCGACGCCAACAAGGCCTTCGCGCACTATCGTTGGTGAGATTCGAGCCGTCGCGCTGACGAACCCCGTCCGAGACATCGGGCGGGGTTTTTTCGTCCGACGCGTCACCAGCAGCTGTTCCAGCAGTCCTGGACGAGCTCCGTGGTGTCCGAGCCGCAGACCTCACCGCTCCACTCGGTGTAGTCGCCGATGCAGCTGCACCAGGTGCAGCTCGGCGGGGCATCCGGCTGCTGGTCGTAGTCACCGCCCCCGCCGCCGCTCGTGGTCGGACCGTCCGAGACGTCGTCGTCCCCGCAGGTCTCGGGGAACTCGTCGCAGCAGCAGGCACCACCGGGCTGCCAACACGCCGAGATCGTCGACGGATCGACCGCTCCCGTACACCAGAGATAGCGCTCGTCCGCCACGTAGCCGCAGTCGTTCTCGGCCGAGCGGCGGTAGCTGTCGCCGCACTCCTGGGCGGTGATCGGATCGGCGCCCATCTCGATGCATCCGTCGTACCCACACTCGTACATCGCGTCCTCGTACTCCGCGGTGCACACGTACAGACCGGTGAGGTCGCATGGGTCTTCGCCCACCAACGCCGCGTGGCTCTCGCCCGACGCGCGCCGGTCGATCGTCATGGCGCCGTTCGTCGGGCTCGAGACCTCGCCCATGCAGCCGGCGAGGACGGATGCGATCATCAGCGCTCCCCAAAAAGTAGAGTTCGTCATCTGGTGACTCCTTTCGTGGTGAACGCAGAGCAGCTCTCGTACCAACGCGCACACCGCGTCACTTCGGAGTCCCTGGGGCCGGCCCGAGCAAGCATTGCGTGAACGCGCAGCCCGCGGGGCGCCCTGCTTCGGTCTATTCCCGCAGATCGATCGGCGCAGCCTCCGCTACTCGAGACGCGGTTCGACGCACGGATCCGCGAGCGCGTCGCCGCACGTGCGAGGCGGCGCGGTAGCATCGAGCTCATGCCCTGGACCGAAGTCATCATCGAAACGAAGACCTCTCCGGACGAGCTCTTGCTGCTCGAGACGGTGGCGCCGCTGGTGGACGAGCTCCGGCCGGCGCTCGCGGCGTGGCACTTCTTCTGGGAGCCCGATCTCTGGGTGCGGCTCCGGTGGACGGATTCCGCGCACCGAAGCGAGCACGAGGCGTGGCTCGAGCGGCGCCTCGAGGGCGCGCAGAAGGAAGGGCTCGTCGACGCGTGGCGCTTCGGCGCTTATGCGGGCGACGCGGAGATGATGGGCGAAGAGATGTGGGCGCGCTGCGAAGGCGACTTCATGAACAGCGCCGAGATGGCCCTCGCGGTGCTCCGGCACGAAAAGCAGAGCGACCTCTCGAGGCACCGCGGCTTCCACTGGGCGCGCCACGTACACACCTTCTCGAATCCACTCGTCGGCACCTGGACCGAGGAGGTGCGGCTCTGCCTGCTCCAAGCCCGCTACCGGATCCGTCTGCTCGCGCGCGCCAAGGAGATCGAGTCGCAGGCGGCCCGCCTCACCGAGATGGTGGCGAAGATCGAGGAGACGCTCGCGGGCATGGACACTGTCGAAGCCGTGGAACGCCATGTCACTTCCGGCTGGCGCGCCAAAGGACGCCCCGACATCGCGACGCTCCTGGATCTACCCGACGACTTCCATCGCGACCCGGGCGAGGAGTGAGCCGCCCAAGGCCACCCCGAGGTTCAGGGCGTGACGTCGAAACGAAACTGCAGCGGGGGGTCGAAGGTCTGAGGGACCGGCACCGGCGCGTGGGGCCGGAGCGCCTCGCGGACGAAGACCGACCCGACGATCCCGTCGTTGCTGCTGGGGCAACACCTACGAGGTCCCCTTCTCCGACCGCAGCGTGCGAACACCCATGGAGATACGGCTGGAGCCGATGCCTTGATCCCGGATCAGCGAGCCGGCCATGCTCGAGGCCCACATCGGGTGGCCAGGGCCTCGTCGTCTCGGCGCCGGTCGGGCGCGGGCTTTCGGACATCGGCGTAGCGCAGCATCGAGTCTGTCACCCCGTTGGGGGGACACCTGTCGGCGGATGAAACGCATGGCGACGCGTGAGCGGTTTCGAAGCCGCGCCACGGAGATCGTTCGAGTGGCGATGCCGCTGATCCGGCGGGAGCGGCGGCCCGACTCCGCCGCGCGGGCCCGAAGAGGCGACCCTTGACGCTAGACTTGGCCATGGCGCGCGGCCTGACCTGGTTGTGCATCCTTGCGTGCGCAATCGGATGCGGGGAGCACGCGGACAAGATCCCTTCTTCGGATCGAGAAATCACTTCGCCCTCCGACGCTGCGTGCCCCACCGACACCGGCTATCTCTCGGGCTACTTCGAATGCCACACCGACGAAGATTGCCTCGCGCACTACGCGCCCATCTCCACCGCGGGGACGCTTCACTACATTTGTTTCGAGTGGCAGTGCCACAGCGCCGATTACTGCGTTCACACCAATGCGGGCGCGCCCGACTACTGTGCGTGTGGCACCGACGATTGCCGATACCCCGATGTCTGCGTGGAGTTCAACGGAGTGATTTCGTGCGAGTCGCGGTGCGGGCCATAGGGCCGCGCGTCGAAGGAATCCGACGAGTGGCGACACGTGCTTGCGACGGAGTCACGACCCTCGACATCGGCGGGGCGGCCGCGCCCACCTGCGCACTACCATCACCGCGACGGAGACCCACAGGCTCTTCAGTCGGAAGCGCAGTATCGGCCTTACTGACGCGGCGCCCGAGATCAGAACGCGAGGCGGGCGTTCACGCGCGCGTCGGTGGGTGTGACGTCGAAGGCCACGCTCACGTCGTCGTCGTCATCGTCGTCGCTGTCCGAAACGGCGATCAGGGTCACGGCGCCGGCGACCCCCGCGGCGAGGCCGAGGCCCAGGGTGACGAGCTGCGCCACGCCCAGGGCGCGGGCCTGCCCGCACACCGACTGGGCGTGGGAGAGAAGCGCATCGCCACCGCCGAAAGACTCGCCGGCGCTGGCGTACTGACAGACGTCGGCGTTGACGACCTCCGCGGAGGAAGCCCCCATCGCCGTGAGGCCCGCCCCGACCTGCTCGCGATAGGAGAAGAACTCGTCGTCGTTCAGGTTGCCCCTCCAGACGGAGAGCCCGAGCGTGGTGGTGAGGAGCCCGCTCGCGGCGGCGAGGAGGCTGACCCCGAGCGGGTTCTTCCACGCGTGGCGGGAGTCCGCTGCCACTTCGGGAGGGGAGGAGAGCTCGAAGGCGAGCCAGTCGGCGACGGCCTCGGGATCGAGGGGGAGCTCCATGATCTCCGAACGACCGGGCTCCGAGTCGACGATCGAACGAAGGACGATCGCGGGCGCCCCGTCGGAGATGACCACGTTCCCCGTGACGAGCGCGTGCGCGTCGAAGGATTCCGCGACTGCGCGCAGGCAAGCCATGGATGCCCGCGAGCAGTTCACGAGCTCGAGGGCGGCCTCCTGGCTCACCCCGACGTCGACGAAGCGGAAGTCCTCGACCGCGCGGGCCCCTGCGTGCAGCGCTTCGCCGGCGCCCACAGCGTCGTCCACGAGCTCGTCGC
The DNA here is from genome assembly GCA_963727445.1 of uncultured delta proteobacterium. Lineage (GTDB taxonomy): Bacteria > Myxococcota_A > Polyangia > Polyangiales > B10-G4 > B10-G4. Next base: position 150,796 of record CAVSGI010000009.1, read on the forward strand.
TATCCGCAGCCGGCTCGAGCACGACGAGCATCGGCTGCGCCAGCGCCGCGCCTGGAGCCCATGCGACAGCGAGCACTACGAGGGTGAAGGGGAGTGTCCGCATGGGATGTTGGTAGCAGAGTCTGGGCCACGAAGTCGACGCGTCCCCGCATGAAGACGGTGATGGGCGTCTGCAGGCCGCGTCTCGCGCCTCTTCTGCGGCCGCGTTCGAGGGCCACTCGTCAGCGAGGGCGATGCCACGGCCATCGACCGGGGAGATTCGATACCATCACGAAGGGCGATGGCGGTTTCTGAGGTCAAAGGCAGCTCCGTGAGCATGACGATTCGAGCGCGTACGCAAGCGCTACGGCGAGGCGGGCGTCGCTCGCGTGGTCGAAGCGCTCCCACCGCGCGTTCGCGAGCAGCTCCCGGCGAACCTGCACTTCCTTCCGTCGTCGACCTGGCCGTTCGAGGTGTGGGCCGAGCTCCTCCTGGCGGCGGAGACGCTCTTCGGCGATTTCGCGCGCGCGTCCTCCCGCGAGGGTTACAAGGAGCTCCTGCGCACGGTCTACAAGAACTGGGTGCGTCCGGGGGATGCCGCGGAGTCGGTGCGCCAGCTTCCGCATCTGTGGGAGCAGGTCACCAAGGGGCTCGGCGAGTACGCGGTCGAGGACCGCGGCTCGGACATCGTGATCCAGGTGAGGCTTCTCGGCGTGGACGAACGGTATCGAGAGATCACCGAGGAGCGCGTCGCCGGCACCATCGAGGCGATGATCGCGGCGTCGGGGAGGCGCGGGACGGTGCGCCGGGCGCCGGCGGGGGACGGAGTCACGGAATTCGTGGTGCGAACGACGCGGTCCATGATGGGCCTCTAATGCAGGTGGCGAAGCCACAGATCCCCTCGATCCACCCGAGCATGGCGCCGGCGCGGGCATCGTCTCCGTGCGCGAAGCGACGAGGTCAGAGCGCGACGATGCGACCCAGCGAAGGTGGGTCGATGTCCGTCGCAGGGGTGAGGCTCTCGTCTTGGAAATACTCGATGAACGCGTCGTCGATGGTGTCACCGGCAGTGGGTGCCTCTGCGCCCCCCGCCACGAATGCTTCATAGCCGTTGCCGCCGTACCAGACGTAGTCCGGGATCGCGATGCTGTAGCTGGCGCTCGCGTCGTTCGGGATCGTCTCGCCCCCTTCGAGGGCGAGGGTCTGGACGCGCGCCCCCGCCGCGGCCGACGGATCGAAGGTGATCGAGATGCCGGACACCTGGAAGAACTCGCCCTGGCCGGTGGATCCGTCGTAGGTGGACAGGCCGTGCTCGAGAAGATCCCAGAGCTCTTCGCCGGTGATCATGAAGCTCACGATGCGATTGCCGAAGGGGAACATCGCCCGTGCGTCCTCGACGACGACGTCGTAGGGCGGCCCCGCGGCATAGCCGGCATCTGGACGCCTCAGCGCCGTGTCCGCGGGAAGAACCGAAGAGGCGGGGATCCCGTTGCGGATTCCCCCGCCGTTCACGATGCCGATCTGTGTCGTCGCCGACGCCCGCACCACGTCGGCGACGAGATCGCCGAGCACCGACTCGCCGTTGCGATTGTCGTCGCGCGACCAGCTGAAGGCCGCGCTCACCGTGCCGATCACGGTCTCGTCGGACACGATCGCGGGGCACGAATCCATCGCGGGTCCCGCCGCCACGGCGGCGGGGTCGAGGAGGTACGCCTGGGTCCGGCTCAGCGCGCACGGCAACTGTAGGGAGAGATGGCCGGCGATGTGGGTCTCGAGGAGAATGGTGTCGTTGTCGAGGGTCGACCGAAGCGTCAGCGAGCCCTCCTCCGGGGTGGCAGGGTCGAGATCGTTGGCCACCATGTAGAAAGGCGGGGCGTCTGGGATTGCTTCGGCTGCGAAGCGCTCGGCCGGCTCGACGTCGAAGGCGAGGGCGAAGAGCACCTGCTGATCGCGCTCACCGAAGAGCGGGCCGTAGGAGGGCAGGTCGGCGACGGCCGCCGCTCGCGCCGTGCGCCAATCGGCGAAGGTGGCGCCAGGGGCATGGGTGGTGTCGAGGCTGGTGATCACCAGGAGGGACTCGGCGTAACTGAAGACGCGCGCTTCGATGCTGGCGAGCTGGGTGAGCAGTGGATTGGGATTGCCGCTCGCCGCCGCGGCGAGGGCCGTGGCCATGTCGAGGTAGTTGGGCGTCTTGAAGAACTGCGAGACCCAGAGCTCCAACGCGGGACGATCGAGGGTGCCGGTCCCCGAAGGGGATTCGAGCGGCGCCACTCGGATGTTCGAGACGAGTGCATCGAAGGCCTCGCGCGTCGTGCCCATCGTGGGGCGGAACGCGCAAGCGGCGTTCGCGTCGCACCAATCGAAGAAGCCACTCAGAGCGGCCTCGGCGCCACGGGCTTGATCGATCCGCCGCTCGAAGAGGTCGTGGGTGGCCGGCATCGCCGACGCCAGCACTGCGGCGCGCACCCGGCTCGGGAACAGGGTCGCATAGGCGGTGGTGGTCCAGGTGCCGTAGGACTCGCCGACGATCGAGAGCTGCTCTTCGCCGAGCGCCTCGCGCAGTACATCGATGTCCCGCGCCGAATCCGCGGTGCCAAAGTGCGAGAGATCGCCCGTCATCGAGGCACAGCCCGCGATGGCGGAGCTCAGGAGAGCCGAGACCGCCATGTCGTCGGCAGCCGACTCGAGGTCCGCGCTGAAGCGCGCGAGGGTGAGGGGATCGACACAGTGGATCGCTGGATCGCTGCCCGCGGTTCCACGCATGTCCATCCCGACGACGTCGAAACGACGGAACACCTCGCCCATCCCCGGGAACAGGCGGGTGGGAAGCTCGCTCACATCGGTGACGCCCGAGGACCCAGGTCCGCCCGGGGCATAGAAGAGGACGCCGATTCGCTGAGAGGGCGAGAGCGCCGGGAGGCGGACCAACGGCAGGGTGAGCGTGTCCCCATCCGGCGCCTCGTGGTCGATCGGCACCACGAGGCTCGCGCACTCGGCGCGCCCGTCTCCGCAAGGGGTCCACTCGAGGGCACCGGTTCCTCCATCGCCCGCCGCGTCACCCATGGTGTCGAGCGGAGCGTCCATGGCGGCATCGAGCGCGCCGCCGCTGTCATCGCCGCAACCGGTGACAGAAAGCACGGCGAGGGCACCACCCACCAGGAGACGTTTCACAGGTAGAGTCTATCTTTCCTTTGGCGGGAGCGCCGCAAAGGTCGCCGCCCGACCGCTAGCGAACCGGCACGATCACGATCTCCCCCGCCGGACGGCGGCGACGTTGAGCATCACGAGGGCCAACGCGAAGGCGATCAAGGTCGCCCACGCGTCGAGCGTGGCTTCGGCGTGCGTCTGGAGCACCAGCAACTCTCCTGGGGCGTCGATGTGGTGCTGGGCGATGGCGTGGGCGACCGCGAGCTCGTGGTCGCGTGGCGTGGACCACACTGTGCCGACGAGCGGACGATGCCGAAACAGTTCGCGGCACGCGCCCGGTTCGCCCTCGCACCGAACCCAGGTGGGGGCAGCTTCGGTGCGCGTCCAGCCATCGTCTACCAGGGGCGCGGCGACATAGTCCCGCGAAAGGCCGTTGTCCGAGACGGGGCGATCTTCCGCCAGGTCGACCCCCTCGAGCTCGGTCCGGACCACTCCGTCATCGACGGCGACGACCTCGCTCGACGGAACGAGCCCGCCCAACGTGACCGTCGGATACCAGCTCGAGGCCACATGGATCGCGTCCACGGCGAAGCCGAGTAGCAGCAACGGCGAAAGAACACTCGCGAGCAGCGCGATGATCCACCGCATCGTCTGTCGATCGCGACGCCACCAGGCCCAACCGAGCGCGCCGCCGACGAGCGCGGCGCCCAACCAAGCGAGGGGGAAGCTCAAGCCGAGCAGGCCGAGGAGCACCGCGACCGCGGCAGGTGCCGTGACGGCGGCGAGTCCGAGAAGAACCTCCAAGGTCCTAACCCTCTTGCGTTTCCGCCCTCAGTGCGTCCTTCCGGGAGAGGCTTTCGGCGGGCCAGTGCTCGGATGCGCGGTAGTACTCCTCCATCACCGGGACGTCGTCGGGGAGGATCACCCATGGCTGCTTCGACATCGTCCAGATGTGGATGTTCGGAGGAAGGACGCCCGGATCGGCGGAAGGCGTCTGCACGTAGTCGACCTCGCCGGCCAGCACGTCGACGCGGTCGGTCTCGATGAGGGCGTTGAGGGCGAATGCGCTCCCCGTCTCGCGCTGGCACCAGCGGCAGTGACAGCAGTGCACGAAGAGCGGCGGTGAGCTCAGGCGGTAGCGGATGCGGCGGCACGTGCAGCCGCCTTCGAGAAGCGGGGGGTCGGCGGTCATGTCGGCCGCGAGAGTATCGCACTCGCGGTCCATCGCCCCCGGGTCAGTCGAGGCGCGCCAGCAAGCGTTTGGCGAGCAGGTATGCGTCGCCGGGCCAGCGCGCGGTGAGGAGCTGATCGTCCTCGACGACGAAGGCGGCGTGGTCGTCGTCGCGGGTGCCGCGGCTGAAGAGGTGGGTGGGCCCGCGCTCGAAGGCGCCCTCGTCTCCGAGCGCGCCGCGCACCTCGTCCTCGACGTACGCTGGATAGGTCCGAAAGTAGCGGCCGACCTTCCACGCGGTCGCGTAGTAGGCGATGCGCTCCATGTATTTCGGCAGGCAGGTGGTGCGATGGCCCGAGAGCACCGGACGTCCGTCCGAGCCGAGGGTGCGGGCGAGGACGAGCACGCCGTGGCAGATGGCGGCGACGGGCTTTTCGGCGTCGAAGAAGGCACGCACCTTTTCCCGGAGCACCTCGGCTTCGAGGTACTGCTTCATCCCAGGCGCGTGGCCGCCGGTGAGCCAGAGCGCGTCGGCGACGTCGACGTCGATGTCCGCCCAGCGAATCGGCGTCTTGCACGCGTCGCTCTCGATCATCTCGCGATAGAAGGCGAGGGGCTCGGGGTCCGCGCCGAGCTGGCCGAAGACCACGCCGCTGATGAGGAGCGGGTCCGCTTCGGGCGCCGCGCCGTTCTCGGTGGCGAAGACGACGTCGTGACCGGCGTCGGTGAGGAGCTTCCACGGCACCGCGCACTCCGTGACGTCGAAGTCGTGGTCGGGGAGCGGGAAGACGATGGAGGCCATAGGAGCCCAATGTACAGAAACGCGACGACGTGCCCAAGGCGTCGCGCGCTCCGGGGTCACTGAGGGGAGCCCGGGAGAGCTCGCCACCCGCCTCGACGATGCGGAGGCGCGCGGGTGCGCTCGGCCCGACCTTCGTCCACCCACCATCCGTGTGGAGGTGCCGATGCCCGTCCGTCTTCCCGCCCTCGTACTCACGAGCGTCGCGTCGCTCGTCTTCCTCTCTGCCCCCGTCAGCGCCCAGGGCGACGTCTGCCTCGCGGGCACCACCTTCGACGTCTGTCCGGCGGGAGGTGTCGCGCGCGAGCGCGGAGACGCGGTCCCCACCGCACGCGTGCGCGCGAGCGACAGCCGCCATCGCCGCCCCGACGCGCCGCCCGAGACGGAACATCTGGACGATCGCGGACTCTCCGCGTTCGAACGAGGTGGATCGCGCGCTCGCGCGCGAACTGGCCGTCCTATCGCGCCTGGTCGAAAACGTGGACCGAGCGGACGTTCGCCGCCCGCTGATGCTCTCGCGCCTCGCGGAGACAGCGATGGAAGCGGCGCGGCGGGCGGACGCGCGGATCAACGCGCGCCTCGAAGCGCTGCACCGCGCGCGCCAGAGCGGACGGCGACAGGCGCTCGCGCGCCTACGGCGACAGCAGCGTCAGGACGAGGCGCGGCGTGCCGAGCACCGGACGACGGCGATGCAGGCGTGGGCACGGCTCATCTCGGAGCACCGCGGACATGCGAACGAGGATCACTCGCTCCACTCCTTCGCGCTTCTGCTCTCGGAGTCGGGCGACGCCGCGCGCGCGGCCACGGTGTGGCGGGAGCTCGTCCGCCGTCATCCGGGGAGCCCGCTCGTTCCCTACGCGTGGGTCGGGCTGGGCGAGGGCGCGCTCGAGGCCGGCGATGGGCGCACGGCCCTGGAGCTCTTCGATCGCGCGCTCGCCTTCGGGCCGGAGCGAAACCCGCTCTACGTCTTCGCCCTGCATCGGCGCGGATGGGCGGCGCGCGTCGCGGACGCCCATCGCGAGGCGCTCGACTCCTTCATCCGCGCCATCGAGGCGGCGCGGGCACATCCCGATCAGACGCTCGCCGAGCCGCTCGCGAACGAAGCCGCGCGCGATCTGATCGTGCCCTACGCGGCGGTCGGATCGCCCCAGCGCGCGCTCGCCTTCTTTCGGAGATTCGCCGATAGCGAAGCGCGTGCGCTCGCCATGCTCGAGGACCTCGCGCTCCTCTATCACGACGAAGGAAGGTGGGCCGAGTCGCTGGTGCTTCATCACCAGCTGATCCGCGAACGTCCGACGTCCGACGATGTCTGCGCCTATCAGGAACGTGTGCTCCGTGCCGTGATCGCCACGCGCCCCAAAGCGGACCAGGTGCGCGAGGTGCAGCGCCTCGCCGACCTCGCCGAGCAGCGTCACGATCGAGAGTGTCGTGCGCTCGCGGCGGCGAGTGCGGCGGAGCTGGCGGTGGCGTGGCATCGGGAAGCCGTCGGCGTCGGCGAGATACCCGGCACGCGATCGCGCGACACGATGCGCGCTGCCGCGCAGCTCTACGGCGTGCTCGAATCGATCGATGATCTCGACGCGCTTCCGATGCCGCGCTTCGATCCGCGAGACCGGCCGACGCGTGCCTCGATGCGCTACTACCAGGCGGAGCTGCTCTTCGAGATGGAGCAGTGGCAGGCCTGTGGCGAGGCGTTCAGCGAGGTGGTCGAGAGCGAAAGCGCTGGCGCGGAGCTCGAGGGGCAGGCGGCGCGGGGCGCGGTGCACTGCTTCGACCGTTTACTGGCGGCGCGTCCGGTCCCCGAGGGGCTGACGGAAGCGCGCGAGCTCACGCCGACCGAGCGCGACATGGTCGCGGCGTTTCGGCGCTACCGATGCGCCATCCCCGACGCCGACGATCTGGCGACGGTGATCTACCGCGAGGCCCGCGTCTTTCTCGACGCGGGCCAGCTCGAGGAGGCCGCCGTGCGCTTCGGCGAGGTCGCGCGGCGCTTTCCCGAGTCGGATGTGGGTCAGTTTGCAGCGAACCTGCACCTCGATGCGTTGAACGAGATCGGCGCGCGCGACGAGGGGAGAAAGGGGGCGTGCGTGAGCGTCATCGCCTCCGCGCTTCGGCCGTACCACCGCGCGTACTGCGGAAATCAGGAAGACGCCGCCGCGAACGCCAGCCTCTGCGCGCTGATCCCGCCCCTGGGCTGCGACGTCGTGCGGTACCGGGCCGAGGAGATGGGCCGCGCCGGCGATCACGCCCGCGCCGCCGAGCTCTATCACGGCCTCGCGGGACGCATGCCGGCGTGCGCGCATCGCGACGAGATCCTGTTGAACCTGGCGATCCACGCGCAGGCGGCGGACCTGGTGGGCCGCGCCATCGCCGCCCTCGAAGCGCTGGTCGAAGAGCACCCCGAGAGCGAGCACGTCGCCGACGCACACCGCCGCCTCGGCGAGGCCTACCACGCCATCGCCATCTACGAACGCGCCGCCGACCACTACGAAGCCTTCGTCCGCCGAACGCCGAACGCCGAGGGCGCAGCGGACGCGCTCGCCAACGCCGTCTTCTTCCGGCTCGGCCTCGGCGACGACGAAAAGGCGATCGCCGCGGCCCGCTTCTTCGAGCAGCGCCTCGCTGAGGACGACCCAGAGCGCGCCGCGCAGGTGGCCTTCGCCATCGGCACCATCTACGAGGTGCGCGACGAGCACCGCGCCGTGGTCGAGCACTATCGGCGCTGGCTCTCGCGTCACGCCGCCGCGGCTTCGCCGGCGCGGATCATCGAGGCCCACGTCGCCATCGGGCGCGCCGAGCGGCGGATGGGAGACGCGCAGCGCGCGGGGCTCGCGTTCTCTTCAGCGATCGAAGCATGGGAGCGGCTCGCCCCCGCGATCGAGGCGCTCCCCGAGGCCGAGCGTCCTCGCGAGGTGCGCGAAGCGCGGCAGGCCGTCGCCGAGGCGGCCTTCGGCGAGGCCGACGCGCTCTACGAGCGCTTTCGCGACACGCCCCTTCCGCGCTATCGCCGCGGCCGCGTCGAGACGTGGGTGGAGCGCTCTTTCCGCCCCTGGCTCGAGGCGCAGCTCGTGAACCTCGCGCAGGCCGAGGCGGCCTTCGAGCGCGTCGCCCACTACGACGACCCGCGCTGGACCATCGCCTCCGCTGCGCGCGTGGGCGAGATGTACGCCCGCTTCGCCGACGCCTTCGGCGACGCCCCGGTCCCGCCCGCCATCGCGCGCGACCCGGACCTCTACGCCGAGTACGTCGACGAGCTCGAGCGCCAGCGCCGCCGATTCAGCGAGCCCGCCGTCGAGCGCTTCGCCCTCTGCCTCGGCATCGCCACCCGCCTGCGCTTCTTCGACGAGCGCAGCCAGCGCTGCGAGCACGAGCTGAACCGCCTCGACCCGAGCGAGTACCCGCTCTCCGCCGAGCTCCGCCGCGGCGTGCGCGCGCCGAGCGCCCCGGCGCGGCCAGTGCCGGTGACGCTGGAGTGAGGGTCAGGTTCCCATGCCGCTCAGCGAGGCCGTCACGGGGCAGTCGGCGGTCGCGCGAAGCGTGGCGGAGCGCGCGCCGGTGGCGCTGGGACTGAAGACGACGGTGATCGTGCACGAATCACCGGGCGCGACGCTCGTCCCGGTGCATGCGTCGGAGGTGATGAGGAAGTCTCCGGCATTCGCGCCCGCCATGGCGACGGTGAAAGGGCTCGTCGCGGAGCCGCCGACATTGAGGATGGTGAATGTCGTCTCCGCGCTCGCCATGCCGACGGGGATCGAGCCGAAGTCGTAGGTCGAGGGCGTGATGATGCCGCAATCCACGTACGCGGCGGTTCCGGACAAGGAGGACGACGCCGAAAACGTTCCATCGGTGACGTCGAGCGTCGCGGACTTGGCGCCGACCGTGCTGGGCGAAAAGACGACGACGATGGTGCAGCTCGAGCCCGGGAGGACCGGCATCCGGCACGAGTTGGCGAGGATCATGAACTCGGTGGCGTCGGGTCCTCCGAACGAAGTTTCGAACGGCCCAGTCGTGAAACATCCGATGTTCGTCAACGTGAAAGTCACGGGCGCGCTCGTTGCACCGTCTCCAACTACGCCGAAGTCCTGTGAGCCTGGTACGAGAGAAGGGGCTTCACAGATGCTCGCCGTGCCGACGAGGGCGATGGTGATGACTGCGCTTCCGTCGTCTACGACTAGCTGAGCTGTGTGTGGGCCGCCCGACGTCGGCTCATAGGCGACCTCGATCGCGCACGCCGCGCCAGCTTCGAGGCCATCGGCGCACCCGTCGCTCGCAATCCGGAATTGCATCGCATCCGTGCCCTCGAGCATGACCATCAGCGGAAGGCTCGGCGCGCTTCCTGTGTTCTCCACGGTGAACGCCTGGGTCCGGCTCGTTCCGATTTCGACGGTTCCGAAGTCGTAGCTCGTCGGCGACGCGGTCAAGCGCGCCTCACCGACGATCGTCCCGTCGACCCCTTCGTCCGGCGCCACCGCCGAGTCGGCGGCCGGCCGCGTATCCACCAGGACCATTGCGTCCGACGAGACGCTCGCGTCCGCCCCATCCGGAGGGTGTGATTCCCCGCAGCCGCCCGACAGCAGCAACAGGGCGCAAGCGCACCAAACCAAACGATTCCCCCCCATGATCCCTTTGTACCATTGACACAGCGGGGGGATCGTCCGCAGATTTCCGACCTCCGAAGTAGAGGAACGAGGAAGCAAAAGTGGCCCGCGAATATCCCCTCGAGCGAACCCGGAACATCGGGATCATGGCGCATATCGACGCCGGTAAGACGACGACCACCGAGCGCATCCTCTACTACACCGGGATCAACTACAAAATCGGCGAGGTCCACGACGGCGCCGCGACCATGGACTACATGGCGCAGGAGCAGGAGCGCGGCATCACCATCACCAGCGCCGCCACCACCTGCAGCTGGCAGCCGGCGCACGGTCCCTTCAAGAGCGACCGCTACCGCATCAACATCATCGACACCCCGGGGCACGTGGACTTCACCATCGAGGTCGAGCGCTCGCTCAAGGTGCTCGACGGTGCCGTCGCGGTGTTCGACGGTGTCGCGGGAGTCGAGCCGCAGTCCGAGACGGTCTGGCGTCAGGCGGACCGCTACCGCGTGCCGCGCATCTGCTTCGTGAACAAGATGGACCGCGCCGGCGCGAACTTCACCCGCGCCGTCGAGACCATCCACGAGCGCCTCGGCGCCAACGCGGTACCGGTGCAGATCCCCCTCGGCACCGAGGACGAGCACCATGGCGTCGTGGACCTGATCACGATGAAAGCGCTGCGCTTCCACGACGACAACCTCGGCTCGGAGTGGGACGAGATCGACATCCCCGCCAATCTCCTCGACGAGGCGAACGAGCGTCGGGAGCGACTGCTCGAGGCCGTGGCCGAGGTGGACGACGACCTCATGGCTCGCTACCTCGAAGGCGACACCGCCTTTACGAGCGAGGAGATCATCCTCGCGCTCCGCAAAGGAACGCTCCAGCACAAGCTCGTGCCGGTGCTTTGCGGCTCGGCCTTCAAGAACAAGGGCGTCCAGCAGCTCCTCGATGCGGTCGTGCAGTACATGCCGTCTCCCATCGACGTGCCGCCCATGAAGGGAACCGACCCCGACGACCCGGAGAAGATCCTCGAGCGCAAACCCAGCGACGACGAGCCCTTCGCCGCCCTGGCCTTCAAGATCCTGAACGACCCCTTCGTCGGCAACCTCACGTTCTTCCGCGTCTACTCCGGCGTGCTCGACGCCGGCACCGCCGTTCTGAACCCGAGCACGGGCAAGAAAGAGCGCATCGGGCGCATCCTGCAGATGCACGCCGACAAGCGCGAGGAGATCAAGACGATCGAGACGGGCAACATCGCCGCCGCGGTCGGTCTCAAGAACGCGCGCACCGGTGATACGCTGTGCGACATCAAGCATCCGATCGTGCTCGAGCGGATGGAGTTCCCCGATCCGGTCATCTCGGTCGCCATCGAGCCGAAGACCCAGGCCGACCAGCAGAAGCTGGGCGAGGCGCTGGCCAAGCTCGCCCTCGAGGATCCGTCCTTCAACGCGCACACCGACGAGGAGACGGGCCAGACCATCATCAGCGGGATGGGCGAGCTCCACCTCGAGATCATCGTCGACCGCCTCAAGCGCGAGTTCAAAGTCGAGGCGAACGTCGGCAAGCCCCAGGTCGCCTATCGCGAGTCGATCACCGACACCGTGAAGGTCGAGGGTAAGTACGTGAAGCAGTCTGGTGGCCACGGCATGTACGGCCACGTGTGGATCGAGCTCGGGCCCTCGGAGCCCGGCGCGGGCTACGTCTTCGAAAACGGCATCACCGGTGGTGTCATCCCCAAGGAGTTCATCCCTTCGGTGGAGAAGGGCATTCGCGACGCGATGGGCCGCGGCGTCCTCGCGGGCTATCCGGTGATCGACATCAAAGCCAAGCTCTACGACGGCTCCTTCCATCAGGTGGACTCCTCCGGCCCGGCGTTCGAGGTCGCCGCGTCGATGGCGTTCCAGGAAGGCGCGAAGAAGGCGGGCATCCATCTCCTCGAGCCGGTGATGGACGTCGAGGTGGTCACTCCCGAAGAGTTCATGGGCGACGTCATCGGCGACCTCAACGCGCGACGCGGCAACGTCACCGGTATGTCGCAACGCTCGAACCTGAAGGTGGTGGACGCCGAAGTCCCCCTCGCCACCATGTTCGGCTACGCCACCGACGTCCGCTCCAAGACCCAGGGCCGCGCCACCTACACCATGCAGTTCAAGGAATACCAGCCGGTTCCCTCGACGATCGAGCAGGAGATCGTCCGAAAGATCCGCGGGATCTGAGCGCGCTCAGGCTTCGCGGGTGCGTGCGCGGCGCTCCCGCAGCGCGTTCTTCAGGCCCCCGACCGCGTGTCGCGCCGCCGTCCTCGCGCCGTGACCGAGATCGCCGTCGAGGACGTGGGCGAGGAGCGCGGTGCGTTTCGTCTCGAACTCGAGCGGGACGATCCTCGAAGTGACGCGCGCGAGGGCGAGGCCGACGCGGTCGCGCGCGAGGATCCGGAGAAGCGCTGTCAGCGGTTCACCGATGCGCGACTCGAAGATCAGGAGCGTGTGCAACGCAGCGCGCTGGGTCCCGGTGAGCGCCAGGTGCTCGGCGAGGGCCGCGGGGTCGAAGTCGTCGCGCGCCGCGAGGGCGTCGACGTCGCCGAGCACCGTGTCGAAGCGCGCGTCGAAGCGGCTCGAGGCGAAGTGGCCGACGGCGTGCGCGAAGGCGTCGAGGTCGTGGATCCGGCGCGCGTGTCGCGTGCCTTCGATGGGCGCGCTGCGTTCGAAGATGCCTCGCGGCTCGAGGCGATAGAGCCCGTAGCTCCCGAGGCCGCGGTGCAGGTCGAGGGCGATGGGGTATCGGGGGGAGAGGAGGGTAGAGGCGTGGCGAAGCGGCTTTTCTTCCACGAAGCCCAGGGCTTCGAGGGCTCGGGCCGCCGCGGGATGGTCGAGGACCAACAAATCCAGGTCCCCGCACACCCGAAGCGAGGGGTCGTCGTAGACCCAGCGCTGGAAATGGGCCCCTTTGAGCGCCATCGAGGCGATACCCGCGTCCTCGAGGACCGCGGTCGCGTCGTCGAGGAGCCTTTGCACCATCAGCGCGCGCAGGCGCGCTCGGGGGCTGCCAGGTATCACGCGTGGGATGTTGCAGTGCCGGCACTTCGCGTTCAAGGATCGCCGCCGTGGTTCGGGTCGAGCTCACCAAGCACCTCTTTCAGTTCTTCCCCAAGTTGGAGGGGGAGGAGCTCGAGGTCGAAGCGTCCACGGTGGCGGAGGTGGTGAGCGCGATGGAGGCGATGGCGCCCGGGTTCGCCTTCTACGTCTGTGACGAGCGCGGCCGGCTGCGCAGGCACGTGAACATCTTCGTGGGCGAAGAGCCCATCTCCGATCGCAAGACGTTGAGCGACCGCGTCGACGACGGCGCGCGCGTCTTCATCATGCAAGCGTTGAGCGGCGGCGCGCCGCTCCTGGAGGAGACATGACACGCATTCTGGTCGGCAGTCGCAAGGGCACCTTCTTCGTCGAAAAGGAGCACGGCCGCTGGCGTCCGCGTCTCGTGGGGCACGCCGGAGCGGGCGTGAACTTCGTGGCGAAGGATCCCCACAGCGACACCTACTGGGCTGCCTGCGGGCACGGACACTGGGGCGCGAAGCTCTCGCGTTCGACCGACGGCGGGGCCACCTGGCAAGACGCGACGCAGATCAAGTACCCCGAAGGCGCGCGCTATCTCTCACCTCCGGCGCCCAGCGAGGAAGGCAGCGGCGACGGGCCGACGGTGTTCAAGGACGCAACGCTCCTCAAGCTGTGGGTCCTGACCTTCGGTGAGCCGGGCAAGATCTACGTCGGCACCATTCCCGGCGGGCTCTTCGTGAGCGGTGACGGCGGTGAGAGCTTCGAGCTCAACCGCCCGCTATGGAACCACGAGTCGCGCGGCGGCGACCTCTTCGCGAGCGATGGTACGGGGAAGACACACTGGTTCGGCACTCCGGCCTCCGAAGGCGAGTTCGCCCCGGGCATCCACTCGGTGGTCGTCGACCCCCAGAACCCGAAGCGCGTCCTCGTCGCGGTGAGCACCGCGGGCGTCCTCGAGTCCACCGACGGCGGCGAGAGCTGGCGCGGCCGCAACCAGGGCATGCTCATGGACTACCTGCCGAACCCGGCGGCGGAATGGGGGCACGACCCCCACTACATCGAGCTCTGTCCCGGACAGCCGAATCACGTCTGGCAGCAGAACCACTGCGGCGTGTTCTACAGCGACGACGGTGCGGCCCATTGGCGGAAGGTCAGCAATCCGGCGCAGGGCGTTCACTTCGGCTTTCCGGTCACCGTCGACCCGAACGACGGCAAGACGGCCTGGGTCGTCCCCGGCAAGGCGGACAGTCAGCGGATGGCCATCGACGGCGGCCTCTTCGTCGCGCGGACGCAGGACGGCGGCGAGACCTGGGAAGAGCAGCGCGAAGGCCTTCCCCAGGACAACGCCTACGACGTCGTGTATCGACACGCCCTCAGCAACGCCGACGGTGTCCTCGCCTTCGGCACCACCACCGGCAACCTCTACGTCAGCGAGAACGCCGGCGAGAGCTGGATGACCGTCGCCAACAACCTGCCGCCGATCTACAGCGTGCGGATGGGCTGAGCACCGTCACGGGACCACACTCGACGGCTGCGTCCATCAGGGCGCGGCGGCCCGAGCTCTTGCTCAGGCCCTGAGGCTCGCGAGGCCCTCTTCGAAACCGACGTGCCCCTCGTAGCCCAGCTCGCGCCGGGCTTTGTCGTCGCGCACCGTCATCTGCACGCCCAACAGAGCGATCTCCGTGCGGTTCAGAGGTGGGTCGCCAGGCAGAGGCAGCCTCTTCCACAAGAGCTCGCTTACCGAAGCCCCGGCGCGCGCGACCCAGAGCGGAACGTTGCCATCGGGCGGCTTCACACCTCGCGTCTCGAGCATGCGGCCGAACCACTCTCGGTAGGTATGGCTTTCGCCATCCGTCAGGAAGTAGATCTCTCCCGGCTTGCCGCGCTCCGCGGCGGCGAGCATGCCCTCGACGACGTTGTCGACGTGGCAGGTCGAGGTGAGCGACTTGCCTCCGTCGATCCACTTGAAGCGTCCGGTCTCGATTGCCTCCACCAGCCCCGGCAGGACGACCGTGTCGTCGTTGCCCCAGATGGCGCGCGGCCGTACGACGCAGGCGTCGGCGCCCTCCTTCGCGGCGGAGACGACAGCACGCTCCGCTTCGCCCTTGGTGCGCGGGTAGAGGCCGGCGGGGTGCGCTGGGTAGGGAGCCGTCTCGTCGACGTCGACGAGGGGGTGGCCGTCGGCGAGGACGGCTTCGCTGCTCACGTGCACGACTCGCGCGTTCGCTGCTCGCGCTGCCTCGAGGACGCGCTCGGTGCCACCCACCGTGATGCGGCGTGCTTCCGCCTCGTCGCCCCAGGTCTTGACGTATGCGGCGCAGTGAAAGACCACGTCCACGCCTCTCGTCCCCGCGGCGAGCGCATCGGCGTCGTCCAGATCCCCGCGAACGGCGGTGGCCCCGAGCTCTTCGACGGCGCGTGCGGAGCTGTCCGACCGAGCGAGCGCTCGCGCTTCGTCGCCGCGTGCGGCGAGCGCCCGCAACAGATTGCGGCCGAGGAACCCCGAGCCACCCGTCACGAAGGCTTTCATCGTCGCACCATACGCCAGGCGAGAGCCCAGCGGGTGATGGGCCTGCACGAACTTTGGCCGGCCCGTGGGCGCACGCGCACCAAGTCGAACACTCCAGTGTTCGTTTTCCGCGACAAGGCCCATCATTCCGCGCGGTCCGACCTTTGCACACCCATGGGCATCCCCGGTTGCTGGAGGTTGATGTGAGACACGATTGGAACCGCGCGCTCGCCCCTTTGCTCCTCTTCTTCGGCGTTGCCTGCGCCACGACGGAGGAGGGCGGAGCGCCCTTCGGCGATCCACCCCCGCCAGTCGCCGGCGACGACGCCTCGGTGGGTGAGCCGGCGGCCGATGCCAGCGGGTCGCAGCCACTCGACGGGGTCCCCTGCTATGGCGAGGTGGAGTTCCCGACGGCGTACTGCGGCTACGGAACGACGTGCGCAGAGGGCCGCTGCCTGCCAGCGGTTCCGTGTACCGACACGCTCTGCGACGGCGAACCGTTGCTCTGCTACGGCACTGGGTGCGAGGCACCACCCGACGAGTCGCCGTCCAGCGAGCCGCCGCCGGACGAGCCACCCCCCGAAGAGCCGCCGCCCAGCGAGCCGCCGCCCAGCGAGCCGCCCGCCCCCACCGCGCCGGACACCCCACGCCTCCTGGTGCGACTCGAGTGGGATTCGGCAGGCGACATGGACCTTCACATGCTCAACCCGACCGCGACGCGCTGGAGCGGTCATGACGACTGCAACTACGCGAACTGCGAGGGCGGTCTCGAGTGGGGCGTGGCGAGCGATCTCGACAACCCGAGCCTCTCGCGCGACGTCACCTCACGCCTCGGCCCCGAACGGATCGTGATCCAGCACCCCCAGCCGGGCACCTATCGGGTCGGCGTCGACGCCTACGACGGACGCAGCAACGTGCGCGTGCACATCGAGTGCGGCCACCTGCCCAAGACCCGGAACCTCGGCCCGCTGAACCTGGGCGCCAGCGGGGAGCGGTTCTGGCGGGTCGCCGACGTCGAGATTCGAAGCGATGGAAGCTGCGGGATCTCTCCGCTACGCGAGGTCGCCACGCGGCGCGAGTGGGATCGGCGCTGAAGGTGCTCAGAGGCTCTGCGAGGCGCAGAAAGAAACGCCGGAGGCGGGCATTCGGCAGTCGAGGGAAGATCATTGAAGCGCGCATGGCTCGACGTCATTCAACGAGCAACCTCGGGGTGGGCGTGTACGATCGAGGCGCGCTAGGCTCTGCGCGGAGGAGATCCCCATGCCCGACGTCATCATCATCGGAGACGGCCCCGGAGGCCTGAGCGCCGCGCTCTTCCTCGCGAAGAATGGCAAGGACGTCGTCGTCCTCGGCCAGGACAAGACCGCCATGCATTGGGCGCTCCTGAACAACTACCTGGGCATCGAGCAGATCCACGGCTCGGAGTTCCAGAAGATCGCGAAGAAGCAGGTCACCGACAAAGGCGGGACGATCCGCGAGGAACGCGTCGAGAAGGTCGGGCGGACCGACGCCGGGTTCACCGTGACGACGGAGGGCGGCGAGACGCTCGAGGCGAGACATCTCGTGCTCTCCGAGGGCAAGGGCCCACGCCTCGCGAAGCAGCTCGGGCTCGAGCCAGGCGACGACGGCGCCATCGCCGTCGACCGCCACGGGCTGAGCGCCGTCCCGAACGTCTACGTCGTGGGCCGCTCGGTTCGCCCGGGCCGCAGCCAGGCCATCATCAGCGCGGGCGACGGGGCGGCCGCGGCGATCGACATCCTGAGCCGCGAGAAGGGCGAAGCGTTCTCGGATTGGGACGAGCCTCCCAAGGACTAGATCACATGGTCTAGCCGCGCTCCGTCATCGCGCCCAGTGCTCGGTGCTGTCGCCGGGCGCCGTCTCCGCGTCCGCCTCCGGGTCCGTCACCGCGTCCGTCTGCGCGTCCGCCTCCGCGTCCGCCTCCGGGTCCGTCACCGCGTCCGTCTGCGCGTCCGTCTCCGGGTCCGTCTGCGCGTCCGTCTGCGCGTCCGTCTGTGCGTCCGTCTGCGCGTCCGTCTCAGCGTCCGTCTTCGAGTCCGTCTCCGTCTCCATCCCGGGCGACCGGCTGGCGGTGATGTGTTCGGGGCTGACTGAGGGGAGAGGGACGCGGTGGGCGGCGGGCAAGCGGCCGTGCTCCTGGAGGCGCTCGCGTCGTTCGGGAGCGTGGGCGGGCCGCGGGCGGCTTCGCCGCGCCTCTGTCGGGGGCGAGGCCCCCGACACCCCGCGGGGTCTCGGTGGGGCGAGGGGGTGAGTGACGGCCTGAGGCCGTCCGTCTCCACCAAACAGCTCGCCCTGTTCTACCCATTGTCTCGCTCCGTCTCCGCGTCCGCCTCCGCGTCCGTGTGCGGTCTGTCTCCGCTTCCGCTTTCGTGTCCGTCTCCGTGCCCGTCAGCCGCCGGCCCCACTCCTCCGGCCGAACGTGGCGCAGCCACCCTCCGCTCCCGCAGTCAGCCACGGGGCCAGAGCCGCCCCACTCATGCGGCCGAACGTGGCGGCACGTAGTCCGGCGCGATCCGTCCGCCCGCGCGCTTCCAGCCTTCGCGGAGCATCCAGGTGCCGGGCGGCACCACGGGCGGCGGGCCGTCGCGCTCCCTCTGCACGGGCCACTTCCATCCGTCGAAGACCTCCGCGCTCGAGCAGGGGTCGACGCGATCGCGTGAGCGTCGCCACGCACCGCGCACGCGATGTCGCCGCCCGTTGTTCAGCACGTAGCCGAGGGCGTTGCGAACCTTGCGCGGCTTGTCGAGCACGCGGTCGTGGTAGCGATCGGCCCACACCGTCCCTCGCGAGAACGTGAGCTGGTTGATGCGCCGGGCGATGGCGACCTTGATCCCCTTCATCGCCCGCGCCACCGCCCCTCGGCCGCCCGGGGCCTCGACGATCAGGTGGATGTGATTGCCCTGCACCGAGTAGTGCACGATGCGAAAGCCCGCTCGCGCCTTCCACCCCTCGAGCACGTCCTCGACGAGCGGCAGCACGAAGCGCCCCCGCAAGTCCGGCACGTGCTCACACACGCGCACGGTGATCGACAGCGGCACGCTCCGATGAAAGCGCTGCCGCCGCCCGTGCGGCACCCGCGCTCGCGCTCCGGCCCGTGGCCGGCCCGCCCCCTTTCGCTTCCCACCCCACGAGGGATAGCGGAGCGACAGCTGCTTGGGCTTGCGAGTGCGGCGGCGCGGCATCTTGAATAGGCAGACAATAGCAGAATGGCCGCAGGCTGCAAGAGAAAAGCGCCGTCACCCTCGTGAACCACGATCGCTTCGGTCCCCATCTCCGTCTCCGTCTCCGAGTCCGTTCCGAGTCCGAGTGCGAGTGCGAGTCCGCGTCCGTCTCCGCTTCCGCTTCCGTCTCCGTCGCCGCCTCCGTCTCCGCGGCCGAGTCCGAGTCCGAGTCCGAGTCTGAGTCCGAGTCCGAGTCCGCGTCCGCCTCCGCCTCCGCGTCCGTCTCCGTCGCCGCGGCCGAGTCCGCGTTCGTCTCCGCGTCCGCGTCAGCCTCCGCGTCCGCATCCACCCACCCCGCCACGGGGGTGTCGGGGGCCTCGCCCCCGACAGAGGTGCGGCGAAGCCGCCCGCGGCCCACTTGCGCCTCCGAACACCACCAACGCCTCCAGGAGCACGTCCGCTCCCACGCCAGCCACCGCCCCCTCTCCCCTCAGTCAGCTCCCAAGGCGATCGCCGTCGCCGCTCTCCGTCGTGGTTCTCCGTCGCCGCCTCCGCTTCCGCCTCCGCGTCCGCGTCCGCGTCCGCGTCCGCCTCCGCCCCCCTCAGCTCGAGCCTTCCGTGCATCGAGGGCGTGCCCCATACTCGTGCTTTGGGGGGTCGGTGCCTCGGTACTTCCTCGTCTCCTTCGCCGCTCTTGCGATGCTCACGGTCGCCTGCTCGACGTCGCATCCCACGCGGGAAGCGGGGATCGACGAGGGCGGCGTTTGCGTCGCCGGAGAGGCGTGCGCGGGGCCGTGCGGGCACGGCCGAACGGTTTGCGCGGGTGGTGCGCCCCGGTGCGTCGGCGAGGTCGCGGCGGAGGGCACGATATGCCGTGCCGCCGCGGGTCCCTGCGACGTCGCGGAGCTCTGCGACGGCGACACCGCGGCGTGCCCCGCCGACCGCTTCGAGCCGATCCGAACGAGCTGCGGCGGAGCGACCTGGGAGTGCGACGGCGCGGGCACCTGTCGGGATACCGCGGGCCGTTGCGGCATCCCCTGCGAGTTCCCGTACCCCTGCTATCGCGCCGTGACGAGCTGCGAGACCCCGGACTTCAGCTGCGTCGCGGCTGAGTTCCTCCCAGAAGGCACCCCGTGTGATGGTGGGTCGTGCGATCGCGGCGGGTCGTGCCTCCCCCCCTGAGATTTCACGTGGATCCGCCTTGACACCCCCTACTTCTTGGGCAATCTTCCCGCCTCCCAACGCCTGGGGACTGCCCGATTTGGGCGCCTAGGGCTTGAAATGATTGCTTAAAATCCGTTCGGGAAGGTCCGCTCCACTGGGCGCGAAACCACTCGGAAGAGGAGCCAGAGTTCTTCGATTCATGAAGCTGTGCACATAGACGAGAGCTGTCAGTTCTAAAAAGCGCCCGCCATCCGGCCGGGCCACTGCGCATCTCTCGAAACCTTCTCCGCGAATCCCAACCCGAGGGTGGTTGGCCGGGCGGGGGGGGTTTTCGTGTCTTTGGACCCCCGAACGGTCCCCCAACTGAAGATCCCAAGGAGATCGACTGAAATGGCCAAGGAAAAGTTCGTACGCGACAAGCCCCACGTGAACGTCGGAACCATCGGTCACATCGACCATGGCAAGACGACGCTGACCGCTGCGATCACGAAGGTGATGGCGGACAAGCACGGTGGCAACGCGGTGTCGTACAAGGACGTCGCCAAGGGCGGCACCGAGCGTGACGAGACGAAGACGGTCACGATCGCGACGTCGCACGTCGAGTACCAGACGGAGAACCGTCACTACGCCCACGTCGATTGCCCGGGACACGCCGACTACGTCAAGAACATGATCACCGGCGCGGCGCAGATGGACGGCGCGATCCTGGTGGTGAGCGCGGTGGACGGCCCGATGCCGCAGACGAAGGAGCACGTGCTGCTCGCTCGTCAGGTGGGCGTGCCGAAGATCGTGGTGTTCCTGAACAAGGTCGACCTGGTGGACGACCCGGACCTCCTCGAGCTGGTCGAGATGGAGGTGCGCGAGCTTCTCTCGAAGTACGACTTCGAGGGTGACGACGCGCCGGTGGTGCGTGGCTCGGCGCTCGGTGCGCTCAACGGCACCGACGAAGGCGTCAACAGCATCGTGGAGCTCATGGCGGCGGTGGACTCGTTCATCCCGCAGCCGGAGCGCGACGTGGACAAGCCCTTCCTGATGGCCATCGAGGACGTGTTCTCGATCAAGGGCCGCGGCACGGTGGTCACGGGGCGCATCGAGCGCGGCGTGATCAACGTGGGCGACGAGGTCGAGATCATCGGCTTCAAGGACACGCGCAAGACGACGGTCACGGGCGTGGAGATGTTCCGCAAGCTCCTCGACCGCGGTGAGGCCGGTGACAACGTCGGCTGTCTGCTTCGCGGCATCGACAAGGAAGAGGTCGAGCGCGGCCAGGTCCTCGCGGCCCCCGGCAGCGTGACCCCGCACAAGATCTTCGAGGGCGAGGTCTACGTCCTGAAGAAGGAAGAGGGCGGCCGTCACAAGCCCTTCTTCACCAACTACCGCCCGCAGTTCTACATGCGCACCACCGACGTCACCGGGACCATCAAGCTCCCCGACGACGTCAAGATGGTGATGCCCGGCGACAACGTGAAGATGAGCGTCGAGCTCATCACCCCCGTCGCGATGGAGGCGCAGCAGCGCTTCGCCATCCGCGAGGGTGGCCGCACCGTCGGCGCCGGCGTGATCACGAAGATCATCGAATGAGGTTCCCGAGCCGGGTCGCGCTCACGCCGACCCGGCTCTTTTCTTTCCCGAGACAGAGAGCGGCAGATGAAGATTCGCATTCGACTCAAGGCCTACGACCACCGGCTTCTCGATCAGTCGGCGAGTGGAGATCGTAGACACGGCCAAGCGCACCGGCGCTCGGGTCGCGGGCCCCATCCCGCTTCCGACTCGCATCAACAAGTACACGGTGCTCAGGGGCCCGCACGTCGACAAGAAGGCGCGCGAGCAGTTCGAGATCCGCACCCACAAGCGGCTCCTCGACATCCTCGAGCCCACGCAAGAGACCCTCGACGCGCTCATGAAGCTCGACCTTTCGGCGGGCGTGGACGTCGAGATCAAGTCCTGAAGGCGGGGAGTACCATGGCCAAGGTCACGATTTACGACACGGACAAGAAGGCAGTCGGCGAGCTGGATCTCGACGACGGCGTCTTCGGCACCGAGGTCAACGAAGGCCTCCTCTACGAGGTGGTCAAGGCGCAGCTCGCGTCGCGCCGCAAGGGCTCGCACAGCACGAAGAACCGTGCCGAGGTCAGCGGGTCCAGCAAGAAGATCTACAAGCAGAAGGGCACCGGTCGCGCCCGCCACGGCACGATCCGCGCTCCGAGCTTCGTCGGCGGCGGTCAGGCGCACGGGCCTCGGCCGAAGAGCTGGGCGTACCGTCCGCCGCGCAAGATGCGCATCGGCGCGCTCAAGAGCGCTCTCTCGCTCAAGCTCGGCGAAGGCAAGCTCGTCGTCCTCGACAAGCTCTCGCTCGACGAGATCAAGACCAAGGCGCTCGCCGGCATCCTCGACAAGCTCGAGGTGGCGAAGAGCTCGCTCATCGTGGACGTCGCGGGCAACGACAACCTGCGCCTCTCGGCCCGGAACCTCGCGTCCCACCAGTACCTGCCCCCCGAGGGCGTCAACCTCTACGACGTGCTTCGTCACGAGCACCTCGTCCTGACCAAGGACGCGGCTCTGGCGCTTCAGGCGCGTTGCAACGGTCAGCCGCTGGCTGACGCGGCGGAGTGATCCGATGAAGGCCGAAAACGTCATCAAGCGTCCGCTCATCCTCACCGAGAAGGGGAGCGTCCTCCGCGAGGAGGAGAACAAGTACCTCTTCGAGGTGCACCCCGAATCCAACAAGATCGAGATCAAGAACGCCGTCGAGACGCTGTTCAAGGTCACGGTCGAGGACGTCAACACCCTCATCGTGCGGGGCCGCATGCGCCGGATGGGCCGCGGCCGCGCCAAGACCAAGAACTGGAAGAAGGCGATCGTCACCCTGTCGGATGGCGAGTCGATCGACTTCTTCGAGGGAGCCTGATCCGATGCCCGTCAAGCGATACAAGCCGACCTCGGCTGCCCGACGTGGGATGGAGGGCTACGACTACTCGGACCTCGAGAAGAAGAGGCCCGAGCGCAAGCTCACCACTCCCCACAAGCAGACCGCCGGTCGTAACCACCACGGACGCGTCACCGTTCGCTTCCGCGGCGGCGGCCACAAGCGCCGTTACCGCTCCATCGACTGGAAGCGGAACAAGGTGGGCGTGCCCGCCAAGGTCGCCGGGATCGAGTACGACCCGAACCGCACCGCGCACCTCGCGCTCCTTCACTACGCCGACGGCACCAAGAGCTACATCCTGGCCCCCGACGGCGTGAAGAAGGGCGACACGCTGATGTCCTCGCGCAACGCCGACGTGACCCCGGGCAACGCGATGCCGCTCCGGCACATGCCCCTCGGCACGGTGATTCACAACATCGAGCTCAAGATCGGCAAGGGCGCGCAGCTCGTGCGCTCCGCCGGGACCGCGGCTCAGCTGATGGCCAAGGAGGGCGACTACGCCCAGGTCCGGCTCCCCTCGGGTGAGGTCCGCATGGTCCACCTGAACTGCCGCGCCACCATCGGCACCGTCAGCAACTCGCAGCACGCGCGCGTGACCCTCGGCAAGGCGGGTCGCAAGCGTTGGCTCGGCCGTCGCCCGCACAACCGCGGCGTGACCATGAACCCGGTCGACCACCCGATGGGTGGTGGTGAGGGACGCACCTCCGGTGGCCGTCACCCGTGCTCGCCCTGGGGCCAGCTCGCCAAGGGCAAGAAGACCCGCACCAACAAGACCAGCAACAAGTTCATCGTGAAGAAGCGAGGGAAGAAGTAATGCCGCGTTCAGCCAAAAAGGGTCCGTTCATCGACGACCATCTTCAGAAGAAGGTCGATGCAGCGACCAAGAGTGGCGACCGCAAGGTCATCCGGACGTGGTCGCGGCGCTCCGACGATCACCCCGGACTTCGTCGGGCTCACAGTTCGCCGTCCACAACGGCAACAAGTTCGTCACCGTCTACGTCACGGAGAACATGGTCGGGCACAAGCTCGGCGAGTTCGCTCCGACGCGCACCTTCCACGGCCACGCCGCCGACAAGAAGGGCAAGGGCGGCAAGGTCAACCCGAGGACTGGAAAGCGTTGAATCAGTGGGGCTGCGTGCTACACGCGCCCCCGGATGAAGGCCAGAGACATGGAAGCGATTGCAAAGGCTCGATTTCAGAGGATTTCCCCGCGGAAAGCGCGGATGGTCCTCGATATGGTGCGCGGAGAGCCCGTCGCCGAGGCGGCGGCCAAGCTCCGGTTCACCAAGAAGGCGGCAGCGCCCCTCGTGGCGAAGCTGCTCGACAGCGCCATCGCCAACGCGCGTCAGAAGGACGAGAACGTCGACCTCGACGACCTCGTCATCAAGACCGCGATGGCCGACAAGGCGCCGGACCGTCACATGCGCCGCTGGCGCCCTCGGGCACAGGGACGCGCCACCCGCATCGTGAAGGGCATGAGCCATTTGACGATCGTTCTTTCGGACGAGGAGTAGGACAGTGGGCCAGAAGACACACCCGTACGGATTTCGTCTCGGCGTCATCAAGACCTGGAAGTCCAAGTGGTACGAGGACAAGAACTACGCGAAGTGGCTCCACGAGGACCTCGCGCTGAAGCGCACGATCCGCGAGAAGTTCGCGCACGCGGGCATCGCCGAGATCGAGATCGAGCGCGCGGCCAACAAGGCGAAGGTGGTCATCTACACCTCGCGGCCGGGCATCATCATCGGTAAGCGCGGCGCCGGCGTCGAGCAGCTCAAGGCGGAGCTCCAGAAGCTCACCGACAACGAGCTCTTCGTCGACATCCAGGAGATCCGCAAGGCGGAGACCAACGCTCAGCTCGTCGCAGACAACATCGCGACCCAGCTCGAGCGCCGCGTCGCCTTCCGCCGTGCGATGAAGAAGGCGGTCTCCACCGCGATGAAGTTCGGCGTGAAGGGCATCCGCGTTCGCGCCGGCGGCCGCCTCGGCGGCACCGAGATCAGCCGCGTCGAGGGGTACCGCGAGGGCCGCGTGCCGCTCCACACCCTGCGCGCCGACATCCAGTACGGCGAGACCACCGCCAAGACCAAGGCGGGCACCATCGGCATCAAGTGTTGGATCTTCAAGGGCGAGATCATCCAGGGCCGTCGTCGCGGTCCGAACGCTCCCGCTCCCAGGACCCGCTGAGGAAGAGACGTAGCCATGCTTCAGCCGAAACGAACCAAGTTCCGTAAGCAGATGAAGGGCAAGATGCGCGGCCTCGCGTATCGCGGCTCCAACGTCAGCTTCGGCGATTACGGCCTGGCCGTGACCGAGTGCGGTCGCATCACCGCCCGTCAGATCGAGGCGGCGCGTATGGCGATTCAGCGCAAGGTGAAGCGCCAGGGCAAGCTCTACATCCGGGTGTTCCCGGACAAGCCGGTCAGCAAGAAGCCCCTCGAGACTCGTATGGGTAAGGGCAAAGGCGCCGTCGACCAGTGGGTCGCCGTCGTCAAGCCCGGCAAGGTGCTCTACGAGATCGAAGGCGTGACCGAGGAGCAGGCGCGCGAGGCGTTCCGCATCGCCGCCTTCAAGCTCCCGCTTCCCACCGTCTTTCGCGTTCGAGGAGAAGGGCTGTGAAGAACTCTGAGCTCAGGGAGCACACCGACGAGGAGCTCCGCAACATGGAAGCCGATCTCGCGCGCGAGCTCTGGCAGGCGCGGTTCGACAACCACACCAACCAGCTCGACGATACGAGCTCGATCAAGAAGCTGCGCCGTCGCATCGCGAAGGTGAAGACCATTCTCACCGAGCGCGCCAGCGCTGCGGAGCAGGGGTAAGTAAGTCATGGCCGAAGCCACTCCGAAGAAGATCAAGGATCGCGGGGCGCGACGTAAGCTCGTCGGCCGCGTGGTCAACGACACCAAGAACCCGAACCGCGCGAAGAAGACGGTCACGATCGAAGTCATTCGACGCTTCCGTGACCCTTTCTACGGCAAGTACGTCAAGCAGCGTAAGCGCGTCCACGCCCACGACGAGAACCACGAGTACCGCACCCGTGACCTCGTCGAGATCGAGGAGAGCCGTCCGCTCTCCAAGACCAAGCGTTGGGTCGTGACCAAGCTGCTCGAGCGTCCGCCCGAGGTCTAGACCGATGATTCAGACGCAAACGGAAATGGACGTCGCGGACAACAGCGGCGCGAAGCGAGTCGAGGTCATCAAGGTCCTCGGCGGCTCGCGGCGCCGCTACGCCGCCCTCGGTGACATCGTCGTCGTCTCCATCAAGGAGGCGCTTCCCACCGCCAAGGTGAAGAAGGGCGACGTGGCCAAGGCGGTCGTGGTCCGGACCAAGTTCGGCTATCGCCGGTACGACGGCAGCTACATCAAGTTCGACACGAACAGCGCCGTCCTCCTCAACAACCAGCTCGAGCCCGTCGGGACCCGCATCTTCGGCCCGGTCGCGCGCGAGCTCCGCACGAAGCGCTTCATGAAGATCGTTTCGCTGGCGCCGGAGGTCATCTGATGGCCCATCGTCTCAAGAAGGACGACCTCGTGGTCGTCATCGCCGGGCGCTCCAAGGGCGAGGTCGGCCGCATCCTCAAGGTCGACGCCGCCAGTGGCCGCGTCATCGTCGAGGGCGTCAACCGCGTCAAGAAGCACCAGAAGCCCACGCCGAAGAATCCCACCGGTGGGATTGTCGAGGTGGAGGCGCCCATCCACGTGTCCAACGTGATGCTCCAGGACCCGAAGGAGGAAGCTCCGACCCGGGTTCGCATGGGCGTCGACAAGGACGGCAAGAAGGTCCGAATCGCCGTGAAGAGCGGTTCGGTGATCGACTGAATCGGTGAATGCGATGTCCGAATCAATCACGCCCCGTCTCCTGAAGAAGTACACGGAAGAGGTCGTCCCGGCCCTTCAGAAGGAGTTCGGCTACAAGAACCCGATGCAGGTGCCCCGTCTGACCAAGATCGTGGTCAACATGGGCCTCGGCGAGGCGGTGCAGAACTCGAAGATCGTCGAGGCTGCTGTCACCGATCTCACCGCGATCACCGGTCAGAAGCCGGTCGTCACCCGCGCGCGGAAGTCGATCGCCACCTTCAAGCTCCGCGAGGGCATGCCCATCGGCGCGATGGTCACCCTCCGCCGAGCGCGGATGTGGGAGTTCTACGACCGCCTGGTCACCTTCGCCCTGCCGCGCGTGCGCGACTTCAAGGGCGTCAGTGCCAAGGCCTTCGACGGCCGCGGTAACTACACCCTCGGCGTGCGGGAGCAGATCGTCTTCCCGGAGATCGAGTACGACAAGGTCGACAAGATCAAGGGCCTCAACATCACGCTCGTCACGACGGCTGAGAACGACGAGCAGGCACGCGCGCTGTTGCGCGGCCTCGGGATGCCTTTCCGCAAGTAGAGAGAGAGATAGCGATGGCAAGCGCACGCATGTTCGCGAAACTGAAGTCGACCCCGAAGTTCAAGGTCAGGCACCGCAATCGTTGCAAGGTCTGTGGCCGCTCGCGCGCGTACTACCGCAAGTTCGAGCTGTGCCGAATCTGCCTCCGTAAGTACGCCCTCGCGGGAGACATCCCGGGCGTCACGAAGTCGAGCTGGTGAAGGAAGTCACGTCATGAACTCTGATCCGATCAGTGACATGCTCGCGCGCATCCGGAACGCCTCCCTGGCGCGCCTGGACCGCACCGAAATGCCCTTGTCCAAGATCAAGGTGGGTATCGCCGAGATCCTGAAGCAGGAGGGCTTCATCTCCGACTTCCGCGTGGAAGAGGAGCATCCCGCGAAGCTGACCGTGTACATGAAGTACGGTCGCGATCGGGAGAGCGCCATCGCCGGGATGCGCCGCAAGAGCCGCCCCGGTCGCCGTGTCTACGTCGGCTACCGCGACATTCCGAAGGTGCTCAACGGCCTCGGCGTGTCCATCGTGTCGACCAGCAAGGGCGTCATGACCGACGCCACCGCCCGCGAGACCAAAGTGGGCGGCGAGATCCTCTGCGAGGTCTGGTGATGTCCGAAGCCACCGAAAAGCAGTCGCGGGTCGGCAAGGCGCCGATTCCGATCGTGAAGGGCGTCGACGTGAAGATCGACGGCCAGACGATCTCCCTCAAGGGACCGAAGGGCGAGATCACCCACGAGGCGCACCACGAGGTGAAGGTCGAGAAGCAGGGCGAGGAGATCGTCGTCATTCCGAGCAGTCGGAAGGCGAACCAGTTCCAGGGCCTGACCCGCTCGATCCTCGCCAACGCGGTGCACGGCGTCTCCGAGGGGTTCAAGACCAGCCTCGACCTCTACGGGGTCGGCTATCGCGCCGAGCTCAAGGGGTCTGCGCTGAATCTCAGCCTCGGCCTGAGCCACGTCGTCAACTACGAGCTGCCCGCCGGGGTCAAGGCGCGCATCGAGACCATCGACGAGGGCGGTCTGAAGCGCCCCCGCGTGCATCTCGAGAGCCACGACAAGTCGCTCCTGGGGCAGGTCGCGGGCCGCATCAAGTCGTTCCGCCCGCCGGAGCCCTACAAGGGCAAGGGCGTGCGCTTCACCGGTGAGCGCATCAGGGAGAAGGCCGGCAAGGCCGGTAAGGGCGCCTGACGATGGACCTCGTTCACACCATCCGCCGGCTTACGTCCTCGGCCACTCCCTGCGACGCACCTTCAGTGCGTCTCGGTCGGGCGCTGTGGGCGCGCTCGGCGGCTGGCGCAAACGAGGCCCATCTGAGTCTTTCAAACGGGTGTTTGTCATGAAGAAGCGAGAAGAGATTCGGGCCAAGCGCAAGAAGCGCATCCGGAAGAAGATCGAGGGCAGCGCGGAGCGTCCGCGTCTCTCGGTGTTCCGGAGCACCAAGCACATCTACGCCCAGGTCGTCGACGACCTCACCGGCAAGACCCTCGCGTGCGCGTCCTCGCTCGACAAAGAGCTCAAGGGCACGGAAGGCACGAAGACGGACGCGGCCAAGGCCGTGGGCACTCGTCTCGCCGAGGTCTGCAAGGGCAAGGGCATCGAGAAGGTCGTCTTCGACCGGAACGGGTTCATCTATCACGGCCGCGTCAAGGCGGTTGCGGAGGGCGCTCGCGAGGGCGGCCTCAACTTCTGAAGCGATTAGGGCATTTCAATGCGTCACGACGAAATCATCGATCCGAACACGCTCGAGGACCTCTCCGAGCGCGTGATCCACATCAACCGCGTCGCCAAGGTGGTCAAGGGCGGCCGGCGCTTCAGCTTCTCCGCTCTGGTCGTCGTCGGTGACGGCAAGGGCCACGTGGGTGTGGGCCTGGGCAAGGCCAACGAGGTGCCGGACGCCATCCGCAAGGGGAACGAGCGTGCTCGGAAGAACATCTTCCGGGTGCCCCTGGTCGGGACGACCATCCCCCACAAGATCGACGGACACTTCGGTGCAGGTCACGTGATGCTCCGCCCGGCCAGCGAAGGTACGGGCGTCATCGCCGGCGGCGCGGTTCGCGCCGTCGTCGAGGCGGCGGGCATCCGCGACGTGCTCTGCAAAATCCTCAACACCACCAACCCGCACAACGTCGTTCACGCGACGGTGACCGCGCTCAAGGGACTGCACTCGGCGGAGTCGGTTTCGGCGCGCCGCGGCAAGCCGGTCGGCCAGAAGAAGGCGGCGACCCCTGAGGTGAGCGCATGAAGGCCAAGCTCAAAGTCACGCAGTTGCGCAGCGGTATCGGGCGCCCTGCACACCAGAACAAGATCCTTCGGGGCCTCGGGCTCCGCGGACCGAATCGGTCTGTGGTCGTGGCCAACACCGCGGACTTCCGCGGGATGATCAAGAAGGTGCTTCACCTCGTCACGGTGGAGGAGATCGATGGCTGAAGAAGTAAACGATGACGTCCCGATCCTCTCGCGGCTCTCGCCGCCGGAGGGCGCGGTGCGCGGCAAGAAGCGAAAGGGTCGCGGCGTGGGCTCCGGCCTCGGCAAGACCAGCGGCAAGGGCATGAAGGGTCAGAAGGCCCGCAGCCCCGGCAACTTCCAGCACCTCGGCTTCGAGGGTGGCCAGACGCCGATCTATCGTCGCCTCCCGAAGTTCGGCTTCAAGAACCCCTTCTCCAAGAAGGTCGCGACCGTGAACGTCGCCGATCTCGGCCCGCTTCGACGCGGGCGCGACGGTGAACGAGGAGTCGCTTCGCGAGGCGCGCCTCGTACGCGGCGTCTTCGACCGCATCAAGGTGCTCGGCAATGGGGAGCTCGACAAGAAGCTCACCGTCGAGGCGAACGCCTTCAGCAAGAGCGCGAAGGAGAAGATCGAGAAGGCCGGTGGCACCGTCACGGTCATCGAGATCCCGGAGCGCAAGTACGTCCGCGGAAAGAACCAAGCCGACAGCTGAGCATCGGGGACTGCTGAATGAGCGCCTTCGCGAACATCGCCAAGATTCCGGAGCTCCGGCGCCGCATCCTCTTCACCCTGGGGATGCTCGCCGTCTATCGGATCGGCATCTTCGTCACGTCACCCGGCGTCGACCGGAACGTGATGCAGCAGATCGTCTCTTCTCAGGGCGGTCTGCTCGGCATGTTCAACCTCTTCTCGGGAGGCGCGCTCGAGCAGCTCTCGATCTTCGCGCTGGGCATCATGCCCTACGTCACCTCGTCCATCATCCTTTCGCTGCTCGGCGTGGTCATCAAGCCGCTCGAGGAGCTGAAGAAGGAAGGCGAGGCCGGTCAGCGCAAGATCAATCAGTACACGCGTTACGGCACCGCGGGCCTGAGCTTCGTTCAGAGCTTCGGCATCGCGCTCTACCTCGAGAGCCTCAACGCGAGCTCGGTCTATGGTGACGTCGTCGCCGAGCCGGGCTGGGGCTTCCGCATCCTGACGATCATCACGCTCACCACGGGGACCTGCTTCCTGATGTGGCTCGGCGAGCAGATCACCGAGCGCGGCATCGGTAACGGCATCTCGCTGATCATCTTCGCCGGCATCGTCGCGAACCTGCCCGACAACGTCGTGCAGACCTTCCAGATGGTGCAGATCGGCCAGATGGAGCCCATCACGCTCCTGTTGGTGGTCGGCATCGGCCTCGGCGTGATCGCGGTCATCTGCTTCTTCGAGCGCGCCCAGCGCCGCCTGCCGATCCACTACGCCAAGCGCATGGTCGGCCGGAAGATGTACGGCGGACAGACCTCGCACCTGCCGCTTCGCGTGAACATGAGCGGCGTCATCCCGCCCATCTTCGCCTCGTCGCTGATGATGTTCCCGGTGACCCTCGGCACTTACAACGTGCCCGGGATGGATTGGGTCCAGCAGCAGTTGGTCCCGGGCACATGGAGCTACACCACCATCTTCGCGGCGATGGTCATCTTCTTCTGCTTCTTCTACACGTCGGTCACCTTCCAGCCGGTCGACGTCGCGGAGAACCTCAAGAAGCAGAACGCGTTCATCCCGGGCATCCGCCCCGGCAAGGCGACGGCTGACTACATCGACCGCGTCGTGACGCGCATCACCTTCGGCGGCGCCCTCTACGTGGCGATCGTCTGCACCATCCCGGACCTCATGCAGTCCGGCTGGCGCGTGCCGTTCTATCTCGGTGGCACCTCGCTCATGATCGTGGTCGGCGTCGCGCTCGACACCGTTCAGCAGATCGAGTCGCACCTCATCACGCGTCACTACGAGGGTCTGACCGGACCCAAGGGTCCGCGCATCAGAGGGAGGCGCGGCTGATGGATCTCGTTCTCTTTGGACCCCCCGGCGCTGGCAAAGGCACCCAGGCCCAGCGCCTCACGGACATGCTCGAGGTCCCTCAGATCTCGACCGGCGACATGATGCGTGCCGAGAAGAAGTCCGGCTCGGACCTCGGGAAGAAGTTCGCCGAGTACATGGAGCAGGGAAAGCTGGTCCCCGACGAGATGGTCGGCGAGCTCATCAAGAAGCGCCTCGGTCAGGCTGACGCCAAAAACGGTGCGATCTTCGACGGTTACCCGCGGACCGTGGCCCAGGCCGAGCTCCTCGACCGGATCCTCGGCGAGCTCGAGCGCAAGGTCGACAAGGTCATCAGCATCGAGGTTCCGCTCGAGGACATCATCGAGCGAATCGGCGGAAGACGGACGGACCCGTCGACTGGACAAGTCTACCACCTGACGTACAATCCGCCCCCCGCTGACTTTTCGGGGGAGCTCGTCCAGCGCAAGGACGACACTCCCGAGGTCGTTCGCGAGCGCTACAAAGGCTACGAAAACAAGACTTTGCCGGTCCTTCCCTACTACGAGGCGAAGGGGCTGGTGGCAGCGGTGAACGGTGTCGGTTCACTCGACGAAGTAACGGAGCGTATCAAGGCAGCGATTGGAAAAAACTGAGGAAGGGATCATCGAATCGGCCGAGCCCCGCGGACTCTATCGGGTGCGAACCGACGCAGGTCAGATGTTGACCGCGTCGATCAGCAGCCACGCGCGGCGCGTCACCGTGAAGTTCCTTCCCGGCGATCGAGTGGAGGTAGCGATATCCCCCATCGATCCCAGCCGAGGCCGGATTACCAAGAGACTGAGCTAGCGAGAAGCACGATGAAGGTACGACCCAGCGTCAAGAAGATTTGTGACAAGTGCAAGGTCATCCGCCGCAAGGGTGTCGTGCGCGTCATCTGTGAAAACCCCCGCCACAAGCAGCGGCAGGGCTGAGAAGAGAGAGAAGAGTCATGCCCCGCATTGCAGGCGTCGATATCCCGGGCCGTAAGCAGGTCCTCTATCTCGCTTCAGTACATCTACGGAATCGGCCCGCAGATCGCGAAGGAGATCTGTGACAGGGCCGACATCCAGCCGGACAAGAAGGCGGACGACCTCGACGAGAACGAGGTGAAGCGGATCCGCGAGGTCCTCGACCTCAACTTCAAGGTCGAGGGTGATCTTCGCCGCGACATCAACATGAACATCAAGCGCCTGATGGATCTCGGGTGCTATCGGGGTCTCCGCCATCGGCGCGGGCTCCCCGTGCGCGGCCAGCGCACTCACACCAACGCCCGCACCCGCAAGGGCCCGCGTCGTGGCGCGGCTGCCCGCCCGAAGAACGTAGATAAGAGGACCGAGATGGCCAAGCCCGCGAAAGCTTCGAAGAAGAAGACCAAGAAGAAGAACGTCGGCAGTGGGATCGCCCACATCCAGTCGACGTTCAACAACACGATCGTCACGATCACCGACCTCGCCGGGAACACCGTTTCCTGGTCGAGCGCCGGCGCCCGCGGCTTCAAGGGCTCCCGCAAGAGCACGCCCTTCGCGGCGCAGCTCGCCGCCGAGGACGCCATCCGCAAGGCGCAGGACCACGGCGTGACCTCGGTCGCGGTCTTCGTGAAGTGGTCCGGGCGCGGGCCGCGAGAGCGCGCTTCGCGCGTTCGGCAACGCTGGCATGCGCGTCACGCTCATCCGCGACGTCACCCCGATTCCCCACAACGGTTGTCGCCCTCCCAAGCGCCGCCGCGTCTGAAGCTTAGAAGGTATTGAGAGATGGCTCGTTACAACGGTCCGGTTTGTAAGCTCTGTCGTCGGGAAGGCATGAAGCTCTTCCTCAAGGGCGAGCGCTGCTACACCGACAAGTGCTCCTTCGACCGGCGTCCTTATCCGCCCGGCCAGCATGGCCAGCGCCGCATCAAGTTCACCGAGTACGGCATCCGCCTTCGCGAGAAGCAGAAGGTCCGCCGCATCTACGGGATGGTCGAGAAGCAGTTCAAGCGCTACTTCAACGACGCCGACCGTCAGAAGGGCGTCACGGGTGAGAACTTCCTCTCGCTCCTCGAGCGCCGCCTCGACTCGCGTCACCTATCGTCTCGGCTTCGCCGCGACGCGTTCGGAGGCGCGCCAGCGGGTGCTCCACCGTCACATCCAGGTGAACGGCAAGACGGTCAACATCCCGAGCTACCGAATCAAGCCGGGCGACGTCGTCTCCGTCAAGGAGAAGAGCCGCAGCAAGCAGCGCATCGTCGAGTCCCTCGAGGGGGCCGAGCGGCGCGGGATTCCGGAGTGGCTCGAGCTCGACAAGGGCGCCTTCACCGGCACCGTCAAGACGCTCCCCATCCGCGAAGCCATCACGCTTCCGATTCAAGAACAGCTCATCGTCGAGTTCTACTCGCGGTAATCGCACCAGGGTCCAGGAGAACAGATGAACCAGCTCATCGCGCGCAACTGGCGGGACCTCATCCGCCCGAAGACCATCCCCGTCGACGAGGACACCCTCACCGACTACTACGGGAAGTTCGTCGCCGAGCCTCTCGAGCGCGGCTTCGGCCTCACCCTCGGGAACTCGCTCCGCCGGGTCCTGCTCTCGTCGCTCCAGGGTGCGGCGATCACCGACGTCAAGATCGATGGCGCTCTGCACGAGTTCACCTCGGTCCCAGACGTCGTCGAGGACGTCACGGAGATCGTCCTGAACCTGAAGGAGGTCATCATCAATTCGCACACCACCCAGTCCGGTGCAGGTGCGGATCGACAAGGAAGGCCCCTGTGAGGTCAAGGCCGGCGACATCGAGAAGTCGGACCAGATCGAGATCCTCAACCCCGACCACGTGCATCTGCACCGTGTCGAAGGGTGGCCGCTTCTCGGCCGAGCTCACCATCAACGTGGGCCGCGGCTACGTGCGCGCCGACCGCAACAAGGCGCCGGGCACGCCCATCGGCACCATCCCGATCGACGCGCTCTTCTCGCCGATCCGCAAGGTCAACTACACGGTGACCAACGCGCGCGTCGGGCAGCATGACCGACTACGACAAGCTCACCCTCGAGGTCTGGACGAACGGGACGGTCAAGCCGCAGGACGCGGTGGCCTTCGCGGCGAAGATCCTCAAGGAGCAGCTCAACGTCTTCATCAACTTCGAGGAAGAGGAAGAGCCGGTCGAGCAGGAGGCCGAGGAGGAGCCGCTCAACGAGAACCTCTTCCGTTCGGTGGAGGAGCTCGAGCTCAGCGGTGCGCTCGGCGAACTGCCTGCAGAACGCGTCAACATCCACATCATCGGCGAGCTGGTCCAGAAGACCGAGGCCGAGATGCTCAAGACGAAGAACTTCGGCCGCAAGTAGCCTGAAGGAGATCAAGGAGATCCTCGCCGACATGGGCCTGTCCCTCGGCATGAAGATCGACAACTGGCCCCAGATGCTCGAGCGCTGGAAGGGTCAGCAGGGCGGCAGCTGAAAGAGATTGGCGGCGGTGAACGCGCCGCTGGAGAAGGACGATGCGACATCAGAAGGCAGGCCGGAAGTTCGGCCGTAACACCAGCCACCGCCGGGCCATGTTCCGGAACCTCGCGGGGAACTTGATCCTGCACGAGAGGATCGAGACCACCGAGGCGAAGGCCAAGGAGCTCCGTCGGGTCGCCGAGCGGCTCATCACCCGGGCCACGCGCCTCGGTGACGACCTCACGGCGGACATCGGCAAGCTGAAGGACGAGGATCGCGAGCGCGTCGTCGCGCGGCGCACCCACGCCCAGCGTAAGGTCGCCGCGTTCCTTCCGAAGCGGATGAGCCGGACGACCGGCGACGGAGACGTCGAAGAGGTCGATCTGGTTCACAAGCTCTTCCACGACATCGCCCCGCGGTACATGGACCGCATCGGCGAGGGCAAGGGCGGCGGCTACACCCGGATCATCAAGAAGATCCGCCGCAAGGGCGACAACGCCCCGATGGCGATCATCGAGCTCATCGGCAGCGAGACGGACTTCAGCGAAGACGCTGGGGACGACGACGACGACGAGTAACGGATAACGGCTCGTGCGCAATGAGGCGCGCGTGTTGGGAGAGGCGGGAGCCCGGGTCGAGAGACTCGGGCTTTTTGCCGTTAACGGCGTTGGCGTTGGCGTTGGCGTTGGCGTTGGCGTTGGCGTTCGCGTTGGCGTTGGCGTTGACGTTCGCGTTGGCGTTGACGTTCGCGTTGGCGTTCGCGTTCACGTGGGCGTTCGCGTTCGCGTTGGCGTGCGGCTCTTCTTCGCTTCGCTCGAACTCGCCGCGAGGGGGACGGCTCTTCTTCGCTTCGCTCGAACTCGCCTTCGAATGAGGGCGTGGGCTCCTTTGCTCGGGCGGCCGCGAGGGTGCCGCCGTGCTCGGCCGCGTCAAGGCTCGCGCCGCCGGAGGCGGCGCGACCGGAGCTCCGCTCCGGCTGAAGGCCTTGACCCGGCCTGCGCGCGGCGGCGGGGGGCCGGCTTTCACGAGCAAAGGAGCTCAAGCATGAAAGACTTCAAGTGTTACCAACTCTCTCTCGAAGGTGTGCGGCTGGTGAGGCCGTTGATCGAGGGGATCGAGAGGCATGACCGGGATCTGGGGCGTCAGCTGCGGAGGTGTCTGAGCAGTGTGCCGTTGAATGTTGCCGAGGGGAGTCGCTCGAGCGGGAAGAACAAGCAAGCGCGGTATGCGAACGCGATGGGCTCGGCCCGGGAGGCGGTCGCGTGTCTCGAGACGGCAGAGGCGCTGGGATATCTGAGGCAGGAGGCGCTACCGGTGCCGATCGACAAGCTCGAGCACGTCGTCGCGATTCTCTTCAACCTCTGTCGGTAGCCGGGGCAGCGAGTGACGGCCGCCTGTGGATCGCCGGCGGCCGTCGCTCTGCGGACTCGCCGCCAGAACCGGGTCATCCGGTTCTACTTGCGACGCAGCATCCATAGGAGGCCGAGAAGGGCTGCGCCGACTATGCCGATGGTCAGGTAGGAGAAGCTCACCGGATGGCTCGTGGGAGGCGTGTATGGGCGCATGGAGAGCTGGTCGATCTCGCGACGCGTTTGCTCCCGGCGTCGCCGGCGCTCGATCCCGCGTTTGGTGCGCCGGTGGTCGAAGCCAACCTGGCAGCCGCCGCCGGCGCTGTGCGCCCCGAGCGACGCTCCGTCACTCCCGCCTCCTGCCGAGGCGAGCCCAGCGACGAGAAGTCCCGCGCACCACAGGCGCGCGAGTCGACCGTGCCCCCTTCCCATGCAGAGACCGTAGCACGCTGCACGCGAGCGGCCCTGGGGCGCGCGACATGACTCGAAGACAAGCGAACGAGCCGAATCGACGGGGGGGGCCGCGTTGGCGTTGGCGTGAGCGTGGGCGATGGCGTTCGCGTTGGCGTTCGCGTTGGCGTTCGCGTGGGCGTTCGCGTTGGCGTTCGCGTTGGCGTTGGCGTTCACGTTCACGTTCACGTTCACGTTCGCGCGGGCGTTCGCGTGTGGCTCTTCTTCGCTTCGCTCGAACTCGCCGGAGGAGGTCGGCTCTTCTTCGCTTCGCTCGAACTCGCCGGAGGAGGTCGGCTCTTCTTCGCTTCGCTCGAACTCGCCGGAGGGGGTCGGCTCTTCTTCGCTTCGCTCGAACTCGCCTTCGAATGAGGGCGTGGGCTCCTTTGCTCGGGCGGCCGCGAGGGTGCCGCCGTGCTCGGCCGCGTCAAGGCTCGCGCCGCCGGAGGCGGCGCGCCCGGAGCTCCGCTCCGGCTGAAGGCCTTGACCCGGCCTGCGCGCGGCGGCGGGGGGCGGCTTTCACGAGCAAAGGAGCTCAAGCATGAAAGACTTCAAGTGTTATCAACTCTCTCTCGACGCCGTGCGGTTGGTGAGGCCGTTGATCGAGGGGATCGAGAGGCATGACCGGGATCTGGGGCGTCAGCTGCGGAGGTGTCTGAGCAGTGTGCCGTTGAATGTTGCCGAGGGGAGTCGCTCGAGCGGGAAGAACAAGCAAGCGCGGTATGCGAACGCGATGGGCTCGGCCCGGGAGGCGGTCGCGTGTCTCGAGACGGCAGAGGCGCTGGGATATCTGAGGCAGGAGGCGCTACCGGTGCCGATCGACAAGCTCGAGCACGTCGTCGCGATTCTCTTCAATCTCTGTCGGTGATGATCTCGGCACGGCGGCCATTGCTCGCAGGATGACAACCAATTCTCCGCGCAATGGCCGCTTTGCGGCCAATGCTCTCGGGATACGCCTCCATCCCCCGCGTTGTGGCCGCATTCCGGCCATTGCGGCTGGGATGACCCTTCATCCCCTGTGTTGTGACCGCGATGACACTCACGGCGAACGTCCCGCGACGCGCTCGACCTGGCGAAATCTCTCAGCAATCTGTAAAGCCCCCTGCCATCGCGCAGGTGTCCACGTCACCCACGATCCCATCGACCCCGGCCGTACCGTCGTTGCCGTCCTGCTCACCTGCGGGGGCCGTTGGGGCCGAGGCTCCGCCCGCGCCGCCGGTCCCCGCGCTTCCGCCGCTGAAGGCGCATCCCTGCCGGATGGTCGAGGACTCGCTGAAGATGCCCATGGACACGCCGCCGGCTCCGCCGCCGCCGCCGCCACCATGCCCTCCGTGCGCCCCCGCGGCCCCTCGCCCTCCTGGCCCTGAACCTCCGGCTCCCAGCCCCCCGGCCGCGCCCGCGCCGCCGCTCTGACCGCGCCCGCCCACGCCGCCCGCGCCGCCGGCGCCCCCGTCACCTTGCACCACGTCGCAGTCCGAGAGGTCCAACGTCGCGTCGACGGCGAACACACCGAAGCTCCCGCCGCCGCCACCCCCGCGGCCGCCGCCCGCCAAGGCGGCGCATCCCCCGGCGCCGCCGCCACCGCCGCCTGCGCCATGAGCGTCGGTGCCCGCATCGCAGCCCCCA
Source organism: uncultured delta proteobacterium (assembly GCA_963727445.1). Taxonomy (GTDB): domain Bacteria; phylum Myxococcota_A; class Polyangia; order Polyangiales; family B10-G4; genus B10-G4. Next base: position 188,822 of record CAVSGI010000009.1, read on the forward strand.
CTGCCCGCGCCGCCGCCGCCGCCCGAGCCATTCTCCCCGGTCCCCCCCTGGCTACCGCTCGCGGCCACCCAGTAGTCGCCCATCATCAGGCCCCGTGCGTTCATGGCACCGATTCCGGCCCTGCCGTTGCTCATGCGCCCCTCGTACCCCGAGCCCGTGAGCCCACACGTAGTGCCGTTCAGCCCGCCAACGCCCACGTATGTCATCATGTTCGAGTAGGCCGCGTTCCCCCCGGGGCCGCCGGGTGTCGCCCTGTAGTCGAGCGCGGAGCAGTCGGCGTCCATCTTGCCGCCGACGCCGCCACCGCCGCCGCCCGGAAGCGTCGTGCCCGGACCGGTGCACCGGTTGTTCCCCCCCGGGCCTCCCGCCCCACGCGTCGTGTCGTCGCAGACCGTCGCGTAGTAGTCCGCGTTGCCGCCGCCGACTCCGTTCATGTAGCCCGCTGAATCGACCATGGGCGCGTCCACACCCGCCGTTCCATCAGCGCCCGCTACGCCGTTACCCGCTTGGATCGTCGCCCTCACGATATCGAAGCCCGGAACGCGCGCCGCGTGCACGACGTAGGTCGACGCCCCCGCTCCCGACGCATCCGGTCCGACCAGTACCAGACCGTCGAGCGTGGGCGCGACGGTGAGATCGTGGGCGTTCACGGTCAGGTACTGGCCACTGTCGGTGTCGAGGCCACCCCGGATGAGGGTGCGGTGCGTCGACTCACTCCTGTCACCGCGCACCCAATCGGCGTCGTAGCCGCCGAAGATGCGGATGCCGTCGCTCAGCGTCACCACCTCGTTGTAGGCGCCGGCCATGACGAAGAGGTCGTCGCGGCCTTCGGCGGCGGCGCGCGTCATTCCGTAATCGATGGTGCGGCAGGGCGTGGCGAAGTCGAGGCCGCAGCTCGAGGAGTCATCACCGGCGGTGCCCGACACCAGGATCCCCTGCGTCAGGTCCCCGTCGATGCCGTCGCAATTCGAGTCGACGAAGGAGCCGTCCGGGTCGTCGGATTCCGGGGGCGACTGCGCACTCGCAGCCGTTGCTGGGGTCACGGTCGGCGTCCCCGTAGCCCTCCGCGCACGAAATGCCGCAGGTGCCCGCGTTGCAACCTGCCACGGCGTGGACCTGCGCAGGCGTGGTGTCCGGACACACGACGCAGTCGTTCGTGCCCGTCGGGCCGCAGTGCATCGCGTCGTTCAGGTGGTCGGCCGGCGTTTGCACGCAAGCGCTCATGGACTCGACGCACTCGTCGATGGTGCAGCTGTCGTCGTCGGTGCAGTCCGGCATGCCGACGCTCTGGCACGCGCCCGTCACGCAGACCTGGACCCCGCCGCAGAAGCCGCCGTACCGGGCGCAATCCGCGTCGGATTCGCAGGTTCCGCTCGGCACACAGCCCCTGCCGACACCGCAGACCGTTCCGCTCGGGCACGAGCTGTCGTCGGGGGTGTTCTGGCAGGCGTCGGTTGCGGCGAGGCACGTGTCGACGGTGCACACGAAGCCGTCGTCGCAGGTGGGCGGCGGGTCCTGGGTGCAGATCCCGCGCTGGCACGTGACGGTGCCATTGCAGAAGACTCCGTCGTCGGCGCAGTCGTTGTCGGTGGTGCAGTCGCCGCCGATCGCGACGGACCCGTCCGCACGTCCCCCGTCGGCCCCCCCGTCGGCCGGCTCCGCGTCGGAGCTCGAGCTTTCGGAGCCGCAGGCCGCAACCGTCATGACGGTCAGGCAGGCTCCCACGAGCAGGGCAGCGGGCGAGTCGCAGGGTCGAGAGGGCAAGAGACCGACGGATATTCGCATTGCGGCCATGGTTGCATTCTCACCTGGAGAACCAAAGTCCTATTGGGAAACGGTCCGGTCACACGAACGCTAACGCGGCGGCTGCGGGCTCGCCGGAAAGCGCTCGCGCGATGGCGTCTAGTTGCAGACGTAAACGTCGAAGTCGCCGGCGAAGGTGGCTCCTGCGCCGTTGACGTCGATCGAGCCGGTCGCTCTGCCGTCTGCGATGGCGTCGAGGGTGGCGACGATCGTGTCGGAGCTGGAGTCCGTCGAAGGAACGGAGAAGGCGATGCTGTTGTCAGGGTCGCGGTCCACCCAGGTGAGCTGAAAATGTTGGGACGAGTCCGGCGCGGTGTCGCCGTAGAAGTAGAAGTAGACGCTGACGTTGGCCGCAATGTCGGGCAACGGTTGATCGCAATCGAGCACCAGGTCGGTCATGACCAGCACGTTGGTTCTCGTGCTGAAGCTTCCCCCGTCGGCATTCGTATCTCCGATCTCGAAGGTCTTGAAGTAGCCGTACCTGAGCTCGAGGGGCGTGGGGTCCGCTGAGTACTCCGAGTTGCCTTCTCCCGAGATGGGGCTCATGGCGGTGACGGCTGGCGTGGCCCCATCGACAGAGCCACCGTCGCTGCCGGAATCGCCTCCACGGACGCGGTCACCACCGCATCCCGTAGCAAAGACGAATACCAGGCCAATGGCGAAACGGACGAGCACGAGGTGTGATGGTATCGCCTTCCGCTCGGGCGCACGAGCACATCCGAGTCGGTTAGAGCTCTCCGGTCGATCCTGGCGTGACCGCGACCGGGTCGGCGAGCTCGGCGCCTTCGTATCGATTCGGTCGCCGAGTCGTACGGGTAGATGCTTCTCGAGACTGAGAAGCTGCAGTCGTGCCGGTCCCAGTCGAGGTAGGAGTCGTCGTGTACGGGGTGACCGTCGGGCCAGCTGTCGGGGCGCATTTCGCATCGATAGGGAAGGTGGGCTGCGATGCGTACGACGAGATCGAGGTCGCCATCGCCGTCCTCGTCTCGGAAGCGGCGAATCGCCGTGCGGTTCGGTCCTCCGTCGCCACCGTGACCGTCGTCGCCGATGTCGATCCCGATCACGCCGTCGAGTGAGTCGGCGTCCAACACTGCGAGCTCTCGGTGGACGATCTCGTAGGTGCACTCGGGAGGCTCGGCGTTGGCGTACTCCACGACGACCTCCTTCGAACGATCCCGATCGACGTCGGCCAAGGTGAGATGGTCCAGCTCGATTCGCTCGTCACTCTCTCCGAGCGCCAGGTACGCGTCGAGACTGGGCGCCCGGCCCTTCCATTCGGAGAAGCGCGCGAGGTAGCCCCGCTCGCCGTGGGGCACGTCGAGGGCGCATTCGTTGCAGCCGTCTTCCTCGCAGGTCGCGAGGCAGTGGTCCAGCACCTCCTGGGCGGCGGCGAGCTGCGGCTCGAGCGTCCCGTCGGCTGCGCGTTGCGCGCGCCACTCCGCCTCGCGGTCGATGAGGACCACCCCGAAGACCACGCGGTCGCCCCGCCGGTTCTCGAAGGCGACCGACTCGTAGTAGAGGCGCGCCGCTTCGCCGAAGTGGCGGGTCGTCAGCGTCGCGAAGCGCGCGTCCGCGCGGAAGCCCTCGATGGGGTCCTCCGAGAGGCCCCGGGACGGAACCGCGCGCATCGGATCGAGGCGCGAAACCACCGCCGCATCGCCTGGGAGCCACGCCTGCGTGTGTCCGCACCCACGCACCCTCGAGCCGACAGGCGGAAATTGCCGGCAAGGAACGTGGCACGGGGATTGATTCATTCCCGGGGCATGACCCACCGCGCCGCCGCCATCCTCCTCCTCTTCGCCTCTGCTTGCGTGGTGCCGGTCGCGGATGGGCTCGACGCGGACGCCGGCGACCCGCCCTGGATGAACGATGCGGCCATGGAAGTGGAGCTGGCAGCCTGGGACGAACCCCACGTCGTAGAGCCAGGCGCGGCGCAGACTGCGGGCGGCGAAGTCGTAGAGGCACCCGCAGCCGACGAGGAGCCCACCACCCCGACCGAGGTCACGATCGTCGAGGATATCGACGAGGGTGCTGTCCTCGACATCGTCGGGCTCCCCGCCATCTCGCGCGACGGACGCGTCGTGGCGATGATGACCTACGACGACGCGTACGGCGTCCGGCGGGTGAGCTTCATGGGGGCGCGCACTGGTCGCCCCGTCCGGCAGATCGACGTCGACGCCGAGGATCCCGAGAGCGATGCGCCGGCGCGGGCGCTCCACGACGCGTTCGACGCGGGCGACTACGTGCCGCTGGTTTCCCTCGAGCACATCTGGAACGAAGACGACGACTCCGGAATGGACGTGACCTTCCTCGGTGACGACCTCAGCGTCCGCCAAGAGGGGCGGCGCGTCGTGGCCTGGGATGACGCGGGTGACGTCGTGGCTACCATCGCAGTCCGCCCGCGCGTGCCGGATGGCGTCGGGCGCAACCTCATGGCGCCGGAGATGGTCGACGTCCCGATGGTCGCCTGGACCCACACAGCCTTCGTGTCCCAGGACGGCCGCCACCTCGTGACCATCCTGGCCGCTTGCGACTGCGCGTGTGACATCAATCCGTACGCACGCGCGACCGTCATCGAGCGATGAGCGGTGGGTTGGCGTCAGGCGTCCGCGCAATCAGAAGCTGCCGTAGACGACCACGCTCCCCAGCCCGGCGCCGACCGAGATCGAAGGGGACGGGGGCGGGGGCGGGATGCGCACCTCGCTGACGTCCCCACTGCGCCGGCGGCGCGCGCGGAGCGCGTCGCGCATCTTCTCGTAGGCGCTCCAGCGCTGCTCCACGCCGCTGGTGCTGAAGAGCTGGATCACGCCCGAGACGATCGATATGGCCGGCGCGAGGAGGAGCAGGTAGGAAAAGGCGCTCGAGAACGAGAACCCGGACCCCGCAGCGAAGAGCACGCCGAGGCCGACACCGGCCGCAATGTTCACCGATGCGCCGATGACGCGCGCGAGGAAGTAAGCGTGCGCGAACGACTCGAGCTGCTCTTCGCCGTAGCGCATCTGAGCCACCGCCTGCTCGAGGTTGCCGCGCGGCATCGACATGTATTGGGTGGCGGGATCCGAAGGGTTGGGGATCAGGACCAGGCGAGCGATCGGTCGCACCAGGCTGATACCGCCGTACGCATACATGTACGGTGCCGCGACGTCGAGCGGCGACCCGCTCACCTGCATCGCGATCCCCGCTCCGATGTAGACGGCCCCGAAGACGAACGACGGGATCGCGCTAGCCCACTTCGCCCCGCCGCTCAGCGCCAGCGACCCCCAGGTGGAATCGAGCCACGACAGCCGCATCTGCACCTCGGTGACGGAGAGTCCCGACGCGCTTCGTTCGCTGGCGGGCATCGTCGTCGGGTAGCGGGATGTGACACCGGGTCCCATCGGACCCGGTCCCGGCGTGGTCGTTGGGTAGGTCGACGGCGTGGTCGGGTAGGCCGGCGTCTGCGTGGCGGGCTGTCCCGTCGCCTCCTCCGCCGTCGGCGGGCGGCTCAGCGCATCCCCCGATTCCTGCTGCGCCAGGGCAGGCGACACGAAGGCGGCGAGAGAGATGGCTACGCAAATGAGGCGAGTGAGCACCGTGATCATGGGCGTACCACACGGACGGGCTCGGGGCGATGCGAACGGCCGTCCACGTCCTGGGAGGACTGTGTCTCGTCTGTGCAGCATGCGAGCATCGCGCCATGCGCACGACATTGATCCTCGTAACCCTCTGCGTTGCATGTGAAGACGATCCGGCAGCTACCGAAGCCGCACCACCGGCGCCGGTCGCCGAGACGCCCGAGTCTGCGACGCCGACGCCGTCTCCTGCGCCAGCGCCGATCCCGACTGAACCGGAGACGACTACCGGTTTCATCGAAGCGACGGTCGGCGGCGAGCAGAAGCGATACGAGTACCTCCCCGCCACGGACAACCGGGTGTTGACGCGGCTCACGAAGATGATGGCGCGCGCCGGCGCGGATAGCGCAGAAGGATTCGAGCTCCTGCTGCTCGGATGGGACGTGCGCACGGTCGACCTTCCGATGGTCTTCAAGCACGACATGCAGGCGGCCATTCACGGAGATATCGCGGCCGCGGGCCGTATGCCGTCGCTGAAGTACCGAGACGCCGAGGGTGGTGTCTACACGCTGGTCTTCAACGACGACTCACTCGAATGTCAGAGCCTCGACAGCCTCTTGTTGAAGTGCACGTTCTCCGGCACGTTGAACGAGCGCGATGGCGACGGCCGTCTCGAGATCACCGATGGGCGGGCAGAAGTGCAGCTCACGACCGACACGGTGTCCGACGCATTCGTGGAGGGAACCGTGGGCGCTGCTGCCGACGAATCCACCGAACGCGTTCAAGAGGCGATCGACGGCGTCACCATGATGAACTGAGCTCGGGAGCGCATCGCCAAGACCGCCGCGATGGGGGTACGCTGTCGGCGTGAGGAAGCCGCCGACGCTCGTGGTCGCGATGTTGCTCATCGCTTGCGGTTCGGCCGACGCGCCCCGCGAGGCGTCGCCGCCTCCGACGGTCCCCTCCGCCGGCGACGAGCAAGTCGACGAAGGCTCGGTGGAAAGCGCCGAAGCCGAGGTCGACCCCGATCGCGCCACACTCATGCGCACCCTCCTGGTGCGCGGGCGCAATCTCGCAGATGCGGGTGAGACGGGGCTGCTCCTCGACCTGTGGGATCAGCTCTACGTTCACGTCCAGTTGATTCGCATGGGGAGCCCCCGTGTCGCGGACATGGACCCGGACGAGGTGGAAGCGCTGATGGCCGAGGTCGACGCGCTCGCCGAACGCCTCCCGCCGAGCGAGACCACGGACGATTGGCCCATGGTGGGCGCGACCACGCTCGGGCGCGTTCGCCTCGAAGAGGGTGCGCGGGACGCGGAGCCGCTCAGAACGTTCCTCGAGACCAAGAGGGAAGAGGTCCAGGCCTGTTACCGCGCCGCACTGGACACCTACGCCGACGAGGCTGGGCACGTGGTCGTGTACGTTCACCTCGACGCCGGCGGGATCGTCGGAGACGCCGAGTCCCGAGCCAGCAGCATCTCGCAGGACACCCTCGCCGATTGCATCGTCGATGCGATGCGCGGCTGGCGATTCCCACCGTCACAGGACGCCGCCGTCGTCACCGTGGAGTGGGTGATGGAGTCGAGGCGGGCCACGCGCGCGGAGGCGGGACGAGCTGCGCCCCCGGCTTCCCCCGACACGCCGTGAGCGGACTCAGCTAGTCGTGCCCCCGCCGGGGGTCGCCTTGTCGCGTGGAGGCCACGCGCGGCGGCCGTGACACCACGTCTCGAGCACCTCGATGTCGCGGATCTTCGTCGGGTCGGCGGCCAGAGGGTCGCCGTCCAGAACGACGAAGTCGGCCCACTTGCCCGGGGAGATGGATCCGTGCTCCCGCTCCTCGAGGCCGGCGAAGGCGGCGTCGATGGTCATCATGCGCAGAGCTTGTTCCGGGCTGATGCGTTGCTCCTCGTTCGGGTGGTTCACCGCCGCGTGGATCCCGAGCAGCGGCTTCGGGGGCGTGACGTTGGTGTCGGAGCCGCCCGCGATCCGAATGCCCGCATCCAAGATCGTCCTCAGGCGGTTGGTGTCGCGCCACGCGTCGCCGAGGCGCATCGAATACATCTTGTCGGGTCCGCCCCAGTAGTACTCGAATGACGGCTGCATGCTGGTGATCACGCCCAGATCTCGTGCTCGCGCGATCTGCCGGTCGGTCGCGAGCTCGAAATGCTCGATCCGGTGGCGATGGTCGTAACGTGGGTGTCGGTTCAGCGCACGCTCGTACGCGTCGAGCACCTGCTCGATGGCGCGAGGGCCGATCGCGTGGAAAGCGAGCTGCACGCCCTCGACGTGGGCCTCCTCGACGAACGCGGCGAACTCACGCGGCTTCTCGTAGAGCACACCGCGTTGGCCGGGGGCGTCCGCGTAGTCCGTGTCCAGGGCCGCCGTGTAGGAGCCGATCGAGCCATCCATGAGGATGCAGCCACCCAGGTGCTCGAACCCGAAGCGCGTGGTCAATGGGACGTTCATCTCCTGCAAGAAGACGATCACGTCGAGAGGGAGCTTGTCGATCTTGCGAAGGAGCGTCTGTACGCCTTCGTCCCCGAAGACCTTGCCGCCCTCGAGGGCGTGTACCGAGGTGATTCCATTCTGGAGGCATCGGTCCGCGACCATCCGAACGGCGCGCTCCTTGGTTTCGATCGGGTACAGGCGTGACACGCGGGCCTTCGCGTAGAAGTACGCCTCCGAGCGGAGGATGCCGTTGGGATGACCCGCGGAGTCGGTGAGCAGCCCGGGCATGCCCGACGGCACGTCCAGCCGCGAGAGCGCAGGCGTATTGACCACCGAAGAGTGGTAGTCGACGCGGTTGATCCAGACCGGACGCTGAGGGAAGAGACTGTCGATCTCGTGACGCGTGAGGCGTTCCACGTCTTCGAGGACCTCCTCCTCGTAGCTGTGAGCGAAGATCCACGCGCGCTGACCTCTCGCCGCCGCCTTCAGGCGCTTGCCGATCTCGTCGACGTTGGTCGCGCCTGCCAGATCCACGAAGAGCAGGTCGAGGCCGGTCTGAAAGAAATGTGCGTGCGCATCGACGAAGCCCGGGACGACGGTGCGGCCTCCGAGGTCCACCTGCTCGATGCCCTCTGGTGGAGGACCGGAGCCCACGCGCTGAAAGCGATGGCCGATGGTCACGAACCAATCGGCGTTCGGCCGATCGGGATCGACGGTGTGGATGGTCGCGTTCTTGAACAGCTTCGCCTTCGCGCTCACGTTCCGTTGGCTCCTCGTTTCGTGGCCTGCGGGAGGAGGGGTTTGACCCAGATGTTCATGTCCTCGAACTCTCCGTAGATGTCGCAGTTGTTCAATAGACGTCCCGAATACTCGTAGCCCAGTCGGTAGAAGACCCGGTTCATCCCCACCGAGCGCGCGCGGGCCAACGTGTAGCCGGTCATGATCCCCCGCTTCCGGAGATCGCCCTCGAGGGCGGTGAGGAGCGAATACATCAGCCCTTTGCCCCGCTCCGCCTTGAACGTGGCGCAGTCGGTGAGCTCCGCGTTGGAGTGCTTGGTGTCGATCTCGGCGCTGGCGGCGCTCACCAGAGTCCCGTGAGGATCGATGACGGCACGATAGACAACGTGACGCCTCATCGTCTGCTGGATGTAGTCCGGATGAGTGAGCGGGCTGGGGTAGGTGGAGAAGACGTCGCGGTAGAGCGTGACCAAGGCCGGGATATGCACCTCAGTCGCTTCGACGAGGGAGTAGCCGTCGGGAAGCGGCGGCGGTGGGTCCGGCGGGCCGTCCTTGAGGAGTGTCTCGATGAGGCTGCTCTCATCGATGAGGTGCGGGCTGGTCACGCGGTCGATCGATCCGAACCGGCTCAAGACGTAGGCGTTGTCGCCCCGATAGAAGTACTTGAGGATGCCTTCGAGCATGTAGCCGAGGCCCAGAAACTTCTGCCAGTCGTCGGAGCGCGCCTTCAAGAAGATCTTGTCGTACTGGTTTTCCGTGGCGAGCCACGCGAGTCGAATCCGACATCGCGCGATAGTCGGTCGCCTCGTAGTCCATCACCTTGAGCCGCCGGTTGTAGTTGTCGAAGAAGGCCCGAACGGAGAAGCCTTCGTCTTCGATCTCGAAGTCGAGCCCGTAGAGCTGTCCGATGACGGTGGTGCGGACGCCTCGGTCGAGGGTGATCCGCGCCATCCCCATGTCTTTTTCCGTCGGGATGATCGGCGCGAGCTCGCTGGTCGGAGTCGACGCGATCGAGCCGGGTTTCGCGATGTCGACGCTCGGCTTCGCCTCCTCTTCATCGCGCCGCTGCTCATCCAGCTCAGTCGTCGTGACCATCAGCGTCTCCCTTCGAGCAGCCGCGTCCGGCGCCTCTGACGCAGCCGGCGTATGGCAGGCGCCATGATCTCGCCGATCAGCGAGCGGTATTCGATACCGGCGGCCTCCGCGATGACGCAGTAGTCGGAGAAACCGGGCGTGAGCCCGGGCAGAGGATTGCACTCGATGAAGTTGAGGCGTCCGTCGGCATCCAGACGGAAGTCGACGCGCGCCATGTCACGACATCCGAGCGCGGAGAAGACGGTGCGCGCCGCGCGTTCGAGCTCCTTCTGGAGCGCCGGATCGATCTTCGCGGGGACCTGGAATTGGATCGGCTTGCCCTTGAACTTGTGCTCGAAGGAATAGACGGGGTTGGTCTCCGACGGGTCGAAGACGATCTCCATCGGAGGCAGCACCCGCGGCCGGCGCTCGCCGAGGAGGCCGACGGTGAACTCGCGCCCCGGCAGGTAGGTCTCGGCGAGCACCGACTGCCGGTAGCGCCCGGCGATCTCCTGCGCCAGCTCCCGGAGCTCCGCTTCGGTCTCGACCACCCCCGCATCGATGATCCCCTTGGAGCTTCCCTCGTGCACCGGTTTGGTGATCACGGGAAAGGTGAAGCCCTTGGGGAGCCGCTCCTTGCCGGTGGTCATCAGAATCCCGACAGGGGAGGGGATCCCGGCTTCGTGGACGACGCGTTTTGCCAGGCCCTTGTCGAGGGAGAGGGACAACGCCGTGGGGTCGGAGCCGGTGTAGGGGATGCCCAGAAGCTCGAGCAGCGCCGGGACCTGTGCCTCGCGGGCGCGTCCTTCGATGCCCTCGGCGATGTTGAAGACCAGATCGAGACCTTGAGCCGGAAGGATGGCGGGCAGCTCCGGTGTCGCTTCGAGATCGACGACCTCGTGTCCATAGGACTCGATGGCCTCGCGGATCTGGGCGATCGTCTCGGGCGTATCGAACTCGGCGTCGCGATCGCTCTTCTCTGCATCGCCGGCCTGTGTTCCTGGCGCGCGGAGGTTGAAGGTGATGCCCACGCGCAGCTGCGACGAGCGCCGGCGCTGCCGCGACTTCGCGACCGAGATGCCGTAGCGGTCGGCGGCGCTCTTCACCACGGCGTCGAGGACGGACTCCGTGCTCTCGAGCCCGGCGAGGGCGCCCGATACGTAGAGGGACGCGCCCTTCTCGAAGCTCGGCAGGGCGTTGAGCTCGATGAAGTAGAGCTCGCCGTCGTCACCGACGCGGAAGTCGATGCGCCCGGCATCTCGGACGCCGAGGACTCGGAACACCGTCCGCGACAAATCCATGACCTTCGCTCGCTGCGCCTCGGTGATCTCTGCGGGGACCTTCACGTGCACCGCTTCGAAGCCGACCGTCTTCAGCTCGAAGTCGTAGAGCTGGTACTTGCGATCGCCGGTGTACGCCGTGTCGAAGTGATAGGACGCCGGCTCCAGCACCCCTCCGGTCTTCGGCGAAGCCCGCTCGACGAAGGGGACCACGAGATCACGACCAACGATGAACTCCTCCACCAGGATCCCGGCCGGATAGCGGCCGAGGAGCGTGATCAGCAGGGACCTCAGGCTCGCCTCGTCGTCCACGACGAAGTCGGTGGTGATCCCCATCGAGCTGCCCTCGTAGTTGGGCTTGGCGATGAGGGGGAAGCGCCAGCCCGTGACGTCGAGCTTGGAGATGTCCTCGACGACCGTGCCACGCGGCGACCGCACCCCGTGGCCATCGAGCATCAGCTTCGTCAGCGCCTTGTCCAGGGTGAGCGCGCAGACGTACGCATCGGAGCCGGTGAACGCGAGCCCCAGCCAATCGAAGAGCGCCGGGTAGAAGGCTTCGCGAAAGCGACCGCGCGAGCCTTCGGCCGTGTTGAACACCAGAATCCGGTCCGAGCGCCTCGAGCCGCGCCACCACTCGCGCGGCGGGCCCCGAGACCTCGATCGGCTCGACCTCGTGTCCGAGCGCGCGAAGTCCCTGGGTGATCATCGTCACCGTCTCGGGCGTGTCGAACTCGGCTTCCTCTTCGGCGTGGGAGAGCTGTAGGTTGTGTGTGAACGCGATCCGCATGGGCTCCGTGCTCGGCAAAAAAGGGGGGAGTCACCCTAACACGTCGCCGGTGACCGCTCCGATCGGAGCGAGGTCGATACATCACCAGTCGAGGACGGGTCGTGGATGCGCTCCGGGCGGGGTCTCCCATAGGCCCAACGCGAGTCCAGGCAAGGGAACACTTCGAACCCTGCTGTCGTATGATGAATCGTGCGCCGTAGCGCGTCCTTCGCAGCCGTCCTTTGCACCGTCACGCTGGCGAGCTCGCCCACCGTACACGCCCGGCCGCCGAAGCCGCCCGAAGTCAACGACCCACCGCAGGTTCAGTGTCGTTCCCTCGACGAGGGCGCCGGCGCTGCGCGCGCCGGGTGGGGCCGGGCCGACCGCACCAACGGATGCTTCTTCTTCAGTGGCCCCCACGATCTCGGCCGGGACGACCATCTCGGCGCTCAGGCGCGCTACGAAGTCACGGCTGATCGTGTCGTCGTGCACTTCGGACAGCTGACGTTCTCGGGGCGCCTCTCGGGCGACCGCGTTCAGCTCCGCCGCGTCTCCAACCACGAATTCGGCTCCACGTGGCGGGTCACCGAGACCATCGAGGCTCGCTTCGTCCAGGAACGTGGCTGCCGCATCCTGCGTGGGACGTATCACTACCAGGAGTGCGATACCGCGGGGAACCAATGCCCGGGGGGCTGCACCATCGACGCGCCCGTCAGGATCACGGCGCGCTGAAGCCGCGGGGGCCGTCAGCCCGCCCACAGACATGGACGAAGGAGCCCTCTCCAAAGCCGCCTGAGGGACGAGCGAGCAGATCATCCCTTGCAACCCTCGAGCGGATGCCCGAAGAACGCCCTCCCAGAGGGAGGCATGCGATGAAGGCGATGATCGTTCGTGAGGCTGGCAAGCCGTTTCAGTTGGAGGAGCGCGAGATTCCGGAGGCCGGGCCGGGGCAGGTCCGAATTCGGGTCGAGGCGTGCGGCGTCTGCCACAGCGACGCGTTCGTGAAGTTCGGCGCGATGGGTACGCTGCCGCGCGTGCCGGGACACGAGGTCGCCGGGGTCGTCGACGCGGTGGGCGAAGGTGTCGAGGGCTTTGCGAAGGGCCAGCGGGTCGGTGTGGGCTGGCACGGCGGGCACTGCTTCCGTTGCGACGCGTGCCGGCGCGGTGACTTCATCGGCTGCGCGAATGGGAAGATCTGCGGCGTCTCCTACGACGGCGGCTATCAGGAATACATGGTCGCGCCCTGGGAGGCGCTCGCGCGCATTCCGGATGAGCTCTCCGCCGCCGAGGCGGGGCCGCTCCTCTGCGCCGGGGTCACGACCTTCAACTCGATGCGCAACAGCGGCGCTCGCCCGGGGGACACGGTGGCGATCCTGGGCATCGGAGGACTGGGTCACCTGGCGGTGCAATACGCCCGACAGATGGGCTTTCGCACCGTGGCGATCTCCCGCGGCGACGACAAGAAGAAGCTCGCCGAGGAGCTCGGCGCGCACGAATTCATCGACGCCAAGGCCACCGACGCCGCCGAGGCGCTGAAGGAGCTCGGTGGCGCGGACCTCGTCCTGGCCACGGCACCCAACGCCGAGGCCGTTCAAGGGATGGTCGGTGGGCTCAAGAGCCGCGGCAAGCTCATGCTTGTCGCCGCCGTCGCGGACCCCATGAAGATCGGCGGGCTGCCCCTGCTCTCCGGCAAGCAGATCCACGGCTGGCCGAGCGGCTCGTCCATCGACTCGGAGGACACGATGCGCTTCAGCGCCCTGGCCGGGGTGCGGCCGACGACCGAATCCTTCGCGCTCGAGCAGGCGGACGAGGCCTTCGCCAAGGTGATGGAGAACACGGTGCGCTTTCGCGCCGTGTTGAAGATCGCCTAGCGCTAGAGCAGCCTCCGTTGGGCGGTCCGCGCCCCGTGTCGGTTAGGATCGCGCCGATGAAGGAGACGCACCAGACCTTCTGTCGCATCTGCGAGGCGCTTTGCGGTCTCGAGGTCGATGTCGAGGCCGATCGAATCACGGCGGTACGCCCGGACTCGGCGCACGTGGCGACGCGGGGCTTCGCGTGCGTCAAGGGCCTCAAGCAGCATCGGCTCTACGGCTCACCGGACCGGCTGCTCCATCCGCTGTGGCGAAAGAACGGCGAACTCGTTCGCGCGCAGTGGGATGAGGTCAACGCAGACATCGGCGACCGACTCCGCTCGTTGATCGACGCCCACGGACCCGATGCAGTCGGCATGTACGTCGGCACCGCGGCGGGCTTCGGCGTGCTTCATCCCGTCTTCGCACAGGGTTTCATGACGGGCCTCGGCTCGAAGAGCATGTACTCGTCGGCGACGCAGGACTGCGCCAACAAGTTCGCGGTCGCCCATCACGTCTACGGATTCTGCTTCACGCAACCCTTCCCCGACATCGACCGCACCGAGTGCTTGATCATCGTCGGCGCGAACCCCGCCATCTCCAAATGGAGCTTCCTTCAGGTCCCGAACCCCATCGGGCGCCTCAAATCCCTCGAGGCACGGGGCGCGAAGCTCTGGGTCGTCGACCCGCGCCGCACCGAGACGGCGAAGGTCGCCGGTGAGCACGTCTTCATCCGACCGGATACCGATCTCTTCTTTTATCTCGCGTTCCTGAACGAGCTCATCGCCGTCGGCGGGGTCGACGAGGCGCTGGTCGACGAGCACACCACCGGCTTCGACGAGGTCCGGAAGTTCGCGGAGAGCTGGACGCCGGAGCGCGGCGCCGAAGTGACCCGCATCCCCGCCGACACGCTGAGGGCGATGGTCCGCAGCTACGCGGAGGCCGACGGTGCCGCGCTCTACAGCTCGACCGGCGTCAACATGGGGAGCAACGGCTCCCTCTGCTTCTGGCTCCAGGAGGTGATCAACGTCGTAAGCGGCAACGTGGACCGGCGCGGCGGTACGCTCGTCGGGCGCGGCGTGATCGACTTCCCGCGCTTCGGGAAGAAGAACGGCGTGCTCACTCGACCGGACCGTTCGCGCATCGGCGGGTTCGCCTCGGTGAACGACGGCTTCCCGGGCGGCACCCTCGCCGACGAGATCCTCACCGAGGGCCCGGGTCAGATCCGCGCGCTCTTCGTGACCGGCGGAAACCCGCTGCTCACCATGCCGAACTCCGCGCGCCTCGCGCGCGCCCTCGAGTCCCTCGAGCTTCTCGTCGTCCTCGACATCCTCCCGACCGAGACCGCGACGATCGCGACGCACGTGCTGCCCTGCACGGCGCCTCTCGAGAGGCCGGACCTCCCCTTCGTCTTCCCGTTGATGCTCGGGATGCAGGCGCGCCCGTACCTCCAAGCGACGCGCCGGGTGGTCAAGCCCTTCGGCGCCCAGCGCGACGAAGCGACGATCTACCTCGATCTCGCCCGCGCCGCCGGGGCGCCGCTCTTCGGCAGCTGGGCCTTTCAATGGGCGATGGAGGCTGCGCGCGCGCTCCACTCGTCGAAGCTCTCGGACGAGCAGCCCTCGATCCCGCAGGAGGCGCTCCTGTCGCTTCTCCTGCGACTCACTCGCCAGGGTAGCTTCGAGGCGCTACTCGAGAGCGCGCACGGTCGCCTCCGGGAAGACCACGCGGGCGGTGACTTCCTCGGGGAGCGCGTGACCACCGACGACGGCCGGATCCACCTCGCACCCCCGGTTCTCGTCGCACAAGCGAAGGCGCGCATCGAGCCCACCTACGCGCGCGAGCTCCAGTGCGGTGATGGTCTCAAGCTGATCACACGCCGACAGGTCACCACCCACAACAGCTGGACTCACAATCTCGACGGTTTCGTCGGTGGCGAGCGCGCCACCAACTATCTCTACGCGCACCCGGACGACCTCGGCCGGCTCGGTCTGACGGACGGTGCGATTGTCGACGTCGAGAGCGCGACCGCGACGGTGCGGCTGCCCGTGCGCGCGCTCGCGGACTTGATGCCCGGCACGGTGGCCCTTCCGCACGGTTGGGGACACCAACACGCAAAAGGGCTGAGTATCGCCAGCAAGACGCGCGGCGTGAACGTGAACCTACTCGCGGCCGACGGCCCCGACTCCCTCGAGCGCGTGAGCGGGATGGCGCACCTGACCGGGATTCCGGTACAGGTGCGCCTCGCGCGCGGGCCCCACGATCCGGCGCACTGGTCTGGGCTGCCCGAGAGCGAGCGGCCCCCAGCTCAGGGCGCGTCCTGGATGCGGTGGAGCAGGCGGTAGTCCATGCCGCTGCCGCCGCTCGAGGAGTCGACGAAGACCGCTCCGATACCGCGGGGGATCACGATGCTGTTGATGCGCGAGCCGTACTCGTACCCGTCCACGTAGGACGACGTGCCCATGGTCGAGTCGTAGCCGCGGCAGTCGGTGGCTCCCATCGAGGCGCCGTCGTCGTTGCAGGTGACCTGCATGCCGGTCTGTGCGCTGCGCGTGTACATTCGCGGGTCGTAGTTGACCATCCCGTCGGTCCGTTCGTACTCGGGGCGGGTGCGGAAGAAGAACCCGATGTAGTCGCTGCGGCAGAGGCTGAAGGTCTGGGGCTGGCCGCCGCAGGTGACGAACCAGCGCGCGTCCTCGCCCGAGGAGGCGCCGCCACAGGACCCCGCGGTCACGCTGCTTCCGACGAGCTGCGTGGAATCTGTCACGTCGTCGCCTTGCAGGGGCGCGTCGTAGAAGAACGACGCGACGTCCTCGGCCATGTACTGGACGTGCAGCGTGAAGTCGCCGGTGGTGCAGCCGCCGACGGAGATCGAGTAGGTCCCGGCGGTGAGCCACCCGTAGAGGCGCGCGTCGCGCGTTCCCCAGCCGGCCGCCGAGCCGCAGGAGTGATCGTCCTGGCACCACACCTCGCCGTCTCCTGCCGTGACGACGGCGCCGGCCGAGTCCGTCAGGAAGAGCTTGGTGTCGAAGGAAGAGCCCTGGGTGTCGACGTAAAGGACGCCGTCCTGAGGCAGGGTGACGCTGTACCAGACGTTGCCGCCGCCGGTGCAGCCGCGGCACTCGGTGCCGCTGGTCGGGCCGTCCTTGGTGGCGTCGGTGGTGGTGCCCATGACGGTGACCTCGGCCGCGTCGAGGGGCACGTCGATCGCGCCGGAGCGCGGGTCGTTCATCGGGCGGCAGCGGCCGGTGGAGCACATCGTCGTCGAAGAACAGGCCATGCCGCAGCCGCCGCAGTTCATGTCGTCGCTCTGCGGGTCGACACAGGAGCCGCCACACGGGATCTCACCCATCGCGCAGGTGGACGCCATGCAGGAGCCGGAGACGCAGGTGGGCATGCCGCCGGAGCAGATGTTGCCGCAGGACCCGCAGTTGGCCGAGTCGATGTCGGTGAGCGTGCAGGAGCCGCTGCAGAGCGTGGTGGGGGAGGGGCAGGTGCACGTGCCGCCGACGCAGGTCTGGCCCGCGTCGCAGGTCGTCCCGCAGGAGCCGCAGTTCGCGACGTCCGTGTCGGTATCGGTGCACGCGCCGCCACAGATCTCGGTGCTCCCGCCACAGCCACACGCGCCGCCGGTGCAGACCTGGCCGCTCGGGCAGGGCATGTCACATCCGCCGCAGTGCGCAGCGTTGGTGTCGGTGTCGACGCAGACCTCGTCGGCGCCCGTGCCGCAGAGCATGCGTGGCGAAACGCAGGCGTCGGTGCAGGAGCCGCCCGCGCAGGACTGACCCATCGGGCATTCCATGCCGCATGCGCCGCAGTTGGCGCTGTCGGTCATGGTGTCGACGCACGCCGCGCCGCAGCGCATCTCGCCGCCCATGCAGCTGGCGGCGGTGCAGGTGCCGTCGATGCACGACTCGTCAGGACCGCAAGCCCGGCCGCAGGTGCCGCAGTTCGTGTTGTCGCTCTGGACGTCGATGCAGCCGCTGCCGCAATCCGCCATCCCGGCGCCGCACATCATCATCGCCTGACACGAACCCGACGAGCAGCTCTCGTCGAGCGCGCAGAGATTGCCGCAGCTGCCGCAGTTGTTGATGTCGGTGTCGGTGTTCACGCAGCCGCCGCCGCAGGAAGTGAGGCCGCCGGTGCACGTGGTTCCGGTGTCGGTTCGTCCGGTGTCGGTGCTGCCGTCGATGGGCAGTACGCCGCCGTCGTCGCCGCAACCAGCGAGCGCGAGGAGCGTGACGAGGGAGAAGGAGAGGGTGAGCGAGCTCTTGCGGGTCATGGGGCCTCGAGGGTGGAGGCCACTGGATATCTGGTTGCTGGCGACTCGGTCAAGATCGCCAGGTGGGGAGCAGGCACTAGGACGCGACGGCGCCACCATTTCTCAGGCTGGGAACGCGCACGACGAACTCGCTCCCCTCGCCGGGCTGACTGGACACGGTGATGGTCCCACCGAGGAGCTCCACGAAGTGCTTCGTGATGGTGAGGCCGAGGCCGGTGCCTCCGTATTCCCGCGTCGTGGTGGCGTCGGCCTGCCGGAAGGACTCGAACACGTGCTCCTGCTGCTCGGCCGTCATCCCGATGCCATCGTCGGATACGACGAACTCGACCCCGTCCCGGCCATCGAGGCTCACCTTCTTCGCCACCAGGCTGACGCGGCCATCCTTGGTGAACTTGGCCGCGTTGCTGAGCAGGTTGAAGAGGATTTGTCGCAGACGCGTGCTGTCGGAGACGACCGTGGCGACGTCGTCGGGGGTGTGATGCTCGAAGACGTTCCCGTTGCGCTTCACCAGAGGCTCGACGGCGGCCGCGACGGACCGCGTCAGTTCGCCGACGTCCAGCTCCTCCAACAACAGCTCGACCTTGCCCGCCTCGATCTTGGCGACGTCGAGGACGTCGTTGATGAGCCCGAGGAGGTGCTTGCTCGACGCCATGATCTTGCCGAGGTCGTCGACGCATTGGTCGAGCCCGGCCTCCTCCACCTCCTCCTGGACGAGCTCGGCGTATCCGATGACCGCGTTCAGAGGAGTGCGAAGCTCGTGGCTCATGTTGGCGAGGAAAGTGCTCTTGGCGCGGCTGGCAGCCAGCGCTCTATCGCGCGCTTCCACCGCCTCCTCTCGCTGCCTCTCCGTATCCTCGTTGGCGGTCTCGAGCTTTCGAGTGAGCTCGATCCGTTCGACCGCCGAAGCGTGCAGGGTGAGGCTCGTGCTCGACATCGCGATGATGAACACCGTCAACAGGAACGCGATGCCCGCGCCCCCGCCCTCCGGAAAGAACGCGTGATAGACGACCTGAGGGACCATCGCGAAGACGATGAAGACGATCGCTGGTCCCCGGACCGGAGCGTAGGTCGCGACCCCGCCCGCGCTGTAAAGCGCCACGGTGACGAGCAGGTATTCGGTCGCGTGCGGCACCCCGTGCATCTTCAGGTTCAAGAAGATCGCGTTGTAGAGGATGCCGAGGCCCGCCAGCTGAACGGATAGCCCGAGCCCCCAACGCCTGGCGGTCTCCTCCGAACGCGTTTCGCGGTTGTACCAACGCGTCGCTGCGATCGTGAGGATCGTGTATCCGAGCAGAGCGGCGACGAAAGCGAGATTCGACGGGTTCGCGCGCTCCCAGCCGATCACGAGGACGAAGATCGCGATCAAGGCATGGGAGGAGACGCCCCGTATGCGCTGGCGTTGCGCGGCGTCGACGCCCTCCGCAAAGACCGATCTCGCCTCCATGGTTTCCCGCCGCCGCGATCTCAGCTCAGCGCGCGCCCCACCACCCGACGAACTCCTCCCAGTCGATCACGTCGTTCTCGTTTGCGTCGAGGATCTTCATGCCGGTCTCCACGTCGGCCTCCGAGAACTTCGGGTCGAGCGTCCGCAGGAGAGACCTGAACTCGTGCCGATCGATCACACCGTTCTTGTCTGCGTCGAAGTGATCGAAGGTTTCCTTGAGCTCCGTGAGCTCCTCGTCGCTGAGTGACATGGTTCGCTTTCTATCACCAAATCGGTGGAATCACCGCTCAGTCGACGGTGATGCTCTTGGAGACGTTTTTCGGTGCGTCGGGATGGACCCCGTGGTCCCGGATGCCGAGAGACTCGAGGTGAGCGAGCTTCTTTTCGCTCATGCGGAGCGCGAGGAGCTGGAGGGCGACCGAGGCGCTGAAGGTGCTCATCAAGGTGTCGCCGGTCTGGGGGAGTGTGACGTAGACGGCGCGGTAGTCGTCCCGGCCGGCGGGGGGGCGTTCCGCGGTCGCGCGGAGCCGAGAGTCCTCCTCGGCGATGACGATGGTGCTCGCGCCCCGGATCTTGTGCGTGTTGATCTGCGAAATTGTCAGATCGATGTCACGGGCGTCCGGTCCGGTGATGAAGACGAGCGGATAGTCCGCGTAGAGAGCGTCGACCGTGGTCTCTAGACCGCGGCGAACGAGCTCCGCCGCGCGCGCTCGGTCGTCGCCACCTTCTTCGATGTCCTTCGCGAGCGCGTCGAGCAGCGCCTGGACCTGGGCCACCCCGAACACCGTGTTGAACCCGAGGATGGTGTTCGGGCCATGCTTGAACTCGCTCGCCTCGAAGCCCTCGGTGTGGTTGAGGACGACCTCGCGAACCTTGAGCGCGCCTTCTTTCGCGACCGCGAGGAGGCGGGTGGCGAGCAGATGCATCGACGGAGCCAGATAAGCGAGCTCCGCGGCGCGGGCGATGCTCGGCGCGGTCTCCTCGAGCGTCCGGCGGACGAGCGCTGGCAGGTCCGGCAGGGGCCGCTCCGGAAGACCTCGCGCCTCCCCGAGCCGGCGCGCGAGGCCGTAGAAGACGGTGAGCTGGTTCAGGAAGCTCTTGGTCGCGGGGACGGCGATCTCCGGGCCGCAGTGCAGAGGGACGACGACGTCGCTCTTCTCCTGCGCGAGGGTCGAGTTGAGGTTGTTCACGACGCCCACGATGCTGACGTCCTTTTCGCTCCGTCGGACGAGATCGACGATGTCGAGGAGGTCCTTGGTCTCGCCGGACTGGCTCACGCCCACCAGGATGTCCCCGTCGGTGAACGTGCGGGCGTACTGAGCGCGAAACTCGCCCGGCAAGAGCGGGATGACTTCGGCGTGCGCGAGCTCTCCGAAGAACGTGCTCGCCGCCTTCGCTGCGTGATAGCTGGTGCCGCAACAGACGAGGTAGATCCTGTTGCCGGCGTCGAGGGCTCGCTGCATGCGAGCGGTCGTCTCTTCCACGCCGCCGACGAGCTCGTTCACCTCACTCGCCTCGATGTACGCGTCGACGCCGCGCAGGAGCGCCTCGTGCTCGGGGACGAGCTGGATCAAATCCGACAGGACGGCGCGCTCCTCGGAAGAGAGCGGCGTCGTCTGGTCGAGCGAGCCGATGCGGGTGAGGTCGGGCGCGGTCGCGGTCGCGGCGAGCGCACGCACCGAGCGCACGAGGTCGTCGTCGGCGTACTCACCGCGAAGCTCGGCGAGCACGCGGTCGAGCTCGGCGACTTCCGACGCTGGCCAGCCCGTTTCGGCTTCGGCCATTGCTCGCGCTCGGGTCGAGCCGCCTTGGAACATGCGGAGGGCATCGCGAACCGTCTCCGGCTGTGCGTGGATCTCCTGTTCCATGAACGTGCGGAAGGAAGGCTGGAGAACTGCATCCTCGACGCGGAGGCGAGAGCGGAGCGGCTCGCGCGCGAGCACCGTGCCCTCGTCACCATCGAGGCGCACGACCTCGTAATCCGTCGCCGTGTAGAAGATCGCCTCGCCTTCGGCGAGCGGCACGAGGACCTTGGTCTGCTTGAGCACGCTCGAGAGGTCGGAGCTCGCGATGGCGAACGGGCCGTGCTCGCCGTCGCCGATCCCGAAGTAGAGGCTCGATCCGCGCTTGATGGCGACGAGCGCTCGCGTGACGGGGTCGACGACGACCGCGGCGAAGCTGCCCTCGAGCTCGTGTGACGCAGCGACGGTGGCGCGCCGCAGTGCGGTCGATCGCGCGAGCCCCCTCTCGAGCTGCTCGGCGAAGTGGTGCTCGACCAGGTGGACGACCATCTCGCCATCGTTGTCGCTCTTGACGTCGTGGCCACGCTCGGTGAGCCACACCTTGAGCGCGTCGCAGTTCGTGACGTTGCCGTTGTGTGCACCGTAGAGGTGTGTCTTGCAGCGCACGACGTGTGGCTGAGCGTTCACCTCGTCGACGACCCCGAAGGTCGCCCACCGCACCTGCCCGCAGAACACGCGACCGCCGAGCTCGACGATGCCGAGCGAGTGGATCAGCGTCGAAGGCGCGCCGACGCCCTTCCGGAGCGTGACGCTCTCCTCCGAATCGCCCTGAATCACGGCGCCCGTCGAGTCGTATCCCCGATACTGAAGCGTCTCGAGGAGCTCACCCGCGACGACGCCGAGATCGTCCCGCGGGTGCGCGACCACCAAGCCGATGACTCCACACATCCGCGATGCGTACCACGGACCGGCCCGTCGTTCACCCCCATCCAGCCTCGCGACAGAGCGCGTTCGAGTACACTCCCCCACTGCATGAAAAGACGTCTGTCCGACAGCAAGTACATCACGACGAACGACGGCCAGCTGGGGGTCGTAGACGGGCTCGGGCCCATCTGCGACGTCCACACGCACCTCGCCCTCACCTACGTTCCCTCGGGCGACATCGACCTGTACGCGAAGGAGGTCGCTCGGCTCTATCTCGACCCCGAGCGTGCACACGACTTCGACGTCTACATGAACAGGAACTTCGAGCCGGACGAGATGCGGCGCATGAAGATCGACTTCTCGCTCGGGTCGCTGCGCCGCGGTGGGATGCGCGGGACGCACACGGCGAAGGCGCTGGTCAATCACATGCGGCTATGCGGGGTCGAGCGCAGCGTCATCCTCGCCATCGATCTGCCGCACTCCACCGCCAACACCGACAGCTACGTGACGGTGGCGCGGGATCACGCCGAGCTCGTGCCGGCGGCGGCGATCCATCCGCTCGCGCGCGACGCAGAGTCACTGCTCCGAAGCGCCGTCGCCCGCGGCGCGAGAGCGTTGAAGATGCATCCAGCCGTGCAGCTGATGGAGCCCGACCACCCCAAGGCGATGCGGCTGTACGAGGTGGCTGGCGAGCTCGGCATCCCCGTGGTCTGGCACTGCGGGCCGGTCGGGATCGTCTCGGAGCGCGCCGACGCGCGATGCCAGCTCAAGAACTACTGGCGCCCCATCCACGATCTGCCGAACACCACCTTCGTGCTCGGTCACTCCGGCGCCCTTCAATACGAGATGGGCATCAAGCTCGCGCAGATGTACGACAACGTGTACCTCGAGATCGCATCGCAGGGGGCGATGGGGCTGGATCAAATCCTGAAGTCCGCGCCCACCGACCGGATCATGAACGGCTCCGACTTCCCCTTCTATCACCAGGGATTCAGCGTCGTGAAGATCCTCGAGGCGACCGAACACGACGAAGCCCTCCGCCGTCGCCTGCTCTGGGACAACGCCGCCCGACTCTTCGATTTCGAGGAGCCCATCAAGGCGTGATGGTCGGCCCCGTGTCGAGCACCTCGAAGTCGCTGCCGTGTACGGCGCGGAGTCCGCTCGAGAGGTCGTCCATGAGCGGGTCCCAGCGGTCGTCGCTGTCGCCGCTGATGTACCAGTCGCTTCCGTTGTCGGCGAGGATCAGTCCGTAGGTCTGCATCGCGCGGAGAACGACCTGGGCCGTGGCGGGCGCACTGTCGACGGGGTAGTCGGCGCGGAGGCGCAACCGCAATCCCATGGGCGGATCATCGCTTCCTCCCGAGCCCGCCTGGTGGGTCGCGGGGTGGATGTAGCTGGGCGCGGTGGTGGACATCGTGAAGCGGATCGCGTGGTGGATCTCGCCGGCGAGCACCTCCTCGACACGCACCAGGCCCGGAAGAATGGGCAAGCCGGCTGCGTCGGCGCTCGTCCAGCCCTCCGGCCGAAGCATGTTCGTGTCGAGAGGGAAGATGGCTGCGCTGGTGACCTCCCAGCTCGAGCCGTCGAAGTTCTGCGCGTTGTACAGCTCGTAGAGCGTGCAGTGGTCGGGCGCGCCGCCGGTGTCGAGATAGAGCACGTGGCGATCGCTGCCGGAGGAAGCGCCGGGTCCGTCTTCGATGGGCGCCGTGCCCGGGATCGGATAGCAGTAGTCCCCCCCGCCTCCGGGGCAGGCGAGCATGTCGCTCTCCTCCGGCCCTCCCGAGAAGGTCAGAGGGACCGGCGTCGCGCCCGTCCCGGCGATCCACGGGATGCCGTAGTGGTCGGAGGACCAGTTCCCCCAGTCCGGATGAACCGTCCCCGACGGATTCATGTTGCCGAGGAGGGTCGAAGCGCGCGGGTGAAGGGGGAGGCTGGAGACGTCCTGGTTCCAGGGATTGTCCGCCGGAAAGACGCGACAGCCAGAGATGAAACCGCTCATGGGCGGGCCGGCGTCCGGCCGTGGCCCGCTGTCGATGCTGCCGTCCGGCCCGCCGTCGCTGCCCGAGCCGCTGTCGCGACTCCCGTCCGGCCGCGCGCCGGTATCGCCCCCGCCGTCGGCTGCGCCCGTGTCACCCCCGCCATCGGCCCCGCCGCCGTCGTCCCCGCAGCCGACCGCGCCGGCGAGTAGCATCAAGATGAAGAGGAATCGAATCGTCGAGCGCATCGCTCCAGCATACGGTACTTGGCGCGCCCAGCGGGGGCGCTTAGCCTCCTGCTGATGGCCGAGGACGACGCGGGCGCTTCCGGGCGCCCCTCCTACGAATATGGCGAGCGCGAGGTGGGCGATCTCTCGGCCCACGCCCTTTCCCCCGGCCAGGGACGCATCAGCGGCGCGCTTTCTCTCCTGCTCGGCGTCGGCTCCCTCTTCGGCGTCGCGTGCTTCTACTTCCCGGATCTGCTCACCACGCGAGAGCTCCGGGAGGTCTACGACGTCGCGGTCATCCGCAAAGTGCTGATGGTCGCGATGTACGTCGCGCTGGGCACCGGCATCTTCAGCTTCATCCGGGCGCGCGGTCAGCGCTGGATGGGCGCCGTCGGCGTGACCGCGACAGTCCTGTCGTTTCTCGCGGGCGGCTACCAGGTGCCTGTCGGCCCGGTGGAGCAAACGGGGCCCGGGGTGGGTGTCGACTGGATGCTCCTCGACCTGCTCAAGTCGACGATCATCTTCATCTTCCTCGAGAAGCTCTGGCCCAAGTATCCAGGCCAACCGATCCTGCGTCCCGAGTGGCAGCTCGACCTCGGCTACTTCGGCGTCAATCACCTCGCCATCGGCGTGTTGCTCATCATCGCCAACGGGTTCGCGCCGGAGGTCTTCGGCTGGGCGGTCAACGACACGGTGCAGAGCTTCGTCTCGAATCTGTGGCTCCCCGCGCAGGTGCTTCTGCTGATGTTCTGCGCCGACTTCGTCCAATACTGGCTCCATCGCGCCTATCACGAGGTTCCGTGGCTCTGGGGCTTGCACGCCGTCCATCATTCGGCGGAGCACATGGACTGGCTCGCTGGATCGCGCACCCACATCGTTCAGACCCTCGTCGACCGCTGCCTCGTCTTCGTGCCGCTCTATCTCCTCGGCCCGAGTGAAAAGGCGCTCAACACCTACGTGGTCATCGTCGCCTTCCAGGCGGTGCTCATTCACTCGAACATCAACTGGAAGTTCGGTCCGCTGAGGTACCTGCTGGTCACGCCCCAGTTCCACCACTGGCACCACAGCAAGGACAAGCCCGCGATCGACACCAACTACGCGGCGCACCTGCCCTTGCTCGACTGGATGTTCCGCACCTATCACATGCCCGACGAGCACTGGCCCAAGGAGTACGGGACCCTCAAGCGCCTTCCGCGCACCTTCGTTCGACAGCTCGTCTACCCCTTCGTCGGAGGCGAGGAGCGCGAATAGGGAGGGGCCTCAGCGGAGCAGGGCGAAGTCCGGGATGATCCCGCGACCACGGCCCTCGGGGAACATGGTCCCTCGATGGCGACACGCGATTCGAGGTATCTCGCGTTTGTCGGGTGATCCCGGCCCCGGGGCCCTCCAGGGGCCCCTCGGAGGCCTCGAATCTTTTTTCGTGGCGCCACCCCCCCACCCGCGCTACCTTGGCGCCCTAACGCTGCTCGTTGCAGCGCGCTCCACTCCTCGCGGCAGGGTAGTCAGGGCAACCCAAGCGCCGCCGAGTGAGAAGAGACGAGTGAACGAGGCCAGATTGGACCGCGGCCCCCGTGGGCAAGAAGCGGAAGAGTCGCAGATCGCGAACCTGGGCCGCCGGTGGGCGGAATCGGTTCGCGAGAGCCTTGCTGACGAGGGGCGACCCGCGTGTGGCGGCTGGCCCGGAACCGTCTCTGAAGCGCGGGCTCGCGTGCATGGCGAGGCGACCTCGCCCAGCGAGCACGAGCGTCTGGCGCGTCTCCTCTACGACGCCGCGCGCGCGTTCTGGCTCCAGAACCGCGATCCGCTCGCCGCGGAGCCGAGCCACAGCTGACGGACTGGCATTTCTCGCCGGTTCACCTGAACGAAAAGAGATAGAGAATGAGTAAGAAGCTATTCGTAGGCGGCCTGAGCTGGGACACCAACGACCGGGGGCTCGAAGAAGCCTTCGCGACGTTTGGCACGGTCCTCGAGGCCAAGGTCATTACCGACCGTGACACTGGGCGTTCCCGTGGTTTCGGGTTCGTCACCCTCGAAGACGCCGGCGCCGCTCAGACGGCGATGGAAGAGATGGATGGCGCGACCCTCGACGGACGCAGCATCCGCGTCAACGAGGCGAACGAGCGTTCGCGCGACAGCCGTCCTCGCCGCAAGGAGTGGTGACACATCGAAGCCGTAACTTTCGATGATCTCGGCCTCGGCCCCGACGTCCTCAGGGCCGTGGCCGAGGCCGGTTACCGCGAGCCCACGCCCATCCAGCGCAAGGCGGTACCTCCAGCTCTCGCTGGACGAGATCTCCTGGGCTCCGCCCAGACGGGGACGGGCAAGACGGCGGCCTTCGGTCTGCCGCTCCTCGAGCGCGTGTCGGCGACCGCCGGCAAGAAGGTCGTCCTGCGTGCGCTGATCCTCACGCCCACACGTGAGCTCGCCGCTCAGATCGGCGACAACCTCGCCACTTACGGCAGGTACCTGTCCCTCTATCACACGGTGATCTTCGGGGGTGTGAACGACAAGCCGCAGATCGACGAGCTCGACAAGGGCGTCGACGTTCTGGTGGCCACCCCCGGGCGCCTCCTCGACTTGATGGGCCGGGGCCTCGTCGACCTGGCCGACGTGGAGATCTTCGTCCTCGACGAGGCGGACCGCATGTTGGACATGGGCTTCCTGCCAGACGTGAAGCGCGTGATCGCGGCGCTCCCGACCGAGCGTCAGACCCTCTTCTTTTCGGCGACGATGCCGAAGGAGATCCGCGCGCTCGCAGAGGATCTCCTCGACGATCCCGTCACCGTTGCGGTGGCACCGGTTTCGGCCGCTGCCGACAACGTCGCGCAGCGGGTCTACTTCGTCGACAAGGCCGACAAGAAGCGGCTGCTCGTCGACCTCCTACGTGACGAGGCGCTCGAGCACACCCTGGTGTTCTCCCGGACGAAGCACGGCGCGAACCGCGTGGTGAAGCAGCTCGACCGGGCGGGGATCGCCGCGGCGGCAATTCACGGCAACAAGTCCCAGGGCGCGCGCACTCGCGCCCTCGACGGGTTCCGCTCCGGCGATCTCAACGTGTTGATCGCCACGGACATCGCCGCGCGCGGCATCGACGTCGAGGGGATCACACACGTGATCAACTACGATCTGCCGAACGTGCCCGAGACGTACGTCCATCGGATCGGGCGAACGGCCCGCGCCGGCGCTTCGGGCGTCGCCGTGTCGTTCTGCGAGACGGAGGAGCGCCCCTATCTCGCCGACATCGAGCGCCTGTTGGGCAAACACATCGACCGCGCTCTGGACCACGGCTATCCGCCATCCGAGCCACCGCCTCCCCCGACCGACCTCGCCCCGAGAAAGGGTGAGCGTCGAGCTCGGCCTTCGAGGAGCGGAGGACCCGAGCGCGCCGGGCGCAATGGTGGCAGGCGTGGTGGCTGGCGGCGCCGCGGCTCCCGCCGTCAGTCTCGCTGATCTCGCGCGAGGTTCGGCGAAGACGGCGCCGCCCGAACGCGGTTGACGCCCTGCTGCGTCAGCGAAGGGCGTCGAAGTCCGGCTCGTCGAGCTCGAAGGTGAAGGGTAGCGGGAGCTTTGCGTCTTCCAGTCTGATCAGCAGCAGCATCAGGTCGGTCGAAGTGACGAGCCCGATGAGCTTCTGCGCGGCATCCACGACGGGCACGGCGTCGATCTTGAGCTCGGTCATCGTCCGCACCAGGTCGGCGACGTCGGTGTTGGCCTCGCAGACGTAGGGCGCGGGCGTCATCACTTCGGTGACCGTGACACCGTCGACCTCCATCATTCCCTCCCCCAACGGGCTCGCGTGCAGGAGGACGTCGCGATCGGAGACGATTCCCACCAGGCAGCCGGCCTCGACGACGGGCAGGTGCCGGAACCGGCCCTGCTTCATCATCCGCCACGCATCCGAGAGCGGGAAGGCCGGGGGAACGACCACGACGCGGCGAGTCATCGGTTCCTTGGCGAGCGTCATGGTCGTCAGGTAAACACCGCGCACGCGTTGGGAAGGGCGGCTCTCGGTCACGGCTGATCGACGTGCCGGCCGTCAGAGGCATACACCGAAATTGGACGGATCGTAGGGAACGCAGTCCGTGGCGCTCGAGCAGCCGCTGGCGCGTATGTCGCAGTACGCGAGACAGGTCAGTGTGGACGTGTCGCCCGTGCACGTGAGGCCGGGCAGACAATCGCCGTAGGCCGTGCACGTCTGGCCCTCCGATCGCGTCCCCGCGGGTCCACAGTACGTGTGACCCATCTCGTCGTAGATGTCGCACTTCGTGCCGGCGGGACACACGTCCGTCCGTGTCGGATTGCACCCGGTGGAGCACACCCCGGCGTCGAGGGTAGTGGGCGCGCAGAAGGTCCCTTCCGCCACCGGGCAATCGGCGTCCGTCCTGCACCACCGGAGACAGATGCTCGGCGTCGAACCGTCGGAGCTCGTCGCGGTACAGGTGAGCCCGCGCGCGCAGTCGATGACGTCCAGACACTCGGCGTTGTCGCCCGCGGCGCCCGCGGTGTAGCAGACGTAATCCGGTGTGGTCTCGGTACCCGAGTAGACGCACTGGAGGCCCGGACCGCAGAGCGTCTGATCCACGAGGTCTTCGGCCGTGCAAAACCCTCCGGTCGTCGCGTCCGTCGAGGAGTCGAACATCGCATCGACGGTGGCCGCGTCCGAGCCAGCGTCGACCAGCAGATC
This sequence comes from uncultured delta proteobacterium, assembly GCA_963727445.1. Classification (GTDB taxonomy): domain Bacteria; phylum Myxococcota_A; class Polyangia; order Polyangiales; family B10-G4; genus B10-G4. Next base: position 217,611 of record CAVSGI010000009.1, read on the forward strand.
CTCGCAGACGCCCGAAGTACAACGCGAGGCCTCGCAGCGTCGACTGGGGCGCAAGGTGTCGACCAGGGTGAGCGTCACGGTCTCACCGGGCGCAAGCGGCAGGGTGCGCTCCTGACAGGCGAGCGCGTAGACGACGCATGCGTCGTCGACGGCGACCGCATCGAAGCCGTAAACGCCGGGCGGGAGCACGCCGGGTCGCGGTCCCATCGCCTCTCCAGGGATCACCGCGGTGGCGTAGAGCTCGGTGGTACCGTCGCAACCGCCACCGAGGATCCTCGCCTCGACACGCGCAGCACGCAGGGGATCGGTGCCAGTGCCGAAGACGACCTCCCAACCGAGATCGCGATCGGGAGATCCACACCCCGCGGTGGCGAGAAGGAGCGCGGCGACCATCGCGGGACCCCTGGGTGGCATGACGCTGCAGATGATAGCGGCTCGACCGGCCTCGGACGCGTCCACTCGAAACAGAGTTGAAACGGCTGAAACGAACCGGGGGGACGGATGGGGCTCTTAATTCAGTCATTTCGATCCAGTCGGGTGGCACGGGGAGTGCTCCGAGGGTGCGCCATGCTCACAGCCATTGGCGACGTCATGCGCCGCCTCTACGACCGCGGCTTCATCACCACGCGGGACGGGAACGCGAGCTTGAAACGCCGCGACTCCAAGTTCCTCTACATCACGCCTTCCGGGTGGCGGAAGACGATCCTTCACCCCGAGCACATCGTGAAGCTCCGCTTCGGCGAGGACCGCACGCTCGAGATCCCCGATGGCGAAAAGCCTTCGGGTGAGCTGCACATGCACTACCTCCTACAGCGGGATCACGAGACGACGCGCGCGGTGCTACATGCGCATCCGACCCACGTCGTCGCGGCGATGTACCGCGGATTCTCTCTACGGAGCATCGCGACGGAGTTCCCCGAGATCTTTCGATACACGCGGGTTGGACCGACCGTTCCGACGATCCCCGCCATCACCAAGGAGCTGGGCGAGGCGACGAGTGAGGCATTCGGAGTGCGAGCGGGGCGCGAAGCGCTCGCCTTCGACGTGGTCGGTCAAGCGAACCACGGTGTCACCGCTGTGGCGAAAGACCCCTGGGCGGCATACGAACACATCGAGCGCCTCGACCACGTCTGTCAGATCGTTCTCGCCAGCGGCGTGACGCCGGACGAGGTTCGAGAGAGTGCGACGACCTGCCGCATGCAAGAGCGCGCATGAGTTGCGCCACTGAAGCTCGCGCGAGCGATTGTTGGGAATACGTTGCCACCGAGGGAGTTCCCTTTCCGAGACTGGCTGCGTTCCTATGTGACGCTCGTGAAGGATGACCCCAAAGACGAGGCCCGACGACGGTTTCTGGTGAGCGCTGGGACCGTCGCCGCCGGCGCGTGCCTGGGCCTTGGATGTCGGGGGCTCCAGGTCCTCACGCACGACGTCTCCGTCGTCGTGGCCGACCATTCCGAGCTCACGTCTTTCGATCAGACGGCGCTCATCGACGTGGGGCTCGGCTATCCGCTCGCGGTGACGCGTACCAGCGACACCGACTTCCTCGTCACGGGGACGGAGTGCAACCACGCGGGCTGCGAGGTCACGCGCTCCGGCACGGGATGGCGATGCCCCTGTCACGGCTCGGTCTTCGATCTCGACGGGACCCTCCGTCGCGGGCCGGCCACCGCGAGCCTGACGACGTACGACTACGTGTTCGACGGGACGACGCTCACGATTCACGGCCAGTAGAAGCTTCGACAGAAGCCGATCGTCGACCCGGCATGGGACGGACGACGCGAAAGGTGTCGAAGAAGCGATCCGACGCGGGCCGTCGCACGTACCGTCTCCGTGAGGCTCCAGTGGTGGTTCGGAATCGTGGCCTGCGCGACGCTGCTGTGCCTGAGCTCGCCGGCGCGCGCATGGGATGGCCCGACCCTCTTCGGCCGGCCGGTCACGCGCACCGGCGTTCACTTCGAATTCGGTCTCGGCGTGGGAGTCGGCACGCAAGGTATTTTCGGGCTCCATCACACCATGGAGCTCGGCGGCACGCTGAAGAGTGGGGTCACCATCGCTTTGCTCCACACCTTCATCCAGAACCGTGGGATCGGACCCGTGAGCAACGGGCCCGACCTGATCGGCGCGTGGATGGGGGAGGTGAAGGTGCCGATCTTCGTTCCGGAGATCGTCGCGAAGCTCGCGTTCGGCCTCGGCGGGGAGCACGACCAGAGCGACGGCATCCGCCTCATTCCGGGCATCGGTTGGGCGTACGGGATCGACTTCCACTTCCCGGTGGGACCGCGTCACGGGCCGACGCTGGGACTGACGGTGCTGCACACGCTCGCCGAGGGACGTCACAGCGTCGGCTTCGGCGTCGCGCTCGGATGGACGCTCTTCTGACCTCGCGCCGAACACGCGGAGGGCGTCTCTCGACCGAATGTATGAGAACCTCGGAGCATGCGTACGTGGCTCGCAATGCTCGCGCTCGTCGTCGGCTGCGGTGATTCCGCCGCTCCTGCCGGCTCGGGACCGGTGGTCAGCGAGCCGGCGCAGACGGGCGTGGAGCTCGTGCCATCCGCCGAAAACGGCGCCGATCCCGTTGGCACGAGCGATGAGCCCGAAGCGACTGGAGATGCACCCGTCGCAGCGCCGGATCCCACCGCGCCACAGACGATGTTCTGGCACGGAAGTGCGGACATCGCGGGTGACGCGCACTTCGACCGCGGCAAGCCCCGGTATCACATCGTCGCCGGCGACTGCCTCGAGGATGGTGCGTGCGTCACAGCGGACGGGTTTCCCGCGATCCGAGTCGACGGAGCGGAGCTCTTGATCGCGATCGAGCAGGGCTTCGAGTACGACTATGGGATGGCCGAGCGGGGCAAGACCAAGGAGCTCGCCGCGCTCGAGCTGCTCCCCGCGCTGCACCCCCGCCACGTGTTGCCCCTCGTCGATCGCGAGGCTGCGCTCGCACACACGCGGGCGGGCGAAGAGTGCTGCGCCCAATTCGATGATGACGAGGAGGGCTGTGAGCCGGCGGCGTGCAGTCCGAGTGACGCGACCGTGCGCCGAATCTCGGTCGAGGTACGCCGCGAGCTCGGAAATGACGTGGCCGCTGCCAACGCGTACATCCGCAAGAACCGGTACCGAACGCTCGTCGCGATCCCGGGAGCTTCGGAGGACGCACAGGGCGTGACCTTGCGGGTGAGCGTAGCGGAGGCGCCAGCCGCCGAGCCCGAGACCGAGGCCGAGCCCGAGGACGAGGCCGAGACAGAAGTGGTCGTGCGCGTGGTCGACGTCTCGAGCAACGCACCCCGCTTCGAGTCCAGGTTCACGACGTTGATCGAGGACTTCACGCCGGAGGTGCACGCCTGGCGCGACGCGGTCAGTGGGCTGGTGCTGGTGGAGGTCGCGCTGCCCACCGACGGCGAAAGCGACTACGACGGCGTCGAGATGCACTATCTGGTCGGTACGCTCTCCTCGTGATGGCGCCCCAGGTCACCGATGTGGCAGCCTGACGCGATGCGCACCGTCTCGTTCGTGGTGGCTCTCTCGGTCGTCTTCTTCGCCTCTGCGAGCGCATCGGCGCAGGTCGTGTGGAGCGGCGACTTCGAGACGGGAGACACCTCGCAGTTCCGAAACGAGCTGAACGGGATGGTGATGGGTCGCGACTACATCGTCGTGCAGACGGAGACGGTCACCGAGGGGACCTATGCCGCGCGCGTCGAGCTCCACAACGACGCGGTCTGGCCGAACGGGCTCAAGCGCGTCGAGCTGAACCATCGACCCGACGACGCGCGGACGGCGGAGGGCGCCGAGCTCCACTTCGCCTGGAGCTTCTATCTGCCGGAGACTCTGCCGACGGATCCGTCGCAGACCATCGGCTACTGGGAGTCCGCCTCGAGCTATCAGCAGATGATGGCGCTTCGGCTGTCGGGAGAGGACCTGGTCTTCATCACCCGCAAGCCGACGAACGTGACGCAGTGGACGGGCACGGGTGTCGCCACCCCGGGCGAGTGGCATCGCGTCGCGCTCCACGTTCTTTGGTCGAAGGACGAGACCATCGGGCGCGTGGATTTGTGGTTCGACGGCATGCAGGTCGTCACGGACGCCGCCGCCCAGACCCTCGCCGACGACAATCCGCACTTCACCCAGATCGGGCTCTTGCGCGGTGCGATCGAATTCACGGACACGCCGGTGATCTATCTCGATGACGCCGTCGAAGGGGACTCGCTCGACGACGTGAGGCCGGATCTCGCGGGCCTGCCGATGATGGACGCCGGCGTGCCCGATGGCGCACTGCCCGACGCGAGCCCGGTCGATTCCGCGACCGCCGATACGAGCACGCCGCCGCCGCCCGACGCCTCCGTCGATGCGTCGGCGGACACCTCCACCACGAGCCCCGGTGACGACGGCGGTTGTGGTTGCGGCTCGACGGGCAGCGCGCGAGGCGTCCCCCTGAGCGTCGCGCTCGTGTTCCTCGCGTTGCTCGGCACACGTCGCCGCCGTCGCTAGCCGGGCTTCACTCGAGCGCGAGCTTGGCGAGGAACGTACCCCTGGATGTGAGGTCGACGGTGAGGCCGTCGACGACGAAGCTTCCATCGGCGTAGCCGCCGACGACGATCGCTCCGCCGGCCAGCACGGTCACGGCTTTCAGCCTATCGTCCCCGGAGCTTCCGAAAACACGTTTCCACAGCGTGTGGCCCGATGGGTCGAGCGCGACGATGTACGCATCGAGGCCGCCCGCACCACCGACGGGCGATCCATCGAAGACCGCGCCTGAATCGATGCCGCCGACGGCGTAGATCGAGCCGTCGCCGTCGATGGCGAGGTCGTCTCCGAAGCTCGGGCCGTCGACGCCATCTCCGATGAACCGCGCCCATCGAAGCGCACCGGCTGCATCGTAGGACGCCACGAAACCCGCTGTCCCGGCCAGCGTGCGTACACCGTCGCCGAAATCGGTGTCGCCTCGGGTGCTTCCGACGACGTAGACGTTGCCGTCGCCAGCCACGAGCGGCTCTCGTGCGTATTGCTCGAGGGGCCCCGATATCGTCCACTGGCTCTCGATCACGCCGGCGCTCGTCACCACGAAGATCGCGACATCCTGGCCCCCGGCGGAGGGGATGACACCCGAGCCCAGGTCCAGTCCCGTCTCGAAGTTCTCGGTCACGACGAAACGATCCGCGGACAGCTCCGCTGCGCCAGAGAGAAATTGGGCGCCTGCTCCACCCCAGGCGAAGGACGCGAGCTGTGACCAGGCGTCGTCGAGGAGGGCGAAGCATCCCTCGCGGTCTGCCGAACCCGACAGTGCGCCGCCGCCGAAGTCGATGCCCGCGAAGCAGCCTCCGGTGACGACGATGCTGCCGTCGGCGCGCACGAGCACTCCATTTCCGTAGTCGTCGTCGCCGGAGCTGCCGAAGACCTCCGCATTGACGAAGCCGCCACCCCGGTCGTATCGAGCGACGAACCAATCGTCGGCGCCGAAAAATCGCTCGATTCCGCCGCCAAAATCGGCGGAACCCTGGATCAGTCCCCGGAACACGACGTCGCCGCTGGGATAGACGGCGAGCGCCCCCGTGATGTCGGAGCCCGCGGTGCCGGCCGTCTGGAGCCAACGCAAGTTCAGATCGGCGTCGAAACACCCCATCCATGCGTCGTCGTCACCGACGCTCGTTCGCGTCACACCGCCGATGACGATGTCGGCGGCGAATGCACCGCAGCTGCAGAAGCCGTCGCCGTGGGCCGCCAAGTCCTGGACCGCAAAGGACGGCAGCATCAGCGGGTCTATCGTCGGGGTCTCGATGGCGACGAGCTTGATGGTTGGCATCGCGGAGTCAGCATCGGCCGCGTCGGTGATCGATCCGTCGGATGCGTCCATCACCGTCGCGTCCGGGCCGACATCGGGGCCGTCGCTCAGCCGATCGAACCCGACCCGGCCACACCCGAGCGAGGCCAGCACCAGGACAGCCGCTGAGCCGAACCTCATCGTGCCGTCGCGCTCCCCGACATCCGCGCGCGCAGGGCGAAGTAGCCGTAGTGACCGACGATCACCAATGCGCAGAGCGAACCGATGGTGCGGTACGCGGTCGTCAACGATCGGCCGGTCCAGTCGTAGCCCGCCATCATTCGTTCGATGTCGCCGGTGCCGTCACCGGGCGCTCCGAGGATCGAGCCGAGCGGCAGGGCCTGCGTGCCCTGGTCGATGCGGATCCACATCGCGAATGAGCTGGCGAAGACGCAGGCAGCAGGGATCAGCACGACGTAGCGCCAGAAGTCCCAGCGGAGGCGGTCGGGCATGCGGTAGTAGAACGAGACGATGGCGGCGGTGCTGAGGACGAGCTCGCCCAACAGGCCGCCGAAGAGGATCCAGCCGATCGACGCACGTGGATCGAGGACGAGGCTCATGTATGCCCAGAGCGCGACGAGGACGCCGGCGGCGGCGACGCCGTAGTAACGCCGCTCCCGGTAGCTGGTCACGCCGAGGACGCCGAGCAGGAAGACGACGCAGAGGCCGGTGAACCACGACGAATCCTCGCGCCAGAAGGTGAACCCGAAGGGCAACGGCAGCGCCGCGCGACTGCTCAGCCAGGCCGGGATCGCGTGCCCGATCTCGTGGAACCAGATCTGGACGATGAATACGATGGGGCGCGCGAGGCCGAAGGCGCCGAAGACGAGCCCGATCAGAGCGGCGATCGGAAGCGCCAGGTACTGGATGAGCGGCAGATCGTAGGGCATCCGATGAGCGCCCGCCGTGAGGCCATCGCCCTCATCCTCCGTGACTTCTCCGGATGCGGCCGGCCTGCTCGACACGACGGGCGCGCGGCTCACCGGCGGAGCTGGCTGTGCCGACGGCCGGGGTGGAGGCCGAGACGATGGCGGTCGCGTCTTGGCGATCCGACTCATCACCGGTGACTCGAGCCACGCCCCATCGCACGCGGCACACGTCATCCACGTCGTCCCCAGAAGGACGTTGCGGATCACCGGCGCGCCGCAGGCCGGACACTCGTCCATGTCGCCCAGGCTCGCCTCGCCCTGCTCGGCGCCATCGAGCGCGTGCCCGAGGAGATCGGGGAGCGTGTCGACGGAGGTCAGACCGCCGCGACAGACCGGGCAGAACTCCACCTCGATGCCCTGATAGTCGACGGCGCGAAGGGCGGCAGCGCAGCGTGGACAGGTGTGTTCACCGGGATTCATCACCGCGCGTCATCGGGCGTGAGGGGGGCGTCGTCGGGGCGCACGGGTCTCGAGATCCTAGCGCAGGACGTCACGGGGCACGAAGTGAAGGCCAATCGCTCGCCAAGGTGCGTGAGACATCGCAGGTCGTCCCGCCAGATGCGTGGTTACTCGTGTGTAGAGCCCGGATCTCCCGATGTTTCGAATCCTGAGCACTGTCCTGTTTTGTGGCCTGACGTTGGCGTCGGGAGCGGGATGTGCGGTGGCGGGCCCGACTTCGACCACCGACTCCGCATCGCTGACCGATCGCGAGCAGCTCGGACAGCTGCTCTTCGAGGACACCAACCTCTCGGAGCCCCCCGGGCAATCCTGCGCGACTTGCCACGATCCCGGCGCGGCGTTCACGGGTAACGACGGTTCTTCCATCGATGCGGTGGCGCGCGGCGCAGGCGCCGGTGAGCTCGGAAGCAGGAACGTGCCGACCCTCATGTATGCGATGTACAGCCCGTCCTTCGACTTCGTCTTCGGACCGCTCGAGCAGGGCGGCGAAGGGTACACACCCACCGGCGGGCTGTTCTGGGACGGACGCGCCGCGAGCCTGGAGGAACAGGCGCGCGGACCGCTGCTGAACCCCCGCGAGATGGGCAACCCCGACGTCGCGACCGTGGTCGCCAAGGTTCGTGACGCAGACTACGCCGACCAGTTCCGCGCGGTGTACGGCCCGACCGCGCTCGACGACGATGCGTCGGCATTCGAACACATCGTCGAAGCGATCGCGTCCTTCGAGCGGAGCGACCGCTTCCGGCCCTTTTCGTCGCGCTTCGACGACTTCCTCCGCGGCACGGCGACCCCCACCGAAGCCGAGTCGCGCGGGTTCGCGATCTTCGCCAGCGAGGAACGCGGCAACTGCATCGGTTGCCATTTCGGTGACACGGACTCTCCGGACCCCGAGGACTGGATGTTCACCGACTTCACCTACGACAACATCGGCGTGCCACGAAACGAAGAGATCCCCGACAACGCCGACCCGACCCACTACGACCTCGGGCTCTGCGCTCAGGAGGGGCTGGCCGACGGCTCCAACGGAGTCCGTGCGCCCGACGGCTTCGACGTGGACTCGCTCTGCGGCGCGTTCAAGGTCCCGACGCTCCGCAACATCGCGGTTACCGCGCCCTACATGCACAACGGCGTGTTCGGGACGTTGGAAGAAGCTGTGCGCTTCTACTCGTCACGCAACAGCCACCCCGAGCGCTGGTATCCGGAAGGGCCCGATGGCGCGCCCCTGCTCTTCGACGACGTCCCCGCCCGATATCGGGACAACGTGAACACCACCGTGCCCCCTCTCGACACGCAACGTGGTCTCACGGACAACGGGATCGCCGACCTCGTCGCCTTCCTCGAAACGCTGACCGACCGCGAATTCCTGCCCTGACGCTGGAATTTCCGTGACCGGGCGCACGTACGACGCGTGGGCTTAATTGCTCGTGTCGCCCTTGCAAGACCGTTTTGCGGTACTAATGCGACACGTACTTCGTCGAAAGGGTCCGCCGTGCGCCAATCCGCCACCGTCTTCGTCATCTGCATTCTGCTCTCGGCATGTTCGGACGAACGGGGGCGCTCCCCTTCGACCGATGGCGGGGGCGGCTCGGGTGACGGGAGCACGATGGACGGCGGGACGGGGACTCCCGACGCACGCATCCCTCCGACAGTCGATTCCGGTGTGCTCGATGCCGGGACCGAGTACTGCGGCCCCGACAGCAGCGTCGACGCGGGATCGACCACGCCCACGCCCGATTGCTCGGGCGGCGCCGCAGCCCCCGGCTGTCTCTGCGATACCGTCGGCGCGACCCAGACCTGCACCAACGGGCGCACGATGACGTGCAACGCGTATGGGGAGTTCGGTGGCAAGTGGGGTCCCTGTCTCGGCACCTGCTTCTCGAGCGGCACCTGGGCCATCGACAACCTGGTCCCGTGCTTCATCGGTGACGGCACCACGACCTACGCATTCTCGAGCTCGCTCGTCTCCGGCATGGCCGACTGCGGCGGGATGGTCAGCTCCCTGCCGCCGCCCATGCCCACGAGCGACTGGAGCACGGACTCGCTCACCGTCGATTGTCAGGGGCAGTTCACCCTCTGCTACACGCTGAAGGCCGGCGACGGCAGCGCCCCGACCGACAGCGACTGCACCGTGGCGCGTGTGTGCACCTCCGGTTACTACGCCGAGGCCAACGTCACGCAGGCGCTGCCGCCGCTCAGCGGCTGGCTCGGCACCGACACGGCGTGCGCACAGGCGTTCCTGGACGAGGGTGGCTACGGCGAGATGTCGGTCGTGGGCCTCACCATCGACTGCGAGCAGATCGACGACGGCGCCGGCGGCGAGTACGTGTTCAACCGCGTGACCTACTGCCCGTCCTGCTGCAACGACGGATCCTGTTCGTCCGACCCGCTCTGCTCCATGTGCGGTATGGGCGGCTCCGGCGGCTTCTGAGCACGCGGGCCAGGACCTTCGCATCGCTGCGTGCGCCGGTGATCTTCACTCGTGCCGCAGCGCGTCGATCGGATTCATCCGCGCGGCCTTGCGCGCGGGAAAGAAACCGAAGACGACGCCCACCGCCGCTGAGAAGAAGAAGGCGATGATGACGATCTGGGGCGCGAACACGAAGACGATGCCGAGCGCGCGGGAGGCCAGGTAGGCTCCACCGAGGCCGATGGCGACGCCCAGCGCGCCCCCGAAGGTGGACAGGAGCATCGCCTCGACCAGGAACTGGAAGAGGACCTCGCGAGCCCGCGCGCCGATGGCGAGGCGGATACCGATCTCGCGCGTTCGCTCGGTCACCGACACCAGCATGATGTTCATGATCCCGATGCCGCCAACCAGGAGGCTGACCGCTGCGATGGAACCGAGGAGCGCGGTGAGCACGCCGGTGATCGTCCCGAGCATGCGCGACACCTCTTTGAGATCGCGCACCTCGAAGTCGTTCTCGTCGCTGCCGCGGATGCCGCGCCGCTCGCGGAGCAGCGCGGTGATGTCCTGCTGAACCTTCGGTGTCCCGCTGGCCTGCGCCGCGGTGACGAGCACCGTCCCGATGTCGTCGGTGCCGATGATTCGGCGCTGTACCGCCGCCAGGGGCATGAGGATGAAGTCGTCCTGATCCATGCCGAAGGTCGATTCGCCACGCGCCTCGACGACCCCGATGACCTCGCAGGGGACGTTGTCGACCCGGATCGTTGCGCCGAGCGGATCGCCCGCGCCGAAGAGCTCGCGGACGACGGTCGCTCCGAGCACGCAGACGGCGGCGCCGGTGCGCTCCTGCGCTGGCAGGAAGGTCTCGCCCGACGAGAGGGACGAGCCGCGCACGTCGAGATAACTCGCCGTCGTTCCGGTGGCGGTCGTCGTCCAGTTCTTGTTGGCATATACGACGCGCACCGCGCGCGACGCGATGGGGGCGAGCATCTCGACGCCGGGGAGCTCCGCGATCGCTTCGATGTCGGCCGCGGAAAATGGCGCCGCGGAGGTGGAGGCGCCGCCCATGACCCGCGTGCCCGGCCTCACGACGAGTAGGTTCTCGCCCATGGAAGCCACCTCGTTCGTCACCTGCGCCGACGCGCCTTCGCCAAGCGTGACCATCGCGATCACGGCGGCGACGCCGATGATGATGCCGAGCGCGGTGAGCGACGAGCGCAACAGATTTCGGCGAATCTCCCGGATCGCCATCGCGAGCGTCGCCCAGATCACGACGGCACCCCGTCGCTCAGGATCCGCCCGTCCCGGAACTCCACCACGCGGGACGCGTAGTGGGCGTACTCTTGCTCGTGCGTGACCATCACGATGGTGATGCCGCGCTCCTCGTTCAGCGAAGCCAGAAGGCGCAGGATCTCTTCGCTCTTTTGCGAGTCGAGGTTGCCCGTGGGCTCGTCGGCCAGAAGGACGTCCGGCTCGCTCACCATCGCGCGGGCGATCGCCACGCGTTGCTGCTGTCCGCCGGAGAGCTCGTTCGGTTTGTGGGAGAGACGGTCGCCGAGGCCGACGGAGTCGAGCGCGGTCTTCGCGCGCGCCCGACGCTCGTCGGTCGGCATGCCGCGGTAGAGGAGCGGAAGCTCCACGTTCTCGAGCGCGCTCGTGCGGGGAAGGAGGTTGAACCCCTGGAAGACGAACCCGAGGTAGTGGCGGCGCAGGAGCGCGAGCTGGTCGCGGTCGAGGCTGCCCACGTCGACGCCCCGGAAGAGATACTTGCCGCCGGTCGGTACGTCGAGACAGCCGAAGACGTTCAGGCAGGTCGACTTGCCCGAGCCGCTCGCGCCCATGACGGCGACGAACTCGCCGCTGCGGACGAGGAGATCGACGCCGTCGAGCGCGCGGACCTCCGCCGCGCCCTGGCCATAGACCTTCTGCACCGCCTGCAGCTCCATGAGCTCGCCGCCGGGCTCGACGTGGTGCACCTCCATCATGGGTGACGGGGTCCGCTGCCGCTTCCGCGAGGCGTCGGCGCACGCTCGACATCGACGATGACGGGAGCGCCGCTCTCCAGATCGCCGCCGGTGATCTCGGTGACGCGTCCGTCGCTCGAGCCGACCTCGACGTTCACGGGCTCCGGCTCGCCATCTTCCAGAACGAAGACGCGGTGGTGAGCCGCGCTGTCTTCTTCGCCGCCAGCGGGCTGTTCGGGTTCCCAGTCGGGCGGCCGGAATCGGAGGGCCGTGTTCGGGACGAGGAGCACGTCGTGGTGTTCCTCGGCGAGGATGCGCGCGGTCGCGGTCATCCCGGGACGGAGCAGTTGCTCGGGATTGTCGGCGTCCAGCACCGCCTCGTAGGTCACGACGTTCTGAACAGTGCGCGGAGTGTTGTGCACCGACTCGACCGTCGCGTCGAAGGTCCGCTCCGGGAACGCGTCGACGGTGAAGGTCGCGTGCTGCCCCTCGCGCACCTTGCCGATGTCCGCCTCGTCGACGGCCACGTGGAGCTCCATCTCGTCGAGGCTGCCGGCCAGAACGAAGAGCACCGGGGTCTGAAAGGCGGCGGCCAGGGTTTGACCCGGCTCGACGGATCGGCTGAGCACGACGCCGGTGATGGGCGAGCGAATGGTCGCCCGGTGCACGTTCTCCTCGGCCGACTCCACGGTGGCCGTCGCCAGGGCCACTTCGGCGCGCGCGCTCTCGACGCCGGCGACGGCGCGCTCGGCGGCGGCTTCGAGCGCTTCGACCTCCTGCGCTGCGAGCCCCGAGAGACCCGGCAGGTTGTGTGCCCGGGTCACGCGCGTCTGCGCCTCGTGCTCGGTCGTCACCGCGGTGCGAAGCCCGGCCCGGGCCGCCCGCAGCTGGGCGCGCGCCTGATTGAGATTGGCGCGAAGCGACTCGTCGTCGAGGCGGATGAGGACCTGACCCTCTTCGACGTGATCGTTGAAATCGGCGAGCACCTCGGCGACCCGTCCCGAGATCTCCGGCCCGACCTCCACCTGATTCACGGGCTCGAGGGTCCCGGTCGCGACCACCTCGACGGAGAGGTCACCCCGCTCGGCGGCCTGGGTCTCGTAGCGCGTCGGCGCCGGCCGGGACGCCCGGACCCAGGCAAAGATCCCCGCCGCCACGGCCGCGGCCACGACCACCAGGATCACGACCGTGCGCACGCGCCGCCGCCAGGCCGCTTTGCCGGTGGCGCCGATGTTGTCGAGAACCTCGGCGTCGGGGACACGACTCATCGCCCGAAAGGTACTCCCAGTCCGCCGATATCCAAGCGGGAAGCAAAGCGCCGCTCAAGGCTCGGCGCGATCGGTCCGCACGGGAATCCACTGGACGGCGCGCCGTGTTCGATACGGGGTGGGATCGAGGTGCAGGCGGTGCATGTCGCCGACGGACACAGGTCCGGCGTTGCCCTCCTCGCGGGCTCGCTCGGGACAGACGGTGCGCACCAGGAACTGTTGCTCGTCGAAATCGCCGTCTTCGACGCGAACGGTCTCGTAGCGAGCGGGCACGGCGAAGGTCTGCTGGCTGGTGCAGGGCGACGGGCGCGGAACCTCGAGCACACGCGCGACCACGACCAGCGGCTCTCCGCTCGGCACGTGCGCCGTGGGGTCGTCGCCGGTGGCCGCCGTGGCCTCGCTCTGTCCCGTCGCCTGTTCCTGCTTTCGATCACAGCCGCAGACGGTGAGCACGGCGGCGAAGAGGAGCGCGGCGAGGATCTGTCGGGGCTCGAGCACCGGCGGATACTACCCTGGCACTCCGTATCCGAACTACGGCGAAGGCCCCTATCCCTGCGGGACGCAGGCGTGCGCGACGATCGACGAGCCGGACGCGAGCGCCTTGCAGGTCGTTCCCTCGGGGCAGGCGCTCGAGTCGAGGCAGACCGCGCCGCAGATGCCCTCGCTGGAGGAGCCTTCGTGCACACAGCGATTGCCTTCGGCGCCGCAGTCCGCGTCCTCTGCACAGCTCTGACCTTCGTAGGAGAGGTCGGCGAAGGGGTGGATGCGGGGATTCGCGTCGAGCCCGTGCACGCCGTACATGGCGCCGAGGCCCCAGTAACCGTTCTGATCGGTCAGCACCTCGTCCCAGGTCTTCACCGGGTTCACGAAGAGCGCGTCCATGAGCTTCTCCACCTCGGCGGGGGTCGACGCGTCGGAGAAGGTGGTCGTAGTGACGACGTTGAGGCTTTGCTTGTCCGCCTTGGCGGGGTTCGCCCAGAAGGCCTCGCCGATCGAATAGGTCTGGCAGCCGTTGGCCAGGACGATCTGGTAGTCGCTCGGCATCTCGGCTGCCGCGATTTGCGGGTAGTCGATCGCCCCGTGCGAGGTCTTGCGCCAGTTGGCGAGCGCGAAGCCGTAGTAGTTGCCGCTGTGCCCGTCGAAGACGATGACCTCGCGGCTGCGGAGCGACTCGTACATGTCGGCGTTCAGCTGGTCGCCGCCTTCGTCCGTGTCCGGATCGGGCCCCGGGGCCACGTCGGGCTGGCCGGGATGGAACACCCAGACCTTCACGTTCACGTCGCGGCCTCCGGCCTGGATGGTCTTGGTCAGCGGGCCGTTCGTGCCGGCGTCGTAGTGCGCATAGTCCTCGGCCTGTGACTCGAACCCGTTCGAGATCAGCCATTCGTAGAAGCGCTTCGAGTTCTTGATGTCGTAGCGGTCCCAGTAGTCCCATCCGAAGTGCACGCCGATGGTGAGCTCGCCGTCCGCGTAGAGACGGTCGTAGTCGAGGTAGGCGTCGGTCGAGCGGGGCTGGGTCGCCCAGGTGAGCGTCAGCGTCTCGAGCTGGTCGTCCTGGAAGTTCGCGGGGTCGTAGCTCCCCGAGTCCCACTGCGAGTCGCGGAACCACTCGTTCTCGGGATCGAGGCGGGCCATGTCCTCGTTCGAGATCTTGCCGATCTTCAGCTCGAAGGTGTTCGAGCCGAGCTCTTGCAACAGGTTCATCTGACCGGCGACCTGAAGCTTGAAGTGGTAGCTGTACTCGAGGTCGCTCGTCGCCGTGAGCGCGTCGACCGACCAACCACCGTCGCGCACCATCGCGTGGCGGCCGGGCAGGGATTCGTGGTTGGCCTCTTCGCCTTCCTTGTCCTGGATGTAGACGTTCAGGAACCACCCGATCACGATGTTCTTGAGGTTGGCGAGCTCCTGGGCGCGAGCGAGCTTTTCCTCTTCGGTCGCGTCTGCCATGTCGGCCTCGAGCGTGACCGTCGTGTCGCCTTCGACCGTGTATTCCTGTGCGTTGGTCGAGTAGAAGTCGTCTTCTTTGCCCTGGTCGACCACCCGCAGGCCTTCATCGGCGGGTGTGGATCCGACGGCGCAGCCGGAGAAGGGGACGAGGAGGGCGAGAGCGATGAGGAGTAGAGAGCGCATCGTGCCCCTCGTTTTGCATGGAGCCTGCCAACCGACGGACGCTGCCCGCCCCGCGGGATCATGGACGAAACACGCCGTCGCGACTGGCTAGAACAGTCGCCACGCGCCCGGTCTCCTCCCCCCGCTCAGAACGCTCCGCAGGTGGTCGCGGGGTAGGCGACTTGGCGGCTCGTCCCATCCTCGAGGGAGACCACGTGCCGGAAGTAGCCCTCGAATCCACCCATGACGACCGGGTAGTGGACCGCGTCGACGGTGAGGAGTTGGGCGTCCTCGGGATACGCGGGCCCCGCCAGGCGCGCGATCCGCCGACCGTCGCGAAAGACGCCGAGGTCGGGCATGTCGTCGGGGACCGCGACGTCGGCGAGGGTAACGCCGAGCGCGTCGAGCCCGCCGTCGGCGAGGGCGGCGTCGGGGTGTGCGCCGGCGAGGGCGAGGACCTGATGGGCGGGCGGCTCGCAGTCGACCTCGAGGGCGGTCCACGCCTCCGCCCAATCGGGGCAGGCTCCGATCAGATGCACGCGCCGCTGCACAGAGGCGATGCATGGAGGAGCGCCGGGTGCGACGACCGTGAGCGTCGCCGGCGATGGAGCGCCCGGCAGTTCCAGCGCGAAGAAGCGCATGGGCTGGGGACGACCTTCGACGACGACCTGTCCGACGGAGTCGGCGGCTTGTGGGACGGAGGCCTCCGCATCGGTGTGATCGACCAACGCGAAGGTGTGCGCACCGATGCGCAGCGCCGCCCAGATGCCATCCACCGAATCCAGCGGACCCTCGCTCGGCGCGTCGTCGTCGATCCCCTGCGCCTCCTCGATCCGCGGCGCCGGCTCGACCTTCGACTCAGAAACGATCGCCGCTTCATCATCGCGCGCGCAGGTGCCGCACCCGACGACGAGGAACAGCAGGATGGAACCTCTCGAGAGCATCGTCAGGCCTGCATCGTAAGCGAAACGCCGAGCGCGGTAACCGGCGGCCAGCGGAGTAGCCGCTCGAACGACCCGAAGATCGTGCGATTCGCCCTCTTGGGTGGGCCCGGACCTTGCAGCCCAAGTCCGCGTGCGAACCCTCTCGGCCATCCTGCTCGTGCTCTGGGGCGCCGCTTGCGCGAGCGCCGACGGGGCGGAGGGTCCGGAGGGGAAGCTCGTCTTCGGGGCGGAGGGCAAGGCCGACAACATCGCGATCGACACGCTCTGGCCTTCCGCGCGCATCCCGGTCTGCTGGGAGAGCGTCGACCCCGAGCGCGCCGAGGAGCGAGGGTGGGTCGAGGACGCCGTCGCCGGCACGTGGAGCGCAGTCTCCGCGGTCGAGCTCGTCGGTTGGGAAGCGTGCGAGCCAGGGGCGCCGGGGATCCACATCGGCACGACGGACTGGGCGCCGAACACCCTCGGGCTCGGCACCGAGATCGACGGGATGGACGCGGGCATGAAGCTCGACTTCGACTTCGCCCAGTGGAGCCCCGGCTGCCAGAGCACACGCGAGTTCTGCATTCGAGCCGGGGCCGTGCACGAGGTCGGCCACGCCCTCGGCTTCGCGCACGAGCACGGCCGGAGCGACACCCCCGGGTGGTGTGCGCGCGAGGTCGGCGCCTTCGGCGGCTACTCGTTCACCGACTGGGATGCCGACTCCATCATGAACTACTGCAACCCCGAGTGGACCGGGAACGGCGACCTGAGCAAGTCGGACATCATCGCGGTGCGCGCGCTCTACGGGCGCGATCGGGGGACGGTGCTCCTCGGCCGGAGCGATGGCGACGCGGTCGAGCCGGGGTGGGTGCTGACCGAAGAGAGCGCCCTCGCGACGCTGGGCCCCGAGGGCGAGGTGCTGCTCGGCGATGTGACGGGTGACGGGCGAGACGATCTCGTCGTCGCGGATCCTCGGCGCGGCGAATGGCAAATGCTCGAGTCGGCCGGCGATCGGCTGCTCCCCGCGCGGCGCTTCGGAAGCCTCGAAGCGGGCTCGACCCCGCTCGTCGCGGACATGGACGGCGATGGGCGCTCCGATGCGGTCACGGTGGACGCGTCGGGGCAGTGGAAGATCGCGCTCAGCGATGGCGACGGCTTTGGCGAAAGCCGCTACGCGGGAGACATGCCCGCCGGCCAGCCCTTCGCGGCGGACATCACGGGCGACGGACGCGCCGACGCCGTGGTCGTCGTGGTGGACCGAGGGGAGGTCTGGGGCGCCGTCTCGGTCGGGACCGGGATCGCATATCCGACGGCTGTCGCATCGAACCTCGGCGCCGGGGCGGACGCCTACTTCGTCGGGGACATCGACGGCGATCAACGGGCCGACTTCGTCGCCTTCGACGCCGCCGAAGGCACCTGGTGGGGGGCGACGACGACCGAAGGTGGCCTCTCCGCCGTGACGCAATGGACCACCGGCCACGGCCGCTTTGCCTCCGCGCGCCTCTTGGCCGACGTCTCGGGAGACGGGCGCGCCGACGCGGTCGTCTACGAACGATCCACCGGGGCGTGGTTCAGCCGCAGCTCCGATGGCGAGACGTTCACCGACGAGAAAGTCCTCGTCACGTACCTGGGGGCGAGCCTGCCGAGAGTGGAGCCGCGCGTCCGCAACGGGGACGTCGACGGCGATGGCGACAGCGACGTCGTTCTAGTCTGGTGAGGCGCGGGCCTCACTCCGCGTCCGATGCTACTGCTATGGTGTCGCCGTGCGACGGCTCCTCGCGCTCGCTTCCGCTCTCGCGATCGTGACCACGCCGTCCGGCGCACGTGCGCAGGAAGCTCCCGAGGGCCAGAGCACACCGACCTATCACGAGGCGATCGTCCTCGACGTCGCGGTGGGCTTCGTTCCGGTCGCCAACGACGTGCCGCTGATCGTCGGCGGGGGCGTTCGTTTCGGAGCGATCCACGAGATCTTCGCGCGCGGCGGATACATGCCGACGGGTGACGACGTGGGCTACGGTTTCGGCGTCCTCGGCTATCGCGCGGTCTTTCGCCCGGGAGAGCTCGTCCGTCCGGTGGTCGGCGGCTACGTCGCCGCGCTCCCCGCCACGTGCACCCACGACGACGCTGGCGATCCGACATGCGATCCGACGGCGCTCTTCATCGTGTCGGCCACGGGTGGTCTCCGCCTCGAGCCTGTGCCCTGGCTCGGCCTCTTCGCGCTCCTCTCCCTCGGCGTCGACTCGTACCCCAACCCCTTCGGCATGGTCGAGCTCGGTGCGACCTTCGCGTTGCCTCTTTCGTAGAAGCCGCCACGCTCAGTCGGAGACGTCGCCGCGGCGGCCTGCGCTCTGCCTCTCCATCATCCAACCGGGATACTCCTCGGGCAGGGCCGACACCTCGTCGAGCTTCTTCACCTGCTCGTCGGTCAGCCTGATATCGCTGGCCGCGATGTTGTCGCGGAGCTGCTCTTCGCGCTTGGCGCCGATGATCACGCTCGTCACGCCGGGCTTGTTCAGGATGTAGGCGAGGGCGATGCGGGCGACGGAGCAGTCGTGGGCAGCCGCCACTTCGTGCATCGCATCCACGCAGTCGAAGGCGCGCTCCTTGTCGATCGGGGGAAAGTCGAAGGTGGAGCGGCGGGCGCCGTCGGGCCCCGTCCCGTCGCGCTTGAACTTGCCGGTGAGGAATCCGCCGGCGAGCGGGCTCCAGGGCAGGATGCTCAGGCCCTGATCGAGGGCGAGGGGCACCACTTCACGCTCGAGATCGCGACCGGCGATCGAGTAGTACATCTGAAGCGATTGAAAGCGCGCGAGCCCACGCCGATCCGACACGGCGAGCGCTTTCATGATCTGCCAGGCGGCGAGGTTGCAGAGCCCGAGATAGCGCACCCGGCCCGACTTCACGATCGCGTCGAGGGCTTCGAGGGTCTCCTCGATCGGCGTCAGCGGGTCGAAGCCGTGAATCTGATAGATGTCGACGTAGTCGAGACCGAGGCGGGCGAGGCTGTCGTCGATCGCGTGGAAGAGATGCTTGCGGGACAGACCGGACACGTTGCGCATCTTCGAGCGCCGCTCCGCTTCGTTCTTCTCCGCGTCGGAGGCGTCCGGGCTCACCCGATCGAGCACCCGCCCGTGGGCCTTGGTCGCGATCACGATCTCGTCGCGGCGTACGCCCAGGCTCTTCAACGCCGTCCCGAGGATCTCCTCGCTCGCGCCGTTCGAGTAGACGTTCGCGGTGTCGATGAAGTTGACGCCCGCGTCGATCGCACCCTTGACGAGCTTCGTCGCCTCGTCCTCGTCTTGCTGACCGATCGCGCGCCAGTAGCCGTTGCCGCCGAAAGTCATGGTGCCGAGGCAGATCTCCGACACCAGGAGGCCCGTGTTTCCCAACCTGTGATATCGCATCGCGCAGGATCCTGAACCAAGGCGGCCGCGAAGACCAGCTAGGGCCTGTGGGCGGGATTTTTTCGTTAATCAGAACGGACCGCTAGCGGGACTCATGATGGTCTTCGCCTTCGATGCGCTACACGGTCCTACTCTTCGCTTTCGCGTGGTCGGGGTGCGGTCTGCTTCTGGATCCGGACGTCACCGACCCCAACGCTGCCGACGCAGCGGCGTTCGATGCATCCGATGCAGGAGATGCGGCGCGACGAGACGCTTCGAGGGATGGCTCCGAACGTGACGGCGGGGGCGAAAACCGACGCGATGGTGGAGCGTCGGACGCAATCGTGACGTCCGATGCCACGTGGCGAGATGGCATGCCCTCCGACGCCACCGTGCTTCCGGACGCGGTTTCGGGGCCGCTCCCCGTCGTCATCGAAGGAGGATTCGGTATCGGCTCCGAGAGCGTTCAGATGCTACCCGGCCCCGGCTACGCCGCTCCCGTCCCCGCTCAGCCCGACAAAGTGTACGTGCAGACCAGCGAGGGCCTCGAGCCGACGATGGTCGAGGGACAGATCACCAAGGCCGGCGGGGTCGTGGACATGTCACCGTCCATCGCTCCGGGCTATCCCGACTACGTCGTCTTCCACCCGAGCTCGCTCGAGGACGGGTGGTACTGCCTCGAGGTCTTCTCCACGCCGTCGCTCGCCGGTGTGCGTCTCGATGGGGAGTACTACGGGGTCTTCCCCTCCGGTGACGGCTACGCGGGCGGGAGCTTCATCTACGTCTTCGGCGTCCTCAGGGGCGACGTCGACCGCAACGGTATCGTGGATACGGCGGACCTCGTGGCCTTCGACGGCGGGTACGCCGCCATTCTGGACGTCAACGCCGATGGGATCGTCGACGCTGCAGATCGCTCCTTCATCGAAGACCGTCGCGGCGAAACCCTGCCGGCGTTGACGAGCTCTCCGACCGGTACGAGCTGCCCCCCGCTTCCCGGCGGGGGCTAGGCGATCTCGGCAGGGCCCTTTCGCGAGCTCGTGCGCTGGCGGTCGGGGCGCGCGCTCAGAACTCCCACATCCCGTTTTCGGGATCGGGGCTCATCGGGACCATCGGAGGGCCGCTGCCGCAGTCGGGCGGAATGCAGTAGGGTCCGAAGGGGAGGAAGCAGTCGAAGGAGCGCTCTCCTCGTTCGCCGCCATCCGTGGCCCACGACACGCGCGTGCACACCTCGCCACCGCTCTCGACGAAGATGTGATGAAGGCAGGGATCCTCGATCGTGTAGTAGAAGGTCGGGACTTCGAAGCGCGGCCTCTCCAAGGGGCGGTTGACGCGAACATCGCGGCACACCTCGACCAACTCGCACGTGCGGTCCCGTGCCTCCACCGCGGCGCAGAAGGTGTACGTGCCGACGCAGCGCGCGCTGAGGAACGCGGGCTCTCCCCACCCGTCGCCCCGTCCGCTCGGTCCGGGGCAACCAGCGAGTCCGCGAAGGCTCGGACACACCAGAACACCCGCCCACTCGATGCTGCCTCCCGTGAGACAGTCGCAGTCCTCTCCCGGCGGGCACGGAGGAGGCTCGGTGTCGATCGCCGTATCGATGCTCACGTCCACGGCCGCGTCCACCGCGTCCACCGCGGCGTCCATCGCCGGCTCGTCCACCAACAGACCGGACTTGGAGCCGCAGGCGACAAGCAGCATCGCGAGCAACGAAGGAACGGACGACCGCATGGGAGGAGCTCTCTTACCCATCGTAAGGCATCTGTGTCCGCCTCCGATCAACTCGTATAGGATTCGATGGATGGTGAGCCCGCTGGAACTGGGTCGGCGGGCTTACGCCGCACGCGCGTGGGACGACGCCTACCGGGCGCTCTCTGATGCGAGCGCCGCGGAGCGCCTCGGGGCCGAGGACGTGGAGCGATTGGCATTGTCGGCGGGGCTCACCGGACGGGAGACGGAAGCGGTCGCGGGCTTCGAGAGGCTGCACCAGCTGCGGCTCGAAGCGCAGGACGTTCGCGGTGCGGCGCGCGCGGCGTTCTGGGCAGCGATGCGGCTCCTGTCGCTCGGAGAGATGGCCCGTGGCGGCGGATGGCTCGCGCGCGCGCAGCGCCTGGTCGAAGGACAGGAGTGTGTCGAATGCGGTTACCTGCGGCTGCCGCTCGTGTTCCGCTTCAACGCGGCCGGCGACTTCGCGGCGGCAGGAAGTGCGGCGGCGGAGGCCGCGGAGATCGGCGCGCGCCACGCCGACCGCGACCTCGTCGCCCTCGGCCGAACCTTCGAAGGCCGCGCGCTCATCCGTCGCGGGCAGCTCTCGGAGGGACTGTCACTCCTCGACGAGGCGATGGTGGACGTGACGATGGGCGAGATCACGCCCATCGTCTCCGGGCTCATCTATTGCGGCGTCATCGAGGCCTGCCAACAGAGCTGGGCGCTCGATCGCGCGCGGGAATGGACCGATGCGCTGAGCGTCTGGTGCGAGGATCAGCCGCAGCTCGTCGCCTTCGCGGGCGCGTGCCACATCCATCGATCGCAGATCATGCAGCTGGGTGGCGAATGGCCCGAAGCCGCTGCAGAGGCGCGCCTCGCCTCGGAGCGCCTCGCCAACACCAAGGACAACGACGCGGGCAAGGCGCTCTACCAGCAGGGCGAGCTCCACCGGCTGCGGGGCGAGCTCTCCCTCGCCGAAGAGGCCTACGGCGCGGCCAACGAACGTGGTCGCGAGCCTCAGCCGGGGCTGGCGCTCCTGCGGCTCACCCAGGGACGTCTCGACCAGGCCGCAGCCGCCATGCGCCGCGTGCTCTCCGCCACGAGCGCGCCGCTCGAGCGAGCCCGCTTTCTCCCAGCGCACGTGGAGATCATGCTCGCTATCTCCGATCGCGCGGAGGCACGTCGCGCCGCGGACGAGCTCGCAGAGCTCGCCGAGAGCTTCGGCTCCGAGGTGCTGGGTGCCATGGCCGACCACGCTGAGGGCGCCGTCGCCATCGCCGAAGGCGACGCGGGCAAGGCCATCGCACCTCTGCGTCGCGCACAGGAGGTGTGGCAGCGCGCCGGGGCGCCTTACCCCAGCGCCCGGATACGTGTCGTCGTGGCCCGGGCGTTTCGAGCCCTGGGCGACGATGACGGCGCCGCTCTCGAGATCGCCGCCGCGAGGAAAGTCTTCGCCGTGCTCGGCGCCGCGCCCGATCTGACGATGCTGACGTCGATGGAGACCGGAGCAGATGACTCGTCAGCCGCTGCGAGTGACGCGGTTCACGCACAGGTGGATCACGACCTGAGCCCGCGCGAGATCGAGGTCCTTCTCCTCGTCGCCTCTGGCAAGAGCAACAAGGCCATCGCCTCCGCGCTCTTCTTGAGTGAGAAGACCATCCACCGTCACGTGAGCAACATCTTCACGAAGCTCTCCGTATCCTCGCGCTCCGCCGCCACGGCATGGGCCTACGAGAACGGCCTCGTTGGGTAGAAATACCCATCGCTGAAATCGTCTCTCGCTCGGTGAAAATGGGGGTTTCTGCCGAAGCGAGGCGGGCGCGGAATTCGTAGCTTCCAAGAGTCGACGCGGTGTCGACGAAAGAAAGGTTACGAATATGAAGCACCTCGTTCAGATCCAGTTCACCTCTCAGGCCGCCCACAACCAGTCTCAGACGGGTGGCCCGGCACCCGCCATGGGCCGCCTCATCGAGCGCTTCGCGCCGGAGTCCGTCTACATGAGCCCGGCCCGTCGCATGGCCTTCATGGTGTGCGATCTCGAAGCCGCCGACATCGCCGAGCTCATGGTGGCGGTCTCCCACATCTCGGGACAGCTCCCGGACTTCATCCCGGTGGTCGAAGGCAAGGAGTTCGCCGCCATCGTCGCCAAGGCCGGCCCCGCGGGAACGGCGCTCGCCAACGGGTGAGTCCGTTCCGGACCGGCGCTGCTCGAACGGAGCGCGCCGGTCCCGGCCGCGGTCTCGAACGGCAAGAGGAGGTCTCTGATGAAGACGAAGAGTGAGACGGCCTTTGGGGTCGATGGTCTGATCGAAGAGGGCGAAGCTTTCCGCAGGCTTCAGTCGGATCACCTTCGGCCGCGGCTGCGTCCTCAGAGCCGTGGCCGTCGGTTCCACGTTGGGATGTCGGTGGCGTTCGTCGCGACGGCCTTCGCCGGCTTCGCCCCGACCTATTACTTGAAGGGAGCGACCGACGCGCCGCCGCTGAGCCCGCTACTCCACATGCACGGCCTGGTCTTCTCCTCCTGGCTGCTCCTCCTGTTCACGCAAACGGCGCTCGTCGCCCGGCACCGCGTCGATCTGCACCGGCGACTCGGCATCGCCGGGGCCGTGCTCGCCGCGGTGATGGTCCCCCTCGGGATCGCCACGGCGATCGCCGCCGTCCGCCGCGCCGCTCCGGGGATCGATCCGGACGTCCGCCTCATCTTGGCGCTCGGCAACATCTCGATGTTCGGCGGCTTCATCGCTGCGGCGATCGCGAAGCGACGCACGCCCGAGCTCCATCGGCGTCTGGTCATGCTGGCGACGATCTGCATCATCGCTCCGGCGATCGCGCGCCTACCCTTCGTCGACCTGCGGCCGCCCGTCACCATCGCCCTGCACGCGCTCTTCGTGCTGGCCCCCGTCCTTCACGACCTCCGACAGCGCGGTCGCGTCCACCCCGTCTACCTCTGGGGTGGTCTCTTCATCCTCGTCTCGGGCCCGCTCCGTTTCGCCTTCTCACAGACGGATGCCTGGCACGCGATCGCTCAGTGGATCGTCGGGTAGGAACTCTGCAATGGCACGGGCCTTGTAGTGCGGATCCTTTCGAGAGCGTGCGTGTGCCAGGTGCGAGCCGCGGAGACCCCGTGGATGGCACAGCCGTGACAGCCGCGTCGCGCTCTCGGGAAGGGAACGCTTTTCATGAATGTTTCGAAGGCCATCCACGGCATGGCGCTGGTGATGCTCGTCTCGTGGACCCCAGGTTGCTTCCTCTTCGGCTCGCCGACCAACGACGTTCGCACGGCGACAGTGATGGACGACGGCCGCATCGTCGTGGTCGTCCAGACTCAGGGACCACAAGATGAGGCCGGAGACTCCGACTTTCGCGGGCTCAGCCGCTATACCTTCACCCGGGCGGGAGAGACGTTCTGCGATCCCATCGTCGGCCCCGAGCAGCCGGCCGGATACGGACCGTCCTACGTGATCACGGGCAGTGAGCTCCTGATCACCGATACCTACCGAGAGACGATCTGGATCGCCGCCGATGGATCCTCCTCCGGAGTGATCGACGACGCGCTTCCTTTCGGACGCCGGCTCCAAGGCGCATGGACGAGCCCGGACGGCGTCGGTCGGGTGGCCACGACGAGTGGGATCTTCAGCGTGACCGGCGACGGTCGCGTGGCGTCCGTAGCCACCCTCGGCGGGTTCGACGGTCGCGCCATCCAAGCGCTCAATGGCTACGTGCCGACCGACGACCTCCGGGGAGTCACCGTGCGGTGCGTCGGCGGAATCACGCCCACCGAAACCCTCATCGAGGTCGACTGCACGGGCAGCAGGTGCATGCTCGCTTCATCGGGGGTCGCTGCCGATGGGCGCTGCAGCGAGGGCACCCTCGTCTCGGGAGCGGATGGCGCCTACTACGTCGAGGCAGACCGGGGCAGCTCGCCTGCCATCGCGATCACCACCCTGGATGGCAGGCGTCGCGTCGCGGACCTCAACACCTTCTTTCTTGCCGCCACGCCCAGAGAAGGGGGCGGGGTGGCCATCGCTTCCCTGACCTATCTGGACACGCTGGAGCTCGTCCTGGTCGATCCCGATGGCACGGTCCGCCGCGCCTCGATGGGGAGCCACGACGCTCTCTCTTTCCTGGACAGCTTCGGGATGGTCGCCATCGGCACCGGTGCAGACGAGGAGGTCTGGGCCTTCTTGGGCGTCGGTCATGGACTCCGTGTGGTCTCCATCGGCGTGGAGACAGGCGAGCAGCTGCAGCGCCGCGACCTGCCCAACTGTCTCTGACCGTCGCTCTTCAGGAGCCGACGTCGTTCACGGCGAAGCTGATGTTGCCGAACCCCGCCTGGGCCGCCGAGAAGAGCACCTTCTTGATGACGCGATAGTCGGTGTTGGCGTCGGCCTGGATGATCACCGCGTGGGGAAGCTCCTCGCCGGGGTGAAGGATCGTCCAGTTGTGGGCGGTGGTCTCGAGATCGCGAACGAGGGGCTCGATGCGGCTGATGCTCGCGTCGGCCGTGAGGCCCTCCGTGCTGGTGACCTCGCGCCCGTCGAGGCTCACCCGGTGGCGGTTGATCTCGATCACTGGGGCCTCGGCGATCCGCACCGTGTTCACCCCGTCGGGCAGGCGCATGTCCTCGCTCTGGGCGACGATTTGATCCCCGAAGTTCGCCAGGAGAAAGACCACCAGGCAGATGAGCAGGTCGATGAAGGGTACGAGCGTGACCTGCGTATCGACGTTCTTGCGCGCGCCGCCGCGGATTCGTTCGCGGACGAAGGTCAGTGGGATCGTCTCGAGCAGGCGCGGCGACGGTGCGTGAACGGCCATGGGTCCTCCTGCCTCCTTAGAGGTCACGGGGCGGCAAATGTTCCGGCGTTCAGGGCAGCCAGTCGGCGAAGAGCTCCTCGCTGCGCTGTCGGAGGCGCGCCTGGACCTCTTCGTCCAGCGCCCGGCCGTCCGGTTCGACGATCGCCTGCATGTGCAGGTAGCCGTTCGTCTCCGGGGCGTCTGGACTGACCGCGAAGTGGATCACCGGGAGCGTCGCCTGCTCGGCGCCGTTGAAGAGCAGGCGCATGACCGGATGGATCAGGGGGCGGGTCCACGTGGGCGCCTCGCGCGCGATCTCCGTCGCCATGGGGCCGGGGCACAGGGCGTGGACGGCGAGGCCGTGCTCCGCGCCCGGTGGGTGCTCAGCGGCGAAGGCGCGGAGCCAGGCCAGCATCAGCAGCTTGCTGTGCCCGTACCACTTCGTCCCGTCGCTCAAGCCGAACGAGGGCACCCGCTCGAAGGCCTCGAGGTCGAGGGGCGGCGCCGAGCGGTGACTCTCGGAGGACACGAGGATCACACGCGCTGGGGTTCCGTCGGGAGCGCTCGAGAAGACGCCCGCCGCGTGCAGGCGGCGCAAGAGCACGGCGTTGGCAGCGAAGTGCACGGCGAACATCTCCTCGAAGCCCTGAGGAGAGACGCGCGGGCGCGCCGCGTACATGCCCGCGTTGAGCACCAGGAGGTGGACCGGCGGGCCTTCCGCGAGCCGATCGGCGAGCTCGACCACGCGATCCAGATCGCTGAGCTCCACCCCGAGGGCGCGCGCGTCCTCGCCGCTCGTCCGACCGAGCGTCGCGGCGAGCGCCTCGGGTGGTGCGCGGCCGGTGAGGGTGAGGGCCGCGCCTCGCCGGGCGAAGTCGCGGGCGATGGCCTCGCCCAGCCCGCGGCTCGCTCCGGTGATGACCGCATGCTGGCCCTCGAGGCGAAGCTCGGGGCCCGGTCGCGGCACGTCGCGCCGCGGCCTCAGGAGATCGCGGAGCGCCGTGATCGTCGCTGCGATGGGTCCCTGGTGGGCCGTGCTCGGCTCAGTAGCCATGCCGCTCCATGTAGCGCCCGAGCGCCGCGCGGACCGCCGCTTCGTCGAGCCCGAAATCGGCGAGCTGATAATGGTGACGGCCGAAGCGATCTCTTCTTCGAGCGACGGAGCTCGTCTCGTAGCGCTGCGTCGACGCGCGGACCGCCGGACCATCCGAAGCTCCTCGGACGAGCGCGCTCGCCGCCTCGCGCGGATCGTCGACCAGCACCTCGTAGTCCAGATCGACGAAGTGCTCCGGGTGTTCCTCGCGCACCGCGGCGGCACGCTCCGTGAGCCTGGCGATCTTCGCGAGCCAGTGTCGACCGACCGCGTGCGGGTCGACCGCGTCGGAGAACACCGCTCGCCCATGCGCCACCATGCTGCAGAACGAAGGCACTGTGACGAGCGGGTCGCGATGCGTCTGCACGATGCGCACGCCGGCGAGCTCGCGCAGCACCACGTCGAGCCATTCCATGTGGTGCGGGCTCTTGAGGATCCAATGGCGCTTGTGCGGCGAGGCCGCTTGAAGCAGCTTCAAGACGCGCACCATGTAGGCGTAGGCCGGCGCCTGGTCCTGCGCCTCGAGCCAGCGCGCGTAGCTGGGCACGTTCATGATCGCCTCGCCGGTCTGGCTCATGAAGGACAGCTCCAGGAGCAGGATGTCCTCTTCCGGTGAGTCGGCCTCTACCGGATGGATGGCGAAGAACTCGGGTGCGAGGAGCCGGAGCGCGATCTCGGCGCGGCGCGCGAGGAAGCGCCGGCGTCGATCCCCGACGTCACCCTCGAGTGGCGCGGGGTTGAGCGCTTCCCAGCTCGCGAGGGACCGGGTGTCGGGGTGGGCCGCGAGGAGCCGGTGAAGCAGCGTGGTCCCCGTGCGTTGAAGTCCCGCGATGAGCACCGGCGGCAGGAGCTCGGTGTCGAGGAGCGACGGGCTGCGCGCGAGCGCGTCCTCGATCCGCAATCGGTTGCAGAGCAGGTCCGTGAGCCGTCGTTCTTGAATGAAGCGGCCCACCGGCGTGAGGCGGGCTTCGTGGCGCATGCTCTCGAGGAGCTTCTCGAGGGCAGGAACGAAGAAGGGCTCTCCGAGATCGTGGAGGCCGGTCTCGCGCCGCGCGCGATCGATGAGCGTCCCGGCCGTCGTCTGCCGCCGCCGCCCGATGGAGAGGACGCGGTTCAGCGCACGGACCGGCCGGGGAGCGCGAGGATGATCGCTCCAGCGCGCATCGTGGCGGCGCTCGAGGAACGGTTTCATGCGCCCTGGCTGGCGGCCACGATCCGGTCCAGCTCCTCGTCGCTGACGACGCGCGCATCGGGTCTGGGATGCTCGTCGGCGCGGATCCAACGGAAGGTCATGGTCCCCTCGGTGTGATGCGCCGTGTCGATCCAGTTCGGGTGGCCCGGGTCGCGGTGGGCGACGATGATCGCACGAGGTACCGTCGCTCTCGAGCACGGCGCTCGCCTTGTTCACGTGGATGCGGTGGTAGCGATAGTCGAGAGACTCGAGCCAGTAGTTGTTGAGCTGGAAGTTCCAGTGCTCGCACTCCGGGATCCGCGTACGGATGACGAGGCTCTGTCCCGGCGGGAGGTTCCAGTAGCTGTGGTAGTAGCGGATGTTCGGATCGCCGCCGGCAGCGTTCGACTTCTCGACATCGAAAAGAGGGAGCTCGTTCGCGTGTTCCTTCCACTCGTCCGCCCACTTGGCGAAGAGCATCGACGCACCCGCGACCAGCGTACCGGCCTGCTTCAATCCGTCGTCGAGGCGCTCGGGAGTCAGCGGTCCAGGAGGCGGCGCGTCTTCATCCAGCGGATCGATGCGCAGCGTAGCGGCCGTCTCTCTCTCGCGGTCGAGGAAGGTCTGGCGCACGATGAGCGTGCCCGTCTCTTCGGTCATGGGCAGCCAGTTCCCTTCGTGCTCCTCCGCGCTGAGGATCAGCTCGAAGCTTCCGTCGTCGGCGATCTCCAGCTCGGATGCCTCGACGTAGCCAGTGGGCGGCATCCCGCCGGACTGGCCGTAGTGGCCGACCTGGGTGCCGAAGCCGAGGTACTTCACGGTGCCGCGCTGACCGTGGAGCCGATAGGACCGGCGCCCGTCGAGGCTCGCGTGAAGGTACTGGTTGTCCGGGTTGTCCGAGCCCATCTTGATCGTCTCGTGGACCACGTGGCGCAGCGTCGGGCGCTCCGGATCCGCGTGCTCGACGAAGGCCTCGAGCCCCGCGCGGGCGAGGCGGCTCAGATAGCGATAGCCCTCGGCCTGCTGGAAGGGATCGCGCGGCGCACCACCATGGTTCAGCGCTGCCCCCGCTGCCTTGAGCGTGTCGCAGAACTCCTCCCAGCTCTTGCCGCTGACGACGCGCTCGGCGGCTGCCGATTCGGGCGTCTGCCCCCGCACCTTCAGCAGGAAGAGGTTCCAGCGACGATAGGCGTCGAGCGCCCCGACCACGACCTTACGCAAGCTCACCTCCGTGGACCTCGACCAGCCCGCGGCAGACGGCGTCGAAGCCCGCTTGCATCCCGCGTCCGTAGAGAGCCCTCACGACGGGCGTGAGCATACCGGTGAGGACGTCGTCGGTGCGATAGAGAGTCCGCTCCTCGTCGAGCGCGACGAGCCACTGGGAGCGATTGGCCATCAAGAAGGGTCCCATCGTCATACCCCAGCAGAGGCGCCGCTCGGCGACGATCGAGTGCATGTGCTCCACGCGCCGTATCGGGCGGCGGTCCGGGAAACAGACGCGCATGTTCACTTCGGCGCCTTCGCGGAGCGTGGTGCGTACTTCGGGTGTGAATGCGTTCCACCGCGCATAGTCGTCGAACGCGGTGAGCGTCGCCCAGACAGCGGCGGGCGGCGCCGAGAGCACAGCCTGGCTCCGTACGGCGAATCGAAAAGGCCCCGTCCCCCGATACGCATGCTGCGGCGGTAGCCCGGCGTCGCCGTCGAGCGAGGCGAGACGACTGTCGGCAGCCATGGAAGGGCCGAGGATAGCTCAGCCCCGGGCGCTTCGATTGACGAGCACCTGATAACGGCGGTGAGGCGAGAGCACGCTGTCGTCCTCGCCTTCGCTTTGGAGCGCGTTGGCGCGGGTCAGCTGTCGGCTCGGGGTACAGCAGGCGAGGGTGAATGCCGCGTTCCATCGAAGGCGGCTCAGAACGTCGTCGACGTCGACGTGCGCGTGGACGAAGGTCACGAAGGTGGGCATCTCCGGCAAGGCGTTCAGCGCGTCCGCCGCGTCGTGGACGGACTCCTTGCGATATGTCAGCCGGCGCACCCCGAAGCGCTCGCGCCACCGGGACACCAGCGTCTCGTTGATCAGCGGGTCGACGCTGATGTTCTCGGCCTGTGTCTTGAGCGCGAAGAGGGCCGCGGTGCGGGCGTGGGCGCCGTCGCCGACGTGGATGACGCGAAAGCGCGGCTCCGGCAGATGCGGACGGAGATGGACCAGCGCCGAGAAGCTCTCGGTCATCTCTTTCGCGGGCTTGGTCGCGTTGGCGAAGAGTGGCCACAGCGCCTCGAACGACTGACGCCGCATGAGCCGATCGATGTAGGCGCCGTTCATGAGTCGAGCCCGGGCGGCAGTATACTCCCCGAGGTTCGAGGAGCGGACCGCCGACGGAGACCGAAGAGCCGAGTCGAGGCCTGGGGTCGTTGGTTCCGTTTGACCACGGACCCTCCTCCGGCCAGGCTTCCCGGCTCCAAGAGGTGTCTGATGGCTAGATTTTCGCTGCTTGTCCTTCTTGCACTGGCGCTCGGCGCTTGCTCTTCACGCGAAGGTACGGGGGGCCGCGGTGGCCGCGGGACCGGAGACGGCGGCGTAGCCGGGGACGGCGGCGTAGGCGGGGACGGGGGATCTGGTGACGCCTCGGGCCCGCCGCTTCGCCCCGACTGCACGGTGCAGCCCGAGAACACGCCCGAGGCGTGTTCGGACGGCGAGGACAACAACTGCAACTATCAGTACGACTGCTCGGACCCGTCCTGCTCGGGCGTCGGCGCGTGCCCGATCTGCGGCAGCGTCGACACGCCTCTCGGCTCGCCCCTGGCTCTTCCAGACGGCGTGGGTGACATCACCTGCGCGACGGACGCGGACTGCCCCGGCACCCAGCACTGCTTCACCATCGACGGCCTCTTTGGTCCGTCCATGGAGTGTCGCGAGTCCTACCGCTCGACCCTCTCCTTCATCGGGTTCGGCGGGGCCACCTTCAACTCGCCGAGCGACATCACTTCGCTCTGCGTCACGATGGAGCACTCCTGGATCCGCGACCTCGAAATCGCGCTCGAGGCGCCCAACGGCTCCAAGATCCGGCTTCAGCGCTTCCTCGGTCAGGAAGGCGACGAGATCTACCTCGGCGAGGCGAACGACTGTGACAGCGAGGGATCGCCGTCGCCGGGGACGGGCGCCACCTATTGCTGGACGCCCACCGCGACCCGTCCTGCGATGCTCGATTACGCCAACGGTGGCGGCGCGATGGACAGCGTCGCCTCGTGTGAAGGCTACGACGTCGACGAGATGCCCCCGGGCGACTACTCCGCCGCCGAGGACTGGTCGGCCCTGGTCGGGACACCGCTCAACGGCGACTGGACCCTCTCGGTCACGGACCTGTGGCCGCTCGACAACGGTTACATCTTCGAGTGGTCGATCTCCTTCGATCCCCACACGGTCGAGGACTGCTCGTCGCCGCTGATCTGAGCCGCTTGGCTTCGGATCTTCGACGCCTGAGGACGACGCGCAACCTCTGCGCTCCTCTACGCGTACTCACGATGTATGCTGGAATCGTCGATGTACCGATTCCTCGTGGCGATCCCCCTGTCGCTCCTCGTCGCCTGCGACGGAGATGATGCGGTCGGGGACGCGGGGACGGCCGATTCGTCGATCTCCTTCGACGCCGCCGGTCTCGACGTCACGCCGCCCGAGCCGCCGGAGTCGGTGCTGATCACCCCCTGTCCCGAAGGTTGGTCCGAGGTGACGGGTGACGTGACCACGTGCGAGCCGTGGCCGCTCGGGGAGCCGCCCTCCTGTGCAGCGCACGAGGCGCGCTTCGTCGGCGACCCGGCGTGCGCGCGCGTGGGGACCGAGTGCCCCGCCGACGGTTGGCCTGCCGACCTGCCGAGCGCGGGCGACGTTCGCTACGTGCGAGAAGGCGGCAGCGGCGTCGGGACGCGGGATGATCCTTTCGGCACTCTCGGCGAAGCGCTGGTCGGAGCGTCCGCGACGACCGTCGTCGCGCTCGCGGTCGGGAACCATGACGCAGCGGTCGATCTCCCCGATGGTGTCTCGGTCGTCGGCGCCTGCGTCGAAGGCACCGTCGTCACCAGCGACGTCGCGTCCCTGGACCACGGCGTGTTCACCGTCACCGGGGCGGACGTCGAGATCCGCAATCTGCGGATCAGCGCCAGCGAGCGGGGCGGGATCATCATGGCGGGTGAAGGTCGGTCCGCCACCGTTCGCGACGTCGTGATCGCGGATATGCGGCCGGTCGGGATCGACGTGGAGTTTGGCGCGACCCTCGACGCCGAGAACGTCGCCATCCGGCGCGTCTCGACGACCACCACGGGGCAATTCGGCCGAGGGATCACCGTGGAGAACGGGGCGACCGCGAACCTGCGCCGCGTGGACGTCGAGGACACGGTGGAGTTCGGGATCATCGCGCTCGAGGCGACGGTCACGCTCGAAGACGTCTGGGTCGCCCGGACCGAGGCGCTGCCGACGGGTGTCGCGGGGCCCGGCGTCGTCGCCTGGCGGTCGGGCAGCGTCAGCGGACAGCGTGTGGTGATCGACGAGAGCACGGACGTGGGGCTCGGCGGAAACGCCGGAGACATCGATCTCGAGCTCGCGCTCATCCGCGGCACGCGATCCCGACCGATGGAGATGGATCACGGGCGGGGGATCAACGTGGAGGTGGGAACGCAGCTCGATTGTCGCCGCTGCGTCGTCGAAGACAACGGCGAGTTCGGCATCTTCATCGATGGTGACGGCACCGTCGTGACGCTGAGCCATCTCGTGGTGCGACGAACTCACACCGTGTTGGACGGCACGTTCGGACGCGGCATCACCTTGCAGAACGCTGCCGAGGTCGACGTCTCACACGCGCTGCTGGTCGACAACGGAGAAGTCGGCGTTCTCGCCGGTGGGCCCGTCCCGGCCCACGCAGTCCTGAGCGACATCACCATCCTCCGGATGCAAGAAGCGCCTCGAACGCACATCGGACGCGCCTTCTCGGTCCAGAACGGCTCGCAGATTCGTGTCGATCGGGGGCTGCTGACGGACCTTCGGGAATCCGCCGTGTTGGTCGGCGATCCGGGATCCAAGATCACGCTGAACGATCTGAGGATAGAGGACGTGGCGCCGGTCGAAGCGACCATCGCGGGCGGGCGGGGGATCGTGGTCCAGCAGGGAGGCGCCGCCGAGCTGAACCGCGTGGCGATCGCGCGGGTGAACGAGCTCGGCGTTTCCGCCCTCCAGGACGCGGCCTCCGTGACGGCCTCGGATCTGGTGATCGATCACGTGGCGGAGCTCGCGTGCGAGACCGGGGTCTTCTGCGAAAACGCACCCGGAGGTCATGGCGTCGCCGCTTACGCGACCGCCACCGTGAGCCTCACGCGATTCCGGTTGATCGCGGCTCAGATCTGCGGCGTTCACGTCGCGGCGGACGGGACGCTCCACCTGAGCCAGGGCCAGGTCTCCGGCAGCGCGATCGGCGCATGCGTCCAGAGCGACGCGCAGAGCCTCGCCGATCTTCAGGACGAGGTCGCCTACATCGACAATGGGCGCTCGCTCGACTCCACGAGCTTGCCGGTCCCCGAGCCGCTGAGTCGGCCGATGGACCCGATGTAGGCAGAGCTTCCCGAACCATCTCGCCAGCGCGTACCATCGGGCATGTACGTGCGAGCCGCGGCCCTCCTCGTCTTGTCGGTGACGATTTGTTGTGGTGGTGCTGCGTCCACCCGGGAGGAACCCGAGGTCCGGCCCGTCGCCTCGGGTGAGCATGGCGGTGAGTCGGAGGCGCCCGTCGCGGAGTCCACTGCTGACGAGACACCCGCCATGGACCGGGTCAGCAAGTCCGAGCTCGCGCGTCGCGTCTTCGAGGCCGTCCAGGCCCACGACTTCGAGAGCTACAGGCAATACGCACCTCGGCCCGAGGACCTGATCGCAGCGCTACCGAATCTGACGGATGAGCGCGCCGGCGCCCTGCACGCCGAGATGATGGCGCAACAGCAGATGATGTTCGAAGAAGCGATCGCCCGAGGAGAGCACGAGGGCATCGTCTGGGTCGACGCGATTTTTCGTGAGGCGCAACAGAACGGATCCGAGCGTCGCCCCAACATCTTCATCGTATTCGAGCACGGAGGCGAGCCCTACTCCATGAAGATGGACGACTGCATCGAGACGGAGCGCGGCTGGGTCGTCGGCGACTACCTCGCTACCCCGCAGCACGGTGAGTCGCGCCGCGATCCGGTGGACTGAACGCTACGGCGGCAGCTCGCAGATGAAAGGTCGACTGTCGTTGCAGCGCTTGGATCTCCATCTGTCATCGTAGCGGGAGAAGTTCGCGCAGTCGTAGGAGGAGGAGCTCTCCCAGTTGGTGAAGGTCGGCGTCGACCCGTCTACGACCCACACGAAGGCTCCCGCACCGTTGCGTTGGAGACCGATCCACCATTCGGCGTTGTCCACGATGTTGGCTTGCGTGTAGACCCAGCTGTTCTCGCCAGCCGTCTCCAAGGCGACCATGTCATAGCCATACGACTGGCACACCGTCCTCGCGTTGTCGAAGGGCATCGGCGTGTCGCAGAAGAGATACGGTTCGTCGCCCATTCGCACGAAAGCGCACGCAGGGCACGCCGCCGCCGAGTCCACGAGGCCGTCGCAGTCGTCGTCGATCCCATTGCACCGCTCGGTCATCGGCCCGCGCGCGCCGACGCAGCCGCCCCACGCGCCCGACATGCACGTCTCGGTGCCGGCCGTGCACGCGCCGACGTCCATCCCGCACGGTCGGGTCATGCCGTTGGTACAGTCGCAGCCCTCGTCGACCATGCCGTCGCAATCCTCGTCGGCCGTTCCGTCGCAGGTCTCCGCCGTGGGCATGGTCGCCCCCGCGCACGCGGCCCACGTCCCACCCATGCACGACTGGCTCCCCGCCGCGCATGCGCCGACGTCACTCCCGCACGGGCGCGAAGAGCCCGCGGAGCACATACATCCCTCGTCGACGGTTCCGTCGCAGCTCTCGTCGACGGTTCCGTCACACGTCTCCATCGCCGGACCGACACCGCCTTCGCACGCGCCCCACATCCCCGCGTCGTCACAGGTCTCCGTCCCGGGAGAGCACGCGCCCACCGCGCTTCCGCACGGCTGCGTCTGACCGATGGTGCACTCGCATCCTTCGTCGACCATCCCGTCGCAGTCTTCGTCGTCGACTCCGTCGCAGGTCTCCATCGCGGGCACGCATTCCTGACCCATGCAGCCGAGATCCGGATCGCAGGTCTCGCCCTCTGCACACCGGTTGTCCCGCGCGACCCGCAGGCAAGCGCCGCCGACGCACAGCCCCTGCAAGCAGACGTTCTGGTCCGACTCGCAGTCCGACGAGACGGCGCAGTCTGGCGCTCCGCAGGCGTCCAGGTTGCCCGGATGGCAGAGGGGGGTGATGCACCTGCCGCCGACGCACTCGGTGGCGGTCCGGTCACCGCCGAGCGCGGGGCATTCGACGCCGGCGCAGTCCCGAGTGATGACGACGGTGACGCCGTACGTGCCCTCGACGTCGAACTCGGTGCGCCGCGACGCGACGGTCGACCCGTCGGCCGAGAGGAGCGAGACGACGAGCTCGTGGTCACCCAGGGGCACGTCGTCGTATTCAGCGACGCGTCTCCCCGACGCGAAGTCCAGCCCTTCGGCGGCGGCCACCCCGATGGGGACGCCGTCGTCGAGCACGACGTCGGCGCTCGTGAATTCCACACCGGGCAGGTAGTCGGTGCGCAGGTCGACGACGAGGCCTGCCGGCTCCTCACTGCATGCTGCGAGCGCCACCGCGGGAGCTGCGAAGAGCAGCGCGGCGAGGGCGTGGAGGCGAGGCATCTCGCCCAGGATACGCCACCTCGCGTCCCTGGTCAGATTCAGCCGCGACCCTTCTTCTTCCTCTTCATGTCGGGGCGAGGCTTTCGATGGGGCTTGGGTCGCGGCTTGGCGTGGCCCTTGGAGCCTCGCTCGCGAGAGGGGGGGCTCGGGCGCGCGACCGAGACCCGGATGTCTCGACCCCGCAGGCGAACGTTCTCCCTTCCCGCGAGAACGCGGTCCGCGAGGTCGCGGTCCACACGGACGAAAGTCTTGTGGGGCAGGATCGTGATCCGCCCGACCTGGCTGCGGTTCGCCGAGAAGTCGTTGGTGAGCGCGCCGACCACGTCCGCCGGGCGGATGCCGCGAGACTTGCCGACGGGGAGAAAGAGATCGACGCCCTCTCGGTCGACTTCGCCGCCTCCACGCTGTTGCGCGGGCTTCTTCACCCACGCAGGCGGCGCACTGCTGGGATGGCCCGTCGGGTCGACTCCCCGCTCGCGCGCCAGGATGCCGAGCGCCGCGCGCGCGACTTCCTCCGGCGTGTGCTCGAGGGCGAGCTCCTCGACGAGTTGGTGCTCGACGGGTGTCGGCTCCCGCTGCATGGCCTCCGCCAGCTCGGCTGCGAGTCGCTGCCGCTTGCGGGCGTCCACGTCGGCGTCCGTGGGCACTGGCACCTTGTCGATGGTCACGCGCAGCGCCCGCGTGAGCGTGCGCATCTTCGCCGACTCTCGCGGCGTCACCAGGCTGATCGCCATTCCCGGGCGTCCCGCGCGTCCCGTCCGGCCGATGCGGTGCACGTAGCTCTCGTTGTCGTCGGGGAGGTCGAGGTTGATCACGTGAGAGATGTGCTCGACGTCGATCCCACGCGCGGCGACGTCGGTCGCAACCAGCACGTCGATGCGCCGATTGCGGAATCCGTCGAGGACCTTCTCGCGCGCGGCCTGGCTGAGGTCTCCGTGAAGAGCGTCTACGGAGAAGCCCCGCCCGGCGAGGTCCTCCGCGACGTCGGCGCAGCCCAGCCTCGTGCGCGCGAAGACCAGCGTGGCATCTCTGTCTTCGGTGGCGAGGATGCGCAGCAGTGCGTCGAGCTTGAAGCGTTGGGGCACGACCATGCCGCGCTGCTCGATGTGGCTCGTTTCGAGGGCGCCGGCCTCCACCTGGATCTCCAGTGGATCGGACAGGTGTGCCTCGGCCACCTTGCGGATCGCCGGCGGCATCGTCGCGGAGAAGAGCGCGACCTGTCGTCCCTCCGGCGAGGCGGCGATGATGCGCTCCACGTCTTCGATGAAGCCCATGCGCAGCATCTCGTCGGCCTCGTCCAGGACGAGGAGCGACAGCTGCGAGAGGTCGAGGCTGCCGCGCTCGAGATGGTCGATCACGCGTCCGGGGGTGCCGACCACGATGGGGACGCCTCGAGACAGCGCCTGGAGCTGGGGACGGTAGGCGGCTCCTCCGTAGATGGTCGCCACCCGCAGGGGCAACCCGTGGGCGAAGCTCTCGAAGGCCTCGGTGACCTGGAGGGCCAGTTCGCGCGTCGGTGCGAGCACCAGCGCGTGCACGCCCTTGGCCCCCGCAGCCAGCTTCGTGAGGAGTGGGAGCCCGAAGGCGGCCGTCTTGCCAGAGCCGGTGCGCGCCCGGGCGATCACGTCCCGTCCGCTCAGGATGGCAGGGATGGTCTGCCGCTGAATCGGGGTCGGCTCGGAGAAGCCCAGGTGTTTCACGGCTTCGAGAATGCGGGGATCGAGGGAGAGCGCCTCGAAGCCGGCCTCCGTCTCGGGGGCAGCGTCGGAATTTTCGGACATCAGAGTCGACGGGTGATGACAGGTCGGAGCGGCACGCGCCAGGCGTAACTCAGCGGGAGTACGCCCTGGCTCCTGCGAGCGGCAGGACCACGCCGGCGAGGATGAGCAACGCACCGACGATCTCGCGGGCGGCGGGAACCACGCCGAGGACGAGGATCGACAGCACGAAGGCGAAGACGGGAGTCGTCAACGTGATCAGCTTCGTCCGAGACGCCGTGATGTGGCGGGCGGCGAACATCAAACAAAGTCGGCTGACGAAGGGGCCGCAGAAAGCGGCGGCGGCGGCCATCAGCCACGCGCGCATCGGGACCTCGGCCAGCACGCCCTGGGGCAGGAGATAGATCCCGAGCACCGCGACGGCGAGGACGAGACGGATGACGTTGACGAAGACCGGATCGATGTCGCGGATGACCTTGCGCGTGTAGACCAGCATCGCTCCGAAGGAGACTGAGGCGACGAGCGCGAAGAGGACGCCTTTGACGCTCACGCGCGCCGCGCCCGGATCGTCGAGCGAGAGCACCGCGAAACCCGCGACCGCGAAGGTCGCCCCGATGACGAAGGTGGGGGTGATGCGCTCCTCGAGGAAGGCCCACGCGCCGAGCCCCACCACGAAGATCTGGGTCTGGAGAATGGTGCTGGTCAGGCCGGGATCGAGGTGACCGAGCGCCTCGGCCACACCGATGTTGCCGCCGATGGTGAGCAGACCGAGGACGACGGCGGCGCGAAGGTTCGCGCGACGATGGCTCGGTTGTCTCTCGCTGCGGCGCAGGCGAGACGCGGCGAAGGCGCCGTTGAAGAGCGTCGCGACACACAGCATCACGAGGACCGTGGCTTCCCTCGGGGCCACGGCGTTGGCGTCTTGAAAGAACAGGAGAAAGATCGCCGCGAAGACCGCGGCGATCAACGCCAGGGCATCGCCGCGCCGCTTCGAGCCGTCGGGCTCGGGGTGGCGATCCCGAGAGCGCATGGCTGGCGAGCCTACCAGGCCGCGCTCGTCCTCAGAACCGGTATGGGTAACGGATGGTGACGTCCTCGTCACCCTCGTGTCCGGCGAAGCGCGCCCCACGGGCCGCACGCGCCATGCACGATCCCTCCGTGGACCCTGCGAAGGGGCCGGCGATGCGAATGGCGCGGGCGCGTCCGTTCGGCGTGACGGTGAGCTGCACCTGGGTCAGGCCGTGACCACCGGCAGCGCACTGCGCCAGCGCGGGGCGGATGGCCTCCATCACGCGCTGCACCTCGTCGCGATCCGGGCCGACCGGCGCCGGGCTCTCCTCCACCGCCGGCTCCGTGGAGGGCTCCGGTCCATCCCCGTGCGTGGGAAGCGCGAGGGGTTCGACGTGTGCGACCGCGTGATCGAGAAGCTCGTCCATCGACGCCGTCGCAGTGTCGATGGGACGGGTCGTGGGCGCGGCGACTTCCTCTTCGAGGGTTTCCCTCTCCTGCGTCTCGGCCTGGGCCGCCGCGATGAGCGGCGGGGAAACGGTGGTCTCCGGCTCGGTAGTGGCTTCGCGCCGCACGCGATTTGGAGCGCGCTCCACCGTGATGGGCTCTTCCACCTCCATCGTCTCCACACGGATCGAGCTCCCGACTGCGGGGGGCGTCGCCGCAGCGGGCGCTGCCGCATGCGCGACCGGCACCGTCGCCGGCGCGGCCAGCTCGGCATCGAGCGTTGCACTCGCGGGCAGCGCATCCGCTCCTCGCCACGAGCCCACGAGCGCCACCAGCGCCCCGACCGATAACGCGACCAATGCCTGGAGGCCGCGAGGGACGCGCGGTGACCGGCGCCGCGTCGTGGCCACGGTGATCTCACCGACGGGATAGGACTGGCGTGGCGTCGGCCAGAGCTCCGACGCCGGCTCTTCGGCGGGCAACGGGGGTGGCGCGGCGGAGGCGACCAGACGGGACAGGTCCCAGGGCTGGCCTTCGTCTTGGGTGAGCGCGGGCGGGGCGGGTGGCGTGGCCTTCGACATCGCTCACGAAGGAAAGCGAATGTCGTGCCGTTCCCTACATGCGCGGCGCCGGCCGTGATCGTTGAGCTTCTCGCTGCGCCGACGTGGCTGAGGGTGGACCACGATGTGGACGATGGTCCACTGGTCCACCCCTGGCGGCCTCGATGGCATGCTCTCTTTCGGAAGAGATGACGGTGAAGAGAACGACAGACGGTCTGCTCGAGGAGCCGACGGGGGAGACGGGCACGGGCTATCTGCGATCCGTGGCTCGACACACCGCGACGGTCCTCGGGACCCGTTGGTGCTTCATCGGACAGGTCGATCCTGGCGAACCGACGCGCGTCGACGTGCTGGCGTTCTGGGACGGTGAGTTCCAGGAGCCGTTTTCTTACGATTTGTCGGGAACGCCCTGCGAGAAAGTTCTCGAGCAGGTCTTCTGCCACTACCCACGAGGCGTTCAGGCGAAGTTCCCGGAAGACCAGATGCTCGTCGAGATGGGAGTCGAGGCGTACACCGGCGTCGCCATCGCCGATCGCCGAGGGATCATCGGCCTCGTCGCCGCACTCCACGATCATCCCATCGAGTCCGCGGAGAAGGTGGGGCCGTCGCTCTGGGTCGCTGCCTCCCGTGCCGCCCTCGAGCTCGAGCGGATGCGGAGTGAGGCCGCGCTCCGCGCTTCCGACGCGCGCTATCGGAAGTTCGTCGAGCAATGCATCGAAGGGGTGTGGTCCATCGACGCGATGGGCGTCACCGACTTCGTGAATCCGCAAATGGCGAAGATGCTCGGCCTCCGTGTCGAGGACATGCTCGGCCGCTCCATGTACGACTTCATGGACGAAGCCGCGCGCCTCGAGGCCGAGCAGAACATGGAGCGCCGAAGGCGGGGGATCGTGGAGCGCCACTCCTTTCGGCTCAAGCACGCGGATGGGCGCGACGTGTGGACCGAGATGGCGACGAACCCCATCGTCGACGACGCGGGAGAGACGCTCGGTGCTCTGGCGCTCGTCACGGACGTCACCGAGCGGCGGCAGCTCCTCGAGAGCATGCAACAGAAGCAGAAGCTCGAGAGCCTCGGGCTGCTCGCCGGCGGGGTGGCCCACGACTTCAACAACCTGCTCGTGGGCATCCTCGGCAACGCGGACGTGGCTCTCCTACAGCCCGACCTCACACCCGCCTCGGAGCAGCTCCTCACCCGCATTCGGACCGCCGGCGTCCAGGCCGCGAAGCTAACCAAGCAGCTGCTGGCATACGCGGGCCACTCTCCTTTCCGGGCGGAGCCGATCGTCGTCTCGAAGCTCGTCGGCGATGTCGCCGAGATGCTTCGTGCGGGGCTGACAGCGCAGGTCTCGCTCGCGCTCGACGACGCGGTTCCCCTGCCTCCGATCGCGGCAGACCGCACGCAGCTCACCCAGGTCCTGGTCAATCTCGTCACCAACGCCGGCGACGCTCTCGGCGCGGACGGTGGAGAGGTTCGCATCTCCACGGGGCTGCTCGAGGCCGATGACCCGCTGCTCTCCCGCGGCTACATCGCGGACGATGCCGAGCCGGTTCCACACGTGTTCATCCGGGTTTCCGACGACGGTGTCGGCATGGACGAAGCGGCTCGCGCCCACCTCTTCGACCCGTTCTTCACGACGAAGCCGTCAGGGCACGGGTTGGGGCTCGCGGCCGTGCTGGGGATTCTGCGCCGCCACCGGGGGACCGTCGTCATCGACAGCGCTCCGGGCGAGGGGAGCACGTTCACCGTCTGTCTTCCGGTGCACGCGGACGTCGTGATGGGTACGGAGGGGTCGTCGGGCATGGCGCGGGGCACACCGACCCTGGCGGGCCGGCGGGTGCTCCTCGTGGACGACGAGGAGATGGTGCGAACCGTCGCGCGCGAGGCGCTCGGGCGTGAAGGCGTGCAGCTCGACGAAGCCGAGAACGGCGAGCGGGCCCTCACCATGGTCGAGGAGGCGTCCGCGCCCTACGACGTCATACTCATGGATGTCGCCATGCCGGGAATCGATGGGACCGAAACGCTGCGGCGCTTGCGCGCTCGCGGCTGTGACACGCCGGTGATCCTCTGCTCTGGCCACGCTTCCTTCGCTGTGCGAGAGGCGCCGGGGACGCTCTGGCTACCCAAGCCCTTCCAGCTCAGTGGTCTCCGTGACGCGGTCGAGGTCGCGATCTCACAGGTGCAAAGCCGCTAAATGGACGACCACGATTCCGGAACGGAGGATCGTGAAGGATGCGGGGTCGCTCGCAAGGAGAGCCGACGAAGGACGGCCGATAGGCCATTCGAGGAGGCCCGACGCGGCGAGCGGCGCCGCAGACGAGCGAGGAACGTTCCCGAATCGTAGTCGTCCATTTAGCACCACTTGATTAGGGTCACGGCGGCCCTCGCTTGCTCAGGCATTTCCGAGCGCTCTCGCGCTCCTCGAAAGGGGGAGCACCCTGTCTTCGTCTCGCGAAAGCACTCGAAAACCCCTGCTCGGCGCGATCCTCCGCCGCCACCCCAATCAAGTAGGCGCTTCGCCTCTACTCAGGGGCAGGTTTCGAGGGCGGCGGCCACGCTCGCGTCGATGCCGGCGGTGGTCGACCAGACGTCGTGAGGCGTTGCCGGGACGATGCGGAGGGTCGCGCCATCGCCGACGGCGTTGAGGAAAGGAAGGAAGGTGGCCCCACACTCGTCCGCGCCGACGACGAAGGCGAGCTTCGTCGGATAGTCGTAGCGGCCGGTCGGCCCGACGACCCCGTCGTCGGCCAGCATCGAGGGGTCGCCGTCCTCGCAGTACGTGGCCCCACCCCATGCCGAGTCCACCACGGCGGCTGCGCCCTGAAGCGTGCAGTAGAGCGTCCCGCAAGCGATCCCTCGTTCGCTCGCCGCCGACGCACATCCCACGGTTGTCCAGTCGTTCGGGGCTGCGCTCGGGCAGACCTGGTCGAGGACGGTCATCGACGGACCGCCGAGGAGCGCCGCGCCGTCGAGTCGGTCCGCGCCGTCCCACCGGGCGAGCGCGTACGCGAGCTCGATTGCGCCGCCGCTCAGTCCCATCGCGCACAGGTTGTCGTCAGCGACGTTGTCGTCGATCCACCCGACGAGCGCGGCGTAGGCGCAGGACGCCGCCCGCACGCCCCCATCACCGACGAACCAGCCCGGGCTCGCCCAGCGTCGCTGCACCACGCGGTACCCCGCGTCGCGGAGTCGCCCGAGCAGTAGAGGACCCATGACGCCGTCCTCCA
Source organism: uncultured delta proteobacterium (assembly GCA_963727445.1). GTDB lineage: Bacteria > Myxococcota_A > Polyangia > Polyangiales > B10-G4 > B10-G4. Next base: position 260,413 of record CAVSGI010000009.1, read on the forward strand.
CGAAACCATCCCCGCCGCCGCCGGTTCCGAGCACGAGCGTCGCGCGCGCGGCGCCCGTCGGCTCGGAGATTCGAACATCCACCGTGATGTCCGGCCGCCCCTCGCACTGCACCGAGAGCTGCACACACCGACTCGACGGGAGCGCGCCCGCATCGCAGGCGCCGAGCTCGGTGACCTCGCCTGGCGGCGCGATCGAAGCGTCGGCGCCGGTATCCGAGGACGCGTCCGTGGCGCTGCTGTCGACCGAGGCGTCACCGCTCGATCCATCGAGGCGCCCGCCATCCGGTGATGCATCCACCGTGGGTTCATCTCCGCCGCAGGCCACGAGGGCGGCGACGCCGAGAAGCGAGAAGCTTCGCCAGGAGCGAGCGGCGAGCGCTCTCACGTTTTTCTCAGGTGTCCCATTCGGCGAGGAGCCACTTCTCTGCGTCCTCGATCGAGTGGAATCCGCTCACGACCATCCGGTTCATCTCCGCCGTACGGGCGACGCGCTTGGTCGTCTTCTCTTCGTTGGCGACGATGGCGATGCGGCGCATGCAGGACGTCGTGCTCATCCAGGTCCACATCTCTGCGCGGAGCTCGACCAACGGGCGGTCGGCGTCACGGCCGTCGATCATCGCGCGCTTGCCGAGCTCGGGGGTCATCGCTTTCTCGATGGCCTGCTGGTAGGCCAGCATGTCCTCGCGGGCCGTCATCTTCCCTCGCACCTTGACGTAGAGGTAGCTCCCCTTGTCATGCAGCTCGTAGCGGAACGGCGCGTGTTCGTCGGTCACCTGGAGCTTCCCTCGCCGGCCGATGGCCCATCGCGGAGGGTACCTCATCCTCGGTGTCGCGAGGAGCGCTCGCGGCCGTCCTCTTCTCTTCGTGCGCGATGCCCATCGACGACGCGCGGGACGAGGAAGTCGGGGCCACCGCCGAGGAGGTGACCTGCCCGCCCGTATTGCGTCATCACCCGATCGCCGGCCCGCACAACACTGGCTACGACCCGTCCTGGAGCGACTTCCGCTGCGACGGATCGCTCGCGAACAGCGACTACGGGGGTGATCATCACGGCATCGACATTTTCGCGCCCCGGGGAACGCTGGTCGTCTCTCCCGTCGACGGAGTGGTGCTCCGCGCCGGGGTGGCGAGCGCGTCCTCCGGCAATCGCGTGACGGTTCAGGACGGGTGCGGATGGGCCTACTACCACGGTCACCTCGACACCATCGTGGTGCCAGCGGGCGCGCGGATCCACGCCGGGGATCCCATCGGAACCGTCGGCAACACCGGGACGCCGACGTCGCCGCACGTGCACTTCAACGTCGACCGCGACGGCGACTACTACGACGACATCGATCCACTGCCCGTTCTCCTGCCGGTGGAGGGCTCGTCGTGCGGCCCCGATCCGGAGTGCGCCTCGCGGGCGGATGGCGCGTTCTGCGTCGATGGAACCCATCGTGGCACCTGTACGGGTGGTCGCTACGAGGTCGGCGACTGCGGCTTCTACGGAACGATCTGCGACATGGATACGGGCGTGGGGCGCTGCACGCCTCACCTCGACGGCGCCTTCCTCGGCTCGGATTTCGCGGGCGGTGTTCGCATCGAAGTCCCCGTGGGCGAGGAGGTGCACGGTTGCCTCACCTATCTCAACACGGGCGCCTGGGACTGGACGCCGGAGCTCACGCGGCTGGGAACGACCGAGCCGCGCGATCGCGCCAGCGATCATCGGGCGAGTGATTGGCTCGCGCCGAATCGGCTCGCGGCCGTCGAAGCAGTCACACCGCGCGGCGCCCAGGGCCGCTTCTGCTTCTCGCTTCACGGTGCGGCGTCGCCGGGAGAGCGCGAGGAGAACTTCTCGCTCGTTCACGAGACCTTCTTCTGGGCGGCCGACGTGGGCGGCGTCGCGGATTCGGTCAACCGTCTGACGGTGGTGACGACGGCTGCCCGGCCACCGGAGATGGGAATCGCGCCAGACGCCGACGCCGGCCCCGCGTTCACGGACGACGCGGGTCGCATGGCCGAGTCACCCGCACCAGGGCCAGAGGTGATCCACGGCTCGTGCAGCATCGGCTTCGGCCGCCCGTGCGCGCCGGCGCTCGCGGGCGTCGCGCTTGCGTTGCTGTTGCTGATGCGCCGCCGGCGGCGGTAACGCCAGACTTCGAAAGCGGACGCGGGTCGCCCCCCTCGCCGTCGCATGAATGTGCGGGGCCCCGTCCGCTACGGATGGGGCCTCAGAAACGAGGTGGGGATGATGGGCAGAGGATTGCCGCGGCTCGCGGCGACGATGGCGATGTGCGTCTCATGGCTGGCGTGTGGAAATCCGGACCGCGGGGTCACGGGACCGATGGAGGACGGCGGTGCCGGTGATGATGGAAGCATCCCGCGCACCGACGGGGGGACCCCGCCTCCACCGACGATGACCGCTTCTTGCGGTGGAGAGCTCACGGTGGCCGACCGTCTGGTATCGCTCGGGTACGAAGAGGGGCTGCTCCAGCCCTCCACCCGCCGGGTGATCTCGTTCCCCGAAGAGCTCTCGCCGTCGCTCGGTGCCATGCCGGTGCTGACCCTCACGGAAGAGGGCGGCGGACGAATCGATTCGGTGGCCGTGACCGGCGACGTGCCCGACGGGAAGGTGTATGGCGCGACCTATCAACCCACGCTCGATCGCTTCGTGGTGCTCACCTGGACGCGCACGCCGGAGCCACACTATGCGCTCGGGGGCGTCGAGCTGACCGAGAGCGAGGCGCGCTTCGTGACCTACGAGCTCGTCGATCCGCTCCCCTCCGATGGCTATCAGATCCAGGACATCTACGCGATCTCCGGGCCTCGTGTCGCCATGCTCCGCGGGATCGACACGCTGTATCAGGTGGTCATCGACGGTGAGACGGCCACCTTCTCGTCACCGATGCCCGTCGATACCGCAGCGCTCCCCTCGACCGTCGTGCCGGACGCCGATCACGATCGGCTCATCGGCTACGGCCTCTCCTACGATCCGATGATGCCGTTCGAAGATGCGTTCGTGCCCTACGTCGCGACGCTCTCTCTCGAGACGGGTGGGGCCTGGGTGGAGCTCGCGGCGTCGGGGGAGGTGCCAGAGACGCTGCACGGAGCGGATGCATCCTCCTTCTACGAGCCCTACGCCGCCTACGACCCGAGCCGCCAACGGCTCACCGTCGCCCACGCGCGCTGGGAGGACGATCCCTTCTTCCCGGGGGAACGCACCGTTCAGCCGCTGCTCTATTCGCTCGATCTCCGGTCCGGCACCTGGTCGCTGGTCAGCGAAGATCCCGAGCTGGACGTCTACTCTTCGGGGAGCCCATGGCTCGTCGACCCCGAGATGCACCGGGGGATCGTCGTTCAAGCCGGCCATCTTCGCTCCTTCCATCTCGAGGGCGACATGGTCGGCCGTTACGAAGCCGAGCCCCTCGAAGGCACCAGCGGCATTCGCTTCATGGTCACCGCTGCTGCGCTACCGGACGGTCGCATCGCAGCCACCGACAGATGGGGCCGGCTCGTGATCCTCGAGACCGCGGGTGTTCCAGCGTGGTCGGCGGTGGGCGACGCCGAGGTCCCGATCGAAAGCAGAGCCCAGGGCGCGCTGGTCTACGACGAGGTCGACGACTCCCTCCTCCTCATCGGTGGCGCCAGCACCGACAGCGATCCCGGCTCGGGCGCGGTGCATCGCATCGCCCTCGACGGAAGCTCGGTGGAGCTGGTCGCGACCACCGGCGAGCTGCCGCCGCGGACCGGCGCGACGGTGATCGCACACGATGGCGTGGTCTACGTCGCGGGCGGCTGGGTCGCCGGGGGCGTCGAGGCCGCCACCTACGACGACGTCTGGGCGCTCGATCTCCGCACCCTCGAGTGGAGCCAGCGCGCCACGATCGGCGTGGGGCGCGCCGACATGGGCGCGCTCGTCAGCGGCGGCGAGCTGTGGCTCATCGGTGGTTGGAACGAGAGCGGATCGTCGACCCTGACCGGCGTCGCCCGCGTCGACGCCGTGGATCTCTCGACAGGCTCCGTGCGCGAAGTCACCGTCTCTGGCGAATGGCCGGCGCGCAACGGGATCTTCTACGGTGACGGGCAACTCGGCGACGCCTTCTTCACCTTCGACATCGTCGACGACACCATCGACGGCAACGCGGCCGATCTCTGGCTCCTGATGCCCGACGGCGCCGGCGGTGCCGCCTGGCAGCCGCAGGGCAGCTGCCTCAGAGACGCGCTCGTCTCCGGCACCATCGGCGTCTCCCTCGGCGATCAGGTCTGGGCCGTCGGTGAGCACGCCTTCTCGGTGAGTCGCTGAGTCAGCTCCTGCCGCGGGCGATACCAGCGCTTCAGCCGAAGAGGCTCGCGATCCAGTAGCCGAGGCCGACCGCGCCTGCGGCCGCGAGGGCCACGAGCATCAAGAAGACCGCGCCCGTGAACATCCTTCGTCGCGAGGCGCTCGTGTCTTCGTGCAGCGCAGCCAGGGGCGGAGGGGCTGCTCGTGGCACCGGAGTGTCCAGGTCGGAGACGTCGAGGATGCGCGTCTCGGCGCCGTCGATGGGCGGCAGCTCCTCCACGTCGGTGATCTCGTCGGTGTCGTCGAGCGGGATGATCTCCGCCATCGACACGAGCTGGGTCTTCACCCGCATCCCGGACTGATTGGACACTCCGGGCGGAGCCTCGTCGCTCAGCACGTGCGCGCGGAGCCGCTCGTGATCCGCGATCTCGTTCGCGAACTCCCAACGCATCCACTGCGCGCGATCACTCGGGTCGGTCGACACGCCCAGGCTGGCGACCGCGTCACGGAGCTCGCGAGCCATCGTCCGCGCGGTGGCGGTTCGCGTGTCGCGATTCCGAGAGAGTGCACGCAGGACCGCGGCGTCGAGGGCGGCGGGTACGAAAGGGTTCGCCTGCGAAGGTGGCTGAATCACCTGATCGCGAACCGCGCGGAGCGTGGGGAGCGCCCCCTTGCATCGAAAGAGGAAGCCACCGCTCAGCGACTCCCAGAGCGTGACGCCCACGGCCCAGATGTCGACACGGCGATCGAGATCGGCGCCGACGATCTGCTCGGGGGCGACATAGCTCATCTTGCCCTTGAGGATGCCGACGGCGGTCTTCTCGCGTTCGGCGGCCTTCGCGATGCCGAAGTCGATGACGCGCACCGTGCCGTCGTAGAGGACGACGATGTTGTGGGGCGAGACGTCGCGGTGAATGGCCTCGAGGGGCTTGTCGTCGATGCCCACCGCCTCGTGCGCGGCGTGAAGCCCATCGAGTACGTCTGCGGCGATGCTGGTCGCGAAGGCCACCCACTCCGGCGTGCGTATTCGACGCTCGCGTGCCCGCTTGCGAAAGAGCGTCCAGAGCGTCTCGCCGGCGAGGAGCTCCTGGACCATGTAGTAGAGCCCGTCCTCCTCGTCCCAGCTCTCGACCGTGCAGACATTCGGGTGATGGATTTGAGAAGCGAGTCGGGCCTCGTCGAGAAACATCTCGACGTAGAGGGGATCGCTGCTCAGGTGCTCGTGCATCACCTTGAGCGCCACCAGCCGATCGCCGTCGACGTCCCGCGCCAGGTACACCGAGGCCATGCCGCCCCGCCCCACCTCACGATGGAGCTCGAAGCGGCCCAGGCGGCGCCCTTCGAGCGCTCGCGGGCCATGCAGCGGTACCTCGGGACCCACCATGTCGGCTGCGGGTTCCCCCAGCAGAGCGGCCTGGTCAATCCCCGCGCCGCAGGATTAAGTCGTCTTTCGCCGCACCGTCCTCGTTCCCGGACCCATCGGCGTTCAGGGGATCGTCGCCGGGTCGTCGCAGAACGCCCAGAAGCCGCTGTCGGGTGCGATGTCCTGACAGATGCTCCCGCCAGCCGTTTGCAGGACACCCGATTGGAGGAAGAAGGTGTTACCAGCGGTGACGACGCCGTCCGTGAAGCGGATGATGAAATCGTCCCCGGTGGTGAAAGTGGTGTTCGTCGCGTCGAAGACGCCTTCGAAGAGTTGATCCGGCACGCTGTCGTGCTCTTGCACGGTCGCGGTGCCCAACGCGTCCGTTCCGTCGAAGGCGGAGAGCTGAAGGAACCAGGAGTAGAAGAGCCCCAGCGAGGGCGTGATCGAATCCCCCATGTGGACGATGACGAAGTACGTCCCGTCGGGCTCCACGCCGCAATCCGCGCTGATGATGTCGAGCTTGGGATCTCCCGCTGCAGGTCGCGTCATCCGAAGGGTCGGTTCCCGCGACGGTCGGTGCTGGCGGGATGGTGTCGCTGCTGACCCGTGTGTCCACCGAAGCCTCCAAAACATCTGTCGCCGCATCCATCACATCGGGCGTGGCGTCCCCCGCGTCCGGATGGCGATCCACGGTATCGGGGGCAGCGTCCATCGGGGGCGGCGGGGGCTCGTCCGTAGGACAGCCGCCGAGGATTGAGAGGAGCGGAGCGAGGAGGAGCAGTTGGAGGCACCGGTTCATCGAGATTCATGCTACCCGATGAGCCGCCGAGGGTCGCGCGACAACTCCCAAGGGCAGTTGGGCGACGGCACCACCGTAGCCCGGACCTCCTTCGCGTCGGCTACGATTCCCACCACCGCACACGACATCACGGCTGGCGCCATGCACACCTGTGTGGTGGACATCGTCGGCGACGTCTACTGCTGGGGCGCCAACGATTGGGGTCAGCTCGGCGACGGGTCGATGACCCGGCGGCTCAGCGCGGTGTCCGTGGCGGGGCTGCGCTGAGTCGGGTCAGAGCAGCGGGGCCATCAACCAGCACAGACGCGCTGCCAGCCTGCGGAGGGTCGTGAGCTCGTCGTATTCGTAACCCGTGATCGAAGTCGCGTTTTCGAAATCCCGACTGAGCATGTCGGCGACCTGGCTGGCGAAGGTTTCGCTCCGGACGACGGCGCCGATCTCGAAGTTGAGCGCGATCGAGCGGTAGTCGAGGTTGGCGGATCCGATCATCGCCGTATGGTCGTCGACCAGCACCACCTTCTGATGCATGAAGCCCGCGTTGGCCCGAAAGAAGTGAACACCGCTGTCGGTGTGATCCTTCAAGCAGACCAGTGCGGCGAGGGTGGAGACCAGGTGGTCGCTCGCGTGGGGCAGGAGGATGCGTACGTCGACGCCGCGCCTCGCTGCGAGCCGCAGCGCGAGGTCCACGCCCGGCGTCGGGACGAAGTAAGGCGAGGTGATCCAGAGCCGCTGGCGAGCCTCAGCGAACAGCGCGGCGAAGCCGAGGCCCAGCGCGGGATGCTCCGCCAGGGGCCCGGTGGCGAAGATCAACGCCTCGTCCTCGCCCGCGGGCGCGTCGTGTTCCGCGAGCTCGGGCGTCGAGCCGCTGGCCCACTGCCAGTCCAGCATCCACGCCGACTGCACGTCGGCGACCGCCGGGCCTTCGATGCGCAGATGCGTGTCGCGCCACGGGGACAGGCGAGGATCGTCGCCCAAGTACTCGTCCCCGACGTTCAGGCCGCCGATGAAGGCGACGCGGCCATCGACCACCACGATCTTTCGATGGTTGCGGAAGTTGAACCCGAGTCGACCGGCCCAGCCGCCGCGCGATCCGAAGGCATGGGTTTCGATGCCCGCGCCCTGCAGGCGACGGACGTAGCTCTTGATGCTCGGTCCCGATCCGACCTCGTCGTAGAGGACCCGCACGTTCGCGCCGCGACCCACGGCCTCGATCAGGGCGTCGGCGAACTTCCCGCCGATGTCGTCGTCGCGCAGGGTGTAGAAGGAGACGCAAACGAAACTCTCCGCCCGGGTGATCGCGTCGAAGATCGCTTCGAAGGTGGCCTCCCCGTCGATGAGCAGGTCGAGGCGAACACCCGAACGAAACGGGCTGAGCGCGATGCGCTCGAAGACGGAGTCTCCCCCCGCGCGCTTCTGCTGCGCGATCCCATGGCGCCGCAGGCGTCGCTCGTAGGCGCCGAGGCGATGATGTCCGAGCACCAGATAAGCGGGCACGGCGACCCAAGGAACGAAGACAAGGGCGAGGGCCCAGGCGATCGCGCCCTGAGGTGTTCGCACTCGAAACACGCTGTGTGCGGCGGCGGAGAGACCGGCTAGGTGGATCACCGCCAGCAGCAGCGCCCACACGACACGAATGTCCAGCTCGACCACGCCCCACATCACCGCGACCCTACAGCAAGCGGCGGGCCGATGTGATTATCCTCGCCGTCCAGCGGAGGTGCGCATGAAGCTCGATCAGGTCGTCCAATTCGTGGAGTCATACCTGTCTCCCAGCACCTGGACGGGTGCGATGGCTCTCCTTCTGATCACGGTGGTGGTCACGTGGCTCTTCGAGCGAATGCTCGGCCGTTACCTTCGCAAGGCGTATCAGGGGGCAAAGCCCGAGGAGCACCCGGCCCGATTCTTCGTCTATCAACTCTTCCGAGCGGGGGTGTGGCTCTTCGCCGCCGTCCTCTATGCCCATGCGGTGCCAGCGTTGCGCTCCATCGGGACGGCCCTCTTGGCCAGCGCGAGCGTGGTGTCCATCGTGCTCGGAATCGCGGCGCAGAACACGCTGGGTAACTTGATAGCCGGTGCCTCCCTCCTGATCTATCGCCCCTTCGTCGTGGGGGATCGGATCCAGATCACGGCCCCGACCGGTGTCGAGCTCGGCACGGTGGAGCGAATCTCGCTCGGATACACGACGGTCAAGACCTTCGACAACAGGCGGATCGTTCTGTCGAACAGCGCGATCGCGAATCAGCCGACCATCAATCACACGAGCGTCGACCCGCGCGTCCTCGCCATCATCCCGGTGTCCATCTCCTACACCTCCGATGTCGATGCCGCTCGCGCCATCCTCCTCGAGCTCGCCGCCGCTCACGAGAAGGTCGAAGAGGTCGTCAGCTGCCCGGTGGTCACGCTCGGTGCGAGCTCCGTCGACATGTCGCTCCGCGTGTGGACCGCGAGCTCGGACGATGCGTTTGCGGTCAAGTTCGAGCTCCTCGAGCGCGCGAAGCAGCGCTTCGAGGCGGCGGGTGTCGAGATCCCGTACCCGTATCAGAACGTCGTGCTGCACCAGGTGGACGACGCTGCGTGACCGGTGAGCTCGCGAGCGTTCGCGAGATCCGCGATCCACACAGGTGAGCTCTGGGGTTAGGCTAGCGCCATGTCGGGGTCGGACGAGAGCGCGGACGCGGGTGAACGCACCCTCGGGTTCTGGGCGACGGTCTCCATCGGCGTGGGTGGGATGGTCGGCGGGGGCATCTTCGCGGTGCTCGGTCTGGCGGTGTCGTTGGCCCAGGGTGGGACGCCCATCGCCTTCACGGTCGCCGGACTGGTCGCGCTGGTCACCGCCTATTCCTACGCGCGGCTTTCGGTCCATTTCCAGAGCCAGGGCGGAACGGTGGTCTTCGTCGATCGCGCCTTCGGCCGAGGGCTCCTCACAGGCAGCCTCAATACGCTCCTCTGGACGAGCTACGTCGTCATGCTCGCGCTCTACTCCTACGCCTTCGGCAGTTACGGGGCGACGTTCTTCCCGAACGGCGGCGCGCTGGTTCGGCACGGGTTGATCACCGCCGGGATCCTGGTGCCGACGGTGCTCAACATGCTCGCCGCTTCCGTCGTCGGGAAGGCAGAGACCTGGATCGTCGCGATCAAGATCACGATCCTCACGGTCTTCGTGGTGGTGGGCGCGTTTCAGGTGGATCCCGCGCGCCTCGCGCCCTCCACCTGGGCCGGCCCCGTGCATCTGATCGCGGGTGGGATGATCATCTTCCTCGCCTACGAAGGCTTCGAGCTGATGGCGAACGCGGCGGAGGACGTGCGCGATCCGAAGAAGACCCTGCCCCGCGCCTTCTTCACGACCGTGGTCTTCGTCATCGTCCTCTACGTGCTGGTCTCGTTGGTGACCGTCGGGTCCATGCAGCTCTCCGACATCATCGACGCGAAGGACTACGCGCTCGCGGAGGCCGCGCGTCCTTCGCTCGGTTCGGTCGGCTTCGAGATCATCGGCGTCGCGGCGATGCTCAGCACGTTTTCCGCGATCAACGCGACGCTCTACGGGGCGGCGCGTCTCAGCTACACCATCGCCAAGGAGGGAGAGCTGCCGGAGGCGCTCGAGAAGAAGGTCTGGAACCGTCCGATCGAAGGCCTCCTGGTCACGGCCGTCCTGTCCACCGCTCTCGCCAACCTCGCCGACCTCTCGAGCATCTCGATGATGGGCAGCGCCGGGTTCCTGCTGGTCTTCGCCGTGGTCAACGCCTCTGCCGCCAAGCTCTCGAAGGAGATCGGCGCGAGAAAGAGCCTGGCCATCGGGGGCGTGGTCGCGTGCGTGGCCGCCCTGGGTGCGCTGGTCTGGCAGACCATCGAGAACCATCCGATGCATCTCCTGGTGCTCGCCGGGATGCTCCTGCTCTCCTTCCTGGTGGAGCTGGGCTATCGCGAGCTTCGCGACCACGAGCTCAGCCTCTGAGTCGCGGACCTGTGGTGGGCCCGTTCGCGAGCGAGGCGGAGGAAGCTCCAGCCTCTCTTCGAGACAAACCACGAGATGGGCAAGGCGGGCCAGAAGATCCAAGGCCACTCCTGAGCCCAGCGCGGCGATGTCTCCGCCACCGTCAGGTCGAAGCCGGTGTGCGCTTCACCGGCGGGGCCGTCGACGTCTACGTCGATCCGCCACCGGCCCGACCTCGGCAGGTCGACGATGGCCGCTGAGTAGAGCTTGTTCGTCGCGAGGTCTCGGCTCGCCCGCGCTTCGATCGGCGCATCGCCCCGTGGCGGCCGCGCGCGGACGACCACCGTCGCGTCTCTGTCGACCTCGCCGCTCGAGGCGTCCTGCACCAGCACGCTCACGTCGAGGGCGGCCGCGCGCGGCGGCGTCGGCGTGGTGAAGACGGTGACCCGGTAGTGGCCACGCACATCCGAGACGCGCACCGTTCCGCCGTCGGCCTCGGCGCGGTGAGCCGCCACGAGCATCAGCACGGCGACGCCGAGCATCGACGCGACCCGTCGCCTCACGACATCCCCCGCATCGCCATCGGAGACAGCAGCGTCCAGACCCCGGCCGCGTAGAGCCCGATCATCAGCACGCCCCAGGGAAGCGCCGCCAGGAGCGCCTTGCCTTCGGCGGCGTGCGCGCGTCCGTTTCGGTAGGCCGCGTAGAGCCCGCCGAGGAGCCCGAGCCGCGAGGAGGAGGAGCTCGGTGTGGAGGATCCACGGCGCGGCGCTGGCGTTCATCGCCATGATCGGCATGCGGCCGAGGAAGCGGCCCGCGACCGGGAACACCGCGCCCAGACCGGTGAGGAAGTGAAACGCGGTGTGCGCCGCCCACATCCCGAGCCCGAGCGGGACGAGCGCCCGGACGAAGCGTCCAGCGACGACTCGCACCGACCCTCGCGCGCCGCCGAAGCGCTTCGAGAGCCATGCGCTGGCGCTCACGAAGAGCAGGGGCGCGACGAGGAGACCGACCGCGAGCTCCGCCCCCACCACCAGCGGGCGCGGCCACCCCGACGCTTCGACGAGGCGATCCTCGAGGGCCAAGGCAGGGCCCACCATGGCCGCCGCGTTCACGAAGCCGCCGAAGACGAGGACGGAGACCAGGGCGGTGAGATCGAGGCGATCCGCGAAGCGGCCGACGCCGGAACGGCGCGGCGGATCGCGAACCAGATCGAGCCCCGGCGTGACCGACGCGAGGGTCACGTTGTCGTGTGGACACGCGCGGGCGCAGTCGAGGCAGAAGGTGCAGTCCATGTTTCCCGACTTCAGCGGGACGAAGAGGTCGGTTTGGCAGCCGGGGCTCGAAGCGCTCCCGCGCACGCACTCGTGCGTCGTGCAGCTGGCGCAGACGTCTTCGCTTCGAGCTCTCACCTCCGAGGGAGAGACGAGCGCGTGGACGAAATCGAACTGCCCTATCGGGCAGACGTGCTTGCAGAAGGCCGCCCCGTCGAAGAGTGCGTCCACCACCGCTGCGCCCACGAAGTAGGCGACGATGAGCCACGCCGTCCAGAAGGGGCTCGACCAGAGCGAGAGCGCCTCGTAGGCCCAGAGAAAGAGGACCAGCAGCGCGATCGCGACCCACTTGTTCCGCAGGACACGCGGCCAGCGGCGGCGCCGAAACGGAAGCAGGCGCGTGAGCTTTCGGGAGAGCGTGAAGGGGCAGACGCCGCAGAAGAGGTTGCCGGCGAAGAGGATTCCGATCACCAAGAGCCCGCGAAAGTAGATCCAGGGTCCGACGCCGGCGGCGTTCATGGGCGGCAGCTGTGGGCCGAGGAGCCCATCGGCGACGACCAGCGCCGCGAGCGCGAAGAGCGCGAGCTGAGCGAGGATCCGCGGTCGCCTCGCGCTCAGAAGGCGTCCCACGTTCCCCCGCGACCCGCGCTCGCGCGTCGCTCGTGGTTCGACGATCACCGGCAGGCGGCGTGGCCGCACGCGTCGCGACGCGAGGAGCTCGGGGATCAGTCGTACCGCGGCGAGCAGGTACGCGACGCACCCGAAGACCCAGAGGAGCGCGCCCGCCATCGCCTGATCATCGAGCGCGTTCGTGCCCAGCACCCGCGGCACGCGTGCGTAGTGTGGATAGAGAACCCGAGAGGCGAAGGTGATGAAGGAGGCGAGCGCCGTTCCCTGAACGCCGGCGACGAGGAGATAGGGGATCAGCCACCAGCGATCGGGCGCGCGGCGGCTGCTGGGCCAGGGCGCGATCACCGGCCACCAGAAAAGGAGGGCGGCGCCGAAGAACGCAGCGTGCTCGGTGTAGTGCCAGGGCTGTGAGCGGAGCGTCAGCTCGTACACGCCCGGGAGGTGCCAGACCCAGCTCACCACGGTGAAGACCAAGAGGCGCATGGGGAGCGTGGCGGCGCTGCGCACCCACTCGGCGAGCGGGCTCGTCATCACTTCGGTGGCGGCCGGTCGCAAGAGGCGCGGCAGCCCGTGCACAAGGGGCAGCCCCGGCGCTCCGCCGGCCACCAGGATCGGCGCCAGCACCATCAGGAGCAGGTGCTGGATCATGTGCACGGAGAGCAGGAGATCCGAGAGCGGGTCGATGGGAGAAGCGAGGGCGACGAAGAGCACGCCGAGACCCATGCTGAAGAGGGCCAGCCGGCGCCGCGACACCACGCCCGCGCCGCGCGCGCGCAGGCGCAGATAGCCGCGAATGTAGATCCAGGCGACGAGCGCCACAGGCACGACGACCGAGGCGTCCATGGGCCACGAAGCGAGGATCGACGCCCACGTCGCGTCCATGCTCAGTCGCCCCTCGCTACCGCGTCACTTCCGAGCGCGTGGGTCTCCGAAGTCGGGGCACGGGCCTCGTCTCCGTCGAGGGTCTGCATGAAGGCCACGACGGCGCTGACCTCGGCGGGGCTGAGGCGTTGACCGTAGGCAGGCATGTTGCCGCCGCCCTGCAGCACCTGACGCACGAGCTCGGGGCGGGTCAGGCGCGCGGCGACGCCGTCCAGCGCCGGGCCTCGTTCGCCGCCCTCGCCGCCGAGCGCATGACAGTTGCGGCAGTTCTTGTTCTGCAAGACCACCGCCCCCTGGCGCTCGAGCGCCGTCCGGCCACGCACGTAACGGACCGGGACCGGCGCCGCCGTCCACGCGTCCATGTGAGGCGACCAGGGCGCCTCGCTGCCGATCCAGGTCAACAGGCCGAGCACCACGGCGGTGATCGCGACGAGCGCGACCGCCACCGGGCGCCGACTGGGCGCGCGTTCGCCTCGGCGGAAGATGAAGGGAACGACCCCGAGGCCGAGCAGCAGCGCCACCGGAAGCCCGAGCATGATCGCCGTCTCCCAGGAGGGCGGCGCCAGGGCCAGCGCGGCGAAGAGCGGCAGGAAGTACCAATCGGGACGGGGCTCGGCGCTCAGAACGCTGGCGTCGGGTGGAGCGCCCGGGCCGGTGGGACCGAGCGCGGCAGCGATCACCAGGACGGTGAGCACCGAGAGGGCCGCGAAGATCCCGTCCTTCCAGAACGCACGCGGATAGAAGGGCTCGCCCTTCGAGAGCAGCTCCTCGTAGTGCGCGTCGTAGCTCTCCTCGTCCACGACCTCGCCTGCAACCGGAGGCTCGGAGATCCCTCGCCGGATCACGAGGTAGAGGTGGAGGCCGACGAGACCGAGGAGGATCGCGGGCACGACGAAGACGTGGAGCCCGAAGAAGCGTGAGACCGTGGCGCCTCCGATGTAGTCGCCGCCGAGCACCAGTCGAACCATCGACGGACCGATCACCGGTAGGCGCCCCATCATCGAGGCGAGGACGTTGACGCCCCAATAGGCCGACTGATCCCAGCGCAGGATCTGCCCGGAGAAGGCCATCAGCAGGGTGATCAGGAAGAGCAGAGACCCCACCAGCCAGGTGAGCTCCCGTGGGTACTTGAACGCGCCGAAGAGGAACACCTGCGCCAGGTGGACGCACATCATCACCACCATCCCGCTCGCGCTGAAGTTGTGGAGCGCGCGGAGGAGCCAGCCGAGGGTGACGGCGTGGTTCAGATGCTGAAGGCTCGCGTACGCCCCCTGTGCCGAGGGCACGTAGAAGAAGGCGAGGAGGGACCCGGTGACGATCTGGACCGCGAGAAAGGTCAGGGTCGCGCTCCCGAAGACGTACCACCAGTTGACCCCCGGCGGGACGGGGTGGCGGAGCGTCTCGCGTACGAAGTCGCCGAGCTCGAGGCGACGTTCGAACCATCCGACGAAGCGTGACCACCTCTCGCGCATGTTGCCGCTCCTCTTCAAGACGATCGCTCGAAGGTGTTGGAGAGCGTCGGCAGATGACCGCCCAGGACCTTGAGCCGGCGGTTTTCGATCTTCGTCGGGTACTGGTAGAGCCCGCGCGGCGGCGGCCCGGCCGCACGCGATCCGTCCTCGTAGTACACGCCACCATGGCAGGGGCACATGAAGAGGCCCGACTGACGAAACCAGGTGACGGGACAGCCGAGGTGGGTGCAGTTGGGCGACAGCACGACGAACTCCGAGCTTGCCTTGCGGCGTACGTACGCCGACAGGTGTGCGCTCCCGCCGTCGTCGGAGGTGGACCCCGGATGGGTGAAGGACACGGCGCGCGTCTGCCCGACCTCGAAGTCGTCGATGGGGCCGAGGTCGATCGATTCCTCCGCGTGTTTCCCGAAGAGCGGCCCGAGGACCGCGCCGAGGACCGGTGTGGCGACGGCAGCCGCGGCGAGCCCGCCGAGGGCCGCGCCGATGCGTGTGAGCCAACTACGGCGCGACTCGGGCTCGGGTGCGTCGCTCGACTCAGCGTTTGGTTCGTCTTCGTTCATGGCTCTGCTCTCGTAGATGGCGTTTCGGTGGAACCGGTGCGCCAGGTGTCGATGAAGGCGACGATGTCTTCGACGTCCTTCGGCTCGAGGGCGGAGAACGACGCGCTACGGCCCTCCTTCGAGAGGAAGCTCGGCATGTCGAGGTCCGCGCGGCCCGTGATGATCATTCGGCGAAGATCCGCGTTGGGGGTGAGCGCGAGGTAGGCGGGATCGGAGATCGCGGAGCCGTGCCCGGCGACGCCTTCTCCGCGCGCGCCGTGACAGCTCGCGCAAGCGTCGTGGTAGGCCGCGCGTCCCGCGGCTGGATCGCCGCCGGGCATCAGCCCTCGGAGCTCTGCGCGCTCGAAGTAGCGCGCCATGGCGTCGACCCTCGGGTCTTGCGCGCGAGCGGCCCACTTCCCTCGCATGGCGTCGATGAGCGCGTCGATTTCGGCGTCACTGAGCGGACCTCCGCTCGCCTCTTCGAAGGCAGGCATCGAAGGAGGACGTCCGTGAGCGATCACATCGTGGAGCACGCGGTCCGACGCGATCGCGAAGAGGAGGGCGTCGTCCAGCGGGGGCGCGGGACCGAGGGACCCCTCGGCGCCGTGGCAGCCCTGACAGTAGAGGGCGTAGAGCGCCATCGGCTCCGCGTCGCTCCCTGCGTCGGACGGCGCCGCCGTGGGCTCCGTGCAGGCCCACGACGACGTGACGACCGCCGCGAAGAGAGCGACGCGTCCGATGTGCCGGGCCGCGTTCACGGCCCCCCACTCGGATGCCGCGTCGCGACCTTCTCGTGACGCTCGACGATGAAGCCGACCATGATCCCGTAGCCGAGCTGCGACGCGACGAACCACGGCCACGACACGCGCGCGGCGAGGAGCGGATCGACGATGGCGATGGCGGAGTGGAGGATGCCGCTCCAAAGAAGGGGCGCGAGGAGGCCGCCCCACACGATGGGGCGTCCGGGGAGCATCGGCAGCAGCGTCGCGTACAAGAACCCGAGCCCGACCGACATCGCGGCGTGGATCCCGGTACCGACGAGCACGGTGGAGAGATGAAACTGCTCGAGTGACGCGGCGGAGGCGGCGGCCGAGGGGACGACGGCGCCGGCCAGCAGGTTCACCGGATACCAGATGCCGTGGCCGGAGATGACGCCGTAGCCGAGCGCGACGACGATCATCACCAGCCCGCCCAGGATGCCGCCGCGCGCCCCCGAGGCGTAGGGATGAACGAGCTCGGGATGAAGCGCCCGCAGGGGCGCGGCGGGATCGCGCGTCTCCTCCACTTCGGCTGCCACCGGCTCGATCGGAGAAGGGGCGGCGCCGCGCGGCACGTGGGTGTGGCTGTGCTCGGAGTAGACGGTGCGCGTCCAACCGATGGCGCCGTGGAGCGCGAACGCTGCACCCAGGAGACTGACGACCGGATGGGTGACCCAGCCGGCGCCCGCGAGGGCGAGCCCGACGGCCGCGAAGAAGGGATAGATCGTCGGCGCGG
The DNA here is from genome assembly GCA_963727445.1 of uncultured delta proteobacterium. Classification (GTDB taxonomy): domain Bacteria; phylum Myxococcota_A; class Polyangia; order Polyangiales; family B10-G4; genus B10-G4. The sequence goes on from CAVSGI010000009.1 coordinate 277,064, forward strand.
GCACCTCCACGCCGTGTTCATCATGCGCGTCCTTCGTCGTCGCGTTCATCTCAGCGCCCCACCAGATAGACGAGCGGGAAGATCACGACCCAGACGGCGTCGACGAGATGCCAGTACCAGGAGATCAGCTCTCGCCCGAGGCTCTTGCCGCGGAACGAGCTCCCGCGGAGCGACGCGGCGAAGACCACGGCGAGGAGCACGACTCCGAGGGTCACGTGCAAGAGATGAAAGCCGACGAGCGTGTAGAAGGTGGAGCCGAAGGAGCTCGACCACGGCAAGAGCCCGTGCTTCATCAAGTCGGCCCACTCGAGGACCGTCCCGATCACGAAGACGCAGCCGAGAACCAGCGTTCCGCCCCACCAGAAGAGGAAGCGTCCATGCGCCGACTCGCGCTCCCGCGCGATCGCACGGTGAACGAAGAAGCTGCTGGCGTAGAGACAGATCGTCCCCGGCAGAATGGCGGCCACGCTCAGCAGGTCGTGTCGCGCGGGGCCGGTGCCGCCCGCGCCGAGAAAGTAGACGTAGGTCATGATCAGCGTCCCGAAGAACGCGACCTCGCTGAGCATGAACACCGCCATACCGACCTTGGGCGCGGGGGGACGCACACCCCCGACGTCGGTGTTCGCGATCTCCTTCATTCGAGCTCCCAGTCCGGATCGTCCGGATGCTTGAGGTCCCAGAGCGGCCGCCGGCTCTGCACTTCGGGCACCTCTTCGAAGTCGTAGGGGGGCGGCGGCGAGGTGGTCGCCCATTCGAGGGTCCACGCATCCCAGGGATCGTCGCCGGCGGGCTCGCCTCGCTTGAGGGACCACGCGAGGTTCGCGAAGAGGACGGTGAAGGCCGCCGCGAGAACGAATGCCCCGGCGGTGGCCGCGAGGTTCCACGGCTCGAGTCCCATTCCGGGCTCGAAGGTGTAGACCCGCCGCGGCATGCCCAGCAGTCCCGCGATGTGCATCGGGCCGAAGGTCAGGTTGAAGCCGACGAGCATCAGCCAGAAGTGGACCCGGCCCAGTCGCTCGCTGAGCATCCGCCCGCTCATCTTCGGGAACCAGTAGTAGAGGGCCGCGGTGATCGCGAAGAGGCTTCCGCCGAAGAGCACGTAGTGGAAGTGCGCGACGACGAAGTAGGTGTCGGTGACCTGCCAGTCGAAGGGGACGGTCGCGAGCATGATCCCCGTGAGGCCGCCGATCACGAACATGGAGACGAAGCCGATCGCGAAGAGCATCGGGGTCGCCAGACGGAGTCGGCCTTTGTACATCGTGGCGATCCAGTTGAAGACCTTGATGCCGGTGGGCACTGCGATGAGCAGGCTCGCGGCCGCGAAGAAGTCGTCGAGCGGGACGCTCATCCCGACGGCGAACATGTGATGTGCCCACACCGCGAGGCTCAGGAAGCTGATGGCGACGGTGGCGGCGGCGACGGATTCGTATCCGAAGATCACCTTTCGCGAGAACACCGGGATGATCTCCGACGCCATGCCGAAGGCGGGCAGCGCCATGATGTAGACCTCCGGGTGACCGAAGAACCAGAAGAGGTGCTGCCACAGGAGCGCGGAGCCACCTGCGGCGGGTGCGAAGAAGTGCGTTCCGATCCGGCGGTCGAGGAGCAGCATCACCTGCGCTGCGGTGAGCGGGGGGAAGGCGAAGACGATCAGGAACGACGTGGCCAGCATCATCCACACGAAGAGCGGCAGCTTCCCGATGCTCATCCCCGGGGCGCGCAGCGACACGATGGTGGCGATCAGGTTGATCGCGCCCCCCACCGTGCCCACGCCGCTGACCAGCAGGCCGAGTGCCCAGAACTCGGGCGCCTGACCTCGTTCGAAGGCGTGGGAGGTCAGAGGCGAGTAGGCGAACCAGCCGACGTCCGGCGCCGAGCTGTCGACGTAGCTGTAGTAGAGGAGCAGCCCACCGAATGCGAAGGCCCAGAAGCTGAAAGCGTTCAGCCGCGGGAAGGCCATGTCCCGCGCGCCGATCATCAGGGGCACGAAGTAGTTCGCGAAGCCGATGAGGATCGGCATGACGACGAAGAAGATCATCGTCGTCCCGTGCATGGTGAAGAGCTGGTTGTAGGTCTCGGGGCTGAGAACGCCGGCGTGGGGGACGGCCAGCTGCACTCGCATCACCAGCGCCTGGATGCCGCCGAGGACCATGAAGAGGCCCGACGTCGCGAGGTACATGATGCCGATGCGCTTGTGGTCCACGGTCGTGGTCCAGCGATCGGAGGGCACCGCGCGCGTCGCGACGGAGGCCGGCGTCGCCGGTGATGCCGGTGCGCTCAGGGGGACGGGGCTCGTCTGGGTGGGAGGCACTGGTTTACGGATCCCTTCGACTCATCTCAGGCTCATCAGGTAGTCGGTGATCTCTTCGACCTGCGCGTCGGTGAGGCGCATGTCGGGCATCAGGCAGCCGGGCTTGACCGCCTGCGGGTCGCGAATCCACGACGCGAGGTGCGCGCGGTCGTTGGGGACCATCCCGCTGCCGAGCGTGTCGCGCGTCATCAGGTGGGTGAGGTCGGGCCCGTTTTCGCCGTTGGCCTCGGTGCCGCGGATGGTGTGGCAGCTCTGACAGGCCAGATCGAAGAAGGCCGCGCGGCCATCGTGCGCCGACGGATCGTCGACCGCTGGCTCCGCCTGGTGGGCGAGCCATCGGTCGTAGACGTCGGGGGGATCGGCGACGACCCGCACCATCATGTTCGCGTGCTGCAGCCCGCAGAACTCACCGCACTGACCGCGGTAGACGCCGGGCTCTCGCACCACGAAGGACGTCTCGTTCGGGTGTCCCGGGATCACGTCGGTCTTGCCGTTCAGCCGTGGGACCCAGAAGCTGTGGATCACGTCGGCCGACACCAGGCGCAGCGCGATCGGCGTTCCCGTCGGAACGTGGAGCTCGTTGGCGGTGACCGTCGGCGCGGCATCGGGCGCGTCGCCCTGGTAAGCGTAGCGCCACCACCAGCGGTAGCCGTCGACCGTGACGTGTACCGGATCCTCGCGCGGCATCGCGCGGATCTGACCGGTGACGCGCACCACTACGAGAAAGATGACGAAGACGATCAGAAGCGGCGCGACCGTCCACGCCACTTCGATCGGCTTGCTCCCGTAGAGCTGCGGCGGCTCAGCGAGGCGACGCTCTCCCTCGCGCTGTCTGAAGCGGAAGACGAAGTAGAGGAGCGCCCCCTGGACCAGCAGGAAGATGACCGCACAGATGGCCAGCACCAGGATGGACACCCCACCGATCGCGTCGGCTTCGGGCGTCGCAGGTGACAGCACCTGCAACGGCACGCAGCCGAGCACGAGGCCCCCTGCCCAACGAGGGGCGGGCCTCTCTGCTTCGTGCACCACAACTACTCACTAGGCGCGTCGCATCGATATCAAGTCGACCCAGAGGCCTCTGAACTCACCGGCTACTCGAAGAGCCAGCCGCCCTGCTGTGTCCGCTTTTCGCACGTGATTTCGACCTTCGAGACTTGGCACGGAGCTTGGTACTGCAGCCGTTCCATGCGTACTTGGACTCTCCTCATCCTCATGTCCCTCATGGGCGGTTGCGCGGCCAATACCGGCGGCCCGGCCCTGGACGATGCCGACAACCCCTTCCTCGAGACCGACAGCAGCAAGGACGACAGCGGGTATCTGAACCTGCGCGGGGTCGAAGCCGAGGTCACCATCGAGGCCGACCTCGAGGCGCCGGAGTATCGCTTCTTCGACGGCCCGGCCGACCTGGCCCAATACGCCGTCACCTATCTGCGCAGCGGTCGCGGCATCTACATGGAGATCCTGGCAGAGGACGCGGACGCACCGAATCGGGTGGAGTGGCAGGTCGACGGAGAGTGGGTCTCACGCGAGCAGGCCCGCGCGGCCGGCATCGAGAACCTGCGCCGCTTCCGCCTGCGCGGCGTCAACGTCGTGTTCATGGACGGCGCCGACTCGCTCGCCAGCGGCGACGTGATCGAGGCGAAGGTTCCGGTCCGTCCCTACGCCACGATGCAGGAAGGGGGACCCGCCTGCACCGATCCCGACGCGCATCTCGGCTTGGACCAGGGCATCTACTGGTACCTCTGGAATCCGGATCACAGCGGCTGCACCGTCGACACGCAGCAGATGACGCTCACCGTGGACCGCGTCCTGCCGCGTAACCCCGAGTCCTATCCCGAGTACGACGAGCTCCTGGCCGACGGCCGCATCGAGGCCGCCGTGGTCTTCGGCAAGCTCGACGAGGGCAACGTCGAGGACGACTACAACTGGCGCAACGTCGACGCGCTCGCCCACTTCCTCGAGAGCGCCGGCTTCGCCCGCGCGGAGGAGGCGCCCGAGGGTGCGCGTCGCTACGAGAAGCAGGCCGGTGACTTCGTGGAGTCGGTGGACATCTACGGCCCCGACTTCTTCCACAGCGTCGCCGACTACTCGCGCCTCGCCAACTGGCAGCGCGCCGTCAACGAGCACGAGATCGTGATGTACAACGGCCACAGCGTGCTCGGCTCGGGCATGGCCTTCGAGCAGGTCGAATACCCGGAGAAGTACCAGATCTTCCAGGTCGCCAGCTGCCTCAGCTACGAGTACTACGTGCGCCCGATCCTCGCCGGGAAGGGCTCCTGGGATTCGGTCGACGTGGTCTCGAACGTCGAGCCCACCTACTACACCGAGAACATCCCGCTGACCTCGACCATCCTCGCCCAGATCTTCAAGGGCGCGGAGAACGGCGGCAACAAGTCCTGGCAGGACATCATGAACGCAGTGAGCAACCGCCTGGGCCACGCCCGCTTCGGCGTCAGCGGTGCCCGTGACAACTGCTTCACGCCCACCGGCGACCGCTGTGGCGCGCCGCCGCCCCCGCCCGCGGGTGACGATGCGCGCTTCGAGAGCACCGGCGCGGTGGACATCCCCGACGACGATCCGGCTGGCGCGACCAGCATCATCGACGCCGAGAGCGACGCCACCATCGGGTCACTCAGCGTCGAGCTCGACATCACGCACACCTACGTGGGCGACCTCCACATCGAGCTCACCCACGGCGGGACCACCGCCGTCCTCTGGGATCGCCAGGGCGGTGGCGAGGACGACATCCACCAGTCCTTCGACCTGTCGGACTTCGACGGTCAGGCGGCCGGAGGCGAGTGGAAGCTCCAGGTGGTCGACGGCGCGGGCCGCGATGTCGGCACCATCGACAGCTGGGCGATCGTCATCACCCCGGCGGGGTGATGGCCATCTCCTCTTCCGCGTCTTCCGATTCGGGCGAGGCGCGAGCCGCGGCCCTGCGCTCCAGGAGGTTCGCGGCCAGCGCCGTCCATCCGGTCTGATGACTGGCGCCCATGCCGCGCCCGTCGTCGCCATCGAAGTACTCGTGGAAGAGGACCAGATCGCGGCACGCCGGGTCGCCCTCGTGGAGCGCGCTGCCACCGTGACAAGGCCGCTGCCCCTGCTCGTTCGGCAGGAAGAGGCGCGTCATCCGCAGCTCGATCTCCTCGGCCACCCGCCTGAGGTTCATCTTCTGACCTGAGCCGGTCGGGCACTCGACCTCGAAGGAGTCGCCGTAGAAGTGGTGGTATCGCTTGAGCGCCTCGATGAGGAGGTAGTTGAGCGGGAACCAGACGGGCCCGCGCCAGTTGGAGTTTCCTCCGAACATGTTGGTGTCCGCCTCGGCCGGCGCGTAGTGGACCTCGGCTTCGCGGCCCTCCACGCGGACCACGTAGGGATGCTCGAGGTGGACGCGCGAGAGGGAGCGGACGCCATAGGGTGAGAGGAACTCGCTCTCGTCGAGCACGTATCCAAGGACGCGCTTCAGGCGATCGCGGGATGGGATCGCCAACAGGCGTCGTCCGGGTTGCGAGTCTCGCGCCATCAGGGATGTGCCCTGCGCCAGGTCCGGTCGATTCTCGATGAACCACGACAGGCGCTGGTCGAAGAGCGGCAGCCGGCTGAGCCTCTTCTCCTCGAGCGACTCGACGGCGAAGAGCGGGATGATCCCCACGGCGGACCTCACCCGCAGCGGCATGGGATTTTCGTGGATGATGGCCTCGTCGTAATAGAAGCCGTCCTCCTCGTGCCAGAGGCCGTTTCCGCCGATCTCGTTCATCGCGCGGGTGATCGACACGAAGTGCTCGAAGAACTTCCAGGCGATGTCGGCGTAGACCTGATCCTCGCGCGCGAGCTCGAGCGCCATCGCCAGCAGGGTCGTGCAATAGAACGCCATCCACGCGGTGGCGTCCGCCTCCTCGAGCTCACCGACCCCGGGCAGGGGGTTACTGCGATCGAAGACACCGATGTTGTCGAGGCCCAGAAAGCCGCCGGCGAAGAGGTTGTTTCCGTCGCTGTCCTTGCGGTTCACCCACCAGGTGAAGTTCACCAGGCACTTTTGAAAGGCGCGCTCGAGGAAGAGCCGATCGCGCCCCCAGCCGGCCTTCGAGGAGAGCTGGTAGACGCGCCAGACGGCCCATGCGTGCACGGGCGGGTTGACGTCGCCGAAGGAGAACTCGTACGCGGGGATCTGCCCGTTGGGGTGCATGTACCACTCGCGCCCGAGGAGCAGGAGCTGCTCTTTGGCGAACTCCGGATCGGTGCGCGCCATGGCCACGCAGTGAAACGCCAGGTCCCAGGCGGCGAACCACGGGTACTCCCAACCGTCCGGCATCGACAGGACGTCACGCGCCCACAGGTGTCGCCACTCGTTGTCCCGTCCCGTGAGTCGCTCCTTCGGAGGCGTCGGCTGACTCGGGTCTCCTTCGAGCCAGTGATCGACGATGAAATGGTAGAACTGGCGCGACCAGACGAGACCGGCGTCGGCCTGGCGCGCGACGAGGCGCTCCTCCGGCGTCATCGGAGTGTCGCGCTGGGATTCGTAGAACGAGTCGGCCTCTTTCCGTCGCTGGTCGAAGGTGCGCGCGAAATCGTCGCCGAACGGAGGCGCGCTGGGACGCGCCGCGGACGTGAGGCGAGCGCGGAGGACGACCTCGCCACCAGCCGGGATGTCGAGCCGGTACCAAGCGGCGGCTTTCGTCCCGTATTGGTCCGGGTTCACGGCATCCTCGTCACCCTCGACCACGCGGCGATGAAAGGCGTCCTTGACGTAGGTTTGCTCCGACGCCGCACCGAAGAGGCGTTGGGCGTTCGTTTCGTTGTCGGTGAAGAGGAAGGCCGGTTCGATCTCCTCCGGTCCCTCGAAGGCGAGGTGAAAGCGCCCGAGCGAAGGATGGTCGGCGCAGAGGCCCTGGGCGGTGCGCTCGATGCGCCCGCGCGGCCAGTACGCCTCGCCCTCGCGTCCCCATGCCCAGGTGTTCCGCTGCCAGAGCGTAGGCAGGAGATGCAGCGGCGCGGCCTCGGGTCCCCTGTTCGCGCAGGTGATGCGAACCAGGATGTCCTCTGGATCTGCCTTGGCGTACTCGACGTAGACGTCGAAGTAGCGCCCGTCCTCGAACACGCCGGTGTCTTCGATCTCGTACTCGGGATCGCCGAGGCCGCGACGCCCGTTCTCTTCGCGTAGCTGCGCGTAGGGGAACTCGGCCTGCGGATACTTGTAGAGCGCGCGCGCGTAGGAGAAGGTCGGGGTGGCGTCGAGAAAGTAGTACAGCTCTTTGACGTCCTCGCCGTGGTTGCCTTCGGGGCCGGTCAGACCGAAGAGACGTTCTTTGAGGAACGGGTCCCGCTCGTTCCAAAGCGCGAGCGCGAAGCAGAGCCTGCACTCGCGGTCGGTGATGCCGAGCAGCCCGTCCTCGCCCCATCGGTACGCGCGGCTTCGCGCGTGGTCGTGCGGCAGATAGGACCAGCAATCGCCGTTCGGCGAATAGTCCTCGCGGACGGTGCCCCACTGGCGGTCGGCGAGGTACGGCCCCCAACGGCGCCAGTTGCGCTCGCGGCGCGCGTCTTCGTCGAGCCTGGCTCGCTCCGGATCGCGGGCGCCGCTCACTCGTCCCTCGCGAAAGAGACGACGCGCTTGATGCCCGAGGACGGACCGACGAGAAGCTCTTTCGCCTCCTCCGGCGCGAAGCGGCCGGTGATCAGCGCCGCGACCTGCTTCGGCCATCGCTGATAGAAACGAGTGAGGTCCGCTACCGAAGCCTCGAAAGCGTCGGGGCCGGCGTTCACCGTGCCGAAGACCAACTGGTTCTGGAGCACCATGTTGCGCATCAGGTCGTCGGCCTCGAGGTTGATCGGACCCTTGCGGCCGGGGACGCCAGTGAACACGAAGACGCCGTTGGTGCCCAGGATGGACAGCGCATCGAAGGACACGCTGACTGCGCCCGTCGCCTCGTAGAAGAGGTCGATGTTCCCCACGCGCTCCTTCAAGGTGGCGAGCGACGTCGACTGGCTCGAGACGTAGCGCGCCCCGACCGACTCCACCCACTGCGCCTTTTCGCTGCCCTCTGGTTCGAGGGAGTAGACCCAGGTGTCGAAGCCGCGAATCACCAGCGCCAGCGCGCCGAGGAGCCCCACCGGCCCCGCACCGAGGACCACCGCCCGCTGCCCGCGTTCGTCGCCCTCGGGCTGACCAGCCATCGTCCACGGCAGCCGCTCCTGCACGTCCCACACCTGAATGAGCGCCTTCTCCGCGATGGTCAGCGGCTCCACCAGCACGCCCACCTCCCGCAGCTCCGGAGGAAGGACGTGCATGAAGCGCTGATCGTCCACCACCCGCTCGGTCATGAAGCCGTGGCGACCGTTGATGCCGCGTTCGGTGAAGTCGCCGGTGAAGCAGAAATCCTGTCGGCCGGCGGCGCAGGAACGGCATTCGGGGTGACCGCAGGGCCGGCGCACCATCGTCACCACCAGGTCGCCGGGCTCGACGCGTGTGACGCCCTTGCCCACCTCGACGACGCGGCCGAGGGACTCGTGCCCGATCACCAGATAGTCCGACCCGGTGGGCGGCGTGCCATAATCGAAGCGCGCGATCTCGCGATCGGTGCCGCAGACTCCGACGTCCAGGATCTCGAGGAGCACGTCGGTTGCGCTCGCGAGCTCCGGCTCGGGGTGGTCGACGACTTCGATCTTCTGGTTCGCGGGAAAGACGGCGACTGCGCGCATGCTGGTACCTCCAGACGTCCTCTGTAGTCGCGAGCTCGTCCGACGCCAGTGCTACTGCCTGATGAGGCGCGGGTAGTAGCTGCCGGCGTCCTTGACGATCTCGTCACCCTCGCGCCAGCTGTTCACCTGTGCGTGATAACCCTCGGGGGGCAGCGGCTGCATGGTGCTCATCGACAGCGCGCCTGCGCTGTGTGCATCGCCGACGGCGACCGTACCCTCGACGCCATCGGCGGTGCGGTAGTGGATCTGCAGGTAGGGCATGTAGGTCGAGCCCACGCCCGTCTTGACCTTGATCTTCAGGACCTCGATGTGGGTGACCACCCCCGTCCAGCTCGCAGCGGTTGCTTCCCGAACGCGCTTCTGTCGCCGCCCAAGGACGAGGACCAGCGTGATGGGGACGGCGATCAAGAAGAGCATCGCCAAGACGCCCCCTGCGATTCCCAGCGCCCGTTCCACGAAGGCACGCTAACATCCAGCGAGCCCGGAGCGGCTCCGCTCAGCCGACCCGGCGTGCTCAGCGACAGGAGAGCATGACGTCCGGCTCGCGGCGGTGGGGATAGCTGAGAACGGTTCCGTACTCGAAGGCGCCGCCCACCACGTCGAAGGTCACCGTGCCGTCCGTGGTTCCCTGATGGCCGGTCGTGTAGGTGATGGCCCAGTCGCCCAGCACCATGCTCTGGCCCGTCACCGGATGCGTGGCCGAGACGTCCACCAATCGCGTTGGGAGGGCGTCCGTGTTCGAGGTGAGGTTCGAGATCTGACCGGAGGGCGATTCGATGTGCCAGACCAGCGCGGCACCGTGCTTCTCTTCGTCGACTTCGATCACGGTCTGTAGCTGAAGACCGCCGAGGCGTGCGGCGATCTCGTCGGTGTCGATCTCGATCGTCCCCGACTCCGCGCTGATCCCGAGGAGCTCCGCGAGCGGGGCGGTGCCGCCGAAGTCCACCGTGAGGTTGGTGGCGGTGTGACCGGTGAGGTCGACGGACGCCGACGCCGTGACGGTGAACTCGGTGAACCAGTTGGCCGGATCGAAGAGGTCGTAGGGGATCACGTCACCGGCTTCGCCGAAGGACGTCGCCTCGGAGAGGTGGACCGACATGCGCATCACGCCGGAGGTGTAGATCCCGTCGCCTTCGTAGGTGAAGGAGCCCGGATGGCCATCCGATCCGGCGGCGACGTCGACCAGAAGAAAGATGAGGTTGTTGACGAAGCCCTGGGCGAGCTGGCCGCAGGTGACGAGCTCGGAGATGCTGTCGCGAAAGCCGCGGGCGACGTCGAGGTTCAGCTCCACGGTCGCGGGATCGAGGCCGGCGGTGCAGGTCTCGAGACCGGGGTGGCCGTCCATCTCGAGCGCGTCGACGGGCGGGTCGGTGTTCGGCTCGTCGTTCGGATCCGGCGGATTGATGGTCTGACAGCCGGCGAGAAGAACGACGGAAAGGGCGAGATTCGAGGCAAGAAAGCGCATATGGACCTACAGACGGCGGCGCCGTCCCCGCATTCTAGCGCGTGCGGCGAAAGCCCGGGTCGACATCGCGTCAGCGCCCTTGGTCCCTCCTCGGTCGCTCTGGCACCATCCGCCGCCATGACCGAATCGATCACCCTCTACGGCTTCGGCGACGTGGACCGGAGCGGAAAAGTGCGATGGCTCGCGAACGAGCTCGGCCTCGAGGTGAAAGAGGAGCGGGTGAAGCTCGGCGAGCACAGAAAGCCGCCCTACACCGAGCTCAACCCGATGAAGCAGGTTCCCACGGTGGTCTTTCGCGGCGACACGCTGATCGAGAGCACCGCCGCCTGCCAGACCATCGCGGAGGCGTTCACCGATCCGAAGCTGTGGCGCGGGCCGGGCGACGAAGGGCGCCGCGAGTATCTCTTCTGGATCTCCGCGTGCGCCGAGACCCTCGAGGGGCGCCTGGTCGAAGCGACGCTCAGCAAGGCCGGCGTCCTCGACGAACGCTACTTCGAGCTGCACGAGCGCGTCCTGCGCTCGAAGCTGCGCGCGCTCGTGCAGAAGCTCCCCGAGGAAGGCTACCTCTGCGGCGACTTCACCTTCGCCGACATCGTTGCAGGCTACAGCTTCCGACTCGCGGCGGGGATCGACCTCGCCCCGTGGGCCGACGTCGAAGCCTATCTCCGCCGCCTCGCGGCCCGTCCTGCCGCGCAGAAGGCCCGCTTCTTCCAGAGCATCGAGGCGCGCCTCGGCTGACGTGGAGCTCCACGCCCAACGGCCGGGTCGTGAGTACGACGACGCCTTCTGGCACGCCGTCCACGCTCTGTACGACGAAGCTTTTCCCGGACTGCCCGCGGGCATCGCCCGAGCGCGCGCGCTCGGCGTGCGCTGGCGCGACGTGACGTCTGTCCGTCTTGACAGACCGCCCGCCCGAGGCGACCGCTCGCCCGACGCGTCCTGTCCGTCTTGACGGACCGCTCGCCCGAGGCGACCGCTCACCGACGGGCTGAAGCGGGGCGCCTGGCGACAGCCGCGCTCGCCGTGCACACGGCTCGCGGCGGTGCCTTGCCCAACCGCCAAGGAGCAGGGGAGCGAGGAGCACGTCACGGCGGAGCGCTACGAAGTGTTCGCGTCGTCGTTCACGTCACCGCCCGTCGAAGGAAGACTTCGCGCGATGCGTCTCCGCCTCGCCGACGTCGCTGGGCTCGACGGTCGTGGCCATCTCGGGTAATCGCAGGGCTTCAAGCAGTTCTACCTGATCGTTCAACGCCGATCATCACGGGCCCGGTGGAAGACAACGCGCCCGGCGGAGAGAGGGTCGAGTGGTACGACACGATCCAGCTCGATCCGTGACCGCGGCGCGGGGAGATCGAAACCCGGTTGGCGCCCCATGCCGACCAGAGCAACGACGGCGCAAGTCGGCGATCTCGAGCGTTCGCGTCGCGTCGATGAGCGACAGGATCCCGTAGGGCGCGTTCCGTCGGCGCGTGTTGAGCGCCTTCTGCACACGGATGAGCTGGTGGGAGCGTAGCCCACCGCCCATCCGCCGTCACACCCGGGCCGGTCTCGCAGCGGTCGACGCGCTCACTTCGCGCGGGGCTTCATCGCGCAGCGCGTCCAGCACCCGCGTCGCGAAGGTCCAGGTGTCGTGAGGCATGCGCGCCGTCAGGAAGGGCCCGTCTTGAACGACGAGACGAGGTGGTCCGCATGTGGGCTTCCACGCACGGCCTGCTCACGCTGCATGGACAGCCCAACGACGATGCCCGGGCCCCAGGTGAACGCCTTCGGAGCGCCTCGATACGGACGTCGGCGCCGCTCACGCCCGCGGTGTAGCCTCGACGCGTGACCACACGAGCCCCGGATAGCGAGCCACTCGGCCCGGTCGACAACGCGTGGCTACGCATGGAGAGGCCGGAGAACCCGATGGTGATCACCGGCATCCTGACGTTCGGGGAGCGGATCGTACACGAAGATCTTCGGGCGCTCGTCGTCGGAAGGCTCCTGCGCTTCCGCCGCTTCCGCCAGCGCGTCATGCGACGTGGGCCCCGAGACGTGGGCTACTGGGAGGACGCACCCGACTTCGACGTCGGAGCGCATGTGGTCGAGGAGGAGCTTCCAGCACCCGCCGATCGGAGCACGGTGTCGCGACGCGTCAGCGAGCTCATGAGTCAGCCACTCTCCCTCGACGATCCGCCCTGGCGCATCCATCACCTGGTCGGCTTCGACGGGGACAAGAGCCTGCTCGTGTGCCGGCTGCATCATTGCATCGCCGATGGGTTCGCGCTGATGCACGTGATGATGTCGTTGACCGATGATGATCCGGACGAGAAGACCGAGGGCGTGCCGCCGGGCGGCGCCGCGACCCGCGGCCGTCGCCTCGGAGACGCCGAGGGGATACCCGCACGCGTTGTCGAGGCGACTTCACGCCTCTTCGCTGGCCTGCGCCATCTCCTGTTCATGACGAACGAGCCTGCGAGCCCATTTCGTGCAGAGCTCACCGGTGCCAAGCGCGCTGCCTGGTCGCGCCCGATTCCCCTCGACCGCATCAAGAGGATCGGGCACGCCCACGGTGGCACGGTGAATGACGTGCTTCTCGCCGCGGCGACCGGCGCCCTTCGGCGCCACGCCATCTCGCGCGGCCATCCGATGACCAACGCGGAGATCCGCGCCATCGTGCCCGTCGCGCTTCGCGAACGGTCCGAAATGGAAGAGCTCGGGAACTACTTCGGCCTGGTCTTCCTCGAGCTCCCCATCGGCGTCGCCGACCCACGCGGGCGACTGCTCGCCGTCGAGGAGCGCATCGCGAAGCTCAAGCACTCCGGCGAAGCACTGCTGGCCTATTACATCCTCGCTCTGGCCGGTGTCGCGACCCGGGCGGTCGAGGACCTCGTCATCCGCATTTTCGGCGCCAAGACCTCCCTGGTCGTCACCAACGTGCCCGGTCCGAAGGCCCATCGCTGGCTCGTCGGCCATCGCATCGAGACGATCATGTTCTGGGTCCCACAGTCCGCGAAGGTCGGGCTCGGGGTCAGTCTCTTCAGCTACGCCGGCGCGGTGCGGATCGGCGTCGCCACGGACCTGGCCATCACCGACGACCCCGAGGCGATCGTCCTGGCGTTCGCCGACGAGCTCGACGCGCTCGAAGAGGCGACTCTGTCGTGATGTGGCGGTCCGTGGGTCGCGGATGGAGCCCGCCGTTCCGCCGCCGGTCCCTTCCGACGGGACGCGAGGCGGGGGCTGGTCGCGCCCGCGGTGACGGATCGCTACGAAGCGTTCGCTTCGTCGTTGACGTCACGGCCCCTCGAAGGAAGACTTCGCGCGATGCGTCTCCGCCTCGCCGAAGTCGCTGGGCTGTCGGCCCGGCCCAATTCGCTCGCGGCGTCACCGGATGGTGAGACCATCGCTTGCACCCTCTTCGAGACGAAGAAGCTTCGCATCGGCGAGGCCGACACATTGGCGGAGCGCAAGACGATTCACCTCGGACAAGCGTTCACGCGCGGCTGCGCGTTTTCGGCGGACTCGAGTGAGGTCGTGGCGGGACAGAAGGAGCTGAAGGTCTTCTCGCTCGCGACATACAAGCCGGTCCGAAAGCTCGAGGGTCATCGGCACGACGTGACCCACGTCCAGCTCTGCGCCTCGGGGACGTTGGCGATCACCGCGAGCGGAGTCAATGTGGAGAAGGCCGACTGCTCCGTGCGAACCTGGGACTTCGCGTCGGGCAAAGAGCTGTCCCGCTGGAAGCTCCCGACCGCGGTGGACGGTCTCGCGGTGCGACCCGACGGGTCGTTCGCGATCGGCGTGACCGCTGGCGGAGAGATCGTCGGAGGCGTGCCCGGCCAGAAGGAGCCGCTCTGGACGAGCCGGGCGCCTTCGCCCCCCAAGCGCGCGCACGGGATCCTGGTGTCGGCCGTATTGCCATCCGACCTCGAGACGGCCTGGATCGGCGGCCATCAGGGAGAGCTGTTCGAGGTCTCCGCCGCCGACGGCTCGATGATGCGTCAGGTCCGCCAGGCCGACCCCTGGTCGCATGTCGCCGCCGCGCTCGTGGATCTTCCGGAGAGTGCATGCTTCCTCGCCGGCTTTCATCTTCCAGGACACCTCCGAAAGGCCGCCATCGACCAACGGGGGGCCCGCGATGCGCACATCGCGGTGCTCGATCGCGACGGGGTCGAGGTGTGTTGGGCACCTGTCGAAGCGGGGCTCGTCGTCGCTGTCGCCGCGAGCTCGAACGGCGACGCCATCTTCGCCGCGACCGCGGAACCCGACGCGCTGCGTCGTTACGTCGTCGAGCGGTAACGGGGCCGGGGCCGGGGGAGATCGTAACCATGTTGGGATCGCGGGGGAGATCGTAACCATGTTGGCGCCGAGCCAGGGACGCCAGCACCACTGAGGGCCGAAAGTCGCGACAAAACCGCCGGTGGCGGCCGCCGGCGGAGTGGCGGACTTTCGCCACATGATCGGCGTAAGTGGTTGAAATGAGGTCGCCGATTTGTGGCGCCGTTCTGGCAGTGGGCGCGGAGCCATGTCCGCCCTCCGCAAGCCAAAAACCGCCTACGACCGCCACCTGCGCAGCCGACGACGTCGGCGCAGCCGTCGTAAGCGCGTCCTGAAGGGCAAGATCTGGACGACGGTCCGCCGGACGACGCGACGTTACTTCCTCTTCCGGCCGGATGAAGAAGGAAAGGTAGCGGAGATCTTCTGGTACTGCCTCGCAGTCGCGGCGAAGAAGCACGGCATCGCCGTGCATGCCGCGGTGCTGATGTCGACGCACATCCACCTCGTCTACACCGACGTGCGCGGCGTGCAGCCCGACTTCAAGCGTGACTTCCACCGCACCTTCGCCCAGGGCCTGAAGGCGCTGCTCGGCTGGCCCGAGGAGGTCTTCAACAAGTACTTGGGCGGTGAGCACGAGCCGCTCACGGCCGACGCGGTCGCGGACGACATCGCCTACCTCATCGCCAATCCGGTCTCGGCCTTCGCCGTCCGCTACGCGAAGGACTGGCCCGGGGCCCAGACGCTGCCGAGGGACATCGGCCGGCGCGTCATCGAGGTGGCGCGGCCTGACGGCTACTTCGACGCCAACAATCCCGACTGGCCCGCGAAGGCGACGCTTCGCCTCGAGATGCCGGAGTGCCTCGTGACCATGTACGGAGAGGACGGAGCGCGCGCGAACCTCGCGCGTCGCGTGCGCGACTACGAGCGCGCGGCGTTCGCCGAGGCGAAGCAAGAGGGGATCGCCTTCAAGGGGGTGCGTCGGTGCATGCGGGTGGCGCGCACGGCACGTGCGCGGAGCTGGGAGCTCTTCGGCAAGCTCAATCCTCGCTTCAAGGCCAGCGGTGACCTGGGCGCGGCGCGCGCCGCCATCGAAGAAAACGCGCAGTTCGACGAGGACTACGAAGCAGCGCTCGCGCGCTGGACCGCGGGCGACCGGCGGGTCGTCTTCCCTCACGGCACGTGGTGGATGCGCGTCCATCACGGGGTGCGGGTCGCACCCGCCCCGCGACGTCGGCTCTCTTCGTAGCGCCCTTCACGGCGCCCGGTCGGGCTCCCTGCGTGTCTGCGCCAAGCGCGGACGCGCAGCGGCGCGTCCGTCGGTCGCGTCCGACGCGACGCATGACGGTGACGGCGGTCGATTCCGCTCGAGGCGTGCGGTGATCCGCGACGCGCGGCGTCATCCCGGCCTCAGGTCCGACGCGCCATCGCTCCTTGCGCCGCTCCGCCCACCATCTGGGCTCGTCACTCCTCCGCCAACCTGGTCACGATCTCCCCCCCATCTCCCCCCGCCATCGCTCCTTGCGCCGCTCCGCCCACCATCTGGGCTCGTCACTCCTCCGCCAACCTGGTCACGATCTCCCCCGAGGGTAGAATGCTGTCGATTCCGCGTATACCGGCCCGAGACCCCGGCCCGAGACCGAGAATGCCGATTCAAATGAGCTTCCTTCAACGCACGGCGCTGCTCTCGTCGACCATCGTGATCATCAGCGCGACGCTCGGCTGTGGCTCACGCCGGGGCGTCGTCAGCGACACGGGGGTCGCTCGCGACGCCTCGATGGATGGCGCCATCGGTGACGGTACGGTGGGCGACAGCGCATCGAGCGATGGCGCGGCGGACACCACGGTGGGTGACGGGTCCCTCGACAGCGAAACGCCGGGCGACGGGGGCGCGCCCTACATCGGTGAAGAGTGCTATCCCGACGACGCCTGCTGGAGCGGGTGTGGTGAGGACGCGCCGGTGCGCGACTGCGCGGCGGCCTGTCCGGCGGCCGGTCGGCAATGCTGGGAGGGTTGTCGTCGAGAGTTCATCTCGCTCGCGGAGTGCACGACGCTCTGTGGGTTCGACGGACCGGGCTCCCAGGCAGGATGCGCCGAGCTGTGCTCGGAGTATGGCGAGACGCTGGCGAGCTGTCGGTCACTTTGTGGCGACCTCACTAGCAACTGTGGCCAGGCGGCCTGCGTCCAACTCTGCCGAAACGAGGAACTGACGGCGGCGGAATGCGTCGCGGCGTGTCCCGCCTTCGATACGCCGTTGGGTATCGGCTGGTGCTACACCGCGTGCCTCGGAAACACCCCGGCCGCGGAGTGTCGCTCACTCTGCGGCGGCGCGGGGACGACCTGCGGAGAGAGCGGGTGCTGGCAGATCTGTGACGACGCCACCCCGCCGGCCAGCTGCGCGAGCACGTGTGGAGTGACGACGGCGTGCGGGATCGGTCGCTGCTACTTGCACTGTGGAAGAGCGGGGCTCGATTTCTCGGTGTGCCGCGAGACCTGCGGGTACGTGGAGGGGACTTGCGACTGCCTCTTCAGCGGCTCGGTTCGCGAGACGTGCATGGACGCCTGCCTCGAGGCGGGCGAGACCGGCACTCTCTGCGACATGATTTGCGCGCCCTGATTCGAGGATGTGCCGTCCGCCGTCGGTAGCGTGCAGTAGATGCCCATCAGCTCTCCGGCCAGGCGGCCCATCTCTCCCTCGCGCAACCCACACCCGCCAACGAAGCGGCGCAGACAAGAGCATCCCAAGACCGGATCTGCATGGGGATTGGGATGTCCCAAGACCCGATCGCGTCGATGACCACGTAAGGGCAAATTGGGGGAAGCCTCCCGAGCTCTTCTCGCACGAACGCGCTCGTCGGCCCTGTCGAGGAGCGGAACACGAAATGTGGGTCACCGAGCACTTTGTAGTGAATCGTAGGCGAGGAGCCGCCGTCCATCCCGGCGTCGTTGGAGAGGCGTGGCGGGTGCATGGGGCATCGGCCGCGAACGACCGGAGCGCGACGCGAGCAGCGTCGAGGCCACGGCCGGGGTGCACCTTGCGGGAGGAGTGCCCTTTCCAGCGGCGGTTTCCAACACGCATCGAGAGAATCCCGCAATGAAAAAGTACATTACCTTTCTCGCCTCCCTTCTCATCACCTTCACCGTCCTCAGCGGCTGCGGAAAGTCCGTCTGCGAAGAGATCGTCGACAAACAGGTCGCGTGCGACACGACAGGCCTCGCCAGCGCCTTCCGCGGTGCCGCCGTCTCGGCCTGCGAGCAGTCCGACAACAGCAACGCAGACCTCGAAGCCTGCAACGACTGCCTCGAAGGCAAGAGCTGCGAGGAGATGAGCGAATGCGACACGGTCTGCGACTTCGGTAGCGGCAGCTGAGGCGAGGGCGCAGCGCCGATACTCCGCATTTCCTGCAACGCGGGGGATGCGACGATCGACTCGGTCGTGAACGCAGCGCCCGACGGGCCCGCAGAGGACACGGGCCCGTCGAAGTGCGCATTCCGGCGCGCCTTTCGATCGATCCGATTGCAGAAGCTCGGTCTGCGGCGTCAACGTTGGAAGCAGCTTTGGTGTCGGCCTCGTCGCTTCTGCTATGGCGACGGCCTCGCGTGAGCACTCCGAGGACCAAGTCGGTGGCGCCAGTCCGCCTCGCGCTCGCGCTCCCCGAGCCCAACGGAGCCCGCGCTCGACCTGCGGGTCCACGCCATCGCGCGGGCGGTTCGAATCTCTGGCAGTGGCAGGGTCAGTCCTCGAATCTCGGCCCCAACGACACGCGCGTCGTCGTCGACGACCGCTTCACCCCCGACGGCGAGCTCTGCCCATGTGGGTGATGCATCGCGACGAAGAGGGCGCCGTCATCCGCGATGGCGAGGTCGAGCGGGAAGAGCCCTTCGGCGGTTCGTGACCAGCAGAGCAGCCGGCGGCTCCCGCCGAAACCACCCCCCAACCGAACGCGCCGTAGTAGGTTCTTCAGGATGCGAGCCCCCAGCTTCACGCTTCTCGTCTCTGTCATCGCCGCGTCCCTCCCCCTCGGTTGCACCGCCGACACCACGCCCGGTGGCCCGCCGATGTGCACCGGCGGCGGCTGTACGACCTGCGTAGCGACCGACTGCACCTGCAGCGGCGGAGGCCGGTGCATGACGGTGTGCGAAGACGGCTGCAACCTGACCTGTTCGGGCTCCGCCGGCTGCTCCGGCGAGTGTGGTAACGACTGCAACTTCACCTGCTCCGGCACGGACGAGTGCAACGTCGTCGTCGGTGCGCGCTCCGAGATCACGTGCTCGGGCTCTCACGGGTGCGTGGTCGAGTGCGTCGGCGGCAACTGCGTGGCTTCGTGCGGCGGGAGCGATGGGTGCGCGATCGTCTGCTCGGACGGTGGCTGCACCATCGATTCGTGCGCCGAGGGCGATGTGCAGGAGTGCGCCGACGGGACGCTCGTCTGCGCGCGCGCCTGTCCAGAGTGAGCCTCGAGCGTCCGACGCTCCCACCGGGTCATGCCGTCGATGCGATCGAACCTTCGTCGAAGAAGGGGACGAGCGGTTACCGCCTCGCCACAGGCGGTGCCTTGGAAGATGCCGAGGCGGAAATCAGTCCCGCGACACGATGGTGCAGGTCTCCGTCTCGGGGTCGAAAGTGATCACCGCGGTTCCGGCGGCGAGCTCGGCCCGGACGCGCTCGCGCTTGGTTTCGATCGGGACGTCCGTGTGCCCATAGTCGGTGCCTTCCCGGAGCACGTAGTCGTCGATGACGCTGTCGAGCGCTTCGGGGCTCAGGCGCTCGGGAGGGGATCTCGAAAGGGTCGCTCATCGTCCCAGATGCTCGTCGAGGAACGGAAGATTGTCGTCCGCCTGTTCTGCCACCGGGAGTTGCGTGGATTGCAGGGAGCTGCGGCCCCCGTTGCTCCGGCGGCATTCCGTGATTCGCGGCATACCGTGAGCGTCACCCACTCGGGTCGAAAGGCTCGGCGCCTTCGATCGCGCGTCGGATCGCCCGCAGAGGTCCCTCACATCGCGAGAGGCGAAGAAGCTCGACGGGTGAGCCGTGCTCGATCGACGAATCCTCCTCCGTGAACGGAAGGAACGGAGCGCTGAAGCCGAAAATCGTCGTGCATTCGCTCGGCCGATCCGTCGCAGACGCGGCGAGCGTCGTCGACGCCGCCGCGACGTCGCTGAGGGCGTGGCCGCGAGCACCTCGAGTCCCGTAGCGCTCTGGCTCCAACGCGCTTCGCACCGGAGACTGAGTGTCGAACGCTTTCATGTCGATCTCGGAAAGGGTCGAATCGCACGAGCCGTCGAAGCGTGACCGGTACTCGCCATCCGCCTGCGGGAGTAGCAGGTCGTAGGAGCACGACGCGCCCGATCGCTGGACCACGCCCAGGAGGCTGGCTCGTTTCACCTCGTAGCGGTCTGGTACGCCGCTGACGACCGACTCCGGGACGTGGATGTGAAAGCGCACCTGCGCAGCTTCCTCCTCTTCCCCGGACGCCGTCACGAAGTTGGCGCCTCCGATGAACGTCCGACAGCGCACCCCATCGCGCTCCATCGGTCCCACTGAGTACATCTCGGCATGTGTAGCCCTGAGGCCGGGTGTGGAGATCTCCGCGCGCCGTCCGCAGGTGAGTGCCCCGTCGTCGCGCAGGGGCGCGAGCGTCAACGTCAGGGTCGTGGCATCCGCTTCACGCGCGGTGAACGAGACAAGAGACCGGCCCTCGCAGTCGGCGCTCGTCGCGACGGAGCGCGGGTCGAGCCTCAATCGGTGCCGCTCCGCCCATCGAGGCCGCGCGATGAGCTCGATCTCGCTCTCTCCACAAGGCGCAGCTGTGGGTGAGTCGTCTTCGAGCGGCGCGGCCGGGGGGGACGGCACGGTCTCGGACGGCACGGTCTGGGACGGCACGGTCTGGGTCGGCGTCGCTGACGCGCCATCATCGTCCCCACACGCGACGAGCAACAGAGCGAAGAAACCCCACGCGAGTGCATCGCCGCGATTCACGCCCGGAAGAATAGCAAGCGGCGAGCGGCTTGGCTCCGGGGGTCTCGGGCCGGCGAGCAGAGCGCTCTTCGGTCCGCGCGCTCCGCTCAACGAGGCGGCCGTCGTGCGTAACGAACTCCACGGCCGCGCCGTAGCCGGTGCCGTCACTCTTACGCACCTTGGCGAGATGGATGCTCGTGCCGTGAGCATCGACGGCTGTCTCGAGGAAGCGGCGCGTGCGTCGCCAGGAAGAAAGAAAAAGCCTGAACTTTCCCTCTCCGAGGCGTCCAAACTGTCGTGAAAATCCCAGCGCACCTCGTCGTCAGCCGCGACGCTCAGATGGCCCGGATGGCCATCGCGAAGGTGATCTCGCGCAGGTTGTTGAGCCCCTTGTTGAGCGTGCCGTCGTTGTCCGAGTCACCGACCGCCCAGGTCTCCCAGGTCAGACCGTCGTCCCTCTGCTGGCAGGCATTGTTGTTCATCCGATCCTGTTGCTGATCGTCGAGCGCCATCAGGAACGCTTGGCCGTTGACCTCGCTGTAGCCATAGATGCGCACCATGTGGCCGCTCGTGACCACCTCGCCATTCGGGGTCTGGGCGAGTCGGTTGAAGGCGAGGACGACGGCGTCGCCGTTCTCGAGATGGTCCCGTATCCAGGGCACGGTCACCGCGCTGCCCATCGCAGGGCTCACCGGATCCGGTTCCACGATCGAATCCGCGCAGTCATCCGGAAGGTCGTCGAGAACGCCTTGATGCTCGAGCACGACGTCCTGGTTCAAGTCGGTGTTCTCGAGGTAGGCGTAGAGCCCGTTCATCATGCCACCCTGGTTACTGACGTCGAAACAGTAGGCGATCGAGCCGCCGTTGCAGGTGTCCGTCGCCGGACGCTGCGAGAGCACATCGAGTATGCCGACGAGGCCGGGACCACCGCCGAGACCACGAATGTTCGGGTGCGGCACATCGAGGCCGAAGGTGCCTTCCAGGTAGGCGAGCGCATTGGCGTATGCGACCGGTCCACACTGGTTCTGCGCCGAGTTGACGTTCTCCTCAGCCGGCAGGCTCACCGTATACCAACTCTGGACGCCGAGCTCCGGCTCGATCGGCTCTGGGGCGAGGACCGGCGGCGCCTCCGGGGGCTCGGGGGGCAACCCATCGGGGGGCGGCACAGTGATGCCCGACGGTTGAGTCATCTGGGTCGTCGCGACCGCGATGGGCAACAGGCGGGCGCGCTCCCACGTCCTGAGGTCCCGGCCACTGCTGAGCGGCTCGCTGGTGAAGATGACGAGCAAGTCAGTGGTGCGAAGTCGGCTCTCGGTTCCCAGGTTGAAATAGGTACGGACCGGAGGAACGAAGGTCGGATCCGCGGCGCGCAAGCGACGAACTCGCTCCGGCCAGTCGTTGTTCGGTTGCGACTGAATCGGCAGGTTGTGCACGACCCATCCGAGCTCGTTGCGCGCGCTCAGAAAGCCCCGACTCGCGCCTGTCTGGCGCGCGACCGCGATCGGATCGACCGACAGCGCTCCCCAGGCCGACATGCCGCCCTCCTCGACGAAGTCGATCTGCTCGACCGCAAATGCGTCGTCATCGAGGACCACCGAGGTGGACCGGGTCGAATCGTCCCGTGACCGCGAAAGGCTCCCATCGCCGCTGCGAAGAGCGCCACTCTGGAAGCCAGCCTCCCCCCCGGCGTCCGCCGCGCAGCCCCCCAGTCCAGCCGAGGCCAGCAGAATCGCGAGCACTGAATGAAGACGATACCGATGCATTTCCGTTTCTCCTCTTGGGGGCCGACTTAGGCCAGGGGGCGGAGGGGGCCGGCCTGAGGCCCCCAGAACCTGGCCAACCCGCATGGATGAACAGCAACGGGCATGCCGACGCGTTCGCAGCGGTACTGACACCACATTGACTCGCGATTCGCGTCGATGAATGCAGCATCGGAATGGACCAGGTGGACCACTGAACCAGCTGGTCCACGCGCCGCGAACGTCGCTGCTGAGTAAGAGCCCGGTAAAAGGGGGGAGCTCGAAGGAATCGCGACGAGGGCGCGCTTCGTACACCTGGTCATGAGGCAATGGTGGGTGATCGGGGCGGTGCTGCTCGCGGCGAGCGTGGCGACACCAGTGGCGGCGCAGCGAGGAAGAGCAGGACGAGCGGGGCACGCGCCCTTCTACTTCGGCGGTCCGCTCGGGCTGCGTGACGCGACGGAGGAGCAGATCGCGGCGCTGCTTCCGCGCGCGGACTGGGTCGACGATGTGGATCGAGTCGAGGCGTACGTCCCCGTGTCGGACGCGGGGACCGGCGTGGTCGTTCTCGAGCGGATCCGCGCGACCCAGGGCTCGGACGTGTTCCTCTGCATCGATCACGACGGCCGCCATCGCTGCGGTGCCTTCGACGTCGGTCGCGAGGGCTGGGAGCTGATCCGTATCGTCCAGCGTGTCGAGCCCCTCGACGACGACACCTACGTCGTCGAGTCGGCGATGCGCATGGACGGCGGCAACGGGGAAGGAAGCGGCGCGTATGGGAGCGCCGAGCTCCATCTCGTCGACGTGGTAGGGGACGATCTCGCCCGCCGCGGCTGGGTGCCGATCAGCGGGATGGAGTGGATGACGATCAACGCATGCGGCTGGGACGAGCCCTGCTACGTTCGACAGGTGCGCCGCGCGCACATCCCTTGGTCGGTCACTGCGCCGGGACGCTTACGCCTCGGCGCCGTTCGCGCGGAGCGCGTCGTCGCCGACGGGCTCTTTCGCGCGTACCGGACGCCTCCCGGGCGTTCCCGCGCCCACGGGCCGAAGCGTCTGCGCGGACGCGCCGCGGCCACCGTGCTCGCCCTCGGCTTCCCCGAAGTCCGTGCGGGCGAGACGCTCCTTCCCGTCGGCCGCGATCTGCGAGGCTGCTATGACGACGAGGGCACGACCCTGACACGCGTCGGTTGCCGCCAAACGGGGAGCAGGCCCTAGCGCGGACGCAGGTCTGCCACTCCAGTGGCCCTTGCTCCAACGGGTGGCGGCCAGGCGCCTACATCCCAACTATCCTCCCGGCGTCAAGTCGAGTACTTCGACGTCTCGTCGAGGGCGTGCTGCGCGGCTCTGGCGATTCGGGATCGTCGCGGGTGGCCAGCCACTGGTCCGGGCCGGGCGGCGGCTCAAGGCGTGACGCGGCCGACCGCCGCGTCGCGCGCGGTGTAGAGCGCGTGAAGCGCGTCGGCGACCTTCGCCGGATCGAGCGTCGCTTGTCCGACGTCGAGCGGGGTGCCCTTGACGATGCCGAGGACGAGGAGCTCACCGACGAAGATGCCCTCCGGCTTCAGCTCGTGGTGGAGGAGGTTGGCGAGCTTGTGCTGCGCGGCTTTCGCGAGCCCCATGCCCATCGCGCCATAGCGAACGACCATCTCGTTGACCTCGTCCTCATCCAAGGCGAACCCGCCGCCGGTCACCAGGACGGCTGAAGTGCCCTTCTGCGCGCGCATGTCCTCCAGCGAGGCTTGAAGCGCGGCGACGAGACCGACGACGCCGACGTCGTAGAGCTTGCGCAGGTCCTCCATCGAGGCCGTGAGGAGATCGCCCGCCACGGGCGCGTAGGCGTTGTAGTGGATCGCGGTGATCGACCCGAGCGTCGCGCGCACATCACCGATCATCTTCTTCACGGCGTCGGGCTCGCCCAGATCGCAGGCGAAGCCCTTCGAGGCGATGCCCGCGTCGCCGAGATCGCGCGCCCCGGCGGCGACCTTCTCCGCGCTCCGCGCGACCAGCGCGACCTGGAAACCCTCGCCACCGAACTTGCGCGCCACGGCCTGGGAGATCCCGGGACCGTAGCCGCACACCACGATCGTCTTGGTCGTCATGATGCGGTGTTCTACCACAGCGCGGACGTGGCTCGCGCCCAGTGCCAGAACGGCGCCGCAAATCGCCGACCTGGTTTCAAGCGCCCTTCACGGCGCCCGGCGTCATTCCGGCCTCAGGTGCGACTCGCCATCGCTCCTTGCGCCGCGCAGCCCACCATCTGGGCTCGTCACTCCTCCGCCAACCTGGTCACGATCTCCCCCGCGCCCGACTCGACGAAAGCGCGCGAAGCGCGCCATCATCGGCGGGTCGGCCATGTCCAACTTCTTCGAGCTCTCGACGCGCGTCCTTTCGTGCGACCACTGCGGTGCCCCGGTGGAGGTGCCGATCGAAGGCGGCCAGGTGTCCTGTCGCTACTGCAACGCGACGGTGATCGTGACGGCGCGGCCGGTGATCCAGCCGCGCGCCGCCACGTCCGCAGACGTGAGTGTGGTGGCGGAAGGGACGCGGCTCGCGAAGCTGCGAGAGCAGAATCCCAACGCGGAGATCCCGCCGCTTCACCTCCTCCGACTCTGCTCCGGCCTGCTGCTCGAGACGGACAAGCGCCCGCGCGCCCTCGAGCTCTTTCAGGCCGCGCGAAAGAAGCTCGCGGAGGGCGACGACGCGGAGGCGGAGCGAGACCTCTACTTCCTGGCCATCCTCTTTTCGAACTACTACCGGAAGGAAGGCGACTACCTGCGCCTCCGCGCCTTCCTCGAGTCCGCCCTCGAAGCGGCCCCCGCTCCGAGGATCTCAACGCCGACACCGACTACCGAGCGAGCCGGGCGTTTCTCGCGATCGTGCGGGGCGACTTCGCGGACGTCCTCGAGACCCTGGGCGAGAAGTACGGCGACGTTCCGATCGCCGGTGACAGCACTGCCATGTGCTCCCTCTACCGGGCGCACGCCCTCGAGATGACGAAGGGGGCCGACGCGGCGGCGGGTGAGCTCGTCCGGATGGCGGAGCGCTCCCAAGCCGACTGGTTCGCGACGAAGCGGGCGCGAAAGAACAACGAGAAGACCGGCCTGGTCCTGTGTCCGGAGAGCTACGCGATCGCCCACAAGAGGCTCCCGTGGTCGAAGACCAGCCCCTACGCGACCCCGCTCAGCTACGCTGCCGTCCTGGCCATGGCGCTCGGGATCATGGCCCTCCTGGGAGCGTCGACGACCGCTTTGGCCGTCGTCGGAGGCTTGGGTGGTGTCTTGGTGCTCATCATCGCGCGGAAGTGGATCGCGATGGGACGCGACAGCGAGTAGCGCCCGGCGCGCTCAGCTCCGGCATCCCCCGCGCGGCTTCGGCCTTCACCCCGACGACGGTCCGCCGGACAACGCGACGGTACGTCCTCTTCCGGCCGGATAGAGAAGGAAAGGTAGCGGAGATCTTCTGGTATTGCCTCGCCGTCGCGGCGAAGATGCTACCGAGAGAAGAGTATGAGGAATTCACGACGACGCTGGCCGGCGACCGCGCACCTCGCTGTGCGTGTCGCACTCGCATCGGCGGTGTCGATGCCCGTGACCGCCTGGGCATGTGCCCTCGTGGCCCTGCCGAACGAAGCCGTGCAGGTCGATGGGGAAGAGGTGCTGATTCTCTGGGACGCCGACAGCGGCAAGGAGCATCTGATTCGGCACATCGGCTTTCGTGGAGACGCGACGCACTTCGGGTTCCTCGTGCCGACGCCGGGGGAGCCGGAGGTGGCCGAGGTGGAGGGCGACCCCTTCGGCGTGCTCTTCGATCTCTACTACCGCCCTCCACCGCCGCCGCCACTGTCGCGGACGCGTTCGCGTCAGAGCTCGATGGAGCTCGCATCGCCGTGGGACTCCAACGTCGAGGTCGTGGCCGAGCATCACGTGGCGGGGCAGACGGCGACCGTGCTCCGCGCGGCAGACGCGAGCGCCCTCGACGACTGGCTCGCCGAAAACGGCTACCCGTCGGGGCCAGCGCTCGAAGCGTACGTCCGGCCCTACGTCGCCCGTGGATGGATGATCACCGCCTTCAAGTACGACAAAGAACAGCCCCAGGTCGACAGCCCGACCATCAGCCTGAGCTTCGACACCGACACCCCGTTCTTTCCCTACGCTGAACCTATCGGGCACCGCCCGGCGCGCCCCTTCCGCCTCAGCGTCGTCGCGCCCACACCGATGCGCGCACACCTCTCGCGCGCATCTGCTCGCGGCGCGCGGTGGCGCGCCCGCATCGGCTATCGCAACGAGCTCATCGAGCAGCAACGCGTACGCCTCCTCGACGAGGCGGGGGTCACCCTGCCGGAAGGCACACTGCATCTGACCACCTGGGACGAGCCACGGAGCCGCCGCGGTCGGCGTGACCTCTACTTCGCGGTGCAGCGTAGGGCGCACCCGATCCGCGGCAGGATCCGGACGCGCATCGTTGCGCCGCGGCCGCGGGCACGCGCGCCCGTCGGGGAGCCCTTCCGGCAACCTTTCCGAGGGGTGCGGTCGCATCGACGCAGCGGGGGAGAGTCGTAGGCGACGTGGATGGCGCGATCGACCGCCCCCAGCAGCGCAGTGCTAGCGCGTGCAGCAAGGCGCGGGTGGAACAAGAACATCTTGGCGATCCGAACGGTTGGGGGACGAGCTCCGTCCCCCTGTGGCGGCCGAACGAACCAGGCTCAGAGGCCGTCGGGCGTACAGGTGAGCACCATTCGCCCGTCGACCGGGTTCGTGGTCTCCATCGGATAGGTGTTCGGCACGAGGTCGCAGCTGGGGTCGGTGTCGTCGACCCGACGAAGGCAGAGGCCGTCGCTGGTGCCGGAGCTCGTCGCCGCGCAGAAGGTGCCCGGCCGGCCAGCCCGGTCGGGGCAATATTGGGTGCACGGCTCGGTGCAGAAGAAGCTGGGGTGACAGAAGGCGTCGCTCTCGGGCGTTCCGTCGCCGCAGTCCTCGTCGACCGCGCACGAGTCGCCGATGAAGCCGCGGGGCACGACGCGCGGCGGCCGCGGGCCGATGGAGTCGCCGAAGACGATCTCGGCATCGGGAGCGTAGAGGGCCGCTTCGACACCCACGTCGACCTCGTCACCATTCGCGTCGAGCTCCACTTCCTGCTGAATCGACACCGGGGTCGAGGCGAAATCCTTGACCGCGTAGAAGAGCTCGACGATGTCGGGCTTCTCCATGCGCATGCAGCCGTGAGAGACGTAGCCGCGCCGGAGCGGATGGGTGATCGGGCCGTGAAGGCCGTAGGTGTTGGCACCGGCCGCATTGCGAATGTTCAGACGCAGGAAGGGCAGGCCCTCGAAATACGACGGCTCCCAGCGAGCCGGCACGTAGTACCAGCCATCGTTCGTATCCGGACTCGTCAGGTAGTGGCCGGTAGGCGTGATGCTGTAGCCGCTCGATCCGAGCTTGCCGACGCCGGTGGGATAGACGCGGCTGAAGCCCGTCTGTCGATCGAAGAGGTGGACCGTCTGCTTGCTGAGCGAGACGATGATCTCGGGCGCGACGAGGCCGGCGGGAGGCGGGATCTCGTAGGGAAGAGGTCGATCCTCTTTGTCCTCGAGGGAGTAGCGTTCCTGGTCCCCCTGAACACCCTCGTCGTAGCCATCGGGCGGCCCGTCGAGCTGCTCCGCGGCACAGCCCACGAGCGGCGCGAGCAAGAAAAGCGAGTACGAGATACGCAAAGCACCGAGACGACCACCCATCATGGGTTCCTTTATAGCAAGAGCCCCAATCCAGGCGAATTCGGATGGGGCGCCGGGGAGATGATCGTAACCCGGTTGGCGCCGAGCCAGGGACGCCAGCACCACTGAGGGCCGAAAGTCGCGACAAAACCGCCGGTGGCGGCCGCCGGCGGAGTGGCGGACTTTCGCCACATGATCGGCGTAAGTGGTTGAAATGAGGTCGCCGATTTGTGGCGCCGTTCTGGCAGTGGGCGCGGAGCCATGTCCGCCCTCCGCAAGCCAAAAACCGCCTACGACCGCCACCTGCGCAGCCGACGACGTCGGCGCAGCCGTCGTAAGCGCGTCCTGAAGGGCAAGATCTGGACGACGGTCCGCCGGACGACGCGACGTTACTTCCTCTTCCGGCCGGATGAAGAAGGAAAGGTAGCGGAGATCTTCTGGTACTGCCTCGCAGTCGCGGCGAAGAAGCACGGCATCGCCGTGCATGCCGCGGTGCTGATGTCGACGCACATCCACCTCGTCTACACCGACGTGCGCGGCGTGCAGCCCGACTTCAAGCGTGACTTCCACCGCACCTTCGCCCAGGGCCTGAAGGCGCTGCTCGGCTGGCCCGAGGAGGTCTTCAACAAGTACTTGGGCGGTGAGCACGAGCCGCTCACGGCCGACGCGGTCGCGGACGACATCGCCTACCTCATCGCCAATCCGGTCTCGGCCTTCGCCGTCCGCTACGCGAAGGACTGGCCCGGGGCCCAGACGCTGCCGAGGGACATCGGCCGGCGCGTCATCGAGGTGGCGCGGCCTGACGGCTACTTCGACGCCAACAATCCCGACTGGCCCGCGAAGGCGACGCTTCGCCTCGAGATGCCGGAGTGCCTCGTGACCATGTACGGAGAGGACGGAGCGCGCGCGAACCTCGCGCGTCGCGTGCGCGACTACGAGCGCGCGGCGTTCGCCGAGGCGAAGCAAGAGGGGATCGCCTTCAAGGGGGTGCGTCGGTGCATGCGGGTGGCGCGCACGGCACGTGCGCGGAGCTGGGAGCTCTTCGGCAAGCTCAATCCTCGCTTCAAGGCCAGCGGTGACCTGGGCGCGGCGCGCGCCGCCATCGAAGAAAACGCGCAGTTCGACGAGGACTACGAAGCAGCGCTCGCGCGCTGGACCGCGGGCGACCGGCGGGTCGTCTTCCCTCACGGCACGTGGTGGATGCGCGTCCATCACGGGGTGCGGGTCGCACCCGCCCCGCGACGTCGCCTCTCTTCGTAGCGCCCTTCACGGCGCCCGGTCGGGCTCCCTGCGTGTCTGCGCCGAGCGCGGACACGCAGCGGCGCGTCCGTCGGTCGCGTCCGACGCGACGCATGACGGTGACGGCGGTCGATTCCGCTCGAGGCGTGCGGTGATCCGCGACGCGCGGCGTCATTCCGGCCTCAGATCCGACGCGCCATCGCTCCTTGCGCCGCTCCGCCCACCATCTGGGCTCATCACTCCTCCGCCAACCTGGTCACGATCTCCCCCCGCCTCCGCCAACCTGGTCACGATCTCCCCTCCGCCCGCACGATCTCGCGCCGTCTACTCAACGTCCCAAGACGTCCGACGGCTCGGGTCGATCGACTCCCAATCTTCGCGCGCCTGCTTCCGATCCTCTTCCTTGCGTAGCAGGGTGCGGCCCAGCGCTTGGATCAGCGGCCGGACCTCGGCCCACATCGGATCGTCCCAGCTGATGAGCACGCCTGGATCGCGGCGCTTCGGCCGGAGCGAGAGCATCGCGCGAAAATCGTCGCCGCGAATATAGGACGCCGAGACCGAGACCAGTTGCGAGCTGGCATCCGGCGACCAGTAGAGCGCCGCCATCCACATGTCGTCGAAGGACTTCAGCTCGGCGACCGCCGGGTGGGGCAGACCGTACTTGGAGAGCTGCGCGCAGACCTCCTCATACCAGGCATGCACGCGCTCCCGTATCCGGTCCGGCGCCCCTTCCGCGACCACCAGCGCTGTCTCCACTGCGCTCACCTCGATAGAGGATGCCACGACCCACCGCCTCGGTGGTCGGTCTTGGATTCAATGATTTCGAGTATTTGTATGGAACTGTCCACGAGTGGGGGCACATCCCGGGCGCTTCGGCTGCGTATTCGTTAGGCTACATGAGATGAGCGCGGAGCCGAAACGTACGGGGGTCCACTGGGGCTTGCCCATTCCGGTGCGCGTGCTCGCCGTCGGCGATCGTGATCTCCTCGATGTTCTCGAGAGGAAATTCACGCCCATCTGTCGCTTCGACAAGGCGCACTCCATTCGTCAGGCGAACATGCGGATGGGCTTGGCGAGCACGCCCTTCGACGCCTTCGTGATTCAGCTCGAATTGCCGGATGGGGACGGCCTCGATTGGTATCGCAGCCTTCGTGACGGGGGCGAGGTGGCTCGCTCGATGATCGTGTCGGAGCCTTTTGTGGTCGACGTGGAGGCGCGCGCCGCAGCTGCGGGGGCGTGCTTCCTCGAGAGGAGACCTGGATCGGATTGGGAAGGCGGCCTGCTTCGGTGCTTCCTCGAGCGCGTCGCGACCGAGCACATCCTCCGCCAGCTCATCCGACGCTACGCCTCCGAACGCAACTTGTCGGACCGAGAGTCGGAGTTCCTGGAAGCGGCCTTGTGGATGAAGTGCGAGGACATCTCCCAGTTGCCAGGCGAAGACGGCGACGCGGTTAAGTCGAGGATCGAAGCCATCACCGACAAGACCGGTCTTCCGAGTGTGGAGTCGGCAATCGTGGCTGCGCTTGTGCGGGGGATCCTCGAGTCTCTCTCCGGCTCCGGCTTCGACCGCTGATCACCGCCGAGGCCGCGACCACGGCTGCGCCGAAGAGCGCAGCGCCGGCCAGCGGCGTGCCGAGGACGCGAAGGCCCACGAAGAGGAGCGCCAGGGCGGTGCCGGGTGGGCGCGCGCCGGTCCCCGCGCCGAGGAGCACCCCCGCCATCCCCTCGTCCACCATCCACCCGGCCAGGTGGTCGTGCAGGAAGACTCCGGCCCCGACGATGGCGCAGACGAGGGCAGGCGCGAGCAAGCGGCGTCTCATCGCTCACCTCCTTTCGGTGTGGTGATCATGGCGAAGAGAATCGCGTCGCCGATCGGTCCACCCATCGCGAAGGTCCGCACCCCGCGATGGTCGATGGGCGCCCCGGCGAGCGCGGCGGTGGCGTAGAGCGCGGCGAAGGTCTCCTCGTCCGCGTTGGCGCGCGCGGCGCCCAGCGCGAAGCCGGTGGCGGAAGGGCTGAGCCCGAAGAACACGGGGCCCGAATCGACGTCGGATTCGAAGCTCCCGCCGTGCATCTGCTCCCGCATCGCGGCGAAACCGAAGCCCCGGCGCAAGAGGTGGGTGTGCATCGCATCGTAGAGCTCTCTCGAGAGCTGCGGGTCGGCGTAGCTCAGGAAGAAGGACGCGAACGCCGTACCGGAGCCGCGCGCTCTATCGACGGCTGCGCCGCGTCGGTTGACGGCTTGATAGAGAAGGCCGGTTTCGGGATCGCGGTAGTGCTCGCGCAGGAGCGCGGCATAGCGGGACACGATGTCGCCGTGGTCTTCTCCCGTCGCCCGATCGTGTACGCCGAGCGCCGCGATCGCTGCGGCGTTGTCGACCGGGTAGGTCTCTGCCGGGTAGGTCTCGAGCAGCCCGCTCTCGCTCTGGCGCATGAGGCGCGACAGGTGGGCGACGATCCGGCCCTCGAGGTCCGCGTGCGGGGAGTCGGGGTCGAGCTCGACCAGGAGCGCCAGGGCCAAGCCGTAGTAGCCGAGAAACGCCACGTGGGCCCGGCGCGTACCGATGTCGGCGAGTGGATATCGGCCCCACGCCGCCCGATCGAAGGCGCGCACCTCGCGCCGCTTCACGGCAGAGAGCGCCGACTCCATCCGGCGCACGGCGACCTCGCGATATTCCGGATGGGCCCGCGCGACGTTGGCGTGACCGATGGCGCTCATCACATAGGTGCCGAAGAGCCACTCTCCGTCGAATCGCTGGACGCCCGTCGAGAAATCGCCCTCGCCAAGCGGCTCCTCGGTCCAGCGGGCCACGCCGTCCGCGTGTGCGCGCGCGAGCGAGAGATCGTCGTCGTAGAGCGGCCCCGCATCTCTTCGAAAGACCAGACCGGGTGCCAGCAGGCCACCCACGAGGAGGGCGGCGGCGAAGGTCGCATGGGTTGTCGTCACCCGCTCACGATGAGGCGCGCCTGCCGTCGCGCGAGCGGGTGGCGGGTCGAGCGGTCGCCAAGCGGCGTCGAGCGGTCGGCGTCAGCCGGGGATGGTGTCCGGATCGCTGTCGACCACTTCCTGGTCCGCCTCGAGCTCTTCTTCCTCGCGCCGCCGGATCCACATCGTTCCGAAGACGCCGAGGAGGATCAGCACCGCCAGCGCGAGCACCATTCGCTTCAGAGGCCAGCCTTCTTCCGCGGGTCCGTCGCCGTTCGCAGCCACGATGAAAGCGAGGGCCCCCGCGTGTTCCGGATCGTGGAGGAGCACCTGCTGGTAGGCGCCGAGATCCGCGACGCCGCTGGCGAGCCGCGACTCCGCCTCGATGAACTGCAGCTCGGCGCGCCAGCTCTCCGCGCTCGCGTGCGTCGGCGACAGACGCACCGCGCGGCGATAGAAGCGCCGAGCCTCGGCCACGTCGCCCGCCGTCAGTGCGCGCGCGCCGAGCGCCGCGTATCCGGGCGCCAGCTGCGCTCGCTGGGGCAGGTCGGGCGCGGCGATCAGCACCGCGTCGAACTTCGTGCGCATGGTGTCGAGATCGCCGTCGGCGAGCGCCGCGAGGCCAGCGTCGAGCTCGCGCCGCACCGGCGCGAGGCGCTGCGCGTCGTGCGCGGCGTACAGCATCGAGGCCGTCGCCTCCCAACCGAGGCTCTGATCGGCGTGCTCGCCCGTCAGGTTCCGGTAGACGCGGCGCAGCTGCCAGATCGCGTTTCGTCCGTAGCGCTCCGTCGCCCAGCGCGCGGCGTTGCGCACCTGGGCGCGCTCGTGCACCACGCACCCCACGACCGCGCGCATCGCGTCCATATCGCGCTTGGTTCCGTACGCGCGGATGATCTCGGCGAGCAGCCGCATGTCGTGGGTCTGGATGGCACGTCCGGGCTCGGGGCTACCGAGCTCGCGGATCCCCCAGCGGGCGAAGCGTCGAACGCCCGGATCGCCGTGATCGTCGAGGATCAGGAGCATGGGCAGGGCCCTCTCGCCGAGCCGCCACACCATGCGCCGGAACTCCCAGCGCCACGCCTGCGGATCGGTCGCGATGATCTCGCCGAGCACCGGCGCCGCCTCGATGGTCGCCATGTCCACCAGCGAACGCGCGAGAAGACGTCGCTCCACCAGCGCCACGGTCATCGCCTCGCGATCCTCGCCGAGCACGGTCGGCAGGCCCGGGATGACGTCGACGTCTTCGTCGGCGCGCAGGCTCCCCACCGCGTGGCGAAAGCGGTTGATCGTGCGATACGCCTCCTCCGTGTCGAAGCGCGGCCGGGCGAGAGTCTCGACGCGCCGGCGGATCGCGGGCAGCGCCTCCTCTTCGAGCGTGGAGAGCGCGTCGCACGCAGCCTGCCGCGCGGCCGGATCGTCGCTCGCCAGATCCGCGGCCCACCCCTCGAGCTCCTCGAGGGTCGTGCCGTATTCGTCCGCCTCCGCCGCGGTCTGTTGTGCCCGCGCCGTGCCCGTGCCCATCGCGAGCGACAGGACGAGCGCGACCCCGATCGTCAGGTGACGATGCGGAACGCTGCGAACTCTCCCGTATAGCTGCGCCATTTGGTCTCGACCTTGTCCACGCGGGCGGTCGTCGGCCCTTGCTGGGCCCAGTTGAGGAAGTCCTTCACGTCGTCCTCCTCACCTTCGACGACCATCTCCACCGAGCCGTCCGGGCGGTTCTTCACCCAGCCGGTGAGGCCGTGCTCTCGCGCTTCCCGTTGAGCCGTGGCGCGGTAGTACACTCCCTGTACCCGTCCCCGGACGACCAACTGGATTCGCTTCTGGCCCATGCCTCTTCTCCCTCGTTAGCCGAGACCCGGCGGATGGCCAAAAAACCGGCAAACCCCGGGCACTTGCCTCGATCGGCCGGAGGATAGCGCACCTTGGCGGGGGCGGGCACCAGGAGCCCTTGCGGGGGAGGGTCCGATCCGCTAGATAGCCCGACCCCCTCTCAATGGTCTGGGCGCCTTTCGCCCCCAGGATCCCAGGACGGAGGGACCGAGGTATCCCGATGAAGCCCGAAATTCACCCCGAGTACAACGCCGCCACCATCACCTGTGCCTGCGGCGCCAGCTACGAGACCCGCTCGACGGCAGGCTCCTTCAACGTCGACATCTGCGCGGCGTGCCATCCCTTCTACACCGGCCGCCAGAAGATCATGGACACCGCTGGCCGCGTCGAGCGCTTCAAGAAGAAGTACGCCAAGGCGAACAAGGCGAAGGAAGAGAAGGCCGCCAAGGCTGCTGCCGCCGAAGCCGCCGCTGCCGAAGCCGCCGCCGAGAAGACGGACGCCTGAGGCTCACGGGGGATGCTGCGAAATGACGCAGCGAGTACGTGCAGGCGTCCTCCGCTATCCCCAAATGCATCGGGCCAGAGCCGTCGGCTCTGATCCTCTACCCTGACGTGGCGCCGCGTGCTTCCGTTCGACAAGCTGGACGAGCTGGCCGCCCGCCATCGCGAGGTGGAGGAGCGGCTCTGCCGTCCGGACGTCGCCGCCGACGCCAAGAAGTACACGGCGCTGATGAAGGAGCGCGCGGAGCTCGGCGATCTGGTCGAGGCTTACGCGCGCTACCGCGACGTCGACAAGCGCCTGGCCGAGGATCGGGAGGCGCTCTCCGATCCGGAGCTCAAGGAGATGGTGCAGGAGGAGATCCCCGAGCTCGAAAAGGAGCTCGGGGAGATCGAGAAGCGCCTTCAGTTGCTCCTTCTGCCGAAGGACCCGGCCGACGAGCGCAACACGCTGCTCGAGATCCGCGCCGGTGCGGGTGGTGAAGAGGCTGCCCTTTTCGCAGCGGATCTGCTGCGGATGTACATGCGCTTCGCCGAATCGCAGGGCTGGAAGGTCGAGATCCTGTCGACCAGCGAAGCGTCGGCCGGGGGGCTCAAGGAAGTGGTGGCGCTCATCGAGGGCGACCGCGTCTTCTCCCGCCTTCGCTTCGAGGGCGGCGTGCACCGCGTACAGCGCGTGCCGGTGACCGAGTCCCAGGGACGCATCCACACTTCGACCGCGACGGTGGCGGTGCTCCCCGAGGCCGAGGACGTCGACGTCACCATCGACGACAAGGACCTGCGGGTCGACACCTACCGCGCCTCCGGCGCCGGCGGCCAGCACGTCAACCGGACCGACTCGGCGGTGCGCCTCACCCACCTGCCGACGGGGCTCGTCGTCCAGTGCCAGGACGAGCGCTCTCAGATCAAGAACCGCAGCAAGGCGATGAAGATCCTCATGGCCCGCCTCCTCGACAAGGAGCGCGAGGCGCAGGCCCAGGCCGAATCCGCCGAGCGGCGCAACATGGTGGGCACGGGCGATCGCTCCGAGAAGATCCGCACCTACAACTACCCGCAGAACCGCGTCACCGATCACCGCATCAACCTGACGGTGCACAAGCTCGACTCGGTCATCGAAGGCGAGCTCGGCGAGATCATCGACGCCCTCCGCGGCCACCACCAGGCCGAGCTCCTGCGCCACCTCGGGATGGATCCCGACGAGCGCCCCGACCCCAACTAACCGAGCACGCGCGCGGGATCGAGCGCTGCTGCCAGCGTCTCGATTGTGCGCGAGGCGCCGGTCGCGCGCGCGCCGGCCACCTCCGTCACGTCCTCGAGGTGCTTGCCGCCGCGCTCCTCGGCGATCCGCCGCGCCACCGCGGCGCGAACACGGCGCATGCGCTCCGGGCCGTCGAGGCGGATGGCCAGCCGGGCCCCTTCGCCGTCCATGACGCGGATCTCGCTCCCCACGGATCGCACCCCGCGGCCGCGCATCCACGCGAGCGCCGCCGCCGCTTCGTCGGGCGCGTCGAAGCGGAAAGCGAGGATCGTCTCGGCGGTCAGAGCGCGCGCCACGAGATGGGCCGAGGTGATCACGCCCAGGCGCCCGCGCGCGCCCACGAAGGCGCCGATCAGGTCCGGGCCCACCGCTCGGCGCGGCGCGGGACGGATGTGGAGAAGGCGTCCGTCCGGGAGCACCGCCGACAGGCCGGCGACCAGCTGGTCCACCGGGTCGGCGTCGCGATCCCGCGCCCCAGGCGCACCTTCGGCGAGCCACGCACCCACCGACTGCTCCGCCGCCTGATGCATGCCGAGGGTGAGCTGCCGTTCTCCGAGCGCCCCCTCGACGTCCGCCAGGGACGCGCCTGCCTCCACGTGCACCAGGAGCGATGCGTCGTCGTAAGCCAAGAGATCCGCCATGCGTCTGAGATCGATGGTCACCGCGCCGTCGCGCGGCGGCGCGCCCGGTGGGGACATCGGCGCGCCGAGTCGGTTGGCGATCGCGAGAGCGTCCGCGAGCTCGGCCTCACTCCGCGGCAAGAGCGCCGCGCGCCCCTGCGCTTCTTGAACGGCGCCGGGCATCGCCTCGCGCAGCGCTTCGATCAGCTGATCACGCGCCATGGTTGCCTCGCTGCGCGACGCTCGGCGACGCGGCGCCGATGAGCGCGCCCGGGTTCAGGATGCCGGCCGGATCGAATTCGTCCTTCAGCGTGCGCACCACGTCGATCGCTACGCCCTGTTCGGCGCGCATCGCTGGCGCCTTGCTCCGCCCGACGCCGTGGTGGTGCGAGAGCGTGCCCCCCGCCGCCACCACCGCTTCGAGCGCGTCCTTCCACGTCTTGTCGTAGGTCGCGAGCGCCGCGTCCTCGTCGGGCGCCGAGCCCGCGAAGCTGAAATAGATCGACGCGCCGTCGGGATAGGCGTGGCTGAAGTGCGCCATCACGAAGACGTGCGGGCTCAGCGCGGCCCGCACCGCGTGGTACATCGGCAGCAGGCGCGACCAGGTCGACGCCACCTCCATCGTGTCCACGAAGGCGCCCCAGGCGTAGAGCGGCGACTGCCGGTAGCTGACGCTGTGGCGGTGGGCGAGCCAGCGTCTGGCGGGTGCTTCGCCGGTGTCGCGCGCGCCTTCACCGCGCGCGATCTCCGCCGCGAGGGCGAGCTCGGCGTCCGCGAGGTCGGGGTGATCCTCCCAGACCAGCACCATGAGCGCGCCGCCCAGGGCGCGGTCGGGCAGGGCGTCGATGATGCGATTGAGCGCTTTGGGGCGCCGCAGCGCGCGATTGAGCATCCGCGCCCCCAGGCCCGGCCGGTACGGCCCGGCCTTTTCGAGCTCCTCCTCCTCGTCCGCCTCCTGCACCGACTCGTCGGCAGGCCCTTTCACGCCGCCACGCCGCGCGAGCATCGTGTCGAAGGGATCGTAGAGACGCGCCACCGCCGGGCGCAGGCCCGCCTGGAAGATCTTCCGCATGCCGTCGAGGCCCGCTTCCGTGCTCTCGAAGACGAAGGACGCGAAGCGGCGCGAGGCGGGGGCCGGGGAGATGCGCACCGTGGCCTCGGTGATGATGGCGAGGATCCCTTCGCTGCCCACGACGAGCGGGATCAGCGCCGGCTCGATGCCGGCGTCGAGGTCGGCCTCGCGGATCTGCCCACCGCCATCGACACAGCGCAGCCCCACCACCATGTCCTCGATCTTCCCGTAACGCCCCGAGCACTGGCCGGCCGAACGCGCCGCGAGCCAACCGCCGAGGGTCGAGCAATGGATCGACGAGGGAAAGTGGCCGAGGGTGTATCCGCGCGCCGCGAGACCGTCCTCGAGATGCTGTCCGATGATCCCCGCCTCGATCCGCGCCGTCAGTCGCTCCTCGTCCACGGAGAGGAAGCGCCGCATCCGCTTGAGGTCGATGAGGATCGTCTCCTCGGTCGGCAGCACGCCGCCGCACACGCCCGAGCCCGCGCCGTAGGGCACGATGGGGATCTTGCGCTCGCGGGCGTAGCCAATGATGTCGACGATCTCTTCGGTGGTCTCGGGCCAGGCGATCATCGCCGGCGGGGAGGGCGCCGCCACGCCGCTGCGCGTGACGATCTGCTGGCGCGGCCAGAGGTCGCGCGCGTACGCCACACGATCCGCTTCGCCAGCCGACACCCGCCCCCCCACGAGCGCGGAAACGTCGGACAAGACTCCGGACGAGCTCACGCTCGCGTTATACAGGATCACCCCGGGTCGTGGCGTGGACGCGGAGAGGTCTCCTTGCTTTCGTCCGGCTCGAGCGCGCGGGCGCGGCGCTCGACGAGGTCCGAAAGGGCGACGAAGGGGATGCGCACCGGGCAGACGCGTTCGAGCTCCTCGAGGTCACCGCGCCTCAAGCTCGCGAGGTAGCGTTTCGCGGCGCCATGGTCCTCCACCCGCCGCGCATAGGCCCTGACCAGCTCGCTCGGGCCCCGGAAGATGGGGCGTGCCGCCTGATCGTACGCGTCGAAAGCCACGTCGCAGGCGCCGCAGGCCGTGCAGCGCCGGACGGCCGAGAGGACGGCGAGGTCCGCGGTTTCGAGAGCGGCCTTCGAGGTTTGCTCGGCGGGCGCCTGGGCGGCGCTTTGCTCCACCTCCTGGCCCGCGAGGCGGCGCAGGGCCGCCTTGAAACGGTCGACCAGGCTCAAGGGCCCGTGTCCTTGACGTGGGGGCCCCTGCCCCTACATTTGCTCGACCTGACTTCGCCGAATCCCATGGCTGAGGATCCCAAAAACCCCACGGTGAACGCCGCGTCCCTCGAGCGGTACTCGGAGGCGGAGCTCCCCACTGAGTACGGCATCTTCCGTGTCTTCGTCTACCGCGAGGGCGACAAGGAGCACGCTGCCATCGTCCACGGCGACATCGACGGCGCCCCCGACGTCCTGTGCCGGGTTCACAGCGAGTGCCTCACGGGCGAGGTGCTTCACTCCCTGAAGTGCGACTGCCGCGAGCAGCTCGACCTCGCCATGCGTCGCATCGCCGAGGCCAAGAAGGGCGTCGTGGTCTACCTCCGCCAGGAGGGTCGGGGCATCGGCCTCGGCAACAAGATTCGCGCGTATGCGCTGCAGGCCCAGGGCGCTGACACCGTGGACGCCAACACCATGCTCGGCTTCCCCCCCGATCTCCGGCGCTATGACGTCGCGGCGCGCATCCTCGAAGATCTCCGCGTGCGCTCCATCGCCCTGATGACGAACAACCCCGAGAAGGTGGACGCGCTGATCGCCGACGGTGTCAACGTCACCCGCCGGGTCAACCACCACGTCGACCCCACGGCCGAGAGCCGCGGCTACCTCGAGACCAAGCGCTCCCGCCTCGGCCATCACCTCGACCATCTCGGCGACGGCGAGCGTCACGACCTGGCCGAGCTCGACGCCGAGTAGACGACCACGTCGTCGCCCTCGACGCGCACCTCGAAGGTCGGGTTCGATCGTCCGCTGCCCACCTCCGTCAGCACGTCGCCGGTGCGCACGTCGATCTTCCAGCCGTGACCCGGGCAGATCACGACGTGCTCCTCGATGCGTCCGGTGCAGAGGCTCTGTCCGCTGTGGGGGCAGGCGTCCTCCATGGCGAAGTACTGCCCGGACACGTTGGTGACGAGGATGTCGTAGGGTGGGTGGGTCAGGCGCGTCAACTCGCCCGGGGCGAGGGCGCTTCGCGGGACGCGACCGAGCTCCTTCAAATTCACCGGTCCATCGGCCTTGGCGCGCTGGATCTCGGCCAACAGATCGCTCAGCGCGCTCGTCACCCGCTCGATCCGCTGGTGGACGTCGAGCGCCTCGAGGATCGCCTGACGGTCGCGCGCATCCGCGACCAGGCGATCGGCGATGGCGTCGGCTACCTGACCCGGGTTCGCGCTTTCATCGAGCCCGAGAGAGAAATCGGGATGCGTTTTCTGGACGACCGCGCTGATCGCCGATGCGCAGCTCAACAGGCCCGAGACGTCCGGTCCGCGGGCCGCCCCTTCGTCGGGGAGCATCGTGGCCCGGGCGCGGCGATAGGACCGGCCCTCCATCGGGAGCTCCTCCAGGCGCGCCCGTCCGAGGCCCACCAGAACCACGTTGTGACGCCCGTCGTCGAGCGCCTCGTGCCAGACGATCCGCCCCACACCGCTCACCGGCGCGATCGGCGGCTGACCCTGGTACTGCGCTTCGTGCCCCGGCAGGAGCAGCGTCACCGCCATCGCCTTGGGACCCTTCGTCGTGCAGTCGATGATCATCTCGCGATAGCGCGGCTCGAAGAGATGCAGCGGCAGCGCGCTCCCGGGAAAGAAGACCATCTTCGGTAAAGGGAAGACGGGCAGCGCGCTCAGCTCCTCTGTCGAGAGCGGAGGCAGCTCCTCCGCGGAGGGGACGTCGAGGAACATCGCTTCAGCCCCAGAGGAGCTTGACCGCGCGAGGCAGGTCCGCCCGTTCCAGCATCTCGCAACCGCCACAAGAACGGGGGAAGGCCGGCGTGGCGCAGGACTGACACTCACGAATCACCGACACCGTGGAGGCGAGCTCTTCGCGCAGGCGCCGGAGCTTGGTGATCTTCTGCTGCATCTCGTCGATCTGCCGGCCGAGAATCGCGGACATCTGCTCGCTCGCTTCCTCGGCGCTCGTACAGGTCTCCTTGAGAGCGAAGAGCTCCTTGATGTCGCACAGGGAGAGGCAGGCCTCGCGCAGATCGAGGATCAGTTGCAGCTTGAGGAGCTCGTCCTCGTCGAACATCCGGTGCCCACCGTCGGTGCGCGTGGTGGGGCGCAGCAGGCCGGCTTCCTCGTAGAAGCGCACCGTCCGTAGGGTGCTCCCCGTCAGACGGGCCATGTCCCCGGTCGTCAAGAGGGAGGGCTCCGCCTCGGACTCCTCCGAGCGATGCTCTTGCTCCGCTTCCGCGCCTCGGGTCACGTGAAAAATCCCTTTAGATCCCGTTCAATTGCTAAGGGAGTGCGGTGCCTCCGTCAAGGGGACGCAACCAAACGGAGGACGAAACGATAAGTGCGTATCACCTCGCCGCGGCTTCGGCCCGGCCCTTTCGCCAGGAGATCCGCCATGACCACCTTCCGATTCACCCAGCCCGTTCCCGTCGTCAGCAGCGCCACCACCCGCGTGGAGGTCAGCGGTGCGCGGGCCACGGCCCCCGGCACGGGGCGTCGTTTCGAGGACGCTCTGACCGTGGGCGCCGGGGTCCTTCTGGACGGCGTCGAGACGGTCTCGGCCGCGGTGCCCGGTGGCGCCGTCGCCTCGGCCGCCGTGCGTGGCGCCCGTTCAGCGGTCGGGACCGCGACCGCGGGGACCACCACCCCGACCGGCGGTCCCGCCGCCATGGGCACCAACATTCAGGCGTCCATGATGCAGGACAACATGGCCTTCCTCCAGCTGCAGCAGCAGATGCAGTCCGAAAATCAGCGCTTCACCACCCTGTCCAACGTGCTCAAGGCCCGTCACGAGACGGCGAAGAACAGCATCAACAACATCCGCTGACCCCCGGGTTGAGCGTCGCGGGCGCGCGCGTGCGGGCGCCTTGCGGCGGCGTTCCCGATTTGGATACCCTCCGGAGGCCTTCGATGAGCTCACCCATCAAACCACCGGGCAAACCGCCCGGCGTCCCCCCTGCCTCGGAGTCCGCCGGCGGACCTTCGAAGGCGAGCTTCGATGCGGCGCTCGAGCGCACCGCGGAGGCGAAGAACACCGATCAGGCTGGGCAGGTCGTCTCGAGCGAGGCGATCGCGGCCCTGGCCAAAGACCTCGCGGCCGGCAAGATCGACCCGGCCAAGGCCATCAATCAGCTCGTCGCCCGAGCGCTCGATGGACCGACAG
Source organism: uncultured delta proteobacterium (assembly GCA_963727445.1). GTDB lineage: Bacteria > Myxococcota_A > Polyangia > Polyangiales > B10-G4 > B10-G4. The sequence continues at coordinate 318,987 of CAVSGI010000009.1, forward strand.
CGTCTGCGCTTCCTCCCGCTCGCCGCGCGGAGCTCGAGGCGCACCTTCGCCGAGCCCTCTCGGACGACCCCACCCTCGCGGCGCTCACCCAGGACCTCGAACGTGGTGGCTGAAAGACGCGCACTGCTCATCCTTTCGCTTTCCTTGCTCGCGGCCCTGGCTCCCGAGGCGGCCTCCGCCCAGGAGCCGGTGCGCGTCTACATCATCGCCATCCCGGCCGACGCCGAGCTCGAGCCCGTCGCTGCGCGGGTAGGTGCCGCGGCCCGCGCCTCCCTCCGCCAGCTCCCGGGCGTCGACTGGGCCGGCGCCGACCGCAGCTTTCTCGGCTACACCGACTACGTCTACGAGCGCCTGGCGAGCGCACGAGAGAAGCTCGAGTTGGGGCGTCAGCAATATCTCAACCTCGAGCTCGCCGAGGCCATCGAGACGCTGACTGGCGCCGTCGAGGACTTCGACGCGTCCGCGGCCGCTCTCGAGGACCCCTCGGATCTCGGTGAAGCGCTCCTCTTCCTCGGTGCCTCTCAGGTCTTCGAAGGACACAACCGGGCCGCACGGCACACCTTCGCGCGCCTGCACATCCAGATGCCCTACCTGGAGCCCGACCCGAACCTCTTCAATCCGGACATCATCGAGGAGTACGAGCGCGCCGCGCCTCGTGACGCTCAGAACCCGCAGGGCAGCATCACCATCGAGAGCGAGCCCGCTGGCGCCATCGCTTACGTCGACTACGTGGCGCGCGGACGCACGCCTTTGACGATCGACTCCCTGGCGGCGGGCTCCCACGTGGTTCGCGTCACCCGTCCGGGGGCGACGCCCTTCGTCCAGGAAGTGACCCTGCGCCGCCGCGGCTCCGAGACCGTCAACGCCTTCCTCGAAGACGCGACGCCCGGGCTGGCCGAGTCCGTTCAGGGCCTCCGCAACCACGGCCTCGAGACCATCGAAGAGGGGGACGCGCTGTCGCAGATCGCCGCTTCGCTGGAGCTCGACAAGCTCGGCATCATCCAGGTCTCCCGCGGCGACAACGACACGCAGGTGCAGCTGCGATTCATGATGTTCGACGTTCCCACCGGCGATCACTCTCCGGCGTTGGTCGGCCCGGTGCCCATCGCGTTCGGCTCCCTCGAATCGGGCGTCCGTCAACTCATCTCCCAGGGCCTCGAGGTGTCACTGGCCGAGGTGGTGGAGGCTGCGGACGACGAGCAGATCCCCGCGCGCAGCGGCGGCTTCACGCACCGCGAGGAGGAGTCGGAGGGGCCCGCCTTCTACGAGACGTGGTGGTTTTGGACCATCGTCGGGGTGTTGGTCGTCGGCGGAGTCACCGCGGGCATCGTCGCCGCCGCCTCTGGAGGCGGCGGACAAGACCTGGGTCAGGACCCGGGTGGACAGGTCATCCTATCCTTCTGAGCTCATCCGTGCGCCTACCGACCATCCTCACCACGCTGACGTTTCTCTTCACCGCCGCCACTGCGACGGCGCAGCCGCAGGAGAAGGTGAAGGTCGCGGTGGTGCTCATCCCGGAGCAGGGGGCGGGCCTCGCAGAGCAGACCATCGTTTCGATGGGCATCCGCCGTGGTCTGCGCGGGGATCGGCGACTCGACGACGAGCATCCCGCCGACATCCTGATCCGGGACCGGCCCGAGGAGCTCTTCGAGGCCGAGGCCGCACCGGACGAGATCGCGGAGATGCTGAAGAACGGCCAGGCGCGTGGTGCAGAGGAGCGGGCGCGGGCGGTGCTCCAGGTCTTCGAGGACAACCTCCCCTACGTGAAGCGCTCGGTGCTCGCCGACGCCTACACCCTGCTCGGCGCCGCGCAGTGCATGCAGCGGGAGCGCGGCGCCTGCGAGGAGTCCTTCCGGCGCGTGGTGGTCTTCCGCGAGCACTTCTTCTACGACCCGGAGCGCTACCCCCAGCAGTTCGCCGACGTCTTCAACAACATCCAGATGGATCTCACCGACCGCGGCGTCCGTGGGTCGATCGAGATCATCACCTACCCCGAAGGGGCCGAGGTCTTCGTCGACGGCCACAGCTACGGGCCCTCGCCGACCGTCGCCGAGGGGCTGCTCGTCGGCGATCACTACGTCACCGTCAAAGCCATTGGCTACGAGAAGCGCATCGTCCGCGCCACGGTCGAGGAGAGCTTCCAGGGCACGGTCGATCTCGCCCTCGACACGAGCGACGAGTCGCTCCTGATCACCCAGGCGATGGAGGTGATCCCGGACGAGCTCGGGGAGGAGCGCGCGGGCGACGCCATCAGCAGCATCGGGACCAACCTCTTCGTGCAGCAGACGGTGGTCGGCACGATCCGACCCGACGGCGAGGGCGCCGTCATGGCGCACCTCTATCTCTACGACCTACGCACCAAGTTCCTCCTCGCCGAACAAGAGGCGCGGATCAGCCTCGACGAGGAAGAGGGTTCGCTCCAGGCGCAGGATCTGGTGCGCAACCTCTACGACGGCGTGGACCTGTCGGGACGCATCGAAGCGCCCGACGAGGGGCCCGATTTCGGCGAGTCGACACCGATCTGGAAGCGGTGGTGGTTCTGGACCGGCGCCGCCGCCGTGGTCATCGCCGCCGTGGTGATCGGCGTGGTCATCGCCAACAGCGGAGGTGAGTCCCTCCCCGCGGGCTTCTACCAGTCGAACGCCTCGATCCAGGCGCCGTGAGGATCCTGATCCTCGGGCTCCCGCTCCTCGTCGCCTGCGGGGAGGGCGGTGGAGCGCCCCCGGTCCCCGCCGCCGAGCCTCCGCCCCTTCCCCGCGACACCGCGTCGGCGGAAAGAGCGCCGGTGGTCCTCCCCCAGGGGCCCACGCGCCCTCCCGAGCTCGGCCCACGCGGCCCGCGCATTCACCCCGCCGCACGAGACGACCTGGACTATCGCGGCGACGAGATGGTGGAGGTGATGCGCCTCGTCTACCGCGTGACCTTTCGCGTGCCGCGGATGCTCGGAGACGTTCCGCCGACCATGGCGACCCCGACCACCGAGCTTCACCTGGACGTCTCCGCCGACCGGCTGCGGGCTCGCTTCTCGGGGCCGGGGTGGCCGGTCGTGCCGGGTTCCGAGGTGCGTCTGCGGCGCGACCTGGGCGGCGTCTACGTCTTCGATGGGGACGGTGGTCGATCCGCGGGGCCGGGCATGCTCGCGCAGTGGTTTCAGGGGGGACCGGTCACGAATCGCCAGACGCCCTGGGTCGGCATCCAGCGCGCGCCGAGCGCCGAGGAGAACGCGCCGGGAGACCTGATCTGCGCGCTCATCGCGGAGTGGTCGGGGCATCGGCGAAGCGACCTCGAGCGACGCTGCGGCGAGGGAGGCGCACCGCTGTCGTTCCGCATCGGCGCCTGGAAGGCGGAGCGCACCGCCGAGGTTCCAGGCGAGCTTCCGCGTCACGAGCTGCGCGCCGACCATCACGACGCTCCCCCGCAGCTCCCCTTCGCGTCGAGCCGGGCCTTCATGGAGGACTCGGTGCTCGCGCAGATCCCGTTCGCGCATCACCGGCGCTCGCGCGACGATCGTCCGCCGGCGGACGCCACGCTCAACGTCGAGAACCAGGGGCCGACGCGGGTGGTGGTGACGGTAGGCGGCATTCCCGTGGGCTGGGTCGACCGCGGCGCCACGGGTCGCTTCGAAGGCTTCGTGCCGGGTGAATACACCGTGGCCGCCATGCGGCCCCTCGGCCACCTCGCCCTGCACCCGCGCTCGCGCCCGATCCCCGGCGAGGTGCGCGTCAGGCCTCCGCGACGGGCTGAGGAGTGATCAGCGTCCGAGCTGGACGAGCTTTTCGTGCACGAGCTCGAGGACCTCGAAGCGCACCGAGAAGGTGTAGTAGTCGTCCTCGCGGACGTCGCCCATGGTCTCGAGGGCAGACTCGATGGCTTCTCGGTGGGCATCGGGGATCGACATCTGGGCGCCGCCTTCACTTCCGTCGGTCGCGCACTCGAGGGCGGCTCCGATCGGGTTGAAGGAGAGGGGCCCGGGGTGGAGCGTGAGCCGCCAGTCGGCGTAGTCGTCCCCGCCCGCGTGCCAGGCGCCCTGGCCGAGGTGCCGCCGGACGACCTCGCCGAAATAGGCCCCGGCCGCCGGGATCACCAGACCGAGGACCTCGTCTTCGGCCTCGATGGCCTCGCGGAGGTAGTGGTCCAGCAGCGGCAGGGTGTCCTGGGTGTAGTCGAGGGGCGTGTCCTGAGCGGCGGCCACGAAGCGCACGCAGCTCTCCGCGAGGTCGACGACCACCTGGGGGACGGCATTTTCCGATTCGTTCATGGGCCGGGGGTATTACGATAGCCGCCCGTTCTGTGCTACTCGATTGGGCCCATGGCGTCGCCTGAGCAGACCTATCGAGGGCCGGTCGGCAAGACCCGCCGCGAGAGCGTGCACGTCACCATCCCCGGTGGGCACGTGCGCTCGGTGGAGGTCTACGTCGCCGTGGACGTTCAGGCCGACCCGAAGCTCAAGGACGCCGCCCTCGCGGGCGCGCTCCATCGTTTCGAAGGGGGCGAGGAGCTCGCCATCCCCTTCGTCTACCACGACCCGGCCGCGCGGAAGCTCGCGCTGGTCATCCCGGAGACCCTTCGCCATCGCGAGCTCCTCGAGCGGGCGCGCTTCTTCGAGCGCCTCGCGGAGGACACCGAGCACGAGATCCCGACCTACGTTCGGGCCGCCACCGTCGTGATCGGGCCCAAGGAGCTCGCGGAGTATCTGGAAGCCGAAGGGGAAGCGAGCGCGGACGCTGCGCGACACCAGCGGGACTTCGACGCGCGCGATCGCGAGCTCGCGGCGCGCGAAGCAGCGATCGCCACGCGGGAAGCGGCGCTCCAGAAGAAGGACGAGAAGCTCTTCGAGCGCGAAGCGCGACTGAAGACGCGCGCCGAGGAGGTGACGCGTCAAGAGGACGAGGTGCGGAGCGCCACCGAGATCGTCGAGGCGCGACAGCGCGAGATCGATCTCTCGGAAGAGGAGCTCGTGCGTCGTCTCGCCGAGGTGCGCGCACGCGAGGAGCGGGTCCGCGCAGGCGGGGGCGCGAAGCAGCCGGCGGCCAGTCCGGTGGCGACCGAGGCTGCACCGGCCGAGGCGGTGGAGGCGGAAGAGATCGAAGAGATCGAGCCGCTCTCCACCTCCGAGATCGAGCCCATGGCCGTGGAGCCCACCAAGGTGCGCAGCGCCGAGGACGTGGAGCTCGCGGCCTCGGTGGAGGAGCTCGGTGAAGAGGTCGAGGAGATCATCGACGAGGACGACGTCGAGGAGCTCGACGAGTCGGACATGATCCAGGAGGTCACGGGGGTCACCTCGAACCCCGCCTCGCCGTCCGACGTACCGTCGGCGGTGGACCAGTCCGGCAGCCATCCCCGCGCGGCCGTCCCGCCCCCCGAGGGCTTCCTCGGCGACCGCACCCTCGAGATGGCGGCGAAGTTCGACGACGCCGTCTGGCTCTTCGCCCGCCTCGAAGAGGGGCACGAGTCGGCGTATCGCCAGGGCGGCGACCTCCTGGTGCAGCTGGTGGTGGTGCAGGGCTATCCGGTCGTGCTCCTGGCGCTGGTCGAGATGGAAGCCGAGGGGCGTCCTTTCGTGCGGCGCGTGGCCCTCGACCCCCACGACTCCACGGATCGCGCCATCCTCGAGGCGCTTCGCTCCGATTTCGAAGCCACCGTCGCGCTCTTCGGGCCCAGCGGTCGCTTCGAGAGAACGGTGGAGGTCGCCGCGCCGCGGCGGGTCAACGTCGCCATGATCCTCGAGCGCGTCGCCCGCTCGCCCCGGTCGGAAGCGCGCACCGACGCAGCCACGGCGAAGGAACGGGCGCTCGCCGCGCCGCCGCCGGTGGCGGAGAGCGAGCATCCTTTCGTCGCGGAACCCGAGACCGCGCGCTCCGCGGCCGACGCCGCCAACGCGCTCGCGCGACTCGTCGCCTGGTCGACGCCGCAGCGACTCGACCGCGTGCTCCTCGCGCTCTCGGTGCCGCGCGACGTCGTCGATGCCGCGATGCGAAAGATCCTCACCGACGCGGTCGACCGCGGCCTCGCGCTCACGCCCGAGCTCACGACCCGCGCGCTCGCGGTGGGCGTCGCGCCGGATCTGCCGACCCTGATCAAGCGACAGATCGAGCGCTTCCGCGAGACCACCGCCGACGATGAAGCCGGCGGCCTGTCACCCTCGGACGTGGCGGACAACTGGGAGGCGCTCCTCGAAGCGGCCGGCGAGAGCGACATCCCGGTCGACGGCGTGACCCACGAGCGCGCCTGGAACGCGATCCGCCGTGTGCGCGGCGAGGGAAGCAGCGGCACCGGCCAGCACGACCTGGCGCAGGTCGATCCCGAAAAGCTCCCCGAGATGGGCAAGCTCGAGTTGGTGATGCTCCTCGATCATCCGAAGCTCCGGCACAACGCCGCTCTGGAGCTGGCCAAGCGCTCGGACCCCGAGATGCTGGAGACGCTCTACAAGGCTGTCCGCAAGATGCCGCGGGGCGAGGTGGTGAAGGTGGTGCCCAAGATCGTGGGCTATGGCGAGGTCGCCGGCGATGCCCTCATCGATGGGCTCTCGGCGCGGAAGACCTTCGTCCGGCAGGCCTCGGCGCTCGGGCTCGGTGAGCTCAAGCTTCGCCGGGCGGTGGTCCCGCTGGCCCACGCCCTCTTGGCGGAGGACAGCGACGTCTGGCCGGAGCTGGCCCGGGTGCTGGGGAGCTTCGGCAGCTCTGCGTTCCGTCAGGTCACCCGCTCCCTCAAGGACCCGAAGGGGCAGGATGAGCGGCTGAAAGTGACGTTGGCTCATCTTTCCAACCATGGATGCGAGTCCAAGGTCGAGGCGCTCACCCGCGATTCCGACAAGGGGACGGCCGTGATCGCCCTCGAGGCGATGACGTTACGTCATGATTTGAAGCGCCTGGAGGATTCTCTTCGCAGCGGCAAGGAATATGAGGGCGAAGATGCCGTCCTCAAATTCTCGAACCGTTTCTATCGGGAGCTTCAGGGGGACGATCCGCCCGGAGTTCCGTCCTAATCCGCGGTATCGGACGCTTTACGGCGCTTCCAAAAGTATCGTATCGTAAGCCGTTTGGACGTCCCAGAAGGGATTTACATCCCACCCCCTGGGTTCTACAAAGCAGGGACGGCCCGACCCAATGCGACTCGGAGTTTTCAGCGACGTTCACGCCAACATCGAGGCGCTCTCGGCCGTCATGGAGGCGTACAAGTCCGAGAGCATCGATCGGTTCTACTGCATCGGTGACGTCGTCGGGTACGGCGCGAGTCCGAACGAGTGCTGCGACATCATCCGCGAACGCGCGGAGGTGACCATCCTCGGCAACCACGACGCCGCCGTCGCCGGTCGCATGGACTACTCGTACTATTACGAGGCCGCGCGCCAGGCTCTGGACCGGCACGCGTCGCTGCTGACGAAGCAGAACATGGAGTGGCTCAAGAGCCTTCCGTACAAGACGGTGATCGACGACTCCGGGGTGCAGCTCTGCCACGGCTCGCCGCTGCGCCTCGAGGAGTTCGAGTACATCTTCGCGCCGGAGCAGGCGCGGGAGTGCCTCGCGATCTGGGATCAGCTCGCCGACCTCACGCTCATCGGCCACTCGCATCTGTGCAAGGTCTTCGCCCTCAAGCCCGGCGAGGTCGAGGAGCTCCCGCCGAAGGACTTCCAGATGCGCAAGGGCTACAAGTACATCGCCAGCGTCGGCTCCGTCGGTCAGCCGCGCGACTACGACAACCGCGCCAGCTACACGACCTTCGACACCGACACGCGCGAGTTCTCCTTCAAGCGCGTCGAGTACGACATCGAAGCGGCGGCCACGAAGATCTTCGAGGAGAACCTCGAGCGAAACTTCGGGCACCGGCTCTTCATCGGGGTCTAGGGCGAGCCGCCCGCGGTCGCTCGCAGCAGCCTGAGCGAGTGGTACCCTGCCCACCATGCGCCCCTGGGCTCCCCGCTCCGCGCTCACACTCCTCCTCCTCTGGGCGGGCTGCTCTTGCTCTTGCGCGAGCTGTGGCTCGACGACCACGCCAGAGCAGACGGTGCGAGCCCCGATTGGGCCGGAGACCGCGCTCGAGGATGATCGGGCGCACGCGCTCGAGCAGCGCCATCGGCTCGCGTGCGGGACGAATCATGCGTGCGCGCTCGATGCCGATGGGAAGGTGAGGTGTTGGGGCGATGCGGCGCTCGCGCTCGGCGCTCCCGAGGGGTCGTTCGTCACGCTCGCGGCTGGGCGATTCACGACCTGTGGGCTCCGCGCGGACCAGAGCGTGGCGTGCTGGGGGCCTCCGGGTGGCGCGGGGACCGAGGCACCCGAGACGGATCTCGTGTCGATCACCGCGGGCGACGAAGGGGCCTGCGGCCTCGGGGCCGACATGGTCGCCGTGTGCTGGCAGTACCCCGGCGGCTCATCGGTCGAAGGCGCTCCCTCCGAGCGCCTCCGCACACTCGAGACGTGGGGCGAGACGACATGCGCGCTGCGGCCCGACGGTACGCCAGTGTGCTGGGGGTTCGATCCCACACAGGGCGACTTCCCTTCGAACGAGCGGTTTCGCGCAATCGCCGTGGGGTGGTTGAAGCTCTGCGGCTCGAGTGATGACGGCGTGATGCGATGCTGGGGAGAGGGGCCGCGGGAGCCGTTCGGCGACGAGCCCATGACGCACATCGCCGGGCACTCTGGCGGCGGGGTGTGCGGTCTGACGCGCGCCGGCGCCCACGCGCGGTGCTTCGGCTTCGACGAGCGGGTCGAGATGCCGGCGCGCGTGGATGGACCGTTCGAGGATGTCGTCGTGGGCCAATACTACGCCTGTGGGCTGGAGTCCGATGGATCGCTGCGCTGTTGGGGGAGCGCGCCCGGTGCCACGCCGGAGGGCTCGTTCGAGGAGGTCGTTGCGTGCGACGGGAGCGTCTGCGGTCGTCGCGCTGACGGGACGGTCGAGTGCGCCGGCAGCCCATACTACGGCCAGGCGCACCCACCAGAGGGCACGTTCGAAGCGGTCGCCTCCGGACGCGACCGCTCGTGCGCGTTGCGCAGCCCCGATCGGAGCGTCGCCTGCTGGGGCGGTCCCCCGTCGCTGCCGTTCGAGCCACCCGACGGGGCTTTCGCGTCGCTCGAGCTCGGCGATGGGTGGGCGTGTGGCCTGCGTGATGACGGCCGCGCGGAGTGCTGGGGCAACATGCGCAATCGCACCGACGCGCCCTCGGACCCGGACGCGCGGTTCGCGCACCTCGACGTCGGCGGCGGAATGGCATGCGGGATCACTCGCGAGCACACGGCCCGTTGCTGGGGGGAGAACTCCACCGACCTGCCCATCGGCTCGCTCACAGACGTGGCCGAAGTCGAGACGAGCGCGTCCTTCGTGATGGTGCGTCACCTCGACGACCACCTGACGTGCTTCACGATGCAGCTCCCGAACGGGGGCGGCGGCGGCTCGCCTGCGATGCACTGGGCACCCGCGGCGTGCCCCGTGACCTCCGCGCGCGAGATCGTTGCGACTGACGCGCTGACCTGCTGGCTCACGGATCACCGCGGCCTCGAGTGCCGCTTCCAAGGCCCGGACGGCACGATGAGCGAGCCGCGGCGGGTCGCGGCTTCGGAGGTCCGTGACATCGTCGCCACCTACGACGTCGTCTGCGCGCGATTTCCCGACGACCACACCGAGTGTTGGGGCAACAACGGCTGGGCTGAGACCGAGGTCCCCAGGGGTGCGCGCTTTACCGCCGTCGCCCCCGGGTACCATCACGCGTGCGCGCTGGATCCCGAGGCCCACCTCGTCTGCTGGGGGAGCTACGCGGGCACGCTCCTCTAGCGCTCGCGTACCGGGGTGGTTTGTGTGATCGGGAGCGACGAGCTCGACGTCCTCACCGATCGTCGCCGCTCGACTCGGAGTCCCTCACGGTCAGTCCACCTGCGTGAACCTCACCAGCCCCAGCCACGGGCTCTGTCCATCGGCGAGGCTCGTCAGACCGGGCGTCTGCATCTGGCCGACGGCACTGATGCGTGGGGCGAGGGGCGCCGGGAGGCGGCGGGCGATGGCGCGGCGGGTGCCGATGTCGGCGGCGATGCCCAGGGCCTTGAGGTGAACGCCGAGGGGGCTGAGGCGCCGGCCGAGGTCCTCTTCGTCGGCGCAGCTCAGGACGGCGACGTTTCGGTGGCCGGGGCTGAGGCGCAGCGGCGCGTCGCCTTCGAAGCACACCGCGTAGCCGTCGCCTTCGAAGAGATCGCCGCGGGTCGCGCCGACGCCGCGCCACTGGAGCTGCTGGGCGCCGCGATCCATCGGCAACGGGCCGCGCGGTAGCTCGGTGCGCAGGCGCTCGAGGGCCTCCGCGATCGCCTCGGCCAGCGCACGGGCGTCCTCGGTCTTCGCGTCGGTCCACACCGCGTGGGGCGACAGACAGCCGCGCTGGTCGTAGGCGGCGACGTCGAGGGCGATCTGCGACGCGACCTCGTCGATGTCGGTGCGGCCGCCGGCGAAGGGCACGTAGATGGCGCCGAGGCCGTGGCCGTGGGGCACGAAGGTCGTCGTGGCCGGGAGCCGTGCGCGGATCTCGGCGAGGGTGGCGTCACTGCCGTAGGCGGCGACCATGTCGGCCTGGGCAAAGAGCGCATCCTCGAGCTTCACGTTGCCGCCCTCGAAGGTCAGGACCTCGACGCTCGCCGCCACCTCTGGCGCGCGCAGCTCGATGGCGCGGCGCAGAAGCCGGGGGAAGACGTCGTCGCGTGAGGATGCCTTCGCGATCACTGGGACGCGCGCCAGGAGCGGCACGAGCATGGCGCGGAGCGAGGCGGTGAAGACGTTGCCCGAAAGGACGAGGGCCGCGAGGCGCGCTCGGGAGATGGTGGCGCCGTTCGGTGGCGTGAGTGAACGGGAGAGCGAGTGGAGCGCGCCGCGGGTCACGCCGCCGACAGCCGTCTCGAGCGCCCAGTCCACCATCTCTGCCGAGAGCCCGGTGCTCTGGACGAGGAGCCCGCGCGCCTCCGCGCCCGTCTCCGTTTCGCGATCGGCCAGCAAATCGGCCGCGTCCGCCAGGCGCGCGATCAGATCTTCCTCGTCCATCGCGCGGAGCACGCCCGCGGTCGCCGCGGTCTCGGCGGCGCGCCGCCGGATCCCTTCCATCTGACTCATCGGGCTCCCCTGCTCAGCGCCGCGTCCATGGCGAGGCCACAGCCCCGCGGGACCGCGTCCTCGGCGCGGCCGAGCAGCTCGATCCCGCCATCCACCGCGCGCGCGAGATCCGCGGTCTGGATCGCCGCGACCGTGTCCACGTTGGCGACGTCGTCGATGCGAAGGATGCCGACCTCGCCTTCGGCAACCGCCGCGAGCGACTCCGGGTCCACGGGTGTGGCGCGCATCCAGCCCGGCACCCAGTAGCGCCGCGGTTGTCGCGGCGCGAGCAGCGTCGTCTCGTACATCTGGCTCGACAGCTCGGTCATTCCGTATTCGCTCACGACGAAGCTCTCCGCGACGCCATAGCGCTCCGCGAGGAGGCGGCGCATCGCCACCGGCGCCACCTCGCGGGTGCGGCCCTTGAAGCCGCCGGTCTGCATGATCCGGCTTCCGTCCGGAAGCGCGAAGCGCGTCTGTCCGAGAGCGTCCTCGAGGTGCACGAACGCGAAGCTGGTGCCGAGGAGGGCGACCGGGATGGCGTCGTTTCGCGCATCGCGGAGCGCGGCCCCGAGGGCCTCCACGTCGAGGGCGTCGGGGCTGGCCACCCATGCCGAGCGCCCATCGCCGAACCATTCGTCGAAGCGACCCAGCATGTAGGAGAGCGAGGACGCGGGCAGGGCGTGGGGCGGCGGCGCGACGAAGACCAGGCGCATTCGCGCGACGCCCGCGAAGAGCGCGTGGGCCGCGGCGGCGCGCGCGGCCCGGTCGTAGAGCGCGAGCTCGCGGAAGTGGTGTGCGCCACGCGCGCCGTGGGTCGTGCCGGAGGTCAGAAAGGTGCGAGCGGTGGCGCCTTCCGGAAACGAAGCGACCCGCGCAAAACGAAAGACGTCGGTCGGAAGCGCCGGGACCTGGTCGATGCTCTCCATCCGCCCGCCCCCGACGCGGCTCTGCACGAGGCGGCCGTAGGGCATCACGGCCTCGGCCTGCGCGAGCGCGATCGACAGCAGGAGCGCGTCACGCGCTTCGTCGTCCCGACTTCCGTCGGCGAGGCGATCGATCAGCGCAGCGGCGCGCGCGCGAAGCGCTTCGAGCGTCGCGCTCACCCTGCGGCCTCGTTCGCGAGCACCGCTTCGAGCGCCTCCACGAAGGGGTCGAGGAGCGCTTCGTCGATGATCAGAGGTGGGACGATCTGCAAGACCCGCGCGTCTCGCCCCGCCGGGAGCGCGAGGTAGCCGCGCTCGAGCAGCCGTCGCACCACGCGGAGGCAGAGCTCGCCGGACTCGAGCACCACGCCCGCGGCGAGGCCCAGCCCGCGCACCTCGCGCACCGGGGCGAGCGCCGACAGCGCATCGAGTCGTGCCCGAAAGCGCGCGCCCACTTCCCGTGCGCGCGCCGGCAGGTCCTCTTCCTCGATCACGTCGAGGGACGCGTGGGCGGCGGCGCATCCGAGTGGATTGCCGAAGAAGGTGCCGGTGTGGATCGCCGCCCCGTCGGGATCGCCCCAAGCGGCCATCACCTCGGCGCGCCCCAGGAGCGCGCTCACCGGCAGGCCACCGCCGAGCGCTTTGCCCACGCACAAGAGGTCCGGCGTCGCTCCGTCGGCGACCGATCGAAAGAGCGCGCCCGTGCGCCCGAAGCCCGTGAAGATCTCGTCGACCACCAACAGGGCGCCGCGTTCGTGCGCGAGCGCTTCGAGCCCCGAAAGGAAACCGGCGGGTGGCACCACCACCCCACCCCGCCCGAGCATCGGCTCGACGAGGATGGCCCCCGCCCCCTCGGCTGGCCACGCGTCGGCGACGGCGCGCAGGGCCTCTTCGACAGCGACCGTCGCGCGTGGGTAGGGCACGAAGGTCACGTGGGGGTTGAGCTGCGCCGCGAAGGGCGCCCGGAACGCTTCCGAGAAACCGCAGGCCGCCAGTGGCCCGTGGGAGAGCCCGTGATAGCCGCCTTCGAAAGCGACGATCCCCGGGCGGCCAGTGGCGAGCATCGCGGTCTTGATCGCCGCCTCCACCGCGTCCGCGCCGCCGAGGCCGAGCACTACCCGCGCGTCTCGCCAGGGTGCGAGCGCAGCGAGGCGCGCGAGGAGCGCGATCTTCACATCCGAGGGATGAAGATCGCCGAGGGCATGGATCAGCCTCCCCGCCTGCGCCTGCACCGCGGCCACCACCCGCGGGTGCGCGTGGCCGACCGCGGCGACGCCGAAACCGGCCGTCATGTCCACGTACCGATTGCCGTCGGCGTCGACGACGTTGGCGCCCCTGGCCTCGGCCCAAACGATGGGATCGTGCGGGGCGCCAGCTCTCTCCCTCCGCCGCGCCCGCCGCGTAGTGAAGGAAGGGCACTCGGTGCGCGCGAGCGTCTCCACCAGCGCTTGGGCGCGCGGGCCGGGGAGCGGGGCCCGGACCGAGGGGGGAAGCTGACCGAGCGTCGTCACTGCCGGGGTTGTAGGAAGTCGCGCGGCGATGAGCAAACGCCCGGGGCTACCTCTTCCAGGGATAGAAGAGCATCGCCTCGGAGCGCACCGTCCGCATCACGGCGGCGTCGTCGAGGAGCAGGACGTCCAGGGCGGCGCCCTGACCATCCCCCGCCTCCCGGAGCCGCTGGACGATCTCGTTGACCCGCTGGCGGAACGCGGTGTCGACCTTCAGCCCCACGGTCGGCATGGGGGCGCCGGGGCCACGGGCGATCGCGCAGAGCGCCGCCCACTCCACTTCGGGATACCCCCGGAGCACGTTGGCGAGGGAAGCGAGGAGCTCGTCGCTCGGCTTCTCCTTGAGCTTGTGTACCGCGACGCTCGAGCCACTGCCGAAGGTGGTGACGGCCGCGGGCGCGTCGTCGGCGCTCGCCTGGACCGCCGCACCGGCCGCTGCGGCCTCTCTCGCCATCTCCGTCGCGTCCGCGCGCCGGGCGGCGCTCACCGCGGGCACCTTCTGCGCGGTGTTGGCTTTCACCGCCTGCATCATCGTCGACGAGATGCGCCCCACGGCAGCGTAGGGCCCCGACGACTCGCGGCGGGCGGCCGGCGAGAGCAGCGGCTCCATCTCCTCGCGATCGATGTCGAGGGAGTGACTCGAGGAGATGTCGATCACCACGAAATGCAGGTTCTGACCGACCGCGTGATTGAGCGCGCCGCGGGCGCCGATCTCCTTGAAGGTCGGTTGGCCGTTTGGGTCGACCCAGCCGAACTGGGCGGCGGCACGGTCGAGCTCCTCTCGCGTGGAGAAGATCGGCAGCGCCGTCTGGCCATCGGCATTGGTGAGGGTGCGGAAATTCGAGTCGTCCGCCCCTCCCCAGGTGGGGACGTAAACCGTCCTTTGCGCCAGGGCGACGAGAGCATCGACCTTCGCCTGACCGCCTTTTTGGGCGTCAGTGAGGAGGCGGTGAAAGGGGGAGAGGGTGGAGTCTGTCACACCGAAACAGATGATAACCGGGCGGATGTCACGGCTTGCAAGTTCGAGACAGGAACGGAGCAACTGAGCGCGGCCCGCGCCGATAAGCGCCGCGATGGTCGCACCCTCTCTCCGCCTCCTCGCCACACTCCTGCTCGTGAGCGCTGCCCTCGGCTGCGCCCAGTCGGCCAGTTGCCCCGTCGGGACCGCATCCGACGAGGGCGGGCGCTGTTCGGCGGCCCCCGATGCCGCGCTCGACGATGACGCTGGCGTCGGCTCGCCGGAGCCCGAGCCGCCGGGCAGGCTGATCGTCCGAGTGCCCACTGATGTGACGTGGATCATCGCCGGCGACACCGCCGAGGTGGCGCTTCGTGCCTCGACCGCGCCCAGCTACTACGGGCCCATCACCATCATGCTCGAGGGATTGCCCGAAGGCGTCGCCCTCGCACCGGACGAGGACTTCGCGGGCCCCACCTTCGCGCTTCGAGCGGTCTCCGATGCGCCTGTCGGCGTGCGCGCGGAGGTGATGGTGCGCGCCTTCGTCACGGAGCGACCGGAGATCGCCGGCGAGGCGACTTTCACTTTGGGGGTGCGGGGCCGACGTGGTGAGCTCGACGAGAGCTTCGACGCCGATGGGATCCGCACCGACGTTCCTCTCGACGGAAGCCGTGACACGGTCACCCAGATCGCAAGGGCCGCAGAGGGAACTTTGATCGTCGGCGGCAACGGGCAGGCCGACGGACGTCAGATCGGCTTCGTCTCGTGGTACGCCCCGGATGGCTCCTCCGCGGGCGTCACCCAGCAGGTCGACATCCTCGGTGCGCGCAACACGCGAGTCCGGGGGGTGTTGCCCATGGAGGACGGCCTGCTCGTCTCGGTGGAGGCCGACAGCGAGTACGTCCTGCGCTACGACGAGGACGGCCGCGTCGACCGCGGGTTCGTCACCGACCCGACGGTCGCCCGCCCGAGCGTGCTACACGGCGGCGCGCTCCATCGGCACGGCGACGGGTTCATCGTGAGCTTCAACGAACAGCTCGAGCGCTACCACGCCGACGGCACGCTCGACCGCGACTTCGGCGCGGAGGGCATCATCCCCGTCAGCGGTGCGCTCGTTCCACGGATGGCGTTCTTCTCGGACCGGTCCTTCGTGTGGGCGTCCACCTCGTACACCGCCGGTAAGGTGTTCATGCGTCTCGACGCGCATGGCGGGCGCCGCA
Organism: uncultured delta proteobacterium; assembly: GCA_963727445.1. GTDB lineage: Bacteria > Myxococcota_A > Polyangia > Polyangiales > B10-G4 > B10-G4. The sequence continues at coordinate 334,663 of CAVSGI010000009.1, forward strand.
TCTCCTTCGGCACCCGCGGTGTGGTCGAGCTCTCCGGCATCCGCTCGCTCTTCGGCATCGTGGCCCTCGAGGATGGGGCGATGATCTTCGCCGGCGACACCCTCGCCGTCTCCGCGGCGGATTTCCGGGGGGGCCTCACCAAGATCACCCCGCGTGGCGAGATCGACAGCGCCTTCGGCGCGGGCGGCGAGCGTCTCATCGACGACGGCACCGGTGCTGCGCTCGCCCTCTACGGGATCGCGGCGCACGACGACACGATCTACGGCTGGGGCACCCGCTACGTGGATGGCGCGCCCCTTCGAGGATTCGTCGTGGCCTACACGAGCGCTGGCACCCTCGACACGACCTTCGACCACGGCGGCTTCGTCGACCTCGGAGAGGGCGTTCTGCCGCGGGACGGCTTCGTCGACGAAGTGAGCGGGCGGTTGGTCCTCGCGTGCGACCGATCGTCGTCCTCCGATCCGGGCGCGCTGCACATGATCGCCGTCATCCGCCTCTGGCTCTGACTCAGGGCGCGGCGAGGACGGCGATCTCCTCGGCGGAGAGATCGCGGGCGTAGATGCGGACGTCGTCGAGATCACCGGCGAAGTAGCTCGTGGTGGAGCCGTTGTCGTCGGCGCCCACGAGCGCGTCGCTCGAATCGAAGGAGGGCGTCACGCTCTCCGGGCTGATCGCCACCATCGCGCCGTTCAGGTAGAGGAGGAGCCGCCGACCGACGGGCTCCCAGACCCCAGCCACGTGCGCCCACTCGCCGGCCGTCACGGCGAGCTCGGCGGTGGCCGTCGCTTCGCCGCCCATCGCGTCCACCGTGAGGCTCAGCTCGCCTTCGCCGTCGCCGTCCGTGTCCACGAAGCCCAGCTCCCAGCTGTTGCGGAAGGAGCCGGCGAAGGGCTTGGAGAGGAAGACCATGGTGCGGGTGACGGGGAGGGTGGGCAGTTGCACCCAAGCAGCGAGGGTGAAACCCGAGGCGGTCACCAGCGCCGGGTCGTTGGGGATGTCGATGTAGTTCTGAGCGCCGTCGAAGCCGAAGGCATTTCCGCGGACGCCCGTGATGCCAGTCGTCGGACATCGCCGTCCGGTGCAGGTCGCGCTCGGTGTCATGGACGCCGCGTTGAGCTGCACGCCGTCGATGCTCCCGCTCTCGTCCATCGGCAGACGAAGGACGAGGGTCGGCTCGCGATCAGGATCCCACGGCATCGCCGTGTCCGCCGGAGCGGCGTCGGGCATCGCGGAGTCCATCATCCCGCCGTCGGGCATGGGCGGGCGCGGCGCGCGGCAGCCTTCGTCGGGATCGCAGAGCTCGCCGCTGGTGCACGCGCTCGAATCGCCATAGCTCATGCACGCGCCGCCCTCGCACACGGCGGTCGCGCACGACGCCGCCGACGCGCATTCGCTGTCGTCGTTGCACGCCGGCACCGGGCAGTGCTCGAGGCTGCCAGGTCGACAGCGCGGGTCGACGCATCGCCCCCCGAAGCACTCCGTGAGCTCGGGCGCGCCTCCGCCGGGACACGACACGCTGCGACAGCTCCGGGTCAGCACGACGCGTACGCCGAGCGCTTCCTGCGCGAGCTGAAAGCGAACGATCCGATTGATGAAGACCACGCCGTCAGCGTCGCGGAGCTCCACCACCACTTGATAGGGCCCGTAGCTCAGCGGCCCGACTTCGGCGATGCGCAGGCCCGTACGGAAGGCGGCCTCGTCGGTCGGGCCGGCCGCCGTGTCGCGCGCTTCGGTGGCGAGGGCGCTCTCGGGCCGCGACTGCGAAGCCAGGGTGACGCGCACCGAGTGCATCTCCTCGCCCGGGATGAAGTCGGTCTGCACCTCCACGAAGACGCTGCCCGTCTGACCTTTCGGCTCGCAGGCGGGCGCCAGGACGAGGAGCAGAACCGGGAGAAGCGAGGCGAAGCGCATGCCCGAATGCAGCTTGCGCGACCCCCACACGCGGGGTCAAACGGCCGGCGCGTCCATCCTTGACAGCACCGGGTCAAAGGCTATCTTCCGCCGCCTACCCGCCCAGATAGCTCAGTTGGTAGAGCATTCGACTGAAAATCGAAGTGTCGGCGGTTCAATTCCGTCTCTGGGCACCGAAGAAGCCCCGCCACCCGGCGGGGCTTTTTGCTCCGTCAGCTGCGGCGGTGTCGTCGTCCGATGAAGACGACGGCGAGGAGCAGCGGCGCGAAGCCCGCCGCGCCCGGCCCGCCCGCGGCGCTGCAGCCACCGACGACACCGCCTGCGCCCGGATGTCCGGGCCCGGGGTCGGGGCTCGTCGGATCGGAGCCAGGCCCGGGGTCGGTGCCGGGGTCGGTGCCGGGGTCGGTGCCGCTACCCATGAACCTGTCGTCGACCGTCACGACAATCTCCATGTCGGGCGGCGCAGCGCCCACCTCACTGAAGTAGCCGACGCCCTCCTCGACGATGTTGAACGCCTGGCGGTACTCGCCGGTGATCGCCGGCGCGCGTATGGTGAAGCCGAAGCGCCCGACCTCCCCGGGACCGATCGCCGTCTCCACCGACGCGGCGCGACTCGGCGACGTCCAATCGGGTCCGTAGAGCGCGCTGTCGCCGTCCATCGGAAGCACGGTGCCGAGGAAGGTGAAGCCAGGCGTCCAGGTCTCGGTGCCGGTGTTGCGCAGCTCGAAGTAACCGTACTGCTCTTCGCCCGGTCCGAGATCGAAGGGCGCGCCCGCGCGCGGAAAGCTCTGACCGACGAACTCGGCCGCGTACGTGGTGCCGGTGGGCGTGCCGCCGGTGCCGCCGGTGCCGCCGCTCCCGCCGGAGCCGCCCGAGCCCGAACCCGAGCCGCCGGTGCCGCCGCTGCCGCCGCTCGTGTCTCCCCAGAACGACGCGCCCATCTCGTCGTAGACGTTCACGGCATAGCTGCGGTAGCGCGAGAGGCGCGAGCTCCAGCACGACGCGGTCGTGGAGCAGCCGTTGTAGTAGCGCGTGACGGTCTTGGCCCAGTCGTCGACGGCGGTGCTGTCGCTGCGGTCGACGCTGTTCATCCAGGCGATGGCCTCGGAGGCGTTCGAGACGCCGGAGACGAACTCGGAGCGGATGACCATGTCGATCACGAAGTCGACGGCGGCGTCGGTGTTGCCGGAGATGGTGAGGATGCGCTCGCCTTCGCGGGCGAGGGTGTCGTCGTAGGTGCCGGCGTCGAACTGGAACATCCCCAGGCCGCCCTGGTGCAGGGAGCAGGCGCCGTCGCCCGCGCCGGCCACGATGGGCCCGCCGCCGCAGTCGGGAGAGGTCGGTCCCTGGCAGGACCAGGTGAGCTCCGACCAGCAGTGGCTCATGTTGGTCTCGGCGTCGGCGATGCCGGCGAGGAGCCAGCCCTGGGTCATGCCCCGGGCGGCGGCCGCGTCCCGGATGTCGCCGGCGCGCGTGCGGCGCTCGGCGGCGCTCAGGGCCTCGGCGGACGCCCCGACCTCACCCTCGCCATCGACCTGGCCGAGGCAGCCCGAGAGGGCCACGAGGAGCCCCACGGCCGCCAGGGCGCAGCTGCTGAGTGGGGGGCGCGTTGGGGAGGGGGCGGGGAACGACGACCGCATTGGGGGGAACATAGGGCAAGGGCCATGCCGGCCGTCAGCACCGAATTCTTCTACGATGTCACTGAGTCAGTGGTCATTGGAGTAACCATCAACCAGGGTTTGATGGCCCCAGTGGCTTAGTACATGCGCCAGGGCCCGTTGCCCGAGGGGTTCCAGCTCATGTGCTGGGTGCCGACGAAGCTGTCGTCGTGACGCTCCTCGTGGAGGTCGGCGCCGGGGGTCGGGGGCGGCGGCCGTTCGCTCTCGGGGACGTCGGAGTGACGCCTCGGCCGGGCCACCAGCACCGAGCAGGTCGCGTGGTGAATGAGGTGGGTCGCGACCGAGCCGAGGCTCTTCAGGCCCTTTTCGTCCTTGGTGCCGACGATGAGCAGATCGGCGTGATAGTCGGCGGCGAGCTGCTCGAGGGCGACGCCCGGATCGCCGAAGCGGACGTGGATGGAGATGTTGGCCGCGGTCAGCCCCAGCACCTCCATCCCGACGTTGGCGATCCGCTCCCAGAGCTGGTGGCTCGCCGCGCTGAACTCGGCGTCGAGCTCGCCCGTCTTCTTGCTCTCGTCGAGCACGTGACAGATGTGGAGGTGAGCGTTCGATCCGCGCCGCAGCGCCTCCAGAATCGCGAGACGGCCCGGCGCACCGAAGTCGTCTCCGACGACGATCTGAATGGTCATGGGCGAAGAGTACACCAGGGCAGCGCGGGGGTGTCATCCCGTCTTGATGCCAGGGACGGCGTTCGGTCTCTCGGTCTTGCGAAGTCGGAGGTGCTGCATACGAGAGCAATGCGCGAGGGCGGGGCGGGGACCGGGCATGCTGGGGACGGCGCATGAGCTCCTCGTTCACGCGGACCGAGGTTCGACTCATCGCCCGTTGCCTGCGAGAGCGGTCCGCCCACGCGGACCGAGGTTCGACTCATCGCCCGTTGCCTGCGAGAGCGGTCCGCCCACGCGGACCGAGGTCCGACTCATCGCCCGTTGCCTGCGAGAGCGGTCCGCCCGCGCGGACCGAGGTTCGACTCATCGCCCGTTGCCTGCGAGAGCGGTCCGCCCACGCGGACCGAGGTTCGACTCATCGCCCGTTGCCTGCGAGAGCGGTCCGCCCAAGCGGACCGAGGTCCGACTCATCGCCCGTTGCCTGCGAGAGCGGTCCGCCCGCGCGGACCGAGGTTCGACTCATCGCCCGTTGCCTGCGAGAGCGGTCCGCCCACGCGGACCGAGGTTCGACTCATCGCCCGTTGCCTGCGAGAGCGGTCCGCCCCCGAGAGCGCGCTCGCGGACCACGTGCTCGTCGCCATCGCGGCGGAGATGAACCTCTCCGAGACCGCGTTCCTCTGGCGCGAGGGCGAAAGCCACCGACTGCGCTGGTTCACGCCGGCGGTCGAGGCCGCCCCTCCCTCGCCGGCCGGCAGCTCTCCGCCCGAGGTGGCACGGTTCAGGTCCGCGTCGCGGGGGAGCGCGTGAAGCTGGGAGGTGGTGCGGTCACGGTGTTGGAAGGCGTGTTGCGGATCTAGACGCGGTCACCCTTCGCCGGAAGTGTCGCAGCCGTCCGCGAAAGGGCGGAGGATTCATCCCTCACATGAAAAGGCAGACGCGTGGCGAAGCGCCCGTGTCGCAGCTTGTGCCGGGACAGTCGTCATCGCTGAGGCAGAACACCGTGCAGCGATTGGTCGTAGAGCCGAACATACGACAGACGCCATCGTTGACGCTGTCGCGCCCACACATCGCGTCGCCGGCGGCGTCGAGGGTCATGCAGTCGAGGTTGCGGAGAAGTCCGTCTGCGCTTCACAGGTCGATCGGGCCAAGGTGCAGAACGTCGACTCCATCCCATCCACGCTGGTCGTCATGTCCGCCGAGACATAGGGCGGCAGCGTCGTGCAATCGCCCCCCGGCGCGCCCATGCCCGAGGCGTCCTGGCGCCATGCGCAGTGGTTGCCGACGTCGACGGGGTCGGCGGCGGTGGTGGTCGGGTCGTCGTAGGTCCAGGGGATGCAGAGCATGCCCATCATGCATTCTTCGTCAGCGACGCAGTCGCCGCACGCACCGACGGACGCGGCGGTGTAGCTACGGCAGCTGTTCATGGGAAGGTCACAGCCCTCCATGGCGCCGCAGGTGCTGTTGTCGACGCACTCCACACAACTGCCCGTGCTGTCCCCGCTCAGCGCGCACACTTCGGTTCCCGTCCGTCCCATGCAGGCCGCGTCCGCATCGCACGGGCCACAGGTGCCGGCGGTGGTGTCGCACTGTGGCGCGTCGAGCTCCGTGCAGTCGGAATCCATCAAGCACGCGACGCAGTCGCCGGTCGTCTCGTTGCAATAGGGCGTCGGCGCCGTGCACTCCATCCCGCAGGGCCCGGCGTCCACGGCCGTGTCGGCGTCGGCGCCTGCGTCCCCGGGAGCGTCGCTGCCCGAATCCACCGGCCCCGCGTCGACGCGGACGCAGCTGTCGCCTTCGAGGACGAAGCCCGGCCCGCAGAGGGGCTCTTCGTCGGGGCAGCCCGAGAGGAGCACGAGGAGGAGAGAAGAGGCGAGAGTGAGAATGGGTCGATGGGTGATCAGAAAGTCCCCGTGAGATGAAGCGCTGCGCCGGCGGCTTCACCGTCGCTGTCGGTCAAAGGTTGCACGATTAGAACTACACCACCCGCGGCGAGCAGGGCTACGGACACGACGGTGAGTGCGATGGCTGCGGCGCCGAAGTGGATCTGCTGGCCCGGCTCTCCACCACCCGCGGCTGGGGGCTGAGTCACCTCGCCGGAGCGCGCGGCGGCTTGGATCGGACCCACGCCGAGAGTCACGAGGCCTCCCAAAATCAGCGCGCCGCCGACGACGACGTCCAGCAAGGGAAAGTGGGAGTCGTGCGTGGCTGGGTTCGATCCCACACCTTCGCCTGCGCCTCCTTCCCCATCCCCGAGATCCGCGTCGAGCGTGACGGCCTCTTCTTCCAGCTCGACGTCCCACGACTCGCTCCGTCCATGCAGGCGCACCTCCACCTCGTGCTGCCCCGCTTCGAAGGTGCCGACGAATGGGGTCACGCCGACCTCGGTGCCGTCCAACATCACCAGCGCGCCTTCGGGCTCGCTGCCCACCCGGAGCTCGACGCCACCGCCCATCGTGCGACGGCGCGCCGCCGCCACCACCGCGTTCGTCGCCGCGCTGGCCACGCCGGCGTCGCCCACGTCTGCGTCCGCTTCGTGGGTCTCGCCGGTCGGCTCGACCAGGGTCACGGCGACCGAGGCGGCGCGCCCGTCATCCCCGGGCCAGACGGCGACCACCAACACGGCGTCGATGCCCGATTCGCGCGCCAGGCGGGCGGCGCAGTCGACCTCGAGACAGTCGGCCAGCGCTTCTTCACCGTCCGGCAGCCGATGCATCAGCGCGCCGACCGGCTCGAACTGCGCGCTCGGGCCGAGCACGCGCGCGCTCTGCACTGCGGTGAAGGCGGCCATCCGCTCGGACGAGTCGACGCGCGAGTCCCGCTCGACGGGGAGCACGGTGAAGACCTGCGCCTCTGCGCCGAGAGGCGAGAGCAGCGCGAGCACGAAGGCCGTCGTGACGAGCATCCTCAAAGCGTTCCTCCGATGATGAGACCCGCGCCGTTCGGACCCACGGACGGCAACACGCTCAGGTCATTCGGTCGCGCATCCTCACCCGAATCGAAGATCAGCGCCACAATCGGGAGGGCGAGCAGAGGAACGCTCATCGTCAGGACGAGCGGGGCCAGCGGCACGGTGCGATTCCGCTCGGAGCACATCGGATCCGCGCATTTGCCTTCTTGGGTCCAGAGTCCGATCCCGACCGCCGCCGCCGCGACGCCCACGCCGCCGATCACCCAGTGCCACCACTCGGGGCCACCGTCACCCACGAGGAAGGGAAGGGCCGCGGTGGTGAGGACGGCGCCGCCGACCCCGAGGAGCGCGACGGGCGCCACCATCTCGTCCCGGCGATCGAGGCGGAGCTGGTAGTCGGGATCGGTCGGCTGCGCGACGTTCACCAGTCCGTCGCGATGAAACCACTCCCCCTGCAGGCCCCAGCCGACGCCGTAGCTCACGACGCCCACGCCGCCGAGCACCCAGCCGAGCCAGGCGAGGTCGTTCGTCGCTTCCGGCGCTCCATCGTCGCTCGGCGGCGGCTCGATGTCGCGGCCCATCGCCGAGGTGGCCTGGCGCGGGGCTGGCGGCGACCAGGCGGCGATCTCGATGTCCTCGTCGTGGGTCGCGTCCACCGATCGCCGCTGGAGCAGCGCCACCATTCCGCGCTGCACCGAGGACGGCGAAGCGCCAGAGGCGCTCATGGCGATCTTCGCTGAGGCGAGGACCCGGGGCGGCTCCCCCACGCGGATCCAATCGACCCGCGCGACCTCCGGGTCCTCGGCGCTGACCAGGAGAAGGTCGGTCGCGCCGAGGATCTCCGCGACCGCCACGCCGTCCGCCATCCGGTGCGCGTACTCGGCCTGGGCGTCCTCGTACTCGAGGCGCACGTCACCCGCGGTGCTGCGAAGGGTGCGATCGAATCGCGAGTCGATGACCAGCTCGCGCGGCTCGGCCGCGAGGATGAAGCGGTGCACCCGCCCGGGCCGGCCGCTCTCGCACTCGACCTGGATGCGGTACTCGCCGGTCGGGAGCTGCTCGCGCGTGAAGGGCGTCGTCCCGAGGCGCCGCCCGTTCATGTAGACATCGCAGCCCGGCGGACGGCTCTCCACGTGCAGCGAGCCGTGCGGGCCCGATTCGATGCGCTCCACCGCGCGCTGGTAGAGGCGCCGCACGGCGGGCGGGTGCTCCGAGGCGGACGGCTGCATGTCGGGCACGAGGCGCGCGCATTCGATCGCCTGATTCAACGCGCCCTCCTCGTCGCCGGCGTCGGACAGAGCGCGCACGAGGTAGAGGCAGGAGTTCAGGACGCGGCGCGCCGAGCGCGACTCGCGGTTGAGCGCCTCGATCGCGCCCTGGGCGCGCTCGAGGATCGACTCGATGGCGCGGCGCGCCTGCCGGCGCCGCCCGAAGGCCACGTGCTCGAGGGCGGCTTCGCTCTCGCGCGCGAGGGCGTCGAAGTCGTCCTGCGACGCGGCGGCGGGCTCCGAAGAGTGACGCTGGCGCAGCAGCTCTGCCATCTGGGCGGCGGAGATGACGGTGAGCTGCGAGGACGCGGCGCGCTCGATCGCCTCAGCGGTTGCGGCGAAGCCAGGCGGCTCGGCCCCGGCGAGGGTGCGCACCACGACGGCGCGCTCCTGCGCGGCGGCGGACGCTGCCGGCGTGGTGGCCGCGAACGCCACACAGCCGATCGCCAAGAAAGCCCACAGCTTTTCCAACCGCCTCGTCCTCCCCTTTTGCGGATGCCAGCGGGAAGCTGCCAAAGGGCCCGACCCGTTTCAACCATTGTCGTGACGAGGCGTGACGAGTTGCGCTCTTCGGGGGCCACCCTCCGGGGTGACAGACGGGTGTTCAGGTATTGGCGCCCCGGTCCCTGTCGGTAATCTCGCCCGTCATGCGGCTCGCTTCAGGCTTCGTGCTCCTATCCCTCTTCGCCATGGCCTGCGGCGACGAGAGCTGTCCAGAAGGCACCGTCGACTTCGGGGAAGGCTGCGTCCCAGTGGACGCCTCGGTGGACAGTGGAGACGCGACGGCCGACGCAGGCGACTCCGGCGTCTTCGACGGGTGCGCGATGAACCCCGAGGAGTGCAACGGCCTCGACGACGACTGCGACGGAATGCTCGACGAGGGACTCGACGCGAACGCGTACTACACCGACGCGGACGGAGACACGTTCGGCGACGACACGACGATGGTGACGGCCTGCGCCGCCCCGCCCATGCTCGTCGAATCCGGCGGCGACTGCGACGACACGAACGACGCGATCCATCCCGACGCGACGGAGACATGCGACGACGTCGATCAGGATTGCGACGGCGCGGTGGATGAAGGGCTGCTGGGGCCGGTGGGGGCGCCGGTGTCGTTGGGGGCGATCGCCCTCGTGCCCGGAAGCGACAACGATGTTGACATCGCGCCTACCTCGACGGGCTATGCGATGGTCTCTGTCTCCGCATCGAACACGATCGTCCTCCAATCCCTGGACAGCCATGGGATGAGAGTCTCGGGTTCGGCAGTGACGGTAGACGATGTCGGAACCGACCTGCGCGATCCAACGGTCGTTATCCAAAGCCCCGGCGGGATCGAATCCGCCGTGGTTGGCTGGCAAGCCGACGTGGCTGCCTACGCAGCCTCTGTCGCTCTCGACGGGAGCAGCAGCACGAGCCGTCAACGGGTGGCGGACTCGGGGAGCTTCCCGGCCCTTGTCTCCTCAGGGGAAGCGGTTGTGATGGCGTACTACGTTCCGGGTTTGGCCGTAGCTGCTCGCGCAATCAACCCGGCTTCGGGTGCCGCGCTCGGGGCCGAATCCCATCTGCACGACTTCGCCGTGGATCCATCCTTCCTGCTCATAGGAAAGTTCTACGCCGGGACGGCCTTTCCGTCGGCGTTGCTCATGGGTTTTGCCGAAGCGCCGTCGGACGGCGTGCCGTATGCCGGCTATTTGAGCGCTCACACGACGGATGGCAGCCCAACGCGTATCGGTGACGTCGTCTCCGTCGCTCCCGAGCCCGGCCGGCAGGTCGGATACGTTCTTCCTGCGGCGACCGCCGACGGTCGAGCAGCAGTGCTGGCGGCAAGTGCGGACGCCTCCGGTATTTCCGTATCGGTCGCCGAAGTCACCGTCTCGGACAGTACGTCTCCAGTCGTCGGCACATTCCACGATATTGGGCCTGGCCCCCAGCCATATGCAGTCGCATCTGCGGGTCGGAACCTCCACGTGCTGTTTCATCGCCGGAGCGCTTTTGACCTGGCGTACGGCGAGGTAGCGATCGATGGTTCGTTGGGTACCAGCCGTACCACGCTTGCTGTGCCTACTGGTGACTTCTTGTCGTCGACGGCGATCGCCATGCGAACCGAGACTGAAGGCGCGCTCCTCTACGCCGTCGTGCCGACGGGCGGCACCAACGCCGACCTGTACTTCCAACGCATCGCCTGCGAATAGCCGCCCGCCTGGGCGTGCCAGCCTGGCGATCGTTTCTGCGGACTGTCGTCCGCACAGGGTGCCTTTTCCTCATTCGCATGGGGTCCTCGACTGAGGCCCATCACTTGCAAAGTAGCCGCATATGCGCGCCGCCTCCGTCCTGGTCGCCCTCCTCTTCGTCGCCGGATGCGCCCCGGGCACGGTCGAAGGGCTCCCCAATGCGAACGGCTACTCGGACGCGGCGCCCGACTACGTCGACGACGCCGGCACCTTCGACGACGCGGGCGTCCTGCCCCCGGACGGATTCGACGATTCGTTCATCGCCGACGGGCCCGAAGCGAGCGAGCTCGTCGCCGAGGAGGAGCCCGCCGACGCGCCGGTCGAGCGGCCGCGCGGCCTGGTGCCCTTCGACGGGTACCGCCTTCCCTTTCGCTGCGGCAAGACCGTCCGCGTGAGCCAGGGAAACAACACCGAGTTCAGCCACCAGGGCCGCTCGCGCTGGGCCTACGACTTCGCGGTCGCGCGCGGGACGGTGATCCGCGCGATGGCGCCCGGGCGCGTCATCGACGTGCACGGCAGCACGGGCCCCGGCAATCCCTGCTACGACGGCGGCGGTCCCGAGTGCGCCGCGGAAGCGAACTACGTGCGCATCCGCCACTCGGACGGAAAAGGTGAGCGCCTACTGGCATCTGAACCGGACGCTGGTGTCGCGCGGCGACCGGGTGGCGATGGGCGACCGCATCGGTAAGTCGGGGAACACCGGCTATTCGACCGGGCCTCACGTTCACGTCGACCGCGAGGACAACTGCTCCAGCATCGGCTGTCAGACCCGGCGCCTCCGCTTCCTCGACGTCGGCGGGGACCACATGCCGGACACGGGCGATCGCGTCACCAGCGGGAACTGTCCCGGGATGCTCTGAAGCGCGCGCTTCAGCGCGGCGCGAGATCGCTCCGCACGACCGTCGCCTCCGTCGCCTCCGCCGGGTTGAGCGTTCCGGTGAGCGCCGGGCTCGAGGCGCCGACAATCAACAACACCCCGCTGCCGCCGCCGCCCCCGCCGCCGTTGTTGGGGTGCGGCATGCCGGGTCCACCCGTCGCGTCCGCGCCGCCCCCGCCGGCGCCTCCCGCACCGCCCATGGCCCCCGCGGCGCCCCCGGCCGCGGCCGTTCCGCACGCACATCCGGGTGAGCCGTCCTCACCCGCGATGCCGAAGGAGCCGCCGCCCCCACCGCCCCCGCCCGCTGCGAGCGTGCCGCTGACGTCCACCGTTGGGGCCGCCGCGACGATCATCCCCCCGGCGCCGCCGCCACCACCGCCGCCGCAGGCCGGTGACGCCCGGCCTCCGTCGCCGCCCGTGTTCACGACGCCGCTGACGGTGACACGCCCATGCGACGCCAGCAGCACTGCGCCGCCGCCTCCGCCGCCGTTGCCGCCCCGCCCGCTCGGACAGACCGCGAGGTCCGGGCCCCAGCCGGCGCCGCCGCCGCTTCCCCCGCAGAGGGCCGAGAAGCTCGCCACCATCGCGCCGGGGCTCCCAGAAGCGGCCGATCCCGCGGCGCCACCCTGTCCACCCATGCCGCCGTTCCCCGCGCCGCCGGCGCCCGAGTCGCAGCACGAGCCGCTGACCTGGCCCATGCCGCCGCCGCCGGGCCCGAAGCCGCCGCTCATCCCAATCCCACCCCGGTAGCCACCTGGCCCGCTCGTCTCCGCGGCGGCGCTCGCGTCGAGGACGCCCGAAGCCGAGACCTCGACGACGTCCAGCCCGACGAGCCCGAGCGCGCGAGCGCCCGTCACGCGCACCGTCCCCTCGACGATGATCTGCTCCGCGAGGAAGAAGCCGATGCCCTGACAGCTCTCGGCCGTGCCCACGCGCTCGAAGACGAAGTCGCCGGTCGTGCCCGTCACGCTCCCCGACTCGGTGTCGAGGGTCGCACCTTCGGCGAGCGTGAAAACGGAGCCAGGGGCCGGGGTGGGTAGCGTCGTGGGGACGAAGGGCAGGTCGTAGAGCACCCTGGGCGTGCCGCCATCGTCCGGAGGCGAGCCGTCCACCGCCGAGCCGTCAATCGTCCTGTCGGCGTCGGCTCGCGAGGCGTCGCGCACGTCGCTATCCGTCCGGGTCGCGCCATCCGGATCTCCCGAGCCGGTGTCGTGCCGAGACGCGATCGCCGACGAGTCCACGGAACAGGCGCCGAGGCACGCGACCAATGACGCGCGCGCCACGAGACAGAGCGCTCTGTTCGGCGGGACCATGTAGTGCTCTCAGCGTACCGCACTTCGCGCCCGCTCACTCGGCGTGGCGCGCGCGGCGCCTCAGAACGTGCCGCTCGCGGTGAGCCCCGCGGCGCTGCTTCCGATCATCGGGTCGACACGTATCGTCGTGGTCTCGCTCAGCTGGACTTCGTTCACCGTGCGACGGGCGAAGGTCAGCCCCGCGATGAGCATGGTGAGGCCACCGGCCTCGAGAAGGCCGGCGCCGATCAGGAAGCCGACCTCGAGGTCGGAGCTCGCGAAGGGCAGCTGGAGCCACGGCCCGACCACCGGAATGACCGACATCGCCAAGAACGTGTCGGTGTTGTCGACCCCCGCCACCGCGCGCAGGCTCGAGTAGAGGAGCGAGCCGATCAGGTTCGCGCCGTAGCCGACGGCGAGGCTCACCGCGCCCGGGATCACCAGCGCGCGATTGGCGCGGGTGCGCGCGACCTCGGGTGGCTGGTAGTCGGGCGGCGTCTCGCCGGTGGGATCCGTGAGCTGTGTCGGCGGTGGCGTCGCGAGCTGAACACTGCTGGCCGTCGCAGTGGACTCGGGCGCGGTGGGGACCGCCGTGTGGGTGACGTCGTAGCCGTTGGGCACGATCACCACGACGCCACCATTCGCATTCGGCGCTTGCGTCTGCGCCACCGCGCTCGTCGCGCTCAGCAGCAAGGTCGTCATCCCCATCAGCACCATCGTCATCCGTGTCATCGTCATCGCCTCCATCTGCAGTGGCTCAGTGCAGCGGGCGTGCCGGGCTGTGCCCCGACTCACGGCACAGCCGAAAGACGACGGATCTCCAGTGGTTGTCGCGGGCGACCTCCCGCGCCTCACGCTGTGCCACTCCGTGCAAGCGTCAAGCGTGGTTCTCGATCCGCGTCGGGCTCAGCGCTCCGCGAGGTCGACGGCGTAGACGAAGCTCGCCCGCGGCAGGCGCGCGTAGCGCTCGGCGATCGCGGCCATCGGCACGGTGTCGCCATCGACGTGCTGCGCCGTCAGCGCCTCGGCTCCCGCGGTGTCGCCCGTCGCCAGGATCTCGACCACCTTCTGCATCAGCGCCTGCGCCGCCGCGGGCATGGCCGCGTAGTCGATGTCGAAGGAGCCGACATCGCTGCCATTCGCGGCGCCGCGCGTCGGGTTCCAGCTCATCGCTCCGGTGCGCAACAGCTCGCCGATCTGGATGGCGGCCAGCTGGCTGTACGCCTTTCGCTGCCCGCTCGGCGTGTACATGCCTCGGCTGATGTGCCCGAGGGCCCAGGTGATGGAGTCGAGGTACGCCTCGCGCACCGCCTGCTCGTCGACGACACCACGCTCCTTCAACAACGCGAGAAGGTAGAGCGCGCCGGTCTGCGCCTTCAGCTCTTCGAGCATCGACGCCATCTGACCGCCGAAGATCTCCTCGGAGGACTTGCCCTCGATCCGATACTCCTGCGCCGGGCCCAGGTTGTGGGTCGCCTCGTGCAGGATGGTGCTCATCAGGCCCGGGTTGGGCGAGGTGGTGAAGGGCGCCATCGCCTCGTTGGTGAGGAGCGCCTCCGCCGCCGTGCGCCGCCGCGCCGCGCTGTCCGGGTCGGTATAGAGGTTTGTCATGGCCACCGTGCGGCCGCGGCTCTCCTCGGCCACCGGACCCCAGTTCGGGAGGCTCTGGCCGATGGTCGCGCCGAAGGCTTCGCAATCGTCCCCCGCGTTGACGACGATCTGGATGAAGTCGGGGAGGTGGAAGCTCACCTCCCGCGGCTCATAAGCCTCGCTCAGGTCCGCGATGCTCTGCTCCATGTCCTGCTGGATGGGTGACAGGCGCTCCTGCCACTGGAGCGACGCGGGGTCGATGAGCGCGAAGGTGAGGTGAAAGGCCGCCTTGCGGCTGCACGGATCCCAGTACACCTCGTCCGGCGCGACACGGACGTACCAGCGGGAGTTCTCCGCGTTCATTTGCGACCACGCCTCGTCCGCGGGGTTCCAGTCGTTGGTGGTGAAGGCCTCGGCCGCCGCGCGGAGGTAGTCGCGCAGCGGCTCTTCGTTCGGCGCCTGCTGCAGCGCCGAGGCCGCCGCGTAGAGCTCGGTGGAGATGGCCTGCATTTCGTCGGAGTAGGCTTCCGTGTAGGGGACCGCCACGAGCTCACCCTCGCGCTCGCGCACCACGGTGAAGGGCGAAAGAAGAGTCTCGGCGTCCTCGCGCTCGCGGAGGGCTTCGCAGAAGCCTTCCTGATCCTGGAGCTCGGCGGGATAGACGCTCGGCTTCTGCTTGGGCGCGTGGGGGAGCGCGGTGCATGCCTCGTCCTCCTCGAGCTCCGGCGACAGGCACGCCGGGCCCCAGTTGCGGCGGAGCACGGCGCGGCTCGCGGGGTCGCGGGCCTCGTGCTCGCGGGTCAGCGCAGTCATGCCGACCTGTCGCGCGTAGAGCTGATCGATGGTGCGCGCGACGGCGAGCATCCGGCCTGCGAACGCCTGCTCGGCCTCCGACAGCTCGCTGAGGTCGGTCTCCACCAGGCTCACTGCCGCGGAGGAGAGCTCGCGCTGCATGAGCGCGATCCGCGCGTCCGCCGGCTCACCCGCGTGCTCGATCTCCACCATCTTCCGGTAGGCGTCCTCGAAGTCGGCGGTGAACTGCCCGTTCTCGACCCAGTGTCCGACCGTGTCGTAGAAGAGGAGGGAGCGCACCTCGTCGGGGTCCACCGCGCCGTTGTCGTTTGCGTCCGCCAGCCAGAAGACCGGGGCGTCGATCATCAACGCCAGCTGATTGAAGCGGGGACGCTCGAGCTGGTCGAAGGAGATCGCGGCGGAGGTCGTCTGGATCTGAGCGCCGCCGCAGGCGGCCGCAAGGGAGAGGACGAGGAGGGGGAGAAGAAAAGTCCGAGCCATGGCGGCGAGAAGCTAGCACCCCGGTCGACCGCCATCCACGCCGTTGGGGGAATGTGATACTCCCCAGCCGTGGACCGGCCCGAGCTGAGCGTCATCATGCCCGCGTACAACGAGGGGCGGGGCATTCAGTCGGTGCTCTCCCGCCTCCTCGCGTACTTCGACGAAGAGGGCACCGACGTCGAAGTGATCGTGGTCGACGACGGCAGCAGCGACGATACGAAGTCCTGGATCGAACGCGCGGCCGAGGCGGACCCACGCATCGTGAGCGCCGGCTTCGCGGTGAACCAGGGCAAGGGCGCGGCGGTGCGCGAGGGGTTGAGGCGCGCGAGGGGCAGGGTCGTGGCGTTCACCGACGCGGATCTCCCCTACGGCCCGGAGAAGATCCTCGAGGGCAAGGCGCTCGTGGATCGGGGCGTCGACTTCGTCGCGGGCGCGCGCGACCTCGCTGAGCTCGACAGCCGGCGTGACTACCCGCTGCCGCGACGGGTCGCGAGCTTCGTCTTCGGGCGCTTCGTCTCGGCGGTCCTCGGAACCGCGATCGAGGACTCACAGTGCGGGCTCAAGCTCATGCGGCGCGATGTCGCTGACGCTTTCGCCGAGACCCTCACCATCGATCGCTTCGCTTTCGACGTGGAGATGCTCCTGCTCGCCAGGAGCTGGGGGCTCCGGGTCGAGCGCCTGCCCGTCAGCATGATCCACATGGCGCCCTCCTCGGTGCAGCTCACCCGCGACGCGCTCGACATGGCGCGTGACGTCGCGCGGTTGGCCGCACGGCGGAGGACCGGCCGGCTCCCCGCGCGTCCCCCTCGCCGCGAGGCGGATGGCTGAAGCGTCCAGGCGTTCGGCGGAAAATCTCGCGCTCCTCGAACGCGTGAGCGTCGTCCCCGAGGGAGGCAGCTCCGGCGACGTCGTCGACGCCGACGAGCTCCAGAGGCGCCTCGGCCTCGCCTCGCTCTACCTCGCCCGGCGCATCCTCGCCGCGCTCGGCGCCGACCGCCGCGATCGGCTGACCCGCGAGCGTCTGATCGAGCGCATCGAAGCGCTGATGGACGGGACGCCCGAGGACAAGCTCCGCTTCGCCTTCCGCGTGCACGACGCGAACGGCGATGGCGCCATCGATCACGAAGAGCTCGAGCGCATGCTCTGGATCAGCCTCGCCGAGAACCGCCTCGCCTTCGGCCCTGAGCAGGTGACCGATCTCTGCGAAGCGGTCTTCGCGCACGCCGACGAGAACGGCGACGGGCTCATCACCTTCGAAGAGTTCGAGAAGTCCATCGGGCTCTATCCGGGTGTGGTAGAGCACATGACCCTGGGTGACCTCCGCTGGCTGGGTCTCGGCCCGAGCCCTTCGATCACCACCCTGCGCCGTCGTCGCCCGCTGCCGCGGCTCTCGGCGAACGTCACCTACGCCCTGTTGGTGTTGGTCTGGCTCGCCGTGAACGCCGCCCTCTTCGCCCGGGCGGTGGTCGTCTACCAGGCCGCGGGCGCCAACATCTACGTGCAGATCGCGCGCGGCTTCGGCGCCACCCTCAACCTGAACGCGGCCCTGATCCTCATCCCGATGATGCGGCGCTTCCTCACCTGGCTGGGGCGAACCGAGGTGGGGCGCGTGCTCATCGACGACCACGTCGGCTTCCACCGCCTGGTGGGCAACGCGGCTCTGGTGTTCGGCCTCGCCCACACCGCGGCCCACTTCACCAACTGGCTCACCGGACCCACCGGTCTCTACGCCGGCTTGATGACCATGGCCGGACTCACCGGCCTGGGCCTCCTCTTCGTCCACGTGCTGCTCGCGATCTTCGCGCGCGACGGGGTCCGCCGCACGCACCGCTTCGAGCTCTTCTACGCGGTGCATCGACTCTGGCCGCTCTGGTTCGTCTTCATCCTGCTCCACGGCCCCGTCACCTGGATCTGGGTCGCGGCGCCGCTCGTCGGCTACGTGATCGACAAGTACTTCGCGCGGCGAATCCGCGCGACGCGCGTCGAGGCGCTCACCCCGCTGCCCGCGCGCGCCACGCGCATCGATCTCGCTCGGCCCGATGGCTTCGAGTACGAGGCCGGTGACTACGTCTTCTTGCGCATCCCCGAGCTCGCCCACATGGAGTGGCACCCCTTCACGCTGAGCAGCGCGCCCGAGAACCAGGAGCGCCTGACGGTGCACGTGCGCAACGTCGGCAACTGGACGGGGGCGCTCCGCGAGCTCGCCGAGGAGCGAGAGGTCGTCGACCATGCGCCGACGCTTTCGGCCTTCGTAGACGGACCTTATGGAACGCCGAGCACGCACATCTTCCGTTGCCAGCGTCCGGTGCTCGTCGCTGCCGGTATCGGCGTCACTCCTTTCGCCAGCGTTCTGGCGAGCATTCTGGAGCGTCTGAGGCGTGGCGACGGAGTGGTCCCAGAGCGCATCCACTTCGTCTGGGTGTGCCGAGACCATCAGGCCTTCGGCTGGTTCGCCGAGCTCCTCGCGGAAATCGAGGCCGAGTACCCCAACCGCTTCGACTTCTCGGTCTACATGGACGCCGGCGAGCGCGACATCAAGAGCACGGTGCTCCGCATCGCGATGGACCTGCTCTACGCGCGGACACGCAAGGATCTGATGACGGGCCTGAAGAGCCGCACCACGCTCGGCGCGCCCCCTTGGTCCGAATTGATGGCCGCCTTCGCCCGCGAGCACGCGCCGGACATCCCTCACGTCTTCTTCTGCGGTCCCGACGGCCTGGCCAACAAGGTGCGCCGCGCGGCGGAAGAGCACGGGATGCCCTTCCGCCAGGAGCACTTCTGAGCCGCTACATCGCGCCGGTGTCGTTCATGTCCTGGAGCGGCTCCGGGACCGGAAGGTCGGTGGTCACCAGCCCGTCGCCGTTGTCGAGGTACTGGACCGTGCGCGACAGGTCCGCGAGATCCTGCGCTTCGCTCTGAACGCAAGCACCGATGGTGGAGTCACGGACGACGCCGTCGTCGATCGAGGCCGAGGACTCTTGGCCGACGTGTACCCCGCAGAAGTCCGCGCTGGTGATCTCGAAGTGGGACAGGTGGGCGTTGCCGCCCTCGTAGACCCCCAGCCCATGTCCTGCCGGGTCGTCGCTGCAGCTCCCGTCGCCACACGCGACCGAGTGAACCGGCCCGATCTCGATCTCGGAGAGGCTCACGTGGGTTTGTGGGCTCAAGACGGAGAGCCCCACGTCGCGAACGTCGCGAATCGCGATCCGCTCCCCGTCCACCGAGGCCCCGAATTGCACGTTGATCCCGCGTCCCATGCGTCCGTCGATGTCTCGCGAGTGGACGTCGTGGACCAGCAGATCCTCGATGGTCACGGTGGTGCGAGGATCCTGAAAGAGGAAGCCGGCCTCGGGCAGGTTGGCTACCTCCCACCGCGTCATGGTTACCGTGGAACCGCTGAGCACCATCATGGCGCGCCCGAAGAAGCCGGAGACGAGATCCACGTCACGGATGTCGACGTCGCTCGCGTTCAGGGTCGAGTCGCGCAACACCAGGATGCCTTCGCTGTGCACCCGCCGGATGAGGGCGCGCGTGACATCGGCCGTGGCACCGTCTCGGACGGAGATGCCGCGCCCGACCTGATTGTCGCTTTGGCGGGTGTCGACGTCGGTGATCATCAGATCTTCGAACGTTGCCGTCCCGCCGCTGTTCAAGATGGCGATCTCCGTCGAATGCTGGAGCCGACAGCGTCGGCAGACGACGGCGGCGTCGTCCTGGATGTTCAGTGCGCGCCCTCCGACGCGCTCGGAGTTCACGGCGGTGCGACGGACCACGCAGTCCTCGGCCGTCAGGTCGCCGCCGGCGGAGTCGATCAGGATGCCGACCTCCGTGTTGTCTTCCGACACCACGCGCTGGAGGACCAGCTTGCCGTCAGCCGCCCCGAAGCCCGGACCGCCGCCGCAATCGTTGGGCAGCGTTCCGGTCGACACCGCATCGGTGACCGTGGCGTCTGCGCGAAGCGACACCACGCCCCACTCGTGGTTGTCCTCGCTCGAGAGCCAGCGGACGTTGGCGACGGACCGATCCTCGATGTCGAGTCCTCGCCCGAAGAGTCCGCTCGAGAGCGGCGAGGTGCGCCGGATGACGAGCCGCTCCGCGTCCATGGTCGCGTCCTCTTCGATCAAGACGCCCACCGAGGTGGCGTCGCGGACGATGACGTCGCGGAGGGTGACGTCGGGCCCCACGCCGCTCGCCTTGATCCCGAGTCCCCCCGCCGGTCCGATGGTCACGTTCTCGATGCGGGCGTCGCCGCCGACGATGCGCACGACGGGGTCGGGCGCGGTGACGGTGGTGGAGACGAGGTGCGTCGACTCCGCGCACGCGCCGAGCAGGGCGATGCCGTCGCCGAGCTCGATTGCTTCGTCGTAGGTGCCCGCGGCGAGCGCGAGCGTCGTCCCCGAGGAAGCGGCGCTGAGCGCTTCGGTGATGGTGCCGAAAGGCGCGTCGATACTCCCGTCGCCCGCGGTCTCACCCGCGCGGACGTAGAGCACCGCCGCGTCGGCGGGGACGTCGGGCGAAAACGCGCCGGCGGTTGGGCACTCGGTTCCGATCCGCTCGCATCCCGGACGGCCGGGAAAGTGCGCTTCGTGCTCCGCGCAGGAGCCGCGGCCGGTCGACGGCCAGGGCTCGCAGACGGCGATCCCGTCCGCTTCGATCTCGTTCCAGCCTTCGGGGCAGGGCGTGAAGATGGGAAGGGTGGGAGGCGTGGGAGGCGTGACGCTTGTCACCCCGCCGTCGGTGGTGCCGTCTGGGGAAGCGTCGACGGAGGCATCGGAGACGTCGTCACCGCCGCAGCCTCCCGCGCTGAGAGCGATGGCCAAGAGCAGCGCCGACACCCCCGTTCGCACCCCTCGATCTTAGCGGAAGTGCGCGCGGAGCGCACCGCACCCCGCGCCTACAGGGAACTACATCCCGGTCGTCGTCGGCATCGGCAGGATGTCGAAGGGGTCCGCGCACCAGACGGTGTCCTGATCGGGGTCGGCGCAGGTCATGTCGGTCATGTCGCAGTACAGCGATTGGCATTGCCAGGCCCGATCGCAGCCAGAGGTGATGTCTCGACGCTCGACGCACTGGTTCGTGAGCTCGCCGCAGTACAACGCCTGTTGGCACTCGAAGTCCTTGCTGCAGTCCTCGTTCATTCCGCTGAGCGGACGACAGACCCACCCCGACATCTCGTTCCGGCAGCCGTAGCCCTCGGTGCATGTGAACAAGCGCGCTACGGCGTCGATGAGCAGGTCTCCCGTGTTCGCCTCGCACGCCTCACCGTCGCCGAAGGTGCCATCCATGGCGCTGATCAGCCCATCTCGTTCGGCCACGAGTGCGATGATGTCATCGCTGCAGGAATCCTCCGCGGCGGCGGCGCGCGCTCTCTCCAGGAGCTCTGCCCCGCGTTCGGGGTTGTAGTGGGTATTCGGTTCCAAGAGAACCGGCCCGAGCCAGCGCTCGCACTTGTCGGTGGCTTCCGCCACGCAGTTAGAAGGCGCACCCATCGAGCAGCAGTGGCTCCGGCCTTCGCAGAAGACGGACGCCATCGCCGAGCAGACGTTGTTCACGTCGAGAGTGGGGACGTCGGCGTCTGCGTCCGGGGTTGCAGAATCCATCGCCGCGTCGCCCATGTGCCGTCCGGGATCCAACACCAGCGAGCAGCCGCCCAGCGCGAGCGCCAATCCCATCGCTACCATCGCTTGGCGCATCAGAACGTACCCCTTGCGCTGAGCCCGACGACGTTCGGCCCGAGCGCTGGGGCGACCGCCACCCCGTCGTCATCATCGTCGCCGCCGATCAGAAGGAACACGGTGCCGACGATGGCGCCGAGCGCGGCGACTCCGAGGCCGATGTCGGCGACGAGCGAGAAGGTCTTCAAGTTGGAGACGTCGTTCTCGGTGCACGTGCGCCCCATGTCGGCGCCGCACGTCCCGGCGAGGTTCGAGTCCTCCGCGAGGGCGAGGGAGCCGAAGACGCCGAAGGTCGCGAGGCCCACGCCCGCAGCGATGTACGAGACGATCGCGCCCATCGGAACGCCGCCGCCGGTGTCGGCCGGCGCTTCGGGCGGACTGACCTGATGTTCATCGGGCTCCTGCGTTTCCTCCGGGCGTTGCGCACGCTCCTCGGCGCGTAGCCGCAGGTTCGCGACGCGCTCGGTGAGCGTCGCGTCTGGCTCTGCCTGAGACTGGTTGAACTCTTCGAGGGAGTCCGCGGCCTCGCCGTAGCTCCCGAGCCGCTCCTGGGTGAGCCCGATGTTGTAGAGGAGCTCGAACCTGTGACTGGATTCGTACGCTCGGAGAAACTCGGTGAGCGCCTCCTCGTAGCGGCCTGCCTCGAAGTGCAGTCGACCCGCTTCGAAGTGGATACGAGCCTCGTCGTCGCCGGAGTCGTCGGGCGCCGCCTCGTCGGCGGACACGGCTTCGTCGTCCACCTCGGCTTCCTGCGCGCTCGCGGAGCTTGCGATGAGCGCGAAGAGCAGCCCGGCGCCGACCCCTTGGTAAGTCATCCGTCGATCATGCCAAAGCGGCGGCGAAAAGGCATCTCACGTCCCACAGGGAGTGATGCGGATCACCCGAGCTGCGCCGGGCTGGGCCAGGTAGAGGGCGCCGTCGCTGCCGAAGCGGAGGCCGGCGCTCGACATGATCCCGGTCGCGAAGGTCTCCGGCGAGCCGGTGCGATCGACGCGGAGGATCTCGTCGCTGGTCACGACGTAGAGGTATGCGCCGAAGTCTCCACCCGGCGCGGGTGCGGCCATCGCGAGGGGACGGATGCTCGCCGCGAAGACGCTCGCCTCTCCATCGCTCGCGCGGACGCGGTAGATGGCGTCCATGCTGCCCGGGCTGAAGCCGGGATCCTCGATCGTCCCGAGGTAGAGGTCGGAGCCGAGGTCGCCGCCGGGCCCGAACTCGAGCGCCCATGCGCCGGTGACGGTGCTCGAGCCGTCCATGATCGCGTAGCGCGTCGTGGTGCCGTCGGAGGCCACGGTGTAGACCTCGCGCGGGTTGGGGGCGCTGGTGTCGTAGCGTTCCCGCGAGGTGACGAAGAGGTCGTCGCCGAAGTCCCCACCCGGGCCGTTCTCGACCTCGCCCGGATCGGCGAGCTCACCCGAGAGCACCGTGACCGTGGATCCGTCCGCCGCTACCTCGAGGATGCCGTCGTTGCCTCCTGCGGCGCTCGCGTCTTCGATGGCGACATAGAGGCCCTCCTCGAAGCCGCCCGCCGCGCCGGTGTTCCAGACCGCGAAGCCCGGTCCCTGGAAGAGCGGGTCCGTCGCGAAGACACTCGAGGTGCCCGAGTCGTTCTGGATGATGTTGCCCGCGTCGGTGCTGGCGCCGATCCAGCTGGCGCTGTTGGTGATCAGCATCAGGCCGGAGGCGTTCCAGCTCACGCTCACCGGTTCCACGAGCTCGGACCCCTCGGCCACCACCTCGGCGTTCCACTCTTCCGTCGGGAAGGTGATGCCGCTCGCGACCGGGGTGCAGGTCGGCGGTCCCGTGTCCACCGTCCCCGTGTCCGTGGTGCCGGTATCCGTCGTACCGGTGTCTGCGGTGCCGGTGTCGGGGGTGCCGGTGTCCGGGGCGCCGGTGTCGACGACGCCGGTGTCGCTCAGCATCGGCGAGTCGTCGCCGCAAGCGACCAGGGCCAAGGGAAGGAGCAGGGCCAGAGAGGCAGAATGAAAGCGCATGGGCATTAGGGTAGACGGGGAGGGACGCTCCGCCAAAATGCGCGCTTGCCCTGGCGCCAGCCTTGGGGCAAGACGCCCCCGATGGGAGACGTGAAGCAATTCATTCGCCGCCATTTCCGGCACTTCAACGCTGCGGTCATCGTCGATGCGGTAGAGGCCTGGGAGGCGCATCTCGACAGTGGCGGCAAGATGCTGCTGACCCTGGCCGGGGCCATGAGCACCGCCGAGATGGGCACGGTCATCGCCGAGCTCATCCGGAAGGACAAGGTCCACGCCCTCTGCGTGACCGGCGCGAACCTCGAGGAGGACGTCTTCAATCTCGTCGCGCACGAGAGCTACGCGCGCGTGCCCCATTACCGCGACCTGACGCCGGAGCAAGAGCGCGAGCTTCGCGACCGCGGGATGAACCGCGTCACCGACACCTGCATCCCCGAAGAGGAGGCGATGCGGAAGATCGAGCGGCACATGATCGAGCTGTGGACCGCGGCCGCCGAAAAGGGTGAGCGCTACTTCCCGCACGAGTACATGTACCAGCTCCTGAAGAGCAAGCGCCTCGAGGGCGAGTACGAGATCGATCCGAAGAACTCCTGGCTCATGGCGGCGGCCGAAGCGAACCTGCCGATCTGGACGCCCGGCTGGGAGGACTCGACGCTCGGCAACATGTTCGTCGCGAACGTGAAGTCGAAGAAGGCCTTCGACTTCCCGGTGGTGAAGTCGGGCACCGAGGCGATGGGCGACCTCATCGACTGGTACGGCGCCAACCAGGAGAAGTCGTCCATCGGCTTCTTCCAGATCGGCGGCGGCATTGCCGGCGACTTCCCGATCTGCGTGGTGCCGCTGATCCATCAGGACCTCCAGCGCGAAGTCCGCTACTGGGGCTACTTCTGCCAGATCAGTGACTCGACCACCTCGTATGGCTCCTACAGCGGCGCGGTCCCGAACGAGAAGATCACCTGGGGCAAGGTGGACGTCGACACCCCGCGCTTCGTGATCGAGTCGGACGCCACCATCGTCTTCCCGCTGATCGCGGCGTGGCTCCTCGACTACTGACCCCCACATTTGCGCTGCGCTTCGGCTTCCCATAAATTCGTTCCGTGGGTTTGGGAGGCTGACCATGCGTGGCTCGGTGTTGGTGGGACTTTGGGCGGCGCTGGCGATGCTGGTGCTCGGTTGTAGTGATACGGGGCGCACCCGCGTCACCGGAGATGGCGGGACCGACGGCTCGAGCTCGGACGGGGTCGGCGGTTGTGACGGCGTCGACACCGACGGAGACGGCATCGCCGATTCCATCGAGGGCGACAGCGATCCCGACATGGACGGGATCGTCTCGTCGGCCGACGACGACTCGGACGGTGACGGGATCCCCGACTCCGTCGAGGCCGGCTCGAGCAATCCGTGCTCGCCGAGGGACACGGACGCCGACGGAACGCCCGACTACGTCGACACCGACAGCGACAACGACGGCCTCAGTGACGGTGCCGAGCAGATGCTGGGCACCGATCCGCTGAATGCGGATTCCGACGGCGACGGCTTCTCCGATCTCGCCGAGAACGTCGCCGGCACCGATCCTTCCGATGCGTCTTCGGGCATCCCCGACACGGACTTCTTCGTCGTGCTTCCCTACGAGGGCGACCACCAGGAGCGCACGCTGCGCTTCGGCACCAACATCGCGGTGGCCGACGTCTTCTTCCTCGCCGACATGACCGGCTCGATGCGCGGCGTGCGCGAGAACATCATCACCGGCCTGATCGACACGATCATCCCGGGCATCGAAGGCGCCATCGAGAACGTTCAGTTCGGCGCCGGTGGGTACGACGACTACGGCGTGCCGCCCTACGGCTGGGAACCGACCTCGTCGTGGCGTGACCTTCCGTTCTATCTGCTCCGCGAGATCGCGCCGCCCGAGCAGGACCTCGGCGGGTGGTCACTGGCCAGCGGCCCGACCACCGCGGAGTGTCCGGACGACGCCTCGGTGATGGACATCGGCATGATCACCGGCTCTCCCAACGGCACACCCGACATCCTCGAAGCGGTGACGGGTCTGCCCTGCCACGGCGGCAACGACGGCGAGGAGGCGACGGGCCCGGCGCTGTGGGTGACGGCGACCGGCACGGGCGTCTCCTGGGACTACAGCGGCTACTCGGGCTCCATCCCGGACCAGAGCTGTCCCTCGATCCCCGACGAGATGGGCTCGCGCTTCGGCTATCCCTGCTTCCGGCCGGGCGCGCTCCCGATCATCCTCCTCTTCGGCGAT
The DNA here is from genome assembly GCA_963727445.1 of uncultured delta proteobacterium. Taxonomy (GTDB): domain Bacteria; phylum Myxococcota_A; class Polyangia; order Polyangiales; family B10-G4; genus B10-G4. The sequence goes on from CAVSGI010000009.1 coordinate 360,243, forward strand.
TACCAGTGGCACAACGGCCCAGGCGGCTCGGCGCCCTATCCCTTTCCGGCCCCCAGTTACGAGGAGGCCGTCGCCGAGCTGAACCGCATCGGCGCGCGCGTCATCCCGATCGTCAACAGCTTCGGCTCGCCTCCCTCGAACTACACGCAGATCGCGCTGGACACCGGCACCGTGCGCGCGGACGGAACGCCGCTGGTCTTCTCCATCAGCACCGGCGGCACCGGGCTCGACTCGGCGGTGGTCGACGCGGTGGTCGAGCTCACGAGCGGGACGCCGCAGGACGTCACCACCCGCACCGAGAACGTCCCGGGTAATCCGGACGACGTGGACGCGACGGGCTTCATCAAGTCGATCACGCCCGACGAGGGCTATCGCGACGGTGCCCCGGGCGTCGGCTACGACAGCAAGGACGACACCACCTTCTACGGCGTGATCCCCGGCACCTTCGTGGACTTCAACATCGACTTCCACAACGACTTCCGCCCGCCGGCCACCGTCACCGAGATCTTCCAGGCACGCATCATCGTCGTGGGTAACGGCGTCGCCGACCTGGACTCGCGTAACGTCTACATCCTGGTCCCGCCCGAGGGCGGGGTGATCCTCATCTGAGGATCGCCCTCGAAGACCCTTCAGGACTCGGTTCCAGTATTGATGTGGATTGCGTAGTCACTGCACACCGTCTCCGAGCATGTGGAGTAGGTGCTTCCCTCGGAGCAGCTTTGGGTAACCGACGTTTTCCCGTACGTCCACATCCCAGGAAGGTAGGAGTAGCATCGTGAGCACCCTCCGAGAGCCCACGTCGATGTACTGACGCAGTTCAGGAGTGGCTCCCGACGGCGTAGCCCTCTTCGTCGAACCTCACCACGCCGACGTCCTCACCGGCGGCGTTGAAGAGGCGCACCATTTCGTCCTCCGCGTGCAGCGCTTCGATACCGAGCGCGTGCAGCTGCGTGCGCTCGGCGCTGGACAACTGGCTCTCCATGCCGCCCGACCCGCCGACCGCGCAGCCGGCCGCCACAGTCACCAGAACCAAACCGCTCAAGATCTTCGTTTGCTTTTCCATCGAACCTCCTGTCGAGCTCGACTGAGCAATCGGCGCGCCAGGTGCCATGTCGGCGCGGGTTCGGGCCTGAGACGAACTGCGAAGCGACCCCGCGTTTATCAACCTGCGCTCTGACGAGCGCACCTGCGACGAGGGGTGGTGCGCTCGTCAGAGCGCAACGCGCGCGTGAACCTCCGGCGAACGAGTCTTTTCGCGACTGGTTCATCGCTTGCTCTGACCCGACGGAGGAGGTTTGCAATGAAACGTATGGTCCCGCCTGTCCTCGTCGCTCTCGCGGCGCTCTTCGCTTGGTCCCCTTCGGCGTCGGCGCAATCCGCCACCTTCGAAGTGCAGATCACCGCACCCACTGCCGGCTCCACCGAAGTGGTGGTCGAGGTCGTGCCCTTCAATCCACCGCGGTGGTCTCTCGCGGACCGCGCAGCCATCGAAGCGATGTGGGAGGGACTGGAGTTCCACCTCGCGCCCATGGCGCGGTACTGCGAGATGCCGATGAAGATCGAGATCGACGCCGAGTCCTTTCGAGGCAATCTGGTGCGCGGCACCGAGGACGGCCTCCACCCCGGCACCCGCGGTCGCTTCGTCGACCTGGCCCGCGCCATGAGCGCCGTCTGCCGGCGCGGGCAAACGGAGAAGTCCGCCCTTCGGTCGAGGATTCACACCGTCCGCGTCGGCTTCATCGACGGACCACGTGATCGCATCCGCATCGCCGGCGACACGCTGATCTACCAGACCAGCGGTGACCTCAACGGCGACGGACACCTCGGCTACGCGCGCTTCATCGACTGGCTGATGGAAGCGCTCTGACGGTGCGCTCGTCGCCCGTTCGCAGCGACGCCCCGCTATTCGGCCGCCGTTATTTCGAGTGTGAATGATCCGTCAAAGCGCGCCTCTGGTCCGTCGTCGAGTCGGATCAGAGCGAGGATGCAGGCGTAAGCGGTCTCCCCCGGGAACGGCGTGACCGCTAAGTCTTTTCCATGGGAGATCCCCGGCCAACGCTCGACATCATAGGAGACCCGATAGCGCTCGAGGGGTCCGCCGGCGTTCCTCCAGCAAGTGGCGAAAGCATTCCGATGGGAGGCGACGGCCTCGCGCACGAGAGCGAAGTCGCCCTCGTGCTCGAGCGGAGTGGCGCGGACCGTCACCGGCCCAGGCGCCGGAGGCGGACGCGTCATGCTCGGGTCGCGGTCATGCGTTCCGCGTCGGCGGGTCTGCCGAGGCGGGTCCGGCTCCGGGAGCATGGAGCTCTCCGGCACAGTTGGGGCGCTCTCCTCCCGGGGTGCGGCGACGTCGACCGGAACCGGCTCGATCATCGGGGGGGCGCCCACGCCCTGGATCGGCGTCGCGCCGGGGTCGTAGGCGGTGACCACACTGACGACCAGCACCGCCCCGACCACCACCCCACCCAACAAGAGGCCGAGCATTCGTCGTGATCGAGGACGGGTGCTCCCTTCGGCGCCGGGCCTCTTCGCTGACTCCGTCGGCCGTGTCTCGGTGGGCGTGGCTCGAGTGGATGGCTCGCTCGGCTCCTGCGGTGAAGTGGCGGAGACCGGCGGCGCGCTCGGGGCTGCCAACCGTTCCAGCGCCTTGCCGAGCTCCGCCGCCGACTGAAAACGCGCTTCGGGCTCGAGCGCCATCGCACGCTCGACCACTTGCCCGAGCGCGCCGAGCTCGGGGCGCAGCACCGGCAAGGGGGGCCGATCCCCCGCCATCAAAGGGCCAACCACCTCCGCCAGGGTGTGACCCGGGTAGGGGTGACGCGCCGCGAGCACGCCATAGAGCAGCGCGCCGAGCGCGTAGACATCGGTGCGCTCGTCGATGCGATCACCGGTGAGCTGCTCGGGCGCCATGTAGTTCGGCGTGCCGAGGACCTGACCCGTGGAGGTCAAGCGCTGGTACGCCGGCGACTCCTTGATCGAAGCCACGCCGAAGTCGACGAGCTTGGCGATCTCCTTGCCGTCGTAGCCGGTGACCACGACCACATTCGATGGCTTGACGTCGCGATGGACGACCCCTTTCTCGTGCGCCGCTGAGAGGGCCGACGCCACCTGCGCTCCGAGGCGCGCCCCGCGTGGGCCGTCGAGGGGGCCGTCCTCTTTCACGATCTGAGACAGGGGCCTCCCTTCGAGGAGCTCCATCACCAGGAAGGCGGTGCCGTCCTCCTCGATCGCGAAGTCGAAACAACGCGTGAGGTGGGGGTGCTCGATCGCGCCCATCGCCGTCGCCTCGCGGCGGAAGCGCTCGAGCTGAACGGCGCTCTTCGCCAGCGTCGGCGACAGCTCTTTGAGCGCCGCGCGACCGCCAGTGGCGGTGACTTTCACGCAGAAGACACGGCCCATCCCCCCCGCGCCGAGCTCTTCGATGGCTTCGTAGCGCCCACGGCCCCAGCTCCGCGTCGGCGCGCTCAACCGTCGCTCGCGTCGATGTCCAGTCGCTGGATCAGCGTCTGGAGGTACCGCCGGCTCATGTCGGCGTCCCGCGCAGCCCGGCTCACGTTGCCCTCGTTCTTCTCGAGCAAGCGCGCGACGTAACCGCGCTGGAAGAGCGCGAGCGCGGCGTCGCTCGCCTCCTTGTAGGACAGGTCGAAGAGCTGGTCGGGAAAGCCGCCGGACAAGTCGGTCGCGGGGCCCGGCAGACCATGGCCGAGGCCCAGCCCGCCGAGAACCAGGAGCTCCTCCACGGCGTTCCTGAGCTCGCGCACGTTTCCTGGAAATGAGCGATGCCGGAGTGCTCGAACGATGGCGTCGCATTCGCCCACCTGCTCGGGCGCGATGCGTTCGACGAATAGACGGACGAGCTCGGGGAGGTCGCTCATGCGGTCACGCAGGGGCGGCAGCTGGATGCGTAGAACAGCCAGGCGGAAGTACAGATCTTCGCGGAAGCCACCTCGATTGACTTCGGCGGAGAGGTCGCGGTGGGTCGCGGCCACCACGCGGACGTCGATCGACACGGGTTTGGTCGCGCCGACAGGTCGCACTGTGCGCCGCTCGAGGGCACGGAGGAGCTTGGGCTGTGCCTCCGGTGGTAGCTCGCCTATCTCGTCGAGGAAGATCGTGCCGCCGTGCGCCTCGACGAGCAGGCCCTTCTGATCGCGGACCGCGCCCGTGAATGCACCGCGCACATGACCGAAGAGCTCGGACTCGAAGAGCGCCGGAGGAATCGCCCCGCAGTCCACGACTACGAAGGGCCCGTCTCGGCGGGGAGAGGCCTCGTGGATCGCCTCGGCCGCCAACTCCTTGCCAGTCCCCGTCTCTCCAGAGAGGAGCACCGATGCGTCGGACTCGGCCCCGCGCTCCAGCACGGCGTAGAGCTCGCGCATGGCGACGCTCTTGCCCACGAGCCCGCCGAAGCGATCGCGGTCGGAGAGGGGAATGGACAGTGGGCTGTGCGCCGCGGCGAGCTCCAGGGTCGTCGCGCCGATGCGCAGTCGCCTGCCCGGTTCGGCGATGGCGACGACGATGCGCACGCCGTCCATCGTCGTGCCGTTGGTCGAGTCGAGGTCGCGAACGACGATGCTGTCCGGTCCCGCCTCGAACGAGAGGTGGTGACGCGATACCGACCGGTCGGTGAGCACCACGTCGTTGTCCTCGCCGGTCCCCACGGTGAAGCTACGGCGGCCGGTCACCCGTTCCGTGACGGCGTCCGGCCCTTCTACGACGCGAATCGCGAGGCTCGGGAGGGTGAGCGAGGTCCACGCGCTGTCTCGGGGCACAGTCTCGTCGGCCATCGACCGAAGGATGCCACACGTGCCCAGCTGTGGTCAGTCGCGCCGCGTCGGAACTTCGTGGTCGTCGTCGACCAGCGTGTCGGGACCGAGGCTATCGGGGAGTGTCTCCACTTCGGCGAGCAGGGTCTTGGCCTGGGAGATCCCCGCGTGCTCGAGCGCCCGCAGGCGCGAGATGCTCTCTTCGGCGAGGGCGCGAGCGCGGCCACCGATCTCCTCCGGAGAAACGGGCGAGAGCTCCACCTCCTCGAGGGCACGCACCAGCTCGGGCGCATTGCGCCAGCGCTTCGCGCGGTCGCGGAAGAGCGCGCGGCCAACGACCGCTTCGAGGTCGAGGGGGAGATCCGGCTCCAGCTCCGTCAGCCTCGGGATTGGAGTGACCTGCACACGGTGGAGGGTGGCGGTGGGGGTGCGCGCGCGGAAGAGCCGCTGTCCGCAGAAGAGCTCCCACGCGATGATACCCAACGAGAAGATATCGCTCTGGGCGTCAGCCTCACCGGCGAGGTGCTCCGGCGAGAAGTACGAGTAGCTTCCCTTCACCTCCCCTGGCGCGCTCACCGCCGTGCGCCGGCGTGCCTTGGCGAGACCGAAATCCGTGAGCCGCGCGCGCCCGTCGACACCGACGAGGACGTTCTTCGGGCTGATGTCGCGGTGGGCGACGTCGAGGGGCTTCCCGAACGGGTCGACCGTCGCGTGCGCGTCGCGCAGACCCCGCGCCATGTCCAGGACGAGCGTGTAGGCCACATCCACCGGTAGCCGCTCGTCACTCGCGAAGCGATGGAGATCGGTTCCGACCACCAGCTCCATCACCATGAAAGGCGCGCCGTGCTCGTCGCGACCGACGTCGAGCACCGGCACGACGTTCGGGCTGTGGATGCACGCTGCTGTGCGTGCCTCGTCGAAGAACATCGCCACCGCGCGCTCGTTCGACGCGTAGTCCGGGAGGATGCGCTTGATCGCGTAGAGGCGCTGAAAACGCGATTCGCCTCGCAGACGGGCGGCGAACACCTCGCCCATCCCTCCGCGCCCGAGCGGGGCGAGGATTTCGTAGCGCCCTATCTGTTCAGGAGTCACCGCGCGAGATTCCTCGGCCCCGAGGATAGCGCGATGGAGAGGGCTTGCGCAGAGGAGACGGACGCGCGAGCCGCGTCGATGTCAGGAGCCGAGACAGCGGGTGCGAGCTTCGTCGACCGCGGCGCGTTCGTCGAGGCACACGGTGTCCATGTCGGCGGGGCAGGCGGCAGCGATGTAGCAGTCGAGGTAGGCGAGGAGCGTCGCCATGTCGCCGGGACAGACGGCGATGATCTCGCTGTAGGTGTCGGCGGTATTGGTGACGCAGCCATCGACCGAGCCCGAGAGCGATCCGCAATCCGAGGCGTGCTGGCAGGTCATCTGGATGCGATCCATGACGCCGGGGTCGAGGCCGGAGTCCGTCGCCGTCGCCGCGTCGGAGCTCGCGTCGGTGGGGGAGCCGGTGTCCGCGCCCGTGTCCGAAGTGGCGTCTGCCGCGGCATCGCTCGCCCCCGTGTCCGACGACATCGAAGCGTCGCTGCCCCCGTCTCCGCCAATGGATCCGTCCCGGACGCGGCCATCGTCACCGCATCCGGCGGCCATGATCTGAAGACAAAGGAGGGGCGTGAAGAGACATGCGCGCATGCGGGGATGCTACCAACGGGCGCGCTGTCGGCCATGATAAGCGCTTAAGGTCAGCGCGCGCACATCAACCCACAATGTCGCTTTCAAAGGCGGCCCTTCGGAGGTGGGTCCACTATACTCGAAGCCGATGGCGCGGGATTTGGCCGAGGTGGTCGACTTTGGCCGCTACGAGCCGCTCTTCCGGATTGGGTTGGGCGGAATGGCCGAGGTGTATGCCGCACGCATCCGTGGCGAGGCGGGCTTTCAGAAGCTCGTCGCCGTCAAGCGCATGCTCCCGCACCTCACCGGCGACAAGAAGTTCGTCGACATGTTCCTCGACGAGGCGCGTCTCGCCGCGAACATCTCGAGCCCGCACGTCGTGCAGACCCTCGACCTCGGGCGTGCCGACGACGACTCGCTCTACATCGTGATGGACCTGATCCTCGGGGTGACCATCAGCCAGATGCTGCGTCACCTCGCCGAGAAGCGGCAGTACATCGATCCGGGCATCGCCATCGAGCTCGTCGTCCAGGCCGCGCAGGGGCTCGACGACGCGCACGAAGCCATCGCCCCCAATGGCCAGCCCTTGAGCCTCGTCCACCGCGACATCTCCCCGCAGAACATCCTCATCGGGACCGACGGCCGCGCCCGCGTCACCGATTTCGGCATCGCGCACGCGATCATGCTCCGCCGCACCGAGACCCAGGTCGGTGAGATGAAGGGCAAGTTCGCCTATTTCAGCCCCGAGCAGGCGGTGGGCAAGCCGCTGGACCGCCGCTCCGACATCTTCGCCCTCGGCATCGTGGCCTGGGAGCTCGTCACCGGGCGGCGCCTCTTCCGCGGCACACCCCTCGATCAGCTCGAAGCGGTGAAGCGCTGCGAGATCCCGCGACCCATCGAGGTTCGCCCCGACCTCCCGCGCGAGCTGTCGGACGCGATCATGCAGGCACTGGCCCGCGATCCCGAGGAGCGCTTTGCGAGCGCCGCCGCGTTCAGCGCGTCCCTCAGAAGGGCGGCGGCGTCGATCGGCGACATCCCGAATCCGCGTGTGATCGGGCGCTTCGTGAAGGAGGTGGGCGGCGACCGGCTCGAGCGAATGCGCCAGTGCATCGCGAACTCCGGCAAGCTCCCCGCCGACGTGCCGAAGGTGACGGCGATCATCGAGGGCACCATCTCGGGGACGCATTTCGTCTCGGAGTTCGTCGAGGAGACGCACATCCTCGAAGACGACTCGGTGGACGAGGTCTCCGAGATCGTCCAGACGGCGGGCGCCGCTTCGGACGACAAGGTCACCGCCGAGGGCAAGCTCCCGAAGACCCACGAGGTCATGATGTCCTTCACCTCGGAGGACACGGAGCAGATCACCGACGACAACCCCGACATCATCGCGGAGATCCCCACTCAGGCGCCGCTCACCGCCCCCCCGACGACCGTCGACGCGCGCGTCGTGGACGAGGTCACGCTCCTCGCCCCCGACGAAGCGAGCCTCACCGTCCCGGATCCCTCGGCGGAGATCTCGGAGATCCACCAGGCTCCGACCCGCCAGTGGATGGACGCCGCTCAGCCCGTCACCGACGCCGGCCGGAGCAAGGCGCCCCTCGCCATGATCCTCGGTGGCGGAGTCGGCATCATCGTGCTGCTGGTCTTCGGGCTGGTGGCCTTGAGCTTCGGCGACTCTGACGATGCGCCCGTCCCGAGCACCCCGGCCGCGGAGCCGACGGTGGTGGGGGCGGAGGCGGAGACGGCCTCGGAGACGGAGACGGCCTCGGAGACGGAAGACGGCCTCGGAGACGGAGACGACCTCGGAGCCGGAGACGACCTCGGAGACGGAAGACGACCTCGGAGACGGAGACGACCTCGGAGACGGAGACGGAGACGGGAACGGAGACAGCCTCGGAGACGGCCGCCGGCACGGAGCCGGAGACCTCCATCCCCTCTGCCGCGGCCCGCCGTCGCGAAGCCGCCCTCCGCGCCCGCCGTGAGCGGGAACGGCGCGAGCGCGAGAGGCGCGAGCGGGAGCGCGCGGAGCAAGCCGCTGCGATGATGACCGCGCCGATGAACATGAGCGGCATTCCGACTTTCTGACCGGTCAGACGGCGCTCCTCGACACGATCATGCATCCGCGAGGGCGCTGCGGTACAATGCGCCGGTGCGACTCAGGCCCCTCGCACTCCTTGCAGTCGTTGCGCTTTCTTGGAGTTTCGTCTCTCAGGCCGCTGCACAGCGGCGCTGGCAGGGTCCCTCCGGCGAGCCGACGGCCGAAGACGTGGAGGAGGCCCGCACCATCTACAACGAAGGCGCGCAGGCGGCCGAAGAGGAACGCTGGGCCGACGCCATCGGCCTCTTCGAGCAGAGCTACGCGTTGTCGGGGCGCGCGTCCGCGCTCTACAGCATCGGGTACACCTCCCGAAACGTCGGTCGTTTCATCGATGCGCGGGACGCGCTCGATCAGCTCCTCGCGCAAGACGACGTCGAGGACGTGCTCCGCGATCAGGCCCTCGTGCTGCGCCACGAGGTACAGGGAAAGATCGCCATCCTGAGCCTGATCGGCCTCGAGGACTATGGCGAGCCATCCATCCGCCTGGACGGGGCACGTCACGGCGACGCGGGGGATCGGCCCCTCGACGTCGAGCTCGATCCTGGCGAGCACCGGTTGCAGGTGGAGGCCCCGGGTTACTCGGAGTACACGTGGTCGGGCCGCCTCGCGCAGGGCGATCACATGCAGCTCGAGGTCGAGATGGAGCCGGTGACGGAGTCGATCTTTCAGAACACCTGGTTCTGGGTGGGAGCCGGCGCGGTGGTCGCCGTGGCTGCAGTGATCATCACCGCCGTCGTGCTGCAGAACGCCGCCCAGCTCGACCCGCGCACGGAGTTCAACCTGAAGCTATGACGCGCGTGACACGGCTCACCCTGATGGCCCTTCTCCCGCTCCTCGCTGTGGGGTGTGCGCAGAACGCCATCTTCGAGCTCACGGTGAACGTCACGGTCCCTCCCGAGATGGGTCCCACCGGCCAGCTTCGGGACAAGGTGTTGTTCCAGGCACGCTCGGGGATGATGGTCGACTTCGGAGCCGACTGGCAGCAGACGCAGAATCGCCGGCATCGTCCTCGATCCGATGATGACACCCAACACCTTCGTCGGGAGCTTCGAGGCGTCGGGCGATCGAGATCGAGCAGATGCTCAACGTCAAGGTGCGCTTCTGCGTCGACCCCAACTGCCTGAGCCCCGACGACGGCGACGACCGGGCGCCCGAGGTCGACTACCAGTTCGAGCGTGCTTTCTATCGCGGTCGCTACACCACTTATGAAGCGGACATCGACGCTTTCCCGTCGTCAGGGATTCCGGCCATGCCGCCGCCCGTCGGCAAGTGCGAGATCGTCGGCGAGGGTTGCTGGGATGGCATGACCGACAACAACTGTTTGAGCGACGGACGGCACTTCTGCGAAGACTGAGGTCCGCCACCGACTCGACGGTTTCGGCTTCGCCCCTTATCTTCGTCGAGTGCGGCTCCTCGCCCCCGCCCTCGCCCTGGTGCTCGCTTCGTGTTCCACGTCGCCCATCGGTCTGACGGTCGACGTCGTCTCGGACTGGGTGCCGGGGCTCGACTTCGTCGCGGTCGACACCGAGATCTCCAGCGCGCCCTTCACCGGCCCAGCTGACGGCGAGGTACGCCAGGAGACCTACGACATCACCGGCTCTGAAGACTTCTTTCGCGGAGTGCGCGTCTCCGAGCTCGAGGACGTGGGCGCCGGCCGGCGCTTCGTGCGCGTGAGCATGCGTGACGCCGCCGGACGCTTCATCGCCCGCCGCACGATCGACCTGGACCTGACGACCAGCTTCGCGGCGACGGTCCTCCTCACGCGAAGTTGCCAGGCCGTCGTCTGCCCCGCGCCCGCCGGCGCACCGGAGCTCTCCGAGTGTCAGGCGGGCCGCTGCGTCGATCCGCACTGCTCGCCCTCCACCCCCGAGCTCTGTCCGGTCGCTTGCGAGGGTGATGCGCAGTGTGATGAAGAGCTCGTGTGGTGCGAGGGAGCGAGGCTCTGCCGCGCGGGCGCCTGTCTCTGTCGAGATGCGCCAACGGATGGAGGCGTCTCCGATGGGGGCGTCGACACCGGATCCAGCTGCGCGACCACCGAGACCGCCTGCGACGACGGGATGGACGAGGACTGCGACGGACTGACCGATTGTGCCGACGACGACTGCATCGGCGCGAGCTGTGACGACGGATTCTTCTGCACGATGAACGACAAGTGTGGGACCGACGGCGCGTGCTCCGATACGGAGCCGAGGTGCGCGACCTTCTGCAACGAGAGCACCATGAGCTGCGAGGAGTGCACGATGGACGCGGATTGCGGTGCGCCGACCACGGGCGCCTGGGGTTCGTGCGGCGGCTTCAGTGATGCGTGCAGCGAGACGGGCACCCAGACGCGGTCGGTGACGACGCCCCGATGCAACTCGGGGACTTGTACGGTGGAGACGACGAGCGAATCCGGCACCTGCACGCGGACGACCACCGGCACCACGTGCGGTGCCACCACCACCGGCTCCTGGGGCGGATGCGCAGGATTCTCGGGCGGCTGCGACACCAGCGGCACCCAGAGCCGGTCGGTCACCACGTTCACATGCATGGGCGGCAGTTGCCAGAGCATGTCCTCGACCGAGACGCGCAGCTGCTCGCGCACGGTCACCAACGGCACGAACTGTGGCAGTACCTCATGGCACGTCTGCTGTAGCGGCTCCTGCATCGACACGCGTAACAACAACACCCACTGCGGCACCTGCGGCGTGAGCTGCTCCTCCATCGGGCGGACGTGTGCGGGCACCGGAACCGGCGGCTATGCCTGCCGCGGCTGCACGACCAACGCGGAGTGCGTCAGCATTCACAACAGTCGAGCCACCTGCTACGACGTGGCCGCGCCCCCGGCGTTCTGCCAGTGTCAGTGCGCGTCGAACGGGGTGTGTGTCAACGGCGGATGCGGTTCGAACTTCTTCTGCCACGACTGCCCGGGACACAACTTCTGCGCGCCCTTCGGCGGCAGTTGCTGACACGCTCAGTCAGTGTCGGGCCAGGTGAGCGTGAGTCGGTGTGCGCCCTCGCCCGGCAGCTCGGCGGTGAAGCGTTCGAGGTAGCGGCGTCCAGCGGGCGAGCTCGCGCGGAGCTCGAGGTAGCGGAAGGTGCGCGGGGTGGCGAAGGCCTCTGCGATCGCTTCCGCGCCTGCGCTCTCGAAGCGCCGGCGGCCGTGCCAGGTGCCGACCATGACGCCGTCGATCCATACCTCGACGCCGTGATCCGTCTCGCGCGCGTCGGCGGAACGCGTCCGTAGCGCCACCTCGACGCGCGAGGGTGGATCCTCCCGATGCACGTCGATCACGTAGCTGACCTCTGCGGGTCCATCGCCGGCGGCGCATCCTTCGGCCAGCGCCCAGGGATCGACGGTCACCCGGCCGCGATGCGGGTCGAGCGTCTCCCACTCACCTTCGGTCCAGGGACGGAGGTGCTCGAGGCCCAGGGGAAAGAGCCGTGCGTCGTCGTCGGCCGACGCGACCACAGCGTTGTCGAGCTCGGGTGCCGTGCCGGCCCATTCCACGGCGGTCCAGCGAAGCGTGTTCCTCACTGGCGTCGTTTCCTCCGCGTGCGGTCCCTCCGCCCACACGCCCTGCGGGTCGTCCCTTTCGTCCCAGCTCCGATAGATCCAGATCATCAGCCCCGACAGCGCGTCGGCGTCCGCCCTGTCGAGCGCGCGGCCGAACCACGTCGCGCGCGGCGTGAAGAGCCGATCGCCGCGGCGAAAACCGATCTCTCCGAGGATCAGCGGCTTGTCCAACTCGTTCTCCGCGAGGTGTGCGCGGTCATCGATCCAACTCCCGAGGGCCTCCGCGTCGGTGATCGCCAACACGTTGTGCGGGTACGAATGGACGTCGGCGTAGCCGATCTCGCCCAGACGAGTCACGCGACGCCAGCTCCTTCGTGACCGCTCGGTCTTGTAGCCGATGTGTCCCGCACCCACGAGATGGTTCGCGTCGAGGCTGCGGACGAAGCGCGCCATGTCGCGTATCCACGCGAAGAGGGCATCGTCAGTGGCGCAGGTCTGCGCGGACAGCTCGTTGGCCAGCTCCCAGGAGAAGATCGTCGGGTCGTCGCGGTAGGCCACGCCGCTGATCGAGTTGGTCCGTCCGACGACGTGCTGGACGTGGTCGCGGTACAGTGCACGCGCTTCCTCGTTCGCGAGGACGTGGCCCAGCTCCGAAGGAAGCAGGTTGCGGCGCCGCGGCTCGAGACCGACCCAGCGGGCGTATTGGGGAAGGCCTCCGTAGTCTCCCCAACGGTTGAGCAAGGTGATCATCACGCGGATGTTCCGTTTTCGCGCCTCCACCAGGAGCGCGTCGAGGTACGCGAAGGAGCTCTCCACCCAGAGGTCGGGCCCGAGCCTGAAGGCATAGGCGCGGCGCCATTCCTTCCCGTCGTCCTCCGCCTCTCCGGCCGCCCACACCCGGACCACGGAGATCCCATCGTCGCGCATGGCGTCGAGGAGGGCGGGCATCCCCTCGCGGGCGCTCTCGCCATGAATCATCGCGGCGTTGGCGCCCACGAAGCGAAAGGGGAGGTCGCCCAGCACGAGGCCCGTTCCGTCGGCGCGCACCATCTCGCCGTCACGAATGGGCGGGTTCGTCATGCGCTTGGGGACCCTCGGCGTCTCGGGGGGAGGCTCGCTGCACGCGCCCATCCATGCGGCGAGAGCGAGACCGATGACCACGTGCACGACGGGGATTGTCCGCGGTCGTGCGCAGTTGGCCAAGTCGATGGCCTCGACAGCGCTCGCCTCGCTGCGCGTCACACCCCGCCGAGGAGCAAGGACGGTCCCCGACGGCATACCTACGGACATTCCGGTTCCGAGCTAAGGGATGAGCACCACTTTGCCGAGGTTCTTTCCGCCCTCGAGCATTTCGTGGGCCTCGCCTGTGCGGTCGAAGGGGACCGCGGCGTGGATGTGCGGTTTGATCTTCCCCTCTTCGTAGAGCGCGACGAGAGCCGTCATCTCTTCGAGGAGCATCTCGCGCTGATCCCAGAGGTGTCCCAGGTTGACGCCGGCGACCGCCTTGTTCTCGCTCATCATCTTCATGGGGTTGAAGCGCGGGATCTGCACGACCTGCCGGATCACGTGGATCCAATGCCTGCGCTCGCCGCTCACGGCGTTCGCCATCCCGAAGGCCACCAGGATCCCGGCCTTCGCCAGCAGGGCGTAGCCCTTCTTCCAGTCGGGCCCGCCGAGCGCGTCGAGGATCACGTCGACGCCGCGCCCGTCCGTGAGGCGGCGGATCTCCTCGGCGTAGTCGAGGGTGCGGTAGTCGATGGGATGATCGCAGCCGTGCCCGCGAACGTAGTCGTGCTTGCGTGCGGAGGAGGTCCCGTAGGTCGTCACCCCGGCAACGGTGCGGCAGAGCTGGAGCGCAGCGGTGCCCACGCCGCCGGCCGCCATGTGCACCAGCACGTGGTCGCCGCTGCGTATCCGCGCGATGCGGAAGAGCATGTGATACGCGGTGAGGTAGTTGACCGGGATCGCGGCGGCGTCCTCGAAGCTCATCGCGTCGGGGATCGGGATCGCCAGCCACGCGGGCGTGCAGATGACGCTCGCGTGTGCGCCGAATTTCTTCATGAAGAGGACGCGGGTGCCGACGGCGGGCCCATCGACACCCGGTCCCAGCGCATCGACGACGCCGGCGCCTTCGTAACCGACGACGCAGGGCGGCTTGGGTGCGTCGGGGTACAGACCCTGCCGCGCCGAGACCTCGGCGAAGTTGAGGCCGGCGGCCTCGACGCGAACACGAACCTCGCCCTCGGCGGGCTCGGGGTCGGGGGACTCCCGCACCTCGAGCACCGAAGGGCGGCCGTAGCGGGTGATGGTGACGGCGCGCATGGCGCATGCCTTAGCACGGTTTGGCCCGGGCCTACACAGCCCCTTCCACGCGGCCCATCGCCCGCGCGGGGGAGGAGCGATGCGAAACCCCCTTGAGCCCACGAGCGTTCGCCCCCAGTGATCGAGGTGCGATGACCACGGAGAAGAACCTCGGGTGGTCCGCCGGGAAGTACGCCGAGCTCGCCGGCTTCGACGGCGATTGGCGCGACTCTTGGTGGAACCAGGACTACTTGGAGCTCCTCGCGAAGCGCCTCCGCGCGAGCGAGGTCAGGAGCCTGCTCGATGTCGGGTGCGGCGCGGGGCATTGGGGGCAGCGCATCGGCACGCTGCTCTCGCCGGGCGCACGCATCGTGGGCGTCGACCACGAGGAGGCGTTCCTCGAGGCTGCGGTGAAACGCGCGGAGGGTCGACCGCACGACTTCGAATATCGAGTGGCGAGCGCCGAGTCGCTTCCCTTCGAGGACGACGCCTTCGACATGGTGACGTGTCAGACGGTGCTCATCCACGTACCCGACGCGCGCGTGGCGCTGGCAGAGATGCTTCGCGTGTTGAAGCCAGGCGGCGTGCTCCTCGCGTGCGAGCCGAACAATCTCGTGAACGCGCTGGTGACCAAGGTCGCGTTGCCCCGACCGCCCTTCGAGGAGACCGCGAAGCTCCTGGCCTTCGAGGAGGCGTGCCTTCGCGGGAAGAAGACGCTGGGTCAGGGGGACGACAGCATCGGTGAGGAGCTCCCCCACCTCTTCACGGAGCTCGGGCTCGAAGACGTTCGCTCCTACAAGAACGACAACACCGGCCGCATCGTGCCGCCCTACGACGACCCGGCGGCGCAGAGCTCGATCGCGCTCCTGCGCGCGTCGGTGGCGGCCGGCGCGGGTCGTATGGGCGACCGCGCGACCTCGAAGCGCATGTACCTCGCGGGCGGCGGCGGCGAGGCGGAGCACGACGCGCTCTTCGACCTGCAGGTCGCGGCCCAGGCGCGCGCCCTGCGCGACATCGACGAGGGCCGACACGTCTTCGGGGGTGGCTTCTTGATGTACGCGGTGGCCGGTCGGAAGCCGAGCTGACGGGGCTCAGCGAGACGGATCCGGGGGCGCGCTGGGAAGCTCGTCGGGGTGTGCGCAGACGAGCGCGACGAGGCTCGCGATCACCGAACGGGCGCGCGTCAGCGCGTCCTCGCTCGGCGTCTCGGCGAGCAGCTCGAGTGAGATGCCCTCGACCGCGGATACGAGGGCGAGCGGGATCATCGGGTCGAGCTGGCGCTCGGTGATCGACGTGAACAGGGCGTCGAGCCCGCGCATGATGTCGCGACGGAACCGCATCCGCATCGCGAAGAGCGGGCTGTCGGATCGCAACGATTCCTCGACCAGCGAGCGCACGATGTCGCGATCGGTGCGATGGAGCTCGAAGAAGCCGTCGAGCGCCTCGGCGATCGCGTCCATCGGATCGGTCGTGCGGGCGACCGCCGAGGCGAAGGTCTCGGCGAGATGACGGGTGACGACCTCGAAGATCGCATGAACGACCGCGTTCTTGTCGGAGAAGTGCTTGTAGAACGTTCGGCGCGACACGTTGCCGGCGAAGAGGATGTCCTCCACGCGGGTCGCGGCGACGCCGCGGTCCGCGAACTCGTCGATCGCCGCTGCGAGAATCCGACCGCGCGCATTGCCGCGGCCGGTGGTCGCGCCGACTGCTTCGCGCAAGCGGGTGCGTAGCGGAGTCACGCGGGCGGGACGGGCACGTGCGCCTGGTACAGCGCGACGCTGCCCAGCGGAGAGCGCCAGCGTCCGATCTCGGCGGGCGCGCTGAGGCCGGCTCCGGCCATGAGCTCGGGGTAGGTGCCCTCGACGTTGTCGCTCGTGTCGTCGAAGCCGTGCGCGAGCTGCACTACGACGAACATGCTCCGCATCACGCGGTCATGCGGGCGACCGAAGTCCGCGATCAACAGGCGTCCCTTTGGAGCGAGAAGGCGTGCGCTCGCGGTGAGGGCGGCGCGCTTGGCGGCCCGCGGGAGATGATGGAGCAGGAGCGACGACACGATCGCGTCGAAGGGCCCCTCCACCGGGGGCTCTTCCGCGCGGCCGAGCACGTACGCGATGTTCGTGAAGGTTTCCGGCGTGTGATCGACAGCGCCGGCGAGGACGTCTTCGTCACAGTCGACGCCGATCACCTCGCACTCGGGGTACTGGCTCGCGAAGAGACGGGTCAGCCAGCCGCGGCCGCAGCCGACGTGCAGGATGCGACGCGGCGAAGGACCGACGAGCCGAAGCATCTGTGGTGCGATGAGGTCCTCGCGCAGGCCGGTGGCGGCAAAAGGGTCGTAAAAACGGGCGAGTAGACGCTGGCGTGGGAGTGACATGTGGCGGCTCCGAGAAAGTATACGCAGTGTATACTTTCGGCCCGTGCGCCTCGCAAGCGGAATTCGTCCGAGTCGAAGTCCTAGTCTTCTTCGTTCGTCAGCGCGGACGTCCCGAGCGATTCCTGCGCGGCGCACATCTCCTGGCATGCGGGATCCGATGCGGGCTCGCACTCACAAGGCGGCTCGGGCGCGGGGCCCTCGGCTCCGGCGGTCTCTTCCCCGGCAGGATCGTTGCCGTACTCCGAGGAGCTCTCGCTTCCGCAGGCACAGGCAAAGGCGAGACCGACACACAACAGGATGACGCGACTCATCCCCGAAGAATCCGCAAAGGTCGCTGACGAGTCAATGCGGACGCCGTCACCGCTCGACGAGAACGAGCTCGAACTCGCCTGCAAGCACGAGGCTCTCTCCGGTTTCGAAGCGGAGCTCGCCCCCTCGCGGGATCTCGACGAGCTCGCCGTTCCGGCGCCGCACCGCCGTGCCGTTCGTGCTCTCGAGGCATCGCGCGAGCGCGGCGCCGTCCTCCCCCGGAATCGGGACGACTTTCAGATGGTGACGCGCGACGGTACCGGAGCTGATCTGAACGTCGGCTTCGCGCGAACGTCCGAGCAACAGACCCGCTGCGCCCAGCACCGCCTCGAGGGTGGCGGGAGAGCAGGCGGATGCCTTCGTCTTCATCCGTAGGGCGAGCGGCACGAGGACGGATTGTAGCATCGCGGCCCTCGTCCTCGCGCCAGCCACGATCGCCGATCGCCTCGAAGTCTGCGATGCTCCCAGCACCCCTATGGGTTCAACGCAAAGCCAACTCCCCGACTATGGCCTCGACGCGCCGGGCCTGGTCAGGTTCTTCGTCCTCGGCGGCGGCGCACTGGGCCTCGCGGGAACGGTGACGACGATCCTCGCGCCCGCGATCGGGATGGCACACGCGGCGATGTGGATGGGTGGCTCCTTCTTCCTGACCGGGCTCCTCATGTGGATGAGCTCGCGCTTCGGCAAGCTCCGTGCGCGCGACGCGCTGATCGATGGGCTCGCGCTGCGCGGCCACGAGCAGGTGCTCGACGTCGGGTGCGGTCGCGGTCTTCTGCTCGTCGGCGCGGCGAAGCGCCTCGACGGTGGGCGGGCGGTCGGCATCGACATCTGGTCGGAGCGCGACCTGGGCGGCAATGCGGCGAACGCCACGCTCACGAACGCCCGGGCCGAAGGCGTCGAAGAGCGCGTCGAGGTGGTCACGGGCGACATGTGCGCGATGCCCTTCGAGGACGGTCGTTTCGACGCCGCGGTTTCCTGCTTCGCGATCCACAACGTCCCGAAGCGCGAGGATCGCCGGCGTGCGATCGCCGAAGTCGCGCGTGTGCTCGCGCCCGGCGGGCGCGTCGCCATTCAGGACCTCGGCCGCACCGGGCAGTACGCTGCGGACTTGCGGGAGCTGGGCTTCGAGGACGTGCACCGCACCTTCAGCCCGTGGACCTTTCCGCCCTCGAGGGTCGTCCGGGGGACGAAGCCCTCCCGCGAGCGTACCTGAGGCCGGTTGTGGGAAATGCGGCTTGCGCACCGAGCGCGCACGCCCGAGAGACACCCCATGGGACGGAGAGGACGAGAGCTCCTGACGCAGCGGTGGGCGACTCACCGAAACTGGTCCAAGCAAGCGGCCATGCTGAGGTCTCACGACCGACTCGAGCATGCGTCGGCTCGCGTCGTGGAGATGACGCGCGAGACCGACGAGCCTGGGCGCGCAGCCCGTGCGTTCCGGCATCTGCTTCCTTCGGTCGACAGCCACCTTCAATACCAGGAGCAGAAGCTCCTGCCGTTTCTCGAGTGGCGATGGGGCACTTCGACCGCCGCGCTCCTCGCGGACCAGAGGGCGCTCGTCGCGCAGCGAAGCGAGGTCATCGCCGCCCTGGAGGCCGCGGCGGCCGACGCAAAGCTCAGAGGCGTCGCGCTGGAGCGACTCGAAGCGCATCACGCGCTCCTCGTCCGCACCCTCGCGGCGACCGAGACGCTCGCCATTCCGCTCCTCGTCCAGCTGAGCCCATCGGAGCTCTCCAGCTTCACCCTCATGCGCGTGGGAGGGCTCCGTGAGCTCATCGCCACGCACGCTGCCGCCGAGTAGCGGTCTGCGGAAGGCCATGGAGCGCTATCCTTCTACGAGCTCCCATGGCCGAGCAGCAGAACAAACGAGTTCGCGTCATCTCCGGTGCACACGGGGTCACCCTGCGTGCGACGCTCGGACTCCTCGACGCCATCGGGACGACCTTCGAGTCCCTTGGCTGGACCCTCGGGGCGGTGAGGGCGCGGCGGCGCCTCTCCCGGCTTCTCGACGAGGCCGGGCATCCCGTCCCCATCGCCGGGGCGTCGGAGGGTGTGATCCGCATCGAAGGCCGCGTCGAGCTCCTCGATTCGGTCGACGATGAGCATGGGGATGCGGTCGCGGCGTTTCTGGTGCGCGAGACCAGAGACGAGGCGTGCGGTTGCCAGAGCAACTGCACCGCGATCAAGCGTTGGGTCACGACGCGCGGCAACGCCGGACGATTCATGGTGCGGGACGCGGGCGGCGTCGCCTTGGTGATCGGCCCGCGCCTTCGGCTCCTGGACTTTCGCGGCCAGCCGGTCGATCCCTTCGAGGCCGGCGCGCTCCGGGTGCGCGACGGAGATCTGGTGACCGTCCTCGGCTCGGCGGCGAACGAGGTCGT
Source organism: uncultured delta proteobacterium (assembly GCA_963727445.1). Classification (GTDB taxonomy): domain Bacteria; phylum Myxococcota_A; class Polyangia; order Polyangiales; family B10-G4; genus B10-G4. The sequence goes on from CAVSGI010000009.1 coordinate 379,621, forward strand.
GGAGGAGTCGCGCGCGCGCCCGGCAGACGGGTATCGCGGAACGCGGACGACCCCAGTGTTTCGCGCGGTCCCAGAGATTCCGGTCCACGTCTTCTGCGCCCGATCCTAGCGAGGCACCTCAGCGGCTGAACGCCGTCACCACAGCGCGTGGTGGTCTTCGACGACGCCGAAGAGGCCGCTCACATCGTGGCCGAGGACGTTGCCTTCGAAGCGACCGTAGGGCTGGACGAAGTCGGTGCGCAGTGGCCCCACGCCCATGTGCTCCTCGCGCGCGCCCTCTGGATGGATCTCGAGGTCGACCTCGTCGCCTTCGAGGGAGCGGACGCGCCACGGCTCGTCCTTCGGCCGTGGGGGCACGTCGAAGCGCACACCGCCGAGGGGCACGACGCGGCCGTCGATCCACGCGGCGTTCTCGCGTGAATGTCCGCGTTCGTCGTCGTAAACCTGCGCGGAGAGGTTGAGCCCGAAGGCACGCCCATCCGCGAGGCGTCCACTCGTGCAGCACCAGTTCCACACCGTCTCGCGGCGGGCCTGCGAGCGAGTCCAATCGCTCGCAGCGAGCGCGCCCTCCAAAGAGATCGGCACGTCGCCGAGCCGGAGTGCACCCGAGGCTGGCCATCCCGCGGCCTTGTGGGTGTAGGCGACGTGCGTGGCGTCGAGGCGGTGCAGCATGGCGAGAGACTCCTGCGCCTCGATGTGCGCTTCGCCGGTGAGTCGCAGCGCGCCGACGGGCAGATCCAGCGCCACGTCCCATCCATCGCGGGCGGTGATCGACACCGCCGCCTCCCGCGTCTTCCACGCGGTCGTGCCCCGGACCGAGCTCTCGGCGATGCTCGGCTGCCGGCCGAGCGGCGAGATCACACCGTACTCATGTGTGGGTGCGTCGCCCGCGCGGTCGACGGCGTAGGCGAAGACGCTCCCCACGTAGCCGAGCTGCACCAGGCCGAGGGCGACAAAGAAGCGATCGTTGGTGAAGGAGAGGTAGTGCCACTCCTTGAGCCGGTAACGCGACAGACCTCGTCCACCGAGATCGATCTCGGCGAAGGGCGTTCGGTAGATCCCGAGCTGCGCGTCGTCGCCGGGTGCGTAGACGTCGGGCGCTTCGGGCAGTGAAGGCAGCTCGCTCACGGATGCGGGCAGGCGTTCAGGCGAGGACGCCGCGGAGGTTGTAGTCGAGCACCGCGCGGCCGATGCGCTCGGGATCGGCCTCTCCGTCCTGCATCAAGCGCTCCTCGAGCAGATACTTGATGGAGCCGAGGATGCAGCTCGCGACGATGTCCACGTCGACGTCGCGCACGAGGCCCAGCCGCTGCCCGTTCTCGAGGGAGTAGCGGATGAAGTCGTGAAGGCTCCCGTAGAAGCTGCTGAGCTTCTTGTCGACCTCGGCGTCGAGGCCGACCGCCTCGCGCAGCAGGATGCGCGTGAGCGCCTTGTGTTCGGTGACCGAACGGACGATGCGCGAGACCGTTTCGACCAGCTGATCCTGAATGGGAGGGGCGCCATCCGTGGTGTCGACGCCGACCACCGTCTTGCGCAGCTCGGCGAGGAGCTCCTCGGTGAGCTCGACGAAGATCGCCTGCTTGGACTCGAAGTAGAGGTAGAAAGTGCCGCGCGCGATGCCCGCCGCGTCGATGATGTCGCTGATGCGCGTGCCGTGATAGCCCTTGGCGGCGAAGACGGTCTCCGCCGTTCGCAGGATCTCTGCGCGCCGCGTCTCACGCTGCGCTTCGGCGCGAAGGCTTCGGCCGTCGACGCGTTCGGTGCTGGTCTCGCTCACGCCCCCCTCCACGCGCGGCGCCCGTTCTCGGCTGCCTGTTGGGTCTCGTATTCTTCGAAGTAGGCGTCGACACGACGCGCGATGGGCTCGCGCACCTTCGCCGCGAGCTCCTCGACGGTTTCCGGTCCGGTGCTCGAAATAGGCTGCTCGCAATAGACGGTCACCGTGTTGCCGGGTCGGATGATCCAGGAATCGGCGCGCATCACGTGTTGCATTCCGGTGACGGCGACCGGGACGATCGGGATGTCGAGCTCGCGCGCGATGTGGAAGACCCCGCGCTTGAAAGGACGCACGCGTCCGTCGCGAGTGCGGTGTCCTTCGGGGAAGGCGAGGATCGAATGGCCGGCATCGATCTCGCGCTTGAAGTCCTCCATGAGGCGTCGCGTCTGGCTCGCGCCCCGGTGGACCGCGATGGTGCCGCGCTGCCTCATGAACCAGCCGTAGACCGGGTATTCGAAGTGCTTCGCGAGCTCGAGGCCCTGTTTGAAGTGGGGCGTTGCGTCGTACATCGTGCAGTGGTCGAAGTGGTTCACGTGGTTGCACGCGAACACGTACTGCCGATTCGGGTCCACGTCGGGGTGGACGACGGCGCGCCACTTCGAGCCGGTGAGGGCGACCTGGCCGCGGACGTAGAGCCGGTTGAGCCACTCGATCTGGTCGGAGCGCAGGAAGGTCTGCAGGGCCATCATCGACCCCATGCAGGGCACGATCGACGAGACGCCTGCGGCCCACAGGCCGGCGGAGACGACCTTGTCGCCGAGGGTCGCGGGGGGCGCTGCGTTCTTCTTCTTTCGCTCGCTCATGCGATCACCTTCAGGGCGCCCGGCACCACCTCGAGGGCTTCGAGCTTCAAAGGAATCACTTCTCCATCCACCATGCATTCCAGCTCGCCCACGTTCTCGAGCTCGACGCGCCTCGCGCGGGTCTGCTCCACGTCGGGGGCGGTCACGTGCTTGCCGTCGAAGATCTCGGGGAAGGTCTTGAGCAGCTTCACCCGGCCGATGTCGCCCACGCGAATGACGTCGAGCTCGCCGTCGCTCGGGTCCGCCGACGGCGCCATCATCATGGTGCCGCCAGTGAACTTGCTGTTCGAGAACGACAGCAGCACCGCCGGACGCTCGTCCAACTCCCCTCCGTCGAGACGCATGGGAAAGACGGGATGCTTGAGCTTCGCCGTGCAGACCACGGTGGCCAGGACGTAGCCTGCCGTGCCCAACCCCTTGAAGCGGCGGTTGGTGAGCCCGCCTGCGTCGGCGGTGAAACCGATGGAGAGCAGGTTGATGTAGTGGAGGATGCCGTCCGCGTGCTCGGCGCGGATCACGTCGCACTCCCGCTCGCGCCCGCGCGCCAGCGCCTCGATGGCGAGGTCGGTGGTGTCGATGTCGAAGTCCCGCAGGAAGGAGTTGCCGGTGCCGAGGGGCAAGAGGCCCAGCACCGGCGCGCCCGCGCCGTTCGCCTTCTTCGGGTCTGCGGCGAAGATTCCGTCGACCACTTCGAAGCTGGTGCCGTCGCCGCCTACCGACAGAAAGTGCGTGACGCCGCGCTCGCGCGCGTCCTTGGCGAGCTCGCGCGCGTGTCCCGGCCCGCGTGTCCTGTGCACCTCCATCTTCAGGCCGCCCCGCTCGAGGCGCGCTCGCGCATCACCGAACCTCTTTCGGGCGCGGCCTCCGCCGGCGGCGGGGTTGAAGATGGTGAAGAAGGTCGTCATCGCTCAGCTCAGCGGCCTCACCACGCTCTTGTCGAGGCTCGTGCGCAGGGCGTCGGCGAGGACGCCGCGCTTGAGCTTCATCGAGGCCGTGCGGGGGAACTCGTCCTCCCAGCGAACCAGACCCGCCACGCGCTTGAAGTCGGGGAGACGGTGATTGCGGGCGCTGAGCTCCTGGCGGAGCGCGTCCTCGTCCTCGTCCTCGCCGCGGTAGACCGCGACCAGCACCTCTTCTTCGAGCTTGCCGCCGGGCCAGATGTAGTTGGTGGCGAAGACGGCGAGCTCATCGCAGGGCAGGCCTTCGAGCTTCTGCTCGATGTCCTCGGGGTAGATGTTCTTGCCGCCGGCGGTGACGATCATGTTCTTCGATCGCCCGACGAGGTGCAGATGACCACTGGCGTCGAGCCAGCCGAGGTCACCGGTGTGGAGCCAGCCGTCGCGGATGGTCTCCGCGGTCTGCTCGTCGTCGTCGAGGTAGCCCTTCATGATGGTGCGCCCGCGGATGAGCACCTGCCCGACGCCCTCGTCGTTCTCGCCCTCGATGCGTATCTCGACGCCGTCCACCGCGCGGCCGACGGAGTCGCCCCGGAAGGGCATCAGATCGTTGACGGTGGCGACGGTGCAGGCTTCGGTGAGGCCGTAACCGATCACCACCGGGATGCCGAGGCGATAGAAGAATTCCGCCCGCGCCTTGTCGGTGAAGGCGCCGCCGCAGAAGAGCATCTTCAGCGAGCCGCCGAAGGCCTCGTGCACCGGCTTCAGCAGCCGGCTCGAGAGTGCGTGGTTGGGGGCGCGGTCGGTGAGGATCTGGTTGAAGGAGGACAGGACCTCGAAGAGACCGCGCTTGGTGGGCGTCGCTTCGTCGAGCTTGTCCTGGATGCGCCGCTCGAAGGCTTCGAGGATCAGCGGGACCACCGCCATGTGGGTGATCTCGTACTCCTTCATCGTCCAGTTGATGAACTCGGGGCGGAGCGAGCGCTGATGAATGATCGCCGCGCCGCCGCAGAGCGGACCGACGAAGCCCACCATGAAGTCGATGGCGTGATTCGTCGGCAGGATCGAGAAGTAGCGATCGCCGATGCCCATCGGGAAGAGCGATCCGAGCGAGCGGTACTGCTCCAGGTAGTTGTCGTGGGTGAGCATGCACCCCTTCGGCCGCCCGCCGGTCCCCGAGGAGTAGACGATGGTCGCGACGTCGTCGCGGGTCCGCGGCACGAAGCCCGGGCTGTGCCCGTTCTCCGCCGCCGGCAGCTCTTCGTAGCGAACCGCGCCTTCTGGCAGCGTCTCCTTCTCCGGAGCCTCGCTCACGACGACCAGGGGGACGGACGCCACGTCGTCCCCGAAGCGCCGCCATAGGGGGTACTCGACGAAGAGGGCCTTGGGCTTGGCGTGGGCGAGGAGGGCGGCCTGGTCGTCGGTCTCGAGCTTGTAGTCGAGAGGGACGAGGATCGCGCCTCGGTACATGGCGGCGTAGGCGCTGATGAGCCAGCGGGGCTGGTTGCTCATCAGGATGGCGACGCGGTCGCCGGCGCCGATGCCCGCATCCTCGAGGAGGCGCGCGACCTTCATCGCTTCGCGCCGGAAGTCGTTGTACGTGTACGCCGACTTCTCCTTCTTGCGGCTCGCCTCGACGAGCGCGATCTCGCTCTTGTAGGTGAGGAGCGCGTCGGTGAGGAGCTCGCCCAGCGAGTCGTAGCGCTCGGGCGCGATCATCGTGTGCGTCTCGCTCACAGCCGCCTCCCGATGATCTCGGCCAGGCCGCCGAAGGTGTTGACGCCCTGGACCTCGTAATCCGGAATCTCGACGTCGAACTCCTCTTCGAGCTCGGTGAGCATGTCCATCGCCTGGTAGCTGTCGATCCCCAGCTTCTCGAAGAAGTCGTCCCCGGCAACCAGGGTCGACGCGTCCTTGTCGAAGCGCTTGGCTGCGAGCGCGATGAGCTTTTTCTCGATGTCGGTCATGGCAGGTACGGCCTCACGTCGTCGGACTCGACGAACTTCTTCAGCGCCGCCTCGACCACCGGCGAGGCGAAGAGATGAGTGAAGAGGCGCTTCTCGCGGTCCAGGTCGCGGCGCGGCAGCGGCTTGATGAAGGGCTTGGCGAGGGCGCTGGTGTCGCGGTCGAAGCGCGCCGCCTGCTTGGCGACCTCGATGGCGACGTTCAACGCTTCGCCCCGCGCCACCACCTGAGAGACGAGGCCCACCTCGTGGGCCCGCGTCGCGCGCAGGCTCCGCCCGGTCAGCAGGAGGTCGCGCACCACGGCGTTGCCGAGATCGCGATTGAGGCGCGGCACTCCGCCGAAGCCGGGCACCAGACCCAGGCGCAGCTCCGGGAAGCAGAAGCGCGCGCTCTTGTCGGCGATGATCACGTCAGAGGTCAGCGCCAGCTCGAAGCCGCCGCCGAAGACGAAGCCGTGCACGGCGGCGATGGTGGTGATGGGCACCGTGTCGAAGACGTCGAAGACGCGGTGGATGCGATCGATGAAGCTCCGGAGCTCGTGCGCCTGGGCGAGGAGCGGCACGCCCGAGGCTTTGCGCTCCTGTATGCCTTCGTAGAGCTCGCGCAGGTCGGCCCCGGCGCTGAAGCCCTTCTCGCGCGCGCTGTAGAAGACGAGCGCCCGCGCGCCACCGGCCCCGCGCTCGAGGTAGCCGGCGAGCTTCTCGAGCTCGCCCAGCATGACGGTTCCGATCTCGTTGATCGGCGCCCGGTCGAGGGTGACCTGGAGCGCTTCGCCGTCGTGCTCCCACCGGATCGCCTCGCCCGCGAAGGCCTCGGGCCGCGCGTTCTTCGCCATCTTGGAGAACGCCGCCGGGTCCGAGAAGGGCCGCTCCTCACCGCTCAGCACGCGCCCGACCACCGACCGCACGTGCTCCCCGTCGAGCACCGCGCGCGCGATCCGCGTCTTGAGCTGGTCCTTCTTGCTCACGCGTAGAGCTCCTTCAGCTTCGCCACGTTCGGCGGAAGCGCCGGGAGGTGATCCCACGGGTCGCCCCCCGCGCCGATCCCCTCGCGGAACGGGAACTCTGGATGGTGCGTCTTGACGTGCTCGGCCAGGTCGATGCCCATCTGGCCCATGCGCTCGAGGTTCTTCACCACGCAGCGCCCGATGCCCTCGCGCATCGTCTCGCCGTCGCGGATCAGCTCGACCAGGACGTCGTAGGTCTTGTCGGCGAGATTCGGGTCGTCCACCTCGAGGGCGAGGTGCGGTGTCCCGCGGTCCACCATCAGATTGCGGATCCGCTCGTCCATGGTGATCCCCGCCGACGGAACGAGGCCGGGCATCGATGTCACGATGGCGTGATAGCGGCTCGAGACCATCGCGCTCGCCTGGCGGATCACGCTGACCATCTCGTACATCTCGTGCTCGTCCGAGACGAAGACCGGCATCCCGCCGAAGATGTCAGCGAGCATCTCGCAGGCGCCCCGGTCGAGCTGCTCCATGCCCACCGCGATCGGGAAGCACTCGTGCTCGTCGGCGAAGCGGCGCGCCGCCTCGGCCATCGCCCGTACGTACGTCTTCTGCTTGTCGCGGATCTCGTCGCTCGACGCGTGGAAGTAGACCGACTTGTAGTGGCTCGGGTCGTCCGCTCCGGCGGCGACCAGCGCCGCCTTCAACACGTCCGGCTTCACCGGCCACCAGAAGGCGTTGATCGGGCAGAGCGCGATGACCGGCTTCTCCCCGTCCCATCCCGCGTCGCGGAGGAGCTTCTGCCCCACGGCGTCGGGCGCAGGCGCGAAGGTCCATGCGGTATCGGTCCCGGCCCGCGACGCGACGCCGAGCCGCGACAGCACCTCGCGGCTCTCGGCGTTGCGCGCGATGATCAGCGCGTCCTGGCAGTACTTGCGGACCAGCTCCTCGAGGGACTCGTCCATCTTGCCCGCCTCGCCGCCGTACCCGACGGCGATCTTGCCCTCGGCCGACGCCAGGCCCAGCGAACCCACCATCATCGTCGACAGTGCGTTGGCGAACTTGCTCTTGAACATCGAGCCTTCGCACGCGATCACGCCGTGCTGCTTGTGCACGGTGTCGAAGAGGAACTTCGGATAGAGCTGGGGAAGCGTCAGCTGCTTCACCGTGCGGAAGTAGCCGCGGCTCAGCTCGGGATCGATGGTCAGGATCGACAGCTCGACGTGGTCGTCGCCGAAGACGTGTCGGAACTGCCGGATCATCTCCTCCACGCGCACGTCGGCCCCGGTGTTGCGCGTCCCGGTGTAGCCAGCGAGCAGGAGCCGGAGCGGCCGCCCGGGCGTCCACACCGCGCCCGCATCGAGCGCGTAGCGACTCTTGGCGAGCTCGATGAAGCCAGCCATCGTGCCCATCAGCACCTTGTCGGAGTCGACGCCGTCCTTGGTGGACTCGGCGACCTTCTTCACGAAGCGCCGGGCGCTGGCGAAGAGCCCGTCACCACCCCGCTTCGCGAGCAGCGCGCTGGTCGTCGGGGCGCTCACGCCTGGATCTCCGTCGGGACGTGAACCCGGACCGGTCGGTCGGGGAAGGGCTTGTAGGGGTACTGGTAGTCGTGATCGCGCACCCAGTGGTAGAGCGGCACGCAGTAGTCGACGAAGGGCACCGGCGCCTCCCCGCGCAGCGCCTCGACCGCGCGGCTGTTGTCGAAGACCGTGTCGTAGGTCATGTATGGCCAGAACACCTTGAGCACCGCCGCCAGGCCGGTGACCGCGTTGCGGGCCGGGAACTGGTCGACGAGGCCGACGAGCGTCGAAAAGCCCTGGTCGAGCGCTGGCACGAAGCGCGCGGGCCGCTGCCCGATCGCTCGCGCCACCACCTGCGTGATCTCGCGCGCGGTGTTCGACGCCTCGCCCGCGGAGAGGCTGTAGGCGTCGTACTTCGGCTCCGGCGTGAGGAACACCTTGGTGATCACCCGGGACACCCAGTCCACGTTCGCGATGTCGATGCGCACGTTGCCGTCCATCGGAAGGATCGGCAGGCCGGCGAGGATGCCCAGCATCTTCGCCATGTCGAAGGCCGTGGTCCGGGGGTGCCGCGCGTCACCGAAGACGCTCACCGGCCGGTAGACGACCCGCGTCACGTCGGGCAGGAGCTCGTCCACCATGTGCTCGGCGAACTTCTTGGTGCGCGCGTAGGGGTCGTAGTCCGAACGATCCCACTCGACGGTCTCGTCCTCGGTCAGCACTTCGCCGTGGCGCTTACCCGCCACCGCGGCGGTCGAGATGTGATCGAAGCGACGAAGGCCGTGATGGTCGCGCGCGTCGCGCGCCATCTCGATGACGGCGAGGGTGCCACGGAGGTTGTGGTTGAAGCAGGCCTTGGCCGACTTGCGGTTGAGCGACGCCGCGATGTGCAGGAACGACGAAGACCCGCGGACCACGCGATCGTAGGTCTCGTCGTCGAAGCCGAGCCGCGGCTCGGTGAGGTCGCCGAGGGCGATGTCGATCCGATCGAGCGCGTCGAAGAACTCGGGGCCGTCCATGTGATTCTGGAAGGCGCGCCAGATCTTCTCTTCGGCGGCCTTTCGGCTGCCGCCGCGGACCAGGAGCGTCAAGCGTTCGTCACTTCGCCGCAGCAGGCGCGCCGCGACGTAGCTGCCGATGAATCCGGTACCACCGGTGACAAAGATGCTCATCACGGTTCCTCTCGAAGAAGGGTCGGCTCGGCCGAGGTCGCGCCGGCACTCTGCTGGCGGCGAGCGGAGGCGCTCGAGCCCTTCACCCGCGCCTCGGGGGCGCCGGCCTCAGCCTGGGAGCGCGCTCTTTCAGGGCGCGGGAAGGGGGGATCCTCGTCGATGCGTTCGTTGCGGAGCAACGGCAGGCACCAGAGCTCGAGGCCGGGCACGTGGATCTCCATCCAGTAGCGCCGCCAGTCGATCTCTTCGGTGTCGTAGCCGAAGAGCGCGCCCTCTTCCTTCGAGAGCTTCGACGAGAGCGCTCGAACGTTCTTCGTCATGTAGACGTAGTCGTTGTCGTGGATGAAGGGCTTGTAGAGGCGGAGCATGTCCTCGATCAGCCCGATCTGCCGGTCGGCGTTCCGGAACTCCATCGACCAGCGCTTCATCTTCGAGTCGATGTCGTCGCCCAGGCGTTCGTGGAGCACGCGGGGCAGGGACTCCGTCGGGCGGAAGTCCTTGAGCCATTTCCGCCCCTTCTGAGCCGTCCGGCGGAGGAACGGCAGCGAGGGGAAGGGGTCTTCCTGTCCATCGCGCGGGACCGCGTCGAGGAAGCGGATGAGGAGCTTGTCCAGCGCCGCGGCGCCTTCCTTCTTGTGGATGCGCCGCGCAGCGAGCGCCGTCAGGTCGATCGCGCGATCGAAGAAGAGCGGATTCGTGTCGGAGGTGCCGAGGTGGTAGACGCGCTCGGCTTCGCCTCGGAGCTGCGCCGCGAGGATCAACATCACCGAGCGCGCGACGGTGTCTACGGGGATCACGTCGAAGTGATTGTCGGGATTGCTCGGGAAGCTGCGGAACCAGCTCGAGAGGAGCCACACCAACGGCCCGCTGGTGTTGATGCCCTCGTTCCAGCCCGCGAAGGGATAGTTGCGGGCCGACTCCACCACCGACGGTCGCACCAGGGTGAGATCGATGTCGTCGCGCAGGGCGTGCAGGTGCTCCGACAGACCCTTGGTGAAGGTGTAGATGTTCGGCCACCCGAGGGACCAGGCCTTCTCGTTGGTGATGGAGACGCGCTCGCGGCGCGTCTCGACGTGGTCGAGCTTCTCGAAGAGCTCGCGCACCACCTCCGAGGGGTCGAAACGCGTGCCGTTCGGTGAGACGCCGGCCTCGATCTCCTCCGGGATCTCCCCGGAGACGTTGCCCGCGACGAAGGCGGTCGAGATGTGGAGGAAACGCGGCACGCGCAGGCGCGCCGCCACGTCGGCGGCGTTTTCACCGCCGAGGGTGTTGGTCTTCAGGCCCAGGATCGGATCGGGCTCGAAGTCGGTGAGCCCCGCGAAGTGGACGACGGCGTCCAGCGTCTCGGCGAGGCGCGAGACCGTGGCCTCGCCGAGGCCGCAGAGCGGCTTGCCCACGTCCCCGTCGAGGACCTCCACCCGCTCTTCGACGAAGGCGTGAAAGCGCTCGCGGCCGAGCTTTTCGCGCAGCGGCCGGAGGGCCGGGCTCCGCTCGGCGAAACGCCAGAAGCGCTCCTCTGCGCTGCCCTTGCGGTTGCCACGCACGACGACGCTGACCCGCCGGATCTCCGGCACGTGGTCGAGGAGCATCGTCAGCCAGATCTTGCCGAGGAAGCCGGTGACGCCGGTGACCAGGACGTGCTTGCCGGCCAGGGTCTCGCGCACGCGAAGCTCTGCGCCGCGCCCGTTGCCGTTCTTCTTGCCGTTCGACGCCACTCAGCCCTCCAGCACCGGCCAGTCGAGGTCACGCGCCATGGCGCGGAGCTGACGGTCGGGATGAATCGCGCAAGGCTTTCCGATGGACTCGAGGAGCAGCCCGTCGTCCGCGTCGGAGCCGTAAGCACAGGAGCGCGCGAGATCGATGTCGTGCTCGGCGGCGAAGCTCTTCGCCCAACGGCTCGCCAGGTTACCGTTGATGACGGGGTCGAGCAGGCGGCCGGTGCACTTCCCGTTCTGGATCTCCATTCGATTGCACACGTAGTCGGCCACCCCGAGATGCTGCGCCAGTGGGCGGATCACCACCTCGAGGTTGTCGCTGATCAACACGACCTTCTCCCCGCGCTCACGCGCCTCGTCGAGGAGCTTCACGCCCACGGTGCGGAGCTTCGGCGCGATGTAGTCGTCGAAATACTCCTCGCCGAGAATGATCAGCCGGTCTTCGCTCATGCCGCAGAGGCCCATCCACGCCATGCGGCTGCCGACGGTCGCGTCGCGCAGTGGACTGCCGAAGAGGAAAGGGGCTGCGAGTGCCACGCTGGACAAGCGCGCGAAGCGCTCGCCCACGTGTTGCGCGTTGCCAGCGAACCACGCTGCCGCCGTCAGGGTCGGGCGTACGGAGAGACTTCCCTCCACCCGAAAAAACGCCGCTGTTCGACTCACCTGGATCTCCCCGTGCGAGGGCGCCGCGGGTCCCGGAGCAAGGACCTGTCGGCGCGAGAGGGGGGTGGTGTAGCTCAGCTAGACTGACGTGTCAGTGCTTCTTTGCCACTATTGTCGGAGCTGGCTCTGGTCGTGGCGTCGCCGGCGGCTCATCCCCTCGAAAGCACGGCACTAATCCCAGATGGCCCTGACGGAATTAAGTCCACCGGCATCCCGCTCTCGCGAAATGCCGGTGGTGACGCGTGAATCCACGAAGACCTCCCCCGAAGCCCGAGGAAAACGCGTCATGGTTGGCTCGTGTTTCAGGTCAGGTTGGCTCGTGTCTCTCCTTCGGTTGAAACCGTCGTGTTGGGAGTGAGCGGTTCCTTCGCAAGGCGCGTGCCTCCTTGTCGCCTCTGAGAATTGCTCGAATAACCGTCAGCGCGAGCCCGTGATGGCGTCTTCAGTTGGCCACTCGGAGCGTTCCGCGTTCCACCAGCTGTTGCCACCGGTCCGCGGCGCGCTCCAAGCTCTCAGGTCGCGTGCCTTCGAGGGGCCAACAGACCGGTGCTGACGCCAACGACGGCGCCCATCAGGCCACCGGTGATGAGGAGCACACCCAGCGCACCGGGACCATAAGCCCCGGCAGGCATGGCGTTCGTTCCGAAGTAGGAGACCAACATCGCCAGCGCCCAGCCGATGACGTTGGCGGTGATCCACCGCCGCGCGACCTCGCTGTGACGGCGGAGCAGCAGCGCTTGGGCAGTTCCGAGGATCGCGCCGAGCCCGACCCCCGAGGCCAGGGCGTAGACGATCATGGTGCCGCTGTTCGGGCTGCTGAAGTCCTCGCTCCCGCCGGCGACCACCGAGCCCACCGCCCAGCCGGCCGCCATGCCGAGCCCAGTGACGGCGGTGAAGCCCCAGGCCGAGAGCTCGGGAAAGCGGCGCCGTAAGAGCGCGACCTGTGCACCGCCGACGCACGCACCCTCCACGAAGCCGGCGAAGACCATCAGTCCGCGGATCATCCAGGGCGAGGGCTCGCCCGCCGCCGGCGCGAAGATCGCGCCCACCAGGCCGGCGACCACCCCGCTGAAGGCGAGGCCCATCGCTTCGCCGACGGCGCAGGCGCCGATCCAGGAGATGAAGATGCGCGGGGGCACGAGGGCGTGGGTATACCTGCATGCCCCCGCATGACAATGGGCGAGGGACTCAGGCGTCCGGCGGGCACGGCAGGAACATCTCGAAGCGCGCCCCGCCGTCGGGAGCCGAACAGCAGCGGATTCGAGCCGCCCTGGTTGTCGATCAACGCCTTCGCGATGGGCAGGCCGAGACCGAGACCGTAGGCCTTGGTGGTGACGAGCGGTTCGAAGAGTCGTTCGCGCTGCTCGTCGTCGATGCCGGTACCTTCGTCCTGGACCGCCAACAGAATCTGCGTGTCGCATGGCTCCGAGGTGATGGTGACCGTGCCCCCCGCGGGCATCGCGTCGAAGGCGTTCTCCAGGAGATTGCCGATGGCTTCGGTCACCTGAGCCCCGTCCACCAGGGCGCGGAGTCCCTCGTCGATCGACACGTCGACTCGGATCTCGCCCACGGAAGCGTGAGTCTCGAGCGCAGCGTCCACGATGTCGCGGACGCTCACCACAGCACGTTCGGGTGGACGGACGCGGCCGAAGTCGAGCAGCTCGCGGATGATCGAGTCCGCTCGCTGAACCTCTTCGCGAATGATGTCGACTGCCTGAATCGCGTGCGGATGAGCGTTCGGGTCCAGGTGACGCCGAAGCACGGCGCCCGCGTTGGCGATGGCCGCGAGCGGGTTGCGGATTCTGATGTGCGACACCGCCGGCGAGCTGGCCGAGGGCTGCCAGTCGCTCACGGCGAATCAGCCGCTCCTGCGCTTCCTCGAGCTGGTGCGTGCGCTCGGCCACCCGTTGCTCGAGCTCGTCGTTGGCGCGTTTGAGCGCTTCCTCCACCTCCTTGAGCGGCGTGATGTCCTTGATGATGCCCACCAGGTGGGTGACCTCTCCCTCGGCGTTGGTCAGCGGGACCTTCGTCGTGGCGAGGACGTGGACGGTGCCGTCCGCGTCGGTGATCGGCTCCTCTTCGATGGTGACCACGGCGCCGGTCCGAAACATCTCCCGGTCCTTTTGACGAAAGAAGTCCGCCTCTTCCTTCTTGAAGAAGTCGTAGTCCGACTTGCCCAGGAGCTCCTCACGGCCGAACCCCGTCATCTCGGAGAAAGCGCGGTTGACCAGCACGAAGCAGAAGCTCCGATCCTTCACGAACACCGGGTGGCCGATGTTCTCGACGATCGCCGAAAGGAAGGCGACGGATTCGGCACCCCAAGGTGCGACGTCGTCCTCCGGAGCTTCCCCCATCTCCAGAGCCTCGACCCGCGGAGCGCTCGGAGCAACACCAAAAGGAAACGTTCTGGCCGGAACGACGAATCAGCGGCCGAGACGCACGTGGTAGTGGTGCTGGCGCACCCGACCCTCGCGCGTGATCCGGACCACGTGCTCGTCGCGTCCGCCCAACCTGCCGTAGGCCTCGAGTGCCGCGTCGGGTGTCGCGATGTCGAGGCCGTCGACGCTGCGAACCAGATCGCCGTTCTGAAAGCCGAGGGCGTCCAGCATCGAGCCGGGGCGGATGCCGAAGACCTTCACACCGACGGTTCGCCCCTCCACCTCGTGAGGGATCACCCTCACCCACCGATCCCGAAAGGGCTCCTCCAGGGTGTCGTGGACGACGCTCTCGTCCACCTCCCACAGTTGCGGCCCCAGCTTTCGGATGTGCTCAGCGATGCTCGGGGACGGGTTTCCCAACAGGTGCTCGGTCTTGCGCGGGTCGAGCACACGCGGCCCGGCCGGCGCCGCAGTTGCCGCCGCCGGCATCGCGGGGGCCGGCGCCCTTCTCACCGCGAAGGGTTGCTGGAGCAACAGAAAATAGGCCAACCAGGCGGTCAGCCCGGCGATGGCCACCAGCCAGATCCCATGGACGAGCCTCTGCCGAGCGCGGTGTGGGTGCACGGCGTCCAGCTCTTCGAGGGAGGTGAGCGCACGCTGGGCCTCCGCGGCCGCGTTCAGCGCTTCGTCCCGTTGGCGGCGCAGCGCCCGACGGCGTGCCTCGAGCGCTTCGCGAAGGTCGCGGTAGGGGCCGTCGACAGAGTGTCCAGATGGATGGCCGGCCACTGACGGGTTGTCACTCGCGGTAGAGAAAGCCTTTTCCTTCGGGGCTCGGTGCAACTTCATGCCCCGTGTGAAGCAGGGCACGTGCCACTCGGCGAGCGCTCAGCTGCGGATGCGCCGCGCACCCGCGGGCGGGGTGAAGCCGAAGCGGCTCGCCGGGATCGCGCGGTCGAAGTGCATCCCGCTCATCTCGAACTTGTTCCGGTTCCCTTCGTGATCGTCGATGCGGATCTTGTGAACCAGGCCCGCGCGCGCGGGATTGGCGTCGACGAAGAGGAGCACCCGGCGGTAGCGGGGATCGGGGCGCCGCGGCCGGAGCTCGAGCACGTAGCCCGACCACCGATAGGTTCGCGGGTCGAGCAGACGGAAGGTGTAGCTGTCCTCGAGACGACCTTCACCCGTGAGAAAGGAGAAAGCGCCAGGGAGCTGGGCGCGGCTCATCGGGGTGTTCACGTATTGGCCCGCGCCACCGTCGTCGCCGGGCTCCCAGACGGTGAGATCGCTGCCGTCGGAGACGATGATCTTTCCGTTGGGTCGCGCGTAGTCGAAGCGCATCTTGCCAGGCTTGTCGAAGCTCATCCGGCCGTGTGAGCGCTCGTAACGACTGTACATCCGGTTGTAATAGGTCTGGACGAAGCTGGCCTCGAAGCCTTCGCTCTGGTCGTAGAAGGTCTGCACCTGTGCGGCGACCGTGCGCGCTCGGTCCTGAGCGCTCGCGGGGAGCGCCGCGAGCAGGAGCAGGAGAAAGGGCAGAGCGAATGCGGTTTTCGTCCGAGTCATGCTCCTGGGACAGCCCGCCGCCGGGCAGTATTCAGGCGCGCCTCGGGACCTTCAGATTCCGGTAAGAAAGCGCCGGCACACGGCCGATTGCTGCGAAAGGAGGAAGGATTCCGAAAAGGAGGCCGTAGTTGGGGCGTAACCGGCTGTTCGACCGCCCTTCGGAGCCCCCGATGACCACTCAGAGCTTTGGAACCCAGGACCCCCCGAACCCGAGCCAGGCGCTGCCCAGCGCGCCCCCCACGTCGCAGCCGCCCTCCTTCGCGTCGGCGCCAAAGAAGGCCGACACCACCTGGGTGTGGATCGTGGCTGGGGTGGGCTGCGTCGGGATGCTCGGCCTCGGGATCATGGTCGCCGGGATCGGCGCGCTCGTCGCCTTCAGCACGGACAGCGGCGACGAGTACGGGGCGGTCTACGCGGATACCTACGACCCGTATGCTGCGGGCGCCTACGATCCCTACGCGGCTCCGACCGTCGACCCTCTCGCCGCTCCTGCCGGCGACTCCTTCGGCGGGCTCGGCGCAGCGGGCTATGGCGTACCGGACGAGCCCATCGAGCCCATGCGCTACGTGCCCGTCGACGGAAGCCCTTCCGAGGGTCCGGCCGACGCGCTGGTGACCATCGTCGTCTTCGCCGACTACCAGTGTCCCTTCTGCAGCCGCGTTCAGCCCACCCTCGCGCAGATCCGGGAGACTTATGGAGACGACGTCCGCATCGTCTACAAGAACAACCCGCTTCCCTTCCATCAGAACGCCATGCCCGCGGCGGAGCTCGCGTTCGAGGCGCGTGCCCAGCGCGGCGACGCCGGCTTTTTCGAGGCGCACGAGCTGCTCTACGATCGCCAGCAGAACCTGAGTCGCTCGGACCTCGAGCGAATCGCGCGCGATCTCCACCTCGACGCCCGTCGCACACGCCGCGCCCTCGACGACCACACCCATCGCGCCGCCATCCAGACGGAGATGGATCTCGCGACGCGCGTCGGCGCCACCGGCACGCCGAACTTCTTCATCAACGGTGTCCAGGTGCGAGGCGCACAGCCCTACGAGGAGTTCGCTCGTGTGATCGATCAGCAGCGCATCGGCGCGACGCTGCTCGTCGCCTCCGGCGTGCCCCGCGCACAGGTGTACGACACGCTGATGCGCGACGCCCTGCGCTGAGGGTCCGGCTGGCGCTCGTTCAGCGCCGCCGGCGCAAGCCGAGCAAAGCGAGCAGCGCGAGCACCAGCGCGGCGACCGGTGCCGGCACGCGGCTGTCGCCGCCGACCACGCGGCAGCCGCAGCCGATCGGTCCCGCGCGTCCGTCGAGCTTCCAGGGGTTGCACTCGAGGTGGGAGCCGTCGCATCTGGAGGCGCCGTCCGGCGCCGAGCCGTCGGGCGGCGTGCCGCTGTCGGGTACACCCGAGTCGGGCGGTCCCCCATCGGGTCCGGCATCGGGCCCCGCGTCCGGCGGCTCGCACCCGACGAGCGTGTCGTCGACCAGCCCGTTGCAGTCGTCGTCGATGCCGTTACAGACCTCGGTGCTCGGCATGCCAGGCGTACACGTGCCGGGAACGCCACCAAGGCAGGCCGGCGCCGACGCCCGGCATGCGCCGACGCCGCACGTCAGGTCGGGGAGGTTGTCGACCACACCGTCGCAGTCGTCGTCGATGAGGTTGCAGAGCTCGGGGCTCGGCGGGAGCGGGTCGCAGCGCCGAGGACGCCCGCCCACGCAGTTGGGGACGGATGTGATGCAAGCGCCGACGCCGCACATGCTGGTCCCCAGCTCCTCGTCGGTCCGGCCGTCGCAGTCGTCATCGAGGCCGTTGCATCCCTCGGCGCCCGGCATGACGTTCGCGTCGCACCGCGACTCTTCGGCGCTCACGCAAACGCGCGTGCCCGCGCGACACACGCCCGGCAGGTCGGTGGTGCAAGGGTCGCCGCGGCCCGGGCACATCACCTCGCCGCCGCGGATCTCGAAGCGCCACACGCCGGGAACACCGACGTTCGACGTCGTGCAGAGGTCGAGAACGCTCATCGAGAGCGAGCCCGGTAGCGCGACGTAGTCCATCAGGTTGCCGGCGTCGAAGCCGGCCTGCGCGGGTGTGCCACCGAAGCCGCCGGAGCCGCTGCTCGCGTCTCCCGTCGTCCACTCGCAACGGTTGTAGCGAAACTCGACGTCGAAGTCTCCGATCCCCGGCGGCGCCGCCCGGAGGATCATCTGGAAGTCGTTCTGAAGGTCGTCGTGGGTCGAGTAGTAGCCGACGTCGTGCCAGGTCGCGACGAACTGTCCGGGAGTGATCGACCAGTAGACACCGTTCTGCATCGGTGCGCCGCCGCCGCGCGTGTCGACGTCACCCCACCACGGGGCGATCATCGGTTGACTCGCGATCGGGAACGGGCTCGGCGTGAACGTGTAGAGCGCCGCGCCGAAGGAGACGTTCCCGTTGTTGTTCACGTAGAGCGAGGTGTAGGTCGTGCCGAAGAAGCCGAGGCCGTCGGGAAACGCCGAGCGCACGTCGATCTCGGCGCTCGACCCGTCGTCGTTCGCAGGGAGGTTGCCCGTGCCGTAGCCGCCGGGCCCGCCGAGACCCGAGAGCAGCGGTGCCGCCGCCGCGGGGGCAGGGGGAGCGCTCCGGCGAGGATGAACGCCGCGACGACCGCGCGAGGGATGAGCGTGTGTGTCTTCATGTGCCGCTCCCCCTCTAGGTTGCACGACCCGCGCCGTTCGATGAAGTACCCAGCCATGGATCGCCAAACTGAGCCAAGTTGAGCGGTGGTGTGTCAGCAAGGTCTGGCGAAGCGCTTCAATTTGCGGAGAAAAGGAGCAATTCCCGGTCGGCACGCGCCCTGCTTTGGAGGAGGGTATGCGATTCCTCCTCCTCCCCGTCGGCTCCCTCACCCTTCTCGTCGCGTGCAACAGCGCCTTTCGCGAGCCCGAGATCATCGACGAGTGCTTCGACTGCTGCGAGGACGGGTTCTCCGACTGCGTTCCGCCAGACATCGACCCCGAGCGCTCGCTCCCACCACTCGTCCAGGCGGAGACTCCGCCGCCGCCGTTGAGCGGCGGGAGTCTCCTCGTCACGGGCGATCGCGCCATCGTCGCCGACCCCGACCGCGACGCCGTCCACCTGGTGTCCCTCGCCTCTGGCGAGCCGGCGCGGCGCCTGAACACGACCGTCCTCGAGCCCGGCGACGAGCCGGGCCGCGTCGTCGAGGACGGAGCGGGGAGCTACTTCGTCGTCCTGCGCGGCGGCGGCGCCATCGCGCGCTTCGATGGCGCCCTCAAGTTGATGGAGCGCTACGAGGTCTGCTCCTCACCGCGCGGCGTCGCGGTCTTCGAGACCACGCTCTACGTCGCCTGCCTCGAGGGCGACCTCGTCACCATCGACACCGCCTCCGGCGAGGAGCTCACGCGGCGGAGCGTGGGCGAGGATCTGCGTGACGTCATCGTCACGCCGGAGCGCGTCTACGTCTCGCACTTCCGAAGCGCATCCGTGTCGGTCTTCCCCCGAGAGGGTGACACGGAGATGCAGGAGCTCGTGATCCCGCCGGTGGTGGATCCGATCCGCGCCGCGATGACGCCCTCGGTCGCCTACCGGATGATCCAGCACGACGGATCGATCCTCGTGCTCCACCAGCTCGCCGCCGCTGAGGCCCCCGTTCAGATCGCGGTCTCGGGTGGATACGGCGGCGTCGATTGCAGGCCCGGCATCGTCCAGGCCGCGATCACCGTCATCGAGGGCACCGAGATCGTGAACACCACGGCGCTCGGCAACCTGGTCCTGCCGGTCGACGTCGCCCTCGGCAGCGTCAGCGAGATGTTGATGATCGTCGCGGCTGGAAGCCGGACCGACGCACCCACCTCGGGCGGGTTCGCCCCTTCGTTTCGCGCACCCGCGGTCGCACAACTGCGCCTCCAGGATGCGAGGACCTCACCGACCGTGCCCCTGGGATGCACCTCGGGCGTCACCTACGACGATGGCCGCCGTCCGACCGCGGTGGGCTTCACCGACGACGGGCGCGCCGTCGTGCTCACCCGCGCGCCTGTCGAGCTCCACGTGCTCGAGACCGACGAGCACGTCGACCTTCCCGGCCGGGATGTGTACGACGTGGGCCACGAGCTCTTCTTTGGCGACAGCGGCGGCGGGATCGCGTGCGCGTCCTGTCACGCCGAAGGCGGCGACGACGGTCTGGTGTGGACCTTCGAGGGGATCGGCCCCCGCCGCACTCTGGAGATCCGGGGCGGGATCCTGGGAAGCGAGCCCTTCCACTGGGACGGCGACATGGCGGACTTCCGCCACCTCGCTCAGCAGGTCTTCTCGACGCGCATGCTCGGACCCGAGCTCCCGGACGAATACGCGGACGCCCTCGCGGCCTACATCGACGGCCTGACCGTCCCCGCCCACGGCGACCACGTCGATCCTCTCGCGGCCGAGCGCGGGCGCGCGATCTTCGAGAGCGCCGAAGCGCAGTGCAGCGTGTGTCACGGCGGCCCGCGCCTGTCGACGCCCGGCACCTTCGACGTCGGCACCGGCGGCGCCTTCCAGGTTCCGTCGCTGGTCGGGGTCGGCCTGAGGGCGCCCTACATTCACAACGGCTGCGCCGACACGCTCGAAGAGCGCTTCTCGCCGAGCTGTGGGGGCACCGCGCATGGCCACGTCGAGGACCTCGCCCCCGAGGAGCTCGACGACCTGATCGCTTACCTGCACAGCGTCTGACGCTGACCTCAGGGCAGCGCCTGCGACCACGCCGACAAGAGCGCCTCTGGCGCATCCACGTGCACCCAATGGCCCGCGCCCGAGATCACCAGGACGGTGGTTTCGGCGCGGGCCGCGGCGATGGCACGGGCCCGTTCGATGTCTCGTGCCTCGAAGACGTTCGAGGCTCCGCCGACCACGATCGACACACGGCACCCTTCGGCGGGCTCTTCGAGCGCCTGCCAGAGGTCGACGGCGAAGTAGTCGTCGAGGAGCGCGCCGATCGCGTCGAGATCGAGTCGCAGCACATAGCCGTCTCCTTCGGCGTCGACGTTCATCGCGAGCCACCGCGCGAGACCGCGGTCGTGTCCGCGCGCCATCACCGCGTCGACGAAGGCTTCGCGGGACGCCCAGCGTTTGGGGAGCTCGCGCAGCATCGCCACCACCGCGAGTGTGCCTTCGGAGCCTCGGCCATTCGGTCGCGGACCCGGCATCGAGTCCACCGTGACCAGGCTCGCGAGCGTGCGCCGTCGCGCGTAGGCGAGGGCGACCTTTCCACCGAAGCTGTGGCCGAGCACGCCCGCCACCGGAAGCGGCAGCGCCTCTTCGAGGGCGACGAGATCCGAGGCCGCCGTCGCGAGGGTGTGCGGCGGCGACAAGCCCTGAGACCCCCCGTGCATTCGAAGGTCGACCAGGCACGCGCCCCACTCGGGGCGCTCAGCGACCAGCTTGCGCGCGAGGCTTCGCCAGTTGCTCTGGCTGCCGAGGATCCCGTGGAGCACCAGGACCAGGCGCTCTGGCTCGGCGCCCCGAGCGCTCACCAAGCTGTGTGAGAGAAAGCTCACAAGGCGTCCCGGTTCTCGAATCCAAAAGAAGGCCCCCGGCTGCCGCGGCACGATGCAAGGAGGGGAGGGACTGCACAATACCGAGACTTTGCGGGGGGCCTTCGGGTAAAACGTGAGGCTGCTTCAGCTCTGCCGCAAGCCCAGCCTTGCCTTCGGCTTTTGCGCTGCCGTATACCGGGATCTCCGCGTCGACTGCGAAAATGCGAGGAGGGGATCCTCTGCACGGTCGTAAGCGAAGGCCCCCGAAACCCGGGGGCTTTCGTGTTTGTGGCTTCAGCCTCACGCGTCGCCGTCTTCATCCAACTCCGGGTAGTGGCGAAAGAGGCCTTTGTCGTTGAAGGGCTGGCGCCGATCGGAGGCGAGGTACGCGGCGATCCTGGGGAGCGCGGCGACGCGCGCGCGATGCGCCTCGAGCGCCGGGAGCTCCTTCGCGACGCGGGCGTGCGCATGCGGCAGCGCGTGAGCGATCCCCTCGATCGTCTGAAAGAGCGAGAGATCGGCGTAGCTCATCGTCTCGCCGGCGAGCCAGGGACCGCGCGCGAGCACACGCTCGAAATAGCGGCCGAACTTCGGCAGGCGATGGGCGATGAAGGCCGCCGCGCGCGCCTTCGCTTCCGCCTTCTGCTCCTCGTAGTAGGCCTGCGGTCCGAGAGGGTGGTGGGTGTCGTGGGCCTCCACCACCAGGTCCGCGATCGTCAGTTGATAGAGCAGCACGTTCGCTCGGCCGATGGGATCGGCGGGGCAGAGCCCGAGGCGGGGCCCGAGGTAGTCGAGGATCAGCGAGGTCTGCGAGAGCAGGACGTCACCGTGGACCAGGATGGGGGGCGCGAAGGGCGGCGGAGAGCGGTCGTCGAAGCGGCCGGGCTCGTAGGGGACATCCTCGAAAGGGGTGCCGGTCGCCTCGAAGGCCAGGCGAACGTACTCCCCGCGGCCAGGCAGGCCCGACCAGTAATGAAGGTGGTATTCGGCACTCTTCCGATTTTCAGTGGTCGACATATTCCTCGAATGGGCAGGGCGTCTCGGCGGATTTCTGCTAAGGTGCGACCCCCGCTGCGGAGGGATGTCTGCGGGTGGGGGCCCGGGGCCCCGTTTTACCAGGATTTTCCGCGCCTGCGAGACTCGATTGGGGCGCCACAGGAGAGCACCTTGGATACGTTCACCACGACGGACACCATCTACGCCCACACCAAGAAGAAGGACGTGTGGGGTTACGCCATCCTCGCCTTCGAGAGTGACGATTGGCGCGGCTACCAGTTCCAGGATGGCCGCCTGCGTGTCTTCAAGACGGGTTATTACGACCTGCTCGAGCCGGTGCTTCCCCGCCCCGAGGGCACGCCCCGCATCGTGGCAAACCTCAAGGCGATGCTCGCCAAGACGGTGGACGAGCGGGTCAAGCCGGCGAAGGCAAACGAGAAGCCCGCGCTCAGCTTCGAGGACCTGCTCACCGTCGCGAAGGACCTCTTCCCCGAGGGCTTCTCCAGCGAGGACTACCTCACGAAGGTGCGCGGCAAGGACGCCAAGCGCCGCCTGAAGCGTCATCGCGACGCGGCCATCGCCGACGCGCAGGAGCGCCTGGCCAAGGCCAGCTTCACCAAGCTCTCGCCCGCCGAGGCGCGCGACACGCTGCGCAGCGTCATCACCTCGACCGATCTGGTCAACGCCAAGCAGATCACGCCGATCGATTCGCTGCCCACCGAGCTCCTTCCCGAGCTCCAGAACGCGGTGATGCACATGCTCTACGCGAAGGGTCCCTACGAGGCGCGCTTCGAGCGTTTCGTGCAGATCCTCGAGCGCTCGGGCGACACGGTCTCCTGGGAGCTCGCCACCACGCCCGCCGCGCTGGTGTTCCCGGACGAGCACATGTGGGTGAAGGTCACGCCGATGAAGCGTTTCCTCGCCCGCTTCTCCCCCTCGCTCTCGCTCACGCCGCGCGCGACCGGCTTCAGCTACTCGCGCCTCGTGTCCATGGGCGGCAGCCTCGTCGAAGGCCTCAACGGCGCGGGCCTCGAGCCCAGCGACTTCTTCGACGTGGCGCACCTGCTCTCGGAGATCACCAAGCCGCCCAGCCTCTCGCGCCTCGACGCGATGGCCGCGGACGCCTGATCCTCGGTCGGGGTACAGCGTGCCCCGAGGTTCGGCACTGCTCCTACTCGGCGCGGCCGTCGCTCTGACGGCCTGCGCGCCGATCCGTCGGGTCAAGCCCGTGGAGGTCGGCGAGCACGTCGTGTCCGTGGGCTTCGGCGGGCCCATCACCGAGGTCGGCCGCGACACGGGCGCGTTCGTGCCCGCGCCGATCCTCAGCGCGGGTTGGGGCTACGGCGTGCACCGCATGGTCGACGTCGACGTCGGCTTGCAGATGAGCGAGCTGATCGTGGGCGGCCTCGCCCTCGATGCGGGGGTGAACGTGCGGCCGCTCCGGCCAGACGGGGCGCGGCCGGCGTTGATCATCCCGGTCAAGCTGCACTACCTGCTGCCGTTTCGCGGCGACCCCGGCAAGACCATGCGGCTCTACCCCGAGCTGGGCGCCACCGCGGCGTGGCAGCTCGGCGCGCGGCCCTTCTACACCTACGTCGGCTTTCAGCTCTGGTTCGATCTGGCGTCGCGCGGTGACGGCAACGACGTCGCCACGCGGGTGCTGCCCTCCTTTCACATCGGACAGACCGTGGGAACCGAGGTGTGGCAGCTCTCCCTCGAGCTCCGCTACTACACGCCGAACGTGAGCGATCAGTTTCGTCTGGTCGACGTCGCCGATCTCGGCGGCGCCGGGAGCCTGGGAGTCTTGATCGGTTTCAGCGTCGGCTTCGGGGGTGACGCGTGACGCGGCGATCATGGCACCTGGGGCTCGCGGCTCTCGTGCTCGTCTCAGCGTGCGCGGTGGATTTCGTCCTGTGGAACGGCCAGCACCTCGACGCGTACGGTTTCGACGACTTCAGCGGTGAGCGTCTCGACGACGAGGCCTTCGACACCCTCGCGCCCATCGATCCGGCCGCGATCCGTGAGCTCCGTGTCACCAGCGGCAGTGAGACGCTCGGGGCGGTGCTGGTCTCGGAGACCGAGGTCGGACCTTCGGACACGCTCATCGTCTACTTTCACGGGAGCGCCCGTCACCTCGACTACTACTGGGCGCGCGTGCGCCTGCTCCACGCCACCGGCTATCCGGTGCTGGCGATCGACTATCGGGGTTACGGCGTGAGCACCGGCCGGTCGAGCGTGCCGAGCGTCCTCGAAGATGCCCGCGCCGCGATGCGCTACGTACAGAGCGAGCTCGGCGGGCCGCGGGTCGTCATCTACGGCAACTCGTTGGGGACGACGGCGGCCGGGCGGATGGCGGCGGAGAGCTCGATCGCCGGCCTCGTGCTCGAGGTGCCGATCAACTCTCTCGAGACAGCGGTCGCCGATCAGTTCGGCGCGAGCGTCCCGCCCGAGTCGCTCTTCGAGCAGAACGTCAGCGTGCGTGACGACGCCGCGGCCAGCGGCGCGCCCCTCCTCGTCTTCGCGGCCGATACCGATGCGCTCTTCCCGCCGGCGCATCACGCCGAGAAGGTCTTCGAGCACCACCAGGAGGCGACCAGCGCGCCGGGCACCATCATCCACGTCCCCGGAGGGCACGACGACGTGCCGAGCGACCTCGGCTACGACGCCTATGCACGCACGGTTGGCGACTTCGTCGACGGGCTGTGACCGGGCGCGGGCAGAGGCGTCACCTCTCGATACAGGGGTTGCCGTCGGCGCAGCTACCGATCCATGAGCGCGCGAGCGCCGCGCCTACTGGACGTTCAAGGTCGCGAGGATCTCGTTGCACTGCGCGCGGACCGACTCGAAGTCTCCGAGGGAGCCCGAGCAGGTGAAGGCGTAGCCGGTGCCGCCCGACGCGGTGAAGCGCTGGAGCGTGTGGGTGGGCGGGGCGTTCGTCGGCCACTGCGCCTCGATGTCGAGGCCGGGGAGCGCGCCCACGGTCGAGGGGGTCTGCGAAATGATCGTGACCGTGCCGACCGATTGAAGGAGCGCGACGTTCGACGCGCCATACGACGCCGGGTCACCGTAGAACGGCTCGGTGACGAGGTTCACGTTCGTGAGAAAGCCGTTCGCACTGCTCGTCGCCCGCGCGCTCGAGACCACAGGCGCCGGCAGCGAGATGTCCTCCCACCCCATCGGGACGGCGAAGGACCACGTCGGTCCGCTCACGGTGCGGTAGCCCGGCGGGGTCGCGGACGCCGACGTCGGCGTGCCCACCGCCACTGGGCCCGGCGCTTCGGACCGAGCCGTGAAGAAGAAGACCGCCGCGCCCCCGCCCACACACAACCCGAGCAGTGCGAGCGCGCCGCATCCGAGCCCCACGAAGAGCATTGTCTTGTTGCCTTCTGCCACCGATCCACCTCTGTTCTCAGAACGTTCAGCTCGGGCCGAGCACACGCATCGGCATGGTCACCGGGTCCGGGGTGGTCGACCCGATGCCGACCTCTCCGCTCCCGTTGGTCCCCCAACAATAGACGATGCCGCCCGCGAGGGCGCATACATGCGTCGCTCCGCCGCCCCCACCCAGGGTGATGGCCGTGGGCGCTTCACCGGCCGGGATCTCTCCCCGAAGGACCCGCGTCGGCGGCTGCTCGTTGGGCTCGACTCCGACCCCCAGCGCGCCCCCGTTGCTCCACCCCCAACACCATAGCGCGCCGCTTCGGATGCCGCACGTCTGCTGGTAGCCGGCGCCGACCGCGGTCCATTCGGCCGGACCCGCCGGTTGAACCATCGCGTAGTAGACGTCCATGGTGCCGGCGCCGAGCTCGCCGAGGCCGCCCGAGCCCGCGCAATGGATCTCGCCGGCGACGTTGAGAACGCAGGTATGCGAGAGCCCGGTCGCGATCGCCGTCACGTCGTCGGTGATCTCGTCCATCGCGTAGAGCACGCTGGCGGTATTCGGATGTGCGGCGCCCGACGTTCCGTCTCCCAGCCGACCTGCATCCGATTCGCCCCAGCAGACGGCGCGTTGGCCGTCCATGATGAAGCACGAGTGCTGATCACCGGCCTCGAGGGCGGTGATGTCGACGTACGACACGCCATTGTCGAACGCGTACTGGTTGACGGCACTCGGGGCCAGCGAGCCGAGCTGCCCGGAGTCGTTGTTCCCCGTGCACAGGATCTCGTCCCCCACGGGCCCGTCGTTGATGACGCAGGTGTGCTGTCCGCCGGCGGCGACGAGTGGGATGGCCGTCAGCCCGTCGAGCCCTTCCGCCCGCGCCGGCGTCGGCTGCGTCGAACCCCCGGAGCTGCCGAGCTGCCCGTCCGAGTTGTCGCCCCAGCACCAGACCTCGTCCTCGTCTTCGGGGCTCCCGCCCCGCGTGCCCGCGGCGCAGGTGTGCTGCAGGCCGGCGCTCACGCAGGTCACGCGAAGCGCGTCGGGGAGCATCACCGCGGTCGGGCTCAGCACGTCGTCCAAAGAGCCGTCTCCGACCTGGCCGGAATCGTTCCTCCCCCAGCAGTAGAGATCGCCCGCGGCGGTGAGGGCGCAGCTGTGCTCGCCCCCCGCGGTGAGCTGGACGACCGGATCACAGGGCTGATCGGCGCTGCAGCCCTCCCAGCAGGTCTCGGGATCGCAGATGCCGGCGGGCTCGATGCCGTCCGGGTCGGTCCCGCCATAGCCCTCCCCGTTGCGCCCGACGGGGATGCACGCGCCGTCGTTGCAGGTCTGTCCTTCGGCGCAGGTCACTGCCACGGACGTGCACGACGCGTAGAGATACATCCGCAGAAAGAGGATCTGACCGCTCTCGAAGCGCGTCTCCGCGCGTTGGGTGAGCACGTCTGCTCCCCCGGCGTCCCGGCCGGTCACCGTCAAAGTGAAGGGCCCCGGCTCTCCCGCCGGCACCAACGTCAGCCGCGCGGGTCGTGGCTGCATCTGGAAGTCGCCCATGGTCTCGGTGGTGATGGGGGTGCCGTCGCGTCCGATCACCTCGACGTAGACCGTCTGGATCGAGGAAATGTCGGTGTCGACGAAGACCAGCATGGCCGTTTCTTCGCGACAGCCCGTCACGCAGATCATGGCGCTGAGCCCGAACAGAACGGAGAGGCGCCTCATGGGATCTCCAGTGGGCCGCCGGGAAAAGCTCGGTTCGGTGGCGGCTGGGCGGGGGGAACCGCGAAGTAGATGCCGACGGCGAGGAGTGCGACGGCGGCGACCCCCACGATCGTCCAGAACCACCACTGGCCGAGGATAGAGCCGCTCGCTTCCTCGTCCGCTTGGGGCGCCGGCGACAGAGGCGGCTGAGTCTCGGCGGGCGTGGGGGAGGGCTCGGGGAGAGTGGGTTCCGCCAGCGTCGGCTCCTCCGAGGGGATCGGCTCTTCGGGGATCAACGGTGCGTCGAGGCTCAGCTCGAGCGCTTGTCCTTCGGCCAGCGTCGCGGAGGCTTCGGCGACTTCGCTTTCGTCTCGCACGACGGCGACGCGCCGGCTTCCGGGATCGACGGGGATCGGCCCTTCGAGGAGAGCCGGATTCAACGCTTCGCCGTCGAGCGTCACCACGTCACCCTCGACGACGCCCGTGAGTCGGAGCGTGAGTGTCGGGATGCGCGGCTCGATCTCGGCGAGCTTCGCCTCGGCGGCGGCGCGGCTCCGGTGCCCCTCCTCGATCACGCCGAGGTACTCCCGGTAGCTCTCGGCGCTGTCGACGAGGTGGCCGGTCTGCGCTTGTGCGCCAGCCAGGTTCAACAGGGCCGAGGGCCTGGCGTTGAGCGCGTACGAGTGCGCGAAGCGCTCCCGCGCGGTCTCCCAGTCACCGGCGCGGGCGGCGCGGACACCCTCCTGAAACGCCTGGCGCGCCACGGTGACGTCGGCCGCATTCGGCTGAGCCGCGGCGGGCGTCGGCATCCAGACGAGGCATCCGAGAAGGAGCGCGGTCGCGATCACCGGCGCGAGCGTAGCCGAGCCGAGGCGGCCCTCCCAGGACAACCTCGGGGCAGAGGCGCGGCCGCCCCAAAGCTGTTAGCGTGTGCGCGGTGTCGGACCCCGAGGAACCCGAGGCCGAAGACCCGTATCTGGGTCGCGTGCTCGACGGTCGCTACCAGCTGTTGCGCCGGCTGGGTCGGGGCGGCATGGGATCCGTCTACGAGGCCGAGCACACGACCATCGGGCGACGCCTGGCGATCAAGATCCTCTTCATGCACCTCGCTTCGGACGCCGACGCCGTCCGACGCTTCAAGAACGAAGCGCGGGCGAGCGGCACCCTCGGCCACCCGAACATCGTGGAGTCGGTCGACTTCGGGCGGACACGAGACGGCGCCCCGTACATCGCGATGGAGCTGCTCTCGGGGCGTAGCCTCGCAGACGCGGTGCGTGAGGACGGGCCCTTCGCCATCGACCGCGCCGTCCGGGTCGTCGATTCGATCGCGGCGGCCCTGAGCGCCGCGCACGACAAGGGTATCTACCATCGGGACATCAAGCCCGAGAACGTCTTTCTCTGCGGTGAGGAGGAGCGGGTGAAGGTGCTCGACTTCGGCATCTCGAAGTTCGCCCAGGGAGGCGTGAGCGTGGCCACGCAGACCGGGGCGATCATGGGCTCACCGCGCTACATGGCGCCCGAACAACTCACGGACTCGAGCAGCACCGATGCCCGAACCGACGTCTATCAGCTCGGGGCGGTGCTCTTCGAGCTGCTCACGACGCGGCTGCCTTTCGAGCAGAACACGCTGCCCGCGCTCTACGTCGCCATCGCGCAGACCGATCCGCCATCGGTCGGTGACACGCGCGCGGACGTGCCGGAGGCGCTCGCGAGCCTCGTGGCCTCGATGCTCGGTAAGTCGCCCGACGACCGACCCCAGAGCATGGCCGAGGTCCGCGAGCGCATCGCCGCGTTCAGCTCGCTGTCGGGGCCGCCGCGGCTCTCGGCGCCGGCACCGGCACCCAGCGCGACCGAGGCGACGCCCTTCGCCACCGAAATGGCGGACACGGGGGTCGAGCTGCCGATGCGCTCCACGGGGGCTCGCCTGCTTCTGGGGCTGGTCGCCGTGTTGCTCTTCGTCGGTGGCGCGGCGTGGCTCAGCGCGGACGACCAGGCGAGTCCGGCCGCCTCTCCGGCGGCTGCGGTGCCGGTAGCCATGCCCGCCGCGAGCGAAGAAGCGGAGCCGGTGGCGCCGCCCGCTGCGAGCGAGCCCGCGCAGCCGGCGGCGGAGGAGGAGCCGCCAGCGAGCCCTCCCCACGTCGCCCCGATGGATCGCGTGGAAGCGCCGGATGCTCCTGCGTCGCCCGCGATGGAGACCGCCACTCGCATGGATGGCCGCCATCGAGCCGTGGCGATGCGCACGGCCCTGCCGATGGAGGAGCCCACGCCGGTCACGACCATGGCGCCCGAACCGACGATGGAGATCGACGGGGTGCCTTTCGAGGCGGACTACTGAAGCAACCAAACCGAGCAGGCGCGGACACCGTCGACTCCATCGTGTAGCTTTCGGGCCGTGACCCACACGTTCGGCCCCGTCTCGACATCCATCTTCGTGCTCGCCGTGGCTGGGTGCGGCGCCGGTCGACCTGCGTCGGGGGACGCCACGCTCGATGCCATCGTCGAGAGCGGCACCACCGCCCAGCCGATAGTGGAGTCGGTGCCTGACGATCTGCTCGCGACAGTGGAAGCGCAACCCGAGGCCGAAAGCGAAGCGCTTCTCGAGAGGCTCATGGAGGACGGCCCGTCTCTGGACGTGGAGCTCATGGAGCTCTTGCCGCTGCTCCGGGCCGTCGTCGATCGGGAGCGGAGCGAGTGTGAACGGACGATCCGCTGCGTGAAGGAGCTCGGTCGCGCCTATCTCGTGATCGCGGCCCTGGGGCGAAACCCCATCGGGGACGCCACGACCTGGGCGCAGAGCTCGGGCGGGCAGGAGGTCGCCGAGGTCTTGCGGAGCCTGCCTCCGCTCGCGGTGGCGCGGCAGGCCTGGGTCGTGGCGCGCCTGCGCACGCTCGGCGCGGCGGGCGCAACCGTCGCGGAATCGCTGAGGTGGGCGCGCGAGGGGGCGAGCGTCGCGGGGGAGCACCAGGCGGCGGCCGATCGTGCGCTCGCCGTGGTGCGTCTGGCTGGAGACGAGAGCGCGGATAACGACTGGGAGCGGGCCGCGGCGCTCTGCTACACGGCTTCGAGGATCGCATGCGGCGACGCCTCGCGCGACGAGCTCGCACGGCGCGGCGCGAGCCCAGAGACTCTCGCAGAGCTCGCCGCACTGCGCCGGTACGGGGATTTGGCCCAGGCCCGCGAAGGACGGACGAGCGTGGATGACGAGGTCGCTCGCATCGAGGCCCTCCTCGCTCTCGAGCGCTACGCGGACGCGCAGCGCGTCGCGGCCAGCGCGCTTCGAGACAATCCTCGGGACGCGCGGCTGCGCCTCGCCGCGATTCGAGCCGATGTGCCGCGCTTGATGCGTGCGG
Source organism: uncultured delta proteobacterium (assembly GCA_963727445.1). Classification (GTDB taxonomy): domain Bacteria; phylum Myxococcota_A; class Polyangia; order Polyangiales; family B10-G4; genus B10-G4. Next base: position 409,941 of record CAVSGI010000009.1, read on the forward strand.
GGGAGGCGGACCGGGTTTGGGACAGCTACTTCGGCGACCTCGAGAACCTCGAGCACGTGGAGGCCGACTTCCTGGAGGTGGGCATCGTCATCTGGCAGTTCCGTGTCCTGCTGGGCTCCATGACCAGTGGTTCGGCGGGTGGTCCGGCGAGCATGGACCCCGACACGGCGCGACGAGAGCTCGCGCTGCTCACCACCGAGCTGACGCGTCATCGGCCGGCGCGCGCGCTCGCCCTGGAGGCAGCGACCGGGCTTTCGCTCATGTCTTTGCTCGAGAACACACCACGTCACGTCATCCGCGAGCGCGCCACCGTTCAGCTCGCTCGGCTCCTCGAGGCGCTCCCCGAGCACCCCGAAGAGCCGATGCTCTATCGAGCGATCTTCTTCCTCTCGACCATGGCCCAGGACCATGCGCTCCGCATGCGGGCCGTGGGGGTGGAGCTGCCATCCTCGCTGGGTGAGGCGCGCGAGGCGCTGCGAGCCGATCGCGAACGTTTGCGCGTGGCCCTCACGCTGCGGAAGGGCGACGAGCGATACCTCCTCGAGCCCGTGCGCAACGAGGACTTCGCCGCTTTCGTCGGCGCGCTTCGTGCCGAGCGCCCCGAGGAGTGGGAAGCGCTGATCCCGGCGTTCGAGCGCATGCTGGCGAACGCCGACGAGAGCGCGCGACCGCGCGCGATGAACAATCTGGGGGTCGTCTTGCGAGCGGCGGGTCGCGACGGAGCGATCGCGTACATTCGCGCCGCCTGGGACGACAGCAACGATCCGAGTCCCGCACTGAATCTCTCGAGCATCACCCCGGCCCAGGAGCGCGACTCCCGCTGGAGAGAGGCCCTCGAAAGTCTCGTCGTCTCCGCACGCCGGGCACCTCAGCGGTGGCAGGCGGCGGCGCTCCTCACGACCGTCGAGCCCTTCGAAGACATGTCCGACGAAGCGCGCCAAGCGATCCAACGAGACTTCGAGGCAGGCGACCTGGTTGTTGGCGATCCGAACGAGTTCGTCTTCGATCGAGGCACGAGCTTCGGCCTCAGCATGCAGAGCCGGGGCGGCGGCGCCATCGGCACCTTCGAGCTCCCGATCACCGCGTGGCTTCTGGCAGATCCGATCCCGGTTCGAACGCTCGAGGCGGCGAACTGACTTCCGCCCGCGCTGCGGATCTCTGCCTCAGTCTCTGGTCGAGGCGCCGTCGTCCGTCTCGGCGCGCGATCGGATGAAGGAGATCAGTCCTGCGAGGATCGAGACGAAAGCGCCGCCGAGGATCATCCAGAGGCCGAAGCCGGTCTTCTGAAAGAAGAAGATCACGACCATCACCATCCCGTAGCCGACGATGAGGATCCCGAGCACGGCGGCGATGCGATCGGAGTAGCGGATGCCGAGAAAACCGACGGCGGTCAGCGCGATCCCGAAGAGTGGGATGGCGAGCAGGACGTACCGGTTTGCGTCCTGACCCACGAGGGCACGGACGACCGGATCGCCGGCCATCACCACGTCGAGCCCGGTCACCAGGTTGGTCTGGTTGTCCTGTCCCTCGAGGCGCAGCCACGGCAGGAAGAACCCGATCAACAGGAGCAGGCCAGCCGCACCGAGAACGATCCGCAAGCCGATGTGCGGGGCCCCAGCCTTGGGCTTCCCCTTCGCCTTGGGCTCGATGTCGAGTGAACCCGCGCCCGCCTCGTCGTCCGCCCCGAAGTCCTCTTCATCCTTGGCCATCGCCGCACAATGTAGCAGGGACGACCGATATCCTTCAGCCTCGGCTACTCCATCGTCAGGGGCAGGAGGGACACACCAGCTGTAGGCCGGGGATGCTGTCGAAGCTCGGCGGTGGCGTGCAGCCGTCCGTACAGCTGGGTCGCATGGATGCGTCGACGATCGTCCCCAGGGACGCCGGGCAGGGCTCGGGTGCCACACCGTTGATGAAGCACGCGCGCACGGGTGGCGAGACGCCCACGTTGCCGAGGTTGTCCTCGGCCCGAGCCGCGACGCAGGCCCAGCCTTCGCTGATGTTCGTCTGGAAATCCCATGCGTCGCCCACGCAGGTCATCGCGGCGATTGGAGGCTTGCCGAAGATCGTTCGGTCGGTGGGGTGGACGACGGCCGGGATGATGCGTGTGACCGGCGAAGTAGCGACGCAGAGAGGAGAGGGCACCGCGGAGGAGCCCGCGACGCAGCTGTCGAAGGGCGCGGGCGCTCCCGTGAAGTCGAGGGACGGATCGAAGTAGGCAGCGCCACGAGCCCCGACGCCTTCGAGCTCCAGGACGACGGCCGTGTCCGTTCCGCCAGCGCCCGGCAACACGGCAGGATTGATGTCGTCACAGATGCCGTCGCTGTCGAGGTCCACCAGGAGCGGTACGCTCGTGTTGTCGAGGATGTAGACATCCACCGTCGTGGCGTCGAGGCCCGCCAGGAAGGCGGCGGTGCCCGTGCCACCGAAGCTGCTGTTCGGCAGGTCCTCCGTCCGCACGCGGAACTCGGCTGCCGTCCCGACGACCTCTCCGTCGTCGACGGAATCGTCGCCCACGGGATCGAAGAGCGCAGAGCACTGCATCACCCCACTGGAGATTCGCGCCTCGCGGATCAGCGGAGGATCGAGGGAGATGTAGGGTGGCGTGCTGTCCAGCTTCGCGTTCAGTGACGCGACGCTCATGTTGCCGGCGACGTCCGACGCCGAGACGTTGATGGTGAGCTCCGCGATGGTGCGCGCGAATCCGCTGGCGTCGAAGGTTCGAGAATAGGTGTCTCCGCTCGCCGTCATGGGGAACATCATGCCCCCCACACGCAACATCACGGTGGCGGGATCCACGCCTCCAGCGTCGGTGATCTGCGCTTCCACCAAGGTGAGCCCTCCGACGAGCCCCGCCTCCATCGGGTTGGTGATCATGATCGTCGGGCCGACCGCGTCCACCGTGAACGCCTGAGTCACCAGACGTTCTCCTGCCTCCGGCGTCCGGTCGTTCCAAGCGCGAATGCTGAAGCTGCGCGGCCCATCGAGTGGATCGGGGAAGATCGTGCGATCCTCGAGATCGAGGTCGGCCAGGTACTCGCCGGGTGACTCCTCGGTCATGGTCGTGATGGTGCGGCCAGCGACGACCAGCTCGTGGCCCGCGATGTCCGCCTCGGTATCCGTGGCGTCGAGGGGCGCGGCGCTCAGCTGGTAGCGGATCTGGAGGCGTGAAGCGACGACTACGTCCTCGGGTGGCGACACGACGGTGATCGTCGGACCATGGTCGACGAAGGTGGAGACCTCGGCGCTCTTGCAGCGCGCGGCGGCGCCGTTGTCCCGGGCGGTGCACCGAATGGTGACGGGTCCGTTTTCGACGTCGGTCAGGTCCACCATCGCCTCGTAGCTGTCCGTCGCTCCGAGCTCGACCATGGGGGTGGCGACGACCGCGCCGTCGGACCCCAGCACCTCGATCGCGACGGATGTGGAGTCCACCGGCAGCGAACCGCGCATCGTGGACTGGGTCGCCGTGCAGACGACCATCACCGTCGAGGCGGTCAGGACCTCGTCGGTGTTGGGATCGGTTGCGGGCGCGGGTGCGGTGATCTCCACGGTCGGGCCGAGCGGATCCTCGTTGCAGGCCATGGCCATGGCGTCCCCGAGGGAGGAGTCCATCGCGCCGTCGGCGCCCCCGTCGGAGTGCGGCGGAGGCGGGGCTGGAGGCGGCATATCATCGCCACATGCCGTGCCGAGCACCATCGTGGCGATGAGCGCGTGACTGAGCAGTCTTCCCATGTCCCCCTCGCTGGCCTAACCCAACGAAAAGAGTATCGAAGCGTCGCTCGATAGCAAGCGCTTGGCCGCTCACTCGCCGGGCCGCGTGCGGGCTTGTCACCCCGCCGGGGTGGTCGCCCTCACACGTCGGGGAGCACTTCGCGGGTGGCGCGCTTGGTGCCGCTTCGCACGACCGAAGGCGCGAGACCTCGCATCGCGACGGCGACTTCGAGCTTCTTCGGAACGATGATGCGGTCCTTGCCCTTTTGAAGCGCCTTGATGGTCGCGGTGACGACCTCGTTCGCTTCGATCATCATCTTGCGTCCAGCGGCCGGCATGCGCGCGAGCTCGTCCGCCGGGACGAAGGGTGTGTTCACCGCGCCGGGGCAGACGGTCAGGACGTGGACGCCGCGCGGCTCGAGCTCGATGGAGATGGACTCCGCGAGCCCGACCATGCCGAACTTGCTGGCGGCGTAGACCGCTTCGCCGGGCACCGGGACCAGGCCGGCCACCGACGCCATGAAGACGAGCCAGCCGCGGCCGCGCTCGACCATCGCGCGGGCGAGCGGCTGCGCGCAATAGAGCGCGCCGAGGAGGTTCACCTCGAGGAGCTTCTGCGCGTGGTCGAGCTCGTGTTCGATCAGCGTCTTGTGGGCGCCGATGCCCGCGTTGATGACGCCGATGTCCACGCCGCCGAGGAGGCGCTCCGCCTCGGTGATCGCGGCCACCGCGCTCTCCCGGTCGCTCACGTCCGCCGGGATGGCGTGCGCTTCACCGCCCGCGTCGGAGATCTCCGAGGCGAGCGCCGCGAGCTCTTCGGCGCGCCGCGCCACGAGAGCGACCCGCGCGCCGCGCCGCGCCGCCTCGAGCGCGAAGGCCCGCCCGATGCCGGACGAAGCCCCGGTGATCAGAACGGCCTTCCCCTGAAACGAGTCGAGGCGTGCTCCCATGAGGCGCGGAGGCTAGCAGCGACGAGGCGCTTCGTCATTCGCCTGGGCGAAGCGCGTCCCCGAGGAAGCCTTGGACCTCGGCCCACGCCGCGGCGGCGTTGTCGTGGTCGTAGCGCGCGCCCGAAGGGTTGGCGAAGGCGTGGTCCGCGTCGTAGCGGAGGATGCGGTGCTCGACGCCGGCGGCGGTCAACGCCTCGTCGAAGCCATCGACCTGTGCGGGAGGGATCGCTCGATCGCGATTGGCGAAGATCCCCAGCAGCGGGGCGTGGATCGACGCCAGCACCTCGGGGTCGGTGACGACGTGTCCGTAGTACATCACCACCGCCGCGATCCCAGGAACGTGGATGGCCGTTTGAAGCGCCCATCCGCCCCCGAAGCACCAGCCCATCACCCCGATCCGCTCGCGATCGACGCGGGGATCTTCGGCGAGGAAGTGGTGGGCGTTTTCGAGGATCGCGAGCGACGCGAGCTCGTCCACGCCGCGCATGAGGGCCATCGCTCGCTCCGGCTCGGTCGCCACCTCGCCGCCATAGAGATCGACCGCGAGGGCGACGTACCCGAGCTTTGCGAGGCGATCGGCCCAATGCTCGATGTGCGCGTTCAGCCCCCACCACTCGTGGATGACGATCACCGCCGGGTGCGGCCCCTCACCCTCCGGCAGGCTCAGATAGGCCCGCGACCCGGAGAGATCGATCTCTTCTCCGAGCAGTGGAGGAGCCTCTGCGTCGGTGTGCGTGTGAAGCGCCGCGAACTCGTCTTCCGCGAGCCACCCCCAGACGCGAGGCTGGTCATCCGGCGCATCTGCGTTCGAGTCGCCGCCGACCGGCGTGGGTGTCGCCCCGCCACAGCCGAGGGCGAGGACGACGGCGAGGACGGGGAGGAGGATGCGGGCGTGCATGGCGCGGGAGGATAGCGAACCCCGTGAACTGGCAGTTGGGCTTGGTTGATGTGGATGTTCGGATTGGTCTTGGTGCCGCTGGCGCGGCGGAGGCCCACTTCCCTCGTGGGCGACTTCAAGGACGAGCTGGCGAAGCTGAGCGGGACGACGAAGGAAGAGCAGGAAGCGCGCGCGAAGAGCGAGCAGGAGAAGGAGCGCGCTGCGGCTGCGGAGGAGCGCGCGCACGAGCACCTGGCGCGGGCGCCGCGCTATGCGGGGGCGGAGCCGATGACGCTCGTCGAGGACGTGGACCCCTACGACGAGGGCGGGGTCGCCGAGATCGTCGAAGCGCGTGGGACGCTGCTCGGCTGATGACACCGTCGCCCAATCGCTCATCACGTTCCGTAGATCGCTGACAGGCCGCGTCGAGCAATGGGTGGTCTTGCGTCGCCTCGCAGCGAGCGGAGGGCGAAGCGGCGAGCGCCGGTAGGGGGCGCGTGCTAGCCTCGGTGGTGCTCGCCATACCAAAGCGTCCGAACGACCTGGACCATGGCCACGTCATGACGCGGTCGTTCTTCGCCATCTCCTCCGAGCGGCCGGCGCACACGCGAGGCAAGTGCGACTGCTGCCATCCCGAGGTGGAGGTAGCCTTCCTTCACGCGGGGGCGACCCATGCGACGATCGGTGGCCGAAGCACGGTGCTCCGGGCCGGCCAGTACTGGATCATCTCCGGCGATGTCGAGCACACGACCCACACCGCCGAAGACGGTTCGCGTGGGACGTACCTGCAGCTCCTGCCTTCGTTCCTGGACCGCGTCGCCGACGACCTCGGCGTCGCGCGCCGAAGGCGCCGCCACACCGCGCCGGGGCCGATCACTCCCGCCCTCAGAGGCGCGCTGGTCGCACTCGACTCGGAGCTCACCTCCGAGCGACCGGCGCCGCTCCTCGTCGAAAGCATCGGCCAGTACATCGCCGGCGTGCTCACGCGCGCTGGTGCGGAAGACGCCCGAGCCTCCGCGCTCCGGCTCGATCGCCGCGACAGACGCCTCGAGCGAGCGGTGGAGCTGATGCACTCGGCGCCCGCGCAACCACATTCGTTGGAGGTCCTGGCGGGCGTGGCCGGTCTCAGCAAGTTCCGCTTCGCCCACCTGTTCAAGTCGCGATACGGCGTCTCGCCGCATCGCTACCTCGTCCGCATGCGCACTCGCCTCGCGGCCGAGCGACTCCTTCAGAGCCAGCAGTCCGTGACCGCAATCGCGCTCGAGTTCGGCTTCTCTTCCGGGAGCCGATTCGCGCACGAGCTCCGGCGGGAGCATGGCCTCAGCCCCTCCGAGTATCGGGAGCTCGGGGGCAGCAAGAACTGAGCGGGCGGTGTCGACAAGAACTGTGTCGCGAAGGCCTCGAGTATCGGACACATGAGCGTTTCAACGGTTCCACATCCTCGGAAGGTCCCGCCGATGAAACAACTACTCGCCCTGCCTGCGCTCGTCCTCGCCGCCTCCACCTTCGCCGCCGGGTGCGACAGCGGTCCTGAACGGCCTCTCGATCCGGATACGGGGCCGGGGCCAGATGCGTCCCCCGTGCACGACGCAGCTCCGGACGCTGTCGACGGAGGCGCGCCCGACACGGGGACCGGGGTCCCCTCCGACCCGGTCGCCTTCACCGAAGTCGGTCTCCTCTCGACGGGACGCAACGCGCACACAGCGACGCGCCTCAACGACGGGCGGGTCCTTCTGGTCGGTGGCGAGAACGTCATCGATTCGGACGCCTGTGGACGCGGTAGACCTCTTCGACCCGGCGACCGACTCGCTCCGCGAGGGTGCTTCGCTGCCCTCGCCACGATCGAATCACGCGGCTGTCCTCCTGGAGGATGGACGGGTTCTCGTCATCGGCGGCGGGCGGAGTGCACCGGTCGGCGCGGGCGCGGGGCTGGACGTTCTCTCGAGCGCGCTCATCTACGACCCCGCGCTCGATGCCTGGGAGGAGACCGGCTCGCTGCTCGAAGGCCGCAGCCATTTTGCAGCGGTGCGCCTCGTCGACGGCCGAGTGCTGGTCGCTGGCGGCACGGCGGGCACTCACGAGCACGGTAGCACCTGCACCGGCGCGCCGGATTGCGGTCCGCTCGGCGATACGCTCGCGTCGACGGAGATCTACGATCCCGCGACAGGCACCTTCACCGGCGCCGGTCCTCTCGCGGAGGCGCGAGCGCTGTTCACCATGGAGCGGCTCGGTGATGGAAGAGTGCTCGCCATCGCAGGGATGAACGATTACCGCGACGGTTTCGCGTCGACCGAAGTCTTCGATCCCACCACCGGCGAATGGAGTCCAGGGCCCGACCTCGTCTCCGAGCAGCGCTTCTTTCACGCGAGCGCGCCGCTCCCCTCGGGTCGCGTGCTCGTGGGTGGCGGCAAGCTTCCCGACGTTCGCTTCCTCACCACCGTCGACGTGGTCGACGTGTCTGCCGGCGAGTCCACCAGCGCCGCCGAGCTCTCGGTGCCGCAGACCCTGCCCCGCTTCGTTCCGCTCGCCTCCGGACGCGTCCTGACGGTCGGCGGATTCCGCTGTCCGAGTCCCTGCGCGCCCATCGCGGACGCCGCGATCTACGACGAGTCGACGAACGAGTGGTCTGCCATCGGGAGCCTCGAGACGGCACGCGCTGGTCACTCGGCCACGCGCCTGGCCGACGGTCGCGTGCTGGTCTGCGGTGGTTTCACCTCCCTCGCCAACACCGCCTCGTGCGAGCTCTCCGCGTCCGAGTGACGGCGGACACCCGCGGTCTGGGTGTGCTTCACGAGAGGGCCGCCGTGACCCCGATCGAGTAGTGCTAGACTAGGGCACGCCGCGCAATCGGAACGCATCGGTCGTGGTGATGGCGATGATGAGCTCGCGAAGGTCGTCGCCCGAGTCGCGGTAGCGCTGGTAAGCGGCCTCGAGCGATGGCTCGTCCTGTTCCGCGTCGGAGCGGCCGAGGGCGAAGCGGAACCACTGTCGAGCGACGCAGCGGTGGACGTCTTCGCTCTGTGCGAGGCGCCCTGCCAGGTCGATCGCCCCATCCACGTCGCCGTCCACGTCCGTCCCCACCACCGTTCCGGATGCGTCGATGGGGTGTGGTCCGTCGAGCTCGCGAAAAGCGCCCACCACGTCGTAGTGCTCGAAGGGAAAACCGAGGGGATTCATCAGCTGATGGCAGGTCGCGCACGCGGTCGGCGAGGTCTTCTGCTCGAGCTGTTGCCGCGAGGAAAGCGTCGGGTCCGGCGCGATGATCGTGTTGACGGCCGGGGGCGGCGGCAGCGACAGGCAGAGCAGGCGCTCGCGAATCGCCTTGCCCCGATGAACGGCCGCCGAGGCGGGATCGTTGCCGTGGGAGGTGATGAAGCTCGCGTGGGTGAGGATTCCGGCGCGCTCGCTCGGATCGAGCATCACCTGGCTCATCGTCCCGGGCTCGAGCGCTTCGTCGATCCCGTAGTGCTGGGCGAGCTCCGGCGTCATGAAGGAGTAGGGTGCGGTCAGCAGGGTTTCGAGGCGCGCGTCGCCGGTACGAAAGACGTGGAGCGCGAAGGTCTCCGTCTCGAGGAGCATGTCGTCCTTGACGTCCTCGAAGGTCGGATAGCGCGTGTCGTCCACCCGATGGTTCATCAGGTCGTCGACGCCCAACCATTCGGTGTGGAAGCGGGCGATGGTGAGGTCGGCGCGTGGATCCGAAAGGAGGCGACGCGCCTCGCTCTCGACGCCCTGTGGGGTGTCGAGGAGGCCGGCCTCGGCCGCGTCGAGCAGGGCCTGATCCGGCCCGGACTTCCACAGGAAGAAGGAGAGCCGCGTCGCGAGCTCGTACCCCGTGAGCTCACGGACGCCGTCACGCCTGCTCGGCACGCCGACCTCGATCCGGTAAAGGAAGCTCGGCGCCTGCAAGAACGCGGTGATGACGAGACGCACCCCGTCGGCGTAGGTGCCTGCCGATGCGGCCTGTTCGAAGAGCGCGCGATACGCGGTGAGCTCCGCGCCGTCGAGGGGCCTTCGATAGAAGGACGTCCCGAGTCGGGTGAGGAAGAGGTCCACGCAATCGGGGGCCGCACCGTCGCACCCGAGGAGGTCGTCGGCGTGGATCATCACGATCTCGCCGACGCTCTCGGCGACCGCACGATACGCCTCGACCCCGTCATCGTTCACGTCGAAGAACGCGTTGCTGGCGAAGGGCCCGGCGGTGCCGTCGGAGGGCAGGTGATCGAGGCGCAGCTCGTCGACGATGGCGTCCCCGAGCACCGTACGCAGCGTGCGCTCGTACTCGAGGCGCGTGAGCCGAAGGGTCGGGCTGTCACCGACGCAGAGCTCGCACGCTTCCTCCGGGGCGTCGCCACCCTCGGGATCGGACACGCCGGGATCCGAGATGAAGCCATTGCAGCCGGCGACGAGGATCGCCGCCGCCCCGGCCAGGAGCCAGGACGCAGCCGTCACCCTTTGGGCCCCGTCGCTCAATAGAGCTCCCCCAGCGGCCCGCCCGCGATGCTCGGGTCGCCGACGACGTTCACGTCCTCGAGCCCCATGGACTGGCAGAGCGAGACGAGGACCTGGTTCATGGGACGGCCCCCGTGCTCGCCGTTGTAGTCCTCGAAGGGGTTCCAGTCGCCGAACTTCAGGTACCGCCCGGTGCGGAAGGCGCCGTACTCGCTGCCCTGGACCATCACCAGCGGGATGTTGCGGTTCGAGTGCGTACCGCCCTCGCTCATCTCCGCGCTCCAAACGACAAGGGTGTTGTCCAGGACGTCGGGCAGCATGTTCTCGAGGAGGTGGTGGACGATCTTCTCGGCGCGCCAACGGGTGAGGTTCGCCATGTCCTCGCGCGCGGCGATGCGATCGGCGTCGGTCACCACTTCGTCGCCGACCACCTCGTAGCTCATCTGGTGCGCGCGTGCGTGGAAGGACCCGAAGTCCCGATAACCCTCGGCTTCGAGGAAGTTGCCCGTGCCCTCCGAGTGTGGCCACTGGAAGCACGCGACGCGGGTGAGGTCGCAGGCGAGCGCATGAGCCATGAGCTGAAACTGGAGCTCGGTGATCTCCGGATGGTTCGAGAAGCTGCGCATCTCGGATTCGCTGAAATCCCGCGGCCGCTCTGGAACCACGCACATGGGCGCGAGATCGGCGAGTCGCTCTTCGAGCGAGCGAAAGCCGTGCAGATGTGCGTCCATGCGATCCCGATCGGCCTCGGGGAGCTCTGCCCGCACCCGGCCCAGCTCGCCGGTCACGAGGTCGAGAACGCTGCGCCGCTCGGCCCGCAGGCGGGCGACCTGAGCCCCGTCACCCGTGATGCCGTCGAAGAGCCGGTCGAACGCGCGGTCCGGGTAGAGCTCGGGCTCGATCGGTTGGTCCGGACCGCGATGATAGGCGATGCCGTTGGGACCCTGGTTGCCGCCGCTCAGGCTCGCCGGCCACGTTCCCCAGTAGAACGCATCGAAGCGCGTCTCGCCGCCGACGCGCGCGGCGATCGCCCGATCGATCGACGCGGCCTGGGGCCAGCCCACGCCCTCGTCCCGCACGGTGCCCTCCGGGATCGGCACGCCGGTCCACAGCGTCGACATGCCGAAGTGACCGCCCGCGACTCCGAGGTACGCGGCCTCGTTGTCGACGCCGTCGAGCACCAGAAGCCGATCGCGAAACGCCTCGAAGGGGTCGAGGACCGAGCCGAGGGCGAAGTCCGTCTCACCTCCGGTGGGGCGCCACCGCGTCATGTCGGTGCCCTGGCCGTTGGTGATGAAGACGATCCGCTTGGGGCCGGTCGCGGCTTCGGCCAGCGGGCGGGGCAGCAGCGAGGCCACCGCCGCGGCCGCACCCGAGACCCCTGCCGCCCGGAGGAACGCACGCCGTGACCACCTCGTCTTCCGATGCATCTGGATTCAAGCTACGGCATCCAGAGCCCTGTGGCCTGCACCTTCCCCTTAGTGGTGCTTACGGCGAAGAGTCTCGTGAATACGGGCGGTTAGCCATGGCCACTCACGAGCGCTCGATCGTCACCGCGATCTTCTCGCGGCCCTTCTTCACCACCGATGCGTAGGCGTTCGGTCCGAGGGAGAGGTGGCCCTCGTCGTCGACGATCTCACCGATCTGCGCCTGCACCGCGTTCAGCCCGCCGAGCCACCAGCGGCGGTCGGTGACGTAGACGCGGTCGCCGACCTGGGCGTGGATGTGGGCGGCGAGGTCCCGGCCGACGGCCACCAGGGGCAGCGCCTGTGCGCCTTCGGCGTAGGCCTCGTCCTCCATGCGCAGGGGGACCGCCTGTGCGCCTTCTTCGGAGGCGAAGCGCACCGAGCGGCGAAAGTCGGAGAGGGCCTGGGTGACCGTGCCCCACACGAGGCCGCGCTGGCGCTCCTCGCTCTCGGGGCGGGTGAGGAGCGCGACCACGACGCCGAGGGTGAGACTCACGACCACGCCGAAGAGCGCGCGCATGTACATGTGCTGCTGCATCCCGCCGAGGAAACCATCGCCGCGCTCGCCCATCGGTACGCCCTGCGCGAAGGGCGTGATGATCTCGGGCACGAAGAGCGAGACGATCACCAGACCGAGGCCGCCGAGGAGCGACGCGAACGCCGCGGGCTTCGTGAAGCGGCGCCAGAACACGCTCAAGAGCAGCGTCACGGCCAGGGGCGGCGTGACCGCGGCGGTGAACGCGCCGTGCGCGCCGTAGATCGACGCGAACTGCATGAAGACCGGCACCAGCCCGACCCCGAGGAGGGTCACGGTCACCGAGGACACGCGCGCGATCTTCAGCATGTCCGCTTCGGAGGCGTCGGGGTTGACGTACGGCTTGTACAGGTCGTTCACGGTGATCGCCGCGACCGCCGTGATCAGCGTGTCCACCGTCGACATCAGCGCCGCGGTCAGCGCCGCGAGCACCAGCCCGAAGACGCCCGGCGCGCTCAACAGCTCGGTGGCGACGTAGAAGGCGTCGCTCGGCGTCACGGTCTCCGGCAGGTAGCCGGCGTGAACCAGCGCCGCCGCGACCCAGCCGCCGCCGCCCACGACGGCCGCGCCGACGGTCATCAGCACCAGCACCGTGGCCACCGCCGCCTTGCTCGCCTCCCGCAGGGACCGGGCGGCCATGAAGCGCATCATGATCCCCTGGTTCAGGAAGTAGAACATCGCCGAATTGGCGATCGCGTCCTGCCAGAAGATGCCCACCGTCGGGAAGGTCGCGCTCTGGTTGAAGTTCGGGAAGGCCAGGCGATGGTCGCGCGTCAGGTGGCCCCAGACCTGGTCCGCGCCCCCCATGTACGAGGCGCCGAGGTAGAGGATCAGGAGCCCCGTCGCCAGCAGCATCACCCCCTGAAGGAGGTCGGTCATGATCACGCTGGTCTGGCCGCCGCTGGTCACGTAGCTCGCCGACACCACCGCCACCACCAGCGCCGACCAGAAGATCGGCACGCCGAGCAGCGCGTGGATCACCTTCCCCATCGTGAAGAGGTTCACGCCGACGTAGCCGATCAGATAGACCAGGATGCAGACGGTGGCCGCGAGGCGTACGCCGCGACCGAAGCGCCGCCCGAAGTACTCGGGGATCGACGTGATGCGCGAGTAGTAGAGGATCGGGAGCCAGCCGAAGAGCAAGAGCGGCAACCAGATCCAGTCGTTCAAGTACGACTGACTGCTCGACAGTCCGAACTCGTAGCCCTTGCTGCTGTACTTGACGAAGCTGTAGGAGCCGACGGTGGTGGCGATCAGGCTGAAGGCGATCAGCCACCAAGAAAAACGCGAGCCGCCGAAGAAGAAGTCCTTGGTGGTCTTCTGCTGGCGACCGAACCAGGTGCCGACGGCGATGATCGCCAGGAAGTACCCGACGACGATCGCGTAGTCGATCCAGGTCCCGCGCGCACCGTCACCGAGGGTCAGGACGTGGTCGGCGCCGCCGTCGTAGGGACGCGCCGGCAGCACGCTCATCGACGCGTACTGCTGATAGCCCTGCAGCGCCGCGAAGAAGCCGGCGACACCCAGGCAGACGAGGAGGTTTCTCAGCCCCGGGCCCTTCAGCCCGACCCAGCCCATCCGCGCGGCGTACACGAGCCCCACCACGAATACCGCTCCGCCGACCGTGTATACGTAGACGAAGGGATCGATCGCGGCCGTTCAGCGCTCGAAGCCGTATTTCTCGAAGAGGTCCGAGAGCTCCTCGTAGACCTCGTCCTCGGTGAGCCCGAAGTCCTCGAGGCTGTACTTGTGGGTGCTCTTGAACTTCTTGCGGGCGGTGCACGCGCTGACCAGCCGCTCGTGAACGTGCGCCGGCATCTCCCAGCCGAAGCGCTCGTAGATGCGCTCCACCTCGCCCTGTGGGTGCGCCACCAGCTCGTCGAATTGCACCGTGATGAAGCGATCCTCCGAAAGCCGTTCGCCGAGCTCCGCGTAGCGCCGGTAGAACTGCATCATCAAATGGCCGAAACGGCGGAACTCGGGGCCGCTCGGATCCCAGTCGGGGAAGATGCTCCGCCACGACATGGTGAGCAGCGAGATCGCCGAGGGGATCGACTGATAGGGGTGTCGCACCAGGTGGATGACCTTGCCGTCGGGGAACTTCTCGAGCATCGCCTCGGCGCGCGGAGCGGCCAGGACGCTCTTGACCAGGATGGTGCGTCCCTCGCCCTCGGCGTGGAGGTGACGCTTGAGGCAGTCCTCGTAGAAGTCCATCACTCGCGCCCGCGCTTCGGGGGGCACGTCCTTCATGGACCAGACGCGTGGCATCTCGTCGATGAAGGGGAACAGAAGGAGCATGGCCGGCGAGATCGCCGTGTAGATGAAGAGCGCCTCTTCCTCTTCCGCTTCGGTCAGCCCCATCGGGTGAACGTCGCGAAAGCCGGGGAAGAGCTTCTGATCGAGCGCCAGGAGGCTGTCTCCCACCTTCCCGCGGAAGAGGAGCCGGTCGAGGGCGGCCAGGTGATCGACGGCCTTGTACGCGCTCACCGCGGGCACGACGGTCTGGTAGAGCTTGAAGGAGGTGAAGCGCGCCTCGTCGAGGGTCAGCAGGCGGTGAAGGAGCGTGGTGCCGCTCCGGGCGCCGGCGAAGATGAAGACCGGCTCCTCGACCTTCGTGTCCTTCCACTCGGGATAGAGGACATCATCGATGCGATGGGCGGCCGCCACCGTCCCCGCCATCATCGCGTAGAGATTGAGGAAGCCCAGGCTCCAGGCCCAGAAGCGAGGCGTCGCCTTTCCCGATGTGACACTGGCGCGAAAAGCGGCTTTGAGGCTCTGTAGATCGACGTACATCCGGAAGCGGGGAGGGGATTAGCGCCTCCTTCCGAGCAGCACAAGGGTTTGGAGGGCTCCGCTCGGGCCCTGGGGCTTTGCTCACAGGCTCCGGTCGGGGTAGCGTCCCGCGCCATGTCGAACGACCAGCGCTTCTTCTCCATCTCCGACGTGCCCGAAAACGCCCTCTCTGGCGAACGGGTGGCCATTCTCGGTTACGGCAATCTGGGCCGAACGGTCGCTCTGAACCTTCGTGATTCCGGGACCACGGTGCTGATCGGCAACCAGGACGACGAATACGCTGCGCAGGCGAAGAAGGAGGGCTTCGAGGTCGTTTCGGTCAGCGAAGCGGCGAAGGCGGACGTGGTCTTCGTGCTCCTGCCGGACGAGGTGATCCCCGATGTGTGGAAGGACACGATCGCCCCCTCCCTCAGCGACGGCGCCGCGATCGCCTTCGGCTCCGGCTACACCCTCGCGTACGATCTTATCGACGCCCCCAGCACGGTGGACGTGCTGCTGGTCGCCCCCCGCATGGCCGGTGAGACCGCGCGCGAGCGCTTCGAGCGTGGCGAGGGGTTCTGGGCCTACATCGGCGTGGAGAACGACGCCTCCGGCAAGGCCGAGCGACGCATGTTGGGTCTGGCCGCGGGGATGGGCTCGCTTCGCGCCGGTCCGGGCGGCAAGGACGCGCCGGGCACGGGCGCGCTTCAGATGACCGCCGAGATGGAGGCGACCATCGACCTCTTCATCGAACAGACCGTCGGCCCGCTCCTCGGCGCCGCGGTGATGACCGCATTCGAGGTGGGCAAGGAGGGCGGCATCCCCGCGCCGGCGCTGGTGCTCGAGATGTACATGTCCGGTGAGTTCGAGACGGTCTTCGCCGCCTTCCGCTCCATGGGCTTCTTCAAGGCGTCGGAGTCTGCACGGTCCCACCGCGCTCTTCGGCGGCATGATGCGCACCATGGAGGTCGACCGCGCGCCCATGGTCGAGCGCTTCTCGCGGGTGCTCTCGGAGATCCGCGACGGCGACTTCGCCAAGAAGTTCCAGGAGGAGCGCGCCAACGGCTACCCCATGCTCCAGGCCGCCGAGCTCATGATCAAGGCGGACTCGCCCCAGACCCAGGCCGAGGCTCGCGTGCGCGAGCGCCGCTGACCTCCCACGTTGCCCCGCCGCATCGCCGACTTCGTGACGCGTTACCCGAGGGCCATCCTCGTGGTGACGCTCGCGCTGACGATCGCGGTCGCCACCCAGATCCCCGGTATCGAGCGGAATCCTTCGCCGGAGGACATGATCGCGTCCTTCGCGGATTACGAGGCGATCCGGGATTGCTTCGAAGCGGACTTCGGCAACACCGACCAGGTCGCGCTCCTCCTCGTCGAGGCCAATGACGTCACCGCGCTGCCGGTGCTGAGCTACGTCGACGAGCTGACGCGGCACTTCGAGAGCGTCGAGGGGATCCGTCGCGTCGAGAGCATCACCAAGACGCCGATTGAGAAGCCGCCCGCCGAGGAGGTGATGAATCTCGACTCCTTCGAGGAGGAGAGCGAGGAGGACGACCTTCCTCAGGACGTGATGGACGCGATGCTCACCCTCACCGAGGCCGCGCCCGAGCGGTTTCCCCTGGGGCTGACGAGCATCTCCGAGCGCCGGGACGAGATCGCCCCACGGCCCGTGGTCGAAGGCGACCACGTCACTGAAGAGGACGTCCGCGATCTGCGCGCCGCCCTCGCGGACATGCCCCTCGTGGTCGGCAAGATCATCAGCGCCGACAAAGAGGTGACCACCGTCGCCCTCTCGCTGCCCACCGATCACGCCGCGCGCCGCGCCCTCATCGACGAGATCGACATCTGGCTCGACGCGCATCCACCGCCCGAGGGCGTGGAGCTGCACCGCGGGGGCCTGCCCTACGTGCGCGCGCGCATCGTGGCCAAGATGCAGCGCGACAACCGCGTGCTCCTGCCGCTCACCCTCGTCGTGTGCATGGTCCTGCTCTTCGTCTCCTTTCGCTCGCTGGCTGGGACGATCTACCCGTTGCTCACGGTCGGCATCACCGCCGCGCTCCTGGTCGGCGGCATGGCGATCGCGCACCAGCCGATGACGATCCTCACCAACATCGTCCCGCCTCTGTTGATCATCATCGGCATCAGCGACTCCATCCACATCGTGGGTCGCTTCCGGGACGAGCTCCGCGATCGCGGCGACCGCAAAGAGGCCCTGCACCACACCGTCCGGGCGATGGCTACCGCCTGCTTCCTCACGTCGCTCACCACAGCCATCGGGATCGCGTCTCTCGTCGTCTCGAGCACGGTCGGGTTTCGCCACTTCGCGGTGATCGCCTCCATCGGCGTGATGGTCGCTTACCTCGTGACCATCACCTTCTTGCCCTCCGCGCTCGGCGTCTCGAAGGGCCCAGCGCCCGCGCCACCCCCGAAGGAGGCACGCCTGGAGCGCTTCTTGGGCGGCCTGACCGCATGGGTGATCCGCAAGCGGTGGTGGGTCCTCGGCGCTGCGGGTGTCCTCACCGTGGCAGCGGCGCTCACCGCGCGCTCCCTGGTCGTCGACCACGCGCTGATGGATCAGTTCGACGCGACCGACCCGATCCACGTCACCACGCACGTCCTCGAAGAACATCTCGAAGGGGTGCGCCCCCTCGAGGTGAGCATTCGCGTGGACGATCCGGCGACCCTCGAGGACCCGGCGTTCCTCGCCCAGCTCGACCGGGTCCAGGCCTGGGCGAAGCAGCAGCCCTCGGTCCTCGGCGTCTCTTCGCTGACCAGCGTTCTTCACGAGGCGTGGCGGCAGATCACCGACGACGCGGCCGCGCGCCAGGAGCCTTTCGTCTCCGCGGCTCAGGTCGGCGCTCTCGAGACCCTGCTCCGGCGGGGCGAGTACGACGCCCTCGGGCACTACCTCACGGGAGACGGTCGCCACGCGCGGCTTCGCATCATGGTCGCCGACATCGGCGCTCAGGCGACGATGGCGCTCATCGGCCAGCTCCAGACGGAGCTCGCGCCGCTCGAAGAGCGCGCACGTGTCAGCCTCACCGGCGAGGCGTTCACCGGCTCGGTCGGTACCGAGGCGGTGGTGACGGACATCATGCGCAGCCTCGGCGTCGCCATCCTGATCATCTTCGTGGTGCTCACCATCCTCTTCCGAAGCCTGCGCCTCGGGCTCCTCTCCATCCCGCCCAACATCATCCCCCTGGTGGGCGCGATGGCCTGGATGGTCATCCGCGGCATTCCCCTGAACATCGCGACCGGCGTCATCTTCTCCATCTCCATCGGCCTCGCCGTCGACGGGACGATCCACGTGCTCGCGCGCTTTCGCGAAGAGCGGCACAAGGGGCTCGGCAAGAACGTGTCGCTGATACGCGCGGCCCGCGGCACCGGGCGCGCCATCGTCGTCAGCTGCGTCACCCTCATGCTCGGCTTCGGCGCGCTGCTCTTGAGCGGCTTCGTGCCCGTGCGCCACTTCGGCGAGCTGATCGCCGTGACCGCCTCCTTCTGCCTGATATCGACGGTGCTGGTGCAGCCTGCGCTGCTTCGCGTCGGCGCCGGCGCGCTCTCCGACGTCGACGACTGAGGTCTCGCCTCAGCCCTCGCGGCGCGGCACCTCTTCACCGTTGATGACGAGCACGCTACCGAGCTCGACCGCGGGCGCGAGGGTGGCCCAGATCCCGCAGTACTTGTCCTCGGTGAGGTCGAGGGCACGCCGAATCTTGTTCAGCGGCAGGTCGTCTCCGTCGATCAGATAGCGAAGCTCGGCCTTCAAGAAACGCTTGGGGTGCTCGTCCGCGGTCTGACCGCCGGCCTCGACCACCAGCCGCGTGAAGGGCACGCGCATCTTGCCGAGGATGGATGCGACATCCATGGCCGCGCACCCCGACAGGGAAACGAGCAGAAGCGGCTTCGGGCGCGGCCCGAGCCCGCGTCCCCCGTGCGCCTCCGCCGAGTCGATGGTGAAGTGGTGTCCGTCGAGGTCGACGTCGAAGGCCAGCCCATCTTTCCAGCTGACCACGGCTTTCAGAATCCATCTCTGCCTCCAGTCTTGCAGTTAAGCACACCGTCGATGAGGCCAAGCACCCGAAATCCGTGGGCCCGCGCCGGTCTGTAACTCTGCACCCCGACCCTGGTTGCCGTGGGGATCGGCGGGGTGCATGCTGCGCGGCGTGGAAGGGAACGAGAGCGCCGCACGCGCCGCCATCCGCCGCATGCGCGACACCCTCGAAGGGGGTCTCGGCCCGGACGATGCCCGGGCGCTCCTCTTCGATGCGCTGACGGAGTGGGGACCTTCGATCCCGATCACCTGGGCCGAGCTGAACCAGTTCGTCCACGGCCCTCTCGAGCGCCTCCTCGTCCGCTACATGGATCCCAAGACCGCACCGCGGTTCATGTCCCAGCTCGACGACGCGCTCGACGTCGCGGGCGACGAGCCGCAGCGGCGCTCCTCGGTCGTTCCCCCACCTTCTTCCCCGCTCACCGCCACGGCGCATCCCGCCAGCGCGGCGAGCACCTGGACCATGAAGCCGATCCCGGGAAAGGCGGTGCGCGTCCTGCTCGTCTCCTCGCGCGAGTCGATCGGCGACATGCTCGAGTTGGCGCTCGGTCGCGACCTGGTCAAGCCGGTCCTCGCGGACCCTCCGTCGATGATCTCCGAGTGGGTGAAGAACCACAGCGACGTGGTGGTGGTCGACGGCGTCAAGCCGCCCGCCATCGCACCCCACGAGCTGGTCGGCCTCCTGGAAGGCGCCTCGCGCGACGTCTGGCTCGCGGTGTGGGGCGCCGACGAGCCCTACGGCGAGCAGGTCGCCCAGGGGCTCTCGGCCGCGGACGTGCACTGCGTTCCCGTCCCGCGCAAAGAGGGCATCGCGCCCTTCATCGACCTGGTTCGCGCGCGTCGCGGCTGAATGAGTGCTCTGCGGCGCCGCTCACTCCGGCGGCGGAGGCATCATGCTTTCGTGACGCTGCTTCGACAGCGTGGAGATCGCCCAGGCGACGACGTCGGCCTCGGTGAGGATGCCGACCAGCTCCTCGCCGTCCACCACCAGCGTGCAGCCGATCTTGCGATCGAGCATGGCGCGCATGGCGTCGTCCGCCGGGGTGTCCGGCGGGCAGGTGAGGAGGTCCTTCGACATGAACTCGCTCACCCGAACGCGCACCAGGCGCTCCTCGTCGTCGTCAGGCACCTTCGCGGCCTTGGCGAGGAGCCGGATCTGCGCGCGCATGAAGTCGCGATGGGTCACGAGGCCGACGAGCTTCTTCCCGTTCACCACCGGGACGTGCCGGATGAAGCGGAGGTCCATGATCTGCTGGGCCGAGATGAAGTCCGCGTCTTCGTTCAGCGTGAACACGTCCCTCGTCATGAGATCGGAAACCGTGGTGATGTTCATGGCTCGCTCCCCATTCGAGCATACCTCACTCGTTCTCGGCGCCGGGAACCCGGCAGGTGCTGGGCCTCACCGACCCGTCGGGCCACCGCACCGAGGTCGTGCCGACCTCTCGCCCAGCGATGCGCGCGACCTTCAGCACGGAGGCGTCGGCCTGCTCGTCGCAGCCGAGATCGCGCGCTTCGGTCAGGGCCTGCACGGCGTCGGGGTCGCGATCCATTCCGCGGTAGCACCGCGCCGTGCGCCACAGGCCGTAGGCGTAGAGCGGGTGGTCGAGCTGCCCCAGGAAGTAGCGGAAAGCCTCGGCGCCGTCCTGGTAGTGCTGGAGCTCGAGGGCGATCTCTCCGCGGATGGCCCACATCAGCGTGTAGAGCTCGCCCGCGTCGCGATGACGCGTGGTGAAGCGCTCGGCGAGGCGCCCGGCGTTACGCGCTGCGCTCCGCCACGCGTTGAAGATCTTCACGAACTCCATCAGTGAGTTCTGAAAGTCGTCTCGACTTCCGCTCGCTGCCCGGTCCGCATAGCGATTCGAGTCTCGCCGCAGGCGCCTCTTCGCGCGCTCGTCGTGCTCCGCTTCGGCGGCGTACATCAGGCCGATGGCTGCATTGCGCATGGCCTGTCGCCGCTCTTCGCCTGGAGGCGCATCGCGCACCGCCTGGCGAAACGCGTCGGGATCTCCCGCCGGGCGGGCGAGCGCGGGCGTGCGCACGGCTGCGACCTCGAGGAGGTAGTTCGGTGGGTCGACGTCGTCGGCGCGAACGCGCGTCGTCGTCTCCGCGCCGCCACATGCGCTCGTCATCGAGGCGAGCAAGAGGGCGACGAGGGCGAGGACCCTCACTCCTCCGCCTCCAGGAGCTCTTGATACTTCTCGCTCATCTCCGGGTCTGCCGCGATCTCGTACATCAGCGCTTCGAAGTCTTCGATCGACATCTCGTGCTCTTGCAGGATGTCCTCGGCGTGTTCCGGGTCGGCGCGGATCTCCCGTGCGATCGCGGCGCCCCGCTCCGCGATGTCCTGCGGCTCGCCGTCATCACCACACCCCGTCGCAACGGCGACGAGGAGCAAGAGCGCCGAAAGGACGCGCGTCATCGCATGCCCATGCCGCCGCCACCGCGGCCACCGCCCATGCCGCCGCCACCATGTCCCCCGCCGTGGAACGCCATGCCCCCACCGCGGACGCGCACACCACCCATCGGGCCGGGCCCATGGACACGCACACCGCCCATCGGGCCATGGACACGGACGCCGCCCATCGGGCCGGGCCCGTGGAGTCGAATGCCGCCCATCGGATGGGCGCCCCGAACGATCACGCCACCCATGCCGTGGCCCATCCCCATGTAACCGAGGCGGATCTGCCCGGGCGGACCGTGGTGATCCCGATAATGGCCCTTCATGAACCCGCGGCCCGGGTGCCCCCGACGGCGATGCTCGACCTCGATCACGTCATAGAGCCGCGGCCCGCGAAAGCCGCCACGGATCTTCACGCCGATGAAGGCGCCGAAGTCCGGGATCGGACCGTGGACCTCCACCACCGCGCGGCTGCGAACGAGCATCACCTGCACCTCGGGGGCGGGCAGGCGTGCCGTGCGGACCTCGACGATCGCGGCGCGCACCTGGGGCGCCGGCACGCCGGAGGCTCGCAGCTCGATGGCGGCGGTGGGCACGAGGATCGCGGCCGAGGCGCGTGCGCTGACGCTCAAGGTCTGCGCGGCAGCGGGCTTGGGGAGGACGAGGGCGAGCAGCGCCGCCCAGAGAGGAAGGGTCTTGGTGAGGGACATGACAGCTCCGACGTAGGAGAGCATCGCAGATTCGGTCGGGTGGTCTCCACTCTCAGCATTTCGGGGAAGATCCCGAGGACCTTCGCGCAAGAGTTGCCCAGGACCGCAAGTGCCCACCGAAGTCCTTCGGATCCCTTGTGAAATCAGACGGAACGGGACTCGCAAGAACCAATGGCACCTACATGGTGTCCAGTCGGATGAGGAGGTGCGATTGAGGATGTTCGGTGTCGATCTTTGGAAGCTCGCTGCGGGCGTGCTCTTCGTGAGCACCGCGTCTCTGACCTATTACGTCGCCCAGGGGGACGGTGACGCCCACGCCGAGACGACGTTGCCTCGGACCGAAGACGGAGAGCACCTCGCGCTCGCGCAGGCCGACCTGATCCGGCAGATCCGTAGCGTGTCCGCGGGAACGGCGGACGAGCAGGCGCTGCTCGACGAGCTCCACGAGACCGAGAACCCGACGCGGGTCGCGCGCATCCTCGATCACCTCGGCTACGTGGGAACGGAAGCGGCGGTGGCGGACATCGCGCCGCTGATCGAGGACCGCCGCCGCGGCGTTGGCGAGGCCGCCGTCGACGCGCTCGGCCACATCGGCGGACCGTCGGCGACGGACGCGCTCATCGATGTGGTGGAGCACGGACGGATGCGCCTTCAGGGCATCGCCGCCCGCGCCCTCGCCGACGTCGAGGATCCGCGCGGCATGTCGATGCTCATGTCCCTCGCGCAGGATCGCAGCAGCCGCCTTCGCTTCGAGGCGATCGCGGCGCTCGGCGAGAGCGGGCGCCCCGAAGCGGTCGACGTGCTCATGGGGCTGACCGACGCCGACTCGCCCCGCGTGGCGAGCTCCGCCGTCAGCGCCCTCGCGGCGAGCGGCTCCCCCGAAGCCGACGAGTTCCTCGAAGGGCTCGCGCGTCACGGGCAGGGCCGACTTCGCGCCGAGGCGCTGGCGCTCCTCCCCGACACCTCCGACGGCGAGCTGATGGACCTGTTGATCCAGATGCTCGAGGCCGGCTCTGCCGACGACGCGAGCGCCGCCGCCTACGCGCTCAGTCAGTCCGACAATCCCGAGGCTCTCGCAGCGCTCCAGGGCTGCGCCTTCAGCTCGCCCTCGGGTGCACGGGAGACCTGCATTCGCTCCCTCGCCCAGTACGGCGGCGCCGAGGCCACCGCGACGCTCGAGGACCTCTTCACCACCGGCGATCAGTCGACGAAGTACTACGCGGCCGGCGGCCTCGCCGAGCTCGGCAGCCCGGCGGCGATCGACTTCTTGACCCAGCAGCTTCGCGGCGGGGATGCGAACGGGCGCCGGGCCGCGCTCTCGAGCCTGCAGATGATCGGCGGGCCCGAGGTCGAGGCCGAGATGCTCGCGCTCCTCGACGAGACCGGCGGCAGCGACCGGATGATGGCGCTCGAGTACCTCCTTCAGACCGGCAACGAGGAGGCCTTCGCGCAGGTCGTCGAGATGACCGAGGGGGGCGGCATGCAGGCGGGCCAGGGCTTTCAGATGCTCGCTTCGCTCGGCACGCCGGAGGCGATCGAGGTGCTGAAGGACGTGGCCGAAAACGGCTCCGGCAACTCACGCCTCGAAGCCCTCCGCGCGCTCACGATGGGCCCCATCGATTCGGACACGGTGGCGCTGCTCGAGGGGTGTATCGAGGGCGGGCGGCCGGCGGAGGTGGAGGTCGCCGCGTACGCGCTGGCGCGCAGCGGCGACCGCGACTCGCGATCGATGCTCGTCGACCTCGTCCGCTCCGACAATCCGCAGGTGGTGCAGGCCGGGATCGGCGCGCTGTCCCAGATGGCGGGCCAGGACGTGGACGCCGCCCTCACCGAGGTGGCGCAATCCGGCGACCCGCAGGTGCGGAGCTACGCGCTCAGCATCCTCGGGCAGCGCTCGGGTGAAGACGCGCTCCGCGTCGTCACCGACGCCCTCGGCGACGAGGACCCGAGCGTGGCGCGCACCGCGGCGCTCACCCTCGCGCAGATGGGCAGCGACGAAGCGCGGAGCGCTCTCGCGGGCGTGGTGCGACAGGGCGATCCCGAGGTGCGCGCCTCCGCGATCGCGAGCCTGGGGATGTCGGGCTCGACGAACGAAAACGTCGATCTGCTCGTCGAGGTCAGCGGCGACCCGGAGCCGCGCGTGCGCGCCGCGGCCATGAGCACCCTCGGCTCCATCGGCAGTGACCAGGCGGTCGACGTCCTCCTCGGCGGTATGCGCGACGAGGACCCGGAGGTGCGGGCGGCGGCGATCTCCGGCCTGTCCATGTCCGCTGGGGATCGCGCCAGCGACGCGATCATCACCGCGGTCGGCAATCGCGATCCCACGGTCGCCGAGCGCGCCATCTGGGCGAGCCAGAGCCTCGGCGACGTCGCCCTCGACGCGCTCCTGAGCCGCCTCTACGACAACCGCGCGCCCGAGAACATCCGTCGGAGCTCGGCGATGGCGCTCCAGCGACTCGGCGCCCCGCTGTCGGCGCGGGATCAGTCGTTGATCGAGGAGCTGCTCTCGCCGACCTGAGCTTCCGCCGCCGCGGGCAGATGGCGGTCCAGGAAGTCGAAGGTGTGGACCCAGCAGGCGCGCGCGTTCTTGCGCATGACGAAGGCGTGGAACGCGTGCACCTCGCCCACGTAGTAGCGATCTTCCGCCACCGCGCCGAGCGCGCGGTAGGCGCGGCCCAGGCGCCGGGTGTCGTCCAGGAGCGGGTCCTTGGTGCCCACCGGCAGGAACGCGGGCGGTAGTGGACGCTTCGGGATCTCACCCCGCTCGAGCCAGGGGAGGGGATCGGCGAAGTCGAGGGTGGAGCCGTGACGCGTATGATCGGCACCCAGGTAGGATTGGTTCACTTCCTCGAGGCGGTCCGCGAGGAAGCGGGGAAACTTCTCCTTGCGTCGCACGAAGCGGCCCGGGTCCGTGACTTGAAAGATCCCACAGGCCGGAAGGACCACCTTCGGAACCACGCCGGCGTCGAAGGCGCGCCGCGCGAAGGGCTCCTCGCGCTCGTAGACGGTGGACAGGGTGGCGCCGAGCGCGAGGTTCGCGCCGGCGGACTCTCCGGCGATCACCAGGCGATCGAGATCACCGCCCCAGCGCTCCGCGTGCTGGCGAACCCAATCGAAGGCCAGGGCCACGTCTTCGACGGCCGTGGGGAAGCGGTGGTCGGGCGCCAGACGGTAGCCCACGTTGAAGACCACGAAGCCGCGCCGTGCGAAGGCCAGGCCCATGATCCAGTGGGTGTCCTTGCTCAGGATGCGGAAGCCGCCCCCGTGGATGTAGAGCACCACGGGCAACAGGCCCTGGCGATCCTTGGGGCGATAGACGTCGAGGCGATGGGCGGGGTGGCTGCTCGCATCGTCATAGGAGATGTCTCGGATGACCTCGACCCCGTGGCGGTCCGGCGCGGCCAGGGGGTGGAGCTTGCCGAGGCGGGAGGCGCCGCGGAAGAAGCCGTCGACCACGGTGGCACCGGCGCGGCGACGCGCCCGATCCAGGGACGTTTTCATCTCCGCGCAGCATGTCGCCTCCGGGAGCGAGCCTCAACCAGGACGTGTGGACGTTCGGCTACATGGTCTCGGCTGGGATCTGACACGACGTGGCACAGATCCGGGGCTGAGAGCGGGTCCGAGACACCGATCCGCGTGGCACGACCGCTGCAAAACCGCCGCGCGGGATGGTGGAAACGATGATCAAACACAGTCTTTTCTTGCTCGTACTCTCGACCCTCGCGCTCGGCTGCGCCTTCCAGAGCGGCGACCGCGTCGACGGCAGCTGTCCGGCCGGCGAGGTCTGCTCGACCGCGACCGACGGCCTCGACTTCGCCGGCTCGCCGCCGGCCTCCTATCTCGGCAACATCGTGGCGACCGCCGAAGGCGGAACGCAGCGGATCCGGGTACTCGGCTGGAGCCGCGCCATGAACGCAGACGTCGACGGGCCCTCCTTCGTGGTGGACCGGATCGAGGGCAGCGACGTGATCATTCGAGGCGTGGACGCCGGCGCTTCGCGGCTCCGGATCGTCGACCCGCTCGATGGGACGCTCCTCGATCGCACCCGGCTCGAGGTCAAGCGCGTGGCGCGAATGGCCATCGTCGGCCAGTACGCGTTGGGCGCGACCGACGATCCCGCGGAGGATGTCGCTTTCTTCTCCAGCAGCCGAGCATCGGTGGTCGTGCGTCTCCTCGATCCGGTCGACGACCTCGTCGTCGACGAGGGACTCTCTCTCGAGGTCTCCACCGGCACCGCCACACGGAGCGCGTGGGATACATTCGCCATCGAAGCACCCGCGACGGGCAGCGTGGGGATCGATCTCGCGGCTGCCGGTCTCACCGGCTCCTTCGACATCCCGGTGGTCGATTCGATCGACGACATCGTGATGACCTCACCCGACGATGGCGCGCCGGTGCAGGTCGAGGTGGGCGAGACGCGGATGCTCTGCTTCCGCGGTCGCGCGGGCGATCTGCGCGTGATGGGCACGACCTTCGACTTCAGCGCGTCGGGCAACGCCTCCATTCCGGAGAGCGGGACGCTCACCGATTGCGCCTTCGTCCAGGGTGACGCGGTCGGCGCTGCGCAGCTGATCGCCAGCGGACCCGGTGCCACCATGACCGTGGCACTGGACGTGGTCGCGGCGCGTCCCACCGGAGGCACCTCCGGTGGCCTCACCGGTGGCGGCGTCTCCCTCGCCCACCAGCGCGGCGAGCGCCGCTGAGCCGACCCCTCGCGAGATCATCCGAGGAGCGCGTCGTGGGCCGGGAGTGTATTCTCCCGGCCCGTGAACGTTTTGGCCATCGCGCCGCCAACGTCGACCAGGGTGGCGTGAGCGAAACGACGAAGCAGAGGGGCTCTCCCGCTCGCCGGCGGGTTCGCGATCTGATCGCCGGAGCGAGCGTGGGCGTCGTGCTGATCCCGCAGTCGATGGCCTACGCCGAGCTCGCCGGCATGCCGCCGGTGCAGGGCCTCTACGCCGCTGCGCTGCCGCCCCTCGCAGCGGCCTTCTTCGCCTCCTCGCCCTATCTGCAGACCGGCCCGACGGCGCTCACCAGTCTGCTCACCTTCGGTGCGCTCTCGACCCTCGCCACCCCTGCGAGCCCGGAGTACGTCGCCCTCGGGGCGCTCCTCGCGCTGGTGGTGGGTGTCGTTCGCGTGGTCATCGGTCGCCTGCGCGCCGGCGCCATCGCGTACCTGATGAGCATGCCGGTGCTGCGCGGCTTCACCGCGGCGGCGGCGATGCTGATCTTCGCGTCGCAGGTCCCTGCGGTGCTCGGCATCGCGTCCAACGCCGACTCGGTCCTCGCGCGCGCGGTGGATGCATTTCGGCGCGTCTCCGAGTGGAGTCCCACCGCCATCGCCATCTCGGGGGCGACTGTGGCGATGCTCCTCGGCGGAAGAAGATCGACCCGATCTTCCCCGGCGTTCTGGTGGCCGTTGCCGGCGGCATCGTCTTCGTCATGACGGCCGGCTATTCGGGGCGCGTGGTCGGCGACGTCCCTTCCGCCATCTTTCCGCCGCTGTCCCTCGATCTGCCGTGGGCGACGCTTCCCTCGCTCCTGGTGTCGGGCGGGATCATCGCCCTCGTCGGTTTCGCCGAGGCGGCGAGCGTGGCGCAGACCTACGCCGAGCAGACGCGCACGGCTTGGGATCCCGACGCCGAGTTCGTCGGCCAGGGGGCGGCGAACCTGGTCGCGGGCTTGTTCGGTGGTTTCCCGGTGGGTGGCTCTTTCGGCCGGAGCGCCCTCAACCGACACGCCGGAGCGGTGACGCGAGCGAGCGGCGCGGTCACCGGGCTGGTTGCGCTCGCCTTCCTCCCCTTCGCCTGGCTGCTCCGCGACCTGCCGGTAGCGGTTCTCGGCGGGATCGTCATCGGCGCGGTGCTCAAGCTCCTCGATCCGCGCCCCCTGGTGGAGCTCTACGGAAAGTCCCGACCCCAGGCCGCCATCGCCTACGGGACCTTCGCCCTCACCCTGATCCTCGCCCCGCACATCGAGTACGCGGTGATCGGCGGCATCGCCCTGGCCCTGGCGATCCACGTTTGGCGCGAGACGAGCATCGAGGTCGACTCCGAGGTGGAGGGTACCGTGCTGCACCTGCGCCCGCGCGGCGTCATCTGGTTCGCTTCGTCGACCGGCTTCCGCCAGCGCATGGCAGAGACCATCGCCGCGCACCCGGAGGTCGACACCGCCGTGATCCATCTGTCGCAACTGGGTCGGGTCGATCTCACGGGCGCCTTCATGTTGCGGGACGTGGCCGAGGCGGCGCGCGAGGCCGGGATCGAGGTCTCCTTCGTCGGTGGCCCCAAGCGGGCGGAGACCCTCCTGGCCCGCGTGTGCGGGGACATCCCCCACGAGACGACGACGCAGCCGTCGCCAGGCGATGACGCCTGAGCCCGCCATCTTTCGTCCTGGCCTCGGCACGCTCTATCGCCGTACAACGTCGAGGTGAGGCGACGATGACCCGCACGGCGATCGTGCTCAGCGGCGGTGGCGCGCGAGGGGCCTACGAGGCTGGCCTGGTGGCGGGGATCGTCGACGTGCTGGGGCTCGGGCCAGGCGACCCGGCGCCCTTTCAGATCTTTGCCGGGACCAGCGTCGGCGCGATCAACGCGACCTATCTCGCGGCCAACACCGATCGCGGCGACATGCGTATCGAGGGGCTCCTCGATGCCTGGGTCAGCCTCTCCCTCGCCGAGCACGTGCGCTTCGATCCGCTCGGCCTCCTCGGCTGGCCGCGCAAGCTCCCGATCCTGCGGCGCCGGCATCAACTCGACCCCGAGCACATCGGTCCGCTCTACGGCAAGAGCGTCCTCGATCCGCGTCCCCTGCACGACGTGGTGGGCGAGTCGATCGACTGGGGACGCCTTCACGAAAACACTCGTCACGGGCGCACGCACGCCCTGGTGATCGCCGCGCTCCACATCGGGAGCGGGCGGACCCACATGTTCGCTGAGCTCGCCCCCGACGCGGAGTTCGTCCCCTCGAAGGATCCCTTCAGGCGGGGCGTCGAAGAACGCATCACGCGGGATCACGTCCTCGCGTCCGCCGCCATCCCGATGATCTTTCCAGCGCGCCGCATCGGCCGCGAGTACTTCTGCGACGGAGGCTTGCGCTTCAACACGCCCCTTGCCCCTGCCATCCGCACCGGCGCAGACCGCATGGTGGTGATCCCGTTGCTCCGCGGCGTGAAGGTGCCGCCGCCTCACGAGGAACAGGAGCGACAGGAGCAGTATCCGAGCGTTGCCTTCCTCGCCGGCAAGCTCCTGGTCGCGCTCCTGCTCGACCGGATCGACTACGACCTCACGACGCTGCGCCGTTTCAACGAGCTGGTCGCGGTGCTCGAGCAGACCATGACGCCTGAGGAGCTCGCGCGCTTTCAGGAGGTAGTGATCGAGGCGCGCGGCGCGCCCTATCGCCAGGTCGAGGTCCTGCACTTCCGCCCCACCAGCGACATCGGCCGCCTCGCGGGCCGCTTCCTCGAAGAGCGCGGCCCCGAGAGCATCGGCACTTGGCTCTCGGAGCAGGTGATCCGTCGCGCCGCGATGATGACCCAGACCGTCGAAGCCGATCTGGTGAGCTTCCTGCTCTTCGACGGCGGCTTCGCCAGGCAGCTCATCGCGCTCGGACGTCGCGACGCCCACGCGCACGAGGAGAAGATCTGCGCGTTCTTCGGACGCGACTGACGGAGCTCGTGTGCTCAGCGCATGGAGCCGGCGACGCCTGACCAGGCGTCGATGAGGGCACGGAGCTCCGAGGGGGCTTCCGGACAGGCGTTGGAATCGACGGCGGCCGCCCGAGCCGGGAGGCGCGAGGCTCCGTGGAGCGCTGCGGCTTCGAGGTCCACCAGGATCGCCTCGGCGCACGCCGCACCTTCGTCGCGCGGGCCAGCGTCGTCGCGGGGGCCCGGATCGTTCGCGGCGAACCGGGCGATCTCCTGCCGCGGCGGCGCGCTCCCCATGCGCACCGTGGTCATCACCGTGCGCCCCTGTCGCACCTGAACGCCTTCGACGCGTCCGATCAGCGTAGCGAGCTCGATGACATCGCGGTCGTTGCCGAGCCGCGTGGCGAGGCGCGGAAAGTCGAGGGCGAGCTCCATGGTCACGCCTTCGTCGAGCTCGGCGGCCTCGAAGCGGAAGAAAGGGCCCGCGTCGCTCTCGAGCTCCCGCAAGAGCCCGGTCTGATCCGAGAGCGCCCCCAAACCGAAGACGCGCGAGGTGAGCATGTGCAGGTAGCAGGGCGCGCCGCACTCCTCGACGCGCTCGAGGGCGGCGTCGCTGCTTCGAATGCCGCCGAGGCCGAGCGGCACGCCGGCGACCGCCTGCATCACGTCCACGTTGACTGCACTTCGGATGACGAGAGGCGCTTCGGGCGGCCCTTCCGGAGCCACCGGCGCGCCACGCCCCGCTTCGTACGCCGCCACGCCGACCTCGGTGAGCCCCTGAACGGCGGCCAGGGTGGGTCGGTTGCCGGTCATCATGCCGATCGACACGTCGTCGACCTCCGCGCCCACCGGGCTCGTGCGGAGAACCGCGCCCATCAGGTCGACCTTCGCGCGCGCCGCGTACCGGGCGCGGTCCGCGTCGTCACCTCCGACGGTCACCGCGGAGGCGACCTCGTCGGCGACGAAGAGGAGCGCGGCCGCGCGCACTCTCGCGGGCCGGAAGTGGGCGGCCGCCACCACGGGCCCTTCGAAGATCCAGCGCAGGGCCGGGGTCACGATCACCGGCGAGCTCGGGGGCTCTGCGAGCGTGGGCGGCACGCGCCCATCGTGGATCTCGGCCACACGCACGCGCACGAGATGAGCGCCCGGCTCGAGAACCGCGACGTACCGCATGCCGCAAAGGATGCTGGTCTCGTCCTCCGGCAGCCCTTCGAGATCGGCCGGCGAATGAGCGCATCCGACGCTTTGGGCGATCTCGACGAGCGCCTGCTTCAGAGCTGCCGGATCGGTGGCGGGGATGATCAAGCGGTGCGTCACGGGCGAGACCGGGCGCTCTTCGTCCGCGCGCGCGAGGAGATCGGGAACGGAGAGCGCGGGCGATTCGAAGAGCGCGAGGACGAGGGGTCGCTGGTCGTCCCACCCTTCGAGGGCGCGCGGCAGCGTGATGTCCTCGTCCGCGCCCAGGGCCTGGAGCGCGGGCCAGAGCGCGCTCGCCGAGAGGATGGGGCGGAGCTCGGGTACGAGCGCGCCGCCCATGCGCAAGAGGTTGCCCCCGAAGGTGGTCCAATGCCCCGGGTACAAGACGATGGTCGCCGCCGCATCGCCGCCCGCGGCTTCGAGCAGGCTTCGGTCGCTGCCCGTCATCGTCGACGTGTCGTCCTCGCTGCTCGTCGTCGTCGTGGTCGTGGACGTGGTCGTCGCGCTTCCTCCGCAGGCGGTGAGCATCGACGAGAGCGATACAGCCACGATGAAGAAGAATAGTGCGCGCATCACCGGAGCTTCCTTCCATGCTCGTTCGCGCGTCAACCCAGTGAGGGGTATCCTCGGCGCGACATGGACGAGCTCGACGATATCCGGGGCATGCCGGGCCGGCGCCCCGGGATCTTCACGGTGATCCTCTGGGCCATCGTCACCTCGGCGGCGGTCAGCATCGGCATCGCGTACGCGCAGCACTTCGTCGCGCTCCCAGGGCTCGAGCCCCCCGACGTCCAGGCGCCGGATCTCACCGCCATCTCCGAGGTGGCCGCGCGGCGACTCGCGGACGCATACGGCCTCCAGCTCGAGGTCGGTGAAAGCCAGCAGAGCGAAGAGGTTCCCGAAGGGCAGGTGATCGAACAGTCCCCCGCGGCGGGCACGTCGATTCATCCCGGCGGCAGCATCACCGTCACCCTCTCGAGCGGTCCGCCTCTGGTGGAGGTGCCGGACGTGCGCCGTCGCTCCGTCGATGACGCGCGGGTCGCGCTCGAGACCCTCGGTCTTTCGCTGGGCGAGGTCAGCGAAGGGGAGGGCGGCGAGCCGGGGAAGGTGATCTCCAGCGACCCCGCGGCTGGCGAGCGCGTCACCCGCGGCACTCCGATCGCGATCACCGCCGCGCCCGAGGCGCCGCCCGGGGTCGAAGTCCCGGACCTCTCTCAGATGCGCGCACACGAGGCGCGCCAGGCGATCGAGGCGGCGGGCCTGACGGTGGGCCGCGTGCGCCGGCGCTACGACGATCGCCGCGGCCCGAACGTCGTGCTCTCCCAGGAGCCCGACGCCGGCACGCGCGTCGAGCCGGGGAGCGAGGTCTCCTTCATCGCGAACGAAGGCGTCTGACCGGCGCTCCGTCCGGGGCGTCAGCGGAAGGCGCCGGAACGCGCGGTCGTCTTGGACCAGGCACTGGCGATCAGGGCTCGGCGCTGAGGCGCGGGGCCCAGCGGACGTCGAGCGTGCGAGCGACGCCTTCGGGGCTCGCCACGGCGCGCACCTCGTCGGTGGAAGGAACGAGGAGGCTCCAGGCGGGCAGCCCCGTGAAGTCGCCGGTCAGGATCGTGCTGCCGTCCGGGCTCCACGACGCGCGGTCGCTGGTGGCGGTGGTGATCCGATGGGCCGACCCGTCGCGGGCGACCACCCATTCGCCGGTGTCGCAGGTGACGTGGAATCGACTCCCGTCAGGCGACCAGAGGGGAGCGGGATGGACGACGCCGACGACCGGTGCACATGACTCGAGTGCGGTGTCGGTCGACTCGCCGCTGGGCTCGAAGATGCGGGCGCGCTCGATCACCGCGCCTGCGGCGTCGGTCTCCACGAAGAGCATGGCGCCGTCATCGGTCACTCCGTCGAAGAACGTGGGCGCGTCGAAGGACGCGAGGTCCGTCGGCGCCGAGCCATCGACCGGCACGAGGCGAACGCTGCTCACCGCGCCGGACGGGTCAGACTGCCGTGTGACGACGACCAGGCTCGCACGGGACGGATCGTAGGCGTAGACGTCCTCGTCGGCCATCAGCTCGACGGGCTGTGTGGCGCCGCTGTCGATGTCGAGGAGCACGTGGCTCAGGGTGTCGAGCGTGGGGCCCACCGAGGCGTAGAGACGACCATCGGGAAGCTCCAGGGAGTGCCAGACATTGTCAGTGCCCACGCGCCGCGCGGTTCCAGCGCGGTCTACGACGAAGGTCGCCACCTCCGTCAGCACCGGCATCCCGCCCACGAGATCCGAGTGGGTGCATCGCACCAGCACCCCGTCCTCGTTCACGCGGATGAAGTAGTCGGGGATCGATTCGTCGCACAGACCGTCGTCGACCTCGCTCACGGCCGATGTCACGTCGAGCGTCAGGTCGGTAGTGACGTCCACCAGATAGGTCCGCACCGAGATGGAGGGCATCCCCGAGAGCGTTGCCGAGATGGAGACGGAGACCAGCGCGAGACGATCCGACCCCGGTGTGATCTGGGGCCCCGGGCTCGACTCTTCGGTGGGAAACCCGGCGACCACGCGGCTCGGTCCATCCAGCTGGAACTGGTAGAGCGTGGTCGTCGTCCCATCGTCGTCCACGGTGAGGAGCCGGGGGAAGCCGTCGTGTGCTTCGCTGCACCCCGCGACCAATGCGCACAGTGCAAACACCGGAGCGAGGCACGTGGAGGTCTGCGAAGTCCAACGTCCCGCCGCGGTGATCCGACCCCCGTCAGGCTCGGGCGCGAGGTGACCGTCAATCATGTTGTCAGTTTTTTCACGAATCGCGACCGATGCGCACGCCCCAAAAGTGCGTTTTGTCGAAGACCGTGAGCGGCCCGGGCCTTGCACAGGGAAGGGTCATGCTGCGGAAGACCCTCTGGCTCGCATGCGCGGGTCTCGCCCTGTCGTCCGGATGTGGGGACGCTACGATGCTCGAAGTGGTCGCGACGGGATTGCCCCTCGCGGAGGTCGGCCCGGATGCGGTCGAGCTCGACGACCTGGGCCGGGCTCAGTTCCCGGTGCGGGCCCGCACCGACGCGAACGTTCAACTGCGCATTCAGCGCGGGGACGTGGACATCGTTCTCGACTCGGTCTGCTTTCCGCCGGTCACCGAACCCACGCCACGGACGGAGGAACCCACCCCCCTCGACGCCATCACCCTCTTCATCCGCCGCGACCGCATGACCTCGGAGTGTGTCCTGATCTCCTACGAAGCACGCCGGGGTGACGAGATCCTGCGCGGGGAATACGACCCGACACGCTTCGACGACGAGCCCTGTGGGCCTTTCGCCGCCCAGGAGCGCTGAGCCGAGGACCGCCTCCGTCGCCCGCGAGCGGCTGTGAGATCGTTCTGACAGTCACCGGTAGCGCGACGCCTCAGTGCGGCGCGACCCCGAACCCGGCGCGGATGTAGTTCGCGGCGTTCGGGGCCGTGAGCTCGGGGCGGTAGGTGTGCCGCGAGAGGAGCCGCGCCGAGGCGGCGTAGTCGGCGAGCGTCGATCCGATGCCGAGGCTCGCGGCGTAGGAGTCGAGGTTGCGCGTCGGCTCGGGCGGATCCGAGTCGGCGGTGATGGCGCTGGCCTCGGTCGACGACATCCATGCGCCGAGTCCGCTCCGCATGCCGTCCACGCAGAACCAGCTGTCGGCGGCGCCGCTGCTCCGGTATGCGTTGCGCTCGAAGGTCAGGGCCGACGTGCCACCGTCCACGCTGATCAGGCAATCGTCGCCGCTCGTCGAGACCACCGTGTTGTCGCGGAAGGCGACCGAGTCCCAGCCCGCGTCGGCGCGCGACCAAAGCGCGCGGCGCCGTACGCCATAGATGACGTTGTCGTGGATGTTCACGCCGCGCTCGCTCCCACCGCTCACCGCGATGCCGTAGCCGTTGCCGAGGCCGGGCTGGTTCACGAGCAGGTTGCCGACCACTTCGGTCCCGTCGTTGTCGATCAGGTCGATGTACCAGGTCAGCGTTCGTGTCGTCGGCTGGCTCCGCCCGATGTCGGTGAAGACGTTGTCGCGGATAACCGCGTTGAGGAAGCGGTATTGGCTCGTGTCGTTGCCGCCCATGCTGATGCCGATCTCGCCCTCGGCGAAGACGTTGTTCTCGATCAGGATGTCGTCCGATGCGCCGCTCGCGTCTGGCGGCCATCTTCACGCCGATGCTCGAGGCGCGCAGGACCAGGTTGTCGCGTACGACGAGGCGGTTGTTGCCCGACAGGTACATGTCGTGGTCGTAGATGGTGGCGCAGGCCTCGGCGACGTCGGGGTTCCAGCCATTCTCGTCGAAGACGTTGCCCTCGATGACGAGCCCGTCACACGTGCCCGGCGAAGATGCCCGGAGGGCCGGTAAGTGTTGTCGCCGTTGGGATCGCGCGTCCCGTCCGCGTTGTAGGCGCAGGTGCCGACGTGATAGCTGCGGTAGACGACGTTGCGGCGGACCTCGACGTTCGGTCACGTTCTGAACGACGAATTCGCCGTACTCGACGTAGTTGTCTTCGAGGAGGAGCGAGTGCCCGGTTCCGACGAATCGAAAGGCGCCGCCAGCGGCGCCGTCGAACGCCGGATCGTCCGGCACCTTGGGAAACGAGATGAGCGCGAGGCCGACGACGGCGAGGAAGCTCCGGTCGTGCCCGTCGTCGTCGATGAAGGGCTTGTCGATCTCGAGACGCGGACGGTCGGTGGAGTCGCCGTAGCTGGCGACGACGAGCGGGTGGGTCGCGTCCTGACCGGACTTGAAGCGCCGAACGATGCGATCGCTGCCGATGTCCATGGCGCGCCACGTGTCTCCGCGGCTGAAGAGCAGGAAGTCGTGCTATCCGTCGCGCACCAGCTCGGCGCCGCGCGCCGGGGTCGCCACCGCGAGTGCCGGGCTCGACCCGTCGTTGGCGTCGTCGCCCTCGCTCGAGCTCACGTAGACGATGCGGGTGTCGGGGCCGGGATCGAAGGTGAGTAAGCCGCTCTCCTCGGCGCGCGGGCGGGCGGCCTCGGTCGTGTCCGATGAGCTCCAGCAACCGACATCCATCTGCCAATCGACCAGGCCGTCGCCGTCGTTGTCGATGCCGTCGTTGCACTCCGTGACGACGGGCTCCTCGCAGGCGCCGCAGTCGACCTCGCAGCTGTCACAGGTCTCGCCCTCGGCGCAGGTCAGATCACCGCAGACCAGCACCGGCCCGCTGTCCATGCCCCCACCGTCGCGCACGATCGACGAATCACCGCCACTGCCGTCGGCTCCGCCATCGCTGCCTCCACCGTCCGGGGTGCTGGTCGAGTCGCCACACGCCGCGAGGAGCACCATGGAGGAAAGGAGCAACGACGGGAGCCGCCGAGAGGTGATCCGTGGGACGCGCATGGAGCGAGTCTACGCGACTCCCGTCCGCCGACTCGAGCCTCCCGCCGTACATCGCATGTGAGCCGCTCTGTTGCTGAGCATTGGGCCCGCGGTGGCCGAATGTGGAACGCCGACGCCAGCGCGAAGATCGTGTAATGACCGCGATCTGTCTTACGATCGCCCCGTGTTCCACCTGCGACGCCCCACCGACGAGGCCCCGCGCTCTGCTCGCCCGCGTCGGCAAGCCCGTCGCCCGCCGTCTCCAGCGCCGCTTCCATGCGGAGTCGAAGGCACAGATGGTGGAGGCGGTGGACCAGGCACTAGTCAAGTAGTGCTAGAGAGTCTCGACCTTGCGCAGCGCCTCCACGTGCCACTCGGGAAGGCCGTGTGCGAGCGCGCCTTCGATCAAC
The DNA here is from genome assembly GCA_963727445.1 of uncultured delta proteobacterium. Lineage (GTDB taxonomy): Bacteria > Myxococcota_A > Polyangia > Polyangiales > B10-G4 > B10-G4. Next base: position 446,454 of record CAVSGI010000009.1, read on the forward strand.
AACCGGAGGTATTCGGCCCGAGGCGGGACGGAAGAAGGCTGTCGGTACTCGTCGGTGACGACGTAGAGCCAGGCGTGGGCCGTCTCTTCGTCCGCGAGCCTCACCTCGACGGGATCGGGGCCGCGGCGGTAGCGGCCGGGGTGCCCTTCCTTGCGATCGATGGCGGCCAGACCACGCGCGTCGACCTCGACCAGCGCGCCGGGAAGGAGGCCGCCCTCTTTCCGCTGCACGTTCGCCGCGCCGCCCTCGCGCGACGGAGAGCGGTAGTTCCAGACGAGCTCCCATCCGTGCAGCGTCGCGGCGCGCGCCCCCAGGATGCGTGCGTCCCCGAACGCCTTGTCGTCCATCCACCGGCGCAGGTCCGCGAGGTGCATGTTGGAGCCGTATGCGAAGACGCGATGGATGTGCTGTCTCATCTCAGCATCAGCACGGCGAGCTCCGCCTCGTCGAGTGGGCGCGCGTAGATCACGAGGTCGTCGATGATTCCAGCGAAGAAGAGGCCGGGGGCGCCCGAGTTCTGGTCGGAGCCGATGAACACATCGTGGTCGTCGAAGGCCATGGGGCGAGCGATGGTCGTGCGCTCCATTCCGTTCACGTAGAGGCGCTTGTTCGTCCCGTCCCAGACGATGGCCACGTGCACCCACACGCCTGTCGTCGTGAAGACACCCGGAACCGAGTCGTAGTCGTCCGACGCGCCGTCGGTCGTGGCCGAGCCGAGCTCGTCGCCCCCCGCCATGCCGACTGTCCACGAGTTGAAGAACGTGGCCCCGAACGCCTTGCCCGCGACGACCATCGCCGAGTCCGGTGTGACGTCGAGGGAGACCCACGCCGCAACGGTGAGGCCTGCGGGCGTCGCGAACGCGCTCGCCCGGCCTAAGATGCGGGCGTACTGCGTCGATCCGTCGAAGTGCGCCCCGTCTCCCGTGTGCCCCACGACTTGCGTTGGACACGTCACCCCCACCATGCACGTGGCGTCGAGGCCGTTCCCCGACGCGTCGTCGATGACACCGTCGTCGGGCGGGGCGACCCCCAGCGCGAGCAGGGCCACCACCGCGCGCGGAAAGGGACGTGGCATTGACGCCAAAACGTAACACGCGCCGCGAAGCCCCAACGCTCGCTGGCGACCCGCTCGCCAACGGTCTCGTGGCGGCCCTACGAGCGGAGCGCTGTCGGCTCCTCTCCGTGATTGTGAGACAAACCACGTATGAAGGCCGGGGAAAGCATAATTAAATCAACGTGTCCTTGCAGAATTTGCGAGGTAGACCACGTTCTTGGTCTTCATGAACACGAACGTACATCTCCTTCGCCTCCTTCTTCCTCTACTCGTCGCCCTGAGCGCCGCTGGCTGCGGTGACGACAGCCGGCGGCCACCTCCCTCGGGCGACAGCGGCGTCGGCGACGGGGGCGACGGGGCCATGCCCGACTCGACGATGCCCGACGCGCCCATGGACGCCGGGGACCTCTGTGTCGGCGTCGACTGCTCGGCCATGGACGACGCGTGCAACTCCGGTGTGTGCAACCCGGCCACGGGTGCTTGCATGAAAGAACCCGTCGCCGATGGCACGAGTTGCGACGACGCCGACCCGTGCACCACCTCCGCCATGTGCAGTGGGGGGACGTGCGCTGGCGAGGGAACGCCCGACTGCACGGCCATGGACGACATGTGCAACGTCGGCATGTGCGACAGCATGTCCGGCGACTGCATGGCGGCGCCAGTCGCGGATGGCACGGCGTGTGATGACGGCGATGCCTGCACGCTGATGGACTCGTGCGGTGGTGGCGCGTGCGTCGGCGTCGACGGGTGCGGCGGCGCCCTCTACGCAGAGGACTTCGAAGCCGGTGACGGCGGTTGGACGACAGGCGGCACCAACTCCAGCTGGGAGTATGGGATGCCGGCCGGAAGCGTGATCACGCAAGCGGCGAGCGGCGCGAACGCCTGGGTCACCAACCTGGACGGCAACTACAACAACAGCGAGGACTCGTACATCGAGAGCCCCCCGCTGGACTTCAGCGGCGCGACGAGCGATCCCTTCCTCCGCTTCTCCCACGACTTCCTGACCGAGAGTTGTTGCGACGAGGGCTGGGTCGAGATCTCGATCGACGGCGGCACCACCTTCACCAAGCTCGGCGCTTCGGGAACGGGCGTCAATTGGTACAACGACGCCACCAATCAGTGGTGGGACGGCTCGTCGGATGGCTGGCGCATCGCGCAGCAGGTGCTCACCGGGACAGCCGGACAAGCCGACGTGCGCATCCGATTCGTCTTTTCTTCTGACACCAGCGTTTCCCGTGAGGGGTTCGGCGTCGACGACGTCCTGGTGCTCCCGGATGTCGACGGCGACCTCGCCATCGAGAGCGTGACCCCTCCCGCCCCGCAATGCGGCAGCACGACCGGCCCCCTCACCGTTCGCATCCGCAACCTCGGGACCACCGATGTGACCGGGTTCGACGTCACTCGAACCGTTGGCTCGATGGCCCCGGAGACCGAGACGTCCACCGATACGATCGCGGCGGGAGACTTCCTCGACTTCACCTCCGCAGACGTCAGCGTGACGGCCGAAGAGCCCGTGACCGTCCGAGTGACGGCCACCGCCGATCCGATCTCGGTCAACGATGCGCGGAGCACCACCATCAGCGTGATCCCCCAGGTCACGGGGCTCACCTACGAAGAGGACTTCGAGGCCGATGACGGCGGTTATCACGCGTCCGGCACCAACAGTACCTGGGCATACGGCACGCCCAACGGCGGGTACATTCGCGCGGCCGCGTCGGGGACCGGCGCGTGGGTCACGAACCTCAGCGGTGCCTATGCCAACGACGAGGAGTCCAATCTCGACACCGTGTGTCTGGACCTGACGGGCGCATCGAGCGATCCGGTCGTTCAGTTCCACCACGCGTACGAGACGGAGTCCTGCTGCGACGAAGGCTGGGTCGAGATCAGCGTCGACGACGGCGCAACCTGGACGAAGCTCACCGGCGGTGCGGCGGCGATCAACTGGTACAACGACACCTCGAACGAGTGGTGGGACGGCTCCTCTGCCGCTGGTGCCGGCGCCTGGGAGCTCGCCCAGGCGGAGCTCACTGGAGCGGCAGGAAACGTGGCCAGGCTGCGTTTCCGCCTCAGCTCCGACGGCTCGTCGACCCGCGATGGTTTCGGCGTCGACGATCTCCGGGTCGTCACCGACGTGGACGGCGACCTGGCCATCGAACAGGTCATGCCCATCGCCGCGGGCTGTGCGACCACGACCGGCGACGTCGTCGCCCGCATTCGCAACATGGGATCCTCCGACGTCACCGGCTTCGACATTCAGTACGTCGTCGGTGCGGGGACGCCGGTGATGGAGACCGCAACGGATACCGTTCCCGCGGGCGGGACGCTCGACTACACGTTCTCGACGCCGGCGTCGTCCTCGTCCTCCGCCGACGTGACGGTCACGGTGGCTGCGGTCGGTGATCCAAACGCGGGCAACGACGTCGGCTCGGCTCAGCTGGAAGCGCCGTTGACGACAATGGCCTTTGCCGGCGGCTACGCCGAGGACTTCGAGGCCGACGACGGCGGCTGGGTTGCGCGGGGTGCGAATGCCAGCTGGGCGTGGGGAGCGCCCTCGGGCACCTACGTCTCGGCGGCCGCCGGCGGCACCAATGCCTGGGTCACCAACCTCTCGGGCGACTACAACGCGAGCGAGCTCTCCTATCTCGCCACGGGCTTCTGCCTGGACTTGAGCGGCGAGTCGGCGGACCCGACCCTGAGCTTCTCTCAGATCTACGATACCGAGAGCTGCTGCGACGAAGGTTGGGTGGAGATGAGCACCGACGGTGGCGCGACCTGGACGAAGGTCGGCAGCTCCGCGTCGGGCACCAACTGGTACAACGACACCTCGAACGAGTGGTGGGATGGCACCAGCGGTGGCGCCGGAGCCTGGCGCACGGCGAGCCACGAGCTCACCGGCGCCGCGGGTGAGATGGTTCAGCTCCGCTTCGTGATGAGCTCGGATGGGTCCGTTCAGCACGAGGGCTTCGGGGTCGACGACATCAGCATCATGTGAGCTCGGCCCAGAGCGCCGTTTGCCCGCTCGTTGAGCGGCGGTCTTCGACCAGGCAATGGGCGGCGTCGCGCGGCTCGGCGCGACAGCGTGGCGCGCGTACGAGCCGTTGATCTCACAACACTCCGCAGGACGGGCGGGTGAGGGGCGGCACGCGGCTTGCGAGCATGCGCTCCCATGTGGAGACGGCTGTGGTGTTTCGGACTGGCCTCGATGATGGTGGGCTGTGCCTTGCCCGTCGATGGTGAGACCGATCCCAACCTCGACGAGGACGCGCTGGTGGGCAGCGTGGCGAGCGCGCTGTCGAACTACTCCTGTACGGAGCGAGGCGACACCGGATACGTCAGCGGCAGCCCCTTCGACATCGTGGTGGTGACGGTTCAGGACAAGCCGGTCGAGGTCTCCACCGCCAACGCCTACATCCACATGGCCACCGCCGCCGAAGCGGACGGGGTGAACCTGCGGATCGTCAGCGGCTTTCGGACGAACGCCGAGCAGCAGCACCTCTACTACTGCTACACCTCCTGCACCTGCAACGGCTGCAACCTCGCCGCCCACCCGGGTTACAGCAATCACCAGAGCGGCCACGCGCTCGACCTGAACACCTCGAGCGCGGGCGTCCTCAACTGGCTCAACCACAACGGCGCGCACTTCGGCTTCTCGCGCACGGTGCCGAGCGAGGACTGGCACTGGGAGTTCTGGGGCGACGACCCCGGCGACGGTCCGTGCGGCCGTCGCGACCCACCGACCGCCGAGGACTGCCCGGATCTCCCTGCGGACGGCGGCGTCGTCGAGGAGACCTCGGGCTGCTTCTACGCACACGGCCCGGCGGCGTACTGGCGTCACGAAGACGGCGCCGGCCACGGGGGCTCGCTGCTCTGGACGAACGCCTGGGAGAGCGACACGCCATCCGACTGGGCGCGCTGGTACCTCCGTCCAAGGCGAGCAGGACGGTACTCGGTTCAGGTGTGGGCCGAGCCTGGCTTCGCGGTCTTCCGTCGCGCGCGCTACGTCGTACGGCACGACGGCGTCGAAGACGAGCTCATCGTGGACCTCTCGGGCGCCTCGGGGTGGCTCGAGCTCGGGACTTTCGACATGGGCACCGGCAACCGACAGAACGTCTCCGTCTACGACGACAGCCCCACCGCGGTGCCCGCCGATCAGCACATCCCCGCCGATGCGGTACGCCTCGTCCCGGCGCCGGATCTCGAGGTGCCTCCGCTGGAGGAGGAGCCGCCGAGCATCGAGATGGCGGAGCCAGGCACCGATGCTGGCGTGGGCGTGGGCGCGGGCGCAGGACCGGGAGCGATCACCGGGGGCTGCGACGTCGCGGCCCGCCGCGGCGAGGGCCTCGGCTGGACGTGGCTCGGAGCCATGCTCGTGCTCTTCGTCCGGCGACGCCGTCGCTGACGGATCAGAGGCTCACCGCAGAGCGCGATCGCGACGGCTGAGCATCTGTTTGACGAGGCGGGTGACGGGCTCGATATCAGCCATGTGTGAGGAGGGTCGGGGCGCGAGAGCGTGGGTGAGGGGCTCGGCGTCGCCCGGGGCGAAGATGGTGACCTCGTTGACGACGCCATCGAGCAAACCCGGGCACTGAAAGACGATCTCCGGTCGCCCTTCGATGGCGAACGACGGAATCTCCTCGGGGTTCAGGATGGCGTCTTCGGTGCAGAGGTCGGCCGCTGGATGGCGCCGCCCGAAGACGACGAAGTAGGCGAGCCGGTAGTCGTCGTCGAGGACCAGCTCACCGGGCCGGATGTCGCGGTACACGAGCACGATCTCCGTTTCTCGCGTGACGGGGGGCGCCTCGACGATGGGCTCGGGCTCGACGATGGGCTCGGGCTGCGGCGCGGGCTCGGGCTGCGGCGCGGGCTCGGGTGGAGCTCCGGCTTCCAGCGCCGCGAGGTGGTCGATGAGCGCTTGGTCTCTCCGCTGGCACGACTCGTCATCCGGAGACCGTTGGTGGAAGGAGAAGCAGAGGATGGGGTGCCCACTGGGGAGCGGGGAGGACGATGCGCCAAAGCTCGACTGGCCATTCGCGAGGCGGGCATTCAGCGGGCCGCCGGAAAAATCGCCGAGCGACCCGACCCGGACCACGCCGGAAGGAGGTACGGTGACCGTCACCTCGCGGCTCAGGCCCCCCGCCTCGAGCGTGCCAGAGGCGGCGGGATCTTCGATGACGAAGATCTCGTCTCGTGAGAAGCCGGGAGGGACGTCGAAGACGAGGACGGGCTCGAAGAGGCCTTCGTAAGAGGTCAAGAGGACGGCTACGGCACCGACTCCGCCGCCGACGACCATTCCGCCGGTGCTGAGCAGAGCGGTCATCACACCACTGCCTTGCGGCTGCCCGTCTCCTTTGCGCCGCGCCATCACGCGCGCGAGGAAGAACCCCACGCCACCGCCGACGAGTCCGGGCCCGATGACCATGCAGGTCATCGCGAGAAGGATGGCCACGGCCATGCCGCTGTCGGGAGCGCTCATCCGTCCGATCCTGGTGCACGCAAGGCAGCGTCCGGGATGGGAACCATCGCGGAGTCGATGTTGCGTTCGTTGTCGATGAAGACGACGTCGCGCGTCAGCCGGTCGAAGTCGTAATCCGGTGCGTCCTGCACGTTGAGTCCGATGGGGTTGTTCGCGATCACCCCTCGCTCGAGGTCCGCCTCGCCTCCGCTGGCGATCTGCGCGCCACCGAGCGCGCTATCCGCGATGCGGAAGTCGCTCAGCACGATCCGCCCAGAGTCGACGGCGGACGCGCCCCAGCCGGCGCCGGTGTCGCAACGACCAGCTTCGGCGCAAGCCGCCACGCGCGTGCCCTCGACGGTCACTTGGGACGCCGTGATGATCGAGCCATGCCCCATGGCCAGCATGCCCACTTCGCGGTTGTTCCGAAGGCTCGCCCCGGCGAGCTCCACGACGCCGCCGAGCTGGGCGACCACCGCCCGACCGAGTTGTCCCGTGGCTGAGTTGCTTTCCGTGTTTTGCACCACGACATCTCGTACGGAGACGTCCGATCCCGAGAAGACGCCGATCCCGAGGCCGTGGGCGCCGTCGATTTCGACGCGCTGGAGGTCGACGACCGACGCGAGATCGGCGTTCAGCCCCCAACCGAACTGTCCCATTCGATTCTCGCGGCAGGTGTCGATGCCCAGATCCAGCAGATGCAGCTCGGCGTCCAAGACATTCACAGCGACGTGCGTCGTGTCGTGCACGGCGACGCGTTCGAGAGCGACCGACGCGCCCCGCTCCACCTGTATCCCGCCGCCGAACTCCTCCCCCGCGGAGGTCAGCAAGCGCGCATCCACTCCGTCGATGGTGAGATCCGTCAGAGAACCGCGTGTCCCGTCTCCCCCCGCGACGAGCCCCGCGCCTCCGACATCTTCGATCCGGATGCGCGCACCATCGACCACGACGCCGTTCGTGAGACTGAGCCCGTAACCCGCGTTTTCGTCGGTGCCGATCCCCTGGATGGTCACGTCGTGCAGCGAGCCCTCGGTTCCTGCCAGCTCCAGCTGTACGCCGTAATCTGCGGCGTCTTCGACGAGCACTCGTTCGAGCTCGGCACGCCCGCCGTTCACGGTGATGCCGACGCCCAAGCCGTCGGACGGTCTCGGCTGCACGCGCGTCACCCGTAGGTCCGTGGCGAGGAGCGTGCTGCCCTCGGCCCGCACTCCGGCCTCGAAGACATCGCGTATGACGGTGCGGGTCAGCTGCAAATGGCCGTCGTTCTCGACGCTCGCTCCTCGGCCGAAGGCGTCCATCCGGGGGACGATCTCGGAGACGACGACGTCCTCGCCTTCGAAGCTGGCGCCTCGCGTGATGACGATCCCGAAATCCTCCGCCTGGTCGACGTAGAGGCCCTGCGCCCCGACCCGGGCTCCTTCGTGGACGGCGACGCCGTGGCCGCTGGACTCTGCGCTGACCGCCGAGGTCGGCACGATGCGCCGGACGACCACATCCTCGAGCGTGACTTCCGTGCCCTCGTCGAACGCGAGGACGCCCGACTCGCGGCGATCCTCGAAGACCGAACGTGCCACCGTGACGCTCGCGCCCCCCTGTGCGTGGAGCCCTTCGGACCCGGTGCCACTTCTGGTCTGTCGGACGACGACGGCGTCGAGCGCGACCACACCCCCGTCGGCCGCGAAGACGCCGATTCCGGAGTTGTCCTCGAAGACCGCCCTGCGAATGGTCGCTGTCCCCTCCTGTTCGACATCGAGGCCCCGACCGACGATCCCGGCGCGCGTCCCGCGCACGATGAGCCCTTCCGCCTCCACGTGCGCCCCGAAGGTCGCTTCGATACCGAGGTTTTCGTTGCCATCGACGATGACGTTCTCGAGCCGCACGCTGACCGAGCCCGATGCCGAGACCCCGAGACCAGACCCGCTGAGCGTCACGTCGCGAATCGCCACGTCCATTCCCGCGACGGTCAGCGTCGCGGCGACGGGAGACGGCGCCACGATGATCGTCTCGCCGGCGCACGCGCCGCGCAGGGTCACCCCCCCGCGCAAGTTGCCGACCGCCTCGGCGTAGGTGCCTCGCGCGAGTGCCACCACGTCTCCCGCTCCCGATGCCCTCGCCGCGTCACCGATGGACGCGAAAGGCGCGGTGCGGCTTCCATCGCCGCCGGCCGGAGCGCCGCTCTTTACGTAGCGCACGCCCGACGCTGGCAAGTCTGCTGCCCATTCGCCTTCCCCGGGACATGTCGGGCCGAGTTGCTCGCACCCATCGGAACCGGGCACGTGGATCTCCGCGGGCCCGCAATCGAGCGGCCCGTCGGGCCAAGGGTCACAGACCCCGTCGGCGGTGGTCGTGAACCCCGCGGGGCAACTCCGGCCGGGGGGCGCGGGCGCTTCGGGCACCGCGGGCTCCGCGACCGACCAGCCCCCGGAATCGGGGCCCACGCCCGCATCGCCGTCCATCCCCATCGGAGCGCCGCCGTCACAGCCGAGGAGCAGCGCCGCGATCGAGGCACATGTCGCGAGAGATGCTCGTGGATGATTGGGCACGGGGGCGACGCAATGTAGCAGGCACGCGCCGAGGGGAAGGAGCAGCCGGAGTCGACTTCCGAATCACGGGCTGCAGGATGACGGGCGGTAGCCCGCGCCCACACGCTCGAAGGCGCCGAGATCGACGAAGCCCTCGGGGAGCGCGCCACGCCACGGGCGGACGCCGCGCACGCCGTAGGTGTCGTCGTTCCGGAACAGAACCTGGAACGTGCGCGTGGGGCGGACGACGACGCAGTCGGCGGATGCCTCCACCTCGGTGAGCACGCCCACCCAGGGGTAGGGGTGGGGCGGCGGTACCTCGACGTAGCCGAGGTGCTGAACGGTGAGCGTCGGACCGACCGTGAGGGTGTCGCCGTCGACGAGGAAGAGGCAGCGATCCTGGATGGCATCCCAGTCGTGGGAGCCGCCCGTGATCCGAAAGTAGCGGAGGGCGACGGCGCCGGGGCCGCCCTCGGGCGCGGCTTCGATCGACGCGAAGGTCTGAGCGAATTGCTGTGGGTCGAGGTTGCCGATCCGGAACGGCGGCGAGAAGCGCCACACCCCGTCGTGGCGGCTGCCGAAGCGGGCCTCGATGTCGTCGGCGGTGGTGGACCGGCTCACGAGGACCCCGCTCGTCGTGCCGTCTGCGTCGCGCACCTCCGAGACGATGGCGAAGGCGCGATCGAGCTGGGTGATCTCCGGGTGCGGGCGCAGCACCTCGAAAGGCGGCGGGGCGACGGTGGTGGCGGGGCCGAGGGGGGACGCCGCCATGTGAGACTGGCGCAATGTCGGGTTGCGATATGCGGGAAACGGGTAGCCGTCGTCGTGGCGGCCGGGACGCGCGCCCCCGAGCAGGCGACGCTCGCCCGAGGGGACCGTGACCTCCTCGAAGCGCACGCGCTCGGGGGCCGCGGCGTCCACGAGCGGCAGAGCCCAGCGCTCCGAGGGGCCGTTGAGCGAGACGGCCTCCGTCACGCCGGGAATGCCGGTGCCCTCGAAGTAGCGCAGATCGCGCGGGTCGCGGATGCAACGCACGTCGGGCGCTGCTCCGTCGGCCTCGAGGGTGATGCAGAGATCCGTTTCGGACGCGCGGCGAATCACGCCGAACGTCGCCTCCGTATCGCGTGGCCCCCCGATCGGATGGGACGAGATCGAGAGCACGTCGGGGTTCGCGTGCAGGAACGCCACGACCGAAGCTGCGAACACCGGCGCGGCGGGCGGCGCGGGATCGGATGGCATGTCGTCGACCGGAGCGGGCGGCTCCGGCGCCTCTTGCGAAGTGAAGCGGGGAGGGGGCGACGCGCCGCAGTCACATCCCGCCGACAGGAGGACGAGCGCGATGAGCGTGGCGGGTGGCGGCACGACGAACAGCATACTCACCGTCGCACTCTAGGCGTAGCGCGCACGGAGCTTCTTCACCCACCTGCAATCCAGCATCTTCTCGACGCGGAAGAACGCGGCGAAGGCGATGAAGGAGAGCTGGTAGATGAAGCCGATGGCCATCAGCAGCAGCACGCCGACGTGGAAGCCCCAGATCAAGATGGCCCAGGCGGCGCCCACGCGCCGGTGGACCAGCGCCAGCGGGGCCAGCGCCTCGAGCGCCAGGCTCACCCACGCCATCATCATGAAGAAGCCCGGATAGGGCAGGAGCCACGCGCCCAGCGGCGAGTAGACCGAGCCGAGCTCGATCTTTCGCACGTTGTCGTACGCGATGTAGTTGCGCAGGTTCACGTCGTCGACGAAGCCGGCCCCGCTGTTCTCGAACTTCGCGATCGCCGCGAGCAGATAGGCGCACGCGCAGAGGATGCAGATGAGCCGCAGTGCCCAGCCGTAGCGTCCCGTTTCGCCCGCTTCCGCGGTCACCCGGCCTGAGCGCGCGTCGAGGGAGATGGCGTCCGCCGCCGGCGCCAGCGCGAGGACGAGGATCTGCACGCACATCATGTTGTCCACGTGCAGGATCATCCCGAAGGAGTTCGAGTAGGTGAGCACCCAGAGCTGCAGGACCGCGAAGATGGGTGCCGTGTACTTGTAGCGGTAGCCGGTAGCGAACGCGGCGGCGAAGACCAGGGTCAGGATGACCAGTGCGACCACCACCGCGGGGAGCAGCGGTCGCGGAGCGAGCGTCGCGATGCCGACCGGCTGAAAGTAGTGCTGGTCCATCGACGCGAAGCTGATCAGATGCGGCGTGCGTATGATCAGATAGACGAGGGCGTAGCCGCCCACCAACACGCGCAGGACGCCGAGGCGCTCGGCCGGCGCCGGCGGCATGAAGACGCGATCGAGGACGCCGGTCACGGCGCTCATCGCTCCACCTCGCAGCGCATGTGCACCCGGCGAGCCCGAGGCTCGGTGTCGCCTTCGAAGTAGGCGACGCTGTCGAAGGTGCTGGTCGCGATCTCCACCGACTCGACGTCGGCCAACTCGGCGTCGCCGCTCTCGGCGACACGCTCTGCGATCTGGTGACAGAGGCTCGCCTGGGTCGAGGGGCCGCCGTCGATCGCAGCCTGGATGGTCATCATCGACTGCAGGACCTCGTAGGTCGCCGCGGAGATCGACGGTGAGAGGGGGGTCTCCTCGGCGTCCGCGTGAACGCCGAGCGCGTGGGGCAGCGTCAGCAGCGGGTCGGGCCGCCCGTAGGAGAACATCGGGTAGTTGCTGAGCGGAAAGCTATCGACCGGCGGATCGCGAAACGCCGGCCAGAGGACAAGTGCGGTCAAAAGCACACTGACGGAATAGACGTACACGCGGTACATCGCGCCGGGAGTAGAGCACATCTCCCAACCCCCTCGGCCGGCTTTCGGGCGGGGCCGTCACGTATACTTCCTCCGCCCCCGATGGCGCTTCCCCACCCCTTGCGTCCCTACCTCGCCCGCGCACCGCGCGCGGTACTGGTCCTCTACGCCGTGACCACGGCGTTCGCGACCTACTTCGGGATGTACGCCTTCCGCAAACCCTTCGCGGCGGCGACCTTCGAGGGGCAGACCTTCCTCGGGACCGGCCTCGATCTGAAGACGGCCTTCGTGATCAGCCAGATCGTCGGCTACACGCTGAGCAAGTACGCCGGCATCAAGGTCGTCTCCGAGGTCGCCGCCGAACGCCGCGCCGCGACCCTCATCACGCTCATCACCGTGGCCGAGCTGGCGCTCGTGCTCTTCGGCGTGCTGCCTGGCGCGTTCATGTCCTTCGGGCTCTTCGTCAACGGCCTCGCGCTCGGGATGATCTGGGGCCTGGTGGTTCGCTACCTCGAGGGGCGCAAGAGCTCCGAGCTCCTCCTCGCGGGCCTCAGCACTTCGTTCATCGTCGCGAGTGGCGCCGTCAAAGACGTCGGCCGCTACCTGATGCGCGACGTGGGCATCAGCGAGATCTGGATGCCCGCGGCGACCGGCGCGATCTTCTTTCCCGTCTTCATCCTCTCCGTCTTCCTCCTCGATCAAGTCCCCGACCCCACCGAAGAGGACATCGTCGCCCGCGTCGAGCGCCGTCCGATGAACGCGGCCGAGCGGCGCGCCTTCATCGCGCGCTTCGCCGTCGGTCTGGTGCCCCTCTTCGGCGTGTACATCGCGTCCACCGCCTATCGAGACTTCCGTGACAACTACGGCGTCGAGATCTTCGCCGGCCTCGGTTACCAGGAGCAACCCGGCCTCTTCACCCAGAGCGAGATCTGGGTCGCCCTCGGGGTGCTCGCGATCCTCGCCGCCCTCAACCTCGTCTCCGACAATCGCCGCGGCCTCGCCGGTGCCTTCGTGGTGATGATCGGCGGTGCGCTCCTCATCGGCATCTCCACCCTCCTGCTCGACTCCGGCGCGCTCGACGGGATGACCTGGATGATCCTCGTGGGGCTCGGCTCCTATCTGGTCTACGTCCCCTTCAACACGGTCCTCTTCGACCGGATGATCGCCGCCACCCGCGTCCAGGCCACGGCGGTCTTCGCCATCTACGTGGCGGATGCGCTCGGCTACACCGGTTCGATCGGTGCCCAGCTCTACAAAGACTTCGGCGACCCCGGCGCCACGCGCCTGGGCTTCTTCCGGGGCTTCTCCTACGGATTCGCCGCGGTGGGTGCGGTGCTCCTCGTCGCCTGTCTCGTCTACTTCTGGCGACGGAGCCGCCCGGCGGACGCAAACTGAGCACCGACCTCTGCCGGGAGTATCCTCTTGGTGTGACCGTCGATTGGGCCGGTGCGCTGTTGGTCGGGCGTTATCGCCTCGGCCGGCGTGTGGGCGGCGGCGGCATGGGCGCGGTACACGAGGCGCGCGACGAGCGGGTCGGCCGGCGCGTGGCGGTGAAGGTGCTCCACCCGGAGCTCGCCCGCGAGCGTCAGCACATCGCGCGCTTCCTCCGCGAGGCCAAGGCCGCGGCGGGCTTGCTCCATCCGCACATCGTCCAGGTTCTCGACGTGAGCGGCAGCGAGGGCGAGGGCCCGCCTTTCTTGGTGATGGAGTTCTTGAGCGGTCAGTCCCTGGCCCGCATGCGCAAGGACGAGAAGAAGCTCGCGCCGGGCCGCGTGGTGCGCCTCGCGCGGCAGCTCCTGTCTGCGCTCGGCGCCGCGCACCGCGTGGGCATCGTCCATCGCGACATGAAGCCTGGCAACATCATCGTGCAGCGCGGGTACGACGGACGCGAGATCGCGAAGATCGTCGACTTCGGCATCGCCAAGCTGATGGACACGCGGAGCTACTCGCGGCTCACCGCTACCGGCGAGGTCCTCGGCACGCCGACCTTCATGTCGCCCGAGCAGCTGAGCGGAGAGGAGGTCGACGGGCGGGCGGACCTCTACGGCGTCGCGTCGATCATCTACGACTGCATCGTCGGCGAGCCGGCCGTCGGGTCGGGCCCGCTGGTGGAGATCGCCCAGCGTGCCCTGACCGGCGACCACCCCATCCTCGCCACGGTGGCGGACGTCCACCCGGGGCTCTCCGAAGTGGTGGAGCGCGCCCTCGCGGTCGATCCGAACGCGCGCTACCCCGACGCCGAGGCCATGTCGGAGGCGCTGGCGCCCTTCGAGGATCCGACGGATGCGCTCCTGGTGCCCGAGCATCGCCTCCCGCATCCGGCCACTCGCATGACGCCCTCGGTCCGGCCCGAGGCGACGATCCCGACCACCAGCGAGCGCCCTCCTTCCGCCTCGGGCAGCGGGGTGGCGATTCCAGCGACTGGGGAGCGGCCGCCTTCCGCCTCGGGCAGCAAGGCGGCGATTCCGGCGACCACCGAGCGGCCACCTTCCGCCTCGGGCAGCAAGGCGGCGATTCCAGCGACCGGGGAGCGGCCGCCTTCCTCGGCGGGAGCGCCGCGCGACATGCCCCCGAGGGGCGAGCCGCCGCCCTCAGCGAACGCGTCCGTCTCCGGGGCGGTCCACGCCCAAGAGAGCCCGCGGCGGCGTGGGCTCTTTCTCGCCGCGCTGGCCTTCATCGGTTGTCTCCTCGGCGCCGGGGCCGTCGCGACCTACGTTCTCTTCGTCCGACGTGACGCCGGCGCAGCCCAAACGCCCCCCGTCCAGCCGAGCCCCACGCCCCCATCGTCATCCACGGCGACACCACCGCCCGCGCCCGCGACGGCGGCCGCGCCGACGTCGCCATCAACGGAGCCACCGCTGCAGCCCATGATGCCGTCGACCGGACCTGCTGCGGTCGTACCCGCACCACTCGCCGACCCCAACGCGGCGCCCGCGGGCGAGACGCACTGACCGTCTCGGCCGTCTGAACGACGGCTCACCAAGCCGGTCTTCGTCCGGATCTCACGTTGATCCGACCTTCAACGGGTCGTGATCGGGCCTTTCATTTTCGTGCCGTTGGCCTGACATTCTCTTTCGGGTATTCTCGCCGCCCCTTCTCCCAGGGTGGCTCGCAGCCCCCCGGAGAAGTCCGGAGAAAGGTAGAGCAGCGCATGTCGAAGGATTCGTTGACGGTCACCGACAACCGGACTGGCAAGACCTACGAGCTGCCGGTCGAAAACGGGACCATCAAGGCGATGGACCTGCGCCAGATCAAGGTGTCTGACGACGACTTCGGGATGATGTCCTACGACCCCGCGTACAAGAACACGGCTTCGACCAAGTCGAAGATCACGTTCATCGACGGTGAGAAGGGCATCCTCAAGTACCGCGGCTACGCGATCGAGGACCTCGCCGAGAAGGCCACCTTCCTCGAGGTCGCGTATCTCCTCATCCACGGAGACCTGCCCACCGCGTCCCAACTCGAGGACTGGCGACACAACATCACGTACCACACGCTGGTGCACGAGAACATCCGCGAGCTCATCGACGCGTTCCGTTACGACGCGCACCCCATGGGCACGCTGGTCAGCACCGTCGGCGCCCTGAGCACCTTCTATCCCGACGCGAAGGAAGTCGACGATCCGGAGAACCGGCGCCTCCAGATGTTCCGCCTCATCGCGAAGATCCCGACGCTCGCCGCGTACGCGTATCGGCACCGTCGCGGGATGCCCTACGTCTATCCGGACAACGACCTCAGCTACGCCGGCAACTTCTTGAACATGTTGTTCAAGATGACCGAGACCAAGTACAAGCCGAGCCCCGCGATCGAGAAGGCGCTCGACGTCCTCTTCATCCTCCACGCCGACCACGAGCAGAACTGCTCGGCGTCGACGATGCGTCAGGTCGGATCGTCCCACGTGGACCCCTACAGCGCGCTCGCCGCTGCGTCGGCGGCGCTCTACGGCCCGCTTCACGGCGGCGCCAACGAGGCGGTGGTTCACATGCTCCGCGAGATCGGCAGCGTGAAGAACATCCCCGCGGCCGTGGACAAGGCGAAGAACGGCGAGTTCCGCCTCATGGGCTTCGGCCACCGCGTCTACAAGAACTACGACCCGCGCGCGAAGATCATCAAGACGCTCGCCCACGAGGTGTTCGCGGAGGTGGGCAAGAATCCGCTCATCGACATCGCGGTGGAGCTCGAGAAGATCGCCCTCGACGACGAGTACTTCGTGAAGCGCAAGCTCTACCCGAACGTCGACTTCTACAGCGGCCTCATCTACCAGGCGATGGGCCTGCCGATGGACATGTTCCCGGTGCTCTTCGCCATCGGCCGCACGCCGGGCTGGCTCTCCCAGTGGGAAGAGATGCTCACCGACCCCGAGCAGAAGATCGCGCGTCCCCGCCAGGTGTATCTCGGCGAGATGAACCGCGACTACGTGCCCATCGACCAGCGCAAGTAGCGGCGTGGCCCCGAGCGAGGAGCGCGTCGCGCGTGAGCGGCGCATCTTCGAGGTCATCCGGCAGATCCCGCGAGGCAAGGTGGCGACCTATGGACAGGTCGCCATGCTCGCGGAGATCCCGCGGGGGCATCGCGTGGTGGCGGCCGCGCTCAAGCTGAGCGACCCCAAAGCGCGCCTTCCCTGGCAGCGCGTGGTGGGCAAGAAGTCCCGCACCCGCGCCAAGATCGCCATCGAGGATCCCGAGGCCGCCGCGCGCCAGCGCGCGCTCCTCGAAAAGGAAAAGGTGGAGGTGGACGCCGAGGGCTTCATCTCCCTCGCGCGATTCGGCTGGCTCCCTCTAGACTAGGGGCGTGCTCCGCGCCGTCATCCTCGCGTCGTCTCTGCTCGTCGCGTGCGGTGACGACGGCGGCGGCGGTGACGCGGGTGACGCGGGGACCGACGTGGGAGGCGACGATGGCGTCGCCGAACCGATGCCACCCGCTCCGGCGATGCTCACACCCTGCCCGCCGGGCGCGGTGGAGATGGTGCGCGACGGCGCGCCGACCGAGTGCTGGCCCATCACCGAGCCCGCGTGCGCGGATGGCGAGGTGCGGCTGTTCGGGGACGCCGAGTGCGGGCCGGTGGGGGGCCCGTGCGAAGGGGACTTCCCGCCGGGCCCGGCTTCCGGAGCGGTCTACGTGCGCGCGGGCAGCACCGGGGGCGATGGGTCCGAGGCCTCGCCCTTTGCGACGATCGGGCAGGCGCTCGCCGCGGCCGGGCGGGGCGCCACGGTGCTGGTCGGTCGTGGCACCTACGAAGAGCTGCTCTTCGTGAGCCGAGACGTCGATATCCGCGGTCTCTGCCCGGCCGAGACGATCCTGACGACCACCCTGCCCGACACGATCAACGGCGTGCTCAACGTCACGGGAGCGACCGTGACCGTGTCCGGCCTGTCGGTGCGCGGCGCGCCGCGCGGCGGGATCGTCGCGACCACCCGAGCGAACGCCACGCTTCGAGACGTGGTGGTCGACGACGTGGCGGTCTTCGGCGTCTACGTCGATCTCGAGTCCACGGCGAGCATCGACGAACTGGTCGTCACCGGCGTGGCGGACACGGCCGACGGGCAATTCGGAGATGGCCTGGTGGTGGACACCGCTGCTACCGCGACCGCCTCGCGCGTCCTCATCGAACGCACTCACACCACCGCGATCAACGTGCTCGGCGCGGCGTCGCTGACCATCGACGGCTTCGTGGCGCGTGATATCGAGCCCAACGGCGCTGGCATCGGAGGCCGCGCGCTCAGCGTGAAGGCCATGGGGACCGTGTCTGCGAGCCACGTCTTCACCGAGCGGGCCCACGAGACCGCGGTCGAGGTCCGCGACGAGGGGACCAGCGCGACGCTCGCCGACCTCGTCCTCGACGACACCCGCCTGGGTGCCGACGGCCAGCACGGCCGCGCGCTCGACGTGCTGCCGGGCACGGACGTGAGCTTGCGGCGGATGCTCGTTCGAGGCGCCGGAGATTCGGCGATCCTGCTGCGCGATGCGAACGTCGAGATGCAGGACGTGGTCGTTCGCGAGGTTCGCGGCGGCGCAGACGGCGCCTTCGGGCGTTTTCTAGAGCTGCTCGAGGGCGGGTCGCTCATCGCTCGGCGCGTGCACTTCGAGGACGCCAAGGACATCGGATTGTCTTTCGCGGACGAAGGAACGAACGCGACGATCGAGGACCTCGTCATCATGGGCGTCCAGGGCCGCGTCTCGGACGGCGCCTTCGGCCGCGGGCTCAACGCCCAGCTCGGAGCCGCCGTGGAGGCGCATCGGGTGGTCGTGCGCGGGGTGCGCAACACCGGGGTCTTCATCGATGGGGCGTCGCTCACCGGTGAGGATCTCGACGTGAGCGAGGTGACGACCTCCGACGACACCCATCACGGCCGGGGGATGAACCTTCAGTTCGCGGCCCAGGTCACCCTCGCGCGCACTCGGATCACCGACGCCTTCGACCTCGGTCTCTTCGCTGGTGGCACAGGGACGACGGCGCATCTCTCGGACCTGACCATTCGCCGGATCACGGCGCCCCGCTGCCCGAGCGGCGAGACCTGCGACGGACAGATCGGAGGCATCGGTCTGGGCGCGTACGAGGGCGCGGTGGTCGAGGTCGATGGGATCGACCAGGGCGATGCCGCGCTCTGCGGCCTACACGTCGCCGACGCCGCTCAGCTGGACATCCATGGCGGCTGGATCCGTAACAACCTGATCGGGGCGTGCATACAGATCGACGGGTACGACGTGAGTCGCGTCGGAACCCCCCAATATGTGGATAACGAAACCAACCTCGAAGCGACCAGTCTTCCCGTTCCCTCGGTCGACGTCGGGCTCGACGGCTGACATTCCGCCAACATTCGGGATTGACTCTCTCCCGGGGCAGTCTAAATACCGGCCCGCGGGGAGGAACGGTCCCCATTCACCGTATCCAGGCACGCCATGATGAACGAGGAAGAGGAGCACATCGAGGTTCGACCGGAGGATCGCATCGCTTTGCGTCGATCCCTCCGCGCCGATGCGCGCCTCACCCTCACCGGTGAGCCTTCTGGCGGCTATTCGCCCGAGGGCGTGGTGACCGACCTGTCGGTTCATGGCCTCTGGGTCGCCGTCAATCGTCCCCTCCGCCTCGGCGATCGTCTGACCATCTCCTTCCGCCCCGCCCCGGCGCACCGCGAGCTCGCGCTCGACGCCGCGGTCGCTCGGGTGGACTGGCACGAGGGGAGCGAAGGCGTGATGGGCATGGGCCTGTCCTTCGACGGTCTCGCCCCCGACGAACAGCAGGTTCTCGAAGACGCCCTCAAGGGTCTGCCTCCGCGCCCGTCCAAGGCCACCTCGCCGGTGATCGCCCTCGTCGAGCACGATCCCCTCGAGGATGAGGTCGAGGAGATCCTCGAGGATGACGACATGGTCGTGATCGAGGAGAGCGGCGTCCGCGCCATCCCGGTCGCCGACGGCGAAGACGAAGGCTTCGAGCTCATCGCAGACGAAGAGCTCGAGGTCTTCATCGCCTAGCAGGTTGCCCGCAACCTCCCGTGCCCGGCTCGGCGCTCAGTCCGCCGTCTCGCGTGCCGGCCCCCACACCGCCATCAGCTTCCGGTGGGAGTTCTGGGTCGTCCCCGTCGAGCGATCGCACTTCCGCGCCTCGTGCTCGCCGCACGGCAGATCCTCGTCGCGGAAGTAGCGGCGTCCGCAGGGGCGCAGGTAGCTCATGATCTCGCCGCAGTGCATCGCGTGGTCGAGGCCGAAAGCGTGCGCCACCTCCATGCCCGCCGTCTCGCAGGTGCGCCGCGCGTCTTCGTGGAGCTTGTGCGAGAAGACGAGGACGACCGCGCCTTCGATCACCTGGCCGTTGAAAGGGGCGAGGCCGGTGGCGCTGTCGTGGCTGTGGCCCTCGTGCCCATCGCCGACGTCGCCGTCGCCGCCGTCGAGCACCTCCGGCGTGCCGCCCACCACCACCATGACGTAGTCCTCGTCCACCGGGCGCTGATCCACGATGCGCACGTCGAAGTCTTTGAAGCGATCGCGCACGCATCCCAGGATCTGATTCCAGCGAGCGTTGCTACCCGCGAACGCCGGGATCTCGGTCTCGGCGAGGCCCGCGCGTTCGACGATGCTCGACACGTTGTGCTCCGCGTCGTCGGTGCCTCCCCTCAGGTGCGCGCCTTCGCGGTTGAGGTAGATGACGTGTGCTGGCTCGGGCGGTTCGAGGGGGTCGGGAACCAACACCTGGACGTATTCGCCGAGGGGATTCGTCGGACGGTCTGCGATGGTCTTGCCGGAGTAGCGCTCCCAGACGATCCATCCGGCCCAGGCGACCACGGGGATCGCGAGACCCAGGAGCAATCCGAGGACGAGCATTCCTCCCCCGCCTTTGCGCCGTGGTGCCGGTGCGGCTTTTCGCGCGGCCATGCGCTGCATCATACAGCTGCAGGTCGGCTTTGGATCGCGTACCCGTCTACCGGCCACGCGTGTTGTAGCCTGCGCACATGAGCCGCATGCAACGACGGGCGCTCGTGATCATCGGCGCCTGCCTCGCCGTCGGGACCGTCCTCGGGCTGGTGGTGCTCGGGAGCGGGATGTTCGAGCGGTCCGACTCGAGCGACTACACGGGACAGGACGCTCCGTGGCTCCAGGAGCCCGACAGCGGTGCCATCGTGACACCACCAGCCGTCGACGACCCGCTCTTCGCCCAGGCACTCGAGCTCGCGTCCCAGGCCTGCGACGCACCGTGGGAGGAGAAGGACGGGGGCTTCGAATGCGCCGTCGACCTCCACTCGCGGAGCGGCCGACCCCTCGGCGGGACCCTCTTTGTCGCCTCCACCGACGATGGACCCGGGCAGCGCTGGAGATTGCACGGCGACGCGAACGGCGCGGCCGTGTTTCTCACCCCGATGATGACCTCATGGCTTCCAGAGCCGAGCGCGTGGCTCCCCGCACTGGTCCGCGGCCCGGAGCCCTTCGTTCGGCACTTCGTCTCCGCCGCCGGCGTCCCATGGCGGGTGATGGGGCGACCGGGAGAGGAGGGGATGGTCGACCTCGAAGTGACGATGAACTTCGACGCCGGTTCGGACTACCTGTTCGAGGTGACCAAGGGCGCCGGCGACGTGAGCCCCATCGGCGGCATGCTCGTCTGCGTCACGCTGGAGGGCGACACGGAGCGCGCGATCGGAGCCTGCGACGAGCCGGAGCTCACGCTCGAATCCAGCGAGGAGCGATGCGTCCTGGGCGTGCCGGTCCTCCGAGTGAACGCGTCCCAGGACGTCGTCGAGACGCCCGTGCTGTGCGGAGACGCGTCCGAGCCCACCTCGTGGCGCTGCGACCGACTCGACGCCGAAGCGCAGACCATCGAGATCGGCGGCTGGCAATTCGAGTGCCGCCCCGACGCGACATGACCATCGGACCCGCGCGACCGCGTGGTCAGGGGCAGCTGTCGCCTTCGGTCTCGCAGCCGTCGGCGTTCATCGAGTTGCAGTTGCTGCGCCCGGGGCTGCACTCGCAGCGGTAGGCACCTGGCTGGAACTGAAGACACCGCTGTCGGGCGGCGTCGCCGCCGCGGTAGCAGACGTTCCCGCAGGCGCCGCAGTTCTGATCGTCGTTCATGGTGACGCACACGCCGCCGCAGCACATCTCGTTGGCCAGACAGGGGCTGCCCGTGCCGCAGGCGCACTCCGCGATCACACCGTCGCCGTCGAGGTCGGCGCAGGTGTCGGCGTGGGGACGCAGCGCGACCGCGTCCGCGTTGCAGTTGTGTCCGCAGCCGCCGCAGTTGCGCGCGCTGGTCAGGTCCTCGCAGCCGGAGGCGCAGCAGCGCTGCTCCTCTGCGCACGAAACGTCCGCGCCTGCGCTGCTGCACCGGCAGCTCCCGTCGACGCAGCTGTCGCTGCCCAGCGGGTCGCAGTGGATCCGGCAGCCGCCACAGTTGCGGAAGTCGAGGGTGGGGTCGGTCATGGAGGCGGCGCCTCCGCCCAGGTCGACGACACACCACTGCATGTCGGCTCCCGGCGGGCACGCCACGCATCCGACAGTCCCGTCCGGGTGCATCTCGTCGGGGATCTCGAAGACCTCGTTGATCACCCCGTCGCAGTCGTTGTCGACCTCGTCACAGGTTTCGGTCTGTCCGGGATGCACCGCCGCGTCCGAGTCGCAGACCGCAGGCTCCACCCAGCCGTCGCCGTCGGCGTCCATGTCGCATCCCTCGTCCGCCGTGCCGTCGCAGTCGTCATCCCGAGAGTTGCACTGCTCGAAGGCGCCGGCGTGCACCGCGGGCTCGGCGTCGTTGCAGTCGCGCGCCCCCGCGATGAAGCCATCCGAGTCCATGTCGGCGGGATCGCAGTCGAGGTCGGAGCCGTCACAGTCCTGATCGACCCCGTCGCCGCAGACCTCGGCCACACCCGGTCGGATGCCGGGATCGCAGTCGTTGCAGTCGCAACCCGAGACGGGCGAGACCGTGCAGGCGACGGTGCCGTCGCGATCCTGATCGTCGGGCATGCAGGTCGGGTCTTCGTCGATGAGCCCGTTGCAGTTCTCGTCCACCGCGTCCTCGCCGGGAGCGGTGCAGGCCTCCGCGGCGGCAGGGCTGATCTCCGGATCCTCGTCGTCGCAGTCGACGTCGTCGCAATAGCCGTCCTCGTCGTTGTCACAACAGAGATCGACGCCGTCGCAGTCTTCGTCCACCCCGTTGCCGCACTGCGCCGGGGTCTCGGTCGCCGAGGGGCTGATGGTGCGGTCCGCGTCGTTGCAGTCACAGGCGCCGGGCAGGACCGGCTCGGAACAGGCCCGCCAGCCGTCCCCGTCCACGTCGTCGACGTTGGTCGGCGTGTCGTCGGAGCCGCAGGCCGCGACGGTCGCGATGAGAATGACAAACCAGTGCCTCACGCCCAGGAGCATGCACAAAGCCAGCGCGCGCCGCCACCCCATGGGGTCGCGGCTACCCTCAGGCGAGGAGCTCGAGGAGATCTTCGCGGGTGAGCCCTGCGGGGCCGGTCGCGCCCTCGCCGCCGTCGAGAATGGACTCCGACAGGGCGCGCTTGCGCTCCTGGAGCTCCAGGAGCCGCTCCTCCACGGTGTCCTCCGCCACCAAACGGTGGACCAGGACCGGGTGCTCCTGGCCGATGCGATGAATGCGATCGGCCGCCTGGTCCTCCACCGCCGGGTTCCACCAGGGGTCGACGAGGAAGACGTGGTCAGCGCGGGTGAGGGTGAGCCCCGTCCCGCCAGCCTTGAGCGAGATCAGCATCACCGGCGGTCCGTCCTCCGATTGGAAGGTATCCACCACCTCACCACGATTTCGCGTCTTTCCATCCAGACGGACGAAGTCGACCTCGGCGGCGCGCAGGTGCGGCTCGATCAGATCGAGGAGCGAGGTCCACTGCGAGAAGATCAGCGCGCGGTGACCCTCGTCGAGGATCTCCACCAGCGTTTCCATGAGCAGTCGGACCTTCGACGACGACTTCGCCGAGCGCCCCGGGATGAGCGCGGCGTGACACGACGCCTGGCGCAAGCGGAGCAGTGCCTCGAGCGCGTGCAGCACACCGCGCCCCGCGGCGAGCTCGCGGACCACCTCTTCCCGTGTCGCGGCGCGGACCGCGTCGTAGATGGCGCGCTCCTCGTCGTCGAGCGTGCAGCGCAGCACCACGTCGGTGCGCGGCGGTAGCTCGCTCTCCACGTCGCGCTTGAGCCGGCGCGTGATGAAGGGACGTACGCGCGCGCGCAGGCGCGCCGCCGCCTCGGCGTCGCCTTCGGTGATGCGCCGCGCGTAGCGGTCGCGAAAGTCGTCGAGGCCGCCGAGGAGACCCGGGTTGGTGAAGCGCATGAGGCTCCACAGATCTTCGAGGCGATTTTCGATGGGCGTTCCGGTGAGCGCGACGCGGAAGCGGGCGTCGAGCTGATAGGTCGCCTGCGCCACCAGGCTCGTGGGGTTCTTGATCTGTTGCGCCTCGTCGATGATGACGGTGTCCCAGCGCTTCGCCTTGAGGAGCTCGATGTCGCGGCGGAGGATGGCGTGGGTGGTGAGGGTGACGTCCGCCCCGGTGTCGAGGCGTCGATCCGGGCTGTGGTAGCGCTCCACGGTGAGGCCCGGCCGAAAGCGCCGCACCTCGTTCTCCCAGGAATGGAGCACGCTCGCTGGGCACGCCACCAGCGCCGGTGAGCCGAGTGCGCAGAGCGCCTGCACGGTCTTGCCGAGCCCCATGTCGTCGGCGAGGAGCCCGCCGAGGCCCGCTTCGGAGAGGAACGAGAGCCAATCGACCCCGCTCTGCTGATACGAACGGAGCTCGCCCCGGAAGTCCTCGGGCAGCTTCGCGTGTGGGAGCTCCGCGAATCCGTCGGCGAGCTCACGGAGGCGCGTGAAGTCGGGGGGCGTCGGGCGTCCGAGGAGCTGGGCCAGGCGCGCCACGTCGGCGCCCGCGCTCTTGGGGAGCACCTTTCGACCCTCGCTCGCGAGGAGCAGATCTTCGACGAGGTGACCGTGCTGGTGAAGGAAGCCCTCCGGCAGGGGCGCCCAGCCGCCCGCGTCGAGGGCGACGAGCGGCCGGTCGTTTCGGAGCGCATTGAGCACCGCCTCGACCGTCGCGACGCGCGTCTCGCCCTCCCACTCGCTCTCGAAGACCAGCTCGGCTTCGTCTTCGGCGAGGTGGAGGTCGAGGGTCAGGGGCGAACCGATGAAGCACGCGTCGAGCGCGTCGCCGTCGACGGTGCCACCGAAGGCGCGCACCGCCTCGGCCATCGCGATCGCTTTTTCGCCGCGCGCGCGCTTGGGAATGCCCCGTCGCATCTCGAGCTCGCGGCGCAGGCGCTCACCGAGCGCGCGCTCTGCCTCGCGATCGCGCGCCGGCACCGGCCCGCCGAGGTGCACCAGCTTGTCGCCTTCCACCCGCGCGTTGGGCACGGCCCCGTAGACAAGCTCCGGGCGCACCACCACGTCGGCTCCGTCGCGAAAAGTCTCGAAGAGCACGCGCGGCTTCATCGGCTCGAGGGACGGGAGCTTCTTCGTCCGCACGTCGACCTTCACCCGCTCGCGGAGCTCCGGGAGCACCTCGCTCACCAGCGTGTGCACTTCCTCGGGCGTGTAGACGCGGCCGACTTCGAGCGCCTGCCGGTCGTTGTCGGAGAGATCGACCTCGCGCACCGCGAAGAGCGCGTCCCCACAGAGCGCGGCGCCGTTGTCGAAGAGCTCGTCGATCTCCGGTGCAGGGACCTCGGTCAGGGAGAAGCCGCCCCCCTTGGCCGCGACCAGCTGCACCCGGATCGCTTCGCGCGGCGGAACGATCTTCACCTTCTCGCCGTCGAGCCGGAGATCGTCCACCTCGGCGAGGGCCTCGAGGAGCGGCTCCATGGTCGGCCGGAGGATCGGCCCCACCCGGCGTTCGCGGAGCAGCGCGCTGATCTGCTCGTCGATCTCGTTCACGCGAAGGACGTCGGGCTCGAGGCGGGCGGCGAGGGCGTGGACGCTCGTCGTAACCGGTTCCCGAACGTCGCCCCGGACGGCGACGACCGCGAGTGAGAGGCTGCGGCCTTCGCGCTCGAGCGCGTAGCTGAGGTGATAGGGCTCGCGCCGCACGCCCTGGCGCGCCTCGTCGTCGAGCTTGAGGAGCATCATCACGCCGGCTACGTGCGGGCAGACCGGCGCCTCGCTGGGGCAGGCGCAGTGCCAGGTCCGCCGAGCGGGCGACAGAACGACCTCGGGCGTGAGCGCTCCCCCGCGGGTCACGATCTGGGCTTTCACCTCGCCGTCGGGCGCCGTCCCGAAGAGGGAGAGCCGTCCACCCCGGCTGAGGTTCGCCCCCCGCTGCCAATCGACTTCGGAGCAGGCCTGTCGAACGGCGTCGTAGAGATCGACGGCCGCCTCGAGCGCGCTTGGGGTGGGCCGATTGGTCTCGAGCACGGGGGGGTGATCATGACCCGTCTGTAGAGATGCGCCAGCGCCGCGTGAATTGTGGCGCTCAGGGCGGCGGCGCCCGCCTCACTCGCGCCGCCGTATTCGGTTGTCGAGTCCGCTCATCATCGCCCGGGCCCGCGCTTTCCGAGCGCGGCCGCGCTTCCCACGGCTTCGAAGCCAAAGCGTTCGCGGATCTCGTCGACGGCGCGATGCAGCTCCTCGCGTCCCCGGAAGAGCTCGAGCTGGTCGTCGTAGAAGCCGAGGTTGCTGAGCTTGATCCCCAGAAGGCGGACGCGCTCGTCGCGGGTGCGCGCCTTCTTGAAGAGCTCGAGGACCACGGCATGGACCTCGTGCTCCGCGCAGGTGGGCCACATCGTCCGGCTGCGGGAGATCGTGCGAAAGTCGGCGTAGCGGAGCTTGAGGGTGACGGTGCGCGCCTTGACGCCCCGCTTGCGCGCCCGCCAGCACACGCGTTCGGTCAGCGAGATCAGGCGGCCCTCGAGCACGTGGGGATCGCGCACGTCCTCCATGAAGGTGCGCTCGTTCGAGATGCTGCCGATGGACTCGCCCTCGGGGTCGTGCTCGCGGAAGTGGGGGCGCTCGCGGCCGAGCTCGGCGTCGCCGGTGCCGAGCGCGTGGCCCCGGATGGTGGGCGCCCAGGCGCCGAAGATGCGGCTGAGGCGTTCGAGCGGTGAAGCGGCGACGTCGCCGAGGGTGAGGAGGCCGGCGAGGTGGAGCTTCTCTTCGGCGACGGGTCCGATGCCGGGGAGCTTGCGCACGGGCAACGGCGCGAGGAACGCGGCCTCGCTTCCGCCGGGGACGAGGAGAACGCCCGCGGGCTTCGCCAGCCCGGAGGCCACCTTCGCCACCGCCTTGCACGACGCGATGCCGCAGCTCGCCGGCAGCCTCAGCTCGTCGCGGATGCGCCCTGTGATCTCCCGAACCACGCGTTCGATCGTCGCGTCGCCGCTCGCGTCGCCGGGCTTCGCGTACATCCGATCGCAGCCGCGGAAGTCGAGATACATCTCGTCGATGCTCGCGATCCGGCTCTCGGGCGTGTAGCTCGATGCGATCTCGCGCACCTTCGTCGCGTACTCGGAGTAGACGCCGTGGGTGCCCGACAGGAAGATGGCGTCGGGGGGCGCGAGCTCGTCCGCCTTGGCGAGCGACATACCGGAGCGCACGCCGAAGCGGCGCATCTCGTAGCTCGACGCGGTGACCACGCCGCGCGAGCCGCGCTTTCCGCCCACCACCACCGGCTTTCCTTCGAGCGACGGATCGAGGACGCGCTCCACCGACACGAAGAAGGTGTCGAGGTCGAGGCAGCAGATGCGTGCGGGCGGCGGCGGCACCCGCTCAGTATACTGAACTGATAGTCAGTCTTCGCTGCGCTCGAAGACGACCAGGAACCAGGCACTGGTGTACCGCCATGTCGTCGTGAGAGGGGCGAAGCCTTCGGAAGAAATTCGCTCAGCTCTTGGAGACGGCCGGGGCGAGGAGCTTCAGGGCGGCTTCGACGCCGTGGCGGTGGTGCTCGTCGCTGATCTTGCGAGCGCGGACGCGGACGCCGGTGGGCGTGGGCTCGCGCTGGAACTTCTCCATCGTCGCCTTCATCTGCTTGCGCGCTTCGTGGACGCGCCAGGCGATGGTGCCCTCGGTGGACTCGAGGACCACGGCGGCCTCCTTGTAGCTCAGGCCCTGGAGCACGGTCAGCACGACGGTGGTGCGAAGCACGGGGGAGAGTTTGTCGAAAGCCGCGAGGAGGTGGCCATAGGTCTCGTGCAGCTCGATGGCCATGCGCGGATCGCCGTGGGCGTCGACTTTCACGGCGATTTCGATGCGCGGATCTTCGATGTCCACCGTCTTGCGGCGGCCTCGGTCGCGCTTGACGTTCAGCGCCCGGTGCAGGGCGATGCGGTAGAGCCAGGTGAAGAACTGGCTGCGGCCCTCGAAGCCCTGGATCTTGGTGTAGGCCCGCAGGAAGGCGTCCTGGGTGATGTCCTCGGCGTCGGACTTCCGGCCGGTCAGGTGCAGGGCCAGGGCGAAGATGCGGGGGCGGTAGCGCCGGACCAGCTCCTCGAAGGCGCCATCGTCCCCGGCTTTCACCCGTTCCACGAGCTGGCTCGCTTCGAGCCCGCGCTTCTCGGCGTCAGTGAGCTGATTACTGCCTGATTCCGTCACGCCTGCCCTTGGACCCTCCACCATAGCCTCAATTGGGTCCCGGCTCAGCCCGACCCCCAACACGAGGGGAAGACGTTCGAAAGCGCCAAAGGTTCTGCGGCTTGGCGGGAGGGGGAATTTTCCAGGTTCTTCGCTGGATTGTGGGCCGATTCCCTTTCATCCCGGGTTGCCTTGATCGCTCCCCCCCAATCTGTTAACCAATAGGGCTCGAACCCGCGGCCCTGTAGTATTATTGTCGTGATTTCGGGTGGTTAGCATTTCTTCGCGGCGCACTATCGGGGCGGGGGTGAGTCCCTCGCGGAAGGGTTTTCGGCCACCATGTTGTTCGACTGGCTATATGGCCTCTTCTCGAACGATCTCGCGATCGATCTCGGGACCGCCACCACCCTGATCTACGTCAAGGGCAAGGGGATCGTTTCCTGCGAGCCCTCGGTGGTCGCGGTTCAGCGCGACGGTCGCGGCGGCAAGAAGGTCCTCGCGGTCGGCAAGGAAGCGAAGGAGATGCTCGGGCGCACCCCCGGCAACATCCACGCGGTCCGGCCGCTGCGCGACGGCGTCATCGCCGACTTCGAGATCACCGAAGCCATGCTTCGCTACTTCATCCAGCGCGCGCACAACCGGCGCACGCTCGTGAAGCCCCGCATCATCATCTGCGTTCCCTTCGGCATCACCGAGGTCGAGAAGCGCGCCGTCAAGGAGTCGGCCGAGTCGGCGGGCGCGCGCGAGGTCTTCCTCATCGAAGAGCCGATGGCCGCCGCGATCGGCGCGGGCCTGCCCATCACCGAGCCGAGCGGCAACATGATCGTCGACATCGGTGGCGGCACGACCGAGGTCGCGGTCATCTCGCTCGCGGGCATCGTCTACTCGCAGTCGGTGCGCGTCGGCGGCGACAAGATGGACGAAGCGATCATCGCGTACATGAAGCGCAAGTACAATCTGCTCATCGGCGAACAGACCGCCGAGCGCGTGAAGTGCACCATCGGCAACGCGCACCCGGGTGAGCAGGTGCAGACGATGGAGGTGAAGGGCCGCGACCTGGTCGCGGGCGTCCCGAAGACCGTGGTGGTCAACGGCGACGAAATTCGCGACGCCCTCGGCGAGCCGATCAACGCGATCGTCGAGTCGGTGATGACCGCGCTCGAGCGGACGCCGCCGGAGCTGTCGGCGGACATCGTCGACAAGGGCATCGTGCTCACGGGCGGCGGCGCGCTGCTCGAAGATCTCGACGTGCTCCTCAGGGAGGAGACGGGGCTCCCGGTGATGGTTTCGGACGATCCCATCAGCGCCGTGGTGCTGGGCTCGGGCAAGACGCTCGACCACCTCGACCTCCTGAAGGAAGTCACCATTTCGTAGGCGGCGGTCCGGCCGCCGTAACCAGCCGTGAACTCGTTCTTCCGCCGATTCAGAGACGCCGCCCTGGTCGCGGCGCTCCTCGCGATTCCCTTCTTCTTTCTGAAGGCGAACCTCACGGATCCGGCGCGGACGACCTGGCTCGATCGGATGGTGCTCAAGGTGAGCGTGCCCATCCAGTACGTCGCCGCTCAGGCCGCGGCCGGCGTCTCGGCGGTGGTCGAGGAGTACGTGATGCTCGTCGACGCCCGGCGCGAGGCCGAGGAGCTCGAGGCCGACAACGCGCGTCTCCGCCAGCGCGTGCGCGACCTCGGCCAGGAGGCGCGCGAGAACGAGCGGATGCGCGGCCTGCTGTCGCTCCGCGAGGAGCTCCCGGGCGAGACGCTCACCGCCGAGGTGATCGGCAAGGAGGTCTCGCCCTACTTCCGCGTGGTGCGCGTGCGCATCGACCGCGGTGAGCGCGACCTGCTGCGCACGGGCATGCCGGTGATCTCCTCCGAAGGGCTGGTCGGCCAGATCCGCCGCACCTTCGGTCGCTACAGCGACGTCTTGCTCACGGTGGACCGCACCAGCGCCATCGACGTGGTCATCGACCGCACCGGCGCGCGCGGCATGCTTCGCGGCACGGGCGAGAGCGACCGCTACATGTGTCGCATCCAGTACCTCGCCCGCACCGACGAGGTCGAGGTTGGCGACGAGATCTACACCTCGGGTCTCGGCCAACGCTTCCCGTCGAACATCCTCATCGGCTCGGTCACCAAGGTCACCCGCCAGGACTTCGGCCTCTATCAAGAGGTCGAGGTGCAGCCCGCTGTGAACTTCTCTGCCCTCGAAGAGGTGCTGGTCCTCACCGCGGGCTCGCGCGAGCAGGCGGTGGTCGAAGGGCTGCGCGACGAGTCGCTCTTCGGCGAGGATCACCCATGAGAAACGTCGCGCTCATCGCCCTCGGCTTCGGCCTGCTGGTGATTCAGGCGGCGCTGGCCACCTTCATCCCCTTCCACGCCCTCGCCCCGAACCTGCTCCTGCCGGTCGTGATCTTCCTCGGCGTGACCCACGAGGTGCACATCGTCCGCGGTGCCGCGCTCTCTTTCGTCTTCGGCTATCTCTTCGACAGCTTCACCGGCAGCCCGATGGGTCTGATGACCTTCGTCCTGGTCGCGACCTTCATCGTCAGCCGTTTCGCTGGCCTGCGGCTCTTCCTCCGTGGGCCGGTCTTCCAGGTGCTGCTCACCTTCTTCGTGGGCATCCTCGCTGGCGGGACCATCCTGGCGCTCCGCGCCATCTTCGAAAAGCCCGCGCCATTCCCCGTCGGCACGGTGGGCGAGCACGCGATGACGCTGGTGGTCCCCGCCGCGACCACCGCCATCATCTCGCCGCTCATCTTCGCCGCCGTCCGGCGCATCGAGTCCCTCGCGACCCGGCGTCGCGAGGACAAGCCCGCCACCGCATGACCCTGCTCTCGCAGCGCCGCGAGGTCGGCGAGTTCAAGAAGCGCTACAAGTGGATGGCGCTGGTGGTTCTCCTCGTCTTCCTGGTGCTGGCGGGTCGCGTCGTGCAGCTCCAGACCCTCGACTACGAGCACTACGCCGACATCGCGCGCGAGAACATCACCAAGACCATCGCCCTGCCGGCGACGCGCGGCCTCGTCACCGACACCAACGGTCGCGTGATCGCGAGCAACCGGCCCGCCTACAACGTCTACATCACGCCGCAGCTGGTGAGCCAGGAGGACGTCCAGCGGATCGCCGACCTCATGGAGCTCGACGCGGAGCAGACCAGCGAGTTCAAGCAGAAGCTCGAAGAGGTGCCGGCCCGGCGTCGCACGCATCAGATCGCGATGTTCGAGGAGATCGAGCGCGACCAGCTCGCCGCTCTCGAGACCCACGCCCAGGAGCTGCCGGGCGTCGACGTGGTCGCGGTGCCCGTGCGCGAGTATCCCTACGGCAACCTCGGCGCCCACACCGTCGGCTATCTCAACGAGGTGAGCGCCGAAGATCTCGAGCGCCTCGACGGCCAGGGCTACGGCGCCGGCGACCGCATCGGGCGCACCGGCATCGAGCGCGCCTGGGAGAGTTACCTCCGCGGTCGTGACGGCTTCCGCCGCGTGCTGGTGGACGCGCGAGGGACGGTTCGCGACGGCACGCGCGAGGAGCGTGCACGGGAGATGCGCCGCGACGCCGTGCCGGGTCGGGATCTGACCCTCACCGTCGACATGGAGCTGATGCGCATCATCGACCGCGCGTTCCGCGGCCATCCCTCCGGCGCGGTGGTGGTGGTGGACGTTCGCACCGGTCGAATCCGGGCGCTCTACTCGAAGCCCAGCTACGACCTGAACGAGATGAGCGGCCGGCTCACCGTCGAGCGCTACACCGAGCTCAGCGAGAACCCCTTCCGCCCGCTGATCGACAAGACCCTCTACGAGAGCTACTTCCCGGGCTCGACCTTCAAGCCGGTCACGGCGATCGCCGCCCTTCAAGACGGCGTCTTCGACCCCGGCCAGCGCGTCGAGTGCCCGGGCTACTTCGAGATCGGAAACGACCGCAAGCGCTGCACTTCGGCCCATGGCGAGGTCGACATGCGGCGCGCCATCGTTCAATCGTGCAACGTCTACTTCTGGACGATGGCTCAGGAGGTCGGCCTCGAGCGCCTCAACCGCTTCGGCCGTGACCTCGGCTTCGGCGAACGCACCGGCGTGGGCATCAACTCCGAAGCCAGCGGGTTCCTCCCGTCCCGCGAGTGGTACACCGAGCACTTCGGTCGATTCCGCGTCGGTTACACCCTCGACGCGGCCATCGGCCAGGGCAACACCCGCTCGACCCTGGTGCAGCTCGCGATGGCCTACGCCGCCATCGCGAACGGCGGGACGCTCTACGTACCGCAGCTCATCGAGCGGGTCGGCTCGCCGAGCGGCGACACCATCGAGGAGTTCGAACCGCGGGTGCGGCGTCGCGTGAACGTGGACCAGGAGCACCTCGCCTACGTCGTCGACGGCCTCTACGGCGTCGTCAACGACCCCAACGGCACCGCCTATGACGCCCGCGTCGAGGGGGGCGTCCCGGTGGCCGGCAAGACCGGTACCGCGCAGGTGCAGAGGCGCCGGCCCCGCAACGGCGAGGATCCGCGGCGCGCCTGGTACTTCAACCGCGACCACGCCTGGTTCGCCGGCTTCGCCCCCGCGGGCGATCCCGAGATCGCGGTCGTGGTGCTCGTCGAGCACGGTGGTGGCGGCGGTAAGTACGCAGCGCCGATCGCCACCCAGATCATCCAGGACTACCTCGGCGCCCGCCTCACCACGGCCACCCGCGCCGGCGGCGGCCCGGTTCTCGCCCGGGGGAGCCACTGACATGGCCACCCTCGTTCGAGGCTTTCGCGATCAGTTCGACTGGGCGCTCTTCGTCGCGGTCGCCGCCATCGCGGTGATCGGCATCGTCAACCTCTACAGCGCCACCAGCGCCTCGGGGGGCGCCCTCTCCGAGCTCTACATTCAGCAGATCTACTGGCTGACGCTGGGCGCGGGCGTGGCGGTGCTGGTCGCGGCCATCGACTACCGCCAATACGAGCGCACCGGGTGGATCGCCTACGGCGCGGGCGTCGTGCTGCTGGTGCTCGTCTTCCTCCTCGGCAACACCGTCCGTGGGTCCACGCGCTGGATCAACATCGGCTCGTTCACGCTCCAGCCGAGCGAGCTCATGAAGATCCTGCTGATCATCGCGCTCGCCAAGTACCTGCACAACGACCCCAAGACGGAGGGCCGCACGCTCAAGGACCTGGTGGTGCCCGGCCTGATCCTCGCCGTGCCGATGACCCTGATCCTCCTGCAGCCGGATCTGGGCACGGCGATGATCCTCGCTTTCATCTTCGGCAGCGTGATGATGCTGACCAAGCTGAAGGTGCAGTCTCTCATCACCCTCGCCGCGACCTTCGTCCTGAGCGCGCCCCTCACCTGGACCTATCTCCTCAAGGACTACCAGCGCGAACGCCTCACCGCCTTCTTGAACCCCGAGGCGGACCTGCTGGACTCCGGATGGCACGCACACCAGTCCCTGGTCGCCATCGGCTCCGGCGGCACCTTCGGCAAGGGCTACATGCAGGGCACGCAGAACCAGTTCCGCTTCCTGCCGGACCAGTTCTCCGACTTCCCCTTCTCGGTCTGGTCCGAGGAGCAGGGCCTGATCGGCGCCCTCACGCTGCTCGGCCTCTACTTCTTCTTGATCCTCTGGGGCCTGAAGATCGCCAGCCAGGCCAAGGACCGCTTCGGTGCAGTCGTGGCCGTCGGCGTGAGCGCGATGATCTTCTGGCACACCATCATCAACATCGGCATGGTCACCGGCCTTCTGCCGGTCGTCGGCGTCACCCTGCCGCTCTTCAGCTACGGCGGCTCGAGCGTGCTCACCATCATGGTGGGCGTCGGCCTGTTGATGAACGTCTCGATCCGGCGGTTCAGCTTCTGATGCCGGGCGAGCGCACGCGGGTCGGCGTCGTCCAGATGACGTCCAACGAGGACGTCGAGTCCAACTGCGCCGCCGCCGAGCGCATGATTCGCCGCGGCGTGGACGAGGGCGCGCGCCTCGTCGTCGTCCCCGAGTGCTTCGCCTATCTCGGCCCGGAGGAAGGCAAGCTCGAGCTCGCCGAGGCGATATCCGACGACGCGCCGGGTCCGATCCTCGGCCGCTTCCTCGAGCTCGCGAGGAAGCTCGAGGTGGAGCTGGTCCTCGGCGGGTTCTGGGAGAAGGGGCGCCGCCCTTCCCACGTGAAGAACGCCTGCGTCCACGTCGGCGACGACGGCCGGGTCGAGAAGGTCTACCGCAAGATTCACCTCTTCGACGTCGATCTCCCCGACGGGACCAAGCTCCTCGAGTCGGAGACCGTCGAGCCGGGCGAAGAGACGGTGGTCACCGACGCTTGCTTCGGCAAGCTCGGGCTCTCGGTCTGCTACGACCTGCGCTTCCCGGAGCTCTATCGGCGCCTGGTGGACGACGGCGCCATCGCTCTCGCCGTTCCTGCAGCCTTCACCCTGACCACCGGCAAGGATCACTGGCACGTGCTCTTGCGCGCGCGCGCCATCGAGAGCCAGTGCTACGTCCTCGCCGCCGCCCAGTTCGGCCATCACTACGGGCGTCGCGTCTCCTACGGCCACGCGCTCATCGCCGACCCCTGGGGCACGGTGCTCGCGGAGTGCGGGGACGGAGAAGGCGTCGCCGTCGCGACCATCGACACCGAGGTCGTCGAGCGTGTCCGCCGCGCGGTGCCGTGCCTCACGCACCGGCGCCTCTGAGCCCCTTCACATCGCGGAAAGTGGAGACGGGCGCGCTCGTTGGCGTCCGCGATCCCCTGGCCGCGAAGAATTCTCAGTCGATTCCGAACAGCATTCGGGCGTTTTCCAACGTCTGTTTCCGGACCTCGCTCGGCTCGCGTCCGGCGGCGCGCGCGACGGCCGCGAGCACGTGCGGCAAGTGCGACGGCTCGTTTCGCCGGTGGCGTGGTCTGGGGTCGAGATCGCGGGGCAGGAGGAAGGGTGCGTCGGTCTCGACGAAGAGGCGCTCCTTCGGGATCCGCCTCACCAATGGGACCAGGTGCTTCCCGCGCCGTTCGTCGCAGATCCACCCGGTGATTCCGATGTGCATGTCGAGGGCGAGGTAGGCGACGGCGAGCTCGAGCTGCGCGGCGAAGACCCGCCGCTGGACGTCTCGTGGGGAGAAATCGCGGTCGTAGTCCAACCCGCACTCACCGATGGCGACGACCTCGGGCGTCTCCGACAAGCGGCTGAGCAGCGCGAGGGTGTCGTCGTCGAAGCGCTTCGCATTGTGGGGATGAACGCCGGCGGTGCTGAAGAGAGCTCCCCCAACACCTCTTCGGGTTTTCGGCACGGTGGGCATGGGACCGAAGCGTGTCGACCCAGGCTGAAGCCGCTCATTCTAGACTTAATTGAGGCCGGGGCCGTCTGTGAGGCACGTTACATTCGTGCTAAGGTGCCGCCGGCTTTTCCCGGGGGGCCGTGATGGACCTGACGATTCGCAAACTCACCCGCGAGCTCGCCCTGATGGGCGAGGACGCTTTTCGACGGCGCTATGCCGTCCCCGCGATCCTCTATGACGGGTCGATGGATGCCGAGGAAGGAGCCGCCCGTGCGTACGTCACGTCATCGGTGGACATCCGAAGCGTCGTCGACGTCCGCCACGACCGCAAGACCCTCCCGCCCGGTTCCGAGGAGGACTCGGCCCTTCAGACGATGGAGTCTCGGGTCTTCCTGGTGAAGAAGCGCGCCGGTGGCGCATTCGCCGATCGCGTCGGGATCGGGCGCGCGGCCAACGCGGACGTGAGCGTGCCCCTCGCCACCGTCTCGAAGTACCACGCGTACTTCACGGTTCCGGAGGATCTCTCCGCCAGCTATCGGATCACCGACGCGGGCTCGACGAACGGGACCTTCGTCGACGGTCGGCGCCTTCCCGACAAGCAAGCGGTAGCCGTGCAGACGGGAACCCAGATCCTCCTGGGCCCGCACCGCTTCGTCTTCTTCACCGCCGCCGCTCTCTTCGAGCGGGTGCGAAGCGCCGCGCTGAGCCGGCGCTCCCGGCGGGCCCACGCCTGACGATCAGAAGGTCGGAGCCTCGGTCGGGGTCGCGGACAAGCCCGCTTTCTCGAGGCTCGCGTCAGGCAGCGGCACCACGGCCGAGTCGATGTTGCGCTCGTTGTCGACGAAGCGCACGTCCTGTGTGAGGCGATCGAGGTCGTAGCTCGGATCCCCCTGCACGTTCACGCCGATCGGGTTGTTGGCGATGGTGCCGCGCACGAGATCGGCCGAGCCCATGTTGGTGATCTGGACGCCGGCGAGGGCGTTGCCGCGGATCTCGAAGTCGGTGAGCTCGATGGATCCGCCGGATGCCGTGGCGCCAAAGCCCGCGCCACCCGCGCAGGTCCCGGCTTCGCTGCAGCTGTTCGGCAGCGTGTTCTCGATGATCAGGTCTCGCGCCACGATTCGCGAGCCAGCGGCCTGAGACATGATGGACGCCTCGCGGTTGCCGAAGAGTCGCGCCCCCTCGAGCTCGACGAGGCCGCCCTCGACCGCCGCCACTGCCCAGCCGAGCGTCCCGCGCGCGGTGTTGCTTTGCGTCCCCCGAACCTCGAGGCCGCGCGCGATGACGTGCGCGCCGTCGAACGCGGAGATGCCCGCGCCGAACACGCCCTCAGCGAGCGTGTCCTGCAGAGTGATCATCGCGGTCCCCGTCGCGGTCAGCCCGTAGCCGAAATGGCCCGAGTCGTCCTCGGTCGGCGAGACGATCCGGAGGTCAGTCATCTCCAAGGTGCCTCCGAAACAGAACACCGCCTGATGCGCGGCGTTCGAGATACTGACGCGCTCGAGGGTGATGAGCCCTCCGTCCTCGATCTGGACGCCAGCGCCGTAGTGCACGCCCTCTTCCTCGAGGAATCGCTGGGTGACGTCCTCCAGGACGACGTCGTCCAGATCGACGCTCGCGCCGCCCATGCCCACCAGAATCCCGATCTCGCTGATCTGGGTCAGCTTCACTCGCGCTCCGGAGACCGATGCGGCGTCCCGCGAGATCACCCCGAAGCCCGCGCCGCCGAGTGTGCCGGTTCGGGACACCGTGACATCCTCGACGCTGACGCTGGTACCGGAGCCGTTGGCGAAGATCCCGTACAGGGCGAGGTCTTCGAGGCGGACCCGGCGAAGGACCGCCATCGCGCCCTCTACCACGCCGACGCCCGTTCCCATTTCGCCGTCGCTCTCGCGCACACCGACGTTCGACACGACGACGTCTTCGAAGACGAGCTCGGAGCCCTCGGTTTTGGCGCTGATCGCCACCGTGTGAGTGTCCCGGACCACTCCGCGGCGCACCTCGAGGTGTGCGCCTCGCTCGGTGGCGATGCCGACGCCGAGGTCCCCGAAGGGGTCGGGCGCGACGGTGGAGATCACCACGTCTTCACCGACGAAGCTGGCCCCCGAGATCGTGAGCAGGCCCGTGAAGCTGGACTCCGCGACGAGCAGGCCGTGTGCCTCGACGCTCGCGCCGATCTCGACGCTCATCCCGGTGCCCGACTCTGCGCCGGCTCGGCGTTCTGAGGGCGTGGTACGGCGAATGACGACGTCTTCGAGCGTCCCGGTGGTTCCATCGCCGGTGAAGAACACGCCGATCTCTCGGCTGTCTTCGAAGACCGAGCGTGCGGCCGACACCGTCGATCCATCGACGACGTTCAGCGCACGGCCGTGGGCGCCATCGCTCTGTTGCGCGCGCGTGCCGCGCACCGTGACACCATCGAGGGTGAGCTCGGTGCCCGCTGCGGCGAAGATGGAGAAGTCCGTGTTGTCCTCGACGAGCGCGCGCGTGATCGTGGCGGTCGAGGCCTCCACGTCGATGCCACGGCCGAAGGCGCCGCGCGGGGCGGCGGGCCGCGTCCCGCGGACGATCAATCCGTCCGCGACCAGCTCCGCTCCGAGGAGCGCGCGGATCCCGAAGTCGGCGTTGCCATCGAGGCGTACGTTCTCGAGGCGAATGCCGGTGCCGCGGTTCAGGGCGATGCCCGAGCCCCCACCCCCGAGGGTGACGTTCTTGGCGACCACCCCCGTGCCCGCGGCGCTCAGGGTGGCCGCGGCCGCAAACGACGGGGCGACGAGGGTGCCCGCCACGCATGCTCCCACCAGGGTCACCCCTCTGCGGAGCGACAGCGCTTCGTCGTAGGTTCCCGCGGCGACCGCGATCACGTCACCCGCGCCCGCCCGGCTCGCGGCCGCGCCGATGGTGGCGTACGGAGCGGCGCGGGTCCCATCGCCGCCTGCCGGCGCATCCGCCCAAACGTAGTAGATGGTGCCCGTCGAAGGGAGATCACTCGCCCACTGTCCCGCACCCGGACACGCGGGGCCCAGGCGCTCACACACATCGCTCCCCGGCACCTGGATCTCGTCGGGCGCGCAGTCGAGCGGGCCCTCGGGCCAGGGGTCGCAGACGCCGTCGGTCGTCGTCGTGAAGCCTTCGGGGCAGCTGCGCGAAGGGGACGCTGCATCCGCCGCCGGGGCGGGTGGAGCGATGACGATGCCGGCGTCAGCGCCGCCGTCGGGCACGGCGCTGTCCGGCGTGGTCATCGTCCCGTCGTCGCCGCAGGCGGCGCAGGTGAGCGCGAGAAGCATCGCCGCCGAAATGCGAATCCCCACGATCGACGAGCTTGGGATGGATCGCGGAGCTTGGCCAGCCGTTTGGCCGAGAGGACGGGTCAGCGCACCAGCGTCAGGTGGGGTACGGGCGCGTAGGCTCCGAGATAACCGCTCTCTTCGGCCACGTAGACCCAGCCGCGCTCGT
Source organism: uncultured delta proteobacterium (assembly GCA_963727445.1). GTDB lineage: Bacteria > Myxococcota_A > Polyangia > Polyangiales > B10-G4 > B10-G4. Next base: position 484,893 of record CAVSGI010000009.1, read on the forward strand.
CCACGCGGATCAGATCCGGCACCAGCGGGCAGGGCAGGGCGGCACCGAGCGCGGCGCCATCGGAGGGGCGCAGGATGTGCACCGATGCCGCCGGGACGAAGAGCGCGCCCCCGCGGAGCACCGGCTCGAGGCGGCGCGGAACGTCGTCGGCGACCGGATCGGAGAGGAGCGCTTCCCAGCGCATGCCCCCATCGTCGAGATCGATGGCGCAGATCCGACCCGACGGCGTGTTCACGATCAGCGTGGCGTCGACGGCAAGGCAGGCGCCGCCGGCGCCGACGCCCGGATCCTCGATCATCCAACCGAGGCCTCCGCTGGTGGTGTCGACGCAGGCGAGCGAGCTCTGGCTCTTGGTACCGATGGCGATGGTCGCCCGGCGTCCGAAGGCGGTGGGCGCCGCCGTGGGCGCGGCTGGGAGAGCGACGCGGAAAAGGCGCTCGCCGCTGAAGAGATCGAGCGCGACGAGCGCGCCGGCGCGCCCGTTGGGATCGCCCGCGACGGCGATCACCGTGTCGCCGACCACGGTGGGCGCGAAGCAGAGTCGCGAGCCCTCGGAGTGACGCCAGACCACCTGACCGGAGACCGCGTCGACGGCGTCGAGGGTTCCGTCGCCCGCGGTGGTGAGCACCAGCCGCCCGGCGCGCCGCAGGCGCAGCGGGCCCGAGCCCTTCGCCGCGTAGCCGAAGCGGTGCTCGCCGTTGCGGAGGTCGACGGCGACCAGGCGCCCCGGGCCATCGGGGAGGAAGACCGATGGCGGCACCGGTCCGCCGCCCACGAAGAGCGCGTTCGGTGGCATGCCGGACGGAGGCGTGATCCGCGTCGTCGCGAAGGCTTCGCCATCGGTGACGTCGCAGAGCTCGACCTGACCCTCGGTAGAGAGGCGCACCAGGTGCTGCCCCGCCATGAAGGAGCGACCGCCGAGGCCTTCGCGCACCCAGAGCACTTCGCCGTCGTCGCGACTGACGGCGACGGCGCGGCTGGGGGTGGCCACGACGAGTCGATCGCCGCAGAAGAAGGTCGAGGTCGCGTCGAGGCCGTCCATCTCGGCGGTCCATCGCTCGGCGAAGCGGAGCTTGCCGACGGGCGTGGGCTCGCGGCGAGGCGCGGGGGAGGGAACGTCCTCCCGCGGCATCTGCGCCCGCGCATCTGCACGGAGGCGCTCCGCGTCCACGTTGACGAAGCCGTCGTCGCGCTGCCTCGCGCGGATGCGACGGCGCAGGCTGCGCACCTCTTCGCGAAGGCTGCGCACTTTGAGGTTGCGCGCCTGCCCACGATCGCAGGCGATCATGGCGCGGATCACGTCCGACGCGAGACGGAGGATGGGGAGCGAGGCCTGTCCCACGTCCAGGGCGGGCAGCGTCACGGTTTCGGCGCCGCGAAGCAGGGTCAGGGTCACGTCCTCGGCGAGGCGCACGCCGATGGTGAAGCCGCCCGCGACCAGGCGGACGTTCGCGGGGCGGTCGCTCTCCCAAGCGTCGACCAGCGATCGCACCGCGGCGACCATCCGGCTGATCGCCGGCATGATCGGACCTCGCGCGAGCACGTGACGGTGGCCGCGTGCCCAGACCCAGAGCTCGCCCGGGAAGAGGAGCGCGTGCACGTCGGCGCGCGAGGCGCTCTCGGAGCCGGCGACCCGGCCGGGGGTGATCAGCGCGCGAAAGCCGAAGCTCAGCGGCACGTCCTCGGGCGGTTCGACGATGGCGCCACCTTCGCGCGACACCGGCCTGGCCGGTCGGCTCCCCAGGCGCGAGATGGGTGAGGTCGAGGCGCGGTCGGCGAGTCGCTCGAGCACCTGGCCTCCCGACCCGCCGCGCGTGGCGGCCTCGTGTCGCAGCTCCTCGGCCGCTTCGTCCAAGAGGGTCCGAAGCGATACCGGTCGGTCGAGCACCAGGACGTCGGGCACCGGGCCGGTCTCGTAGAGACTGACGAGGGCTTCATCGCGGCGGCGGACCAGCGCGACTTCGAGGGGCGCGCCCACGAGCGGCAGCAGGACCTTGTCGGAGCGCCCGGCGGCGAGACCGACCAGCGCGCCGACGAGATCGGGAAGAGGTGGTGTCTCCTCTTCGTCGACCTCCGCTCCGTAGAGCACTCGCGCGAGCGGGGAAAAGATCCGGGGTGCTGGTGTTCCCGGGAGGGTGGCTGTGAGCTTTTCGAGTTCCATCGAGGGCGTGCCGTGCTCTGGCGTGGATCGAAATGTTAGGTTCCTCGCCACCACCCCGAAAAAAAACGGATCGAGATCGCAGGATGTTGACAGGGGAGCATGCGTTCGTGGCGGCCGTAGTCGTCGTGATCTTCCGAGAAGATCGGGTGTTGGCGATGCGCCGCGCGCCGACCAAGGACGCTGGGGCCGGGCTTTGGGAGTGCGTCTCCGGGCGCGTGAATCCCGACGAGGATCCGCGCGCGGCGGCTGCTCGCGAGGCGCGCGAAGAGACAGGCCTCGAGGTGGAGATCGCGGCGCGGCCGATCGACGCCTACACCGCGCGCCGCAAGGGGGAGCCGATGCTCGTCGTCTGCTATCGAGCGGACGCGAAGAGCGACGAGGTGCGCGCGAACGACGAGCACGATGCGTGGGAGTGGCTCACGCCCTCCGAGTTCGCCGAGCGCACCACGCTCGCGCGGCTCGCAGAGGCCGTCGCGCGGGCGAGCGGCGTACACGACTGATCTGCTCTAGTGCCTGGTCCAATGAGGTGGAAGGGGAGATCGCGACGGGCGTCGGTCGCGTCGCAAGGAGGGAAATCGAAGGACGTGCAGCGCACATTCGAGGTTTCCCGACGCCGCGAGGCGGCCGACGAACGAGCGAGAACCCTTCTACGTCATTGGACCAGGCACTAGACTTCTGTCCGTGCGCTACGTCCTCTTCGCGTGCTTGATGGTGCTCGGCGCGTGCGGCGACGCCAGCGGCGAGGTGGGCGACGCAGACGCGCGGGCTGACGCGCGGATGGATGGTGGAGCGATCGACGCGGCCAGCGATGCGCCACTCGGCAGTGACGGCGCCCCGTTGGACGCGGACGCGGAGGCCGATGCGAGTACGCCCACCGTCACCTGGTTCGAGGACATCTCCCTGTCAGCGGGGATCGATCTGGTCCGCGTGGCTGCCGAGGACTACGACAGCGTGCCCGATCGCATGAGCGGCGGCGTCTGCGTGATCGACGTCGACGGCGTTGCGCCCCTCGACCTCTTCTTCGCCTTCCGGCCTTCGGCCGCCAGCAAGTCCGTGCTCTACGTGGGCCGGGGGAGCCTCGACTACCTGGACGAGACGACGGAGCGTGGCCTGTCGAACGTGGGAGACGCCACCGGATGCCTGGCCTTCGACGCCGAGGGGGATGGCGACGACGACCTGCTGGTGACCGGCAAAGGGTCGCTTCGCCTCTTCGAGAACGAAGGGGGGAGCTTCACCGACGTCAGCAGCGCCCTGTTGGGGTGGGCGCCGGATCCGCGCGATTTCTACGCGAGCGCGGCGGCCGGTGACGTCGATGGAGACGGCGACCTCGACCTGGTGGTGGCGGGCATGATCCGCCACGACCCCGCCGGGATGGCGGCCCTCTGCGGCGCCGTGCCCTGCGCGGCGGAGCTCACCAACTTCCAGCCGATCCCTTCGCTCCTCTTCATCCGCCGCGCCGACGGCCGATACGACGAGCGCGCCGCGACCGAAGCTCCCGACCTCGTGCGGGAGGAGCCGACGTTGGTCGTGGCCGTGCGCGACTTCGACGAGGACGCACGGCCCGACATCTACGTCGGCAACGACATCGGCATCGTCTTCCGCGACCGCGTCCTGTCGCGACGGATCGACGGGACGCTCCGCGACGTCGCCGAAGACCTGGGCCTCGCGTACAACCGCGTGGGGTACGGCATCGACACCATGGGGTTCGCGAGCGGCGACCTGGATGGTGATGGAGACCTCGATCACGTGGAGTCGAGCTTCGAGGGCGACGCGACCGCGGTCTTCGTCTGTGATGCGTTCTGTGAGGACCAGGCCGCGCGTGCCGGCACCGGCGCGCTCTCGGACTCCTTCCGGTGGGCGGTGGCCCTCGGCGATCTGGACCTCGACGGCGACCTCGATCTCCTGGAAGCCGCGGGGCACTACTACGACGACGACGAGATCGTGGCGCTGGGCTGGGCCATGGGGCGCGCGCAGCCGATGAACCTTCTCGAAGGCGTGGGAGACGCGACCTTCCGCGATGCGCGGCGCGCGCCTTCGGATGCGAGCCTCGTGGCGGGCGCCGAACGCTCCCTGGTCCTGGTCGATCTCGACGACGACGGTCGGCTCGACGCGGTGACGGCACCGGCGGTCGGCCCAGCGCGGGTGCTTCACAACGTGCGCGAAGGAGGGCACTTCCTCCGCGTGGCGCTCGAGGGCCGGGCGCCGAACCGAGACGCGGTGGGGGCGAGGGTTCTGGTCCACGCCGGCGCCGCGACGCTCACGCGCGTCCAGAGCCGCGGCGAGGGATACCTCGGGAGCGGCGATCCGCGCCTGCATTTCGGGCTCGCGGAGAGCGCGCCCGTCAGCGTCGAGGTCATCTGGCCTGGTGGCAGCTCCACCACTCGGGAGGCGGTGGCCGTCGATACCGAGATTGTCCTCCGGGAGCCCTGAGATGCCCGAGGGCGACACCATCAAGAGGCTCGCCCTCGCCCTGCGCCCCAACCTCGAAGGCGCGGTGATCGACGCTCTCTGGACACGCGTCGGCGGAGACGCGCGAGAGCTCGAGGGGCGCCGCGTCGAGCGCGTCGAGGCGATCGGCAAGCACCTGCTTCTGCGCATCGAAGGCGAGCTCGGCCTCCGCGCCCACCTCGGCATGAAGGGCAGCGTGCATCGATATCGCCCGAGCGAGCCCTGGCGCAAGGCGCGCGACCGCGCGGCGGCGACGCTGTCGACGAAGGAGCTCGTCTTCGTCTTCTTCGACCTCGCCCAGGTGGAGCTCCTCGACGTGCGCAGGCTCGCGACCCATCCGCGCCTGTCGAAGCTCGGCCCCGACCTCCTCGCGGAGGAGGTCGACGAGGCGTCGATCGTCGCGCGGGCGAGGAAGAGCAGCACGACGACCGCGGCGGAGCTCCTCCTCGATCAGCGCGTGGCCGCGGGCATCGGCAACGTCTACAAGAGCGAGGTGCTCTTCCTCGAGCGCATCGATCCTTTCACCGCGCTCGATGCGCTCGCCGACGCCGATCTATTGCGGCTCTACCGTCGCGGGCGGGCGCTCCTCTCCGCCAACATCACCCCGGGGCCGCGCACCACCGTGCCCGCATCCCTCCGCGCGGCAGGCTATCCGAGGCTGTGGGTCTACGACCGGAAGGGACGGCCCTGTCTTCGATGCAACGCGCCCATCGAGCGGCGACACCACGGCGCCGATGCCCGCGCGACCTTCTTCTGCCCGCGCTGTCAGCGGGTCGAATCGTGATAACGTCTCGGGATGCGTACCTCGTTCGCGTCGGTCCTGATCGTCGTCCTCTCTTCGGCCTGCGGCGGCGATGACGCAGCGCCCGACGCCTCCTCCGACGCGAGCGCGGACGCCATCGTCGACACCAGCGTGACCCTCGACAGCGCGCCCGGGGACACGGGCGCGATGGGTGATGCGACGCCGACGGACGGCGCCATGGATGCGGTCGTCGACGCCGGCCCGCCGGTGAGCAGCGGGTGCGTGGACGGCGCGGGGCTCGACGAGGGCGAGCACACCTTCATGCTCGACGGGCTGATGCGCCGCTACATCCTGCGCCTGCCGAACGGCTACACCCGGGATCGAGCCTGGCCGCTGGTGCTCGCCCTTCACGGCAACGGCGGCAGCGCCAGCTACTGGGACGGGACCAGCGGCAGCCGCAACATCCGCGGCGTCCTTCAGGACGACGCCATCCTCATCATCGCCGAAGCCATCGACGGGCAGTGGCGCGACTACTCGATGGATCCGAGCACCTGGCCGCCGCGCATCGAGATGGAGCTGGCCTACTTCGAAGAGGTGCTCTCGCAGGCGCGCACCGACCTCTGCATCGCCGAGAGCTCGATCTTCAGCATGGGCTTCAGCGGCGGCGGCTCCTTCTCCGGTGTGCTCGGGTGTCGGCGCGACGACATCCGGGCGATCGCCGTGGGCGGGTCGGTGATCTACTTCGACGAGGCGGACTGCGTCGGATACCCCGCGGCCTGGATCACCATCGGCGAGATGGAGCTGACAAGCGGGCGCGAGGCCTACCGCGACTGGTTCCGTGACCGCGGTGGATGCAGCGATACCACCATGCCCACCGACCCCGATCCGCCATGCGTGGCCTACGACGGCTGCAATCCCGACACGCCGGTGCACTACTGCCAGCACCCGGACGGACACATCTGGCCCGACTTCGCCAGCGACGCGATGTGGGCCTTCTTCTCGCGCTTCGTGGACTGAGCGGCCGGCCTCAGCCGACTTCGAGGATCAAACCGCGGTGATCCGCGGTGAAGCCGCGGGTGCGGAAGAGCGAGGCGTGCTTCGAGGTGCGCGCGGGGCTGCCGTCGATCTCCTCGATGCGCAGGAGCTTGCCGCGACGCCGCGCGGCGACGACGTTCAGCGCGGCGGCCGCGAGCCCGAGGAGCTCCGCGTCGTCCTTGCCCTCGAAGGTGCGCAGGCGCCGGCCACGACGATCCAGGTAGAGGATCGGCTCGCCGTCGACGAGCACCACCGTCGCGCCGGCGACGCGGCGCGGTTTTCGGTCGGGATCGTCCGAGGGGGCGGGCCAGGGAAGGATCCAGCCGTAGGCGTTCGCAGGGTCCACCGCGGAGAGCACGCGAACCTCGGGCGCGGTGCCCGGGCGGCGGGAGCGGCGCATGCGATCGACCGCCCCGGGGAAGGCGAACTGCGCGCCGCCCAGACTCTCGACGAAGTAGCCGCGCCGGACCTTGCCCGCCTCTTCCATCGCCCGGAGCACGCGGTAGGTCGCGCTGAAGCCGCCGGGCAGCTCTTCGAGATCGGCGACCTCCCGGCTCACCACGCCGTGCCGCTCCAGGAGGCTCAGGGCGCGAGCGTGTGCGCGCTCCGTCGCGCTGGGCGCGTTTACCAGGAGGTCTTCCACCGATGACCAGCGCCCGCCGGCTCGCTGAGCACGCGGACCGCCGCGGCGACCTCCACCCCGCGCCTTGCGCTTCGCGGACAGGCCCCGGATCGCGCCGAAGGTGTCGTTGGTGACGAGGCCGGCCCACACCAGATCCCAGAGCGCTTCGAGCGCTTCGCGCGGCGGCACGCCCGCGGCGCCCTCGAGCTCGGCGAAGAAGGAGGCGCCGCGCGCCTTCAGGTGCGCCAGGATCTTCTGCGCCGGCTCGCTCAGATCCTCGGGGACCACCGGCGGCTCGGCGAGACGCGCCACCCGCTCGCGCCGGTAGAGCGCCACCTTTCCATCCTCTGGACCGAGGCTCCCGCGTCCGATGAAGGTGAGCCACCCCTCGGCCCCCAGCTCGTCGAGCATGCGCGGCTGAAAGCCGCGCACCCGCGCCGGAAGGATCACCTTCTCCAGCTCGGCGTAGGAGATGGGCAGCCCTTCGAGTTGCACCAGCGCCTCTTCGAGCCGGCCGTCGCCGATGCTGGCCTCGCCGATGCCGTGCCACTCCGGAAGGAAGCGCGCGAGCGCGACGCGCTCCACCGGCGCCACCTCGTTGCGCAGCTTGGCCAGGGTGCGTCGCTTGATGCGGCGCAGCACCTCGGGCGCACACCACTCGCGCTCCCGCCCACCCGGTCGGAAGTCGCCGTGGACGAGGGCGTCCCGGTCCTCGAGCGCCCGCAGGATCGCGTCGAGGACGGCGTAGGGCACGCGGTAGCGATCGACGAGCTCCGCGGTGCGGAAAGGTCCGTGGGTGTTCGCCCACCGCGTGAGGAGCTCTTCCATCGCCGTCGGGCGCGGCTCGAGAAAGACCGCGGGCAATCCCGGCGGAAGGCTCACGCCCAGCGCGTCGCGGTACAGCGCTGCGTCCTCGACCGCGATCCAGCGCTCTTCGCCGGCGATCCGCACCAGCGCCGCCCGCCGCTCGCGCCGGAGCTGATCGAGCCAAGCGCTCGCGTCCCCCTCGGCGCGCGCCGCGATCTCCGCCGGCGTCAGATCACCGAGTCGCCTGAGCGCATCGTGGAGCCCGTCGGCGTGCTCCACCCGGCGCTCCTCGGCGAGGAGACCCAGCTCCTCTTCGAGCTGCGCGATGACGCCGGCATCCAGGAGCTCGCGCAGCTCCTCCTGCCCCAGGAGCTCGCGCAAGAGCGCGCGGTCGAGGGAGAGCGCCTGCGCGCGGCGCTCGGCGAGCGGCGTGTCGCCCTCGTAGAGATAGGCGGCGACGTAGGAGAAGACCAGCGAGCGCGCGAAGGGAGAGGCGCTCGCCGTCTCCACTTCGTCCACGCGAATCGCCCGCTGCTCGATCGCACGGAGCAGCTCGGTGAGCGCCGGCACGTCGAAGACGTCCTTCAGGCACGACCGATAGGTCTCCATCACGATCGGGAAGGCGGGGAAGCTCTTCGCGACGCCGAGGAGCTTCGCGCTCCTGAGGCGCTGTGACCACAGCGGCGTTCGGCTGTTGGGCTTGCGCCGCGGCAGCAGCAGCGCCCGCGCGGCGCTCTCCCGAAACTGGCTCGCGAAGAGCGCGCTCGCGCCGAGCTCGCGGTAGAGGCAGTCCTCGAGCTCGTCGGCGTGCGGGATGAGCGCGTCGAGACGCGGCGGCTCGTCTCCGTCAGCGACCGTGACCACGATGCCGTCGTCGCTCCACATCGCCCCGACGTCGAAGCCGGCGTCCGCCGAGAGGCGCGCCTTGATCGCGAGGGCCCAGGGCGCGTGCACCCGCGCGCCGAAGGGCGTCAGGATGCAGACGCGCCAGTCGCCGAGCTCGTCGCGGAAGCGCTCCACCGTGATCTGGCGGTCGGTGGGAAGGGTGCCCGTCGCTTCGCGTTGCTCTTCGAGGTAGTCGAGGAGGTTCTTGGCGGCGAGGGGATCGAGGCGGTAGTCGCGGCCGAGCCATTCCGCCGCGTCCTCGCGCTTCCGCTGGGAGGCCTCGCGGACGAAGCGCCCGAGCGCTCGGCCCAGCTCGATGGGCCGCCCCGGCCCTTCGCCGTGCCAGAAGGGGAGCTTGCCGGGCTCGCCCGGCGCCGGCGATACGATCACCCGATCGCGGGTGATCTCCTCGACCCGCCAGGTGCTCGCGCCGAGCATGAAGGTCTGACCGGCGGTGGTCTCGTGGACCATCTCCTCGTCGAGCTCGCCCACGCGCGGCCCATCCACCCCGAGATGCACCGTGTAGAGGCCGCGGTCCGGGATCGTCCCGCCGTTGACGAGCGAGATCATCTTGCTCCCGGGCCGCGCCGTCACGACGTCCTTTTCGCGATCCCAGTTCACCCGCGGCCGGAGGTCGGCGAAGTCGGTGGAGGGATAGCGGCCGCTGAGCATGTCGAGGACGCCGCTGAGCGCGCTCTCGGGCAGGCGCCGGTAGCCGTGCGCGCGCCGGACGACGGTCGCGAGCGCTTCGGTCGACCACGACTCGACCGACGTCATCGCCACGATCTGCTGCGCCAGCACGTCGAGCGGATTTTCGGGCACCGAGAGCGGCTCGATGTCGCCGGCCAGCATGTGCCGCGCGACCACCGCGGCCTCGAGGAGATCCCCCCGATGCTTGGGGAAGATCCGCCCGATGCTCACCTCGCCCACGCCATGGCCCGCTCGCCCGATGCGCTGCAGGCCACGCGCCACCGAGCCGGGCGACTCGACCATCACCACCAGGTCGACGGCGCCCATGTCGATACCGAGCTCGAGGGAGCTGGTGGCGACGATCCCGCGCACGCGACCCGCCTTCAGATCCTCCTCGATCTGCCGCCGCTGCGCGTGGGCGATGCTGCCGTGATGCCCGAGCACGAAAGGCATCGTCTCGCCTTCTGCCTCGGCCAGCTCGTTGAGCCGCTGGGCGAGCCTCTCGCAGAGCCCGCGGCTGTTCACGAAGAGGATGGTGGTGCGGTGTGCGCGGATGAGCTGCAACAGCTCCGGGTAGATCACTGGCCACATGCCGCGCTGCTCGCCGTCGCGCGGCGGCTCGGCCGGCAGCGTGACCGGACCGCTCGGTGGCAGGCCGTCGTCGGTCTTCGCCGGTGCGGGCGCGACGGGGACCGGGGAGGTCATGTCCTCGGTGGGGACGACGATCTCCGAGATCGAGTCGCGGTGGTGCGCTGGTGTCGACGATGGTCACCGGCCGCTCCCCACAGAGAAAACGCGCGACCTCTTCCACCGGCCGCGCCGTCGCGGAGAGCCCGATGCGTCGCGGTTCGCCCCCACCATTGGCCAGCTCACTGACACGTTCGAGGGAGAGGGCGAGATGGGCGCCCCGTTTCGTCGGCGCGAGCGCGTGCACCTCGTCGACGATCACGTGCTCGACGGTGCGAAGGGTTTCGCGGGCCTGGCTCCCGAGGATCAGGTACAGCGACTCGGGGGTGGTCACCAGGATCTCGCCAGGGTGCTTGGCCTGCCTCCGTCGATCCTTCGCGCTGGTGTCGCCGGTGCGCACGTCGATGCGCGGCGGCCGATAATGCACGCCGAGGCGCGCGGCGGCCTGAGCGATGCCCACGAGCGGGGCCCTGAGGTTCCGCTCCACGTCGTAGACCAGCGCTTTGAGCGGCGAGACGTAGAGCACGCGCACGCCCGGCTCGGCGTCCTCGGTGAGTGTGCCCAGGCGGTCGAGGGCGAAGAGAAACGCGGCGAGGGTCTTTCCGCTGCCGGTGGGGGCGGTCAAGAGGGCGTGCGCCCCGCCGGCGATCGCGGAGAAGCCCTGGGACTGCACCGGCGTCGGCGCTTCGAAGCTCTCCTCGAACCAGAGCCGCGTCGCCGGACCGAAGAGCTCAGCCATCGCATCCATCGCTGACGAGCCTGGGCCGAATGTTCAGGGGCGTAAAGCGGGCCTCGAAGGTCTGTTGCCAGCGGTGTGGCAGGGGCTGAACACCCGTCCCCAAAGAGGGCTAAGGGCCCTGTTTCAGACGGCTTTCTGGACAGAGGTCATGGAGCTGTGCAACTCTCGTACACGTGAGACACATTACTTGGCTGTTGGTCGTCTTTGCGGCCATCGCCTGTAGTGAGGGCGATCCGCAAAGCTTAACGACCCCGAACGATTTCTCCGAAGGCTTCGCCGCCGACGTCCTCGTGGCCGTGGAGCGTCCCAACCGGGACGAGCCGGCCATCTCTCCCGATTCCCGTCCACCAGTGTTCGCGGACCAGGCGCCGCCTCCGATCATCGGCGGCACCATCGCCGCCAGCCGGGACGGATCCCGTGTCGTGATCGCCGATCCCGATCGCGATCAGGTCTGGATGGTGGCGCTCCCGAGCGGCGCCATCCTCGCCCAACACGATCTCGAGCCCCACACCATGCCGGGGCGCGTGATCGAAGACGAGCGTGGTTACTTCCACGTGGCCCTCCGCCGCGCGGGCAAGGTGATCAGCCTGAGCCCCGATGGCGACATCGCGCTCAGCCGCCAGGTCTGCGCCGCGCCTCGCGGCCTCGCAGCCGACGGCGAGGCCCTTCACGTCGCCTGCGCCGAAGGGCTCCTCGTGACGCTGCGCGCGGAAGGCGGACCGGCCACGCGCGTCCTCGCGCTCGAGCCCGATCTCCGCGACGTGGTGGTGGACGAGACGAGCGGCGACCTGGCCGTCAGCCTCTTCCGCCGCGCCGAGGTGCTGTTCCTCGACAGCGACGGCGCGGTGGTCATGCGCCGCAGGCCGCCGGTGCACGAAAACCGCGCCGGGGAGCTCTTCGAGCCCAACGTCGCGTGGCGCATGCGCCCAGCGCCGGGTGGCGGGGTGCTTCTCCTCCACCAGCGTTCGCAGTCGACGCCCCTTGCCCTCGACGCCGGCGACGCCGGATACCAGAGCAGCGAGTGCTCCGTCGGTGTGGTTCAGTCGGTGATGACGCGGCTGCGCCGCGACTCCGAGCCGACCGAGGCACCCGCCATCACTGGCCTCTCTCTGGCGGTCGACTTCGACCTCATGGGCGATCTCGCGGTGGTCGTCGCGCCCGGTGTCCTCGACACCCCGCGCCCGGGCCTCGTCATGCGGTCGCGTCACCAAGGGCGCTATCTCGACATGGAAGAGGCCACCGCCACAGGTGGGCCGGGTCGATGCGTCACCGGGCCGTCGATCCCCGCAGACTTCGACGCGCACCTCAGCGGCGTGGCCGCGCTCCCCACGGGCGAGTGGCTCTTCCAGGGTCGCGAGCCGGCGGTCGTGGTGCGTGACGGAGACGTGGTGACGAGCCTACCCACGGGATCGGTCGCCGACGACGGTCACGCCTTCTTCCATCAGAAGCCCGGCGTGGCCATCGCCTGCGCGTCCTGCCATCCGGAAGGTGGCGACGACGGTCACACCTGGAACTTCGTGGGCCTCGGCCCGCGTCGCACCCTGACCCTGCGCGGTCCCATCCTGGACAGCGCGCCCTTCCACTGGGGTGGCGAGGTGCCGAGCTTCGACGTGCTCGCGCATTCGACCATCGAGCAGCGCATGGGCGGTCCGGGGATGCAGGGCATGTTCGTGAGCGGGATGGCGCGCTTCGTCGAGGCGATCCCTCATCTCCCACGGGCCGTCCCCGAGGATCCGGACGCGGTGGAGCGCGGCGCGGCGATCTTCGCCTCCGCCGAGACCGGCTGCACCGACTGTCATCGAGGCGAGCGGCTCAGCGACGACCTCACGGTGGACGTCGGCACCGGCGGGCTCTTCCAGACCCCGGGCCTGCGCGGCCTGAGGTATCGCGCGCCCTACATGCACGACGGCTGCGCCGAGACGCTTCACGACGTCTTCGACGCGTGCCGCGGCAACCTCCACGGCGACGTGGATCGCCTGAGCGACGCGGACGAGAGCGACCTGGTCGCCTTCCTGCTGTCGATCTGAGACACGACCCGATCACGGAGCGCATCGAGCGCATCGACGAAGCGAGCAGGCGCGTGGTGTTGGCGGACGTAGTCCCGCCCCCGCGCGCCCAGCTCTTCCGTCGACCGGGGCGCCGAAAGCAGGACTCGCGCGCACGACGCGAGGGACGCCGCGTCGTCGTCGACGGCGAGCGCGACGGAGCCGCCCAGAGGGAGACCGGCTGCGGCGCGACGCGCGGCCACGGTGGGCACGCCCCGGGCCAGGGCGTCGAGGAGCTTGATGGGCAGCCCGCCCCTCGCGAGGCGCGGGATCAGCGCGACGTCGGCGGCGGCGTGGAGGCGGGCGCGTCCCGGCTCGTCGGCGGGCAGGGGAACGACGTCGAGGCGCTGGCCGACGCCAGCGCGGCGCGCCTCGCGGCGGAGCGGGGCCGGGTCGCTGGCGGTGGCGACGAGGAGGCGCGCTTCGGGGAGCGCGGCGAGCGCGGCGACCATGAGCGGCCAGCCTTGATAGCGATCGAGGTTGCCCGCGTAGAGGAGGAGCTGCGCGTCATCGGACAGCGCGAGAGCCCGTCGCGCGGCGCGCCGTGCATCGACGCCGACGGGAGCCGGGACGGGCCAGGGCGGCGGCACGTAGGCGACGGGCAGGTCGGTCGCGTCTTCGAGCGCGTCGCGCAGCATGGGGGAGATGGCGGCCACCGCGCGCGCCCGCTTGCAGAGCGCGCGGTCGACGGAGCGGCCGGCGTGCCCGAGGAGCGGCGTCAGCGACGGAGGCAGATAGGTGGGGAGCTCCGCGCCGAGGTCGGTGTGCGCGAAGAAGATGGCGGGGCCCGCGCCGGCGGCGAGGACGGCGGCCATCGCCTCGACGTGATGCGCGACGACGACGCGCGGTCGCAGCGTGCGGGCGGCGCTCGCGACGCTGCGCACGAGGAGGGCGTCGAGGACCAACTTGCGCGCCGAAGGACCGGAGCGGAGGGACGCGCGTCCGGGAAGCGACGGCGCGCGGTGGTGGGCGTAGGGACGCGCCTCGTCCGCGTCGCGTTCTGAGTCCCCGTAGGTGAGGAGGTGCGCGTCGGTGCCGTTCTCAGCCCGCGCGCGCAGCATCGCGTCGACCGCCGCCTGCGTGCCCTGGCGCGACGGGAAGGGGAGCGCGGCCACGTGGAGCTCGGGCATTGGCCGCCATTGTAGAGACGCGCGCGGGCGCGTCCACCGGGCGTGCTCGGTCGGCCTGGACCCGGCGTCGTTCGCCGCCTTGGGCAGACGGCTCGTAGGTCGTGGTGGAACGAGAGCGAATTCGGTGAGGTTCAGGCGCTCGCGACGGCCATCTCGATGCCGACGTGCGCGAGGCCGGGCAGGACCACGTCGCGGATCGTCTCGTCCACGGCGCGGATCAGGCGCGCGCGCGACGGGTAGCCGTGCGCTGGGACGCCGGCTTCGGGGAGCGCGCCGATGCGGTCGTGCCACACGCCTCGGTTGATCTTGACCAACCGCGCGGCCCATGCGCTGACGCCCGCACGGATCTCGTCGCTCACGGCGTCCGAGGCGAAGTGAGCCCAGCCGACGCGCGCGTGGTCGACCTCGTCGGCGAGGTGCTCGCGCTGGATGGCGCGCACGAGCGGCGCTTCCGACGTCTCGAGACACGCCTCGACGAAGCCGGCGGCGATGGTCTCGTTCAGACAGCAGAGCCCGAAGACGTGCAGGTGCATCCGCAGGGCCTCGCTCGCGCCTTCGTGTGCCGGCATGCCGACCCGCTTCGGGCGCGGCATCTCGATCGCGCGGCCGAGATAGGCTTCGGCGAGCAGGCGGCAGAGCTCGGCGTGACGGACCTCGTCGTGCGCGGCCTTGGTGGCGAGGCGGATCACCAACGGGTCGGCGCCCAGCCTGTAGAGATGGGTGACGACGATGGCGAAACCCGAGCCCGCGCCCAGCTCGCTCCGCGCGCGCTCCGCCCAGATCTCGCCGATCTGGCGGCGCGTGTCGGGATCGAGAGCCTCGATCTGCGGATCGTGATCGGGGAGCGGGCGACGGGTGAGGGGGCCGGGCTTGGCGGGGGAAAGGACGCGCGGCGCGGTCACAGGATGAGGACCATGCTGTCGCCGTCCGCGGCGTCTGCGCTCGCATCGGAGGGCATCATCGCGTCGAGCATGGTGGTCGCATCGCCGGCGTCGGCCACTGCGCTGTCCATCGCTGCGCTGTCCACTCCGCTGTCCACCGTCATCGACGTATCGGCGGCGGCGTCGGATGCGCCGTCGTCACCGCTGCACGCGGTGGAGGTGAGGGCGGCGCCGAGGACGACGATGGTGTGGAAGAGCTTTTGCGGTCTCACGTGGCGACTATATCGCATCCCGTGACCGCTTACTCGTCGCTGGATCCACGGAAGAAGCGAAGGGTCGGCGGAACGGCGATGACCAGGCCCACCACCACCAGGAGCCACCAATAGGCGGCGAGGTGCGCTGCGAAGGGCAGGGCGATCCCCGCACCGACGAGAACGCCCGAGAAGACCCAGAAGTCGACGTCCATGACCCGCATGCGGCCGATGGCGCGGTTGCGCGACGCGTAGAGCCGGGACCACCGAACGATGGCCGGCGCGTGCTCGGCCTCGGGGGAGTGACCATCGAGCACGCGTTCGAGATCCTCGGCGAGCGCCGAGGCCGAGGGGTAGCGATCTGCTGGCTCGTGCGCCATCGCCATCCGCACCACGGCCCCGAGGGAGCGCGACAGATCGGGCGCGACCTCTTCCAGCGGGCGGACCTCACCGCTCGACGCCTGCGCCATCACGACGAGCGGGGTGTTCCCGCTGTAAGGGTGGTGGAGAGAGACCATCTCGTAGAGCACGACGCCGAGCGAGTAGAGGTCCGAGGCGATCCCGAGCCCCTTTTCGCCGCGCGCCTGCTCGGGCGACATGTAGAGGGGCGTGCCGGCCGGGCTCTCCAACAGATCCTCGGGCATGCGCCCCCGCAGCGCGTCGCCTTCGGGCCCGGGGAGCGGCACGGCGAGCCCCCAATCCATGACGAGCACCTCTCCGTGCTCTCCGATCATCACGTTCCCGGGCTTGAGGTCGCGATGAACGACGCCGCGCTCGTGGGCGAAACCGACCGCGTTGCAGATCGACAAGAAGAGTCGAAGGCGACGCTCGAGGGAAAACCGGGCGAGGACAGCCGTGTCCTCTTCGCGAAGCGCGTCGAGGATCTGGTCGAGCGAACGGCCGCGCACGCGCTTCATGGTGAAGAAGAGATCGCCTCCGTCATCGACGCCGAGATCGTGCAGCGGGACGATGTTCGGGTGATCGAGGTGGGCGGTCACGCGCGCTTCCCAGAGGAACTGAGTCATCGACTTCGCGTCGGTGCTCAGCTCGGCGCGCAGGCGTTTGAGCGCGAGCTCACGCATGAGGTCGCGGTCCCAAACGCGCTCGACCCGACCCATCCCGCCTTCCCCCAGCACGTCACGCATCTCGAAGCGGGTGCGCGCCGAGGCGCTCTCGGGTGCGCGGTCGTGGCCGTCGCTCCTGGTGGTGGTCGGAATGTTCTCCTCCATCCCGGACGTCCCCATCGCCGGAATGGTCTCCTCCATCCCGGACGTCCCCATCGCCGGCAGGGTCTCCTCCATCCCGGACGACGACGCCGCGGGAATCGTTTCCTCCATCCCCGAATCGGGCTTGGGTGAGCTCGGGCGGGCCATGACGCCATGATGGCGCGATCACGGCAGGCCCGTCGAGTCGCGCACCGCCATGGTCCGGCCTCAGGCCGGGGGGCGCTTGCCGCTCTGATACATCTCGTCGATGACCTCGCCGTAGCGTTCGTAGACGACGTTGCGCTTCACCTTGAGTGACGCGGTGAGGAGGCCGTTTTCGACAGTCATGGGCTCGACGATCCGGAAGTACTTCACCGTCTCGTACTTCGCGAGCTTTTCGTTGCACACGTCGACGTGCTCCTGCACCGCCGACTTCACGGCTTCGCTTTGCGCGTCGGCGTCGTTCCCGGTCTGCTGCGCCCACTCCGCCAGCTCCTCGGGGTCGATGGCGATGAGCGCAGTGACGTAGTTCCGCGTGTCGGCGACCGTCACCGCTTCCTGCACGATGGGCAGCGTCTTGAGCGCACCCTCGAGCTTCGCGGGTGCGATGTACTTGCCGCCGCTGGTCTTCATCAGCTCCTTCTTGCGGCCGGTGATCTTCACGAAACCGTCCGCATCCATCGAGCCGAGATCGCCGGTGTGAAACCAGCCGTCCTCGTCGAAGGCCTCCGCTGTCGCGTCGTCGCGGTTGTGATAGCCCTTCGTGATGTTCGCGCCCTTGGCGAGGATCTCGCCGTCCTCCGCGATCCTGATCGTCACACCGGGGAGCGCGGGGCCGACGGTGCCCAGCTTGATGTTGCCAGGTGTGTTCGCGGTGAGGCCGGGGCAGGTCTCGGTGAGCCCGTAGGCCTCGAGGAGATTGAGCCCGCAGGCGAGGAAGAACTCGTGGACGTCGGCGTTCAGCGGCGCCGAGCCCGACAAGAGGATGTGGCAGCGATCGAAGCCGAGCGCGGCGCGCAGCTTTGCGAGCACGAGCTTGTCGGCGAGGCCGTGCTTCAGCCCGAGCACGAAGGGGACGCTCTTGCCGCGGTTGGTGTAGGGAAGCGTGGCTTTTCCGGTGTCGAGTGCCCAGCGGAAGAGCTTCTGCCGCATGGGCGGCGCGCCCTGCACCTTCATCTCGATCTTGGACTTCATCTTCTCGTAGACCCGCGGGGCCGCCGGGAAGAACCCGGGTCGCGTGGAGGCGAGGTCCTGCGCCAGGGTCGGGATCGAAGACACCACGAGGGGAGCCTCGAAGAAGGGACCCGCGAACTCGATGAGCCGGCCGAAGGAGTGTGCCAGGGGAAGGAAGAGGAAGAGCCCGCCGGGGCGCACCTTGTCGTCGAAGAGCCCGGTGCCGCCGATCTGCTCGACCATGGACAGGTGGTTGTCGTTGGTCTGGATCACGCCCTTGGGGGGACCGGTGGTCCCGGAGGTGTAGGTCCAGGTCGCGAGCTCCTCGCGCTTGGCCGCTTCGCCCAACGCTTTGCGTTCCGCCTCGGTGGACTTGCGATTGTCCGCGCCGCGCTTTTCGAGATCCGCCAGGCTCTCCCAGTCGTCGGCGGGCTCGACCCCCGTCGGGTCCATCACCACGATGTGCTTCAGCTTCAAACGATCAGGTGCGTAGTCCTGGTCGAAGAAGTGAAAGCCCTTGCGCACCTCGCGGACCTTCTCCAGCTGCTCGCCGTCTTCGACGATCGAGACGACGGCCTCGGTATCGACGTGCAGATAGCCGACCTCCGGGGGTAGGAGCGTGGCGTAGACCGGCACGGTGCGGAGGCCGATCGACAGCGCGGCGAAGTCGCAGGTGATCCAGTCCTCGCTGGTGTTGCCGAGGATGGCGACAGTCGATCCCGGGGAGATGCCTCCGGGGATCGTCATGAGCCCCGCAGCGATCTTCTCCATGCGATCGCCGAGGGACTTCCACGAGATGTCCTTCCAGCCGTCGCCCTTCTTCACCCGGAGGGCGGGGCTGTTCGGGGACTCCTCGATACGCCGCAGGATCATGCTGCCGATCGACCGGTCTTTCATCTCACGCCTCCACGTACGCCCCCCGGAGCTCCCGAGGCGGCGAGCGAGAGTGTGTATATCGACCTCGGACCGGCGTCTACCCGCCCAGATCAGAGACGGTAGGGGTAGCGCAGGGTCACCGCCTCGTCGCCGTCGAAGGCGGGGAAGGTCGCCGTGCGCGCGGCGCGAGCCATGCACGAGCCTTCCGGCGAGCCGGCGAAGGGGCCGCTGACGCGCGGTGCGAGGGCCCGGCCGGCGGGGGTGACGTTCAGCTGGAGGTAGGTCAGACCGTGACCGCCGGCGGCGCACTCTGCGATGGCGGGGCGCAGGGATTCCATCACGCGTTGAACGTCATCGCGTCCGGGGCCGGTTGGCGCGGCGGGCTCCTCGGCCGCGGGCGCTTCGGGCGCGGGCGCCGCTTCCGGGTCGTGGGTGGGAAGAGAGAGCTGGTCGAGATCCGCGACGGCATGGTCGAGGAGCTGGCCCATCGACGCCTGCCTCGAATCGAAGGGCGCGGGCTCTTCGGCGGCGGGCTGGGCTTCCTCGATCGGCTGGGCTTCCTCGGCGGGCGCTTCCTCGATGGCCGCCTCCTCGGCGGGGTCCGCGGTCGCCTCTTCGGCGACCGGTGGGGCCGCGGTCTCTTCACGCGCCTCGTCATCCCCTACGCGGGTGGGCTCGGCCGTGGGCGCCTCGGACTCCTCCGCGACGGCGATGTGCACCGGCGCCTCGTCGTGGATGACTGCGATCGTGGGTGCCGCTGCGGGACGCGGCGTGCTCTCGGGCGCGATCGCAGTCGGTGCCGCGATCGTCGCAACGGTTTCGTCATTGGCGTCGGTTTTGGCCACACCCAGCGCCACCAGCGCGCCGACCGCGAAGGCGGCGCCAGCCGACAAGGCTCGCTTGGTCCACGGACGTTTCTTCGGCAGGGCCGCCACGCGGACGCTGTCGAGGGGCTCGCGCGGAGGCGGAGCACCCGGGATCACCATGTCTTCCGGAAGATCCGGATCCATGGGCGGCGGCAGGGCGGTGGATACGAGCCTGCTCAGGTCGAAGAGGTCGTCGTCGTCGTCATGATTGCGGGGAGGTGCGGGAGGGGTGGCATTGGGCATCGTTCTGACTCCGTGGTCAGAAAACGTTGCAAGACCGATACCCAGAAAAAGCCCTCAAAAATTGCGAACAAATTCGACCAAACAGGAGCTTTTTCCGCTCTCGGTGGACGAAAAAGGAGCGCCCGCTGTAGCCAGATCCGGCCACTGCCGCTGCTCCCTCCCCATTCAGGGCATGAGGAAGACGGGGTTCGACACCACGAAGCCGCGATGGCCTTCCGTGTCGTAGGTCTCGCTCCCGGAGGCGTGGAAGACCACCCAGGAGCCGCTCGCGGCGACGTCCACCTCGATGGTCGCCCGGGCCCGCTCGACCGCATCGATCGCGTCCGAGGGCAGGACGTCCATCATCTCCCGCGTCTCGCCATCGACGATGACCTCGAGGCGATCGACCGTCACGTGAGGCGCCGCGAAGAGTCGAACCTCGAAGCTCGCCCGACTGCCCACCCCGGTCGCCGTGTCGCCCGGCCCCGACGCGTCGGGACCCTCCACCGTCATGTAGATGCCCCCGCTGATGGTGGAGTGACCCGCCTCCGTGGTGTCCCGCACCATCTGTGGCGTCAGCGTCGCGGGGTCGTCGGTTCCGATCGCGAGGCAGGTGCGCGGCCATCCCGCGGGCTTGCTGCGGATGTCGTGACTGTCCGAGCTGCCGACGGCGAAGATGCGGCGGCCCTGGTTCAGGAGCGAGAACCAGTCGACCGCGACCGTGTCGCGGATCGCTTCGAAGTCGTCGGAGTTGAAGACCTCGACGATGGTGAACTCCTCGTCCCAGAGCTCGGGGTGCGTGACCATCCCGGTGAGCGGGTCGTAGCCCGCCTCGGTGAAGTAGGCCTGACGGATACCACCCGCGCGCGGGTGGTTGATGATGAGCGCGGGGGCTTCGGGACGTGCGCGCACCTCGTCGAAGACCACGGGCGCGTCTTTGTCGTACCAGAAGAAGGCCCCGCCGCTGGGCTGGCTTCGATCGGCGACGAGAGGAAAGACGCCGAAATGCCCCCAGGTGAAGGTGGTCAGCTCGATCCCGGTCAGGCCGCGCGCGAACGCGCCGAGCCCCAGGTCGTCGATCACCGGCTGGAAGTCGTTGACCCATTCGTGGTCACTGCGGATGGCGATCTCGAGGCCGTCGCCGACGAGGGAAGCGATCTTCAGCGAGCCCGCGTCGGGCGAGTCGATCGAGCGCGACGTGTGGATGTGGTAGTCGGCGCAGAGGACGCCCGGCGTGGGAACGACCCGCGTGAGATCGACGGTGCGCGCCGTCTCGGCGTCGGCGACGATGGTCACCTCGAGCTCGGCCCGCTCGTACTCCGGGCCGCGCGTGACCCAGATGCGGTAATCACCGGGGAGCAGCTGCGCCGTCGCTTCGCCGTCGGTGGGATGGAAGAGGAAGAGGCGCCCGCGTTCGGCCGGCCGCTCGCCCAAGGACTCCGGGTAGGTGTCCGGATCGCCGCTCGAGGGGAAGACCTCGATGCGCGAGGGGAGCGGTGTGCCGTCGCCAGCATCCTGCACGGTCACGCGCAGCTGGCCCACCGCCGGCATGGTCACGTCCACGCTGTCGCCGCTCGCGGGGATCGGACCGACCAGCGGCTGACCTTCACGATAGGCGTAGAGCCGTGCGGCCCGGGCGTCGACTTCGATCGAGAAGGTGCCGTCCTCCGCCGGCCAGAAGCGCGTGAGGTGTTCGTCGTCGGCCGTGGTCAGGTGCAGCCGGACGTCGCTCGCTGGTGAGCCGTCGGCGTTCATCACGGAGCCGGAGATGGCACGGGTGGTCGTCCCCTCGAGCGATGCGAGGGTGCGCTGGAGCCCTTCGAGGCCGGGTCCGCCCGCCACCAGCTCGCCGAGGGGGAGCGTGCCTTCGGCGCACGGGTCGAGCATCAGCGCGCCGGTGGAGAGCAGATCGACGCCGTTGGTGGCGAAGAGCGGCTCGAGGTCCACGCCGTCCGGGCCGCGCCAGGCGAAGCTCGTCCCGCGTGGATCGTCGAAAGCCACGTAGCTGGTGGGCATGGTCGAGGTCTCGAAGCCGTGGCCCGGACGCCAGGGCGCCGTGCGGTTGCCCTGCATGAAGACGGTGAGCGCCCCCAGCGTCGACCGAAGGCCGCGCGCAGGCGCGCGGACGTGCAGCGTAGCGGAGAGGAGGTCTCGGTCGGGGTCGAGGGAGAAGTCGACGGCCGCCGGCAGGCCCGCGTAGTCGCCGGGGACCAAGATGTCGAGGAGGTCCGCGAGGGCGCGAATGGGGACCAGGTGTCCGATCGCGCGCACCACCGCCGCGCCTCCGTCGCTTCCATCGGAGAGCACCGCCACCTCTTCGGTGCCCAGCGCGAAGCGCCCGAGGGCCTGCATCATCAGGTTGTAGTCGCCGAGCTCGATGAAGGCCCCGTCGCTCACGCGGCCCAGCGCGACCACGCGGCCGCCGTAGGGGTCGTAGACCTGCCCTGGGTTGTCGGTGGAGGAGATGACGTAGGCGACGCGTCCGTTGCTGACGACGAAGTCGCCTTCGCGAAAGTCGAGGAGGCCGCTCGGGTCGTCCGGGAGGTCGGCGGCGCTCAGGCGTCCCGCGCGCGCCGTGCCGGCCGGGGCGGCCAGGGGATCGGTTACACCATCCGAGGCGGTGAGCTCGTAGTCGCCGAGGGGATCGCAGGCGGGGCCGCTGTCGATGGTGCTGTCGGTCGCGTCGCCGGAGCCGTCCGTCGGCGCTGCGTCGCCGGGCGTGGAGTCGCCACAGCTCGTCGCTGCGAGAAGGACAGAGAGGAAGAAGGGAAGTGAGAGCAGGGTCCAGCGCGCGGTCATCATGGACCTCCAGTGTGACAGCAGCTTACTCGACGTACCCCAGCGCACGCAGGCGCGCCACCACCGCGTGCGCCCGATGGGCGGGGATCTCGGGCCGAGGGGCCTCGGGCAGCGCGCGGGGTGCCATGGCCTCGGTCTCGGCGAGGATCTCCCAGAGCACGCGGCCCGCGGCCTCGGGCGGGACCCGTACGTCCATTCGGGCGAGCAGCGTGGCGGTGGCGTCGGCGATCTTCGCTTCGACCTCGCCGGTGGCGGCGACGGTGGGACCAGCGGCGACGAAGAGGCCGCGCGGGCGGTGGCTGCCCGGGAGGCTGCGGCCCTTGCGGCCCAGATACTCGTCGGGAGGGAGACGGCCGAAGGCGGGGCCGCCGCCGCGGCTCGGCATCAGGTTCCAGGTGTGGCCGGTCTCGGTGGGCGCGAAGGTCAGCAGCAGGTCCGGCGCTCGTCCGACGTGCGGTCCTTCGAAGAGCGCCTCGCGCGGTGTGACCTCGGCGATCACTTCGCGCCCCGTGACCGGGTCGCGGAGCGAACGGAGCGCGTCGCTCACGCGGCGCCGTGTGGCGTCGAGCGCCTCCGGGTCGATCGTTCCGGCGGGGTCGCGCCCGCGGACGTTGAGCCAGACGGCCGGGAAGTAGTTGAGCTCGTCGCTGAAAGCGGGGGTGCGCCCCAAGTCGATCGCGCCGAAGCGGGCGCGCGACTCGATCAGGCTGGGCAGGAGCATCCCCGCGGCGCGAAAGGCGCGGTCCCTGAGCTTCGGTGAAAGAAGGCGCAGCGCGGCGTCTTTCGCGAGGCGCGCCGCGCCAACGCTCGGGCGGCGCTCGCGGAAGCTCAGCAGCCCGAGCTCGGCGAGGGCGCGGTTGAGGTGGAGCACGCGATCGGAGGACGCGCCCGAGCCGTGATCGCTGAGGATGCGTCACCTCGACCCCCTCTCCCGCCTCCGCGATCGAGATTGGCCGACGGCCGCGTCGAGCGATGCGTACACGCGCGCCAGCCCGTCGGCGTCGCGCGGCGACACGCGGGCGGGTCGCCGGCGGGGAGCGCTCGTCGTGAAGGCTCGCGAGGTAATGCGACGCGGTGTCGCTCTCGCCGAAGTAGACCGTGAAGAGGTCCCAGGCTCGGTCCCGGAGCAGCCAGCGCGACAGCTCCGTTTTCTTTTCGACGCGCGCGGCCAACGCCTCCGGCAGACGCGCGTGCCAGCCGGGCGCATCGGCGGCGAACTCGTCGACGTCGTCGAAGGGCAGGGTGCCGAAGCGCGCGGAGGATCGCGTCGTGGAGCGCTGGGGGCCAGCAGAAGCTCCGGTCGGCTTCGAACGCGACCGGGGCGTCCCAGCCGCTGATGAAGACGCCGCGCGCGAAGACGCTCGGGGGGCCAGGTCGCGGGAAAGGAGACGCAGCCGACGGCGAGGCCCAGGGCGTCGAGGCGTGCGGCGATGGTGGGGGTCTCGCGGACGGTGCCGGCGGTGAAGCGCACCGCGTAGCCGTGGCGGGTGGTGAAGTCGAAGACGCCGTGTACGCCCGGGTCGACGCCGGTGAGGAAGGTCGTCCAGTTCGGGAGCGTCGCGGGGGGCTGCACGCTCTCGAGATGGGCCTACGCGCCGCGCCCCATCGAGCGCGATGAGGTTCGGGAGCCGATCCGCGCCGAGGGCGCGCGACGACGTCGAGGTCGGCGCCGTCGAGGCCGATGACGAGGTGGCGGCAGGTCACGAAGCACCTTCTTGCCGTCTCGATGGCGCGGGCGCCACCAATAAACGGTTGTCATGCCGTGCTGTCGCGTCTATCTGGTCGCTTGGGAGGTCCGATGATGAAGCGCATTCTGGTGCCGGTGGATGGTTCAAAGGGATCGAAGCAGGCAGCGGCCTTCGCGGCGCAGCTCTGCAAGGACAGCGGTGCCACCCTCGAGCTCTTCTTCGCGTACGACGCCCCGACGGCGTCGGTGATGGGACTCGAAGCGTCGACCGATCTCAAGACGGTGAAGGAACAGGTGGCCAGAGGGAGCTTCGAGGCTGCGATCGCCGCCGTGGTGGAAGCGGTCGGACGCGACGTGGTGCCCATCGCGGAGCAGGTCACCATCGGCCACCCGGCCCAGGAGATCTGCGCCTACGCCAAGGAGCAGGGTCACGACCTCATCGTCATGGGCAGCCGCGGCCGCAGCGAAGTGCAGGAGCTCTTCCTCGGCAGCGTGAGCCAGGCGGTGCTCCACCACGCGACGTGCCCGGTGATGGTGGTTCGCTAGCAGGTTGTCCGCAACCTGCTCCCGTGCCCGTGCCCGACGCTGAGGTGGTTCGGGCGGCTCAGAACGCGCCGGAGCGTTGGGCCGCCCAGGCGACCAAGAGGGCGCCGAGCCAGGTCAGGAGCAGGATGAGCGAGATGCCGGCTGGGCGCCCCGCCCGGCGCACGTCGCGGACGACGAGCCAGAGGGTGCCCGCGCCGAGGATCGCGAGGGCGGCGATGCCCGGAGGTGACGCCTCGCGATAGGCGCCGAGGAGCGCGACCGCCGCGAGAAGCGAAGCGTGCCCGAAGACCGCGAAGCCCACCGGCCAGAGCGCGGCGTTCTTCACGAAGGGCATCATCAGTTGTTCGATTCTTGAGGAGCGAAGGCTCTTCGGCGGTCTCGGCTTCGGCCACGAAGCGAGGTGTAGCACGCACCCGGACGGAGCGTGGAACCGGCCTCGCGACCGCTCGGGACGAGGCCGCGACCGCTCGGGCGAGCGGGCGGCGAAACGGCGCCTTCGCCGGGGTAGAACGAGGCATGAGCGCCGCCACGCCAACGACCACTCTCTTCCTCACACCCACCCAGGCCCGCCTCCGCGTGGTCTTCCGATTTTGGGGTTACCTCGCGCCCCACGTCCTTCTGGCGCCGGCGCTCTGCTTCGGTGTCACCTTTCTTCACGAGATGGCGCACGTGGGCGCCGCGCTCTCGTTGGGCGGGGTGGTCACCGACTTCTCGTGGCTCCCCGGGCCAGCGAACCTCGGTCACATGCAATGGGAAGCGCCGGGAGGGGCCGACGCCTTCGACCACGCGCTGGTCAGCGTCGCGCCCTACCTCATGTGGTCCGTCTTCGCCCTGGCGGTGATGCTCCTCTCCTTCGTCCCCAATCGCTTCCACTGGTCGGTGGCCTCCACGCTCTTCGTCTGGGGGTACGCCGTGCCCATCGGCGACATCGCGGGAAATCTCTCCGCGGGCAGGGGTGACCTCGCCGCCCCCGGCCTCGAAGGACTGCTCGTCACGGCGGCTGGCTCGGTGGCGGTGCTCATCGCCTGGGGACTCGGGTGGCTCGTGCAGCGGCGGCTCTTTCCCGACGCCAAGCTGGGTGCGCTCGGCTACCTCGCCACCACGGTGGTGATGGGCGGCGCATGGGGCATCGCGGCGGCGAGCGGTCTCGTCGCCGTGACGATCTGAGCGCCAAAAATGGACTTGTCAGCGAAAGAGCGGCGCCTAGCACCATTTGTATGACACCGAACGAGTTTCTCATGGGAGGCGCTGCGTGACGCTTCCCAAGCCGTATGAGGTCGAGACGGGCGAGCTCTCCGCGCCGCCACCCGAGCACCACCCCCTCCTGCTCGGCCCCTTGGTGCGAAGTTGTGTCGTCCCCGAAGACGGCGCGGTCGTGATCGCTGGGGCGACGGCACGCATCGCCGACGACGAGGCCCCCGAGCTCGTGGCGTCGAGGCTGCGCCTCACGCTCCTCGACAGATTCCTCGAGCGCGCGCCCAACGCGGACGCCGACACCTGGCAGCTCTTCCTGACGCGGGCGGCCGAGGTCGTCCGTTCGAACGAGCCTGTGGTGGGGGACGAGCTCTCGAGGCTGCTGACCCAGACCATCGACGGCCTCTGAGCTGCGCCTCAGTGGTGGGTGGTGAGGAGCTCCGAGAGGCGCTCGAGGTCGAGGGGCTTGACGAGGAGCTCGTCGAAGCCCGCCCGGACAGCATCCCGCCGGTCCTGGTCCTGACCGTAGCCGGTCAGCGCGACGATCAGCATGTCGTCGCCACCCTCCATGTCGCGCACCTCTCGTGCGACGTCGAAGCCGGACATTCGTCCGAGGTCCAGGTCCAACAGGAGCACCTCCGGATGATGTGCGGCGACCTTTTCGAGGGCGCCACGCCCATCGAACGCGGTGTCCACGTGGTGACCGCGCTGGGCGAGCAGGAGGGCGACGGTTTCCGCCGAGTCGACGTTGTCGTCCACCACCAGGATGCGCCTCGAGGACGATGATTTCACGGGATGGGGTACCTTTCCGCTCTCCAGAGCGTCATCGACCAGGCGCGGCACGCGCACGGTGAAGGTGCTGCCCGCGCCTGGACCGGCGCTTTCGGCCGTCACGCTTCCGTCGTGGAGCTCCACGAGCTGCTTGACGAGCGGAAGCCCCAGCCCGAGGCCGCCCGAGCCTCCGCTGGAGCGTCGCTCACCCTGCGCGAAGGGGGTGAAGAGCTCGGAGAGAATCTCGTGCTCGAAGCCGACGCCGTCGTCGCGGACGGAGACCTTCACGTCGTCTCCATCCGGCTCGACGGTCACGCTGATGTGGCCTTCGCTCGGCGTGTACTTCGCCGCGTTGGTCAGGAGGTTCGCGATGGCCTGACCGAGGCGTGCGCGATCCCCTTCGATCCACAGTGGGTCGGGCGAGAGCTGGCATTCGAGCTTGTGACCCCGTGACTCGATCAGCGGGCGAACCATCTCGATCGCGCGCAGCGTCACGTCTCGGGCCCGGATGCGTTCCTTGTAGAGGGTGAGCTTGCCGCGACTGATCCGCGCCAGATCCATCAGGTCGTCGACGAGGCAGCAGATCTGCTCCACCTGACGGGACAGCACGTCGGTCGCGTGCCTGAGCGACGGAGGCAGCTTCGACCGGTCGCGCCGGAAGAGCTCCACTGCGGCGTCGATGGGTGCGAGCGGGTTGCGGAGCTCGTGACCCAGGAGCGCGAGGAACGCGTCCTTTCGCTTCTCCGCGATCTCGAGCTCGGTGGACTTGCGGCGCAGTCGACCCTCGACCCGCTTGTAGCGCCCGATGTCGCGAGCGATGGTGCAGGCGCCGATCACGCCGCCATGGCTGTCCGTGAGCGGGACGACGGAGATGGACACGTCGACCAGGTCGCCGTTTCGGTGTCTCCGCGTGGTGTCGAGATTCTCGATGCGCATCCCGCGACGAACCTGATCGAGGAGCTGCGCCTTTTCTCCCACTCGCTCCGGTGGAAGGATGATCGAGGTCGCGCCCCCCACCACGTCGCGCGCCTCGTAGCCATAGAGCGAGCGCGCGCCCGCGTTCCAATGGGTGATGGTGCCGTCCAGGGTCTCGGCGACGATGGCGTCCGGGCTGGCGTCGACCATCGCCGCGAGGCGGGCGTGCTCCATCTCCGCCTGCCCGCGTGCCTCGGCGTCGATCGCGGCGCGCAGCGTGCCGGTGACATCACTGACCACCATGGCCAAACCGCCGCCATCCGCCGGCGCGACCCAGCAGAGGAAGAAGCGCTCGTGCTTCAGGGAGAACCCCTCGAAGCGCAGCGGCGTGGCCGTGTCCCGGCCCTCCTGCATCCTCGCCTCGAAGATGGTCCCTTGCCATTCGGGCAACAGACCCCAGATGGTGCAGCCTTGAATGTCGGGCTCCGAGTCGTCCAGCAGGATGCACGCCGCCTTGTTCGCGTAGGTGACGCGCCATTGCTGATCGAGAACGAGGTACGCGTCGGGAACCTCCTCGAGCAATCCGCCTAAGACGTGAGCATCACCCACCCCGGCTCCCGTAGTTGCGCGACGAGCGCCTGCAACCCCCTCACCCACGCCGTGGGACTCGGGTTGCGGCGTTGATCGGCAGCTCGGTGATCAACGGATCGATACGATCCTCTGCGCCCCGAATGCACATGCGCATGTAGAGCTCACCCGTCCGCACTTGCGGGTGCTCGCCGCTCCCCTCGAGCTCCAGGGACGCGGGATGATCCATGGCGTCAGCGGGCTGCTGCGCCGCTCCCGCGAGGAAGCGACGCCCGAGCTCGTCCGAGTCCGGTGGATCGTCCTGCTCGCGCGCATAGGGCTCCTCCATGGATGGTGCCCCGGCGAAGAACGCCGAGTACTCCGAACGGCCCGCCAGCTCCTCCGCTTCGGGGCCCTCGGCCCAGTCGAGGGCGAGGGGTGCCGAGTGATCCTCCCCGTCCACACGCCGGCCGAGCTTCGGGCTCCAGGTGCGCTCGCTTTCGGGGGGGAGAACGACGAACTCCTCCATGTCGATCACCGATTGCATCTTGGCCCGTGCCCACCAGGCGGCGTAGGACGCGAAAGAAGCCGCAGTCGGGTCGAAATATTTCGCGGCGAGGATCACGCCGAGAAGTCCGGCCTGGATCAGGTCGGCGACCTCGACGCCAGGACGTTCGAGCTGCTCGGCCATGGCCACGATCCAGGGGCGGTGGCTGAGGAGCGTCTCGTCCGAGGACCGGACAGAGAGCGACGTTCGAGCTGAATCCTGCTCGGTCGTCGCGCCTCGGACGTGTTCCAACATGGCATCGCCTCTCGTGGGTTCGCATGACCCGTAGGCTCCACGGACGTTCGCACAAGCCCCATCGAGGGTCAGGTGCGCGGGGCGATCCGCCCCGATCGTGACGAAGCGCCACTGTCGGTCAGGCACGACGGGGCATCCGACACGTGTTGCGAAGTAGGTATGCAACTTGCGAGCGCCCGCCGTCATGACCCACGATGAAACCGAACAACTCCTCACCAGGAAGAAAGAGCGCGAGCTCCTCGGGCGTGCTGCCACGGGCGAACAATCGGCCGTCAGGCAGGTCATAGACGATACGACGCCCATGGTTCGCGCAATCGCCAGACGCCTCGCGCGCAGCGCCGACCAGTTCGACGACCTGCTGCACGAGGGGATGCTCGGGGTGCTCCATGCCCTGACCCGCTTCGAATCCCAGTCGGGAGACGCGGTTCACGACCTACGCGCGCTACTGGGTCCGCTATTATGTACAGCGTGCCGCCCGGCGCAGCCGGCGCATCACCACCTTGCCGCGTACGCGAAAGATGGTGAAGGCGCGGCACGGGGTGCGGCGCGTGCGAAAGGCGCTCGAACAGGCCCAGGGTGGCCCCGTCGCGGCCGAGGACATCGCCGAGGCTCTCGGGGTGAGCGTCGACGACGTGATCCACGTCGAGCAAGAGCGTGTGGGCACCGACATCTCCCTCGATGGCGCGTCGCAGGGCGATGGCGCACCCATGGAGATGCGAAGCTCGCGCATGAATCCCGAAGACCTGGCCATCGAGAGGGGCATGCGACGCGAGCAGCGCCTCGTGGCCAATCGTTGCATGAACGTGCTGAACCCGCGCGAGCGCTTCATCGTCGAGGAGCACATCCTCGGGCAGGACCGGCGCACCCTTCGCGAGATCGGCGCGGACCTCGGGATCTCGAGAGAGCGCGTCCGGCAGCTCGAGCAGCGCGCCCTGACGCGCATGCGCGAAGAGATGAGCGGAGTCCCCGTCCGCGCCCTCCTCGCCTCCTGACGGGGACGGTCTACACTTTTCAACTTTCGCCCTTCCCTTCCCCTCACCTCGTCGCGATGAGCCGGTCGACCGCCTTGCTCAACAGCGTCAGGTCTGCGGGCTTGACGAAGAAGTGATTGGCGCCGAGCCGGCTCAGCACCCGCCAATCGCTCGCGCTTCCGATCCCCGTGAGGACGATGATGCCGACGTTGGGGTTGGCGCTTCGGAGTGCCGCAGTGAGCTCGAGACCGTTCACGCCGGGCATCTCGAGGTCGGTGATGACCACGTCGGGCGGACGCGCCTGAATGGCTCTGAGGGCGGAGCGGCCGTCCGAAGCCGTCTCCACCACCACGCCCGGGATCTCCTGCGACAAGACGTCGGCGACGACCCGCCGCATCGCCTCGTCGTCATCCACGACGAGCACGCGGGTCTCGACCCGGCGTTCGGGGCACGCGCCGACCTGGAGCAGCTCGGTGACGAGCTCGCCGGCGGACGCGTGTCTGCACTCCGGTGCCTTGTCGAGGGAGCGCAAGAGCGGTCGATCGAAAGCGACGGAGACGTGCTCGGCGGTGGAGCTCGGCCGTGGCGCGGGCCGCTGGATGTGCGCCGCGAGGAGCTTCTCGGTTGGCTCGTCGGGCTCGAGTAGAAAGGGCAGGCGACCCGTGATCAACTCGAAGGCCAGTACCGCGAAGGAGTAGACGTCCTGCCGCCACATCAGCGAGTCGTGCAGTTGCAGGCCGGCCGCTCTCTCGGGGGGCATGTAGGCTGGCGTACCGCGAATCTCGTTGCGGCGTAGTCGCCCCAGAGTGTCGGTGAGGCCCATGTCGGAGAGGAGCACGCGTCCGGACTCGCTGAGCAGGACGTTTTCCGCTTTCACGTCGCCGTGGATGCGGCCCGACGCGTGGATCGCGTCGAGACCCCGAGCGACACACTCCAGAATCGACAGGCGTTCGTCGAGGGTCAGCTCGGGCTCGAGCGAGGCATAGAGCCGGCGCTCGAGGGTCATTCCCGGAACGAGCTCCATCGCGAAGTAGGGCGCCCCGTGGTGCCGGCCGAAGGAGTGGATGGCCACCACGTTCGGGTGTGCGAGAGCCGCCATGGCGCGTGCTTCTTCGAGAAAGGACTCCTCGCTTCCGGGCAGGCGCAGGAGCTCCGGGTGAAGCAGCTTCAACGCGACCTGGCGATCGAGCTTGGTGTCGCGAGCAGCGAGCACCACGCCCATGCCGCCGATCCCGAGAACGCTGCGCACTTCGAACTCGTCGATGCGCGTTCCAGAGTGGGGGATCACCGGGTTTGGGACACCCGAGAGGACGTTCGAGCGCCCTCGGCTCGTTTCTCGCTCTTCTTCGATGTCGGAAGCCAGAGACTGGGACGTCATGTGGATCCTTTCGGCACGATGGCGTCTCAGGGTGCGAAGCACGTGCCACCGTCTCAGGTGACGCGCGCGCGCCCCGCCGTGGCAATTCGCCACGAGAGTGGCTTTGTGCCGCGGGACCGAGGCACGTCCTTGGTAGGCTCGGGCCGATGTCGTCCTCCCTTTCCGCTCCGGGCACCCGAATCCTCGAGTCCGCAGACGGGCCGACGTTGGTCCTCGGTCGCGCGCGGCTCAGCGTCGAAACCGGAATGGACGCCGGTGCGACGCTCGACGTCGACGCACTCTCGATCACGGTGGGGACCGACGCCGATGCCGACCTGATCCTGACCGATCCGGCGGTCTCCAACCGCCACTTCGAGCTCGCGCGGACCGAGCATGGATGCCTGCTGCGCGATCTCGGGAGCACCAATGGAACCTTCGTCGATGGCCGCCGCGCGACCGGGGTGTACCTCGACAGGACCGCTCGGATCCGTGTTGGCGAGACCACGATCGTCTTCGAGAGCCTCGATGAGGACGTCGAGGTCCCGCTCGCGCGGCGCACCAATTTCGGCAAGCTCCTCGGTCACAGCCCGGCCATGCGCGCGGCTTTTGCAACGCTCCACAAAGCGGCGAAGAGCGACGTGACGGTGCTGATTCAGGGAGAGTCGGGTACGGGCAAGGAGCTGGCGGCGCGCGGTCTGCACGACGAGGGCCCGCGCAAGAACGGTCCCTATGTCGTCTTCGATGCCGGCACCGCCGCACCGACCCTGCTGGAGAGCCAGCTCTTCGGACACGAAAAAGGTGCGTTCACCGGGGCGACCACTGCGCGCGAGGGCGTCTTCGAAGCCGCGGACGGCGGCACGCTGGTCCTCGACGAGATCGGCGAGCTCCCGCTCGACCTTCAGCCAAAGCTCCTCCGTGCGCTCGAGACGCGCACGGTCGTGCGACTCGGCTCGACCCGGAGCCGGCAGGTGGACGTGCGCCTCGTCGCCTCCACCAACCGAAACCTCCGCGCCGAAGTGGAGGCGGGTCGCTTTCGTCAGGATCTCTACTTCCGCCTCTCGGTGATCACCGTCCGGCTCCCGCCCCTCCGGGATCGGCGCGAGGAGCTACCGCGCTTGATTCGCCACTTTCTCGCGAACCTCGGCCGGAGCGACGCGCCGGAGCTCCCGCTCGCGACGATGCGCCTGCTCGAGAGCCACGATTGGCCGGGGAACGTGCGAGAGGTGCGCAATTTCGTCGAACGCTATCTCGCGCTGCCAGGCGCGAGCCCCGAGCAGCTCCTGCCTCGGGCCGACGTCGGGATGGAGGGCCCGGCGCTCGACGCTTCCGCGCTGGAGGTTCAGTTCCACGACGCCAAGCAACACTTCACCGATCGCTTCGAGCGCGCCTACCTCTCGCGGCTCTTGGAGAAGCACGGGGACAACATGTCGGAGGCGGCGCGCGTCAGCGGGCTGTCGCGACAGACCTGTTATCGGCTATTGCGCAAGCATGGGCTCCGCGGCTGAATCCGATAGGCGCGTCGGCGGCTATCTCCTCGAGCGGCGCCTCGCCGTGGGCGGGATGGCGGAGATCTTCGAGGCGCGAAGAGACGATGGCGGCCCGCTGGTGGTGGTCAAGCTCCTGCTTCCTCAATACGCGCGCGACGCGGAGATCGAGGAGATGCTCCGTCACGAGGCCGAGCTCCAGGAGCGCCTGAGTCACCCCGGGCTGGTCCGGGTCCTCGAGCACGGCGAAGACGACGGTCAGCCCTACCTCGTGATGGAGCGAGTCGACGGCGTGTCCCTCGCCGACCTCCTCGCCTATCCCGACGTCCCGCGCCTGCCGCGCGACGTGGCGCTCTTCGTGATCCGGCGCGTGCTCGAGGCGCTCGCGTACGTGCACGACGCGAAGGGCGCGGACGGTGCGCCGCTCGCCATCGTCCACCGCGACGTGACGCCACAGAACATCTTGATCTCGCGCGACGGAGACGTGCGCCTCGGCGACTTCGGCATCGCCCGCTCTTCGCTCCGCGATGCGCGTACCCGCACCGGCGTCATCAAGGGGAAGCTCCGCTACGTCGCCCCGGAGCAGGTGACGGGATCGGCGATCGACGCGCGCACCGACCTCTACAGCCTCGGCGTCGTCGCCTTCGAGCTGCTCACCGGCGAGCCGTATCTCGTCGGTGACTCGGAGATCGCGCTGCTCCGCGCGGCGGAGGATCCGACACCGCGCGCCTTGTCGGATCGACTCGAGGACGTCGATCGAGGACCTCGACCGACTGCTCGGGCGCATGCTCTCTCGCTTCGCCGAGGAGCGTCCGGCCAGCGCGAAGGCGGTGCTTGGCGCGCTCGATTCGATCGCCAACGCGCACGATGACGCCGAGGCGAAGCGCGAGCTCGGGAGCCGGGTGGCGACGGTGGCGCGAGAGCGGGGGATCGTGCCGGGGCCGCAGAAGCAGGAGACGCCAGCCGAGGAGCCGACAGGGACCCGGGCGGCCTATCGGGTCCTCTTCGTCCTCGCCCTCGTCGCGATCGGCATCGGGACCGCGTTGGTGTTCTCGTCTGCGGAGGAAGAGACGCGAGAGCGCGAGGCGCTCGATGCGGGCGCGACGGGGCCGCAGACCCGAGAGGAAGAGGAGCCGGAGGGACCGAGCACGACGGCGGACGCGCCGGCGGCCGCGACCGACGCGACGCCGGCCGAGGCGGTGGCCATCGAGGTGAGGGAGACGGCCTCGTCCCCGGCGCCCACCGAGGTTGCCCATCGCCCTTCGCGCTCGCCGGCGGAGGCGGAGGCGCCGCCCGAGGAGGCCACCGCCGCCGACCCGTCCAGCGACGCCCAGGCGCGCGCCGCCCTCGAGGGACGTCTCGCTGCCCTTCGCCGCGCGTTGCGAGCGCGCGGGGTGCGCGAGGAGGATTCTGGATGCACCCCTTCGAGGGCGCCTCGCTGCCGCAGAGCGCGCGCTCGTCGCGCAGGAGCTCGCCGACGCGGAGCGCGCCGTAGCCGACGCCGAGCAGGGCGCCGCCGCGGTGACCGTCGACGCGGATTTCGTCCGCCGAAAGATCGCGCGCGTCGACGCGGTCATCCGTCGCGCGCGGTCGCGCGGCACTGACACCACCCGCGTCCAGGCGCTGTCGGCGAGCGCGCTCTCAGACTTCATGGCCGGCCGCCACACGTCCGCGAACGGACGCCTGAATCAGATCCTCGACTCGCTCTGACCCTTCAAGGCACGCAGGCGCCGCTCTCGGCGTCGCACGTCGGCCGTTCCGTCGGGCAGACGTTCGCGTCGCCGTAGAGCCGACAGTCGGGGATGCAGTAGCCGATGGCGGGATCGCAGATCAGGCCGCTGTCGCAAGTCGCGGCATCGCAGTTCGAAAGGACGCACGCGTCGGCGACGCACATCAGCCGCGGCATGCCAGGGCAGGTCAGGGTCGTCGGGTCCATGACGCCCGAGCCGCAAGGGGCGGTTGGGATCGAGGGGGGCGGCCCACATGGGAGGGTGAAGTCGCCGACGTACGGCTGGCTCTCTGCTTCGGCGGCGACCTGATCGAGGGCCGTGCCGTCGGCGTCGGTGACGCTGGATTCGATGCGAAGGCGGTAGGACAGCGTGACGCCGTCGTTGTCGAGGGGCGGAGGGTCGATTCTGTGCGACCACGCCGGTGGCGTCGAGGCGGATCGCGGCGGGCCGGCCACCGGGCTGGAAGGAGACCGCGCCTTCGGCGAAGAGGGTCGAGGGCTCGATGGGCTTGGAGAACATCACCACCACGGTCGGCACCACGCAGCCCTGAGCGGTCTGGCCGTCGGCGGGGATCACCTCGCCGACGCGGGGCGGGAGCTGGCCGGGGCGGATGTTGAAGGGCACGCGGAGCGGATCGCTGTCGATGCCGAAGCGTGCGGCGAGCGCGCGCCCCTCGGCGATGGTGCCCACCCCCGACTCTCCGATGACGCGAACGTCGAGGGGCACGTCCGGGAGTGTGCCTCGTTCGAGGCGCACGAAGGGGAGGTGATCGACGACGGGAACGCTCACCACGAGCTCGAGGTCGCTCGCATCCGCGTCGGCGTTGGTCACCTGAACGCCGTCGTGCGAGCTCTCCTCTCCCGGGGCGTAGAGCCCGTCCGCGCTGTCGAAGACGTACACCACGGACTCGATGCGCTCCACGATCTGCGACTCGCTGTTGATGTTCGGATCGGGAACGAGCTCGAGGTCCAGGGCCGGCTCGCTCGCACAGCCGGCGAGGAGGACGAGGACCAACTTCGGGAACGAGCGCGTCATGGCGGCGTGATCACCAGGTCGGGGCTCTGTCCCTGATCGCGCGTGAGGACGACGCCGGCCGCGATGCCGCCGCCCACCACGGCAGCGACCAGGGTCCACAGCCACCACTTCTGATACCAATGGGACTCGTGTGGGCGCGCAGGCGCGAGCTCCTGCCCGATATCGAAGGCGGCGGCTTCGACGCTCTCGGCGGTGGCGTCCTGCACGACCGCCTGCCGCGACGTCTCCCCGGCGCTGCCGACGACCTCGACCAGACGCACACGAACCATCACGGTCGTGCCGAGGCGCGCGAGGGAGAGCGCCGCCACCTGGTCGACGTGGAGATCGCGCCCCACCGCTCGGGCACAGTCGGGATCGTCATTGCACTCGCTCGGTCGACCTTCGAGTGCCCGCGAGACGTCGCCGCCCGCGGTGGCATCGAGCATCTCGCTGCGCGAGAGGCCGCGCGCGAGCGCCGCGGAGGCATCGGCATCGGCGAGGCTGGCCTCCGTGGCCCAGGTGGACGGAAGCACGGCGACCCGGGCGGTGGCCCGGGCCGAGCTGGCGTCACTCACGCGCTTGTCGCTGCCCGCGCACCCGCCGAAGAGGAGCGCGAGCAGCGAGAGGAGGAGGGAGGTTCGGCAGAGGACGCCCATGCGCTCGTCGATGGTACTCGTATCACTCGCCGGGGCAGAGGAACTGCCAGCCGCAAACGCCGCTCGCCGAAGGCTCGCAGACGACCGAGGCGGAGGATCCGTCGCCGCACATCGGCAGCGCGCCTGGCTCCGGGCCGCAGTCCGCGGGCTCGCAGCTCGGGCAGAGGAACTGCCAGCCGCAGACGCCTCCGTCGTTCACGCAGGTGGTGATCGCGGTGGAGCCGTCGCTGCAGCGCGGCGCGGCGCCCGGAACGGGCCCGCAGTCCGCGTCGGTGCATTCGGCGGGTGGGCACTCGCGCCACGTGTAGCCGCAGACGCCCGCGGCGTTTCGCTCGCACGGTCCGGGACCGCCCCAGGATCCGTCGTCGCACATGTACGCGGGTGCGCCAGGCGCCGGTCCGCACTCCTCGGGGGTGCAGTCGCTGACCGGGCAGTCGCGAAACTCCCAACGGCAGCCGTGGTCCGTGAGGAGGCAGCGTCCGGTGCTGCCGCCGACGGATCCGTCGTCGCACATGTACGTCGGCGACTCGGGCTCGGGCCCGCACGCCCCGGGGGTGCAGGTGAGGTCGTCACATCCGAGGAAGGGCGAAGGCGTCTCCGACGGACTGTCGAGGTGGACGGGCTCGCAATCGGTGCGAACGATGCACGCCGATTCGTCGAGGTCGCTGCAGGCGTCGGGCGCGGGACAGGTCATGTCCGCGGCGCAGGTCGCCCAGCCGTCGGGCACCGACGCGGAGTCGGAGAAGGTCCGGGTCTCCCCGGTGCGGAGGTTGATCGCGAGCACCCCGGCTGGCGTGGTGCTGCTGGTACAGGCCGCCGCCGAGAGGGCGACGAAAAGGAAGGCGGAAAGTCGGGTGTGAGTGGTCATGTCGAGTCTCCTCAGGTGGTTCGCATCGACCTTCGAGCAAGGGCGAGGCCACGAACGAACCGGCGGAGATCACGAGCGAAATCTCGCCCTCGGCTTCGAGGTGTCACAGCGGTGGAACACGTGTGCCAGCGGAACGGACGTGCGCGTGGCGCACCTGTGGGGTCCGCGGCGTTCTATCGATGAGCGACCCGTCGGCGGGGCGCTCACTCGCCGGGCTGGCGCCCGTGGTCGGTGATCCGCTCGGGATGCGCGCGCATCTCGTCGAGATCGGTGCGCGGGATCGTCGAGTCCAAGAGCGGCCACATCGGCTTGACCGTGACCGTGCCGAGGTAGACGCGGTTGTCGCCGACGTCCTCGCCGGCGGTGACCGGCCAGCGCTCGCCGGTCGAGGGGTTGTAGACGCCGAGGAGCACGCGGTACTCGCCGGGCGGGTAGCCGGGGGGCACCTGCACCAGCACCCGGTTTTCGATGATGTCGCCCTCGCGCCAGCGATCGGCCGGGTACATCCAATCGCCGGGGATGTGATCGTAGCTGATCCGCGCGTCGTCGGATTCGATGTGGAGGAAGAAGTGGGTGTCGGCGCTCTTGGGGCCGGGGACGCGCCACCAGGTCGTGCAGAAGAACTCGTGCCGCTCGATGGTCTCGGTCTCCATCTCCGAGCCGAGGAGCTCGAGGTCGCCGCCGAAGGTCGCGGTCGTGCCGCCGATGTTCTCGGGCGGCGCGTCGAAGACCACTTCGCGCGGGATCTGGTCCCAGAGATCGCGCCGGCGGAAGAGCGAGAGGTAGTAGACGCTCGAGCGCGGCCAGGTGCGGACGTGCACGTACTTCTGCTTGAAGCGCTGGTCGTAGACCCCGAACTGATGCGGGTTGTGGGCGATGAAGGGCTCGAGGGAGCGCGGCGTGGGATCGCGTGCGTAGCGTTCGGAGACCGACGCGGCCGAGCCGCCGGGGATGTAGGTGGTGAGGATCGCCCACTCCGGATTGCGCTCGTGGAAGTAGTCACGCATCTCCGCTTCCCACTCGGGCTTGAATCGATCGGCTTCGGTGGCCGCGAAGGCGTGCAGGCCGTAGCGCGCGCGGGCGTGGGCGATGGTGTAGTCGGTGAGACCGATGAAATCGAGGTAGCTCAGGTCCTGTGAGTGGTAGGGCGTCGAGCCCATGTCCTGGAAGGCGACGAGGCCGCCCGGGCGCTCGTGGCGGACGATGAACTTGCCCATGTCCGGGTGATAGGTCCCCGAAAGATCGCCCCGGCCGTTGAAGCCCGCCATGGACGTGTAGCTGTAGCCGAAGCTCGCGCCGGCGCCGCCGAGAGCGATGCCGGTGCAGACGACGGTCGCGGCGATGCGCGCCGTCTTGCGTTGCTTGAGCGCCGCGGTCGCGACGGCCCAGAGGTTTCTGAGGCCGAAGCCGCCGAGCATCGCCAGGAAGGGAAGCGCCGGCAGGTAGAGGCGATACCAGCGCATCTCGTCGGCGCCGACCTTGACGATGTAGGCCATGAAGCTCGCCGCGATCACCGCCATCACCGCCTTCTGCACGGTGTGGCGCCTGTCGATGAAGGCGAGGGGCGCGAGGAGCGCGAGGGCGCCGATGCCGTTGAAGGCGAGCATGTCGTAGAGCGTCCGGAGGCCGGTCTCGACGATCAGGAAGCTGCTGCTCGTCTTCACGTAGTAGGGGTTCGGCAACAGGCCGCCGAAGTACAGGTAGCGGAAGAGGTGCACCGGCGCGGTGATCGCGAGCAGGCCCCCGATCCACAGGAGCGTCACCCGGTCGAGCTTCCTCGCTTTGATCGATCGCCACAGGACGGGGGCGCTCATGATGATGCCGATGAGGTGCACCTCGGGGCGCGTCAGGCAGCCGAGGCCGAGGACGATGCCGGCCCAAAGGGCGTACTTGTTGCTGCTCTTGCGCAGCGCTTCGAAGGTGAGAAAGAAGGCGAGGGTGGGGAGGAGCGTCCCGAGGGGACCTTCCATGCCGCTCGTCGCCCAGAGCGTCGCGGTGCTCGAGCACGAAAGCCAGATCGCCGCGTAGACGTGGCCGAGGCTCGCTTCGAGGCCGTAGGCGCGACGGTGGATCATGGCCATCAGCCAGAGCACCGTGGCGAGCATCAGCGTGCCGAGGATCTCGAAGACCTGGAAGAGGTCGAGACCGAGGGCCTCGAAGGGCAGGGCGACGAAGATCCACAAGAAGGTGGTCGAGCCCTCGACGCGCTCGCCGACGTTGAAGGTCAGCCCGTTGCCCAGGAGCAGGTTCTGGGCGTAGTGCCAGGTGATGTAGGCGTCGTCCTTGACGAAGTCGAGGTTGACCAGGATCGACAGGAGCAGGAAGAGCCAGGTGAAGGCGAGGGGCAGATAGAAGAGGAGCAGCTCGCGCTTCTTCTCGGGGTCTTGCCAGCGCTCGCGGAAGAACGCGCGCACCCGACCCGGTCGGCCACCCTTCTGCGCGGCCTCAGCGCTCATCGTCGTCCTCTTCGTCGTCGTCCTCTTCGTCGTCGTCCTCTTCGTCGTCGTCCTCTTCGTCGTCGTCCTCTTCGTCGTCGTTCTCTTCGTCGTCGTCCTCTTCGTCGTCTGTCTTCGAGCCGGTTTCCGTCGCCGCCTCACTCAGTGAGTTCGTTCCGGCGTCCTCCGGTCCCCCATCGCCGCTGGGGCCTGAGCCGTCGTCTTCAATCCTCTGCTTCGACGTGGCGAACCACCCCTTGCGGTTTCCGAGCAGTCTCAGCCCCACCGTCATCACCACCGAGATCAACAGGCCGAGGAGCCACCAGTCGAAGGGCTGGGCGAGGCTCATGAACTTCTGGACCTTCATGTCGCTCGGCGCGATGGCGCGCGGGCTGCTGGTGCCGCTGTCGACGATGTCGAAGTAGCCAGCGTGGATGCGGTCGTCGGTGGTCGTGGCAACGCGGAAGCGGCCGCCTCGGCCGCGGTGATAGAGGCCGGTGTAGATCTCCATCCGCTGGGGATCGCAGACGGGGGAGTCCGGGATGGTGACGCGGAACTCGTGCGCGATGGTTCCGTCCTCGGCGACCTCGGGTGCTTCGTCCCGGACCATCCGGCAGGTGCTCTGCTGCGACTGGATGTGCAGGAAGATGTGGACGTCGTCGGCGAGCGCCTCGTCCGTCCCGAAATACACAGTCACCGGCATCTCGTCGCCGACGGCCGCCTCGGCCGGGACCTCGAGCCCGTAGAAATGCGCTGAGTCTCCCACCTGGATGGCGTCATCGGCGTCGAGCCCTGCGGGCAGCACGAAGAGGAGTGCGAAGAGCGATGCCATCTGCGGGTGGCGCACCTTAGCCAAAACGCGAAAACGTCGCCAGCCGGGGGAGGAAATCCCGCGGAGGGTCGCGGACGTAGTAGCATCTCCATCGCGTGCTGATCGGACATTTCGGTGCCGCGCTGGCTGGGAAAGCGGCCGCCCCCGAGCTCAGGGTCGGCACCTGCTTCCTCGCCTGCATGTGGGCGGACACGCTCTGGCCCCTGGGCCTCCTCGCCGGCGTGGAGCGCGCGCACATCGATCACCACGCGACCGTGGTCACGCCCCTCGCGCTCGATTACATGCCGTGGTCCCACAGCCTCTTGATGTCCGTCGTCTGGTCGCTCGCGTTCTTCGCCGGCGCGAAGGCGATGCGCCGAACGACGCGCGAGGCAGCGGTGCTCGGAGCGGTGGTGTTCAGCCATTTCGTGCTCGACGTGATCACCCACCGCCCGGACATGCCCATCGCCTTCGGCGACTCCCCCCGTCTCGGCCTCGGTTTGTGGAACTCGTTGCCGGGCACCCTCGTCGTCGAGGTCGCCATCTTCGCGTTCGGCATCTTCGCGTACCTCCGCTCCACCAAGGCCCTCGATGCGCGGGGGCGCTTCGGGTTCTGGGCATTGGTCTTCCGTCTTTTCGCTCGTCTATCTCGGCAACGTCTTCGGCCCGAAGCCTCCCGAAGATCTCTCGCCGAACGTGCTGGCGCTCGGGACGCTGGGCCTGCTCGCCGTGGCCTACGCTTGGGGCTTCTGGCTCGACCGGCATCGGGCGCCCGTCGCGCCTGCCTAGCCACGCGGCGGTATCATCGCGGCATGTGTCTCGCGCTGATGCTGGCGGTGGTCGCGGGTTGCTCGGGGGAGCCCGGGCCCGGCGACGCCGGCGCAGACGCCGATGCATCGGAAGACGGGAGCACGCCCACTCCCCAACAACCGTCGCCGCCCACATTGCCGACGCTCTCTCCCTGTCCAACGGGATGGGCCGAGGTCACGGGCGACCTCACGACCTGCGAGCCGTGGCCCGCATCCGCGCCGCCCGCTTGCACCGGCGCCGAGGTTCGCTTCGCCAGCCGCCCATCTTGTGAGCGCCTCGGCACGGCGTGCCCTTCGGATGGTGTACCCGTGGATGCGCCGACCGACGCGCTTCACGTTCGAAGCGACGCTCCACCTGGAGGGGACGGCTCAGGCGCGGCGCCATTTTCCTCGATCGGTGAGGCGCTGGCGCTCGCCGCTGCCGGCACGACGATCGCGATCGCCGCGGGGGAGTACGTCGAATCGCTCGATGTTCCGGCGGGCGTCACCCTCCTCGGGGCCTGCGTCGAGGGCACGGTCCTTCACGCGGACGAAACCCGGCTCGGCCACGGCGTGATCACCGCGACGGGCGCGGACATCGCCGTACATAACCTGACCGTTGGCGCGAGCGAGGAGGGCGGCCTCTGGATCGTTGGCGCGGATCGCTCGATGCAGGTGAGCGACGTCTTGATCGACGGCGTGCGCATCGTGGGCGTCGAGGTGGAGAGTGGTGGCCACG
Organism: uncultured delta proteobacterium; assembly: GCA_963727445.1. GTDB lineage: Bacteria > Myxococcota_A > Polyangia > Polyangiales > B10-G4 > B10-G4. The sequence continues at coordinate 526,492 of CAVSGI010000009.1, forward strand.
TCGATGCCGAGCGTCTCGTGATCCGCGGTGTCCGACCCACGGCTTCCGGCGTGTTCGGGCGCGGCATCGGAATCGAGAGTGGATCGACGGCGACTGTCCGCAACCTCTGGGTCGAAGGGTGCACCGAGTTCGGCGTGGTTGCGTTGGGGGCGGGCTCGACCCTCTCGTTCGAGGACGGCGCCATCATCGGCACGGAGGCGACGGCGGCGGGAATGTCCGGCGCTGGGCTCGTCGCTCTCGACGGCGGCGCGATCGATGCCTCCCGCGTCGTGCTCGAGCGGAACACGGACGTCGGGGTGGCCGTATCGTCGGGAAGCATCGTGCTCCGCGACGCGCTGGTCCGCACCACGCGCCCCCGCCCGATGGCGCTCGATGAGGGCCGTGGGCTGCAGACCTCCGAGGGCCTCCTCGACCTGGCGCGGGTGACGATCGAAGACGTCTCGGACATCGGCGTGGTGGCCGAAGGCGATGCCGGCGAGCTCCGGATGATGGATGTCGCCATTCGCCGCGTTCGCTCGCGACAGAGCGACGGGGGCTTCGGGCGCGCCGTGAGCGTGCAAGACGGCGCCTCGGCGGAGCTTCAGCGCCTGCACGTGGCCGACACCCGCGAAAACGCCTTCCTGCTGGGGGGCTTCAGCCCCGTCACCGCGATGCTCGCCGACATCACCATCGTGCGCACCCAGGTCGACGAGGGGGTGGGAAACATCGGGCGGGGTATCACGGTGCAGACCGGCTCGACGGCGACACTCTCCCGGCTCCACATCGACGACGCCTACGAGTCGGGCATCGTCGTCACGGACGAGGGCTCGCACGCGGACATCACGGACCTGATCATCGAGAACGTCGAGTCGGCCTCGCGAGGCATCTTTCCCTCGGGCCGAGGCCTTCTGACCCAGCTGGGTGCGACGACGCGCATCGCGCGCGCCCGCATCGAAAACGTCCGTGATGTCGGGATTCAGGCGATCGAGTCGGGGGCGCAGGTGACCGCCACTGACATCGTGACGCGAGGCGTGGTCGCGGCGGAGTGCGGGCCGGGCTTCTGTGCTCCCGGCGGCCAAGCCCTCGGGGCCTATGGCGGGGCAGCCATCGACATCTCGGTCTTCGATGCGAGCGACGCGATGCTCTGCGGCGTTCACGTGGCCGACCGGGGTACGGCGCACCTGCAACGAGGCGTGATCCAGCGGGCGGCGATCGGCGCGTGCGTCCAGTCGGACGCCCAGGACATCGGTGCGCTGATGGAGGACGTCCGCTATGTGGACAACGGAGTGAACCTTCAGGCCACCACCCTTCCGGTGCCGGAGCCCGCCGACCCGCTTTGATTCAGCGGTCCCGCGGGGCTTGACGCTCGCCGTCGACGGGCCAAAAAACGGGGCCATGACGATTTCCGTGGGTGACGAGCTTCCGGAGGGGACCTTCAAGGTCGTCGCCGAGGACGGGGTGAAGGACCTGACGACGGCCGAGGTCTTCGGCGGCAAGAAGGTGGTGCTCTTCGGTCTGCCGGGGGCGTTCACCGGGACGTGCAGCAAGGTCCACCTCCCGGGATACGTGGAGAAGGCGGACGAGATCCGAGCCAAAGGCGTCGACGAGATCGTCTGCCTCGCGGTCAACGACCCCTTCGTCATGCACGCCTGGGCGGAGGCGCAGGGGGCGACCGGCAAGATCACGATGCTCTCCGACTGGGACGCGCGCTTCACGCGGGCCCTCGGTCTCGACGTGGACATCGACGTCATCGGTCTGGGCAAGCGAACGAAGCGCTTCTCGGCCATCGTCGACGATGGGGTGGTGAGCAAGCTGGACGTCGAGCCGGGCCGCGGCGTCGTCGTGAGCGGCGCGGACGTCTGCATCAAGGCCCTCTGAGCCTCTGGGGAGGGGCCGCCCCCATCTCTGTCGAGATCCGGGCGATGTCACCCCTCAGGGGGGACGGCGAGGAGCGCGTACAAGCCGGGTTGATGGCGATGTCCCGGCGATCTCCACACAAAGCAACGCCGATCGCAGGTCCAGGCGCGATCGCGTAGCGTTCTTGCGTATCATCCTCCAGGTCGAAGGGGAGGGTGATGGCGAGTCGATGCACGAACTGGGCTGGCGTGGTCGCGACCATGCTGTGTCTCACGGCGGGCAACCGCGCCGAGGCGCAGATCACCGACACGACCGATGACTCGGCCTCCGCGGGTGTGGTCTCGGCGCCAACGCCGTTGAGCACCGGGGTCAACAGCGGGTTCCTCGGGATGATCGGCTCCGGTGTGTCCTTCGCATGGGATACCGACGTGAACGGAGCAACGATCCTCGACGTCACCGGCGGGGTCTGCACCGGGACCACCGACGCGGTGGTGATCTACGTCGACTCGGTTTCGGGCGGCTTCCCGGATACCTCCTCCTTCACCGACGACTCCGATCAGCTCCGCGCCGCGATCTCGGCGGGTGGGACCACCGCCGGCGCCAACGCCTCGCCCCTCACCTTCGCCTCGGGCTTCGAGGCGGACTACGCCATCGCCTTCACCAATCCCTCGACCGGTGGCGCGATGGCGCATTTCTACCAACTCGTCGGCGGCGGCGCGCACACGCACCTCCTGACGCTCACGGCCACCCAGGTCGGCGGCTCGGGGGTTTGCGGCGCGCTGCGGATCAGCGGCCTGACGCTGGTGCCCGGCCAGAGCTTCGACTGGTTCGCGACGCTGCTCAACGCAGACGACGCCTTTCGTTCGGACGAGTTCCAGGGCGCCTCGGTGCCCTCCGGGAACATCGGCGTCAACTCCTACGTGATGTCGAGCGGCGACTTCAACCGCTTCACCTCCATCGCGCCCGTCCTGATCAACGAGGTCGACGCGGATCAGACCAGCATGGATACCATGGAGTTCATCGAGCTCCTGGGCCCGGCGAACACCCGGATGGATGGCCTGGTGGTCGTCGCCTACAACGGCAGCGGTGACGTCACCTACAACCTGACGCCGGCCAGCAGCGGCGTGGACCTCGACGGCGTGACCCTCGACGGCTCCGGCTACCTGGTGCTCGGCAACTCGGCCGTCAGCGGCGTCGACATCGTCTTCAACAACAACACGCTCCAGAACGGCGCGGACGCCGTGGCCCTCTATCTCGGCGACGGCAGCGACTTCCCTTCGGGCACCGCCGTCACCGCGACGAACCTGGTGGACGCCCTCGTCTACGACACGAGCGAGGCCGACGACTCGGGCCTGCTCTCGGTGTTGACGCCCTCCGGGCCTCAGGTGAACGAAGACGGGAGCCTCGGGAGCGAGACCCAGTCGAACCAGCGGTGCCCGAACGGGAGCGGCGACCCGCTCGACACCTCGGTCTTCGCGCAGAGCGATCCCAGCCCCGGCGCGGCGAACGTCTGCATCGTCTGCGGCGACGGGACCGCGGAGGGCAGCGAGGAGTGCGACGACGGCGCGGCCAACGGGACCGCGACCTCGTGCTGCACCAGCACCTGCACCTACCGCGCGATGGGCAGCGTCTGCGGCGCGGCGGGGAGCGGCGGGTGCGATCTGGACGACACCTGCAACGCCACCGGCCTCTGCGTCTCGAACGTGGCGGCGTCAGGGACCATCTGTCGCCCGGCGGCCACCGCCTGTGACGTCGCGGAGACCTGCGACGGCGCCTCCGACGCCTGTCCGGTCAACGGGTTCGCGGCTTCCGGGACGGTTTGTCGTGTGTCCGGCGGGCTCTGCGACCCCGAGGAGACGTGCACCGGCAGCAGCGGGACGTGTCCGGGGGACACGCTTCTGGCCGCCGGGACGGTCTGTCGTCCGGCGGCGGACGTCTGCGATGCGGAGGAGACATGCTCCGGAAGCGACGCGACCTGTCCGGCCGACAGCCTCGCGGCCTCCGGGACGGTCTGTCGCGCGGCGGCAGGGCTCTGCGACGCGGTCGAGACCTGCACCGGCGCGAGCGTCAGCTGTCCCGCCGACCTCCTCGTCCCGTCGGGCACCGAGTGCCGCGGGGCGGCCACGGTCTGCGACGTCGCCGAGGTGTGCACCGGCGGCAGTCCCTTCTGCCCTTCGGATGGCTTCGCGTCGTCGTCGACGGTGTGCCGTGCGTCGGCAGGGATGTGCGACGTGGCGGAGACGTGCACGGGCTCGAGCGCGGCGTGTCCTTCGGACGGCTTCGCGTCGTCGTCGATGGTGTGCCGTGCGTCGACGGGGATGTGCGACGTGGCGGAGACGTGCACGGGCTCGAGCGCGGCGTGTCCTTCGGACGGCTTCGCGTCGTCGTCGACGGTGTGCCGTGCGTCGGCGGGGATGTGCGACGCGGAAGAGACGTGCACGGGTTCGAGCGCGTCGTGTCCTTCGGACAGCTTCGCGTCGTCGTCGACGGTGTGCCGTGCGGCGGCAGGGATGTGCGACGTAGAGGAGACGTGTACGGGCTCGAGCGCGGCCTGTCCTTCGGACGGCTTCGCGTCGTCGTCGACGGTGTGTCGTGCCTCGGCGGGGATGTGCGACTTGGAAGAGACGTGCACGGGGTCGAGCGCGGCGTGCCCCTCCGACGGCTTTGCGTCGTCGTCGACGGTGTGCCGTGCGTCGGCGGGGATGTGCGACCTGGTGGAGACGTGCACGGGCTCGAGCGCGGCGTGCCCCTCCGACGCGGTCGCCACGTCGGGAACGGCTTGTCGGGCATCGGCCGGCGTCTGCGACATCGCAGAGACGTGCGACGGGTCGTCGGTGAGCTGCCCGTCGGATGGCTTCGTCGCCACGGGCACCGCGTGCCGCGCGTCGGCTGGTCCCTGCGACGTCGCCGAGGCGTGCACGGGTTCGAGCGCGGCCTGCCCCGCGGACGGCTTCGTCGCGGCGGGCATGACGTGTCGCGCCGCGACCGGGACGTGCGACGTCGCCGAGGCGTGCACGGGCGGGGGCGCGGCCTGTCCGGCGGATGCGCTGATGCCGGATGGCACCTCCTGCGCGGATTCGAGCTTCTGCAACGGCGCCGAGATGTGCTCCGGCGGGTCTTGCGCCGCGGGCACGCCCCCGAGTTGCGACGACTCGAACCTCTGCACGACGGATATGTGCGCCGATCCCGGTGGCTGCTCGAGCGTGGCGGTCGCCGGCTGCTGCAACGTGGACGACGACTGCGACGACTCGGACATCTGCACCACCGACGTCTGCAGCGGCCCGGGCGGTACCTGCAGCGCGAACCCGATCACCAACTGCTGCGTCGACGACGCGGACTGTGACGACGGAAACCTCTGCACCACCGACGCCTGCGATCTCACCACCAACCGCTGCATGCGGATGCCGGTGGCCGGCTGCTGCATGGCGGACGCCGACTGCGACGACACGAACCCGTGCACCGCCGACACCTGTGATGTCACCACCGGCTCCTGCACCAACGCCGACATCATGGGCTGCTGCGTCGCCGACGGCGATTGCGGCGACGGCAACACCTGCACCCTCGACACCTGCAGCATGGACATGACCTGCGCCAACGACGCCATCGCCGGCTGCTGCACGACCGACGCCGACTGTGACGACGGCGACGAGTGCACACTCGACAGCTGCGACACCGCCACCGCGGGCTGCACGAACGACGCCATCATCGGCTGCGCGCGTGACGGTGGGGTGGCCGACGCGGGCGCAGACGCCGGGGACGCGGGCGACGCCGGCAGCGATGCAGGCGCCGATGCCGACGCTGGCAGTGATGCAGGCGGGGACGGCGCGATGGCCGACGCCGGTTTCGATGGCGGCGACGCGGGCACCATGCCCGAGGACGGGGGCTGCGGTTGCACCACGCCGGGCGGCTCGAGCGCGCCCTCCTGGTGGCTGTGTCTGCTCCTCGGTTGGGCCTTCTGGGGTCGCCGCCGTCGTCGTCGATGATCCAGCGCTGGCGGGGCCGGCTCATTCCTCCGAGACGGATCCCTCGCGCTGTCTCCGAAAGAAGCGGAGCACTGCGATCTCGGCGTAGACCGCCGTCTGTCCGGTGAGCGTATCCACGGGTTCGTCGAGCGCTTCGACGACTCCGGCGCTAGCGCGTCGGGGCCCAAACGCGAAAACGCCGCCAGCGAAAGCCGGCGGCGTCTTGCGCGCGTCGAGTCCGACTCAGCTCAAGGTGTGCAAGCCGTCTCGCAGTCGCCCCGACCCGTGGCGTTGGGGCACTCGGCGGCGGCATCGGTCGCCGCTGCGGTGAGGTGCGTGGAGAGGCACGTCGTGCAGTCCATGCTGCCCATGTCGTAGAAGCTGAGGCAGGCCGCCTCGTCGTTGAAACGAGTCGGCATCATCGCGTAGCCGCAGGCGGCCTCGTAACCAGTGCAGAACGCCATGGCCGCTGCCGAGGCGCTGCCGCCGTCACCGCCGCCGCCGTCACCGCCGCCGCCGTCACCGCCGCCGCCGTCACCGCCGCCGCCGTCACCGCCGCCGCCGTCACCGCCGCCGTCACCCATCGTGCCGGTGTCACCGCCCGTACCGGTGTCCATGGTGCCGGTGTCGCCGGTGCCGGTGTCGCCGCCACCGCCGGTGTCGGCCGTGCCGGTATCACCCGTGCTGGTGTCGCCGCCGCCGCCATCGTCACCGCAGCCCGTGCCCATGACGAGGGCCGCTGAGAGGAAGAGGAAAGAAAGTGCTCGCATGTCTGGTGTCCTCCGTAGGTGACGCACCGTAACAATCAAGTCGCCGAGCGCTCAAGTATCGAACAATCTCGCGAGCCTGGCGATGTCACCGACTGCGGTCACGACCCAGAAGCGACGGTGCGGCCTCCACGTCGGCGAGGCCGAGGATGGTGCGGGCCACGTCGTAGATGGCGAGCCCGGCGACCTCGCCACGCGCCGGCGCGTCAGCCCCCGAAAGCACAAAGATTCCGTCCCAGTCGTGGTTGCATCCGTCGGGGCCCAGGTCCTCGCCTTGGGTGTGGATCCCGCCGAGCCCCACCCGGCCGCTGGACCGATAGGCGAGGTCACCAAAAAAGACCATGAGGTCCGGCGGCGTCCCGCGCGCCTGTCGAAACGATCGCTCCGGGCGATGCACCACCGCCCCGAGAGGCGATCCGTCGGGCCGCTCGAGCCCCGAGACGAGCTGGGTCAGCGCGCCTTTGGCGGCGTCCATCTCCTGTGGCGGAAGCACGCCTTTCGCCTCGCGCCCCGCCACGTTCAGGAAGATCCGCGCGTAGTAGCCCCCTTCGCCCCAGGCGCGCGTGCGGGACCAATCGACGAGCTCCGGCGTCAGCGCCACCGGCTCCGAAGGCGCCGACTTCAGGGTGAGCCACCCCTCGCGCCGAAGCACCTCGTTGATGGCGATGCCGCCCTCGAGGGGACGGGCGCCGTGATCGCTCACCACCATCACCGCGGTGTCGTCGCCCACGACCTCGAGGAGCTCACCCAGCTTCGCGTCCAAGAAGGCGTAGTAGCGGCGGCCCGCGCCGACCATCGGATGATCGGGATCGTGCCGCGGATGCGCCGGGTCGAGGTGCGGGTAGAACGCGTGATGGAAGCGGTCGGGCCCCATCTCGACCATCATCATGAAGTCGGGGGCGCGCGTCTCCCAGACGTGGCGCGCGATGGCGAAGTGCTGCTCGCCCATGGCGTACAGCTCTTCGACAATCCGCTCCGCCTCGTCGCTCCGGTAGTCGGCGACGTCCATCCGATAGGCACCGAAGCGCTCCTCGAGCTCGGCGGCCAGTGCCTTCGGGAACGTCCAATCGTCCTCGGCGCTCGGCGTCAGGAAGCACGACGCCATCACACCGCGCACGGGCGTCGGCGGGTAGGTGAGGGGAACGAAGAGCGCGGCGACCTTCTTGCCCGCCTCCCCGAGGAGATCCCACACGCGCTTGACGCGGACGTCGGCCGAGGTCGGCAGCGCGAGCGCGTAGCTGCGCGGCCGCCGGTTGCGAAACCCGTAGAGCCCGAGCTCGCCGGGATCGCGCCCGCTCACCATGCAGGTCCACGCTGGCACGGTGATCGGTGGCACGCTGGAGCGGAGCGGCCCCCAGGTGCCGCGCGCGCGCAGCGCGCTCAGGTTCGGCATCGCGTCGGCGAAGCAATCGAAGGCGAGCGCGGGCGGAACGCAGTCGAGGCCGACCACCAGGACGCGCGTCATCGGCCTCGATGGAACACGGGCGTGGGCACGGCGGGGCGGATCAGGCGCCCAGGTCTTCCTTGAGCTTCTTGAAGCGGGCCTTCAAATCCTGGCCCAGGTCCTTCAGCTCCTCGGTGGTGCGGCCGACGACGCGATCCGCTTCTTTTTGGAGGTCGTGGAGCTTCGGCTCGACCTCCTTCCACTCGTCCTTGGCGTCCATCGAGCCGAGGTGGACCTTCAACCGGATCTCGTCCGCCATCCGGTGGAGCTCGTCCAGCACGTCGTCCACCTGGGCCCGGACCTTGTCGCCGCTCTTCTTGTCGTCTTCGCTCATCTCGTCTCCCCTCAGTCGTACTTGTAGAAACCCTCGCCGCTCTTGCGACCCAGCTTACCGGCCCGAACCATCTGGCGGAGCAGGGTCGGCGGCCTGAACTGCTCGCCGAGCTCCGCGTGCAGGTGCTCGAGGATGGCGAGCCGGACGTCGAGGCCCACCAGGTCGCCGAGCTTGAGCGGGCCCATCGGGTGGCGGTAGCCGAGCTCCATCGCGGTGTCGATGTCCTCCGGGCTGGCGACGCCCTCCTCGACCATGCGGATCGCCTCGGCGCCGAGCGCCACGCCCAGACGGCTGGTGGCGAAGCCCGGCCAGTCCTTGACGACGATCGCCGTCTTGCCGATGCGCTCCGCGAAGCCGCGCGCGCGCGCGATGGCGTCGTCGCTGGTGCGCAGGCCCCGGATGATCTCGAGGAGCTTCATCAGCGGCACCGGATTGAAGAAGTGCAGGCCGATCACGCGTCCCGGATCCGCCACCGCGCCCGCGATCTCCGTGACGCTGAGCGACGAGGTGTTCGTTCCGAGGAGCGCGTGCGGCGGCGCGAGGCGATCGAGCTCTCGAAAGGTCTCGAGCTTGAGCTCCATCCGCTCGGGGATCGCTTCGACCACGAGATCCGCGCCTTCGGCGGCTTCGCCGAGGTCGGTGGTGGTGGAGATCCGCGCGAGCGCTTCGTCGCGGGCGCTCGCCTCGACCTTCCCCTTGTCGACCAGCTTGGCGAGGCTCTTTTCGACCTTGCTCCTGGCATCATCCAAGAAGCTCTCGGCCACATCGCGGATCACGACCGTCATTCCGGCAGTCGCCGCGACCTGCGCGATGCCGTGACCCATGGTTCCCGCGCCGAGAACCGCGACGCGCTCGATCTCTTTTTCGCTCATCAGGCGCCCGGGGTATCACGCCGGGTCGGCGGCCTCAATCGAGAGCCGCCGACCGGGGATGGAGGCACCTCAGCGGCCGACGATCGTCAGGTTTCCGCAGCGCGCGGTGCGGTTTCCGTCGCGGATTGTCACCGCGCCGCCGCTGCTGTTGCGGGGCACCTGGGCGCGGACCTGTCCGTCCCGCGCCTGCGACACGGCCGCGATGTTGCCGCCGATCATGACGGTGGCGCCGCGACCGAAGCCGGTTCCGCTGAGCGTGATGTAGCCGCCGCGCGGTGCCCGCTCGGTGTTCGCCCGGCAGGTGAGGGCCACCGTGCCGGTGCTGCCCTGTCGGGTGCCGCCCGCGTTCACGGTGACGGTCCCGGGAGAGCCCGCGCGCACGCCGCCCGTCACGGTCGTGGTCGGCCGGTTGGTCGGTGTGGTGGGCGTGCGAACGGCGGTGCTCGGGCCGCGCGTCGCATCGGTCGGCGTCTGAACACGCACGCCGGTGCTCGGCTGCCGCACGGTCGGCGGGGTGTTGGTGCGCACGCCGCCGCGGACCGTGGCGTTGGCGGTGCCGGGGGTCGCGGTGGTGCGGGTTCCGCCCTGCACGGTGACGGTGGGCCGGGCGGTGCCGGGAGTCGCGGTGGTGCGGGTGCTGCCCTGCACGGTGACGGTGCGCCGTGCGGTGCCGGGGGTCGCGGTGGTGCGGGTGCCGCCCTGCACGGTGACGGTGCTCGACGGTCGACCCTGCACGCGGACCGTACCGGTGTCACCGCCCTGCACGGTGGCGGTGCCTTGCGTCGTGCCTCCGCCCTGCACGGTCACGGTCTGAGTGCCGCCGCCCTGCACCACGGTTCGAGCGGTGGCGGCGGGCTGCACGCTCACCCTCACGTTCCCCGGCTGCCGGTAGACCGGCGCCGGCTCGGTGCTGCGCGGCCGCCAGTAACCCGGGTGGTAGTGGAATCCGCCGTCGACCTGCACGACTGCCGGCGCGGTCCACACGTAGCCCGGCCGGGGCGTCTCCCAGTGCCCGTCCACCCAGACCCAGCTTCCACGCCAGACGTAGTGGCCGCCGACCCACACCGCGTTCGCGTTGGGCTGAGGCGGACGCACGCTCACCGCGGCGTGCACGGCCGGGGGCGGCGACTCCACCTTCACGTAGGCGGGGTCCTGGTAATAGACCGTCGAAGCAGTGGCCGGGCAGTCGTAGTAGTAGCAGCCGGAGAGCCCCGTCAGGAGCACGGCCGAGAGCAAGAGGGTGGGGGTGATCTTCGAAATCATCGGTTTTGCCCTTTCATGGGCTGATGTCCGTTCTACGGAGGCGGCGGGCCGGGTATTCAGAGGCGCCGGAGCTCCTTGGGGATCTCGTAAGAAACTCGCAAGGTGCCGTCGCGGCCCAGGTGGAAGCAGGTCGTGAGGCGCATCCCCCATTCGGCCTGGTAGATGCCTGGATGGAGCACGAAGAGGTACCCGGGCTCGACCGGCCGCGTGTCGTGCATTTCGAGCCCATCGAGCTGGGTGCCTGGCGCGACCTGTCCATCCGGGGTCAGCCCGTGGCCGGCGCGATGAAGCACGCGATCCTTCGCACCGCCGCTGGCGAAGACGTCGCGCGTCTTGCGATCGACCTCGAAGCCGAGGAGCCGCCTGCCCGCTTCGGTCCGTGACGCCACCAGGGCGATCGCCTCGCGGATCGCGCTGGCCGTCAGCGCGTACGCGTCCGCGAGCTCCGGCGGCACCTGTGTGCCGACGAAGGCGACCTGCCCGATCTCCGCGGCCGCGCCCCCTCCTGCGCGGCCCACCACGGTGATGGAGACGAGGTCGCCTCGGCGGAGCGGCCAATCGGTGGCGTCCGTGGGGACATGAGTCGGGTCGCTGGTGTTCGGACCGCTCGCGACGCGCGCCGGCTGGACGAGGGTGAGGTCGTGCGCGGCGGCGAGCTCGTCGATGCGTGCGATCAACCGGCGCTCGGTGGGCGGCTGTCCATCGGCGATGGCGGAGGCGAGCCAGAGGAAGCTCGCCTCGAGGAGAGCGGCGAGCGCGTCGGCGCTCTCGTGATGACTGCGAAGCTCCTCGTCGGACCACCGCGCCATGAGCCGGCGCGTCAGCGCTTCGGAGGAGACCACGTGCGGGCCGTAGCTCTGGACCAGCGCGATCGTGCCCGCGTCCACGCGACCGAGATCCGCGTCGAGGCCCATCGGTGAATGCTCCATCGCGACGATTCCCCGGGCGGGCAGGGTGCGCTCGAGACCTCTGCGGAGCTCGGGCCAGCTGCGAAAGGCGAGGACCTCACCAGGCAGGCTCGGGAAGCGCTCCACCTCGGCGCGATGCGCGAGGAGCACGGGGATGCCGTCGGCGGGGATCCAGTAGAACCACCGGCGCCGGCACAGGGAGCGGTCGACCGAGAGCAGGCGCTCGGCGATCGGGTTCACGCCGCCCATGCTCACGAGGAGCCAGCCCGTGAGCTCTTCGTCGCGAAGCGCGAGCTGAACGTCGCCGAGCCGTTCGAGCATCGGCGAAAGCTAACGCCACCCTGGGCCGGAGGAAAGAACACTCGCGTCGAAGCCGACGCGTCAGCCGGCGTCGATGAGGCGACGGGCCTCGTGGGTCAGCGTCTGGACCTCTTCCTGGAGCGATGCGGCGAGCGCGCTCGCCCTTCGACGCGCGACCCGGCGGGGCTCCCCGACGGCGGCTCCGACGGGCGTTCGGCGACGGGCGGCGACACGACCGAGGTGCGACGCGAAGGACTCCTCGAAGTATTCGACGCCAGGCGGATAAGCAATCCCCATCGGGACAATCTCGACATCGAGGCCGCTCGTCGCGGCGAAGACCCCCGGCTTGAAGGGGCGGACCTCGTCGCCCGGGTAGGTGGTGCCCTCCGGAAAGACAGTGACCGTGTGCCCGTCCTTGAGCGCGCTCCGGATCTGCCGGATGGCGGAGGCGCCGCTCGACCGGCTCTCCCGGTCGACGAAGATCGTTCCCGTTCGTTGCGCGAGTCGTCCCGCCACCGGCCAGTCCGCGATGTCCCCACGGCTCAGGATCCGACCGCCGAAGAGCGCGGTGGCGACCAGGATGTCGACCGCGCTCCGGTGGCTCGAGACCACCAGCCGTCCCACGGTCGCGACAGGAACGTCCCCTTCGGCCCGAAGATCGATCCCCATCAGGCGCAGCTGGGCGGCAGCCCATCGCTTCAGGTGGCGTTGGAAGAGCGCCTCCCTTTCATCCGGCGGCGTGAAACGCAGGATGATCTCGCAGCGCCCGAGCCTGGCCGCCGTGCTACCGGCGATCGCCAGGCCGCGTGCCGCGATGGTCGCCCTTTTCGAGATCGATGACATGGCCTCGAACGCTCTGCCTACCGCTCCTGGGGATATGGTGGCAAGCTTGGGACGTGGAGTCCGAGATCGCTCCCTGTTTCCTGGTTGCGGCGCCGTCTCTCACGTGCCCGTTCTTCAACCATACCGTGGTGCTCCTCGTCGATCACCGTGATGACGGCTCGCTCGGTTTCGTCATCAACAAGCCGGCGGACATCGAGCTGGGCTCGCTCCTCGATCAGATCGGCATCGACGTCGACGTGCCGAACTTCGGTGAGGAGCCAGTGATGCTCGGCGGGCCGGTCTCGCCGGAGACCGGTTGGGTCATCTTCGATCAGAAGACCGTCGCGCACCCGTCGGAGGGCGTGCTCTCCCTGACCCCGGAGCTGGGCGTCAGCGCGAACCTCGAGGTGCTCGAGGAGATCGCGCGGGGCGACGGACCGGACAGCTATCTGATGATGCTCGGCTATGCTGGGTGGGGGCCTGGGCAGCTCGACCAGGAGATCCGCGAAGGCAGCTGGATCGCTGTCGACCTCGACCCGAAGCTCGTCTTCCGAACGCCGGTCGAGGATCGCTGGTCTGCCGCCCTGGCCACGCTCGGGATCGACCCCGCGCGCATGGCCGCCACCGTCGTCGCCGACGCCTGATCCGCTCTTCAGCCGAGCCCGAGCCCGAGCTCGTGACGGTACTGGTGCAGGAAGATGCCGAGCATTCGACAGGCGATGGTCGGCAGGATCAGGGCGACGCAGCTTCGGATGAGGCCCGGCAGGAAGGGAATCAGGATGGGCTTGGTCACCATGAAGACCCCTGCCATCGTCGCCGAGTGAATGATCATCACCACGCCCACGGCGAGGGTGGTCAGGATGTAGGGACCGGGGACGCGCGTCATGATGAGCACGCCTGCCACCGGGTTGAGGGGGCCCAGGCATCCACCGGTGAGGCTCGCAACCATCACCGACGCGGGCATGTAGGCGAGCCCCAACAGAAGTAGAAGCCCGGTGATGGGGATGACCGCGGGGCTGTTGGCGCCGATGACATAGGCGCCGAGGATCGCCGGGACGAAGGGAACGGCGAGAGCGACGAAGAAGCGAAAGCTGGGGACGAGGAGGTCGAAGAGGTCGACGAACTCCCCGCCGCGCGGCAGCTCATCTTCTCCTTCGCCGCTGTCCTGGATGACGCGGAAGAAGAAGATCGCTTGCACGCCCAACCAGAGGAAGAAGCCGACGATCGGGATGATGCTGGCCAGGGTCGCCACCAGTACGACGCCGAGGAAGATCGCCGGTGCCGACTTCTGAAACGGATAGCTGAACGCGCCGAGCAGCCGGGGGAGGAGGGGGCGCAGCTCATCGCCCTCGTCCTCCTTCGGGGTGACGGGCGGATCGGTCGGGGCCGCCGCCGGCGCCATGGACGGCGGGCGGGCCGAGTCGTATCGGGCCGTGTCGAGACCGACGGCGTCGAAGTCCGGCACTGGGAGGGACTCGATGGTCAGCGGATCTTCGGCGGCGAGCTCGAAGGCGGCGGGCGGCGAGGACGCGTGAGGCGTGAGGAAGCTGGGATCGGGCGGCGCGAGGATGGGCTCCATCGGTGCCGGGCCTGCCCCGGAGGGAGGCGACGACGCCGCGGGCGGACGCATGGACGGGACGACGCGCTTTTCGAGTCGAACCTGGGCGCCGATACTGCGTAGGTGGTTGAAGAAGCGCTCGGCGGTGTGCTCGTCGACGTTGCGCTTCACCACCACCGGCGCGCGACGAACGATCTTCTCGGCGGTGCGCGTGTCGATCCCGAAGACGCGCGCCAGCTCTCCCACCGGGTCGCCAGCACCAGCCTCGAAGCCGAGGACCCGAATGTCGAAGACCTCCATCCCCCTGTCGAGAGCCTACCCCACGACCCGGGTGGGGCGACAAGTCAGAGCTCGTAAACGCAGCGCGACGCGCAGGTCTCGTGCACGGTCACCGAGACCAGGCGCGCTGGCGACGGGACGTCGAGTCGCTCGGCGATGAAGCGCGCGAGGTTTTCGCTCGTCGGGTTCTCGAGGCCCTCGACCTCGTTGAGGTAGCGATGGTCGAGCAGCTCGTGGAGCGGCTTCCACGCGGCCGCGACGTCGGCGAAGTCCACGACCCAACCGAGCTTCGAATCGATGGGCCCTTCGACCCGCACCGTCACGCGGAAGCTGTGTCCGTGCAGTCGATGACACTTGTGATCCTCGGGGAGGTGAGGGAGGCGATGCGCTGCCTCGAAGCGCAGCTCCTTTTCGATGAAGGTCCGGCCCATCGCGGGCTGGTGTAGCATGGCCGGCCCATGGATGAAGCGTCTGCCCGCCCTCCGCGCCTCTCCTTCACCGAGATGAGCGAAATCCTGTTGCCGCAGCACGCCAACGCGCTCGGCACGGCCTTCGGCGGCGTCGTCCTGTCGTGGATCGACGTCTGCGGCGCCATCGCCGCCCAGCGCCACTGCGGCCGCGTCGCGGTCACCGCGGCCATCGACGACATGCAATTCCTGGCGCCTCTGCGGGTCGGTGACGTCGTCCGATTGACGGCCCGGGTCAACGCCGCCTTCCGCACTTCGCTCGAGGTCGAAGTGCGGGTCGAGCGCGAGGACATCGCGACCCGGGCGCGGACCCTCTGCGCCGATGCCCTTCTGACTTTCGTCAATCGCGACGAGGAAGGCCGCCCGGTGCCGGCACCGCCCCTCGCGCCGGAGACGGAGGAGGAGCGGAAGCGCGTGGAAGCCGCACGCGAGAGACGCGCCGCGCGCCTCGCCAAAAAGCGCGCGTAGGACGTGCCCGGTCGGCAGTGACGTCGACCCTGAATGGTCCCTGCGCTCGACGCGATTGCGGCGATCCGACGCTCGAATCCGACGTCACGGTGGCTCGAAGAAGTGGCGCCACGGCAGGAGCCCTGGTGGGATGCCGATCGCGCCGGTGTCGTCGTCGACCGGGAGATCGTGCACCTCGACGACGGCGTCGAGCGGGAGCGAACCGTAGAGGTGGGGAAAGTGCTCGCCGCTGGGCGTGGGCGGAACGCCCGGCTCGAAGCGGATGGCATCCGCGCCGAGGCGGTCCGCGCGGATGGAGAGCAGCACGAGATCGCGCTGGCCACCGTAGAAGCGGTTGGCGGTGGCGAGCCACTGGCGGTCGCCCGAGAGGTGGATGAAGCCCTCTTTGTCGAGTGAAGGGGTGCGGTAGACGCCTTCGGCCTGCGCGCGCGTCCACGCGTCACGCGTCGTGATGTGGAAGAGTCCCACGCGACGAGTCTGACACCGCTCGGCGGCGAGCGGTGACTGATGCGTCGGCTCAGTCGTCGAAGAAGGTGCTGATGGCCTTCGACAGGGCGCGGAGGGGCGAGCTCGTGTAGGGCGCGAGGAGATCCTCGTCCGGGTCCTCGCCCACGAAGGGCGCGGGGGCCGACAGAAGGATTTGCTGGGTATCTCCTGCGGGCGCGAACGCGGCGTAGCTCACCGGAGCCGCGGAACGCGACTGCGTCAGGGGCATGGGCGCGGTCGGCACGAGCGGTACGGCGATATCGTTCGGCGCGACGCGCGAGAGCGGAATGACCGGCGCGGCGGTGCTCGCTTCCCGCTTGGGAAGCTGGAACTGCTGCGTCGGCTCGCGGCTCGGGATGTGGAGCACCTTCGCGAGCTTGGGTGCGGGTGCCGGCGCGACGCTGGCCAGCGATGCCCGTGGCGGCGGGGGCGCGACGCTCTTCTTCGGGGGCGGCGGAGGAGCGCTCTTCGCCCGCGCGGGGATCGGCGGCGGCGCGCTCTTGCGCTTCTTGGCGACGGAGGGAACGGGCGGCGGCACGCTCTTGCGCGCGGGCGGCGGCACGCTCTTGCGCGCGGGCGCAGCCTCGGAACGGCGCGCGACCTTTTTGCGAATGCCGCTCTTCTCGCCGGCGATCTGGCTCGCCGGGCTCTGGCTGGTCTGGCTCGCCACCTTCTTCGGCTTCGTCTTCGCCTTCTTCGCGCTCACACGCGCGCGGGCCAGCTTGCGCTGACGCTTCTCGCGCGCCGCGAGCTTGCGGTGCGTCTCGGCGACGACGAGCTCGGGCACCGGCACCTGCTCGGTGTGCTCCTCGACCTCGAAGGGATCCATCTCGATCGTGTCGTGCACCCCCTCGGTCGCGTTCTTGGGCGCCGGCGGCGCTTTCGACAGCAGAGCGCGGGCAGCCGAGGCGGGCGGCGGAAGACTGGCGCGGGGCGGAAGACTGGCGCGGGGCGGGGCGATGGGCCGCTTGGCCACGGAGCTGGTCGCGGGGCTCTTAAGCGTGCGCCGGGTCGGGGCAACCTGCTGCCGACTCTCCCGCGGGAGCCGCGGGGCGGCGGGGACCTTGGCGCTGGTGGCGGCAGCGGTCGGCCGTACGCGGACGTGGGAGGAGCGACCAGGGGAGGAGGTGAGCTTCGTCGGGGGCGGCGGCGTGTAGGCGGCGGCTCGGGAGGACATGGTGAGACGAGGAACTGCAAGGCCCAGGCCCAAAGAATCATCAATGATCTTCTCTCGGCTCCGGGTCCAAATGGAGCTCGGAGCGTTCCGGATTCCGCCTTCGGAGCAGCGTTGTCCCCCTCGCGTTACAGCTCAGCGAACCCAGAGGACGAGCTCGGTGACCGCGTAAGCGTCGTCGCTCGTGTCCTTCATGAAGCGGATCTCCAGGGGCCCGCTGGCCGGGGAGGCGAGGGTGACGTGGAATTCGCCCCCGGGACCGAGGGGCGTACACGCGCTGCCTCCCAAAGAGTCGTCGTCCCAGAGGACGTCCGGCTCGAAGTCGGGATCGAAGTCGTACATGGCCATGTTGTTCCCGGTCTCGCAGGTCCAGTCCTCGCCGATGAACGGGGGAGCGCCGCGCCCCCCGTCGCAGGGGCAGGCGTTGCCCGAGCCCTCCTGCACGTGCAGTCCGGCGCCCAGCGTGTAGACGTGCTGGCGTGTCGTCGTCCCGGTGGTGATCGAGATCCCGTCGACGTAGACATCGTCGAGGGTCGCCATCGTTCCGAAGTAGGGCGCGAAAGCGTCGGGCGTGATCTGCTGGCGCCCGCGGGCGCGCCCCCAGACCTCCGTGTACTCGGCGACCGTCGTCACCGGCACCGACACCGTCTGGATGCCCTGCCGATAGAAAATGCAGCCGTCGATCTCCGTCGTGTAGTCGGCGCCGTCCGGGCACGTACCCATGCCGGGATTCATCTCGTAGACCATCACCCGATCCATGACCGGCGGCGCGGCGTCCAAGTCTGCGTCCGGCGTGCGCGCGTCGACGGCGGTCACGTCATTCGTCGCCACATCGGTCGCCGATCCATCCGCTCGCCCGTCCACCTCGAGCACCAGCCCGCAGCCCGAGGAGAGCACCAAGGCGAAGGTGAAGAGAGTGCGGAGGCGGGGGGACAACCTATGTGAATGGTACCGCGTTCCGGCGCCCATTCAGAGTCCCGCCGTCGCCGCTGGCACCGGCAGCTCCGCCGAGTCGAGGTTGACGCCGTTGTTGCTGAAGCGAACCTCGTCCATGAGCCGCCCGACGTCGTAACCGGGCACCTGGACGTTCACGCCCACCGGGTTGTCGCTCACGAGCCCGTCGTGCAGGTCGAGCTCGCCGTCCACGGCGACCTGCGCGCCGACCAGCGCATTGCCGCTCAACTGGAAGCGCGTCGCCAGGAGGTGCCCGCCGAGGTATGCGCCCATCCCGATCCCCGTCGCCTCGCAATCCACGCCACAGCTT
The DNA here is from genome assembly GCA_963727445.1 of uncultured delta proteobacterium. GTDB lineage: Bacteria > Myxococcota_A > Polyangia > Polyangiales > B10-G4 > B10-G4. Next base: position 544,696 of record CAVSGI010000009.1, read on the forward strand.
CGACCCAGCGTTCCCTCCACCAGGATCTCCTCGAGGGTCACGGTCGCGCCGGCGGCAGCGACGACCGCGACCTCGTGACTCCCCGCCACCTCGATGCGCCGGCCGGTGAAGGTGGCGTCGCGCTGGATCTGGAGCGCCCGACCGTAGACGCCGGTCGCGTCCGGCTGTGTGTCGCGCACGACCAGATCCTCGGCCGTCACGCTCGAGCCCTCGTCGGTCGCCAGCACGGCGGCCGTCCGTACACCCTCCAACCGCACCCGCGTGAGCACCGCGGTCGCGCCTTGCCCGATCTCGATGCCGTCGTGAACGGCGCCAGGCGCTTCGGCCCGAATGATGACGTCGGTCGCGTGCAACGTGCTCCCCGGATCCGCCGCGGCCATGGCGAAGGACCAGATCCGCCGGTGGCTGGTCCTCTCCAGCGTGATCTCGGAGCCATTGAAGGCGAGAAGGGCGCCGGAGAGCATGGTTGAGGACCTCGGTGAGCCCTCGATGGCCGCGTCACGAAGGGTGAGCACGCTGCCCAGCAGCGCCAACATCGTCCCATCGCCCACGACCGCCAGGCGCTCGAGGGTGGTGTTGCTGCCCGTGTTGCCGACGAAGACCTCCGGGTCGTCGCTGCGCGTCGCGACCACGATGTCGGCGAGCTCGATGGTGCCGGCAGAGCTCAGGGCGGTGTGCACCGCGCCGGTGCACGCCACCTCGTTGCCCATGAGCACGGCGGAAGGCGCCACGTAGAACGCGGTGCCGGCGACGTCGTGGAGCCTCAAGCGGCTGACTTGGGTCGTGCCTCCGGTCGTCGACAGGCCGGTTCCGCCGATGTCGTCGAAGACGACGCGATGGACCTCGAGGGTGCTCGCGATCGCGTTCAGCCCCGTCCCGGCGCTGGTGATGCGGAGGTTGTCCACGATGGCGTGGGTGTTTTCGAAGCTGAGCGCGGGCTCGCGATCCGTGCCCGAAAGCACGACCTCGGCGCAGGCGCCGCGCAGCGAGACGTCGCGGTCGATCAGCGTCGCCTCGTAGGCGCCGGGGGCGATGGCGACGGCTCCACCATCCGGAGTCGCCGCGACGGCCTCGGCGAGTGTGCGAAACGGCGCGTCCTGGCTGCCGTCGCCTCCCGGGTCGGCGTCAGCGCGGAGAAAGACGACGGCGGTCTCGGGCACGTCGGTCGGCCACCCGTCGCTGGGGCATGCGGAGGTGACGCTCACGCATCCATCGCCGCCGGGAAAGTGGGCCTCGGGCAAAGGGCAATCCTCGAGTCCCATCGGGTAGGGCTCGCAGATCGCCGGGCCGCCCTCGGAGGTCTCGCGCCAACCGGCCGGGCAGGGCGTCAGCTGCGGGGGCGCGGGCGCGGCGAGGGTGAAAGGGGCGGTTGCGTCGGCGTCGAGGGCGCTGTCGGCGGCACCATCGCGGGCGTCGCGCCCTGTGTCCATCGGGCTCACGTCGTCCCCGCACGCCGAAAGCGAAAGGGCGAGCAGGATGAAAAGGGCCCCCACACCCTGCAGACTACCTGGATGTGCGGTGAGAGATCTCCCAACCACGTCGACCCCGAAGTGCTATTCCGGCCGTTCTGGAGATACAGAATGCGCGTACTTCCGGTCCTCTTGGCCTTCTTCGTCGCCGCTTGTAGCAATCCCACCGACACGCCGGCGCCTGATCCGGCGAGCGGCACCCTGTCGCACACCTTCCCCGGCTTCACGGTGATGGCCGGTCAGGAGATCGCCGACCAGTGCCAGAGCTGGACCGTCGGCAACGACCAGCCGATCTACGTGAGCCGCGTCAGCGAAGACAACGGAGGCGCCTTCCATCACTCGAACTGGTTCGCGGTTCCGCCGAGCGCGTTCCGCGGGGAGGACGGAACCTGGACCTGTCGCGACCGCGGCTACGACGAAGCCGTCGCCGGCCTGGTGGGCGGCGTCTTCTTCGCGCAGTCGACCCAGGCGCTGGCGGAGGTGCAGCAGTTCGTGCCGGGGGCGGCGGTGTTGGTCCCCGCGAATTCGGTGATCGTCGGCGGTCTGCATCTGCTCAACGCGACGCCCTCTGCGGTGGACACGCAGATCCGCTTCGACATCGACACCATCCCCGAAGAAGAGGTCACCACCGTCCTTTCGGCGATGAGCTTTACCAACAACCACCTCGCCATCGCGCCACGCATCGAGTCACGCCATCGGATGGAGTGCGATCTCGACGAGACCTACCAGCGCGAGTTCGGCCACGGGCCCGACTTCGAGATCTACTACGTGCTCCCGCACTATCACGAGCTGGGCAACTACTTCCGTCTCGAGCTCGTCGGCGGTGAGCGAGACGGCGAGGTGCTCTACGAAGTCGATGCGGCGGTGGGCGACTGGCTCGGCAAGAGCTTCGATCCACCGATCGAGGTGACGGGCGCGACCGGGGTTCGCATGGTCTGTGGTTACGACAATCCCCGCGATGAAACCGTCGGTTACGGCATCGGTGACCAGGAGATGTGCGTCTTCCTCGCTTATACCAACAGCCCGCTGCGCTTCGGCGGGGTCAGCATGGACGCCGCCGACGCCGGTGACGTCGAGGGCATGCCCACCCGCGACTCGTCCTGTCAGCTCTTCTCGTCGCGTAGGCTCTGAAAGCGCTCGAAACTCGCTCGGCGCCGGGTACGATCGGCGCGTTGAGCGACAAACGCGCCATCCTCGACGCCGTCCTCGCGAGCCTCGAAGCGGAGGTGGCGTCGCTCCTCGCTTCCGCCACCGCGACCTACGAAGGCGCGACTCACGAGGAAGCGAAGCCGGAAAACGACAAGGACACCCGCGCCCTCGAAGCGTCGTATCTGGCCCGCGGTCAGGCGAAGCGCGTCGAGGAGATGAACGAGACGATCACCCGTCTGCGCTTCATAGAGCTGCGCGAGTTCGGCCCGGACGACCCCATCGGGATCTCGGCGCTGGTGGACGTGGAGATCGATGGCGGGCGCGTGGAGCGGATGTTCCTCGTGCCGATCGGCGGCGGGCGGGAGGTCGAGGTCGGCGGCGCGAAGGTGCGGGTGGTGACCTCGGGCTCTCCGGTCGGCCGTCAGCTCCTCGGCAAGTACGAGGGGGACGACTTCGTGCTCACCATCGCCGGCAAGCGGCGCGAGTACGTGGTCGAAGCGGTGCGCTGAGTCACGGCTGCGCGAGGGTCGCGAGGCGACGCGAGACGCCCTCGCGAATGATCGGCCCATGACCGGCACACAGCGTGCGGACCTCCGGGCCCTCGCGGAGGAAGGTCTTCACGGCGCGGTGGCAGGCCGCCACGTCGAGGCTGTACTCCGGCACCGCGAGCTTGAGGCTCACGCGGAAGCGTTGCACCGGAAAGCCCGCGAGGATCGCGTCGCCCGAGAAGAGTGAGCCGCTCGGCTCGTGGAGGATCAGCACCGAGCCTTCGGTGTGCCCGGCGACCTCGTGCGAGACGAATCCCCACTCGCCCTCGCTCTCCTCGAAGGACGCATCGACCTTCGAGAGCGCCGGGTAGCGATCCTCAATCATGCACAACAGGCCGTGCACGTGTGGCGCCCCGCGTCCGGCGAGGGGCGTGCGCGGGGCCGACTCTTCGAGGATCGCGGCGTCGTCGGGATGCGCCACCACCGGGCAGCGGAAGCGGTCCCTCAAGAAGGCCGCGTTGCCCGCGTGATCGGAGTGACGGTGGGTGAGCAGGATGGCCGTCAGGTCGCCCGGCTCGCGGACCCCGGCGCGCCGGAGATCGGCGATTAGCCCGCGCCGCTCGGCGCGGTGACCGGTGTCGATCAGGAAGTGGCGGCCGCGTTCGTCGCAGAGCAGCCAGCTGTTCGCGATGCGTACCGAACGGAGTGCGTGGACGGAGAAGGTCACGGCGAGAGCATAGTCGAGGTATCGTTCGGCGGCTCTTGAAGGATTCGACCCGCAAGATTCTGATCGCCGTCGGCGTCGCGCTCCTGGTGGTGATCGTCACCTGCGGGGGCCTCGGCATCTTCGCCTACTGGAAGATGACCGCGTGCATCGCCGAGCTCGAAGAGCCGGTCGAGACGGTCGTCGCCGAGCTGCCGTGCCCGTCGGGGGGCCGCGTCGAGGTCGTCAATCTCCGCACGACCACCAACTGGCTCGAGGGTGTGTATCGAAACGAAGCCTTTCTCCGGTACCCGCCGATCGGTGCCGACGTGCCGGTGACCCTCGGGGGATTCCGCGATTTCCTTCCGGAGGCGCACACACCCGCCTATCGCATCGACGGTGACGCGTCTGTCGACGGCTTCCAGGTCTACCTCGACCCGTCGGTGGTGCCCGCGGCCGGGGCTGATGCGCTCGAGGCGTGTTTGATCGGGCGAGCCGACGAGCTCATGACGGCGCTGCGGCTGGCCGACGCCCTCCACATTCCGCCCGACCCGTCGACGCCAACAGGTGTGGTGTATTGGCGCGCTTCCCGAGAGGACCTCGAGGTGACCTTCAGCGCGCCCACCGGAGAGACGATCGAGCTGAGCTCGCAGGGCAGTCTCGGGCTCCACGTTCCCGGCCGAGGCACGACCATCGGGGAGGTGACGCGGGGCGAAGACGGCACGCTCGAGGTCACCGTCGACTACAACCTCTACGCCTCCGGTCTCTCTACAACACCCGTGTCGAGCTTCCGCACCGACACGGGCGAGACGCTGGAGCAGTGGTTTGGCGTGCCGCCCACCGTCGCGCCGGGCACGCCGCCCTGAGCGACCTCAGAGCCGGCCGGCCTGGCGCAGCGCCATGCGGTAGCCGTTGCCGCGACGGTCGCGCGGGTAGTCCGCGAGGAACGCTTCCATCTGATCGAGCATCCGCGCTTCGTTGCCAAGAGCCCGATGCGCCTCGATCAGGCGCTGGCGCTCGGCCGCGCGCAAACCCTCCCGCTGATCGAGGGCCTGGACGATGCAAGCATCGGCGTCGGCCCCGGCCTCGCACCGGGCGACGGCGGCGGGAGGAGGCTCGGAGGGATCGAAAGTGGGGGCGGCCGTCGCGGTCTCGGTATCCGTCTCCGTGTCCGTGGCGGTCTCGGTCTCCGTGTCGGTATCCGTATCCGTCTCGGTCTCGGTCTCGGTCGCGGTCTCCGTCTCCGTCTCCTCCGTCCCCGAGAATCGTCGTCGTCTCCGTTCCGGACGTCTCCGTGGCGGGGCGTTCGTCGGAGCAGGCGCTCAGGCCGACGAGGGCCGCGGCGGTCAGCACCAGGCCACGCATGCTCAGAGACCCGAGAGCTGCTGGCGGATGCGGCGGCGGTTCACGTGGCCCGTGCCGTGGAGCGCGCGCTCGTAATACTCGCGGGCCCGCGCGCGGTCGCGCCGAGCGAGCATGGCGTCACCATAGAGCTCGAGGGCTGCGCTGAGGTTTTCGTGCTGCTGAAGGAGGCGGTCGAGGAAGCCGACCGCCAGCACGTCGCGGTGCAGGCGCAGGGCGAGGCGCGCCGCGTCGAGCATCGGCCGCGGGTTGCCCTGCATCAAATCGGCGGCCTGGCGATAGGTGCGGAAGGCCTCCTCGTTCTGCGTCATCGCCTCGTAGAGCTTGGCCTTGGCCAAGACGGCGCCTGGGTGGTTCTCGACGAGCGCAAGTCCGCGGTCGAGCTCCGCCATGGCCGCTTCGTGCTCCCCGGCGGCGGTGAGGGCGCGCCCCAGGCCTACGTGAGCGTCCGCGTTCACACGCGATGCCTGGATCGCCGCTTCGTAGGCCGCGCGCGCGCCCGGGATGTCGTTCGTGGCGAGGAGCGCGTCGCCCAGCGCGATCTGCGCCTCGGCCCAGCCTGGGCGTCCTTCGGTCGCGCGCCGGAGGAAGGGAATGCCATCGCTGCCGCCGAGGGCGCGTCCCAGCTCGAAGGCGATCTCGGGATGACCCGCGTCAGGGCGTGGGCTCCCCGCTTCGAGCTCGCTCTTCTGATCGGCCGTACGCAGCGCCGAGACCGCGTCGTTTCGGCGATGGGCCGCGAAGTAGAGCCGGCCCAGGCCGAGGTGTGGCAGGGCGCTGTTCGGCTTCGCGCGCGCGGCGCGCTGGTAGGCGGACTCGGCGTCGCTCACCGCGTTGCGCAGGCGGTGGGCGTCGCCCAGGGCGAGGAGCGCCTCGAACTCTTCGGCGTTCATCGCGAGGGCGGCTTCGACCTCTTCGAAGGCGCGCGCGCTGCGGTTCCAGACGAGGAAGGCGCGCGCCTCGCAGACGTGGGCGAGGGGCGAGTCCTCGAAGCGGGCGAGGGGACGACACGCCGCGCGGGCGGGTCGGTACTCACCTTCGGCGAAGGCCACCCGCGCGACGTCGAATACGCGCGAGGGATCGTCGCGGTCGAGGCGCGCCGCGGCTTGAAGCGCCCGCTTCGCCTCTCGGAAATGACCCGCGCGAAGCAGCGCCAGCCCGTATCGGCTCTGCGCGTCCGCGTCCCGCCGATTCTGTCGCGCCCCGGCCGCGAGCCCTTCGAGGGCCTGCTCCTGTGCGGCGACCGGCAGAGCCACGGCCCAGAGGAGCGCCGCGATGATGATTCGGAATCCCACGTGTTTTTCCTCCCCCACAGGGCAGAGAGAGGGAGCCAGAGCCCCCCAGGGGCGCGAGTGGAGTGAGACGGCGCTCGCGCCCTTTTCTTCAGTTCTCCCACGGCTTTTACCGCCACCAGGGACCTGGTCAATGCAGGAGATCGGCTCAGGCCCCCTTTGCGCTCGGTGGGCGGAGGGCGGCTGAACGTACTCACTGGGACCTGGTCAATGCAGGAGATCGGCTCAGGCCCCCTTTGCGCTCGGTGGGCGGAGGGCGGCTGAACGTACTCACTGGGACCTGGTCAATGCAGGAGATCGGCTCAGGCCCCCTTTGCGCTCGGTGGGCGGAGGGCGGCTGAACGTACTCACTGGGACCTGGTCAATGCAGGAGAATCGGCTCAGGCCCCCTTTGCGCTCGGTGGGCGGAGGGCGGCTGAACGTACTCACCGGGACCTGGTCAATGCAGGAGATCGGCTCAGGCCCCCTTTGCGTCGGGCGGCCCGAGCCGCTTTGACGTGGAAGGTGGGCAGTCGTAGCTTCCCGGCGCCCATGACCAGCCGCCTTCTCACGGGCCTCTTCGCCCTCCTTCTCGCCATGCCCTCGTTGGGGTGCGGCGGCGAGAGCGCCAACCGCAACCTCTCCTACGGCGACAGCGCCGAGGCCGAGTACCAGGCGGCGTACGAGGACTACGAGGACGGCGACTGCCTCGACGCCGAGCCGGCGTTTCGCAAGGTGCGTCGCGAGTATCCCTACTCTCGCTACGCCGCGCTCTCGGAGCTTCGCATCGCCGACTGCCTGCTCCAGGAGGACAAGGCCCCCGAAGCGATCGCCGCCTATCGCCGCTTCGTCCGCAATCGTCCTTCACACGCCGAGGTCCCCTACGCGCGCTTCAAGATCTCGGAGGCGTACTTCAAGCAGATCCCCGACGAATGGCTCCTCAGCCCCCCCGCCTACGAACGCGATCAGGGCGCGACGCGCGAGGCGCTTCGCCAGCTGCGGCGCTTCATCCTCGACTTCCCCGATGATGAGCGGGTCGAAGAGGCGAACGACATGGTGCGGCAATGCCTGGAGCTCCTGGCGCGCCACGAGCTCTACGTCGCCGACTTCTATCTGGAGCGCGGCCATCCCGAAGCGGCAGTCCTGCGCCTCGAGACGCTGGTCAACTCCTACGAGGGCAGCGGCATCGAGCCCGAGGCGATGCTCCTGCTGGGCCGCGTGCACCTGAACATGCAGAACCAGGACAAGGCGCGGGAGACCTTCGAGGAGCTCATCGATCGCTTCCCCGATTCCGGCCACGCCCAGCAGGCCCGGGCCTACCTGAGGGAGCTTTGAGGTCCGCGCTTTCGTTGGATCAATCCCGATCCGCGAGTTAGGATTGCGGCCATTCATTCGCGGGGTGGCCAGCCACCCCGCTCACGCCTCATGGACGATCGGACCAAGCAGATACTCTCCCTCGGGCGAGAGCACTACGAGAAGCGGGAATTCGACAAGGCGGAGCACTACCTCCGGCAGATCGTCGAACGAACCCTTCGCTACGCCGACGTCTTCAACATGCTGGGCGTCATCGCCCATGATCGCGGACGTTTCGAGGAGGCCCAGAGCTTCTTCGAGGAGTCGCTCTCGATCAATCCCAACTACACCGAGGCGGCGCTGAACCTCGCGGTCACCTACAACGATCTCGGTCGCTACGACGAGGCCAAGCGCATCTATCAGGCTGCGCTGAGCCGAGGCGAGGAGTCGGAGAACTCTCTCGACCCCTTCGTGAAGGGCAAGATCGCCAACCTCCACGCGGAGGTGGCCAAGGCCTATCAGGACGCGGGCCTGATTCGCGAGGCGATGCAGGAGCTCCACAAGGCGGTGCTCCTCTGCCCTCACTTCGCCGACCTTCGACTTCGTCTCGCGAATCTCTATCGTCAGAAGGGGGACATGGACGCGGCGCGCTTCGAGCTCGAAGAAGCGGTGAAGTCGCGCCCCGCCTACGTGCCCGCGCGCATCGCGCTCGGCGTGGTGCTCCTGGCGAAGGGCGACAAGGATGGCGCGCAGGTCCAGTGGGACGCGGCTCTCGAGCACGATCCCGAGAACAAGACCGCGCAGATGTATCTGAGGATGGCGAAGAATCCGCAGCCGTCGGAGCCGCCCCCGCCGGTAGACCCGGCGTCGGAAGACCTCAGCTCCTTGGACGAAGACGACTGAGAAGATGACGAGAGTTCGATTCGAACCGTCCGGCTACGAGCTGGACGTTCCCGCCGGCCGTCGCCTGGTCGACGTCACCGACGAGCACCCCCGCGCCGACGTGCCCTACAGCTGCCGCTCGGCGAGCTGCGGCACTTGCCGGGTCGAGGTGATCGAGGGCATGGAGGGGCTGTCGCAGCCCGACGACGACGAGCTCGACGTCCTCGACATCTTCGGCAACGAGGAAAACGTGCGCCTGTGCTGCCAGATCAGCCTGGAAAACGAGGTCCCGCGGCTGGTGCTGCGGGTCGTCGATCCGGACTGAGCGGCGCGCCGAGCGCCCAGGCGCCGAGCGCCGCTCGAGGCCCGCTCAGCTGCACGCATGAGCAGCGCGGGTACGCGAGTGGCGGCCCCCCCCTGTGGGATGTAACATCCCGGCCCGTTTTCCGTCCTCCGGGCTGGGACGCGTCCGTCCCCGTCCGCCCGAACAACAAACCTTTCGGAAGGTTCGATGAACCCCACGTCCGACATTCTCCGCGGCGAGCTCGAAAGGCTCTTCGAGCTCGACGACATGATGCGTCTCAGCACCGACCTCCTCGGCTTCGATCCCGAGTCGGTCGGCAGCACGACCGGCAAGGGCGCCTTCGCGCGCGCGCTGGTCGATCACTGCGCAGGAGAGGACGCGCTCGAGGCCCTCGCCGACGCGATCATGATCTCGAAGGGCAGAGGTGCGTCGGACGGGATCTCGAAGGTGCTCGAGGGCGTCGACGGACCCGAGCTGTCACCGGGTACGGAGGTCGGCGGCTACCGCATCATGAAGAAGCTCGGCGCCGGAGCCATCGGCGTCGTCTACCTCGCCGACCGCAAGGGCGACGGAGACAACGGGGAGTCCCACGGACCGCGACGCGTCGCGATCAAGGTCATCAAGCGTACGCACACGCGTGACCGTGCGGCGGTCAGTCGCTACCTCACGGCGATGCGCGCGATGAAGAACATGCGCATCCCCGGCGTGGCGCAGGTCGCTGGTGTCGGCACCCTCGCCGATGGGCGTCCCTGGGTTGCGACCGAGTACGTCGAAGGGCAGAACCTCGCGGCCCGCATCTCCCGCATCGGCGCGATGCATTTCAACGAGGCGCGCGGCATCATCGTCAGCGTCCTGACTGCGCTTCGTGACCTTCATCAGAAGGGCATCGTTCACTCCGACGTGAAGAGCGAGAACGTCTTCCTCGTGCGTCCCGAGGGGCGGGACGGCTCGCGCGGCGAGCCGACCGGCGTCCTTGTCGACGGCGCCGTCGATCGGCTGATCGGGCGTGGAGCCGGGCTCCTCTCGGTCTCGGGAACGGCCAAGGCCCTGGACCCGCAGCTCGCGCGCGGCGAGAGCCCGAGCCCGCAGAGCGATCTCTACGCCGTGGGCGTGCTCCTCTACGAATTGGTGGCGGGCCGTCCGCCCTTCGAGGGCAAGAGCAGCATCGACGTGGTGGCAGCGCACCTGACTCAGGAGCCCGAGCCGCCCTCGACCTACGCGCCCAAGGGCTGGGTGCTCGGGGCCCTCGACGAGGTCGCGCTCAAGGCGCTCGAAAAGGATCCGAAGGACCGCTTCCGCGACGCCGCCGAGTTCCTCGCTGCGGTCGAGACGGTCGCGAAGGCCAGCCGCGTGCCCCAGAAGAAGGCGGACCTCGACGAGGACGCGTTCTCGGCTGCGAAGGACAAGCTCCTCGCCGACCCGGCTGACGAGGATCTGGCCGTGAAGCTCGAGCGCGTCGCCGAGCCGGCGCACGCCTGGGAGAAGACGGCCGAGGCGCTCGCCGAGGCCGCGGAGAAGGCGGAGGACGCCGAGGTGAAGAAGGCGCTCTTCTTCCGCATCGCGCGCATTCAGGAGAACGAGCTCGAGGATCGCGAAGAGGCCGAGGAGGCCTACCGCTCGATCCTCGAGATCGACGACGAGGACGAGATCGCCTTCATCGGCATCGAGGAGCTCAAGCGCGCCGGACACGACGCAGAGGGGCTGGTCGAGGTGCTGCTCGAGAAGGCCGAGCGCGAAGAGGAGGCGAGCGCGCGTGCAGACGTGCTGCGCGAGATCGCGGGCCTCTACGAGGATCAGCTCGAGTCGGCCGACAACGCCTTCGTCGCCTAGGTGCAGGCGCTGGCGGACGATCCGCGCGACGAGCGCACCCAGCGCGAGGTGGCGCGCCTCGCCGGCAGCAGCGCCGAGAAGTGGAACGAGGCGATCAGCATCCTGAGCGAAAGCGCGCAGGACCCGGACGAGGACACCGACACGCCCGGGCTCTACGTTCTGCTCGGCCGCTTCTACGGCGAGCAGGTGGCGCGGCCCGACTTCGCCATCCAGTGCTTCTCCAAGGCGCTCGAGCTCGACCCGAACAGCGATGAGGCCTACGACGGCACCGCGGCGCTCTACAAGCGCAGCCAGTCGTGGCAGGAGCTGGTCACGCTGCTCACCACCCGCGCCGACAAGGAGAAGAACCCAGCGCGCGCGCGTGATTTCCGCGCCGAGGCGGACGCGTCGTCTTCAAGAACATGGGCGACACCAAGGCGTCGGCTGCCGCGCTCTCGCAGATCCTGGAAGAGGATCCCGCGCACCCCCTCGCCGCCGATCTGCTCGAAGAGATCTACGCCGAACAGAAGAACTGGAAGGACCTCGCGAAGCTCCTCGACACCCGCTCGCACAACGAGAAGGGCGAGGCGAAGGTCGCGACCCTGGTGCGCATCGGTGAGCTCTTCGAGGATCGCCTCGACGACATCGAGAAGGCGCAGGTTCATTACGAGGCCGCCCTCGAGCACGATCCGAACGACCTCGAAGCCCTCAAGGGACTCGAGCGCATCTACGCGCGGACCGAGAAGTACAAGAAGCTCCTCGACGTGCTCGAGAAGCAGGTCGAGCACGTGGCGACGCCGCGGCAGCGCATCGCGCTCCTCGAGCGGATGGGCGGCATCCTGGAAGAGGAGTTCGTCGATCACGACCGCGCCATCGCGGCCTACGAGGCGGTGGTCGAGATCGAGCCGGGGCACGAGGGCGCGAACACCGCCCTGGCGCGCCTGTACCGTCAGGTGCAGCGCTTCGACGACCTGGCGATGACGCTGGATCGCCACGCCAAGTCCAGCACCGACGACGAGCGCAAGGTGCAGCTCCTGATCACCGCGGTGAAGGTCCTGATGCAGGACGTGGGTGCGCCCGAGCGCGCCCTCGGCATGGCCGAGCGCATCCTGGCGGTCGACCCGGAGCACAACGAGGCCTCGACCTGATGGCGCGCCTGCAGGCGCAGACCGGCGACGCCGCCGCGGCCATCGACGCCACCGACCGTCTCGCCGAAGCCGAGAAGGACGGAGAGAAGAAGTGCGAGCTGTGGATCCGCGCGGGGCGCATGCTCGAGGACAAGGGCGACAACGACGGCGCCATCACCCGCTACAAGCGCGCTCTCGACGCACACCCCAAGTCGCCCGACGCCGCGGCGGCGCTGCGGAACCTCTACACGGGACGCGGCGACGCGCACGGCGCGGTCGAGCTGCTCGCGCGCGAGCTCGAAGTCACCGACGGCTCGGTCGCCAAGTCCAAGCTCTACGCGGAGATGGGCAACCTCTACGTCGAACGCATCGAAGACGACAAGAAGGCCCGCGAGGCCTACGAGAAGGCGCTCGAGCTCGACCCGACGTGTACGCCCGCGGCCTACGGTCTCGCCAAGATGGCCCATGCCGCGAAGAACTGGGCGGACGCCGCGAAGTACGCCGAGCCACTCCTCACGCGTGCTTCGGAGATGGAGCCAGCGGCGGCGCGCGAGCTCTGCGTCATGTGCGGCGACGCGCTCAGCGAGCTCGGGCAGTACGACAACGCGCAGCGGGCGTATCTGAACGCCAAGGCCTTCGCGCCGGACGATCGAGAGGTCATGGAGCGTGTGGCCGACGTCACCTTCCGCGCGGGCGCCGCCGACGAGGCCGCCGAGCTCTACCGCGAGCTGAACAAGCGCTTCGGGCGCGAGCTCTCGGGCGGCGAGCGCGGCTTCATCCTGTACCGCCTCGGCGAGTCGTCGCGTCGCGCCGGCAACGGCAAGGAAGCGATCCTGGTGCTCAAGGAGGCGGCGGACCTCATGCCGGAGTCGCCGGATCCGCTCGACTCGTTGGCCAAGGTCTACGAGGACCAGGGCAACTGGGACAACGTCGTGCGCACGCACCGCCAGCGGATGGAGAACGCGGCGGACGACGAGCGCTTCGGCCTCTTGGTGAAGGTGGGCGACATCCTCCTCGAGAAGATGGGCGACCGCGCCAAGGCGTCGAAGAGCTACACCGCCGCGCTCGAGATCCACGCCGACGATCGCAACCTGCTCACCAAGCTCATGGGGCTCTACTCCGAGAGCAAGGATTGGTCGCGGCTGGTCGAGGTCATCCTGCGCATCTCGGAGCTGATCGACGACCCGAAGCAGCTGTCGAAGTACTACAACACCGCGGCCGCGATCTGCCATCAGGAGCTCGGGCGACTGGACGAGGCCGCCGACTACTACGAGCAGGCGCTCGAGAACGACCCGTCCCTCGACAAGGCCTTCGAAGGGCTGGTGGACTGCTACGGCAAGAAGCTCGAGTGGACCGGTCTGGCCGACGCCTACAAGAAGCAGATCGAGCGTCGCGCCGCCGACGCGCCGGAGAAGCGCGCCGCGCTCTACGACGCGCTGGCCGAGGTTCTGCAGCACCGCCTCTCGGAGCCTTCCGAGGCCGTCGAGGCCTACGAGAAGGCGCAGGAGCTCGACCCGGACAACCGCGCCCGCGCCGAGAAGCTCGCGAGCATCTACGAGTCGGATCCGAAGCGGTATTTCTCGCGCGCCGTCCGCGCGCACTCGGTGATCCTCGCCAAGAGCCCGTATCGCGTGGAGAGCTATCAGGCGCTCAGAAAGCTCTACACCGACATGAAGAAGCCGGACGAGAGCTGGCTGGTCTGTCAGACGCTCACCGCGCTCAGCATGGCCGAGCCGGACGAGGCCGCATTCTTCAAGAAGCATCGCCAGCGTTCGCCCGCGAACGCGCAGGAGTTCCTGAACGAGGAGATGTGGTTCAACAACCTCGTCCACGGCACCCAGGACCCTCTGCTCACGGGTATCTTCGCCGTCATCACCCCCGCGGTGATCAAGGCGCGGCAGCAGCCGCTCTCCGCCTTCAAGGTGGACGGTGGCGCGCGCGACCCCGAAAAGGACGACGCCGCCATGGCGCAGACGCTCCAGTGGGCGTCGACCGTGTCTCAGATCGCGCTACCGGAGCTCTACTATCGGCCGAGCGATCCCGGCGGGCTCAGCTTCCTCTTCACCGACCCGCCGGCGATCGGCCTCGGCAAGGGCGCCCTCGCCGGCGGTCCGAGTCAGGCGCTGGCCTTCGTCGCCGGTCGCCACCTCGCCTATTTCCGTCCCGGCTTCTACCTCCGACATCTGGTGCCCACGGGCAGCGGCCTGAGGGCCTGGCTCCTCGCCTCGATCCAGATGGTGCAGCCGCAGTTCCCGGTGCCGGCCAACCTGGGCGGGCCCACCAAGGAGGCGCTCGGCGCTCTCAAGGAACACCTCACCGGTCAGAAGAAGGACGAGCTCACCAGCCTGGTGAACAAGCTCCTCGCCGCCTCGCCCAGCCTCGACATGAAGAAGTGGGTCGCCGCGGTGGACATCACCGCCGACCGCCTCGGCTTCGTCCTGGCGAACAGCCTGGAGATCGCCCTCGCCATCGTGAAGGCCAGCCCCGAGGACTCCGCCGGCGTGAGCCAAAAGGACCGGCTCAAGGAGCTCTACCTCTACTCGATCAGCGAGGAGTACATGGGCCTGAGGCACAAGCTGGGCATCGCCATCGGCGATTAGAGCCCGGGCCATCGGCGACTGACGCCCGGGCCATCCGCGATTGACAGTTGCGGACCCGGGGCCGCGTGCACACAAGTGGATCTTTCCAGGGGAGAATCCTCCCCGCTTCGCCGTAAGCCGAAACACTCGCATTGCCGTCTACACCGACCCCTCAATCCATCCGCAATCGCTGCACGCTGTATCGCCCGATCGACCGGGTCGCTGCACCGAGACCGAGATTGCGGGGGGCGCTCGAAGGGGTGGTGGCCGAGGTCGGCCCGGACGCAGCCGCCTCCGACGTTCAGGGGTTCACGCTGGTCGCCATCGGCCAGGGGTCGTGGCTGCGGCGCTTCCTGCCGGCGATCCGCGACGCGCACATGGTGGTGGGACGGCACACGGAGTGCGAGCTCTCGCTCCAGGGAGACCCGACGGTCTCGCTGAGGCATCTGCTCCTGCGCGCCATTCGGCTCGAGGACGGCACGCCGGCGATGCGGGTGCTCGATCTGGAGACGCCGCTCGGATTCGGGATCGAAGATGGGACGCCGGTGCGATCCGTCGTCGTCACCGGGCCCTTCGCGATCGCGGTGGGCGATTGGGTGCTGGCCGGGGTTCCTCACGGCCCCCGTCCCCCAGCGGTGGAGGGAGGCGATGGGCCCTATCGGGTCCCGGCGCCGGAGCTGCACATGTCGCACGAGGTACCGCGTCGCGTCGCGGGCGACGTTCGCCGCTCGCACATCACGCTCCTGCCGGCGGCGTCGTCGCTGGTGGGAGCGCCGCGCCAGTGGGCGGTGCAGATGTTGACCCTTCGCCGAGGGCATCGCGAAGCGCAGGTCGGCATCACCCACGAGGCGCTCGAGCGCGGCATCCTCATCGGGCGCTACGAGCGGTGCGTGACGGGGGGGCTTCGCGAGCTGCTCAGTCAGTCCATCTCGCGCGCGCACGCGCTGATCCTGCGCACCGAAGGCGAGGATTGCATCTACGACCTCGCCTCCACGCAGGGGCTCTACATGGTCACCGATGGGCTCTTCGCCGGGTCGAACGGCGGCCGCATCAAGGGCGCCACTCTGCCGCGGCGCGGTGCGCGGATCCGCCTCGGGGTCGAGGACCCCGTGGAGCTCGTCTGGCCCGCCCAGCTCGACGCCTGAGCCTTTGAAGATCGCTGGCGCCACTGCGTCCGACGCCCGCGAGGTATGTTGGGATGATGGATGGACGCGCGCGGCTGGTGTGCTTGGTCGCTTCGGTTTTGGTCGGCTGCGGTGGTGATCCAATGCGCAGGCCCGCTGGGGACGGCGCGGTGGACGCCGCTGGCGACAGCGGTGTAGGCGACGGAGAGGCGGGCGACGGGAGCGCGGATGGCGCGACGCCGGATGCGGACGCGGCAGCAAGCGACGCCGAGTCGGCCGATGCGGGCGATGGGAGCATCGCCGACGCGGGGAGCGCCGACGGCATGGCCGCCGACACCGGGATGCCCCTCGACACGAGCCCAACGCGCTTCACGCTCCCATTCACCCCATACGACTTCGACGTCGACTCGAGCGGTCGCTTCGCCGTGGCGGGACGACAGCGTATCGGTACCACGACCAACGTCGGCCTCACCTGCGGCGAGCCGCTTCGCACCGTGACCCTCGGCACCGAGAATCCCACCGGGGCGATGGTGCGGCGGAGCCGGACCAGCGGGCGGACCTACATCGCGATCGAGGTCTTCGGAGCGGCGAGCCTTCGCGCATGGGTGATGGAGTCGACGAACGGGGACTGCGATCGGCCCCTGCTTCCGGCTCACACCTTCGATGCCGCGTGGGTGAGTGGGTCGTTTCAGGCGGAGGTCGTGCACGACCTGGACGTGACGGACGCGGGGTTGGCCTGGGTCCTCACCAGCTACGGGGACGAGGTGCGGCTCACGCGATTCGATGGCGTCGCGCGCGGTGAGTCGCGCGGCGTCAGCTGCTTTCCGTCCTTCGGGCCGGATGCGGTTCGGATGGCGCTCGACCCGGCGACGGGCGCGGGGGCGGTGGCGTGCGCCTCGTCGCTCAGCGGGATCGAGATCCGCCGCTTCGACGCGAGCGGCTGGATGGGCACGGGGTTCGTCGCGCTCGCGGGCACCGACAGCATCTTTCCGCAGACACTCGAGATGTCGATCGACGATGCGGGCGTCGTCGCTCTTTCATGGCGTGGTTGGGGTATGCCTGTCACGACGGAGAGTCGGCACGTGACCACCATCGACGCGGCCGGTGCGGTGAACGACCTCGATCTCGGGGCGTCAGCGAGCGTCGGCGCGGCCGGGTACGAGGACTTCGTTCGCGATCGGCGCCTGCCCGCGGATTTCGTCCTGGTGGAGAGGGCGGCGCGGACGCTCAGTCGCTATTCGGCCGTGCCAGCGTTGGCCGGCAGCGGCACCGCGCCGCTCTACGTCTACTCGTCGCCGGTGCGGGCGGATGGGTACGGACGGGCTTACGCGTTCGACAGCATCGAGCTCACACGCTCCGACTTCACGCTGCCGTGAGCGAGAGCTTCCAGCGCTTGCGCTTCGGGTCTCGGCCGACGACGCGAACCGTCACCGCGTCCCCGAGGCGCAGGAAGATCTTGCCGTCGGCTTCGCGGAGCGTGACCTGATCGCGGCCGATGGAGAGCTGCTGGTGCGCGGCTTCGCTCACGTGGGAGACGTAGGCCTTCACGTCGAGGGGTGGGTCGTCGATGAGGACGTACACCTTGCCGTGCGCGAGGCCGACCACGGTGCCCTCGCCCGAGAAGCCGTGCTCGAAGACGTCGTCGAGGACGAGCTCGTTCGCGCGCTCGTTGAGGGTGCGCTGTAGATCGCGAGAGCGGTTGGCGGAGCGGACGACCTCCTCCTGGACCGCGACGTTTTCTTTTTCGGGCTCGGGCGTGACGCCACCCAGCGCCTCCCAGAGCTCCTTGTGCAGATAGATGCCGACGATCTCGCGCATGGGCGCGCTGAAGCGCGCGTAGACATCGGCGCCGACGCCGTAGTGGATGCCGGGCTCGCTCCGATACGACGCGCGCCCGTTGACCATCACCGCCTGCCGGTGCACCGCGCGCGCGATACGCCCGAGGCGGCCTTCTTTCGGAAGGTCGTCGAGCCACTCCGCCATGGAGCTCGCGCGACGCGGATCCCACGCGTCTTTCGGGAGGCTCTGGACCTTTCGGAGCGCGGTGAGCAGACCCTTCAGGTCGGCCTCCTTGTCGCGCTCGGGTGGCGGATGGACGCGGAAGATGGGCTGCACCCGCGCGTCGCCGTGGTGCTTCTGCAGGATGCGTGCGCCCTCGACGTTGCAGAGGAGCGAGAGCTGCTCGTTGTAGCGCTCGACCGGGTGCCGCACCGCTTCGCTGACGACGAAGCGCATCCCGTGGACGCCGACCTCGAGCTCGTGGCGGCGATAGCGCACCACGTCGCGCTCCCGTGCTTCGTGCATGCGCAACAGGCCGACGTCGCGGAGCGCCTCGAGGCTCGCAGGGACGCCCTCGGACAGCCCGGCAGCGTCGCCGTCGTCATAGAAGGATTGGACGCGATCGAAGGAGAGCTTGTGCCGGCTGTGGATTCGCGCGCGGACGACGTCGGTCTCCACCACCTTGCCCCGGGCGTCGAGGCGGGTGCGGAAGACGGTGGAGCGGCGGTCGACCTCGGGGCCGAGGGAGACCAAGCCTTCGGAGAGCTCGCGGGGGAGCATGGGGACCATCGTCGTCGGCAGGTAATAGCTCGCGCCTCGGGCGAGGGCCTCGGCCCAGAGCGCCGAGCCCGGTCGCACGTAATAAGCCGCGTCGGCGAGGGCGTAGTGGACCAGATAGCCGTCGCCGTCGCGCTTCACCCAGGCCGCCTGATCGAGGTCCCTCGAGGATTGGTGGTCGATGGTCACGAAGGGCAGTCCGGTCCAGTCCTCGAGCGTCGGGTCGTCGATGCCGGGGCGCTGTTGCCACTGCGCCGTCTCGTCGCGCACCGCGGGCGGGAACGTTTCCTCGATTCCCTCCTCGGCGAGCAGGGCCCGCATCTCGGATTCGGGGGTGGCGGCCATCGAGGCGCATTGTAGCGTCTCCGCCACGCTGGGCGGCGTTGGTCATCGACAGGGCGCGCGGTCGGCGTTACGGTTTTACCGCGTGGCGAGCGCTTCAGAGTCAGCGGCGGCAGGGGTCGGCGACGGGCCGGAGACGACCGCCGACGTCGAGGTCATGGACGCGGAGCTCCTCTTGCGTCTCTCCGGGCCGAACAGCGCGCATCTGAGGACGCTCGAAGGTGCGCTCGGGGTGAGCCTGGGCCTTCGGGGTCACACCATTCTGGTGCAGGGGCAGACCGACGCCGTCGACCAGGCGGTGCGGGTGCTCCTCGAGCTGGTCGATGTGCTGGGGCGCGGGAAGAACATGTCCGGTGTGGAGATGGCGCGCGCGGCGCGGACGCTCCAGCGCTATCCGGAAGTGAAGCTGCGCGACCTCTTCGACGACGTGGTCCTGGTGGCGTCGCAGAAGAAGGCCATCGCTCCGAAGGGCATCGCGCAGCAGATCTACATCCAGGCGATTCGCGACTTCGACGTGGTCTTCGGCATCGGGCCGGCGGGTACCGGCAAGACTTACCTGGCGATGGCCATGGCCGTGCGCGCGCTTCAGTCGAAGCTGGTCAAGCGGATCATCCTGACGCGGCCGGCGGTCGAGGCCGGCGAGAAGCTGGGGTTCTTGCCGGGTGATCTCGCGGAGAAGGTGAATCCGTATCTCCGGCCGCTCTACGATGCGCTCCACGACATGATGGACATCGACAAGGCGCAGGCGTTGCTCGCCCGCGGCACCATCGAAGTCGCGCCGCTGGCGTTCATGCGCGGCCGGACGCTCAACGACAGCTTCGTGATCCTGGACGAAGCGCAGAACACCACGCCGGACCAGATGAAGATGTTCTTGACGCGCCTCGGCTTCGAGTCGAAGGCGGTGATCACCGGCGACGCGACGCAGACCGATCTACCCGAAGGGCGGCGCAGCGGGTTGGCCGACGCGGCGAATCTCCTCGGAAAGATAGAGGGGATCCGCGTCTGTCACTTCACCGACGCCGACGTGGTGCGGCACCCCCTCGTGCAACGCATCGTCCGGGCGTACGATGGGCGCGACGCCAGGCGCGAGGCGCAGCGTCAGGCCGAGGAAGAGGAGAGCGGGGGAGACGAGACGTGAGCAACTCGACCACGACTCGAACGCCGGGGGCGACGTCCCCAGCGGGATTCATCGCGAAGCGGATCAAGGCCGATCCGCGTATCGATCGCGATGAGATGGACGTGGTGGTGGCTGGTCAGGTGGTCGAGATCACCAAACGAGATGCGCTCCTGGTGGCGGTGCCCACCATCAGTCTGGCGCACGACGCGCTCGAGCCTTACGCGGAGCGGATCGCCGAGGGGCGAGCGGGGCTGATCCTGGTCGGCGTTCCCCCGACCGGGTTTCTCGAGACGCTGCCCGAGCGTGCGGTGGTGGCGTTGGTCGACGGGACCTTCGGCGACGACGCGCTCTACCTGACCTTTCAGGGGATGCTCGAGCGGGTGGAGATGCGCCTCACGGACGACCGCCGGCGGCGCACCCTCGATCGCTATCGGTACGAGCTGGGCGAGCTCGTCGAGATCGCGCGCGCCTTGAGCCAGGAGCGCGACACGTCGCGCCTGCTGAACCTGATCCTCGAGAAGAGCCGATTCATCACCGGTGCGGATGCCGGGAGCATCTACGTCCTGGAAGGGGACGATCCGGACTTCATGAATCGGAAGCTGCATTTCAAGCTTTCGCAGAACGAGTCGTGTGAGTTCGAGTCGAGCGAGTTCACCATGCCCGTGTCGACCCGGTCCATCGCGGGCGCGGCGGCGGTGACGCGTTCGCCGATCAACATCCCGGACGTCTATCGGATCCCCGAGGAGACCCCGTACGGGTTCGACAAGAGCTTCGACGAGAAGGTCGGCTACCACACCAAGTCGATGATCACGCTGCCGATGATCTCGGCGGAAGACGACGTCATCGGGGTGATTCAGCTCATCAACAAGAAGAAGCACCCCGAGAAGCGACTGGTCGAGAAGGCCGACTTCGATGCGGAGGTCGTGGAGTTCGGCGAGCGCGAAGAGGAGCTCCTGCAGACGCTCGCCTCGCAGGCGGGCATCGCGCTCGAAAACGCGCTCCTCTACGAGGAGATCAACCGCATCTTCGAGGGGTTCGTGCGCGCGAGCGTGCAGGCGATCGAGCAGCGCGATCCCACGACGAGTGGTCACTCGCTCCGGGTGAGCGTGCTGTCGTGCCGGCTGGCCGAGATCGTGGATACGGTCGATGCCGGGCTCTACGCGGACACCAGCTTCACGCGGCGGCAGATCAAGGAGCTCGAGTACGCCTCGCTCCTGCACGATTTCGGGAAGATCGGCGTGCGCGAGAAGGTGCTGGTGAAGGCGAAGAAGCTCTATCCGCACGAGCTGGCGGCGGTGCGGGCGCGATTCGACTACCTGCTGAAGGCGGGCGAGGTCGAGATGCTGCAGACGAAGATGCAGCTCGTGGCGTCGGGCGCGTCGAAGGAGGAGCTCGAGGCCGCGGAGATGGCCTACGAAAAGAAGCGAGGCGAGCTGCAGGGCGCGTATCAACTGGTGCTTCAGGCGAACGAGCCGACGGTGATGTCGGAGGGCGACTTCACGGCGGTGGGTGCGCTCGCCGAGCGGACCTACGTGGGGCCGGATGGATGCAGCCATCCACTTCTGCACGACAACGAGGTGAAGTCGCTTCAGGTGACGAAGGGGTCGCTGAACGATCAGGAGATCGAGGAGATTCGATCACACGTGACGCACACCTTCGACTTCTTGTCGCGGATCCCGTGGGGCAAGACGATGCGTTTCGTGCCGCAGATCGCCGGCGCCCACCACGAAAAGCTCAACGGCAGCGGCTACCCGCGCGGCGTCAAAGCGGACGCGATCCCGCTCCAGTCGAAGATCATGACCATCGCAGACATCTTCGACGCCCTCACCGCGCGCGACCGCCCCTACAAGAAGGCCATGCCCGTCGAGCGCGCCCTCGCCATCCTCGGCTACGAAGTCAAAGACAACCACATCGACGCCGAGCTCGTCCGCCTCTTCACCGAAGCCAAAGTCTTCGAAGCCGTCCAAGACGACCTCTCCTACTAACGGGGACGGTCTACACTTTTCAACTTTCTCCGCCGGTTTCGCGCCCTGCGATCGCGATCCACCGGGGACGGTCTACACTTTTCAACTTTCTCCGCCGGTTTCGCGGTCGCTGACACCCCGCGATAGTGCGCTCATCACCATTTCGACGTGCTTCAATGCCTGAGCGATCGATCCACCGGGGACGGTCTACACTTTTCAACTTTCTCCGCCGGTTTCGCGGTCGCTGACACCCCGCGATCCACCGGGGACGGTCTACACTTTTCAACTTTCTCCGCCGGTTTCGCGGTCGCTGACACCCCGCGATAGTGCGCTCATCACCATTTCGACGTGCTTCAATGCCTGAGCGATGGCGGCTTCGTTCCGGTTGAGCAGCGCCGAAGCGGCTGAGTCGCTGATTCCCAAGTGCGTGGCCATTTCACTGGCGTTTCGATTCAGGCCACGCGACCACACGATGACCGCAACGCGACGAGCCGTGGTCAGAGTGCGCAAGCGGCTTCTGGATCTCATTGCGGCTTCATCGACCCCGAGGACGCGAGCCACGACGTGAACCACCGTTGCACAATCCATGGGCTCAGAGTTGCGACTCGGCAGCGAGGGGGGAGCAACCACCGGCACACGCATGAGCTGACCGTGGTCGTCCAAGTCGAAAACGGGCGGCGCGACTTGCACCGGGCCACCGGATTCGTGGCGGGCCTCTCGTTGTAGCCGGGGGATTCTGTCTCCCGCTGAGGGCATCGTTTCGAGGCTCTTCGCGGTGTCGGTTTACGAATTCGTCGAACGACTTCCTGCCGGAGGCACGACTGCTGAACCCCGACAGCTCCAGCCCGAGTTCGATGTGGAGCCACGAAGGGGCGCCGGTCGGCTCGAGGTAGAGCCGGTGGGAGGTCCAGCTCGACTCCCGCGCCAACCTCACCACTCCGGCCCGCGGGGGGTTGTTGCTGACGTAGGACACCAGATAGCCAACAGCGTCGGCGCCACAGATGATGGTCGTGGGACGGCCCGCGAACAGAGGCCCACGGCGTTCCTGGCGCTTGTTCATCCACGTCGCGAAGCCGCCGTTGAGCGCCTTCATGAAGCCCTCGAGATCGAGCGTGCCAGCCATGGCCACCAAGTGGATGTGATTGCTCATCACGCCATAAGCGATGATGCGCCAATCGGTGCGTGCCATGACAATGCCGAGCCGCCGGAGGTATTCGCCGCGTTCTGCCGCGCAGGTGATGCGGAAGCCCCCGTCGACGAAGCGACAGACGATGTGGACGATGGAGCCTGGAGGTAGGAGTCGAGGTTGCCTGGGCACGACCCCTTGTCGGCTGGTGAGCGGCGAAGTTGCGGACCTGAGCGACGAAAGTTGAAAAGTGCAGACCGTCCCCGGTGGCGTGTCCCCGGTGGCGTGGTGAGTGGCGAAAGTTGAAAAGTGTAGACCGTCCCCGGTGGCGCCGTCCCCGGTGGCGCCCGGTCCCCGGTGGCGCCCGGTGGCGTGGTGAGTGGCGAAAGTTGAAAAGTGTAGACCGTCCCCGTTAGCGCATGATGGCTACTAGGGTGGCGGTGATGATGGCGATGAGGATGCTGGCGCCGGCGACGGCCAGCCAGTTGACTTTGGATTGGGGGCGCGTGGGGGGGATGGCTGCTTGGGGGTAGGAGAGCTCGCTCCAGTTCGGGCGGTTCATTTCGACGGTCCGGGCGGTCTCGATCTTGTCTTCTCGGGCGGGAGGGGTGGTGCGTTTGTCGGTGGTGCCGATGGCGTCTTCGAGGGTGGTGCCGGCGTCGCCGCCCGGGGAACCGTCGACCTCCTCCGGTAGGATGAGCGGCTTGGTGGGGCTGGCCTCGAGGTCCTGCGGCGCCTCGCCGCGAAGCGCCGCCATCGCGCGGCTCGGCGGCGGGCGTCGCCCTCCATCACTCGTCGGGTTCGTGTCCCGCTCCGAGATCGACACCGGCTCGAGCGCTCCAGGTGGCGGCGTCAGATCCATCGCCGTCCGCCGCATCGTCCGCTCGCCCTCCATCGGCTCGCTCGACCCCAGCTCCTCACTCAGCTCCACCGACACCTGCGTCGGCGCCGACTGAATCTCGTCCACGTCGTCGTACGCTTCCCGCCGCCGTCCCGACTCGGACGGCTGCCGGTGCCTCCGGCTCCCCTGACCCAGCACCTCGTCGATCGCATCGTCCAGGGTCTCGAAGACCACGCCCCCCGCGAACGGCTCGAGCGCCAGTCCCAGGGTGCGAATCGACGGGTAGCGGTCGTCCGGATTCGGCGCCATCGCCTTCAGCACCACCTCTTCGAGCTTCTCCGGCACGTCGATGTTGATCACCGTCGGCGGTCGCGGATCCGTGTTGGTGATCTTGAAGAAGAGGTCGGGTAGCGAATCTCCGTCGAAGGGCAACTCGCGCGTCAGCCCTTCGTAGAGCATCACCCCCACCGAGTACACGTCCGCCCGCTGGTCTACCGTGCTCGAATCGGCGATCTGCTCCGGCGCCATGTAGTACGGACTCCCGAGGAACGTCCCCGCGCCCGTCAGCTTTCCGGTGGCATCCGGATCGCGCAGCTTCGAGATCCCGAAGTCGAGCACCTTCGCCCCGCCGGCGCGCCCGCGCCTCGGCAGGCACAAGAAGATGTTGTCCGGCTTGAGGTCGCGATGCACCACACCACGTTCGTGCGCCGCGAACACACCGCGCAACGCCGGCATCAACGTCTGCACCAGATCCTTCGGGCTCGGCGCCCCGCGGTCGAGATACTCCCGGAGCGACTCCCCGCGTAGCAGCTCCAGCACGAGGTAGAGCGACTCCTCGTACCGCCCCGCGTCGTAGATCTCCACCACGTTCGGATGGTCCACCGCGTTCGCCGCCCGCGCCTCGCGCAGGAATCGCGACGCCACCGTCGGATTCTCCGCCAGCTGCGGGTAGAGCCACTTCAATGCGACCCGCTTGCCGATCAGCTCGTGAGTCGCTTCGAAGACGACTCCGGCCGCACCCTTGCCGAGCTGCCGCTCCAGTCGATACTTCTCGGCGATGACCTCTCCGGGCTCGGGGACATCACTCACGTCTAAAGAGTATCCCCAGCGATGCTCACCGAGAAGGGTGTATGGTTCCCCCGGATGGACGACCGCATCCACGATGGCGTTCTCGATCTCGTCGGCCGAACCCCCCTGGTGCGCCTCTGCAAGCTCTCACCCGAGGGCGGCGCCGAGGTCTGCGCCAAGCTGGAGTCCGCAAATCCGGCTGGCAGCGTCAAAGACCGCCCGGCCCTCTCGATGGTCCTGGCGGCCGAGGCCGCGGGCGAGCTCGCCGACGGCGCGACCATCGTCGAGGCCACCAGCGGCAACACCGGCATCAGTCTCGCCATGATCTCCGCCGTTCGCGGCTATCGTTGCATCCTCGTCATGCCCGAGGACATGAGCCTCGCCCGCCGCGAGATCCTCCGCCTCTATGGGGCTGAAGTGGTCTTGACCCCGGCCGAGGAGGGAATGGCGGGCGCCGTCGACCGCGCCGAGGAGATCCGCAGCGCCGAAGGCGCATGGATGACGCGCCAGTTCGAAAATCCAGCCAACCCCGAGATCCACGCGATCACCACCGCTGAAGAGATCTGGCGCGCGACCGGCGGTTCCCTCCACGCTTTCGTCGCGGGTGTCGGCACTGGCGGCACCCTCACCGGCGTCGGCCGCGTCCTCAAGGAGCGAAACCCCGACATTCGCATCTACGCCGTGGAGCCACGCGCGAGCGCCGTGCTTTCCGGAGGTAGGCCCGGACTGCACGGGATCCAGGGCCTGGGGGCGGGCTTCGTCCCGGAAGTGCTCGACCGGGCGCTGATCGACGAGGTCCTGACCGTCACCGATCTGGCCGCGGAACGCTCCATGCGTCGCCTCGCGCGCGAAGAAGGCCTCCTCGTGGGGCCCTCCGCGGGCGCCAACGTCCACGCTGCCATCGAGGTCGCCGACGCGCTCGAAAAGGGCCAGCGCGTCGTCACCATCCTGTGCGACACCGGCGAGCGCTACCTCTGCTGAAACCCCCCGCACCTTTCGAGACGGGTCCTCATGTAGGCAAAAGTAGGTGCAAGCCCTTGGCCGCCCTGCCTTCACCATTCCAAAACGGCCCCCGTCCTGGTACCTCAGTACGACGATGAAGCGGGCTTTCCTTCGCCATATCGCGCTGTCCGCCGTCCTGTTCTGCGCCATCCCCGTCGGCCTGCTCGCCTCACTGCCGAGCACGGCCGAGGGCCAGTGCATCGACGAGGCGATCCGGGACGAGCTCAACGCCCGCCGTCGTTACCGCGGCGTACAGGAGCGGCTCTTCCAGAAAGCCGGCCGGCACGAGCTGAGCGTGATGGGCGGCGTCTATTCCGCCGACCTGCTCTCCTCTAGCTATCTGCTGCAAGGCGCCTACACGTTCCACGTCACTGAAGAGCTCGGCCTCGAAGCCAGCTTCGCCTGGAGCCAGGCCGACTCGAAGATCGTTCGCATCATCGAGAACGCCACCGGTGTCGAGCTCATCCGCGAGCAGGCAGACGTCTTCATCTATCAGGCGCACATTCTGTGGTCGATCGCGTATGGAAAGGTCCGGTGGTTCGGTAGCTCGATCTCGCGCTTCGATTTCTACCTGGCCCTCGGTGGCGGCGTCACGGACAACCAGACGGCGCGCGGCCTGACCTTCAGTGGCGGCATCGGGTTCAAGTTCTTCGCCGGCGAGTGGTTCGCCTTCCGCATCGACGTGCGCGACCAGGTGCTGCAGCAGGAGGTCCTCGGCGAGTCCACGATCACCAACAACATCGCGGCCACCCTCGGGTTGTCAGCGTTCATCCCGTGGTGGAACTGAAGAACGAAGGGTAGGCAGGCCATGCAACACCGGCTTCGAGCGCTCGTCGCAGTCTTTCTCGCCCTCTTCTTCGTGGTCCTCGCTGCGTCGGATGCGAGCGCGCAGCGCCGCCGTCGACGCCGTCGCCGGCCGCCCCAGGAAACGCAGCAGACCGAACAGGAGACCCCCGACGCGGGCCAGAGCAGCGCGGAAGGCGCCGCCGAAGGGCAGGTCGCCGGCGACGGCGATGGCGAGGGCGAAGCCGAGCTGCCTCCCGCCGAGTTCGAAGGCGGTGACGCCGCGGACGAGACTGAAGGCGCTGCCGCATCGGCGAACGAGTCGGGTGAAGGCGGCGCTGGCGCGGTCTACGAGGAAGAGGAGGAAGGCCCCGACCTCGGCCCGATCCGCGAGGAGTTCACCGCCATCATGGACGAGCTGGTACAGGTACGGAGCCGCGTCGCGGTCCTCGGCCGCCAGCTCTTCCGCACGCGGATGCGCGTGGTCGTCCAGAACCGCGCCGGCGACGACCAGACCCTCGCCAAGCTGGTCCTCAAGCTGGATGGCGCGCCCATCTTCCAGGGCGAGGGCCGCGAGGTTCCGGAGGACGGCGCCCAGGTCTTCGATGGATTCGCCGCGCCCGGCCCCCACGTGATGACCGTCGAGGTCGAGCAGCGCGCCCGCGCCGACGACGACTATCGCTACGAGCTCCGCGACACCTATCGCTTCCAGGTCATCCGCGACCGGCTCATCGAAGTGGAGATCGTCCTCGACGACGACTCCGACATCGCGGAGGACTTCGCCGACGACGAGGAAGGCGAGTTCGACGTCCGCACGCGCATGCGGGTCGCGACGAGGGCGCTGGGCGACGACTGATGCTCCGGGGCGCGCTCACCATCCTCCTCTGTCTCGCGGCCGCCGCTCCGGCCTGGGCGCAGGACGGCGATCTCCCGCCGCCCGAGTTCGGTGGGAGCGATCGTGAGGCGGCCGGCGAAGATGCCGGCGAGAGCGCCGCGTCCAACGATGAAAGCGACGTCACCCCCCTTCAGACCTATCTCACCGCCCTCGCCGATCGCCGCCTGCTCTCGGAGGAGACCGGCTCGGTGGAGCGCCTGCGCGAGCTGGTGCGCACCGGCGAGGACCTGTACCTGAACGAGCGCTATGGCGAGGCCGCCCTCAACCTCTTCGAGGTCGCGGAGAGCCCGCAGTTCGCCGACTTCGTCGACCTCGACGAGTTCCGCGGCGCCGAGTTCATGCTGGCGCGCAGCCTCGAGCAGCTCGGCGCGCTCCGCACCGCGTCGCGCTATCTCGAGAAGATCATCGAGCGCGGCCCCGACGACGTCTACTTCGGCCCGGCGATGCGCAAGTACGTCGACGTCGCCCTGGCCAGCGGAAACATCGCGGCCGCGATTGAGCGTCTCGACGATCTCGGCGCCGGTGACATGGACATCACCGACGACAACGAGAACGAGATCTTCTACCTGCGTGGCCGCGAGCGGTACACCGAGGGCGACTTCGGCCCGGCCGAGGAGTTCTTCTCCGAGATCACCCGGCGGAGCCGCTGGTACGCCGCGGCCCAGTATCTGCGCGGCGTGATGGCCGCCCGGCAGGGCGACCTCGAGACCGCAGAGAACCACTTCTGCACCATCGCCGAGCAGGGTGACGACGACCGCTTCACCTTCTACGTCGACGACCGCTACTTCGAGGTGAAGGACCTCGCCCGCCTCGCCCTCGGCCGCGTCGCCCACGAGGGCCTGCGCTCGGACGACGCCTTCTACTACTACTTCCAGGTCCCCGCCGACTCCGAGCACGTCGCCGAGGCCCTCTTCGAGGCCGCCTACTCCATGTACGAAGGCAACGACATGGAGACCGCGATCGACCTCCTCGACCAGCTCGAGGCGCGCTTCCCCCAGTCGGCCTGGGTCGACGAAGCGTCCCTGCTCCGCGGCTACGTCCACCTCGGCCGCTGCGAGTTCGAAGAGGCGAGTCAGCTCTTTCAGCGCTTCGCGACGCGCTTTCAGCCCATCGTCGAAGAGATCGATTCGATCCTCGAGAGCCCCGCGCGTCAGGAGGGCCTCTACGAGGAGCTCCTCGCCGAAGAGGACGCGCCGCCGCCGACCGAGGGTGAGGAGCTGGACACCACCACCCGCGGTCTGCTTCTCGCGATGCTCCGCGTCGACCCGCAGTTCTACCGCCTGCATTCCGACGTCCGCACCCTCGACGCCGAAGCGGCGCGCGCGGGTCGCCTCTCCAACGACGTGCGCGCGATGCTCGGCCGAGTGCAGGGCGAGGACGCCCCGGTCGCGGCCGCCGAGCTCGACGACGGCTATGACGAGATCGGCGAGGTGCGCCGCGAGGTCGACGACGCCAAGGCGGTGCTCCGCAGCCTGACGGCGCAGGTCGACGCGATGCGCGCCGCCGGCGCCAGCCGCGATCAGCATCGCGCCTCTGAACGAACAGCTCACGGCCCTCGGCAATCGCATCGGTGAGCTCGAGCAGCGCTTCCGCCACACCGCCGCCGAGCTCCGCGAGCCCACGTCGGTCGCCGGCGGCGAGGGCGAAGGCGAGCTCGAGTCGCTCCTCCGCCACGACATCGCCAGCGCGCGCCGCCTCCCCTCGCGCGTCGCAGCTGCGCGCGCGCACATGATCGACGCGGCCAACGACGCCGCGCTCCACGGCCTCAGGCAGCTCCGTGGTCGGGTCGGCGGCGAGCTCCGGCGCGCGCGAATCGGTCGCATCGACGCGGTCATGGGCAGCAAGCGCCGCGTCGAGATCCAGATCGAGAGCCTCGCGGCCGGTCGCTTCCCGCCGGAGCTCCTGGACCCGCTCCGCATCCAGGGGCTGCTTCGAGACGACGAAGAGTATTGGCCTTTCGAAGGGGAGCTCTGGGAAGACGAGTTCGACGAGACCGATCCCATCGACGAGCTCCTCGACGAGGAGGAGGAGTGAGGATGATCCGCGCGGTCGTCCTCGCGCTCCTCGCGAGCGCTTCGATCAGCGGCGTGGCGTCGGCGCAGCGGCCCGACCGCAACATGAGCCGTTTTCAGGAGGCGACCGAGGAACGGCAGATCGCCGCGCCCGGCGGCGGCGACGACTCCGTTGACGAAACCACCACTACCTCCGTCAGCGGCTCGCCCGAGAACATGGAGGACGCGCTTTACCTCCGCGAGCGCGCCGACAACCTCGGCGAGGCGGCTCGCGCCTTCGAAGACGAGCAGCTGCAGCAGCTCCTCCACTCGCGCGAGCAGCTGGTGGTGGCGCGCCGCACCGAGGCCATCCGCCTCCTCGAGGAGTTCATCTCCGAGGAGCCGGAGGAGGCCATCGAGATGCCCGACGCGCTCTTGCGTCTCGCGGAGCTCAAGCTGGGAGCTCGCCCGCGCGAACTACATCGAGACCTTCGGCGCCTGGCAGCAGGTCCCCGAGGCGAACCGCGGCCCTCAGCCCCACCCGGACTACGGCGAAGCGGTCGCCGCTCTACGACCGCATCCTCGAGCATCACCGCGACTTCGATCGCTACGACCTGGTCCTCTACATGAAGGCCTACGCCTTCGTGGAGAAGGGCGAGATGGACAACGCCCTCGTCCTGTACCGGCGCATCCTCGCCGAGTTCCCCCAGAGCCGCTTCGTCCCGGACGCGCACTTCGCCCTCGCCGAGAGCCAGTTCGGCGGCGCCTACGACTACGCAGCTGCCCTCGAGGAATACGAGAACGTCCTTCGCTACGAGGACAGCGGCCTCTACGACGTCGCCCTCTTCAAGAGCGCGTGGTGCCTCTGGCGTCTGAACCGCAGCCAGGAGGCCGCGCAGCGCTTCCGCATGGTGCTGGACCTCGGCCAGAACCGTCAGAACCTCACGGCGCAGCAGCGGCGCCGCCTCGAAGAGCTGCAGGACGAAGCCCTCAGCTACCTCATCCAGGTCTTCACCGAGGACGAGAGCAACTCCGCCCAGGACGTCTTCGATTTCCTCGAGGAGATCGGCGGCGAGCGCTACGCGCACCGCGTCCTCAGGCGTTTGTCCGAAACGTATGTCGGTCAGGCGCGCTACGAGAGTGGGATCGAGGCCTACGAGCTGCTCCTCGAGATGGACCCCATGTCGCCCGACGCGCCCAAGTACCAGCGTGAGATCGCCGCCGCCTATGCGTCGATGGGCCAGGACCAGAAGACCGTGGAGGCGCTCGAGACGCTCGCCTCCACCTACGGTCGCGGCAGCGCGTGGGCGCGCAACCAGGCCGACCCCGAGCTGGTGCGCAGCGCCCAGGCCCTGACCGAGCGCGCAGATCCGACGCCAGGCCTTGATGGCTGGCACGAGGTAGGCCAGCGGGAGAACCAGAACCCACGTCTCGAGCAGGCCGCGGCGCTCTACGAGATCTATCTCGAACACTTCCCGCGACTCCGAGAAGGCCTACCAGATCAACTTCTACATCGGCGAGATCCTACTTCCACCGCCTCGAGCGATTCCCCGAGGCCGGCGACGCGTACCTGGCGGCGGCACGCCTCAACCCCCAGGGCGAGCTCACCCGCGACGCGCTCTACAACGCCATCGGCGCGTTCGAGCGCGTTCGTGAGAACGAGCTCCAGCACTGTGGGCGCGGCGGAAGCGGCAACGCGCGCCGCAACCAGCCGGAGCAAGCGGCCGAAGAGTGACGAAGGCGGCGAGGGTGACGAGAGCGAGGGAGAGTCCGCCGCGTCGAGCCCGAGGAACGGCGCCCGCTGCGGCGAGAGCGCAAACGACCGCAAGTTCAGCTCGGCCATCAGCTCTACGTCGAGCTCTTCCCCAACGACCCGGACCTGCCCGAGATCCTCTTCCGTCAGGGCAGGCTCTACTACGACCGCGGCATCTACGACCCCGCCATCCGTCTCTTGGGCCAGCTCCTCGACCGCTTCCCCAACAGCGACTACGCGGAGCCGGCGGGCGAGCTCATCCTCGACTGCTTCAATCGCGCCGACGACTACCAGAACATCGAGACCTGGGCGCGCCGCCTCAAGGGTGCCCCCGCTTTCTCGAGCCAGGCGGCGCAGACGCGGCTGAACGGGCTCATCCTCCAGTCGGTCTTCAAGCTCGGCGAACAGCTCGCGAATCGCGGCGAGCACTCCGAGGCCGCCGACGCCTACTTCCGCGCGGCCGAGGAGTTCCCCACCGACGATCGGGCACGCCAGGCCTATTTCAACGCCGGCGTCGAGCGCCAGCGCGCGGGGGATCTCGGCGGCGCCGCCACCGCCTACGACCGCCTCATCGAGCGCTACCCCGGCACCGACGAGGGTGCCCAGGGCGCTCGCACGGCGGCGCAGATGTACGAGTCCATCGCGCAGTTCTCCGACGCGGCCCGCTACTACGAGGCCTACGCCGAGAGCTTCCCCCGCAAGGAGTACGCTGCGGACTCGCTCTACAACGCCGTGCTGCTTCGCGTCACTGCCGGCGACGACAGCCGCGCGGTCGAGGACGGCAACCAGTTCCTCGAGGCGCTTCCCCCGCCACGAGAAGAAGGACGACGTCTACTTCTTCATCGGTCGCGCGCAGGAGAACGCCGAGAACTGGGGTGAAGCGGCGTCGACCTATCGGCAATTTCATCCGCAGCACCCACGACCTCGACCTCAAGGTCGAGGCGACGACGCGCCTCGGAATGGTCCTGTCCGAGGACGGCAACCAGCGCGGTGCGGCCAGCGCCTTCGAGGACGCGGTGCGGCTCGGAAGGCGCAACGCCGCGCGCCTCAACGCCGGGCTCTACTACGCTGCTCAGGCGCGCTACCTCCAGGGCGAGGCGGTGCTCCACGAGTACGAAGCCGTGCAGATCGCCGGTCCCACCGAGGGCCTGACCCAGCGCCTGCAGCGCAAGGCCGAGCTCCTGCGTCGCGCCGCCACCATCTTCACCGATGTCGTCTCGTTCCAGGTGGCCGAGTGGGTGACCGCCGCGCTCTTCCAGATCGGCCGGAGCTTCGAGACCTTCGCCGCCGACCTCAACAACCAGCCCATCCCCGAAGGCTTCAACGAAGAGGAGGAGGCGAGCTACCGCGACCAGCTCTATCAGTTCATCATCCCGATGGAGCAGCAGGCCATCGACGCCTACACCGGCGGTTACGAGAAGGCGATCGAGCTGCAGATCTACAACCGGTGGACCGCCAAGCTCCGCGAGGGCCTGACGCGCCTCGACGACCAGACCTATCCGCCGCTCCGCGAGATGGGCGGGCAGATCGTCGAAGGCGTTCCCCTCGCTCCGCCGCAGCCGCTCGACGGTCTGCGCCGCGGCTCGGAAGGCCAGCGATCGAACGACGAGGCTGACGGGGACGACGAAGACGACCAGGCCGACGACGAGGGCGACGACGACGGACAGGAGGGCGAGTCATGAAGCGCGCGCTTCTCCTCGCGGTCCTCGCTTTCGCGCCCGCGCCTCTCGCCGTGGGCTGTGGTGGGGCCAGCGCGGAGGTCGAGACCACGCCCGCCGAGCTGCCTCCCGCCGACCCGCGCGCCGTCCGCGCCTTCCGCGCCGGCAACCGGCTCATGTCCCGCGGCGGCAACCGCTCCGAGACGCGCGCGCTCCGCCGCTTCCGCGAGGCGGTCGAGATCGACCCCTACCTCTGGGAGGCCTACTACAACATGGGCGTCCTCCATCGCCGTCGCGGAGAGATGCGCGAAGCCATCGAGGCGCTCGGCAACGCCCGCCGCATCCAACCCGGCGCGCGCGAGCCCCTCCTGGCGCTCGCCGAGGTCCGCTATGCCATGGGCGACCGCGACGAGGCCATCTCGCTCCTCGACGCCTTCGTGGACGTCGACCCCGACGCGGTCGAGATACGCGTCGCCTACGCCACCATGCTCCGGGAGGCTGGTCGCTACGACGACGCCCTCGAGCAGGCGCGCGAGGCGCTCATCCGCGACTCGGCCAATGTTCAGGCGCTCATCGAGATCGGCCGCGTCTATCGCGCCAACGAGCAGTACGACGTCGCCGAGCTCGTCTTCCGCAAGGCGCTCGACCTTTCGGAGGAAGGCAGCGCCGCCCGCGCCGAGATCCACAACGACCTCGGCCTGGTGGCGCTCGCGCGCGGCGACACCCAGGCCGCGTTCCTGCAGTTCGATCAGGCGGTGCAGCTCGACGCCCAGAACAAGAGCGCGCACATGAACCAGGGCTCGGTGCTCCTGCAGGCCGGCGACTGGGCCGGCGCATCCGCCCAGTTCCAAGCCGTGCTGCGCATCGACCCCGACGACCTCGATGCGCGCGTCGCTCTCGGCATCTGCTACCGTGGACAGGGTGACAACCGCCAAGCGCGCCGGGCCTACGAAGACGTCCTCGACGACGCGCCCAACCACCCCGCCGCCCTCTTCAACCTCGGGGTCCTCAAGGCGGAGTTCCTCAATCAGCGGCCCCAGAGCCGCGAGCTCTTCGAGCGCTTCCTCCGGGTGGCGCCCAGTGACGCACCGCAGCGCGAGATGGCCGAGCGCTATCTCCGCGAGATCCCTGCAGAGGGCCCTCGCCGTCGTCGCGGAGGCGGAGGCAACGGGGGTGGAGGTGGCGCATGAGCCGTGATGTCTGGTGGTACCCCACCATGGGGCGCGTCGCGATTTTGGCCCTCGTCGGGGCCCTCGTGGGAACTTCCGTCGCTGCGATGGGTCAAGAAGCGAGGGGCCGCACCGAGGCGTCGGCCCCCACGGGTGCCGGCGCGGACGATGATCTGCCCGGCGCGGGCGCGGCGGAGGATGAGGTGACGGAAGAAGGCGGCAGCAAGGTCAAGGTCTACCAGTTCGGTGGCCTCGACATCTCCGGCCGGCTCAAGTCGCCCCAGCTCCTCTACTTCCTGAACCGTCTTCGCGCGGAATTCGATCGCCCCCGGCTGCCTCATCGCTCGTTCATGCCGGAGCTGGTAAGGTCGTCCAAGACGAAGACGTTCTGAGAGTCGAACACACGTGGCGAGCACACAGAAAGTCTCCTCCCGACACCTTCGCGTGGCCTTCGTCTGGAACGGCACGCTTCAAGCCGAAGAAGAGCTCGACACGCCGCGGCCGGTGATCCTCGGCCAGGGCGCCGACGCGCTCTTCGCCATCCCCGACGACGTCTCCCCCGAAGACCGTCTGGTGGTCCTCGATCCCGGCAAGGCCGGCTACCGGCTCAAGCTCACGCCGCGGATGGGCGGCGACGTGTGGATGGGTGGGCAGCGCCGCAGCGTGCGCGACCTCGCCGCCCAGACCAGCGAGGTCGAGCTCGGGCCCAACGACTACGGCGTCGTCACCCTCGGGACCGTCGCCTTCTTCTTCCAGCACGTGAAGGCGATGAAGCCGCTCAAGCGGCCCTTCTTCACCGCCGACGGCACCCTCGTAGCGTCGATGGGGCTGAGCCTCTTCCTCTTCACGGCGCTGATGGTGCTGATGTACGTCGCGGCCGAAGAGTTTCGCGATCCCGATCCGCTCGAGCTCCCCTCGGACCTCATCGCGCAGTTCCTGGTGACGCCGCCCCCCGAGGACATCCTCGAGGAGATGACCGAGGAGAGCGGCACCGAGACCGAAGACCCGGGCCTCGAGTCGCGTGACGAGACCGGCGGCCGCCGCGCGGAGGGCGAAGAGGGCCGCGTCGGTCGCGAGGACTCGCCGGTGGAGGACACCGAGATCGCCGACCCGCACGTGGCCGAGGTCGCGGCGAGGGTGCGAGACACCGGTCTTCTCGGCGCGCTCTCCGGAGGACACGAGGGCAACGCCATCGCCGCGGCTCTGGACGTGCCCAACGTCAGCGACGTGATCAGCGGCCTCAACAGCAGCCGCACCATCCTCGGCCGCGGCGCTGGTGGCACCGGCCTGCTCGGCTCGGGCAGCGGCGGCGGCGGTGACGGGCCGGGCGGCCTCTTCGGGGCCGGCGACGTCGGCACCGGCATCGGCGCGGGTCGCGGCGGCGGCCTCGGGCGCGGCATGGGCGGCATCGGCGCCATGGGCAAGCAGCGCTCCGAGCGCGTCATCAGCGTCCAGCGCGGCGCCCCCCGCGTGAACGGCTACCTCTCGCCGGAGCAGATCAACCGGGTGGTGCGCGCGAACCAGGCGGCGATCCGCTACTGCTACGAAGTCCAGGTCCAGCGGCAGCAGAACCTCCGCGGCCGCGTCTCGATCCAGTGGCGCATCAACCTGCAGGGCAGCGTCACCAGCGCCCGCGTCGCCAACTCGAGCCTCAACAACGCGTCGGTCGAAGGGTGCATGGTCCGTCAGATCCGGCGCTGGCGCTTTCCGCAGCCGGATGGTGGGGAGGTGGTGGTGACCTACCCATTCATCTTCGGCGTCGAAGGCGGCTGACGAGGCGCCCACGTGCGCCATCCGCCGGCTTTCGTCCTCGGGCCCTCCCTGCGACGCACCGTTAGTGCGCCTCAGTCGGGCCCTGCGGGCGCGCTCGGCGGCTGACGCACGTGGACGCCTCGTCCCAAGACTGGGCGGGCGCGCTCGGCAGCTGACGCACCTCAGCGCCTCGTCCCAAGACTGCCCACCAAGACCCGTCGCGGCCTGTGGCCGCGACCCGGCGCCAGCGGCGCCGTGCAGGGGAGTCCGACATCTGATGCATCTCTACCCGGGGCGGCGGTATCGCCGCCCCGCATCTGACGCAGCGACTTGTCGGACGCGGGGACGCAGTCCCCGGGGGAGCGTGGAGGGGCGTGAGCCCCTCACCAAAATTCAGCAACCGTGCAGGGAAGTCCGACATCTGACTCATCTCTACCCGGGGCGGCGGTATCGCCGGCCCGCATCTGAGGCAGGGACTTGTCGGACGCGGGGACGCAGTCCCCGGGGGAGCGTGGAGGGGCGAAGCCCCTCACCAAAATTCAGCTATCGTGCAGGGGAGTCCGACATCTGATGCATCTCTACCCGGGGCGGCGGTATCGCCGGCCCGCATCTGAGGCAGGGACTTGTCGGACGCGGGGACGCAGTCCCCGGGGGAGCGTGGAGGGGCGAAGCCCCTCACCAAAATTCAGCTATCGTGCAGGGGAGTCCGACATCTGACTGCATCTCTACCCGGGGCGGCGGTATCGCCGGCCCGCATCTGAGGCAGGGACTTGTCGGACGCGGGGACGCAGTCCCCGGGGGAGCGTGGAGGGGCGTGAGCCCCTCACCAAAATTCAGTTATCGTGTGCGGTATGTCGCTCGTGCTTCATCATCATCCGTTCTCTCGTGCGGCCAACGTCGTGTGGATGCTCGAAGAGGTTGGCTGTGAGTACTCGCTGGCGTTCGTCGACCTGATGGCGGGCGCTCAGAAGGAGGCGGCGCACCGAACGCTCAATCCGATGGGCAAGGTGCCGGTGCTCGTCGATGGCGAGGCGGTGGTCAGCGAGGCCGCGGCGATCGCCGTCTATCTCGCCGACCGCTACGCGATGGGGCGGCTCGCGCCGGCGCTGGACGCACCCGAACGCGGTTCCTATCTGCGCTGGTCTTTCTACGCGCCTTCGGTCATCGAGCCGGGCTGCCTCGCCAAGAGCGCCGAGTGGGAGTTCCGTCCCGGTCAGGCGGGGTGGGGCACCTACGACGAGATGCTTGACACCATCAGCGCGGCCATCGGCGACGGGCCCTGGCTCCTCGGCGAATCGTTTTCGATGGCCGACGTGGTCTTCGGCGGCACCGTGCGCTGGATGACGATGTTCGGCATGCTCGACAAACGCCCCGAGTACATGGCGTACGTCGAGCGCCTGAACGAACGACCGGCGCAGAAGCGCGCCCGGGAGATCAACGATCGCATCGTCGAAGAGCGGGGCCTGAAGCGGCGCTGAGCGGTCTGGCCCCCCCGATCGGGGCCCGTCCCCCCCAAGCCCGCAGCGAGTTCCATCGTGATCTTCGAGATCAGGTGCTGGTACGCACCCTGCACACATCCCGAGTGGGGTATCTTATTCGCCCGAGGTATCGAAGATGCGCGCATCAGCTTGGTTCACGGTTGTCATCCTCTCCCTGTCGCTGGTCGGCTGTTTGGAGCAGACCGACCAGACGGGGGCCGCGGGGACCGGGCTGTACGCATTTGCGCTGACGGATACGACGCCGCCGATCGCCATGACCGACGAGGCGGCCCTCTACCTCATCGAGGATCGCGCCGAGCTGCCGCTCCGCCCGCCGACCGACGAGGAGCTCGCGGAGATGGCGGCCTCGGCGCCAGCGCCCTTTCCCAACCGTCCCTTCCACGTCCTGGGGGACATCGGTATCGAGGTGGACCTCGTGCTGACCAACCTCACGGACGAGCGCCGCACCGTCGACGCCATCATCAACGGCTTCAACGAGTTCACCGAGTACGTTCCGTCGTTCCAGATCGTCGACCGGGATCTGCTGGTCGACTTCTCTCAGTGGGAGCGCTCCGTGGTGATCGAGCCGGGCGAGCAGTTCGTCGTCACGGTGACCGAGCGTGAGCTGGAGGAGGTGGCCACCGACCTCGCGACCGTCGCCAACGGCGCACCCAACGGCAACGAAGTGGTCTACTTCGAAAACCAGTCGGGCGACGGCGACCCCCGGGTCGATCCTTATATCCCGGAGGTGATCCCCGGCCTCACGGGCATGCGCTTCGGGATCCGGGCCACCGAAGCCTCGAACGTCGTCCTCGAGGCCTCCATCCGCCTCGTGGACTACGCAGGCAAGGTCAGCGACGACGCGAGCGACCCCGCCATGGTCTGGGTTCTGCCGACCCCGACCCCCTACACGCCCGCCCCGCCGGCCATGCCCTGAAGCTCGTCGGGCTCCGTTTGAGCCCCCCTTTCTGGTAGGCTCCCCGGGCCGTGCGCGCCCCCTCGATCAGCGCCCTCTTCGCCGCCCTCCTCCTCGCGACGAGCGCCCCCGCGCGCGCGCAGGATGGCGACGCCGCGGCGGGTGGCGAGTCGACCTCCGCAGCCACCGACACCGGGGCTTCGGACGAGGGTGGCGAGACGACCAGCGACGGCGGCACCGTGACCGAAGAGATCGACGTCACCCGTCTCGACGTCGAACGCCTGCCCCCCGAGGCGATCGAGATCACGCGCGACCTCTACTCCCATGGCCTCTTCATGGAGGGCTGGATCGGCGGGCGCGGGTTCGTCGGGGGCGTGGGTCGGCTGAGCTCGCCGGGCCTCTTCGCCAACGTAGGCATCGGCCTCGAGATCTTCAGCTTCCTCTACTTCAAGCTCGCCTTCGAGGGGTCGATCCACGAGACCAACGCGCCCCCACCACCGAGCCCCACCGTCTTCGAGCTCCTCTCCGCGCTGGCGGAGCTCAAGCTGCAGTTCAACATCAGCACCCGCGTCGCCCTCTGGCTTCAGGGCGAGTTCGGAGGCTCCTTGGCCTTCGGAGACATCCTCCCCATCTACGGGATCCAGGGCGCCGACTCGGTCGGGATGATGTACGGCGGCAGCGCGGGCTTCGACTGGCATCTGTACAACCGCCACTACAGCATGGGCTTCCTCGGCGGCGCGCGCGTGTTCGACGGTCTCAAGACCGTCGACGGCGAGATGACGCTCGGGATCCACGGCGCGCTCTACCTGCGCTACGTCTTCTGACGCCCCCGGGAGGGACGCGGCGATGCAGATGGCGAAGGCTGCTCAGTTCGGGATCAGCGCCTGGACTTCGGCGATCTCGTCGTTGCCGGGATCGAGCTGTCGGGCTTCGTCGAGCGCCTGCCGCGCTTCGGTCCAGCGTTCGGCGTCGATGTGCCTCCGCGCGGCATCGACGAGGTCCTTGGCGCGCTCCTCCCGCTCGTGAGGGCTGAGCCCCAGCGTCGGATCGACGGCGGTATCGACGCCCGTATCCACCAAGCCCGTGTCCGGCTCGCCCAGGGTGACCACGGCGGCGTCGCGATCGCGCCTCGCCGCGTGCGTGGTCACCGCCGCGTTCCCGGCGTCCGCCTCGTCCACGGCGGCGTCGTAGTCTTCGATGGGATCGCCGCCGCTGAGCGCGAAGACCATCGCGATGCCCACCGCCAGTCCGCCGAGGAGGATCGCCCAGAACGCGACGGGGCTCTCCTTCTTCGCGTCTCGGGCCGGCGGCCGCGCGATCTGCACGGCACCCGTGCTCTCGCGATGCACGATCTCGTGGCCGGCCGCCTCGTATGCAGCCCGAAGTGCGGCTGCGAGCTCTCGCGCGGAGCCGTAGCGCTTCTCGGGGTCCTTCTCGAGCCCGGTCATCAGCACCTTCGACGCCGCGGCGGGGATCTCGGGGCCGATCGCCGCGTCGGCGGCGGCCGGCGGCTCGTCGTGAACGACCTTGTTGGCGACGGCGACCGCGTCGTCCCCCGGAAAGGCGCGCACGCCCGTCGCCACTTCGTAGAGCACGGCAGCGAACGAGAAGATGTCCGTCTTGGCGCCGTACTGGCCTTCGACGAGGGTCTCCGGCGCAGCGTAGCAGGGCGTGCCGAGGAACTGGCCTTCGCGAGTGAGCGCCGCGTCGGGGATGCGGGCGATCCCGAAGTCCGCGAGCTTCACCTTGCCGTCGTCGGTGGTCAGGAGGTTGTCCGGCTTCACGTCGCGGTGAACGATGCTCTGTGCGTGTGCCACCTCGAGCGCCTCGGCGACCTGCTCGGCGATCCCCACCAGCTCCGAAGGAGGCAGGGCGCCCTTTTCCCGCAGCACCTCCTTGAGGCTCCGGCCGGGGACGTACTCGAAGACGAGATAGGGGCCGACCTCTTCGTCTTCACCGACGTCGTAGACCTGCACAATCGACGGGTGGTGAAGCCTGGCGGCCGCGCGCGCCTCGTTCTTGAAGCGCTCGAGGAAGGTCTTCAGCGAGTCCGGGTCCATCCCCAGATCTCGGAGCGTCTTGATCGCGACCGGCCGCTCGAGCTCGGGGTCCCGGCCCACGTAGACGTAGCCCATCGCCCCGGCCCCCGCGAGGCGGTCGATCACGTAACGGCCGATCTTCGAGGGGACTTCCTCGGTCATCAGAGTCGGTGGAGCTTGACCGTGTTCGGGCGCACCGACGTGGGCCAGGCGCAGACGAGGCCGAAGTGATCTCCGGCCTTGGCGAGCTTCTCACGAACGAGGAGCGCCGTCGCGATTCTCAGCGTCTCCTCCATGTCTTCCGGCGGGACTTCGAGATAGGGCCGCACGCCCCATTCGAGTGCCAACCGGCTCGCGATCTTGGGGTCGGAGGTGATTGCGACGATCGGCGATTTCGGTCTGTATTCGCTCAGGAGCTGGGCGGTGGTTCCACCTCGGGTGAAGACCACCAGCACTTGGAGCGGCAGCGCGAAGCTCAAGAGCGCCGCGGCGCGGGCGGCGGCGTTGCTCTCCGCCCAGTCTCCGTGCTCCTGGAAGGCCTCGAGGTTCTTCGGCTCGGTCTCCGGATCGTTCAGGACCTCGCCCTCCACCTCGCTGATGATGCTCGACATCATCTTCACCGACTGCGTCGGATAGCGACCCGAAGCCGTCTCCCCACTCAACATGAGCGCGTCGCTTCCGTCGAGGACCGCGTTGGCGACGTCGTTCGCCTCGGCGCGCGTGGGGCGCGGGTTGCGGATCATCGAGTCGAGCATCTGCGTCGCGGTGATGACGATCTTCCCGCGCCGGTTCACCGACCGGATGATGCGCTTCTGGATCAGCGGCACCTTCTCGGACCCGACCTCCACCCCGAGATCTCCGCGCGCGACCATCAATCCGTCGGCCTGGTCGGCGATGGATTCGAGGTTCTCGATGGCCTCTGGCTTCTCCATCTTGGCGATGACCGGCGTCCCCTTGGAGAGCGCCTGTGTCTCGCGCACGTCTTCGGCCGTCCGCACGAAGGAGAGGGCGACGTAGTCCACGCCGATCTCGTCGACCGCGAATGCGAGGTCGGAGCGGTCCTTCTGGGTCAGGGAGGGGGTCGACAGATTGACCCCGGGAAGGTTCAGGCCCTTCCTGTCGCTCAGCGTGCCGGGGACCGTGACCGTGCAGACCACCTCGTCGCCTTCGATCCGATCGACCTTCATGCCGATGAGACCGTCATCGATGAGGATGTCGTCTCCGGGCTTCACGTCTGAAGGCAGCGCCGAATAGGACACGCTCACCCTTTCGGCGTTCCCGTCGACGTCTTCAGTGGTGATGCGAAACTCCTGACCGGCCTCGAGCTCCACCGGGCCGCCCGAGAATTTTCCGATGCGGATCTTCGGCCCGCAGAGATCGGCGAGGATCGCGATCGGGCGCCGCGCCTTGGCCGACGCCTCCCGCACCAGTCGCGCGGTCTCGGCATGTGTGGCGTGGTCGCCGTGTGAGAAGTTGAGTCGCGCACAGTCCATGCCCGCCTCGACGAGGCTCGCGATTCCCTCGCGAGTCGCACTTGCGGGTCCCAGGGTGCAGACGATTTTTGCCCGCCTCATGGACATCCTTTTACCGTTTTTCCGTGCCCATGTGGCACCCTCCGAACCATGTTCCGTGCCGTGGTCGCCAGTCTCGTGGGTTTCGCCCTGGTCGTGGCCGTAGCCGGTTGTGCCTATCCGCGCCGCTCGACCTCCCTCTCCCCGGCTCCACCCGGCTCCACCTCGGTGGCGGTGCCGGAGCACGTCTGGCAGCTCGAGTTCGTCTCTGCCCACGTGCCCCCCCGGGATCGGGGCGGACACGCGTGGGATGACGACGGCGACCCGGATCCCCTGATTCGCCTCTATCGCGGCGACCAGCTGGTGTGGGAGTCCGAACCGAAGATGGACACCCTCGAGCCCGAGTTCGACGTGACGCTCCCCAAGAACGTCTGGGTCCCCCCGGACCAGATGCTTCGAATCGAGCTCTGGGACCGTGACGTCAGCGATCACATCATCGGCACCTGGCAGGGACGTGGCCTCCCTCCGAACGCGCTGCCCGATGCCGATGCGCGGATCATGCTCGAGGGTGGGGCGACCATCGTGCTCCGTGTGAAGCCTCCGCGAGCGCACCGGGGCGTCGGCATCACGCTCTTCGAGGCGCGCGGCAGCTCGCTGCGGGTCGTCGAGATCGAGCAGTTCTCGCCGGCCGGCCGCGCGGGGATCGTCGTCGGTGACGACATCGTGAAGATCGGTGACAAGGCGGTCTCGGAGCTCAACGACGCCCAGGCGGCGAGCGCGCTCTCGCTGGCGCTCGATCGGGAGTCTCCCATCGTCGTCGAGCACGAAGGCCAGCGCCGGACCGTCACGATGGATCGCGACTTCGTCTGGTTGAGCATGTGAGCTCTCCCCGGCTGTCTGCGCTCGGCCTGATCGCGGTGGCCTCGATCGGCTCGTGGATGGGCGCGCCCGAAAGTGCGCACGCGGACGCGCAGGTTTCGTCGCGGTTGGGGATCGGGGGTGGGGCGCGCCGGGGCGCGCTGGGCGCCGTCGACGGCCGCTTCGAAATGCTGCTCCGCGCGGAGGTCCTCTTCGGCGGTGCGCGGCCCGACGTCGTCCGTGTCGGTCCGGCGATCGATCTCCGGACGGGCAACTTCGCGTCGGCGGAGGTCGCGGGGGGCCTCACGCTCCTCTTGCCCGTCGCCTCCGGTTGGCCGCTCTGGCTCACCGCCGGCGCGGGCTATGCGGCCCGCGACGACGGCCCGAGCGCAGCCATCGGACTCGTCACGATCGCGTTTGGTTATCGGGACTACGATTACAGCGATCCCTACGGCTTCGCGGTCGACGTCTACGCGACCTATCGCACGGATTTCGAGGACCCCTCCCGCTTCGAGATCACGGCGGGGCTTTCCTTCGATCTCGAGCTGATTTTCGTCCTTCCAACGCGCCTCTTGGCCACGTGGATCACCGCCGGCGATCCCGACGAGTGAGGCCGAGCGCTCGCCGAGATCCCTCAGGCATCGGGCGTTTGTCGGGCCCGAAGCGCGCTGACGACTCCTTGGGGATGACGTGTCTCGACGGTAGGATGTGCCCCGTCGTCCTACAGCGTACGGGAAGGGTGGACAGGTGGGCGCCGAAGAGAGCTCTTTGCAGCGCGTGGTCGAAGACGGGGTCGATCAACTCCGTGCGGGCCTCACGGTTCTGACGCGCGTCGCGCTCGAGCCGAAAGACGTGCCGCCGATCAAGGCGCGCGTAGACGGTTGCGTGGCGGCGTTCCTCTCGCTGCCGCTGCCACAGCAAGCTGAGTACAAGTCGCGGGCGACCGGGCTCGAGCCGGAGATCGACGAGGTCAAGGCGCTCCTGCTGCGCGCCGACGCGAAGGTGCCGATGGGGACCTTCCGGCGCAAGATCGACACCGCCTCGCTCGACGCCGACCAGCTCGTCAGCTACGCGCGCCTGTTGGCTACGAAGCCTTTCGACGGGGGCCCGCTACAGCAGCGCTTCGAGCTGATCGTCACGCGGGCGCTCTCGGTGGAGAAGCCGGGGCGCGTTTTGGCCCTGCGTCCGCTCGCTGAGCGCGACGCGATCCTCGATCGCATTCTCGTCGGTCACGTCGGTGATCCGGCGAGGCGCGAAGAGGCCACGAAGTTCTTCGCGGACGCGAAGGCTCGGCTCTCCGAGTTCGCCGATGCGGGACAGCTCTTCGAAGCGAACTTCGATCGTGAGGCTCGCGCCTTCGAATCGGAGCTGGGCGACGGGCTCCTCGACCGTGAAGTGCTCTCGGCGTTGGTGGAGTTCGAGGTTGCCTTCAACGCGCGCCGCCTCGCGATCCCTGCTTCCGCGCATCCCATGTCGCTGGCTCCGGGGCCTGCGGGCCCCTCACGTCGAGCGCCGCGGCGGCCTCCGCTCCTGAGCCGGCCCGCGCCACCACCCGTGCCGGGTGGTGTTCCGGCCGACCTGGCATCCTTGATCGACGAGAGCGT
This sequence comes from uncultured delta proteobacterium, assembly GCA_963727445.1. Taxonomy (GTDB): domain Bacteria; phylum Myxococcota_A; class Polyangia; order Polyangiales; family B10-G4; genus B10-G4. Next base: position 588,679 of record CAVSGI010000009.1, read on the forward strand.
CGCCGAAGTCGGCGATGCCGCTGCGGCCGGCGAAGCCGCCATCGAGCTCGCCTCCGAAGACTCGGGCGACGGGACGGCGCCGGCGAAGGAGAGCTCGCCGGCCGAGCTGGCCGCGGTGCTCTTCGACGAGGCGGAAGACCGCGTCCGCGCCATCGCCGATCTCTTGGACGTAGGGCAGGCGCTCGGGGTCGATGCCTCACACCTCGAGCTCGTCCGAAGCACTCTGGATCTGTGCAAGAAGAACCTCGACGCGCTCGGGGAGCCGGGAAGCGAGGGCTACGAGAGGCGGCTTCGGACCTACGAGGAGTCGGTCTCGGTGGGCGAGGAGACGGCGCTCGAGATCGACGCCCTCATCGACATGCGGTCGACGAAGGAGTGGTTCGAGGAGGCGCCGCGATCGCCGGAGCTGCTCCAGCGCTACGCTCGCCTTCTCGGCGGCGCACGCCGCCTCCGGGACGTGCAGCTCGACCGGCTCGAGTTCCTGGTCACGCGCCTGTTGTCGACCGATGCCGGAAACGAACGGAAGCAGATGGCGTCGCGCGCCGAAGCCGCGCCGATCCTCGAGTACGTCCTCGTCGAGCGCCCACACGTCGAGGCGCACGAGCGCGCGAGCGCGGTGACCTTCTTTCGCGATGCCACCCTGCAGCTCGCCACCCTCCACTCGCTGGAAGAGGTCTTCGACGGGGGCTTCTACCTGGACGTGCGCGGATACAAGGTCGCGCTCAGGGATCAGCTGCGCGACCCCGACGTCCTCTACGCCGCCATCGCCTTGAACGTCGCGATCCACAACCGGCTCGAGGAGATGCGCGAGCTCGAGCTGCGCTCGCGGCACAGCCTCCACGACATGGTGGGAGCCGAGGAGGAGGAGGTTCAAAAGGCGTTCATGAAGCGCACGAGCCTGCGGGCCAACCAGCGCTTCGAAGAGACGCGACGGTACCTCGAGAAGTATCGCGAGAACGTCGACAAAGGCGTGGCGAAGCGCCCGCCGCTGGGCCGCCGCCAGGTCTTTCGCGGGATCATGGCGGCGGTGGCCGTCATCCTCGCGGTCGTCGCGTGGGTCTTGATCGATCGCGACGTCAACTCGGTTCGCGCGATGTCGTCCTCGGACCTGGAGCGCCTGTCCCCCGTGCTCGAGTCGGGGGGCATCTCGGTCGGCGAGAGCCGAGCGTTCATCGGCGCCGTCTCCTCGGCGCGCTGGATGCTCCTGTCGCCGGAGGAGAGGCATGACGCCGCCGAATCCATCTTGAGCGGCCTGAGCCGATACCAATGCCACTCCGCGTGGATCACGCGTGACGGACGCCAAGCGATCCAGATCGAAGGCGGGGAGCTCGTGAGCGTCGAATGATCGCGCTCCGATCGCCGATGGCTTTCGGGGTCATCGCTCTCGCGCTCGCCGGCGCGGGGGCGATCTTCTGGGGGCAGACCCTCGACCAGCGCGCGATCGCGGGATCGAAGGAGAGCGCGTTTCATGCGGTGAGCCGAACGCGGGCGCTCGACCGCATGTCGTTCGACGAGACCGTTGACCACGATCAGCTCCGCGCGTGGCAGCGAGATGCGCGCGATCCACAGGAGCGCGAGGTGCTCGAGGCTCTGTCCGCCTGCGAAGGGGCGGCGGCCTGCGACTCGGCCCGGAGGCGCGCCCGGGAGCACTACGCGGAGGCGCTCGAGCGCGCCTGGGCAGCGTCCCAGGACGCCGCTGATCGCGCGGGCTGGGCCACGGGCGCTGGCGTCTTGAGCTTAGCGGGCGCCCTCCTGCTCGCCATCGCTTCGGCTCGGCGCGGGGTGCCAAAGGCGCCGCCGGCCGTGAGCCCCGAGGCCCCGCCCGATGCCGAGCCGGCCGCCCAGCCGGAGGTGGAGGCGCTTCTGCGCCGGCGGCTCGAGGAGCTCTATGCCGCGCGCCTGAGGGCCTGGGAGAGCGACCGCTTCGCGGCCTACGGCGAGCTCGCCGCCGGGCTCTCGCACGGCCTCAAGACTCCCCTCGCGAGCATTCGAGCGGCGACCCAGGTCGCGATCCGCCGACTCGGGCAGGAGCATCCGGCGACGCCGCAGCTCTACGACGTCATCGCGGAGGTCGACGCGCTGGTCGAGCAGATCAAGCGATTCCTCGCGGCGACCGGTTCGGGCGAGCCGGTGCCCGCGCGCGTCGCGCCCGGTCAGCTGGTCGATGCCATCGAGAGCAGCTACGCCAGCGAAGCGGCGGAGCGGGGAGTGAACCTGCGTTGCGAGGTCGACGATTCACTCGGAGAGGTGTTGGTCGACGCTGCGCTCCTCGAGATGGCGCTCCGCAACCTGGTGGAGAACGCGCTCGCCGTCGCGCCGGAAGGGAGCACGGTGCGGGTCTACGCCGGGCCGACGGAGCCGCCGTCGCGTGTCGGGCTGGACAACGTCGCCCCAGCGAGTGGGCGGTGGTGCGAGATCGTGATCGCCGACGAAGGGCCGGGGATTCCTTCGGAGGCGCTGGGCACCGGCCCTGTCGAGTCGACCAAGGCGAACGGGAGCGGTCTGGGCCTCGCCATCGCGCGCCGGATCACGGCGCGGCACGGCGGCGCGCTCCTCGTGGATACCAGCCCCACCGACGGAACCTCGGTGAGGGCGGTGCTTCCGGCGGCGCCGGAGGAAGGCAGAGGGGTCAGGGCATGATCTTCATCGTCGAAGACGAGCCGGTGCTCCGGCGTTCGTTCGTGGAGTTCCTGTCTCTCGCCGGCCGGCCGGTGGAGGGCTTCGAGACCGCGGAGGCGGCGCTCGAAGCGGCGCACGAATCGCCGCCCGACGTCATCATCTCCGATCTCCAACTTCCGGGAATGGGCGGTCTCGAGCTCCTGGAGAAGCTCGCTGACATCGATCCGTCCATGGTGCGCATCGCCGTCACCGCCCACTCGTCGACGAAGTTCCGTCCTCGCGGCGATGCGCAGCGGTTGTTACGAGTATCTCGAAAAGCCAATCGACCTCGATCAGCTCGAGCGTCTGGTGGAGCGAGCGCTGGCCGCGAAGCGCACGGAGCGCGAGCTCGGATGGCTTCGTGAAGGGGAGGGCGCGTCCGAGGGCTCGGCGCTGGTCGGTGACAGCCCGGCGATCGTCGCCATCCGGCGCGAGATCGAAATGCTGGGCGCCATCGGCAAGCAGGCGCCGCCGGTCCTGGTCATCGGGGAGACCGGCGCAGGCAAGGGGCTGGTCTCTCGACTCGTGCATCGCGCGCGCTTCGGCGACGACGCTCCCTTCATCGAGGTCAACTGCGCGGCGCTGCCCGCCAACCTGATCGAGGCGGAGCTCTTCGGATACGAGAAGAGCGCGTTCACCGACGCCAAGACCGCGAAGCCCGGCCTCTTCGAGGCCGCGGAGAACGGGACCATCTTCCTCGACGAGATCGGGGAGCTCGAGCTCTCCCTGCAGCCGAAGCTGCTCTCGGTCGTGGAGTCGGGGCGAGTGCGCCGCCTCGGCGGGGTCCGCGATCGACCGATCTCCGCGAACATCATCGCGGCCACCAACGTGGACCTCGAGCGGCGCGTGAAGGCTGGCCAGTTCCGCGCCGACCTCTACCACCGCCTGGCGGCCTTCACCCTCTCGGTGCCGCCCCTCAGAAAGCGCGACGGGGACGCGGTGACTCTCGCGCGGACGTTCATGCGCGAGTCGGCGCGCAAGTACGACAAAGCGCTCACGAAGCTCTCCGAGGCCGCCGAGAAGCGCATCCTCGCCAACGAGTGGCTGGGGAACGTTCGCGAGCTCCGCTTCGCCATGGAGCGCGCGGTGATTCTCGCGGACCCACACGCGACGACATTGAGTGCGGAACACCTACCTGGCGGCGCCGCGGACGGCTCCGCGGCGGTCGACGCGGCGGGCTCGGACGAGATCATGGTGGCGCTGCCTGAAGAGGGTGTGCCCTTCGAAGACCTGGAAAAGGCCATCCTCTCCGCCGCCCTGGAGCGCGCGGGCGGCAACGTGGCAGGCGCTGCGCGGCTTCTGTCGCTGAGTCGCGAGACCATGCGCTACAGGCTCAAGAAGCTCGGGCTCGTTGGTTGATATCCACCACTCGGGTGCTCGCGGTGGTTGATTTGAACCAACGCCGCACCGCCGAAACGAGCGAGTCTGGGGAAATCGACATGGAACGCAGGATGCAAAGGAGGTCGGACGTGGATCGACGCGCACGGCGGAAGCGAAGGCGACAGGCGGGTTTCACGATCATGGAGATGATGTTCGTCGTCCTGATCGTGGGCCTGCTCGCGAGCGTCGCGATGCCCAGCTACTCGATGTACATGCTCAAGGCCCGTCGCACCGAAGCGGTCGTGGGCCTGCACCGCATCTGGGACATGCAGCAGGCCTACTACTACAACCACGACGAGACCTACGCGGGCGATTTCGATTCACTCGGCTTCTACGGCTACGAGCGAATCGACGCCCACACCGTGTTCGGCCAGCGCTACACGTACCGCATCTCGCAGCCCTGGGGTGAAGACTCCTGGTACTGCTCCGCCACGGCGAACGTGGATGCCGACGACTGGCCCGACGTGTTGATCACCGGCTACCGCCCAGCAGACTGAAAGGAACCATGCCCATGCTCGAGCTCAGGAACAAGAAGGGGAAGCTTTTCGACCCGAAGACCTTGCTGAAGGTCTCCGGGCTCGGAGCACTGGGCCTGGTCATCATTCTCTTCTCGACGGACGCGTTCGCCTCCGGCGGGTGGTTGCACATCCTCTACGATGACTGGAACAACGGTTACTACCCGGTGGACGACTTCGATCCGAGTGGCCTCGGTGGTGGTGAGCCCACCACCAGCGCGGGCGGCGGTGACGAAGGTGGCGACGAGGGCGGCTCGGCCGGCAGCGGTGACGAGGGCTCGGCAGGCGGCGGCGACGAAGGCGGCTCGGCCGGCGGCGGCGGTGACGAGGGCTCGGCGGGCGGCGGCGGTGACGACGAGGGTTCGGCCGGCGGCGGCGACGAGGGCTCGGCCGGCGGCGGTGACGAGGGCTCGGCCGGCGGCGGCGGCGACGACGACCACGGTTCGGGCGGCGGCCATGACGACGACCACGGCTCGGGCTCTTCGATGGGTCGGTGCGCAGGCGGCAGCAGCACCGGCGGCGATGATGACTGCGGTCACGGCAACGACGACGACGGCTACGACGAAGACAACCCCGGCGCGTCCACCGGCACGATGCGCGGCGGCTCGATGAGCTGAGCGCCCATTGACTGCCATGGGCGGAGCCCCGAGGACGAACGCGTCCTCGGGGCTCTTGTCGTCTACGCGTCAGCCGCGAGGAAGCGGGGGGTGCGACTCGATGAAGGCAACGGCCTCGCCTGGACCGTTGACGAAGCCTACGTGCCCTGCGTAGTCCTTCCCACGGCTGAGCGCCGCGAGGAGCGATTGCACCGGCTTGTCTTCGCGCCAGTAGCGCTCGCCCAAGAAAACCATCGCGCTCACGACCTCGAAGGTGCGGTAGTGGTTCTGGGCGGCGTCCATGAACACCTCCTGGATGGTGCCGGCGCTGCCGGGCGCGAAGACCACGCCGTGGGTGGAGATCGCCAAGAGGCCATCCTCGCGCAGGCTGTTCGAGAAGTACTTGGCGACGTGGGTGGCGAAGAGGTTGGTCGGCTCGTGTCCGTAGAACCAGGTCGGGATGGCGAGGCTCTCGGCGCCTGCGCCGGGGTGCGCGTCCCGAACGGCGTAGGCGGTGTCGAAGAAGCCGTCGTCGCGGTAGGTCGGTGCGGGGGCGAGGGTGGATAGCGCCCGCTCCACCTCGGCTTCGCTCGCGCCGGCGAGCCACGCACCGAGGTTCGCCGCCTCCATCGCCCCGGGTCCGCCGCCGGTGGCGACGGAGTAGCCGGCCTCGGCGAGGCGCTTGCCGATGTGCACCACGTCGCGGAAGGCGGCGTCGGTGCGGGCGAGGGCGTGCCCGCCCATCACGCCCACCACGCGGCGCCCCTCGCCCAGGAGGTCGGCGAGGGCGTCGTCGATCGCGTGGTCGTGAAGTCGCTGGGCGAGCGCTTCGAGCACCGGGAGCTTGTCGCCGCGCTTTCGGAGCGCCTCGTAGTGGGCGTAGATCTCGGCGTCGCGAGTTTGCGAGAGAAAGCTCGCGTGATCGCCGCGGACGTAGCCTTCCATCAGCTCGTCCGGGGTGTAGAGCGCGCCGCGATACATGTCGAAGGGGAGCCCCGGGATGACAGGGAACACCAGACCGCCGTCGCGCGTCACGTGCGCGCGGGCCGCGTCGCTCAGCGTACATCCGAGGAAGACGGCTCTCTCGCACGAGGCGGAGAGCAGCACGTCTTCATACTGGGAGAGGTCGACGTCTTGAACGACGACGTTCGCGAGGTCGCCCACTTCGGCCAGATGCGCCCGCAGGGCCTCGGCCGACTGGACCTCGTGATGCATCAGGCGGTGGCGGCCTTCTGGAGCCGCTCTTCGGCGATCATGTCGGCGATGCGGCTGGTGGGCGCCATGGCACCCTTCGCTCGATCCGCGATCTCGTAGATCGTGTCGTAGATCTTCATGGTCTTGTCGCGCGCCTTCTGCTCGTCGTAACCCAGGACCTCCTGGGCCACGTTCACCAGGCCGCCGGCGTTGATGGCGTAGTCCGGGGCGTAGAGGATGCCGCGCTGCATCAGGTCCTCGCCGTGGCGAGGCTCGGCGAGCTGGTTGTTCGCGGCGCCCGCCACGATCTTGCACTTGAGCTGGGGGATGGTGTCGTCGTTGAGCGCGCTCCCGAGCGCGCACGGTGAAAAGACGTCGCACTCGACGCCATAGATGTCGTCGAGCTCGACGATCTCGGCGCCGAACTCGCGCTGGGCGCGCTCGCTCTTGAGCGGATCGACGTCGGCGACGGTGAGCTTCGCGCCCATCGAGTGGAGCTCTTTGCAGAGGTGATAGCCGACGTGCCCGACGCCCTGCACGGCGACCGCGAGGTTGTCCATGTCGTCGCGGCCGAGCACGAACTTCACGCAGGCCTCGATGCCGCGGCGCACGCCGAGGGCGGTGAAGGGGCTGGGGTCGCCCGAGCCGCCGCGCTCCGGCTTCACGCCGGTCACGTGCTTGGTGACGCTTCGGATGATCTCCATGTCCTCGAGGCCGGTGCCGCTGTCCTCGGCCGTGATGTAGATGCCGCCGAGGTCGTCGATGAAGCTGCCGAAGGCACGGAAGAGCGCCGCGCGATCGAACTCCTTCTGCGGCTTGATCAGAACCGATTTGCCGCCGCCGTGGGCGATGCCGGTGATGGCCGCCTTGTAGGTCATGCCGCGCGCGAGACGCAGGGCGTCGACGAGCGCTTCCTGCTCGGTGTCGTAATGGATGAAGCGACATCCACCGAGGGCCGGGCCCAGACGCGAGTCGTGAATGGCGACGATGGCCTGAAGTCCCGTCGCCGCATCGCGCTTGAGGTGCACCTGACCGTAGTCGTAGTGCGCCATGTGATCGAACACGCCCACCGCGAGCTCCTTTCAGCTCCCCGTCTTGGGAGGGGCCGAACATTACGGGGCGCCCCGCGTCTGAATCAACCCGAAGCCGTGCGAGGGCTCAACTGATAAGCTGAGCGCCCGAATGCTGCACCGCGCCATCCCCTTCGTGCTCGTGCTCTCGATGTCCGGCGTGGCGCTCGCCCAGGACGGCGACGGCGCCTACGGGCGCCTCGACCACGACATGATGTTCTCGATCGGCCTCGGCGGCGGGGCGGTGGTCGACGGCCCCAGCGACGCCGTGCTCCTGGCGGAGCTCAGGGCGCGGTACCTCGACATGGTCGGCTTGCTGGTGGCACCGGAGTGGCAGGTCGACGCGATCGGGCGGCTCATCGTGGCGACCGAGATCCGCCCGCTCTGGCCGGTGCGCTTCCTCCTGAACGGCTTCTCCGGCAACGAGTGGCTCGACCTCTTGCTCGAGTCCGTGAGCGTCGAGGTGGGCGCCGCGATCCTGCCCCTCACGGACCAGGTCGGCGTGGGGCTCGCCATCGGCCTCGGCCTCGACGTGCCGATCCTCGTCCCCTCGATCTTCGCCGAAGGCTTGATGCTGCACCTGGGCGCGCGCCACGTCCGGGCGGGCCCCTCGGACCAGGCGGGGCCTTCGGGGGGCGTCTCCGATTGGACCTTCGCGGCGAGCCTTGTCGTGAAATTCGGGGCCGATCTGGGCATCGCCTCGAGCGAGCCCCGCCGCTACCGGTACTGATTAGCCGATCGGCGCCGAGCCAGATATCCTCCCGCCATGTTCTGCCAGGCCTGCGGTGCAGACAACTCGGCCGACGCGCGCTTCTGCAACATGTGTGGCACGGCGATCGCCCAGCCCGGCACGCCGGGAGGGATGGTCGCCGATGGAACGGTGAAGGGGACCGGCTCCCCATTGGCCGAGCCTGCGCCGGCGCCCGATCTGGGTATCGACTCGACCGTGCGCGCGCCGGATGGAGCTGGGCCCGCCGGTGAAGCCGCGCCCGCATCGACGCCGGAAGCGAATCAGGGCGTCTGGGGGAGCGCAGGGGCGTCGATGGCGGGGCAGTCGTACGGCCGGCCCATGGGCGGCGGTGGTGCGAGCGTCTCGGGGATCGGCAACGCCACCCTCGCCGGCGTCGGGGTGCAGTCGAGCCGGCGAGCCTGGACCGTCATCGTGATCGTGGCCCTGGTCCTGGTGGGCCTGGGCGTCGCGGCGGGTTGGGCGCTCAGCCCGGGCGAGGCCGAGCCGGAGGACTACGACCCGGCGGTCGCCGAGAACCAGGCGGAGATCGGCATGCCGCTGCCCGAGGGCGTCGACATGCCCGAGGGAGCGGCCTTCGATGGGGTCCCTTCGGGCGGGGACACCTCGATGAGCAGCGGAAGCGGGATGGCCTCTTCCTCTTCGAGCATGGGCGGCGGCGGCGGTCGTCACGAAGAAGAGGAAGCGCCGACGACGACCGTGATCGCGACGTCGATGGGGACGACGACGATGGCGGGGTCCGGTTCGGGAACGAGCACGAACACGACAACGAGCTCGGGAACGGGCATGGGAACGACAGCGGGAACGGGAACGAGCTCGGCCATGAGCTCGGGCTCGGGTTCGGGTTCGGGCACGGGCACGGGCACCGGTATGGGCACGGGCACGGGCACGGGCACGGGTATGGGTACGGGCGGGGGGGGGAGCAATACGGTTCCCGACGACGCGCCGGAGGAGCGCGACATCGCCCTCAGCATGTACTCGCAGCGCGTTCGCTTCGTCATCGCGCGCTACTACGCTTCGCGCGCGCAGACCTGCTTCGACCTCGCGACGCGCAACAACCCCGAGCTCACGGGGGAGGTGCGGATCCGGCTCACCATCGGCACCGACGGTCAGGTGACCAACGCGACGCCTGCCGCCAACACGACCGGCAATCCGACCCTCGCGCAATGTCTCGCGGGCCGCGTGAGCCAGTGGCGGCTGCCTCCACCCCCGGATGGGGAGCTCACGCTCGTCCTGCCGTTCCGGAACTGACGCCGCGCCGACCGCGCGCCTTCGTCGAAAACTGGACCCTCTCGATCGCCCCCGGCACAAACGAGGGAGAGGGGAGGTCCCATGGGCTCGTTCGTGAAAAAGGCCGACGATCGGAAGCAGGCGCGCCGCGCAGTGAAGGCGGAGGTGCAGGTGGTCGAGGAGCAGGAGTTCGTCCTCCTCGCCGATCAGGTCGTCGATCTATCCGTCGATGGGATGCTGGTGAAGAGCGATGCGCTGCCCGCCATCGGGACGCCGGTCTTCGTGTCCTTCAAGGCGCCGGGCACCGACGTGTGGATCGATACCGAGGCTACCGTCGCGCGCCTGAGCCGCGGCCGTCGGGGACGCGGTGACGTCGCTGGGCTCGGCCTGCGCTTCGGCGCGATGACCCCGGAAAACAGGGCCATCCTCGCGCGCTCCCTCATCGGCCGGCCGCCGCCCGTCCCCGGCCGGCACTTGCGTCGCGACTACGCGGCCACGATCCGAGTCCTCGGATCCTAGACCAAAGTTTTCTTAGACCCTCGCCCGAGTCCGGCACTACAGTGCCCTCCATGGACGAGTCCCGGAGGGCCATGGCGACCTGGGTCGGCACCCTCGCCCGCGGAGGCGTGATCCGAGAGGAACGCGAGGAGGCGGGCGTCGCGGTGGCGGCATTCGTGGTCGGCGAAGATCGGCTCGGCGAGCTCCGCGCCTGGTTCAGCGAGCAGAGCCCGGAGGTGCGCACCCGCGAACAGCGCGCCGCGGTCGAGGTCTGCATCTGGATGGCCCACGCCGATCGCGAGGTGGTGCACGAAGAGGCCGATCTCTTGCGCGCGATCGTCATGAGCTGCGAGGTGGACGAGGAGGAGAAGAAGGCGCTCCTCGCGTCGGTCGCAGAGCCGCCGGCGCTCTCGGACATCGCCGAGCGTTTGACCCACCCGGCCTTGCGGGAGCTCATGCTCGCGCTCAGCTGGGAGCTCGCCTGTGCTGACGGGCGCATCGACCCCATGGAAGCGGAGCTGCACGCAGGCTTGTCCAAGCGCCTCGGCGTGGACGTCGAGCGCGCCGCGGAGCTGCGCGCGTCGGTCGAGGAACAGGTCCTTCCCGCCGGACCCGCATGATCGAGGGTGCCGGAGGGGGAACGGCGGCGCCCGATGCGCGCGAGCCCCAAAAGAGCGACAGGCCAACCATCTCTGCGCGCGAGAGCGGCGCGCCCTGGGATGCGCCACGCTCACCACGCTTCGGACTCGGTCTGCGCGCGCAGATCATCCTCGCGCTGAGCTTCGCCTTCGTCGCCAGCTTCACGCTCCTCGGCGTGGCCACCGTACAGATCACTTACCGCGACGCGCAGATGACGCGTCAGAGTGCCGCGGAGACGACCGCCCGCGCGGTGGCCGCGTCGCTCGATGCGCTCGGAGAGGAGCGGATCGCGCGCGCGCCGGAGCTCGCGCGCGACGTCCTTTCCGATCCGGTGATCGCCGGCGTCGAGGTCGCATGGCCGGGGATCGAGGCGCAGGCGTGGGGGGTCATCGCCAGCGAGCCGGCGGGACGCGCCCCCATGGCGCGCGGCGGCGAGGTGCGTGTCTTCCTTCGTCCGGGGGGCGGCGGCGGCGGGAGCGATCTGCTCCTCTTCTACTTCGCCTTCACGGGTGGCGCGATCCTGCTCCTCACCTACGTCGCGCTCACCTATCTGATCGTGAGGCCGCTCTCCAAGCTCACCGCGGCCTCCGAACGCCTCGCCTCGGGTGGACGTCACGTCGACGTACCCGTGGGAGGCGCGGGGGAGGTGGCGCGCCTCGCGGTGAGCTTCAACCGCATGGCGGCGGAGCTGCGCAGCGAGCGCCAGGCGCTCGAGGACCGCCTCGCCGAGCTCGAGCAAACCACCGCCGACCTCGAGACCGCGCAGGATCAGGTGGTCCGAGGCGAGCGTCTGGCTTCCGTCGGCCGGCTCTCCGCCGGGGTCGCCCACGAGATCGGCAATCCGCTCTCGGCGATCCTCGGCATGGTCGAGCTGGCGCGCGATCCCGACGTCGAGGAGGGCGATCGCGCGGAGTTCCTCGCGCGGATCCAGCACGAGACGGAGCGCATCAATCGCATCATTCGCGACCTCCTCGACTTCTCGCGGCGCGGGAGCGACGACGCGATGATGGGACAGAGCGCGAGCCTCGCGGACGTCGTCGCGGACGCCGCGAGCCTGGTCGCCCCTCAAAAAGACCTCCGGCAGATCACCATCGAGCGGCGTGTGGCCGAGGCGCTCCCGCGGGTCGCGGGCCCGGCGGACCACCTCACACAGATCGTGCTCAATCTGCTCCTGAACGCCGCCGACGCCATCGACGGAGAGGGGTCGATCCTCATCGAAGTGGCGGCGCACCCCGACGCCGAGGATCGCGTGCGGTTGAGCGTCACGGATACGGGCACGGGCATCGATCCCGTGCTCTTGCCGAACATCTTCGAGCCCTTCGTCACCAGCAAGAAGTCCGGCGAGGGCACTGGCCTCGGGCTGGCGGTGACCCACGCATTGGTGGAGCGCATCGGCGGCACCATCCTCGCCGAAAACGACACGCGCGGCGGGGCGCGCTTCGTGATCGACCTGCCCATCGCGCCGGAGTGACGCTTGCGCCGCGCGAGCACCATCATCGCCTTCGCCGTCCTTCTCTCGCTGGCGCCCACCATCGCTCGGGCGCAGCCTCGGATCCGGCTCTACACCTTCGGTCCTGGTGACTCGGTCCCGGAGCGCTTCGGCCATAGCGCGCTGCGCGTCACCGACGGAGACGAGGACATCCTCTACAACCTCGGCCATCCCCAACAGGACCCTGGCGGGGTCGGCTTCTACGTCGCGCTCGCGCAGGGGCGCACCCCCTTCGTCGGGACCGCGCGAGAGGCCGAAGCCGCCATCGCCCGATACCGTGACGTCGATCGCACGATTCGCTACCAGACCCTCGTGCTCTCACCGGAGCGCGCGCGCTGGCTCGCGGGTTGGCTTCGCCACGAGGTCGGCGGCGGTCTCTTCCACTACGACTACGACTACCTTCGCGACAACTGCACCACCGAGATCCGCGATCTCCTCGACGAGGCGACCGACGGCGCACTCCGGCGCACGGCGGAGCGCGCGCCACCGGGGCCGACCTATCGCCAGCTGACCTCCGACGGGTTCCGCGGAGACTTCCCCACGCTCCTCGGAAGCGATCTCCTCACCGGCCCGGCCAACGACGTCCCCATCACGCGCTGGCAGGAGCTCTTTCTGCCGGCGCCGCTCCACGACACGGTCGCCGACGTTCCCGACTTCGTCTCGGCTTCGGAGGTGGTCTACGCGCGCCGCGGTCCGCCGGTGCATCGCGGCAGCCCGTACGTCGCGCGCATCGCGATCTTCGTTCTCTCACTGAGCCTCTTCCTGCTCCTGGTGGGGGCGCGGCGTTATCCGCGACTCACCCGCGGCGCCGGCGTCGTGCTCTTTCACGTCGCACCGATGATCGCCATGACCGGGCTCGGCGTCTGGTTCTTGATGGCCACTTCGACCCTCGTCGACCTGACCTGGAACGAAAACGCGATCGTGATGTGGCCGACGGACCTGTTGCTCCTCGTCCCTGCCGTCTCTTGGATCCGAAAGCGCGAGCCCCCTCGGCGCTTCTTCCGAGCGTATCTCTCGCTGCGCCTCTTCGGCATCGCGTGCCTGATCGGGGCGAAGCTCGCGGGCCTTGCGATTCAGGACAACGCGAGCTTCATCGCGTCGACGGTCCTCGTCCTCACCGGCGTGCTCGTGCGCCTGTCGCCAATGCTTCAGAAGCGCGTAGCGACGTAGAGATCGATCACCGGGCCGCCGGATTGGCGACGCACCAGGAAGAACGCCCCCTCGAAGGCGAGGCCCACGTACCAGTGTGGGACCACCTGCCAGTCGGTCTCGACGGCGAAGCCCACGTAGGTGGTGCCGTTGCCCTGACCGCTGGGGCTGAGCGCACGGGGCGCGCTGCCGTTGCCGATGGAGTGAAAGCCGGTGAGACGCCCGCGAATGCCGAAGCCCGAGGCGGTAGTCACGCCGCCCTCGGCCGTCCAGAGCAGGACGTGGTCGTAGCTCTCGCTGCGGATCATGTATCCGCCGCTCCCCGCCAGATAGAAGCCGGAGTCGAAGCCGTAGCCGATCGAGAGCTCGAGGGGAAAGTCCCACGAGCCGGTGCCTACCCGGAGCCGGCCGATCTCCGCGTGCGGCGGCTCGGTGCTGTAGACCGGCTGCACTTCGGCGCCACTCGCCAGAGGCGCGCGCACCATGGCTTGAAACGCCATACGGAAGCGATCGATCTTCAGAAAGCGCAGGCGAAGACCCGCGGCCGGATCGCCCGGCGCCACGTGGGCGTGGAGCTGATCCGCGCGTTGATCGCGCAGGTAGAAGGTGCGCATCAGATCGGTCTGCCACACCACGGCGAGCCCGATCTCGTCTTCCTGGATCAGGCCGACCTCGCCGTAGGTGGCGAGGAAGAGCTCGTTGTAGCCGCCGAAGTCGAAGCGGAAGCCGTCGCCGTCCGCGAAGCCGAAGCCGTAGAGCCACTTGAGCCAGAGCTTGGCGTAGCCCTCGCCGGGCGCGGGGACCCAGGGGCCCGCGGCAGCCGAGTCCGGCGTCAGCAGAAGCGTGGCGGCGATCACGGCGATCGCGAGGGTGGAACGCTTCGGCACCGGCGGAGGCTACGATGGACGGGCGCTTCTGTGGGCAGCGAGTGCGGGCGCGCCGGGAACCTGGGCGACGCATGGGTGTCGGACAGGGGATGGCGAAGCACGGCGTCGAGGTGATCCTTCGCTGGGAGGGCGAAATCCTGGTTTGGGAGCACACGGTCACTCCTGGGTCGCCTCTCGCAGGGGCAGTGGCCCTGCCGGAGCTTCCCGAGGACGGATCGTGGGTGTTGCGCAAGGAAGGCGCGCTGCTCCTCCGCGCCCGGCGCGCGCCACTCCCCCGATATCGGGACCCGGGCGGGAAGCTCGACCGCGGTCTCGCCTGGTCGATGACCGCCGCGATGACCCTCGGGATCGCATTTCTCCTCCTGGTCGGCTTCGCCCCGCCGGCGGGGGCGACGATCGCGCTCGGGCCCCTCACCCAGAGCTCCCGACTCCTCGCGTACGTGCGGGCCCCGAGGGCGGAGCGCGTGGTTCTCCGCGACCCGCTCGACAGGTGGGGAAGTGGACCCATCACCGACGACCAGGGACGCCCCATGGAAGAGGAAGCAGGGGTCTCGGGCGCCACCGACGGCCCGCAATCGCGACGCGGACGGATCCGATTTCGCGGTGACGACGAGGTCGTTCGACGCATTCCGAGAGAGGTGCCCAATCCGCGCCAGGTGGGGATCCTCGGTGTGCTCGCCTCTTTCGATGCGGAGCGTCGCGCGGGAGCCCTCGCTGGTGAGGTCGACGCGACGGGATGGACGCGCGACGAAGCCTTCGGCCGTCCGCTGGCCCAGCTCGTCGGGCTCGGCCATGGCGCCGACGGCTTCGACATGGTGGGCACGGGTCGCGGTGGATGCTGGCCGGGCGAAGAGGGGTGCGGCGAAGGAACCGTGGGCCTCGGTCGTGGGCTGGGCTTCGGGGGCATCGGTCGCGGAACGACCTGCAACGAAGTCGATTGTGTGGTGGGTACTTTTGGCAGTGGCGTGGCGGGCGGTTTCATCCCCTTGGGTGGTCGCGCGGAAGGGACGCGCCGCCATCGCACACGGGGGTCCCGCGTGCCCGACGCGATGCGGCGCCTCACCGTCGCGCACGACGAAGGCCTCTCACGCGAGCAGGTGCGCCGCGCGCTCGCGGGTCACCGCGACGCCATCCGTCATTGCTACGCACGCGCCGAGGCGGCAGCGGGCGGGGAGACGGGCGCGGTGGAGATCGGCCTCGCGATCGCGCCCGATGGCCACGTGCTCTCGAGCGGTGTGGTCACGGATACTCTGGCCGACGACGCAGTCGCGTCGTGCATCGCCTCCGTGCTGTCACGCGCGCGTTTCCCCCAGGCCCCGGCCTCCACCGTCGCGAGCGTTCCCTTCGGGCTGGGCGTCTTCGGCGGCAGCTGATCCACCCGCGCCGGGGAGTGGCCGCTCCATCGGCCGCCAGTGACCAGAGATCCACTCGCTCCTGGCGGGCTCGCATTCACAATCGACTGTGATCTCCACGCGGGGGTCGCGGCATGAAAAGTGCTCGACGCGCCAGCTCATGAAGACCACCCGCTTGCTCATCGCCTTGACCCTTCTCGTACCTGCGCTCGGCGCCTGCGCGGCCATGGACCCCGATGGGGCCGATGCCCGCGATGCCTGTGCGCTATGCGATGGCGGCAAAGCCGATGACCTGACGGAAGGCTCGTGCGACGCCCAGGCCGTCTTGGCGCTCGCCAACACGGCGACCGAGCAGGTTCTCGATGAGGACGTGGGCCTCGATTCGCGGGCCGCAGAGGGGATCGTGAGCGCGCGCCAAACGGGCGACCTCACCTTGCAGACGCTGGACGCCGTTCCCTACGTCGGCCCTCAGGCCTTCGACCGCATGCGACAGTACGCGACGGGGCACGACTTCGTGCCCGCCTCATGCGGCGAGACGGTGACGACGCATCTCCAGGTGCCGCTCGTCAGTGAAGACGACGAGGTGACGCCCCTGTCGACCTACAACGATCAGATCGTGGCGGCGGGCTTCGAGCCGCTCCCCGACGTCGTGAAGGTCAGCGACTATCACGATTGGGCCGACCTCATGGACCGCATCGATACGATCGCGGCGACCGTCGACATGCCCCTCGCCAAGAGCTATGCGCAGTCGCCCGACGACATCGCCGACCTCTGCTATCGCGGCGACGCCAACGAGATCGCGGACCTCGCGGCGAACCTCTCGGATTCGGTCTTCGGCGACATGTTCCTGGTGCTCGGCTACCGCTACAAGGACACCACCGAGTTCTTCATCGACGACTACGAGCTCGACGGAACCGAGCGTCCCGCGGAGTGGAACGACTTCGATGGGTCCGGCGAGAACGTGATGATCCTCCACACCATCGGTGACGAAGGCTACGAGGCCACCGCCGAGGTTCCGCGCTGCGCCGGCGACACCCAGCCGCCGCCGCCGGTTCTGCAGGGCATCACCGACATCACCTGTCAGACGACCACTGCCGAACACGACGGTACGGCCACCATCAAATTCAGCGTGACCCACCTCGGAGAGGACAGCATGGACTACGTGTGGCCGGAGGGAGACGACGCGTCGCCCTTCACCGTGACGCCCGAGTCCTCCAAGGCCTTCACCCTGGTGGGGGGCGTTGCGGACGGGTACGTGCAGAACGCGCCGGACCGGCTCCGCGTCTGGGCCGACCAGGACGGCTTCGAGTTCGGCACCCTCGCGCTCTACAAGGACAGCGAGTACACCCGCGGCTACTTCCTCTTCGAGGACGGCCAGAGCGACTACGAGTTCTACACGACCGTCTTCTGCGAGCTCACCGAGCGCTGAGTAGAAAAACGGGGGCGATTCGGCGGCCTGACGCATCCGCGTCGGCCGCCGTTTTCGTTTCAGCGACCGACCTTCTTCTTGAGCGCTTCGAGCTCGTCTTCAATCTCCCGCTTCTGCTTCGCCTCGGCGCGCGCCTTTTCCTTCGCCGTCTTCTTGGCGGCTTTCTCCTGAGCCCGCCGATCCCGGGCGTCCTGGATGTCGTCGGCGACCTCTTCCACGTGCGACTCGACGCTCTCCTTGAATTCGTCGACCGCGGAGCGGGCCGCTTCTTTGCCGACTTCCCAGCCGAAGCCTTCGAGGAGGGCGCGCATCAAGGTCCGCTTCATCTCCTCATCGTACGCGAAGGGGCCGTGCTTCTCCCCGGAGGGCCCTGCGGCTCAGTAGCCCTGCTGGTCGAGCTGCTGTCGGAGCTGCTCCAGGAGCGCTTCGGTCTGGTCGACGGTATCGGCACCGAGCACCGCGGGGCTCCCGGCATCGGGGAGTGGGCCCAGGTGGGGGCGCTCCATCGAGAAGAGCAGGGCGTCGGCTTCGTCGCGCCAGCGCTGGGGGGCCTCCTCGCCGAGGGTGAGGATCCCCATCACGCGCGCTTGGCCGCGCAGCTCGGCGTCGAGGAGGTCGAGCCCGCGCTCGAGCCCGGTGGCGTCCTCGCGGAGGCGGACGGGATCGGCCCAGCCCAGCATCAGCTCCGTGCGCGCATCGCCCACGAGCTCACGCGCCTGGGAGATGAAGGGCGAGGCGTCGCGTCCCGTCTTCAGTGCGAGGGCGATGGTGGACCACACGGTCGTTTGGTGAATGCCGTCGCTCGGGCTGAGGGCGAAGGCACGCTCGACCAGCGTGGGCGGCGCGCCTTCGGAGGCGGCGGCGAGGCGTAGCAGGGAGTTCGCCATGTGCGGATCGACGCCATAGGCGTGGTTGACCGCGGCTTCGAGGCGTCCGTCGTCGAGCATGGTGTAGCTGCGGCCGATGCCCTCGTTGGTCCACGTGGCCCGCTCCTCAATCCCCTGCATCTGCGCCAGGAGCTGCGAGTGTGGCATCAGATCATGCATGGTGGCCGGATTCGGATGGGAGACCGCGCGCCGCACGCGAGCCAGCTCGACCGCGATCTCGGCTGCGATGTCGGAGCGCATGCGGGCGGCGGTCTCGAGGGCGGTCTGCGCTTCGTCGTAGCGTCCCTCCGCTGCCAGGACCGAACCGGCCGCGCGCGCGAAGAAGGGGTTGTTCGGAAACTGCTGGTAGCCGGCGACGAACGCGCGGTTCTTCTCCACCTGATCGACCATGCAGCGTGTCTGCAGATACTCGGCGTCGCCGCCCATCGCGGCCGCGCCCCGCTGGCGCTGGCGCTGGCAGATCTCGGATCGCTCGCCATCGCTTTGCGCGAGATCCTGCTCCAGGCGAAGCAGCTGCACGTCGCCCGGGCTCTCGGCGATACGCGCCGCCAGAATCTCGGGGAACTCGGGCTCCTCGGAAGCCATGCGCAGCCAGAGGCTGAGGTGGGTCGAGGTCTCCGCATCCCAGCGCGCGTGCGCGAGGATCACCTCGCGCGGATCCTGCCCCGGGGGCATGGCGGAGAGCTGCGCCGCGGGATCATCTCCGGCGACCCCATCGAAGACCAGACGCGTCGTGCCGCTCCCGTTCCCCGAAGCGCTCGAAGGAGGCTCGCTGAAGACGAACCCCGCGTCGGTGGTGGTGATCCGCGGCGCGCCCATCAGGCGCGGGCCGGGGTCGTACGCGCTGCCGTAGACGGCGGTCCACTCGACGAGCGGCGAAGCAGAGGCGACGTTGTAGACGTACTGGGCCTGACTGTTGGCGACGTCCGCATCGAAGTCCTCGATGAGCGCGCCTTCGCGGGTGGTGGTGACGATGTGCACCTCTTCGTCCTCGATCTCGACCTCGCGGTGCATGCCCGGGCTGAGCGAGAATCTCCTCGTCGCCGATCTCCACGTCCACCGGGCGATCGAGGCCGTTGTAGACGACAATCGAGTGCTCGACCGCGGCCACGCCGCCGAGCCAGAAGCCCGCGCCGAGGATCGCACCAGCCACGCAGAAGCGAACGGTGCCGGGGACGATGCCCTCGGCGAGCATGAAGCGATCCCAGAGGTCGAGCTTCTTCTGGCGCTTGCGCTCGCGGCCGGGGATCAGGGTGACGTAGTGACCCGGCACCAGCGCGGTGGTCGGCGCCTCGCCGACTTCGCATTCGCCGCGGGCGCAGCGCGCGATGTGCTCCTCGGTGTCGAGGAGGACCTCGAGGGTGCAGGCGCGGAGCGCGCCGAGGTCGCCGGCGACGGTGATGAGCCAGCTGTCGGCGGCCTGCATCCAGTCGCCGATGTTCATCTCGGTCGGAACGCCGAGCCTGAAGTCGCCGAGCGCCTTGGACCAGCTCTCGACGTCGAGGCGACGGGCGACGGAATCGGGCAGGTAGACCGCCTCCTTCTGTGAGAAGACCCGGGCGAGGGCGTCGTAGGCCTCGGTCGCGGCGGCCACCAACCGTCGCCGCTCCGCGCTCGAGACGCGGCCGTCGGCGATGACGTGATGGAAGACGTTCAGGAAGTAGCCGTCCACGTCGCGCAGATCGGCCTCGGTGTGCTCTGCGTAGTGCAGGAGCGCGATCAGGGAACGGTGGTACTCCTCCCATCCGTTGCCGATCTGCCGAGCGGCGTCGCGGTGAAGGCTCCGGCACTGCCGGTCGCGCGCGAGCACCTTGCTGAGCGCCACGTCCCGCTCGACGTCGACCCTTTCGATGACGCGGCCGAGGTCGCGGCGGCGCACCTCTTCGCCGCGATAGCGCACGAGGCCACCCGGGGCGGTGAGAAAGCCGTCTTTGAGGGCGATGAGGGTGGCGTGCTCCGAGTCGAGATCGAGCCATCCCTCGATCTCCTCGACCAGCTCGTCGGGATAGAGATGGACCAGGCGCTCCGGGACGGAGTCGTCGGGCGTCGGATCCGCATCGAAGAGCTGATCGACGGTGGTGGCGTGCTGCGTGATGCCACGGCCGAGGTAGAGGCCCTTGTAGCGCGTGTCGAGGTAGGTCTTGCCGAAGCTCGAGTCCACCTCGTCGATCGACTCGGCCACCGAGAGCCGCTCGGTCGGCAGCGGAGCGTCACCGGTGTAGACGTCGAGAGCGTGGGTGGTGAGCTGCCGGCGGGTCTGCTCGGGCTTGGACAGGAGCAGCCAGGCCGAGCGGTCGTCGAAGGGCGCCGGGATGTAGGTCTTTTTGGCGTTGTCCTCGCGCTCGCGGTTGGGGGGATGGGTGGCCCACATCTTCGGGGGCTGGGCGAAGCGGTCGGGGAAGACGCGGTGAGAGGCGCGATCGGTCTCGGGCATGGGCGGCGCGTTGCCGTACGTCTCGTCCGTGGAGATGCGCCGCACCGACTCCAGCATCCGCGTCTGCACCGCGAAGAGGTCCTCGATGACCTTGCCGCGCTTGACCTGATTCATGGCGAAGCCGACCGCGCGGCCGTAGGCGTCGTCCGCGCCGTGGAGCTTGTGCAGGGCGTGCACCAGAGCGTCGCTGCCTGAGAGAGAGACCGACACCAGGTCGGCCTGGAGCTCCATCTCGCGGCTCAGGGCGCGCATCGAGAGCGTCACGAAGCGGAAGCCGGTGTCGAGGATCGCGCGCACCGACCAGACGAGCAGCTTCATGATCCAGCCGATCCAGGCGATGCGGATGTCGACGCGCGAGATCCCGTTGAGGAACTTGTCGAAGATCCCGCGCGCCGCGATGATGTTCGCGGCGATCTGCTGCGCGGTGTAGACCCAGCGTCCGACGAGCATCGAGCGCTGCGCGAAGTGACCGAACTCGTGTGCGAGCACGGCCTTCGTTTCGCCCAGGGTCAACGTGTTGAGGACGCCGAGGCCGATCTCGAGGTTCTTCTTGGAGGGGAAGAGCAGGTTGAAGAGGGAGAGGTCGTAGAAGACGGCCGCGTTCACGTCGGGGGAGACGAAGACGCGGTTGGGCCGCGGCGCGCCGGCCTCGGCGGCGAGGCGATGCAGGAACGCGAAGAGCTGCGGCTCGTCTTCCTCGAAGATCTCGACCGCCGCCGGGTTCTGCATGTGCTTGACCGCGAAGAGTCCCCGAACGAGGAAGGCGAAGAGAAAGGCGAGAGGGGTGGCCTTGAGGGCGCCGATGAAGACGTGGCCGCTCATGAAGCCGTCGCGCACCAGGCGGAAGGACGTGTAGCCGAGCCAGCCGGTGAGCGAGAAGTAGAGGATGATGAACCCGATCAGCGCGAGCACGGCCAGCCAAGCGTGGAGCTTGAAGCGGCGCGTGGGCCGGGTGAGGTCGGCGGGGACCTTCGCCGGGCCCTTGGGGTAGAGCGGGTTCATCGACACTCCTTTGTTGAGAATCGGGCCCGCACAGCACCCGAACGCGGGTCGTCGCGTCGGGATACGACGCTCGGACGCTTCAAATTCCCCGACGAGCGACTGGGGCGCAAGGCAAGCCTAGCGGCGCCGGCGGATCGCGATCAGCAGCAGGAGCGAGAGCGCGATGGGGGCTGGCAGGCTGGGCGCGCCCGTCGCGGAGCAGCCACCTTCGAGCCCATCGCTGTAGGGCGACGCGGCCGGGGGCGCTCCGCTGCCCGTCCCCGTGCTTCCGGTGCCCGTCCCCGTGCCCATGGTGCCGCCGCCGGGGCTGCACACGCTCATGCCGCCGCCGACGGGCTCACAACTGAAGCCGCTGGGACACCCGCTGGTGCCGTCGCAGAGCTGGGTGCAGAAGGTCTGGTCGCTCCCCGAGTCCACGGCGCAGAGCCCCGAGTCGCAGTCCGCGTTGCCTTCGCATGCGTCGCCGAGGGCGCCGCCAGGCACGGGCACGCACTGCGCGTCGGCGTTGCAGAGCTCGGAGGAAGCGCAGTCGCGGCTGGTGGTGCACTCGCCGGTGGTGGGATCGGGCGTCCCGCCGGTGGTGGGATCGGGCGAGGTGCTACCGGCTTCGATCGCGCAGGTGGCCGCGCCGTCGCTCGGGCGGCGCCGGATGCAGCGCCGCGATCCGTCGGAGACCGCCTCGCAGCTCTCGTTGCTGCCGCCGCAGTCGGCGTCGGTGGAGCACCCGTTGCCGCAGTGCCCGCTGCCGTCCGGGTACTGGAGACACACGCCGCTGCACGCCGAGTCGGAGGTGCAGGCGTCGCAGGTGCCGCCAGTGCCGCTGACCGGCGCTTCGTCGACGCACATGCCGGACGTGTCGCAGACCTGACCGGTGGGACAGCCCGTGGTGGTGCAGTCGGTCGTCCCGCCGCCGCCACCCGGGTAGAGCGCGCAGATGCCGGCTTCGTCGTCGGGGCTGATCATCAGCACACCGCCGCTGTAGGCGTAGTACATCGCCGCGCGCGAATCCATGGAGTGCCCGAGGCCGTGATAGTGGCCGCCTTCGTGAAGCACGATCGAGTACGCGTTCACCGTGGTGCCCGAGCCGGGCGCCGTGGTCCAGACGAAGTCGATGCCGTTCAGCTCCATCGAGGCATCCACGATCGTCGAGCCGGTGAAGCGCGGCGTCGTCACGCCGATGGCGTTGGGGTCGTAGGGCCAGGTGCCGGAGTCGTGCCATCCGATCACGTTCCGCGACCCGACCGCGGAGCCGGAGGAGCCCTGGTATTCGGTGGTGAGCGCGCTGCAGCTCACGCGCGTCCAGTCGTCGAGGCCCTGTCGCACGACGGACTCGCTCGCGGCGAAGCCGCCCAGGTCCGCGGAGCCCGCGGAGTTGAGGGAGTAGGGAACCGTCCCCGTCCAATGCGGGTTCGAGGAGTCGAGCCCCTGCCAGGCCGAAGCCACCCCGGACGCGCCGAGGACGACGCCGAGCGAAACGATGAAGAGCGCGCGCTTCATGGACGCACCGAAAGAACGCTCTCGATGCGCGCGACGAGCGCGTCGAACGCCATGGTCTGTGGACCAGGGCCGTCGAGATCCTGAACCTGCATCGCGCCGCCACCCCAGCGTGCGAAGGCGATGTCGCCGAGGTCGCGCGTGGCGAGGGTCGGCCCGTCGACGGCTGCGCGGAGGGTGAACTTGCCCTGCGCCATGCCGTAGGTTCGGTAGCGGCCGGCCTCGTCGCGGCGGAGGAAGACCAGGACGCGCTCGCCAGCGCGATACTCGGGGGTGCCCGCGACCCGGACCTCGGTGCCCTGGAAGTCGCCGCCCAGCTCCTCGATCTTCACCTCGTCACCGCCGCTGCCGTGGATGAAGCGCTCGACGCGGATGGTGGAGACGGTCCAGGGCATCGGCTCGGGGCCCGAGAGCTCGAGGCGGACGTTCACTCGATCGACCCGGCCGACCACGATGGCGTCGGCGACGAAGGCCATGTCGTCGATGGGAACCTCCACCATGACGGTGGCAAGAGCCGGCGTAGCAAGCCCGAGAGCGAGTGCGACGGCCACGAGGGGGAGCATGGACCGGGGCGACATGGCCGGGAGCTGACGCAACCGCCATGCCTGAATTTCGATCACGGAATCACTTTGGTTTTCCCGCTGAGCTCCCGATTGTCAGGAGCCTGGAGCGCGTCTCGTTCCCCTGGTGGCGTTACAGTCCCCACCTCCCTAGCACTACTTGATCAGGGCCACGGCGGCATTTCCGAGCGCTCTCGCGCTCCTCGAAAGGGGGAGCACCCTGTCTTCGTCTCGCGAAAGCACTCGAAAACCCCTGCTCGGCGCGATCATCCGCCGCCACCCTAATCAAGTAGTACTAGAGTCCCCTCGTGCTCCCCGAGCGCGTACAGCAGAAGCTGGACACCCTGCCCACCTCCCCCGGCGTGTACGTCTTCCGCGCGCCGGACGAAGCGGTGCTCTACGTGGGGAAGGCCCGCAGCCTTCGGAGCCGGGTTCGGAGCTATTTCACACCCTCGGTCAGCGACGAGCGGTACTTCATCCCCGAGCTCGCCGACACCATCGGCGACCTCGAGACCTTCGTCGTCGAGACGGAAAAGGAGGCCGCGCTCCTCGAAAACCAGCTCATCAAGGAGCTGAGGCCCCGCTACAACGTCAAGCTTCGCGACGACAAGGATTACCTCTCGCTCAGGCTGAAGACCGGCGCCGCGTGGCCGCGTCTCGAGGTGGTCAGGCGACCCAAGCCGGACGGCGCGCGCTACTTCGGCCCGTACCACTCCGCCACCGCCGCGCGTCAGACGCTGCGCCTGGTCAACCGCTTCTTTCAGCTCCGCACCTGCACCGACGCCGACTTCAGGTCGCGTGCGCGACCTTGCCTGCAGTATCAGATCAAGCGCTGCCCGGCGCCCTGCGTGAAGGAGGTCGACCGCGCGGAGTACGGCGAGCAGGTGCGCCTCGTGGGTCTCTTCCTCGACGGGCGCCACGACGAGCTCGTGCGTGATTTGCAGTCGAAGATGGGCGACGCATCGAAGGAGCTCGAGTTCGAGCTCGCGGCCACGTATCGCGACCAGCTCCGGGCGGTGGAGCGCGTGCGAGAGGAGCAGCGCGTCTCGGTGGTCAAGGACGTCGACCAGGACGTGATCGGGCTCTACCGCCAGGGCGATCAAGCGGAGGTCGCGGTGCTCATGGTCCGCGAGGGGAAGCTGGTCGGGGTGCGCACCTACGACCTGAAACGTTCGGCGCTGCCCGACGAGGAGCTGGTCGCGTCGTTCCTCGCCGAGTACTACGACGAAGGGACGTTCGTCCCGGCCGAGGTGCTCCTCGAGCGCGAGATCGACGCGATGGACGGGCTCGCCGAGCTCCTCTCGGATCGCCGCGGCACCAAGGTCAGCCTGGTGGTGCCGCAGCGCGGCGCGCGCAAGAAGCTCGTCAGCATGGCCCTCGACAACGCTGCGCACGCCTTCCGGGAGAAGCAGCGCGAACGTGAGGACGTCGCCGAGCGCCTCGGTCAGCTGGTCAAGCGGCTGCGCCTGCCGCGCGTGCCGCATCGCATCGAGTGCATCGACGTTTCCCACATCGGAGGCGAAGACACGGTGGCGGTGATCGTCGCGCTCTGTGACGGCGCACCCGACAAGAAGCGCTACCGAAGCTTCGTGGTCAAGAAGGCCACGCCCGGCGACGACTACGGCGCGATGTTCGAGGTGCTCGGGCGTCGCTTCGCCCGCGGGCAGAAGCGCGAAGCGGGCTGGGAGCTCCCGGATCTGATGGTCGTCGATGGAGGTAAGGGGCAGCTCGGGGTCGCGATGGCGGCGCTCCGGGACCTGGGCATCGAGGACCAGCCGGTCGTCGCCCTCGCCAAGGAGAAGGAGAACGTCCTCGGCGACAAGCTCGTGGATCGCGTTTACGTGCCCGGCGCCAAGAACGCCATCGCCGTGCGCGAGTCGAGCGCCCTTCGCATCCTGGCCCTCGCGCGCGACGAAGCCCACCGCGCCAGCAACGCGCTTCGTGAGAAGCGCGGGAAGAAGCGGCGATTCAAGAGCGAGCTCGACGGCGTGCCCGGCGTCGGTCCGAAGACGCGCGCCAAGCTCCTCGAGCGGCTCGGTTCGCTCGAGCAGGTTCGACTCGCCAGCGCCGAGGCCCTGGTGAAGGCGGGCGCCACGCGGAAGCAGGCCCTCGCCATTCGTCGCGCCCTCGGGCGTCCGGGAGAGGCCCGCGAAGCGGAGGACCAGGCGGTGGACAACGCCTTCGACTCGGAGGAGGAGGCGCCTTCCGCTCCGCCGCCGGACCCGAGCTGAGGCCCGGCGGGGGTCGGGTCAGCGGCGTCGCCGCCGACCCAGCCACACGAGCATCATGATCGCCAACGCGAAGGTCGCGGCGCCGTTCCCGGCACCGACCGCGCGGCAGCCGCAGCCGCCGTCGTCCATGCCGCCCGTTCCGCCGTCGCCGCCCCCGCCATCGCCAGTGCCCCCGTCGCCCCCGGCTCCGGGGCCGACCGTGACCATGTGACTCGCGCGCGCCTCTCGCGTTCCGCTGTAGCTCAGGACCGCGTCGAAGGTGAAGCTGCCCTCGGCGGTGAAGCTCGCGGTGATGGTGCGAGTGCCGCTGGCCGCGGCCGCGACGTCGCCCAGGTCCCAGCCGATCGTGTCGCCCATCATCGTGCCGCCCATGTCGTAGTCGCTCACCGTCAGACCCGCGGGAATGGTCACGGTCAAGGTCGACGCGACGGCGGCGGCACTTCCGGAGTTGGTGTACTGCACGGTGAACGTCTCGTCGGTCGGGAGCGCGGCGCTGTCGATGCCTCGGACGCCGGTCCAGCTGAGCGCGACGTTCGGACCCGTGCCCATGAGCCCACCGGTGACGCAGTCCGCCTCGAAGAGCGCGTTCAAGAAGAGCCGGGTGCCTTGGCTGTCCGGGTTGCCGCTGATCGGCGTGTCGGTCGCGTAGCGGTGACCGCCGAGGTAGCTGACCTTGCCGAAGTTGCACATGTCCGGCGTGGCGAACTCGTCGTAGCCGACGATGTCGCACTCGCCGTCGACGAAGCCGGTCATCCAGAAGATCCTGGTCGCCGGGCCCATCGGGGCCGGTGATGAAGGTGACGTCGAGGTCGTTCTTGTATTCGGATCCGAGGAAGGTGCTCAGATTGTAGGCGGGCTCGCTGCCGCCGACGGTCCCGTAGGCGCCGTCGAGCTGGTTGTAGGGCACCTGGGGGTTGAGGACCTGCAGCGTGTTCTCGTCCGGCCGGTCGGCGATGAGGAAGCCTGCACCCTGCTCCTTGACGTCCCGAGGCATGCAGCAGTCGCGGGTGCCTCCATCGCAGCCGTTCGTCACGCACTGGTAGTCGCCGCCGTCGGTAGCGCCGTCACACGGGCAATCGGGCGGCGTGCCGATGGTGGTCAGGAAGTGTCCGAGACGGTCGTCGTCGTCGAGGTACGGCCAGTCCGGGTTGGGGACGGTGTTCTCGTAGGCGTTGACCGCCTGGCACTCCGCGAAGAAGTGCGTGGGGAAGGAGAGGAACTGCCGCACCTCGGCCACCACCTCGTGGCCGTGGTAGGTGAAGGTCTCGCCGCTGCAATCCGCCTGGGTCGCGGGGCAGCCGCCCCCGTCGCACTCGACCGTCTCCCGGTCGTTGACGCCCCAGTGCATGCTCATGATCTGGCAGTAGGCCGGGGACCCGTCGGCGGCGAAGAGTGCGCCGTTGCGGTGATCGGTGTTGGGGGCGTCGCACGTCCCCATGTCGCCCATGATCGCGACGACGCTGAGCATGTCGGGGTTGTCGGTGCCCGGACCGCAGATGGACGGGTCGGTGCAGCGCCCGGTGGGGAACTCGTTGCCGTTGGATTGCGGGATGCCGGCGGCGCGCAGGTATCCGGTGGCGATGTCTTCGTTGCCGTCGGAGAACACCGCGATGGTCGGCGCCTGAATCATCTCCTTCTTCACGTAGCCGTCGAACGACTCCGTCGCCTCGTGCACGGACACCACGGAGAACTCGGTGCGTTGCGCCCAGGGATTCGCATCCCAGGCGCTCATGTCGTTCCACGCGTCTGCGATGGCGCGCGCCTCGTCCGCCTGCGACGCGTCGACCACGAAGGGCCCCCCGCGATAGCCGTGGCGGGTGATCATCGCCCCGGGCGAGAGCACCCCTTCGCCGTCCCAATGCACCATCGCGCCCGCGTAGAAGTCGGGGCTCGCCGTCGGGTAGCTGCACTTCACGCCGGAGCCCTCCTCGGCGCAGTCCCAGCCGCATTCGTCGGAGACGGTGTCGCAGGGTGCCGAGTGCCACGTCTTGTCGGGGTCGATCACCCAGTAGACGGTGATCCCCTGGTCGAGGAGCTGAAAGACCAGGCCGTAGGCCTGGAGCATCCCCTTGTCCTGATAAGCGAGATCCATGGGGATGATCAGGCTCCCGGCCTCGAAGGTGCGGTCGTAGCCGGCGTGGGCCGAGGTGGGGAGGAGGGCCACGAGACCGGCGAGGCTCAGACCGAGAAGGGCTCCGAGGGAGAAACGACGACAGGGCATGGGTACATTGTACCGAAACGACCAACGGGGGAGCCATGAGGGAAAACCCCCTCAATTCCCGAGCATCGAGCCGATCGCCGCGGCGCCCGCGACGCGCGCCTTCGCCATTTGGATGCTCGCGACCACCGTGAGGAGCAGGCCGAGGAGCAGAAAGAGGGGGCCCACGCATGCAAGGACGAGTTGGTTTCGTCCATGGGCTTCGGCGACCTCTTCGGCGGTGCCGTATTCGATGTGGAGCTCGGTGCCCGACGCGGGAGAGAGGCGGCCATCGACGATGCGGCCGGTGGCGACGACGCTCTCGTCCTGTGCGAGGAGGGCGCGCTCGATGTCGAGGCGCCAGCTGTCGGCCGGGTAGCTCTCGGGGTCGAGCTCCCATGTCCGACCGCCGTACTCCGCGCGTTCGGGGTGACCGCCGCGGCTCGCGGTCCGCGTCAGCGTCCCGCGCGCGCTCCGATCCTCGCGGAGCGGCAGCGTCTCGACGGCCACCGGAAGGGCGCTCGTCCCGTCGGTGATGACCACCACCGGCGCGTCCCCGCTCCACTCGTCGAGCACCTCGTGCGGCGTGCGGTCGCGGCTCTTCATCAGGCCCACGCGGATCCGGCCGCGCAGCACCGTCGAGCCGTCGTCGGGCATCTGCACGGGGGCGTCGGCGTGTAGCCGTCCCTGAACGCGCACCAGCCCGTTAGCCGCGGGTGCGGCGGCGAGCGGCGTCAGCGGAGACGCCTCGCCGCCGGCCTCGCCGAGCATCCCGAGCACACCGAGGCACCCCGAGGCGAGTCCGATGAAGATCAGAACCACGCCGGCCATTCGCATGGTCCGCAGCCTCTGCCAGCGCCGACGGCTCACCCCCGGAGGCGCCCCCCAGAATTCCTCCCACGCCCTCATCGCGTACGTCGTCGATCATACACCCGGCCGCGCCGGCGATTCGTGATGCGGCACACCTTCTACTCGAAGAGCTTCATCACCTTGTGCCCGAGCTCGTAGACACCGTAGGCGAAGGGAACGGCGACACAGGACCAGGAGACGAGCATGCGCAGGGGCGCCTTGCCAGTGCCGGCCTGGACGGCCTCGCTCCGTGTCTCGTCTCTTGCATCGTCCTCCTCGGCTGCACGCTCGTGGTGCTTTTCCGCCACCGGGCGCACGAGCTCGTTCGCCACGAAGCCGACCGACAAGAGCCCGATCATCACGAAGAAGCTCGTGCGATAGAGCGCGGGGCCGGACGCGCCCGCAGCCTGCTGATCGTCGGCGATGTAGTTCACGATCAGCGGGCCCAGGATGCCCGCGGCCGACCACGCCGTCAGCAGGCGCCCGTGGATGGCGCCCACCTGATAGCTGCCGAAGAGGTCCTTCAGGTATGCGGGAACCGTCGCGAAGCCGCCGCCGTAGAAGCTCAGGATCACCAGCGCGCAGAGGATGAAGAGCGGCCGCGAGGCGCTGCCGGACAGGGCGATGGTGAGATACATCGCCGCGCCGACGCCGAGGTAGAGGCGATAGACGTTCTTGCGTCCGATGTGGTCCGAAGTGGAGGACCACAGGATGCGGCCGAGCATGTTGGCGGCGCTGAGGAGGGCCACGAAGCCCGCCGCCGTCCCCGCGGAGACCGCGGCATCGGTGTCAGCGAAGAAGTCGCGGATCATCGGTGCGGCCTTTTCGAGGATCCCGATCCCCGCGGTCACGTTCAGGCAGAGGATCAACCAGAGCAGCCAGAACTGCGGCGTGCGAATGGCGGTGTCGGCCGAGACGCGGGCGGTGATGAGCGTCGCCTGGACGTGGGGCGACGGCGTCCACCCCGGCGGTCGATAACCGTCCGGCGGCACGCGCACGATGAACACCCCCAGGCCCATGAGCGCGGCGTACGCGACGCCGTGAACGGTGAAGGCGGTGGCGATCCCGCTCGCATCCCGGCCGAAGGCGTCGAGCATGCGACTCGACCACGGTGATGCGATGAGCGCGCCTCCACCGAAGCCCATGATCGCGATGCCGGTGGCGAGGCCGGGACGATCCGGGAACCACTTGATCAGCGTCGAGACGGGGGAGATGTAGCCGATGCCCAGGCCGACGCCCCCGATGCCGCCATAGCCGAGCACCACCAGAAAGTATCGATGGGTGAACACGCCGAGCGCGGCGACCAGGAATCCGAGCGACCATGCGGCGGCGGCCACTGCCATCGCCCAGCGCGGCCCTTTCTTCTCGACGAGCTTTCCTCCGAACGCAGCCGAGAGTCCGAGCACGACGATGCCGAGCTGAAAGGGCAGGGCGCTCTCGGTGCCGCTGAGCGAGAGCGTCTCCTCGAGCGCAGGCTTGAAGACGCTCCACGCGTAGCACTGGCCGATGGAGAGATGAACTGCCAGCGCCGCTGGCGGGACCAGCCAGCGGCTGAAACCGGCAGGGGCGACGCTGTCCTCGCGTGCGAGCATCGGCGGCGGACTCTATCAGGGCTTCACTCGACAAGGGCACTCGTGTGGCGTAGACGAGGCACAGCGACGACCCGTCGTGCCGCCGCTTCCTTCGAAAGATGAGCGCGGATCCCGCAGTGCAAGAGCCAGAGCCTGGACGTCAGAGCCTGCCCGGACGGACGACCTCTCCACCGGTGCGCGGCGCGCGGCGTGTCGCGAGGTACCTCGGTCGCATCCGGGATCTCTTCGGCGGCGAGGACGCCAACATGCTGCTCCTCGCCGCGGCTGTCGGCGCAGCCACCGGCTTCGGGGCGCTCGGGTTTCGGCGGCTGGTCGACGGCGTGACCAAGCTCGCGTTCGGGAACGTCTCGACCCTGCGCGGCGCCGCTGACCTGGCCTGGCCTCTGCGACTCCTCCTGCCTGTCGCCGGAATGGTCGCCGCGTGGGGGCTGGCGCGTTTCTTCGCGCGCGAGGCCAGGGGGCACGGCGTCCCGGAGGTGATGGAGGCCGTGGCGCTTCGCGGCGGGCGCATCCGGCCGCGCGTGGTGATCATCAAAGCGCTGGCCTCGGCGATGAGCATCGGCACCGGCGGCTCGGTGGGCCGTGAGGGTCCGATCGTGCAGATCGGGTCGGCGATCGGAGCGACGATCTCGCGGATCTTCGGGCTCAGCGAGCGACGCATGAAGCTCTTCGTCGCTTGCGGCGCCGCCGCCGGCATCGCCGCCACCTTCAACGCGCCCATCGCCGGCGTGCTCTTCTCGGTCGAGATCATCCTGGGCACGGCGACGATTCGAACATTCAGCCCGATCGTCATCTCCGCCGTCATCGCGACCGCCGTCTCGCGGTGGTTCCTCGGGGGGCAGGCGGCCTTCGCGGTGCCGGCCTACGCGCTCCGCAGCCCCGGAGAGCTCCTCGACTACGTCGTGCTCGGGCTGGTGGCGGGGATCCTCGGCGTGCTCTTCGTCCGCATCCTCTACGCATGTGAAGACCTCTTCGAGCGGTTCCCGGGCCCCGAGATTTTGGCGCCGATCGTGGGCGGCCTGATCGTCGGCGCTCTCGGCCTCTTCGTTCCCGCGGTCTACGGGCTGGGATACGAAGCGATCGAGCGCGAGATCCACAGTGGCCAGATGGTGCTGACGGTGCTCCTCGTGACCATGGGTGCGAAGATCGCCGCGACCAGCGTCACCCTCGCCGGCGGCGGCTCGGGAGGGGTCTTCGCGCCCTCGCTCATGCTCGGCGCCATGCTCGGCGGTGTCGTCGGCATCGGCGCGAACTACGCGAACCTCTGGGCCACCGCGTCGCCCGGCGCTTACGCGCTCGTGGGAATGGCCGCCATGGTGGCCGCGACGACGCACGCGCCCCTGACGGCGATCCTCATCATCTTCGAGCTCACGGGGAACTACGAGATCATCCTGCCGCTCATGCTGGCCAGCATCATCGCCTCGGTGGTCAGCGTGCTCCTGGAGCGCGAGTCGATCTACACGATGAAGCTCGCGCGCCGCGGTCGTCACCTCGACGAGCCGACGCAGGTTGCGACGCTTCGCGCGACGCCGATCTCCGATCTCGTCTCGACCACGATGTCGACCATGCCGCCGGACCTTCCCTACCAGGAGGTCATCGATCGCGTGCTGGCGGACGACCTCGCCTACCACTACGTGGTCGACGAAGAGGGCCGGCTCCTCGGTGTCATCGCGCTCGGCGACATCAAGCACGTCCTCGCCGAAGAGGACCTGCATCGGGTGGTGTGTGCGCACGACCTGATGCGCCCCAACGCGCCCTCGGTGCCGGCCGGCGCGACGCTCGGGGAGTGCCTCGAGACGTTGGCGAGCGTTCCCGACGAAGAGCTCCCCGTGGTGGATGATGAAGGCGTCCTGCGCGGTGTGCTTCATCGGAACTACGTCCTCGCGCTCTACACCCGCGAGCTCTTCGACACGCAGGATCTCGGCGTCCTCTTCGTGACCAAGGAGGGACGCCGCGAGCGTCGCGACTACGTGGAGCTGCCTCGTGGGCATGCGGTCGGCGCGGTCGAGGTCCCGCGCCCGTTCGTGAAGAAGACCCTCGCGCAGCTCGATCTGCGGCGCAAACGCGAGCTCCTCGTCATCGGCGTGCGCCGGCGCATCAAAGGCCGCACGACCTGCCTCGCCCCCGACCCCCACGAGCCGCTCCAGGAGGGAAGCGTCCTCGTCGTCGAGGGGCCCAAAGATGCCATCTCCTGGCTCGCGGGGCTCGCCCGCGATTGAAAGCGCAGAGCCCGGAACCGCACGTGCGGCCCGGGCTCCTGATCGGCCTCTGCGGCGATTCGTTCAGTCGCGCGGTCGGAAACGCAGCGTGTAGGCCAGCCGCGTCTGCTGTGAGGGCGGCTCGCGCATCTCGACGCGATGCAGAGCGGTCGAGATGCACACCGGAAGGTCCTCGTCGCGGATCGTGTCGTTCTCGATGGTGACGTCGTCGACCGAGCCGTCTTCATCCATGGTGAACGCGACCTGGACGGCGCCGTCGGCGTCCCGGTCCATCTCGAGCACGTCGGCGTAGCACGCCGAGAGCTCGTCTCGCTGCGCTTCGACCGCGCCGCGTACGCGGAGGTGTGAGTCATCCGCGGCACAGCCGACGCCGAGGGTGGCGGCGATGGATCCGAGGAGCATCATCTTCATCGTGGTCTTCATCTCAGCTCTCTCCTGATTCGGGGGCAGAGCCCGGATCCACGACCACGAACTCCACGCGACGGTTCTGGGTGCGACCCGCGCGGGTGTCGTTGGTGGCGATGGGGCGCTCGTCGCCGTAGCCCACCGCCTCGAGGCGCTCGGCGTCGACGCCGTCCTCGATGAGGCGATTGCGCACGGCTTCGGCGCGACGCTGCGAGAGATGGAGGTTGAAGCCCGAGCTCCCCGCGCGGTCAGTGTGACCCTCGACGCGCAGGTGGGTGATCTCGGGGTGTGCCTTGATGACCTCGGCGACCTCGTCGACCACCGGAATGCTGGCATCGAGGAGGCGGGCGCTTCCGTTGTGGAAGAAGATGGCTTCGTCGACCTCGATGCGCGCGATCCGCGGCTGGGGCGCAGGCGGCGGCGCGGGCCGCTGTGCGGTGATGGTGATGGGACGGCGGTCTCTGTACTGCTGGATGCTCGACGAGCAACCGGTGATGGTTACCGCCGTCGCGACGAGCACGAGCGCGATCTGGTGGTTCTTCATGAGTCTCCTTGTCCAAGCGCCTCCCTGCGGCGCATGTGGCCCGAAACAGCACATGTCGGGCCAGCGCCCGCTTCGGAGATCACTCGCCCTTTGGCGCGCGGAACTTGCCCGTCGAGCAAGCCTTGCGTGTCACGGCGTCTCGGGCGCGGCTTCTTCCCTGCTCGCCCGAAAAAAAGCGCAATGGCCCGTGGCTGGGGAGGTCGCCAGGC
The DNA here is from genome assembly GCA_963727445.1 of uncultured delta proteobacterium. Taxonomy (GTDB): domain Bacteria; phylum Myxococcota_A; class Polyangia; order Polyangiales; family B10-G4; genus B10-G4. The sequence goes on from CAVSGI010000009.1 coordinate 622,136, forward strand.
TGACCTCGAAGACCTCGGCGTCGTAGCGCTGCGCCGTCTCGGCATCGTCGATCACCACGTTCGCCTCACCCGAGTAGTTCCACGACTGGGTGTCCATGTTCGTGGAACCGACGATCACCAGCTGCTCGTCCACGGACATGTATTTCACGTGCGCCTGTCCCTCGACGTTGCCGTCGATCATCCCGACCTCGGGTTGCCCGAAGAAATGGATCTGGAGCCGCTCGCAGGCCGCATCTGCTCCCACCATGTCGAGCGCACGCGCGTAGAGCTCGTCCACGTTCTCGAGGTTGGTGCCTCCGTTGTCGAGAACCGATTCGAAGGTGTCGTTGAACGCGATGGGGACGATCAGCTCGACCGTCACGCCCCGCTCCACGGCGCGCAGGATCGCGTCCTTGGCGGCGTCGTCGTTCAGGTTCGGCGTCTGGATCCGCAGGCGCCGGGTCGCTGCGTCCATCGCGGCCATGAAGCCGCGCGCGTGCGGCAGGTCCGTGTCGTTGTTGAACCAACCGCGCGGGCGCCGCGTCAGGGCCATCATCGGAACGCATGCCCCGGCGTCGGTGCGCGCGACCCGCTCGAAAGGGCGCGTTCGCTGGTGAGCGCAATCCGAAGCGCGAGGGCCGCTGCAGCTCCACTCGTCGGCCTCGCTCCACATGTGCTCGAAGTCGAAGAGGAGCGACTGCGCGATCTCGCCGCGGAGCACGTAGGCTGAATCTCTCCATGGCATCTGTCCGTCCTTCCAGTCGTGCTGGTCCTGAACGTTCGCGCCGCCGATGTGGACGACCTCGCCGTCGATCACCACCAGCTTCTGATGCATGACGCCGCGCGTCCAGGAACCGCGGGTGGCGACGTGCACCTCCACCAACGACGGGTCGAGCCCCAGCGACTCGATGGCGCGGATGTTCGGGACCGCCGAACCACCATCGCCATCGAGGACCTTGTTGGTGTTGATCACCAGCCGGAACACCACCGGGTCGCCGTTGCGGCCTTCTCGGCGGAGCCGCTCCTCGAGGCGCGAGAGCCCGAAAAAGACCTCCTCCGAAGGATCGGTGTCGGGGTTGAAGACGAACATCGCGATGTTGACGTCGTGCTCGGCGGCTTCGATGAGGCGGCCGAGCTCGGGGAAGATCTCGGGGCCGTCCAGGAGCGCGTCGCCGGGGACGTTGTCGTAGCTGAGGACGCGATCCTCCGGGACGGTGCCCCACTGGGGGTCGGCGAGGAGGGCCGCTTCGAAGACCGCCACGCCGATGGGGCTGAGCTCGCACGCGTCTGCTGCGTACCCGTCCGCCTTTCCTCCGCCGGCGCCGGTCTCGCTCGTTTCGGCGACGCCAGCCGTCGCGGCACAGCCGAGCCCGAGAGCCGTGGCGATCAGAATGGTGAGGGTCGTCGAGCAGCGCATGGGTTCCTCCGTCGTGGTGGAACATGCGCGTGAACAGGTCGCGAAGCGGTCGGCTGAACGCCAAAGGAGTGCGCCTTCGCGCCACACCGATGCGCGAACGGGCAACGATGCGAGCCGGCTACTCGATCAGCCAGCGCGCGGTCATTCGCTCTTCTGGTCGACGCCCTCGTCCCACGCCCAAAAGTCCACGGGCACGTCGCCGGGCGTGTCTGGGACCTCGGCCATGCGCTGAAAGTCGTAGATGAGCGCGATCGAGGTGGCGTTCTTCAGCCGCGTGAGGAAGTGGTCGTAGTAGCCCTTGCCGAATCCGATCCGATGGCCGCGCTCGTCGATGGCGAGGGCCGGTGTGAGCACGAGGTCGACGTCGTCGTCGTTCACCGGCTCGGCTCCGGGGGGCGGCTGAAGGAACTCGTAACCCGACTCCTCGAGCTCCGCTCCCTCCGCCCAGACGAAGAACCGCATCTCGTCCGCTTCCAGATCGATCCTCGGTAGCGCCACGATCTTGCCGGCTTTGCGCGCCGCGTCGACGATCATCGACGGATCCACCTCTCCGCGCATCGGCACGTACGTGGTGATCACCCGTGCGCGCTCGAAGGCCGGGTGCGCGATCACGTGCGCGGCGATCCTGGCGCTCCTCGCCGCGCGCGCCTCCGCGGGAAGCGCGCGCCTGATGGCGGCGATGCGCGTCCTCAGCTGTCGCTTCGCATCGTGGCGCAGCCGGACGAGCTGCTCCTCGTCCGGCGGTGGGCGACGGCCCGGCCTGCTCATTCGCTCGCGTCGATCGCGGCGAGGCGCCGGTCGATGCGCTCGAGGGTGCGGGTCACCGCGTTTCGGGTCAGGCCCTCGACCTGCTCCCGCCGGCCCTCCGAGGTGAGCAGGTCGTCCGCCAGCCCGAGCGCGACCACCGCCAGCATCTGCGCGGGGGTCGCGGAGCGGGCGGCCTTCGGCCCGAGGTCGTTGATCCGCTGGTTGATCATGTCCGCCAGACGCTGCAGGTGCGCCTCGTCGGCGTCCGAGGTCATGCGGTACTTGGCCCCTGCGATCTCCAGCGTGACGGTTTGCTTCACGGCCGGGACCTTACCAACACCGAGGATCGGCGAAAAGGCCCCCCTGTGATACGCTTCCACACCGCAGAATCGGGGCCCCCGACGGGGAGCGCTCCCTACGAGATCATGATCAAGGTCCTGTGCCCCTCCTGTTCCGCTTCGTACGAGCTCGACGAACGTCGACTGCCTTCGTCCGGAGTGAAGATGAGATGCCCGAAGTGCGGGTCGGCTTTTCGCGTCCACCCCTCCGGTGAGGTGGGGCCGGCCGAAGCTGGCAAGCCTTCCCAGAAGCCAGCGGCGCCCAAACCCGCTGCACCGGCCAAGCCTGCTGCACCCACACCGCCGAAGGCTCCGGCCATGGCCCGTCCGCCCGCGCCCGGCAAGCGGAAGGTCAAGCACACCGTCATGGGGGTGGCTCCGCCCTCGCCCGAGGTGAGCAATCGCCCCACCCCCCCGCGCGGCATCGAGGTGCCAGACCTGGCAGAGCTCCCCGCACCGGTGAAGAGCACGCGCAGGGCATTCTCTGGCCCCGGTGGTCCGAAGCCGCCTCAGTTCGTTCCGAAGCCGCCGCCGGGAGCCGCGGCCAAGAAGGCGCAGGCCTTCGCGCCCAAGCCTCCCGGAGGGCGGCCCGATCCACGAACGACGAAGAAGACGCCCCCCCGCGAGTTCGCGGCGCCCGCGGCCAACGATGCGGCGCTGCCTACGCGCCGAAAGGGCCCGCGCGCCGCGCACACCAAGGCGACCCAGCCCAAGCAAGAGGCCGTTCGGCCCCACGACAAGGCGACGCCCGCAGCGCCTTTCGACAGCGTGGATCTACCCGCCGCGAAAGGTCCGATCGCGCCCGCGTTCCCTGGCGGTGGTGGCGGCGGAGCGGACCTCCCCGCGCCGAAGAAGCCCGTCGCGCCCGCGTTTCCTGGCGGCGGTGGTGGTGGCGGTGGCCGCATCCCGCAAGGGACGATGATGGGTCTCGGCGAGCTCGATCTGCCCGCCCCGAAGGAGAGCGCCGCTCTGCCCGCGCCCAAGGGCCCGCTGGCGCCTGCGTTTCCCGGCCCCGGTGGGGGTGAGCCCGAGGCCCGGCCCGCGGGCACGACCCCATTCGACGACCTGGACGCGCTGGCACCGCCGGCTGGCGACGACGCGGGCTTCGACATCGACCTGGCGACGTCGCAGAGCGCTGGCGGGGGCGACGAGATGTCTTTCGCGGATCTGGACCTGCCGGCGCCGAAGGGCGGCCGTGTGGATCTGCCAGCGCCGAAGAGCCCAGCGCTCAATGACGAGATGTCCTTTGCGGACCTGGACCTGCCGGCGCCGAAGGGCGGCGGTGTGGATCTGCCGGCGCCGAAGAGTCCGGCGCTGAACGACGAGATGTCCTTTGCGGATCTGGATCTGCCGGCGCCGAAGGGTGGCGGTGTGGATCTGCCGGCGCCGAAGAGTCCGGCGCTGAACGACGAGATGTCCTTTGCGGATCTGGATCTACCCGCGCCGAAGGGCGGCGGAGCCGATCTGCCCGCGCGGAAGGGTCACGCGCTGGACGACGAGATGTCCTTCGCGGACCTCGATCTGCCCACGCCCAAGAACGTCGCGGATCTGCCCACGCCCAAGGGCGGCATCGACGAGCTCGATCTGCCCACGCCCAAGCTCGACGTCGACCTGCCGATGCCCAAGCAGGGCGACGACCTCTTCGCGGATCTGGACCTGCCGATCCCGAAGGGACAGCAGGATCTTCCAACGCCGAAGAACGTCACCGACCTGCCGGTCTCGAGAGCGGGGGCGGATCTGCCGGCGGCGCGCGGCAGCGGAGGCTTTGGCGAGCTCGATCTCGACCTGCCGGGCGCCGGCGGGGGCGACGACGGGATGGAGATCGACCTGCTGGGCGACGGCGGCGCCGCCGGGGGCATGGGAGGCGGCACCGAGCTGGATCTGCCGCTGCCGACCGACGAGCCGAGTGGCCCCGCGGGCGGCGCCCCGTATGGCGAGATCGATCTCGAGGCCGAGGGCGGCGAGGGCATGGAGCTCTCCGATCTCCCTCAGGAAAGCGCAAGCTTCGGTGCGGTCGGCGACGGGGATCTCGACGTCGTCAAGGACGAGCGTACGAAGGCGCGCGAGGCGCGTGCGCGCGACAAGGGCAAGGACGACGGAGAGAAGAAGCGTCCGGTCTGGCCGTTGGTGCTCTTCGGCGTCGTGCTCTTGATCGGCGGCGTCGGTATCGGGCTCGGCTTCACCCCTTACGGCTACTTCGGCGTTCATCTCGTCGAGCAGCTCCTGCCGGAAGCCGGTAGCGCGGAGGCCGTCGCGCAGGCGGTCGACACCGCCGAGGACCAGGCCAAGGCCGATACGTACGACACGGTCCGCCAGAGCTTGCGCACGCTCGCCAATGCGCGCTCGACCATGGGTCTGAACCGCGAGCTCCTCGCACGCAGCCTCGTCCACGAGGGCCTGTTCCAGGCGCGCTTCGGCGAGGACGCGCGAAGCGCGGGGCGCTCGGTCTCGATCCTGGCGCGTCTCGACGAGCGCGCCTACGACGGGCCCGGCATGAAGCTGGCGCGGGCGGCCGATGCGCTTCGCCGGGGCGACGCGGCGCAAGCACGATCGCTCGCGGACCAGGCGCGAAACGAAGACGGAAGCGATCCTTACGTCGATCTGGTTGCAGGCGAAGCGGCGCTGCTCGCGGGCGACAACGAAGGTGCGGCGGAGCTCTTCACCGCCGCGGAGTCGAAGGATGGGGGTGCGCGCGCGCTGTGGGGCCACGCTCGGGCGCTCCTCGCGCTCGGGTCCGAGGACGCCGCGGCCGCGGTCGACGCGACCCTCGACGCGAGCCCGCGTCATTCGGAGGCGCGCATCGCGAAGGCGCGGCGGCTCTTCGCGGAAGGGGACCTCTCGCACGCCAAGACGCTCGCGCAGGAGGCGGCTGGCGCGCTGGTGGTCGGCGAGACCCGACTGCGCTCCACGACCGCTGCGCGTGCGGCGGCCTGGACGCTCCTCGGCCGTATCGGCGAGCGCGAGAACAACCGGCGCGAGGCGCGGGAGGCGTACGAGGCTGCGCTCGAGGCGGACGCGTTCCAGGTCTTCGCGCTCATCGGCGCGGGGCGGTCGCTCTTGCTCGACGAGCGGTATCGGGATGCGCTGACGCGCTTCGAGGCCGCGATCGAAACCGCGACGCAGCACCCGGATACGAACCCGCCTGCGGAGGGCGAGCGGCCGCTCCTCGACGAGGCCCGCCTCGGCGCGGCCCGGGCGATGTTCCACCTCGATCGGGCGCAGGACGCGCTTCGTGCGCTCGTCGCGCTCGGCGAGAGCCGGCCGGAGGACGGCGAGGTGGCGCTCTGGCTCGGGCGGGTGTCGGAGGCGTTGGGCGAGGTGGCGGACGCCGAGACCCACTATCGCGATGCGATTTCGCTCATGCCCGATCGCTTCGAGCCGTACCTCGCGCTGTCGCAGCTCTTCTACGCCAACGATCGCAACAACGACGCGGCCGAGGTGCTGCAGCAGGCGCGCGACGTGGTGGAGGAGTCGGCCGAGATGCGGCGGCTCCTGGGGGAGTTCGAGCTCGAGCGGCGCAACTACGACTCGGCCATCGAGGAGTTCGGCCGGGCGGTGGAGCTGGACGCGACCGACGTGGCGGCGCGCTTCGGGCTCGGTGTGGCTCATCGGCGGAAGGGCGACCTGGACCAGGCCGACGTGGCGTTTTCCGAGGTCGCCGAGATCGATCCCGCATGGCCCGGGCTGGCGCTCGAGCGCGGCCTGGTCTTCGAAGCGCGCGGCGCTTCGGATCGCGCGGTGGAGGCCTACACGGTGGCCCTCGAGGATCGGCCGGAGGATCCGGACCTGCTCCTGCGCCTCGGCGCGGCGCAGGTCGCCGATGGTCGCCTCGACGAGGCGGAGGACACGCTCCATCGCGTGCAGGCGTCGCGGCCGAACTCGGCGGAGGTCGAGCACTTCATGGGCCGCGTGTCGCTGGCCCGCGGCAACCTGCCGGTGGCGATGAACCACTTCGGACGCAGCATCGCCCTCGACCCGTCGAAGGGAGAGTTCCATCTCTACGTCGCGTGGGCCGCGCTCGAGATGGGCAATCTCGGCCGCGCCATGGAAGAGGTGAACGAGGCGTTGCGCCTCGACCCCAGCCTGGGCGATGCGTATTGGATCCGCGGTCGCGTCCGGCTTCGGGGTGGTGCTGTCGACGACGCCCTCGAAGATCTCGAGCGCGCCCTGCAGCTCAAGCCGAGCCGCTACGAAGCCTACGCCGCGATCGCCGAGTGCTACGACGGGCAGCGGCGCCTCTCCGACGCGATCGAGGCGTACAAGCGCGCCCTCGAGCACGACAACAGCAAGGGCCAGTGGTGGTACCGCCTGGGCCGGCTGCAGCTCGACCTCGGCCGGCGCTCCCAGGCGATCCCGTCCCTCGAGCGCGCTGCGCTGATCGGCGACGCCCTCGGAGACCCGCCCTCCTGGCTCGCCGATGCCCACCGCCTCCTCGGCGACTCCTTGCGCAACACCAACCGCGAACAGGCCATCGCCCACTACCGCCAATACCTCGCGGTCGCCCCCGACAACGCGATCGATCGCAACAACGTGCGCGACCAACTCATGCGCATGGGCGAATCCCCCTAGTCGCTTCCCGCCCCCCCCTGTGGCCGGCCTTCGGCCGCCACCCGGCGCCTCAGGCGCCGTGCAGGGGAGGCCGACAGCACGCCCAGCGCCACCTGGGGCGGCGGTATCGCCGCCCCGCTCGTCGCGCATCAATCTGTCGGCCGCGGGGACGCAGTCCCCGAGGGAGTGTGGAGGGACGAAGTCCCTCACCAAAATCAACTCTCATCAAGCGCATCTCGTCCCGCCAACACCGCCCCCCCGTGGCCGGCCTTCGGCCGCCACCCGGCGCCTCAGGCGCCGTGCAGGGGAGGCCGACAGCACGCCCAGCGCCACCCGGGGCGGCGGTATCGCCGCCCCGCTCTTGACGCATCAATCTGTCGGCCGCGGGGACGCAGTCCCCGAGGGGAGCGTGGAGGGGGCGAAAGCCCCCTCACCAAAACAAAACCTCATCTAGCCCATCTGATCCCGCCAACCCTCCAGACACAGCCCCTGCGTCTCCAAACACACGACGAGTACGGAAAGAACTGCGTTTTTCGGCCGGCACGTCCGCTGCATCCCCATGGGCATGCTCCTCCTCGCCGCCATTCCCGTCGCGCTCGTCAGCTGGATCTTCTGGGCGACCCTCACGCAGGTCGCGCCGGAGCGACAGAGCCGGGTCTGATCAGAAGGCCCGCGCGGCGAGCTTCTTCGCGTGGCGCTTCGCGGCGTCGCGGACCCGCGCTTCGTCCATTTGTGTGAGCTCGCCCTTCTCCACCAACACCTCGCCATCGACGAGGACGTGTCGGACGTCGGCGGCGGTGCAGGAGTAGACGAGACGCGAGACGACGTCTCCGCCCGGCTCGGCGTGCGTGCCGTCGACCGAGACCACCGCGATGTCGGCGAGCTTGCCGGGCTCGATCGAGCCCAGCAGATGATCGAGGCCGAGCACCTTCGCGCCGTCGATGGTCGCCATCGCCAGCGCTTCGGCGGCGGGCAAAGCCGCCGCATCCTGCGCCTGCGCCTTCGCGAGGATCGCCGCCTCGCGCAGCTCGGTGAAGGGGTCCATCCGGTTGTTGCACGGCGCCCCATCGGCGCCGAGGCCCACCACCATCCCCGCGGCCCGCATGCGCACCACCTGCGCGATACCGCTCGACAGCTTCAGGTTGGCCGACGGGCAATGGACGAAGCGCGTCCCGTGCTTCGCCGCCCGCCGCATCTGCCCGAAGGTGAGCTGCACCCCGTGCGCCAGCACCGTCCGTGGGCCCCGGATCCCATAGTCCGACAAGAGGTCGACGTCATCCTTGCCGAGCGCGTCGCGCACGGCGCGCCGCTCGTCCGGGTGCTCTGCGGCGTGCGAGTGGATGATCGCCTCGCGATCTACCGCCAGCTCGGCGGTCTTGCGCAGGAGCTTCTCGCTGCACGACAGGATGAAGCGGGGTGCGAAGGCGTAGCCGAGCCGCCCGCCCGCCTCACCGTGCCACGCGTCGAAGAGACGCTCGCTCTCATCGAGGCTCTCTCGCGTCGTCTCCTTCAGCCCCGGGGGCACGCCACGGCCGCGGTCCATCATCGCCTTGCCCGAGAACCCACGGATCCCTGTCTCCTTCATGACGTGGAAGATCGCGTCCTGGTGATGCACCGTGCCCATGTCGAGGATCGTGGTCGTCCCCGCACGCAGCATCTCCGCGATGCCCAGCCGCGCGCTCGCGCGAAGGGAGGCGTGGTCGTGCGCTGCCTCGAGCGGCCATATCCGCTGTCGCAACCACGCGAGGAGCGGCAGGTCGTCCGCCATCCCGCGAAAGAGCGCCTGACACAGGTGGACGTGTGTCTGCACGAAGCCCGGCATCACCGCCGCCCCCCGCGCATCCAGCACCCGCACCGGGCGTGCTCTGCTCGCCGTCTTCCCGACCGCCGCGATCCGCCCATCCCGAACGAGGACGTCCGCGCGGCGAATCGTCTGGGCGGGATCCATCGTGACGACGGTCCCTCCGCGGATCAGTACGTCCATCAATCTCCGCTGAGGTGGCTCGGGCCGAAGGCGAGGGGCAACAGCTCGTCCACGCTGGTTGCCACCTCCTCGCCGCCGTTCGTGAAACAGCGGATGGGGAAGCTCGGCGGGAACTCCGCCAGCACCTGGCGGCAGGTCCCGCAGCAGGTCGCAGGCCGCTTGGCCGGCGTCACCACCGCCAGGGCGCGAAACCGCCGCATCCCGTCCGCGACCGCCGCCGCCACCGCGCTCCTCTCGGCGCAGAGACAGAGCCCATAGCTCGCGTTTTCGACGTTCGAGCCCACGTAGATCTTGCCGTTGTCCCCCAGGAGCGCCGCTCCCACCTCGAAGCCGCTGTAGGGCGCATAGGCGCGCTTCTGAATCTCGAGCGCCCTCTTCTTCAACAGCTCCCAGTCGACACTGCTCACGATGCACCCAGCTTTCCGAGGACGCCGGAGAGCAGGCCGACGAATCGGTCCCTCACGCGCTCGGCGGTGTCCTTCACTTCGTCGTGGCTCAGCTCGGCCTGCATCCCCGCCGCGAGGTTGGTGATGCAACTGACGCCGAGCACGCGCGCGCCCATGTGTCGCGCGGCGATCACCTCGAGCACCGTGCTCATCCCCACCGCGTTCGCGCCGAGCGTGCGCAGCATCCGGATCTCGGCCGGCGTCTCGTAGCTCGGGCCGAGCAGCCCGGCGTACACCCCGCGCTTGAGCTCGTAACCGTCTGCCGAGGCGACCTCGTCGGCCAAACCCATCAGCTCGCGATCATAGGCCTGGCTCATGTCCGGGAAGCGCGGCCCCAGGCTGTCGTCGTTCTCGCCGCGCAGGCAGTTGTCGCCGGTGAGGTTCAAGTGGTCTTCGATCAGCATCAGATCGCCGGGTGCGAAGGTCGGGTCGATGCCGCCCGCGGCGTTCGTGATGAGGAGGGTGTCGGCGCCGAGGGTCAGCATCAAACGCGTCCCGAAGACGATGCTCTGAGCGCTGTGTCCCTCGTAGAGGTGCACGCGTCCCTGCATCGCCACCACCGGAACACCGGCGGCCGTCCCCAGCACCAGGCGGCCGGCGTGCCCCGCCACCTTGGACGAAGGGATCCCCGGGATCTCGTCGTACGGGATCTTCACGGCATCCTCGATGTCGTCCGCCCATGCGCCCAGCCCGGAGCCGAGAACGAGCGCCACGCGAGGCTTGGTCTTCACTCGGCTGCTGACGACCTGTGCCGCCGCGCCGAGGGCTGCTCGGTTGCTCGTCCCTTCAGTCATGGAAGAGATGAAAGAATCCGGCGATCACAAAAGTCAAGAACGAGACGGTGTGGGCGCCCGGCGTGGCGAGCGCTCCCCCGGCGCGAGTGCTACATTTGAAGCGCGTTGTACCAAGGCCAGCACCTCCCCCTCGACCGCTCAGCCCTCAGGCTCCTTCCCTCGGAGGAGGTGCTCTGGCACGGGCAGCGGCAGGAGGTGCCCCGCGACAGGCGCTGGATCCTCGGCCCCGTGGTCCTGGTGGCGCTGGCCGTGGTCTTCATGGCCTTCGCCGCGCTCCTGTGGGTCGAGGGGGGTCCGGGAGTCCGGGAGAACGTCTCCCTCTCCGCGCTCCTGCTGCTCTTCGCCACCGCGGTGGCCGTCGCCCCCCGCTACCTCCACGATCCCGCGGTCTACGTCGTCACCGACCGGCGCGTGATCTGGCGTCGCGGCGCGCTGACCCGGTCGGTGGAGCGGCGCTTCATCCAGTTCGGGCGCATCCGCTGGCATCGGAGCGTCGCTGGGGTCGGGCACCTGGAGCTGGTTCGCGCCGTCCCCTTCGGCCCTCTCGCGCGGCGCCAGCGCCTTCAGCTCCTCGACGTGCGGGCGCCCGACGTCGTCTTCGCGCTGATCCGCGGCGTCACCCCGGGTGAGAACCTCGGCGCCGCCGACGTGCCGCTGGTCGAGCGGCTCGATCCGGAGGAGCGCGTGGAGTGGGGCGGACACCCCGAGGGCTGGCACATCGGCCTGAGGGAGCTGGGCATCGCGCTGCTCGGCGCCTCGGTGGTGGTGGTCGCGCTGCGCTACGGCTATCAGGTCGCGCACATCCTCCTCGGTCTCGAGGTGCAGGGCCTGCCGGTTTCCTCGCTCACCTGGATGCTCTTCTTCTCCGCGGTCGCGGTGGCGTGGGTCGTCATCGCCACCGTGGGCGGCACGCTCCTGTGGTACGGCGCCTTTCGCACCCACGCCCTCGGCAACGACACCGAGTACCTGCTCACCAACGAGCGGCTCATCATTCGCCGGGGCCGCACCGAGCTCTCGGTGGACCGCCGGCAGATCGTGGACGTCGCCATGACGCGCAGCGTCCGGGGTCTGTCGAATCTCTTCCTGGTGCTCGACGCCCCGCAGAGTCGCGCCATCGCCTTGAGCGGCGCGCTCAAGCGGCTGCCTCCGCCCCGCGACCTCGTCGCGCCGGTGCTCTACGAGGTGAGCGACGTCGAGCGGGTGATGGAGCTCATTTTGGCGCGACGCTCGCGACCGTCCGTGGTCTGAGCTTTCGCGGTGGCCGGGGCGCGTGCACAATCCCCCGCATGGCGCGGAAATCGCCACCACTCATCGAAGAGGACGACGACGACGAGGAGACCCGCGTCGAGCCGCCTCTGATGGTGGCCGAAGCTGGCGATCACACCGACATCGAGCGCTCCGTGTTGCCTGACTCGGAGCCCGAGCTCACCGAGCGCTACTCGCGTGAGGAGGTCGAGCGCTCGATGCGCCTCGGCTTGATCACGCCGCTGCCCGACGCCAACACCGGCCTCATCGCCGATCCTTCGAGCCGCGCTGCCCAGGCCGAATCCTTCGAAGCCCGGTACGAACGCCTCTCCTTCATCGGCGAGGGCGGCATGGGTGAGGTCGCCCTCTACAAAGACCGCCACATCGGGCGCGAGGTGGCGCTCAAGACGCTGCAGCCCGAGCACGCACACCTCGCGGTGGCGCGGGAGCGCTTCATCCGCGAGGCGCGTATCCAGGGGCAGCTCGAGCACCCCGCCATCGTCCCGGTCTACGACACCGGCAAAGGCGAGGACGGCCAGCTCTACTTCACGATGCGGCGCATCCACGGCACCTCCCTCGCGGATGTGATCGCGATGCTGGCGGCGGGTGATCTGGAAGCGGCCGCCCGATTCACGCCGCGGCGGCTGCTCTCGGCTTTCGCGACCATCTGTCTGGCCGTCGACATGGCGCATCGGCGCGGCGTTCTACATCGCGATCTCAAGCCCGCGAACATCATGCTGGGTGAGTTCGGTGAGGTGCTCCTGCTCGACTGGGGCCTCGCCAAGCTGCAGAACGAGCCAACCGAGTCGGACCAGGCCGACAGACAGCCGACGCACGACGAAGACTGGCGGCGCATGACGGCGGCGGGTGCCGTGGTGGGGACTCTCGGTTACATGCCGCCAGAGCAGTTGCGTGCGGAGGGCGAGCTCACGCTCCAGGCGGACATCTACTCTCTCGGCGCGATCCTATTCGAGATATGCACCCTCGAGCCGCTTCACGCCGGCCAGAACGCGCCCGACGTGGTGGCGTCGACCCTCGCTGGCCCCGAGGCGCGCCCTTCGATTCGCAGGCCCGAGCGCGAGGTACCCTACGCGCTCGAGGAGATCATCGTCCGGGCGGTGAGCCGCGACCCGGCGCAACGTTACACGGCCCGCGCGCTTCACGACGCCGTCGAAGAGGTGTTGGACACCGAGCGGGACGTGGAGCGGGGAAGGGTGCTCGCCGAGCATCACGCGCGCCGGGCGCGGCGGCACGCGCGCAAGGCGCATCGCGACCTCGACGAGCGGCGGCGAGCGCTCCGCGAGGTGTGGCGCGCGCTCGCGATGGATCCGGAGAACCGCACGGCGTCCAGCACCGTCTCTGGGCTGCTCCTGGAGATCCCGGAGGTCATGCCCCCACACGTTCAGAGCGAGGCGAAGAAGCAGTCCCCGCTGACGGCCTGGGCGTGGCGCTTCGCCATCGCCAGCTACGTCGCGCTGGCGATCGTCGTGCTCGTGGTGATCATCGCCGGCAACCCGGGCTGGGTCGCGCTCTTCCTGATGGGGCTCAACGCGCTGCTCGCGGTGGCCACCTCCATCTGGCTGGCGCGCCAGCTCTCCCACGATCTTCGGACGGCGCGCCTCAGAGCGGAGCTCCTGAACTGGCACGTGGCCGAGCTCCTGCCGACCCCCCGACGCACCTGGGAGGACCGGACCGCGGGCTCTTCCGACGCGATCTAGATCTAGACGATCAAGCGCACGCCGCCGAGGGTCTCGATCTGGTGCGGGAAGTGGTCGCCCGGAGTGCCGATGAACATGTAGTTCTTGGGCACGTCGAGCCGGCGAGAGAGCGCTTCGATGAGCTCCGGGCCGAAGGTCGCCTTCACCGCGATGAAGTCGATGCGCAGCGCTGGATAGAGGTGATCGATCTCGGAGAGATGAGCGGCCAGCTTCGGAGGGATCCCGTCCTCCTCATCGTAGACGTGCACCACCTTGAGATGGTTCGTCTGCTCGTTCTGGAGCACGTAGAGGGCGGCGCGGTTGAGCTCGGCCGGGTCGTCCCGTTTGGTGAAATAGACGACCGGGTGACTGGTGATCTCTTCGATCTTGTCGTGGATGCGCTTGCGGACGAGATCGTTGAAGGCGGTGACCTTCGCGACGACGGCGCGCGTCGCGAAGAGCGCTACCTTCATGATCTCGATGCGCAGGAACATCACGCCGACCACGGCGGACGCGGCCGCGAAGTAGATGGAGAAGACGCGGATGTTGTCGGGGTCGAGGAGCATGTTGCCCACCAGCCCCAGGACCACGGCGCCGAAGCCGAGGACCACCACCGGCCAGCTGGCCATGGTCGCGCGCGGTAGCCGTCCGCGTTTCGCCTTGAGCAGCATGTTGCCCACGGCGAACAGGGCCATGACGCAGAGGAAGGACAGGGTGTAGACGCCCGCGAGGAGCTCCACCTCGCCCGCCGTCACCGTGAGGATCGACCAGCAGACGACGAAGAAGCCGATGATGATGTAGTGGTTGGTCCGGCGCGCGCGGTTTTCGCGAAGCAGGAACTGCGGCAGGCAGCGGTCGAGGGCCATTCGGCGGACGAGACCGGTGACGCCGACGTAGGAGGTGAGCACCGCACCCGACAGGACCAGTACCGCGTCGATGCTCACCCAGGTGCGGAGGATCGGCCCGAAGGCCACGTCGCCCATGCGGGCGAGCAGGTCGGGGGGCACGTCCTCGATGGTCGCGAGGGGGAGCATCCCGAGCGACAGGAGCGAGATCAGCGGATTGAAGATGGCGACCGCGAGCCACATGTTGCGGAGCGTCTTCGGGAAGACGCCGCGCTTCTGCTCTTCGATGAAGTTCGCCGAGCTCTCGAAGCCGCTGATGCCCAACATCCCGGCGGCGAAGCCATAGAACAGGGCCTTGCCGAGACCTCCCTGGCTCGGAATGGACCAGTTCTCCACGAGGAGCCCCGGGTCTTTGAAGATCGCGCTTCCACATGCCCCGGAGAGCACGATCAGCGTCGTGATGTGGAAGATGAAGATGCCGAGGGCGACCACCGCCGACTCGGAGATACCGACCAGGTTGAGGATCGCGAAGAGACCGAGGAGGGCCACCGTCGCCCAGAAGACGTCGAGTCCTTCCCAGAGCACGTGGGCGTAGTGCATCGCCTCGCCGGCGCTGATCACCGCCGTCGCCACGTAGGAGAGCAGCGTGAGAACCGCCGCGCCGGCGGCGAGCTTCTTGTTGGTCGTGTTCAGGAGCACCGTGTAGGTGCCGCCGTTCAGGGGCAGGGCGCTACCGACCTCGGCGTAGATCCCGCGGAAGAGGAAGAGGACACCCGCCACCATCGCCAGCACCACCGGCGCGAGGCGTCCCGCCTGAGCGGCGCAGAGGGCGGAGACGTAGAGGCAGCTCGAGGTGATGTCGTTGCCGCAGATGGCCGTCGATGCCCATGTGCCGAGGTGGTTCTTCTCGGTCTGATCGAGGCGGCTGACGCGAATGCTGGACGTCTCGATGTCCGTGATGCGCGTGGCCTCGCCCCAGCCGGCGAACTCCCACGGGGCATCCTCGATCGCCGCTTCAGACTCCTCTTCTGTCACGCCGATGCTTTTCCCATCCCACGCAATTCTGCGCAACATCGGCGCGAATGGGCCAGGAAAAGGCTGTGTCTTCTGCGCCCGGGAGCTCAGCGCCTCCGGGCGGCCGGCTCCGTTCCCCTCAACAGGCTCGTCAGATGGAGAACGGACATGTGTCGCCGGCCCTCACGGCGCCGGGTCGGCGCAGACCGAGCCGGAGCAGGTCGACGAGATGCACTCGCCGTTGATGGTGCAGCTCGAGCCGTTGGGGAGCGTGCCCATCAGCGCCGCATCGCATGCGGGGATGGGCTCGGTGCTGCCCCAGAAATCGGCGCAGCTCACGGTGCTGAGCTGGGACGCGCAGCTGCTGGTGCTCGCGGCGTCGTAGACGATGGTGCCCGCGTTGACCGCGTCGCGGAGCGCGCTCTGGCCAGCGGCCGGGTAGTTCAGCGTCAGGCAGCTCGCCTCGTCCGCACCGAAGGCGTCCACGAAGTCCGCGTCGGTGGCACTGGGGATGTACGTGGTGAGCTCGGTGCGGCAGCGATGCGCCGCGGCGCAATTCGCCTCGACCACCGACTGGTAGCCGGTGACCGCCGCGTCGCCATCGCCGCCGGTGGTGCCGGTATCGACGACACTGGTGTCCGGTCGCCCGCTGTCCATGATGACGATCCCGGTGTCACCGGTGGTGCCGGTGTCACCCGTGGTGCCGGTGTCGCTCGTGGTGCCGGTGTCCGCGACGCCGGAGTCGCGGCCGCGTCCGCCACGGCTGCGGTTGTTGCAGCCGGCGAGGGTGAGGGAGGCGAGGGCCCCGATCAGGGCGATGTGAAGAAAGGCGCGCGTCATGGCGGCCGGGTTATAGCCTGCTCGGTGCGCCGTGCCAGCCGCGAGTGCGGCCGCCACGAAGTGCTGCCAAGTGGGGAGGGTGCCTCTTCTTGGGGCGCGAGTAGACTCGGCCCGTGTCGGATCGCTTCCGAAAGGCCCCAGCGATGCTCCACAGCATCAACCGGGAGGGGCTGCTCGTGGACGTGAGCAACATGTGGCTGGAAAAGCTGGGGTACGAGCGCGACGAAGTGATCGGTCGCCCATCGATCGACTTTCTAACAGAGGAGAGCCGCCGCTACGCGCGCGACGTTGTGCTGCCCCGGTTCTTCGAAACCGGACGCTGCGTGGTCGAGTACGAGATGGTCCGCAAGGACGGAACGACCTTCCCCGTCCGCCTTCGTGGCGAGGCCGAGCGCGACGAAACCGGCGCGGTGATCGCCAGCGCCGCCGCCATCGAGGACCTCACCGAGCAACGCCTTCTCGAGAGCCGGATGGTCCAGGCGCAGAAGCTGGAGAGCCTCGGCTTGATGGCGGGCGGCATCGCCCACGACTTCAACAACCTTCTGGTGAGCATCCTCGGCAACGCCGAGCTCGCGATCCGAGAGCTTCGCGACCAGACCGAGACGCGACGCTTCGTCGAGGACGTCGTTGTGGCGGCCCGGCGTGCGGCGGACCTCTGCCAGCAGCTTCTCGCCTACTCCGGGAGAAGCCGCATGCGCGACGTCGAGGTAGACCTCTCGGAGCTCGTTCGCGAGGTCGCGCAGATGCTCGACGTGACCGTGGGGCGCGACGCGATCGTGAAGCTCGATCTCGCCGATGGCTGCGTCGTCGTGGGCGACGCCACCGAGCTTCGTCAGGTCGTCATGAACCTGGTGCTCAATGCGCGGGAGGCGCTGGAGGGGCGCGGGCTCATCAACCTATCGACGAGCATCCGCACCCTCGACGACGACCTCGTCGCAGAGAGCTCCAACGCGGCCGCCCCGCCGGGGCGTTACGTCTGCGTGGAGATCGCCGATACGGGCGCGGGGATTCCCGACGCCGTGCGGGATCGCATCTTCGACCCCTTCTTCACCACGAAATCCACCGGGCACGGGCTGGGGCTGGCGGCGGTGCACGGGATCGTTCGTGCCCACCACGGCACGATCTCCGTGACGTCCTCCGTCGGCCGAGGGACCACCTTTCGCGTCTACCTTCCTCTCGGAGCCGAGCGTTCCGAACACGCCATCGCTGTCCCGACTCCGCACAAGAAGACGCTCCTCATCGTCGACGACAACGAGAGCGTGCGCAAGACGCTCAGCCTGGTCCTGGTCGGCGCGGGCTATCAGGTGATGTCCGCGGAGAACGGCGAAGAGGCGATGCTCATCGTTCGCGCGCGCGGCGAGGAGATCGACGCCTGTCTGATCGACGTGTCGATGCCTCAGATGAGCGGCGTGGATCTCTTCGACCAGATACGCGAGGTCGTGCCCGACGCGGTGGTCATCATGATGAGTGGCTTCGAGCGCTCCAACCGCGTTCGCGAAGCGACGAGCCGCGGCCTCGCCGGCTATTTGCGAAAGCCGTTCCTCGCAGAGGATTTCGAGGGCGTCCTCGAGAAGCTGCTCGAGGAGCGTCGCAAAGCCTGAGAGTCCTCAGGCTGCCGCGAGGTTTTCCGTTGCTTCGGCGCCAGCGCCCTCGAGGAGGTGCTGGACCGACTCCGCGCGGCGCTTTCCGACTTCCACGCCGATTCTCGATCTCGACGGCCTCGCGCGAGAAGCGTGCTTGCGCATCCCACATCGCGAGACCCATCACGTAGCCGCCCAGCGCGCCGGCACCGAGGCCGCCGATGACCGCTTGGAGCATGAGGATGGCGAGGTTGTTGGAGAAGAGCTGGCCCGGCACGACGTTGACCGCGATCAGCACGCCGAGCACCAGGCCCAGGGCGATGCCCACCGCGCCACCGAGGGCACCCGCACGCCAGTCGAAGATGCGACGCTCGACCCTCACCTCGTGGGCCGCTCCGCGCCCGTCCTTCTCCATCACCAGGATGTCTTCCGGCTCGAAGTGCGCGCTGAGCAGTTGCTGAACCGCCTTCTGCGCCTTCTTCGCGTCGCCGAAGACCCCACTGACTTTGCGAATGTCCTTCATGGTCGAACCCCTTCAGGCCCTTCTAGGTGCACACGCCATGCCCGTCGACATCATTGGGCTATTTTTCTGGACTGAAACCACCTGCGACGCGGCGTTGCAGGAGCTCAGGGACAGTTGGGATTGGCCGCGCCCGGTGTGCCCCGGTCGATGTCCCCCCCGACCCGGTTGTACTCGTCCATCCCCCCGCACCAACTGCCCACCAGGTCGTTGGCGTCTGCGTCGAGAGAGTCGGGGTCGAGGCTGAGGCTCACGCCCTGTCCCCACGGCCAGGTCGGGTAGGGCTGATAGGCGACCACGTCGACGATGGTCGCGCCGCACTGCAGGGTGAGGGAGTCGGGGTCGGGCGGATTCGCGAGGCGCATCCCCGAGCTGTAGACGTAGTCGGGGGCGAAGCCGGGCGACGCGCTGATGGCGAAGGAGAGGTAGTCGCCGGGCGCGAGCATGACGCCGGACGGCATCTCCGCGGCGCCGCCGTCGTCGTAGAACGAGCAGCCGTCGAGGCTGTACGTCGTGGTCGTGCTCGGGTTGTGCAACTCGAACCACTCGCCCGAGGTGTCCCCCACGGCTTTCGAGTCGGGCATCAGCTCCGAGATCACGATGTCGCCCGCGCCCGGCGTGGCGACGCCTCCGTCCGGTGTGCTGGTATCGGTGGCCCCTGTGTCGGTTCCCGTGCCGGTGTCGGTCGTGCCGGTGTCGGTCGTGCTCGTGTCGACGGAGGAGTCGGTCGGCGTTCCGGTGTCGCCTCCATCCACGGTGACGCTGGTGTCGGTTGCGCCATCGATCGCGGCGTCGAAGTCGATCTCCGCGGACGAGCAGGCCGCGACCGTCAACAGGCCGATGGCCAGGAGCTCAGAACGTACCAGCACAGCTCATCCCCATTGGTGTGGGCCCACATGCGACCGAGGCCCGGTCTTCGTCTTCGCCGCCGCCCGAGACCAGCAGGATCACGCCGGCGGTGGCGGCGATGGTGGCGGCGGCGATCAGACCGATGGTGACGCCGCCTGCCGCGGTCTGTTCGCTGTGAAGGGTGTCGAGGTTGTGGCACGCGGCTCCGGCGTCTTCGCAGCGCCCCACCTCCGAGCCACGTCCCGACCACCAGACGCCGGCGGCGGCGGCGCCGCCCAGGAGGGCGCCCGCGGTGGCCAGGAGCACGATGCCCGGAACCGAGACGCCACCGTCGTCGTCGGAGCCGCTGGTGCTCGGCGCGGGTGCGCCGGGCGACGCGGTGGAGAGGGGCGCGCTTGCGGCGGCAGCATCGATGGTGAGCGCTTCTTCCTCACCGCCCTGCACCGTGACGGTCCGCGAGGTCTCCCGGCATTCGGCGCAGCGCACCGACAGCTGGTGGTCCCCGAGGTCGAGGAGCAGGGACCCGTCGGGGCCGAGCTCGGCAGGTGCTCCGTCCACGTACAGGGCCGCGCCCTCGGGCTCGACCCGAACGGTGTAGCGGCCGACGAAAGTGCGCGCGCGGTCGATCAGCTCCTGCACCGACTGGCGCTGTTCGTCGGTCAAGGGACGCACCGGATGGGCGAGCGAGCCCTCGAGGGCGCGAATGCTCTCCACGTATTCGCGAAGCTCGAAGGAGGCCATCCCAATCCCGCGGAGGGTCCGCGCATTCGGCTGCTCCTCGTGCGCGCGGGTGAAGAGCGCGCGCGCCTCTCGATAGTTCCCGGCGTCGTACTCCCCGAGCGCTTCGCGCAGGATGCGCGTGTACTCCGCCGTCTCCGGAGGGTCGGTCGATTGCGCCCGCGTGAGGCTCGGCACGAAGGCGAGCGAGGCGGCGAGAGCGAGAGTGAACATGAGTCGCTTCATCAGAAGTCCTCGAGCGAGAGCGAGCCCGCGCGATGGCCGCCCATCATGGGGCTCGCTTGCATGGCGGGCGCCTCTGACGTCGTCATGCGCGTGGTCGCGGCGCGCCTCCGGCGCATGGTCGTCATGGTGGAGGAGGACGCGGCGGCTCGATGGGGATCCGACTCCGAGTCCGCGACCGTCTCCGTCTCCGAGTCCGCGACCGTCTCCGTCTCCGAGTCCGCGACCGTCTCCGACTCCGAGTCCGCGACCGTCTCCGTCTCCGTCTCCGACTCAGAGTCCGCCACCGTTTCGGTCGCCTCCAACGGCGTCACACTCCCCCCCTCCCCGAGGATCATCGGCTCCGCGTCCTCCTCCTCCACTCCCGAGGAAACGGCGGCGACGGCGACGATCACGGCGAGCACCAGGGCGGCGGCAGCGACTATCGGCAAGACCAGGCGGCTGCGCTTTTCGGGCGCCGCGGGCGGCTCCCCCTCGGACTCGTGCCATGCGGCGGATGGGCCCTTGTTCGGGTCGGGCTTCGATTGGGGCCGCTCGACGCTGGTCTCGAAGGCGTCCGGGATGGACTTGCGGGGGCCGCTCGCCTCGAGGTCGGTGTCGGCGAGGGTCGCTGCGTGAGAATCCGCGAGCACCAGGGGGTGGTCCGGGGGCGGGGTGCTCGCGCGCGGGAGCTTGATCTTCTGCGTCCACTCCGCGCTCCGCAGGCTGAAGGTGACACCGCCCGCGAAGGGCTCGAGAGCCTCGCCGAAGCTACGCGCGTCCGGGTACCGTTCGTCGCGATTGCGCGACATGGCGCGCGTGATCACCGCCGCGAGCTCGTCGCTCACCTCCGGGCAGAGCTCGCGCAGGTCCGGCGGCGTGCCCGTCGCGATCTCGACGACCAGACCCGAGTAGTTCTCCGCGACGAAAGGAGGGCGTCCGGCGATCATCTCGTAGAGGACGACGCCGGCCGCGTAGACGTCGATGCGGTGATCGAGATCCTGCATGCCGCGGATCTGTTCGGGCGCCATGTAGTAGGGCGTGCCGATGATCATGCCGGTGCGCGTGACGCTCAGCCCCTCGCGCATCTCGTCGGTCATCTTCGAGACACCGAAGTCGAGGACCTTGGTGTTGCGCGGCGTTCCGTCCGGTCCGAGGCAGACGAAGACGTTCTCCGGCTTGAGGTCGCGGTGGATGACCTGGTTGTCGTGCGCCGCGCCGATGCCGCGGAGCACCGGCATGATGAGTTGCACGGCAGGCTCGGGGGGGATCGGCCCCTGCTTCATCAACTTGTAGAGGCTGTAGCCCTTGAGGAGCTCCATCACCAGGAAGCTCGAGGGGCCATCCCGGCCCACGTCGTAGACGGTCACGACGTTGGGGTGATCGATGCGCCCCGCCGCCCGGGCCTCGCGCTCGAAGCGCGCGATCATCTCCATGTCGGTCTGACGCTCGGCCAGGAGCCACTTCAGCGCGACGCGCTTGCCGGTGCCCTGGTTGCGGGCGGCGTAGACGGACCCCATCGCGCCCCTCCCGAGGAGCGCCTCGATCTTGTACTTGCCGGCGACGACGTCACCTGGCCGCGGCTCCGCTCGACGTACCTCCGGTTCGGTCCCCACGTAGGGCCGATGCTACCACCGCCCGGGCAGGATCGGTCAGTCCCAGCGCGAGGTCACGGTGAGTGTCCAGCTACGGAGCACTCCGTCGCCGCGGCCGCCGACGTTCTGAACGAGGAGCTCGTAGACGCCGTTCACCATGTCGTCGCGGTAGATCGCGTGGTCGACGTAGTGCGTCGGGAGCGGGCCGCTCATGGTGGCGCCGTCCCAGAGCGTCACCGCCTCCTGGCCGGTCGGCGGCTGAAGGCCGATCCACAGGCTCGACGGATCCGAGTGCTCGATGTCGATGTCGAGGAGGATGTCCTCCGGCACCGAGGCCTGACCCCGGACGACGACGGGATAAGCGGTGGGCTCGCTCATGGCGACGGAGGGGATGCTGCTCTCGCCGCCCACCGTGAAGCTGTCGCGCATCCACTTCTCGGCGCAGTAGCCGCCGCTGTAGACCGTCTGGCCGATGCAGATGTGCTCGGGGTGGCATTCGGCGTCTTCGCTGCAAGGCGCCTGGATGCCGGGGTAGCTCGCGAGGTCGGCGCACTTGCCCCAACCTTCGACCTTGCCGACGCAGCGGCCGGGAGCGCCTTCGCAGATGTCGTCGTTCTCGCAGAGCGCGCGCGCTTCGTCCGAGGTCACGGCGTCGAGGAGATGCTCCATCGTGCGCGGCCCGACCCAGTAGAGATCGGAGAGGATGGCGACGGTCGCGATCGGGCGTGCCTCGAGGATGGACGTCGCGCTCCGGGAGGGAACGCTCGCCGCCGAGAGCTCGTCGGGGGTCGCGGTGTTTGCGAAGGAGAGGATGCGCTCGCCCTCGGCGTAGGTCAGCTCGAGGCCGTCGAAGGTGCCGAGCACCTCGTCGTCGCCCGGCAGGTAGTCGTTGAGAAAGGCGAACTCGGCGAGGGTCTCGAGCGCTACCGGGCCGACACGCGGGACGTCGTCGACCTCCGCGATGTCGTCGAAGCCGTCGTCGTCGTCGGTGCCGAAGATCCCGTCGGGCCCGTCACGATGCGCGATCAGGTTCTCGGCCGCGTCGCTGCGCAGCTGGACGACGTAATCGAGGAAGTCGACGGAGGTTCCTTCCCCGTCGTTGAGGAGTCGAAGGACGCCGTAGCCGGTACGGGTCCCTTCGAGCGCCGAGGAGGTGCCGTCGGCTTTGCCGTCCACGCCTGCGGACGCCTCTTCGTCGAGCGGGGCAGTGCAGCCCGCGAGAGCCACGAGGATGACGAAGGGGAGGGCAGGGGAGCGGCGCATGAGCGGCCGCCGTGCAACGGGGATACCAGCCGCCGGGCCGGCGATAGGAAGGGGTTCGGGGGGGGTGGGTGGCGACGCGAGTAGCCACCATGACATCCCTGTCCACTTGCGCGATGGCGAGCGCGTCCCAAGAAGGGCCCATGTCTCTCGTCTCTCTTGTCCGCGGTCGTCGCGGCGACAACGGCTTCGGCTACGCATCGACGGCGGAAGAGGTCACCGCCGGCGTCGACCTCACGGGCAAGAGCATCCTCATCACTGGCGTCAACTCCGGTATCGGCGAGGAGAGCGCGCGGGTGCTTCATCTTCGAGGCGCCCGCATCCTCGGATCGGCCCGCAGCGCAGACAAAGCGGAGGGGGCCTGCAAACGCTTTGGCGACGATGCGGTGCCGCTCACGTGTGAGCTCTCGGATCCCGCGTCGATCCGCACGTGCGTCGCGCACGTGAAGGCGCTGGGGATCCGGCTCGACGTGATCATGTGCAACGCCGGCGTGATGAACCTTCCCGAGCGCGAAGTGGTGCACGGTCAGGAGCGGCAGTTCTTCACGAACCACGTCGGACACTTCATGCTCGTCACCGGCCTGTTGGACACGCTCGCCGATGATGGCCGGGTGGTGATGCTCTCCAGCACCGCGCACTTCGGCGCGCCCCGCGAGGGCATCTGCTTCGACGACCTCTCCCTTTCGCGGAGCTACAACCCGCGCCGGGCGTATGGTCAGTCGAAGCTCGCCAACCTGCTCTTCGCCCGCGCCCTCGCCAAGCGATTCGAGGGCAGCCACCGCACCGCCAACGCCGTTCACCCGGGCGTGATCGCGACCAACCTGACGCGCCACATGAGCAAGACGGTCAACGCGCTCGTCCCGCTCGTCTCGGCCCTCGCCATGAAGAGCATCCCCCAGGGCGCCGCGACCCAGTGCTACGTCGCGGCCCACCCCGACGCCGCCCGGATCAACGGCGAGTACTGGGCAGACGTCAACGTCGCCCGCTCCTCGAAGAACGGTCGCGACCTCGCGATGGCAGAGCGCCTGTGGGAGGTCACGGAAGAGATCGTCGCCGGGCTCTGAGCGCCTTCAGCAGCTCCCGCCGAACGGCGCGCAGAAGTTGTGGCCCGGGCAGTCGTGGCAGTAGAAGTTGCCGCCGCAGCCGCCGCCGCTGCAGACGCCGTTCGAGGCGCATTGGCACTGGCAGAAAGCCGGCGGGGCGGAGGTGTCGTAGCAGGTTGCGCGCGAGCCGTACTCCATCTGGCACATGGAGTTGGTGGAGCAGCCGCGGCAGGCGTAGCCGCCGGTGCCGGTGGAGCGGCAGGTCAGGCCGATGGCGTTGCAGCTGACGTTGCAGGCCCCGCAATGGCCGTTGGCGGTGAGGTCGCGACAGACGCCGCTGCAGCAGCGGTTCCATCTCCCGCCGCACGACGTCCCGTTGGGCACGCTCCGTGAGCAGTCGCGACTCTCCATCGTCGTCTGGGTGGTGCAGGTGCCGGCGACGCAGGTCTGGGCGTTGACGTTTCGCGATTGGGTTCCGGTCTCGTCGCAGTCGTCGGCCCATCCGCCGCAAGGAGCCCACATCTCGTAGGTGGTGGTGCCGCACGTCGTCCCATCGGTGTCGCGCATGCACGCCTGGCTCTCGCTGGTGGTCTCCACCGTGCACGTGCCCGAGACGCAGCGCGGGGTCATCACCATCTGGCTCTGCGTCCCCATCTCGCCGCAGGTGCCCTCGTAGCCGCCGCAGGGGCCCCACATCCCGGTGGTCACCGAGCCGCAATCGGTGTCGGAGCCGCACGCCTCGCAGAGCATGGTGGACTCGTTGCAGAAGGAGGGGCAGGGCGGCGAGGCGTGGGCGGAGCAGGTCCCGTCCGCGCAGCTGTCGGTGCCGTTGCACCACGAGCCGTCGTCACAATCGGCGGTGTTGTTCGTGCTGTGGCAGCCCTCCACCGGATCGCAGCTGTCGTCGGTGCAATCGTTTCCGTCGTCGCAATCGATCGCGGTTCCGCCGCAGGTTCCATCGGACTGACACGCGTCGTCCGTGGTGCAGACGCTCCCGTCGTCGCACGAGACACCGGCGCAATCGGCATCCGCGCAGTCGATGTCGCCGTCGCAGTCGTCGTCGAGGCCGTCGGTGCACGAGGTCTCGCTGGCGGGGCAATCGGGGCCGGCGTCGCTCGTGTCGAGGCTCGGCACGCAGCCGTCGACGGGGACGCAGACCTCGTTCGGCGCGCAGGACGCGTCGTCGAGGACCACGAAGCACTCGCTGTCGACGCAGCTCCCGCTCCCGCACGACACCGAGTCGGGGCACTCGGTGTCGTCGGCGCAACCGAGCGCACCGCAAAACTCCGGGGTCTCGGGGCTGCACCGCGGGTCCACGCAGCGGCCGCCCACGCACGCCGTGAGCGCGGCGTCCTCGCCCGCGTTCGGGCAGACCACGTCGCGGCAGCTCCCGGTGACGAGGACCGTGAGCGCGTAAGTGCCGCTCATGGTCATGATGGTCGTCCGCTCCGCGACCACCGCGCCCGTCGCGTCGAGCAGGCGCACCCGCACTTCGTGCGTCCCCTTCGGCACACCATCGAACTCCGCGATGCGCTGGCCCCCGAGGAAGCTCTCCCCCGTGGTCGCGACCCTGTCGGCGCTGAAGTCGGGCGTCCCCGGCAGCCCCATGGGGCCGACCTCCGTCCGGACGCCGACGAACTGCCGCCCGGCCACCAGGTCGGTCTTCAGCTCGACCAGGAGCTGAAAGTCGTCCCCCGAACACGAAAGTATGAAGAGGAAGAGCGGACAGGTCGCGGCGAGCAGCAGGAGACGACGTCCAAACAAGATGCCCATGAAGGTACACCGCTTCTTAGCGAGCTAGACGCCGTACCCCTGTCCGGTGTACGATATCTGCACATGCGTGACGTCCTCCTCATATCCATGGTCGTGTCGCTGATGGGCTGTGGCCGGCTCGGCTATGACGGCGCACCGACGGACATCGGGCTCGTGGGCCACTGGCCTTTCGACGACGCCGTGCTCCTGACCGACGCGTTCGGTGGCAACGACATCACCTGCGATGGTGCCGAGTGCCCGACGTCCTCAGGGGGAGTGCTCGGTGGTGGCGCGAGCTTCGACGGATCGAGCTCCTGCGCCAACGTGCCCACCATGGCGGATTGGATGAGCCCCGAGCTCACGATGTCGGCGTGGGTGAAGACGACGACGATGACGGGGCCCGTCGTGGTGCACGAGAGCGGCGACGGATGTCCCAGCCCCGCGATGGAGCTCAACGACGGCAGCCTGGGTCTGGTGCAGCTCAACACCTCGGACAGCTCGCACAACGAAGCCTGGACGCCCATCCCGATGAACGGCGAGTGGCATCAGGTCGCGGTGCGCTGGGATGGAACCGACCAGCAGGTCTTCGTCGACGGCGTGTGCCTCTGCACCGCGACCCCCGAGCTCGCGCCCCTCGACAATCCCGAGCCGTTCACCATCGGGTGTTACCCCGGCGCGGGATCGATGTTCTCCGGTGAGCTGGACGAGGTGCGCGTCTACGATCGCGCGCTCGATCCCTACGAGATGGCGAACCTGTACGCCGTCGGCGATCGCGTCGCGCCCCTGCCGATCGAGTGCCCGACGACCTGCTCCGAGACGCCCTGAGAGCCCTCAGCGGAACTTGATGCTGCAGCCGATCGCGCGCGTCTCGGCGCGCGGGACTGCCTCGCCCGCGACCACCGCGGCGAGCGCGTCACGCAGGAAGCGGGACTCGACGTGCTCCTCTTCGTGGGCGTTGTCGTCGATGGCGCCGTGGTAGACGAGGCGCCCGCGGCGGTCGAAGAGGAATGCTTCGGGCGTCTTGGTCGCGCCGAAGGCGCGCGCGACGTTCGAGGTCTCGTCCACGACGTAGGGGAAATGCATGCCCGCGGCGCGCGCTCGTCTTTGCATCTCCTCGAAGGAATCCTCGGTGTGCTGGGCGGGGTCGTTCGAGTTGATGGCGATCACGCCGATGCCGCGGCCGCGGTACTCGTTGCCGAGGGCGACGATGCGCGCTTCCCAGGCCTGCGCCCAGGGGCAGTGGTTGCAGGTGAAGATCACCAGCGTGCCCCGCTCGCCGCGGACCTGCCCGATGGTCTTCGTCTCCCCATCCACGTTGCGCATCCGCACGTTCCGCGAGGGGATGCGGTCGCCGAGGGAGACGCCCTCGTGCGCCTGCGCCGCGGCGACGTGCGGCGTGAGCAGGGCGGCGAAGGCGAGGAAGGCGAGGGCGGAGAGAATGGGCGTTCGCATCGTCGTGGACCTCATCAGCTCGCGCTCTCGGCGAGCGCATTTTCGATGGCGGGGCGGAGCAGCTCGAGATCGACGGGCCGCTCCCAGAAATGCTTCACCTCGCGGCTGGCATCGAGCAGAAGCGTGGCCGGCAGAGAGCCGGTCCACTCGTCATGAAGCGCGCGGATGAAGCGATCTTCGGACCCCGTCTTCAGGTAGCTCGGGAAGGGCGCGCCCTGGGACCGCAAGAACACCAGCGCCGCGCCGCGCTGGGCCGGCGGGTCGGCGCTGATCAGCATCAGCCCGAGGCCCTGCGCACGATAGCGGGCGCCGATGGAGATGAGCTCCGGCATCTCCTCGACGCAAGGCTCGCAGTAGGTGGACCAGACGTTGACGAGCAGCACGCGTCCCGGGTGCGCCCGCAGCGTGGCGGCGAGGTTGTCCGCGTCGACATCGGTCAGCTCTTCGGGGGCGGGCTCGGGCGTGGGCGCGGGTGCCTGGTGGACCTCCGGCGCCGGCTGCTCGGCCGCGCTCGTCTCCTCCGGGTCGTCGCACGCGCTCGCGGCGACGAGCGTCAGGCTCAGAGCGAGGAACATCCGCATCGCTCCTCCCTCGGACGAATCGTGCCCGCCGTCAAGCGCTGCGCTCAGCCGCCCTCGTCCTTCGAGCCGACGCCGAGCGTCCGGCACGTCCTCGATCGTGGCACCTCTCTGGGGTCCGGTCCGGTGCCGAAGAGCGTGTCGAGGAAGGGCGCCGTGAAGGAATGCCAGTACCCCTCGTTGCGGAAGTGGTGCATCCGGTGGTTGCGAAACACGGTGCGCAGGTAGCGACCGCGCGGCCGATAGGGCGTGTGGGTCAGGTAGTGGATCCACTCGTAGAAGAGCGTCGCCGTCGTGAACGCGGCCACACCCGTGGCCATCGCCGCCCAGGTCGGCGTCACCGCCCACCAGAAGAAGAGGTGGATCGGGCCCATCACCCACAGCACCCGCGGAGGCAGGAGCGCCGTGGCGAGCTCGTCGGGGTGGCGATGATGGTGCCGGTGACAGCGCGCGAAGTACGGATCGAAGACGCGGCCCGCGATCGCGCGCGGCTTCATGTGAAGGAGCGTCTTGTGCGCGGCCCACTCCTGAAGCGGCCAGTAGACGACGACGCCCGCCAGCGCGACGGCATCGACCCACGTCGGCCTGCCCAGCAGCGCGCGGGCGACCATCGCCAGCGAGAGCTGCACCAGGAGCAGGCGCGGGCCCGAGAAGCCGAAGAAGTAGCGGGCGGCCCCGCCGAGCGTCCCGAGGTCGAGCTCTTCTCGCGCCCTGCCGGGACGCTGCAGCGTCAGAGCGATGGGGCTCGTCTGTACGGACCGCGCCACCCCTCCATTGTCGGCGACCCCGGCGGCGTTCGCAAATCGTGCCGCCCTTCCGTTTGAATCAGGCCCGACCTTCCGACGTCCACCCCCACTCCGAGCCCGCGCCCAGGCTGTCGTTGACGGCTCGGGGGAGGGCTACGTAGCATCCCCAACCTTCGGAGGAGGGAGACTCGAACATGACTTGGAAGAAGGCGATCACCCACAGTGTGCTCCTGGGCACTCTGCTCGCGGCCTCGGCGTGCACCATCCACGGGCGCGCCCGTGTCCGCACACCGCCGCCGCCCCAAGCCCGCGCCACCGTGACCGTTCAATCGAGCCAGCCGCCCCCGCCGCAGCAGCAGACCGTGGCCGTTCAGTCCAGCTCGCCCCAGACCGTACAGGGCGTCACCGTCATCGAGACGACCTGCACCCAGGGTGCGCAGGAGACCTGCAACAACGGTATCGACGACAACTGCAACGGTCAGATCGACGAGGGCTGCGGTTACTCCTCCGGCAACATCCAGATCACCCTCGCCTGGCAGGGCGGCGCGGACATCGACCTCTACGTCACCGATCCCCAGGGCACGCAGATCAGCTATCAGAACCCCCGTTCCCCCTCCGGAGGTCACCTCGACCACGATGGTCGTGGCGCCTGCCGCGCCAACGACGCGGGCAACACGGTGGAGAACGTCTACTGGGATAACGCCCAGCCGCCCAGCGGCACCTATCAGGTGGCGCTCAACTACTACGGCGAGTGCAACAGCCACGCGGGTCCCACCCAGACCACGGTCTCCATCTCGGTGGGCGGCCAGATCATCGGCGCCTACAACTACACGCTGTCGCCCAATCAGCAGGTGAACCTCGCCACCTTCACCATCCCCTGATCGCCACCGATTGGTAACGAAGCGCCCGCCGCCTCCATACTCTTCGAGATGGCGGCGGGCTCCTCGGTGGCATCGGCCTCTCTGACCGCGGCAATGGTGGCCGCGGCCGGCGGGTTCGCCCTCGGGGGCGCGCCCCCGCCCTGGGTCGCGATCGCAGTCGCCCTGTCTTTTCTTCCCTACGCCGGCCTGATCGTCGCCCCGGCGCCCAGCGACCGACGCGCCCTCCACATCGCCCTCGGTCTGGCGACCGCCGCGGGGGTGATCCTCGTCGCCGCGCCCTCCGTGCTCTCGGACGACCTCTTCCGCTACCTCTGGGACGGCCGCGTCTGTGGCGCCGGCATCGACCCCTACCTCTACGCGCCTGATGCCCCGGCGCTCTTCTCCCTGCGCGACGCTCTCCACGCGCGGGTGAACAACCCCGAGATCCCGACGATCTACCCGCCCTTCGCGCAGCTCGTCTTCTGGGTCGCCGATTGCATCGACCACGCACCCTGGACCCTCAAGGCGCTCGCCCTCGCAGCGCACCTCGCCACCGTCGCCCTGGTCTTCCGCGCCACGCCCACCCCACACGCCGGGCGCGCCGCGCTCCTCTACGGTCTGAATCCTCTCGCGCTCTCGGAGTCGGCCCTCGGCGGGCACGTGGACGTCTTCGCGGGCCTTTCGCTCCTCGCCTTCGCCTTCGCCCTCGCCCGGGGTCGCGCCGGCGCCGCCATCCTCGCGGCGACCATCGCCACCGGCACCAAGTTGATCGGCCTGGTGGTCGCGCCGCTCTTGTCGTCACGCCACCGCGCGGCTGCGGCGTTTGCGTTCGCGCTCTCCGTCCTCGTCGCGACGCCGCTCTTCTTCGCCGGCCGCGGCAGCGATGCGGTGCCCGGCCTCGGACAGTACGCGCGGCGTTGGGCGGGCAACGCCGGCCTCTATCGCGTGCTCGAGTCGGGCGCGCGCGTCGGGGTCGATCGCGTCGCCGAGGCGACCTACAGCGCCCACGATCAGGTGCGCGTTCCGGCCCTCGCGCCGGTCGTGCGCCTCCTCGACGGAACGCCCTTCGACCCGTGGGCGACCCAGGTGGCCGAGAAGAAGGAGGCGCCGGACGAGACCGCGTTCCAGCGCGACTACGCCGCCTCGATGTTGGCGCGGGGCGCCGCGTTCCTGCTCGTCGTCGGCCTCGTCCTTTGGCTCGTGCGCCGTCGCGTCCCGCCGCTCGCCGCCACCCGCGCGACGGTGCTCGCCGTCCTTCTCCTCGCGCCGCAGATCCACCCCTGGTACCTGCTGTGGCTCCTGCCCCTCGAGGTGGCCACGGGCGGCCAGGCGGGGCTGCTCTTCAGCGCGACCATCCTCGCCGGCTACGCCCCCCTCGCCACCTGGCTCTCGGAACGCCGGTGGGAGGAAAATTCCGCCATGGTTTTCATCATCCACCTCCCCGTGGTGGTTTTGTTGGCGTGGGAGATCTGGCTTTCGACGAATTCGCCGGGGCGGTCTATCAAGACCCTCGTCTGGGAGCGCTTCCGGCCGGGCGCGCGTGCGCTTGGGAAGATCCAGTAAGCGCTTGCCGTACGTGTCGTCTGAGCTACTACCTCCTCGCGCCGAAGCGGCCGGGAGGCAGACCCTCAACCCAAGGGTACAGGGAGTCCGTCAGTCCCATGATCCACTTCGATTCGGCGCCGTTGACCACTTCTTCCGGACCATCCTACGCTGCCGCACCTTCCGCCACCGAGACACCACGCGTAATGCTCGTCTGCCCCCTCTGCCGCGTCGCGCTCGACCCGACGGAAACCACCTGTCCCCGCGATGGACGGGAGGGCGAAGAGCAACACTTCGACGAGGTGACCGGCGATCTCGCGGAGCGCTTCAACGTCGTTCAGCCCTACGGCAAGGGCGCGACCGGGACGCTCTACCTCGCTGACGAGAAGCAGACCGGTCGTCGCGGCATCCTCAAGATCCTGCACAACGAGAGCGGCGTGAGCGTCACCGAACGCCAGCGCCTCAAGCGTGAGCTCGTCAAGCAGGCCACGCTCTCCAATCCGCATCTCGCGCTCCCCGTCGTCACGGGTGAAGCGAACGGACATTTGTGGCTGTTCCGCGAGTGGGTGGAAGGTGTGTCGCTTCGCGTGCGCTTGAGCCGCGGCGGAAAGCTCGCCGTGCCCGAGGCGCTCTCCATCGCCGCGCAGCTCGCCGAGGCGCTCGACGAGCTTCATCGCGCTGGGCTCCTGCATCGCGACCTCTCACCGGATCACGTCCTGTTGCACCCGCAGCCCTCGGGCGTGCCCAAGGTCGTGGTGATCGACGCAGGCGTCGCGGCGCGCATCGACGGCGACACCGGCTTCGACATCGCCGGTACCCCCGGTTACGTCTCCCCCGAGCAGGCGACGGGCAAGCTCGTCAGCTTCCGCAGCGACCTCTACGCCCTGGGCGCTCTGCTCTACGAGATGCTCGAGGGTCAGCCCCTCTTTTCCGCTGATGACGACGCCGCGCTCCTCGAGGCGCACGCCAATCAGCCCATTCCCACCCTGCCGAGCAACGTCCCCTCCGGGGTCCAGCAGCTGATCACCCAGCTGCTCGCAAAGGACCCGCGGGAGCGACCTTTCTCGGCGCAGCAGTCCAAGCGTGTGATCGAGCCCTTCTTGCCGGAGAGCAAGGGGCAGCGCGATCCCACCGTCTCCTTCGTGCCTCAGGATGAGAAATCGGCGGCGCAGTCGACGGACGTCACCGCCGGCTCCGGAACGCTCCGTCCTCCCAACCAGAAGAAGATGACGATCATGGGAATGCCATCCGCTCCAATGCCGAACAAGCCACCGCCCCCGCCCCCCGAGCAGGCCGCTCGGGTGAGTCAGCCCGTCGCGAGCCGCCCGCCGCCCCCTCCCGGAGAGCGCACCAGCGCCGCGCCGACCGGTGCCAATGGCGCCAATGGTGCCGGTAAGAAGCGCGTGAGCAGCGTGCCGCCGCCGCCGCCCGCGGACGCCCTCAAGAAGAAGGTCGCCGGCAAGAACGCCGACTCCACCCAGGAGCTCGACGCGCTCGACCTCGAGCCGGTGGAGGCGCCGGTGATCGCGGCCGCGCCGCCCACCTCTTCCATGCCCTCGGGCGTGGCGCCGGTGCCCGTCGCCAGCGACGACGACCTCGATTACGACGACCTCGCGGAGACCACCGCGTTGGACCGCAGCGAAGCGGAGCAGAAGCTCGGCGCGCTCCAGGCGGCGGCGCCCGCGGAAGCGTCGGCTGCACCGGCCGCAGCGTTCCCTCCGACCACGACGCAGCCGGCGACGCAGACCGCCCCCGGCTTCCCGTCCCCCGAGGCTGCCCCCCTGGCGACGGCGCCCGGATCCTCACCGCAAGAGGCCGCTGCCTTCGAGCAGGCAGCTCAGGCGATCGAAACCGGCGGCGCTGTCGTTCCGCCGACCGCGGAGATCCCGATCCAGCCGCAGTCGCAGCAGCCCTACGCGGCGAACGTTCCACAGTCGCAGCCCTACGGGGCCGCCGCGCAACCGCAAACGATGCAGCCGGTGATGGAGCCGGTGAAGCTGCCGACCAAGAGCCGGCTTCCCCTCATCCTCGGCGTCCTTGTCGTGGGCTTCTGCCTGGTGAGCGCGGGCGTCCTCGGCGGTGGTTACTACCTCTGGACCTCCGCGCAGGAAGAGCTCGCTCAGAACCTCGAAGGGCTCGAACAGATCGATCTGAACCCGCAGCCGGTCCCTTCGATCGAGGACTCCCCCTCCATCGTGCCCGCGCCCACGCCGGGGATGGAGACCGCGCCAGTCGCCGAAGCCGAGCCGGCTGCCGAGCCCGAGCCCGTCGCCGAGCCGGTCGCCGAGCCCGAGCCCGTCGCCGAGCCTGAGCCCGTCGCCGAGGAGCACCACGCCGGGCGCGAGGAGCGCGAGCACGCTTCTTCCATGCGCACGGAGCACAACGCCGGCACGAGCTCCATGCAGCAGCGTGCCGAGCCGACGATGGCTTCCGGCGGAAACGACCTCGAGTCGCTGCGTACGCAGGCGCGTGACGCATGGAGAGCGGGCAACTTCCGCGGCGCTGCCCAGGCCTACGAGCGTGCCGCTGCCATCGCTCCGCGTGACGCGGGCGTCTTCATGGGCCTCGGGTCCGCGCGCTATCGGATGCGCGACTATCGCGGCGCGGTGCAGGCGTATCAGCGCGCCGTCGAGCTCAACCCGCGCAACTCCGGCTACATGGCGTCTCTGGGACGCGCCCTGCTCGCGAGCGGCGATCGTAACGGCGCGCGTCAGGCGTACCAGCGCGCGCTCGCCCTCGACCCGAACAACGCCGCGGCGCGCCAGGCCCTCGAGGGCATGTAGTCGACGCCCTCCTCAGGGGACGAGCACCACGGATTCCGGCTGTCTTTCTCGCTTCGAGGTCGCGGTGGCATTCCATCGCGGCTTCGAGCGGATAGCGATGGCGGGGCTCGGCGTCGATGACGCCGCGGCCGACGAGAATCGAAGACGGCGGCGGCGCTTTCGCGCAGCTCCTCGGGCTCCGCGACGTAATGAAAGAGCGTCGGGCGCGTGAGGTAGAGCGAGCCTTTGCGCGCGAGGATCATCGGGTCGAAGGGCTCCGGCGTTCCCGAGGCGTTGCCGAAGCCCACCATCATCCCGCGCCGCTTCAGGCAATCGAATCCGCGCAGGAAGGTGTCGCGCCCCACGGAGTCGTAGACCACCACAACGCCTTCGCCATCGGTCAGCTCGCGCACGCGCTCGACGAAATCCTCACGCGTGTAGATGACCGGGTGGTGGCAACCGTGCTGGCGCGCGAGCTCGGCCTTTTCGTCGGTGGACACGGTGCCGATCACCGTCGCGCCCAGATGCGAGAGCCAGCGGCAGGCGATGAGCCCCACGCCCCCCGCCGCCGCGTGCCAGAGCACGGTCATCCCCTTCTTCACTTCGAAGGTGCGACGCACGAGGAACTCGACGGTCATGCCTTGAAGGAGCACCGAAGCGGCCTGCTCGAAGCTCACCGCGTCGGGGATCGCCACCACCTTCGACGCGTCGAGGACCCGCGCCTGGGCGTAGCCGCCGGGCCCTGCGGTGGCGTGGGCGACGCGGTCTCCCACCGCCAGCTCCGTCACACCTTCGCCGACCGCCTCGACCACGCCAGCCCCCTCCTGACCGATGACGCGCGGCAGGTCCTCCAGCGCGTAGAGCCCGGAGCGGTGATAGGTGTCGATGAGGTTCACGCCGATCGCGTGTTGGCGGACGCGCACCTGTCCCGGGCCGGGGTCGGGGAGGGTGACGTCTTCGTAGCGCAGGACCTCCGGTCCCCCGGTCTCGTGTACGCGGACTGCTTTCACCGTGATGCTCATGGCCAGAGCATACCCCCGCTTTACACAGATGAAGCCCTGCGGTAACGAAGCGACGCATGATCATCACGCGGCGGTTCCCGGCGCATCTCCTCGTCGCCTTCACCGTCCGGCTGGCGGGGCTCGTCGCCGTGTGGGCCGCCATCGTCTTCGCCGCTTATTTCTACGGTGGGATGACGATCCTCCGGGTGCCCTACCTGCCCATCGCCACCATCGGCACCGCGGTCGCCTTCTACATCGGCTTCAAGAACAACTCGGCCTACGACCGCTTCTGGGAAGGACGCAAGATCTGGGGCGGCATCGTGAACTCCAGCCGCACCTGGGCCAACGGCGTGATCAGCTACGTCGATCCCACGCGTGAGGACGACGAGGCGCACGCGGTGCACGAGCGGCTGATCTATCGTCACGTCGCCTGGGTCAACGCCCTGCGCCTGCAGCTCCGGAAGACCTCTCGGTTCCACTACAAGCCCGCGCGGTCCACCAAGCGGCGCCTCGCCCAGCACGCCGACCACATGCGCAACGACTGGGACAAGGAGCTGTCACCTTTCCTCCAGCGCGACGAGCTCGAAGGCGTGTCGGCGCGGAAGAATCCGGCCACGCACATGCTCCTCGAACAGGGCAGGGAGCTGGCGGCCCTCGTCGAGCAGGGGCGTCTCGACATGTTTCGCCAGCTCGAGCTGATGGGTGTGATCGAGGAGCTCTACGGGCTGCAGGGCAAGTGCGAGCGCATCAAGAACACGCCCCTGCCCCGTCAGTACGCGGAGTTCAGCCGTATCTTCGTTCGCGTCTTCGTGGCCCTTCTGCCTTTCGGCATGCTCGACATCTTCGCCGATCACGCCGCGGAGTCGGGCGTGGCCCTCGCGGCCCATGGCGGGATGATGATCATCTCGACGGCGCTGGTGGGGTGGGTCTTCCTCACCATGGAAGGCATCGGCGACTCCAGCGAGGACCCCTTCGAGCGCAGCTTCAATGACGTGCCGATGAACGCTCTGTCGCGTACGATCGAGATCGACCTGCGGGAGATGCTCGGTGAGACCGAGCTGCCTCCGAAGGAGGAGCCCGCAGGTTTCGTGTTGTATTGAAGGTGTAGCGGTCATGCGGTTCTTGCTCTTGGTCCTCCTGCTGGTCGTCGCGTGCGGCGACGACACGGCGCCTCCGGACGGAGGTTTGGACGCAGCGGGCGACGCTGCCCCCGACGCCGATGCCGACGCGGCACCCTCCTGCACGCACGTCGTGGGCCCGCCGGAGGCGCTTCCGGAGCCGCAGATCCACACCCCGCGCTGGGCCTTCGAGCCTTGGATCTCGAAGGACATCTCGGACCGTGACGACTCTTTCGCCTTCGTCGACGGATTCATCAGCCGCGACATCCCGGTCGGTGTCCTGGTCCTCGATAGCCCTTGGGAGACCCAGTACAACACCTTCGTCCCCAACCCATCGCGCTATCCGGACTTCCCGGACATGGTCGCTCAGCTCGACGAGCGCGGCGTGCGCATCGTTCTGTGGGTGACGCAGATGGTGAACAACTCCTCGTACGATCTGGAAGAGGGCGGCGACGTCTACTCGGGCCCTGCGCCCAACTTCCTCGAAGGGTTGGCCTGCGGCTACTACGTCGACGACGGACGGACCTGGGGCTGGTGGAAGGGTGAAGGCGCGGGCGTCGACTTCTTCGACGAGGGCGCGCGCCAGTGGTGGCACGCGCAGCAGGACGCGCTGATCGATGCGGGGCTCGACGGCTGGAAGCTCGACTTCGGCGAGAACTACATCCGCCGCGACAGGCTCGCCACGGCCGAAGGCGAGAAGTCACACCAGGAATACTCCGAGGCCTATTACCGCGACTACTACGCTTACGGGCAGTCCCGGGCCGGCCGCGACTTCATCACGATGGTGCGCCCCTGGGACCAGAGCTACGACTTCGAGGGTCGCTTCTACGCCCGCCCCGAGCACGCGCCGGTGGCGTGGGTCGGCGACAACCATCGCGACTGGACGGGCATCGTCGATGCGCTCGACGAGATCCTTCGCTCGGCGGTCGCGGGCTACGTGGTGCTCGGCTCGGACCTCGGCGGCTATCTCGACCGCGACGAGCTCGACATCCTGCGGATCATCCCCTTCGATCTCGAGGTCTTCCAGCGGTGGACGGCTCTCGCCGCGCTCACGCCCTTCATGCAGCTTCACGGCCGCGCCAACCTCGAGCCCTGGGCGATCGACGATCCCTCCGGTCTGACCCTGGACAACTACCGGTACTGGGCGAAGCTCCACTCCGCGCTGGTGCCCTTTTTCTACAGCCTGGCGGAGGAGGCCTACGCGGGCGGCGAGGTGATCATCCGTCCCTTCGGCACGACGCCGACCGATTGGGCGGACGACTTCCGCTTCATGCTCGGCGACGCCTTCCTGGTGGCGCCGGTCATCGCGGCGGGGGACGCAAGGGACATCGCGCTGCCCACCGGTGAGTGGTACGACTGGTGGGACCCGAGCGGCGATGCCATCGCCGGCGGCACGACCCTCACGGCGTACGACCTGAGCGAGCGGGGCCGCGTCGGCCTCTTCGTCGCGGCGGGCGCCATCGTGCCGATGCACGTGGTGGACGACGCGAACGGTCTGGGCAGCGACGCTTCGGCCGGCGCGCTCACGGTGCTCGTGTGGCCGAGCGCGACCGCCACGCGCTTCGTGCTGCACGACGACGACGAGATGGAGACCGAGATCACCGCCGCGGCGGACACGGTCACCATCGCGCGCGCCCTCGCGCCGGTCCTCTTCCGGATACGCACTGGCGCCATGCCGGCGAGCGTCGACGTGGGCGGCGCGTCCGCGTCCGAGGTGGCGGACCGCGCGGCCCTGGACGGCAGGGCCGATGGTTGGTTCTACGAGGCGAGCTCGCGGAGCATCTGGGTGAAGGTTCCGGCGACCGACGCGTCGACGACCATCACCTGGACCATGCCCTGAGCGCGCGCGCCATCAGTCGCAGGGATCGTCGGGGCCGCCGGTGCCGGCGACGATGGTCGGCGTCCCGGTGGCGAAGAGTGTCTCCAGGAAGCAGCCGTACTGGTGCTTCGGCGGCTCGAGCTGGAAGGTGACGTAGTGTCCGCCGCGCGGGCGATCCGGCAGGTAGCGGACGACGCCCGCGGTGAGCGGTGAGCCGTCGGGGGCTATGCGGTTCTCGGTGACAGGTGGGTCGAGGAGCGTCCCGCCCGCCAGGCGGATCGCGTCGCTGATCTGGGCGTCGCCCACGTCCGGGCCGACCAGGTCCACGCCGATCCCGCTCACCAGCGCGCGCTGGAGGAGCTCCGGGATGTTGTCGTCGTCGTAGCCCTCGATGACCAGAACGTGCCGGGCGGTGTGCCCCGGTCTCAGGCGCCGATGCACGCCGGCGACGTAGTGGATGTTGTCGGCCGGTCCGACGGCGAGGTCGAAGATCGCGATCACCGGATGGAATTCGTCGAGGCTCTCGGAGGGCGGCAGGCCGACCAGGAGCGCTGCGGTGTCGCCGAGGTTCACCGGGTCCGTCGGACCGAAGGCGAACTCGATCCACGATCCACCGGCGCCGGTGAGGATCGCGCCGAGATAGCCGTCGTCCAGAGAGGAGAGCATGCCGGTGAGGTGCGCGCCGAGGGACTGACCCATCACGGCCATCTTCGCCGGGTCGTAGCGGACCATGCCGTCCGTCGCCGCGCTGGCGTCGACACCCGGGCAGGTCGTGGGATCGATCCGCAGCGAGAGGACGAGCCGCCGAAACATCGCGTGCTCCATCAGCGTCTGCGCGAAGTTGTCGCGCATCCCCCGCGGATTCGTGAAGTTGTACATGATGTACCCCTCGTTCGAATCCGTCGGGTCGATGCGCTCGGGGTTCAGGACGCCGGCCATCCCCGACACGCCGATGCCGCGACGCGCGAGGTTCTGCGCCGGCCCGGTGCCTGGCGTCGGGGGCGAGGTCCCGGTCGCGGTGCCGCGGTCGAGGATTTGCCGCGCGAGGCCGCCCGTGCCGTTGACGTAGAAGAGCAGCGGGAAGCCCTCGGCAGGCATCACCTGCTTCGGTACCGCGACGACGAAGGGCACGGCTTCGGTCCGTTGCTCGACGGGGATGTCGCCACCGTCGACCTGCATCACGCCCTCGCCCGGGTCGGTGTAGGGCGGCGTTCCGTTCTGGTGCTGGGGCGCCTGCCACTCGCCTTCGTAGGCGCAGTACTCGTCCATCACCGTCGTGCGGCTCAGCGGCGAAACCGGAGAGAGCGCGGGCTGCTCGCCGGCCCACTTCACCCACTTGGCCACGTGAAGCGTGGGGACACCGGTGCGGTAGACGGTCGCGCCGACCACGGAGGCGGGGTCGATGGACGCCTCGCCGAGCCAGGTGCGAAGCGGCGCGAAGGCGTCGACGAGCGCCGCGTCGCTGCCGGTGCCGTCGAGCACACCCGCGAGCGCGTCGGACCGCACCAACGGGCGCGCGGAATCGCCGCTGCCGATCGAATCGCGGACCACCAGGGCGTAGAGGGTGCCTTCACGCAGGTCGTGCCCCGGGACCGGAAGCACGCTGAGAAGGCGCGACGGGCGGTAGCTGTCGCCGGCCGCGTCGGCCTGGGCGATGCGCAAGGGGGTGAAGGTGCCGCGGTCCTCGGAGTCGGGATCGATGTTCACCAGGAGCACCGGGCTGTCTTCGGAGACGCTGTCGGCCTCGGTCGGGAAGTTCCCATCGTCGAGCGGCCCGGTGAAGCGGAGCCAGATGGGACCCGAGGGGCTGAAGCCGTCGCGGTCGCCGGCGGCGTCGATGAAGTCGTCGATCAGCTGCTGGCTTCGCGGGTTGGGGAAGTCGGTGAGGTCGGGTGGGCCCGCCGCACCCATGCGTCGCGTCTCGAGGGGGAAGGGCTGGGCGAAGAAGTCGCCGCCGCGATCGAGGAGCAGGCGCATCTCGATGGGGCCGGACTCTCCGGCGTCAGCGTCCGCGTCGGCCGTGCCGTCGTTCGGAGCGTCCGTCGCGGCGTCGGCGGCATCGGTGGAACCATCGTCACCGCAGCCGGCGACGAGCAGGATGGCGAGGAGAGCGGAGACGAGACGAGTGTCGAGCAAGGCGGATCCTGAAATGCCCCCGAGGGCGGGGACGACGCGGTCGGTGATCACCGAGAAGATGGAGTAGGAATTGGCGGTGTTCGTGGCGCCATCGACGTCGGAGCGCGAGGCGTCAGCGCCATCGAAGGAGCGCCGCCACCAGCATCGACCATAGCCGAGATTTCCGTCGATCCGCGATGGTTTGGTCTGAGGTGTCCGAGGGTGATGCGGCCGCGACGGCCTCCAGCGCCACCTCTTCGAAGAGCGCGACGCCGGGCTCGATGACGAAGCGACGCGCGCGGGGGTCGAAGAAGCCGACCTCGTCGAAGCCGTCGCCATCGAGGTCTGTCGAAGCCGTCGCCATCGAGGTCTGCCGCGAAGGGCGTCGGCCAGGTGAAGCCGCTGCGGCTCGTCCCGAGGTGAAAGGCGTCGGCGCTGTCTCCGCGGTCGTCGAGGAAGAGCTCGAAGAAGCTGGGCGCGGCGCCGTTCCAGGGTGACCTCAGTGATAGCCCTCGCAGCGGAGCAGGTCGTCGTTCTCGATGTAGAGCGTGGTGTTCTGACAGATCTGAACACCCTGCTGGATGCACTCGTCGCCGTCCTCGTCGACGAGCTTCAGGTCGTAGCTGTCGCACCCGACGCCGGCGAGCGTCAGCGACTCGCCCGCATGAAGGATTCTGATTCGCCCCGAGTTGATCCGGACCCCAGGTCGATTGGCTCGTCGGGCTGATGTAGACGTAGTGGATGTCGTAGTTCGAGTTGTTCACGAGGCGATAGGCGGAGTTGCTCGCGGGTACGGCCCCTCCGCTCGTATTCGCGGGTGCGTTGTTCGCGCCGCTGTTGTTGACGGCACCACCGCCGCCGCCGCAAGCGACGAGCGAGGCCGAAGACAGAGCGAGCACGAGTCCGAAGACGATCTGATTCATCACGAATCCCCTTTCCGATTCGGACGATGCGGCGGCTCTCGTGCTGTCGGCAAGCGAACTAGTTGCGTCGCTTGCCTTTGCCGCCGCGCTTGTGATCTGGACTACGTCCGCGGCCACCCGAGCCGGGACGTCCGCCCTTCCGATCGTGATCCCGACCACCTTCTCGACGTCGATCGCGGTCCCGCCCGCCGGCGCGTCCGCGATCGCGATCCCCGTCGCGGTCCCGCCCGCCGGCGCGTCCGCGATCGCGATCCCCGTCACGGCTGCGGCCACCTTCGCGTCCGCGATCGCGATCCCGACCACCCTCGCGTCCGCGATCCCGATCACCCTCGCGCCGGCGATCGCCGTCGCGATCGCGATCTCGATCCCGATCGCGATCACGGCCGCGGCCTCGGTCACGGTCGCGGTCGCGGTCGCGGTCTCGGTCTCGGCCGCGGTCACGGTCACGGTCACGACCGCGGCCACGGTCACGGTCGCGATCACGCCCCGGGCCGCGATCGCGATCGCGATCGCCGCCGCGGTCGCGATCGCCGCCGCGGTCGCGATCCCGTCCGCCTTCGCGACCTCGATCACGCCGTCCGCGGTCGTTCGCGATCGGGGCGAGCCGCCGACCGATCGCGCTCAGGATCTCCGGGCTCCGCTTCGCGTCCACATCCACGACCAGGCGCTCGCTCGCGCCTTCGCGCCGCACCATCAACCGCGCTTCGAGCTCGGCCTCGACGAGCGCCACTTCGGCGCGCAGCCAGGACGCCACCGCCTCTTCGCTCAGCTCGGCCGCGACGCCGCTCTCGTTCCGCCCCCGCTCGGCGAGCTCGCGCGCCTCGGCCTCATCGAGGTCGAGGAGCTGCTCGGTCATCACCGCGAAGCTCGTCAGGCTCTGCCCGCGCCAGATCTCGAGGGCCAGGGCCTCGGCCAGGAGCCCGCCCAGGCGTGCGGTCGCCGCTGGATCTTTCGGATGATCCGCCCGGGCGGCCCGCATGGCCTCGAGCCGACGTTCGCTCAGCGCCCGGGCATCGGCGTTCTTCACCCCCGGGATGAGGCGCACCGGGCGGTCGTCGCGCAGGCGGGGGCTTTGCTCCCGCGGCCGCACCCGGTCGCTCTCCCCGGCGGCCAGGTCCTCGAGGTCGGGATCGAGGGCCTTGCGCTCGTGGCGGGGCCGTCGCACGACCCCCGCGGGATCCGAAGGAGCGACTAGCTCCTCAGAATCAGGAGCCTTTTCGTCTTCGGGGGCGGGGCTATCCTTGGGGTCGATCATCGCTTGCCTGAACGCGCGTTTTCAGTGGGTTTTCTGCTTGCGCCAGGGTCTTTGGTTCGTAGACTGCTCGCCCCTTATCGAGGATTGAACCATGTACGCAGTGATCAAGACCGGCGGCAAGCAATATCGCGTGAGCGAAGGTGACACGCTTCGCGTGGAAAAGCTCGATGGCGACGTCGGCGCGAAGGTGGAGTTCGACGAGGTGCTGATGATCGGCGGCGACAAGGTCGCGGTCGGCAAGCCCACCGTCGCGGGTGCGAAGGTCGAAGCGGAGATCGTCGCGCAGGATCGAGCGAAGAAGATCATCGTCTTCAAGATGAAGCGCCGCAAGAACTACCGGCGCAAGCAGGGCCACCGTCAGCCCTACACCGAGCTTCGCATCACCGGCATCAGCGCCTGAGGTAGACGAGATGGCACACAAAAAGGGACAGGGCGCCACCCGGAACGGGCGCGACTCGAACGCGCAGTACCGCGGCGTGAAGATCTTCGGCGGTCAGGAAGTGAGCGCGGGCTCCATCCTGGTTCGTCAGGTGGGCTCGAGCTTCCATGCCGGCCGCAACGTCGGCGTCGGCAAGGACTTCACCCTCTGGGCGAAGATCGACGGCGTCGTTCAGTACGAGCGCCAGGGCAAGAAGCGCCAGCGCGTCAGCGTCTACCCCAAGGGTGACGCTCGCTTGACGAACTGATTCTGCAGCGGGGTGGTCGGCAATCCAGCTCCGCGAGGCTCCGGCCCCGCTGCGCTTCGACGCCGACCATGCAGCTCCCGCTTCCACTCGCAGCACTCTCGCTGCCCGCTGACGAGTCGATCCTGCCGCCCCCGCGGCGGAGGGTCTACGTCAATCGAAGCCTGCGGCTCGACCACATCGAGTGGGTGGGCTTCGACATGGACTACACCCTCGCCATCTACGATCAGGCGGAGATGGATCGCCTCAGCATCGAGGCGACCGCCAAGAAGATGGTCGAGCTCAAGGGTTATCCCGACCAGCTCCTCGGGATGGACTACCGCACGGATTTTCCCATCCGTGGCCTGTTGATCGATCGCAAGCGCGGCAACGTCCTCAAGATGGACCGCTACCGCTACGTGAAGCGCGCCTATCACGGGATGCGCGAGCTGAGCGCGGAGGACCGCCGCCACCTCTATCACACGCGGCGCCTGCGGCCGGGGACCAAGCGCTACCACTGGGTCGACACCCTCTACGCGCTCGCCGAGGTCACGCTCTACGCGGCGGCGGTGGAAGCGCTCGAGGCATCGGCGACGCCGGTCGACTACGTGCGCCTCTTCGACGACGTGCGCGAGTGCATCGACCTCGCGCACCGGGACGGCAGCATCAAGCAGCAGATCAAGAAGGATCCGGCGCGCTACGTCCTCAAGGACCCGGAGCTCGGCGCCACCATTCACAAGCTCCGGAGTGCCGGCAAGCACACGTTCCTGCTGACCAACTCCTACCCGGAGATGACGCAGCACCTGATGTCGTACCTCCTCGACGACGCGCTGCCCGAGTACAGCTCCTGGAAGAACTTCTTCGACCTGATCGTCACCGCCTCCGCCAAGCCGGCGTTCTTCCTGGGCCGCCAACCCTTCCTGCGAGCCGAGCCCGGCTCGGAGCCCGAGGTCGCCCACAAGCTCGAGCGCGGCGAGATCTACATGCACGGCAACATCGTCGACCTCGAGAAGCACCTCGGCGCCGAGAGCGATCAGATCCTCTACGTCGGCGACCACATCTACGGCGATGTGCTGCGCGCGAAGAAGGAGACCGCGTGGCGCACGGCGATGATCATCCAGGAGATGGACGTCGAGCTCGACGCCCTCGCGCGGTGCACCGAGGCGATGGACCGCTTCGACACCCTGAGTGAGGCCCACGCCACGCTCATCCACGACCTGCGCGCGCGGCAGGCGGCGCTCAAGGACGTGCAGCGGGCGATCGAGAAGACGAACGGCACCCCCAGCACCGAGCTGGACGTGGCGCGGGTGCGCCTGCGCAAGTCCATCGACAAGCTGCGCAGCCGCATTCGCGCCTCCGAAGGCGAGATCTCCAAGCTGGACGAGGAGCTCGAGCAGGCCTTTCACCCCTTCTGGGGCTCGCTCTTCAAGGCGGGGCACGAGGTGAGCAGCTTCGGAGACCAGGTCGAGGACTACGCGTGCATCTACACCTCGCGGGTCTCGAATCTATTGTCCTACTCACCGATGCACTACTTCCGCAGCCCGCGGCATCGGATGGCCCACGAGGTGTGATCCGGAGCCCGCGCCCGGTGTAACATACGGGCATGCGCCTCGAAGCGATCGCAGATGAGGTCTGGATCGCGGATGGGCCCA
Organism: uncultured delta proteobacterium; assembly: GCA_963727445.1. Taxonomy (GTDB): domain Bacteria; phylum Myxococcota_A; class Polyangia; order Polyangiales; family B10-G4; genus B10-G4. Next base: position 666,053 of record CAVSGI010000009.1, read on the forward strand.
AGGTCTCGTTCTTCGGCTTTCCCTATCCCACGCGGATGGGTGTGGTGCGGTTGCCGAGCGGCGATCTGTGGGTGTGGTCACCGGTGGGTCTCGACGACGAGCTCGTCGCCGAAGTCAACGCGCTCGGCCCGGTGAAGCACCTCGTCGAGCCGAACAAGATCCACCACCTCGCGCTGCCCGCATGGAAGGAGCAGTGGCCCGAAGCGCTGATCTACGCGCCGCCGGGGCTGTCGACGCGAGTCCAGACCGTGCACTTCGACGTGGAGATCTTCGACGAGGAGGAGCCGGCCTTCGAGGGGGTGATCGACCACGTGATCGTCCGCGGCAGCTTCGTGATGGAGGAGGTGCTCTTCCATCATCGACCGTCGCGGACGCTCTTCGTGGGTGACCTCGTTCAGAAGCACGATCCGGATGCCTTCACCAAGTGGCAGTCCTGGATCATGAAGCTGGACGCCCTCTCCGGTGAGCACGGGAGCACCCCACGCGAGTGGCGCGCGACCTTTCTCGAGCGCGAGCCAGCGCGCGTCGCCATCCGCAAGGCCATCGCCTGGGATCCCGTGCGCATGGTCATCGCCCACGGCGCCTGGGTGCGCGAAGGCGGCGCGGACGCGCTCCGAAGCGCACTGTCCTGGCTCGGCCTCGATTGACCGGTCGACTCAACCGTCGGCGCGAAGGTGGAACGTCACCTTGGCGCGGTAGCGTCGGCTACGCGGCATCGGCCAGCTTCGCACCGCGCGCGTCACACAGTCCAGGCTTGCCGCCCCCGTACCGTCGGGCGTGGAGGCTCCCGCCGAGATGACGCGGCCTCTGCGCGACACGTAGGTCGTGACCTGAACGTCGGAGTCGGCGCCACATCTCTGAAGAACGCGGCGCCCGCGTGCCCGCACGACACGCCGCACGCGTCCAGGGTCCCAGGTGATCGCTTCGCGCACCCCCACCGGCGGGTCCATCTCGAGCGGCCAGTTGAAGTCGGCGGCGCCACCGTGTGGACGTGGGAACCGAACCGAAGCAGCGACGTCGACAATGCATCGCTCCACTTCGCGATGACCAACGGTCGAGTCGATGGGGTGCACATGCGCGACCCGCCCGTCGGTCCCCACGTGGAACGCGAGCGTCACGCGCCCGGCGAGCATCGGGAGTCGGACCGCCTCGGAGGCGAAGCATCGGGCGAAGGACTCGTGCTTCGGGCGGAGCGCTTCACGTACCTCGTCGGTGGCGAGCGAGCCGGTCAGCCCTCGTGTTTGCATGGTGGCTCGCTCCACCCGCCTCGCCGGCATCGCCTGCGGCACCGCGCGTGCGACGTGGTGAGTGGTGTCCGGCGCAGCGCCGCATCCCAGGGTAGCGCCCACGAACAAGGATAGGACCACGAGGAGCGGCGTCATCGCGGTGGATGTATTGCGACACCCGTGCCATCCCAATTCGTGAGTGCTTCTGTGAGATGTGCGTTCTTAAGACGTCACTGGTTGGAGCACCACGTGCGCCCTACGTCGACTCCACGACGCAGACTGTCCACCTGCTCACTGCAGGACGACGTCCTCGATCTTCTCGCCATCATCCAACTGGCAGTCGCCCACGCCGCCTTCGCTCATCCCCCGTGATGGCTCGGAGAGGGTGAAGCGGCAGCGCATGTTCCGCCCACCGGGGTTCGAGAGCGTCGCGACCACGTGCCCGCTGTAAATCCGCGCGAAGGAGTCGAAGCCGTTGCTGACGACCGAGGTGCCCCAGGGGGCCGACCAGTCCGACCAGTACGGGTTCCAGTTCACCCAGAGCGGTGCGAGCGTGTCCGCCTCGACGGTCTGCGTGACCTCGAAGTAGCGGCCCTCGAACGCGCGCCCGTCGGGGAGGACGGTCGAGATCGACCCTTCGGTCGGCTCATCCATCTCGGAGTGCCACTCGAAAGAAACCGGCTCCTCCGTGCCGTCGTTCTCGACCAGCTCGCCAGTCGCCGTCCCCGCGGTGGCGCATCCGCTCGCTGAGAGCATCAGGAGACAGCTCACCACGGACCGAATCGTCGATGTCATCTGGGCCTCCGAAGTTCGTTCTGATCTGTCCGCTAGTGCCGTTTTGCAGGGTGGCTAGGGCGGGATCGACGCCGTCGTGATGGACGTCCGGGCGGCGCTCATGGAGGACGTTCGACCTTCACCTGTCCCTGAGCGCCGGAGACGTGGACGCGCCCGGCTCAGAGAGCCCTCTCGACGGTCGCGAGGACCCGGGCGCCGGGGGCCGGGCTGTCGTCATCTGTACGAAGCGCGCCGTGGCCGGCGTGGGGCGGTCGAGGAGGGCGTCGGCGTGCAGCGGCGAGAGCGACTGGTAGGGCCGGGGGTGTCGACTGGGCCGCAGGCGCTGCCGAGCGTGGCGACCAGCACTCCGATGCTGTGGACGCGCCTCACGACATCGCGATCCTGTGCCAGCCGATCATGCCGCCCTCCATCGAGGCGACGGCCTCGAAGCCCATCTGCGACAGGACCTCCGTCGCGCGCGCCGACCGACCGCCCGAAGCGCAGTGGATCACCAGCGGCTGGTCCTTCGGCCACTGCGAAGCCGCGGCGAGGAGCACGCCGAGGGGGACGTGCTCCGCCTGGAGGATCACGCCCATCGGGCCGAGTCGTTCGCCCTCTTCGCGCACGTCCACGAGCTTGAAGCGGCCCAGGTTCTGGGCGACCCACGCCGCAGAGACCTCCGCGATCCCGTTGGTCCGATAGATCGCGCTCGCCAGGTTCTGCGCGTTGGCGTTCTTCTCCTCTTCGAGGATGTTCTTTCGATGTTCGACGTCGTGGGTCCACGCGAGCATCCCGCCTTCGACCGAAGCCACCGCCCTGTAGCCTGCATCCGCGAGCGCCGAGGCGGCGAGGGCCGAGCGCCGGCCGGAGCGGCAGATGAAGACCACTGGCTCCTCCGGGTCGAAGGGGACGCCCCGGGTCAGCACGCTAGCGAGGGGCAGGTTCTGCACGTTGGGGACCGAGCCCAGCGGGCCCGTGAGCTCGTGCGGCTCCCGAACGTCCAGGAGATGCACGTGGTCGAGATGCTCGGCGAGCCAGGTCGCGCTGATCTCGGGGTTTCCGTTGTCTCGATAGGTGGCGGCCGCGAGCACGGCCTTGGCGTCGGTGTTCATGACCGAGCCGAGTCGCAAATCGCAGGCCAGCGTGGAAACGTCGCCGATTGTCGGCGAGCGAAACGAGTTGCAACCATCCGGCGGCGCCGCGAAACACGGCGCGGGCGCTCAGAAGCGAGTGAGGGAGGTGGTGGTCACCGGCCGGTCGTAGCTCATGTTGGTCGGCTCGATCAGCTGTCCGCCGTCGCCGCGGCCCCAGCAGATCGACTGGCCAGAGGTGCGGGTGGCGCAGCAGTGATAGTAGCCGCAGCCGATGGTCGTCGCGTCCGACAGCCCCAGCACCGCGCTCGGCACCGTCTTCTGAACGGTGGAGCCGTCACCGAGCTGGCCGTAGTCGTTCTGGCCCAGGCAGCGGACGGCGCCCGACCTCAGGCGCGCGCAGAGGTGCCCGACGCCCATCGCGACCTGGCGAACGCCGTCGAGGCCGACGACGCGGGTCGGATTGGGCGTGCCCCCGGCGCCGCCGCCGGGCAGAGGCGCTCCCCAACACCACACCCCGCCGCTCTGCGACGCGGCGCAGGTCGTGTTGCCGCCCGCGGCGAGACCGACGATGGGATCGCCTTCGGCCAGACCCTGAACGGGGCGCGCCGTGCGCACGTCACCGAGCGGTGTGAAGCCGAGCTGACCGGACGCGTTGCGCCCCCAGCACCAGACCTCGCCGCTGTCGAGGAGCGCGCAGGTGTGGTCCTGGCCTGCCACCAGGTGCGCCGCGCCCGTCACGCCTTCGACGTCGCGCGGCTCGTTGGTGCAGGGCACGAAGCCCATGCAGTGATCGGTGATCACGTCGTTGGTGCCGAGCTGTCCGTGCTGGTGGTGACCGATGCAGGCGATGGTCCCGTCGGTGCGACGCACGCACGTGTGCTCGAAGCCGCAGACCACTTCGACGGCGTCCATCATCCCCATGAAGTCGCCCGTCGCCGCCGTGCGCGAGTCACCGAGGCAATCCACGCGGCCGTCGACGCCCACGGCGCAGGCGTGATCGCGTCCATTACACATGTCCACGCCATCGGTGAAGCCGTCGAAGACGGCCGCGGTACCGTCGAAGCCGGTCATCGGCGTCTCGCCCCAGGTGTTCGTCCCGCCGCAGCGGATCTCGCGGTTGGGTAGCAGGAAGCAGGTGTCGTCGCTGCCGCCGGTGATCTTCACCGGATTCGCGAGCACCGAGGCCGGCTGAGGAATGGCGCCCCAGAGCGGGTCGTACATCGGGTGCATCGCACGCCCGTCACCGAGCTGACGCTGCGCACCCTGTCCCCAGCAGAACACCTGGGCGTCCGTGATGGCGCAGGTGTGCGAGGAGCCCCCGCCCATCGCCACGGCGTCGTCGACGCCGGAGACCGGCGTCGGAACCCGCGCGTTCATGTCCGAGGCGTCGCCGACCTGCCCATTCAGGTTGCTCCCCCAGCAAAGGACGCGGCCATCCGCCATGTGCGCGCAGGAGTGCGCGCCCCCGAGGTGGAGGTCGACCACCTCGCCGTCGAGGCCGGTCACCGTTCTGGGCGACGTCGCGACGGTGTCCGGGCACGAGGCGCTCGGCGCGCCGCAGCCCAGCTGCCCATAATCGTTGGCGCCCCAGCACGCGAAGGAGCCATCCATGCGCTTCACGCACGCGTGTCCGCCGCCCACCCAGAGGTCGACCGCGTCGGTCACGCCGGTGACGGTGCCGATGCTCAGCGCCTCGTCGCCGAGGCCGAGCTGGTCGTTGATGTTGAAGCCGGCGCAGGTCACCTGGCCGGTGGCGTGCAGGACACAGGTCGAGATGCCGCTCGCGCCGACCTTCACGGCGTCGGTGATGTCGGGGATGAGGGCGGGCAGGAAGCTCTGGTCGCAGTTTCGCCGCGTCCCGTCCATGATCGGGAAGGGACAGGAAAAGCCCCAGCAGCTCACCTCGCCCGTATCGAGGAGCGCGCAGACATGGGAGTCGCCGGTGGTGATCTGCGTGGCCGGGCTCGGCAGGTCCACCCGGCCGAAGGCGCCGCCGGAGACGCTGAAGGTGTAGCGCTGCTCGAGCACCAGCTCCGAGCCCCAACAGAAGACCTCGCCGTCGATCAGCGCGCAGACGAAGTCGCCGCCGACAACGAGCTGATCTGGATTCGTGACGGTGGGGTGGAGGATGGAGGCCTGCGCGTCGGCGGCGGGGTCGCCGAGCTCGCCCGCCGTGTTGTCGCCCCAGCACACGACGCCACCGAAGCGAGTCACGACGCAGGTATTGCTGGGACCGCCAGTGATCGAGACCGGCAGGCAGGCAGTGCCCGCGGCGGCGCCGTCCTCGGCTTCGTCGGGCACGCCATCGCAGTCGTTGTCGATTCCGTCGCAGAGCTCGAGGGCGCCTGGATAGACGAGGGGGTTGTCGTCGTCACAGTCGTCGACCGGGAAGAAGCGCATGTCGCCCATGGGGCCCGGCATGCAGGTCGCGTCGACGGCGGTGTGCTGGTCGCCGTCGCGGTCTTCGCTCGGCTCGCTCTGTGGGCCGCCGCTGAAACGCACCCCGGCTTCGGTGGTGCAGTCGTTGTCGTAGCCGTCGCAGAGCTCGTCGGCGCCGACGTGAGTGTAGGGGTCCGAGTCGTCGCAGTCGTTCACCAGCGCGCCGGCGCAGAGGTCGACGGCGCCGTCCATGTCGTCGTCCTCGTCGGGCCCATCGAAGAGGCCGTTGCAGTCGTCGTCGATCCCGTTGCAGATCTCGGCGGCGGTCGACGAGATGTTGGGATTCGAGTCGTCGCAGTCGCCACCGCCGCAGGCCACGGAGGGGTCGCCGTCCCCATCCGCTTCCACCACCATGGCCATGCACTGGCCTGTCTCGACCTGACAGACCTGCTGCATGCACATGTCGCCTTCGTCGAAGATCTGACAGTCGGAATCTGTGGTGCAGCGAGCGAGGCTCAGGTCGTCGAGACCGAGGAGGCTGCAGCCCGAGGCGAGGGTGAGCAGCGCACAAGCCAGCACGAGGCGAAACGGCATCAGAAGCTCACCATCTTCAGTGCGCGCTCCATGCCGGTGCCGGTGGAGTCGCTCTCTTCTTCGTGGTTCGGGGGTGGGGCGGTCATGGTGGGGGGCGGCGTCGTGAGCACCGCTTCGGTCATGGCTGGAGGAGGCGGCGCTGTCATCACGGGCGGTGGTGTGGGCTCGGCGGCCATCCTCACAGGGGTGGAGCGCCTTCGGCGGCCGGCGCTCGCGTGCGTGTGCTCCGGCTCGCTCTCGGCCGCGGCGGAGAGGGCGATGTCGATCTCGCGTGGCCCGCTGATCACGATCTCTCGGCGCTCTGCCACGTAGCCGTCGAGCTCCGCCGCGAGGGCGTAGGGTGTGTCGCGGACGGCGACCTCGCCGTCGTAGGGGTTGGCGACCGTTTCGCCGTCGAGGGTCAAGGTCGCCTCGGCGGGCTCGACGCGGATCGTGAGGTGGGCGGTTCCGTCCTCGACCCGCGTCGGCGCGGCGGTCTCTGCCGGAGCCGTCTCCTCGGCGGCGGGGCTGTCGCTGACCGCGGCCGTCTCCGCGGGGAGCGGGGGGTCGCCGCTCTGGGTCAGCGCGACGACGCCCAGACCCACGAGGGCCAGCGCCGCGAGCCCCATCCCCAGCATCAGGGGGCCCTTCTTGCGCTCCTCGTCCACGTGCATCGGCGTCTCGGCCGCGGCGGAGAGGCGAGGTGCGGTGATGGGCGTGGGATGACTCTGCGGCGTGGCGATCACCGGCGCGTCGTCGATGCGCGCGAAGGGCGCCCAGGCCGCTTTCACCGCCTCGCAATTCGGATAGCGATCCTCCGGCCGCTTCTCGAGCATCTTCTCCACCACCGCGACCGCTTCGGGTGGCAGATCGCGACGCAGCTCGGCGAGGGACGGCGGCGCCTGGTGAACGACCTTCACCAGCAGCGCCGGATAGGAGGCGTCCTTGAAGGGGAGCTCGCCTGAGAGCATCTGATACGCGAGCACGCCGAGGGAGAAGATGTCGGCGCGCGCGTCGATGTCGCCGGAGCCCATCGCCTGCTCCGGCGCCATGTAATAAGGCGTGCCGATTGACGCTCCGGTCTGGGTGAGCTTGGTCGCGCCGCTGTCACGCACGAGCTTGGTGATGCCGAAGTCGAGGAGCTTCACGAAGCGGGTGTCGTTGCCGCGCTCGATGAGGAAGACGTTCTCCGGCTTCAGGTCGCGGTGCACGAAGCCCGCGCGGTGCGCGGCGGTGAGCGCATCGCAGATCTGCGAAAGGATGTGCACCGCCTCGTTCAGCGGCAGCGGACCGCTCTCTTCGAAGAGGCTCCCGAGCGGGCGGCCTTCGAGGTACTCGAGGATCATGAAGAGGAAGCCGTCCTCGGCCCCCATGTCCGAGACCTCGACCACGTTGGGGTGCCCGATGGAGACGGTCGCCTGCGCCTCGCGCCGGAAGCGCTTGACGATGTTGGGGTCGGCCGCGAACTGCGCATGGAGAAACTTGATCGCCACGCGCTTGCCGATGACCTTGTGGCGCCCCTCGTAGACCGTACCCATGCCCCCGGAGCCCAGGCGCCGCAGGACCTCGTACTTGTACTGCAGGACCTTGCCGAGCATCGGGTCCTGAAGCTCGAAGCTCTCGGTGTCGTCCGTGGGGAACTCCTCCACTCAGAAGCTCCCGGACAAAGAGACCTCGGCGGCCCCCCGGCCGATGGCGACGGAAGGGGTGACGGGCGGCTCTTCTTCGTCGCTTCCCCAATCGGTGAGCAGACCCATCACGACGGCGGTGATCCCGAAGAGCGCAGCGCCAGCGTAGAAGACGTCGGCGACGGTTGCGAGGGTCGAGATGTGATCGATCTCGCCCTGCGTGACGTCCCAGCGCGCGCGTGGATCGTCGAGGCGGGTCTGGACCGAACCGCGCGCGTCGACCGCGGAGACGCCGAGGACGATACCCGTGATGAGGGACGCGAGGGCCACCCCGGCTGCCGACCAGAAGAAGACAGGCGAGAGCCCCTCGAACTCTTCGGAGAGCTTCTCGAGGTGTACCTGCACCTCGGTCGATCCACCGGCCGCCACCTGCACCTCGCGCCGCGCGGGAAGGTAGCCCTCGGAACGGAGCTCGATGACGTGAACGCCCGCCGGGATCCGAACCTCGCCCGGCGCCGTGCCGGCCTCTCGCTCGTCGAGCCAGACCACCGCCGAGCCGACGTTGGTGTCCACCTGCACGGTGGCCAGGAGCTCCTCGAGCTCGTGGATGCGCTGCGTCACCGCGGCGCGATCCTCGGCGGCGTTGCCGCCCTCGTCGAGATAGCGCTGATAGTAGCGTAGCGCGACGTCGTAGCGGAACTCGCGCTCGTGACACTGAGCGATGTTGTAGAGGACGAGGTAGCGGTTCGGGTGCTCGCCGATGACCTCGTAGGCCGTCTCGAACTCCGTCAGCGCCGCGTCGTAATCACCACGCTCGAAGAGGGCCTCGCCGCGCTCGACGCGCGTGCGGGCTTCGACGACGGCGCTCGACGGTTCGGCCGGGCTCTCGACGTCGGCCGGGGCCTCGCCTTCCGTCTCCTGCGCGCTGGCGAGCGTCGGGGCGGCGGGGAGAGTGAGAAGCAGGAGGAAAGTGAAGGGGAACCGCCGCGCCGGCATATCGGCGCACGATCGCACGCATCCGAAGCGCCTTCAATCACGTTCCAAGCTCGCGAATATTCGCGGGATCGCGCGGTACCGTCATGGGATCCGGACCAGGCGGCGCTGGCGGCTGCGGCGATGACCGCGGGTGCGTGGCGCTCTTGCCGTGGGGCTCAGTCCGTGATGATCAGCGAGTAGGTGTTGCGCGCGTCGTTGTAGCCGTAGACCTCGAGGGCGTAGTGGCCGTTGCGCGTGGCCGTGAAGTCGATGGTCTCGTCGTCGGTGACGCTCGCCGAGGTGTCGAGCACCCTGTCGTTGTCGATGTCGTGAAGACGCATGTCGAGGTCGCCGTCGGCGTGGGTGAAATGGATGGTGAGGACCAGGTGATCGCCCCCGTAGGCGAAGAACGGGTGGAAGTCCCGCTCGCCGGGACAGATCTCGAGGTTCTCGTAGTTCACGTTGAAGGAGATGAAGGGTGTGTCGGGGCCGTCGTTGGGCTCGAGGGCGTCCGGGCGACAGTCGCTGCAGGCGGCATCGGCGTCGTCGACCCGGCCGTTGCAGTCGTCGTCGATGCCGTTGCCGCAGATCTCACCGCCGGTGCACGCGTCGGGATCGTTGCCCCCGCAGAGCGCGGTGCCCGTCATGCGCGGCGCGGTGACGTCGTAGGTGAGTGTCACGGTGGCCGGGCGCTCGGAGAAGGAGCCGTCCTCGCTCTGCGACCAGAGGACGAAGGTATGAGGGCCGTCGCCTTCGAGCGAGACCTCGATACAGAAGGAGCCGTCGGGCAGAACGGTGTTCGCGACGCTCTCCCCTTCGAACTCGACGATCACCCGGCGTGCGTCACGCGCGACGCCGCGGATGGGGGCGAGGCGGTCTGGGATCGCCTCCGGCATGGGGTCGAGGCGCGGCGCGGGGGGAGGAAGGGGACCCATCGTCCCCGCATCGTCGCTCGTCATGTCCATCGGCCCGGGCTCACCGTCGACGTGGGGCGAGCATCCCGCGACGAGCAGCAGCCCGATGGCGACGAGACCGCGCGCGTCCATCACTGGTCCCCGCACGGCTGGATGAGGCAGGAGGCTGGAGGGAGGTGGCTCTCGGGCAGCGGCGGGCAGCTCGAGGATTGGGAGAGGTCCGGCGCCCACGTCCAGTCCTGCAGATCCACCTCGCCCGCCACGGTGGCCACCCCGCAGAGGTTGTAGGTGAGGAGGCTCGCCCGGCGCACGAGGCGCGTCGTCTGTCGGTAGAAGACGCCGTACTGCCCGGCGAAGATCTGCGCGTTGAAGCCGCGCTGCAGGGCTTCGCTCGAGCTCACCTGCCACTGGAAGCTCTCGCCCTGGGAGCCGTTGCGACTCGAGGTGGCGGATTCGGTGTCGGTGGTGGTCTCGCTGTGGCTGGTGCTGCTGGTGCTGCTCTGACTGCTGGTCGCCTGGGAGAAGGTCTCTCCGCCGACGTGGCCGTTCACCTTCGCGCCGATCTCCACGATCCCTTCGATCCCCACCGAGCCGCCGACCTCTTCGCCGACCTGCCAGTTGAAGGAGGAGCCGTTGGTGGTCGAAAACCCGATGGTGTTGCTCTGCGACGCGGTGTTGGTGGTCGACTCGGAGTGGGTCTGGGTCGTCGACTCGAGCCAGCCTTCGCGGAAGTCGACGCCGTAGCTGCGGGTGCGGGTCTCGGACTCGGTTTCTGTGTAGGAGGCGTCGCGCCCGCTCTCACCACCGGGGAGGCAGCCGGACACGGGGACCGGCGCGTACGTCTCGGCCACCGCGACCCGACCGTCGAAGACCACCTCCATGGGGCGATGGACGCCGACCGCGAAGAGCGTCTGGTGGGTGGCGCCGGTCGCGTCGCGCGCCTCGATGCTGAACACCGCGCCGTAGGCCTGGGCCTGGTCGGGCACGGGCGGCAAGACGAAGTGACCGTCTTCGCCGAGGGTGCCGACGTTGCTCTCGGCGAGCTGGCGCCAGCTCTCGGTGGTGTCGGTCGCGGGGACGTTGAGGCGATAGGTGAAGGTGGTGGCTTCGAAGCCCAGCGCCTCGGCTTCGAGGACGTAAGGGATCCCGCCGATGGCGCGAAGCACCGGGCCGGCGCAGGTGGCGGTCCTCGGCTCGAGGCGCCGGACCAGGATCGAGGGAAGGACCTCGAAGGTGATCTCCTTCGGTATCTCCGACTCGGAAACCGTTCCCTCGTCGTCGATGAGCCGGATCCGCGCCTCGCCGACGAAGGTGCCGATCTGGTCGCCCGAAGCGCTGAAGGGGACGCGATAGGGGCCGAAGCCGTCCCAGCGGAGCGTGCCGCCGTCCACGCGCCTCACGGGCGCCTCGGCCAGGGTGCTCGTCGAGGCGCCGCTGCTCGTGGTGAAGGTCCCGTCGAAGACGACGGTCAGCTGACCTGCCTCGATGGGCGGCATGTCCTCGACGTAGAAGTCGACGATACTGCCGAGGGACGCGCTCGAGGTGGAGAGCGCGCGGATACGAGCTGCGAGGCCGGCGTCGGTCGTCGTGCCTCCGACCGCGCACGAGGCGGCCCAGAAAAGCAGCAGGGCGAGAGGGATGGTGTGATTGCGCATCGCGCACGGACATGGAGCAACACTCGTGCCTCCCCGCGCGGCCGGGTTCTTTCCGACAAAAAGGCGGTCAATTGTTCGATCGAATACGCACCTCCCCGGCGCCCCCCGGGGCGGCTGCCCAGCGTTCGGCCACCGCTGTAGGGGCGATGCGGACACTGGTCCGCAGCGCAGGAGCCCTTTCCTGGGACGGCGCTCGGACGCCTCGACACCGCGCCGTGACAGGTCTATTAACCCGCGTCCCGCGAGGGCGGGCTTGGAAGGCTTGGCTCATGAAGAAGCAGATCACGATCGTCTTGAGCGCGCTGGCGCTCCTCGGTGCCGCGGCGTGCGGCGATGACAGCTCGGGCGGAGACGCCTCCACCGACACCGGCGCGGACACCACCACGCCGGATACCGGAAGCCCCGACACCGGCACGATGGACTCGTCGATGATGGACTCGTCGATGATGGACTCGAGCGTTACGCTCCCGGTGACGGAGTGCGATCCCTTCGGGGACGACTGCGCCGAGGGAGAGAAGTGCCAGTTCGTGATCTGGAACCCGGACGCGGCGGCCGGCACGGACAACACCGTCTTCTACGGCTGCGTGCCGGACAGCACGGGCACCAAGAGCGCGGGCATCATCTGCGACCGACAGGTCGAGGTCACCCCGGACAACCCGGACGACGTCTTCTTCGTGAGCGACTGCGCCCAGGGCCTCTTCTGCTGGACGACCCTCGATGACGGCTTCGAGCGCTGTCGTCCGATGTGCGGGACCGACACCGCGCCGGACTGTACGGAGGGAACCGAGTTCTGCCTGACGCTCAACGGCGACCCATTCCTCGGTACCTGCAATCCGCTCAGCGATTGTGATCCGGTGGTCCAGAGCGGCTGCGACACCGCGGAGGGCTGCTACGTGGTCGGCACCACTCAGGGCGACCTGGGCGCGCGCTGCTTCGACGAGCCCACCGCCGACGACGCCGGCACGCCCCCGCCCATGCGCGGCGAGCCCTGCATGTTCATCAACGGCTGCACGCCCGGCAACTCCTGCAGCGGCGAGATCCTCGCCGACGGTGGCACCTCCGACACCGCGCTCTGCCGCGAGTACTGTGAGGTCGTGGCCGATGGCGGCATGCCCGTCGATGGCGGCGACTGCATGGGGAGCGAGGCGTGCGTCGCCATCCCCATCAACGCCGACGGCGGCACCAGCCTGCTCGCACGCCCGACCGGGCTCTGCCAGTAAAGTCAGGGGGATGAGGGGTGCGGCCGTTGACAGGGCCACACCCCGGTGCTACCTCGCCATCCCCTTTCCGGGCCTGTAGCTCAGCTGGGAGAGCGCATGACTGGCAGTCATGAGGTCAAGGGTTCGATCCCCTTCAGGTCCACCCGATAGACGCCCGCCAAGAGCGGGCGTTTTTCGTTTCGGGGCCCGCCCCGTGCGAGCGGTCCGGGACAGAACGCGGCTGATGCGGCGTCGCCTCGACGGTCCCGTCACCCGTCTTCGCTCGATCCTCCGGCCCCCGTTCTCCCGGCCGTCCCCCCAAGTTCCGCGCTTTTTTGACCCGGATCCACCGACGTGATCAATCTCGATCGGGTCCGTGCGCGCGCTTCTCGTCGGTACTTCGCTGCTCATCGCTCTGAGCTCCTGTTCGGAGCCGGTGGATGCGGCGCTGCTTCATCTCGACGGGTTGGATGCGGAGCGACTGGAGCCCGGGGCGGTGGTGCGCGTCAGCGGGCGCGGCTTTCCGACGGGGCGGAGCGGGACGGTGCGCTTGTCCGGGACGGCGCATCGGCCGGGGGAGGCGCCGACCTCCGTCGCGGCGGTGGTGGAGGCGCGGGCCGACAACGAGAACCGGCTGCACTTCGTCGTCGGCGAGCCGATGCTGGCGCGGCTCGGTGGCCACGGGACGGTGACGGGTGCGCTGCGGGTGGAGTTCCCGGGCGATGAAGGGGCGATCGTCTCGGGCGAGCTCCACGATCTGACCCTCGTCGTCCGTCCGGGCGGCTTCGGCGAGCTCTCGGGCGTGCTCAGCCGGGAGCGAAGCGGCGCCGCCCTCCTCGCTCATCTCGGCGTCACCCCTCAGGACGAGGTCGAAGAGCGCGGCGGCGTCGTGATCGAGACCTTCACCCCCGGCTCCCTCGCGGACCACGCCGGCGTGCGGAAGCGCGACCGCATCGTCGGCCTCGGCGCGATGGTCGTCGACGACATCGGCGATCTCGTTCCGCCGCCGCGGGCGCGCTCCATCGAGCTCATCCTCGAGCGCCGCGGCCTCTCTCAACCGATCCACGTACCCGTCGCCCTCTCGCCCGCCGCCACCGGTCCCACCGCCCGCTCGTCGTGGGGCGCGAGCCTCGCCGTCGGCTTCGCTTTCGTCCTGCTCTTCCTCGTCTCCCCCGTCGCGCGCCTCACGACGCGCTTCTGGCGCGCGCTCCGCACCGCCGGTCCATCGATCGGCACCGCTCTGCTCGGCGTCAGCGCGTTGCCGCAGGAAGCGACGCTGCCGCGAAGGCTCGTGCGCTTCGCGTGGCTCCTCATCGCCTACCTCGCGCTGGTCGTCGCCTTCGGTGTGTTGCCCTTCACGGCGCGCGTCCTGCCGGGCTCCATCGACGCAGCCGTCCTCGCCACCGCCACCGTGGGTCTGGCCGTCGCGGTCACCGTCGCTTCTCTCTCCTCGAAGCATTCCCTCGCCGCACGCATCCGACAGATCCTCTGGACGTCGGCCGCCGCCCTGCCGGCCATCGTCGCGGTCGCGGCGGTCGCGCTTCCGGCAGGCTCCTTTCGCCTCGAGGCCATTTCCGCTGCCCAAGGCGGCGAGCCCTGGGCCTGGGCGGGATTCTCGTCGCTTCCGGCCTTCATCGGCCTGGTGGCCGGCTTCGTCTCGCTTGTGGTGGTCCCCTCGAACGTCGGGCCCGGCCCCGCACCTCAGGTGCTCGACCGGGTCCGCCTCTTCATCGGCGCCAGTCTCTTCACCGTCGTCTTTCTCGGTGGCTTCTCACTCCCCTTCCACACCGGCGATCCCCTCCTCGCCGGCCCGGTCGTTCGGGTGTCGGCGGCGCTCTACTTCGTCCTCAAGACCCTCACCGTCGCGCTGGTCGGCTTCCGACTCTCTCGCTCGGAGGCGCGCCTCGGCGTGCTCGCGGCGACCAGCGGCCTGTCGGCGATCCTCGCGGCCGCCGCCGCGGCGTTCTTCATGATGAACCCCGCGCGCACGCCCCCCGCCACCATCGTCGGCCCGGTGGCCTTCGCTGCCGCCGCGATCGTCCTGCTCGTCGGCGCCCTCGCTTCACGCGAGCGACCTCCGGCGCAGCGCAGCGGAGCGCTGCTCCTCAGCCGATCGCGCTGAGGAAGTGCGCGAGCTGCCCTTCGCCCGCGGAGTCGAGGTCGTCGAACTGCACGCCGGCGGCCACCTTGCCGTCGTCGCGCTCGGCGGTCCACATGACCTTGGCGTTCGTCTCGAATGGATCTTCGTCTGGATCCTCGATGCCGTCCTGCGTCAGAAAGAGCGTGAGCTTCAGGGTCGCGCCCTCGGGCACCCCTCGCGCCACCACCAGGCCGCAGCCACCTTTGGACAGGTCGTTGGTGAACGCGGAGAGCGGATTGCCCTCCACCTCCAGCTCGCCCCGAACCTCGACCGAATACCGCCTATGCGCTCTCTTATCTTCCACGACGACTCGCCATCATGCGTGTAAATGCGCCGCCGGTAAAGGCATCCAGGAGCGCCGTGGCCTCGATGATTCGGGTGGCGTGCTCGATGCTCCCCGCTCCGAGGAGGTCTCGTTCGAGCAGCAGTCTCCGTCTCTCGTAGTAGAGGCGGACGACCGAGCGCACGAGGTCCAGGCGGACCAGGCGTGTCGCGCGCTGCTCCCGCGCGAGCGGGACCTCCTGCGGCGCGAAGATCAGCCGGTCGAGGGCGAAGGCGGCCTCGCCCCGCAGCAGCATGGAGTCGTCGGTGCCCAGCTGGACCCGCCCGCTGTCGTCGAGGCGCTGCGACAAGTCCCACCCCGTGCCGCGCCGAAGCCCGACCCGCACGGTCGGCAAGAGGCCCGAGAGCCGCGCTCGGGTTGCGATCGACTCGAGCCCTTCGAGATCGGGTGCGCTCTGTCGGAGGGCCGCTGCCACCACGAGATCGATGGGCGGCTCGTCGCGGGCGTAGCGGCGGAGGGCGGCGCGAAGGGCACGCGGATCGACCTCAGTCATGTCTTGCGCCCGCGCGGTCGCGCTCTGGCCCGCGACGGCGAGCGCGAGGAAGAGCAACACCGCCCTCATGGCCGCGCCTCCAGGCGAAGCAGCGCTTTGGTTCGCGTCCGGGTTTCCCACGCGCAGATGGCTCGGCTCAGGCAGGGCGCCGCCGGCCTCGGATTTGCTGCCGGCGTGAAGCGCGCGAAGGTCGCGGCCGGCGGCGGCGCGGGCGTGAGTCGAAGGCCGACGCCGAGCGCCAGGCTACGCTGGCGCTTCGCGCCGGCCGGGCCGAGGGCGCCGCCGCTCTCCTCGTACCAGGCCTCGACGATCAACGAAGGGAGTTGGGGGCGAAGCGCGTGACACCCCGAGAGGCACGCGCAGAGAGAGAGCAGAAGCGCTGGTCGCATGACCGTCCCTCATCGAGAGGTCGGCCGCTCAGTTGCGCCTTCGGGGAATTAAAGCGCCAGCACCCGCGCGTGCGCGGCCGAGACGAAGCGCTCCCCGCGCCCGAGCCCCACCGCGGCGGTGCAGCGGGCGCCTCGCGGAACGTCCCGCACCAGCCACTCCCCCTCCGACGCCACATCCCCTTTTTCGTGGACCTGCGAAGCGACCACCTGCGCCTCGTCCCGTGCCACCACGACCAGGCGGGCGCGGAGCTCGCCCTCTTCGCCGAGCACGCGCCTGGCCCGGTCGAGGGCCTCCTCGGTCAGGGTCCAACTGAGGCGCACCCCGCCGCCATCCATCGCGCTCACGGCGACCGGCTCGACCTCTTCGAAGCTCGGCACCGAAGGCCGTCGAGGGCTGGGCGTCGTGAAGGCCGGCCGCCGTGCCTCTTGCCCATCCGTTGCCTCGGGCGACGGTGGAGGTCGGCTCGTACCGAGCGCCGCGTCCACCACCCGTCCGACGACCTTGCCGAGGAGCTTTCTCAGGGGACCCTGCGTGTCGTCCTTCATAGCCATCGCCAGCTCTCCCCTCCGTCCGCCGCGAGGATGGACTTCGCTTCCTGTGCGTCTCGGCCGATCTGCGCCACGAGCGCTTCGAGCCCATCGAACTTCTGCTCGCCCCGGATGCGGGCGACGAAGCCGACCCGCAGCTCCGCATCGTAGACGTCGCGATCGAAGTCGAAAAGGTGGACCTCCACCGAGCGCCCGGCCTCGAAGGTGGGGCGGACGCCCAGGTTCGCCACGCCCCGGATCAGCGCTTCCTCACCCACGACCTTGGCGACGACTGCGTACACGCCGTCGGCCGGGAGCACCACCGCTTCTGCGTCCAGGTTCGCGGTCGGAAAGCCGATGGTCCGGCCCCGTCGATCGCCCTCCACCACGCGTCCCGTGACGTCCGGAACGCGACCCAGCAGACGACGCGCGCCCGCCACGTCCCCCTCCGAGAGCAGGGTGCGGATGCGCGTCGACGAGACGCGCTCACCGTCGATCTCCACCGGTGGCACGGAGGTCACGTCGAACCCGTGCTCGGCGCCGAGAGACTCGAGTGTCGACACGTCGCCTGCGCGCCCTTTCCCGAAGCGAAAGTCGGGTCCCACCACCACCGCCTTCGTCCTCAGGCTGCCGATGAGGATGCGCTCGACGAACTGCTCCGGGGAGAGCGAAGCGAAGGCGCGATCGAAGGGCTGGCGTCGCACGCGATCGGCGCCCAGCGCCAGCAGGAGCTCGGTCCGGCGCTCCGGGGTGGTGAGCACGGGGGGGGCCCGGTCGGGGGCGAGGACGGCGCCCGGGTGGGGATCGAAGAAGAGGGCGACGGTGTCCAGCTCGTCCCTTGCCCGTGCGACCCCCGCGTCGAGCAGGGCGCGGTGACCGAGGTGGACGCCATCGTGGTTTCCCGGGACGACGACGGCGGGCCGATGGCTCATCGCCGCCGATTATCCCCTCGAGACGCCGGGGGTCAATCTCGCTGCCCTTGCGCGAAACCCGCAGCGACGCCAAAGTTCAAGTCTGATGGCGTGGTTGTTCGTCGCCGTCGCGTGCGGCATCGGGGTGGCCCTCTTGTATTGGGCTCGGCGGCGGAGCCGCGTCCTGCGTCCCATGCGCGAAGCGGCGCCAGGCCGAAGCGTGGCGGAGCTCTCGGCAGGTCGTTTCCGCGTCGTTGGACGGATCGTGCCCATCCAGACCAGCGCGTCGCGCATCGACGAGAGCCCCTGTGTCTTCGTCGAGCGCGCGGTCTACCGCACCGTGGGCTCGGACCTGGTGCCGCTCCTCAAGCAGGTGAGCCACGTCGTGCGGGCGCATCCGTTCTTCCTCGACGACGGGACGGGACGCGTGATGGTCGATCCCAGCAGCGCCGTGGTGGACGCCGTCACGCTGGTGGAGGACGAAGGGCTCCTCGCCGAGCGACGTCTCCGCGTGGGCGAGGAGGTCGAGGTCGTCGCGCGCTTCGCGCTGCGCGAAGCGGAGAGCGATGGCGGGCCTTATCGCGCGGGCTCGCTGGCTTGGGAAGCGGTCGCTGACGGCGAGCTCTTGCCGCAGATCGGCTACTGCGCCGTTCCGACCTCCATCGTCGCTGCCGACGAAGTGACCATCTTCCTCCGGGGCCTGGCCTCGTTCCTCTTCGCGGCCGCGGCCATTCTCTGCCTGGCTATCAGCGCCTTCTGACAATTCCACAGGGGTCACGGCGAGTAGTGCTGGCGCCGGCGTGCTAGAACGCCTGCGTGCGCGCCGCGCTCGTGTCGATCGCGATCCTGTTGGCCACGCCGGTGGCGCGCGCCGATCTGCCAGCGCTCACCGGACCCACGGCGCGACAGGATCTCTCCGACTCGGACAGCGCGGTGCGACGAGAGGCAGCGCGGACCCTCGGCTACTTCGGCGAGCACCGCGCCGCGGTCGAAGCGTTGATCGGCGCGTTCCCCGGCGAACGCGATACGGTGGTGCGCCGCGAGATCGTTCTCGCCCTCGCCCGTCGCGGTGATCCACGCGCCATCCCCGTGTTGGCCGAGGCGCTCTCCACGCCGGGGGCGCCGAATCGCGCCGTGGTGGCCCACGTGCTGTCGAGCTTTCCTCATGATGCGTCGATCGAGGCGCTGGTGGAAGCGCTCGCGACGAACGACACCCGAGAGGCTGCCCGGGCGGCGCTGGTGTCGATCGGGCCCCGTGCCGTTCCCGCGCTCCTTCTGGCCGCCGCGCAGAGAGAGCCGTCCCTACCAGCGGTCGAGGCCCTGGGAGAGATCGGCGATCAACGCGCGCTGCCGCTCCTGATCGACTTCACACGAAGCGACGCCGCCACTCTCCGCGCGGCGGCGGTTCGCGCGATCGCCGCCATGCGCGCAGAGCGAGGCGGCCCGGCGGTGGCCGCCCTGGTGGACGACGGTGAAACCGACGTGCGCCTCGCCGCGGTGCTGGCGCTGGGCGTCGTCGGCGGTCCCCCTCACGTCGAGAAGCTGAAGGCGAAGCTCGCCGGGGACGATCTGTCGATGAAGCGCGCGGCCCTCCGAGCGCTGAGCGAGCTTTCACCGGACGACGCGATCCCCTACCTCGAGCGGTTCGCCCGTCTCGGAGATCCGGTCATGGGGCCCCTCGCCATCGAGCTCGTGCTCGGGCTGCGCGTCCCTTCCGCCGCGCCGCTGCTGCATGGCCTCCTGCGCGAGGGGAGCCGCGCGCAGGAAGCCGCCAGCGGGCTCGCGGAGCTCGAGAGCGGCAGCGGGCTCGCGGTGCTGGTCCACGTGGCTTCCGAAGACGAGAGCACGCCCGGGGTGACGCGCGCGCTCTCCGTCTGCCTTCGTCACTACGCCGACGTCGCCGACCGGGACCTCGTCGCGCGGGCGCGGGAGATCCTCTCTCACGGGAGCGGCGCGCGCGCCCTGCTCCTGCGTGCGATCGCCCGAGACGATTCCGTGACCTCTGCCGTCTCACGCTGGCTCATCGAGGGCGACCCGGAGCAGCGCGCGGTCGCCGCGTTGGCCGCGGAGGTGGATCCCCGCGAGGACTATGTCGACCCATTGCTCGCCGCGGTCCACGAGGAACATGACGCAGAGGCTTACCGGCGAATGGCATCGGCGCTCGTCGCGCAGCGCATCTCCGTCGCGGCACCCGTCCTGCTGATCGCGCGCTTCGACGATCCCGCCGTGGGTGCGGAAGCCATGGCGCTCGCCGCCGAGGCGTACCCTCGCGCCGAACGCTGGGATCAGCGCCGCCTGGGCGCAGCGTTTCGGCGCGTCCTTCGCGCGCCCGACGTTCGGCTTCGCGCCGGTGCGGCCTGGGCCCTCGCCAAAGCGGGGGACCGCGACGCGCACCGCCCGCTCTCGGAGGCGCTCGACGATCCCGCTCCCGAGGTCCGGCACGCCGCCGCCCGGGCGCTCTCGGCGCTCGGCGCCAGCGTGGCCCGGGGCGCCATCGAACGCCGTCTTCGGGTCGAGGAGGACGCGGTGGTGAGCCAGGCGCTCCGAGACGCGGCGACCATGGCGCGCCCCTTTCCCGCTCGCGGGCTCTCGGGTGATCAGGTGTTGCGGGTGCGGATCGTGCGGGGCGCTGCCATCTCGGACAGCCGCATACCGGTCGATGTGGTGCTTCCCGACGGCCGTTTTTCACGCATGCGCACGCTGTCGAGCGGTGAGCTGCTGATCGTCGATCTTCCATCCGGAAGCGCGGACGTCCGGGTGCGGGTCGGCGGCTCGTCTTGAACTTCCGCCGGACAAATCCCAGAGTCCCCCTCGTGCGATCCGCCTCGCTCGCGCTTCTCCTGAGCACGCTGCTCCTCGCCGCGTGCGGCAATCCGAGCCGGCAGGAGCTCCTGACGCCCTACGATCCACCCGGGGGGGAATACCGCGTCTACTATCTCGCGCCGCCCTGGGAGCTCCAGGAGGCCGACGGCACCTACCTTCGCCTCGAGATCCCGGCGACCAGTGTGCGCCTCGGCCGTCTCGATGCGGGCACGGTGCCGCCGAGGTTTCTCTGCGAGGTGGACGTGTCCACCGGCACCGCCGCCAATCGCGCGCGTCGCGACGAGCGGGATGCGCGCACTTCCGGCGCCGAGGTCGTGCGCGGATCCACGGCGGTCACGACCCGTGACGGGACGACCGGCGTGGACCTGGTGGTCGCGCGCCTCGCGATGGACCGCACGCGTTTCTCCCGCACCGTCTATCTCGACCGTTCGGGCGGAGGCGTCGTGCGAATGTACTTCGAAGCCAACGACAATCTTCAGAACCCCGAGGTCGACGCGATGATCGCCGACGTGCAGGTCGATCCGGAATGAAGTGGCTCTTTCCGATCGCCCTCGTCCTCGCGCTCGCCACCGAAGCCTCGGCGCAAGAGGACCTCACCCCCCCGCCGAGCTCCGGGACGGCAATCGGGCAGATGGCGACGGGGACGAGAGACGGACGCGGCGACGGAAACGGACACGCAGACCGAGACGGACACGGAGACGGACGCCACGCTCTCCGGTGCCCTGGGCAATCCCCACCGCCACTACGCGCTCTCCCCCTCGGCTTCCGCCGACGAAGGCGGGGGCGAAGAAGAGGAAGAGGAAGAGGCCGAGCCTTGGATGGGGCCCGCGGTGGAGCTCGGCTACACCCATTACAACCTCTACGACGGGGCCAACGGCGGGGACGTCCACGCCGGGACCTTTGGCGGCTTCCTGCCTTTCTTCCCGATCCGCATCGGGGGTTGGGCGGAGCTCGGGACGCGCAAGTACTCCCTCGGCAGCGACGACTTCATCGCCCGGGCGAACATCATCGCCGGCTACCAGTACTTCGGATGGCGTCCTTTCGCCCCCTACGTGGGCGCCACGGCCAGCGTCGGGGTCACTTTCGGGCGGCGTTTCGCCACCTCCCAAGCGTGGGGATTCGGGGGGGGTGGGATCGAGGTGGGGGCCGATCTCAACCTCGTCAGAAATCTATGGGTGGGCCTGTCCGCCGGCTACCAACGAGTCGCCATGGCAGGATCGGGCTTCGATCTCTGGGTTTTCAGGGTTCGACTGGGTCTTTAGGAGGCGATCCGAGGCCCGCGATTCTTCGGCGTTTGTCGGATCGCAAGCATTGACCAAAACCCTGGGATTCCGGCATCGTACTCCGAACGTGGGAAAGGAGCCGACGAGCCAGACGCCCGCACAGGCCGAACCGTCTTTCGAGGACATCCTCGTCCGCCTCTCCGAGGTGGTCGAGAACCTCGAAGGAGGCGAGCTTCCTCTGTCGCAGTCTCTGGAGATCTTCGAGGAGGGCGTTCGCTTGTCCCGCCTCGGAGCGCGCCATTTGGACGAGGCCGAGGCAAGGATCGAGCAGTTGCTCTCCGACGATGAGGGCGTACGCACCCGTCCGCTGAGGAACCCCGATGAGTGAGACTCCGCAACTTACGGTCCCGACCGCCTTCAACGACATCTCCCAGCTGGCTGAGGGGATGAGCGATCGCGTCGACGAAGAGCGCCTGATGCTCTACGGCCCCGACCCCGTCGACGACAACAGCTGGATTCGTTTCTCCGTGCTGCTCATGGATCAGTCCGTGGCGCTCGCCGGTGTCGGTCGCGCGGTGGCGTCAATCGATGGTGGCGAGGAGCGACCCGAGGTCGCGCGCTTCGACATCGTCCTCGACAACCTGCAGTTCGAAGGGACGAGCGAGGTCGTCTACGAGCGCATGCTGGTCTACCGCTCGCAGGCCTTCTCCGAGGGCCCGGGCACCGGCGAGGTGAGCCGCGAAGAGGTCGACGCGGCCGAAGCCGCGCTCGCCGACGACGACTTCGAGGGCGACGACGCGACCATGGTCGCGTCAGCCGAGGAGTACGCCGAGCACGTGCAGGCCACCGCGGACGAGGAGCCCGCCGCGGCGGAGGCATACGCGGAGCCTGCGCCCGAAGAGGCGTACGCGGAGCCTGCGCCCGAAGAGTACGCGGAGCCCGCGGCCGAAGAGGCGTACGCGGAGGTCGCGCCCGAAGAAGGGCTGCCGGACTTCGCCGAGGACATGGGCGAGGTCGCCACCGTCGTGGGTGAGACTCCGAGCGAGCAGGTCGTCGCCGACGCCTATGACGAGGGCGGCTACGAGGAGCCCGCGGCTTCGGAGTTCGACGCGGTGCAAGACGACGTCGTCGACGACTACCAGCCCGCGGCGACGAACGCCGAGAGCTTCGCCGACGTACAGACCGAGGACATCGAGGGCCCTGCGGATTGGGGGACCAGCGAAATCGACGTCTCGCAGGTCGACGAGGTGGTGGAAGGCGACGTGCCTCCCTCCGCGGCGCCGCCCGCTCCGCCCGCCGCGCCCGCCGGTTTCTCCATCGAGACCACCGATCGCGCGCTGACGCGCGCCTCTCGCGGCGCGACCTGGGAACCGAACCTCGCCCTCGCCCCGGAGCCCCGGGCTCCCAGCGGTCTGTTCCCCTACGCGAGCGGTCTGCCGGTGCCGGAGCACGCGCCCCGTCCGGATCTCGACCCCAGCTACCACATCCAGCCGGCGCCCCGTCCGGTGGAGGCGTCGGGTGACTCGACCGACCTCGAGTCCGCGGCGGTCCAGGACGACAGCGGCTATGACGAGGGCGGCTACGAGGAAGCACAAGCCGTGGAAGACGTGGAAGATGTCTCCGCCGAGGCGGCGCCGGTGGACGTCGGCGAGCTCAGCTACGACGACGCCTACGCCGAGCCGGACGACGCCGCGGCCTTCGACGACGCCTCGACCGAGATCGTCGAAGACTCGGAAGCCTACGAGGACTCCGAGGCCACCCGGATGGACCTCGAAGCCCCCGACGACCCTCAGTAGCAGGCCGGGGACGAAGTCGCGGGCCTTCTCCTCACCCGTGCCGCGTCACTGCACGTAGCCGAGCGCTTCGAGCTGTGACTCGAGCTCTTCGTCGATCTGGATGGTCTCCGGTCGATGTCGGCGGCGGTCGCGCGCGCGATGCGAATCGTCCGTCGCCGCCATGGCGAGGCCGAGCAGACCGCGGGCGAGCCGCACGGCCACCGGTCGCTCGGCGGCGAGGTCGTGCGCCTCGTGCGGATCGGCAGCGAGGTCGTAGATCCGGGGTGCCCGCGTCGTCTGCTGGAT
The DNA here is from genome assembly GCA_963727445.1 of uncultured delta proteobacterium. Lineage (GTDB taxonomy): Bacteria > Myxococcota_A > Polyangia > Polyangiales > B10-G4 > B10-G4. The sequence goes on from CAVSGI010000009.1 coordinate 689,401, forward strand.
CAGCTTGGTGTTTCCGATGACGATGGCGCGCCAGTTCTCCATGAAACCGGAGATCGTGTAGCGCGGCGCCGGCTCGTCGCTCCCGAGGAGCGCGGGCATCGGCGATCGGCCCGGCAGCTCCTCGGGGATCGGCTGCCCGAGGGCGTCGAGGATGGTCGGCACCACGTCGCACGAGGCCCACGGGGGCGTCGATCCGCGCCGGCGCGAGGCCGGGCGATCCGAACGAAGTAGCGGGATGTGCAGGAGCTCTTCGTAGACGCTGTGGCCGTGGCCGACCGAGCCGTGGTCCCAGAACTCCTCGCCGTGGTCGGCGGTGACCACCACCATCGTGCTGTCGTCGAGGCCGCGCCGCGTCAGGCCGTCGAGGATCGCGGCGAAGTGGACGTCGTGGTAGCTGATCTCGCCGTCGTAGAGCGCCTCGAGGTGGCTGCGGTCGGCGGCGGTCGGTGCGGGTGCGCCGGTCTTGACCTCTCTCGAGGAGGGTCGGCGTCGCGGCGAAAGCTGCAGCGGCCCGCGATACGGCGTCTCCTCGTACATCCGCAGGTATCGTCTGGCGGCCGGTAGGGGACGTGCGGGATCGATGGTGTGAACGTAGAGGAAGAAGGGCTTGTCCTCGGGGCGCGCATCGAGCCACGCGAGGACGTCGGCGGCGACGTGCTCGGCATCGGTCCGGCGGCTTTCGCGGATGTAGTTGCGGTAGGTGTCCCAGCCCTGGCGGAACCCGAAGCGGCCTGCGAGACGTAGCCGTTGGCGATGAACGAGCCCGTGTGAAGCCGCGCTCCTTCAGCATCTCGGGCAGCAGGGTCACGCTCCGAGGCACCACCGCCTCTCCGGTCACCGCCGTGTGCTGCCAGGGCATGAGGCCGCTCAGGAGCGTCGCCACGCTCGGCTTCGTCCAGTTCTCGTTGGTGTGGCCCCGGAGGAAGGTGACGGCGCCCTCGGTGAAGTGGTCGAGGCCCGGGGTCCGCACGCGGGTCTCGGGCGCGTAGGGGTGGAGCTTGTCGGCGCGCAGGGTGTCGATGAGGTAGACCAGGACGTTTTCGGGTCGCGCCGGCAGGGCCCGCGCCTCGACGCCGTCGGTGGTGACGATGGAAGGACGACCCACCATCACCTCGCCATCCGTCGCGGCGAGATTCGAGGCGCACGAGCTCGCCTTCGAAGGCGCCGAGGTCGACGTCGAGCAATCCCGCCGCATGCGTGCCCAGGCGCGCCGGCTCGGCGCCGTCCCGCACGAGCGTCAGCCCGAGGCGGCCTTCGCCCGCGACCACGCCGCGCAGGCGCGCGGCCGGCGGCACCTCGAAGGCATACCCGGCGCGCTGTCGTGGAAGGAAGCGGAGCGCCGGGTGCTCACCGAGGCGCGCGGCGGGGGAGGGCGGCGGCTGATCGGAAGGGGGCGAGGCGGGGGTCCCGATCTTCACCCACTCGACGAAGAGGCCGACCCGGCCGAGATCTTCGATCTCGCGGCTGTGGCCGGTGCGGAGCAACAAGACGTTGTCGCCGGGCGAGAGTCGGCCTTCGGGGATCTCGAAGCGAACCGTGGTGTAGGCGCTCGGGGCGACCTCGACCTCCCCGATGGGCTCGCCCTCGATGTAGGCTCGGAGCGTACCGGGGCCGGCGCCGCGCACACGCATCGATATCAGGGCGGCCCCATCGCTCTCCGCCGGCAGATGGAGCCGGCCCGATCGTCCGAGGACCACGCCGGTGGTGCTGCCGTCCACCGTCACGGCGGCGCGGGTTCCGCTGAGCCAGCCGCCGGAGGTGTACTTGGCGCCCCCCGGTACGCGAAGATCGAGGACCCGGCTCTCGCCTTCGAAGAGCTCCGCGCGTTCGACGTGGGCGGCGAGATCGTAGCTCTGGCGACCTGCGACGAGCTCGCGGGCTCTGGGAGCCTCGGCGGTGGCGGATTCTCCGCCTCGCGATTGGGAAAGGGCCGGCTCGGTCGCGGTGGCCTCCGGCGTGGAGGTCGGCTCCGTGGGCCTGGGGCCGCATGCGATGAGCACGGTCCAGAGAAGGGTGATCACGGACATCGCGCTGGAGGGTAGCGTCAAAGCACACCTTCCTATAACGTCCGATGAATCGGAGGGGGTGTCGCCCCGTCCCAAGAGGACCGATGACTGGGAGCCATCGCAACAATGGGAATCGCACGTCGATCTTCGCCCTGGTCGTGGCGGGGATCCTCCTGCTGAGCCCAGCCGTGGCGTTGGCCGATGCGCTGGTGGTGGTGCGCCTCCGTGGAGAGGATCCGTCGGAGGGCACGGTGACCCTCACCGCGCGCCAGGGCGAATCCACCTACAGCTGCCATACTCATGAGGGAACGTGCCGGATGGACGAGGTCCCCGGGGGCAGTTATTCGGTGCGATTTCAGCCGGATGAGGGCGATCCCGGGCCCGTGAGCCACGCGATGATCCCCCCGACCGGCACCGTCACGCTCCACGTCGCGACCCACCACTGAGCGCCTGAGCGCCGTCTGGGGACCCTTCGCCGAGACGCGTCCGCGCATGTGGGCGGAGCGTTGGCGGAAGCCCCGAAACGATGGACGTTTCCGGAGAGGCAGTGTATGACAGCGCCCGGAAGGAGGGGGCTCTCGAGGCCAGCTCGGGGCTCTTCCTGGCAAGGAGCATGGGATGCACGCGTACGCCCTGAGGTTTGCCTTGGCCTGCCTGCTTGGTCTGGTGGCCCCGGCAACGGCCTTCGCCCAAGACGGCTTCGACGACGAGTTCGGGGATGAATTCGGCGACGATACCGGCGATGCGGGCGGTGGTACCGCCGACGGTGGCGATACCGGCGGAGGCGGCGACGACTTCGGCGACGACTTCGGTGACGATTTCGGCGACGACGGTGGTGGCGGTGGCGCTGACCAGAACGCCCAGAACGCCGGCGACGACGGATTCGGTGACGACTTCGGCGACGAAGACGAGAGCGCTGGCAACGAAGAAGAGGAAGAGCAGACCGGGCCCCGCGACGAGGAGGAGCTGCGCAATCAGCGCCTGCGGATGCACTCCACCCTTCAGGGAGCGGTCGGCGGTATCCACGTCGTGGACGCGAGCCCGGGTGCGGCTCAAGCGTTCCGCGTCGCCCTGACCACCGACTTCTTCTTCGCCGGCGACTACCTCAACGTCGGCGACCAGAACGACCACATCGGTGGCTATCTGACGCTCAGCTGGACGGTTCACGACTACGTCGAGCTCTTCGCCTCGATCATCAGCTACGCGAACTCGAACAACACCGAGGATCCGGCGCTCTTCCAGGTGCTGGGCGACACGCTCCTCGGCGTGAAGTTCGGCTACGACGTCTCGCCGATCTTCACCGTCGGTGGTGATTTGAGCGTCGCCTTCCTCAACACGGTGGGCGACATCGGCCTGGTCTTCGGCAGCACCAGCGTCGGCATCCGCGGTAACGCCACCATGGACCTTCGCGGGTTGGACAATCCCGTCCCCTTCATCACCCGCCTGAACCTCCAGTACTACTTCGACAACTCGGCCAACCTCGTGTCCGACGTCGAGCAGGCGCGTTACGACGCCCTCACCGACCCGCGCGACGTGATGTTCGAGGATCGCAACCTGATCACCCGGGTGGAGCGCTTCGCGCTGAACATCAACCGGACCGACTTCTTCAAGATCGGCCTGGGCATGGAAGCGCCGCTCATGGTGATGGAGGACTTCTTCATCAACCCCATCCTGGAGTGGACCTGGTGGATCCCGGTCAACCGGCAGGGATACGACTGTCTCTTCGTTCCGGGCTCGCCTGGGAGCGACCGGCCGGCCGAAGGGCAGGACGGCTGCCTCGACAAGACCGGCGCGGCCGCCTTCCCGATGGACCTCACCCTCGGCGTGCGCGTGCTGCCCCCGGTCGCCGGTCTCGGCTTCCTGCTCGGCGTCGACGTCGGGCTGACGGGCACGAGCATCCAGAACGCGGTGCGCGAGCTCGCCCAGAACCGTCCTTACAACGTGATGCTGGGGCTCACCTACGCCTACGACGTGGCCGAGCCGCCGGTGCCCGAGCCGGTGATCCAGGAGGTGGAGCGCCGCGTCGAGGTTCGCGTGCCGCCGCCCCCGAAGGGCCGCATCAACGGCATCGTCGTGGAGCAGGGCCCTGGCACGCCGGTCGCGGGCGCCATCGTGCGCTTCCCCGGCACGGACTACTCGCCCATCGTGACGAGCGACGACGGCCGCTTCACCAGCTACGCCTTCGATCCGGGCGACGTCCCGATGGAGATCACCCACGAGGAGTACAACCCGGGTAGCTGTGTCGCGACCATCGCCGAGGAAGAGACCACCGACGTCGAGGTTCGCTGCGAGCTCGTCGCCCTCCCGCGTGTCGGCATCGTTCAGGGCCGCGTCGTGGGCGGTGAGGACGGCGCCGCGGTGGCGGCGACCGTCAACATCTCGGGTCCGGCGACGCGCAGCGTCACCGCCGACGCGGCGGGCAACTTCCGCGTGGATCAGCTGCCGCCCGGCACCTACCAGGCGCAGGTCGACGCCGAGGGTTACCTCATCAAGACCCAGAGCTTCGACATCACCGCGCGTGAGACGACCAACATCCAGATCGATCTGGTCGAGCGCCCGCGGCGCTCCCTGGTCAACCTCCAGCGGCGTCAGATCCGCATCCGCCGGCAGATCAACTTCGCGACCGACAGCGCGGACATCCTGCCGACCAGCGACCAGCTGATGACCGAGATCGCCGACGTCATCATCCGTAACCCGGAGATCACCAAGATCGAGATCCAGGGTCACACCGACAACCGCGGCACCCCCGCCCACAACATGGACCTCTCCCAGCGCCGCGCGGACTCGGTGCGTCAGTGGCTCATCGACCACGGCGTCGACGGCGGCCGCCTCGAGGCCCGTGGCTACGGCCAGGACAACCCCCTCGTCCCGAACATCACCCCCGCCAACCGCGCTCGCAACCGCCGCGTCCAGTTCATGATTCAGGAACGCGCGGAAGCCGCCGACGGCGGCGAGTGAGCTGACGGCCATTCGTGAACGACCTCGTCCGGGCGGATGCGCCCGGGCGGGGCGTGGTGCCTTCCACGGTCTCGGGTTTGCCTGTCTGGGAAACCCGCGGCTGAGGTGCCAGCCGAGGACGTCAGCGGCCGCGCAGCACCGCCTCTGAGCCGGCGCTTCGCCTGTGCGACGTCCACGCGGACCGCTCTCGGGTCATCGCGCGATGGGCGGACTTCGGTGCGCGCGGGCGGACCGCTCTCGGGGTCATCGCGCGATGGGCGGGACTTCGGTGCGCGCGGGCGGACCGCTCTCGGGGTCATCGCGCGGGCGCGATGGGCGGGACTTCGGTGCGCGCGGGCGGACCGCTCTCAGGGTCATGGCGCGATGGGTCGGACTTCGGTCCGCGCGAGCGGACCGCTCTCGGGGTCATGGCGCGATGGGTGGGACTTCGGTGCGCGCGGGCGGACCGCTCTCGGGGTCATGGCGCGATGGGTCGGACTTCGGTGCGCGCGAGCGGACCGCTCTCGGGGTCATGGCGCGATGGGCGGGACTTCGGTGCGCGCGGGCGGACCGCTCTCGGGGTCATCGCGCGATGGGTCGGACTTCGGTCCGCGCGGGCGGACCGCTCTTGGGGTCATCGCCCGATGGGTCGGACTTCGGTGCGCGCGGGCGGACCGCTCTCGGGGTCATGGCGCGATGGGCGGGACTTCGGTGCGCGCGGGCGGACCGCTCTCAGGGTCATGGCGCGATGGGCGGGACTTCGGTGCGCGCGAGCGGGCGGACCGCTCTCGGGGTCATGGCGCGATGGGCGGGACTTCGGTGCGCGCGGGCGGACCGCTCTCAGGGTCATGGCGCGATGGGCGGGACTTCGGTGCGCGCGAGCGGACCGCTCTCGGGGTCATGGCGCGATGGGTCGCACTTCGGTCCGCGCGAGCGGACCGCTCTCAGGGTCATCGCGCGATGGGCGGGACTTCGGTGCGCGCGAGCGGACCGCCTCTTGGGGTCATCGCGCGATGGGTCGGACTTCGGTCCGTCACCGGGCTCGTTGCGCGGGCGCGCCAGCGTCCAGGCGCGGAGCGCCGCCCCAGAGGCCGCACAGTGGCCGCGGCCCGAAACGCATTCCTCCGCCGAAGCCCGTCAAGACGGACAGGACGCGTCGGGCGGTGAGTCGCCTCGGGCGAGCGGTCCGTCCGGACGGACAGAACGCGGCGGGCGGTGAGTCGCGTCGGACGAGTGGTCCGTCCGGACGGACGGGACGCGCCGGGCGGGCGGTCGCATTGGGCGAGCGGTCCGTCAAGACGGACACGACGCGTTGGGCGGGCGGTCGCCTCGGGCGAGCGGTTCGTCGGGACGGACAGGATGCGTTGGGCGGGCGGTCGGGTCGGGCGAGCGGTCCGCCGGGACGGGACAGGACGCGTCGGGCGGTGAGTCGCGTCGGACGAGCGGTCCGTCAAAAGGGACGGGACGCGTTGGGCGGGCGGTCGCCTCGGGCGAGCGGTCCGTCGGGACGGACAGGACGCGGCGGGCGAGCGGTCGCCTCGCATGAGCGCTCGCCAAGATCCAGCCACCGCTCCCCGCTCCGCGCATCGCGCACCGCTCATCGCGCTCCCCGCACCGCGCTCCCCGCTCCGCGCATCGCGCACCGCGCATCGCGCTCCCCGCATCGCGCATCGCGCTCCGCGCATCGCGCATCGCGCTCCGCGCATCGCGCTCCCCGCTCCCCGCACCGCGCTCCCCGCTCCGCGCATCGCGCACCGCTCATCGCGCTCCCCGCACCGCGCTCCCCGCTCCGCGCATCGCGCACCGCGCATCGCGCTCCCCGCATCGCGCATCGCGCTCCGCGCATCGCGCATCGCGCTCCGCGCATCGCGCTCCCCGCTCCCCGCACCGCGCTCCCCGCTCCGCGCATCGCGCACCGCGCATCGCGCTCCCCGCACCGCGCATCGCGCATCGCGCTCCGCGCATCGCGCTCCGCGCATCGCGCTCCGCGCATCGCGCTCCCCCCCCCCGCTCCCCGCTCCGCGCATCGCGCACCGCGCATCGCGCTCCGCGCATCGCGCACCGCGCATCGCGCATCGCGCACCCCGCATCGCGCACCGCGCATCGCGCTCCGCGCACCGCGCTCCCCGCATCGCGCACCGCGCATCGCGCTCCCCGCACCGCGCTCCGCGCATCGCGCACCGCGCATCGCGCTCCGCGCTCCCCGCATCGCGCTCCCCGCTCCCCGCTCCCCGCATCGCGCATCGCGCTCCGCGCATCGCGCTCCGCGCATCGCGCACCCCGCACCGCGCTCCCCGCATCGCGCATCGCGCTCCCCGCTCCCCGCATCGCGCTCCGCGCATCGCGCACCGCGCATCGCGCACCGCGCATCGCGCTCGTCAGCGCCGGCGGCGGGCGACGAGGCCGACAAGCACGAGCAAGATGGCTGCCCATCCGAAGGGCGAGCTCTCGCGGAATCCCCGACAGCGCAGCAGCCACCGCCGCCACCGCCACCACACTCGCCGCTGAAGCCGCCGCGCTCTTCGTAGTCGCACGCGGCGGTGAGGGAGCCGGGTGGGTAGATGCTGCAGATGCCGGTGATGTCGTCGGTGCGGAGGATGCGCTTGTCGACGTCGCCGGGGTTGGCCATCCACCACATGGTCGAGACGGGGTTGTCGCTGTGGGCCATGGTGAAGAAATGGCCGACCTCGTGGGTCAGGACGTTGGCGAGATCGATGCGGCCGTCGTCGCAGCCGGTGCTGGGGGCGCACTCGGCGTAGGTGCCGATCGCCTGGTTGATCTCGATGTCCGCGTCGTAGACTTCGCCGGTGCTGCGGTTGTGCCAGACCGTGGTGAGCGCGAAGGCGCGCGGGTCGTGCATGGACCGAGAGGCCCAGTCGTCGACGAAGGTGACGACGTTCACGTTGCCCGCGCCGCTGTTGTACTCGGCCTTGTCGCAGGCGACGCGCTCGTCGCGCCGCCGGAGCATGAAATCGAGGGGCTGCCCGTCGCACCGGACGTCCATCCAGGTCTGAAAGGACGATTCGATGATGCGGAGCGCCGTGGCGTCGTCGAAATCCCGCGCCCCGTCGCGCTGGACCGAGTACTGGATGCACGGGCGCGTCCAGATCAGCGGCGTGTTCACGGTGTCGCACTCGTCGGGCGCGAACGATCCGGTCGCGGCGGTGGTCATGCGACACCAGGCGCGGGCATCCGCCGGCGCCCCCAGTAACGCTGCGCTCAGGACCACCGACAGAACCAGGCCGAGGCTATCGCGCACTTTGGCGTTCCACGGCCTGGCGGATTTCGTCCATCACGTCCGCGAGTGGACGAGCCCCGAGCAGATAGCCGGGCGCTGGCTCGAGCCGGCCTCCGGATCCCCGCCGGACCAGCTGGAGCGCCTGGGTCGCCGGGTGCACGAGCTCCTGGCCGCCGTCGTCGAGTCGAACGCGAAGCACGCCCTGGCTCATTCCCGTCGGCCGGAGGTCCGGCCCGACCCGCTCGGCGAAGACCACCGCCCGCTCCCCTTCGGTGAAGGTGGGCTCGCCCTCGACCCGCATACCGATGTCACCGACCTCGCCGCCGAGGCGACGCACCACGATGTCGTCTCCGCGGGCGGCGGAGCCCTTCATCACGTCCTCCACCCGGAGGGTGACGTCGGTGACGATCTGACGCTGCGCGTTGTAGTGCGAGTGCCGTTCGATGACCGTCCCCAGGACGACCACCTCGGAGGCGTCGATGAGCTCGTCCAGATCGAGGGCGAGGGTGATCGATGCCGCTGCCGGCGCCGCGACCCCAAAGAGCGCTACCACCAAAAGGAGGCGGGCGAGGCGACGACCAAGCACCTGTCCAGGATGACGAGCGGCCCCCAGCCCCGTCAACCAGAACCGCCCTTAAACGCCCGCCACAGCGAAGCTTCGCACAAAGGAGGCGCCCGCCCGGGACCCCCTTTCCCTCGGCCGGCGGCTGGACGCCGGAACGTACCCACTGCGTTTGGGCAGGTCCATTCTCCACGACTGGCCTCAGCCCGCCGTTGACAAGCTCCGGCCCACCTGAGATCCAACCGGGCCATGCGATCGTTCTGGCTTCATTCGTCGGCCCTCGTGGCCTTCTGCCTTCTCTTCTGTGGAGGGTGTGACGTGGCGAAGTTCGCCGCCAACTCGACGGCCAACGTCTTCGAGCGCGCCGGGCCCGCTTTCAACCAGCACTGGGACTACGAGTTCGCCGGTGACGCTGCGCCCGCCAGCACGATGCAGCTCGAGGGGCTGCACCGCGTCGCTCCGGAGAACGAGACCATCCTCCTCGCGGGTGCCCGCGCCTACATGGGCTACACCTTCGGCTGGATCGAAGACGACCTCATGCGCGTCGATCCGATGGACATGGACGAGGAGGAGCGCCTGCAGCGCCGCGCAAAGTGGATGTACCTTCGCGCTCGCTACTTCGCGCTCCGGCTCCTGAAGCAGCGCCACGACGGCTTCGACGAGGCGTACGACGGCGGCCTCGACGAGTTCAAGCGCTGGCTCCAGGAGGAGTTCGACGATCCGGAAGACGCGGAGGAGCTCTTCTGGCTCGGCTACACCTGGGCCTCCGCCATCAACGTTTCCCGTACCGATCCGGACATGATCGCCGACCTCGCCTTCACCCGCGCTCTCATCGAGCGCGAGGTGGAGCTCAATCCCAGCTACTTCAACGCGGGCGGCATCACCTTCCTCGGCGTGATCAACTCCAGCTTCGGCGAATCCTTCGGCGGCCATCCCGAAGAAGGCCGCGAGTTCTTCGAGGAGGCCCTGAGGCTGACCGAGCGGAAGTTCCTCCTCATCCAGTACAACTACGCCCGCACCTACGCGGTCCAGACCAACAACCGCGAGCTCTTCGACGAGCTGGTGAACGAGATCCTGACCGCCGGCGACATCAGCAACGACAACCGGATGCCCAACAAGATCGCCGTGCGGCGGACCCGATGGCTCAGGGACCACGCCGACGACCTCTTCTACTGAATCGACCGAGGCCAGGCCCCTCCGCCTTTGGCCGATCCGGGCTCTCGAAATCAGGGCAATTTCCGTCCTTCTCAGCGCGTTCTGTCCGTGTTTGAATCTTCGACTCGCGCGGCCGTCCATGGCCAATACTGGGGGCCCTGCGCCGGCCCCCCCGGCCTCAGGCCACACGGGAGAGTTCCGAATGAAGCGCCGAATTTTCGTAGCCATCCTCTTCGCTGCCCTGATGGGCCTCGCCGTGGTGGGGACGGGGCCTGAGGCGGCCGACGCCCAGGAGACCATCACCCTCCGCATCGCCACCCTCGCCCCCCGCGGCTCCCCCTGGGACCGCGCCTTCCGGGCGTGGGGCAACACCCTGACCCAGCAGACGAACAACCGCCTGCGCCTCCACTTCTACGTGGGCGGCTCCCAGGGTGACGAGCGCGACTACATCCGCAAGATGGAGTCGGGTCAGCTCGACGGCGCGGCCATCACCACCACCGGCCTCGGGCAGATCGTCCGGCCGGTGCTCGTGCTCTCGGCGCCCGGGCTCTTCACCGAGTACAGCAAGATCGACCGGGCGCGCAGCGCCATGAGCGACGAGCTCAACCAGGAGTTCGAGAGCGCCGGCTACAAGTTCATGGGCTGGGGCGACGTCGGTCGCGCCCGCTTCTTCTCGAACCGCCCGGTGCGGACCCCCGCCGACCTCAGGCAGACCCGTCCCTGGGCGCGCCCCGACGATCCCATCGTGAATCAGCTCTACGCCACCATCGGCGTGAGCCCCCAGCGCCTCGGCGTGAACGAGCTCCTGCCGGGCCTTCAGACGGGCCGCGTGGACGCCTTCCCGGCGCCGGCTCTGGCCGCGGTGAGCCTTCAGTGGTTCCAGCACGCGACCCACGTCACCGCCGAGGCCAACTCGGTCGTGATCGGCGCCACCGTCATCAAGAAGGAGAAGTTCGACGCGCTCCCCGAGGACCTGCAGACGGCGCTGATGGACACCTCCGGCCGCGCCCACGCGGCGCTCCTGCGCAGCATCCGCCGCGCCGACGATCGCGCCTACACCGCGATCACCAGCCGAAACGTCACCCCGGTGGACATCTCCGGCGCTCGGGCCGAGTGGGACCGCATCGGCCAGCAGACCCGCCAGCGCCTCGCCGGCCGCCTCTACAGTGCGGAGCAGCTGAGGCGCGCTGAGCGCTTGGCGAGATAGCCGAACGCCGAAGCGCGTGGACGGCCGGGGCCCTCGGGCTTCGGCCGTTTTGCATTTCTGAGCGAAAAAACCCTACCGAAACGTCGCCAGACGAGGGCTCGTTGGTCTAATCTCGCCCTCCGTGGAGGCGCTGACCAGCAGGCTCAAGCAGGTCGACGATGGGATCGCGCGTGGGGAGGGGGCCCTGGCGGCTTTCATCCTCGTCGTCATGATCTTCCTCGCCGCGACCCAGGCGCTTCTCTACAACCTGGCGAGTCGCGCCGAGCTCGAATTCGCGCAGAACGCGCTTCTGCACCTCGAGTGGATCGACGCCTTCCTCCAGAAGGGGACCCTCTGGCTGGCCTTCCTCGGCGCCTCCCTCGCGACGCACAAGGATCAGCACATCGGCATCGACGTGCTCCATCGCGTTCTCGGGGGCCGCGCCCGGCATGCGATGAAGGCGCTCGTCACCCTGGCGTCGACCGTCACCTGCTTCTTCCTGGCCCGCGTCTTCTTCGCGTCGGCGCTCGCGGCACAGGAGCGGCCCCTCGAGTACGAGCTCCTCGGAGACGAGGGCCCGATCCACATCTGTGAAGGCTCCGCGCAGCTCATCAGCGACTCGGGCCTCACGCGCCCCGACCTCTTCTGCGGTCTGCGCGATTTCCTGACCCAGGTCGGCGCGCCGGTGGAGACGCCGGTGGGGGCGCTCCAGTTGATCGTCCCCGCCATGTTCCTCTTCATGGCGGTGCGCTTCGCGGCCCGCTTCGTCACCGTCACGATCCACCTGGTCGAAGGACACGTCGACGACGAGACCGCAGGCCACAGCCTGCCTGGCATCGAAGAAGACGAGGAATCGGACTGATGGCCGCCCTCATCGCCGTCCTCCTGGTCGCCTTCGCCGCCATCGGCACCCCGCTCTTCGTGATCTTCGGCGCGGGGTCCATGGCCTTCTTCTCCCTCGACCCTCGCGAGAACAGCATCAGCTTCGCGGCGGCCGAGGTCTTCACGGAGAAGTTCGCGGACTCGCCGCTGATGGTGACGCTGCCGCTCTTCATCTTCGCCGGCTACATCATGGCCGAGAGCGGGACGCCCAAACGCCTGGTGGCGCTGTCCAGGGCCTGGCTCGGCTGGCTCCCGGGCGGCCTCGCCATCGTCTGCATCATGGCGAGCGCGTTCTTCACCACCTTCACCGGCGGCAGCGGGATCACCATCGTCGCCATCGGCGGCCTGCTCTTCCCGGCGCTGCTCTCCGACAAGTATCCGGAGCGCTTCTCCCTCGGGCTGGTCACCGCCGGTGGCTCGCTGGGCCTGCTCTTCCCGCCCTCGCTGCCCCTGATCCTCTACGGCATCGTCGCCGGCGTCCTGATCGAGAAGCTCTTCCTCGCCGGACTTCTGCCCGGGCTCATCACCCTGGTCATCCTCGGCGGCTACGCAATCTACGTCGGCGTCCGCGAGAAGATGCCGCGCGTCGCTTTCGACGGGAAGGAGGCCTTCGAGGCCACCTGGCAGGCGAAGTGGGAGATCCTGCTCCCGGTGGTGATCATGGGCGGGCTGATCACCGGCTCGATGCGCATCCACGAGGCCGCCGCCTTCGCCGCCCTCTACGCGCTGGTCATCGAGGTCTGGGTCTACAAGGACGTCTCCTTCCGCGCCGATCTGCCGCGCATCATCCGCGACTCGACCACCATGTTCGGCGCGATCCTCGCGATCCTCGCGACGGCCATCGGCTTCACCGGCTACCTGATCACCGCCAACGTTCCCGCCAAGGCGCTCGAGCTGATGAGCCAGGTGATCAGCGGGCCCTTCATGTTCCTGCTGCTCCTCAACGTGTTCCTGCTCGTGGTGGGCATGTTGATGGACATCTTCTCCGCCATCGTGGTGGTGGTGCCGCTGATCGTGCCGATCGCCACCGACCCGTCGATCGGCATCGACCCCTATCACCTCGGCATCATCTTCCTGCTCAACCTGGAGATCGGCTATCTCACCCCGCCGGTCGGCCTGAACCTCTTCATCTCGAGCTTCCGCTTCGGAAAGCCGGTCACGCTGCTCTACCGTGCGGTCTTGCCCTTCATCGGCCTGTTGATCGTGGCCCTTCTGCTCACCACCTACGTCGAGTGGCTCTCGGTCGCGCCGACCGCCCTCGACGGGCGCGAGGAGATCAACATCTCCCAGACCCCGCTCCCCGTCGAGGAGGACGAGGTCCCGGACGGGGGCGTGGACGACGACCTGATGAACGACATCATGGGCGACGACATGGGCGACGACTTCAACCTCGACGACCTCGAGGGTGATGACTTCGACCTCGACGATCTCGAGGGCGGAAACGACGACGAGCCCACCCTCGACGACCTCGAGCTCGAGCTCGACCTCGGCGAGCCCTCCGACGACACCGACATGCAGTAGTCGACGAGCTCTGACCATGTTCGAATCGCTCATCGTACGGTGGGGGTACCTGGCGATCGGCGTGGGCACCTTCTTCGAGGGCGAGACGATCCTGATCGTGGGTGGAGCGGTCGCGCACCGCGGCCTCTTGTCCCTGTGGGGCGTGATCGTCGCCGCTTTCCTGGGGAGCGTGGCGGGCGACCAGCTCTGGTATCACGTGGGGCGCCGGGCGGGCCGCGCGGCGATCGAGAAGCGACCGCGTTGGAAGGATGGCGCCGCGAAGGCGGAGCGATGGCTCGAGCGCTACGGAAACGGATTCGTGTTGGGATTCCGCTTCGTCTACGGGATTCGCACCATCAGCCCCGTGTTCCTGGGAGCGACGGACTTCCCGGCGAAGCGGTTCACGATTCTCAACACCACCGGCGGCGCGATCTGGGCGGCCGCTTTCGGCGTCCTCGGCTGGATGTTGGGGGCGAGCCTACAGAGCCTCCTCAGCCGAACCGCCGAGGTCGAAGAGCTGGCGCTGGCGGCGCTCTTCCTGGTCGCCCTCGGCTTCGGCGTCTTTCACGCGGTCCGGCGCTTCGCCCGCCGCGAGCGTTAGAGCGGGCGCCCTGAAGCGATGGAGAGCGCGACCCGGAGCTCGGCGAGGGTTCGCTCGAGGGCGATCGCCCTCCGCGCGGCTTCGAAGGAGCGCTCGAAGAGATCCAGGGCAGCGACGTAGCTGAGCGTGCCGCTCACGGCGGCGGCCCGGGCCTGCTCCGAGAGACGCTCTGCGCCCGTGGCGGCGTCGCGCGCCGCGTCGAGCTGCTCCGCGACGAGCGCGAGGGTTCGGCTGATCCGAAAGACGTCGGCGCGCGCCTCGGCGAGACGCGCCTCGTACTGGGCGCCGGCCCGCGCCCGGCCGGCAGACGCCGCGGCGATCTGGTCCTGGTTGCGGTCGAAGAAGGGCAACCCCACGCTCAGGCTGCCTCCGAGGGTGGAGTTGGTGTCGACCTCCGTTCCGCCGAGGATGCCGATCTCGATCGGCGGAAAGGCGGCGAGGGTCGCCGCTTCGATGGCGAGGTCGCTCGACGCGTGCGCGTGGGCGAGGGCGAGCAGGTCCAGCCGGCGTTCGGGTAGCTCTGCCGAAAGCGCCTCCGGCGCGGGCGCGCCATCGCGGAGCGCGGGTGCTTCTGCCAGGCGAAGCTCGACGTCGGGCTCGACGCCGAGCGCGAGGTTCAGGGCCGCGCGTTCCTCGACGACGGCGCGCGCCGCGTCGAGGCGAGCGACGCGCGCGTCCGCGAGGAGCCGGGCCGCGCGGGCCACCTCGACGTCGGTCACCGCGCCGGCCTCGCGCGCGGCGGCGAGGCTCTCGGCGAGCGACGCCGTGCGCTCTTCGCGCGCCTCGGCGAGGGCGAGCTCCTGCTCCAGGTAGATCGCGCGAAGGGTGTGGAGCCTCGCGCCCTGCGCCGCCTGCCATTCCTGCCAGGCGATGTCGAGCTCGACGGATTGCACGTGCTCGCGCGCCGCGTGGGTCCGGGCGCCCACCGCCAACAGGGGGCTCACGTTCCACGACAGACCCACACCGTATCCGAGGACCACCGCCTCGTTTCCTCCGGTGGGGGCACCGAGCCAACCCTCGAGGCGTGGGTTGGGAAGGATCCCGGCGCGGATCAGCTCGGACTCCGCGAGGCCGCGCTCGGTGCGGGCGACGACCAGGCGTGGGTTGTTGTCGACGGCGAGGAGCGCGGCCTCTTCGGGCGCGAGACCGTCGCGATCGTCGAGCACCACGTCGGCGCTGTCGTCGCTCACGCTTCGCTCGTGGACGATGCGCGCCCGGAGCGTCCGGGCTGGTGACCAGGCCGCCGGGATGGGGTCCGGACCAGGCGGCGGCCTGCGCGCGCCGCATCCGCCCGTGATCGCGACGAGCATCGTCGCGACGAGCATCCTCCGCGGGCTCATCGCTCGACCTCGGGAGCGCTGCCGCCTCGCCTGCGTCCGGCCCGCCACAGGTAGAACGCGGGGACGGCGAGCAGGTTGAGGGCGGTGGAGGTGACGAGGCCCGCGCAGACGACGACGGCCATCGGCGCTTCGAGCTCGCTTCCAGGGGCGCCGAGGGACGCCGCGAGTGGCAACAGCCCGAAGAAGGCCGTCGCCGCCGTCATCGCGATGGGGAGCAGCCGCTCGCGCGCCGCGGCGAGGACGATCTCCTCCGTCAGCGCGCCCCCGCTCTCGCCGAGGAGCTGGTTCTTGTGCGCGACGAGCATGATGCCGTTGCGGCTGATGATCCCGAAGAGCGCGACGAAGCCCACCAGCCCCGCCATCGAGAGCCCCTCCGGGATCAGGAGCGCGGCCACTACGCCGCCCACGAGTCCGAGCGGAAGGCCCAGAAGCACCACGGCTGCATCGACGAGGGACCGGAACGCCATCCAGAGGAAGGCGAACACCGCCAAGAGAACGAGGGCCACCGTCAACACGAGCCGCGTGCTCGCGGTCTTGCGCTCGGCCGCCTGGCCGGCGAGCTCGAGGGAGACCCCCGGCGGGGGCGCGACCTCGCGCATCATGGCCTCCACCCGGTCCGCCGCGACGCTGGTGTCGCCCGGGCGGGTCGTCGCGGTGACCGTGAGCAGGCGCTGGCCGGCTTCGTGATCGACGACGGGAGGCTCCGCGCCGTGCGCGAGCTCGGCGAAGCGGGAGAGTGGAAGCACGGCCGAGGCGGTCGAGACGGGTACGTCGGCCAGGCGCGTGGCCGCGGCGTCACGCGACGTACCGGCGAGCACCACCGGCGCGAAGAATCCGCCCGGCGTGGCGACCGACGCCACCTCGAGGCCCTGGTGGTATGCGGCGACGGTGTCGACCAGCTCGGTCCGCGACAGCCCATGGACCGCGAGGCGCGTGTCGTCGGTTCGCAGGTCGGTCGTGGGGACGTCGGACAGGCCGGAGGCGCGCACGTCACGGATCTCCTCGATCCCCTCCATCCGCCGAACGAGTGACGAGGCGACCACGCGGAGCGCAGCCAGATCGTCGCCGCGGAGCTTCAGCGCGATGGGCGCGCGCTCACCCGAGAGGAGCTCGTTGATGCGCTCGCCCAGAAAGCCTTCCACGCCGAAGCGCACGCCGGCGATGTCGGCGAGCCGCGCGGAGATCTCCGACGCGATCTCCTCGGGCTCGGCGTCCTTCGGCAGCACGAGATCGATCTCGAGTCGATTGACTGGCGCCGCGTCCTCGTCGAGGCTCGCCCGGCCCGCCCGCGCCGCCACGTGACGTACGTCGGTCTCGTTCCTCAGCGTCTCGTCGATGCGTCCGGCCAGACGCATGGTCTCCTCGAGGGACGTCCCCGCCGGCGCGGTCACCGCGGCGATGAGCACGCCCTCGCGCAGCTCGGGCAGGAAGGCACCGCCGATGAAAGGCGCCGCGCAAAGCGCGCCCAGGCCGAGGACCGCGGCCATCACCACCACCCGCCCCGGCGCTCGCCGGACCATCCGAAGCGCACCGTCGTAGGCGCGCGAGAGCACCAGCGAGAGCCTCGTGGGCGACGGGGCGCGATCGGCGAGGCGCGGCAGCAGGAGCGCTGCCAGCGCCGGCGTCACCGTGAGCGCCACCGCGAGCGAGGCCACGACCGCCAGCGCGTAGGTCTCGGCGAGGGGGCTGAAGATCCGCCCGGTCAGCCCTCCGAGCACCATGATCGGCGTCAGCACCGCGACGACGATCGACGACGCGTAGACGACGGTGCCGCGCACTTCGCGCGATGCGTCGTGGATCACCGCGAGCGCGCTTCGCGGCGCCTCCAGCGCGCGATTGTCGCGGAGGCGCCGCCAGATGTTCTCCACGTCGACGATCGCGTCGTCGACCACCTCGCCCACGGCGACCGCGAGCCCTCCGAGGATCATCCCGTTCAGGGTCGTCCCCGCGGACAGGAGCACGGCGATCGCGGCCGCGATCGAGAGCGGAAGCGCGGTGAGGCTGATCACCGCGAGCCGTGGCGAGCGGAGCAGCGCGATGAGGATCGCGACCACGAAGAGCGCGCCGAGCGCCATCGCGCGCGCGAGTGAGCGAATCGAGGTGTGGACGAAGTCGGACTGACGAAAGGTCGGCGTGTTGCGCACGGCGCCTTCGGGGAGCTCGTCGTCCAGCTCGGCGAGCGCGCGCTCGACCTCTTCGGTCAGCCTCAGGGTGTCGGCCCACGGGAGCTTCTCCACCTGCACGTAGATCGCCGGCTTTCCGTCGTAGGACGCGGCGCCGACCGCGGGCGCGTGTCCTTCGCGCACGCTCGCCACGTCCGCGACCCGCACGGGTAGGCCGTCTCGCATGCCGACGACCGTCGCTTCGATCGCGTGCACGTCCTTCCAGGACCAGACGATGGGCGCGCGGATGGGCTCGCGCATGGGGCCGTCGCGGACGAAGCCGAGCGGGGTGAGGCCGGACCTCGGCGTCAGGCTCTCACCCCGACTGATGCCATCCACCAGGTCCCTCAGCGTGACGTCACGCGCGAGCATGCTGGCGGCGCGCGGCACGATCTCGATGCGCGGCGCGGGGCCGCCGTGCACGGTCACGCGCGACACGCCTTCGATCGCGGCGAGACGAGGGCGGAGCTGCCATTCGGCGAAACGGGTGAGCGCCGCGAGCTCCTCCGGGGTGCCGCCCGCCGTGGTGTAGGTGAGCTTGATCAGCGAGCCCACCGGGGCGGTGATGGGGGCGAGGCGAGGCTGGGGGAGGCTCTGGTTGAGCGTCTCCCGCGCGTCGGCGATGCGTTCGGAGACCAGCTGCCGCGCACGGAAGATGTCGACGCCCTCTTCGAAGGTCATCTGGACGACGCTGAGGCCGGGCGATGAGGTGGAGCGGATGCGCGTCACCCGCGGGATGCCCAACAGGGCGCGCTCCAGAGGGTTGGTGACGAGCTCCTCCACATCCAGGCTGCCGAGGCCCGGGGCCTCGGTCTGCACCACGACGACCGACGGGGTGAAATTCGGGAGCGCGTCCAGACGCGCGTCTCGCCCGAGCCAGACCGCGAAGCCCAGAAGCGCGAGCGCAAAGGCGATGACCAGCTGCCGATGCGCGATGGCACCACGGATGATCGCGTCGAAGAGCCAGCTCAAGGCGCCGCCTGCGCTTCGGTCCATCGGCCGGCGGCGATCACCTCACCGAGCAGCTCGATCGCCCCTCGGGTCACGACGAGATCGCCAGCTTCGAGCGCACCGGTGACGACCACCCGATCCTGGTCGTCGCGCGCCACCACCTCGACGCGGCGGGGTGCGTAGTGCCCCTCCTCCCGCGCCACGAAGACGGCGGCCTCGCTGGCTCCCCGGACGACCGCGTCGCCGGGCACGACGAGCCCGCTCGCGCGGTGCTCGACCTCGACCGGCACCGTCGCTCCGGGAGGAAGCGACGCGGCGGCCTCGGGCGGCGCCTCCAGGCGATCTCTGCGCGTTCCGTCGGGATCCACCACGGCGCCGCGCATCACGAAGCTCACGCGGACCGCTCCCGTCAGCCCGATCGCGAGGTAGCCGTCACCGACCGAGTCGTCAGGAGCAGCCGCGAGGTCGATCCAGCGAGGCCCCTCGCGTACGATCCGAACGACCGTCGATCCCTGCTCGATGAGCGAGCCGGTGTCGGAGTCGACGAGGGCGACGATACCCGCGACCGGCGCCCTCAGCGTCATGTGGCCGCCGGTCATGCGCCCGAGCTCGGCGCGGGCGCGCTGCAGGCTCTCTGCGCGGGTGCTCAGGGCGGTCATCTCCGCGTCTGCACCGGCGAGCTCGGCTTCGGTGGCGAGGCCGGCCGCCGCGAGGGCCGCGACGCGCGCGCGATTCGATTGCTCGGCCGTGACGCGGGCGTGGGCCCCCTCGATCTGACCCGTGAGCTCCCGCCTCCGAGCTTCGAGTGCGGCGCGAGAAGCGCTGTCGACCAGGGGCTCGATCTCCGCGAGGGCGTCGCCCGCCTCGACGTGCGCTCCCAACGTGACGAGGGGAGCGACGAGGCGCCCCATCACCGGCGCCGTCACGAGCACGTCCTCGTCCGGGCGGCCGATGACCCTGCCGTAGCGGGTCGCCGTCGCCGTGACCGATCCCTGTTCCACCGGCGCGGTCTCGAGGCCGAGCGCTTCCCGCTCGCGCTCGTTCAGGACGACGTTCCCCTCCGCGTCGACGCGGTCTCGCCCGAGCTGGCCTTCCTCCGCCTCCTCGTCCTGTCGTCCCTCGCCGCAGGCGGCGCCGGCGATCAGCGCAAGAGCGACCGCGGCGAGCGCAAGAGCGTGTGCCCTGCGCACGTCATCCCCCCACACCGGGGACGAGGGCGAGGATCGCGTCGCCGTACAGCGCCCCGAGGGTGAGCGAAGCCATGAGCGCGGCCGGTACGAGGAGGGACCATCGCGGGGCGCCGTGTGCTCCTGCGCGGGCCCGTGACTCGGCGTCCGCCGCGAGCAGGCGCCGAACGCGGAGGGCGAGCTGGTGGCCGTCCCCGATGATGCGCGCCGCGGCTGTGGTCCCGACGCCGGCATCGAGTCGGGCGGCTAGAAGGATGCTCTCCGCGAGGGCCGTCGGCGAGGCGCCGTCCCGAATCGCCTCGTCGTCCCGCTCGGTTTCGAGGGCGAAGAGCCAGCGAGACAAGCGCGCCCTTCCGCCGCCCAGAGGGTAGGTGAGGTCCGTCGCGAGCTGTGCGAGCCAGATGCGAAGGGGATCGCGGTGTCGTGCGTGCGCGGCTTCGTGGGCGAGCGCTGCGGCGAGGACTTCGGGGCTGGCGGCGCGGGCGAACGCGTCGGAGACGACGATTCGGCACCGAAAGAGGCCCAGGGTCGCGATGGCGGGCCGTGAGCCGTGCGCGCCGAGGATCGACCGGCACGCGCGCAGCAGTGCGCGCGCGATCACCAGGCCGGCGAGGAGCGACAGCCCCTCGGCCAGTATCGGTGTGTGCTCGTCCGCGGGGCTGGGCTCGACGATGGCCCAACCCGCGAAGAAGGCGAGCGCCGCCCCCCCCGCGATCAGCGGCCCCCACATGGAACGCGCAGGCGCTTCGAAGCCGTCCCACCCGCGCGCCTTCAGAGAGGAGAGCGCTCCCGTCGACCAGAGGATCACGCTGGCGAGGGCGAGGCCGAAGGTGAAGAAGAAGAAGAGGGGACTCATTCGTCGTCCTTCCCCTTTTCCTGACGCGCGGCGAGCTCCCGCTCGAGCGCGCCCAGGAGGTCGGGGGACAGATCCTCGATGGCGCCGACCAAGGCTGCCATCGCGGGCACCGGCTCACCACCGGTGAGCTGCGCGAGAAAGCTCCGCGCCATCGCGCGCTGTGTCTCGGCGCGGGTCGTCACCGCGGAGTAGATGAACGCGCGCCCCGCCTTGCGGCGAGAGAGCAGGCCCTTCGTGACCAGGCGGTCGAGGACCTTGGCGACGGTGGTGTAGACGATGCCGCGCGGCTCCCCGACGGACTCGAAGAGCTCGCGCGCGGTGCGACCCTCCCCAGCCACCCAGAGCTCGTTGAGGAGGGTGAGCTCGAGCTCGCCTCCTGGAATCACCTCTTCGGCCATCGTCCGAGCATGATACGACGGGCGTCGTAGATTGGCTACGACAAGCGTCGTATGTCGGCCAGGACGCGGCCAGTAATTGCCCGATTTCGGGGACTTGGCCCCTCATCGCCGGCGCTGCTGGGACACGCCCAGCGCGATGCTCCCGAGGGTGACGACGCTGGCGATGGCCAGCCTCGAGGTCACCTCCTCGGAGAGGAAGGCGACGCCCCCCGCCGCGGCGATGACGGGAACCGAGAGCTGCACCAGCGCGGCTCGGGTGGCGGTCAGGTCCCGGAGCGCGAGATACCAGATCGCATAGCCCAAGCCCGAGGTGACGCCGCCACTGATGAGGGCGTAGATCGCGCCCTCGGTGCTCATCGACAGCCGTCCGTGAAAGATCACGGCCACGGGGGTCACCAGAAGGGCGGCCCTGCCGAAGGCAGCGGCGGTGCGTGCGGTCGGGTCGTCGAGGCCCTGGCCGGCGATCGAATACAAGCCCCAACCGGCGCCCGCGACGAGCATGAGAACAGCGCCCAGCGGGTCGGGCGCGGTGACACCGGGCGAGACCAGGTAGACCAAGCCGGCGCCCGCCCCCACGATCGCCATCCACTCCGCGGGGCTGGGTCGTTCGCCTCTGCGGATCCCCAGGCCGAGCATCGTGAGCTGCACGCCACCGAAGAGCAGGAGGGCCCCGGTGCCGGTGTCGAGCACCACGTAGGCCAGGGAGAAGGGTAGAGCGTAGCCGAGGAGGAAGAAGGCGCGCTTCCAGTCACCGAGGCCGCCCGCCTCGACACTCCGTCGCCCGCCGATCGTGAGCGCCAGCAGCACCAGCGCCCCCGCCACGACGCGCAGCGTGGTGAACGAGAGGGGATCGATCGCCTCGTCCGCCAGCGCGAGCCGACAGAGCACCGAGTTGGCGGCGAAGGCCACCATCGCGACCGTGGTCAGGCCGAGGACACGCGCGCCGGCTCGTCCCTGTCCCATGCCCTCTCCTCGGGCATGGATGCTACTACAGGGTCATCCCGCCGGAGATGCTGACGTTGTCGAAGCCGGCGCCGTTCGCCAGATCCATGGCGTTGATCATTTCCTCGAAGCGGACTCCGTCCTCTGGGGACACGATGAGGTCGTGTGGGTTGCGGGCCAGGCGCTGCCGCTGCTGGAGCGCCTCCACCAGGCTCTCGTCGTCGTAGCGCTCCCCGCTCTTGGGGATGCTGGTGGACTCGCCCAGGGTCGAGCCCAGGACGTAGCCGTCGGGGGTGACCTGGAGGATGACCCGTTCGATGTCGTTCTCCGAGACCGAATCCGCGGTGTCGCCGGGGATCTGCTGATTGGCCTCGATCGCGGCGAGCTGGTTCCACACCGCCGAGACCAGAAGAAACATCACGCAGCACAGGAGCAGGTCGATGAAGGGGATCAAAGGGATCTCCGCGTCCACCGACTTCTTGCCTCCGCTGCCTCCACCCACCGCGATCTGCGCCATTTCGGCCTCCTCTCCCTCTTGAGAGGCCAGGGACGCTCAAAAGTTCCAGGCGTCAGCAGGAACCGGAGGGGTTGCAGATGATGCGACCACCCCCGCAGTCGACCTCGGTCTGGTCGCAGCGCGTGAAACCGCAGGTGATCGCGCCCGTGCAGAGGACCTCGCAGTCCGCACCACTGCGGCAGTCGACCCCGCAGTCCGTGGCGCCCTGGCAGTCCACCGTACACGTGGTGCCGGCGTTGTCGCAGCGGGAGGTGACCGGATTGGTGTTGTATCGGAAGTCCGATCTGCAGGTGGCACCCCCGCTGCAACGCGAGCTCGCCGTCGCGTCGTTGCCGAGGATGACGCACTCGATCCCGCTGCCCTGACAGTGCGAGTCACACATGGGGTCGGTGCAGACGTATCCACAGGTGCCGCTGTCGCACATGCACGTCGAGCCCGCGGGACAGCCGGTGCACGTGGTGCCGAGGCAATCGGTGTAGCAGGTGGTGCCGTTGCAGACGCCCGCGCAGGGACTGCCGCACGAGCCGCAGTTCGACTCGTCGAAGGCGGTGTTCGCTTCGCAGGTCACCCCGTCGCCGTCGCAGTCGGCGAAGGGCTCTGTGCACGGGCCGACCACGCAGGTACCCGTGGAGCAATCGCCGGTCGCCCCGGTCGGTGCGCAAGGCACGCCACATGCGCCGCAATCGGTCGCGGAGTGGAGGTCGTTCTCGCAGCCGTTCGTCGTGTCCCCATCACAATCACCGAAGCCGATGTCGCACGTGTAGCCACACGACCCGGCGTCGCAGTCCGATGTGGCGTGGGCGGCCGAGCAGACGTTGTCGCAGGTGCCACAGGTCGCCGCCAGCGTCAGGTCTGCCTCGCACCCATTCGACATGTCGCCGTCACAGTCTTCGAAGCCGGGGTCGCAGCTGAAGTCGCAGCTGCCGCCGGAGCAGGTGGGTGTGGCGTTCGTCGGCGCCGGGCAGTCGTGGCCGCAAGAGCCGCAGTTGGAGGGATCCGTGCCCAGGTCGGCGCAGCTCGTCCCACACAGCATCGTTCCGCCGCTGCACATGGCCACGCAGCTCCCGGCCTGACAGAGCGGGGCGGTGGAGTTGCAGGTGGTGGCGCAGGAGCCACAGCTGGTGGGTTGGTTGAGCGACGCTTCACAGCCGTCGCCGGGGTCATCGTTGCAGTTCGCGAAGCCGTCGTCGCATCGCGGTTCGCAGCGCCCGTCGACACAGGCGGGGGCCGCGTTTGCCGGGGCCGGGTTACAGAAGTTGCGGCAGGAGCCACAGTTCTGTGGGTCGCGACTGGTGTCGAACCCCTCGTCGGTCAGCCCGTCGCAGTCGTCGTCGGCGTCGTTGCAGCTCTCCGCCCGAGGCGTGCAGGCGTCGGGAGGCGCGACGGTGGTGTCCGGACGCCCCGAATCCGTTCGGGGGGCGTCCATCGACGCATCGCTGCTCGGCGCGATGGCGGTGGACTCGAGGGAACACGCCGCGAGGCTCGCGAGTAGGAGTGCGAAGAGGGGTCGCACCTCAACAGTATAGTAGGATCAGTGCAGGGCTTCACGAAAGGCGCGCTCCGCCGCCTCGGCGGGCGTGTCGACGAAGGCGGCGATCAGGCTCATCAGGCCCATGGAGGCGGTTCCCACCGCGATGCTCGTTCCAGCGCTGCCGTCGATCTCCCCTGCCGCGGTCAGGCCGATCATGATGGACGAGGCGATCACCAGCGCCACTCCGAGGCCGATCGAGAAGCCGCGGCGGAGGCGGGATGTGCTCGCCTCTTCTGCCAGCTCGCGCTCGAAGACGTGTAGCTCTTCGTGGGTGAGCCCGTCGGCGCGCGCGGCTCTGAATCGTCTCAGCCGATCCCACCCTTCCGAGTCGTCGCTCATGGCGGCGATGCGAAAGCCGGTCATCACCAGGAGCGCTGTCGCGCCGACCAAGCAGCCGATCCCCAGCCCCACGTCGCCGGCCTGCACGCCGTCGGTCCCGGGGTCGGGGATCAGGTAGTCGACCCCGCAATAGATCTCGTACACGCCGGTGGTCGCGCCACGCGCCGCGTTGATGAACTGAATCGCGTCGAAGCGCTCCATCGGGATGCGGAGCGCGAGCTCGAGCGCCTCGGGATCGGGGGACTGCGCCTGGGCGGCGGCTGGAGCGGCGATGACGATGAGGAAGGTGAGCGGGAGGAGGAGGCGCGTCACTCGTTCGCCCCGGGTGCCTCGTCCTCGACGCTTTCGTCGCTGGTGGTGGCGGTGCTCGCAGCGCTGTCGTCGCCGTCGGTTCCGTCTTCGTCGCCGCCGGCGCCGTCCTCGTCGCCGCCGGCGCCCTCCTCGTCGCTGCCGGCGCCCTCCTCGTCACCGTCCTCGTCCTCACCCGGTACCTCCGACCCCCATCCCATCGCGGGCTCGCCCGCGGCGGCCTTCACCTGCGCGGCGATGCCGCAGTCGGTGGCCAGGATGCTGTCGTTCAGCTCGGGGGTGGCGGTGCGGGGAACGTCGACGCCGGGAAGGGCGATGCGGACGGGGACCAGACGCCCGACCGGCTCGGTACGAACGCTGAGGAGCAGCTTGTCGTCGCGTAAATCCCAGATGTAGACGTCGCTCGGTGACTCGGCACGAAGGTTCGTCTGCTGGATGATCACCAGCAGGTACTGAGCCTGCATCGCGGTGGCGATGCCCGGCAGATCGCGATCGACCCGGCGGGTGAGATCGGCCTCGAGGACCTCGAGGCGGGCCAGCGACGCGGTCTCCACCTCCTCGGGCCACGACGGAAGGAGGAACTCCCCCGACTCGTAGAAGCCTCGCAGGCTGGTCGGAGCGATCCCGAGGCAGCGGCCGATGCCGTCCCGGAGGAAATCCTTCGCGGCGAGGGCGATCCCCTCGGAGGTCTGGGCCTGCTCGCGCGAGAGGCGCAGGTAGAGGCCCTGACCCTGGTGCAGCGCGCTCAGGTTGAGGCGGGGGTCGGCGTAGGTCTCGGGCGGATCGTTGTCCTTCACGCTCAGGACCAGCCCATCGATCTTCTCTCGGAAGGCCTCGTACCGCTCGATGAACGGGCTCAGCTCACCGTGATAGCTGGCGAGGATGCGCGTCCGAAGGGTGACGGTCTTGTCGTGCTGCCGCCACAGGTAGCTCCCCACCAGGAAGCCGACGGCCACGACGCCCAGAATCACCCACCTCCACGGAAAACGCGGCATGAAAGCCGCGCGTTCGTCGAGGTCGGTGCTCGGCCGGGCCGGCTCGAGCTTTTTCTGTGGGTCCTCGGCCATCAGGCAGAGGCTAATTCCGGGGCCTCGGGCCGGCCCCCTTCAGCCCCCGGGCCATCAAACTACTCGCCGGTCGCGTTCACCGCGAAGCTCACGTTCGAGTAGCCGGCCTGAGCCGTCGAGAACATGACCTTCTTCACCACCCGGTAGTCCGTGTTGATGTCGGCCTGAATGATGACGACACCAGCGAAGGGCTGCTGGGGGTGGAGGATGCCCCAGTTGCGCTTGAGCGTCTCGAGGTCCTGCACGAGCTGCTCGATGCGAGTCGATCTCCGCCGAGGAGGCGAGGGACGCCGTGTCCGCCATGCGGCGGCCGTCGAGCATCACGACCTGACGGGTTGATCGCGATGATGGGTGCTATCCTCCAGCGCTTCGGTGTTCACGCCGTCCGGCAGGCGCAGGAGATCGTCCTGCGCCGCCGTGACGATCTGCGCGCTGAAGTTGGTCAGCAGGAAGACGACCAGCACGATGAGGAAGTCGATGAACGGGACGAGCGAGATCGACGTGTCGACGCTCTTCCGTCCACCACCGCTGACACGATCCGGGACGAACTTCAGCGGGATGTGGTGAAGGAGGACCTTATGTGGCGTGTGAATGGGCATCGGGTCGTCCTCAGAGTGCCGCGCCGTCGGAGAGCGACATGTCGTGGAAGCCTTCGCCCACCACCAGGTCCATCGCCGACACGACGTCCTCGTAACGCACCCCGTCCTCGGGGGCGACGATGATGTCGCGGCGGTTCGGCTCGATGCTGGCGCCGCTCCTGAAGCTTGGAGCGGAGCTCGTCGATGTCGAGGTCTCGCCGTTCTTGGCGATGGTGATGCGATCTCCGGCCGTCGCCGCGAGCACGTAGCCGGTGTTCTGGATCTGGAGGAACAGCTTGACCCGCTCCTCGGGCGGCGGCTGATCGTCCTGGGCCTGCTGACCGGGCTGCTGCTGGTTCGCGTTGATGCGCGCCAGCTGGTTCCACACCGCCGTGACGAGAAGGAACATGACGCAGCAGAGGAGGAGATCGATGAACGGGATGAGCGGGATCTCCGCGTCCACGTTCTTCTTTCCGCCACCACCGCCTTCGACGTTTACGCCACCCATCGTTTGCTCCCTTATCGAAGAAACAGCTGGAGCCCCTCCGATGGAGGCGGTCAGGCGATCAGCCTGCTGAGCGCCCTGAAGGTTGACCTTCGAGCGGTTGTTCACGACCAGGTTCATCACCTGGACCGTCGCGCCGTTGATGTCGTCGAGAAGGCACTGCGTCTTGCCGTTGAGCGACGGCGAAGCCGATCAGCGCGATGATCGCGCTCAAGAGGCCGAACGCCGTGCAGTTCATCGCCTCGGAGATACCCTGCGGCGAGCAGCAGCGCCTTCGAGCCGCGTCCGCGTTGGCGACCGCGCCGAACGCGATGATGAGACCGATGACCGTGCCGAGCAGACCCGAGAGCATCGCGAGGTTCGCGAGAAGGGCCAGGTACGGGGTGCGAGCTTCGATCTTCGGAAGCTCGCGAAGAGCGGCCTCGTCCATGGCAGCCTGAACCTCGGCGTCGGGGCGGTTGACCTTCATGAGGCCCGCCTTGACGATGCGGGCGAGAGGCGCGTTCGCCGCGGAGCAGAGCTTGATGGCGCGACCGATGTCTCCGGCGAGGATGCACTTCTGCATCGTCGCGAGGAAGACGTCCTTGTTGATGGAGCTCTTGTACAGATAGATCGCGCGCTCGACGATGACGCCGATCGCGATGATCAGCCAGAAGAGGATGGCGTACATCCCCATCCGCCTTCCTCGAAGTGGTGCGCAATACTCGACATCGTCCTCTGTCCTCCTGAAACGATCCTTGGGGCGCCGAATCCCGTGCCGACGACCGCCTTCGATCAGCGTATCCCGTAGCGAATCTGATTGTGATTCTAAGGGTCTACGCCTTCTGCTCGCTTGACCGGGCGATGATACCGACCCGAATGGTGAAGTCAATACTGATCCATTGGGCTCGGTGACACCCCCCACACGTCTCGGAAGGGTGATCCTTTAGTGTCCATCCGGCCAAGAAAGTTCCCACCGACATCGCCCTTCACCGGCCCCCTGGGGCCGCCCCGACGTCACCCCCGAAGACGGAGGGGGCTCGCGCTGTCACCCCTCGGGGAACGACCTGGACGTAGCGTTGACAAGGCGAATCCCGCTAGGGTAGCGTCCTGCCTGTTTTCGGCGATTGCCGCTGCATTTTCGCGGCATTCGGACCATCTGACGACCAGTACCGAGAGGACGTAAGGAGCCTCAGCTGATGGAAGCAATTTGGCATTTCATGCTCGATGGAGCCCCCTTCACCTTCATCAACGTCGGCGTGCTGGCGTTCGTGCTTGCGATCATCGTCGAACGATTCGTCTTCATTCTCACCAAGTACCGGGTCAACAGCCGTGAGTTCATGGCGCAGATCCGGAAGCTGGTGCAGGCGGGGAACATCGATCGCGCCATCAAGCTCTGCGAGGCGGCGCCGCTGCCGCTCCTTCAGGTCGTCAAGGCGGGCCTCACCCAGGTGAATCGTGGTGAAGAGGCGGTCATCGCTTCGATGGAAGAGCGCATGAGCGAGGTCATGCCCGAGCTCGAGAAGCGCATCGGCGCCCTTTGGTCGCTCGCGAACATCGCGACCCTGATCGGCCTCCTCGGCACCATCTCGGGTCTGATTCGCGCGTTCGGCGCCGTGGCCTTCGCCGACCCCTCCGAACAGCAGCGCATCCTCTCGAACGGTATCTCCGAGGCCATGTACAACACGGCGCTCGGTCTCGGCATCGCCGTGCTCTGCATGATCGCCACCTGATCCTCCACGGCATGGCAGAAGAAGCAGAAGCAGGACATGGAGCGCGCCACGATGAAGCTCGAGAACCTGCTCGCCCTGCGCCGTCAGGGCTGAGCCCGCATCACGCGTTATCGGTAGACGATGGCCGAAGCTCACCCCAGCCCAGCGTCAATACATTCGGAAGCGCACGAAGGTTCACGACCTCGATCCGTCCGAGATGGCCGGCGAGCTCAACATCGTTCCGTTCCTCGACATCGTCGTGAACCTGATCATGTTCCTGCTCGTCACCACCATGAGCGCGGTGGCCGCTTGCGCAGATCGATTCTCAGCTCCCGGAGTATCGGCGCGGCGTCGGTGGACGCAGCTCGAACCCCGAGGCGACGCTGAACCTCAACGTCACGATCGTCGAGCAGGGCGTCATCGTCACCGGCTCGGGCGGCAAGCTCGCACCGGGCTGCGACACCGTCGGCTCGGGCAACGTCATCACGGTGCCGAAGAACGGCAACGACTATGATTGGGCGGGCCTGACCGCGTGCGTCGCGAAGGTGAAGGAGCAGTTC
The DNA here is from genome assembly GCA_963727445.1 of uncultured delta proteobacterium. Taxonomy (GTDB): domain Bacteria; phylum Myxococcota_A; class Polyangia; order Polyangiales; family B10-G4; genus B10-G4. Next base: position 718,401 of record CAVSGI010000009.1, read on the forward strand.
CCGGAGGAGCGACAGGTCACGGTCACCGCCGACCCGCTCATCCAGTACCGCTACCTCGTGCAGGCGATGGACGCGATTCGTGAGAAAGACACCGAGGAGCTCTTCCCCGAGGTGCTGATCTCCGCGGGTGTGCGCTGATGGCCGGCCCGGATACACAAGGCGGACACGACGAGCCCGTCGCCACGATGGGGCAGGTGAAGTCCATCATTCGGCGCAAGCTCCGCAAGATGGACCCCGACCAGGAGAACCATCTCAACATCTATCCGATGATGGACATGATGACGATCCTGCTCGTCTTCCTCATCATGCAATTCGCTGCGACCAGCGCGGACACGGTGCAGTCGGACGAGCTGCGCCTGCCCTACTCGACCTCGGAGACCGAGAAGCTCGACGCCCTGGTGGTGAAGATCTCGCGGATCTCGATCCTGGTCGAGGCGAATCAGGTCGTCACCCTTCGTAACGGGCAGGTCGACCCCGGCGACAAGCAGGGTGGCGGTACCGGCTTCCTGATCACGCGCCTGCATCGCGAGCTCCAGCAGCACCGCGATCGCCTCAAGATGATCGCTCAGCAGCGCGGCCAGCCGTTCCGCGGCGAGGTCCAGATCATCGCGGACGAACGAACCCCGTTCCGAACCCTGACCGAGGTCATCTATACGCTCGGTCAGAGTGAGTTCAAGAACCTCAGGTTCGTCGTACTCCAAGAAGGTAGTTAGTCGGCGCGCCATTCGCCGGCTTCGCCACCAATGACCGGAGAAATTGGTGAGGAGGGCTCAGGCCCCCTTGGCCTTGGCCTTGGCCTTGGCCTTGGGCTGGCGGAGGGCGGCTGAACGTACTCCCTGCGTGAGACGACCAGTGGGAGGGTGTTCGACGCTACCGGCAGCGGCCGCGTTGGCAGCGTTGACCGGCAGCGCACATGGTGTCGCAGGCGCCGCAGTGGGCCGTGTCGGTGTCGAGGTCGACGCACTCGGTGCCGCACGTGGTGGCGGGGCAGTCGCAGAGGCCGGCGACGCAGGTGGCGAGGGGGCCACAGTCGTTGCCGCAGCCGCCGCAGTTTGCGCCGTCGGTCATCGGGTCGACGCAGGTGTCGCCGCAGAGGAGCTGTCCCATCGGGCACTCGCAGGCGCCCGAGGTGCACACCCGACCACCCGCGCAGGCCATCGTGCAGCCGCCGCAGTTGGCGTCGTCGGTCATCGGGTCGACGCAGGTGCCGGCGCAGAGCAAGAGACCCGCCGCGCATGTGGGTACGCAAGCGCCGCCATCGCAGGTCTCTGCTGCCGCGCAGGCGTTGCGGCAGGCGCCGCAGTTCGCGGGATCGGTCGCCGCGTCGGTGCAGCGCCCGCGGCAGAGCGTCTCGCCGCTCGGGCAACGGCAGACGCCGTCCTGGCAGGTGCGCCCGCCAGCGCACACCACGCCGCAGTCGCCGCAGTGTGAGTTGCTCGTCGCAGTGTCGACGCAGCTCGCGCCGCAGGCCGTGAGCCCTGCCGGACATGCGGGCTGACAGGTTCCGTCCGCGCAGAGCTCTCCCGAGGCGCACGCCACACCGCATCCACCACAGTTCGCGGCGTCTGTGCTGGTGTCGACGCATCCACTCGCGCCGCACGGCGAAAGCGTGCCCGGACAGACGCACGCGCCATCAGAGCAGTACCGCCCGCTCGCGCACGCCATCGAGCAGCCGCCGCAGTGGTAGGGGTTGTTCGAGACGTCGACGCAGGCGCCCTCGCACTCGGTGAGGGTCATGCCGCAGCTCGAGGCGCACAGCCCCGCCGTGCAGACCTCGCCCGCGGGGCAGGCCATGGCACACGCGCCGCAGTTGGCCGGATCGGAGCGGAGATCCACGCAGCCGCTGCCACAGTCGCTGAGGTCCGTGTCGCAGATGCAGATTCCGTCGGAGCAGGTCTGGTTGGTGGCGCAGGCCACTCTGCAGGCGCCGCAATTCTCCGGATCGCTGTCGGGGTTGACGCACGCGTCGCCACAGTCGGTCAGCCGCGGAGAGCAGGCCGAGGCGCACACACCGAGATCGCAGACCTGGCCGTCGGCGCAGGCGGTGCCGCAGGCGCCACAGTTGGCCGGGTCGGTGGAGAGCGTCGTGCAGACTCCGTCGCAGCGCGTCTGGCCCGCGGTTGGACAGGCACCGCCATCCGCCACCGTCGAATCCATCGTGGGGCCCACGCCGCTGTCGGTAGTGGCGGACCCATCGTCGCCGCATCCGAAGAGTGCCAGCGCCGAGACCCAGGCGACGAGGATGCGAAAAGCCACGGACCCGATGTTAGCAGACGCACGAAGGCCCCACCGTCTCGCGACGGCGGGGCCTTTCTTCGTGGCGATCGCGCGCGACTCAGGCGCGGGCCGGAGCGCACTGGTCCGAGCTGTTGCAGTAGCCGCTGCAGCAGTCGCTGCCGGCGCCGCAGGAGGCGCCGGTGTCGCCGCAGGCCGGAGCGCGGGCCGGTGCACACTCGTTCGAGCTGTTGCAGTAGCCGCTGCAGCAGTCGCTGCCGGCGCCGCAGGAGGCGCCGGTGTCGCCGCAGGCCGAGGCGCGGGCCGGTGCACACTCGTTCGAGCTGTTGCAGTAGCCGCTGCAGCAGTCGCTGCCGGCGCGGCACGATGCGCCGGTGTCGCCGCAGGCCGAGGCGCGGGCCGGTGCACACTCGTTCGAGCTGTTGCAGTAGCCGCTGCAGCAGTCGCTGCCGGCGCTGCACGATGCGCCAGTGTCGCCGCAGAGCGCGGCGCGGGCCGGGGCGCAGACGTTCGAGCTGTTGCAGTTTCCGCTGCAGCAGTCGTCGTTCGCGGCGCAGGCGCTGCTATCTGCGAAGCACGCGGGAAGTGCCCGGGACGGAGCGCAGGCATTCGAGCTGTTGCAATAGCCGGAACAACAGTCCTCGTCGATGCTACAGACCGTGCCGTCCGCCTCACACATGGGGTCGGGCATGGCCGCGTCGTCTCCCGGAAGCGTGGTGCCACCGTCCGCGGTGCCCATCATCATGGGATCGGGCGTGGTGCTGGCGTCGTCGCCCATGGTGCCCGCGTCGTCGTAGAGCGGGTCGCCACCCGTGCTCCCCGTTGGACGCGTGTCGTTGCCACACCCGAGCCCACCGATCACCAGAAGCGCAGCCAAACAAATCCCGAAGTTCCGTCCCATCGTCATTTCTCCCTTCGCCGTGTGGCGTGATGACAGGGAGCTTCAGCACGGCCCGTGCCGAAGCGCCGAGGACCCAGAAACACCGAAAAAACCGGCGTGGACCGCGCAGTTCACCCTGGACCAGGGCGGTCCAGCGCTGGACCATTGGTCCACGCCCGCATGCGAATCGAAGTCGAGAGGCCGTCGCCATCCTCCGCGCGCACCTTCGGCCCCTACCGAGTGATCGCGCCCCTCGGTCGCGGGGGCATGGCGACCATCTATCGCGCGGTGCACGTCGAGAGCACAGAGCAGGTCGCCGTCAAGACCGTGAGCGCGGCCAACGAGAAGGTGGTGCAGAGCATTCGCCGTGAGGTGCGCGCGCTCTCGCGGATCCGTCATCCGGGTATCGTTCGGATCGTCGCCGATGGGGTGGAGGACGGCCTGCCCTGGTATGCGATGGAGCTCATCGAGGGCACGACCCTCGCTCAGCTCGCGCAGAAGCCCCGCTCTTCGACTGGTGATCTGGGCTCCGCGGAGGACGCGGATGGGGGCGGAGCGGATGTCGCTGGCAAGCGCCTGGAGTTCGAGGCGCTGATCACCCTCGCCCGCGCGATCTGTCCGGGGCTCGCCTACCTGCATGGCGAAGGGCTCGTTCATCGCGACCTCAAGCCCGACAACATCGTGCTTCGCGACGACGACAGCCCGGTGCTCGTCGACTTTGGTCTGGCCAGCGTCTCGCGGCGCACGAGTCGTGAAGCCCTCGAGGTGCGCCCGGACCTGTCGGGAACCGCCGCCTACGTGTCGCCCGAGGCGATCCGGGGAGACGCGGTGGACGCCCGCTCCGACCTCTACGCCCTCGGCTGCATCCTCTACGAGATGGCCACCGGCCGGACGCCCTTCGCCGCCTTCACCAAGTCGGCGGTGCTTCGCGGCCATCTCGAGTCCACCCCGACCCCGCCCTCCAGCCTGGCGGCCGGGCTCCCGCCCGCATTCGACGCCCTGGTCCTCGCCCTGCTCGAAAAGGAGCCGCGTCATCGGCTCGGTCACGCCGACGACGTCGCGCGCGCCCTGGGCGAGATGGGGGCCCGGCCGCTCCGACGTGCTCTTCCCACCTCGCGCGCCTACCTCTATCGGCCGGGCTTCGTGGGACGCCGGCCGCAGGTGGAGCGCATCGAGGCCGCGCTCGGACGCGCGCGCGCCTCCGCTGGATCGCTCCTGCTGGTCGGCGGGGAGAGCGGCATCGGCAAGACGCGGCTCGTCAACGAGATGGGGCTGCGCGCGGCGCGGAGCGGCTTCCGCGTCTACTCCGGCGAGTGTCGCGCAGAGGGGGGCGGCGCCCTCGGCGCATTTCAAAAACCGCTCGCGCAGCTCGCGGATCGGTGCCGCGCCGGAGGGGAGGCGCTCACCGCACAGCTCTTCGGTGAGGGCGCCAAGATCCTCGCGCCCTACGAGCCGACCCTCGCGGCTCTGCCGGGGGTGGAGGCGATGCCGGATCCGCCGCCGCTACCCACAGCCGATGCGAAGCTGCGCGTGTTCCGGGCCATGAGCGAGGTCCTGACGCGGCTCGCTGAGGACGCGCCCCTGCTCTTGATCCTCGACGATCTCCAATACGCCGACCGCCTCAGCCTCGACCTGCTCGCATTTCTCGCGCGACAAGTCGGGACCAGCCCCATCCTGTTGATGGCGACCTACCGGACCGAGGAAGCGCACGCCGCTCTCGAGTCGCTTCTTCGAAGCACCGATACCGCACATCTGTTGCTCGAACGCCTCGACGACGACGATGTCGCGGCGATGGTGAGCGACATGCTCGCCGACGAGGGGCCGGCCCACCTCGGCGCGTATGTGGCGAAGCACGCCGAGGGCAATCCCTTCTTCGTCGCCGAGTACCTGCGCGCCGCTCTCGAAGCCGAGCTGCTATCCCGCGATGCGTCCGGGAGCTGGAAGCTGCGCGAGTCGGTGGCCGACGCGCCCGAGCTCGAGCTGCCCCTGCCGAAGGTGCTCCGGGAGCTGGTGCATCGCCGATTGGAGAACCTCTCCGCCGACGCCGGCGCGCTTCTCTCCGCCGGTGCGGTCATCGGCCGGGTGGTCGACGTGGAGCTGCTCCTCCGCGTCAGCACCCGCGACGAGAGCCGGGCCTTCGACGCCATCGAGGAGCTCGTGCGCCGGCAGGTCCTCGAGGACGCGGGGCCAGGGCGGGTGCGCTTCACCCACGACAAGCTCCGCGAGGTCGCCTACGGGGCGATTGATGAGGCGGAGCTCCCCGACCTCCACCGCCGGGTCGCGGAGCTCCTCGAAGGGGAGGGTTCGGCCGATGGGCCCATCCCCTACGCCGCCATCGCCCACCACTACACACGGGCGGGGCTGCCGAAGCGCGCCGTCGAAGCGCTGCATCACGGAAGCGCCGAGGCGTTGAGCCGCAGCGCGTACGGCGCGGCCGCAGAAGGCTACGAGCAGCTGCTGTCGGTGGGCGACTTCTCCGACATGCGGCGGACCGAGTGGGAGCACGGCCTGGGCGAGGCCCTGCTCGGCCTCGGCGACGTGCAGCGCGGCAAGGAGCGCCTGGTGCGCTCCCTCGAGCTCGATGGGCTGCCGGTGGCCGACGACAAACCGCGCATCGCGGCTGGGCTCGCGGCACAGTTGAGTCGGCAGATGGGCCACCGCCTGTTGCCCCAGACGATGATCGAGCGACCGGGTGAGCGCGCCCAGCTCCTGCGCACCACGCGGACCTATCAGCGCCTGGTGGAGACCCACTGGTTCGAGAACGACGTCGGGCGGATGGTCTTCTCCGCGCTTCACGCGCTCAACTTCGCCGAGCGCGCCGGCCCCTCCATCGAGCTCGCCCGCTGCTACGCGATCGTGGGCCTCGCCGCCGGAAGCATCCCCGTGCACCGCGTCGCCGAACACTACGCGCGCCTCGCCTCTTCGACCGCGTCCGCGGTGGGAGATCCCGCGACCGAGGCCTATGTGCTCTTCATCAGCAGCGTCTACAGGCTCGGCACCGGCGCCTTCACGCGCGTCGAGACCGACCTCGGGCGCGCCGCCGATTCTCAGCCTGCGCATCACCGACCCCCGCTACCACGGCGAGAGCCTCACGGTGCTCGGGCTGTCGGCGCTCTACCGGAACGACCTCGACCGCGCCGACGAGCTCTTTCGCTCGGTGGGGGACTCGGGACGTCGATACGACAACCAGCAGCATCGCGTGTGGGCCGCCGTCGGGCGCTCGGTGGTGCTCTACCGGCGCGGACAGTACGCGGACGCGGAGACGCTCCTTCGCCAGGCCGAGGAGCTGCTCTCGGTGTCGGGGCCACCCCTCGAGTGGCTACGTCTTCACGGCCTCAGGGCCAGCATCCTCCTCGAAGCGGGCGACGTCGCCGGCGCCGAGCTCTCGGCCGCGCGCGCCGAGACGTTGATGGCGAACATGTCGGTGCCCACGTCTCATTACCTGCTCGAAGGCTTCGCCGGCATCGCCAACGTGCGACTCGCGCTCTTCGAGCCGGTTCGGCGCCTGTCGGTGGCGCGCGCGAAGCGCGCCGTCGGCTCGCTGACGCGATACGCCTCCCTCTTCGCCATCGGTCGTCCCCGCGCCTTCGCCGCGCGGGCGGGCCTCGACCTCCTCGAGGGCCGAAAGTGGCGCGCGCGACGGGGCTTCGCCCGGGCGGAGGAGGAGGCGCGGCGGCTGGGGATGCTCCACGAGATCGACCACGCGCGCGCGCTCGCGAACCGCCTCGGGCTCTGACTCACCCGGGCGCCGCTCGTGTATGATGCGGGCGGTGACGGAGACCCTCAGCTCCAGCAGTGGCAAAGTGACCCTCGAAGGGGATCGGGCCGTGCTCCGCGGTGGGCAGCTGGTCCTCGCGATGAACCTCGCGCGCCCCACCGATCGACCCGCCGGGTTCGCCCTCGCCTTCGTCCGGCACGTCTTCGTCGGACGCGGTGAGGAGCGGAGCTGCGAGCGCGACAGCAAGGGCAAAGCGACCACCCTCAACATCCGTGTCCCGGACAACTTCATGTCGGGCGCCCACTTCCATCTGGAGCACGTGGCCGGCACATGGGTCGCGGAGGACGCCGGGTCCAAGAACGGAACCAAGCTCAACGGCGCACCGCTCAAGCGCGCCAACCTCGAGGACGGCGACATCCTGGTGAGCGGCAAGACCGTCTTCCTCTTTCGCGCCGACGTCCCGGTCTTCGAGGACGAGCCCGACCTGGATCTCTCCGGCACCAAGGTGGAGGACGCCGCGACCACCACCCTGCACACGCGCTTCGCGAGCGAGCTCGGGCGCCTGTCGCGCGTGGCCCCCTCGCAGATCCCGATCCTGGTGCACGGCGAGACGGGGACCGGCAAGGAGCTGGTGGCTCAAGCCATCCACCGGATGACCGGACGCAGCGGACCCTTCGTGGCCGTCAACTGCGGGGCCCTGCCTCCCACGCTCATCAGCAGCGAGCTCTTCGGCGCCAAGAAGGGTGCGTACTCCGGGGCGACCGAAAATCGCGCCGGCCTGGTGCGGAGCGCCGACGGTGGCACGCTCTTTCTCGACGAGATCGCCGAGCTTCCCCTCGAGGCACAGGCCGCCTTCCTCCGCGTTCTGCAGGAGAGCGAGGTCATGCCGGTGGGCGGCGACAAGCCGGTGCCGGTGGACATCAAGCTGGTGGCCGCGACTCACCGCGACCTGCCCGAGCTCGTCGAGGAGGGCAGCTTCCGGGAGGACCTCTACGGCCGCGTCGCCGGCTACGAAGTGCATCTGCCCCCGCTGCGCGAGCGGCGCGAGGATCTGGGCCTGTTGGTGGGCAACATCCTCGAACGCAAAGGGCTCACTCAGACGACGCTCACGGAAGAGGCGGCGATGCTCCTCTTCGAGTACGCGTGGCCGCGCAACGTGCGCGAGCTCGAGCACGCGCTGATGAGCGCTGCGGTGGTGGCAGGCGAGGAGGCGATCGACGTGGCGCACCTGCCGGCCAGTGTCCGCGAGCCCGAGAGGACGAGCTCCCGCCCTCCGTCGGTCTCTCCCTCGGAGCCCGATTTCGTCGCGCTCATGAAGAAGCACGACGGCAACGTCAGCCAGGTGGCGCGCGAGCTCGGCACCTCGCGCTCGCAGGTCCGTCGTCTCGCGAAGCGCTACGAGCTGGACCTCGACCAGCTGCGTCGAACCACCGATTAGCACTCCTTGATCAGCCTTCTGCCTGGGAAGCGTTGGAAGCCGCGGCGACCGTTTCGACGAACGCGCCCGGGGTGAGCCTCTCACCGCGGGCGTTTTCGATCAGTCCTCCGGGTACGCCGAGGGGAGCCGGGCGTCGAAGCCACCGTGCCTGCCCCACGACACGCCGAGGGTGACCCCGGAGGCGTCGATCGGGTAGGCGTGGCGCGTGATCACGTCGGGTGACTGATCGCCGTCGAGGTCGACCAGCCCGGTGATCCGTTCGCAGCACGTATCGCCGAACGAGAGCTCCATCTCTTCGTCCTCGATCGGTTGCCCCGCGTCGAATACCTCGAAAGACTCGTCGTTGGTCTCGCACGGCCCTCGACGCGGACACGTGCGCAGCCGAACGTAGAGGCGTTCCCCCTGGCGCCAGGCGACGGTCTCGATTCGCTTGCCCCGCGGAGTCGGGCGGTCGCGGTCCCGGTGGATGAGCGCTTCCTCTTCGGCGGTCGGCTCGCGAACGAGCAGCTCCCGCGGTCGCGCGTCGCCCCTGGCAAAGATCCCGAAACGGACGGCCTCCTCGCCCCCCTCGCATCCTTCGACGCCCACCGCGGGGACCCACTCGGCGTCGTCGCGTGTCACGGGCCCAGATGCGTCGAGCGTATCCACCAGCCCCACGAACACGGGCTGGCCCGTCGTTCCTTCACAGACCGCGCCGTTGGGTCGGACGACGAAGATGGGCTCGCCGCTCGTATCCGCCGCGTCGCGTGGCGCGACGAAGAGCTGAAAGCCACATCGGTCGGGCGCGCAGCTCGCGAGCAGTTCCGCTCCCTGATCGGGCGCCTCTCCGCCCTCTACCGTGACGTAGAGGTGGCCGCGCCCGTCTCGGTAGACCGCCCGGAAGTCGATCGCTGGATCGGATTCCTCCACCGCCGTCCGAGCCGCCGGGGGCGTCTCCATCTCCGACCCAGCCTCGGTCTCCGTCTCCGAACCCGATGCGGGCTCCGAAGTGGTTTGCGTGTTCGCCGCTTCGACCGCGTCGTCAGGGGCCGGTCCCGCGGGCTGCGCGTGAGATCCGCCACACGCGAGGGCGAAGCAAGCGAGCCACATGGCCAAAGGGCGGGACATCGAGCGCTGATGCTACGGATCAGCGATGCACGTGTCGATGGCGCACAACCGACTCAGGCCGCAATCTCGGCCGCGATCCGCCGCGCTTCGATCCCGATCTCGCGCAGCATACCGGTGGGCGCGACGTAGAAGCCGCAGAAGTAGAGCCCCGGGGCGGCTGCGCAGCCGCTCTTCTTCGGGTTCCCGCGCTCGTCACAGACCTGGTCTTCGCCCGCGAGCATGTCGGTGATCTTCGGCTGGTAGCCGGTCGCGAGCACCACCGCGGCGAACTCGTCTGTCACGCCGTCGACGAAACGTACGCCGTTCTCGGTGAAAGACTCGATCCCCTGGCGCACGGTGATGTGACCTTCGCGGATGAGTGCGATGGTGCCGATGTCGAGGAGGGGGATGCGGCCGTCGCGGCGGATCTGGGTGTTCGGGCCGTAGGGGAGCTTCCTCAAGCCCAGCTTCTCGATGTCGCCGACGAACGCTCGTACCAGCGGTTTCGAAAGGAAGTCCGCGACGCGCATGGGTAGGACGCTCATCGCGATGCCGACGCCGAGCACGGGCACGCCGAAGAAATCCCGCGGCACCACGTTCACCCGGCTCCGTACCGAGATCGTGGGGCGCGCGCCGTGTTCGTGGAGATCGATCGCGATCTCACCACCCGAGTTGCCGAAGCCCACCACCAGCACTCGCTCGCCGCGCCACCGCTCACCGTCCGCGTATTTCGAGCTGTGAACGATCTCGCCGCGAAAGCTCTCCATCTTCGGCCAGCTCGGCACGTGGGGGACGCGGGTGTAGCCGGTGGCGAAGACGACGTTCGTCGCTGCAAAGGAGCCCTGGGACGTCTCCACCTCGAAGCCATCGCCGTCGCGCCGCACCGAGGTGACCTCGTGCCCGAAGCGCGGCGCGAGGCCCTGCACCCGCGCGTACCGCTCGAGGTACGCGACCACCTGCTCCCGCGGCGGATAGCGCGGCGCGTCAGCTGGCCAGGGCATGAAGGGAAGCGCCGACAGGCCCTTGGTGGTGTGCAGGTGCAGACGTCGGTAGTGATGCCGCCACGCGGTTCCGACGACCTCCGTCTTCTCGAGCAGTACGTGCTCGACGCCTTCGTGCTTCAGGCAAGCCGAGGTCGCGAGACCCGCGGCGCTCGCCCCGATCACGACGGTGTTCGTTCGCTCCACTTCATCCAGCATCTCAGGTCCCTTTCAGAGATGTAATGGGCGTGCAGCGATCCGCTGGTGATGTTGCTCTCCATGCAGAGTTGCGCCCGCGCTCGATTCGCCCGTGTCGGGGCGGTCTTCGCGTCCGTCGCCACCCTCACGCTGGTGGGTTGCGGGACCGCCATGGGCGACCGCCCGGCCCATGAACCGAGCCGCAGCGAAGCCGCGCAGGACGAGATCGAAGTGCTGCGCGCGGCCGCGCGGCCGATCGAATCGCCGGACGACCTCGGACAGGTGATCGCGTGGGTCGGCGACGCGCCCTTCGTGCTGATCGGCGAGGCCTCGCACGGCACCGAGGAGTTCTATCGCTTGCGTGCCGAGCTCACCAAGCGCCTCATCTTCGAGAGCGGCCTCGACGCCGTGTTGATCGAAGGTGACTGGTCGAGCGTGGCCCGCGTGGATCGTTACGTCCGCGGGCTCTCCGGGGATCTGAGCGCGCATCACTCGCTCGCCGAGTTTCGGCGTTTCCCGCTCTGGATGTGGCGCAACGAGGCGGTGGTCGACTTCATCGAGTGGCTGCGCCAGTACAACGAAGGACTCCCGGCCGAGCAGAGGGTCGGCTTCTACGGACTCGATCTCTACAGCCCCCAGCAGTCCGCTGCCGCGCTGTTCCGGTCGCTCCCCCCGGACGCCGCCGCCCGCGCCCGCGCGCGCCTCGACTGCTTCGTCGGCCCTGGTGTGTCTCCGGGCGGACACGTTCGCGAAAACGAGCGCGAGGGCAAGATGGAGGCCTGTTCCCGCGACCTCGCCGCTGAGGTGACCGAGCTCGAGCGCTCCGGTGCGACCCTCGACCAGGTCGAGAACGCCCGCGTCGTGCGCGACGCCGCACGCTACCGCACCGTCGAGGGCGAGCCGTCGTGGAACGTCCGCGACCGCCACATGGCCGAGGCCGTCGACGCCATCCGCGCGCACTACGCGGCCTCGCGCGGCACGCCCCGCCTCGCGATATGGGCGCACAACTCGCACCTGGGCGACGCGCGCGCCACCGACGCGAGCCTCCGCGGTCAGGTGAACCTCGGCCAGCTCCTGAAAGAACACTACGGCGACAAGCAGGTCTTCAACATCGGCTTCAGCACTTACACCGGCGAGGTGACCGCGGCGTCGGAGTGGTACGAGCCCGCGCACAAGAAGCAAGTGAACCCAGGTCGTGACGACAGCTACGAGGGCGTCCTCCACGACGTCGGCGGCGGCACCTACGCCCTCGACCTCCGGGACCCTGCCGTGGCTCGGGCCCTCGAAGAGCCGCGCCTCGCGCGCGCGATCGGCGTCGTCTACCGGCCCGACACCGAGCGCCAGAGTCACTACTTCTCCTCCGAGCTCCCGGCGCAGTTCGACGCGGTGATCCACGTCGACACCACCACCGCGCTCGAACCGCTCGACGGGTGGCAGGAGTAGCGGCGGCCGAGCCCTCTCAGATCGCGCCCAGGTCCTCGGCCGGCTCGGGGACGGGCAGGCTGCGGGCGTCGAGGTTCGAGCCGTTGTCGACGTACTGAACCCCGTCGGAAATTCGCCCGGTGTCGAAGGACGGCTCCGCGACGCACGCGCCGATCTCACACGAACCCACCACGCCCGTCGAAGCGTCGGCGTCCGCGCCTTCTCCGACGTAGAGGCCACAAAGCGCTGCGCCTCGGATGTCGAAAGCGCTCAGCCGAAGGGTTGCACCGGTGTAGGCCGCGGCGCCGTGAGCGAAGCTGGCGCCGTCCGTACAACCGTCTTCCGCGCACGTCCACGGATCGATCTGGTCGACGCGTAGGTCGTTCACGGTGAGCGTGGCGCGCGAGGTCGCGAGAGCGCCGAAGCCATGCGCCCTCTGCACACGCACGCGGTCGAGCTCGACGCTCGCCCCCGTCTGGGCATGCACGCCGTGGCCCCAGGCGCCGGAGGCGCCGTCGCCTGCGAGGCCCTGAAACACCAGGTCCTCGAGCGTGGCCTGGCTTCCTTCGTCCCCGATCAACAGCCCGAAGCCGCCCCCGTCGACGACCGCCACCCGGGCTCCGGTGAGCTCGCTGGCTTCGAAGGCCTCGATCGCGCGCGAGGAGGAGCCATCCAGATCGGCGCCGCTCACTCCGTCGATCACGACGTCTGCGAAGCTGATCTGGGCGTCTGGTCCGTGCGCGGACGCGCCGCAGACGCGGGAGCGCGCCACGCTCACGCGCTCGAGCTCCAGTCGCCCTCCGAGCTGCGACGAAAGACTGCGGCCGCTCAGCTGGTCGACCATGCGTGACTGCACGTCCTCGATCCGCGCGTCCCGTAGATGCAAGACCGCCGCCGTCCCTTCCACACCGGCGCCCACTTCGTGGACATGGCCGATGAACGCCCGCTCGACCGTCACCTCCGCGCCTTCGCTCATCTCGAGCCCTCGGCCGAAGCGCCCGGCGCGCGCCGTCTCCTCGTAGGGGCTGACATCTCGAACCGAGACGTCCGTGAGACTCGCTCGCGTCCCTTCGTTTCCGATCCAGATCCCGGTGGCGATCACCCGCTCGATGACCAACCCGTCGATCATGGCGTTGGCGCCGTACTCGACCTGGAGGCCCCGCCCGAGCCCGGTCATGGGATCGCTCCGCATGTCGCGGACGGCGATGCGATGACCCTGAAGCTCGCCGTAGCTCACCAGCAAGCCGAAGCCCTGTGCGTCGTGAATCTCGACGTTTTCGAGGACGCCGGTGCCTTCGAGGACGTGGACGCCGAGCTTGTCGGCCTCGCCGATGGTGATGTTGCGGAGGCCGCCCCCCGCGCCGCGAATGAGCAGGGTGGGGACGTCGAGCGGCGCGGTGGTGGTGAGCACGGTGTCGCGCACGCACGCTCCCCAAAGGGTCGCGCCGTCGTCGAGGTAGACCGCCTCGTCGTAGTGCCCCGCCGCGAGGGCGACCACTCCGCCGGACGCTGCAGCGAGGCCGTCCCAGATGCTGCCGAAGGGGTTTGCGCGGGTCCCGTCGCCTCCGGTGGCGCCGGCGCGCACGTACACGACCGTCCCATCCGTCGGCAGATCGGGCGCCCATCCGTCGGCCGGGCAGGCGGTGCCGATGTCCTCGCATCCGGTGGCGCCGGGTGATTGCATTTGACCGGCTGGGCAATCGGCGGGCCCGCCTCCGCCGAAGGGCAGGCAGATCGTCAGGGCCTCACCCACCGTCGACTCCGTCCACCCGCTGGGACAAGGCGTCATGGCGGGGAGGGAGGGTGCGGCGGCAGGCGAGGTATCACCGCCTCCATCGCCTGCATCCGTGCCGCCGTCACCGTCTCCCGCATCGTCCGAGCACCCCACCGTGGTCGCGAGCACGGCCACGAGGAGAGCGAAGGAGCGCCGGCAGAGAGGAGCCAATCCACCTCGAGAGGACCACACCGAGCGTCGATAGACAACGACGGATCGAGCAGCGGCGCTCGCGCTATCGCGCTTCCGTGAAATCGATCCGCGCGAGCCAGTCGTCGGCGTGGACCTGATCGCCGACCGTCGCGTCGCTGCGCGCGTGAAAGGCCAGGACCACGGATCGGGCCCGTTCGAGGTCGCCCTCGGCGAACAGCGCGGTGATCAGCATGCGCTTCGACTCGCGGCGGAGGAGCTCGGTAGGCAGCCCGCGCGCTTCGGCGTCCTCGATCCGCGGCAGCGCCAGATCGTAGCGCCCGCTCGCCATGAGCTGTCGCGCTTCGAGGTAGGGGCCGAGCCCGTCGAGGCGGCTCGCGCTCAGCTCGCGGTCCTGGGAGACGGCGACGGCGCGATCGGCCGGGACGCCATCGTGTCCGACGAGCATGTCGAGGATCCGCCGGCCGTCCGCTTCGGGCATCTCCGCGGCAGCGATGAGCTTCACTTCGAGGTTGCGGCGCGCGTCCTCGGCCTGGGGCCGGTTCAACAGGGAGCGATAGAGCGCGGCGGCTTCTTCTCGGCGCCCTTCGATCCACGCGGCGTCGGCCACCGATTCGGTGCCGAGGACGATGTAGGGCTCGGGCGCCGGCGGGTCCCCTTCGAGGGACCGGAGCGTGGCGTCGGCGTCGGCGTCGCGACCGTCGCGAGCGAGCGCGCCTGCATATCGGGCCCGCGTCGCGACGTCGCCGGGATCGATCGCGAGGAGCTCCTCACAGGTGGTCACCGCCGCCGGGGCGTCGCCGGCTGCGAGATCCTCTCCGAGTCGTTGCTTCAGTCGGGCGACCTCGTGGGGGCACACCGCGGAGAAGATGCTCACCCGCTCGAAGCGAACGCGCGCGAGCGCCAGCGCTTCGTCGGGAAGCGGCTCCTCGTCGAGGCGCGCGCGCCACCCGCGTTCGAGCTCGGGGAGGGGGACGCCCACGGCGGCTTCGATGTCGCCCGTGCGGTACGCCTCTCGCACCACCTCCGCGCCGTGCTCCTCGAGGAGGTAGCGGACGAAGGAGCCGGACACGGTGTACGCGTTGCTCGCGGGCTGCCCCAGGAACGACAGCCCGAAGACCGCCGAGAGCGGCGGCATCAGATCCAGCTCGACCATCGCCTTGGCCCACTGGTGGGGCGTGAGGCCGTCGCGCTCGTCCCAAGCGACGGCGACCGCGACTCCTTCGATGAGCGACGGGTCCGGCAGATAGCCGCCGAGCTGCCCGCCGACGCGGAACGGACCGGAGGCCGTCTGGCCCGCCACCACGTGCGTGATCTCGTGAAAGAGCACGGGATGCGGCCAGCCCGAGAGCTGGAGATAGACCTCGTTCCGCCACGGTTCCGCGATGTAGGTGCGCCCCGCGCCCATGTAGCGACGCTTCTCCTCCTGGTTGCGGAAGAAGAAGGCGGTGACCATCTCGCGTTGATGAACGCCCAGGGTCTCTTCGGCCTCGGTGACGCGAAAGTCGCAGTCCGCAACGAGGCGCGTGAGCTCTTCGCGCCGCATCTCCCGCGGTGCGTGCACGATGCAGCGCTCGCCGCGCTCGGTCGCGCCTAGCTCTTCCGCGATGAAGCGGGCAGAGGAGCGATGCCCGAGCTCTTCTCCGTAGAAGTGCACCAGCGCCGCGCCAGTGAGAAGCGCGAGGCCGAGTGCCGTGGCCAGGGGCGCGCGCAAGAGGCCGCCGAGGGCGGGGCGCCCGTCGATCTTCGAGGTGCCCAGGTGCACCAGTAGGAAGGTCCCCGCGAGCAGCGCGAGCGTGCCGGCGCGAAAGGTGACGTAGGCGAGCGGGATGCTCGTGCCTTCGTCGTAGATCGTGCCGGGAAACCAACCGGCGAAGAGGCCGTAGACGAAGATCGCCGGGGAGCTCCAGAAGCGATAGAGGCCGGTGGCGACCGCCGCGAGGGGCAGGGCGAGGGCCAACGCCGTGGCGAGACGGGGCTGGCGGAGCAGGATCGCCGGGAGCGTTCCGAGGATCGCGGCGGCGTAGCAGCCGAGGACCGGACCGAGGAGCATGAACGCGACGCCCATGCCCGGCGTGCACTGCTTGATCCTCAGCAGCGCGTCGAGCCAGAGGATCAGGATGGGCGCGCCCACCACGAAGGTCGCCATCTTCAGCGCGACCAACATCGCGGAGCCGGCGGCGATCGCCGCCCCGCGCCGACGCCGCGCGACCACCAGGCGGGCGGCGGCCACCGCGACGAAGGGCGGCAACAGAACGCCGAGCACCAGCCCACTCTCCACACCGTGAACGCCGGTGAGGGGCGAGACGCACATGCCCAGGCCCGCGATTGCGGAGACGATCAGCGCGACCCGCGCGCTCGTCGGGCCGAGTGCCTCGCGCATCAACCCAGTCGGTCCCCGGCGCTCACGCAGGAGGCGCCGCGGGTGCCTGCGCGTTTTCCGCCGTGTCCAGGTCGAGCGCCAGCTCGAGCACCTCGTCCACCTTCGAGACGAAGTGGATGATGAGGCCCTTGCGGATCTGCTCCGGCACCTCGTCCATGTCGGGCTCGTTTCGCTTCGGCAGGATGACGTGCTTGATGCCGGCGCGGTGCGCGGCGAGGCACTTGGCCTTGATCCCGGTCACCTTCAGCACCGTGCCGCGGAGCGTGACCTCGCCGCTCATGGCGACATCGGGGCGCACCCGCATACGCGTCAGCATCGACGAGAGCGCGACGAAGATCGCGATGCCCGCCGCGGCGCCGTCCTTGGGCACCGCACCCTGGGGCAGGTGGATGTGCACGTCGATCTTGGTCAGGAAGTCCTCGGGCAGGCCGAGCTTGTCCGCGCGCGCGCGGATGTAGGTGAAGGCGGTCGCGACCGACTCCTTCATGATGCCGCCGACGCTCCCGGTGAGGTGCACCTTGCCAGTGCCGGGCATGCGCTCGGCCTCGACGAACATCAGGTCGCCGCCTGAGGGCGTCCACGAGAGGCTGGTCGCGACCCCGGGGCGCCCGGTCTTCTCGATGGACTGCGGCTTCACTCGGGCGGGACCGAGCACGTCCTCGATGTATTCGGGATCCGCCAGCACGTGCACGTCCTCGCCGTCGGCCAGACGAACGGCGACCGCACGACAGACGCTCGCGACCTTCTGTTCGAGATTGCGGACGCCGGCTTCACGCGTGTACTCCTCGATGAGCCGAACGGTGGCTTCGTCGGTGAACTCCAGGCGCTCCGGCGACAATCCGTGCTCCGAGAGCTGCTTGGGGATCAGGAACTGCTGCGCGATGGCCATCTTCTCCTCGCGCGTGTAGCCGGGCAGCTCGATCAACTCCATCCGGTCGAGCAGGGCGCGCGGGATGGTGTCCTTGCGGTTCGCCGTGGCGATGAACATCACCTGCGACAGATCGAAGGGCACCTCGAGGTAGTGATCGACGAACTCGAAGTTCTGCTCGGGGTCGAGGACCTCGAGGAGCGCCGAGCCCGGGTCGCCGCGGAAGTCGTTGCCGAGCTTGTCGACCTCGTCGAGGAGCATCACCGGGTTGCGGGACCCCGCCTTCTTGAACGCGCCGATGATGCGTCCGGGGAAGGAGCCCACGTAGGTCCGGCGATGGCCGCGGATCTCGGCCTCGTCCTGAACGCCGCCCAGGGAGACGCGCGTGAAGTTGCGCCCCGTGGCGCGCGCGATCGATTTGCCGAGGCTCGTCTTGCCGACGCCGGGCGGGCCGACGAAGCAGAGGATCGGCCCCTTCTTGTCGCTGCGCAGCTTGCGCACCGCGATGTACTCGAGGATGCGCCGCTTGATCTTGTCGAGGCCGTGGTGGTCCTCGTCGAGCACGCGCCTCGCTTCGGCCACGTCGAGGCGGTCGGCGGTCACCTTGCCCCAGGGCAGGTCCGCGAGCCACTCCACGTACTGGCGTGACACGTGATACTCGTTGCCCGCCGGCGACATCGACCGCATGCGCGAGAGCTGCTTCTTGGCCGCGCGCTCGGCCTCCGGGGGAAGCTCTGCGCGCGCCAGTCGGTCGCGCAGGTTCTCGATATCGTCCTCGTCGTCCGCGTCCTCGCCGAGCTCGCGGCGGATCGCCTTCATCTGCTGGCGCAGGAGATACTCGCGCTGTGAACGCGACATCTCCTCCTGCACCATGGTGTTGATCTCCTTCTTGACGCGGTGCACCTCGTTCTGGCGCCCCACCAGCTCGGAGACCTTGCGGAGCCGCTCGCGCACGTCGAGAATCTCCAGCACCGCCTGCTTGGACTCGGTGTTCACCGGCAGGTTGCTCGCGACGAGATCGGCGAGGGAGCCCGGGTCCTGCACGTTGTCGAGGACCTGACTGGTCTCGCGCGACTGACCCGGCAGGAAACCGGAGAGCTTGCGCATCGACTCGCGCAGGCTCTCCGCCAGCGCGTCGATCTCCACGTCGCGCATCGGCGTCTCGTGAATGCGGCTCACCCGCGCGCGCATGCACGGCGAGCGCGTGATGCCTTCGAGGATCTGCATGCGCGCGACGCCCTGGAGCACGACGCTGTAGTTGCCGCTGCTGAGGCGGATCACCTTGAGCACGCGTGCGACCGTGCCGAGCTGGTGGACCTCCTCGAAGGTCGGGTCTTCGAACTCGAGCTTCTTCTGAGCGACGACGCCGATGGTGGGGCGCTCCTCGCCGAAGGCTTCTTCGATCAGACGCACCGAACGGGGGCGGCCCACGTTGACGGGCACCACCGAGGCGGGAAAGAGAACCGAGTTGCGAAGGGGGAGGATCGGCAGCACTGCTTCGCCGCCGGGGATGACCGAGTCACTCATGAGGCGTGTAGTGTCGCTGAGTTACGCGTTTCTTCAACCATCGCCCTTTGCCAACCGCCATTCACCTGTTACAAGTTTGACCTCCCAGGTAGGGGTGTAGGATAAATACCTACAGGTAACCCCGCCGAGGTCGTACAGAATGAACAAGACGTCGCTCACCCTCCTGGCTCTGACCCCGCTACTCCTCGCTGGCTGTCATGGGGCCATCCTCGGAAACCTCCTGGTCCTGGGGATCACCGTGGGCATCTTCGTCGGCACCCTGGGCCTCGGTCGCGTCACCGCCACCGGCGCCGCGCGCGCCCGCAACGCCGAGACGAGCACCAGCTCGCACGGCTGAGGCGAGCACCGCTCAGAGGGCGGCGCGTGCGCTCTCGAGCGCGTCGGCCATCTCCGACGCCGAAGCGAAGCGCGCTTCCTGATCACGGCTGAGCGCGCGGAGGACGACCTCCTCCACGGGGACCGGGATGTCCGGGCAATGGGCGCGAAGGTCCGGCTCGGGGCCGTTCGTGATCGCGTAGAGGAGGGCGTGGACGACCTCGGCCACGAAGGGGGGCTGTCCCGCGAGGAGCTCGAAGAGCACCACGCCGAGGGCGTAGATGTCGGTGCGGGCGTCGACGTCGTCGGGCCGCCTGATCTGTTCGGGGGCCATGTAGAAGGGCGTGCCCACGATCTGGCCCGTCTTGGTCTGGCCGCCGTCTCCATGTTTGGAGATGCCGAAGTCGAGGACCTTCACGCCGCGATTCGACACGAAGATGTTGCCCGGTTTGAGGTCGCGGTGGATGACCCCCGCCTCGTGGGCTGCGGCGATGCCCCGGGCGGCCTCGGTGCAGATCTCGAGGGCGCGCTCGACGCGGAGCGCTTCCCCTTCGGCGAGCATCGCCTCGAGCGATCGTCCTTCGAGTCGCTCCATCACGATGTAGGGCTCGTCTCCGTGCATCCCGGCGTCATAGATGTCCACGACGTTCGGGTGCTTGATGCGACCGCACGCCCGCGCCTCGGCGAGGAAGCGCTTGCAGTGGGTGGAGTCTCCGCAGACCGTTCGCTTGAGCACCTTCACCGCCACATCGCGGCCGGTGATCAGATGCCGGCCGGCGTGAACGACGCCCATCCCACCGATACCCAGCACGTCGCCGATCTCGATCTTGTCGTCCAGCGTCTGACCTTCGCGAAGGGGTACCGACTGAATCAAGGGTGGCGGCACCTCCACGTCCAGGGCCGACATGGTCTCCGCCAGGACGGGGCTGTCGGCGTCGATGCGATTCGGGGTGATGGACTCCAGCGTCGCGCGGGCGCGGGAGCGTTCGACCTTCGCTCGGCCCGCGTCCCCCAGGGCGTCGTAGGCGTCGGCGAGTAGGCCGCGCGCTTGCCCCAGGTCGTAGCACGCACCCAACAGCTTCCAGGCGCGCACGGCGCGCTTGGCGCTGCTCACCGCGGAGGTCACCTCGCCATGTGCGAGGTGCAACCGGGTCCGCGCCGTGGCGGCCTGCGCCTGGATCCCCAGCGTCCCGAATCGTGCCGCCGATTCGGCGAGCTCCTGGGCGGCGGCTTCTGCCGCTTCGAGGTCCTCGAGCTCGACGCAAGCGGCCACCAGGGCGGGGAGGTGACGCGTTCGCCCGTGCGGGTCGTGCGCGAGGTCGTTCAGCTTGGCCTCGCACAGCTCACGGGCGGTCTTGGCGTCCCCGCGCTCGAGGGCGAGTAGCGCGAGGCCAGGCATCGGATCGAGTCCGAGCTCCTCGGCGTCGTGGAACGCGGCCTCGGCCTGGTCGAGGGCTCCGCCTTCGAGCCGAAGGTAGCCGAGCTCGCTATGGGCGAACGCTTTCGCGATCGTGAATCGATGCTTCTCGAAAACCACGAGGGCTTCGCGCACTTGCTCCTCCGCGCGCTGGTGGTCCCCCACGAAGCGCAGCAGCTCGGCTCGATGAACGCGGCACAGACCGGGGAAGCCGCAGACGCGTCGTTGGTCGATCCAGGCCCCGGCGGCCTCCGTCCACTCGAGCGCGCGCTCCAGGTCGCCCAGGTTGCGACAGAAGTCGATGGTGTTGCAGTAGATCATCGCGCCGGTGATGGGGCGGGTTCGGTCTCGGTTGACCAGGAGCATCGCCTCGTCCACGTCGGCGGTCGCTTCTTCGACGCGACCCTTTCGCATCATCAGCGCTGCTCGACGACTGAGGGCGAGCGCTTCGTTGTCTTCGTCGTCGTGCTTGCGTGCGAGGGCGTGTCCCCGCTCCACCATCTCCACCGCCTGGTCAATCTGACCGCCGATCACCGCGAGGAACCCCTGCAGGATGGCGGCCCGGGCGTGGCCGGCGCCTTCCGGGGCTTCCGCCGCCATCCGGAAGATGCGCCGAGCCCACCCCTTGGCCTGCGCCGTGTCTCCCACGACGCCGTGGTAGTCGGCGACGTCGGCGGCGACCCGGATGGCGTCGTGGATCCGACCCTCTTCCATGTAGGCGTCGTACGCGCGCGCAAAGAGGTCCGCAGGCTTTTCACCGATGAGCCATGCGTCCATCGCCATGCGTTCGAGATCTTCGGAGCCGAGCCTGTGTCCTGCCTCTTCCGCCGCCCGATAGAAGGCGTAGGCCTCCTCCCACGCCCTGGCCTCGTGGGCTTGCCTACCTTTCTGCGAAGCCAGCTCCCCGCTCACGTGCTGACCCTAACATTGCCGAGCGATGATGAGCGCAGGTCCAGGATCGGTCTTGACACGTCGCGTCAAACGGGTATATGTAAGGTGCGAATGGGGTCCAACCTAACAAAATTAGAAAATGAGCCCCTGGACCGAACGGATGCTCAATTGGCGGACGCGCTCCAGCGCGATGCCAAGCAGAGCCTCGCGGATCTGGGAGCGTTGGTCGGCCTCACTGCCCCCGCAGTGCACGAACGGGTGCGCAAGCTCGAACAGCGCGGCGTGATCCGCGGCTACCACGCACTGCTCGACGGAAAGGCCGTTGGTCTCGACATCACGGCCTTCGTCGGAGTGGGCGTGCGCGATCCCGCATGCGTGGCGGGGGTCGAGGCATGGGTCGTGGAGCGGCCCGAGATCCTCGAGTGCCATCACGTGACCGGCAACTACACGCTTCTGCTCAAGGCGAAGGTGAAGAACACCGGCGCCCTCGAGACGCTGATCAACGCCACACGCGCGCGCGAAGGCGTGACCGGCACCGACACGATGGTCGTGTTCTCGACGAGCGTCGAGCGCATCCCCGTCGCGCTCGACGTCCCCGATGCCGAGCCCGGTGTTCGGCGTCGCGGCCGGCCCCGCAAGAAGGCGAGCTGAGGCCCTTCTCACAGAGAGTGGAGATGGACTTTCCCGACAGGACTGCGCTTTACGACCCGCGCTTCGAGCACGACGCATGCGGCGTCGGCCTCGTCGTCGATATCAACGGCCGACGGTCGCACCAGATCGTCCTGGACGGCGAGGAGGTGCTCAAGAACATGCACCACCGCGGCGCCACTGGGGCGGAGCACAACACGGGCGACGGCGCGGGTATCCTCACCGCGCTCCCTCACGGCTTCCTTCGCAAGGTCGCGGCGCGCGATCTGGGCCTCGAGCTTCCCGAGGTCGGCCGATTCGCGGCGGGCAACGTCTTTCTTCCACGAGATCCCGCGGAGCGGCGCCACGTGAAGTGGACCATGGAGCGGGTGGTTCGCGAGCAGGGCCAGGAGGTCCTCGGGTGGCGGGCGGTGCCGATCGATCCCGACGGCGCGGACCTCGGGCCCACCGCGCGCTTCCACCAGCCCGAGATCGAGCAGCTCTTCGTGGCCGCGGGGGAAGGTGTCGACCCGGACGCCTTCGAGCGTGCGCTCTACGTGATCCGCAAGCACGCAGGCACCGCGCTCAGAAACGACGCCCGACTGCGTGAGGCCAGGCGCGTCTACGTCTGCTCCTTGTCGACGAAGGTCCTCGTCTACAAGGGCATGCTGACGCCGCACCAGCTGGTGCCCTTCTACACGGATCTGAGCGACTGGGACTACCGCAGCCACCTGGCGATGGTGCACTCCCGCTTCAGCACCAACACCTTCCCCTCGTGGAGCCGGGCGCAGCCGCTGCGCTGCATGAGCCACAACGGCGAGATCAACACGCTTCGCGGCAACGTCAACGCGATGAACGACCGCGAGGCGGCCCTGGCCACACCTCTGTTCGGCGACGACGTACGCAAGCTCTCCCCGGTCGCCGAGCCCGCGACCAGCGACTCGGGCAACTTCGACAACGTCCTCGAGCTCCTCTTGATGGCCGGCCGCCCGCTCCCCGAGGCGGTCATGATGATGATCCCCGAGGCCTGGCAGAAGGACGCGTCGATGTCCGACGACAAGCGCGCCTTCTACGAATACCACTCGATGCTGATGGAGCCCTGGGACGGCCCCGCGGCCATCGCGTTCACCGATGGGCGCTGGGCGGGCGCCGTGCTCGATCGCAACGGGCTTCGGCCTGCGCGTTACACCGTCACCCACGATGGGCGGCTGGTGCTCGCCAGTGAAACCGGCGCGCTCGCCATCGCGCCCGAGAACGTGAAGGAGAAGGGGCGCCTGAGCCCGGGTCGCATGCTTCTCGTCGACCTCGAAGAGGGGCGTCTGGTACCGGACGCCGAGATCAAGGATGCCGTTTCCCGGGCCCGCCCCTATCGCAGGTGGATCGACGCCGAGCGCATTCGCCTCTCCGATCTTTCCCCCAACGAAAAGCCGCACGGCTTCGATCCGGAGACGCTCATCCCGCGGATGCGCGCCTTCGGCTACACGGCCGAGACCGGCAAGAAGATGCTCCTGCCGCTGGTCACCGAGTGCCGCGATCCCGTGGGCTCGATGGGGAACGACGCCGCCCTCGCTTGCTTGAGCGACACGCCGCGCCTGCTCTACGACTACTTCAAGCAGCTCTTCGCCCAGGTGACCAACCCACCGATCGACTCGATCCGCGAGGAGGTGGTGATGAGCCTCGCGGCCTATGTCGGCCCCGAGCGAAACCTCCTCGAGAGCACCCCGGGGCATGCGGCGCGCCTCTACTTGCCGCATCCCATCCTCACCAACGAAGAGATCGCGGCGATCCGCACCATGGACCACCGGGGTTGGCGCGCGAAGACCATCGACATCACCTGGAACCGGCGAAAGGGCGCGGCGGGTCTCGACGCCTCCCTGCGGAGGATCGCCACCGAAGCCGCTGCGGCGGTGGACGAGGGCTACCCGATCCTGGTGCTGACCGACCGGCGCACCGGGGCGGGGCGCGTCCCCATCAGCGCGCTTCTCGCCGTCGGCGCCGTGCACCAGCATCTGGTGCACGTGTCGAAGCGCACGCGCGTCGGCCTGGTGGTCGAGACCGGTGAAGCGCGGGAGGTCCACCACCACGCCTGCCTCATCGGCTACGGCGCCGACGCGATCAATCCCTACCTGGCCTTCGAAGCCCTCTGGCAGGCGCGCCGGCAGGGCCTGTTGTCCTCCTTCGCCAACGACGAAGCCATCGTCGGCGCCTACCGCAAGGGCGTCGAGAAGGGGCTCCTCAAGGTCATGGCGAAGATGGGGATCAGCACCCTGCAGTCCTACAAGGGCGCGCAGATCTTCGAGGCGGTGGGGCTGTCGCAAGCGGTGGTGGAGCAGTGCTTCACCGGGACGCCTTCGCGGATCGAAGGCGTGGGCTTCGACGTCCTCGCCGAGGAGGCGGTGCGCCGGCACGAGCTCGGGTACCCCACGCGCGAGACCACCCAGCTGCCGGTCCTGCCCAACGACGGTCAGTTCCACTATCGCCGCGGTGGCGAAAAGCACATGTGGGACCCGGAGGCCATCGCCACGCTCCAGCGGGCGGCGCGAGACGACGACCCCGATGCGTATGCGCGCTTCGCGGCCCACGCCAACGAAGACGCGCGAACGCGCTGCACGCTGCGCGGGCTCTTCCGCTTCCGTCCCACGACGCCGATCCCCATCCACGAGGTCGAGCCCGTGGAGGAGATCGTCAAGCGCTTCGCCACCGGCGCCATGAGCTTCGGCTCGATCTCGGCCGAAGCCCACACCACCCTCGCGCGCGCCATGAACCAGATCGGGGCCAAGTCGAACTCGGGTGAGGGCGGCGAGGATCCGGCGCGATACCGGCGCCTGCCCGACGGGTCCGACAATCCCCTGCGCTCGCGCATCAAGCAGGTCGCCTCGGGACGTTTCGGTGTGACGATCGAGTACCTCACCAGCGCCGACGAGATTCAGATCAAGATGGCGCAGGGCGCCAAGCCCGGCGAAGGCGGCGAGCTACCGGGACGAAAGGTCGACGCGACCATCGCCCGGGTCCGTCACTCCACCGAGGGCGTCGGTCTCATCAGCCCGCCGCCCCACCACGACATCTACTCGATCGAGGATCTCGCCCAGCTGATCTACGACCTCAAGAACGCCAACCCGCACGCGCGCATCAGCGTCAAGTTGGTGAGCGAGGTCGGCGTCGGCACGGTGGCTGCGGGCGTGACCAAGGCGAAGGCCGAGCACATCCTCGTCAGCGGTCACGACGGGGGCACCGGCGCTTCGCCGATCACCAGCGTCAAGCACGCGGGCGTGCCCTGGGAGCTGGGCCTGGCCGAGACGCATCAGACGCTGGTGCTGAACGAGCTCCGCGGCCGCGTCGTCCTTCAGGTGGACGGGCAGCTCAAGACCGGCCGCGACGTGGTCATCGGCGCGCTCCTCGGGGCGCAGGAGTTCGGCTTCTCCACCGCGCCCCTGATCACCCTGGGCTGCATCATGATGCGCAAGTGCCACCTCAACACCTGCCCGGTGGGGATCGCCACCCAGGACCCCGAGCTCCGCGCGCGTTTCAAGGGGCAGCCGGAGCACGTGATCCGCTACCTCTTCATGGTGGCCGAAGAGGCGCGCGGGATCATGGCGCGACTCGGATTCCGCACCGTCGAGGAGATGGTCGGCCGCGTGGAGGTGCTGGAGGTGGACGACGCCATCGTCCACTGGAAGTCGCAGGGGCTCGACCTCTCGCCGATCCTCCAGCCGGCGCGCACGGTGCGCGGTGAGACTCCCGAGCTCCCGATCGTCCCCATCGCCCAGGACCATCAGCTCGACAACGCCTTCGACAAGCGCCTCATCGAGATCGCCCGGCCCGCCATCGCGCACGGCGAACGCGTCGAAGCGCGCATCCCGGTGCGAAACGTCCATCGCGCGGTGGGGACGATGCTGAGCCACGCCATCGCTTGCGCACGACCTCACGACCCGCTCGAAGACGACACCATCCGCTTCGAGCTGGTGGGCGCAGCAGGGCAGAGCTTCGGGGCATGGCTCGCCAAGGGTGTGACCCTCTTCCTCGAAGGGGACGCCAACGACTACGTCGGCAAGGGGCTCTCGGGCGGGCGGATCATCGTGCGCCGGCCGACCGGCAGCAGCTTCGAGGCCGGAGAGAACATCATCGTGGGCAACGTCGCGCTCTATGGAGCGGTGACCGGCAGCGCCTTCTTCAACGGGCGCGCGGCGGAGCGCTTCGCCGTCCGAAACTCCGGCGCCAACGCCGTGGTGGAGGGCGTGGGCGACCACGGTTGCGAGTACATGACCGGTGGGCGCGTGGTGATCCTGGGCCCGACCGGTCGCAACTTCGCCGCGGGCATGAGCGGCGGCATCGCGTACGTGTGGGACGTCGACGGCCTCTTCCGTTCGAGAGTGAACCCGGCGATGGTGGACCTCGAACGCCTCGACGATCCGGAAGAGGTCGAGGAGTTGCGCGCGCTGATCGAAGAACACCACCAGCTCACCGGGAGCCGGGTGGCGCAGCGGGTCCTCGACAGCTTCGAGCTGGCCCTGCGCAAGATGGTCAAGGTGATGCCCGTCGACTACGCGCGCGCCCTTCAGAAGCAGCGTGACAGCGCCCGACCTGGCGAGGTGGCGTGATGGGCGACCCCACCGCGTTCAAGGAGATCGAGCGGCGCGAGCTGCCCAAAGAGGATGCGAAGCGGCGCCTCGCCCATTTTCGGGAGTTCGTCAGCGAGCCCCCCGATTCGCACGTCGTTTCTCAAGCGGCGCGGTGCATGGACTGCGGCGTTCCCTTCTGCCAATCCGACCGCGGCTGTCCTCTCGGCAACCGGATCCCCGAGTGGAACGATCTCGTCTATCAGGGGCGCTACCGGGAAGCGTGGGGACGGCTGCACGCGACGAACAACTTCCCCGAGGTCACCGGACGCGTGTGCCCGGCGCCGTGCGAGACCGCGTGCGTGCTCGGCATCGATTCCCCGCCCGTCACCATCGAGGACATCGAGCGTTCCATCGCCGACCACGGCTTCGAAGCGGGCTGGCTCGAGCCGCGGCCGGCGATGCATCGCACGGGCAAGAAGGTCGCCATCGTCGGCTCGGGGCCCGCGGGTCTCGCCGCAGCCCAGCAGCTCGTCCGTGCCGGTCACGACGTCACGGTCTACGAGCGCGAGGACCGCGTCGGTGGCCTGCTGACCTACGGCATCCCCAACATGAAGCTCGACAAGGAGCTCGTCGAAAGGCGCGTCGCCCAGCTCACGGCGGAGGGGGTGATCTTCGTGACGGGCGCCAACGTGGGCGTCGACGTGGACGTCGCGGCGCTCCACGAGCGCAGCGACGCCCTCCTCCTCTCGATCGGCTCCACGCGCCCGCGCGATCTCTCCATCCCGGGGCGCGATCTCGACGGAGTCCACTTCGCGATGGACTTCCTGACCAGCACCACCAAGAGCCTGCTCGATCATCAGATGCGCGAGGGAACGTATCTGTCGGCGAAGGGAAGGCGGGTGGTGGTGATCGGCGGTGGGGACACGGGCACCGACTGCATCGCGACCGCGCTGCGTCACGGGTGCAAGGAGCTCACCGCCTTCGAGATCCTCGAGCGGCCGCCGGAGGCGCGGGGCCCGGACGCCCCCTGGCCCGAGTGGCCGCGCATCTTCCGGGTCGACTACGGGCACGCCGAGGCGAAGGCCCGCGACGGTCACGACCCGCGCGTCTTCGGTGTGCTCACCAAGGGCTTCGTCGGTGATGGCTCGGGGCGTGTGGCCGGGATCGTCACCGCCAACGTGGAGTGGGAGGCCGACGAGGCGGGGCGACCTTTGCTCCGCGAGGTCCCCGGCAGTGAACGCACGTGGGAGGCGGATCTGGTGCTGCTCGCGATGGGCTTCGTCGGCCCGGAGAACACCCTCGGTGATCAGCTGGGCCTCGCGCGCGACGGTCGCGACAACTACGCAGCCCAGGATGGGCGCTTTCGCACCAACGTCGCCGACGTCTTCGTCGCCGGGGACTGTCGCCGCGGCCAGTCCCTGGTGGTGTGGGCGATCGCCGAAGGGCGAGGTGCCGCGCGGGCCATCGACGAGTACCTCGTGGGCGAGTCGGTGCTCCCGGTCTGAGCCGGACGAGCGCTCACTTCTTCTTTTTCTTCGTCGTTCGCTTCGCCGGCGTCTTCTTGGTGCTTCGTTTGCGGCGCGGGGGCTCGAGGCCGACCTTGAGGCGGCGCATCACGGCGAGCTTCTGCCGCTCCTTGTAGCTGGCGTGACTCGCCTCCCCCATCTCGTTGAACTGCTCGGTCTCGCGATCGATCACCTGGAACTCGGTCTGGACGAAGATCACGTTCCCCAGCGCCCACGCGGCAGGTGGGGCGGCTTCGATCATCTCGTCCGGCAGGCGCACCGGCATGTCGACGACGAAGTGGACCACCCGGTAGTCCTTCGCGGTGAAGCGGTTGTCGACCCAGATCTCGTCGTCTTCGAGAATCGGGTGAGAGCTGCAGGTTGTCGACCATCGGTGCGAGGTTCTCGTGTCGCTCGCAGTAGCCGCGAAAGTGGAAGAGCGTGTTCGTGGACTCTCCGGGGATCACGTAGTTGAAAGGGAAGACCTCGCGCATCAGATAGTTGAGCACCGGGAAGATGTCGTCGGGCTCACGGGTCACGATCCGGAAGCGCAGCTTGTCGTAGATGGCAGCGGCGACCGTCTCCTGCTTCGACAGGAGCTTCGTGTAGAGCGAATCCTTGTTCTTGCGGCCGCCGATGAATTCCAGGATGGGAAGGCCCTTTGCCAGCATCGCGCCGATCACCCGGTAGACCTTCTGCTCGACCAGGTGAAAGACCTCCTGGTCGGACACCGGGAGCATGAAGAGGAGCTCGCGGGCCTCGAGGTGATGGATGATGTGCATCACCTTCAAGATGGTGCAGGCGCAGAGCTGCCGGTGGCCCCGGCTGGAGGCGAGCATGAGCAGCGACTCGATGTCGGCGTTCGCCACCGGCTTCGGGATGGGGAAGTCGAAGTTGCGCTTGAGGTAGCTGATCGCGGAGTTCTTCACCGCCTCGGCGCGCGCGACGTCCGCCGGGTTCGACGGGGCGTGCTCCTGGGCGCCCAGAAACGCCTGCGCCGCGCTCCGGTCCTCGAAGTTCAGGCGATGCCAGTCGATGACCGAGCCGCCGCGCAACAGAAGACGGATCGCCTCGAGGTCGGCCAGCGAGAGCTGATCGAGCGACTTGTAGCCGGGAGGCGGAGGCGTCAGCGAAGAGGTCGCCATCGGAGACGCGCACTATAGCGCCATCACCACCCTCGTGGGTGGTCGGTTGCGGCGCAGGCCCCACTGGGCGTTTGGCGGAGCGGAGGGCGGCTGAACGTACGTGCTGGGTGTTTCGTCCCGAGATCGCCGGTTAGAGGCGCTTCGAGATGCGGACCGTCTCGCCGGGGCCGACCTCGACGCGGAACTCGTGCATCTGCTCGTCGGGCGTTCGCAGACCGACGCGGCGCGTCCCGGCGCGTACGCGCAGTGAGCGAACCGGGGTGTTGCGCTGGGTGTCGTTGCCGTCGATGAAGACGCGCGCCCAGGGCAGGCTGTTGATCACCAGGGTGCCGAAGGCGCTGTCGCCGTCGTCCATGGGGGACGCCATCTGGGTCTGCATGTTCACCCGCGCCGCTACCATGCGAGGCGTGGTGGACTCCTCGGTCGCGGCCGCCATGTGTGGTCGCTCTTCCCGAGGCTCTTCGCGCGTCATCGCGGCTTCGCGCGGCGCTTCTTCCTCGGCGGAGGCAGACTCCTCTTCCTCGGCAGGATCTTCTTCCTCTTCGGCCTCGTTGGCCGTCGCGCCCTCTTCGCCTTCGGCCTCTTCGCCTTCGGCGTTCGTCGTCTCTGCCTGAGCGACGGCGCCGACATCGCTCGTCGCCGCCGGCGATCGCACCAGCGCGACCTCGAGCATGGCGGTCGCCCCGCCCTCGACGTGCACGCGCCTCTCTGTCGACTCGAAGCCCGACGCCTCGAACTCGATGATGTGGTCGCCCGTAGCCACGTTGTCGACGCGAAGCGGCGCGCTACCGCGCGGCTCGCCGTCGATGGTGATGGTCGCCGCGACGGGGGGGACGGTGCGGATCTCGATGGTGCCGCTCGAGCCGCCGCCGAGGAGCACGTACGCCGCGCCGACGCCGACACCCAGCATCACCACCGACGCCACCAGGAAGAGCAGGACCATCTTGCCGGTGCTGGGCTTCTGCTGCTGCGCCGCCATGAGGGCGGGTACCTGACTGGCCTGGACCTCGATGGTCTCCTTCGAGCGCTGCGGGCTGGCGAGCGACGGATCGATCTGAATTCCCGACGGCGTGCCCGGCTGATAGCCGCCCGGCGGCGCGGTGAACGCGGGCTGCTGCTGCTGTTGTTGTTGCTGCTGCTGAGAGAACGCCGGCGCGGGCTCCGACTGACCGGGCTTGAAGGTCGGGATGGGCTTCTGTCCCTGCTGCGCGCTCGGCTGGGCGAAGGGCGGGTGCTGCTGCGCTTGCTGATGCGCCGGGTACTGCGGCTGCTGCGCGTAGCCCGGCGCGGGGCCCGGCATGCTCCCGAGGGGCGCCGAGCGCGCGGCTTCTTCCGCCTCTTCCGCGCTGAAGAAGATCTGTGTGGGCTGCGCATTCAGCTCGTCGTCGGTGATCTGCGCATACTCCTCGACGTCCATCGCCTCTTCGTCGAAGGGCGAAGCGCTCATCACCGTCGCTTCGCCTTCGATCCCATCCTCGTCGATGAGGTCGAAGTCCGAGGCGGAGAGCTCGTCGGGCGGGACGGCCAGACCAGGCGCGGCCGGCGCTCGCTGGGGCTGAGGCGCGGGCGCCTCGTGCCTGCCGCCGTGGCCGGGGAGGGTGTTGCCCGCGGCGTCGGCCGCGCGCGGCCGACGCGGACCGCCGAGCACCGACGGCCGGCCGATCGACGCGAAGCCGTCGAGGCGCGCTTTCTCTCGCGCCATCTCGGTCGCGAAAGCGGTCTTCATCCAGGCGCCGAGCTTGCTCGTCCCGAAGGGCGGGCGCTGCGTCGCCAGGAACTTCATCAAGAGCTCTTGCAGCTCGGCGCCGCTCTGCGGGCGGTCCGCCGGCTCGCGCTGCAATGCCTGCATCACGATCTGGGCGAGCTGGGGCGGGATGTCCCGCACCACGGATTGGATGGGCCGGACGTCTGCGTTGCGCACCTTCTCGAGGGTCGAGAAGTCGCTCTCGCCCATGAAGAGGCGATCGCTGGTCAGCATCTCGTACATGCAGGTGCCGACGGCGAAGATGTCCGAGCGCGGATCGATGGGCAGACCACGCACCTGCTCCGGGCTCATGTAGCCGAACTTGCCCTTGAGGACGCCGGCCTGCGTCTTGGTGGTGCGCGACGCGGCCTTGGCGATGCCGAAGTCGATGACCTTGACCTCGCCCTCGTAGCTGACGAGCACGTTCTGTGGTGAGACGTCGCGGTGGATGATGTTCAGCGGCTGGCCGCGGCGGTCGCGCTTGTGGTGTGCGTAGTCGAGCGCCTCGCACATCTTCGAGGCGACCCACGCGACCATCGCCGGCGGCATCTTCTTTCGAAGGCGCCGGAAGCGATTCATGATCTGGAGCAGGTCCTTGCCCCAGACGTACTCCATCGCGATGTAGTGGGACTCCCCGATCTTCCCGAGCTCGAAGATCGGGGCGATGTTCGCGTGGTTCAGCTGGCCGCTGATCTTCGCTTCGTCGACGAACATCTCGATGAAGTCGTCGTCCTCCGCCATCGTCGGCAGGATTCGTTTGATCGCGAGGAGCTTCTCGAAGCCTTCGATGCCAAAGGACTTCGCCATGTACACCTCGGCCATGCCGCCGATCGCGATTCGCTCCAGCAACAGGTACTTCCCGAAGGGGATGACCCTCGGACGCTTTCCCTGTTGTCTACTGCCCCCACTGGGGCTGGGCATACCCACACGAACCTCCGATCGCGAGAATCCCAACCTGTGATGCCAGGATCAACCATGTCCTTGGCATTCATCGGATTTTGGTGGGACAGGCGCGCCGAGCGGCCGACATGGAGGCACATCGTTTCGGGGGCACCAGGTTAGGGGCCACAGACCCCACTTTCCGGGCCTGGGGAGCGCGTACCCCTTCGGAACGCGGGCTTGTGAAAAGAAGACGCCTCGCCCATGGTCCTGGCCGGCATGCGTGACGACGGCCGAGGGGAACAGGATGCTGCTTCCGACATTCCCGTTCGCGTTCACGATGACAAGGACGCGCGCCTGCGCGCGGTGATGAACCTCGGGGAGCTCGCCACGCAGCGCCGTCCGCTGCCCCGGATCCTCGGGGCGATGTGTCGCGAGGCCAGCACCCTGCTCCAGAGCGACGTCGTGAGCGTCTACCTGCGCGAGGGCGACCCGGACAGCGGCGTGCCCGAAGAGCTGGTGATGCGGGGCAACGTCGGCCTGGTCGGTACGGTCGTCGATCAGGTGCGGCTGCCCATGGGTCGCGGCATCGCAGGGCTGGCGGCCGAGTCCGGTCGCGTGGTCTCGCTGGGGTCGGCTTCGCAGTCGAAGCACTGGACGCCCATCCCGGGCATCGGCGAAGAGCGCTTTGGGGCCTATTGCGCGATCCCGCTGCGCGCCGCCGGGCGCATCATCGGTGTCCTGGTCCTGCAGCGCCGACCTGCGTTCCGCGACGAGGAGATCCTGTTGGCCACCGCGGCCTCGAGCGCGTTCATCGCGGCGATCGAGCGCGCGACCGGGCGCTATCGCCAGCTCCGGCGACCGCCGCCCCGCAACCGATCGGTTCGCCTCAACGGGATGCCCGTGGTCTGGGGGACGGCCCTCGGTGTGGCACAGGCCCTGCCGAGCTTCGACGCGATCATCGGCGCCCCCGAAGAGCCGATGAGCCCGCAGGGCCTCGGCGAAGGGTGGTCCGATCTCTTGAAGGAGCTCGCCCGCGGTCGTCGCAAGCGCGCGCCACAGACCTCGGACCCCGAGCTCGACAGCATCCTCGCCGACGGACGCCTCGCCCACTCTCTGGTCTCGGCGTGCGCGAGCATGGGCGTCGCCAAAGGGGCGCGCCACGTGGCGGGCCAATACGCGCTCACGCCGGAGCGCCTGCGCCGCGCGGACGAAGAGACCGCGAACTACCTCTCGCGCCGCGCCCGCGAGGTCTCGGACCTCTGTCTCCTCTTCGCGGCGACGCTCACGCCCCGTGCGAAGATCCTCTCCGCGCGCGGCAGCGTCCTGCTCGTGCCGGAGATGCCGAGCCGCGTCGTCACTCTGATGGCGCTCTGCCGTGGTGTGGGCGCGGTGCTGATCGGCGGCCCGGTGGAGCGAAACGATCCGGCCATCGGTCTGCTCGCCGCCGCCGACGTGCCCGTGGTGGCCGAGCTCGTTCAGCTCTTTTCGTGGATCGAGGCGGGCGACAAGGTGTTGGTCGACGGAACGACCGGCCGCGTACGCGTCCATCCCACGCCCCTCGAGGTGATCCGCGCCCGCCGCGGCCGCGGCCGCACCAACCCGGGCACGCGCGTGCCCTGAGTCACGGGTAGGGAAGGCGAAAGCGATCGATCTCGTGGACGCCGAGCTGGCCGCTCGCGAAGCCGCGCACGATCACGTCCACACCCGTCGGCCCCGGCTCGAGGCGCAGGTAGTGGAAGGGGCGCGGGGAGGGGCCGTCGAAGAGGTCCGTGTGTCGGGCTTCGTCGCCTTCGAGCAGGGTGACGCGCGGGCCACCGCCGCCGCCGCTGACGAGGAAGGTCTTGTCGTCCTTCTCGAAGTGCTCGTAGGCGTGGGCATGACCGCTCAGGAAGGCCAGGGTCTTGTCGGATGCGAGGAAGGGCCCGACGAAGGCTTCTTCGACGTGTGTCTCGTCCGAGGTGACCGTGCTGTTGGTGAAAGGCGGATGGTGGGTGATGACGAAGACGCCGCGCACTGACGGGTCGCGGTCGAGGGCGTCGAGCTGCTCCTCGAGAAAGCGCACCTGCACTTGCCAGCGATCGCCCAGCACGTCCTGATTCGATTCGAGCTGCACGAAAGCGAGGTCGCCGACCCGGGTGACGCCCCAGGGCGCCTCTTTCAGGCGCGCGAAGCGGGCGCGCAGCTGCTTTTCGCAGATGGAGTCGCGTCCCTGCCAGTCGTGGTTGCCGGGAGCGAGGAGGAAGCCGGCGTGGGTCTCGCGAAGGGGTGCGAGGAGGCGGTCCGCGCGCGCCCAATCGCGGCAGCTCTCCCCGTCGAAGACGAGATCGCCGAGGAGGATCACGAAGCGGGGATCTTCGTCGGCCATCGCGCGGAGCAGCTTGTCGGGCGCGTCGCCGCTGTCCTCGCGACCGAGAAAGACGCGCTCGACGAAGCTCGTCGGCTGGATGTCGCCCACCACCAGGATGGGCCCGCTGTCGCTCGGCGCTTCGGAATAGGCAGGGGCGTCGCTGAGCTCGGTGCAGACGTTGCCCCAGGCGATCCAGGTCCCCGCACCCACCACCCCCAGGGCGAGGGCCAGGACGAGGGCGCGCCGCACGCGTGTCCTGCGCGAGGTCACTCGCTCTCGCCGAGCCCGAAGCCAGGCCAGTCGAGGGTTCCGACCAGCGCGAGGGTCAACACCACGATGTCGTTGCCGGTGTCCACCGTGACCCGTCCCTCGAGGCCGAGCTGCCGGCCTTCGTCGCTCCGGTAGAGGTAGCCGGTCACACCGAAGACGTAGCCGAAGTCCCAGCGCGACGTATGCGCTTCGGCCCCGCCGGTGCGCGAGTCGAGGCCGATGTTCACCACGCCGCTGCCGCCGCGCAGGCGAAAGCGCCAGAGGTCGACCAAGAGGCCGAAGGTCATGAAGACCATCTCCATGCGGTTGTCGACGCGCGCCTCGTCTCCCGAGGGCAGCCGCACGCGCTGGGTCGAGCCGCCGAGGCCCGCGTAGCCGACGTCGATGGCCGGGGTCACGAAGAAGACGGTGCGGATGCCCGCCGTGAACGCCGCCATGACGCCGAGGGGCGCGCCCGACTCCGTCGACAAGACCTGGGGGCCGTCCTGGGCGGTCGTCCCGGCCATGCCCATCGAGACCTCGAGGACCAGCGCGTGCGGCGCGAGGCCGCCGCGGAGCGTCTCGGCCAGGCTCTCGTCGTCGGCGCGCGCGGGGCCGGCCCACGCGAGGAGCGACAGAAACGAAAGAGTGCCCGCCAGCCCCTTCACTCGAGCGCTCCGTGGGTCATCTGGTAGCGGTGGAAGACGAGGTGCGGACGGTTGGACAGGATGCCGCTGGGATCGGAGTCGGTGAGGAGCAAGTCGACGAACTCCTGGCCGTCCACGGTCCAGAAGATGGTCTCGATGCCGGCGGCCTTCGCGCGTTCGACCTCGTCCGGCATGGGGCCGAGGGTGTAACGTGGGCCCCAGATCTCGCAGCCCGCGGCGATGGTCTCGTCGAGGCCCAGCTCCACCAGGCAGGGGGCGTCGGGGCGTTCCTGGGCGAGGAGCGCGTCGTAGACCTCCTGGCTCGGGCAGCCGATGTGCACTTTCAGGTCGCGGCCCATCTCGGCGGCGCGTGCATGGATGCGGTCCGTGATCTCGAGGAGCACGGGCACGTGGTCGGCCTCCTTCACGTCGAGCCAGACCGCGGACAGGTGCGTCTCTTCGAGGACGACGGTGAGCGCTTCTTCGAGGGTGGGGATCGCTTCGCCGAAACGCAGGCGGCAGTTGGCGTCGAGGTGGGCGAGGGTGAGGTCCGCGATGAAGCCCACGCAGTAGCGCCCCATGGAGAGGCGCGCGCTCAGCTTGTCGTCGTGAAAGACCACGGGGACGCTGTCGGCCGTGAAGCGCACGTCCATCTCGATGAGCGTCGCCGCGAAGCGCTCCGCGAAGCGGAAGGATTCGATCGAGTTCTCCGAGGGCCCACATTCGTCCGAGGTGCGACAGGAGCCGCGGTGTCCCGCGATGATGAAGTCGCCCATCGGAACGAGGGGCGCGCGGAAGCGCGCCGACGCCGGATCTCCGGGCGGGTCGTCGCCGCTGCCGAGGACGCCTTCGAGCCGCGCGCCGTCGTGAAGGGCAGGATCGCTCGCGGTCACGTCGCCCGCGCAGAGCGCCGTCGCGAGGGAGGCGGGCTGAACCTCCAGTCGAATGAGACCGGTCTTCGCCGATATGGCGACCCTCTGCTCGCCCTCGAGGACCACCCGAGACCCGCCGTCCAGGCAGCCTGCATCGAGCAGGGCGTAGCGCGCGTCCTGATCACCGAAGAGCGACACTGAGGTCGCGGTGGAAAAGACGCTCACGTAGGGGCCGAAGTCGCGCAGCGCGCCGTCCGTCTCGAAGATCCCGCGGAGCGCGACCAGGCTCGCCTCCGGAACCGGATCGGCCGCCCCGAGGAGCCCGCCATCGGCGAAGTGCGGATGGTGCACCGAGGCGCGGCCGTCGCAGCCGATGGCGACCGCGAGCAGGAGGAGCGTGGCCCAGCGCGCGCGCTCAGAACGCATAGGCCACCTCGATGCGGGGGAAGAAGAGGCGGCCCGTCTCGTCGGAGAAGGCGGGCCAGAGCACGGCGTAGCCCTCGCGCGACACGAGGCCCACGCGATAGATCAACAGGTGCCCGTTCCTCAGGGAGTTCTCGACGGTGATCATGGCGTGGGCACCGACGTATTGGACCGGGTCGGTCTGGCCCACCACCACGCCGCCGATACTCGCCCAGCGGCCGAAGAGGATGTCGGCGCCCACCTCGAGGGTGAGGTGCACGCGCTCGAAGTGGACGCCCGCGCGCACGATCGGCTGGTTCGAGACGGACCAGGTCAGCGTGTCGAAGCCGAAGCCGCCGAGCCATCCGAGGAACGGCACCGCGAGGTAGCCGATCATGAAGCTGAAGCGCCCGGCGTCGAAGGAGAGCGCAGGGCCGAAGGCCAGGGTGTTGGCGACGATCTGGGTGCGCAGCTCGGCGATGAGCGACAGGCCGTGGGCGAAGCCCACCCGGCTGTCGACTGTCATGGTGGGGATGCGGCGTGGCCCGCCCTCGACGATGCGGCTCGGCGCGATGTCGATCGACAGGCCCAGCCCGAGGCGAAAGGCGCCGGCGCCGGGGCCGTCGGGGTGGGTGAGGAGAGAGGGCGCTCGGGTGGGCTCCGCGGCGTCGTCGGCGCGCACGGGCGTCGCGCTCGACAGGGTCGCGAGCACGGCACAGACGGCAGTTGCGCGGAGGGCGGCCTTCATGGCGCTCGAGGACCCGCCTTAACGACGAAGGGGACCGGCCAGAGCCGATCCCCTCGTCGAATCAGGCGAGCATTCGGCTCACATGGCGGGTGCGACGTCGCCCTTCACGGCGGGGATGCCCTCGAAGGTCAAGCCCACCGAGACGGCGGTGCAATTGCCCAAGTCGTCCGGCTCGAGGTCGGCTTGGGCTTCGAGCACCGAGGTGGCCAGCGTCTCGGGGATGGCCGTCGGGTCGATGGCGACGATGGTCATCACGGTCTCGTCGACGTTGAGCGCGCCGCCGATGATGCCGGAGGTGACGTTGTCGCCCGAGAGGGTCATCCGCACCTGCGCGTTGCGGATGTTGAGGCTCAGGACGGTGTCCATGATCGGGATGTTCAGGGAGATGTCGACCGGCCCCGCCTTCATGCGGCCGTTGACGATCTCGCCCTGGACCGACACGAGCGGCATGCCGCCCATGAGGGACGCCGGGTCGATGAGGATGGTCTGGCCGGGGTCGATGATTCCGTCGCCGTCCGCGTCGGCCGGCATGCCCATGTCGGGCATCTGGCCGAGGTAGAGGTTGAGCGTGACGCAGCCGTCGTTCATCGAGTCATCGACGTTCTGGAGCTCGAAGAGGATGAGCAGCTTGCCCATCAGGATGTTGTCGGCGATGGTCCCCGTGACGTCGAGGGAGCTACCGACGGCCGAGAGGATCGGGCCGAGCTGGTTGTCGACGCCCGGCTCGTTGTCGGGCGGGGGCGAGGTGAAGTCCTGGTGGAGGCAGCCGGCGGGGTCCATCGCGTCGCTGACCTTGTCGTCGAGGTTGAATCCCGGGACGATGTTCGGATCGCCCGTCGGGTCGGCCTGACCGACGTCGAGGACGCTCGCGACGTAGAACATCGTGTCCCCGGTCATGCACATGTCGCTGCTACCGGTGTCTCCGCCGCCGCCGTCACCCGTGGTGCCGCCGTCGTCGCCGCACGCGCCGAGCAAGGTGCCGGCCACGAGCAGCATGAAAGCTACTTTCAATCCATTCATTACAACGAGCCTCCTGCCTCGAGCTCCGGGGGGAGCTCGGTGCGGTTTTCTATCACGACCCCCAATCAGGGCCAAGCCACCTGGCGGAATGTAGCACGTGGCCGAATTTCGGCCCGAATCACCGTCTTTTGACTCAGCGCGTCAAGGTCACCTCGGCGCTCACCGAGTTGCCGCCCGCATCCCACGCCCGCACCGCGACGAGGTGGCTGCCCGGATCCACGCTGCTCAGATCGAGGTCGAAGCGCTCGTCGCGCGTGTCGAGGAGATCGTCCACGGGGAAGAAGGGCCGGAACTCGTGACCGTCCACCGCGAACTCGAGCTTGGCGATGGGCCCCATGCCGTCGACCACGCGACCCACCACGTGCGCCCCGTTCGCTCGGATGCTCTCCACCCGAGGCGGGTGGTTGTCGATCAACAGCGGCTCGCTCCGCTGCCGCGTTCGCTGCACCAGGGACGCCGGGTTCGCCAGCTCGTCCGAGGCCTGGACCTCGACCACGTACCACCCGTCCGGCAATGCGCTGGTGTCCCATTCGTACTCGTCGCTCGTGAGCTCCTCGCCGGGACGCAGGATCTCGCGCCACTGCCGCTGTGACTCGTTGCGGAAGCGCAGGTGGTAGAGCATCTCGTCGTCGTCGGGGTTGTCCACCTTCCAGGTGAGCTTGATCTTCGTGCTGGGCTCGGGCGGATCGTCCGCGCTCCGGTGACTGTCGCCGTTCTTGCTCGCCGCCTTCTTCGCGCGCTTGATCCCCACGTCGGAGATCCGTGCGCGCTGGTTCTGCGGCAGGTAGTTCGCGACCACCGCGAGGATCCGCGCGTCCGGGTCACGCGGGAAGCGCGCGCGCACCTGTAAGAAGCGCGCCCCCGCGCTCCTGATCGGACCCGGGTTGGTCATCGGCGCCGACCATTCGCTCCAGGTCTCGTCGGGCTCTTCCGAGTTCCCGCTCCGCGTCTGGAACTGCAGCGCCCCCGACCCCCGCCAGGTCAGCTGCCCATATCGGGCCGAAAAGCTCGCGTCGAGCACCTTGCTGGTCCAGGTGGCGCTGTGAGGCTCGCCCTGCACCACTCGGTAGATCGCGGCGCCGTCGCCAGTCACGAAGAGCGGGTCGTCCCCCGTCATGTCGAGGGCGAGCACCTGCCGCTCGTCGACGTCGATCCACACGGCGGAGTCGTCGTCCGGGCTCACCCGATCGATGCGGCCCTTCTGGCCCAGGCCCGCGTAGATGGTGCCGTCGTCGGTGATCTGGACCGAAGTGAAGTGGCCGTCGTCGTCGGCGAGGATGCGCTCGGTGCGCCCGTCGCTCCCCACGCGATAGAGCCGTCCCTTGCCGGGCCGCGGCCGCCCCGCGCTGCTGCTGCGTCGTCTTCGTCTTGGTGCTGCGTGCCGCTCGGCGGGTTCGGGAACTCGTTGGCGGCCACCGCGAGCACTCCGCCCTGCACGGCGATCGCGGTGACCTCGTTGCCCGGGAAGTCGTAGACCACTTCGGCGCGCCCCGGCCCGCGCAGGTGCACCACGAGCGCCTCGTCGCTGGTGCCGGCGTAGAGCGTGCCGTCGTCGGCGAGGGCCAGGGTCATCACGTGCCCGGCCTCGGAGTCCCAGTAGACCTGCGCGTTGCCCGTGCGATCGATGGCGAAGACCTTCCCCTCTGGGCCGGTCGCCGCGAAGAGCGTGCCGTCGTGATAGACGAGCTCCCACACGTGCTCGACGCCGTCCGGTCGCGTGAGCTCCTGCACCTGCCCCTGCGCGTCGATCTTGTAGATCCGGCCCTCGGGCAGCGTGCCGGCGTAGAGGTCGCCGCCGGCGAAGACCAGGGAGGTGACGGCGAGCTGTCCGGTCTCGGCGAACTCGCTCACGGCGTCGCCGCGGAGCTGGAAGATCTTGCCGTCGTTGCCGGTGCCGATGAAGACCGCGCCGTTGCCCCGCGCGAAGCACCAGGCGGACGCGGCGTCGTCGAGGCCGATGCGGCGCGTGGAGACGCCGAGGGTGACGGATCCGTCGGAGAGGACCGCGGTCCCGTCGAGCTCGCCCGCGGCGAGGGCGTCCGAAGAGTCGAGGACGAACTGCCGGGTGGAGACGGCGTCGGCCGGGGGCGCGAGGATCGCGACGCCGAGGGAGAGCAGGGCGGCGGACCCCGCCAGCATCGAAGCGCGTCTCGGGATGTCGTTCATTTCTCTATCGTCCTCGGGGCGTCTCTCGGACCCGAAGGGTCAGGGTGGCGGAGCCGTGCAGCACGCTCCCGATGTCGTGGATCTGCCGGTCGTAGGTCACGAAGGGCCGGCTGTTCTCGGTGTCGTTGACCATGGAGAGGTTGTCGAGCGCCGAGGGCGGCAGGTCGTTCACTACATGGCCGGAGAAGGTCATGCCGCGGGAGGGCATCTTCAAGCTCACCACCAGATCGGTGGAGGGGAGGCGGTTTTCGACGATGCGCACGAGGTCGTCGATGCTCCGGGGCTGGGGCTGCTCCAGATCGACGCGGCTGCCCGAGGTGATCTTGATCTGCACCGAGTCACCGGCGGCACGCATGGGCACCTCCACCGGGATGATGCGCGTGCGATCGGGACGCCCGCGGCGGCGCAGCCGGACGTGGACGTCGACGGTGCTCCCCGGGTCCACCTCGGCGCTGGTGATGGCCGCGTCGACGATCTCGTCGACATCGCGCTCGAAGCGAACGGCGAGCTCCACGTCGACGCGGCGCACCCGCGTCTCCTCGAAGGGGTTGCCGTAGGCGACCTCCATCAGGTCGAAGAGACGCAGCCGGCTGAGGGTTCCGGGATCGTTGGGACCGGCGGACATGTAGCCCACGTCCTCGACCTCGATGGGCGACCGGCCCTCCATCTCGACGGTGGAGGTCGCCGTGTACGTGACGTCGGTCTGGTCGCTCGCCGTGGTCTGAACGGCGTTGGCGATGGCCGAGAAGACGAGGATGGGCGACAGGATGCGGTGCGCCGCGACCTCGACGTCCCACTCGGTCTTCGGCGCCGCGGGCACGCCGGTGATCCGGATGTGAACCGGGATGGTCTCGGCCTGATGCGCGTTGTCGATGACGATCGCCGGCTGTCGGTCCTGGATCAGGGTGCCCAGTGGATCCTGGCCCTCGGCGATCTTGAAGGAGCGCGACTCGCTCGCGAGGATGTGAAGGACGCGCGCCGTGCCCGTGGGAAGGCCAACCTCGCCGGCGTTCATCATCGGGTGACCGAAGGCGACGGTGCGCGTTCGACCGACGTGGGTGATGGTCCCGATCGGCGTCGCCGACATGTCGCCGCGGATCAACTGCACCGCGATCGCGCCTCCGTTCACGAAGTGCGGCGCGGCGCTCCGGCTCTGGGCCGCGGCGCTCCCGCCCGCCTGAAGCGCGACCAGTCCGAAGGGCTCGAGGCGCTCGGCGAGGAGGTTCGCCACCGCGTCCGTCATGCCGCCGAGCATCACCGGCGTCGCGGCGGGGATCATCCCGCGCGGTCCGGGCGCTGGCGTGCGGTGTACGCGCGCCGCGTGATCCTCGAGCGGCGAGAACGCGGTGCGGGGGGCGTCACCGACATAGGGCGCGAGCCCCGCGAGGCGGGCGCGCGACGGGCGGAGGTGCGCGGCCTGGGGTCGCCGGCGGCGGGGAAGGGGCGAGAGCTGATCGGCGCCGGGAAAGGCGTCGGGCCGCACGGGTCGATCCCTTTCGGCCAACATGGAGGCGATGGGTGTGACGCCGGCGACGGGGTCGAGGCCGAAGGGCCAACCGTAGGCGTAGGCGCCAGCGAGGCGACCGTCGAGATAGATGGGCGAGCCGCTCATCCCCGCCACCGTGCGCGCGTGCTCGAGGATCGGATGCTCGGTCCGCACCAGGATCAGATCCATGTCCGGGCGGAAGTTGTGCAGGACGTCGATGACCTCGACCTCGAAGCGCTCCGGCTGCGTCCCCTGAAAGACGGTCAACCCGTAGCCGCGCATCCCGCGCGTGATCTCCGAGACGTCGATGGTGGTGCGCCCGCGCGACTGCCCGACGGCCGCGGCCGCGA
Source organism: uncultured delta proteobacterium (assembly GCA_963727445.1). Lineage (GTDB taxonomy): Bacteria > Myxococcota_A > Polyangia > Polyangiales > B10-G4 > B10-G4. The sequence goes on from CAVSGI010000009.1 coordinate 760,432, forward strand.
CCAGGGTCAGCCACCCGACGAGGAGCAGGACGAAGGGGCTGGGGGACGAGCCGCGGGTTCTACGATGCGCTCTACGCAAGGCAGGACGAGACTAGCAGGTTGGCGCGCCCCGCTGCGTAGTCGAATCTCGCGGCTATTCGGCCGGTTCGGCGATGGGCACGGCTTCGGGAAAGAGGCGCTCGACCAGATCGGCCAGGGTGTCGCCGCGGAACGGCTTGATCAGGGTCTCCACCACGCCCGCGAGGCGGGCGGCGATGTGGAGCTCCTCGGTCTCTTCGCTCGCCATGAGGACCACGGGGATCTGCGGGTGCTTTTCGCGGAGCACGGTCGCGACCTCGAGGCCGTTCATCCCGGGGAGCTCTTCGTCGACGAGGATCAGGTCCACCGGCCACTGGGAGACCAGGGCCAGGGCGCCATCACCGCTGCTGGTGCCCACCACGCGGTGACCCTGCACCGTGAGCATGCGGGCCAAGGTCCACTGCAGGTCCGGGTCGTCCTCGACGACGAGGATCCCACCGAGCAGCGGCGCGACCGACTTCGCGGCGCGCACGGCCCCCTGTAGCTTCCTCCGGTCCCCTCTGGACATCTCGGTCAACGAACCCCCCTCATCGGACCGCTCCCGCTTGGCCCTCGTTTCCCGACCTCCGACACGCGAGGCAAACGAACTATTCCCGCCGTTGCCCGATGAAGTAAGTGGGGAAGGAGGTCGTGTTTATAGTCGCCGTTCGTGCTTTGCGCAACGGGTTTCTCAATACTTCTGCAAACCTACGAAATTTCCGCCCCCGGCTCTCCCCCAGAGCCGAAAAGGCCTGGCCCCGCCTGCTCCACGCGGTTGGCGGGGGGCTGGCCCTCGGGCTACCGTCCCCCCGTGCGTCCGCCCCCATTGCCCCAGCAGGTCGACGTCCTTTCGGGGATCCTCGAACAGATCCCCGTGCTTCGCGAGAACGGGGGCGAGCCCGTGGTCGTCTTCGACCTCGACGGAACGCTCTACGACAACCGGCCGCGCACCCTGGCGATCCTCGCCGAGTACGCCGACGACGTACGCGCCGAGTACCCGGACGTGGCCGAGCAGCTCGATCAACTCGACGTCGAGCGCCTGCACTACCTCTTGAGCAACACCCTGCGCGAGGTGGGGCTCACCCACGTCGACGTGGTGCGCGACATCACCAAGTTCTGGCGCGAGCGCTACTTCCACGACGACTACCTCGCGCACGACATCCCCTTCGACGGCGCGCCCGAGTTCGTCACCGCCTGCTACGAGTCGGGCGCGGGCATTCTCTATCTCGGCGGCCGCGACATCCCGAGCATGCTCCTGGGTACGGTGGCCAGCCTTCGCGATCACAACTTCCCCATCGGCGTCGTGGGCGTGCAGCTGGTGCTGAAACCGGACGCGACGATGGGTGACGAGGCCTTCAAGCGCTCCGCGATCCCCACGCTCGGGCTGATCGGCGACACCATCGCCTTCTTCGACAACGAGCCCGCGAACTGCAACCTCGCCAAAGAGCATTTCCCGGACGCCTACGTCGCGCTGGTGGAGACGCAGAAGGTGCCGGGCGCACCCGATCCCGACGCGGGGCTGCATCACGTGACGGATTTTCGGACGTTCTGACCGAGCGCTCTGGTACGCTTCGAGCGTACGTGCGCGCTCTGTTCTCGTTGCTGCTCGTCGCTGTCTGGTCGGCCGCCTGCTCCGACCCGCCGACGAGCGATGACGGAGGCGCCATGGGAGACGCGGCGGTCGATGCGGCCACCGGGCCTGCCGCCCCCGCTGAGCCGATGCCGCCCGCCGCGCCGGCGCAATCGTCGCGGTCTTGCCCGACCGGCTGGGTCGAGGGCGCCGCGGGCTGCGCGCCCTTCGCCACCGAGCCGACTTGCATGGGCGCCGAAGCCGCCCTCGTCGGGGAAGCGGCCTGCGTGGCGGTCGGCGGCGCCTGCCCGTCGGGAGACTTCGCCGATCCGCCTGCCTCCGGTGAGGTGATCTACGTCAGCGCCAGCGCTTCGGCGCCCGGTGACGGCTCGGCGGCCTCGCCCTACGACCAGCTCTGGCGCGCCATCGCGCGTGCCACGGCGGGATCCACCATCCTCCTTTCGAAGGGAGAGCACCTCGGTCACGCCGAGCTCCCGCCGGGCGTGCATCTGCGCGGAGCCTGCGCGGCCGAGACCACGCTTCGCGCCGACACAGCCGACCTGATCTATCCGACCCTCATCGTGAACGGGGCCGATTCGGCGGTCTCGGATTCTCACGATCACCGGTGACCGCGCCGGCATCGCCGCGATCGGCGCGGCCGCCAGCGTGACGGTTCGAGGCGTCGTCCTCGAGTCGGTCGTCGCCCTCGGGCTCATCGCTCAGGGGGGGACGGTGGACGCGGCGGAGGTGATCGTGCGCGGGTCGCGTGCTGTCGGCGGCAGCCCGGGCCGGGGCGTGGACGCCATCCGTGACGGGACGCTCTCGCTCAGTCGTTCGCTGATCGAATCGACCGACGGGGCGGGGTCGCTCTTCGGATCGGGGGCGCAGGTGACGATCACCGACGTCCTCTATCGTGACACGGGCCCGAGCGCGATCGGTGTGCAGGAGGGGGCCGTGGTGAGCCTTTCACGCGTGGCCATGCTTCGCGCAACCGACGTGGGCTTCAACGCCAACAACGACGGAACGATGGTGACGGTCGAGGACGTCTACGTCGCCGGAGATGGGATGACCGCCGATCGCGGCATGGGGCTCGGCGTGGGCGCGCAGCTCGAGGCGACCGGTGTGTACCTCGAGCACATCGGTGAATTCGCCCTGTTCGTGACGGACGCGGGCTCGGCGGCGACGATCAGTGACGTGTATGTCGCCGACGCGGAAGGGCGCGCCTTGAACGCTCAGCGCGGAGGCTCGATCGATGCCCAGCTCGTCGCTCTGTCGGACGTCCGCGACGTCACGGTGCTCGCTTCGTCGGAGGGCAGCATCACGATCTCGGACACGACCATCGACGGATCCGGGCGCGGGCTTCGCGCGCAGACCGCGGGCACTCTCCAAGCGAGCCGCGTGCGACTGACCGGCGTCGTGCAGGACGCCATCCAGTCCAGCGACGAAGGCACCACCGTGGTGGTGGAGGACCTCGACGTGCAGGGCGGTACGCCCGGTATGGACACGGCGCGCGGAGGGGCGGCCTTCAGCGGATCGAGCCTCACCGTCCGTCGGGCCGTCGTTCGTGACGCCGTCTGGGGCGGATTTTCGGTCCATGGGCCCACCAGCACCGTGCGGCTCGAGGACGCGGTGATCGAGGACATCGAGAGCTACTTCGACGGCACCGCAGGATATGGGCTCGCCGCCCTCGAAGGAACGCTCGACGCCGAGCGGGTGCGCATCACGAACGCCCACACGATGGGAGTCGGTACGGGCTTCGGGGCCCACGTCACCCTCACCGACGTGTTCGTGAGCGGCACGCAGTCGGAGCCGGCGAGCGGGCTCTGGGGGCGCGCCGTCAGCGCCCAGGGGCCCGACGACATGCTCACGGTCGTGCGGGGCGTCTTCGAGGACAGCATCGCCGCCGGCGTCTTCGCCGGCACGTCGACCTTCGACCTTCGGGACATCGTGATTCGCACCACCAAGCGGCGCGACTGCATGGCGGTCCGGTGCGCCGAGGAAGGCGGCGTCGGCCTCGTGTCCTACTACGATGCGAGCGTCCATCTCGAATCCTTCCTCCTCACGGACAACGACATCGCTGGTGCGCAGCTCGGGGAGGGTGGGGAGCTGGACCTCGTCGACGGTGTGGTCAGCAACCAGCCCATCGGCGTCAGCATCCAGACCCCGGGCTACGATTTCGGACGCCTGACCGACAGCGTTCGCTACGAGGACAACGGATCGAATCTCGACACCAACGACCTGCCCGTTCCGCAGACGAGCACCATCGCCAGCACGGACGAGCCGCCCGAGGACTGAAGCGCCGACAACTCACGGCGCTGCCGTAGACTCGGGGTGGCATGCCTTCCGACCCGAGCGACGACCGCATCGGCACCCTCATCGGTGGGCGCTACCGCATCGAGCGTCGCCTCGGCGCTGGGGGCATGGGTGAGGTCTACGTCGCGCTGGACACGCGTGAAGAGGTGGAGGTCGCCATCAAGCTCCTCAACCCCGCGCTCGCCAACGAAGAGCAGTACCTGGAGCGCTTTCTCCGGGAGGCCGAGGTCACGTCCCTCCTCGATCATCCACACGTGGTGAAGGCGATCGACTCGGGGACGCACGACGATGGATCGCCCTACCTCGTGATGGAGCTGGTAGCCGGCAAGTCGCTTTCGGCCTACATGCGCGAGAGAAATGGTGAGCCCCTCGATCTTCCCATCGTGATCTCGATCGCGCGTCAGATCGCCTCCGCCCTCGCCGCCGCCGCCGAGATCAACGTCATCCACCGTGACCTCAAGCCGGCCAACGTGATGATCGCCGAAGCACCAGGCGGCGAGCTCCGCGTGAAGGTGCTCGACTTCGGCATCGCGCGTTTCCTCCGGAGCCCGACGTATCAGACGCTCACCATGACCGGGCAGGTGCTCGGAACGCCCGCCTACATGTCGCCCGAGCAGGCCTTCGGCGAGCGCGTCGACCTCACGACCGACATCTACTCCCTGGGGGCCATCCTGCACGCGCTCCTGACGGGGGAGCCGCCCCATGGCCGCGGCCCGGAAGTGCTCGCGCGTCTCCTCGCTGGGGAGCGAGAGCGCCTCACCGAAGTCCGGCCCGACCTCGGCCCGGCGGCAGCGGTCATCGAGCGTTGTCTCGCTCCCGCGCCGGCCGATCGCTATCCGAGCGCCGAGGCCCTGGACCGGGATCTCGCCTCGCTCGAGCGAGAGGGAAGCAGGACCGTGGTGGATTGGGTTCGGCCCGACATCCTTCCCTCGCTGATTCTCGACCGCGACTCGGTGCTGGACACCACCCCTGCTCCTGACCTCGGGGCGGCTCCCTCGCCAGCGCCTCGGGGGCGGGCTCTGCGCCCGTCGGCGCGACGCGCGCCTTTCGTGTCTTCGGAGCGAAGGCGCTTCGGGTGGTGGATCGCGTTGGCGCTGCTCTCCGTGGTAGCGGGCGTCCTGGTGGTGATGGTGCTCTTCGGTGAGGGGCGAGACAGCACGCACACGGGCGAGCCGGTGCCGGTCTTGCCCGTCATGATCCACGGGGCGGGCGTCGACGCCGGGGCACAGAGCGCGACGGCGCCGGAGCTTCGAGACGCGACCACCGACGACGGCGCCCTCGCAGCGGATGCCGCCGCGGCGGATTCTTCCGCCGAAGAAGTCACGCGAGCTCCCCACTGCCCCGGCGACACCGACTGGCACGCCCTCATCGAAGACGGAAACGACAACTACATCTCTGCCGCCGAGTCGCGGATTGAACCGGGCATCATCGCCATCAACGCGCGCTGCTATTCGACGCGCAGCGTGCCCACGGAGTCGACCCTTCGCTTCGGCGTCGACCGCAGCTACCACGTCACCCACCTGCGCTTCACCGATCCCGGCAGGTTGAACGCGGCGGAGCGCGCCTGCGTGTTGCGCTCCTTGCGCCACGACACCAGGTTCGAGCCCTTCGTCAGCGGTGTCTTCACCTTCGACTTCGTCGGCAAGTCTCTGGTCTTGCGCCTCGACCACCGCCCGGCCTGCGGCGCTCGTTGACCTCAATGGACGATCGCGGTCTCGCTCAGGTCCTTGCCCTTCGTCTCGGGGAGCATCGCGTAGATCATCCCGATGGCGACGATGGGGAAGATGGCGGTGACCTGTAGCACCGGACCCCAGGCGCCCACCGACTCGGCGATGACGCCCACCAGGCCCGGGGAGAGCACGTAGCCGATGCGGCCGATGAGGTTGTTCGACCACGCGAAGGCGTCGCCGCGGAGATCGGTGGGGAAGAGCTCCGTGTTGTAGGCGTTGAGCACCGGCATGGGGGCGCTCGCGCCGAAGATGCCGAAGACCAGGGCGATGGTCAGGGGGATCATGCCGTGGAGCGTGTAGGCGAAGAAGACGCCGGCGGCGCCGGCTGTGAAGATGACGGCCGCTCCGTGTCGGCGGCCGATCACGTCGATCAGACGCCCGGCGAAGAAGATCAAGGGCATGGCGCCGAGGGCGGCGATGCTGATCGCCATGCCCACCTCCCCGTCGGTCAGGCCGGCTTCTCCGACGGCGTACTCCTTCCAGAAGGAGACGCCGTTCTGAGTGCACAGGTAGGTCGTGAACCAGATCGCGCCGAGCTGCAGGACACGCTTCTTGTGCGGCGTGCGAAAGACGTGGAAGAGGCTCCGGTGTTCTCGCACCGCGGTCCCGACTTCGTCCTCGAAGCGCTTGGTCTCTCGGAGGTTGCGGCGCGCGAAGGCGAGGATGATCAGAGGCGCGACGCCCACGAAGTAGATCGTGCGCCATCCCCAGTCGGTGCCGTGGGGGAGCCAGAGGAAGCCGGGGCCGTCGACGGGCGCGAGCTTCTTCAGCACGGGGACGACGCCGGCGCAGATGATCGCGCCCAGGCTCACGAAGGCCTGGATCACGCCGATCACCATGCCGCGCCTCGCCGCGGGGAATTCCTCGGCCGCGATCACCATGCTGGTGGCCCATTCGGCGATCAAGAAGACGCGCGCCACGAGCTGGAGCCCGCCGAAGATCCACACGTTGGGCGCGAGCCCGCTCAGCCCGGTGAAGACGGTGTAGCCGGCGATGGTCACCGTGAGCACGCGGCGGCGGCCCCACGCGTCTGCCTTTCGGATCAGGAGGTAGGCGATGACGGTTCCGGCGTTGATCACGCCGAGGAGCAGCCCACCGCCGGCGCGGTCGAGGCCGAAGTCCGCGCGCAGCTCCGGGAGGATCTGCGTGAGGGCCATGAAGTCGTAGCCCTCGAAGAAGGTCGCGACGCTCAGGAAGACGAAGAGACGTTTCTGGTAGGCGTCGAGGGTGAAGGGGACCTTGGGCACGATGGCGGCGAGGGTAGGGCAGAGCGAGGGCGGCGTCGCGCATTTCTCGACCGCGCGCCCGCTGTTCTGCGACAGTGATGAACACGGTTCACCTCGGAGGAACGATGACCCGCTGCCTGATCGCGTTCGTGCTCTCGCTCACCCTCGTCGGCTGTGGTGACGATGGTGCCCCGTCGGACTCCAGCACCGGGAGTGACACCGGCGCCGCGGGCGACACCGGCGACCGCGGGCGACACCGGGACCGCGGGCGACACCGGGACCGCGGGCGACACCGGGACCGCAGGCGACACCGGGACCGCGGGCGACACCAGCACCACCGGGGATGCAAGCGCCATGATGGGTGCTTGCACGAACGCCGCGGACATGGCCGTCGTCGACTCCATGGACATCGCGGCTGCTGCGGAGGGCTGTGGCCGCGACTGCTTCGGCGGCGCGATGTGCGTCACCAACTGCATGCGCGACGACGTCGGGCTCTCGATGGATTGCGCGAGCTGCTTCGGCGACACCGCGGGCTGCACCCTCGACAACTGCCTCACCCAGTGCCTGGGCACCGACGAAGCGGCTTGCACGATGTGCCGCCGGGACGCGGGCTGCATCGACTCCTTCGAGATGTGCTCGGGGCTGCCCGGCTCCTGAAGCACGGCGCGGCCCTTGCACCCCCGAGGGCATGCGCGCTCCCCATCGCGGCGCACTTCGCGCCCCTCTCACGATTCTCCTCGCGCTCGTCGCCTCCTGTGCCTACGGAGGCGACGCGCCGTCGTCTCACGGAGGTAGCACTCCGTCGGTGACCCCGGACCCCACCGTCGACCCACCGGATCCGGTCGAGACGAGCGACGCGGGACCCGCCACGTCGCCCACGCTGACTTCGTGTCCGGCCGATGCCGCGGCGCGCTTCGCGATGGTGATGACCGAGGCGGGGTCGCTCCTCGAGGCCGCAGGCGTGCCGGGCGGTGTGCTCACCGTCGTGTGTGCCGGGCGGCCGGCGCTGGTCGCCGGGCTGGGGACGCGTCGTCAGGGCAGCACCGACGCGGTCACCGCCGACACGCGCTTTCAATGGGCGTCGATGACCAAGATGTTCACCGCCGCGACGGCCCTGTCGCTGGCCGGCGACGGGATGGTCTCGCTCGATGCGCCACTCGCGGACTACCTGCCCCGCACGCACTGGAGCGGGCTCACGCTCGGTCATCTGTTGACGCACACGGGCGGCTTCCCCACCGAATTCGCTCAGAACAGCGCCGACCTCACCACCGTCGTCGACCGCAACGCCAGCATGCAGCTCTGGGCCGAGCCGGGCGCGGTGTGGAACTACAGCAACCCGGGCTACGCGGTGGCGGGGCGCGCCCTCGAGGTCGCCGCGGGCGACGCCTACGCGCAGCTCGTCCGTTCGCGCGTCCTCGATCCGCTCGGCATGACGGCGACGATGGACGTCGCGGAAGTGGAGTCCGGCGAGTTCGCCTACGGCCACACGCGGGATGCGGGTTACTCCGGGCCCATCGGGCCGCGCGATTCGTATTTCGACACCACCTACTACCAGCCCATGGGCGGGCTCTGGGGCAGCGGCAACGACTTCGCCCGCTGGGCGGAGGCGCACATGGGCGACGACGCGTCGCTCCGCGCGATGCACGAGCCACGGGCGCAGACCACCGGGGCCGACACGAAGATGGGCTATGGGATGTTCATCGAGACGTCGGAGCCGCGCTGGGTCCATCACGGTGGCTCGGCGCCCGGTTTCGGCGGCGACTTCGACGTCCTTCCCGATGCCGGATTCGCGGTCGCCGTGGCGGTCAACGCCGACTGGTACGACCCCTCGGAGATCGTCGACGCGGTGATGACGCGCTTCGAGATCACCGTGGACTGGCAGGAGGACAGCTGGACGCGCGGACCCGAGGCCGCCGACCGCTACGTCGGCGTCTATCAGGCGGTGAGCGAGCTCGGCCGCGTCGAGGTCACCGCCTCCGGCGGCCGCCTCTACGCCAGCATCGCCGGCGGCGCGCGAAGCGAGCTCAGCTGGGTCTGGGGCGACTCCTTCGAGGTCCCCTTCGGCGGCGACCAGATCGATCTCAACTTCTGGCGTGACTCCGACGCGGCGTCCGCGAGCTACGTGGTCTCGCTCTGGGGCGTAGCGCGGCGACAGTGAGCTTTGTGCCTGACGCCCGTCGCGATCTCCCCTTCCACCTCATTGGACCAGGCACTAGCGGTGTTCGAGCGCGATGGCGAGCTCTTCGGGGCGTCCCCACTCGCGCGCGAGATCGGCTGCGGTCTTCCCTTCGAGGTCCCTGAGCGAAGGGTCGAGGCCGGCGGCGAGCAGCGGTGCCATGAGCGCCCGCGCTACGTGCGGATCGAAGCCGTAGGCGAGGTGGTGCAGCACGGTGCGGCCCTCTTCGGTTCTCGCGTTCGGATCGGCGCCCGCGTCACAGAGAACCTCCATCAGCGCGGCGCGCTCGCTCAGATCCTGACAACTCCCCGACGGGATGACGAAGACCAGCGGCCCCCGACCCAACGCGTCTTGCTGATTGGGATCGGCGCCCCGGCGCAAGAGAAGCTCGACCAGAGGTCGGTTCATGCTCGAGCAGGCCACGGTCAGAGGCGTGTCTCCATATCGCTCCGCGGACGCGTCGGGATCGACGCCGCGATCGAGGAGCTCTTCGACCCGCTCGAACCGACCCCTCCGCGCCGCGGCGAAGAGCAGCTTCGCGCCGTCCAGCGGGCGCAGCTCGACTCCGGCGGCGTTCAAGTGATCGAGGAGCGCGTCGCAAGCCGGATCCGCACGATACGCCTCTTGGGTGCTCAGCTCCGCCTGGTAGAGCAGGTTCGGAAGATCGGCCGCCTCCCCCAGGTCGACCGCGAGGTCTCGATGCAGAGCGACAATCTCCTCGGGCTCACCGCCGTCGATCAGGAGGTCGATCTGGCCACTGGCGATGGTGAACCAGACCTCGAGCCTTCCCTCCGCCCGGGAACGCCAGAGCCATTTCACGCTCTTGGCCGAAGCCGACCACATCCCGTGGTCGGGCGGCGAGGTCGACACGTCGACCTGGAGGTCGAACCGCGCCTCGGGGCTCGTCGCATGGCGCTCGAGGATCTCGACGATGCGCTTCAGCAGCGCTTCGGCGTCTGCCGGGTCCGGGGGGGCGTCGATGGGGAAATGCAGGTACATGAGAGTCGATCGCTTCGGGCGATGCTCTCATGGCGCGGCGACTCGTCCCCGCCTTGGCCGACCTCCTGCGCGAGATGTGATCCATCATCCCACCTCGCTCGTAGAGCCTCCGCAAGCGGCGGAATCGCCGCAGGAGGCACCCGGTGGATCGCTCGACTCTTCTCACCCCGCTGATCGCAACTCTCTTCGTCATCTCCACGGGTTGTGCCGTGGGCGGACCCAGTGGTTCCGAGCGGGTCAGCGGCTCTGGGAAGACGGACGCCGCCTCGGAAGGGCTGGGCGCCATCGACCCGACCCTCCTTCCCTTTCCTCTGGTCACGGACCTCCGCCGGACGCCCGAGTTGGTCTCCGCGGCGGTCGGGAGCGGCAGCTCCATCGGGGCCGACAATGCCGTTTACCGACTGGCGGAGATGGACTGCAGCGGCATCTGCGAGGACGACCCGGCGTCCTGCGAGCCTTGCCGCGCTGGGGGATTCATGGTGCCCAGCGGGGCCGCACACCCGCTGCCCACGGGTATCGTCGGCTACGTGGCTCTCGATGCGAGCGCGTCGGCTCCTTTCGGTGAAGAGATGGCCGACCCCGCCGACCCCGAGACCGCGCGCGACGAACAGATGCTCTTCCTCATCGACCAGGACACTTTTCAGGCGCTGTCCCTCGAGATGCCGACCCCGACCGGCGCGAACGAAGTCGTCGACGTCTTTCGCCGCATCGTCGTCCGCAGCGACAACGAGCTCGAGCTCGTCTCCCGCAACCCCGCCGACCCCGACGGTCCCCTCCTCACCCGCATCCTCGAGGTTCCCGTCGCGCAGTACGCCGTTCTCGTGGGCCCTCCGGCCGACTTCTCCATTCCGGCCCCTGGCGCCGACAGCTCCTATCGCTACGAGCTCGCCACGACCTGCATCGTCCCGGCCGCGGAGCTCGAGGACTACGACCCGAGCGCCGCGCCTTCCGACGTCGATCCGACGGCGAGCTGCTGGACCGTTCAGAACCGCCCGGTCGCGGTGAGCCCGCCCGCGCCCTGGCCGAGCATCGGACCGATCATGAACGAGGGGCTCTCGTTGTTCGCATACCCGCCGACCTCTTTGCGCAGCGTCAGTCCGAGGATCAGCATCGTGATGCCCGCGGCCTGGAGCAGACCGTCGACCAGGAGGTAAGTCGCCCACGAGTCTTCGAAGGGAGCGGTGGGCTTGATGGCGAGCTGGATCCACGGGCCCGCGAGCGGGATGGCGCCCATGATGCGGAAGTCGTTCCACTGCGGGTCGTCACCGTAGTCGATGCTCCAGCCAGCGAAGGGGCTCACCAGCGCAGCGTGGATGATCCAGCTGACGCCGAAGAGCACGGCACCCGAGATGACGAGGCCGATGCGTGGGCGCGACTCGGGCTCGGAGGTCGGCGCGAGCTGTTGCTGTTGCACCGATCCCTGATCGACGACGACCACCTGCTGCACCGGCGGGTTCTGCTGCACCGGGACGGTGCCCTGCTGCTGCGGGGCCGTCTGCTGGACCGGGGCTGTGTTCTGCTGGGGCGCCGGTGGAACCTCGTCCTGCCCGGTGCCCTGCGTCTGTGCCGCCGCTAACCCCGGCGCGAGTGCCATCAACGTCGCGATCGTGGCGACGAAAAGCTGCTTCATGTCCACCTCCGCCTCGGGTGTAGAGCAATGAGCCTGCCAGATGGAAATTACTGGCCTATTCCGCTCCCCTGACGGCCAAGTGTAGCCGAGAGTCCACGGTGTGGTGTGGCGCACACCGAGGCGGCTCAGGCTTCGTCGGAGGCCTCGGCCGAGACCACCGGGACCTTCTTCGGCTGCGGCTTGGCGTTCCAGACGCGGCTCGCGAGCACCAGGCCGATGATGGCGATTGGGATCATCGAGACCGGCCAGGGCAGCCAGTTGGCCGGGTCGGTGGTGGCGCCGGTGATCTGACCCGACTCCGAGAGCTCCTCCGTGGGGAGGATCATCGCGTAGGTGATCGACATGAACGCGGTGCCGCCGTAGACGAAGCCGTCGATGATGCCCACCGCGATCCCGACGTTGCGCTTGCCGCCGAAGTCCATGCTGGCGGTACCGCTCAACATGCCGTGGACACCGATCACCGCCATGGTCATGAAGATGACCAGCCAGCCGACGATGGGCGTCTCGTAGGCGAAGGTGAGGACGACCGCGCTGACCGCCATGAAGGCGTAGAGGATCCCCGCCACTGGGCCACGCCGACTCGAGAAGACCCGATCGGAGATGATGCCCGCGACGGTGCCGCCCATGATGCCGGCGACGCAGAGGAGCAGGCCCCAGTGCTCGTAGACGAAGCTCTCCTTGAGGCCGAGCGTCGCGTCGGTGTGCTTCGCGTAGGTGCGGAACCACTGCATGATCGCCTGGCGCAAGAAGCCGCTGCAGAACTCGATGGCCGCGATCGTCATGATGATCGGGTTGGTGAGCATCAGCTTGAAGACGGCGACCGCACCGAGCTGAGGGCCGTCGTCGCCCGAGGACGCATCGGCGGTGTCGAAGTCGCTCAGGCCCGCGTCGCCCGGGGTGTTCTTCACGACGAAGAAGCTGATGATGACGAAGAGGGTCAACATTCCGGCGGGGATGACGAAGAGCGCGGTGAGGCCGATGTGTTCGAGGATCTTGTAGCCGAGGTCGAAGGCGAAATAGATGCCCAGGCTGATCAGGATCCCGAAGATGGCCCCGAAGACGCCGCGCTCGCGGACGTGGAACCACGGCGCGTTGACCTTGACGATGGCCGTCGCACCAAAGCTCTGGAAGTACATGTTGACGGCGTAGAGCGCCGAGTAGATCGAGACGAAGTGGGCGGCGAAGACGTCGTGGCCCGGCCCCTGGGTCTGGAGCGACCACGCGCCGAACCCCATGATGGCGTTCATGATCGCAGCGCCGGTCGCGCCGATGAGGATCATCCGACGGCCGCCGTAGCGATCCGTCAGCGGCCCGTTCACCAGGAACGAGAACGCGTAGACGATGGTGCCGGCGGCGAAGATCCCCGCGAACTCGGCGTTGCCCATGAGCGAGCCACCGGCCGCGTTGGGCATCTCCTCGAAGGCGTGCTGGCTGACCTTGATGTTGTAGCGCCCCATGTAGAGGAACGCGTAGGTGAGCCCGAGGGGCAGCCAGTTCATCGCGCGCCGGTGCCGGAACGCGTCGCTGTGCCCCAGGTCGATCTTCGGCAGCCGCCAGACGACGAGCCCGATGACCGCCAAGAGGAGGAGAATCGCCAGATACTCGCCGTAGGCTTCCATCGCGGGCGCGCACCTTTGCACGCCCGCGGCCGGATGTCAGGCGAAGTTCTGTGGGGTTGGTTTTGGTGAGGGGGCTTTCGCCCCCTCCACGCTCCCCTCGGGGACTGCGTCCCCGCGGCCGACAGAAGAGATGCGCGACGAGCGGGGCGGCGATACCGCCGCCCCGGGTAGATCTGCGGGTGCTGTCGGCCTCCCCTGCACGGCGCCTGCGGCGCCGGGTCGCGGCCTTGGCCGACGACGGCGCGCGACGAGATGCGCGAGACGAGGGTTGGTTCTGGTGAGGGGGCTTTCGCCCCCTCCACGCTCCCCTCGGGGACTGCGTCCCCGCGGCCGACAGAAGAGATGCGCGACGAGCGGGGCGGCGATACCGCCGCCCCGGGTAGATCTGCGTGTGCTGTCGGCCTCCCCTGCACGGCGCCTGCGGCGCCGGGTCGCGGCCTTTGGCCGACGACGGGCGGAAGGGGGAAGCTGGATGCCGTTTCGGGCTAGTGAAACCGCTGGTTGTGTTCGGCCTTGTCCACGAGGAGGGGGGCGGGGGTGAAGCGCGCGCCGTGGCGGCTCTCGAGGCCTCGGAGCTTGTCGAGGAGGGCCTTCGCGCCGACGGTGTCGGCGTAGCGGAAGGGGCCGCCGCGGAAGGGCGGGAAGCCCAGGCCGAAGATGGCGCCGATGTCGCCGTCGCGCGGGCTGCGCAGGATGCCTTCGCCGAGACAGCGGATCGCTTCGTTCACCATCTGCAGCGTGCAGCGCTCGGCGATCTCCGCCGCCGGCATGTTGTTCGTCGGGTCGACGCCCAGGACGCCGTAGACGGTCGGGTCGACCTCGCGCTCGCCCTTCTTGCTCTGACCGTAGAGGTAGAAGCCGCGGCCGTTCTTTCGACCCTTGCGGTCGTCAGCGACCAGCTTCTCCATCCCCGCCGGCGGGATCATCCGGTCACCGAACTCGGCGACCATGATCTTGCCGACCTTCTGGCCGACGTCGATGCCCACCTCGTCGGTGAGCTTCATCGGGCCGACCGGATAACCGAAGTCCATCAGCGCGTCGTCGATCCGATCGACGGCCACGCCTTCCGCCAGGATGTGCGCCGCCTCGTTCATGAAGGGAGCGAGGATCCGCGTGGTGTAGAAGCCGACCCCGTCGCGCACGACGATGACTGTCTTGCCCTGCGCCTTGCCCAGCGCCACACAGGTCGCCGTCACCCAGTCCGCCGTCTTTTCGGTGGTGATGATCTCGAGGAGCGGCATCTTCTCGACGGGCGAGAAGTAGTGCATGCCGATCACCGTCTCGGGATGCGCGCTCGCCTCGGCGATCTTGGTGATCGGCAGAGACGAGGTGTTCGAGGCGAAGATCGCGTCCTCGCGACACGCCGCCTCCGTGTCCTTCAGCACGCGGTGCTTGAGCTCCAGGTCCTCGAAGACCGCTTCGATCACCACGTCGGCGTCGGCGAAGCCGTCGTAACCGGTCGTCCCCGTCACCAGCGTCATCTGGCGCTCGGCGTCGATCTTGGTGAGCCGGCGCTTCTTCACCCGCGCGTCGACGATGTCACGCACGTGCCCCAGGCCCCGCGACACGCCAGCGTCGTCCTTGTCCTTGAGGCGCACCGGCGTCTTGGCGATGGCGCTGGTCACGTAGGCGATCCCGCCGCCCATCAGCCCTGCGCCGAGCATGCCCACCTTGTGAACCGGGCGCGCCTCCACCTTCGGATCGTCGACGCCAGTGTCCTTCTTGAGCGCGGTGGTGGCGAAGAAGATGCTCCTCAGGCACGCGGACTCGGGGCTCACCACCAGCTCGCCGAAGCGCTCCCGCTCGGCCTTCAGCCCGGCCTCGAATCCGTCCGAGAGGCCGATGCGCACCACCTCCAGGATCCGCTCGGGCGCCGGATAGTTCCCGCGCGTCTTCTTCTGCAGCTGCTTGTTCGCCTGGTCGAAGAGGACCTTGCGGCCGAGCGGGTTCTCGGTGAGCGCCAGCTCCTGGAGCTCCTCGGCGTCGAGGAGGTCGCTCGGCTCGAGCTTGTCGCGATCGGGCGCGCCCGCGTCGGCGAGCTTCGTCGCGGTCTCCACCGCGACCTCGAGGAGGATCGCTTCGGGCACCACCTCGTCGACCAGGCCCATGCGCTTCGCGCGGGCGGCGTCGATCTGCTTGCCGGTGAGCATCAGGTCGAGGGCCTTCTGCACGCCGATCAGGTGCGGCAGGCGTTGGGTGCCGCCGGCCGCCGGCAACAGGCCCAGCTGCACCTCCGGCACACCGAGCTTCGTCTTGCGGTGGTCCGTGGCGATGCGCGCGTGGCAGGCGAGCGCAACCTCGAGCCCGCCGCCGAGGCAGGGCCCGTGGATCGCCGCGACCACCGGCTTTTCCAGCTTCTCCACGCGATTGAGCGCGTCCTGTCCCGCCTTCGACAGGGCGGTCGCGTCGGCGGCGGTCTTCGCGTCGTCGAGCATCTGGATGTTCGCGCCGGCGATGAAGCTGTCCTTCTTGCCCGACGCCATGACGATGGCGCGCACGTCCGAGGCCCGCTCGAGCTCCGAGAAGATCTCGTTGAACTCCTCGGCGAAGCCCGCCTGCAGCGTGTTCATCGTCTCGCCTGGGACGTCCATCAGGACGACCGCGACGCCGTCCCCGTGACGCTCCACGCGGAACGTCTTCTCGCCAGCGCCATTGCTCTTCTTCGTGTCGTCTTTGGTCGTGGTCGTGGTCGTCGTCATCACGCCGCCTCCAGGATGATCGCCGCGCCGAGGCCGCCGGCCGCGCACGCCGCGCAGAGCGCGAGCTCGCCGTCCCGGCGCCTGAGCTCGCGGAGCGTCTGAGTGATCTGCCGCGCGCCGGTCGCTGCAAAGGGATGACCGATGGCGATGGAGCCGCCGGTCACGTTGAACTTGTCCCACTCGACGGCGCCGATGGCCTCACCGCGGCCGAGGTGCTCCTCGGCCCAGGCCTTGCTCTCGAAGGCCTGGGTGTTCGACAGGATCTGCGCCGCGAAGGCCTCGTGCATGTCGATCAGGTCCATGTCGGAGAGCTTCAGCTTCGCCGCGTCGAGCGCCTTGGGCGTCGCGTAGCTCGGGCCCATCAGCATCTGACCCCGCGGGTCGAGCGCCGCGAAGGCGTAGCTGCGAACGAAGCCGAGGGGCTCGAGGCCGAGGGCCTTGGCCTTGTCTTCCCGCATCATCAACAGCGCCGAGGCGCCGTCGGTGAGGGGCGAGCTGTTGCCGGCGGTGATGGTGCCGTGCTTCTTGTCGAAGGCCGGCCGGAGCTTGGCGTAGGCCTCGAACTCCGAGTCTTCGCGCACCAGGTTGTCGCGGTGGATCGAGTCCGAATATCGCGGCGGCACGTACACCGTCATCACTTCGTCGTCGAAGCGCCCATCGGCCCAGGCCTTGGCGGCGAGGCTGTGGCTGCGATGCGCGAACTCGTCCTGCGCCGCGCGGGCGATGTGGTTCTCCTTCGCCATCTTCTCGGCGGACTCGCCCATGGTCAGGCCCGTCGACATCTCCTTGAGGGCCGGCGGCACCGGCACGAGATCGCGCGGCTTGAGCTTCTTGAACGCGGCGATGCGATCGCCGAGGGTGCGCGCGCGGCTCGCCTCGACCAGCGCGGCGGCGAGCTTCTTGGACACGGCGATGGGCACGTCCGAGGCGCTGTCGGCGCCTCCGGCGATGCCGCACGCGATCGCGCCCGCGCCGATGGCCTCGGCCACGTTCACCGCCGACTGATAGCTGGTGGCACACGCGCGCGAGACGCTGTAGGCGTCGATGTCCTGCGGCAGTCCGGTCGCGAGGACGATCTCCCGCGCGATGTTCGGACCGGTCAGGGACGGAACCACCTGCCCGTAGACCACACGCTCGATCTCGTGCGGGTCGATGCCCGCCCGCTGGACCAGCTCGTTCACCACCGCCTTGCCCAGATCGAGCGCGGACAGATCCCGATACGCCGTCCCCTGCTTCGCGAAGGGCGTCCGAAGCCCCCGAACGATCGCGACGCGCTTACCCTTCTTCGTCTTGGCCATCTCGCCTCCTGACGAGGGGGCTCCTAGCCCCCGAAACCCCCCGTGCGAGCCACGATCTGGGTTCTTTGACGCGGTGTGTCAAGCCCCGGTGACGGCGCCCGGGGTGGCTGCCGTTCGCGCCCGCGAAAGGACGAGGAAACCCGCCGCCACCAGGATCATACCCACGAGGTCCCCCATGCTGCTGAGAACCGAGGCCATCTGGATCATCGCCCCGGGGTCGGGCAGCGCCTCGTCGGCGAGGATGGTCACCGAAACGCAGCAGGCCGAGAGCGGGATGAGCGCGCCCGCGGCGGCGAATAGCCAACCCGCTGCGGCCGATCGCGCTCGCGCCTTGGTGAGCCCCAACCCGAGGAGGATGCCTCCCCCCACGAGGGAGACGAGAAGATGCATCCAGGCGATCACTGGCTCACCTCCGGAACATCCGGCTTGCTCGCGAGGCGGGTGAGCCCGAACGCGAGGAGCCCGAACAAGAAGAGGCGCTGGAGCTGTATCAAGACCAGATTGGTGTCGAAGAGCGAAGGTGGGATGTCATAGAAGCCGAGGCTGAACGCCAGGCTCGGCGACATCGCGCAGCAGTTGAGCAGGAGCTTGATGGCGCCTGCGACGATGATGGCCAGACCGGCCCCTTTGTCGTCTTTGGCCGCCACGAGGCCGCCCACCACGATCAGGCAGAGCGCACCGACCCAGCCGATGCAGCTGTCGAGGAACGTGAGCGCGACCGCCGGATCCATCCGGCGGTGGTACCACAGCTTCAGCCGAAGTGTGCGGCCAGCGTGCGGACGCCCATGACGGCGTCGCGATATGGGATGGTCACGGCGTCTTCACCCCCTGCCCCGGCGCAGATCATCAGCGGCAGAAGGTGCTCTTCTCGGGGATGGCAGTCGCGCGCGCGGGGCGCGTGGGCCCACTCGGCGAGGCGTGAGTCGCGCGCGGAGGCGTCGAGGCCGAGGGTCTCGGCGAGCCAGTCGTCGAAGGCTCGGGAGGCTTCCATCGGCGCGGTGTCACCCCGCATCGCGGCGCCGAAGCCGCGCATGTTGTGGTAGCTGAAGCCGCTGCCGAGGATCAGCACGCCGCGATCGCGAAGAGGCGCGAGGGCGCGGCCGATCCGAAGCGTGTGCGCGGCGTCGAGGTCCGCGGTGAGCGAGAGCTGGAAGGTGGGGACGTAGGGCTCGGCGGGATACATCAGCTTCGTCACCACGAAGGTGCCGTGGTCGAAGCCCCGGGATTCGTTCACTGCGCTCTCGATGCCCTGATCCGACAGGAGCGCGCGCACCTCCTCGGCGACCTCGGGCGCGCCAGGCGCGGGCCAGGTGATCTCGTAGGACTCCGGCGGAAAGCCGTAGTAGTCGTAGAGCATCGGCGGGGTGGGCGAGGTCATCAGCGTCGGGAGCTCTTGCTCCCAGTGCGCAGACACCACCAGGAGCGCGCGCGGGCGTTCGGGCAGAACGCTCGGCAGGCCCGTGAGGTATTCGCGCAGGCTGTCGAGGCCGCTGGTGGGCATGGCCATGTCCACGAAGGGCCAGGGACCGCCGCCATGGGGCACGTAGATGCTGGGTTGTCGATCGGCCACGGGTTCCTCGTTTCGGGTGCGCTCGCCAGGAGCAGGAGCAGGGCGGCGAGAGGACGGGCGGTTGCGCCGTTCGCAGCCGAGCGCCGCCATCGCCGCGCCACCGGCCGCGCCCAGGAGCAGCGCTCGCCGGCCGATGCGTCCTTTCGCATCCTCGGTCATCGCACGCGCACTATAGGACGCGGTTTGGCACCGCGGGAGCCCCAGCGCCTCAGGCGCGCAGGGTCGGCGCCTCGCTCTTCGTCGTCTTCGCCTCGGCGGCGCGCGGGCGCGTCTGTACACGGGCACGCAGGCCGGGACCCTTGGGCCGGAGCGTCACCGAAGGCGCCAGATCGAGCCGCTGGCCTGGCACCAGCTCGAGGTGATGGCGCTTCACGAAGATGGCGAGCATCAGCATCGCTTCCATCGTGGCGAAGTGATTGCCGATGCAGACGCGAGGGCCGCCGCCGAACGGGAAGAAGGCGTAGCGCGGGAGGGCGGCGGCCTTTTCGGGTGCCCAGCGATCGGGGTCGAAGGCCTCCGGGTTCGGGAAGAAGCGCGGGTCGCGGTGAACGACCCACTGGCTCATCAGGAGCTGCGCGCCCTTGGGGACGCGCACGCCGCGGAGCTCGAAGTCCTCGGTCGCCTCGCGGCCGGTGGTCCAGGCCGGCGGGTAGAGCCGCATCGACTCCTTGACCACGCGATCGAGATAGGGGAGCCGCTTGACGTCGGCCGCGGTCGGGAGCCGGTCGCCAAGCACTTCGTCGAGCTCGGCGACGACGCGGCGTTCGACGTCGGGATACTTGCCCAGGAGATAGAGCGTGTAGGCGAGGGTCAGAGCCGTGGTCTCGTGACCGGCCAAAAAGAGCGTGATGGACTCGTCGCGCAGCTGCTGGTCCGTCATGCCGGCACCGCCCTCGTCGAGGGCGTCGATCAGCGTTCCGAGCAGGTCGTCGCGCTCGTCGCCCGCGCGGCGGTCGGCGATGATCCGGTAGATGAGACCGTCGAGCTCTTCGATGGCCCGGTTGACGCGGACGTTGCGAGGCGTCGGAACCCATCCCGGGAGCTTGAGGACGGCCTCGACGCTGTTCGCGTAGTACTCGTTGATGACCTCCATGGACTCGCGCACGCGCACGACCTCGGCGTGGCCGATGTTGGCGCCGAAGAGCACCTCGGCGACCACCTCCATCGTCAGCCGCGACATCTCCTGGTGCAGGTTCACCTCGTCACCGTCACGCCAGGTGAGGCCGCGGTCGGTGACCTTCACCATGGTCTCGGCGTAGGTTCGGATGCGCTTCGGCGTGAAGGCTTGTGCCATCAGCTTGCGCTGGCGCTTCCAGAGCTCCCCGTCGCTGGTGAGCAGTCCCATCCCCAGCGTTCGCTGAAGGATCTCGACGTACTCGTCGCGGCCCATGATCGACGCGTTCTTGACGATGCAGGTCTCGATGTCTTCGGGGTTGCTGACCAGGAACCAGGGCTTGCCGAGGATGGTCATCTCGGCGAAGTCGCCGTAGCGCTCGCGCGTCTCGGTCAAGAAGTCGAGGGAGCTCTTCGTGAAGCGAAAGACGTTTCGAAAACCGAAGATGCCCTTTGGTCCTGGTGCCCTCATCTCGTTCATCGCGTTCCCTCCGGCTCGCCGATCCGGCGAAAGAGATCGACCATCATCTTCGCGGTCGCCTCGACGTCTTCTTCACCCAGCTGCTCCCAGCGCTCCGCCAGCCAGCGGTCCCCCGCTTCCATCAGCGAGAGCGAGGCGTGGGTCAGAAGGTCCGCGGGCAGATCCTCGCGCACCGCGCCCACCGCCTGACCCTGGGCGATCAGCGCACGGGTGAACTCGCTCATCCGCTCCTGGAGCTCGAGGAGGACCGGATGACCCCCGCCCTGCATCCGCGCGTTGGTGATGCTGAGGCAGAGAGCCGCGTTCGTCGGGTCCTCCATCATGAAGCGCAGGCTCCGCGCATAGATGGCTTCGCACTCGCCCCAGAAGGTCTCCGCGTCGTCCGCCTCGAAGGGGCGCACCACCTCGGTGAACCAGACCGTGAGCGCCGTGTGCAGGACGGTGACGAAGAGGTCGTCCTTGTCGGCGAAGTAGTAGTACATCGCGCCCTTGCTGATGCCGGCGCGGCTCGATGATCTGGTTGTAGGAGGCGCTGTCGAAGCCCCGCTCCCCGAACTCCTGGGCCGCCGCGGCCAGGATGGCCTTCTTTCGGGGCTCTTCGAGCTTGTCGAATCGGGGAAGGGGCATTTGAGACCACCCGGTTCGACCGGGTGGTCTAATGCTGGATCCGAGCTATCTCGGCGTCAAGAGGTCGTGGAAAGATCAGCCGAGATATCCTCGGGCGATGCTCTCTCGGCCCTCTCTCTTCGCGGCTCTCGTCTGCCTCGTCGCCTGCTCCGACCACGGCGGCAGCGGCGGGTTGGGCTCGCCCTGCGCCTCCACCGCCGAGTGCAACGACGGCCTCACCTGCGTCGACGGCGCCTGCGAGGGGGCGGGCGACGCGAGCGCCGACACCGGCGGCGGCGACAGCGGTGGGCGCGACACCGGCCCGACCTGCGCGGTCGCGGACCGCTGCGGTGGGGGCTGCTGCGATCCGCTGACCGAGGAGTGTGTCGCCGACAGCTGCATGCCCCTGTGCGCCTCTGGTCTGCGTTGCGGTCCCGCGGCGACGTGCTGCGCTGCGGACGATCTCTGCATCGCGGACGCGTGCACCACGCCCGGCGATCCGTGCGCCGATCCCATCGACTGCGCGAGCGACCAATACTGCGACCCGAGCCTCGGCCGCTGTCTGCCGCGCCGCGCTGGTCGCTGCGAGTACTTCCCACCCACCGGCGTCCTCGAGCCGGTGCAGCAGTGGCATTGGAGCACGAGCGAGACCTCGCCGGCCTCCGTCAACGTGATGATGACGCCGGTGGTCGGCGACCTCGACGGGGACGAGATCCCCGAGGTCGTCTTCGTGACCTACACGTCGGGCCCCAGCTACAGCGGGCCGGGGGTGCTGCGCGCGGTGCACGGCGATGACGGCACCGAGCTCTTCAGCGTCTCCATGCCCGCCATCTGCGGCGACTCGGGCGTCGCCCTCGGTGATCTCGACGGTGATGGCTCGCCGGAGATCGTGGTCGCGGGGCCCTGTCTCACCGGCGGCCGGGTGCACGCCTTCGACGCCACCGGGACCCATCTGTGGTCGGGCACCAACGCCGACGGAACCCCGGACGAGTTCAACTTGGACTTCGGCGCCCCCAGCATCGCCGACCTCGAAGGAGACGGTAGCGCCGAGGTCATCGTCGGCGGCACCGTGTACGAGAGCGACGGGACGGTTCGCTTCGCCAACCGCACCACGGGCTTCAACTGCTGCAGCGGCACGCCGCGATCTTCGGTCACCACCGCCTACGACGTCGACGGGGATGGAGAGCTCGAGATCGTGGGGCCCAACGTGGTGTGGAATGCAGACGGTTCGGCGCTCTGGGACATGCCCGCGGCCCCGGAAGGCTTCATCGCCGTCGCCGACTTCTTCGAGGACGACCAGCCCGACATCGTGGTGGTCAGCGACGGCAGCGTCAGCCTTCTCGACGGCTCCGACGGCTCGGTCACCTGGCCTGCGGTGGCGATCCCCGGCGCAGGCCGGGGCGGTCCGCCCACCGTGGCCGACTTCGACGGAGACGGCCTGCCCGAGATCGGCGTCGCCGGCGCCGCTTCGTACTCGGTCTACGACCCGGACGGTGACATGGCCATCCTCTGGAGCCAGCCCACGCAGGACGCGAGCTCCAACATCACCGGCAGCAGCGTCTTCGACTTCGACGGAGACGGCCGCGCGGAGGTCGTCTACAACGACGAGTGCTACATGCGCGTCTACGCAGGTGCCGACGGTACGGTGCTGGCGCAGGTCCCGCAGAACTCGCACACCCTCATCGAGTATCCCCTCATCGTCGACGTCGACGGAGACGGCAACACCGAGATCGTCTTCGCCGCGAACGCCGAGGTGGATCGCTGCACTGCGATCCCCGGCTACACCGGCCTGTTGGCGGGCATCCGCGTCTTCGAGGACGCGATGGACAACTGGGTCGGCACCCGGCGCGTGTGGAACCAGCACGCTTACAGCATCTCGCACGTGCGCGAGGACCTGAGCATCCCGATGGCGGTGGCGCCGAACTGGGAGCGCTGGAACAGCTTCCGGCAGAACCCCCAGAGCTTCGACGCGCCCGACCTGGTCGGCGCGGATGCGACGGGCGACGGCTCGGCCTGCCCGGTCACCCTGACCCTGAGCGCGACCGTCACCAACGACGGTGCGGCGACGGTGGGGCCGGGGCTCAGCGTGAGCTTCTACGTGGGAACGCCGGCGGCCCCCGGCCGGCTCCTCGGCACCGCGACGACCACGCGGATCCTGGCGCCGGGAGGCTCAGAGATCGTGACCCTCTCCGTCGCCCCGAGCGCCGCGGAGCAGACCGGGATGCCGATCGACTTCTTCGTCGTGGCAGACGATCTCGGCGACGGCACGGGCGAGCACAACGAGTGCATCGAAGACAACAACACCACCGCCGGCACCTTCACCTGCGCCGGGATCATGTAGGCGTCTTGGGCTCTCGGATCCGCGGCATCGCCCTTCTTCTCGCGGGCATCTCCATGCTCTCGGCCAGTTGTGCCGAGCGCCCGCAGATCGCGTATTCGGAGGGCTGCGAGCTGACGACGGATTGCGCGCCGCCCTTCGTCTGCCGTCTGGGCGCATGCCGAGAGGCGTGCCGGCAGCCGCGGGATTGCCGACCGGGCACCACCTGCGTGCGCGACCCCGAGCACTTCGGCGTCTGCCAGCTCGAGGACGAGACCGAGTGCACGCTCAACAGCGATTGCCCGACGGGGCTGGTCTGTCACTTCGGACAATGCACCAACGAGTGCATGAACGATCGCGATTGCATCGCGGGGCTCCTCTGCGTGCCCGACGACGCCGGCACGCAGCTCGCCTGCAACGACCCCTACGAAGACGAGTGCAGCATCAGCAGCGACTGCGGCGACGTGCTCGTCTGCGCTCGCGACGGCCGGTGTCGCGAAGAGTGCCGGGAGGATCGCGATTGCCGCGACGGTAGAATCTGCGACACGAGCGCCGATCCGCGCGTGTGCGTGCTGCCGAACCCGCTCGACCGCCCACCGCCGCCCGTCACCTTCGCGGCGGGCGGGGCGACGACCTGCGCGCTCAGCGCGGACCGCCTCCAGCTCCGCTGCTTCGGGCGCAACACCAGCGGGGAGGTGGGGGATGGAACCACCTCCCCGTCGGCGCCGCCGGGGAACGTGCTCGTGGGCATCGCGGTGGCCGACGTGGACATGGGCGAGACCCACGCCTGCGCCATCGACGACGCGCTGAAGTGTTGGGGCGGTGGCGCTGAGGGACAGCTCGGTCTGGGCGCCGCGACGACGATGGCGCTCTCGCCCACCGACGTCCCGATGCTCGCGGGGGCCCTGGGCGTCGCCACCGGCTTTGCGCATTCCTGCGCGTGGACCGCGACCGAGCTCCGCTGTTGGGGGCAGAACGACCTGGGGCAGCTGGGGGACGGCACCCTGGAGACGCGTTTCTCGCCCGGCGACGCGCTTGCCATGGTGAGCCCGGTCGTCGACGCTGCGGGCGGCGGGGGGCACACCTGCGCCGTTCGCGACGACGGCACGCTCTTCTGCTGGGGCGACAACGAAAACGGTCAGCTCGGTGACGGGACGACCACACGGCACCTCGTCCCCACCCGCGCGCTCGTCTCCGACGTGGTCGCGGTGGTCGCGGGCGAGCTCCACACCTGCGCGCTACGTCGCGATCGCCAGGTGCGCTGCTGGGGTTCGAACAATGCGGGTCAGACCGGCAGTGGCACGACGGCGGCGGTGTCGGGCGTGGTGGCGCCCACGGGGCTCGCGCCGGTGATCCGAGATCACGGCGGGGGCCGAGCACACCTGCGTGCTCGAGGAGGGCGGAGTCGTGAAGTGCTTCGGCCTCGGGGACCGCGGTCAGCTGGGGTCGATGCCTGGCGAGGGCTTCGCTACCTCGCCCGTCGTGGTGGACCTGCCGGGGCCAGCAGCCGAGATCAGGGCGGGCCACTACCACACCTGCGCTCGTCTCGCGGACGGCTCCGCCTACTGCTTCGGAGCCAATGATGCAGGACAATTCGGGGCTTCCGGGCCGGGCGGGGCCACGCCGGTGCTCACCACCGCGCTCTAGCTGCGCAGGGGATTGTGCTTTTCGGCCACTTTCGGCGATAGTCCCCGCCCATGACCAAGAATCGTCGCGAGTTCCTTCAGTCTCTTCTCTTGATCGGCGCTGGCGCCGGCCTCTTGGCCGCGTGTGGTGACGACAGCACCACGAGTGACACCGGCACCACCGGCGACACCGGCACCACCGGCGACACCGGCACCACCGGCGACACCGGCACCACGGGTGACACCGGCACCACCGGCGACACCGGCACCACCGGCGACACCGGCACCACCGGCGACACCGGCACCACCGGCGACACCGGGACCGCAGGTGACGGCGGCGGCAGCTGCGACACCGTCAACTCCGAGATCGCTCTGAACCACGGCCACGTGCTCATGGTCGACCCGTCGGACGTCGCGGCCGGGGCCGAGAAGACCTACGACATCATGGGGACGAGCATGCACGACCACATGGTCACGCTCAGCGCCGCGGACATGTCGACGCTCGCCAGTGGTGGCACCGTCGTGGTGACTTCCACCGTGGGCGCGGGCCATACGCACGTGGTCACCGTCATGTGCGCCGCCGCCTGATCAGGTCGCGATCAGCCACCAGAGCACGGCCGCACCGCCCAATAGGAAGGCGAAGGCGAGGCCGACCAGGATCCCGAGAACGAAGCCGCTCATCGACGAGGTGGACGGCTGCGCCGGGTACTGCGCCGAGACCGGGGCCGATGGGGCCTCGCTCCAGGTGGGGGCCGGTGTCGATGGAGGCGGAGGCGGGGGAGAGAAGTCCGGCTTCCTCGTGGAGGGGCGCTCCCCCGAATCCGCCAGCGGCTCGATGTCGGCGGGAACGCGAGGGCTGCTGGGGAGCGGCTGCGCCTTGGCGAGGCCCTGCGCCGTCAGCCCCGGCGGGGGCGCCAGGCTGTCCATGTCGTCGCTGCTGAAGGGCGAGGGCGTGCGCGTGGTGGCGTTTTCGTACTCTTCCCACTCGAGCCCGAGCGGAGCAGCACCCTTGTTGCGAAGCCCCTCTGCCATCTGCGCCGCCGTCTGCCAGCGCTTGGCCGGATCGCGCTCGAGGGCTCCGTCCACCATGCTGATGAGCCACGGCGGGAGCCCTTCCGACATGTCGGCGAGGCTCGGCGGCGTTTGTGAGAGCAGCTTGAGGATGAGCTTGTTGTAGTTGTCGGCGTCGAAAGGCGGCTCACCCGCGAGGGCGTGGAAGAGCATCGCGCCGGTGGACCACACGTCGGCGCGCCGATCCGTGTCGTCACCGGCGGCCTGTTCTGGCGCCATGTAATAAGGCGTGCCCACGACGTGACCCTGCTGGGTGTTGTAGAGCGAGCCGCCGCGCCGGAGATTCTTCGCGACGCCGAAGTCGAGGAGCTTCACCCGGAGGTTGCCGTGCTCGTCGCGGGTCAGGAAGACGTTCTCGGGTTTGACGTCGCGATGGATGATGCCGCGCTCGTGTGCCGCGTGCAGACCTTGCAAAGTCTGGATGCCAATCTCCACCACTTCGGGAACGGAGAGGTCTTCCTTCTCCATCGCCTCGGCGAGGTCGCGCCCTTCGAGGAGCTCGAGGACCAGGTAGAGAGTGCCGTCCGGTTCTTCTCCGGCGTCGTAGACGTCGCAGACCGACTGGTGTCCGATCTCGGCGGCGGCCCGGGCTTCGCGCAGGAAGCGCTCCGCGTAGCCCGGGATGTTGGAGTGGCTCTTGTTGAGCACCTTGAGCGCGCAGTGGCGTCCCGTGAAGGAGTGCTGCGCGGCATAGACGACACCCATGCCCCCCACTCCAAGCACACGCCTCAGCAGATATTTGCCGTCGATCGTGGAACCGACCGGCAGATGTCCTTCGGGCAACTCTAGGCTCGCTTGAGCCATTCCCCTCCTAGTTCAGGCAGTCATCTTACGAGTTAGTACGACTCAGGTTGCATGATCTGCCGCGTCGCCGGCCAATTCGGTACGACGGTGAGGGGAGATGTAGGTGCACCTCGCCTTGGCAGCAGGTCAGAGCGAAAAGAAGTCTCGAATGCGTTTCAGGAGCTCGGCGCTCCGTTCATGCGAGGTATCGACTTCGCTCTTACGGTCCGTATTCGCGACTTTGTCGAGCTCTTTTTCGCGTTCGGCGAGCTCGACGCTGAGCCGCTGCATCAGCTCCGGCTGCACGTCGAAGACGCGATGAAACGCCTCTTTGCCGAGGGCCATCAGCTCACACTCTCCGACTGACCGAACGGTCGCCTTGCGCTTCTCGCCCGTCATCAGGGACATCTCGCCGAAGAACTCGCCGGCATCGAGGCGGGCGACCTCGATCTCGCGGGAGCGCTTGTTGGCGTGCTGGACGTGCACGGTCACGGCGCCGCGCACCACGATGTAGAGCTCGCTGTCGGCGTCCCCCTGCCGGATGACCGCTTCGCCAGCATCGTAGAGGCGCGTCTCACTTCCCTCCGCGAGGGCGCGCAGCGCGTCATCCGGGAGCCCGGAGAGGAACTGCACCCGGCGCAGATACGCCATGCGCTCGGTGACGTGGCGCTCCTGTTCTTCGCGCGCTTCCTCCTTGGTCCCTTCATGAAGCTCGATGAAACGTTGCGGCACGGGGATGTCGATGCCCTCGCGGTGCAGGGCGTACCAGGCGCGCTCGCGCACCGCGGCGTCGATGGTCTCTCGCTCGAGGAACTCGCGAATGAAGTAGCGGACCTGGTACTGCACGCCGCGGTCGGAGAAGTCGTAGGGGATGACGCTCGGCGCGGGATCGTCGAGGACGCCGGGCACGTCCTTGATGGCGCGGAGGATCAAGCGTTCCACGCGGCGCGGAGGCACGCGGTAGGGCGCGTAGGCGAAGACCGTGCGACGCGCCTCGATCATGGGCTTGGTGAAGTTGCGGATCGGTGCGCGGGCGAGCTGGTTGTTGGGGACGATCACCTCGATCTGATCGAGGGTCAGCACTTTCGCAGCGCGCCAGTTGATCTCGACGACCATCCCGGTGTTGGACTCCTTGTCGTCGAACTGGATCCAGTCGCCGACCTCGAAGGGCCGCTGTACCTGGATGGCGAGACCGGCGAAGAGGTTGCCGAGGGTGTCTTGAAGAGAGAGGCCGACGACCGCGGTGAGCAGGGCGCTGGTCGTCAGGAGCGAGTCCATCGCGACGCCGGCGGCGCTCAAGGTCACGAAGAGGGCCGCTGCGTAGATGGTGCCCTGGATGATGTCCGTGAAGATCTTGGGCAGCGGCCGGGTGGCGCCCCGGTTCACCATCGAATGGATCGTGACCAGCACGCCCGTGCGGCCGATGGAGATGAGCAGGAGGAAGAGCGCCGCGAGCCCCATCCAGCTGTGGATCCGGGTGTCCTCCGTCAGGAGTTGCCGAATCGCCATCAGCGCGACGTGGACGACGAAGGCGGCGAAGGGGAGCCGGAGGCTCCGGCGCTGGCCTTTGGGAAGCAGCAGCCGGCCGAGCACCAGGAGCACGATCGCGATCAGGACGCCGGTCGTGTAGGCCGAGGTCTGGTCAGAGAGCCCGAGGATCTCGATGAGGTGTTCGAAGGGTCTCACGGCGGATCGCGCATCTTATACCCGATCCGTCGCCGGGCAGAGGAGCGACCACCACCTCAGTCGTCGCTCTCGCCTGACTGGACCTGGTCACGCTTTCGGCGTTTGAGCGTGAAAAGCCACAGTAGACCTCCGAAGAGCGTCACGGCGGCGGGTATCAAGAGGAGCTCCAACAGCGAGCCGTAGACCTCTGGCCAGTCTTCTTCGAGATCTCGGTCTTTGTCGTAGGTGCTCGCAAAGCGATCGGCATCTTCACTTCGATAGTGAATGGTCGTCACCTCGCCGAGCCCCGGACCGCCGGGGCCGCCGGTGGCGCTACGCGCCTGCACGGTGCGTCCGTCCGGCAGTTGAAACGCGAAGACCGCATACCCCCCACTGTTGTTCGATTGGCTGTCGGGCGTCTGGAACGTGACGATGTCCACCACTCGCCCCTCGGCGGTAGTCAGTCGGCTGTAAGTGTAGATCGCGTGACCCCACGCAAACGCTACACCGACCAGGATCACCCCCCGCATCACCATGCGCGTCATCGGTGGATCACCTTCATCGGATGGGAGCTCCAGTTCAGCGCAGGATCTGTGAATTGACGACGTTCGCCGGGCCGTCTGCGATCACGTAGAAGCCCGGCAGGTCGGGCGTCTCGAACGTGCCTCTCGGATTTCTGCGCGTGATCGAGTCGGTGATGTTGATCGAGCCGCTCATGTCGTTGCTGACGAAGAAGACGGCGCTGCCACCTTCGTTCGCGACGTTGTCCTCGATGAGCGTGCTGGTGATGTTGAGCACGATCTCGTTGCCGTCGTTGTAGATCGCGCCGCCGTTGCCGCCTTCGCCGGAGTTCGCGCCGTGGCCGACGGCGTGGTTGCCTGCGAACCACGAGTTGATGATGTTCCAGGAGACACCGATGCTGCTCAGCGCGCCTCCGTTCGCGCAGTGGTTTCCCATGGAGGTCGAGCCGAAGGTGCTGCCCACGACCCAGGTGGGCCGCGCAGGCCCAGCGCCGGGATCGATGAGGTAGTCGAGCTTTCGGATCGCGCCGCCGCCGAGGTCCGAATCGAGGTCGTCGCAGACGTTGTTGAAGAAGATGCAATTGACGACCTTGAGCCTGCCGCCCTGCGCGTAGATGGCGCCTCCGCCACCACTGTCAGCGTCGCCCTCGGGGGTGCCCAGCGAGCTCCCGTCCACGAAGGAGAGGTTCTGCACGACGAGCTCCGTGCCCGGGTTGGTGTTGCAGTCGCCCGGTCCCGAGGGATAGCCGCCATGTGAATCGTCGCACGTGGCCATGTAGAGGATGCGGCTCGTGCCGCCGCCGCTCAGCGTGACCTTGCCGCCGCCGTCGATGACCACCCGGTCGACGTCGTTGTACACGATGGCCGGCGATGAAAGGACGATGGTCGCTGGGTCGGACCCGCAATCGAAGGTGATCACGCCGCCTTGTCGGACCGCGGCGATGAAGTCGTCCGCCGTACAACTCTCCGGCGTTCCCGTGCCGATGACGGAGGTGGGCGAGGAGGTGTCCTCGGCCTGTCCTTCGGGGGGAACCGACGCGTGACCATCGGCCCACCCCGCCTCACCCGCGCCCGAGGTGCCGCCATCGCTGCCCGAGCTGCCATCGCTGGCCGAGCTGCTATCGCTGCCCGAGCTGCCATCGTCGCCGGGGCTGCCGTCGGCTGGCGTGCCGCTGCCGTCGTCTCCGCATGCGGCGAAGAAGACCACCAGCAGTATCGAGGTTGCGCGGCGTGCGATCGTCGAAGCGTGCATCCTCAGAGACTACAGCTTCCTGGCGAGACTCCCTACGCGAGATGGAGGTCGCGGCCTCGGTCGAGCCTCGAATCCCGCGACGCCGGCCGCGTCCCCGACCCATTCGCGAGCCTGGGGGAGCTTGACGTTCTGCCCCTTGGGCTCAAGTCTCTGGGTGTGCGAAAGCTGCCCATCGCCGAGAGCAGGAGCGCCGTGCACGAAGCGCTTCCCCCCGCGCCGGAAGGCTTCGCGGAGGGTGGCCTCCCGGCGCTCGTCGATCGCCAGGGGCGCGCCTACGACTACCTGCGTCTATCGGTGACCGACCGCTGCGACCTCGCATGCGTCTACTGCATGCCCCCGAGCGGTGAGGACGACCATGCGCTCCGCCCCGAGCTGACCACCTTCGAGGAGATCGTTCGCCTGGTCAGTGTCTTCAGCCGGATGGGCGTCCGCCGGCTTCGCTTCACCGGGGGCGAGCCCCTGGTGCGCAAGGACTTCCTCCGCCTGGTCGAGCTGGTGCACCGGCGCGAGCCAGACCTCGGGCTGGTGATGACAAGCAACGCGACCCGGCTCTCGGAGCTGGCGCGTCCCCTTCGGGAGGCCGGGCTCGGCGGGGTCAACATCTCCATCGACAGCCTCGACCCGGAGCGCTTCCGCGAGATCACGCGCGGGGGCGATCTCTCGCGGGTTCTCGCGGGCATCCACGCGGCGCGCGAAGCCGGGCTCGTGGTGAAGCTGAACACGGTTCCCCTCGGCGGCGTGAACGACGACGAGCTCGGGCGCATCGTGGACTGGGCCTGGGAGCTCGGCATCACCCCGCGCTTCATCGAGCTGATGCCCCTGGGCGAAGGCGCCACTCTACCCGCGGACCGCTTCGTGGGCGCAGAGCGGACGATCGCAGCGCTGGGCGGACGGTTGGCCGAGGGGGAGCGGTGCGGGGTCGACGGGCACGGGCCCGCGCGCTACCTCGAAGCGCAGGACGGCTCGGGCCGCCGCGTCGGCTTCATCACCGCCATCTCCGACGAGTTCTGCGCTTCCTGCAATCGGGTGCGCGTCACGGCGCGCGGCGACATCCGCGCCTGCCTCGCCTCACGTCGCGCGATCTCCCTGCGCGACCTGATGCGTGAGGGCGCGACGGACGAAGAGCTCGCCTGGGGCATCCACTGGTCGATCACCGGCAAGGCCGCCGGGCACTACTTCCTCGACGAGTCGGTGAGGGAGCATGAGGCGGTCGGCATGAGCCTGATCGGCGGTTGAGCGTCCGCTTCGGGCCCGAGGGCGGCTTACGTCCTCGGCGCCTCCCTGCGAAATACCTCTGGTATTCCTCGGTCGGCGCCTGCGGGCGCGCTCGCCCTCGGACCCGAATCGAACGCTCAACGTGATCGAGGGGTCCGCTTCGGGCCCGAGGGCGGCTTACGTCCTCGGCACCTCTCTGCGAAATACCTCTGGTATTCCTCGGTCGGCGCCTGCGGGCGCGCTCGCCCTCGGACCCGAATCGAACGCTCAACGTGATCGAGGGGTCCGCTTCGGGCCCGAGGGCGGCTTACGTCCTCGGCGCCTCCCTGCGAAATACCTCTGGTATTCCTCGGTCGGCGCCTGCGGGCGCGCTCGCCCTCGGACCCGAATCGAACGCTCAACGTGATCGAGGGGTCCGCTTCGGGCCCGAGGGCGGCTTACGTCCTCGGCACCGAATCGAACGCTCAACGTGATCGAGGGGTCCGCTTCGGGCCCGAGGGCGGCTTGGCTTCGTCCTCGACGCTCAGCGGTAGGCGCCGTGGAGGGTGAGCGCGTCGGTGGGGACGAGCGCTTCGGGCATCGCGTAGCTCTGGCGGTCCTCGCCGTTTTCCCAGCGCGTGGCGCCGTCGGGCCAGGAGGCGACGATCTTCCAGGCGAAGGAGGTCGCCAGCGGGATTGTGATCGGCGCCGCGCTCTCCCATCGGGGGTAGCTCGCCGCGTCGGTGCCGAGCTCGACGCCGCCGCTGGCGAATCCCCACTCGCCGAGCTCGGTGAGGTCGCCGCGGATGAAGGCGGTCTCGCCGAACGCGGTCTCGACCTCGACCGAGAAGCCGACGTTCTGGGTCGGCCAGCCGGCCAGTGAGGTGATGACGCTCTCGACCTCCGCGTAGGGCGCCTCGCCGTCGCCGGCGCTCTGGTCGGCGTAGCGCGAGAGCACGCGGAGCCACTGGGCGAGGTAACGGCGGCCGGTGCGTCCGCCATCGAGCGCCTGGGTGTCGATGAAGAGCTGGCTCTCGTAGTTGCGCGCCACGCGGCTCGAGGAGCCGAGCCCGGAGAAGGTCCAGTTCGCCGCGTCGGTGATCACGCGGGGACTCGACACGCCGAGGATGCCGACCTTGTGGTGCATCGCGGTGAACTCGGTGCGGCGGTTCGTCGCTTCGTAGACGTGCACGCCGGCGGCACGGAGCTCGTCCTCGGTGCCGTCGTTGGCGTAGAGGTGATTTCCGTTGGGGTCGACGCCATCGGACTGCATGCGGTCGGTGATCACGTAGACAGGCACGCCGGCCCGCGCCTTGTCACCGAGGAGCTCCACCAGAGAGCGATCGCTCCCCGGCGCGCTCACGTCGCGAAGCGAGAAGACCATCAAGAGGATCGCTTCGTCCTCTTCCGCGATCCATCGAAGGAGCTGCTCGCCGGCGCGGGGCCCGCTCTCGGCGGGCGTGAAGAGCACGTTCACCGCGGCCGAGTCGTCCCACTCGTTGGCGATGCGGTCACCATGGAGGACGGTCTCGTAGGCGGCGCGGTAGCGGCTCACCAGGCGCGGGTCGCGAATCAGGTGGAACGTCTCCTCGTTGAGGATCGCGTTGTCGCCCGGGTTCATGCTGCCGCTGATCACGGCCTCGAAGCCCGGCGCCTCGAAGAGTCGGGTCTTGAGATGCATCAGCCCCGAGTGATGGATGCCGATCATGTCCGCGGTGACGCGGGTCGACTCGGTGAGGTCGCGAGAGTCGGCGACGAGCTCGAAGCCGCGCCCCACCAGGATCTCGTCTGCGGTGTTCCACGTGCGCGCCGGATCGAGCTGGTCCTCGTCCATCAGGATCTGGACGTCGACACCCTCATCGTTGGCATCGGCGAGCGCATCGATGATCTGAGGGTTGCGCAGGTTGTAGGCGGCGTAGCGAATGCGGAAGGGGTTGTCCCCTTCCGCGTAGGTGCCCGGATCCGCGGCGCGCGCGTCCCGGATGCGCTGGATGAGCGTGAGCTCGGTGGTCACCACCGGGTCGTCGGGGGCGAAGAGGGCGGCGAAGCCCTCGTCCAGAGAGGCCGCTTCGGAGAGGGGCCCGTAGCTGGCCAAATCCTCGCCGTCGGCCTTGCCGTCGACGACCACGGGGGGCCCAGGCTCCGCTTCCTCCGGGACGAGACCGTCATCCGCGCCCGAACAGGCGGCTAGCCCAGTGGCCAACCCCAGGCAGATCATCAGCAGTTTCCACGAGTACGGCATTCTTCGCTCACTGTGCAGCAACAGACGTGCCCGAAGCGAGCTCACTTGCCCCAGACCTCGCTGGGGCGTACGCCACCCGGCGGAAAAGCTTCCCGTGCGCTTCGTTTCCACAGCCCCGCTCCTCGTGATCCTCGTCGCCTGCTCCACACAGGCCCATGAAACGGACGGTGGGATGGGCTCCGACAGCGCTGTCGACGCGGGTCCGGACGGGCACGCCGACGCGCTCACGCCGGATGTCGGCCCCGACGCCGACGCAGGGACGGACGCCGCTGCGCCCGACGGGGGTGA
This sequence comes from uncultured delta proteobacterium, assembly GCA_963727445.1. Taxonomy (GTDB): domain Bacteria; phylum Myxococcota_A; class Polyangia; order Polyangiales; family B10-G4; genus B10-G4. The sequence goes on from CAVSGI010000009.1 coordinate 794,477, forward strand.
TGCCGGGGTGGAGGACGGCTGGGGCGTTCTCTCCCTGAACCTCCACTGCCTGAAGACCGACCGCACCAGCTTCGCTGACAACGCCGCCCGCTTCGATGCCATCGCCGCCGAGGTAGCCGCGCGCGGCGTGCGCGTGCTCCTGTTGCAGGAGGTCTGCGACGACGGGACTGAGAACGCCTTCGATCTGCTCTCGAGCGCCCTCGCCGATCGCACCGGCACGCCCTGGCAGGGCGGGGAGGCCTTCGCACACCTCGCCTGGGTGGGGACGCCGGATGAAGCGGAGGAGAGCGTCGCGATCCTCGCCGACGTGCCGGTCTCCGATCTGAAGACCCACGAGCACCACGCTCAGGGCGCGCTCCGGCGCGTCGTGCTCTCCGCTGAGCTCGGCGGGGACCTCGGAGGGCTGCGAGTCGCGACCTTCCACCTCGATCACGACGACGACGCCGCGCGGCTCGTCCAAGCGCGGGAGCTCGCGACGGCCGCGCTCCTCCACGCGGGGTCGGCGAACGTCCTTCTGGGTGGCGATCTGAACGATCGCGAGGGCACGCCGCCGCATGAGGCCCTCGGAGCTCTCGGCTACGTCGACGCCACCGATCCGCTCACGCCCACGCGCATCGATCACATCTTCGTTCAGCGAGGGGCATCCGTTCGAGCCATCGGCGCCCAGCTTCTCTTCCGTGCGACGCCGGTGAGCGATCACCCGGGTGTCCTCGTGCGGATCGAAGCGACCACCCCCGCCCCGGTCGACTTCACCACCATCGACGTGGACGCCGACGTCGGCTTCGGCAACGCCCTGTTCGTGCGCGGCGACCAAGCCCCGCTCTCCTGGGACGAGGGGCTGCCCGCGATCAACGCTGGTTCCACATCGTGGCGCTTCGCGACGACGGAGCTCACTGGCACCTTCGAGTACAAAGCGCTCTCGAACGACACCCTCTGGTCGACCGGCGCCAACTTCGCGGGCACGGCCGGCGCGGCGAACAGCGAGACCGTCAGCGCCTTCGAGTGAAGTCGCGCCGGCGCCGCCGGAGCAGGGGCACGAGGAGCATCAGCCAGCCCAGGCTCCCGAGGGGCGAGGCGCCGGCAGCACCGCAGCGGCACCCACCGCCGCCGTCGACGATGTAGTCGACGTCCCCGCCGTCGGCCGTGGCGTCGTCGGCGCTGCCATCACCGCTGGCGTCCTCGCCGCCGTCGCCCGCGTCGCCGCCATCACCACCGTCACCGGCGTCGCCCGCGTCGAGCGCGCCATCGGGAAGCGTCGCGTCGGTCATGGTGCTTCCATCCATGGTCGACGCATCCGGCAGGCTCCCATCGGGGACGGAGCCGTCCGGCGCGCTCGCGTCCATCGCGCCGCCGTCTGGCACGCTGGCATCCGCGCCGAGGCACACGCCGCCCTGGCACGTGCCAATCGAGCAAGCGGTCCCGTTCGGCGCAGGCGGATTCGAGCAGGCCCCGGTGGCGGAGTTGCAGGCGCCCGCCACGTGGCACTCGTCCGAAGCCATGCAGACCACCGCCGACGAGCCGATGCACACGCCCGACATACACGCGTCAACGGCGGTGCAGGCGTCGCCATCGTTGCAGCTGGTGCCATCGGGTCGGTTGGGCATCGAGCAGGTCCCGGTGCTCGGGTTGCAGGTGCCGGCGCGGTGGCACTGATCCACCGCCATGCAGGTGACGGGCGAGCCTCCGGTACAGACACCGGCCACGCAGGCATCGACCGTGGTGCAAGCGTCGCTGTCGTTGCAGCTGGTGCCATCGGCGAGCGGCGGGTCGTCGCAGGTGCCGGTGGCGGGGTCGCAGGTGCCGACGCCGTGACATTGATCGGAGGCGGTGCAGGTGACGGTGGAGCTGCCGGTGCACACGCCCGCCATGCACGCGTCGCCGGACGTGCAGGCGTCCGCGTCGTCACAGGTGGCGCCGTCGGGGCGCAGGGGCGTGCTGCAGAGGCCGGTCGAGCTGTTGCAGGTGCCGGCGCGGTGGCACTGATCGATCGCCATGCAGGTGACGGGTGAGCCGCCCACGCAGACGCCACCCGAGCAGACGTCCACCGTGGTGCATGCGTCGCCGTCGTTGCAGGCCGCTCCATCGGTGCCAGGCCCCGCGCAGGGGTCGCCGACCACACCCACGGTGGCGCTCGCCATCAGGACGGGCGCCGCGCCCGGCACGGCCTTGTTGTGATCCCAGAGCTGCCAGATGGTGTCGCCCCAATCGCGGAGCGCACCGAAGAAGGGATCGGTGCCCGCGATGTACGCAGAGGTCTCGCCCGAGGGCGTGGGGGAGACGAGGCTGGTCGCCGTGCCGTTGATCTCGGCGCGGAGAAACTCGACGTACTCGCGGCTGGTCGTCTGGTAGTAGAGGTTGACCTCGATTCCGTCGGCGCCGGCTGGCACGGTCACCGTGACGGCGTCGTATCCGCCGGAGTATTCGGCGGAGGTGAAGAGGCCGGGCGCGGAGGCGCCGGCGCTCACGGGCTCGGAGAGGCGCGTGGCGGCCTGGGCGATGGCGAAGCCGCGGGGCGGGATGCGGTTGTCCTTGTTGCGCGCGTCGGCGAGGGCGAAGTGGAAGGTGTGTGACTCGCCCGTCAGGCTGCTCGAGGGCTGGATCTCGTAGACGAGCACCTCGTCGTGGCGCTGCGACGCGGTGGGCGAGGGGCTCGAGGGGGAGTACGCCGGGTCGAGACCGACCAGGGTGCCCACAATCGACGAGTAGGGGTTGACCTCGTAGCTCACGGCGCCGCCGGTGTAGGCGCGGACGTTCACCCACATGCGCCGGCCTTCGGGGTAGCCGGAGGGGAGCTTGTGGCCCGTGTGGTTTCGGATGCGGAAGGTGACCGTCCCGCTCGCGCTGTCGTGAGCGAGCGTCTCGATCGAAGCGGCGTTCGTGAGGTTGCTGCGCGCGCGGGCGGCGCCGTCGAGGAGGGCGGCAGGGTCGAGGGCCTCGCCGGCGCTGAGATCCATCGTCAGATTCGCGGGGCGGCCCAGGAGCGAGGCGTTGGTCGCGTCGTAGTTCGACGCCCCGGAGACCGTGCTCGCCAGGACCCAGGGGATCCAGTAGTTCCCACCGGTGAGATCGTGGAGGGGCTGGCCGCTCTGGGGATGCTCGGTGCTGCCCGTGGGGCGATCGATGGCGCCCATCTTGTCGCAGCCGACGCCGCTCCGATCGGGCATGTGGCAGTCCTGACAGGTGGCGATCGCGTTGCCCGGTCGCGAGGTCGTGAAGACGCCCGGAGCGAAGGCGCCCGAGCCCGTGGCCCCGGCCCCGCGGCCGTAGGCCGAGAGGGCGAACTCCGAGAAGGTCCGCTCTACGTGAAAGTACGAGAACGGGGGATCGGTTTCGCTGGGGAGAGCTCCGCCGGTGCCCGGCGTCGTGCCGTCGAAGGTCAGGTTGGCGAGGGCGGTGTTCGAGACGTCGTGGCAGGTCTGGCAGAAGTAGCGGCTCTTGTGATAGCGGCTGTAGAGGATCGAATGGCGTGCGTCCGCATCGGTGAAGGACGCGCGCTTGTCGTTGCTCGCTGCCATGAAGTACTGGCCCGAGCCGTTCTCGGTCCAGGTGGTCTGCACCGGCTGGAACATGGCGTCGTAGAACGTCGTCCCGTTGAAGAGTCGAACCGTGGCGGCTTCGGTGCGATCGGCGGCGCGGGTGGTCAGCGCGGCCGCCGCCGAGGTGGGCGTGCCCAGGCCGGACTCGTCCCAGTAGCCGGTCCAGTCCGTCCCTTCACGCGCGCCGGCGAAGGTGTCCTCGAAGAACGGATCGTAGGCGCGGTGGCAGCCATCGCAGCTCACGCCGTCGAAGTCGTGCCCCGCCAGCCCCGAGCCGTTGGTCGGGTCCGAACGCCCGCCGAGCCAGCCGGTGGGCGTGTGACAGCGGATGCACATGTCCGTCGCGTTGGGGCGTCCGAGCGCCCAGATCGAGTCCTGCGCGGCGACGGTGAGCGTGGCCCAGAAGAGGGGGTCGCGCGTCGCATGAGACATCATCGAGCCGCGCCAATAGAAGCCCGGGTCGATGTTGCGGTCGAAATTGTCGTGGCAGTTCAAACAGCGCCGCGGCGATTCGAGGTCGACGGCGTCGGCGGGCTGGGTGCCCGGCTGGCGCACGAGCGCGTCGTCCTCGACCGCGAGCGGCGTCCAAGCGCTCGCCACCGCGGGCACGAAGACCGCAAAGAACGCCACCCAGACCTCGGCTCTCACCCTCATCCCCCAAGAGATGTACACACTATCGCCTTCCGCTCGTGTCGCGCGGAGAAAGGTGCGAGTCGTGACTACATGCTCAGTGCAGCCCGTGCATCATCTTCTTCAGCATCGGCGAGAGCGCGAGGACGATGATGCCGGCGACGATGGGCGCGATCATCAGCACCAGGTAGAAATCCGCCTTTCCGCCGAGCCAGGAGAAGACCTCGCCAGCCTCGATTCGCGCCGAATAGGCGAAGAGCAGACCCGCCACCAGGTTGGAGATGGCGTTGCTCCCGAACCAGAGACCCATCATCGCGGCGCGAACCTTCACGGGGGCCAACTTGGTGACCATGGAGAGCCCCACGGGAGAAAGGCACAGCTCTCCCCAGGTGTGGAAGGTGTAGGCGAGGAGCAGCCAATAGGGGCCAGCGAGGCTTCCGTCTGCCACCTCGAGGCCCGCGATGACCATGAAGCCGAAGCCGAGCCCCAGCAGGATCAAGCCGAGGCCGAACTTCGTGGGTGTTCGCGGCTGTAAATGGCGTTTGTCGAGCCAGGTCCACAGCCAGGCGAAGATCGGGGCGAAGATCACGATGACCGCCGGATTGACCGATTGGTACCAGGTCGCAGGGAACTCCATCCCGAAGAGGTGTCGGTCGGTGTTCTCCATGGCGAAGACGTTCATCGACGAACCAGCCTGCTCGAAGGCGGCCCAGAAGAAGATGACGAAGACCGCGAGGATCAGGATGACGCCGATGCGGTGCCAGTTGACCCGCGAAAGCGGCCGGTCGATGAGCTCACGCGCCTCGAACATGGCGCGCTCGTTGCTGCCGCAGTCGGGGCAGGGGACGCCCTCGGGGAGCTCGCCCAGGACCAGCTTGCAGTTGGCGCAGGCGAGCTCTTGGGGCTCGTTGTCCTTGTGATACTCCGCCGCTTCCTTCGGCGACAGGCCGATGCCCTGAAGATAGCGGGGCCGCAGCACCTGATAGACGAAGAGGCCGAGCACCATGCCCACGCCGGCCGAGCCGAAGCCCCAGTGCCAGCCGACCTTCTCGCCGAGGGTGCCCGCGATCACGCCGCTCAAGAAGGCGCCGACGTTGATCCCCATGTAGAAGATGGTGAAGCCGGAGTCGCGCCGGGGGTCGGCTTCGCTATAGAGCTGCCCCACCATCACCGAGACGCAGGGCTTGAAGAACCCGGTGCCGAGGATGATCAAGAGGAGGCCCAGGACGAAGATGCCGGTGGCGCTGTCGCCCTTGCCGAAGACCTCGGTGAACGCCAGCGTGAAGTGACCGGCGGCGATGATCCAGCCGCCGATCACCATCGAACGGTGGGTACCGAGGAGCTTGTCGGCGAGCCACCCGCCCACCACCGGGGTCAGGTAGACCGAGGCGGTGTAGACGCCGTAGAGCTTGCCGGCCTCTTCCTCGGTCCAGCCGAGGCCAGGGTTGTCACCGGTGGTTTCGGTGACGAGGTAGAGCACCAGGAGGGCGCGCATCCCGTAGTAGCTGAAGCGCTCCCACATCTCGGTGATGAAGAGCACCCACAGGCCCCGCGGATGCCCCTCGACCTTCGTTGGCTCCTCCACGGGCGCTTCGGCGTTTGCGACACTCACGGCGGCGGACTCTACGCCTCGCGGGCACGAGAAAAAAGTCAGAAACCATTGCTCGCGAGCCCCGTCATCCTCATGAAAGGAGAGACGAATGACGACGACGAAGGATGACGCGCTCCGAGGAGCAGTTCGGGACCACTACGCCGGGGTGGCGCGCGGGCAGGCGGGCTGCGCCCCAGGCTGCTGCGGCGACACACCCGAGGCCTCGCTCGCGCTCGGGTATTCCGCAGAAGACCTCGCCTCGGTTCCCGAGGGGGCCAACATGGGCCTCGGCTGCGGCAATCCCCAGGCCATCGCCGCCCTCCGGGAAGGTGAGACGGTGCTCGACCTCGGAAGCGGCGGCGGCTTCGACTGTTTCCTCGCCGCAAAGCAGGTGGGGGAGACGGGGCGCGTCATCGGCGTCGACATGACCCCCGACATGATCTCGAAGGCGCGGGCCAACGCCGAGAAGCTCGGCGTCGCCAACGTCGAGTTCCGTCTCGGCGAGATCGAGCACCTTCCCGTCGCCGACGGAACGGTGAACGCGATCATGAGCAACTGCGTGATCAACCTCTCACCCGACAAGCTGCAGGTCTTCCGCGAGGCGCACCGGGTGCTCGCGCCCGGTGGCCGGCTCGCCATCTCCGACGTGGTGGCGATCGCCGAGCTCCCCGAGTCGTTCCGCAACGACGCGGCGTCGATCTCGGGCTGCGTCGGCGGGGCCATTTCGGTGAAGGAGATCGAGGCGATGCTCCGCGACGCGGGCTTTCACGACGTGAAGGTCGAGGTCGAGGCGGGTAGCGCGGAGATCGTCGCGGGCTGGTTCCCCGGCTCGGGTGCGGAGCGCTACGTCGCCTCGGCGACGATCGAAGCCGTGAAGGAAGGCGCCGCCGACTGCTGCGGTCCCGACTGCTGTTAGGCATGCGCACATCCACTCCCAGCTGGCGGCGCGTCGAGGCTCGGCTCCGGCCCTTCGTCCGGAGCCGCGTCTCCACCGAAGCCGACGCGGACGACGTGCTTCAGGAGGTGCTGATGCGCATGCATCGCGGCCTCGCCTCCTTGAGCGACCAGGAGAAGCTCGACGCGTGGATGTACGCCATCGCGCGAACTTCCCTCGTCGATCATCGTCGCGGCCGTGCCCGTCATCCCCTTCCGGCGCAGGGCGACGCCTTCGAAGCGCCGGTGGAGCAGCCACCCGCGGACGATGACGACGCGGCGATGCGCGATCTCGTGCGGGTGGTCGGGATCTTCGTCGCGATGCTCCCGTCGCCCTACCGCGAGACGCTCGTCCTGACGGAGCTCGAAGGCCGCTCCCACAGGGAAGCGGCAGAGATGTTGGGCGTCGGCGTGGGCGCGGTGAAGTCGCGAGTGCACCGGGGCCGCAAGATGCTTCGGGCGGCGCTCGAGGACTGCTGCCGCATCGAGCTCGACGCCCGCGGTCGGGTCATCGAATGCGCCCCGCGCGGCGGCGCCGGCATGCCCGAGGGCTGCTGCTGCTGAACGAGACGCTTCGCGTCTTGCGATCGGCCACCGCGCAACCGAAGCTGCCCCGTGCCCTCGCGCCGGCAGCTCCTCTTCGCCCTGCTCTACTTCGCCGAGGGCGCGCCCATCGGATTCATCTGGTGGACCCTGCCCACGCTGCTGCGGGGCGAGGGAGTGGAGGTGACCGACATCACGGCCCTCACCGCGATGGTCGTCCTGCCCTGGGCGCTCAAGTTCGCCTGGGCCCCACTCGTCGACACACTGACGAACGAGCGCCTGACGCATCGCGTGTGGATCGTCGCCGCGCAGCTCGCCATGGCAGCGACCCTGGTGCCGCTGCTCTTCGTCGATTGGGGCGCGTCCCTTCCTCTGCTCACGGGGCTCCTCGTCCTTCATGCGCTCGCGGCGGCGACTCAGGACGTGGCGGTGGATGCGCTCTCGATCGCCATCATCCCACCCGAGGAGCGGGGGAGCCTCAACGGATGGATGCAGGCCGGAATGCTCCTCGGCCGCGCGCTCTTCGGCGGCGGCGCCCTGCTCCTCGGCAGCGCCGTCAGCCCGCGCTTCATGGTCCTTTCGATGATCGCGGTGCTGCTCCTGACGCCGGTGGTGCTGATCCGCGCCGACCTTCCTCGCCTGCCGGGTCGCGGCGGTGGCGCTTTCCGTCAGTTCCTGCGCGATGGCGTGGCCGTCTTGAAGCTCCCCGCGACCTGGGTGGCGCTCCTCTATGCGGTGGTCGGCGAGGCGACCTTCAAGGGCGTGGGCGCGGTGGTCGGCCCCTACCTCGTCGACCACGGCGTCTCCGAAGGCGCGGTGGGCCTCTTCTTCGGCGTCGTCTCCGTGAGCGCGATGGTGATCGGCGCCCTCGCCGGTGGGCGCGTCGCTGATCGGATCGGCCGCCGTCCCGCGATCGTCGCGGGACAGATCATCGTCGCCTCCGCGGTCCTGACCCTCGGCCTCACGGACGGCGAAACCATGAGCGGCCTCGCGTGGGTCGTCCTCGCGGTCTTCTATCTCGGCGTCGGCCTCTTCACCGCCTCGAGCTTCGCGCTCTTCATGGACGCGACCGAGCCGCGCCTCGGCGCCACGCAGTTCAGCGCCTACATGGGGATGACCAACCTCTGCGAGGCGTGGTCGTCGCGCGTGGTCGGTGGTCTTTCGACAGCGCACGGCTATGGGATCGCGCTGCCCGCGGCAGCGGCGATGGGCACCCTGGCCCTGTTGCTACTGCGGTGGCTGCGCTATAGACCACGTGATCATGAGTGAAATCGACCTGAGCGAATTCGAGACGCGAATCAAGCTACGGACGCTGCGCCTGGAGGACTTCGACGACCTGGTGCAGCTCCAGCTTCGCTGCTTCCCCAAGATGAAGCCCTGGTTGCGCGATCAATTCGAATCCCAGCTGCGCATCTTCCCGGAAGGGCAGATCTGCCTGGAGATGGACGACAAGCTCGTCGCTTCTTCGGCCAGCTTGATCGTCGACTACTCCGACTACACGGACTGGAACGACTGGCTCAAGCTCTCGGGCAACGGCTACATCCGCAACCACGATCCGGAGGGCGACACCCTCTACGGCATCGAGATCATGGTCGACCCGGACTGTCGCGGGATGAAGCTCTCCCGGCGCCTCTACGATGCGCGCAAGGAGATCTGCCGCGAGCGAAACCTGGCTCGGATGCTCATCGGCGGGCGAATTCCGGGCTTCGTCGACTACGAGCACGACCTCACGGCGCACGAGTACGTGCAGAAGGTGATGGAGAAGGCCCTCTACGATCCGGTCCTGACGGCGCAGCTCGCCAACGGCTTTCAGCTCCGACAGCTGGTGCCGGACTACCTGCCCAACGACGAGGACTCGGCGGGCTACGCGACGTGCATGGAGTGGCCGAACCTGGACTATCGCCCGCCCAAGATGCCGCGCCTGAGGCGCGCGGTGGATCCGGTGCGGGTTTCCCTCTGCCAGTACCAGATGCGGCGCATCAAGTCCTTCGACGAGTTCGAGCAGCAGTGCGAATTCTTCGTGGACGTGGCGAGCGACTACAAGTCGGACTTCATCGTCTTCCCGGAGCTCTTCACGCTGCAGCTTCTGAGCATCGTCGAGACTCACGACCCCGGGCGCGCCGCCCGGAAGCTCGCCGAGTTCACCCCCCGCTATCTCGAGCTCTTCTCCGACCTCGCGGTCCGCTACAACGTCAACATCATCGGCGGGTCGCAGTTCACCGAAGAGGACGAGCAGCTCTACAACATCTCGTACCTCTTCCGCCGCGACGGCACCCTGGGCAAGCAGTACAAGATCCACGTCACCCCCAACGAGACGAAGTGGTGGGGTGTGCAGGGCGGCGACGTCGTCCAGGTCTTCGACACCGATCGCGGAAAGATCGCCGTCTTGATCTGCTACGACGTCGAGTTCCCGGAGCTGGCGCGCATCGCCACGGCGAAGGGCGCCAAGATCCTCTTCGTCCCCTTCAACACCAACGACCGCGACGGATACAACCGGGTGCGCTACTGCTCACAGGCGCGCTGCATCGAAAATCAGATCTACGTCGTCACCTCGGGCTGCGTCGGCAACCTGCCCTTCGTCGAAAACGCCGACATCCACAACGCCCGCTCGGGGATCTTCACGCCCTGCGACATTCCCTTCGCGCGCGACGGCATCGCCGCCGAGGCCGACAGCAACCTCGAGACGGTGCTGACCCACGACCTCGACACCGAGCTCCTGAGGCGCGCCCGCCGCGAAGGCACGGTGAAGAACTGGCCCGACCGCCGGACCGACCTCTATCGCGTGCGGTGGGTGGAGGAGGAGGGCGGCGAGCATCAGGACGTCTGAGCTCGGAGCGAGCTCCATGGTCAGTGGTCGACCGCCGCCGAGTCTTCGCGGGTCGAGAGCCCAGGCTGGGGTTGCCAGCGCGTTCGCGTCCCGTCGGGCGCGATGAGCACCAGCTCGTCTCCTTCGAGCGTCAAATCCGCGAGCCGTCCGCGCATCGTGTAGAGCGATCCCTGCATCGGAAGGCAGCCCTCTTCCGAGAGCGCTTGCACGGTCACGTGGGTCTCGTCCGCGAAGGGGTCCTGCGCGACGCCGGCCACGCGACCGTCGGCGAGGGCGACCCAAATCACCACATCGTCGAAGCTCTCGGGCAGCAGGCTGCGCTGAGACAGCCCGGTGGAGGCCGGCACGCAGTGCGTCGTCTCTTCGAGGGAGGTGCGCTCGAGGAAGGTGCTGAGGGTATCGCTGATCTGTACCCAGAGGAGATGGTCGTCTTCAACGCGTTCGATCTCGGGGGGCAGGGGATCGATGCTCACCACCAGCGTGCCCGCTGGAAGCGCCACCGGTGAAGCCACGGCGCGGGTCACACGGAAACGCGACAGCGTCGAGCCGGCCCGCCGTTCGGTCTCGATGGCCACCGTGCCCCAACCAGCGGCGAGCGCCGACGCTTCCTCGGGGCTCGCGTCGCGAAGCACCAGCGCGTATCCCGGCCGCTGGCGAACGAGGCGGAAGTCGCCGATCGCATCGATGGAAGCCGCGCGCCGGAGGATGGGCCCGATCTCCTCGATGCCGGTCACGTCGCTCACGCGGTAGGCCGGCGGATTCGGTACGCGCCGCACGCGCACGCTCGTCTGCGTCGGCTCCTCACAGGCACAGAGGGCCAGCGCGGCGAACACGATCGAAAAGAGGTGAAGTCCCCGCATGATGGCGTTCGCTCGGACGAACGTGTCGATCCGCGAGCGCTCAGACGTCGAAGCGACGCAGCAGCACGTCCACGGTCACGGTGCACCGCTGTCGGTGGCCGTCGACCGTGGAGAAGTATGTGCGCGATCCGCGGCCCACGTAGCGGCCTCCTTCACGGCGCACCTCGAAACGCGCCTCGCGATGCTCGTCGGGCACACTCGACTCGCCGATGACGACGCCGTTGCGGCGCACGGTGATGCTCCAATCGCGCCAGTAACGGTTGTTGATGAGCTTCATCTGCATCTCGGTGTCCCCGGGGACTCCGTCGATCGTCCCCATGTAGGTCGACACGAATCCCGTTCGGGTGGCGTCACCGCAGGTCGCGCTGCGCACGCGCGTCTGATAGGCGTAGAGGCCTGGACCGAGGTGTGTCTGCTCATAGTCCTGTGCGCGGGCAGGTGAAACCGCTGTGCCGGCGGGAACGAGGACGAGGACGAGGGCGAGAGCGAGGAGCGTGCGGCGCGCGAGATCGGACATGGGCCGATCGTAGACGACCGAGGGCGTACTTTAGTCATGCGTGCACGGATTGGGCGGCCTCTCCCACCTTTCCCCACACGACTGATCAGCCCCGCCAGATCTCGGCGGCGCGCTTCTTCACCTTCACTTCGGCTTCTCGAAAGCGCGGATCTTCGCGGAGGGGGTCCAACAGTGGGCACGCGTCGATCCACAGGACGTCGATGAGGATGTCGTTGGCGGCGCTCGTGAGGCAATCGAGCGCGAGGTCCTTCATGCCGGCGGCGGCGGCGACCTCACAGGAGATCTGAAACATCAGCGTGCTGAAGCGCCGGTTGGAGAGCCAGGTGGGCACGTTCTCCATGGTCTCGAGGGCGCCGTCGCGCTCGCCTCGGCCGATGGCCACCGCCGCGAGGGCCAACACCCGCTTCGCAGGCTCGCTCCCGAGCGCTTCGATCTCGTCGAAGAGCTCGTTTGCCGCGTCCAACTGATTACGGTAGAGCGCCCATCGGAACTGCGACGCCAGCACCGGCAGGGTTCCACGCAGGCTGGTCTGAAGCATCGCCTCCGCGTGATACTCGTGCCCTTCGATGTCGCCCGCGAGGAGCTGGACTCGCGCGAGCTCCATGTGACAGATGGTCAGGGTCGGATCGAGCTCGAGGGTCAGCTCGAGGCGTTTCTTGCCCTCCCTGTAACGATCGGCTTCCACCTGCATCACGCCGAGGTACTGCTGCGCCTCTGCCATGGTCGGCGCGATCGCCAGGGCGCGCCCGAGCGACTGGGCGGCAGCGCGGAAGTTGCCGTTCTGGACGTCACCCATCGCCGAGGCCAGGTGGGTCTCGGCGAGATCGGGGACGCGCTCGAGGGCGCGGGCGATGCTCTCTTCGGCTCGCTTCTTCCGCTTGCCTTCGACGTCCATCGTCGTCCCCCACCAGGCGCGTACGCTGCAGATGGCGTGCGCGACGATCCCCAGCGGAAAGTCCGGGGCCAGCTCGAGGCAGCGGTCGAGGAGCGTCAGCGCTTCTTCGGCGCGCAGCATCACGTCCGCGCGGAGCAGGCGCCGCGCACGGAGGTAGAGCTCGATCGCCTCCCGGGGTGCCGAGTGCGCGTAGGACGCGGCGTCCACCTCGAGGCGAAGCGCCTCGGCGATGCGCCGGCCGCACGACTCCTGAAGCTCGAAGATGTCCTCGACCGAGCCGTCGAAACGGTCGTTCCAGCGTTGGAGCGCCGAGCCCGCGTCGATCAGGCGCGCGGCGATGCGGACCTTCGCGCCGGCGAGCTGCACCGTGCCGTCCACCACCGAGTCGGCGCCGAGCTCGGCTGCGATCGCCGCCGGATCGCGCGCGTCGGCGAAGCGTCGGGTCGCACCCATCGCCAGCACCTTGAGACCCCTGGTGCGCGACAGGACGTCGACCAGCTCCTCGGCGACACCGTCACCGAGATAGTCGTGGTCGGCGCTGCCGCGGTAGGTGAAGGGCAAGACCGCGATGGTGTGCTCGGACTTGCTGGCGATCGGGGCGAAGAGCGACTGGCTGAGGGAGGTGGAGGACAGCGTCGCTTCGCCGCCGGCCTGCGCCGCCAGGGCCGCACACACCTGCTTCATGTCGCGGGGCCGGTGCTCCGGATCGCGCGCGACGCAGGCGAGGATCAAGGTGGCGAGCGTGTCCGGCACCTTCGCGAGACGACGGGGGTCGACCGGGTCCTGGTGCATGCGCGCCGCGGCGACGGCGATGGGGGTCGGGCCCTCGAAGGGGAGCCTGCCGGTGACGAGCTCGTAGAGGATGAGCCCGAAGGAGTAGATGTCGCTCTTCTCCGTCACCGCTCGCCCGGACACCTGTTCCGGCGACATGTAATAGGGCGTGCCCAGAAGGACGCCCGTCTCGTGGGTCTTCTTCGGGCTCTCGAGGGCGCGGGCGATGCCGAAGTCGGTGAGCACCGCGCGACCATCCTTGGCCACGAGGATGTTCGCGGGTTTGAGATCGCGATGGATGACACCCGCCGCGTGCGCCGCGACGAGCCCGGCGGCGACGTCCTGCCCGATGGACACCACGCGCTCCGGCGGGAGCGAGCCCGCTTCCTCGAGGATGTCGTCGAGCGCCTGCCCTTCGACGTACTCCATCGTGAGGTAGCGGACGTCGCCCACCTCGCCGAAGTCGTGGATGCGGGCCACGTTGGGGTGCGTCACCTTGCGTGCGAGGCGCACCTCGCTCCGGAAACGCTCCTCGGCGCGCTCCGAGTCCAGCGTCAGTAGCTTGAGGGCGACGGTCTCACCGAGGGCGCGGTCCTTCACTTCGTAGACCGCGCCCATGCCGCCGCGGCCCAGGAGCTTCACCACGTCGTAGCGGCCGGCGAAGTCGGCGCCGAGGTCGAGGGTCATCTTCGAGCGCTCGTTTTCCGCCTCCGCGGCGCTGATCGTGTCGTCGAAGCCGGAGCTCACCGGCGCATAGTATCAGCGCACGGCGGCCGCGCCGCCACGACTCGCTTCAGTTTCCAAGGGCCTGGCAGCCCTGGATCGCGCGCGCTCCTCGGGTCATACTCGATGGAGCGATGCCGTTCCGCGACGAAGCCGAAGCCCTCCGAAGCCGGCTCGAAGCTGTCGAAACGGATCTGAAGCGCGCCGAGGCGGAGCTCGAGCGCTCCCGCGAGAAGGCCGCGGAGGCGGAGGCGCTTCGGCAAGCGCTGGTGCGCATCGAAGCGCAGCTCGCGGAGGTGCGCGGCGAGCGCATCAATCCGCGCGCTCAGCGCACCGCGACCGCGGTGCTCGCGAGCGGTCTCGCGCTGGTGGTCGCGGGCGCATTGGCCGCGCGCGCGTCCGTGACCCACCTGCCGATCGGCGTCGCGCCACGCGCGGCGATCTCTCAGGCCCGTCCGGTGCTGCTTCCGCGTCCCGACCGTTCGAGCGAGCGGCGTTGGTTCGCACCGCGACTCTTCAGCGCCAGCGTCGAGGAAGCGCTCGGCGATACGCCCGTCTCCGCGGGCACGCGATGCGACGTGCTCGTCGCGGCGACGGATATCGACATGCTCGATTGCCGCGTCACCATCACCTGCAACGACGAGATCCTCTACGGCGGGGACAACCAGGGATACCTGCCGTGCGACGTGCTCGATGGCGAGCCCACCACGGGCGAGGACCTCTCGGGCGTGGAGGACGACGGCGATCCGATGCTGGACATGGACCTGCCGAGCGGCCACCTGATCGTCACCAACGATCGCCCTTCGATCTGGCGGACGGATCTGATCATCGCGGAGCCTGCGCCCGCCAGGCCCGCGGGCGTCTTCCTGGTCGAATAGGTCTTTCGAGCGCACCGCCTTGCCAACCGGCCATGCTCTGCCCCAAAGAGGGTGAGTGACCCTGGACGGGCTTCGATTCGACAACCGATTCGTGGGTGACCTCCCGGCGGATCCCTCGGAGGAGATCCGGCGCCGTCAGGTGCGCGGGGCCTGCTTTTCCCGGGTCAAACCCATGCAGATGCCCGAGCCTGCGCTGGTGGCGGCATCGGCAGAGGTCGGGGAGCTCCTCGATCTCGACGGGTCGGTCCTGGCCTCGCCGCGCTTCGTCGAGGTCTTCTCCGGCAACGAGGTGCTCAGAGGGATGGACCCCTACGCGGCCTGTTACGGGGGCCACCAGTTCGGGAACTGGGCGGGCCAACTCGGTGATGGACGCGCCATCACTCTGGGCGAGGTCGTCAACGGTCGCGGCGAGCGCTGGGAGCTACAGCTCAAGGGCGCCGGGCCCACCCCTTACTCGCGCATGGGCGATGGGCGTGCGGTGCTGCGCTCCTCGATCCGCGAGTTCCTCTGCAGCGAAGCGATGCACCACCTGGGCGTCCCCACCACGCGCGCCCTGAGCGTGATCACCACCGGCGACCGCGTCGTGCGCGACATGTTCTACGACGGCAATCCCCGCCCCGAGCCGGGGGCGGTGGTGTGCCGCGTCGCTCCGTCGTTCATTCGCTTCGGCAACTTCGAGATCTTCGCGGCGCGTCGTGAGCACGACGTGATGCGCGCGCTCCTCGACTTCACCATCGGCCGCGACTTTCCACACCTGGGCGCACCGTCGAAGGAAGTCTACGTAGCCTTCTTCGCCGAGGTCGCCCGCCGCACTGCCGAGATGATCGTGCACTGGATGCGCGTGGGCTTCGTGCACGGCGTGATGAACACCGACAACATGTCGGTGCTCGGCCTGACGATCGACTACGGGCCCTACGGCTGGCTCGACGATTACGATCCGAGCTGGACCCCGAACACCACCGACGCCCAGGGACGCCGCTACCGTTACGGCCATCAGCCCCCGATCGCCTTGTGGAACCTGGTTCAGCTCGCGAATGCCCTCGTGCCTCTGATCGGCGAAACCAGGCCCCTCGAGGAGGCGATCGACGTCTACCCGAAGACCTTCGAGGCCCGCCAGGCGGAGATGATCGCGAACAAGCTCGGCCTTTCGGCGCTCGGCCCCGAGGACGAGTCCCTCGTCGACGAGCTCTTCGAAGTGCTGGTCCTGGTGGAGACGGACATGACGCTCTTCTTCCGCCTCCTCGCCGACTTCCCCAGCGCCGAGGGCGCGATGGCGGAGGAGGCGATCCTCGAGCACTTCCGCCCCGCCCGCTATTCCGCCGAGGACATCGGCGAGGAGACGGGCCGGCGGACCGCCGCGTGGCTACGCCGCTACGCCGCGCGGGTGCGGGCGGACGGGACCCCGGACGAGGTGCGACGCGCGAAGATGAACGCCGTCAATCCGAAGTACGTTCTTCGCAACTATCTCGCGCAGGTCGCCATCGACGCCTCGGAAGAGGGCGACCACTCGAAGGTGCGCGAGCTCCTCGACGTCGTCCGCCACCCCTACGACGAGCAGCCCGGCCGCGAGGCCTACGCGAGCAAGCGGCCCGAGTGGGCGCGGAGTCGCCCCGGCTGCTCGATGCTCTCGTGTAGCTCGTGATAGCGTCGCGCCCGTGAGCTACGCCGAGCCCGGTCGCCACGTGGTCATCACCGAGTACGGCGAGGACCCACTCGACGCGATCGAGAACCATCTGGTGATCGAGCCGCAGCCTGCCCCCGACCCGGCGGAGCTGGCCGCGACCGACGTCGTGATCGCCATCGAGAGCGCTGCCGTCGGTTGGGTCGACCTCTTGATGAGCAGCGGGCAGTACCAGCACATGGTCACGCCGCCCTTCACACCCGGTCTCGAGTACGCCGGCAGGGTGGTGTGGGCCGGGGCCGACGTGAAAGGGTTGTCGGTGGGGGACGCGGTCATGGCCGACGGCCTGACGACCGGTCCGCGCTCCAAGGGGGCCTACCGAAAGTACGGCGGCTTCGCCTCCTATGCGGTGGCGCCCGAGACCGCGGTGTTCCCGAAGCCCGAAGCGTTCAGCTTCGACCAGGCCTGCAACACCAGCGGCTACGAGACGGCCTATCACGCGCTCATTCATCGGGGACGGCTGGCGAAAGGCGAGGTCGTGCTCCTGCACGGGGCCACCGGCACCACGGGGATCGCGGCGGTGCAGATCGCGAAGATCGTCGGCGCGACGGTGATCGCGACCAGCCGGAGCCGCGACAAGCTCGCGGTGGTGCAAGCCGAGGGCGCAGACCACGTCTTGTGCATCGCGGACGACGAGGGAGGCCTGCGACGATTCCGCGACGACGTGAAGGCGCTCACCGGTGGGCAGGGCGTCGACGTGGTCTACGATCCGGTGGGCGGCGAGATCTCCCTGGAGAGCCTGCGCTGCGTGCGCTTCGGCGCGCGTTTCCTGATCGTGGGTTGGGCGGCGACGCCGCTGGTCGCGAAGGGCAAGGGCGGGCGCGGGGCGCCGAACGCCAACGTCCTGCCGACCAACCTGATCATGATGAAGAGCCTCGACGTCCTCGGCTGTCCGGCGGCGATCTCGGTGCACGCGAATCCCTCGATCCGCGAGGAACGTCTGAACCAGCTCGCCGCGTGGGTGGCCGCGGGGCGCATCGAGCCCGTGGTGTCGAAGAGCTACGCGATGGACGAGATCCGCGAAGCGCTCCGCGCGAAGTGGGAGAGCCGATATGCGGGCTGCTACGTGCTGCATCCCGGGCGCTAGCACTACGAACACACCGCCGGCTGCGGCGGTTGAAGCTCAGGGAGCCTGAGGCCTGAGGCTCACTGCGGGCAGCGGGACGTCCATCAGCTCGGGCAGGTTCTCGCGCCACCACACTTCGGCCTCTCGGGTCGTCCACGGATGCGCGCGCTGTAGCTCTTCGAGCCGGGTGCGCAGGGCGGCGGCGCTGGCCGGTCGGTCCGCGGGGTCCTTTTCGAGGCACCTCAGAGATCAACGCTTCGAGCGCCGCGGGGATCGCCTGGTCGGTGCGCTCGGAGGGAGGCACCGGCGTGTCCCTCACGTGCTTGAGCGCCACCTCCATCGCCGTCCGACCGTCGAAGACCAGCTCCCCGGTGAGCAGGTAGTAGCCGACACAGCCGAGGGCGTAGAGGTCGATGCCGTGCCCGACCTTCTCCGAGAGCGCCAGCTCGGGAGCCATGTACGCGGGGGTGCCGGCAATCATGTTCTCCTTCGAGAGCTCGAGCTCGTCCGCGCTCATCTCGACGTCGGACTCGGGTTTCACCAGGCCGAAGTCCAGGACCTTCACGAAATCGACCTCGGTGCCGAGGCGGCAGAGGAAGATGTTGGCGGGCTTGATGTCCCGATGCACCAGGCGATGCGCGTGGGCGTCCTCGAGGCTCAGGCACGCTTGCGTCAGCGCGTGGATCACGCGGCCGGGCTGGAGCGCACCGTGCTCCTTCACCAACGTCTCGAGGTCCTGACCTTCGAGCAGCTCCATCACGTAGTAGAAGGTGCCGTGCTCGCTCACGCCGAAATCGTAGAGCTCGACGGTGTGCGGCGAGCGCAGCACGCTGGTCGCCTGCGCTTCGCGCTCGAAGCGCCGGATGGCGGTCTCGGCGTCCTGCCCCAGGCTGTCCGAGGACACCAGCTTGATGGCGGCTGGGCGCGTCAGCATCTGATGCTTGCCGAGCCAGACCTCGCCCATCCCGCCGGCGCCGAGCTTCTTCACCAGCTGATAGGCGCCGAGGGTGCGCGCTTCCGTGAGCTGCACGCTCAGCCCGTGGACGATGTGAGAGACGGCGAGGGCGCCGAGGGCGGCGACGAAGGTCGGCAAGAGGATGAAGGTGACGTGCTCCATCGGCCGTCCCAGCCTCGCGCTGAGCCAGAACGCGAAGGGCAACGTGGCATAGCAAGCCGCCGTGGTCGCGATGCGTACCCGGGGCCGCGCCGGGATGGTCGCCGGGAAGAGCATGAGGAAGAGCGCCAGGACCGACATCCTCAGGCCTTCGGTCTCGGCGCCGCTGTTGAGCCACGTCTCGAGGAGAGAGACGCTGAGGCAGGTCGCGAATTCGAAGGCCAGCCCGACCCGCAGGACGATGCGGTATCGGGTGGAGCGCCGCGCGTAGAAATAGAGGACGAGGCAAACGGCGGCGTAGATGCCGCTGTAGACGTTGGCGACGAAGAGCTGCTGGTGCTCGAAGCCCGAGGGATCGAAGCGGAAGGCGACGTTTCGAAAGGCGGTCGACAGGAGGATCATCCCGCACATCAGGGCGGCGATCGTTCCCAGGCGGCGCGCGGCCTCCTTCTGGATCTCCGGGCCGAGGCCGCCCATGGAGCGCCCCGCGTTCGCACCCGTCCCGTCCTTCGCCTTCACGAGGGCCTGGGTGAGGGAGGAAGGCGCCATCGGCGCGACAATCCTCCCTCGCCCGGCCCGTGGCAAGCCCCGCGACGTGGACGTGCGCGCGATTACGGGTTAAAAGCGGCGTCGGTGCTCCGCGTCACCTTCATGTTCTTCGTCGCGCTGGCCTCGCTCTCGATGGGTTGCGGCGACGACCGCCCGATCCGCGAATGGAGTCCGGACGACCACGGCCAGCCTCAGGCGGGGGTGGAGGACGGGCGGACGGCCCCGGACGGAACCCCGGCGAACTTCGACGAGGCCAGCGCCGTCGCGTCGCTCTATCGGGTGCGCTGCGCGAGCTGTCACGGCGAGACCGGGCGCGGAGACGGGATGGGCATCCCGCCGGGAGCCCAGGTCCGCGACTTCACCGATCCCGAGTGGCAGGGCTCGGTCACCGACGAAGAGATCGCGGTGGTGATCGCCCAGGGCCGCGGGATGATGCCGCGCTTCGACGACTCCATCAACGAGCGCGGCATCAACGGCCTCGTGGCGCACATCCGCGGCTTTGCGGGGGAGTGATGGCGCTCACCCGCGGGGCGCCGCGCATCGCCTACGAGATCAGCGGCGACGAAGGGACGCCGGTGCTCCTGATCATGGGGCTCGCCATGCGCGGAGTCGTGTGGCGACCGCAGGCGCTGGCCTTCTCCCAGAGGCATCGGGTCGTGACCTTCGACAACCGCGGCGTCGGCGGCAGCGACCCCTTGCGCGGAGCGCTCACCATCCGCGACATGGCCTCGGACGCCCTGCGCCTCGCGGGTGAGCTTCGTTTCGAGACCTTTCACCTCGTCGGGGTCTCGATGGGCGGGATGATCGCGCAAGAGGTCGCGCTGTCCGCCCCCGAACGCCTCAAGAGCCTGACGCTGATCGCGACCCACGCCGGGGGGCGGGGAACGCTGCTCCCGCCGCGCCAGGGGCTGCGCACCTTTCTCGAGGTCAACCTCGGGCGTGATCGCGATGCGCAGATCGCGGCTCTGGCCCGTCTGCTCTACCCACCGGAGTTTCTGGAGGCGGTCGATCGCTCGGTGCTCGAAGAGCGCATGCGCGAGCGCACCGGGCAGCGCGTGCCCAGGCGCACCGTCGCCGGCCACGTCTCCGCGGTCATGCGACACCAGACCGCCGACCGACTCCACCGCCTCCGCATGCCCACCCTCCTGGTCAAGCCGGGCCGCGACATCCTGGTCAGCCCGACGGAAGTGGACCGCTTGAAGCAGCTGATCCCCCACGCCGAGCTCGTCGAATACCCCGACGCCGGCCACGGCATCACCTTCCAGAAAGCCGCCGAGCTGAACGAGCGCCTCCTCGCGCATTTCGCCGAACACGATTGAGGCGGCCCCTGGTCTCATGGCTCGCGGGGCGGGGGATGCTCTGTGCTGGTGCGCAGCGGAGGAAGATCGACGACGAGCGTCCCTGCCGACGGTCTGAGGGCATCCGCCCAGGTCCCACATTCACGAATCCGCGGCAGGGCTGCGTCGATGAGTGGGTTCGATGGAAGCCCGGACGCGGCGCGCTCGAGCTGCGTGGCCATCTGCTCGCCGCACGCCGCGCCGAGTGCGTCGAGCGGATGGAGCGTCCGCGGGCGGGAGGGAATGGCGGCGAGTTGGGGCAGGTGCAACAGGAGCCACTGCCAGCTGTCTCGTCGCGTCTCCGCCATTCGGAGTCCGCGAGAGATCAGCTCCCCGAGTTCCCCGTATGGACCCTCGCTCGACAGGATCATGCTCCAGGCTCGTCCGCGCACGTCTGGATCGTCTGCTCGCGCCAGCGCCGACGAGAACACGCCGCGTTCCAGCCATCCTTCGACCTCTTCGGGGCTGGCCTCCTGAATCGCCACCGCTAGAGCGACGTCGCCCGGGGTCTCAGAGAGCGGGCGCCGCGGCCCTGGCACCTGCTCTCCATCCAGGATCGGAAGAGCGTGTCTCGATGCGTCGGCCCGCACACGCGGATTGCGCGCTTCGAGAGCGAGAAACGAGACGATCTCGGAACGCCTCGTCTCCTCGGTCCAGATCGATTCGTCGTAGCGGGAGATGAGCTCGTTCGAGACCACCGCGTCCAGGATCTCGCGCTGCTCGGCCGTGAGCACGTCGTTGCGGATCTCGGAGATCATCGCCAACGCGGCAGGGGCGATGTACTCGGAGCCGCGGTCCTGTGCCGTCGCGAAGAAGAGCATCTCGCGCACGACTTCCGCGACCGTGACTCCACCAGAGCGAGCGCGAAGACGCAGGTCTCCGAAGAGTGCGAACCGCTCGGCGATCTTCAGATGCGGCCAGCCGTGCTCGAGGAGTGCCCGAGCGGCCTCCGAGTCGATGCCGATACGAAAGAATCCGACGCCTCCCGCGTTGGGCATGACCCAGACGGGGCACTGGTCGGTCTCGAGGGCGAGGGAGCCGCGCTCGTCGCGGAGCAGGGTGCACGACTCGTGACTCTCTGCATCGGAGAGATAGCGAGCACACACCGGAATGAGCCAGCGCGTCGCCGCGGCCGCGTTCGTGGGGCGCTGAGTGAGCCGCAGCGTGGGCCGCGCTTCATCACAAGAGAGCGCCGCCTCGACGACGGGCATTCCCGGTTGATCCATGAACGTGCGAAACGCGTCCGCGAAGTCGGGCTGCTCGGCACTCTCCCCGATCGCCTCGAGATATTCGTCGAGGCTGGCGGCGCCCCACGCATGCTCGGTCAGCACCGCCTTCACTCCAGCCGCCATCGCGTCCACCCCTACCCATCGCTCGAAAGCGAAGAGCAGAGCGGTCGCGCGTGCTCTGTGGAGCGACGTGGGGCCGTCGAGCATCGTCCGGAAGTCGTACCGCTGCGCGGGGGCGGAGAGCACCCGATGGCTGTGGCCGCGAATCGCGAGGACGCGCGCGGTGGTGTCCTGCACCTGCCCGCGCGGGACGTCCACCCCGCGGCGCGACCGCGCTGTCGCCCACTCGGTGAACGCCTCCTTCACCCACTGCTCGTCCCAGCTGGAGAGACTGACCAGATCCCCCAACCACTGATGCGCGATCTCGTGGATGACGACCTCGCGCTCCCATGCCTCGTCGAAGAACCCCGGAGAGATGGCGATGGTCACCAGTGCCGCGTTCTCCATCCCGCTGACGGGCAGGTCCGGGACCAGCGCGAGCTCGAGCTTCGAGAACGGGAAAGGCACCCCGAGCAACCGCTCGACGACAGGCAATGCCCGCCTCGCCTCTTCGAGGATGCGCCTTCCGCGTGCTTCGTCGGTCGGGGGCGCGAGCACGCGAACGGGTAGAGCCGTCGCGCGGTGCGGGCTCGGAGGGATGTCTCCGGCTTGCAGAACGTGAAACGGTCCGACGACCCACCCCACGAGGTACGTCGGGAGGGCGGCCGTTTCCTCGAAGCGGATGCGCAGTCGATCAGCGAGGTCGGTTCGCTGAGCGATCGGGGTGTTGCTCGCGGCGACGTAGCCACGGGGGATGTCGAGGGTCAGACGAAATGGCGTCCGGAATTTCGGCTCGTCGAAGCACGGAAACGCGCGCCGTGCGCCGGTGGGCTCGAACTGAGTCGCCGCGTAGTACCCGTCCATCCGTCGCGTCGCGAAGAGCCCGTCTTCGCCCGCAAGGGCGAAGTCTCCGGAGAAGCGCAGGCGCAGACGAACCCGACCGGGTCCCACCGGCGACCGAAACACGAAGTGACCGATGTCGCCCTCTTCGGTGGCTTCCCAAGACGCCCCTCGACGACGGCCCCGAGGGTCCCAGGCCGCCACGCCGGAGACGTGGAGGCCGCGCGCGTGGAGCGGGACCACGGAGATGCGGGCGTGAAGCGCGACGTCGATCAGAACCTCTCCCGAGAACGAAGCAGACTCCGGCGTCACCGACAACTCGAGCGCGTAGCCCAACGGAGTGGCGTCGGCCCGGAGCGGGGCCTCGGGCCTCGGGCTCTCCGCGCGCGCGCCAGAAGCGGGAGCCCCACACCCGGTCGCGAGGAGCAGAACAGCGGCTGTTCCGACTCCCGCGATTCCCACACGCCATCGTATCACCGAGAAGGAAGCGGGCGTGTTTGCGTTTCGACGATGGGCTCGCTCGGCGCGTCCGGCGGCGTCGCCGGTTTCCTCGGCGCGCTCCTGCTGCTCTTCGTGACGTCCTTCGGACGCTGAGCCACCTACGCACGCCAGCGTCGCGAGCGTGCCACGTCCGCGCGATAGTCCGCGACGCTCGCCTCGCGCTCTTCGTCGGTCCAGTCGAGGAGCTCCTGCATGCGTGCGGCGACGGTATCGAGGGCGCCGAGGCCCTGGTCGTGGTCGCGGTAGAAGAGCTGGGTGCGGCGGATCATCACGTCGCTGACCTGAGCGGCCAGCTCCTCCTCCACCGCCCAGTCGATCTGGGCGACGATCTCGGGGCGGCCGGCGACGAGGCGCTCGGCCATGGCCGGGGCCGCCGCTGCGCGCGCGGCCAGCGCCTTGGCGCGGCCGCCGTAGGTGTTCGCGAGGTAGAGGGCGATGTCGGCCTCGAGGACGCCGCCGCTCGCCTCCGCGACCTGTGCCGCCACCGCGTCGTGGTCGTCGTCATCCGGCCAATCGACGCCGCCTGGGAGCGGGACCTCGTCGGTGGCGGATGCCTTGATCGCCTTTCGGTCGACCGCGCCGGTGAGCGTCAGGAGCTGCACCGCCTTGTCCACCACCTCCGCCGACATGCGCCGGTAAGTCGTGAGCTTGCCGCCGGCGATGGTGATCAGCCCGTCCTTGCCGACGATGATCTGATGCTCGCGGCTCACCGCGCTCTCGGCGACCTCTTCGCCCGTCGGCTCGGGTGCGATCAGCGGGCGGAGGCCTGCCCACGTCGAGATCACGTCGTCGGGGGTCAGTTGGTGATCGGGGAAGTAGGCGTTGGCCGCGTCGAGGAGGTAGTCGATGTCCTCCCGCGTGGCGGCGAGGTCCAAGAGGTCCTCGTGGTAGTCGGTGTCGGTGGTGCCGACGTAGGTGCGATCGCCCCAGGGGACCGCGAACAGGACGCGATCGTCGTGGGGATGGAAGCAGACGACGGCGTGCGCCACCGGGAGCTTGTCGTGCTCGACGACGAAGTGCACGCCCTTGGTCGGGCGGAGCAGGGGCGCGCCTTCGCCGCGCGACATGGCGAGGGTGGCGTCGGTCCAGGGCCCGGTCGCGTTGATGATGGCGCGCGCTCGGACCTCCTTGAGGTCGCCCGTCGTCGTGTCGCGCACCTCGGCGCCGCACACCCGACCCTGCTCGTCCTTGATGAAGCCCTCGACCTTCGCGTAGGTCGCGATGACCGCGCCGTTTTGCGTGGCGTCGATCGCGTTCTCCAGCGTGAGGCGCGCGTCGTCGGTGGAGCAGTCGTAGTAGAGGGGCGCGCCGATGAGGCCGTCCTGCTTGAGGCGGGGTTCGATCTCGGCGATGTCCTTCGCCTTGAGGTTCTTGTGGATCTTCGGAGAGCGGAAGAGGGAGAGCCCGTCGTAGAGCCACATCCCCGCGTTGATCACCCAGAGCTTGTGCTTCGACCCCTCGAAGACCGGGAACAAGAAGCCGAGCGGGTTGACCAGGTGAGGGGCGAGGTCCATCAGGATCCGCCGCTCCGACACGGCCTCGAAGACGAGGTTGAACTCGTACTGCTCGAGGTAGCGCAGCCCGCCGTGGACCAGCTTGCTGCTCCGGCTGCTGGTCCCATAGGCCAGATCTCGCATCTCCAGGACCGCCACCGAGAGGCCCCTCTGGGCCGCGTCGCGGGCGATTCCGGCCCCGTTGATCCCTCCCCCGACGACGAGGACGTCGACCTCGTCCCCCAACTTCTCCCACATCTCCGCGCGTCTAGGCATCGGGCCCTCTTTACCACCCAAGGCGCCCCGAGTCTCGTCGTGTCAGTTACAGTGGAGGCAGGTGGAGCGCAGCCACGACGATACCCGAACGATGGTCTCGCCGACCGGGGTGGTGGCGATCCCGCCGACCTCTTTCGGCAAGTACACACTCGTAGCGAGGACCGGTCGCGGCGGTATGGCCGACATCTACCTCGCCATCGCCGCCGGTCCCTCGGGCTTTCGCAAGCTGGTGGTGATCAAGCGGCTGCGCGAGGCCTACGAAGACGACCAGAGGCTGGTCGACATGTTCATGGACGAGGCGCGCCTCGGCGCTCGTCTCGAGCATCCCAACGTCGTCCACACCCTGGAGCACGGCGAGAGCGACGGCCGTCACTTCCTCGCGATGGAGTTCCTCGAGGGGCAGACCCTGGCGCGCGTGCTGCGGCGGAAGATCCGCGCGGGTGAAGAGGTGCCCGTCGATTTCGTCCTCCACGTCGCCAGCGAGGTGCTGGAGGGCTTGCACTATGCGCACGAGCTGCAGGACTTCGACGGCTCGCCCCTGAACGTCGTCCATCGCGACGTCACCCCCGCGAACATCATGATCACCTACCCGGGGGTGGTGAAGGTGCTCGACTTCGGTGTCGCCAAAGCGGCGACTCAGATGACCGAAACCGATCCCGACGTTCGCAAGGGCAAGTTCGCCTACCTCGCACCGGAGCAGATCGAGGGGCGGGTGGACCGCCGCAGCGACCTCTTCAGCCTGGGGGTGATCCTGTGGGAGGCCCTCGCCGGGCGCCGCTTGTTCTACGCGCCGGATCCGGCGCAGACGATCAAGAAGACGCTCTCGGCTCCGATTCCACGGATCAGCATCGTCACTCGACGCAAGCTGCCCGACGGGGTCGACGACCTGGTGCAGAAGGCGCTCAAGCGAAACGCAGCGAATCGCTTCCAGACCGCACAGGAGATGCGCACGGTCATCGACCAGATCCTCACCCGCGACGGCCTCACGTTGCGGCGCAAAGACGTCGCAGCGTTCATGGCCGACACCTTCGCCGATCTGCGGGAGCAACATGGCCGAGACCTGCAGGCGGCGGTGGGGGCGGGGCTCGAGACGGCCACCGCGATGTTCGAGGTGCTCTCGCCCCTCGAGTCTCCCAAGGTCAAGGAGACGGGACCCGGAGCGGCGACGACCGAGGACGACGCGGATGGGGCCGCGGGGTCGGCGGCGCTTCCCATCGAAGGCACCTCTCCGACCCTGCCCGGCGTGGCCGAAGAAGACAGCGTGGCCATCCCGGGCCTCGACATCTGGGTGTCGAAGCGGCGCGCGTGGATGGCCGGCGCGGGGGTGGCCGCAGGACTGCTGCTCCTGCTGATCATCGCGCTCGCTTCTGGCGACGACGAAGAGCCAGAGCAATTCGGCGTGGCCGCTCCGCAGCAGACACGGCAAACCGAACAGGATCCGTCGTCCGAAGGGGGGGCGGCGCCCTCCGAAGCTCATCACGCGGGCGAGCCCCCACCGGCACGCCCCGAGCCCGACCTCGAGGCCTTCGAGCGCTACCGCGTGGAGGCCCGCGAGGCGTACGCGGCCGGCGACTATCACCGCGCGGCCCGTGCCTACGAGATGGCGACGCAGATGAATCCCGTCCACGCGGGGAGCTTCGCCGGGCTGGGCGCCGCGTACCTCGCGCTCGGCAACGTCGACGAGGGCCTCGCCGCCTACCAGGAGGCGGTGCGTCTCGCGCCGACGCACTCCGGCTTTCACGCGGCGCTCGGGCGGGCCTATCGCCAGGCGGGCCACGACGATCTGGCGCTCGAAGCCTACGGCGAGGCGCTACGGCTCGACCGCACCAACCGCGCCGCGCGTCAAGCGCTGCGTGAGCTTCGCCAGGCCCAGTGATTCAGATCGGCGCGTAGCGATCGAGGACGGCGAGCAGCTCTTCGTTGAAGCGCGCCGGATGCTCGCGGTGGAGGAAGTGACCACCGGGCATGGAGATCACTTCGTAGGCGTCGAGGTAGCGCCCGGCGGCGCGCTCGTAGGCTTTGACCGGAAGGATGTCGTCGGTTCCCCCGAAAGCGACCGCCGGCATCCGCACTTTCTTCCGTTGGCCTTCGGGGAGCCGGAGCCCGAGCGCGCGGTAATAGCCGAGGGCGGCTTCGAGAGAGCCCGGATGGGAGAAGGATTCCTTCACCGGGCGCGTCTCCTCGGCGGGGATGTCCTTCCACGCGGGCGACCAGCGATGCCACAGCGCGTCGATGTGCGCGAAGTCGTGTTGGCGCACCATCTCGGCGGCGCCCTTTCGCCTGAGCGACAAGAAATGGCGGGCCGCCCAGGCGAGCTTCGGTGTGGGGACCATGCCGGCCGGGTGGGGGATGGCGAGGGTGACGAGGAGCCGGATCTCGTCCGGGCCGAGCCCCGCCGCAGAGAAGGCGGCCGAGGCGCCCCAGTCGTGGCCGATCAAGACGAATCGCTCGTCGCCGTCGCCGAGGGCCTCGCCGAGCGCGAGAAGGTCCCGACCGAGGGTGTCGCTGTCGTAGGCGCCGTCCGCCGGGACCTCGGTGGGATGGTAGCCGCGCATGAAGGGGCTCACCGCCCGGTAACCGGCGCGGGCGAGCGCTGGCCGCACCTCGTCCCAGGTCTGGGCCGTATCCGGAAAGCCATGGGCGAGGATGACCAGCGGCCCTTCGCCCTCTTCGAGGTAGGCGAAGTCGAGGCCGTTCGCTCGGACTCTCTTCGTTTCGCTCACGAAGCCTATGTACCGCCACGAGACGAACTCGTCACGACCCGTTACGCTCCAGTCATGCTTTGCGGTCGCTGGTACACGCTTTCTTGTCTCCTCGCCGTGCTCTCGTGCACCACGGCCTGTGGAGACGACGCCACGAGCGGGGACGGTGGGCCCCTGGTCGACATCATGGAGAGTCGGCCCGCGGCCATGCCGCTCCCGGGTGAGACCGAGTGCGTGGTCACCACCGCCCGCGAGCCCGCGACCTCGCGCGACCACGTGACGCCCTGCACCGAGATCGACTATCCGGTCCATCCCCCCACGTCCGGGCCCCACTACGACCGGTGGGCGGACTTCCGCGTCTACACCCAGCCCGTGCCCTCCGGCTTCCTCGTTCATTCGATGGAGCACGGGGCCGTGGTCTTCAACTACGACTGCCCGTCCGGCTGCCCCGACGTGCTGGCAGCGTTCGACGCCATCATGGCCGATCACGGCATCGACCCCTCCTGCGACGGCGTGGACGCCCGCTTCATCGTCGCCCCGGACCCGGACCTCGACACCCCGATCGCCGTCACGGCCTGGGAGCACCTGTACACCGCGACCTGCCTCGATGAGGAATCGCTCCGCGCCTTCGTCGAGGCTCACTACGGCCAGGGCCCGGAGGACCTCTGCGGGCGGGGCTTCGACGGAGAAGCGCGCAGCGATTGGTGCGGCTGAAGGGGCGCGGCCGCGTTCAGTCGAGCTCGCCGTCGTCTTCGGCGTAGCCGGCGTCGACGTACACGATGTGGGCGACGTCGGCGCGCGAGGCGATCGCCTTGAGGGTGGCGCGGTCGACACGCCCGACCGCATCGCGGTCGATGGCGACCAGGTAGAGCTCCGTCAGGTCCGAACGAGACGGGCGCGTGGTGAACTTCACCCGCACCGGAAAGATGGTCTCGCGGTCGGCTTCGACGCGCGCTTGAAGGACGTCGTCGAGCTTCGCGAGCTCGCCGGGGCTGAGGGCGTTGGCGCTCGTGGCGACCGCCGCTGTGTCGCCGCTCGCGGCGCTCGCGCCGCCGCAGGCGGACAAGGCTGGAACGAGGACGAGGAGGAGGAGGAGAAAGGGGAGGGGAGTACGGGGCATCTGGTCTTTCTTTTCGTCCTTCCCCTCTATCGGTCAACGGATGGGTCGCGCGCCATCCACCAAACATTCATCTTCGGGCCGCGCACCCTTCGGTCGATCGACTGACGAACACCCATGAAGGGCCCCTGATTCCCGACAGAATCGGGCTGGTCTGGTCTATGCTCCCGGCCGTGCGCGGCCGCGTCGTCCACGTCCTCCGCAAGTACGACCCGCTCGAGTGGGGCGGCACCGAGACGCACGTGGCCGAGGTCACGCGGCGCCTGGCCCATATGGGGTGGGAGGTGGAGGTCCACGCCCCCCGCGGGCCGTCGACGCCCGACACCGCGCTCGACCCGGCGGTGCGCCTGAGGCGCTACCGCTCCTTTCTGCCGATGGTCGGCGGTGCGGAAGGGCGCCGTGGGCTCATCAAGAACGCGGGCAACATCGTCACCCTCGACGAGCCCCTCCGGCTCCTTCTCGATCGCCAAACGACCCTGGCCCATCTCCACAGCGGGGGGCGCATGGGGGCGTCGGTGCGCACCGCGATGAGGCTCACGGGGCGGCCTTACCTGATCAGCGTTCACGGGCCGCTCCTGGCCAATCAGGAGTGGCTGAAGGCGGACACCGAGAAACGCATGTCGAGGGTGGTCGACCTCGGCCAGCCCTTCGGCCTGCTCTTCGGCTCGCGGCGTGTCCTCGGCGACGCCGCGCGGGTGATCACCTTCAACGAGGAGGAGCGTGAAGCGATCGGGCGACGGATCGGCGCGCGCTCGATCCGCATGGACCACGGCGTCGACGTAGAGCGCCTCTCCAGCGGCGATCTCGACCGCGCGAAGCAGCTCTGGCCCGAGCTCGGCGAGGAGCCCGTGATCCTCCTGGTCGGTCGTCTCGCCTCTCAGAAGAACCAGGTCTTCGCCGTGCGCGCCTTTGCTGAAGCGGCCGCCGAGACGCACCGCCTGGTGCTCGCGGGGGCCGCCACGGACGTCGGGTATCGCGAGGAGATCGAGGCGGAGATCCGTGCGCGAGGCGTGGGAGATCGGGTGCACGTTCTGGGGAACGTCGCTCGCGACGATGTTCCGCATCTCTACCGGCGTGCGGACATCCTCCTGATCACATCGACGCACGAGGCCTTTGGGCTGATCGTCCTCGAGGGTTGGGCGGCCGGGTTGCCGGTGCTCTTCCCGCGCCTGGCAGGCCTGGCCGACATCGCCGACGCCCTCGGTCACGAAGAGGCCGCGGTGAGTGGCTTCGAGGTCGACGAGTGGTCCGCGCGCTTGCGCTCGCTCGCGGCCGACGACGGGGCGCGGCGCGCGAACGCCGAAGCGGGGATGAGCCTCGTACGCCGTCGCTACGATTGGGACCGCGTCACCGAGCGGCTCTCTGAGCTCTACGAAGAAGTGCTTCGCGAACGCCGCGTTCGGTGACGCGCGAGCCGTAGAGCCCATGTCACGTGAACGCGGTGCACGGCGCGTCAAGGGGCGGCCCTGATCGCGCTGGATGGACGTGCGTCGTGTCTTGCTCGGTATGCCGGGGCGCCTACGAGACGGGCGTGATGGAAAACATGAATTTCGCCGCAACCATCGAGGGGATCCGTGAGCGCGTTCGGGAGGAGATCCTCCAGGGCGCCGTGACGCCGGCGTACAACGCGGACGTCGAGAAAGTATGTGAGGTGCTGAACGAAGTGCTCGCGACGGAGATCATCTGCGCGCTCAGGTATCAGAACAACCACTACGTTGCGCTCCAGAACGGTGACCACCGCGTCGCCGAGGAATTCGCGGAGCACGCAAAGCAGGAAATGGAGCATCAGGAGCGGGTCGCGGCCCGCATCTGTCTCCTGGGCGGGCTTCCCGATTTCGATCCACGTCGTGTCGTCAAGCGCGCCCACGCCGAGTACTCGAGCAGCAGCTACCTGCGCGAGTTACTCCAGGAAAATCTGGTAGCGGAGCGTGTCGCGGTCGCGACCTATTCCCAGATCGTTCGCTGGCTGGGAGACGACGATCCCACGACTCGCCGAATGATGGAGGACATCCTCGCACAGGAGGAGGAGCACGCGGACGACCTGGTCGACCTGATCCGCGCGGTGGACTCCCGAACGGCGAGTCAGCACTGAGGAGAGCGAGGTGAGCCATGAGCGCCGAACCAGAAACGACGGGGGACCACGGTAGAAGGCGGGTCGTCGGCTTTCTGGGAGGCATTCGGCTCGGGCGCCTCTTCGGAATCGAGATCGTCGCGGACTGGAGCCTGATCCTCATCTTCGTCCTGATCGCGATGGACCTGGGCCTCGGGGTGCTGCCCTCCTGGCACCCCGATTGGAGCCCGGGGCTCATCGCCGGAATGGCGCTCGGCACGGCGGTCGCGTTCTTCGCGTCGATCCTGGTACACGAGCTCTCCCACGCGCTGGTCGCGCGGCAGTTCGACGTTCCCGTCCCCCGGATCACGCTCTTCCTCTTCGGCGGGATGGCGCACATGGAAGGTGAGCCGCCCTCGCCCATGAGTGAGATGGCGATCGCGGCCATCGGACCCGTCGTGAGCATCGTCATCGGGGTGTTGACCACGCTCGTCGGCGTGTCGATCGCCGGGCCCGACGTGATGACCGCGGAGATCACCGGCGCCCCGGTTCAGCTGCTGCGGACGATCGGGCCGGCCGCGACGCTCCTGCTCTGGCTCGGGCCGATCAACGTCGTCCTCGGCCTGTTCAACCTGGTCCCCGGTTTTCCGCTCGACGGAGGCCGCGTGCTCCGTTCGATTCTCTGGGCGGCCACGGGTGATCTCGTGAAGGCGACGCGTTGGGCTTCCACCGCCGGTCGCTTGGTGGCGTGGGGCCTGGTCGCCTTCGGGCTGTTGAACGTCTTCGAGGGCGATCTCGGCGGCCTCTGGCTGATGCTCATCGGCTGGTTCCTGCACTCGGCCGCCCGCGCCAGCTACCAGCAGCTCCTCGTCAAGCAGGCGCTCGCGGGCGTCAGCGTCGGAGCGCTCATGGGCAACGTCCCCGAGTACATGAAGTCGCGCCTCGCGGGCGCGTCCTTCGACGACGCGCTCTCGCCAACCGACCCCGCCAGCGAGGCGATGCGTCGCCTCGTCTCCACCCGAGGTGAGGCGCTGCCCGTCGTCGAAGATGGTGAGCTGCGCGGCATCCTCACTTTGCACGACGTCCTCCGCTATCTCGACCTGCTGGCGCCGACCAGCGTTGGAACCGGCTGAAGGAGCATGAAGATCATGATCGACCACCAGACCAGGACCGCGATCCGAGCGGCAGTGCTAGTGACGGCGGTGGCGCTCGTGCTGCCGACAACCGCCCAGGCGCAGACCACCGGGGCGCCTCCCGACAGCGGTCACCTCGACGCCTATCACGCGATGCAGGACGTCACCCTCGGGCTGATGGGCGCGACGCTGACGCTGGGCTCGATCCAGCTCTACAACATGCCCACCATCTTCAGCGACGGTGGCTGTTTGCGTCAGAAGGCCGCGTTCGGGGCTTTCGCTTGCGAGCACCGCCTCACCCTCGTGCACGCGGGGATGGGCGCGCTGAGCCTCGGCTCCTACATCGCCACCGAAATCTTGTCGGCGGATCTGCCCACCCGGAATCGCAGCGCGACCGAATCGACGATCTCCGACGTCTTGACCGTCGCCACCGCGATTGGCTACGGCGTCACCGCCATCATCGGGTTGATCGCCGCCAACCTGGGCGACTTCGACGTGCAGAAGGTGCTGCGGGTCATCCACGCGGGCATCGCTCTGCTGACGGTCGGTGCCTTCGCCACGCAAGTGGGCATGGAGCACATACGCTGAGCCAGCTCGGACCCCGGTGGGCGGGCGGAGCCCCCGGCTGTCGCCATCGTCGGATGAGCGCCTGACGCCCCTCGCGACCCCCGACGGCGTGCGGACGGCGGAACAAAGGCCGGCCCCGCGCTGTCGGTCCCAATCGGGAAGGTATTCTCCTGCCTCACCGTTCGCTATGGTTGGGGCCTTCCGGGATGGGGAAGTTGTCGAAATTGGTGGGGTCCGTCCGCCGAGCGCTCCTGCTCAGGGGGGTGATCGCCGGATTCTGCGCGGGGGCGGTGGTCACCGGCTCACTCGCCCTCACGTCGATCCTCTTCTTTCCCGAGATCCCGCGGCTGCCGCTCCTCGCGCTTCTGGTCCTGGGCCCCCTGGTCGGCTTCTTCCGGGCGCTGCGCGGCATGCCGAGCGAGCGTGATCTGGCCCTGTGGGTGGACCGCCAGCTCGGCGCTGACGCCGCCATCGTGACGGCGCTCGAGCTCGGAGAAGAAGACACCGATGCCTTCGCCGAAACCGTGCGCGCCGAAGCCGCCAACGCTCTGGCCGGTGCGCGGGTCGAGGACGTGCGCCCGCGTATCGTCGGGAGCGAGCCCTGGGGCTTGCCGATCGCGGCCGCGTTCTTCGCCACCGCCATCTACCTGCCGCCGCCGCCCGAGGCGCCCGCCGCGCCCGGTTCCGAGGTCGTGACCATCGACGACGCCGAGGCGCTGCGCCGCATCGAGCGCCTTCCCGAGCAGGTGCGCGATCCCGAGCGGCGCGAGCTGCTGCGGGACGCGGCGCGCGAGGCGCGCGAGCTTCGCCAGGACCTGGCGCGAGGCACGGAGGAGCGCGACGCGCTCGACCGGATCGCCAGGGTGCGCGAGCAGGTGGAGGCCGCGCGGCGCCGCGAGACCGCGGAGGAGCGCCGCGCGCGCGACGCCGCGGTCGAGGCGCTCGAAGGCGAAGCGGAGATGCAGCAGGCGCTCGCAGAGCGCGACCTCACGGCCCTCGACCGGGCGGTGGCGCGCGCCGCAGCGCGACGGGAGGCGTCGGATCGGGCGCGCGCCCGCGAGGCGCTCCAGCGTGCGGCGGAGGCGGCGCGCGAGGCGGGGGACGAGGCCATGGCCGAGTCGCTGCTCCGTCGCGATCGGCTCCTGGACCGGCGGGCACAGCAAGCGGAGCTGGCCCGCCAGCTCGCCGAGGCGATGCCCGAGCTGGCGGATGCGGGCCTCGGGCGCACCCTCGAGCGTCTCGACCGCGACGGCGCGGACGAGCAGCTGACCCAGGGCATGGTCGACGCCATGCGTGAGGCCTGGTCGCGCCTGAGTGAAGAGGAGCGACAGCGCCTCGCGGAGGCGATGCGGAGCGCCGAGCAGATCGAAAACGATCAGGCGGCCGACGACGCGCAGGCGTCCCAGGGAGAGATGAGCGCGGACGAGATGGAGCAACAGCTCCGCGACGCCCTCGCCAATCTCGACAACCTGCGCACGCAGGTCGGCGCAGGCGGCATGAGGGTGGCCCAGAACGGGAACGGGCAGAACGGGCAGAACGGGAACGGGCAGAACGGGCAGAACGGGAACGGGAACGGGCAGAACGGGAACGGGCAGAACGGGCAGAACGGGAACGGGAACGGGAACGGGAACGGGAACGGGAATGGGAACGGGAACGGGAACGGGAACGGGAACGGGAACGGGAACGGGAACGGGAACGGGAACGGGAACGGGAACGGGAACGGGAACGGGAACGGGAACGGGAACGGGAACGGGAACGGGAACGGAAACGGAAACGGAAGCGGCACCGGTGGGCCGGGGCCTGGCGGGGGTGTGGGCCCCGAGGGCGGCGAGACCCAGCGCCTCGACGGCGACGACGGGACGCTCGCGCGCGTTCGCCCGATGCTCGGCCCGGGAACGCCCTCTCGCCGTACCATCCGCTGGATGAACCCCGACGGCACACCGCTCCCCGAGACCGCTCCCGACCCGTCCGCGACCGGTCAGGCCGCCGAGGGTGAGCCCGGCGCCATCGAGCGGGCACCCTTGCCCGAGGACTACCGCGATCACGTCCGAGTCTTTTTCGGAGGGGAGTGAGCATGGCCAGCTCTAGCGAAGAGCGGATCGAGCAGTTCCACGAGGTGGCGAAGCGGCTCCGGGCGGCGGTCGCCGAGGTCGTCGTCGGTCAACAGGACGTGGTCGAAGAGGTGCTGTTGTGCCTCTTCGCCGGGGGTCACGCGTTGCTCGAGGGCGCGCCCGGGCTCGGCAAGACGCTCCTGGTGCGAACGCTCTCCGAGGCGATGCATCTCGAGTTCTCGCGCATCCAGTTCACGCCCGACCTGATGCCGGCGGACATCGTCGGGACCAACGTCGTCGTCGAGGACGAGACGGGCCGTAAGCGCTTCGAGCTACAGAAGGGCCCGATCTTCGCGCAGCTCGTCCTCGCGGACGAGATCAACCGCGCGACGCCCAAGACCCAGAGCGCGCTGCTCGAAGCGATGGCCGAGCATCACGTCACCATCGCTGGCGAGCGTCACCGTCTGGAGCAGCCCTTCTTCGTCCTCGCGACCGAGAACCCCATCGAGATGGAGGGGACCTACCCGCTCCCCGAGGCCCAGCTCGATCGCTTCCTCTTCAAAGTGCTGGTGCCGCAGCCCGACGAGGACACGCTGGTGGGCATCCTCGACCTCACCACCGGCACGGCGCGCCCCGAAGTGCCCCGCGTGGTCGACGGCAAGACCCTCCTCGAGCTCCGGGAGCTGGTGCGCGAGGTGCGTGTCGCCGAGCCGCTCACCCGCTACGTCGCGCGTCTGGTGCGCGCCAGCGACCCAGGGACCGAGTCCGCCGCGCCTTCGGCCAAGCGCCTGCTTCGCTACGGCGCGGGCGTCCGTGGCGGCCAGAGCCTGATGCTCGCTGCCAAGGTGCATGCCCTGACGCAGGGTCGGGCCCACGTCTCCTTCGGTGACTTCGAACGGGTTGCCCTGCCGGCGCTCCGCCATCGCGTCATCCCGAGCTTCGAAGCGGAAGCCGATGGCATCTCGCCCGACGAGATCGTCCGGCGCATTCTCGGCGAGGTCGCGCAGGTTCCCGACTCGGTGGCGGCGATCGCGAGCTGACGATGAGGATCCTCCTCGCCAGCCTGCTCGCGTACCTGGTCGCGTCGCCGAGCCTCGCCTCCGCGCAGCAGAACCAGCAACCCCGGCCCGTCGCCATCGCCGCGCGCGCGCTCTTCGGCGAGCAGCTTCTCCTCTCGAACGCACACGTGCCGATCCTGGTGACGCTGCAGAACCGCACGCAGCGCACGCTCAGCGGCCGGGTGGTGATCGAGATCGAGAACTACGCGAGCGGGAAGCGATCGTACGAGATCGCCGCCGATCTGCCGCCGCGCGAAGGGCGGCAGGTGGTGTTGACACCCTACGTCGTCGATGGTGGAACACTGAACGTCAGCTATCGGGTGGGGAGCCGCCCCCTCGCCCGCGCGGTCTTGAACACCAGTTACTCGCCGGCGCTCTCGGGCATGGTGCTCCTCGACAACCCCTCACACCTGCGGGGCTCGTTGCTCGAGATGGAGGTGGAGGAGGCGGGCGGTGGCCCCTACGGCGCACCGCGTATGGTCCGCATGCCGGTGGGCACCGTGCCGATGGACCCGCGGAGCGCGGACCCGATCCTCCCGCGCAACCCGGTCGCGTGGTCGGGGGTGTCGCTCCTCATCACCAGCGCGCCAGCGCTCGAGCGCGTTGGCGAGCCCGAGCGCGAGGCGATCGTCGACTGGATCCGGGCTGGCGGACAGCTCCTGGTGTTCCTCCGGAGCGACGCCGATGCGCGCGGGCCGGCGATGAGCAGCCTCATCGGCACGCCCGCGCTCGAGGCGACAGCCGATCCTGCGTTGGCCTCGTCCTTCGTGCCTCCCAACGCTGAGGCCAAGACGCTCGTCGCGCCGGACGTGAGAGCCGAAGTATTCGGCGGCTCGCGGCGAATCGGGTTCGGTCGTGTCTTCGTCGCGACTTATGAGGGCACCTCGCCCCGCTTCGCGTCCGCGGTGCAGACCCGCGAGCTGGTGCGGGCGGTCCTGTCGCGGCCTCGGACGCCCGGCGAGAACGCGCCGGCGATGCCCTTCGGTCGCTACGAGGACTCGCTCACGGACGACTTCTTCGGCAGCGGGCCCAGCTTCTCGTCGCTCCGCCCCTCGCTCGATCCGAACGAGGGCTATCGCCCCGCGCTCGCGCTTGTCGCGGTGGTGTTGCTCCTCTACGTGCTGGTGGTGGGGCCGCTCAACTTCACCTTCGTCGGTCGACGCGGCAAGCCGACCCTGGCGCTGTTGACGACACCGGTCGCGGCGGCGGGCTGCCTGGGCGTGCTCTTGATGGTTGGCTACATCGGCAAGGGCGTCACCATGAGACACAGAATCGGTCCAGGTGGTGGAGCTCCTCGAGGGCGAGAGCCTCGGGCCCGCGCGCCGTTACGACGGCCTCTTCCTCACGCGGCCGGCCACCTTCGACATGCCGTCGCCCGAGCGGGGGATCGCCCGACCGATCGGCGATGGAGGCGACCATCCGACCACGGTCTTCGACGGAGACGGCAGCACGCTCCGCGGCATGCGGGGTGGGCTGTGGGAGACGATCTTCGTCCGCGAGGACTACGTCGCGGACCTCGGGGGAGAGGTGACCTTCGAGCGGGCCGGCCGGCGTGTGGTCGCGGTGGTCAATCACACGCCCCACGATCTTCACGGCGCAGTGGTGATCGACGGGATCGGCGGCGTGTACCGCGTGGGCGACGTGCCGGCGGGCGGCCGCGCCATGGTCCCCAGCACGACCGCCATGAGCGTCGGGACGTCCAACGCTTTCTGGGGACCCGACGATTACACAGTGACCCAGTTCGCCGAGACCATGGGCTTCCCCAGCGACCAGCGCGCCATCCTCGACGGCGTCTCCAAGGTGCTGGGGGGCAACTTCACGGTGGGGAGCGTGCCCGTCCTCTTCGCCGCGCTCGAGATCGAACGCCCGCCCGTCGCCGACACCTTCCGCCCCGAGCTCGACTACACCTTCGTCCGCGTGGTGCCCAACCTCGAAAAGGAGCTGGCCCCATGATCAAGGTCGAGGGAATCAGCCACTGGTTCGGGAGCTTCCAGGCGTTGCGCGACATCTGGTTCGAGGTGCCGCGCGGCGAGATCTTCGGCTTCATCGGTCCGAACGGTGCTGGCAAGACCACGACGCTGCGGATGATGGCGACGCTGCTCGAGCCCGACGAAGGTCGGGTCCTGGTCGACGGGATCGACGTGGTGGAGCGTCCAGGCGAGGTTCGTCAGGTTCTCGGCTTCATGCCGGACGACTTCGGCGTCTACGAGCGTGTGACGGTGCAGGAGTACCTCGACTTCTTCGCCGCGGCCCACGGCCTCGAGCTCTCGGCGCGCGAGCGCACCGTCGACGCTGTCATGGAGCTCACCGACCTGGGCGATCTCCGGACGCGCCTGGTAGCGCAGATGTCGAAGGGGATGAAGCAGCGCCTCGCGATCGCGCGGACGCTCCTGCACGACCCCGAGGTGATGATCCTCGACGAGCCCGCCAACGGGCTCGACCCGCGGGCGCGCATCGAGATGCGCGACCTGATCGAGGAGCTCCAGCGCCTCGGCAAGACCATCGTGCTCTCCAGTCACATCCTGACGGAGCTGAGCGACATGTGTACGTCGGTGGCGATCCTCGAGAAGGGTCGGCTGCTGGCGGCTGGGACGGTCGGCGAGATCGGCGAAACGCTGAACCCCGAGCGCGCGGTACGGCTCCGCTTTCTCGAACACCCCGAGGACGCCGCCGCGGCGTTTCGGGGTCTGGGCTTCGTGGTCGACGTGGAACGCCAGCCCGACGGCGACTATCGGGTGGCGTACCGGGGGGGCGACAAGGAGGTCGCCCAGGTGGTGGCAGCGGCCGTCGGCGCGGGGCTCTCGGTGGTGCGCGTCGAGCCGGACGTCAACGACCTCGAACGCATCTTCCTCGAAGTCACGAAGGGGGAGCTCCAGTGAGCGACACCGCTTCGGGGTCGGTACAGCCGCCCGCGCCATCGAGCCGCGGTCCCGTCGAGCGTCTGGTCGAGGTTCTGACGCGGAAGATCAAGGATCCGAACCCGATCCTGGTCAAAGAGCTCCGCTCCACCTTCCGGACCAACCTCTTCATCCGCTTCCTCTATCTGTCGGTGGGCGCGATCAGCGTGTTCGTCCTCGGCGGCGGAGCGATGGTGGCGGCGGGCCCGCTCCCGCCGGCGAAGGTCGGTCAGGTGGTCTTCCAGATCTTCTTCGCGATCACCCTTCTGGTCCTCGCCCTGGTCGCGCCGGCGTATGCGTCGACCTCCATCACCGGCGAGCGAGAACAGAAGACCTACGAGTCGTTGATCCTGAGCGGCATGCCGGCGTGGCGGATCGTCCGCGGCAAGTTCATCGCGGCCTACGCTTCGATGTTCCTCGTGATCGTCGCCCTCGGCCCCGTGGTCGGCATCGCGTTCCTCTTCGGCGGCATCTCCCCCGGCCAGGTCGTCGTGGGATTCATGGGGATCCTCCTGGTGCTCACGCCCGCGATCGCCCTGGGCGTGGCGGTGAGCGCGCGCGTCAGCTCCACGCGGATCGCGATCCTCATCGCGACCATCGTCTTCTTCCCCACGGCGGTGATCGTCACCTCGATGATCGGCGTCCTCGGCGAGCCGGCGGGCAACGAATGGTCACTGGGGATGGAAGGCCCGTTTTGGTGGACCGAGGCGCTCACCGAGCACTTCCTCGACCCGCGCATCCTCGGCCTGTTGGTGGCGCTGCCGCTGTACTTCTTCCTGATGCCGGTGTGGCTTCTCCTCGGGATCGCGGTCGCCGGGATCCGCCCCCTCGCCGAGGATCGCTCGACGCCCTTCAAGTGGTGGTCGGTGGTGGCGATGCTGGGCATGATCATCATCATCGCGCTGGTCCCTCTGCTCACCGGCGACGCCAAGGACACGGCGATGATCGCGCAGGGCTTCGGTTTCGTGGGCGCCTCGCTGTTGCTCTTCATCGCCACCATCTTCATGAACGAGCCGCCGCTGCCGCCGCGCCTCTTCGTGCAGCGCATGAAGGAGAGCAAGCTCGGCTTCGTCGGTCGTGCCATCGGTCCGGGCGCCGCGCCGACGCTGCGCTTCGCCACGGTGGTGATCCTGGTGAGCGCCTTCGCGATGGCGGCGCTGCCGGCGGTGGCGCGCCACTTCTACTATCCGGGGTGGACGCACAATGGCGCGGCCGACGTCGGCCTCCTGGTCATGGCGGCCGGCGATGCCGCCGTGTGTTTCTTCTTCCTCTCCTTCGGCGTCTGGCTCCGCACGGTGCTCCGCAACGGGATCGCGTCGCGGATCCTGGCCGGGGCTGCGCTGGCCACCGCCGTCATCATCCCCTTCCTCTTCGCGGTCATCATCGACCCGAACTCGATCGAGAACCTCGACGACGCGGTGCCGTTCTTCATCCAGCTCTCGCCCATCGCACCGACGATCGTGGGCTTCGACATCACCTCCGGGGACATGGACGCGACGGGCGCGCTCGCGGCGGCGATCCCCATACTCATGTACACCGCCTTCGGCGGTGTCTTCTGGGTCCTGGTGGAGGTGCGCTGTGCCAAGGTGCAGCGCCTGGACGACGAGCGCCGCAAGAAGCGCGACGAGCTGGCGCGCACCAGTGAACCGACGGTGCCGCTCTTGACCCGGGCTTCTCGCCCGTCGCTCGCCACCGCCATCGCCAACCGGAGCGAGGAGAAGGCCAAGCCTTTCCCAGAAGGTGCGGGACGGGCCGAGATGGAAGCCGCCACGTCCAACCCCGCGGCGACAGGGGACGGCCCGAAGGATGAATGGCAGGGCTCGACCGAGGCGTTCGAGCTCCGGCGGGAGAAGAACCCCGACTTCTCCGCCGCCGACTCAGACGCGGCCACCGAGGTCGATCAGGTCGACGACGTCGGGGAGGACGAGGTCTCGAACGAGCCGGGCGGGCAGCCCGAGGACGCGGACGAGTGAGCGGCGAGCTCCTGCGCCCCGAGTTCATCCGTCGCCTCGCCCGACTTCGGGTGCTCGCGCGGCGCCGCTTCGCGGGGGCGGCCGGAGGGATGCGGCGATCGACGCGTCGCGGGTCGAGCGCGGAGTTCGCCGACCATCGGCCCTACTATCACGGAGACGACGTACGACGGATCGACTGGAACGCCTACGCGCGTCTCGAGGAGCTGGTGCTCAGGCTCTACGTCGCCGAGGAGGACCTCACGGTCTACCTCCTCGTCGATGCGTCGCGTTCGATGTCGGTCGGCGAGCCGCCGAAGCTGGAGATCGCCAAGCGCATCGCCGCCGCGCTCGGATACGTGGCGCTCACCGGCTCCGAGCGGGTCTCCATCGTTCCGTTCGGGCCGGGCATCGGCCGGCCGATGCCGCCGGTGCGCGGCAAGCGGAAGGTCGGAGCGCTCCTGCGTCACCTCGACGCCCTGGGCGCCGACGGCGAGACCGACCTGAGCCGGGCCGTGGACGAGCTCCTCGCGCGCAGGCCGCGGCCCGGGGTGGTGGCGGTGATCTCCGATCTCCTCGATCCCGGGGGCTATCAGCGCCCTCTCGACCGCCTGATCTCCGAGCGCTTCGAGCCCGCCATCTTCCACGTCCTCGATCCCGAGGAGCTCGATCCCACGCCCGGCGGTGATCTGGTGTTGGTCGATGCCGAGAGCGGCTCCCGCGTGGAGGTCTCCCTCGACGCCCGTGCCATCGCCGCCTATCGCGGTCGACTCAGCGCCTTCCTCGAGGGCGCCGAGAGCTGGGCCAAGAGGCGGGGGGTCTCCTACGCGCGCCTCTCGGGTGAGACCGACTTCGAGGACGCCCTCGTCGACTACCTGCGCCGAGCGGCCTGACGCCCGATGGAACTTCTCGCGCCGGCGCAGCTCCTCTGGCTCGGCCTCGCCGGGCCTCTGATCCTGCTCTACGTCCTGAGGCGACGACGGCAGGAGCGGGAGGTGGGCTCCACGCTCCTCTGGGACCTCGCGCTTCGCGACATGCGCGCCGAGCGCCCGTGGAAGCGCCTGATCCCGCACGTCTCGCTGCTCCTGCAGCTTCTGGTGCTGATCGCCGGCGCCATCGCCCTCGCGCGACCGACCGGTGCGGGCGGAGCGGTCGCCGGAGCGCGGACGGCTGTGATCATCGATACGAGCGCTTCGATGGCGGCCGTCGATGGCGACGTGCGGCGCCTCGACCGCGCGCGCGACGTCGCGCGATCGCTCGCGCGGGGGATGCCGCCGGGCGGCGACCTGATGTTGATCGAAGCCGCGAAGGAGCCGGCGGTGATCGCGGCGCCGACCCGCGACGCGACGCAGATCGAGGCCGTGCTCTCCCGCCTCGAGGTTCGAGGTGGGCGAGCGGACCTCGAAGCCGCCGTCTCGCTCGCCGCCGAGCGCATGCGTGACGCCCCCGCCGGGAGCAAGATCATCTTGCTCACCGACGCGGCGGTAGACGGAGAGATCGCGCTCGACGGACGGACGGCGCCGGTGGAGGTGCAGCGGGTCGGCGATGCCGCGAGCAACGACGCCATCGTCGCCGTCGACGTTCGGGCCCGTCCGAGCGAAGAGCACCCCGATCGCGCCGACGTCTTCGTGCGCGTGCGGCGCTTCGCCGACACGCCCACCGAGCTCTTCGTGACCGCGCGGGTCGGTGAGCGAACCCTGGGCTCGAGGCGCCTGTCGCTCGCGGCGAACGCCACCGAGTCGGCGGTGCTGGCCGTGGACCTGCCACCCGACGCCTCCGGCCGCGCGCCGATCGTGGTGGTCGAGCTCGGACGCGAGGATGGCTCGCGGGACGCCTTCGCTCTCGACGACGTCGCCGTCGCGCCCTCGCCCGGCGCCCGGAAGATGCCGGTGTTCCTCATCGGTCCGCCCATCCCTTCGGTCGAGCGCGTATTCCGAGCAGACCGGGACGCCGAGCTCTTCGCCACCACGCTCGGCGCCCTCGCCGAGCGCGAAGAGGGGTCGGCTCCTCTCGATGGTCTGCTCGTCTATCTGGGCGACACGCCGGACACCCCGCCGCCCGGCGACAGCCTCGTCGTCGCTCCCACCGGGGCGCAGGTCTTCGAAGCGAGCCTCGGGGAGGCGGCCGAGTCGCCGCGCATCGTCACCTGGGACGAGGACGACCTGCGCATGCGCTTCGTGCAGATGAGCGACGTGCACCTCGGCGCCATTCGTCCGATTCACAGCCCGGCCGCGCGCACGCTGTTGTCCACCGATCAGGGCGCCGCCATCGCGTCCATCGAGCGGCCCGACGGCGAGACCACGATCGTGTCCTTCGATCCCGCACAGAGCGACTGGACGCAGAGCCCCGCCTTCGTCGTCTTCTTCCGAAACGTCCTCGAGCGTGCGCGACGCCGTCGCGCCGAGGGTGGAGTCCCGGCGGGCGCCGTCGGAGAGTCGCTTCGCGTTCCCGCGGCGACCGGGAGCAGGGTCGAGGTGGAGACGCCTTCGGGTCGCACCCTCGAGGCGACCTCCCGCGGCGGCGTGGCCGTCGTCGCCGTGCCGCCCGAGGCCGGCGTCTTCGAGGTGAAGACCGAGGGCCGGACGCTCTTCGCCCTGCGCAACCTCCTCGATCCCGAGGAGAGCGATCTGTCGCCGCGCGCCCGCTTCACCCGGGGTGACCGCGAAGCGGTGGGGGCGGCGGCGGCGACCGAGCAGGAGGAGTCGTGGCCCTACTTCGCGGGCGCGCTCCTTCTGCTGCTCCTCTTCGAAGGGCTGTGGGCCACGCGAAAGGCCGCCGCGTGATCCGCTTCGCTGCGCCCTGGCTGCTGCTCGTCGGCCTGCCCGCCATCGCGCTGCTGGCGCTTCGCCTCCGGCGTCTGCCTTCGGGCCATGCCGGCCGGCGTCGCGTCGCAATTCAGGCGAGCATGCTCCTGGCCCTCGTCGCCGCCACGCTCGCCCTCGGCGGGATGGAGCTGGGCGCCGAGATCGATCGTCTCGCCGTGGTCTTCGCCCTCGACCGAAGTCGCAGCGTCGAGCGCTCGGGTCAGGCCGGCGCGACGCGCGCGATGGAGGAGATCCGGGGCGCGGTCGACACGATGGAGACCGACGACAAGGCCGGCCTCGTCGTCTTCGGTGCCGAGGCCGCGACCGAGGTGGTTCCCTCGCCACATCCGCCCATCGGCACGGCGCGCGCCAGCGTTCCGCGCGACGCGACAAACATCGGCAGCGCGATCCGGCGGGCCCTCGCCGACCTGCCCGCCGAGCACGCGGGCCGCATCGTCGTCGTCTCGGACGGCGTCGAGACCGACGGGGACGCCCTCGCCGCGGCCGCCAGCGCCGCGAGCCGCGGCGTGGTGATCGACGTCGTCCCCATCGAGCGGGAGCCGAGCCCGGAGATCGCCGTCGAGCGCGTGCGCATTCCCGAGACCGCGAACCCGGGAGAGCCCGTGGAGCTGCGCATCGTCACGCGTTCGACCGAAGCGAGCGACGTGCGGGTGCGGGTCACGCGCAACGGCGAGGTCATCGCCGAGGCCGAGACCGAGGTGGCCGCCGGCGACGACGTGCTGGTGATGCGCGACGTCGCGCCGGAGGCGGGCGTGCACCGCTACGACGTGCTGGTGGAGCCGGTGGGCTCGGGCGACGCGTCGCCGGAGAACAACGAGGGCGGCGCCTTTCTGCGCGTCAGCGGCGAGTCACGCGTCCTGGTCCTCGCGGCGGAGCCGGACCAGGCGACGGCGCTCGCCGACGCCATTCGGCGCGGCGGCAGCGAGGTGGAGGTCTTCGGCCCATCGCGTGTTCCACCCGACCTCGCCACCCTCGCCAGCTACGACCTCCTGATCCTCTCGGACCTTCCGTCGCGCGCGCTCAGCGAGGATCAGCTGCAGATGATCCAGAGCTACGTCCGCGACCTCGGCGGAGGCCTCTTGATGCTCGGAACGCGCGACGCCTTCGGCCTCGGAGGATACGCGTACACGCCGGTGGAGGAGGCCCTGCCGGCGACCTTCGACCTCCGCCAACGTCGCGACCGCGCCTCGCTGGCGATGATCATCGCCATCGACAACTCGGGCTCGATGGGGATGGAGATCGCGCCCGGGCGATCGAAGCTCGACGTAGCGAACGAGGCCGCGGGGCGATCGGCGCGCCTGCTCTCGCCCTTCGATCGCGTCGGCGTGATGCACGTCGACACCGAGGTGCACTGGACGCTGAGGATGACTGGCGTCGACGACCCGGAGCAGGTGGCCGCGGCCATCCGCCGCGCACAGCCGGGCGGCGGCGGGATCGACGTGGACGTCGCCCTGCTGGAGAGCTACCGGACGCTCCGCGCCGAGCAGACGCAGCTCAAGC
This sequence comes from uncultured delta proteobacterium, assembly GCA_963727445.1. Lineage (GTDB taxonomy): Bacteria > Myxococcota_A > Polyangia > Polyangiales > B10-G4 > B10-G4. The sequence goes on from CAVSGI010000009.1 coordinate 839,215, forward strand.
ACGTCCTGCTCTTCAGCGACGGCGAGGACTCGCAAAACCTCCCGGGCATGCGCCGCGTGGTGCAAGAGGCCATCGACGATCGCATCACCACCTCGATCGTCTCGATGGGCAACGGCGTCTACACCCCCGAGCTCGAGGCGCTCTCGCGCATCGGGCAGGGGCGCTTCTACATCGTCGAAAACCTCACCGAGCTTCCGCGCATCTTCACCCAGGAGACGATCGAGGCGAGCCGGTCGGCGATCGTCGAGGAGCCCTTCGCCCCCAGCCTCGGAGTCCCAAGCGCCACCACGCGCGGCATCGACTTCGGGACGGCACCGGAGCTCGGCGGCTACGTGGTGTTGAACGCACGGCCGGCGGGCTCGGTGCTCCTCGGCGCCAAGGACGACGATCCTCTCCTCGTCACCTGGCAGTATGGCATCGGTCGGAGCGCCGTCTTCGCGGCGGACGGTGGAGCGCTCTTCACCCGTTCGTGGCTGGCGTGGCCCGGCTACGCGGCGCTCTTCGGTCAGCTCGCGCGCGATCTCGCCCGCGCGCCCGAGCGCCGGGACGCGCGGATCGGCGTTCGCCTCGAAGGCGGCGTCGGACGGGTGGTGGTCGAGGCGGTGGACGCCGACGGCCACTACCGAAACTACCTCGACCTCTCGGCCACCGTGGCCGCGCGCGGCGGCCGTCGTCTGGACGTCGAGCTCACCCAGAGTGGCGCCGGGCGCTACGAGGGGACCTTCGACGCCAGCACGCCCGGGCCCTACCTGGTCACGGTTCGCGAGGGCGACGAGGGGCTCGTGGGCAGCGCGGGTCTCGTGCGGCCGACGGGCGACGAGCTGCGCGGCGAAGGCACCGACCACGCGAAGCTCGCGCAGATCGCGGCGCTCACCGGCGGGCAGGTGCGCACCGACCTGCGCGCGGTTTTCACCGACCGCCCGCCGCGCACCTACGCGTATCGGCCACTGTGGCCGCCGCTCCTGATCCTGGCGATGTGCCTGATGCTCCTCTCGGTGGCGCTGCGCCGCTTGGTGCTCCCGATGGAGGCGATCCGGCGCGCGATCCCAGCGCCCATCCGTCGTCTCTTTCGCGTGCGTCCGCCGCGGCGGCCTGCGCCCAGCACGCCCACGGCGACCCTCGACGCCCTCGCGCGCGCGAAAGCCGAAGGCCGCGACGAGCGCGCGCAACGAGCGGAGGTCGCACCCGAGGTCGCGGCTGCGCGTGCGGCGGATCCGTCCGAGGAGAAGCCTGCGCCTTCTTCCCGCACGGCGACGAAGCCTGCGGAACCCGAAACCGGCGAGACCACCGCAGCGCCGGAAAATGCCCAACCCGGCTCACTCGCCGAGACGCTCCTGGCCCGGAAGAAGAAGCGGCGCTGAGGAGAAGACCCGAGCGGTCACACTCTCCTTCGGTTCAGCGAATCCAGAGAGCTCCGGCGCGATGGGGGTACCAGGTACCCGGCGAATAACGCCGGCCGCAGGTCAGGTCGCTGCCGGTGTCGTAGTTCACCACGAAGCCGGCGTAGTCGTCGCGGCTGACATAGTCCTTGAAGCCGGTCGTACCAGAGCTTCCCCCCGCGGCCGCGGCGCCGTTGGAGAACCCCCAGACATCGGATTCCGAGGCATCGGCGAGATCCGGCCCGGGGTCGAAGGCGCTGCAGTCGCCGTTGGCCTCCCAATCCACCTCGAAGCGCATCGGTGTGACCTCCACGTTGGTCGTCGTCGCGACGCCATCCGGATCCATCACCCCCGCGCTCGTCGCGGGCTGCTCGACCTGCGCCAGCATCGAGACGGTCCAGCCCCGCGTGAAGATGCGCACGTTGTTTCGGTCGCCGGGCTCGCGCGAGAGGAGCCAGGTCAGCTGAAGGTCCGAGAGCCGGCCGTGCACCAGGGGAGTGAGTGAGCCGGGGACCACTGGCATGTCCCCATATCCATCCTCTGGCGCGTTGATCGCCAGGGTCCACCCGCCGCCGTCTGTCGTCATGTCGCAGTAGACATCGAGCGCCTCGCCGCCGAGCTCGATGGTGTAGATACCGTCTGTGGCGCTCGGATCGTCCACGTGGATCGCCTCGCAGCTCGCTCGACTCGGCTCGGGCGCCGGTGAGACCGGAGGATCCATCGGATCCATGATCGGCGGAGCTCCTGCGTCGCCGTCGGCGCCGGTCGGCGCTGGCCGGTCCGACGTCGTATCCAAATCCCCGCCCGCTGCGCAGCCACCCGCCGTGCACAGCGCGACGACCCCAATCGTCCATCGCATCCGCATGACTCCTTGGAAAGCAAGGTGCGGGCCGGCGCGTCGTCGCGGCAAACGTGCACGAAGGTGCGACGTAAAGGTGTCAGATGGGGACGCGTGACCTGACGATGGGGACCATGGACTGGGGTCGCTCGTGGACGAGCAACGTTTGCGCGGCGTGCTCAGATCAGCTCGGGAACGCAGACGCCGGCTTCGCAGAACTCGCCCCCCATGCACATGGTGTCGTCGCTGCACGGCTGGCGGTCGACGGTGGTGACCCATTGGCCGATGTGGTTGCCGCTGTCGATCTCCTGGAAGGGGAGCCAGAACATGGGCATCGCCATGTCTGCGCCGACGGGAGCGCTGGGATCGAAGGCGCCAACCCAGAGCTGCGCCTGGGTCCCGGCGGCCACGCGCAGGCCGTAGGCACGACGGCTCGACACGGTGAACCAGAAGAGCGGGTGGCTCTGGTGCATGTAGGTCGTCGGATCCCACTTGGGCCAGGAGTCGCCGTTCATCGAGGTCGAGCGATCGAGGCGCACCGGTGTTCCGCCGGCGATGGGCGCGATCCACAGCTCGGCGTCGGGCGCATCGTAGCTGTTCTGGTTCGAGGGTGAGCGGTTGAAGAGCACGAAGCCGCCGTCGGGGGAGATGGTCGGGTAGTAGTTGTTCTGCCCGTCGAAGGCGACGACCTCCGGACCCGGCCCCCAGCTCGATCCATCGAAGATCATGGACTGGATGCTCGCGGCGTCGACGCCGGGCGCGCCGCAGATGGTCCCGAAGCAGGGCGGCGTGGTCTGCGGCTTGGCGTAGACGAAGCGCGTCCCGTCGGGCGAGAAGTCGGGCATCGCGCCCCCAGTGACGATGGGATCGGTGATCGCCGCGCCGGTCGACGCGTCGCGGAGCACGATGTTCACTCCGTTGGAGGTGAGGATCTGGCTGTTGTCCGGCGAGAACGAGAAGAAGTTCGCCCCGCCGCCTCCGAACATCGATCCCTGCTGGTAGACGAGGGTCCGCGTGCCGGTCTCGAAGACCTTGTAGGGAGAGGGTGACGGGATGTCGAGGCCGACCGAGATGCGCGAGCCGTCGCGCGAGAGCACGTGGCAACCGACGCAGGTGCTGGCGCCGGCGCTACCAGCGTCGAGGTAGTTCTCCGCCGTCTGACCACGCCGCCCGAAGTCGTAGCGCTTGACGGCGCCGGCAGCGGCGTTCCAGTAGTAGAGGCCGCCGGTGACGTCCTCTTCGGCGAAGCCGATGGTCTGCTCCACGGACGCGCCGACCGGCCCGCCCGAGCGGCTCGCGCCACGGATGCGGTAGCGCACCGGCGCCCGGCCGCGCTCGGACTCCGCGAGCGCCGTCCACACGTCCTCCTCGGGCAGGAACGCGCACCCGGCGCCGACCGCGGTGCAGCCGAAGTAGACCCGGAAGTCGCTCGCTTCGCCGATGAGCGAGAGCTCGAAGACCTCGTAGCCGGCGGGCATGAACTGCCATTCGAGCTCGTTCAGGTTCGGCGGCACCAGCACGCCGTCGATCGGGTAGACGATCTCGGGCGGCGTGCCGGTGTCGTCGGTGCCGGAGAAGAGAGACGCGTCGTCCATCGTCGCGCCGCTCCCGATGAAGATCCGCTCGAGGTGCACGGTCAGGTCGGTCGAGCCCATCGCGCCGCGCGCCATCGCGAGCACGCGCGTGCGCCCGCCCTGGTCGGTGCCGGACTGGAACTGCGCCCCCGAAAAAGTGCCGAGCATCGTGTTCGTCACCCAGAACGATGCTTCCGCGGTCACGTCCTCCTCGGTGCCGTCGGGCTTCATGAGGTAGGCGTGGTAGTCGACCGTGGCCGGGACACCCATGCGGATCGACACCTCCGCGTTTTCGGGATCGAGCCGAAGCGTGCCGCCGCTGCTGCCGTCCGTGCCGCCATCGCCCCCGTCGCCGCCGATGCCGCCGTCGCCAGGATCTCTCTGGCGCGTGCATCCAGCCAGCACCACCAACGAGATCAACACGGCGCGCGCAAGCACCCCACGCGAGAAAACCGAGCTCCAATGACGCATGCCACACCCCATGAACGAAAGAGCGGGGAGCATAGCGCATCGCGTGCCTCGGCTCATGTGCCCTCCAGACCACCCTCACGGCACAGAACGAGAGACGTCTACCCGCAGATGTGAGGCCAGCTCGTCTCCGAGGCGCACCCGGTAGGCCGCCGACTGGGCGACGTCGGGATCGAGGTCCGCCATCCATCCGGCCACGTCGAGGCTCAGCGAAACGGCGAAGACGTCCTCTGCGGCGTCCAGGACTATGGGTGGATCGAGGGCGAGGCTCACGTCTCGGGTCGCTGAGCTGCTCAGCACAAAGCGCCTGTCCTCGCCATCGTCGAGGTACGTGACCTCGACGAGAAGAGCGAGCCCGTCCATGGGGTCGAGGCGCGGGTCGACCGCCCCGTTTTCATTGGGCGCGACGGTGACGCGCAAGCCGCAGTAGCTCGTCGCCGCTGGAGAGAGCAAGGCGAGGGGCACCGGCCCCGGCGCGAGCGCGTCGATGCGCTCGCTGCCGGTCCATGCGCGAGGCGTCGCGCCGTCATGCGCGCGCGCTGTTGAAGGCCCCAGCCATGAGACCGCGCTGGCGACAGTGCTCTCGCAGGGCAGGAGCTCGAGCTCCGTGAGGTTGATCTTCGCGCTCGCGGCACGTGGCGCGGTGCTCCCGGCGGCCACGGAGGAGGGAGAGCCGTCGAAGAAGAGCTCCACCAGCACGCCGGGCGATTCGCTGACGCAGCGCACGCTCACCGAGCAGACGAGGAGCAGGGCGCTGAGCCCGACCGACCGACGGCTAAACATCGATGGCTACCCCCGCGAGCGCCTGGACTCGCTCGCTCTGCTGGCCGCGGAGCGCGTCGATGACGGGCACCGTCACCGTCAGCCACAGAACGACGTCTTCGGCGGGGCTCGCGATCAGGCCGCCGCTCAGATACCCCACCACGCCACCGCTGTTCGGATCGTCGACGCCGGCGAGGGTGGTGCCCTCTTCGAAGCGAGCGCCCGCGCCCAGCCGGAACCCGAGGAACGTCCAGGGCTGGAGCTGCCCCACCAAGGTACTGCGCAGGTGCATCCCGACCTGGCTGTCGCCGCTCCCGCGGGTCGGCACGAAGACGAGCACCGAGCCGTGGAGGGACAGCGCGCCTTCGAAGAGGCTGCCCCCGACCGCGAAGGACGGATCCCAGGATCCCGTGCCGAGCTGGCGCTCGAGTGGAAGGGGGCCCGCGCCGCTCATCCGGATCGGCGCGGTGGGCAGCTCGAGGCCGACGTGGGCCCACACGAGCCGCGACGGAGCCCAGGTGCGATCGCGATAGAGGACGAAGCGCGCGCGGAGCGTGGTGTCGCCTGGACCGACCACGGATTCCCTCGAGAGGTTGGGTTGCGTCGTCTGTCTGAGGACGATCGGGACGCGAAGCCCGAGCGTCAGCCAGGGCACCGGCGCGTGGCTCAGAGCCACAGTGAGCCGTTCCTCGCGCGAGACGACCTCGTCCGCTCCGGGAGTGCCCGAGTGCGCTTCCAGGTGGCGGACCTGGGCCGACACGCGGGTCCGTCCGGCGTAGGGCTGCTCTACGCCCATCACGTTCAGCGTCGGATCGCCGACCGCACACGTCGCGCACGCAGCCGCACGCCGCGCCGTCAGGACGACAGCGATGAAGACCAGGCCGGAGATGGCGAGCCTTCGCATCGGCCGAGGCTTAGTGGGACGTGCGAGAGCTGTACATGAGGCAAATCGTCGCTGCGACGATATGCCGCACCTGTCGAGAGGCTACGGGGCGGCTTCGAAGGGATCGGAGAAGCGCGGATCGGTCACGAACTCGTCGTCCGTGAGGCTGCGCAGGAACGCGAGCATGTCGGCCTTCTCGTCGTCGGCCATCACGAAGCCGTGGACGAAGATGCTCTTGTTCGGGTTGTCGCGTCCGTCCCCGACGTAGGGGCCATCCGTCACGTTGCGGCCGCCGGCGGCGTAGGTGTCGAGCACCTCTTCGAGCGTGGCGATGCTCCCGTCGTGCATGTAGGGCGCGGTGAGCGCGATGTTGCGCAAGGTCGGAGGCTTGAACCGACCCATGTCCGCCGGATCGCCGGTCGACTCGTAGAGGCCGGTGTTCTCGGTGGGATAGGCGCCACGCCCATCGACGTTGTAGAGGCCCGTGTTGAAGAACACCGCCTCGTCGAAGACGATGCCCTCGTGGTCGACGGAGGACGAGAAGTTGAACGATCCGTGGCAGTGGAAGCAGTCGAAGGTCTCGCCGAAGAAGAGCTCGGCGCCGCGCAGGGCCGCTTCGCTCATCGCCGAAGTCTCACCGTCGCGCGTATAGCGATCGTAGGCGGAGTTGCCGCTGATCAGCGTGCGCTCGAAGGCGCCGATGGCGCGCACCACGTTGGCCACGGTGAAGGGATCCGCGTCGTCTGGGAACGCACGCGGGAAGAGGTCCTGGTACATGGTCTCGGCGCGCAGGCGCTCGAGCAGCAGGTCTTCCTTCCCCGCCAGGCCGAGCTCGATGATCGGCGATTCTCCGAACATCGGCAGGAGCGCCTGGTCCTCGAGCGTCCGCACCGTCGGATTCGCCCAGGTGAGCGTCGCCTGGTACGCGACGTTCGTCAGCGACATCGAGCTCCGCGGGTGAGTCATCCCCGTCGAGCCCAGGGCATGCGCCAGCCCGTCGGTGAACGCTTTGTCCTGCTGGTGGCACGAGGCGCACGAGTAGGTCTGGTTGTCCGAGAGCCGGGTGTCGTAGAAGAGGTAGCGGCCGAGCTCGACCTTCACGGCGCTCATGGGGTTGTCTTCCGGCACACGGGGAACGGGAAAGTCCGGCGGGAGGTCCCAGGTCCACTCCTCCATCCCGCCGTCACCGCCGCCGTCAGCGTCGCCCGCGTCGCCCGCGTCCCCCGCGTCGGCCATCCCATCAGGCGTGGCATCGGTGGTCGCGTCGGGCCCCATGGGCCCGTCGTCCCCGCATCCCGCGAAGAGCGAGGTGACGAGGGCGATGAACGCGAGTGCCACGGGGTGAGTCACGGACGATGAGGGGTCTACTCGAGGTGGAAGAAAGACTGCGCCGTCGAACCGGCGACGCCCGTCGCGTAGTCGAGGCCTAGCTTGGGAAAGACCGGAAGGCAATCGGTCTCGTCCGTGGGGAAGGACTGGCAGCCCGGAGGCGTGCCCATGGTGTTGGCGGTGAGGTCCGCGTCGGACACCAGCTCGGCGAGGTCCGCCACGATCACGCTGGTGTCGATGTCGAAGCCGTCGAGACTGACCTCCATGCGGTTCGGCCGCATGCACTCGGCGGTCGGAGGCTCGGTGGGCGCGCCGCTGGTGCACATGGTGCTGCCCAGGTGCATGTTGTAGCCGCCGCTGCCCACGACGAGATCGATGCGAAGAAATTTGTATCCGCCCTGCCAGTTCCAGAACATCGACGTGATGTTGAGCGGGGTCTCGGCGGTCGCGACGTCGACGTGGTTCAGCTCGAAGGGAACACCGACGACGAAACGAACGCCGGTGTACTCGCCCGGAGCGACGGTGCCGACGACCTCGCTGTTCAACGCGGAGTTGCCCGACATACACGCCGAGGTGCCGTCTTCGAAGTCGAGGAGCGACACGTCCGCGCTCTGGAACATACCGTCAGGCGTGAGCGCGACGGGAACCTCGTCGTCCGTGCTGGTCACGAGCCGCACGTCGGAGACGTAGAAGCGGAAGTCCCCGCCGGTGGCTTCCGCCGAGGTCGTGCCGAGCCCGCTGTAGGTCGTTCCGCAGCCGAAGTCCTCGCTTCCCACCCTCGCCGCGAACTGGAGCGTGACCGGCATGTCGGTGGAGGTGTCGGCTGCGGAGTCCGTGGCGCTGTCCATCGTGCCGCTGTCGCCCGTGCTGGTATCGCCGCTGCTGGAATCAGCGGGACCGGTGTCGGCGGCGCTGTCCATCACACCGCTATCGGTCGCGCCGCCATCCGTTGCGCCGTCGTCGCCACACGCGGTGGTGAAGACGAGAAGGAGCCCTGTCACCGAAGCCAAGCTTGTCGATCTCATGTCTCTCTCCGTTTCCCCGAACGAGCGAATGCTAGTGCGAAACAGGCGGCCCGCGCCTGTGGTCAATTGTCGCACCGAATCGAGGTCGGGCTCCAGCTGTCCCTCATCGCGGGGTGGGATGCTTCGCGAGCTTTCGCTGGAGCGAGCGGCGGTGGATGCCGAGGAGACGCGCCGCATGAGTGATGTTTCCATCGCATTCAGCGAGAACGCGGTTGATGTGCTCCCATTCGACGCGCGCCAGCGTCGGGACGCTCTCGGGACTCCGGGATTCTGCCGCGCCTTCGCCGTCTGCGCCCAGCTCGAACGCCGCGAGGATCTCCTCCACCGTGGCTGGCTTCGTCAGATAGTGGACCGCGCCGCGCCTGACGGCGTCGAGAGCCGTGGCGATCGAACCGAACCCGGTGAGGACCACCGTACGGGTGGTCGCGTCGATGGCGGCGAAATCCGCGACCACGTCGAGACCTGAGCCGCCCGGCATGCGCAGATCGACCAGGGCGAGCTCGGGGCTGTCCTGCTCGGCCGACATGCGCGCCTCTTCGCGACTGGCGGCGAGCCGCACGTCGTAGCCACGATCCTCCAGCGCGCGACCGAGGCGCGACCGAAACGTGCTGTCGTCGTCGACGATCAGGATGCTCGGATTCGCGTCGTTCATCGCGGGATCTCCACGCTCGCCGTGGTTCCTCGGCCCGGCCCCGAGGTCAAGTCGAATCGGCCACCGAGCTCCTCGGTCACGATGCACGCCAGAAAGAGGCCGAGCCCCATTCCTTGACCTTCCGGTTTCGTCGAGAAGAAAGGCTCGAGCGCCCGTTCGCGGATCTCAGCGGTCATTCCCGACCCCTGGTCGCGTACGGTGAAGAGCACGGCGTCCTCCGTGGCCTCGACTTCCAGGCGGACGCGTTCCTCCGCCCCTGACGCCTCGAACGCGTTGTCGACGAGGTTGCCGAGGGCCGAGATGAACGCTCGCTTGGGAACGAAAAGCTCCGGCAGCCCCGGGGAGACGCGTAGCGCGAGCCGCTGCTGCTGGTCGTCGGGGAGGCGCGCCCTGACCTCATCGACGAGCACCTGCGCGTCGACCGGCACCGGTGCCTCACCTCGCCCTTCGCCTCTCTTTCGGCCGAGTTGGTCGAGTATCGCGCGGCACCGCTCCACCTCGCCGAGGATCAGCTTCGCGTCGGAGGCGATCTCGCCACCCTCTGTGAGCTCCTCTGCGCGCCGCTGGAGCTCGCCCGCCACGATCGTGATCGTGTTCAGGGGTGTGGACATCTCGTGCGCGGCGCCGGCGGCGAGGGTCGTCAACGACGCGAGGCGCTCGCTGCGTGTCGCGCGGGCTCGGGCCTCGGCGAGCTCGCGGTCGCGGCTACCCAATGCAGCCGTCAGGCGTGTGCCCAGGTACGCCACGATGCCGGCGGTGATCGCAAAGGCGAGGAGCATTCCGTAGAGGTGCGTCGCGTAACCGTTCGAGGTGCCGTGGTGGCTCGTGTGATGCACGTGCCCGCCCATGGCGCTCGGCTCGGCGGGGGTGATCACGAAGAGCAGCCCGAAACACAGCACCGTCACCGCTGCCAGGCTCCACGCCCATCGGTTGCCGAGGACCACCGATGCCAGCGCGACGTAGACGAGGAACAGGACGGTGAACGGGTTCTCTGGACCTCCGGAGAGCGCAAGACTGGCGGAGAGCGCCAAGGTGTCCACCAGGAGCAGGGCTCCGAGCCCCCGCGCTTCGCCTCTCAGGCGACGCCGCGCGACGACGAACACGAAGTTGGTCGCGACGACGTAGCCCGCGAACGCGAGCATGGGTACGATCTTCAGCCCTGGATCGATCAACAGCGTCACCGCAGCGATGAGGACGGCTCCGCCGATACCGAGTGCCCAACGCGCACGGACGAACCAGTCGAGGGCGATCGCTTCGGGGCTCGTCACGCGGGGAGTGTGGTCCAAGTCGGGCGGTGTTCAAGCTCCGGTGCGGTGGAGGCGTTCTCACAGGCCTCGGGCGGGGTCGTGATCGAGAAATTGCAGCTCCAGGGAGCGCGGCCGCGGGGCTCGGTTCAGCCCGACCCGCGTACCATCGGCGCGGATGGCGGCGGACCACTTCACGAGGCCTCGAAAGTCCTCGAGGCAGCCCTCGAGCACGATCTCCTCGCCGTCGTCGAAGCCCTCGGTCCCGAGCTGGAAGACGCGCTCGCCCGCGCGGACGTTCGTCACGCCGTAGGCGGAGCGGATGACGGTGGCGGGCTGGCGCCGCTCCAGATCGACGCCGCGATGACGTTGCGTCACGGGGATGGAGAGCTTCAGGTCCGCTCGCGCATCGCGGAGCAGGGCCGCGTTCAGCCACAGGGTGTCGTAGCCCGTGAGCGAGAGGAAGACGCGATCGAGTCGGTGGCTGTAGCGCGCCTCGACGTTCACGGCGCGGCTCACGACGTCGAAGGGTCGAGCGGACGCGCGGACGCTCTGTCCGTCGGGTCGGACCACCGTGATGGATGTGTCGCCCAGCGACGAGAACGGGTGCTCCTCGAGCTCGTCCTCACCGAGTCGGCGCGGCGGAGGCGGAGGGGTGATGCAGAGGGCCTGCCCCTTTCCGAGCGACAGGACCTCCGTCGTGTTTCCGAGCCGTGCCTCGAAGGCGATGAGCTCGTAGCCTCGTGCGGCGCGGAGGAAGCGGGCGGGCGCGACGTACCCGCTGTCGTCGTCCTCCCAATCCTCTTCATCGTCCTCCCCCGCCTTCCGTTCCTTCGCCAGCGCGTCGGCGTACGCCTGCCGGTCAGGCGTCATCCGCTCCTCGACGCAGAAGAGCAGGTCGCCCGAGCGAAACTTCCCGAAGCGCGACTCGTTCCGAAGACCGAGCGTGCCGAGAGATTCGTCGGCCTGGCGCCAGGCGTCGTAGTCGTGCAGCTGCACGCCCTCGGTCGGAGGGCTCGTCGGCTTGCCGTCGAGATCGAACCAGGTTTCGCCGCGCCCCGTCGGGAAGGCCGCGGCCTCGTAGGTGAACGCATGCGGCAGGCCGGCCGACGGGATTGACCCATGGTCGTTCGAATCAGTAGACACGTTTCCTTCCGATCGCTGCATGGTACGCGGACGAGGATGCCGCCGCGATGGCTCGAGGCGGCGCATGGGGGGGGCTCGCACGGTTCGAAAGTCACGGAACGGTTCGTTTTGCTGGTGCGCTGGTCCCTCGGCTGCTACGGCGGGGGGCATGGCATCGGAAGAAACAACCGTAGCGGCGGACAAGGTCGTCACCATCCACTACACGTTGACCTCGGAGGAGGGGGAGGTGATCGACAAGTCGGGCTCCGATCCTCTCGAGTACCTGCACGGTCATCAAAACATCGTCCCCGGGCTCGAACGGCAGATCGCCGGCAAGAGCATGGGGGACAAGTTCCGCGCCGTGGTCGAGGCGGCGGAAGGCTATGGGGAACGGATGCCCGATGCGCGGCAGGAGATCCCCCGGAGCGCGTTTCCCGCGGACGCGCCGCTGCGCGAAGGGATCCAGCTGGCGGCCGAAGGACCCGACGGCCAGCTGATCGAGCTCTGGGTCGTCGAGGTCGGCGAGCAAGCCGTCGTCGTCGATCTGAACCACCCGCTCGCCGGCCAGAAGCTCACCTTCGACATCGAGGTCGTCTCGGTTCGAGACGCCACCGATGAGGAGCGCTCCCACGGCCACGCCCACGGCGACGGCCACCACCACCACTGAAGCGACGCGTCTCACGGGCATGGACCGCACGCTCGCCCTCTCCCTCATCGACGAGTGCCTCGCCCTCGATCAGGCGAGGGCGCCTTTCATGCCGAGCGAGGAGGCGCAGATCCCGGTGGGGGAGTACGTCGACGAGGCGCGCTTCGCGCGCGAGCGCGACCGGATCTTCCGGGCCCTTCCCAACCTGGTCGCCGCGAGCACGGAGCTCGCGGAGCCGGGGGCGTTCCTCACTCGCGCGATCGCCGGCGTGCCCGTCGTCCTGATCCGCGGCGAGGATGGCGATGCGCGCGCGTTCATCAACGTGTGCCGGCACCGCGGCGCCACCGTGGTGCTCGAAGACCGGGGCGTCCGCCGTCGTTTCGCCTGTCCCTACCACGCGTGGACCTACGACACGAAGGGCGCGCTGGTCGTCGTCCCGCACAGCGACGGGTTTCCCTCGTTGATTCAGGCCGACAGTGGGCTCCGATCCCTGCCGTGCTTCGAGGCGAGCGGCTTCCTCTGGGTGGTGCCGAGCCCAAGCACGACCGTCGATTTTCGTGCGTTCCTCACGGAGGAGCTGCTCGCGGAGCTGGCGGGCTTCGTCGGCGAAGGGGCGCGTGTCTTCGCGTCGGAACGACGCGTCTACGACAGCAACTGGAAGATCATCCTCGACGGGGGGCTCGAGAGCTACCACTTCCGCGTCGCCCACCGGGACACTATCGGCTCGAAGTTCATCGGCAACGGATCGATCTGGGCGCTGCTCGGCGATCACGTGCGATCGGTGCTCCCGCGCGTCTCCCTCCGAAAGCTGGCCGAGCGCCCGCGACAGCAGTGGGACATCCGACGCTGCAGCAACATCCTCTACAGCATCTTTCCCAACACCTCTGTGCTGGTGCAATCGGACCACGTCGCCCTGATCCTGGCCCAGCCGCTCACCGTCGATCGCACGGAGATCATCATTCGGACCCTCGTCCCGCCCGGCGCGGCCGAAACCGACGAGGAGAAGCTCTACTTCCAGAAGAACCACGAGCTCACCGTCCGAGCTCTAGACGAGGACTTCCGCCTCGCGGAGCAGATCCAGACGGGCCTCGGGAGCGGCGCCAACGACGCCTTCCGCCTCGCGCGTTTCGAGAGCGCGCTCCTCAGAGTGCACGAGATCATCGACCGCTACTCGGCGTAGCGGCGAGGCGGCCGCGGGGAAGACGGGAGGAGCGCGTGATCGATGGCGGCGACGGCCTGCGCGCTCCTTCGGCGGACAGACCCTTCTCTGCCCTGGTGCGTCTATCGAGAGATGCGATTCGCCGCCGCCGTCCTCGTCGTCCTCGTCCCCCTCGCCTCGAGCTCCGTCGCGGCGCAGACTCGCTCGCTCCCCGTCGTCTTCCACGTCGCCACCACCGGGGGTGAGCCGGTGATGAGCGCGGAAGAGGCCGATGCGTGGCTCGAGATCGCGAACGAGCACTTTCGCGAGGCCGACATCCATCTGGTCCGGGACGCGCTCCGGCCGCTGCCCGAAGGGCACGCCGAGCTCGCCGACATCCGTGCCCGGCGCCGTCTCTCACGCTTCCTCGAACCGCGCCGGATCAACGTCTTCGTCGTCGACTCGAATCCTCGACCCACACCCATCTCGCGCGACCGAGCGCGCCGCCGCGGCCCAGGGCTTCGAGCCCAGCGGACGGCTCGGCGGTGCGCACATCCTCGTCGCTGGCCGCGTCCCCGAGACCTACATCATCGTCCGCCGTGGATCCGGCCCGCTGACCCTCACCCACGAGCTCGGTCACTTCTTCAGCGCGCCTCATCACCGCGACCCGGAGAACATCATGAGCTACGGCCGCGATCGGCACCGCTTCGACGAGCGACAAATCCGCGCCTTCCGCTACCGCGCGCGCCGTTACCTTCGCGAGGGGACGCTTCGAGGCGTGAGCTCGTCGCCCGATGACGGGCGCGGACGCGAGACTCGGGCTCAGTCGACGTAGCCGAGCGCGATGTCGGTCAACGCGGGCGCCATCTCCGAGCTCATCGTCCAGGAGGAGAGATCCGCGGAGACGAACATGCGCCCAGCCCAGCGCGTGCCGACGTAGACGCCGATTCCGTATTCGAGCGCGCCGGGTGGGCGCTCGCCGTCGACGTGCGTCCAATCGCGGCCGTTGGTCGAGCGATAGAAGCCTGCGCCGTCCGCGATGATGAACTCACCGTTTTCGAACTCGACGCCTTCGAGATCGGCGCCGAGGGTGTAGTCGTCCCAGCTCTCTCCGTCGGCGGTGACCGAAACCGAGTCGGTGGCGCGCGCCACGAACACGCCGTTGCCGAAGGCGATGGAGCCGTAACCCGGGCCGCTCGTGCGAATGTCGCTCCAGGTGGTGCCGTCCGCGGTCCAGGCGCTGATCCCCATGTCCGGCGAGCCGCCGTAGGTGTGGCCCACCGCGATGGCGATGCCGTTGCCCGCGGCCAGCGCGCGGTAGTGGCCGGCGAAGTACGTGCTCTCTTCCGTCCAGGTCGCCGCGCCGTCGATGGAGCGCACGCGGTAGCCGTTGCCGCCGGCCGCCACCCACACTCCGTCGAGGTGTACCGCGTCGCTCAAGAACCCGCGGTCCTGGTTCTCGACCGTCGCGTTGGTCCACGCGACGCCGTCGGGAGACGTCATGATCTGATTGCCGACCGCGACGAAGATCCCGTCGGCCCAGCCGACCCCGCGGAGCAGGGTCGGGTCGTCGCCGCCGGCGGGATCGACGATTCTGATGGTTCTCCCAGAGCATCCCGTCATCCGAGGTCGTTCGGTGCGTGCCGTACCCGACGGCGACGAACCTCGGGGTCCCGGTGGGCATGGTCCCGGTGTCGATGGGCGGGGTCCCGGTGTCACCAGTGACCGACGTATCGGACGTGCTCGAATCCGCGGCAGGGGTGCCGGTGTCGCCGGACTCCGCGTCGCTGGCGTCGCCCCCATCTCCCGCGTCTCCGGCGTCGGCTGGCGCTCCGTCATCACCGCATGCGGCGAGCGACGACGCCACGGCGAGGAGCAAAGCGAGCGCGACCCGATCTCTTCTGAGCATCCGTCGAGATTACCGCGGCGGTCGGCGTTTCGGGTGGTCGATGATAGGATGCGCCCGCCCCCATATGCCTGAGTCTCTTCCGAGGAGGTCCGCCATGAACCGAGCATTCGCTCTCGCGCTGCTCGTCGTCTCGATGCTCGCGCCCACCGTCGCGTCTGCACACTTCAAGCTGGTCGCACCCGCCTGCTACTCGGAGCAGGACGCGCTCGGCACACCTCTGAAGAGCGCACCCTGTGGCCAGGCCGATCCCGGCAATCCGGTGGTCGAGACCGGTGACGTGACGATGCTGGTTCAGGGCGGGATGCTCACAGTCACCATCGAAGAGACCATCACCCATCCCGGTCACTACCGGATCTCCATCGCCCCCGACATGGCGTCGCTCCCCGACAATCCTCCGGTCACGCCGGGCTCGACCGCTTGCGGCTCGACGGTGATCGATCCCGACCCGAGCCTTCCGGTGCTCGCGGACGGCGTCTTCATGCACACCATGTCCTTCAGCGGACCGCAAACCATCGAAATCCCGCTCCCCCCGGACTTCACCTGCGACAACTGCGTGGTGCAGGTGGCCGAGTTCATGTCCAACCACGGGCTCAACGATCCTGGCGGCTGCTTCTATCATCACTGCGCGAACGTGACGGTCACGCCCGCTGCTGGCGACGCCGGCACCCCGGACGGCGGCGGCATGTCCGATGGCGGCGGTATGAGCGACGGAGGCGGGACGCCGGACGGCAGCACGGCGGACGGCAGCACGGTCCCCGACGGATCGGCCATGTCCGACGGCTCCACCACCATGACCAGCGACTCGGGATGCGGATGCCGGGTCGGCGCTCCCGCGCGCCGCGCTCACGGATTCGCCTTCGGCGCGTTCCTGCTCGCGCTGGCGCTCGGCCGCGCCCTCGTCAGACGGCGGGGCTGACCCCAGCGATTCGGTCCGTTCAATGGACTGGCAGGTTCATCCCCACGATCCGCTCACCGAGCTCGCCGACAACCTCCTCCGGGTCGAGGGCGCGCTTCCGAAGATGGCGCTCCGGCGGCAGATGATCGTCGCGCGCAACGGCGACGGTCGCCTGCTCATCCACAACGCGATCGCCCTCGAAGAAGAGGGCATGGCCCGCATCGACGACGCCGGGGCTCTTCGGCGCGATCTACGAGCTCCTCGGGCAGTCCGGTCGCCCGAAGGTCACCCTCCTCACCAGGCTCTCGATGGTGAAGGACAGGCGCGCCTACGCCGACCACCTGAGACGCCTCGCGGACACGCCGGATCTCGTCCGGGTGATCCCGGGACACGTCACCCCCATCGTGGACGACGCCGCCGGCGTGCTCCGGGGCGTCGCTGACGAGCTCGCGCCTGCGCGCTGAGGCGTGCTCACGGCCCAGCCCCCGCCTCCAACTCCTCGAAAAGCGCGCGCGCACCGGCGTCTTCCGGATCGATGAAGAGCACGCGGCCGAGGGCGGCGCGCGCTGCGTCTTCGTCTCCGCGACCACGTTCGGCGACCGCCAGATCGAAGAGGAGGTCGGTGTCGTAGGGGTGGTAGGCGAGCCCGGCGCGGAGGACGCTGGCCGCCTCCTCGGGGCGGCGACGCCCCAGGTTCAGCCGTCCCAGGAGCACACTCGCTTCGCGGCTGCGCGGGTCGAGGCGGAGCGCCTCTCGGAGCTCCGATTCCGGGCTCATGTTTCTGCGGGGCTTTGCCATCAGCGCGAGGGCGAGCCCGGTGTGCGCTTCGGCCAGCGAGCCGTCGGCGTCGATGGCGCGTTCGAAGGCGAAGACGGCGCGATCCGTGAGCTCCTGCGCCACGAGGGCGCGTCCGAGATCGATTTGGATGAGCGGATCGTTCGGGTCGCGCCGCAGCGCGGCGTGGTAGGCGTCGCTCGCGCCTTCGTAGTCGCCCTCGGCGGCGCGGACCAGACCGAGGTGCAGCCAGAGCTTGGGATCGTCGGCATGTCCCGTCGCCTCCTCGAGGAAGGTCTCCGCGTCGCCCAGGGCGCCGTGCAAGAGGAGCCCGGCCGCGACCTCGAGGAGGCGTTCGGGATCGTCGCGGTAGCGTTCGCCGAGCGCGTGGTAGTAGGGAAGGCCTTCACGCATCGCCGCCTCGAACATGGGCGGCTTCGCGCACCCTTCGCAGATCTCGGCGGCGCGCGCGAGGTGCCCGGCCAAGAGGAGCCCCTGAGCAGCCCATCGCCGATGCATCTCGTCGCGCAGCGGCGCCATGGCGGCTGCATCGAGGGGGGCCTCCTCCGGCGCGAAGGCTTCGAGGAGACGGTCTGGCGTCATGGGCGCGGCGTCGGTGTAGTGTGTGACGAACTGCACCAGCGGGTGGTCGTCGGTGTTGCGCGGCAGGCCGCGGGCCCATGCGTCGAGGGTCGCGGGGCCTGCGTGCAGGCATTCGAGCACCTCCGTCGTGGTGCCGAGGCCCCAGGGCGCGAGCGCCTCGCGCACCGCGGGCGCGGCGAGGCGCGCCGCGATCCGGGCGGGATCGATCGGTGCGCCCTCGGTGGTGGCGACCAGAAGCGAGTACGCCGATTGGCCGTAGGGCTCGAAGCCCACGTTGTTCCAGAGGGTGGCCTCTTCGAAGGTGTCGGCGAAGGTGCCCACCAGGATCCGGGAATTCGTCCACGGACAGCCCGTGCAGCGGTAGCCACTGCACGAGCACGCCGCCCGGCGCGAGACGTGCCCGCGCCGTCTCGTATAGCTCGCGGGTGTAGAGGATCCAGCTGTCCACCGCTCTCGGATGCGTGGAGTCGAGCACGATCACGTCGTAGCGCCGCTCCGCGGTACGCAGGTGCGCGCGCCCGTCGTCGATCACCAGCGACACCCGCGGGTCGTCCAGCACGTCGCCGTTGAGATCGGAGAAAGCGCGTGCGCCGTATCGCACCGCGGGCTCGAGATCGACGATGGTGATCCGCTCCACGTCCTGGTGCGCGGCGACCGCGCCCGCGGCCAGTCCACCGCCGAGGCAGATGACGGCCACGTCGCGCGGCGCCGGGTGAAGAAGCAAGCCGAGGTGGCCGAGGAGCATGAAGCTCTGATCGTGAACCAGCCGCGTCGTCACCTCGTTGATGCCGTTGACGAAGATCTGCCGCTCGCCATTGATCTGGTTCCTGGCGACGGCGACGGTCGCGCTGCGTCCTTCCTCGTAGACGACGAGGGTCTGATGGGCCGGGCCGATCTTCCTGGAGAGGATCCGTCGCGGCAGCTCGGCGGGGAGGAGCAGCCAGGCGACGACGAAGGCGACGAGAGCGCCCGTCGCGAGGCGCGGGCCGCGCCGATACCCGAGGGTGACGGCCGCGACCGTGGGGGCGAGCGCGAGAAGCCCGGTGGTCCACTGGATCGTCGCGAAGGGGATCAGGACGAGCGATGTCACGAGCGGTCCGAGGAGCGTGCCCGCCGTGTTCGCTGCCAGTACTTCGGCCGACGCCCTGCCTCCGCCCTCTCCCGGATGGCGCGCGATCAGGGCCGGCAAGAGCGCGCCTGCCACGGCCGTGGGCGGGACGATGGTGGCGAGGGCGAAGATCCCTTGAAGCGCGATCCCCCGCTCATGGCTTCGGCTGAGCGGCAGAGAGCTCTCGACGCCGAAGAGGTCGAGGCCGTCTTCGAGATAGAGGCGTCCTACCAGGGCGAGGCAGAGGATCGCCGCCACGCCGAGGGCGCCGAAGAGCGTGAGCAGGACGCCCTCGCGCACTCGGATCCGATCGGGCAACGCCCGAAGCACGCCCGCGCCGGTGGCGAGCCCCACCAGCACCGACGCGAGCATCGCGCTGAACGCGTGGACGTCGTGACCGAAGACGAGGAGGAAGAGCCGCGTCCACACCGTCTCGAGGCCCAGCACCACGAAGCCGCACACGAAGGCGAGCACCAGAATGGTACGGCGGCTCTCGGGGCGCGGGCGTGTGTCCGGGTCCCGCGTCGTCGCTGGCGCGCGCTCGGGATTCACGAACGCGAGCGCGAGCGCCACGGCGCCGACGCCGAGGTCGATGAAGGCCGCGAGCTGGTTCGTGGCCCGAACGCCCCAAGCGCCCAGCAGGAAGTAGCCCGCGATGGCGGAGCCGAGCGCAGCGCCGGCGGTGTTGAGCGCGTAGATGGCGCTCGCCGCGCGTCCCACGCGGTCCCCTGCATCGCCCAGCCGCACTTCCGCTGCCCGCACCAGGGCGGGGAGCGTCGCGCCGAGCGCGAGGGAGGGGATGAGGACAACCGTCGTCGCGATGCCGAGGCGAACGACGAACGAGCTCCAGCCCGGACCGAGCGCCGAGAGGATGGGGAGTGACCAGGTCTCGGCCGAAGCGGCGAGGGTGGGGACGGCCAGGGCGATCCCCCCGAGAAGCAGCTCGAGCCCGGCGTAGAGACGCAAGGGGTCGACGCGATCGGCCCAGCGCCCGACGAGCAGCGCACCACCGCCCATCCCGCCCATCACCGCCGCGAGGACGGCGGCGGTGGCAAACGACGCATTGCCCAGGACCACCGCGAGGAGGCGGTGCCACACGACCTCGTAGGTGAGCCCGGCGAGCCCCGACGCGAAGCAGAGAGACAAGAGCAGTGCCCGCGCCACGCGCGCTCGTCGCGTCATCGGACCAGGCACGACTCACTCAGCGCAAGAGCGCGTTCAGGGCAGAGGTGACCTCGCACCCCTCGCGGCGGGGAAGCAACAGCCGCGTGCGCCGGCCGAAGACATAGACGTGGTCTTCTCCGTTGGTCAGGCCGGTGCGCAGGGTCGACAGCGGCAGCCGGCAGACCTTTTCGTCACGACGTCGCACGTACACGTGGCTCACCGACACCACGACCTCGTGGGGATGCTCGCGCCAGGGGTAGTCGGGAGAGGACGCGAGCCAGTCGAGCATCGCCTCGAAGGGTTTGGCGGCGCCCCGCCGCGCGAGGATCTCCTCTGCCGGTGCTTCCTTCGCGCTCAGCCGATAGCCGCCGCGCGTTTCGGTGTCGTCGATGCGCTCGTCGGGGAAGAGCCCCACCTCTTCCCAGGAGACATCGGGTGCGTCGAGCCAGCCGCGTTTGGCCACGTGGGGGAATCGCTCCGCGAGGTGATCGAAGACCCCCGCCACCGTCTCTGCCCACGCTTCGCGCTCCTTGTCGAAGCGCGGCTCGAAGCGGCGGCGCGACGCTCCATAGGGGTGGCGCCACTCGATCTCGATCCCCGGCCACGGATCGACCGCGGCCACCTCGGCGATGTCCTTGAAACGGTAGACGGCCTGATGGACGCCCGCCCCCATCGAAAAGCCGGTCGGCTCGAGGCGGATGTCGTCGGGCCGGAGCTTAACGGTCGAGAGCCGTTCGGTCCCGCCGGAGGAGGGCACGAAGACCATCCCGCCCGGCCCCCGGCGATCGGTCTCGAATCGCGAGCCGTCCTCTTGGCGCTTCTTGCGCTCGCGCTGCTCCTCGGCCCACCGCTCGAGCTTCTCGGTGACCGCGAAGCGCCCCTTGTCCGCGTCGCTCGGCTTCGCCATCAGTTCGTGAGCGAGAGGGTCGCGACCTCGGTGGTCGCACCCTCTTCGAGATCGACGTTGAAGGTTCCGAGCACCTCTCCGCCGAGCGCGATGGTGACGCTCCCCGTCGTGGTGTGGGCGCCTTCGTCGGGCTCCTCACCCGAGGCGGCTTCCGCCGCCGCCTCCGCCTCCTCTTCCTCCGCGCAGCTCGCGACGTGCGCCAGACTCAGACGGAGCTCGCCGCTCAAGGGCGTGGTCCAGGCCGCGCTCTCGATGCGGGGGTGGGCTTCGTCTGACCCGCAGCCACCGTGACCGGAGTGGGTGTCGGGGCTCGGCAGATCGTCGGCGCCCTGACTCGTGACCACCAGATCGAGATCCGACGCGTCGCCCCAGGTCGCCACGATGGAGACCACGCCCTGGCCGTAGCCACAGCCTTCGTCAATCTTCCCGTCACAGTCCTCGTCCAGGGCATCGCAGCGCTCATCGGCACCTTCTTCACAGGCGAGCGCGAGGAGGGTGACCCCCTCGGCCGCCGTGACGGTGCCCCGCTGAACGCTCCGCGGCGGGGGGGCGCCTCCCGTGGTGGTCGAGCTCTGGGTGGACCCACACGCGAAGGCGAGGAGCAGGGCCGGCAACACGCGCGTCACGGACATGGGCCGGGAGCCTAGCAGATCGGCAATAAATCTCGGCGATTCGCCCTCCGGGTGCCTCGAAGGTTGCGTTTCGCGACGCTTTGAGACAGTACGCCGCCCCATGCGCACACCCAAGATCGCACTTTGCTTCGTTCTAACCGCCCTCGTCGCCGCCTGCGGTGACGACTCGACGCCCACCGACTCCGGCATGGGCGGCGACACGGGCATGATGATGACGGATACCGGCACGCCCGACGCGATGCCGGACACCACCGTGCCTCCGACCGAAGGCGTCTGCACGATGCCGATCGAGATCACCGGTGAAATCGGGACGGTCACCGTCTCGGGCGACACCAGCATGACGTCGCTCCGCCCCGTCGACCTCGGCGCCGATTGCGGCAACCCCGAGGCGGCGCGCTTCTCTCCGCAGCAGGTCGTCGCCTACACGGTTCCGGGGACCGAAGAGGTCGGAGTGCTCTTCACCCTCGACACCACGGCGACCGACATGGACTTCGTCGCCATCCTTCAGGCGCGCACGGACTGCGGGACCGTTCCCACGGCCGACGCGTGCTTCCAGGACGTCACCGACGCCATGCGCCACGCCACTGGCGCCGTCACCGCGATGGGCGGCGACACCCTCTACATCATCGTGACGGGCATCGCCGAGGTCATGTCGCCCTACACCGATCAGGGCGCTTGGGAGATGGACATCACCGCCGGCGCGAACGAGGCGCCGGTGCTCGTGGGTGGTCAGCTGAGCCGCGTCGGCGACTCCCTGGAGATCGCGCTCTCGGGGACGGACGACATGGGTGGCAAGGGCTACACCATGGAGCTCCAGAAGGCCGACGGCAGTGGTATCGACACCAACGGTGACGGCGCGGTGGACGCCACGGACCTGATCGTCGCGGACTTCAGCAACGACGTGTCGGACATGATGGCCTTCGTGGGCCGCGACAACTACGTCGGCATCGGTGCCGACCTCATCGACAGCGAGATGGCCGTTCAGGCCGAGGTGACCGTGCGCGACGTCTTCATGGTGGACAGCGCGCCCATGACGCTGATGATCGGCGACGCCGTCGGCGTCGGCGGGACCTGCGACGACACCACCTTCTGCGCCGGCTCGCTCAGCTGCACGTCCATGATGTGCGAGGCGAGCTCGGAGGCGACGACGGCTTGCGCGTCGCCCACCGCGCTCACCATCAGCACGCCGACCACCACCGCCGAGACCACTACCGTCAGCGGGAGCATCCCCGCGGGCATGGGCGCCCTCGCGCCGACCTGCACCAACGCTGCAGGCCCCGAGGTGACCTACGGCCTCACCGTCCCCGCCGGCGGACCCTTCGACGTCGTCGCCCGCACCGACCTGAGCGGCACGGGTGACACCGACACGATGGTGTACCTGCGCAGCGACTGCACGGACCCGACGACCGAGGTCGCCTGCAACGACGACATCGACCTCGAAGGCGGTACCTACACCTCGCACCTGGAGCTCCTCGATGCGCCGGCTGGCGACTACGTGCTCATCGTCGAGCAGTGGGCGCCGGACGTCACCGACACCGCGGGTCCCTTCCAGCTCGAGGTCGCCCTCCGGCCGGTGCTGGCGAGCGGCGCGAGCTGCGACAACGCAGGCGTGATGAACCGCTGCGCTGGCGGCGCGTGCGCCAGCGGCACCTGCCCCTAGTCGTCAGTCAGTTCGAACGCTTGTCGCGCGCTTCGCGCGCGGCACGCTCGAGCGCCTCGCGGACGGTCTCTTTCACGTCGTCTTCGTCGACGACGATGACCTCTTTGCCGTCCGCGCGGCGCTTGAGCTCGACGACCTTGCCCGCACCCCGACCACGGGTGACGGGCTTCTTCTTTTCGGGCGTCTTCACCCGGCGCCGCCGCTGGGGTGGTGACGCCTTCTGCTGCTTCAAGCGACCGAAGAGCTTCCACGCCTCGGCGCCGTCGAAGGGCGGGATGGGGATCAGGTTCAGCCCCATCAGGAAGAGGTTCAGCCGGAAGAAGGTGTCGTAGAGCTGCGTGCCGAAGGCCGAGTGCGGCACGACCACGAAGTTGCCGACGATCAGCGCCACCACGAGGGCGATCATCTGGAAGAGCACGCCACCCCAGGCGATGATGGAGCTCTGTACCGGCGTCGGGATCCCGGCGTACTTGCAGAGGCCGCCAAACCCGTTGACCTCCACCGAGATGGCGCGGAGCCCATAGCGGAGGACGAAGAAGAGGTGGCCGACCTCGTGCCAGAGGATCAGCAGCGCCACGCCCACCCAGACGCCGGGAAGGAAGCGGAAGCCCCCCAGCATCACGGCCATCAGCGGGATGGTCCAATGCGCCTTGACCGGGACCCCGCGGATGCGGAAGAGCGTCAGGTAGCCACTGGAGAACACGAAGCCCAATGTAAGTCCCCAAAAGACGGAATGCACAGGGGACGCTAGATTGACAATTGACTTGTGCCCCCCAATCCCCAGCCGGGATGCACAGGGGACGCAAGGTTGACAATTGACTTGTGCCCCCCGCTCCCCAGCCGTTCCGGCTCCCGGCCCCCGGGCACAAGTCAATTGTCAACCTTGCGTCCCCGATCTTGCGTCGCCCGTCTACTGGCGTTAGAGGCGTGCCATGAGTCGAGACGAAGCCGAGGAGCACGTGCGGGGGCTCCTGCGCTACATCGGAGAAGATCCGGGGCGCGAGGGGTTGATCGAGACGCCGGCCCGGGTGCTCCGTGCGATGAGCGAGCATTTCGCGGGCTACGCCGAGGACCCGGCCGAGCACCTGGCCAAGACCTTCAGCGAGGTCGAAGGCTACGACGAGCTCGTCCTTGTCACCGACATCGAGGTCTACAGCCACTGCGAGCACCACATGGTGCCCTTCGTGGGTAAGGCCCACGTGGCATACATCCCGGACGGCCGCGTGGTCGGCCTGTCGAAGCTGGCGCGCGTGGTCGACGTCTACGCCAAGCGGCTGCAGGTGCAGGAGAAGCTCACGGCGCAGATCGCGGACGCCATCCAGCAGACCCTCCGTCCACAGGGCGTCGCGGTGATCGTCCAGTGCCAGCATTTCTGCATGTGCTACCGCGGCGTGCGCAAGCCCGGCTCCTGGACGACGACCTGCAAGCTGCACGGCGCCTTCATGAAGGAAGAAGCCACGCGCAGCGAGCTGCTCACGCTGATCGGCATGCAGCGCTCGATCGGCGACTGACGGCGCTCTCAGTAGCGCTTGTCGATCCCCGACGCGACCGCGCTCAGAGCGTTCAGCACCGGCAGCGAGCGCGCGATCTTCAGCTTGGGTCCTTCGATCTTGTGATCGGGGCTGGCGATCGCCTGCACCACGTTCATCTCGCCCCTGTCGAGCTTGCACCACACGGCGTAGGGCGCCGTGGTGCGGGCCATGGTCTTCTTGTCGAATGGCGCGCGCCGCAGCGCGCCCGGCGCGTCCTCGATGACGAGGTCCTGGGTGACCCGGCCCCTGTGGATGTGGAGGGCCTGGGAGACGTCCTTGCCATCGGGGGTATCGAGGCAGACCAGCACGATGGTGTCGTCGAACTTCCGCGCCGCCTTCTGGAAATCGCCATCTTCGTTGAGCGTCTTCACGAAGAGATCGGCGAACTCTGGCGTCCAGTAGCGCAACAAATCCGACATCGCTGCCTCCCACCCCACCCAAGAAAAAACCGGGCCGGGGGTCGGATGGTAAGGTCGGAGACTGGCGATGGCGAGGTACGTCACAGCGATTGTCGTGATTTTCTTTGGGCTTTCGGGCCCATCCCACGAAGCCCCGCCGCTCTCCGTGGACCTCGGTCTGAGCGCCTGGGGCTCGGGGGTGATGGCCGACGCTGACCCGCCCTACACCCCGCCCTCCCTGACGGCGGAGCTCCGGTACCAGGCGCCACAGAGCGCCCTCGGGTGGGGGTCGGTCGACCTCTCCGCCCACCCGGAGGACCACGAGATCCGCGTGAGCGTGATGCTCGGCGCCCCCGTCGCCGGCGCCCGCTGGGAACACTGCAAAGAGCTCCACATGCGTGTGGACGGTGAGGAGACGAAGCACCCGACGCGCTACAGCGGGGTGCCGATGGACGGGGGCGGCGTCTACGACGCGGTCAGCGTCGAGCTGACCATCGACGACGTGCGCCGCATGTCCCGGGGCCGCGACGTTCACCTGGGGCTCTGCGGAGATGTGCTGAGCCTCCCCGCCGCCGAGCGCGCCTCGCTTTCGAGCTTCGTCCGGCGCTTCGAGGAGATGGCGACCTATGACGGGCCGCCTCCGCCGAAGCCGCCCCGCGAGCTGGACGGAGAGCCCGAGGGCGCCGAAGACGAGCCGGCGCCACCGATCGCCGCCTGAACCTGGCGAGGCACGTGCCCATTGAAATTGAAGCCCGGGCGGCTAACTCTCCCGCCATGGAGCGCTTCCGGAACATCCTCATCGCCACCGACTTCTCCGCTGCTTCGGAGCTCGCCGTCCAGGCGGCGCCGATGATCGAGGGAGGCGAGGGCACGCGGGCGACGCTGGTTCACGTGGTGAACACGCCGGTCCTCGACCCGGGCGACGTCAATCAGACGGTCCAGCAGGCGAAGGAGCTCGAGACCGCGATCCACGAGCATCTCGACCGCATGCAGTCGCAGCTCGAAGGCAAGATCCCGAGCGTGAAGACCGCGGTCGTGCGGAGCGCCAACGCCGCCGACGCCATCTGTGAGCTCGCCACCGACGAGCACATGGATCTCATCATCCTGGGCACGACCGGGCTGACGGGCGTCGCCCGCTTCCTCATCGGGAGCGTGGCCGAGCGTGTCGTCCGCCACGCACCCTGCCCGGTGCTGGTGATGCGCGAGCGCAAGAACGCCTGAGGACGGGCGATCCGCCCGCGGCTTCGGAGGCGCTCAGGAGAGCGATTGCACCAGCATGTGTATCGCCAGCCCGCCACAGGCGAGGATCGCCCAGGTGTCGAGGCTCGACAGCAGCTGGGCGAAGGTGGCGAGGGCTCGGCGCATGGTTTCACCATGAACACGATGTCTGAAGAATCTCTGACCATCGAGATTTCGCTGCGATCGCGGGCGCGCTATGCTGCCGCCCATGCATCTTCGCCTCACCATATATGCGTTTGTCGTGACGACCCTCGTCGCTTGCGGAGATGACGGCCGACCCACCGATACCGGGACCGGCGCGGACACGGGGACCGGCGCGGACACCGGCGCCGGCTCGGACACCGGGACGGGGAGCGACACGGGCACCGCTGGCGACACGGGCACCGCTGGCGACACGGGCACCGCTGGCGACACGGGCACCGCTGGCGACACGGGCACCGCTGGCGACACGGGCACCGGCGGCGACACGGGCACCGGCGGCGACACGGGCACCGCTGGCGACGCGTGCACGCCCATCACCACCGACGCCTCGCACATCGGCGACGACTGCGCGGGGGGCGGCAGCTGCCCCTCCGGTTACACCTGTCAGTCCTTCTCCGGCTTCGTCCTCACCCAGTCCTGCCAGATCCTCTGCGAGTCGGACTGCCAGTGCCCCACCGGCGGCACTTGCACGGAGATCACCGACAAGTCGGCGATGCCCTGGAAGCAGTGCGTCATCCCGTGAAGGGGCCGGCGCTCAGGCGAGCGCTCGCGACAGAAGCGTCTTCGCGCGGCCTTCGAGCGTGATGCGCTTTGCTGCGGCCCGGCCGTCCTCGCTCATCTTCGCCCACGTCTTCTGCAGGATGACGATCACCTTGTCGTCCTCTTTGTCGGCGATGAAGGGCGCGTAGTAGTGGGCGAGGAACACCAGGCAGGCGACGTCCTCGAGGGTCTGGGCGTCGGCGTCCTTCGAGAGGTTCTTCTTGCGCAGCAGGCTCTTCACCCGCGCGATGCTGTCCTCGTCGTAGCCCACCGCCGCCATGATCTCCGCGGCGTGCGCGGCGTGGCGCTTCGCGAGCTCGGTGCGCCAGCGGTGATATCCCGCGCGGTCCATGGGGTAGCTGTCCCGCGGCACCTCGAAGCGGCGGATGTGCTGCGCGCGACACGCGATCGCGAGCGCCTCGTCCGCCTCTGGTCGAAACGCGCTCAGGCGCGCTGACATCCGCCGCCCGTAGAGCAAGGCCTTCGGCACACGCTCGCCCTCTGCCTCTTCGCTCTCGGGGTCTTCGGCGTTCGCCTCGTCAATCCGCGACAGCGCCTCTTCGAGACGGCTCATCGCCGATTCCGGTTCTTGTTGCGGAGCTGCTCGCGGATCGACTCCTGATGCTCGAGCTGCGCGTTCAACCACTGCTCGGGCAGCGCGATGAAGCGCCCGCGCACCACGGTCTCGCGGAGGTTGTTGCGGCTGCGAACGGTGGCCTCGAAGCTGCCGCTCACCGACCCTTCGTCTGCGGCTTCGATGGTGACCAGGCCCTCGGCGCTCCGCAGGTCACCCGAGGGGCCCATCCCGACGGTGACGGTGCACACGTCCGAGTCGCGGCCTGCGTGCTGGGCGCGGGTCTCGTCGTCGGCGCTCAGGACCGGGTAGCTCCCAGGGACGAAGCCCTCGCCGTAGAAGGTGATCATCACGCCCGTCTCGGCGTCCTCGCCGAGAAGGACCTGGCTGACCATTCGGCTCCGGCCGAGCTTCGCCACGAGCTGCCGAACGGGATGCTCGAAGCTGGAATCGTCCGCGTTCCAGGTGGGGAACACCACGTTCCCGCGGCCGCGGGCCGGGGCCTCGACCTCGGAAAGCTCGGGGATCTGAGGCTCGGGAGGCGCCTCGGGCTCACGAGGCGGGGGGACCGGTGGGGGATCCTCCGAGCAGCCAGCGTAGGAGAGGAGGGCGAAGAGCGAAAACACCCCAAGAGGCAGGCGACGCATGGCCTCTTTAAACCGCATTTACATTCGAGAGGAAACCGTCAGGCCATACTGACGTGATTCGGTGGTGAAACTGGTCGTTCGACAGAATCGCGCTCGTCGCGACCCTCTGGTTGCCCGCGGGGGCCTTCGCCCAGGCTGCCCAGCCGATGGCGCAACAGAGCGATCAGCCGCTCGAGTCCCGAAGCTGGCACCTGGCGCTCGATCAGGCGATCCCCAAGCTGGACTCCTGCCTGGTGGCCGAGGAGGCAATCTACGACCTCGGAGCCAGCTGGGAGCGGGTGCTCGGCGAGGCGGACTGGGATCCGATGGCGCGCGAGCCCCGCGCGTGGGTCCGCCACGTGGGTCCCCATCTGAGGCGGGCATTCTTCAACCGCCGCCTTCCGCCGGACGTGCGGCAGCTCGCGCTGATCCTCCTGGTGGAGACGCAGAACCCCGACATGCGGCCGGTCTACCGCCGGATGCTCGAGCTCGACCACTGCCCCACCGAGTGGCTCGCGCTCGCCGCGCAGGGCCTGTCGCTCCTCGGAAACCCCGAGGACGGCGCGGCCGTCGCACGGGCTTTCGTCTCGCGCGTCCCCACAGACGGCCACGCGCCCCGGCCATCGGCGTGGGCGCTCTGCGCCGCCACCGCACGGATGATCGGCCCTGGCGAGGTGTCCCCGGAGGTGGCGGACGCGGCCCGACGGCTCTTCCTCTTCGGCCCGCAGCTCGCCGTCCAGAGCTGTATGCCGCTGGTGACGCGTTTGCCGGATGCCGCGGAGCTCGCTTGCCGCGTGCTCGACGAAGACGGGTGGCCCGAAGCGGTGAGCGATGAGGATCCCCGCAACCACGAGATGCTGCACTGGTATGGACGCGGGGGCGCGTTCATCCTCCTCGGTCAGGTCGGTGGGGAGGACGCCCTCAATCGTCTCGCTGCGGGGCTCGCCGAGGATTCGCTGATGGCGGCGCCGACGCGCGATGGCGCGGTTCAGGGGCTCGCCGCACGGGCGGGGCCGCGCGCGCGTGCTCTGCTTCGGCAAGCGCTCGCGGATCCCGCGCGCCGCACGCCCCGCGTGGCCTACGCGCTCCTGCGCCTCGGCGACGAGGAGAGCGCGCCGGTGTTGCGCCGGGTCGCGCTCGAGCCGAGCAGCCTGGTCGAGATGCGCATGAGCGCCGCCAACGCTTACACTCTGCTCGCGCCCGGAGCGGCTGGGCTCGCCCGCCGGTGGGAGGAGGGCCTGTCGCGCTCTGCCGACCTCGGCCCGCCTTTCGAGGCGCTGGACGAGCGCATGGCGCAGATGGTCGGTCGGATGGTGGGCGCCGAGCGCTGCCGCAGCGATTATCGCTGCTGGGCAGAGGCCCTGAGCGATCCCGATCGGCAGGTCGCGGCGCGTGCCTTCTGGCAGCTCGCCAGGCGCCAGGAGCATTCGCCCGAGGAGGCGGAGGCGCTGGCGGCCATCGCCGCCGAGACCCTGGCGCGCACGCCGCCCAACACGGAGCACGACGTGGTGGCGGGGGCCATCGCGCTTCTGGCGCGCCTCGACCGCTCGGCCGTTCGGCCCTGGCTCTCGGTGATCCGGCGCGCGCGGGTCGCATGGGCCGGACGCACCAATCCCATGGGCCTGCCCTTCGACATTCCGCTGGCGCTGGCCGAGCTCGAGCGCCGACTGCTCCGCATGTAGTAGGCTCCCGGCCGTGATCGGTGCGAGCCGAACGGCCGTCCTCGTGGCTGGCTACCGCGCCCGCGCCTCCGCGCGCGAGGACGCGATCATCTCCGATCCGTGGGCAGCGCCTCTTTCGGGCGAAGAGGGACGCGCGCTGACCACCCGCTTCGACGGGCCACAGCCGCACCTCGAGCTCTGGATCGCCGTGCGCACCGCCCACCTCGACGCGCGGATCCGCCACCACACGAAGGGCGCGATCGACCAGGTGGTGATCCTCGGCGCAGGCCTCGACACACGCGCGGCGCGCCTCGCCTCCGAAGGCGTCGCCTTCTTCGAGGTGGACCACCCGGACACCCAGCGCGAGAAGCTCGCGCGCCTCGCGCGTCTCGATGGATATCCCGAGGACGCCGCCGTTTACGTAGGGTGCGATTTCTCGGATCACGCGTCCGACTTCATCACGCGCCTCGACAGTGAGGGCTTCGACCGGCGCGCGCCCGCGGTCGTCGTCTGGGAGGGCGTGACGCCCTATCTCGAAGAGTCGGCGGTGCGCGCGACCGTTTCTCGCATCGCTCGGGCCTGCCATCCAGAGTCGGTGCTCCTCTTCGACTTCCTCGGCAAGAACGCGGCGAGGCGCGGGCGCGGCGACGAAGCCGACGAGGACACGCGCACCGCGGTCGACGAGCTCGGAGAACCGCTCAGGTTCGGAACCAACGACATCATTCCCCTGCTCTACGAGTGCGGCATGCGGCAGATTCACGTTCGCGGCTTCGACGAGCTGGGGCTCGACTACACCGGCACCTACGTGCGCGAACGCAAATGGCGTTTTCAGTACCTGGCCGAAGCCAGCGTCGCGCCTTCACCCAGAGCGCGGACTTCGAGATGAACCTCACCACGACCGTCGACGGATACGACGTGACCCTCCGGCGCCTCAGCGGACCGGAGCCGACCCTGGTGCTGATCCACGGCGCGGGGCGCAACCATCTGGCGTGGGACGAGGTGCTGCCGAAGATCGGCGGCCTCGACCTCGTGATCCCGAGTCTCCCCGGGCGGTGTGGATCGGAGGGCGTGCCCCTTTCGAACGTGGCCGAGGCGGCCCAGTGGCTGCGCAAGCTCCTGACGAAGATCGGGGTGAAGAAGGTGGTGCTCGCCGGTCACAGCTACGGTGGGGCGGTAGCGCTCGAGTACGCGATCACCGAAAGGGAGAGCACCGACCCACGCAGCCCCGAGCTGGTGGGCCTCGCCCTGATCAACAGCGGCGCCCGCCTGCGCGTGAAGCAGAGCCTGCTGAGCGAGCTCGAAGACGCAGCGAACGCCGGCATTCACGTGAACATGGTGGACGAGCTCTATCAGCGCGATTCGGACCCGGCGATCGTGCGCCGGGAAGAGGCGGCGGCGACGCGCACGCCTCCAGAGGTCGCGTTGGTGGACTGGCAGGCGGCGAACGCCTTCGATCGCATGGAAGCGCTCGCCGAGGTGAGCGTTCCGACCCTCGTCGTCGTCGGCACCGAGGACCTGCACACGCCGCCGAAGTACGCCGAGTACCTCGCCGATCACATCGAAGGCGCCACCCTCGAGATCGTCGAAGGCGCCGGGCACATGCTGCCCTTCGAGCGCCACGACACCCTCGCTGAAAAGCTGCACGACTTCGTGAAGGGGCTCGAGGACTCGGCCGAAAAGAGCTGAGCAAGGTCTCCGGTCGCGAGTTGCCTACGGACGATCGGCGCATACCTGATCGTCAAACGTTGGAGGCTGCCATGACCGCAGGCGAGATTTGCGTTCGGGAGGTCGTGTTCATCACTCCCGGAGAGAACGTGTCCACCGCCGCGCGGCTGATGCACGAGCATCATGTCGGCTGTCTGGTGGTCGTGAAGGACGATGCGAGCGCGCGTACCCCGATCGGGATCGTCACCGATCGCGATATCGCGGTTCGAACGATCGGGCGGGGGGTCGAGACGCCCGGCAGAGTGCCGGTGAAAGAGATCATGACGGCCGAACCGGTGGTCGTCTCGGCCGCCATCTCGGCCCAGGACGCCCTCAAGCGGATGCGGCATCGGGGTGTGCGCCGTGTGCCGGTGGTCGACGAGACCGGAGCCATCGTCGGCCTCCTCAGCTTCGACGACCTGCTCGAGTGGCTCGCGGTACAGTTCCTCGATCTGTCTCGCGTGCTCTCGCGAGAGCAGCGGATCGAGAAACAGGAGACGATGCCGCCGGCGATGCAGCGCGTGGCGGGAGGGTCGCGGCCGCGAGGATAGGGTTGTCCCTCACACGACGGCTTCTACGGGATGGATATGCCCGCGAAGCCGACCCAATCCAACGAGCCCTCTGAGCCCCACCAGCCCGAGTCACCCGAGCGTCATCGATATCGAAAGCACCGTCACAAGCACTACCGGCGACATCATCACCTCGACCCGAGCATCGCCATCCCGGAGATCGAGCCACCGGAGATCGATTTCCCCGAGATCGAGCTGCCCGCGGTCGAGCCGGACCGCGAGCCTCATCCCTGAAGGCGCGCCGCAGAGGTACCGCGGGAGAGCGACGCCAGCGCCCCCAGCGTCGCGACGGGGATGACCGCGAGGCACACGGTGTGAAAGCCGCGGGCGAGGGCTTCGGCGTCGGCGCTCCGTGGAACGTGAGCGAGCGTCCCGATGCTTCCATCGGTGACGAAGTGGGCGAGGATGGTGCCGGCGAGCACGATCCCCGACGACTGTCCGAGGAAGCGGAAGAGGGCGATCAGACCGCTGGCGACGCCGCGATCGCGCGCGGGCGCTGCGTTCATGATGGCGTTGTTGTTCGGCGCCAGGAAGGAACCGAGGCCCAGACCGATGAGCGCGACGCGCCACAGGACGTTCGGAACGGACGTGCTGGCATCCACCCGTGAAAGCAGACCCGCTGCGCACCCCGCGAGGATTAGGCCCATCGTCGTGAGGCCGCGCGACCCGATGCGATCGGAGAGGCGCCCGGCGATGGGGGAGGTCAGCATGATCGAGAGCGGCAGCGGGAGCATGTAGAGCCCCGCCTGTTCGGTGGTCTGCCCGCGGAGCGCTACCCAATAGAAGGGAAGCGAGAAGACCATCGACACCAGCGACATGGTGCCGAGCAGCCCGGCGATCTGTCCGGCGACGAAGGGACGGATGGACAGCAGCGCGGGATCGACGATGGGTGCCGGCGCCCGTGACTGCCACCAGGTGAAGGAGGCGAGGGCGACGACGCCGATCCCGGCGGCCGTGATCGTGGCGCCGTTCGTCCAACCCCACTCGGGGCCACGGCTCACCGCCATCAGTACGCCCACCAGGCCGACCAGAAGGAGTGCCGCGCCGAACCAGTCGATGTGGCGCTGTTCGGCGCTCGGCGCGAGCGCGGGGAGCACTCGCCACGCGAGGAGCGAGCCCACGATCGCCACCGGCACGTTGACCCAGAAGATCGCGTGCCACGACAAGCGCGTCACCAGGAAGCCCCCGAGGACCGGGCCGATCGCCGCCCCGCCGCTGATGAGGATCGACTGGACGCCCATGGCGACTCCGCGCTTCCCGGCGGGGAAGACGTCACTCAAGATCGCCAGCGTGTTGCTCGTGATCAGCGCCCCGCCGACGGCCTGCGCCACGCGCGCTCCGATGAGCATGGGGATGCTGCCGCTCGCCGCCGCGAGAAGGCTCGCCGAGCCGAAGGCGCCCAGGCCGACGATGTAGAGGCGCTTGCGCCCGAAGACGTCGGAGAGCCTGCCCAGGGTCGGCACGAGCCCGATCATCGTCAGCGAGTAGGCGATGACCGTCCACTCGAGGTCCGGCACCGTGGCGTGCAGGTCCACCGCCATCGTCGGCAGCGCGATGTTCACGATGGTGACGTCCACCACCACCATGAATTGCCCGATCGCGACCGCGAGCAGTGACCACCAAGGGCTGCGCGAGTCGCCGCTGGTGGGGGCCTGCATGGGGCGGGAGCTTGCCACGTGTCACGACGGCCGTGGGTCCCGGGCGCGCTCGCGAAGCGACCATGCTTTGGGGCTGTTGACACCCGAGAGAGGCATGATTAGCGGTGAATTCAGCCCAGAAACGACACCTGAGAGGTTCGGACCATGGTTCTCGTCACCACGCGACAGCCATTCATCCCTGCCCCCGTGACCGAGGCCCTCCGCGAGCAGGGCGTCGTCTCGCAGATCGTCGCCAGCGGCAGCACCGACGGCGATCTGATCGACCATGCCTGGGAGGCGCGACCCTCGCACATCGTCGCCATACCCAGTCTCCCTACCCTCGCAGATGCCCCTCCCATGCCGGGAGACGACGCTCTGCTCGCGGAGGCCCTCTCGGCGTGCGCTTCGCCGGCTCGGCCGCAACTGATCTGGGTCACGGCCGCCCCAGAGGGGGCGAAGGAGCTCACGGAGATCCGTCGGGCAGGGGTGACCTACACCATCGTGCGCGTTGGCCGCGTGGTGCGGCCGAGCGACCTCGTTTCGGTGCCGATTCGGGATACGGAGGTCCTGGTCCCCGCAGATCTCGAGGTGCCGGAAGAGGGCCTGACGTTCCGTCGCCTCCATCGCGTCTGCGGTTGCCGAAGCGGTCGGGGACGAGGCCCTCGCCGGGCGGACGCTCGATCGTGTCGCGCGGGGCGAAGACGCCTGGATGCGCGTCGTGGAGAGCCACGGTGCTCGCGCGCGCGGCGTCAGCCGCGGCCGCGCGCGGTGGTCACGCTTCTGGGGCGGGCGCGTGTTGGCGCTCGCCGACGCTCGAAACACGACGAGGGCCCCGGCCGAGGCCGGGGTGGCCCCCGGCCCCGCTCTCGGGTCACCTGTGCTTTCGACCGAGGAGCACGTCGAAACGAGGGCCGGGGCGTGAATCGACCGCGAACGAGAAAGGAGGAAACGATGGAGAGCTTGGTAGGACTCGACTGGTCGGAGTTGGCGAAAGGGACGATCGCGCCGGTGGGCGATTGGGCGATTGACGGTGGGCCCCCACCTCTGGACGAGGCCCTCGCGGAGCTCGACGAAGCGGTCTACGCAGAGCCGGATCGCGTTCGCACGCTCCTGGTCGCCGTCGAGGAGGCCATCGCCGAGCACCTCTCGTCGATGAGCACGGCCGAGCCGTACCTCGACGTGGCCCTGTCGACGGGCCGCCATGCCCGGCGCCTCGAGCGGGTGCGTGAGCGCTACGCGTCGCTCGCGGAGGAGTGCGAACGCCTGCGCGAGAGCGAATCGCTCACGCTCCACGGCGTTCGCAAGCTCAGCGCGCGAATCGCGAAGCTCCAACAAGAGGAGAGTGATCTCATCCTCGAAGCGTTGTGGACCGACGTGGGGGCGGTGGACTGAGGGCGTCCTCGGCTCAGAGTGAATCCCGGAACGCCCTCAGCCGCTCTCGCTCGTCCCCATCGAGCGCGTCGCCGGCGAGGGCTTCGTCCACCACGTGCCGTGACTCGGCGCCGTAGACCGTGGTCAAGAGGCGTTGGGCCTGCCGGCCGACGTGGCCGTGGCCGGAGAGGAGCGCGAGGTTTCGGCTCATCAGCGGGTCGTTCTTCACGTTGGGGTCGAGGCTGTAGGCGCGCTCGTAGCGCTCGATGGCGTCAGGTCGCCAGCCGCGCGAGTAGTACCCGTGGCCGAGCAGGAGAAAGACCCGCGCGTCGTCGCGGTTGCGCTGGGCGTAGCGGCGCAGCGTTCGGTGAGCCGAGTTGCTCATCTCGCGGCCGCTGCGGATGGCGCGGCGGATCGAAGCGAGAGTCCGCGGGACGGGCGGCTCCCAGGGATTGCCGTTCGCCTCGACGGCCGGTGCGACGGTTGGGACCGGCTCCTCGGCCGTGTCCTGCTCTTCCTCACCCGCCAGCGCTTCCGCCACACGGGCGATGGCGCCCTCGAACCCGTCGTCCTCCTCGGCGGTCTCTTCCCCGGCCTCCGCGGACCGGGTGACGGTGCCGTCGTCGCCATGCGCTGCAGGCGGGGGACGGCCGGCGGCGTGACCGGCGCTTCGTCCCCGCCGTTCGCCATCGGCGCCGCGGTCGCTTCGTCCTCGCCGACGAGGTTGATCACGAAGAGCGCCGCGACCGTCAGCCCCGCGAGCACGGTCGCCGCCGCACCCAGCGCGATCAGCGACAGGCCGCGGCGCGACGGGCGCTTCGCCACGTCGGTGGCGGCCGCCGAGCTCTGCCCGGTGTCGGCGATGGCCGTCGGCGCGTGCGCGGGATCCGAGGCCGCGTGGGGAGCCGGCCGTCCCGCCGCGGTGGGCGCGCGGCTGGGCCGCGCCATGTCGCCTTTCGGCACCGGCGTCCCGGTGACGAGGGTCTCGAGTCGGCAGAACGCCTCCAGCATCTCGCCTGCGTTCGCGAACCGCTCGCCGGCCTCCTTGGCGGTGGCCTTTTCGAGGAAGGCGACGAGCGCCGGTGATGCCGACAGGCCCGGGCAGACGCGGTCGATTCGAAGGCAGGGGCGTCACGAGGTGGTGTCGGATCAAGTCGACCGGCTCCCCGCGATAGGGCCGCTCTCCGGTGAGCATCTCGAAGAGGACGATTCCGGCGCTGTAGACGTCGCTCGGCGCCTCACCCCCCTGACCGGTCCCCTGCTCCGGGGACATGTAGGCCGGTGTTCCCACGATGGTGCCGGTCTTGGTCAGCGCCGGTCCCGCGCGACCCACGCGCTCCCCCGCGACGAACTTGGCGAGACCGAAGTCGAGGAGCTTCACGTGCACCGGCGCGTCGCTCATGCGCTGCAGGAACACGTTGGCCGGTTTGAGGTCGCGATGGGCCAGGCCCTTGCTGTGAGCGAAGGAGAGCGCGCGAAGCGTCTGCTCGAAGATGAGCCGAACGCGCCCGGGATCGAGGGGCGCGCCCTGCGCGATCACCTCGTCGAGGGCTTCCCCTCGAGGAGCTCCATCACCAGGTAGGGCACGTTGTCGACGAGGCCATAGTCGGTGACCGTGACGATGTGCGGGTGGGCCATCGCGGCGTGGTTCTTGGCCTCGCGCTCGAAGCGCAGGCGCAGCTCCTCGCTCTCGCCGAACTCGGGCAGCAGCACCTTGACCGCCACCGGGCGTTCGAGCTTGAGGTGGGTCGCGCGATAGACCGTCCCCATGCCGCCCTCGCCAATCGGCTCGAGCAGCCGGTAGCGACCGTCGAGAACACTGCCTGGTTCGTACGACGTCCTCACGTGCGACGGATTCTATCCCATGGCCGGCGGGGCGGATTCGAACGCGATACCCCGGGCCTCTCGGCCTACGGAGTCACGGTGGTCACGCCCACGGTGCAGGTGGCATCCACGTCCGGATCCCCACCCTCCGGTCAGGACCGTGTAGGTGCCGCTCGTCGGGCAATCGAACTCCGCGTAGCTGCAGTAGTCGCCGCAGCCGTCATCGTCGTTGGCCAGCGCGGTGCGCGAGCCGCAGGGCTCGGTGCCCTCACAGACGCGGAGCACGGTGTCGCCGACGCAGGTGCCGAGCATGCAGCCCATCCCGCAACCGACGCCGATCCGCTCGCCGGGCGTACAGGTCCGGCCCGCCGTCCCTTCGATGGCGAAGCCGCAGTTGCGCCACACGCCGGTCTGGATGCCTTCGCAGGTCAGGGTGGGGTCCGGATCGGGCATGTCGGGCGCGATGGTCACCGGGATCTCGGCGACGTTGTTGGTGTAGTCGAGCTCGGTGAGGATCATCGTCTCGTTGAGCGCGAGGCGCAGCGTGTAGTCGCCCGGTGCCACGTCGGTGACGTCGACCCACTGACAGTCGAGGCTCGCGTCGTAGTTGTCGGCCCATCCCCGCTGGATGCCCTGATTGTCGCAATCGTACTGTTCGGTGCGCCGCACCGTCGGGTCGTCGGTGATGTACTGCTCGGAGTCGAGGAGGCAGAACGCCTGCTTGTGCCCGAAGCCCACCTCGGTCCCGCTCGCGTCCCTGAGGGTGTAGTCGGCGTAGCCGTTGAAGTGGTAGTGCATGTGACAGTCCGAGTAGACGAAGGAGGGGTTGTCGTCGCTCGGCGCGCCCAGGTGCAGGTCCCCGGTGCCGATGTTGGGTGTCACGGTGTCGAAGCGGAGCAGCCGGCGCCAACCCGACTCGCTCACGCAGCCTTCGACCACCGCACAGTGATCGGGCTCGAAGTAGGCCCACTCCACGTGGGCGGTCTCCATGGCGCGGTCGGGGAGGACGGTCAGGTCGGGCAGCGGGCATTCACCCTCGCTGGTCGCGGTCACGCACTCCCATCCGAGGCCCGCGGGGCAACACAGATCGCCAGCGGTGCCGCAGTCGGCGCCGCAGGGGCTGGCTTCGGGTGAGGTGTCGGCGCTGGTGTCGGGGCTGCCGGTGTCGGGCGGCGCGGTGTCGAGCGCCGCATCCATGCCCGAATCCATCGGTGGCGCATCATCGTCTCCGCAGGCGCCGAGGGTCAGTACCAGGAGACCGATCGCCATGGGGGCGAGATGCTTCTTCTTCACGTCCCGAGGATCCTCCCAAAGGCGGGCCTCGCGCAAGCGGATCGATGCGCCCGTGAACCCGATGGGCGGGATCGGGGCGGCGCTTCGGGTGTACGCTCCGAGGCCCGATGCTCTTCCGCCAGCTCTTCGACCGCGAGTCCTGCACCTACACCTACCTCCTGGCTTCCGCGCCCGGCCGCGAGGCGATCTTGATCGATCCCGTTCTGAGGAACGTCGATCGCTACCTGAAGCTCCTCGAGGAGCTCGAGCTCCGCCTGGTGAAGGCGGTGGATACCCACGTGCATGCCGATCACGTGACCGGCCTCGGCGCGCTCCGGGATCACACCAGGTGCGTGACGGTGATGGGCGCCGAGAGCGCCGTGGACGTGGTGAGCGTGCGCGTCAGCGACGGAGACGGCGTGACCTGTGACGGCGTTCGGATCGAAGCGATGTACACGCCAGGCCACACCGACGACAGTTACAGCTTTCGCATGAACGACCGCGTGTTCACCGGCGACACGCTGCTGATACGCGGTACGGGGCGTACCGACTTCCAGAACGGTGATCCGCGGGCGCAGTATCACTCGCTCTTCGAGCGGCTGCTGAAGCTGCCTGACGACACCCAGGTCTATCCGGCGCACGACTACAAGGGAGACACCGTCAGCACCATCGCCGAAGAGCGGCGGTTCAATCCCCGGCTTCAGGTGAGCTCCGTCGACGAGTACGTCGAGCTGATGAACAACCTCGACCTGCCCAACCCGAAGATGATGGACGTCGCGGTCCCTGCCAACGTTCGGATCGGGCTGAGTCAGGCGGACCTACGCGCGCGCGGCTGGTCGATCGACGTGGACAGCGCGGTGGACGTGAAGGACGACGTGCTCTTCGTGGACCTGCGCGAGGCGTCGGAGAGGAAGCGTCACGGCGCGCTCGTAGGCGCGGTGCACTTTCCCTACGGCGAGCTCGAGGCCGGGCTCTCGTCGGGAGGAACGCTCCGCAAGTTGATGGAGCGCCACGAGGGGCCGGTCGTCTTCTACTGCGCTTTCGGGGAGCGGTCGGCCATGGCTACCGAGCGGGCTCACTCCCAGGGCCTCGACGCGGCCCTGAATCTCGAGGGCGGCATCGACGCCTGGAAGTCGGCCGGACACACGGTCGAGCCGGTCACCTGAGGCGGCGCGCGAGGCCCATCGCCACCACCCCCGCGCCCACCAGCGCGATCACGGGACCTATCACCATCCCGTTGTCGCCCCCGAGGAACGACGCGAAGATACCGAGCAGAACCAGGCTGGCGCCCGCCGCTACTGCGATCTCCGAGGAGGTCGTGCCCTTACGGCCTTTCGCCTTCGTGCGCTGCTTCTTCTGAGCGGCCGGGTTCGAGGACGCCGCGCTCGAGTCCGCGCGCTCCAGCGCATCGAGCGCGGGTGCGGACTGAGGGTCGTCGAGGATCACCGGCGGCACGCGCTCGGTCTTCCGTGGATCGAAATCGATCAGCAACGGCTCGACCGACGCTTCGTCCACCAGCTTCCCCGACACGTCCGGATGCGCGACGCCGACGGAGTCGTGCTGGTGATACCGCACCAGGTCTGTGAGGAGCTGCTTGACGGTCTGGTATCGGTCGGCCGGGTCGAGTCGCGTGCACTTGCGCACAATCCGCACCAGCCCCTCGGGGCTGTCCTTCAGCTCCTCGAGCGGCAACAGATCTTCGCCCGCCAGGAGCCGATGGCGGCCACAGAGGAGGAAATAGAGCACGCGGCCGAGTGAGAAGACGTCCGAGCGGGGATCGATTTGGTCGCCGACCTTGGCTTCGGGCGACGCGTAGGTGTGAAAGGCATTGGGGTCGGCGGAGTCACCGGAGGTACCGAGGAGGAGGTTCGTACCGGAGGCGCCCGCGATCCACGGGGTGCCGTCTTCGTCGAGGAGGACGGCGGCCGGGCTGAGGGCGCCGTGGGTGATCCCCGCGTCGTGCAGGTGCTCGACCGCCTCCGCCACGGTCGCGAAGACGACGAGCTTCTGTCCGAGCTCCCAAGACCGTTCGTCTGCGAGGCTTCCCCCCGTGCAGAGGCGCGTGGTGAAAGCCGTTCGGTCGGCAGCGAGAGACACCGGCTTGGCGACGTTCGCGGGGCTCTTGCCGCGGAGCGCCGACACGAAGGCGTCGAGTCGCTGCTCGAATGTGCCCTTGGCCTCCTGCGTCACGCGCGCTCCGAGCACGTGCACCGCGACCTCTTCCGAGCGGAGCTGGCCGCGGAAGCAATAGCCGAGCAGGCCGGTGCTGAGCCGCTCGACGAGCTCCGCGTCCGCTCTCACTTCGCCGGGCTGCGGACCCTCCGATGCAGGCGTCACCGCCTTCAGCGCCGAGATGGAGCCGAAGATACTCGGGAGCTCGTCGTCAGCCATGTCCGGCAAACATCATATCAGCGGTACTTCTTCAGCACCCGTTTGAAGTACATGCGGTCCATTCCCGCCGCCGAAGCCGCTCGGGAGAAGTTCCCGTCGTGTCGGGCGAGCTGTCCTTCGAGATACGCCTCTTCGAAGGACGCGATCACTTCCGCTTTGAGATCGGCGAAGGGGCGATCGAGATCGATGCCCGAGCCGTGATCCACATCACCAATGTGCGCTGCCTTACGCGGCACAGTCGGGACCCCGATCGCGTCCACGGATTCGCCCGCGCTCAGCGCGAGAGTGCGCGCGATCACGTTTTCGAGCTGCCGAACGTTCCCCGGCCACGGGTGCGCCTCGAGCGCCTGCCAGTTGGTCTCGGAGATGCCTGCGAGAGTGCGCGCTGCGCGAGCGGGATCGAGACGGTAGGCGCGGCGGATGAAGTGCTCGGTGAGGCCGCGCACGTCCTCGCGCCGCGAGCGAAGGGGAGGGAGCGCCACGCGCACGACGGCGAGGCGGTAGTAGAGGTCCTCGCGAAACGCGCCGCGGTTGATCTCGCGGCCGAGGTCGCGGTTGGTCGCGGCGAGGATGCGAATGTCCACCCCGATGGTGTCCCGCCCGCCGACGCGGCGCACCGAGCGCTCCTGAAGGGCACGCAGGAGCTTGGGCTGGAGCTCGAGGGGGAGCTCGCCGAGCTCGTCGATGAAGAGCGTCCCACCTTCGGCCTCTTCGAGGCGACCGATGCGCCGCGCGGTGGCGCCAGTGAACGCGCCCTTCTCGTGACCGAAGAGCTCGCTCTCGACGAGGTTCGCCGCGGCCGCCGCGCAGTCGAGCACCACGAAGGGACCTCTGGCGCGTCGGCTCTTCTCGTGGATGGCGCGGGCGACCACTTCCTTGCCGGTGCCGGTCTCGCCCTCGATCAGGATGGTCGCGTCGCTCGGTGCGGCCCGCGCGAGTGTGGCGAAGAGCTCTCGCATGGCGACGCTCTTGCCGTAGACCCGACCGAAACGGTCGGCGACGGCGGCGGGGACTTCCGCCTCGCCGGCCTGTTGCGCGAGCCGGAGCGTGGTGTTTCCGATGCGGATGGTGGAGCCGACGCGCGCGTATGCATCCACCACGCGGTGATCGTCGATGAAGGTGCCGTTGGTGCTCTCGAGATCGCGAAGGCGGTAGCCGTCGTCCTCGACGACGAGCTCGCAGTGGAAGCGGCTCACAGCGTCGTCGGCGATCTCCACTTCGTTCCCCTCGCGGGATCCGATCTTCACGCGCGGCTCGATGATGGTCTGCACGCGCGGCTCCGCGCCCGGCTCCCGAATCTCGAGCGCGATCCTCCGCATGACGCGCTGCGGCCGACCGTCGATCTCGAGAATGCGCGTGGAGGTGCTCATCGCAGGTCTTCGATGACCCGCTCCCGGGCCCCCGCACCGACCTCTACCACGGCGCTCCCCGGCGCGCTGAGCGAGGGGTTCTCGAAGCGCAAGCGATGCCGCCCCGCCGAGACTTCGTATCCCTGGATCGGGGTGGTGCCGATGGGTCGTCCGTCGACGAAGACCGTCGACCACGGGTTGGTGTTGATGTCGAGGAGCCCCGTCTCCCGGGCGCCGCGCACCTCAGCGCGCCGACCTCCCATTTCCGTTCCCGTTCCCGTTCCCGTTCCCATTCCCGCATTCGGTGTGGACGCAGTCGGCAGAGGCCCCTCTCGTTGGATATCCGGCCGTGGCCCTTCACCCCGGTGGGGTTCGTCCGCGTGGTCCGCAGGAACCGTCTCCGCCTCCGATCTCGCCCCCGGCACGGCCAACGCCTCGGCCTCGGCCTCCCCCCACGTCCTCGCCACGAAGAGGGTCATCGCCGCGAGCGCCACCAGCACCAGAGTCAGCGCGGCGTAGAGCCGACCGCGGCCACTCGGCGGCAGACGCGGAGCGTCCTGCTCACGCTCCTGGCTCCACTTCGGCGTCGGTTCGGGCTGGGGGGCCGGCTCCGGTCGTGCTTCGTTCACGGGGGGGGCCAGAGCCGCGCTCTCGGCGGTTCGATAGACGCTGAAGGGCTCGTCGGTGGGGACGGGCGCGAGCTGCATGCCCAGAAGGGCGTCGAAGGCCGCGCCGGTGTCGTTCTGTTGCGCGGGGATGGCCGGCATCGCCAGCTCGGTGGGAGCGAATGAGATGTTGTTCATCCGAACCGTCATCCCCGACCGAAGCGTCACCAGCTGCTGGCGCTCCTCGTCGACGACGGTGCGCACGAAGTCCGCCAGGTCGGCCGTCGACAAGAGGAACGCGCGCTTCATCGCGTGACGCTCGAGCTCCTGGCGCATCGCTGCAGCGGAAGGATGGCGGTCCGCGGGGTCGGGGGCGAGCGCGCGCATCACGATGGACTCGAGCTCCTCCGCGATCGCGCTCGTGAGCTCGCGGGGGCGCGGAAAGCGGCCCTCGAGGATGGCCGGGATCGAGGAAGGGTCGTCCTCGGCGATCGGCGGTCGCCCCGTCAGCATCTCGTAGAGCACCGCGCCCAGCGAATAGAGGTCGGCCCGCGGGTCCACCACCTCTCCGCGCAGCTGCTCGGGCGCCATGTAGGGCAGCTTCCCCTTCACCTCGCCCGCGATCGACGCGCTGTCCTTCATCGTGCTCTTGGCGATGCCGAAGTCGGCGACCTTCACCTCGCCCTCGAAGGAGATCAGCAGATTGCCCGGCGAGACGTCGCGATGGACGATCGACAGAGGCTCGCCTTCACCGGACGTTCGCCGATGCGCGTAGTCGAGGCCCTTGAGTGCCTCGACGGCGATCAAGATGGCGTGGCGGTGCGGGATGGGTTGCGCCAGGCGGTCGAAGCAGATCGAGATCAGATCCGCGAGATCGATCCCGTCGACGAACTCCATCGCCAGAAACCACCGCTCGTCGATGCGCCCCACGTCGAAGGCGGTGACCACATTGGCGTGGCTCAGGCTCATCGCCACCTTCGCCTCCTCGACGAAGAGGCGCTCCATCGCCTCGTCCATCGAGAGCGCGGGCCGCACCACCTTCAGCGCCACCGGCTTCTCGACGCCCAACGACTCCATCACCGCTTGATAGACCTCGCCCATCCCGCCGGTGGCGATGCGGCCCACGATGCGATAACGGCCGGCCGCCCTCTGCGGAAGCAAGGAGCTCACCTCAGAGAGCAGGTGACCGACGGCGTGAACGCGCGCGCCGGCGAGCCGCGGCGCGTGACCACCTCTTCGGTCGCTCCGCCCGCCACGTCCACCGCGTGCTGCTGGGGGTCCACGTCGGTGGAGACGAGGCAATGAGCGGCCTCGCGGCAGCTGCTCTCGATCACCACCACGTGGTTGTATCCGAGGCCCCGATAACGGGCCTCCCCGTGGTAGGCGATGCACTCGGGCGTCTGGCCCGGACTGTCGTCGTCG
This sequence comes from uncultured delta proteobacterium, assembly GCA_963727445.1. Lineage (GTDB taxonomy): Bacteria > Myxococcota_A > Polyangia > Polyangiales > B10-G4 > B10-G4. The sequence goes on from CAVSGI010000009.1 coordinate 882,845, forward strand.
GCCATTCCCCGACCCCCGATCGCGAGGACCGAAAGGACGATGGCCGATAGGAGGCCGAGGAGTCGAAGACGAGAGCCCACGAAATCAAAGATATTTCCCTTTCCTGAGAGTGCAAGTTCGTCGCCTTGCCCCACCCCCCGTCCACATGTAGGTTGCCGGCCTTCTCACTGAGGAATTCATGCGCGCCCATTCTTTGCTCATTTTCTCCGCCATCGCCCTCACCCTCGCCGCCTGCGGGGATGATGGGGCCTCCGACACCGGCCCCACGGACGGTGGTGGCGACGCCGCCGACACCACTCCGCCCACCGACACCGGCACCGATACCGGCGCCATGGATTCCGCCATGGACAGCACGGTTCCCGGCTGTGAGACGGACTGTGAGTTCATCGACGTCGTGGCGGGCGCAACCCACAGCTGCGCGCTTCGCGCCAACGGCACCATCTGGTGTTGGGGCGGCAACATCAACGGCGCTCTCGGCGACGGCCGCATGCGCCACGGCATGCAGTGCGGGATGATGGAAGGTGGGGACGTTCCCGACTGCTCGCCCCCGGTGCAGGTGGCCGTCATCGACGACGCGACCGCGCTGAGCTCGCGTGGCGGGATCGAGAACTGCGCTCTGCGTTCGAGCGGTGGCGCCTGGTGCTGGGGCCAGCAGAGCGTGGCGCCGGCGACCGGCGGTGAGCCCCCCAAGCGCTACACCCCGGAGGCGCGGAGCGGCCTCGACTCCGTCGAGACCATCAGCGACGGATTCGATCACACCTGTGGCGTCGCCGCGGGGCAGGCGGTCTGCATCGGTCTCAACCAATCGGGTCAGATTGGCGACGGCACCAAGGTCGACGCCCGCACCGCCTACACGGTCCCGATGCCCACCGACATGGAGATCGTCGAGGCCGGCGCCGCCTCGGACTTCACCTGCGGGCTCGCTGGCGGTTCCGCCTGGTGCTGGGGCAACAACGACTCGGGTCAGCTCGGCGACGGCGTCGATGCCCACATGGGCGGCTGCATGGGCTCGGTCGCCATGTACGACTGCAGCCTCACGCCGGTGGAGGTCACGATGCCCGACGGCATCACCTTCTCCGACATCAAGTTGGGCGCCGGCCATGCTTGTGCCCTCGGCAGCGACAACAACGCCTATTGCTGGGGCGCCAACAACTACGGCCAGCTGGGCCTGGGCAACCTGGACGCGTCCAGCGTGCCCGTGCAGATCACCGACACGGGTGATGTCGCCGCGCTCGACGCCGGCGCGGTCTTCACCTGCCTCCTGTACACCTCCGGCGCGGTCTCCTGCTTCGGCGACAACCAGGAGGGCCAGATCGGCGATGGCAGCTTGGATCACGGCGGCGACTGTGGTGGCGCGGCCACCGGGTGCTGCGGTCCGATGGGAACCGACTGCTCCTGGGACATCTCGCCGGTCTCCGGTCTCACCGACGCCGTCACCATCGGCCTCGGCTGGCGTCACGCGTGCGCGATCCGCATGACCGGCGACGTCGTGTGCTGGGGCTACAACAGCAAGATGCAGCTCGGCGACACAACTCGCGATCGGCGTGACGCGCCTGTCACCGTGATGTCCCTGGGCGACTAGCCTGCTCCGATGAGCGGCGCGCTCTTCCCGAACGTCAGCCCCGATCGTCCGGCGCTCAGCGTCGAAGATCGGACGCTGACGCACGGTGAGCTGGCGCGCGCTCTGTCGCGTCACTTCGAACGGCTCTCGTCGGCGGGAGTGTCGCCCGGTGACCGTGTCGCGGTCTGGACCGAGCGCACCCTCGAGACGCCGGTAGCCCTCCTCGGCAATGCCGCGGCGGGCATCGTGAGCGTCCCGCTCAACGCGTCCCTGGGCGAGCGCGAGCTCGCCCACATCCTTCGTCACGCGAAGCCCAAGCTGGTGGTGGCCACCAGCCCCGCGAGCGCTTCGCGCACCCCCGATCATTCGGTGGTCGAGGCGACGGTCGACACCGCGGGCGAGCCTCGGCTCTCCGTGCGGGATGCCGACGACGCGCCTCTACTGATCCTCTACACCTCCGGCACCACCGGCCCGCCCAAGGGCGCCGTGCTCACGGCGAAGAACGCCGCCGCGAACATCGACGGCCTGGCCGCCGCCTGGGCCTGGACGCCACGAGACACCGTGGTGCACGCCCTGCCGCTCTTCCACGTCCACGGGCTGATCCTCGGGCTCTTCGGGAGCCGTCGCGTCGGGGGTCATCTCCACTGGGTGCCGCGCTTTTCGCCGGAGAGGGTCGCCGGGGCTCTCTCGGCAGGCGGGACGATGCTCTTCGCGGTTCCCACGATGTACCACCGACTGGTGGAAGCCGCGGAGGCCGACGCTTCGATCGCGTCGACGCTGGCGGGCGCGCGCCTGCTCATCAGCGGGTCGGCGGGTCTGCCCGTCCGCGAGCATCGGCGCATGGAGGCGATCACCGGCCGGAAGGTCATCGAGCGCTATGGCCTCACCGAAACCCTGATCAACACGGCCGTTCATCACGACGCGCCGAGGCCGGGCTACGTGGGCCCGCCGGTTCCGGGCGTCCAGCTCCGGCTCGTCGACGACGCGCGTCAGCCGATGGACGCGCGAGACGACGCGACCATCGGAGAGGTGGCGGTGCGCGGGCCGTCGGTCTTCGCGGGCTACCTCGACGACCCCGAGGCCACCGCCAAGGTGCGGGACGACGACGGCTGGTTCTACACCGGAGACCTCGCCACCATGACCGAGGACGGCGTCCTGCGCATCGTCGGGCGGCGCGCCACCGATTCTGATCAAGACCGGCGGCTTCAAGGTCGGCGCTGGCGAGGTGGAGGCGGCGCTCCTCGAGGAGGTGGGGGTGGCCGAGGCAGCCGTCACCGGCGTGCCCGATGAGGATCTCGGGCAGCGCATCGTGGCGTACGTGGTGCCGCGCGACGCGGCCGCGCCTCCCGACGCCGACGCGCTGATCCGTGCCGTCGCCAATGCCCTCGCACCCCACAAGCGTCCCCGGCAGATCCGCTTCGTCGAGGCGCTGCCGCGCAACGCGATGGGGAAGGTGCAGAAGAAGCGCCTCGGAGAGCTCGACCCTTGAAGTCCGAGGACGGCTATCGCCTCGATCCGCTGAGTGGGGAGTTCATCGCGGTGACCCCCGGACGGCGCAAGGCCTACAAGCCCCGCACCCGGCCTGCAGAGATGCCGCAGATCGCAGGCCGCTGTCCCTTCTGCCCCGGCCACGAGTCGGACACCGAGGAGACAATCGCCCAGACGCCCGCGTCGGGACCCTGGCAGGTGCGCGTGGTGAAGAACATCTATCCCCTCGCGAGTGAGGGCGCCGAGGTGGAGCCGGTGACGGGTGGCGTGCTCGAGGCGGCGCGCGGCATGCACGAAGTGGTGGTGGAGCACCGCGCGCACGACGTGGACATGCCCGACTACGACGACGCGCATCTGGCAGCGGTCCTTCGCACCTACCGAGACCGCGTCGCGGCGCTCTCGTCCATGGAAGGCGTGGCGTCGGTGGCCGCTTTCCGCAACCGCGGCCGCCGCGCGGGCTCGTCCCAGCCGCACCCTCATGGCCAGGTGGTCGCCGTCCCGGTCGTCGCGCCGCGGCAGGCGAGGCGCCAGGCCCTCGCCCGTGCCCACCACGACGAGGCCGGCGAGTCGCTCCTCGACACGATGGTGAAGGCCGAGCTCCGCGCCGAGCTTCGCGTCATCGAAGAGCGTCGCGGCTTCGTGTCGTTCGTCCCCTTCGCGGCGCGCCAGAACCATCACCTGCGCATCGCGATGCTCGGCGCGCGAGGAGGCTTCGGCGGCGTCACGGACGACACCATCGCCGCCCTCGCCGAGGCTCTGGGGCGCGCCCTCGTCCGGGTGAGGGCGGCGACCGGCGACGCGCCCTACAACATCCTCTTCGAGTCGCCGCCGGTGGGGGCGCAGAGCCACGCCGGCGCCTTCTGGTATGTGGACGTGCTGCCGCGGCGGGGCGGTCACGCCGGTTTCGAGCTGGGCTCGGGGATCGAGGTGGTGACGGTTCTACCCGAGCGTGCGGCCGAGGAGCTGCGCGCCGCGCCCTTCTGATATGCTCCTCGCCGTGAGGCGCTGCGCCCATCTCTCGATCGCTCTCGCTCTGCTCGCCACGTCGAGCGTCGCCTTCGCCCAGGCGGGCGGGCTCGGCGCGCCGCCGCCTCCGCCGGGCGGGACGCCTCCAGCCGGGCAGCCGCAGGAGGGCGCCGAAGGCGGCGCCGCGGGGGAGGAGACCACGCCGGCCGCTGGAGGCGCGAGTGGCGAAGGGGAGGGGACGGGTGCCGAAGGCCAAGGCACGCCCGCCGAAGGCGAGGGCGAGGGCACGCCCGCCGCGGGTGAGGGCGAGGGAACGCCCGCCGAGGGCGAAACGCCCCCTGGCGACACGCAGCCCGTGAACCAGCTCCAGCTCATCGTCATCGACGCCGCGCCCTACGGCATCGATCCGGTGGTCGGTCGTCACGTCTCGGATCAGATGCGCGCGACCGGCGCGGCCATGGGCTACACGGTGGTGTCGCCGGAGGCGACGGTGCAGGCCGCCCAGAGCCTTCAGATGCCCTATCCACCGAGCCCGGCCGATCTGTGGCGCGTCAGCTACGCGAGCCAGTCGCAGCGTGGCGCCTTCGCCCGGGTGTGGGCGCACGGGGGCGTCTACGTCATCGAGATCACCGTCGCCAGCCTCGACAACAGCGGCCCCTTCATCTCGCGCGGAAACGCGGGCGCGTCGGATCTGCACGCGGTGGTGGATCAACTGCTCCGCGAGGCGCTGCCACCGCCCGACGCCTGGCAACCAGGCACGCCCACCGCCGGCGGGGCAACCAACTTCTCGCAGGGGATGACGCAGGCGCCGCAGGAGACCGAAGAAGAGCGCCTGGCCCGCGAGCAGGAAGAGGCCGAGCGGCGTGCGCGCGAAGAGGAGGATCGCCGTCGCACCGAAGAAGCCATGAAGTATCGCTGGCATCTGGTCCTACAGACCGAAGGGGCCATCGGGACCTCGCAGCAGGGCTTCTACAATCACCTGGTCGGCGCGCGCGTCGACTTCCGGGTCTCCCGCGCCATCCTCTTCGGCGTCTACTTCGCCTACGCCAACCTCGCAGGCAAGGGCGGCCGCGCCGACAACATCTACTTCTCGATCATGGCCGAGGATCGGATCCGGATCTCCTCTTCGAGCGACATCTCGATCCCGCTCCGCGTTCACCTGGGCTATCTGCCCTTCAACGGGCCCGTGATCCGGCTCTCGGCGGGGATCAACATTCCGCTCTCGAGTCGCTTCGAGTTGGGCTTCGACCTGCTCGCTCCGACCTTCTGGATCCTTCCGGACCGCACGGCGGTGTCGCTCAACGTGGCGGCCGAGCTGATCCTACGGCTCTGAGCCGGGGTCAGTTGGCCGCTTCGAACTGGAAGGGATAGGCGACGCGCACCTCGCCGCCGCCCTCCGGAGCGGGGAAGGTCCAACGCCGCACCGCCGCGACCAAACACGACTCCACGGATTCGTTTCCGAGAGTGGAGCCATCGACCGTGGCGCTGGTGACCGAGCCGCTCGCCCCGACCACGAAGGAGACGGTCACCCGGCCCGCGAGGTTCGGGCTCTGTGCCAGCGCCCGCTCGTAGCAGTAGCGCGCTTCGTTGATGTGCCGGCGAATCACGCGGCGAATGACCTCGGGGCTCAGAGAGCCCTGGACCGCGCTCGAGCCGGTGCGAACGCGCGGGGTGGGCCGGTCGTCGCTGGGAGGCCGCATGGTCGGGGTGCCGCCGCTGGAGCCGATCCCGCCGAGGTCCGCGAGCCCGATGACGCCGCCGTTCCCGAGGAGCGCTTCGAGCGTTTCCTCCGCTTCCGCCACCGCGTCCGGGTTCCCCTGGAGCAGACCGAGCACGCCCGCCGCAGCATCCGCGGGCGGTAGCTCGCCCAGATAGAGCGCCGGGGTGAAGCCGCGCGCCTTCGCCAGGCCCACGAAGCGCGAGACGTCTGCTGCGCTCGCTCCCGGTGCGACGCGCAGGTAGGCGATGGGCTCCTGGGCGAAGTCGACGCGGCCGCCGAGGTCGTCTGGCGCGAGCCGAAGAGGAGCCCGCGACGAGGTGGGGCGTGGGGTGAGGGTGAGCTCTGTCGCTCCCGCTTCGATGGTGCCCCGATAGGACTCGGGATCGGCCGCCACGAATGCCATCGGCAACGACGATGGAAGCCGAACCTTCACCGACACGGGCTGCTCAATCATCGCGGCGACCAAGGGGAGCTGCGCTGCAACGGCAGCGCGGCCTTCGGGGGAGACGTCTCCCGGAAGCCCCGTCCACCAGATCGACTTCGCGCCGGCGGCTTCAGCGGATTCGATCACACGGCTGAGCGTGGCGTGGTCCGTGCGTCGATCGAACGCGAGGCTGAGGCTCGGCTCGGCCGAGGGGAGGGTCTCGGCGCCCTCTACTTGGCCGAGCATGCCGAGGAGGCCCGTCTGGGGAGGCGGCTCGTCGAGGTCTCCGCCCGCGGGGCTCACGAGCTGGTGCAGGCTCGCGGTGACCGCCTCCGCACCTGCACCGATGGGGACGGATGGCTGGCCCGCGAGGGGGACCAGGTTTCCTTCGAGCACCAGCGCATGCACGGCCGGTGGCGTCTCCATCCCGCCGTCGGCGCCGTCGAGCGGCACGGGCTCGAAGCTCGGGTGGTCGCGCCAGGGCGGGCGCGCGAGCTCGGCGAGACCTGCCGGCGCCGCGCGAACGATGTACTCGTCGAGGCCGACCACGAGCAGCACCACCAAAGCCGACACGACGCCGCCGATCACCATGCCGGCGCTCACCTTGCTGCGCGTCGCCGACAGGCCGACGAGGGCGAGCAGTGGCACCACGCCGAGGACGATCCCCCACCGCGCGACGGCCGTCGCGGGGGCGAGCTCTTCGGCCGCGGCGACGAGCACCTCCATGCGTGCGTCCGGAGAGACCATCGCCAACGCGCTGAAAACCTCCATCCGCGCGGCGGTCGCGGCGGCGGCGGCCGCGGCGACGAAGGCCAGGGAGCCCGCGGCGACCGCGCCGACGGCGAGCGCTGCGCTCCGGTGCTTCGGTGCGTCGCTGCCCACCGCAGCGCCCGCGAGGCCGGCGGCGATGGTGGCGCCGAGCGCGACGGCGATGGGGGTGCTCGCCGCCATCGGGCTCACGGTCATCAGCCATCCACCGGCCCCGAGGAAGGGAAGGGCGAGCAGCGCGATGCCCGCCCCCAAAAGAGAACGATCCGGCGCGCGCTGGCCGAGCGCGGCGATGGCGAGCCCGAGGCTCGTGCCGAGGAGCGTGCCGGAGGCGACGCCGGCGCCGTAGAGGAGCGCGCCACTCGACTCCGCATAGCCCTGCGCGATCATCGGGGCGCGCGAGCTGGGATCTGCGAAGCTCAGCGCCTGCTCGACCATGTACATGCCGTAGCGATGGCCCGCGAGCCCGATGAGCCATGGCAAGGCCGCCGCGAAGAGCGCGAGCGCCGTGGGTACCCGCCGGCCCGTGCCTGCGACGCCGATCAGCGCGCCCGCCACGATCCCCGCGAAGGGTGCGGCGAGCATGATGAGATAGAAGGCGATCCCCGTCTGCTCAGCGAAGGCGACCGCCTCGTCGGGCCCGCCAGCGCCCACCCAGGGCACGAGCAGGCAGCAGCCTGTCGAGAGCACCAGCGGCAGCGCGGCGGCGATCCCGGCGAGGGCCTTGCTCGGCTCTCTCGTGTCGGTCGGGACCTCCGGCGCCGGGTCGCGCGTCATCGACTCAGAACCGCCCGCTCAGCGCATCGAGGCGGAGCTTCCACACCATCAGGATGGCTTCGGCGAAGATCTTCCGGCTCATCTTGCTCTGACCCGCGCGCCGGTCGACGAAGATGATCGGGACTTCCTTCACCGCGAATCCCTTGCGCAGCGCGCGATAGGTGAGCTCGATCTGAAACGAATATCCCTCGGAGCGCACGTCATCGAGGTCGATGGCGCGCAGCACGTCGGCGCGGAAGGCCTTGTAGCCACTCGTGAGGTCGCGAACCGAGAGGCCGAGGATCGTCCGGCTGTAGAGCGAGCCGCCTTTCGAAAGGACGTGGCGCCCCACGCCCCAGCCTTCGACGCCGCCGCCTGGGATGTTCCGCGAGCCGATGACCACACCCGCACCGTCTTCGATCGCCGCGAGGAACTCCGGCAGGTAGCGCGGGTCGTGGCTGAGATCGGTGTCCATCTCGAGCACGACGTCGTAGTCACGCTCGAGACCCCAGCGGAAAGCGTCGAGATAGGCGCTGCCCAGCCCCATCTTGCCGGGCCGGTGCATCACGTGAACCCGCGCGTCCTCCTCGGCGATCCCGTCGGCCAGCTCCCCCGTCCCATCGGGGGAGTTGTCGTCCACGATCAGCACGTCCACCTCGGGAACGACGCGAAAGACGCTTTCGAGAAAGGGCTCGAGGTTCTCGCGCTCGTCGTAGGTCGGGGTGACGATGAGGACCCTGGGCGCCATGGCGGGCGCAAGCTAGCCCGGATCGACCCCAACGGCTACGCCGAGTCCTCCATCGCCGAGATCCTGCTTGCACCCTGGTCTGTTTCGGGTATTCTGTGAATACAGAATATAGATAAGACGAGGTGTCCGACATGGCCCACCCCAAAAGGCAAGCGATCGTCGACGAGATCCCCAGCCGCTACAGCCCCACGCTTCACATCAGCCTCACGGTTGGCAGTGGGCTCGCGGTGCTGATCCTGGCGATGTTCATGATTCGGGAGCTGAGCTTCTACGAGCTGCTCACCGTTCCCGTGATGTGGCTCCTGGCCAATCTGGGGGAGTGGTACGCCCACAAGTACATCCTGCACCGGCGTGTGCCGGGGATGACCATCCTCTACGACCAGCACACCCCACGCCACCACGTGGTCTATCCGCACGACGAGATGGCCATCGAGAGCCGTCGGGAGCTCCATCTCGTCCTGATCCCACCCTTCGGTGTCGCGATGATCACCCTGTCCGCCTCACCCTTCGCGGCGGCCTTCGGTTACTTCTGGTCAGCGAACGCGGGGTGGTTGGTGCTCGTAGCCGTAGCCTTGTACATGGTGTCTTATGAGGTCACCCACCTCCTCTATCACCTGCCCGAGGATCACTTCATCACGCGTTCACGCGCGGTTCGCTTTCTTCGAGAGCACCATCGCCGTCATCACGATCCGCGGTTGATGCAGCGCTGGAATTTCAACGTCACGGTTCCTCTGTGGGACGTGATCCTCGGAACGCGCATCTCCGATGCGGCCTGGGCCGCGCACCTGGGCGAGGCGCAGCCCGTCCAAAACCCCGACCCCGAGGCTGCTCCCGTTCGCACCTGATTCGTCCGGTACGAGGTCCCAGACGAATTTCGTTGTAAGCTCAGGCGCATGAGGCTCCTGAGTTGTGTCGTGCTCGCGGGGGGGATCTTCCTGATCTCACACGGGGCGGCGGCACAAGCGGCGGCCGGTGAGGACGCCGACGAGGAGGGAGCGCATTTTCTCCTCCGTCAGGGCCTCGAGTTGGTCGAGCACGGCGACTGGTCTCGCGCGGCGGATCGCTTTCGCACCGCGCTGCGCATGAGCCCGTCGCCAACGATCGAATATCACCTCGCGCGCTCGCTCTTCGAGCTCGGGCAGCTCAACGAGGCGGAAGAGCTGGTGGTCGCCATCCGAGCGCAGAGCGACGTTCCGGCCGAATTACAGGCGCAGGTCGAGGAGCTGGCGCAGCGAATTCCTTCGGGCGGCGGGACACTCACCATCCGCGTCGACGGGCCGAACGACGTCGAGATCTTTCTCGACAATCGTTCCCTGCCACCCTCGCGGCTTCAGGCGCCCATGACCGCCGCCATCGGCAGTCACATCGTCGAGGCACGCAGGGACCACGGGGTCCTCGCCCGTGAGGACGTGACCGTGAGCCGAGATACACCTGCGGAGGCCGTCCTCCACATCGCGGTCGCGGACGATCCCCTCGTCGGCAGCGGCGGCGAGAGCCCCGCAGCACCACAGGAGGAAGGATCTCTGCTGAGCGATTGGCGATTCTGGGCGATCGCCGGCGGGGCCGCGGTGGTGGTGGCGGCGGTCGTCATCATCCTCGCCGTGACCCTGAGCACGAGTCACGTCGAGGATCCCATCGTCGGTGACTTCCAACCGGGGGTGCTCACATGGCAGTGAGACGCCCAGCCGAGAGTGCGCCCCGTCCCCGCTGGCTCTTGCTCAGCCTCCTGCTGCTGTCCGCATGCGGAACCTCGCCGCGCACCGAGGTGGTCCTGCTGGTGTCGACGGATTACGCCGTGCCTTCCGAGGTCGACGCCTTCAACGCGACCGTCGACGCGCCGGACATGGAGATCCAGACCGCGAGCGCGACGCTGTCGAGCCCCTCCGATGAGCCGCGGACACTCGGGCTCGTCTACCGCGACGGACCGCTCGGACCCTTCGACGCGACCATCCAGGGAATGCTTGGAGGTGGCGTGGTCGCTACTCGTCGCGCGCGCTTCACTTTTCAGGAAGGCCGCACCCTCGTGCTACGCATCCACCTCTCGCGCTCGTGTGAGAGCGTCCGCTGTGCAGGGGACGAGACCTGCGAGGACGGCGCCTGTCGACCCATCCTGGTCGCCCCCGATGAGCTCCAGCCCTGGCCGCCCACCATGATGGATGCGGCGACCGATGCCTTGGATGGGGCCGTGGATTCGGCCCCGCCCGACGCCGCGATGGATGGGTCCATGGATTCCGGCCCGATGGACGCTGGGGTGGATGCCGAAGCGGGGACGTTGCCCACCTGCGACAGCCTCTTCGCCGATCGGGTCGACTACGACGCCTGCGACCAACGGCCCTCCGAGTGTGAGTTCTTTGCGAATCCCGCGTCGAACATGAGCTGTGGTCAAGTGTGTGCAGCCGCGGGCGAGACCTGCGTCAGCGCCTCCATCCCTGCCAACGACACCGGCCGCAACCGCTGCAACGCCGCCATGGCCAGCACCTGCGACGCGTTGGAGGACCTGCTTCTGTGTGTATGCTCGCGTACACCACGTTGACGGAAGACCTCAGGTAGAGCGGATCATTTCCGGAAATTCGGTGTATGCTCTCCGGGATGTCCGGGTCGCCCGAGTCCCCGGAAGACGAGGACGTGAACGAGCCTGCTGGGAAGAAAGCGCCCGGCCTCACGCCCATCGCTCCGTCCAAAAAGCGTGACGAGCAACGCTCGGGGATCACGCCACGTCCATCGCCCGAAGCGATCGCGAAGCCGCCGGCGAAGAGCGGGAGCACGGCATCGACCGACAAGGACGACGCGAAGGACATCGATCGCGCGACGCAGAGCGAATCCGGCGTCGCTGCGGTGAAGAAGGCCATCGTTCCGCCCAAGGCCAAGCTGCCGGGCAAGCTGCCACCAACGCCCAAGGTCCCGAGCGTCGCGAAGTCGAAGAAGGACGAGGGTGAGGCGTCGAAGGCTGCGAAGCCCCCGCCGCCGAAGAAGGCCGAGAAGGAAGTCGAGAAGAAGGCGGAGCAGAAGGACGCAGTGGCAGCGCTCGGGTCGATGTCCTCGCCCTTCCCGGACGAGACGAAGGATCCGGAGGACTCGTCGGCCACGATGCGCCCTCCGGACGCGGGTGAGCTGTCGAACCCGAGCGAGCCGCTGCCCGTCGACGACTCTCTCGACATCTCCGTCGAGTCTCTCATCCCGGGCCCGATGGACGACCAGGATCCCTTCCTGACGTCGCTGCCGCCGTCAGCCATCGCGTTCGGCCGCTATCACCTCCTCGGCCGATTGGCGGTCGGTGGTATGGCGGAGATCTTCCTCGCCAACGAGCAGACCGAGGGCGGTGCTTCGCGTCACGTCGTGGTGAAGATGGCGCGCCCCCATCTGACGGAGCTCACCGGCTTCGACGACATGTTCACCAACGAGGGGCGCGTGGCCATGCGGCTCACGCACCCGAACATCTGCCACGTCTACGAGTTCGGCAAGGAGCGCGGCCGTTACTTCATGGCGATGGAGTGGGTCAACGGCGTGTCGGTGCGCGATCTGACGCGTCGAGCCAAGCAGCGGGGCGAGCAGCTGCCTCTCGACGTGGTGGTCAAGATCATCGCGCAGGTCGCGGACGCGCTCGACTACGCGCACCGCCTCCGGGACGCGCGCGGACGCTCGCTGAACATCGTCCATCGCGACGTCAGCCCTCACAACATCATGGTGAGCTACGACGGCGTGGTGAAGCTGCTCGACTTCGGTGTGGCCAAGGGTGGGCACACGAAGGAGACGACGCAGTCGGGCACCGTGAAGGGCAAGTTCAACTACATGTCGCCCCAGCAGTGCACGGGCCGCTCGATCGACGGCCGCGCCGACATCTTCTCGCTCGGCGTCTGCTTGTGGGAGGCGCTGACGGCGAAGGCGCTATTCAAGCGGGAGACTCAGTACGAGACATTCAAGGCGATCATCGAGGACGAGGTCCCCGCGATCTCCAGTTTTCGCGACGACGTGCCGGAGGAGCTCGACCAGCTCCTCGGCAAGGCGCTCGCGAAGACGCTCGCCGATCGCTACAAGACCGCTGGCGAGTTCCACGACGACCTCGCTCACTTCCTGCAGAGGCGCGGTGAGGTGGTGTCGTCGTCCCGCTTGTCCCGCTACATGGAAGGCCTCTTCGAAGAGGAGATCGCGAACGGACCCGAGCTCGAGACCAGCGAGGAGATCTTCGCTCGGATCGCCCCTGCGGAATCCCTCAAGGCCGAGAGCGCCAAGCCCTCGACCGCGCCGAAGAACAAATGGCTCCTGCCGCTGGTCGCCGGCGTCCTCGGCGTGCTGGCCGGCGTCGTCCTGATCGTCACCCTCGCCTCCGACGGCGACGACCAGGCGAACACGAACAACCCTCAGATCGCCACGCCGCCACCGGAGACGGCTCCCCCCGACAATCCGCCCCCTGACACCACCATGGCGCAGATCGTCGAAGAGCCCGTGATGGAAGTCGAAGCCCCCGTCATGGACGTCGCCATGGACGAGATGGAAGAAGAAGAAGTGTCGGCCATGTCGGACGAAGAGGAAGTGGTCGGCGAGGGCTCGAGCGAAGAAGAAGACGGACACGAAGACGAGACCGAAGCCGGGATGCACCACCGGGGCATGCGGCGCTCCATGCGCTCCACGATGGGCGGCTTCGTCACCGATCCCGGCTTCTGACGGCGTGGCCATCAGCCCCGAATCGGGCTATTTAGATTCCGCGGCCTCCGCCCTCGTGGCGGACGCTGCAGATCACCCGAGGCTCATTGATGGCGTTCGAACCGCGATTTCAAACACTCATCGACATCTTCCGCCATGCGATCGCCGAGTTCCCTCAGAACCCCCTGTTCGGCGTGAAGAAGAGCGGGCGTTGGGAGTGGATGACCTATCGCGAGTTCGGCCGGGCGGTGGACCAGATCCGCGGAGGCCTGGTGGCGGACGGGGTGGGCAAGGGAGACCGGGTCGCGATCATCGCCGACAATCGCCCCGAGTGGGCCATCGCCGCCTACGCCACCTACGGGCTCGGCGGGCAGTTCGTGCCGATGTACGAGTCCCAGCTCGACAAGGACTGGAAATTCATCCTCGACAACTGCGGCGCCAAGGTCGTCTTCGCCGCCAACGAAGACATCCGAGACAGGGTCCTGGCGTTCAAAGGCGAGCTGTCGAGCCTCGAGCACGTGGTGACGATCGACGGCCGCGAAAAGGAGGGTAGCGAGACCTGGGCCTCGCTCCTCGACGCCGGGAAGAAGTCACCGGCCGACATGGTCGAGCTCGACCCAGAGGACGTCGCCGGGTTCATCTACACCAGCGGTACGACTGGCAATCCCAAAGGTGTGCTCCTGACGCACAAGAACATCGCCTACAACGTGAGCGCGATTCACGAAGTCTTCCCCATGGCGCCGGAGGATCGCTCCCTGTCGTTCCTGCCGTGGGCGCACTCCTTCGGACAGACCGTCGAGCTCCACGCGCTCTTCTCGATGGGTGCGTCGATGGGGATCGCCGAAGCGGTCGACAAGATCGTGCCGAACCTCGCCGAGGTGAAGCCGACGCTGCTCTTCAGCGTCCCGCGCATCTTCAATCGCATCTACGACGGACTGCAGAAGAAGATGGCCGAGGACGGCGGGCTCAAGAAGAAGCTCTTCGACGCCGCCATCGCCAACGAGGAGCGACGCCGGGCGCTGGCCGCGGACGGGCGCTCCAGCGGCATGGCCGACTTCAAGCACGACTTCTTCGACAAGCTGGTCTTCTCCAAGGTGCGCGAGCGATTCGGCGGGCGACTCAAGTACGCATTCAGCGGGGGCGCGGCCATCAACAAGGAGGTCGCCACCTTCATCGACGACCTCGGCATCACGGTCTACGAGGGCTATGGGCTCACGGAGACCTCACCCATCGCCACCGCCAACTGGCCGGGCTCGCGGAAGATCGGCTCCATCGGCAAGCCCATCCCGGGTGTCGAGGTGAAGATCGACAACGAGGTCACCGGCGATCCCGTCAACGGAGAGATCGTGGTGTACGGCCACAACGTCATGAAGGGCTACCACGGGCTCCCCGAGGAGAACGAGAAGGTGTTCACCGAGGATGGCGGCTTCCGGACCGGGGACATGGGCCGGATCGACGAGGACGGATTCGTCTACATCACCGGGCGCATCAAGGAGCAGTACAAGCTCGAGAACGGCAAGTACGTCGTGCCCGGGCCCCTGGAGGAGCAGCTCAAGCTCTCTCCCTACATCGCCAACGTGATGATCTACGGCGACAACAAGCCGTTCAACACGGCGCTGATCGTCCCCGACATGGACTCGCTGAAGAAGTGGGCGAAGGACAACGGGGTGAGCGGTGATCCTCTCGCGGACGAACGAACGAACGAGCTGATGACCAAGGAGCTCGACGCTCACTCGCGCGGCTTCAAGCAGTACGAGAAGGTTCGCAAGTTCAAGCTCATCGCGGAGGACTTCACCACGGACAACGACATGTTGACGCCGACGCTGAAGCTCAAGCGCCGCATCGTGATGAAGAACTGGGGCGACACGCTTCAGGACCTCTACGACTGATCGCGAGCCATGCGCCTTCTGCGTTTGAGCGGACGCTTCATCCTGGTGGTGTGGGTGGTCCTCGGGTCGCTCTATCGCTGGGCGGCGGAGCGGGCGATCGCGGCGACGCTCACCCTCGAGGACGAAGACCGCCTCGCGGGGATCGAGTTGGCGCGCATGCTCGAGCGGCTCGGCGCCACCTACGTGAAGTTCGGGCAGATCCTCAGCACGCGCCCCGACCTGTTGCCCCCCGGCGTCATCCGGGGGCTTTCGCGGCTCCAGGACGCGGTGCCCCCAGGCCCTTTCAGCGCGGTCGAGCGGACGATTCGCGAAGATCTCGGGGCGCTGCGGAGCCGATTCGTCGAGCTCGACCCGACGCCCCTGGCGGCTGCGTCGGTAGCCCAGGTACATCGCGGGCGTCTCGAGAGCGGCGAGGAAGTGGCGGTCAAGGTGCAGCGCCGGGAGGCACGCGCGCAGATCGAGCGCGACCTGGTGTTGATGGAGATCGGCGCGCGGATCCTCCACCGGCTCCCGATGCTCCACCCCCTCTCGCTGCCCGGGATGGTGGAGCGCTTCTCCGAGGCGATGCACGGACAGCTCGACTTTCGGCGCGAGGCCGCGAACAACCGGCGCTTCGCCGAGAGCTTCGCCGACACTCCGGGCATCGACGTGCCGGCGCTCTTCGACGAGCTCTGCTCGGAGCGGGTGCTGACGATGGCGCTCATCGACGGGGTGCGCGCCTCCGAGCCGGAGAAGGTGGGCGGTCATCGCGCGGAGCTCGCGCGGCGCGGGGCCGAGGCGGTGCTCGAGATGGTCTTCGTCGACGGATTCGTCCACGCCGATCTGCACCCGGGCAACATCCTGCTCACAGCCGACGGACGTTTCGTGATGATCGATCTCGGCCTGGTGGCGGAGATCCCGGACGACATGGTCAAGCCCTGGTGTCTGACCTTCATGGCCCTCGCGCAGCGCAACGGGGAGGAGCTGGCCCGGCTCTTCTACGTCTACGCACCGAGCGTGAGGAACGTGGACTACCTGGTCTTCCGCGACGAGAATCGTCGCTTTCTTCGACGGCTTCTACGGCAAGGCGCTGGGGGAGGTGGAGGTCAGCGCGGTCGTCGGCGGCGCCATGGCCGTGCTGCGCCGTCACCACGTCGCCATCGACCCGGTCTACACCGTCGTGAACATCGCGGTCCTCGTGGCCGAGGGGCTCGGGAAGCAGCTCGACCCCAGCGTGGACCTGGTCGAGATGGCCTTCCCCTATCTGGTGCGCGCCATCGCCGAATCGCCTCCTGGCAAGGCTCCCCTACGCGACGTTCCGGCTTAGAAACGCCCGGCTGGGCGCCGCCTGGCGACTCTGGGGATTCGTGATTAGGGTAGGGCCGTGTTGGGAAAGCTCTTCCTCCTCTTCACCGTCGTCCCTTTCGTGGAGCTCTACCTCCTGCTCCTCATCGGTGATCTCGTGGGTTTCTGGCCCACCGTCGCCATCGTCCTGACCACCGGGATCGTTGGCGCGTGGTTGGCCAAGAAGGAGGGCCTGCGCGTCTATCACAAGTGGCAGGAGGCGCTGGCCGAGTACCGCATGCCCGAAGAGGGCGTGCTCGGAGGAGTGCTGGTGCTCATCGGCGGCGTCCTCCTCGTGACACCCGGCGTGCTCACCGACATCACCGGCCTGCTCCTGCTCCTGCCGCCGACGCGCAAGCTCATCGCGGCCGTGGTGCGCAAGCGGATCGAGCGGCGCATCGAGGATGGATCGGTCCGCGTCGTGGGCTTCACGAGCGTCAGCGGCGTGGGCGGGATGGGCGGCGTGCGCCGGAGCTCCGCCCCGCCAGGGGTGATCGACGTCGAGGGTGAGGTCGTCGAGGAGAAGGCGAAGCAGCCCCCGCGACTTCTCGACGTCGAGGGCTGAGGCCCTCCCTCTGCATGCCGTCCTCGGGTAATGTCGGGGGATGGTGTCCCGTCCCCCCTCCGCTTCTCTCTTCGCGTTCCTCTCGTTCCTCGTCCTGTCCGTCGCCGGTTGCGACTGCGCGGCGAAGCCGAGCATGACGCCATGCTCGTCGACCGCGGACTGCGCGAGCGGCGAGGCGTGCGTCGACGGCACGTGTGAAGCCGGAGGCGGTGACACCGGCACCGACGGGACCACGATGTGCCCGGATGGGCGACGTGGCTGCGGCCCCGCGGGCGTTTGCTGTCCCGGCGACCTGGTCTGCGCTTCCGGCGCCTGCGCGACCGACTGCGGCGGCGCGGCGGCGTGCGGTGGCATGTGCTGCGAGGTTGGCCAGGTGTGCATGGGCGACGCGTGCATCGCCGAGTGCGCGGACCCGACGCAGCTTTGCGGCGCCTCGAACGAGCTCTGCTGCGCCGACGGAGAGGCGTGCTTGTCGAACGCCTGCGTCACTCTCGGGGGCGCCTGCACCACCACCGACGACTGCGAGGTGGACGAGCTCTGCGATCCCGTCCTGATGCGCTGCGTTCCACGTAGCGCGGTCGAGGTCTGCGAGTACCGTCCGCCGATCGGCGACTTCAACCCGGCCATCGCCTGCCGCTGGCTTCCCGCCGCCGGTGACCGCGTGAACTCGGACGACGTGGTCATGGCGCCCGCGGTCGCCAACCTCACCGACGACAACGGCGACGGCGTGACCGACACCCACGACATTCCCGACATCGCCCTGGTGAGCTTCAACCGGCCGGCGGACGGCTGCTGCACCGCGAACGGAACGCTCCGCATCATCGATGGACGCTGCAACATGGACGGTACGATGAACACCATCGCGACGATCTCGTCGCCCTTCATCGACAACTCGACCGGGATCGCCCTCGGCAACCTCCACCCGGACACGCATGCCTGACGAGGCCAACCCGGAGATCGTCGCCACCATCCAGCGAAACGGCACCATCGCCTTCCGCCGCACGGCCGACGACGGGTCGGCCTGGGAGGTGATGTGGCACAACACCATGTACCTGCCGGCTGCGCGCTACAACAGCTCGGGCGCCGCGCCCTCCCTCGCCGACCTCGACGGTGACGGGCAGCCCGAGGTCATCGTCGGCAACGTCGTGCTCAACGGGCTCGACGGGTCGTTGGTGTGGGACGGTGACGTGACTGTCGGTCCCAACGCCGGCGTCGGCAACAACGCCTTCCTCGGCCCGACCTCGACCATCGCCGACCTCGACCTCGACGGGACACCCGAGGTCATCGCCGGCAACACCGTCTACGACGGCCCGACCGGCGCCGAGGTCTGGACCTACGACTACACGAGCAGCAACTCCAGCTGCGGGGGAAGCGTCCCCTGCGACGGTTACAACGCCGTCGGCGACTTCGACGCCGACCCCGAGGGCGAGGTGGTGATCGTCCGGCGCGGGCAGGTCTTCGTCCTCGAGCACGACGGCACCGAGAAAGCCGTGAGTCGACATCCCCACGGTCGCCTGCACCAACAACGAGGGCGGCCCGCCCACCGTGGCGGACTTCGACGGCGACGGAAACGCCGAGATCGGCGTCGCCACCGCCGACTTCTACATCGTCTTCGATCTGGACTGCACGGGCATGCCGCTGCCGGCCGAATGCGACGCGCAGTACATCCGATGGCGCCAGCGCAACATGGACTGCTCGTCACGCGTCCACCGGCTCGAGCGTCTTCGACTTCGACGGGGATGGTCGCGCCGAGGTGGTTTACGCCGACGAGCAGGACTTCTACATCTTCGACGGAAACGACGGCACGATCCTCTTCGACGATCCGGGCCACACCAGCAACACCCGGATCGAGATGCCCATCGTGGTCGACGTCGACAACGACGGGAAGAGCGAGGTGCTCGTGCCCGAGGCGCCTCCCACGGACTCCACCCCGGACGGTCTGGTGGTGTGGACCGACGCCGGCAACAACTGGGTGCGCACCCGCCGCATCTGGAACCAGCACACCTATCACGTCACCAACATCACCGAGGACGGCCAGGTCCCCCGCATGGAGACGCCCAACTGGTCGATGTCTCGCCTGAACAACTTCCGTCAGAACGTGCAGCCCTCGGGCGCCTTCGATGCGCCCGACCTCTTCGTGCAGAGCATCGATGTCGAGTCGTGCAACGCGAGCACCAGCACCTTCGAGATCGCGGTGACGGTGGGTAACCGCGGCGCGCTGGCGGTCGCGGCTGGCGTTCCGGTGACGGCGACGGCCACCCCTACGGGCGGAATGCCCGAGTCGCTCGGCGTCCAGCGGACGACCGACTACATCCTCCCCGGCGGAACGGAGACGCTGATCTTCACCTGGATGCCGAGCGGGGGCTTTTCGTTCATGGACTTCAGGGTCACCGCGCGCGTCGACGACGATGGAATGGGCGGCGCCGAATACAACGAGTGCGACGAGGACAACAACGAAGCCACGAGCGACGTGCTCATGGTCTGCTCCTTCGGCTGATTCAGCCGTCGGCGAGCGCGGCGTCGGCGAGCGGGGCGGCGTCGCGGGTGGTGAGCGAGTGGTCGTAGCGGTGGGCGCGGATGCCCTCTTCGCGGAAGCGCAGAGCGAGCTCGGTGCGGACGTCGTGGGTGAGCATCCAGGCGTTGGCGGGACCGTCGGCCCATCCGGCGACCCAGCACTGGATGCCCTCCTTGGCGGTCTCCATCACCCAGAAGCGGGGTTCTTCGTAGGGCGCGAAGTGCTCGCTCGCGCGCGTCGCCTCGATGGCGATCTCCTTCACCCGCGTCAAGTCGGTGTCGTAGGAGACCCAGAACTCGACGTAGGGCCACAGGTAGTGATCGAAGATGGTGTAGTTGAGGATCTTCGACTGGAGCATCTGCGCGTTGGGGATGACGTAGCGCTTCCAGTCCCAGCGCTTCAGCGTGGTGTGGGTGATGGTGATGTCTTCGATGGTTCCGTAGTGACCATCGAGGACGACCGTGTCGCCGATGCGGAGCACCCTCGAAAAGGAGATGGTCAGGCCGGCGATGGCATTTTCGATCACCGGGCGGGCGGCGACGCCGATGGTCACGGTGATCACCGCAGCGACCACGGAGACGAGCGCCGCCGGCACCAGGGTGAGGAAGGGGAGGCTCAACACCAGCGCCGTCACCAGGATGACCATCGGGATCGCGAGGCGCCGCGTCACCGTGAATCGGCTCTCGATGCTCTCGATGGCCCGCTCCGTCGCCTGCCTTTGCAGGTTCTCGACCGGGCCATCACCGTCCACCGCAGCGGTCAGGTCGCGCCGCTCGACGAGCCGCACGCGTTTGTCTGCGTTACGGCGGAGCGCGTAC
This sequence comes from uncultured delta proteobacterium, assembly GCA_963727445.1. GTDB lineage: Bacteria > Myxococcota_A > Polyangia > Polyangiales > B10-G4 > B10-G4. Next base: position 903,027 of record CAVSGI010000009.1, read on the forward strand.
AAGACTCGAATCAAGGTCAGGAGCCCTACGGCGCTGACGATGGCGACGTATGCGTGGAGGGGGTCGAGCTGCATGTACGCGCCGCAGTGTGGCGCGGCCGACGCTCCCTGTCGATGGTCGCAGCTCAGTCGCTCTCCGCCGCCTCCCAGCGGAGCTCGCTCGCCGCGGCGCGAAGCTCCACACCGCAGAGCGTCAGCACGAAGTCGGTCCCGTCGCTGTCGAGCTCGGGGTTGGCGCGGTCGTCCATGGTGGGGACGACGCGCAGCGGACCGACCGGCTCTTCAGCGCCGACGTCGAAGGCCTCGACCACCGCCACGCGGCTGCCGGGCGGGTAGCGCAAGAGCATGGACCGGCCGCCGACCCGCGCCAGACCGAGGCGTGACGGTCCGATCGGCTGCTGAACCGGCGCCGCGCAGCGCGTCCCCTCCGGCCTGTCGAGGCTGCATTCGAAGAGCCGCGCCTCCGCGTCGCCCGCGTAAGCGAGGGTCGGGCCGTCGTCGCTGCAGGCGAGATGGACCTCCCGCCCGTCCTCGCCGCGGAGCGCTACGGCGAGCGCTTCATCACCGACCTGCTCACGGCTCAGCACCTCGTGCTCCGGGCCGAGGGCGATCCAGTGCACGCTGCTTTCCGTCGCGAGGACGAGGTGAGAGCTCGACGCGGCGCCGCACGCCCTCAGCCTGCGCCACGCATCCTCCTCGCTGGCGCCTCGGGCGACGACCACCGGCGCGTCCGCGCCTTCGTCGCGCACTTCGATCTGCCCGTCGGGCCTCGCCCGAAAGCTGTAAAGCGTCCCGCCCACCCGCGCGGCGTCCGCGAGCGGGTCGTCCGCACCGATGCTCAGATTCACCGCGGTGGTCGGACAGTCGTCGCCGCGGACGAATGCAGGGAGCACTTCCTCGTCCCACGGCGCGACGGGCGCGGTCGCCTCCGGAAAAGGCGAACCTTCGCCCCCGTAGCTCGACCAGAGCGAGGCGACGTCCGCGTCGACGCGCATCACGAGCGCGGCGAGCGCGCGCAGCTCGCGGAACGAAAAGGGCCGGCGGCCATCGTCGTCGGCGAAGGGCGTCTCGTAGGGGCCGGGCACGGGTGCGCCCGCCTCTGGCGGCCTCAGCGCGGAGAGCTCCTCGAGCGTTGCGTGCGCTTCGGAGAAGCACGTGAATGGATAGTGCGCCGAAGGCGGCGCGAGGGCCAGTGAGCGATCCCGGGCGCGCACCATGGACAGGGCGAGCGCCTCGGCGTCTTCGTCGCTTCCCGGAGGCGCGTTCGTCAGACACCAGCGCACGTCACTCCAGCGCTGGGCAAGCGCGCCGACCTCCGCGAGGAACGCGCGCTTCGCCATCCACCGCTGGTAGTGCTTCATCAGGGCCCACCCGCCGCCGGCGAGCATCAGGACCGCGACGAGGCCGATCGCCCATCCGCTCCGGTCGTTTTTTCGCACCACGGCGCGACTCTACCTGGTTCTCTCCGGGTGCGCGTGGACGTGGCAATCGATGGGCGCTATAGCCGCCGCCATGGCTCGCACGCGCATCTCCACCCTCGTCGCCCTCGTGCTCTTCGCCGCTTCCTGTGGAGGTGGCGTCGCGACCGGGCCCTCCATCGCCCAGGAAGAAGCGGACCTGCCCGACACGCCGCCCGAGGAGGACCCGCCCCTCGGCCGACTCCCCGAGGACGTGACGCCGAAGCACTACGAGGTGAAGCTCCGCGTCGTCCCGACCGAGGAGCGCTTCAGCGGAACCGTCGACATCCTCGCGACCCTCGATGCGCCGCGGAACGTGATCTGGATGCACGGACGGGACCTCGCGGTGTCGGCGGTGACGGTGACGCCCGCGGGCGGAGAGCCCATCGACGCGGCCTGGGAGCAGGTGGACGAAGAGGGTGTGGTCGCGGTGCGGCTCGATTCGGTCATCCAGCCCGGTGACGCGATGATCCATGTCGAGTACGACGCTCCCTTCAACCGGCAGCTCGAAGGGCTCTACCGCGTGGACACCGCCGGCGAGAGCTACGCTTTCACCCAGATGGAGGCGATCAGCGCGCGGCGCGCCTTCCCTGGCTTCGACGAGCCCCGCTTCAAGGTGCCCTTCGACTTCACCCTCGAGGTGAAGGCCGACCACGTGGCTGCGGCCAACACTCAGGCTGCCTCCGAAGAGGAGATCGGCGGCGGGATGAAGCGCGTGCGCTTCGCGACCACCGAGCCGATGCCGACCTATCTGGTGGCCTTCGCCGTCGGGCCCCTCGACGTGGTCGTCGGCGATCCGATCCCGCCCAACGACGCCCGCCGGCGGCCGCTCCCTTTCCGCGGGCTCGCGGTGAAGGGACAGGGGGAGCGCCTGGCGTACGCGCTCGAGAACACGCCTGCGATCCTGGCGCAGCTCGAGACCTACTTCGGCATCGCGTACCCCTACGACAAGCTCGACATCGTCGCCGTGCCCGACTTCGGCGCCGGCGCCATGGAGAACATCGGCCTGGTGACCTTCCGCGAGTGGCTGCTCCTGGTCGACCCGGAGGAGGCCGAGGAGGACCAGAAGCGCGCCTTCGCCGGGGTGATGGCCCACGAGCTGGCCCACATGTGGTTCGGCAACCTGGTCACGATGCCCTGGTGGAACGACATCTGGCTCAACGAGGCCTTCGCGACCTGGATGGCGAGCAAGGTGATCCGCGCCCTCTACCCGCAGTACCGCGCCGACGTGAGCCAGCTCGTTCGTGTCGAGGGCGCGATGGAGCCCGACAGCCTCACCACCGCGCGCCGCATCCGTCAGCCGATCGAGAGCAACCACGACATCCGGAACGCCTTCGACGCCATCACCTACTCGAAGGGTGGCGGCGTTCTCGAGATGTTCGAGCGTTGGATGGGCGTCGACACCTTCCGCGAGGGCTTGCGCCTCTACATGAACGACCATCGCTTCGGCAACGCGACCGCCGAGGATCTCTTCGCGGCGCTCAGCCAGGCGTCGAACCGCGACGTCGCCACGCCCTTTTCGACCTTCGTCGATCAGCCAGGCGTTCCGACGGTCGCCGTGACGCTCTCCTGCGAAGGCGACACCCACGAGCTCCGCCTCGCGCAGTCGCGCTATCTGCCCGTGGGCTCCGAGGGTGACCGCAACGAGACCTGGGAGATCCCCCTCTGCGCCCGCTATCCGGTCGACGGTGAGGTCCAGCAGAGCTGCGAGCTCCTCACCCAGGCCCAGGGCACCCTCGCTCTCGAAGGGGAGGCATGCCCCGATTGGGTCATGCCGAACGCCGACGGCGCCGGCTACTTCCGCTTCACGCTCCCGTCGGCGCAGCTCGAGAGCCTGAGGACCCACGGCCTCTCCGAGCTCACGGCGCGGGAGCGCCTGGCCGTCGCCGACAGCCTGAAGGGGGGCTTCGAGAGCGCCGAGCTGCCGGCGGCCGACGTGCTCGCCGCGCTCTCGCCCCTCGTCCGCGACGAGGTCCGGCAGGTGGCTGTGGCCCCGATGGACGTGATCCGCTTCGTGCGCCGGCGCATCACGACCGGCGAGGAGAAGGAGCGCCTCGACGTGTGGGCGCGGCGCCTCTATCAACCGACGTATCGGCGGCTCGGCTGGGCGCCGCGACGCGGTCGCACCGAAGACGGCGAGACCGCGCTCTTGCGCGCCGACGTCATCAACTTCCTCGCCATGAGCGTGGAGGACCCGGCGGTGCGTCGCGAGGCTGTGCGCCGCGGACGCGCCTACGTCGGCTTTGGCGGCGATGGCGAGATCCATCCGGACGCCGTCGACCCGAACCTCGCGGACGTCGCGCTGGGCGTCGCGGTCCAGGAGGGCGACGCCGCGTTCTTCGAAGCACTTCTCGAAAAGTTCGTCGCTTCCTCCGACGCGACGCTGCGCAATCGCCTCCTGGGCGCGCTCTCCAAGGCCAAGAGCGAAGAGCTCTCCGCGCGCGCCATCGCGCTCACCCTCGATGATCGCCTCCGCGTCAACGAGATGTTCACGCCGCTGATGACGCAGCTCAGCATGGAGGAGACCCGCGAGCGTGCCTGGGCCTGGCTGCAGCAGAACTTCGACGCCTTCGTCGAGCGCGCCGGCCCGGGGCGCGCCGGGTACACGCCCTTCGTCGCGACCTCCTTCTGCGACGCCGGCCGGGTGGAGGAGATGCAGGCGTTCTTCGGCCCGCGCGTCGACGAGCTCCCGGGTGGTCCCCGCAATCTCGCGACCGCCCTCGAGGCGATGCGCCTCTGCGCTGCCCGCGTGGACGCGCAGCGACAGTCCACTGCGCAGTTCCTTTCCCGGCGTCGCTGAGCCAGGACCGCCCACCACCCGTCGTTTTCGCCCGATTTCCGCGCGAAAGCGTGTCAACGCGTGCCATTCGGGCTGGCCCGATCCGTGCTTCGTCGTCTGGCGTGCCCTCTCGGCCCGCCGCGCTCGTGCTCCTCTGGCTCTCTGGCTGTTACCAATCCCACGGGCTCCCCGAGGGCGAGCCGCCGCCGGAGACCGCCGACGCAGGCCCGGACGTCACCGATGCCGGCCCGGACGCGCTCGATGCGCTCCCCGACGTCCCCACCGACACGAGGACCTGCGAGGACGCGGGCCCCATCGAGCCGGGCGTGGAGCTGCTGGTGGACATGCTCTTCGTCGTCGACAGCTCGGGCTCCATGTCGGAGGAGCAGGCCGCGCTCGCGCGCGAGTTCCCGCGCATGGTGCGGATGCTCGTCACGGGGGATCTCGACGAGGACGGGCGTGCAGAGTTCGAGCCCGTGACAGACCTGCGCGTCGGCGTCATCACCACCGAGCTCTCCACGCACGGCATCGCGGTGCCCGGCTGCTCGGCGGACGTCCTCGACGGCGACGACGGCGCGCTTCGGACCCACGGCTACTGGTGGCGCGACGAGTGCCGTCGTCATTACCCATCGTTCCTCTCGTTTCGCGCAGAGGAGGGGGGCGCCGACCGTTTCGTCGCCGACTTCTCGTGTGTCGCCCAGGTCGGAAACGAAGGCTGCGGCATCGAGCAGCCACTCGAAGCGGCGCTCAAGGCGCTCACGCCTTCCACATCGGAGATCACCTTCGTCGATGGGACGGGGCGCCGCGACCTCGACAACACCGGCTTCGTCCGCGACGACGCGGTGCTCGCGGTGGTCGTGGTCACCGACGAGGACGACTGCTCGGTGGCGGACCCCGAGCTCTACGACCTCGAGTCGGAGCGCTATCCCTTCGACCCGATGACGGGCAACCTCCGCTGCTTCTCGTATCCCGAGGCGCTGACGCCGACCCGCCGCTACCTCGACGGTTTCCGGGGTTTCAAGGAAGACCCGAACGACTTCTTCTTCGCCGCCATCACCGGCGTGCCTCCGGACCTCGTCAACGACGCCACCGACATCGACTACGACGCGCTCCGCGCAGACCCGCGCATGGTGCCCCGCCCCGACCCGGCGCGCCCACAGGAGCGCCTCGCGCCCGCGTGTGACGTCGTGGGCATCGGCTTCGCGGCGCCCGCCGTGCGGCTCCTCGACGTCGTCCAAGGTCTGGGACAGAACGCGACGATTCGCTCCATCTGCGACGACACCTTCACCGAGGCGCTCGGCGGGATCACCTCTCAGCTCGGCCGGGTGATCCGGCGACACCACTGCCGCTGAGGGTGCCGCTCGCCTCACGGCCCCTACCGCTCGGGCCGTCGCGTGCGCCGTTCGTCGCCCGGTCGCGGCGCGGCGAGCGCGGGCGCCACAGCTTGGCGCGTGACCACGAAAGGAGGTCGCGTGCCACGAATCCTCACTCCTCTCCTCGCCTATCTCATCTTCGCCGCCTGGGCGCCGGCGGCGCATGCACAGAGCCCGGGGCGCCTCGAGCTCAGCTTCGACGGCGGCTACGGCGGCGGCTCGGAAGGCGGCTACGGCGAGCTGGCCATGGACTTCCGCGCCTACGCGCCGAGCGGCGTCGGCGGCGTCGTGCGGGCGGGGGTCGCGACGCAGATCTTCAGCAACGCCTTCGCGTTGGATCTGGGCGTTTCACTTCGGCTGAATCTCGCCGGTGACGAGAGCGGCGGCCTCGCACTCACCGGAGCCGTCGGACCGAGCGTCGCCTACGGGCCCTTCGACATCGACTGGGTCGATGCCTGGGGCGGCTTCGCGATGCTCGGCCTCGACTACTGGCATCGCCACTTCCTGATCGGGCTGGGCGTGACGGGGCACCTCCTGGTCGCCTCGTCTCACGACCGGCAGGCGAGCTGGGCGGGCGAAGAGCCGGGGCGCAACGATCCGATCATGACGCTCGCGCCGATGCTGCGCGTCGGTTGGGCGTGGGGAAACTGATGCGGCGCTTCATCCCATCCCTCGTCTTTCTGCTCGCCTGCGCGCCCACGCCGCCTTCGACGGAGCTCTTCGCCCACCCCTTTCCCGACGAGCGCCTCCGCGAGCCGGACGGGACCCTGCGCATCGCCGAGTTCCCGGTCGGCACCGGCGCGCCCATTCGCCATCAGAGCGCGGCCTCTCTGCGGCGCGCGCGCGGCTTCGGCGTGGCGTCGCCCGTTCTCTTTCCCTTCGACGTGCCTCTCGACGAGGCGTCGCTGCCGAGCCTCGAAGCGAGCGCTGACGAAGACGCGTCGGTCCTCATCGTGAACGTCGATCGCGATTCGCCCGACCTGGGCGCCCGGGCGATCGTCGACGTGCGCTTCCTCGCCGACGCCGGACCCTTCGGCGGGACGAATCTGCTGGTCGCGCTCCCCTATCCAGGCGTGCCCCTCGCGCGCGAGACGCTCTACGCCGCGGTCGTGACCACGCGGGTGCGCGCCGCCGACGGCACGCCGCTGCCGCCCTCGACGGAGCTCGCGCCCACGCCGGTGCACGCTGCCGCCGTCGACACGCTCGGCGAGCTCGGTGTCGCGCCGGACGCGATCGCCTCCCTCGCCGTATTCCGCACCGACGACCCGACCCGCGACCTCCGCGCCGCCGTCGCCCAGGCGCTTCGCGAGGACGCGCCGGCGCTCGACACCCCGACGATGATCGAAGAGTACGAGGGCTACTGCGTGTTCGGCGCCATGGTCGACATGCCCGTCTATCAGGAGGGAGAGCCGCCGTATCTCCACGACGGCGGCGGTTGGGTGTGGGATCGAGACGACCACCTCGTCCTTCAGCGCCGCGCCCCCTCCCGCGTCTTCATCACCGTGCCGCGCGTCGTCGCGCAGCGCTATCCGAGCGCGCTCTTCATCCGAGCGGGCGGCGGCGGTGACCGCCCGCTGATGGATCGCGGCCCCCGCGACCGCGAGGGACACAGCGCTCCCGGGACCGGCATCGCCCGCGAGCTCGCCGAGGCGGGCTACGTCGGACTCTCGGTGGACGGCCCCCTCGGCGGCATTCGCAACACCGCCGGCTGGGACGAGCAGACCGCGGTCTTCAACCTCGTGAATCCCATCGCCATGCGGGACAACGTACGGCAGTCGGCGCTCGAGCTGGCGCTCCTCGCAAATGCCATCGACGATCTCCACATCGACGCTTCCGCCTGTGAGGGGGCGGCGCCGGTGGTGCAGGTCGACGCCCATCCGGTGCTCATCGGCCACTCGACGGGCGCCACCATCGCGCCCATCGCCGCGACGGTGTCGCCGCGCTTCAGGGCCATGGTGCTCGCCGGCGCGGGCTCGAGCTGGGTGCGGCAGCTCGTCTACAAGGAGAGCCCGGCGCCTCTCAGACCGCTGGCGGAGGTGCTCTTCGGCTACTGGCCTCGTCGCACCCTCGTCGAGCACGACCCGATGCTCGGGCTCGTGCAGTGGGCGGGGGAGCCGGCGGATCCGATGGTCTACGCGCCGGAGCTCGAAGACCGCGACGTCCTCGTCTTTCAGGGCGTGGTCGACACCTACATCCCGCCGCCCATCGCCAACCCCACGGCGCTGTCGCTCGGCCTCGATCTCGCGGGAGAGCCTCTCGACGAAGGCGTCGGAGCCCGCTCCATCATCGACGACCTCGCCCTCGTCGGAGGAAGGGAGCGCCCCCTGCCGGCGGAATGCGACGCCTCGGGGCGCCTGCGGGTCGTCACCCAGCTCGCGGACGACGGGATCGAGGACGGCCACGAGATCCTCTATCAGCGTGCCGAGGCACGGCTTCAGCTCAGGCGTTTCCTCGAAACGCTGGCGGAGGGCGACCCCGCGCTGGTCGGGTTGTGAACGGTGCTCGCCGTGCTAATCCGACGGGTCATGAGGGGTGAAGTCGCACTGGCGGACTGGCCGTCGAACGCCGAGCCGTCACGCGTGCTGCCCGCGAAGGCGATGTGGTTCTTCGTCGCGGGGCCGCCGGCGATGGCGCTCCTCTTCGACCCCGACTGCATCAAAGAGCCGATGCACGTCCTCAGGGCGATGATCGCGCTCGTCACCTTCACGGTGGTCACCGGCATCTCTGTCCACTACGCCTTCGAGTGGACCCACGCGCGGCTCCGCGAATCGCCGGCGGCGCTCCGCCTTGCGGCGCATGCGCTCGTGACGCCGCTGGTGGTGGTCGCGGTGAGCCTGCCCCAGCTCCCCCTCGTCCGCTTCGTCTATCCGGAGGTGGCGGGCGACGAGCTGACGGTCGTCTCGCGCGCCGTCCTGGTGAGCTACGCCTATCTCGCGGTGGCGAGCTTCATCGGCTACCTGCTCCGCCAGGCCGCGCGCGAGCGCAACCGCGCGCAGGAGGAGCGGATGCTGGCCCTCGAGTCGCGGCTGCGCGTGCTCCAGGCGCAGACCCAGCCGCACTTCCTCTTCAACAGCCTCAACGTCTGCGCCGGCCTCGTGCACGAGGACGCGGACTCGGCCGAGCGCACCCTCGACCGCCTCTCGGGCTTCCTCCGCTACTCTCTCGAGAGCACCGAGCGCCGCCTCGTTCCGCTCAGCGAAGAGCTCGACGCCATCGCCGACTACCTCGAGGTGCAGCGCCAGCGCTTCGGCTCGCGGCTCTCCTACGAGATCGAGAGCGCGAAGCTCACCCATCGCGTCCCGCCGATGCTCCTTCAGCCGCTCGTCGAGAACGCGGTGCTCCACGGCATCGGGCGCGCGCCCGAAGGAGGCACCATCACCATCGACGCGAAGGTCGAGCAAGGCGCGCTGATGATTTCCGTCGAAGACGCGCGCCGCGGCGCCGCCGGCCCGAACCACGGCCATCGCGGCACCGGCCTCGGCCAGAAGAACGTGCGCGAGCGCCTGGCGCTCGTCTATGGCGCGGCCGCGCAGCTGGACGCCGAGCCCACCGCGGACGGCTACCGCGCGGTGGTCACCATTCCGGTGTCGGCGTGAGAGTCCTCGTCGTCGACGACGAGCCGATCGCGCGCGCCCGCATCCTGCGCGTTCTGTCGCGCATGGAAGGCGTCGAGGTCGCGGGCGAAGCCGAAAACGGCGTCGAGGCGCTCGAGCTCGCGCGCGAGCTCGCGCCCGACGTGCTCCTCCTCGACATCGACATGCCGGGGCTCGACGGGCTCGCGGTGGCCGAATCGCCCGACGTCCCGCCCGTCATCTTCACCACCGCGCACAAAGAACACGCCATCGACGCGTTCGCGGCGAACGCCTACGACTACCTGCTCAAGCCGATTCTCGGAAGAGCGACTTCAGAAGGCGCTCGACAAGGTGGGCGAGCGCGCGCCAGCGTCGCCCAGCGAGCCCTGGCGCCTGGTCGTCGTCGACGGCTCACTGAAGCGCTTCGTCGACGCCCGTCAGGTGGAGGTCTTCTCCGCCGACAAGAAGTACGTCGCCTTCACCCTCGACGGCGAAGAGCTCCTCACCCGCGAGAGCCTCGACGCCCTCGAGACCCGCCTCGGACCTCTCGGCTTCTTGCGCGCCAGCCGCGGATCGCTCGTCCGGCGCGATGCGATCACCGCCTACGACGCGGCCGACGGGGGCACGCTGGTGCTCGAAAGCGGCGCCCGGGTCGAGGTCAGCCGCCGTGCCGCGCCCGCCGTTCGAGCGGCTCTGGGCCTCTCTTAACTCTCGCCCCGAGGCCTTTCGTGCCTCCCTGTCGTGTGTCAGCTTGCCCGCTCCGAGGCTCTTAAACCGCTCATGGAGCGGCCACTGGGCCCGAGCAGGAGGCGCGATGCGGGCACTTCACCTGGTTTTTTTCGGCGTCGTCGTCGCCGTCATGGCGATGGGCTGCGGCACCCGTGGGGACCGCCCGAGCGACGGGGGAACCTTCGACACGATGGACCCTCCGGTGGCGGGCTGCGACGCCTCCGTGGACAGCGATGGTGACGGCATCGCCGACGCCATCGACGGCAACGACGACACCGACGGTGACGGCACGCCCGACCGTCTGGACGATGACTCGGATGGCGACGGGATCAGCGACGCCGAGGAGCACGCGGGCTTCGGGCCGTGCAACATCGCGGACGCCGACATGGACGGCATCCCCAACCATCAGGACACCGACTCCGACAACGACGGCCTGAGCGACGCCGACGAGACGAACGTCTACTACACCGATCCCCACAATCGCGACAGCGACGGCGACGGAGTGACCGACCTCGGCGAGGTCGCGGCCATGACCGATCCCAACGACGCCTCGAGCACCATCTCCGACGACGACTTCTTCGTGGTGCTTCCCTATCTCGGCGACCACGTGACGAAGACGCTGCGCTTCGGCACCGAGATCCAGCGCGCCGACATCTACTTCCTCATCGACACCACCGGTTCGATGGGGCCGTCGATCGACAACGTACGTTCGTCTCTCTCGCGCATCGCCACCGCCCTCGCCGGGGAGATCCCCGACGTGCAGATGGGCGTCGGCCACTTCGAGGACTTCCCCTTCGCGAGCGGGAGCCCCTTCGGCGACACCTTCTTCGGCGGGCCCGCCGACGTGGCGTACGGGAACGAACAGGACATCACGGGCGACGTCGCCGCGGTTCAGAGCGCGCTCGATGGTCTCGTCATCGGCGATGGTCACGACGGACCGGAGGCGCAGGTGCAGGCGCTCTATCAGACGGCGACCGGCGCGGGCGGCGACTGGAACTTCATGGGCAGCGCGGCGAGCTGGAGCCTGCCGCGGCGGGACTGCTTCGCGGTGCCCGACGAGGTCGGGCGTCGTCGCGGCTATCCCTGCTTCCGCCCCGGCTCGCTTCCGGTGGTGGTGCTCGTGACCGACATCGAGTGGCACAACGGCTACGCCACCGGCGACCATTGGCCGTACTCGCAGATCAGCCCGGCCCCGCAGGGTCTGCCCGACGCGGCGATGGCGCTGAACGCCATCGGGGGTCGCTACGTCGGCGTGGTGGTGGACAGCGGCGGCGGCTCCTGGCCGATGGACCACGAGCAGGTCGCCATGATGACGGGGAGCGTCGACGGGACCGGCGCGCCGCTTGTCTACGACGCGGTGGCGGGCTCGGTCTCGGATCGCATCATCGACGGCATCCGCACGCTCGTCGGCAGCACGCCCCAGAACGTGACCACCGTGACCGAGAACGTGCCGCCCAATCCGGACGGCGTGGACGCGACCGGCTTCATCATCTCGATCACCCCGCTCGAAGGGTATGGGCCCGGCGGCATCGCGGGCGCGGGCTACGACAGCAAAGACGATGTGGCCTTTTACGGTGTGACCCCCGGGACGGTGGTGGAGTTCGAGGTCGACTTCTACAACGACTTCGTCACGCCCCCGCCTACGGCGCAGGTCTACAAGGCCAACATCGTCGTGATGGGCAACGGCGTGGCGCGTCTGAGCGAGCGCAACGTCTACATCATCGTTCCGCCGGAGGGCGGGACGGTCCTGATTTAGCGCACATCCCGCGCCCCCGAGGCGGGTAGTCTTTCGCGCCGTCTCGTGTCACAACACCGGCCCCATGGCCGATTACATCTTCACGATGCAGGACCTGATGAAGGTCCACCCTCCCGACAAGAAAGTCGTGGAGGACGTCTATCTCTCCTTCCTCCCGGGCGCCAAGATCGGCGTCATCGGCGTCAACGGCACCGGGAAGTCCACCATCCTCCGCATCATGGCGGGACAGGACGACAACTTCACGGGCGAGGCGTGGCTCCGCCCCGGCGCGACGCGCGGCTACGTTCCGCAGGAGCCCGATCTCGGTGACGCCAAGACTGTGAAGGAGTGCGTCGAAGAGGCGGTGAGCGAAAAGCGCGCGCTCCTGACGCAGTTCGAAGAGCTCTCGATGAAGCTCGGCGAGCCGATGAGCGACGAGGAGATGACCAAGCTCCTCGAGAAGCAGGGGCGCCTGCAGGATCAGATCGACGCGCAGGACCTGTGGAACCTCGACCATCAGCTCGAGATCGCGATGGACGCGCTTCGCCTGCCGCCGCCCGACGCCGATCCCAGCGTTCTGTCCGGCGGTGAGCGCCGCCGCATCGCGCTCTGCAAGGTGCTGATGCAGAAGCCGGACCTCTTGCTCCTCGACGAGCCGACGAACCACCTCGACGCCGAGTCGGTGGCGTGGCTGCAGGGGCACCTGCAGAGCTATCCGGGCTGCGTGGTCTGCGTCACCCACGACCGCTACTTCCTCGACGAGGTGGCGGAGTGGATCCTCGAGCTCGACCGCGGCCACGCGCTGCCCTTCAAGGGTAACTACACGGCGTGGCTCGAGCAGAAGGAGGAGCGGCTCCGCAAGGAGGAGAAGAGCGAGAGCTCGCGGCAGCGCCACATCAAGCGCGAGCTCGAGTGGATCCGTTCTTCGCCGCGGGCGCGCCAGGCGAAGAGCAAGGCGCGCATCCAGGCCTTCGACGAGCTGGTGAACGCCGCCGGGGCGCAGAAGCGCTCGGCGAACGAGGTGCAGATCCCGCCGGGCCCGCGTCTCGGTGACAAGGTCATCGAGATCAAGGGCGTCAAGAAGGCCTACGGCGACAAGCTCCTGATGGAGGACCTGAACCTGATCGTCCCGCCGGGCGGCGTGCTGGGCATCGTCGGGCCGAACGGCGCCGGCAAGACCACGCTCTTCAAGATGATCGTCGGCGAAGTCGAGCCGGACGAGGGGACGGTGGAGATCGGCGAGACGGTGGAGCTGAGCTACGTGGACCAGAGCCGCTCGAACCTCGACGGGGACAAGACCGTGTACGAGGAGATCAGCAACGGCCGGGACACCATCGAGCTCGGCAAGCGCGAGGTGAGCTCGCGCGCGTACTGCGGTTGGTTCAACTTCAAGGGGAGCGACCAGCAGAAGAAGGTGGGCAAGCTCTCGGGCGGTGAGCGCAACCGCGTGCACCTGGCGAAGCTCCTCAAGCAGGGCGGAAACGTGCTGCTGCTGGATGAGCCGACGAACGATCTGGACGTGGAGACGCTGGCGAGCCTCGAGCAGGCGGTGCAGGACTTCCCGGGCTGCGCGATCGTCATCAGCCACGATCGCCGCTTCCTCGACACCGTCGCCACGCACATCCTCGCCTTCGAGGGCGACAGCGAGGTGCGCTTCATGGAGGGGACGTATCAGGATTACGAGGCGGACCGGCGCAAGCGGCTCGGGGATGCGGCCGACGTCCCCAAGCGGATCAAGTACCGCAAGCTGACGCGGAGCTGAGCCGCCCCTCTCCGACCCGGCGGGGACGTCGTTCACTTTTGACGCAACCCAGGCGAGCGCGATCGAACGCGGGTCGTTGCCGGATCGCGCGACCCGCGCTGGTCAAAAGTGCACTGCGTCCCCTTCCAACGTCCTTGGGGGGGACGCACGGATTCGGAGTTCGGATTCGGAGTTCGGATTCGGAGTTCGGATTCGGATTCGGAGTTCGGAGTTCGGATTCGGAGTTCGGATTCGGTGTCGGATTCGGATTCGGATTCGGAGTTCGGTGTCGGATTCGGATTCGGAGTCGGGGGCGGGTTCGGATTCGGAGTTCGGAGTTCGGATTCGTGATCGGACCCTGAGGTGCGTGGTGTTGCTCATGGGGGGTATGAGCAACACCACGCACCTCAGGGTCCTTCGGGATACGATCCAAATCATTCGGGAGCTTCGGCCGGTCATCGGGCGGCTGAAGAAGCGGAACGCGAAGCTAGCGGATCAGCTGGAGCGGGCCGCGACGAGCAGCGCGTTGAACCAGGGCGAAGGGAATGCGATGCGGGGCGGCAATCGCCGCAAGCACTTCGACATCGCGCTGGGCTCGACCCAGGAAGTGAGGGTCGCCCTCGAGACGGCGGCGGCCCTCGGGTACATCCCCGACGAGATCGTCACCCGATTCGATCCACGACTCGACTCGATCTGCGCGCGGCTGTATCGGCTCGCAGGGTATTGAGCGGCTCGCGGCGAGAAGCATCGGAGATTCGCGCGCGCGATCACTTTCCCCGGGGAAAGGATGCGCGCCTGAGCTCTCCCTCCGCCGTTCGGTCCGCGCTCAAAGACTGCCGCTGAGACTCTGGTCGATCCACTTTGTCACCCCTCTGGGGGGACAAGCCTCTGCGCGTTGCACTGCGAAGCCATTCGCTGCGCGACGAATGAATCGTGACGAACCGAAGCGATCGAACTCCTTCGTCACAATCTCTGCCGTCGTGCCACTCACCCCACGGGACGTCCGTATGCGTAACCGCAGTTGCGAACGAGTTGGGGGGGGGGTGTACGTTCATTGCACAGCTCTTGTGAGCAGAATAGGGGGGCCGCGATGGGAATTCGAGGTCTACGAACCGAGCATGTGCTCGCGCTGTTCGTCGGGCTGCTCTCGATCGTGGCGAGTCCCGTGCGTGCGCAACAGCGACGCGCCGGGCCGCCCTTTCGCAACGACATCGTCGCGTCGTTCAGCAGCGGCACCGTCCTCATCGACGTCGACGGCTCCACCGCGATTACGACGATCACCGGCGGACGGATGGCGCTCTCGACAGACAACGTCCATTGCACGCCAACAACCGCGGCACCATGCCCGTATACCGTCCTCGATCTGCGCGTCGCCGTGGCCGATTTTTCGATCGAAGGCCTCGACTTCGAGGAGGTCGCGCTCCTCAACGCCATCACCGCCGTCGATCGACCGGATGACGGGAGCGGGCTCCACGTTCGCCCAGTGATTCCATACTGGGTATTTGGCCGACTCGACGGAGAGCCCTTCGGGTTTCGCACGACACCAGACATGACCGAAGACGTGTTGGAGATCATGGATCTCGTGGTCACACCAACCGAGAACCACGCCACGATCTTCGGCCACCTCTCGGGAACGATCGGGTCGCTGCACGTGCGCGCCACCATCATGGCGAGCGCAGACGAGCCGTTCGACAACGTTCCACCCGTCGCCGATGCCGGTCGCGATGTGTCGGCGACGACATCCTGTATCGCCGACGTGCTACCCGACGCGTCCGGGACCTTCGACCCGAACGGCAACGAAACGGGCGCGTGGTGGGAGCTGAACCAGTACGGCCTCGCGGAATCCGAAGACCCCGTACGACTCCAGCCGGGCGACTACGATCTCACGCTGGTCGCGCGGGACGACTTTGGTGGGGAAGCGAAGGACACGACGTTCGTCCACGTGAGTGACGACGGGACGAGCCCACCGCTCCCGGGCATGGCTGTCGTCTCGTTCGAGGTTCCTCCGGGGTCGGCGCCCGAGCGCTTCGCGCTCGTGGGAAGCGACGGCATCGAGCTGAAACCGAACGCTTCGGTGCTGACCGCCGACAGTCGCGGTGCACCCGTATCGAGTGGTGGAGCGCTCACGATGAGCGTGAGTTCGCACGCGGGCGAGAGCTACGTTGCTGACGACACCCTGCTTCGGAACCGTGCGTGGATCGAGGGGGCGCTCCACGCGGGCGCCGGAGTGCAAACGGGTCACGACGTACGCATCGACGGGGGTATCCTGCGTGATGGGCCGTACGAGCCAGGTGTCGTCACGAGCTTCTACGTACCCACCGTGCCCCGCGAAGCGCCCTCGGTCGTCCTCCGACCCGGTGAGCACGCCAGCCTGGTTCCGGGGGCCTACGAGCGTATCGCGCTCGGCCCAGGCGCGGTGCTCGAGCTCGCGCCCGGCGTATACGCAGTAAACGACCTGCGAGTTCCGCCGAACGCTCAGCTCCTCACGCGTGAGCAGGGCGAAGGCGTCCCTTCGATCCTCGCCGTGCACCAGACTGCCTTCT
Source organism: uncultured delta proteobacterium (assembly GCA_963727445.1). Classification (GTDB taxonomy): domain Bacteria; phylum Myxococcota_A; class Polyangia; order Polyangiales; family B10-G4; genus B10-G4. The sequence continues at coordinate 918,955 of CAVSGI010000009.1, forward strand.
ACCACGGCGATATCGTGGCAACCGAAGGCACGCCCTCACTCCTCATCGCGTATCTCGGCATCGAGGCCTGGACGATCCACTCCGCCTTCAACGGCTGGATCGTCGCGCCGAACGCGACCCTCGTCCTCGCCGGTGTCGCGCACCGAGGCGGATTCATCGCCAGGCAGATCCTCGTGCAGCCACACGCCGTGATTACCCAGCAGGCTCTCTCCTGGGCGTTCGTCCGCGATTCACGTAACGCGTGCGCCCTCGAACCGCGGGTCACGTGCGTGAAAGAGGGCCCGGGCGGCCTCGTGGCGGTGTTCGGATATCGAAACGTGCTCGAGCACATCGGCGCGTTCGTCCCGGCGGGTCCGTTCAATCGGGTCGATGGATCGGCGAGGCCACCGCCGCCGTTCTTCTGGCCCGGGCAGGTGGACGAAGCGTTCGCAGTCTCCTTCACGGAGCGAGCCACCTGGGTCCTCGGCGGCCGGACCGCGACCGCAACGGAAGGGAGCACGCGATGTCCATGACGCGTCATGTTCGTTTATCGGGGGTGGTGCTCGCAGCCGTCCTGTGTTTCTCGTGCGGCTCATCATCCGACGAGGTGCCCCCGACCGGCGTCGACCTCGACACGCCGGTGGAGTCGCTGGCGGGTTGGAGCGCGCTGATCGCGTCGATGGACCTTCCCGAAAATCGCGACGTCGGCTTGGCGAGCTGGGTGGAGACCTTTCGGGAAGGCCTGGACATCGCGCGTATGGGCGCGACGCCGACCGATCGCGAGGAAGCCGAGACCGCGTGGTGGAATGAGGCGCGCCGTGCACTCCCCGCCATCGTCGGAACCGACAACGTCGATCGCGTCATCGCATGGCTCGAGATGCTCTACGGCAACCGGGGGACGCCATGACACCGAAGCTCCAGCTGAGCCTTGCCGGCGCGATCACGGTATCGAGCCTCGTCGGGTGTGGCGGTGACGCTCACCCCCCGCCTCCTTCCCGTTGCTTCTCCGAGCAGAGCGTGATCACCTGCACGGCCAGCGCGACGGGCGTATGCTTGGAATACGACATGACCGGCGCTTGCATCGGTGGAAGAGAAGACCAACCCGACCACGTTCCGGCCGAGGTCGTTGCGCTCGGTCATCCGCCCTGCGGTGCCTACGCACGGTTTGGGGTGACTCGGCCCGATGGCGGGCCACCGACCCCGGAGGAAGGCCAGGCTGAGTGTGAGCGGATTGATTGCGGTGATTGCGAGGCTCCTCCAGTAGACGGTGGGGTCGCCCCTTGTGAGTCCTGTGCCGCGACCTTCGTCGCTTGGGGGATGGAATGCCCTCCCGAAGACAGGACGTTGAGCGCCTGCCCCGAGGAGAGGCGTGGTGGCACTAGCACCGGGAGTGGTGATGGCGGCGTCGATGGCAGCGAGACACCCGAGCCCGGCTCCTTCCGCATCCTCAGCTTCCCCTGGGCCGGCCCGGGCGGGGGCATTGGGGACCCGGTCGCCGAGACCGAGCTGCCCGACGCATTGGCACCGACCGGCGGCATCACCGTCGTACGGATGGAAGTCCTGCCCGAGCTCGGCGCGCACGAGCCGCGCCTCTTCGTCGTCACCAGCGGCGTCGCCGGAGGTACGCCGCCGTTGGTGGCTGCGTTCACATTCGAGCCGAACGCGGACGGAACCGGAGCCGAGGGCGTCCTCGACTACGGCCTCGACACGGATGGAGACGGCGATCCGGACAGCCCCTTTCCGCTGCCTGTTCCCGCCGCGCGCGGGGGCACCGCCGCCGTCACCTCGGTCGACTTCTTCACGGCCCTCTCGAGCGACGACCCCTGGGCGCTCGTCGGCACCACGAGTGGCGTCTTCCTCTTCGACATGACCGAGGATGGTCCGATAGCCATCGTGGACCCGCTGTCCGCCGATCCCACGATGACCGGCACGGGCGCGGCGGTCGTCGCTAACATCTCCACGTTCTACGGTCTGGATCCGGTGTTTCACGATCCGCTGGCTGGACAGACGTGGACGGCGTTCACGACCTCGATGACAGCGACCTCGACGTTGACCGTCACGCAGAACCTCGGCGGACCTTCTCCGCAAGGAACGCTTACGAGCGCCTCAACAGATGGGGTATCGCGGAGCATGAGCGTCGCGGGAACCCCCGACTTTCCTCCGGGAATCTGGGTCGGGGAAGTCCCGGCCGAAATCGAGAGCTTTCAATCGGGAAGCTTCTCTCCGGCAACGCTAGCCCGAAGAGAATCGGTCTCCGTCGAGGGCCCACTAACCGTCAGCGCGCTCGCCGGTCCCGTCGCGACGAGCGCGAGCGATCAGCTCGTCGCCGCGCTCGACTCCACGAGCGGTGCGCCCACCGTCTCACTCCAGGCGTTCACCGGGGGAACCTCGACAACGTCCCGGCGATGACCGACTTCGCTGGTACCGTCGTCGGAATGGAACCGGTCGTTCTCGGGCCGGGAGGCCCGGTGGGGCCCGGCGTCTTTGGCGAGTTCTACGTCATCGTCCTGAGTCGCGGCCCGGGTGTGATCCGCGTGTTCTACCCGAGGACCGCGACCGCCGGCGGGTTCATCCTGAACGACGAGCAGGACCTGGAAGCGACGCTCACGCCCCTGGCATTCGCGCTTGGCCTCGAGCCGGGCGAGATCCCCGAGATACCCCCTCCCCCGGAGGAGCCGGAGCCGGAGGCGGGGCTCGCGTTCATCCACGTCCTGGTTCTCGAGGCGCCGACGGGGCCCTGAGGTCGGAGGAGGATGAGCAAGACGTTCATTGCAGCGGCCCTCCTCGCGCTTGGAACGGCGTGCAGCGGGCCGCCTGCGACGAACGACGCGAGCATGCCCGACGGTGGAGCGGGTGACGCGGGGACGACAGGTTTCCTCACCGTGAGCAGCGTACACCGCGGAAACTGTGCCCTTCATTCGTCGAGGCGCGCGGTGTGCTGGGGGGACATCAACCCGGATGGTTTCTGGATCGACGATGTCGACGAGGCGGAAGCCGGCTTCGGGCCCTGCTTTCTTCGGGGTACGACGGCGATGTGTTTCAGGGTGGCGGACCTCGGCATGCAACCGTGGCCCGTCCCCCCTGCGGACTACCGAATGGTAGGCGCCGGCAACGCCCAAGCGTGCGGGCTCCGCACGGATGGGTCCGCGATTTGCTGGGACGCGGCCGGGCGCATCTACGACAATGATCCAATCTACACCGAAAGGTTCTTGAAGATCCGAGTCGATTGGGCGTTGGCGTGTGGGATCACCGAGTCCGGAAGCGCCTCGTGCTGGAACATTGGTATCCCTCCCGAGACGTTGTTTCCTGCACCGCTTCCCGGCGACGAGTACATCGATGCCAGCAACGATGGTTTCTCTTCGTGTGGAATCAATCTAGCCGGTGAGGTTCGGTGCGCGCCAGGAATCTGTCGCGTGGACGGGGCCACCGGCGAGACGACCTGCAACGAGCCGACCTTCCCAGCCGCCGACGGCGGGCGAGAGACGTGGTCCGAAGCCGCGGGCGATCCGCCGCCCGGGCCGTTCACGAAGATCTCCATGATGGCAGATGCCAGAAGCGCGGGTCTTTGCGCCCTCAGGCCCACCGGTGAGGTCGTCTGCTGGGGCCGGGCGTACGAGATGTACCTGCGCGACACCGAGCCTCACGGCGTCTTGTTCCGCGACATCGCCACAGGTTCCAGTCACGCCTGCGGCGTCACTCTCGACGATGGCGAGATCCTCTGCTGGGGCACCGCGCCCCCCGGCCAGGACTTCGGCCAGACGCGGCCCCCGCCGCCAGGGCCGTGAGGGTCGAATCGGCACAAGCCGCTGGGGGATGCGGCGGACGTGCCGAAGCAGATCGAGTATCGGAAGCTGACGCGGAGTTGAAGGCGATCCAAGTCCGACTCATCGAGACGGCGGCGCCCGCGCGCGATCACTTTCCCCGGGGAATGGACATCGCTGTCACAGCAGCCCGAAAGGCTCCAGGTGTCGCGGGCTCATTCGTCGAGGTCGTCGATCAGACCTGCCTCCTCGAGCATCGCGATATCGGCCTGATCCTTCGGCCGTCCCGCCGCGCGTTTCGTGAGCACGTACTCGCGCTTTCCGAGAAAGGGAACCGTCTGGTCGTCGATGGTGATCTCGTTGCGGCCGCGCCATGCTTCTTCGAAGGTGACGCCATCGATGCCGGTCGTCACGTCGATCGCCAGTGGCGCTCGACCGATCGAGAACATCCGATCTCGTTCGGACATGTGCATAGGGATCTTCGCGACCAGCCTCTCGAACCCTCCGAACTCCGCGAGAGCATCGGCGAGCCGTCGTGCGTTCTCGCCTGACGCTTCGACGAAGACGTCGAGATCGTCTGAGAAGCGCGGCCTACCCAGCGTCGCCAGGACGTGGGCGCCGATCACCACGAAGCGAACGTCGTGGCGCTTCAGCGAGAACAAAAACTCTTTGAAGTCGCTGTGAAGGGCCGTCTTCATAGGCGCTCGTCCGTAGCTCTTCCAAGGCGATGAGTCCCTCGATGGGTGTCAACGCGGCGGCACGCTCGCGAATGAAGCGCTCGTTGTCGCTGGTCTGACCCAAGCGAAATGACTCGTCCACGTGGATAGTGTGCCGCATTTTCGAGTCGGGGTCATGAACCGCCTCGACTTCGCGCGTGGCCTGGGGCGAGTACTCGAGCAACGGCCGGGACACGATCGAACTCGGCAAGCGCGAGGTGAGCTCACGGGCGTATTGCGGTTGGTTCAACTTCAAGGGGAGCGACCAGCAGAAGAAGGTGGGCAAGCTCTCGGGCGGTGAGCGCAACCGCGTGCACCTGGCGAAGCTCCTCAAGCAGGGCGGCAACGTGCTGCTGCTGGACGAGCCGACGAACGATCTGGACGTGGAGACGCTGGCGAGCCTCGAGCAGGCGGTGCAGGACTTCCCGGGCTGCGCGATCGTCATCAGCCACGATCGCCGCTTCCTCGACACCGTCGCCACGCACATCCTCGCCTTCGAAGGCGACAGTGAGGTGCGCTTCATGGAGGGGACCTATCAGGATTACGAGGCGGACCGGCGGAAGCGGCTCGGGGATGCTGCCGACGTCCCCAAGCGGATCAAGTACCGCAAGCTGACGCGGAGCTGAGCCGCCCCTCTCCGACCCGGCGGGGACGTCGTTCACTTTTGACGCAACCCAGGCGAGCGCGATCGAACGCGGGTCGTTGCCGGATCGCGCGACCCGGGCTGGTCAAAAGTGCACTGCGTCCCCTTCCAACGTCCTTGGGGGGGACGCACGGATTCGGAGGTCGGATTCGGAGGTCGGATTCGGAGGTCGGATTCGGATTCGGATTCGGTGTCGGATTCGGATTCGGATTCGGAGTTCGGTGTCGGATTCGGATTCGGAGTCGGGGGCGGGGGCGGATTCGGAGTTCGGATTCGGAGTTCGGATTCGTGATCGGACCCTGAGGTGCGTGGTGTTGCTCATGGGGGGTATGAGCAACACCACGCACCTCAGGGTCCTTCGGGATACGATCCAAATCATTCGTGAGCTTCGGCCGGTCATCGGGCGGCTGAAGAAGCGGAACGCGAAGCTGGCGGATCAGCTGGAGCGGGCCGCGACGAGCAGCGCGTTGAACCAGGGCGAAGGGAATGCGATGCGGGGCGGCAATCGCCGCAAGCACTTCGACATCGCGCTGGGCTCGACCCAGGAAGTGAGGGTCGCCCTCGAGACGGCGGCGGCCCTCGGGTACATCCCCGACGAGATCGTCACCCGATTCGATCCACGACTCGACTCGATCTGCGCGCGGCTGTATCGGCTCGCGGGGTATTGAGCGGGGCTCGCGAATGGCGTCCGCCGGCGGCCCGGCGGCGGATCGCCGATTCGGCGGCGCAACTGCCGACAATCACTGACCGTGATGCGGGCACAGATGTTGCCGAGCCGCGTGCGTGCAGCGCCTCTCGTCGACGTCGCGGAAGTATGCCCGCCGCGACCGCGAGCGCTCCGCTCTGCACCAGACGGTCCGTGAGCACCTCGAGACGTTCCTGGCGGAGACCCGGACCACGGACCGGGACGGCGTCGGTGTTCCGGCTTTCGTCGAGGCTGAGCTCCGGCGCTTCCTCGAATGCGGCGTCCTCGCTCATGGCTTCGCGCGCTTTCGCTGCGACGCGTGCGGCACGGACCGCCTCGTGGCGTTTAGCTGCAAGGGTCGCGGTTTCTGCCCTTCCTGCGGCGGGCGCCGCATGACCGCGCAGGCGGCGCACCTCGTCGACGAGGTCCTACCACCGGTCCGCATGCGGCAATGGGTGCTCAGCCTCCCCTTCGAGCTCCGCTATCGTCTCGCCTTCGACCACGAGCTCAGTCGCGCCGTCCTCGCCGTCTTCACGCGGGCGATCTTCGGCTTCCTCCGGGACCGCGCGAAGAGGCGCGGGCATCCAGGAGGTCGCGCAGGCAGCGTCACGGTCATCCAGCGCTTCGGCGGCGCGCTCAATCTCAATCCGCACTTCCACACGCTCGTCCCGGATGGGGTGTTCCTCGAGGCGCCGGATGGATTCGGTCCGCTTTCACCGCCTCCCGCCCCCGACTGACGAGGAGGTCGCGGCCCTGCTCACCACCCTCGTCGCGCGTCTGCGGCGCCTGTTGATCCGCCGCGGCGTCTGGCGGGAGGGCGACGACGGAACGGACTACGTCGATCCCACCCTTCACGAGCGCCTCGGCGCCGCCGCCATCCAGCAGGTCGCGCTCACCGGTCCGCGGGCACTTCTCTCCACGCGCCGCATCCGGACCGCTCCGCCCAAGACGTCACCGAAAGTCCTCGGCCGCCGCCGCGCCCGCCAGGACGGATTCGACCTGCACGCCAACACCGCCGTGCGCGGCAAGAACCGCCCGCGACTCGAGCGCATCTGCCGCTACCTGCTCCGGCCCCCCGTGTCGGAGTCGCGCATCGAGCGGCACGGCGATCGTGTGCTGCTCACTCTGAAGACCCCCTACGATGACGGCACCACGCACCTGAGCTTCGAGCCCACCGAGCTCCTCGGGCGCCTCGCCGCCCTCGTCCCCCGCCCTCAGAAGAATCTCCTCCTCTACCACGGCGTCTTCGCGGCCAACGCGAAGCTGCGCAAGCAGGTCGTCGCGTACGGGCGTCCCTCCGAGCCAGGCAAGGGCCCGAAGCACAGCACGTCCAAACGCAAGCGTCACAACCCGAGCTGGGCAGAGCTCATGCGTCGCGGCCTCGACATCGACGCGCTCGAATGCCCGAAGTGCCACTCCCGCATGCGCTTCGTCGCCTCAATCCTGAGACCGGCCACCATCCGCCGCATCCTCGAGAGCCTCGACCTGCCGGCAGAGCCAGTCGTGCCCGCCCCGGCGCGCGCACCGCCCAACGACGACGACCTCTTCTTCGACGTCGCCTGAGCGGCTCCGTTCGAGTCGTCGACGTCGCGATCCGTCCGCCGCTCGACCCTCGCCTGAAGATCGGGTCATCATGCCTTTCATGCCCCGTCCGGTTTCCAGCCTCCACGGAAGCCAACCCCTTCACCGGACGCCCGAGTTTCGCAGTAGGTATGATCTGTCGACTCGCGCCTCCGGCGGGAGTGGCGGGAGGCCGTTTGTGATGGCTATCCACAACCGACGACCTTCGGGTTATGAGGTGAAAAAATGGGTCGATCGGGTGGGTGGTGGAAGTGCTTGGGATTGCTTGATTTGCGAAATGATAACTAGGAGTTGGGCTGCATCGCCGTGTCACGGGACGTCACGCGAGATCACGTCATCGCCCGAAGTCATGTCAACCACATGTCACCCCTGACCCCTGGGATGTGGGATTCAGGCATTCCAGTGGGGTCCCAGCGCGGACGAACTATGAACCTTGGGGGATGCGTTGCGGAAGATGAGTGCCGACGAGCTCACCCCAGCAGTACATTTCCTCGTCGGTGGTGAGGGCACAGGAGGACTCGTCGGAACAATCGAGGTCGATAACTGGTGGCAGACCGTCCACGAGTTGCGGTGTGATTTCACATGAACGCCCGCCGCATGCATCTCGCCGCACCGGGGGGCTGGAGACTTGTCCGTACGTGTTCCTGCCCCAGCAGTAGACGTTCCCGCGTTCTCCCAAGGCACAACTATGCTCGGCTCCCGCGCAGACGGCGCCTACAGGTTCCGCAACTGTAGGCGTGACCAGCTCGACCGAGAAAGCAGTCGTCTCCCCATTTCCTAGCTGCCCCGAGTTGTTGGCTCCCCAGCACAGGATCCCCGTGGATCTTGCAACGCACACATGGCGCTGACCAATTGCCATGTCTTCGATCCCATTGAGCGCCATGACAGATTCTGTTCGATACAGAGTCTCTTCACCAACGCACGCAGGTTGGCCTTGGTCGTTCCAGGAACACGACAGTCGTGGTCCCAACTCGATGCCAGTACCAGGCGCAGCTTCAGGCAGTCGGAACGGCGAGTCGCCAATGCACCGAACGCCGACGGTGCTTCCTCCGCAGGAGAGTTGTTCTGACAAAGAGATGTGGGCGACACCGAACAAACCTTCAACCTGGACCGGCGTTGTAGCGCATGAGAACTCGCTGCCGTCAACAAGGCAGCGCTCGCTCGCGCGGTCACCAATTTGACTCCAACGATCGCTACCCCAGCACGAGACGACGCCGTCGTCGAACTGGCTGCAGGTGTGAAACCTGCCCGCAGCCATCTGGCTGGCAATGTCAACGAGCGGAACAGGCACGAGCATCGGTGACGCGACTCGATCTCCCTGGCCAAGTTGCCCGGCCCAGCTGTTTCCCCAACAAAGGACACGCCCCTCGCCGTTGAGCATGCAGGAGTGCTCCGCCCCCATCGAAATCGAGGCAGTGAGTTCCAATGGGAGGGGCTGCGAAGGCTGCGAACAACCGAGAGCAAGAAACAACATGGGTACGAGGACGGGCGCCTTGGAGCTGCCCGGCCAGCCTCCCCTAGGTGCAGGAGTGGTCGCCGCGTGGTCCGCACGCGAAGGGCTAAAGTAGGAAGGACGCGAAGCGAAGATCATCGGCACGCGCTTAGCACGTCAGCGAGCGAAGCGTCCAAACCGGCTCGAGTGCCGGCTCCGCTGACCGTCGCTTCGGTAACCTGTGCCTGCCAGATGAGCTGCCGTGGTTCAGTTAGGCCCGATAGCAGGAAGAGTCCCTGCTGGCCTGATGGGGGAAGTCCAGTCTGAGGTACGAACGCAGTGGCGGGCGGGTCCCAGCGTGGATCGATGTATGGTGCACCACGTGCATCCGACCAGTACGCCGCAGCAGTGAACCCCTCAACGAGAACACCATCTGGCACGTCAAAACCATGGTCGTCAATTACTTGGAGCGTGGCGCTCTCTCTTCCGAACGCCATGTGGACATCAAGGAATGACGGCTCGCGGCCCACGTGGGGATCGGCCGTGGTCAGAGAGCCTGGTGTGACCTCGGCAAGCACGCAGGCGTCCACCTCACGAGCAGCGCTCTCAAGACTATCGGGAATGAGCGGTCCCACGTACTCGGGATCGACGCTGACGATGATCCGTTCACGGTAAAACGTCGTGGGGCACCCTTCGTCCTGAGACTCAATGGCTACGGCCCGGTATTCAGATTCATAGCCCGGTGCGGTTATGACCAGCTCGTAGGTCCCGGCGGGCGGCATGTCGAACTCACAGTAAACATCTGCGTCGATCCGACAGGGCCCGAGCTCTACAGAGGCTTGGGCGCCCACTTCGTCTGCTCTGCGGCCATCCTCCATCGTTGCAATACCCGCGAACACGTAGCCACAGTAGCCCCCGTCGCCAGGCTCACAGGCAAGCGCTCCGAGGAGAAACAACAACGCGCTATGGCTCCTAGCGCCGATGTCGATCATCCCGAACAGCCTGACGCGGAGAAACTCCACCTCGGGTACGGCACAACGAGTACAGGCTCTCATTTCCTCGGTGACCAATGGGTTCATCTTCTTCGCGAAGCACGCAGTGCGACCCCTCCTCGCAGTCTTGAGCAGCGCGACACGAGAGATGTCTAAGTAGCACGCAGTGTCCCAGCGCGCACGCCTCCTCCCCCTCGCAATCTCCGTCCGAACGGCAAGGTGCACACACTCCATCGATGCATGCGCGCGCGCCACCGCAGGGATACGCAGAACCACAGTGGACTTGCATCGTCTCGTTGAAGAGACGTCCCTGCCACTCCCCCTCTTCGCGCGGGCGAAGCTCCGGCGGCTCCGGTTTCCAGCCTCCACGGAAGCCAACCCCTTCACCGGACGCCCGAGTTTCGCAGTAGGTATGATCTGTCGACTCGCGCCTCCGGCGGGAGTGGCGGGAGGCCGTTTGTGATGGCTTCTGTGAAGCGGCCACCCCGGTCAACAGGTTTGTCTGATTTTCGTTCTACGTCGTTGCACGTCTCCTTCGCCTCGGCTCGGGTTCGTCGTTTCGCTCATACGTGACGGGTTGTTCAGCCTTCTGTTCGCGCTCGACTGGGGCGGCATCGAGGCCGCGGCGCAGGGTGGGATTCGGTGGTGGTCGGCGCCATCTATCCATCGGCGTTCGACAGCAGCCAGCCAGCACATCGCGCTCGACCACCATAATCGGTTCCCTTCACGAAGAGCGGGTCATCGTCGGTTGCGGGTCAGGCTGCAGCAGCCTCCTCACGGCTCGCTGTCGCCTCGAAGCGCGTCCCGTCTCGCCACATCGCGTACAAGATCCCCGCGAGCTTGCGCGCCAGCGCCACCGCCGCGATCCGCTTGCCGCGGCGTGCGGCGATGCGCTCCGTCCAGTCGCGTAGCGCCTTCGTCTCCGGTCGTTTGTGACGCAAGATCCCCCAGGCCGCTTCGACGAGCAGCGACCTGAGACGGCGATTGCCGGTCTTCGTGATGTGGCCCCGCATCCGTTTTTCGCCAGAGCTCAGCTCGCGGGGCACCAGGCCGAGGTAGGCGCGCACTTGTGAGGCGTTGTGGAAGCGACCGATCTGGTCGACCACGGCGACGAAGGTCACCGCCGTCACCGGCCCGATGCTCGGCACGGTGCACAGGCGTTCGACGGTCTCGTCGCCCTTGGCGAGCTCGGCGAGGCGCTTGTCGGCGTCGCGGATCTGCATGGTGAGCTGCTCGAGCATCGTGAGCAGCGGCGCGACCTCGAGCGCCAGGTGGGCGGGCAGTGACAGCTCCTCGATGCGCGCCGCGAAGGTCGCCGCTCCGCCGCTTCGTGGCGACAAGCCCTCGCGCCGCACAAGCGCTCGGGTGAGCGAGATGTACTTCGTTCGCGTGCGCACCAGCGCATCACGCACCGCGACCTGCGCTCGCCGATGACGGGCCGCGTCCGAGGCGCGGTGCGCTGGGCGGTACGCGCCGAGCCGGCAGGCGTCGCAGAGCGCCCGCGCATCGCGCCGGTCCGTCTTCACCTTGCGGCTTCGCGTGGCATACATCGGCGCGAAGTTCGGGTCCGCCACGATCACCTCATGGCCCAGCTCCTCGAGCCACCGCGCCACCCACTCGCTGTCCGTCGACGCCTCCATCAGGATCTTCGCCCGGGCGCGGTCCGCGAACACCTTCGCCAGCGCATCGCGCGTCGTCGCCACGCGCCGCTCCCGCAGCTCTCCCTCGCTCGTCTGGATGCAGACCTGACTTGTCTTCTTGTGAACATCGATGCCAATGTGTTCCACGGCTGGCCTCCACTCTGCGGCTCTTGACCGCGTTTACGGTTGTGGGGCTACGGCTACCACGTCAGTGGCGGCCAGCCGCTTACATCCCATCTATCCACACCAATACCCCATTCGCTTGACGTGCCAGTCCAACATCTCCAGCACGCGCACCTCCATCTCTGCTGCAGGTGCGCCATGCTTCAACGCCTCAACTACGCTGGCGTGGGGTGTTTCGGGGCGAGCGACTGAGTAGGGCCGGCGCCCGAACTTCATGCACGCGAGATCGACCGCCAGCTGCCCTAAGGCCAGACCCTCTTCGCCTGCCAAGTTGATAATGGCGGCACGTCGGCACCGCTTCTCATCCGCAATTAGCTCACCGAGTGGACTAGAGAACGAAGCAGGAAGGAGCGTGGAAGCTGCACACCAGGTCAGACCCAACGTTGAATAGGTCGAGACCTGCATCTGCTTGTGTCCCCACCCGGCATGTTGGGCACCGCTTTGAAACGCGTCGATGAACAGAGTTGTCTCAGTCTCGAGCATCGCCCACTGACGCAGCTCGCGCCAGGCCGTCTCCGGATGTTCTTTAAGCTGAAGGAGCGCCGAGGTGATGAACCGTGCGCTCGCCCAATGCCTGAACGCCATCGCGGCTGTTACCAGACCGCCCTCGCTCTCAGCCGCATATACCTCGGTCTCGAACTCGAGGAGGTCCAGGCTCGTCGCCACGCGTTGGACGTGGCCCAATTGGCGCGCGATGCTTCGGGTCATCAAGGGGTCCTGTTCCGTCGTCGTTGAGCTTCAACATTGCGCTGAGCTCTTGCTACTTCTGCCCGGAACTTTCTGGTGACCTCTGTGCGGGAGTAGCGGCCGGTAGGGCCACGATTCATCTCGTAGACACGCGTCCGGACGGCACTGCTGGTGTTGTAATTCGATAACTCGATCACGTAAGCCGTAAGAGTATGGGTGCTCCGGTTTCCAGCCTAACGGCAACGACACCGTCTCACCGGACCCCGCTGTTTCCGAGAAGATACGTTGTGTAATCTCGGGGTCAGGCCGGAGGCCGTTCATGGTGACTACGAGCTAGCGGGTCCCGTTGTATTTGTATATCGGCGTGCGATGAAGTTTCCGACGTCTCGGATGACCCAACCGGCGTCCCGTCAACGGCGTTGGGAACGGCGCAAGACGCGACAATTCGGCACATGCTGACTCTAGTGGTGGGTTGCGGGGAACGAGGATCGCCGCCAAACTTCGATGGCACGCATCTTGGGATCTTCGCGACACATGGACAGGATTCAGGTCACCGCACTCCTCTGGCTTCTCCTCAGCGCCTGCAGCATGGAGTCGCATTCGGCCGATACCGGAACTACACGCGCCGACACCGGAGCTATACGCATGGACGGAGCACTCGACGCGCCGTCGCCGACCGATGCGCCGACCGATGCGCCCGAAGGCTCGTTGACGTGCGACGCCAGTCTGTACCACCGCCCCTGCGGTGAGCCCAACACGTCGTATCACCAACGCTGTGCCCAGGAGTGCGTCTGTCCCTACTTGCTGTTCGAGGTGTGCGACGTCGACGAGGTCGGCTCCTGCGGCCGGACGCTCAGCTTCTGTGAGGCCGTCGAGGTCTTCACGTTCTGCGCCGGCCCTCGAGACGGCGCGTGCGACTGGCGCATCGAGTTTCGTAGTGGGCGATACGAGTGGGCGCACTCGGATGTGGTCGAGAGCGGCGAGTACACCTGCGACGGCACGACCGTCACGAGCGACATGTACGAAGGCTCCTGGGATGGCGTTTGGCAGAGCCTCGTCTGGGACGGTGTCCGCTATCAGGCGGTCCCGCCGGAGTGCACGCCATGAGCCAGCAGTCAGTCGACGCCCTCGCGCGCGCATCTGTGTTCCTCACCTTCGTCGCATTGCTTGCAACGCCCATGGGATGCGCCGGATCTCACGACGCGCGCCCGGACGGTCGCATCACCCTCGACAGCAGCATGGATGGGCCCTCGATGGACTCGGCGCCGGGCGACAGCGCCACCGACGGCCCCTCGATGGACTCCGCGCCGCGCGACACGTCAATGGATGGACCCGACGCCGGATCGCTGCCGACGCTCGAGGAGATGCAAGCCTGCGCGGTCGACAATGATTGCGTCGCAACATTCAGCCGCTGTTGCGAGTGTGGCGCGGACGTCGATACGCTCATCGGCATCAACATGGCATACGTGGACGCCTATCGCGCGGACCTCTGTGCCCCATACCTCTTTGGCTGCGATGGGTGCGCCGGCCCCGTGGCCGGGGTGTTCGAACTTTGGGCTGCCTGTGTGGAGGGAACGTGCGAAGCCGGCATCTTGGAGTGTGCTGATGCGTATGACTGCATGCCGAGAGGCGCGTGCATCCTTCGAGATGCGTGGTCTTCGCGTGTCTGTTCGCTCTTCTGCTCGACCGATGACGAGTGTCGAGACAGCCAGCGGTGCGTTGGGTGGGCATGCACACCCTGATGAAGCAGCCGCTCTTGATCCCGGGCGCGCGGCTTCGCTAGAGTGGGAGTGACCTGCCCTTGAAATTTCGGACCATCTCAAAGTTGTAGAATCGCCTCTTCGGGACCCCGGAGAGCACATGAGAAAGAGTCGATTTACCGAAGAGCAGAAAGTGAAGATGCTGCGCGAAGCGGACAAGACTTCGGTCGCCGTGGTCGCGAAGAAGCACGGCATCAGCACGGAGACCATCTACAAGTGGCGCCGAAATTTCGGCGGCATGGACGTCGCGGACGCGAAGCGGCTCAAGAAGCTCGAGCTGGAGAACGCGCGGCTGAAGAAGCTCCTCGCCGAGCGCTCGCTCGAGGTCGAGGTGATGAAAGAAATCAACGCAAAAAAATGGTGAGCGTGCCGGCACGCCGCCAGCAGGTGGCGTACGCCCGCTTGCGGGGCGTTTCATGCCGGCGCGCTTGCGGCCTCGTGCACGTAGCGCGGTCGGCGCTCCGCTACGAGTCGAAGATGGACAACAAAGACAGAGCGGTGGTCGCGCGGCTGTGCGAGCTCGCAGCGCGCTACCCGCGCTGGGGCTACCGCCGCATCCGCGTGATGCTCCGGTTTCCAGCCTCCACGGAAGCCAACCCCTTCACCGGACGCCCGAGTTTCGCAGTAGGTATGATCTGTCGACTCGCGCCTCCGGCGGGAGTGGCGGGAGGCCGTTTGTGATGGCTTCTGTGAAGCGGCCACCCCGGTCAACAGGTTTGTCTGATTTTCGTTCTACGTCGTTGCACGTCTCCTTCGCCTCGGCTCGGGTTCGTCGTTTCGCTCATACGTGACGGGTTGTTCAGCCTTCTGTTCGCGCTCGACTGGGGCGGCATCGAGGCCGCGGCGCAGGGTGGGATTCGGTGGTGGTCGGCGCCATCTATCCATCGGCGTTCGACAGCAGCCAGCCAGCACATCGCGCTCGACCACCATAATCGGTTCCCTTCACGAAGAGCGGGTCATCGTCGGTTGCGGGTCAGGCTGCAGCAGCCTCCTCACGGCTCGCTGTCGCCTCGAAGCGCGTCCCGTCTCGCCACATCGCGTACAAGATCCCCGCGAGCTTGCGCGCCAGCGCCACCGCCGCGATCCGCTTGCCGCGGCGTGCGGCGATGCGCTCCGTCCAGTCGCGTAGCGCCTTCGTCTCCGGTCGTTTGTGACGCAAGATCCCCCAGGCCGCTTCGACGAGCAGCGACCTGAGACGGCGATTGCCGGTCTTCGTGATGTGGCCCCGCATCCGTTTTTCGCCAGAGCTCAGCTCGCGGGGCACCAGGCCGAGGTAGGCGCGCACTTGTGAGGCGTTGTGGAAGCGACCGATTTGGTCGACCACGGCGACGAAGGTCACCGCCGTCACCGGCCCGATGCTCGGCACGGTGCACAGGCGTTCGACGGTCTCGTCGCCCTTGGCGAACTCGGCGAGGCGCTTGTCGGCGTCGCGGATCTGCATGGTGAGCTGCTCGAGCATCGTGAGCAGCGGCGCGACCTCGAGCGCCAGGTGGGCGGGCAGTGACAGCTCCTCGATGCGCGCCGCGAAGGTCGCCGCTCCGCCGCTTCGTGGCGACAAGCCCTCGCGCCGCACAAGCGCTCGGGTGAGCGAGATGTACTTCGTTCGCGTGCGCACCAGCGCATCACGCACCGCGACCTGCGCTCGCCGATGACGGGCCGCGTCCGAGGCGCGGTGCGCTGGGCGGTACGCGCCGAGCCGGCAGGCGTCGCAGAGCGCCCGCGCATCGCGCCGGTCCGTCTTCACCTTGCGGCTTCGCGTGGCATACATCGGCGCGAAGTTCGGGTCCGCCACGATCACCTCATGGCCCAGCTCCTCGAGCCACCGCGCCACCCACTCGCTGTCCGTCGACGCCTCCATCAGGATCTTCGCCCGGGCGCGGTCCGCGAACACCTTCGCCAGCGCATCGCGCGTCGTCGCCACGCGCCGCTCCCGCAGCTCTCCCTCGCTCGTCTGGATGCAGACCTGACTTGTCTTCTTGTGAACATCGATGCCAATGTGTTCCACGGCTGGCCTCCACTCTGCGGCTCTTGACCGCGTTTACGGTTGTGGGGCTACGGCTACCACGTCAGTGGCGGCCAGCCGCTTACATCCCATCTATCCACATGAGTCGGTGGCAACCTCGGTCTCCTGCCGCTCATGCCAAGGAACGCAGTACAGCAACCGCGGGGTCGGTGTAAGGGTGACGCCATGACTGCTCGGATCCTCTGTTCGATACTGCTGGGCCTATTGCTCGTTTCCTGTCCGGCCGATGATCCCGGCACGGACTCCGCCCAGCCAGATGCGGCAGCAGACACGGGTCCCACGGAGTGCCCGCCGCACCTCCCGTTTCGCTTCGGCGACTCGTGCTGCCAGTTCGAAGATGGGTCGGCCTGCGAGCAGATCTGGTGTGGAGTCGAGGAACCGTGGATACCATGGGACAACCGGACCCCCCTGTGGTGGTCGGCCGACGAGCCGGCGAGCTGCGCTGACACGCTCTCGCACTCTCCGCCGCAGCCATACGATGATTGCTACACGGGGGCCGACCCCAAACTCTGCGGCTTGCCGCACTCCGGCGCGCTCGAATGCATCGGGTACTGGGCGATTACCTGTGAGTCGAGCATCGACTGCCCAGTGGACATGGGGTGCACCTATCACTCAACCGAGGGCCTGATCGAAACGCCAGAAGAGGTGCCGCTCGGCGACGCAATCTGGGGACATTGCGTGAAGCGGTGCACTACGGTCGGTAGCTCCGACGAGTGCATCCGCTGTGATCAGGTCTGTCAGGACGGGGGCTTCTGCGACGCTCAAGGGCTGCTGCCAGGACACACGTGCGTGGCCGATTGCGAGTGTTGGGATGTGGTTGACCCAGCCACCGGCAGCGCCGTCTGCAACGGCGGTCGCTGCTATCCGGGCCGGGGTCGCCCGCGCGTGGGCCTCTGCGGTGAAGGCCACGACTGTGGCTGCGTCGGTGGCACATGCGAGGAGCATCCCGAGGGCGGATGCTGCAGGCTCCCCGACGGCACGATCGCTGAACCGGAGTCAGAAGCGTGCGGCGGCCCAGATGCAGGGGTGCCGTAAGAACGGCCGGCACCCGGGTGGTCCGCAAGGCGCGAGCTTACCATTGGCTCTACCCGGCGGGCACCACGGTCCGATGGACGTCGAGATCGAGCGTGCCGAGGTTGCGCTGGAGCGCCACGCCCGAGCACCGCCGTGAGAGATCCCTCTTCACGGCGCGCGCTCGATCAGCTCGTCAGCTCCCCGCATCGCCAGCGCACGCGCCCGGGTGAGCGATACTGACGCGAGCGCGTGCTGCCCAACACTCGTGCGCATACGTCAGACCGTCGCATCCACAGACCGGATCCAGCAGGCCCTCGCAAGACGGATTGTCGAGGGCGCAATATCCGAGTCCGCCGCATCCCTCTACCAGGTCGCAGAAGAGGTCGCCGCAGTGGGCGTCGGTTCGGCACGGCCAGAAACTCCCGGCCGGCGGCAGCACGCAGCAGTCGGGGCAATCGGCGGGGAGGCACAGGTTGGTGATCAAGCAACAGGACCCACCGGAGTCGCAATCACCGTCGTCTCCGCAGGTGCGGGGCCACCCTGGTTCGGGGCTGCTGCCGCAGGCACCCCGAGCACCCGGGCGTACGCCGGCGTGGGCCGCGTCGCAGAACCCTGGATAGGTGTTTCCATCACAGGCACAGTACTCGGGTGAGCAGCCGGGATCCGGTCGCCGCTCGCATGTTCCGGGGCCAAGGCAGTACTCCCCAGCGCAGTACTCTTCGGGGTCGCAGTCGGCGTTCGACGCACAAGCGTCTGGCCCTTCGGCCCGGCACGATTCTGGTGTCGCGGGATCGAAGCACTCCCCGGTGAGGTAGCAGCATTCTTCACCGGGGAGGCACGGACTGCCCCCACATCGAAGGGGCATCCTTGGGACTGAGGTGTCCGCAGGCGTGGCATCCGGCACGAGAGGATCTAGGAACGTGTCGGGCCCGACATCCGCATCCGCGTCCATCGGAGGAGTGGCATCGGCGTCGGAAGGACCGATGTCTGGGTCCATGTGGCTCGAACCGCATCCTCCGATCGTCACCAGCGCGACAACGAGGAAGGGTGTGATGATTGCCCTACGCAACCTGCCAGATACCCTTTAGGCGAGACGCCGTGCCGCTGTCCGCGGGTAGGGTACACCACAGGTTATTCCAACCGTAGGATGCCTTGTCCACGTTTACGAACTCCAAATATCCGGATCCGGTCCAAGACGCCGGAAACGACGCACAACCACCAGAAGTTGAACAGAGGAACTTGGTGGACTCGTTGTATGTGACACTGCCGCTGTAGTTCGAGCTGTACTGGTTGCAGTACAAGCTGTGCTGCATCAGGGACCCGGCATTGTTGTCCGTTGCCCACACGGTGATGTCGTCGGTGGAACTGGACGACACGTCGTTCTGTTCCGGTAGTCCGCACGAAATCTGGGCGCCTGCGGACGCGGAGCCTTCGTAGTCGATCCATCCATAGTTGGCCGGCACCATCGCGTCATCCGTCCATTGACACGCATTCGACGGTGGAAACATCGTTTGCTCGGCCGCAGCCGGGCTGTTTGTTGCCAGCAAGCCGGCAAGGAAGCCGACGGCGATAGACACTAGAGCAACTCTCTTCATGGGTCCTCCCTTTCTCAGTCTGGTCGTTGGGCCTGTAGGTTAGAAATCCGGAAGACGTTCGTCCCCCGTTATCAGGAAGTGCGTCGTGGTGAAGGCGCCTCCCTCCTCTGTTCGAAGCTGGACGCCCTGCTTTCCAAAGATGGGGGTTCGGGCCTCGTCCACGATCAGCTGCTGGATCGCGTCTGGCGTCTCGTGCGTGTACTGAACTCGACAGAACGCCGGGCCGCATGCGATGTCGCGTACGGCGATCCCTGCAGGCTCATGCGACGTAGAGTATTCGTGTATCGCCCACTCTACCTCCCTCTCATACCTGGCGTTACGCGGCGCTGCCGGGAGGATGTCGTCCAGGTACTCGAAGCGTCGAGCGACGCGCTCCTCGTCGTAGCGAATCCTTCCTCCAGCGTCAGTCGCTGAGGTTCAGGCGGCCGTCGGGTCTCAACGTCCTGCCTCGTCGTCTGAGGGAAGAGGCCCGCGTCACTGGGCCGAAGCGCAGATGGCGGGCCAGCGGCTGGCATCACGGCAGTGCCGCGCCAAGAAGGGGACGGCGCGGCCATTTCGGCCGACTCAGTCGGGTTCTCCTGCAGGAGACGAGCTGTCAGGCCTCCCGCAAAGGCACCCGCGAGCGCTCCGACGACGCCGACGACCAGCTTGCTCCCCCCGTGCATATGCTCCTTATGCCAGGACTTCGACCGCTACGGAATACGGGATATTACGTACGCGCTGTTGAGGTTGCGATGGCGCGCCAGGCCCGAGGGCCGCCGTGAGATCCCCCTTCACGGCGTGCGCTCGCATATGGTGAATGAGTAGCGACGTCCCCCCAGGTTAACCCCCTGCAGTCCGTCGCCCCGCATGACGGCATGGATCTCGAAACCCTCCTTCGCCCGTCGAAGCGGAAGTAGAAGTGAACGGCAACGCTCTGTCTGACACTCTCTGAGAGTCACGTCTCGGGCTGA
>CAVSGI010000010.1:0-1576620 GCA_963727445.1 uncultured delta proteobacterium
CTTCTTGTCGTCTACTTCGTTAGGTTGGTCTTGTTGGTGGGAGCGCTGGTGCTCGCCATCGGGGTGCTGGTCGGCGTCGCGACCATGTCGTGGTCCTCACGCATCGGCGCGAAGCTCGAGACCGCGGTGCACGACTTCGAGATCCGGAGCTCACCGACGAAAACCGCGCCGAGGCGGAGCGCCTCTTTCTTTCGCGGGGCTGCGGCGAGTGTCACCAGGCCGACGGGTCGGGGCAG
This sequence comes from uncultured delta proteobacterium, assembly GCA_963727445.1. Lineage (GTDB taxonomy): Bacteria > Myxococcota_A > Polyangia > Polyangiales > B10-G4 > B10-G4. Next base: position 237 of record CAVSGI010000010.1, read on the forward strand.
GTGCTCGCCGACATCCCGCCGTTTCGGATGGCCCCGCCCAACATCACGCGTGTGGTTCGCCACATGTCGGCGGCGGAGCTTCACGCGCTGGTCCGTCGCGGCGTCCGCTCGGACGGAAGCCCGCTCTTCTTCATGCCGGCGCACGAGTACGCGCGCATGCCCGACTCCGAGCTGGGGCTGATCGTGGCCCACATCCGATCGCTCCCACAGAGCGATGCGTCGCATCCGCCCTCGGAGCTGCGCGTGCCCGGACAGTTGATGGCGCTCCTGGGCGTCTTCGACACGCCCATGATCCCCGCCGAAGCGCTCGATCTCTCGGCGCCCTTCGACCCGGCGCGCCCCGACGAGGTGGGCGAGTACCTCGCGACCGCCTGCCAGGGCTGTCATGGCCACCACCTTTCGGGCGGCCCGATCCCCGGCGCTCCCGAAGAGATCACCGGCGTCCCGAAGAACCTCACGCCCGACGAGACCGGGCTCGCCGGCTGGGACCTCGACAAGTTCACGGCCGCCCTCCGCGAAGGTCGAGGCGGCGACGGGCACACCATGGACGCGAAACAGATGCCCTGGCGCGTCTATCGGCACTTCTCCGATGTGGAGATCAGCGCGATCTTCGAGCACCTTCAGGGGCTCGAGCCCCGTCCCTACGGCGGCCGCTGAGCGCGGCGGCGTCTCGCCGCTCAGAAGTTGAAGGTCGACATGGCCGGCGAGATGAGCGTCGAGCCACCGATCGTGGGAGAGCTTCCAGCCGGGAGGTTCGCCTGGATCCGCCCCACACCGCCCCCGCCCCCGCCGCCGCCATAGGTGCTGCTGAAGCCGCCCGGCCCGGCGGACGCGCCACGGCCCGCGCCCAAGCCGCCCCCGCCCGACGTGCCCGCCGGGGCGCCGCCCAAGCCGCCGGCGAGGCCAGTGGTACCTTCGCGCCCGTCGGTGCTCCCGCCGGGGCCTCCACCCGAGCCACCGCCGCCGCCGTTGGCGGTGATCGTGGGTGTCCGACACGTTGAGCGCGTTCGTCTCGAAGAAGATCGTTCCTCCCGCGCCGCCCCTGTGCCGCCGTAGCTCATCGCGCCTCCCTGTCCCCCGCCGCCGGCGGAGTGCAGGCCCGCCGAGCCCGGAGCTCGATGGAGTCACCCGCGACGAGCTCGATGGCACCACCGCCGCCGCCGCCGAGCTGGAGCGCGAGCATGGCCATGAGGAAACCCCCCGACTGACCGCCGACCAGGGGGGAGAGAAAATCTCCGACCGCGGCCCCGCCGCCGCCGCCGAGCTCGGTGAAGCCGTTGCCACCGCGACCGCCCGCGCTGCCGTTGCCTCCGCCGCCGGTGCCGCCGCTGTTCATCGTGCCCGTCCCCGTCATGGGCGACGCGCCTGGGCCGTTGGGCGTCGTTCCCGGGGACAGGTCGATGGTTCCGTCGATGACCATCGTCGTCAGGGCCACCAACGCGAGCGCCCGGGAGCCGGTGACGGTCACGATGGCTCCGCTCGAGACGGTCACGGTGCGGCCGCCGACCACGCAGATGTCCGGGATGGTGCCCGCCTGCGGCACGATGAAATCGCACATCGAATCGCTGGTGGTGTCGAAGGTGAAGCGGGCGCTCCACACGAGGTCCGATGACGAGATGCGGGTGAACGTGTCGCTCGGGAGGTTGGTGAGCGGGAGGCCCGGCGAACCGGCGTCGCCGTCGGGCATGCCGGCGTCGCTGTCGGGCATGCCGGCGTCGCCGTCGGGCGAGCCGGTGTCGCCGTCGGGAATGCCCGCATCGGCGTCGGGCATCGCGGCATCGGCGTCAGGCATCGCAGCATCGGCGTCGCGCGGCGCGTCGACCAAAGCGTCCATGCTGCTGTCCATCGGCGACGCCGTGTCCATTCCGGTATCGGCGATGGCGGCGTCCACATCGGCGTAGCCCAGGCGGCAACCCGAAGTGAGGACCATCAAAAGCGCGGCGCAGCCGAGAAGGCCGCGGACACTCCCGGCGGTGGAGCGGGTCACCACAGGGCCAAGGATGCCACGAGACGCAGCATCCGCGTTCAGCCGGCGGCTTCCGATTCGACGTGATGAACGAGCGCGCGCGCGCCTCGCCCGAAGACTTCGGGCGGCGTGAGCAGGCTGAGCACCAGCCAACCGTCTTCTTGGAAGTCGTAGAAGTAACCGGGCTGGACCAGCACGGCCGCTTCTTCGAGGAGATGGATGGCCCATTGCTCGTCGGTTCGCGTGCGGGGCACGCGCAGGCAGGCGTACCAGCCAGCTTCGACGTGGGGGACGCTGATGGGTGAGCCTTCGTGCAAGAGCGCGCGAAGCGCCGCGAGGTTGTCGCGGGTGCGCGCCCGGATCGCTCCGGCGACCACGTCGCGCGTCCGGAGCCATTCGGGCAGGGCGACCATCGCCGGCGTGCTCACGGAGAGAAAGGCGTCGGCCGCAACCGCCAGTCGATCGAGGAGGGGCCGGGCGAAGCCGTCGTCACCGCCGGCCAGGATGAAGCCGACCTTCATCTGGGGCAGACCGGCGAGCTTCGACAGGCCGCTCACCACGATGCGCGGGCGCTCGCGGGTGTAGACGGATCGCACCTCGCCCTCGAGGGGATAGCTCGCGAAGACCTCGTCGACCACGAGAGGCAGGCCGCCCGCCTCGAGCGCCTCGAGGTCGTCGTCGTCGAGCACGGAGCCGGTCGGGTTGTTCGGGCTCACCGCCAGGATGGCGCGCGCGCCGCACAGGAGCCCGTGCTCCACCGACGCCCGGTCCACGAACCACCGGCCGTCCCACGAAAGCGCATAGGGCGTGAGCGCGACCCCCGAGAGCGTCGCCAGATGCGACAGGAGCGGATAGCTGGGCTCGGGGGCGAGGACGCGATCGCCGGGGTCGCAGAGCACCGACATCAAAAGGGCGTAGGCCTCGCTCGTCGACGCCGTCAGCATCACGCGCTCCGGGTCCACGCCGAGGGTCTCGCCGACCGCCGCGCGCGCAGACGCCAGGCCCATGGGGTCGGGCGCGTAGTCGAGCGCGCGTGGGTCGGACAGGGCCTGCAGGATCGAAGGCGGGTAGGGGAGATCGGCGCGGGTCGGGTTCGAGAGGGTGAGATCCGACAGCGCACGGCCGGCGGCGCGGGCGCGCCGGAGGGCGAGTGTCAGAGGGTTTTCCTCAGTGCTGACGGCGCTTCGGCGCGAGAGATGGAGCGGGCTCACCACCGCGGGATTGTCGACTTGCGAGCGATGGACGCAACCCCCGCCGCGAGCGAACGACAAGGAGCTGACCACGGCCCCACGCGAGTGGTTTACCCTCCCATGCTCCCGGATGGCTCAGGAAAAGACCGAGGAACCCACACCGAAGAAGCTGCGCGAGGCGCGCAAGCGCGGCGAGGTGTGGAAGAGCCGCCAGCTCACCACCGCGGGGATGCTCCTGGCCACCGCCGGCGTGCTCTGGGCGACCGGCGAGTCGGCCCTCTCGAAGCTCGAGGCGTCCTTTCATCTGTCGATCAGCGCGATGAACCGCGGTCTCGGCACCCTGCCGTCCACGCTGGAAGCCGCCGTCAGCCTCGGTCTGTCGATCCTGGCGCCGATCCTCGCGACCGCGATCTCGGTCGCCGTGCTCACCCAGGTCCTCCAGACCGGCCCGCTCTTCACGACCGAGCCGCTCTCGCCGAAGGTCGAGCGCCTCGACCCCGTCCAGGGGATGAAGCGGATTCTTCAGTCAGAAGAACCTGGTCGAGCTCATCAAGTCCACGGTCATCGTCGTGCTGGTCGGGGCGGTGGTGCTGTGGACGCTGAAGAGCTCCCTTCGCGGAGTCGTGGGGCTCGTGGGGCAGGGCGCCATGAGTGCGCTGACGGCGAGTGGCGTCCTCGCGATCCGTCTGCTCCTACGCGTCGGCGCGGCGATCGCGGCGCTGGCGGTGCTCGACGCGCTCTACCAGCGGTGGCGCTACCGGCAGGACCAGCGCATGACCAAGGAAGAGGTGCGACGTGAGTACAAGGAGTCCGAAGGAGATCCTCACCTCAAGCGGGAACGGGAGCGCGTCCATCGCGAGGTCGTCACTCACGGCGTGCTCGAGTCGGTTCGCGACGCGGACGTGCTGGTCGTGAACCCGACGCACCTCGCAGTGGCGCTGAAGTACGACGCCGAGGGCGAGCTGGACGCGCCGGAGATCGTCGCCAAAGGACAGGAAGATCTGGCGCAGCGCATGATTCGCGTGGCCGAGGCCGAGGGGGTCCCCGTCATGCGCGACGTCCCGCTGGCGCGCGCGCTCTTCGAGCTCGAGGTCGGCGTCGAGATCCCCGAGCGTCTCTACGAGGCGGTGGCGGTGATCCTGCGCGCGGCGTGGGCCGAGCGCGCCGCCCTCGAGCGTCAGTCGGAGGCGGCGCCGGGCGTCGATCCCGACGAGGGTCGATGAGCGGAACGACGGAGAGCCTCTTCGGCGAAGAGGAGAAGGGCGCGGAGGAGGTCGGCGCACGTTACGCCGAAGTAGCCGTACCCGTGCCGCTGCGCCGCACCTTCACGTACCGCGTGCCCGAGGCCCTCGCCGCCGCCGTGGCCGTGGGCTCGCGGGTGGCGGTTCCGTTTTCGGGGCGCAAGCTCCCGGGCGTGGTGCTCGCGCTCCGTGACGAGGCGCCACAGGACATCAAGAAGCTCAAGTCGGTCGCTGGGCTCCTCGAGAGCGAGCCCCTCTTTCCAGAGGAGCTGCTCACCTTCCTCCGCGCCGCCGCCGCGTACTACCTCCACCCGGTGGGCGACGTGCTCAAGGCGGCGGCGCCCGCCGTGCCCAAGGACGCGCTCAAGCGCCTCACGGCCGAAGGCTTTCTCTCGCCAGGCGACACGATGCCCGGCCTCGCGCTCGCGACCCGATCGATGCTCTTCGCCAGGCGCACGGAGCTGCCGCGCGATGGGCTCCGCCTCGGTGTGCGCCAGCTGAAGGCTCTCGCGTTGATCGAGGAGAGCGACGAGCTCGATCTCGACGCGCTGCGCGCCCACATCCAGAGTCCGCGCGCGACCCTCCGCGCGCTCGAGAAGAAGGGCCTGGTGACGACCGAGGATCGCGAGGTGATCGCGGACCCCTATTTCCGGACCGCGATCGCGCGCGACGCCCCGCCGGTGCTCAACGAGGCGCAGCGGGCGGCCACGACGGCCATCGGACGCGCGCTTCGGGGCGAGATCGAGGAAGACGCGCCACGCGGGTTCCTTCTTCACGGCGTCACCGGCTCGGGCAAGACCGAGGTCTACCTCCACGCCATCGGCGAGACGCTCGAGCTCGGCCGGGGCGGTTTGATTCTGGTGCCGGAGATCGCGCTCACGCCGCAGCTCGTCGCGCGCTTTCGCGCGCGCTTCGGCGACGACCTCGCGGTGCTGCACAGCGGGCTGAGCGCGCGGCAGCGCGAGGACGCGTGGCGCGCGCTCCGTGCGGGCGTGCTCAAGATCGCCATCGGCGCACGCTCGGCGCTCTTCGCGCCGGTGCCCGCGCTCGGCATCGTGGTGGTCGACGAGGAGCACGACCCCTCCTTCAAGCAGGAGGACGACTTTCGCTATCACGCTCGGGACATGGCGCTCCTGCGTGCGCAGCGCGCGGGCGCGGTTTGCGTTCTGGGGAGCGCGACCCCGTCGATCGAGTCGCGTTACCTCGCCGAGCAGGGGCGCCTCGGCTATCTGTCGCTGCCGAGCCGCGCCACCCGGGCGACGCTGCCCGAGGTGGAGATCGTGGACCTCGCCCGCCACCGCGAGGGGCCCTCGAGGAACCCGCTGCTCTCCGCGCCGCTGCACCGCTCTCTCGAGCGGTGCCTCGCCGCCGAGCAGCAGGCGATCCTCTTTCTGAATCGGCGCGGCTTCGCGCCGAGCGTGCGTTGCGGTGCGTGCGGCGAAGTGGTGGAGTGCCCGGCCTGCAGCGTGGCGCTCACCGAGCACCGCCGCGCCGGTGTGCTGCGCTGTCACTACTGCGACTTCGCGACGCCACCCACCGAGGCGTGTCCCTCCTGCGGCGCACTCGCGCTCGAGCGAGTGGGCCTCGGCACCGAGAAGCTCGAGGAGGCGCTCGCCGAGATCTTCGCGCCGGCCCGCGTGGCGCGCCTCGATCGCGACACCGCCTCCGGCGAGGGGGTCGAAGAGGTGCTGGCGAAGCTCCGCCGCGGCGAGATCGACATCCTGGTCGGCACGCAGATGGTGACCAAGGGGCACGATATGCCGACGGTGACGGTGGTGGGCGTGATCCTCGCCGACCAGTCCCTCGCCTTCCCGGATTTCCGCGCGTCCGAGCGCACCTTTCAGCTCCTGTCTCAGGTGGCGGGGCGTGCAGGGCGTGGAGACATGCCCGGCCGCGTGATCTTCCAGACCTTCCAGCCCGAGCACCCGGCGGTGCAGCTCGCTGCGCAGCACGACTACGACGGCTTCTACCGCACCGAGCTCTCGGCGCGCCAAGAGCTCGGCTACGCCCCTTTTTCGCGTCTGGTCGCGGTGCGCGTGAACGCCGGGGACGACGCGAAGGCCAGGCGTGCGGTCGCCGAGCTCGCCGACCTCGCGGCGGAGATGCCCGTGGTGCGCGACGGCGTGGTGCGCCTCCTCGGCCCGGCCCCGGCGCCGATCGCCCGCCTCAGAGGCCGTTACCGGCACCGCTTCCTCTTGAGAAGCGCCGATCGCCGTGCGCTCCGGCGCGTCGCCGCGGCGATCGCCGCGCGAATCGACGAAGGCCTGTCGCCCGCCCGCGCCAGCATCGACATCGACCCAGTCTCCATGCTCTGACGGGGACGCTAGCTTGACAATTGACTTCCTGGCGGCCTCTCCCAGCCGGGAGGGCTCGGGTCCTCGGGACGAAAGTCAATTGTCAATCTAGCGTCCCCCGAGCCGCGTTATCCTCTCGGGCGATGTCCGAGTCGCCGCGCATCGTCCTCGCCGATCCGAGCGAGGAAGGAAAGGCCATCGCGGAGGCGCTCCGCAGGCGGAGCTATCGCGTCGTCGAGACGTCGATCCCGTCCCTGGCCGACGAGTGCGAGGGTGCGGCCTTGATCTTGATGGCGGGCGACGCGCCAGAAGCGGCCGCGGCCCTCGCCGATCTCGCCGACATCGCCGAGCTCGCCCCGATCATTCTCTTCGGCCATCCCGACGACGCCGAGGGCCACGAGGTGACCTCGGTTCGTCCGCTGGGAGCCGACGCCCACTACGCGCGGCCGGTCGCCGTCGACCGCCTGCTCCGCAAGGTGGAGACCCTCCTGTCGCCCCCCGAGACACGCCTCGCCCCGCCTCCCGAGAGCGAAGAGGCACCGCTGTCCGAGCGCACCGAGTCGGCCCCGCCCCCGGCCGCCCCGCCCACGTCCTCCGCGTCGCGCGAGCCCACGCTGATCCAATCGCCCGGTGACGAGTGGGGCGATGACGACGACGACGAGGAGGAAGAGGTCGCGTCGCAGCAGAAGCTGGACGACCTCTTCGAAGAATCGGAGGTGAGCGGCGTGGCGGAGGTCACGGGCATCTCCTTCCGCGATGACCTTCCATCGATCGAAGCCGCCGCGGCGGCTCACGATCCGGACAACCCCATCAGTCAGGTGGCCCGTCGTGCAGACTCGCATCCGCCCGCTCCGGTGCCGGAAGCCGCTGCGGTGCTCTCCCCGCGCCTCGCCACCATTTTCAGCGAAGCGGATCGTCGCGTCTTTCCCGACGAGCCTCCGCTCGATCTCGATCTCCCCGATCGCCAGGAGTCGGCGCGGGAGCTGGTGCCCGACGACCTGCTCGAGATCGTGGTCATGCCCACCGAGACCCGGGAGGAGGATCCGCTCGAGGCCTTCACGTACGTGGGTGTGGTGCCAGCGGAGCTCATCGGTGCGCCGCTGCCCCTGCCCGAGGCGGCGCAGCGCTTCCAGCCACAATCGATGACCAACGAGCTGCCGCCCGCTCGCCCCATGCGCACCGAGGCCCAGCAGGAAGACGTCCGCCCTTCGCGGCCACCGCGGACGCTGGCGCAATCCGACTCCGTCGACATCGGCTCGCTTCCCGAGGCACGCGAGACGCCCGAGGCGCCCGAGATCCTGCCTCCCTCCGTCGTCGAGGAGACCCGCGACGAGCCCACCCGCGAGAGCCTGGAGCAGCACGGGCGGGTCGAGGGCCCCGAGGTCTTCCGCTTTCTGATGTCGATCGCGGAGTCGCGCCGCCCCATCGACGCGCGCCTCACCCTCCCCGACGGAAGCCGCGTCTACCTCGTCATCTGCGATCGACAGCTGAAGCGCATGGTGGGCGACGTCCACGTCCGCGCGGTCCGCGAGCTTCACCAGCGGGGTCGCATCGACGAGGCTCCCTCCGACGAGCACGCCGCCGCCGAGCTTCTGGGCGAGCAAATTCGCGCGGGCGCGATCGGCAAGTTCGAGTCGGATCGCATTCTTCGCCGAGCGCGGGAGTCCCGCATCCACGACCTCGCCGTCGCCGACAGCCTGGAGCTCGACGTCGAGGGAACCGACCAGGGCCTGGGTGCGCCTTCGCTCTTCGCGTCGCCGCTGCCGGCGGTGCTCGCCGAGGGGGCGCGACGTCGTATCGACCCGGCGCGGGTGCGCGTGCTCTTCGGTGGTGGCGACATGGTGATCGAGCTCGGCGAAGGCTTGGACGCCGCCGCCGCTGCGCTCGAGCTCGAACCCGAGGTGGTGAGCGCGCTCAGGCGCGCCGATGGCGGGAGCGTCGAGACCTTCCTCGACGCGGCTCCCGCCGAGGAGGGGCTCGCCGGAGCGCTGCTCGCCCTTCACGCGACGGGGGCGGTGTTCTTGGAGGCGCGCCCGGCCGATCACACCGGTGTGGTCTCCGATCCGCGCACCGCCGTCAGAGCGCTGGTCGAAGCGGCGTACGCCCTCGCGGAGGAGGGCTGCTACTTCGACGTCCTCGGGGCCCTGCCCGACGCACGCCCGCGCGAGCTTCGTGCGCTCTGGAAAGCGCGCCGACACGAGCTCGCCCAGATCGACCTCGAGGCGCTCGGTCTCCCGGAGCTGGGGGCCAAGCGGAGCGAGGCGATCGAGGTGGTGGACGAGGCCTTCGAGGTTCTCGGGGACGAAGAGCTGGCGCGGGCCTATCGGCGCTCCCTGGGCCTCTGAAATCGCGAGATTACCGCGCAATTTCGCGGCGATGACTTGCTCGCCGCGGCCTGGGTCATTATGAATGGGACGCGAGGTTTCCTCGCGGAAACTCGGCAGGAACGCGTCATGGCGATTCGTACCATCCTTCACTACCCAGACAAGCGCCTCCGGAACCCCGGTCAGCCGGTCGAGGAGTTCGGGCCCGCGCTGCATCAGCTCCTCGACGACATGGCGGAGACGATGTACGCCGCGCCGGGCGTCGGGTTGGCCGCGCCGCAGATCGGTGTCTCCAAGCGCATCTTCATCATCGACGTCGCTACCGGCGAGGACGAGCCGAGCGACCTCCGGGTGTTCATCAATCCCGAGATCGTCGAAAAGGAAGGCACCGTCTGTTGGGAGGAGGGCTGTCTGTCCTTCCCGGGCGTCCACGAAGAGGTCGAGCGCGCCGAACGCGTGAAGGTGCGCGCCGTCGACAAGGACGGCAAGCCCTTCGAGCTCGAGGCCGACGGGCTGCTCGCCATCGCCATCCAGCACGAAAACGATCACCTCGAGGGCAAGCTGATGATCGATCACCTCAGCTTGCTCAAGCGACGCCTCGTGCATCGCACGATGGTCAAGCGCGCGGCCTCGGACAAGGCCGCCGAGTAACGAAGACACGTTCGAGGCGATGCGACCGCGCGCGATCTTCTTCGGCACGCCGGCGTTCGCCGTGCCCACTCTCGAGGCGCTCCTCGACGTGGCCGACGTGCGCCTGGTGGTGACGCAGCCGGACCGCCGTAGCGGCCGCGGGATGAAGCTCACGCCGCCGCCGGTCAAGGAGCTCGCCCTGTCGCGCGGCGTGGAGGTGATCCAGCCCAAGAAGGTGCGCGACGGTACCCTCGCATCGCGCCTGAGCGCCGAGGAGGCCGACGTGGGCGTGGTGGTGGCCTACGGTCGCATCCTCCCACCTGCGGTTCTCGACGCGCCCCGCCTCGGGTGCGTCAACGTCCACGCCTCGCTCCTGCCGCGCTGGCGCGGGGCGGCGCCGATCCAGTGGGCCATCGTCCATGGCGACGCGGAGACCGGCGTCTGCTTGATGCAGATGGACGAGGGGATGGACACCGGTCCGGTGCTCGCCTGCGAAAGCACGCCCATCGAGGAGAACGAGACGGCGGCCGAGCTCTCGGAGCGTCTATCGGCCATGGGGGGCGCGCTCATTCGGCGCGAGCTCCCACGTTTCGTGACGGGCGAGCTCTCGCCATCCGCGCAGGACCACGAAGCGGCGACCATGGCGCCGCTCCTCGAGAAGCGCGACGGTCGCCTCGACTTCGAAGCGAGCGCGCGCGCCGTGCACGACCGCGCACGGGGAATGACGCCCTGGCCCGGTGCCCAGGCCACCCTCGACGACAAGCGTGTGAAGATCCACGTGACCCGGGTCGAAGCGGAGAGCGGCAAACACGGGGAGCCCGGAACGGTGGTGGCCGCCGACAAGAACGGCATCTGTGTCGCTTGTGGGGAAGGGCTCCTCACCATCCTCGAGCTCCAGCTCGAAGGGCGGAAGCGGGTCAGCGCCGAAGCGTTCGCGGCGGGCCACGCCGGCCTGAGGGGTGCGAGGTTCCTCTGATGAAGATCTACACGAAGACCGGAGACGCGGGGCAGACGGGGCTCTTCGGTGGAACGCGGGTTTCGAAGGACGACACGCGGGTGGAGGCCTACGGCGCGGTCGACGAGCTCAACGCCGTGCTCGGTCTCTGTCGCGCGGAGGGGCTGGGCGACGACGTCGACGGTCTCGCGGCCACCATCCAGAGCCAGCTCTTCGACATCGGCGGCGAGCTCGCCACCCTCTCCAAAAAGCAAGACCGAGTGACGATCCCCCGCATCACCGAGGCGGACGTCGAGGCCCTCGAAGCGGCCATCGATCGCGCCGAGGGCGAGCTCGAGCCCCTCAAGACCTTCGTCCTGCCCGGCGGCACCAAGGCCGCGAGCCACCTGCACCACGCCCGCACCGTCTGCCGCCGCGCCGAGCGCCGCGTCGTCTCCATGCACAAAGGCGCCGACGTTCGCCCCGAAGTCCTCCGCTACCTCAACCGCCTCAGCGATCTCCTCTTCACCTGGTCGCGCTTGGAAAATCGCCGCGCGGGCGTCGAAGACGTGCCGTGGGTGGGGCGCGAGAGGGTGTGAGCGGTAAGCGCGCTTCGCTTCGCTCGCTCGGCTCGAGATGGGTGGTTGCGTGCGCGCGGCTCGCTTCGCGAGCGCGCTTGCGGGGTCGCTGGGGCTGAGCGTTGCGAAGCAACGCGACCCGGGCGCCGTTAGGCGCCCGAGAAGGGGGGACGAACGCTGCCCGCAGAGGTGCCGGCGAATCCAAGAGCGACCCTCTGGGTCAGTCTCAACTACATCAGACGGGCAGACGTGAGAGCGAGCGCGAATGCGCGAGCGACCCGGGGGAATCCCTTCCCCGGGGGTGGTCAGGGGCGAAGCCCCCGACCACAATTGAAGAGAGCCGTCACCTGGGCGACGGCTCTCAAAAAGTCCTGACCATCATGGCCGTGGTAAGGAGCAACTGAACCCCTACCTCGTGGTAGGTGGGCGACGGTATCGACCGCTTCAGGCTTCCCGGTGATGCTTGCCGGGCCAGCACACCACGGCCGAGGGCTGCCTCCCAGGTTCAACAGAGTAAGGGATTCTTCTTGCTCTACCTTTCAATCCCGACAGAGGGACTTTCAACTGACGGTAAGGACCTCTACCGAGAGGGTCAACGGGCTACTTTCGTGCCAACGACGAAAAAGGACAGTACGCGCTAGGCCGCGCGCGTGCCCTTCGCCCTACTTCACCGGGGTGGCTTTGAGGGCGGCCTTACCGGCCTTGACATAGACCGTGAAACGCACCCGCGCTGCGCCGTGACGGGAGATGATCTGGTCCCGGTTCTTCCGCAGCGTTCCACTGAACTTCTCGTAGGTGAGACCGGTCGTCGACTCGTTACACGCCTTCTTGGTCTCGACGAACTTGTCGTAGACCTCGCGGAAGTGGCGCTCCTCTTCATCCTCTTCGGTGTTGCCGGCGGCATCGAGGAGCTCTTGGGGAACCTGCGCGATGGTGGTCGAGACATCCTCGTCGTCGTCGGGTGCGGCGAGACCTGGAGGCGCTTGCAGGGGACCGTCACCGACGCCACCTTCGTCCGAGCCGACACCCATCAACGTGCCCTTCGCCCAGTCGGGCTTGTTCACGTCTTCGGCCGCTCCGGGGGGCGGTCCCATCACCGGCGCAGGTGCCGGTGCGGGCCCTGGCGCCGGCATCGCCGGCTTGGCGGGCATGGGGGGCCCCGGAGGCGGACCGGGCGGCGCGGCCCCGAGCTTCGGCGGACCAGGGGGCGGTCCGGGAGGCATGGGCGCTCCCTTGGGCGGTCCCGGCGGGGGGCCCGGAGGCGGGCCGGGGACGCCGGGCGGCTTCGGGGCGCCCACCGCGGGGCCCCCGAGAGCATCCGGGGCGGGTGGGATCGAGCCGTCGTCGGCTGTCGCGAATCCGAAGAACTCGTTGCCCGACGGCGCCTCCTCCGGGCTCGGCCCGAGGATCTCGTCGAGGTTGGCCGCGCGGCGCGCGGGACCGGCGGCACCCGCAGCCTCCACGGCCTTGTCGATCGCCTTGTTCACGTTCTGCGCGATCTTCCGATAGGCGCCGCCGTGGGTGCCCAGATCGAAACGCTCGAGCTTGCCCTCGGCCATCGCTTCGGAGGCGCGCCGCAGCTTGCCCACCGGCCGGTCGCGCTCGAGCCACACGAAGAGCATCGCGAGCAGGAAGCCGCCTAGACCGAAGGCGATGATGAGCGCCCACGGGAGCGCCGAGACGTCCTGATCCGCGACGCGATCGAAGATCTCCATCGGGCTGTTCAACACGTCACGGGGACGGGCGATGGCGTAGCCAACGTCGTCGTAGGCCGCGGCGCCCGTGACCAGCGAGTAGACACCGCGAGAGGTGCCGTTGCCGAGGTCGACGGGATCGGTTCGGTGCCCTTCGTGGATGCCTTCGTCCTGCAGGGCCTGAGCGAGGCCGCTCGACACCTCCTCACCCTGCGGCGCGCCCTCGATGGACGGCATGTGGCTGCCGACCAGGGTCTCGCCCCGGAAGAAGGCCACGGTGGCGTCGGTCAGGCGTTCCGAGAGGCGTCGCGCCAGCTCGTCGTCGAGCTGCATGCCGTGGACGATGGCGCCCACGTACTGACCGTTGTCGATCACCGGGCGCGCCGCCATGCGATAGACGACGTCGTTGTAGACCCAGGTGTCATCGCGGACGTAGCCAGCGAGCGCGCGCTCCACCAGCGGGAAGGCTCCGAGCCCCGCCCCGGGTGGCAGCTCCGCGGCGTTGCCGCCCTCCTGCGCGATGATGTAGCCGCGGTTGTCGACCGCGAAGAGGAGGTCGGCGCTCATTCCTTCGAGCTGCCCGTTCAGGGTGCGGAGCTTTTCGGCGAGGGGACCCCGCAGATCGTCATCCACCTGATTGGGGTGGCGGCGGCCGCTCGCCGAGCGCAGCGCGCTCCGCACGTCGGGGTTCGCCGCCAGCGGCGCGATGGCGTCGATGCGCGCGCGCGCGTCCATCCGCATGAGCAGCTCGATCTCGAAACGATCGCGCCTGAGGCGGTCGGTGAGCTGGTTGTCGTACTGGCGGTTGAAGGCCGCCTGTCCGAGGAGCGCAGCGGCCAGCGCCGAGGCGCCAGCGGCAGCGAGGAGGAGGTACCAGAATCTCGATCCCAGCATGGTCTACCCACCCTCGGCGGCGAGGTTCAACCGCATGGGGTCGATGGTGACTGGCGTGGCGCCGACCTCCACCTCGCTCGAGGCGACCTCTCGGTCACCGAAGAAGACCTTCACCGTGTACGTACCGGGCTCGACATCGTCGAAGGAGAACCGGCCCGAGCCGTCCGGCTCCGCGCGCGCCACCAGGTTCGTGATGACGTGCAGGTGTCCGTCGACCTGACCGTAGATGCGATCGCGGATGTGATAGTGACCGAGGGCCGGGGCGGCGAAGCTGCGCGCGTTGCCCGGTGCGGTCGACAGCGCGGTCAACCCCTCGATGTCGTCCGAGTAGAGCTCGTGAGCGCAGCCGTCCGTGTTGCGGATCTGGATGTCGCTCCCGGGGGAGGCGACGAGGACCGCCGGCAGGAGCGAGCCGCCCGAGAGCTCGAAGTTGTTGGGTGGCGCTTCACCACCGTCGCCCACCAGCACCACCGCGATGTCGCGTCGGGGGTCGAGGCGCTTTGGTTTGGGCTCGAGGAAGCCGTTCCACTCCTCCCAGTAGAACGGCGCGGGGCCGCCCTCCGGGCTCGGTGGCGTGTAGTCGTCGGGAATGGAGACCGACCCGCTGAGGGAGGCCGCTAATGCAGTGGAGGCGAGGGCGAGAGCCAATAGCCCGCCCGAGAGGAGCACCACCGCCGTTCGAGAACGCTTGCCGCGCATCAATTCCCCTGTTGTCTGCCGCACTTACGGAGGGCCGCATCGTAGCCGTCGGCTCGCTTCCGGGTCAACGAATTAGGGGGCCTCGGCCAGGCTTCTCAGGGACCGCCCGGGGGTGCGTAGTAGTCGACCACGTCGATCGGGTCAGGGGCCAGGCGTGCGCGCACCACCTTGCGTTTGCCCGCGGGATCACCGCCGATCTGGAGGTCCAGGGGCTCGTCGTAGTGGATGGAGACGTCCTCCACGAGGAAGTCGTGGACCTTGTCGCTGCGAAAGGTGCCCTTCCAGATCGAACGGATGTAGACAGCCACATCCAAGCTGGTGAGGTCGACGATCCGCAGGCTGAAGCGATCCTCTCGCTCGCCCGCGAAGGGGAAGATCCGGGCTCCGAAGCCCCAATAGGGGATGGTGGACATGGCGACCATCCGGGAGGGCCCTTCGTAGAGCACGTCCCCCGCCTTCACCTCCGAGCCGACCGGCTGTCCGTCGACCCCCAGGCGTACGGCCGGGGCGCCTTCGTTGACGATGCGTACGTGGGGGTGGCCCCGCACCAGGTACTCGGGCATGGCGCGGCCGACGATCGCGACGAAGTAGGCGAGGCCCCCGCTCGAGAAGCGCTTGAGCAAGGGGATGCGCCGCAGCTTGTCCTTGGTGTCGTTGTAGTGAGCGAGGGTGACGGCGTCGACGCCCAGCCCGGCGAAGGGGGTCAGGATCCCCTCCACCTCGAGGAGGCGCAGCTTGCCCGTCCCCGCGGTGGTGCGCAGGCGCGCGAGGTCGGCGACGACGCCGCGACCGCGCGGGCTCTCGGCGCCGAGGACCCAGGCCAGGGCATTGCCCGTGCCCAGGCGAAGCAATCCGAAGCGGGGACGCGGCTTGCCCTTCGCCTCCGCGGCCCGGCTCACCCAGGTGACCATCTGGACGAAGGTGCCGTCACCGCCGGCGGTGAGCACGGTCGGGTATCCGCGCTCCACGATCGTCTCGGCGATCTCCTTGCCTTCTTCGAGGCTGCGCGAGACGAAGAGATCGCCGGAGAGGAGGATTTGATCGAGCACCTCGACCAGATCCTCCGTGACGCGCTTGGCGTTGCCGTTCGCGACGACGGCGACCCGATCCCGCGCGGAGGTGGCGGGCGGGTACTGCGAAGGCGACGGCCCCTGTGCCATCGTCGACCTAGAAGAGGTCGTCGTGCTTCGCCTCGCCCTTCTTCTTCTGGGCGAGGACGGCGTTGACCGCGCGGACGACGCGCTTCTTGGCGCCCTTCGAGAGCTTCTCTCCCGCCAGCGCGCGCTGCAGCGCCGGGGCGCTCAGCTTCCTGCCGGAGCGGCGCTTCATCTGGGCGGTCTCCTTCTCGGCGTCGGTGGGCTTGCCCCCGGCGACCTTCTTCCGGGCGAGGCGGACCTTGCGGTCCGCGGCGGTCATCTTCTCGATCCGCTTCGAGGTCGCCATCAACTGGCGCGTGTCGATCTTCTCTTTTGCGAGGTATTCCTTGAGCTTGCTCATGTCCTTGGTCCTTTGAGAGGGGCGGCAGCCTAGTGGTGGTTGCGCGGCGGAGCAAGCCCGCTAAGTTCCGCCGCCATGAAGCGGCTTATTTGGGGGAGCGCGGTGGCTTTGGCCGCCGTGATGGCTTTTGGATGCAGCGATGGACGCGATCGGGGGATCACGCCGGATGGCGGCGGTGAGACCTGCATGACGCTCGCGTCTCAGCTCGAGGGCTGTGGCCGCGCAGCCGCGGTCGACGCGTTCCTCGACGAGTGCGGCCGCGATCCGGCGGCGGCGGAGGCGCTGATGCCGATGCTCTGCGGCGGCATCACGCTGGATCCCGGCGCGAGCTGCACCCTCAACGCGGAGTGCGGAGACGGCCCCACCGTGTGTCGGCCGACGGCCATCGGCGGCGCCAACGCCCGCTGCCTGCCGACGGGCGCCGTGCGCCACACCCTGCCCGAGGGGACCTGTGGCGATCTCTGCGACAGCCCCTTCGACTGCGGCGCAGGCCTGGGCTGCGGCGCCGACGGGATGTGTCTCCCCGACGGCACCACCGCCGCGCCCGTCACCGCCTGCCGCGACTTCGATCCGGCGGCGTCAGCCGATTTTCTCGCCGCGCGTTCGAGCGCGTGGCAGCGCGAGCGCGAGTGCGGCATGAACTGCCACACCACGCTTCCCTTCCTCCTGGTCGGTCGGTTTCACACCCCGGGCGCGAGCGAGGTCGCCCAGTCGCTCATGGCGCAGTCCAGCGATCGCGTGCTCGACTGGGAGTCGATCGCGGTCTGGTACGACGATGCCTATGGCCCGGGGAAGGAAGCGCAGTCCCGCGCGACCGAGTCGGTGCTCAACGCGGCGGCGATTCTGCGCACCGAGGCGCTCACGGCCGACGCGCCCAGCGAGACCGCGCGCGAGGCGCTTCGCGTGCTCTGGTCCGAGCAGGACGAGACCGGCGGCTGGTATTGGCTCGACTTCGGTCTGATCCCCTGGGAGACGCGTGAGGCGAATGCCAGCGGCATGGCCTGGGCGGCGCTGGCCGCCGCGTCCTTCGGCGAGGAGTACCTGGCGACCACCGAAGAGCCCGACGCCACGGGGATCGCGCGCCTGCGCGACGGCCTCCGTGGGCTGATCGGCGAGCCGATTCACGACCAGCTCATGCTTCTGTGGGCGGCGAGCGAATGGCCCGGCCTCCTCACCGACGAGGAGACGGCGAGCATCGTGGCGGCCGCCAGGGCCATGCAGCACGAAGACGGCGGCTGGAACCTCGCCGAGCTCGGCGAGTGGCGCACCCAGGCCGGCTATCCGAGCGATGCCAGCACCGCCTACGCCACGGCCCTCGCGACCTACACCCTCATCGCTTCGGGCGTGTCGCCCAGCGATCCCGCCGTCGTGAGCGCTTGCGAGTGGCTCATGTCGCACCGCGACGCGACGAACGGCTCCTTCCCCGACACCTCGATGAACCGCGACGCCGACTTCAACCACGGCCTCATCACCGACGCCGCCACCGCCATGAGCATCCTGGCCCTGACGGCGGCAACCGGCTCCTGAACACCTTCAATGACACCGCTCGCGCGGGTTGTCCGGCATGCACCGGTCGAGCGGACTCACACACGTGTACCCGTTCGGGCACGCGCGGTTGGCGCACGGCGTGCCCATCGGCGTGCCGTTCTGATCTGACCAGGTCGTGCCGTTGAGGGTGAAGCGCTGACACCCGGCGGGCGGGGGCCGGTTGCCTCCGCCGTGCTGGGCATGGCCGCCACCGCCGCCCTGACCCTGGCCGCCACCGCCGGGCTGGGTCGGCGCGCTGTTCATCGTGTCACGCGTGCGCGCCCCCTCCGCCTGTACCGACGCGCGCGTCGCGGCGCCCTGCGCCACCACGGCCCCCGTGATCGCCGTCCGAGCGCTCGCGATGTCGCTCTGAATCTGCGCCTGGTTCGCCTGGATCTCGTTCATGTGCGCCAGCTCTTCCTGGTGCCGCGCCATCGACTGCGCTTCCATGTCGCGCATCTGATCCATCATCCGCCGCTCCATCGCGTCGAGACGGCGCTGCTCCGCTTCCGGCGTCAGCTGGCGATCCGGCGGGAAGCGCCAGCCGCGGAGCTGGTCGTCGACGAAGGTCAGATAGAGCGCGTAAGCGTCGCCTGCCTGGTCCAGATAGACGTGCTGTGTGGCGTTGGTGCCGTCCTCCCGCGCCTCGATCCCCGTGCGGTACGGATCGCCGAACGCGACGAGCACGTCGTCCTTGCTCTGCCCGCGCACCAGGAGACCGTGGAGGATCTCCCACTGCCGCTCGACACCCACCGAGTCGAAGTGCCGCGCATGCGAGACGGCCCGCGGCGCGACCTCCTCCAGCCTCCAGCAGGGGAGCTGCGGTTGCACCGGCCCGATGTGCGTCACTACGCCGTCGCAGCTGTAGACCGCGGTGTCGACCTTCGGCTGGCCCAGAATGCCGTAGAGCATGACGCGGCACCGTCGATCGTCGATCTGCGTGTTCCAGTAGAACGCGGGAAGCCCGTTGGCGAGATACACCGCGCGTTCGTCGAGACCGACCCGCGCACGCCCCGAACGGATCAGCTGCTGATCCTGATCCGAATAGCTCTTGAAGGCCTCGCCCTCGCGGAAGATGCGCGAGTCGAGCGGACCGACGGTGCCGAGACCGGGCGGGGGCGCGGCGGGGTTGCTCTGTCCGCGGGCACCCGGGGCGAGGTAGGCGCGCCCGAAATCACCACAGAGAGGCGGAGGGTCCGCGCTCAGCGTCGTGCCCTGGGCGACCGGCGCCGCGCCTTGGCCGGGCTGCTGGAGGGTGCCCGTGTTCGCCGCGGGCCGGCGCCGGCAGGCCCCGAGGCCCGCGACGCCGATCAGCATCAGCGCCATCGCCGAGAGCGTCGTGAGTGCGCGCCGGCGACGCGTGTGCCCGCTCATTGCTGGGCCGCGGGCTGGCAGGTGCCCGCGGTGCAGACCAGCGCCTGATGGCACGGCGTCTGGGGATCGCAGGGCTGGCCGATGGCGGACTGCGGCACCTGCGCCGGATAGCCGTTGGGGTCGGTGACCACCACCATGACCTCGTCGTTCGCCGGCTGCTCGGCGACCACCACCGTCTGCTGCTGTTGCTGTTGCACCTGCTGGGGCGGCGGCAGGGTCTGCGCTGCCGCGATCACCGCGGGCTCGGCCGGGTTGCCCGTCACCTGAGACACCAGGTCGCCGTTGAAGTGCACCTGCAGCTCGCCCCGCTGTCCCAGATAGGTCCAAGGGGTCTGGTCGAGGCTCGGCGTCTTGTTGTCCGGCGGGTATCCGAGAGCGAAGACGATCCCCTGCTTGCTCATCCCGGGGTAGGGCTGGGCGGTGCGGATGCCCTGCTGGTCGATCGCCGACATGGTGCTGATGTCCGGACAGGGCGAAGCGAAGGTGCGGTTCAGGTGCGTCAGGAGCGGCACCCGCGACGAGCGGTGGATCGTGTAGCGATAGCGCTGCCCCATCGCGTCGAAGACGATGCGCCGCCCCCGCGCCTGCACCAGCTGCACCGGCGTGCACATGGGGAGCAGGGTCTCGTAACGAAATTCGTTGGCCGAGGTGATGTTCCGGCCGTGAGCCCGCAGGTTGTATTGAAGGTAATACGTCTGCTGGGTGTCCACGGCGATTCGCGCTCCGCCGCAGCTCGACAGGGCGAGCAGACAGAGGGCGAGGGCGAGCGGGCGAAGGATCGTCGGCATCGCGGGAATTTGTTTCACGGCGTCACGGAGCCCGTCAAGGCAGGCCGCCTCCGGGATATGATGCCCGGATGGCAGAAACGCTGACGCGTGGGGAGATGGTCGTTCTCGCTGCGGCGCTTCGAGAGATGATCCGCATCGACGGTGACGTATCGGAAGCGGAGCTCGAGAGCGCCGTGGCGGTCGCCGACCGTCTCGGTCTTTCGACCCAGGAGTGGGACAGCATCTGGAGTCAGGGGGTCAGGCAGCTCCCGAACGTGGACGCGGTCAAGGCCGCGGCTGGCGATCTCCATCGCGAAGAGGCGCGCGAGCTGGTCTACGAGCTGCTCCACGAGGTGGCGACCCACGACGAGATCGTCGATTGCGAGTGGGACCTGCTCGAATGGCTGGACGAGATGTGGCGCTACGTCGACACGAAGAAGGGTCGATAGCGGCGCGGCGCATCTCGTCCCACGTGTATCATCGCCACGATGTCCGACGACGACAGCGCCGCTGAGCCCGAGGAGGACGAGGCGACCCGGAAGGATCGCGAGGGGGGTCGTCAGTTCGGGCGGGTGCTGATGGTCCTCGGCGCCATCGGCGTCGGCGCGGGGCTCTTCCTCGTCTCCGAGCAGTACTTGGTGGGCGGCGGCCTCGCCTTCATCGCGCTGGGCTTCGTCGTTCATCGCTGGCCAGTGAAGATCGTCCGCCTCCTCTCCGGCATGGGCGACAAGATGTGAGATGGCGGTCGAGCTGAAAGACGCGCGCCCCGACGACGCCGAGCGCATCCTCGCGCTCATCGAGGCGCTGGCTCTCTACGAGAAGGAGCCCGACGCCGTGGAGGTCGACGCCGCGACGCTCCGGGCACAGCTCGCGAGCGAAGAGCCGCCGTTCGAATGCGTGCTGGCGGTCGACGGCGGTGAAGCGGTCGGCTTCGCCCTCTTCTTCTCGACCTACAGCACCTGGCGCGGTCGCCCCGGGATCTGGCTCGAGGACCTCTTCGTGATCCCCGCGCGACGCGGAGAGGGCATCGGCAAGCGGCTGCTCCGGCACCTCGCTGCGCTCGCGGTGGCGCGCGAGTGCGGGCGCCTCGAATGGTCGGTTCTCGATTGGAACGAGCCGGCGATCCGTTTCTACGAGTCGCTCGGCGCCAAACAAATGAGCGAATGGACCACCCATCGCGTCGACGGAGACGCGTTGCGCATGCTCGGCGCGTCAGAGGAAGACGAGCGCTAGCCCTGGCCCGATCTCAGCGCGTGATGCGCAGGCGATATCGCTGGCAGTCGCCGGCGCCTTCGGGGCGATAGACGCGGAACACCACGTTCTCGGGCCAATCGATGTCCCGAGTGGTCCACTGCATGTCGCCCTCCATCGACTGGTCGTCGATGAAGCTCCAATCCGCGACGCCGAGCGCATCCATTCCGTCTCCACAGACGAGGGGCGCATCGCAGGAGCTCTTGATCTCGAAACGGAACGCGTCGCCTTCGTTCACCTCGAACGCGATGGCGGGCATGCCGCCACCTGGGACGTTCATGTCCGGGTTCGCGGGAAAGTCCACGCGATACCAGTCCTCGTCACCATCGGCGGGGAGCAGGCCCGGTGGCGGGCTCACCACGTCACCCTCCATCACGACACCGAGATCGCTCGCGGCCTCGCAGGCGTCGGCGTAGTCGTCGTCATCGCACGCGGGCGGCGGTGGCCCGGTGTCCGGAGGCGGCGGATCGGGTGGGGCCACGTCCATGGGCATGCTGCTGTCCACCGGTGGCGTTCCCGTGTCAGCGTCGGGCGGCACGTCGCTTCCCGCGCATCCAGCGCCGACGAGCGCGACGAGCAGTCCACACATCCCCGCCGATCGCATGGACTCATGGTACCACCGAGGGCGCGCTCAGGCCCATTGTCCCTGTGATTTCGGGCCGGAGCTGGGACCGTGGCCCAATCGGCGGGCTCCTGGGTGCCCTCCGAGGCGTTTTCGTTGTAAGCCACCCCCCGTGATTCGCACCAAGATTCTCGGCCTCGGTTCCTACGTCCCCGATCGCATCGTGAAGAACGAGGAGATCCCGTTCCTCGATCAGCAGCACGTCCGTCAGCCAGAGAAGCGGACGGAAACCAACGACGAGTGGATCCGTGCGCGCACGGGCATCGAGGAGCGTCGCTACGTGCCCAACGACGGCACCTGGGCCTGCAGCGATCTCGCCAAGATCGCGGCCGAGCGAGCGCTCGAGGATGCGGGTCTGACGGCGAAGGACATCGACTGCATCATCCTGGGGACGCTCTCGCCGGACATCCACTTCCCGGGCACCGCGGTGTTCCTCCAGAGCAAGCTGGGCATCGACGGCGAAGAGGGCTGCGCCTGCTTCGACATCCGCCAGCAGTGCAGCGCGTTCCTCTATGGGATGCAGATGGCCGACGCCTTCGTCCGCACCGGGACGTACCAGCGCGTGCTCCTGGTCGGTTCGGAGATCCACAGCCACGCCCTAGAGTTCTCGACGCGCGGCCGTGACGTGATGGTGCTCTTCGGCGACGGAGCGGGCGCGGTGATCCTCGGTCCGGAGGAGAGCGAGGACGAAAAGTCCGGCGTCATCTACACCGACGTCCAGGCCGACGGCTCCGGCGCGATGGACCTCTACATGAAGGTCTTCGAGATCGCGCACCTCCCCTTCGTCTGGTACGACGCAACCGACACCGAGCAGAACGAGGTCATGTGGCCGCAGATGAACGGCAAGAAGGTCTTCCTTCACGCGGTTCGATGCATGGTGATGGCCACCAATCGCGCGCTCGAAAAGACCGGGATGACCTGGGACGACATCGACTGGTTCGTGCCGCATCAGGCCAATCTCCGCATCAACGAAGCGGTGGCG
The DNA here is from genome assembly GCA_963727445.1 of uncultured delta proteobacterium. Classification (GTDB taxonomy): domain Bacteria; phylum Myxococcota_A; class Polyangia; order Polyangiales; family B10-G4; genus B10-G4. Next base: position 22,701 of record CAVSGI010000010.1, read on the forward strand.
CAGTACGCCGAAATCCCCACGGAGAAGGTGCTCAACAGCATCATGTGGTACGGCAACACCACCGCCGCGACCGTGCCCCTCACCATCGACCACTACCGTCGCGAGGGGAAGATCAAGAAGGGCGACGTGATCCTCTCGTCGGTCTTCGGCGCCGGCTTCACCTGGGGCGCGGGCATCTTCCAGCTCTGAATTTAGCGGTAGCCCTCTGTTCTGTCCGAATTCGGTGACCGGCGCGTAGCAGCACGTTTCGCGGTGCGATGCGCTAACATCGCCGCCATGCGAAAGCTCTCGATCTCAGTGTCGATCCTCGCCGCTTCGCTCGGGGTGGCATGCAGTGATCCACCCTGTCCGACGGGGACGATGCGAACCGCCGAAGGTCGATGTCTCGCAGCCTCTGACGCAGGGGATGGCGGCGCGATGGATGCGGACGCCGCCGACGGCAGCGACGCGAGCGACGCCAGCGACGCCAGCGATGCGAGTGACGCGGCGGACGCGAATGACGGCGATGCGGGCTGCGTGCCCACGGGCACGACCGACGAGCCGGACTCGGAGCACGTCGACGCCAACTGCGATGGTATCGACGGCGAGCTCGACGCGTCCGTCTTCGTCGCCACCACCGGCGACGACGGAAACGAAGGCACTTCGCCGGACGCGCCCGTCGCCACCATCACGCGCGGGCTCGAGGTCGCTGCGACGCTCGGGCGGCGTGATGTCCTGGTGGCGGTCGGTGACTACGACGAGGCGATCACCTTGAGCGATGGCGTCTCGGTCCACGGCGGTTACGACGCCACCGACGGTTGGCAGCGCACGGACATGCACGTGCGGCTGGCGGCGGCGGGCCCGGTGATCGCTGGTTCCATGATCGACGGCGTGCGCGTGAGCGCCCTCGACGTACTGGCCGACGACGAGGGCGACGGGGCGTCGAGCATCGCGGTGCGCCTCCTGGACGCGACCAACGTCAGCCTCGAGCAGATGATCGTGCGGGCTGGGAGCGCCGGAAATGGTGGTGTCGGTGCGTCGGCAACGGCGACCGCCACCGACGGCCAGATGGGGGGCGTCGGCGGCCGCAGCGCGCTGCCGGGGAGCAGCTGCACTTTCAGCCCCTACACGCCGGCCGCTGGCTCGCCAGGGTCGGCTCGCTGCGGTTGCGGTCGTGGCGGCAGCGGTGGCACCTCGCGCACCGCGCTCACGGAGCCACCTACGAACGGGGAGATGGGCGCGAGCTGCGGCGCGGCTGGGGGAGGGACGGGCGCCACCAGCCGGGACACCGAGTCCACCACTGGTGTCAACGGCGGGCCGGGCACGGTGGGCGCGGACGGAAGCGACGGAGCGGCCGGGGACGCCGTCGGCGTCTTCGATGTCAGCGCGGGAACCTACACGCCGGCGTCAGGCGGCCTCGGCGGCAACGGCCAGCCGGGCGGCGGCGGCGGCGGCGGCGGCGCGGGCGGCTATTGCGTCACGACCTCCTCGCCCACCGGTTGCATCGTGCGCGGAGGCTCGGGCGGCGGCGGCGGCTCCGGCGGATGCGGTGGCGCGCGCGGCAACGGCGGCGGCGGGGGCGGGGCGAGCGTGGCGCTCCTCGCGGCGCGCAGCACCTTCACGATGATGGACATGATGCTGATCGCCGCGCGCGGAGGCAACGGCGGCCGCGGCGGCGATGGGAATCCCGGCGGCGGCGGCGGACCGGGTGGGTCGGGCGGCGCCTCGCGGACGGCGGGCAGCTGTTCCAGCGGGATGGGCGGAGACGGGGGGCACGGCGGAGACGGGGGACCCGGCGGCGCTGGCGGCGGCGGCGGTGGTGGCCCGAGCTTCGGCCTCGTCCTCCTCGACGGCAGCAGCGTCGATTCGAGCGCGTCCTACACGGCGATGGCAGGCACGGGCGGCAACGGTGGCATCGCCGGCGACAACGGCGACGGGGTGGCTGGGAACGCGGGCGCGGAAGGGATGGCCGCCGACACCTACGCGCCGTGAGCGGCGACCCGCCCACCGACCTGACCTACCCGCGCGCCGGCTCGACGACGATCAAGTCGCTCGTGCCGCGGATCATGACGGGGTTGGTCCGGCGTTACCGAGCCCTGCCTCCGCGTTTGGAGGGCACCGCGCGGGAGGCGGCGCACCTCGCGACGGCAGAACTGAGGGGCGCCGGCGCGGCCAGCCTCGGCGCGGCCTTGATGGCGCCCACTTGCTCCGCACTGCTGCCTGGTGCCGAGCGGGGTGATGCCGGGCTCTCGGCAGCGCTCGATCTCCTGGTGCTGGTCGAGCTCGCGACGGAGTCGGTGCTCAGCGCCCCCGTTCGGGTGCCACGGCCGGCGGGGGGATGGCCACGGCTTCCTTCGATCACCAGCGGCGTGGCCTTCGACCTCGCCGACGACGTCGCGTGGATCGAGCTGGGTCACGGCGAGCTTCGGACGTCGGGCGGTGAGAGCACCGAGCTGACCACGCCTCGGAGCGTCGCCGGTCTGTCGGTCTCGAGGGCTTACGTGCCCATCACCGACGACGTCTCGCTCGCGCTCACCGACAACAACCCGCGCACCTCCGTGAAGCTGCATCCCGAGCGGGACGACAACTCCCTGGACCTCGGAGGCCACGAGGTCGGCGAGTGGGTCGCGCAGCTCCGCGAGGCCTTCGCCATCGTCGCCGCGCACCTGCCCGCGCTCTACGAAGAGATGCGCTGGCTGCTGCGGATCGTCGTCCCGGTGGGATTCCACGAAGAACGCCATTCGAGCTGCAGCTACGAGGCCGCCATCGGCGCCATGTACCTCACGCTTCACCCCCGCCCGATCAAGCTCGCGGAGGCCATCGTCCACGAGTATCAGCACAACAAGCTGCATGCGGTGATGCGCCTCGATCCGCTGCTCCGCAACGGGCGAAGGGGAACGCACCTCTCACCTTTGCGGCCGGACGCGCGCCCGCTCGACGGCGTGCTCCTGGCGGTGCATGCCTTTCTGCCGGTGGCGCGCATGTATCGGTCGATCACCGCCGCGGGGGATCCACTCGTCCTGAGCCACGATTGGGCCAAGACCTGTGCCGCGGCCGAAGCGATCCATCGCGACGGCTTCGAGACGCTGCGTGCACACGCGCGTCCGACGAAGCTGGGGGACGCGCTGCTCCTCGAGATGGAGCGGCTCTCGGCGGCGGCGAGCGGCTGAGCGCCGGGCGGCGCGCTCAGGTCGGGATCGGCTCCGCAGAGGAGACTTCCGCGAGTCGGTGGACCGCGAGGAGAGCCTCGCTCGAGACCAGGGAGGAGACGGAACCGACGCGCAGCCGGTCGTCCTCACGGCGGATGTTCTTGACGAAGAAGACCTCCGCGATGCGCTGGTGGCTGCGGATGCGCCCAGCGGGATCGATCCCCGGGTCGAGCTTCAGCACCGCCGTGACGCGGTCGCCCGCGAAGCGTCGATGGAAGTTGTCGATGTGACCGTCCTGCGGCTTGCCCTTGCGCCATCCCCCGTCGTTGAGCACGCCATGGAGCACCTTGGGAGGAACGCTCACCGCCGGCAGGTCCGCGACACCCATGCGCGGGTCGGTGGGGTCGAGAGGGTGAAGCGGCCGCGAGAGCTGGCTGAAGGGCGCCATGATCTCGAAGTCGTCGAAGATCCGCGTCCACTGCTCGCGCTCCGACGGGTAGAGCTCGACCGGGTGTGCGACGCGGATCGACTCCTTTTGTCCGAGCATCTGCTCCTCGAGGGCGCCGTTCATGGGCTCACCCGACTCGTCGAGTCGAAAGCAGCTGAGGAGCTTGCCTTTCTTGTCGTAGCGCGCCCATAGGATGCGGCTCGCGAGGAGCTTCAAGAGGGGGTGACCGGCCACGTGCTGTCGAAACTCGTCGGCGGTCCAGCTTCGCCGGTCGAGCATGGCTCGTTCGAGGCGCTTGCTCTGCACCTTGAGCAGGCGGACGACGTCCTTCTTGATCCGCGCCCATTCCTTGCGCGCGATCGCGACCTTCTCGGGGTCGTCGTCCTTGCGCGGGCGAGGCAGGCGCGGATGACGCTGCCCCTCGGCGTCCCGCAGCTCGGGCTCGAGGTTCGCGTCGAAATGCAGCGTGAGCTGGCGAGGTCCGAAATCGAAGACGAAGGAGCCGTCCTCCGAAAGGCCTCCGGTCGGCACCGCTTCGTCGCTCAGCTCTTCGCGACCCATCCCACGCTCTTTTGCGAGCTGAGAGAAGTACCGCGCCGGCAGGTTGTTCGAGCCCTTGTAGTCGTAGCGCTGGGCGAGCCCCTGAAGGACGTTCAACGCCGTGGGCGTCCCGTGCTGCGCGAGGAGCTCGAGGCACCACTCGGCCGGATCGTACTTCCGCGCGCGCAGCCACCGGACGATGTAGGGCTCGAGCTCGTGGGCGTGATCGTCGTTGAAGACGTCGCGCAGATCCCGGAACGCCTTGCGGCCGGCGAGCGGCGCCCCGGCGCGCGCCCAGTGATCGAAAGCGCGAAAGGCCGCCGCTTCGGGGGTGTCGTCGGTCGGCAACTTCGGCGCGGCCTTCTCGGCCTCGGCCAGAGCCGCTTCGATCTCGTCGCGGGGGACCGAGAGGTCGTCCCCCAGCTGCTCGACGGTACGCGCCACCGTTCGCGGGATGCGCTGCAGCGCGCAGGGGAGGTGGAACCAGCGGTAGCTGCCGTGACGCGAGTGATTGAAGTCGATCCGGCCGAAGCGGAGCTCGCCCTTTTCGATCTTTGCTCCGCACTCGCGACAGGCGGCCCGCCCGCTGCGGGCGTGCTCCAGGGCGTTCTTCTTCTTTTCTTTCGCCGTAGCCACGCTCACACCCCTCATACGTCTCGCGCGGCCCATTTTTCCCCGAGGAGAGGGCGAGTGTCACGTGCCCGCGACACTCGCCCGACCCGGGGCTCACTCGGCGGCGGGGAGCACCTCCATTTCCTCCGCCTCCACCTCGATTTCTTCGGCATTGGCGACGGTCGCGGGCGTCGCGACGCGGGCCAGGAGCGAAGCGAGGTCGATGCCGCTCAGCCCTTCGACGACGGCGGGGACCTGCGCCATCACCTTCGCCACCGAGCCCGTGACCTTCTCGACGCCGGTGCTCCCCGACTCGCCGCCGACCAGCACGATCCGGTCGACCTTCGCCAGAGGCGAAGCGACGGCGCTGGCGATCTCGGGGAGCCGCTCGATGAGGAGCTGGCCGAGGGCGGCGTCGCCGTAGTGTTGCCACGCTTCGGCCTTCTCGCGCATGCCCTCCGCCTCGGCGTGGAGCTTCGCCGACAGACCCTCCGCCTCGGCGAGGGCCATGGCCCGTGCGGTTTCCGCCTCGGCGACGCCGCGCTGACGGATCACCTCGGCCTCGGCGAGACCCTGGACGCGCGCGGCCTCGGCCTCGGCTTCCGCCAGGGCGCGTCGCTCGGCGCGATGGGCTTCGGCGAGGGTCTCGATGCGGCGCCGCTCGGCCTCGGCGGGCTTGCCGACCTCGAGCGCCAGCTCCCTCTCGCGGCGCTCGATCTCGAGCTCACGGAGCGCGAGCTGCTCCTGCATCACGCGGCGCTTTTCCCGCGCGGCCGAGAGCTCGTACGCGAGATCGCTCGTCGCCTTGGCTTCCGCGACGCGCGAGCCGAGCGCGTGCAGCCTGCAATCCTTCTCGGCGGTCGCGTCGGCCACGGCCACCTCGCTCGCGATCTGAGCGAGCTTCGCTTCGCGTTGGGCGACGGCCGAGGACACCTGGGCCTCCCGCTGGGCGTTCGCGCGGCCCATCGTCGACTCCTTGGTCGCCAGCGCCTCACCGATCTCGGCGTTCTTCTGTACCTCCGCGAGCTGCGGCCGACCGAGGGCCTGCAGGAAACCGGAAGGGTCGCGAACCTCGCGAATGGTGAAGCTCACCACCTGGATGCCCATGTTGGCGAGGTCTGCGGCGGTCAGGCGCTGCACCTGCTGCGCGAAGGCCTCGGGGCTCGCGTGGATCTCTTCGAAGGGCATGGTGCTGATCACCGCACGCAGGTGGCCCTGCATCATCTGGTGGGCGATGTCGTTCATCTCGGCTTCGGTTTTCGACAGGAACATCTCGGCGGCGGTGGCGAGCGCCCCGAGGTCGTCGCTGCGCACTTTGATCTGCGCGATGCCGTCCACCACGATGGGGACGCCGAATTTGGTGAAGAACTCGGGGGTGCGGATCTCGAGGGTCATGAGCTCGACGCTCATCACGTCGACGCGCTCCTTGAAGGGAACGACCAACGTGCCGCCGCCGTGATAGATGCGGAACGACTTGTCGTGGGCCTCTCCCGTGGCGGGATCGACGTATCGACCGTTGCGGCCGGACACGATCAGCACCTCGTTCGGACCTACCTTCCGGTAGCAGGACACTGCGAGCGCGGCCGCGGCGAAGAGACCGCCTCCGGCCAATGCGAGGATGATGAGAACAGACATCTCCCTCTCCTTTCTTCAGTCCATGGGCGCGACGAGAGCCATCCCGTCGCGCACCTCGATGACGACCACCACGGTGCCCACCGGGGCATCCAGCGATCCGTCGTAGCTTCGAGCCGGCAGGGCCGCGCGCGCCCCGAGGCGGCGATGCGCGATTCGTCCCACCCCGCCCTGCGCAATGGCGGTGGTGACGACGCCGATGGTTCCCGCCCAACGGTGCAGCCGCTCTGGACGGCCGACGACGCGACGCAGGGACGCGGCGGTGAAGACCCCGAGGCCCATCACCAGCGTCGCTGCGCCGAGTCCCACTGCGATGAGCGCTGCCGTTTCCATCACCCCCAGGCAATGGAAGCGGCGTGCCAGCGCGAAAGACGGCCAATTGCTCGAAATCGTGGGGGAAGGATTCTGGTGCATTTCACCAACCTGGTGAAAAATCCCAACTCGTGACTCGTCGCGTTCTCGTGCTCGATCCGCCCGACGGAGCCCTCGAGGCTCTCGCCGGCGTCTTCGGTCACGAGTGCGAGGTCGCGCGGGTGCACGAGGCGAGCGCGCTCCTCGAAGCCCTCGACGACGAGCCGCCCGACCTCGTAGTCGTCGACTTCGCTCTCGGCGATGGGGCGCAGAGCGGCGAGGAGATCCTCGCCGCGGTGCGCGAGCGGGACGCCGACATTCCGGTGGTGGTGGTCGCGGAAGAGGGCGGGATCGCCATCGCGTCCCGCGTGATCGAGGCGGGAGCGACCGACTTTCTGGTCCGAAGCCATCGGCTCGAGGAACGGGTCGCGACGCAGCTCCGCAAGATCAGCGGCTGGGTGCGGCTCATCGATCGCAACCGCGCGCTCGTGCGCGAGAACCGCGTGCTGCGCAGCGCGGGCATGGTTGGGGACTCCCCGGAGATCCGCGGGGTGATGGCCCAGGTCCGGCGCGTGGCGCAGGTGCCTCGGCCAGTCCTGGTTCTCGGTGAGCGCGGTGTCGGCAAGGAGCTGGTGGCTCGCGCAATTCACGAAGCGTCCGAGCGCGAGGGACCCCTGGTGATCGTGAACTGTGCGGCCGTCCCGAAGAACCTCCTCGAGGCGGAGCTCTTCGGACACGAGCGCGGCGCCTTCACCGGCGCCGAGCAGCGGGCTATTGGCAAGTTCGAGGCGGCCGAGGGCGGCACGCTCTTCCTCGACGAGATCGGTCACATGGATCTCGGCTTCCAGACCAAGATCCTGCGCGCGGTGGAGTACGGCACCTTTCTCCGTGTCGGTGGCTCGAAGGAGGTGCGCTCGAACGCGCGGATCGTCGCCGCGACGAACGCCGATCTCCGGGCCATGATCGACGCGGGGACGTTTCTGGCCGATCTGCACGACCGGTTGGCTTTCGAGGAGATCCGGGTGCCGCCGCTCCGCGATCGTCCGGACGACATCCCGGCGCTGGCGGAGCACTTCATTCAGCGCTTCATGCGCGAGGTGCCGTCGTTTCGTGGCAAGCGGCTGAGCCAGCGGGCCCTCGGCGCCCTGCGGCAGCACCCGTTTCCGGGCAACGTGCGGGAGCTGAAGAACATGATCGAACGCGCGGTCTACCGGGAGGTGGGCGACGAGGTCACGCCGGAGGATCTCGGCCTCGACGCGCGTCCCGCGGCGCCGCCGCGCCGCGGGACCTTCAAAGAGCGCATCGCTCGCTTCGAGCGCGAGATGATCGACGAGGCGCTGCAGGAGGCGGGCGGCAACCAGGCCGAAGCGGCGCGCCGGCTGGGCCTCACCTACGACCAGCTCCGGCACTACCGTCGAAAGCACCTCGGCTGATCGACCGCCGGCGGGACTGGGGCTACGGTACGCCCCGATGGGAGCGCGATGCGCGAGCTGTGGTGCCGACAACGACGCGGACGCGCAGTTCTGCGGTCAGTGCGGCCAGCGGCTGGTCGCCGTCGGCGTCGATCCACTGATCGGCGAGGTGGTGGCCGGGCGCTACCGGATCCTTCGCGCCCTCGACGAGGGGGGCATGAGCCAGGTTTACGTCGCCGATCAGCGGCTGGGTCACGGGTCTCGCGACGTGGCGCTGAAGGTCCTGAGGATGGACATGGCGAAGGACGCAGGCCTCAGCGAGCGCTTCGAGCGCGAGGTGGAGCTCCTCGGTCAGCTCCAACATCCGAACACGGTCCGGATCTTCGACTACGGCGAGCTACCGGACGGGCAGCCGTTCATGGTGATGGAGCTGGTCGCCGGTGCGCCGCTCTCCGACCTGATCGCTCGGGACGGCGCGCTGTCGCCGCCGCGGGTCGAGCAGATCGCCATCCAGATCGCGAGCGCCCTCGCCGAAGCTCACGACCGCGGCATCGTCCACCGCGATCTCAAGCCGCAGAACATCATGATCGGGAGCGCCGGCCCGCAGAAGGACTTCGTCAAGGTGCTCGACTTCGGGATCGCCCGGCGCGTCCAGGGTCACGAGCTCGGGCGCAGCCTGACGCTGAAAGGCACCATCCTGGGAACGCCTCCCTACATGGCGCCAGAGCAGTTCGAGGGCGGGATCGCGGACGCGCGTACCGACGTCTACGCGCTGGGCGTGATGCTCTACGAGATGTACACGGGCGAGCTGCCGTTCCAGGCGAACAGTCCGATGGCGTGGGCGACGCAACACTTGAGCGTCGCGCCCACGCCATTCGACGACACCGCGGTGCGCGCCGTGCCCGAGCACAGCCGTCGCGCCGTGATGCGCGCGCTCGCGAAGCGACCCGACGACCGACCCCAGACCGTCCTCGAGCTGCTTCGCGAGCTCACGGGTCAGAGCGACGCCCACCTGGTGCTGACCGGAACGGGCGAGGTCGCGGTACGACCCTCCTCGTCACCGCCGCCGATGCCCGTCCAGGAGGTGAACGTTCCCGTGACGGCCGTCGGACCCTCGCCCTTGCCCATCGTCCTCGCGGTCGTCGGGCTCATCGCCGGCGGGCTCTTCGTGATCCTCGTCGTGGGCGCGCTCGCCTACAGCGCGGAGGAAGCTGCAGAGGATGCAGCGCCGTCCGCGACTCCTCCCATGGCTGCACCAGTCACGCCCGGGTCGCCCGACGCGGCGCCCGAGCCCGACGCGGCGCCCGAGCCCTCGACCCACGGCTTCTCCAGTGTTCATCACGTGAGCAATGCCTCGGACGCACAGGACGCGCTCGGAACCGCGGACGGTCTGGCGGCGGTGCTGCGCCACGGTGGGCTCCTCACGCTCGAGATCGGCCTCGGGTCTGCGTTCGAGGGCGACGGGACCGCCGAGCCCGACCTCTTCGTCCACGTTCTGCCGGCCAGCGGTCCATTTCGCGTCGAGGTGAGCCCGGACCATCATCACTTCGAGACGGTGCTCTCACGCGGGGACGCGTCCGTGGCGATCGACGTCGATGCCAGCTCGGTCGCGCGTCCACGCTTCGTGCGCTTCCGAGCGCTCACGCGCGACCCGGTCCTGTTGGATTCCGTCGAAGTGAAGAACGTCGTTCCGAGCGACGAACACGCGCACTGAGGCGTAGGCTGGGAGGGTGACCCGCGTCGCAGCTCTGCCCATGTACGACCTGCCGGAGCTCCGGGCGGCGACCGACGCCCTGTGGGCGGCCATCGCCGACGAGCTGCGCGCGGCAGGGGAGACCGATGTCCCCGAGGCGCTGGTGCGGGACCGGCCCGCCGGCGAGATATTGGGAGACCCGACGCTCTTACTCGCTCAGACCTGCGGCTATCCACTCGTCACGCGCCTGTCGGAGAAGGTTCGCGTGGTCGGGGTGGCCAGCCACGACGCGGAGGGTTGCGGGCCGGGCACCTACAGGAGCGCGGTGATCGTGCGGGAGGATGGAGGGGCGCGACGCGTGGTCGATCTGCGGGGGCATCGCGCCGCGGTGAACGCCTTCGATTCCCACTCCGGAATGAACGCCCTACGTGCGCTCGTCTCGAACTTGGCGCGTGGCGGGCGCTTCTTCTCCGCGGTGAGCGAGACGGGCTCGCATCGCGGGTCGATCGCCGCCGTGCGCGAGGGACGCGCCGACGTGGCCGCGATCGACGCGGTGAGCTGGGCGTTGATCGGTGATGTCGCCCCCGAGGAGCGTGAGGGGCTCGCGGTTCTCGCGTGGACCGACGAAGCGCCGTCTCTGCCGTACATCACCGGCGGGCCGGCGAGCGATGGGACACTCGTGCGTCTGCGTTCGGCGATCGAGGCGGTGATGGCGAGCCCATCACTCGGTGAGGTGCGAAGGAGGCTTCGCCTGGTGGGCTTTCGACCCGCAGAGCACGACGACTTCCTGCCGATCGCAGCCTCGGAGGCAATGGCGCGGAGCCGCGGCTATCCCGAGCTCGCCTGATCGGGCGGTGCACCGACGCGCAGCACCATGGAGAGGCGCTCGATCGCGTTGCCCAGCGCGCGGTCCTCCTCGCTGAAAGCGATCACCTGGCGCACGCGCGCGTAGGCTTCCGCCAGCGGTCCCCCGGGGTGGCGGCCTCGAAGATCGATCGCGCGAGCGGCGGTCACCGATTCGATGGAGAGCACCCGTGCGGTGTCGCGGAGCGCCTCCGAGGCGCGCTCCACGGAGAGCGGCGCGAGGGAGATGGCGTCCTCGAATCCGTTGCAGGTGGGGCTCGTCAGGCCGGCGCTTCCGATGCGGGTGCGCATCCGGGCGACGAGGCTCGCAGCCGTGTACTGCGCGATCATCAGGCCCGAGCTCCGCGGCGCGCTCTCCCCCTTTGCGATGAGGAAGGGCGACAGGCCGCGGCTGGTCGCGGGATCGAGGAGCCGCGCGATGCGCCGTTCGCTCGAGGCGGCGATCGCGAGGAGCGCGTCCGACAGACCGTCCAGGACCTGCGCCAGCCGATGGGTGTCGAAGGCGCTGCCGCCGCCGAAGAAGCCCTGACCTTCGCGCCAGATTGGGTTGTCGGCGGGCGCGCCGAGCTCGATGCGCACGACCTCTTGGAGGGCCGCGAGCGCGTCGCGCCCCGCGCCGATCACGTACGGCAGAGTGCGGATGGCGAGAGGCTCGCGCCCCGTTCGTGGCGCGTCGGGGAGCAGCGTCCAGAGGCGCTCGGCGCTCTTCACGGCACCGGGGTGGGGCTTGAGCGCGACGAGGCTCGCCTCGAAGGCGCCCTTGTGACTGTCGAGGGCGTGCATGGTGAGCGCGGCCGCGCGCTCGGCGGCATCGACGAGCGCGCGGCCGTCGGCGATCGCCAGGCAGGCGCCTCCCACCGCCAGGGCGGGCGCGTTGATCCACGCGAGCGCATCGCGACCCCCGAGCGTCGGTCGCTCGATGCGCGCCTCACGCAGGGCGGCGGATTCGTCGAGGGTGCGTTCCGTCGTAGGTCGCCGACCCCTCTCCGATCAGCGGCAGCGCGGCGTGCGCGAGGGGCGCGAGATCGCTCGCACCCACCGAGCCGAGAGCAGGCACCCGCGGGGTGACGCCGCGATCGAGCATGGCGACGAACACGTCGAGGACCGGCGCCGAGATGCCGCTCCGGCCCATCGCGAGCTGGCTCGTGCGCACCGCCATCATCGCCCGAACGGTCTCGGCGGGGGCCGCGTCGCCCACGCCCATGGCGTGGCTTCGGAGCAGGCTCGCCTGCAGGCGCTCCGCGTCTCTCGGAGCGACGCGCTCTCCATCGCGGGCCCCGACGCCGGTGTTGGCGCCGTACACGGGCGTCCCTTTCGCGCACGCCTCGCGGAGGGCGTCGTGCGCGCGCGCAACCTTCGCACGGGCGCCATCGCCCATCACGACCGAGGTAGCGGAGCGCGCGATGGCGGCGACGTCACTTGCCGAGAGCGCCTCTCCGTCGAGGGTGTAGCGGCGCGTCACGACCGCCTCCGGGGATGGGCGACCGAGCCCTTGGAGCGCAGGAGGTAGCGCCGGAAGACCTCGCGATAGCCGCGGAAGAAGTACCCGCCGTTTTCGCGGAGCAGGTGCGCGCGGCGCTCGCGGTAGCGCGCAGGGAGGGCGTACCAGGGGAGCGCCGGCTCGGCGTGATGAAGGGCGTGGAGGTTGTTGTGGAGGAAGAGCCAGGCGAGGGGCGCTTCGGCCTCGATGATCACGCTGCGCTCCGCGTTCGATCCTTCTGCGCGGTGTTCGACGAAGGAGCGTAGGAGCGTGAGCGCGAGACCCGGGTAGACGTAGAGCGCGAGATAGGCGGCGAGGGGGATCTCGCAGACGCCCCCGATCCAGCAGACGACGGGCCCGGTGGCCAGGACGTGGATCGTCCATCGGCGAAGGATCGGCGCGGGGCTTCGTCGCAGGGCGGCGACCTCCGACGCGAGGGTGCGGGCCGCGACATGAAGCGGGCCGAGGATCAGGCGACCGGCGAGGGTGCTTTCAGCGACGAGCCACGCGCGAACGATCGGGCTCGCCGCGTCGAAGCGCTCGGCGCTGACGTAGAAGGACTCGGGGTCTCGTCGTGGATCGGTCAGCTCGTCCACGCCGTGGTGAGCGAGGTGCGACGCGCGGTAGAGATCGAAGGGCAGCCAGAGCGTGAGGGGGACGCCCGCGAAGAGCGCGTTCAGAGCGCGTCGTCGGAAGGGATGCAGGTGCACCGCTTCGTGCTGAAGCGAGCCGTGCCAGGCGAGGAGCCAGGCGCCGGCCACGCAGACGAGCCAGGCTGGGAGCACGTGGTGGAACCAGGTCAGAGCCATCCAGCCGCCGTAGATGGCGCCGCCGAGGAGGAGGGTTGGCCACTCGAATCGCGGAAAGGCCCGGCGTCTGCTCACCCCTTCGGTGTACCCACCAAGTGGGGACCCAACAACGGGGTAATGCGCACGAAGCGATACAACTCGAACGGTTTTACGTCAGTTGTGGTGGAAACAACACGAATGATGTAGATTCGCTACACAAACGAATGGAACGATGGGAAACCGTCGAGCGCTTTCGAGAGCGTCTCGGACAGATCATCGACGGCTCGGGTCTGAGCCGAAGCGCTTTCGCGAAGCAGGTCGGGATCGATCGATCGACCCTGTCCCAGATCCTCTCGGATCAGAACGACCGCCTCCCGCGGGTCGAGACCCTGGCGGCCATCGCCACCTCGGCGAACGTCAGCGTGGACTGGCTCATCGGCTTGAGTGAGGAGGGCGCGCTCGGGACCGACGTGCTGGTGGTCGAGCGGGGCGCGAGCTCACCCGCCGACGAGCGGCTCGCGTTGTGGCGGGGCGAAGCGGCCGGCTACAAGATCCGCTACGTCCCGACGACGCTGCCCGATCTGCTGCGCACGGACGAGGTGATCGCGTACGAGTACTCCCATTCGCCCGTCGCCTCACCCGAGCAGCGACAGGCCACGCGCGAAGAGCGCCTCGACTATCAGCGAAGGCCCGAGACGGACACCGAGGTGTGCTCGCCGCGGCAGACCCTCGAGTCCTTCGCCGCCGGGGTCGGCGTCTGGAGCCGCATGTCGAAGGCGGTGCGCCGCAAGCAGCTGGCCACCATGCGGGAGCTGGTGGGTGAGCTCTATCCGACCTTCCGCTGGTTTCTCTTCGACGGTCGCCACCGCTACTCGGTGCCGCTCACGATCTTCGGGCCCAAGCGCGCGGTGATCTACACCGGCCAGATGTATCTGGTGTTCAGCACGCTCAAGTACATTCGACTCTTCACGGAACATTTTGATGAGCTCATCCGCCACGCGACGATCCAGCCGCCCGACGTCCCGGATTTTCTTCGTGAGCTGGAAGATTCGGTCTGAGCGCTAAGAAAATGGAGCGTCAGGTGCCACACTTCTCGTGGTGGAGGTGGCCGAGCAAGAGGTCCTGGGGCTGGCGGTCCTGAATCGCATCAAGGCCAACCAGGAGATCGTTGGCGACGAGGTGGTGCAAGCGGCGGTCGAAGGCCTTTCGGCGGAGCTTCGCGAGGAGATCGAGGGGCTCGCGCCGAAGTCGTGGATCCCCCTCGCGCGCGTCGAGCTGCTCCAGGACGCCATCGCCGCCGAGGCGCAGCGGGATCCGGAGGATTTGCACGACGAGGCGATTCGTCGCGCGCAGGAGATCTCGTTCAAGACCGCTTATCGCGTCGTGCTGCGGATGGCTTCGGATCGCTGGCTGGTCTCGCGCACCCAGACCATGTTTCGCCGTACCCGCCGCATCGGCCAGCTCCGCTCGCAGATCGGCGCGCCGGGTGAAGCGACCCTGCGCCTCTCGGACTGGCCGAACGTTCGCGATCGTTACGTGCGCCAGGTCGTGATCGCGATCGAGACGCTCCTCAGGCTCACGGGCCGCGCCCAGGTCGAGACCGAGTACGCGCTGCGCCCCGACGGCGCGGACATCCAGGCGCGCTGGCAGAAGGGGACCGCGGCGCCCCAGCGTTGAGGTGGGCTCTACGGGTCGGCGGCTGCGCTGACGATTCCGCATCGCATCCGCGGTGCGCTCAGGAGGGGCGGTCGCAACGCGTGCGTGGCGAGAAGTGACCGCATCCGGGACCCAAAGTCTGGTAGCCGAGCCCGGGGTTGAACCGGGACGAGGTTGCCCTCACCGGATTTTGAATCCGGCGCGTCTGCCAATTCCGCCACTCGGCCTTTTCAGGGAGGCGGAAGATAACCGCACCTCGGGGGGCGCGCTACTGCTCTTTGTCGGCGGGGCGCTGGCCTCAGTGCCAGGGCACGGGGGCGCCGTTCGCTGTGCCGTCCTGGTAGCGAACGACGGTGCCGCCGGTGGCGACGTAGATGTCGCTGCAGCGCAGGGCGCCCGAGCCGAAGTCCAGGCTGGCCGCGGCCGACATGCCGGGCGCGAGGATCATCATGTCGCTGCCGTCGGCCTCGGTGCGCAGGAGCCGGCCGGTGCCGTTGTCGGTGACGTAGAGGCGGCCGTCGGCGTCGACGGCCACGCCGTCGGGGTTGCCGAGGCCGGTCGCGGCATCCGCGCGCGCGGTCTCGACGCCGTCGGCGAGCGTCAGCCGGTGCAGGGTGCCCGTCGCGTAGCTGCACACCAGGAGCGTCCCGTCGAGATCGAAGGCGACACCGTTGGCCTGGGAGATCGGCGTAGCGGTGACCATCGTGGCGGTGCCGTCTCCGGCGGGGTCGACGCGCATCACCTCGCCCGCGCTGAAGTCCGAGTAGTAGAGGAAGCCGTCGGGGCCGATGGTCAGGCCGTTGGGCGCGCCGCCGGTCACGAAGAGCTCGGCGCTCGGCGATCCCGAGGTCAGATCGATCCTGTAGACGCCCGTTCCCGGCACGCCGACGTAGAGCGTCTCGTTCGTCGCGTCGAGGGCGAGGCCCCACACGGTGCTCGCACCGGTGAGCGGGACGAAGTCCTCCGGCGAGCCTCCCGGCGTGAGCCGGCCGACCATGCCTGACTGCGTGTAGTAGATCGTTCCGTCGCGCGCGATGATCAGCCCTTCGGTGCCTGTGATCGACGAGACGTCCGGTCGCGCGTCGCCGCACGTCGGCGCGCCCGTGTCGGGTGGCGGAGTGCTGGTGTCCGTGGCGCTATCGCCGGGCGGCGTCGTGTCGTCCCCGCCGTCGCTGGGCGGCGTCGTGGTGTCTCCACCGCCGTCCACCGGCGGCAGTCCCGTGTCCGTCGAGCTCGAGTCGTCGCCGCACGCTCCGAGGAGCGAAACGAGGGAGGCGAAGAGGATCGTCGTGCGCATGGCGGCGGAGGGTGCCACGGCTCGCCCGCGGACGGAACGTCGCGATTCAGTGATGCTCGTCGTCGGGCGCGATCATCGGCGCGGTGCGATCGACGGAATCCCGGTCGACCATGGGAGGCATCGGTGGCTCCTCGACCATGGGCGGGGGCGGCGCCACCATCGGTGCGAGGTTCATGGGCGGCATGGGCGGCCGCCGCACCATGGGCGGGGGCGGCGGATTCACCCGCTGCACCATCGGCGGCGGGGGTCGCCGAGATCATCGGCTCATTCGTTCGATGCCGGCGACGCCTGCGTGCCCGAAGCTGCAGCTCCTCTTCGTTGTCCCGCGCCGCCTCGTCCTCGTCGGCGGCGACCACCGGCGGCTCGCTGGGGAGCGGCGTGAGCTCCGCAGGCGGCGCGCTGGGCACCGCTTCGAGGGTCGCCGGCGCCGGCGTGCTCACTACCGGCGCCATCGCCGGCTCGGCGGGCGTCGGCGTCGGCTCCGCGTCCCGCCCGGTGCACGCCGCGGTGCCGAGCGCGAGCGCGAAGCCCGTGCGCTTCACCATCGGTGTCTTGGACGAGGCTCGGAGTCGCGGAGCGGAGCGGCTGCGAGCCGCGAGTGCGTCCCCCCTCTTCTTCCCCCGGCTCATCGCACGTCTCCCGGGCGGTACCAATCGAAGTTGGTGTCTCGCGCGAAGTTCGAAAACGCCAGGCTGATCGACACCGAGAGCGCGCGCACCTCGTGCCACCAACCCACCGGGATGAAGAGCGTCTCCCCCGGCGCGAGCACCACCTCGCGCACCAACACGTCCTCGAGCGACTCCAGATCGATGGTGGCGTACATGCTCAGCGCGCCGCTGAAGAGCCGCTCCTCGGTCGGCGACACCAGGCGCACGCGCTTTTCGCCGTAGACCTGGGTGAACAGGATGTTGCTGCAGTCGTGGTGCAGCGGCGTCACCGTCCCCGCGGGTCCGAACCAGAGCGCCGAGCCTCCCCGCACGCGCGTCATGTCCAGGTAGCCCTCGGGGAAGGACACGTCGTCGAGGAGCGCCGCGAGCCCATCCTTTTCGAGGTTGCGGTTCTGCGCCACCAGATAGAAGTCGTTCGTCTCGGCCGCGCCCGCCGCCTCGACCCGCGCGACGTAGTCGCGCATCCGGATCGGATGCGAATGCTCCGCGGTGCGCGCGTCGTACCAGGGATCCGACTCGCGTTCGTCGGTCATGGTGACCTCCACGTCGCCGAAGCGCTCCGCGAAAAAGCGCGGGCTCCAGCGCGTGAGCGCCGGCCAATCCTCGGCGAGTCGCGCGAGGATCACCGGCGTGCTCGTCGCGACGTAGCGCTGATAGAACGCCTCCGCCGACAGCGTGTCGACGCGCTCGATGGCGGCGGGCGCAGGCGACAGCCGCTCCACCGTCTGCCCGAGCGCCAGCACCCTGCTCAGCCGCTCCGCGCGCGCCGCGTGCGCGCGACCGACGTCCAGTATCGGCGAAGCCAGGAGCTCGTCGATCCGCGCATCGGCCTCGCCCGAGGGCACACCGCTCGCGAGCAGGGTCTCGCGCAGCCGCAGAGGGTCCACGCCACGCAAGAGGTTGTCCGCCAGCCAGCGCCGCCACGCAGGCGAAAGAGTCGTCTGAGCTCCCATGGTCGTCCCCATGGTCGCTCTAGACGCATCAACCTGCCAAAGGCTTCAGCTCTTTCCCTGGACCAACCAGCTATCCCGCTTCTGCGGTGGGGCGGCGCTCTGCTCCGGCTGGCCGTTGTCCTGGCCCATCTCTTTGCCGATCTCCTCGAGGAGCTCCCGGCATTCGGGCTTGTCTTTGAGATGTGCGATCAGAGTCGCCGACGCCTCGGAGAAGGCCTTTTCGTATCCGAGGGCTTCGCGCACGCGCGTCGCGATGCGCTCGCGCCCGGTGGCGAGATCCGTCTCGAGGGCCTCGCCGTAGCGCTGCAGCTGCGCCCGGAGATCGGTGATCTGCTTGCGCAGGTTCTCCGCGAGCTGCTCCTGGCTCGCCGCCTTGGCATCGTGCTCCTTGAGCACCTCGTTCAGGGCGCGAACCCGTCCGGCCAGCGAGCCCGACTCCTCGAAGATCTTGCGGAGCGCCGCGACGTCGCCGCCAGAGGACATCGCCCCCTCGACCTTGGGCTTCGCCTGCTCGTACGCCTGGGCCGCGGCCGCCATCGCCCGCTTGACCCGCCGCGCGCGCTCGCGCTCTTCGGCGGCGCGTCGCGCGACCCGCGACTCCTCGTGGCTCAGCTCTTCGACCTTACGGCCGATCTCCGCACGGAGCGCGCGCCCCCGGCGCTCGATGGCTTCGAGCTTCTTGGCGTGGCTGGCCAGCTCGCCTTCGAGCTTGGAGGCGCGCGCCGCCAGGTCCCACATGTTGGCGCCGGCCTCGGCGATCTTCTCCGGCACCCGCCCGTTCGGGTAGGCGCGCGACATCAGACGGAGGAAGTTCGAGGCGCGCTTCGACCACTCGACGACGCCGGTGGATTGCGCGGGCGGCGGGGGAGGCGGCGCCACCGGCGCTTCCTGTTGCGAGTGCAGCTCCCACGCGGTCGACGGGAGTGAGCGCTGCAGCGCTTTGAGCTCGTCCTGCAGGTGGTGGCCGTCGCGGAAGCGATCCTCGGGCTTCTTCTCGAGGAGGTGGAGGATGATGCGGTTCGCCGCTTCGGGGAGATCCTTGCGCAGCTTGATCGGCTGCGGCGGCGGGGGCGCTGCGTTGCATCTCGAGGAGCGTCTCGCGGTCGCTCGAGCGGAACGGAAGCTGTCCCGTCGTCATCTCGAAGAAGAGGATCCCGAGCGCGTAGAGATCACTCGACGCGATCGCATCCTCGCCACGCGCCTGCTCGGGCGACATGTACTCGGGCGTTCCGAACACCGCGCCCTTCGGCGCGAGCCGCGGATCACGCGCGAGAGCGGCCAGACCGAAGTCGAGGATCTTCACGTAGTCCTGACGGCCGCCGCGCTGCGTGAGCATGATGTTGTCGCTCTTGAGGTCGCGGTGGATGACCCCGAGGTCGTGGGCACGCGCGAGCGCGGCGGTCATCTGCTCGATGATGTCGACGGCCCGCGGCACGGGCATCTGCCCCTTGGCGATGATGCTGGAGAGGCTGGTCCCCGTGAGGTACTCCATCACCAGGTAGAGCTCGCCCTCTTCGGTCTCGCCCACGTCGTGGATGTCGACGATGTGCGCGTGATCGACCCGGTTCGCCGCGCGAGCTTCGCGAAGCATCCACGCGCGCAGGTGCGTCTCGCCTTTGAGGTCGGGCCGGATCAGCTTCAGCGCCACCACCCGATCGATGAGCACGTGACGGGCGCGATAGACCACACCCATACCGCCCTCGCCGAGGCGCGCCTCGAGGCGATATCGCCCTGCGATGACCTTTCCGAGATACGCGTCTTTCCTACGTCTCGATGATGAGCTCGCGGTCGCTGTCGCCATGCGCACCCTTTGAAAAAAGCGGTCCCCAGAATACATGCGGGGAGGGGGGGCCGGAAGGGAGATCCTGCCGTCCGGACGGCAAACTTTCGGGGGCGCCAGAAATCCCGGGGGGTGTCCGGGATCCCCCTACAAGAGGTGGCGGTCGTGATCGTATTCTGGTCCGTGGGCCCCGTCCGCCGTCGGGCCAGGCTCGGGACGAGAGATTGAAGAAGGCACGCCTCGGCGACTACGTGATCGAGAAGCGCCTCGCCACCGGAGGCATGGCGGAGGTGTTCGTCGCCTCTCGCCAGGGAGCCCATGGCTTCGTCAAGCGCGTCGCTCTCAAATGCATCCTCCCCCAGTACGCGAGGGACCCCGACTTCGTCACGATGTTCGTGAACGAAGCGCGCCTCGCCGCGCATCTCGAACACCCCAACATCGTTCAGGTCTTCGATTTCGGCGAGCACGACCACGAGCTCTTCCTCGCGATGGAGTTGGTGGTCGGCAGCAACGTCAATCGGCTCCTGCGAGCGGTGGCCAACCGCGAGGAGACGGTTCCCCTCGACGTCGCCCTCCACATCACGTCACAGACGGCGCGCTCGCTGGCCTACGCACATCGGGCCCGCGATGCCGAGGGTGAGCCGCTCGGGATCGTCCACCGCGACGTGAGCCCTGCGAACATCCTCCTCACCGACACTGGCCACGTGAAGCTCAGCGACTTCGGTATCGCCCGTGTCGACAATCGCTCGAGCCGCACCGACGACGGCCACGTCCGCGGCAAGCTGGGCTACATGTCACCGGAGCAGGTCATGGGACGGCCGCTCGATGGACGGAGCGACGTCTTCACGCTCACGACGGTCTTCGCCGAGATGCTCCTCGCCGAGCCGCTCTTCGGCACGGGGCAGGATCTCGACATCCTCTTGCGCATCCGCGACGTCGACCTGAAAGCGATCACGCGCAGCTCGCGGCGCATTCCGCAGGACGTGATGAAGCTCCTGCGCCTCGGGCTCGAGGCCGATCCCAGCCGGCGTCCGAGCTCGTCAGCCTTCGCCGACGCCGTCGACGACGTGATGCGGCGGCGCGGCATCGTGCGCGGCCCCGAGCGCCTGGCGAAGCTCCTGCACCGCCTCGAGCTGGTGAAGGGCTCGGTGATGGACGAGCGCCCCATGGCGCCGGGGGGGAGGCCGACCAACCTCTTCGATACCACCGGCGTCAGCACCGAGCTCGGCTCGGTGGAGCTGGGCACCGACACCCCGTCGATCTACCGCGTGCGTCAGGTGGACGGCCGCGAGGTCGGGCCCTTCTCCTTCCCTCAGCTGGTGCAGATGGTGACCACCGGCAAGATCGCCGCCTCCACCCCGATCTCCCGCGAGGGCTCGGACTACGTGCCCGCCCACGCGATCGACGAGCTGCGCCGCTTCGTGATGTCGCCCGCGCTCTCGTGGCGGGACGAGGAGGTGACCGAGGCGACCCGGGTCGGCGATCTCGGCAGCGGGCGCCTGCTGCCCTTCGTCCACGACATCGCGTCCGGTCGGGTCACCGGCGTGCTGCATCTCTTCGACGACACCCGCCGCAAGAAGATCTACTTCAACGAGGGCCACCCGGAGTTCGTTGCCTCCACCGACAAGAACGAGCTCCTCGGCGAGTTCCTCGTCGCCAACGGCACCTGCCTCCGCATGGAGGTCGAGATGGCGCTCGCGCTGCTGCCCCGATACCACGGTCGCCTCGGAGATGCGCTGGTGGGGCTCGGCGTGCTTCGGCCGGTGGAGCTCTTCAAGGCCGTCGCCGCTCAGGTGAAGACCCGTTACCTGGAGGCGTTTCGCTGGCGCGAGGGCCGTTGGGCCTTCGTGCCCGACGTGCGCTGCGAGGAGGAGGTCTACCCCCTCGGTCACGACAGCCGGGAGCTCATGCGCGATGCGGCCTTCGAGGCGCACCCCGAAGAGCTCGAGGCGGCGCTCGCGCCCCTGAAGGACAAGGTGATGGTGAAGGTGGCCCAGCCCGAGGCGCCGCTCTCTGCCTATCGGCCCCCGGAGCATTGGTTCCGCCTCCTCGACGTCTCCGGGGAGACGACCCTCGCGGCGATCCTGGCGCGGGAGTCGGTCCAGGGGGGCGTCGACAGCGAGGAGGTCTACCGGGCCTTCTACCTCGGCGTGTCCTGCGGCCTGGTCACCGCGGCGGCCTGAGCGCCACTCTGGCTTTCTCCACCCTCGACAGCGCAGCGCTGTCGGATTAAACGAAGGTCCGTGTCGACCTTCTTCCACCTCGAGCGGCCCGAGCAGGGCGACACCGCCGTGATGGTGGAGGTGCCCCACGCGGGGTTGGCGGTGCCCGATCGGGTGAGGAGCCAGCTCCTCGCCACCCAGGACGACATCGAGCGGGACGCGGACATCTACGTCGACAAGCTCTGCGCCGAGGTGGTCGGGGTGGGCGCGACCCTGCTGGCCGCCCGCGTCTCCCGCTACGTGGTGGACCTGAACCGCGCGCCGGACGACGTCGATCGGGAGACGGTCTCGGACCATCCCACGCCCAAAGCGCTGCAGCCGCGCGGCGTGGTCTGGCGCATGACCACCACCGGAGCGCCCGCGCTCGCGCGTCCTCTCACCGGCGCGGAGCTCGCAGACCGCCTCGCGCACTTTCACACCCCCTACCACGACGCCCTGCGGCAGGAGCTCGAGCGCCTCTCTGGACGCTTCGGCTTTGCGCTCCTGGTGGCTGCGCATTCGATGCCATCGGTGGGACGCGCCGGACACGGCGACACCGGGGTGCGCCGCGCGGACATCGTCCCGGGCACGCGTGGCCGCAACACCGCCGATGCGCGCGTGATCGACCTCGTGGACTCGCACTTCCGTGCGGCCGGCCTGAGCGTACGCCACGACGACCCCTACCGCGGGGGCTACACCACGTCGCACTACGGCCGGCCGTCGACGGGCGTGCACGCGGTGCAGATCGAGATCAACCGCGCGCTCTACGTCAACGAGTCGACGGGCGAGCCCCGCCACGGCGACTTCGAACGTTTGCGCGCCCTGATCACCGAGCTGGTCGAGCGCCTGGGACGCCTCGACCTGCGGTAGCCCCACGCGAGCGCCGTCTACTGAACGGCGGGGGCTTCGCTGGCCGCGAGCGCATCCCCCGAGCGAACCTCGAGGCGGTAGCGGCTGTTGGCGGTCTGGAGGTAGTAGACGTCGCCGCCGCAGACGCGGAGGATCCGCTTCACGGGTGTGGTGACGTACTCGTGAAGGCCATCGGGAAATTCGATGACCACGACCGAGCCTTTACGAGGTGCGCGAAGCAACCGTCCTACGACGGCCCGACCCGGCTTGCGACCTACCTTGCGGAGTACAACCTCCACGACTAATCGAGGCTAGCACAGGCCCGATTCGGGGCAAAACCCCAGAAGGCATCGTCCCTCCATTTTTGGGGTCGATCTGTACACCTTGTGTGCTTTGGGTGCACCTCACCCCCCTTGCCGAAAAACCGGGCTTCCACGCTTGAATCGGGCGGTCCCGGGGCGTAGAGAGCGAGCCCGTATGCTCGTGATGCCGTCAGGGGCTGGCTGGATCGAGGTGATCTGCGGTCCGATGTTCAGCGGGAAGAGCGAGGAGCTCATCCGTCGCCTTCGCCGCGCCCAGATCGCGCGGCAGCCGCTCCAGGCCTTCAAGCCGCGGATCGACGACCGGTACCACGCCGAGCAGATCGTCAGCCACTCGGCGGTCGCGATCGACGCCGTTCCGGTGAAGGACGAAAAGGAGCTGGCGCGGCTCGTCCGCGCCGATACGCGGGTCGTGGGAATCGACGAGGCGCAGTTCTTCGACGACGATCTCGTTCCGCTGGTCGAACGCCTGGCGCGGAGCGGCGTGCGGGTGATCCTGGCGGGTCTCGACCAGGACTACACCGGCGCACCTTTCGCGCCCATGCCCGCGCTCCTCTCGGTGGCCGAGATGGTCACCAAGACCCTCGCGATCTGCACCCGATGCGGCGCCCCCGCCGGACGCTCCCAGCGCCTCTCCGCGGGGGCCGACCAGGTGGTCGTCGGCGCCACCGACATCTACGAAGCGCGATGTCGTCGCTGCCACGATCCGCGGGTCGAGCCGACCACCCGCGATCTCTTCAGCGATCCGCGCTGATCAGCGCGAAGTGGAACGAGACCAGCAGCTCGTCCGCCCGGATGGAGGTGCTGACCGCCGCGAGCGGCTCCGAGAGACACGAGCGCAGCGCCTCGTCGGGCAGGCTCTCGGGCCCGCGGGAGCGGGTCGCGATCTCGACGGGCGCGCCGGGAACGAAGGTCAGCCGCAGGTCACCCGGCCCGGTCTCGGTCGGTAGGCCGGTGCACGTCGGCAACGTCTCGAGCGCCGCCCACACGGTCGCTTCGAGGTCGCGATCGCGCGGGCAGGGGAAGGGCCCCCGCACGGGCGGCACGCCATCGCATTGCAGATACGCCACGCGCCCGAGACCCACGCGACGGGGAACCACCGTCCCCGTTCCCACACCACCACCCGTTCCCGTTCCCGTTCCCGTCTCCGTTGCCGCTTCCGCTCCCGTCCCCGTTGCCGTTGCCGCTTCCGTTCCCGTTCCCGTTCCCGTTCCCGTTCCCGTTCCCGTTGCCGCTTCCGCTCCCGCTCCCGTCTCCGTTGCCGCTTCCGTTTCCGCTTCCGTCCCCGTCCCCGTTCCCGTTCCCGCTTCCGCAACCGACTCCGTTTCCGACTCCGTCTCTGCCACGGCCGCGACCCCCTCCTGCGTTCCCGCCTCCGCTCCTTCGAGGCTGACGCTCGCCAACCACACGCCGACGGCGAAGGGGAGGATGGCTGCCGCGGCGAGGGGGAGCGGCCGCAGGCGATCCGCGCTGGGCGGAGGAACCAGGAGCTTCGGGCGGGCCATCGAGACCGCTCCTTAGCACATGTCCGACGCGGCATTGTGCCGCGGCACGGTTGCGTTCCCGCAGGCCTGCCGCGTCGCCGCCGCGCGCTTCGTCAACGATCCCCATGCGCGCGGCCGGGCATGGTCGCTGCAGTGCCGGTGGCGCGGGGGAACAACAAGCAGGAGGGCCGCCATGGCCGAGAGCCGCCTCTACCGCACCTCGTTCGACCGCTATCGCTCCTCACTCTCGCACGTCTCGCCCCTGTCGGCGGAGGTCGAGCGAGAGCTCGCCGCGCGTTGGGCCGAGGGTGACGAGGACGCGGGCCGACGTCTGGTGGAAGCATCCCTGCCCTTCGTCATCCGCATCGCGCGGGAGTACCGCCGTTGGGGCGTTCCCCTCGACGACCTGGTGCAGCAGGGCAACCTCGGGCTCTTGAAGGCCGCGAAGAAGTACGACCCCTCGAAGCAGTGCCGTCTGATCACCTACGCGGTCTACTGGATCCGCGCCGAGATCCGCGACTACGTCGTGCGGAGCTATCGCATCGTTCGCTTGGGGACGACCCGCACCGAGCGCCGGGCGATGCGCGCCTTCCGCCGCACCCCGGTCGAGTCTCCCGAGGCGCTCGCCGAAGCGAGCGGGATGCCCCTCGGTCGCGCCAAGAAGCTCTGGCCGCTCCTGTCGGCCGGCGACGTCTCCCTCGACTACCAGACCGCCGAGCGGGGCCCGGGGATCGATCGGGTTCGCGCGCGCGGGATGAATCCCGAAGAGGAGGCCGGGCGCGTGGCCGAGATCGTCGGCATCCGCGCGCGCCTCGACACCGCCTTCGAGAAGCTCGATCAGCGCGAGCAGCGCATCGTCCGCGCCCGCCTCATGAGCGACGAGCCCCTGACCCTCGAAGCTTTGGGTCGCGAGATGGGCGTCAGCAAGGAGCGCGTTCGCCAGCTGGAAGAGCGGGTTTGTAAGAAGCTCCGCGGCGAGCTGGCCGACTTCCGTCCCCAGGCAGCCTGAGCTCGGGCGGCGCGACGCCGCGTTGTCGTTGCAAAATCGGGGGCAGCGCTCCATCGTATGGGGCGCGATGAGCCGCTCCGGATTCCTCCCCTTCGCCATGGCCGCCGCTGCCCTACCCGCCCTGCTCGCGGGCTGTCAGCCTCAGCTCGGCCAATGCGACACCGAAGGGGCCTTCACCCTGGTGGTCGACCGCAACGGCTATCCCTCCTACGCGGGTCAGGCGATGATCCAACAGGCCTGTAGCCCCTGCCACAGCGTCGGCGCCACCGGCGCGACCCGCCGCGGCGCCCCCGCCAACCTGAACTTCGACGCTGCCCCCTCGCGTAGCGACGATCCCTCCATGCCGGACATGGAGGTGGTGGAGCGTCTCGCCATTTCCCGGCAGTCGATCTTCGACCACCGCTTCGCGATGTTCTCCACCGTCGAGACCGGCTCCATGCCGCCAGGCGAGGCCGGCCTCGCGGCGCTCATCGATGCCGGCTTCACCTATCTCGACAGCGGGCAGCCCATGCCCTACATCGACTCCGCCGAAGGCGAGGACATCTACAAGAACTGGCTCGCCTGCGGCGGGCCGATGGTCACGCAGACCGCCGAGCCCGGCGACAGCGACGCACCTGGCGCGCCGTGCGATCCCGGGGGCTACACCCTCCAAGACGCCGAGCACTGCTACTACCGGCGCACCGCGCCGCCCATCGACCCCACGTGGACCGCGATCTACAGCGCCATCATCGTCGACGGCGGCTGCGTGAGCTGCCATGGACCGGGGCCGGCGTCCTTCATCATGCAGAGCGCCCTCGACCTGAGCGACAAGGACGCAGGCTACGCGGCGTTGGTGAACGTCCCCGCGATGGGCTCGCCCTGCGCAGACGAGGGCGGCGCGGTCCGCGTCATCCCCGGCGACGCGGACGGCTCGCTCCTGATCCACAAGCTCGAAAACCACACCGCCGACGGCAGCGACGTCTGTGGCGACTCCATGCCCCTGGGCGTGCTCCTCCCCCCGAGCCAGATCGCCGTGGTCCGACAGTGGATCGACGACGGCGCGATGGACAATTGAACGAGATTGAGTAAAGGGCACCCTGATGAGTGAGAAGCGACCGCTTCTCTCGGCGCTCGCCGCCGGGGGCGTCGTCTTCGACGGCGCGATGGGCACGGCGCTCTACGAGCGCGGGCTGCTCTACACGCGAAGCCTGGACGCCGCGGTCCTGGACCGGGCCGAGGCGGTCAAGGACGTCTACGAGGGGTACGTCCTCGCCGGAGCGGACGTCCTGACGACGAACACCTTCGGCGCGAATCGATACCGCCTCGAGCCTCACGGGCTCGCCGACCAGGTGGAGAAGATCAACCAGGTCGCGGTGGACCTGGCCCGCGAGGCGGCGGGCCCGGCGCAGTACGTGGTCGGCTCGGTGGGACCCACCGGTCTCGTGATGAAGACCGTCGAGACCGACGAGCACGAGCGCATCCGCGCCGCGTTCCGCGAGCAGGTGGCGGCGCTGTCGGCCCGCGGGGTGGACGCGATCATCCTGGAGACTTTTCGGCAGCCGCGCGAGCTGCAGCTCGCCCTCGAGGCGGCCCAGGCGGGCACTCGCGGCGCGGTGCCGATCATCGCCAGCTGCTCCTTCGACACCTTCGGCACCATGGCCGACGGCACCGGTCCGGAGCGCATGGCCGCGCTCCTCGCCGATTGGGGCGCCGATGCCATCGGCGTGAACTGCGCCGACGGGCCCGCTGGCGTCTACGAGATGGCGTCGCGGATGCTCGAGCCGGGTCTGCCGGTGATCGCGCAGCCGAACGCTGGCCTGCCGCATCGCGTGGAAGGACGCTTCGCTTACAAGGCGACGCCGGAGTACTTCCAGGTCTACGCACGTCGCCTCTACAAGGCGGGCATCCACGCGGTGGGGGGCTGCTGCGGCACCACGCCCGAGCACGTGAAGAAGATCGCTGCGGCGGCGCGGATGGTCGGCGGCGGTGATCCCACCGAGCTCGGCGGCGGGATGCGCGACGACCGAGAGAGCGTCCGTCCCATCGCCCCCGGCGTCGAGGTCGTGCCTCTCGCGCAGAAGTCCCAGCTCGGCGCCAAGCTCGGCAACAAGTTCGTGATCTCGGTCGAGGTCAATCCGCCGCCCGGGCTGTCCCTCGACAAAGCCCTCGAGGGAGCGAAGCTCCTCCGCGACGGCGGCGTCGACGTGATCAACGTGGCGGACGGCCCGCGCGCCAGCGCGCGCATGGGCAACCTCGCGCTCTGCGCACGCATTCAGAGCGAGCTGGGGATGCCGTCCCTGATGCACGTCACCACCCGAGACCGCAATCTCCTGGGTCTGGTGGCGCACCTGCTCGCGGCTCACGACATGGGGGTGAACAATCTGGTGATCATCACCGGTGACCCTCCGAAGATGGGCGACTTCCCGGATGCGACGCCGGTCTACGACACGGACTCGATCGGCCTGATCCGCATCGTCAACGAGCTGAACCACGGCTTCGATCCGGGCGGTAAGCCCATCGGGGCGGCCACGAAGTTCCTGGCGGCGACGGGCGCCGAGCCCGCAGCCAAGGATTACGACCGCGAGCTCGCCCGGCTGCAGCAGAAGATCGAGGCCGGCGCGGAGCTGGTGATGACCCAGCCCGTCTACGATCCGGAGGTCCTCGAGCGCTTCCTGTCGGACACCAGGGATCTGGGCGTCCCGATCCTCGTCGGCCTCCTGCCGCTGGCCAGCTATCGCAACGCGGAGTTCCTTCACAACGAAGTCCCCGGCATGCAGATCCCCGAGCGCATTCGCGATCGCATGCGCGAGGCAGGGGGCGGACCCAAGGGCCGCGCGGCCGGGGTCGAGATCGCCCGCGAGATGCTCTCCGCCGTTCGCGACCGCGTGCAGGGCGCCTACATCATGCCGCCCTTCGGTCGCTACGCCCTCGCCTTGAAGGTCATCGAGGGCATCGTCTAACCCCCCGTGCCCGTGCCCGCCCCCGTCTCATCCTCCGGCCACTCCATCAGCTCGGGCACGGCGCCGTCCACCGCGCCTGCGCCCGCATCGGCCGGTGCCGCGTCCGCGCCGCCATCCACTGGGCCGAGCTCGCGCCCGCTGAGGGTCTCGACCACGTCGCGCATCGGGATGTAGCCGGTGGCGAGCATGATGTTGAAGATCTGCGCCGCGATCACGACCAGGAGGGCCACGACGTTGATGGAGAGCCCGATCCAGCCGATGAGCTTCGCCTCCGAGCGCACGCCGAGGATCGCCAGCGCGCCTCCGAGGACGACGAGGATGAAGCCGCAGGGGGGCAGGCAGATGCCCACGACGATGTTCAAAAAGCCGAGGACGATCGACGCGATGGCCGCGTACCGCTTCTTGTCCTCGTCCACGGCGGGGACGCTTTCACGAACCCGCGGCGCGCGCAATCGTCCCGGAATGCCCCGCGCGGCGTCAGCGGGCGCTGGCTCTTTCTCTATTCGACCGGTCGCTTGTAGACTCCGCGCGTGCGATTTCTGACCCTCGCCGTCCTGGCCGGCGCCTCGTTCCTCTTCGCCGGCTGCCCCGGTGCGAGCTGTCCCCGGCAGCAGTGGACCTCTCCCATCGGGGCCCTCGACGCTCACCGCTCGACGCGGAGCTACGCTCGCGCGATGCGCGCCGAGGCGCGGGTCGAGCAGTGGGGCGAGGACGGCCGTATCCGCGGCACGGTGATGATGTTCGTCGAGATGCCGGACAAGGTCCGCTTCGACGCCATGACCCAGTTCGGGCCCGCGGTGATCCTGACGAGCGACGGCAGTCGCTTCGCGCTCACCGACCTGCGGGAGAACCGATATCTCGAAGGCCCCACCTGCCCACAGAACATCGAGCGCCTCCTCGGGATCCCCATGTCGGGTGAGGACGTCAGCCTCTTCCTCCTCGGCGACAGCCCCCGCCTCGACACGCCGAACGCGGGCATCAGCTGCACCGGCGACGGCACCTATCTCGTCACCCTGACCGCTGACGACGGGCGGCGTCAGGAGATCGAGCTGCTGGTGCGTCCCTGGGACGTGGAGCACGACGCTCCGCCCTCTCAGCAGCGCCTGCGCATGCTGCGCTCGGAGATGTTCGCCCCCGACGGATCCACCGAGTGGCGTGCCACCTACGACGATTG
Organism: uncultured delta proteobacterium; assembly: GCA_963727445.1. GTDB lineage: Bacteria > Myxococcota_A > Polyangia > Polyangiales > B10-G4 > B10-G4. Next base: position 51,979 of record CAVSGI010000010.1, read on the forward strand.
GACGGTGATCGAAGATCCCGAGAGCGGCGACGAGCACATGGGCGTGGCGCTGCCGATGAAGGTGCGCTTCGAGCACCCGCGGGAGGGTGCGGACACGACCGTGCGCTTCCAGGAGGTCGACATCAACGTCACGGTGCCGCCCAACGCCTTCACCCAGTCGCCTCGTCCGGGCATCCCTCCCGAAGAGGTCAGCTGTGACCAGTGAAGAGGCCGCCGCCGAGCCTCTGCTCTCCGTCGAAGGCCTGGTGACCGCCTTTCACACCGACGAGGGGATCGTGCGCGCGGTGGACGGCGTCTCCTTCGACGTCGCGGATGGCGGGACGCTGGGGATCGTGGGCGAGTCGGGCTGCGGCAAGAGCGTCACCTCGCTGTCGATCATGCAGCTGTTGCCGGTGCCGCCTGGAAAGATCGAGGCCGGCAAGATCCTCTTCGAAGGCAAGAACCTACTCGAGCTCACCGACGCCGAGATGCGCGACCTTCGAGGAAATCACATCTCCATGATCTTTCAGGAGCCGATGACCTCGCTCAATCCGGTCTACACGGTCGGTTTCCAGATCATGGAGGCCATTCGCCTCCATCAGAAGGTGAGCAAGTCCCAGGCGCGGGAGCGGGCCATCGAGATGCTGAGGCTCGTGGGCATCCCCGCGCCGGAGCAGCGCATCGACGAATACCCCCATCAACTCTCGGGCGGGATGCGGCAGCGCGTGATGATCGCGATGGCGCTCTCTTGCGAGCCGAAGCTCCTGATCGCCGACGAGCCCACGACCGCCCTCGACGTGACCATCCAGGCGCAGATCCTCGATCTCCTCGAGCGCCTGCGCCTCGAGATGGGGATGAGCATCATCCTGATCACCCACGACCTCGGGGTCGTCGCCGAGTTCGTGGACGAGATCGTCGTGATGTACGCGGGCAAGGTGGTCGAACGCGCCGAGACCGTCGCGCTCTTCGACGATCCCAAGCATCCCTACACGCGCGGGCTCCTCGCCAGCGTTCCGAGCTACGGCGACAACGCGGAGCAGAAGCGGCTCCCGACCATCCCCGGCGTCGTCCCCGATCTGCGCCATCTTCCCGAAGGGTGTCGCTTTCAGGACCGATGTCCGGACGTCGTGGATCGATGCCGCGTCGAAGAGCCACCCCTCGACGAGGTCGACGGCCATCGCGTCGCGTGCTGGGTCGCCTCGGGAAAGGCCGAAGGATGAGCGAGCCGATCCTCCGGACCGACGCGCTGAAGAAACACTTCCCGGTGAAGAAGGGCTTCTTCGGTCGGGCCACCGGCGCGGTGCGCGCGGTCGACGGCGTGAGCCTCGAGGTGATGCCCGGCGAGACCCTCGGCCTCGTCGGAGAGTCGGGGTGTGGCAAGAGCACCTTCGGCCGCGTCGTGCTCCGGCTCCTCGATCCGACCGACGGCAAGATCGCCTTCGAGGGACAGGACATCACCGCAGTGGATCAGCGTACCCTGCGCCCGCTGCGGCGGCGGATGCAGATCATCTTCCAGGATCCGTACAGCTCGCTGAACCCGCGCATGACGGTGAAGGCCACCATCGGCGAGGCGATGCGGATCCACGGACTGAGCGCCGGCGGCTCCGAAGAGGAGCAGAAGGTGGCGACGCTCATGGAGAAGGTGGGCCTGAGGCCCGAGCAGATGAGCCGGTACCCCCACGAGTTCTCCGGTGGCCAGCGACAGCGCATCGGGATCGCCCGGGCGTTGGCGGTGGAGCCGAAGTTCATCGTCGCCGACGAGCCCATCAGCGCGCTCGACGTCTCGGTGCAGGCTCAGATCGTCAACCTGCTCAGCGATCTGCAGGAGGAGCTCGATCTGGCCTATCTCTTCATCGCCCACGATCTGTCGGTGGTGGAGTACCTGAGCCATCGGGTGGCGGTGATGTACCTCGGCCGCGTGGTGGAGCTCGCCACCGCCGAGGCCCTCTACAGAGACCCCAAGCACCCCTACACCCAGGCGCTCATGTCGGCGGTGCCCACCCCCGACCCCAAATCCAGGCGCGAGCGCATCGTCCTGGGGGGCGACGTGCCGAGCCCGCTGACGCCGCCCAGCGGCTGCCACTTCCATCCCCGCTGCCCCATCGCGGAGAAAGGCCTCTGCGACCGAGAGGTCCCCGTGCTCCGCGAGGTGGCGCCCGGCCATTGGGCGAGCTGCCATCTGGCCGAGTAGGTCCTCGAATTCGTTAGGGAAGTGAGGGCAGGGGGGCTGGCGTCAGGCCCGGCTTGCGCAGGACGGCGGGTGCGAGTACACCCCTCGCCTCATGGAGGACCTCGGGGACGCCGAGCGCAACCGCCTGGTCGAGAGGTTTGGCCGACGATTCCATGCGGGGGACACGCTCTTCCGCGAAGGGGATGAGGCGGATACCTGCTACATCCTCCAGGAAGGTCGCATTCGGCTGGTCAAGCGCGTGCGCTCGGCCGATCGCAGCCTGAGCGTGCTGCGGCCGGGCGATCTCCTCGGCGAAGACGCCCTCCTCAACCGTGCGGATCGCTCCGCGAGCGCCATCGCCCTCACGGACGTCACTGTGCTGGCGCTCGATCAGGCAACTTTCGCGCGACTTCTTTCGGGAAATCCGGATGTCGCGAGCCGGATGGTGCGCCAGCTGGTGCGGCGCCTGAGGGACGCCGAGGAGCAGCTCGAGAACACCATGCTGAGGGACCACCCCTCGCGCGTGGTCAACACCCTGATCCGCCTCGCCTCCACCACCCAGAAGGGCCCCGACGGGCACATGCTGGCGGTTTCCCCGCTCGATCTCTCCGCCCGCGCGAGCCTCGACGTCGACGCGGTCAAGCGCGCGGTGCAGCAGCTCCGCGACGGCGGCTACCTGCGCATCGTGGACGAGAAGATCCTCATCCCCGACCTCGGGGCCTTGCGACAGCTCTACGAGCTCCTCGGTATGAAAGAGGAGGTTCGGGGTGACTGAAGGCTGGGGTGTCGGGATTCCGACAGTCTCATTGGCGATCCGCAGATCGCTGTTGACCTCCCCCAATGATCTCGTTAGATCGGGTCGCTCCCTCGGGGGACACCGGACCCCGATGCGGACGCTTCTTCTTGGCCTGCTCATCCCCCTCACGATGACCGCATGCGGCGGTCGAGGGGTCAGTGCGGAAGACGTGGAACGCTCGATGGCGGAATTCAGGCTCGCAGCGACGCTACATGAGGAGGGGAACACCCCGGCCGCCATGGAACGTCTGAACGCGGCCATCGAGTTCGATCCCGACAACGCCGAGGCCTACGTCCTTCTGGGCTACATCCTTCTCGAGCGCCGCGCCTTCGATCAGGCGGAGGAGTCGTTGCGCAAGGGGATCGAGGTTCTCGAGCGACGCGAGGAGAACGTCGGTGGGACGCTCCCGGAGGCGCACAACATGCTCGGCCTCGCGCTCCTCGAGCAGGATCGCTACGAAGAGTCGATCGACGAGTTCGAGCGGTCGGCCTCGGACATGCTGAATCGTCAGCCCTGGAACGCGTGGGGCAACCTCGGCCTCGCTTATTTCGAGAAGGGCGACCTCTCCGAGTCGGCGACGGCTCTCCGCCAGGCGGTCGAGATTCAGCCCCAGTTCTGTGTGGGGCACTATCTGCTCGCTCAGACTTATTTTGCGCAGGACCAGTTCGACGACGCCGAGACAGCTGCTACCTCGGCCATCGAGTCGAACGAACACTGCGCTGGCTACCAGTCCGCCTTCAAGCTCCGCGGAGAGGTGCGGGCGAGGCTGGGAAAGCGAGACGAAGCGATCTCCGATCTGGAGCGCTGCGTCGAGCTCGATGGTGACAACGAGGATGGGATGGCATGCCGCCGCCTTTTGGACGACATCTGATGGATTCCCTCGGAACGCATTTGAAGCACGAGCGCGAGCTCAGACAGGTCTCCCTCGAGGAGCTCTCGCAGACCACACGCATCCCGCTTCGGATGCTCGAGCACATCGAAGCGGACCGCTTCGACGAGCTTCCGGGTGACGTCTTCGCCCGCGGCTTTCTGAAGAGCTACGCCCGCGCGCTGGGCCTGGGCACGTCGGAGATCGTCGCGCGCTTCGACGCGGACGCGGCGCCCGAGCCGGAATCGGCCCCCGCGCCGATCGCCGCCATCACCCCGCCCGAGCGGGGCCGCCGCTTCGGCATCGCGATCGCCCTGGTGATCCTGCTGATCCTCTTCACCCTGGCCCTCTCGATCGTCCTTCGCCCCAGGCACCGGGACACGCCGATCGAGCTATCCTCCATCGAGTGTCTCGTTCCGAGCCAACCGACGCCCTCGTCCTTCGCGCCATCGACTACCGAGACGCGGACCGGATCGTCACGCTCCTGACGGAGCGCTTCGGCAAGATCTCCGTCCTGGCGCGTGGTGCGCGCAAGAGCAAGCGACGCTTCGGCGGCTCCCTCGAGCCGTACGCGCTCGTCGACGCGGAGGTGCGTCTGGGTCGCGGCGATCTGGGGAGCATCGGTCAGGCCCGCGTGAAGCGGAGCTTCCCGGGCATCCTCGCCGACCTGACGCGCATCGCCATCGCCGGGGCCGCGCTCGAGCTCGTCCGGGAGGCGCTTCCGGTTCGGCATCCGGAGCCCGAGATCCTCCGCGAGACGATCGAGCTCTTCTCGCGTCTCGAGAAGAGCGACGACACGAAGGAGGAGCTGCTCCTGTGCTTCGAGACCCGCGTGCTCTCATCGCTCGGCTTCGCGCCGAATCTCGACACCTGTGCCAAGTGCGGGCGCCGCGCGGAGGAGGGGCGTGCCGCGCTCTTCGACCCGATCCTCGGCTCGATCGTCTGCCGAAGCTGTGGTGGTGCGAAAGTGAAGCTCTCCGGTAAGGCGCGCGCACACCTGTCGGCGGCGGCCCGCCGGGCGTGGTTCGAGGCCGCCGAGACGCCCTGGGACGACGCGGTTCGCGGGGAGGCGCGTCGCGCCATCGTCGGGCTCGCGGAGGGCTCTCTCGGAAAGCCCCTCAAAGCCTCCCACTCGCTGTCGCAGATCCGAGAAATTGTCGGGCCGAAGGGGGCCGATCCGCCCCGAACAGCCTGACGAAAACGGCGAGAATCGACTAACATCTCGCCGCGTGACTGCCGATCCCCTCAGCGTCCTCGTGGTCGAGGACTCGAGCGCCATGCGGGCGTTCGTGCGCGCGGCCCTCGAGGAAGACGGCGCTGCCGAGGTCGACGAGGCGGAGAGCGGATTCGTCGCGCTCCGGATCCTGCCTCGCAAGAGCTTCGACCTGGTCATCGTCGACATCAACATGCCGGACATCAACGGCCTCGAGCTCGTGTCCTTCATGCGCAAGAGCGACAAGCACCGACAGACGCCGCTGATCATCATCAGCACCGAGGCGAGCGACAAGGACCGCGAGCGCGGGCTCGCCCTGGGCGCCGACGCGTACCTGAAGAAGCCTTTCGAGCCAGCCGAGCTCCGAGAGACGGTGGCCCGGCTTCGTTCCGAAAGGGCTCCCTGAGGCGGTGGCCGGAGACGACAAAGACAGCTCCGTTCGTGACGAGTTCCTCGCCGAATCTCAGGAGATCGTCGAGGCGCTCTCGCGCGACCTCCTCGTCCTCGATCAGACCCAGAAAGAGGGCAACCCCGACCCGGATCTGATCAACGAGGTCTTTCGCGGCGTCCACACCCTCAAGGGCATCGCCGGGATGTTCGGCTACCACCAGGTTGGCGCGGTTGCCCACGCGCTCGAAGATCTGCTCGACGATCTCCGTCTGGGCCGCGTCGAGCTGACCCAGGAAGTCCTCGACGTGCTCTTCGAGGGCGTGGAGAACTTTCAACGGCTCCTGGGCGAGGCGTCTGGAGAGTCGTCGGACGTCGATCTGGCGAGGTACGCCCAGTCGATCGAAAGGGTCAGCGCCGGCAAGGGCGTGGTCCACACCGGCCTCGAGGCCTACGACATCGATCCCGGCGTCCTCGCCGTGCTCACCGAGTACGAGGAGCACCGGCTCCGCACCAACGTCGAGCAGGGGGTCCCGCTCTATCGGCTGAAGGTGCATTTCAGCCTGGCGTCGATCGACGTCGAGCTCGAAGAGCTGAAGAAGAAGGCCAAGCCCCTCGCCGAGATCATCACCTACCTGCCGTCGATGGGAGACACCGACGGGGACAGCATCGACCTGGACGTCCTGCTCGCGAGCCGCGCTCCCGCGGACCAGCTGGTCGAGCTGCTGACGCCACAGAGCGGAGAGCTCGTCGCCGTCCCGCGCAAGGCCGAGGCCATGCCCGACACGGGCTTCCTGCAGCAGCAGCGAGTCACCACCCCGCCGCCCGCCATCGCCGGCGCCCGGCGGGCGCCCGATCCCCCGAAAGCCGTCGCCCAGGCGCCTTCCGCCGAGATGGTCGTCGCCCCCGACGCCTCGGAGGACGGGCCGGGCGAGATCTCGCTGCGCTCCGTGGCGAACACGGTGCGCGTCGACATCCGCAAGCTCGACCACCTGATGAACGTGGTGGGAGAGCTGGCGATCGTGAAGAGCGCCGTCGCGCGGCTCACCGAACGCATCCGCAACGTCTCCGGTCTGCGCCAGCTGGCGATCGAGCTGCACCGCGCCAATCGAAGCTTCGAGCGACACCTCGAAGAGATGCAGGATGGGATCCTCGACGTCCGGATGGTGCCGCTACGGCAGATCTTCGATCGGCTTGCGCGCGTCGTGCGGCAGGTGGCGCGAGAGCACGAGAAGGAAGTGCGCCTGGTCATCACCGGCGCCGACACCGAGGTCGACAAGCTCATCGTCGAAGAGCTCTCGGACCCTCTGATGCACATCATCCGCAACGCCATCGATCACGGCGTCGAGAAGCCCAAGGTGCGGGAGCTCGCAGGCAAGCCGACGGTGGGCACCCTGGCGCTCAACGCCTACCAGAAGGGCAATCACGTCCTGATCGAGGTGGAGGACGACGGGTCCGGGATGAACCCGGAGAAGCTCGCGGCCTCGGCCGTGCGGCGCGGGCTGATCACCGAGGAGACGCGTGAGGACATGAGCCGCGACGAGCTCCTGAACCTGATCTTCCTGCCGGGCTTCACCACCCGCTCGGCGATCACCGACCTGTCCGGTCGCGGCGTCGGCATGGACGTGGTGAAGACCAACATCTCTCGCCTCGGGGGCGTGGTCGACGTCCGAAGCGAGGTGGGCACCGGGACCAAGTTCACGATCACCCTGCCGATCACCCTCGCGATCATCAGCGCGCTCATCGTGCGCGTGGCGGGTCGCACCTTCGCCGTTCCCCTCACCGCGGTGCAGGAGGCGCTCCTGCTTTCCCGCGAAGCCATCCGTACCGTGGAGGGGCGCGACGTCATCACGCTTCGTGGCGCCACGTTGCCACTCTGCCGCGTCGATGATCTCTTCGGTCTCGAGCGAACCGATCCGAAGCCCAAGAAGAGCTACGTGGTGGTCACCGCGCTCGGCAACCGCAAGCTCGGGCTGATCGTCGACGAGCTCTTCGGGCAGCAGGACATCGTGATCAAGGCGCTCGGCAAGAGCCTCTCCAAGGTTCGCGGGTTCTCCGGCGCCACCGACCTCGGCGATCAGCGTGTGGCGCTGGTCCTCGATCCGCCGGCTCTGCTCGAAGAGGTCCTCAAGAGCGTGGAGTCGAGTCGTGCGCTGGGAGCGGGCACGTGAGCGACGTAGTCAAGCGAGGGACGGTCGCGCCGCCTGCGCGAGTGGAGGAGCCTCCGCTGGAGGAGCGCGTCTACGAATACCTGGGCTTCGTCCTGGCGGACGAACACTACGCCCTGCCGCTCACCTCCATCCGCGAGATCCTCAAGGTGCCGCCCGTGACCGAGGTTCCGCGCGCTCCGCGCGACGTCCTGGGCATCGTCTCCGTGCGAGGGCGGGTGACCACGGTCATCGATCTACGCCGCCGGCTCCGGATGCCCGAGCAGCCGATGACCAAGAACACCCGCGTGCTGCTGGTGGACGAGGGCAGCGAGATACTCGGTGTCCTCGTCGACGGAGTCCTGTCGGTGGTTCGCCTCTCGGAGGACGAGGTCGAGCTCGCGGCAAACGTCGGCGGAGATACCGCCGAGTACGTGCTCGGCATCGGGCGGCCCCAAGCGCGGGCGGTTCGCGGTGACGCGTCGGCGCAGGCGGCGGCTTCGCGCGACGAGATCCTGATCCTCCTCGAACCCCAACCCTTGCTCCGGAGGTAGGCATGGAGACGACCAGCGGACGTCAGAGCCGTAGCAAGAACCTCGTGGGCTTCGTGGTGGGAGGCGTTCGCTATGCCGTCGACATCCTCCGCGTTCGAGAGATCATCAACCCGCTCGGGGTGGTCGTTCTGCCGCACGCCCCCGCCGCGGTGCTCGGCGTGACCGACCATCGCGGCGAGGTCGTGCCCGTGCTCGACCTCCGCGTCCGCTTCGGCGTTCCTCCGACGGCGGCGACGAGGCGCACCAAGTGGGTGATCGTCAACGTCGATTCGGGTTCGGTGGGCCTCGTGGTCGATGCGGTGACCGACGTCTTCGGCGCGGGGCCCGGCGAGCAGCGGGGCGTTCCCCAGCTTGGCGTCGGTGATGCGGCGCGGGGTATCGCGGCCGTCTACAAGCACGAGGACTCGCTCGTCTTCGTTCTCGACATCGATCGCGTGGCGGCGCCCGCCGAGGCGGTGGACCTGTCCTCCCTCCCGGATCTGGTCGCTCAGATGGAGGGGACGTGACGTTCGAGGAGATCCGCGCCGGACTCGAGGATCGCGAAGACGTGGAGCGCCGGCGCCGCGCCGTCCTCGCGCTTCTTGGATCCAAAGCCGCAGAGGCCAGGGAGCTCGTGATCCTGGCGCTCGGCGACGAGGAGTGGCGCGTTCGCAAGGAGGCGTCTCGCGTGGCCGCCAGTCTCGCGGCCGACCACGCGCTGGTCGCCGATCTGATCCAGGCGGTCAGCCAGGGTGAGAACATCGGCCTGAGGAGCGCGGCCATCGAGGCGCTGGGCCTCTTGGGACCCGAGGTCGCACAGGAGGTCGTCCGCGCCCTCGACGAGGTGCCGGAGCAGGGCCGCAAGTTCATCATCGCCGCTCTGGGTGAGGTCGGCGGCGAGGTCGCCGTCCCCGCGCTCGCCGAAGCGGCCTCTTCCGGGGACGTCAACCTGGTGGCCGCGGCGGTCGAAGCGCTGGCGCGAATCGGTGGCGACAGCGCGGTCGTCGCGCTCCGCAAGAGTCTCGGCTCCGGCGACTCGTACATCCGCTTGGCGGCGCTCGACGGGCTCGACCGTCTCGGCGCGAAGATCCCCTTCGAGGAGCTGGAACACCTCGCGAGCGACCGGCTCCTGCGTCGCACGGCCCTCCGAGCGCTCGGTCGTAGCGAGGACGTGCGGGCGCTCGCCATCCTGCATCAAGCGCTCGACGATCCGTCGCCGCACGTGGTCGGCAGTGCCGCGGCGTCGCTCTACCTTCTCTGTCGCGACGTTCCGGATGGCACGGTCGAGCTCGCGTCGATGATGGAAGGGCTCTCCGTCGATTCGCGGAAGACGCTCAAGCGACTGGTGCGCGAGGGCGATTTGAACACGCGGCGGGGAGCGGCCCTGATCTCGCTCCTGGCGCGGGAAGCCGACAACCTGCCCGAGATCGTCGATCTCGCGGCGCGCGAAGCGGTGCCTCAGCCTCTCGCCGGTGCCTTTCGTCGCTGGGGCCGCGATTCGGTGCCGCCGCTCTTGTCGGTGCACGAGGAGGCGGTGGGCGCCCGCCAGGCCGTGGCGCTCGAGCTCGCGGCGGAGCTCGCGGCCGACGCCGACCAGTCCCCAGAGGACGATGCCATTCGCCAGGCGCTGCGGCGCGGTCTCAGGCACGAAGACATGAGCGTCCAGGTGGCCGCCGCGCGTGGCCTGTCCACCTTCGCCACGGCGGACGACGTCGGTCGCCTGGTCGCGGTGGCGGCCGGGGGGCCCGATGAGGTCGCGCGCGCCGCCGGTAAGGCGCTCGAAGCGCTCCGAGTGCGCGAGCCGGACGCGGTCGAGGAAGCGCTCGCGCGGGTGGAGCTCGACGGCCCGGGTGGTGCTGCGCTCACGCGCCTGGTGGGCGAGGTCAGCGGGGAGGACGGCGTGACCCGTTTGTCCGCGGCGCTCTCTGCGGACGACCCGCGCACGCGCATCGCCGCCATCGCGGCGTTCGTGGATCTCGGAGGCTCGCGGGCGGCCGAGCAGGTGTGCCTCGCGCTCGCTGACGAGGACATCGACGTGCAGGCGGCGGCCGCGCACGCGCTCGGCGAAATCCGGGACGACGAAGGCGCTCCGGTCGGCGCCCGTGAGCTCCTCCTCACGCTGGAATCGGCGGAGCCGACGGTGGTGGCGGCTGCCGCACGAGCGCTCGCGCGCAGCGGGGAGGTCCGGGCCACCGAGCCGCTGAAGGAGCTGCTCCGTGAGGGGAGCCCGGGGGTGGCTCTGGCGGCGATCGAGGGCCTCCGCGCGCTGGCCGATCCGGTGATGGGCGACATGCTGGTGGAAGCGCTCGGACACCCGGACGAAGAGGTCGTCAAAGAGGTGCTCTCCGCCATCGCGGAGTCGCGTGGTGAGCGCACGGTGTCGCGCCTCGCCGTTGGGCTTTCTCACCACGCCTGGGACGTGCGGCGCCATGCTGCGCTCCTTCTCGCCGCACACGGCGGAAAGGACGCTCGCGCGGCGCTCGAGCAGCGAGCAGGCGTCGAAGACGACGAGCTCGTCAAGGAAGCGCTCGATCGCGCACTAGAGGAATCGCCCTAGGTGTCGATCCTCTTCGAATCCGGGCCGCGGCTGCGCCTCGAGGAGTTCAGGCTCCTCCGTGACCTGATCAACAAGTTCTGCGGCATCTCCTTCGCTCCGGAGTCGCGCTTCGTGATGGAGCGGCGGCTCAAGGATCGGATCGAGGCGCTCGGGCTCGACGACTTCACGCAGTACTACCAATACCTGCGGTATCACCCGGAGCGCCACGCCGAGATCGAGCGCGCGGTCGAAACCCTCACCACCAACGAGACCTACTTCTTCCGCGAGGACTACCAGCTCTGGTCGCTGCGTGACGAGATCCTGCCCGAGATCCACGAGCGCAAACACCGCGAGGGTTCCCGACACCGTCTCTCTCTGTGGAGCGCTGGCTGCTCGACCGGCGAAGAGGTCTACACGGTGGCGATGATCATCGCGGGGACCGGCCTCTTCGAAGGTTGGGACGTGCGGGTCTTCGGCAACGACATCGCACGAGGTGTCCTGCACACCGCGCGGCGGGCCGTGTACGGGCAGTCCAGCTTTCGCGCCATGCCCGCGAATTACGAGCACTACCTTGTCGAGACGCCCGCGGGGCGCCAGGTTCACCCGCGTATCCGAGCGATGTGCCACTTCGGCCATCTGAATCTGCTCGAGCGGCAGCGCACTGCGATCGTCGGTCGAGTCGACATCATCCTCTGTCGCAACGTCTTGATCTATTTCGATACAGACTCCCGGAGCAACGTGATCGACACCTTCTACGAACGACTGAACCCGGGGGGGTATCTGCTGCTGGGACACAGCGAGTCACTGCTCAACGCGTCGACGGCGTTCGAGCTGGTGCACCTCGAACGCGATCTGGTTTATCGTCGCGCCATCGGGGCCGACGAAGAGGTCGTGAAGTGAAGACGTTGCGAACGTTGGTCGTCGACGACTCGGCCTACAACCGGCGGGTCATCTCGGAGCTCTTGTCGGAGATGGAGGGCGTCGAGGTGGTGGGCAAGGCCTCGGACGGCGATGAGGCTCTGAAGCGACTCGACGAGCTGAACCCCGATCTGATCACCCTCGACCTCGAGATGCCGCGCATGGACGGCTTCACTTTCCTGCGCTTCTTGATGGCCAAGCGGCCCCTACCGGTCATCGTCGTCAGCGGATACTCGGCGAAGGAGAACGTCTTTCGCGCGCTCGAGCTCGGGGCGCTCGACTTCGTCGCCAAGCCCACGCGCACCGTCACCAGCGACCTGGTGGAGATCAAAGCGCAGCTCGCCGAGAAGGTCGCGATCGTGCGCCAGCTGTCGCCGGCTGGTCTCGATCCGCAGAAGCGCACCTCACTCAATCCGGGGCGCACCGCTACCGGCGTCTTCATGCTCCCGAGCGCCGAACCGAAGAAGCTCGCTTCCGATCGACCACCGGAAGAAGCGCCCGAACGCCTCGTCGTCATCGGCGCCTCCACCGGAGGTCCCACCGCGCTCCTCGAGGTCTTCAACCGTTTCCCGGCTTCGGCCTCGGCGGCCCTCGTCGTCGCCCAGCACATGCCGGAACGATTCACCAAGACCTTCGCCGAGCGCCTGAACCGTCTGGGCAGCCTCTCGGTGAAGGAGGCGACGGAAATCGCTCGGCTCGGGCCGCGTCAGGGATGGATCTGCCCAGGTGGTCAGTGCATCGAGGTGGTGAAGGCGACGGGCACGCTCTCGGTCCGCGTCGTCAAGCCCGACGTCAGGACCGCTACGTTCCGTCGGTCGACCGCCTCTTCGAGAGCGCTGCGCGTGCGTATGGTGATCGCGTGATCGGCGTGGTCCTCACCGGGATGGGCGACGACGGTGCGCGCGGGGCGTTGGCGATCAAGGAGGCCGGGGGTACGGTTCTGGCCGAAGCCCCGGAGACCGCCGTGATCTACGGGATGCCGGGGGCCGCGGTCCGCGCGGGTGGGGTCGATCGCTCCCTGCCTCTGAGGGCGCTCGCGGAGCACTTGGGGACGCTGGTGGCCGAGTGAGATTGATGGTTCAAGGTCAACGATTCTGGTACCTTCTGCGTTCTCGATGAGCGACGAGGCGCAAAGCGGAGGGGGCCAGCGGGCCAGCGACGTGCCCATGGATCTCGTCAAGGAGCGGGAGACGTTCGTCCGCTCTTTCTTGAAGCGGGGCGTCGAGCTCACCGAGGAGCTCCTCGGTGAGAACGAAGAGCTGCGCGCCGAGCTCGAGCGACTTCGCGAGGAGAACCTGCGCCTGAGGGCTCAGGTGGCCAGCGACGACGCGATGCGTGACTTCATGACCAAGGTCGAGGCGCTGGAGGCGGAGAAGGAGAAGCTCCTGGCGCAGACCGATGAGCTTCGCGAGGTCAACGTTCACGAGGTCAGTCGCTTCGCGGAGGTGGAGAGCGAGCTCAACGACCTCGCCAACCTCTACATCGCCGCCTATCAGCTCCACGCCAGCCTCTCGGTGCGGCGGGTCCTCAGGCACGTCCAGGACATGCTGGGCCAGCTCATGGGTGCGTACGCCTTCGCCATCTACGTGGTGGGTTCCGATGGCCGGACGGCGGAGCTGCTCGCGCAGGAGAACCTCGACGACGAGGCGCTGCCGCCGATCGAGGTCGGGGACGGCCCGGCGGGGGTCGCGCTTCTCACCGGGGTGGCCAAGATCCCCGAGACCATCGTTCCGGGAACCGTGGAGCAGCCTTTCGCGGTGGTCCCGCTGATGGTGGGGGATCGGGCGATCGGCGTGGTTTCGATCGTCACGATGCTCGAGCAGAAGCAGCGTTGGGCAACGGTGGATTCGGAGCTGTTCAAGTTGATCGGCGAGCACGCCGGGCCGGCGCTGATCGCCGCCAACCTCTACGCGGGAGCCGAAGGGGCGCTCTCCGCGCTCGACGATCTCAGAGACAACCTTCAGAAGCGCGGTGCCAGCATGATGCCGGTCGCCGAGGGGGAGTGAGCGAGCGGACCATGGCTGAATACACCTGCCTAGTCGTCGAGGACTCTCCCATGATGCGCCAGCTGCTCGTGTTCGCGCTGGCGCGCATCAAGGAGCTCACGGTCACCGAGGCCGAAGACGGCGTCGATGGCCTCCGCAAGCTCGCCCAGGCGCGCTTCGACCTGGTCATCACCGACATCAACATGCCGATCATGGACGGCCTGAAGCTGGTCAAGCGCATCCGTAGTGACGAGACCCACAAGGACGTCCCGATCATCATCATCACCACCGAGGGCAGCTCCGAGGATCGCGCGCGTGCCATGGCGCTCGGCGCGAACGCCTACATCACCAAGCCGATTCAGGCGCCTCAGGTGATCGCGCAGGTCAAGGAGCTCCTGTCGGTCTGAAGACATGACGAGCCGCTGGCCGGGGACCGACGACGGCGAGCAGGTGCTCGTGAAGGTCTGCGGCGTGCGCACCGTCGCCGATGCAGAGATGTGCGCGCGAGAAGGCGTGGACGCCATCGGGCTCAACTTCTGGTCCGGCTCGTCTCGGAAGGTCGATGCCGCGGAGGCCACGCGGATCGTGGAGGCGGTCGCCGATCGCGTCGCGGTGGTCGGGCTCTTCGTCGACGCCCCGCCGGCCGAGATCCGCGCGCTTCGGTCGCAGGTGGGCTTCGAGTGGATTCAGCTTCACGGCACCGAGTCGCCGCAGATGGTCGCGGCGCTCGGGCCTCGGGCTTTCAAGGCGCTTCGCGTCGCTGATCGCGACGTCTCCCAGGAGGCCGCGCGCTATGGCGGGGCGCTGATCCTCCTCGACGCCTTCGTCGCCGGGCGGCCAGGAGGGACCGGGCAGCGATTCGATTGGCGCCTGGCGAACGCGCTGGCGACGGAGCGTCCGGTGGTGCTCGCCGGCGGTCTCGACGCCGACAACGTAGCGACAGCGATTCGCGAGGTCCGCCCGCGCGCAGTGGACGTGGCGAGCGGAGTGGAGTCGACACCGGGCGTGAAGGAGCCTCGGAAGGTGGCGGCATTCGTAGCGGCTGCGCGTCGCGCGGTGTAGCTTTCGGGGCGATGAGCGCAGACACGTTGGAAGTGGGCCGGTTCGGACCCTATGGCGGGCGCTTCGTCGCCGAGACTCTGGTGCCGGCTCTCGACGAGCTGGCGCGCGCCTATGCGGACGCGCGTGCAGACGCGGCCTTCGAAGAGGAGCGTCACGAGCTCCTCGCGCACTACGTCGGCCGGCCGACGCCGCTCTATCGTGCCGCGCGCCTCTCCGAGGACACCGGCCTCGACGTGTGGCTCAAGCGCGAGGACCTCTGCCACACCGGCGCACACAAGGTGAACAACACCATCGGCCAGGTCCTGCTCGCGCGACGGATGGGAAAGAAGCGCGTCATCGCCGAGACCGGCGCCGGCCAGCACGGCGTCGCCACCGCCACCGCGTGTGCGCTCCTCGGCATCGCCTGCGAGGTGTTCATGGGCGAGGAAGACGTGCGGCGGCAGGCGCCGAACGTCCGCCGCATGGAGCTCCTCGGCGCTACGGTCCACCCCGTGACCAGCGGATCGCGGACCCTCAAGGACGCGATGAACGAAGCGCTCCGCGACTGGGTCACCAACGTGGAGACGACCTACTACTGCGTGGGATCGGTCGCTGGGCCTCACCCCTACCCGCAGATCGTGCGGGATTTTCAAGAAGTGATCGGTCGCGAGGCGCGGGCGCAGATCCTCGAGCGCACGGGCAAGCTCCCCGACGCGGTCGTCGCGTGCGTGGGGGGTGGTTCGAACGCGATGGGGATCTTCTCCGGGTTCCTCACCGATGCCGACGTCGCTCTCTTCGGCGTCGAGGCCGCGGGGCATGGCGTCTCGTCCGGCCAGCACGCCGCTACCCTCGGTCACGGCCGAGTCGGCGTGCTTCACGGGATGAAGACCTACGTCCTCGCCGACGAGCACGGGCAGATCCAGGAGGCGCACTCCATCAGCGCCGGCCTCGACTACCCGGGCGTCGGTCCCGAGCACGCCTGGCTCAAGGACACCGGCCGCGCGCGCTACGACTCGGTCGAGGACCACGAGGCGCTCGAAGCCTTTCACTGGCTCAGCGCGCGTGAAGGGATCCTGCCGGCTCTCGAGAGCAGTCATGCCCTCGCATATCTGAGGCGGCTCGGGTCGGAGCTCCCCGCCGGTGCGACCGTCGTCGTCTGTCTGTCCGGGCGCGGCGACAAGGACCTCGACTCGGTGCTCGAGGCCGCCGCGGGGGACGAGTGATGGCTTCCCCCATCGCCCAGGCCTTCGCCGCTGCCCGGGACGAAGAGCGCGCCGCGCTCGTCATCTATCTGTGCGCGGGCGATCCCGATCTCGACACCACGGTGGAGCTGGTGGTGGCCGCGGCGGAAGCGGGCGCGGACGTGATCGAGCTCGGCGTCCCTTTCAGCGATCCCACCGCCGACGGGATCGCCATCCAAAGGGCGAGCGAGCGCGCGCTCGCTGCGGGGACCACCTTCGCTGGTGTCCTCGATGCGGTCCGGAAGATCCGAGCGCGGACCGAGGTGCCGATCCTCCTCTTCGGCTACTACAATCCGCTCCTGACCTACGGCGAGGAGCGCGCGGTGCGGGACGCCAAGGCCGCCGGCGCGCAGGGCTTCTTGGTGGTCGACCTTCCCCCCGAGGAGTGCGCGCCCCTCTACGAGCCGGCGGTGGCGGCCGGGATGGACTTCGTTCCCCTGGTCGCCCCCACCAGCACTCCCTCTCGCGTCGAAGCCGCCAGTGAGGTGGCGACCGCCTTCGTCTACTACGTCTCCCTCACCGGCGTGACCGGGGCCAAAGCGGTGGCGCTCGGAGAGGCCGCCGGCCGCGCCAAGGCGCTATCCGAGCGCATCGGCCGTCCCGTGGCGCTCGGATTCGGCGTGAAGACCCCCGAGGACGCTGCCACCGTCGGCCGTCAGGCGGACGGAGTGGTGGTGGGGAGCGCGGTGGTCACAGCGGTGCACGAAGCCCCCGACACCGAAGCGAAGCTATCGGCCATCCGCACGCTGGTTTCGGGGCTCTCGGCGGCGGTGCGCGACGCCCGATAGCCCTTTTTTCACAGGGGACCAATCCGGATCGCGGGGTGGCTCGTAGGCACCCACATGGTCCCACCCCGCCATACCGCCGTCGTCCTCCTCCCCTTCTTCCTCGCGTTCGCCGCCTGTGCGCCGGCCGAGCCGGATCCCACCGACCCAGGCGCAGCGCGTGACTGCGAAGCCCTCCTCGCCGATTGGGACGCCGAACAAAGCACCCCCGAACCCGACGCCGTCCCGGTGGTGCTCGACGCCAGCGCTCTTCACGACGGGCTGAACGGGCGGACGCGCGCCGCGATCGACGGGGATCCGAGCACCGTCGAGTCCCTCGACGTGGGCGCGAGCCTGGTGCTCCGTCTCGACGAGCCCGAGCGCGTTCGCGCTCTGCGGTACGTGCCCGCGGCGGGTCGGGCCGCGGTGACCGACTTCCGCGTCTACGTCTCGCCAACGCCGGATTGCTGGGGCGAGCCCGCCGCGGTGGGCCGCTTCGACGGAAGCGACGTCGCGCAGGAGGTGACGGTCGGGGGACGTGCGGGGCGTTTCCTCCGCTTCGACGTCGTGGGCGCCTCGGAGGGAAGCACCCGCGCGGGGATCGGCGATCTCGTCCTGGTCGTCGGGGCCCGCGTGATCTCGAGCCCCGAGCCGCGCGCCATCGTGGGGGTGGCCTGGCAGTACCAGACCCAGGTCTCTCTGCCCGGCAACGAAGCGCTGGCGTTCGAGGTGGCGACTGGGCCGACGGCGATGACGGTGGACGACCACGGCATCGTGCGTTGGACGCCCGCTGCCGGAGACGAGGGGACGCACGACGTGGTGCTGCGCACGACGCGCGGCCCGGCCGAGCTCGAGCAGAGCTTCACCCTCACCGTCGCCGGGCTTCGGACGGTCGGCAGTGCGTCGGTTCCCGCGGGGGGCGGCACGGTCGTCGTGGACACCTCCTCGGGTGGCATGGGGCCGACCGAGGTCGAGGTGACCGTCGATGACGCGTCCGCGCCCGCCGGCACCGTCGAGATCATGGCCGTCGACGGCGAGACCGCGGGCGGGCCGACCGAGCTGAGGCCCCTCGGCGTGCCCTTCGTGGTCGACTCGGACCTCCCCGATGGGACGCGCATCCACGTGCGCGTGGACCTCCGCGGCGTCGCCGGGCTGCCTGCCGACCATCCAGAGGATTCGGTGTTCGTGACCACCTATCCGCGGAATTACCTCGCGGACGGCCCGGGGGCGGTGAACGCCTTCGGCTTCTTGCCCATGCAGAAGGCTCCCGCCGAGGCGTCGTGGGACACCGAAGCCGGCAAGCACGAGGTCTTCCAGGTCAACGAGGGCGAATCCGTCGTCTACACCACCGACGAGTTCACCATCATCTACATGCTCGACATGGGCGACAGCACCGAGATGGCGATGAGCCACCTCCGGCGCATTGGCAACCACGTCGTCGCCGCGCGCGAGTACTTCGCGGGCCACGGGTGCACCCCGCGACCGAATCAGCCGGTGATCATCCATGCGCTCTCTGGCGCGGTGGGGCAGGTCGACCAGACCGCGCTGGTGCTGGAGCTCGACAAGAACCACGTCGACGGTGATCCCGATACTTCGGTTCGCTCGACGGTGGCCCACGAGCTCTTCCACGTCTATCAGATCGCCGCGCTCGACGGCGGGAGCTACCCGCTCTCGGAGTTCTGGTGGATCGAAGGGACCGCGGCCTACATGGAGGACGAGGTCTTCGACACCAACGACTGGCTGAACTTCTACGGGCCCTTCGACGGATCGAATCTCCCGGCGGGCTCTGGAGGACCAGTCGAACTACTACAACTCGATGGTCTACATGAAGTCGCTCAAGGCCCAGCGCGGCTTCAACGCCTGCGACATGATCCCCGCCTACGGGGAGACGGGAGAGGGGCTCGCGGCTCTTTCGAACGTGGTCGGTGGTGACAGCGTTCGTCTTCAGACCTACGCGACCTTCATCGCCGCGTGGAATCACGTGCGAACCGCCGACGTCCTCGACGACAGCGACGTGTTCTTCTCGTCCAGCAAGAGCGAGTTCGTCGACGAGGTCCGAGGCAACCTCTCCGCCGAGGGCTACCGCGAGTACACCTGGCAGAAGAAGACGCGCAACCCCGCGGGCGGGGAGTCGGCGCGGCTCGTCCTCGAGGAGGAGGGGACCCTCGAGATCGAGGTGCGAAAGCCGATGAGCGACTTCCTCCTCTACGTCTACGACGACAACCACGAGCAGATCGGGCAGGTCGCTGCCGGAGACGGAATGCTCAGCCTCGAGGTCAGCGGCGAGGCGATCTACCTCGACATGGGCATCGTCCAGGGGAGCGCGGGCGTCGATATCGACGTCTTCGCCCGCATCATGGCGGCGGAGCAGTGCGCCTCCTCCGGCGCGCCCTGCAGCGGCTCAGGCTCGGAGTTCGACGACGAGTGCTGCGGCGACCAGATCTGCGTCGTCGGCGCGTGCCGCCCGAACACCGGCGGTCGGGAGCGAGCGAGCTGCACCGACGCCCTGGGCTGCGCCTCCGGGCTGGCCTGTGACGAGGTGGGCTCGGCCGAGGCGTCGCCCACCTGCTGCGCGCGGGACACGGAGTACTGCGTGGCGAAGGAGGACTGCTGCGGCCTGACGGAACTGCGTCGAAAACCGCTGCGTCGGCCGCACCTCTGGCGAGTCCTGTCTCGATGGCGACTGCGTCGGCGTCAGCTTCTGTGACGACGGAACGTGCAGCTGAGGGGCGCCGATCAGGTGGCGCGGATGTGAACCGGGAGGCGCCGGGCGCCCCAGCTCCCCTTCTTCGGGGCGAAGCGCCCGGCGAGCGCGGTGCCACACCGGTTGCACTTGCCGTCGGCGTCGAGGTTCCACTCGCCCAGCTGATACCAGTCGCGCTCGATGAGGAGCTGGCCGCACGATGCGCAGAAGGTCGATTGACCACCTGGGTCGTGGACGTTGCCGGTGTAGACGTGCGCGAGGCCGTGCGCCTTGGCGATCCTGCGCGCGCGCGTGAGCGTCTCCGGCGGGGTGGCCGGGATGTCGCGCATCTTGAAGTCCGGATGGAAGGCGCTGAAGTGGAGCGGCGTCTCGGTGCCGAGGTTCTCGGCGAACCAGCTGGCGAGGCGAGCGAGCTCGTCGTCGCTGTCGTTCTGCCCCGGGATGATGAGCGTGGTCACCTCGAGCCAGACGTCCGTCTCGTCGTGGATCCACTTCAGCGTGTCGAGAACCGGCTCCAAATGAGCGAAGCAGAGCTTCTGGTAGAACTGGTCGGTGAAGGCCTTGAGGTCCACGTTCACTGCGTCGAGGTGCTCGTAGAAGGCTCCGCGCGCCTCCTCGGTGATGTAGCCGGCGGTGACCGCGACGTTCTCGATCCCCTCGGCGTGCGCCGCCTCGGCGGTGTCGATGGCGAACTCGGCGAAGATCACCGGGTCGTTGTAGGTGTAAGCGATCGACGTGCACCCGGTGTCTTTGGCGGCCTGGACGATGGCTTCGGGCATCGCCAGGTCCTGCAGGCGGTCCATCTCCTTCGCCTTGCTGATGTCCCAGTTCTGGCAGAACTTGCAGCCGAGATTGCACCCGGCCGTCCCGAAGCTGAGCACGCTGGTGCCCGGATAGAAGTGGTTGAGGGGCTTCTTCTCGATGGGATCGATGCAGAAACCCGAGGCCCGACCGTAGCTCGTGAGCACCACCTCGCCGCCGCGGTTCTGCCGGATGAAGCAGAACCCACGCTGCCCATCCTTGAGCTTGCAGTAACGCGGGCAGAGGTCGCATTGCACGCGCCCATCGATTGTGTGCCACCACTGTCCTCGGACCACGCCGGGGGCGATCATGTCTCGCTTGGTCATGACGTACCTCCGCGTCGCTCGCGGTCGGCGTCGCGACCGAGCGCAATGCTCGCCGCCTTCTTCACGGCGTCGCGTACGTCGTCGTCCCCGACCCGGCCCAGCTCTCGAGCGAGCTCCTCGGGGAGCGAAGCGACGGGTACGGCGGGTGGGGGCGGCGGCGCGGGCCGCGGTCTCGGTGGTCCGGGCGGCAGGCGGCCGACCTTGACCTTGAGGCGCCTGACGCCGCTGCGAGGCGCGAGCTTCTTGAGCGAGGCGAGGAGCTGCGGCGCGAGGAGATCGATCTCCTGCGCCCACACGGTGGTCACGGCGTGCACCACGAGGGTCCCCCGGATCAAGGCCACCGGCCGCGCGTTCTTCGCCACGCGCTCCGGAACCGCCTGGTCCCAGAAGCCGAAAGCGCGGATGGCCTTGACGTCGTCGGGCTCTTTCGACGGATAGACGTCGGAAACCAGCGCGGAGATCGCCTTGGGCTCACCTGGTTTTCTACGTCGGGCCACCTGTACCAGGTAATCCCGACCAATCGCGCTGTCCAGCGTACGACCCCACTCAGGGTCGTGTATAAGCTCACCTTCCGTCCCGATGGACAGCCTCGCCGACACCGACGACGCCGTGAAAGACGTGATCGCGCGCATGCGCCGCGCGCGCCGAGTCGCCCTCGACGTGGAAGGGGATGGCCTCTTTCGCTACCGGGCCCAGCTCTGCACCGTCCAGCTCTGCGCCGATGAGGACGTGGCGATCATCGATACCCTGGCCACCGATCCGCGTCTCCTCTCTCCCCTCGTCGAGGACGCCTCGATCATCAAGATCGTTCACGATGCGTCCTTCGACGTGCGCTTGCTCCGGGAAGCGGGCGTGGGCTTCGCCGGGCTCTTCGACACCTCGGTCGCCGCACGGTTTCTGGGCGAGCCCGCCACCGGCCTCGCGTCGCTCCTGCAAAAGCACCTCGACGTGAAGCTGAAGAAGGAAAAGCAGCACGCCGACTGGGGGCGAAGGCCGATCGACGAGGAGAGCCTGTCGTATCTGGAAAACGACGTGATGTACCTCGAGGAGCTGGCGGACGTGCTCGAAGAGGCGGCCGAGAAGAAGGGGATCCTCGACGAAATCCTCACCGAGTCCAGCTGGGTGGTGGGAAACGCCGACGGTGACGTCGTCGACGACCGGCCGCCGTGGGTGCGTATCAAGGGCGCCTTCGACCTCACGCCCGCCGACCAGGCCGTGCTGCGGGAGGTGGCGCTGGCGCGAGAAAAGGCCGCCGAGCGAATGAACGTGCCGCCCTTCAAGGTGGTCCGAAACGACGTCTTGATGGAGCTGGCTCAAAGGAAGCCCAAGGATCACCACCAGGCGCTGAAGATCCGCGGCCTCGACCGGGGCAGGGCGCGGCGCATGGCGCGCGAGATGGTGTCGGCCATCAAGCGGGGCCTGCGCGAAAAGGCCCCTCCGAAGGAGGAGCTCCCGCGGCGCACGCCGGCCCCGCCTCCGGCCGAGCGAGATCGCCAGAAGCGCCTGCACAAGGGCTTGTCACGCTGGCGGAAGAAGAAGGCGGCGGAGCGCGAGGTGGACCCCCAGGTGATCCTGCCGGGCCACTGTCTTTCGGACCTCGTCGCAAAGCAGCCGGGCTCCGCGGAGGAGCTCGGGGCCATCGCTGGCTTCGGTGACTTCCGCGTCGAGCGCTACGGCGAGTCCTTGCTCGAGATCATCCGCGGCGCTTCGAAGTAGGCGCCGATCACATGCTGGCTTTGTAGAGCGCCAGCATGTCCTCCTCGGTGCACGGCCGAGGATTGAGCTGATGGCAGGCGTCCTCCATCGCGAGCTTGGCGAGCTTGTCGAGGGATTCCTCCTCGACGCCCGCGGCGCTCAGCCCTTCGGGCAGCCCCACCTTGCGGCGAAGCGCACGCAGGGCGCCGGCGCACTCGAAGGCGAGGGTCTCTTCGTCGTCGCCGCGAACGCCCAGGATCCGGGCGATGGTGGCGATGCGCTTGGGGATGGTGCTGCGGTTGAAGTCCAACACCGCCGGCAGGCAGAGCGCGTTGGCGAGCCCGTGATGCAGATGCGATTCCGCCGACAGGGGGTGCGCCAGCGAGTGACAGGCGCCCAGGCCCTTCTGGAAGGCGACGGCGCCCATCATCGCGGCCTTCATCATGTTGCCGCGCGCTTTGATGTCCCGCGAGTCGGAGACGACCTTGTCGAGGGAGCGCACCGTGAGCTTGATGCCCGACAGGGCGATGGCGTCGGCCATCGGGTGGTCGCCCTGCGCGCAGTAGGCCTCGATGCAGTGGGTGAGGGCGTCGAAGCCCGTCGCGGCGGTGATCTTCGGCGGCATGGAGACCGTGAGCTGCGGGTCGAGGATCGCCACGTTGGGCATGAGCTTCGGCGAGAAGATGACCGTCTTCCTATTCGTCTCCTCGATGGTCACCACGCCGCTGCGGCCGACCTCGGAGCCGGTGCCCGCGGTGGTCGGGACCGCGATCATCGGCGGCACCTGTCCGGTGATCTTCGCGTCGCCACCGATGGCGTCGTCGTACTGCGCCACCGGTCCGGGATGGGTCGCCATCAGGCGAACGAGCTTGGCGACGTCGAGCGGGCTTCCGCCGCCCACGGCGACGACCAGGTCGGCGCCAGCGTCCCCGAAGGCTTCGGTCGCCGCCGAGAGCTCCTTCTCGAGCGGGTTCGAGGAGATGCCGTCGAAGACGACGGCCTCGATCCCCTCTGCGGACAGGCCCTTCTCCACCGGCGTGACGAGGCCGGCCTCGACCACCCCCGGGTCCGCCACGATGAGCGCCTTCGTCGCGCCCAGGCCTTTGGCTTCGGCGCCGATGGTCTCGATCGACCCGTCACCGAACACGATTCGCGTCGGGAAGCTCCACACCGTCGTCATCGACTCATCTCCAGTGTCATTCGACTCCGACCTGTCGGGTCATGAGCCGGCCGACCGCTTGTTTGGGCGTGCACTCGCCCGAAAGAACGTCTGCGACCGCTGCGCTGATCGGTGCCTCGAAGCCGCGGCTCTGAACGAAGCTCGCCACCTGATGGGCGATCGCAGCACCTTCGATGTTGGCGCCGGCTTCCTTCGCCGCGTCCTCGAGGGAGGCGCCGCGGCCGAGGGCGCGGCCGAGCCGCAGCTCGGGTCGATCGTCGCCGCTGAGGGCGCTCATCAGGTCGCCGACCCCCGCCAGGCCGTGGAAGGTGCGTTCGTCGGCGCCGCAGGCGACACCCACCCGTGCGGCTTCGGCGAGCCCCCGGGTGCCCATGATCGCCAGGGTGGAGGGGCCGAGCCCCATCCCCTCTGCAAAGCCCGCACACACGGTCAACAGGCCCACCATCGCCGACGCGATCTCGACGCCGGTGACGTCGCCCGTCGAGTAGAGCCGGAGGTCGGGACCGCCGATCGCCTGGCGTACGGCGTCGGTGACCTCGGGAAAGCGAGTGCCGACAATCCCGCCGCTCGGACGTCCCTCGGCGAGCGCGTCGGCGGCGAGCGGTCCCGCGAGCACGCCCACGCGGCGCACCGGCGTCACCCGTCGAACGACGCGGGTCAGGGTCTCGAGCTCGTCGCCGACCAGGCCGCGGCTGACGTGGACCATGAGGTGGCTGCCGTCGAGATGAGAGCCCACTTCGTCGGCGACCTCGCCCACGAAGCGCGAGGGGATGGCGAGGAAGATCAGCTCCGCCTCTTTCACGTCGGCATAGCTCTTGGTGGTGCGCACCCTGGGGGAGTCCACGCTCTTGCCGACGCGAGAGTAGAGAAGGACCTCGTGGTCCTGGCGCGCGGCGGCGGTGGCGAGACCGCGGCCGAACCCACCCGCCCCGATGATGGCGACGGGCGGGCTCACGAGTCGCTCCACATCTGCGCGATCTCGCGCGCCGCTTCGAGGTTGGGTTGGTCCGCGATCGCTTCGGCGTACTGGACGACCCGGTTCTGGTAGTAGAGGAGCAGGGTCGGGTCCTCCGCGGTGATCTCCGCGCCCACGTCCAAGGCGGCGATGCGGTCGTGATAGCCCTTGAAGGCGGTCAGCGCGCGCTCCACCACGTGCTCGGCAGGCTCGCGGGCGAGCACCGGGCTCACCTGGACTTCGCCCTTCTTGGAGAGCTCGAGCAGCTTGTCGCGCGCGTCGCCCACTTCTTTCACGAGCTCCTCGCGGGGCATGGAGACGTCGCCGCGATGACGCACGCGCACGAAGAGGTCGACCCCGGGCGTCGCGCGCACCAGCCGGCGGAAGAGCACGTGGGCGACGAGCTGGGTCGACATGATCACCGTCTCGCGTGCGATAGCTGATCGACCAGGACCTCGCCGAGCTCGCGCGTGTAGGCCTGCGTCGCGCTTCGCGTCGAAGGAGGCCTCGCCGCGGCGGGTCACGTAGGTGCCCGGATCGATCACGTCGCCGCGGGGCGCGAGCGACCGCCCTCGTCGTCGATCTCGTTCCCGAAGGGATCGAGCGGCTCGCCGAAGCGGACCACGCAGGCGGACTCCAGCGCGGTGAGCTTGCGGAAGAAGGCAACCCAGCGATCCACGCGCGAGAACTCGTCGTCCTCGATGATGTAGCGCGCCTTTCCCTTCTCCTTGAGGTGATCCTCGATGAGCGTCTCGGCCTCGAGGACCAGGGCGTAGTTGATGGTCGCCGGCACGAAGTAGACCGGGCGCGGCGATGCCTCGCGCCTGATTGCGCGAGAAGGCCTCGACGCCGGTTCCGGCGAGGCCGAGCTTGAGATGGCGTCTCCACCAGCCCCGAGCGGCTGCGGGTTCCGCCCGGGAAGAAGAGCGAGTGATAGCCCCGCTCGATCATCACCGCACGAGTAGGTCTTGAGGACCTCCTTGTAGAGCACGCGACTTCACGCGGCGGTCGACGCGATAGGCGCCGAGGTTGTGCATGAAGAAGCTGATGATCGGGTTGGTGAAGAGGTTCTTGCCCGCGCCGTAGACCACCGGCGGGAGCTCGTCGCGCTGCAGGGCGTAGCCGAGCGCGAGCGAGTCGAGGTTCGAGGCGTGCGTGGGCACGAAGACCAGCGTGCCTTTGCGCGAGAGTCGCTGGAGCTGCTCGTGCGGACCTTGAACCGTGAGCAGGTTCGTTGAGCGCTTCGTGGGGGGTGACGATCTCGCGGGGGAGCTGCGCCGGGCTCATCACCCCGGTGATCAGCTCGTGGAACGACGGTTTTCGGCCATGGAGTAGACGCGCGGGTCGAAGTTGCCTGCGACGTCGCCGGCCATCCGCATGCTGATGCGGTCGAGCGGTGCGCCGCTTCTCCTCGTCGCTCATGCGGGCGATGCGGCGCAGGAGCCCGCGCCAGTAGCCGAGGTGCTCCTTCGCTTCTTCGTCGCGCTGCTTCGCCAGCCGCTCGGACTCGTTGAATGCGACCTCGTTCAGCGCCAGCTCCATCGTGTGCCGGTCGGCGGTGTGGGCGTCGGCCACGCGCTTGGCGACCTCGCGGACGATGTCCTCGCGCTCGCTGTTGAACCAGAAGATCGACGGGTCGTCCGGCTTCGGTGATGTACGGCCTCAGGCGCGGCAGCCGGAAGGGTTTGTCCGAGAAGAACTTCAGACCGCCTCGAAGTAGCGGGCGAGCTCCCAGTCGGTCACGGCCTTCTGGTGCTCGCGGACCTCCCAGTCGCGGGTGCGCACGTAGTGATCGACGAAGGCCTCGCCCAGCATCTCGCGCGCCGCTTCGCTCTCGGCGAGGGCGCGGGTCGCGGCGGTGAGGGACGTGGGAAGGGCCGCGGCCTTCGACGCCCTCGGCCGTCGCGTCGCCCTCGCGACGGCGGCGGGCGGGTTCACGCCGTGATCGATGCCGTAGAGCCCGGCGCCGACCGACGGCCGCGAGGGCGATGTAGGGGTTGATGTCGGCGGCGGTCTGCCGGTACTCGGCGCGCGCCGACGACTCGCCCGGCCGTTGATCACGCGGATGGCGCAGGTGCGGTTCTCGACGCCCCACGTCGGCGTCAGCGGCGCCCACACGCCCGGCACGTAGCGCTTGTAGCTGTTGATGAAGGGGCGTAGAGGGCGGTCAGCTCGGGGCGAGCGTCACCTGGCCGCCGATGTAGTGCCGGCCGAGGTCGCTGAGCCCATCGGCGTCGTCCGGGTCGGAGAAGAGGTTCTTCTCGCCGGTCGCGTCCCAGAGGCTCTGGTGCATGTGGCCGCTCGAGCCCGGGAGATCGGCGTTCCACTTCGCCATGAAGGTCACGCAAAGCCCGTGGCGATAGGCGATCTGCTTCATGAGCGTCTTGAAGAGCGCTGCGCGGTCGGCGGCCTCGAGGCGATCGCGTAGTCGAGGGCGGCCTCGTACACGCCGGGGCCGGTCTCGGTGTGCACGCCCTCGAGGGGGATGCGGTAGTCGGTGCAGGTGTCGAGGATGTCGTGCAGGAAGTCGGCGTGCTGCGCCTCGCGGAGCCACGAGTAGCCGAACATCCCCGGGCTGAGGGGCGTCGAGGCCGTGGAAGCTCTTGTCGCGGAGAGTCTCGGGCGTCTCCTTGAAGACCCAGAACTCGAACTCGCAGGACGCCTTGGGGCGATAGCCCGCGGCCTCGGCGCGCGCGTACGATCTTGCGCAGGACGTTGCGCGGGCAGGCGGGGTGGGGCTTGCCCGCCTCGTCGTAGAAGTCCGCGAGGAAGTTCGCCGTGTCGGGCTCGTGCCGGTAGAACGCGGAACGTCTGGGGGTCGAGCTTGGCGTGGGCGTCCGGATATCCGGAGTCCCAGCCCGTGACCTTCGCGTTGTCGTAGAGCTGGTCGGCGATGTCCCAGCCGAAGATCACGTCGCAGAAGCCGAAGCCCTTCTCGAGGGCCGAGTAGAGCTTGTCGAGGGAGACGTACTTGCCCCGCAGGACCCCGTCGACGTCGAAGCCACCGATCTTGGCCTTCTTGATGCCTCGCTCTTCGAGGTCTTTGCGGATGTCATCGAGCTGCACTCGGCTCTCCCGTGTCCTGTCAGTCGCCCGACTTCGCGACCGAGGGGAGGAGGATACGCCGATCGGGTACACGGATTCACGTCCGGATTTCTGCCGTTCGGGGGGGACGCTCGCCGTTTCGGCAGAGATTTTGGGGCGCTTCCGTTTGCCTCGGTCGAGCCCGAGCGCCAATCTCTGGCGGCCATGAGCGACGACACCCGGCAGAAGTGGGACGAGCGCTACGCGAAGGGTGACCACGTGCGCGGTCAGGCCCCCGGCTGGCTCCGCGAGCTCGACCAGGAGATCCCGGTGGAGGGCCTCGCCATCGACGTGGCCGCGGGCACCGGTCGGGTGGCGGTGTGGCTCGCGCGCCGCGGCCTCGAGGTGATCGCCGCCGACATCAGCCCGGTGGGGCTGGCCCTCGCGCGCGAGACCGCCGCCGACGAGGGCGTGCGCATCCAGACCAGGGTCGTCGACCTCGAGCGCGACGGACTACCGGACGGGCGCTTCGATCTCGTGGCGTGCTTTCACTACCGCCAGCGGAGCCTCTTCCCCGCAATCAAGGAGTCGCTCTGCCCCGGCGGGATGGTCCTGGTCGAGCTGCCCACGATCCGCAACCTCGAGCGCAACGCCAAGCCCTCGAAGCGCTGGCTCGCCGAAGAGAACGAGCTCCTCGCCGATCTCGCCGGGCTCACGGTTCTCTACTACCGCGAGGGGTGGTTCGGCAGCCGTCACCTGGCGCGGATGGTGGCGCGAAAGAGCTGACCCGTCCTCGCCCCACACTGGGGTGAGGTGTAGAGTGAAAGCAATCTTGCTTCGATCGTTCGCCCTCTCGATCCTCCTGCTCGCTGGTTGCTCCCTCGACGGTCGGGCGATCGCGCCGGGGACGGGGCTCGGCTTCGACGCGTCGCGCGACACCGGGTCGCGAGACGCTGACGCCCCGGACAGCCGGACGGCGTCGGACGCCTCGTCGCCCGACTCCATGGTCGTGGCGGACGGAAGCGTCGGTCCCGCCGACGCAGCGCCGGACAGCACCGTCGTTGTCGACGGCGCCGTAGCGGCCTCGGACTGCGACGGCCCTCTCGCGGGGGCGATCTTCTGCGACGGCTTCGAGGATTCGGCGCTCGGCGCCTGGTCGGAATCTCATCCACGCGGCCGTCCAGGACACCTCCAACGTCTATCGTGGCGGCGGGGCGCTCCGCGTGGACGTCAGCACCTACGGCGACCACCCGCAGGCGGTGCGCTCGCTCGCGTCGATCACCTCGGGCGAGATCTACTTCCGCGCCTACTACTACTTGGAGAGCGCACGACTCGTCGATGTCACCTACATGGTCGTCGCGGAGTACCAGGTGCCCTTCAATCACGTGAGCCTGTCCACCTACACGGGTGGCGACTCCTACGCCTGGGTCGATGGCCCGGACATATTCATCCACAACCCCGCCGTCGGCGTGCCCACCGACCGCTGGTTCTGCACTCAGGCGCACGTTCACGTCGACGGCGAAAGCGGGAGCTTCACCAGTTGGGTCGACGGGACCATGGACGAGATGCAGACCGACGTCGACACGCTCCCCGCAGCTGGCTTCACCGCGCTCCAGGTCGGCGCGACCTGGACGGGTGGCGGGCAAGGCGCCTACCGGATGTGGGTCGACGAGGTCGCGCTGGACGACGCGCCCATCCCCTGCACGTTCTGAGATCAGTCGAGCACGAGGCGGAGCTCGGGCTCTCGCTCCCGCATCTCCTCGACCTCGGGGTGCAAGGCGTCGAAGACGCGAAGCAGTCGGATGCGGGTGCGGTAGAGGCCGCGGCCGAGGGCGGCGCATTGGCCGCCGCCGTGCACCGGATCGTCGACGCAGCCGGCCTGGTTCCAATAGGTCGCGACGTCGGCAGCCTCGAAGGCCCAGTCGCTGGTGATGGCGAAGCGCTCGTGGACGACGCGCTCCGGCGGGGGCGGCAAATCCACGGTGCCGGAGCGGATGGCGTCGAGGACGGCCTGGTCGAGGGTGTGGACGCCGCTCGTCTCGAGCACCCAAGCCCCCGAAACGACGCCCTCCGGGTTCTGCACCACGCGCACGTCGACGCGGTACCAGTTGGTGGGCGCGTTCAGGAGGTTGACCTGGTCCATCCACTCGAGCGCCGCCTGGGTCGCGGCGTCGAAGTGGTCGTTGGCGAGCTCGGGCGGCATCGCGCCGATCGGATCGATGGGCTTTTCGGGCCCGTTGCGGTAGCGGCCGAGCTCGTCGATCAAGCGCGCGAGGGGGTTCATCCCCGCGCGTCGTTCGCGCTCCGCCTCGGCCATGTCGGGGACGAAGGCGCGGCGCATGCGGCGACGCATCTCGAAGTACCAGCCGTCGACGTCTCCCGACGCCACGCGATCGTCGCGGATGCCCTGATCGAAGTAGCGCTCGAGCGCATCCTCGGCCCGCCCTCGTCGATCGAAGGGCTCGCGCGCGAGCGTCCAGCCCGCGGCCTCTGCGAGGGGGAGGGTGGGCAAGAGGTCGATGTCCTCGCCGCCTTCGCCACCGCCGGGCGCCTCTTCGGTGGGTGGGGGCGGCGCTTGGACGTCCCCATGTGCGTCGAGCAGACGGTCACCGGCCGGCCGCGTCTGGATCTGCGCCGCCGCAGGTGCGGCGAAGACCCACATCACCACCGACGCCGACAGCAGAATCCTCCCCACGTCGGTACGTTGCGCGAGGGCGGCGTCGAGTTCACGCCGCGCGGGCTTGCTCGAGGAGCTCGGCGGCGGCGGCGCGGGTCTTCTTGGTGACCCGGGCGCCGCCGAGCATCTGGGCGAGGGCGTCGAGGCGGGCGCGGCCGGACAGCGCCTGGACGCGGCTGACGGTGCGTCCCTGCTCGATCGCCTTCTCGACGTGGAAATGCGCGTCGGCGAAGACCGCGACCTGAGGCAGGTGGGTGATGCACAGGACCTGGCGATCGCGCGCGACCTCTTTGAGCTTCTTGCCGACGCGCTCGGCGACGATGCCGCCCACGCCGGTGTCGATCTCGTCGAAGACGTGCAGTCCCCCGGACTGGCGGTCGCTCAGGACCCGCTTGATCGCCAGGAGCACCCGGGAGAGCTCGCCGCCGCTCGCTACCCGCGAGAGCGACATCGCCGCTTCGCCGGCGTTGGGCGCCACCACCAGCTCGACGCGATCGGCGCCGGTCGGCCCCAGCGGCGCCTCGTGCACGGCGATCTCGAAGGTAGCCTGACCCATGCCGAGCGACTCGAGCTCCCCGGAGATCGCCCGCGCGAGGCGCTTCTTGGCGCGCGTCCTGAGCCGATGAAGCGCCCGCGCCTTGTCGCGCGCCTCCGCTTCGGCCGCGGTCACCGCCTCTTCGAGCGCTTCTGCGTGCGCTTCGCGGCGCCCGAGCAGCGCGAGCTCCTCCCGCGCTTCGTCCCGCCGCGCGATCACCGCGGAGAGATCGCCCCCGTGCTTCTTCGACAGGCGCCGCAGCTGCCCCACGCGCTCGTCCAACCAGGAGAGACGCGCCGGGTCGGCGGGCGTCCGCCGCGCGTACGCGGCCGCTTCCCCCGCCACGTCCTCGATCAGCGCCCGCGCGTCGTCGAGCTGCGAGGCCCAGCTCCCGAGGCGCGCGTCGTGCCGGGCGGCCTGCGACAGCGACTCGGCGATGCGTGCGAGCGCGCCGCTGATGGACGCATCGCTCCCGAGGAGCGCGTCCTCGGCCCCCTCGGTCACCTGCATCAGCTGTTCGGCGTGGGCGAGACGCGCATGTTCCTCCTCGAGACGCACGTCCTCGCCTTCCTCCGGCGCGACCTCGTCGATCTCGCGCAGCACGAAGCGCAGGAAGTCCTCACGCTCGGCCCGGCCCGCGGCACGGCGCGAGAAGTCGGCGAGGGCGTCGCGTGCGAGAGCGAGGGCGTCGTGCGCGTCGCGCATCTCCTTCTTCAGATTCTCCGCGCCCGCGAAGGCGTCCAGGAGCTCGAGCTGCTGCCGCGGCTCCGTCAGCCCATGATGCTCGTGCTGCGACGAGATCGTCGCGAGACCGCGCGCGAGGTCCGCCAGCTGCCTCTGGCTCGCCAGGCGACCATCGAGGTATGCCCGGCTGCGACCTGTCGCCCGGACGATGCGACGGACCACAAGCTCGTCCCCCACGTCGAAGCCGGCGGCGACGAAGCGCCCCCGCACCTCGGGCGCGTCGGCGAGATCGAAGAGCGCCTCCACCTCCGCCGCTTCGGCGCCGGCGCGCACGAGCTCCGGCCGACTGCGCGCGCCGAGCACCAGCTCGAGGGCATCGACCAGGATGCTCTTGCCCGCGCCTGTCTCGCCGGTCAAAACCGTCAGGCCGGGCCCGAGCTCGAGCTCGAGCGTGTCCACGATCGCCAGATCCTTCACCCGAAGACAGGTCAGCATCACCGCTCCTCCGCGGGGCGAACGGCCCCACGACTCATCGACCTCAGACGCCTTCGGTTGCTCAGGACTGACGGAGGACGACTCTGAACAGTTGTACAGTGCGCTGCGGAGCGCGGCAAGCTTTCCGGGCCGGTGCGGCCCTTGCTACCCTCCGGACGCGTCCCGCAATTCCAGGGGCCTGCCATCCCCCCTCACCCCTCGATGTCGCTGCTTCCTTCTCGCCTCCACGCCTTCGCCCTGGCGCTCTCGGCCGCCCTCACGCTCCTCCTCGCGGTGGGGGAGGCATCGGCGCAGACCCGCGTGGTCGTAGAGAATTTCCACGGTCCGCAGAGTGGCCGCGTTCGGGGATACGTCGTTCAAGCCCTCAGCAACGAAGGCTCGATCGAGATCGTGCCGCGCGCCGAGGTGGAGGCCGCCGCCGCGGAGCTGGGCTTGCGCGCCAATCGATTGCGTGAGGACGACTATCCCCAGATCGCCCAACAACTGAACGTCACGGCTTTCGTCAAAGGGCGGGTCAGCCGCCGGCGACGCCGCTGGTCCGCGGTCGTGACAGTGATCAACGGCGCCGACGGCGCGACCCTCGGCCGCGAGCGCTGGGGTGGCCGCACGGTGTCCAGCCTCGGCGCCATCCGGCGCAACGGCTACCGCCGGCTCGAGCCGCATCTGTCGAGCGCCCAGTCCCCGGGCCCCGCGTCGAACCAGAACGACAACGCACAGGCCAACCCCAACCACTGGGCTTACGGCGGCGCAGAGAACGACGAGGGGTACGACGACGAAGAGATCCCGGGCGAGGAAGACGAAGAGGAAGAGGACTCCGAGCCGGTCGATCCCGGCTCGGCCTTCGACTTCCTCACCATCGAGCTCCTCGGCGGCTTTCTGCATCGCGGGATGACCGCCAACGCGCGCGTCCTCAACAACGGCCGCGACCCCATGGGGCCGGCCGAGCTCGACGAGGTGCGCAGCTACACCAGCGCGGGCCTCGGCGGCGGCGAGGTGGGCTTCCGCATGGGCTTCTTCCCCGGCGCGATCCCCGACGACCAACCCATCCCCTGGTTCGGCGCGATCTTCGAGCTCCGCCACTCCGTGGGCCTGACCTCGCGCGGATGCCCCCAGACGGGTCCCTGCACCACCGACCAGGATCGCATCGATGTCGGCACCGAGCAGTGGGCGATGTACGTCGGCGCCCAGGGTCGCTTCCGCTTCGGTGACAAGCGCGGCGCGCCGATGATCTGGGCCGACGTCGGCTACGGCATCTTCGGCTTCCTTCTGGATCCCGGCGCGCTCATGCAGCTCGAGCGCCCGAGCGTCATCCCGCCGATCCAGTACAGCTACATCCACCTCGGCGGCGGCATCAACTATGCCCTGGTCCCCATCTACTTCACCGCGGGGCTTCGCCTCGGCTACAACGCCGGCCTCGACGTCGGCCAGAACGCCCGCGACATCTGGGGACTGCAGACGGGGGGCTCGAGCGGTTTTCAGCTCGGCATCGATCTGACGACGGAGATGCCCTACATCGCCGAGGGCGTCTTCCTCGGACTGAGCTTCGAGTATTTCGTCTTCTCCACCGCGTGGCGCGGCCAGACGCGCTGCGTGGACCCCTCCACCGGCTGCAGCCCCACCGATCCCTGGGAGCCCTGGCCGTCCGATCCCGCCGACCCCGACGTGGTCACCGGGGGGATCCAGGATCCGGTGAACGACAACTACATTCGCCTGTATCTGTCGATCGGGTACGCGTTTCGTTAGGCGTGAGATCGGGCACGGGCACGGGCAGGGGCACGGGCAGGGGAGCGATCGACATCCTCGCCGGTCGGCGTTATTAGACCCGCATCATGGATTCGAAGGCGATCCGAAAGGCGTTCCTCGACTACTTCGCCGAGCGTGGCCACGAGCGCGTGGCCTCGGGGCCCATCGTGCCCGCGAACGACCCGACGTTGATGTTCGCCAACGCGGGGATGGTGCAGTTCAAGGACGTCTTCACCGGCAAGGACGTCCGGCCCTACTCGCGGGCCGCGACGAGCCAGAAGTGCATCCGCATCAGCGGCAAGCACAACGACCTCGAGAACGTCGGCGTCACCGCCCGTCATCACACCTTCTTCGAGATGCTCGGGAACTTCTCCTTCGGCGACTACTTCAAGCGCGAGGCCATCGAGTATGCGTGGAAGTTCCTCACCGAGGTGATGGAGATCGACCAGAGCCGGATGGTGGTCAGCATCTTCGGCGGTGACGACGAGCTCCCGGCGGACGAAGAGGCGGCGAAGATCTGGGCCGAGGTGAGCGGCTTCGGGCCGGAGCGCATCATGCGCTGCGGCGCCAAGGACAACTTCTGGTCCATGGGCGACACCGGGCCCTGCGGTCCGTGCAGCGAGATCTTCTACTTCATCGGCGAAGGCGAGGCGGACGTCTCGAAGTTCGACGAGGAGCCGGGGATCGACGGCAAGGGCTGGACCGAGATCTGGAACAACGTCTTCATGCAGTTCGAGCGCCACGCGGACGGAAAGCTCACGCCGCTGCCCGCGCCGAGCGTCGACACCGGGATGGGCCTCGAGCGCCTCTCGGTGCTCAAGCAGGGCGTCACCAGCAACTACGACACCGACCTGCTCCGTCCCCTCGTCGACCTGGCGGCGAAGATCGCGGGCAAGAAGTACGGCGGGAGCCTGTCGAAGGACGACATCTCGATGCGGGTGATCGCGGACCACGCGCGCACCACCGCTTTCATGATCGCCGAGGGCATCTTCCCCGACAAAGCGGACCGCTCCTACGTGCTGCGGCGGGTCATGCGCCGCGCGATCCGCCACGGCCATCGCCTGGGCATCGAAGAGCCCTTCCTGCACGAGGTCGCGCTGTTGGTCGTCCAGCGGATGGGCGACGTCTATCCCGAGCTCGAAGAGCAGAGCGCGGTCATCGTCGACGTGACCAAGCAGGAGGAGGAGCGCTTCCGCGAGACCCTCGCGCGGGGCCTCGCCATCCTCGAGGACAATGACGAGTGGATGGAGGCGAAGGGAGAGAAGCGCTTGCCCGGCGCGGTCGCCTTCAAGCTCTACGACACCTACGGCTTCCCGCTGGATCTGCAGCGCGTGATCGGCGAGGAGAACGGCTTCGGCATCGACGAAGAGGGCTACGAAGCGGAGCTCGCGGCGGCCAAGGAGCGGAGCAAGGGCAGCAAGGTGGGCGAGGAGGCGGTCTCGGAGATCTTCTACGCCCTGCACCACGACCTCGGCGACACGGACTTCGTCGGCTACGAGGACGAGGAGGCGACGGCGCAGATCGTCGCCCTGGTGAAGGACGGTGAGCGGGTCGACTCGCTGACCAAGGGCGACGAGGGACAGATCCTCGTCGACGTCACCCCTTTCTATGCGGAGTCCGGAGGTCAGGTGGGCGACGAGGGGCGTGATCGCGTCCTTCGACGCGCGCTTCGAGGTCGACCGACACCCAGAAGCCGGTGGGCTCGCTCTTCGTTCACCACGGCAAGGTCTCGGCGGGGACCCTCGAGGTCGGTCAGGAGGTCACCCTCGAGGTCGATCACGACCGCCGCATGCAGACGCGCCGCAACCACTCGGCGACGCACCTTCTCCACTACGCGCTTCGCAAGGTGCTCGGCCCGCAGGCGACGCAGAAGGGCTCGCTGGTCGGCCCGGATCGGCTGCGCTTCGACTACGCGTCGTCGCAACCGCTCACGGCCGCGCAGGTCGCCGAGATCGAGGACCTGGTCAACGAGAAGATCCTCGACGAACGTCGACATCACGACCGACGTGCTGCCGATGGACGAGGCGAAGGCGCGGGGCGCGATCGGCATCTTCGAGGAGAAGTACGGCGAGGTCGTTCGCATGCTCACGATGAGCGAGGACTCGATCGAGCTCTGCGGCGGCACCCACGCGTCGCGCACGGGCGACATCGGCTACTTCAAGCTCCTGTCGGAGTCGGGGCTGGCGGCCGGCGTGCGGCGCATCGAGGCGGCGACGGGCTGGAACGCCATCGACGCCGTGCGCGCGATCGAGCGCGAAGTGGGCGAGACCGCGGCGCTCCTCAAGACGTCGCCCGCGCAGCTCAAGGACAAGGCCCAGAAGCTGGTCGGCCGCGAAAAGGAGCTCGAGCGCGAGATCGACGCGCTGAAGCACAAGATGATGAGCGGCGGCGGTCGCGACTACAAAGCGGACGCGCGTGCAGGTCGACGGCGTGAACGTGCTGGGCGTGACGGTCGAGCTCGGTGACCCGAAGGCGCTTCGCGAGTTCGCCGACAAGCTGCGCGACGAGCTGGCGCCGGCCGTGGTGCTGGTCGGCACCGCCGGCAAGAAGGGCAAGGCGTTCCTCGCCTGCAGCGTCAGCAAGGACGTCACCGACCGCTTTCAGGCGGGCGCCATCGTCAAGGACGCCGCCGCGGTCGTGGGCGGCGGCGGCGGCGGCCGGGCGGACTTCGCGCAAGCGGGCGGAAGCGACCCGTCGAAGCTGGGCGAAGCCGTCGAGCGCGTCTATGCGCTGACAGGCGCCGTCTAGGGGTATCGCCGCCCCGCTCTTGGCGCATCTGTCTGTCGGCCGCGGGGAAGCAGTCCCCGAGGGGAGCGTGGAGGGGGCGGAAGTCCCCTCACCGAAAAGACAAGAGCTTTACGGCGGGGCCGTCCGTGGGCGAACCTTTCGTCGTGAACGTCTCTGAGGAGCAGCTTTCGGCGATCGACGAGGAGCTGGCGGCGCTGGACGATCCCGAGCGCGTCTCGACGATCCTCGCGCGTTTCGCCGACGCCGAGCGCCCGGATCTCGCGGCGGTGGACGAGGAGCTCGAGGCGCTGGCTGCGGCCCTCGACGACGCCGAGTCTCTCCTCGCCGCTGCGCGGGCCCGGGTGCCGAGCACGTTGGTGGAGACGCCGCTGGAGCCTGTCGCCGAGGCCGAGACCGAATCCGAGCCCGTCGTCGTTGAATCCGAGTCCGCGGCGTCCACCGAAGAGGACGACGAGCTCGAGATGTTCTCCGAGATCCCCCCGCCGATGGAAGAAGGCGAGGAGGTGGATTCGGACATCCCTCCGCCGATGCCAGCAGCGGCTCCCGACCCCGAGATGGCGGCGGACGCGGAGATCGACGCCGAGCCCGCGGCGTCGGCGCCCGACACCATCCCGCCGGCCGCCAACGCGGCCGAGCCCTCCTATACGGAGCTCGAAGCGCAGTTCTTCGGCGACAGCCAGGCGCCGCCCGCACCGTCGACGCCACCGGCCAATCCCGAGGCGGCCTTCTTCGGAGAAGAGGGCGTGATCGAGGGAGCGCCGCCTCCCGCGCTCTCCGAAGCGGACCTCTTCGCCGACGACGCGAGCGAGATCGAGGAGGCTCCCGTCGGCACGGGCGATCTCTCGGACCTCTTCGACGGCGACGCGCTCGCCGCGGCGGCGGGCGCCGAGCCCCTCGCGGACATCGCGTCGGCGCCGAGCGCCGCCGACCTCGAGCACAATCTCTTCGACGACGAGGAGCCCGAGGCCACTCACGTCTTCACCGTCGCCGACGTCGCCGAGATCGAGCGCCAGAGCAAGGCGCCGCCGGCCGAGACGAAGCCAGAGAGGACCGAGGCCGAGCTGGCGGCGGACGCCGAGATCGACGCGATTTTGGCGGCCAACGACGCGGAGAGCGCGGCCCTGGCTGCGGCGGAGGAGGCGATGGGCGCCTCCGACGCCGAAGCCAATCTCGACGCGCTCTTCGACGGCGTGCAGGCGGAGGCCCCGCCCCTCGACGCGGAGCCGACCCGTTCGGAGCCTCCGGCCCCGAGCCCGGTGGTGGCCGAAGAGGAAGCCGCCCTCGGTCTCGAAGCGGGCGACGACGAGTTCGAGATGATGCTCGACGACGACGACCTGGTCGTCCTCGACGACGACGACCTCCTCATGGAAGACGACGAGGAGGATGCCACCATGATCGTCGAGTCACCCATCGCCGCTCAGCAAGCGGCCCCCGCTCCCTCCGCGGAGGAAGCGGTCGAGTCCGAAGAGAAGAAGGGCGGCTTCTTCAAGAAGCTCTTCGGCAACGACGACGAGTGAGTCGCCGTCCCACATAGACGCAGGGGCCCGACCCGAAGGTCGGACCCCTGCCGCGGGAGGAGTTCCAGAGCGGTGAAATCTGGAACGGACTCGATGGACGACTACGATTCGGGAACGTTCCTCGCTCGTCTGCGGCGCCGCTCGCCGCGTCGGGCCATTTAGAAGTAGAAGACGCCGCCGAAGTTCATGAGCGCGCCGACCGAGGTGTTGGTGGTGCGGCCGGTGGGGTTGCCGAAGTCGTCGAACTCGACGAACTCCGGCTGCGAGCTGTCCGAGATGCGATGCCGGATGAGGGCGCGCACGTCGAGGTTCAGCGCGAACCAGCGCGCGATGCGCCACTCGATGCCGAGGCCGCCTTCGCCGTTGAAGTGGGCGAAGCTCATGTCATCGAAGCTGCCGGTGAAGCGGTTGATGCCGTTCGCCGAGCCCCAGCTGAGGCCGAGACCGAGCACCGCGTAGAACTGGAGGCGATGCTGCGGGTTGAAGAAGAAGAGGGTGTTGATGCCGACCGGCATCTCCCAGCGGCTCAGGCCGTTGTAGTCGGTGCCGCTGTAGTAGCCGAAGTCGACTTCGAGGGCGAAGTGGCCGCTGCGCGGGCGGAAGCGCGGGCCGATGCGGAAGCCGCCCATCTGCACGTTGTTGCCGATGATGCCGGAGACCGAGGGATGGATACCGAAGCTCGGGCGTCGCGGCTGGCGCTGCTGCTGCACCTGCTGCACCTGCGGGCCCTGCTGGGCGCCGGCGCTGACCACCACCGTCGTCTGCGCCTGCGGCTGGGCGATGGGCTGGGCGACGGGCTGGCTCGGCTGAACGACGACCACCGGCGGCGCGGGCGCGGGGGGCGGGGGAGGGGGCGCCGGCTGCGCCGGCTGCACCACCACCACCTGACCCGAGCGAACGGGCGGGGCCACGCCGACCCGGACGCGGGTGCGGTTTCGCACCCGGACGCGGGCCTGGGCGTTGAAGGAGGAGCCGACGTTCACCGAGGCGCAAAACGCGTCATCAGGCGCGCACTGCGCCTCGGCTTTGGGGGCGGCCAAGAGGAGAAACCCAGCCAACGCGGGCAGGGTCAGGATGGCTGTCATGGGAAAGCGGCGCATCACGGAGGGACTCTTACGCAAGCATGATGCCACGGGGGTATCCACCACGATCCTACGATAATTCGGCTCTCAGCCCCTCGTGCGTGACCACGCGTTCACACCGGGCTGCGGCAGAGAGTTCTCGGAGGGGGTCCACGGCGGCGAGACCTGGGACGCTGGGGACGACGGCGTCTGGGGACAGAAGAGAGCGGGACCCGCGGGTCAGGCCGGCTCCCAGCCGCCGCCGTGGGCGCGGCGCCGGTGCTCGGGGCGTAGCTCGCTTCGGGCGTCCGGGCTCAGGAGCTCACAGGGGTCGAACCAGTGGACCGTGCGGGCGCGGCCGCGGAGCGGCGGGAGGTCGCCGCGAAATTCGTCGGAGGTGGGACAGCGGTCCTTCCAGAGCGCCTCCGGCGTGGGGACCTCGTCGAAGGCCAGGACTTCTTTGATGCCGCCGTTGCAGTTGGTGCTGACGACGAGGACCGAGCCGGGGAGCGCTCCCACCTCCTTCACCCGCAAGACGAGGTCGTGGTGAAACTCGCCCTGCTGGTGATGGGAGAGCAGCTCGAAGCCGCCGAAGCGCGTACGAAGGATCTCCAAAAGGGCGCCCAGCGACAGCGCCTCCGCCAGCTCGGACAGGGTCTCCACGCGCATCCTACGACGCCCGCGGGGCCGTTATTCCGCCCACGTGATCCACATCAGGCCGTGCGGGAGGTCCCGGGGGGTTGAGGCGGTCGTGGGGTGCTGGGGGGTGGGAGCACGCATCGGTTCCGCGGCGCTTGCAGCTGTGTGGTCAATTCTCGTCGACGGTTCTCGACCGCCGATGCCCCCCGGGACCCTCCCGTGCGGCTGGTCGTGCTTCTCTCAGAGCCCGATGCGGCCGAGGGGCTGGACGGTCACCTCGGGGGCCAGCTCCTGGTAGCTGAGGACGCTAGCGTCGGGGAGGTCGACCTCGAGGAGACGGCGGAGGAAGCGGCGGACGTCGGGCTGGGTCAGGATCACCGCCGCGGCGCCCGGCGCTGGGAAGCACTCCCGGCGCACGGCGGCGATCACGTCCTTGGCCATGTCCGGCGGCATCGCGAGATACGCGCCGGTGGCGGTTCGCTGGATGCTGTCGCGCACCGTCTCCTCGATGAGCGGGTCGAGGAGGTAGACAGACAGGACGCCGCCCTCGGCGTGCTGATGCGTGAGCTGCCGCTTCAGCGCCCCCCGCACCAGCTCGGCCAGGGTCATCGGATCCTTTTCGTTCGGCGCGTAGGTGGCGAGCGCTTCCAGGATCTCGCGCAGGGGGCGGATCGAGACGCCCTCTTCGACCAGCCGGCGCAGCACGTCCGTGAGCAGGTGGAGCGACACCGGCTTCGGCACCACGTTGCGGACCAGCGCCGGATAGGCGCGCTCGAGCTGGTCGAGCATCGCCTGCGACTCCTGCAGGCCCACCATGTCGTGGGCGCGCAGCGCCACGGCGCGCTCGAGGTGACGCCCGATGGCCTCGCCCGCTCCGTAGCAGGCGATGCCTTCGCTCTCGAGATGCTCGCGCGCGTCCTCGGCGACGAGGCACGCCGAAGCGCCGGTCACCGGATCCACCGCCTCGTCCGCGTCGATGCCGAGGGCGCGGACGGTCTCGGCATCGCGCAGACAGAGCAATCGATCCGCCGAGAGCGTGCCCCCACCCACCGGGATCTCTTGAATGGCGATGGCGTAGGTGTCGGGCGGAAGATGCGGCGCCCGCCGCGCGCGCACCCCGGGCAGGGCGATGCCCAGATCGAGGAAGAGCGTGTCCCTCAGGCTCGGGATGGTCTCCTCGAGGAGCGGGCCGCCGCCCGCGTCGTCGAGGAGCGCGTCGGAGAGCGCTGGCCCGAGGTCGACCGCCACCGGGATCACCACCGGGACCATCGCGCGCTTGGCGCGTGTCTCCCGCGCAGCTTCCAGGCGAACCTGGGTGTCCTGGCTGGTCTCGCGCCCGCTCTTGTTGGCGACCAGGCGCCGCGAGACGACGAAGAAGACGACCGACAGGACCAGGAAGGGGACGGCGGGCAGACCCGGGATGATCGCCAGCGCCAACAGGAAGACCGAGCCGATGGTGAGGGCGCGCGGATCACCGAAGACCTGCCGCGCCACGTCCGAGCCGAGGGAGGCGTCCTCCTCTTCCGAGGAGACGCGCGTCACCACCAGGCCGGCGGCGGTGCTGATGAGGAGCGCGGGGATCTGCGAGACGAGCCCGTCACCGATGGTGAGCAGACCGTAGGTCTCGAGGGCATCGGTAGCGCTCATGTCGCGCATGCCGATGCCGATCGCCAGACCGCCCAGAATGTTGATCACGGTGATCACGATTCCGGCGATGGCGTCGCCCTTGACGAACTTCATGGCGCCGTCCATGGCGCCGTAGAATTCG
This sequence comes from uncultured delta proteobacterium, assembly GCA_963727445.1. Taxonomy (GTDB): domain Bacteria; phylum Myxococcota_A; class Polyangia; order Polyangiales; family B10-G4; genus B10-G4. The sequence continues at coordinate 93,109 of CAVSGI010000010.1, forward strand.
CTCCCGCGCTGCAGAGCGTGGCGCTGCTTGCGCGCTTCGTCCTGAGAGATCGCTCCCGAACGAAGCTCGGCGTCGATGCTCATCTGCTTGCCCGGCATGGCGTCGAGGGTGAAACGCGCGCCCACCTCCGCGACGCGCTCGGAGCCCTTGGCCACCACGAGGAACTGGATGAGCGTGAGGATCGCGAAGACGATCGCGCCGACCACGTAGTTGCCCCGCACCACGAAGTTGCCGAAGGCGCTGATGACGTCACCGGCGTCGGCCTGGAGCAGGATCAGACGCGTCGACGAGACGTTGAGGGCGAGGCGATAGAGGGTCGTGATGAGCAGGATGGTCGGGAAGGAGGCGAGGCTCAGCCCGCTATCGATGTAGAGGCTGACCAGCAGGAGCAGCACGGCGATCGAGACGTTGCTGGCGATCAGCACGTCGAGGAGCGGCGTCGGCAGCGGGACGATCATCATCCCGACCATCAGCACCACCAGCGCGGCCAGCGTCGCGTCGGCGTAACGGCGCGCGGCGCTGTGCGTCCCCCCTGCCTTCGACATCATCAGGCCGCCGATGTTGCCCTCATCGGATGGCTGGTGTCGAGGGCGGCTTCCGGAGGCGGCGGCGCGGCAGGAGGCGCGCGAGGAGCCCGACAGCGAGCACCAGCGCGAGCGTCAGCGTCGCCCAGCGCGGCGCGTAGGGGCCGAGGTAGAGGTGCAGGACCACCAGCGCCCCCGCGGCGTAGGAGAGCCGATGGAGCGGCTTCCAGAGGCGCACCCGCAGCGCACGGGTGAGCCGGGGGAAGGAGGTGATGAGCAGCGCGACGAGGATGGAAAGGGCGAGGAGCCCCGCGCGGAGGTAGGGCCAGCTCAGGACGCTCGCCCAGGCGTCTTCGAGGGGACCGCCGAGCGCGATGAGGGCGTGGAGGATGGCGAGCAGGGCCGCGCTGATCCCCAGCGGGCGCTGAAAGCGAACGACGCGGCGCGCTCTTCTGGCGAGTCGCGAGAGAGGCGTGAGCGACAGCGTCGCGACGAGGGCGACCGCTGCGCACCAGCCCACCGCGCGCGTGAGGAGATGATCGCGCAGGGCGGGCCATTCGGTCGCGCGTTCGGCCCAGAGCGCGGACGCCAGCACCGCGGCGACGGCCACGACGGCGACGTAGAGCGTGAGCGGCGGTCTCTTGCGACGCTTCACAGCATCTCCAGGAAGTAGACGAGGTCGGCCACCTCGGCGTCGCTCAGGTTCTCGGTGTCGCCGTGTCGATTCGCCGCGTCGCGATCGTGGATCACTGCCGTGAGATCTTCGGCGCGACCGTCGGTCAAGAAAGGGCCCCCGCGCGAGACGCCGATCAGCGATGGCACGTCGAGGATGGCGTCCGCGCCGAGCGCGGCGGCGCGGCCCGGGAAGAGCGAGCCGAGCGGATGCTGGCCGAGGTTGGTGAAGGCGGGCAAGGCGTGGCAGGTGGGGCAGCCGGCGCGTACGAAGACGTCGAGGCCGCGCCGCTCGCGGGGCAGATCGCGCTCGGCGTGCACACCCAGGCTCGGATTGCTCGGCAGCGCCTCCACGAACGCCTCGAGGGTGTGGGCGCGCCCGGGGGCCCGCCGGAGAAAGCCGCGGAGGAGCGTCCGCGAGAGGTGCTCGAGGTCGCGGATGCGCGGATAGCTTCCGTCGCGCAGATAGGGAGCCGTGCCCGCCACGCCGCGCACACTCAGCGTGGGCGAAAGGCGATGCTCGCCGATGTTGCGCATCACGTGATCGGTGTCGGCGTGCAGGTGGCAGCTCTGGCAGGCGATGCCGCTCCGCGTCGACTCGTAGAAGGTGCGCTCGCCCATCCGGCGCGCGAGCGCATGCTCGGACTCTTCGAGGAGCGCCTCGTCATCGGGCGCGAGGCGGATGAGCTCTTCGAGTGTCCCCGATGGATCGAAGAGCCCGATGCTTCCGTCCGCGGGCGAGGTGACCGCGAAGCTCCCGCCCTCGAAGGTGAATGTGGAGTGGGGCGCGGAGAGCTCCGGTGTGTCGATGATCTCGGGCCGCGGGCCGAGGCCCAGCGTCCAGACCTCCCAGGTTCCGGCGAAGGCGATCCGCGCCCAGCCCCCGAAGCCGAGCTCGATCCCCATGGGCGATCCGCCGCGGTCCACGTCGCCGCCGCTGGCCTGGCGCGACGAGCGGCGAGCGGTGAGCTCCTGGTCGACCACCGTGAAGGACGGCACGTCGATCGTCAGGAGCTGGTCCTGGACGAAGTGGTTGCCGTAGTGCGTGGAGCCATCCGCCCGGTAGTCGGTGGTGGCGATCATCGCGTGGCTTCCGTCGGGTGCGACCGCGAGGGTGACGGCGGGCCTGCCGAGCAGGAGCGTCTGCCGCCCTACGGGGGGCGGCGAGAGGTCGAAGCGCTCGAGAGTCGCGCGCTTCGTCGAGCTCACGAGGAGCGTGCGCCCGTCCCGCGCGAAGGCGAGCCAGTCCGCATCGATCGGCAGGAAGTCGCGCACCGAGCCCGCCTCCACGTCCACCAGGAACACGCCGGGCTCTGGCCCATGGACCGCGACCGCGAGCGTTCCAGTCGCAGGCGCCGAGGCGACGCGCACCTGATGAGCGCTCAGCGGGATGCGCGCGAGGATCGTCTCGCTGAGGACGTCCACCACGAAGAGCATGTCCGTATGGCGATGCGCCACCGCGACGCGCCGATCGTCGACGAAAGCACAATCGGTGGGCGCGTCCCCGACGTCGATGCGCGCGACCAGGCCGCCCTTCTCCACCACAATCAGCTCGTCGGTCTCCTCGCTCACGGTCGCGGCGAGGCGCCTGTCCGCCGACCCGTGGAGCCAGCGCGGGTGTGGTCGGGGCTGAACGCCGACCGCGGGACGAAGGTGCGTCGCGCCATCAATCTCGAGCGCGACCTCGATGGGACCATCGGCCGCCGGCGGCCCGTGGAGCGCGGGGTCGTAGGCGATCCGGAAGAGCCCGTGTCCGAGGGAGGTGCCGGCGGCGGGGTCCGCGCTCTCGCTCGCGCGGAAGAGGACGGTGCCGGCCGCCGGCGCGTGCACGTAGAAGGTCTGCGGGTGATCGAAGAAGACCACGGCGGGGAAGATCGAAGGGGTGTCTTCGAGCCGCCACCGGTCCTCCGCGCTCTCCGCGCTCCCCGTCAGCCCTTCGGTGTCGAGGAGGGTCTCGAAGCGCGAGGCGATGGAGACGAGGGGAAACGCCACCATCACCGCCCCGATCCCGAGCCGTTGAAGACCCGAGAGCCCGAAGAGCGAGGGCCTGGCGATGGACAGTACGTTGACCAGGGCCCAGGCCAGGGCGTAGGCGAGCACCAGTGACCACACGGTCAGCTCGGGCATGAGCGCCCAGGCGACGAGCGTCAGGACGAGAATGGGGCCCTGGCGATGCACGACGGCAGTGTCGCACGGAGTAGGATGGCGGCGTCATGGACGACAATCAGACCCTCGTGGACGACCACGGCCCCGATCCTTCGCGCGCACCGCTCACTCCATCGGTGCAGGCGCCGGTGCCCCTGACGCCGAAGCAGCGCTACACGGATCTCGGGACGCTGGGCGAGGGCGGGATGGGGACGGTGCTCCTCTGCGAAGATGTCCAAGTCGGGCGGCGCATCGCGCTCAAGAAGCTCAAGGGGAGCCGCGGAAACAACGCATCCGCGATGGCGCGCTTCGTCCGCGAGGCGCGCGTGCAGGGCCAGCTCGAGCACCCGGCCGTGCTCCCGGTCTACGACCTCGGCGTGGACGAAGCTGGCGCCGTCTACTTCACGATGAAGCGCGTGCGCGGCCGGACGCTCGAGGAGGTGCTGTCCGACCTGAAGACCGGCGTCGCTGCGACCACGGCCGAGTACGACCTTCACCGGCTGGTTTCGATCTTCGCCCAGCTCTGTCTGGCGGTCGACTACGCCCACCAGCACGGGGTCCTGCACCGCGACATCAAGCCCGCGAACGTGATGCTCGGCGACTTCGGCGAGGTCTACCTGGTCGATTGGGGGCTGGCCAAGCTCCTCGCGCCGACGACATCCCTCGCGAAGCGGGCGCGCGCCGACGGCCGGCCCAGCGGTGGGCAGACCGCCGCCGGAGCGCTCCTCGGCACGCCGGGATACATGTCCCCGGAACAGTGCCGCGGATGAGCGCGACCTGGGCGCGCCCTCGGACGTCTACGCCCTCGGCTCCGTGCTCTTCGACATCCTCACGCTCGTGCCGCTGCACCAGGGCTCGTTCGCGCAGATCCTCGCCTCCACCATCGCGGGCACGGAGCGCCGTCCCTCCAAGCGGGCGCCCGAGCGCGAGGTGCCGCCCGAGCTCGACGCGATCTGCGAAAAGGCGACCGCGCGCGATCCCGCCGATCGCTTCGCCACTGCGCGCGCGCTGCACGACGCGGTGGAGGGGTGGCTCAAGGGCAAGCGGGATGCGGAGCTGCGTCGCGAGGCTTCGCGCGAGCACGCGGCGCGCGCCGGCGAGGCGGGGAGCGAGACCCTGGAGGCGCGACGCGTCGCGATGCAGGAGCTCGGGCGGGCGCTCGCCCTCGATCCCGAAAACGACCAGGCGGTGGGGATGCTCGCCGAGCTTCTGGCGACGCCGCCGAGAGAGCGGCCGGCGGCGGTCGACGAAAAGCTCCGGAGCTTCGAGCAGCAGCAGCTCGCGCGCGTCGGGCGTCTGGCGGCGCTCGCCTATGGCTCGCTCTTTCTCTTCATCCCCCTCCTCATGTGGCACGGCGTCCGCGACGTGGCGCCCTTCGCGGCGTTCTTCGGGCTGGCCGCGGTGTGCACCGCCATGAGCGCGTACGCCTCCACCAAGCCGGAGGTCTCGATCGACTTCGTCGGCGTGCTCATGCTGGCCAGCAGCACGATGTTCCTCTGCACGTGGCCTTTCTACGGGCCGCTGCTCCTGACGGCGCCGTCGCTCATCGCCAACGCGGTCGGGTTCACCTTGCTCTTCGCGGGCCGCTGGCGCGTGGCCACCATCGCCGTGGGCATCGTCTTCATCGCCGGGCCGATCGCGCTCGAAGCGATGGGGATCGTCCCGGCGACCTTCGCCTTCGAAGGCGGCGCGATCACGCTCTTTCCCGGTGCGCTCGATTTTCGCGAGGTGCCCAGCCTGGTGCTGGTCACGCTCTCGGCGACGAGCTCGCTCCTGATCGCCTGTCTCACCGCAAGCGCCGTTCGCCTCCAGCTCAAGAGCGCCGAGGAGCGCATCTACCTGACGGAGTGGCAGGTGCGCGCGATGGTGCCTTCGGGGCGTTGAGCGCGCTCAGACAGAGTCGGAGAGGACGGGCAGGGGCTCTTCCGACGTCGTGCCTCGGAGCTCGCGGAGGAAGCGCTCGTGTCGTTCGGCGTAGAGCCGGTGATAGCGGCCCTTGAGCTTGCGGGCCTGGACGTCCTCGGCTCCGCAGTCGACCCAGGGGAGCCAGTCGAAGGTGTAGCGCATCTTCGCGTTGGGGAGCGGGACGCCTTTGGTGAGCCCCGGGTTGTCGATGCCGATGAAGAGCGGCACCAGGGGAACACCCGTCCGGCAGGCCACCTCGAAGGGGCCGCGGTGGAAGCGGAGCAGCTCGTGGGGCGGAGAGCGCGTGCCCTCGGGGAAGGCGACCACGGGTCGGCCGGCCCGAATCGCTTCGGCCATCCGCTCGAGCGCGGGCTCGTAGTCTCCCTCGTCCCCCGGCAGGCCCGGTCCCGCGATGTAATGAGTGGACTTCACCACCCACCTCAGGATCCACCCCTTGTACCAAGCCGCCTTCACCACCGTGGTCAGCCCCTCGAGCCAGCCCAGGCAGAAGAGGACGTCAATCAGGCTCGGATGGTTGGCGATGAGGACGTAGGGACGGTCTCGTGGGACGTCGGGAGGCAGCGAAAGGGGCTGGTATTCGATGAGACCGGCGACCTTGAGCCACCACATGAAGAGGGGGTAGGCCCGCGACATCCACCGGCTGACGAAATCCCGCTGTCGCTCCCGGCTGAAGGTGAGCAGCAGGAGGAACGGAAAGAAGAGCAAGCTCGCGGTGATCCCCGCGCCGAAAAACATGACGAAGGAGAGCGCGGCGAGCGTCTTTCGCAGCCAGACCGGCATCGACCGCCCACTCTTAGCAGGCTGTCGCCGCCTCGCCACGGGTTGCCGCTTCGGCCCACATGTGCGAGGCCTTTCGGCCGAGGACAAACGTGGAGAAGGGGACAAAGGCCTCCGAGCGGCCCGCGTGGATTCGCGAGGCCATCCTCGCCGGACAGCGCTACCACGTCCGGACCAAGAGCCCCCTGCTCCACAACGCGATCAACCTCGGGGCCACGACCGCATTGGTCCTGCTCCTGGTGGTGATCGCCTGGGCGGGGAAGGTGGTCCATCCCGCGCTCTACGTGCCGCTCGCGGCCTATGCCTTCGGCAACACCTACTTCGCCCTCTTCGTGTTGGTCGTGCACGAGGCCTCCCACGGGATGTTCTTGATCAGCAAGAACCGCCGCGCCCGCGACGCCTTCAACCGCGCGGCTGGTTGGTCGGTCGCAGTTTTCTTTGCGACGCACTATCCGAAGCACTGGGAGGTCGGTCACCTCGAGCACCACGTGAGGCCGCTCGAGCCCAACGATCCGCAGGCGCACAACACGCTCACCGGGAAGGTTCTGCTCCGGCGCGTCCTCGCGTGCGTGTTCGTTCCCGGCTTTCTCTTTCTCGAGCGCACCGTCTTTCGAAAGAAGAAGTCCGGGGGCAAGTCGGGGAGCACCACCTCGGCCATCGTTGGCTTCGTGGTGGTCTGGGCGATCGCGCTGACGCTCCTGACGTCGACCTGCGGGTGGGCCTCGGCGCTGGCCGCCTTTTTGGGCATCCACGTGATCGTGGCGTTCAATCACGTCAAAGGCTCGCTCGAGCACGGCGGCGCGATCGGGCGCGAGGAGGACCCGTTTCTGCGGTCGCGCTCGACCTTCTTCCCCGGTCGCTTCTTCCTGATGCCCTTCAACATCAGCCTGCACTTCGAGCACCACCTCAATTACGGGGTCCCCTGGTACGACCTGGTCCGTTATCACCGCGATCTGCGACAGATCGTGCCCGCGAACGTTCGGCGGGACGTCTGGAACCACCACCCGCTGCTCCAACTCGCGGGCGCGCTCGGCGGCGTTCGGCCCGAAGGAGAGGCGCAGGGCGCCTGAACAGCCCCGAATTGGGGCAACAAAGCCCCGAAACCACCCAAACTCCACCCCGGCTGGCGTGTATCTTACACTGCAGGTCGAATGGCTGATTTTTCCGAGAGATACCAGCTGCGCGTTCCCCTCGGAGAGACCGAGGTCGGGGCGGTCTGGGAGGCCCTCGACAACGAGGGCGGCCGCTCGGTCGTGGTCGTCGTCCTGGAAGAGGACGCCCCCGAGGATCTGAAGGCGCATTTCGAGAAGACCTACGAGGCGCTCCATGGTCTCGACTCCCCCCACCTCGTGAAGGTCTTGGACCGAGGACAGACGGACGAGGGTGGACCCTACGCGGCGATCGAGAAGCTCGAGGGGCGACCGCTGATCGCGTTCATGGACGACGCCGACGCCAAGGCGTCGATTCGCGAGGCGGTGGAGTGGTTGATGGGCGCCCTCGAGGGGCTCGAGGCCGCGCACGGTGCGGGCATCGCCCATGGCGACATGGAGCCGGGTAACGTCTTCCTCGCCGATGTCGGCGGAGAGAAGGTGCCCAAGATCATCGGTTGGGGCCTCAACCGCGCATTCATTCGCGCCGGCCTTCACGAGCCCGAGGATCCCGAGGCTGAATCGCTCTTGCGCTCCCTCGCCTTCGCGGCGCCCGAGCAGAGCGACGCCAAGCGTGGGCCGGAGGCCACCGACGATCTCTACGGCGTGGCCGCGATCCTCTACGACGCCCTGACCGGCGAGCTCCCTCATCACGGGACCAGCGTCGACGAGATCCGCGAGTCGCTTTCGTCTTCGAAGGTCGTGCCGACGCAGAAGCTCCGTCGCGAGGTCGCGGGCACGATGGCCGCGCTCGTCGATCGATGCCTTCAGAGCGAGATCAAGCGACGGCCGGGCAACGCGCAGGCGCTGCATCGCTCCCTCAAGTCGGCGTTGAGCTTCTCGTCACGCATCGCCGACCTCGATCTCGCCCACGGTCGCCGGAGCCTCACGCCTTCGGAAGAGCTGCTCGAGGAGAAGGCGAAGGCGCTCGAGGCGGGGTCGGGCTTCGCGGTACCGAAGCCCGCCGGTGGTGGCCTGAGCGCCAAGCGCTCCTCCGCCGTCGCGCAGACCACGCCCGGGATCGGCGCGCCGGCTGCGGCCGTCCCTGCGCCAGCCGTGAAGTCCGCCGCCAAGGAGGACGAGGCGACGGACGGGCCGGAAGAGGCCGAGGCCTCCGCGGAGGCGCCCGAGGAGAGCCAGGCCGAAGCTCCCGCCGCCGAGGCTGCCTCTGACGATGCCGCCGAGGCCGCAGGAGCCGAGGAAGAGGCGGAAAAGCCCGAGAAGAAGGCCCCGGTGATGCCGAAGCCGAAGGCGCCCTTCGGTCTGTCCCCGAAGGCGCCGAAGGTCCCGAAGTCGCCCAAGGCCGCCGCTTTCCCGCCCCCGGCGTCGAAGAAGATCGAGGCCGCTTCCGAAGAAGCGGAAGAAGAGCCGCCGGCGGAGGGCGAGGAGAAGCGGACTTCGGAAGAGCCTGGGCGGATTCTCGCTCGCGGACGCCGAGGAGATCGAGGCGCCGCCGCCGCCGTCGCCTCCCAAGTCGATGCCGCCGCCGGTGCCGCCGAAGAGCACCCCACCGCCGCCGCCGCCCGCGGCGCTCGCCGCCGCCGCCCCCGCCCCCGTTCTGGACGAGGTCGAGACCGAAGCCGCCGAGGAAGAAGAGGATCCCTTCCTCGCGCCCATCGTCCCCGACGCGGACGACGTGCCGCTCGAGCCCACCATCCCCACGACCCGTCCGAACATGAAGTTGATCGGCGGGGGGATCGCGGGTGCGATCGTCATCCTGCTTCTCATCGTCGTCGCCTCGAGCGGCGGTGACGACGAGACGCCAGTCAGCGAAGCGCCCAGCTACGAGTCGTTGCCCGACGAGACGCCCGCCGAAGCGCAGGGCGAAGAGTCCGAGACCCTGGCCGCCGAGGCCGAGGCCGAGGAGGCGCGGGCTGCGGAAGCCGCGGCGGCGGAAGAGGCGGCCGCCGCCGAGGCCGCGGCTGCGGAGGCCGAGGCCGAAGAGACCGAGACCGGAGCGCTCGAAGAAGAGGGTGCGGAGCAGGGCGAGGTCGTGGCCGAAACCGAAGAAGAGGCCGAGGTCGAGGTGGCCGCCGCAGCCCCGGTGATGCGGGCGCGGTCCGCGAGCGTCATGCGCCGTCGCACCGCCCGCATGCGGCGCGCCGCCATGATGCGCAGCGCCATGATGCGCCCCCGCGTAATCTCCGACCCCGGATTTTGACCAAGCGGGGCCTTGGCCCCGCCCACACAAGGCTTGGCGCCACCGTAGCGAAGCGCGGCCCGGAGTGTGGGCGAAGCCCACGCGCCGGGCGTGCGCAGCGCAGGTGGCGCGAAGCCGGGACTACGTGCCCTTGCTCTGCTCACGGCGTGCAGGTCACCGTGGCGTCTCGCGCCATCATGACCGGGTAGCCGCTGGTGTCCGCCGTGACCAGGACGTCGAAGTCCGTTGGGTGGGTCGCGAAGGCGCCGTGGAAGGGGCAGCTCCAGAAGCCCGCCACGCCGGAGAGCACCGGGTGGCTCGTGCCCACGGCGGTGCGGGTCACCGACGCGCAGGGGTTTTCGTACGAGCCGGAGATCGGCGTTCCGAAGACGGACGTCATGTTCTCGGGCGAGCCGTGGATCGCTGCGGAGTAGCCCGGTGAGTTGTAGAAGCTGCACCCGTAGGAGAAGTACAGGCTGGTCCGACCGCCGTCGGCGTTGCGCCCAAGCTCCTTGAGCCAGTTCGCTGCGGACTGGAAGAACGCGTTCGCGGCGGCGCCTCCGTGATAGTCGGGGTCACCGGCGAAGACCAGGACGCGGCCCGTGACGGCCGGGCCCCACGCGGCGATGGTGTCCTCGAGCGGGCCGAAGGTCGCGTCGAGGCTGCCGCTGCAGCTCGCGCCCCCGATCCAGATGATGTCGTACATGCCGAAGTCCGCCGTGGTGAGGGTGCGCCACATGGCCTCTGTCACCACCGTGACCGTCGCACCCGCGCCCAAGCTGGTGGTCGCGGTCGTGCCGCCGGGGCTGTACACCAGGATCCGAGGCGTTCCGGTGTAGCAGCTGACGCCGCAGCTTCCGCCGGTGCACATGACCCCCGGGTCGCAGGTGACCCCGCAGCCGCCACAGTTGGACTCGTCGCTCGACACGTCCATCTCGCAACCGTTGGTCGGGTCCATGTCGCAGTCGGCCCAGCCGGTGTCACAGGTGAATCCACAGGCGCTGCCTGTGCAGCTCGCGGTGGCGTTGGCCGGGGCAGCGCAGGCGTTGCCGCACATGCCGCAGTTCATCGTGTCGCTGGTCACGTCGGTCTCACAGCCGGTCATCGTGTCGCCGTCGCAATCGCCGAGGCCGGCGGTGCACATCAGGCCGCACACACCCGCGCTACAGGCGCCGACACCGCCGTCTTCGTCGGGGCAGACCGTCGCGCACGCGCCACAGTTCATCGCATCGGCGGAGATGTCGACTTCGCAGCCGTTGGTCGCGTCGCCGTCACAATCGGCGTGCATGGCGTCGCAGGTGGAGCTGCATACCCCACCCATGCAGGCGGCGACGGACCCCGCGGGGACCGGACACGCCACGGCGCAGCCGCCGCAGTTCGCCGGATCGCTCCCGGTGTCGATGCAGGCGCCCCCACAGGCGGTCTCGCCGGTCGCGCAGTCCGAGGCGCACGCGCCCCGGCTGCACACCTGACCGGAGGGGCACGCGTTGCCGCAACCGCCGCAGTTCATGGGATCGGCGTTGACGTCGATGCACGCACCGTCGCAGCTCATCTGGGTCCCCGGACAACCCGCGCCGCACACCCCGCCGCTGCAGAGCTGTCCCGGATCGCACGCGTTGCCGCAGCTGCCGCAGTTGGCCGCCGAGGTCATGAGATCGGCGCAAGCCGAGCCGCAGAGCGTCGCGGGCGCCGGGCAGCCCCCGCCGCCGGTGTCGGTCGCGCCGTCCAGAGGACCGCCGGCACGCCGGCCGCTGGCGCAGGCGGCGAGCAGCAAGAGGGCCAACGTCGCGATCCTGGCGCTACATCCGAACGAGCTCATCCAACACCTCTGAGAAAGAAAAGCGACTCACACGTCGTGGGCGAGTCTGAAACCGTTGTACGCGAAGATACGCCACGGCGCGCGTCCGAGGCGCGTGGCCGAGCGACAGAAGCGGGGGTCGTAGTTCCAGCTGCCGCCGCGCACCGGTCGGAGCGTGGTGTCCCCGTCGAAAGAGAGGTCGCCGCACCAGTCCCGCATCGAGCCGCCCAGATCGCGCACACCGTAGATCGACACGTCGTTGGGGAACGCGCCGACCGGCTCGGGGCGGGGCGGCCCGCGGCGGCTGTCGCCCATCTTGCAGAGGGTCCGGTCGAAACCATCGCCCCAGGGATAGAAGCGTCCGTCCACGCCACGCGCGGCCTTCTCGAGCTCCTGCTCGAGCGGGAGACGATACTTCACGTCGTCGCGCTCCGACGCCCAGTTGCAGTAGGCGACGGCGTCGTGCCAGCTGATCCCGAAGACGGGCCAACGCGGATCCCACGGCGCCCCGTCCGGTCCGGTCTCGGGCAGCTCGTAGTGGCCCGTGCTCTTGGGGCGCTTGAAATACTGCCCTTCCGACACGCTCAAGCTCGACTCCGAGCGCGGGCACCGCTGCCAGGCCTCCGCCGGATCCAACTCGTGGAGGCCGTTCAGAAACTCGGTGTACTGCTCCATGGTCACCGGGAACACCGCGACGCAGAAGGCGTCCAGCCACACCTCGGTGGGGGGGGCCGAGCCGGGCGCCTCCGCGTCACCCCCGCAGAGGAACGGTCCGGCGGGTACGTAGACGAAGCCCTTCCCGATGGTCTCGTCGTCGAGCAATCGGATCGGTGTCCGCGTGAGGTCGCGATGCTCGGTGCGATCGATCCGAACCGGGTAGCGCACGGGCTCGTGGCCCTCGGACTCGAGCGTGAGCAGATAGGATCCCATCTCGAGCGAGACGCGCGAGATCGGGGTCTCGCCCAGCTCCTCGCGATCGACGAGACGGTAGGTGAGCCCGCGCTTTTCGAAGCGCTCGCAGAACACTTTGGCGCCGGCCGGCTCGGTGGTGAGCGAGACCGAGCCGATGCCTTCGAGGAGCGCGGTGAAAGAGCCGTCGTCGAAGTTCGAGACGCGGTCGTGGTAATAGGCGATGGAGGCGGCATCACGCGCCTCTTCCGCTTCTCCCAGGCGCTCCCAGTAGGCACCGGCGAGCGCCGCCCGGGCGCCGCCGTGGCTGGGTGCGTAGGCCAGGGCCTTTTCACAGAGGGCGATGAACTCACCGAAGGCGCGCGCGCGCGTGGGCTCGAGCCGCTCGAGCTCGTCGCGTACGTCGAGGAGCTCGCGTCGTTCGGACAGGGGTGACCAGGCGTCGGCCGAGTCGGCGAAGCGCTTCTCCTTCTCGCGCAGCTCGTCGCGCGACTGACCGAGCTCGAGGTAGTGGCTCCACACCTCACCGGCCCGCGCGAGAAGCTCCTCGGCTTTCTGCTGGCGCTCGGTGCCTTCGAGGAAGGCCTGAAGCGCCTCCGCCAGCTCCTTCGCGCTCTGGTAGCGATCGTCGCGCTCCGTCGCGAGGGCGCGAGTGCAGATGTCGGCGAGATCCTTGGGGATCGACAACCGCGGCGCCCGCCGCGGAGGAGGCGTCGGCATTCCCTCCATGGTGCGGAGGAGCAGCGACAGCGGACGGTCGCCCTGATAGGCGGGCTCGTAGGTGAGCAGCTCGTAGAGGATGGCGCCCAGGCTCCACACGTCGCTGCGCGGATCGAGATCCGGACGGCCCGCCGCCTGCTCGGGGCTCATGTATCCCGGCGTCCCGACGAGCATGCCGCTTCCATCGTCGGGATCGGTGCCGCGCGCGTAAGTACGCGCCACCCCCCAGTCGAGGACCAGCGTCTCGCCGAACTCGCCGAGCATGACGTTCGACGGTTTGAGGTCGCGGTGGATGATTCCGCGGGAGTGCGCATAGCTCGCGGCTTCGCAGACCTGGAGGAAGGCGCGCAGGAGTCGGGGCCGCGGCCACCGTGAACGGGTGGCCGGGTCGCCATCCGCCAGGTCGGCGAGGACGTCGGAGAGGGAGGAGCCCTCGACCTTGCGCATCACCAGGTAGACGTGCCCGGTGTCGGTGACACCCATCTCGTAGAGCGGAACGATGGACGGATGCTCGAGCTGCGCGGTGACGCGCGCCTCCTCCTTGAAGGAGACCCACTCGTTCGGGGCATCGACGTTCATCACCTTGAGCGCGACGTTTCGCTGGAGCTCCGGATCGTGGGCTTCGTAGACCGTGCCGACGCCTCCCGAGCCGAGGACGCGCAAGAGCTCGTAGCGGCCGGCGGAGCCACCGACGTCGAGCGCGGAGGTCCGGGCGCCGACGGCGCGATGGGTTCCACTCGTCCCCATCGACGCCATCGTGGGCATGTCCGAGGGGCCTTCGATTCCAGGGGCCTGGCCCGAGGCTTTCTCCACGCCGCTGGCGCGCTCCGTCGGCTGAGCGCGCACTTTGTGAACGTCTTCTTTCTTCACGGGGATCGACGGGAGACCGAATCCCCCATCTCCCAATCAGGCTATCACGCCGACGTCGGTGGGTGGACGCGGCGTCGCAGCGTCAGATCTCGCGGCGCCCGTCGAAAGCACGACCGAGGGTGACCTGATCGGTGAACTCGAGCTCGCCGCCGTGGGGAACCCCACTGGCGATCCGTGACACCTTCACGCCGCTCGGGCGCAGCACCTGGCTGACGTAGAGGGCCGTCGCCTCGCCTTCGACGCTGAGCGGTGTGGCCACCACCACCTCGCGCACCCCCTCCGCCGAGAGGCGCGAAAGAAGTGCGTCGAGTGGCAGTTGATCGGGGCCCACCCCGTCGAGGGGGGCGAGGAGCCCGTGAAGCACGTGGTAGCGCCCGCGAAAGGTCCCGCTCTTCTCGATGGCGACGAGATCGGGGACGCGCGCCACGCAGCAAAGGACGCTTCCGTCGCGACGGGGATCCTGGCAGATCGCGCACTTCGTCTCGGCCCCGTAGTTGCCGCAAGTCTCGCATCGCACCACGCGCGCGTGGATGTGGGCGAGCGCCTCGCCGAGCGCCGCGGCATAGGCGGGCTCGACGCCGAGCACGTGGAAGGTCAGGCGCATGGCCGTGCGCTCGCCGACGCCGGGTAGACGCGCGAAGAGCTCGGTCAGCTCCGCGATGGGATCGACGGGCAAGGCTCAGATCAAACCGGGGATCTTCAGCCCGCCGCTGACCTTCTCGAGCTCGGCGTCGACCTCTTCCTTGCTCTTCGCCAGCGCCGCATTGGCGGCGGCGACGACGAGGTCCTGCGCCATCTCGAGATCCTCGCCTTCGAGGAGCTTCGGGTCGATCTGGACCGAGACGAGCTCCTGACCTCCGTTGACAGTGACGGTCACCTGGTCGTTGCCGGCCGAGGCGTCGAAGGTGAGCTCCTTGAGCTCTTCCTTGCGCTTTTCGATCTTGCGCTGCAGGCGGCTCGCCTGGCGCATCAACTCTCCCATTCCACCACGGAACTTCATGCGTTCTCCCTCTCCGCTTTGGAGCTCGGGCTAAGGTGACTCAATCGAGGTCCACGCGCACCTTCACGTTTCCAGCGCCCTCCGGAAAGATTCTGGAGGGCCTCCTGGACCCGGGGGTGGGCGAGGGCCTCGCGCTTTCTCTCTTCGCGCAGGTCCGTGCGCTCTCGGGCGCTGGCCTCGGCGACGCTGAGGCCTTTCTTTTCGGCCTCTTCGGTGAAACGGATGACGATCTCGGGGGACGCGCCGATCACCTTCGCCGCGCCCTCGGCGATCCCCTCCCTGGACTCCTGGGTCTCGGCCTGCTTGCCGAAGAAGGAGCCGGAGGGGAAGCCGACGACGAGCCTGTCGCGGTCGATGGAGAGGGGGATACCGTGCTCGAGCACCGCCGCCAGGGCGGGACGGGCTTCGCGGATGTGACCGATGATGCGCTCCCACACGGGGAGGGGATTGCCCGCGGGGACGTCGCGGACGATGGATTCGGCGACCGAGGCGGACGCGGGCTCGGAGACGGGCGCCTCCGGCGGCTGTGACTTCGTCACGAACTCCGACACCGCGGCGGCGACCGAGTCGGGCGCACTGGCGGACGAGGGCGCGGCCTCGGCGCGCGGCGCCGCCTGACGTCGTTCCGGCGGCGGCGCCTGGCCCTGCCCGCGCGAAGGCTCGCGGCGTCGCCCACGGCCGCCGCCGCCTCCACCGCCACCGCCGCTGAAGCTCTTCTCGAGCGCTTCGAGGCGGGCGAGCAGGACACCCACCTGCTTGAGCGGCGGTCGGGTCGCGATCCGCAAGAGGCCCATCTCGAGCACGGTGCGCGGCGCGCTCGAGCGACCCACGTCCTCGACGAGCTGGGCGAGGGCGGCGAAGGCGCGCTGGAGCTCGAGGACGTCCGTCTCGCGCGCGATCGCGAGGGCGGCCTCTCGCTCTTCGTCGACCAGATCCGAAAGGGAGCCTGCGTCGCCATCGGTCACCTTGAGGACCGTGAGCTCGCGAAGGTATTCGAGGAGCTGGCGCGAGAAATGGAGCATGTCGACGCCCTGACTGGCGATGGCGTCGACGCTCCGAAGCACGCCGGCGCCGTCGCCACAGAGGGTGGCCTTGGTGGCCTCGATGGTCGCTTCCCGTCCCGCGATCCCGAGGGTCTTGGCGACCTCGTCACCGCGCAGGCTCTCCCCACCGAACGCGACGATCTGGTCGAGGAGGGTCAGGGCGTCGCGCATCGAGCCCGCCGCCTCGCGCGCCACGATCGTGACCGCGGCTTCGTCGGCCTCGATCCCCTCGGCGCCCAGGATCTCGCGCACGCGGTCGCTGATAACCCGCTGGGGGATGAGCCGGAAGTCGTAGCGCTGGCAGCGGGAGCGGATGGTGATCGGGACCTTGTGACTCTCGGTGGTCGCGAAGATGAACTTCACGTGCGGCGGTGGCTCTTCGAGGGTCTTGAGGAAGGCGTTGAAGGCCCCGGAGGAGAGCATGTGGACCTCGTCCACGATCACGACCTTGAAGCGATCACGCGCCGGCCTGTAGGGGATCGACTCCTGGAGGCGCCGGACGTCCTCGACGCTGTTGTTCGAGGCGCCGTCCATCTCCTGCACGTCCATGTCGACGCCGGCGGTGATCTCCCTGCAGGGGTCGCACTCGTTGCACGGCGTGGCGGTAGGCCCCTTGTCGCAGTTCAGCGCCTTGGCGAGCAGGCGCGCCGTGGTCGTCTTGCCCACGCCCCGAACGCCGGTGAAGAGAAAGGCATGGGCGACCCGATCCGCCTCGATGGCGTTCGCGAGGGTGCGCGCCACGTGCTCCTGACCCACGAGATCTTCGAAGGTCTGAGGCCGGTACTTTCGCGCGAGGACGGTGTAGCTCATGGGGGCGGGGAGCGTACCAAGAGGGTCGGGGGGTTGAAAGGGTGGCCGGGGCTTCGGGCACCGGCACGATCGCAAAAAAAGAACGCCGGCAACCTGCGGTCACCGGCGTCCTCCCCCCTGTGGGTTCCCCCTTTTAGTATCCGAGCATCGTTCTCGCTCGGCCGAAGAGGTCGCGGAAGCGAAGGCGGGCTTCGTCGGTGCCCGCGGTCTCCGCGGTGAGTGTGTCGATGGTGGCGAGGTCCTCGTTCCGTGCGTAGGGGCTCTCCTTCAGGATCTCGGAGAAGGCGGCGATCGCGGCCGCCCATCGGTGGTCGTCGTCCGCCGCCGAGAGCTGGCCGACGTCCGCAGGCGCCAACGCCGCGCGTGTCTCGTGCGCGGGATCGGTCGCGCTCGCGCCCAAGTCCTTCCAGCGGACGCGCACCTGGACGAGCTCACTCGTGCCGATCTCGGCCGTCCCCGTCACGCGATCCCCGTCCAGAGGCGCGGGCGCGCCGCCGATGCTCGGGATGTCCTGGCCCTTGAGCACGAGCTCGTAGAGCGCGGTCACCCGATGACCGGCGCCGACCTCGCCGGCGTCGACCGAGTCGACCCGGAAGTCGCTGTCCGCGATGGCTCGGTTTTCGTAGCCGAGGAGCCGGTAGGCGATGACGAAGTCCGGGTTGAACTCGACCTGGATCTTCATGTCCTGGGCGACGAGGTGAATGCCGGCCAGGAGATCGTGCCGGCCGTAGTCACGCGCGTGGCTCTCGCTGGTGATGACCGAGTACGTCCCGTTTCCGGCGTTGCTCACGCGCTCCATCATGGCGTCGTTCAAGTCGCCGGAGCCGAAGCCGAGCGCGGTCAGGGTCACACCGGAAGCCCGCTTCTCTTCGATCAATCCCACCAGGGCGTCCGTGTCCGTGATGCCGATGTTGAAGTCGCCGTCGGTCATCATCACGACGTGGTTGAAGCCGCCCTCGATGAAGCCGGCTTCGGCCTGGTCGTAGGCGAGGTTGATCGCGTCGCCGCCGGCGGTGGAGCCGTAGGCGCGGAGCGCGTTGATGGCCGTGGAGATCGTCGCGTACTCGTCGGCAGGCGTCGGGGGCAGGGCCACACCGACGGTTCCCGAGTAGGTCACGATGGAGACGGTGTCGAGCGGGGTGAGCACCTCGAGGGAGGCCAGCATCAGGGTCTTCGCCAGCGGCAGCTTGTCGTAGGTCGCCATGCTCCCCGACACGTCGACCAGGAAGACGATGTTCGACTGAAGCTGGACGAAATCGGGCGGGGACGCTGCCTGGATGCCGACCCGGAGCTGCGCGATGTCGCGGCCCATCGCGTGCTCCGAGGCCGAGAGCTGGATCGCGAAGGGAATCTCCGCGTCGATGTCGGGCGCGTCGTAGGCGTAGTCGAAGTAGTTCACGTACTCCTCGAGGCGCACGCTCGCGGGATCGGGCAACACGCCGTCCTCGATGTCGCGGACGAAGATGTCGTAGCTCGCCGTGTCGACGTCGGCGGCGAAGGTCGAGAAGGGATCGTGATCGACCATCACGAATGGATTCGTTCCGACAGGCTCGAAGCGATCGCTGGAGCTGGCGTCCGGTGTCATGCCGGAAGGCCCGGTGTCAGCGGGATAGGAGGGCGCCGCCGATCCCGTGTCGGCGTAGCTGCCGACCCCCGCGTCGCCGGTCGAGCCCCGGTAATAGTCCGGGGCTCCCACTCCATCGTCCCCGCATCCCACCCATGCGAGCGCCGCAACCAGCGGCATGACGCGCTTGATCATCGAGCCTTCCTCCAATCCAGAGGGAGAGCCCTTCAACCATCATGCCACCGCGGAAACGCCGCGATTCTCTTTGGGGGGTCGTGCATGCGGACGGGCACGTGAACCACTCTGACTCGCAATGGCACAGCGGATAGAAATCCGAATCCGCGCGCGCACTCACACGCACACGTTCGAGGGTTGTGCGCTCGAGACGTGTCTACGCGTGAACGTCGCGCGTCGACTTGATCTCGATCGGCGCGAGCTCGAGGGTCTCGTAGGGAAGATGCACCCCCTCTTCGCGGAGCCGATTGAAGATGGCTTCGCGCAACGAGAGTCGCTCGGCGATGTGGGTCGTCTCGTCGTCGATCCACGCCTGGAGCTCGAAGGTCACGTTGTAGTCGCCGAGGGCGGTGACCACTGCGCGCGGCGCGGGCTCGCTCAAGTACCCCGCGCGGCCCTCGGCCACCCCGACGAGGAGATCGCGAACCCGCGGTAGGTCCTCGCCGACGCCCACGGTGATGGGGACATCGAGGCGCAGGTGGGGAAAGTTCGTGTAGGAGGCGACGGTGCTGTTGACGACCTCGGTGTTGGGGATGGCCAGCATCTTGCCGTCGGGGGTCACCACGCGTGTCGAGCGCATGGTGATCTTGTCCACCCGCCCGTACTTGTCCCCGATCTCGATCAGATCACCCACGGTGAAGGGACGGTCCCAGAGGATGAAGAGGCCGCTGATGATGTTGGACAGCGCGTCCCGGGCTGCGAAGCCGACGGTCAAGCCGACGATACCCAGGCTCCCCAAGAGCGACGTGGTGTCGACGCCGAGCTGGGCCAGGATGGCGATCAAGCTGACGGCCACCAGCGTGTAGCGGACGACGGCGCTGATGAACGACGCCGCGGTGCGGTCGACGCGATCGCGCTTCACGGCGGCGTTGAGGGCCCGTCCGATCGCCAGCCACAGCAGGAAGACGACCAGGAGAATTCCGCCGACGCGAAGGAGCGCCGAAAGGAGATCGGGCACGTGCAGCGTCACCGCGCCGTCTCCCACGTCATAGAGCCCCTGTAGCCAGTCCATCTGAACCTCCGACGCAGTGATATACCCCCCGGGCGCTTCGTTGCTCAGCCGATCTGGCCGGCGTCCACGACCTCGCTCTGCCAGGGCGTTCTCTTCAACAGGCGTCGCGCGCGGGTGCGCAGCTCGCGGGGGAGCCGCCCGCGAAGGGCGGCAGCCAACGCTTCGGCGAGCTCGGTGGCGCTCTCGAAGCGGTCCTCTGGGTCCTTCGCCAGCCCGAGCGCGAGCGCCAGGTCGAGGTGGCGGTGGGCGTCGGGCGCGAGCTCGGTGGGGCGTATCGGCATCTTCGTCACCAGATCGACGACGACCGCGGAGAAGTCGCCGCCGACGAAGGGCTGCCGTCCGGTGAGCGCCCGGTAGGCCACCGCGGCGAGGCCGTAGACGTCGGTGCGCCCATCGACCTGCCCATCGACCTGCTCGGGCGCCATGTACTGCGGCGTCCCCACCACCTCGCCTCCGGTCAACGTGGCGCCGTCCACCAGCTTGGAGATGCCGAAGTCGAGGATCTTCCAGACCCCACCCTCGGTGAGGAAGAGGTTCTGGGGCTTGAGATCGCGATGGACGATACCCGCTCGTTGGGCCGCCTCGATGCCCTCGGCGACCTGCCGCACGAGGTCGACGATCGCATCGTCGTCGAGGCGGCGCTCGCGACGGAGGATCTGACCGAGGTTCTCTCCGTGAAGCCGCTCCATCGCCAGGTAGGGAAGGGGCGCGCTCTCGTCGCCGACCTCGAGGACCTCCACCACGTGAGGCGAGTCGAGGGACGCCGCGATCTGCACCTCCCGGAGAAATCGCTGGACGAAGTCGGGACGGCTCAAGACCTCGGGGAGCAGCATCTTCACCGCCGCCGGCGCTCCGGTCTCGACGTCCTTCGCCTCGTAGACCTCACCCATGCCACCGCGCCCGATCACCGATCCGAGCTCGAAGGAGCCGAGCACCTGCTCGGAGAAGCGTCCGAGGCCGCCGGCCTTGAGCGCCTGCTCGAGATCCTGCCGCGCCTCGAGAAATAGCGCCTCGCGTCGCGCGGCGAGGCGCACGACCTCGTCGAGCTCCTCGAGCGACTTCTCGGTGACCTGTCGCGTCTTCAGCGTTTGCGTGTAGATCGCCACCATCAGCAGCACGAAGACTCCGACCAACATGAAGCGTCCGGTGCCGCCCATGTCGACGGTGGTGATCAGGCCGGGGTCGTCCATCGACCCGAGCGCGAACGCGCTCCCCAGGAGCACCGCAGGGGCGCATCCGGCGACGAGCGTCGCCAGCGCGATCCGGCGGCTGTAGTAGAGGCAGGCGTTGTACTGATCGATGATGAAGATGATCAGAACCGGCCCGAAGACGCCCAGGAAATAGGCGACGCCGGTGTTGGTCAGGGCGCTCACGCCGATGAAGACCAGGAGGTGGGTCTCGCGGTACCGGGCCTCCGTGGACACGTAGAATCGATAGCCGTTGTTCAGGAACGAGACCGCTGCCGAGAGGACGAAGATCGTCTTCGCCAGCGGCGTGCCGTCGAGGACCAGCCACGCGAGAACGGCCACCGCGTTGAACACCATCCCGGTGACGCTCACGTTCCGCGTCTGCTCGATCTCGAGTCGCCTGAGAACCATCTCGGGGTTCTCGGCCTTGCTCACGTCCGTGCCGGCGGTTCTGCTGGTGGCCGAGGTCCCCGACGTCGTGCCGGTGCGCGAGGTCGTCGCCGTGTTCGCGGCGCCCGTCTCCACCACCGTGGGCGCTTCGCTCGAGCGCTTCGGTCTCGAATCCGCCTCGGTCGGTGCGTCCGGGTCGCTCACCACGTCAGGATACGAGTCTCAGGGGCTGGCGTCTGTGGTGCCGTAGCGTTCGATCTCTTCGGTGACCTCGGCCTCGCGCTGCATGTCCTCCATCGTGGGCATGTCGAGCGCCTGAAGCCGTTCGAGCTCCGCGCGCAGAGCATCGACGCGCGCCTGGATCTCGGTGACGAGCTCGGCCTCGCGCTGCATGTCCTCCATCGTGGGCATGTCGAGCGCGCGGATGCGTTCGAGGTCGGCGGCCAACTCCGCGAGGCTCGCTTCGCCCGCCTCCTCTTCTTCCTCCTCGGGCTCCGCCGCCCCGAGCTCACCGCCGGTGGCCACGGGCGCCGCGACCTCGGCCGGCGCTTCGACCCCGAGGATCGCGCGCCCCAGACCGACGGAGATCTCGGGCACGTAGGTGATGAGCATCAAGCCGCCGAACATCAGCACGATGAAGGGCGCGACGCTTCGGAAGACGTGGCCCACCGGGCGCTCGAAGAGGGCGCTCGCCACGAAGAGGTTCAGCCCCACCGGCGGCGTCAGGTACCCGATCTCGAGGTTCACGATGAAGATGATCCCGAAGTGCATCGGGTCGACGCCCATCGTCATCGCCATCGGCGCCAGGAGCGGGACGAAGATGAACATGGCGCTGAGGATGTCCATCATCGCGCCCACGACGAGGAGCATCAGGTTCAGCACCACCAGGAACTGCCAGGGCGCGAGGTGCATCGACTCGAGCCACTCGGCCGCGGCAGCCGGGATCCCCTGCCCCTCGAGGAACTCCGCGAGGGCGAGGGCCGCGACCATGATCACCAGGAGCGAGCCGAGGAACAGGCCGGTGTCCTTGAAGATCCGCGGCACGTCCGAGAGGGTGAGCGCGCGGTGGATGTACACCTCCACCACCACCGCGTAGACGACGCTGATCGCCGAGGCTTCGATGGCGTTGTAGATGCCTCCGTAGATCCCGCCGAGGATGAGCACCGGGAAGAGCAGCGCCCAGAAGCCGTCCAGGGCCGCGCGGCGGAGCTCCCTCGCGTCGAAGGCCTGGCGCGGCGTCTTGTCCTTGATGCCGTGGAAGATGGAGAAGCCCGCGAGGATGGCGCCCATCACCAAGCCCGGGCCGAAGCCGGAGGCGAAGAGCTGCTCGACCTCCATGTTCGCGCCCTGGTTGACGATCGGATAGATGATCATCGGGATCGAGGGCGGGATCAGGATCCCCAGCGAGCCCGCCGAGGTGACGAGGCCGTGGCTGAAGCGCTCGGAGTAGTGATTGGCGATGAGGGTGGGGCCCATCATCGCGCCGATGGCCACCACGGTCGCCGGGCTCGAGCCGCTGATCGCGGCGAAGAGCATGCAGGCGATGACCGCGCTGATGGCCAGTCCGCCGGGCATCCACCCGATCAGCGCCTTGGCGAAGTCGACGAGGCGCCGGCTGATCGCGCCTTCGCTCATGATGGCGCCGCTCATGATGAAGAGCGGGATGGCCAAGAGCGGCGGGCTGTCGGCGAGAGAGCGGATGCGCTCGATCAGCACGGAGAACTGAGTGATGTCCGTAAAGCCCGCGTAGAGGACCAGGCACAGCACGGTCGCCGCCCCGATCAGCACGAAGAGCGGCTCGCCGAGGAGCGCCATCGCCAGGAGCGCCGCCGCGAGGAGCCCACCCGAGCCCGAAAAGGGCAGGGCGGCGATCGCCAGAAGGACGACCAGCAGCACCGGATGCAGCTTTCGACCGGCGGCGGTCATCTCTCCGCCTCCGGGTCCTTGTCCGTTCTGGCCTTCTCGGCCGCTTGCACGCTCTCGTCCTTCGGCGGCCGGCCGTAGCCGCCGCCCATCAGCGCGGAGACGCCGGCGGCGACGAAGCGGAGCATGGTGAGGGCGAAGGCGACGGGGACCGCGAGGGTGCTGATCCAGTCGGGGATGCGCATCTGCGCCGAGAGGCCTCCGATGGCGCGCATCCCCGTCTCCGGGTCGAAGACGTAGCGGTAGCCGAGCACCATCATGAAGGCGCAGAAGACGGCGGTGCCGAAGTGGCCGAGGGCGTGGACGTAGCGCGCCGCGCGCGCCGGCAGGATCCGGTCGAAAGCCTCCATCCGCAGGTGGCGGCCCTCGTGGGCGCAGACGCTGGCGCCCAGAAAGCCGATCCACAGAAGCAGCATCAAGCTCAGCTCCTGCGACCAGGTGTAGCCCTGTGGGAAGTACGTCAGCGCGAGCCAGACGAAGAGCGGCGTCACCACCAGGCCGACGATCGCGATCTCGGTCTGCCAGCCGGCGGCCTTCTTTCGCATCTTCGGCAGGCCCCAGAACCCCACGCCGATGCCATAGACAAGGATGTAGACGTACTTCGACGGCACCGTGAGCATCAGCCAACAGAAGAGGGCGATGACCCCGGTGGTGACGACGGTGAGGGTGAGCTTGCCCCCGTGCTTCGGCAGGAGCTTCCGCTTCGCGTGTCGCTCCGCCGTCCAGAAGGCGAACCAGGTGAGCAGGACGCCGATCGCCGCGCCGAGGATCGGCGCCAGGGTGTGATCGACGAGGGCGCGCGTCGCCTCGCTCTCGATGCCGAAGATGCGGGCGAGGACCGCGCCAACCTTGCTGTCCTGCGAGTCGAGGCGGCGGTAGACGACGTCCAGGAAGACCATCACCGCCATGGCGATCAGCGAGGTGACGACGATCGCCTCCTCCGCCTTGAAGACCAGATCGTCGAGTCGGCGCAGTGGCCCGAAGGGTCCCGCAGGGCGGTCCTGTCCACGCGCCTCGCCGGCCCCCGTCCCCATACCGGCCGGGAACCTATTTCCATCGGCCTTTCGGGGTCAAGCGCAGTACATAGGAGGGGTGACGGGCTCTCCGCGGCAGATTCTCCACGTCGACATGGACGCCTTCTACGCGTCCGTGGAGCAGCGCGACAATCCGTCCCTGCGCGGCAAGCCGGTCATCGTCGGCGGTCCCTCGAAGCGCGGCGTGGTCTCGGCGGCGAGCTACGAGGTCCGGCCCTTCGGCGTCCGCTCCGCGATGCCCATGGCCGAGGCCCTCAGGCGCTGCCCGGAGGCGATCGTCATCCGTGGGGACATGGGTCGCTACGCCGAGGTCTCGGCCCGGGTCTTCGAGATCTTCCGGCGATACTCGCCGCTGGTGCAGGGCATGAGCCTCGACGAGGCCTTCATCGACGTCACCGCGAGCCAGGCGCTCTTCGGCGACGGGGCCACCATCGCCGCGCGGATCCGGGAGGACATCCGGCGCGAGGTGCACCTGACGGCGTCAGCCGGCGTCGCGCCGAGCAAGTTCGTCGCGAAGGTCGCGAGCGACCTCGACAAACCCGACGGGCTGGTGGTGGTGCGCGAGGGGGAGGTCGAAGCGTTCCTCGCGCCCTTGTCGATCGATCGCATGTGGGGGATCGGCCCGCGCGCCGCGGCGCAGCTCCGCGAGCACGGCTACGAGACGATGGGTGATCTCGCCCGCGCGCCCGAAGACCGTCTCACGCGCCTGCTCGGGAGCTGGGGCGAATCCGTGGCGCGTCTCGCCCGCGGGATCGACGAGCGCGAGGTCGTCATCGGTGAGCCCGCCAAGTCCATCGGCGCCGAAGAGACCTTCGCGCACGACCTCGAGACGCGCGCCGAGGTCGAGCGACACCTCCTCGCGCAGGCGCGTCGCGTCGCGCGCCGCCTGTTGAAGGCCGGGCTCTCCGGGAGCGTGGTGACCGTCAAGCTCAAGTACAAAGACTTCACGTTGCGCTCGCGGCAGAAGCACCTGCCCGAGCCCGTGGACGACACCGACTCGATCTACGAGGCCGCGACCAGTCTTCTCGGCCGTTTCCCCCGTGGGGTGAAGGGCGTCCGGCTCACCGGCGTCTCCGTTTCCCATCTCGAAGCGGGGCCTCCGCCGCCCGTGCTCTTTCCCGACGAGCGAAAGGCGCGGCGGACCAAGGTCGAGCGGGCCGTCGCCGAGCTCGAGTCCCGCTTCGGCGTGGGGGGCATCACCCGCGCAGCGCTCCTCGAGGACGACTCCGCGCGCGACGAATGAGGCGCGCACATTCTTCACACAGTCGGTTGGACACGACGCGGGATTTGCGTGACAGAGGCGGCCGGGCCAGAAGATTGCAGGGCTATTGGTGTGGCATGGGTGCTGCTGTGATGCCCTGCCCTGGGAGGACTTCCATGGCCCGTGTTTTGACCCTGAGCACCCTCACCTTCGTCATCGCCGTTGCCACCGTTGGCTGCGGCGACTCGACCGTCACTGACACCGGTGTCGCGACAGACTCTTCCGTAGACACCAGCGTGGGCATGGACGCCACGCCCGATGGGATGGCGGACGCCACGCCCGATGGGATGACGGATGGGGCGATGGACGCCACGCCCGATGGGATGACGGATGGGGCGATGGATGCGACGCCCGATGGGATGACGGATGGGGCGATGGATGCCACGCCCGATGGGATGACGGATGCCATGGCCGACGGGGCGATGGACGCGACGCCCGATGGGATGGCCGACGGGGCGATGGACGCGACGCCGGACGGGATGGCCGACGCGTCGATGGACGCCACTGCGGACGCCGTCGCAGACGCGATGCCGGACGCCATCGCGGATGGGGCGGTGGACACCGCGGTCTGTCCCTCGGGCTGCGACTGCGACATCGACTGCACCGGTCGCACGACGTGCCTCTGCGCCACGGGATGTCCGTGCAACATGCGCTGCACCGGCGGAACCACCTGCATCGGGACCTGCAGCGGCGCCGGCACTTCCTGCTACTACAACGGCACGGGCCGCTCGATGTTGGACCTCGCCTGCACCAGCTCGGCCACGTGCACCTTCGATGCGGCCGGCACCTCCGACGCCACCGTGGACTGCAGCTCGATGGCGGATTGCTCGGTCGACGCCACCGGCTCGTCGGGGATCATGCTTGCATGTGACTCGGGCGCGGACTGCACCATCGACGCCACCGGCTCGTCGGACGTCATGATGAGCTGCAACGCCACCACCTGCGACCTCACCTGCGACGACGCCTCCTCGTGCGTCCTCGACTGCATGCCGAGCGCCACTTGCTACCTGAGCTGCGGCGGCACCTCGACCTCCTGCGGCTTCGGAACCTGCGCCGCCCCGACCACCTGCAGCGCTACGCTGACGGTGTGCAACGGGACCTGCCCGTAGCGGGCATATCCACGACGGCGAGCCCGTCACGGGCGAGCGCACGTGCAGACCTTCTCGAACGCATCGAGGAGGTCAGACTGGCCGAGCGCTTCTTCGAGCTGGCCGAGGAGGTCTCGGACCTCTGCTTCATCGACGCGTTCGCTCGCGAGGAGCGCACGCACGTCGTCGATGTCCTTGCCTCGACCCGCCAGCACCTTCATCACCACGAGATGTGTGGGATGCGCGACCGGCACGCGGACGCCTTCGACCTCCACCCGCTCCGCGTGGTCCAGCGCCAACCGCTCGAGGCCAGCACCTGCGACGACGAGATCGACCTCCATCCCCGACGGATGCGAGAGGGGCAGCACGGCAGCGCTGGCGAGGAGCTCGTCGGCGGATTCCGGAAATCGGTGCGTGAGCCCGCTCTCGGCGAGGCGCTCGACCAACGCCGGGAGGTCTTGCTTCGGGACGGCGACGGTTACGTCCACGTCCTGGGTTGCGCGGGGCGCACCCCAGATGGCCACCGCCTGCGCACCGAAGACGTACCACTCGATCCCCGCGCCATCGAGAACCGACGCGAGGGCCGAGAGCGTCTCACCCAGCGCCGACATCGGATGCTCGATCCAAGAGAGCGCGAAGGCGAAGGTGCATTCGCAGGTCTTCCCTCCGTTGCTCGTCGCTGGGCCACCCCGGGTTCGTGCGCCGATGGGCCTCGTAGAGATCGACCGCCAATCTCACCTTCTCCGCAACGGGCGCCTGGGCCCGGGCCTTCAGCGACAGGCGTGATGGCGCTCCCCAGTCTCGTTCGGCGTACTCGCGCAACGCCTCCGGATCGAGAGACATCGAAGACATGATAACACGGGGGCAACGCTCACCGGCCTTCGGCTGAGCGCAGGGCGCGCCGTCCTCCCCAGGCTACCGCCGCGTGAAGCGGAGCACGTGCCGGTAGATGTTCGTCGGGTTCACCTGGCCCATGTTCCAGTCGTAGTCGGGGCCGTCGGGATCGGAGCTGTAGTTGTAGAGGATGATCTCTTCGGCGGTCTCGCCCTCGAGCCAGCCGGCGAAGCAGGTGTCGCCGCGCGACGGGAGGTCGAGGATGTAGGCGATGCGGCTCTCGCCCTGGACCCAGCGCCAGAGCGAGCAGCGCTTGGGCGCGGTGATGTACTCGTACTGGTTTTCGAAGGTCATCGCGAGGTGGTCGCCGGCGGTGCTCATCACGTCGTAGTTGCCGGACTCGGTCACGTTGCGGCGGCCCACGAGATAGGCCTCGCCGTCGTGCCAGAACATCAGGGGCGAGTCGTACTTCTTCGGGTCGCCCACACAGCTCCAGTCCGTGATGTCGCTGGCGGGCGCCGTGCAGACCTTGCTGCCCCAGCCGAGGTCGTCCCCCGCTTCGTTTCGGATGACCCCGTAGAGGGTGCCGTCGTCGGCCAGAGCGAAGTCGGTCTCGCTGCCGCCGCCCATGGAGATGACGGGACGCGAGGGGTTCAGCGGGGTCCAGGTGATGCCGTCCGCGGTGGTGCGGAGCTCGATGGTGAGCGGCTCGCCGTCGGTGTAGATGTTTTCCCCGCCCGCATAGACGAGCATGTACGGCGTCCCGCGCTCCATCTTGGTGCGCCACGCGATGAAGCTGCCGGTGCCGATGTCGCCCAGGGGCGCGAGATCCGACCACGTCCCGTCCGCGGCGCGCATCGTGTACGAGACGCCCTGGGGCTCGAAGGCGGTGGGCGAGTCGCCGAGATTGGCCATGTAGAGGAAGAGCTGGTCACCGAGCGAGAGAAAGCGTGGCTCGCGGAGGTCGTGACCGACCGCGAAGCTCGTCTCGAAGTCCCAGGTGCGCTCGTCGTCGGTGGAGATGACGTACATCTCGACGTCGGGGGACGCGAAGTGGGTCGGGGCGGTGCGGAACGCGAGATAGATCCGGCCGTCGCTGTGGCGCACGACGTCGAGGTTGTTTCTGGCGTCTTGGAGCATGACCTCGGGCGGCAGCCCGTCGCCCGGGATCACCTGCCGGGTGTCGACGATCTCCACGTCGTGCAGGCCCGGCTCCGAGGGCGGTGGAGGCGGTGGGGGCGGCGGCACGTAGGGGCCGGTGTCCACCGCGGAGTCGACCGGCCCGTCGGGGGCCGCGTCCAGGGCCGCGTCCGTCGCGCTCCCATCGTCCCCGCAAGCCACGAGGAAGAGCACACAAGAGCCCAGCACCGCGAGTCGTCCCACCCGCCGAAGATGGGAGCTTCCTCCGGGAGGCGCAAACGCCCGCCCCGGCTCAGCGCTCGACCAGCACCTCTGTGAGGGGCTTCTTGCCCAGATTCGGCACCCGGCACGCGTCGGATGGGTAGCCCACCGGCATCAAGAGGTAGGGGCGCTCGTTGTCCGGGCGGCCGAGGATCTCCCCCAGGAAGCGCATCGGGCTCGGCGTGTGGGTCAGCGTCGCGAGGCCCGCGTGGTGCAGCGCCGTGATCAACATCCCGCTGGCGATCCCCACGGACTCGTTCACGTAATAGTTCCGCTCATGGGGCTCGCGGCCGTGCTTGTGGGCGAAGACGACGATCAGTGCCGGGGCCTCCTCGAGGAAGGGCTTGTGCTCGTCGGTGCCGATGGCTGCGAGGTCGCGCAGCCACTGCGCCGAGGCCCGTCCTCCATAGAAGGCGGCCTCCTCTTCTTCCGCGGCCACCCGAATGCGCTTCTTGAGGTCGGGATCGGTGACCAGCACGAAGGTCCAGGGCTGCTTGTTGGCTCCGCTGGGGGCCTGGGCGGCGGCGGCGATGCATTGGCGGACGACCTCGAGGGGGATGGGCTCGGCGGAAAACTCCCGAACCGAGCGCCTCGAGCTCAGCTCGTCCCGGATCTCCATGGCCCGGTCGAGCATCTCGCGCTCCCCGAGGCGGCGGAAGGTCAGGGGGGAGAAGCTCGGGAGGTTGTCGCTCATGCCTCCTTATATGCCAGGGCGCCGTTTTGGTGACGCAGCCGACCTCTCGAGGTGCCGAGATCGCGGCAAACCCTGCGCCGCGGACCTGAAGATCGGGTGATCATTCGGGATCGTGGGTGCACAGCCGCTTCCCCCCACCATCGTTTTTCGAATCGTCACGCGACCGCGTTGACAGCCGCCCTTGTTCGCTTAACCTCCGCCCCGTGCCGTACGCGCCATCCCACTTCGAGTGGACCCTGCGCATCGACGGCCGACTTGTCTCCGGACGCAGGGTGAGGCGATGACGTCGAAGCGGACCAAGTTCATCTTCGTCACCGGCGGTGTGGTGAGCTCCATCGGCAAGGGGCTGGCCGCGGCCTCGATCGGCGCGCTGATGGAAGCGCGCGGGCTGAGGGTCACGAACATCAAGCTCGACCCGTACATCAACGTCGACCCGGGCACGATGTCGCCCGTTCCAGCACGGCGAGGTCTTCGTCACCGACGACGGCGCCGAGACCGATCTGGACCTCGGGCCACTACGAGCGCTTCACCTCGGCGCGGATGAGCCGGGCGAACAACTTCACCACCGGCCGCATCTACGACGCCGTGATCTCCAAGGAGCGCCGCGGCGAGTACCTGGGCGCGACCATCCAGGTGATCCCGCACATCACCGACGAGATCAAAGCGCGGGTCCTCGACGTCGCGAGCCGGGTCGACCTGGCCATCGTCGAGATCGGCGGCACGGTCGGCGACATCGAGTCGCTGCCCTTCCTCGAGGCCGTGCGCCAGCTGCGCGTCGAGGCTCGGCCCGCAGAACGCGGTGATCGTGCACGTCACGCTGGTGCCCTACATCGCGGCCGCCGGCGAGCTGAAGACCAAGCCGACCCAGCACTCGGTCAAGGAGCTGCCTGGGCCTCGGGATCCAGCCGGAGATCCTGATCTGCCGCTCGGATCGGCCGCTGCCGCAGGGCGCTCAAGGAGAAGATCGCGCACTTCTGCAACGTGCCGGTGCGAGGCGGTGATCGCCGCACAGCGACGTCGGCGTCATCTACGAGCTGCCCATCGCGCTCCACGACGAGGGACTCGACACCCAGATCGCGGAGCGCCTCAACATCTGGTCGCGCGAGCCGGATCTCACCGCGTGGCAGCGCACGGTGCGAGCAGATCCAGCAAGCCCGCCAACGGGCCGGGTCACGCATCGCGCTCGTCGGCAAGTACGTCCACCTGCGCGACTCCTACAAGTCGCTGCACGAGGCGCTGGTCCACGGCGGCCTCGACCAACGACGTGCAGGTCGACATCGACCTACGTCGACAGCGGAGGAGCTCACCGCGCGACAACGTCGCCGCGAGCGGCTCGGTCGGCATGACGCGCATCCTCGTGCCCGGGCGGCTTCGGCGACCGCGGCACCGAGGGCAAGATCCAGGCGATCCGCTACGCGCGCGAGAACGGCATCCCCTTCTTCGGCATCTGCCTCGGCATGCAGATGGCGGTGGTCGAGTACGCCCGCCACGTCTGCGGGCTCGAGGGCGGCGAACAGCGTCGAGTTCGATCCCGACAGCCCGAATCCGGTCGATCGACCTGATGCCCGAGCAGCGTGGCGTGAAGGACAAGGGCGGCACCATGCGCCTCGGCGCCTATCCCTGCGTCCTCGAGCCGGGCTCGCTCGCGGCGCAGCATCTACGGCAGCCGCGAGATCAGCGAGCGTCATCGTCACCGCTTCGAGGTCAACAACGACTACCGGGACGAGCTCGAAGAGGGCGGGCATCGGTGCTCTCCGGGCTCAGCCCCGACGCGCCGCCTGGTCGAGATGGTGGAGCTCGCCGAGCACCCGTACTTCATCGGCTGCCAGTTCCACCCGGAGTTCAAGAGCCGCCCC
The DNA here is from genome assembly GCA_963727445.1 of uncultured delta proteobacterium. Lineage (GTDB taxonomy): Bacteria > Myxococcota_A > Polyangia > Polyangiales > B10-G4 > B10-G4. The sequence continues at coordinate 124,069 of CAVSGI010000010.1, forward strand.
CACGAGCCGCACCCGCTCTTCACGCCGCTTCGTGAAGGCGGCGCTCGTCCGCCGCGATCTGCGGAGCTCCGAGTCCGAGGAGTCCCCCGAGCAGGCGGACAGCAACATGGTTCACTAGGCGTCTCGCCTGACATCCATGTCGCGATCGGCGCAAGATGGCGTCTTTTTCCTCAGTGTTTTCAGCGACCGAACGTGGGCACGGGGGATGCTTGTCCATGGGGTTCGCGCTTGATTCGCGCGCGCGCCCCTGAGGTACTAGGATGCCCCGGCCTGTTCTGGGGAGGATTTGGGATGATGAGGATGCTTCGCTTTTCCATGATGCTTGCCGCTGCCGCGCTTCTCTTCGCTTGCGGAGACGACGGCCGGATGACTACGGACGGTGGCGCGGACACGTCGGTTCCCGTGGACACGGGGACGACGAGTGACACCGGCACCACGGCCGACACCGGCACGATGGCCGACACCGGCACGACGACCGACAGCGGCATGGGCGGCACCTGCGGGGGCTCCGCGTGCGACCTCGTGACCGGCGGTGGCTGCGGCGCGGGACAGAGCTGTCAGTTTCTCGCACCGATGATGGGCGCCGATCCCGAGGCGATGTGCGTGCCCGCCGGCACCGCCGGCGACGGAATGCCTTGCATGAATTACATGGACTGTCAGGAGGGCTTTGCGTGCATCACCGCCGACGGGGCGATGGAGGGCACCTGCCAGCACTACTGCTGCCCGGGCGGCACCGGCGCGTCGGCCGCCTGTCCCACCGGCCAGACCTGCTCCACCACCTTCATGGGCACCGATGTGGGCTTCTGCTCCTTCGCGGATGACTGCGACCCGGTCGGGATGACCGGCTGCATGGGTACCGAGGCCTGCTACCCCGGCCCGGACGGCACCTTCCAGTGCGCGACCCCCGGCATGCTCACCGAGGGCGAGACCTGCGAGACCTTCGTCAACGAGTGCGCCGCCGGCCTCGCTTGCTTGATGGGTCAGTGTCGGAAGCTGTGCGACACCGACAGCGGCATGGGCTGCGGCGCGATGCAGATGTGCACCGTCGGCCTCTCGGGCTTCGATACCCTGGGGGCGTGTGATCCGGTCGCGACCCCGTAGCTCGTCTCCCGGCTCCGCCGGGGATATGATGTGACTCGCGTGAAGTGGACGCCGACAGCTCTCCCCCTCGTGCTCGCCCTCTGGGCGGCGGCGTGCGGGGGAGACGACGGTCATGGGGACGCCTCCGTCGACACGGGCACCATGGACGGGACCACCATCGTCGATGGGGGTAGGACCGACAGCGGTACTCCGGGTGATGCCGGCCTGGACAGCGCGGTGCCCGACGCGGCGCCTCCTTCCTGCACCGGCGACTGCGATCCACGCGAGGGGGCTCCCTGCGGGGATGCTGGCGTCTGCGCGCTGGTCGCCGACGCGCCGATGTGCGCCGAGGCGCTGGGCACCAAGGCCGCCGGTGCCACCTGCGAGGCGGTGAGCGACTGCCTGCCGGGGCTCGCGTGCTTCATGCGTGCCGGCGGTGGCGTCTGTGCCGACGTTTGCTGTCCGAGCGACGGCGTGTGTCCCGGCGACCAGCACTGCACCGGCGCCGGCATCCTCGTCGACGGCACCGAGACCGAGTGGTGGTCCTGCGTCGGCCTGCGCACCTGCGACGTCCTGCGGCCGGCCGAGGCCTGCGAGCGAGGGGAGGGCTGTTACATCGTCTCGACCGAGGGCGACACGGACTGCTTGCGTGCAGGAGCGGGAGAGGCGGGCGCCGATTGCGTCGATCAGAACGATTGCGCCTCCGGGTACTTTTGCGCGGGTGTCACCGTCGGGACCTGCGCGCGCATCTGCGAGATCGGCGCGACCAGTGGGCCGAGGGCCTGCCCCGATGGCGAGGGGAACTGCCAGGCGTATCCCTACTCGCCGGAGGGCACGGGTGTCTGCACGCGCGCCACGTCGGCGATGATGTTCAGATGAGCGCGACGAAGCGCGCGAGGAGCTGAGCGCCCGCGGGCGTCTCCTGCACCGCCGCCGCCAGTCCTTCGGGGTCGCCGCCCTCGCCGCGAATCAGGTCGGCGCGCCGTTCGATGTACGTTCGGATCGCTTCAGCGTCGAACTCCGGATGAAACTGCACCGCCCACGCCCGGTCGCCGTAACGGAACGCGTGGTTTTCGTCCAAGGCGGCCGAGGCGAGGCGCGTGGCGCCTTCCGGCGGCCGCACGACGACCTGGCGATGGGTCGCCTGGAAACGAACGGGTGAGTCGAAGACGCCGAGGAGCGGGTCGCGCCGCCCCTCATCGGTGAGCGTCACCTCGATGGTGCCGATCCGACGGCCTCTGGGGTTGTCGCCCACCTCTCCGCCGAGAGCGTCGGCCAGGAGCTGATGCCCATAGCAGATCGCCAGCACCGGCGCGCCGCGGGAAACGACGCGCGAGAGGAGCGCTCCGGCGGCGACGCTCCAGGGCTCCCGATCGGTGACCATCGCCGCCGAGCCGGTGACCACCATCGCTTCGATGGAGTCGGCGCTCGGCAGCGCGGACGCGCGCATCGCGTCGACCGTGAGCACGTCCTGCTCGGCCACGCCCAGGCCCCGCGTGATCCAACGCTCGTAGTCACCCCGTAGGCTGGCCACGTCCTCGAACGTCGATCCGGTCTTGAGGATCACGATGCGGCGACGCACGCATGAATGATACAAGAAGCCGATGGCCGCCGCCGCCTGCCAGAACCACCTCGATCGGGAGGCGATCGGCGTGTGCATCAAGTGTCGCAGCCGCATCTGCAGCGAGTGCGTGACCAAGGTGGACGGAATCAACTACTGCGTCACCTGCTACGCCCGGCTGGCGGGCCACGACGCCGAGCAGCGAAAGAAGAAGCGCTTCGTCTTTCCCGAGGCCCTCGCCCCGGCCGCGGCCATCACCTGGCTCTTCGCGCTCACGCTCTTCGCCTGGGGTCTGCTCGAGATCGCCCTGAGGAGCGGCTGAATGCGGCGGAGCCCCGGCGGCGATGGGCCTCTCTCGGCCATCGACACCACCTTCGCGCTCTTGAGGGGAGGCGACCTCCGTCTGTGGCTGCTGCCCATCACCGGCGGCCTGATCGCGGCGGCGCCGATCCTCGCCACCTTCTACTTCGAGCGCGTCGAGGGGCTGTCGCAGCTTCGGCCGCTGTTGGCGGCGGCGGTGGTGCTGGGGCTCGTGGGCCGGGCGCTCCTCGCCGCGCCGGCGGCGCGCCTCGGCGCGCATCAGCTCTGGCCCACGCTGCCGATCCCCGAGGGCGGGGGACGGACGATCGACGTGATTCGCACCGCCTCGGTCGTGACGCTCGGACTCTTCGGCTACCTCTTCGTGCTCGCGACCGCGGCGCTGATCTCGCCGCTCTTCGCCCTCTTCGTGTCGCCCATCCTCATCTTTCGCGGTCTGTGGGCGCGGTCGTGGATCGCCCAGGCCGCCATCGCCGACGAAGGCGGCGTCTCGGTGTTGCTGAGGGCCCTCGCTGACGCGAGCGGGCGCCGCGTGCGTGGAGTCCTGGTCGAGCTGCTCCTCTTCCTCGGCACCGCCGGCCTGGCGATCAACCTCTACCTCACCATGGCCATCCTGCTCCTGCTGCTCCGCTCGCTCCTCGGGCTGGATCTGGCGTCGGTGGATGCGTTCCTGTCGCTCCGCAACCCCATCGTGGGCGCCTCGATTCTCGTCTTGTCGGTCGTGCTCCTCGAGCCTCTGCGGGTGGGGCTGTCGGCCTACGCCTACGTCGATGCGCGCGTGCGAAAGGAGGGGCTCGACCTCCGCGCCGCGATCGACGACGCGGTGGGGGCGAGTGAGCGACGCCGGCGCGCGGAGGCTCCATCGGGCGCGGGCCTCGCGGCGGCCCTGCTCCTCGCCGTGCTCGGCGCGTCGGGCATGGCCCGCGCCCAGACGTCCGAGCCCGTGACTCCTACAGAGGAGACGCCCGGCGAGAGCGCCAGCGACCAGGCGGTGCGCGAGGACGTCACGCGCATCCTCGCCCGACCGGAGTTCGTCGAGCTCGCGAGCGACGACGGTCCCGACCTGGACGTGTTTCTTCGCCGACTCCTCGAGTGGCTCTTCGAGCATGCCTCCGAGCGGGGGGCGAACCCCTCCCCCTCCTTCTCACTGCCGATGCCCCCCAGCTGGCTCTTCCTGGTGCTGGGGGGGCTCCTCCTCGCGGTGGTCGTCGTCTATCTCGTCGTCACCCGCAGCACCAAGCGCACGAAGAAGAAGGCGCGCGCCGGTCCCGAAGTGGAGCCGAGCGAGGACCCGCGAGAGCGTGCCCCCGAGGCGCACCTCGACGACGCCGCCATCCTCGCGGGGCAGGGGCGATTCCGCGACGCCTTGCGCTCGCTCTACCTCGCCACGCTGGTCGCGCTCGATCGCCGGCGGTTGATCACCTTCGATCCTTCGCGCACCAATTGGCACTATCTCGGTCAGCTCCCCAACGGCCCGGGGCGTCTCGACTTCTCGCGCTTCACCGAGCTCTTCGACTACAAGTGGTACGGAGAGGAGCCGACCACCGAGGCGGACTATCGCGAGTGTCGCGCGCTCGCCGACCGCATCGTGCAATCGGGTTCCGCGTCGCAGTCCTCGGTGCCGTCGGGGGCGCCGTGAGCCGGAACGCGATGCGGATCGTGGTGGCGTCGGTCGTGCTCCTCGGGCTCGGCGGCTCGGGCCTCGTCTGCCAGCGCGTCTTCGCCCGCGGTCGCTACGCCGTTCCCTACTCGACCTACGGCGCCGGTCCCGAAGGAGCCAAGGCGCTCTACCTCTATTCGGAAGAAGCCGGCCTCATGTCTCGCCGTTGGGTGCAGGACCTCGAAGGCCTCCCGCCGCACGCCATGGTGGTCGCGATCGGCGGCTGCGATCAGGCCCCCAACAGGCGGCTGTCGCGGTACGAGATCGCCGAGCTCGATCGCTTCGTCGACGCGGGGGGCGTGCTCCTCGTCGCCGGCGCCTACGACTACTTGTGGGCCGACGCCGGGGTCACGTTGAAGCCGCCGCCCGGCTGCTCCGTCACCGCGAGCCTCGCCGCCCAGCTCGCACGTGCGGAGCGGGGTGACGACGCCGGCGACGAGTCCGACGAGGACGGCGCCGCGAGCCACGAGCCGACCCCGGCGGAGATGGTCTCGGCGATCCTGGACGAGCCCCCCGAGGAGCCGCCGGTGATGGTCCAGGGCGAAGGCCTCCTCTCGGGCCTCGGGCCGCTTCCCCTCGAACGACCCGGCACCATCGCCGTGACCGACGCGGAGGGAGGCGGCGTCGACCCGATCCTGGTCAGTGAAAAGGACGCGGAGCCCGCCGCCGTGCTCGTGCACCGGGGCGAAGGCGCCATCGTCGTCCTCGCGTCGGCGAGCCTCTTTCAAAATCGTGCGCTCAGCGCTGCCGACGGCGGCGTGGTCTTCGCGCGCCTGGCCCGGGCTCTGGCTCCTCAGGGGCCCCTGCTCTTCGACGAGTATCACCTCGGGGTGGGCGAGCGGCGGTCCCTCGGCCGCTACGTCCGCGACATCGGCGGCGGACCCTTCGTCTTGCAGCTCCTGATCGTCGTCGCCCTCGCGCTCCTCGCCCTCGGCGTGCGTTTCGGACGCCCGATCGAAAAGCGCGCGCCCGTCCCGGGAGGGACCGCTTCGTACGTGGAGGGCGTCGGCGATCTCTACGCGCGCACGGATGATGCGCGCGCGGCGCTTTCATTGGTGGCGGTGCAGGGGATTTCGGAGATCGCGGCCCATCACCACCTGACACAGCTCTCGCCCGAACGGCTCGTCGCCACGTTGGCGGAGCGCGGCGACGACGAGGCCGCAGGCGCCGTGAGCCGGCTGCTGGAACTGACCGCGCTTTCCGAGCTGAAGGGCCGAAAGCTGGTCGAGGGCATCGGCGAGGTGGACGATCTCGTGACGCTCGCGAAAGGGAACAGAGGATGAGTGAGCATCAGAGTGCGCCGGTCACCGAGGCGGAGGTCGCCGAGCTTCGGGCGCTTCGCGACGCGGTGATGACGGAGGTGCGGAAGATCGTGGTGGGCCAGGACCAGGCCCTCGAAGGCCTCTTGATCGCGTTGATCGCGCAGGGCCACGCGCTCCTCGAGGGTGTCCCCGGAACGGCCAAGACCCTGATGGTCCGGGCGGTGGCCGCGGCCCTGGGGCTCGACTTCGGTCGCATCCAGTTCACGCCCGACCTGATGCCCTCGGACGTCATCGGCACCAACGTCTTCGATCTGGCGAACGCGCGCTTTCGGCTCACGCGGGGACCGATCTTCACCGAGCTCCTGTTGGCGGACGAGATCAACCGCGCCCCGGCCAAGACGCAGAGCGCGCTCCTCGAAGCGATGCAGGAGCGTCAGGTGTCGATCGACGGTGACCGGCACGAGCTCAGCCAGGACTTCACGGTCTTCGCCACCCAGAATCCGGTGGAGCAGGAGGGGACCTATCCGCTCCCGGAGGCGCAGCTCGACCGCTTCCTGCTCAAGATCCAGGTCGATTACCCGAGCGCCGAGGAGGAGGACCGGATCCTGGAGGGCGGCGCCGCGGGCATCGGCTCGGTGGACGTGCTCTCTGCGGGCCTCAGGCCGGTCGGCACCCGTGAAGCGGTGCATCGCGCACGCACCATCGCGGGGCGGGTTCGGGTAGAGGAAGACGTGCGGCGCTACGTGCGCGACATCGTCCGGGCCACGCGGACTTCGCCGATGATCCTCCTCGGCGCCGGCCCCCGCGCCGGGATCCACCTGATGGTCACGGCCCGCTGCGTGGCGGCGCTCGAGGGGCGCGCCTTCGTCACGCCCGACGACGTCGTTCGCATGCTCACCCCGGTGGTCTGTCACCGACTCATCCTGGCGCCCGAGGTCGAGCTGGACGGAATGAGCGCGGCCGAGGTGGTGGACCGCATCTCCTCCACGGTGGAGGTTCCGCGTTGAAGAAGCGCGTGCGCTGGGCGCTGGGCCGGCGCCTCCCGCTCCTCGCGGGGCTGGGGCTTCCTGTCGCGCTCCTCGACGGGGGCTCGGGCCTCGGCCTGCTCACCGCGCTGGCCTTCGACGGCGCGCTCATCCTCGGCGCGGCCGCTGAAGCGCGCCGGCTCGCGCGTCGTGCGCCCGAGATCGAGCGCGACATCGGCGGGCGGTTGGTGGTGGGCATCCCCAACGAGATCGGCATCGAGCTTCACAACCCGACCGCCCAGAGCGTGACCCTGCGCATTAGAGACGACCTGCCCGCGGGCTGGGAAGCGGAGCCGTCTGAGCTGGCGATCACCATGCCGCCGCATGCGCGGCGGCGGCTGAGCTACACCGTCGTTCCCCCCGAGCGCGGCCGCGTGGAGCTCGGCGACCTGCACGTGCGCATCGACGGGCGAGCCCGACTCGGGGCCGCGATCATCGACACGGAGGCGCGCGCAGAGGCGCGCGTCTATCCGAACATCCTCGGCGCCCAGCGCTACGAGCTCGCGGCGCACCTCGGCGACCTGAGACACGTCGGATTCCGCGAGATCCGCCGCGCCGGTGGCGGAGGCGAGTTCGAGCAGCTCCGCGAGTACGTCGACGGCGACTCCCTGAGGGACATCGACTGGAAGTCCACCGCGAAGCGCCGGCGGCCCATCACCCGCACCTATCAGCAGGAACGGAGCCAGCAGGTGATCGTCGCCCTGGACACGGGACGTCTGATGGCGACGCGCCTGACCGACGAGTCCGAGGGGAAGACCGCCATCTCCAAGCTCGACCACGCCATCAACGCTGCGCTGCTCATCGCCTGGGTCGCGCTCAAGAAGGGCGACCGGGTCGGGCTGATCGTCTTTTCCGACGTGGTGCATCGCTTCGTGCCGCCGAAGCGTGGGCCGGGTCAGTACCGCGCCATCCTCGAAGCGCTCTACGACGCCAAGGCCTCGCCCACCTACGTGGATTTTCGGCGCCTGGTGGAGTTCGTGAAGCTCCGGGTTCCCAAGCGTGCGCTCTTGATGCTCTTCAGCGATCTGGTGGACGAGACGCAGGCCGGCGCCCTGGTCGAGCACGTGCCTCTGCTCCGGCGAAAGCACTTGCCGGTGTGCATCACCATGGAGGACCGGATCGCGCTCGACATCGCAGCGACACCGGTCACCTCGCGCGCCGGCGCCTACCGGCGGGCGGCGGCGGCCGACGTGCTCGCCGAGCGTCGGATGATCGAGGCGCGTCTCCGGAAGAACGCGATCGATCTGGTGGAGGCTCCTCCGGGTGGGCTCTCCATCGCGGCGGTCAACAAGTACCTGGAGATCAAGGCGAGGAATCGGCTGTGAGCGACGAGGTGGAGGCGCGCCTGCGCGCGATCGAGAGTCGGCTCGGGCGCGGGCACACCAACCGGCACGACGAGGCGTACATCGTTCATCAGCTGCGCGAGGCCACGCCGGCCGCGCTCGCCGCGATCCTTTCGCGCCTCGATCTGGCGCGTCTCTTCGGTGAGGTCGACGATCGCGCGGTCGGGCCCGATCACCTCACGGCGCTCTACGACCTCCTCTGCGCGCAGCGGCTCTCGGCTCTTCCGGTGGAGGTGCGCGCGGCCATCGTGGCAGGGGCGAGCCGCGGCCGGACCAGTCGCGCCGACGAGCGAGCGATCCGCGACGTCTTCGTCGGCACGCGGGGCGAGGCGCTCACCGAGCTCAAGAACGCCGTGGACGCGGGCGACGACCACCGCGATCTGCAGCACCTGGTCTTCAGCGACATCGACGATGCGGAGATCCGCGCGCAGATCCTCTCCCACCTCGCCATCGAAGCCGGGCGCCTGCCCCGGCGCGAGGTGAAGGTGCTCTCCGACATCGACGACACCTTCTACTGCAACTGGAAGGACGCACGCTTCCCGAAGAAGACCGTCTATCCGGGGGTTCGCCAGCTCTACGTGGAGCTCGATCGTGGGCCGGGGGAGGCGCCGGGGCGCATGGGGGACGTGGCCTTCGTCACCGCGCGCCCGAAGGATCGCCCCGGCTTCGTCGAGCGCCTCACGCACCAGACGCTGCGCGAGCTCGGCGTGCACGAGCCGACGGTCCTGTCGGGCTCCTTCCGCGCGCTTCATTCGAACGCGGCCATCGCCGGACGCAAGCTCGAGAACTTCCGCCAGTACCTCAGCCTCTTCCTCGAGTACGACTTCGTCTTCGTCGGCGACAGCGGACAGGGGGACGCCTCCTTCGGAGCGCGGATGCGCGAGCACGATCCCGAGCGCGTCGTCGGCGTGTTCATCCACGACGTGGTCACGACGCCCGAGGTGGAGCGCGCCGAGTGGGCCGACCGGGGCGTCACCTTCTTCGATACCTACGTCGGCGCCGGCATCGAGGCCCACGCGCTGGGCCTGATCCACGACGAAGGCCTGAAGCGAATCGCCGACCAGGCCCTCGAAGAGCTCGGCGTGATTCGCTTCGACGATCCGGCGATGGCTGCGGCGCGCCGCGCGGAGATCGAACGCGACGTCTCGCGCGCGCGTCCGAGTCAGCCCTAGTCCTCGTCCTCGTCCTCGTCCTCGTCCTCGTCTTCGGCGTCAGCCTTCGCTTCGGCCTCGGCTTTCTCCCGCTTCTCCCGCGCCTTGTCCGCCTCTTCCTGGGCGCGCTTGCGACCGGCGTGGGCGGCGAAGCTCTCCTTGCCTTCGTCCTCGGCCTCCTCGTCTTCGTCTTCCGGCTCGTAGGAATCGAGCTCGACCAGGAAGCGGCTGAGCAGACCGTCCACCATCAGGTCGCGCTGACTGTCCTTGAGCCCGCCCTCGGCCCAATCGCTCCGGACCTCTTCGTAGGCATCGCGGTATTCGTCGATCACCTCCTTGTAGCGATCGACCTTCAGCCAGATGCGCTTGTGGTTGCGGACGTAGATCGCCACCAGCGAGGCGATCGACGCGCCGGTGAGGAGGATGCCGATGGGCCCGCCCACCACGGTGCGAAGGAGCAGGGTCAGGGCGGCGGCGCCGGCGGCGCCAGTGAGGATCTTCTTACCGCTGCCCGGCGCGGCGACCTTGTCCCAGGCGACCTGCCAGGTCTCCTTCGACGCGAAGAGAAGCGCGAGGAAGTTCACCTTCGACTTGGCGCCGTTGTCCCAATACGTGCGGATCGCGGCCTTGAGGAATCCCTCGTAGGACTCGTATTGTTGCCTATCGCGCCCTTCTTCGCTCATGCGGGAAACTTATCACCCCCCAGGGCGTCGGACAGCACGGGGTTTTGCCCCGCCCAATTGCGCCGATGCTCAGGTGGTCACAGCAAGAGATGGCTCTACAATCACCGGCGATGACGACCCGCCGTATTTTCTTCGTCGCCAGCCTCTGCTTCGCGCTCAGCTGCGGCGGCTCGCAGAGCGCCACGCACAATTCCGGCGAAGGGGAAGGGCCCGAGACCGCCCAGAACGAAGGGACTGAGGACGTCCACGGCCACGGCGAGACCATCCTTCCCGCCCTCGATCCGGACTCCCTGGCCGAGGAGGTGGAGAGACCGCCCGCGCACGAAGGGCCGGCGCCGTCGATCGCGACCCTCGACGAGGCCGAAGAGGCGCTCTCCCACGGGTGGTACGCGGAGACCGAGCGCTTTCTTCGAGGCGCTCTGAACGGCTCCGAGGCGGCGCGCGCGCACATGAGCCTGGCCCACGTGCTCCTCGAGACCGGGCGCTACGAGGAGGCGGAGCGTGAAGCCGGTGAAGCGGCGCGGAGCGCGCCCCTGCGTGTGGAGGCGGAGACGCTGAAAGGCGAGGCGCTCTCGCTGCGCGGCCGCCTCGACGACGCGGAGCGCGTCCTCGGCGCCATCGCGCGCGAGCCGGGCGCCCATCGGGCCAACGCGCTCCTCGGCCGGCTTCTGCTTCGCCGCGGCCGTTCGGTGGAAGCGCAGCCGGTCTTCATGCGGCTGATCAACGCCTACAACGACAGGAGCATCGGGGACGACGACGCAGCGGGGCTTTCCTACGTGGCCATCGCGGCTTGGGGGCTCGGGAGCTTTCAGGACGCGAACGACGCGTTCCGCGATTCGGCGCGCGCCGACCCCCATCGCGTCGAGACGCAGATCGAGTGGGCGGCGATGTTCCTCGAGAAGTACGACGCCGGCCACGCCGAAGAGAGCATTCGCGATGCCTTCGCCCAGAACCCCAACTCGGCGCGCGCACACGCGCTGATGGCGCGGATTCGGATCGAGCAGCGCTTCGACTTCGCGGCGGCGACTGCGTACTCCGAGCGCGCGCTCGAGATCGACCCGGGCCTCACCATGCCGCACGTGACGCTGGCGGGCATGTCGCTCCGCGACATGGACTTCACGGGGGCCGACGAGCAACTGGATCAGGCGCTGGCGATCGATCCGAACGACCTCGAGGCGCTCTCGGTGCGGGGGGCGGTGCGCTTCCTCGCGGACGACACGCCGGGCTTCGAAGCGGCCAAGCGCGAGGTGTTCGCGCGCAACCGCACCTTCAGCCGCTTCTACACCATCGTCGCCGAGTACGCCGACTGGGAGCACCGCTATCCGGAGATCGTGTCGATGGCCCGCGAGGCTGTCGCGCTCAATCCCTCCGATGCCTTCGCCCACGCCACCCTCGGGCTGAACCTGCTCCGCATGGGCGACGAAGAAGCGGGCCTCGCGGCGCTTCGTGACGCGTGGCAGCGCGATCACTTCAACGTTCACGTCTACAACACGCTCAACCTCTACGACGACGTCATCGCGCACGAGTACGAGAGCTTCCAGGCGGCGCCCTTCACCTTTCGGATGAACAAAGAGGAGCGCCCGCTCCTCGAGCACCTGGTGCCGCCGACGCTCCAGGGCGCCTACCGCGACATGGTGCGGCGTTATCACTTCACGCCGCGCGGGCCATTGCGCATCGAGCTCTTCGCCAATCCTCAGCACTTCGCCATCCGCACCACCGGGCTTCCCAATCTGGGCGTGCAGGGAGTCTGCTTCGGCAAGGTGGTCACCGCCCTGTCGCCCCGTGGCGGGCAGTTCAACTGGGGGCAGATCACCTGGCACGAGCTGGCCCACATCTTTCACATCCAGCTCAGCCACAACCACGTGCCGCGCTGGTTCACGGAGGGGCTCGCCGAGTACGAGACGATCATCGCGCGCCCCGAGTGGCGCCGCGAAGAGGACCACAACCTCTATCGAGCGATCACCTCGGGGAGCCTGCCCCCGCTTCGGCTGATGAACCGCGCGTTCACCCATGCGCGCTCTGCGCAGGACATGATGAACGCCTACTACGCGAGCTCTCAGGTCGTGAAGTACATCGCGGAGCACCACGGCTTCGACGACCTGGTCGCGATGTTGCGCGAGTGGGGCGCGGGGCGTCCCACGGCCGAGGTCGTTCAGCGCGCGCTCGGGATCAGCATCGACCAGCTCGACCGCGATTTCCGCGAAGACACGCTGAGGCGCCTGTCGGCGCGTGGAAGCGATTTCGGGGTGGACTTCGCCCAGTACCGCGACGTTCGCGGGCTCAACGAAGCCGCCGAGCAGAACCCGAACGACGCGGCGGCACAGGCCGCGCTCGCTGCGGGCCTCTTGGTGAGCGGTCAGATGGAGCAGGCCCAGGAGGCCGCCGGTCGCGCCATCGCGCACGACACCAACGAGCCGGTGGCGCGTTACGTGATGGCGATGATCGCCATGAGCCAGGGCGACCCCGACGGGGCCGAGCAGCACCTGCGCGCCATCCTCGCCGGCGGCAAGGACGGCTACGACATTCGCGTCATGCTCGCGCGGGTCGCTGCCACGCGTCAGGACCAGGCGGGGATGCGCGACGAGCTCGAGGCCGCGACGCGCATCGATCCGGAGCGCGCGGAGGCCTGGCGGGGCCTTCTGGCATATGCCGAACGCGCATCGGATGACGCCCTCGCCGCGCGCGCCCTCGAGCGCGTGGCCCACATCGAGCAGCACGATCGCGGCGCGTGGGTCGCTTGGATCGACGTCTTGGCCGAGCAGCAGAAGTGGCAGGAGCTCGCCGCCGAGGCCGAGAGCGCGCAGTTCGTCGCGCCGGAGAGCACCGACGTCCATCGCCTGCTCGGCGTGGCGCGCCTCGAGCTCGGCCAGCCGGAGCAGGCGCTCGCCGCCTTCGACCTCGCCCTCCTCACCTCGCCGGAGCACCCGGGGCCGATCCACATGGGGCGCGCGCGCGCCCTCGCGGCGCTCCACCGGACGGCGGAAGCGCGGCGCGCCGTCGAGGAAGCGGTGCGCCACGACGCGAGCCTGGCCGATCAGGCGCCGGATCTCGGCGGCCATTGACGCGTGGAGGAGGCTGCCGAAGAGCTCCCGGAGTGTCTGAGCTGCGGCGCGTGCTGCTTTGCGGACCTGCCTCACTACGTGCGCGTCAGCGGCGACGACTATGCACGGCTCGGCGAAGACGCCGAGCGCCTCACCACCTGGCGTGAGAATCAGGCGTTCATGCGCATGGAGGCGGGGCACTGCGCGGCGCTCGCGCTCCGGCCAGGCGCCGCTCCCTTCGCCTGCACCGTTTACGAACGACGCCCCGCGATCTGTCGGCAACTCGAACGCGGAAGCCCCGCCTGCCGCGCCGAGCGCCACGCCAAGTCCACCCGCGCCCTCCACGTCTTGGGGACGCTAGATTGACAATTGACTTTCGCGAGCGGGCGCCTTGGGGACGATCTGCCGCGTTCGTTGGGGGCGAAAGTCAATTGTCAATCTAGCGTCCCCCCACCCGTTGGGGGCGAAAGTCAATTGTCAATCTAGCGTCCCCTCAGCACTATGCGTGTGAGCTCGATCGTTGGGGACTCCTCTCGACGGGCGCCGAGACCGAGCGCGTCCAGGACCTCCCATCGGATCGCGCGGAGGTTCAGCGTGACCACCACCTCGCCGCTGGCGTCCGCCGGCAGGGGGACGCGCGCCTCACGCACCTCTCCCGAAGCGAGGCTTCGGTTCGTGACCGTGTCTGCGTCGGTGAGGAGCGCGACCGGCTCTCCGTCGCGGGTGGGCAGGGAGCCGAGCTCGAGCGCGCGCGCCTCCCAGGGGCCGGCGGAGACGTCGACCCAGAGATCGCGCAGGAACGCAGCGCCCGTCGGAACAGCGTGTCCAGTGCCCAGATTTTCGAGCGTCACAACGACCTCGCCCTCTTCGAGGCGCGCGTCGAGCGCGAGCGCTTCCTCCATCAGCGCGCGCGTGTCCTCGCGCGCGCGTGCCTGCGCGTCCGGGGCCGCGTCCCAGGCGGGATCGATCCCGACGAAGCGGTGCTCGCCGTCACGCATGTGACAGGTCGCGCAACCGATGCCCGCCGCCCCGAGGGCGCTCCCCTGGTACTCGCTCAGGGTGGGCTCGTCCAAGAGCCCGGGGCTCGTCACCTCGTGGCAGGTCCCGCAGAGCGATGGCGAGGTGAGAAAGCCGGTGGTGCGGATCTGGTGCGCCTCGGTCTCCCCCTCGCCCCGCGGTCCGGCGAGGGGCGCTTCGAGATCGACGCGCAGCCTCCCGTCCCGCGTGCCCGTGTTGCCCGTCGCGGCGTGGCAGGTCACGCAGCCGACGCCCAGGTCGCCCCCGTGATCGGGTTGATGACATCGCACGCACGCGTCCGCCGCGCGCGCGCCCCAGTCGGCGCGCGCCCGCTCCACCAGCGCCTCGAAGACCGGCGAGATGCCGCTGGTCGCATGCGCGCTCGACGACCACGCCTGATACTCGGCCTCGTGGCAGCCGGAACAGCTCGCCGCGTCGGTGCCATAGGGAAGGGCGGCGCTTTCGGGCGCGGTGCACGCGCCAGCGAGAACGAGCGCGACGGCGCAGAGGGCGCGCATCAGAGACTGAAGTGCACCTGGGTGCCGACCATGGCCTGCACCAAGCCGAAGGTGGCGTACTCCTCGCTCACCTCGCCGGTCCAACCCTGCGAGCTGCGATCGTGGCCGAGATACGCGGTGGCCTGCACGTCGACGAAGAACGAGAAGTGGCGAAAGGGAGACCACTCGGCGCCCGCACCTCCGTGGATCCCGAAGAGCACGTCGTCGGCGCGTGGCGCACCTTCCTCTGCTGGCTCGATCAGGCTGAAGACCGCGCAGAAGCCGAAGAGCGGGCGAATGCGGAAGTTGTCGCTGAGGCGGATGGGCACGTAGAGGTTGAAGCCGATCGGATAGTCGTGGCGAAACCCGCCGCCTGCGTTGTCGACAATCAGCGCCTCGCCGAAGAGGTCGACGCCCAACAGGTCGAAGGGCTCCCAGCGGACGCGTCCACCGACGCCCACCCCGGCATAGGCGCCCAGCCATCCGGTTCCGTAGAACCCGACGGCCAGGTTTTCGTCGAAGGTCTGTCGGGGGGCGGGCTGTGCGGGCTGTGCGGGCGCTTGCTGCGCCTGGGCGGCGCTCGCCATCAGGGTGGTGAGGAGGAGGGCGGCGAAGATAGAGATGCGAGTCATGGCCGTGCGTGGGCGCAGCCGGACCCCTTTCTGAGATTTTTTTTCCCTCTCAGGGCCGCGCCAGGATCCGCTCGAGGCGCCGGACCTGGCTCGAGCCCGGATGTGCTTGCCGAAAGCGCGCCGCTCGGGCCTCGGCCTCCGCCCGCCGTCCCAGCCGGAGGAGCGCATCGACCGCCAGCACCTCGCGCTCCTGAGCGAGGGCCCCGGAGGGGTAGAGCCGGGCGTGCTCCTCCGTGAGGGCGAGCGCCTGGCGGGGGGAGGCGGGGAGGATGTCCTGGGCCTGCCGAAGAAGGTCGAGCTCGGAGGTCGGAGGCGGACTCGGGGACGGACTTGGAGACGGCGACGGAGACGGAGACGGAGACGGACTCGGAGACGGAGACGGCGACGGAGACGGAGACGGAGACGGAGACGGACTCGGAGACGGAGACGGACTCGGAGACGGCGACGGCGATGGCAACAACCCCTCCAATTCCCCCTCTGTCGATGCGTCGACACCTTCGCCGACCGCCGGTGTCGCTCCGCCGTCACCCATCATTTCCCCTGCATCTACAGGCCATTGGCGGGGTCGGGCGCGCCAATCTTCGACGACGGCCCAGGTGCCGAGGGTGGAGATCAGGAGGGTACCGCCGACGAGGAAGAGCACGGTCTTCGTGCCGGTGGTCATGCCGGTCGCGGCCGCCGCGGCCCCGGCGCCGGCCTTCCCGCCGCCTGCCGCAGCGGCTGCACCACCCCCACCGCCGCCACCGAGGAGGGGTCCCAACTTGGCGGCCACAGCGGCCAACTGCGCTTCGGTCGGTACCTCTTCACGGGCCTCTCGGAGGGCCTCGGCCACCCCCTCGGGGGCGTCCGGGTCGTCGGTCCATCGGCGTGGATCGTCGCTCATCGGACCCTCCTGCCGAAGTGACGGCTCACGACCTCGCGGGCCGCGTAGAGCCGGGAGTAGGCGGTCTGCAGGGGGCAGCCGACGGCTTCGGCGACCTGGGCCATGGTCAGCTCCTCGATCTCGTACAGGACGAAGACCGCCCGCTTGTCCTCGTCCAGGTCCTCGAGGGCGGCGTCGAGGAGGGCGCGGGCCTGCCGGCGGGCCAGGTCCTTGGCCTGGGGCGCCGATTCCCGGCCCTCGGGCACCCGATCCGTCACCTCTTCACGGCGCACCCGGGCGCGGCGGCGGTGATCGGAGGCTGTCCGGAGGCAGATCCCGTAGAGCCAGGTGGTGAGGCTGCTCCGCCCCTCGAACTCCGGGAGCTTGCGATGGACCACGACGAAGACCTCCTGACAGAGGTCGGGCACGTCCGCCTCGGGGATCCCGAGCTTGCGGAGCACCCGCCACACGAAGGGGCCGTGCGCGCGGAAGACCGAAGCGAGGTCCGGCGCATGGGTGTCGGTCTGAGTCACGGTCATGGGTGGGGACAGGGGGCGCAGCTTATCAATCGAAAGCCCAACCGACCCCGAGATCGAAGATCCCGCCGACGACTTCGGGCGTGTGGAGCGTCTGAGAGGTGCCCCCCACCGAGTAGACGTAGGGGTCGCTGCGCGGGTTGATCGAGAGGGTGGGGCGGGTCCAGACCACCAGCCCCTTCCACACGCGATAGGTCAGCCGCGCCCGCACCAACACGTGCCCCGCCACCGAGGTCTGCGTCGGGTCGACCGCGCCGTGCACGAGCTCGAAGCCCAGCTCCCCGCCCGCGCATCCCCTGAGGCCGAAGCCCCCGGCCGCGAGGCGCGGCGTACACACGAGGAGCCCGCCGAGCGCCGAGAGCCAGTTCGCATCTCCGCTCGTCGTCGACTGGGGCGAGTACGGATAGACCGAGCCCGTGATCTCGAAAGCGACGAGCCACGGCGTTTGCAAGACGACCGCCCCGAAACCGCCCACCGCCGGCTCGGGAAGCAGGCCGAGCCCGAGCCCGAGCCCGAGATCGATCTCGACGTTGAAGCGGGGCGCGTCCGCGTCAGCCTCCGTCCCCGTTCCCGTTCCCGTTCCCGCTCCCGTTCCCGTTCCCGTTCCCGCTCCCGTTCCCGTTCCCGTTCCCGTTCCCGCTCCCGCTCCCGTTCCCGTTCCCGTTCCCGTCTCCGTTCCCGTTCCCGTCCCCGTCTCCGTTCCCGTTCCCGTCTCCGTTCCCGTCCCCGTTCCCGTTCCCGTTCCCGTCTCCGTTCCCGTCCCCGTTTCCGTTCCCGTTCCCGTTCCCGCCTCCGCTTCGGCCGCCCCCTCCGGATCGATCATCACCGCCACCACGAACGCCACCGTCTCCGTCAGGTCGGCGCAGTCCGCGTCCTCGGTCGTCAGCTCGCGCTCCCCGAGGACCTCGCCGGCGGCGGTGGCGACCGCGAAGGTCGCGACGTAGCCGCCGTCCTCACGCGGGGCGACGCGGCCCTCGACGCTGAGGTCGGCGTCGCGAGGGGCCACGAAGACCTGGCGGCGAAGGCGGGTCTCCACGGCGCGGGCCAGGATCGGCGCGGTGGCGCAGCGCTCGGCGCCGGGGAGGCGCACCCAGCTCAGCGTGGAGGTTCGGGCGCCGTTTTCCGCGCTCTGCGCCGCCGCGCGACCCACGAGGGGCGCGAGCAGGAGCATGGCGGCGAGTCCCAGGCACCTCATCGGGGCCCGGTGTAGCCGATTCGCCCCGGATGCGCTTCCCGACTACGATTGGGAGCGATGGGTGAAACGCCCGAGAAGAAGAAGAAGCCACCGCGCTTGTCGATCCCGACACGTATCTTCCTCGGGTTTGCGCTCCTTCTCGTGGCTTTCGGCGGCGTCGCGGGGGCGAGCGTCGTGCAGCACGACCAGACCGCCGAGACCCTCCGCCTCCTTCACGACGGGTATCTACCGCTCACGCTCACCGTGGCGGAGGCCAAGGTCACCCAGGCCGTCTTCGGCACCGCCCTCGACCGCGTCGTCTCCGAGCGCGACCCCAGCGGCACGCGCAACTGGCTTCAAGCGGGCCGGCAGATCCGCCCGATGACGATCCGGCGCGCCCTCGACGGCGTCCGCCGTACCGAGGACCTCGAGGGCACCGAGGCCGACCGTCGTGCGCTGCGCTCGGTGCGCTCCTCCCTCGAGCAGGTCGCGATTCTCGTATCGCGAGTCGGACAGTCGCTACGACGAGCTCTTCACGGCCCTCGACGAACAGGACGGGGCGCGCGCAGAGGCGATCCTCGACCAGATCCGCGACTTCGAGCGACGTGGCTCGGCCCACTTGCGCGATGCCCGCGGTGTGCTCTCGGAGCGCATCGCCGTCCTCTCCGCCGAGGCCGAGGAGCGGGAGCGCCGCGCGGCGGTGCTCCTCGGCGCGCTCACGGTGCTCGGCCTGCTCCTCGGCGTCGGCGTGATCTTCGCCGCCCACCGCATGCTCTCCCCGCTTCCCCGCTTGATGGAGCGCGTCGCGGCCGTCGCCCGTGGTGATCTCTCCGCGAAGCTCGAGCCGCGCACAGACGACGAGCTGGGCCGGCTGGCGACCGAATTCGAGAACATGGTCGAAGCGCTCGCGGCGCGCGACCAGCGGCTCCGAGAAGCCGCGGAGGCCGAGCTCCGTCTTCAGCGCATGCAGGAGCAGATCGTCACCAGCCTCTCGGCGGCGGTGTTGGTGATCGACGCCGAGGATCGCGTCGGCACCGTGAACCCGGCGGCCGCCCACGTACTTCGCATCGACGAGAGCGCTGTCGGCGACACGCTCGCGGCCTCCGGGCTCTTCGACGCGTTGCCGGCGCTCCAGAAGGCGGTGGCCGACGTGCGCGCCGGCGCCCCCCGTGCGGTCCTGTCGGCGGTCGCCGTGGGCGGCGGCGAGGACGTGGTGAACGCGCTGGTGACACCCTTCGGGAGCCCCGACGGCGAGCAGGGCGCGGTGCTGGTGGTGGCCGAGGACGTCACGGAGGAGCTGAAGACCAAGGCGCGCCTGATCCACACCGAGCGCCTCGCCGCCATCGGGCGGATGGCGGCCCACGTCACCCACGAGGTGCGCAACCCCCTGTCGAGCATCGGGCTCAACGTGGAGATGCTGGAAGAGGAGCTCGAGGGGGCGGGGGCGGGCCCGGAGACCGTCGCCCTCATGCGCGCCATCACCCGAGAAGTGGATCGTCTCACCGGCATCACGGAGGAGTACCTGCGTCTGGCGCGCCTTCCCCAGCCGCGCCTCGAGCCCGAGGACATCGGGCACCTCGTCCGTTCGGTGACCTCGTTCGTCGCCCGAGAGATGGAGGGTAGCAGCGTGAAGCTCGAGGTGGAGGTCGAGGATGATCTGCCCTCGGTCGCGCTGGACGAGCAGCAGATGCGCCAGGCGCTCCTCAACCTCCTGCGCAACGCGCGAGAGGCCATGCCCGATGGCGGGCACGTTCGGGTGCGGGTGCGGCGCGACGGAACGAACGTGGTGCTCACCGTCCAGGACGAGGGCGAAGGCATCCCCGAGGCGCAGCGCGCCCGGATCTTCGACCTCTTCTACACGACGAAGGAACGGGGCACGGGCCTCGGCCTTCCGCTCACACGTCAGATCGTGGTAGCTCATGGCGGCCAGATCCGATGCGAGGGCGGCGACGACGGGGGCACGATCTTCGAGCTCGTGTTCCCGGCGGCGAAGGAGAGCGTGGTCGGTCACGCGGCTCCCGATGCGACCGACGCCGCGCCCGCCATCGGCCCCAGCGAGTGACGACTACTTGAGGAGAGCGAGATGAGTCAGACGCGCCACGACGGCCGCGGCAGGGACGCCCTCAGGCCGGTGTCGATGAGCCTCGGCTTCCAGAAGTTTCCCGAGGGGTCGGTGATCTACGGCTCGGGAGAGACCAGGGTCCTCATCGCTGGGAGCATCAGCGAAGGCGTGCGTCCCTGGCTCGCGGGCAAGGGGCAGGGGTGGATCACCGCCGAGTACGCGATGCATCCACGCTCGACACCCAATCGCCGCGAGCGCGATGGGCGCCGGGGACGGGTCGATGGCCGCGCGTCGGAGATCCAGCGCCTGATCGGCCGCTCGCTCCGGGCGGCGGTGCGAAACGAAAAGCTCGGCGAGCGCACGGTCACCGTCGACTGCGACGTCCTCGACGCGGACGGTGGCACGCGCACCGCCTCCATCACCGGCGGCTACGTCAGTCTGGTGATGTGCCTCGATCACCTGCGCAAGCGAGGCCTGGTGGAGCCGGGCGTCTTGCGCGAGCCCCTCGCTGCGGTGAGCGTCGGCCACCACGAAGGGCGCGCCCTTTTGGATCTGGACTACGTGGAGGACTCGGCGTGCGACGTGGACCTCAACGTGGTCGCGACGGCGTCGGGGCGGATCGTCGAGGTCCAGGGCACGGCCGAGGGAGAGCCGATCCCCAAGGATCACTTCGACGAGATGCTCGAGCTGGCACTCGCGGGCATCGCTCAGCTGATCGACGCGCAGAAGAAGACGTTGGCCGAAGCCGGCGTGGCGTGGGAGCGCCTCCTCGCATGACGAAGCTCCTCGTCGCCAGCAACAACCCGAAGAAGCTCGTCGAGCTGCGGCGGATCTTCGAAGCGGTGCCCGGCCTGTCGGTGGTGGGCCCCGAGGAGGTGGGCCCGCTCCCCGACGTCGTCGAGGACGGCGACACCTTCGCCCACAATGCGAAGAAGAAGGCGCGCGAGATGGCGCGCGACAAGGGCATGATGACCATCGCCGACGACAGCGGCCTCGAGGTGGACGCGCTCGGCGGCGCACCCGGCGTGTACTCGGCGCGTTACGCTGACGGCGGCGGCGATCAGGCGAACAACGAAAAGCTCCTGCGCCAGCTCGAAGGTGTGCCCGACGAAGAGCGCACCGCGCGCTTTCGCTGCGTCCTCGCCATCGCCGATCCCGGCGGCCCGCTGGGCGATGCAGAGCACGTGGCGGCGGGCGCGGTCGAGGGGCGCATCGGCCACGCGCCGCAGGGCGATGGCGGCTTCGGCTACGACCCGCTCTTCCTCCCCGAGGGGCACGAGGTCACGATGGCGGAGCTGTCGCCCGAGCAGAAGGACGCCATCAGCCACCGCGCCCGGGCCGCACGGGCCATCCTCCCATTCCTCCGCGAGTACTGCGGAAATCGTCGCTGATGCCGGTTCGTGGAGAAGCCGCGCGAATGAGGCTAGAATTCGCGAGCTTCCCCATGCGGTCGCCCCTCTTCTTTTTCTTGTCGTTCGTGACGGCGCTCGTCCTCGGGATGGGCTGCAAGGTCTACGACCCCTCGCTGGTGGACAGCGGCACGAGTGGTGCTTGCGGCGTCGTGCCTCCGCCTCGACCCGTCAACAACGACGACACGAACATCGGTGAGGTCGGCTTCGCCCTCAAGCAGGTGCAGCTCGACCAGGGGCCGCGTTGGCGCAACATCGGCTACGACCTCGACGGGGTGTGCACCACGGCGCCCGAGCTCGAATCGCCCTGCATGCCGCCGAGCGGCCGGGCGGCGCCTGAAGATGGTGACCAGGGACGCGACAACGTCTTCGGCCAGTCGATCTATCCCACGGTTCGCATCGCCGTGGGGGATCTCGAGGCTTCCTCGCAGGCCTACATGGAAAACGGACAGGGGGGCATCTTCCTCCGCATCCACGAATACAACGGTCTCGACAACGACGACCGGGTCATCGTCACCATGTCGGTCACGGTCTTCGGCACCACCGCCGAGGCGGCGCCATCGGTCACCTTCGCCACGGACGGCACGCCGATGGTCCCGCCCATGGGCGACTATCCGCCACCGCCTGCGTGGACCAGCGCCGGGACCGACGTGTTCTGGGGGCGCACCGACAACTTCGTCGGCGGCGACCAGGCGAACCCGCTGATCTTCGACGACAACGCCTACGTCGCCGATGGGCTGCTCGTGGCGCGTCTACCCGACCGCAGCGACGTGATCTTCCCCGGGATGGACGCGGGCGTGCGCGCGCGCCTCACGGGTGCGGTGCTGGTGGGCCGCATCAGCGAGGACCTCACCCAGCTTCAGGACGTCACGGTCGCGGGGAGGTGGGCGCTCACCGATCTGCTCGACACCGCCGCTTCGGTGGGCGCGTGCCCGGGCTCGGAGAACCTGAACACGCTGACCAATCTGCTCAACGACGTCGCCGACGTTCGTTCGATGGCGGGGACCGGTGGGCCGGGCGTGTCGTGCAACGCGATCAGCCTCGGCGTGGTGTTTCAGGGGTACCTCGCGCGCTGGGGCGGCATCACCGACGGGCCGCCCCTCGCCAATGCCTGCTCGATGATGTGACCGAGCCTCAGCCGACGAGCGCGTGCGCTGCCTCGCCGACGAGGATCTGAAGCGCGACCAGGAAGAGGAGCGCGCGCGCGAGGAAGACGAAGCGATCCGAGGAGAGCTTCGACAAGAGGCGCTTGCCGAGCACGGTTCCGATGACCACCGCGACCATCATGAGGGCGAGGGGCAGCGCATAGGCCCCGTAGTCGAAAGAGAGCGCGAGCCCGAAGAGAGGGATCTTCAGGAAGTGACTGACGCCCTGGATGGCGCTCTTGGTGGCGACGTGCTCCTCCTTGAGCACACCGGTGCCCAGGAGCGTCTGGGTGACGATGGGTCCGGTGGAGCCGACGAGGATGCCGAGGGCACCGACCAACGAGCCCATGCCGGCGTAGAGCAGGGTGTGGGACTTTCGCCGCCCGTCATCCTGCGTGCTGCCCGTTTCGTTCGCGGCCCTCTTCTTCTTTGCCGGGGCCAGGAGGCTCAGCAGGATCGCGGTGGCGATCAACGCCTTGAGCATGCCGGGTGAGATCGAGGCGATCCACGCCACCAGCGCGAGGCCGAGGAAGGAGCCCGGCACGAGCCCCGCGAGGAAGCGCCACGCCACGTCCCAGCGAATGTCCTTGCGGAAGCTGGCGATGCGCGCGCCGCAGGCCGAGAGCTGAACGGCGCCATGCAGGGGCACCACCGCCGTGGAGGGCACGACCACCAGCAGGCCGGAGAGCAGGATCACCCCGCCAGCGACGCCGGTGACCGCCGAGAGGGCCGCGGCGGCCAGGGCGAGGGCGACGAGCGCGCCACAAGCAGCGGCGCCCATGGCTCAGGACCCCGTGGCGAGGAGGCGCGCCTCGGCGAAGTCGGAGAGGTACACCATGTGGGCCATCTCGAGCTCGCGCTTCATCTCGAGCGCGATCTCGAATCCAGCGCGGGTAGTGCGCCGAGAAATGCTCGGCGTGTCCTTCGCGCTCGAGGGAGGGCATCGACACGCGGTGCGCGCGCCCGAGCTGCGATGCGACGGAGAAGCAGAGGTCGACCTGTTGCATGTCCTCGAGAGGACGCTTGAGCTTGAGGCTCTGCGTCGGGATCTCGCGGCACCAGTAGTCTTTGCCGCCGAAGCTCGCCCAACCCGGGCGTATCTCCCACCCGGGCGCGTGGAGCTCGCCGGCCTCGACCATGCGGCGTCCGTTGTGCTCGAAGGGATTGAAGAAGAACGAGCAGTCGCGCTCGTCGTAGGTCTCCTTGACGTCGATCAGGCGCTGATCCTCGGAGCGGTCGAGAGGCGTCAGCAGCATCAGCGTGTGTAGCTTGCCCATGCTGCCGGGCACCTCGGCGGCGGCCTCGACGCGATGCGTGTCCAGAACCTCGAGCTCGTCACGGCTCTCGAGATAGCTGCGCAGCATCCCGCGGACGCGCGAAAGCTCCGTGTCGATGGCGTACTTCGACAGGCGCGCGCCCCAGCGCTTCTTCGAGCGCACGTATGCGCGCGTCGAGCGCTGCCATTTCTTCGGGGGCTTGTCCTTGAGCTTGACCATCTCTTCGTGACCGAGCCCGCTCAGCCCGAAGAGATAGCCGCGACGGAAGCTGTCGAGGACCACGGGGTGCAGGAACGCGCCGTCGGGACGCGCGCGCTTGAGCGACACGCTGATCAGAAAGCGCACCACGTCGTAGGCGTAAGGGCCGAAGCGCGCGCGATCGAAATCGACCATCGCGGCGCCGGCCTGAGTCTTCGCGTAGTTGTCGAGGTGAGGATTGCCGTGGATGAAGGCGACGGGGATCGCCGCGGCGTCCGCCAGCTCACAGAATCGCCGCTGCATTTCTTGCGTCGACATCCGGAAGAAGCGGTGGAGGCCATTCTGTGAGTGAGCACAGGCCTCTTTCAAGCTGGGCGAATCTTTTTGCGAATCTCTATGGAATGGATGAAGGGTCATGCCCCCGTCACCTTTCTGGATCTCGTCAGACACTTGTCTGTCACACAAATGTCACCCAGCGACGGGGCAAGGTCAAGATCTCAATGTTTTTTGACTTCCATTCGAAATCATTGAAGAAAGCAGGCGCAGCGAGGAGAGCCGCCCGAAAATTCTGAGGCTTTGGGGGCACCGAGTCGGCGCGTCGGGTCGCGGCGGTCACGCCGCGTCACAGAGACGCGTTGTCCTCGAGGGGTCACGAACCGGGCGAGCGAGGTGGGTCGGTCGCGCGCATGGCGGCGGTTGACCCCTCGAAACCCTTGGCTATCTTCCCCCGACTCGGGGTGTAGCACAGCCTGGTAGTGCGCAAGCTTTGGGAGCTTGAGGTCGCGGGTTCGAATCCCGCCGCCCCGACCGGATCGCATCGCGACGACGACGCGAACGAGCGCCCGTAGCTCAGCTGGATAGAGCAGCGGCCTTCTAAGCCGACGGTCGGGGGTTCAAGTCCTCCCGGGCGCGCCAGATCGCGCGGTTCACTTTCCCCGGGGAGAGTGGATACGCGTGGCGTGAGAGCTTCGCCGCTCGCCATTCGGTCCGTGGCGGATCGCCACGAACGGCTCAATTGCGACACGCCCGTAGGCGTGATCTCGGGCGTCTCTCGTCGGATCCGGCGGCTGGCATCGTCGTTGCGTTCATCCGATGCGATGAATCGAACGAACAAGAGGCGCTGCCTCTGGGTGCTGCCCCTCGCGCTCGTCTTCGGGTGTGCGGCGGCGGGTGGGTGCCGAGATGTACGGGACGACCGTCGCGCATGCCTTCGACGTGGTGATCACGGCGGAGAAGAGCGCGGATCCGATCTCGCCGAGTGACAACGTCGTGGCCGAACAATCGGTGCGCATGGGCAGCTGACGACGAAAGGAACACGACATGAAAACGCTGACACTCATTTTCGCGCTCTCCCTGCTTCACTGTGGTGGTAGCGCTGACACGCGATCACAAACCACGGTCCAGACGCCTCGCGACGCTCACGCCTCGCTGCACGAAGGCCAGCCCTATCGCGCGGACCCGCGGCTCAACGTCTACGTCCAGGGCCCCGACCCCGAGGACTACACGACGAATCCCGGGATGGTGGACGAGTACGGCATGGACGTGGTGGTCACCAACACCGGCAACGCGCCCGTCCTGCTCGACAACACCCAGGTCTGGTTCGATGTCTGGAAGGGCAACCGCGAGATCGAGTGCCCCGTCGACGACAACAAGCAGCTCGTCCGCACGCCGGCCGAGTTGGCCCCAGGCCATGCCTTCACCTTCCACGCCGACGCGATCTGCACACTCCCCACGCCCGGTGAGTACGAGGTCCGCGCCTACATGAACATCGGCGCCGAGGAGCCGACCCAGCACCTCGAGGACCACTACGTCGGGCGCTATTTCGTCCGGCGAAGGTAGTCGCGACAGGCGGTATCCTCTTTCGCGGCGCGCGCATATCCTCCCCGCGTGTTCGGCCGCGCACGGGACCTCTTCAAGTTCCAGATCGAACGTCTCCTCCTGAGGGGGACGCACTTTCGTCTCCTGGTCATCGCGGCGGTGATCGGGCTCATCTCGGTGGTGGGCGGGCTGGTCATCGTGGCGGCCGACGCCCCGCACGAGAGCGTGGGGGAGGCGATCTGGTGGGCCTTCTTGCGCCTCACCGACCCCGGCTACCTCGGCGACGACCAGGGCCTGGTGGCGCGCACAGTGAGCACCGTCCTCACCATCGCCGGCTACGTGCTCTTCATGGGCGCGCTCATCGCGATCATGAGCACCTGGCTCTCCCAGACCATCGAGCGCCTGGAGAGCGGGCTGACGCCCATCGCTCAGAACGACCACGTGCTGGTGATCGGCAACGACGCGCGGACGCCCACGGTGCTGCGCGAGCTCCTCGAGGGCGAAGAACGGGTCCGGCGCTTCCTCGCGCGTCACGGCCGACGCACCCTGAGCATCGTCCTGCTCGCCCCCGACGTCTCGGCTCGGCTGCGCCAGGATCTTCGCGAGCGCGTGGGCAAGGGCTGGCGCGAGGCTCAGGTGACCTTGCGAAGCGGCCTTCCGCTGCGCATCGGACACCTGCGCCGCGTCGACTTCGCCCATGCCGCCGCGATCATCGTGCCCGGCAACGATCGCCAGCCTGGGGGCGCCGACGGGGCCGATGCCGCGACGGTCAAGGCGCTCCTGTCCATGTCGGCGCACGGCAAGATGCTCACCGACGAGGAGCTGCCGCGCGTGGTCGCCGAGGTCTTCGACGGGCGCAAGGCTCGCATCGCCCGACGCGCCTACGAGGGCGAGGTCGAGGTGGTCAGCTCCGATCAGCTCATCGGGAGCCTCCTCGCTCAGAACATCCGCCACCCGGGTTTGTCGCGCGTCTTCGAAGAGATCTTCTCCCAGGGCGTCGGCACCACGGTCTACGTGCGGGAGTCCGACGGCATGGTGGGCGCGCCTTTCGGCGCGCTTCGCGCCTGTTTTCCCGACGCGATCCCCATCGGCCTCGTACGTCCGGAGGGTCGGAGCTACACGGCGCTCATGGCGCCGCGCCCCCGCACGAAGGTCGAGGACGGGGATCGCATCGCGCTGCTGGCGCCCACCTACGAAGAGACGGCCCCCCGCGGCGCACCCGAAAAGGAGGTGCCGCGCGCGCGCTCCCTGTCGGCTCCGCCCGCGAGCACCGCCAAGAGGCGGGTGCTGCTCATCGGCTGGAATCACAAGGCGCCGGCGCTCCTCATGGAGCTCGACGACTACGAGCACGAGAGCGCCGAGGTGACCATCCTGTCACGGCGGAGCATCGCCGAGCGCGAGGAGCTCCTTTCGGAGCGCGAGCCCCTGAAGCGCGTGACCGTCCGCCACGAGGTGGGGGATTCCACCGTGCCCGGCATCGTCTCCTCCGTCGCTGCGAAGAGCTTCGACACGGTGGTCTTCATGTCCCGCGATTGGCCGAGCAGCTCCTCTGAAGCAGACGCCGAAACCCTGGTGGGCTTCATGCTTCTGCGCGACGTGCTTCTCGAGGACGAGGAAGCAGAGGCGCCCCGCGTCCTCGTCGAGCTCGTCGACCCGAGCAACCGCATCCTCTTTCGAGACCAGCACGCGGAGACGGTGGTGAGCTCCGAGCTGATGGGGCGGCTGTTGGCACACGTGGCCATGCGCCGCGAGCTTCGCGCCGTGTACGACGAGATCCTCGGTCCCACCGGGCCGGAGATCACCTTTCGGCGCGCCGACGTCTACGGCACGCCGGACGAGGAGACGAGCTTCGGAGCGCTGGAAGTGGCGGTGGCCGAACGCGGCGACGTGCTCCTCGGCATTCAGCGCCACGGCGAGGACGATCCGCTTCTTCACCTCCCCACGAAGACGCGCGTGCGCCTCGGCGAGCGGGATCAGTTGATCGTGCTGTCGACGGTGAGCGGCGATCGGCTCTAGACTCGACTAAGCTCGCCGGCCATGGACGAGCTCCTCGACGAGATCCGTCGCTTCGTGGCCGAACGCGACTGGGACCGATTTCACGATCCGAAGAACCTGGCGATGGCGGTGGCCAGCGAAGCGGGGGAGCTCCTCGCCGAGCTCCGATGGGTGCCGAGCGAGTCGGCGGACGCCTGGTGCGAAGAGCCGGACAATCGCGCGCGCGTCGCCGACGAGATCGCGGACGTCGCCATCACGCTGACGATGCTCGCCGATCGAATCGGGCTCGACCTCGCCCAGGCGATGCGTGAGAAGCTCGCCAAGAACGAGGCGAAGTATCCGGCCGAGCGCTGGCGCGGCCGCCACGAGTGAGCCCGTAGCGCCAAGGTCCTCGGAGGCGGCGATTCACTGAAGACGGCGCACGCGACTGCGCAGGCGGCGATCGTCTGGCTGCTTTTCCAAGCCCTGCTCGTAGGTGGCGAGCGCTTCTGCCGTCTGCTCGAACATCAGGAGCTGGTCACCCAGGAGCTCGTAGTTGCGCGGGTTGTCGGGCTCGGATTCGACCGCGCGGCGCGCCCAGGCCAGCGCGGAGTCGAGATCGCCCATCCGCTGTAAGGTGCGCGACAGATAGCGCATCGCGTCGTCGCTCTCGGGGTCCCACTCGAGCGAGCGGAGAAACTCGCGGTGGGCGACGACCAGCCGCCCGTTCATGTAGTGGCGCCGCGCCTCCTGCCGGATGTCCGCCGCGCGGTTGCGACGCACCCACGGATTTTCGAGCATCACGTCGGGGCTCGGCTCGGGAAGGGCGGCGAGGTCTTCGACGGGTGAGTCTTCGACGACGTCGGTTTCCGTCTCCGTTCCGGTCTCCGTCTCCGTCCCGGTCTCCGTCTCCGTCCCGGTCTCCGTCTCGGTCTCCGTCTCCGTCCCGGTCTCCGTCTCCGTCTCGGTCTCCGTCTCCGTCTCCGTCCCGGTCTCCGTCTCCGTCCCGGTCTCCGTCTCGGTCTCCGTCCTCGGCCTGCGCCCGGCGATCCGCGTCCCCTCCTCGGGGAGCGTCCAGAAGACCACCGCCACGATGGCCGCGGCGAGGGCGACGGCGACGACGGCGATCCAGCGGCCGACGCCGGTGTCGGGATCCTCGTCCGGCTCCTCGACGGGGCGCACGATCTTCTCCGTGGGCTCGCGGGTGCCTGGCAGGGCGCGGCCACGGCGCATGGCGACGCTCTCCGACTCCTCCTCGGCGTCGACGTCCACCTCGAAGACCGGCATGTCCGGCGGGTCGAGGGAGGAGACGTCGCTCTGGGGCGGGATGTCGACGTCCACCGCGACCTCGCCGTCCGTGTCCGGATCCGCCGAAGACGGGGGGCTCGAGCCGATCAGCCGCTTTTCCTCCGAGATGGGAGGGAGCTTCTTGCGCCGGCCGGCGCGGGGCGGGACCGGGGGCTCGCTGACTTTGATGTTCTTCGGCACCTTGACGACATCGGTGCTCCCCGCGGTGGGGGGCCGAAAGCTGGGCAGCCGCTTGGGGCGCTCCCGCTTTTCGTCTTCGCCTTCGGCCACGACCCGGAATTTTGCCACAGTCCCCACCCGCGGGACGAATTGCCGGTTTGGTATCGTTGTGTATGGGCGTGGTGGTGGGGTTCCTCTCGTTTCTGCTGGTTTGCGCCTGCGGAGGCACCTCCGATGGGTCGGGGGAGGCTCCCCCGGAGACACCTCCGCCCGCCCGGGCTGCGGCCGACCCGCTTCCGAGGAGCGAAGCGCCTCCCGCCGCCGAGCCCCCGAGCGAGCCTCCCGCCCATCCGCTCGCCCCGCTCCTTTTGACCGAGCCGGTCCTCCTGATGGAGCTCGAAGCGCACGGGCTCGCGCTTCACGACATCCTCGGCGTCACGGGGCCGGACACCCACGCTCTGCATCGCCAGAGCTCCCACTACCGCTCCTTCGTCGATCTCGTCGGTCTCGATGATTCGGTGGCGCGCTGGCGCGACCCCGCGGCGCGCGTGGGCCTCTCTGCCAGTCACCGCCTCTTCAACCCCGGCTGGCTCGATCGCGAGAGCACGCGCTTCGAGCTGATCGCCGTGGTCAACCGGTTGGACCGGATCCACGCGACGCCCGAGGGCTGCGGGGAGGTGCGGTTGATCTACCGACTGGCCTACGGCACCGGCCACGCGGGATCGCGTCTCCCCATGACCCTCAACGCGGTCTTCGATCAGGGGGACGACTGTCCGGCGGTGGCCCGCTTCTGGCTCGGACTCGCGAACGCCTCCGACCTCACCCAGGCCCTGCGCACCGCGCCCAGTCCCCTCGCGGGTGATCCGCGACCGAAGCGACTCGAGGTGAACTTCCAGTCCGGGCGCTGGCCCTCGGGCGTGCGTCCATCTCTGGGCGGGCATGCCGAGTACGTCCTGCGCGTCTTCCACTTCGAAGGGGATCACGTCGTGGTCGGGACGCTGGAGAACACGCCGACGCAGCGCCTCGGTGGCGGCAAGCGCAACGAGCTCCGCGAATGGCTCGCCGGACACCTCGAGGAGGTCGACGACGGGACGCTCCTCGTCCCCGAGCGCTTCCTCGCGGAGCGCAGCGTCTCGGTTCATCCGCGCGGGCTCGCGCGCTACGCCAACCGACCGTGGTCACAGATCCTGCCGCACCCCGAGCGGCCGCTGCCGCACGTCTCCGACGGAACGCTCACGCAGATCGCGTCCCAGGTCGGCTTGATGCGCCGGCTCGACCAGATGTCGTGCAAGGGCTGTCATGCCTCACGGGCGCTCGCCGGCTTTCACGTGCTCGGAGAGGACCGCCCCGGTACCAGCCCTCACAACGCGATCCAGGTGGGGATCAGCCCGCATCTGTTGAACGACCTTCCCTTCCGCGCGGCGAATCTATCGGCCATCGCCGAGGGGCACCCGCGCCCGCGTCGCCCCTTCTCCGATCGGGGCGCCTCCACCGGACGCGTCGGCGATGCGTGTGGTCTCGGCGACCCGACCTTTGCCGATTGGACCTGCGAGGAGGGCAACGTCTGCAAGGATCGCCACGGCGACGCGGTCGGGGAGTGTGCCCCCGCTGCCGGGCCGGGCCCGGGGGATGGAACCGAGCTCGGCGAGGTCACCCGCGACCGCCGCGGGCTTCGGGATCGCGTCCGCAACCTCCGCACCGAAGAGTGTCTGCCCATCGACGGCGAGACGGCGCGCGCGGCCCCGAGCGGCAGCGGCTTCCCGAACGGCATCTGCGTCGCGCCCTGCGAGCGCTTCGGCCTGGTCGACGGCGACCGCATCTGCGGCCCGGTGCCCAACG
This sequence comes from uncultured delta proteobacterium, assembly GCA_963727445.1. Classification (GTDB taxonomy): domain Bacteria; phylum Myxococcota_A; class Polyangia; order Polyangiales; family B10-G4; genus B10-G4. Next base: position 155,100 of record CAVSGI010000010.1, read on the forward strand.
GGCAAGGCACGCAGTTCGACGGGTTCACGGCCTGCCTGGCCCAGCATCAGCAGAGCTTCGACGTCTGCCTGGGAGACGACGCGCATCCGACATGGCTCGCGCGGTGCGATTTCGACGAGCCCTGCCGGGACGACTACCTCTGCGTCGACGTCCCAAACGCGCCCGAAGGGCAGGGCGCGTGCATGCCGCCCTACTTCCTCTTTCAGGTGCGGGTCGACGGGCACCGCGTCCCACAGTGAGCGGCGCTCACTCCGGATCGGCGAAGTCGGCGGGGCGCTTCATGAACACCGCCTGCGCCGCTTCCATCTGATTGGGGCTGCCGAGCAGCGGGCGCTGGAGCTCGGTCTCGAGCGCGAAGCTCTCCTCCGGTCCCATCGTCCACGCTTCGTTCAAGAGGCGCTTGTCAGCGCGGATGGCGTGAGGGGAAGACGCGGCGATCGCCCGCGCCGATTCGAGGGCCGTCGCGATGGGATCGTCGACGGCCCGGGTCACCACGCCGAGGGCGACGCCCTCCTCGCCGGAGAAGCGGCGCGCGGTGAAGGTCAGCTCCTTGGCGACGTCGAGGCGCACGCGACGCAGGAGCGTCTGGGTGATCCCCATGTCCGGGACGAGGCCGTAGCGCGCCTCCATCACCGAGAGCTGCGCGTCCTTCGTCGGCGTAGACGATGTCGGCGCCGAGGGCGATCTGCAGCCCGCCGCCGAAGGCGAAGCCGTGCACGGCGGCGATGACCGGAACCGGAACCTCCTGCCAGACCCAGGCGACCTTCTGAGCGAGGTTCGCCACCTGACCCTCCGCGCGGTTCAGGAGCTCGGGTGCGGACTGGGGATTGGACATGAAGCTCATCCAGTCGAGACCAGCGCAGAACCCCTTCCCCTCGCCGCTCAGGACCACGGCGCGCAGGCGCTTGTCGTCGGCGAGCGCTTCGCCGGTGGCCGCGATCTCGAGAAACATCGCGTGGTCGAGGCCGTTGCGCTTGTCCGGCCGGTTCAGCTTCACGTGCGCGACCTTTCCGTCGCGCTCCACGATCACCCGTTCACCCATGGCGGCTTGATACCACCGAATCGGCGCTCGCGGGGGCCCCGTCGGATCAGGAAAGGCTCTCGAGGACCTCGGTGACCCGGTCGCGAACAGCCTCGAGGAGGTCGTCGCGGCTGAAGCCGGTCTTGGCGATGACCCGCCGCGTCGCGCCCTGGAGGAATCGCCGTTCTTCCGCGGTGAGAGACTTCGCGGTCACGACCACCACCGGCACCTGCTCGTGCCGATGCTGCGAACGCAGATGGTCGAGGACATCGAAGCCGTCCACCTCCGGCATCATCAGGTCGAGGACGATCAGGCCGGGGCGTCCGCCGCTCGAGGATCTTGAGCGCCTCGGCGCCGCCCTTGGCTTCGATCACCTCGTGGCCCGCGGTGTCGAGGGCGCGGCAGATGAGGTGACGTGCGTCCGGGTCGTCGTCCACCACCAGGATCGGCCCCACACCGCGGAAGTGACTGGCGATCACCCGCGCCAGACGCTTGGGCTCGACCGGCTTGACGACGTAGTCGACGGCGCCGAGGGCGAAGCCCATCTCGCGCTCGTGAGAGACCGTGTGCATGATGACCGGGATGTCCCGCGTCTCTTCGTGAGCCTTGAGCTCCTTGAGCACGGCCCATCCGTCCATTCCCGGCATCATCACGTCGAGAACGACCGCGTCGGGCTCGGCCTCGCGACACTTGTCGAGCGCTTCCTGGCCCTTTGTCACACCCTCGACGCGTACCGACAGGGGAGCGAGCGCGCGCGTGATGAGCTCGCGCACCGCCGGGTCGTCGTCGATCACCACCACCACGTGCTCTGCCTCGGGAGGGAGGGTGCTCGGTCGCGCCGGCCTTTCGCGCTCCATCTGGCGCGGAAGGATCACCGTGAAGGTCGACCCCTTGCCCGGCTCGCTCTGGACCTCGATGGAGCCGCCCATCATCTCGCAGAAGCGACGGCTGATGGTCAGCCCGAGCCCGGTGCCCCCGAAGCGGCGCGTCGTGTCGCTCTCCGCCTGGGTGAAGGGCTGGAAGAGTCGGCCCATCTGCTCTTCAGTCATCCCGATGCCCGAGTCGCTGACCGCGATGCGGACGAAGTCGCCGTCGGCGTGCGCCTCCACCGTGACCGTGCCCTTCTCGGTGAACTTGTTGGCGTTGCTGAGGATGTTGAGCAGGGTCTGGCGCAGTTTGGTGAGGTCGCTCCGCATCACCCCGAGGTCGTCGGCGAGATCGAGGACCAGCTCGTTCTTGGATTGGTCGAAGAGCGGCCCCACCGTGTCGGCGATGGCAGAAACCGTCGGCCGGACGTCGAACTCCTCGATGAAGATGTCCATCTTGCCAGCCTCGATCTTCGACAGATCGAGGACGTCGTTGATCAGGCCGAGGAGGTGGCGCCCGGAGTTCCGGATCTTGCGCAGGTCGTCGACGAACTCCTCCATGCCCTCGTCGATGGCGTCCTCTTCGAGAATCTCGCTGTAGCCGATGATGGCGTTGAGCGGCGTGCGCAGCTCGTGGCTCATGTTCGCCAGGAACTGGCTCTTGGCACGGTCGGCGGCCAGCGCCGCGTCGCGCGTGCGCACCAGCTCGGTGTTCGCCAGGCGGAGCTCCTCCTCGGCGAGGATGCGGTCGGTGACGTCACGCTTGACGCCCACGTGATGAGTCTGGTTTCCGTCTCCGTCGTAGATGGGTGTGAGCGTCGTCTCCAGATGGACGTAGCGCCCATCGAGGGCACGCGAGATCACGATCCCGGTCCAGGGCCTTCCCGAGGACAGCGTCTGGTCGACCTCCTGCCAGAAGGACTCGTCGTGCTGATCGCTGCGGATGAGCTCCCCGGGGGTCTTGCCGACCGCGTCTTCCTTGGCGATGCCGAAGGTTCGAGTGAAGGCCCGGTTCACGTACTCGTAACACGCGAGGGGATCGGTGATCTCCACGATGTCCCCCGCGGCCTCGATGGCGGTCTCGAGGAGCTTGGCCTGCGTCGTCCGTTTGCGGCGGCGGTACATGTGGGCGAGACGCACCTCGAGCTCACCCGGCTCGAGGGGGAGCGCGGCGATCTCGTCGACGTCCGAGGGCAGGTCCTTGAGCTCCGCGGGGGTGCCCATCACCAACACGGAGGCACCCGCGGCCTTGGCATCCGCCACGCGCCCGGAGAGCCCTTCTTCGGATGCATGATGGATGCAAACGTCGACGGGCATCGTATCGACGAGCTCGTGCTCGGTCGCGGAGATCTCCTCGGCCGCCGTCCCGTGGTGGACGATCACGGTCGGGCTGACATGGACCTTCATCGAGGAGCATCGTAGCGCACTTGGGGCGCCTCTCGTCCTAGCCTTTCCAAGGTACGGAGCGGGGGGTCCGAAGGAGCCGATCGACCGCTCCACGGGCGGTTTCGAAGCGCTGCCCCCAGCTTCCCTCGACCACCACGTAGGGCCTTCCGTGCTCTTGTAGCGTCGCTTTGCAGCGGTCGAAGAAGGAGCGTCGCTCCTCGGGCAGATAGCGGACGACGTCGTCCACCCAGGGCACGTCCACGTTGCACAGCAGGGTCAGATCGTAACGATGCTCACGGGCGGCGGCGCGAATCCATGCGGGACATCGGCCGTAGAGCACGTCACTCCAGATCGTGGTGCTGAGCAGATCGGTATCGCAGATCATCAGCGGGCCCGTCGAACGGGCGAGGGTGTCCTCCATCGCGCGCTGGCCGCGCGCGATGTGCTCGATGTCGTCTTCGGCGAGCGCGCCCTCGTGCGCCTCGATCAGCGTGCGCGCATACTCCGGGACGAGCGTCGCGTCGAAGTGTTCAGCCAGGCGTCGCGCGAGGGTCGACTTGCCGGTGGACTCGGGACCGAAGACGCACACCCGCCGGGCGAAGTGCGCCCTCACCGGAGGTGGAAGGTGCGCCCAGGCAGCGAAGGGGTCATCGCGGACGGCGGTGCCGCTGATGGGACGGATCGAGCGTTCCGGGTCGACCGGGACGAAACGCGCGCCGAGGATCTCCGCGAGCTTGGGACCGTAGCTCTCGGAAGCGAAGACCAGGTCCACCGGCGCTGGCAGGATGCGGGTGAGGCTCTCTCTCCACAGCTCCCAGAAGTGCGGGTGCTCCTCGGGCGATTGCGGGTTTTCGTCCCTCAGGTGCAGCACCTCGGCGCGGGGCGCGAGCTCCCGCATCCAGGCGTGTCGGAGAGCGCTGTCGATGGGCTCGCCGCGAACGTGCTCCACCACGACGAACACCTCGTCTGCGTATCGTGTCGCGACGTCGATGAGGTAGAGGTGTCCCGAGTGAGGCGGCAGGAACTTCCCCAGGACCAGGCCGCGGGTCACGCCGCACCTCCGATCGCCGCGCGGACGTAGCGCCGGAGGAGCGCGCGGCTCGGCACGGGGCATCGAAGCGAGTCGCCCATCCGTGCGCGGGTTCTTCGGGTATCGAAGCGCGCGCGGGTGGCTTCGAAGAGGTCGAGGCCGCGATGTCGTGAGAAGGTCTCCTCGCCCAGGGAGCGTCCGAGGGCGAGGCAGGCGGCGCCCACGTCGGCATCGTCCGTCGCCTCGAGGACTTCGGCGACGCGCACGCGGAAGGCCGCCTGCGAAACCTCCGCCAGGCGAATGCCTTCGTCCTCCATGGCCCGTCGCAGAAGCGCGAAGCGCGTGGCCTCCGCGGCTGCGACGTGAAAGACGCCATCCATTTCTCGCTCGTGGGCGCGGGCGATCAGGCGGGCCGTGACCTCGGCCGCGTAGTCCACGGGGGTCACGTCGAAAGCGAGGGCCGGGTCTCTTTGCGCGGGCACGACGCCGAGAGCGGCGAGCCCGCGGATGGTGCGCGGGAGCCAGGCGCCGCGCGGGCCGCGGCCGGAGGCGGATTCGCCGGTCAGCAGCCCGAAGCGGAGGACCTGCGTCGATGACAGGTGTTCGGCGGCCGCGTGCACGAGCAGCTCCGCCGCCACCTTGGTCTCCGCGTAGCCACCATGAACGCGGGTGCTTTCGCGCGGCATCCGATCTTCGAAGTGCTCCCCTTCGGCGTCGTCGGTGCTCACGAAGACCGAAAGCGTCGAGGCGTAGGTCACGCGTTTGGGCCGTCCCTCTGCGGCGAGGGCGAGGATGGACGCCGTCCCCTCCACGTTCGCCGGATGGAGGACCTCCCACGGTGCGGTCACGCTGACCCGGGCCGCGCCGTGCACCACGTGGTCGACCTCGGCGGCGAGCTGGGCCCATCGAGATGGGTCGAGTCCGAGCTTTTCCCGGGTGAGATCGGCCGCGATCACCTCGATGCGATCGGCGGGCGCCCCGAGCGCCTCGAGGCTGCGGCGCACCCGCGCGTCCGCCGGCTCTTCGCCGTCCCGCGCCAGGCAGATCAGACGCGCGGGGCACAGAGCGAGGAGACGCGCGACGATCCGCGCGCCGAGAAAGCCCGTCGCTCCGGTGATCAAGATCGCACGGGGCGCGCCGTCACGGGGCGCGCCGCTCGGCGCGGGCAGGGCGCGCGCGAGCGCGGCCGCGCGCGCGCCGAGCGCGGCCACCGTCGGGGCCTCCTCGGACGTGCGCGCTTCCATCCGAGTCGCCAGCGCCGCCAGGCTGCGCGCGCCGAGGAGCGCGCCCGCGTCGAGCGGCAAGCCCATCGCCTCGGCCCGCGCCACCACCTCGAGGGCGTCGAGGGAGGTGCCGCCGAGATCCGAAAAGCGCGCGCCTGCGTCGAGGGCAGGGCGCCCGAGGACGCGCGCACAGATCCCGGTCAGCGCCACGAGGAGCGGTGAGGCCGGCGGCGCCCCCGCGCGCAGGAGGGCGCGCCGGTCGAGCTTGTGATGCTCCGTCTCGGGCAGGCGACCGCGCCGCGTGATGCGCGAAGGGACCATGTAGCTCGGAAGCGTCTCGGCCACCCACGCGCGGAGCTCGGCGTCGCGCGCTTCACGTGCGAGCTCGACCCAGGCTTCGACGTCGGCCTCGAGCGTCACCGCCGCGCGCCGGACGGCGGGATGCGCTTCGAGGCGACGCTCGATCTCTTCGGGCGCGACGAGGTTGCCCCGAACCTTTCGCTGGCGATCGATGCGCCCCTCGAAGAGCCAGGTCCCATCGGCATCCCTGCGCACGCGATCGCCCGTTCGGAACCAGCGCTCTCCCGCGGCCACCACGAAGCGCGTTTTCGTGAGCGCCGGTGCGCCGCGATATCCGCGCGCCACCCCTGGCCCGCCGATGAGGAGCTCGCCGTCCTCGATGCGGTAGCGCGCGCCTCCGATGGGCGCGCCGATCGACGGTCGCGCCCACGCCTCGTCGCAGATCGCGACGCTGGTGCAGATCGTCGCCTCGGTGGGACCGTAGACGCTCACGAGGTGCACGCGCGAAGCGAAGCGACGCACCGCGGCCGGGTCCGCCACCTCGCCGCCGATCACGATCGTGCGAAGTGTCGCGGGCAATGGCGCGCAATCGAGATGGGGCAGGAGCGCGGGCGGCAGATCGACGTGGGTGATCTCGCGTCCGCGGAGCGTCGCGACCAGGGCGCGGGGATCGGCGAGGCGGAGCGCCGGTGCGACGACGAGGGTCGCTCCGGCGAGGAGCGCCGTGAAGACGTCGGACAAGGACGCATCGAAGCCAGGCGAGAGCACCCACAGGCAGCGACTGCTGGCGTCGATGCGGAAGGCGGCGATTCGATCGTCCAGGACCGGGAGCACGCCGTCGTGCGGGACCTCGACGCCCTTCGGCTCGCCGCTGGTGCCCGAGGTGAAGACGAGCCAGGCGAGGGGCGTCCCGGCCTCGGGCGCGCCGTCGCCCTCGGTCCCTGCCTCGAAAGCGATGCGCGGAAAGACCTCGGCCGAGCTCCACGTGAGGATTCTGCGCGGCGCCGCTTCGGGCGAGGTAATCCTCGGCGCGCGCGGCTGGGAGGGAAGGGTCGATGGGCACCGGAACGAAGCCACCGATCCAGGCGCCGATCACCGCGGTGGCCCACTCCGCCGAGCGAGGGAGGTGAAGCGCGACGGTCTGGCCCTCCTTCATCCCGCGCGCGCGAAGCGCCGAGGCCAGCGCGTCGGCGGCGGCGAGGAGCGCCTCGTAACTCACCACGTCATGGCCGCTGTGAACGGCGATCGCGTCGCCCTGGAGGGCCGCGACCTCGCGCAAGCGCTGGACGACGGGCGGGGCCGGTCTCACCCGTCCTCCTCCGGCATCACGTAGTCATCGAGGGCCGACCCCGTCGAGCGGTTGTCGACGTTGGGCGCACCGCGGCGAGCGCGCACGTCGTCGAGGTGCACGACGCGGAAGTCCAGGCTGAAGCGCGTCGTGTCCTCGGTCTGCGGGCGCGTGGCGTGAAAATGCGCGCCGCTGAAGAGGAGGTTCTCCGCGCGCTTGCAGGAAAAGCCCACCGCCGCGCCCGGGTCGACCTCGCCTTTGACGCCGGGGTAGCGGGCGGTGAGCCCGTGGTCGCGATTCTGCCAGCCGATTCTTGAGATCCCATCCCTCCTTCACCCACCGGTCGTAGTCGAAGATCTCGGAGTCGTTCGGCACCGCCTCCTCGAAGCGCTCCGGGTAGAAGAGGAAGGTCTGCTCCTCCGGAAGGTCGTCCAGGGGGATCCACCAGGTAACGATGGACTGCGAGTGGCCGTACCAGGTGTCGCGGTGTGGGTAGTACACGGCCTTGGCCCGCGGATTGTGGTGGCCCCGATGCGTCACGACCCGGAGGCGCAAGGGATCGAAGGCGGAGCGATCGGGCGCGTACCCGTAGGCGGCGATCACCGCGCGGGCGAGGCGGTGGAAGCGCTCTTCGAGGAAGAGGATCCGGCGGATTCGCCCCACGTGCTCGAAGAGGGTCACGTCGTCGAAGCGCTCGTGGGCGCGGCGGGGCGCGTCGCCCAGATGCTCCCGCACCACCTCGTCCACCGCGTCGGCGAGGGCGACGGAGGCGTCGGTCGGCGCGAGCTGGAAGATCTCCCCGCGGTAGAGCGCCCCGCGCAGCGCGTCGGCGTCAGCCGGGGCCTGTTTGGAGAAGGTGCTCATGCGCGTACCTTCGGCTTCTCCGCGATCACGATGCAGCGAGGGCTCTCGAGCGTGAGCGCTTCGCCGTTCACGCTGCCGACGAAGCGAAGGCGACCGAAACCCACGCTCTCGAGGAGACGGCCGAGCTCGGGCGGCGTGTAGGCACGCACCTGGCTCTCGTGCTCGACCTCGCGCCCGTCCGCGAGCGCGTAGCGCCACACCTTGTGCATCACCCCAGCCGTCGCGTCGTAGCGGCTCCTGCGGGTCAGCCGAATCGGACCGAGGGCGGTATCGCGCTCGGTGACCACCTCGGGCAGGAAGCGGTGAAGGACGCCCGGAACGTTCATGGTGTCGAGGGCGAAGCGGCCTCCCGGAACGAGCGCCTCGAAGGCCCGCGCCAGCATGCGGGTGTTGTCCTCGTCGGCGCTGGCGTAGCCGAAGCTCGTCCACCAGTTGATCGCCCCATGGACCGGGCGCTCGGGGAGGAAGGTGAAAGCGTCGCCCGCCACGAGGCGTACCGAGAGCCCCTCGTCATCCGCGACGCGCTGCCCCCGGGCCGCGTATCCCTCGCCCAGATCCACGCCCACCACCTCGAAGCCCGCGCGCCCGAGCGGCACGGCGAGACTCCCGATCCCGCAGCATTGATCGAAGATCCGATCCCCGGGCGAGACGTCGAGGGCGCCCGCGACGAAGCGCAGGGTCGCCTCCACCTCTGCGTCGTCCTTTCGTACCAGCAGCACCTCCGCCAACAGATCGTCGTAGAGGTCGTGCCACCAATCCTTCGCGTCGTTCATCGATGATCCTAAAGGGCAAAACGCGTGGCGAGGAGGCACGCGGTCAAGAGCAGAAAGAGAACGGGCTCGGCGCCTTTGCGTTCGCGCTCCGGTGCTCGGTCCAGCGCGTCGAGGAAGGCCGCGACCTTCTCTCGCTCGACGAAGGGGACGTCTTCGATGGCGGCGCTTCGGAGCACGTCGTGCACGAGGGCGCGACCTCGAGGTGTGGCGTGAAGCGTGAGCGGAGGTGCGAGGAAGGGGTGCTTTTCGCGCAGGCGCGTCTCTTCGGGGACCAGCCCGCGCGCGACCTCGCGCAGGGCGTGCTTCTCCACGCCGTTTCGGATCTTGGCGCCGATCGGCAGGTCCAGGGCGGCGCGGGCCAGGTGGTGATCGAGAAAGGGCGGCCGGCCTTCGATCGACGAGGCCATCTCGGTGGCGTCGCCGAGGGTCCTGAGGATGTAGCCGGCGAGGGCGAGCCGGGTCCAGAGGTAGGCGCTCTGGGCGACGGGGTGGCGGCCTTCGAGCTGACCCGCGACGTCGAGGGAACCGAGCAGCGCCCCGAGGCGCGCGCGCGCGATCTCTTCGGAGCCGCCCGCCGGGGACAAGAGCGATCGGAGCCGACGGCCGAAGTCGACCTTGGCCCGCAGGAAGGCGGGCACGGCGCCGAGGCGAGCGGCGAAGGGAGCGAGGAGCGGATCGGCGCCGCCGGCCGCCCCGGCGTGCGGGAGCATCACCCCGCGCGACGCCCCGTGACCCGCCCGCAGGCGCTGGCGAACGGCGACGCGCGCGGCTTCGGGGAGCGTCGCTTCGAGGTCGGCGAGCAGATGCGAATAGCCGTAGAAGAGCTCGTCCGCGCCTTCCCCGGTGAGCACCACCGAAAAGCCCGCCTCCCGGATGGCGCGTGACAGAAGCAGCTTGGCCGGGAGCTGGCCGTTGATGGCCAGCCCCTCGCCGTGCGCGACGGCGTCGGGGAGGGCGTCTACCAGATCGTCCTGCGTCACCTCCACCGGGTGGTGGATCGCGCCGATGTGGTCGGCCGCGCGGAGGGCGGCGTCGCGTTCGTCGTAGGGCGGGTGCGCGAAGGCGACGCCGAAGGTGTGGATGGGCGCGTCCAGATGGCGGGCGGCGATGGCGCTCACCAGGCTCGAGTCGAGGCCGCCGCTCAGGGCGAAGGCCACGGGGACATCGGCGCGAAGGCGCACGCGCACCGCCTGGGGAGGGCGTCGACCGCGGCGCGGAGCGCGCCCGGGTCGTGCGCCTCGCCGCGCTCCTCCTCCGCGCGGAGCGGGAGGTCGAGATCCCAGTAGCGCTCGAGGCGCGGCGAGGCGCCGCGCTCCGCGATCAGCAGGTGGCCAGCCGGAACCTGCCGGAGGCCCGCGAAGAACGTGCAATCGGCGGGGAGGTATTGATGCGTACACGCCGAAAGGAACGCCTCGCTGTCCCACGCCGCGGGCACGCCCATGGCGAAGAGGGCCTTGGCCTCCGACGCGAGGAAGAGGCCGCGCGCGCTCTCTGCGTAGACGAGCGGCTTGATGCCGAAGCGATCCCGACCCGCGACCAGCCGCTGCCTCGGTTCGTCGAAGAGTACGAAAGCGAGCTCGCCTCGCAGCGCGTTCACGAAGTCGAGGCCGCGCTCCTCGTACAGATGCACCAGGACCTCGCTGTCGGATCCGGTGGCGAAGCGATGGCCCTGCTTCTCGAGCGCGCGGCGGAGGGCGGCGTAGCCGTAGATCTCGCCGTTGATTACGGCGTGTACCTTTCCGTCCTCGCTCGCGAGAGGCTGGCGTCCGTCGTCGGGGGCGATGATGGCGAGCCGGGTGTGACCGAGCCACAGCGCGCCGTCGTGCGTCGTCCACTCACCCTCACCGTCCGGGCCGCGGTGCGCGAGCGCTTGCAGCGTGTGGCGGCGTTCCTCGATGGACAGCGGCGCGCGGGTCCACGCTGCCGCCACCCCGCACATCAGGCGACCCCTTCAGGCCGGAGGAAGATCTTCTTCGACTCGTCCACTCGGGCGGCCGCGAAGGCTGCTTCGTAGTCGGCGAGCGGGTAGGAGGGGCCGACGAAATCGTCGAGGCCGAGGGAACCGCTCGCGATCATCGTTAGGGCGGCCGCCATGTCTCCGTAGGCGACGGCGCGGATGGTGATCTCCCGGGCCACCGCGCGCCGGAAGTCGAAGGGCACCTTGTCGGCGGGCCGGCTCTTGAGAACCAGCACGCCACCGGGGCGGAGCGCGTCGAGCGCGGCGTCGATGGCGTGCTCCGTCGGCGCCGTCTCGATCACGAAATCGACAGAGCAGGAGGCGAGGACATCCCGCTCTGGGTCGCGGATGGGCGCGTCGATGCCACGGGAGGCCAGAACTCGCCGCGTGAGCTCGGCGATCCGACCCGCGCCGAGGATCACACCCTTCGCGCCCTCCTTCAGCTCCGCGTCGAGCACCGCGAGGGAGGCGGCGACGGGCTCGGCATAGGCGCCGTGGGCGAAGGAGACGGAGTCGGGGAGCCGGTAGACTGCGCGCTGGGGCACGACCAGCCTGTCGGCAAAGGCGCCCTGGCGGTCGATGCCCAGCATCACGCTCCGCTCGCATCGCCAGGGCGGCGCGCCTCGACCGCAGCTGGGACATCGGGCGCAGCCGACGATCGGAAAGACAGTCACGCGCTCGCCCGGCCGAAAGCGCGTCACCTTCGCGCCGACCCCCGTCACCCGCCCGGCGAGCTCGTGACCGAGCACGCGCCCCGAGGCGGTACGGATGCGGCCGGCGGCGGCGTGGAGATCCGTCCGGCAGATGCCGGCCAAGACGACGGCGATCTCCACGTCGCCCGCCTCCGTCATCGACACGAAGGGCGCAAGGCGAAGCGCCCCATCCCCCGTCGTCATCAGCCCCCTTCTGCTAGGTGTCATTTGTACACTAAGCTGGGCCGGGATGCCGGCGCTGTCAACCCCCACTGTCTCACCCCCTCAGACTTCCAGGTCGAGACCCACGGGGCAGGACAGTCCCGTTCCCCCGAGCCCGCAATAGCCGTTCGGATTCTTCGCGAGGTACTGCTGGTGGTAGGCCTCGGCGAAGTAGAAGGGACCGGCGTCCACGATCTCGGTGGTGATCTCGCCGTAGCCCGCGTTCGTGAGGACTTCCTGATAGGCCTTCTTCGAGGCCTCGGCCGCCTTGCGTTGCGCCTCGTCGTGGACGTAGATGCCGGAGCGGTACTGGGTCCCCCGGTCGTTGCCCTGTCGCATGCCCTGGGTGGGATCGTGATTCTCCCAGAAGACCGCGAGGAGCTCTTCGAAGCTGATGACCTTCGGGTCGTAGACCACGCGCACCACCTCGTTGTGGCCGGTCATGCCGGAGCACACCTCTTCGTAGGTGGGGTTCTTGGTGTGGCCCGCGCTGTAGCCCGCGGCGGTGCTGATCACGCCTTCGGTCTGCCAGAACTTCCGCTCGGCACCCCAGAAGCACCCGAGACCGAAGACGGCCACCTCGGCCCCTTCGGGGACGTCGACGAGCGAGGCGCCGTTCACGAAGTGCTCGCTCGGCACGGGCATCGCGTCGTCACGGCCGGGGAGGGCCTCGCCGGCGCTGGGCATCTTCATCTTCTTATCGAGGGAGAACATGTCGGGTCCTTTTGAGCTGTGGCGAAGGCTCGGTTCCGTCAAGCGCTCGCTTCACCGAAGGCCTTCCGCGTCAGCTCTGCCGCGGCCTCGGGAGTGGCGAAGCTGACGCCCACCGCGGCGACGACGCCCGCGAGGAGCGCCCAGAATACCGGCAGGAAACCCGCGAGCGGAAGGACCCCCATGACGCCCAGGCCGTAGACCAGATTCCCCACCAGGATCGAGGCCGCCGCGCCCCCAGCGGTGAAGCGGCGCCAGCGGACGCCGAGAAAGAGGGTGGGGACCAGGGTGACGTATCCGGAGAACGCGATCCGCGCGATGCCGAAGACGGTGTCTCCCCAGGCCAGGGACAGGAGGTAGACGGTGGCGGCGACCACTAGACCGAAGATCCGCCCCACGCGCACGTCGCGGCCGGCGACGTCCGTGGGCCAGAGCTGGTCGAGGACGTCGCGGGTGAGCATCGAGCCGAGGGTGAGGATCTGCGCGTCGAGGGTCGACATCACGGCCGCGAGCACCGCCAAGAAACCGAAGGCCGCGAGCCAGGGTGGCAGGTGTCCGGTGATCATCTTCGCGAAGATGCTGTCGACGCTCGGCCCTTCGAGACCGGGATAGGCCGCCGCGCCCCAGAAGCCGATCATCACCACCGGCAGCCAGAGGAGGATCAGCGCGATGGGATAGATGCGCGACGCGCCCACCAGCGCGCGTTCGCTCTTGCCCGCCATGAGCCGCACCAGCATGTGCGGGAAGGCGATCACCGTCAGCGTGATCGCCAGGCCCCAGCTGGTCCACGCGCGCGGCTCGAAGAGCCCCACGCGATCGATGCGGACCAGGGAGGGGTCCTGCTCCAGCACCGCCTGACTCGCTGCATCGAAGCCACCGAGGTCCGCGGGGATCAGGAAGAAAGCGATGAGAACGAAGAGCAGGAAGATCAGTCCCTGTACGACGTTGGTCCATGCGGTCGCGCGCATTCCACCGAGGGTGGTGTAGACGAGCGCGACCACGGTGACCGCGGCGGCGCCGGCCCAGTCCGGGATCGCGCCCGCGCTCACGCCGGACAGGGTGATGGTCGCGCCTTTCACGGCGGTGACCATGTAGGGGAGCGTGTAGAGCGTGAAGAAGGCGAAGAGCAGATAGCCCACCTTCGGCGAGCCGAAGCGCCGGGCGTAGAGCTCGGCGGGCGTGAGCGCGCCGATGCGCGCCGCCATGCGCCGCGCGGGCGAGCCGATCGCCCAGAAGGTGAGCGGGATGCCGAGGGCGATGATCGGGGCATTGACGCCGAAGGTCCCGATGCCGTCGCCGTAGGCCTTGGCCGGGATGCCCACCAGCACGAAGGCGGTGGCGTTGGTGCCGAAGAGCGCCATGAAGAGCACCAACGTCCCGAGGCCGCGCCCCGCGAGGAAGTACTCCTCGGGTGAGGCCGCCGACTTGCGGGTGGCGGCCGCGCCGACGCCGATCACGACGACCACGTAGATCGCGCTCACCACCAAGAGCGGCGTCAGGACCTCATTCATCCTCGCGTGTCTCCCAGATCGCGCGGGTGAACCAGAAGAGGTAGACGGCGGCGAGGATCATCCAGAGCAGGCGATAGGCGAGGTCCTCGGGCATCCAGCCAAGGACCAGGCGCGCCTCTTGTGGGCGGAAGAAGTCGTGATGCAGACCCATCAGCAGCCCGAATCCCAGCCACGCGAGCCAGCGTTTCGTTCGGCGGGTCATGCGGGCGAGCCCACGAAGCTCAGCCCCAGGGCAGGGGATAGGCGAAGCGCGCGTACGGGCGGCGGGGCTTCTGCTGCAGCTCGAGCTCCGAAAGAAGGAGCGCCGGGCTCACCGTGGTCACCGGGACGTCGCCCGACTCGGCGCCGCAGAAGGCGTTGTCGACGTGGCGCCGCCTGCCTGCGGCGAGGATGCCGCGCACCGCGTTGAGCGGTGTGCCGACGAAGTCGACGCCGCGCACCAGCTCCTCGCGGCCGTCCGGATAGACACGCGATGCGAGGTCGATCTGGCCGAGGAAGGCTTGGAAGTTGTAGCTGTCGGTGGCGGTCTCGCCGCCCGAGGCGTCGAGGATGCGGATCCCGTAGGGCACCTGCTGCGCCTCGATCTCGGCGAGGAAGGCGCGCCGGAGCTCGGCGTCCGACAGGCCGTCGCGGGACTCGAGGACGGTCACGCCCATCCGGCTCATCGCCCGCGCGTGATAGCGGCTGCGACCGTGTCCGTTGCTGCGGTGCCTCTTGCCGATAGGAGAGCGCGAGGTGAGGAAGCCGACGAGCTCGCCGTCCTCGACAAGCGTCGCGCGCTGTGCCTCGACGCCTTCGTCGTCGAACGCGTACCGACCGGCGAGGGAGCGCCCGTCGATCCGCTCGACGGAGGGGTCGTCCCAGACGTCGAAGCCCTCGGGGAGGATGGCTTCGCCCTTCGAATCGCGGAAGGTCTGTCCTTCGCCGGGGCTCAAGAGGCGGTTGCCTTCGAGGCGGTGGCCGATCGCTTCGTGGACCAACAGGCCCGCGGGACGCGGCGACAGGAGCACCGGCCCGCTGTACGCGCTGATGGGGGGCGCAGCGGCGAGCTTCGCCATCTGGTCGTGCATCTGGCGCACGATGCGCTTGCCTTCGCGCAGGTCGGGGAGCTCGGCGGGATCGGTGACGAAGAAGCTCTGCGCGCGAGGATGCGACTCTCCGTCGTCAGACAGGTACCAGAGGTAGATCTCGAGGGTCCAGAAGGGGATCCCCTCCACCAGGAGCGAGCCCTCGGAGCTCACGAAGGTGCGCGTCTGATTTCGCGCCGTGAGCTTCACCGAGCCGTTCTTGACGTTCGGGTACTTCTTCATCTCGCGCGAGGTATCGAGGACGAACTTTCGCCACGCGTCCAGGTCGACCTCGGGGAGCTCTCGGTAGTGGATCTTCTTGCGCCCGGAGCGCTTCTCGAAGCTCTTGAGCCCTTCGTTCGGGTTCTTGTAGGTGAGCTCGACGCTCTTGCGCTGGAGGTACTGGTCGAGGGCTTCGCGGTAGCGCGCCTCGGTCAGGCGCCACAGCGCGTGCTTCAGGCCGTCGGAGGAGCCGCCGATGGGCATCTCCACGTAGCCATAGGACTCGGTCTCCCGGCGGTTGTCGTGCAGGCCGCCCTCCTGAACCTGGTCGTAGCCGTAGCTGCCGACCCGGACGTCCGCCAGGCAGTTGCGGCGCTTCTGATGGGACTCCTCGAAGAGCGCGCCGAAGCGGCCGTCGAGGATCCACAGCTCTTCGTCGCGGAGGAGATAGCTGAGGTAGTGGGCGCGTGGGTGCCCCGGATAGCGCATCCGCTTCCGGGCGCGCGCCAGCTCGGCTTCGAGGTCGCGTGCGGCGCGCGTGATGTCTGCTCGGCTCAAAAGAAGGACCTCGGCTTCGAAGGGGGGCGGAGTATACGCGGCGCCGCCCACTCGACAACCGGCCTCTGTGGCCACAGCTTCCTTCGGGTTGGCCGAGGACGAGCACATCCCCCGCGGACGGCTGCGGCGCCTCGCGGCGCTGGCCCGTGCCGGCGCGCGCGTGGGCGCGAATGCGGTCACGGGTCGGGAGCCCGACGCGGCGGTGAAAAAAGCGGCGGAGGCGCTCGGCACCCTTCGCGGTGTGGCGGCCAAGGTGGGGCAGATGGCTGCCTACGTCGACGGCCTGGTGCCGGAGCATCAGCGGGACGCGTACGAGACGTGGATGTCGCGTCTGATGGCGGCGACCCCGCCGAGCTCGCCCGAGGCCGTCAGGCGCACGCTCGAAGAGGAGCTCGGCGCGCCGGCTTCGGAGCTCTTCGCGTCCTTCGACGAGACCCCCCTCGCCAGCGCCTCCATCGGCCAGGTCCATCGCGCCGTGCTCCACGACGGCCGCGAGGTGGCGGTCAAGGTGCAGCACGACGGGGTGGCGGCCGCCGTCGAATCGGACCTCGAGAACGCGGGGTTCATCGAACGCACAGTCAATCTCTCCGGTGCGACGCGAAAGCTCGAGACGCGCCGGGTATACGAGCAGATCCGTGCCCGCTTCACCGAGGAGCTCGACTATCGCCTGGAGGCCGAGCGACAGCGCTTGTTCGCCGAGATCCACGCGGACGAGCCGCGGGTTCGGGTCCCCGAAGTGATCGCGGACCGCTCCGCCCGCCGCGTGCTCACCACCGAGCTGGTCACGGGGATGACCTTCGACGAAGCGATCGATGCGCCGCTCGCCGACCGACAGGCGTGGGCCGAAACCCTTTGGCACTTCGTCTTCAAGGGCACGCTCCTCGGCGGCGTCTTCAACGCCGACCCGCACCCGAGAAACTACTTCTTCTCTCCCGAGGGCGAGGTGTGGTTCATCGACTTCGGCTGCGTCCAGGTGCTGGACGAAGGCCATCGCGGTCACGCGCGCACGATGCACGAGGCCGCCATCGCCGGTGATCGAGCGTCCTTCGACGACGGGGTGCGTGGGCTGCTCGATCTACGGGGCGGACGATACGAGGAGCGCGCGCTCGATTACGTACGCGAAGCGTTCCGTCCGCTCAGCGAGAGCCCCTATCGAATCACGCGCGCTTGGGTCGCAGAGCTCGTGCGGACCTTCCGCGAGATCGCCAAGCGCTCGGTGACCGAGAAAGACGACGATTTCGTGGCGATTCCCGATGGGATGTTCTTCATGAACCGTCTGCAATTCGGCTTCTACAGTGTCATCGCGCGGCTCGATTGCGAGGTCGATTTCGCCGCAGTAGAGCGGCGTTTTCTACTACCCTGAGCCCGTGGCGAACGTTCTCGCACCCGCTGCGGACCCGCTCGAAGGCAGAGAGATCGCGGGGGGCAAGTACCGGCTCGAGAAGTACCGAACGAGTGACGAGCTCGGCCGCCTCTATCTGGCGCGGCATCTCAAGCTCGAGCGAACGGTGATCGTTCGACTCCTTCACGGCTCGCATCTGTCGGACGAGCAGCTGGTGATGCGCTTCAACCGCGCCGGTCAGGCGGCGAGCCGCGTACGGCATCCCAACGTGGTCGACGTGGTGGACCTCGGTGAGGAGCCCGACGGCACGCTCTACCTCGTCTCCGAGTACATCGAAGGAAGGACCCTCGCCGAGATCGTCGCTCAAGAAGGCCCGCTGCCGGCCTATCGCGTGGTCGACCTCGTGCGGCAGGTCGCGGCCGCGCTCCACCAGGCGCACACCCACGGGGTGATCCATCGTGACCTCAAGCCGGAGATCGTGCTGGTCATCGACCGGGAGTCGGACGACGGCGAGCTGATGGAGGTGGTGAAGGTCCTCGACTTCGGTGTGGCCAAGATCCAGAAGCCCGTGGATACAGGCGACAACCCGCGGCACATGACCATCGAGATGATCTCGGGCCGACCCGAATTCATGTCGCCGGAGCAGTGCAACGGTCTCAAGCTCGATGCCCGCTCCGACCTCTACGCGATGGGCTGCCTCGCCTATTTCCTGGCGACCGGTCAGCCGCCATTCTCGGGCGGCGGGCTCCTCGAGATTCTGATGCGTCAGGTGAAGGAACAGCCGGCGCCCCCCAGCAAGCACGTCGACTCCATCCCCGCCTCGCTCGAGGCGATCATCCTCAAGCTCCTGGCCAAGCGTCCCGACGACCGCTTCCAATCGGCGCGCGAGCTTCGCTATGCGCTCGCGCAGCTCCACCTGCCGCGCCCGGCGGGTCGGAGCATCGACGTCGACCCCACCGGGGCGACGACGCAGATGGAGAGCCCCCCGGTATCGCTCGCCTCCGCGGGCGAGGCGGATACGCCGGCGGAGATCCCCATGCCGCCGCGGCGCGAGCGGCAGAAGAAGACCTACGTGATGGAGCGGCCGGCCTCGCTGGAGCCCAAGAAGAAGCGCGCCTCGGGCTCCGCGACCAAGATGATGATCGCCGCCGTCGTCTTCGCCATCGCGATCGGCGTGGGCGCCGGGCTTCTCTTCGGCCAGATGTACGAGCCCGCCGAGGGCGCGGCCGAGGTCCCGTCTCAGTGAGCCGGGACGTGATCGGTCGTCGGGGCCGAACCTGACGCGCCGCCGCGCAAGAGCAGATAGCTGCCGCCGATGACGGTGGTCGCGAAGAAGGCGATCAGGAACGCCAGCAGGCTCCCTCTCCACGAAGACCGACGCGTCGCCGGCGTCGGGCGCTCGATCTTGGTCGTGTCCCGTCGTTGCACGATGCCGCTCCTGGAGCGATCCGCCTCTTCTTCGCGGCTGGGCAGCTTTTCGAAGAGCCGATGCGAGGGCGGCGTCGGCGAGGAGAGCGCGCTCCTCACCAACTGGCGTTGTTTGTCCTTGCGGCTCGCGAAGATGCGGCCCATCAGATTGGAGAGCTCCGGCACGCTCACGGCGTCACCTCTGAGGGCGAAGAGACGCGTGAGCGCCTGTCCCAACTCACGAGCCGAGCCGTAGCGCTCCGCCCGCTGCGGCCGGAGCGCACGATCGATGATCGCGTCCAGCTCCGGGGGCACGTCGTTGTACATGTCCGACAGGCGCGGGACGTGGCGGCGCTGAACGGCCATGACGGTCTCGCTCTGATTGCGCCGCCGGAAGAGCTTCTGACCGGCCACCAGCTCCCAGAGCACGACGCCGAGCGCCCACACGTCAGCTCGGCGATCGATCTCTTCTCCTCGGAGCTGCTCCGGCGCCATGTAGGCGAACTTGCCCTTCACCATACCGACCGCCGTCTCGTGGATGCGGTTTTCGGCCTTGGCGATGCCGAAGTCGACCACCTTGACGATGCCGTCGTAGCCGACGAAGAGGTTCTGAGGCGAGACGTCGCGGTGGACCACGTGCAGGGGCTCGCCCGCTTCGGTCTCGAGCTCGTGCGCGGCGTGCAGCCCCTCGCAGGCATCGGCGATGATGCGCGCGGCGAGGCCCGGGGGCAGGCGCCCCATCTGGCGCGCCATCTTGCTGAGCGACTCGCCCGAGAGGTACTCCATCGTCATGTAGTACGTCCCGTCCACCTCGCCGAAGTCCTCCACCGAGCACACGTTCGGGTGACGGATCCGCGCGGCGATGCGGGCCTCGTCCAAGAACATGTCGATGAAGTCGGACTCGTGAGCGAGGTGCGGGTGGATACGCTTGATGGCGACCGGACGCCCGAAGCCGGAGGCGCCGCGTGCCACCGCGAGGTACACGGTCGCCATCCCGCCGCTCGCCAGCGCGAAGCGCAGCACGTAGCGACCGAGCTTCTCGTCGTGCGTCGGCACCGGGATCGGTGCCGGCGTCCCGGCCACGGAGTTGGTGTTCTCGTCGAAGGTCGCCTGGGCGGCTGTCACGTCCCGTCCAGGATGTGTCGTTTCGGGGCTGAGTCCTGTCGGGGCAAGCCCCACAACCGAGAAAAAGATCGGGGTCTACTTGAGGATGCCCACGTCCAGCGCGAGTCGGACGAGGTCGGCCCGGGTCTTGAGGCCGAGCTTGTCGCCGATGCGGGCCTTGTACGTCTCCACCGTCTTCACGCTCAGCCCCAGCGTCTCAGCGATCTCGCGCTGGGTCTCGCCGAGCGCGAGGCGCTCGAAGACCTCGCGCTCGCGCTTCGAGAGCACGTCGAGGGGCGTGGTGTCGGGTGCGTCGAGACGCGGCATCGGTTTGGTGGCCGCGGGGATCCCGGTGTCACGCGAGCGGGGCTCGAGGAGGGTCAGCGCTTCGGTTCCGATCTCGATGCGATCACCCGGTGAGATCTCGACCTCGCCGTAGACGCGCTCGCCGTTCACCCGAACGCCGTTGCGGCTGCCATGGTCGAGGAGGAGCACGCGACTCTCCTCGACGCGCAGGCTCGCGTGCCGCCGCGAGATCGATTCGTCCTTGAGACGGATCTCGCAGAGTGGGTCACGACCAATCCGAAAGAGGCCGGGCCCCAGGACGATCCGGTTTCCTCCGATCTCGACGGCGAAGCGTTCCACGCATCGATTCTAACCCGCGGAGCAAAAGAGGATCGACAAGCGATCCGAACTCTGATCTAAGAGACGTGAATGAGGCCCGCGGCCGAGACGTACCCCTCGCGAAGCGAGCGTCCCACGGGGCGCCTCACGCTCTTCCGCGACCGCGCCGTGGTCCTCGACGCCTCGGACGCTTGGGTGGACGAGGAGGTCGCCCTGGCGAGCCTCTCCTTCGACTACGGGACCTTCGTGGTCTCCGCTGCGGACGCCGACTCCGGGGTCTTCCTCGCCGGCCCCGAGGGGGCGCGCTTCGGCGCGCGCGATGGTGAGGCCGAGAACGAAATCCGGAAGACCCTGGAGAGTCATGGGCTGGTGGATCTCGAGTGTCTCGACCGACTCGCCGTCTCTCCCGACTCGCCCGCGAGCTACCTCGTCTGCTACGAGGGCGACGTTCACGACTTCTGCGACTTCGAGGCGCGGGTGGTGCCGGAGCTGTGCGCGCGCGGCATCGAGGTCACCCTCGACGACGAATACCCGTGGCGTGTGGTCGCGCGCGACCCTGCGCTCTACGCGCAGCTCGACAGCCCCTCGAATCGGCCGGACTGGTTCGCCCTCGAGCTCGGGGTGGAGCTCGATGGACAGCGGGTCAATCTGGTTCCGGCGCTGCTGTCGCTCCTCGAGGGCTCGAGCGCGCGGAGCTTCTCGGCGCTCTGCCGGCGACCGCTTCGCGAGATCGCCCTGCCGGTGGGGCCGCGGCGCTGGGTGACGGTGCCGAAAGAGAAGCTGGGCGCGATCCTCGAGGTCGTGGTGGAGCTTCATCAGGGCAGCGCCGGCGAGCGCGAGCTGTTGACCTTCGGCCCGCTCTCGGCGCACGCACTGGGCCGACTGCCCGAGGGGATGAACCGCCGCTTCAGCCGCTCCGTCCCCGAGACCCTGCCGCCGCCGCCGCCGGCCTCGGAGGCGCGGCCGGTCGAAGCGCCGCTCGGCCTCCGCGCGACGCTGCGTCCCTATCAGGCCGAGGGCCTCGCGTGGCTGCAGAGCCTCACGCGACGCGGGGTCGGCGGCGTGCTCGCCGACGACATGGGGCTCGGCAAGACGCTGCAGACCATCGCGCACCTGCTCACCGAGAAGAGCTCGGGGCGCATGACGGCGCCCTCGCTGGTGATCGCGCCCACGAGCCTGGTCGGCACCTGGCGGCGGGAGATCGCGCGCTTCGCGCCCGCCCTCTCGATCGTCGTCGTCCACGGCCCCCGGCGGAGCGACGCTCTCGAGCAGATGGCGGGCGCGGACGTGGTGATCACCACCTATCCGATCCTGGTGCGCGAGGAGGAGGCGCTCACCGCGCAGCGATTCCACCTGGTCATCCTCGACGAAGCCCACAGCATCAAGAACGTTCGGAGCCGCGCCCACCAGGTGGCGTGCCAGCTCGAGAGCGAGCACCGCCTCTGCCTCACCGGGACGCCGATGGAGAACAACCTCGGCGAGCTCTGGGCGATCCTCGACTTCTCGAACCCCGGCATGCTCGGTGACGAGCTCGCCTTCCGCCGCTGGTATCGCAAGCCCATCGAAGAGCAGGGCGACGAGACCCGCCTCGCCGCCCTCAAGAGCCAGGTGAGCCCGTTCCTTCTGCGGCGCATCAAGTCGGAGGTCGCCAAGGACCTGCCGGAAAAGACGCAGCTCCGCGTGCCTGTCGAGCTCACGGGTCGGCAGCGCGACCTCTACGAGAGCATCCGGGTGGCGGCACACAAGGACGTGCGGAACGCCATCCGGGAGCGCGGGATCCGCGGCTCGACCATCTCGATCCTCGACGCGCTGATGAAGCTCCGGCAGGTCTGCTGCGATCCGCAGCTCTGCCGAATGGACGCCGCGCGCGCGGTGCATCGTTCGGCGAAGACCGAAGCGTTCTTCTCGCTCCTCGAGAGCCAGCTCGCCGACGGCCACCGGGTGCTGGTCTTCTCGCAGTTCACCTCGATGCTGAAGATCCTGGCCCGGGGCCTGCGCAAGCGAAAGCTGAAGTACCTCGCGCTCACCGGTTCGACGCGTCATCGCCAGTCGGTGGTGGACGCCTTCGAGGCGGGCGAGGCGAACGTCTTTCTGATCAGCCTCAAGGCGGGTGGCTGTGGGCTCACGCTCACCAGCGCCGACACGGTGATCCACTACGACCAGTGGTGGAACCCGGCTGCGCAGGACCAGGCGACGGATCGCGCGTATCGCATCGGCCAGGACAAGCCGGTCTTCGTCCACGAGCTCTACGTCGCGGGCAGCGTCGAGGAGCGCATGATCGAGCTGCAGGATCGCAAGCGGCGGCTGGCCGACGCCATCCTCGGCGAAGGTCCGCGCGCGCCGCTCGGCGAGGACGAGGTCGAGTACCTCCTCGCGCCGCTCTCGGTCTGAGGCGCCAGCCGCTCAGCGATAGCGGTGGGGATACATCACGGCCTCCCACACCTCGGAGAGGTTCGCCGGGCTGCGCTCAGCCGAAGGCTCGCTGGCTTCGCCGCCCGGCGCGGGCCAGCGAATGGGTGCGGCCGCGCCATCGACGCGCCGTCGATCGGTCTCGAGCCAGAGGTGCACCTCGCGGGGCGAGGCAGCGGAGGCGTCGCCGCCGGGGTCGATGTGGGCCCCGGTGAGCGCCGCGACCAGGCGCGGGAGGCGGGTCTCTTCGACGGGCGACAGGCGCACCTCGGTGTCGGTCGCCGAGACCTCGCAGGCGACCGAGGCGCGGCCCTCCCGCGCACCTTCGGGCTCGACGCGGAGGGCGTAGAGGGCGCAGGTGGGATCGCCGCCGGTGCCGGCGTCGAAGCGGATGAGCGCGCGGAGCTCCTTCAGTCGCTCTCCGCCGGCGAGCTCGATGGCAGCGCTCGTTTCGGTCGGGGCCTCGGAGGCCGTCCGCTCCTCGCCGGTCGCGGGCTCGGCGCCGAAGGCCGCGATGTCCTCGTCGCTCAGGGTGCGCCGGCGGGCGGTCTCGGTGCTGCCGCCGCATGCCAGGACGAAGGCCAGAGGGACGAGGAGCAGCAGGGTCCGCATGTCCCCTTTTCGCCGGCCGCCTCGGTGGCCGTCAAGTTCGCCGTCAGAGCTCGAGGCGGCAGCGCCGGCAGGTGGTCTTGAGCCCGGCGAAGTGAAAGAGGGGTCCCGAGGCGAAGACCACCAGCATGAAGCTCGGGATCATGCAGACGTAATCCGCGCTCAAGAAGGGAAAGAGCATCAGGAAGATCCCGAGCACCACGAACCACGCCCGCCGAGCCCAGACCCACCCCGCCCAGGGACGGTCCACCGGCACGTCCTCAGCACATCTTGGACAGTGCGCCTTCCCCGCTTCCACGGTCGGACAGTGGGGTCGCTGGGGTGGGCGGGCAAGAGTCGTGGGCTCCGGCCCGGAATTCCGTTCGAGCGGACACATTCTTCCCGACCCTGCCGCTGGGGACCGACTCCTGGTAGCTTCTGCGCCCTGACTCCGCGGAGGAAACATGAGCATCGACCCTCGTTACTTCACCATCACCGACCTCCTCCTCGGAGCGGTCTACGCCGACGAGCGCCTCGAAGGCGGCGAGGACGAAGCGGTGCGCAAGCTCCTGCAGGAGGCCATCGGCCAGGACGCGCTCCCGATCGAGATCGAAGCGCGCATCGAGAACTTCGAGGCAAAGGACTTCGATCTCGCCGAGGCAGCGAAGGCTTTCGAGTCCATCGAAGATCTGGGCAAGCGCAAGCTTCTCGAGCTGGTCGCAGCGGTCTTCGACGCCGACGGAGAGGTGGACTTCGCCGAGGACGACTACCTCCGCGCGCTCGCCGAGGCGCTGGGGATGGAAGAGTCCGAATGGAACGACCTCGCCCTTCAGTACGACGTCGAGGACGCGAGCGCGGTGCTCGACGTCGTCGTTTCGGTTCCGCCGCCAATCCCGGAGTAGAGCACGTCTTGTCAGCCGAGCGCTTCCTCCACTGCGCTCCACCTGTCGCCCACCACTTCGCGGCCGAGCGCCATGACGCTCTGGAAGGCCTCGGGCGGGGCGGCGGCGCGCATGCCGTTCATCATGCCGACCTGCTCCTGGAGGTTGAGCGCCGGCAGCATGAAGTGCAGCCACTGGGCGAAACGGGGCGGCGCGATGGAGCCCTGGATCGCGCCCGTCAGCGCGATCAGCTGCTCGTCCGTGTACGCCTGCCACAGGGCGGCGTTCACCAGCGTCTCCTCCTCGTTCATGTGGGCGAGGTGAAGGCCGACGAGCACGTTGTAGCTGCGGCAGAGCTCCGGGCCGCGCTCGACAGCGAGCTCTGGTGCGGCGTCGGCGAGGGCGGAAACGAGGCGCGTCACACAGGCCGTGGTCTGATCGATCTGCTGATGCGCCTCCGCGACGCGGCTGGCGAGCTGCGGGTTCGCGTCCGCGAGGCGCGGCCCGACGTGCGTGTCCTCGTGGGCGAGGTGCTCGTCTAGAAAGGAGAGCGTGTCGCGGAGGTGGGTGAGGGCTTCGTCCTTGTCGCTGGGGTCGGCGAAGTTGCACTCGGACAGAGCGCGCGCGGTGTCGAAGAGGCGGGAGCGAATGGCTTTGTGAACGGCGGTGTAGACGTCGTGGCGAGGCGTGGTCATGACGGGGCTCCTTTTCGGGTTGGTTCTGCCAACCTAGAACCTCGCGAAGGACCGCGTTCCTAGGAGTTCCCTAGGCTTTTCCTATTTCTTTCCTAACTCCGTCCGCGACCTCATCGGTCCGGGCTAAGTTCTGCCGATGGGAAGGTTCGCGCTCGACCCGGAGGCCGCCGCGCTCCTCGACACGGGCGTCGCCCTCGTCATCGGCACCGCGAACGCCGCGCGCGTGCCCGAGATCTGTCGTGGGTGGGGGCCGCGATGGAACGCCGGGGAGGGAGCCCTCGAGGCGCTCCTGCCGTTGCCCGCTGCGGAGCGCACGATCCGCAACCTGAGCGAGGCGCCCTCCATCGCGCTCACCTTCTCCACGCCGACCGACTACTCCGCGTATCAGCTCAAGGGGGACTGTGCGGCGCTCCTGGAGCCGGAGGCGCACCATTGGCGGCGTGCGCGCCACCACTTCGACGCCTTCTTGATCGAAGCCGCTTCGGTCGGGCTCGCCCCCAGGCCTACGCGCCGTGGTTTCCCGCCGAGGGGCGCTTGGTGATCGTCCGGATCGACGCGGCCTTCTGCCAGACGCCGGGCCCCAGAGCCGGAGTTGCTTTGTGACGGTGAAGAGCGAGCTCGACGTCCCGCTCCGAGCTCTCGACCCCTGCTTCGAGGGCGGCGTGCCCGCGACCCTCTGCACCTGCTCCGCCGGCGGCGTGCCGAACCTCAGCTTCCTGTCTGTCGTCCACCGCGTCGACGACCGCCACGTGGCGCTGTCGTTCCAATACTTCCGGAAGACCAAGAAGAACCTGGAGCAGAACCCCCGCGCGCGACTGCTGGTCATCGAGCCGAGCACGGCCATCGAGTACGGGCTGAGCATCGAGTACGAGCGGACCGAGTCCGAGGGGCCGACCTTCGACCGGCTCGCGGCGAGCCTCGCGGCCATCGCCTCGCAGACGGGGATGGAGGACCGCTTCGTGCTCCGCGGCGCGGACATCTACCGCGTGACCGCCTGCGAACGCTGCGACAACGGCGTGAACGCGAGCCTGCCCGTGCCCTCGCTGGATCGGCTCTCGCGCCTCAGCACTGCGACGGCTGTGATGGCGAGCGCCGGCGACCTCGACGAGCTCCTCGAGCGCACCCTGAGTGAGCTCGAGGGGCTCGGCTTTCCGCACAGCTTCCTCATGGCGGTCGACGAGGAGGCGGGGACGCTCTTCTCGATCGCGAGCCATGGCTACTCGCCCTCCGGCGTGGGCGCCGAGATCGAGATGGGCGAGGGGCTCATCGGGACCGCCGCCAAGACGCGGCTCCCGGTGCGCGTCGCGAACATGAGCCGCGTGCGGATCTTCGCCGAGACGGTGCGCGGGCAGGAGGGTGAGGCGGAGCGCCGGATCGCGCTCCCGGGTCTGGATGGCATGGAGAGCGAGATCGTGATGCCGATCGTGATGCGTGACCGGCTCCTCGGCGTGCTGTGTCTCCAGAGCCGGAGCCACGCGGCCTTCGGCCGCGTGGACGAGGACCTTCTCGGCGTCGTCGTCCATCAGCTGGCGAGCGGGATGGTGCGCTTCGCCGAGGACGGATCCGCCGACCAAAGCGCATCGACCGCCGCCGAAGTGACGGCCTCACCGGACGCGCTGAGGGTGCGCCACTACGCCGAGGACGACAGCGTCTTCGTCGACAACGAGTACCTGATCAAAGGCGTCGCTGGGCGCATCCTCTACCTGCTCCTGTCGGCCCATGCGAACGAGGGCCGCCGCGAGTTCACCAACCGCGAGCTACGCCTCGACCCCCGCCTCGGCCTGCCGCCCCTCAAGGACAACCTCGAGACGCGCCTCATCATGCTCCGCCGCCGCCTCGCCGACCGCTGCCCCGCGATCGTCATGAAGCGCACCGGCCGCGGCCGCTTCGAGCTCCGGGTCACGGGCGAGCTCGAGCTCGAGAGCGGGAGATCGTGAGCGGCAGGCCCGCGCGGCGAGTCACCGATCCCGCGGCCCCTTGCCGGCCAGGATCATCGGCACGTACTCGTCGACACGCTTTTCGCGGGTGGCGGACTGCTTGGCGCTCGAGAATCAGCAGGTGGTAGGCGCGCTGGCGGCCCGGGGTGAGCTTTGCGAAGGCCTTGCGGAGCTTCGCGCTGCCGTCGAGGCGCGCCTTCAGCTCGGGGACCAGCACGAGGGCGTCTCGGTCGGGAAGCGGCGTGCCCGCCTTCTCCACTTTCACGGCCTGGCGGACGAGGTCGCGGACGGTTCGCTCCATCTTCTTCACGTCGTCGACGCTGCGGAAGCAGACGCGGCGCGAGGCGTGGGTGTTGTCCCCCTGGGACTCGAGGACGCCCTTCTTCGCCTTCAGGAGCACGCCCTTGAAGAACATGAGGGCGAGGAAGTCGCGGAAGGGCTGGATGAGCGCGACGTTGTTGCCGTCGTGGGTGTAGCAGGGCTTGCCCCACTTCACCTCTTCACCCAAGCCGCAGTCGAGGAGGTAGGCGCGGAGCACCTCGGACTCGTCGCGCCAGCGCTTTCGGTCGTCGAGCCAGGCGTCGACGTCGCAGTAGCTCTTCATGGGCTCACGATTAGCATGCCGGCGCCTCGCCGCCAGACCAGTGCGCAGCGCCGAGCGCTTGGCGGCGGGCTACGGTCCTGATCGGGACGAGAGCCCGTCATTCAGCAGTTGACGAGTCATGGCCCGGCGGGTCACCGTCGGGCAATGGGTGGGAAGAAGAGGTTGGGCGTCGGGGGACGCGTCCTGAATTTCGCGGTGAGCGGTGCCCTCCTCGTGGGCGCCGCCGGCACCGCGGGTTGCGACGACGAGCCCGCGCCGAACGAGTACATCGATCACGAGCCCGAGCCGAACATGCCCGCGCCCGAATCCAGAGCCCACACCCGAGACGACCTCGAACCCGGTGGCGCCCGAAGAGGTGCGCGAGGTCCGGATGAACCAGCGGCCCCCGCCCACGATGGAGGTGGACGATGGGCCGGGGGTGAACAACCCCCCCGCCGAAGAGTAGGGCTCTGGCGCATCGGTAGTCGGCGGTGGCGGCTCGCGCGTCGAAGCTGAAATCCTAGCCGCCCATCCCACCCGCGCAGAAGTTCGGCACGATGGCGTCGCTCCAGACGCCGTCGGAGCAGTAAGTGCCGCCGCCGAAGTTGCACACCGCATAGGTGCACGTCTCGCCTTCGAGGGTGCAGGCACTGCCGACGCGCGGGCGGTTCGGGGGGCACTCCGCCAGTGAAGGGTCGTCGCACCGCCACTGGTACGTCGTGGTGCCGCCCGGGCCGCTGGACACGAACGGATAGCAGACGCAGTGCGCGTCGCCGTACACGCACAGATCCGTCGGGTCCGATTCAGTGCACGTTCCGCTCGGCGGCTCGGGTGGGCAGCCGGGACCGAGCGTGGTGGGCGTCGGACAGACCGTCGGGTCGGGATCGCGAACCATCCACGTGCCGTCCGAAGGACCACCTACCCAACACTGCGCCAGGTAGTTGCAGCGCGAGCTCCAGTCGTCTCCGTATTCGCACGAGAGGCCGGGATGATCGCAGTGATCACCGTCTGCCGGAATGGCCGACGGGCAATCGGGCACCAGCGTGCCGGAGTCGCGGGGCCGCGTCCCGCTGTCGGTGGCCGAGGAGTCGGCGGCGCGGCTGTCACCGATGGTGCCATCGGGGAGGCTGGCGTCACCGGATTCGTGGGACTCGCCACAAGCGGTGCACGCGAGCAACAGCGCGGTGGTCGGCCCCCAAAGACACCATGAGCCGTTGCGGCGAGTGAAGTGACGCATGGTGGGAGCCTACCAGCCGCGGGTCTGGCCGCTCACCGCCCCTCGCCGCGCGCCTCGGCGTCGAGCTCAGCGAGCATCTTGTCGAGCTCGGGGTCGCCCGTTTCGGAGGGAGGCGGGTCGTGGGCAGGGATGTGCACCTCGCCGACCGAGGTGGCGTCGTCGAAGTCGAGCTCGACCGGGATGGAGGAGAGGATCTGGACCTCCTGGCCGACCTGATAGACGACGGTCCTCTCGTCCTCGTCGGCGTCGTCGTCGTCGATCTCCTCCACCTCGTCCGCCAGGCTCGCCTGCTCTCGCTTCTCTTTCTCGGCGTCGAGCATCGCGAGGAAGTCCCCGAGCTGGACGGCCTGGGTGAGCTCGGGCTCCTCTTCCTGCGAGGACTGGCCGGTCTCGAGGTAGTGGGAGAGCTCCTGTCCGAGCTCCATGGCGCTCCGGTAGCGGCGCTTCGGGTCGAGGCGCAGGGCCCGCTGCAGGATCCGGAAAAGCGGCTCCGGGATCGTCTGCGGTCTCGGCAGCGTGTCCTCGTCGAAGGCGATCCGATGCTCGATGTAGGCGAGCACGCGGCGCGCGATCTCGCGCTGATCGGTTCCGGACATGTCGAGCTGAAAGAGCTTACGGCCCGTGACCATCTGCCAGAGGATCAACCCCACGCTGTAGACGTCGCTCCAGGTGTCGGTCCGCATCTGATCCGCCCGCTCCGCGCGCGAGTCGGCGAGCTGTTCCGGCGCCACGTAGTCGAGCGTCCCCAACACCAGCCCGGTGTCCAGGTTCTCGGCGAAGTCGTGGCCCTGCAGGATGTCCTCGTCCTCCATCAGCTCGAGGAGCCCCTGCGCGTCCTTGACCAGCCCGAAGTCCATGAGCTTCACGGTGTTGTCGACCGTGAGCATCACGTTGTTCGGGTTCACGTCGCGGTTGGCCAGGCCGAGGCGATGCATGCCGCGGAGCGCGGCGCAGAGCTGCGTCCCGATGGCGCAGGCCGCCTTCACCTCCCACCGGGCACCCGGCCTCAGGATGCTCGACAGCGTCCGCCCGTTCACCAGCTCCATCGCATAGAACGGCCGGCCGTCGGGCAGCAGCCCGTCGCCCACGTAACGAACGCAATAAGGGCTGCGGGGGAGCTCACGCAGCACCTTGATCTCCCGCACGAAGCGCTTGAGGGCCTGCTCGTTGCGTTGGTGCGGCACCTTGACGGCGCAGAGGGCCCGCTCCGGCGTCTGCGCCTCGTACACCCAGGCGAACCCTCCGGTGTCCAGGTGGCGCACAATCGCGAACCCACCGGGCAGTGTGTATCCGATGAGGTCATCCGCGGGCGGCATCGGCCCCATCATACTCCCTCCGCGACCCGGAGCGTCAGGCGTCGACACTCACCCGTAGTCGCGGAGCATCTTCTTGAGCTCCAGGGTGTGCATCTCCTCGGTGCCAATCTTGGTGCGCACGAACTCTTCGAGATAGACGCTGGCGCCCTCGACCACGGCCAGGAGCTTCTTGTAGAGCGCGAGGGCCCGGCGCTCGTGCTCGAGGCTCTCGGCGAGGATGTCCTTGAGGGAGTGCTGGTGGGTCTCTTCGATGGGAGAGATCCGCAGCGTCGGGTGTCCCTCGAGGCCGGTCAGGATCTCGCCGACCTCCTGCGCGTGGAGCAGCGACTCCTGGGCCTGGCTCTTCATGAAGGCCACGATCGGGAGCCGATGAGGGCCTGTGACCATCAGCGAGTAGTGCGTGTAGCGCACCACGCCGGCGAGCTCGGCCTCCATCAGCTCGTTCAGGAGCGCGGTCGCAGCGTCGAGATCCAGGTCTTCCATGGCGGCTTCATCCCACGACGGCCCAGCGGTTTCAATGCGTCATCAGCGCGCGGGCCGAACCTCGACGTTAATCCCGTTGAGGACGGCGTTTCCGCTGAGCACGTCGAGGAGCGCCGGGTCGGTGAGGTCGTTGGCGCTGACGCCCGGCCTCTGTCCGGCGACCCTCAGCTTCGCGCCGCGCCGGTCGTGCCCGAAGCCGTGAGGCAGGCTCACCACGCCCCGCATCATCGCGTCGGTGCGCTCGATCGGCACCGTCACCGAGCCGACGTGGTTCGAGACCTCGGCCTCTTCACCCTCCGTGAGACCCAACGCCTCCGCATCGTCGGGATGGATCATCAAGGTGCAGAGCGGCTTGCCGGCGGCGAGCTTGGGGACGTTGTGCATCCACGAGTTGTTGGTGCGTAGATGGCGCCGCCCGATGAGCCGGAACGCGCTCTTCCGATCGGCGTCGGGGAGCTCGGCCGGGAGCTCGCGGTCGAGGCGGTCGAGATCGTCCACGAGGATCTCCGGCGCTACGTCGATGTGACGATGGGCCGGGTGCAGGCGCTCTTCGAGGCATGGCCGTAGAGCGCCGAGGTCGAGGCCGTGCGGGGCGTTCGCCAGGCGCGCGAGGCTCAGCCCTTCCTTGCCGGGCCCCATGCCGCGCGGTCCGACGCGCAGGCCGAGGTCGAGAATGCGATCCGGTCCGAGCTTCTCGAGCGCCTGCCACTTCGCTGCGCTGAGCGCTCCCTCGCCGCGCACCCGGGCGAGGTGACGCAGAATGCCGGCGATGATCCGGTGCTCTGGTCGCGTGTCCCCGCTGGGCGGAAAGAGGGGCGGCGACCACTTCGCGACGTTGCGGACCGCGAGGAGGTTGATCCCGATGTCGTAGTGGCTGCGCTCGAGCGGCGAGGCGGGCGGCAGGATGAAGTCCGCGTGCCGCGTCGTCTCGTTCACGTAGGGATCGATGCTCACCATGAAGTCGAGGCTCGACAGGGCATCGTCGAGGCCGCGCCCATCGGGCGTGCTCAGCACCGGGTTTCCCGCGGAGGTGACCAGCGCGCGGATCGATCGCTCTCCCGCGTCGAGGATCTCCTCGGCGAGGACCGCCACCGGCAGCTCGCCCCCGAACTCGGGCAACCCGCGCACCGTCGAGTGCCAGCGACCGTAGCTGCCGCGCCCCAGCTTGATGGGGGGCGGCGGGTGAACGATGTCGAAGGCGGGCTCGGTGAACATGGCGCCGCCCGGACGGTCGAGGTTGCCCGTCGCGAGATTGATCGCGTTCATCAGCCACTGGCAGGTGGCCCCGAAACGCTGCGTCGACGTACCCATGCGGCCGTAGACCACGGCGCCGTCGCTCTCGGCCAGCTCGCGCGCCAGACGCTTCACCACGTCGGCCGCGATACCCGTGGGGCCCTCCGCCCGCTCCGGCGTGAAGCGCTCGAGCGCCGAGAAGAGCTTGGCCTCGCCGCGCACCAGGTGGACCAGGTGACCGGGCCGCATGCCCTGCGTGCGCAGGATCTCGCCCAGCAGGGCTGCGAGGAAGAGCGCGTCCGTCCCCGGGCGGATGAAGAGGTGCTCGCTCGCGATGCGCGCCGTCTCGGTGCGCCGTGGATCGACGACGATGAGCCGCCCTCCGCGCTTCATCAGCGCCTGGAGGCGACCTTTGATGTCGCCGCCCGACATGAAGCTGCCGCCCGAAGCGACCGGATTGGCCCCCAGCATCAGGAAGGTCTGGGTGCGGTCCACGTCCGGCACCGACCACAGGAGCTGGTGGCCGTACATGAAGTACGAGGCGAACATCGCGGGCCATTGGTCCACCGAGCTCGCGCTGAAGCGGTTCTTGGTGCGAAGGCCCCGGATGAGGAGCGGGCCGAAGAGGAGGGCGCCGAGGTTGTGCGCGTTCGGGTTGCCGGCGTAGACGGCGACCGAGTCGTTGCCGTGCGCCGCCTGGATCTCGTGCAGGCGCGTCGCGATCTCGGAGAACGCGTCTTCCCAGGAGACGCGCGCGAAGCGTCCACGACGCTCGCGCCGGAGCGGGTAGCGGAGGCGATCCGGGTCCGTGTGCAGATCCCGAAGCGCCACGCCCTTGGGACAGATGTGCCCCTGGCTGAGCGGGTCCCGAGCATCACCGCGGATGCTCAGAACCTCGCCGTCGTCAGCCTCAATCTCGAGCCCGCACATCGCCTCACAGAGAGTGCACGTTCGATAATGCGTCGTCGCCACACCCGACTTGTAGCACGCCCCGCCTCAGGAACGGCGGCGCCGGCGTGCGAAGAAGAGCAGGCCCAGGCCCGAGACAATGGCGAAGCCGACACCGCTCGCGCCTCCGGCAGCGCTGCAGCTGGCTCCGCCGCCGCCGAGCCGTGCGCTCCGGGCCGTCGCCGTGGCCAGGGCGGTGCCGGGATCGACGCCGGGGCCGTACATTCCTCCGGCGCGGTCGTCGCAGTACTGCTCGTCGGTGCCGCGATAGGCGATGCCCTCGCGAAGCTGCACCTCACGTCCGCTGGGCAGCACCAGTTTCTCCGGTGCGTCGAAGGAGAAGTACTCGGGCGAGCACTCGGTGACGCGCACCGCGGTGTGGATGTTGCTGACCTCGGGCACGCTGGGATCGAGGTCGAAGAGCGGGTCGACGGTCATCTCTTCGGCGCTCATGGTGGTGAAGAGCCGCGTGAGCTGTGGATAGGTCGTGACCAGCTCCTGCGCGTGGTTACGGGGATCGACGATCGCCGCGTCGAGGGCGTCGACGAAGGCGTTCGGATCGAAAGTCAGCGTCTCCAGGTACCCGTCGTAGTCGTGGCACCAGTCGTTCACGATGCAGTTGTAGAAGCCGTTGGGATCGGCGGCGATCGACTCGGGGGGCGGGACGAAACGCAGCAAGAGCGCCAGGAGCTGCTTGTCGCCGGTGAAGCCGCGCGACTGGAGGTTCATGACGAAGGTCGCCGGATCGGTCACGGTCCGGAGATCCTCGATCTCCATGATCCCCAGGTAGAAACTGTCGGAGGGCGTCGCGCCGGCGAACTCGGTGACGAAGGCCTGGCCCCCGGCGTCGTCCGCCGCTCGGCTCACGGCCGCCATGTAGTTCTCCGAACCGAGCCAGAAGCCTTCGGAATCGAGATCCGGCTCGGTGGACATGTAGTTGAGGGGCCGGGCGCGCTCCGCGCCGAGGATGTAGGCCGTGATCGGCATGTCGGGGATGGTGGCGATGGCGGTGAGCTTGATGGGCAGACACGCCTTCTGCTCCATGTAGTTCAGAACCACCGGCTGGATCTCGCCGACGCCCGCGTCCTGGCTGAGCTTGAGCGCCACGAAAAACGAGCCGTCGGCGATGTAATCCATCATCAACGGGACGGACGCCTCGGGGATGTCGTAGCCGTTGTCCGTGAGCCATGTCTGAAGGGCGGTGGCGTCGGTGGAGGACAGGACGACGGCGTCGTAGGGGCCGACGGATTCCTGGAGGTAGACCGAGACCGACGAGCCGCTGTCGGCAGCGGCAGAATCCGCGTAGGAGGCACCTGCGTCGTAGCTGCCCCCCGCGTACGGCCCCTCGGGGTACAGGCTCGGACAGCTGGGGGTCGGCCGACAGGTCCCGGTCGTCTCGTAGTCAGTGCGGAACTGCACCTGCGTCGCTTGATTCAGCTGCTGGAAGAGCAGATCGGTGCCCACCGAGATCTCCGGGATGCTCGGGACGGGCAGGATCCACGCGAAGTCCATGGCCGCGCCCTGGTAGAGGATCTGGATGTGGGTCTCCATCGACCCGTCGTCCGCGACGGCATAGACGATGTTCTCGCCCGCCTGGTCGATGGGCTGGCGGTTACAGAAGAAGCCCCCGCAGGCCGCGGCCGGGGAGGGCGTGGCGAAGAGGGCCGCGGCGAAGGCGGCGCTCAGGGCGATGAGGAAAGAGAGAGTCCTGGACATGTCGGTTCCTTCTCGAAGGGAGAGAGAGCAACCGAGGTAATCCACGCTTCGTGCCAACCGAAACTACGAAGGAAATAGGTGGTTGGTGAGGAGACGGGTTTGTCAGAGTGAGTCATCCTATGCCGGAGTGTGCCGGCGAGGGCTTCACTGACCCTGCATCTCCATGTGGCGCAGACGAGCGATCCGCACCTCGAGCGGCGGATGGGAGCGGAACAGCGCGCGGAAGCCGCTCTCCCGGCCGCCCCGGATCCCGAGCGCCTGAATCGAGTCGGGGAGCGCCGCCGGGGTGTCGCTCAGGAGCTGCAGTCGCTCGAGGGCGGCGCGCATCTTGGCCGCGCCGGCGAGGTGGGCCCCTCCGGCGTCCGCCCGGAACTCACGCTGCCGGCTGAACCACATGACGATGATGGTCGCACCGATGCCGAGCACCACCTGCATCACCATCACCGTGATCCAGTAGCCGATGCCCGGCCCATAGCGGCGTTCGCCGCGGCTGAGCCACGAGTCGACCGCGAAGCCGATCACCCGCGACAGGAAGATCACGAAGGTGTTCAGCGTGCCCTGGATCAGCGTGAGGGTGACCATGTCACCGTTGGCGACGTGGCTGATCTCGTGCGCGAGAACGGCCTCGATCTGATCGTGATTCATGCGCGACAACAGGCCGGTGCTCACCGCGACGAGGGCGCCGTCCCGGCTCGCGCCGGTGGCGAAGGCGTTCATGTCGGGGGAGTCGTAGAGAGCGATCTCGGGCATCCCGATCCCCGCGGCCTTCGCCTGGCGACCGACCGTGTCGAAGAGCCACTGCTCGTCGGGGTTGCGCGGATGCGGAATGACCTGTGCGCCGGTCGACATCTTGGCGATCGTCTTCGACATCATCAGGGAGATGATCGAGCCGCCGAAGCCCCAGATCGCTGCGAAGACGAAGACGACGACCATCTGGCTCGGGTCGGTGCCGAAGATGCCCATCCCATTCAGGACGCTCATGACGATGCCCAGGACGAAGAGGACCGCCAGGTTGGTCAGAACGTAGAGGGTGACGCGCTTTGTCACCTGGGGATCATGGACACGAAACGCCGGTCGAAAACCCCTCGGTGGCCGCCGTTGGTGTGAAAGCGACTTCTTCTCGTCAGGGGATTGCGCGATCCCGCCAGGTACCTAATTTGTCTTGATGGTCGGTCGTCCGAGGGAGCGGGCTCCCCAGCGCATCGTGGTCCTGACCGCGGTGGCGAGCCTCATCCTCCTGGCTCTGCTGGGCGCCGTCTACCTGATGACGGACAGCTACCTCGCGCTCGCGCAGGCCGCCGACAGCTTCTCCGACGTCTTCACAGCCATCGCCTTCCTCGTCTCGATGCGGGTGTCGGCTCAGCCGCCCGACGAGGAGCACCCGATCGGGCACCACAGCGCCGAGCCCGTGGCGGCGCTCCTCGCCGCGATGATGGCGGGTGTCCTGTGCTTCGAGGTCATCCGCGGTGCCGTCGTCGACCTGATCGGAGGACACACCCCCGACCTGACCTATCCCCTGCTCTGGGTCTTTCTCGCCAAGGTGATCGTCAAGACGGGCATCGCCCTCTACGCAGCGAAGGTGAACCGCGAAGCGCGGAGCCCGGCGCTCGGCGCGCTCGTCGTGGACGCCCGCAACGACGTGGCGGTGGGGCTCGTCGCCGTGGTCGGCTTCTTCGTCGCGCGGTCAGGCAGCCCGAGCTTGGATGCGTGGCTCGCATTGCCGGTGGCGGCCTGGGTCGGGTGGGCCGGCTTCTCTCTCGCGCGGGAGAACATCGGCTTCTTGATGGGAGAGGCGCCCGACGACGCCAGGCGCCGCGAGCTCCGAGACGTCGCGGCCTCGGTCGCGGGCGTGAAGTCGGTGCACGGCCTGCTGGCCCGTCATCATGGCGCCGAGCTCGACGTGCTGATCCACGCGGTGGTCGATCCCGACCTGGAGCTGAAGGACGCACACGACATCGGGCACCGAGTCGAGCAGCGGCTCCTCGAAGAGCGGGACGTCTGTCACGCCGTGGTCCACGTGGACGTCAACCCTGCGGGCGACGACACGGGTGAGCTCCCTACCTCCGACGCGTGAGGACACACGACGAGCCGGGCACGCACTACCTGGTGATGAGTATGTCCACGGCTGCGCGCTCTCCGAGCTGCTGCGCACCTTGGCCCTCAGCGTATGCAGCGCACCGTCAGGGTGGCGCCCTTCCCGCCTTCCTGGACGCCCCCGCCGAAGCCGACGGTGACGGTGAAGGCCTCGGTGGCGTCGGCTGCGCTCGTGGTGGAGGTCCACGCCGGGAGGGAGGGAGCGTTCGGATAGAGCGCGGGGTCGAGCCCGGGCATTCGCGAGCTGTCGATCATGCTTCGCAGCTCCTTGACGTCCGGCAGGCGCCAATCGTCGAAGCCGCCCCAAGAGAGAGCATCGCAGTAGGCGAGGGCGTCTTGCCAGGTGGCTGGATCGCTGGCGCCTCCGGCGCAGTCGTCGCCGCTCTGACCGCGCGCACAGCCCTGATGCGTGCGACCGGTGACGTGATCGACCACCACGGGCTCGCCCGAGACGCTCGCGTCGCGCTCTCGCGCGAGGGCGGGGTAGGCGAACGCGGTGCTGGTGCGAACGCAGCGCACCGCGCCGGTGGTGGTCGGCTCGGTGACCGGGGTGATCACGCCCAGCTTTCCGTCGACGCCGGAGAAGGGCGCGATCCAGACCGCGTTCGTCCCGCCCGCCCAGCTCGTCGACGTGAAGTGCCGGAGCATGGGCGCGCCGGGGAAGGCGCTCGGCGTGACAGCAGCGGGTTCGCCGTAGTCCATGATCGAATGGCCTTCGAGGACATCCGGCAGGCGCCAGTCGTCGAAGCCGCCCCAAGAGAGCGCATCGCAGTAGGCGAGGGCCTCGCCCCATTGGACCTCCTCGGCGCTGCCCGTGGTGCAGTCGGACCCGCTCAGGCCGCGACTGCAACCCTGCCACGCGAGCCCCGTCACCTCGTCGACCACGACCGGTTCGCCGCTGACCGGCTCACTCCGGGTGAAGCGTGCGCTCATCGGATTGGAGGCGTCCCAGCCGTGCTCCGCGTCCTGGCTGCAGAACGAGGTGCAGCTCGCGCCCGCGCACGTCGTGGACGTCGTGTTCGAATAGCAGCTTCGCGAGCCCGTGTCGGCGAGGGTGAAGTTGGGGCCGGGAGGTGTGCACGACGCGTCACCGCATCCCGGCGAAACGCAGACGCCGCCCACGCAGATGTCGTAATCGCGATCGGGCGTCGTCA
Organism: uncultured delta proteobacterium; assembly: GCA_963727445.1. Classification (GTDB taxonomy): domain Bacteria; phylum Myxococcota_A; class Polyangia; order Polyangiales; family B10-G4; genus B10-G4. Next base: position 192,542 of record CAVSGI010000010.1, read on the forward strand.
CCACAGTGCACGGCGTGAAGTCGGTTGCCCCGGTGCAATCCGTGGCGCCGCCATCGGGCATCGCGTCTGGAGAAGCGTCCGCGACGGAGGTGTCGCCTGGAGTCGCATCTGCGTCTGCATCCGGCGACGCCGCGTCTGTGTCCGGCGGGGCTGCATCGGCATCCCGCGTCGCGTCCATGACAGCCGAATCCAGGGCGCCTGAATCCATCGCGGCGTCCGTGGCTCCATCGTCGCCGGAACACGCGAGGGCGAGGAGCGGCAAGGCGATCAACAGCCTCACGGCAGCTTCTCTTTCTCGTCGTCTGCCATGACGCGATTCTACCCGAGGAGTCGCGCGGCCCGCGCCAAATGCCGTATCCTGATTTGGTAGTGTTTCGCTCATCCGCTGCCGGGCGGCCTCTCGCTTTCGCCATGTGTCTGCTACTCGCAGGCTGCAGCGTCGACACATGGGCGATCGGTGGTGAAGCCGACGCAGCGAGGCCGCCCGACAGCTCGGTTCGGCGAGGAGACGGAGGCGTCGACGCCGACGCCGTAGCGGCCGACACGAGCCCTCTCGATGCGTCCGTCCCCGATGCGGCCTCCGTCGACTCGGCCGCGGACGCGGATGCCTTCGACGCCGGGCCTTCGTTCTGTGAAGAAGGCGCGCCCGTGCTCTGCGTGCGCTTCGAAGACTCCCTCGTCGACGAGTCCGCCGCCGGTCACGCCTTCCGCGCGTCCGGCCTCACCTACGCTACCGGCCGGGTCGGCCAGGCCGGGGCCTTCGGCTCTGGCGTGGAGGTGTGGATCGAGCAGGAGGGGGACCTGACGGGGGAGCCGCTGACCATCGAGCTCTTCCTGATGCCCGCGTCTCTTCCCGACAGTGGCCGCGAGGGCCTCTGGGACATCGGCGGACAGCACAGCGCCTGGGTCCACCCCGATGCCACCGTCGCGTGCCGGTCGATCTCCATCGGCGGCGCGCTCACCGTCGGGACCTGGACCCACCTGGCCTGTGTCTTCGACGGCGATTCTTCGAAGCTCTACGTCGACGGAGTGCTCGCGGCGACGGGCACGTCCTCGCCGGGGACGCCCGGTCCTGGAGACATCCGCGTCGGCGCCAACGCCCCGGACGGCGACTTCTTCGACGGCCGCATCGACGAGATGCGCATCTTCCGCGGCGTGCGATCGGCGGAGGAGATCGCCGCGGCCGCGGCACGCTGAAAGGCTCAGAAGCCGTAACGGTCGCGCAGCTTCTCGTCCATCCGCCGCACGAGATCGAGGAGCTGGATGATGTGCTCGTGCATCTCCTTGGCGTCCTCGAGGTTCGCCGAGGTGGACTGGACGAGAGGCATGATGGTGTCGCGCATGATTTCGATCTGGCGGGCCAGGGTGGCCTCGTTCACGCCGGGGCCTGGCGCGCCACCGCCGCCGCCAGTTCCGCCGCCGCCACCTGCGACCGCCATCGGCGGCGCTTCGACCTTCACCTCGACGTGCGGATTGGCCAGGCGCTCGAGGGCGGCCTGAAGGGCGGCGAGCTGCGGCGCGATGGTCTTGGCGAGCGCGTCGCCACCGGCGCCGCGCGTAGACTGAGCCTGCGCGAGCGCCGTCGCCTCGGCTCGCCTCGCGTCCGCCTCGGCCTTGCGCGCTTCGGCCTCGGACGCCGACTGCGATTGGGCGTGCTGCGCGGCGCGGTCCGCCGCCGCGAGCAGCGTGTCCCGGATGCCTTCGAGCTCGCGTCCCAGGCCGCCGAGCGTCCCGGTGACCCGCGTGACCGGGTCGTCGTCGCCGCCGCCCCTGCGTCTTGAGGCGCCCGAACTCCTTCTTGATGCTCTCCCAGCGCGCCGCGCTGCTCGTCGCTCATGCGTGCCGCGCAGCTCGGCGAGCTTGAGCAGGTTCGGCTCGGCGCCGGTGGTCAGCGTCTGCGCCTCGCCCACGTAGTGGTCGTCGATGAGCGCCTCGAGCTCCTCGTCGTTCATCGCCGGCACGACCTTCTCGGCCAGCTTGTTCATGTTGCGGTAGCTGCCCTGCAGCTTGAAGGGCGGCTCGGTGCGGTACGCGTCGTCCTGCGAGGCCGAGCGCGATGTACTGCTGCGTTGACCGCGAGCAGCACCTCGCGGCACGCGGAACAGGTGCTGCGAAGACGCGCGATCATCTCCTGCAGCTCGACCGCGGAGTAGCCGTAGCGACAGCTCGGTGGTCGGGATCTCCTCGCCCTGCGCCATGCGCACGAGCTTGTAGACGTCGGCCTGCTCGCGGCGTCGCGAGCGGCGCGAGCACCGGGTTCGAGGTGAGCGCGTTCTCGATGTAGCTCAGCGCGAAGACGTCGTCCTTGCCCGCCGAGGATGTCGCCGAGGTTGTAGGTGTCGGCGCGGTTGGCGAGCATGTCGGGGATCTGGAACTTCTCGCCGCTCTCGGTGTAGGGGTTGCCGGCCATCACCACGCAGAACTTCTTGCCGCGCAGGTCGTAGGTGCGGGTCCGCCCCTTCCAGACGCCCTCGATCCGGCGCTGGGCGTCGCAGAGCGAGATGAACTTCTGCAGCAACTCGGGGTGGGTGTGCTGGATGTCGTCGAGGTAGAGCATCACGTTGTTGCCCATCTCGAAGCGCGAGGTTGATCTTCTCGACCTCCTGGCGCGCCGTGGCGTTGGGCGCCTCGGCCGGATCGAGCGAGTGCACCGCGTGGCCGAGCGCCGGGCCCGTTGACCTTCATGAAGACCAGGCCCAGGCGGTTGGCGATGTACTCCATCAGCGTCGTCTTGCCGTAGCCGGGCGGCGAGATGAGCAGCAGCAGGCCCATCAGGTCGGTGCGCTTGCTGCTCGCCGGCGGCGCCGATCTGCTTGGCGAGGTTGTCGCCGATCATCGGCAGGTAGACGTCGTTGATCAGCTTGTTGCGCACGAACGACGTCAGCACCCGCGGCTTGAACTCGTCGAGGCGCAGGCGTCGCGCTCGCGCTCGAGCAGGGCGTGGCGCACGTCGCGGTAGGCGCGATAGCCGGGCACCCGGCGGTGCGACGAAGTCGCTCGAGCCGCTCGAGGAACTCGTCGAGGCGCAGCTTCATCGTGCGGCTCGTGGATGCGCGGGTGCTGCCCGAGCAGCCCGGTCACCTCGGCGCTGGGTCAGCGCCTGGCTCACGTCGCGCTCGAGCGTTCGACCGCCGGCGGCTCCGATGACCGCCAGGGCCGCCGCCTCATGCTGGCGAGGGCGCAGGTCCGGCCTCGACCGCGGCGTGGGCGAGGTGGTCGAGCTCTTCGTTCTTCGTGCGCTCGACGAAGGCGCGGAGCCAGGCGATGACGACGGCCGCCTGGGCGCGCGGCGCGTCCTCGAGGGAACGCAGGTCCTCGTCGAAGGCGCGGCGCGTCCCCGCGACCTCGAGGTCGGCGAAGAGCGCGTCGCGCAGCTTCGCCGCCTCGGCGCTGGTGGTGAAGCGCGGCTGATCCGCCATCAGCTCCTCGACCAGGTAGCGGCCCGCGAGCCGGGCTTCGCCGTCGGTGTGGGGGATGCCGTGGCGCTCGGCGAACTCGGCGATCGATCGTCGCGAGCTCGTCGGCCAGATCGCGCGAGGCGCCCGTGGGCCCGAAGCTCGCGCGCAGGCGCCCGAGGCTCATGGCGCGGCGGTGGAGGTTCGCTTGCACGACTCGGTTCCGGGCCTCGCCGCTCCGGCGCCTGGCCGTCCTCGAGCGCGCCCAGAACAGGCAGGCGAGGGCGCGCGGCGTCGCCGGGTAAGCGCAGCAGGCCCGCCGAGTCGCGGCAGCGCCAGGAGCTTCTCGAGGATCAGCGCCGCGTCGGCGTCGTGGACGCCGCGGTCGTAGCCCTCGTCGTAGCGCGAGCCGCGTACCTGCGCACCAGGTCGAGCAGCCGTCCTCCTCACGCTCGGCCTCGTGCAGGGCCTCGATGGCAGAGCCCGCCTTCGCCGCGTCTCCGCGTCGAAGAGGATGCGACGCCGCCAGGTACTCGCCGCGGTAGACCTCCTCGGTCTCGGAGACGAGCTGCTGGGACCAGTACTCGCGGGTGCCTGGCGAACTCCTCGTCGTCGATCGTCTCGTAGAAGTCGGTGCCCGCGAGGTGCAGCGCCATCGTCTCGCCGCGCGGCAGCATCGATCAGCTCGAGCGGCTGGGTGTTACGGTGAAGCGGTGCTGGCCGAGCTTGATGAGGGTCGCCCTCCTCGAACAGGTCGAGCTTGTCGCGCAGGCCGCGCAGCGCGTCCTGGCGCGCCGACTTGAGCCTGCGCTACGACCTCGTCGGCCTTCACCGCGTCGCCCAGCTCGCGCAGCTGCTCGGCGATCTGCCGCGCAGCTTGAGGACCATCGGGTCCGAGGCGAAGTAGGCGTTGAGCTCGTCCTGGTCTGTCGAAGGTCTGCGAGCGACGCCCGACGCCGTCGAGGATCCGGTCGGCCGGCGCGAGCGAGCGTGCCGCGCGCGGCGCTGGCGCGCGTCGAGCAGCTGCTGCTTCTTGGCGCTGAAGGCGTCGTAGATCTCCTCGCGCTTGGTGGCGAGGTCGCCGAGGAACTCGTCGAACTCACTGAAGCGCGCCTCGAGCTCCTCGAGCTGCACCATCAGGCGCGAGAGCTGCTCGTCGCACTTCTCCGGCGTGTCGGCCAGCGCGAGGCCGAGCTCGCACCGCCTGGCCGAACAGCTTGAACTGGGCTGCGAACTCGGCCTGGCCCTCGGACCGATCAGCTCCTTGCGTCGCCCCGTCGAGGGTCGCGCGGACGCGGTTGAGGTGGCCGAAGACCTCGCTGATGCCCTCGAGGATGCGCGTGCGCGCGGTCGGGTCGTCGACCTGCAGGCCCTGCGACGACCTCGCTGAGCACGTCGAGCCCTTCGGCCGTCGCGTCGAGGTGCTCCACGAGCGGCTGGCATCTCGGTGACTGTCTTCATCGTCCTCGCTGCCGAGCATGCGCGTCGAGCTCGCCGGTGATGGGCGCGAGCGCGTCGTCGCCCAGCAGGAACTCGACGTGCACTTCGGGCTGAGGCGGTCGAAGTGCCCGACCGCCTCTTCCTCGAGCGCGTCGAGGGCCGCCACGTCGATGTAGCGCATCTCCTTGAGGCTGATGAGCTGCCCGCGCTGGTTGCGCAGGGAGGTCAGCGCCTCCATGAAGGCGTCGATGTTGGTCGAGCTCCTCGTCGCCGGAGGCTCGCCACCAGCTCGATCTGCGCCTCCTCGGCGCCCTGGAGCTCCTCGGCCGCGCGCTTGCGCATGGCGAGGACCTTCTCGAACTCGTCGACGATGAGCTCGGCGGTGCGGCGCAGCTCCTCGAGGGCGGGCTGAGGTCCCGCCTCTGCGTTGCCGAGCCAGTAGTAGGCGTCGAGGGTGCGGGTGACGGTCGCGATCAGGTCTTCGTAGATCTGCCGCGCCGGGCTCGGCGTCCTGGATCAGCCGGCGCACGGTGAAGCAGTCGCGGATGCCGCGCACCAGCTCGGCGTTGCCGACCTTGGCGAGGAAGGAGCCGTCGGTGGGCGCCTCGGCGGCGAACTGCGCGCTGGTGAACGGCGTCTGCCACACCTGCATGGGGTGGACCCGGCTCGGCCTCGTCCTGCGCGCGGAAGACCACCATCTTGCCGTCGTCGAAGAGCCTGTAGCCGTGGCAGCGGATCGGCGTCGAGACCTCCTGGCGGATCAGGTTGTAGGGCAGGAGCTGGTAGAGCCCGTCGTCCCGCCGGTGGAAGACGTAGAGGACGTCCTCGCCGTTGGGGCTCCGGACGACCTTCTCGAGGAGCAGGCCTGCGAAGTCGCCGTCGAAGATCTTGTGCTCGCCGGTCTCCAGCAGGAAACCGCCGGGGAAGATGAGGCCGTGGTCCTCGGGAAGGCTCTGGCACGCCTGCGCCATCGCATCGATCTGCGTGACCGACTCGTTCCGCGGGTTGAAGACCAGGTAGCGCCAGCGCTCCTCGCGGAAGGGCAGGATCTTGAGCAGGATCAGGTTGCCGACCTTGGCGTAGAAGATCTCGGCGTCGTCGAGGGTCTGGTTGGCGTCGTCGACCGGCTCCGCGTAGATGCCGCGCCCGGTCTCGGTGTTGTTCTCGACCTTGATGGTCAGGTCGCCGCCGGTGGTCTCGACGAAGATCTGATCGAGGATCGACAGGTGCGGGTAGCGGCCCGGGACCTGGTCGTTTCGCGTGACGGTCACCCACTCGAAGTCGAAGGGCCGCGGAAAGGTGTACTCCTCGTGTCCCCGCGCATCCATGAACTGGACGCTGCCGTCGGGGTTGACGCGCCAGCGCAGGACCTTGATCTCGTCGATGGTGTGGCCGGTCTGGAAGACCGCGAGAACGCGCGTCTCGGTGCAGCGCATCGAGAGCAGGCGCGCGTCCTTGAAGTACTTGAAGATGTCGCCGAACTCCTTCTGGAGCTCGGGATCGACGAGCCAGGGCGCGGCCGATGCCTTGTCGAGAGCGCTCAGATCGAGGCCCTGACCGTTGCCGCCGATGGAGTGGATGGAGAAGACGTCGTCGATGGACGTCTCCTTCTTCAGGCCGATGAAGACGTTGTAGCCGACGAGGAGCTTGCCGGCGACGTTGACGGTGTCGCGCGGAACGCAGTTGTTCTCGGTGCGGATCCGCTCGTTGGCGATCACCGCCAACTCGGTCCCGCCGAAGACCTCCTTGCGGCGGGCGTTCAGCGCGTCGATGCGCTGCCCGAGGACCTTCGACTGATCGACCAGCCGGGTCCGGATGACCTCGTAGTTTCCCCCCGCGGCGAGAGCCTCGCCCTCGCCGGTCGCCTCTGCCGCGGTGGCCTGCTCACTCATCTTCGTGGTCTCTGTCGACCCTTACTCGAGGCCCATGTCTTTCGCCCGATCGATGAGCTTCTCCAGCTTCTCGCGCGTGACACCGTCGGCGCCGCTCATGAACTTCGACAGGGCGGCGCTGACCGTGAGGTTGCGAATGGCGGTGGAGTCCATCGAAGGACGGCTGAGGATCTCCCGGAGGTCCCCGGTGAAGCTGCCGTTGCCCGAGAGGTACTCGGAGAGGAGCTTCTTGATGGTGTCCGAGTTGTCGATCATGCCGTCGGCGCTCTGGCCGAGGCTGACCGCCTTGACGAACCTGTCGAAGAAGTCGCCATCGCCGCCGACGATGTTGATCTTCGCGCTCTCCATCGCCTTGCCCATGACCGAGGCCTGGGCGTGGGCGATGTCTTTGCGCATCTCGATCTGCGCGAGCTCGACCTGCTTCTCCTTGTCGAGGGCGATGCGGTACTCCTCGTGCTCGCGCCCGACGCCGTCGAGGGCCTTCATGGCGGTGGCCTTCTCGTGAAGGCCGGCCGCCTCGGCGCTCAGCTTCTTCTCGATGGCGACGGACTCGGCGAGGCCGGTCTGCTCGATGGCCTTGGCGAGCGCTTCCTTGACCCGCGCATCGGCCAGGCCCTGCTCCTCCTGGCCCTTCGCTTCGGCGAGCATCTTCTCGCGGGCGACGTTCGCCTCGGCGAGGCCCTGCTTCTGCAGGGCGTCGGCGTCGGCTTCGCGGACCTTCACCTTCGCGAGGCCCTCGGCTGCGTGGGTGGCCTGCTTGCCTTCGGCGATGCGCATCTCCCCCCGCGCCGACTTGTCGGCGACCTCGAGGTCGGCCTCGGCGATGGTGAGCTTCTCCTTGGCGAGGAGCTTCGCGGCCTGCTCCCGCGCCTCGGCGACCTTCACCTGCTTGATCAGCGCTTCTTGCGCCTCGGCCTCGGCGTTGATGACCTTGGCCTGGCGGTTACGCTCCGCCTCCTGGACGAGGCGCACTGCCTTGATGCGCTCTTCCTCTTCGGCGACCGTCTTCTCGACGGCGACGCGGCCGCGGACCACGTCGGCGATCTCCTTCTTCTGGACCTCGACTTCCTTGTCCTTGGCGATGCGGCCGAGCTCGGTCTCGCGCTCGCGGGCGATCTGCTCGAGGGCGCGTGCCTTTTCGACGCGCTCGGTCTCGACGGCGATCTCGCGCTCCTTGTTCTTCTGGGCGACGGCGATGCCGCGGAGCTTGGCCTCGCCGGCGACGGCGACCTCCTCCTCGAGCTTCTGCCGCTGCATCATCGTGTCGCGATGCTCGCGGTCGCTGACGCGGATCGCCTCGTTTTCCTGCTGCGCTTTGACGGAGGCGATCTCCTTGTCCTTCTTCGCCGCGGCCTCGGCGCGCTGCTCGTCGAACTTGAAGACCGCTTCGTCGGCCTTCAGGTTCTGAAGGCCGATGTCCATGCGCTCCTGCTGCTTCTTGTCGTTCGTCTGAACGTGCTCGAGCGCGGTGATCTGGGTGATCTTCTTGATGCCCTCGGCGTCGAGGATGTTGTTGTCGTCGAGCAGCTCGATCGGCGTCTGCTCGAGGTAGTCGATCGCCGTGTCCTCGAGCGTGAAGCCGTTCAGGTCGTCGCCGATGACGCCCATGATTTTGTTCCGGAACTCGACGCGCTTGTCGTAGAGCTCGATGAAGTCGAAGGCCTTGCCGGCGGTCTTCAGCGCTTCGGAGAACTTCGCGTTGAAGAGGTTCTCGATCGTCGCGAGGTCCGATGCTCGCGCGCAGCCGATGAGGTTCGCCACCTGCAAGACGTCCGGCTCGTTCTTCTCGATCTTCACGAAGAAGGTGACCGAGATGTCGGCGCGGATGTTGTCCTTGCAGATCAGGCCGTCCTTGCCGCGACGATCGATCTCGATCGTCTTGAGTGAGACGTCCATCAGCTCGGCGCGGTTGATGACCGGAAGAACGACTCCGCCGGTGAAGGTGACCCGGGCCGGCCCCTTGAACGGGTTGATCACCAGCGCGTGGTCCTGGTCGATCTTCCGGTAGAAACGCGCGAGGAGCGCGAGGCCGCCGAAGATGATGATGAGCCCCGCTGCGACGAAGCCGCCGATCGCGATGAGATTCGATGGATCCATGGTCACTCCCTGACGCGGGGGACCCCACCGGCCCCCCGAAGGACCTGCGGATCTACATGAGATCGGGTCTGGCTGTCATCCGGTCTGAGCCGGCACGGAGGAGGTAGGCCAAAAGCGGCCCACAATTGGCATTGAGGACCCTCACGTCGGCGCGGGCGGGGTCGCCTAGACTCGTGGGCATGCGGCGGTGGACGGCGACAGCGGGAGTCCTGTGGGTGCTCGGGGTTCTGCTCTCGTCACCGTCGGCTCACGCGTGCGAGAGGGTGATGGTCCTCGAGGACGGGCGCCGGGTCGGCTTCGTGTGCGCCGAATCGGCGGCGCGTCGCGGCCTCACCGTCCTGGACCTCACGGACGCCTGGACTCCCTTCATCCTCTCGGACGACCCGTCCATGGGCGAGACGGGTATCCAGCCCTACGGGCCGATCTTCCGTGCGCTTGCGGACGAACGAATCGCCGAGGTGCCCGCGGAGCACCATCCCGAGAGGTATCTCGAGCTCTTCGGCATCCCGCCGACGTTGCGGGTGATCCGGGAGCGCCTCGGGGACGAGGAGCGTCACGCCTGCCACGCCGCCATCGACGACGCGCCCCTGGTCGCGGAGGGCCCGCTCCTTCGCCCGCGCGGCGAGGACCTCGAGCGGGGGCGAAGGGACGCGCGAAACCTGTCGATGCTCGACCGCCGGCTCGAACGAGCCGCGGCCCAGCGCGGGCTCGCCTCGATCGAGGAGTTGGCAGGCCAGCCGCGTTGGGACCGCGTGCTGGCGCGCCGAGCAGAGGTCTATGAGCGGGTCCAAGCCATACGCGCCCTTCAGGAGCATCTGGTCTGCGACGGGATCCTCTCGGGTCGCTACGAGCGCGGCGTCTTCGATCAGAAGACCGCCGACGCCACCGAGCTCTACCACCGGCGGCACGTCGTCTTCTCCGGACCGCTGCTGACGTCGGGCACCCGCGCCGCGGCGGCGATCGACAGCCGCGAGGCCGACTTCCAGGCGCTGCTCCGCGTCCTGCGCGAGCGCGTCGCCTCGGCCACCGGGATCATCGAAGACGGCTCGGCGGCGCACGCGTGGGGCACCGTCCTCGGTCGCGTCCTCGACGCCGAGCAGCTGCGTGCCGACGCGGGAAGGCGCCCCGCCGAAAACCCTGCACAGGATCTGCTCTCTCCGGCCACGGAGGCCGCCGCTCGCGCCCTCGGCTTCACCGAGCCCGCGCGCGCCCTCGCGGCCCTGCGGCGTTTCGCCCACAACCACATCCGTCGGGTCGCCGTGCGAATGCCGCCGCTACCCCGCTACCACTCGGCGGACATGGAGCTCCGCGCCGTCATCGACCGGGGCGACATTCGCTACGACTGGCCGTTCCGCGACGATGGAAGCCGTCGCCCGATGTGGGTGAGGCGCCGCGCGGTGATCACGCTCTACGCGCGTGACGGTGAGGCATGGAAGGCGCTCATTCGCTGGCCCACCACCATCGGCGGCTGGAACGACGAGGAGGTCGAAGCCGGCTCGACCGAGCTGGTCTACAAGGAGTCGCCGGTCGGTCCGCGCCAGTGGCGCGAGGTGGTGGGGAGCCCGGCTTGGATCCCGCCGCCCGCGACCCCCGACGACGACCTGGTGCGCCGCTCGCGCGGCGGCATCGAGCCGCGCTACGACGTCCTCGGCCCGGGCTACCGCTCCGCCTTCGGCCTCGCGATGCTCATCCACGAGCGCGAGCAGACGATGCACGACGGCGAGACGCGCACCTTCGATGAAGGCATCCGCACCCACGGCTCGGTCGCCTACCGAAGCATCCTCCGCGGCACCAGCCATGGCTGCCACCGGCTCCACAACCACCTCGCGCTCCGGCTCGCCTCCTTCGTTCTCACGCACCGTCCGCATCGCCGGGTCGGCCGGATCCCCCTCGTCTACGAGCGCGAGCTCGAGGCCTACGGACACGAGGCGACGATCGAGATGACGTCGCGCGGCTACGGCTTCGAGCTGGTGGAGCCGGTGCCGGTGATGGTCACACGTGGGCACATCGTCGGCCACCAGCGCACGCCTCTGACCGGGCCGCCTGCGTCCGAAGAAGAGACGAGCGACGGCGAGCCCGCGGAGGAGTAGGGCGCGCGGCTGCGCTCAATCCTTCGAAGGGAGGACTTTCTCCATCGGCTCGGCCACGTACGCTTTCTTGTCGTCGTCGTAGTCCACCAGGAGAACTTCATCGCCGCTCTCGAGGTCCTCTTCGACCGCAACGCGAATCAAGAGCCCCTGTTCACCCTTCGCCGGCTCCTTGAGGCGGATCTGAGCGCTCTTGCCCTTCTGAGCGCCGATGCGCACGACCCCCACACGGCCGACCAGGTGACGCTTGCCGGGCGCGAAGTCCTGCTTGAAGAGCGCGCCCAGGGGCTTGGTGAGCGTGGACGTGATCGGGACCGACGCGATCAATGCGGCGAGGCTCACGAGGCTCCCACCGAGGGCGCCGGGGCCGGGGATCAACGGCATGGCGTAGCGCGCGCCAAAGTAGGTGAACAGCCAGGAAAAGAGGAAGAGCACGCTGAACGTGATCGAGAGAGGGGCGTTGCGGAGCCTCAGAAAGCCGAGGACGCTCAACACGGCGTCGAGGGCACCACCCGATGACGTATCGCCATGGGCGTGCCCATGCGACGCGTCGACGTCGACGTCGGCGTCTCCGTCTCCCACGTCTCCCGCATCGGCGTGGTCGACGTGCGCGTCGGCCGAGTCCACGTGTCCGAAGTCATCCCCGGCGTCGCCGAGGTCCGCGTCCGAGTCCCCGTGGTCCCCAGCGAGCCCGACCAGGCTGATCATCCAATAGCCGAGGGAGACCAGGACCAAGACCGTGTACACGACGGTCGGAAACGACGTCGCTATCGCGAGAAACTCCTCCAAGACCACCCGAGCCTCGCACGGGGCTCCTGGCTTGAGAAGGCGCACCCGCTGGCGCTTTGTCGCTGGGGGCACTACAAAGGCCCTCATGAAGCGCCCTCTCGCTCTCGCGCTGCTCTGTGCGCTCCTCGCCGCGCCGGTCGTGGCGGTCGCGCAGGAGCATGGCCAGGGCCAGCCGGTCGCCCCCGCTGCGGATCCCGAGGTCGAGGCCACCGCGCGCGCCCTCGAGGGCCGCATCAAGTCCCCCTGCTGCTGGAACCAGACGCTGGACATCCACGGCTCGCCGATCAGCCAGGAGCTCAAGGCCGAGATCCGGACGCGGCTCATGCGGGGCGAGACCCCGGCGGCGATCGAAGCGTCCTTCGTCGATCGCTACGGCGAGCGCATTCTCGCGGTCCCGCCCGACAGCCCCCTCGGCAGCTTCGCGCTGGGCGCGCTCGCGATGGCCTTCCTCGCGGGCATCGGCGTCTTCTTCCTCGGCAAGAAGTGGAAGGGCGGATCCGGGGGCGATTCCCCGGGCGACGATGACGACGCTGGCGACGGCGACGCCGCCGAGGACGCCGAGTACGACGCCCGCCTCGACGCCGAGCTCGAAGAAGCCTGAGCACCTTTCGAAACGTGGCTCCTCTGCCCAAGGTCGTCTTCCGCACCCTCCACGATGCGGACGCGCGCATCACGAAGGCGCGCCGCGCCCTCGAGCGTGAGCTCGGCATCGACAGGCCCTACCGACTCGTTCCCTATCGCGGCTTCGGGACAGCGGAGCACGCCGTCGTGAAAGCGCGGGTGATCGAGGATCGCGGCACGGTCGAGCGCAATCTGTCCCGCGGGATCGTCGGCGGAGCCGTCGCGTCCTTCGTGCGCTTTCACACCGCGGAGGTGCCCGGTGTCGCCGTCGAGGCGACCTGGGGCGAAGCGCGGGGCACGGGGTCGAGCGGCCCCGAGGGTTTCGTCGAGATCGGGATCACACCGCCGCCCGGCGCCGCGCCTGGATGGCACGAGGTGGCGCTGTCGCTCGCGGACGGAGAGACGGGTGATCCCGTGTCGGCGCAGGTGCTGCTGGTGGGCGAGGACGCGAGCTACGGCGTGATCAGCGACATCGACGACACGGTGATCGTGACCGGAGTTCGGAACATGGCCAAGCGCGCCTGGGCGCTCTTCATGGCGGAGGCCTCCGAGCGTCGGCCCTTCGACGGCGTCGCGAAGCTCTACGGCGCGCTGTCGCGGGGAAAGGGGGACGACGGCCCGACGAACCCGATCTTCTACGTCTCGTCGAGCCCCTGGAACCTCTACGAGCACCTCGACCACTTCCTCGACGAGCACGGCATCCCGCCCGGCCCGATCCTGCTTCGTGATTGGGGTCTCACGCGCGAAGGCTTCGCCCCCGGCGGCGGACACGGTCACAAACGCAAGAAGATGAAGGCGGTCCTCGACGCCTTTCCGAAGCTTCCCTTCGTGCTCATCGGCGACAGCGGTCAGGAGGACGCCGAGCACTACCTCTCGCTCGTCGAGGAGTACGGCGAGCACATTCGCGTGGTCTACATCCGGACCGTGCCCAGCAAGGCCGGGCGCGAAGCGGAGCTCGCGCGCATCGGCGAGCGGATGCACGCGCTCGGCAGCGAGCTGGTCGTCTTCGAGACCTCGGAGGATCTCGCGCGCGACGCCGAAGCACGCGGGCTCATCTGAAGCTTCAAGGAAGGAAGCCGTCAGGGTCTCGTAGCTTGCGCGGCAGGTACTCGTCCATGACGTAGTTGAGCCCCCACTTGGCCAGGGCCTGCTGCTCGGCGCGCACGCCCAGCTTCAACAGATCCTCGATCGCCGCGACCCACGCGGGGTGCGCCGCGAAGAACGGATCGTTCGCCAGCGCGTCTTCCGCGCGCTTGATGTCCGTCTTCTCGAGGGGGTGGGTGGCGTCCATCAAATCGAACTCGCGAATGTCTGCCGGCGTCACGCCCAGGTAGCGCGCCGCCGGCACGGAGTAGAGCTCGCTCGCGTGGGCGGCGTTGCCCGAGCCCGCCTTGAGGGTGCGGTAGATGTTGGCGAAGCCGTAGGGGTCACAGTCGGTGAAGCAGTAGATGGGGAGCCCGAGCGACTCGTTCAGTCGGCGGACGAACTTGCGCGTGGCTCGCGTGGGGACGCCGCCCATCTCGACCAGGATGCACGGCACGCGCTCCCAGAAGCGGTGCGAGGCGAGGCGCTGGAACATGCCGCCGGTCTCGATCACCAGCACCAGCTCCGCGTCGCTCTCGAAGGTGAGCGGCTCGGCGTCGCGGGGAACGGTGTAGGCGCCGCGGCCGAGGCGGCTCGCGTCGATGCGCAGCTCCTCGCCCTCCTCGGTCTGGTCGATGATGGTCAACAGTCCCGCGACGCTGCCGCCGTGTGACTCGGGGAAGAAGCCGAGCGCCTCCCGCGTGATGCCATCTTGCGACGCGAGCGCTTCGATGTCGGCGAGGATGGTGTCGGAGGCGGACTGGTCGTCGAAGCGGCAATCGCCCCAGGCCTTCGCCACGTAGTACGCCTCTCGCTTCGTCGCGAAGTCGCCGCTGATGACGAGCTCGCGCGACAGCGCCAGCATCTTCAGGGTCTGCGCGAAGGTCCGCGCGGTCCGGACGCCCAGGCCCCGACGCTTCTTCTTGTTGCCGATCATGAAGTGGCCGCGCGTCCGGTCGAAGCGCACGTTCGACAGGCTTCGCGAGGGGATCATCAGCTCCGGGAGCTCGCCCGCCTCGATGCGCTCGAGCACTCCGCGCGCGACGCGCTCGATCGCCGCCTGCACCCGGGTGCGTGGGCCCTTCGCGCTCATGGCACCCTCCGGCTCTTCTGCATGAGATCGTCGATCTGCTGCTCGACCCTCTGCCGCTCGTCCGCCGACATGCCGAGGATCTCGCCCAGCGCTTCCGACACGTGCGGCAGGTAGCGCTCGATGGCCGTCCGCTTGGAGAGCTCCCGCGACAGGCGGCGCTCGCGCTTCAGGTGTGCGCCGAGCTCGCGCCCGCAGGTCTGGAGCGCGAGCTCGATCTCGCGCCGTATCTCCGGGTACTCGGCGATGGCGTCCTTCGATTCGCTGGTGAAGGGCACCCAGACCGAGGCGATGTGGATCAGAATCGTCATCGGCCCGACAGGAAGCGATCCACCCGATTGCTCGAGCCCGTAGCGCCGCCAGTTGAGCCCGCTGACGGCCGCGGTGGTGACGCAATGTCCCTGTTGATAGAGGAGCGGGACCCGGTTGGCGTAGCGGATCAAGCGGACCGGCTCGCGGGCGCGGCCCGCTTCTTCTTCGCCGACCTTCTTGAGGTGCCCGTCCTCGGTCACCACCACGTGCGGCGAGTCCTCGCGCCCATAGGCGAGGCCGACCTCCACCAGGAAGGGGTTGCCGCGGTAGACGGCGGGTGGTCGCGTCGCGATCGCGTAGAAGGCCGCCGGGAGCTCGCGGGTGAGGCCCTCGCGGATCGCGGTCGCACCGATGGGGACGACGCAATCCGTCGGCGGCGCGCTGACCTTGGTCTCTTGGATGGCGCGATGGAGCGCCCGGGCCTTCACCTTGGCGATCCGCTTCGGGTAGGACCGGTTCGACAGGCCCTTGCCAGCGCGATCGATGATCTCGCGTGCGCGCGTGCGCCCGACCTGACTGAACTCCCGCCTGAGGAACTGCTCGAGGTTCTTGGCCTCGGTCGACTTGAGCATCGTGATCAGGCGGCCGAGCTCCACGCCGTGGGGATGCGGCTTGATGCGCCTCGGGGTGGGGGGCTTCTTGTGGAGGCTCCTCGGAAACTCCACGACCGTGCCGTCGGGCTCCCTGAGCGTGATGGCCACGTGCGGGTTCGCCACCGAGGTGAGCTTCAGATAGAGGGCCACCGAGTGCTGGCCGTGCTGGTACTGCCCGTCCATCGCGATCTCGACGCGCGTGCCGTGCTTCCGATCCCATTCGACCTCGTGGCGGTCGTGGATCTCCGGGCGGTTCTTCCGCGTGTCGATGGAGACGAGCACCTCGTGAGCCGGCGACTTCGCGTCCGTGCGGCTGCGGATCCGCATCGGCTCGCCGGTGGTCATCTGCCCATACATCCCGGCCGCGCTGATCCCCATCCCCTGCTGTCCGCGCGACTGCGAGAGGCGATGGAACTTCGAGCCGTAGAGGAGCTTGCCGAAGATGCGCGCGATCTGATCTTCGACGATCCCGGGTCCGTTGTCCTCGACAGCGACCAGGTAGCGGTCGTCCGGACGCTTGTCGATCTCGACGATCACCTCCGGGAGCAGGCTCGCCTCCTCGCAGGCGTCGATGGCGTTGTCGACCGCCTCCTTGACCGTGGTCAAGAGCGCCCGTGCCGGCGAGTCGAATCCGAGCAGATGCCGATTCTTCGCGAAGAACTCGGAGACCGAGATCGCGCGCTGCTCCGCGGCGAGGGTCTTGGCGTGCACGCGCGCAGACATCGGGGCACTGCTACACGGCAGGGCGGAGGCGCGCAACCGCCGTCAGCAGGGCCTGGCTGTCACCAGCCGGCGCAGTCGAAGGTCCGGAGGGTGCTGTCGGCGCTGCAGTAGCTCTCGTTCAGGAGGAGCCCGTAGGTCGAGTCCACGCCGGTGACCGGTGGGTGGTAGGACGCCCGGACCGTCTCGCAGATCGGATGGACGGTGCTGCCCCAGCCGCAGGCCCGCGGCGCCATGGCGGTGCCCCCCGTGCCGGTGCTGTTCACGGTGCCGAGCCCCGTCGCGAGGCCACAGAAGCTCTTCGAGCAGCGCTGGCCGCCGTCGTTGAAGGTCGAGATGTCGTGCCACATGCCGCAGTTCGCGTACAACGAGCAGACCGTGCACTCCATGGTCGCCTGGGCGTGGGTGCACGTGCGCCCGCTCCACGCGAGACATCGCACCGACCAACCGTCGCGGGTCGCGACGAGATCCGTCCGCCCTGGTACCAACGCGCCGCCGGTGCAGGCGCCCGACATACCCGCGCAGGTGCCCCCCGTGCACATGTCTCCGGTGGTGCATGCGTCGCCGTCGTCGCACGAAGTCCCATCGGCCATGACGGTCGCCATGCACGATCCGTCGGTCGGGCTGCAGGTCCCCGTCGCGCAGGGGCCGTCCATCGCCGAGCAGTCCGTCGTCGCGCCTCCGCAGCTCCCCGCCGTGCACATGTCTCCGGTGGTGCATGCGTCGCCGTCATCGCACGCCGTCCCGTCGTCCATGGCGGTGGCCATGCAGGAGCCGTCGGCCGAGTCGCACATGCCGACCGCGCACGGCCCATCCATGGCCGAGCAGTCGATCGCGGTGCCCGCGCAGGTACCGCTCGTGCACACGTCGCTGGCGGTACAGGCATCCCCGTCGTCACAGCTCGTCCCGTCGGTCGCGGCCTGGGCGCTGCAGGAGCCGTCCGCCGGGTTGCAGACCCCGACCTGGCAGATGCCGTCCATCGCCGAGCAGTCCACGCCCTCGCAGAGCGGTGGGACGCTCGTATCGACGGCGCGGCTGTCGGTTCCGCCGCCATCGGAGGGCGTGGCGGTGTCCGGCCGGCCGCTGTCCAAGCCACCTCCCGAGTCTGTCCCGCCGTCGACGGGACCGATGCGGCGGCCGCTCGAGGCGCAGGCTGCGCTGAAGAGGAGGAGGGTGAGCAGGAAGCGCGTGGTGCGTGCACGCGAAATCAAAGCGGGGGCCTCCTCACGAAGATACGCGAGAGAGGCGCACGGACCCAAACGCGAGGGCCTGCGCGGCAGGCGCGCGGCCGTACCGCCTCAGATCACGAGCAGGCCTTCGGCCTCGCACTCGTTGGCGAGGAAGCCGCTGGCCGGCACCGGCTCGATGCCCGCCTTGCGCGAGATCTTTCGGGCCGCCGCGCGGAGCTCCATCCGCGTCGGCACCTGGGTGGATGTGCGCTGCACCTGACAGCGAGCCTGGGCCAGCTTCCACGCGGCGCGTGCCAAGCTGCCCGATTCGCTCAACAGGCGCGTGTAGCCATCACGCGTTTCGTCGAGTCCTCGAAGCCATTCGATCGGATACATAGACGACCCTCCAATCGGTCGACCTCCCCAATCCTTTGAATCGCCCCGGCGAGGTCGCCTTGGCTTCCAGTTACGGGTCTGGGGGATCGGTGGTCAAAAAATGTGAAGAAGATGCCCATTGGACGATGCGACGGGCGTTTCGTTCCAAAGGCGGGTTGTGCCACTGGCACATACATCGGACCCCCGGTTCACGGTGCCTCTGACGACGTCTCAGGAATTGCTGGGAAAACAGGTGGCACTGGGCTTGCTCTGAAGAGCGCCATGCATCGTCGTTCCTGGTCTCTTGCGCTCCGCATCGCCCTCGTCGTCGCCCTCGTCAGCGTCCTGTCGGGGTGCTTCTGTGGCGACCCGAGCCTGCACGAGAGCCCCTTCCCCAACGATCCGTCTCCCACGTCGACCGCGCTTTGCGACGGGACTTTCACTCCCGAGCGCATCGAGATCCTCGACATGAACGACCGCAGCATCATCGACGAGGGCGGCACGCTGCACATCGCCTTCGGCGGGCAGGGCTCACAGATGGTCGGACTGTACGTGGCCGTCTACGGGGACGACATCCCCGACTGTCTCCCCACCGCGGTGCACCTCGATGGCTACGGCGACAACGCGGATGACTTCAACCTCGTGGACGGAGGCCCCCGCCGCGCCGAGACCGAGGCACCCATCTACTGGATCATGGACGGCCTCGAGACGCCGGGCCCCTCCACCATTTCGGTGACCATCGGGGACATGACCGTAGAACAGAGCGTCACCGTCGATTACTGAGCGCCGAGCGCTCGGCCACCCTACCGGGCTCGCGCGCCATCGGTGCTACCATCGGCGCCGTGACCGTGTGTAGTCACTGTGGACTGACCCACTCGATGGATGGTGAGGTCTGTCCGATCACGCAGGATTCGTACGCAACCGCCGGGCTCTGCGGCATGACCATCGATCGCTACCACGTCGAGCAGTGGCTCGGCGGCGGCGGCTTCGGCGCGGTCTATCGGGCGCGCCACACGGTGATGGATCGGCCGGTTGCGCTGAAGGTGCTGCACGCGCGGATGCGCACCCAACCCGCGGCGGTGAAGCGCTTCTTCGGGGAGGCGAAGGCCGCGACGGCGATCGGGCATCCGGGGATCGTCCAGGTCTTCGATGCAGGTACGACCCCGGAGGGGCACGCGTTCCTGGCGATGGAGCTCGTCGATGGGTGCTCGCTCAAGGAGCTGCTCGAGGCGGGGCCGATCGCCCCCTCGCGAGGGCTTCGCATCATCATCGCCGTGCTCGACGCGCTCGCCGCCGCGCACCACGCCGGGATCATCCACCGGGACGTCAAGCCGGGGAACATCATGCTGGGCGGCACCGATCCGGGCGGACCTCGCAGAGACGACCGCGTGCGCCTCGTCGACTTCGGGGTGAGCAAGGCGCGCCAGACCCGCGACCCGGATGACATCACCCGCTCGGGCATGGCGATGGGGAGCCCCGGTTACGCCGCGCCGGAACAGTACGTCTCGGCGAAGACCGCCGACGCGCGCTCCGACATCTACGGCGTGAGCGTGGTCCTCTACCAGCTCCTCACCGGGATGCTTCCCTTCGACGCCGAGAGCTACGAGCAGATGGTCGTGAAGGTCTGCAGCTCGGATCCGCGTCCGCTCGGACGGATGACGGATCAGGTGCCGCCGGCCCTCGCGGAGATCGTCGACCGCGGCGTCGCGCGTCGCCCGGAGGCGCGGTGGCCGACGGCCGAGGACATGGTCGGCGCGCTCCGGCCATGGATCACTCGTCTCGAAGGCGCGACCGCGCCGACCCAGCTCGCGCCGAGCACGCCTCCACCGGCCATGAAGGGCTTCGACACCCTGAGTCGGGAGGACTCCTTCGTGGATGCGGAGCCAGATGGCGCGGCCTCCGCGGATGAGGCTGTCACCGTCCCCGACAATGCCCACGCGACGTCGCGACCTCCGCCCGCCGGTGCCGTGGTGGACGAGCCCGCGAAGAAGCGGAGTGGGGCGCTCCTCGCGCTCGGCGCGCTCCTGGTCCTACTCCTGCTCGTGGTCGGTGGTGGCGCCGCCTTCGTGATCACGCGCACGCCGGAGGAGGCCGCGCCCTCGCGCCTCGAGGCGCCCCCCGCGACCGTTCCGGTGGCGGCCGAGGCGGAACCGACGGTTCCCGTTCCCGTCGCCTCGGCTCCAGGGCCGAACGACGAAGCACAGGACGAGAGCACCGACGCGCAGGAGATCGTCCACGAAGAGGAGGGCGCCGAGGCGTCCGAGACCGGGGAGGCCGCTCCTGCGGAAACGACGCCCACGCCGATGATGCGCCGCAGGGTGCGGCGCTCCCGCATGGGAGCGCGCGCCAACGGTGGCGACGCCCAGATGAGTGCCATGCGCGAGTTCGGCTTCGAAGACATCGAACCGTTCGACCCCGATTGAGGTACCCTCGGGCACGTGAGGTTCTGGCCCGCAGTCTCACTCGTCCTATCCGTCTTGCTCTCGTCGGCCGCGCCGCCTTCGTCGGCGTTCGCCCAGGGGGACGTCGAAGAGGCGCGCACCCACTACGAAGCGGGGCGCAGTTACTACGAGCAGCTCCGCTACCCGGAAGCCGCGCGCGAGTTCGAGGAGGCCTACCGGCTCTCGAATCGGCCGCATCTGCTCAAGAACGTGGCCGTGAGTCATCAGCACGCGCAGGCATGGCAGGACGCCATCGAGGCCTTCGAGCTCTATCTCGAGGAGGTCCCCGACGCGGACGACCGCGCCGAGATCGAGGAGCGGATCGCGCGGCTGCGTGAGCTCGCAGCGGAGGGCGCCGAGGAGGATCCACACCTCGGCGAGTCCAACGCCGATCGAGACCTGGTCGGGGAGACGGCGGAGGCGCCCGCGGCGGAGCCCGCCGGCGGGGGTGGCGGCTTTCCCACGGCCTCGGTGGTGACTTTGGGCGTCGGCGTCGCCATCGGCGTCGGCGCGCTCATCACGGGGCTGGTCTCTCACGGCATCTATCAGGATCTCGACGCGAGCTGCCCCATGGGCGCCTGCAATCCCGCGCGTCAGGCGGATGCCGACCGGGGGAAGACCATGGCCGTGACCTCGACGATCCTCACGGCTACGGCCGGCGCGGCGGCCATCGCCGCCATCATCCTCTTCTTCACCGTCGACCAGTCGAGCTCCGAATCCGACGAGGCGACCGCGCGCCTGACCTCGGGGCCAGGGGACGTCGGCGCAGGCATGGCGGTGACGTTCTGATGCGGAGCGCGCTCCCACTCGCGTCGCTCTTCCTGCTCCTCGGCGGCTGTGTGGCCATCGATGATTACTCGAAGTTCAGCTTCGACGGATCCGCTCCCCCGACGGATGCGCGCGTGGATGGTGGAGGCCCCGACGCATCGGACGGTGGCTCGGACACCGGCACCATGCCGCTGGGGATGTGCGACTCGCCGTGCCTCACGGACGCCTATCTCGACTTCTCGACGGAGCAGGGCACGGGAACGCTGGCCTGGCGCTATCAGGGCCAGACGTTCGCCGACCCCCTCGAGTACTTCGACCTGGTGCCGGGCAGCGATCCCGACAGCTGGGCCGCGACCCCGGCCCCGCCGTCGATCGCGCGCTGCCCCGACGCCGCGTCGCTCTGCACGGCCCCCGGGCTCCTGCTGGAGGCCGGCGCCGACACGGGCCCGGTTCTCGTGACCACCGTCGAGGCCACCGGACGCTACAGCGTCGATCTCTCGGCGGAGCCGATCGGCGCCGCGCCCACCGAGCTCTGGGTCAGCCGCAACGCAGCGCCGGATCTCGTGGGCCGGCTCGTGGTCGACCCGATGGGAGGGCCGACCACGGCCACGGCGGCCTTCGAGGCGGTCGCGGGTGACCGGATCGTGGTCGCGCTCCGAAATCCGACGGGCGCGAGCGACGCGAGGGTCGCGGCCAACGTCCGCCTCAGCACCACCGCCTCGCCTTCCCGATGCGAGCACGTCGCCACCTTCGACGGCGACCTCGACGACGCCTGCGGCGGCGAGCCGTATGCGGCGGACGGCTCGGGAACGCTGCCCGCGCTCGCCCCCGGCCCCGCGCCCTATCTGGGCATGGCACAGGGGCTGGTGTCAGGAAGCTCGACGGGCGTAGGGCTCATCGCCATGGACGCCAACGTCGACCGCAGCGGAGACTTCACGACGCAGCTCTGGGTCCGCACGACGCGCCAGGACTACGTGACGAGCTCCATCTATCAGGACTGGGACGGCACCTCGAGCGCCGGCATCAACTTCTCGATGGAGGACCCGAGCGGCGCCGACCAGGTCGAGGTGAACTTCCTCTACCGCGACGCGACCAACACGGAGCACCCGGGCGTGACCTGCACGAGCGGCGATTGCAGCGGCGTCCTGTCCTTCCCGCGGCCGGCGGACGGCCGGTGGTACCACCTGCGCCTCACGCGGAGCGCCGGCGACGAATCGATCCGCGTCTGCGTCGACGGATTCGAGGTGGCGAGCACGCAGGTCCCTGCAGCCGCCGACCTCACCAATCCGCTCTCTCCGAAGGTCGGCTTCAACTTCGGTGGCACGCCCACCTACCGCTTCGACGGATTGGTGGACGACATCCGGCAGTACTCCGAAGCGTTCCCCTGCGCTCCGAGCCCGTGAGGGGCGGGCGCTTCGAGATGGCGCACGATCCGCTCCGACCACGATGAGAGTGATGCCGCCCATGCCCTTCGCCTCCGGCGCCGGCGCCGCTGACGAGGAGGTGTATCAGATCCCGGGGCCGGAAAAAGGCACGTGCACGACGCGCGTCTCTTCCGGGGCCCCCTCCATCGAGACCTCGACGTTCGCCTCGAGCCCATCTCGCAGCTGATCCCGGGGCACGGTGGCGAAGACGGGGATGGTGGTGCTCTCGAGAGATGGCAGCTCCACCCGGGTCCGCGGGATCACGAAGCTCATGCCGTCGGTCGCCGGCTCGAGATGAAAGACTGCGGGCTCTTCGCGCTTGTTCACCAGGTGGATCTCGTAGCTGTTGCGCACGCCGCCGTCGTCGGTGAGCACGAAGGGAGGGACGCCTGCCTGGCGCAGCATGTTCGACTCGAAATCCGTCCGGCTCTGGATGGCGAGGCTCGCGACCACCAGGCCGACGACGCCGAGCACCGCATAGAACGCGAGCCGGGGGCGCAGGAAGCGTTTCTTCTCGCCTTCGAGCCCGTTGAGCGAGTCGTAGCGGATGAGGCCCGGCGCGCGCTTCAGCTTGCTCATCACCTCGTCGCACGCGTCGACGCAGTTGGCGCAGCCGATGCAATCGAGCTGCAGACCTTCACGGATGTCGATGCCGGTCGGGCAGACGACGACACAACGGTTGCAGTCGACGCAGTCGCCGGCGTCGGGGTCCTTGGCTTTGCCCCGCGGCTCCCCTCGCTTCTCGTCGTAGCCGACGATGATCGAGTCCTTGTCCATGAGGACGGATTGAAGGCGTCCGTAGGGGCAGACGATCAGACAGAGCTGCTCGCGGAAGAAGGCGAAGTTGACGTACATCACGGTCGTCAGGCCCATCGCCCAGGCGAAGGCCTCGGGGTGCTGGGCGGGGTTGTGACGCACCATCTCGAAGACGCCCGGGAGCGAGACGAAGTAGCTCAGGAAGATGTGGGCGACGACCAGCCCGAGCGCGATGAAGGCGGTGTGCTTGACGGTCTTGCGCCACACCTTGTCCCAGCTCCACGGACCGGCGTTGCGCTTGATCCGCTGCTGTCGCGGCCCCTCGATCAGTCGCTCGATGCGGCGGAAGACGCCCTCGAGGAAGACAGTTTGCGGGCACGCGTAGCCGCACCACACACGGCCGGCGAGGGCCGTCAGGACGATCAGCAGAAAGCCGATCCCGGTGAGCAGGAAGAAGGCGAGCCAGAAGTCCTGGGCGTTGAAGGTGGCCCCGAGGAGGTAGAACTTGCGGTCTTCGATGTCGAGGAAGACGGCCGGGTGCCCGCCGACCTGTATCCAGGGAGTGATCGCGTAGATCGCGATCAGGACGGCGAAGCCGATGCGTCGGAGGGTGGTGAAGCGCCCCTTGACGTCGGCCGGGTGCACCCAGTTGCGATGCCCGTCCTTGCGGAGCGAGCTCGCGCGATCGTCATTCACGACTGGGAGGCGGGTGGACATCGGCCTTTCGCGATCCATGCGGTCACCCCGCCGTCTCGTCAGCCCCCTCGGTGTCGTTTTCCTCCGCACCCGCGCCCGTGCCCGCACCCGCGTCCGTCTCTGCCTCCGTGCCCGCTGCGTCCGTGTCCGCCGCCGCGTCCGTGTCCGCCGCCGCGTCCGTTCCGGCATCGGTGGCGTCGCCGTCCCCGGCAGGCGGCCAGAGCTCGCCTTCCGGAGGCTTGCCCTCCACGTTCGTGTTTCGGAGCGTCAGCACGTAGGCGGTCACCTGCTTCGCGCCGGTGGGCCCGAGGACCGACAGCCAGTTGGGCATGCCCTTCTCGAGAACGCCCGTCGTGACCGTGTGGAAGATGTCCTGAACGCTGCCGCCGTGGATCCAATAGGCGTCCGTGAGGTTCGGGCCGATGTCCCCCTGTCCCTGCTCCTTGTGGCAAGCCACGCAGTTGGCCGCGAAGATGGCGGCCCCCGCCTGCGCGGCCTCCTCGTCGCCCTCCAGGGCCTCCAGCTCCTCGGGGGTCACCGGTGGGAAGCGCTCCAGATGCGCGGCCACCGCCTCCTCGTACTGCGCGTGGATCGAAGGCCAGAGGTCGAACTCGTGGAGGCCGAACCAGTAGAGCACCGCGAAGACGACCGCGCCGTAGAAGGTGACGAGCCACCAGAAGGGCAGGTCGTTGTCCGCCTCCTCGATGCCGTCGTACTCGTGGATGATCTCGCCCTGGATCTCATCCTTTCTGTGCACTTCGCTCATCGGTCGTCCTCCCGCAACGGAAGCGCAGCGAGGCGCTCGAGCTCGCTCTTCGGCCGGAAGAGCGCGCGAAGGGAGACCGTGATGAACACGGTCATGAAGATGGCGAGCGCGATGATCGGGTAAACGAGCACCGGGCTACGCGCGAAGAAGTCGCCTGCGAACCATCCGAGCACGATAGCCTCCTCACTCCGCCTGGTTCAGCGCGACGGCCTCTTCCCCGTCGTCGCCTTCGTTGTCGGCCGGCAGCTTGCCCAGCCGTTGCAGATACGCGATCAGCGCCACCATGTGGCTGTCCGGCGCCGCCTCGAAGCCCTTCTCCCGAAGCCCGTCGGCGATGACCTGACCCGCCGCGCGCGCGTCGTCCGCGCCGCTCTGGATGTCGTCGGCCGAGTACGGGACGCCCACGCTGCGCATGGCGCGCATCTTCGCGGCGGTCATGTCCAGATCGATTCGCGAGTCGAGGAGATGCGCGTACGGAGGCATCAGGGAGCCCGGTGTGATCTGCCGCGGATCGACCAGGTGCTGGTAGTGCCAGTCGTCCGAGCGCAGGCCGCCCTCGTGTGCGAGGTCGGGCCCGGTGCGCTTGCTGCCCCACTGGAAGGGGTGGTCGTAGATGCTGTCGTCGAGGGTGGAGTAGCGGTTGCCGTAGCGCGCGGTCTCCCAGGCGAAGGGGCGGACCATCTGCGAATGGCAGACGTAGCAGCCCTCGCTCAGGTAGACGTCCCGGCCGTGGAGCTCGAGAGACGTGTAGGGGACGTTCTCGGTGGCGCGCGCGTCCTCGGTGGTCGTGATGACCAGCGGGATGATCTCGGCGACGCCGCCGACCAGGACGCCCACCACGACAAGCACCGTGAAGATCAGCGCGCGGCCCTCCAGAAGCGCATGCCAGGCCGGCATGCCTTCCTTGCGGCCCCTGATGATCGCGATGCTGCCGCCGATGCCGATCGTCGCCGCGACGATGAGCGCCACGGTGGCGAGCGTCTCGTTCAAGAAACCGATGGTGAGGGTGGCGGCGACCGTCCCGTAGACGACGAGCATCGGCTTGCCGAAGACCAGACCCGTCCAGGGGAGCTCGTCCTCCTTCTTCTCGGCGACGGCCACCTCGACCTCGGTGTCGACCGCCTTGCCCGACTTCGCCGTCATCCAGATGTTCCAGGCGAGCATCAAGAAGCCGACGAGGTAGAGGCTGCCGCCGATCAGGCGCATCACGTACATCGGACGCAGCGCGATCACCGTCTCGACGAAGTTCGGATACATCAGGCCGCCGGTGACCTCGTTCTCGGCGCGCCACATCAGGCCCTGGGTGACGCCTGCGACCCACATGGCGACGACGTAGAGAAGGATGCCGAAGGTCCCGAGCCAGAAGTGGTAGTTGGCGACTTTTTCGCTGTAGAGCTTCGTGTCCGTACAGGCGCGGGAACATCCAGTAGAACATCCCCGCAGCCATGAAGCCGTTCCATCCGAGGCGCGCCCGCGTGGACGTGGCCGATGATCCAGTCGGTGTAGTGAGCGAGGCCGTTGACCGCCTTGATGGAGAGCAAGCGGGCCCTCGAAGGTCGCTCATGCCGTAGAAGGTCACGCCTGCGGCGAAGAACTTCAGCACCGGGTCCTTGCGGAGCTTGTCCCACGCGCCGCGCAGGGTCAGCAGGCCGTTGATCATGCCGCCCCAGCTCGGCGCCCAGAGCATGAGGCTGAAGATCATGCCGAGGGTCTGCGCCCACTCGGGGAGCGCGGTGTAGAGCAGGTGGTGGGGTCCGGCCCAGATGTAGATGAAGACCAGACCCCAGAAGTGCACGATCGACAGCCGGTAGCTGAACACCGGTCGCTCCGCTGCCTTCGGCAGGAAGTAGTACATGATCCCGAGGATCGGGGTGGTCAGGAAGAAGGCGACGGCGTTGTGGCCGTACCACCACTGGACGAGCGCGTCCTGGACGCCGCCGAAGATCGAGTAGCTCCCGAAGGCGGAGTAGGGGATCGCCAGGGAGTTCACGATGTGCAGCACCGCGATGGTGATGATGGTCGCGATGTAGAACCAGAGCGCGACGTAGAGCTGCTTTTCGTTCCGCTTGAAGAGCGTCCAGAAGAAGTTGACGGCGAAGATGACCCAGACGACCGCGATGGCGATGTCGATCGGCCACTCGAGCTCCGCGTATTCCTTGGAGGTGGTGATGCCGAGGGGGAGCGTGATCGCGGCGGAGACGATGATCCCCTGCCAGCCCCAGAAGTGGAGCCCAGCTGAGCTTGTCGCTCGCCATCCGCACCTTCAGGAGGCGCTGCGTCGAGTAGTAGATGCCGGCGAAGAGCATGTTGCCGACGAACGCGAAGATCACCGCGTTCGTGTGCAAGGGGCGCAGGCGCCCGAAGCTCAGGTAGGGCGGGAGGTTCGCCTGCCAGAAGGCCAGCTGCAGGGCGATGGTGACCCCGACCAGCATTCCGACGATTCCCCAGATGATGGAGGCGCTGGCGAAGTACCGCGCGATCTTGTCGTCGTAGACGATGGTTTGTTTCTTCATCCGTCTCCGCTCCCAGTCCCTTCGGCGCAAGACTTGCGGCGAGCCGCAGGTTGCGCGTCCACCTGTTCATTTCCCGTGCCGCCAGATGAGGACATCTGGGTACGGAGTTGCGCGTCCTCTTCGAGCGGCAGGAGCGCGAGCCTGTCCGCGTGGTCGTAGACGTGCTCCCGCAGGCCCCAGGCGAAGAAGCCGATGGCGCCGGTCACGAGCACCAAACTCACGAATATCAGCAGGATCAGGACCTCCACAGGGGGCTCCTCCGCGACAGGGACCAGGTGGTGAAGGCCAGGATCAGAAGGCTCGATGTGGGCATCAGCACGGCGGCGACCCACGGCTTCATCAATCCGGCCCAGGCGAGGCCGACAGCGACGAGGTTGTAGAGGACGGCGAAGGCGAGGTTCCGGCGCACGACTTGCGTTAGGGCCTCGGATGCGCGCAAAGCGAGCGCCAGCGGCCCCAGGCCCGGGGTGACGAAGTAGAAGTCCGAGCGTGCTGGCATGAAGGGGCGGTCGATGGCGGGTGTGCCCGAGCAGAACGCCGCGTCGGCGGCCATCGCGTCGTTGATGCCGTCGCCCACCATGAGCGTGTCCTCTTCGTCGTGCGCCGCGAGCCAGGCGGCCTTGTCCTCGGGCCGCTGGCCACCGAGGGCGCGCTCCTCTTCGATGCCCAGCTCGCCGGCCATGCGAGCGACCCGTGCGTTCGCGTCGCCGCTGAGGATGAAGAGCGCGTAGCCGGCGTTCGACAGGCGAGCGATCTCCCGCGCGGCGTCGGGGCGAAGCCGCTCGCGCGTTCCGATGCGCGCGCGGACCTGGTGATCGACGGCGAAGACGAGGTCGTCGTCTTCGACCTTCGGGGGCGAGCCACTCGGGCGCGCCCAGCCGGTAGAGGTGCCCATCGATGGCCGCTTCGAGTCCGCGTCCCACGTGCTCGACAACGGCCACCTCGGGCCGAAGGTTGAGGCCAAACTCGTCGAGGGCACGCTTGACCGCCTCGCTCTTGGGGTGCGAGCTCCGGGCGGCGAGGTCGTACAGGGCGCGCAGCTCCTCGTCGGTGAGGGCCTCGAGCGCCGCCGCGATCCTCGAGGGCGAGGGCGGCGGTGGTGAGCGTGCCCGTCTTGTCGAAGACGATCTTGCGGACGCGCCGCGCCCGGTCGAGGAAGCCCGCGCGCCGGACGAAGAGCCCCGCGCGACGGAGGCCGGCGAGCACCAGCTCGTAGGCGATCGGCGTGGCGATGCCGAAGGCGCAGGGGCACGTCACCACCAGCACCGCGATGGCGACCTCGAGGCCGCGCATCCCGTCCCCCATCGCGAAGGTCCAGAACCCGAGGCCGGCGCCCGCCGCCATCAGCACTGCGATCACGTAGATCGTGGACACCTTCTGCCAGAAGCGGCCGCGCCCGAACCCCTCGCCGTCCTCGGCGCGGGTGCTCCGGAGCAGCGTCGCCAGCGAGGAGTGGGCGAAGTCGTCCTCGGTGACCACGCGGAGCGCGCTCCGGCCGACGTTGAAGGCGCCCGCAGGAACCACCGCACCCTCCGAGAAGTGGCGCGGGCGGCTCTCTCCGTCGATCCAGGACAGGGAGAGGGTGGCCCCTTCGCTCTCGAGGCGCGCGTCGACAGGGACGAGGTCGCCAGGCGCGATCAGCAGCGTGTCGCCCTTCGCGAGCGAGGCGCAGCGCACGAGCTCGACCTTCCCCTCGGCCACGCGCCGCGTCTGCAGGCCGTCGACGCCGTCGCTCTCGAGCAGCCGGCGTCGGTTTGCCGTCAGGGCGCGCTCCGTGAGGAAGCGCCCGAGGAGCATCAGCGCGACGAAGACCGTCAGCGAGTCGAAATAGACCGCGCGCGCCTGTCCGAAGAAGAAGGACCAGGTCGAGCCGCCGAAGGCCAGCGCGATCCCGAGCGCGATGGGGACGTCGAGGTGGAGCACGCCGCGGCGGAGCCCTTCGACCGCGCCGCGAAAGAAGACGCTGCCGCCCACCAGCACCGAGATGACGGCGAGGGCGTAGCTCACCTGGTGCATGAAGGTGAAGAGCCGGCCTTCGGCGAGGCCCAGGTAGATGGCTGCCGCGAAGAGCATGGTGTTGCCGGCCAGGGCGATGGCGATGCCCGTGCGCAACAGGAGCTCGTCGATCCCGCGGTCCTCTTTCTTGAGCGCCGGCCCGAAGACGTAGCCGAAGCGTTCGACGTCGGCGACGAAATCGCGAAGCGGGAAGCTCCCGTCGATGGTCATGTCGACGCGGCCGAGGGCCGGGTTGACGACGATGCTCGTCCCGCCGCGCTTGTCGAAGAGCTCCTGCACCAGCCAGACGCACGCGGCGCAATGGATCCCCTGAAGGTCCATGCCCACCTGACAGAGCCCCTGGCTCTCATTCAGTCGGCCTTCGTAGGGCTCGAGCCACTTGTCGTCCCGCGCTCCCCCCGACGCCTCCGGGACCGGGACGCCTCGCGCGCCCCGCAGATCGTAGAAGCGTTCGAGGCCCTCGCTGCGTAGGAGCTGGTAGACCGCGCGGCAGCCCCGGCAGCAGAAGTCTCCTTCCTCGCCGGGGATCGGCAGACCGCAGTGGGCGCAGGCCGCATCGGTGCGACCGAGGCTCAGGGGGGCGGCGATTGCGGGTCCGACCTCTCCCATGGCTTCACTCCGCTACTCCGCAGCAGGTGTGCACGGGGGCTTGGGGCTCGGCGAGGGTTTGCGCCGGTCGGATGGCGATGAAGACCGCAGCGGCGGCGAGGACCACCGCGAAGAGGCGCATCGCGAGGGGTGACAGGCGGGGGCGAAGGCGCTGGCTGATGAACGCGATCCCCACGACGCCCACGCCGGTGGTGGTCGCGAAGCCGGTCATCAGGAGCGCGCCTGCGATGGGATGCGCGCTTCCCGCCGCGAGCACCAGCGCCCCGTAGAGCGCGCCACAGGGAAGGAGCGCGGTGGCCGCGCCGAAGAGGAGCGGGTCGCGCGGCATCTTCGCGAGGAGCCGTTGTCCCAACGAGAGCGTGGGACGGGAGCGAAGCAGCGGCAGGGGGGCGGCTCTTTCCGACGCGGTCA
Source organism: uncultured delta proteobacterium (assembly GCA_963727445.1). Lineage (GTDB taxonomy): Bacteria > Myxococcota_A > Polyangia > Polyangiales > B10-G4 > B10-G4. Next base: position 222,605 of record CAVSGI010000010.1, read on the forward strand.
CGGGTCGGTCGACGCGCCACAGGCGATAGGCGGCGACGGCGAGGGCCGCGGCGAAGACCCAGGAGATCAGTGCGCCCGCCCATGCCCCGCTCGCGGTGCGAACGATGGCGCCGCCGGCGCTGCCGACGAGCGCGCCGAGACCCGCGTAGCTCAGCGTGCGGCCCGCCTGATAGCGGAGCGCGCCGACCTTGCCCGGATGCAGCGCCGTGGCGACAGAGGAGAGCGGCCCACACATCGCGGCGCAGTGCGCGATCGACGCGATGCCGGCGAGCGCGCCCGCGACGGCTGCAACTCCGAGCTCCTCGGCAGTCATCGACTGCGGAGATACGCGCGCGGTCCATCCCCGCCAGGGGGGAATCGCAAAAAACGCGCAGCCCGTCGCAGACTACGCGTCTTGGGTACTCAGGCCTTTGCGACCCAGCTCTTGCAGTGACCCTTGGGGTTGATCGGGCCCTTCACCAGCGTGCAGCTCCCGCACTGGCTGTCGTTGCCGGTGTAGAAACGACACCCGATGCAGTTCTTCTCATCGCCGAAGGGTGACTGCTCGACGTACTCGAGGTTGGTGCGCGTCGCGGCTTCCTCCGCGCTCAGTCCGGAGATGTCGGAGCAGTCGAGATTGGAGCTGCCGCACGCTTGGAGGAGCGCCGCGCCACCCGCCGCGAAGGGGATGACGGAGAGGCTGATCTTGAGGGCGCTGCGTCGAGAGATCTTGTCGTCGTCCTGGGCCATGGGCTGTTCTCCTTGTGTCATCTGCCCCCCACGTCGAGTGCCGACGCGAAACGTCTGGTGCTATCTACGCCCGCTTACTGACAGCGCCACCGGCGCGCGTCAATAGTCTCCCGCCTCCGGATCGCCGCCTGCCGAGGCGCCGCCGCTCGCGCTCGCGCCTCCGCTCGCGGAAGCCGAGACCCGAATACGGGCGCCGGAGCTCGGTCGTGGCCGACGACGTGGACGCCGGGTTCCGGTGGTGTCGAAGGGCGGAGGCGAGTCCGGATTGCAGTTGGGTCCGAAGCCGGTTGCATCGAATCGGTAATCGAGATCACCCGAGGCTTCGCCCTTGATCGCTTCGATGGTCACTTCGTGCTCACCGGCGCGGGCGGGGCTGCAATAGCTCAGCAGGTAGAAGCGCTGGGTGTAACCGACGATCTTCTCGCCGATGGTGCGGAAGGCGGCCGTGACCGCGCTCGCGTCCTGGACCAGGACGTAGCCGCTGAAGCCGATGCGCGCGAGGGTCGGCTCGTCGATCTCGTTGCCGACCCCGACGGCGAAGACGTCGTAGTCCACGTCGTCGAGCGCGTTCATCATGTCGCGGAAGCTCACGCGCGCCGCTCGGTCGGTCCCGTCGGTGAAGACCACGATGGTGCCGAAGGTGAGCGGGGTGGGCGACTCCTGCACCTGCTCGGTCAGGACCTGGGTCGCCTGTACGATGGCGCCGTGGAGGTTGGTCGAGGGGTCGCGGGAATGGAAGCTGGAGAGCCGGTTGATGCCGGCGGAGCCGCGACCGGCCGAGCTGGTGAAGGGCGTGATCGGGTGGATCTCCTCGGCGCCGTCGAAGGCATAGACGGCGACCTCCTGATAGCCCTCGAGGGTCGAGGTGAACTCGCTGGCGGCGGCCTCGATGAGGGGGACCTGGTCGCTCTCGGTGACGCTGCCGCTCATGTCGACGAGGAGCAGGGTGTAGTGCTTGGCAGCGACCTCGGGGTTGATGATGGTCTGCCGGCTCTCGTCGATGGAGACCAGGCGGCCGTCCTCGTAGATCTTGAAGTCCTCGGCGGTGAGGCCGGGCACCGGATCGCCCTCGTTGTCGTCGACGGTGAAGAAGACCGCGACGTTGCTGGGGGCCTGGTAATCGGCCTGCACCAACTCGAGATCCAGCGAAGGACCACACGCGCCACAGACGAGGGCGGCGAGGAGGACCGGGGCGAGATGAGTACGCTTGGTAGGCATCGAGCGCGAGGATACCGAAAACCGAGCCACGGCTGCGATTTTGCTCAACCGTGCAAAATTGTGGAGAGACGGCTCAGGGCCGCGTCCAGCTCTCTCGGCGGTATCGACGTGAAACACATCCGTACCCAGCGGTCGAAATCCGCGCCGCATGCCCGGCCGGGCGTCATCAGCACACCACCTTCGAGGCAGCGCTCGAGGAAGGGCATCGCCGTCTCCTCGCCCTCTCGAAGGTAGGGGCTCGCATCGAAGAAGAGGAAGGTGCCGCCGCGGGGGGCGGGGACGCCGAGCACCTCGGCCGCCCGCCCGCCCGCTTCCTTGTATAGGCGCCGCGCCTCGTCGAGCCACGCGTCGCCCTCGCGAAGAGCCCGGGCGGCGCCCATCTGCATCGGCCGCGGCGCGCAATAGGTCATGAAGGTCTGGGCGCCGCGGATCGCCTGCATCGCCTCCGCGGGTCCGTGGGTGAAGCCCACGCGCGCGCCGGCGAGCCCGTAGCCCTTCGAGAGGGTGTGCGTCGCGACCGCGCGGTCGCGGAGATCCTCGCGGTCCCAGATCGGTGCGAAGGGCGCGTCTTCGAGCCAGAGCTCTTCGTAGGCCTCGTCGCAGATCACCCAGAGATCGTGGCGTTTCGCCACGCGAGCGATGGCGGCCTGGTGCGCCTCCGAGAGCACGCGACTCGTCGGGTTGTGGGGCGAGTTCACGTAGACGGCGGCGGTGCGATCGGTGACCGCCGCCTCGAGGGCGGCTTCGAGGTCGAAGTCTTCCTCGTCGACGCGATGAAGAATCGGCACCTCCACCGGGACCGCGCCGCGTCCCGCGATGATCCCGCGGATCAACGGCCAGTAGGGCGACGGGAGCAGGACCTCCTCGCCGACGTCGACCAGCGTCTTGATCACCACCGAGAGGCCCGCGGTGGCGCCGGCCTGCACCTGGATGCGATCGCGATCGATCACGCGCCCCACGCGCTCCTTCAACCGCTCGACGATGGCGTCGAGGAAGACGGGCTCGCCCGCGGGGACCGCGTAGTTGTGCAGGCGCGGGTGCTCCGAGGTGAGCTGCGCCTCGGCGCGCGCGGCCGCCGGCGGGTCGAGGTAGGTGTCGCCCACCGTGAGCCAATGGACCTTCTCCTCGCGCTCCTTGCGCTTGGCTTTGGCGACCAGCTCGCTGAAGACGCGGGCGGAGAGGGTGTCGGTGGTGGGCGAGACGCTGGGGAAGCGCGGCATGCCGCTCTCTACATCACAACGATGTCGGCTCTGCAACCGGCCATGCCCCCGTGCCCGTCCCGGACGACCACCCAGACCGGATAGGTTCCAGGCTCCTCGGGGGTGGTCCAGACGCCTTCATCGGTGGGGGCGCGGGTGTTCTCGAAGGCGATGTGCCCCTCGGTCGAATAGAAGGAGTAGAAGGCGCCCTCGTTCACCTGGACGAACTGCCCGGCCGCGTCGACCACCGTGTACTCCTCGACCCAGGTGTCGGGGCCCGGCTCGAGGTTCACGTCCTCGGGGTCGAGGAGGTAGTCGGTGTTCGCCTCGAGGGTGATCGGCTCGCCGCTCTCGCTCACGCAGACGAATGGCTCGTCGACCTCGCGCGCGCTGAGCCACTCGTTGTCCTCGAGGGGCGCGTCCCGGAGCCGGACGCCGAAGCGGATGGGCCACGGGTTCCGCGCGAGGTCGTCCGCGTCGCGCGCCATGATGAGCACCCGCTTGAAGGCGCTGACGAAGACCTCGGCGTCCGGCGCACAAGCGGTGCCGCCCGCCGGCCCGTCGCAGACGCGGAGCTGAATGGTGATGGTGAGGCCGACGTCGGTGAGGATGCGCTGGACGAACTCGATGGGGACGCCCAGGGCGTCGGCGGCCGCCTGGAGGTTGTCCGGCGTGACCGCGGCGTCGATGGAGTCGGCGCCGACGAAGAAGGAGGCGGTCCCGTCGGGGCCGGGCACCAGGGGCAGCACCGGATAGCCTTCGCAGGCGAGGCCCGGGATGTTGGTCTCGTAGGTGCTGCTGTTGAGGTTCGGCACGCGCTCGGGCCGCAGGCACCCCAGCCACTCGAAGACCACGCCATCGCGCGGCGTGACACGCTCGCCATTGGGATCGACCACCAGCGGCGTCAGGCCGACCGTGCGGCCGACGCCCACCGTGGGCGGATCGGCGACCACCGCGAGGACGCGCCAGGTCTGGATCTTCGACGGGCGGTCGAAGTGTGGATCGAAGCACGCCGACAGCGCGACGCACGCGAGCGAGAGCGCGAGCAGCCGACCCATCACTCGTACTCCAATCTGACGCCGAGGGTGGGCAGGAAGGGCAGGCCGGGTACGCGCGCGGAGGCGCCGAAGTCGTACTGATACTGGATGCCCTCGCCGTTCTGCGCGTTGTAGATGTTGATGATGTCCAGATAGACCGAGCCGTGCAGGCTGTCCCCGAGCCAGAACTCGCGATCCACGCGCACGTCGAGCTGGTGGTAGGTCGGCAGGCGCTGGGTCCGCGGCCCGAGCGCGGGGCGGTAGCAATCGCACTCCACGTCGTAGTCGGAGCTGAGCACGGCCCGCGTCGGGCGGCCAGTGGAGAGCGTGAAGCGCACGCCGAAGCGCCAGCCGTGCCAGGTATAGCTCGCCGCCAGGAACAGGTTGTGTCGCTGGTCGTAGGAGAAGGGCGTGGTGTTTCCGTCCAGGGTGAAGCGCTCGCTCCACGACAGGGTGTAGCTGATCCAGCCGAAGAGACCTTCGGCGACGCGCCGGCGGATCAAGACCTCGAGACCGTAGGCCTGCCCGTTCCCGTCGGCCGCGTAGACCTGACGGCGCGGCTCGCCGGTGCGCTCGTCGATGATGAAGTCGTTGGTGGTCCGCGGCATGCGGTAGAAGCGGTTGTAGAAGGCCTGGGACTGCACCTCGAAGTGCTCGGGGAGCGTGAGCTCGAAGCCACCGCTGTTCTGCCAGGCGCGTTGCGGGAGCATGCTCGGGTTCCCGAACTCGCGAGCGATGTGATACGGCAGGGGCGGTTGGGTGAAGAGGCCGGTGGCGACCTTGAAGACCAGCGGCTCCACGAGGCGGTAGCGAGCGACGAGGCGCGGGTCGAACTCGGCGCGGGCGACGCGGCCGTAGGAGAGGTTTTCGAGGCGCAGGCCGGCGACCACTTCGAGCGGGGCGAAGTCGATCTTCTGCTCGATGTAGGGCGCGACGGTGCTGATGATCGGGTTGATGCTCAGCGGCGGGCCGACGCGCGAGTCGGTGGCCTGCGGCGTGGGGAAGGTCCCGTATCCGGGCGGGATGGGGAAGGTCGCCGTCGCGTCGTACTTGGTCGCGGAGAGATCGACACCGACCGTGGTCTGCAGCGAGTCACTCTCGGGAATGATCAAGCCCAGGCGCTGCGCGAAGAAGGTGCCCACGAGATTGAGTCCGGTGTCGACGCCGCCGGGGTCGCGCTGGCGCAGCTCGGCGTCGTTGATGCCGACGGTGCCGCGCCACGCGAGGCGCACTCCGTGGCCGACCTTCCAGTCGAAGCCGCCGATGAGGCGCTGAAAGCGATAGCCGAGGTTGGTGCTGCTGTTCTGATCGCTGACGACGGCGCCCTCTTCGCTCTGGGCCTTCAGGCTGTCCTCGGAGCCGAAGTAGAAGAGGAAGGCGGAGAGGCGGTCCGAGAACTGGTAGTCCACCCGCACCTGCCAGTCCTGATAGAAGAGGTTGATCTGGGGGGCGATGAGGGGGAGGAGCAGCTCGTAGTAGGAGCGGCGATAGGCGGCGGAGATGCGCCCGCGGCCGTTGTCGAAGGGCACCACGCCTAGGACGCTCGCCTTGAAGATGTCGAGCTCGCCCTCGAGGTGGAAGCGATTGGCCGGGGCGTGGGTGTCGACGGCGATGAGGCCCGCGGTGAAGCGGCCGTACTTCACGGGGAAGCCGCCGGGGTAGAAGTTGAGCTCGTCGACGAAGCGCGAGGAGATGACCGCGGGGCCCGCGCCGAGGTGATAGAGGAGCGGCACCTCGAAGCCGTCCACCATGAAGCCCGTGTTCTGAAAGGACGCCCCGCGGACGACGTAGAAGCCCGCGCCGAAGGGTGTGCGCGCGACGCCGGGCATCGTCTGCACGACGCGGAGCGGCTCACCGAAGGTGCCGGGGACCGTGGTGAGCTCGGCGCCCTGAAGCGTGTAGCGGCTCACCGCCCCCGGCTCGGGCGCGACGATGCGCGCATGCGCGCCGAAGCCCTGGGTGTCCTCGGCCGACGCCGGCTCGGCGCTTTCCGCTGCCGGCGCGGACGCGGTCGGCGGGGACCCCTCTCGTTGGGCGTCCGGCTCCGGCCCTTCACCGGCGCGAGGTTCGTCCCCGTGGTCCGCAGGAACCGTTCCCGTTCCCGTTCCCGTTCCCGTTCCCGCACCCGTTCCCGTCTCTCCCTCCGCTCTCTGCGCGATCGCAAACCGGAAGCGCACCCGCGCCGGGATCGGCTCTCCGTCCCGCGTCGCCGGCTCGAAGCGCATCTCGCGCGCGGCCTCGAGCGCGAGGGCGTCCACGTCCTGTCGCAGGCCCTGTGCAATCTCGGCTTCCGTGACAGTTCCATCGGCGGCGATGGTCAGGGTCAAGAGCACTCCCGCGTCCTCGGGGAGTGGCTCGGCGTCTTCGGGGACGACGACCTCGGGCGCCGTGACCAGGCGCGGTGGGACGAGCTCCTGAGCGGCCGCGGTCTCACAAGAGGCGGACGCCATGAGGCCGAACAAGAGCGCGCGGACGGGCCGGAGCATGGGACGGGCAGTGTGTCTCAAACCACGGGGAAACTGGGACCCAAGATCGTCGGCCGTTCAGCCCGCGACTTCTCGAAGGCGCGCCCGAGGTAGGGATCCACTGGCATTCGATGGCGGTGGTGCAGCCGGCGTCCGGTGGAGATTGGCGTACCATGGTGAGGTGGCACCGAGACGTTCGGGCGGGCTTTGGGGGGTCGTCTTCTTCGCGATGGTGGCGGGCGGTTGCTACCGCGTGCACGAGCGGGACGTCGGGGGCGTGGATTCCGGCGTGCCGGACGCGCACCTCGACGCGGTCGTGGACGCGCGGGTCGCCGACGCGCGGGTCGCCGACGCGCGCGTTCGGGACGCGGGGAGCCCGATGCTCGTGTGGGTGGTCGTGCATCCATCGGATGCGCCGTCGGGCGCGGGGATGTACCTCTTCGACGAGAGCGCGCAGGAGGTCCTTCGGCAGCTGCCGCTGCCGGACGGAGTGACGTCGCCGCACGCGATCCTCTGGGATGGGTCGTCGCTCTGGCTCGGCGGTCACGACCGGGTGCCGGCGATCCGCGAGATCGATCCGGAGACGGGGGCGGTACGCTCGCTCTGGGCCGGCGTGGTGACGGAGGGGGTCGCGACCGATGGCGAGAGCTACTTCTACGTCGCGGACGCGATCTCGCCGCTGTTGCGCGTCGACCGCGCGGGCACCGTTCTGTCATCGATCGCGCTGCCCGAGGGGACGATCCAGGACCTCGTGTGGGCGCGCGGCGCGCTCTACTACCTCGTGAACGACGGCCCGGACCGGATCGTTCGGCTCGATCCGGAGACGGGCGCGCGCGAGGATGTCGCGCGCACGGGTCTCGGGGCGCCGTACTCGCTCGGCTTCGACGGCACCTTTGTCGTGGTCGCCATGAACGGGCGCGCGTATCGGTTCGATCCGGAGACGGGGGAGCTCGTCAGCGACAGCGACTTCGCCGTGCCCGGGTGGATCACGGCGATCTCGTACGTGCGTTGAGCGGCGTGGCCGAGACATCTCGCGGTCGTGTCCCCGCGACATCGCGCGGGTCAGAAGAGGATGGCGCCGAAGCTCTCGTCCTCGGAGCAAGGCGTTCCCGTGACCGCGCCCCCGCAGGTCGAAGGTGAGAAGCGCCCCCCGCTCACCTCGAAATGAGCGGAGCAGTTGGGGACAGCCGGGGTGACGTTCTCGTCGATCCAGCGATCGCCCACCCGCACGTGGGTCGCCGTCCACGCGCTGCCCGAGCGCCATCCGATGCAGGTCGGCGAAAGCAGCCGCGCCTCGTGCGCCGCCGCCTCGACCCAGACGCAGTAGCCCGGGTGTCCCTCACAGGATTCTCCGTTGCCGGCCATCCCGCCGAGCGTGAGACCGGAGCTGACCAAGCCCTCGTCGGTCACGAGCAGCGACACGAGCAGGCGCCCGAGATCGCGCTGGTTGCCCCAGCTCGTCTCCCCCACCACCAGCCAGCCGCCGTCGGGGGTGGGCGCGACGCTCGCGATGGAGTCGATCGGGCTGTTGACGCATTCGAGCGTCGGGCGATCCGAATCGCTGACGCAGACGAGCATGCCCTCGATCTCCAGGTCGGCGAAGGTCACGAGCAGGAGCCTGTGAGTGGTGTCGAGCGCAAAACCGCGAAGCGCAAAGGTGTCGTGTGCGGCGAGGACCGCCGCGATGCGCTGGACGGTGGGTGTGGTGAGCACGGCCCCCGGACGCGTTCTTCGCGAAGCCCGAGCCCGCACGCGACGCGACCGTCTGCGTTGGGAGGGCGGCACCAGCGCAGCCGGCGGCGTCAGGTCGAGCGGGCCGGGGGGCGGCCGCACGCTGGGGGGCGCACGGCGGCACTGCCCGACGCCGGTGTCGTAGCTCACCGCGCAGTCGACCACGCCGTCCTGAGCGGTCGCGAAGTAACGCCCGGTCTGGTCGAGCACCACGCCCGCCTCGGCGAGCTCCCGCAAGAAGCGCGCGGCTTCGAGCGTCTCGGATCGGTCCAGCGTCTGCCCCTCCCCATACTGGCGATACCCGACGCGCAGCCGGAGCCCCTCCCAGACGATCGCCGCCGTGCCGAGCGGCTGCCGATCCGTCGGCGCCTCGACGATCGTCACCTGCGCCCCATCGAGCTCTTCTCGCACCTGCTCCTCGAGGGTGGGCAGCCTCGCCTCGTCGCGCTCGAGCTCCAGCTGCTGCTCTGCGGCGATGCGGTCCAGTGCGGCCCCGGGCGGGTCCTGCGCAGCCGTGGCCCCCGACGCTGCGGGAGCCGCCACCGGGCGACCCTCCGCCGCTTTCCCCCCACACGCGAGCACCGAGAGCATCGCCACCAGAACGCCGCTGACCCTCGGCCAAACGGCCCGACCCGACCGCCCACCGGTCACGGAGGCCTCAGACGCATTGGCCGCGCGCGTCGCAGCTCATCCCAGTCGCGCAGTCGCTGTCCATGGTGCACTCGATCGGGATCCGGCAGAAGCCGTCGATGCACACCTGATCGGTGGGGCAGTCGGAGCCGATGCGGCACGTCGTCGCTGGGCGGCAGAAGCCGAGCTCGCAGGCCTCGCCCATGGCGCAGTCGGTGTCGAGGCTGCACTCCTGCGGCGGAAGGACGTAGCAGAAGCCGCCGAGACAGTCCTGCATCGGCGGGCAATCGCTGTCGGTCATGCAGCCGCCCGGGTTCGTGCACTGGTTGTTGATGCACATCCGGCCGTCACTGCAGTCGGCGTCGGTGCCGCAGAAGAGCCACGGGATGCAGCGGGTCCCCACACATCCCCAGCCGTAGTTGCAGTCGGCGGTGCTGGCGCAGGAGGTCGGCTGACAGAACTGCGCCGCCTCGCAGCGCTCCCCCGTCGGACAGTCCGCGTCGCTCATGCAGTCGGGAGCGATGAAGCACGCACCGAAGTCCGCGCAGGTGGTCCCCTCCGGGCAGCCGCCCATCGTACCGGGCGGGAAGCAGAACTCGAGGGCGTAGCACTGGGTCCCGATGCAGGTGAAGCCCAGCGGGCAGTCCGGGTTCGACATGCAGGCGATGTCCGGGATGCACGCCCGGGTCGAGAGGTTGCAGATGGTCCCCATCGCGCAGTCGTCGTTGGCGCGGCACGGCATCGATTGGCAGGAGCCGGTGACGCAGCTCTCGCCCGCGGCGCAGTCTGCGGCGCTCCGGCATTCGCCCACGTACCTGCACGCACCGATGACGCATTCGTAGCCGGGGTCGCAGTCCGAGTCGCGGCTGCATTCGCCCACGTAGGTGCACGCCCCGGCCACGCAGCGGTAGCGGTCCGGGCAGTCACCGTCGGTCGTGCAGTCGCCCACGAAGATGCAGCGGCCGAGCGAGCAGCTGTAGCCAGAGGCGCAATCCCCGTCGGTCATGCACTCCGGTGGAGGCACGCACGCGCCGCTCTCGCACACCTGCATCGGCGGGCACGGGGTGCCGGGGCAGCCCTCGATGTCCTGGCAGAACCCGATGTTGCACTCCTGGCCCATCGGGCAGTCGGTGTCGCGCTCGCACATGGGCGGCGGCAGTGGCACGCAGGCCCCATCGACGCAGACCGGGGCGAGGACGGTGCACTCGTCGTCCGAGGTGCAGCCGTCGGGGACGATGCAGAGCCGATCGCGGCAGACCATGCCCATGAAGGGGCAGTCCTCGTCGCGTCCGCAGATGAAGGGCGGAACGCAGCGCGTGTCGATGCAGCGCCACCCCGCGGAGCATTCGGAGTCGACCATGCAGGCCACCGGCTGACAGCTCATCCCGTCGCAGCGCTCGGTGGCCCGGCAGTCGTCGTCCGAAGTGCAGGCGGGCGGCGGCGCGCAGCGGAAGCCGTCACAGCGCTCGCCCGGTGGACAGTCCGCCGAGTCGCGGCAGCGGATGAAGCTGGTGCACCGCCCAGCGATGCACAGATCGCCGACGGGACAGTCGCCGTCGGTCATGCACTCCATGGCGGGCACGCAGCGCCGGGAGAAGAGGTCGCAGAGCTCGCCGGTCGGACAATCCGCGTCGCGCACGCATCCGGTCGGCACGCAGGAGGCGCTCTCGCAGCGAAACCCGCTCGCGCAGTCCCCGTCGATCAGACACTCGCCCGTGAAGACGCAGCGCGTCGACTCGCAGCTGAATCCCGTGCTGCAATCCGCGTCGGTCATGCAGTCGCCGGTGAAGACGCAGACGTCGCTCATGCAATCGAAGCCGGTCGGGCAATCCGCGCCGCTCATGCACTCGCCCACGAAGACGCAAGTCCCGCCGACGCAGTCCTCGGAGGGCCCGCAGTCGCTGCGCGTGGTGCACTCGGTCGGCGTGTCGCAGCGCCCGGAGACACAGACGTCGCCGGGGTCGCAGTCGGCATCGCTCGTGCAGCCGCCGCGGAAGACGCAGCGGAAGCTCTCGCAGAACTCGCGCGGGGGGCATTCGAGATCGCTCCGGCACTCGGGGCTCGCGCACGCGCCATCGACGCACATCGCTCCGGGCCCACAGTCGGCGTCGGATTCGCAGATGACGGTGGCGTCTGCGTCGGGCGGCGAGGCATCCACCGAACCGTCGGACACGTCGCCGTCGAAGGGGGGCGGGCCGTCGGGGTGTGAGCGCCCGCAGCCACCGAGGCAAGCGAGCAGGAAGGCACAAAGGACGGCAGGAAAGACGAACGACCGCATCGCCTTCAAGATACCACGTCCCCTCTACCCGAAAACTCGACGGCCCCCTATCATTCGCGCCCATGAACAGGCTGATCGTCTCCGTGCTCCTCACGTCCCTCGTGCTCATCGCTTGTGACGACGAGGAGGAAGTGGAGCAAGAGAGCACCGACCCGGTCGTCGGCGTGATGGAGCTCCCCATCTCCCTGCGCAACTCCGCGAGCGCGCCCTCGAACGCGATCCCGATCGAGATCTCGCCCACGGCGCTCCGAGTGGACCGCCACACGGTGCTCGAGCTCTCCGGCGGCGAGGTGCCCGACGGGGCGCGCAACGCAGAGATCCTCCCGGCGGTGCGCGATGCGATCTCGGCGGGCGCGGCGCGCCGCGCGGCGGAGATCGAGATGCACGTGAACACGCCGTGGGAGACCACCGCTCTCGTCCTCGGCTCGCTGAAGGCTTCGAACATCAACACCGTGGCCTTCAAGGTGCGCAAGCCGGGCGGCGTCGCCGACACCGGCTACCTGGTGCTCGAGAACTACGACGTGCAGGCCGCGAGCGCGGATCCCGTCGAGATGCAGGGGCCGGCGCAGCGCAACTGGGACGAGTTCGTGGAGGTCTGGCAGCCGTCCTACGAAGGTTGCCGCCGTCCCGACGCGGAGCAGGAGACCCGCTACGTCGACTGCACCTACAAGCCCACCCTCGCGGCGCCCGGCGGCAAGCTCGAGATGCGCTTCTTCGCGCGCGGCAGCGCCCTCAAGGCGGAGTTCAACCGCTTCGGCGCGGAGGAGATCGACGAGGCGGCCGCCGCGCCGCCCCCCGAGATGCTCGAGGGGATCCCGGCCGATCCCGGCGCCGAGCCCCAGGAGGAGCACACCCCGGTCGAGAACGGCGCCTTCACCTGGCGCTTCGAGGCGGCGGTCGCCGATCTCTCTCCCATCTCGGCGGCCTTCCGGCCCCTCTGCGGCAGTGGTGCCTGCGGGATCACGGTCACCGGCGACAAGGAGACCATGTCGATGCGCCTCGTCTCCTTCATCGGCGCTGCATTTCCCGACGGAACCTCGGCGCCCCAGGTGGTCTTTCAGGTCCCGGCTCCCTGAGCGGGGAGGGTCCGCGCATGCAGTGGCGCGGCGGGCCATACGTGCCATATCTCCTTCATGGCTTGGCGGGTTTTGGTGGCGGCTGCCCTCGTGGGCGGCCTCTTCTGTTCGGCGTGTAGCGCCATCGTGAGCCCCGACGAGAGCCGCCTCGGCGGCTCGGCGGATGGCGGCACCGACACCGGAACGATGACCGGTGACTCGAGCGTTCCTCCGGGAGACGCCGACACCGGCACGCCACCGGACGATACGGGCGTGCCTCCGGTGGATACCGGCGTGCCACCCGGCTGCGAGTTCGACCGTCGCTGTGAGGGTAGCGAGCTCCTGATCTGCGACATGGGCGACATCATGCGGGTCCCGTGCCGGCTCGGTTGCGTCGAGGCCGGCGGCACCGCCAGCTGTGGCAACATGGTCCCCTCCAACGTCGACGCCGACCTGTGGATGATGGGCGCCGAGGATCTCGAGGTCGACGGTCGGGTGGGCTTCGATACGTCGGCGTGCGCGTCGGATTCGGCGATCACCACCGTCGTTCCTCAAGGCGACACCGCGCCCGAGCTCTGCGTCCTGTCGGTCGCGAGCTTTCGCGTGCACGAAGGGGCCGGCTTGAGCGTCCACGGCGAGCGCCCGCTGGTGGTCATGGCGACAGGCGAGGTGCGCATCGATGGCATCATCGACGTCTCCGCGACCAGCGGCGAAGCGGGTCCTGGCGGGGCGCGTGGTGGAACCGGCGGCGGCGCCACCGAGCTCTGGAACGGCGGCGGGCCCTTCGGAGGTCAGGTGGGCGCGCACGAAGGCGCCTACGACGACGGTGGCGGCGGCGGCGGCGGCTTCTGCGGCAGTGGCGGCGATGGCGGGAGCGGCGGCGGCGGAGCCGGCGGCGCTGGCGGCGGAACCGTGCCCGGGATGTGGGAGCTCTCCCCGCTCTTCGGCGGCAGCGGCGGCGGACGCGGGCGTGGCGCGTTCATCTCGATGGGAACCAACGCCGGCTTCGGGGGCGCGGGCGGCGGCGCCCTGCAGAATCAGCTCGCGCGCACAGATTCGGCTCAGCGGTCGCATCCTCGCCGGGGGCGGCGGCGGCCTTCCGGGTCAGAACCTCTTCGGCTCGACGCAGAACTGGGGCTCCGGCGGCGGCGGCGGCAGCGGTGGCGCAGTGCTCCTCGAAGCGCCCGAAGTCACCTTCGAGGGTGGTCAGATCATCGCGGCCGGTGGCGGCGGCGGCGGCGGCGGCGGAACGACGAACGGGGAGCCGGGCGAAGACGGGCGCGGCGCGGGGCTCGGGCGCGCCCGGGGTGGCGCCGGGGACGACGTTCGGGGAGCGGATGGCGGCAACGGCAGCGCTTCGACGAATCTCGACGGACGCATCGGCGGCAGCAACGGCACCAGCAACGGAAACGGTGGCGGTGGCGGTGGCGGCTCCGGCTGCGTGCTCGATCCGCACCGCCGACACGATGGTGGGTGGAACCAGTAGCTCCCACCCCGGCGTCGAGCCCGGCTACCGCCAGCTTCGCATCCTGACGCCCTGAGGGCCGCCACACTTTTTTGACCACGGCGAGCCGACCCTGCTATCGGAGGGTCAGCTGCTTTTCGGCCCGTACCCGCGAGGAGGCTCTCGATGAAGGGACGACGCTCCGAGGCGGCGTGGCTCACCATTGCCACGCTCGCCGCCGTGTATCTGTGTGCGCTCGATTCGCCTGCCTACGGTCAGCCGGGCCGAGGTCACCTCCCCGTGGCCATCGGCGACATCAGCTCACCGACCCTCCGTCGCGCCATCGAGGGTGAGCTGGAGAACCTCGGCGGGTTCCGCGTCGAGAATCAGAGGCACGCGCGCTTCGTCGTGCAGGGCTCGCTGACGCGCCTCGATCGCCGCGATGCCCCGCACGGGATGGAGGTCGACTGCGAGGTCTCCCTCATCCTCGCCGACGCGCGCGGTGGCGCCGTTCGACTGATGCTCTCCGGCCGAGCCGGCGCCCGCGGCGGTGCCGACCACCAGGCGGTGGAGCGAGCCGCGGTCGAGGCCGCGGTGCGCGGCGCTCTTCGCCCGCTTCCGCGCACCCTGCGCGAGATGCGCTGACTCCGACTCAGCGCAGGCGCGTGAGCGCGCCGAGGCGCCAGGCGCTCAGCCCGCTTTGCGCAGGAGCTGCCGCGGCCTGGCCGCGGCCCGCTCGCTCCCGATCCTCGAAGGCTTGCGCCACGGCCGCTCCGATCGAGAGCTCCGCGCCGGCTCCTTTGGCGTCGCCCGAGGTCAGCAGCACCTCCGAGTGGGCGCCGATGAAGCCGGTGTCGTAGTCGCCACGCACGAAGTCGGGGTGGCTCATGAGCGCGAGGTGGAAGGGGATGTTGGTGCGGATGCCCGCCACCACGTACTCGGACAGGGCGCGGCGCATGCGGCGGACGGCGTCGTCGCGATTCGCCGCCCAGACGCAGAGCTTCGAGATCAGCGGATCGTAGAAGCTCGAGATCTCGGCGCCCTCGTAGGCGCCCGAGTCGTCGCGAATCCCGGGGCCGGCGGGGGTGCGGAGCCGCTCGATCGTGCCCGGGCTCGGCAGAAAGCCGGTGGCCGGATCTTCGGCGTAGATGCGGCATTCGATGGCGTGGCCGCGCCGCGTCACCGCCGTCTGGTCGTAGCCGAGAGGCTCGCCCGCCGCGATGCGCACCTGCTCGCGGACCAGGTCGAGCCCGCTGGTGAGCTCGGTGATCGGATGCTCGACCTGCAGGCGCGTGTTCATCTCGAGGAAGTAGAACTCGCCGTCCTCGTTCATCAGGAACTCGACCGTGCCCGCACCGCGGTAGCTCACCGCCTGTGCTGCGCGCACCGCGACGGCGCCCATCTCGGCGACGCGCTCGTCGGTGGCCGCGGGCGCCGGGCTGGGCGACTCCTCGACCACCTTCTGATGGCGTCGCTGGATGGAGCAGTCGCGCTCGAAGATGTGGACGGCGTTGCCGTGACCGTCGGCCAGGACCTGGATCTCGATGTGGCGCGGGCGAACGATGGCCTTCTCGACGTAGACGTTGTCGTCGCCGAAGGCGTTCTTCGCTTCGGAGCGCGCGCGCTCGAGGGCGTCTTGCAGATCCTCTGGCTTCGTGACCAGGCGCATGCCTTTGCCGCCGCCGCCGGCCGAGGCCTTGAGCATCACCGGGAAACCGAGCTCCTCGGCAGCGGCGGCCAGCGCCTCCACCGAGTCTCCTTCCGCACCCGGGACGACGGGCACGCCGGCCGCGATCATCTTGGCGCGGGCGCGGGTCTTGTCACCCATCGCCTCCATCGCAGAGGCATCTGGCCCGATGAAGGTCACCCCCGCTGCCTCGCAGGCGCGCACGAAGGAGGCGTTCTCGCTGAGAAAGCCGTAGCCGGGGTGAATGGCCTGGGCGCCGCTCTTCTTCGCCGCATCGAGGATGTTGTCGTGAACGAGATAGCTCTGCGACGAGGGCGCCGGTCCGATGGGATACGCCTCGTCGGCGAGGCGCACGTGAAGGGCGGCGCGGTCGGCTTCGCTGTACACGGCGACCGAGGCGATGCCCATCTCCCTCAGGGTGCGAATGACACGGACGGCGATCTCGCCACGGTTGGCTACCAGGACCTTTTCGAACATGTGCGCGGATTCGTCGCACAGGAGGCGGGGCCCGTCAAAGGGCCCTGGAACGTGGGGCTTTCGGGCACTCTTCGGCGGTGATCTGTGCGGTTTGGACTTCCTACGTCATAATGAGAAATCGCTTTTTCCTTCGGAGGAGTTCCTTGAACCGCACCGTTTTCTGTTGTTGGCGGTGCTCGTCTCGTCGAGCGCCTGCACCGACTCTCGCGGCCGCCCACCGACCATCGATTCGAGCACGCCCGTCGACACCGGGACGATGGGTGGGGACGCCGGCCCCGATTCGACCATGCCCCTCTCTTGCGACGATGGGGTTCGTAACGGCGACGAGACCCACATCGATTGCGGAGGCTCCTGCGACCCCTGCCCCGATGGTGCCGGCTGCGTCCGAGCGACCGACTGCCAGAGCATGGTCTGCCGCGCGATGTACTGCCTGGTTCCGTCCTGCATGGACGCCATCCAGAACGGTGACGAGCTCGGCGTCGACTGCGGCGCGGGGGGCACCTGCCCCGGCTGTCCGGGAGGGACGGCCTGCACCGACGGCGAGCAGTGCCTGAGCCACATCTGTGAATCCGGAACCTGCACCAGCACCTCGTGTGAGGATGGCCTGTTGAACGCAGACGAGACCGACGTCGATTGCGGCGGCACCGTCTGCCCCGGCTGTCCGGCCGACGGCGTGTGCACCGACGACAGCGATTGCGCGAGCCTGATCTGCGATGCCGGCGCCTGCACCATGGCGAGCTGCGTTGACGGCGTCATCAACGAGGGGGAGTCGGACTACGACTGCGGCGGTCCTCGGTGCCCGGCGTGCGGGCCCGGGTCGATGTGCACCGCGGACTCCGATTGCTCCTCGAACATCTGCGACGCTGGCACGTGCACCATGGCGGGGTGTCGCGACGGGGTGCAGAACCAGGACGAGACCGACGTCGACTGCGGCGGCTCCAGCTGCATGCCGTGCACGCCCGGCGACATGTGCATGGACGCCGAAGACTGCGACAGCTCGATCTGCGACATGGGCACCTGCGCGATGCCGGCCTGCGACGACATGGTGCTCAACGGCGGCGAGAGCGACGTCGACTGCGGTGGCATGACGATCTGCCCGCGCTGCCCCGACTATCGGGCCTGCACCGATCCCGCCGATTGCACCGCGGGCAGCTGCACCATGGGCTTCTGCGGCGACACGGGCTGCATGCCCTTTCCGGGCACCAGCACCGATACCTTCGGGTACTTCGGCTGCACCATCCCGCTGACGCCGGCGACGTTGCCCTGCCCGGACATCTCGTCGACCGGCACGTCGGTGACGCTGTCCGATGACGGCCAGGTCACCGTGCCGCTCGGCTTCACCTTCGACTTCTACGGTACACCCCAGACCGACATCATCATCGAGGCCAACGGCGCGCTGGCGTTCGCGTCGACCGCGCTTTCGTTCACGAATGCGTGCCTACCGCGAACGACGGCGCCCACGCAGTTCATCGCGGCTTTCTGGGACGATCTCTACCCGCCCACCGGAGGGACCATCGAGTACGAGACCGTCGGGACCGCGCCCGCGCGTCGGTTCGTGACACGATGGAACATCTATCACATCGGTGTGAGCACCGGGAACACCATCGACGTCACCGCGGTCCTCGAAGAAGACACCGGTCACGTGAAGCTCTGCTACGCGGACACCGCGTTCGGAAGCGCCAGCTACGACTACGGGGCGAGCGCGACCGTCGGCATCAACGGTACCGCCACCGACTCGCTCCAGTTCAGCTGCAACACCGCGAGCCTCAGCGACGGCCTCTACATTCAGTACATCCATCCGTAGCGGTCTCGCCCGGGGGGCGGAGATCCAGAAAGCCATCGGGCCAGAGGCTCGTCGCGAGCATCACTTCGTTGATGTCGCGATGCTCCGTCCAGGTGGTCGGCACGCGGTGGTCCTCTTCGAGCCAGAACGCTTCGATGCGACGGGCGAGCGGGAGATGGGGGCCGAGCTCTTCGACGCGCTCGGCCACGCCACTGCCGCCCGCGAGCTCGCCACGCTCCGCGGCCGCCGCCATTCGCTCCACCGCATGAAGGCCGATGGCGAGGCCGAGCTCCCGAAACGCGAGACGTCGATTCGCGCCCTCCCCTGGGCTCGCCGCTCGAAGCGTACTGCCTCAGCCCTTGGATGGCTGCGTCGAGCACCTCGATCGAGCAGATCGTCGTCGAGCGAACCCTCGCGGCCGAGCTGCGCCAAGCGGTAGGCGTCGATGAGCAGGCCGCCGAGGCCCAGTGGGTCGGTGGTCGCCAGGTTGCCGTCGGCGGACCATCGCGCGCGAAATCCGGCTCCGCATCGGCTAGCTCGCGGACCTGTCTCGGTCGAGAGAGCGCGCGCCGTCGCCTCGAGCTGCGACCGCCGTCACGAAGCCGTCGAGCGGGTCGTGCTGTCCCATGGAGGCGACCAGCGGCCGGCGGAGGTCGATGCTCATCTTCCAGTACATGCGCAGCGGCGCCCGCCGGGCCGCGGTATGCGAAGCGCATCGTGCGCCGTCCGCGTCAGCTCGCGCGCCCAGCACGATTGAGCGGAGCGTGCCGACGGTGCGCGCGAGCGGTCTGGTCGAGGGCGTGCATCCACTGGGTGAGGTAGTGGAAGTACTGCCCGTCCCGATCCCACTCGAGATCGCTGCGTCGAAGCGGCTCCGCGGGCCCGCGCTCGGGGAGCGGCTTGCCGATACGCAGCCCGCCGCGGGTCGGGTGCGCCTCGTCCGCCGCGCCGTCGGGTCCACGGAGCCAGCCCTGTCGCCCGTCGTCCGGTGCGGTGTCGTCCGAGCGTGTGGTGCACGCGCTCGACCAGCGTGAGCGCGAGCCGGCGATCGCCGTCGTCTCCGGTCGCGCGGGCGAGCCCCAGGAAGTTGCAGACGGCGAACGCGTCGGTCCACAGATAGCGGCGCTGTCTCACGCCCGACTGGATGCCCGTTCTTTCCGCGAAGGAGCGCATCAGCTCCGACGCAAGCGCGATGCGGTGCTCCTCGGTCATCGTCGGCTCCTGAGTCGGCTGGTCCATGCCAGGGTTGCTGGCCGCGGGCACGGAGGGCTCTCCGCATTCGCAGGTCACCCCAGCGAGCAGCCCGAGCGCGACCAGAGGCCACGTCATGCGCCTGGTCATCTCCCCTGCCAGGTAGTCCCCTGGCACGAGGAGGCCATGGCTCGTGCGGCGTCAGAAGCTCAAGTCGGCTTCGGCGGCGGCGGCCGGCGCAGCGCTGACGGCGGCCTCTCGCACACCGAGCCCCTGGCGGCGAACGCGGACGCGGTAGTGTCCCCGGTCGACGCTCTGGAAGCGGTAGCGGCCGTTGCGCGTCGAGGAGGTCGACTGCACGACGTTGCCCCGCTCGTCCAGGAGCTCGACGGTGGCTCCTTCCATGTCCTCGTCGGCGAAGTCGATTCGGCCGGCGACCTGCCCGAACTGGCGTGCTTGCGCTTCGGCGGTGTCGTGAACGAAGGGGACGTCGACGGTCTGCTTCACCTCTCCATCGGCATCGAGATAGGCGAGCTCCGCGACGTAACGACCGTTCTCCACGGCGGTGCCCGCGTCGCTCTTCCCGTCCCAGGAGAGCGTCATCGCGCCCGCCGAGCCCGGGACGTCGGTGGTGCGGACGCGGTCGCCGCGCGCGCCCCCCTCGCCGGCCTCGAAGATGCGAAGTCGGACGCGGCTCCGCGCGCTCTCGCTCTCCACGTTACGCAGCGAGAACACGGTGGCGCCGCTCTCGTAGTGGCTGCCGACCCGCGTGAGGTAGAAGTCGCCGGTGTAGAAGGTCAGCCGTCGCCGGCTCTCTTTGCCTTCGGCATTCACCGCGATGACGTCGACGCGATGCGCGCCGGGCTCGAGGTGCGCCGGGTCCACGCGGACCGAGAGCTCGCCCAGGCAGGCGCGCCCCAGCGGGACATCGTCGACGCGGATCTCCACGCTCTGTGCGGGCGCACCCTCCGTGTCCGCGGCTTGCGCGTGAAGGCGCGAGGCCCGGTCCAGGTGGCTTCCGTCCTCGAGGCCCGCCACGTCGACCGAGAGCACGTCGATGGAGACCAGCCCCATCACCGCCCACATCGCCTCCCCCCGCCGATCGCCGCCGGTGGACCACCCGCCGTTTTCCTGCTGGTTCTCCACCAGCCAGCCGATGCCGCGAACGACACCAGCGTCGCGGTCGCTCGCGCCCAGGCGCTTGAGCACGTAGAGGCTCTGCCCGGTGGCGAAGGCGTCGGAGGCGGCGCCGACCGTGAATCCCCAGCCGCCGTCGGCGTTCTGACGTTCGCGGAGCTCGGCGCTCAACAGCTCGAGCACCGCCTCTCCGCGGCCGGCGCCTGCGGCGAGCAGGCCGATGATCGCGTAGTTCAGATCCTGCAGGTAGGTCGCTTCGGCGTCGGTGAGGTTCGCCGCGCGCGAGCGGATGTACTGCTCGGCGCGGGCGATGGGCTCGAGCCAGCGATCGTCCGCCGTCCGTGCGTAGGCCTGACGCCAGGTGCGCGCCGCCTGCGTGGTGGACTGCATCTCGCCCGCGACCACGGGCGGGCGGCGGTCCGTGGAGCGAACCGAGCCGTCGTCGTTCTGATAGGCGAGGATGGCCTCGGCCGCTTGCATCAGGACCGGCTCGAGCTCCGAGCCGACGTGCTCGTCGTACTCCGCCATGGCCGCGCCCCCGAAGCTCTTCGAGGATTCGATCAGGTGGTTCGGGTCCCCGCCCACCGAGAAGCCGTTCGGGCCGTGCGCGCCGCCGCTGATGTCGAGCAGGCCGCGCAGGACCTCGTCGAAATGCTCGTCGGGCACTTCGTAGTGGTGCTCCCGCCCCACGATGAAGGCGTCGAGGGTCACGGCTTGCACGTGACACCCGTAGCAGTTGTTCTGGTTCTGCCAAGCGAGGGTGTCCTCACCGAGGAAGCGAAGCCCGCGCTGCGCGGCGCGCCGAACGCCCGGGTCCTCTCGCCGCGTGGTCGGTAGCCCCTGTGCGTTGGTCGCGACCAGCGTCCCTCCGCATTCGGGGAGGTCGGGCGGCGCTGTCCGCCGTGCGGTTGTCACCGTCCTCTGTAATCCTCCGCCGCAGCTCGTCGCCAGCCCCACCGCACCCAGCACACACACCACCGCCGCGAGGGCGCGAGTCATCGACCCCTTCATCGAACCACCTCCGAGATGGCAGTCCGACGGGCGAGCGCCGCCGATGATCTATGCTCTGCGCGATGAAGAACGCGATTTACATCTTCGTGACGGTGACGGCCCTCCTCGGCGCCTGCGGTGATGACCAGGAAGGTGGCGGGTCGACATCAATCCGCGGTGCTCGGGCTGATCTCGTCGGTGATGATGTCGACCAACAGGTCGTTCAGGAGCCAGACCTTGTAGGTGCCGATGGTCGGCTCGATGTGGTCGCCGCCGATGCCGCTGTCGTTCGTGAGGAACGTGTACCGGCCGTTGGTGGTGACCGCGAGGAAGCGGAGGAGGAACTCGGTGTCCTTGTCGATGCCGCTGCCGGCGACGGGGATGATCTTGACGCCCGCGGCCGCAGCCGCGCGGTTGGCGTCGCGTAGCCGCGACAGGATCTCGGGATCCGAATGAGGCGGCGCGTCGAGGACGAGGAAGAGCAGGCGCGCCGTGGCGGACTCGCTCCATTCGTGCGCCTCGATGGCGTCGGCGAGGGCCTGGTCGACGGCCTCGGGGAAGTCCCCGCCGCCGCCCGCGCTCTCGCTGGAGAGCTGGGAGAGACCTTCGGAGACATCGGTCGTGAAGGGATGCGAGTTGACGACGTACTCGTCGCCCACGTCGCGATAGAAGTTCATCGAGAGGCGCAGATCGAAGCGCTGGACGGCCTCGTCCTGGGCGCGGGTGATCACGTCCTCGAGCTCCGCTTGCACGTAGCTGAGCTCGTCGCCCATCGAACCTGTGGTGTCCACCACGAACATGAGATCGAGCTTCGGGGTGCCGGCATCCGCCGCGCTCGCGAGGTCCACCTCGAGGGTCGTGAGGACGGCCGGATCGACGTCGTCGATGGTCTCGCTCGCCGCACCCGAGCTGACGGTGACCGAGTAGGGCCCGGTGTCGTCGCCGAACACCGACGCGAAGAGCTCCGCGCGTCCCTGACTGTCGCTGTGGGCACTCCACACCACGGTCCCCGAGCCGTCGCGCAGCGTGACCGCGGCATCGATGACCGCGTCGCCGCCGGAGGTGACCCTCACCGGCACGCGGCGCGTCGTCTCGTAGCCCCAAAGCGGCTGCTTGTCGCTCCACGCGTCGCCGCTCATCAGGTCGAGCCAGAGCTCCCAATCGTCGAGGTCGCGCCAGTCGCCGGCGGTGAGCTGACCGGCCGGGACGTCGGTGATCCCCTCGCAGCCTTCGCCACATCCTTCGGCGGGCACCGCGCCTCCGCCCCCGCTGGCCGTGCCCTCGGCGCTGGGCGCGCCCGAGCCGATGCCGTCGCTGCCCGAGGCGCTGCTGTAGTCGCCGCCGCCAGAGCTCCGCGAACCCTCCGAGTAATCACCGCATCCGCCGAGGGCCAACAAGAGGGAGAACGTCAGAATCGAAGTCGTTGTCGTCGTGCGCATGCGCGTCTTTCCTCCGTGCGAGCCAAGCGCCAGAGGAGAAAGCAGCTTTGATGCCACGCACGCCGCGTGAATTGACGGGTGAAATCAGCGGCGAAGGGTGTGTCAGCGTGTGCCCCGCCGGGTGGGGGCCTGTCAAGGGGGCGGTGGAGCGTTCGGGCATGGGGTGAGCGCGAACGTCCCGTCTGGGTGCGGTCGTTGCTCGAAGCAGCGCGCCGCGCATTGGCCATGCGCGTAGAAGTCGTATTGGAGCAGGTACATCGCGCCGACCCTCGGGTTGAGCGAGAAGCCTACCGAGCAGCGGCCGTCGACCTCCTGCTCGGTCCGCGTCACGTATCGGGTACGCAGGTGGGTGCGTGTGCAGTAGCGGGTCGTCGTGTAGGTGCTGTTGCCGAAGCCGGAGCGCTGCGTGCCGCAGGGATAGCGTTCGGTCTCGGTATAGGTCTGGGGAACCCTGCGCGTGATCGTGTGGAAGAAAGTGGAGCCGAGTTGCCACGCGCCGGTCTTCGGGCGAACCCGAACTGCCGTCGTTCGCGTTGCGCCTCGCGCCTCCGGATAGGGGACCCGGATCTCGTGACCATCGAGGGTGATGCGTTCCGTCATCTGAGGCCCGGGTTGCGAGTGATAGTTCACCCGCAGCTTCACTACGGCGTGTGGCTCACTGGCGGTGGGCGGGACGTAACGTGGAGGTGCGCATCCGAGGCACGCAAAGATGATCAACGCCGCGGACACGTGGCGACACAGGTCGTCGAGCTCGAATCGCACTCGTTGATTCCAACGACTGCTTTGATCGGTGCGTCCACGAGGAGATTCTACGCGGACGCGGCGCGAAACGCGCACACTCCGAAGGGGCGGCTACACCTGCGCGCGGGCGGCGTCCGTGCGGTCGCCGAAGATGTCTTCGGGGGTCGCGATGTAGCCCGCGACGGCGCTGGCGACGACGGTGAGGGGGCTCGCCAGGTAGACGTTGCCGGGCCCCGAGCGGCCCGGGAAGTTGCGGTTCTGGGCGCTGACCGTGACCTGGTTCGGGTCGTCGGACTTGCCAGGCCCCGCGTTGATGCAGGCGCCGCAGCTCGGGTTGATCACCTCGACGCCCACGCGCTGGAAGAGGTCGATGTAGCCCCTCCTTGGCGGCGTAGTCGCGGATGTGCTGCGAGCCGAACTGGATGTAGCAGCGCACGTCGGGCGCGACGCGCATGCCGCGCTTCTCCGCCTCGCGGAGCACCGCCGCGTACATGTCCATGTCGCTCTTCTTGCCGCCGGTGCAGCTGCCGCCGTAGGCGATGTCGATCTTCACCTTGTCGCCGACGTCAGAGAGCGCGATGCCGTTCCGCGGGTCGCCGGGGGTGGCCACCATCGAGGGGACCTCGGCGAGATCGATGTCGAAGGTCTCGACGTAGCTGGCGTCGGGATCGCTCTTCACGATGCCCGCGCGGATCTGGTCCTTGGGCGTGCCCCGCATCTCGTGGATGTAGTCGACCACGACCTCGTCGGCTTCGATGATGCCGGTGAAGCCGCCCGCCTCCACAGCCATGTTGGTCAGGGTGGCCCGCTCGTCGAGGGGCATGCGCGACACGCCCTCGCCCGCGAACTCGAGCACCTTGCCGATGCCCTTGGAGGTGCGGAAGAAAGGCTGGCTCAGGATGTAGAGCATCACGTCCTTGGCCGAGACGCCCTGTCGAAGCTCACCGCTCAGCACGAAGCGCACCGTCTCGGGCACCTTCACGCGGACGTCCTTCGTGTACCAGCTGTTCGCCATGTCGGTGCTGCCGACGCCGAAGGCGAAGCAGCCGAGCACGCCGGCCATGCAGGTGTGGCTGTCGGTGCCGGCCACCACCATGCCGGGGAGTGCCGAGATCCTCGACCACCGCGTTGTGGCAGATGGCCTCGGAGCCGCCGCCGCTGACCTCGCCGTAGAGCTTGAGGCCGTGCTTCTTCGAGAAGCTTGCCTGCGTGGTGGCGAGACCGTCGGCGTGCTCGAGGAGGCCCATCTTCCGCTTCGACTCCTCCATCACGTCGCCGAGATAGGTGAGATGGTCGCGGAAGGTGTAGACGCGTGTCGTGGTCGGTGACCGTCGCCTCCGGGCCGAAGCCCTGGCGGAAGAGCGAGTCGGCCATGGGCGTCACGTACTCGTGACTGAAGCGAACGTCGGTGCGCACGAAGAGCGCGTCACCCGGCGCCACCGCAGGGACGCCGAGGGCGCCGGTCTTGGCGTCGCGCACGGCGTGCTTGGCGATGATCTTCTCGACCATCGTCATGGGGCGCGCCGGCGTCTCGATCGGCGGCGGCGAGGTCTCACCCGCCATGCGGCGCTTGTTGTACTCGAAGAGCCCGCCGGAGCGGACGATCTCCGCGCTGATCGGGTCGAGCCCCTCGGTGAAGGTCGACAGCTCGATCTCCTCGCCGCGCAAGATGCGCGGGATGAGGGAGAAGTCGGTGGAGGTGAGCAGGCCGATGTTCTGGCAGTTCTGGCCGTAGATCTTCTCGATGCTCTCGGCGATGACCAGCTCGATGCCGGCCGTCTTCTCGCTGTAGGGCGCGGTCTCGCGGGAGCTGCCGCAGCCCTTGGACTCGCCGCTGACGATGACGCTGAAGCCGCCCTTCTTGAGGGTGTCCTTTTCGAAGAGACCGCCTCTCAGGCCCACCATCGAGTAACGGCCGAGGGTCTCGTCGTAGTAGAAGCAGACCCAACCCGGCGTGATCTCGTCGGTGCTGATGGCGTCGATCAGCTTCCGATCGGGATCGAAGGCCAGATCCTCTCCTTCGAGCTGCTTCTTCAGGAGCTCGAGGTCTTCGGTGAGAAAGAGGATGCGTCCGTCGAAGTGGATCCGGTCGGGTCTTGCCATGAAGCGCCTACATTCATTAGAGGCCACGCCGTCCCCCCGCAAGGACTGTTCGAGGATCAGCGTGAGGAGAGATCTGTGAGGATCCACACTGGGACTGGCAATAGCTGAGAAAGGACTAGAATCCCGGGCGATGACTGACTTTCAGCTCCGAACCCATCCCTCCCTTTCTGGTGTCCCAGGGCCCGTGATCTGGGTGGTGATGGACGGGGTCGGCAACGGGCCAGGCGACGAGGGGGACGCGGTTCGGCTGGCACGGACGCCCACCCTGGGGTGGCTTTCGGACCACGCGTTGACCACCGAGCTCGCCGCGCACGGCACGGCGGTGGGCCTGCCGAGCGACGACGACATGGGCAACAGCGAGGTCGGACACAACGCCCTCGGCGCCGGGCGCGTCTTCGATCAAGGGGCCAAGCGCGTCAACGCGGCCATCGCCGATGGCGATCTGTGGAAGGGCGAGGTCTGGAAGCGCCTCACCGCGCGCGTGAGAGAGAGCGGTGAGCCGATGCATTTCATCGGGCTGCTCTCGGACGGCAACGTCCACAGTCACATCGACCATCTCTTCGCGATGATCCGGCGCTGTCACGCCGAGGACGTGGCGAAGGTGCGGGTGCACGTGCTCCTCGACGGGCGCGACGTCGCGGAGACCAGCGCGCTCGAGTACGTCGAGCCGCTCGAGTCACTCCTGACGGAGATGCGCGACGCGGGCCGCGACTACCGCGTCGCCTCGGGCGGCGGCCGGATGAAGGTCACGATGGATCGCTACGAGGCCGACTGGGGCATGGTCGAGCGGGGCTGGCAGCTCCACGTGCGCGGCGAGGGGCGCGGGTTTTCGAGCGCGACCGAAGCGATCGAGACCTTTCGCGCCGAGGACTCGGAGGTCACGGACCAGAACCTGCCGGGCTTCGTGGTCGTCGACTCGGAGGGCGAGCCCGTCGGGCCGATCCGCGACGGCGCGTCGGTCGTCTTCTTCAACTTCCGCGGCGATCGAGCGATCGAGATCACGCGTGCCTTCGAGCAGGACGACTTCAAGGGCTTCGACCGCGGCGAGCGCCCCGACGTCCTGTACGCCGGGATGATGCAGTACGACGGCGACCTGCTCGCTGCCGAAGAACTTCCTGGTCGATCCGCCGCAGCATCGACCGGACCCTCGGCGAGTACCTGGCTCACAACGGCGTGACGCAGCTCGCCATCAGCGAGACCCAGAAGTTCGGCCACGTCACCTACTTCTGGAACGGCAATCGGAGCGGCTACTTCGACGAATCGAAGGAGCGCTACGTCGAGGTCCCGAGCGACACGCGTCCCTTCGAGGAGCGCCCGTGGATGAAGGCGGCGGAGATCACCGACCGTCGTGGTGGACGCGCTGAGGCGGGACGACCGCCCGCGCCACGTGCGGCTCAACTACGCCAACGGCGACATGGTCGGCCACACCGGCTTCCTCGAGCCGACGGTGCTCGCCGTCGAGGCCGTCGACCTCTGCCTCTCGCGCCTGGTCCCCGTCGTGAAGAAGCTGAACGGCGCCCTCATCGTCACCGCCGACCACGGCAACGCCGACGAGATGTTCGATGCGCGACAAGAAGACCGGCGCCGCCATGCGCGGCGAAAACGGCCGCATCAAGCCGCGCACCAGTCACACGCTCAGCCCGGTCCCCCTCCACGTCTACGCTCCCGGTCTGGAGCTGAAGCTCGACACCACCATCGCCCGCCCCGGCCTCGCAAATCTGGCTGCCACGTGTCTGGCGCTGCTGGGTTTCGACCGGCCACAGGGCTACGAGAAATCGCTGATCGGCTAGCCCCCCGCGCTCTTGCTCGTTCTCGACGCAAGCCGTCTCGAGCCACCCAACGTCGCGCAGCGCCAGCGCCCGAACGCACGCGTCGAGAGTGAGCCGCGTCCCCCGAACATCCTCGGCGGGACGAGCGCGACATCACGAGAAGGGGCCGCGATGCGGTCGCAAGTCGAGGCGTTGCGTGCGACGCAGCGAGAAATGACCGCGGTGCGGTCACAAGTCGGGACGTCGCGTGCGACGCAGCGAGAAATGACCGCGGTGCGGTCACAAGTCGGCACGTTGCGTGCGACATCGCCAGAAATGACCGCGATGCGGTCACAAGTCGGGACGTCGCGTGCGACATCGCCAGAAATGACCGCGATGCGGTCACAAGTCGGGACGTTGCGTGCGACGCAGCGAGAAATGACCGCGATGCGGTCACAAGTCGGGACGTCGCGTGCGACGCAGCGAGAAATGACCGCGATGCGGTCGCAAGTCGGGACGTCGCGTGCGACGCAGCGAGAAATGACCGCGATGCGGTCACAAGTCGGGACGTTGCGTGCGACGCAGCGAGAAATGACCGCGATGCGGTCACAAGTCGGGACGTTGCGTGCGACATCGCGAGAAATGACCGCGATGCGGTCGCAAGTCGGGACGTCGCGTGCGACGCAGCGAGAAATGACCGCGATGCGGTCACAAGTCGGGACGTCGCGTGCGACGCAGCGAGAAATGACCGCGATGCGGTCACAAGTCGGGACGTCGCGTGCGACATCGCCAGAAATGACCGCGATGCGAGGCGCCGCACCGTCACCATGTCGAGGCGGGCGCCCGAGCCGTGACACTGGCGGCCACGGCCTCCTCGAGCGCGATGCGGATGCGAAGCGCACGCAGCGCTTGAGGCGAGGCCGAACACGCGGCCAATCGCCGAGCGCTCCGCGGGGAGAGCGAAAGTGACCACGCGATCTCGGCGGTCGCGATTCCCAGCTGCCCCGCGAGCACCGCGGCGGTGATCTTCGCTCCCATGACCGGGGCCTCTCTCCCGGAGAGCGGCGGGCCCGCCGCGAAGGCCGAGGACGCTGCCGCGGCGATCCGAGTAGGGCCCAAGGCGCGAAGCGCGGCGTCATCGAGAAGCGGGATGGACGGCGGCAGCCCCGCCGCTTCCAGCAGCGTCTCCGTCCGCAGGCGCGGCACGAGCTCGCGCACGCGCGGCGTGACGCCGGGAACGATCCGGGCTCCCACGAGATCCTGAAAGCACGATCCCGTCCAGAGCGCCGGATGGCCCGAGAGGCCGTGATGTTCGACCTGCCGCACCATGTAGGGGATCAGTCGCTTCAGGTGCTGCCGATCCCGCACCGGTTCGACGTGCGCGAGTCGAACATCGACCTGGGCGACCTTCTTCCACGCGAGGACCACCGACCGACCGACCCACGGGAAGCTCTCGCCATTGGCGAGCACCACCGTGTGCGCGTGATCATCGACGACGCAGAAGAGCACCACGCGCGCGCCGCTTCTTCCGAGTGCACGAACCGCCTGGCGCAGCGAGCGCTCATCTGGGAATGGGGGCAGACGACCGGCGGAGGTGAACGTCAGGTGGGCGCATCGCATGCGGGCCTTATCGACTCGGAGCGGTCGCGGTTGCGCCGGGCGCGAGTGCGGCTCGGTTGCAACTCGGATCCCTGGTGAGCGCGGGCAGACCAGCGGTCACAACTCGGGTCGTCGGGGTCAACGCCGGCAGAAGTGACCGCCTCGCGGTCACAACTCGGGTCGTTGGCGTCAACGTGGGCAGAAGTGACCGCCCAGCGGTCACAACTCTCGTCGTCGGGGTCAACGCCGGCAGAAGTGACCGCCCAGCGGTCACAACTCGGGTCGTTGGCGCTAACGCCGGCAGAAGTGACCGCCCAGCGGTCACAACTCTCGTCGTTGCGGTCAACGCCGGCAGAAGTGACCGCCCAGCGGTCACAACTCGGGTCGTCGGGGTCAACGCCGGCAGAAGTGACCGCCCAGCGGTCACAACTCGGGTCGTCGGGGTCAACGCCGGCAGAAGTGACCGCCTCGCGGTCACAACTCTCGTCGTCGCGGTCAACGTGGGCAGAAGTGACCGCCTCGCGGTCACAACTCGGGTCGTTGGCGCTAACGCCGGCAGAAGTGACCGCCCAGCGGTCACAACTCTCGTCGTTGCGGTCAACGCCGGCGGAAGTGACCGCCCAGCGGTCACAACTCTCGTCGTCGGGGTCAACGCCGGCAGAAGTGACCGCCTCGCGGTCACAACTCTCGTCGGGGTCAACGCCGGCAGAAGTGACCGCCCAGCGGTCACAACTCGGGTCGTCGGGGTCAACGCCGGCAGAAGTGACCGCCTCGCGGTCACAACTCTCGTCGTTGCGGTCAACGCGGGCAGAAGTGACCGCCCAGCGGTCACAACTCGGGTCGTTGGCGCTAACGCCGGCAGAAGTGACCGCCCAGCGGCCACAACTCTCGTCGTTGCGGTCAACGCCGGCGGAAGTGACCGCCCAGCGGTCACAACTCGGGTCGTCGGGGTCAACGCCGGCAGAAGTGACCGCCCAGCGGTCACACCTCCGCCCGGTCGCCCTCAGGCCCATTCACGGAAACAATCGTGGCCACTCGGATATCAGCGGGGGCGCGTCGCCCTCCCAGGGTTCGTCGCACTGGCGCTCGCGGTACTCGAGCAGCTCGAGGTGGCCGTCCGTCAGACGATAGCGCCCGAAGCTGCCGCAATCGCCGATCCCGCGGTACTTGATGTGGTCGCGCGCTTCGCCGGTGTCCGGGTCGAACTCGAACCAGCCGGTGAGCGGACGGGAGGCGCGCTGCCCATCGGGACTGACGTATTCGAGGGTCAGCGCGCGGGCCTGGCCACCGGCCACGGTGAAGACGCGCCCCGCTTCCTGGTACGCCCCGATCTCGCAGACCATCCAGACGAGCACCGCGCCCTCCACACGATACGTATGCGGCCGGGTCGAAGCGGCGTCGTAGTCCGGGAGCCTGTCGAAGGGACAGGCTTCGGGGCTCCCGTAGGCCGCCTCGACAGCGTCGGCGTCGAACGGCTCGCCCGCCGCCTCGGCCGCCTCCGCCCAGGCGTCGAGCGGCAACCCGTCGACGTGCGCGCGACTCGGCGCCGGCTCCTCATCGGCCGAACCGATCTCGTCCATCTCCAGCGTCTCCGCGCGCGGCGGGCGGGCCGCCGACATGGCTGGCTCCGCGCTCCCGCAACCCACGAGCAACGAAAGCGCGCACGCTGTGAGCCGAGCGAGCATTCGCGGCGACGCTAGTGCCTGGTCCAATGATGTGGAAGGGGAGATCGCGACGGGCGTCGGTCACGTCGCAAGGAGGGAAACCGAAGGACGTGCAGCGCACATTCGAGGTTTCCCGACGCCGCGAGGCGGCCGACGAACGAGCGAGAACCCTTCTACGTCATTGGACCAGGCACCAGCAGTCTCCCTCCGAAACGCTTCTTACGGTCCGGTGGGCGCGGGATTGCCCGGCTGCGTCGAGCCGCCGGTCCCCACGCTCGGGGCGGCTGGCTGCAGGCCGCCGCCTGAATTCGCGGGCTGCTGCTGAGGTTGCTGGGCGGGCGCCGGTGCGGGCGCTGGCTGCGGTGCAGGCGCGGGCGCAGGCGCGGGCTGCTGCTGCTCGCTGCCGCCCGCACTCTGCCCCTCGATCGCCACCAGGTCCTCGGAGCGCGCCATGCCGCGCACCGCGACCGTGTCGTCGACGGCCACGAAGACGTCGACCTCACCGGTGTCGTAGCGGTTCATCTCGCGCGCCCAGCCATCCTGCTCGAAGACGGCGATGACGCTGTCGTCGAAACGCAAGCGCGTGCCCGCCGGGACCTTCCACAGTGGGCGCGTGTCCTCCGCGGCGAGACGCTCGGGCACGTCGCCTGCCGGCGTGGCCGGGGTCGGGGCGCGCGTCGGGAGCGCCTCGGCCGGGCTGAGCTCGACGTTGGTGTACCCGACGAGATAAGGGCCAGTGCCCACGCGAACGGCGCTCCACTCTCCGCGCGCCGCGACGAGCTCCACGACCAGCGGCGGGTCGAGCGCCGGCAGCGTCGCCACCACGTCGCCGTTCGGGCGGTCGAAGACCTGGACCTCCTGGCCTGCGGGCAGGCTCTTCGGCTCGCCAGGCTCCGGGCCCGCGGCGTCCGCGCCGGTCACCTCGTCGGCACCGAGGCGATCCGTCGGGTACTCACCGAGGAAGGGACCGAGCGCCGGCGCGTTCGCCTGCCCCAGCCACGGTCGCACCTCGATCCGCATGATGCCGTCACCCGCGCTGCCGCGGACGCCGACGAGATCGTTCGGCGCGACGTAGGTCGGCGTGCCTCGCACGCGGCCCTTTTGCTGCACCCGCGCCGCGAGGCGCGCGATGCTCAGCCAGCCGCGAACCTTCAGCGGTCCGTCCACCATCACGTAGACGCGGTCGCCCACCGGCGCGCGGCCGATGCGCACCGGCACTCCGGCGGAGACGTATCCGATGGCGGGCGAGTCGGCGCCTTCGCTCAGGTAGAGCGCCGGGCCGCTTCCTTCGCTCGTGACGAGGCGAGAAGGCCACTCCTCGTCGCTCGAAGGCGTCCTGGTCTCGCCAGTCGTCGTCTCGGTGGTCGTTCCCCCGCAGCTCGCCGCCGCTGCGAGCGCGAGTACCCCAATCATCGCGCGAGCTTTCATGCCCAGGCCCAATACCGCAGATGTGGCGCCATCGCCAGTGGCACTCGCGATCGGCCACGACCGGGCCAACGACGAAGCGCCCTCAGCGCAGGCGGGGGCGCAGCTTGATCCCGAGAAAATCAGCGATCGCCTGGGCGCTCTGGCGGTCGATGTCGCCCAGGCGGTCCTCGACCACGGCCCGGGCGTTGGCGTGGGGTTCCCCCTTGAGGGCGGGGAGCACGGTCTTGGTCCACTCCACCAGGATCTTGCCGTCGGCGCTCCCGAGGGCCAGCTTGAGCACCGGCTCGAGGCGCTTCTGATAGGCCACGGACGCCGAGCAGAGGTTGGCGAAGGTGTTCACGATGCCGGCCTGGCCAGCCTCGCTGAGCTCCTCGAAGCCCTGCTTGAGCTTGTCGAGGTGCTTGGCCACCCGCGCGGGCGCGACCTGGGCGATGGCGGGCAGGGCGTTGGCGCTCGCCTGCACGACGCGCTTGTTGTCCGAGCGGAGGCCGGCGACGAATCGATTCGACGTAGCTCGCCAGCGCTTCGGGCTTGCTCGTCGCGATCTCCCCGATGATGCGCGCGGACTGCGTGGCAGCCGTGCGTGGCCCGTCGACGAAGTTGTCCGCGTGAGCACCGATGGCGGCGTTGTCCTTTTCTTCGAGGAGCCGCGCGGCCTCTGCCGCGGCGCCGCCTGCCTTCTTGCTCGCTTTCTTTTTGGTCGCCATGGGCCGTCTGCCAGGATAGGCGAAGCCTGCGCACGGCGTCGAGTGCGAATCGCGGCGATCAGTCCTTCGCGAGGGCGGCGACGAGATGTGGAAGCGAGTCCTCGTAGCGATAGCTCGTCCCGCGATGCCCACCCGAAAACTCCTCGAAGTGGACCTTCGCCCCGGCCTCGCGCAACGCGCTTTCGAGCGCGCGAGCGGCGAATTGCGCGCCGTACTCGTCGACGTCACCGGCGTCGAGATAGACGAGGGAGAGCTGGGCGATCGCGTCCTTCGCGTTCTTCACGCGCACGAGAGGGTCGTGAGCCAGATAGCGCGACCAGATCTCCACGAGGGGCTCGCCGGTGTGCAGGTCGAAGGGCAGCGCGGCGTGGGGCAGCGGCGCATCCGGCTCGGGTGCGTACGCAGTGGCCGTCGCGAGGAAGAAGAGCCCGTCGAAGTCCGGACCGCGCGGGCCTCGTTCGGTGATCTGCGCGCAGAACGCCTCGAGCCCACCGGCGGCGGCGTAGCTGATCGAGGCCTTGAGGAACATGGGCCTCAGGGTCACCTCGAAGGCGGCGTCCCCTGCGTGGCTTCCCACCACGGCGAAGACCTCCGGGCGATCCATGCCCAGGCGAAGCGCGCCGAAGCCGCCGGAGGAGCGTCCCACCACGGCGCGGGCCTCGCGCTTCGGGATCGTCCGATAGGCGGCGTCGACGTGCGGGACGATTCTCGTCGGCCAGATAGGTCTGGTAAGGCCCGGTCGCCGCCGAGTCGACGAACTGGCTCCCGCCCCAGCGGGTGATGGCGTCGGGCATCACGAGGATGGCCTCGTCGCAGGCGCCCGTCTCGAGGAGCGTCTCGTAGAGCTCGAGGAGATTCGGCTTCCAGATGTCGTAGCCGACGATGGAGCGATGGTTGGCGCCGAAGCCCGGCAGCACCATCACGGTGGGATAGCGCTTCGTTCCCTCGTCGTAGCTCGGCGGCAGATAGGTGAGCACCTCGCGGCGCGTGGGGTCACCGAGGATGTTTCCTTCGAGGAGCTCGCTCTCGATCGTGGTGACGCAGAGCGTGCCGCGAAGCGGCGCCTTCACATCTGCTCCACGACGCGGATACCCAGCAGCGACAAGCCGCGCTCGAGCTGGCGCGCGGTCAGCGCGCAGAGGGCGAGGCGCGAGTCACGCGTGGCCCCTTCGGACTTCAAGACCGGGCACTTGTCATAGAAGGAGCTGTAGGCGCGCGCGACCTCGTAGAGGTGCTCGCAGACGAGGTTCGGCAAGCACTTCTCGGCGGCGTCCTCGACGATCTGGCCGAAGCGCAGGAGCAGGCGTCCGAGGGCGAGCTCGGCCGGCTCTTCGAGGTGAATCGGGCCCTTTGCGCTCTCGAGCGGCACGCCCGCGTTGGCGAAGATGCTCCGCACCCGCGCATACGCGTAGTTGATGTAGGGGCCGCTGTGGCCCGACAGGGAGATCATCTTCTCCCAGTCGAACTGGTAATCCGTGTTCCGGTTCTGGTGCAGGTCGGCGTACTTGATGGCGCCGATGCCCAGCACCTCCGCGACCTGGTCGATGTCCGACGGGTCGATGCGCAGCTTCTCCTGGTTTTCCAGGATCAGCGCCTTGGCGCGCTCGACGCCCTCGTCCAGGAGCGACTCCAGCGTGATCGCCTTTCCGTCGCGCGTCTTGATCGGCTTGCCGCGCTCGTCGAGCACCATCCCGAAGCCCACGTGCTCGAGGCGCATCTCCACGCCCATGAGCTTCACCGTGGTGAAGAGCTCCTCGAAGTGCTTGCCCTGGCGCTTGTCCACCACGTAGATGGCGCGGTCGGCGTGAAAGTGGTCCCGCCGGTACAGCACCGTCGCGACGTCGGTGGTCGAGTAGAGATAGGCCCCGTCCTTCTTCCGGATGATGAAGGGCGTGGGCTCGCCGTCGGCGTTGCGCTGCTCGCGGAGCTTCTTGGGCACGACGTCCGCGTCCTTGTCGTGCCAGAAGACGCAGATCGCTCCGTCGTCCCCGCGCGCGATGCCCTCGTCCAGGAGCAGGTCGACCACGCCTGGCAGCGCGTCGTGGTACGCGCTCTCGCCGAGCCACTCGTCGAAGCTGACCCCGAGCTTGTCGTAGACGCGGTCGAGGGCGACACGCGTCGCCGAGACGAACCTCTTCCAGAGGGCGAGGTTGTCGGCGTCCCCCGCCTGGAGCTTCGCCAGCTCCGCCCGCGCCGACGCGGCGAAGGCCTCGTCGCTCTTCGCCTTGTCGCTCGCCAGCCGATAGACGCGCTCGAGCTCGACGATGGCGTCCTTCTCGAGCGCCGCTTCGTCGCCCCACTCGCGCATCCCCACGATGAGCAGCCCGAACTGCGTGCCCCAATCGCCGAGGTGGTTGTCGCCGATGACCTCGTGGCCGATGGCGCGGAGCAGATGACAGATGGCGTCGCCGATGATCGTCGAGCGCAGGTGCCCCACGTGCATCTGCTTGGCGATGTTCGGGCTCGAGAAGTCGACGACGATCTTCTCGGGCGCCTCCGCCTTCTCGATCCCCAGCCGTTCGTCCGCCAGGTCCTCGCTCAGGCGCGCGGCGATCCAAGCCGGATCGAGGTGCAGGTTCACGAAGCCGGGCCCCGCGACCTCGGCCGAGAGGATCGCCTCTTCCTCGGCGAGCGCCTCGGCGAGTGGCGCTGCGATCTCTCGCGGCGCCTTCTTCAGCTTCTTCGCGAGCGGCATCGCCGCGTTGATCTGATAGTCGCCGTGCTTTTCGTCCTTGGCCGCGCGCAGGAGCGCGGGCGCCTTCTCGCCGGTGGTCTCTTCGATGACCCGGGAGGCGAGCGCATCCAGATGCCGTTCGATCCGCATGCGCGCTCTGTATCAGGGGTGGATGTAGCGCACCAGCAGGCCGTCGGTGAGGTCGGGCATGTCGCAGCTGAAATCGTTGTAGTCGGTGGCCGAGCCCTGGATTCCGGCGGCCGCGCTGGCGCCTGCGTCGTAGGTGGCGTCCCCGACGTTGGTGTCGACGTAGCAGACCTGGATGTCGTTCGACCCCTCGGTGAGGACCACGGTGAAGACGAGGTTGGTGGTGCCGCCGAAGAAGCGCGCCGTGTCCCACTGGACGATGAGCTCGTGGCTGCCGGCGCCTCCACGGGTCTCGTACCAGACATTGCTTCCCGACGTGGTGGGGTCGAGGTCGTCCCAGAACGCCGCGATGAAGGTCTCGGGCGAGAAGGTGCTGGTGGACGGCCAGGGGCAGGACAGGCCGGTGCTGAGGTCGCCGGTGCCGAAGCTGAGCCCGCCGTTCGACTCGATGTTCACCATCGAATACGAGGTCCCGTAGAAGTCGAAGTCGAAGCCGATGGGCACGGCCGTGTAATCGTCGTCGCCGAGGCTGGTCGCCGTGCCCGTGC
The DNA here is from genome assembly GCA_963727445.1 of uncultured delta proteobacterium. Lineage (GTDB taxonomy): Bacteria > Myxococcota_A > Polyangia > Polyangiales > B10-G4 > B10-G4. Next base: position 258,454 of record CAVSGI010000010.1, read on the forward strand.
TGCTGATGTCGGGGCAGGGCAGGGTGGGCGGCGTGTAGGAGCAGCCGGTGTAGCCGAAGGTGTCGCTCCCGAAGGGGACGCAGGGGTTGCTGCCGCAGTAACCCATGGTGCAGGTGCTGGCCATGCAATCCCGCGCGCGGCTGCACATGCGGAAGTCTGCGCAGCGCGGGCACCCGGCGCTCAGGGGGCCTCCGCAGTCGATGTCCGTCTCCGAGCCGTTCATCACCCCGTCGACGCAGGACGGCATCTGGCACTCACCACCCATGCAACTACCGGTCTCGCAGTCGCTGCCCACCGAGCACATGTCGCCCACCGGGCACCGGTCGCTGCACATGGAGCCGCCACAGTCGATGTCCGTCTCGTCCCGGTTCAGGACGCCGTCGGTGCACGAGGGGACGTGGCAGGTGTTGTCCGGGTCGCAGATCATGCTCGAGCAGTCGGAATCCATCATGCACATGTCGCCGGGCGGGCAGCCCATGCAGGAGCCGCCGCAGTCGAGGTCGGTCTCGGTGCCGTCCTGAATGCCGTTGGTGCAGGAGGGGGGCTGGCAGCGACCGATGATGCAGATGCCCGAGGCGCACTCGGAGCTGGCAGTGCACGCCGCGCCGACTGGAAGACCGCCATCGCTGAGCGCATCGGCGGTGGCGTCCATCGAGGCGTCCATGGTGGCGTCGCCGGTCATGCCGGAGTCGGCCGTCCCGGTGTCCATGGTGCTGGAGTCCGTGGTGCCCGTGTCGAGGGTGCCGGTGTCGGCGCCGGTCCCAGTGTCCACGATGCTGGTGTCCGCGGTGCTGGTGTCGCCAACGCCCGAGTCGAGGCTGGCGTCTCGGCCGGTCCCTCCGGTGGTACAGCCGACCGCGCCGAACGCCGCGCCGAACAGCACGACGAGAAGAATCCGATTAAGAGTCATCGAAGCGCTCCAAAGCATCTCGCCGAGGCGAGGAGGGGCGGGATAGCACGATTGCTCCGGGATGCATTCCGACGCGCTTCCGCTATAGTGCCGCGCCCTCTTGGAGAGACTTAACGATGGCCGCAACTCTTGATCCTCGGCGACTCGCCCTCGCGCTGGCACTCACCTGCTTCGTCCTGCTCCTCTCGCTGTCCGCGAGCGCACAGGCCCCGCTCCTCACCGGCCTCGGTGGCGCGCGCGATTTCGGCACCGAGTGCCTGTCGCCAAACGACGACAGCTCGTCGTCGATCATCGACCTCACGCCCGCCTTCCCCTCCGGGCTCGACTTCTACGGTCGGCGCCACACGTCTGCGTACGTCAACACCAACGGCAACATCTCCTTCACCGAGTCGCTCTTCGAGTACACCCCCGATCCCTTCCCGATCGCCGACCAGCCGATGATCGCGCCCTACTGGGCCGACGTGGACATCCGCGGTGCAGCCTGCTCCGGCTTCGACGGCTCCCTCGGTTGCTCCGATCCGATGGACAACGGCGTGTGGTGGCACCTCGAGGACGGCCTGATGGTCGTGACCTGGAACGACGTCGGTTACTTCGCCTGTCACGACGACAAGAAGATGAACTTCCAGCTCATCCTCAGCGCCGCCACCGACGGCTGCGGCGCCGGGGGCGACTTCGACGTGGAGTTCCGTTTCAACCGCTGCGAGTGGCACACCGGCGACGCCAGCGGCGGCGCCGACGGCTTCTGCGATCCGATGCCGGGCTTCGACACCTGCGTCCCGGCTCAGTCCGGCTTCGACGCCGGCAACCTGACGGACTTCGTCGAGATCATGGGCTCGCGCACCGAGATGATCCACACCATCCTCTGCACCGAGTCGAACGTGGACGAGCCGGGCGTGTGGCGTTTCCAGATCCGCTCCGGATCCGTCATCTGCCCGGAGGCCGGCGACACCTGTGACACCGGCATGACCGGCGTCTGCGGCGACGGGCTCACGCAGTGCGTCGGCTCCGGCATCTCCTGCCTGCCCATCATCGGGGCCTCCGACGAGGTCTGCGACTCTCTCGACAACGACTGCGACGGGATGACCGACGAGGGCGACGGAATCTGCGGCGAGCTCTCGGTCTGCGAGCGCGGCGTCTGCACGCCCCTGTGCTTCGAGGGCGGCTGCCCCGATGGGCAGATCTGCAACAGCGCCGGCCGCTGTCTGGACGAGGGCTGCGACGGGGTGGAGTGCGACGAGGGCCAGCGCTGCATGGCGGGCAGCTGCGTCGATGCCTGTGAAGGCGTCGTCTGTCCCGAGCCCCTCTCCTGCCGCTCGGGTCAGTGCCTCGACATCTGCGCGACCCTGACCTGCGACGACTGCACCGTCTGCGACGACGGCGCCTGCGTGCCCCGCTGCCCCGACACGCCCTGCGAATCGGGGATGGAGTGCAACGCCGAGGGCCGCTGCGTGCCCTCCGGCTGCTCCACCGTCACCTGCCCGGCCGGCCAGGCGTGCGCGGGCGGCACCTGTCAGGACGCCTGCATCGGCGCGGTCTGCCCGCCCGGTCAGGAATGCGCCATGGGCGCCTGCGCCCCGATCAATCGCCCGATGCCCGACGCCGGGATGGGGGGCGACGCTGGCACCATCGACGCCGGGCCGGACGCCACCCTCTGCCCCATCGGCTTCGACTGCAGCGATGGCGGAATGGAAATGCGCGCCCGCGACAGCGGCTGCGGCTGCGCCACGCCCGGCCTGTCCCCGACCGGCAACCCGCCCTTGTGGGCGCTGGCCCTCTTCCTGGCCTTCGCCGCCCTGCGCTTCCGCCGCCCCTGAGGTGAAAAGGGCCTATTGACGCGGCGCAGCACTGGGACTACTTCTCTGAATGGCGATTCACTCGGTGGCTCGCCGGTCCCCATTCGGAGGTCTCCCCCGTGTCCCAGCCCATGAATCGCTACAAGGCGGATCTACGCGAGATCCGTTTCGTCCTCTTCGAGCAGCTCGGCCTGGCCGACGTCCTTCAAAAGGAACCCTTCCAGGAATGGGGACGGGACGAGGTCGATATGGTGTTGAACGAGGTCTATCGCTTCGCGCGCGAAGTGACCGGCCCGCTCAACCAGATCGGTGATCGCCAGGGGTGCAAGATCGTCGACGGACGCGTCATCACCCCCGAGGGCTTCAAGGACGCGTGGAAGAAGCTCTACGAAGCCGGCTGGCGTTCACTCGCCCTGTCGGAGCACCACGGCGGCCAGGGCGCGCCGACCACCGTGGCCGCGGTGGCGGAGGAGATGCTCTCCGGCTCCAACACCGCCTTCAACATGTACCCGGGCCTCGCGCACGGCGCGGGCGAGGTGATCGGCGAGTTCGGCACCGAGCGTCAGCAGAAGCTCTTCGCCCATCGCATGTTCGATGGCACCTGGGGCGGCACCATGTGTCTCACCGAGCCCCACGCCGGCTCCGACGTCGGCAGCGCCACCACCAGCGCCACGCCGAACGACGACGGCACCTACAGCATCAAGGGCACCAAGATCTTCATCTCCGGCGGCGATCACGATCTCGCCGAGAACGTGGTGCACCTGGTCCTCGCCCGCATCGAAGGCGCGGTGAAGGGCACCAAGGGCCTGTCCCTCTTCATCGTTCCCCGCGTGCGTGTCGACGACGACGGCACCCTCACAGAGGACAACGACGTCACCGTCGCCTCGATCGAGCACAAGATGGGCATCAACGGCTCGGCGACCGCGGTCTTGAACTTCGGCGACGAGGGCCGCTGCATCGGCGAGCTGGTCGGCACCGTGCCCCACCAGGGCATGCGCCAGATGTTCAAGATGATGAACTTCGCCCGCATCGGCGTGGGCATCCAGGGCCTCGCCATCGCCGGCAGCGCCTATCTGAACACCCTCGACTACGCCAAGGAGCGCAGGCAGGGGCCGAGCGTGAAGGACTGGAAGGATCCGGCCGCCGAGCGCGTACCGATCATCCAGCACCCCAACGTCCGCACCATGCTCCTCGAGATGAAGGCCAAGGTCGAAGGGATCCGCGCCCTGATCCTCAAGCTCACGATGCATCAGGATCGGGTGAAGATGCTCGCGGGCAAGGACGACGAGAGCGCCGCCTATCACAAGGGGCAGGTCGATCTCCTCACGCCGCTCGTCAAGGCGTACTCCTCGGACCAGGCCTTCCAGATCTGCGAGGTCGGCATCCAGGTCTTCGGCGGCGCCGGGTACCTGCAGGACTGGCCCCTCGAGCAGTACCTGCGCGACGCGAAGATCTTCTCCATCTACGAAGGCACCAACTCCATTCAGGCGCTGGACCTCGTCGGCCGCAAGCTCGGCCAGGGCGGCGGCAAGAACGCCCAGGAGTACCTCGGCGACATCGTGAAGTTCGCGTCGGCGCACAAGGAGCATCCGGTGCTCGGGCCGTCGGTGAAGCTCCTCGAGAAGGCGCACGAAGCCGTCGCCGGCTCCGCCATGCAGTTCCTCGCCTGGTTCCAGGCGGGGGAGGTCGAGAAGGTGCCCGCGTCGGCCCGGCGCTTCCTCGAGATGATGAGCGAGCTCTCGGTCGGCTGGCTCCTCCTCGATGGCGCCGCCATCGCCCACGAGGCGCAGTCGAAGGTTCGCGAGTCCGACGACGACTGGATGTTCTACGAGGGCAAGAAGGCGTCGGCGATCTGGTTCGCCCACAACGTCCTGCCCCACGTCGTCGCCGACGCGAAGATCCTCTCCTTCGGCGACAGCTCCGCCATCGACCTGCCCGAAGCGGCTTTCGCCACCGTGTGATGAGCGGATCGCCCCGCGCCTCGTCCAAGAGCGTCGAGATCTACTACGACGTCGTGTGCCCCTACGCGTATCTGGGCTCGACCCAGATCGCGTCGGTGGCGGCGCGCGCGGGGGCGGAGGTCGTGTGGAAGCCGTTCCTCCTGGGCGGCGTCCTCAAGGCGCTCGGCAACCTCGACCCGAACGAAGCCATGAGCGAGGCCAAGAAGCGTCACAACTTCCTCGACATGCGCCGCTGGGCGGCGTTCTTCGAGGTGCCGCTCTCGATCCCCGAGGCGCATCCGCGGCGCACGGTCCTCGCCATGCGCGCGCTCCTCGCCGCAGGTGTCGAGGCGCGCGTGCCGGCGACGCGCGCGCTCTTCGAGAGCTACTGGGTGCGGGGCGAGGACGTGACCGACCCATCCGTCGTCGCCGAGGCGCTCGGCCGTGCGGGCGTCGACGGCGACGCGTGCGTGGCGCGCGCGAGCGACGACGCCATCAAGATGGAGCTACGGACCCGCACCGACGAGGCGCTCGCACGCGGCGTCTTCGGCGCACCGACTTTCTTCGTAGGTGACGAGATGTTCTGGGGACAGGATCGCCTCGGATTCGTCGAGCGCGCGCTTCGCCGCGAGGGGTAGTCACCCGATCGTTTTCCGGTACCATCCGCCGCTTCGATGCTGGTACCCGAGAAACACACCTGGCTCCGCATCATCCTCTACACGCGCGGAACGCCCATCCGCGACATGTGGCGGCGCTGGCTGACGGTGACGCTCACCGCGTTCGTGATCACCTACATGGAGGTGAAGCTCGACTTCTTCAATCTCGAGCTCACCATCGTTCCCTTCTCTCTCGTCGGCCTCGCGCTCTCGATCTTCCTCGGGTTCCGCAACAACGCCAGCTACGACCGCTTCTGGGAGGGCCGCAAGCTCTGGGGGAAGCTGGTCAACAACGCCCGCACCATGGCGCGCGAGCACCAGATGCTCATCGGGCCCGTGCCGGAGCGTGACGGTGGCGAGGCGAACGTCGCGTCGGCCGAGGAGATCCGCGAGATCCACCGCGGCCTCACCTACGCGATGATGGGCTACGTGCACGCCCTGAGGCTGCACCTGCGCGGACAGAAGCACCTCGACGAGCTCGCGCCTTTCCTCGCTCCCGAGCTGATGACGCAGCTCGAGGACAGCCACAACCGCCCGATCACCATCCTCGAGCACATCGGCGCGAGGTATCGCGAGCTCTGGCAGCGCGGCCTCGTCCACGTGATGCACCTGCCGCGACTCGAGGCCTGCCTCGAGATCAACGCCGACGTCCAGGGCGGCTGCGAGCGCATCCTCAAGACGCCCGTGCCCTACGCCTACACGGTGCTCCTCCACCGCATCGTCGCGGTCTACTGCTTCATGCTCCCCTTCGGGCTCGTCCAGAGCCTCGGCATGGTCACGCCGGCGGTCGTCGCCTTCGTCGCCTATGCCTTCCTCGGCCTCGACGCGCTCGGTGACTCCCTCGAAGAGCCCTTCGGCTTCGACGATGGCGACCTGCCGCTGACGCAGCTCAGCCGGATGATCGAGATCAACCTCCGGCAGGCCCTCGGCGAGACCGACCTGCCACCCGCGATCGAGCCGCTGAACGACGTCCTGCCGTAGCACGGTGATGACAAAGCCCTCGGGCTCCTGCCCGTGCCCGTGCCCGTGCCCGACGCCTGCCGCATCAGGCGGCGGCTGCGATGTCGGCGACGTAATAGGCTGCGTACGCCGGGACCGGCTCGACGTTCAGCTCGTTGCGGACCTCGTCGAGCGGCCGCGACAGGAGCGATTCCCAGTGCACGACCGGGAAGAAGGCCGCGTTTCTGGCGCGCAGGAACGCGGCCTTGACCAGCCGGCGTCCTTCGCCGCCGAGCTCCTTCGGGAGCGTGAAGGAGCGGGCATAGCCCGCGAGGGTGAGCACCGCGACGCCGACGCTCTCGGTCTGGGCGGTGGTGAAGGCGAGGATGGCGAGCTCGCCCGCGAGATCGGTGCGGCAGCCGACCACGACGTGCCAGAGATCGTGCGCGTCGCGCATGCGGTCCGCGACGTAGCGCACCTCGGGATCGATCCCGGGGTCCACGTCGTCGAAGTGACTCGCGTCCACGAGGCCGCCGGGAGTGATCCCCTCCGCGTCGCAGAACGCGAGATAGGCGCGCCCGAGGCTGCCCTCGGGCATCGCCGCGAGCGCCTCCCGGTCCTCGAGCTTGGACAGCAGGGAAGGGCGCTCGCTCAGCAGCAGCCGTCCCTTCGGCGACTGGCGGAAACGGGCGTGAAGCCGGTCGAGCCCCCCCGCGTCGACGGCGCGGATGATCCGGAACGCCTCCTCGGTTCGGGTCGGATCGGTGAGGATGCCTCGGACCCCCCGAAGCGCTTCCAACGGACGAAAATTCTCGTTTTCCATGGTCTTTTTCCCCTGGTCAGGCGACTTACGAGAGTGTAAGTTACAGCTCTGTAGGTAAGTCATCCGCTACAGGGGTCAAGGGCCACATGGCGAAAAAGCGAAAACGGCTCAGTGGGGAGGAGGCGCGGCAGCGGATCCTCGACGCCGCCGACGAGGAGCTGCGGAGGTCGGGGCCCGATGCCCTCAAGCTCACCACCCTCGCCAAGGAGCTCGGCGTGTCGCATCAGGCGATCCTCCATCACTTCGGCAGCCGCGATGGGTTGGTCGCGGCGGTGGTGCGGCGCGCCCTCGAGAGCCTCTGGGCGGAGCTCGCAGGTGGGCTCCGCGTTCTGGAGGATCACGAGCGCGGCACCGGCGTGCTCCTCGACCGCGCCTTCGAGGTGATGGTCGATGAGGGTCATGGGCGCCTCCTCACCTGGCTCGCCCTCGCCGACCCCGAGGGCGAGATGCAGAAGGAGGAGCCGCTCGCTTATCTCGCGCAGATGGCACACGCGATCCGCGAGCGCGACCACGGCGCCTCCGACCTGCGCGATACCACCTTCATGCTCATCATGCTCAGCCACGTGGTGCTGGGCATGAGCGTCTTCGAAAAGGGTGCCTTCGTGGCCGCCGGCCTGGCGGACGATCCCGATGCCACGGAGGCCTACCGCACCTGGGTTCGCGACCTGGTGGTGCGGCACTTCGACGAGAAGCGAGGGCGCGATCCGAGCGCGTGACGTTCACCCGGACGCGGCGCGCACGCGCGGGCACTCCGGATCGGGCGTGAAGGGGCTCGCCGCGCGCCCGGCGACCACGCGGCATCCGCCGCGGCAGCTCTGGACGAAGTCGCAGCTCGCGCAGGGCTCGGGCATCCGGGCGACGTAATCGCGAAAGCGCTCGAGGGTCTCCGAATCGCGCCACGCCTCGGCTGGCGGTCGCGGGTCCGCGTCGGTTTCCCAGAAGCTACAGGGCTTCACTGCGCCGCGGGCGTCCAGGGTCATCAGCGAGCGCCCCGGCTCGCAGCCCGAGACGGCGAAGCGCTCGAGATCCTCCGGGCGCACCTCGTGGCTCGCGGCGAGGAAGGGAACGAGGGCGCAGTCGATGCGGAGCGCGGGTGCGACGGCCTGAGCGAGCGCACGGAGCGTGGCGCCGAAGGCGTCCACCTGCCGTGGGGTGAGGCGCGAAGCGAGGTAGTCGAGGCGGCCGCGCCCGGAGGGCTTGAAGCGCAGGAGCTGGAGCTCGACGGCGCCGAGGGCTTCGGCGCCGCGGGCGATCTCCGCGAGGTGCGGATAGTTGTGGCGGGTGAGCACGGTGTTGACGCCGACCAGGATGCCGGCGGCGCTCAGATGCGCGATGGCGCGCTCGGCCACGGGCGCGCCGTCCCATCCACGCACGCCCTGGTAGAGCGCGGCAGGTCCGTCCCAGCTGACGTTGATCTGGGCGAAGGCCGTCAGGTCGCGGGCGCGCGCCTCGGTGATGCCGAGGCCGCTGGTGGTCATGGTGGGGGTGAGGCCGACCGCGCGCGCGTGGCGGGCGAGGGCACCGATGTCGCTGCGGAGCGCGGCTTCGCCGCCGCCGAAGGCGACGGAGAAGACGCGCATGGCGGCGAGGGCGTCGAGGCGCGCACAGAGCGCCTCGAAAGACGGCTCGTGACCCTCGGGCTTGGCGTCGGCGTAGCAGCCGGCACACCCTGCAGGACAGCGCTCGGTCGCGGCCACGTGCACCTCGGTGGGCGCGGTGAGCGCGCGCACCGCGAGCCCTGGATCCGCCTCGTCCCAGAGCGCGCCGGGATCGACGCCGATCTTCGCGGCGAGGACGCGGTCGACGGCGACCAGCGCCGGCGGGTGCGCGAGGGGAACGAGCGCGCCGAATTTCTCGGGCCGCGGCCTCCCGCTCGCGCTCCCGCTCCCGCTCCCGTTCCCGCTCCCGTTCCCGCTCCCGTTCCCGTTCCCGTTCCCGCTCCCGTTCCCGTTCCCACTCCCGTTCCCGTTCCCGTTCCCGTTCCCGTTCACGAGTCCGTCTCCGCGTCCGAGTCCGTCTCCGCGTCCGCGTCCGCGTTTGTGTCCGTCTCCGTCTCCGCCTGATTCCCCAGATACACCGCCAGCGCGCCCAGAATCGCCGTGCCGGCGACGCTGCTCAGGAAGAGCACGTCGACGACGCTGCCGACGGAGCTGCAGTTGGCGCTGCGACCGAAGTGCACAGAGAGCACCCGGCCTCGGTCGCGGCCGGTGGCCGCTCCAGCTTCGCCCGACGAAGCTAGAGCTCGATCGTCTTTTCGATCCATCCGACGCGACGGCTGCCGATGCGGAGCTTCAGGGTGCCCTCGCCGCGGACCGTCCAACTGAGCTTCTTCGCGTTGCTGGAGCCGCTGCCGCGGACGAAGTGAACCGAGGCCTCCCCGCTGTGGAAGCCGTGGCCCCATCCCTCGAGATGGCCCAGCTCCATCCGTCCGCCGATGGGCGCCAGGATCTCCACGCCGTGCGCTTCGACCTCCGCCCACAGCCCCTCGTTGTGGTCGAGCTTCTTACCCGCGTGGGTCACGTAGGTGGGCAGATAGCCGACGTTCGAGATGCGCGCGCTGACCACCTTCGCTTCGCCGGCCTGCTGTGGAGCGTCGACCTCGAGGTCGAGGCGTGGCGCCATCGCCGCCACGCGGAACCACATGGCGCTCTGCTTCTCGCAGACCTCGGCGAGGAGATCGTAGGGCGGGTTCCAGACGCCCACGCGCGGATCGAGGCCACCGACCTCGACCTCACCCAGCTGTGGATGCTGGATCTCTTCCAGGGCCGCACGACGCGCCCGGCGTTCACCTCCTGGTCCCACTTTCGGAAGCCCACGATCTCCTTGCGGCCGATCTTGGAGAAGTGGTCCACGAAGCGCTTCGGGCGTTCGTGACCGAGGCGTGCCCACAGGTCCCACAGCTCGCAGACGTAGGCCATCGCGCCACGCATGGCGTAGGCCCACTCGCTCAGGTCGCCCCGGAGCGGCGTCTCGGGGCTGTAGGTGAACTCTTCGAAGCCGCTCACCATCGGGTAGCCGGTGATGTCCTTTGCCCACGCGCCGAGCTGGCGATAGATGGCGAGGTCCCGCGCGTCCATCTTGTTGTCGGGCCGATCGCCGCAGGGCCGGATGAAGACACCGCCGAAGCAGTGCAGGTTCACCCACGCGCAGATCTCCGGATGATCGATCGCGAAGTCGATCACCGCGCGCGACTCCACCTCGCTGCCGGGATAGTCGCCCGCACCCACCTGCTCGTGCTCGGGCGCCCAGTCGAAGGGGAAGTTGCGGTTCAGATCGGGATAGGTGTCATCGTAGAGCTGCGGGTCCGGGATGTCCCGTCCGTTCCAGTTCGCGATCACCGCCTCGGCGAAGACGCGGTAGTAGGGCGGCGGGTCTTCGATCTCCCGAGGCGCCATCATCCCGTCCACCTCGACGTACTCGCCGGCGGGATCCTCGATCCGCATGAGCAGCGACGCGCCGTCGCCGTCGAGGTCCTGCGCCCGCCAGTAGGGCGCCGACTTCCCCTCGCGGCCCGTCTTCGGCACCGAACGGACCCATCTGCCGACGTTGAGGACCTCCTCCGCACCGTCCGGCGAGATGCGCGGGAGCACGAAGAGCTTCACCCCCCGCAGGAACTCGAGCACGTGCGGGGGCAGGCCGTGCATCGCGCCGTCCTCGGTGTGAAGCCGGATGAAGTCTTCGGCGATGGAGAGAGCCACCGACGAGCCTGCGAGCTCCGAGGCATGCATGTTCCCGTCGACCCAGACCGCCGGACGCGTGACGTCCGGATCGGGACCGATGGTGAGCAGCCAGATGTCGCGACCCTCGGCGGTCACCGCCAGCGACTCGAGGCGCACCACGTCCGGGTGCGCCTCGGCCCAGGCCTTCACCTGCGCCGTCAGCTCTTCGTGATCGAGGTACTTCTGCCGGAACCCCGTCCCTTCGCTCATGCGAGGAACGGTACCAGAATCAGTTGCGGTTGAACTTCACGTACTCGTACTCGAAGGGGTGGCCGTGGACGCCCTTGCTGGGCGGGGCGATCCAGTGAGCGAACTTGCCGGGCTCGTACACGGGCTTCATGCAGCACTTGACGTAGTCGCGGTCTTCCGCGGTCGGGAGCCACTCGTTTCGGTGCTTCTCGAACTCCTCGGCGGAGATGGGGTTGCCGTCGAGGTCGAAGTGGGCGTCCGCGTAGATGCCCATGGTGCGGTTGAAGCGGCGGTTCGGGAGCTTCAGCTCGAAGCCCGTGTAGCCCACGTCGGCGATGGTGCGGTTCCACTTGCGGCACGCGCGCTCGCAGTCGGCGACGTACTCGTCGCGGAGCACCTCGTTGATGGCGTTGCGGAGCGGGACCTCTTCGGTTCGTCAGGTGGCCGTCCTCGAGCACGTTGACGCTGTAGATCTCCTCGAGGGCGCGGTGGTCCTCGTACTTCTTCTGCTCGCGGTAGCGGCCCTTGAGGCCGGTCGCGAAGTAGTCGGCCGCGTTCGCTGCTGATCTCGCCGCCGAAGAGCTCGACCGCGCTCGAGAACCAGAAGTTGATCCACTTCTGGATGGTCGGCAGGTCGATGCCGCCCTGGGCGCGCGCGTCACTCGTTCGGGTCCTGCCTCGTCGGCTCCGCGCCGCGCTGCGAACGATGCGGTCGACGCCGGTCTCGCCGCTGAAGAGGTGGAACGCCTCCTCGGTGAGCATGAACTGCGTCGCGCGCGCGAGCGGGTCGAAGCCGGACTCTCCGAGAGCGCGGCGAGCTGATACTTGCCGTCGCGGTCGGTGAACATCGTGAAGCAGAAGAACGAGAGCCACTCGTCGGTGGTCTCGTTGAACGTCTGCAGGATGCGGGGCTTGTCCGCGTCACCGCTGCGCCGCTCGAGGAGCGCTTCGGCCTCCTCGCGTCCGTCGCGCCCGAAGTACTGATGGAGCAGGTGGACCATCGCCCACAGGTGACGGCCCTCTTCGACGTTGACCTGGAAGAGGTTGCGCAGGTCGTAGAGCGACGGCGCGGACTTGCCGAGCTGGCGCTGCTGCTCGACGCTCGCCGGCTCGGTGTCGGCCTGCGTCACGATGATGCGGCGGAGGATGCCGCGGAGCTCGCCGGGCACCTCGTTCCAAGCCTGTTGCCGGCGTTGTCGCCGAAGTTGACGGTGCGCTCGCCGTTGCGCGGCGTGAGGAAGATGCCCCAGCGGTAGTCGGGCATGCTGCACGTAGTCGTAGTGCGCCCAGCCCTTCGGACTCGACGCTGAGACGCGGTGCGCAGCCAGATGTCGTCCTGCTGGAAGCCGTCGGGGCCCATGTCGAGCCACCACTGCGATGAAGTTCGGCTGCCACTTCTCGAGCGCGCGCAGGAGCTTGCGGTCGGAGCCGAGGTCGACGTTGTTCGGGATCGAATCCGTGAGCGACATGCCACTCAAGTTAGTGCGATCACGAGCAAAAGCGTCCCCCTCCCAGTGTGGTGACTCACGTGTCGGCGCTCAGGCTCTCGAAGAAGGCGGAGCGCCACCGAAACGGAGCCGCGCCGTAGCGCGGCATTTGCCGCGTGAAGGGGCCGCGCAGCGCAGGTGGCGCGGCGCTGGGAGTGCGCTAACGTGTCGAGGCTCACGCGCACACACTCACACCGAGCTTGGCTCAGCAGCGCGTCCAGTCGAAGATCGGGCGGTCGGGCTCGCCGTACTTCGTGAGCGCGCCCTGTGGGCCGACCGCGTTCGGGCGCTGGAAGATCCAGTTCTGCCACGCCGACAGGCGCGCGAAGATCTTGCTCTCGAGCGGTCTCGGGGCCGGGGAAACGCAGGCTCGCCTCCATCCCGGTCAGCGCATCGGGGCTCAGGCTCACGCGCTCCTCGATGGCGATGCGCACGTCGTCTTCCCAGTCGATGTCGTCGGCGGCGACGGTGATCAGGCCGAGCTCCTCGGCGTCCTCGGTGGCGATGCGCCTCGCCCGCTCGAGCACCTGCCCGACCTGCTCCGGGCGCGCCGAGAAGCGGGCCGGCGAGGCGCGAGAGGCCGTGGCTCATCGGAAAGCGACCGCCGTTGTGGGCTCCGGCCGGACCGCGACCTCACCGTCGTCGTCCTGGAGCATGTAGCTGCGGTCGGCGGCGAGCGCGAGCTCGAAGAGCGAGCCGGCGAAGCAGGAGCCTTCGTCGACGAGCGCGAAGAAGCTCTTCGCGGTGTAGGTCGAGGCGGCGGAGCACCCGCGCCTGCAGCCGCAGGATCTCGTTCGCGAGCCAGTGCTCTGCGGTTGTCGCAAGAGCGCTCTGGTCGGCCGCGAGGACCGCCTCCGCGTCGCCGCGGGTCCGAACGACCACCAGGCCGATGTCGCCGTGGTTGACCCGCAGTCGCAAGAGCGCGTCGTCGAGCTCGCGGAACGCGCGGAGCGACCACTGCGTCGGCGCCCGCCTTCTGGATCTGCTCGGCGCTCTCGGGCTGCGCGTCGCTCGGAGCGCTGATCGTGAGCACGGCGGTGCGCTTGCTCGGGTCGACCGAGAGCTGCACGTGTCGATAGGCGACGGTGGTCACGCCTTCGTCGCTCGTCTCGACCTTCGGCTCGAGGGGGCCGAGGACGATGCCCTGACCCTTCGTCAGCCCTTCGCTCTGCTTCGACAGGAGCGCTGCCCGCTCGGCGATGGCGTCGTCGAACTTGCTACGCGGCGCGATCGCGTCGACCAGGCCCCACTCGACGGCGCGCTTTCCGCGGATGCCCTCCTCGGTCGTGCAGAAGACGTCCGCGCGGTCTCGGCGCACCTTGCGCTTGTCGACCAGCCGAGTGAGCCCGCCGGTGCCCGGCAGCACGGCGAGGAGCGGCACCTCGGGCAGGCTCACCGCGCTCGACCCGTCGTCGATGAGGAGCACCTCGTCGCACGCCATCGCGAGCTCGTAGCCGCCGCCCGCGCACGGCCCCGCGACCGCCGCGAGGTACTTCTGGCCGCTGTGCCTGGAGGCGTCCTCGATGTAGAGGCGCGTCTCGTTGGTGAACTTGCAGAAGTTGACCTTGAAGCTGTGGGTGGAGCTGCCGAGCATCGGGATGTTCGCGCCAGCGCAGAAGCAACGCTCGATGGCGCTGTCGATCACCACCGTGCGCACTTCGGGGTGCTCGAAGCGAAGGCGCTGCACCGCGTCGGCCAACTCGATGTCGACGCCGAGGTCGTAGCTGTTGAGCTTCAGCTCGTAGTCGTCGCGGAGCCCGCCGTGGAGCTCGACGCCCATCGTCAGGTGGGCCGTGTGGCCCGTTACCGTGAGCTTCCAGTGCCTGTAGCGATCGGGGTGAGTCTCGAACGAAATCGCGGTCATGGGGGAGGGACCATACGTCAGCGCTGGGGCGGCCGGCAGCGCTGGACGTGCGAATCCGCACGATCGGGCGTGGGTGGAGCCGGGTGTTTGCATGGATCTCGAGCCGCCCTAGGTTGATCGGGTGAGCGCGCCCCGCCTCGCCTTCTATTTCGACTACTCGTCGCCCTTCGGCTACCTGGCCTCGGTGGACGTCGCGGATGTCGCCACGCGCCACGGCGCCGAGCTCGCCTACGAGCCGATCCTCCTCGGCGGCCTCTTCAAGGCCATCGGCACGCCGCTGGTGCCCCTCGCGGAGATGTCCGAGCCCAAGCGCCGCTATCAGAGGCTCGACATGGAGCGGTGGGCGAAGGAGCGCGGGGTCGAGCTTCGCTGGCCGTCGCGCTTTCCTCTGCGCACCGTGAAGCCGCTTCGCATGACGCTCCTCGCGGAGGCCGAGAAGCGACCGGCGCTCATCGCCTCGTTGATGCGGGCCTGCTGGGTCGAGGATTGCAATCCCGACGACGACGCGGTGCTGCGCGCCTGTGCGGAGCGCGCCGGAGCGGAGCCCACCTTGGTGGAGGCGACCCGCAGCGACGCGGCGAAATCCGCCCTTCGCGACAAGACGGAGCGCGCCGTCGGGCGTGGCGTCTTCGGGGTGCCGACCTTCATCGTCGACGATCAGCTCTTCTGGGGGCAGGATCGTCTGGACTTCGTCGAGCGCGCGCTCGATGGTTGGCGGCCTCTGTGATCGCGTTCCGCATCTTCGGCATCCCCGTTCGGGTCCAGCCCTTCTTCGCCATCCTGGCGGTGTTCCTGGGCTTCGGCCTGGTCGATGGACCGGACGGAACGCTCATGATCGAGCGCCTGCTCGCCTGGGTCGCCATCGTGTTCAGCGGCGTGCTGGCGCACGAGCTGGGGCACGCCTTCGCCGGACGGGTCTTTGGCCTCCGGCCGCGCATCGAGCTCCACGGCTTCGGCGGGCTCACGAGCTGGGACGGGCAGGGCAAGAAGCTCACGCCGACCCGAAGCATCGTCGTCAGTCTGGCGGGGCCCGGTGTGGGGATCGCCTTCGGCATCGCGGCGTGGATCTCCCTCGCCGCCGTGTTCCCAGGGCATCCCTCCTTTGGCGACTTCCTTCACGTGCCGGGTCGCGCGTCCTTCGGCGAGTTCTGCCTTCTCGCGGCCTTCTGGGTGAACTTCGGTTGGGGCGTGTTGAACCTCGCCCCCATGCTCCCCCTCGACGGCGGCAACGTGATGGCCTCCACCTTCGAGCTCTTCGCCGGCCGCTCCGGGATCAAAGCGGCACGCTGGATCTCGCTCGTGCTCGCCGCGGGCCTGGTGCTCCTCTTCGTCGCGCTGCAGCAGATCTACATGTCCGTGCTACTCGGCTTCCTCGCCTACGCGAACTGGCGCGCGCTTCGTCTCGAGCGGGAGGTCGGCCCCGACCAGGCGCTGCTCGGTCGGCTGGGTACGGCGCAGCGCCGGCTCGACGCTGGCGACGCACGCGGCGCCGAGATGGACGCTCAGAAGGTCCTGGCTGAAGCCAAGTCACCCGTCGTCCGCTCCCACGCGCTCACCATCCTCACGCTCGCGCGCCTGGGGCTCGGCGATGCGGCGGGCGCGCGCGCCTGCCTGGACCAGATGCCGCGCAGCCATCCCCCCGACGTGGGCATCGAGGCCGCGGTGCTGCTGGCCGGCGACGACGCCGACGGTGCGTTCGAGCTTCTCGCCAAGCGACTGAGCGATCGTCAGGGGCCTTTCGTCGAGCAGCGCTTCCTCGACGCGACCGAGCGCACGGGACGATTCGACGAAGCCGCTGCGGTGCTGGACACGCCTCGCGGTCGGTCGGTGGACATCTCCATCCTGGAGGCCTTCGAGGAGAAGGCCTATCGCGGCGGCCACCACGCGGCGGCGGCCACCATCGGGCAGGTGCTCTGGGACATCGATCGCCGTCCGACACGCGCCTACAACGTCGCCTGTTCGCTGAGCCGCGCAGGACGCGCCGAAGAAGCGATGGGCTGGCTCGCGCAGGCGAGAAAGGCAGGTTTCGACAAGATCGACCTCCTCGATGGCGACGACGACTTGGCCCCGCTTCGGCAGCGCGCGGATTGGGCGGACCTTCGACAGAGCTTCGGGGCCTGAACCGCGTCGAAACTCTCTTGGTTTTTTAGAGGTAGGCTCGCTATCATCGCCCGCGGTGAGCAACATCATGCGGAGCGCGGCTATCGCCGCAGTCCTGATGTTCGTGGGGGGCACCGCCTCTGCCCAGGACGGCCCGGAGGAGCCGGCGGACACCCGCATCGGCTACGGGGACAACGCGCTGCCGGGCTACGGCCGGGTGTTCCTCGCCCGGCCCACGCCATGGCTCGTGGGCATCGGCGCGAGCGCGGGTTACGGCCTGACCCCCAACGTGCTCGGGATGGACGATACCCATCACCGCATCATGGGTCGCTTCGCGGCGTCGTTGGCGCCCGTCGACTGGCTCCAGGTCGCTCTCCAGATGGACGGCCGCTACGACAGTCACAGCCTGGCGGGCGGGGCGTCCGACGACGGCCTGGTCGGCGATCCGCGGCTGATCCTGCGCGCGGGTGGTGACCTCGGCGGCCTGATCCTCGGCGGTGAGGTCACGCTCTGGGTGCCGGGGGCCGACGCGCCCAGCTTGGAGTTCGGTGCAACCACCGTGGACCTGAAGGCATCCGGCGGCTACATGATCACCCCGGACTTCAGCCTCGCGCTCAACGCGGGCTTCCGGATCGACAACAGCGCGAAGGCGGTCGCCAACGGCGGCAACGATCTCAGCGCTTCCGACCAGATGTCTCTCGGGCTCAGTCAGTGGAACGCCGTGCTCCTCGGCCTCGGCGGCGCCTATCGCTTCGGGCCCGGCGAGATCTGGGCGGAGTGGTCCTGGGACGTGCTGGTGGGCGACGCGGCGCCGGACATCGGCGCCTCTCCGATGCGCGTCGACCTCGGCGGTCGCTTCTGGCTCGACTCCGACGGGGCGATCCAGCTTCAGGCCGCCCTCGGCGTCCTGGTCAGCAGCTATCCGACACCCGACATGACCACGGGGCGCCTGCCGCTCATGCCCATCGATCCGCGCTTCCACGCAAACGTGGGGCTCGTCTTCCGCTTCCCGACACCCGCCAAGCCCTCCGAGGAGATCACTGGCGGTGGCGGCGGTGGCGAAGAAGGTGAAGAGGCAGGGGAGGTCGCGACCGTCAGCGGCCGCGTTCTCGACGCCGGCGGTCAGCCCGTCGTGGGCGCCACCGTCTCCATCACGCCAGGCCAGGGTGAGGCGCCCGAGCCCGCCACCACCGGCGACGACGGGGGCTTCGAGATCGAAGACGTGCCGATGGCGCCTGGCGCCACGCTCACCGTGAGCGCGGAGGGCTATCGCGAGTCCACCGAGGCGCTCGACCTGTCGGCTGGCGGCACGGTCACGTCCAACGTCTCCCTCGAGCGCGACCTGCCGAGCGGCCAGCTCCGCGGCGTGATCCAGTCCTTCCGGGGCCAGCCCATCGCCGCCACCATCCAGGTCACGCCCGGCGACCACGAGATCACCGCCGGCGAGGACGGCTCCTTCGAGCTCGACCTCGAGCCCGGCGACTACGAAGTCGTCATCTCCGCCCCCGGCTACGCCAACCAGACCCGCCCAGTGCAGATCGAGCAGGAAGGCGTGACCATCCTCAACGTCGACCTGCGCCGCGACTAATCCGTCGCGTCCCCGCACGCCTCGAGCGGTGGGACGCGCTATTGCGCGGTCACGCGCACCGGGATCCGGAACCGCACGAGCTCGCCCTGGCCGGGGAAAGTGGTGGTGCGGGCGATCTGGGTGATGCAGGCGCCGAGAGGGGTCGAGCCGACGTTGGCGGGGGCGACGGAGGCGTTCTGGACGGCGCCGTCGGGGGCGAGCGTGATCACGACCTGCACCACGCCGTCCTCGGGCGCGCTCGCGGGATGGGAGCGGAAGCAGCCCACCACCTCGCCGCGGCGGGCGTTGAAGGCGCGGCTCAGCACCTGGGCGTTCGGTCCGTGCATGCCGGCGTGCGATCGGCGGCGCATGCCCTGCGGGTTGGGCTCGCTCGCCTCGCCCGCGTCGACCTCTTCCTCGGCGCCCGTGTCCGGGGGCCGCGCCTCGCTGGCGTCGGCTGCCGACTCCATGGTGGCGCTCGCATCCTCTTCCGCGCCGCTCTGAACCACGACGAAGGTCTGCTCGTGATCGGAGGAGTCGGCGCCGATGCGATCGACGAGGATCACCGCCGCCGCCGCGATGGCGGCGGCGCCGATCAGCCCGACCGCGAGCCAGGGCCAGGGTGAGCGCTTCGACGTCGCGGGCGTGCCGTCGTCCAGGTCGAGCGGAGATCGGGATCCCGCCGTCCGCGACCGTCGGCGGAGAGCTCGACTTCCGAGGCGGCGGATCCGAAGCCACGATGGGCGGGTTGCGCCAGGATTCTTCGCGCTCGGCCAGCGAGGGGAAGCTGATCACGTCGGCGATGCGCGGGTCCTTGAAGTCGCGCTGCACCGCCTCGAGCAGGCGCGCCTGCATCTCCTCTTCGGTGCCGGGGCGCACCTCGCGAAGCGCGGAGGCCAGCTCGGCGGCGTCAGCGAAGCGCGCATCCGGGGTCTTCCCGAGGGCCCTTTCCAGGACCGTCTGGAGCTTGGGGGAGACGTCGGAGCGCGCGTCGAGGATCGAGGTGGGGGTGTGCTCGAGGACGCGCGAGACGGTGGTGGCGACGTCCTTCGCGCGGAACTCGTTTCGACCCACCAGCAGCTCGTGGAGCACCACCGCGCAGGCGTAGGCATCCGAGCTCGGGCTCGGATCCTCGAGGCGGAAGAGCTCCGGGGCGAGGTAGGGCATCTTGCCCTTGATGGTGCTCTGCTCGGTCTGTTCGGTCTGATCGGTGCTGCGCGCCACGCCGAAGTCGGCGAGCTTCACCAGCCCCTCCACGTCGATGAGGATGTTCGCTGGCGACACGTCGCGATGCACGATGTGGAGCAGCTCGCCGTCGTCGCCCTTGAGGTTGTGCGCGTAGTGAAGCGCATCGAGCATCTTGACGATGATGTGAATGATGAGGTCTGGCGGGAACGGACCATGCACCTTCTTGTGGAAGCGATTCCACTGTCCGAGGTGGTAGCCGTGGACGTACTCGATGATCATCAAGTAGTCGCCCTTCTCCTCACCGAAGTCGATCACCCCCACCAGTCCGGGATGCCTCAGGCGCGACATCAGTCGTGCCTCGCGCACGAACATGCGCGACATGCTCTGGTCGACCATCAGGTCGGAGGCCATGCGCTTGACGACCACCGGCTTGGTGAAGCCTGACGCGCCTTCGCTGCGAGCCAAATACACGACGCCCATCCCGCCCTTGGCGAGGGCGCGAACGACTCGGTATCGGCCGAGAACCGTCCGGCCGATCATGGCGTCCTGCATGCTCTCAGCGACCTCCGGCGCGACGGAGATAGTAATGGATCCCCGTGCGCGGGTGGGTGATGCGTATCGCGAGGGCGTCGAGGTCGGTGGGAACCGCCACTTCGCCCCCGAAGCGATGGGCCGAATCTAGCGGCAGGTTCTGGCCGCTGGCGCTCACGGTGCAGCCTGCGACACAGGTGCCCGATACCCGCACCGTGCCGGAAACCGCCGAACCGGGGTCGGGATCGCGGATGTAGGCCGCGGTGGTCGCGTTGTCGTAGCGGATGTTGACGGTGGTGACCGGCGAGCGGGAGGGGCTCGCCCCGGGGGCCTCGAAGAACACGCGGTGGGTGCCCTCGGAAATCTGTCCGGACTCCAGCGTCTGGCTGGCCGAGCTCGACTCGTAGGTCTCGTCGCCCACGTGCAGCACGTAGCGGCTCGCCGACGGTGCCTCGCGCCAGCGCACCGTCACGATAGGCAGGATGTTCTGATAGAGCAGGGTGTAACGCCGGCCGTCGGTGTCGACCACGTTGCGTGAAGGTCGTCGCGGAAGCTGCTGGCGCCCGCTGTCCCGGCGCACGATCAACGTGCCCTGCGCCACCGCGTCGCCAGTCGGCGAGCCACCGCTCGCGCATCGAAGCCGGTAGCGGTTCGCGCCGGGCGACACCGAGATGTTCGCCTTGCCGTTGCCGAAGCTCCGCATCTGCGGCCGGCGATAGGAACCACCGCGGGCCACCTCGACCACGCCCTCGCCGCCGCCGCACTTCTCGCCGAACTGGACCTGCACGTTCACCGTGCCGCCCGGGTAGTGAATCGTCGCGCTCGCGCCTGCGCTCACCGCCATGTGCGCGCTCGAAGGCGCGCGCCCGGTGATGTCGAGCACGCCGTCGCCGCGGATGATCCCCGAATCCCCGTCGCGGATGCTGTAGCTCTCGGAGCGGCCCTGGAGCGTCACCGTGCCGCGCCGGGAGGCCACCGTCGCGTTGCCGTTGTTGGCGACGTGCGCCGAGCTCGAAGCGCCGGCGTCGCTGCCGTGGGTGACGAAAGCACCGCCGGGCACCTCGACTTTCACGTCGGTCTCGCCTGCGCTCACCGCGGCGCGCCCGTCTCCGACGCGCATGAGCACCTCCGCGCTCGGCCCCACCGTGACGGCGCCTGGCCCGGTCACGCGCACGCTGCCCCCATCGCGGCTCGCGTCTACCCGCGCGCGCCGACGCAGCCGCAGCCGGCTTCCGCCGGGTACGGTCTCGGTGCCGCGCTCGAGGCGGCTCCAGTTGCCTTCATCGTCCTCGATCTCGACGCGGCCTCGGAAGCTGATCGCCACCTCGGGCAGCAGCAGCTCGCCTGCGTCTCCGTCGCCGTCGGGTCCCGCATCGAGCGGGCCGGTGTCCGGAGGACCGGTGTCGATCTCCTCGATGATCACATCGCCGAGCTCGACGTCGAGCACGATCTCCTCGCCCTCACCGAGGTCGATGATGTCGCCATCCGCCGACTCGATCCGCGCCGCGCCGATCAGCACCTCCATGGAGAGCTGGCCGTCGGCGGAGGAGATCAGCATCTCGCCGCCGGAGAGCAGCCGCGCCTCGCCGAAGTTGCCGGCGATGGCCAGACCGCCTTCGCCGGCGGTGACGCGCGCGGCACCCATCTCGACCGAGACCCGCCCCTGGTCCGGGTCGTTGGGTGCGGCGGCGAGAAATCGGACGATGGTGTCGGCGTTGAGCTCGAGCCCGCCGCCTCCCGTGAGCACCACCTTCGCCGACGATTCGCCCTCTGCCGTGCGGACCGCGTCGCCCATGGCAAACTCGGCGCCGGTCTCGGCGGCCTCCCACTGGCCCTCGTTCGCCGCGAAGTCCCGGGTCACCGTCCCGTGCGTCTCGACAAGCTCCGCGACCGCGCTCTTTCCGCAGCCACATCCCCCGTCGCAGGCACCGAAGGCCGGCAGTGACAAGAGGGCCAGGATCCACAGGGACAAGGGACGACGGTTGTGGCGCGTTCGTCTCACGAGCAGTCGGCGGGCGGGGTCCACCCCCACAACGCGACGAAACTCTATCGCAAATCCGCACTGAATAAGTGATTTTTGGCGGTCCCACAGGGATCTATTTGCATTCATGCGAATCAAGGCATATAGATCCGCCGATGGCGTTGGCGGCCGCGGTTTCAGACCCACCCCGGTGGGAGCTCTACCGGCTCTTGGCCGAGCCCGTGCGCCTGCGCCTCTTGGCTCTCTGCTCCGAAGAGGAGCTCGCGATCGGGGAGCTGGCCGAGCTGCTGGGCGAGGGACAGCCCAAGGTCTCGCGCCACGTGGCACCGCTGAAGCGCGCGGGCCTGGTCTCGGTCCGCAAGCAGGGCACCCGCGCGCTGGCCCGCCTCGCCGAGGGTGTCACCAGCGATCCGGTGATCGCCGATGCGCTGCGCGAGGGCCGCGCCCTCTGTGAGTCGGACGGGAGCCTCACGCGCGTCGCCGACGTCGTCCGCGCGCGCGAAGCGGCCGCGCGCGAGTTCTTCTCGAGGCCGGGCACCGAGGAGGCGCGCGGACTGCCCAGTGAGCTGCCCGCGTATCTCACGGCCCTCGCGCCGCTCCTCGCGCATCGCCAGCTGGCGGTGGATGCGGGCACCGGAGACGGAAGCCTGCTCGACGTCCTGGCGCCCGTCTTCGAGCGCGTGATCGGCGTCGACCGCGAAGAAGCGCAGCTCGACCGCGCCCGCGCTCGCCTCGCGGCCCGCGGCTACGACAACGTCACGCTCCATCAGGGCGAGTACGACGACGCGTCTCTGCTCTCGCTCGTCGAAGAGAGCGGCGGCGCCGACGTGGTCTTCGCGGCGCGGGTTCTTCATCACGCGTCGCGCCCGGGACGCGCGCTCACGCGCGCTCACGCGCCTCGCGAAGCCGGGCGGCGCGGTCGTGGTCATCGACTACCGCGCGCCACGACGACGAAGCCCTGCGCGACAAGCAGGCCGACCAGTGGCTCGGCTTCGAAGGACAAGAGCTTCTCCGCTTCGCGGAGGCCGCGGGGCTCGAAGAGCCCTCGATCACCCGAATCGACGCGTCACGCTGTGGCGACGGCCCGGACGGGCACCTGGATTGGCAGGTGCTGGTCGCGCGTCGCCCGGAAGACGACTGAAACCCCAACCAACGAGAAGAGAACCGAATACGATGGAACAGCAGACTCAGACCACGACGGGCGCCGGTAAGGGCACAGAGGCCAAGTACAAGGTCGCCGACATGTCCCTGGCCGACTGGGGCCGCAAGGAGATCCGGATCGCCGAGACACGAGATGCCCGGCCTCATGGCGCTGCGCGACGGAGTACGCGGCGCCGCAGCCGCTCAAGGGCGCGCGCATCGCCGGCTGCCTCCACATGACCATCCAGACCGCGGTGCTGATCGAGACCCTCAAGGAGCTCGGCGCCGAGGTCACCTGGACGAGCTGCAACATCTACTCGACCCAGGACCACGCCGCGGCCGCCATCGCCGCCACCGGCGTCCCCGTCTTCGCCTGGAAGGGCGAGACCGAGGAGGAGTACTGGTGGTGCATCGAGCAGCAGCTCACGGCCTTCGAGGGCGGCAAGGGCCCGAACATGATCCTCGACGACGGCGGCGACCTCACGCATCTGCATCCACGAGAAGCACCCGCAGCTCCTCGACGGCATCGTCGGGCCTCTCCGAGGAGACCACCACCGGCGTGCACCGCCTCTACGAGATGGAGAAGAAGGGCACCCTCAAGGTCCCGGCCATCAACGTCAACGACTCGGTCACCAAGAGCAAGTTCGACAACCTCTACGGCTGCCGCGAGTCGCTCGTCGACGGCATCAAGCGCGCCACCGACGTGATGATCGCCGGCAAGGTCGCGTCGTCTGCGGCTACGGCGACGTGGGCAAGGGCTGCGCGCAGGCCTTCGCGGCCTGGGCGCGCGCGTCCTCGTCACCGAGATCGACCCCATCTGCGCGCTCCAGGCCGCGATGGAGGGCTACGAGGTCGTCACGATGGACGAGGCCGCCTCCATGGGCGACATCTTCGTCACCGCCACCGGCTGCTGACGACGTCATCACCGTCGAGCACATGAAGGCGATGAAGAACGAGGCGATCGTCTGCAACATCGGCCACTTCGACAGCGAGATCGAGATGTCCTGCGCTCACCGACCCGAAGAACGAGCGTCGAGGAAGAGAACATCAAGCCGCAGGTCGACCAGTTCATCTTCCCCGACGGCAAGCGGATCACCGTGCTGGCCCGCGGCCGCCTCGTGAACCTCGGCTGCGCCACCGGCCACCCGAGCTTCGTGATGAGCAACAGCTTCACCAACCAGGTGCTCGCGCAGATCGCGCTCTTCACCGAGAAGGAGCAAGTACGAGCGCGGCAAGGTCTACGTGCTGCCGAAGGAGCTCGACGAGAAGGTCGCGCGCCTGCACCTCGGCAAGCTCGGCGCCAAGCTCACCAAGCTCACCGCCGAAGCAGGCCGAGTACCTCGGCGTGCCGGTCAGAGGGGCCGTACAAGCCCGAGTTCTATCGGTACTGAGGTAGAGAGAGCTTCGCCGACAACGCCCCCCGTCGCTCAGCGACGGGGGGCGTTGTCGTCTCGAAGGGATGGGGTCGTGTCCCGTTCCCGCTCCCGCTCTCGTTCCCGTTCCCGTTCCCGTTCATCGCCTCACCACTTCGCCTCGCGCTCGAGGAAGCGCTCGATGGCCGGCAGCACCACCTCCGGCCGCTCGACAAGCGCGAAGTGACTGGCGCGCATCAGGGCCATCCGCTGTGCATGCGGCATCCGTCTCGCGATCTCTCGCGACTGCCGCGCCGGCGTCAGGACGTCGAGCGCCCCGCTGATCACCAGCGCGGGCGCGTCGATCTCCGGCAAGAGGTGATAGACCGAGTGCGCGTCCAGCTCCTGGAAGAGGCGCATGTAGTTGTCGAAGCTCTCGCCGAAGACGTCCTCGCGATACGCGGCGAGCATCGGGCGCAATGACAGCGCCTTCGGTCCGGCGGTGAGCACGAACATGAGGGCCGTCGGCACTTCGGTCAGACGACCGAGGGTGCCCGCGAGCCGCGAGACGAAGGCGCGTCCTCGCGCCAGCTCGGCGATGCGGTGCAAGCGCTTCGGCAGCGCGGGGATCGAGAAGAAGGGCTGAAAGCCGCTCGACATCGTGTGGCCGTAGGTTCCGTTCAACAGCACCAGACCCGCGACGCGCTGTGCGTGGGTCGCGGCGACGTCGAGAGATACCTGTACGCCCATGCTCCACCCGCAGAGCACGGCGCGATCCGTCTCTTCGGTCGCCAGGATGGCCGCGGCGTCCTCGACGTGATTGGTGACCTGTAGCCGTCGCGGGATGCGCGGCGTGTCCGAGTCGAAGAGCCCGCGGTAGTCCCAGGTGATGAGGCGGTAGTCCTCCCACAGGCGGTCGAGGAGCGGACCCCAGGCGTAGAGTCGACCCCCGAGGCCGTTCGCCAGCAGGATGGTGCGATCGCCCTTGCCGACCACGAAATAGGTGATCCGGGTGCCGTCCTCGGAGACGCACTCCCGCCGGTGCCAGGTCTCTCGCCAGGGAGCGTCCCGATAGCGCTCGGGGATGGGCCCCGAGAGGGGAGGGACGGTGGGCATGGCTCCAATCATACGCCGAAGGTCTGGGAGAGGGCGCTCACCGATTTTCGTGACGTCGGACAGTTATGGTGCGACGATACGCCGACATGGGACTGGTGGATGGCGAGGCGGGGCTGCACCTGGTTCGCGAAGCGCTCGAAGGAGTCATCGAGCCAACGGCGGCCTCGGCCGCGCTTTTCGAGGCCCTCGAGCGGCAGGGAACGGACGAGCTTCCCGGCTCCAGTACCGAGCTACTGGATTTCGTCCGGGGTCCGCTGCACACGGTGGTGGCGCGGCGCATCGGCGTCGTGGGCGCCGACGAGCTCGTCGAGCGGATGGAGCGAACGGTGGAGCGCGTCGAGAGTGGCCTGCCGCTTCGCGCCGGGGGCGCCAACACCCTCGAGATCATGATCGGGACGGGCCCGGTCCGCGTCCTGTCGGTGTCGACGAGCACCGCCCTGGCCGTTCGCCTGCGCGCGGCCCTCGGCGGCATGCAAGTCCACGTGGTGAGCGCGTCCGGTCTGGCGGAGGCGGAGGTCGAAAGCGCCAAGCTCGACCCCGACGTGGTGGTCATCGATGCCACCGCCCCGGTC
This sequence comes from uncultured delta proteobacterium, assembly GCA_963727445.1. Classification (GTDB taxonomy): domain Bacteria; phylum Myxococcota_A; class Polyangia; order Polyangiales; family B10-G4; genus B10-G4. Next base: position 284,321 of record CAVSGI010000010.1, read on the forward strand.
ACCGATGACGGCGAAGGCGTCATGCGCTTCCTGAGCAAGCTCAAGCCGACCACCACCTCCGTGCTCTGGGGAGAGGAGCTCTCCTTCGGGCGCACGCTCGAGCACGAGGCCGTGCAGCGAAAGGTCAAGCTCACGACCGTGGAGCGGGCGGAGGGTGTGGATCTGCTCCTCGATCTCATCCGCTCTCGGCACAACTGAGCTTCGGCACGGGCCGTGGTACCTTTCTCCGCGATGCGCATCGGACTGACGGCCGCGTGCCTCCTCTCTGCGATGGGGTGCATCTCCCAGGCTCCTCGCGTGGGTTACACGCCCTCGGGGATGGCGGGCAACGCCGTCTTCTTCGTCGAGTCACGCGCGGATCAGGACCGGCAGTATCTGGTGCTCTGCCATCCGCAGCGGACGCCGCCCTGCGCGCGCGTCGCTCCGGGCACCATTCGCAACGAGCAGGAGCTCGCGCATTGGGTCGAGACGCAGGAGGCGGCGCGCCGCGGTCGACCGCCGGCCCCGCGCCGTCCGAGCCCCGCCGCCGCCCCCGCGGCGCGCGCGCACGTTCCGCTCGTCGCCGATGACGACGATTGGACCGAGTCCTCTGTGGTGGTCGACCAGCCACATCCGCCGAGCGAGGGGCCGCCCCCCGCTCCGTCGCCGGGCGTCGGCACGGTGAACGTCGTCACCCCAGGCGGCTGGGCGAATGTCTATGACTCGGACGGACATTTCCTGGGGCAGACGCCGATCCAGCTTCGGCTCCGCGCCGGAACGCAGGAGCTCTCGATGCGGCCTTTCGGGCAGCCGCCCGGGGACGCCGAGCCGCTGCGGGTGAACGTGGTCTCCGAGGAGTCGGTGACCATCGTGCGCCGTCTCGAAGGGACGCCCGACGTCGTCAGCGCGCAGCCCTGACCGCGGCGTGCGCGCTCAACCTTCGAGCAGCGCGAAGATGCGCCGCGCCAGATCGCGAGCCTGATGTTTCTGCGGGTTGTGGCCGCCGGTCGGGTACGCGGCGATCTCGGCGCCAGGAATGACCTGCGCCAGCTCTTCGCCGATCGCCGGCTCGGCCATGTAGTCGTCCTCGGCGTAGGCGACGAGGGTGGGCGCGCGCACCGCCTCCGCCCGTCGCCTCGCGCGGTCGAAGTCGATCGCCATCACCACCGACAGGTCCAATCGGAGCTCGTCGCGGGTCAGCGAATCGGCGTGCGGAAAACGCATCCGGCGATAGAGCTCGCGCGAGCGACGCACCATGAGTGAGCCGAGGAGCGGCAAGCCCGCGGCGTGGTGAACCACGCGGGCGCCGACCGGCGGCAGCGCCATGCCCTCGTGACGGCGTACGCCCACGCTCGAGATGACGCAGAGGGCGGTGACGCGATGAGGCACCATCGCCGCCGTCGCGATCGCCGCCGGTCCCCCCATCGAATGACCGACCACCGCGAAGCGCTCGACGCCAAGGACGTCCGCGAGGGCGATCACCAGTCGCGCGCGTCCGTCGGGCGAGTAGTCGTCCCAGCGCGCGCCCCTCGCTGCGCCGTAGCCCGGCAGGTCGAGGCGATGGACGCGGAGGCGCTCGGCGAGGAGCGGTGCGAGGTAACGGTAGTCGCGCGTCGTGCCTGGGACGCCGGGGACGAGGAGGATCGCCGGGGCGTCGGCGGGGCCCTCGGCGGTCGCGCCGACGCGGGTGCCGAGCACGGCGTGCACCGTGACTTCGGCGTCGACGGGCTCGGGGAGGCCCGATTCGCTCTGCTGCCTCTGATTCATCTCAGTTGCTTTCAGGCGCGAAAGGACGGAGCTCGACTTCGCCGTTTTCCACCTCGACCCAGGTGGACTCTCGGATCGCGACCCAGTCGTCCATCTCGGAGAGCGGCTCGGAGACGATCGCGCGCGCGTCGTCGCTGAAGCTGTCCGCGTCCGGGTGGAGGTTGCGCAGGGCGTCGGCGTGCTTGCTGTAGAACAGCGTGCGCGACTCGCGCTCCGTGGAGTAGCGCACCGCGTAGATGCGTTTTCCGTCGCTGATGCCGAGGGTCATCATCAATGGGTGCGCGATGCCGGCGGCCTGGCAGGTCGACTCGACGAAGCGCGCCATCTCGGCGACACCCTTTCGGGGCTCGTCCATCAATCCGAAGGTGAGCGCGAGGTGGAAGAGCAGCTCGGTGTCGGTGGTGCCGGCGATCTCGGAGTAGAGCGACGGGTCGACGGCGAGAGCGAGCTCGCGGCGCACTCTGTCGAAGTCGCGGATCAAGCCGTTGTGCATGAAGAGCCAGCGCCCGTGGCGAAACGGGTGGCAGTTGGTCTGCTGCACCAGGGTGCCGGTGGTCGCGCGGATGTGCGCGAGGAAGAGCGGCGACCGCACCTGTGCCGCGATCTCCCGGAGGTTCTGGTCGTTCCACGCGGGCCGGATGTCGCGGAAGAGCGCCGGCGTCTCGCGCTGCCCATACCAGCCGACGCCGAACCCGTCGCCGTTCATCGGAAGCTCACCCATGCGCGAGTCGCGGCTCTGCTGCGCGAGGGAGTGCTTTGCTTTGAAGAGGAGCTCCTCGAGGTAGAGGGGCGCCCCGGAGTAGGCGAGCCAGCGGCACATGGCCGGCGAGTGTAGCAACGGCTCAATCCCGGTTGCACGAGCGCTGAAGGAACCCTTCGGCGGCGAACGCGCGAAAGAGATCCTTCCACACCGGCCAGCGGTGACCGCCGGCCGCGACGTGGACCGCGCGCGGCGGCAGGGTGTGCGCGAGCAGGGTGTGGCCTCGAACGAAGCGATCGTCGCGGCCGTAGCCGAGGTGCATCTCGACCCGGGAGCCGTCCGTTCGCTCCGGCTTGGTCGCGAAGCGCCACACGCCCCGGAAGAACTCTCCCTCGCCGCGTCGCCAGAAGCGATCGGCGACCGGCGGGGCGTGGGCGCGCCAGGCGCGCGCGCCGCCGGCATCCTCGATCTCGTCGAGCGCGCTTCCGCCGCCGAGATAGGGCGCGAGCAGGACCACGCCGTCGACCTGATCGGGTTCGGCGGCGGCCGCGGCGAGCGCGCCCATCCCGCCCAGGGAGATGCCCACCAGCCATACTTTCTCGTAGCGTTCGCGCGCCGGCCCGAGGACGTCCTGCTCGAAGCGATCGACGAAGACGCGATCGCGGTAGTAGCCGAAGTGCGCGTCGACGGCTGCCACGTCGGCGCGCACGCCGGCGCGGCGAAGCTCGGCGTCGAAGCCGTTGGCGCGGTAGTCCTCGGGCGAATCGCCGAGCCCCGGCAGGAGCACCACCAGACAGCGGGCGTCCGCCGCGTCGTCCTGCAGGTCCACGACCCGCATCGGCGTCGCGGGTGCCGGCGCCGGCGGCATGCAGCCGGCGCAGAGCGCGAGGAGACCAACGACGGTGGCGTGGAGCTTCCCCACGGAGCGATCGATAGGGCACGGGGCAGGATGCGTAAAGCCCTCAAAGGTCGAGGAGCGCGCGCACCCGACGTGAGACCTTCTCGTCCCACTCGGTGACGGGGAGTCCCGTGCACTCGGCGGCGATGGCGGCGACGTCCAGCACCTTTCCCGCGCTCTCCACACGCCCCTCGTCGAAGTGGGTCATGTCGGGGTGAGGCAGCGTGGTGCGCACCAGGGCGCGCAGCTGCACCACCTCCCACGCCGTCCACCCTTTGGCCCAGGAGGGGATGGTGTAGGCGCCGCGGCCGGCGATCACCGCGCGGAACGCCTCGGTGTGGCGGATGAGATCGAGGTCTTCGTCCTCGGCCATCGACCGGATGGAGGCGTCGTCGATGCCGCGCGCGATGGCCTCGCGGATCGCCGCGAGGGCGAGGTCGGGCTCGCCGAGGTCACAGAGGACGCAGGCGGCGTTGTGGTAGATGGCGATGTTGTCCGCGGCCACGACGATGGCGCGGTCGACGACCGCCCGCCGCTCTTCGGGCTCGCCGTGGAAGACGGCGAGGTAGCAGGCGTTGTTCTGGATCCGCAGCCATTCCTCGCGGAGCGGGGGGTCGGTCGGTGCGGGCCTTTTGGCGAGCCACCGATAGACGCGGAAGGCGAGGGCGCGGCGGCGACCCATGAGCGAATACGCGTAGGCCGACAGCAGGTGGAGGTCGTCGGGGGCCGCGCTGAGGAGCGCTTCGATCCCTTCGCGATCGTCCTCGTCCATCGTCTCGATGACGCTCGCGATGTGCTCGTCCATCGGCCCACTCTGCCACCTCGACCGGTTGTGCCAAGTTGTTGCGTGGGGCGGATGCGCGCGCCGTGCGTCCGAGCCACGCCGCGATTTTGCCGGGGAATCGCGCGGCGCGTGGCTTGCAACGGGGAGCACTCGGAGGTTTCGGGCATGCGCCATTGGCTCACTATCCAAGCGGTACCCCTCTCGATCGTCGTTCTCGCCGTCGGTTGCGGGGGCGAAGCGCCGCCGGAGCGGCACGAGAACTCGCTCGCGTCGATCGACGAAGGGCAGATCCACGCGGCCGTCGCCGGCGACGATCTCGCGATCGACGTGCCCGTTCATCGCCTCTCGGAGGCGGCGCTCTCCGGCCGGATCTCCATCGATCTCACCGACGTGGCGACCGGGACCAGCACCCACCTCGCGAGCGAGATGGCCGACGTCGAACAGGACGTGGAGGACCACGCCTATCGCCTCGTCTTCGCGGGCCGAGGGGTGGACTTCGAGCGGGTCGATGCCGGTCCGATGATCATCGACTGGCGGCTGCACCTCGACGGCGACGGCGACGATCTATACGGACATCGGAGCCTCTTCGACGCCCTGGGCAACCTCGACGTCTCGCTCCGTGGGCCGACCGAGCTCCCCGCCGCGGGCGACGCCCCGGTCCGCGTCGTGGTCCGCGACCCCTCGACCTACGCGCCGATCGAGGGCGCGAACGTCGAGGCCGTCCTGGTGACGCCTGCGACCACCGACGGCGGCGACCCGATCGAGCACGCGCTCTTCACGGGTACGACCGACGCGCGGGGCGAGCTCCTCGATCGCATCGCCCTGCCCGATGGCGTGGACGGCGGCAGCCTGCGCGTGACCGTGACCGATGAGGACGTCGAGGTCTGGACGAGCCGCAACGTCGGTCGCCGCGCCGACGACGCGCTCTACCTCGGCACGGACAAGACCATCTACAAGCCCGGGCAGGACGTGCACCTGCGCCTGCTCGCGCTCGATGCCCTCGACCGGCAGCCGATCGCGGACGAGGACGTCCTCTTCGAGGCGCGCGACGGGCGGGGCAACAAGGTCTTCCGCCGGAGCGGCCGGACGGATGCCTTCGGCGTGGCCGCGGTCTCGGTCCCCACCGACACCCGCGTCAACGAAGGCGATTGGCAGTTCACCGCGCAGATCGCCGGCCGCCAGGCACAGATCCGCGTGCCGGTGCAGGCCTACGCGCTGCCCAAGATGCGCGTCTCCGTGGGCATCGACCGCACCTTCGCCCTCCCCGGCCAGACCGCCCGCGCGACCATCGCCGCGCAGTATCTCTTCGGCGAGCCGGTCGTGAACGCGAACATCCAGCTCGAGGCCCGCTCGGTGAGCGGCGTCCCGGTGGGCTCGTTCTTCGCGACCACCGACGCGCAGGGAGCGGGCACCGTCGACGTCGCGCTCCCCGACACGCTCGCGAGCGATGCGCTCGAGCAGAGCGGCGACACGCTGCTCTTCACCGCCACCATCACCGACACCGCGGGGCAGAGCGAGCGGGGCGAGGCCGCGCTCCCGCTCGCGGCGGCGCCGATCCGCATTCAGACCATCGGAGACGCGACTCTCACGGCGGACACCGAGAACCTGGTGTACGTCGTCGTCACCGACGCGGTCGGCCAGCCCCTGGTGGCGGACGTCGACGTGAGCGGTGACGTCGCGCAGTCCCTGGTCACCGACGCCTCGGGCGTCGCGGAGCTCCGCTTCACACCGTCGGGGGACGAGGTCGCGCTCGACATCGCCGCGACCGACGGCGCCGGGCGGAGCCACAGCCGTTCGCTCACCCTCGGCACCTCCACCGACGCGCGTCTCGTGCTGACGAGCGATCGCGCCATCTATCAGCCGGGCGACACGGCGCGCCTCCACCTGTCGGCCACCGGCGGCCTCACCCGAGCCTATCTCGACGTCTACCGCGGCGCGGCGGGCGTCCTCTCCGCCGCCGTCGATCTCACGGCCGGCGGCGCCGACATCGAGCTGCCGATCGACGGGGAGCTGGGCGGTCTGCTCGTCGTGGACGCCGTCGCACCCGGCGACGACGGCGTGACGCATCGCGCTGCCCATCCGCTCCTCGTCGAGCGCGACGACAACGTGACCGTCGCGCTCTCGGCGGACCGCTCCGAGTACGGCCCCGGCGACGAGGCGCAGATCTCCGTCGAGATCGCCGACAGCGCGGGCGTGCCCCGCGTCGCGTCGGTGGGCCTGACGGTCGTCGACCAGGCCGTCTTCGCCCTCGGCGGCGAGCCGACCACGAGCATCCGCTCCTCCTTCGGGCTCGACGGTCAGGTGCTGCCGCCGTCGGTGAACGTCGCCGGGCGGAACGTGGAAGACCTCCTCGCGACCTCGGACCCCTCCGAGCGCGAGCAGCTCGCGCGCCTGCTCTTCGCGAGCGCCGGCGACGTCCAGGGCCCGAGCTTCGACTACGACTCGCTCGCGGTCGAGCTCCCCGCGGTCGTCTCGAGCCTCCAGGGCAAGGTGACCGCCGACGCGACCACCTATCTCGAGGCGCTGCAGTCGTCGTCGACGGGTCCCTGGGGCACCGCGACCCTCACCGTCGACGACATCGCGAGCCGGGCTCTGAGCGCGCGCCTGGTCGATCCCTTCGGTCGCTACTACCACGTCGACGTCGAGGGCGAGGACGACTGGTCGCGGGAGATGGTCCTGACCTCGGACGGCCCCGACGAGACCCCCGGCACGCGCGACGACGTCGTGGGGCGCGCGTCGCTCTACATCGCGACCTACGGACGCGCCGAGGGTGACTTCGCGGCGGCGGGCGGCCCCATGGCCGGCGCGCCTGCGCCCGCTCCGGAGGCGCCCGCCGAAGACGGCGCCAGCGGGGGTGGCGACGCCCCCGTGCGCACGGACTTCCGCGAGACCGCGTACGTGAACCCGACGCTGATCACGGATGCGAGCGGGCGCGCGACCGTGACCGTCCCCCTCGCGCAGTCGATCACGACCTGGCGGGTCTCGGCGGATGCCTCGACCGCGGACGGGCGCGTGGGCGCGAGCGTGCGCGGTCTCCGCACCTTCCAACCCTTCTTCGTCGACTTCACGATGCCCCTCGACCTCACGCGGGGCGACGAGCTCGACGTCCCGGCGATCGTCTACAACTACACGACCGACCCGCAGCACGTGGACGTGACCATCGAGACGAGCGATTGGTTCGAGCTCGTCGGCGGCGCATCACAGAGCGTCGACCTCGGCCCGAGCGAGGTGCGCTCGGCGCGCTTCCGGATCCGGGTCACCGACGCCGGCACCCACGCGCTCACGCTGCACGGCAGCGCAGGCTCGCTCTCGGACGCCCTGGTCCGGACCGTCGACGTGCGGCCTGATGGCCAGCCCGACGACGACGTCGCCTCCGGCCGTCTCGCCGCGGGCACCCCGGCGCTCCACTCCCTCTCGGTCCCGAGCGACACCGTGCCCGGCGGCTCGATGATGGAGCTGGTCCTCACCCCCGGCTTCGCGTCGGAGGCGGTGCAGGGCGTCGAGGCGCTGCTGCAGGAGCCGAACGGCTGCTTCGAGCAGACGACCTCCACGGCCTGGCCGAACACCCTCGTCGCGAAGTACCTCGACATGACCGGCGGGCTCACCCCCGACCGGCGCGAAGAGGTCATCGCCCTCGTGACGCGCGGTTACCAGCGCCTGCTCACCTTCGAGAGCCCGACCGGTGGGTTCAACTGGTGGGGCGACGCCGATCCGGGCAACCGCATCCTGAGCGCGATCATGCTCTGGCACCTCAAGGACATGGAGGGCCTGATCACGACCGATCCGGCGGTGCGCGATCGGACGCTCGACTGGCTCGTCGCGCAGCAGCGGGCGGACGGATCGTGGGAGTCGGGTGATGCGCTCCATGCGGGCGACGAGGTTCTCTCGACGAGCGAGGCGCGTACGACCGCGTTCATCGCGTGGGCGCTGGCGCACACGGGGTGGGCCGACGACGCCGTCGCCCGCGCGGGGGGCTGGCTTCGCAGCAACCTGCCGCCGGAGAGCGACCTCTACGCCAACGCGCTGGTGGCGAACGCCCTCGCGATGGAGGATCCGGGCGGGGCGATGACCGGCGAGGTCTTCGCGCGGCTCGACGGGATGCGAGTGGACCTGGCTCCCGGCGAAGGAACGCTCTGGCCGACGGACTCGCCGTCGTGGACGGGGACCGCGGGGGACACGGCGGCGCTCGAGACGACCGGGCTGGTGGCCTACGGGCTCATCCAGGCCGGCGCGTACCCGGACGATCTCGCCGGAGCGATGGAGTTCATCCTGGCGAACAAGGACGCGGTCGGCACCTGGTACAACACCCAGGCGACGATGAACGCGCTCCGCGCGCTCTCGGCGGCGCTCACGGGCGGCGCGAGCGACGCGACCGGCACGCTCACCATCACGGTCGACGGAGTCGTCGCGGACACGGTCGACGTGACCGATGAAAACCGCGATCTGTACCGGCGCTTCGACCTCTCGAGCTACGCGACGGTGGGAGACCACACGGTCGAGGTCGCCTTCGCCGGAACGGGCGAGGTCAACTACCGCCTCACGCGGCGCGCCTTCCGGCCCGTCCTTCCGGACGCGGTGGGCCCGCTCTCGCTGACGGTCGACTACGACACGACGACCTCGGTGGTCGGCGTGCCCCTGAACGTGGTGGCGCGCGCGACGAACACCGAGACGAGCGGCGCGCGTGACCAGGTCATCGTGCGTGTTGGCCGTGCGCCGGGCTTCGTTCCGCGGACGGAGGACCTCGACGCCCTCGTCGCCGCCGGCGTGGCGAGCCGTTACGAGGTTCGCTCGAACGACGTGACCTTCTACCTGATGGGCCTCGCGGCCGGCGAGACGCGCGAGCTCCGCTTCCGCCTGACGCCGAGCCTCCCGGTCGACGCGACCGCCCCGGCGTCGCGGATCTACGCCTATTACGAGCCGAGCCTCGGCGAGACGCTCCCCACCGAGCGCTTCGTCGCCACCAGCCCCTGAGATATCCGGTATGGTCGCGTCCCTCACCAAAGGAGAAGGGACTCGCGATGATGGACGGAAGCGCAATTCTCAGGACGCTCGCAATCACATTGGTGCTCGCCGCGGCCTGCGGTGATGACGGCCGGGGGCCCACCGATACCGGAACGACGGCCGGCGACTCGGGCTCGGCGGGTGACACCGGAACGAGCGGCGACGTCGGGACGGCGGACACCGGTTCCGGCGGTGATGGCGGGAACCTCGGCGCCCGCTGCGGCTACTCCGCCCCCTGCGTGCCCGCCGCCGCCAACTTCTTCTGCGCCTCGGTGCCTGGCACGGAGCAGTACCAGTGCTGCCTTCCCGCCGAGCCCGATCCTTCCGCCGGGTGCACCGAAGCGTCCGGCGGGAGCAACGAAGACATCACGTCGTACTGCTGCACGGGAGAGCCGTAGGCGTCGCGACGGCCTCAGCGGCGCCGCCGCCGCCGGAACGCGACCGCGAGCCCGACGAGGAGCACGGCGAGGAGCCCTCGCGTCGAATGACGTGGGGCGGCGATGCGGCAGCCGCAGCCGCCGTCGTCGTCGGCGCCGCCGGTGCCGGTGTCGGCGCCGGTGGCCCCGTCGAGGCCGCTGCCGCCGTCCGTGGTGCCGATGCTGACGCACGAGCCGGCGGAGCAGCGCGCGCCCGGGCCGCAGTCGACGCCGGCGCAGGGGTCGGGGACGCAGTCGCCGGCCCGGCACACCAGGCCTTCGCCGCACGTCACGCCCGTGCAGGCGTCGACGCACTCGCCGCCCTGGCACGCGAGGCCGGGGCCGCAGCTCACCGCGGCGCAGAGATCGGGGACGCACTCGCCGTCGACGCACGCCTGGGCGCGCGGGCAGACCACGCCGGTGCAGCCGTCCTCGCAGGTGCCGCCGGTGCACACCTCGGCCGCGGTGCAGGTCGCGGTCTCACAGCCGGCGTCGACGCACATGCCCTCGGTGGGCGAGTCCATGCGCGCGTCGCAGGCTTCGGTGTCGGCGCAGATGGACGCGGCCAGGTCAGCGCATGCGCACGAGGGCCCGCAGAGCGTGAGCGCGTCCGGGTCGGCGGCGACGCAGACCTGATTCACCGGGCAGTCGACGCCGAGGCACGGGTCGAGACAGGCGCCGCTGAGGCATCGCTGGCCGCGCGGGCAGACCACGCCGTCGCAGGGCCCCACGCACTCGCCCTCTCGGCACAGGGTGCCGTCGGGGCAGGGCGCGGTCCGGCCGGCGCAGGCGGTGTCGACGCAGTACGTCCCGTCGACGCAGGTGAAGCCCGGTCCGCAGCCTCCCTCGAAGCACTGCGACACGCACAGACCGCTGTCGGGTGCGCAGGCCGTGCCCGGCGGACAGTCCGCCATCGGCAGGCAGTCGAGGTCCTCCGTCGCGTCGCAGCGCTCGAAGGCGCCGGGGTGCCGCGCGGGGTCGGCGTCGTCGCAGTCCGTTCCACCGCACGCGACGTCGCGGAATCCGTCGCCGTCCGCGTCGGGACAGATGGCGGTGTTGTCCTCGTTGAGGCCGGCGACCGCGTCGAGCTCGGCGTCGAAGGACCAGAACTGGCACGCGTCGGTCGGGTTGCCGTTGTTGCCGCCGACGAGTGACGCGTAGCGGAAGGTGAGGCCGCAGGGGAGCGCGAAGACCTGCACGATGCCGTCGCGCATGGTGGCGTTCGACAGATCCGGCGCGAGCGCGTCGGCCTCGGTGGCGGGGGTCGGCTCGTCGGGGATCCAGCCCTGGAGGAACACGGTGGTGAGCAGGGCCGGGTTCCACTTGCGCGGATCGGGCGCGGAGGGATCCGCCACCTCGGTGGCCATCGGATCGTCGGAGAGCCAGACCGAGTACTCCCAGGACTCGCAGGGGAGGGGGCCGTGGTCGGTGAAGGGAAAGACGACGACGCGATTGCCTTCGCCGCCGAGGTCGAAGATCGCGCCGTTCGCCGGATCGAAGAAGCCCTGCTCGCCGTCACACACCCGGTCGCCGTCGGCGTGGCCGGCTGCGCCGAGGTAGAAGCGATCGATCTCGGCGTTGTAGCAATCGAGGCCGTTGAGCGCGTCCTCGAAGGCGTGGTTCCATCCGAAGACGTACTCGGGATCGGTCGCGAAGGCGCGCGGCGGCCCGCCCGCCGGTGCGCAGTATCCCGCCGGCGCGCCGCTGCCGTAGTAGAGCCACGCGGTGCCGCCCGCGTACGTTCGGCTCACGGCGCGGTTGATGTCGGCGGCGGAGGTCGATGCGCCGCGCACCAGGCGGCCGAAGGTGAGCGAGCGCGCGTCCATCCCATCGCTCGTTTGAAAGACGCCGAGGCGCCGGTCTGCCGGCATCAGCGCGTTGAAGCACTCGGTGCCCGAGGCGATGCACGCCCCACAGTTCGGATCGGTCGCCCCCGCGCTGCAGGAGGCACAGGTCCCGATGACGGCCTGCGCCGAGGCCGTGTGCTCCGAGGCGAGGAGGGCGGCCGAGCCGAGGACCAAGAGTGCGAAGGCGCGAAGGGCGAGGCGAAGGGGCATGAGATCGAGACTGCACCCGTCGATCGCGCCCGTAAAGAGCGCTCGCGCCGAACCCCCGCTTCGATCAGATGCCGGTACAGAGCGCTTCGACGAGCTCGCTGTCGCCGCCGGTCGCCGGGCGCACGTAGGCGACGTGCAGTCCGTCGTCGAAATCCGCGCCCCAGAAGAGCGGGTAGGCGCTGTCGGCGAAGGTGAGCGTCGCGTCGGGGGTGTGGGGCATGGCGGTGCCGAAGGCGTGACGTTCGACGAAGACGGATCCGCTCGACGAGCGGAGCGACACGAAGCCGAGGCCCGCGGGGCGGTTCGCGAGCGCGGGCACGCGCGTGAGGCCCGAGGCAGGTGCGGCCGACCAACCCGAGCCGTCGCGCGCCGCGAAGAGAAGATCCGAGCTGCTCCGGTAGGCGATGGTCGCGCCTGCGCCGTCGGGGCTGGTGGCGAGGGCCACGGCGAGGCTCGCAGAGACGGGGTTGCGCGGCGCGCTGTCGACGGTGGTGCACGCCCAGGTGGACGACAGCGCCGAGGCATCGGCGGCGAGGATCGCGTCGGGTGCGGAGCCCTCGGGAACGGCGGAGACCGCGAGGGCGATCGTGCGTCCACCGGTCGACCCCCGCGCGGACATCTCCAGGCTGGCGCCGTTCGGCACCGTGCAGCCCGTCGGCGTCATCGACCACGCCGAGCTTCCCCGCCGCGCGCTCACGACGCTCGCTTCCATCGCGCCGGGGACGTCGTCGAAGAGGAGCTCCGGGACGTCGTCGGAGCCGATCAGCAGCGCGAGGTCCCGGGCGATCACGCCGTCGCGCACGTGCTCCACCGTCCCGAAGGTGCTGCCGTCGAGGGCGACGTAGTACACGCCGAAGGTCGTGGAGGAGCCTACCGTCTCGTAGCCGAGGAACGCGACGTGGATGACGCCGGTCGAGTCGACGGCGACCCGAACGGTCGGGTCGGCCAGGATCGGGTGCACGTCGCCCGGAACGGTCACCGTATCCCAGGCCCCTGCCGCTCGGCGCGCGACCGCGATGGGGGCGTCGGTGCTCGCGCGCTGGGCGAAGGCGACCACCGGCTCGCCGCTCGCGTCGAGGGCCCAGTCTCCGCGGAGAATCGACGCGTCGCTCGTCAGGTCCACGTGATCGACCACGACGCAGGAAGGCATCATGGCGGCATCCGTGGTGCTCGCGTCGATGGAGCCATCCGCGTCGGGCGACCCGTCGGCGCTCGCATCGGGCGCGACCCCGGTGTCCGCCGCCGCATCGAGGGCCGCGTCGGGCTCCGCGTCGGGCCCGCCGTCCGGCAGCGCGCTCGTATCGACGAAGGCGTCCGCCGCCGCGTCTTCGGTCCCGGCGTCCCCCTCGAGCATCCCCCCGTCGTCGACGACATCGCGCTCGTTTCCACAACCGATCGCCGAAGAGAGCAGGGCCAGAGACGTGAAGAGAAGCAGTCGCATGCGCGCCCCCTCAGCAAGAGCTCTGCCACCCGCGCCCACCCGCATTCACCGACGAATTCCCGCCCCCGCGCGGCAGGTGTGAACGCCGGTTCATCCTCGACGCGGTTGCGCCTGTGGCGAGGGATTCACTGTCGACGGATGTCGTGGGCGTCGCGCCAGCAACGACAAACGGCCAGCCTTTCGGCTGACCGTTTCGGAGCGGGCGATGGGATTCGAACCGACGACATTCAGCTTGGGAAGCCAACGACGGCACGAGCAATCTCGGGAGGTTGCGACCCAGCGTGGACGCAACGTGGACGATGTCGAGGGACTTGCGACCGCGGTGCTCGCGCTGGCGCAGACCGAGGTCGATCTTCCGGCCGATCTCGCCATCCGGCTGATCGACGCCGTGCTCGCGTCGGCGAGTGAGATGGTCAAGCTCGCCCTCGCGGCGAGAGAAGGCGGCCCACATGCGACCCGTCACCTGATCGACCTTGCAAGCCGCGTTCTCTCGAACGTCGACGACCGCAGGGAGCCGCAAGCAGCCGCGGTGGGAGACGCAGCGACGTCGCCGATTGGATCAGAGGGAACCATCGAACCCGAGTAGGGCGAAACACCAAACACCAGCCCCTCTGCGGCGGTGGCATCCACCGCAGAGGTCGTCGCACGAGGCGACGGCTGGAGCCCGCCGCGCACACGGAGGACGGCGGACAGTGGACATTGTAGGCCAACAAGAAGTCGACCGCGACCAGCTCATTCCGCGAGATAGAGATCACCTACGCGGGAGCGGGCTCACGGACGAGACCATCAGGAGAGCAGGTGTCTACTCCCTGCGGAGCCCGGCGGACGTTGCACAGGCGCTGGGTCGGTCATGGGTCCGAGGCGGTGGGATCGCTTTCCCCGTATTCCTTCCCGGGGAATCGAAGCCGGACCACATTCGCGTGCGTCCACACGAGCCGAAAATGCAGGGACGCGACGGGAAGGAACGGCCCCGTAGGTACGAAGGGCCACGGGGTCGGAGTCCCGTCTACTTCTCTCCGCGCGCGCGAGCGCAACAATGGACCGACGAGATCCTTGTCGTTGAAGGTGAGAAGAAGGCCCTCCTCCTGGACCAGCTCGGGTACGCGGCGATCGGGTTGATCGGTTGCTGGCAGGCGCACGACAAGCCTCACAAGGACAAGACCGGCAAGTGGCGGCTGCATCCCTGGATCCGCGCTTACGTGCCGGTGAGCGGTCACCAGATCGTGGTGGTGGCCGACGCGGATGCGTCCGTGAACCCCGACATCGCCGCCGCGGTCCGCAAGCAGATCGTGATGTTCCGTACTGCGGGTGCGGAGGTTCGGGTCGTTCACGTGCCCGACAGCGGGAAGAAGAAGAACGGCATCGACGACTTCTTCGTTCGCGCGGGCGAGGAGGCGACGAGAGCCCTGTTGAAGCAGTCGCACGCCGAGGCAGGCGTGACGGCAGTCGATAGCTGGATCCAGCAGACAGTCATCGAGATCGGTGATACCGCACCCCGTGACGGCGAGCCCGTGGTCCTATACTTGGGGCGAAATAGGCAGACGCCTGTGTTCAGGTACTGGCCATTGCCAGGCGTGCTTTCCATGTTCGGGTTGGGGTCGGCACGCACGCTCCTGCTCGCGCGTATTGCACGCCTGGCCGATGATGATGGCGTCGCCCATGGCCGCAAGACTTGGTGGTACGACGACGCCACGGCGATGCTTGGAACGCGTGGCCTCGCGAGGGCCCTAGGACTACGTTCACCTGGAGGGGTCCTCAAACATCTACGAGCCCTCGAACAGGCCGGGTACATCGATCGAGAGCATCAGTGCGGTGCGGCCCGGTTGCCCGACACGATAACGATCCGGCCTTTCATCTGGCACTATTGGGGATGCGGGGGCAGGTGGTTTCGCGAGGACATCCGTCGAACTGATGTTGTCCCGGACCACGTGATCGAGCACATCATCGAGAACAAACTGGCCATCAAGGATGACTGGGCCTGCTACACGGTCGGTGGAAAGCGCTTCGAGAGACTCCATCACCTGACCAACGCGATCAGGGCCGACGAGGCATGGGCCCGCGCGACGGTGCACGAGGCGGTGGCAAGCGGTACCCTTGCGGACCAGCTTCCGATCCGCTGCCCTCCCGACCGGTACTGGAACGTCATGCACGTCCCGGAGGCGCTGGTCGCCCTGCGACTCGTCAGCCATCAGGCCGCTCTCGTGTACACGCGGATCGTCTGGCGAAACGGCAGCCTGGGACCCCGCCCGCTGGACCGCCACGATCTCGCCGAGTATGTCGGGCTCTCCTCGACCGATGGCTTGCGCCGCTACCTGCGTGAACTCTATCAGGTGGGTCTGCTCTCCAGGCTCCCCAACGGCCGCTTCGTCCCGCTGATGCACGAGTGGCTCCGTTCACCCGGTGCTCTGATTGACGGCAAGACAGTTCGTCGCTGGTCGGGTTGATGATGCCCACGTAGGCCGCGGCAGTAGCCCGGATGGCACCCACCGCTACGTGGTCGTCGTTCAGGGGACCATGGTACGAGCCGAAATCACGACGTCGCCATCGCTGCGAACCGCGAGATCTGTGGCCCACTCGTCCGGTCCTGGCAAGTCACCGGGAGACCGAAACCACGTGAGGCCATTCAAGTCCACTTGATACAGTACCGCTTGGTTGACGTCATCGTCATCGACGTGCTCGTAGCTTCTTCCGACCACGAGGATGGAGCCGGGCTCCGGTCGAAGTTGGATGCCATAGGCCGACTCGTGCCAACGTGCGGTGGTACCGAGAAGAGCGTAGCCCGTCATGAATCCGAACGAGGTGTCGAGCGCACCCGTTGGGCCGAGGGCCGCTACTACAATCCGGCCGGCGTGGAGGCCCCGCTCCGTATCGAAGGCCGTCGCTGTTGCTGCGAGCAGCAACCTGCCCTCGCCGTCGAAGACACCGCCGTTCGCCCAGGAATGCCCGGTCTCGCCAGTCATGGCCGAACCGGGAAGAACGGCAAAGCCGGTTCCTGAGCCTCCGAACGCAAGATCCGGGGTGCAATCTTCTGCGCGAATCTTGCCGACCCAGATCGAGCGAACGCTGGAAAGAAGATGAAGTTGACCGATGAGGTAGATGTCGTCAGTTGCCGGATCGATCGCGAGTCCGCGTACGACCACGTTGCTGGTCAGGTTGGCAGCCCCACCTCCATCGCTCGGGAAGAGCTGCAACCACTCGAAGACGCCGTTCTGTCCGCACGACGGGTCTGGATTGCCATTTTCATCGAGTCGGGCCACGACGGGTCTCCCATACGCCGTCAACAGGTCGAACCAGCCATGCCCGGCGACCACGATTCGCCCCAGTGAATCCAGGCCGATGTCTGTGGCGCGCTCATCGCGAAGCGTCGGAGAGTCGATCAACTCGTACCCATCCACCGCCGCAGCGTCACCGAAGGACAGATCCCTCACTCCCGTGGCCGTGTAGCGAGCCACCGCCATGCGGCCCGGAGTAGAAACATAGCCGGCCGCAACGAGGTAGTCGGTGGCAGCCAGGTTCTGGTAGGCGACAGCGGCATACTCTTCGTCGGCAGAGCTAAGAAAGTCCTCCACCACGCGACCAGAACCGGAGCCGAACGCGGGATCCTCAACGCCAGTAGACAGATAGCGCGCCAAGGCAAACACTCGGCCCGACGCCCCGGTCCCAAAGCCCACCGTGGCGAGCCCGTCGGCGGGGTCCACCACGATGTCGTTGGCTTGCTCGCGAGGGCCACTGAAATCGGTGGAGCGCGTCCAGAGCCGATCGAAAACGAGGCCGGTGGAGAGCGCCGGCCGCGTGCACGCTCGGAAATCCGGTGATACGTTCGCAGCATGACTCGTTCGTTGTTCGCAGAGACAACGATGGTGTTCCTCCTGGTGGGCTGCGGCGTCTCTCATCCCGCGGACGACTCCGGCTTCGACGCAGACGCGAATCCCCCGGATGCCGGACTAGATGCCGACGGATCTGCGGATGTTTCCGCGTCCGACACTGATGCCGCCCGTGACGCCGATGCCTTCGATACCACCCCTCCGCTGATCACCACGTGCGAGGGCCTGTATGCCTACGAGGCCCGCTGCATGGAGGAGTTCAGCTCCTGCACCGAGATCGAGCCCAGGGTGATCTCTCACGGCTGTGATGATGAGCTGACAGCGCTCTTTGCTTGCTTCGTGGAGGAGAGGTGCATTCCGTTCGCCTGCGAAAGCGTTCGCTTTCCTTTGCTGGACTGCCTAGACGCCTACTGTCGGAGGATGCCCACACCACCTGAGTGTCCCGATACGTAGGCGTCGTCGCGGGGGATACGCGTGAAGAAGGTGATGACCGTGGTAGTTGGTCAACGGAGGGACCGAAAGTGAACGCGGGCTGGACCAAGAGTGAACGCGAGCCTCTCAGGCGGACCAAGAGTGAACACGGGGTCGAAAGTCTGGACCGAAAGTGATCACCCTTTAATCCCTGATCTCAGATCAATCCCAGAAGACGGAGAAATCCCAATACGCCGCTCGCTCTGCTCGAAGGGGATATCGGCGGCCGTCGACCCAACCGCGCGTCCCAGCGACGTTTCGGACGATTGGTTGCGACCGGTGGAAATCGATCAGCTCCTCGAAAGCGAGGCCATCCCGATCCACCTGCGCACCGTATACGCTGCCGCCATCGGACTCGCGCTCCGACTGAACGACCTCAAGAACGCCGAAGTCGCCCACGTCGACCTAGACTGCAAGGTACCGGGCCCCGGCATCCGCGTCTGGATCAGCAAGTCGAGGATCTACCACCGGGTTCCGATCATGCCTTGGTTGGTGCCCATTCTCAGGGAGCACATCGCACGGCTCCCGCCGGGCTCGCGCTGGCTCTTCGCAAACCGGAAAGGAGAGCGCTACTGCAAGGGCTACGATTTCAAGTGGGCCGAGAAGAAGGCGAAGCGGGGGGCCTACGACTCAGCGCTCACGATCGCCGGGGTGGACCGCCGGATTCGGTTCCACGACCTCCGAGGCACCTGCGCAACGCACCTAGCCCTCGGTACCTGGGGGCGGGCGTGGAGCCACTTCGAGATCCAGAAGATGCTCGCGCATTCGGACGCGAAGGTCACCGAGCGCTACCTCAAGCGCGTCGTGGACCCGCTCGCCGACGCTGCCCGGAACACGCCCGGTGGGCCTCGGTTCGGCGTCCACGGCCGTCCACGCCGCGAAGGCGTGGAGGACGTGCAGCCCAACGAGATCAAAGCGGAGCGGGCGATCGGGTTCGAACCGACGACATTCAGCTTGGGAAGCTGACACTCTACCAACTGAGTTACGCCCGCAAGTGACCGATGTTCTTAGCCATTGCCTCCTTCGGCGTCAAGCTCCCCCGAATCGTCCCCAGACCGATCCCCAGAGTCGGCCGGCGCGGAGCCGTTCTTGGCCCCTTGGACGAGCCGAAGAACCCTCCTGACGGCCGCCCGCTTCTCGTCGCCCTCGACGAAGGAGTAGTGGGCGGTCATCGCGTCGGTGACGTGGCCCATGAGGGCCTGAGTGACGATCGGGCTCGTCACCTGTCGCGTGAGGTTGTTGTTCGTTCGCCGGAGACCACTGCCGAGCGTCACGCGCCGATCGATCTTCGCAGCGGCCAGTACCTTCTTCCAAGGGTTACGAATCCCGCTCCCGTTCCGGATGATCTTCCCCACCGTGGAAGGGAAGACCAGGCCGGAGGCGATGCGTGCGGCGTCGCCTTCTGACAGGAGACGTTCGCGGTGATCCTTCAGGATGTTGGCCAGGTAGGGCTCTATGGGTACGCCTCGAACCCTGATGCCCGTCTGACGCGTGGTCTTCAGCTTTGGCTCGCTATCTCCCTGGTACTGCGCCCGCCGGAAGGTAATCTCCGGTATTTGGAAGTCGACATCCTTCCATAGCAAGGCGCTCACGGCTCCGTAGCGCGCCCCTGTCAGCGCGATAGTCGCGAAGAAGGGATGCCACTGAGGAGTGACCTCCTGTGCAGCGACCAGAACACGCGCCAACTCCTCAGCCGTGAGTCGATTCGAGTCCTCTTCTTCACTGGACGTCTCTTCGCGTAGATAGCGAACCCGAGCGGCGGGGTTCACGGACAATCCGAACTCCACGGTCATGTCGGACATCATCGTCTTCACCACGCGAAGGTAGCCGTTCGCCGTGACCGGCTGATTGGGTCGGGTATCGCGCCACTTGCAGACATCGCGGTGCTTCACGGCATCCACGTAGAAGTCGCCCAGCCATCCGAGGTGGTCGAGCGCGTTGCCGTAAGTGTCCAGCGTCGATTTAGCGATCTCGCCGGCCTTTGATCTCAGCCACGATTCGGCGAAATCTGCGACTCTTTGCCGTGGCTTTGGTTCCGTCTCGTTGAGTAGCTCTTCCCTCAGCCTTGCTCGGATCGCCGCCGCGTCCGCGGCGCTTCGCGCCTGAACGATCCGAATCCCACCTCCTTTTGCTTTCCGGTTCTCGGGTCCATTGTCGTTGCCCGGACGCGGTAATCGCCTTTCCGGACTCTTCTTACACCTGGGTACTTCGTTGGTTTCATCCCAACCTCCAACCCCAGGCGCTTCGTGCCGGGGGCAATGGTCCCCCCGCCGAAGGAAGGAGTCGAGCGTCGATTTCAGGTACAGCCGCCGTCGCCGAGAGCCGGCGTCGGGGGTGAGGTGGCCGCGCGCCACCGCGGTGCGCAGGCCGGAGGCGGTCATTCGGCAGTAGGCAGCGGCCTCCTCGGTGACGAAGTAGGGCGACACTCTCCCACTTGGTCTTTCTCGATCGTCCTGCGCATGGCGATCCTCGATCGCACGGTCGTCTTCGTCGCGCATCGCATCCAGATTTCTCCGGAGGCAGGAGCCACGAGTTCCGGTTGTCGTCGCTCACGAGGGAGCGCCATGGTGTCCATCTCATGGTGTTCAGCGGGCGGGTTGTTGTCTGTGTGGGCTACTCGAATGCCCACGTGCTCTCGTTCAGCTCTCGACCGTTGAGTAGCTGCACGCTCCAGCGGACGCGAGACCCTGAGCCCCGCCCGTTCTTGATCGCGACCTGCACCGACTCGCGGATGCACTTCGCGCCATCCGCTGGGTGCAGCAGCCCGCGAAGAACGGCATCGACGATCTTCCACCGCTGCATCCACGCCCAATGCGACTCGGACTGCATCTCAAGAAGCGCTGCGAGCAGCGGGGGCTTCAGAGCACCGACAATGACGTCGGGATCCCCACCAGTGTCCGAGGTGACCTCGACAGCAGCGCGCCAGATCACCCTGGCCAGCTCGATGCATCCGCGCAGCCACGCCGTGATGAGTGAAGCCGAGGTACTTCCGCGAGAAGCGGCAGAAGCTGCCGCCGATGTATCGGCGGTGCAGCTTGCGGTGCTCCACGGTCTCCAGAATCTCGCCCCAGAGGAGCAGATTGTAGACATCGGCCTTGAGCGCGGTCTCCAGGACGCCGCGGGGAAGGACGTGGGTCCGGCCCGAACTCGACAGCAGGTGCTCGGGATCGAAGATAGAAGGCGCCCTCGGCGTCAACGAGTGCGTCAACGCCGAGGGCTTCAAGCTGTCCGCGGTGCCCGGCCGGATAATCGATTTGGGTGTCCCGGTCCCATGACTCCTATGGGGCCTATGAGAGCGGGGACCTGCCGCTTGGGCAGAATGGCGGGGGTCAGTCGGCCCCCGCCCTCGGCCGTGCCTAGTGCGGAAAAGAGAAGTGATGTCTCGGAGTTCAGGGAACTCCAGGTCGACCTGTTCGAGCGCCGACCAAAGTTTGAGATTGCCCGCCGCGGGTTCGTACGCGCGGAGCCAGGACTCTAGGACCTGCATGCGGTTGGTGGTGTCGGGGGCACTCGCCCCAAGCCTCCCGAGCAGGTTCCACACCTTCGCGGCCCGGGAGTCGGCAGCGCCCCTCGAAGTACTCGAAGCCCAAGAAGGTGAACGGGTCCCGGATGCCCCCAACGCTCCGCTTGTACTCGGAGTGACCTCGGCGGTTGCGCAGTACACCCCCGCGTGCTGGGCGGACCCTCAGCCCGAGGGATGTCCTTCGAAGCGGCAACGTCGATGTGTATCTCAACGTCGATACGATCGGCCTATATGAAAGATCCTGACACGCTACGAACAAGCGCTGCTCGAAGTGCTCGCGGTTTGGAACGGGCGTTCCCACGCAGACATCAACCTAGAGTATCGCGGGAGAACCAGTGACACGAAGAAGGGTCCCAACACGCTCGTCGTCGACTTCATCGAAAGCTTCTTCTGCGACACGCGAGCATGCCCTCAGATAATGGTCGGCGCTCAAGGCGTCTCCAACTGCTCCGGTGAAGGAGCCTTTGTCCAAGTAGTCCTCCGCGATTGCGTGGCGCCGCCGGGCTGAAGTGCGCCACCCGGTGCGTGCAGCGAGAACAACCCGTACGGGCCGTGGATGCCTGATACCGCACTCCGCACTTGGTCGACGGACCGCTCCACCGGCATATCTTTCCAGGGGATCCGACCCACGAACTGGGTCATGCACTGGCCGGCGTCGGGCACACCACCTGCCCGGGCACGATGGAGGCGACCGCATGGGGTGCCGGGCAGCCCGACTGCATCCTGTACTCCGAGGATCAGTTGGCCATTCGTGGTGCCATCGGCTTCACATGGGACACCCCGAAGATATCCGAATCATCCGACGGACTAAACTGGGTCTCAAAGGTCAACGCCAGTGCCAATCCCTGGGCCGGCTCGCATCCCAGTTCGACCACTCTCTATGGCGCTTTTCCACCAGCGGTTGCCGGTCTGCCTTCGTGGTCTAATGAGCGAGTTCAAACCACCACGCTACTTGTCGACTACGCCGAGCGGTTCCGAAGCGTGGGAGACGTAGGGGGATAGTTTCCGCTGCCCTCGACGACCGGCGACTTCAACGGCTCGACGCTGGCGGTTAGCTGGTTTGGCGCAGTACGCGGACGCGACCGCATCCTATTGCGATCCGGGACCGTTCCCAAGCGGCATGAGTGGCTGCCACCTGTTTCTTGCGTACGCCGTCGGCAGCGCGACGCCCACGGTTGGCTCGTACACACCAACTACCGGTGTAGGGACTGGAGAGGCGCCCAGAGTCCAGTACAATCCGGCGTTCGATGAGTTTGTCGCATTCTTCATAGACGCCGATACAGGCCAACTGAGATGGATGCGGGCACCCGCGATCAGTGGAGCGTGGGGACCTGACGCCCCGGTGACCGGCGCTGTCGGCGGAATGATGTTGCGGCACCTCGGCGGGGTTGTGTTTGATCCAACGACCGGAGACGGTCTGTTGACTGCCACACGAGACGACGGGACACCCCGCAATGCTATCTGGCAGATCGGACTCAATCGGACACCGTCGGGAGCCTACAACGCGTTTGCCGTGGGACCCGCCGGAACGATCGTTGGGGAGCATCAGACGTTCAGCGAGTTCGGGATGGCGCGCGCCTCGGATGGCCGCGTGCTCCTAGCCTTCAGCGCGACGATCCCGATGGCTCCGCCATTTGCGTGGCGTCGCCGCTTGATGGTCTCCGAGAAGACCTCCATCAACCCAGGAGTACCGTTCCCGACCCCGTCGGAGCCGGGTAGTCCGCCCGTAATCAGTGAGGTGGGAGTCGATCTCACCTACGATGCGTTTGAAGACCGCTGGATCCTTGGTGTGGTGAAGGCAGAATGGGAGTAGCCATGACTAGACTCATTCCTCTGATCGGCGTTGCGGCCGTGCTTGGTGGCTGTTCACTCTCCCACGAAGATGAGACCACGCCCTCGTCTTCGGAGTCTGTTGCGACTCCCACGCCAGCTCCTTCCCCTCCTCCTCCATCCTTCCATGCCCCAGACGGGTGGAACTGTGCCATCTCGACCCACGCGGCCTGGCGGAACCAAACTAGCTGGGCACGTACGATCGTTGTTGAGTCCTCCGAGCAGGTTTCGGCCGAAGGAGAGTACCTGCGCGAGTACGCCATAGTGCCGTCGGTTGAATCGCCCACGCGAGTCGGTCGCGTATGGGCGCTTCCTGAGCTGGGCCAACCCGACGGCGCGTTTGTGGCACTCCTCGATTCTGGCGATCAAGTCTTCATGTGGGCACCTCTCAATGATCGGGTTGTCCATTTCGCTGACGAGAGAGCGACCCTCGATGACCTCTTGTAACTCCTTCTTCTGGGTTCTGGTCCTCGCTCTCGTATGCGTGAGCTGCTCTAGCAGCAGAACTCCCTCCGATGGAGGTGTCGACGCATCGCTGGATGCCGCTGACAGCGGTGGGGAAGATGCTCTTGACGGCGCTTCGCATGACGCCGCGCTCGACGGCGCATCGTCCGATTCTGACGCCACTGACACCATGTGTCGCGGGATGGAGGAGCCGTGCACCGTTGACGAGGACTGCTGCTCCTACGCGTGCTCGGTCCGCCTCCGCCTTTGCGGAATGCCAATCGACCCTTGATGGGGTCAGTGCGGGATCCCCAGAGCGATCCCCAGACCCGGTGGGACACCACGAAGCGGCACGAAGCGCCTAGGGACGCGATTGCTTCGTGATTACCGAATCTGCGAATCGTCTCGTGGTGGCTTGATCAGCTTGGGAAGCTGACACTCTACCAACTGAGTTACGCCCGCAGAGGAGCGGGATAGTTAGCTACGGCGGGCGGGGCGTCAAGTGGGCTCAAGGGGTGAGGGGCGGTGCGGGAGGCGCGCGGGTCACGACGAGTTGCAGGTCGAGTTGGGCCTGTCCTTGGGGGACGGCGGGCGGGACTGGGGCGTCGATCAGGGTGGCTTCGATGCAGTCGACGGCGTCGGCGTAGGCGAGGAGGGAGTCGGGGAGCGCGTCGGTGGGGACGGCAGGGATGATGTCCCAGGCGACGGTGACGGCAGTGACGGCAGGGCGGTCGTCGATGACGAGGCGCAGGAGCAGGTGGCCCTCGACGTCGGCGGAGAGCGGAGCGACACAGCGCCGGAGCTCGGCCTGGGTGGCGTCGAAGAGGACGCGCGGCGAGTCGGCGGCGTGAGCGCGGCTCAGCTCGAGCGCGACGACCGTGCGCGTCTCGACAGCGACTTCGTCGTTCCACGATTCGGACGATGGCGGTGCTTCGGGGTTCGTCGGCACGAACGCGCTCGGCGCGTGCTGCGTCCCGGTCGCGAACGCGCGGTTGCGACGCACCCCGGGGAGAGTGTCGGCCGCGGTCGCGCGCTCGGCGCTTGCCCCGTCGGCCGCGGCCGCGCGCTCGGCGCTTGCCCCGGGGAAAGTCGTGGGCCGTGTGGAGGCGAGGCCCGAGCCGCAGGCAGCGAGGATCAGGGCGAAGAGGAGGAGCAGGGCGCGGCGCATGGCGAAGACAAGAGCAAGCCACGGGCCACGCGCATTTCCACGAAAGGACGCGCCCTCGCGGCCCGGCGCTGGTGCAAATGCCCGGGCGCACGTCCCCGCTGAGGCGAGGTGGCGCCCTGGCGTCGCGTCGTTTGGCACGTGCCGCAAGTGCACGAGCGACG
Source organism: uncultured delta proteobacterium (assembly GCA_963727445.1). Classification (GTDB taxonomy): domain Bacteria; phylum Myxococcota_A; class Polyangia; order Polyangiales; family B10-G4; genus B10-G4. Next base: position 308,785 of record CAVSGI010000010.1, read on the forward strand.
CGCGGCCGAACATGCGCGACGGGAGGTCCTCCGTGATAACGTCGCGGGATGGCGGAGGAGCGGCGGCGGAGGGCGCGGGTTTCGGTCCAGCTGCCCTGTACGTTGAAGGGGCCCGAGACGTCTGCGAAGGGGGAGATCCTCGACATCTCCACCATCGGCGCGAAGGTCAGGGCGCCCGAGCGGGCGGCCGGGGACGACGACGAGGTCACGCTCGTCACCGACGGGCTCGAGGTGGTGGGGCGCGTGATGTACGCCCGTGAGCGCGACGGCATGGTGGTGAGCGGCATCCAGTTCCTGGCGATGGACGCCGAGGACTTCCGCGCCATCGAGTCCTTCGTCACGGGCACCCTCGAAGGCGACGGCGGCGGCGCGCGCGAGCATCCCCGCGTGCAGCACCGCGTTCAGGTGGTCTGCAAGACCTCCAAGCGCGCCAAGGGAATGCTCCACGACATCTCGCGCGGCGGGATGCGGGTGATGGTCGAGGACACGGTCGAGGTGGGCGACTCGCTCACCGCCGAGATCAAGGTCGGCAAGCTCGACACGCCGCTGGTGCTCACCGGCGAGGTCGTGCGCGTGAAGTCGGACGCCAAGGGCGAAAAGCACCTGGCCGGCGTGAAGCTCGGGGACATTCCCCCCGAGAGCCAGCAGCTCCTGGATCGCCTCCTGTCGATGATCCTCAAGGCCTGAGCGGCCGTCCGCGAGCCCGGCGAGGACGCCCCGAAAAGGCCCGATCTGGTCGGATGGCGCGCCGCCCGCGCATCGGCAACAATGCGCGCCATGACTCGCTCCGGCTTGACTTCGCTCCTCCTGATCGCGCTCCCGCTCGCCGCCTGCAGCAACGACCCGATGACGATCGGCACGTACAACGCCGGCCTCGCGCAGGGCTTCGTGCCCTACGCGTCGGAGCGGGCACCGAGGATCGACGCCGACTTCCCGGCGGACGCCCTCGACGTCGCTTGTCTCGAGGAGTTCTGGGAGCAAAGCGACTGGGACGCTTTCGCGTCGAGTGTCGCGGCGACGCACCCGCACACCTTTCGAAGGCCGCCCGAGGTCGAGGCCGGCTCGGGGCCGGCGTGCATGGGCAGCGACCTCGACGAGCTCAAGACCTGCGCGGCCGCGAACTGCCCCGACGCGACCCCCGAGACACTGTCGAGCTGCGTGCAGGACAACTGCGCCGCCGAGCTCGCGCGCGTTCCGAGAAATTGCCTCATGTGCCTCATCGCCAACGTCGATCTCGGCGACATCGACATGATTCAGGCCGTGTGTGAGACCTCGGGCGACAGCTACGCCTACGGGGGCTCCTTCGGCACGGGCATCATCAGTCGCTACCCGCTCGCGGACACCGACTCCTTGCTGATGGACTCGACGGCGACCCGGCGCGCCGTTCTCTATGCGCGCATCCCGGACACGCCGCAGGGCGAGGTTCATTTCTTCTGCACCCACCTCACGGCCGACCTGGGCTCGGTTCCCTACACCGGTGAGTTCGGAAGCTGGGCGGAGGAGCAGGCGATGCAGATCCAGGCGCTCCTCGCCTGGGCCGCGACCAAGACGGGCGGCGCCGACAACTGGATCCTCGCAGGCGACTTCAACAACGGCCCGGCCCTGCCGGGGATCGACGCCGAGCTCCCCGACAACTACGCGATGTGGGCCGGCGCCGGGCTTCACGACCCCCACGTCTCGCAGGCGGACGTCCAGTGCTCGTACTGCGACGAGAACCCCCTGAACCTCGGGACGATGGCGGGCGGCGGCGGCCTCATCGACCACGTCTTCATCACCAACGCCTTCCCCGATGGGCCGGCGTTTCGCTTCCTCGACGACCACATCACCATCGACGTGATGGGCACCAGCACCGAGAGCGCGCACTCGGACCACTACGGCATCGCGCTCACCGTCGGGGGCGAGTAGCGTCGGCGAACGAAGACGCGCAGCTCAGAGTGCGGGCGCGTCGTCGGTGGGTGTCGTGGCGCTCGCGCGCTCTGCCGCGACCGGCTCCGGCCGGGGCGCCGGGGCTGGCGTGGGAGCGGACGTAGGCGCCGCCGCCTCGGCGTTGGGCGCCGCGGGCCCTGAAGCCTCTGCGCTCGACGACGCCTCGGACGCCTCCAGCCCTTCGGCTGCCGCGCGTCGCTCGGCGCGGCGGGCGCGGGCGGCGCGGATCGCGAGCAGCCGCTCCCAGCGCTCCTGTCGCGCCTGTCGCTCGGCTTCGGCCGCGGTGAGCGCGGGGGACTCGGCGCCGTCGTCGGCCTCGGCCGGCGCGGCGCCCTCTTCGGCGGCTCGCGAGACCTCGGGCTCCGGCTCGGCAGCCGCGGCCTCGAGCGCGGCGAGGCTCGCCGCCACGATGGTGGTGGCGCCCTGCTCGACCTCGATCCGCTGAGCGAGCTCGCGAAACCCTTCGGCGACCACTCGCACGTCGTGGCGTCCCGCCGAGAGCGTCCCGAGCGTCAGCGGCGCCATGCCCCGCTCGACTCCGTCGACGAAGACGGTCGCGCTCTCGGCGTCGCCGGACAGACGCACCTGCAGGACACCGGCGTCCGCAGCCGCCGCCGCCCGCCGTTCGGCGAAGTGCACACCCGCGCCGAGGATCGCCGCGGCCGCGAGCGCGGCGGCGACGAGGAGGGCAGGGTGCGCGCGTCGCGTCTTGGCCGGCTGCTTCTCGGTCTTGGTGATCTGCTCCTGCGGCCTCAGGGTGTCGATGAGGCGCGGCGTCTCGTCGGTGGTGCCGATGTGCTTCTTGGTCTCGGCGTCTTCCCAATCGCTCGGCGGGGAGATCTCCGCGTAGGCCTGCCACCACGGCGACTCGTCCACCAGGGTGGTGGTCTGGGCACGTGCCGCCGCGCGCCGCGTGGCGCGGTGGCCCCCGGGGCGCCGCGGCCGTTTGCCGACCTTGGTCTGAATGCCCGACGTATCCCGGCTCCACGAAGGGAGCTCGACGTCGAAGTCGGTCACCGCCGAGGTGACCGAGTCCTCCGCCAACTCCGCCACGTCGATGTCGATGTCGACGCTGAAGAACACCTCGGTCGCCGCTTCGACGAAGCTCGATTGGCCGTCTTTCGCCTCCTGCTCGGTCGCCACCAGCTCGAGCTCGGGGTGGTAGGCGATGGTCCCTTCCGGCACCGGCGTCGCGCCGATGCGCTGCATCTGCTGCTCGGCCTTCATCCGCTGGTCGGCCAGCTCCCGATCGAGCCAGCGACGCAGGGCGCGCTTGGGCATGGAGCAGCGCTTCGCGCGGTAGGCCTCGAGCGCCTCGCGCATCTCCTCCGCGCTCTGGAAACGGTCCCTGGGCTTCTTGGCGAGCGCCTTGTTCACGATCGCCACCAGCTCGTCGGGCAGGCCGGGGCGCAGCTGATCGATCGGCTTGAAGTCGCCGCCGCGGACCTTCTTCAGCGTCTTGAGGAAGTGCAGGTCGGGCGAGAACATCCGCCGCCCCGCGAGCCACTCCCAGAGGCAGACGCCGGTGCTGTAGATGTCCGAGCGGTAGTCGATGCGCGCAGTGCGCGTGGCCTGCTCGGGGCTCATGTAGCAGACCTTGCCCTTGAGCATGCCCACCGTGGTCTGCGCGCGCTGGATCGCGCTCTTGGCGATCCCGAAGTCGATGATCTTCACAGTTCCGTCGAAGCCGACGATCAGGTTGTGCGGCGTGATGTCGCGGTGGATGAGGCCGATGTGCTCACCGCGCTCGTCTTCGAGGGCGTGGGCGTGGGCGAGCCCGGCGCAGACCTGCTCGGCGACGTAGGCGGCGATCTCGGGCGGGATGCGCCGGCGCCGGCGGCTGACCAGGCTGGCGAGGCGGCTCATGTCGAGGCCGCTCAGCATCTCCATCGCGATGTAGTAGGCGCCTGCTTCGCGGCCGTACTCGTAGCTGCGGACGATGTTCTCGTGGTTCAGACGGGAGACGAGCTTCGCCTCGTCGACGAACATGTCGATGAAGTCACCCCGCGCGGCGATGTCGGGGAGCATGCGCTTGATGGCCACCACCCGGGGCAGACGGGTCCGGCGCAGGGGCCGCGAAGCATAGACCTCCGCCATCCCGCCCGCGGCCAGCCGCTCGACAAGCAGGAAGCGGCCGAAGGTGGTGGGGGAATCTTCGTCGACGCGAGCACCAGGGAGCACGAGGGACCTCCGCCCTCTGGGCGGTGCAAGCCTCGCACCAGGGAATTCGGCCCCGCGCCGGTAGAAAAACTCAATGATCGCACTCACGTGGAGCACAGATCGTTCCGGATCGTCGGTGAAGGTGGCACCTGGCGCGCTCACCGCTCCACTCAGAGAGCGACCGTAGCCGTCCAGGGATTGGTCGCGGAGTCGGGCGCCCCAGGCCGCTTAAGCCCCAAAGGCGCGGTCGATCTTGGGATTTTCGGCCGCTGCGAGGTCACGGCAGTGGGCACGTCCCTTGCCATGGAGGAGCCCATGCTCCCGCTCATGACGCATCTCGACTTCTATCGCCGACTGGTCGAGCGCCGCCTCGCCAGCGCCATCTCCGAGCTCCTCGGTCCGAGCGAGCGCTACCGCCTCGAGGACAAGCTCGGCCGCGGCGGAATGGGCGAGGTGTGGCTCGCCACCGATCGCAAGCTCGGACGCCGCGTGGCGGTGAAGCTCATGAGCGGCGACGCGCTGATGAACCCGGCGGCGGCGGCGCGCTTCGAACGGGAGATCCGCGCGACCGTCGGTTTGCGTCACCCGCACACGGTGCGGAATCTTCGATCACGGGATGACCGTCACCGGCGTGCGGTATTACGTCATGGAGCTCCTCGAAGGGCGAAGCCTCGGCGAGCTGGTGGAAGACGAAGGGCCGCTCAAGCCGACGCGCGCCGTCGAGCTCGTGCGGCAGGCGGCCTCGGCTCTCTCGGAAGCGCACGAGCACGGCATCGTGCATCGCGACGTCAAGCCGAGGAACTTCGTCGTCGTCCAAGCGGGCGGACAGCGCGACTTTCTGAAGGTCCTCGATTTCGGTCTCGCCATCGGCAGCGACGATCTCGCGCTCACCGCCGATGGCATCTGCGCCGGATCGCCGAGCTTCGTGTCGCCGGAGGTGATCAGCGGCACGCCTGCCGACGCGCGCTCCGACATCTACGGGCTGGGCTGCGTGCTCTACACCCTGCTCACGGGCCAGCCGCCCTTCATCGGCGTGACCGCGCGGGAAGTGCTGCTCGCGCACCTTCACCAGGTTCCCGCGGCGCCGTCGCGCCTGTCGCCGCACCGCGTTCCGCCGGAGCTCGACCTTCTCGTGCTCCGCTGTCTCGCCAAGGTACCGGCGCATCGGCCTCAGAGCGCCGCCGATCTCTTCGACGACCTGGTCTACTTCCTCCGCGTGCACGCGTCGCGAATCTTCCGCGGGGACGGTGCGACGCGCGAGGTGCCCTCCTTCCACACCTCCGAGCCGATGCTCACGCAGATCCGCATGCCGCATCCGTCGCGGAGGCTCTTCGACCTGGCCGAGCACCTGGCGGAGGAGCTGCCGACCTTGAACAGCCGCGCCGGTGAGCCAGCACCCGCCGAAGAAGAATATGAAGAGACGACCCGCGACGAGAGCCGCGAGCTCACGCGGGACGTGTGCATCGAAGACTCGGTGATCGAGATCGACCCCGAGGACCTCGACACCTATCCCGAGCCGTCCCGCTACGCGGTCGCCGTCTGACCGGGCTCGGACCCAGCGACGACCCGCTTCGCAGGCCCTCAGTCGTCGCCCATCAAGTCGTCGAAGGCGCGGTCGACGTCTTCGATGCTGGGGGGTGGGCCTTTCGACTCGGTGGGCGGCTTCGGTGAGGTGAGCTGCTTGACCTTGTCGCCGACGTTGCGGAAGTTCGGCTCGCGCTTCTCCACCTTCTGGTAGTAGTAGAGCGCTTCCTTCGGGTCGTGGAGCAGCTCGTAGGCCGCGCCGAGCTCGAAGTAGAGGCCGAGCTCCTCGCGGTCGCTCTTCTGATCGGCGTAGAGCCCCTTCTTGAAGTGGGCGATCGCTTCCGAGATCTCGCCCTTCTCCACGTAGCAAAGGCCCATCATCGTGTACGCGATGCACTCGCGCTGGGGGTTGCCCTTCGAGAGATCGAACTCGTGGATCGCGTCGTCGAGGAGCCCCATCTCCTTGTACGCGATGCCCAGGTCGAAGTGCGTGTCGGTGTCCTCGAGACCGATCTGCTCCTCGACGCCCTTCTTGAACTGCGCGAAGACCGACTCCACGTCGAGCACGTCCGAGCCGACGTCCGTTCCGCTCTCCTCCGGACCCAGCTCTTCGGCGAGCTTCTCGGCGAGCATGAAGCTCTCGTCCTCGTCGTCGATGATGATCTCGCCGGCGCTGCTCTGTTGCGCGATCTCCATCTCGGCGAGCTCGCTGAGCTTGTCCATGAGGATGGGGTGGTCGGGGAAGGTGGTGAGCGCTTCCTGCAGCGTGCCTCGCGCCTCCGACAAGAGGCCCTGCGCGACGAAGAACTCCGCCTCTTCGAGGATCTCCTCCACCTCGCCGGGCGGAAGCGACATGCGTTCCTGTGCCGCTTCCACATCGCCGGGCGTGCTGGGCCGGAGCGGCGCGGCTTCGAACTCCTCCGGCGACATCGGGGCGAGCGCGTCGGCGGGCGGCGCGCTGTAGGCTTCGTCGACCCCTTCGACCGCGTCGGAGGTGACGTAGGCGGGGGCGCCCTCCTCGATGGGCACCACGTCCATGGTGATGAGGTCGGGGTCCTCTGGAAGGGGCGCCGCGACTTCGAGCGCTTCCTCTTCCTCCTCGACGAACACCACGCCGTCCTCGTCGCCCTCCGTCGTGTCGTCGAAGGACATGGCCTGCATGTTCATGCGCGCAGGCTCGCTCGTCGGATCGAGATCGAGGATCTTTTGGAAGTAGCTCTGCGCGAGGTCGGGGTTGTCGTCCTCGAAGAGCGCGGCGAGCTCGTAGAGCTCGCGGATGGCGTCGTCGAGCTTGCCCTGACCGAGATAGGCGTCCTTGAGCTTCTCGCGCGCCTCGACGTGGGCCGGGGCGAGCTCGAGCACCTTCTTGAGCTGCTCGATCACCTTGGCCTTCAGGCCGTAGCGAAGGAACACCTCGCACTCGGTCAGAAGCCGAGCGATCTGGGCTTCCCGCGCTACATCGGGCGGGATCGAGGGCGCGTCGGCGGTCTTCTCCTCCTCCTCCGCCGTGTCGAGGGGCGGGGGCGTGGGGCCGGTGTCGACCTCGGACGCCATCACCTCCTCGGGCTCGTCGTCGACGAGGAGAACCTGCTCCTCTTCGTCGTCGTCGTCGGCCTCGACGAGCATGGCGTCGTCCTCGATGAGCTCGACGTCGTCCTCGATGAGCTCGACCGCGTCGTCGTCTTCCTCGATGATCTGCGGCTCTTCGCGCGGCGCGTACCCCGCGAGTGCCTGCCGCGCCTCCGCGTCGCTGGGATCGAGCTCGAGGATGCGCTTGAGGATCAGCGCACGCTCTTCGGCGCGGCCCGCGTCCTGATGGATGCGCGCGACCTCGCGATAGCACGCTGATGGTCTTGGGCAGCTGGCCGAGCTAGCTCGAAGGCGTCGCGCGAGCAGCTCGAGGGTGACCATGTCCGTCGGGTCGGCCTTGAAGCAGAGCTGCAGCTTGCCGAGTGCGCGCTTGGGATCGTTGCGCTCGAGGTAGAGCTGGGCGAGCTCCCGCGCCGTCTGGACGTCGGTCAGCCCGATGGTAGAGCAGTCGCTCGGCGACCTTGATGTAGTCGTCGAGGCGCCCCTGCTCCTTGAGCAGGTCGCGCCCGATCTCGAAGGCGTCGGCGGCGTCCTCGGTGCGCCCCGCCTTGGAGAGCGCCTCGGCGTACTTGATCCGGACGGGGATGTTCTCCGGGTCGAGCTCTGCCATCTCGGCCGAGGGTGTCGAGGGCTGCGTCGATGTCCCCCGCGCGCGCGTACTGCGCAGCGACCTGCTCGTAGGTGGACAGGGCGTCGCTCACGAGCTGCAGCTGCTCGTACATCTCCGCCAGGTTCAGCGACACCTCGAGGCGGTTCGGATCGAGCTTGAGGATCTGCTTGTAGACCGCGACGGCCTTCAGGAAGAAACCTTGATCGGCATATTGACGCGCAACGCGCGCGTAGGTCTCGCAGGCCTGAGGCCGCGCGCCCTTGCGCGTGTAGAGGTCCCCGATCTTCAGCCAGGTCCGAACATCCTTCGGATCCTCGTCGACCAGCTTCTGGTACTCGGCGATGGCGCGTGTCGTACTGACCCTTCGCCAAGTATTTCTGTGCTGTTTCGAGGACTTTGGTGCGGTCGAGCGCCACCGCGGCTCCGGATGGGGGTGCGTTTCAAACACATACGGCCCCCCGGGGTTGGGGGTCAAGGATCACGCCGGTTTCTCCCGACGAGGAAAACCGACCGAGGCGGCCGAAAAGTAGAACCCTAGAGCCGCTCGAGGAAGCGAGTCGACAGCTTACCAGTGATGAAGTCCGGGTGGTCCACGATCCGCTGGTGGAGGGGCACATTGGTCCGAATTCCGGTGATGATCGTCTCCGCCAGGGCGCGCTGCATCCGGCGCCGGGCCTCGGATCGGGTCCGGCCGTGGGTGATGATCTTGGCCAGCAGCGAGTCGTAATTGCCCGGAACGCGCCAGCCGCCGAAGACGCCGCTGTCCACCCGGACGCCCGCGCCGCCTGGGGGGTGGTATTCGGTGATCAGGCCCGGCCAGGGGGCGAAGGTCTCCGGGTCCTCGGCGTTGATGCGGCACTCGATGGCGTGACCGCGGGGCTTCATCGTGCTCTCGGGGAAGTCGATGGGCTCGCCGGAGGCGATGCGGATCTGCTCGGCGACGAGGTCGATGCCGGTGATCATCTCGGTCACCGGGTGCTCGACCTGGATGCGGGTGTTCATCTCCATGAAGTAGAGGTTGCCCTTTTCGTCCATCAGGAACTCGAGGGTGCCGGCCGACACGTAGCCGCTGTCCTTGCATGGCGCGCGCGATGGTGGCCGACATGTCGCGCGCGGAGCTCCTCGGTGACGGCGACGCTCGGCGCCTCCTCGACGAGCTTCTGGTGGCGTCGCTGGATGGAGCACTCGCGCTCGCCAAGGACCAGCACGCGGCCCTTGCCGTCGCAGAGGACCTGGAACTCGATGTGCCGCGGCTCTTCGACGAAGCGTCTCGAGGTAGAGGTCGCCGTTCTTGAAGCTGGCCTCGGCCTCGCGCTTGGCCTGGGGGAAGACGCGACGGATGGTCGCTGCATCGCGCAGCATCTTCATGCCGCGTCCGCCGCCGCCGCCGGAGGCCTTGAGGATCACGGGGAAGCCGATCTTCTCGGCCTGCGCGGACGGCGTGCTCGGCGTCGTCGAGCACCTCGGTGCCCCGGTGAGGGGCAGGCCCAGGCGCTTGGCGAGCGCGCGGCCGGGCACTTTCTCGCCCCAGGCGCGCATGTCCTCCGGCCGCGGTCCGATGAAGGTGAGGCCGCACTGTCCGCAGATCTCGGCGAACTCGGCGTTCTCCGAGAGGAAGCCGTAGCCGGGGTGGATGGCATCGGCGCCGCTGATCTCGGCGGCGGCGATGATCGCAGGGATGTTCAGATAGCTGGCGGTTGCCTCGGGTGGACCGATGCAGACCGCTTCATCGGCGAAGCGTACGTGGAGCGCGTTCGCGTCGGCGGTGCTGTGGACGGCCACCGTGCTCATGTCGAGCTCGCGACACGCACGGATGATCCGAAGGGCGATCTCCCCGCGGTTGGCGATGAGGACCTTCTTGAGCATTCGCGCGCTTCTACTTCGTGACCTTGAAGAGGCGGTCGCCGTACTCCACGGGCTTCCCGTTCTCGACGAGGATCTCGAGGATCGTTCCGGAGACGTCCGACTCGATCTCGTTCATCAGCTTCATCGCTTCGACGATGCAGAGCACGGTGCCGGTCTCGATCTTCGAACCGACCGCCACGAAGGGATCCGCGTCGGGGCTGGGCGCGCGATAGAACGTGCCGACGAAGGGCGAGGTGACCCATTGGACGTCCTCGTCCACCTCCACCGCCGCCGCTGGGGCCGCCGCCGCGGGCGCCACCGAGGGGGTCGCCGAAGCGACTGCGGGCGCACCGATCGTCACGACGCTCTCGTTCGCGGCCGGGCCTCGGCGCAGGCTGATCCTCTCGTCGCCGTGCTCGAGCTCCAGCTCGCTGACGTCGAACTCCGACAGGGAGCGCATCAGCTCCCGTAGCTGCTCGATGTCGATGTCCATCTTCCGTGGGTCTCCTTGGCCTCGCGTGTCTTCTCGCCGCAGCGCGTCAAGAAGATCGGGTGGTCTCGTGCTCGGGGGACTCCAGATACTCGATGAGCGCCCGAAGTCCAAGCGCATAGCTCGTGGGGCCGAATCCGGAGATGGTTCCCATGCAAACGGCGGAGACCAGGGACCGGTGTCGGAACTCCTCACGCGCGAAGATGTTGCTGAGGTGGACCTCGACGGTGGGCAACCCCACCCCCGCGATGGCGTCGCGGATGGCGACCGAGGTGTGGGAGTAGGCCGCCGGGTTGATGAGGATGCCGTCGAAGTCGTGCATCGCCTCGTGAATCCAGTCGATGATCCGACCTTCGGAGTTGCTCTGGCGGCACTCGACGACGCCGCCGAGGCTCGCTGCGATCGGGGCGAGCGCCGCGTCGATGGCCTCGAGGCGAATGGTTCCGTAGATGCTCGGCTCGCGCTGGCCGAGGAGATTCAGGTTGGGGCCGTGGATGACGAGCACCCGCGGCCTGCGCCCGCGTGCGGACACGTCAGCCCAGATCGTCGCGCAGCTTGCTCGCCGCGGTTCGCAGGCGGAAACGCGCCTTGCCCGTGTTGCCGTCGGGCCGCAGCGCGACAGCCACGAAGTACTCGTCGTTCACGAAGCGGATGACCGTCGTCATGCGCTCGGCCTTGATCGACACCTCGGCGGCCGAGCCCGAATCGAGCATCTCGGCGGCGCGCCGAATGTCCTTGAGGATGACGCTGTACTCCATGCCCACGGTCTCGACGTCGAGGGATGCGCCGTCTTTGACGTACTGATCGACGGGGATGCCATCGTAGCCCATCAAGAGCCCGGCCACTCCGCCTTCGGTGTTGTCGACGACTCCCTGCAGCACTTCCTTGAACATGCGCGTGGCCCTTTCGAAAGAATCCGCCTGACCGCGGATTCTAGAAGGAAACCGCCCAAAACCGAAGAACTCGCCCCGAGCCCGGTCATGGCAATTGCGGTCAAGGCGAAACGCCCCGGCTCATCGCCAGGGCGCTCGGTGCGGAAGAGAGGAATCGAACCTCCACGGGTTTTACCCCACCAGATCCTTAGTCTGGCGCGTCTGCCAATTCCGCCACTTCCGCAGATTGGGTCGGCGAAATTAGCCGTCGCCCGCCGTTTGTCAAGCCACGCTCATGACCCGCGTCAGGCGCAGGACCACGGGCAGGTTCACCAGGGCGCCGAACATCTGAATGGCCCCGCTCGAGCTCGCTTCGAAGACTGCTCGGGTGTTCTCTCCCCGCGGGTCCGGCAGGCCCAGCCGGGGCACGATCTCCATCAGCGACATGCGGGTGATCCAGTCGCTCTCGGCGCGGATGGTGAGGTCCGGGATCCCGACGATCCCGTCGTAGACCACCAGGCCCCGCCAACTGAAATGCAGCGTGATGGCGACCCGCGCGTCGCTCACGACCATGGCGATGCGGCCCCTGAGGCGGTCGAAGTCGCGGCGCTTGTCGGGGTGGTCGGCGATGTTCTGGCGGATCAGCTCCGACACCATCAAGGCGAAGCCGTTTTCGTCGGCGCCCTCCGCCAGCTCGATGCGCGGGGGGGGCGGTGCGCGGTGTCCGACAGGCTCCAAGGCTCAGCTCTCGTCGACGAAGGTGGTGTCCACGTTGGTCGCGCTCACCACCAGCTGCCGCGAAGACTCGACGTACTTGAGCATCGTCGGCAGGTGACCCTTCGTGAGCTTGAGCTTGCCCTGCATCATCGCCTTGATCGGGTCGTGCATGCCCCGAACGACCTCTTTCCACATGGGATAGGGCGCGACGATGATGAACGGCGCTTCCTGCACCGCGTCCATGCCGTGGACGAACTTGGTGCCGTGACACTGTCCCCCGCCGACGTCGAGGATCATCCCGGTGTCCTCTGCGATGCCCTTTTCCGGGTCGGCCTTGATCACCATCGCGACCTTGCCGTGGGTCCAGTCCTTGCCCGCTGTCCGATACGCCTCGTTCGCGTTCACCGCGTCGGCGTATGCGTCGGTCCAGTCCTTCGAGGGGAAGAGATGCGCCATCGGCGCGTGCTTATACCGCTTGGTTGCCCTGTGCAAACAGCCATGCGGTTGGTAGGAGTCTTCGGGTGGCGGTCATCCTCACCTCCGAGCTCCTCACGCGGCACGGCTTCGCGCACGGATTCTCCCTGAGAACCGGCGGGGTCTCGGAGCCGCCCTTCGACAGCCTCAACCTGGCCCGCACGGTGGGCGATGACCCGGAGGCGGTGGCGGAGAACACCCGCCGCTTCGCCGAGGCCCTCGCGCCGGGCCAGCCCCCGGCGATCTTCGAGGTGAGCCAGGTGCACGGCGCGGTGGTGCGCGAGGTCGGCGAGGGCGAGGGGGTGGCGGCGGTTCGCGAGACCGAGGCCGACGCCCTCGTGATCGGCGCCTCCGCGGGGGCGGTCGCCGTGCGCACCGCCGACTGCGTGCCCATCCTCGTGGGCGACCGCGAGAGCCGGACGGTGGCCGCGATCCACGCCGGGTGGCGTGGCACGGTGCGGGGGGTGATCGGCGCCACCTTCGAGGTGCTGTCCCGGCGTGGGGTCGCGCCGGGGTCGCTGGTGGCTGCCATCGGGCCGCACATCCGGCTCGACGCGTTCGAGGTGGGCGAGGACGTGGCGAGGGAGATCGCAGCGGCGGCGCCCGACGAAGAAGACGTGATTTGCTGGGACGAGCCGCGACCCCACGTCGACCTCTCGCGCGTCGTGCGCGCGCAGCTCGTGGGGCTCGGTGTTGCGCGCGAGGCCATCGACGACGTCGGCGGCTGTACCTTCACGGAGGCGGCGCGCTTCTTCAGTTACCGGCGCGACCACGAGCGCTCCGGCCGCCATCTGTCCGCCATCGCGGGTACGCGATAGAGTGAAGCGTGTCGTCCCGCTTGCTCTTGGTCCTGCCTCTGCTGCTCGTCCCGCCCGGCGTCGTCGCTTCCGGGTGTGCGGGCACCGAGTGCAATTTCAACTCGCAATGCCCGCGCACGCACTACTGCTACGAGAACCGCTGCTATCAGGACTGCCAGCGCGACTTCGACTGCGACACCGGCGAGGTGTGCAGCGCGGTGGGGCAGTGCGTGCCCGAGGGGACGCTCGACTCGGGGATGCCGCCGGCCGACTCCGCCATGCCGCCGGTCGACTCGGGGATGCCGCCGGCCGACACCGGGACGCCGCCAGCCGACACGGGGACGCCGCCGACCGACACGGGCACACCGCCGATGGATACGGGGACGCCGCCGACCGACACCGGCACGCCGCCCACGGATACCGGCACCACCACCGGCAGCGGCGGCTACCTCGATCGCTGCACGGGTGACTCGGACTGCATGAGCGGGCGCTGCGTGGTGGACATCGGCTCTTCGCGTATGTGCACGCGCACCTGTACTCAGGACTCCGACTGCGCCGACGGGCATCTGTGCGGCGGCGGGGTCTGCCTGCGGGACGACACCGGCACGCCCTGCGCCACGAGCACGCCCGCGACCTGCAACGCCGGCTACTGCGTGGGCCCCTCGGGCTCCACCGGCGCGTGCACCAAGCAGTGCACGAGCTCGGCGACCTGCCCGGCGGGCTACGCATGCACCAACGTCAGCGGCACCTTCGTGTGCGTCGACATCGAGAAGTCGTGCTCGGCCGCGGCGGATTGTGCGACCGGGCTCTGCATCCCGGGCCTCGGCTGCACCTCCACCTGCCGGAGCGCGGCGGACTGTCCGGCTCGGATCTCCGGGCTCGCCGCTTACACCTGCGCGGTGGCGCGCGGCTCGTCGGTTCCTATCTGCGATCCCCCGTCCGACATCGCGGGCGACGACCCCATCGGCGCGACCTGTCCGGCGGTGGGCACCTTCGCGTGCCGCAGCGGCGTCTGCGACACGGACGCGACGCCGGTGCCCATGTGCACCCAGGCCTGCACGCCCGAGGGTGGATGCGCGCCCGGCTTCGGTTGCTACCCGGTCTCGGATGGCGCCGGCGGCTTCGTGCTCGCGTGTGCCCGCGCGGGGACCGGCGCTCTCGGGAGCCCCTGCGCCAGGGCGTCGGATTGCGACTCCGCTCTGTGCCACAGCATCTCGTCGAGCATGGGCGTGTGCACACGGTATTGCGCGGATGCTCTGTGCCCTACGGGCTGGAGCTGCGTACCGGAGCCGCTGGTGGGCCTGCCCATCTGCCGCCCCTAGGCTGCTCCGCCCACCTGACGCGGCGCGGCTTTTGGCCGTCCCCCATTCGTGGTATCGCTTGGCCCCTCCATGGGCTGGTTCGAAAAGGGCAAGGCGACCACCGACGCCGCCGACAAGAAGACCCTCGGCGAGGGGGTGTTCCGTCGATGCGACGACTGCGGTGAGACGGCCCTCGAGGAGAGCTTCACCGCCAACGACGAGGTCTGCCCGGGCTGCGGCTACCACTACCGCCTCAGCGGCGAGCGCTGGGTGGAGCTGATCCTCGACGAGAACTCCTTCACCGTCTACGACACCGGCCTCACCAGTGGCGATCCCCTCGGCTTCGTCGACTCCAAGGCCTACCCGGATCGGGTGGTCGCCTCGCGCAAGAAGACCGGCCTCGACGACGCCGTCATCACCGGTGAAGGGCAGCTCGCCGGGCGCGACATTCAACTCGGTGTGTTCATGTTCCGCTTCATGGGCGGCTCGATGGGCTCCGTCGTGGGCGAGAAGCTCACCCGCATGTTCGAGCGAGGCGCCGAGAAGAAGCAGCCGGTGATCCTCTTGTCGTCGAGCGGTGGCGCCCGCATGCAGGAGGGGATTCTCTCGCTGATGCAGATGGGCAAGAGCGTGGCGGCGCTCGGGCGGGTGCGCGACGCGGGCGTGCCCTTCATCAGCGTGCTCCTCAATCCGACGACCGGCGGCGTCGCCGCGAGCTTCGCCCTGCTGGGCGACGTGAACGTCGCGGAGCCGAAGGCGTTGATCGGCTTCGCGGGCGCGCGCGTGATCGAGCAGACGATCCGGCAGACCCTGCCGGAGGGCTTTCAGCGGGCGGAGTTCCTGCTCGAGCACGGCATGGTGGATGTCATCGCGCCGCGTTCGGAGATGCGCGAGACCCTCGCGCTGATCCTCCACCACCTCTGCGACTGAAGAAGAGCTTCGAAGTGCCCTCGTCGTACCAGGACGCCATTCGCCGGCTCTACGGCCTCAGGAATCGCGGCATGAAGCTCGATCTCGATCGGGTGGTGGAGGCCGCGCGGCTGCGGGGCGACCCGCAGCGCGAGATGGGGTTGGTGGTGCAGGTCGCCGGCACCAACGGCAAGGGCAGCACCGCGGTGATGATCGAGTCGATGGCGCGGGCGGCGGGGTATCGCACGGGCCTGTTCACCTCGCCGCACATGCATCGCTTCGGGGAGCGGATCCGGATCGATGGCGTGCCCCTGGGAGACGACGCGCTCGAGCCGCGGATCGCCGAGCTCCTCCACGCGACGGCCCAGCCCGGCTTTCCGGAGCTGAGCTTCTTCGAGATCGCGACGCTCCTGGCCTTCGAGGCCTTTCGGGACGCGCGCACCCACGTCGCCGTGCTCGAGGTGGGGCTGGGCGGGCGTCTCGACGCGACCAGCGTCGCGGCCGCGGACGTGGGCGTGATCACCAAGGTGTCCTTCGATCACTGCCGCATCCTGGGGAGTGACCTCGCGCAGATCGCGACCGAGAAGGCGGGGATCATCCGGCAGGGTGCGCGGGTGGTGAGCGCGCGACAGCATCCGCACGCCTTCGACGTGCTCGAGCGCATCGCGGAGGATCGGGGCGCGCACTTGTCGATGTTGGATCGCGACTTTCACGTGCGGCCGAGCGGAGACGGGCAGCAGCGGATCGACGTGGTGATCCACGGGGCGACGCGCGTCGACGTGCCGCCCGAAGACGATCCGCGGGCTCACGGTGGGGCTCGCGGGCTCCCACCAGGTGGACAACGCGGCCTGCGCCGTCGCGGCGGTGGACGCGCTTCGCGACAAGGGCGCGCCGATGGAGGACGCGGCCATCGCGCGCGGGCTCGCGGAGGCGTCCTGGCCGGGGCGCCTCGAGCGCATCGAAGCGGCGCCCCCCGTGATCCTCGACGTCGCGCACAACCCCGACGGCTGCGCGATCCTGGCGTCCTATCTGGCGACGCGTCCGCGCAAACGGCGCGCCCTGGTCTTCGGCGCCATGCACGACAAGGATCTCGACGGCATGCTCCGTCCGCTGGAGGGCCTCTTCGCGCATCGGGTCTGGACGCGGCCGAACATGGATCGCGCCGAGGAGCCCGCGCGCCTCGCGCAGCTGTCGTACGGCGAGGTGGTGCGTGACGTCGGTCGCGCCGTGCGGCGCGCTCAGAGCCTGGTCGGTGAGGAGGGGGAGGTCGTGGTGGCCGGCTCCATGTTCGTGGTCGCCGAAGCGCGCGCCATGCTCCTCGACCTCGGCGGAGAAGAGCTGATCGGGATGTAGTCGGCCCGCGGGCCGCGATCTCCCTTGACACTCGAGGGCTCCGCCCGCGAACGTCCACGCGTGAGCTTTGCCGGGCGTGAGGTCGTCTGTTTCGAGGGTCGACGCGCGGCGGAGATGGCCGAGATGGTGCGCGCGCGAGGCGGCGTGCCGATCAGCGCGCCCACGATGGTGGAGAGCCCGCTCGACCCCGGGCCGGACGTGATCGAGCTCGTTTCGCGTTTGCGGAAGAGCGACCTCGACGCGGTTCTCTTTCTGACCCGCGGCGGCGTGACGGCGCTCCCGGGCGCGACCCGGACCATCTGCTCCAACGACGAGCTGGTGGCGGCGCTGCGCGCGATCCCCCTCGGCGCGCGCGGGCCCAAGACCCAGGCGGCGCTGCAGAAGCTGCTGGGCGAAGGGGAGGGTGAGATCGTCCTGTCCGATCGCCCGCATCGCTGGCAGGGGCTGATCGAGGCGATGGACCGGGCTCATCCGCTCGGCGGGATGGCGGTGGCCATCATCGAGCACGGCGTCCGGCCGGTGGGGCTTCGGAGCGAGCTCATCGACCGGGGCGTCGAGGCGCTCTCGGTGGCGCTCTACCGGTGGGTGTTGCCCGACGACATCTCGCCGGTCACCGACGCGATCACCCGACTCATCGACGGTCGGGCCAATATCGCGCTCTTCACCAGCGGACCGCAGATCGACGGGCTGATGGGTGTCGCGGCCGAGCAGGATCTCGACGAGCCGCTCCTGCACGCGCTGTCCCGCGCGCTGGTGGGCGCCGTCGGGTATGTGACCGCCGAGCGACTTCGGACCTTCGGCGTCGAGGCGGATTTCGTGCCCATCGAGGCGCGAATGGAAGATCTCGTACGCGACGCAGCGGGCCGTGCGGCAGACTATCTGGGAGAGGACCCAACATGAGCGTGTTCGAGGACGCCTGTCGCAAGAAGCCGACGCCCTACACCCCGATCTGGATCATGCGGCAGGCGGGCCGCTATCAGAAGGAGTACCGAGCCATCCGGGAGAAGGTGAGCTTCATCGAGCTGTGCAAGACGCCCGATCTCGCGGCGCAGGTGACGCTGTTGCCGATCGAGCAGCTGGGCGTCGACGCGGCCATCATCTTCGCCGACATCCTGTTGATCCTGGAGCCTCTCGGGATCGGCTTCGAGTTCGCCAAGGACCACGGTCCGCGGATTCACCACCCGCTCCGCAGCGCGGCCGACGTCGACCAGGTGGCGGAGGAGATCGACGCCGCCGAGTCCCTCGGCTACGTGATGGAGTCGATCCGGAAGACGCGGGCGGGGCTGCCGGAGGGCGTGCCGCTGATCGGATTCGCCGGGGCGCCCTTCACCCTCGCGAGCTACGTGGTCGAGGGCGGCGGCTCCAAGAACTACTACCACGCGAAGAAGCTGATGCTCGGCGACGAGGGCGCGTGGAACGTGCTGATGGCGAAGCTCTCGAACGCGCTGGTGGGCTACCTGAACGCGCAGATCGCGGCCGGGGCACAGGCGGTTCAGCTCTTCGACAGCTGGGTCGGGGCCTTGTCGCCGAGCGAGTACAAGCGCTACGTCCAACCGCACGTGAAGAGCATCTTCGATCGGCTCGACGCCAGCGTGCCGCACATCCACTTCGGGACGGGCAATCCGGCGCTCTATCCGCTGATGAAAGAAGCGGGGGGGACGTGATCGGCGTCGATTGGCGCGTCGACCTCGGCACGATCTGGAACGAGCTCGGCGACGTGGCGATCCAGGGCAACTTGGATTCGGCGGCGGTGCTCGCGCCGCGCGAGGCGATGAAGCGCGAGGCGAGCGCGGTGCTCGCGTCGGCGGGCGGTCGCGCGGGGCACATCTTCAACCTGGGGCACGGCATCATGCCCGAAGCGGACGTCGATCAGGTGCGCGCGCTCGTCGATCACGTGCACGAAGAGAGCGCGCGCTGAGCTCCGCATGAAGGTCGTGGTCATCGGCGGGGGGATCAGCGGCCTCGCGGCGGCGCACCGCGTGATGGAGCGCGATCCGAGCGCCGAGGTGACGCTCCTCGAGGCGACCTCGCGGGTGGGCGGGTTGATCCACACCGAGGTGACCGACGACGGCTACGTGATCGAGCGGGGCGCGGAGTCGATCATCACCGACAAGCCCTGGGCGCTGGACCTCGCCAAGCGTCTGGGGCTCGGCTCGGAGATCGTGTCGACGGTCGCCGCGCGACGCGGGGCTTACGTGGTGTCGCGCCGCAAGCTCGAGCGGATCCCCGAGGGCTTTTCGCTGTTGGCGCCGATGCGCATCGGGCCGTTCTTGAAGACGCCGATTCTGTCGCCGGGCGGCAAGGCGCGCGCCGCGCTCGACCTGGTGCTTCCGCGCGGGCGTGCCGATGACGAGAGCCTGGCCGATTTCGTGCGGCGCCGCTTCGGGCAGGAGCTCCTCGACCGCCTGGCGCAGCCGCTGGTCAGCGGCATCTACGGCGCGCCAGCGGACAAGCTGAGCCTCGAGGCGACGATGCCGCGCTTCGTCGAGATGGAGCGCGAGGGGCGGAGCGTGAGCCTGGCGCTCAGGCGCCGGCAGCGGCGCGCGGCGCGGGGCGGGAAGGGGACCGGCGGCGAGGCGGCGTCGGGGGCGCGCTATGGGCTCTTCATCAGCTTTCGGCTCGGCAACCAGATGCTGGTGGACGCGCTCGCGCGGGCGCTCGGGGAACGAGTGCGGCTCGACGCGCCGGTCGAGTCGCTCGGGCGCGTGGGGGACGGGTGGCGGGTGCAGGCGAAGGGCGAGACGCTCACGGCGGACGCGGTAATTGTCGCGCTGCCGGCGCATCGTGCGGCGCCGCTCGTCGATGAAGCGGCGCCAGGGCTCGACGATTCGCTGCGGGAGATCCCTTACGGGTCGGCGGCGACCGTCACCTTCGCTTTTCGTCGCGAGGAGATCGCGCATCCGCTCGACGCGTATGGGTTCGTGGTGCCGGCGATCGAGCAGAAGGCGGTGCTGGCGTCGACGTGGCTGAGCCGCAAGTGGCCAGGGCGCGCACCGAGCGGCATGGAGCTGATCCGGGTCTTTCTCGGCGGCGCGGGATGTCCTGAGGCGCCGCGCTGGGACGACGAGCGTCTGCTGCGCTCGGCGCGCGAAGAGCTCGAAGAGCTCATGGGCGTGAGGGGCGAGCCGACGCTGGTGCGCATCGACCGCTACCTCGACGCCATGCCTCACTACTACGTCGGCCACAAGAAGCGCGTCGCCGCCATCCAAAAGAGGGTCGCCCAGCTCCCCGGCCTCCACCTCGCCGGCAACGCCTACGAAGGCGTCGGCATCCCCGACTCCATCCGCGTAGCCGAACGAGCCGCCGACTCCGCCACGGGAACGCTCCACACTTCCTGACTCCCCCCCCACGGGGACGGTCTACACTTTTCAACTTTCCTCCCCACCACTCCGCCACGGGGACCGGTCCGCGACGGGGACGGTCTACACTTTTCAACTTTCCTCCGCGGGACGTACCGCCACGCGGACCGGCTCGGCGCGAAAGTTGAAAAGTGTAGACCGTCCCCCTCAGAGGGGGGCGTCGGGGAGGTAGGCGGTGTGCACGTGGCGGCCGGCGGGGGGGAGGTGCGTGCGGCGGCGGTCGATGAAGTTGGTGAGGGCGCTGGGGTCGGGGGTGGCCGTGAGGGTGGGGGTCTCGTGGAGGGTGGCCTCCCGGGCCATGAGGCCGACGAAGTCGGGGGCGTGGGGAAGGCCGATGTCCCAGGGCAGAGTGAGGGCGAAGGTGAGGACGTCGGGGGCGCGGTAGGTGCGCGGGTCGAGCGCTTCGAGCGCGCGGGCGTCGCGCATCACCAAGAGGCCCGCGGGGATCCGGCCGGCGCCGGGCTGGTCGAGGTCGCCCGCGATGTCTTTCGCGATGGCCGCCGCGAGCGGAGCGTCGTCCGGTGAGAGGGCGATCACGCGCCGCGGGCGCGGCCACAAGATGCGGAGCGCGTGCGCGAGCCCCGCGACGAGCGCGCCCTGGCGCGTGCCGTCCACGACGACAGTGTCGTAGCGCCCGCCGTGCGGACCGCATGCGTCGAGCAGCAGCGCCCCGTGCTCGAGGAAGTAATAGTCGCGCGCGTCGGGCGGATCCGCGTCGGGCGCGATCGGCGCCCGTGAGAGCGCCGCGTCGAGCTTCCCCAGAAGGCGTGGCCCAGAGCCGAGACGCGCGAGCTGCGCGCGGCTCGCCCGCGCCGTCTCGACGTCGCCCATTAAGAGCGACGCCCACGCGAACTCGAAGAGCGCCCCCGGGTCATCCGCCAGATTCGGGTGCAGCGCCAGCGTCTCCACCACCTCCCGCGGGCGCCCCGCCCGCGCGAGAGCGATCGCGGCCTCGCTCCGCAAGACCGCGTCAAAAGGCGCCAGCGTCATCGCCGAGCCCAGGACCGCCGCCGCGAGCGGCGCGTCCTCCTCGCTCAAGAGCCGGCTGCCCAGCTCGAATGCACGCTGCACGTCCTCAGGCGCGTCCGCCGCCCGGTCGAAGAGCTCGGCGAGCTCGCGCTTACCCACGCCGCGAAGCGCCTGCGCCGCGAGCTCGTACGCCGCCGCGCCCGGCGCGCTCAAGAGCGCCGGGCGTAGCGCCGCGAGCGCACCCTGCGCATCGGCCGCGTCGAGCCGCGCGCGCGTCTCGCGAAGCGCCTCGTCGGCGCGCGCGCGCCGCCTGCGGCCTTCGCCCAGCCGGCTCCAGAAACCCACGAGCTTCGCGCGCTAGAAGTGGAGCGCGAGGTGACCGGTCGCGCGGAGCTGGAAACCGACCGCGTCGCCATTCTCCTGCAGATCCACGCCGCCGATGTTGCACATCGCCCCACCGCTGCTCGTACACATGTCCAAGCGCTGGCGCGTGAGATTGAGGAACGCCACGTCGACGCCGCCCCCGATACTGATGTACGGGTTCAGGTAGATGTCGAGCCCCGCGCCAGCCTCGATCGTCAGGCCGTAGACGCTCACCGAGCTGTCCATCAGGGAGTTCACGTTCACCTGACCCATCCACGCGTAACCGATGCCCGCGCGGAAGTAGGGCTCCATGAAGAGGATCGGGATCCGGAGCCCCAGGTCGAACATCAGCGACCAGATGTCGAAGGGATTGTCAGCGGCCGGATAGCTGCCCACCGTGCCACGCGCCCCGAGGGTGAAGAGGAAGAGCTTGAAGCCGGCAGCGACGTGGCCGGCATAGCCCGAACCCTTCAGCTGCTCCACGCCGGGAATGAAGTTCTGGCTCTTGAACGCCGCGAGGTTGGCCCACGAGTAACCGAAGCCCGCCTCGATCCACAGGAAGTCCGCATCGCGCCCATCGTCCTCCTCCTCCTCGCGCGCCGGTGGCGGCGGCGTGGAGCTCTGCGCCGAAGGATGGATCACCGGCGCGGGCTGGGCCTGAGGCTGCGCCTGCTGCTGCGGTTGCGGCTGAGGCTGCGGAGCTGGCTGCGGTGCCGGCGCGGGTGCAGGTTGGGGTGTGGACGTCGTCGTGGACGCGGGCTGCGGATCCGGCTCCACATCGCTTTGACCCTCGGCGGTCGGGGCAGGCGCCTCATCCGCGGTGGGCGTGGCGTTCGGGTCGGCGGGATCGCTCCCTGTGCCGTCCTGCGCGAGCGCTGGCGAAGCGGCCGCAGAAATCACAAATACGACGAAGACAAGACGAAGACTCATGACAACAGGGTCCCGGCCCAGCGCGCCCCCGTCAATCCTGAGCGTCATCTCCCCGGACGGGCGCACCGAAATCGTCCTCCAGGCGGTAGCGCTCGTCGAGCCAGTGGCCCAGATCGATGGTCCGGCAGCGCGCGGAGCAGAAAGGGAAGGCGCTCGGCGCTTCGGAAGCCTTCGCTTTCGCGGCCGAGGCCTTGCCGCAGACGGGGCAGCTCGACCCACCTCGGTCTCGTCCATGGGTGCTCATCCCCATTGCTATAGCACTTCTGGGCGAGGCGATCGCGCCGCCCTGCGAGTGCCTGGTTCGATGACACGGAAGGGTTCTCGCTCGTTCGTCGGCCGCCTCGCGGCATCGGGCGACCTCGAATGTGTACTGCACGTCCATCGGTTTCCCTCCTTGCGACGCGACCGACGCCCGTCGCGATCTCCTCTTCCGTGTCATCGAACCAGGCACTACGGTAGGTCGGTGAGGTCCGACCGCACCCAGCTCTGCGCGCGCTGTCGCATCCGTTTCGCCCGCGCCCACGGAACGACCTGCCCGGTTTGCGATCGAAGCGACGCCGTCTACGACGGACGCAAGGCTTCCGAGGATCCGCGGGTGGCGCGCATCCTCGCGCGCCGGCCCCGCGGGAGCCGGGGCTGGATCGGCCTCGACGTCTCGCGCCCGGTGAGCGGCGAAAGGCGCCGCGGCCTGGTCCTGCTCGGCGCCGTCCTGGGTATCGGCGTCGTGGTGCCGCTCCTCGCCGAGCGCCTGGGTCTGTCGCCGCTCGCTCCGGTGCTGATCCTCCTCGCCCTCGTCGCGTGCTGGGTCGGTCTGCGCGCCCTCTTCGGCCTCGCCTCAGCGCCGAAGGAGACACACCTCGGCCTCGCCATTCACATGCCACTGCCGGCGCCTCGCTCTCCGGAAGCGCGCCGGCTGCGGGGCCGCGTTCGTCTCCTCGCGCCGGTGAGCGCTCCCCTCAGCGGCGTGCAGGTCGCGGCCTTCCGCCTGACGGGCGACGCCTGGGGCGGTCCCGTCGACGACGCGGGCGGCGGCGTGATCGACGTGGTCCCCGACGACGGAGGCACACCCATCCGCGTCGATCTCTCGGCCGCGACGATCGCGCTCGACGTCGAGGAGACGGCCGGTGCCGTGCCCGCGACGGACACCCTCGCGCGGTTCCTCGAAGAGCGCTGGCTCTATCCGGGGCGCGGTACGGTGCACGTGGCGGAGGCGCTTCTCGACGACGGCGATCCCATCGAGCTCGACGCCATCGTCATCGCCGAGAACACCGCCGAGGGATATCGCCAGACGCGCACCGTGCAGGTGGCCGAAGACCACGCGGACACCGGCACCATCGTTCGGCGGCCGCGCGGCGTGATATGACCGCTCGGTGGTGGGGGAAGAAGAGTACGGCACGACCAAAGAGCGAGTGGCGTGGATGTTCTTCGACTTCGCGAACTCCTCTTTCCCCACCATCGCCCTGACCGCCTTCGGCGGCCCCTACTTCACAGGCGTCCTCGCGGGCGAAGAAGTCGACCTCGGCATCTTCCGCCTGGGCCCCGCCGCCGCATGGGGCGCCGCGATCTCCATCGCGATGCTTCTGGTCACCCTCAGCTCGCCGCTCATGGGCGCGCTCGCCGACCGCTCGGGCAAGAAGCGTATTCTGCTCGGCATCTACGTCGCGCTCTGCGTGGCGGCGACCACCGCCCTCGGCTTCGTGCCGCCGGGTCATGGCGCCGAAGCCTTTCTCCTCTACATCGTCGCCATCTTCAGCTTCGAAGGTGGCTACGTCTTCTACAACGCGTTCCTCCCCGAGCTCGCGCCCCCGGAACGCATCGGTCGCCTCTCCGGCAACGGCTGGGCGTTCGGCTACATCGGTGGCCTCCTCGCGCTCCTGCTCTGCATGGGCCTCGTGCCAGAGCAATACGACCCCGAGCACGCGGGCGCGGCGGCGAACATCTATTTCATCGTCGCCGCCTGGTACGCCGTCTTCTCGATTCCAGCGCTCACTTTTCTGCGCGACCGGCCGCCTCAAGAGCACGCCCACGACGTCGGGTACTTCCGCAGCGCTGCCCGCGAGCTCGCGCGCACCTTCCGGACCATTCGCGCCTATCGCATGGTGCTGATCTTCCTCGCCGCCTACTTCCTCTACAACGACGCGATCACCACGGTGATCGAGTTCGTCGGTATCTACACCAAAGAAGTGCTCGCGTTCACACCCGCGGAGAACGCGATCATCTTCCTGGTGCTCAACGTGGTGGCCGCGCCCGGTGCGATGGTTTTCGGCTACGTCCTCGATCGCATCGGCGGGCGTCGCGCGATCAGCATCACCCTGGTCCTTTGGGTGGTGGTGGTGGTCCTCGCGGCACTCACCTCTTCGAAGGCCGCCTTCTGGGGTGTCGCGGCGCTGGCGGCCGTCGTGATCGGGGCCACCCAGGCGTCGAGCCGTGCGCTGATGGCGCGCCTCGCGCCGAAGAAGCGGGTCGGCGAGTTCATGGGCTTCCTGGCGCTCTCGGGGAAGGCGTCGGCGGTGCTCGGGCCGACCATCTACGGGTTCGTGGCGACGGCGGCCGCGGCTACGTACGGAATCCGGACCGGTCACCGCATCGCGATCAGCGTGATCGGGAGCTTCTTCCTCGTAGCCCTCTTGGTGCTCTCCCGCGTGGACGAGGAGGCGGGCAGGCGACAGGCCGACGAGGAAGATCGGGAGATCGAGGCGCGCGAGCGAGCCGAGAGCGAGCGGAGGGAAGAGGGTTCCGCCGGCGCCGGTTGAGCCCCACGAGAGAGCCGATTCGTGTTTTAGTGAGCCCAAGCGCGCCCCGGCGCGCCCAGTCGAAGGAACGATGAAGAACCGAGCAATCCAAGCTCTCGCGCTCTCCCTCCTCACCGCCTGTGGTGGCGACGCCGCCCTCGAGGGTCGCTTCGTCGCGGTCCACAACACGCTGACCTCCATGGGCCTGGCCCAGACGGGACCCATCAGCGAGGGCTCCCTCGGCGAGGGGAGCGACGCGGCCATCGAGCAGGAGCTCGCTGCGGGCGAGTGTTACACCTTCGTCGCGCTGGGCAGCAGCGGTGTCGACGACCTGGACGTGATCGTTCTCGACGAGTCCGGCCGCGAGCTGGCCCGGGACGACACCCGGGATCGACAGGCCGCCGCCCACTTCTGCCCCGAGCGAGAGGGCACACATCAGATCGTGGTGCGCATGACCGAAGGCGACGGCGAGTACACCATCAGCAGCTGGTCCGGCGGGGTGAGCGGGCTCGGTGGAGGCGGCGGCGGAGCACGCCGCGCAGCGCGGGGCGGCGGTTGCGAATCGCCGATCGCGCTCACCGTAGGCCGGCCGATGCGGGGCACGACTCAGGACGGACCCAACGCGATGTCGGGCTCGTGTGCCGAAGGCGCAGCGCCCGAGCAGGTGTACCGCCTCGAGGTGGAGGAGCGCTCGCAGCTCCGCGCCGTGCTGTCGTCCACCTACGATGGCGTGCTCTACATCATGAGCGCCTGCGGCGATATGCGCAGCGAGCTCGGTTGCAACGACGACAACCCCGACACCACCCGCTCGCAGCTCGACGTGACCCTCGATCCTGGCGAGTACTTCCTGGTGGTCGACGGCTACGGTGAAGAGAGCGGCGATTTCGATTCGGTGACCCAGCTCTCCGAGCTCCGTCCGGTCAGCGCCGTCTGCGGCGAGGCGACCACGCTGGTCCCGGGCCAGCCGGCGAGTGGGACCACCAGCGGCGTTCCCAACTACTTCCAGGCGACCTGCGCCGGCGGCGCCCGCTCGGCGGATCGCGTCTATACCCTGGACGTCTCGTCGCGGTCTCGCATGCGCCTGAGGCAGCAGTCCGATCACGACGGCGCCCTCTACGTGCGTCGGGCTTGTGACGACCCCACGTCGGAGATCGCCTGCAACGACGACTTCCGCGACGAGCATCACTCGCTGATCACCACGGTGGTCGACCCCGGCCGGTACTACGTCTACGCCGATGGCTACGGCTCCAGCGCGGCGGGGAACTTCACGCTCTCCGTGGACCTGACCTCGGAATCGGGCGGTGGAGCGCAGGGCGACGCCTGCGCGGCACCGGCCTCGCTCCAGTACGGTCAGCAGATCGATATCGACACCATCGAGGCGCGCGACGACTACGCGGGGAGCTGCGGCGGCCAGGCCGGGCCGGACGTGGTCTACGAGCTCTCGGCGCGCGCGCGTTCACGCGTCACTGTGAACCTCGAAGAGGTGGAGTTCCCTGGCGCCATCTACCTGCAGCGCACCTGCGGCGACGCGAACAGTGAGGTCGCCTGCGAGCAGATCACCGCCGAGATGGTGGCGGAGGGTCAGCCAGTCTCCCTGGACACCACGGTGGGCGCCGGCACCTATTACCTGGTCATCGATGGCGCCCGCGCCGACACCTTCGGCGCGGGCAAGCTGACGGTGCAGGTGGCGGATCTCGCCGCTCTGAACGCGATGTGCCGCCGCGCTCCGCGCATCCGCCCGGGTCAGCCGATCAGCGGCAGCACTGTCGGCGAGTCCAACGACCTACAAGCGACCTGCGCGGGCGGCGCGCAGAGCAACGACATGGTCTATCGACTCACCCTGCCGCGGCGCCAGATCGTCCGGGCGAGCCTCGAGACCCCCGACTACGACGGCGCGCTCTACATCCTCCGAAACTGCGGCGACGCCACCAGCGAGATCGCTTGCAACGACGACGAGCAGGACAACCGTCACTCCCTCATCGAGACCACCCTCGACGCAGGGACGTATTACGTGGTGGTCGACGGCTTCCGCACCGGCAACGCCGGTCCCTTCACACTCGACGTCCAGACGTCGAACCCCTGAGCCTCACTCCCGAAGTCGCGAGAGCTCGCGCCGCAGCTGCGATCGAAGCTCGCTCTCTTCCGCACGCGTCATCCGGGATTGTGGCGGGGGCAGGTCGAAGGGCACCGACCAATCGATCCCGGTCGCCCGAAACGCTTCCCGAGAAGCCCGAGCGGAAGCGGGGGTGGAGGGGGACTCGGTGAGGAGCGGGGGCAGCGAGGCGGTGGTGGGTTCGGCGACGGCGTCGGTGACGGAGTCGGCGTCGGGGTCGGAGACGGCGACGGAGTCGGCGTCGGGGTCGGAGTCGGAGACGGCGTCGGGGTCGGGGTCGGGGTCGGGGTCGGGGTCGGTGAGGGGCCCCGCGACGGCGACGGGCTCCGCGACGGAGTCCGCGGCGGCGACAGGCTCGGCCACGGCGACAGGCTCGGCCACGGCGACAGGCTCGGCCACTGTCACGTCATTGCCGACGGCCACGGCCACGGCCGAATCCGAATCGGAATCCGAATCCACATCCGCATCGGAACCCGCGTCCGCGTCCTCATCCCCGTTTGCCGCCAACCTCCGCACGTAATCCGCGGGCTCACCCGGGCCGCTTCGGTCGACCCAGTAGTAGCGCTCCTCGCGCACGTCGATGTGGGTGAAGAGGCTGTTGGGGTAGTAGCCTACGCCGGTCTCGGGGAGAGTGCGCGCGAGCTCGGAGACGCGGTGCTTGGCGACGCCGACGACGCGGATGTCGAGGGCCCGCGCCATGTGGTGGCGGCTCGTGCGCCGGGCGCGCGGGCGGTAGCCGCTCACGATGTCGATGCGGCGATCCGGAAAGTGCGTGGCGATGTACGAGAGGCGCACGATGAGGCCGGGGTGCACGAGAGGGATCTCCTCGGTGAGCCAATGGCTGTCGGGATGCGCCTCTCGGTACCGGCGGATCTCTTCTTCGCTCGGGCGCTCCACGCCGTGGGGGCGCGCGAGGAGCGACACCGCCTCGTGCGCTTCCACGGTCGCGAGACCGCTCTCGGTGACCAGCTTGATGGTGGTCTCCTCGATGTTGTTCCGCCCCCACACCCGGGCGATCGTCACTTCGTCGGGGGCCTGTGCCTGGGCCGAGGCCGCCCCCGCGAAGACTGTAGTCAGCAGTGCGATGAGAACGTACATGTCCCTACAGACCCGATTACGCCCGGAGGCCCTCTGGGGTCAAAAAAAGCGACCGGGTTCGCGGGGGAGAAAGTTGAAAAGTGTAGACCGTCCCGGTTTGGAAGCCGGGGTTGGGGGGAGAAAGTTGAAAAGTGTAGACCGTCCCCGTTCAGCGGGTGACTTGTAGGACGGCTTGGGCGAGGAGGTCTGGGACCTCTTCCTGGAGGAAATGGCCGGCCTGGGTCTCGCGTACGCTCGCTTGGGGCAGGGCGCGCTGGTGGCGTGCGAGGGCCCGGCCGAGGATGGGGTCACGCTTGCCCCACACCAGGGCGGCCGGGCCTCTCCATCCTTCGACCCACGCCCCGACCTCGTCCATCACCGGCGTCGAGGGATGGGATTCGGCGTCGGGCACCATGCGCGCGAGGCCGAGCGGCGCCGCGCGGTCGAGAACGTGACGTAGGGGCCACGCATACGCGCCGAGCTCGGCGGGGCCGAGGCTCCGCCGATCGCCCTGCACTCGTCGCATCACCGGCACCGGAAAGAGCAAGCCGCGGAAGACCGCGTCGCTGACCACCGGCATGTGGGAGAAGCGGTGGAAGGGCTTCGAGCGGAAGGGCCGCGCCGGGGGGAGCACCGCCGTGTTGGCGAGCACCAACCCGCGCACCCGATCCGAGAGCGCGTGACCGACGCCAGTGGCGATCGGTCCGCCCCAATCCTGACCGACAACGACCAGGTCTTCGGGCGCCAGCGCCTCCACCAGGTCGCGCACCAGCGCGATGTGTCGGTCCAGCCGATGTTCCTTCGGGCGGCGCGGCTTGTCGCTCAGGCCGAGGCCGAGAAGGTCCGGTGCGACGCAGCGCACGCCCTCGCCGCGCAGAAGCGCGATCACCTTTCGCCATAGATAGGACCAGGTGGGATTGCCGTGAACGAGGAGCACCATCGGGCCCGTGCCCTCGTCCACGAAATGGATCTGGGTGCCGTCGACGTCGGCCATCCGTCGTCGAAAAGGCATGGCGCGCGCGAGGAAACGCGGGAGGCGCGGCGCCTCGGCGAAGGTGACGCTCACGAGTCGCCTCCGCGCTCTTTCGGCCGGAGCGCCACCACGCTGAAGCCCACCGCCGGCCCGTCGCTCTCGTTGTGATAGCTGTGCGGTTGATCGCCGGCGAAGGCGGCGACGTCCCCCTCTTCGAGATCGATCCGCTCTCCCGAGGTCCAGAGCGTCAGCTTGCCCTCTTCGCAAGCGAGGTATTCGGCGGTGCCCGGACGATGGGGGACGCCCGGCATGCGCGCGCCCGGCTCGAGGGCGATGCGATCGATCTCCATGCCCGGGATGGGGTGGGGCAGGAGCTTGTCGATCCGCGCCGCGCCGCGCGCACGCGTCAAAGTGGGGAGCTGCCCTTTGCGAAAGACCTCCAGCCCCCCGCGGGGCGGGCTGAGGAGCTCCTCGACGCTGAGCGACAGGGCCTGCCCGACCTTGCTCAGGACGGCGAGGGTGGGGTTGGCCGAACCGGTCTCGAGATTGGCCACCGTCGAGCGCGGCACCCCGCTCTTCTTGGCGAGCTCGGCCTGCGTCATGTTGCGGCGCTCGCGGACGTACTTCACGTTCGCGGCCAGGTGCTCTGCCAGCGGCGCAGCGGGGCTGTCGACCATCGGCCGGAGTATAGAGCGAGATGCGCGAGATCACCCATCGCTACCGCGACCCCCTCGACGTCGTCTGGACCGACGCCGCGCGGCGCATCGGCCTGACGATCGCGCGCAGCGCCGAGTGCTATGCCTCCACCGATGGACGGGGGACGCTGATCATCGGCGCGACCGAGACTCTCGACCCGGACGACTCCCTCGCCCAGATGGTCTTTCACGAGCTCTGCCATTCGCTCGTACAGGGACCGGAGTCCTTCGAGCGCGTCGACTGGGGGCTCGACAACGTGGGGGACGGCGACCTCGCTCGAGAGCACGCCTGCCTCCGTGTGCAAGCCGCCCTCGCCGCCCCCCTCGGGCTGCGCCACTTCCTCGCGCCCACCACCGAGCACCGTGCTTTCTACGACGCGCTCTCCGCCGATCCCTTCGCGGGCGACGACCTCTCGGTCCGTCTCGCTCGCGCCGCCGCCGCGCGCGCCTCGCGGCCACCCTGGGCGCCCCATCTGATGAACGCCCTGGAAGCGACGCGTGCGATCGCCACCGCGGTGGGCGAGGCGGCGACTGGCGAAGCGCGCTCGCTCTACGCGCGCATCGACCCGCCGATCCCCGCGCACCCGTCCGGTCTCGAAGGCGCACCGCACGCGGTGGGGCGGTGCCGGCGATGCGCGTGGCGGTACGAAGGCGGGCCGGGCAAGAAGGTCGATCGCTGCCGGCAGGCCGAGGGGGCGCGGGTCGATCCCGACTGGCAGGGTTGCGCGCGCTTCGAAGAGGCACTGGAGTGCACCGAGTGTGGCGCGTGCTGTCGCGAGGCCTACGGCGCGGTGGAGGTGAGCGCGCGCGACCCCTTCGCCGCCCGCCACCCCGAGCTCGTGACGAAGAAGAGCCGACGTCTCGAGGTTCGACGCGACGGGGATCGCTGCGCTGCCCTCGAAGGCGGCCGGAGCCTCCACGAGCCCTATCGCTGCGTGGTCTACGACGACCGCCCCCGCACCTGTCGCGACTTCACGCTCGGGAGCGAGAACTGCCTCGTCGCTCGTCGTCGCGTCGGCCTGAGCCGCTAGTGCCTGGTCCAATGACGTAGAAGGGTTCTCGCTCGTTCGACGCCCGTCGCGATCTCCCCATCCACCTCATTGGACCAGGCACTAGCGACGCCTCAGTCGAGGACGCGCAGCAGGGTGACCTTCAGATAGTCGCCCTCGACGAAGGCGGCGATGTGCGGGTGATCCGCCGCGGCGCGCGCGCGACTCAGCACCTGGGTGATGCGCTTCGCCTTTCGCGCGCCCTCGGCGAGGGTCTCGTCGAAGGCGTCCGGACGCACGTGGCTCGAGCACGACGCTGCCAGGTAGAGGCCTCCGTTCGACAGCCGCCCGAGACAGGCGGCGTGAAGCTGCGCGTAGGCCTCGAGGGCACCTTCGAGGGCGTCGGCGCGGGGCGCGAAGCTCGGCGGGTCCGCGACGATCACGTCCCACCGGCCGCGATCGGCGTCGAGGAACTTCCGCGCGTCCGCGGCCACCCCGCGATGCACCGCGGGCGCGAGCCCGTTTTCGCGCCAGCTCTCCTCGGCGAGAGCGATGGCGGGCGCCGCCAGGTCCACCGTCACCACCTCGCGGGCGCCTCCGAGCCCCGCCGCGACCGAAAAGCCGCCGGTGTAGCCGTACAGGTTCAGAACGCGCGCGTCCTTCGCGATGCCGCGCACGGTGAAGCGGCTCTCGCGATGATCGAGGAAGAGCCCCGTCTTCTGGCCCCTGGCGATGTCGGCGACGAGCTTCATCCCGTGCTCACGCACCACCACGCGATCGCGCGCCGGGCCGAAGCGGATCTGGGCGCGGCTCTTCGGCCCGCGCCCGCTTCGCTCCACCAGCGTCTCGACCCCGCGCGCTTCGAGCGTGTCGCGCAGCGGAGCGAGGATGGCCTCGCGATGCGCCGCGACCGCCTCCGTGTCGAAGCGCAGCACGGCCGCGTCTCCATACACGTCGCAGACGACGCCCGCGAGGCGGTCGCCCTCGCCGTGGAGCAGCCGGTAGGCGTCGGTGTCGGCGGGCACCACGCGATCGCGGAGCTCCGCCGCTCGCTCGATCCGCTCCGCGAAGAACGCCGCATCGATGGGACGGTCCTCGGTCGTCCACACCCGCACGGCGATGGGGCCCTCGTCCGCGACCCCCCGGGCGAGGAAGCGGCCGCGCCAATCGAGGACGGTCACGATCTCGCCGCGGGAGGCCCCGCCTTTCAGCGCTTCGCGGTAGAGCCAGGGATGGCCGCGCTTGACGGCGCGCTCCAGGGGTCGGCGGAGGGAGAGGGCGGGGGTGCGGGCCACGGCGCTATGGTAGTGTCTTTCGCATGTCGACACGGGCATGGCTGGTTGGTCTCTGTCTCGGAGCGGCGGCTCTCTTCGCGGGCTGTCTCGCGCCCCGCGCGGTGGACCTCCACGGCAAGAGCTGTCCCTGCGCCGAGGGCTGGGTCTGCGACACCGCCACCGATACCTGCATCTTCAACGGCAACGGGAGCGGTGGCGGCGACGGAAGCGTCGTGACCGACTCGGGCGCTGGGGACACCGGCCTCCCCGGCGACGGGGGTGGTGACACCGGGACGATGACGGACGGCTCGCCGATGGATACCGGCATGGCGGGCGCGGTGATGGTCTTCGTGGAGGCCGAGTCCGGGATGCTGCAGGCGCCGATGGCGACCGGCACGGACGCCGCTGCATCGGGGGGAAGCTACGTCTCCTCCGCGACCGCCTCTGCCGACATCGCGAACCCGATGGGCACCGACGGGCGGGTCCGCATCAGTTTCGACGTCCCGGCGATGGGCACCTACCGCATCTGGGGCCGCGTCAAAACCGGTCCGGACGACGGCATGGGCAACAACGACCCCGACTCGTTCTGGGCGTGCGTCGACGCCGATCCCCCGAACGCCACCGATTGCATCCAGTGGAACAACATCCCGGGCAACGACGCCTTCGAGTGGGACGACATCCACGACAGCGACAACGGCGACATGGCCGTCGACTTCACGCTCGCCGCCGGCGCCCACCAGCTCGACGTCTACGTGCGTGAAGCCGGCACTCAGCTCGACCGGGTGCTGGTCACCGACGACCTGACGCTGATGGCCGCGTCGATTCCCTAGTCGAAGGTCCCCGACAGGCTCACGGACCCGGGCCCTATCTCGAGTCGTGCGGTGTTCCCGCTCGCGCCGGTGCGCGAAGGCCGGGTGAACTCCACGGCGGTCCAGCTGATGCCGAAGAGCAAGAGGGAGCCGCCGAGGACGAGCATGACGTTGGAGAGGGTGGTGAAGGAGTCGCCGGTGGCGACGCTGCCAGCCGCGGTCTCGTGGACCGGATCGTTCTCGGCCGAGTCGTAGGCGCTCCCGGCCAGCGCGGCGAAGATGCCGCCGAAGGCCAGTCCCACACCCCCGACACCCATCACCACCAGGGGAGCCGGGCTCGGGGGGTCCTGGGCCTGGGCCGGAGCGGGGGAAGAGCTGAAAACGACGACAGCCATGGCCGTCACGACGAAAGACGCTCGCCAGCGGGAGATCATCGGCGCCGAGGATAACAGGACCCCGGTCGTGGGTGGCGTCGCTCTCGTCCGGGTGGTATATCGCCGCCGCTCCCTCGGGAGCCGGGCGCCGAAGCTTCGGCCCAGGCGTTCGAAATCACACACACTTCCCGGTCAAACGGGCGAACCGGTGCCCCTCCCTTCCGAGGGGTCTTCGTTCCGCGGGAAGTGGAGGCCAAACCGGAGGAAGTCATGACCGAGAACACCACGCCGGCCGACAAGGCCGAAGAAGGCGCCGAGCAGTCGGCCGCCGCAGCCGACGCCCCGCCCCCCGCCGCTCCCGCCGCTCCCGCCGAGGCCTCGCCCGAGGCTGCAACCGAGAGCAGCGCGATGGCTACCGTCGGCAACTCGCCCGTCGCCAGCGGAGACCTGCCCATCGGCCTGCGCGCCCTGATCGACGCGGGCGTGCACTTCGGGCACCAGACCCGCCGCTGGAACCCGAGGATGCGCCCCTACATCTACGGCGCCCGCAACGGCATCCACATCATCGACCTCGACCAGACGGCGCTGCTCTTCAAGCGCGCCTACGAGTTCGTCGTCGAGGCGGTCGCCCGCGGCGGCCACGTGCTCTTCGTCGGCACCAAGCGCCAGGCGGTGGACGTCATCCGCGAGGAGGCCGAGCGCGCGGGTCAGTTCTACGTCACCGGCCGCTGGCTCGGCGGCACGCTCACCAACTTCCGCACCGTGAAGGGCGCCATCGAGCGCCTGCGCGAGCTCGAGCGCGATGTTCGAGGACGGCACGGCCGAGGCGCTGCTCCAAGAAGGAGCAGATGCGCCTCCGCCGCGAGCAGGAGCGGCTCGAGAAGTTCATCGGCGGCATCAAGATGATGAACACGCCTGCCGTCGCGTCCTCTTCGTCATCGATCCCGCACCACGAGCACATCGCGGTCCGCGAGGGCGCGCAAGCTCCACATCCCGATCGTCGCGCTCACCGACACCAACTGCGATCCCGACCTGATCGACTTCGTGGTGCCGGGCAACGACGACGCGATCCGCTCGATCAAGCTCATCACCTCGCGCATCGCGGACGCCTGCATGGGGGCGCAGCAGCGTCGCCGTGAGTGCGGTGCAGCAGGGCTACGCTCCGCCAGAGCTCGGCGGGGCGTGCAGGTCGAGTTCCAGCGTGGCCGCCGTCGTGGTGGTCGCGGCAGGGCCGTCTGAAGCGGTCGTTCATCTCGAGAAGAGGCAGGAAGATGACCAAGGTCACCGCTCAGCAGGTCAAGGCGCTGCGTGATCGCACCGGCGCCGGCATGATGGATTGCAAGAACGCGCTCATCGAAGCCGAAGGCAACGAGGACGCCGGCAGTCGACATCATCCAGAAGAAGGGGCTGGCCAAGGCGGCGAAGAAGGCCGGCGCCATCGCCGCCGAGGGCGTGATCCACGCCTACATCCACCCCGGCAGCCGCGTCGGCGTGCTCGTCGAGATCAACTGCCAGACCGACTTCGTCGCCCGGAACGAGGAGTTCCAGGAGTTCGTGAACAACGTCGGGATGCAGATCGCTTCGATGACGCCGGAGTTCGTCAGCGAAGAGAGCATCGACGACGCGACGGTCGAGGCGAAGAAGGAGTTCTTCAAGGAGCAGCTCGAGGAAGAGGAGCGGCAGACCGGCAAGAAGAAGCCCGCCGCCGCCCTCGACAAGATCATCGAAGGCAAGGTGAACAAGTGGAAGGAGGAGGCTTGCCTCCTCGACCAGGCCCTCGTCACGGACGAGGAAGGCCGCACCGTCGGTGACATCCAGAGGCGCTCAGCGGGAAGATCGGCGAGAAGATCAGCGTTCGCCGCTTCGTCCGCTACGAGCTCGGCGAGGGCATCGAGAAGAAGAAGGTGGATCTCGCGGCCGACGTCGCGGAGACCCTCGCGGGCGCCTGATGGTCACTCGATGACCGAGCTCGCTTACTCGCGCATGATGTTGAAGCTCTCCGGCGAGGCCCTCTGCGGCCGCGTCGGGGGCTTCGGCGTCGACCCCGAGACGCTTCACACCATCAGCGTCGAGCTCGCGGAGGTGGCGAACCTCGGGGTGGAGCTCTCCATCGTCATCGGCGGCGGCAACATCTTCCGCGGCCTGAGGGGCAGCGCCTCGGGGATGGACCGCGCGAGCGCCGACTACATGGGCATGCTGGCGACGGTGATCAACGGCATCGCGCTCCAGGACGCGCTCGAGAAGCTCGGGGTCAGCACGCGTCTGATCAGCGCTCTCGACATCCGCCAGGTCGCCGAGCCGTACATTCGGCGGCGCGCGGTGCGGCACCTCGAGAAGAGGCGGGTCGTCATCTTCGTCGCCGGCACCGGCAATCCCTACTTCTCCACCGACACCGCGGCGGCGCTGCGCGCGATGGAGATCCAGGCGCAGGTGCTGCTCAAAGCGACCAAGGTCGAAGGGATCTACGACAAGGATCCCGCCGAGCACGAAGACGCCAAGATGTTCCGGCGCATCAGCTACGACAGGTTCCTCACCGAGCGGATCGGGGTGATGGACTCCACCGCCGTGACGCTGTGTCGCGAGAACAAGCTGCCCATTCGCGTGGTCAAGCTCGCGAAACGAGGGAACATCAAGCGGGTGGTCCTGGGCGAGGACCTCGGGACGCTGGTAACCGAGTCGGGAGAGGGGTAAAACCCCGCCCATGCTCGACGAGATTCTGGAAGACCTGAAGTCTGCCGGCGCCAAGGCGCACGATTCGCTCAAGCGAGAGCTCACCCGCATCCGAACGGGGCGCGCGAACCCGGATCTGCTGCAGTCGATCAAGATCGACTACTACGGCACGCCCACGCCGCTGCAGCAGATGTCGAACATCACCGTTCCCGAAGCGCGCATGCTGATGGTGAAGCCCTTCGAGAAGAGCATGGTGAAGGTCGTCGAGAAGGCGATCATGGAGGCCGGGCTCGGGCTCAACCCGATGTCCGACGGTGAGCTGCTGCGCATTCCGATGCCGCCGCTGACCGAGGAACGGCGCAAGGAGCTCGCGAAGGTGGCCCGGGCCGCAGGCGAGGATTGCAAGGTGGCCATCCGCAAGGCCCGCCACGACGCCAAGGACATGATCGACGAGATGCAGAAGTCCGGCGACGCGAGCGAGGACGACTGCGAGCGCGCCAAGAAGGAAATGGAAGAGATCGTGAAGGGCCTCGGCGCCCGCACCGACGAGATCGTCGCTTCGAAGGAAGCCGACATCATGGAGGTCTGAGAGACCCCGGAGCGGGGTACCATTGGGGTGAATGTGGCTCCTGCTCCTCTTCGCGTTCGGCTGCGGCGGCGACGACTCGATCAGCGATGCATCGACGGGTGACGCGACCGCCGACGGAGGTCTCGGCGTCACGCCGCCGGCCTCCGCATCTCCCCCGGTGCTGACGCCCTGCGCCAGCGGCTGGCTCGAGGCCGATGTGGACGG
Source organism: uncultured delta proteobacterium (assembly GCA_963727445.1). GTDB lineage: Bacteria > Myxococcota_A > Polyangia > Polyangiales > B10-G4 > B10-G4. The sequence goes on from CAVSGI010000010.1 coordinate 345,473, forward strand.
CTTCACCATCTGTGAGCCCTGGGCCGACGTGACGGTGCCCGACTGCACGGACATCGCAGGGGGCGCGGCGCTCCCGGGACAGAGCGCCTGCGTCTCCCTCGGCACGCCTTGCCCGGCGGGCGACTTTCCGGAGGGGCTTCCCGCCGGCGCGACCGTGCACCACGTGTCGGCCTCCGCCGCGGCAGGCGGCGACGGTTCCGCCGGCGCACCCTTCGCCACCATCGGTGCAGCGATGAGCGTCGCGCGCACTGACGACGTCATCGCCATCGCCAAGGGTCGCTACGACGAGATCGTGGTCGCGCGCGCCGGCGTGACGCTCTGGGGAGCCTGCCCCGCAGAGACCGTCCTGACCTCGTCTTCGCCCCATCGGGACGACGGCGTGATCGTCCTCGGCGGAAATGGGATCGTCGTCCGCAATCTGAGCATCCGGGACGGCGCGCGATCCGGGATCTCGACCGGGAGTAGCAACGCCGGCGCGATGATCGAGGACGTCGTCATCGACGGCGCCGCGAGCTGGGGCGTGTATCAGGATGCCGGTGCGCTCTCCCTCGATGGGGTGGCGCTGAGGAACACCGGCGTGGCCGCGCTCGCCGTCGTCGGGGGCGAGATGGACGCCGGCCGCTTGGAGATCCTCGCGAGCGGAGAGCTCTCCGTCTATGCCGAGGGGACGAGCGCGACGGCGCGGGTCTCGGATGCCACGATCCGCGAGACGCGGCCCGACGCGGGAGGTGACTTCGGCTGGGCCCTCCTCGCCCAGGGAGGAGCCACGATCGAAGCGACGCGCGTGGCGATCGTCGACAACCACGACGCCGCGGTGTCCGCCGGTCCGACGGGGCGCATCGTCCTCCACGATGCGCTCGTGGCCCGGACCGCGACCCGCATGTTCGACGACGCCTGGGGCCGCGGGATCAGCGCCCAGAACGGTGCGGTCGAGGTCGAGCGCGTGAGCGTCCTCGACAGTCACGTCGAGGCCATCCACCTCGACCAGCCGGACAGCGATTCGTCACTCCGCGACGTCTTCGTGGCGCGGATCCTTCCCCGCATGGACGGCCGCGGTGCGCGCGGCCTCGCGCTGTCCAATGGGGCCACCGCGATTGTGGAGCGCATCGCCATCGTCGACGGCGCCGAGACGGGTGTCTTCGTCCACGGCGAGGGGACCGAGCTCACCATCAGCGACGTCACCGTCCGCGACATCGAGTCGCAGCCCTCCGACCAGCTCTGGGGACGCGGCATGAGCGCCGACCAGAGCGCCGTGCTCACGGTGGAGCGCGCGCTGATCGAACGCTGCCGCGACGTGGGCCTTCTGGCACGCGCGGGCTCTACTCTGGTGGCGCGCGACGTCGCCATCCACGACGTGCGCAGCCGTGCGCTCGACCTCTCCTACGGTCGGGGCGTGGAGGTCTCTCTCGACGCCACCGCCACCATCGAGCGAGCGGAGATCGCGCGGGTACGCGAGGCGGGGGTGCTCGCGGCGGCCGGGAGCACGGTGCAGCTCTGTGACCTGGTGATCGACACGGTGCTGGCGCGCGACTGTGCACAGAGCGGCTGCGCCGACGGGCCTGCGACCTACGGGATGGGCCTCGCCGCGGCGGCGGCCACCATCGACGCGACCCGCTTCTCCATTCACGACGCCCATCTATGCGGCGCGCAGATCGCCGACGAAGGAGCGCTGGACCTCAGCGTGGGCACGATCAGCGGCGCCGAGGTCGGCGTGTGCATTCAGGTCGACGGATACGATATCGACCGCCTGACCGACCAGGTCGAGTACGTCGACAACGGCGCCAATCTCGAAGCCACCTCGCTGCCCGTTCCGGCCACGGGCGACGCCGCGCCCTGAGGCGTTCGCCCGATCACGGGTGCTATCCTCCATCTCCATGTCCTTTAGGTGGCGGTTCGGAGTCGGGCTCGGGGTTCTGGGCGCTTTCGGCGCGGCGTGTGGGGGCGGCCACATGTCGTTGCCACCCGACGAATCGACCGACCTCGAGAGCGGCGGTGGCGACGTGCGCGAGGCTGAGAACCCGCGGCCCGTGGGGGCGGCGTTTCCCGCCGCCGCCGAGATCCAGGAGGCCTCGGCGAGCGGCGCGATCGAACGGATCGCGCCCGAGGCGCGCCCAGGAGGGACGATGGCGACGCGGGTGGTGATCGCGGGCGACGCCGAGGAGGCCCAGCGCTCGTTCCTCGTCATGCTCCCCGACGAGGTGCCCCTGCCCTTCGCCGTCGGCGACACGGTCGCCCTCCGCATCGAGACACTCCCAGGTCCGCCGACCTGGCAGCCCATGGATCTCGTCGTCACGGACGCGGATGGAGGATTGCTCCTCATGAACGGCGTCACCGCGCCGGACGGCTGGAGCCTGGAGATCGCCGGCGAAGCGGCGAGCGTCGATCGCGGCGACTACGACGAAGTCGAGCGCTACGTGAGCCTCACGCACGAAGGGACGACGGCTGTCACCGATCGCGGTCGCTGGCGACGCCTCGAAGCGCCCGACGGAGCGTGGTTCGTCGCGGGCAGCGCGAGGGACGTGGAAGGCGACTCTCTTCCGCCGGATAGCGGTCCATCCCACGCCATCATGATCGTTCGCGGCCGCTGAACGGCCCGCACACCGACTCGGCATAGTCGCGCCCTGCCGGTCGTCAAGGACACCTTGTCTACGCGACACGTGTGACTAGGGCACCGGTATGGACACGAACAAGCTCGATACGAATGCGCTCTTCACTCAGTACGTCAACGTCGTCAACAAAGCGCTCACCAGCCACGAGGAGTTCCCGTTGAAGCAGCTCACCAAGGCGGGTGAGAAGCTGGTCGACGGAAAGGAGATTGGAGCGGCGGTCTACAAGACCGACCCGAACAAGCCGCACGACTACTTCACTCTGACGATACGCGACGGCAGGTTTCACGCCGAGCAGGGCAAGCACCATCCCGACATCGAATGGAAGGTGAAGCAGGAGCATCTCGAAAACGTCGTGGAGCACCCCGACGAGTTCATCGCCCACCCGTTGAAGCTCGATTCTCGACTGGCTCGGAACGCGCTTCGGTCGGTCGGGCTCGGGCGAGGCCTGAGTCCGGCGGCGCGACCGGCGCCGAGCCGCCGGCTCTCCTGCCAGGGAACTGTCAGGATGAGGCGCTTCTCCCCTTGTGCTTTCGCGCGAGGGGCGCCAACGATCCCCCATGCAACGGGTGGAGGCGCTCCTCGAGCGATACACGGCTGTCCGCCGCCAGAGCATGGCGCTTTGCGAGCCGCTCGCGGTGGAAGACCTCGTGGTGCAGAGCATGCCGGACGCGAGCCCGCTCAAGTGGCACCTCGCGCACACGACCTGGTTCTTCGACACCTTCGTCGCCGGGCCCGGCGGACGGCCCGTGGGGTCGGATGCCTACCGGCACCTCTTCAACAGCTACTACGAGACGGTGGGCTCTCCTTTTCCGCGTCCGCTTCGGGGCACGCTCTCGCGGCCGACGGTGGCCGAGGTGCGCGCCTATCGGCGCCGCGTCGACCAAGCGGTTCCGCTTGCGGTAGAGGAAGCCGCCAGCGACACCGCGCTCTTCGCCTCGCTCCTGCGCGCCCTCGAGATCGGCATCCACCACGAGCAACAACATCAGGAGTTGATGCTCACCGACGTGAAGCACGCGCTCGGATCGAATCCGCTGAGGCCCGCCTACGACGCGACGCTCGATCTGGCGCCCGCGGTCGCTGCGCCGATGGAGATGGTGGGATTCGAAGGGGGCGTGCACGAGGTCGGTCACGCGGGTGACGGCTTCGCCTACGACAACGAGAGCCCCCGCCACCGCGTCTTCGTCGAAGACTTCTCCCTCGCGTCGCGCCTGGTGAGCAACGAGGAGTTCGCCGCCTTCGTCGAGGATGGCGGCTATCGCTCCTCTGCGCTCTGGCTCGACGAGGGGTGGGCCTGGGTGCGCGAGCAGGGCATCGAGGCTCCGCTCTACTGGGATCCGGTTGGCGGCGGTCATGCCAGCTACACGCTCGCTGGGGTGAAGCCCCTCGACCCACACGCGCCCGTCTGCCACGTGAGCTTCTTCGAGGCCGACGCGTATGCACGCTGGGCGAACAAGCGTCTTGTCACCGAAGAGGAGTGGGAGGTCGCCGCGGCCACCGTCGATGCGTCGAGCCGCGGGACGCTGCAGGACGACGGGGTTCTTCATCCGGTCGGGCGGCCGGCGCGCGGGAAGGTGCAGCACCTCTTCGGCGAGGTGTGGGAGCACACCGCGAGCGCCTACCGACCGTATCCGGGCTTTTCGCCGCTCGGCGGCGCGCTCGGCGAGTACAACGGCAAGTTCATGAGCGGACAGATGGTGCTCCGCGGCGCGTCGTGCGCGACGCCCGCGAGCCACCTCCGGGTCACGTACCGAAACTTCTTCGCGCCGCAGAAGCGGTGGCAGTTCACTGGCTTTCGCCTGGCCGAATAGGGGGACCGATGAGTGACGAGCGACGTTATCGTGTGCTGACGGAGGCCGACGTTCGCCCGCTCAGAGACGAGCGCCGAGAGCTCGCCCTCGAGGTGCTCCTCGGGCTCAGCGATCGGCCGAAGCGCCTGCCGTCGAAGCACTTCTACGACGACGCCGGCAGCCGCCTCTTTCAGCAGATCATGGGCCTCGACGAGTACTACCTCACGGCGTGCGAGACGCAGATCCTCGAAAACCACGCCAAGGAGATCGTCTCGCGCTTCGTCGGGAAACGGATCAATCTCGTCGATCTCGGCGCCGGCGACGGAAAGAAGACGCGGATTCTCCTCACCGAGCTCGAACGGCAGGGCGTGGACGCGCAGTACGTGCCCATCGACATCTCCGAAGGCGCGATGAAGGTCCTGCTCGAGGGGATGGACGCCCAGGACGTGCACGTGCCGATTCGAGGCATCGTCGGGGAGTACGCGGACGGACTCCGATGGACGAGCCACGCTCACGCCGACCGCTCGTCGCTGGTGCTCTTCCTCGGCTCGAACATCGGCAACTTCAACCGTCCGCAGGCCCGCTCGTTCCTGCGTCAGCTCTGGAACCACCTGCGCCCCGAGGACTCCCTGCTCGTCGGTTTCGACCTCAAGAAGGACATCGACGTCCTGCTCAGCGCCTACAACGACTCCCAGGGAGTGACGGCGGCGTTCAACAAGAACCTGCTCTCGCGGATCAATCGGGAGCTCGATGCGAACTTCGACCTGAGCGCCTTTCGCCACTACGGCACGTACGACGTGCACTCCGGCGCCATGGTGAGCTATCTGGTGAGCCTGGAGCGGCAGCGCGTCGAGATCGGCGCCCTCGACCACGCCTTCGAGTTCGCCGCCTGGGAGCCGGTGCACACCGAGTACAGCTACAAGTACCTCCCGACCGACATCGAAGCGCTCGCCGACGACACCGGCTTCTTCCCGGTCGCCCAGTACTTCGACGACCGCCAATACTTCACCGACTGCCTGTGGCGCGTGAAGGCGCAGCACACCGTGAAGTCCGCCGTGACCGGCTGACGCCCCCCGCGGCCATCAAGGGAGCCGCTCGACCAGCTGATAGCTCCGGGTGAGGGTCTCGCCATCGCGATCGAGGGTGATGGTCAGCTCGGTCGAGCTGCGCGCCTCGGCATACGCCTCGAGCGCTGCTTCGGGTCCGTCGATGGCGGCCCCGTTGACCGAACGGATCGAATCCCCGTTCTGTATCCCGAGCCGGTCCAAGAGCGAATTGGAGCGAATGCCGAAGAGCTTCATCCCGACGGGGTTTCCGTCTTCGATGTCGGGAACGAGGCGGGCCAAGCGAAACACGTCGAGGTCGGGGCGTTCGGCGAGCTCGCGCGTGACGAGGTAGTGCCCCTCGCTCTGTTCGCGGATGCCGCGCTCGACCGCCTCGGCCATGGGAGGCAGGTCCGTCGCCGGGGGGGCCTGGTCGGCGGCCAGGTCGGGGATCTCCGGCCGGCCGTCGAGAGCCGCCACCACGCGGAGCTCGGCTGCAGCCACGCGCGCGGCGGCGGTGATGAATGCGCTGGGCGTCGCGTCTTCGCCGAGCTCGAGATAGACATCTCCACTCGCTGTCTGTACAGCGCCGCTGCCATCGATCCGGATCTCGCTGCCCTCGTCGCCGAGGGGGGACAAGGTGAGGGCCGCTTCGGCGTCTGCGCCCACCACTGCGTGATAGGCGCGGGAGTACCGCTGGGGGCGGGGAACGGCGCTCGGCAGATGGACGATGGCACCGTTCATGCTCTGTGCGAAGGAGGCGAGCATCGGAAGGGCGCGTTCGATCTCGAGACGCTCCTCGGGGCTGAGCGCGGGTTCGGCCGAGCCTACCAGCGCGACCCGAGAGACTCCGGCGATCTCGGCGGCGCGAAGCACGGCGCGGAGGGTTTCGGCGGTGACCCGACGATCGACGGCGAAGCTCGAGAGGTCCTCCGGCGCGTCGACGTCGGCGTTCGGGCCCGTGACGAGGCCGAGCTCTGCCGCGAGGTCGGTGGGATGGTCCAGGGGGATGCGTCGCGCGGGCGCGGCGGTGGGGACGAGCGCGTCGGGCAGGAGCAACGCGCCGGGAGTGACGATCAGGTCCATGCCCGACGCAGCGACGTACGCGGGCTCGAAGGACTCGACCCCGGCCCAGGGCGTGGTCGCCTGCGCCGCGACGTCACCTTCGGCCCCTCGCACGACCACGCCGTCGACGAGCGGAGCGGTGAGGAGGAGGAGCGCGACCAGCCCGCCACCGACGAAGCCCCCCACGGTGGGGCGGGCGCGCGTCCACGCCCAGACCACCATCGCCAGGAGCGGAGGTGCCGTGAGCGCGAACGCCCAGGTCGAGACGCTTCGAAAGACGGCCACGTCCCGCGCGCTGCTGGCCAGGACGGAGCCCACGCCGTGACCGACCGCGGCCAGGCCGTCCATGACCTGGACCATGGCGCCGGTGGCGCTGGCGCTCGTCGCGGCGACGAAGGCGAGGCTGAGCGCGGCGACCGAGGAGACCGCGAGCGCGGCGCTCCTGTGCCGTGGCGCGTCGCGTCCGACTGCCGCGCCCGCCAGGGCCACGCACGGCAAGGAGAGGGCGGCGACGCCGAGGGGAGCGAGGGGACCCTGAAGGCCCCAGACGGTGAGGAGCCACACGGCGACGCCCAGCATTGGCAGCGCGGTGAGCGCGAGCGCGGCGGCGGCCGCTTTGCGGTTCGGCGCGCGCTGTCCGGCGGCGGCGAGGGCGAAGCCCAGCGCGACGCCCGAGAGCGTGCCCGCCGAGAGCGAGGCGCCGATGAGGTGGGAGAGGCTGACCAGGAGGACGCCTTGCGCGGTCACCGCGGTGCGCGTCGCCGGATCGGCGAAGCCTAGCGCGCTCTCGACCTGGTAGGTGGCGAGACGTGTGCCCGCGAGGCCGACGAGCCAGGGAAGCGTGGCTACGCCGAGGGTGACGAACGCGGGAACGCGCTTGGTCAGACCGCCCAACAAAAGGAGCACCCCGCAGAGGACGGGCACCAGGGCGAATGGCAAGAGCAATGCGTAGGAGACCGGATCGAGCGCTCCGACCGCTTCCGTCGAACGCACGCCCAGGGCGACTCCGACACAACAGGTCGTGCCGAAGACCAGCGGCATCACGGCGGCCACGCCGGCGAGGGCCTTGCTCGGCTCGCGCGGCGTCGTCGTCGATGCTTCCTCCGGGCGAGCCGTCATCGCCGTCGAGGGTACACGCCGAGGGCAATCGCAGTCAGAGGCCGCTGGAAGGCTCAGGGATGGGCAAGCCGCTCGCGTCCAGATTTCGCTGGTTGTCTCGGTAGAGGACTTCGTCGTTGATGCGCGCCTGGTCGAAGCCCGCCGTCTGGATGTTGGCGCCGATGGGATTCGACGAGACGACGCCGCTGTGCAGGTCCATCGTGCCTCCGCCCGCGAGCTGGATGCCGGCCAGCGCATTGCCGTCGACGACAAAGTCGCGGGCATCGAGCTGGGCGTTCGAATAGGCGCCGAGGCCGACGCCGATGCCGGCGCCACTGCAGCTGGAGGTGGCGCAGGCGCGCTCCGCCGTGTCCCGCACCTCGACGTCGACGAGCTCGACGGTGGTGCCATCGCCGCGCGCCGCGATGGTAATCTCCCGGTTGTCGGTGAAGAAGCCTCCCTGGACGTTCACGGTGGCGCCATTCTGGGCGACGAGCCCGACGCCGAATTGTCCGCTCGCGGCTTCGCTCTCGGTGCGCCTGACCACCACGCTCTCGAGGGTGAGCGACGTGCCGGCGCCGTCGGCGCCGATGCCGGTCTCGTGGTTGTCCTCGACGAGCACCGAGGTCGCGCGCGCGTGGCTGCCGTCGCCCAGATACATGCCGCGACCGAAGCGCCCGTCGCTCGTCTGGCCGCGTGTGCCGCGGATGATGAGGTCGGTGATCTCGGCGTCGGCCGTCGCTCCCACGATGACGAGGCCCGCCTGCTCGTTGTCCTCGAGCAGAACGCGCTCGAGCTGCGCAGAATCCTCGACGTGGATCCCCTGACCGAGCGTTCCATCCAGCCTGCGGCCGATGGTGTCGCGAATCGTCACGTCCGACAGGACGAGGGGCGTGCCCGTCCGCGTGGAGACGCCCGCGGTCTGGTTTCCGGCGAAGAGCGAGAGCGTGACCTGGGCGCTCGCGGCGTCCTCGAGACCGAGGCCGAATCCGTCGATCACGTCTCCCTCGGCGCCGGTGGTGTCGGCTACCACCAGGTGCTCCCCCTCGACGCGGCTACCCGAACCCAACGCGAAGACGCCCGCCTCGGCCGTGTTGGCCACGAAGACGCGTTCGAGCATCGCCATAGAACCCTCGCTCAGGCTCAGCCCGCGCCCGAGACGCCCGTCCGAGGTTCGCGTGATGTCGCGGATGATCGAGTCGCGCAGCACGAGAGCGGTTTGAGCGTTGGTCATCGTGATGCCGCCGCTGACGTTGCGCTCGATCACGCTGGCGTCGAGGGTGATGTGGCCGCCCTCCGACACGTCGACGCCCTGCCCGAAGCGCCCGTCGGCCTGGGGCATCGTTCCGAAAAGCGCCAGCTCGCTGATCGCGGCGGAGGAACCGGCGCCGAGCACCCACAGGCCCGTCGCCAGGTTGCCCTCGAGGGTCACCTGCGCGAGCTCGACTGTGGAGCCATCGAAGACGGCGAGACCCGCGCCGGACTCGCCCGTCGCGCGCGCGCGTGTCTCGCGAACGACGACCCGGTCTCCGCTCGCGTGGGCGCCGTTTCGCACGACGACCCCGAACTCCCGCGCCCCCTCGACGGCGACACCGTGGAGCTCGACCGCGCCGGACTGCACCACGACTCCGGGTCGCTCGCCAGAGAGGTGGACGTTGCGCACGACCGCGCCTTCCCCGAGCACCGTCACCACGCCGCTCGACACCGAAGCGCTCGTCGCCTCGATCCCCGAGTCGGAGGTGCAAGCGCCCACCAGAGAGACGCCCGCCCTCAGGGATACGGCCTCCGAAGCCATGCCCCTTGCCAACGCGATCGTGGTGCCGGAGCTGGCGCGCGCGACGGCATCGGCAATCGTCGCGAAGGGCGCATCGCGCGAGCCATCCCCACTCGGCGCTGCACCCGGCTGCACGTACAGAACGTTCGTGGCCGGCAAATCCTCGGCCCACGCGCCCGCGGGGCAGGGAGCGCCAATCGGTGCGCACGCCGCCGTCCCGACGAAGCGAGCCTCTCCCATCGCGCAACCGTGCACCGTCCCCGACGCCCACGGCTCGCAGACCGTCACGCCATGAGCCGAGCGCTCGGTCCATCCATCCGGGCACGGCGTGAGCACGGGTGGCGCGGGCGAAAGGACCGCCATCCCGGCGTCGCCGCCCGCGTCCATCATGGCCGCGTCGGGTTCGCCTCCGTCGTCGCCGGTGCAGCCGAACAGCGCGAGGCATCCCACGATCGTGCATCGGGCGAGCGCGATGAAGAGCGACCGAGCGAAAGCGCGCATGAGGGACCAGTGTGCCAAAAAGAAGAGGTGGCGACCCATCAAAGCGCTCGACGCTCGTTGCTCGCGCGCGCGCCCAGCGGTAGAAGGGCCCGATGGAGCGTCGCGAGCGACCCTATCTCTTTTATTCGGCGACGCGCGCGCTCTGCGGGACCTGCCTTGCCACCGTCGACGCCAAGGAGCTGATCGAGGACGGCAAGGTCTGGCTCTGGAAGCGATGTCCGGAGCATGGCCAGGAGCGGGTGCTCATCAGCGACGACGTCGCGTACTTCAAGCTCTGCCGCGAGGTCTTCCTCAAGCCGCCCGAGCAGGTGGAGCGCTACAACACGCCCTTCGCCCGCGGTTGCCCGCACGATTGCGGCATCTGCCCCGACCACGAGCAGCACGGCTGCGTCAGCCTCCTCGAGATCACCGACCACTGCAATCTGCGCTGCCCCACCTGCTATGCCTCGAGCGGACCGGAGCGCGACTCGGTCCGAACGATGGACGAGATCTGCGCGATGCTCGATCGCATCGTGGCGAACGAAGCGGAGCCCGACGTGGTGCAGGTCTCGGGCGGCGAGCCGACCACTCATCCTCGGCTCTTCGAGATCCTCGACGAGTGCCGGCGTCGGCCGATCAAGCACTTGATGCTCAACACGAACGGCCTGCGCATCGCGCAGGAGCCGGGCTTCGCCGAGCGACTCGCGGCGTACCAGCCGGGATTCGAGGTGTACCTGCAGTTCGACGGAGTCTCCGACGAGGTGGCGCGCCCGCTCCGCGGTGCCGACGTCACCGAGCTCAAGAAGCGCGCCGTCGAACGGCTGAACGAGGTCGGGCTCTCCACCACGCTCGTCGCCACCATCCGGCGCGGCGTGAACGACGATCGCCTCGGTGAGCTCATCGCCTACGCCGCCGCGCAGCCCGCGGTGCGCGGGGTGACGCTGCAGCCCATCTACGACTCGGGGCGCAACGAGCACTTCGAGCCGGAAGGGCACCGCATCCCCTTGTCGGAGGTGCGGCGGCGTGTCGTCGAGCAGTTTCCGGCGCTCACCGCCGCGGACGTGATCCCGGTGCCCTGTCACCCCGACTGCCTGGCGATGGCCTACGCGATCCGTGGCGAGGGCGAGCGCTTTGCCGAGCTCACGCCGCTCACCCGGCACGTCCCCGCGGAGGTGCTCCTCTCGGCGGGCAAGAACACCATCGTCTACGAGGGCATGGCGAAGCAGATCTTCCGCACCTTCTCGACCGGCCATGGCCCCGAGGGTGCGACGCACGCGCTTCGCGACCTCCTGTGCTGCCTGCCGCGGGTCGACGCGCTCCCGGAGCTCACCTACGACCGCGTCTTCCGCGTGCTGATCATGTCCTTTCTCGACAAGCACACGCTGGACCTCCGCTCGGTCCGCAAGAGCTGCGTCCACGTCGCGTCTCGCGACGGCAGGCGCATGATCCCGATGGACACCTACAACATCTTCTATCGCGACGCGCCGGCGGAGAGCGAGCTGGTGGCGGCTTCGTCGCTCGGGCGCCGGTCGAGCCAGAAGAGCACGGCGAAGAGCGCGATGAACGCGAGCGACGACCACTGATAGAAGGTGAGGCCGAGGGCGAGCGTCGGCTCCGGCCGCACCCACTCGGTGAAGAAGCGGTAGACGAAGTAGGCGAGGAAGTAGAGCTTGATCCGCTGGCGCTCGAAGAGGCCGCGCTGGCCGAGCGCGTAGAGCACCACAGCCGCGCTGGCGTGAAAGAGCGCCTCGTAGATCTGCGTGGGATGGCGGGCGACGCCGTCGCCGAAGTCGACCGCCCAGGGAAGGGTGCTGGCCGCGCCGTAGCAGCAGCCCGCCCAGAAGCACCCGAGGCGGCCGACGGCGATGCTGGCCGCCAGCGGCACCGCGAAGCTGTCGCCGGTCTTGGTTTTCACGCCCGCGGCGAGCTTCGCCACCTCGACCCCGAAGTAGCCCCCGACCAGGCCGAAGGTGATGGTGCGCCCATCACCGAGCCACACGGTGCCGTCGAGCAGCCCCGCGGGGTCGGCGACGAGCCAGGGGATCTTGGCGAAGGTCGTGCCGCCGATGATCGCACCGAGGACGAGGGCGAGGCGCGTGAGCCGGTTCAGCGGCAGGGGTGGCGACAACTTGCGGCGCACCACCGCTCCCACCAGGACCGCGCTGCTCATGATGAGCAGATAGACGAAGTCGACATTCAATACGCGCCCCCGAACGCCAGGACGCCGAAGCAGATGGCGATGAGGATGATGAAGGCAGCGACCGCCAAGAGGAAGACCAGACCGGTCACCACCACCACCGCGCCGAGGCCGATGGCCAGGGCCGTGGCGACCTCGCCCATCACGTCGCTGGCCATCGAGGAAGACTCTTCGGCCTGGTCCGCGCGCGCTGTGGCGTTCGCGGGCTGGGCACTCGGTGGGGCGCCGCTCGACTCGAAGGGCTTGCGGTCGCGCCAGAAGTCGAAGCGCTGCACGTAGATGATGCGCGCCATCACCGCCACCACCGGCACCAGCATCAGCGCGTAGGGGACGAGGAGCCCCGGCCAAAGGAGCGCGAGCTCGAGCGCGACGCCGAGCATCACCATGAGCGCGAGGACGAAGCCGCCGATCCAGACGAAGCCCTCGAGCGGGGGCGCCGCGACAAGCTGACCCGTCGGCGCGGCCGCCGTTTCGGCGAGGGGGTAGCCGCAGAGCCAGCAGAACTTCGCGTCACCCTCGGCGCCGCTCCCGCAGCTCGGGCAGATACGGCCCGCCTTCACGAGGCCTCCTTCCGCGCGGCGTAGGCGTCGGCTGCCTCGCGAAGCGCCTTCATGAGCTGGCCGAGGGCGAGGCCGCTGAGCCCGAGGGCGAGGATGGTCATCACCTGTTGGTAGCGGGGGACGCGCATCTCGGGGCGGCGGAGCCAGGCATCGCCCACCAGCACCACGTAGCCGCCGATGGTGGCCAGGGTCGTGTAGCGGACCAGCGGGCGACTCAGGCGGAGGGGCGCGCCGGCGAGGATCACGAAGTAGGCGATGACCAGCGGGCTCTTCGGTCCGTCGGCGATCAAGAGGATCGACGTCAAGAGCACTACGTCGATGGTGGTGGTGACGTACTTCAGCGCCTCGGGGAAGCGCCGGCTGCGCATGGTGATGATCACGCCGAGCGCCGAGGCCATCCACGCCACCGCGAGCGCGGTGACCGCGGCGTGGAAGGTCTGGTCCACGCCCTCGACCCGCTCGAAGCTCAAGGAGCCGAGGTCCAGGCCGTGGTAGTTCAGGAGCTCGACCGCGTAGAAGCACGCGATGGCGAGGATCCGCATCAAGTTGGCCCGCTCTTCGCCGCGATACGACCACACACGACGAACGACGTGCCAAGCGCTCGGGAGTGCGTCGGACATGGCCGGCACTGTCTCACGACGGCGTGAAAAATGGGTGGGGGAACTTCGCGATCACTGCGCGGCCGTCGGGCGCGCGACGAGGGTGATCGCTCGCCGGTCCTCCTCGGCTCTGGAGAGCAAGCGGCTCAGGCGGTCGGCGACGGAGGTGCGGTGGGTCGGCAGGCTGAATGCGTCTCGGTCTTCGTGACATCGCGCGCAGGGCATCGTGGTGAGGGCTTGGGGGGCGCCGAGGTCGAGGAGGAAATCGTCCGCGCCGAGATCGGGAATGCGGCGAACCTCGGTCTCTTCGCGGAGCAGCAGCTCACCGCACGCGAGCGCGGCGCGATCGAGATGGAAGACGCGTGCTCTCGCCGGACCGTCTTCGTCGAGCTCGAGCAGCTCGATCTCGCCAGCGACCCGCGAGAGGTACGCGGCGCCGGCATCGTCGAGGGCGACGAGCTGGCTCGCGAGGGCGCGCGCTTCGTGGTCACCCCGTACGAAGAGTCGAAAGACGCGTCTCAGCCCGAAGAGACGTTCGTGGGTGAGCACCACGTGCTCGGTGTCGAGCTCGCGCCAGCCGTCTCGCGAAGCGAGCACGTGCTCGACGATCGGCGGTGCGTCGACGCTGTCGAAGCGCGCGCCGGATGGGAGCGCGAAGCGGGTGATGAAGTCGTCGAGGGCGGCGAGCAGTGCCTGGCTCTCGGGTGACGAGATGCCCGTCGCGCGGAGGCGCGCCGCGGCCCCCCAGGCGTCTCCTTGTGTGACGACCGCCACTTCGGGGCGCACCTGACTCGCGTGGCGCGCCGGGACCCGGGAGAGCGCCGCGGTCAGCTCGCTGGCTCGGGCGAGCACGCCCTCGCTGTCGGCCGAGAGCAGCGCCGGCTCACCATTCGACGTCGTGACGGCGTACACGCGCGCGAGCGCCGCGCTCCCGTAGGATGGAGCGTCGCACGACGTCGTGGCTGGCTGGCGCACCTCTTCGTCACAACCGTCGCAGCTCCACAAGAAAAAGGGCAGCGCGAGGAGGAGCGCTCGAGGCCGATTCACTCGGCGGCGTGGGCCTGCCCGTCGCGCTCGCGCGCCGCGAGCTCTTCGAGGAGGCGGTCGCCGGTGGTGGTGATCTCGTCCGCCCAGTAGCGGCAGCGCGGCTCGGCGCGCTCGAGGTAGCGCTCCAGCACCTCGCGGCGGTGCGGGTGCTTCTGCGCCTGTTCGAGGAGGATCTCGCAGACCATTTCGTCGGCGAGGAGCTTGGTCAGGCGTTCGGCGTGGAGCATGGCGAAGGCGAAGTCGCGCTTCGGATCCCAGTTCTTGAGGAACTTGTCCGGCCACTCGGTGATGGGTTGGTCGGAGACCGAGCGGAACTTGTCGCCGGCCGTCTTGCGCAGCAGGTATTGCTTCACGCCGTCGGACAGGACGTTGATCTTCGCCACGCGGCGCTCGAGGGGGTCGCGTGCGGAGACCGAGCGCCAGCGTGCCTGCGCCGCGCGTCGCACGAAGCGCTGCGGGCTGTTCATGATACCGCCGAGCGTGTCCTTCATGGCCATCAGCGACTGGATCTGGCTGGTGCCTTCGTAGATGGGCATCACCATCGCGTCGCGGAGGAGCTTCTCGGCGGGATACTCGTTCATGTAGCCGTTGCCGCCGTGGATCTGGACGCAGCGGCGTGCCATCTGCACCGCCTTCTCACTGGCCAGGTACTTGAGGAGCGGCGTCGCGCGCCGGGAGAGGCGCTGCCGGCGCTTCGCCTCTCGCTCCATCTCCTCGGCAGACATGCCCGATTGCGAACCTCCAAAGCGCGCGCCGAGGAGAAACTTTTGTGCGATCTCCTCGTGGTATGCCGCCCAGACAGCCATCGCACGGACGGCCTGGATGTCCGTCTTCATCTCTTCGAGGTAGTCGGCGATCATCTCGTGCCGGTCGATGGTCTTGCCCATCGAGGGGCGCTCCTCGGCGTATGCAATCGCCGCGCGATAGGCGGCCTCACAGATGCCGATGCACTCGAAGCCCACGCCGACCCGCGCGTTGTTCATCAGTGTGAGCATGTGCTTGAAGCCTTCGCCCCGCTTGCCGATGAGGTCGGCCGGCGCGCGATCGAAGAGGAGCGCCGCGGTGGTCGAGCCGTGGTGGCCGAGCTTCTCCTCGACCCGCGTGATCTGCACGATGCGCTCGCGGGTCCCGTCTGCGTTCTCCCGATAGGTGGGCACCAGGAACATGGAGAGCCCACCGAGGCCCGAGAAGGGATCGTCGAGATCGCCCTGAGGCTCGGTGCGCGCGATGACGAAGTGGTACTTCCCGTGACCCGCGGTGATGAAGATCTTCTCACCGCTCACGTACCAGTTGCCGTCCTCGTCCTGCTCGCCGACCGTGCGGAGCTGCGCCATGTCGCTTCCGGCATGCGGCTCGGTGATGTCCATGCAGCCCCAGGCCTTGCCGCTGCGGATCTCCTCGATGTAGTCGGCCCACCGCGTGCTGACGATCCGCGCGTTTTCGGCGTCGATCTCGCTCGTCCCCTCGCGGATCGAGAAGATCAGCATCGCCATGGCCATGCCGCCGTGGAAGCTGTGATGCGCGAGCACCGAGACGTCGGCGCGTCCCATCATCTCCGAGTTCATGAAGTAGAGCAGCAGCGGACAGTTCATCCCGCCGAGCTCGCGCGGGATGGTCATCCCGTGCAGCTCGAGGGCGGCGATCTTGCGGAAGATCGCTTCGAACTCGGCGGGCTGCTTCGGCTCGCCGTCCACCAGCTCGACGCCCTCGCGATCGATCTTGGCCGCGTGCGGCGCGATCTCGTTGGCGGTGAACTCGCCGACCATCTCCGCGATCTCGCGGTAGAACTCGACCGCCTCCTTCGGATCTTTGAACGCGTCCTTGGCGCGGTAATCGAACTCGGTGAGCCGCACCAGCGGCTCCCAGTCGATGCCTTCGCGCATGTAGTACTGGAGGTCTTCGTTGTCTTTGAAGAAGTTCGCCATGCATCACCTCTCGTCGAGGAAGAGGCTCGTGCGCGCAATGCGGAGCAGCTCCTCGTCGAAACTCTCGTCGTCTCCGTTGCCGGCCAGCGCGCCGAGCACCGGGCGGGCGGCCATCCCCGTGAGCACCAGGGTGATCACGTGGACCAGATACTTCGCGGGATCGACGTCGGGGCGCACCAACCCCTCCTTCTTTCCCTGCTCGATGTAGTCGGTCAGAAGTGCGATGAAGGGCTGGATCGCTTCCGTGAGCTGCGCCTTCATCGCGTCCGGGCGGTCCATCAGCTCGCGGATCACCAGCCTCGCCCGGTCCGGGTCGGTCTCGAAGAAGCGGATGAGCTCGCGACCGAGCGCGTCGAAGCGACCGTGGCCGCTGGAGATGGTCGAGAGCACCCGTGGCAGCACCTCGCCCCAGTGCCGGGACAACTCGTCCAGCACGCTCTGGCGGAGCGCGTCCTTGCTCGGGAAGTGGTAGAGCAGGGACGGCTTCTTGATCCCGACCTCGTCGGCGATGGCCGACAGGCTGGTCCCGTCGAAGCCCCGCCGGGCGAAGAGACGGGTGGCGGTGCTGAGGATCTGGGTGCGAACGTCCAAAATGCCTCGTAAAAGCGGGCGAGAGGGCTCTCTACCGACCGGTCGATATCTGTCTACCGCACGGTAGGCAGGGATGCAAGAGGGCGCGAGCCGCTGTGGGGCCGTGAGGAATGACAGACCGCCCAATTCCAAGGGCGCCGAGATGTGCTTATGGGTCTCGCCCCAACGCAAAAACGGAGAAAGACACGACATGTCCGCCAAGCAGATCGCCTTCGAGTCCAAAGCCCGCACCCACATTCTCGCCGGCGTCGACGCCCTCGCCAACGCCGTGAAGGTCACCCTCGGCCCCCGCGGCCGCAATGTCGTGATCGAGAAGTCCTTCGGCTCGCCGAAGGTCACCAAAGACGGCGTCACCGTCGCGAAGGAGATCGAGCTCCGGGACAAGTTCGAGAACATGGGCGCCCAGATGGTGCGCGAGGTCGCCAGCAAGACGAACGACGTCGCGGGCGATGGAACCACCACCGCGACCGTTCTCGCGCAGGCGATCTACCGTGAAGGCGCCCGCATGGTGGCCGCCGGTCACAGCCCGATGGAGCTCAAGCGTGGCGTCGACGCCGCCGTGATCGCCATCACCGACGAGCTCGCCAAGATCTCCAAGAAGGTCGGCGGAGACGCCGAGATCATCCAGGTCGGCACCGTGAGCGCCAACGGCGACGAGACCGTCGGCAAGATGCTCGCCGAGGCGATGAGCAAGGTCGGCAAGGAAGGCGTCATCACCATCGAAGAGGCGAAGGGCCTCGCGACGGAGCTCGACGTGGTCGAGGGCATGCAGTTCGACCGCGGCTACCTCTCCCCCTACTTCGTGACCGACCCCGAGAAGATGGAGGCGACCCTCGAGGACGCGTACATCCTCTTCTCCGAGAAGAAGGTCTCCTCGATGCAGGACCTCATCCCGGTGCTCGAGGCGGTGGCCAAGCAGAACCGGCCCCTGCTGATCGTGGCCGAAGACGTCGAGGGCGAAGCGCTCGCGACGCTGGTCGTGAACAAGCTCCGCGGCACCCTCAAGATCTGCGCGGTGAAGGCGCCGGGCTTCGGCGACCGTCGCAAGGCTATGCTCAAGGACATGGCGATCCTCACGGGCGGCCAGGTGATCAGTGAGGACCTCGGGCTCAAGCTCGAGAACGTCACCGTGAACGACCTCGGCAAGGCCAAGCGTATCCACGTGGCCAAGGAAGACACCACCATCGTCGATGGCGCGGGCAAGAAGAACGACATCAAGGGTCGCACCGAACAGATCCGCCGCGAGATCGAGGAGACCTCCTCGGACTACGACCGGGAGAAGCTGCAGGAGCGCCTCGCGAAGCTGGCCGGCGGCGTGGCCGTCATCAAGGTCGGTGCGGCGAGCGAGGTCGAGCTCAAGGAGCGCAAGGACCGCGTCGACGACGCGCTCAACGCGACCCGCGCCGCGGTGGAAGAGGGCATCGTCGCCGGTGGCGGCGTGGCGCTCATCCGCGCCCAGAAGGTGCTCGACGGCCTCGCCCTCGAGGGCGACCAGCGCGTCGGTGCGAACATCGTTCGGCGCGCCGTCGAGGAGCCGCTGCGTCAGATCTCGGCGAACGCCGGCTTCGAAGGCTCGGTCGTCGTCGACGCCGTCCGCAAGGGCAAGTCCGGCTTCGGCTTCAACGCCCGCACCGGCGAGTACGAGGACCTTCTGAAGGCCGGCGTGATCGACCCGACCAAGGTCGTCCGCTCCGCCCTGCAGAACGCGAGCTCGGTCGCCGGCCTGATGCTCACCACCGAGGCCCTCATCGCCGACAAGCCCGCCGACGACGACGCCGGCGGCGCCCCCGACATGGGCGGCATGGGCGGCATGGGCGGCATGGGCGGCATGGGCGGCATGGGCGGCATGGGGTTCTGAGAACGCAGGCGAAGCGTAGTTGACAGGAAGCGCAGGCCGCGCGTCACGTGATGTCCCCGAGGAGCGTCGCTCCCCACGCCAACACGTAGACCGCGGCCGCGATCCCTGCGCCGATCGACGGGAGGAGCAGCGAGCGTTTGCGTCGCCGGGCGAGGACCGCCGCCGCCCCCAGGGCGAGCGCGGTGGTGGATGCCGCGACCATGGCGAGGTAGAGGGCGAGGGCGGTCATGATTCGTCCTCGCATCGGAGGTCGTCCGGGGGAGGTCCGTGGCGCAGGTCGAAGGAGACCGCCGAAGTGAACGCGTCGAAGACCTCGACCCCGATGCCCGCGAGAGACGCGAGGGACACGGACTTCTCGGTCCACATGCAAAGCCGCACACCCTCTCCGTCAGCGTCGGGCACGTGTCCCGCGAGCGTGGCGTCGACATCCATCGAGTGCGCCCGGCCCGAGAAGCTCACGATGGCGGGACGGTCGGGATCGACGACCAGATGCACCGCGTGGTAGCGGCCGTTCGGGACGAGCGTCATCTCGGAGGCGAGGCGGCCTCGCAGATCGATGAACCGCGCCTGGAACTTGCCTCGTTCGCGAACCCAGAGACGACCCCGTCCACCCGTCACGTGGAAGTGCAAGGGGGCGTGGCTGACGGCGACGGTCACATCGACGGTCCCCCACTCGATGCCGCGCACGTCCAACACACGGCGGCTAGTCGGCGGCTCTTCGGCCGACGAAGCGCTGTCCAATGCCACTTCGATGGTGGGCTTGCCCTCGCCGTGGTTCACCACGACGACCCGCGTCTCCTCGGCGTACAGGTGGTCGACGTGAAGACCGCGATCGACGAGGGAGCCCCACAGATCGAGATGCGCCCGAACGTTTCGCAGTTGCAAGACCTCCTCGCCGTCCGGATGCCATGCGCGGATGCTGTTCATCCGAAGCGACGGCAACGACGTGGAGGTGATGCCGCGAACCTCCAGGCGCCCCACGACCTGCCCGGAAGCGAATCGGGACACCGCTGTCGCGAGGGCCGTGCGTCCGACGGGTGTGGCCAGATGTAGATACGCGCTCAGAAGCGTCACCAGGCCGACACCCAGGACCCACGCTGCGATCGCCAACCCGCGCCGCAGGATTCGGCGTGTAAGGGGCTTGTCGGACTTCGAGCTCATACAGATGCGCCGTGCCGGCGATGACCGAGGTCCGTCAGATCACCGCGTCGATCACGTTCACGTCGACGATCGGTTGAACGACCGTGCGGATGTGGACGGAAGCGGGAAGGTTCTCGAAGGTGGGAACGGTGAGGGTCAATCCGAGGCGCGCATGCGCCTCCGTCTGGTTCTCCACCGCCGCCTTCAGGCGGTTCAGCGTGGTCATCGGCATGTCCTTCTCCAACGTCCCAGCCCGCGCCGCAGGGAGATCCGCAGCGGTGAAGATGACCTCTCCGTCGCTCGACAGCTCGAAGTCGGACACGGTTTCGGGGACGCGGATGGGGTTGCCCATCGCATCGGAGAGCACGAATTCGGTGGCGTGGATGCGCGCGCTTCGAACCCCGTCGACTTCGAACCCATCGAGCTGATTGCTGACCTCTCGTGTTTGCTGCTCGTCGAAGATGACGACGTCCACGTCGGGAAGCGCGATCCGACATCCACTTCCCACACTCATCAGGGTGATCGTGTAGGTGTCGCCACTCGGATCCGGGACGGTGTACATCCCAGTCGGGCAGATGGTCCTGTCGATGCTGCCCAGTTCGTAGGTCGCGTCGAGCTCCACCGGATCGATGTCTCCCTCGCCGAGGGTGATGGTCACCAGATCCTGTACGGTGTTGCAGCCCGCGAGGAGCGAGAGTGAGAGAAAGAGGGGCGCGATCGCGCGCAAGTCGATTCTCGAACGTTGCATGTAAGACCGGTAGTCGCCGATCTCGTGGCGGCAAAGCGACGAGCTCGCGTGCAGGCGGCGCGGTCGTGCGGCGTTCAGCCTGCTGAAGCGCCTTCCTGCTCCGCGACGACCTCGATTCCACCCGTGTCGAGCTCCGGCCCCGTCCTACGCCACGCTTCGAAGTAGACCTCGAGACGATCGACATACGCGTCCTTTCGCTCGGCGAAGAGCCGTCGCGCGAGGCGAATGGAGCGCCGTTCGAGCTCCGAGCGAACGCCGTCGGCCAATGTCGTCAGTGCCTCGATCTCCGAGCTGGAGATGGGAGCATCCCGCACGACCGTGGCGAGGTCGGCGAGATCGTGTGCGTCTCCGAGCGCATCGCTCAAGTCGTGAAGGTTCGACCGTCGATGCTCGAGGATCGAGCTGGCCGTCGGGCGGAGCAGGTGCACGTGATACCGGGCGTACTTCACCCGTTTTCTCAGCTGGTGAAACGACTCCAACGTGGGCGCCTGCCCAACCTCCTCGACGCGTCTTCGCGCCCGCTCATGGGTCTTCGCGACGCCCGAGGCGATCGGTTCGAAGGCGTCGTCCACGCGCACCTCTCCCACGTCCAGCAGCCCGTCCTTGATGAGCGCGGTCGCGCGTAGCATCGGAGCGTGGTCCTCCACCAGTTCCTGGGTCCTGCGAGAAGCCTCGTCGGAGAGCCACTCACGTACTTCGCCCAGCCCGTGGGGCGGAGTCAGGTCGCGGTGCGCACGCTGCAGCCTTTCGAAGGTCGCGAGTCGCGCATGCGCATCACGGTGTTCCGAGAGCTGTCGGGAGGCGTCGCGGAAGCGGGAGTTGGCGCGGGTGTAGACGTCACCGATCGCGGGGCGGACGAACCGTACGAGCGCTCGCAGCTTCTTGCATCGCTTCCTCACGTCGTGAATCGCGTCCTCGATCCGTGACGGGTCGCGAACGCGCGCAGAGGCCACGGCTCGAGCAGTCTGCTCGCCCGCGATCCGGCGAATCGCCGATGTCAGGTCTTCGCCCCTTCCGAGCCGGTAGCTCACGCGCCCCGGACGCGCTGCGCAAAGCCCTCGATGTATTCGGCGCGCTTCATCTTCATCTACGTCGTAGGACCGTTGGCTATCGGCGCAAGACGCGCCGGAACGCTCAGCGGCGTTCCCTCCGCGCCCCCAACCGTCCGACGCGCGGCACCAGAAAAAACGCGACCGCCGTAAACCCGGCGCTCACCGCCACCAACAGCGCGTAGGCCCCCTCCGCGCCGATTTCAGCAAGCCACGCGCTGTAGAACCAGCCACCGGCGGCTTCGGCGAGCCCAGTCGAGAGGTTCGACACGGACATGAGGATGGCGAAGACGGTGCCGGCGAGCGCGGGCGGGCAGTAGCGTGCGGCCATGTCGAACTGCACCAGCGACGCGAGCATCGAGGTGAAGCCGAAGAACGCCGCCACCGCGTAAGCCGACGTCGGACCGCGGAGCGCCAGGAAGCAGAGCGTGGAGAGGATGGCGAGCCCCACGCAGGCCCAGACGAGTCGGACGAAGGCGACGCGCCGACAGAATCGCACCGTAGGTCGCGCTCGCCAGCACCGCCGCGACCGCCTGAACGGAAACCGTCTCCCCGTAGAGCGACTCGTCCAGGTGGAGGGCTTCGGTCATGTGGACGTAGGTGACGGAGGCGCCGAAGGGATTGAAACCCACGAAGAAGAGAAAGAGGGCGACGAGCAGGACCGCGGGATGCCGCGCCGTGGCGCCGAGCGAACGCGCGGCGCCTTTCAACGACGCCTCGCCCCGCGGCGCCGGCGGCTCGCGCACCAGGGTCAGCGCGACCACGAGCGCACCGCCCGCCGTGAGGGCGCAGATCGCGAAGCCCAATCTCTGCAGGCCGTGCTGCGACAGGTAGCCGCCGAGCCAGCCGGTGAGGATCGTGGCGGTGTACATCGCGCCCCATTGCATCGACTGCAGTGTCCCAGTGAGGCCTCGTGGCTGGCCTTCTTCCACCATCAGTGCATCGACCACCACGTCGGTGAAGGCGACGCCCACGGTGGGAACGAAGAGGAGCCCGAGAAGCAAGCCCACCGCACCATCGGGTACGTCGATCAGCCACAGGACGAAGAGCGCGGTGGCGGTGGCCAGGGTCCAGAGCACCAGCCATCCCTTTCGCCGCGAACCGAACACCGGGACGAAGTCGGTCGCGAGCCCGTAGAGGGGCTTGATCATCCACGGAACGGAGAGCAGCGCGGCGAAGGCGCCGATGGCGGCGGCATCGTGCCCCCAGGAACGCAACAGGGAGCGCACCGGCTGCGCGATCAGCCCCTCGGTGGGCTCCGCCACCCCTTGCACGAAGTAGAGCGCACCGAAGACGAAGAGCAGTCGCCGCCGCTCCGGCGCGCGGTTGCCGTCGTCGGGAAGCATGCTCTCGTCTGGCGGCGGCATCTCCATGGAACATTTTTGATCAGCGCACCGGCGCGAGGCGACTCAGAGCTGCAAGGAGCCGAACTTGATCTCGAAACGAACGCTTTGTGCCCTGTCGTTCCTCGTGTCCCTCGGTTGCGGAGGCGGAGCGGACGTGGGCCAGCCCTGCGACACCGTGGGCAGTCCCGATGAATGTGTCGCCAATGCGGTCTGCACCGACGAGCCGGGCGGAAACGTCTGCGCAGAGGTGTGCATGGAGGACACCGACTGCCCAGCCAGTTACTTCTGTGATTCCGTCCCCGGCAGCGCCCAGGATACCTGTCAGATCCGGCGTTGATCACGCCCTGCGCGAGGCGGCCGAGCAAACGAGCGAGGGCCCCTCGAGACTCGGTTCAGTCGTCGAGGAGCTTCGGGTCCACGATGATCGACGGCAGGTCGCCGTCCTGCGACGGCTTCGGCTTGGGCTTCGGCGGCGGGAGGGGGATCTCGGCGGTCTCTGCTTCGGCGATGGTCGGCGGTGAGGCGATGCGCCGATTCGTGGTCACCTCAGGCACCTCTTCGTTGGCGAGAGCGGCGGCGGGGATCGGCGGTGGCGCGGGCGGGCCGCTGGCCTTTCGCGGCGGTGGCAGCGCCACCTCGGAGGTGACCTCCTCCTCTTCCTCGGGCGGTGCCGGGCGCTCGGAGGTGACGGCCTCGTCGTCCACTGCCTCCGGGGGACCCGAGACCGCGGTCTTCACGTCGCCTTCGTAGGGAGGCGGCGGAGGAGGACCGGAGACGGCGGTCTCGTCCTCCGGCTCCACCGGCGGCAGGGCCTCGAGACCCGAGGGCGGGCCCGAGACGGCGGTGGTGGGCTCCGGCTCCCTTTCGGGAGGTGGGGGTGGAGGGACGCGGCTCGACTGGGCGAGCCGGGCGATCGCCTCGCGCGCCTCGGGATCGTCCGGCGCCAGCTCGATCACGCGCTTCCAGGTGTCCGCGGCCTCCCACGGGTTGTTCGCTTCCTCTTCCCAGAGCCTCGCGAGCTGCCGCAGGTGCGAGACGCGCTCCTGATCGTCGTCGAGGCGCGCGATGCGCCGCTCGAGAAGACCGGTGAGCTCTTGCACTCGGCCGGACTCGATCAGACAGAAACGCAGGCGCCGCATCACGCCTTCGTCGTCCGGGTTCATCGAGATGGAGCGCATGTAGGAGTCGATGGCGTCGCTCTTTCGGCCGAGCCGCTGCTCGTAGATCTGCGCCTGTCGCGCCACGAGCGCCGCCGCCTCGCGCCGGTCCGTCGACTCCGCGACCATCTTCGACAGGTGCTGATCGAGATGATCGAGGAGGTCGCGCTCGACGGCGCTCTCTTCGATCGCGTCGAGAACGCCCTTCTCGGTCGGCGCGAGCGCCAGCGCCGTCTTGAGCACGCCGAAGGCGACCTCCTGGAGGCCCAGCTTGGCCTTCATGCGTCTGGCCGCGCGAACCAGCGCCTTGGCGCGCGCCGCGTTGGGCGCGGCCGGGTCGTTGCCGCGGGATTCGTAGACGCGGACCAGTTGCTCCGTGCCCTCGCGACCCAGGCGCTCCGCCGCAGCCTCGATCCGATCGAGGAGCGTGTCTTCGTCTCCCGCTTCGTTCACCGCTTCGCGCAACATCTGTTGGACGATGCGGGACTTGCCCGCGCGATACGCGACCCGTGCACCGCGGCAGAGAAGCCCGACGGCTTCCTCGCCCCCGATGAGATGCCCGCGGTCGACATAGGCCAGCAGCACGTCGTCCATCCGGCCCGAGCGCGGCGCGAGTGTCTCGAGCTCGTCGAGCAGCACCTCGTTGGTCGGCATGAGCGCGCTCACTCGGAGCAGCCGATCCACCGCCTCGTCGGACCGCCCGCGCGCGGTGAGGTAGTTCGAGTGGCGGAGCGCCAGCGCCACCGAGTCCGCTTCGGTCGGCGCCTTCTCGATCAGCTGCTCGTAGAGCGCATCGAGCTTTGCCGAAGCGCCTGCGGACTCGGCGAAGCGCTCCGCGCGATCCAGGAGCTCTTCGCCCGCGCCCACGAGCTCGAGCGCGCGGGTGGTGGCGGTGAGCGCTTCCTGGAATCGGCCGGCTTTGGCGAAGCGGTCCGCCGCCCCGACCACCAGGCGCAAGCGCTGAGCCGGCGCCTCGGCGCGCCCCGCGACCTCGATCAAGAACCAGGCGCGTGCGTTTTCGCTCTCCGCCTCGTCTGTATTGCTCTCGGTCGGGTGGGCCGCCTCGGTCGCTGCTTCGGCGACGATGTCGATCCACCTCTGACGGTCTTTGCGCGCGAGGCGGATGAGGTCGTCGAGGCGCGCGAGGAGACCACCCCAGTCCTCGCGTTCGGCGAGAGCCGGCAGCAGCGCGACGCGCGGGTCGATCTCGTCGGGGGCCATCTCCTCCCATCGAGAGAGCGCCCGAACCATGCCCGTCGTCTCTTTGAGAGGGCCCTCGTAGAGCTTGGCGAGGAGGCGGAGCACGTACCGCTTGCGCTTTCCTTCGGTCAGCGGCACCTGCGCCTCGAGCGCGCGCGCCTGCATCCGTTGGTCTCCCGTCTCTTTCGCCAGATTCTCCAGGTGCTCGAGGAGCGCCACGTTCTTCTGACCGAAGGACTTCGCGGCGTGGGCGAGGACCTTCATCGCGAGCTGCGGCCGGCCCAGATCGGTCGCGAGGATCTCGGCACGTTCGAGCGCGTGCCCACTCCTGACGTCCGGATCGGTGGTGACCGCCGCGAGGCGCGCGAGGATCACGTCGAGCCGCGCCGCGTCCCCTTCTTCGCGGGCGTCGTCACGGAGCTTCTCGAGCTCGGCGGCGTCGTTGGTGTCGCCCACGAGCTGCGTCCACATCCGCAGCGCCTCGTCCGGATCCTGGAGCTGGTCGGCGGAGAGCCTCGCCATGCGCTCCTGGTGGACGCGGCGGCTCTCGGCGTCGAGGGCCGAGGAGAGCAGCAGCCCGAGCACGATCTTCTCTTCGCCGAAGCGCTGGGCGCGTCTCAGGGCTGCCGCGGCTTCGGCTGCGAGCTCGCGGTCGTCCTGCGCGAGCTCGAGAGCGGCCGTGAGCGCGTCGGCCGCTCGGTCCACGTTCGACAGGTGCTCCTCGGCGAGCTCCGCGATGCGCCGGTGGAGGCGGACCGCCTCTTTGCCGCTCACCAGCTTCACCCACAGCTCGAGGAGCTCGAGCGCCGCGGCGTAGCGCTCCTGAACGATGGCCAGCTCTACCGAGCGTTCGAGCGCCTCGGTGTCCTCGGGGTGCGCTTCGCGAACGAGGGCCCAGGCCTCGGCCGCACGGGCGGTCTGACCCCACTCGTCGAAGAGGCGCGCGAGAATGCGATAGACATCGGCGCGCAGCTCGGGGGACGCGGACTGCGCGTAGGCCTCGGCGCGTTCGAGGGCCGTCGACTCCGCGCCCGCGGTCTCCAGGGTCGCGCTCAGGTCTCGATGGACGCCGGTGACGCGGTCTCCTTCGACGATGCCGAGGAGAGAGAGGAGCGCTTCGGTGGCCTTGGTCTGATCACCTCGGAGGCCCCGATGCATCGTGGCGAGCTTTTCGAGGATCGGAACCCGCTGCTGCGGCGACAGCCCACC
Source organism: uncultured delta proteobacterium (assembly GCA_963727445.1). Lineage (GTDB taxonomy): Bacteria > Myxococcota_A > Polyangia > Polyangiales > B10-G4 > B10-G4. The sequence goes on from CAVSGI010000010.1 coordinate 371,955, forward strand.
CACGTCTTCTTCGAGGAGCGCGGCGAGCTCGTCCCACTCTCCTGCGAGCTCGGCGAGGCGCACGCGATGGCTGCGCGCGTTCGCGGAGTCGGGCCCGGAGGTGAGGCCCTCGGCCTCGCGGAAGCACAAGAGGGCTGCGGGCACGTCCCCCAGCTCTTCCAGGAGCAGGCCGAGGGTGGGCAGATACTGCTTTCGACGACTGGGCGACCGCGAACAGACGTCCGCATAGACCTCGGCGAGCCCCGCACGGTCGCCTTTGTCCGTCCGCACCCTCACCACCAGCTCGAGCGCCTGCTCGTGGTCCGGGTTCTCGGCCAGGAGCGCGAGGGCGTGCTCCGCGGCCCCTTCCGGGTCGCCAGGGGCGAGGATCGAAAAGAGCTTCTGATGGAGCTCGAGCTCGTCCGACTCCTCGATGACCTCGAAGCTGGCCTTCGCCCACCGTCGCGCCTCCACGCGTCGCTCCGCCGCATCGTGGAGCTCCACCGCGCGCAGGATCGCTTCGAGGTCGCCGCGCCGGGCGAGCTCTTCGAACCAGCTCAGCGCATCCTCGGGGCGACCGGCGGCGGAGAGCTCGCGCGCCAGACGCCAACGGACCTCGTCCGCCTTGGGCCCGTCGGGGAAGGCCTGGACGTGCTTCTCCCATCGGATGAGCAGCTGGTCCGGCTCGTCGACGGCGAGCTCCTCGTAGAGCTCGAGCGCCGGGGAGTGCTCCGGGGAGACGTCCAGTGCCTCGCGCACGCACATGATCTGGTCGTCGGGGTCCACCGCGTTGACCAGATCGACGAGGATGTCGGCGGCGGTGTAGCGATCCCGCGACCGCCGGTCCGGGTCGTCGGTCGTCTCCGCCCGCATCAGGAGCGTGTCCACCAGCTCGCGGCGGGTCTCGACGTCCGAGGGGAGGGTGCGGACCGCCCGCTCGAAGAGCTGCACGGCGAGGTCCATGTCCGCGAGGTGGTCGCGGACGATGCGCGCGCGGATACGGAAGAGCTCGGAGCGCCGGGTGCGATCCGGCTCCACGGCGATCTCGCTCTCCAGAATGTTGGACGCGTCTTGCCAGCGCTCGGTCTTGACCGCGACCCGGCGCGCCGCCTGGGCCACACCGATCTGCGAGGGGTCGAGCTCGAAGGCCCGCGCGTAGTGCTCGAACGCTCCGTCGAGCCTCCCCGTTCGTTCCAGGGTGTGGGCGAGGCGCGCGTGCGTCGCGGCCATCTCTCGCGCGTCTCCTCTGGTCGCCGCCAGCACCTCGAGGCGCCGCGCCTGCTCGGTCGCGAGGCCGAGGTCGTCACCCAGCTTGGCCAGCGTCTCCTCGAGGAGCGCGGAGGCTCGTGCGTGGTCCGGAGCCTTGTCGATGGCCCCGCGCAGGTACGTCACGGCCTTGCGAGCTTTGTCGACCTCCAGGGCCCGCGCCCCGGCCTCGGCGAGGAGGTCGGCGGCCTGCCGCGGATCCGCACTGTTCTTCGCCTGTTTGGCGAGAACGCGAATACTCGGACGCTCGTCGTCGTTGCCGCCGAAGATGCCCACGTCAGGCTGGGATGTTCGCCAGAAAACGCGCCGACCGAAAGCCCAGTCATGTAGTCTTCGCCGAGAAGGTGAAGCCGACGACAGTCGACTCGACCCGCAGCCGAATTACCCGAGCCCTGGCCAATCCCGCTCGAGTTCCTCGGGAATGAGTGTCTCACGCGCACAACCCGGTGCCCGCCGCAGCTTCGAGCGAGAGGCGGGGACGCGACGAAAGTCGACCCGCGGCGCCATCGGACGAGCCTTTGGAGCCTTCTCCTTCGCCTATGCGGCTGCCCTCGTCTGGGCCCTGATCGACACCTTCTCCGGCGTGAGGCCCCAGCGCTTCGCGCTCGATTGCCTCGGGATCGCGACCGCTGCCTGGCTCGTCCCCGCTGGGGTCCTGGCCGTCTTCGCGCTGATCGTGCGCGCAGTCGTGGTGCGCGTCCGGCCGCTCCACGCGCTGCTCTTCCCCAGCCCGGGGCTGCTCCCCGGACGCCTGTCGGCGCTCCTTCTGGCCTCGACGGCGGTGTGGGCGATCGATCAGGCGGTCGGTCTGGTCGGACAGCGCTCGCTCACCACCCAGCGCTTCATGGCGGCGATCGCGGCCTTCGCCGTGGTGACCACCTTCGCGCTGATCCACCCGCGGCTCACGCGCGGGCTCGCGTGGCTCCTCGAGCGGTTGCCGCGAGCCTTCCGCCACCCGAGCGTCTTCCTGGTGACGCTCAGCGTGATGGTGGTGCTCTGGTTCCTCGTCGCCTGGTGGCTCGAGCCCGACTACGTGCGCGAGATCGGGTGGCAGATGCCCGCGTCGAATCTCGGGACCTTCGTGCTCGCGCTCCTCGGAGCTGCGGCCGGAAGGCGGACGGTCTACGTCGCCTCTCTCGTCGCCGGGCTCATGGTGGGTGTGGTCGTCTGGCATTTCGCCACCCCGCCGCCCGCGCTCGCGGTGCAAGCGGTGGAGAACCGCGGTCGGGTGACGCCGCGACTTGTGGCGCTCTGGACCATCTCGACCGATGACGGATTTTCGACTCCGGACGAGGTGCAGGCGTGCCGCCCCGCACAGGAAGTCGTCCCGCCGGAGGACATCGGAACGGTCGAGGATGGAGCGCCGGACATCGTGTTCATCACCGTCGACGGGTGGCGCTGGGATCACAGCAGCTTCGCTGCCGACAATGTGGGAGACCTGACCCCGCGCCTCTCGGTCCATGCGCGACGCGCGGCGATCTTCGAGCGCGCCTACTCACCCGCGTCGAGCACGCGTCAATCCTTCCGTTCGCTCTTCACCGGGCTCTACCCCGGCAGAGTCGGCGCGCCCGAGACCCCGGGCCTGCCGTGGGCGATGTCGCTGCCGGAGGAGCAGCCGACCATCGCGGCTTATCTGTCGGCAGCCGGCTACGAGACGATCGCCTTCATCTCCGAGAAGAAGGCCTTCCCCGAGCGCTACAACGGCCTGTGGGGCTTCGACGAGATCGACGACCAGTACAGCGCCTACCAACTCCGCCATCGCTACACGGCCAGCTTCAAGATCAGCCACATCATCGGACGACTCGCGCGACCCCCGAGCCTCACCGAGCCGCCGCGCTTCCTCTGGACACATCTGATCGAGCCCCACTATCCCTTCGTCTACGGCCCGGAGCTTCCCACCACCGAGCGGCCGCCCTACCACGAGCGGCACAACCACTCGGTGCGCTATGTGGACCAGCAGCTCGACCGACTCCTCGAGTTCCTGAACGGGCGGGAGCGCAAGGACGACACCTGGGTGATCCTCACCGCCGACCACGGCGAGGCCTTCGGCGAGCATGGGTTTCGCCGGCACGGCGCCACGGTGTACGAGGAGGAGATCCACGTGCCGCTGATCATCTGGGGGCCGGGCGTGCGGCCGGGCCGGCGCAGCGGCCCGGTCTCCACCATCGACCTCGTTCCCACCATCCTCGAGATGGCCGGGCTTCGTGTGCCGGAGTCGGTCTGCGGGACGAGTTTGATGCCGACGCTGATGGAGGGCGGCGAGCCCGAGCCGCATCCGATCTACGCCGCGGCCCTCCCGGACGACACCACGGACTTCTTCGAGGTGGCCTGGATCGACGGCGACCGGAAGCTGATCCTCCACGCCGCGACCGGCGAGCTGGCGCTCTACGACCTCGGCGCCGACGCTGACGAGACCAAGAATCTCCTGGACGAAGAGCCGGATGCCGGGGACGCGATGGTCGAGTCCCTTCGGCAATTCTACGTCGACCACGGGATGGACCCGGCGGACTACCATCTGTCCGACTGACGGCGCCGCCGATCCGGCCTACGATCGAAGCCGGACGTGAACGCCGTCTACATCGCCGCATCGATCCCCCTCTTCTTCGTCCTCATCGCCGTCGAGGCATGGGCGAGCCGGCGTCAGGGTGAGGCGCGCTACGACTTCGCCGATTCGATCGCCGACCTCTCCTGCGGGATCAGCCAGCAGGTCTTGTCGGTCTTCTTCAAGGTGGGGGTGGTCGGCGGCTACGTCGTCGTCTACGAAGCGGCGCGCTTCACCACGCTCCCCGAGGGCGCATGGTGGACGTGGGCGCTCGGCCTCGTCGCCATCGACTTCGCCTACTACTGGGCCCACCGCGCGAGTCACCGGATCAACTTCCTCTGGGCGACCCACGTCGTCCATCACCAGAGCGAGGAGTACAACCTCGCGGTCGCGCTCCGGCAGTCGGCCCTGCAGGGCCTCGCCTCGGTGCCCTTCTATCTGCCGCTGGCGCTGCGCGGGCGTCCCGCCGGTGGTCTTCGTCGCGGCCAAGACGATCGACACCCTCTACCAGTTCTGGATCCACACCCGCGCGATCGATCGGCTCGGGCCGCTCGAGTGGGTCATGAACACGCCCTCGCATCACCGCGTGCACCACGGCATCGATCGGCCGTACATCGACAAGAACTACGCGGGCATCTTCATCGTCTGGGACCGGCTCTTCGGCACCTTCGAGCCCGAGCGCGAGGAGCCCGCCTACGGCGCCGTGAAGCCCCTCCGGAGCTGGGATTGGCTCCGGGCCAACACCGCGGAGTGGGTGCACATCGCGCGCATGTCGCGAAAGACACGCCGGCTCCGGGACAAGCTGCGGGTCTGGGTCGCGCCGCCCGAGTGGCGTCCGGCCAATCTCGGCGGTCCCGTGGAGATCCCCGACACACGCCGCGCGAGCCAGACCAAGTTCCACACCGAAGTCGACCGTGCCCTGAGACACCACGTGATGGCGAGCTTCGTTCCCGTCGCGGCGATGACGGTGCTGATCATCCTCTCTCCCAATCTCGCGCTGCCGCAGGCGGCGCTCGCCGTCCTGTGGGTGCTCCTCACGCTCTCTTCCTGGGCCGCGCTCTTCGAGGGAAGGGCGTGGGCGCGCTGGCTCGAGATCCCACGACTCGGGGGTCTGTTGGCGCTCATCGCTTGGGTCACCGCCGCGAGCTCGCACTTCGCGGTCGCGATCGGCGTCGCCTCGCTCTTCGTGCTCCTGACCTTCCCGCTCAGCCTCCGAGCCATTCGGCCGAGGGCGCCGGTGGTGGCGTGAGGCTCAGAAGGAGATCTGCGCGCCCAACAGGACGTCGTAGCGTGTCAAGACCAGGCCGTTGACGAAGAAGTCGAGGCTCACCGGGCGCAGCCAGAAGCCGAGGCCTCCGTCGCCGACCAGGACCTTCACGTCGCCTGCGATTTGAATGTCGAAGTAGCCGCGTGTCTCGGTGCCGATGACCGACGAGGGGATGACGTAGAGGCCGAGTCCCGAGGCTGCGCTGGGGGCGAGCAGGATGGTGAGGTCGCCCCACTCCACGACCAGGAAATCGATGCCGATGCGCGCGCAGAACTGCAGGATGCTGTACTGGATGAAGGACTCGCCCAGGGTGATCGCGCCGAAGACGCCCGGGTGATCGCCGAAGGGTAGGAAGTGGTAGCCGACCTCTTGGGTCAGCTTGAACTTCGTGTTCGATCCCGAGTTCAGGCCGAAGCTGAAGCCCAGACCAGCGGCGGCGTAGAACCGCCGCTCGTCATGACGGCTCGAGGCGCGCGTCTGCGGTGGAGGCGCATCGTCGGCGTCGGCTGTGTGCGCCTGGTCCTCAGCGCTCTGCGCCTCGGCCGTCGTGGCGCAGCACAGGATCAGGCACGCGGCGACAAGCCATCCCAGGGTTCGGTTCGTTTGCATGCGTCAGTCGCATTCGTTGTCTTGGTTGCACGTCCGGCCGGCGCCGCAGTCCTGGTTGGACAGGCACGCGTTGCAGCGCCCGTTGATGCAGTACGGCCGGCCGCTGCCGCAATCGGTCGAGTTTCCACATTCGCGGCATCGCCCGTTGCGGCAGTAGGGCTGGTCGCCCGAACAGTCGGCGTCGCTGCCGCACTGGACGCAGATCCCGCCAGAGCACACCTGGTCACCGTCACAGGTCGCGGCCGTCTCACAGCGCGGCCGACAGTTGCCGCGGGGGTCGCAGGCTTCGTCCGCGGCGCAGTCCCCGTCGCCCTGGCACTCGTGGCACCGCCCGAGGCTCGCATCGCAGAACGGCTCGTCGCCCGGGCAGTCGGCGTTCTCGAGGCATCGACCGCAGAGCCCGTTGTTTCCACAGATGTCGTCGCAGCTCGCGTTGCTCACGCACTCGACGCAGAAGCCGTCGGGGGCGCAGATGGGAGTGTCCCCGGCGCAGTCGCCGGCCCCGCCGCATGTCTGCCCGTGCCCACGGGCGGGAGGGCTGTCCCCCCCTCCACAGGCGGCGAGGAGAAGAGGGGCGAGGAGGACGGAGAAGCGAAGAGATCGGGCCATGCGCCTTGAGTCACCTCAGCCTGACGGATTGATCAACCGAATGTCGAGGCCCGAGCGGACTCGCGGGCCAGAAGGAGCCGTTTTCGCTCGGCTCCCCAGCGATAGGCGCTCGTCTCGCCCACGGCCCGGATCACCCGGTGGCAGGGGACGAGCACCGCAATCCGGTTCTTGCCGAGAGCCGAGCCCACGGCCCGCGCCGCTCCCTTCGCTCCCACGGCTTCCGCCACCCGTCCGTAGCTGGCCACCTCTCCCGGACAAAGGGCGAGGACCGCTTCCCAGACCTTGAGCTGGAACGGGGTGCCGCGGAGCCACAGGGAGAGCGGCGCGCTGCCCGGGGCGTCCGTGCGGAACGCGCGGGCGACCACCGCTGCCGCGGAGGCGTCGTCGGCGACGAAGCGCGCGCGGGGGAGCTCGCCCTCGACGACCTTCAGCGGCGTGTCGACGCGAGGGCTCTCGACGAAGCTCATCGAGAAGACACCCCGCCGCGTGGTGGCGACGAAGGTGTGGCCAAAGGGGCTGGGCGCGACGCCGTAGCGCACCTCGAGCCCGTCGCCCGCATCCTTGTACTGTCCCGGTGTCAGCGCCTCGGTCGTGACCATCAAATCGTGGAGCCGGCTCTGGCTGGTGAGCCCGGTGGTGGCGCTCGCATCGAGAGTGCTCGCGCCACGACGCAGGAGCGACTTGGCGTGCTCCTTCGTCAGGAACGCGAGGAAGCGCTTCGGCGGCACACCCGCCCAGCGCGTGAAGAGCCGACTGAGATGCGCCGGGCTGGTGTCCATCGCGCGCGCCAGCTCGGCGATCTGGGGGCGCTCCTCCTTCTGCGCGTCGAGCCATCTCAGCGCCTGGGCGACGCGGCGGTAGTCGAGCATCTCCTTGGGCGTCTCGAAGCGTGGGGTCATGAGGCTCGATTGTCGGGGTTTTGGCGGGTCATGCGATCCGATTTTTGTCCGGATCGCCGGTCCCGTTGGCGGTGTTTACTTCTGGACGGATGAGCCTATCTTCTCGCCGTGCCCACGGCTGTCCTCGATGCCCAGGGGATCACGAAGGTCTACCGCATGGGCGAGGTCGACGTTCACGCGCTTCGCGGCGTGGACCTCTCGCTCCTGGAAGGTGAGTTTCTCGTGCTCGTCGGCGCGAGCGGGTCGGGCAAGTCGACGCTGCTCAACATCCTCGGCGGCCTCGATGTACCCACCGAGGGAAGGGTCTTCTACAGGGACTGGGAGCTCACCGATGCGGACGACGCCGAGCTCACGCGCTACCGCCGCGACAACGTCGGCTTCGTCTTTCAGTTCTACAACCTGATCCCGAGCCTGACCGCGCGCGAGAACGTCGAGCTGGTGACCGAGATCGCGCCCGACCCGATGGACGCGGCCGACGCGCTCGCGTTGGTCGGTCTGGGCGACCGCGTCGACCACTTTCCGGCGCAGCTCTCGGGCGGTGAGCAGCAGCGCGTCGCGATCGCGCGCGCGGTCGCCAAGCAGCCTGCCGTGCTCATGTGCGACGAGCCCACTGGCGCCCTCGACTACAAGACCGGCATCAAGGTCCTCGAGGTGATCGAGCGGGTGAACCGCGAGCTCGGGACCACCACCGCCGTCATCACTCACAACGTTCCCATCGCCGCGATGGCCGACCGCGTGGTCACCCTCGCCGACGGACGCGTGGACTCGATCCAGGAGAACTCCGAGAAGGTCGCCGTTCAGGACATCCGATGGTGAGCCCTCTCGACAAGAAGCTCGTGAGGGATCTGAGCCGGATGGGTGGGCAGGTGCTCACCATCTCGCTGGTGGTGGCGGCCGGTATCGCGGGCTACGTGGCGATGCGGGGGACCTACGCCTCGCTGATCTACTCGCGAGACGCCTACTACGAGCGCTATCGCTTCGCGGACGTCTTCGATCATCTCAAGCGTGCGCCCGACTCGGTGGCCGCCCAGATCCTGCAGATCGAGGGAGTGGCTTCGGTCTACACCCGCGTCGTCGAGCCGGCGACGGTTCCGGTGGACACGCTGCCCGAGCCGGCGTCGGGCTACCTGGTCTCGGTTCCGACCGACGGCCATCCGCTCCTCAACGACGTGTACCTGCGGGCGGGACGCTACCTCGAGCCCGACCGCAGCGACGAGGTGCTCGTTCTGGAGTCCTTCGCGACGGCACACGACATACGCCCGGGTGACCGCATACCGGTCGTGGTCAACGGCATCCTTCGGCGGCCGGTCGTGGTGGGCATCGCCATGACGCCCGAGTACGTGTTTCCGATGCCGGTCGGTGGCCTGAGCGCAGACCCGGAGCGTTTCGCCGTCCTCTGGATGAACGAGGACGCGCTCTCCGCCGCCTTCGAGATGACCGGGGCCTTCGACGACGTGAGCTTGAGGCTTCAGCCGGGGGCATCCGAACGGGGGGTGATCACCGATCTCGACCGCGTCCTCGAGCCCTATGGAGGCCTCGGCGCCGTCGGTCGCGATCACCAGCAATCCAACATGATCCTCAATGGCGAGCTGTCCCAGCTCGAGAGCTTCGCCACCGTGATCCCGATGATCTTTCTGGGGGTCGCCGCGTTCCTGCTGAACGTGGTCCTGTCGCGTCTGGTCAATCTCCAGCGCGTCCAGATCGCCGCCCTCAAGGCGGTCGGATATCCCGATCGCGACATCGGCATCCACTACGTGAAGCTGGTCCTGGTGATCGTGGCGATCGGGTCGATGATCGGAATCGCCACGGGCTCGTGGCTGGGCCGGGCGTTCACCAATCTGTACACCGAGTACTTTCGCTTTCCGGTGTTGGTCTACCGGCTCAACGCGCAGGTCGTGATGGTGAGCGTGACCATCAGCCTGGTGGCGGGGCTCATCGGCGCGCTCGCGGCCGCGCGACGGGTGGCGCGCATGCCCCCCGCCGAGGCGATGCGCCCGCCGGCGCCGCCGAGCTTCAAGCCGACCTGGCTCGAGCGCCTGGGCTTCCACAAGCTGCTCTCGCCGAACGCACGAATGATCGTGCGCGAGCTGGAGCGGCGGCCGATTCGCCTGATCCTCTCCAGCGTGGGCGTGGCCATGGCTGTGGCGATCCTGGTCGTCGGTCGCTTCAACGTCGACGCGCTGGACTTTCTCATGCAGGTGCAGTTCCACGAAGCCTGGGCGGAGGACCTGAGCGTCACCTTTCGTAGCGCGGTGAGCGACCGCGCGATCCGCGACCTGGCGCACATCCCCGGGGTCACACACGTCGAGGGCATGCGCACCGCGCCCGTGCGATTCAGAAATGGTCCGAGGTTTCGGGACGCAGCGATCGTCGGCTATCAGCACGGCGGCGAGCTGCGGCGACCCCTCGACGGGATGGGCCACGAGAAGGCGCTCCCCGATCAGGGCATCGTCCTGAGCCGCAAGCTCGCCGAGATCCTGGAGGTGAGACCCGGGCAGACGGTGAGCGTCGAGGTGCGCGAAGGCGATCGCCAGGTCAAGGACGTGCTGGTCACCGACCTCATCGACGATTCCTTCGGCCTGATGGGCTACATGCGGCTGTCGACTCTGCAGCACTTTCTCGGCGAAGAGGATGTGGTCAATCAGGGGCTGATGCGCATCGACTCGCGCGACCTGGCAGAGATCCAACGACGGCTCAAGGAGCTGCCGGCGGTCCAAAGCGTGCTGCGCAAGCAGAACATCATCGATCTCTTCAACAAGCAGAGCGCCGAGATGATGGTGGCGATGACGCTGATCATGACCCTCTTCGCGATGGTGGTCGCGGTGGGTGTGGTCTACAACAACGCACGCGTGGCGCTCTCGGTGCGGGCGCGCGACCTGGGCAGTCTGCGGGTGCTCGGATTCTCCCGAACGGAGATCAGCGCGATCCTGCTGGGCGAGCTGGCGGTACAGCTGATCCTCGCGGTGCCGATCGGTCTGGGCATCGGAACCCTGATGGCCCACGGCGTCATGGCCGGCGTCGATCCGGAGCAGTATCGTATGCCGGTCATCATCAGCGCGCGCACCTACGCCTTCGCGGCGGTGGTGGCGCTGGCGTCTGGTGTGGCGAGCGCGCTGTTGGTTCGTCGGAAGCTGGACAAGCTCGACCTGATCGCTGTCTTGAAGACGAGAGAGTAGGGAGGCCCCGTGAACGAGCCGCGGAAGAAGAACGAAAAACGAGGAAAAGTCGCGCTCAAGTGGGCCAAGCGTGTGCTGGGCATCCTCTTCGTCCTCGGGGTGATCGTGACCCTCGTCACCGCTTGGATGCCGAAGCCCGTTCCGGTCGACGGGACCCAGGCCGAGACCGGACGGCTCCTGGTCACCGTGAACGAGTCCGGGCGGACGCGCGTCAAGGATCGCTACGTGGTGAGCGCGCCCTTGGCGGGCAACGTGGCGCGGATCGGTCTGCATCCCGGTGATCACGTGGAGGAGGGTCAGGAGCTCGCGCAGATCTACTCTCTCGAGCCACCGCTGATGGACGCGCGCAGCCGCGAGCAGGCGACCGCGCGCGTGTCGGCGGCCCGCGCGGCGGCGCGGCAGGCGCGCGCGACCCAGGAGCGCATCTCCACCTCCGCGACCTTCGCAGCGCGCGAAGCGGAGCGGCAGCGCGGCCTGGCGGAGCGTGGCTCGGTGGCGCCGATAGCGGCGGAGCGCGCCGAGCTCGAGAGCAAGACGGCACAGGAGGAGCTGAGCTCGGCGGCCTTCGCCGTTCGGGTCGCGGACTACGAGCTCCGGGTGGCAGAGGCCGCGCTCAACCGGCAGGGCGGCCCCACCGGAAGGGCACCGGCCGCGACGGAGGAGGGCGACGAGCAGGTGATGGTGCACGCGCCCGTCGCCGGCAAGGTCCTACGGGTGATCCAGGAGAGCGAGGGTGTGGTGCAGGCCGGCACGCCACTCCTCGAGATCGGAGACGCGTCGGCGCTCGAGATCGTCGTCGACGTGCTCACCAGTGATGCGGTTCACATCGAGCCCGGCGCCCGAGTGCTGATCGAGCGCTGGGGCGGACCCGAGACGCTGCACGGACACGTGCGCGTCGTGGAGCCCTCGGCCTTCACGCGGATGAGCGCGCTGGGCGTCGAGGAGCAGCGCGTGAACGTCATCATCGATCTCGACGAGGACTACGAGATCTGGCAATCGCTCGGCGACGGCTATCGCGTCGAGGCGCGGATCATCGTCTGGGAGGCGCCCGACGTGCTCCGCGTGCCCGCGAGCGCGGTGTTTCGTCACGGCGAGGGCTGGGCGCTCTACACGATCGAAGCGGGCGCAGCCAAGCTCACGCCGGTGGAGGTCGGGCACAAGAACGGTCTCGAGACCGAGATCACCTCGGGCATCGAGGCCGGCACGGAGATCATCCTGCACCCGAGCGATCAGATCACCGACGGGGTCGAGGTCGAGCTCCGCTGAAGGTCGGTCGGTTGTCTGGTCGCTGATGAAGAGTCCCCAGGCCGCGAGGTCCGAAGCGGCGCACATGCGACTCAACCCGGGCAGAGCTCGATGTCGACCGTGATCTCGGTCGTCATGCAGGCGCTGACGTCGGCCTCGGTGGGGCCGTCGGTGATACAGCCGTCCGGCGTCTGGGCCGACACCTGCCAGGGTGCGTTGGTCTCCACCGGGCTGTCGGCGCATCCGTCGGTGCCGACGCGGGCCTCGTAGGGGACATCGCCCGGGTTCTGGATCATCGTCACGGTGGCGTCGGTCGCTGGGTTGCCGCTCGTGTCCCGAACGCACACCCGGAGAGTAGCGCGTCCATCACAAGCGTCCGCGCCGCTCGCGCCGTCGTCACCGCACGCCGCGGCGAAGAGCAGGATCCATCCGATCGGCGACAGGCGCATGGTCATCGCGAGCAAAGACTACCATCGGGTTCGAAGGGAATCAGTTCAGGGGCTGCAGGGCGGAAACTGACCGGCGCCCGGGGCGTCGGCGTCGTCCAGAAGCGGGATCCCCTCGTCCACGAGGGTGTCGCCGTAGACGTCGGTGATGCGGAAGGTGAAGGGACCTTCGCCCATCCCCGAGCTCTCGACGAAGTAGTTGTAGTCCACCCGCGCCACTTCCTGGAAAGACCCGTCGGCGGCGAGGTACTCGAAGCGCGCGATCGCGTGGCGATGATTTCGGATCTGCACCGCCGTCCACCACGGATTGCTGCCGTCCTTGAAGTGATAGACGACGGGCCCGCTGACGTCGCAGGGGACGTAGTGCCAGGTGATGGGGACGCGCCCCGCCGAGAGATCGGCGATGTGAGAGAAGGCGTCTGGGCTCAGATCGATGTCGCCCTGCGGGCATTCGGGGCAGCGATCGACGATGCGCACCGTGACCACACCGCTCGGCCCGGTGATCTCTGCGCAGCTCCCGCACACGGCGGAGCCGGCGTAATCCGTGTCGTTCATCGCCGCGACCATCAGGTCATCGGGCGTCGCCGGGAAGCTACAGTTCCCCGACCCGTCCGCGAAGTCGTAGAAGGTCCCGTCGCCCGAATGCGTCTCGGGCGCGGCGCATGCGGTCGTCGTCCCACCGTCCGTCGGCAGCACTCCGCCATCGGGCGCGGCGCCATCGCTCGGCCCACCGTCCGTCGCCGCGCCGTCGCTGCGTCCGATGCCGGTGTCTCCACCACCCACGCCCCCGTCGTCGCCGCAAGCCTGGAGGCCCACGACCAGGACCGTCGCCAGCATCGCGAGTGTGGCAGGGTGTCGAAGCACGATGTCTCGATGATAACCGAAGCAATCAGGGCTCGCTCACGCCCGCGCGCGTCTGCCCGACCCAGCGAAGCCAGTGATCGGCGAGCACCAGCGCCACCATCGCCTCCGCCATCGGGACGAAGCGCGGGAGCAGGCAGGGGTCGTGTCGGCCTTTGGTGGAGATGGTCGTCTCCTCGCCGCTCTGGTTCACGGTCTTCTGCGGCTTGGGGAGGCTGCTCGTCGGCTTAACCGCCGCGCGCAGCACGATGGGCATGCCGCTCGAGATCCCGCCGAGCATGCCGCCGTGCCGGTTCGATTCGGTCACCACCCGGCCATCCTTCATCACGAAGGCGTCGTTGTTCTCGCTCCCCCGGAGCGTCGCGCAGCCAAAGCCCACGCCGTACTCCACGCCGAGCACGGCGGGCAGGCTGAAGAGCGCCTTGGCGAGGTCCGCCTTGAGCTTGTCGAAGACCGGCTCGCCGAGACCGGCCGGCACGCCCGACGCGCAGAATCTCCGCTACGCCGCCGATCGAGTCCTGCTCTTTGCGTACCTTCTCGATGAGCGCGACCATCTCGTCAGCGGCGGCGGGGTCCGGGCAACGCACCACGTTGGGCTCACCGTCCGGGAGCGACTCGACGGCGTCGAGGGTCACGGCGGCCGGCTCGGGCACCTCGGCGACCACGTCTCCCACCTGCACCACGTAGCCCACCACCCGGCCGCCGAAGGCTTGGGCGATGAGCTTCTTCGCCACCGCGCCCGCGGCCACCCGCGCGACGGTCTCACGCGCGCTGGCGCGCCCGCCCCCGCGGTAGTCGCGGAAGCCGTACTTGTCGTCGAAGCTGCGGTCGGCGTGCCCGGGGCGGTACTTGTCGGCGATGTCGGAGTAGTCGCGGGAGCGCTGGTCGACGTTGCGCACGAGGATCGCGATGGAGGTGCCCGTGGTGCGCCCTTCGAAGACGCCGCTCAAGATCTCGGGCGCATCGGGCTCTTTGCGCTGACTCACGATCTTGGACTGCCCTGGCCGTCGCCGCGCCAGATCCCCGGCGAGATCCCCGACGCTCAGGGGGATGCCTGGGGGGCAGCCATCGATGATGACTACGTTTCCGGGGCCATGAGACTCGCCGGCGGTGGTCACCACGAAGGCCTTCCCGAAGCTGGATCCCGGCATCGGGAGCATCCTCGCCCGACAGCCTCGTCTTGCGCAACTCGCCGGGTCCCCTCAGGATCCGTCTCCTTCGGGAGGACTCGATGACTCGCTTCTTCACTTTTCTGGGCGCGACCGCGCTCGCGTCCGTCGTTCTCGTCGGGTGCGGCGACGACTCGACGCCCGTCCCCTGCAGCGTTCCCTCGTCCGAGGCCTGCACCTGTGACGACGGCGCGACCGGCGTCCGCATGTGCTTGCCGACCATGAGCTGGGGCGCGTGCGACTGCTCAGGCATCCCCGTGGACTCGGCGACGCCCGACGCGTCGATGGACGCGGCTCCGGACGCCGTGGCCGACGCGGCGGCCGACTCGATGGTGCGCCTCGATGCAGGCGTGACCTGGCCCGCGACCCCCGACGACTACACGCCCGGCGAGGTCTCGCGCATCGACTCCCTGACGATCCCGCCGCAACCGTCGAGCGGCGCGCCGGATTGCTGTCGCGACTTCGGGGCCATCTCCAAGGACAACGTCACCTCCGGCACCGACGAGATCGACAACGCCTTCTCCGCGCTCGCCGACGCCACCGTCGGCCTGGGTCTGGACCTGCAGGCGCTGCTCGACAGCCGGCTCGCGTCCGGAGACCTCAACATCCTGCTCGATCACCAGGGCTTCGACGGCGACCCAGAATCCGGCCTTCATCCTCGCCGCGCTCGATGGCGTCCCCGACGGCTCCGGCGGCTACCTCATCAATCGGGCGACCTTCGTCCCCAGCACCGGGGAGCCGCGCTCCCTCTTCGAGCCGGCGGCCGTCTCCGGGGGCGCGCTCACCGCAGGACCCGGCGAGCTCACGCTCCAGCTGCCCTTCGCGGGCGTCAGCCTCGCCTACACCTTCAAGGACGTACGCATCGAGAGCACGGTCACCGTCTCCGCCGGCGTGACCTACACCGCGGGCGAGATCAGCGGCTACCTCCCCGTCGACGACTACTTCGGTGGCATCAACGACTTCGTCGCGAGCTCGTGCAGCTGCCTCGGGCTCAGCGGACCGCTCTACGCCCGCTCGGGAACGATGTGGACCAATCAGTGCCAGGACCAGGCGGTGGTGGACGCCGCCTGTCCCTCCGACCCGGCGTGCGCCGAGGTGGGCGCCGGGACCGACTGCACGGCGTCGCCGCTCCTCATCACCTCGCTCGCCGATCTCGACACCGATGCCAGCATGCCCGGCTACGACTCGCTGTCCCTGGGCCTGCGCTTCACCGCCGCTCCGGTGACGGTCAGCGGCGTCACGCCCTGAGTCAGAGTCGGCGCGGCTGGAGCTCGATCTCGGCGCGGAAAGCCGGGACGCCCGGCCCGTCGTCGCTCACCGTCACGCGGAGTCCGCGCCGGTCGAAACGCACCGTGGGATCACCGTCGGTGTGGGTGTAGCCGTCGTCGATCGCCGCCATCGGCTGTCCGTCCTCCACGTCGCATTCGACGTAGCCAGCGCCCTGGTCCGGGTCGGGATAGAGCACCAGGCCGTCGCACATCACCCGGATCATGCAGCTGAAGCGATAGGCCTGGATGGGGAGCACCCGGATGTCGCAGGTCGTGCCGGGCTCGAGGGCGGCGATCCCCTCCACGTGTGCGAGCTCGCCGACCTCGTACGTGGGGTTGAAGTGCATGGGGACGCCGCCGTCGCTCGGACCGAGCCAGCGCTCCATCGCCTCGACCTGGGGATCGGGCGCGTCCGGATCGCGGTAGGCCGCGGAGAGCCCCGGGTCGGTGTTGGGGTCGTAGATCTGGCTCCGCTCGTGGCGCGAGGCCCAGCGGTGGCGGCGGTGGTCGGTCCAATAGGGATCCTCGTGCGCGGTCGCGACCTCTGGTCGTCCGGCGTCGATGTCGGAGAGATCGATGACGAGGTAGAGCGCGAGCACACATGCACCCACGATGAAGCCAACGAAGAGCCACACGGTGGGCCGGATCTGCTCTCGCTCACTCCCGCGGCTCCTCATCGCCCTTCCATCTCCATCGAACGCTCGCGATCCCCCCGATGTTCCTTCGGCATGGATGTGGGACGCGGGAGAAGGGCAAAAGTTCCCTCTCCAGACGTTCGTCAGGCGATGAAAGCGCGCAAGGCCTCGATGGCGGCGGCGATGTCGACCCCGACGTCGAGGAGCCCGGCCATGGGATCGCCGACCTTCGCCACACGCTCGGGGACGGTGAAGATGTCGAAGGCCCGGGGGTCGAGGGCGAAGCTCACCTCGTCCCAGCTGAGCGGCGTCGAGACGGTCGCGCCTGGCCGGGCCCGTACGCTGTAGGGCGCCACGATGGTCCGCGACGGACCGATCTGACCCACGTCGACGTAGACCTTCCCCGCCCGCGTCTCCTTGTTGCGATTCATGGTCGCGATGTCGCGGTGGCGTGACAGCAGGATGCGGCCCAGCACCTCGCCCAGCATCTTGGCGGTGGGCCAGGCCACGCCCTCGCCGACGGGAACGAAGACGTGGAGCCCGCTCTGCCCCGAGGTCTTCGGGAAGCTCGGCAGCCCGATCTCCTCGAGGATCTCGTGCAGGGTGCGGGCGAGGGTGATGGCGTCGCGGAGCGGCCGTTCCTCGAGATCGAAATCGATGGTGACGAAGTCCGCCAGATCGAGCCGCCCTTTGCGTCCACCGAGGATGTGCACCGGGATGCAGCCGAGGTTCGCGATGTAGAGGAGGGTGTCGAGGTCGTCCACCAGGAAGCAGGTGACGTCCTTGTCCTCCTCTTCGCTCTTGATCGGCAGGGAGCGAACCCAGCTCGGCGCGCGCCACGGTACCCGCCACTGATAGAAGTTCTTGCCCCGGATCCCGTCGGGGTAGCGCACCAGCATCACGGGCCGATCCGAAAGGTACGGCAGGATCGTCGGAGCCATCGCCTCGTAGTAATCGCAGAGGTCCCCCTTGGTGTATCCCTCCTCGGGCCAGAAGACCTTGTTCTGGTTCGTCAGCTGAACGCGGTGGCGGCCGGCGAGACGGGTGTCCGGCTTGTCCTGCTTGCGCGGGGTGTCCTCGATCGCCTCGGCCAGATCATCGGCGAGGCGCGGCGCGGCGGTGCAATCGTCCATCGGCACGTCCTCACGCACGCCGCGAAAGACCGGGAAGCGCAACACTCCGTCCTCGCTCCACCCGAGATAGCGGACGTTGACCACGATCTCGGGTTTGACGTGAACGCGGCCCGCCTTCTTCGGCCCGTAGGTGCCCGCCGCCTGAGGCTTCTTCCGCTTCAGCTTTTCGAGGCGCGGCAGGAGCGTGGCGATGGTGGCCTCATCGAGGCCGCTCCCGGCTTTGCCGCGCACCGTCAGTACTCCGTGCTCGTCGAAGGTCGCGAGGTCGAGGGCGCCGAGGTCCTTCCGCCCGCCTTCCCCCTTCGTGTAGCCGACCACCACGAAGTCCGCTTCGCGTTCGGTCTTGATCTTCACCCAATCGGGGTAGCGGGTCGGCCCCTCCATGTACTTGGAGGCGCCGCGCTTGGCGACGACGCCCTCGAGGCCCTGCTCGAGGCAGAAGTCGTAGAGCGCGCGACCCGAGTCCTCGATGTGGTCGAGGACCCGGACCCATCCGCCGCCGCGCACGATCTCGCCGAGGAGCTCTTTTCGTGCCGTGAGCGGGAGCCGCGTGAGGTCGTAATCGCCGGCCTGAAGGACGTCGAAGACCAGGTAACGCACCGGGACGGCGTCCACCACGAAGGAGACGTCCCCGCGCCTGCGGGCGTGGATCCGCTGGCCGAGGCGCTGGAAGTTCGGCTTGCCCTTCTCGTCGAAGGCGACGACCTCGCCGTCGAGGAGCACGCGCTCGATGGGCAGGGCGCGAATGGCTCTGACGATCTCCGGGTAGCTCGAGGTCGCCGGGCGTCCCGTGCGGTAGCTGAGCCGCACCGAGTCGCCGCGCTTGTCGGCGAGGATCCGAACCCCGTCGATCTTGAGCTCGTAGAGCCAGCCCTTCGCGTCGAGGTCCGGCTCTTCGAGACTGCAGAGCATGGGCGAGACGCGGCGGCCTTCCTTGCCCTTGCTCTTCTTCGCGCCCAGCTCCTCCGCTGCGGCCTCGACGGCCTCGCCCACGTCGAGGCTCTCGGCACGCTCGTCCACAGTCAGGCCCGACAGGACGCTCCACCGCGCATCGGCGACGACGTCCGAGCCCGGCTTGGAGAAGCCGTCCTCCTTCTTGAGGAGCAACCACTCGAAGGGCTTTCCGTCCTTGCGCGGCGGCTTGGGACCCTGCCCGCGCGGATTGGTCCGCACGAGCGCGAAGCGGCCACCGAGCTTGAAGCCGTCGAGGATGAAGTCGAGCTTGCCGTTGTCAATCTGCTCTTCGGCCGCGGCCTCTGGGTAGATGACCCGCCCCTGATCCCACACGATCATCGCACCCGCGCCGTAGTTGCCCTTGGGGATCACGTCCTCGAAGTCGAGGTAGCCCATCGGGTGGTTCTCGGTCTGAATCGCTAGACGCTTCTGTTTGGGGTCGAGGCTCGGGCCTTTGGGAACGGCGAAGCTGGTGAGCACGCCCCCGACTTCGAGGCGCAGGTCGAAGTGGAGGTTCCGCGCGGCGTGGCAATGCACCACGAACGCACCGCGGCGCGTCGCCCCAGTGCTGTGCAAGGGTTCAGCTCCGAAGGGCTCGTTCGTCGCCCCGGGATCGCGTTTGTCCCGATAGGTATCGAGCGAGCGCTTCGTTTCTCCCCGTCTCTTGGCCAACGCGCGCTTCCCTGATCTAGAATTTCCCCATGGCCCCTCGCGCGATCTCCTCCGTGACCATCTCCTTCGGCCTCGTTTCGATCCCGGTCAAGGTCTACACCGCGGCATCTTCTCAGAGCGTCCGCTTCAACATGTTGCACGAAAAGTGCGGGGGGCGGATCAAGCAGCAGCTCTACTGCCCCGTCGACGACGAGGTGATCCAGCGCTCGGACACGGTGAAGGGCTACGAGTACGCCAAAGGCCAGTACGTCCAGTTCAGCCCGGACGAGCTCAAGACGCTTGAGGCCGAGAAGTCCTCGACCCTCGACATCGTCGAGTTCGTGCCGGAGGACTCGGTGGACATGGTTCAGGTCGAGAAGAGCTACTACCTCGGCCCGGACAAGGGCGGGCAGAAGGCCTACAAGCTCATCAGCGGCGCCATGGAGCGCACTGGCAAGCTCGCTGTCGGCCGCTGGATGACGCGGGGCAAGTCCCAGCTCGTGCTGCTCCGGCCCTACAAGGAGGGCCTGCTGCTGCATCAGGTCTACTACGCCGACGAGGTCCGGGCCTTCGACGACATCGACGTCGGCGACGAGGTGTCGTTCAAGCCAGGCGAGCCGGAGCTCGCCGATCAGCTCATCGAGCAGCTCGCCGCCGACACCTTCGAGCCGGAGAAGTACAAGGACGAGTACCGCGAGCGCGTCCTCGCCGCGGTCGAGGCCAAGGTCGCCGGTCAGGAGATCACCGCTGCGCCCGAGCAGCCGGTCGCGCAGAATCGTCGACCTCTTCGACGCGCTCAAGGCCAGCCTCGGGCCGGCAAAGGCGGGCGCGAAGAAGGGCACGACGAAGGTCGCCGCCTCGAAAAAGAGCAAGTCGACCAAGAAGGGCCCAAAGAAGGCCACGCCGAAGAAGTCTGCTTCGAAGAAGAAGAAGGCCGCCGGCTGATGCACCTTTCGATTTGTTCGTCCTGCAACCGACACGTCCGAAGCACCGAATCCGATTGCCCGTTCTGTGGCGAAGCGGTCGCCGCGAGCGCTGCGCCGACGCGGATCCCGCGCCACCTCGGCCGGGCGGCGCGCGTCGCGTGGGCGGCGGCGTTGGTCGGGGTGGGCGCGGCATGTAACGCGAGCGACGAGGCGCCACCCCCGCCGCCGCCGCCACCCGAGACTCACGAAGCGCCTCCCCCGCCGCCTCCTCCGCCTCCCCCCGACGAGGACCTCATGGTCCCGGCCTACGGCGGACCGCCCCCGGAGCAGCTCGAGCCACCGCCGCCGCCGCCGCCCTCCGACGAGGCGCCGCCAAGCGAATAGGGAGCGGGTAGGGCGCAGAGGGCGCCTCACGCGAGCGAGCCGTGCACCAGCGCGCCGCCCACCCAGGTGGCGCGCACCCGCGCTCTCGCGAGGCTGTCCTCGTCGAGGCGCCGATCGATGACTACGGCGTCGGCGCGCTTGCCTTCTTCGAGCGTGCCGGCGCGGTCGCCGACGCCCGCGACCTCCGCCGCCACCCGCGTGTAGGCGGCGAGCGCCTCGAGAAGGGTCATGCGCTGCTCTGGCTCGAAGGCGTCGCCGTGCGCCGTTCGCCGCGAGACCGCCGCGCGGATCCCGTCGAGAGGATCGAATCCGTGCACCGGGTAGTCGGAGCTCGCCGCCATGGTCACTCCCGCGTCCAGGAGCCAGCGATGGGCGAGGTTGGCGATGCCCGGGATGGAGGCGGCGCTCGCATAGGTCGGGAGCGTCACGAGGTTCGGCTGCGTGACCACCGCAGCGCCGATGCCGGCGAGGCGGCGCACCAGCGCCTCGTCGACGAAGGTGGCGTGCTCGATGCGGGCCCGGGCGACGTCGTGGAGGCGCGCCCCCTGCTTTTCGTAGGCGCCACAGGCGATGGCGACGGCGTCGTTGCCGATGGCGTGGGTCGCCACGGCGTGACCCCGGTCGATGATGCCCGCCACCACCCGCGCGGCGTCTTCGGCTCGGTAGATGGCGATGCCAGAGCGGATCTGCGCGCCCAGGCGGGGGGCCACGGAGAAGGTGGCGCGCACCGGATCGAGGGAGCGCTGCCGATAGGCCAGAGACCAGGTGTTGATCATCGCGCCGAAGGTCTGCCACCAGCCCAGGCACAGCGAACAGCCGGGCGCGCCGTCGAAGACGAGCTTGATCGGACCGAAGCTCAAACGGCCCTCCTCCTCGCCGGCCGGCGGGAGCTCGAGCGCGTCCCACGGCTCCTCGAGCCACCCCGTGACCGACACGGGCATGAGGGTGAAGCCGCCGACGAGGATCCCGCGCTGGTTCGCTTCGCGATAGAGGGCGACCAGATCCGTCGGGACCGTGGCGTCGGCGATGTGGGTGATGCCGGCGGCGAGGAGCGCGCGTTGGTGCGCTTCGAGCTGTCGGAAGAAGCGCTCGGCGTCGCGCGCGATCAGCGCCGCGCGCGCCAGCGACTCCACCCGGCTCATTCCACGCTCGATCAAGAGCCCGCTCGGCACCCCGCCCAGACCGCGCTCGATGTACCCCCCGTCCGGGTCCGGCGTGTGGTGGTCGATGCCAGCGAGCGCAAGGGCGCGGCTGTTGGCCACGCCGCGATGGCAGCTGTAGTGCATGGCGAAGAGCGGGTGGTTCGGCAGCGCCTGGTCGAGCTCGTCCCGCGTCGGAGGACGTCGCTCGGCCAGCCGCATCTCGTCCCACTCGGTCGCCATGACCCACTCACCGGCGTCGATGCCCGCGGCGCTCTCGGCGAGGGTCCTCTGGAGCGAAGCGATGTCCGTCACCTCGGGCGGCGTGAGGCGGGTGAGCCCACCCCAGAGCGCGGCGAGGGAGGCGTGGTGGTGTGGGTCGACGAAGCCCGGCAGTATCGTCGCGTCTACGACCGTGGTCAGGAGCTCCTCGTCGCGTTCCGCGCTCGCCGCTTCGAGCGCGGCCCGCGCGCCCACGCCGGCCACGCGTCCATCACGAAAGAGCACGGCCTCCGCCCGCGTGTCGGCTGGGTCCATCACGCGAACGTCACCGACCAGCAGGTGGGGCTCGTCGCTCACGAGTTAGTCTAAGGTGTGAAATCGGCGGAGGTGCGCGGCATGATCCGGCGATTGTCGTAGCGATAGGATGTGACGCCGGTGATCCCGAGATTCGCCGATGTGCGAGAGCCAGTCGGCGGACTCGTAGACGTAGTCGGCGACCAGGACGCTGTTTGACGTCGAGGAGACCTGCCAGACGTCGGTGTCGGTACACGCCGGGTTGTCCGCGGTGCAGTCGTAGAACGAAAGATAGGTGGAGGCGTCGGTGATGTGCACCAGCACGCCCTCGTAGGCTTCGGAGGCCGCCATGGCGACGGTCACGTTCGTCGGGACGATCGGCGTCCCTGCGCCGAGGCGGGTGATGGTGGCCGACTCGATCTCGGTGTCGCCGTAGTACTCCATGTAGGTGCCCGTGACATCGACGCGATCGCCGACGGAGACGGTGGGGGCGGTGCCCTCGTACACCTTCACCCCGGAATAGGTGGGGCCGAGACTCGGGTCCTGCACCCAGGCGCCGCCGCTGTAGAGCGCGGTGACGATGACGCCGCTGAAAGTGACGGTGGTGCCTTCCGCGACGCGGCCACGCTGCACGTCCTCGATGGTGACGGCGGGGGTGCCGGTGTCCATCGGCACGACCGTGGTGTCGGGCACGGAGCTGTCGACCGGGGGCGTGCCAGTGTCCATCGGCACCACGGTGGTGTCGGGCGCGGAGCTGTCGACCGGGGGTGTGCTGGTGTCCATCACGCTGCCGTCCGTGGGGGGCGCATCGGCGGTTGCGTCCGGGATTGCGGAGTCGACGGTCACCGAGGTGTCGTTGGGAAGCTCGGCATCCCCGGCGACGCGACGACGGCCCCCGCCGCCGTTGCACGCCCCGAGGAGGGGCACCACCAGAATGAAAGCGAGGAGGAGACGCACCATGCCGCCGATTCTACGTCGGCCATCGCCTCGGCTTCCCCTGAATTTCACCCGTCGAGGACCTCGCGCGCGATCACCATCCGCTGCACTTCGCTCGTTCCCTCGTAGATCCGGGTGACCCGAGCGTCGCGGTAGTACCGCTCGACGGGATATTCGCGCGAGTATCCATATCCGCCGTGGAGCTGCACCGCATGGTCCACCACGCGGCCGCAGGTCTCCGAGGCGAAGAGCTTCGCCATCGAGCTCTCCATGCGCGCCCGATGGCCCTCGTCCAGGCGCCGCGCGGCACGGATCATCAGAAGCCAGGCCGCATCGAGCTCGGTTCGACAGTTCGCGAGGACGAAGCGCGTGTTCTGGAAGTCGGACAGCCGCTGGCCGAAGGCGCGTCGCTCCTGCACGTAGGCGACCGCTTCTCCCATCGCGGCCTCGGCGATCCCGATCGACTGCGCCGCGATCCCGATCCGTCCCGCCGCGAGGGCCGACAGAGCGATCGCATAGCCCTCACCCTCGCCGCCGATGCGCTGGTCCTCGCGCACGCGGCACCCATCGAAGTGGAGCGCGACCGTCCCCGAGGAGCGAAGACCCATCTTGTCTTCTTCGGCGCCCACGTGGAGCCCCGGGGTTCCCTTCTCGACGATGAACGCGCTGATGCCGCGCGATCCCGCGTCGGGATCCGTCTTGGCGAAGACCAGGTGGATCCCGGCGTGGGCGCCGCTGGTGATCCACATCTTCTGACCGTTGAGCACGTAGGAGTCGCCCTCCTTCGTCGCCGTGGTGCGGATGCCGCCCGCGTCGGAGCCGGCCCCGGGCTCCGTCAACGCGAAGCTCGCGGGGCCGAGCTTGCCGCGGGCGTAGGGCCGGAGCCATCGATCCCGCTGCCCGTCGGAGCCGTGGTCGGCGAGGATCTTCGTCGACAGATTGCTCGAGGCCAGGATGACCGCCGTGGAAGCGCACGCCTCGGCGATGGCCTCCATGGCGAGCACGTAGCCCACGTTGTCGGTGCCCGAGCCCTCGTCCTGCTCGGACACCTTCATCGCGAGGAGCCCCATCTCCGCCAGCTCGCCGAAGAGGTCGTGGGGGTAGGCCGCCTTTCGATCTCGTTCCGCCGCGCCGGGAGCCAGGCGGTTTCGGGCGAAGGTCCGTGCAGCGTCGCGGATGAGGAGCTGCTCCTCGGTGGGATGGAAGGAGAGTCGTTCGAAGACGTCGGCCATGCGTCATGTTCGCGGTGCGACGCCGGCAGCGCGAGTCCATCGGGTGAGCACCCTCACCTGGGGCCGAAAGAGCTCAGGAAGCGGTAGGCCTCGCGACGGGGGAGGCCCATTTTCGCAATCAACCACCCGCGCTACAGGCGCCCTCCCCGGTCACCGCGCTGTAATCGCCCTCGTCCCCACAGCGGAGCTCGCACGTGGCGCCGTCGGCGCACGACAGGGTGCAGTCGGCCTCGCAGGTGACGCGGCAGGTCGCGCCCATGCGGCAGCTCACGCCGGCTTCATCGGTGAGGGTCAGCTCGCAGTCGGCGGCTTCACAGCGGACGTTGGCGTCAGAGCCGACGGTGCCGACGCAACGGCTGCCCGACGCGCAGCCGATCTGCGCGTCGGTGCCCGAGACCGCGAGGTTGCACTCTGCGCCCGTCTCGCAGATCACGTCGGCGCCGTCGCCACTGGCCATCACATCGCACGTCGACATGGAAGCGCAGTCGATACCGCTATCTCTGCCCATCGAGTGCACGCTGCAGTCCGAGCCCATCGTGCAATCGACGTCGCAGATCTCCATGCCGCAGTCCACGGCGCACGAGGTCGCATCCGAGCACGAGAGCTGGCACGGCGCCCCCGGAGTCGTCATGTCGGGACAGTCCAGCCTGCAGGTCCCGATCGCACGGCAGGTGCACGAAGCGCCCGTGCATGGGCATGCAGGTCCCGGGCACGTCGAGACCAGTCCGGGGGCGTCGTCGGTGCCACACCCCAGGAGCAACGACAACCCGAGGGCGGTGATGCAGCTCCAAGCGACGCGCGTCATTGTCTCCAGATGAGTCACGGTCGGGGCCGCCGTTGATCAACGCAGCGGCGCCCGCGCTCGGGGGCTGGGCTCAGTCGGGGCTGCAGAAGCCCGCGCTACAGGCCAGATCGCCTCGGCAGACGTTGCCACAGCGCCCGCAGTTGAAGTCGCTGGTCGAAAGGTCGCGGCACGAGGTTCCGCACCGGACTTCCGCGCCTGGGCAGTCCTGGCAGGTGCCGCCATTGCATTCCTGTCGCGGGCCGCACGTCGTGCCGCATGTGCCACAGTTCGCCGGGTCGGTGTCGGTGTCGACGCACGCGCCGCTGCATTCGGTGAGTCCAACCATGCAAGCGGACTCACACGATCCCGCGTTGCAGACCATGCTGGCGCTACAGACCGTTCCGCAGTCGCCGCAGTTCATCGGGTCGGTGTTCGTGTTCACGCACATCATGGAGCAAGCATCGGTTCCGCCGAAGCATCGGAGCTCGCAGGTCCTGCCGTTGCAGATCTCACCGGCCGGGCAGACGGCGCCGCAGGCGCCACAGTTCGTCGGGTCGCTCATCAGGTTCGTGCAGCGACCTGCGCAGAGGTCCGACGTATCGCCCATGCACGCCGTGCACGATCCATCGACGCACCCTTCGCCCATGGCGCAAGTGACGCCGCAACCGCCACAGTTGGCCGGATCGAAAGCGGTGTCGACACAGGTGCCGCTGCAGTCCGTGAGCGGGCCGCCGCACGTTCCTGCGCACGTCCCCGACGAGCACACCTCGCCCGATGCGCAAGCGGTGCCGCAGGTGCCGCAGTTCATGACGTCTGCCAGAGGATTCACGCAGGAGCCGCCGCAGCTGATTGTCGGCGGGCTGCAGCCCATGGTGCCGCCATCGCCAGTGCCGCCATCGCCCACGGCACCGTCACCGGTGGCGCCATCACCAGCGCCGCCATCGCCCACGGCGCCGTCTCCGGTGGCGCCATCACCGGCGGCGCCATCACCGATGGCGCCATCACCGGTAGCACCGTCGCCCACGGCACCATCACCAGCCGCGTCGCCGCCGCCGTCCATGCCGATGCTGCTGTCGGAGCCTCCTCCATCGCCGCTCGCGTCGCCCGGGGGCTCGTCTCCACCGCCGCATCCACCGAGGATCAAGAGCGCACCGACGACGGCCGCGAGGAGCTCACGCATCATTACCTCCTGAGAGAACGAGACAGGAGTGAGTCGCGGTAGCTCCCGTCGTCGATCAAAGAATTCAGAAATTGGAAGCGCAGGCCGCGCCATCGACGCAGATGGGATCGGTCGTGGTGGGATAGGTGCAGCACGTGCGGGTTCCGCAGAGGCTGCAGGGACAGGTCGTACAGGGCGCCGGGCGGAAAGGCACGCAGGTCCCGGCCGCGCACACGGTGCCTGCTCCGCAGCGCCGCTCGCACTCCCCGCAGTGCAGCGGGTGTGAGCTCAGGTCCACGCATCCGCTGTCGCACATGCTGGTTCCCGCGGGACAGCTGGCCACACAGGCGCCTCCACTGCAGAGGGTGGGGCACGAGGTGCCGATCGCCCCGCAGTTTTCCCCATCCGATGCGGGGTCGATGCAGCCCTCGTCCCCACGCACGAGTCCCTGCCGGCACACGCAGACGCCGTCGACGCAGTACTCGTCGTCCTGACAGTGCACGGCGGCCGCGCCACAGCGCTCCGGATCGCGATCCGTGACGCTCACCGGCGTCGAGTCTGCGCCCGCATCGTTCGACGCATCGCTCGTGGTCGCCGCGTCCTGAGCGAAGAGAACGAGCTGTTGATCACCGCATCCTGCGGCCAACGACAAGAAGAGGAAGAAGGCGGAGGTGAGCCTCACTCCGCGCCGGTTTCCGATTCTCGCGCCACGGCGCGTGCCTGGGGAGAGCTCGGGTGTCGGCTCTGCAGCGTGTCGATGGCGCGAGCGCGCGCGGCGGCCTCGCCCAGACGACCGTGGGCGTCCGCCTCGAGGAAGAGCGCCTCGGCGTCGAGCCTTCCTTCGGCAAACCGACGTGCGCGCTCGGACAGGGCGCGGAGGGCACCGCGTCCATCGCCCGCGCGAAGTTCGAGGCGCGCGAGGCGTATCCAGGCAGCTTCGGCCACCGCCCCGTGTCCCCGTCCCACCTGACGGAAGATGCGGCGCGCGGCCTCGTGCTGCCCTTCGCGCCACAGTGATTCGGCCTCGCCGAGGAGCGCCCCCGGCGCCGGTGCGGGAGGCGGCACGTCGGCGCGGGCGGCAGCTGCGCTGGTGTCGTGATGCGCGGGGGCTGCGGGGCGCCAGTTGGTTTCGAGTCCGTCTCCCCTGCCGACTCCGTCTCCGTCTTCGACTCGGTCTGCGACCCCGTCTCCGTCTCCGCGTCCATCTCCGGCCGCGGCCATCGCCAACTCGCGGCCCAGGGACCAACGCTCGCCATCCCGCAGGTGGATCTCCCGGTTCTCCGGGGCGGTGACCACCACGTGGCCCTCTTCCACTTCCACCGAAACCTCGCCGTCGTGTCGAGTGACGGAGAAGCGGGTGCCCCAGACCTCGACCGCCACCGGACCGGCGGCGACGCGGAGTAGGCCGCCGCCGAGGTCGTCGGCCCGCACGTCCACCCGACCCTCGTCGAGATGGAGGATCGTGGTGCAGGGGTCGGGCGCCTCCAGGCTGACCGTGCCCTCCACGGTCACCGCGCCGCGTGCGCCCAGATCCAGTCGCGAGCCCATTCGGTTCGCCTCGGCAGGCGTCCACGACATGCACGCATTCGCGGTGGGCTCTGGCGGCGGCGGCGCGAGGGCGAAGGCCACTGCGGCGGCAGCGGCGAGCGCGGAGACGCCGACGCCGATCATCACCCGACGTCGCTGTCGCGCGGCGTGGACGAAGTCCGGCCCATCCCGTCGCATCGACTCCACCACGCGGCGTCGCGCGGCGTCCGAGAGCTCGGGCGTCGCTTCATCGGCGAGCTTGCCGAGGCGATCGCGAAGGTCGTCCCTCATGGCTCGCCCTCCACCAGCTCGCGCAGGACGGGATCGCGTCGCGCCGCGGCGACGAGCTCCCGCCGGGCGTGCCAGATGCGCGAGCGCACCGTGTGTTCCTTGGTGCCCGTGAGCTCGGCTATCTCCGCGGGTGTCATCCCTTCGAAGACGTAGAGCGTGAGCGCGATGCGCTTCTTGGGCTTGATCCCGTCGAGGGCGCGGTGGACGCGACGCATCCGATCACGGACGAGGGTTTCCCGCTCCGGGTCGATGTGCTCTTCGGCGACCACGTCGAGGGGCATGGGCGCCCGCCGCCGCGTCCACGCCGAAGGCCTGAGCGCCCTGCGCGCGACGCGCACCGTGATGCCGCCCACGAAGGTCGAGAGCTTGCTCTCGCTGCGGAAGGAGGGGAGCGCCCGACAGAGCTCCACGAAGACGTTCTGCACCAGGTCCTCGAGGTCCTCGCGGGGACCGAGGATACGGGCGAGAAGGCGCTCGACCCGGGGAAGCTCCTCCTGGGCGATGAGACCCAGCGCCTCCCCGTCTCCGGCTTTCGCCCGCGCCACGAGATCGGCTTCGGAATCACGAATGGCCACGGTCGCCGGCGCTGGGAGGAGAGCCACCACATTCGTGGGTCGCGAAGGCGCGCCGGATTGATTAATCCCGTCCTCCTCGGTCCGCCGACTCAATCGATCACCCAACAAATCCCGAGTTGGGCGACCAGCCTCAACGATCCTTCGGTGGCGACCACTTCCTCGAAGGCTATCACCTTCACCGGCGAGAGCAGCCCATCGAGGCCGAGGCTCAGATGTAAGGAGAGACCCGACACCAGCGGTTGCCGGGCTTCGATCGCGAAGCCGAGGAAGGCCGTGCCGGTGCTCTCGCTGCGGGTTTGCTGGGTGGCGAGGGTGATGGTGCGCCCGTCCGCGGTGACCACCGATCCCCCCGCGCGCAAGTGAAAGAGCAGACGCGTCGCGAGGGCGCCAACGTCGACACCGACGCTCACACGGCCCCCCAGGTCGTAGCGCCGGTAGGTGGCCGCGACGTCCTCCGTTCGCCCTCCGTAGCCGCCGAAGCCCGATGCGATCAAGCCGCCGCCGACCAAGAGCGACCCGACCCGGAAGAGCATGTCTGTGAAGAGCCCGGGTTGGACCAGCCAGACGCCCGCCTGGGCAGGTGAGCCCCAGAGCTCGGCGTGCGCGCCGAGGGTGAGCATCCAGGAGCGCTTCGCGCTCTGTCCGGCGCCCGCTTCGTCCTCTGTGGCGCGCTCCCCGTCTTCGGCGGACGCCTCCTCGGTCGGTGCGCTTTCGTCCCCCTCGCTCGGAGTCGTGCCGTTGGGGGTCTCGCCCGCGACCGACGCCGTCGCGACCAGGCCGAGCACCTCCGGATCACCGCCGCTCTTGGCCACCTCGAGGAGCTCGGCGGCCACCAGCGCCATCGCATAGGCATCTTCGGCGTCCACCGCGAAGCGGCGTTCGAATCGCGCACCGTCAGAGCGCCGGAGCACCTGCACCAGGTCCAGATCGGTGGCGATGGAGATGACGTAGCCGAGCGCGTCATCGCTCTCCGCGGCGCGTAGGCGCTGCGCGTCGAATCCGTCGACACGGTGCTCGTCGGGCAGAGGCACCAGTCCGACGAATGCCTCGGACACCGCGCTCCCGGCGGTCCCCGACGTGAAGAGCGCGACCGCCTCGCTCTCGTCCGCAGCATCCTGTGCGCCTGCCGGCGCCGGGCCGAGGACGGAGAACAAGACACAAGAGAAGAAAAGCCGGGCGAGGGCACGCATGCCTGGTCAGAGCATAACGGGTAAGCTCGCGGAGCGCCGATGCCAACTTTTCCATTGCGAGAGCTTCTGCCTCCCAGCGACGCGGTCAGTCCCGACGCGTTGCTCGAAGGGTTCATGGACTACGCGGCCGGGATGGGGCTCGAGCTCTATCCCGCGCAGGAAGAGGCCATCCTCGAGATCTTCTCGGGCAACAACGTCATTCTTGCGACCCCCACCGGCAGCGGGAAATCCCTGGTCGCCCTCGCCGCGCACTACCGGTCGCTCGCGCGTGGAGAGGTCTCTTTCTACACCGCGCCGATCAAGGCGCTGGTCAGCGAGAAGTTCTTCGACCTGTGCCGCGCATTCGGACCGGACGACGTGGGGATGCTGACGGGGGACGCTTCGGTCAACGCCGACGCGCCCATCATCTGCTGCACCGCCGAGATCCTCGCGCATCAGGCGCTCCGCGAAGGGCCGCGCGCCGACATCTCCCAGGTCGTGATGGACGAGTTCCACTATTACGCCGACCGGGACCGCGGGGTGGCGTGGCAGGTGCCGCTCCTCACGCTTCCCCAGGCGAGCTTCCTCTTGATGAGCGCGACCCTGGGCGACACCAGCTTCTTCGAGGAGGAGCTGACGCTGCGCACCAGTCGCGTCACTTCGCTGGTCACCAGCGCCGATCGGCCGGTGCCCCTCGACTACGAGTACCGCGAGACGCCGCTCCACGAGACGATCTCGGACCTCCTCGAAGAGGGCCGCTCCCCCGTCTACATCGTCCACTTCACTCAGCGGAGCGCCGCCGAGCAGGCGCAGAACCTGATGAGCATCGACTTCCTGAGCAAAGAGGAGAAGCAGACGATCAAAGACGAGCTCGCCGGCTTCCGCTTCGACAGCCCGGAAGGCAAGGAGCTGCGGCGCTTCGTTCATCACGGCGTGGGTCTTCACCACGCGGGCCTTCTGCCCAAATACCGGCGCATGGTGGAGCGCCTCGCGCAGAAGGGACTGCTCCGGCTCATCTGCGGCACCGACACCCTCGGCGTCGGCGTCAACGTCCCCATCCGCACCGTCCTCCTGACGCGCCTCTACAAGTACGACGGCGAGAAGACCCGCGTCCTGTCGGTTCGCGACTTCCAGCAGATCGCCGGCAGGGCCGGCCGGCGCGGCTTCGATACCCGCGGCAGCGTGGTCGCCCAGGCGCCGGAGCACGTGGTCGAAAACCGCTCTCTCGAGCGAAAGGCTGCCGGGGACCCCAAGAAGCTCCGCAAGCTCAAGCGAAAGAAGCCGCCCGATCGCGGCTACGCGCATTATGACGAAGCCACCTTCCGTCGTCTGGTGGAGGGCGAGCCCGAACGCCTCAACTCGAGCTTCGCCGTCAGCCACGCGATGCTCCTTCACATGCTCGAGCGTCCCGGCAACGGGTGCGCGGCGATCAAGGATCTCATTCGCGGCAGTCACGAGTCGGTCCGGGAAAAGCGCGCCCACGGGCGGACGGCCATCGCGATGTTTCGTTCGCTGGTGGCGGCCGAGGTGGTGGAGGTCCGAGAGGAGCCCGACGACAGCGGTCGTTACGTCCAGATCCACGCCGATCTCCAGGAGGACTTCTCCCTCAATCACGCGCTCTCGCTCTACCTGGTGGAGGCGCTCGAGGTCCTGGATCCAAAGGAGCCCGACTATGCCCTCGACGTGCTCAGCTTCGTCGAGGCGACCCTCGAGTCGCCGCGGGTGCTGCTCCTGAGGCAGCTCGACAAGCTCAAGACCGAGGCGCTGAACGAGATGAAGGCGCGCGGCGTCGAGTACGAGGAGCGCATCGCCGCGCTCGACGAGGTCGAAAACCCGAAGCCGAAGAAGGAGGTGCTCTGGGAGACCTTCGACGCCTATCGCAAGCACCATCCGTGGATCGGCGACAACGTCCGGCCCAAGAGCATCGCGCGCGACATGTACGAGATGGCGGCTTCCTTCTCGGAGTACGTCAAGGAGTACGGTCTGGCGCGCTCCGAGGGCGTGCTCCTGCGTTACCTGAGCGACGCCTACAAGGCGCTCGTCCAGAACGTGCCCGAAGCGAAGAAGACCGATGAGGTCTACGACATGGAGGATTGGCTCGGCGCGGTGGTTCGCCAGGTCGACTCGAGCCTCCTGGACGAGTGGGAACGTTTGAAGCATCCCGAGGAGCTGGCGGCCCCCGAACGACCCGAGGACGAGGCGGAGCAGGACATCACCGCGGGCCCTTCGTTTCAGGTGCTCCTGCGCAACGAAGCCTTCCGCTTCGTCCGCCACCTCGCGCTCGGTCAGTACGAGCGGGCGGCCGAGATGCTCGAACAGCCCGAGTCCGATCGCTGGGACCCGGCGCGCATCGAAGAAGCGATGGCGCCCTTCTTCGCGGAGCACGACGCCATCCGACTCGACCAAGAGGCGCGCGCAAAGCAGAACGTGCTCATCGAGCCGGCTTCCGATGGATGGACGATCGAGCAGGTCGTCCTCGATCCCGAGGAGCATCGCGACTTCCGCGCGTGCTTCACCGTTCTTCGCGAACGCTCTCGCGAGGAGCAGCGTCCGGTGCTCAGGCTCGATCGCCTCGGCTGATCACTCAGCCTGTCGCGAGCGGACCAGGTCGACGAAGGGCGCCATCCCCTCGGGGATGGCGAAGGCGATGCAGGGAATGCCGCCCGCTTCGAGGGTCCCGATGAGGTCGCGACCGAAGGCGAGTCGCGATCCCCACACCGCGATCAGCGTGTCGTTGCCGACCCGGTTCAAGAGCGCCGCGAGGCGCGTGGGCTCGACCGGAGGTGGGTCGCCCGCGTCGATGAGGATGATGTCGATCTCGCGCTCGAGCTGAGCTCTGAGGGCGAGCACCGAGGTCGCGGGCTCCGTTTGCACCAGGCTGCCGCCGAGGGCGACCTCGATCGTCGAGGCGAACCCCGGGCGAGTCGAGACCACCAACACCTGCACCGGCCGAGTGATGGGACGCAGGGCGCGGGTGGTGTCGGCGTTCAGGGCGAAGTCGGTCACGCCCGAGACGGGTGGGGGCAGCACGCTCGGCTTGGAGTCGTCGTCCGTGTGGTCGACGACCGCCAGCGCCATCTCCACGCGGAGCATGGTGTCTCCCACGTCCTCGGCGCGCAGGTAGCGGTCGAGCACCTCGCGGAGCGGGCCGCGAACGAAGCGGGTCAGCTCCTCGCGATTCTGAGGGATTTGCGGGCCCCAGCGGGTCAGCGCGTCGAAGAGGATCGCCCGCGCCATCACCGGGGAGAGCTCCTCGGAGAGGCGCTGCCGAACCCGTCGTATGTTCGCGACCGCGGACCCCATCGTGGGCCGATGGTGGGGCCCCCTGGGGGCGGCGTAAAGGCGGATTATCGAGCGCACCCCTTGACCGCGAAGGATCTGAGTGTATATTCTACACTATGAAACGGTGCATGGGATCGGGGGCGCGGGAGGGGGAGGCGGTCTCGGGTCTCGCGACCGACCTCTATCAGCTGACGATGGCTGCGGGCTATCAGCACCATCGCATGGCGGGTACGCGCGCTACCTTTCACCTCTTCTTTCGAAGGGCCCCCTTCGGCGGCGCCTTCGCGGTGGCCGCCGGGCTGGCCGACGCGCTCGAATCCCTGACGCGCCTCCGCTTCGCGGCCGAGGATCTCGACTACCTCTCGCGCCTCGAGAGCCAGAGCGGAGCGCCGCTCTTTTCGGAGGGTTTCATCGACCGCCTGAGAATGTTTCGCGTCGCCCTCGACATCGACGCCGTGCCGGAGGGAACGGTCGTCTTCCCGTCGGAGCCTCTGCTTCGGGTGAGCGGCGACCTCCTCACCTGCCAGCTCGTCGAAACGCTCCTCTTGTCGATCGTGGGCTATCAGACCCTCGTGGCCACCAAAGCGGCGCGCATCAAGATCGCGGCAGCGGAGGCGCCGGTGCTCGAGCTCGGCTTTCGGCGCGCGCATGGTCCGGGTGCGGCCCTCGCCGCCTCTCGCGCGGCCTTCGTCGGCGGCGTCGATGCCACCTCGAACGTGCTCGCCGGTCGGCGCTACGACATCCCCGTGCGCGGCACGCATGCCCACTCGTGGGTGATGGCTTTCGGCGACGAGCGGCGCGCCTTCGACGCCTACGCCGAGGCGATGCCGGACGACTCGGTCTTCCTCGTCGACACCTACGAGACTCAGACCGGGATCGGGCACGCCATCGCGGCCGCGCACGCCATGCGGGCACGCGGCCGGGCGCTTCGCGCCATTCGCCTCGACTCCGGTGATCTCGCGGAGCTCTCGAAGCGCGCCCGGGCGCGCCTCGATGCCGCGGGGCTCGAGGGGGTGAAGATCATCGCCTCGAACGATCTCGACGAGCATCGCATCAGCGCGCTGCGCGCGGCGAGCGCGCCCATCGACGTCTACGGCGTCGGCACGCGCCTCGTCACCGGCGGTGCGCAGCCCTCTCTCGGCGCGGTGTACAAGCTCGGCGCCATCGAGGAGGGCGGGGTGTGGTCACCGCGAATGAAGATCTCGAGTGACCGCGAAAAGCGCTCCCTGCCTGGGCGGGTCGCCATCAGGCGTCATTTCCGACACGGCCGCCCCACCCACGACGTCCTCTACGACGTCGATCAGGTACCGCGAGTGGCTGCTGGCGAGAGCATCGACCTCCTGGTGCCGGTGATGCGCGGGGGCGCCCCGACGGGGCGTTCGCCCAGCCTCGCCGCGCTGCGCGAGCGCGCTCTCGGGGGCGTGGCACGCCTCCCCGCGGAAGTCGCGCGATTGGCCTCTCCCCTGCGATACTCCGTCAACGATGACGAGGGACTCGCGTCCCTCCGGGCCCGGCTGGGCGATGATGCTCACCAGGCCAAGGCCAGCTGAACCATGCGTCATGTACACGTAGGCGTCGCCGCTCTGAACCAGACCCCGCTCGATTGGCGGCAAAACGTCGACAACGTGCTGGCGGCGATCGAAGAGGCGAAGAAGGCGGACGTGAGCGTCCTGTGCCTGCCGGAGCTCTGCCTCACCGGCTACGGCTGCGAGGACATGTTCCACTCTCTCGACGTAGCCGCGCGCGCCGCACGCGTGCTCTTCGACGAGGTGGCGCCGGCGACGCGGGGCATGGTCGTGTCGGTGGGTTTGCCCATTCATCACCTGGGCGCCGTCTACAACGCGGCCGCGGTGTGCGTGGACGGCCACGTGGTCGGCATGGTGGCCAAGCAGAACCTCGCCGGTGACGGCATCCACTACGAGCCGCGTTGGTTCAAGCCCTGGCCCGCCGCGCAGCGCACGGTGGTGGAGCTCGCGGGCCGCGAGGTTCCCGTCGGCGACTACATCTTCGACGTGGGCGGCATCCGCCTGGGGTTCGAGATCTGCGAGGACGCGTGGGTCGCCAACCGCCCCGGCGGCCGCCTCGCGCACCGCGGCGTGGACATCGTGCTCAACCCGAGCGCCAGCCACTTTGCTTTCGGCAAGCAGGAGGTGAGGCGACGCTTCGTCCTCGAGGGCTCGCGCGCCTTCGGTGTCGCCTATCTCTACGCGAACCTCCTCGGCAACGAGGCGGGGCGCGCGCTCTACGACGGGGGCACGATGATCGCCTCCGAGGGCACGATGCTCATCGAGGGGCCTCGTTTCACCTTCGCGCTCTTCTCGATGAGTCACGCCGTGGTCGACGTCGACGCGCTTCGGATGAAGCGCGCGCGGCTCAGCAGCTTCATCCCGGGCGTCGCCACCGAAGGCGCGATCGAGGTGCGCTTCGCGCTGCCCCAGGCCGAAACGAGTGAGCCCGGCCACGACCGGCCGGCGTGGGACGTGGGCGAGCGGGTGGACGAAGAGGAGTTCACCCGCGCCATCGCCCTCGGTCTCTTCGACTACTTGCGCAAGGCGCGCTCCCGCGGCTACGTGGTGAGCCTCTCGGGGGGCGCCGACTCGGCGGCCTGCGCGATCCTGGTCGCCCAAATGGTCGAGCTCTCGGCGAGCGAGCTGGGGATCGCGCGCGTGTGCGAGCGCCTCGGGCACGTGCCGGGGCTCTCGGACGCGCCGGACGCCCGAACGCTCGTGTCGCGGCTCCTCACCACGGCCTACCAGGCCACCGCGAACAGCGGCGAGGTCACCCGCGAGGCCGCGCGCGCCGTCGCCGAGGCCATCGGCGCCACGCATCACGAGCTCGACGTCGACGGATTGGTGCGCGGCTACGTCTCCATGGTCGAGGAAGCGCTCGGGCGGAAGCTCGACTGGGAGCACGACGACATCGCGCTCCAGAACATCCAGGCCCGGGTGCGCAGCCCCGGCATCTGGCTCATCGCCAACGTCGAGTCGAAGATCCTCCTCAGCACCTCGAACCGCTCCGAAGCGGCGGTCGGCTACGCGACCATGGACGGAGACACCTCCGGGGGTCTGTCGCCCATCGCTGGCATCGACAAGGCGTTCCTTCGCACCTGGCTCGAGTGGATGGAGACGGCGGGCCCGACCGGCGGCGCGCCGCTCCCCCCGCTCTCGCACGTCAACGCGCAGCAGCCGACCGCCGAGCTCCGCCCCGCCGCGGCCGGGCAGACCGACGAAGGCGATCTCATGCCCTATCCACTCCTCGACGCCATCGAGGACGAAGCGATCGGCGGAAAGAAGTCGCCGACCGAGGTCTACGAGACGGTTCGCGTGCGCTTCCCGGCGGCCGATCCCGAGCAGCTGCGCCTGTGGGTACGTCGCTTCTTCACGCTCTGGTGCCGCAATCAGTGGAAGCGCGAGCGTTACGCGCCGTCCTTCCACGTCGACGACAAGAACCTCGACCCCAAGACCTGGTGCCGCTTCCCGATCCTCTCCGGCGGCTTCGCGCTCGAGCTCGCCGAGCTCGACGCCTTCGTCGCGGGCCAGATCGGCGGAGGTGGCGACTGATGGCGCACACCTACGAGTACCCGCGCCCCGCGGTCACCGTGGACTGCGTCGTCTTCGGGCTCGACGACGCGGGGCTGCGCGTCCTGTTGATCGAACGTGGCGGCCCTCCCTTCGAAGGGGACTGGGCGCTCCCGGGCGGCTTCGTGCGCATGGACGAAGACCTCGAAGAGGCCGCGCGCCGCGAGCTCGCCGAGGAGACGGGCCTCGAGGAGGTCTTCCTCGAGCAGCTCTACACCTTCGGCGCCGTCGATCGCGATCCCCGAGGCCGCGTGGTGTCGGTGGCGTATTACGCGCTCACCAACATCCGTGATCATCGGGTCCGCGCCGCGACCGACGCCCGCGATGCGGCGTGGTTCGAGGTGGGCAAGCTCCCGGGCCTGGCCTTCGATCACGACGGCATCATCACCGCCGCCATCGAGCGCCTGCGGGGCAAGATCGCCTACCGCCCCATCGGCTTCGAGCTGCTGCCGAAGAAGTTCACCCTCACGCAGCTCCAGCACCTGTACGAGACGATCCTCCAGCGGGAGCTCGACAAGCGAAACTTCCGCAAGAAGGTGCTCTCCCTCGGTCTTCTGGTGGCGCTCGACGAGCTCGAGAAGGACGTCCCGCGCCGCCGCGCCCGCTTGTATCGCTTCGACAAGAAGAAGTACCGCCAGCTCGAACGCGAAGGCTTCGAGCTACAGATCGCCTGAGCCGCTCCGCTTCCGCGTGAGCGCGAGTCAGGCAAACGGCTGGGGCTCGAGTCGCCCCGAGAGGCCGCCCCTCGCCCGCGAAAGGAGTCATCTCGTGGCAAGAGCGTTGATCCTCGTCGACATCCAGAACGACTTCATGCCCGGAGGGCCCCTCGGGGTCGCCGGAGGCGACGAGGTCGTCCCCATCGCCAACCGCCTGATGCGCCACTTCGCATGGGTGGTCGCGACACGCGACTTCCACCCCGCGGACCACCAGAGCTTCGCGTCGATGCATCCGGGGCGCAGCGTGGGCGAGCGCATCGTGCTCCACGGTCAGGGGCAGGTGCTGTGGCCGGACCACTGCGTTCAGACGACCCCTGGCTCGGAGCTCGTCGCGACGCTCGACCGGGACGGCATCGACGCCGTCTTCGTGAAGGGCGGCGACCCGGAGGTGGACAGCTACAGCGGCTTCTTCGATGGTGCGCGACGGCACGACACCGGGCTCGACGCCTGGCTTCGCGCCCGGGACGTGCGCGAGCTCTTCCTGGCGGGCGTCGCCACCGATTACTGCGTCGCCGCGACGGCCCTCGATGCGGTGAGCCTCGGCTATCACACCAGGGTGGTCGTGGATGCATGCCGCGGCGTGGAGCTCGCCTCGGGAGACGTGGCGCGCACCCTCCGGCGCCTCGAGGCGCAGGGTGTGAGGATCGTCTCGTCCGAGGCGTTGATCGCCGCCGGCGATTGACCTCGAAAGGCATCCACCCGAGAGTCCTCGCCATGGCGGAGGACAAAGCGACGGTGACGCCGGAAGAGCTCCGGGCCCCACGAGGCGCTCGGGTCGTGGAGATCGTGTGGGCCGATGGGGCGACCACCCCGATCCACCATCGGACCCTTCGCGGCTTCTGCCCCTGCGCCCATTGTCAGGGCCATCAGGGGCCCATCGAATGGGTGGAGGGGATGGCCAGCCTGCCGGACGCCGCCCTCGAGCTCGTGGAGATCGCCGAGGTCGGTCAGTACGCCGTCCAGCTCGGCTGGGGCGACGGTCACAGCACCGGGATCTACAGCTTTTCGTACCTGAGGGAGCTGGCCGGGCTCGAGGCGTTGCCCGAGGCGGAGAGGAAAGCGCGGAAGCTGAGCCGCTGAGGCCACGGGATCACGCTCCTTTTGGGCCGTGAGGGTCCTGGGGGCCGCTCCCGAGAAACCCTTGCGTTTTCGGCGCCTTCGTGGCAAAAACCGCCGTCCGAAAATTCGCCCGGGGGGCGGATGATCGAGTCTCCTCGAAGGGGGGGTTAGCCAAGATGAGCGCCAAGCGGAAGACGCCCGCGAAGAAGGCCACCAAGAAGGCCGCCAAGAAGAAGGCGCCCGCCCGAAAGGCGGCGAAGAAGCCCGCCAAGAAGGCGGCCAAGAAGAAGGCGCCGGCCAAGAAGGCGAAGAAGGCGGCCAAGAAGAAGGCACCTGCCAAGAAGGCGGCGAAGAAAGCCACCAAGAAGAAGGCGCCTGCCAAGAAGGCGAAGAAGGCCGTGAAGAAGAAGGCGCCTGCCAAGAAGAAGGCGGCGCCCGCGAAGAAGAAGAAGGCGTCCGCCAAGAAGAAGGCGGCGAAGAAGGCCACCAAGAAGAAGGCGCCTGCCAAGAAGAAGGCGCCTGCCAAGAAGGCGGTTGCCAAGAAGGCGGTTGCCAAGAAGGCGCCTGCCAAGAAGGCGGTTGCCAAGAAGGCCACGCCCAAGAAGGCGAGCAAGGGTGCCTTCGGCAAGAAGGTGGCGAAGGCGATCACGCCTTTCGAGACCAAGCCGCCCGCGCCCGAGCCGCCGCCGCCGCCCGCGCCGCCGCCCCGAAAGTACAAGCCGGTGAAGGCCGAGGTCGATGGGGTGACGATTCGCTCCCATCCCTTCTCGGAGCTCACCGCCCCGCAGCTCAAGCGCCTCTACGGGATGCTCCTCGACAAGCGCCGTCAGATCCAGGCTTCGCGCCAGCAGCGCCTCGACGAGGCGATCACCAACACCGAGTCGCTCGCAGACGACATCGACATTGCCCAGCGGCACACCGAGCAGGCTTCGCTGATGCGCTTCGCCGACAAGGAGCGCAAGCTCCTCGACGAGATCAACCACGCCCTCGAGAAGCTCCTCGACACGGGTGAGTACGGCGTCTGCGAAGGCACCGAAGAGCCGATCTCGATCAAGCGTCTCGAAGTGCGCCCCTGGACTCGCTACTCGGTCGCCTACAAGGAGCAGATTGAGCGCGAGCGCAAGCAGCATCGGCGGTAGGGGCGTCGCGTCGGGTTACCATCCGCTCACGTTGCACGCGCCTCCGAAATCGCTGTGCTGCATCCAGCTGCTCGCCTGGCTCTGCGCTTGCGGCTCCGTCGAGGAGCCAAGCACCGAGCCCATGCGCCCGACCCATCCGGCTGCGACGCCCGAGCCCGAGCCCGAGGCTCCGGCGAGCGAAGAGCCGGAGGTCGAGGCCAACGTCTACACGCCCGACCCCGAAGGCTTCGGGGACGATTGTGCGGATGACGCGTCCTGTGCGTGGAACGACCCCTGCGTGCCCACCCGCTGCGTCTCCGCCGTGAACGCGACCACCGATGTCGCTTGCGCCGAGTCGCGACCACCTCCAGGGAGCTGTCGCTGCCTCGGAGGCCACTGCACGCTCAAGCCGCAGGGCGAGGTGCCCCCTCCAGTTGAAGCGTGCTCGAGCAGCGCGCGTTGCGGACTCGATCAAGGGGCGGGCCGTTGCGTGGTGGGGAGCGGACGCCGTGCCAATGAGAGCACGCTGATCGAGGGACCGATGTGCAGGTGCGACGACGCCACGCGTCGCTGTTTCTTCGAGTGGCTCGACCCCGTCCCGTGCCGCCGCGATCGCGACTGCTGGTTCGACTACGACCCGCGCCTGCACCCGATCCGGCGTCCCCGAAGGGTCAGGAAGCCGTTTCGCCCTTGCGTGGACGGCGAGCATCCTCCGGTATGCCGGCTCGGCGTGTGCGCGTTCGGCCCTCCATACAGCTGCTGATGGCCGTGGGCACGCCAAGCTCAGGTCGGGGAGCACGCGAAGGCCATGGTCGGCCTGCCTCCACTTTCAGACGCGACCGTGGAATCCCTCGAGTCACTGGAGATCGATTCGGCGAAGCTCACCGGCTGGGATGGCGTCTATGCACTCCAACGGCTGCGCAGTCTGGAGATCGGACCCAAGGTCAAGACCCTCCCTGACGGGATCGCAGGCCTCGCTTCACTCGAGCGGCTGATCGTTCGCAGCAAGCTGAAGACGCTCCCCGCCGATCTCGCGCGGCTGCCGGCGCTCACGCACCTTCGGATCGTGGACGCCGCCATGACCGCATTGCCCGAGGAGCTCGGTGCTCTCCCCCTCCAGGAGCTGGAGCTCAACAACACCAAGAAGGTCAAGGCGCTGCCGGAGTCGCTCGGGACCTGCGCCACCCTTCGGACGCTGAGGACCGTCGCCGTTCCGCTGAAGGCCCTGCCGGACGGCGTCTGGACGCTCCCCGACCTCTTCGGGCCGGGCCTGAAGCGCCTCTACCGCGGCCGCTTACGATGCGCTCTCGGACGAAGACCGGGAAGCCTTCGGAGCCCGTTTGAGCCCCGACTGGACGTGAGCTCGACTATAGTCCGCGGCCATGAGCCTGCCCCGTATCACCTCTCGAGGGGTGCCGGAGATGCGCTCACTCCCCACGGAGCGAGGGCAGTGGCTGGCGCTCGCGCTGCTCCTTCCGTCACTCGTGGGGTGTAGCGGGGGACAGGCTGCAGAGACGGATCCGTCCGGCGCCCCCGGCGACTCGACGTCCGGCGAGATGCGCCGCAGCACGGCCGATGAGGACGACGCGGTGGCTCGAACCGCCAGTGCCACCGAGCCGTCCGCGCCGGGGGAGCAGGGGTGCCACGCGGCCGACGAGTGCACGTTGACGCTCTGGTTCTGCAGTCCTTGCGACCCCTGTCCGAATACGCGGTCGCGCGCCGTCCTCGTCTCCTCTGCCGCGACCGCGCGCGACGAGTGCGAGTGGACCGACTACACCGGGCCACAGCCCGAGTGCGAGCCATGCCCGGCACCCGACCCGGATTTTCGCGATTGGACGGCGGTCGCATGCGTGGACGGCCGCTGCGTCGCGCACACGCTGGGCCCGAGCGATGCGGAGACGCTCGAAGAGGTGCGTTCTCCCTGAAGGTTGGGAGATCTCGATCACGCACAGCTTCGAGCTGCAGCGAGCAGAACTGGTGGAGCGGGAGCAACGGTCAGTGGACCGGCATCGGCGTCAGGCGCCTTGACCGAACGTCGTTCACGCGGGATCCAGAGCCACGAATGGCGATCGACGCAAA
The DNA here is from genome assembly GCA_963727445.1 of uncultured delta proteobacterium. Classification (GTDB taxonomy): domain Bacteria; phylum Myxococcota_A; class Polyangia; order Polyangiales; family B10-G4; genus B10-G4. The sequence continues at coordinate 413,134 of CAVSGI010000010.1, forward strand.
GAGGGTGGCAGTCGCGCTGGCTTGCCTGCTCTGGGCCTGCGGCGGAGACAGCACACCCGCCAGAGACGCGGGTGATGGTTCCCCGGCCGACACGAGCTCCACCATCGACTCCGGCGCCGGCGACGCCGACGCGAGCGCACCCCCGCCGGTGGATGCGGGGCCCGGCTGCGGAGACGGACGGCTCGACGAGGGCGAGGAGTGCGACGACGGCAACGACGACGACTTCGACGGTTGCCTCTCCGATTGTACGGAGGTCCCCCTCGTCGAAGCGCCGGAACGGGAGTGGGAGTACTTCGAGGTCGCGGGCACGCGATGTTTGAACGGCGAGGCCGCGGGCTTCGCCGTGAGCTACGTACCCGAAGCGACCGAGGTGATGCTCTACCTCGAAGGTGGCGGCGCCTGCTTTGACGACGCGTGCGACTTCACCGCCTTCAGCATCCCATTCGTCCCGCCCATCGACGGCATCTTCAGCCGCACCAACGATCGCAACCCGGTCCGCGACTGGACGATGGTCTACGTCCCCTACTGCACCGGCGACATCCACGCCGGCGATGGGGAAGCCGAGCTCGGCGGCCGTCTCCGCCAGTTCCGCGGCTACAGCAACATCACGCGCTATCTCGAACGCCTGGTGCCGAGCTTCGCCGCCGACACGGTGCTCCTGACCGGCATCAGCGCTGGCGGCTTCGGCGCCGCGATCAACGCCTCCCAGGTGGCCGACGCCTATGGCGACGACACACAGATCGTAGTGCTGGACGACTCCGGCCCCCCGCTCTCGCGCGACGTCATCCCTCCATGCCTTCAGCAGATCTTCCGCGAGACGTGGAACCTCGACGCAACGGTGCTCGCTGCCTGCCCCGGCTGCGACCCGAACGACTTCGCCACCGATCTCTTCACCCACGTGGTCGAGACGTACCCCGACATGCGCATCGGGCTCTTCTCGAACACCGGAGACGCCATCATCCGCACCTACATGGGTGCCGGTTGGGCAGGGGGCGAGTACGACAACTGCGACGGGGGCGTAGGGATGGTCCCGCGCGACACCTACGCCTTCGACCTCGCGGCGATCCGTGCCGCTCACGAGGATCGCGTCTCCACCTTCTACATCACAGGCATCGGCCACACCGCCCTGCGCGTGGGCTACTACCTGACGTCCGTCCATGGCACCGCACTCACCGACTGGGTGGGCGGCCTGGTCGACGGCGCGCACGCGCACGTCGGCCCCTGACCCTCGAGGGGATACCCTCCTGCTGCGCCTCGGCGTGGGCGGCGCTCTCGTACTCAGTCGGGAAGCGCGTCGGTCTCGCGTCTCAGCAAGGCGGTGAAGAAATCCTTCTCGCTGCAGGGCTTCGATACCACGAGAAGGAGATGGCCCTGGCCACACCAGGAGCCGGTCGTGGCCAGGTGTGACACCGCTCGAGGTGGCTGTCTTCCCAGTGATTCTGGGGGCCGGGGACTGGCAAGGGGGTTGCTACGCGGCGTGGCAGGAGGCCAGTCATGCGTTTTGTCTCGTTCGGGCTCGCGGGAGCCCTCGTCGCCCTCGGCGGTTGTTCCGCCGCCGTTCCGTCCTCGGGGATCACCAAGGAGGAGGCACGCGCCCAGGGGGGCAAGGCGGACGATGGTGAGGACTTCTGCGAGCTCTTCGGCTGGTACGGCGACGGCGAGTGCGATGACTTCTGCCCGGCGCACGACCCCGACTGCTCTCCCGCGTGCCCCGCGACGGGCGTGCTGTGCACGACCGACTGCCCTGAGTCGGGCCGCCTGCCGGGCGGAGCGCCCTGCACCTTCGGCGACTTCGACACGGAGACGTGCGAATGCAATTCGATCCCGTGCGGCGGCTGGATCGGCGCATGCCCGAGCGCCGACCTCGAGTGCGTCGACGATCCGAGCGACTCATGCGACCCGGCGGCGGGTGGCCGCGACTGCAGCGGCATCTGCCAGCCTGCCCCGGAGACGCCCGAGTGCCCGCCCACCGGCGTCCTGTGCACGCCCGACTGCACCGACGGCCGCACTCCGGGCGGCGCACCCTGCCAGCGGGGCACCTTCGACGAGACCACCTGCGCCTGCACGCCTGTCGAGGAGCCGCCCCCGCCCATGGAGTGCCCGCCCACCGGCGTCCTGTGCACGCCCGACTGCACCGACGGCCGCACCCCGGGCGGCGCACCCTGCCAGCGGGGCACCTTCGACGAGACCACCTGCGAGTGCACCCCCGTTCCCGACGACTGCCGCACGACCGGCTGCGAAGACGGAAGCAGTTGCTCGTTCTGCTGGGGACACTACGCCTGCGTTCCAGAAGGCGCGCTCTGCTGAATCGGGGGGGGTCGCGACCGGGGAGATCGGGGAGGAGATCGTGACCGGGTCGGCGGCGAGCCTTGGGGCGCTGGATGACCGTTCCGGGCGCTCGAGCGATGGAAAGGTTGGTTGCGGTGCGCTCATGGGCTCCAAGCACGGCAGCTCCAAGCACAACAGAGACCGAATCGGACGCTGTCAGCGGTGTTCTCTCTGTCGCAGGTCCTCGGCGAATACACCGATGCGTGTCCGCGCCTCGCGCAGACACACATCGGTGCCCGACGGGCGCCGCGATGATCGCTACGAAGGTGGGGGTCGGCGCTTGGGCCGAGGTGCGACGCGCACGCCGTGGTGCACGCGCATCCACCACGTGCCGTGAGGGAAAACGACGCGGCGGTCGCCCGCCGTCCAGCGCGCGAGCTTGGCGTCGTAGGTGGCCTCGAAGTCGCGCGCTTCCTCGATCGCGGCGAGAGCGGCGTTCAGGTCGCCCCCAGCCTTGAAACGCGGGTTGAGCTTTCCGAAGAGCTCCCAGCTCTTGGCCCTGGCGGTGCGCGGGACGCGCACACAGCGGCGAGCGCCCTTGAATGCGATGCCTTCCTGTGCCGCCTCGGCATGGGCGGCGCGCTCGTACTCCCGAACGCTCTCGGCGATGCGCGCCCGCGCGCCGCGCTCGCCATAGGCGGCGATGAGCTGCTCGGGCATCTCGAGGCGGAGCTCTGCGCTCTCGGGCCAGTCGGGGTTTTCGGGGTCGAAGTATCCGTCGGGGCGTGTGGCACTGATGACGCGCCTCCCGATGTCGCCGGGGAGCGTCTTGGCCCCGGGCCAGTCCTTGGCGTAGCGGACGGCGAAGGCGGACACGGCATTGGCGATGAGGTAGGCGATGTCGTCGACGAGCGCGTCCGCGGTCAACGGCTCGTGCTCGCCCTTGAGGTACTTGTTGAAGACCTCCTCGGGCCAGCCGAGCAGCGCCTTCATCCCCTGCGCAAACGTGCGATGAAAGTCGCGCTTGAAGTCGGGCTGCACGCCGCGCACGTCGGTGTAGACGATGTGGATGTGCGTCGACATCAGTATCGCGGCATGAACGCGGACGCCGTGCTTCTTCGCGGCCGCCGCGAGGCAGTACCAGAAGAGATTTTCGACCTGGCGCTGCTCGTCTGGGCGGAACAGGAAGTAGCGGCGCGTCGTGCGCCGGACGGTCGTCCAGACCTTGCCCTTGATCACGCGCTTGCGGCGCGTACGCATGCGCCGGCTGCGCAGATGTCGGTCATAGGTATTTGTCGGCTTGCGGAGCGCGCCCATGCCGACCCGGCGCTGCCAGAAAGGCGCCAGAAATCGGCGACGTGATTTCGAGCACTTGCGCCGATAAAGCGGCGAACCCTCCGCCACCCGCCGGCGGTCCGCCACCTGCGGTTTTGTCGCGGTTTCTTACCCGTGCCGCCTTCGAAGCCGCCCGGTCTGCGCCGACCCGGTCACGATCTCCCCGCGGTCCTCAGCCGTGTCCGTGCCCGTGGCCGTGATCGTGATCGTCGTGGGGATCGCCGAGGCCCTCACGGAGGGCCGACATCCAAGACGAGAGGCCCTCGCGCCAGATGCCGCGCAGCGATAGGAGCACCAGGACGGCGGTCGCGACCCAGGCGAAGTAGCTCTCCTCGTGCGCGCTCTCGGGCTCGAGCACCGGAACGACCACCCAGCTCGACCCATTGAGGGCCATCGCCACGATCCAGATGGTGATCACCAGGCCAGCGATGCCCACGGCGGTGGCGCGCGTTCCGAAATGCGATCGCAGGAAGCCGACGGTCGCGAGGTTCGTCGCAGGCCCGAGGAGCAGACCTGCGAGCACGGCGCCAGGGCTCATCCCCTTGAGCAGGAGCACGGCGGCGAGGGGCGTCGCGCTCGCGGCGCAGACGTAGCTGGGGACGGCGACGAGGCTGACGATCAGCACGTCGAGTCCGAAGACCGTGAGACCCGTGAGCGCGTCCGTGTCGAGAGTCGCCTCGACATAGGCCGCGGCGACGAGCCCGACCAGCGTCCAGGGCCCGACGTGCTCGAGGAGCTCCTCGAGCTGATGGAGCACGCGACGATGCCACGAGCCGTGGCCCATGGCGGCGATCGGCGCGGTCGACGGGCGCGGGAGCGCGCGCTCGGGCGCATCGCGTCCCGCGATCCCGGCGACGATCAGCGCGGCGATGATCGCCACCACGACCGCGGCGACGAGCCGCACCACCGCCATCTCCCAGCCGAGGAAGCGGACGGTCAGGGCGAAGGTCTCCACGCCGAGCTCGGGTGTGGCGAGGAGAAAAGCGACCACCAGCGCCGCGCTGCCGCCGCGCATGCGCAGCGATTGGGCGACTGGCAGCACGCCGCAGGCGCATATGGGCAACGGCGCGCCCACCACCGCGCCGCGGATCGCCTGACGCAGGTGCGAGCCGCGGGTGAGCCAGCGCATCGGGATGCGGCTGCCGAGGAGCTGCAGGGCGGCGCCGATCGCCAGGCCGATGAGCAGCGTGGGCGCGGTCTCGAGGGTGAGATCGACGAAGGCATGGCCTGCGCGCTCTGCCAGCGAAGTGCTCTCGTGGTGGTGATGACCGCCGCTCGGCAAGAGCACCAGGCCCACGCCCAGGGCCAGGGCGAGGATCTCCACGAAGCCGTGGCGGTCGCGCGTCTCTCCAGGCGACCAATCGTGCGCCACCACGTGCAGGAGCAGCCCGCCGACGACGGCGCTGATGTAGGGATGCGCCGATTCGAGGATTTCCGTCGGCAGGATCTGGATCGCGAAGACGCCGACGCTCGTCGCGATCGCCAGTCCTGCGGCACGGTAGAGGCCGGCACGAACGCCTCGATTGTTGGCGTAAGCGAGCACCACCAGGGCGGTGACCGGAACGGTGTGCGAGGCGATCGCCAGGACCACGTCGTAGTGGCTGTGCCCGGCGTGGGCGGCGCTGGTGAAGGTCGCGATGCTCGCGCCATCACCCACCTGGTGGAAAAGCAAGCCGGCGTACCCGACCTCCAGCCCGATCTGATGCCCACTGCCGCTCCCGTGCCCGTGCGCATGCCCGTGGCCATGTCCGTGGCCATGCGCCTCGCCCCCCATCAACCGTCCGAGCACCGACGGCAGCACCGCCGCACCCGCGGTGATCGCGAGCGCCCAGAGCCCGAGCTCGGTGAGGGCGTCGGGCAGAAGCTGGACGAGCACCACCACCACCGCCGAGACCAGCGCGAAGGTGCGGATGCCCCCCAGGAGCGGACCGGAGCGATGGTAGATCCCGAGCATCGCGCCGAGAGCGACCGAGCCGATCGCCACCGCGAGGCCGAGAGCCATGGCTGGCGCTTTAGCACGCAGAAAGGGGGGAGGGCACTTGCCTGGTGGCGACTGGATCGGCCGCCTTAATCACCGAAATGACGCCGGAAACCCCGTCTCGGGGGTGGCATGGCGCTGGCAATGCTCGGGGGCATGAAGCGCGTCCTTTCGTTTCTCTCTCTTCTGCTCGCCCTCGCGGGCTGCGCCCCGACGTCCGGTCCCGTCGACGATCGGGGCGGTCTGGTCGGCGAAGGTGGGAAGGCGGACGGCCCCTCTGGGGTCGACGTGATGGCCATGCTCGCGCCGGGCGTGGGTGAGGAGTCGCGCATGGAGGGCGCGCGCGACGACCTCGGCTACGTCTTCTACGCCGAGGCCGGCACCCAGCTCGAGGTCGAGGTGACCCAGCGCGGCACGAGCCGGGGTTTCGACAGCTTCCTCGCCGTCCGCGGACCGCGGCAGGCCGACGGGGACTATCCCGAGACCCTCGCCTCCGACGACGAGGCGGGTTACGGCGCGCTCTCACGCGTCGGTCTGGTCGCGCCCGAGACGGGCTTCTATCTGGCGCAGCTCTCGGTCGACGAGGAAGCACAGGCCGCCTTCGACGGCGCCAACTTTCGGCTGCTCCTCAGCTGTGACGTGGGTTGCGTCGCGCCGGGCCCGGTCGCCGAGATGGACGACGCGACCCACTGGATGCGCAATTCGGCGGAGTTCGATGCGCTCTCGGTGCAGGCCTATCAGACGGCGATCGCGCGCCTCGAAGCGATGCAGGCGGCGGGTGAGCTACCTGCGAGCTGGGCGGTCGCGTTCGACACCGACGAGACGCTCCTCTCCAACGCGCAGTTCGAGAAGGAGCGCGCGGAGCTCGGCGTCGGCTATTCGAGCAAGGCGTGGACGGCATGGGTGAATCGCCGCGCGGCGCCAGCGAACCCCGGCGCGGTGGCGCTCACCCGCCGCATCCACGAGCTCGGCGGCTACGTGGCGGTCGTGACCAATCGCAAGGTCACGGAGTGCGATGCGACCCGGGACAACCTCCAGAACGAGGGCATCGTGCCCGACGCCATCCTGTGTCGCACCGGCTCCTCCAACAAGGCCGCGCGCTGGGCGATGGTCGAAGAGGGCAGCGCCGGCTCCATCCCGGCGTCGACCCTGGTGATGTGGGTCGGCGACAACATCCAGGACTTCCCGGAGATGGATCAGGACAGCCGCTTCGACGGCGAGAGCGCCTTTTCGGACTTCGGGCGGCGCTTCATCGTGATCCCGAACGCGATGTACGGGAGCTGGGAGCGCAACGCGCGCGATTGACGATCACTCGCATCGCACGACGGTGGTGACGAGCGCGTCGTCCCGTGCGGCGGCGACGATGAAGGCTGCGGGACCGAGGCGGGCGACGTCGGCGACGGCTCCTGCGTCGGGAACGGCCAGCACTCCGCGCGCTACCGAATCTCCCGCGCCGTCGTCGACGTCGAGCAGGAGCCCTGCCTCGCCGAGACGCGCGCGGGCGCGGCGCCGCCCGACGAAGGGTGGCGGCAGAGGCTCTGCTGGGGCGAGCAAGAGCGGCTCGGATTCGCCCTCCTCGGGCAGGACGACGAGCTTCGGTCGCGAGAACTCGAAGGAGGCGATCACCGACAGGCCGTCGGGTCCCGGCGCGAAGGACTCGATCGCCAGCGCCTCTTCGAGCCCTTCGATGGTGCGCGGCGGCGTCTCGTGCGCGAGGTTACGGGAGCGCACGAGAGCCACGTGGCTGTCGCCACCTTCGGCCGCACCCACGCGATAGAGCGCGGCCCAGCCAGCGCCGTCGGCCGTGAGTCCCAGCACCTCGGTTTGCGTCTCCGCCGGCGCGCCGAGGACGGTGCGCACGACCTCGCCGTCGAAGGGAAAGGCGAGCACCTCCGGCGGCGCGTCCTCGTGACCGAAGGCCAGGACCAGCGCCGACGCGAGCGTGGCCTGCTTACGCGTCCACGTCGTGGACAATGCGGCGCGCGCGCTACCGGTGTGTGCGCGCCCGTCGCCCGCGACGAAGCGCGCCACGAGGCAGGTCTGTGCTTCGCATCGGGCGGCGAAGAGCGCCACATAGCCCCCGTCCACCGCGGCCAGCGCCGAGATGTCGCCCGTGGGCCCCTCGATCGTCATCGCTTCGCCCGAAGCGCGTCCGCTCTCATCGATGGGAATGGCCGATGTGCGCTCGCCGCTGCGAAGCAGGACGAGACCGCCCGCGTCGCCCATCGCGATGCCGACGCCGGAAGGCGTCGCGTCGAGGGAGCGGAGGACGATCGGCGCTTCGGCCTCGCATGGAGGCGGCGGCGCGGGGCTCGGCGATGCTTCGACGACCGACGTTGGCGGGGGCTCGGGGGCGGGCGCGCGGGGCGCGCCGTCGTCACCACAAGCCGCGAGGCACAAGGCGATCGCGGCCCAGGCCAGTCTCAACTCGCGAGCTCCACCGGTGCGGCGACCAGGCCGCCGGCCTCGTACCTGCCCTTTTCCCCCTGGCTGATCCGCGCGAGCGCGGTCTCGGGATCGTGGGTGAAGAAGAGGCGCAGCCCTGCGGGGACCAGCTCCTCGTAGAGCGCGCGCTTTTCGTCGATGAGCATCTCGGGGTAGCGGTCGTAGCCCATGGTGATCGGCAGGTGCACCCAGGGAACGCCCGGTACCAGGTCGCCGGCGAAGACCACCGGCCCGTCGGGCATCGCGACCTCGGTGAGCATCAGGCCCGGCGTGTGGCCGTAGCTGTAATGGAAGCGGTAGTCGTCACCGAGGATCTCGCTGCGGTCGCCCTGCACCAGCGCGAGGCGACCGCTCTTTTCGAGGAGCGAGGTCAGGGCCGGGACGAAGGAAGCGCGATCGCGCGCGTGCGGGGAGTTGGCGCGCTCCCAGGCCTCCTCGCCCACGATGAAGCGGGCCTTCGGGAAGAGAAGCTCGGGCTCCTTGCCTTCTTCGTACGCAGTGAGCAGCCCCCCCGCGTGATCGAAGTGCAGGTGGCTCAGGACGACCGCGTCGATCTGGTCGTGTGGGACGCCGGCTTTCTCCAGAGAAGAGAGGAGCACGTGCTCGGACTCCACCACGCCAAAGCGATCCTTGAGCTTCGGCTCGAAGAAGGCGCCGATGCCGGTCTCGAAGAGGTAGTAGCGGCCTTCGTCGTGAACGAGCATCGCGCGACAGGCGAGAGGGATGCGGTTCCGGTCGTCCGCCGGAATCCAGCGCTCCCAAAGCGCCTTCGGCGCGTTTCCGAACATGGCGCCTCCATCGAGGCGCTGGGTGTTTCCGGCGATGGCGGTGATGGTGCGCGTGGACATGGGGCGAGCAGCTTAGCGCTTCGACGCGCGGCTGCGGGCCTATAAGTAAGAGCTATGTAAAGGATAGAAAGGATTTGGTTTCGCCATAGTCTGGTCGTGGCCAGCCTGAGGGAATGGCCCACCGACTCCTTCACACCCTCGTCGTTTCGAGCGCCCTTTCGCCCCTGGGGCTCGGGTGCGCATTCAGCCACCGCGAGCCCATCCTCGAGCGCGAGCCCGAGCCGCTCGACCTGCCCGGCGTCACGGACGAGGCGGCCACCGTCGTCGACGCGGGCCCGGAAGAGTCGGGCGCGAGCCCCGAGGACGTGGGCGTGAGCGCGGAAGACGCAGGAGCGCGCGCACCGGACGCGGAAGCGGCGGACGCTGGACCCGACCCCATGGACCTTCGCTTCTGCGAGCCGGGATGGCCCACCACCAAGGCCTCCTATTGCTACACCCTCGACGAGAGCGAGATGCCGCCGCGCGTCGTCTGCTGCAACTCCTGGGGAGGTGAGGATGGCGGACGGTCTTGCTGCTTGGGGGAGGAGTGATGCGCGCGTCTGCGAGCGCATCGATGGCGTCGCCTCGGACCCGCGCGCGGCTTCGCGCCGACGGCCGATGGGGTGGGGCCGTCACCCAGCGCGCCGTTCCCGACGACGAGGCGCTCCGCGCGCTGAGCGTCGAGGTGCGCGGTCGTCTCGCCGCCAACTGGCTGGGGCAGGCCGCGACCGAAGCGCGGGTCGCCCATTCCTTTTCGGTCATTCACGAGAGCCTCTCGCGTCTCGGTGCGGGGCGAGAGCTCGTCGCCCTGGCAGCGCGCGCGGTCGACGACGAGCATCGCCACGCCGCGCTCGCCGAGGAGATGGCCGGGATCTACGCCGGCCGCGTCGTGGGACCACACGACCGGCTCCCCGCACGGCGCCCGGCCCACCTGGCAGCGTCGAGCCCCGCGCTGCGCGACGTCCTCTGGGTCGTGGGCCAGTGCGCGCTGAACGAGACCTTCGCCAGCGCGTACCTGAGCGCCGCGCGCCGCGGAGCGAAGAGCACTCTATCGCGCTGGGCGCTTCGCGAGCTGCTCGAGGACGAGATCGATCACTCCCGGATCGGCTGGGCGTTTCTGCGTCATCTCCCGAGCGAGATGAAGCGGGAGCTCTCGGAGTGGCTGTTGCCGCTCACCGTCTGCAACCTGCGCGAGTGGCGGGCCCTGGTGCTTCCCGAGGACGACATCCTCGCGCCCCACGGCGTGCCCCCGATGGAAGTGGCGCGGGTGGCCATCGACGAGGCGCTGGTCGATCTGCTCCTTCCGGGCTTCGTTCACGTGGGGCTCGATACCCGCGCGCTCGAACGGTGGATCGCGAGGGGCAAGCCCCTCTGAGGGTCGCTCAGACGCGTGCGCGCCGCAGGCGCAGGGCGTTGCCGATCACCGACACCGAGCTGAAGCTCATCGCCGCCGCGGCGATCATCGGGCTCAGCAGAACACCGAAGAAGGGGTAGAGCACGCCCGCGGCCAGCGGGACGCCGGCGCTGTTGTAGACGAAGGCGAAGAAGAGGTTCTGGCGGATGTTCGCCATCGTCGCGTCCGAGAGGCGCTTGGCGCGGACGATGCCGCGAAGGTCGCCTTTGACGAGGGTCACGCCCGCGCTCTCCATCGCGACGTCCGTGCCGGTTCCCATGGCGATGCCCACGTCGGCCCGCGCGAGCGCCGGCGCGTCGTTGATGCCGTCTCCAGCCATGGCGACGACCCGGCCGTCCTTCTTCAGCCGCTCGATCTCGTCGGCCTTCTGGTCGGGCAGGACGCCAGCGATCACGTCGTCGATGCCCAGTCGCGCCGCCACCGCGCGCGCGGTGGTCTCGTTGTCGCCGGTGAGCATGACGACACGCAGGCCTTCGGCGTGGAGATCCTCGATCGCCTCGGGCGTGGTCTCCTTGATCGGGTCGGCGACGCCGAGGAGGCCGGCGAGCCCCCCGTCGATCGCCACGAACATCACCGTCTGACCTTCGCCGCGCAGGGTGTCGGCTTGCTCGGCGAGCGGCGCCGGGTCGACCCCCACCTCCTCCATCATGGCCGCGTTGCCGAGCGCCACAGAGCGTCCCCCCACCTCGCCGCGGACGCCCTTGCCCGTCACCGACCCGAAGTCCTCCGCCGCGCTCAGGTCGACATCGCGCTCTTCCGCACCCTCGACGATCGCCTCGGCCAGGGGGTGCTCGCTCCCTCGCTCGAGGGACGCCGCATGCTTCAGCAAAGTCGTCTCGTCGATGGCGCCGTGAGGTGCGACCGTGACGAGCGCCGGCCGCCCCTCGGTGAGCGTTCCCGTCTTGTCGACCACCAGCGTGTCGACCTTCCGGAGGATCTCGATCGCTTCGGCGTTCTTGAAGAGCACGCCGAGCGAGGCACCCTTGCCGCTCGCGACCATGATCGACATCGGCGTCGCCAGGCCGAGGGCACAGGGGCAGGCGATCATCAGCACCGCCACCGCGTTGATCAGCGCGTAGGCCATGCGCGGCTCGGGACCCCAGATCGACCACGCGATGAAGGTCACGACCGCGCTCGCGATCACCGAAGGCACGAAATACGCCGAGACCAGATCCGCCAAGCGCTGGATCGGCGCGCGCGTGCGCTGCGCCTCCGCCACCATCTGCACGATGCGCGACAGGAGCGTGTCGTCGCCCACGTTCTGGGCTTCCATGATCAACGCGCCGGTCCCGTTGATGGTCGCGCCGATCAGCGAGTCGCCCGGTCCCTTCTCGGTCGGTAGCGGCTCGCCGGTCACCATCGACTCGTCGACGTTGCTCTTGCCCTCGAGCACCACGCCGTCCACGGGGATCTTCTCACCGGGCCTGACGCGCAGACGGTCCCCGCTCTTCACCTCTTCGAGCGACACCTCTTCGTCGCTTCCGTCGTGGTCGATTCTACGCGCGCTCTTGGCGGCCATGCCCAGGAGCTGGGTCAGCGCTTTGCTCGTCCGGCTCCGCGCACGAAGCTCGAGCACCTGCCCCAGGAGCACCAGGGTGACGATCACCGCCGCGGCCTCGAAGTAGACGCCGACCTCTCCGTCGGGCCCACGGAAAGCGTCGGGAAAGATCCCGGGCATCAGCGTGGCGATCACGCTGTAGCCGTAGGACACCGCTACGCCCAGACCGATGAGCGTGAACATGTTGGGGCTCGCGTTCTTCAGCGACTGGACGAAGCGCACGAAGAAGGGCCACGCTGCCCACAGGCAGACCGGCGTGGCCAGCGCGAGCTCGACGAAGGGGCGAACGCGGCCGGGGAGCAGGCTCGAGACCGGATGGCTCGGCAGCATGTCGAGCATGGTGATCGCGAAGAGCGGCACGGCGAGGGCCGCCGCGAAGAGGAAGCGGCGCGTCATGTCGCGGAGCTCGGAGTCATCCTCCTCGCCGACCACCACGCCCTTCGGTTCGAGGGCCATGCCGCACTTGGGGCAGCTCCCCGGACCGATCTGCTCGATCTCGGGATGCATGGGGCAGGTGTAGACGGTGCCAGGTGGCGCCGGCTCCTCGGCCTCCTCGGTCGGGTGGAGGAACTTGTGCGGGTCCTTCGCGAACTTCTCGCGACAGCCACTTCCGCAGAAGCGGTAGGTCTGGCCCTCGTGCTCGAAGGAGTGTGGCCCGTCGGGCTTCACCGACATCCCGCAGACCGGATCGCGGAGCCCACCCTCTTCACCACCATCGTGGTGGTGGTCGTGGTGATGCCCGTGTCCGCGATGCGCCTCTGCTTCGGCCATGATCCCCGAAGCAGTTGTAGCCACGCCCCCAGAACGTCAAGTGATTTCGGACACTCGCGCTACATGCAGTCGAGGCTCAGGACCTCGAGTTGGTTGCCGTTCGAGACGAGGAGGTGCTCGCCGTCGCGCAGTGAGTAGAAGGGGTCGCCGCTGCTTGCCAGGGTGCCGATGATACGGGGTGCGGAAGCGGGGGAGAGGTCGACGACCTGGATGCCACCTGCGCCGACGAAGGCGAGGCTGCCCGAGAGGCTGATGCCCAGACCGCCGCCGCCGGGATCCGAAGGCGGGGGCAGGGTGCCGACGGTGCGACCTTCCGTGAGCTCGATGCTCTGCACCAGCGGATCTGTCCCGACGACGTGCACGAGCGTGCCGTCGATGGCGCCCCGGCGCCGGAGCACCGTGTCTCCTGCGAGGGGCAGGCTGGTCACGATCGCGGGTGCGCTGGGGGTCGAGATGTCGACGCGGATCACGAGATCGGGACCCGTTTCCCCGAAGCGTCGCGACGAAAGGACGACGAGCCCATCGGTGCGAAAGGGAAGCACGCTGCCGGGCTTGCCCTCGAGGTCGAGTGAGGCGAAGCGGCTGGGCGCCGAGGGGTCGGAGATGTCGTACGCGTCGAGCGATGCCGTCGATCCCTCTGCGAAGGGCTCGAAGCCGACCCACAGCGTCGTGCCGCGGACGACGAGATCCGTGACCGCCCCTTCGAGATCGACGCCGCCGATGGGGCGCGGGTCGGTGGGGGTCGACACGTCGAAGACGTCGATGCCCCAGCTGCCGACGTAGAGGATGTCGTCGTCGAGGGTGACTGCGCCCTCCGAACCGATATGCGACTGCGTGACGCTTCCGAGCAACACCGGTGCGCCTCCGCTCACGTCGATCACGTCGAGGCTCGCGCCGCTCCGGTAGGCGAGGCCGTCGGGATGACGCGCGAAGGGGCCCTGACAGAAGCAGCCCTCGCCCACGCCACCCAGGCTCTCGCCGGTGCAGGCGCTGGGGGTGGCGGCGTCGACGATCGCGTCAAGTCCAGCCGAGCCGTCCGGGATCGTCGACACGTCGGGAGGGGCGGACCCATCGGGCGCGGCGTCGGGGACCGCGCCGCCATCGAAGCCGTCGTGGCTGGTGCCACAGGCGGCGAGGACGAAGATGGCGAGCGTGACAAAGCGCGTGGGCATGGGGCAAGGATGGTTCGCTCAGCCATGCAGACAACGAGGGAGCTCTCTATGAGAGCTATGCCCCCTCTTTATCCCTTCGGGCGAGGCGGCGCTCTTCGAAGAAGCTGTAGAGAACCGGGACCACGAAGAGGGTGATGAGCTCGATGCTCATCCCGCCGAAGATGGGGATGGCCATCGGCGCCATGACGTCGCCGCCGCGGCCGGTCGACATGATCACCGGCAGGAGCGCGATGAGGGTCGTGGCGGTGGTCATCAAGCACGGCCGCACACGGCGCTTTCCGGCTTCGACGGTTTGGTGGCGGACGTCCTCAGCGGTCTGGGGAGGCTCCGCCTCGAGGCGCTGCTTCATGTAGGTGGCGACGATCACGCCGTCGTCGGTGGCGATGCCGATGAGGGCGATGAAGCCGACCCAGACCGCGACCGAGAGGTTCATCGGCCCGAGGCCGAGGAGCTGCGCGATGCTCTCGGGGACGAAGGGCAGGTGGCCCCAGAGCCAGAGCAGGATGATGCCGCCGCTCAGCGCCACAGCGACACCGGTGAGGATGGTCAACGCCACCGTGCTCCGGCGGAACTGGAGGTAGAGCAGCATGAAGACCAGCGCGATGGTGACGGGCACCAATAGCCCGAGGCGGTGCTCACTGCGTACCTGGTTTTCGTAGGTGCCGGCGAAGGAGAAGGTCACCCCGGCGGGGCGTTCGATCAAGTCGGCGTCGATGGCGGCTTCGAGGCGCGCGCGTGCCGCCTCCACAGCTTCGACCTCGGCGACGTCCACCTCCTTGTCGAAGAGGACGTAGGCGGTCGGGAAGGAGTCCTCGCTCTTGATGACCTGGGGGCCGCGCACGTACTCGAGGGTCGCGAGTTGCTCGAGAGGGATTTCCTCGCCCATGGGCGTGGAGACGCGCACTCGGCCGATCGCCTCGACGCTGTCGCGCTCCTCCCGGGGGTAGCGCACGCGGACCGCGAAGCGCTCGCGACCCTCGATGGTGCGGGTCACGGTCTGACCGCCCAGCGCGGTCTGGATCACGCGCTGCACAGCTTCGATGGTGAGCCCGTAGCGACCGAGCGCTTCTCGGTCGAGATCGATCTCGAGGTAGGGCTTGCCCACCACGCGGTCGGCGAAGACTGTCTCGCGACGAAGCTGCGGGACTTCCTTGAGCACCTCCTCGGCGGCGAAGGCGAAGGCCTCGATCGATTCGAGGTCGGGGCCCCGGATCTTGAGCCCCATGGGCGCGCGCATGCCCGATCTGAAGCATCACGATGCGGGTGGAGATGGGTTGAAGAAAGGGCGCCGACGTGAGGCCCGGCATGGAAGCCGCGGCGACGATCTCGTCCCAGATGTCGTGTGAGGTCCGGATGTGATCGCGCCAGTTTCGGACGCGGTTGCCTTCGTCGTCCTCCGTGTACTCGGGGACGAAGGTGATCAATGTCTCGATCATGGAGACCGGCGCCGGGTCGAGGGCGCTGTCGATGCGTCCGAGCTTGCCCACGACGCGGTCGACCTCGGGCACGTTGGCGATCGCCGCGTCGAGACGGCTGAGCATCTCCTCCACTTCCCCGATGGACGCGTGGGGCATGGTGGAGGGCATGTACAGGAACGCGCCTTCGTCGAAGGGCGGCATGTACTCGTGGCCCAGGCCGGGAAAGACGGTCGTCAACTTTCGCACCGGCGTGCTGGTGCGGATAGCGTCGGGCAGAAACGACGTCAGGCGATCCGCGCCGAACCAACAGAACGCGCCGCCGATGACGAGGAGCAGAGGGGTCGCCAGAAACGCGGCGCGATTTGCGAGGAAGAAGCGAAGCAGTGTCTCGTAGAAGTGCCGGAAGAGGGCGAAGGAGCCCAGGATCAGGCCCGAGGTCGAGAGGACGAAGAGAGTGTTGACGAAGAGCCCGGCGTCGGGGCCGAGCGGCTGCCAGTCGCGACCGAGGAGCACGGCGACGCCGAGCACGGCGACGGCGATGAACACGTCGATGAGGCGGCGGCGCTTCTTGGCGGCCGGGTCATCGGTCGCGGCGCTCTGGCGACGGAGGAAGAGACGGGCGGCGGCGGGGAGGATCGAGCGCGGCGATCAGGAACGACGCGATCAAGGCGAAAGTCTTGGTCGCGGCGAGCGGGGTGAAGAGCTTGCCTTCGGAGGCGGTGAGCGCGAAGACGGGCAAGAAGCTCACGACCGTGGTCGCGGTCGAGGTGAGGACGGCGGGCGCGACCTCCGCGGCGCCCTCCTCGATGACCTTCACCCGCGACTCGGTCGGCTCGCGCTCGTCGAGGTGCCGCTGCACGTTCTCGACGATGACGATGCCCATGTCGACCATGGTCCCGATCGCGATCGCGATGCCGGCGAGGGCCATCACGTTGGCGTCGACCCCGAAGGTCTTCATCGCCACGAAAGCGCCGAGGACTCCGAGGGGGAGGAGCCCCGCGACCAGCGTGGCGCTCCGCGGATCACGGAGCATCACCAGCACCACCAGGAGCGCTATGAGGATTCTGCGACCAGAGCGCTGACGAGAGCGTGGAGAGGGTCTCCTCGATGAGCTCGGCGCGATCGTAGAAGGGGACGATGCTGACCTTCGAGACGCGCCCATCCTCGAGGGTGCGCTCGGGGAGCCCGCCCGCGATCTCCTCGATCTTGGCGTGGACGCGCTGGATCACCTCCATCGGGTTTTCGCCATAGCGAACGACCACCACCCCGCCGACCACCTCGGCGCCTTCGTCGTCGAGGACTCCCCGGCGCGGGGCCGGGCCGAGCGCGACGTGCCCCACGTCGCGAACGCGGATCGGGGTGTTGCTCGCGGCTGGCGATGACGGTGCTCTCGAGATCGGACAGGTCCTGAACGAGACCGAGCCCGCGCACCAGATACTCGACGCGGTTGACCTCGAGGGTGCGGGCGCCGACGTCGAGGTTGGTGCCGCGGAGCGCGCGGACGACGTCGTCGAGGCGCAGGTCGGCCGCGGCCAGGGCTTCGGGATCGACGTCCACCTGATATTCGCGGACGTGGCCCCCGATGGAGGCGACCTCGGCTACGCCGGGCACCGACTGCAGGGCGTAACGCACCGTGAAATCCTGCAGAGCCCGAAGCTCGTGGAGGGCCCAACCGCCGGCGAGGGCTCCGTCCTCGTCGTGCCCTTCGAGGGTGTACCAATAGACCTGGCCGAGGGCGGTGGCGTCGGGGCCGAGGGTGGGGGTGGCGTCGGGAGGAAGTGTATCCGGCGGCAGGGCGGCGAGCTTTTCGAGGACGCGGGAGCGCGCCCAGTAGAACTCCACGTCGTCCTCGAAGATGACGTAGATGGTGGAAAAGCCGAGCATCGAGCTCGAGCGCACGGTGCGCACGCCCGGCATGCCGAGGAGCGCCGTCGTCAGCGGATAGGTGACCTGGTCCTCGACGTCGCGCGGCGAGCGTCCGGCCCACTCCGTGAAGACGATCTGCTGGTTTTCGCCGACATCGGGGATGGCGTCGACCGGGACGCGCTCGCGCGGGATGCCGCCGTAGTCGTGATCGAAGGGCGAAGTCGAGAGGCCGCCCAGGATCAACAGACCCACCAGCACCACCGCCGCCGCCGGGCTCTCGACGAAGAAGCCGATGACGCGCGACATCAGTGCATGTCTCCGTCGTCGACGCGTTGGAGAGTCATCCCGCAGATGGGGCAGCGGCCCGGCTGGGGCTCGCGAATCTGCGGGTGCATGGGGCAGGTGTAAACGTGCGCATTCTCGTTCCCGTTCCCGCGCGCGTTCCCATTCCCGTTCCCGCGCGCGTTCCCGTTCCCGCGCGCGTTCCCGTTCCCGTTCCCGCGCGCGTTCCCGTTCCCGTTCCCGCCCGCCGGCGGATACGCCTCTCTCTCGGTCCCGCAGGTGCGCATCTCCTCGCCGAAGTAGGCGTTGTCGACCTCGGCGCTCCGCTGGACCCAGTCGGCACCAGCGAAGTCGAAGGCCATGGGGCAGTGGATGCGGTGAGCGCTTTCGTCGGTGGGGTTGCCGAAGGTCTCGAAGACCGAGATCGCCGCCGTGCTCGCGCGGTGGAATGCCTGGCGGGCGACATCGAGGGAGCGCGCGCCGTGAATGTCGTGGCCGGCGTCGATGAGCGTCCGGCGCATCGGCGCCCAGGCTTCCGCGGCATCGGCCGGCGCCGTGGGGGCGAAGGCCTCTGCCGCCTCCATCATGGCGTGCGCCGCATGCTTGGCGGCCTCGAGGTCGTCGGCGGCCAGGGCGGTGCTCAGGTCGAGGTAGGGGTCCATCACGGACGCGAGGGACAGCCGGAAGGCGCTGCCGATGCTCTGCGCCAGGGCCCCGGGGGCCGTGCGATTGTCGGGGTGCATCATCATCGAATGGCCACCACGGATCTGGAGCTCGGCGTCGATGGCGAAGGCGCCTTCGACGACGACCACCTCACCCTCGGCGAGTCCGGACAGGACCGGGTAGACGTCACCGGACCGCGGCCCGAGGCGAACGCTCCGCGGCGCGTAGGTCGGCGTATCCATGCCCGCGACTTCGACGTAGACGATGGAGCGCCGGCCGGTGAAGAGGGGCGCAGAGGCGGGGATCACCAGCGGTGACTCCGCTTCGGTGCTCTGCACCTCGACCATCGCCTCGACGAACATGCCTGGCCTCAGGCGCCCCTCTTGAGAGTCGACCTCCACCCGCACGTGCGCCGTGCGCCGCATGGGATCGACGATCGGATCGACGAAGACCACGTGACCTTCGAGCACCTCGCCGGGTAGCCCCTCGACGGTGAAGGTCACGGACTGCCCCTCGGCGAGGAGCGGTAGATCGCTCTCGTAGGCGTCGAGCTCCACCCAGAGCTTGTCGAGATCCGCGAGGCGATAGAGGACCGCGCCGGTCGAGACGTAGCTGCCCTCGGTGGCGACCCTTTCGAGCACCGTGCCGCTGAAGGGAGAGCGGATGCGCACGGTGCGCGTCGGCGCGGACGCGTTCTCCATGCTCGCGACCTCCGCGTCGGGCAAGCCGAGCAGGCGCAGGCGCTGCCGCGCGGACTCGAGCGTGGCTTCGGCCGCGCGCCGCGCGGTTCCGGTGCCCGCCGAGAGGCGCGCGAGCTGCTGTCTGGCGACCAGCAGGTCCTGGTGCGCTGCGTAGACCTCCGGGCTGTAGAGCGTGGCGATGACCTGGCCGCGCCGGATGCGCTCCCCCGTCACGTCGACGTGGAGCCGCTCGATGCGACCGCCGATCCACGCCGTCACCTCGCGCCGCGTCGACTCGTCCGGGGAGATCTCGCCCAACAGACGTCGCGCACCTGCCGCGCCGGCGCGATGCACGACCGCCGTGCGCACCTGGGCCAGCGTCTTGGCGCGTTCGCTGAGCTGGACCTCCTCGCCGGTTTGCAGATCGCTGACGGGGATCAGGTCCATCCCGCAGATCGGGCACTGGCCAGGCTCGTTCGAGCGCACCTGCGGGTGCATGGCGCAGGTGTATTCGACCGTCTCGCCTTCCTCCGCGGTCGGCTCGGGTGTCGCCATGGCGCAGGTGCCGAAGACGAAAGCGAGGGTCGCCACCAATGGCAGGAGGAGCCACGGACCGTATCGGAAGAGGTCTTCCTTTCGCTCACTCATCGCCCGCCTCCCGTCGCTCCACGCGCGAGCCCACCGCGTGCTCGAGACGCGCCCACGCTGTCGCGTGCTCTGCGCGCGCGTTCACCTCCTCGACGCCGATCTCGATCAACGCCGACACCGCCCAGAGCACTTGCGCGATGTCGGCTTGGCCCGCCGAATAGCCTCCCAGTGCGGCCTCGTAGGCACCCTCTGCCTGCGGGACGAGCGTATTTTCGTAGAGGAGCACGCGGCGCGCCGAGTCGCGCACCTGCGAGAGCGCCACACTCATCGCCTCCTCGGCGTGGTCGGCCGCGGCTTCACCCGCCGCCCGGGAAGCGGCCGCTTCGGCGTGACGCGCCTCGGCGGCCTCGCGGTAGGTGCCGTACCAGAGCGGCACGCTGACCGCGACGGAGACGATCAGCGGGTCCTTGCCGCTGCCCTGCACCCCCGCTGTGACGGCGCTGCCGGTCTCGATCCAGTCGAAGCCCAGCTCGAAGCTCGGCAGACCGCGCGCGGCCTCGGCATCCCCCGCCGTATCCTGAGACGCCGCGTCCTGTTCGAAGGCGGCGACGCTGGGATGCGACCGCGCCATCGCGCGCATCGTCTCTTCGTCGGTCGCGGGGAGGGCGACCTGGGTCGGGTCTTCGGCGGTGGGGAGCGCCACCTCCGAGCCCACGCCGAGGACCGCTCGGAGCTCGGCGGCGGCGGCTCGCTGCATCTGTCGGTGCCGGTCGCGGTGGTCGTGGTGGCGCTCGACCCGGAGATCGAGCTGCGCGAGGTCGCCCACGTTCGCCTGCCCGATCTCGACCCGCGCGCGCACGGTCTCGAGGAGCGCGTCGAGGAGCCCGTCCTGATCCGCGAGCAGCGCGTGGATGCGGCGGATCCGCCAGAGCTCGTAGTACGCTTCCACGACGCGCCGCTCCACAGCGAGGGCCTCCGCTTCGAAGCGCTCGCTGGCGGCGCGCGCCGCGAGGGCAGCGGACTCGCCTCCCGCGCTCACCTGTGTCGGCCAGGGGAGGCGTTGCCTCAAGCCCACCCGATGGCGCTGCGGACCCACCCGCGTCTCGACGCTGCGGATGAAGTAGCCGTAGCTCACCATCGGGTCCGGCAGACGCCGCGCGCCGGAGATGCGGAGCGTGGCCGCCTTCCATCGCCCGTAGCTCGCTTCGAGCGTCGGGCTCTCGGCGAGGGCGTGGGTGACGTAGGCCTGCACCGACCCGTCGAAGCTCGGCGCGCCTTCCCGTTGGGCTTCGGCAGCACGTTCACGCCCGAAACGGCGCAGATCACTGCGAACGCTCTGCTCCGTGCTGCCTGCACATCCCGCGATCGCCACGACGAGCGTCGCGATCGCCATCTTCCTCTGACTCATCTCCATCACCTCTCGCAGAGAGATCCGTTTGGTCCTCCGTCGTACGGACGGCGGCCCATCGCCAAACCGGCGAGGCTCAGGCGACCACTGCGCGCACGAAAGCCGTGGCGGCGGTCGCCGCGCGGATCAGATCACGAGGACGATGGTGCGCGTCGGCGGCGCCCGATCCGGTGGACGTTCGACGATCGGTCGAAAGCCGCGCGGGTCGGGACCCTGGCTTCCGTGCAGCGCGCCGAGCGGCGCGTGGAGGATGGCGAGGGGGGGGCCGCCGATCTCGGGCGTCGAGGCGGTCGTGGAGGAGGGCGAGCTGTCCGCGACGAAAGGCCGCTGACAGCAGCTGTGATGAACGCGCTCGACAGCCGGCGCTTCGTCGTGGGCGCAGCAGCCGGGGATCGGAGGCGCGACCTCGAGCCGCGAGTAGCACTCGTCCAGCCCCACGAGGGTCTGCCCGGAGACCGCGAGGGTCATCAGGGACAGGAGGGCGGCGACAGAGCCTCTGAGGATCGCGCGGAGCACGACGACCACAATTATGTGCGGCCCGATGCTCCCGTTGCAAGCTGAGCACTTTACGCCTGCGCAAGCGTTCCGTAGCGTTCGGGCATGTCCCCAATTCGTCTGGCCGTCGCTCTCCTCGTCCTCCTCTCGGCTTGCGACGACGTGGCCGAGGCGCCCGCCGAGGGGCCGGTGCGTCACGCGATCGAGGTCGACGCCCACGGTTACCACCCGGATCGCGTCGAGGCGCGGGCAGGGGAGCCCGTGACCCTCGTCTTCACGCGCACCACCGAAGAGGGCTGCGGCGACGAGCTGGTGATCGAGAGCGAAGGGATCCGCCGCGAACTGCCCGTCGGTGAGGCGGTGGAGGTCACCTTCACCCCGGAGGCCGGCGAGGTGAGCTTCGCCTGTGGCATGAACATGTACCGCGGCACCGTCGTCGTTCGGTGAAGGTGCGTGGGACGCTCCGCCTCGAGCGCCGATGTACGTGTTGCCCCGCCGAGCGGCGCGCGTAGATGGGCCCTCGGAGGCGATGGATGAGAGACATCATTTTTCCGATGTTGGCGTTGCTCGCGGCCTGCGGCGGGCCACAGGATCCCGCGACCGAGAATCTGACCGCGGATGAGCACGAGGCCGAGGCCGAACGAGAGGAGGCCGAGGCAGATGAGCAGGAATCCCTCGCGACCCACGTGTACAGCGCGAGCGAGTACGACCCCACCGATGCGCGTTTGGCGGTCGCGGAAGAGCATCGTGACCACGCCGAGGCGCACCGTCGCCAGGCGGAGCGGCTGCGCGCCTTCGAAAACGCGCAGTGCGCGGAGTTCAGCGAGTCCGCCAGGTCCGCTTGCCCGTTCCTGTTGGGGCTACGCGAGATCGAGGATGTCGACGGCGGAGTCAGGGTCGTCTTCGACAGCGACGCGCCCATCGACGCCATCGTCGACCACATCCGCTGCCACCTCGCCTTCGTCGCGGCCCAGGGTGACGAAGGCATCGAGGACTGCGCCCTCTACGTTCCCGGTGCCGCAGTCCAGGAGCTGGACGGCGTGGTCGTGCTCACCACGGACCAACCGGATCAGGTTGCCGAGCTGCGCCGTCGAGTTCGCCTGCAGGAGGAACACTGACAGCGATGTGTCACGCCGCCTTTTGTGAGAGCTTGGCGAGGCGTGCCGCCTCGGTGGCGGGCTCGGTGACGTCGTAGCCGACAGAGCGGCTGAGCAGGGCGATCAGCGTCTCCCAAACGCGCGATGCGAAGAGGAAACGGGGGACCGTGACCTGAGTGTCGAGGACGAGCGCCATCCCATACCACGCCGGCACGAGCCGGACCGCGTCGAGGGCGAAGCTCATCCTGGGCCAGAGGGGCCCCACGAGGTGGAGCTCACCCTCGCGGAGGATGACGGTGCTCACCGCCAGGCACTCGAGGAGACAGACGAAGAAGGTGGCGAGGACCGTGAGGCCGAGTGCCCAGCTGAAGTCGATGGAGCTGGCGAAGACGCAGGCGAGGAACAGGATGCAGAACGCGAGCAACCGCGGGGTCCCCAATGCCACGTCGGCGTGAAAGCCCAGGTCGCTTTGTTCGCGCGAAGCGAACCGACGGATCTCCTCTTCCGGCGCCAGCACGTCATAGCCGGCGAGCTCGATGAGCAGGGGCATGACTTCGCGACGGGCCTCGACGGTCAGCTCCTCGACGTAGACGACCATCTCGCCTTCGCGGTCGAGTGCGACGCGTCCGGTGGAGACGCGGTGAATGAGGAGATCGAGGTAGTCGATTCGCCGGTCGGTTCCGTCGGCGTAGACCAGGCGCACGATCGACCTCTCGATCTCGAGGCGTACGGGACGGGGCGCCGTGAACGAGGTGCTGATGGGCACCATCGCCAGCGTCCCGACGAGGAGCAGGCCCCCGGCGGCGATCCCCACCCACCCCTCGGCCGTGGCACAGAGCGCCACCCCGGCGACGAGGGTGATCGCCATGACGCCCAGGGCGGAGGCCCACACCTCGGTGTGCAGCGGCAGCTGAACTGAACGCGCCCCCGGGGATGGGTGATGTCGGTAGGGGGAGGGCATGGCTCTACGAGGAGCAAGCCGCGTTCCATTCCCATTCGCCCGTAAGGGGAGGGTGAGAGCGCTCTCGGGGGCCCATCGCGTCGGGCAAGATCTCTCGCTGGTGCAGCCTGCACCAGCACGAGCTCAGACGAAGCGGGCGGGGCCCCGCACCCCGTCGCTCTCCTCGCCCTCCCCGTAGCGGTAGGGCGGATCGAGGAGCTCGTTGATGCGGTCCATCACCACGTCCACGTATCCCTGGAAGCGATCGTGATGGGCGTGCTCGGCCTCTGGGGTGAAGGGCTGGAAGTCGTCCTCGGTGTGGAAGCGCGACATCTGGTCGTAGGTGATCGGCTGGCCGAAGCGATAGACGATGTCGCCGCCGCCCCGCGCGATCGGCGAGCTGGTGCGGTACACCTCGTTCGAGCCGTTGCAGCCCACGGGGACGATGGTGCGCCGATGCTTGAGCGCGATCTGCGCGATGCCCCCGTGCCCGCGCGAGAGCTGCACGGAGCGCGTCCCCTGGGGGAAGATCAGCGTGTCGAGGCCCTTGTCGAGCGCCTCGGCGTTCAGCTCCGTGAAGATGCCCATCATCTCCTTGAAGAGCTCGACGATGGCCAACGCGTAGTCCTCGTGACGCGGGTCGAAGGGGCGCCCGAGGAGATCGCGCGCTTCGGTAAGCACGCGCGGTGGCACGCCGGAGGCGTCGACCTCGTCCCGGGCGGCGCCGGTCGCGAGCGAGATCGCGGCCGCCTCCACCATCGCGCGCAGCGTCTTGTATTCGTCTTCGGAAGGAGGCCGCCCCACGACGTTGACGAAGTCACGGGTCACGAGGTAGCCCCGGCTCACCGTCGGGATGTTGTTGGTGACCTCCATGAACTTCCCGACGTAGGGGTTCTGGTAGTACTTCCCTTTGACCCAGGTGGCGGTGAAGCGGCCCTCGTTGCGCCACAGCCAGTACTGGAACGGCCAGTAGTTGTAGCGATCCGTGTGATTCATCGCGAAGAGCACCGGATGCTCGGGCACGTTGTCGAAGCCCTCGAAGCGGATCCGAACCCTGGGGGGCAGGTTGTAGTTCGGCATCAGGAGCATGTAGGCGACGAGCCGCTGGAAGCGCGGGTGCGCCGTCAGACGGATCGATCGGAGCCTGCCCAGGGTCAGCACGTTTTCGTTTTGCCGCTCCGGCCTCGTGGGTGTCAACCTCCGCCGAACGAGCGATGGCGGAGCAGACCGAAGAGGGCGGCGGCCCGGAGCAGCCGCGGAGAGGCGGAGCGCGGCGGCACCTCCTCGCGGGCTTCGTGCTCTTTCACCTCGCGAGCGCGTGCATCCTCTCGGTCCCGGCGTCGGGGGGCATGCGGGACATCAGCGCGTGGCGCGCGCCTCACGCCCAACGCGAGCTCGCGGTCTGGGCCGAGCGCGCCCGGGGGCTCGGCTGGGACGTGAGCAACTCCGAGTTCGAGGCGTGGCTGTGGGACTTCGCGCACGACTACCTCGAGGTGCGCGACCAGATCGCCGCGCCCTTCTCCCTCTACGCTCATTACACCGGTGCCCTCCAGGGCTGGTCGATGTTCGCCAACCCGCAGACCGAGCCGGCGTGGCTGGTCGTCGATGTCCGTGACGAGGGGGGAGATTTTCGAACCGTCTACCGCGAGCGCTCCGACTCCGAGGAGTGGATGCGGCGGCAGCTCGATTTCAATCGCGTGCGCAAGCTCGAAGGCCGTCTCGGTCGCGGCGCGTACGACGACTACTATCGCGGCCTGGTGGACTGGCTCGCGCGTCACGCCGCCACCGACTTCCCCGAGGCGACCCAGCTCCGCGCGCGCGTGGAGAGACGACACACGCTCCCGCCCTCCGACAACGCCGATGGGGACTACGAGGGGGCGCGCTACGAGCGCGAGCTGATCGTCGACCTGGAGCCGCTCCGATGAAGCGCTTCTGGCGCTGGATGGTGGAGCTCTCCTCCCGGCAGGAGGGCGGGACGAGCTTGGCGCTCTTTCGGATCTTCGTCTCGCTGACGCTGCTCTACAGCCTGCTCAGCATCGCCTCTGCCGATCTGGTGACGGCTCTGTGGGTCGACCGGAGCCACGGCGGCATGCAGAGCGTCTACGAAAACGATCTGATGCGCCTCCTCGGCGGCGCGACGCCGGACGTCGTGTGGCTGCTGTGGACGACGGCGCTCCTTTCGAGCCTCGCGCTCCTCGCCGGTCTCTGGGGGCGGTTGAGCGCCTTCGTGCTGCTTCAGAGCTACTACGCGCTCTACATGACGAACGGCCTCGCTTCGGGCGGCTACGACATGATGATCTCGAACGCTCTGTGGCTCCTCGTGCTGGGGAACGGCACGGCGACGCTCTCGGTCGACTGCTACCGGCGCTACGGCACGATCGGCAGCGACGAGACGGTACCCGCGTGGCCGCGCTACGCCCTCGTCTGGCAGCTGACGATGATCTACTTCTTCACCGGCATCCAGAAGGCCAGCGCGCCGTGGACACCTGGCGGCGGTTACACCGCGCTCTACTACGTGATGCACGACCCGACCTGGATGCGCTGGGGCGGCGCGTCCTTGGCCGATGCGCTGTTGCCGCTCACCCGCATCGGGACCGCCGTCAGCTGGCACTGGGAGCACTCCGCCATCCTCCTGCCCCTGGTCTTCTACTATCGCGCGACACGGGATCGTCCCGGGCGGATCCGCGCCGCTTTCAACCGCTTCGACCTCCGAAAGGTCTGGGCCGTGCTCGGTTTGTCCATGCACGTCGGCATCCTGACGATGCTCAACGTGGGCCCCTTCTCCCTCATCAGCGCGAGCTATTACGTCTCCCTCTTCGCGCCCGACGAGGCGAAGCGGGCGCTGTTGCGCGTGCTGCCGGCGCGCCTCAGTGCTGCGGTCGGCAGATGAGACAGGGCGGCTCGGCGCACTCGCCTTCGCGCACCGAGCACACACCGAGCAGGCCGTCTTCGATCACGCACTGCGCTCCGATCTCGGTGCACTCGCGGCTCGGCCCTCCGCTGCCGGAGCCGGTGGGGCAGCCCGCCAAGAGGCAGAGGGCGACGAGGGGCCAGAGCCTCACTCGTCTTCCTCGGAGAGGTCGGCGGGGTGGAGCGGCCGCTCCGACTGGCGGTGGGGCTCGACGATCTCCTGGATCACGTCGAGGAGGTCCTGACTGATGTCCTGGGCGGGGACCACGTGAATGGAGGAGCGGGCCTCGTCGTGGCCGAGGACCATGATCTCCGGGTAGTCGTCGTCGGTGCCCCCCTCGTATCCGATGGTGTGCTTGCGTTGGGGACGCGGGGCCTCGTCGACGCCCGGCGCGAGATTCGCAGCCGATCACCACCGCCGCGACGTTGTCGTCCATCGGGCCCTCCTTGGCGAGCTCGAGGAGCAGGCGTACCTGTTCTTCGGGCGTGCTCGCCAGCTCCAGGGCGTCGACCATCTGGTAGCCCGAGATCCGATCCGTGAGCCCATCGGAGCACAGGACGAAGCGATCGCCCGCGGCGAGCTCCCAGGTGCGGATGGTCGCGCGGATCGTGTCGCCCATTCCGAGCGCGCGGGTGATCACGTTGCGCGGCAGCCGCGAGAGCTGCGAATCAGGCATGTCCGGGCGGAGCGCGAGCACGTCGTTCATCAGCGTGTGGTCGTGCGTGAGAAGCTCGAAGATCCCGTTTCGAAGCCGGTAGCACCGGCTGTCTCCCACGTGGCCGATGTGCACCACGCTGCGGTCGGGCTCGAAGAAGGCGGCCACGATGGTGGTCCCCATGCCGCGGTATCGCTTCGAGGTCTTCGCGATGTCCGCGACCGCGCGATTCGCGCGATGGATCCCCGTCGACAGCCGGCGCGCCGCGGTCGAGAGCCCCACCGCGTCGTACTCCGGCTCGACGGTCGCGCGGTCCTCTGTCTCTTCGAAGTAGTGAGCCACGGTGCTCACCGCGAGGGTGCTCGCGACGTTGCCCGCGTTGTGCCCGCCCGCACCGTCGGCCAGCAGAAAGAGACCGAGGTCGGGGCGAAGCATGACCGTGTCCTCGTTGTGAGGTCGGGTCCCGATGTGGGTGTCACCGGCGCCGGTGACCTCGAGCGCGTGTTGGCCCGTCGTCTCCATGCGGCGAGTATCGAGGGCGCGCTCCAAACGCACAAGCGGGTCAGTTCACGCGGGCGTCGTGGGCGGCGCGCGCTTCTTTCATCAGCGCCTCGAGCTCCTCGCCCTCGAGCACCTCGACCCGCGCCAGCTCCTTGCTGATGTGGTCGAGGGACGCGCGATTCTCCTCCAGAAGCGCGTGCGCCGTCGCGAGCGCTTCGTCGACGAAGCGACGGACCTCGCGGTCGATGGTGTCGGCGAGCTGCTCGCCAATCTCGCGGCTGACCGAGACCGAGCCGCCGTCCTTGCCGGAGAGGAACATGGGGCGTCGGCGCGAGCTGACCGAGATGGGCCCGACCTCTTCGCTCATGCCGTAATCCACCACCATGGCGCGCGCGGAATCGGTGGCCTTCTCCAGGTCGTTCTGGTCGCCCGTCGACGACTCGCCGTAGACGAGCTCCTCGGCGGCGCGGCCCCCGAGCAGGCCCACCATCTTCGCCCGGAGCTCCTTCGCGGTGTACGAGTAGGCTTCGCGTTCTGGCGATGCCAGGGTGAAGCCGAGCGCGCGCCCGCGGGGGATGATCGTGATCTTGTGCACCACGTCGTTGCCCCCGGCGAGGAGGTGCGACAGCGCATGACCCACCTCGTGGTAGGCGGTGCGCAGCTTCTCTTCCTCGGACAAGAGCAGGTTCTTCTTCTCGAGCCCGGCCACCACTCGGTCGATCGCGCGCCGGAAGCATTTCTGGTCGACCGCGTCGAGGTCCCCCCGCGCCGCGAGGATCGCCGCTTCGTTGACCAGGTTGCGCAGATCGGCGCCGGCGAAGCCGGGGGTGATCTTGGCGATGGCCTCGAGGTTCACGTCCTTTGCCAGGGGGACGCTCCGGGCGTGCACCTCGAGGATGGCGAGGCGCCCGGTGCGGTCCGGCACGTCGACCATCACCTGGCGGTCGAAGCGGCCCGGACGCAAGAGCGCGGGGTCGAGGATCTCCGGACGGTTGGTCGCAGCGATCACCACCACCGCTTCGTGGTCGTCGAAGCCGTCCATCTCGACCAGGAGCTGGTTCAGCGTCTGCTCGCGCTCCTCGTTGCTACCCATACCCGAGCCGCGGCTCCGCCCGAGGGCGTCGAGCTCGTCGATGAAGACGATGCAGGGCGACGTGTCCCGCGCCTTCTGAAAGAGGTCGCGCACGCGGGCCGCGCCGACGCCCACCAACATCTCCACGAACTCCGAGCCGCTGATGGAGATGAACGGGACGCCCGCTTCGCCGGCGACCGCTTTGGCGAGGAGCGTCTTGCCCGTGCCGGGTGGTCCGACCAGCAGGACACCGCGAGGGATGCGCGCGCCGAGGCGCTGGAAGCGCTCCGGGCTCTCGAGGAAGCCGATCAGCTCTTTGACCTCCTCCTTCGCTTCGTCACAGCCCGCGACGTCGGCGAAGGTGGTCTTCGAGCTGTCTGCGCTGATCAGCCTTCCGCGTGACTTGCCGAAGGTGAAGACGCTGGGCGCACCGCCGCCGACGCTGCCCTTGGAGGCGCGCCAGACGACGTACATGAACATCCCGAAGAGGCCGAGGTAGAGAATCCAGGGCACGACCCCTCAGATTTAAGCATTCGGGGTGGGGGAGGGCAATCGTTCAGGTGGCCCCCCGGCTCAGAGCGCCCACATCATCTCTTCGAGGGCGCTGACGCAGTCGGTGACGCTCCCGTACATCTTGTCGCTGTAGCGGCCGTGGACCTCGTCCATGGCGTCCGCGCGGGTGTAGAAGCCGCTGTTCATGTCGCAGCTGACCGCCAGCCCGCCGTCCTCGGCCGCGTCGATGGACGCGCGGTAGGTTCCGTACTCCCCTTCGGCGCGGCGCTCGAGGCTCGCCGGATCGCGGCCATCCAGGACGTCCGCTGGGAAAGGATCGTAGCCCTGGGTGGTCATCCGCACGACGCAGGTGCCATCGCCTGGGCAGGAGACCTCGTTGACGTGCCAGTTGTAGTCGCCCTCGCACCAGGTGTCGCCACAGATGTCGTCGAGGGACTGGCGCACCTTCTCCGCCTCGCGGGCGTCGAGGATGGGGGTGGTCGCGGGCGGATCGTCCACGGCGGGATCGCGCGTGAAGGCGGAGCAGGCGGGGCGCTCCTCGGCCTCGCGCACGAAACGCCGCCAGCGGTAGACGGCCTCGGCGAGATACTCGATGTGCGCTGGTCCCACCTGGTCGACGGCGTCGAGGTCCGCCAGGGAGCGGAACCCGCGACGCTGGGCCGCCGCCACGTTGCGCGCGGCGTCGGAGCGAAAGTGGGGGAGGGCGTCGAGCTGCTCTTCGGTGGCGGTGTTCGCCATGTCGAGGACGAGCTCGAGGTCGTGCATCGACATGGCAGAGACGCCGTCGACGTGGTCGTTGGCGGGCGCCATCAGCTCGGCCAACGTGCCCTCGCCGCGCTTGAAGGCTTCCCAGGTCGCCGAGAAGCGACGCAGCTTCCGCAACCCTTCGGTCCCGACGTAATAGGCGTTGCCCAGCCGGTCGAGGCTGCAGATCGCGCTCTGGGTGCGCTCTCCGTCGATGGACCGCGCCGCCCGCGTGTCGAGGATCGCGTCGAGGGTCCGCACGTCGGCGGTGTTCACGAAATCGAGGGTGAGCGCCGCTTCTTCCTGCGTGAAGGAGATGCCTTCGAGGTCGCCGGCGAGCGTCTCGCCTTCGATGGTGATGCCGGGGCACGCCGCGGCGAGGGTCTCGGCCGCGGCGACCGGCGCGTCGAGGCTCCCGCACTGAGTCAGCGCGGCGCGGGCGAAGATCCGCCAGTCGGCCATGCCGTCGCGCAGGTACTCCATGTGCCGGGTCCCGACGCCGAAGACCTCCGCGACCTCGGCGAGGCTGCTGAAACCGCCGCGGGCTCGCCGCTCGCGCACCAGGGAGCGGGCGGCGTCGGAGCGGAAGTGGGGGATGGCGTCGAGCTGCGAGGCGCTCGCGTACGAGGCCATCTCGAGGGCGACGAAGGCCTCGCCGGCGGTGAAGGGCGTCCCGTCGTAGGTGCCGCCGTCGGCCATCAGGTCCGCGACGGTGGCGTCTCCAGCATCGGCGATCTCCCACACGGCGCTGAACTGGCGTGCGCGCTCGAGGTTGGCGGGGCCGACCTGCGGCAGGTCCGCCAGCTCGCCCACGTTGCAGAGCGTGCCGCGTTCGGCGCGAGCGGTGACGATGCTGCGTGCCGTGTCGGCGTCGAGCCCCGCGCCCATCGCGCGATCGAGCTCTTCCTGCGACGCCTTGTTGGCCATGTCGAGGACCAGCTCCGCCTCGCGGCGGGTGAGCTCGACGCCGTCGTACTCGCCGCCACGGGCGATGCAGGCGGCGTCGTCCGAGGCGTCAT
This sequence comes from uncultured delta proteobacterium, assembly GCA_963727445.1. GTDB lineage: Bacteria > Myxococcota_A > Polyangia > Polyangiales > B10-G4 > B10-G4. Next base: position 443,754 of record CAVSGI010000010.1, read on the forward strand.
CGGCCTTGCCGCCGCCTCCGAGGCCGGGCGAGCCCGGGGCCGGGCCGCCCATGGCGCAGGCGCCGAGTCCGAGGAGGCTGAGAAGGCAAGCGAGGCGAAGGTGGGCATGCATGGGGAAGCTCCGGTTGGTGCTTCCGCGATTTCGCAATGGGCGTACCATTTCGATTAAGCCAGTGATTTCAATCTGCCAACCGAAGTAGCCGGCGGCTACTCCGGCCGAGATCGACGCGGCTGGCCAGGCGATCCGGAAGCTTTCGTGGCCAGCATGGGGGGTTGTCGTAGGATCGCCGCCGCCCCTGATGGCCGACGAGAAACGACGCATCGCCCTCATCTCCACCGGCGGGACCATCGAGAAGACCTACGACTCGCTCTCCGGGGTGCTGGCGAACCAGGTCTCCGTGTTGGACGTGATGCTCACCCAGCTCCAAACAGAGGGGGTCGAGCTGGTTCGGGTCCCCCTGATGAACAAGGACAGCCTCGACATGAGCGAGGTGGACCACACGCTCATCGCCAACACGGCCCTGTCGATGGGGGAGGCCCACGATGGCGTGGTGGTGGTGCATGGAACCGACCGCCTCGCGGTCACCGGCGAGCGCATCCACGAAGTCTCGGGCGGCCGTCCTCCCGTCCCGGTCGTCCTGACCGGCGCGATGCAGCCCTACGCGCTCCGCACCACCGACGCGATCCAGAACCTCACCGAAGCGCTCCTCGCCGTCCAGCTCGTGAGCCCTGGTGTCTACGTCGCCATGCACAACAAGGTGCTCGCCTTCCCGGGCGTGGTGAAAGACACCGAAGCCGGCACTTTCACCGGTGGTGTGGTGGTCCGCGCGACAGCGTCCGGCCACTCCTGATCACAGCGGCGGCACGGATCGTCAGCGCGCCGCCGAAAACAGGCGCCGGCGCACCAGGTGGCGCAGATCGACAGGCCGCGCTGAACAACGTCATCAGGGGGTGGTGACGACCGTCATGATGTTGGCGCGCTGGAGCTCCGGCGGGTCGTAGTCTTGGACGTGGGAGAGACGCGTGCGCGCCGTGGGTCGAGCCGCGCAGTCGGTGCTGGGGTCGCAGTAGGCCGGCGCCGCGCGTGCGAACCGTGACGGCGCCCGCCGCGATCCCCCGATCTCGGCCACTCGAATCCCGAGGAGCCCGTCTCGTTCAGCGTCGACCGCCGTGTCGGCGCGTGCTCCCCCGCCGCCCCAGAGCACTTCGGTGGCCACCTGGGAGAATTCGATTCCCGGCACGTAGTCGGTCTTCAGATCGACGGTGAGCTCGAGGCCACCGTCGCACCCGAGGCCAGCGATCAGCGAGAGAAGCAACAGCAGGCCGAGACGCACGACGGCGATACTACACTCGCACCGCTAGGGGCGTGGGCCCGCGGCGTCAACGGTGGCGCAGATCGACAGTGGTTCCCGGGGTGCCGAGAGGAGCTGATCACTCCGCGCGCCTGCCCAGCGCTCTGTCGAGGGCCGCGTGGGCTACGTGGAGTGACGCCTCGGCGTCCACCACCACCGCCTTCGCTGCCGCCGCGGCTTCCTCGCGGAGGTTCACCACGAAGAGCTGGGTCGCCCCCAACTCGAAGCGCGTGCGCTCCGCTGCGGCGACCGCGTCGGCGACGTCGGCGGCTTCGCGCGCCAGAGAGAGGGAGCGCTCGGCGGCGCGGACCGCGCTGTGAGCGTCACGCACCTGCGCTTCGACGCGATCTCTGGCCAGGCGCGCTTCGGCCGTGAGGCCCGCGAGCTCGGCATCGATGCGCACGACGTTCCCCCGGGCCTCTCGGTTCTGAAGGGGGAGGGCGAAGGTGAGTGAGGCCTCGACGACGGCGGGGCCCAGCACCTCGCGCTGGGCGTCGGTTCCGTCGCCGAGGTCGACCGAAGCCCCGATGCCGAAGTCGATCCGAGGCGCGCGCGCGTTCTCCGCGAGCGAGAGGCTCACCTCCTGTTGGGCGATTCTGGCCTGATAGCGCGCGGACTCGGGCCGGTCGTTCCAGGCGCGATCGACGGCCGTCCGGAGATCGAAGCGGAGCGCGGCCAGCGGTGGGAGATCGCGCGGCAAGCGACCGGCCCCTGGCACCCGAGGCGAGCCGGCGCGGTCTCGGTAGTAGAGGGACAGCGCGATCGCCGCCTGCTCCACTGCGCGCTCGGCCGAGACCAGCGCGGTGCGTCGCGCGACGACCACCCGCTGGTTTTCGAGCGACTCGATCGCGGGAAGGTGTCCCGCCTCGACCTTGGCCGCGAGCTGCGCCTGACGCGTCTCCGCGATCGACAACAGCTGCTGCGCGATCTCGTACCTCCGCCCAGCCGCGACCCAACGGAAGTAGGCGACGGAGGCATCGAGGCGCAGCGACAGGCGCCCCTCCGAGAGCGACGCTTCCGCGATGTCGACCTGCTGGTCGGCGCGACGACGCCGCGCGCGGGCGGCGTCGATGGGACCGTCGCGCAGGAGCGGGATCCGCGCGCCCACCGAGAGCTCACCGCCGTCGAGGGTGCCGTAGCCGCCGCGATAGGCGGGGATCTCGCCAGAGCCGATCCGCCAGCCAGCGTAGAAGCGCGCACCCCACAGGGGCGTCGGCTGCTCGAGGCCGACCCGCGCACGCCCCCAGTCGTAGTAGCCGAGGGGCGCGACGTAGCCGTCCGCGACGAGGGAGAGGTCGAAGGCGCCTTCGGAGGAGAGCGCCTCGCCTTCCGCGGCGCGGATCTGCTCCCGCCCGGCGATCAGCGCCGGATGATGCGTCTCTACCGAGGCGAGGACCGCGCCTAGCGTCAGCGGCCCCCCGCTCCGAAAGGAGCGATCTTCCTCCTGTGCGAAGGCGATCTCGGGAGCGCCCGTCACAGCCAGGGCGATCAGATGGAGCATGGACCACGCGCGGCTCATCGCGGTGCACCTACGCTCTCGGAGGGGGGCGTGCCGAGCTTCGGGGGAAACCCGTTGAGCAGCCGCCAGAGCTCGAAGCCGACGCTCACCCTCTCGAGGAGGACCCAACCGTTGGCGCGGGCGCCCTGCCGCAAGAAGCGAGAGCTCGGCCAGGGCTCATCGTCCGGATCGGGGACCACCACCGCGCGAAAGTCACCGTTGCCGTCGTCGGTGGCGTCTACGAAGGCGACGCGTCCGCCGAAGGTCCCCACCGCGACCGAGGGCCAGCCCGTGAACTGCACCGCGGGCCACCCTTCGAACTGAAGGCGCACGGAGCGGCCAGGGCTGATCAGCGCGGCGTCGTTTCCGTCGACCCAGATCTCCACCGCGCGCTGTTCCGTGTCGGGCACGAGGAGCGCGAGCGTGTCGCCGGCGCTGACCTGCTCACCGCCCTGATTCGCGACGAGCCGGAAGATGGTGCCTGCGCGGGGCGCGGTGACGACCTGGGCCTCCTGACGCGAGAATCCGCACGTCGAGCTGGGCGAGGGCGGCCCGCATCGCGGCGACGTCGCTCTCGGCGGAGCGCAGCGACGCCCGCGCACCCTCCAGCTCGGCGTCCCGCTCGCCGCGCGCGCGGTCCACCGATGCCCCCGCGGAGGAGAGCTGATCGCGGACGGCGCGCGCGCGGGCGCGTCGGGCGTCGAGATCCGTCCGCGCCTGCGCGTGGGCGAGCTCGGCGAGCTCGCGATCCCGGGCCGAGGCCAGGCCCTGCTCGTAGAGGGAGGTGAGGCGCGTGAGGTTGAGCTCCGCGGTGCGCAGGGCCGCTGTGGCGGCCTGCTCGGCCTGGTCCGCGACCTCGACCGCGCGCTCGGCCGCGCGGCGGTCGGCGCGATGCGACTCGATGGAGCCGTCCTGCGCCCGGCTCACGGCGTCGATGCGCGCCGCCTGCGCTGCAGCGCGATCCTCGTAGCTCCGCAGTCGCTCGGCGATGGCGCTCCGCTCCGCCTCGAGCCGCGCCATGAGCAACGGGTCGTTGTCGGAGAGGCGGACGACGGGGTCCCCTTCGTTCACGACGCTTCCCTCCTGCACGAACCATTCGGCGACCCGCCCAGTGACCGGCGCTTCGAGGGCCTGACGCCGCTCGAGAGGCGCGTAGGCGATGACCCGCCCGGTGCCGCGCACGCTCTGCTGCCAGGGGGAGGAGAGCGCGAAGACGATGAACACGCCGAAGGCCGCGGCCAGCGTCCACGCGACCCGGCGCGCTCGCGTCGGCGGCGGCACGAGGCGCGCCGAGGAGAGCCCGGGGCTTCGGTAGGGATGGGCGGTGGAGGGCATTTCAGTCTTCGTCCTTCATCACACGCACGCGGTCAATCTGCTGCGCCAGGGTCTCGGAGTGGGTCACCACGAGAAGGGTCCAGGTCGCATCTTCGGCGAGGAGCACGCCGAGCAGCTCTTCGCAGGTCTCGGCGTCGAGCCCGTCCAAGGCGCCGTCGATGACCAACAGGGCCGGGTCGCCTGCCACCGCACGGGCCACGACCAGACGCAGCGCGTGGGACGGAGACAGCGGCGCGCCTCCCGGCATCAGTCGGGTGTGAATCCCGTCTTCGAGGCGGCTCACCTCTTCGCCGAGGCCGACCCGATCGAGCGCCGCGCGTGCGCGCGTGACGTCGACGCCGCGACGACCGAAGGCGACGTTGTCGAAGACGGTACCAGCCACCACGTCCGCGCCCCGGACGAGCGCAGCCCGCGCGCGGAGACCCTCGGCGTCGAGATCGTCGAGGTCCACGCCATCGATGTTCACCCGCCGATCGCCGTCGCGATGGAGCCCGAGGATCGCGTCCACGATCGGGCTCTGGCCCGCGTCTCGGTCGACCAGCAGGGCCCTGTCACCAGGGGCCAGCGCGAGTTCGCGGGTCTCGACGCGCGCGCCTCGGGGGTCGTTCGCGACACAGGGAGCGCTCCCGCCGGACTCCATGGGGAGGTCGACGAGACGCCCGATCTTCTCGAGGGCGGCGAGGAGGTCGTAGACCGTCTCGAGGTGCTTGCCGACCTTGGCGAAGGAGGCGACGACCATCGTCACAATCAGCTCCGCCGCGACGAGCTGCCCGAGGGTGAGCTGCCGGTCGATCACGAGAAAGCCGCCGATGCCGAGGATGCCGGCGCTCGCGAAGGCATGGAGCGAGAGCGCACCGACCAGCTGACGGAAGACGACGCGGAAGTGGCGCTCGCGACTCTGGATGTAGTCGGCAGCGAGCACATCGGCGCGATCGCGCGCGAGCGCCGGGCCGCCGGCGAGCTTGAAGGTCGCGGGATGGCGCGCGACCTCCTCGAGCCAGCCTGCGACGGCGTACTTGGCCTTCGATTCGGCGACCGCGGTGTGGGTGGCGCCGCGCCCGAGGCCGAAGAGGATGACGCAGACGAGCAGGATCAGGATCACGTCGAAGGCCAACAGGAGCGGGTGGTAGAAGGCCAGCACCAGCATCCCGACCGCGGCGGTCAGCACCACCTCGAGGCCGCCGATGAGCAGCGAGGATGCGGCCTTCTGGATGGTGAAGACGTCGAAGAAGCGGTTGAGCAGCTCGGGCCCGTGGGCACGGGAAAAGGCCGACAGAGAAACCCGCGGCAGGCGGTGCGACAAATCGTCGACCAGCGAGACGAAGATGCGCCGCTGCAGGATCTCCACCACCCACGCCTGTAGTGCCCGGAGCACGCCCGCGAACGCGAGGCCGGCGAGCAGGAGGACGCTGAGGACGAGGACCGGTTGGAGCAGCGTTCCGAAGGCGACGGTGTTGACGAGGGCCTGAACCGCGATCGGCGTGGCCAGAGTGAGGAGGCCTGCACCGACGGCGTAGAGCAGCACCACCACGATGTCCTGCCGCTCTCGCGTCACCAGGCGCTGTAGTCGAAGCCAGGGCGAGGTCGGATGGCTCGACGTCGGCCCGTCATTCGCGGGCAGAAGCGACGGCGGATCGATGGCCAACCAGCGAATGGTTCCGGCGGCGTCCTCCGGCAAGAGGGCGTGGAGCCCGTCTCGGGACAGGACTCTGGGCTCGGCGCTCGCCCAGGTCTCGACCTCGGTGCCAAAGCCCTGGCGGCCGACGACCAGGATCCAGCCCCCGCTGTCGTCGACTGCGACCGCCGGGTGCTCCGGACCCACCGAGGCGCGAAGATCCGCGACCGTCCCTTCGAACATCCGCGCGCGAAGGCCGAGATCGGTGACGGCGCGCTCCACCGTGGTGAGCGGATGCGCCTCCATCCAGCGTTCGGCGCGCGTGACCGCTCGCCGAATGGCTTCGAGAGTAGGCGTCGCCCCCGCTCGATCCGCGACCCGTTCGAGGAGGGTCTGTAGCCAATCGCGGTCGAGACCAAGCGAGGGCCGAGAGCCGTCACTTCCCGTGCTACCGAGTGATTCCATCACCGGGTACACCTCTAAGGCTCGCCAACGATGCGAACAAATCGATAATATGGAGATTGATATTCGAAAAAAACGAATCTAGGGTTGGCCCGTGGCGTGGCTGAACTATCACCACCTCTTCTATTTCTGGACCGTTGCCGAAGAGGGGTCGGTCACGGCGGCCGCGCAGACTTTGCGACTCTCTCAGCCCACGATCAGCGGCCAGGTGAAGATGCTTGAGGAAGCGCTGGGCGAGAAGCTCTTCCGGCGTTCGGGTAGAAACCTCGAGCTCACCGAGATGGGAAAGGTCGCGCATCGCTACGCCGGCGAGATCTTCGGGCTCGGGCGCGAGATGCAGGACGTCATCGCGGGGCGTACCGCGCGCGCTCCTCAGAAGCTGACGATCGGCGTCAGCGATCTGGTCCCGAAGCTCGTCCTGCACCGCCTGATCGAACCGGCGCTCACGATGGACGAGAGCGTGCGCGTGGTCTGCCGCGAGGACAAGACCGAACGCCTCCTCGCCGAGCTTTCGGTCCACGATCTCGATCTGGTGATCGCTGAGGAGCCCATCGCCGGGCATGCGAGCGTTCGAGCTTTCAACCACCTCCTCGGTGAGACCGACGTCGGCTTCTTCGCGACGGCCAAGCTCGCGCGGAAGTACGAGCGCAACTTCCCCTCCTCACTCGACGGAGCGCCGCTGCTCGTGCCCACCGAGAACACGCTTCTGAGGCGCGCGCTCGAGCACTGGTTCTCCGATCTCGACATCCGCCCGCAGATCGTGGCCGAGTTCGAAGACAGTGCGCTCCTGAAGGCCTTCGGTGCCGAGGGCGCGGGCATCTTCCCTGGCCCGAGCGCCTTCGCCGACGAGATCTGCGACGCGTATCGCGTCAGACCGGTCGGATCGACCCACGGTGTGGTCGAGCGCTTCTACGCCATCACCGTCGAGCGCCGCATCAAGCACCCCGCGGTGCAGCTGATCAGCGCCAACGCCAAAGAGCGCCTCTTCCCCGTCTAGGAGGGGACGCGGGGGACGCTAGATTGACAATTGACTTTCGCCCGTGGAGCGGGGGGAGAGAGGGGGACGCTAGATTGACAATTGACTTTCGCCCGTGGAGCGGAGGGAGAGAGGGGACGCTAGATTGACAATTGACTTTCGCCCGTGGTGCGGGTGCCTTTTTCCTAAATCGCTTGGTGGGGGCGAAAGTCAATTGTCAATCTAGCGTCCCCAGGGATTCGCTTGGTGGGGGCGAAAGTCAATTGTCAATCTAGCGTCCCCAGGGATTCGCTTGGTGGGGGCGAAAGTCAATTGTCAATCTAGCGTCCCCAGGGATTCGCGGGCCATGTCGACCAGGTCCCAGTAGGGAGGTGTGTAGCCCTGCTGCTGGCGGAAGGTCTCGGCACGCCGGAGCACGCCTTCCTTCACTTTCGCATGTCGCGCGGAGAGCCACTCGGCGCGAAGCGCACGCGTCGCGCTCATGCCTTCCGGGACGGGTCCCGCGTCGCCGAAGAGGTTGAGAAGCACGCTGTAGGACTTGGCCAGCCGTGCCAGGGGGAGCATTCGGTAGTCGTAGTCGAGCTGGTCGCCGCGCTCGGCGCCTTCGAGCATGGCGTCGATGACGGCGTTGTCGACGTGGTCGTCGAAGAGCGCGTCCGGGTCACGCCACTCGGCCACCACCACCACTTTCGGATCGTATTCGAGGTCCGACGGGCCGTGCGTCACGAACTGCTCCACCCCGAAACGCGAGAGCCACGAGGTTACGCCCCGCGAGGACATGCTGGTCAGTCCCTCCCACAGATCCACGCCGAGGTCGGCGTAGGGCGCCGACGCCACTTCGGAGCAGAACATCGCGCTGTGCTCGTCGTAGCGCATGGCGAAGTCGTAAGGCACGTGGCGCGCGCGCGCTTCGGCGAGGGCGGCCTCGGCGGCGCGGTGCGGCAGCATGGGATCGTCGACCATCGCGTCCAGGTCGTGCGCGAGGCGCAGCACCATGACCCGCAGCTTCTCGTCGGCGAGGTAGGTCTCGAGGGAGGAGACGGTGACGCCCACTTCGATGTGTGCCTCGATCACGCGCGCTTCGCCGTCCTCGCCGACGTGCAGGAGCGCGATGTGCGAGAAGTTGCCTGGGTAGTCGTTTCCGCGCGCGATCAAGGCGCTGGTGGGTGCGCCGCCACGCGACACCAGGATGTCTCCGCTGTGCACCTCGATGCCGAGGAGCTCGGCGGCGGGCGTGCGCGAGGGCTCGGGGGTACCCATGACCACCGGCGAGAGCGCCGAGCGATCCATCTGGAGCATCACCTCTTCGATCGCGGTGCGGCTCCCGTAGAGGAGGCGATAGATGCGCCGGCGCGCCACCGCTTCCGACACGTCCCACTCGCGGCTGGTCCTCTTGAGCGCGGCGCGCAGTCGAACGACCCGCTGCACGAGCTCTTCGCTCCGCGCGGGACAGGCGGCGACGAGGGGCGCCGCCGAAAAGACGTGCTCCAAGATCGCGTCGAGCCGCGGATCGCTCGGTCCGTAGCCGCCTCCTTCGAGCCACAGGACATCGGCCGAGAGCGCGGATAGATGCGAGGTGATGGGCGCCTCCGCGCGCACGCAGCCAGCGCGCCGCGCGTCGATGAAGCGCGCTTCGAGCGCCTCCCAGAGCGCGTCTTGATCCCACACGAAAGGCTCGGCGTCGGCGGGCACGGGGGTGTCCGGCGCCGGCTCCGGTATGAGGAGGAGCGCGGCGAGGATGGCTACCAAGACGAGCGCGACGCGGAAGATCTTGCGTCGCCGGCCACGGACCCTCGACTCCGAGCCCTTCTGGCGAAGACTTTTCGCGCGCGCCACGAGGCGCCCATCATACAGCCTCGCCCGCGTCCAGCCGCGACCTCCGCGCAGAGCGTAGCCATCGTTGACGGCTCGGACCCTTCCCGCGTAAAGCAAGGGTTTGTCGATGCTGGCCCGGCGCGTCTGTCTGATCACCCTCGCCACGGCCTCGTGGGCGATGCCCGTGAGCCTGAAGGCCCAGGACGCGGGCGCTGACGCAGGCGTGGTGAGCGTGTCGTCGGCCGATTCGGGACCGGAGACGGACGCCGCGACGCAGACGGAGGCGGACGCGGCGACGGAGACGGACGCGGCGACGGAAACGGACGCGGAAACGGCGACGGAGACGGAGACGGACGCGGCGACGGAGACGGACGCGGCGACGGAGACTGCCGCCCCCGTCGCAGACGTCGACGAGACGATCGAAGGGACCGTCGTCGAGACCGAGCCCGCGCTTCCCGAGCCGATGATGCCCCGCCTGACCTGGGAGCCGAAGTGGGGACGATTCGGGCGTCCTGAACTATCTGATGGTCGGCACCTCCGCCGTCATCGCCGGGCTCAACATGGGCATCGGGCCGCGCTCGGACAATCCGACCCAGGGCGGCGTGCTCTTCGACGAGGGCGCGCGCAACACCCTCCGCGTGGGGAACGAGCTCGGCCGCGAGACGGCGCGCGACGTCAGTGACGTCCTGCTCACCTTCCTGACCAGCTATCCGACCCTGGTCGACGCGCTCCTGGTCGCGGCGTGGATGCACGACTCCGCCGACGTCGCGGTGCAGATGATCCTGATGCACGCCGAGGTCGTCACCTTCATCCTCGCGCTGCAGACCACCGCCAACGTCCTCATGAGCCGAGAGCGTCCCTACGCCCGCACCTGCGGCGGGCCCGGCGCCGACGACCTGCCGGGAGACGCCGGGCTCTGTAACGGGAGCGTTCGTTACTACAGCTTCTTCAGCGGCCACACGTCTCAGTCCTTCGCCAGCGCGGCGCTCGTCTGCATGAACCACGCGTACCTCGACCTCTACGGAGGCGGCGTCGCGGACGCGATCCCCTGCGTGTCGAGCCTCGTCCTCGCCGGCGTCACCGGTCTGCTGCGGATCATGGGGGACATGCACTACGCGACCGACGTCATCACCGGCGCCATCATGGGTACCGGCGTCGGTCTGCTACTTCCGTACCTCTTGCACTACGGCCACGACGACGCCCCGCTCACCATCGAGAACGAGCACGTCTCGGTCTCCTTCCTGCCGACGCCCGTCGGCGCCAGCATCTTCGGGAGCTTCTGATGCGGCTCCTCGTATGGATGTTGCTGTTGTTGCTGACGCCGACGATGGCGCTCGCTCAGGACGGGGCGGGGGCTGAGACGGAGACGGATTCGGAGGCGGATTCGGAGACGGAGACGGGCGCGGGCACGGGCACGGATGCCGACATGTACGTCGAGTCCTCCACGCGCCCGATTCGCGAGCCGTCGATGGGCGACGTCTTCCTCCCAATCTCCTCCGAGCGTCTCCGGTACTGGCAGCGAGGGGAGCCGCGGTGGTTCGTGGGGGGCATCGTCGACTTCGGTTACCTCTATCTCCGTCCCAGCTTTCAGGTCGGTTACGGGCGGCCCCACTGGAGCTGGGTCGGGCTCGAGCTCGAGCCGCTGATCAGCACGAGCTACATAGGCGGCTACCTCGGACTTCACGCGGCGCTTCCTTTCATCGAGCTCCGCGTGGGCGGGCGCTACGTCTTCACATTCTCGCAGAGCTACCTCGCTCCCAGGCAGAGCTACGCGCCCCTCGATCTCGAATCGAGCGCCGGACCTCCCTCGCGCTCGCTGGCGCTCCAGGCGCAGCTCGTGCTCAAGATCCCCCTGGGGCCCGGCGATTTTCGCTCCGTGATCACCGGGACCTACCTCGCCCTCGTCGACGACGGCTTCTACGTCTACGACAACATCCTGCGTCTGGTGGCCGCGCCGCCGTGGAACTGGGGAGCCACGGCTGGCTATCGAATCAGCTTCGGGCCGAACGCGTCGATGTACGTGCAGCCGATGGCCGAGCTCGTTCACCTCGTGGAGCGGCAGGCGTTCATCGTGCGCGCGGGCGCTGCCGTGGGCGCGCAGCTCTGGCCGGATCTCGAGCTGCGCCTGCGCGTCCTACCGCAGGTCTATGGGCCCGATCCTCTCGGTGGAAAGGGCGGGTACACGATCCAGTTCGGAATCCGTTATCGTTTCGCCACGGATGCGCCGAACTTCGAAGATTGAGCTGATCTCGCTCGTCCTGCTCGCGGGCGGGTGTGGGGGCGCGAGCGAGAGCCCCCGACCCGCGCTCAGGGACGACGAGGTCGCGGACCAGCGCGAGGCGCGGCGGCGCTCCGAGTTTCGCGAGGTGACCACCGGCGCCGCCCATTCCTGCGCGATCAGCGTGGAGGGGACCGTCGCCTGCTGGGGCGACAACGCCCTCGGCCAGCTCGGGGACGGAACGGAGGAGGAGCGGCTCACGCCGGTGTGGGTCGAGCGGATCGACAACGCCATCGACGTGGACGCGGGCATGTCCTCGACCTGCGCGCTGCACGAGGGAGGGGGCGCGAGCTGCTGGGGCGGGAGCGCGAGCGCTCTTCGGCCGCCGACCGCGCTCGAGGGCATCCACGGCGTCATCCGTTCGATCGCCGTCGGCCGCACCGTGTGTGCCATCGATCTGCCCGGGCGCGTCTTCTGTTGGCCCAACGCGGAGGGCATCGCTTCGGGCCGCCCCGTCGAGCTCGCGCCGCGCAATCCCGCGCGCTACCTCGACGTGGGCCTGGACTGGCTGTGCACCCTCTCCGGCCCCGACGACGGGCAGTGCTTCACCTTCAGCGCGGCCGAAGACGATCCCGAGCGTCTCACCTTCGGCGAAGACGACGTGGTGCTCGAGCTCGACGACGTGCGCCAGCTCGCGGTGAGCGGACATCAGGCCTGCGCCACCGGCCACGGCCGCGCCGTGTGCTGGGGGCACAACGATCACGGTCAGCTGGGAACCGGCGATCTCGAGGCGCGTGTGCAGCCCGTGCGCATTCTCGACGGGGTCGACGTCACGCACGTCACCACCGGCTGGCAGCACAGCTGCGCGACCACCGCCGCGGGCGGCGTGAAGTGCTGGGGCGACAACAGCTTCGGCCAGCTCGGCGACGGGACCATGGAGCAGCGGACCGAGCCGGTCGACGTGATCGGTCTCGAACAAGGCGTTGTGCGGGTCGCTGCCGGGCGCGGTCATACCTGCGCCGTGACCATCGGCCGCGAGGTCTACTGCTGGGGGCAGAACGATCACGGTCAGCTCGGCGACGGCACGCGGGCGCTCCGGACGACGCCGGTCGCCGTCGACGTGAGCTCACTCCGCTGAGGTTTCCTCTTCGCTCTCGGCCGGCTCATCGGGGGTCCCCGCGGTCTCGGCGGGCGCGGATGTCCCGCTCCCGACCGGGAACGCGACCGGGATGGTGAGGTCGCCAATCTGGATCTCCAGGCGGCACTCGCCATCGGTGAGCGCGTCCACGCGGTAGACCCCGTCGCCGTACACGTCCTCGAGGTTCTCGGTTTCACAGACCGCCGGATCGAGCGCCACCAAGGAGGCGCGCCCGACCAGTCCGAAGAGGCGCGTGCCGTCGGTGCGCTTGGACCAGACGCTGACCAGGGTCCGCCGTCCGGGCTCCATGCCGTCGAGCGGCATCTCGCCACCCTCCGGATCGATCGCCGACACACCCCAGGTGTCATCCTCGGCTGCGTCGACGATCGGGAAGGTCACCGGATGACCTCCCAGGGGGCGAAGCGTCACCTCCTCCGCGTCCTGCTCGAGGTGGACGTCGACGCGCTCCACGTCGCCGTCACGGATCGAGAGCCGCGCCGCGCGCGGCGGATCGACGCGCACCGGGAGCGCCGCGCCGTACCCGCCGAGGACGCGGTGCGCCATGTCCCGTCGGGTCATACCGAAGCGCGCGATGCCGCCGCGCACGAAGGCGACCTGCGCGCCTTCCGGGAGCCGGTCCCAGACGAAGTGGTCGAGCTCGACCAGCGCGGGCTCCGCGACGTGGATCTGAAAGGTGCGGGTGCCGTGATCGGTCTGAAAGGTGACGTCGACGGTTCCTGGCCGCAGGCCCTCGATCTTCGCGTAGCTCCCGCGGAAGGAGTCGATGTGTAGGACGGTCTCGTCCGAGGAGATGGCGCTCTGAATGACCGCCGGGCTGATGTTCTCCGCTTCCTGCGCGTAGCCGCCGCCCTCGAGGGCGCCAGGCTCGAAGATCTCGAGGTCGGCGAACATGCCGGTGGAGAGCGAGAGCTCGATGGGGCTCGCGCCGGCCACCCGCCCGCCGCCGACCCGATGTCCGATCTGCAGGGTGGTGCTCTCGGGGCCGGTGGATGCGGTCGCGCCGCACGCGGCCGCGAAGAGCGAGACGACGACGAGGGAGTACGACAGGCACTGCGTCACGGGGTCAGCTCGCCTTTTGCGCCGGGTACACGCGGTCGCGCGCCGGAGGGATGAGCTCGTCGAGCTCGTCCGTGAGCTTGGCGAGGGTCCGCTGCACCTTCGCGACGACGTCCGGGGACAGATCGTCGATCTTGTCGACGAGGGAGGTGAGCCGGCGGGCGGCTGCACTGGCCCGCTCCATGCGCTCGAGGGCCTCGGCGCCGTCGGGCTTCGCCTTGAGGACGGGATTGAACTCGCGACGCAGCACGGCGACCGGCTTGTTGTCATCGAAGACGGCGGTCTTGAGCTCGCGGATCACCTCCGGATCGGGCTCGGGGAGCGGCCGCTTCGGGTTGGGCTTGGGGTTGAGCGCCTGCGCGAAGTAGTCCACCGCGTCCACGCTGGGGATCTCGCTGGCGACGCCGTCGCGCCGCAGCACCTGCGGTGCATGCTCGCGGAGCGTCGCGTAACCGCCAGTGAGCTTGTCCACCGTGGTGCCGCGGATGTGCAGCTCCTCGTGACAGTAGCTGTGGAGATCGGGATAGCCCCAGCGCTCGTAGGCGCCCGTGTCGCGAACCCAGGCGATGGCTTCGGCCATCTCCACCCAGCTGCGCTTGAATCGCCGCGCGCGCTGGACGAGCTCCAGCCGCTGCCCGTCGTCTCCCTTCTTCGCCAGGCTTTCTGCCAATGCGTCGAGCTTCTCGTGGACGGTCGCCATGGGGCCGTATAGATCGGGCCCAAGGCTCTCGTGAAGGCGTTTTCAAACTCCCGCGGGATCTCTACCCTTCCCGCCACGGAGGAATGGATGATGCCCCCCAGGTCCACCACGCTGCTCGTCCTCACGGCCCTCGTCGCCGGCGGTCTCGCCGTCGCCTGTGACCGGGCCAATCCGCGCGGCGACGCGCCCCCCGCCCGCCGTTTGCCGGAGTCCGAGCGCCAGCAGGTCCAGCAGCAGGCCGAGACGCGCCCCGCCTCGCGTCCCGAGCCTACCGCCCCGCCGCCCACCAACGCCCCCCCGGAGGCGCCGACCGCGATGGATCCCGAGGTCCGCGCGCGCCTGCTCGACCCGCCCCCCGACGAGCATGCGCCCGACGAGTTCACCATCGTCCTCGACACCACCGAGGGCGAGGTGTTGATCGACGTCCATCGCGAGTGGGCGCCCGTGGGCGCCGACCGGATCTACTCCCTGGTGCGCCTCGGCTACTTCGACGACACGGCGTTCTTCCGCGTGATCGAGGGCTTCATGGCGCAGGTCGGCATTCACGGCGACGGCGCGGTGAACCGCGCCTGGCGCAGCCGCAACATCCAGGACGACCCCGTCACCCAGTCCAACACGCGCGGCATGGTGACCTTCGCCAAGACGGGGATGCCGAACAGCCGCGCCACCCAGTTCTTCATCAACTTCGGCGACAACTCGCGCCTCGATCCGATGGGCTTCGCCCCCTTCGGTCGGGTGCGGGACATGAGCGTGGTGGATCGTCTGTATGCCGGGTACGGGGAAGGGGCGCCCAGCGGGCGGGGCCCGGCCCAGGGCCGACTCCAGATGGAGGGGAATCGTTACCTTCGGGCGGAGTTTCCGGAGCTCGATTACATCCGCACCGCGCGGATCCAGGGCGAGGAGTAGGGCGTTTCCGCAGCGCCGAGCCTCTTCGGCATTGAATCTTCGTCTCCGCTGCGCGTCTGCCTCGCGTGGCTGCTAGGCTGAAGAGCGTGAGGCTCCGTCTACTCTCCGTGCTCCTGCTTCTGACCGCCGCGACGGTGGCCCAGGCGCAGGAGGGCGGCGGCGAAGGCGGGCAGAGCGGCGATGGCGCCGAGGCGACCGGCGGAGGAACCCTGAGGGTTCACATCGTCGCCCTGCGCAACGACGACGGGGACGTCGGGTGCCTGCTCTTCCGCAGCTCGGACGGTTTCCCCGGCGAGCCCGACAAGGCGGTGCAGAAGGTGGTGGGGGAGTTCGGTCGCAGCAACCGTCGCACGGCCACCTGCGTCTTCCGCCACGTCCCCGCGGGCCGCTACGCCGTCGTCGTCGGCCACGACGAAAACGGCAACCACCGCATGGACCGCAACGCGCTCGGCATTCCCAGCGAAGGCTGGGGCACCTCGAGAGATGCCCCCGCCCGTTTCGGTCCTCCCGACTTCGACGACGCCGTCTTCCGCTTCAACGGCCGCCGCCAGCTCGTCCTCGTGACGATGCGCTACGGCTTCTAGCGGGCGACGACATCAGTCTCTAGACGAAGGGCAGGAAGCGGCGCAGGACGTAGCGGCCGCGGCGGAAGATGGTCTGGGGAGCGAGGGTGCCCGCGCCGACGGCGAAGCCGGTGACGATGGTCGCGCCATAGAAGACCAGGTCGATGGGCGTCGCGTGGTAGGCGATGTGCTCGCCGAGGCTGAGGTGGGGCTGGACGAGGATCTCGAAGAGCGCCTTGCCCGTGAGGATGCCGGCGAGACCGAAGACCGCGCCGAGGGCGCCGACGCCCTTGCTGTGCCCCCCACCGAGCTGCGCCGCGCCGACGCCGGTGAAGAGGCCGATGAGGATCGCGCCGTACTTGAACTCGTAGCCGCCGGTCAGCCAGCCCACGCCGCCCCAGAGGATGGCGCCGAGGATGGCGCCGAGGAGCGCACCGAAGAGGGCGCGGCCGCCGCGGAGCTCCTTGGTCGCCTGCGTCGCGGGCGCATGGCTCGGCGCGGCGTTCGCGGAGCTCGGCCCGGCGGGCGGCGCGGGCGTGGGGATGGGCGCCGCGAAGTACGCGGGGCTCTGGTTCTGGTTCGCGTAGGACACGCCCCCGGCGTCTGCGACGAGCGGCTGGGTCGCTTCCGGGGCGACCACCGGGAGCGCGACGACGTTGTGCCCATAGGAGGGCGCGGGCGCAGCAGACTGCGCGCTGAAGGCGGGCATGGCCATGGTGGGCGGCAGGGAGGGCTGGCTCTGGTAGGGCGGGTAGACCGGCGCCTCCATCGTGGGGGCGAAGGCGGCCGGCTGCACCGCCGGCATCGCCTGGGTGGGGGGCAGGGTGGTGTCGGCGTCGGTGGCTGCTGACATCATCACCATGGTCGGGCCGTAGCCACCATCGTCGTCCTCTTCGGTGCAGAAGACGCCGGTCTCCTCGTGGCGTGGCACGAAGGCAGCGGCCTGCGGGTAGCCTCGCAGCGGCTCGGTGAAGGTGTGCTGCACGGGCGTCGAGGGGTAGCCCTTCGCGAGCTTGGTGCGGCTGGCGGGAATGACGCCGCTCTCGGCGTAGCCGAACTCCTGGGCTTCTTCAGCCTGCCTCGCCTCGGCCTCGGCCTGATCGGCGATCATGGCGAGGTAGGGGCTCGGGCAGACCACCGTGGCCTCTTCGTCCATGTCGTCGTGGTCGGCGGCGGCGTGTGGGAAGGCGTGTGAGTAGGCGTGCATGGTCCGATGTGAGAGCACGGAGCATGCCGCCCTGGGGTCCGCGAAATCGCTTCGGATCCGGGTCTTGCGCGATACTGGAGCTGCCTAACAATGCAAACCTTGCCCGACCGAATCGTGCTCAGGGGCTTCGCCGGCGGAGCCGCCAAGCACAGCTCGACGGTCTCGGGGCGGGTGGTTAGCATGCACGCCCCATGGCCGAAAAAAGGGAAAGTCGAGCCGCTGAAGGGGACGAAGGTCCCGGAAATTTCGTGGCGGAGTTGGTTCGGGAGGACCTCGCGGCGGGGCGCGTCTCCGAGGTCCGGACGCGCTTTCCCCCGGAGCCGAACGGCTACCTCCACGTCGGCCACGCCAAGAGCATCGTCCTCAACTTCGGTCTCGCCGCCGAGTTCGGGGGGACCTGCAACCTGCGCTTCGACGACACCAATCCCGAGGCCGAGGACGTCGAGTACGTCGACTCCATCAAGGAGGACATCCGCTGGCTCGGCTATTCGTGGGACGCCGAGCTCTACGCGTCGGATTACTTCGAGCAGCTCCACGCCTGGGCCGTCCAGATGATCGAAGCCGGAAAGGCCTACGTAGACAGCCGGAGCATCGACGAGATCCGCGCCACCCGAGGCGACTTCCACAAGCCGGGCGTGAACAGCCCCTATCGCGATCGCACGGTCGACGAGAACCTCGCGCTCTTCGCGCAGATGCGCGCTGGCGAGCTCGAGGAAGGCGCGCACGTGCTCCGGGCGAAGATCGACATGCAGTCGCGCGATCTCAAGCTGCGTGACCCGCTCATGTATCGCATTCGCAAGGTCGCGCATCATCGCACCGGCGACGCGTGGTGCATCTACCCGATGTACGACTGGGCGCACGGTCAGTCGGACGCGATCGAAGGGATCACCCACTCGGTCTGTACGCTCGAGTTCCAGAACCACCGCGGGCTCTACGACTGGTTCCTGAAGACGGTCGGCGCCGATCCAGCGCCCAAGCAGATCGAGTTCGCGCGCCTCAACCTGGCGTACACGGTGCTCTCCAAGCGGCGCCTCTTGCAGCTGGTGAAGGAGAAGCACGTCCGCGGATGGGACGATCCACGCATGCCCACCATCGCCGGCATGCGTCGCCGCGGCTACCCGCCCGAGGCGCTGGTGAAGTTCTGCGAGCGCGTGGGCGTGTCGAAGAACGACGGGATCGTCGACATCACCCTCTTCGAGCACACCCTCCGCGAGGATCTCAACGCGCGCTGCCCGCGCTACATGGGGGTGATCGATCCGCTCAAGGTGGTGATCGAAAACCTCGAGGAAGGCGTCGTCCACGAAGTGGACGCGCCGCTTTCGCCGGACGATGCCAGCGTCGGCTCCCGCAAGGTCGCGCTCACGCGCGAGGTGTGGGTCGAGCGCGACGACTTCATGGAGGAGGCGCCCAAGAAGTGGTTCCGCATGGCGCCCGGCAAAGAGGTGCGCCTCCGCTATGGCTGCCTGGTGACGGTGAAGGACGTGATCAAGGACGACGACGGCCATGTGGTCGAGCTCCGCTGCACGTGGGATCCCGGCTCGCTCGGGGGGGACGCGCCCGACGGACGCAAGGTTCGCGGGACCATCCACTGGGTCTCGGCGGCGCGCGCGGTCGAGGCCGAAGTGCGCCTCTACGATCGGCTCTTCACGGTGGAAGACCCGATGGACGTACCGGAGGGAGGCGACTTCCTCGACGCGCTCAACCCCGACTCCCTGGTGCTTCAAAAGAGCGCCAAGCTCGAAGCCGCCCTGGCCGGCCATCCGGCGGGGACGCGCGTCCAGCTCGAGCGCATCGGCTACTTCTGCTTCGATCCCGACGAAACCGAGGCGCGACCGGTGCTGAACCGCACCATCGCGCTCCGCGACTCCTGGGCGAAGATCGCCAAGAAGAGCTGAGCCGAGCACGTCTCGAGCCGCCTGCCCTCGGCGGTCTCTGCCTGCTACCATTCAGGGGATGCGCAGTACGGCTTGTCTTTTGCTGATCGCGGTGGCGGTCGTGTTCGGTGGGTGTGCCGCGGAGGAGCCGGTGGGCGAGGCGAACGCGCCCATCATCATGGGAACGCGCGAGACCGGCCAGCCGTCGGTGGTCGCCGTGGTGCGGGTCAACGGTCGTGGCGCCATCATCGGCATCTGCTCGGGGACGGCGATCTCCGATCGGCACGTGCTCACTGCGAAGCACTGCGTCTTCAACGAGAACGCCGACGGGACCTTCACCGCGCTCGGGGCGTCGAGCTTCCGGGTCCTCCCAGGCAACGACATCACTCGGCCGACCTCGACCCAGGTCGTCGATCAGATCGCCACCACACCCGGCGTCTACACCGACGATCAGGCGTCGATGGGCCTCGACGTCGCGGTTCTGCGGACGTCCTCGCGCCACGGCATACCGCCACTCGAGGTGGCGCGGGCGCAGCCGCGTCCGCGAAACCGCCTCCGCATCGTGGGCTTCGGGCGGACGTCGTCCACCAGCAGCGCCTCCGGCCGGAAATTCTCGGGCAATGCCCGCGTGCGTGAGGTCTTCCGCGGCGTGTTCGACACGGGCGGTCCCTCCTGGACCTGCCAGGGGGACAGCGGCGGGCCGGCAATCGACGCTGCAGGGCGCGTCACCGGTGTGACCAGCTTCGGCCTCGACGAGAACTGCACCGACTCCGAGGTCTACTTCACCGAGGTGGCGAGCAACGTTCCCTTCATCGAGAGTGTGATCGGCACGGCGCCGTGTACCTCGCGGACCGAGACCTGTAACGGCGCCGATGACGATTGCAACGGCGTGGTCGACGACGGATGCGGCGAGATCGGCGATGCATGTTTCGGTGACGACGAGTGTGTGAGCGGGATGTGTCGCGTCGTGGACGGCAATCCGGTCTGCATCCAGGAGTGCGAGTCGGCCTCCGCCGATCCGGGATGCCCCGATGGGTACGTCTGCGACGTCACGGGCTGCAACGTCGGCACCTGCGTCGCCGGCGCGCCCGGGCCCTCCCCGGTGGACACGCCCTGCACCGCCAACAGCGACTGCGAGACCAACTTCTGCTTCGAGCTCGACGATGGCTCGAGCGTCTGCGCGCGCCAGTGCCAGGAGGGCGGCGAGCCGTGCTCCACCGGGAGGGTCTGCATCACCGAAGGCTTCCCCTGCGGCTCCTGCGTGGTGCCCGCGCCGGGCGATCCGCTCCCCTTCGGCTCGGCATGCAGCGACGATTCGGAGTGCATCGGGATGATCTGCCGCGCCGCCGCCTGCACCCGAAGCTGCACGGCCGACGGCGACTGCCCGACGGGGAACCGATGCAGCGGCGGCGTGTGCGTCTCGGGCGCGGCGGTGCCGCCTTTCGGGCCGTGCACCGACTCCCTCGAGTGCGAGGACACCGCGCCGGTCTGCGCCCCCGTGGATGGCGAGAACGTGTGCCTCGCCGAGTGCCCGCTGGGCAGCTGCGCCGGCGACGCCGTTTGTCAGGACGGGCTGTGCTTCCCCTCCGGCCTCGCGCTGGGTGATCCATGCGCACAAAACCTCGAGTGTCGAAGCGGCATCTGCGCGGGCACGTGCACGCGCGTATGTACGGCGGACGCGGACTGCCCGGACGGCTTCTCCTGCAACCCCGCTGGTGAGGTCTCGGGCTGCTTCCCCCTTCCGGACAGCACGCCGCCGGCCGACGGTCGCGGAGGATGCGCCGTGAGCGCGTCGGGGCCAGGCGCGACCGCTCCCATCGCCTTCGCCCTCGGCGCGCTGCTCCTCTTCAGCCGACGCCGACGATGAGCTCGCGCTCCCGGTCGGCGCGCACGGTCCATCGCTTTTCGGGATCGGCCTCTCGGGAGTCGCAGAGCTCGGCGAGGGGGCAGTGCGTGCAGTCCGGGGTCTTGGCCTTGCACAGATAGCGGCCGTGGAGGACGAGCTGGTGGCTCACGAGGATCCAGCTCCGCTTCGGCACCAGCGCCATCAGGGCCTCTTCGACCTTCACCGGATCCTGCGCGTCGGTGAGACCCAGACGCCGCGCCACGCGTCCGACGTGCGTGTCCACCACGATTCCGCTCGAGAGGCCGTAGGCGGCGCCGAGCACGACGTTCGCGGTCTTGCGCGCGACGCCCGGCAGGCGCGTGATCTTCGCCATCGTCCTGGGCACCTCGCCCCCGAACTCGTCGGCGATCATCTTGCTGGCGGCTTGAATGGCGGCCGCCTTGTTGCGGAAGTAGCCGGTGGGCCGGACGATCTCCTGTACGTCCTCCGGCTCGGCCTCGGCCAGCGCAGCCGGGGTGGGGTAGCGCTCGAAGAGCTTCGGCGTGACGCGGTTGATGGTCACGTCCGTGCTCTGCGCGGCGAGGATGGTCGCCACCAGGAGCTGCCAGGGCGTTTCGAAGTCCAGCTCGACCCGGGCGACCGGCATCACCCGCTTGAGCCGTTTGCGGATGGCGTCCATGCGCTTCTTGAGCGCTTCGGGCGGGGCGTCGGCTTGCCGCTTCGTCTCGGGGGCTCTAGTCATAGCTGGCCAGCGGCCCGCATGTTACAGGGGCGGCTGGGTTTCGACGAGACCGAGAAGAGCATGAGCCCCGAGCCCAAGCGCTACGAAGACCTGGAGACGGCGATCGACTCCGTGGTGAAGAGCTACGACGGGGGCCAGCCCATCGACAACCTCGAGAGCGCGGCGCTGCCCAACAGCCGCGCGGTGGTCGAGGCGATGCGTCACCTCGAGCCCGTCATCTACATGGGCTTCTTCAGCACCCGGCCGCTGAACCGCGACAACCTCCGTCACGGCATCGCCGAGCACCTCTACGCGGCCCACGAGCTGCTCGTCGCGCAGATCGAGCGCGCCGCCAACTACGATCATTGGATCGGTCGCAGCCCCAAGCCGCCTGCCGCCGGGTCCGGCGAGGCCGTGGTGCTCGCGCTCTTCAGCGCGCTGCCGAAGATCCGCGCGATGCTCGACCTCGACGTCATGGCGGCCTACGAGGGCGACCCTGCGGCGCTCAGCGTCGAGGAGGTCGTCTTCAGCTATCCCGCCATCAAGGCGCTCACCGCCTATCGCATCGCGCACGAGCTCCGCCGACTCGGCGCACCGATGCTGCCGCGCATCATCAGCGAGGACGCGCACTCGCGCACGGGCATCGACATCAACCCGGGTGCCACCATCGGCAAGTCCTTCTTCATCGACCACGGCACCGGTGTGGTGATCGGCGAGACCGCCGTCATCGGCGATCGCGTCAAGGTCTACCAGGGCGTGACCCTCGGTGCGCTCTCGGTCCCCGGGCGAAAAGGGAGGAACGGGAGCAGTCCTCCGAGCGAGCACGGTGAAAAGCGTCATCCCACCATCGAGGACGACGTCACCATCTACTCGGGCGCGACCATCCTCGGCGGCGACACCGTCATCGGGAAGGGCTCCGTGATCGGCGGCAACGTGTGGCTGGTGCGTTCGGTGCCGCCCGGCTCCAAGGTCTTCGGTCGCGGCAAGGACGCGCCGAGCGCCGACGAGCAATGAAGGGCTGACGGCGATGCCGTTCCCCTATTACTACCGCCTCTCCAAGGCCGACAAGCGGACCTATCGGAAGAGCGACGAATACGATCGGATCGTTCTTCCGGACGCGGCGGCGCTCCGCGACGCGGCGAAGGTGCTGGAGTCTGCGCTGGCAGCGGACGATCGCGTCGCGGTGGAGCGAGGCGCGCAGAAGCTCCTCTCGCTCGCATCTCATCAGCTCGGGGTCGGAGCCGTCTCGGTACGTGTCCTCGACGTGCGACCGTCGGACGCCGAATCGGAGCTCCACGGCTTGTACGTGCGCGAGGAAGACGCGACCCCGGTGATCCACGTTTGGATGCGCACCGCGGCCAAGAAGCACGTCGTCGCGTTCCGCACCTTCCTGAGGACGCTGCTCCACGAGCTCTGCCACCACCTCGACTACGAGCTGCTCGATCTCGAGGACTCGTTCCATACCGAGGGCTTCTTTCAGCGCGAATCGGCGCTGGTGCGCGACATCGCCGGGCCCGGCAAGCGTCGCGGGAAGAAGGCCGCCCAGGAGCCGGAGGCGGTCGAGGTCGCGGCGGGGAAGAAGCCCGAGCAGCTGAAGCTCTTCTGAGCGCTGCCGCCGCTCTGGTACGCTCCGCCGCCATGCGGAAAAGAACGCTCGCTCTGTGCCCCGCCCTCGTCGTCGTGCTCGCCTCTGCCTGTGGCGGCTCGGCGCCCGAAACCGCCGAGCCGGTGGAGCCGGCTCCCGAGACCGCCGGCGGCGAGACGGCCGAACCGGTGGTCCTGCGCACCACGACGCCGGTGCCGGTGCCTCAGCCCGCGGTGGCGCGCGAGGAGCTGGCGGATGCCTTGCAGCAGCTCTGGACGCGCGCCGAGGAGATCGTCGCCGATAGCGCCCCCGAGCCACCGACCGAGGGCACGACCGAAGCCCTCGCGGCGTGGGCCGACGATCCCTTCCTGCCGTGGGTGAACGGGCGGCGGGAAGCCATCGAAGGCGCCGAGCCCTTCGTCGAGGCGATCGGTGAGGATCCGGTGCAGCGCTCGGTCGCCGCAGCTCTGTTCGGCTACATGTACGAGGACACGGCCGCCGGGATCCGCGGGGCGCCGGTGCCCGCGGAGATCGCCTCTGATCCGGAGCTCCTCGACATCTACGTGCAGACCCTCGACGAGCAGCTGCACCCCTTCGCCCAGCGCGCGCTCGAGAGCTACGCGTACTGCGCGACGACGCTGGCCAACCTCGGGGAGACCCCCTGGGTCAGCTGGGCCTCATATTGCCTCGAGCGCGGTCGCGACGTGGGCGCCGTCTTCGAGCTCGGCGCCGCCGCCGAAGAGGAGACGGAAGACGCCGCGGCCACCGCAGAAGATAGAGCCGCTCAGCCTCCGAGATAGCCTTCGACCAGGCTGCACAGGGCGTCGCCGGGGCAGCAGACGTCGACCGAGTACGTGTCGGAGTGCACGCAGACCTTCGGGCCGTGGCTCGGGTAGTAGTAGGCCCAGAAGAAGCACATCTCGTCGTTCGCGGACTCGCCGAAGCCGACACTGCTGGCGCTCGTGTTGTCGTACTCGCAGGTGAAGCGGAAGCCGCCGCCGCGAGGCACGGTGAACGCGGGGTCGTGATACACGGTCTCGGGCTCGTCCCAATACCAGCGGGCGACGTCGTAGACCGGCGTGCCGGTGCCGCTCGCGCTGTCGGTGGTCTCGACGAAGACGTTGGTGCCCCATTGGTGGGTGTGCCCCGTGACGGAGAAGAAGTTCGAGTCGGCGAGGTCGGCCGGGAGTGGGAAGTAGGTCGGCCCCAGGGTCAGGGTGGAGCGCGCCGGGATGTCGATCTCGGGATTGCCGATGAAGAGGAAGTCCGCTTCGTTCTCGAAGGTCTCGGGCGCGATGCTCACGAAGGTGCTCGACGCGACCACCTCGACCGGGTCGGGGGTGGTGTTGATGTAGTGGAGCTCGAGGCGAACCATCTGATTGGCGTCGAGGGTGTAGGCCACGCCTTCGGGCAGGGTGATCGTCTCTTCAGAGCGCTGGGAGACGGTGAGCGGCGCGCCTCGCGACGGGTCGAGGGTGTCGACGAAGGGCGTGCAGTCGAAGGGCTCGAGCTGCTCCATCGTGTCCGCCGTCCGGTAGACGATCATGTGATGAGACGCCGGGCCGAGGCTGTTGATGATCTGTCCGACGCGAACGGGCTCCGGGTTGCCGAGGCGCGCCACGATGCACTTGGTGTTCTCCTCGCCCGCGGCGGCGGTGACCGGGCCCCAGTTGATCGTGTAGCGCTCTCCGCCGGGCACGAAGGTCCCGGCGTCGACGGCTCCGCCGGTGTCGGTGGTGACGCTGCCGTCCGAGGGCGTCCCCGTGTCGGTGACGGAGGCGTCGGAGCTCGCGTCACTGCCGCCATCCGGGGTGGTGGCGGAGTCACCGCAGGCCAGGAGGAGGACGAGGAGGGACAAGAGGGGAAACAGCCGCATGGGGTTGCTCATTAACATCAGAGCGGACCCGGCGCGAGCGGGCTTGAACCCTCGGCCGCCTCCCACGATAGTTTCTCGATGCACCGCTGGATCTTTACAGCCTTGAATTGGCGCGGCGGCCGCATGCGGCGGCGCGCAGAAACCCATCCAGGTGGTCGGGGAGGGGGTGGTGCATCGGGGCATGGTGACGTCGGTGGAGGGCACGGCCTCGGTCTGGGAGGGCGAGAGCTGCGAAGTGCGGGTCCAGCCCACCGACGACCCCCGCTTCAACTGCCGGGTCGAGGTTCGCTGCGGCGAAGAGGTCCTCTACGGCTTCCCCGGGGCTGGCTTCAATCGCTGCGCGCGCGAGTCGGGGGCCTTCGTGGCGGCGCGTGATGGCTACAAGACCCGAGCGGACGGCGACCCGATGATGGGGTGGGATCTCCGCCAGCATCTGGTGATCGTCATGGACAGCGAGCCGGACTTCAAAGTGACGCTGGCGCTTCACGCGAACTGAGACGTCGGGGTGACGGTGCGCGCAGAGGAGAGGGGCACCGCGGAAGCGGACGACGCCACGGCCTCATTGGCCATGGCGCCGCGCGATCCGGCCGAGGCACGCCGGGGACTCCGTGCGGCGCTCGATCGTGGCGCGGCTGAACCATGGTGCGCTTTCGCGTTGCGAGCGATCTTCGAGCGCGACGGAGATCGGTCGGCGCTACGCGCGCTCTACCCGCACGTGCGCGCGCGCTTCGATGGATCGGACCGCGAGCGCTCGGGTTTCGAGGGCGCGTGTCTGTGGGCGCGCGCCCTTCATGACCTCGCGCGCCTCGCCGCGGATCTGGGTGAGGGCGGCGACGCCGAACGTCTCACCCGCCTATTCGAGGAGTCGCGCGCGACGCTTCGGGCGGCTGAGCCTTCGGCGCCCCGGCGTGCGGGGGCCTTCTCGATCCTCTTCGCCGGCGCCGCCGCGAACGCGAGGGCGGACGCCCTGATCGACGCGCTCCTCGACCGGCGCAGCTGGTGGGGAGGCTGGGGCGTGCCCGGCGTTCCCTTCGACGATCCAGCCTTCGAGCGTGAGCGGACAGGTGCGGGAGCGATCGACCTACGTTTCCAATGGACTCTCTTCGAAGGGCTCCGGGACTACGGTCGTCACGACATCGCCGCCGACCTCGCGCGCTCCTGCCGCCGGCTCGTGGAGCAGGCGGGCTCGTACGCGCGCTACGACGCGCTCAGCGGTGCGGGCCTCGGACCCGCGGACCCAAGCTATCTCGCCCTCGTCGAGACCATGCAGCCGAGCAGGCCCGACCCCGTGTTCGAGGAGCGCGTCCTGATCCGACCAAAGCGCGAGCTCTGCGGGGGCGAGGCCGGGATCGTCTACGATCATCCGGAGATGCGCGTGGTCGATCGCGTGGATGGCTCCGCGGTCTCACCGCCTGTGGTCTCGCGCGCGATCGAGCGCGCCTCGGCTGCCCCCGGCTCGTCCAT
The DNA here is from genome assembly GCA_963727445.1 of uncultured delta proteobacterium. Taxonomy (GTDB): domain Bacteria; phylum Myxococcota_A; class Polyangia; order Polyangiales; family B10-G4; genus B10-G4. The sequence continues at coordinate 469,982 of CAVSGI010000010.1, forward strand.
CGAGGCGGTGGCGCGCGCGGTTCGGGACGCCATCCAGCCGGTCGACGGTTACGCGCGATTCTGCGACGGGGCCACGGCGGCGCTGGCCGCGGCCCTCGAGGCTCGGGGGTACCGCGTCGACAAGCATTGGTCGCCCTATCTCCACTACTTTCCCGTCGTCATCGACGCGGACGGCGCACACCTGGTCGTCGATCTCTGTGCCCACCAGTTCGCGACGCACCCCACCTCGCGTGGCCCGCTCCTCCTCGAGCAGGCGACCCTGGGCCTCGCACACGCCCTCTCGGTCGAGCGCCCCGCCGGCGCGGTCCTGCTCCGCAGCCTCCGCGATCTGCGATACGACCTGGCCCAGCTGCCCACGGTGCGGATGGACCGAAACGAACGCGCGGCGATGGAGCTCGTGGTCCAGCGACATCTGGACCACGTCGCCCGCGCCGGGGAGCACGCTCCGGTTGCGCCACATCGCGAATGGATCGTGGCGTGGAGCCGTCGGGGCGCCGCCTCCCGCTGAGGCCGAGCGCGTCGACCGCTGGCCAGCGGTCCAGCCGCTTCGGGTGGTCGATCGGCTAGGGAGCGAGCCGGCGCCGCGGCGTTTCTCCTCCAGATCGCGCATGCCCCCTGGCGGCACGCGTCTTGAACAACCCTGGCTCGACGGAGGTCGCGTCATGGGAATCGTCGAGCAGAGCGAAGAGAGGCCCCAGGAGTGGTTGCTCACCCTCGAACAGAATCGCGGGCTGTACCGGGCACTCCTCGACGAGTGTCAGAGCCTCGCCGTCGCGGCGCACGCCATCGCCCGGGCGCGCTGCCGCAGCCGTGACGTCTCCACGGCGATTCCGAGCGTAGCCGAGGTGGGCGCGGCGGCCCGCGAGGTCGCCCGTCGCGTGGGCGTCGAAGAGCCGCTTCCACGCGCGATGCGCCTCGCCGACGAGTGCGAGGCGCAGGGGCTTCCGGTCATCGGTGCACGCATGGCCGCGTGATCCTCAGAGGTGGCCGACCGTCACCTGCAGCATGCCGCCGCCTTGCACCGGCACCGCGTCGAGGTCGACCGTGGTGCCGTGACCGTCGGGCGGGCCCATCACCCGCACCTGCACCGTCTCCTTCGTGAGCATCCCCGCGATGAAGAGCGCGAGGCCGCCGATCTGCATCAGGCCCATGGTGACGGGGATCGCGGGATGTGGCGCGCCCGTGACGAGCTGGGCGATGGGGCCAACGATGGGCACCACCGACCAGGCCCAGGCGTCCTGCTCGATGGCGGGGTCGCGCTCGTCGCTGATCGAGTTGGCGAGGGGCGTCGCGATGGCGAAGTCGCCGACCCAGCCGAGGCCGAAGAGGATCACGCCCGGCAGCCAGAGGCGGCGCGTCGCGCGCTCACGCTCTTCGAAGTGGAACTGCGGCTGCTGCTGCGTGGGCACCTGATAGCCGTACGCGCCCACCGGGTAGCCTCCTTGCGGCTGGTAGGCGTAGCCCCAGGACTGCTGCGGCACCTGCACCTGCTGAACCGGCGCGGGCGCGGGCTGCGGCTGCGGGTACGGCTGCTGTGGCGCCTGCTGTTGCTGGACCTGCGCCTGCTGAGCCTGCGGCTGCTGGGCTTGCTGCTGCGGGCCGCCGGCGGGGACCTGGACCACCGGGGCCGAGAGGCCACCCGCTGGCGCGGTCTCCTGGGCCAAGGCGGGGGAGGCGAGGAGCGTCACCGCGAGGGCGGCGACGAGGGTCGAGAGGCAGAGCTTGTCGTGAACGTCGTGCATGCCAGGCCCTGGAGCAGGGGGCGTGCCGCGCGGAATTTCGTGAAAGATCGCGACGGTCGTGAAGAGGGCGTGCAAGACGCTGCACGCCAGACCTCGCCGGATGCGCAGCGGGCTTCACGGATCGTGCGCGCTCGCTCAGAACCCGAAGAAGACGTCGAAGGTCGGCATGAGGTGCGTGCGTACGCCGACCGGGTAGCGGCCGGTGACGACGCGGTAGCCGAGGGAGAGGCCGAAGCCTCTGCCGGGATGCCACGCGAGGGACGCGCTGTGCTCGAGGGTGTAGCCGTGGGGGACGACGGGGACGCTCGTCAGCCGGAGGTCGGCCTGCCAGGCGAAGTCGTCGCCGAGCATGCCGTTCACGGCGACGCCGACGTAGGTCGTGCCTTTCGTCGAGGCCGCGCCGAAGCGGGAGTAGAGGAAGGGGAAGTCGAGGACGATGGGGTCGCCGTCGCTGAGCCGTGGCGCGACGGAGAGGCCGAGCTCGAGCGTGTAATGCGTCCGGTCGTCCGGGGCCGAGACGGTGACGAGGAACGACGTGTCGAGACCGAGGATGGTCGGGACGTTCGTGTTCGCGGGCAAGAGGCCGAGCGTCCCTTCGCGCGCGAAGGTCGACATGAAGAGCGTCGGATAGGACAGGCGGTGCCAGGTGGAGAGCGAAACCTGGCGGCCGTGGATCCATCGGATCTTCGCGTCGAGGTGCGGCAGCGCGATCTCGAGGAGCGGATGCGCGGCCAGCTCGATGTCGTCGGTGACGCCCCAGCGGATCGGATGGAAGAGGCCGGCTTCGATGCGGCCCTGGGGAATGGTGAACGCGGTGTTCGACGACCAGAGACGCGCCGAGGCGGGTGGGCTCTGCGCGGCGGCGGGCGCCGTCCAGAGGAGGGCGCTGGCGAGCGTGATGCCGAGGAGCGCGCGTCTCACGGCAGCGCGAGCTCCGCGGTGACGGGGGCGTGGTCCGACAGCGGCATCGTCTCCATCCCCGTGCGGCTGTCCTGGTGCACCACGCCGGATCCGGGGACCCAGGCGCCGTTCGTGAAGAGGTAATCGAGCTGGCGATTCCAGAAGCCGCGCCCGTCCACTGTATGCGAGAAGTAGGCGGCGTTGTCGGCGGCGTAGTCCTCGGTGGGGACGAAGGGCGCGTAGCTCGCGTAGAGCGCGTCGAGCCAGCCGACCTCGGGACGATAGTCGTCGGCGACGAACTCCTCGTCGGTGCAGACGGAGTCCGGGAAGTCGAAGAGCTCGTCGGTGCCGGGCGGTAGCGTGTTCAGGTCACCGCCGCCGATGACCAGCGCCCCTTCGGCGTCGAGGCGATCCATCTCTTCGCGCAGCCGGTCGATGTGCGCCCGTTTGGTCCCGTCCTCTCCGTAGGCGTCGGTGTGCACGTTGACGACCCAGAAGCTGCGCCCGCCGGGCACCTCCACGCGTGCCCGGAGCACCGCGCGACGCAGATAGAAGTAGCGGGTCAGCGCGCTCTGATCGCTCCGGAGCGGAAGGGCGATGCGCGTCGCCTCTTCCAGAGGCCACTTGCTCAAGATGGCGATCCCGTCGTCGATGGGCCCGAGCCCGTCGCTCGGCACGTAGTCCGCCTTCCACTGCGAGGCGTAGGCGGCGTAGCGGAGGTCCGTGTGCTCGAGGAGCCACGCGAGCTGATCGACGAAGGCCGATCGCTTCGCGTTCACGTCGACCTCCTGGAGCATCAGCACGTCGGGATCGACCTGGCGGATCTTCGCGGCGAGGCCCTCGAGGTTCGCGATCACCTCGCTCCGCTCCATGAGCACCCGGTCGCCGAAGCAGTCGAAGAAGAAGTCGATGCGGCCGCCGCCGAATTTGATGTTCCAGTCCATGACGCGGAGCGGTCCGTCGGGCGGCGGCGCCGGATCGGCGCCTTCGGCCTCGTAGAGCCTCGCCGGCTCTTCGTCCTCGAAGCCGGTGTGGAAGGGGTCGCAGCCTGTCCCGAGCAGGGCAATCAGCGCAGCGAGCGCAGCGGCCTTCGAACGATGCCCCTCCACTGTCCGCACGTGCGCCTCAGGGCCCGATGGGGTCTCCGGGACAGGTCGTCAGGATCTCGAGCTCGCGGTCGGGAGACGCGCCGAGGAGCGCGCAGCTCTCCGGACAGAGCGCGATGCGCACCAGCTCTTCCATGGGCTCGGGCACGTAGAAGCCGCCGCTGCCACACGCTTCGGGCCCGCTCACCTGCGCGAGCCAGGTCTCGCGGCCGCCGCGGGTGATGCGGGCGAAGACGGGATCGCCGGTGAGCGGTACCGGCTCGGAGAGCGCGAAGTCGCAGGCGGTGGCGTCGAGCCGCACCTGGTTCAGCGCATTCAGCAGCTCGGAAGTGGTCCCTCCGCCCGTCTCCACGATGTAGGCGGCGCCGGTGTCACCCGCGATGGCGATGCGGTCGAGATTCATCTGGGCGAAGGGTCGCTCGCCCGGGCCGAAGACACCGATGATGAAAGTCTGCACGGACGCAGCGTCGACCCCCATCCGCGCTACCTCGGCGATGTTGTCGATACCGCGCTCGAAGCCGGCGCGGAAATCGGGATCGCAGGAGGTCGGGAAGCCGTCGGTGGCGACGACGACCACCACCTTGTGGGTGGGGTTGTCCCGCGCCCACTGGACCGCGCCTTCCACCACACCCTGGACAGCGGGCAGGGTCGGCGTGCCGCCTGCGTCTTCACGCGACACCTCGTGCGCATCGAAGGTCCTGAGGAGCGCGGCGGCACCGGTGTTCAGCTGTTGGATGCCGATGGCCGGCGTCCGGTAGTCGGCGACGTTGCAGTCGTCGCGGTTGTCGCAGACGCCCATGCGCGTGCAGGGCCCGGTGCCCATCGCGCAGGGGAAGGTGCCATCGAAGCTGCACGAGGGGCCCATGATCCCGGTGGCGGCGCAGTAGCCGAGGGCGAGGCAGGCGTCTCCCGGAAAGCCGCGGAGCTCGCAGTCGGTGACGGTGTTGCAGAGCACCCCGGCGTCGCGGCAGGCCTGCGCGGGGATGCAGGCGCCGGGCATCATGCAGCTGCAATCGTTCTCGCAGAGCAGCGGGACTTCCAGCTGGACCTGCGGGAAGAAGGTGAGGGCGACGCCGATGCCTTCGGACTCCGGGTCGCGGAAGAAGCCGCGGATCGCGCGGCGGGTCGCCTGCCACTTGGTGGTGCCGCTGTCGATGGGCTCCTGCATCGAGCCCGAAGCATCGAAGAGCATGAAGACGTCCAGGGGCAGGAGCTGCGCCGTGGCGCCGAAGGCGGTGCATTCCGGGACGTCCACCGGGACGTCGATGGGCACGTCGGGGAGCGCATCCATCGCTGCGTCCTCGGGCGCCGGCTCCGGGATCTTCAGACCGGTCTTGCTGCCGCAGGCCGTGAGGGCGAGGGCGCCCAGCAGCGCGCTGGCAGCAGCCGCCTTCATGACGCGCGCTCGCGCTTGGCGTTCACGAACTTCACGAATTTCGAAAGGCTCCACGTGTTCGCGACCTTCGCGCGGTCGACCCAGCCTCGCTGGGCCTGCTGCGCGCCCCACTGCATCCGATCGTACTCTGCCACGTGATGGGCGTCCGTGCTGATGATGAAGGTGACGTCGAGCTCGCGGGCCCGGATCAGGGCGTCGGCGGCGCAGTCGAGGCGGGGCAACGCCGCGTTGATCTCGATGGCGGTGCCCGTCTCGACCGCCTTCTGGAAGACGGCGTCGAGGTCGAGGTCGATGCCGGGGCGCTTGCCGATCATGCGCCCGCTCAGGTGCCCGATGACGTTGACCGACGGATCGTCCATGGCGGCGAGGATGCGTTTGGTCTGCTCGGCCTGACTCAGGTCGAAGTGGGAGTGCACGGCGGCGACGCAGAAATCGAGCGCCATGCGAAAGTCGTGATCGTAGTCGAGCCCGCCCTTCGGGCCGATGTTGAGCTCGATGCCCTGCATGAGGTTCAGGTCGGGGTACTCCTCGCGGAGGCGCGCGATCTCTTCGCGCTGCGCCAGGATCTCCTCGCGTGAGATGCCGTTCATCGGCAGGTCTTCGGCGTGGTCGGTGATCGCGAAGTAGCGGTACTCGCGCTCCACCGCCTTTCCCACCACCTCCGCGATCGGGCTGTGCGCGTCTCCGCTGCGGTCGGTGTGGACGTGGAAGTCGCCCTCGAGGTCCCTCACCTCGACCGCCTTCGGCAGGCGGTCCTCGGCGGCGGCTTCGATCTCTCCGTTGTTCTCGCGCATCGGCGCCGGGACGTACTTCATCTCCAGCGCTTCGTAGATCGCCTTTTCGGTCTTGGCGGCGACGACCTCGCCGCTCTCCTCGACGCTCAGGGCGTACTCGTTGAGCGTCCAGCCGCGCTCGATGGCGCGCTGGCGGAGCGCGATGTTGTGGGCCTTGCTCCCGGTGAAGTACATGAGCGCCGCGCCCATCTGATCGGGCGAGACCACCCGCAGATCCACTTGGAGGCCGGCTTCGGTGCGGATCGAGGACTTCTTGTCTCCGTGGGCGATGACGTCGGCGACGTCGGGCAGGGCGACGAAGGCGTCCATCACCTTCTTCGGCGACTTGCTCGCCACCAGGATGTCGACGTCGCCGATGGTCTCGCGCAGCCGCCGGAGGCTCCCGCAGTACGACGCCGACTCCACCTCGGGCAGCGCCGAGATCTCTTCGACCAGGCGCACCGCCACCGGCATCGCCTTGGCGATTGGCGTCCGGTCCTCCGACTTGTTCTTGAGGGCCTTGTCGAGCGCGTCCTTGAGCTTCTCCTCGGTCTTCTCCCCGAAGCCGGAGAGCTTTCGGACCTTCTGCTCCTCGATCGCCTTCTTCAGGTCGGCGATGGACTCCACCTTCAGCTCCTTGCGGAGCTTCGCCACCGTCTTGGGACCGACACCCGGGATGCGCGAGAGCTCGACCACGCTCTTCGGGAACTTGTCGCGGAGCTTCTCGAGCTTGGCGATCTTTCCCGACTCGACGAACTCCTTGATTTTGGCGGCGGTGCTCTTGCCGATGCCGCGCTTCTTGGCGAGCTCGGTCGCGCTCATCTCGCCGAAGTCGGCGGGCAGGTTCCGGATGGCCTGCACCGCGTTCTCGTAGGCGCGGACGCGAAAGGCTTGAGGGTTTTCCTCGTCGAGGATGGTCAGCTCGGCGAGCTCCCGGAACAGGTTGGCGAGGCGATCACGCTCGTGGGCCATGGCGGGTATGATGCCCGACTCGGAGGCGCCCGTGGACCTGCCCGTCAATCCCCCCATCGAGCCGATGCTCGCCAAGTTGATGAATGAGGTCCCCGACGAGGGGGAGCTGCTCTTCGAGCCGAAATGGGACGGCTTTCGCGCCCTCGTCTTCCGGGACGGCGACGAGATATTCATCCAGAGCCGGGACAAGAAGGAGCTGAACCGCTACTTCCCGGAGCTCATCGAGCCCCTGAAGCGCTCCCTGCCCACGCGATGCGTGGTCGACGGCGAGATCATCCTGATGCAGGACGGCCGCCTCGAGTTCGACGTGCTCCAACAGCGCATCCACCCCGCCGCGAGCCGGGTGAAGAAGCTCTCCGAGGAGACGCCGGCGCAGTACGTCGCCTTCGACCTGCTCTGCCTCGGCGACGAGAGCCTGATCGAGACGCCTCAGGTCGAGCGTCGCGCGCGTCTCGAAAAGGCCCTCGAGGGCGCCGAGCCGCCCGTGATGCTCACGCCGATGACCCGGGACACCGACGTCGCCAAGCGCTGGTTCGTCGAGTTCGAAGGCGCGGGGCTCGACGGGATCGTGGCCAAGCCCGCCGAGCTGGCCTACATGCCCAAGAAGCGGCGGCTCCTCAAGATCAAGCACGTGCGCACCGCGGACTGCGTCGTCGCGGGCTTTCGCTGGCACAAGAAGGGCCCGGGGACACTCGTCGGCTCGCTGCTCCTCGGCCTCTACGATGACGACGGCGTCCTGCATCACGTCGGCGTGACCTCGAGCTTCAAGATGAAGGAGCGCGAGTCGCTCGCGAAGGAGCTGGCGCCGCTGCGCGAAGACGCCGAGAAGGACCATCCGTGGGCCGAGTGGGCGGACTGGGAAACGCGCGCCGAAAACGAGCAGCGCATGCCGGGCTCGAAGAGCCGCTGGAGCGCGGGGAAGAACCTCGCGTGGAACCCGCTTCGCATCGAGCGCGTCTGCGAGGTGAAGTACGACTTCATGCAGGGCGACCGGCTTCCGGCACGCCACCACCTTCCAGCGGTGGCGCACCGACAAGAAGCCCGCCGACTGCCGCTACGACCAGCTCGAAGAGCCGACCGAGTTCGACCTGCGGTCGGTCATGACCTGACGGCGGAGGGGGCGCGAAATGCGCGTCGAAGCCCGAAGCTCAGCCCAGTGCCCGTGGCGGGATCTTCCCCGACGGGGTCAACGAAGAACGTGGCGCACGAGGAATGCGCGGTGGAACGCGCGCGGCGCGGGCGTCGCCTCCACGCGCGCAAACGCGTCGATGTTCGCTGCCGGGAGCCAGTAGAGGAGGACGTCTTCGTCGCGCGGATCGGGCGAGACCGGCATGTCCACAGGCATCGTCTCGTCGGCGCTCAGGCGATCCACGTTCGCCGGCAGGTCGTCTGCGACGATCCCATCCCCGACGTCCCCGTCTCCGATGTCCTCGTCGTCCTCGTCGTCCTCGGGTGCGCCCGCGGCGGCGCCGAAGAGCACCCGCCCCCACGCGCGGTCGAAGGCGCGCCCCTCCTCGCGCGTGAGGCCGAGCGCGTCGAGCGTTTGGCGCATGTCCGTGTGACCGAGCGCGGGCTCGCCGGTCGGGAGCGGGATCGTCACGCTTTCGCCGACGACCGGCACGTCGACGCGCGACGCCCGCGTCCCGTTCGGTCCGCGCGTGACGCGCCAGATCGCTGGGAGCCTCCCGATGGTGCGGATGTCGGTGTTCGTCACCACGACGTCTGTGCCGCGCACCTCGACGCGGAGCGGGAGCGCGGGGGCGGCGGCCGCATTGGGCGCCCAGAGCCGGTAGAAGAGGAGCGGCGCGCGCACGTCGCCGACGCTCAAGCATGCGGCGTCGGCGGTCTCGTAGATCCCGATCTCGGCGATCTCGCAGTAGCCGCCCGGGCACCGCCCATCGACGTCGGTCGGATAGCTGCCGCGACAGGTCCCACCGGCGTGGGCGTGCCACGCGAGCGGCGAGAGGTCGGTCGGCGGATAGTGCTCGGCGATCGCGAGCCCCGCCCCGAGCGTCACGCGCAGGTCGAGATCGAGCTCCGCCCCACTTTCCGGGTGGACGTAGAGCACGGGTTTGTCGACCGCCATCGGCATCGCGGCTGGGTGCATGCCCGGACCGGCGGCGACCTCGAAGCTGCCTTGCCGGACGGCGATCAAGCCCCACTCGTGGAGGTCGTACGGCGCGGCGACGGAGGGGGGCTCCGTCTCGTGTTCGGCGGTGGGCGTCGAAGGCGACTCGACGTCGGGCCCGGCTGCGGGAGGTTGGCACCCGCAGGCGGCGCCGAGCATCGCCACGACGAGGGCCAAGACGAGCGCGAAAGCGGAGAAGAGACGCATGGGCTCTTCTAGACGTACGAGGACGCCCCGGAGTCTATCCCCTCCGATCAGCCCTCCGCCCGAAATCTCTCTTCATCCGGGGCCAGGCACTAGCCGCAGTTCCAGAGCGACGGTTGCTCCGCACAGATCGCCGTGCGCTCCGCCGGCTCGACACAGACGCCCGTGAGATCGGCGCCGCCGCAGGTGGGGCTCTCCATCACGCACTCGGTGCCGTCGGGGCACATGGTGCCCGCGATGCCCCCGCAGGTGGCCGCGCCGGTCCCGATGCAGAAGCCCATCTCGGACGAGCAGGTGGTGTTCGCCTGAAAGCACATCTCGTCCGTGTCGCAGTCGCCGCCGGAGGTGCAGAAGCCGATCACGTTGCCGGCGTCGGTGGCGCCGTCGCCAGCCGAGCCATCGGCGGAGCCGTCGCCTGCGCTGCCGTCGCTGGCGCCGTCGGTGGTTCCCGTATCCGTGGCGCCGTCACCGGCCGTCGAGTCGGCGACCGTGCTGTCCGGCGTGCCGGTGTCGCTGGTGGTGCTGTCGGGGGTCCCGGTGTCACTCGCTGGGGTGCTGTCGTCCCCGCACGCGACGAGGAGGGCGATGGCGACTGAGGCAAGAAAGAGCTTCTTCATGCGGGGAGCATGCAATGGGCGCCGGGCGGACGGCAAGCCGAAGAGGTCAGGGTTCGCGGAGGCAGCGGCCGGCGCGGCACACGGCGGCGAAGTCGCCTTCTACCAGGGGGCAGCCGGCGCACTCTTCGACAGCGCAGCCGGCTTCCTCCTGGATCGGCGCGCAGTCGACGCTCGCGCATTCGGCGCGCTGCTGTTCGAGGGCATCTCCGCGGATCGCGTAGGGGACCGCGCAGCTGCAGCAGGCGCAACAGCCGGGGAAGTCGGTGACGACGCAGTCGGCGTCGTCGTCGCATGCCTCTTCGGGGGCGATGAAGTGGTTCTCGCTGTCATCGTCGTTCGGTGAGGCTTCGGACGCGGAGGATCCGCCGCACCCGAAAGCGAGCAAGAGGGCGAAGAGAAGGGGACGAAGGCGCGCCATCAGCTGGACTTCTCCCATTCCACGCGCGGGTCGTAGTCCGGGTCGGGCGTCGCCTGTGCGGGGCGCTCGGCCTCGGGGACGTTGCGGAGGTTCAGCCGGATGCGGGTCCAGGTGGTGTAGCGGCCTCGCATGGCATCCACCAGAACGTCCGCGGGCTCGAGGCAGGCGGCCGCCTTGGGGTGCTTCGCTTTCCATCGTTCGAGGCCGGCGAGGGCGTCCTCCTTCTTCTTCGCCTGCGCGACGGTGACGAGAGGAATGCGCGCTCGCCGAACGCTGCTCGTCTCCCGCGCGGGGCCGTCCTCCGCGTCCTGTCGATGGGCGAGCTCCAAGAGCGCCTCGAGAGAGAACGCCGCGTCATCGATCCCCGCGTGAGGGTCGCCGCCCGTCGCAAAGCGCGCCGGCATCGTCTTCATCGTGAAGTCGGCGGGGTCGCAGTCGGCGAGCTCCTCCCAGGTGAGCGGCGCCGACACCCGCGCGTCCGGCCGCGGCCGTACCGAGTACGCCGACGCCACCGTCTTGTCCTTCGCGTTCTGGTTGTAGTCGAGGAAGACTCCGTGGCGCTCTTCCTTCCACCACGCAGCGGTCGCGAGCTTCGGCGCCCGCTTCTCGACGTCGCGCGCGACCGCGAGCGCCGCGCGCCTCACGTCGTCGAAGCCCCACTTGCGCTCGATGCGTACGTAGATGTGGATCCCGCGCGAGCCGCTCGTCTTCGGCCAGCCGACCAGGCCCTGCGCGTCGAGGCTTTCGCGGGTGACCATGGCGACGTCGCGGATCTGCGCCCATTCGACGCCCGGCACCGGGTCGAGATCGATCCGCAGCTCGTCGGGGTGTTCGAGGTCGTCCGCCCGGATCGCGTGCGGGTTCAGGTCGAGACATCCCATCTGCGCGCACCAGATCAACGCAGCCGGATGGTCGATCACCAGCTCCTCCGCTTTGCGGCCGGAGGGAAACGAGAGCGTCACCGTCTTCGTCCACTCGGGTCGCGTCTTGGGCACGCGCTTCTGGTAGAAGGGATCCTCCCCGATCCCGTTCACGAAGCGCTTCATGACGAAGGGACGATTCATCACACCGCGAAGCGCGCCCTCGGCGACCGCCAGGTAGTACTGGATGAGGTCGAGCTTGGTGAGGCCCGCCTCGGGGAAGTAGACCTTGTCCGGGCTCGAGATACTGACTTCGCGCCCTGCGACTTCGAAGGCGATTCGCTTCTTGGCCATCGGATGCGAGCATACGTTGACGCTGATGCCGCCGGCCAACAGACTCGGAGGATGCGTCTCATCGGCTCGCTCCTCCTCCTCGCGCTCATGTCGGGGTGTCCCAAGTCGCGAACACGAACCATCGGGGACGCGAGCATGCCCATCGACGGGACGCTCCCCCTCGACTCCGCTCCCGTCGACTCCGCCGCCGACAGTCGCCTGCCGCCCGGGCCGGCGAACGAGCTCGACGTCCTCTTCGTCGTCGACAACTCCAACTCGATGGCCGAGGAGCAGGTCTCCTTCGCGGAGCAGCTGCCGGGCTTCATCGGGGGTCTCGGCGACCGATACCCGGCCGTGCACGTCGGCGTGGTCACCACCGACATGGGCACGGGGGGCTTCCTGGTCCCCACCTGCTCCGAGCCGAACTTCGGCGACGACGGCGTGCTCCGCGCGGCGGGCAACACCGCGCTCTCGGGCTGCGAAGCGACCTATCCGCCGTTCCTCGTCTACGATCCGGCGACGGACGACCCCGATGCCTTCGCTTCGAGCCTCGCGTGCGTCGCCAGCGCCGGCACCGGCGGCTGCGGTTTCGAGCAGCCCCTCGAGGCGATGCTCAAGGCCGTCACCCCCTCGACCGTCGGCGCGACCGGGCGCTTCGACGGAACCTTCTCGATGGGCACGACGGGCCACGCCGACCTCGAGAATGCCGGCTTCCTCGGTCCCAACGCCGACCTGCTCCTGGTCCTGCTCAGCGACGAAGAGGACTGCTCCGCCCTCGATCCCGAGCTCTTCAACCCCTCGAGCGCGATCTACACGGGGGACCTGAACCTGCGCTGCTACTCCTATCCCGGGGCCATCCAGCCGGTGGAGCGCTACGTCGACGGCCTGCTCGCCGGCCGCGATCCCCGCCGCGTCCACTACGTGCCGATCGCCGGCATTCCCACCTACGTCGCGGGCACCGACTACGAGGGCATCCTCTCCGATCCCTCGATGCAGGAGATGATCGATCCCGACGTGCCCACGCGGCTGAGACCTTCGTGCAACGTCGCGGGTCGCGGCTTCGCGTTCGCACCCCGCCGGATGGTGGAGGTCGGCCGACAGCTCGACGATCGGGGTGCTGCGGTGACCATCCAGTCCGTCTGCGAGGCCGACTTCAGCCCGGCCTTCGACGCCATCGACGCGCTCTTGCGCTGAGGGGTCGCTCTGGCTACTCCGCGGCGGCCCCGCAGGGGGCGCTGTCGGGGTTCGCCTCGCAGTGCGCGTCCATCGCGCTCGAGACCGCGTCTTCGAGCCGCGTCAGGCCCGCTTCGCGACCGAGGGAGAGCGCCTCCTCTTTGCTCAGGCCCTGCACGAAGAAGGCGCGGAGCGCCACCATCGCGCCGGCGCGGTTGCCGCTGGCGCAGTGAAGGACGGTGGTGCTCTCCGCGTCGCCGATCGCCTCGTCCACCTCGCGCGCCTCGTCCTCGGTCAGATCCGCGGCGCCGGCGATGGGGATCGAGACGAAGGTCATGCCCATCTCCTCCACCATCGCCTGCTCGTCGCTGGCGCCGGGCTCCTCGGGCGTTCGAAGGCTGATCACCGTCGTGACGCCGAGGTCCCGCGCCCGCTCCAGCGCTTCGCGGTCGGGCATCCCGCCCGTGATGAGGCCGCTGAGCAGATGGCGTTCGTTGGGCAGACCCAGCGACGGCTCCACGCTCCCGCCCGCAGTCGCCTCGCTCTGGGCGGGTGTCGCCGCCCCACTGCTCTGATCGTCAGCATCGGCCTGCGCGCCGCCGCCACCGCAGGCCGATATCCACAGAGTCGAGAGCACGAGAAGAAACGCGATTCGCATGTCCCGGAGGATACTTGATATGGTCCCCGGCGACATGGGTACACCCCTCGCCACCATCGACATCGTCATCGTCATCGGCTTCCTCGTGCTGGTGACGATCGTCGGCTACGCGATGAGTCGCGTCGCCTCTCAGGGGCTCGAGGACTACTTCCTCGGCGGCAACAAGATCCCGTGGTGGGTCCTCGGCATCTCCACCTCGACATCGAACTTCGACATGTCGGGGACGATGATCATCGTCGCGGTCGTCTTCAGCCTCGGCTACAAGGGCTTCCTCGTCGAGATGCGCGGCGGCGTGGGCCTGGCTCTCGCTTTCCTCCTCGTTTCCGTGGGCAAGTGGCTACGCCGTAGCCGGGTCATGACGCCCGCCGAATGGATGAAGATCCGCTTCGGCGTCGACAAGCCGGGACGCCTCGCCCATCTGCTCAGCGCCATCGCCAACATCGTGCTCTCCCTCGGCATGATCATCTACTTCTCGAAGGGCGCCGGGAAGTTCCTCACGCACTTCATCCCCGTCTCCGAGGTCTGGGCGACCGCGGGCATGGTCGCGATCGGCCTCTTCTACACGCTCATGAGCGGCCTCTACGGCGTCGTCTTCACCGACGTCATCCAGATGATCCTGCTCAGCTTCACCGCGCTCTTCGTCACGGTGAACGCCTACGGGATGACGCCCGAGATCACGCTCCCCGAAGGCTTCCTCTCACTCGACCTCGAGTCGCCTGCGGCGATGGGGGAGGCGCTGCTGGCGCGTGACCCGGCGACCTGGGATCCGATCTTCAACATGTTCGGCATCTGCGTCGTCATGTGGATCTTCCGCTCCACCCTCGAAGGCATGGGCGGGATCGGTGGCTACACCGACCAGCGCTTCTTCGCCGCGCGGAGCGAGCGCGAGGCGAGCCTCCTCACCCTCGAGGCCGTCGTCCTCTCGGTCATGCGCTGGACCATGGTCGCGGGCCTGGTGGTGATGGCCTTCCACCTCGTGCAGTCGGGCGGTGAGGGTGCCGAGATGGTCGTCGACGATCCGGAGCAGGTGCTCCCGGTGGTCCTCGGGCACCTGTTGCCGGCCGGGATCCGCGGCGTGGTTCTCGCCGGGCTCATCGCCGCCGCCATGAGCACCTTCGACTCGACGCTCAACGCGGGCGCCAGCTACATCGTCCGCGACGTCTACGAGACCTACATCAACCCCGAGGCCACGCAGAAGCAGCTCATCCGCGTCTCCCATCTCGCGACCATCGGCCTGTGCATCGGCGGCGTGGGGCTCGCGGCCATCGTCCCGAACATCAACCAGATCTGGGGGCTCATCACCATGGGTCTGGGCGCTGGCCTCTTCGTGCCGCTCTTCCTCCGCTGGTACTGGCCGCGCTTCAACGGCTACGGCTTCGCCGCCGGCACTGGCGCCGGCATCGTGAGCGCGTTGATCTTCAACGCGGCCCTCTCGTGGCCTCTCTACTACTCCTTCCCGACCATCATCGGTTGTGCGCTCGCCGCCTCGGTCCTCACCACCCTCGCGACGCCTGCGCCCGACGAGGAGCTCCTCCTCGACTTCTTCGAGCAGATCAATCCGTGGGGGCTGTGGTGGGGCGTCGCGCTCCGCGCCCAGGAGACGGGCCGCCTCACGAGGGAGCAGCTCATGTCGCGAACCTGGGAGCGCATCAACGACGGCATCGCCCTCTTCTTCTCGATCCCCTTCCAGATCTCTCTCCTCCTCGGAGGCATGGCGCTCGTCTTCCACGACTGGACGAAGTTCTCCTACTTCTTCATGGTCTCGGTGATCTGCGCCTTCGGTCTGTACTTCTTCTGGTATCGCAACCTGAAGTCGACCGAGGAGTGCGCGGCGGAGGACGAGAAGTACAACGGCCGGCTCGCCGCCCTGGTGGCGAGGGCGGAGGGCCGCCCCGCCCCGGCCCACGTGGAGACCGTGGCACAGGTCGAAGCCTCGGCCCACGTCGGCGAGGATGAAGACCGCAACGACGACGACGACGACGACGACGAATCCGACGACTGACGCGCGATGTACGCACCGACGGGATTTTCGGGCTCCGAGCTCGGAGACGTGGAGGTGGTCTTTCACGACGGCCGCTTCCATCTCTTTCACCTGAACCTGCCCAACCACGACGTGATCGCTCACGCCGTCTCCCCCGACGGGATCCGCTGGGAGCCCAGGCGCGCCGCGCTCCACACGGGTCCTGCTGGAAGCTTCGACGACGACCAGCTGTGGACGATGAGCGTTCAGCCGTGGGGCGGACGCTTCTACATGCTCTACACGGCGCTCAGTCGCTCCGATGGCGGTCGGGTGCAGCGGATGGGGCTCGCCATCAGCGACGATCTCGAGCGCTGGGAGAAGCACCCCGGTCCGGTCAGCGAGGCGGTCGCGCCCTATCGCACGGACCGCGATGGCGCGCCTTGGGTCGCGTGGCGTGACCCCAAGCCCGTGATCCTCGACGACGGCCGGGTCCACGTCGTGCTCTGCGCCCGCGATCCCAGCGCCCCCGCCCTACGACAGGGGGCGGTGGCGCACCTGGTGAGCGACGACATGAAAGCGTGGCAGGTGCTGCCACCCCTCTTCGCGCCGAGACAGCACTACGAGATCGAATGCCCTCAGCTCTTCACTCGGGGTGAGCGCCTCTACCTCACGGCGGCGGTGCTCGAAGCGCGGGAGCAGCGGTACTGGATCGCCGACTCCCTCGAGGGCCCCTTCCGCATCCCGCGCCGCGCTGCGCTGATGCCGCCCCGCTGCTACGCCGCGAGGGTGTGCGCGGTGGGAGACGAGCGCTGGGTCTTCGGCTTCCACGATCCCGGCGGGGGCCGCGGCCTCCGGGATCGGATCTATCCCTCCGCTCTGCTCCTCGACGCCGCTGAGGACGGCGAGCTCGCGTCGCGCCGATGCCCCGGTTGGGATGCGCTGGCTGCGTCCGCCGAGAGCCTCGCGCCCGAACGGCTCGAGGCCCGCTTCGGGCTGGCGGACGCGCGCCGACAGGGGCGGACCTTCATCGCCGAGAGCGGGATGGAGCTCTTCTCGTGCCCCCGCCCCGAAGACGCGATCATGACCCTCGAGGTGGAGGTCGACGCGCCGCTCTTCGGCGTGGCCCTCGACGCAGGCCCCGACGGCCGCGGGACCTTCCTCGAGCTCGACTGTGGAGCGCGGACGGCGCGCCTGGTGACCTACGTATCGGCGGAGCAGGACGACCACCCGTGGTTTGGCCGGCGCGTGCTCTCGGAGGGCGCTTTCGAGCCCGCGGCGCGGAGCGTCGTCGAGGTGATCTGCGCGGCGGGGGAGGTGATCGTCTCGGTGGACGGCCGCGCCATCCTCTCCACCCATCGTCGCCCCGTGGCCCCTGCGTGCGTCGGCCTCCTCGTCGCCTCCGGGCGCGTACAGCTCGAGTCGGGCTCCGTTCGCTCCGTCGCGCTCTGATGCGCCCCCGCCTGATCGAGTGGTGCTAAGATCGGTCGCGGGTAGGTCGAGAGCTTTGATGCGTCGTGTTCTTCCGGTTCTCCTGGTCGTCGTCGCCAGCGCGCCGAACGTCGCCTTCGCGGGAGAGGATTGCCCCGGGATCTGTCCCCTCGGCCAGGTGTGCGTGCAGGGGCAGTGCGTGCCCGAAGCCGACGCCCCCTCCGCTGGGGGTGGCGTGGTGATGACGCCCCAGACGACGACGCCTCAAACGCCGACGCCGACACCCACCCCTGCCACCTCGACCATCCCGATCCAGGAGCAGACCTCCATCCCGATCAGCGATCAGACCATCGCCTCGGTCCCGACCCCAGAGGTCGACCCCTGGGCGCGCCTGTACTCGATCACCGTCGATCCCCTCGGCTTCGCCCTCTACGGCCCGTCCCTGAAGTTCGAGGTGGGCACCTTCATCTCCGGCTACGCGCGGGTGCGTTTTCCGAATGCCGGCCTCGTCCACGTCGCCCAGAACATCGGCGACACGGAGTTCGACTGGGGCTTCTCTGCGGGCGGCGGCATCCGCGGCTACGTGGGTCGAGAGAGCCAACAGGGTTTCCTCTTCGGCGCCGGCTTCGAGATCGCCCACACCGTCCGGCGCTCGGACGATCAAGACACGAGCGGCGCATCGCTGGCGCGGTGGAGCACGACCTCCTTCATGCCCGGTCTCGAGATCGGCTATCGCCTGGTCACCACCACCGGCTTCACCTTCACCGTCTCGGGCGGCGCGTTCTATGTCCTCAATCTCGGCTTCGATCTACAGGGGAGCTTCACATCCCCAGGTCGAGACCCACCCACGCCCACCGACGGCGACGTCTACCCCCTCGTCCAACTCGACCTGGGCTACGCCTTCTGAGCGGGGACGCTAGATTGACAATTGACTTCTGACGCAACGGAGCGCCCGTGAGCCCGACAAGGGTCCATGCCCAGAGTTGCTCGTTCCCACTCCCACATTCCAGGTGCAGTCGTCCACGTCATCGTCCGTTTCGTCGACGGTCGCTTCGTCATCGACGACGAAGCTCGTCAGCACTATCTGAGACTCCTCGCCGCTGCGCTTCGGAGCGTCGATTGGCGACTCATCTCCTTCGCCATGATGAGCTCGCACATCCATCTCGGTCTCCTGATGGGGTACATGGCCCTCGACGCGTGGGCCAAGAGCCTGCACATCCGATTCGCTCATTGGCTCAACCGGCGGTCGCGGCGTGACAACCCCAAGACCCTGGGACATGTGATTGCTGACCGGCCCACGACCAAGCCGCTGGCCGTGGGGGGTGCGCGACTGCTCGTTTCGTACCACCACCGCAACCCCATCGAGGCGGGCGTGGTCGAAGATGCAGCGTGCTCCGATTGGACGAGCCATCGCGCGTACCTGGGGCTCGCCCAGCCACGCGGTGGGCTGGATGTCTCGCTCGGGCTCCGGCTCTGTGGGTTCGACGACTCCCAGCGCGGGCGCCAGGAGCTACATGCTTTCGTACAACAATCGTCAGCGAGCGACTACGCGGGCCTTTTCCATGGTCCCACCGAAGACGTCGCGGAGCCTGTTTCGAGAACAGCAGCCATCAGCGCGCCGGACCTGATCGCATCGGCATCGGAGGTGCTCGGTGTCCCGCTGGAACAGGTGATGAGTCGCGCGAGATCACGAGGGGTGGTTCGCGTTCGCCGCGCCGCAATCCTGGTCTGGCTCGAGATGGGCGGCTGCGCGCGGGAGATCGCCGAGGCGCTTCGTGTCTCGCCCTCCGCGGTGAGCCGGTTGTTGAGCCGCCGACACGACGAAGCGGAGGCGCGGGCCGATGCAGACGTGGTGGTGCGGGGGCTCGGTCAGAAAGTCGAATTTGTCAATCTAGCGTCCCCGGCTGGTCGGTGCCTGGGCTGGTCGATTGGGGAACAAGTCGAATTGTCAATCTAGCGTCCCCAGCATCTCGAGGAGGGCGGCTTCGTCGATGACGGCGACGCCGAGCTTTTCGGCTTTGGCGAGCTTGCTGCCGGCCTCTTCGCCTGCGACCACGTAGTCGGTCTTCTTGGAGACCGACCCGCTCACTTTGCCGCCCGCGTTCTTGATCTTCTCCGAGGCCTCGCTGCGCTTGAGCGTGGGCAGGGTGCCGGTGAGGACGAAGGTCTTGCCCGCGACGCCTTCCACTTCCTGCACGGTCGCGATCTTGGCCTCGAGCTCGACGCCCGCTTCGGCGAGGCCCGCGAAGACCTTCCGCACCGCCGGCGAATCGAGCTCCTTGAAGATCACGTCGGCGCTCTTCTTGGCCATGCCCTCGATGGCGCCGCGCTCCCCCGACTTCTCGGGCGCCACGGTGTGCACCGCCTCCTCGTCTCCCGCCGCGTAGCGCGCGGCAAACGCGAGCAGCCGCTCAGCGCTTCCGAAATAGGCGGCGAGGTCCTCGCTCATGGTCTCGCCGACCTGGCGGATGGCCAGCGCGTTGAGCACGCGGCTCAGGCCCCGCGCCTTGGCCGCCTCGAGGCTCTTCACCACGTTCTCCGCGCTCTTCTTCCCCATGCGCTCGAGGCCCGAGAGCTGTTCGACCGTGAGATGGAAGAGCTGGTCGGGGGAGCGCACGCCGAGGTGGCTCACCACCTGATCGACCAGCACCTCGCCCATGCCGTCGATGTCCATCGCCTTGCGGCTCGCGAAGTGGCGGAGCCGCTCGCGCACCTGGTCGGGGCACGCGGGGTTGGGGCAGTTGATGAAGATCTCCTCCTCCACCACCTCCGAGCCGCAGGTCGGGCACTCGGTGGGGCGCGCGATCTTCCTCGCGCCCTTCTTCCGCTTCGACAGGTCCACCGCGACCACCTGCGGGATGATGTCGCCTGCCTTCTCGACGTAGACCGTGTCGCCGATGCGGATGTCCTTGCGCTCGACCTCGACGAAGTTGTGCAGGGACGCGCGTGACACGGTGGTGCCGCCGACGAACACCGGATCGAGGAGCGCCACCGGGGTCAGCTTTCCGGTCTTGCCCACCTGGACCACCACCGACTCGAGGGTGGTGGTCTTTCGCTCGGGGGGGAACTTGTAGGCGATGCCCCAGTGAGGGTGGTGACCGGTGCCCCCGAGCTGATCCCAGTACGAGAGCCGGTCGATCTTGATGACCATTCCGTCGATGTCGTAGTCGAGCTGGCCACGCCGCTCGGCGTAGGAATCACAGTAGCGATAGGCGTCATCGGCGTCAGCGGCGCGGTAGTACTCGTCTTCGTAGACGGGGGCGCCCGCCGAGGCCAGCCACTCGAGGATCTCGCCCTGCGTGTCGGGCATGCGCACTCCTTCCGTCCACGCCACCTGGTAGAGAAACGAGGTGATCCCGGTCTCCTCGAGTCCGTCCGGCTCCTTGCGCTTCATCAGACCGGCACAGCCGTTTCGTGGGTTGACCAGCTTCGCTTCGCCGCTCTTCGCGAGGCCCTCGTTGAACACGTCGAAGGCGGGGCGCGGCCAGTAGATCTCCCCGCGGATCTCGATGCTGCCCCCGATGCCCTTCAGCTTCGCGGGCGCCGCGCCCGCCGCGAGCACCTGACGGGTGATGACGTCGCCGCTCTTTCCGTCGCCGCGCGTCACCGCCTGCTCGAGCTTTCCGCCCTGGTAGAGGAGCGAGATGCTGATGCCGTCGACCTTGGGCTCGACCAGAAGCTCCAGCGGATCGCCATCGCCCAGCTCGAGCTCCTTCTTGCGCCGGTCGTACCAGTTGGTGAGCTGCTCCTCGAGCGGCATCGCCTCGCCCTTGCTGTCCTTGCGGTTCGGCGAGAGCTTCTCGAGGGAGAGCATCGCCACCCGATGCGTCACCGTTTCGAAGCCCTCGGTGTGGTCGGCGCCGGGCGCCGCATCGATCCGCGCTTCCGGCGCGACGCCGAGGGTGTCGGCGAGCTCCTGATAGCGCTCGAACATCTCGTCGAACTCGCTGTCCGGTATCTCGGGCGCGCCCTCGCGGTAGGCTGCTTCGTGATACTGGATCTGAGCCCGGAGGGTCTCGAGCTCGCGCCTCTGTTCCGCGGTGGCCATGAGGCCGCCGATAGTAGCGATCGCGGCGGACGATTCCAGTCCCACTTGTTGGCACGGAAAAACCGAAGCACCCCAAGTGTTTCTCCGTTGCGAGGCCGACGCCGATGCGCGATCGTCGGCCGGTGACCAAGGCGCCGAAGTGGCAGGACCCGCGCCGCGAGCGCGACAGCGAGACGCGCATCAAGCCGGTCGACGAAGGTCAGGCACAGGTGCTCCGCAGGGCCAAGCGAAAGGCCCACACGCTCCGCAATCAAGGCTGGAATTACGAGATCCAGGGCCGTGAGGCGGCGTTCCGCGAGGCCGCCGACGTCGTGAAGAAGTGGCTCGTCAAGGACACGCCCATCTCGAAGTCCGAGGTGGCGTTCGTGGTCCAGCTCCTCGAGCAGTCGGCGGATCTCTACGGCTCGGCCCGCCCCAAGAAGAAGTGAGCTATACTCGCTCTCGATGCGGGTGAGCTCTTTCTTCTTCGTCCTGTCGACGCTCGGCGCCCTCGGGTGCAACGGCGGGAGCGCCGAGCCCATGGCCGGCAGCGATCCGGAGGCGGATCTGCCGCCGGGAGACGTCGGCGATTTCGATGACTCCAAGGCGGACCTCGGTGCCATCGAGTGGCGGCGGCCCGAGGAGCCCACCACCTTCACCATCGGCGAGTCCCATCCGGCCTCGATCGACTACAGCCAGTGCTACGAGGTCCCGACCGACGATCCGATGACCGACATCCACATCGTCTGCGATCCAGCCTGGAGCGAGGTGGAGTGGTTCCGGGTGGACCCCGCGGACGTGGCCGCGGCCATCGAGGACGGCCGGCCCACCCTCGTCGTGCGCTTCGACCCGCAGATCGAGGGCGAGCAACTCCTGCTTCGCGCCTCGATCCACGCGGTGGATGACGCGGGGGAGACCACCCGCCTCGAGTCCCTGGCCCAGCTCTTCGCCGGCGACACCATCTCCCACACCTTCGAGGCCGCTTCGGAGATCTATGTGTACGTGGGGCATGGGCGGACCCTCGTCGGTCCCTGGGACACCGGGACCATCGACTTCGTCGTCACCCCCTATTTCGAATGAGGGTGGGCTTGAAGCGCCCCTCTCCGCAGGCGAAGCTATTCGTGGTGCGGATGGCTTCCCTGGCCCTGGTGGTGAGCGCGCTCTTCGGCGCAGGGCTTGCGCATGCCCAATGTGCAACGGTGGGCGCGACCTGTGACGACGGCAACTACTGCACGACGGGCGACACCTGCAACGCGTCCCTCGAATGCATCCCCTCCGGGACGAGAAGCTGCGCTGACGGCGACCTCTGTACCGACGATACCTGCAACGAGAGCGCCGACCGCTGTGAACACTCACCCGCGGCCGCGGGAACGACATGCTTCGATGGCCAGTTCTGCACCATGGGTGACACCTGCGACGGGGCGGGCAACTGCACCTCCGGCTCGCCCCGGAGCTGCGACGACGGCCACGACTGCACCACCGACTCCTGCGACGAGATGGCTGACACCTGCGTCAACGATCTCGACCCCGGTGCATGTCTGATCCGTGGGGACTGCTACGTCGAAGGCGACTTCGATCCGCGGACAATGAACCCCTGCGATCAGTGCATCCCCTCGCGCTCGGCGAATCGCTTTCTCCAGGCCGAAACGGGCACCGTCTGCGGCCCGGGCGCCTGCAGCGGGGGCGTCTTCACCTCCGAGTCGATTTGCGACACGACCGGGACCTGTGTGACGGGGACGACGGCGCCCTGCGATTCCGGCGTGTGTGCCGACGTGACGGCCTGCGTGGGCTGCTTGGCCGACGGGGATTGCGCGCCCGACGAATACTGCTCGGGGACCGGCTGCGCCGCAAAGCTCGATGTCGGTGAGTCGTGTCTTCGCGACACCGCGTGCACGAGTGGCGAGTGTGCCGACGGAGTCTGCTGCAGCGGCGTGTGCGATGGCCCCTGCCTCAGCTGCGCGATGATGGGAATGGCCGGGACCTGCGTCGCCTATGCCGCTGGCACCGATCCCGAGGCAGGCTGCGGCGCCATGGGCTGCGACGGAACGGGCGCGTGCATCGACGAGCCGATGGCGGACGCCTCGGTCGACTCGAGCATCGATGCGAGCATCCCCGTGGACGGAGGGGATGCGACCGTCGGCCCCGACGGGAGCGAGGGCAACGGGCTGACCGCTCACGGGTCGGGTTGCGTCGCCTGCGCGGTTGGCGCGACCGACGAGCGCCGGGTTCCTGCGCTCCTCGCCCTGGGCGCTGTGTTCGCGGCGCTCGGCTTCAGGCGTCGGCGCCGCTGAGCCCGCCGTACACGTGGCCGAAGACGTCGCTGAAGTCGGTGTCGGCGAGGTCGAGGCTCGCGCGGAAGTGCGGGGCGACGTCGCGCTCGGGGGCGGCCTCGCGGGGCGCGGCGCCTGCGCCCACGTTGTCCGAGGCCTTCGCCAGGGCGCGCATCGCCTCCTCGAGGCTCTCGGCGGTGGGCACCGAGGCGTATTCGAGGTTGGGGGCGAGCCCGACCCCGGGCAGGTGCTTGCCCGCGTGCAGGCGCGGGCGGGCGACGAGGTCGTCCATCAGGTCCTCGACGGCGCGGCGCAGGAGGTGCTCACCGAAGTTGGTGATCTCCGTGTCCTCGTTGGCGAAGAGCACCCTGCCGGTGCGCCGCGCGCTATCGGCGACGGCGTCCCAGTCGTAAGGATGAAGCGTGCGGAGGTCGAGGATCTCGGCTTCGATCCCCTCACCCGAGAGCTTCTCTGCCGCCTGCTTGGCGGCCCACACCAGCCGCCCGTAGGTAACGATGGTGAGGTCCGAGCCCGCGCGCAGCGTGCGCGCCTTGCCGAGGGGGATGCCTTCGTGCGGCGTGTCGGGCCACTCGGGCTCCCAACCGGTGCGGTCGCCCAGGGGCGCGTCGATCATCCGGCTGAGCTCGCGCGCGTCTTCGGGCTCGCCCGGGATCAGGAACTCGGGTCCCGGCGCCTTGGCGCGCATCAGCGCCTTGGGCAGGAGCACCATCGTCGGGTTGGGATCACGGATGGCCGAGATCATCAGGCCGTAGGCGTCGAGGGGATTCGACGGCATGCAGATCTTCCAGCCGGGGATGCGGGTCGCCTGCGCGTCGAAGGAGTGCGAGTGGTAGATGCTGCCGTGGATGCCGGCGCCTACCGGCGTCATGAGCACCAACGGCACGTTGAACTCGCCGTTCGACGACCAGAAGGTGTTGCCGGCGATCTTGAGCAGGTCGATGGTGTTGAAGGCGTAGTCGCAGAACTGGATCTCGGCGACGGGCTTCTGACCTGCGAGGGCGAGGCCGATGCCCATGCCGACGATGCCGCGCTCGTCGAGGGGCGTGTTCCACGCGGTCCTCAGGCCCTGGGTAGCGGTGAAGACGCCGCCGAGGGGCGGGCCGACGTCCTCGCCGAAGATGTCGGTGACGCCGAGGTGGGTCTCGCCGACGTGGAGCGCCATGCGCACGGCTTGAACGGTGGTGGCCATCAGCCTTCCTCCCGGCGGGGGTGTGCCGATCGCTCGACGCCTTCGGCCGAAACGTCCTCGGTGGCGAAGACGTGCTTCCAGATGTCTTCCGGTGCGGGATCGGGCTCGTCCCTGATGGCGCGCGAAGCGTCCTGCAGCTTCTGCCAGAGCTCCTCGCGCAGCGTCTTCGACTCCTCGAGGCTGCGCAGGCCGCGCGCGTCGAGCTTCTTTTCGAGCTCCACCAGGCAGTCCACCTCTTCGGTGACGTAGTTCGAGCCGGAGGAGGAGGAGTGGCCGTAGAGGCGCGAGAGGCGCGCCTCGAGCACGAAAGGCTTGCGCTCCTCGCGGACGTAGCGCATCGCCGCTTCGATCTCCCGGTAGCTCTCCTCGGGGTCGTTGCCGTCGATGACCTTGGTCTTCATCCCGAAGGCGATGCCGCGATCGGAGACGTTCTTCTCGCCGTGCTGGGTGCCCGCCGCGGTCGAGATCCCCCACTCGTTGTTGGCGACGATGATCAGGATCGGGCAGCTCCTGGCGTGGCCGCGAGGACCAGATGAGGCAGGTCGCGAAGTCGCCCTCGGCGGAGCCAGCGTCACCGCCCTGGACGATGGTGATGCCCGTGCAGCCGGCCTTGCGCTGCGCCATCGCCGTCCCGATCGCGACCGAGTACTGCACCTCGATGGGGCTCGAGATCGGGCACATGTTCCACTCGCGCACCGCGTAGTGACCGACGAAGTTGCGACCGCCGCTGTGGGGGTCGGTCGCCTTCATGCGCATCTGGCGCAGGCAGTCGATGGAGTCGCCGCCCATCGCCAGGAGAGTCGCGCTCGAGCGGTAGTGCAGATGCGTGAAGTCGTAGTCGAGGCCGCGGCCCTTCTTGATGTTCAGGCCGAGCGCGGTGTTGAACGCTTCCTCGCCGGGGCCGCCGATCCAGAAGAAGCCGTCGCCTTGCTTCTGCATGCGGATCAGACGCTCTTCGAGGACGCGCGCCTCGAGCATGATGTCGTGCATTTGCAGCAGCAGCGCGTCCGGTAGGGCGTCCCGCTTCGTTTCGGCCGTGGTGGGGGCAGGGTGGGGCGGTGCGGTGCTCACGAAGCCCGCTCTATCACGGGCTCGGGGCAGGCGCAGGCGGGCCGGCCGAGGCGGTGAGGGAACGCACGAACGACGCAGTGCGTCGACGCCACCACGGGCTGGTGAGAGGGAGGCGAACGGACTCACTGTACGATTCCGGGTGGTGTTGCTCGGGATCAATCTGCCCTGGGTGAAGTGCGGGCACGACTTCGGTCCGCGGCCGGCGGCCTGGGGCGGCGAGCGCGCGACGCCGCGGGATTGGTCCGAGGTGGAGGAGGAGCTACGGCGCTACGCCGACGCGGGGATGACGCTCACCCGCTTCTGGGTGCTCGCCGGGGGCTTGAACTATCCCGTGGGCGAAGGCGCTGACGGCTGCGCCATCGTCGCCACGCGCCGGCGGCGCGGGCGAGTGCGCAGCCACTGCGCGCTCGCGCTCCTTGCCGACGCCCCTCGGCCCGCGCTGCCCGCGTCATTCGTCGACGACTTCGCGGGCCTGTTGCGGGCGTGCGCGCGCGCCGGCGTCCGCGCCATCCCGTCGCTGCTCAGCTTCGAGCTCTTTCAGCCGCTGGTGCCCGTGTCGGCGACGATCAGCAAGCGCGGGCGCGGCGACCTGGTCTTCGGCTCGGAGCACGGGAGGAACGTCGGTCCTTTCTTCGACGCCGTCCTCGCGCCCCTCCTCGACGTGGCGCGCGCCGAGAGCGACGGCGTCTACGCCTTCGAAGTGATCAACGAGCCCGATTGGGTCGTCGCCGGAGGGCCGCTTCAGATCGACCGCGGCGCGTACGGCCTGTTGCCCAGCCCCCAGCTCGTCTCCCCCGCCCAGATGAGCACGCTCATCGACGAAGGCGTCCGCCGTATCACGAAGGCCGGCCTCGTCGCCTCCGTCGGTTTCGCCGACCCCGCGCCGAGGTGGCTCGCGCCCGAGGTGATGGCGCGTCTGCGTTCGCTCGCCGCCGAAGGGCGCTACGTCCACCAACGCCATCACTACCCGACGGCGCTCGGCGACCGCACGCTCCCGCACCATCAGGA
The DNA here is from genome assembly GCA_963727445.1 of uncultured delta proteobacterium. Classification (GTDB taxonomy): domain Bacteria; phylum Myxococcota_A; class Polyangia; order Polyangiales; family B10-G4; genus B10-G4. The sequence goes on from CAVSGI010000010.1 coordinate 496,236, forward strand.
GTCGCCCGTGACCCCGTGCATCGTCGGCGAGCTGCCGACGGCGATGGGCGGCGCCTTGGACAACATCCGCTGGCGCGACCGCGAGGTGCGGAGCACCGAGCGCGATCCCGCGCGCTACCTCGAAGGGCGGCTACGGCTGATCCACGACGCGCGCGGCTACCCCGCGTCGCTCCTCTGGTCGGCGCGCTCGGGCGACAGCCGGCGCACCTGGGGTGAGGCGCAGCTCGCCCAGGTGAGGCGATACGCGGGGCGGTGAGCGCGAGGGCAGCGGCCTCGAGCACATCCGACGCGGGCGGCGCCGTCCGCGTCAGTGCGCTGGCTGACCCGCGCTGTCTCCCCAGATCTCCCGCAGACGTCGGTCGCGCCCGCAGCCTTCGCGATAGGAGTGATAGCGCGTCGGGTTCTTCCGGTAGAAGTCCTGGTGATAGTCCTCCGCGACCCAGAAGGTGGAAGCGGGGAGGATCTGCGTCGCGACGTCTTCGTCCAGCGCGCGCGCCACCTCTTCCTTGCTCTCGGTGGCGAGGCGTCGCTCTTCGTCGTCAGCGACGAAGATGGCCGAACGGTAGGAGTCGCCGCGGTCACAGAACTGCCCGTCGGCCTGACCGGGGTCGATGTTGTGCCAGAAGATGTCCAGCAGGCGCGCATAGGTAGTCTCGTCGGGGTCGTAGATCACACGCACCGCTTCGTAGTGTCCCGTGAGGTGGGCGCCCACCTGCTCGTAGGTCGGGTGGTCCATGTGGCCGCCGGTGTAGCCCGAGGTCACGGAGATCACGCCGGGCTGGCCTTCGAAGGCGGTCTCGACACACCAGAAGCACCCGCCGGCGAAGATGGCCTCCGCCTGCCCCGCTTCGAGCGGGGGGGCGGCCGGCTGGCCCTCGTGGGTTTCCTCGCTGGCTTCGGCGGAGGCGTGGCCGTTCGCGGGCGCGGTGGTGGAGCCCGACGAGGGGCTCTGCCCGTTCTGAGAGCAGGCCGCGAGGCCGACTGCCAGCGCCAGGGAGAGGAAGGTCGGGATGGCGATGTGGTGCTTCATGACGGCACGAAGGTGAGGCTGACGGAGTTGATGCAGTGGCGTTCGCCGGTGGGCGGCGGGCCGTCGTCGAAGACGTGACCCAGGTGCCCCTCGCAGCGCGCGCAGTGGAGCTCGGTGCGGACCATCCCGTGGGAGCGATCCGACGTGCGGGCCACGCGGCCCGGCTCGATGGCCTGGTAGAACGACGGCCAGCCCGTGCCCGAATCGAACTTGTGCCGCGACGAGTAGAGCGGTGCGCCGCATCCGGCGCAGTAGAAGGTCCCGTCTCGGTGCTCGTCGTAGCCGGCGCTGAAGGCGCGCTCGGTGCCCTGTCGCCTCAGCACGCGGTACTGCTCGCGGGTGAGTCGCTCGCGCCACTCTTCGTCCGAGAGCTCGAGTCGGTCACCGACGGGCGGTGGATGCGCCTGTACGCGGGACACCGGCCGCGAAGGACCGGGCCACGCGCCCGAGGCGCTCGTCTCGTGGTCATCACCCAACGCCCGCGAGCAAGCGGCCCCGATGGGGGCTGCCGCGAGCAAGAAGATCAGCTTTCTACGTCGCATTCGTACGGTCCTACGCGCGAGGCCGCTGGGTTGTTACGCGCGACCGTCGCGGCCGGATCGGATCAATGTCCGCCGCCCTGCATCAGGGACAGGCCGCCGATGATGCAGGCCGTGAGCGTCAGGGCCAGGACGACGGCGGCGGCTATCTTGATCCAGCTGTAGGGGGCCTTGCCCGAGATCTCGCCTGTCTGACCGTTCACCACGAAGCGATAGACCTGATCGTTGTAGCGGTAGCTGGCGATGAAGAGGGGCAGAAGGACGTGCTTGAAGGTCGTCTGGGACAGCCGGGTCGTGACGCTCAGGCCACGCTGGGTGTCGCCGGGCACGTCACTCGAGCAGCGGGAGCGCTGCGAGTCGTTGATGCGCCCGCTGGCGCGGCTCCACCCTTCGTTGAGGGGCAGGGCGTACTCCTCTGCCCGCCAGCCGGCGAGGTAGCCGGGGGCGTAGGGGACGAGGCGCTTGGTGTCGAAGGTCTTGAGCTTCTCGGCGAGGTCGACGGGCAGCCCCTTCGACGCGCAGACCAACACGTCGTCGTAATGGTCGCGCCGCGATCCCCACGCGGGTTGCCAGCGGGTGTGGCGAACGCGGCGCGTCTTCGTCGTTCCGTCGGAGGCCTTGTACTGCTCCTCGGTGTAGTAGTAGTAGCCGGCCTGCGCGGTCCAACGCGAGTCGGCCTGGGCGTCGAAGGTCCAGTAGGGGACGTAGATGCCGGCGATCTGTCCGAGGCTCGCGCGCTGCTTGAGGTCCGAGGGACGGAACCACAAGCCGGAGAGCCACGACTTGAAGCGCGCTTTCGCGTTGTCCTGATCGACACCGAAGGGCAGGAGCGACTCGGGGCGGATCAGGTTTCGATTCGCCTGCTGTTCCATCACCTGCGTCGAGCCGCAGAACTCGCAGAAGGTCGCGGTGACACTTCCGTCGAAGCTCACGCGCGCGCCGCACTCGCGACACTCGGTGGTACGTACGGGGACGCCGAGGCCGCGCTCGGTCGCGGCGGCGATGCCCTGCTCGAGGTCGTACTCGACGATGGCCTCGGTGGCTTCCTGTGCCTCTTCGGACTGCGCGACCGCCATGGTGTTGCCGCAGTACTGGCACGACATGCACCCGCGGGCGGCGTCGAAGGCCATCTGGGCGCCGCACTGGATGCACTCGAAGTCGTTCGCTTGGGCGTTCGGCTCGGCGAAGGTCGGGGGCTGTTCCACGAGGGCGATCAAGCGTGCCTGAGGGCCGGTCGTCAACGGCGGAATCATTCAGATCATCGCCGAGTCCCGCCCGTCTCCAAGGGAACGTGGGATAAGAGAGGAAGCTGTGCGGTCGTTTTTCGTCGGGATGTCGGGGGCGTTGTGGCTTTGGCTCTGGGTCGGGGCGGCCTCCGCCCAGGATCCCTGTGAGGGTGTCGACTGCGCCGGGGTGGGGACCTGTTTCTCCGAGCGCGATCTCGCCACCTGTCTCTGCGATGCCGGGTACGAAGCGGTTGGCGAAACCTGCGAGCCAGCGACCGCGACCTTCGATCCCATTCGCGAGCGACATCGGGACGGCGTGGGGGATGAGGTGGTGGCCATCGCCCGCGCGCAGCTCGGGCTGGGACCGTACCGCGTCGGCCGACGATGGAACGGCGACCTCGAGCCGCTCCACGAATACCTCGCACCCCACGAGATGTGGTGCACCGATTTCGTCTCGTGGGTGTACCGCGCCGCGGAGGTGCCCTTCGACGGAGGCGACGAGGGCTGGCAGAATCCGGAACAACCGGGCGGCGCGCGCCTGGTTCCGGCGGCGTGACCTTTGGGTCGATCGGTACGACGAGGGCTGGGAGAGCTTCGAGCCTTCGCCGGGCGACTACGTTCGCTTCGACACCGCGCGCGGCTTTGGCCACAGCGCCATCGTCGCGGCCGTGGAGGACGGCACCCTCGTGACCATCGAGGGCAACTTTTCGAACGAGGTGCGCGTCGAGCGTCACCACGGCTACCGCCACGACCGCCTTCTCGACGGATTCGGGATCCTCTCGCTCGAAAACGCGGCGCCAGAGGTGAAGGTGGGCTCGCCGCGGATGCGCGCAGGCGAGGATGGCTCGGTTGTCCTCGATGCCACCGTCATGGACGACGGCCCCGAAGACGAGCTCACCGTCAGCTGGTCCCGAAAGGAAGGCCCGGGGCTCGTGCGCTTCGACGACCCGTGGTCGCCCAGGACCCGGGCGACGGTTTCCGGGCCCGGTGTCTACGTCGTTTCTCTCGCCGTCGACGACGGGGCGCTGGTGACGACGGCGGAGATCGTCGTGGAGCTCGAAGAGGAAGAGCAGGCGTGGGCGGACGCGGTCGACGAGCCTGCGGAGCCCGGTGGGTTCGGCTGCACTGCGTGCGGCCGACCTGCCACCGGGCTGAGCGTCCTGCTCCTGCTCCTGCTCTTCGTAGCTCGGCCGCGGCCTTCGAGATGAACGCAGCGAGCGCTCACCCTTCGGGCGTCCCGTCGACGGGGGGCATGTCGCCGGTGGTGCAAGCCTCGACGTAGGGCGCGCACGACGGCGGGGGCGTGGAGTCCAGCAAGAGGTCGCGCACGCGTTCGTCTCCCGCGTTGGCGCAGTCGTAGAGGTCCATGCGCGCATCGAGCTCGGCGAGGGTGTCGTCGTAGCAGCGCTCGAGCTCGCCGACGGTGATGTCGCAGGTGTCCGGCGGGGGGAGGGCCGTGTCGCAATTGATCTCGTCCGAGGGGCTTGGCTCGGAGGGATCGGCCATCTCCCGTTCGACGCACGCGTCGCGCATCTCCACGCAGCCTTCCGGCGAATCCGCGGTGAAGAGCCCAGCGAGGGTGCAGGTGGTCAGGGCGTCCGATTGCGAGGCGATGAGGTCACCGAAATCCTCGAGCGTCGATTCGCAGACCGCGCGGAGCTCGCTCGCGTCGAGCTCGTTCACGCGCTTGTCGGGGTCCACCCCACTGTGTGATTGGTTGCACGCCCACAGGGCGCAAGATGCCATCAAGAGCCCGAGGCTCCTCTTCGTCGAAGCAGTCATGAAATCTCCTGTTCCCGACGTTCGGGAAATCGTTCCTGACCACGGGGCTGTTCAAGGACCGTGCCGGCGCTTCGAGTGGGGATCGGGGCGCCGTTCGTGAACGCACCTTCACTCACCCGAGACCACGGTGTGCCACTGAGTGGCACAAGGGCCGATGGACTGGGGACCTGCCCTTTCCGACGCTCGGCGACGCGGGCGCCACCGACGGAGGCTACGACTCGCCCGCCGTGGACGCGGGGCGCGCGGACGGCCCGGACGCCCTGTCCCCGCCCGGCGCCGTAGGACGGCGTGCACCAGCGCCGTCCGGACCTGCCGTCGGGGGCCGCCTTTCGCTCGATCGCCGATCGTGCCTACATGGGCCTTCGTCATGGAGATGAGATGACCGCGAGCACCATCCCTCCCAGGGCCGTCTCGGCTGGAAAGCCTTATCCCGTCGGCGCGACGGTGCGCCCCGATGGAGTCCACTTCTCGCTCTACAGTCACGACGCCACCGCCGTCGAGCTCCTCCTCTTCGACGACCCTGCAGACTCGAAAGCGATTGCGCGTTTCGCGCTCGACCGACAGGAAAACCACACGGCCAACTACTGGCACTGTTTCGTTCCCGGCATCGGCGCTGGGCAGCTGTACGGCTATCGCGTGTACGGGCCCTACGATCCACCGAAGGGACACCGCTTCGATCCCAGCAAGCTGCTCGTCGATCCCTACGCCAGAGCGGTCGTCGACGATCACTACGAGCGGGCCGCTGCGCTCCGCCTCGGAGCGAAGAACACGGGGCAGGCGATCAAATCGGTGGTCGTCGATCCCGACGACTACGACTGGGAGGGCGACGCTCCTCTCAACCGCGAGCTGCGCGGGGGATCGATCTACGAGGCGCACGTCCGTGGCTTCACGAGGCACCCGAGCTCTGGCATCGCCCCGGAGCTTCGCGGGACTTACGCCGGCTTCATCGAGAAGATCCCGCATCTGGTCGAGCTCGGGGTCGAGATGGTGGAGCTCCTCCCGGTTCAGCACTTCGATGCGCAGACCGGACCCCTCGCCCGCCCCGATCTCGTCAACTACTGGGGCTACCAGCCCATCGCGCTCTCCGCGCCCCACCGGGGCTACAGCGCCGACCGGAGCCTCCTCGGGCCGGTGAACGAGTTTCGAGACCTGGTCAAGGCGCTGCACCGCGCCGGAATCGAGGTGCTGCTCGACGTCGTGTTCAACCACACGGCGGAGGACAACGAGCATGGGCCCACGCTCTGCTTCAAGGGGATCGACAACCGCGTCTATTATCACCTCGAGACCGGCGATGAGTCGCGCTACGTCAACGTGAGCGGTGTGGGCAACACGCTCAACGCCAATCACACCATCGTCCGGCGGATGATCCTCGACCATCTCCGCTATTGGGTCGAGCACATGCACGTCGATGGATTTCGCTTCGACCTCGCGTCAGCGCTCGCGCGCGGCCGCGGCGCTGCGCTGCTGCGCGATCCGCCTCTGCTCCTGGACATCGACTCCGATCCCATCCTCGCCGACACCAAGATCATCGCCGAGCCCTGGGACGCTTGCGGCCTGTATCAGGTGGGCACCTTCGTCGGCAATCGCTGGGCGGTCTGGAATGGGCGGTATCGGGACACGGTGCGACGCTTCATGCGTGGCGACGAAGGCCAGGTCTGGGATCTCGCCGACGTCATCAGCGGAAGCGAGCGCGTCTTCGGTCAGCCTCAGCGCGACCCGTTGCGCAGCGTGAACTTCGTCACGGCTCACGACGGCTTCACGCTGAACGACCTGGTCTCCTATCAGCACAAGCACAACGAAGACAACGGTCACGACAACAACGATGGCGCCGACGACGGCGACTCCTGGAACTGCGGAGTCGAGGGCCCAACCGACGACCCCGAGGTCCTCGCGCTGCGCGCCCGTCAGGTCAGGAACTTCTTCACCATCCTCTTGCTCTCTCAGGGGCGACCGATGATCTCCATGGGCGACGAGCTGCTCCGGACCCAGCACGGCAACAACAACGCCTACTGTCAGGACAACGAGATCAGCTGGCTCGATTGGCGCCTGGCGAAGGACAATGGCGACGTGCTGCGGTTCGTGAGCTCGCTCATGCGTCTGCGTCACGAGAGTATCCTCTACGAGGATCGGCTTCTGTGGGCGCTGCCAGGCGGTACCGACATCTTCTGGCACGGAGTTCAGACCGGTAGGCCCGACTGGGGGCACGGCTCCCGCTCATTGGCCTTCGAGCTGCTCCACCCGGACCACGACGACCGACTCTACGTCGCCATCAACGCATGGGAGGAGCCGCTCACCTTCGAAGTCCCCACACCACCGCCGGGACAGGACTGGGGGCGCCTGATCGACACCTCTCGGACCTCACCCGAGGATTTCAGGAATCCTCCGGCACGGCTCGCCGACGCGTCCTTCCTCACCGTTGGCGCTCACTCCATCGGCGTCCTGCGCACCTGGCGTCCATCGGCTGGGGTTTGAGCATGCGGCCGCGAGGCCGCCGAAGGAACTTCGGGTACCCGCATCGGCTATCAACTCCGGCTCTGCTTCTCGTTCCAGCTCGTCGCGCTCAGCGCCGCCGGTTCCAATGCGCTGGCCCCTTTCGCGGACCGAAGCGCGGCGCCCTGATCCCCGCCATCCGGATCAGACGGATGACGCGCCACCGGTGGCCGGCGTAGGGCGCGAGGAGCTCGAGCATGCGGGCGTCGTCGGCGCGCGCTTCGCCGGCGAGAGCCCAGGCGACGTAGCTCGGGAGGTGGTAGTCGCCGGTGGGGACGGCGTCCGGGTCGCCGAGGCCGATGCCGGCGACGAGGCCCGCGGTCCAAGGACCGATGCCCGCGATCGACGACAGGCGCCTCACCGCTTCGCCGGGTTCGAGCTCGGCGAGCGCCGCGATGCGCTTGGGGCGTGAGGCGACATAGCGCAGGACGTCCGCGCGGCGCTTCTCGATGCCCAGGGGATGGAGGGTGTAGTAGGGCGCGTCGGCGAGAGCCTTCGGTGGCACGGGGAGCGCGAGCCCGTGAGGGCCGGGCGCCGCTTCGGGGTGCTTTCGCCCGAGGGCGCGGAAGGAGTCGATCGCTTCGGCGGTGGTGACGCGCTGTTGGATGATGGTGATGAGCAGCACCTCCATCAGAGAAGGCGCGCGGCCGATGCGCAGCCCGCGGAAGCGCGCGGCAAGCTCGGCCACGACGGGATCCGGGGGTCGAAACGCGTCCGGGTCGTCCGCGGCGCCGAGCATCCGAGGCGCAGCTGCGATTGCCTCCTCGGCGCCGTCGCCCCAGGCCGCGACCTCGATCACACCGTCGCCGGCTTCCTCGAAGCGAAGGGTCACTGGCCCCGTGAGGAGGCGCGCCGCCTTCATCACCGCGCCCTTTTCGAAGCGCATCGTCGGATCGGCGCCGCCGAGCTTCCAGGGGCGCAGGGTGCCTGCCAGATCGAAAGGCGAGCCGAGCGCGACGCGCATGCGCGCGGGCTCGCTCACGTCTGCGCTCGCGGCGCCGGGGCGCAGGCTTCGACGACCGACGGATCGATCTCGTGGCCGCGGGCGAACATGGCGCGGAGGTCGTCGAGCGGGCTGGTGGAATCGTCGCGGCCGGTTTCGGACAGAGCGCGGCGGATGAGCTTGCGCTCGCGCCTGTTCACCTTGCCGTCGAGGACCGCGCCGACGGAGAGGACCATCAGCGCCACGGCCTGCTCCTCGGTGGAGAGGCGCCGGAGCTGGGCCAAGAACTCCCTGGTGTCGTCGAGGGGGGCCTCGGGCGGCTCGCCGACCTGTTTGTGCACCTCCTTCAAGAACCAGATCAGATTCGGGTGCAGCTCCTGGGTGCGGACGATGTTCGCGGCCACCGCGCGCAGCACGGCCAGCCGCCCCTCGTCGCTGAGCTCGCGATCCTCGAGCACGATCGAGGCGAAGGCGTTCGCGGCCGAAGGGCCCATCGCGCGGATCCGCGCCTCGCGCATGACCAGGAAGGCCACGACCGCGTTCCAGAGCGCGGTGACCGGCACCGCGGTCCACACCAGCGCGGTGCGCAGCGCGGCGCGCCCCGCCGCGCGCCGGATCAACGCCTTCAGGAGGAAGTTGGTGACGCCGACCTTCAGCTTGTAGAAGATCGCCACGCCGACCAGGAAGAGCTTGTTGCTCTCGCGCAGCGGATCGATGTCGAAGATCGACGTCGCCGGGTTGGGGAGCTCGAGGGCAGCGCGGGCGAGGGCGGCGGCCACCTCGTCGCGTTCGTCCTCTTCGTCTTCGAAGAGGCTGAGCCCCGCGGCGCGCGACAGGTCGTGTACCGAACGCAGCGCGTCCCAGTAGAGAAAGCCGATCTCGAAGACGGTGGCGACGCCCGCGATGCCGAAGGCCATCGAATAGAACTGCGCCCGCATGGCGAAGGTGGCGTGATCCGGGTCGGGGCCGAGGAGGGGGCTCGCCAGCACCTCGGCGAGGGCGGCGATGAAGCCGGAGGCGGCGCCGATGAGCGCGGCCCGGGTCACGGTCCAGCGTTGAATGGAGCGGAGCTCGCGTAGCTCCCGCGGGTTCAGGAAGTGGATGTCGTCGTCGGCGACGACGGGCGGGAGCTTCGAGGCGCGGCGCTCGAAGTAGGCGAGCCCGAAGCGCTCGAGAAACGGCCGCTCTTCGCTCATCGCCGGGTCGTCAGGTCCAATCGACTTCCTGGATGACCTTCGCCAGGGCCACGTCCTGGTCCGTGACCTTTCCGCCCGCATCGTGGGTGTTCAGCGCGATCTTCACCGTGCTGTAGACGTTGAAGATCTCGGGGTGGTGGTTCGCTTCCTCGGCGTGGAGCCCGATGCGGACGATGAAGCTGAGCGCCTCCTTGAACGAGCCGAAGTGGAGCTCGCGGTGGAGCTTGTCGCCTTCGAAGCTCCAGCCCGGGAGGCTCTCGAGTGCTTTGTCGATCTCTTCGCGGCTGAGGGGCTCGGACATGCCGCGAGGATACACGAGACGGAAAAGGTGAAGAGCGCCGATGCGAGGGCAACGGCGCTCTTTGGGGGAGGGGCAGGGTGCGCGTCAGACGCTGTAGGGGAAAGAGATCTCGAAGCGCTCGCGCGCGAAGCGGGGGAAGTGCGCCGTTCGAACGACGCGTGCCGCGCAGGTGCCCGCGGCGGTGCCGGCGAAGTCGCCGCGGACGCTCACCGAGGTGACGCGGCCGGTCGCGCCGTCGACGACGAGGCGGGTGTCGACGACGCCGTCCGCGCCCTCGGTGCACATCCGGATCTCGCCCTCGAGGGAGCGCAGCGTCGTGAGGACCTGGCTGCGCGTGGGCGTTTCAGGGAGGCTCTCGGTGGGGGTCATCACCGGCTGAGCAGGGGCGCCTCCGAGGGCGCTGTCGAGGAGGTCGTCGATGGAGCGCTCCATCGCCTGGGGAGCGTCCTGTCCACCGGTGTCCCAACGCTGCGCGGGCGCCGAGGGAGCGGTCGGCGTGGTGGGGGTCGTCTCCGCCGGGGTCGCGCCCGCGGCGGGGCGGGGACGGCGCGCGGGGGCGCGGCGGGTGGGCGTCACCTCCGCGACAGCGTCGGTGCTCGTCTCAGTGGCGGGGACGACCGAATCGGTCACCGGGACGGCCTCGGTGATTGGAAGAGGGTCAGCGACCGGAGGCGACGCCGCGGGCGCCGGATTGGTCACGGCGGCCGTGGCGACCGGAGCCGCGGCGCTGTCCATCACCCGATCCGCTGCGAAGGCCACCGCCGCGCCGCTCAGGAAGAGCGCGAGCATGACGACCATCGACGGCGGGACGCGCCGCTCGGCGCGAACCCTCGGACCGAGGTCGAAGGGAACACCGACGGAGAGGACTTCGTCCGCGATCTCCTCGCGGAGCTTTTGCGTTGAATGGGCCATACCCATTCGGACGGGGCATTTCTTGCGGAAGCCTTACGACGCCTTCAGGTCGGTGCCGCCACCGCCAGAGGCGGCCTCCGGGCCGGCGGCAGGTGGTCGCGCAGGTCGGCGAGGAGCTCCTCGCGGAGCTTCTGCCGCTCGGGGTCGCGCCAGAGGTTCACCATCTGAAGGGGGTCCTCGTTCAGGTCGTAGAGCTCGCCCTCGGTTCCGTCGTACTCGGGAACCTCGGTGCCGTGTCCCCAGATGGACCAGTAGAAGCGGAAGGCCCCGCCGCGATCGCGCGTTCGCTTTTCGTATGCGGTGCAGATGTAGCCGTCGCGATAGATGGTGCGCAGGTGCATCCCCACCGAGCGCGAACTGGCTGTCGAAGGTGGTGATCGATCCGTTCGCGATCCGAGCCGGGCTCCGTGGGCAAGCGGCGCGCCCTGCATCGCGGAGGGGACGGGCACCCCGGCGATGCGCGCAGAAGGTCGGCGCGAGGTCGACGTGTCCCACGGGTTCTGCGATCCGCGCCGGGGCGATCCCCGCGTTCTTCGCGGGTCGCCAGATCAGCGGGATCCGCAGGAGCGACTCCACGTGATAGGGCCCCTTGAACATCAGCCCGTAGTCGCCCTGGAGCTCGCCGTGGTCCGAGGTGAAGAAGACGTCGGTGTCCTCGAGGGCGCCCGCCGACTCGAGGAACGCCATGACGCGGCCCACCGCCTCGTCGATGAGCTCGTTCTCCACGTGGATCATCGCGTTGATCTCGCGCACCTGATCGTGGGTCATCCGTCCGGGGACGAAGCGCGTCGGCCCTCCCTCGGGGTTGCGGAAGCGGCCCTGGTACCACGCCAGCCAGTGCGCAGGCCTGTCGCCGAGGATCTGCTCGATGGCCTCGCTGTCGCCCGGGTGACGCTCCGGCAGTGGGAGGTCGCGCCAGTCGACGCGCTTCTTCACCTCGTCGTAGGGCGGGTCGAAGGGTGATGGGGATCGGGGAAGCTCATCCAGCAGAAGAAGGGGTCCCTTCCGTCGAGGCCGCGAAGCCACGCGATGGTGCGGTCCGCGACCCAGTCGGTGTGGTACGTGCGCGCGGTCGATCGGGTTGTTCGCCGACCTCGGGCGCGCCGGTGTCTCCGCCGCCCGCGCCGGTCAGGACGCCGGCGAAGCCGCGGACGTCCTCGGGGTGCTCGCGCCAGAGCCAGCTCCGCGTAGTGGTGACCGCCCATCGGGCCGTGGGTGGCGAGCTCGATGTGCTCGAAGCCGCGCCAGGGGCCGGTCGAGCCCTCCGACGCGCAGCGGTTCTCGCGGAAGTGCAGGGACGGATCGAGATGCGGCTCGAAGTGGGCTTTGCCGAACAGCGCGGTGCGGTAGCCGGCGCGCCGGCGGAGGTGGCTGCGCCACGCTCGGCGCGTCCTCGGGCAGCGGGATGCCGTTGGCGATGACGCCGTGGGTGCGCGGGTGCTGGCCGGTGAGCATCGTCGAGCGCGAGGGCATGCAGACCACGTTGTGGACGTGGGCGCGGGCGTAGAGCAGGCCCGCCTTCGCCAGCACGTCGACGTGCGGCGTCCGCGCGACGCGGTTGCCCGTGCAGCCGAGCGAGTCGTAGCGCTGCTGGTCGGTCGTGATGAAGAGGATGTTCCGCCGCTTCATCGGTCGTCCTCCGCGTCGTCGCGCAAGCGCCGCGCCCGGCCGAGCGACAGCTCCGCGCGCGCGAAGAGGGCGTCGACCTCGGGTCGGGTGGCCAGGGAGAGGCGCCGGGCGGTGCGCGAGAGGATGCGCGCGCGAGAGCGCCGGATCACGAAGACACCGCGGAAGGCCCGCGATATCGCCCCGGCGATCGTTCTCTGTGCGTTCATCGTCCGGGCAAGGTACCGCGCCGCACCGCCTGTCGGGAAATGGGTTCACGAACGGCGCTCGGCTACGTAGAGTGCCGCGCGATGGCCGGTGGTGGCGGCGGTGATGGCAAGGGCTGGATCGGGCTCCTCCTGGGGGGAGGAGCGCTGGTCGGCGCCGCGATGGGCGCGGAGGCCGCGGGTCTGGAGCTCGGGGCGTGGATGGCCGGCGCTCTTCTCGGCCTCGGAGGGCTCCTCGTCGTCTTCGGTTCCTGTGAGGCGATGATCAAGAGCGTCGAGGGCGCCGCCGCACGCCTCGACATGAACGAGTTCGTGGCGGGGACCATGGCAGGGCTCGCGAGCAACGTCCCCGAGCTCGTCATGCTGGGCTTCGTCCTGGCGGCCAAGCCGCGTATCGGCTTCATCGTCACGCTGCTCACCCTCCACGTGGGCGCCGCGGCTTTCGGGATCTACAGCGCGCTGTTGCCGCGCGACGCCACCGGGCACGCCACCCTGCCGACCCCCCTGGTCAAGCTCAGCACCGACCTCTACGCGTGTGCTGCCGGCGTCTTCTTCGTGACCGGGAGCGTGATGGTGCTGATGAACGTCTTCGAGGCGGGCGATCATCGCGGAGAAGCGCTCGGCGCATGGGACCTCTACGTCCTCGGCGCGCTCTTGCTGATGGTGGAGGTCGTCGCCGTCGTCCGCCTGGTGAAGCGCTTCTCGGGCGCGGAGGAGCTACCCTCCGAGGCGCGTCCCCCGCGCGAGGGAGCGGAGCCCCACGAGCCCTGGGCCACCAAGGACGAGCCTGAGGCGGAGGAAACGAAGCCGCCACCGTCATGGGCGATGGTCGGCTTCTACGGCCTGTTGGGCATCGCTACCAGCGTCCTCGGCGGCCACGCCGTCGGAGACTTCGCGGACATCCTCGTCGGCAGTCTCACTGCCGCCGGCTATCCCGAGATGATCGGCGCGATCATCCTGAGCGTCTTCGCCGCCTCGGGCGCCTTCGTGATGGTCATCAGCGCACACATGAAAGGGATGTACGACATCGCGCTGGCGAGCGCCTCGGGGCAGGTGAATCAGGTGCCCTTCGTCGTCATGCCGGTCGCCCTCATCCTGCTCGCGGTCTTTGGTCAGACGGGTGTCATCCCCCAGACGCCGCACGGGGGCGTACTCCCCATCGACCTCGAGACCACGAGCGTGGTGCTCCTCGGCTTCCCTTCCTTCGTGCTGCTGTGGAAGGCGATCCAGGACGATGGAGCGGTGAACTGGGTCGAATCCGCGACGATGATCGCGATATTCGGCCTGGTCATCTATTTCCTCGCCGTTCACGGATGACGGAATTGCGCGATTCCGGCATCCTTTAGGGGATGCGTCCAGGGTGGTACGGCGCGTTTCTCGTGAGCATCCTCGGATGCAACGGGATGATCTCGGACCCTGGGGTGGCGCCCGGCGGGCCGGGTGGACCCGGGCCTGGGCCAGGGGTCGATGGGCTCTGTCCGGAGATCGGTGATCAGCCGCTCCGGCGCCTGTCCTCCAGACAGTGGGAGAACACCGTTCGCGATCTCTTTCCGGGCACTCTCGGGGCGACGCTGGTGGAGATGAACACCTTCCCCGAGACGGTGATCGACTCGGGCTTCGACAGCGACGCCCTCGCCAACACGGTGAACACCGCGGAGTCGAACGCCATCGAAGACAACGCCGAGGTCCTGGCCGAGCTCCTCCTTTCGAACGCGGCCACCTACGTGCCCGAGACCATGCCCTGTGTCGACGCGGGCTACACGGACGCGGACATCGACGCCTGCATCGACACCTTCATCGACGAGCTCGGCTTTCGGGTGAACCGCCGGCCCCTCACCGCGGGCGAGCACGACGTGGCGCGTGCGCTCTACGACGAGATCCGCTCGCTTCAGGGCGCGGAGGAGGGGTGGTCCACCGTGATCCAGCTCTACCTCCAATCGCCGGCGCTCCTGTACCGGACGGAGCGCGGCGCCGGCGCGGCCGAAGGGGCGCCGGATCTGACGATCCTCTCGCACTACGAGATGGCCTCGCGCCTGAGCTACTTCTTCTGGAACTCGATGCCGGACGACGTGCTCTTCGATGCGGCGGCGGCGGGCGAGCTCGGGACCCGCGAGGAGATCGAGGCGCAGGCGCGGCGGCTCCTCGACGATCCGCGCTCGATGGAAGCGGTGGAGCGCTTCCACGTGGAGTGGCTGAAGATCTACACGCTCGACGAGGTCACCAAGGACACGGCGGCCTATCCCCGGTGGAACGAGGGCGTGAGGGGCGCGCTTCTGGCCGAGCCGATGGCGATCGTGTCGAACGTCCTCGATTCGGATGATCCGACCTTCCAGTCGATGATGCTCACCAGCGCCTACCCCGTCGCCCCCGAGCTCGGCGAGATCTACGGCGTGAGCGCCGACGGGAGCGTCGCCGATCTTCCGGACCGTCACGGCCTGCTCACTTCGGCGGCTTTCGCGGCGACGCACGCGCGCGACGCCAGCACCAATCCGATCGAGCGCGGTGCGTTCATGCGGCGCGAGATCCTCTGCGCCTTTTTGCCGCCGTTCCCCGGCGACCTCGATACCTCCGGTCCCCTCGAGAGCACGGCAGACGCGCCCACCGCGCGCGAGCGACTCGCGCCGCTCCTCAGTCGTCCCGACTGCGCGGCGTGCCATCAGGGCTTCAACCCGATCGGCATGGCCCTCGAGCAGTACGATCCGGTCGGTGCCTTCCGGCTGACGGAGAACGGCGCCACCATCGATCCCTCGGGTGACATCGCCGTCGGCGACGTGAGCGGCACCTTCGCCGGACCCGAGGAGCTGATGGGCATGGTCGCGAACAGCGCGGCGGCGCGCGACTGCTACGCGACCCATTGGTTCCGCTTCGCTCAGGGGCGGCGTGAGACGTCCGAGGACGAATGCACGCTCACCGGCCTTCAGGCACGCTTCGAGGAGATGGGCGGAGACATCCGCGAGCTCATGGTCGCCGTCACCCAGACCGAGGCCTTCCTCTTCCGGCCGACCGTCGCTCCCGGAGGTGCGCCTTGAAGAAGATCAACAGGCGCCACTTCCTGACCGGCGCGGCCGGCGCCACCCTGGCGCTTCCCTTCCTGACGAAGCTCGACGGAAGGCGAAGGGCCCGCGCCGCCACCGATCCCCTCGCGCCGCGCCGCCTGATCGTCGTGACCTACGCGATGGGCACGGTGAACGAGCGCTTTCAGCCGAGCGCGCCCGGCGCGGCTTTCACGCTGCCCTACGTCACGGCACCGCTCGAGCCCTTCCGCGATCGTTGCCTCTTCGTCTCCAACTGCGACAACGCCGCGATGCACCTCAACAGCCAGCACGCCTTCGGCCATCCGGCGAAGAAGGAGAGCGTGCTCACCGGCACCCTTCTGACCGGCGCCTTCACCGGCGACGGCTCCAACCGCATCGAGAACGTGATCCCCGATCTCGACGGGAGCGATTCGGGCGGGCCCAACAACGAGTCCGTCGATCACTTCATCCAGACCCAGCGCATGGACGCGACGCACGTCCGCGGCTCCATCGACCTGGGCGTCGCGGGACGGAGCGAGCGCGAGGCCAACGAGCGTGAGAGCGCGTTCTTCTTCGAGAGCCGCGAAAACCCGCTCACGCTGCAGCAGAACCCGGCGCGCGCCTTCAATCAGGTCTTCGCGGGGATCGACACCGGTGCGGGAGTGGACCCGGCTGTGCTCGCGCGACGGCAGCGCAAGAAGAGCGTCCTCGACGCGGTGCGGGGCAGCTTCCTGGAGCTGCGCTCGGGCCTCGGCCCCGAGGATCAGCGGGTCCTCGACGAGCACGCGGCGCGGATTCGGCAGATCGAGGTGAACATCGAGCGCGTCGCCTGCGCGCCGCCGATGGGCATCCCGGGTGTCGACGGTGGCACCGCTGCCGCCTTCGATCCCTTCCTCGACATGCCGATGGCCCAACTGGCGCCCTTCATGAACCAGATCATGGCGTCAGCGATGGGCTGTGGCCTCGCGCCGGTGGGACGCATCGAGTTCACCGAGCAGCACAATCCCCTCTTCGGCGTCGCGACCGTGGACGACGAGGTGGCGCGGTGGCGCGCCATCGACAACAGCACGGCCTGGCACAGCATGGTGCACGGCGATCCGAGCCCGGTCGACGGAGTGCCCACGCGCCCCGGCAGCACCGGCGGTGACTACGCCACGCCGCTCCTCGACGGCTATCGCTTCTTCGTCCAGCAGTTCGCCGATCTGTTGGCCGCGCTGGACGCGATCCCCGAGGGCGATCCGGGGATGAGCGTCCTCGACCACTCCCTGGTGGTGCTCTCTAGCGATTTCGGCAACGGCAACGGCCACAGCGCGAACAAGATGAACTTCATCCTGGCGGGCAACACCGGGCCGAACGGCCGGCGCGGCTGGCACGTGGACTGCGGCCCGGGATACGGCTTCTACACCGAGTCCGACTACAACACGAACCAGCTCCTCACGAGCATCATCGCCATGATGTGCGTGACCAATCCGGACGGCAGCCCCATCCAGGAGTTCGGTGTCCAGGGCTTCACCTCTGGCACCATCTCCGGCCTCTTCGTCTAGGCCGGCGAGGCGTGCGTGGGGGTCTCGAGATGGGGCTCTGCAGACGTCCAGCGAGTGGACAGTCCGGGCGCCACCGGGGCCTGTCGACCGGCGTTTTGGGAGCGAGTTGCGCTCTCGAGTCAGCGCCGACACGACTTAATCGCCCTCTTCTGGGCGGCACGAAAAGTGCGTGAGACGCGTGCGCGAGATGAAGTACGGGAGCATCAGGAAGGGGACGCTGGCGATGGCGGCATGCCTCGTCGCCCTGACCGGGTGCCTCGCGGACGAGGACGTCGGCAAGAGCGAAGCGGCGCTGGCCCACCCCGGGCCCTGGGACATCCCGGCCGAGACCGCAGCCATCGGCGACATGTGGTACGTCGAGAACACCCAGGCCGGCCCCTGGGTGGGGGAGAGTGGCTGCTACGGCGGCATCACCCCTGGCGCCCAGGTCCTCAAGGACTGGCTCCTCGACGCCTTCCCGCAGATCCGTTCGATCGGCGGCTATTCGTGTCGTCCCATCAACGGCGACTCCTCGACCATGTCGGTGCACGCCACCGGCCGCGCTCTCGACGTGATGATCCCCACCGTCGACGGCGATGCCGACAACGACCTCGGCGACCCCATCGGCAACTACCTCATCGAGCACGCCGAGGAGATTGGCATCCAGTACATCATCTGGGACCTGTGGACCTGGAACGGGTCGCGCGCAGCCGGCAACAAGGAGCGGATGTACGGCGGCGCCCATCCGCACAACGATCACCTCCACGTCGAGCTCTCCGTCGAGGCGTCCGAGATGGGCACGGCGTTCTTCAGCGGCCCGATGGACCCGCCGAGCCTCGATGGCTGCGATCCCATCCCCGCCACTGGTGGAGAGGTGGACCAGGGCTCGACCTGCTTCTCGGCCTACGGGCCCGGGGCCTACTGGCGCAACGAGAGCGGGGCGGGCGAGGGCGGCTCGCTGCTCTGGACGAACGCGTTCGCGAGCGGTTCGCCGAGCAACTGGGCGCGATGGCACCTGAACGTCGAGGAGGCTGGCGAGTACGCCGTCGAGGTCTCGGTCGATCCCGCCTTCGGCGTGTGGAACGCGACGCGCTACAGCATCTATCACGCGGACACCGAGGATCTGGTCACGGCCGACCAGAGCATGAGTGATGGATGGATCCGCCTCGGCGTCTTCGACTTCGCCGCGGGCGCCGGCCAGCACGTGAGCCTCTACGACAACTACGACGGCACCGTCCCCGCCGACCAGCACATCGTCGCCGATGCGCTGCGGCTCGTTCCGACCACGCCCGGCATGGATCCCACCGATCCCGGTGTGGAGCCTACCGATCCCCCGCCGCCCGCCGATCCCCAGCCCACGCCAGGCGGCGACCCTGTCATCGACGACGATCCGATGACGCCGCCTGACGACCCCGCCTACTACGGACGTGGCGACGGAGAGATCCGCGGCGGCTGCGCCACGACCGGGGGCGCTCCCTTCGGTCCCGAAGCGCTTCCGTTGCTCGGCATGCTCCTCTTCGTGGCCCGACGTCGACGGCGTTGAGCGTCACCCGCGCAGCCGGACGTCTCGCTCCGCTATCATCGGGGCGTGGGTGAGCGAACGAGCGGCGGCCCCAAGCGGCGATGGCGTTTGCGGCGCTTGGTCGGCTGGCTCCTGACGGCGGTGGTGCTGGTGGCCGCGGGGCTCGGGCTCTCGCTCTGGCTTTCGCCGGAAGGGGTCGAGCGATACGCGGAGTCGCTGCCCATCGCGCGTGCGCTCCTCGAAGAGCCAGACGAGTCCTGGCCGCCACGTGACGAGGTCTCGTCTACGACGCATCCGGCGTCGAGCGAGGCGCCTCGAATGGATGCGGGCGCGCCGGCGCCGGAAGAAGAAGAGGAGGTCGAGCACCCGCGCTATCGCGAGGACGGCTCGCCGCTCTTGCCGCTGCCGCGTTCGCGGCCCGGCTTCGTCGTCACCGAGGGCGAGCACGAGGGCATCTACTACTTCGAGGCGGTGATCGGCGAGGTCTCTCCCGACGGGCCGCTGCCCACCGTGGTGGTGCTCCACGGCCGCGACGGACGCGCCGAGCCGCCGGGCGGACCGTTTCACGGCCTCACGCATCCGGTGCGCGTGATCGTGCCCCAGGCCCCCGACCCGCTGCGGCGCGGCTTTCAGTGGATCCCGGTGTACGTGAATCAGGGCCTGGTCGACGAGCTCGCGGCCACGCTCTTTCGCGCGGCGAGCCGGGTCGCCCATCTCATTCGCGAGATCACCCGGCAGCGGGGCGTGGTGGGCCGGCCCATCGTGACCGGCTTCTCCCAGGGCGGGATCATGACGATGGCCCTCGCGCTCTATCACGACGACGTCGTCGGCACCGCGTTCCCGATCTCGGGTTGGCTGCCCCCGCCCCTCGAGCCCGCCTATCGGCGCCCCGATCTCGTCTACCCGCAGATCCGCGCCATGCACGGCTCCGCGGACGACACTGTGCCCATCGATCCCACCATCGCGCTCTTCGGTCGCCTCGAAGCGATGGGCTTCGACGCCGAGCTCGACGTGATCGAGGGGGTCGCCCACACCACCACCGCGCAGATGAACGACGTCTTCCACGAGTGGCTCGAGGGCGCGGTCTGCCGCACGGTGGGCGATCTCGAATGCGCCATGAACGCCGACATCCGCGCGGCCGAGATGCTGGGCAAGCCCGTGGACGCGGGGCTCGTGGCGGGCGATGCGTACGCGCGGGATGCGTACGCGCGGGATGCGGATGCGGGGGATGCGGACGCGGGGGATGCGGACGCGGGGGATGCGGACGCGGGGGATGCGGACGCGGGGACGGACACGGGCATGGGCGCTCCTCACTCCATCGACTGACCCTCCACCACGGTGGCTGGCTCGGGGACGGGGAGGCTGGTGGCGTCGAGGTTGGTGCCGTTGTCGCTGAAGCGCACGCGGTCGTTCAAGCGGCTGAAGTCGTAGCCGTCGACCTGGATGTTGGCGCCGATGGGCGAGCCGCGGATCTCACCTTCGTGCAGGTCCATCATCCCATCGAAGGCGAGCTGAACGCCGGCGAGGAGGTTTCCGTCGACTTCGAAGCGCTCGGCGGTGACGTGGGAGCCGCGGTAGGCGGCCAGGCCGATGCCGCCCCGCATGCACATCGGCTCGGCGCACTCGGCCTCGCGCGTGCGAAGGACCGAGACGTCGTGGAGCTCGACCGTCGCGTTCTCGGTGGCCGTGACCCCGGTGGTGCGGTTGTTCTCGAGGTGCATTCGCGTGAGTCGAACCTGCGCTGGACCGATGGCCATCACGCCGTAGCCGTTTCCCCACGTGGCGCCGTCGTTCTCGGTGTCCTCGATGGTGCCATCGTGGATCTCGAGGTCGCCCTGGAACACAGCGACGCCGGACTCGTGGGCGTCGAAGACGTGCAGCCAATCCACCGTCACCTCGGCGCCGAGCTGGGACTCGAGGGCCCGGCCGAGCAAGGAGCCGAGATAGTCTTCGGGCGATGCGGTGTGGTGCAGGGTGTGGGCGATGGTGATGTCGGAGAGACGACCGCGCACCCCCTCGCCGGTGAAGACGACGCCCCAGCCGTGCGACTCCTCGACGTGGACGCGCGACAGGTCCACCGAGCCGGTCTCCTGCACGTGAATCGCGAGCCCCATCCCCACGAGCTCCCCGCCGGTGGCCCCGTCCGTGCGGAGGACCGTGAGATCGGTGCCGGCGATGGATGCCTCGGAGCCGGCCACGAAGAGACCGTCGGCGA
The DNA here is from genome assembly GCA_963727445.1 of uncultured delta proteobacterium. Lineage (GTDB taxonomy): Bacteria > Myxococcota_A > Polyangia > Polyangiales > B10-G4 > B10-G4. Next base: position 516,761 of record CAVSGI010000010.1, read on the forward strand.
GCGCGTCCGAGACCAGCAGCCGCTCGATGCCCACCTGCGCTCCGACCTGGGCCACGAGGCCTCGACCGACGTGACCTCGAACGGCGACCCGCGTATCGGCGATGGTGACGTCGGTGAGCTGCATCCGAGCGGCGGGATCGGAGGCGATCACGGCCTGGGTCCGCGCGCCCCGAACGAGCGCGCGCCGAATGGCGACCTTGGACGAGGCGCAGGCGAGGGCCACCCCCGATTCCACTGGACCTTCGTCCGTGACGTCGAGGACGAAGAGATCTTCGAGGTAGGCGGTGGAGAGAAAGAACCGCAGCCCGACGGTGCGGGAGGCCTCGACCGACAGGCCGTGGGCTTCGAGGTGCGCCCCTTCGGTGACCCGGAGGCCGTCGCTCGTGGCATCGACGGGACGGCCGCGACCGATTCCCTCCACCAAGACGCTGTCGAGCAGGACTTCCGTGCCGTCGTCCGACGCGTCCAGCCCGTAGGCCCCACATTCCTGCGCGTGCACCCGCGTGGCGGTGAGGCTCGCGCCACCCCCGGCGCGCAGGCAGGTGCTCGCCGGGGCATCAGCGCCTGCGTCCAGGATCGCCGCATCCGTCAGCGTCACGGTGGTCCCGGCGCCCTCTGCTCGGATGCCCACGCCGCGTACCTGCGCCAACACGAGCTCCGAGAGCGCGGCGCTCCCGCCCTCCTCGATGGAGATCGCTTCGGACATCGGAGCGTCGATCAAGGCGCTCTCGAGCGTGAGGGCGCCACCGACGACGCGCAGAGGGCTCGCCTCGGCGTGGAGGTCGGTGCCATGAACGCTTCCGGTGGACGCGACCGTCACGCCGCCGTTCGTCATCCGCACTGCGTCGAGGGTCAGGTCGCCGTTCACGGCGATCGGGCCTCGGAGCTCCGAGGCGCGGATCGTCGCCGAGGCGCCGGCGGCCAGCTCCAGGAGGTCCGTGGCGGTCGGGCCGAGGAGCGTCACCCCAGCGATGGTCGTGCCCGACGCGAGCTGTATCGGTGCGGCGCCGGAGAAGGTGATCTGGACGCTGCTTGCGCACGCGCCGCGCAGGGAGACCCCGGCGGGCAGCGCGCTGGCGAGATCGTAATCGCCGCTGGCGAGGGCGAGGGTCGCGCCGGGCGCGGCCGCTGCGAGCGCAGAGGAGAGGGTGCCGAAGGGGCTCGCCCGCGAGCCGGTGCCGCCGCTGGCGCCGGATCGAACGAAGACCACGCCCGCGCCGGGCAGGTCGGCTGCGAACGCATCGGTGGCGGGGCAGCTCTCGATGGGCGCGCACGCCGCGCCGGGCAGGAGCAGACTTCCCGCCGGGCAGCTCGGTGCTCCGTCGACGCGGGGCGTGCATGCGGTCGCGCCATCTGCGCGGACGGGATCGCGCGCCGTCCATCCACTCGGGCAGGGCAGGAGCGAGACGGGGGAGGGCGCGGCCGGCATCTCGGGGGCGGCGGGGAGCATCGGCGCCTCGATCACCACATCGCTTGGCGTCCCGCCGTCGTCGCCGGCGGGCGCTTCCATTTCTCCATCGCAGCCGAGCGACAACGCCGCGACGAAGAGCGTGAACCGAACCCCGTAGCTCACCATCTCAGCATCCCACGTCTGCGGCGTGCGTAGGGTGGAGAAATTGCGCCGCGTCGGATACGTTGGATCCGTGCGGTCCTCGATCGCGATGGCGATGGTCACGCTCCTCGCCTGTGGCTCGTCCGGCGAATCACCTGACGCGACGATGCCCGACGGCGCCCTCGACGCAGGTCTCGATGCGAGCGTGACGCCCGTCGACGTGGGGACGCGCTACGACGGAGACGCGCCTCCGCGCGCCGGCTTTTGCGATGCGCCGGATCCGAGGGTCGTGACGGATCTTCCCGCCACCGTGACGGTGGACACCCGCCTCGTCGACACCGATCACGCGCGACCGTCTCTCGCTTGTACCTCTGCCAGCGACGTCGTGTCGGCGGACGCGGTCTTCGCGATCGATGCACCCTCGGCCGGGATCGTCACGATGCGAACGGACGCCGCAGGCACCGACCCCTGGGTGGACGCGGTCCTCTACGCCCGCGACGGCTGCGCCGGCGACGGGATGGAGCTCGGCTGCGTCGACGGATCGGCACCGCGGCTGGTGGTGGAGGTGGCGGACGCGGGGCGGGTCTACGCCGTCCTCGACGGCTTTTCCGCGGTGGATCGGGGCGTGGTGGAGGTGACCGTCGACTTCGTTCCCGTTCCCCCGCTCACCCCCGCCGGCAGCGATCTCTGCGCCGACGCCCGGGAGATGACGTTCTCCGGCACCGGTGACACGCGGATCGCGCGGGCCGAGGGAGACACCACCGGCCTCACCAGCGACGACGGCTGCGACGACGTGCCCTCTACGCGCGACCTGCCAGATCAGTTCTACGCGTTCACCCTCGACGAAGCGCGGGACGTCGCGATCACGCTCACACCCGTCGGGTTTCACGACGAAGCGTTCTACGTCCTGTCCGATTGCGGAGCGACGGACGCGGCGGCCTGCGTGGACATGGGCCCACCCGGCTATGCCGAGTCCGCGTTTCTCGAAGCGCTCCCCGCGGGGCGGTACGTCCTCGGGGTCGACGCCTTCGCGCACCCCGGCAGCCCCGAGCAGGAGAGCGGACCCTATACCCTCGAGGTCGTGGCGACGCGGCCGTAGCGGTCTCTTGTCCCGGCCACTGAACTCGCCACCTGCGAGCTCCCTGCCCAGAAACCCGCAGCTTTCGCCGGAATTTCTGCCGGCATGTCTCGTGAAAGGAGCGAGGGCTGGGAGAAATCAGATGCGCCGTCATGTCACGATCCTCGTCGCCCTCGCCCTCTCGGGCGCCCTCGGCTGTGCCGCGAACACCAGCGGTGACCCGACGGCCCAGCTCGTCCCGGCCGGAAAGGCCGACGACTACTACTCCAACGTCGCCACGGAGTTCGAGCTCAGGGGGCAGATTGCGGTCGCGCTCACGGAGGAGGAGCAGGCCGACGAGCAGCTGCGAAAGGAGCGGGTGTCGCGGCGGCTGACCGCGGTCGGCCTCTACCTGACGGGCTATCTGACCGCGAAGTTCCACGGCATCGACGAGAACGGCGATGGAGAGATCACCGAGGACGAGGTCTTCTTCCACAACGAGAACTGGGGCGGCTTCCAGGCGATGGTCCGCAACTACTCCCTCGAGGAGACCGAGGAGGGGGCTTTGGACGCGGGAACCTTCGTCGCGGGGTACACCGTCGACGTCGCCGGCCCCCCCGACATGCTCTCCCTCATCCCCGACGCCGAGCAGACGGCCGAAGGGGTGAGCTTCTCCTTCCAGATGCCCAAGAACGCCGAGGTCGATCCGGGCAACGTGCCGCGCGGCACGTTCCGCAGCTTCGACCCCGCGGCGTACGGCGGAGAGCTCGAGACCGTGACCCTCACCGGGCGCGCGCAGCCGACGATCGGCAACGCCTACCCGCAGTACGCCGCCTTCGTCGCCGACGGCGTGTACGACATCACGCTCTTTCAGGGTCACGACTACAACACGGCCCGCTCGGATCTCGCCCTGTCCCGCGAGGCCTTCGACAAGCTCGATGGGCTCGGCTTCAGGGCGCCCGTCGCCACCTTCGACGACCTCACCGCCGACAGCGGCCCCTTCGTCCTGGACACCGAGTTCCGTGGCGAGCCCGTTCGGGTCGAGGTTCGCATCTTCCACTCGGACATGTTCGAGGGCCGCCGCCAGGAGCAGCACGACCTCGCGCTGTCGGAGATCGTCTCCCGCGACGTCTTCTTCTACAACGGCCACGCGGGGCCCTACTTCGGCTTCTATCTGGACGAGGCCTACGAGGCGACCGTGAACTACTGGGAGTTCGCCGAGGCGCCCTTCGACGCAGATCGACAGCAGCTCTTCGTCGCCCAGGGTTGCCAGACCTACTCGCAGTACGCCGACATGCTCTACGCCAATCCGGCCAAGAACGAGTCGAACCTCGACGCGATCACCACCGTCAACTACTCGTACGGCCAGGGCACGCTGCGCCTCCTCGACAGCCTCCTGTGGCTCGAGCGGCCGTCGGACTTCTACGCCATCATCCGCACCCTCAACGGCGATTTCACCAACGACTATCACGACGTCTTCTACGGTGTGATGGGCATCGACGACAATCCGTCGCTGCACCCCCTCGCCGACCTCGACACGGTGGGCTCGGCCTGCACCGCCGACGCGGACTGCGGCGATCCCCTCGGCAACGCCTGCGTCGCCACGACCACCGGCGAGCACCAGTGCGCCGTGCGCACCGTCGCTGACGTCTGCCCCGAGGGAACACACGCCGGACAGATCGCCGAGGGCGACACGATCCAGGGGCGCGTCTGCTACTGATATCCTCGTCCCATGGCTGATGCGAAGACCGCCGCCGTGCCCGTGACGGCGGCGCTTCCATGGGCAACCTTCGCGCCCATCCTCGCGATCCAGTTTCTCGGGACCCTGGGGTTCTCCCTGGCCTTTCCGTTCTTGGTGTTCATCGTCACCGACCTGGGTGGGGCGAGCTGGACCTATGGTCTGGTGGGCGCGACCTATTCGGCGTTTCAGCTGGTGGGCGCGCCGGTCCTCGGGCGCTGGTCGGATCGCACGGGCCGGCGGCCGGTCCTGGTCGCGAGTCAGGTCGGCACCCTGGCGGCGTGGATCCTCTTTCTCGTCGCGCTCTCCCTGCCGCTCGTCGGTATCGTCGAGGTCGGCGGCGCGACGCTGACCGTGCCGCTGATCCTCGTCTTCGTCGCGCGCGCCCTCGACGGTGCGACCGGGGGCAACATCTCCGTCGCCAACGCGTACGTGGCGGACATCACGCGCGAGCTCCCGGAGGTGCGGCAGATCGCCTTCGGTCGCATGGGCATGGCGGCGAACCTGGGTTTCGTGCTGGGGCCGGCAGCGGCGGGGATCCTGGGCGCGACGCGCTGGGGGCCGCGCCTGCCCATCGCGGTCGCCGCGGCTTTCGCCGCCGTCACCACCCTGGCGATCGTGTTCCTCTGCGAGAGCCTTCCGGCCGCTGCCCCGAAGGACCGCCCGGTCCGAGCACCCTCGAATCGTGCCTCGGCCAGCAGGCCAAGCCCCATGACAAGCGGCCGGACAAGCGCGTCATCCGCGAGGGCTTGAAGCGCCGGCCGGTCGCGGTGGTGTTGATGGCGACGTTCATCCTCTTCCTCGCCTTCAACTTCTTCTACGCCGGCTTCCCCGTGCACGCGGCGAGCGTCTACGGCTGGAACACGGGCGAGCTCGGCGTCTTCTTCGCGATCCTCTCGGGGCTGATGGTCTTCGCGCAGGGGCCGCTGCTCTCCTTCGCCTCCGCGCGCCTCGGTCGCCGGCCTCTCTTCGCCATCGGCGTGGGCTTTCTCGTCCTGTCGCTCGCCAGCTATCCGCTCGGCGTCAGCTGGGTTGCCTACGTCGGGGCGGCGTGCTTCGCGATCGGCAACGGCCTGTCCTGGCCCACGTTCCAAGCGCGCGTGGCCGAGGTCGCGGGGGATGAACAGGGCTCGGTCCAGGGCGCCGTGACAAGCGTGAGCAGCCTGGCGAGCATCGGCGGCCTGGTCCTCGGCGCCTCGCTCTATCCGCTCGTCGGCGGCAACCTCTTCTTCATCGCCGCGGCGCTCTTCGGCGTGGTGATGCTCCTGACACCGAAGTGGTTTCCCACCTGAGCGTGGTCTGGGCCGCCTCTCAGCACGCCGAGCCCTCGACGCCCACGCCGCTCAAGAGCGTCTCGGCCGTCGCGTGCAGGATGGCGAAGGGGAAGTTCCCGTAGAGCATCGCGCGCCCCCCATCGAAGACGTAGGTTGGCGAGCCACGCACGCCGAGCGCCTTGCCCGCGGCGTCGTCTTCGAAGAGCGCGGCGAGACAGGTGCCGTCCTCCAGCTTGCCCTCGAGGGCGGTGACGTCGACGCCGATCGACTCGGCCACCGCGAGCTGTTCCTGGCGCCGCGCGATGTTTCGATCGCGAACGAAGAAGTGCTCGCGCATCGCGAGAAGGTAGCGCGCGCCTGCGCCCTCTTCGGCGAGGCCCTGGCTCTCGAGGGCGAAGACCGCTTTGACCGCGGCGCCGCTCGCGAGCGAGCTGGCCGGCGGATCCTTCACCCACACCTCGCCGCTCACGTCGTCACGGCCCTGCGCACGGGCGACGCGTCGCGTGGTGTCACGCCGTCCCTCGGGGCCCGCCTTCGCCCACGAGCCGCGCTCGAAGCGTTCGGGCACCAATCCGAAGACCGGGACGATGCGGTAATCCACCTCGATGCGCTCGCCCCACTCGTCCAGGATCTGCTCGAGCTTCGGCTGCGCGACGAAGGCCCAGATGCACAAGGGGTCGGAGTAGTAACTGAACTGAAGCCGCCTCATCGACGACTAGTTATACCCCTACCCGCCGCCGTCGACGACGCGCTCGCGCGCGGCCTCGAAGTGTTCGAGATCCTCGGCGTACATCGCCTCGATGTCGGTGAGGCTCCGCCCTTCGGCGAGCGCGTCGACCACGTCCTGGCGACCGACCATGCGCGCCAGCCGCGACGCATCCCACTGCCTGCCGTGGACCTGCATCAACGCCTTGGCGAGCGCGAGCCCGGTTCGAACCGGGTGAAACGCCTCGGCGTCGGTGACCTCGAGTCGGATGCCTTCGCAAGCAGCGTTTCGGTGAGGCCCGGCGCGCGGCGTGAAGTGGACCGCGTGAAAGGACACGCCCGCGAGGTCTTCGCCTTCGAGGGCGTGCACCAGCGCCTCGCTGCGCATCCACGGCGCCCCCAGGAGCTCGAAAGGGGCATCGGTGCCGCGACCCACCGAGACCGGCGTGGCCTCGAGCAGACCCACGGCCGGGTAGAGCAGCACCTCGGTGGGGGTGCGCAGGTTGGGGGAGGGCGCGACCCACGAGAGCCCCGTCTGAGGCCATCGCATGTCGCGCGACCATCCACGGCTCGACACGACCTCGAGCTCGGCGCCGATGTCTTCGTTCAACAGCCGCGCGAGCTCGCCCAGGGTCATCCCGTGGCGCACCGGCAGTGGGTAGTAGTTCACGAAGGAGGCCAGGGCCGCGTAGTCGAGGACCGGCCCCTCGACGTGCGTTCCGTCGAGAGGGTTCGGGCGATCGAGGATCACCACGCGCTTGTGATTCTCGGCGGCGGCCTCGAGGACGTTCTTCACGGTCGCGCCGTAGGTATAGAAGCGCACGCCCACGTCCTGCAGATCCACGGCCAGGACGTCGATGTCCGCGAGCATCTCCGGCGTGGGCTTGCGCGTCTCGCCGAAGAGGCTCAGCACCGACAGCCCCGTCACCGGCTCGCGCCTGCCGCGGATCCGGCCTTCGCGCCGCGAAGCGAGGCCGTGCTCGGGGGCGAAGAGCTTCACCAGGTTCACCTCCTCGGCGTCCGCGAGGACCTCGAGAGTGCGGCGGCCGTCGCGGGTGCGCGCAGCCGCGTGGGTGACGAGGCCGACCCGCGCTCCTTCGAGGGGCGCGAATCCCTCCTGCTCGAGCACGTCGACACCCAGGAGCACGTGGGCGTCGTCGGGGGGCGGCGGCAACGCGCGCTCACGGGCCGCGATGGCGATCTCGTCCACGCTCCGCAGCAGGTGGCTCACGTCCCCGTCACCGTCGGGATGGACGCGGTTGCTCAAGAGGATCACGAAGAGGTCGAGCTCGGGATCGATCCACAGCGCGGTGCCGGTGAAACCGAGGTGCCCATAGGCGCGCGCCGTGTAGCCGCGGGCCCGTCGGTCGGAGGAAGGCGCGTCCCAGCCGAGGGTGCGCGCGCCGCCCGGCACCTGATGCGCCTGAGTCATCTGCGCGTGTCGCTCGGGGGTGAGGATGCGAGTGCCATCGAGCTCTCCGCCGCCGAGCATCATCCGCGCGAAGCGCGTCAGGTCGTCCGCGGTGGAGAAGAGCCCGGCGTTGCCGGCCACCCCGCCCAGGCGCAAGGAGCGCGGGTCGTGCACGTCACCGCGAATCGGCACGTCGTCGCGATCTTCGGTCGGCGCGATCCGCGGGCGCCACTCACGCGGCGGGTTGAAGCGCGTCTCGTGCATCCCCAGCGGCTCGTAGATCCGCTCGGTGGCGAACTCGTCGAGGGGCTCACCGCTGATGCGCGTGACGATCTCGCCCAGAAGGATGTAGTTGATGTCGCTGTAGTGGTACATGCCGCCTGGGCCGGCATCGAGGCGCAGGTCGAAGATGTTCTCGAAGGCCCGTTCACGGCCCTCTTCGTAGTCGCGCCGCGGGTTCACCGCTGGCAGGCCGCTGGTGTGAAGGAGCAGGTGCCGCACGGTCACCCGTCCCTTACCGCGTCGCTCGAAGCCCGGCAGATAGCGGCTCACCGGCGCATCCAGATCGATCCGCCCCTCCTCCACCAGGAGCATCACGCTCATCGCCGTCGCGAGGGGCTTGGTGATGCTCGCCAGATCGAAGATGGTGTCGACGGTCATCCGCTCGCGCTCGGGCACGAGCGCCCGGCTGCCGTAGGCGCGGCGGAAGAGGACACCGTCTCCATCGCCTACCACCACCACCGCGCCGGGCAGCTTGTGGGCGTGGATCGCGGCGCGCACCGCTTCGTCGATGCGGTCCTGATCCTCGACGGCGAGTCGCACGACGGGCGGTACGGGTGGCTGCGCGACGTCGTGGGCCGACTCGTCAGCCACCTCCGGCGGCGCTCGCTCCGCGCTCGCCATCGGCGGCGGCGCCTCCGCCTCGGTGGCCGGCGCGTGCGAAGCTCGCGGCTCCTCGCTGCCGCATGCGGCGAGCAAGAGGAACAACGAGAGCCGGAGCATGAGTCGAATTTGACGCAAAACCGCCGCGCCATCCAACTTTGACGGCTTTTCGCGGGGCTTTGGCCTGCTAGGGCTCGAAGTCGGGATCGATCGCCGGGTACTCGCCGGTTCTCAGACCGTCTTCGATGCTCGCGCGGATCGAGCGCGGCCGCTCGGTCATGAGCCCGGTGCGCGACAGAGGTGGCAGACGCACCCGGAAGCGCGTGCCCTTGCCCGGCCGGCTCTGTACGTCGAATCTCACCGCCCAGGCTGTCGATGACCGACCGCGAGATCGCGAGCCCGAGGCCCGTCCCGGTCCCCGCTTCCTTGGTGGTGAAGAAGGGATCGAAGATGCGATCGACGATGTCGGTGGGGATCCCGGGGCCGTTGTCCTCGATGGTGACGAGGGCCCAGCCCTCTTCGTCGGTGCCGGTGATGGCGCGGACGCGATTCTGGCTGGCCGGTCGCTTGCCGAAGGCCTGGCCGGCGTTGACCAGGAGGTTCACGAAGACCTGGCCGAGCCAGGCGGCGTTGGCGCGCACGGGGGCCGTCTCCTCGAGCTCGGGCACCACCTCGGCGCGCCCGTCGAGGACCGGGCTCGCCAGCTTCAGCGCCGTGCCCACGACCTTTCGCACGTCCGTGGGACCGTGGGTCGAGGTATCGCTGCGCGCCAGCGAGAGGAGGTCCTGGACGATCACCCGCACCCGCTCCGCTCCGTCGAGCGCCTCGGCGAGCATGTGGTGTGCTTCGCCACGTCCCTTTTCGTCGGGGACCAGACGGGTGAGCGACATCCGGAGCTTTTCGAGGTGCAGCACCACGTAAGTGAGCGGGTTGTTGATCTCGTGGGCGACGCCCGTCGCCAGCGTACCGACCGTCGCCATGCGGTCGGCTTGGATGAGACGACCCTGCATGCGCTTGCGCTCGGTGACGTCGCGACCGAATCCGAGCAGGCACGGCGCACCTTCGTACTCGATGGGAATGGAGGAGATCTCGACCGTCACTACCTCGCCGGAGGGATGGATGAGGCGATATTCGTAGGGGCGGAGCGCTTCGCCCGCGAGGATCCGATCCATGCGATCCGAGAGTACGGCGACGTCGTCGCCATGGACGATCTCGCCGAGCTCGGTGCCGAGCTCGATGCCGCCGAAGAGCCGCTTGGCGGCAGGATTCATGTAGAGGAGCTGTCCGTCTCGGAGCACGTGGATCGCATCGGGCGAGGCCTCGGTGAAGGTTCGAAAGCGACTCTCGGAGGACCGCAGGCGCTCCGCGATGCTGACCTGCTCGGAGACGTCTCGAATGAAGGTGACAGTCGCCGGACGCCCGTCGTGCCGCGCGGTGGCGATGGAGACCTCGATCGGGATGCGGCGACCGTCGCTGGTGGAGACGTCGAGACGCACCGCGCGCCCGTCGTCCTCTCCCGAGAGCCGCTTCTCTTCCAGCGCGGCGAGCTTGGTCCTGGCCGCGCGGTCGAGGGCCCCGGCCGCACCTTCGCCCGGTGCCGCGGCGCCCAGGAGCCTCGAGGCGGCCTCGCTCACGAAGACGGAGCGCAGCGAGCCCCCGGACTCCACGGTCACGGTCATCCCGATGCCGGCGTGATCGAGCGCCGCCAGGATGGTCTCGGGCAGGTCGCCGAGGTCCTCGTCCACTCGGGCATTCTACCCCGGACGTCCGCGGCCAGGGGTGCTTAGATTGGCTCGGAGATCAGGGTTTCCACGAGCGCCTCGAATTCCGAGACGAGGCGGGTGTGGTGAGCGCCGGTGGCGGGCCCGGCGAAGCCCGTGTGGATGCGCCGAACCCGACCGTCGCGTCCGATGAAGATCGTCGTGGGGTAGCTCTTCAGCGGGCTGAGATCGGGGAGCACCTGCGCAACCTGGTCGCCGGCGGCACGTCCCGCGAGGACCATCGGAAAGTCGATGCCGTGCCGCTCGCGGTAGGCGCGAAGGCGCGGAAGCGCGACCTCGGGATCGGCCCGATACTCGAAGGCCAGGCTGATCACCGTGAGGCCCTGGTCGTGGAAGCGCTCGTTCAGCTCGACCAGCAGCGGCGTCTCGTCCGTGCAGTTCGGGCACCAGGTCCCGAAGACGTCGACGATCACGACGCGCCCGTCGAGGGCGTCGCCCGGCATGGAGAGGTGTTCGCCGTCGATCGTCGTGACGTCGAAGCGAAAGGTGTGGTCGGCGCTCGTCACCCGCGTCTGCTCGAAGGGGTCGGGGAGCACCACCTCGTCGTCCGAGATGCGGGTGGCCTCGAAGGTCTCGTGGTAGCTGTCGCGCGACCAGAAGTCGCCTGTGAGAACCCCCTCCGGGTTCGCGCGCGCGACGAAGAGATAGGCGATGAAACCGTCGAAGCAGGCGAGCCTCAGCACGCTCTGGTCGTAGTCCCCCTCGAGGTAACGGTAGTCGCCCGTCGGCGTGAGGAAGGTGCCATGGACGACCGTGCCTTCCTGACGAAACTCGCCCCGCGCCTTCGAGGTCTCTCCGTCCTGACCGGTGAAGGTGACGCTCCAGGCGCCGGTCACATCCTCGATGGTCCCGGCGCCCGGCGTGGCGATCGGCGCAGTGAAGCGCGCGGTGCCTTCTTCGTCCGGGGTCGCTTCGAAGCGCAGGCGGCTCTCACCGTCGCGGTTGTCGCGACGCCACATCCCGCGCAACACGCCGTCCGGCCCGCGGGTGGCCGTGATCTCGGCGCCGTAATGCGCGATCCCGAGTCGCACCTGATCCCCCTCGACCTCCACCGAGCTGAAGGGAGCGTCCTCGCCTCCGTTGTGGATCACCGCGGGCGGCTCGGCGCCCTCTTCGCCGATTGTCATGAAGAAGGGAAGCTCGCCGCCGGGTGAGGAGAGCACCGCGCGGTATCGGCCGGTGACGCTCGGGGGCGGTGCTTCGTCGGGCGCGGGCGCAGGGGAGGGCGCGGCGGGCTCGGCCTCCTCGCACCCGCGACAGCCGGCCAGCGACAGGCACAGACACACCAACAGTGTGCGGCCCCGCCAGCTCATGGCGCCTCGTCCAGGCTGGCGCGCACCGCCTCGGCCGCCGCGCGACACGCTTCGGCGCCTCCGGGTAGGTCGACTCCGATCATCGGCGCGAGGGCCTGCCGCGCGGCCTCGATCTTCATCGGCGCCGCCGCGCTCGCGAACTGGTCCAGGGCCCCGCCCTCGGCGCGGGGCCAGCTCATGAGCGTGTGCGCCGACAGGAGCTGCAGCGCGGCTTGCTTCGCCATCAGGCAGATGGCGTAGCGCGGCGAGCCGTAGCGCGCCGCCTCGCCGTAGGCGTTCGCGATGCGGCCTTCGAGCGTCGACAGGGCGCCGGCGACCTGGTCCTCGGGCATGTCGCGATCCTCGCCGTAGCGCAGGGCGAGGCGATCCCCCAGCGCGCTGAAGGCGATGGCGGCCTGCTCGCTCGCGTGGGTTTGCGCCGGGATTCGCACATCGGAGAGCTGCCGCAGGACGGTGGCCGCGCCGTCCACGTCATCGTCGTCGAGGCGGCGCAGCGCCTCCACCACGATCTCGTGCACGTGGTTTTCGACGTCCGTCGACGCAGCGGCGGCGACGGCTCGTGGGATGGGGTCGGCCACGTCTGCGGGGTGGACGGGCGACCACCCAACCGGATCGCTCGGCGCCAGGGGGCGCGTGGTGACGACCGGCTGCGGAGCCACGACCGGCGCGACCGAGGTGGGCGCGGCGTCCCGTGGCTCGGTGCGGGTGACGGCGAAGCCGAACGCGGCCGCGAAGCCGCCCGCGATCATCAACGACACGACCACCGCCGCGACGAGGATGGGCACGAGCGGCAGTGACCGTTTCGACGCCGGCGCGACCGAGAAAGAGGGCGGAGGCGCGGTCTTCGGGATGGAGGGCGCCCCGACCGCGAGCGCGGTGGGCGCGCTGGGATTGGCGCGTTCGGCAGGCGCCGGCTGGGCCTCGGGCGCACCCGTGGCGAGGTCGACCGTACGGAGGGCCTCGCGCATCTCCGCCGCATCGCGGAAGCGGTCGGCCGGCGAAACCGCGAGCCCGCGATGGACGGCCTGCACCAGCGCCTGGGGCAGGGTGGGGCAGACGCTGGCGAGGTTCACCGGCATGCCGGTGATCACCGCGGCGATCAACGCCTGCATCGAGTTCTGTGGATGGGGCAGCCGGCCACTGAGCATCTGGTACAGGACGATGCTCAGCGAGTAGAGGTCGGCGCGGCCATCGACGTCGGGGTCGCCGCGCAGCTGCTCGGGCGCCATGTACGAGGGGGTGCCCACCGCGGCGCCGGGCTGGGTCAGCTGCGCCATGGAGTCCGGGCCGAAGAGCAGCCGCGCGATCCCGAAATCGAGCACCTTGACCTGCTCCTCGCCATCGTCGCTCTTGGCGAGGAACACGTTGGCGGGCTTGAGATCGCGATGCACGATCCCGCGCGCGTGCACCGGCCCGAGGGTGTCGAGGAGCGCGATGGTGAGCGCGATCGCCTCTGCCGGCGGTAGCGTCTCGTCGCGCTGCAGCCGCTCGTCCAGCCCCTCGCCCTCGAGGTACTCCATCACGAGGAAGGGGCCCTCGTTCACGTCGACGTCCAGATCGAAGAGCTGCGGCACACCCGGACCCGCGACCTTCGCCGCCGCGCGCGCTTCACGCTCGAATCGGCGCACGAACTCCCCGTCGTCGGCGATCGCCGGCAGCAGCACCTTCACCGCGACGCGCCGGTCCATCGCGCGATGAATGGCCTCGTAGACAGCGCCCATCCCGCCCACGCCCAGGAGGCGCTGGAGGTGGTAACGCCGCCCCAGGGTGCGCCCCACGAGCCCCTCCGCCCACTCTCGCTTCCCCGAGATCTCGAGCACCGCCTGACAACGGTACCGCGTTCGGACGCCGGTCGTGTCCCTTTGTCGGCGATCTCGGTCGACGTCGCGGATCGGTGGGGTTAGGGTCGGCGCGATGGGGAAGGACCGACCGAGCCTGACGGAGCTCCGCGCGCGCTACGTCGTCGAGGGCCGCCCGTTGCCCAGGGACGTGGAGCATCGCCTGCGGGGCGACGAACGCCGCGGCGCGCAGGCGATCCTCAAAGCGATCGACAAGCGGCGGAAGAAGAACCGCGCCGAAGGACAGCGTCTGCGCCGCATGCTGCGCTACGAGCAGGCGCTCTGGGGCGATGGCATCTCCGCGATCGCGGGCGTCGACGAGGTCGGCATGAGCCCCCTCGCCGGGCCGGTGGTGGCGGCGGCCGTGATCCTGCCTGTCGGCTATCGGATCCGCGACGTCGACGATTCCAAGAAGCTCGATCGCGAAACCCGCGAGCGTCTGGCCGAGACCCTCCGGCGCGACGCCGTGTGCTGGGCGATCGGGCGCGCGGAGCCGGAGGAGATCGACCGCATCAACATCTATCACGCGGGCCTTCTGGCCATGCGCCGCGCGGTCGAGGGCCTCTCGCCCACCGCGGAGCATCTCCTGATCGATGCGCGCAAGCTGAAGGAGCTCGCGATTCCGCAGACGCCGATCATCCACGGCGACGCGGAGAGCTTCTCCATCGCCGCGGCGTCGATCGTCGCCAAGGTGTATCGCGACGGATTGATGGCGGAGCTCGACCGTGCGTTTCCGGGTTACGGCTTCGCGAAACACAAAGGCTACCCCGTGAAGCAGCACTACCGAGCCCTCGACGAGCTCGGCGCGACGCCGGTGCATCGACGCTCCTTCCGACCCGTGCAGGAGGCGCTGGGCCTCGTCCCGAAGCAGCAGGAGCTCTTCGACTCCGAGTGAGCGGGCCCAGCCGCCTGGAACGGGCCTTGCGATGCAACGGGGCCGAGGACCGCGCTGCGGAGATCAGTCCGCGGCGGCCGAACACCCATGCCCGTTTCACGCTTGCTCGCTTCCACGCTCCTCGTCGGCCTCGTCGCCTGCGCCAACGACGGGAAGCCTCTGCCTTCGCGGGATGCACCTCCCATTTCCCCGTCCGAGGCAGACGGAGGCGTCACCGAGGACGGCGGACCGCCGCCGTCACCCGACGCAGCCGCGCCCAGCGACGCGGCCCCGGCCCCGCCCCCGGCTCCGCCACCGCTCCGGGACGACGCGGTCGACCTGTTGCCCGAGTGGCGCGATCAGGTCGCCCGATCGATCGATGATTGGACGCTCTCCGAGGGATTTGCCGCCTCTGGCTACGCTCTTCCGGCGGGCACCGAGCTGATGGCGGTGCGGGTGACCGAGGGTCCCGAAGGGAGGCCGGGCTACGTCTTCTACGAGGCCGGCGACGGTGCCTTCTCGGACGACTTCTGGCCCGCCTCCACCGTCAAGCTTCTCTCCTCCATCGGCGCCCTCGAGCGGGTTCACGAGCTCGGCTTCACCAGCGACGCCTACGTCACCTTCGACAGCGGCTACGCGGACACGCTCTCGATGATCGTCCGACGCGCCATCCGCATCAGCAGCAACGAGGACTACGACCGCACGGTGCGCATCGCCGGGCTCACCCGCCTCAACGACGTGTTCCTCACGCCCGAGCGCGGCTTCGATCTCACGGCCATTCAGGCTTCCTATTCGGGCATGGGCGTCACCAGCTCTCCGGGCATCACCTTCGAGGAGGGCGGTCGCTCCCAGCACGTGCCGGGTTACACGAACGCGGCCCGCGGGCGTTGCCCGAGCGGCGGCAACAACTGCACCACGCTCTTCGAGCTCCTCGAAGGGGCCCGACGGATCCTCCTCGATGGCGAGATCCCGGAGGAGGAGCGCTTCGCGCTCGATCCGCGCGACGTCACGCTCCTCAGGCGCAACCTCTGTGGGGCGACGCCTTCCTTCTTCGAGAGCGGTGCCACTCGCGCCCTCGGGCCGGGCGCCACCATCTGTCACAAGCCGGGGTGGGTTCCTTCGCGCGACTGCCTCGACCACGGGATGATCGTCGACCCCGTCACCGGTGAGCGGATCTTCCTCGCGGCGGCGACGCCCTCCGGGGGACGGAGCGACTGCCCGATGCTCGCCCCGATGGCGGAGGAGGCGCTCCTCGCGCTCGCCGACGTCCCCACCGGCATGGCCCTCGGGCCGACCGAAGGGATCCCCCTGGTCGTCCAGCTCGACGTCGCCGACAGCGGCGACACCTTCCAGATCGAAGCGGAGGGCGCCGACCGGGTGATCCTCCATCTCGACGGCGAGCCGATCGGTGAAGCCACCACGGGGTCGCCCTTCCGAATCGAGACGCGGATCGAAGATCGCGGGGAGCGACTCGTCGGGGTCCAGGCGCTCTCGGCGGGCGAGGTCGTCGGCCGGCGAACGGCGGTGATCCGACTCTGAGTGGGCCGATGTGCTCAGGTGCGTGCCGAGGTGTGCCGGGCGCTGACGAGATCAGGCGACTTTCGGGTGGCACACCGCGTGCTGATTCGCTGACCATGGCCAAGAAGGTTCCGTCTGCCCGTCCCTTTGCCCGTCCCAGTGAAGCGAGTGAGGCGCTGTGCGCCCACATTCGAAAGAACCGCTTCATCGGCGGCGACCTCGCCCACTACCTGAAGCGCGTCGCCCAGGCCTCCGCCTTCGCCGCGATGGTGAGCGCGTGCGGCATGAGTCACTCGGGCGGCCCCGACGCGGGCGGAGACTCGGGGTTGCCAGACACCGGTCGGGCCGACACCAGCTTCCCCGACGGCGACGTGCCCGACGGCATGCTCGTCGACAGCGGCCGGCCCGACACCATGCCGCCCCCACCGCCCGACACCGAGCTCTGCGGCGCCGATGGCGTCTACCGCATCGTCCACGGCCTGAACCCGACCGCCGATCCCACCTGGCTCGGCGCCATGTGGGGAGGCGACTTCCGCGGGCCGGCCTACATCGACGACGAGATCGGGACCCGCTGTGGAGACGCGCGCGACGCTGCGACGTGCACCGCCGAGGTCGACCGCGTCGTGATGGAGACCTATCAGCGTGGGTTGATCACGACCAACGGCGACGCCATCGACACGTACCTGACGTCCGAGGACGTACAGGGTTTCCTCGGTGACATCGACAGCGCGAAAGAAGCGGCCTTGCTCGTCTGGCACGCCGGCTACGACATCCAATGCAGCGGCGATTTCCTCTCCTCGGTGACGCCGACTCCGGACGGCTATCGCGTCATCGCCTATCGTTCGTCGGGAGGGTGCGGCGCGCCCTGGGTCACCACACGCTACACGCTCCACGTCTCCGGCGGCACCATCACCGTCGAGGATCAGGCCGTCGTCGCCGAGACCGATGACTTCGGTTGCATCGGTCGCCGCCCCGTCGGCCTCGAAGCCGACGCGAGCCCCTCCTGTGACGCGGGCCCCGTCGGTGATTTCTTCGCCAACGTGGCCCGGCTCGAGGAGAGCGCGGTCTGGGCCTTCGACGTGATGATCGAAGAGCTCGAGCGTCTCGAGGCGCCGCCATCGCTTCTCGTCGCTGCGCGTGAAGCGCGCGCGGACGAGGTTCGCCACACGCGCTCGATGGGCGCGCTCGCCGCGCGTTTCGGCGCCGCTGCCCGCCGCCCGACCGTCGAAGCGGCGCCCGAGCGCAGCCTCTTCGAGATCGCGCTCGACAACGCGGTGGAAGGATGCGTGCGCGAGACCTTCGGCGCGCTGGTCGGTGCGCACCAGGCGCTCAGCGCCCGCGATGCGGAGATCGGCGCCGTGATGCGCGAGGTGGCCGAGGACGAGATCCGCCACGCCGAGCTCTCCTGGGCGCTCGCGGGCTGGCTCGAGCCGCAGCTCACCGACGAGGAGCGGAGCCGGATCGAGGAGGCGAAGCGCGACGCGGTGATGATGTTGCGGGCGCAGGCGAGCGAAGAGGTCGCGCCCGAGCTCGTCGCCCTGGCGGGCCTGCCCGATGCCGAGACCGCGGTGCGCATGGTCGAGCAGCTCGCCCGCGACGTCTGGGCCTAGCCATAGCGAGCCCCTCCGCCCAGCCGCTTCGAGCGATTTGGGCGAAAGGGGATGGTTTGCTATCTTGGTCTGGTGATCAGTCGTTCTGTCGTGCTCGCCCTCCTCGTCCTCTTGGCTGCGTGTGGAGGTGAGGAGGCGCCGACGTCCTTCACGCTGACCTTCGAGAACATCTCCTCGCCCGGTCAGCTGAGCACGAGCGACGGCGGCAGTGTCGACGTCGTCTTCGCGGCGGGGGTCTGGGCGGAGCTCGACCCGGGCGTGCTCTTCACCACCGGCGATGCGGCCTCGACGGAGCTCGAAGAGATCGCCGAGGATGGCGAGAACCTCCCCCTGCTGGTCGAGGTCGAGGATTGGCCGAACCAGGTCACGTCCGGGACGCTCGCCGACGTCGATGTCTCGACCTACACGGAGAGCCCGCTCGCGCCGGGTGTGACAGTCGAAGTCCAGATCGACGCCGTCCCCGGTGACGACGTCTCTTTCGTCTCCATGTTCATCCAGTCGAACGATGCCTTCGTCGGGCCGAGAGGCGGCTCGCTCCAGCTCTTCGACGACATGGGCCAGCCGCTCACCGGCGACCGCACCGCCGACCTGGCGCTCTTCGACGCCGGCACCGAGATGAACGAGGAGCCAGGGCTCGGACCGAACCAGCCGCTCCGCCAGGCCGCGCACGGCGACGGGATGGTGGAGGGCGGCGTGGTCACCATCATCGATGGGATGGACGCCGCCGGCTACACCTACCCGGCCATCGCGGACGTGTTCCGCCTGAGTGTCAGCGTCGCGGGCGAATAGCAGCCGCGGCGCAGAGGACGCTCACATGCAGGTCGGGTTCGCCGCGCCGGGCGAGCCCAGATCGCCGTCGTAGTCCATCGTCGCCCAGCACCAGTTGACGCCGTCGTCGTTGGCGGTGTGCGTGAGGGCGCTCGGATCGAGCGAGAGCGACGCGCCGAAAGCGCGCGGGAAGCTGGTGTAGTCGACCACGTCGATGGTGGTGCCGCCGCAGCTGATGGTCAGGATGTCGCCCGCGTTGTCGAGCGCGTTCGAGATCGTGCCGTCGGGGGTGAAGCCGGGGCTGGCGCTCGCGGCGAAGGTCACGTAGCCGCCCGCCGCCACGCTCACCCCGTCGAGGGGGCTCGAGCCGCTGTCGTCGGTCAGGGTGCAACCGGTCAGATCGAGGGCGCGCGTCGTCGGGTTGTAGATCTCGATCCACTCGCCCACGCTGTCGTCGAGCGCCTCGGGGTTGGCCATGATCTCGCTGAGGATCACGTCCCCCGCCGCCGCGGGGGTGGTCGAGACGGGGGCATCGAAGTTGTTCCGGAGGAAGCGGATCACGTTGGCGAGGGTCTGGTCGTCGAAGGTCTCGCCCCAGGCCGGCATGGGCGAGCGCCCACCGATCACCGTGATGGCGATGCTGAGGTCGTCACGCATGGGGACGCGCTCGTAGAGATTGGGCGCGATGGCGCTGCCTCGGCCTTCCACGCCGTGGCAGCGGGTGCAGTTGTCGGCGAAGATGGCCGCGCCCGCCGTCGGATCGCCCGTCAGGCCGAGCACGCGCCGCGCGCGCGCGGGGACTCCATCACGGTCGACGAAGTCGAAGTGGTCGACCTCGCTGCGGATGACCTGGGACAAATCGTCGACGCGGTTGAAGGCCCAGGAGTAGTCCGAGGGAAATACCTGGCGGATCTGACGGCGTCCGGTGTCCGGGAACTGAGCCTCGTCGCCGATCACGGCCTCGAGGTCGAAGGGATCGAGCGCTCCGTCGCCGTCGAGATCCTTGAACACCTCGGAGCCGGCGTGCTGATGGCAGCCGATGCAGTTGCTTCGCGCGTTGCCGCGGCCGTGCTCGATGTAGGGGTTCGAGCACCAGCTCGGACCTCCGGCTGCCGCACGAAGCGCCGCCGCCAGCGTCGGCTGGCCCTCGAAGGCCTGACCCGGGTCGGTGTCGCCCTCCTCGTAGTCGGCGACGATGCACATCTTGTAGTTCGAGAAGACCGGATCGAGGCGCTCGCGGATGAAGTCGGGGCGGTCGGCGCCGTAGTCGGTGTCGGGTTGGTCACTCCACCACATCGTCACCCACGTCCAGTGACGGAGCTCCTTGGTCATGATGTGCACACCGGCGAGGCGGAAGGTGTTCCCGTTGCGCAGGCGAATCGTGTAGATGTCCTCCGGCGGCGGGTCGCTCATGCGCTCGCCCATGCCCCAGTCGGCGGCGTTCTCCGGGCTCAGGTGGCGGGCGATGGTGTCCGCGCCGGTGTCGAAGGTCGGCACCTGCATGCCGAAGTCCGCGCGGACCCACTGCGCCTTGATCAGCGCCGCATCCGCCGGGAACTCCTGCTCGAAGCAGAAGGTGAAGTTGTCGGGCGAGGGCTCCGCGTCGAGGCTCAGCGTCTCGAGCTGGTCCATGCACTCGAGGATGCGCGGATAGCTCCGGAGCAGGTGCATGATGGTCGCCGGGCTGTACGTGATGCGCACGTTGCCGAAGCTCGCGCCGCTGAAGTTGGACTGGAGCATGCGCGCGCAGGCGTCGCCCTCGACGCCCTCGGGGCAGACGCCCAGGCGGTTCACGTAGTCGATGAAGCGCTCGAGGGGCCAACGGCTCGAGCGCTCGATGGCGGCGGCGTTCCACTCGAAGATCTCGGCGAGGGCCGCGTCGTCGAAGGGCGCGCGGGCGGCGCGTCCCTCCTCGCCGAGGCTCTCGTAGAGGTACTGGAACATGCGCTTGAAGTCGTCGACGCCGTACCAGGTCTGGAAGCGCGGCACCTGCGGCACCTCGCCATCGGGCAGGGTCACGGTCTCGCCCTCCAGCCCCGCGAGGCCGAGGAGCGGGACCGGGTCGAGGCTGCGTCCGACGATCTCCCAGGCGATCTGGCGCCGGAACGCCATCTCGCTCTGGATCCGCGCCTCCTGATCGCGCATGCCGAAGTCGGCCTCGTAGGGCGCAGCGACGCCGGCGAGGGCGCGTCCGAAGACGTCCTCCTTGCCGCCTTCCCCCACGGGGAAGTCGTGCGGCGACGACGGCCCCGCCGAGGAGCCGCCGTCAGTGCACGCGATCAGCGTGACCAGGAGTAGTGCCGGTAGGCGCATACTCTCGGTCTCAGGGGGTCGGCGTCTCGGTGCGCATCACGATCGCCGCGTCGGACGCCATGATGTGCTCGGTGTCGCCGTCGTGGACGAGGAAGTAGAACCAGCCGTCCGAGCGGAAGTGCGGGTAGAGCGCCTTGTTGCCGCCCATGTTGGTGATCTGCCGCACCTCGCCGGTGAGCATGTCCGTGAGGTAGATGTTGGCGCCGCCGTCCTCGTAGTGGTGGGTCACGAAGAAGCGCTCGTCGAAGCTGATGTTCGGCTTGGCGCCCGGGATGCAGACGCGGGCCAGCTGGGTGTTGATGTTGACGTTGTAGTTGTCGCCGGTGCGGCTGGTGTCGACGCGGCGGATGCTGTAGCCGAGGCTCGCACCCTCCGGGCCGCTGATGCGGCTGACGACCAGCTGGGTCGACGGCGAGAGCACCGAGTCACCCTCGTAGGGGGAGTCCACGATGACCGCCGGCAGCTGCTGGTAGGTCGAGCCGGTGAAGACCATCGGGCTGAACTTCATCGTCGAGCTCGCGTCGAAGTTGGCGCTCGGGTCGTTGTTGCTGCTGCCCGAGTCCGAGGTGAACTGGCTGTTGATGATGAAGTAGTCACCACCCGACAGGCCACGTGCGACGTGCTGGTAGAGGTTGATGTCCCGGGCCGTCATGCACTCGGGCTCCGAGAAGTCGATGTTGGTGTCGGTCTCGAGGATCGACTGCTGGCAGATGTGTGCGCCGCTGCCCTGGAAGACCCAGCCCGTGTTGTCCGGGAAGAAGCCCGGGTCGTAGCTGGCGTGGACACCGATGTCGATGCCGCGCTGCAGGTCGGTGATGGTGGCGCCGGAGTTGCCGCCGCCGTTGCCCACGAAGCGCCCGTCAGCCGAGGAGCGGGTCCAGAAGCTGGTGCGGAAGCCGAGGGTCGTCAGCAGCCGGAGGCTGCCGGTACCGTTGCCCCAGGTGCTCGCGCGGTCCTCGTTGGTGGCGAAGCACTCGGCGGGGTCGGCGCTCGCGCAGCCGAACATCCGGATGCCGCTGTCGCGGTTGGTGGCGTCCCAGCCGTCGAACTTCATGGTGCTGATGTGGGTCGCCAGCTCCGGCGCGATCATGTTCTCGCAGGAGTCGGGCGGGGGCGGGCTCTGAATGACGGTGTCGAGGTCGTTCAGGCCAGCCTGGAACCACTTCACGATGGTGGCGTACTCGATCTGGTTGAGCCGCGGGTGGCTGCCCTTCGGCATCTGCACGCGAGCGCGGAAGCGGAGGTACTCCGGCAGCCACGAGTCGCCGAAGGCCTGGCGGAAGAGCTCGCGGAAGTAGCCGTACTGCACGCCCGTGGTGTTGATGCCGAGCTTCTCGGCAGCGAAGACGCTGTTCGGGTCGGAGGAATCGACGCGCATGCAGTCGACGGTGCGCATCGCCTCTTCCTGGGTCAGGGTCTGAGGGTCGCGGTCGAGGCCGCAGACGTTCCAGGCCTGGTTGGTGAGCTCGAGCCAATGACGAAGACCAGCGCGGCCGACCGCGTGGCACTCCGCGCAGCGGCGGGTCTGGCAGGAGCCGCCCTCACCGGTGCAGTTCTCGTCGCTGGGGTCGACGACGTTGGCCCCGAAGACCTTCGCGCCGGCCATGGCCAGGTCCACACCCTCGAGGTCGATGGTCGGGGGCTCGCCCACGTCGACCAGCTGCGCCTGGGGCAGCTCGCCGAACTCGCAGCCCGCGGTGCTCGGGTTACGCGCACACTCGCGGATGTGGTCGAGGGAGCGGCCGTACTCGGACTGAGCGTAGTTGTCGGCCGAGAGGCCCTCGAGGTCCGGCGGCATCCAGTAGGCGTGCTCGAACTCGTGGTAGGCCTCGGTGGTGATGCTCACCCAGCTCGAGTCGCGGCCGTCGATGCGGTCGAGCCACGAGTTGGTCCAGCGGTCGTCGCTGATCCGGTGACACTTGCGGCAGGCCGCAGCGCCCTGGCTCTCGATGGTGCGGGGCATCGTCCAGCCCTGACCCTGCGCGTTCACGAGGGAGTAGGGGGCGTCGAGGAAGCCCAGGGCGAAGTCGTCGTCGATGCCCATCTTCGGAACGACGGGGTCGCCGTTCGCGTCGAGGGCGCCGTCGATCCACGGCGAGTGGATGAACGCATCGTAGCTGTGGCACTCGGCGCACTCGATGCCGCTGCCGATGCCGCCCTCGATGCCGCGCCAGAGGCTGGCGAACTCCTGGGGCGACTCCTCGGACTCGACGTGGTCCGCGGGGTGCGGGACGTGGGTGCCGTCGGTCTGGCTGTAGAGGGCGTTCTGGAAGAAGCAGGTGCGGCCCGTGTAGGGGTTCGAGCCGATCATCGCGATGTCGTTGTACTCGCCCTCTTCACTCTTCGCCTTGCGGCAGAGGAGCACCCAGTGGGTGCCCTGCTCGTTGCTGCCGCTGGTGACCCGGGGCCCGTTGGTGCGACCGCTGACGGCGTTGGGCTCACAGAGCGAGTAGATGTACTGCGGCTGGTCGCAGACGCTCTGCTGTTCCTCGGGGAAGGTGACCTCGTCCGCCATGGTGACGGTGGTGGGGATGGGCGTGGAGTCGAGGCAGTTGTAGGTCGTGTAGTCCCCGTCGGCGATCTTCTCGAAGAAGGGGATCTCGCCGAGCTCGGCGATGCAGGCCTCCGCGTACGCGGAACCGGAGACGATGCGCTCCTCGTCCTCGCCGTCGAACTTGCCGTTCGAGCCGAGCTCGTCGAGGGCCTCGCGGATGTCCATCGAGTCCTGCAGGACCACCTCGGCGCCGTTCATCAGGCAGACGTCGACGATCCAGTTCGACGCCATGGCCGCCGCGATCATCTCCGGCGTGGGCTCGGTGCCGTCCAGCCACGAGTTGTCATAGGGGTTGTCGAAGACGGTGGGGTCGACCACCGGCCCCGCGAAGGTCGGGCCGAGATCGAAGGGCCAGGAGATCTCGTTCCCGTCGATCCGCTCGATGCTTCCCGAATCCGCTGCGCAGTTCAGCTCCCCGATCTCGCCCTGACGGACGCGCAGGTGCAGCGTCTCGCCACTGACCAGGTCTCTGGTCACCGACGCGTTCAGACGAGTGGCGGCCTCGTCGTAGCTCAGCTGCACTCGGAGGCGGCCCCCGTCGCTTCCACACCCACCCAAGAGCAGGAAAATCAACGGGCTGATGGCCAACGCGGCCTTTGCGAAACGGTTCATCTCGGCTCCCTCAAACGAAATCTAACTGCCTGACTGCTCACTACGGAGCACGATGCATGCCACTAGATCCGACTGGATCTTTCGGCCTGCATCACCTCCCGATGCATCTCCGCACTGCTCTCGACACCCTTGGTCGGAGGCGCCAGCCACTCACCGGCGAGGGTACAGAACGCCCCCCAGAGATGCCACCGATCGACGGGATCGAGCACGAAACCTTCGTCGTTTTGTAGGACAAGAGCGCACAAGGTGAGGTGGGCGATCCTGTCGCGTTCGCGCAAGCGTCGCATTGTGCAAATCTCGTGCAATTCGCAGGCGGTGTGGGGTCATCGGTACCCCCTGTGAGATGTCTCTGTGGCTTCTCCGCCTGCCAGCGGATCTGCACCAGCCACCACACCTCAGACACAGAGGTTGTAGTCGATGCTGCCCACCGCGATGGGGTCGGTGAGGCCGGTGCAGGTGGTGCCCGTCGGGCAATCACCCGCGAAGCCTTCCCGGCACCACTTGTTGCAGACGGCTCCGCCGCAGATGTAGCCCGGGGCGCACTGGTCGTGGTCCGTGCAGGCCGTTCCCTGGATCCCGGTGCCGGCCGGCCCCCAGCAGGAGGTGAAGCCGCGCCTGAGACCGCTGTCCTCTTGATAGACCCGACACATCGCCCCGCTGGGGCAGCCGGTCTGGGCGATGGGATCGCAGGTGCCGGTACAGAGCGTCGTGATGCCGTCTTCGAAGCCGAGGACGCAGAGGTTGGTGGTGCCGGCGCAGTCGGCGTCGGTCTCACAGGTCTTGAGGCAGGCGGCGACCCCGACGCCGGCGCAGACCAGGCTGGGCGCGCAATCGTTGAGGGCGCTGCAGGCGGAGCCCTCGACCGCGGTGCCCGCCGCCATGCAGGCGCGGCTGGTGCCACCGTTCGGGTAGCAGGCCTGCCCGGCGCTACATCCGCACTGCGGGGCGAGGAGACGGCAGGGGCTCTCGTCACACGCCATCCCCGTGCAGCCCACCCCGAGCTCACAGCTCATTCCCATTTCGCAGAGTCCGTCGTTGGGGACGTTGCGACAGGTGCCCGCCTCACAGAGGTCGTCGGTGCAGCCGATGCCGTCGTTGCAGTCCGCGGGCCCGGCGCAGCCGGTAGGAACCGAGGTGTCCGGCGGCGGCGTGCTCGTATCCGGCGTGCTCGTATCCGGCGCAGTGCCATCCGGAACGCTCGCGTCTTCCATGCTCCCGTCCTCCATCGGGGACACGCCCGTGTCCGGCAGAGGATTCCGACCGCCGCGCGAGCGGTTGTTACAGGCGACGAGAAGCAACGCAGCACAAGCCACGACGAAGAGGGTTCGGTACGACATGTCGCCTGGTACGTGGCGGAGGGCGGAATCCTCCCTCGGCGCTCAGCCCGGCGGCGGGATCGTGTCTCCCGGCTCGAAGACAGGTTCCCACACCGCGTAGGCGCGTTTGCTCGCGAATGGCAACAGGGCGCGCGCGACGGAGCGCATGTTCGGGTAGCGGTCGGTGGGGTCGGTGGCCATGATCTGAAGGAGCACCGCCTCGAAGCCGTTGGGGAGGGTGACGTACTTGCTGGGGGGATCGAAGGCGGCGTCCGAGACCTGACGCAAGAGCGCCGCGCCTCGCGCGCCGAAAGGCCGGCGTCCCGTCACGCAGCGATAGATGATGGCGCCCAGCTGAAACTCGTCGGTGCGTTCGTCGACCGGGCTGCCGGTGCGGGCCTGCTCCGGCGCCCACCAGCCGGGCGTGCCCATGATCCCGTCGTCGGCGTCCTGGGTGAGCTCCTCGTCCGCCGCCGCATTCGTGAGCTTGGCGATGCCGAAGTCGAGCACCAGCGGGCGGAGAGAGCCGTCGTGGGAGCGGGCGAGAAAGACGTTGGCGGGCTTGAGGTCGCGGTGGACTGCGCCGCGCGAGTGCGCTTCGTAGAGCGCGCTGATGATCGGCAGGAAGATGTCGACCGTCCGTTCCACCGGCAGGGTTTCTCCTTCCGCCAGTGACTTGAGGTGCGTGTCCAGAGATTCGCCCGAGAGGTACTCCATCACGATGAAAGGGATCCGGGCCCGGGTGTCGAGGCTCGGTGTCCCGCGCACCTCCGTCGGCTCGTCGTCCGGTGCGGGCGCGGCCGAGGGTCGGTCGGGGCGGATCGCTTTCGTGAGCGCGGTCTGTGTGGGGTCGTCGCCGTCGGCGGCGGGGATGGCGTCCCCGGGGGACACCTGCGTGCGCGTATCCACGTCGAGCCAACCGGAATCGATCAGCCGCACGATGTGCGGATGACGCAGCTCCGCGATCAAGCTCATCTCACGCCGGAAGCGCGCGAGCTCCACGTCTCCGCTCACGGCGCGATGCGCCTTCATGAGCTTGACCGCCACCTCCTGACCGGTGG
Source organism: uncultured delta proteobacterium (assembly GCA_963727445.1). Classification (GTDB taxonomy): domain Bacteria; phylum Myxococcota_A; class Polyangia; order Polyangiales; family B10-G4; genus B10-G4. The sequence goes on from CAVSGI010000010.1 coordinate 542,938, forward strand.
AGACCTGCTTCGCCTTGTAGACCACGGCGAAGCCCCCGGCGCCGACGACCTCGAGCAGCTCGTAACGACCGTCGAGGATGGTCCCCAACGCCACCGCCCCATCGGCGGTGATGATCGGCCGCCGCCGCTTCACGGTCTCGAGCTCCCCGCGGAGCGCCAGCTGCGACTCGACCCGCGCGCCGGCGATGGGGAGGTCGATGGGCTTGGTCACGTAGTCGTTGGCGCCGAGCTCCAGCGCCTTCACCACGTCGAGGCTGTCTGCGCGGGCCGTCGCCATCAGCACCGGGAGCTCGAGCTTCGAGAAGCGCTTGCGCAGCTCCGCCAGCACTTCGAGGCCATCCATCCCGCGCATCACCACGTCGAGGAGCATCAGGTCGAAGCTCTCCTTTTCGAGGAGCTCGAGCGCTTCCTCTCCGCTGGCGAGGGCGACCACCTCGTGACCGGCCTTCTCCAGGAAGGCCGTGAGCGCCGCCCGTGTAGAGCGGCTGTCGTCGACCACGAGGAGCCGGGCTCGTTCCTTTTCCATCCAGCGAAAATCGACAGTACCAGGGGTGACGAAGGTGGAAAACCCGCGGCCTCGCGACGACCGAGGTCGAGAGGAGGTCCGCGATGCGCGCTTTCGTGCTGATGAGCCTGGTGCTGGGGGTCGCGGCCTGCGGCGGGACACCCACGGCGGCGGTGGTGATGGGGGGTCGCGACGCGCCTCCGGCACAGGTCGGCGAGGGGGATCCCGCGCTCGCGCGCCAGCTCACGGGACACCTGCGCCGGGTCGAAGGCTGCTTCGATCTCCACCGGACGCGCGCCGCGCTGGTGGAGGTCTCTTTCACCATCGAGCCCGACGGGCACGTGGACGATGTCACGGCGAGCCGCGAGTCCGGCGAGGGCCGCGGTCTCGGCGAATGCATTCGAGGGCGCCTCAGTGGGCTCTACTTCGACCCGGCGCCGGGTCGCCCCATCGCGATGCACCACCGGTTCGCGCGCTGCGAGCACGCGGAGGGCGGGCTCTGCATGCTCGGCCCGGCCGAGCGCGTGGGGGCGGGGCCGGCGGCGCATCAGCGCGCCGTCGAGGCGCTCTTCGAGGCGCAGGGCGCCGCGATCGGCCAGTGTCAGGCCGAGGTGCGGGCGGAGACGGAGCAGTTGGTCGAAGTCGAAGTCACGGTGGGCGAGGACGGACGCGTGATGACGGGGCGGATCACCGACGCTGCGCCGGCCGACGGACCGGCGGTGCGTTGTGCGCTCCGGCCGCTCCTCGGTGCGAAGATCGAGGGCGAGACGCCGAGCGCGCCGGTGCGTTACCGGCGCTTGATGATCCTCGAGCCCTTCGCCTCGGCGCCCTGAAGTTCTCGCGACCTTCCCGGCCCTGGTAGACTGGATCCATGTCGGACAAGCCCCAAGATTCGTCGGAGGCACCGCCGGGTCTCGGCAACGATCCCTCTCAAGCTCGATGGCGCCAAGGAAGGGTCCACGCAGGACCTCTCGGAGAGTGGGATGGGCATCGTCGTGTCCGAAAAGATCGAGCGCGGCTCGGTCATCGAGGTCCTGCTCGGAGGGGAAGGGGCGGGCGGCGAGCTCACCGGCTTCAAGACGATGGCCAAGGTGATGTGGTCGGCGGAGACCGACAGCGGCGCCTACAGCGCCGGGCTCATGTTCGACGGTCCCTCCCCCGAGGCCCTCGACCGACTCCGAAAGTTCCTCGCCGAGCACGAAGACGAAGAGGAGTAGGGGACCGGGGGCGCACTCCCGGCTCCGCGGCGCCTACGCTACGCATCCCATCGGCCGAGCTGGGCTCGACCTCCGGGCTGCTTCGCTCCGGCGCCGCTCCGCCTTCTCCTGGATGGGCGGGCACTCCCGGCTCCGCGTCGCCTGCGCTGCGCAGCCCTCCGGTCGAGCGGGGCTCGACCTACGGGCTGCTTCGCTCCGTCGCCGCTCCGCCTTCTCCTGGATGGGCGGCACTCCCGGCTGCGCGGCGCCTGCGCTGCGCAGCCCTTCGGTCGAGCGGGGCTCGACCTCCGGGCTGCTTCGCTCCGGCGCCGCTCCGCCTTCTCCTGGATGGCCGGCACTCCCGGCTGCGCGGCGCCTGCGCTGCGCATCCCATCGGTCGAGCGGGGCTCGACCTCCGGGCTGCTTCGCTCCGTCGCCGCCCCGCCTTCTCCTGGATGGCCGGCACTCCCGGCTGCGCGGCGCCTGCGCTGCGCAGCCCTCCGGCCGAGCTGCGCTCGACCTCTGGGATGCTCCGCTCCAGCGCCGCTCCGCCTTCTCCTAAATAACCGATCTCGATTCGGGAACAAGCGAATCTGCTGAGTCTGCGTTTCTCGGGAAGATTGGTGCTCGGGAGCTACGCGGCTTGTCGGAGTTCCGGACATCGTCCGGGAGGCCACGGGGAAACGGCGTCGAGCCAGACGGAGACGGCGAAGCAGAGATCCACGATATCGCGGTGTTGATGGTTGCGCGTGACGTTGGCGTGGAGGTCGCACCACATTCGTTCGATCAGGTTTTCATCGGGGCAGTAGGGCGGCAGGAAGTGAAGCTGAATGCGAGGAAGTTCTCGCAGCGCTGCGATCGTCTCGCGGCTCTTGTGTATTCCGTAGTTGTCGAGGATGACGTGGATGCATCGAGCATCGCGGTAGTGTTCGTCGAGCCTGCGCATCATGGCGATGAACAAGCTGCTGTTCTTGACGCCGTCGCCGACCCACAGGACCGTCCCGTCGCGAGCGTCGAGTGTGCCGGCGATGTAGGCCTTCTCGTTTTTTCCCGGCGTGACGAGGCGTTTCTGCTCGCCGGAGAGCATCCAGTCGAGACCGACCTTGGGGTTGAGATGGATGTCCACCTCGTCCTCGTAGACTGCGACCTCGTCGTCGGGAAGTTCGTCCAGGAGCGTTCGGATCTTCTTGAGCCGCCGCCTGCGCTGGCGCTCGGACAGTGGGCACTGCACCGTGGGCTTGGGCCGCCCCCGCCGTGCTCCGATTCGCCGCAAGATCCTGCTCATGCTGCTGAGGCTCACGCGCAGCCCCGTCTGCTCCTCGCACACGAGGATCAACACCTCGCGCGTCCACGTCGGCCGAGGGTGTCCATAGTCCCAGGGCGACTGCTGCAGAAGGCTCTGCACCGTGAGCACGTAGGAAGTCGGGATCGGCGGCGGTCCGTTGTCTCGCCGGCCGTCCAGCAATCCGTCTCGACCACCCTCCACGAAGCGCTTCAGCACCCGACTCACCGTCGACGCCGCAACTCCGACCGCCTCACGAATTGCGGCTCGCCTCTTGCCTCGCACCGCCAGTGCCACGACTTGGGCACGCCGGAACAGATCGACATCACGGGACTTTCCCGCCCACCTCAAAAGGCGCCTTGCGCGCTGCCGGGACCAGCGCGGTACATTCTCCATGTGGGTCTCCTTTCTCGTGATCTCTCGACAAGCTCACGATCGATTGGAGGCCCACGAACTTCAACCCACCACGATCCCGAATCGTGGTCGGCTATTCAGATCACCACAGATCGATATCGAACGCTGGTGAGGCCTTGCTCGCGGGCCGGTACCAGTGCTGGAAGGTGACCTGGTAGCCGCCGGCCTCCGTGTGCATGTGCTTGCGGAGCAGATACGTCGGCACCTCGACCGAGATCGGACGTTCGTCCGGCACGAAGGCCACGACGTCGAAGGAGTCGGGCATGAAGCGGTTGACCACCCGCGAGACCAGCGCGCGCACGTCGTCGCGGAAGTCGAAGTTCGTCTCGAAGCTCGCGTAGCTCCCGAGATCCTCCGGCGTCACGTGAATGGTCGCGTACCACTCGTCCTTGAGCGCGTTGACGCTGTAGCCGGCGGGCTCGAAGACATGCTCGTCCAGCTCGAAGCCAGGGAGCACGTCGGCCAGACCCAGCTCGGCCGCCAGCGGCTGCGCGATGATCTTCGCCGGGTCGCTCGGCGCTTCGACGTTGCGGAAGCGCTCGGCGACCTTCGGGTCGATCCCGTGCATCAGGATCTCGAGCGTGGTGTCGGTGGGCTCCGGCCGATGAGGACGGTCGGTGTGGAAGAGATAGACCGCGTGCTCGTGCTCGGCCCCGAATCCCACGGCGCGCCCGGGGAGCCATTCGCTCATGCGGCGCGCATCCTCGAAGAACGTCGTCGATTGCTCGTGAGGGAAGTGCTCGTTCTTTCGCTCGTAGAACCCGACGGCGATCTCGTCTCTGGGCACGAAGGTCAGGATGTCGGCGACCGCCTCCATGATCCGCGTGCGCCCGCAGGTGATCATCGTCAGGAACGTGTCGTAGACGAAGAGGCTGGACTCGCTCAGCAGGTACGCATCGAAGTGCTCGTTGCTCTTGATGCTGAGGACGTCGGCGTCGGCAGCGCGCACCACTCGCGTCCAGCGTTCGTGACCGAAGGACCGGAGGGAGGGGAAGCCGTCGACGACGGCCAGCTCGATCTTCTTTTCCGGCCCCTCGAAAAATGCCGGGGGGTTGGACATGTTCGGCGCCGAGAGTAACGCATGGATCGGGGTCGCGCATGCCGGTGATCCGCGCTCGGTTGTCGGGCTCACTTTTGCTGCTACGTTCGGCCGCCCATGGCGAATGAACCGGCCGAGGTGTCGGCGAAGACTCCGTTTCTGACGCAGTTCAAGTCGTTCGGTCTCGTCTACTGGATCGCCAACTGGATGGAGCTCGTCGAGCGCTTCGCCTATTACGGCGTCCGCGTCGTTCTGCCGGTCTTCATCGTGCTCGCCATCTCCCGTGGTGGGCCGGAGCTGACGCACGCGCAGAAGGGCGCGATCTACGGCACCTGGGCCCTCGTTCAGAGCTTCTTGCCCATCTTCACCGGCGGCTTCGCCGACCGATACGGCTACAAGCTCAACATCGCCATCAGCACGGTGCTCAAGATCATCGGCTACCTGGTGATGGGCTACTGCCTGGTGATCGCGGAGGCCGTCGCCGGGATCCCCCTCGCCGACGCCCGCGCGCAGGGCACCGATCTCGTCTACGAGGTGTTCTACACGGGGGCGATGTTCCTGGCGACCGGCACCGCGATCTTCAAGCCGGGCGTGCAGGGCCTCATCGCCAACCAGATGCCGAAGGAATCGGCTTCGCTCGGTTGGGGCCTCTTCTATCAGATGGTGAACATCGGCGGGTTCATCGGCCCGCTCATCGCCGGCTACCTCCGGGTGCTCGAGTGGGAGTACGTCTTCATGGCGTGTGCTCTGGGCATCGCGCTCAACTTCGTGCCGCTCTTCTTCTTCACCGAGCCCGACCACCATGGTGAGGAGGACCTCGCGACACCCTTCGAGCTCATCGTGCGCGCGGTTCGCGGTCTTCTCGAGCCGCGGCTCTTCTTCTTCACGATCTCGTTCGCGGGCTTCTGGCTGATGTTCTATCAGCTCTTCGACATCCTCCCGAACTTCATCGACGACTGGGTCGACTCTCGCGGCGCCGCCAGCGCGTTGACGAGCATCCTGGGCAGTGACGCGGTGCCCACCGTCAACGGCGGCAACCTCACGCAGGAGTGGATCATCAACGTGAACGCCCTGCTGATCAGCCTCTTCGCATTCGCGATGGGCTACCTGACGGGCAAGACCCGCGCGCTCAACGCGATCATCGTGGGCATCTCCATCAGCGCCGTCGCCATCTACGCGCTCGGGATGAGCATGAACGGATGGTGGATCCTCGGCGCCATCGTGCTCTTCAGCATCGGCGAGATGAGCGCGAGCCCGACCAAGATGCGTTACCTCGCTTCCATCGCCCCGCCCGGCAAGGAAGGCCTCTACATGGGCTACGTCAACATGACGGTGGGCATCGGCTGGTCCATCGGCTCCCTGGTCGCGGGCGAGTGGTACCAGCACAACGGCGACAAGGTGAACCTGGCGCGGCGCTATCTGATCGAGGAGCGCGGGATGAGCGCCGACGTGGTCGACGCCGTCGACCGTGGCGAGCTCCTGGCCTTCTTCCAGCAGACGCTGGGGGTCGACGCCTGGCAGACCCGACAGATGCTCTGGGACACCTACGAGCCCTACGGCATGTGGCAGCTCTTCACCCTCATCGGCCTCGGGTCGATGCTGGCGATCGTCGTCTACAACTTTCTGACCCGGAAAGCCGACCGCGAGCCCGGCTTCTCGTTCAACACGAAAGGGCACGTCTGGGTACGGATCGCCGTGATCCCGATCGTGGCGGGCTTCGCCTGGGCCAGCTACGTACAGCCCTCCATTCCGGTCATCGTCATGGGCATCATGTTCGCCCTGCTCTTCCTCGCGTCGTTCGCCCCCGAAAAGGCACCCCAGAACGTGTAATCTGGGGCGGTCCATGCGGCTGCTCCTCGACAACGCCACCGTCATCGACGGCACCGGCGCTCCGGCACGTGCCGGGCGCGTGTTGATCGAGGACGACACCATCGCGGAGGTGGACGGGATCACCCTGCCGCCGGATCAGGTGCTCGACTGCGGCGGCATGGCCGTCGCGCCCGGCTTCATCGACATGCACTCCCACTCCGACTTCACCCTCGCGGTCCGGCCGCTCGTGGAGGCGAAGGTCCAGCAGGGAGTCACCACCGAGGTCGTCGGCAACTGCGGCATCGGGCTGGTCACCTCCAACGAGAACGTCGACCGGCTCTACGAGAAGCTCCTGCCGTTGGTCGCGGGCGAGCGCGGCGGAACGGTGCACGCCTCGGTGGGCGCCTACCGCGAAGCGCTCGACGCCCTGGGTGGGGTGTCGGTCAACGCCTGCTGCCTCATCCCTCAGGGCAACGTGCGCTGCGCCGCGATGGGGATGGACGAGCGCAAGCCCAAGCTCACCGAGCGCAACCGGATGCGTGAGATCGTGGCCCAGGGGATGGACGAGGGCGCCTTCGGCATGTCGACCGGGCTGGTCTATCCGCCAGGGGGCTTCGCGGACGCCGAGGAGATCGCGGAGCTCGCCGGCGTGCTCGCCAGCTACGGCGGTCTGTATGCGACGCACATGCGCGACGAGGGCGCGCGGCTGCTACAGAGCGTCGAGGAAGCGATCTGGATTGGAGAGCAGGCGGGGGTGTCGATCCAGCTCTCCCATCACAAGGCCGCGGGGCGCTTCAACTGGGGCAAGACCGAGAAGAGCCTCGCGCTCGTGGACCAGGCGAGGGCGCGCGGCGTCGACGTCCACTCCGACGTGTATCCCTACACCGCCGGCTCGACCGTGCTCGCCGCGATGTTTCTGCCCCTGTGGGTCTTCGAGGGTGACTGGGACGAGGTGCTCGGCCGACTGCGCGATCCCGACACCCGGGCGCGGATCGTGGCCGAATCGAAGCAGCGCTTCATCGAGTTCGCGCCCCTGCCGGGGATTTGGGATCGCATCGTCCCCAAGCGTCTCTTGCTGCCGCTGGTCCTGAGGGAGCTGAGCAAGGTGGTGGTGATCAACTCGACGCGGCATCACCACGAGCTCGAGGGCAAGAGCCTCTTCCAGGTGCAGAAGGAGCGCGGTCAGAAGCTCTGGGACATGCTCCTCGACGTCCTCGCCGAAGAGGAGACGGCGATCTCCGCCATCGCCGACGTCATGGACGAGGGCGACGTTCGCCGGGTGATGAGCCACTCGGCGACGATGTTCGGCACCGACGGGTTCAACAACACCGAGGGCAAACCGCACCCGCGAACCTACGGCACCTATCCGCGCATCTTCGAGCGCTACGTGCGCGAGCTCGGGCTCTTGAGCTTGGAGGGCGCGGTCTACAAGATGACGAAGATGGTCGCGGACAAGCTGGGCCTGACGGATCGCGGCGAGATCGCCGCCGGGAAGAAGGCGGACCTGGTGGTCTTCGACCCGCGGCGGATCCACGATCGGGCGACCTTCGCCGAGCCGCGTCGCTCTCCCGGCGGTCTGCCGCACGTCTTCGTCAACGGGGCGTGGACGGTTCGCGACGGACGTCACACCGGCGCGCGGGCCGGGGGCGTGCTGGACAAGCAGAAGGTGCGGCATGGATGAGGTGAGCCGAGCGCATCTCGAGACCCACGCCATTCGCCTCGCGCCCTGGGCGGAGGTGGTGCCCGAGGCGTGCGCGGTGGTGCGTGTCGGCCGTCGTTGGGACCGTTTCGTCGACGGCTCGGCGCAGGAGCAGTGCACCGCGGACTTCGCACGGGAAGCGGACGGCCCCGAGCTCTCGGAGCTCCTGGAGGAGGCGGCGCGCGGGCTCAGCGACGTGGGGCTCCGAGAGGTCGACTTCGACGACGAGCTCGACCGGCGCATCTATGCAGCGCCGGACCCGGGGGAGATTCGTGCGCCTCGGCCCGCCGAGTCGTTCCTCCTCGAGAGCCTCTGCCGGGCGATCCGCGTCGACCTCACCCGTCCGGTGACGGCGCATCTTCCGACGGTTCCGCTGGGCCCGCTCATCGATCGCATCGCCGAGCACCTCGGTCTCGACGACCCGATGGACGTGACGAGCGAGATCTTCCTCGACCCGGAGGCGCTCGATCGGGTTCAGGCGACGCGCGACACCGCCACCTTTCCTCTGCAGCCCGACCTGCCCGCTGCCCTCGAGGAGCTGGGCTTCGACCCGCCCGCGGGCGAGGATGCCCCCTTCATGCTGGACCGCAACGTCGACGGTTTCGATCTGAACCTCTGCGCCTTCGTTCGCGCCGACCGCATCACCTTCTCGGTCGAGGCGTCGCCCACCGATTGACGCCGGTCAGTCGGGCAGTTGGTACTGGGCGCGGAGCTGGGTGAGCTGGCCTCGGGTCAGGGCCTGGCGCTGAGCGGCGTTCGCGTCGTCGCGGTCGACGTCGTCGCGGATGCGCTGGACGAGCTCGCCGAGCTGGCTTTCGCCGACGCCGATCTGTTCACAGAGCAGCCGCGCCTCCCGGCCGACCCCGGGCATGTGCAACCGGGCGATGCGCTGGACCCATTGCCGCTCCTCGAGGCGGTTCCAGATGGGGTGGCGGCAGGGAAAGCGACGCCGCTCGGGGACGCCGTCCAGCACGTGGCGCACCTCGTCGATCGTGCGCATCGCCTCGAGCGCATCGCGGGCGTCCTGACCTTCGCGGGGCCCGTACGCGTTCTCGCATCGGAAGTCGTAGGGCCCGGGATGGAGGCAGGTGCGGATGTCCTTCATCCACCCTTCGATGCGATCGAGTCGGGTGTAGAAGCGCTGGATCCTCCCGCGGATCGCCTCGTCGGGTCCCTCCCACCGATCGAAGCCGTCGCAGAGCTGATCGAGGAGGCGGCGATAGCCGCCGATCGCGCTCGCTTCGTTGTAGCCCTGGCGGATCATCTCGTTCACGTCTTCGCGCGTGCTGCTCTCGCTGCTGCACACCGCCGGCGCCCGTCCCTGCGGCGGCAGCTCCACCTCCCGGCGGATCTTGGCGAGGAGCGCGCGATAACGCGCGAGCACCGACACGGACTCGGTCAGGGTCTGAAGCTCGGTGAGCACATAGGGAGGCGGCGGCCCCCCGGCGGCCGGCGCCACCCCCAAACCCGCGCCCGTTCCCGTTCCCGCTCCCGCTCCCGTTCCCGCTCCCGCTCCCGTTCCCGCACCCGTTCCCGTTCCCGTTCCCGTTCCCGTTCCCGTTCCCGTTCCCGCACCCGTTCCCGTTCCCGCACCCGTTCCCGTTCCCGTTCCCGTTCCCGTCGCCGTTCCCGTCGCCGTTCCCGTTCCCGTTCCCGTCGCCGTTCCCGTTCCCGTTCCCGTCGCCGTTCCCGCACCCGTTCCCGTTCCCGCACCCGTTCCCGTTCCCGTTCCCGTTCCCGTTCCCGCCACCGCCTCCGAAGTCGCCTCCGTCTCCGTCGCGGCGCCGCCGCATGCCGGGAGCCACGCGAGCAGGACGAGGATGCTCAACCGGCCCATGGCCTCAGCCGATCGATGACCTCGCGGAAGCTGCGCTGCGTCTGGCGCAGCGCGCCCTCGGTGTCGTCGAGGGTCTCGAGGAACCTTCGCTCGGACTGGCGCAGCGCGCCGATGTCGGTGCCGAGGCGGGTGCAGATGCGGTTGCGCAAGGTCGTGACGCGGCCGGCCGCGGCGCCCGAGTAGGTGTTGCCAGCGTCTTCGAGGGTGCGGAGGCGGCTGAAGACCGGGGCGTTGCACGGGAAGGGGCGGCGGCCCTCCTGCACGCCGGCGAGGCTGCGGCGCGCGTCGCCGATCGCGGCGCGCACGTCCTCGGCGATCTCCGTCGGCTGATTCGACGAGACGGTGGAGCGCGTCATCTCTTCGGCGCGGTCGAGGGTGCGGGCGATGGACTCGAGGTCGCGGCGAACCTCGGGTGGGGTGTTCTCCAGGCGCTCGAAGGGCTCGCAGGTGCGCTCGACGGCGCCGCGGAGGCGCTGCTGTTGAGAGACGACGATGGGGACGTCGCTGGGACGGCTCATCGCCCGCACGCCCGAGCCGTCGCAGAGGGGAGGGCGCCGGCCCTCCCCGATCCCCCGCACCGCGGAACGAAGCGACGTGATCCGTTGGAGGAGCGCGTCGATCTCGTGGTTCTGCGCTTCGTATTGAGCGATCTGCGCGCGGTACTGCGCGCGCGTCGCCTCCGGGAGGGCAGCCGCGGCGGCCGGGGGGGCGGCTGCGGGCGCGCTCGGCGCGGCGGTTGGAGCCGCAGCCGCGCCGGCCTGCTCTGCCATGGCGCTGGGATTCGCTTCCCGGCCGCGGCCTCGCCTGCCGCCCATCGCGGTCGACGGGTGCGGGGGCGGAAGGGGCAGGTCGGGCGGCAACAGCGACGCGGCGTCCATCGAAGCGGCGCCCGCGTCGCTCACCTCTGCTTCGTCGGACGCGGGCGCGATCACCGGCTCGGGGATCGTCGCCACCTCGCTCGGCGCGGCCGCCATCGCGACCTCGTCCCCCGAGTCGTCCGCGTCCCCGCCGCCGCGCGTCACGACCCACATCGCGCCACCCCCGGTGAGGACGGCGAGGAGGAGCACGATCGCGCCCAGGAGGTAGAAGAGCCCGCGGCTCGGCGCGCGCGCCACCGGCGCCGCCTCGGGGGTCGCCCCCCGCGCCACCGACCACGCGTGGGGCGTCTCCGGGTTGGGCAGCGGCGCCGTCTGCTCGGCCGACGCGCCGTGGGCGATGAGGGCGGCCGCCTGGGCCGCTTCGAGCTCGCGGGTCATCGGCACGGGACCGCGCCGCGTCTCGGCCATGCTCGGCTCGTGGCCTTCGAGGGCCTGCACGAAGCTTCTGGCGTCCGCGTAGCGCTCCTCGGGATTCTTGGCGAGCGCCCGCGCTACCGCGTAATCGACGTGCGGCGGCACGGACACCCTGGCCCCGAGCGGGGGCGGCGGCGCGGTCAGGATCTTCACCATCAGCGCGCTCATCGTTGGCGCCTCGAAGGGGGGCGCGCCCGCCACCACTTCGTAGAAGATCGAGGCGAGGGCGTAGATGTCGGTGCGGTGATCGAGGACGGATCCGCTCGCCTGCTCCGGCGACATGTACTGGGGCGTCCCCATCGCGACGCCCGACGCCGTGAGCCGCTCTTCCGTCGCCTCGTCCATCATCTTGGCCAGGCCGAAGTCGAGGATGGTCGCCCGCTCCCCCTCACCAGGGACCTTCTTGAGGAAGACGTTCGCCGGCTTGAGGTCGCGATGCATGATGTTCTGCTCGTGCGCGGCGCCGAGCGCGCTCGCCAGCTGCTTCATGAGCGCCATCGCCTCGTCGAAGGGGAGCCGGCCCACGCGCTCCAGGCGCTGGGCCAGATCCTCGCCTTCGAGCAGATCCATCACCAGGTACTCGACGCCGTCGTCGGTGGAGGCGAAGTCGTGGATCGAGACGATGCCCGGATGACCGAGCGCTGCCAGGGTCTCCGCCTCGCGGCGGAAGCGCACCATCACCTGCTCGCTGACGCCGACGCGGTCGGCGCGGAGCACCTTCACCGCGTAGCGCTTGCCGGTCCGCGCGTGGCGCGCGACGTACACCGTCCCGAAGCCCCCCTGCCCCAGGGGACGCTCGATCCCATAGGTGCCCCCGAGGAGGCGGCCCAGGAGGGGGTCGGTCGCCGTCACGGGCGACAGGATAACGTCTGGCCGGTCACCCGCCAGTCGGCTCAGGTCGTCTGGGGCTCGCCGGCGTACTTCTTGGCGAGCTTACGGATGACGTTGATGTCGAAGGGCTTCTCGACCGAGCCTTCGACCCCGAAGCGTTCGGCGACCTCTTCGCGGCGTACGCTGGCCGTGACCAGCACCACCGGCGGGCGGGGATCGCCGAGGACGCGGAGGAACTCCTCGCCATCGAGCGAGGGCATCATCAGATCCACGAAGAGAAGGATGGGGCGATTCAGCTCGTACTCCCGGATGGCCTCCATCCCGTTCTTGGCGGTCACCACCTCGTGACCGTCGTGCTCGAGCGCCTTCTTCAGCATCGAGCAGAGGTCGGGATCATCGTCGATGACCAGGATCTTCTTCCGTGGGGGCATCCGGGAGCCATCCTACCCGACACCCACCCACCTCGTCGATTGGTCAGCGCCTACACCACCGCGCTGGCGGCGAGCTCGAGAAGCGCCCGCGCCAGGAAAACGCGAACGCTGGGCGATTGGATGTCCACCGCCCAGGTGACCCGGTGGGGGGTGGTCGAATCCCGGACCTGCGAGACGGCGATCAAAACGCCCACGATCGCCCCGTTCTGGTTGAAGACCGGGCCCCCGCTGTCACCCCGTGTGGCGGCGGCGCCGTAGGGGCTGCCGCCCACGTCGCTGGGCCCGCTCTCGAAGTAGAGGAGGCCTCTTCCCTGTTCTGCACGCGCGACCGAGTTCTCGACGCCGCTGGCGCTCGTCGTGTTGCCCGGCATGTAGCGATCGCTGCCGACGCGTTTGATCAAGGGCTCGCTCACGCGGCTGGTGCGGCTGTCGCCGAAGCCGACGAAGGTCACCTCCTCACCTCGGCGCATCGCGTGGGAGGAGATGCGCGAGACCGGCGCGATGGGGCCGCCGGAGGCGAAGGAGACCAGGGCCACGTCGGTCGGATCGGGCGCGGTGCTCTGCTCGGGGTGGTACGCGGGATGGACCACGAAGCGATCGACGCGGTGCCCTTCGCCGTCCACCGTGACCCGCATCGCTTCGGGGGTGAGGTTTTCGAGGCAGTGGGCCGCGGTGAGGGCCACGTGTGGCAGGACCAGCGTCCCGGTGCAGTACCGTCCGTCGTCGGCGCTCAGGAGCACCACCGATTCGTGACCCACGGTCGTGACGCGACAGGCCGCCTGATGGTCACCGGTCGGGGGGACCAGACAAATGAGGGCAGAGCACGCCACCAAACTGCGGAGCTGCGCTTTCAACGCACTTCAATTCTGGCGCATTTTTCCGCCGTGGCAAGGCGTCGGGGCCTCGGCGCTGTGGAAAAAGCGTCAGAGCGGCTCGGGCATCAGTGGCACGATGTCCGGATCCTCGATGTCGTCCATCTTGGGGAGGGCCAGATCCTCCTCCGCCGAGATGGAAGTGACCCCGAAGAGGGTCTCCCGGAGCGCGTCCTCGGTGGCGGCCGACCAGTGGTCGAACTCGACGCCCATCCGAACCACCGAGCCCACGGAGCGGTCGAGGCGCACGATGTGCCCATCGACCTCCACGGGGGGCCGCCCCTCGAGGAAGAGCAGGACGGTCACCATGTCTCCCTGGAGCGCCGCCACGTCACCCGTGAGGAGCGCTCCATTCGGAGAGAGGTTGTCCACCGCGTACATGCCGAGCTCGATCCCCTCCAGAAAGAGAATCGCGGAGCTCGGGACTTCGAGGCGCGCGTCTCGTCGCCGTTCCCGCGTCGTATCGATCATCACCCTTCCCTCCCGTTTGGGGGTCCCTCGAAAAAGCAAACGACAAGGAGGGGCGGATGCCCGATGTCTCCATCGTACCCAAAACCCGTTTCCACGAAAGTGGGCCTTTGGTGCTATGATTCGCGCCCGTCGCCGAGCGCCGCTTCGCCGACGACGGCGCGCGTGAAGCCAGCCACCTCCTCTCGTGAAGCCGCGTGGGCCCGGAGGGCAGCGCTGAGCGCCTCGAGCGCCGGCCGCGTCGCGGGCTCTGCGGCGATGGCTTCGCCGAGGAGCGGGGCGAGCGCGACGTCGGGGACGGGCGCCGGCGCGCCTGCGGGCGCGAGGATCCCACCGCGACGCGCGAGTACGCGTGCGAGACGATGTCCTTCGGGGATGACCGGTCGGCCGTTGGCGAGGAGCAGCACCAGCGACGCGACGCCGAAGGTATCGGCGCGCGCGTCGATCTCGCCACCCGCAAACCGCTCGGGTGGTGCGTGCGCGACCTCGCGATCCGCCTGCCGCCCTTCGGTGCGGTGTGCGAAGGCCTCCACTTCGGGAAGGCCCACGGAGAGCACGTGGATCGAACCGTCGCGCCCGAGGAGCACGTGTGACGGCGAGAGGCGGCGCGCGATCGATCCTGCGCCGTGAGCGGCGAGCGCAGCGTCGGCGACCGCGTGGCCGATGGCGGCGGCGACTCGAAAGCTCGCGCTCCCCGTCGTCGCGACCGCCTTCGCCACGTCGACGCCTTCGATGTATGCGCGCTCCGCGCTGAGCCATCCGTCGACCACGTCCACCGAGCGATAGGTGACGACAGCCGGGTGAACGACCGCGGCCGCGACCGCACGCGCCGCATCGGCCCAGCGCTCGACCTGTAGAGCGAGCTCGCCGCCGGCTTCCGCGACCTTCACTGCGCTCGCCGCTCCCGTCCGTGCCCGCGCCTCCACCGTGTCGGACCAGGGGCCTCGATGGATGAAGCGCACCGGGGCCCGTTCGGCCCAGAGGGGTCCTGGAAAAGCGCTCTCCACGGCCCAGGAGTATGCGCGAGCGTGGGGCTCCCGTCACTGTATGGCCCGAGGGCGAGAGGGGACTACCTTACCGGTATGAGCGAGCGCCCGATCACCACCACGGTCCTGATGTGTCACGCCCCCATCGTCGTGCCCGGGATCGCCAGTGCGGGTCGCGCGGCTCCCTCCGCCGCCTCCACCGAGGCCATGCGACAGGCCGGCGAGGCCGTCGCCCGGACCCAGCCCGACGCCGTCGTGATCGTTTCCCCGCACGCGCCCCGCGATCGTCACGGATTCCTCGTCGCCTCCGACGCCGAGACCCGCGGAGACTTCGGGCGCTTCGGCGTGCCCGAGATCGGCGCGGCGCTCCCCGGCTCTCCCGAACGCGCGGCGCTCATCGCTGCCGAAGCCGAGGCGCTCGGTCTTCGCGTTGCCACGACGCGACTCGGCGCGGTGGACCACGGCACCCTGGTGCCACTGTGGTTCCTGGCCGAAGCAGGCTACCGAGGTCCGACCGTCCGCTTCGCGCTCCCCGCGTTCACCGATCACCAGGCATGCGAGACCATGGGGCGCGCGGTCGCTGCCGCGGCGCGCGCTTCGGGCGAGCGCTGGGCCTTCATCGCGTCGGGCGACATGAGCCATCGCCTGCTGCCCGATGCGCCCGCCGGGTACGCACCCGAGGCGCGCGGCTTCGATGCCGCGGTGGTGGAGGCGGTCGACGCGGGAGACCTCGCCGCGATCCGGCGCATCGATCCGGCGCTCCGCGAGCTCGCCGCCGAAGACGTGGTCGACTCTCTCGACGTGGCCCTCGGCGTCATCGGCACGCCTTCGCCGAGCCATCGCACGCTCTCGTACGAGGGTCCCTACGGTGTCGGTTATCTGATCGCCGTCCTCGACGCCGCCGACGCCGCGGCCGAGTGAACCCCGCACCACACCTGTATCGCGGCTTCACGAAAGCGCGCTGAAACGCCCCGAAAAGCCCCGAAAAGCCCCGGTTTCCGCGAGGCATGGGCCTTGCGAAGCCTTCGGGCATGCGCGCGCTACTCCTCGCACTGACCGCGGCCCTGGCCTTTCCCGCGCTGGCCCTGGCCCAACCGGAAGCCGCGCCCTCGGCGCTGACCGTGGTGAACGAGACGCGGCCCGCACAGACGACCGCGACTCCCCAAGCACAGCCCACGCAGGCGACGGCCACTGCAGAAGCACAGCCCCTCGAAACGCCCACCCAGATCGATACGGGGACGCACTTCATCCTCGAGATGAACGTCGGCTCGAGCTTCGCCGGCAGCGTCGGCTTCGCTGGCAGCCTGATCGTCGGCGCCGGCGGCAAGCTCAAAGGCTTCCCTCCCATCTTCTATCTCATCGCCGAAGGCGGCTATCAGCGCGGCGGCAGCGACGGCCGCCTGGTGGGCGGTAACTACCAGGACGGCCGCGACTACGCCGACTTCTCCCTCGGCCTTCGCACATACGTTCCGATCCTGCGGGACATCCGGTTGTTCCTCGATCTCCTGCCGGGCGCCACCAACGCGACCTCCACGCTGTCGCGTGACGGCTTCGCCGATCTGCGCAGCAACGGCTGGTACGCCCACTTCGTTCTGGGCGTGGGCGTGCAGGTGCGCATCTTCCACGAGCTCTCGGCAGGCGTGCGCGCCAAGATGCTCTTCACCGACGACGGGCTGGGCGATCTCCGACAAGCGTTGGGGATCGACACGACGATCCCCATCGTCCTCTCGGGCTCCATCACGTGGCACCTCTGATGCGGCGCTTCGCTCTGCTCCTGCTGGTCGCGCTCGGCGCCTCGTGCAACGGGGACAGCGAAGTCGGCACGATCGAAATCGACCTCTTCGATGCTCCCGTTTCCTGCGACGAGGGGGCCGACTGTCTCGACGAGTGGGGGGAGACCGCGGCGGAGGAACCCCTCCATGGGTTCGCCTTCGTCTCCACCGAGACCAGCGCGTATCAGCCCAACGGGCTCTACGTGTACTTCGAGGTGGCGAGGCCCGACGGGGCCGTGGGTCGAGGCGAGCTCGACGTTCCGCTCCGTGGGGACGCCGAGATCCAGGTGAGCTACGAGGAGCGAACCGGGGATGAGGTCACCTTCGTCGCCGAGGAGGCGGTGGGGATCGTGGAGGTGCCGGAGGAAGCGTACGGCGAGAGCTGTGAGTGCCTCGATGGGCGCCTCGAGCTCGTGCTCCGCAGCGCCGAGGGAGAGGAACGACGCTTGAGCCGCGGCCGCTTCGGGTGGGGTGATCAACCCTGTGTGAGCCGCGCGCGTTTCACCCATCTGGGGGAGGAGCTCACGGTCCTGCCACGCAGTTGCGGGGTGGACCCTGCGCCGTCGACGCCGCGCTACGATCCACCGCCCAGCACCGGCGACACCTATTACACACCGCCGGCGAGCTACGGCAGCGGCTGTGACACCTCGGGCTGCAACAGCTCGTCTTCGAGCTCCGCGAGCTGTAACGGCAGCGGCGGCGGCTGCGGCGGCAGCGGTGGCGGAGGCGGCTGCAACGGCGGGGGAAGCGGCGGCGGCTGTGAAGGCGACACCGGCGGCGCCGGCGGATGCTCGGGGGACACCGGCGGGGCCGGCGGCTGCGCGGGTGACTCGGGGGGCTGCCGCGTCGTCCGCGGTCCCAGGCGGGTCGGACCGCAGGGGCCGCTTCAGACGGGTCTGCTCGTCGCCCTCGCGCTCTTGTGGTCGCTCCGCCCGCGACGGCATCGCTGACTCAGGGAGGGCAGCCGAAGCTGGTGAACCAGAGGTTCTCGTCGCCGCCCTGGCGGTCGACGTAGGCGATCCCCAGTCGACTGTTGCCCCAGGCGGGAGAAGGCCAGAATTCCTCGTCGGGGATCACGATCTCGGTGGGGGCCTGAAGCGGCGTGCCGTCGGGCGCGAAGCGCGCGAAGAAGAGGTCCCGTTCCCCCGTGTTCAGCTCGGTGCGGAAGACGAGCAAGACCTGTCCAGGCGCCGCGGCGAGCTGCGGCCGAAGGTCGCTGGTGCGGTCGCGCATCATCGGCACCGTGAGCGGCGCCGGCGCGCCGGGTGCCACGCCCCGGTCGTCGAGGACGAGGGTCTGAACGGCGCGGCCGTCGTTGTCGTCCCAGGCGCCGAAGAAGCCGGTCTCGGTCCCGACCATGGAGGGATCGCGGATGTTGCCGCTGCCCGAGTAGACCGTGGGGGTCGGCGTCACGAACGTGCCCGGCGTTCCGATGTTGAAGAGTAGATCCCGGTTGTCGGCGAAGAGGAAGGCGTAGCTCGTTCCGTCGTGGACCATGTCGAAGCCCTCGACGTTGTTGCTGTCCACCGAGACGCGTCCGTCGAGGACGGTGCCGGCCGCGTCGGCGTGGTGCAGGTAGACGTCGTTGTCGATGTAGGCGATGCCGAACTCGGAGCCGCTCCAGGTGACCCGCGGGTTGGGCGAGTTGCTCGCGTTGGATTCCAGCTCAACGATTGCGGAGAGCGTCGTCCCCGCGAGGTCGAGGGTCGTGAAGCGCACCCGGCGCTCGACCCGCGTGCAGCAGCTGCCACAGCTGACGTTGTCGGGATCGAAATAGGTCAGGCCGAGGACCTCGCCGGTCCACGCGAGGCGAGGCTCCTGGGCGTCCGGGTCGATCTCCACCGGCGTCGAGTCGCCGGGATCGCCGGTCTCGTCCACGTAGATGACGGACACGCCTCGCTGGGCAAAGCGGGTGCGGTCGCTGAATGCGATGGCGAAGCGGTCGTCCGTGAAGACCATGTGAGGCTCGTCCGCGCTGCCCGACGTGGTGAGCTGATGGCGCATGCCTTCGACGTAGTCGAACCCTTCGTCGGTCAACCCGTCGCAGTCGGTGTCGGCGCCGGAGCAGAATCTCCTCGGCGATGCAGGTGCTCCAGAGCCCGCCGCTGCACATCCGCGTGCCGGTGGAGCCGCAGCGGGTCGGGCAGTCCTCGACGACACCTTCCGGGGTGCAGGCGCAGTCCTCGTCGCGCGCGCCATCGCAGTCGTTGTCAATCATGTCGCACTCCTCGACGTTGCCGAGATAGGAGAGCGCTTCGCTGTCGTCGCAGTCGGTGCCCCCGCAAGCCTCCGCCCCCTGACCGTCGCCGTCCGCGTCCCAGGGGTTCGCGACGCAGGGATCGTCGAGGTTGGTGGGCTCCACGTCCCCTTCCACCCACGGGGGAAGGTCTTCGCCGGCGACGTCCACCGGCGCGCATCCCATCAGGCCGCAAGTCATCCCATCACAGGGGCGGTCGATGCATCCTCGGAGCAGGTAGAGCCGAACCATCTTCAATCGCCCTTCGACGAGGCTGGTGCGCACTTCCGTCCGCACCACCTCCTCATCGGAGAGCAGCCCCCGCGCCACCACCGTCACCGGTCCGAGGGACTCGCCCGCCGGCAGCACGGTGACCGTGAGCGGGAAGGCGGGTTCCCCGGGGCCGTTGAGCGCCTGTGCCGTCGAGTTGCTGATGCCCGACGGCCCGGTGACGATCACCTCCACCTCGTCGATCTCGCTCGGCGGCGTCAGGTTGGTCTCGACCACCACGACCAGCTGGGTCGCTTCGCCCGCGCAGCTCGAAGCGAGGACGAGCAGCGCGAGGGCTGTGGCGCGCTTCGTCATTGAAAGAGCAAGCTCCCGGCTCCGAGCGTCCCCATGTGTGGCGAGCCGCTCGCGTTCGCGCTCACGACCAGGATGGGGACGAGGATCGCGGCGACCACTACGATACCGATCCCGGTCCACAGCCAGGGCGAGCTCCAGATCGCGCTCCCTTCCTCACCGTCGACCTCGGGCGCGGGGGCGACCAGGGGGTTGTCGGGCTCCGGCGCGGGGCGAGTGGTGGCGGCGACCTCGACCCGTTCCTCCTGCCCTTCGTCCACCTCGAAGCGCGCTTCGCCGATCGGTGCTCCACTTCTGGCGACGGTCACCACATGCGCTCCGGGGTCGACGGGGAGGGCCACGCCCAGCGAGCCATGGCCCAGGACCTGCTCGTCCAACCAGACCTCGTCTTCGTCCTCGAGCCCGTCCACGGCGATCGTCACTCGGGCGAGGCGTGTCTCCACCTCGGCCAGCGCCTCCTCGGCCTGGCTCACCAGCACGGCTGGGGCACCCCCAGGCTCGGCCACGAAGCGTCGATAGCTCCCGGCCGCTTCGAGGAGCTGCCCCGTCTCGGCCTGCGCGGCCGCCAGGTTCAAGAGCGTGCTGCTGCGGGCAACGATGCGATAGGAGCGCGCGAAGAGCTCCCGCGCCTCCTCCCACTGCTCCTGCCGCGCGGCGTCGAGGCCCTGTTCGAAGAGAATCCCGCGCCGCTGCCATCTCCGAAGGGGCCGCCTGCTGCGCCGCCGCGACGCCTGGCGCTCCGAGGGCCAGGACCGAGAGCAGGTAGATCGCGAAAGAAGAGGGTGCGGGCATGTGGGAGAATTAATAGTACCAAAGGAGAGGGCCGCTTTCGTCCGGGTTTGAGGGACGGGTAGCCTCCGGCGTCGGGCGTGTTCGAAGCAGGCGACAGGGTTGGTGATTACGAGATCGTCGCGAAGCTCAAGTCGGGCGGCATGGCGACGCTCTTTCTGGCCCGGCGCCTGGGCGCGGCCGGCTTCGCCAAGCACGTGGCGATCAAGGTGGTCCACGAGCACCTGGTCGAGGATCCCACGTTCGTCCGGATGTTCGTGGACGAAGCTCTGCTCTCGGCGCGCATCACCCACCCCAACGTGGTGCACGTCGAGGAGCTGAGAGAGCGGGACGGGCGGCACTTCCTGGTCATGGAGTACGTCCGTGGCGTCTCCCTCTGGCAGCTCCTGGCGACGCTGGCCAAACGTGGAAGGCGAATGACGCCGGAGGTCGCGGTGCACATCGCGGTCAAGGTCGCCGACGGGCTTCACGCGGCGCACGAGACGCGGGGCGGGCGCGGCGAGCTCCTGGGGGTGGTGCACCGAGACGTCAGCCCGCAGAACGTCCTGCTCTCCTATCAAGGGAACGTGAAGCTGATCGACTTCGGCGTCGCCAAGGCGCGGGGGCGAATGCAGGAGACGAGCGGCGGAGGCATCAAGGGCAAGTTCCGGTACATGAGCCCGGAGCAGGCGTGGGGGCGTTCGGTCGATCGGCGCGCGGACGTTCACGCCCTCGGCGTGGTGCTCTGGGAGATGCTCACCATGCGTCGCCGTTTCGAGACGCAGGACGACGCGTTGGTCCTCGAGCTGGTGCGCGACCCCGAGCCGGTCCGCCCCAGTGAGCTCGCGGAAGGGATCGACCCCGCGCTCGACGCGGTGGTGATGAAGGCGCAGGCGACGCGTCCCGAGGAGCGATACCAGACGGCCGCGGAGCTCCGCGCGGCGCTGCTCGCGGCGGTGCCTCGAGCGGCGATCCTGCACGAGTCGCAGCTCGGTTCGCTCCTCTGTCAGGTGATGGCGCAGCACATCGAGAAGGAAGCGGCGCGGCTGCCGGAGAGCGTCGGCGGGCTCACGTTGCGGCACGAGGGTGACGAGGCGCTGGCAGCGGAAGACCTCGACACCATGACGATCAGCGACGTGGACATCCGCGACGCGGCCCCGGTGACCGAGCCCTCGGAGCCCTCGGGGCCCTCGACCGGCGGCGCGCGCACCTCGCGCAGGCCACAGGCCAGGCAGAGCGTGCCGCCCGCGACGCCTGCAACACCCGAGACGCCCGCGACTCCAGCAACCCCAGCGACGCCCGCGACTCCTGCCACCCCCGCGACGCCGGCGACGCCCTCGATGCCGCCCGTCAGCGCGCGGCCAGCGACGAGCAACACGCTGATGATCGTCGCCGTCACGGCGGCGATGATCGCGGCGGGGCTCTTCGGTGTCGTCGTGGTCCTGGGCGCGCACCTGGCGAACGAGGACGGCGCCGAGACCGTGGTGCGGCCCAGCTCGGCCGGCACTTCGGCGCCCCCGCTCTCGTCGACCGCCCCGATCACCGCGGTCGTCGATCCGCCGGACGCCGCGGCCGATGCCTCCGACGCGGCGCCGGATGCCGAGGTCGCCGCCGCGACCCCCGAGCCCGCGGTCGAGACCCCCTCCGATGGGCCCACGCACCGCCGCCGGTCGTCCGCCGAAGGGATGGACCAGAGCCAGAGGGTCGGCGAGGCGCCGAGCCCCATGCGCCGCCGTGTCCTGATCACCGACAGCTTCTGAAGCGCTCAGACGCGTCCGCGCGCAGCCTCGAGGATGTCGATGTAGCTGAGCATCCCCACGAGGGCCCCCTCGTCGTCGACCACCAGGAGCGCGCCCACGCGCTCGTTCACCAGGAGATCGATGGCCTCGTCGATCCCGGCGCCCGGCGCGATGGTGATCGGGGTGCCGGAGACCAGACCCATGACAGGCATGGCCAAGACGGGCGCGCCCCCGTCCGGGTTCTCCACATCGTTCGCCAGGAGCCCCTCGACCCGGCGCAGGTCGCGATCGCTGAGGACGCCCACCACGCCCTCATCGTCCATGATCGGCAGGTGGCGGCACTCGTACTCGGTGAAAGCGCTCATGGCATCGCCGACGGTGGCGTCGCGACCGAGGGTCACGACCTCGGTCGACATCAGATCCTCTACGCGCTTGTGGCTCACGGGGGCACGATACGCCTCGCGCCCCCGCGCGTCACTCGAGGACGTTGCGGAGCAGCATCAGGCCAATCACCAGCGCAGCGCCGACGAACGGGGTGAGCAGGGCCAGCGCGATGAGGATCCGCTTTCGTCGCTGTTTCTGTGCAGCGAGCTGGGTACGTTCCAGCGCTCTCCGATCGAGCTCGACCTCTTTGCTGAAGCGAAGGGGACGCTGGCCGCTGGCGCTTGTCGTGTGCGTGGCCGAGTCGGTGTTGAGCCTCGGGCGGGTGGAGGGCAGGTTCTGAGGTGCGGGCTCGACTCGCTGGCGCGGGCCGGAGCTGGGCTGAGGCTCGGGAGACACCAGCGGGATGGGCATGGTCTTGACGGCATGAGCGGCGTTGCCACGCGGATCGATCCCTGCCGCGCGGAGCGAAGCGTCGGTGTCGGGGAGGTGTCCCTGCAACGTCGAGCCCGTCTGGGGGTCGGCGACGGGGGGGGGCGGGTAGGCCGGCGCCGCCATCGCGGCGTTTAGAGGCGCGTCGTTCCGCGGCGGAAGCTCGGTGCGCGCGGCCGAGCGGATCACACGACGAATCGCGCTCAGCTCCTTCTCCGCCATCTCGAGGACCAGCGGCGCGAGGTCTTCGGCGTGGACTTTCGCCGCCTCCGGACACGCTTCGAGGAGCGCGTCGCGCACCTCGCGCGCCGTGTTGAAACGCTGGTCGGGGGAGGGCGCGAGGGCCTTCATGACCACGGCGTCGAGGGCGGGCGGCACCTGCCGGAAGACCCGCACCGGTGGGTGATCGGGCTCGCGGACCTTCGCGAAGAGCTCCGCCTGCGTGTCCGCGGTGACCAACCGCCGCCCGGCGAGCATCTCGTAGAGCAGCGCGCCGAGCGCGTAGACGTCCGTGCGCCGATCGACGCCGCGGCCCCAGACCTGCTCGGGCGCGAGATAAGCGATCTTGCCGCGCACCATCCCCTTCTGGGTGTAGACGGTCGCGTTTCTCGCCTTCGCGATCCCGAAATCGATCAGCTTCACGTGACCGGTGCGCCCGACGAGCACGTTGTGTGGGGTCGCGTCACGGTGGACGATCTCCAGGGGTCGCCCCTGCCGGTCGGTGGTGCGATGGGCGGCGTGCAGACCTTCGGCGACCGCGCAGGCGATGTGCACCGCCAGCGGGACGGCCATCTCGCGATTCGTCTTCCGCATGCGCTTGAGCACTCGGCTCAAGGACACACCGTCGAAGAGCTCCATCACGATGAAGTAGGTGTTGCCCTCCTGACCCAGATCCTCGACATGGACCACGTTGGGATGGCGGATGAGCGCCGACAGCCGCGCCTCTTGAAGGAAGAGACGCACGAACTCGTCGTCGATGGAGAGCTCCTGGTGCACCACCTTGAGCACGACGTCCCGCGCGAAGCCCCCGGGACCATCCTTGCGCGCGACATACAGGCTGCCCATCCCGCCCTTGGTGAGGTGCGAGAGAATCCGGTAGCTGCCGAGCTTGGCACCGGGCTGGAGCTGCACCCATCCATGGTACCGAAAAGGCCCGCGCTTCGCGGAAATCCGCCGGAAAGTCGTGGAAACGGCGCGCCCGCGCGCATGGGTTGGCAGTGCTGGAGGAATCGGTCATGCTTCCCACGCCTCGGCTCCGGTCCCCCTCCGGAAGTAGTCACTCTCCGTTCGTGTGGAGGAGCAACGCCTTGGAGCAACCAACCAATCATCACGGTCGAGGAAAGTCCGCCGGCGACACCGATCGTCAGTGGCAGCTGGGCCCGGAGGGGGCGCGCCGCGTGCTCGCCCGCACCAGCCAGACCGGGACCACCCAGCCCCTCAGCCAGCTGAGCGCCGGGCTCGCCGATCGCGTGCTTTCGCGGGCGCGGGCCGCCCGGCCGTCTCCACGGGTCGAAGACCTGCCGAAGGTCATGGTGGATCCCAGCCTCGCAGCCGACCTGGACCCGATGGTCGCGGTGGCGCCGCCAGCGCCGCAGAAGATCGAGCCCAGGCGCCCCCGGGGCTGGATGTTCGCGCCCGAAAACGGCGGCCGACCGAGCATCGTCGACGACGACGAGCTTCGCGCCGCGACCGCACGTCCCTTCGCGGGGCTCTTCCTTTGGATGCGCCGGCTCTTCAGCTGAGCGCCGACGCGAAGCTTCGAACCACCTCTTCCACGGGCTCGATGGTGTCGATGGTCTCGACGCTCCTGCCCGCCTGGAAGTAATCCTTGTAGCTCGCTCCCTTCAGGGAGGCGCTCTTGAGCTGAAGCAGGCTCCGGAGCGAGTAGAACGAACGCATCCAGTGCTTTGCGCGCGGATGGCGCAAGAGGCGCCGCGCGATAGGGCCGGCCTTCACCCCGACCGCCTCGATGTACGGCGTCTTGATCACCGCCACCGGGACGCCGCTGATGCGATCCGTCAGCACGATGTCCTTCGCCTTGGCCTCGACGATCGCCCGCTTGTAATCGTCGTGGGCGCGGCACTCGCGGGTGGCGATGAAGCGGGTGCCCATCTGCACGCCCGCGTAACCGAGCGCGAGGGCGTCGGCGAAGGCCCCTGGGCTCCCGACCCCGCCCGCGCACACCAGCGGGACGCCGAGATCGGAGAGCTCTTCGAAGAGGACGGCGGCGCTCCTCGAGCCGGCGTGGCCGCCGGCCGCGTCGTTGACGCAGATGAGGCCGTCGACGTCGTATTCGAGCGCACGCTCTGCCCATTTGCGCTCGGTCACGTCGTGGTAGACGACGCCACCCACGGCGTGGACCTTCTGCACCACCCAGTCGGGCTTGCCGAGGGCGGTCACGAAGAAGCGCACGCCCTCCTCGAGGGCGATGTCCACCCAGCGGCGCATGCGATCGAGGTAGACCTTCGAGGACTGCTCGACGATGGCGTTGAACCCGATGGGCTTGTCGGTGAGCGCGCGGATCTGGCGGAGGCCCGCGCGGAGATCCCGCCCGTGGCCGTGCACGTAGGTGAGCGAGATCGGCTGCACCACGCCGATGGCGCCCGCCTCCGACGCGGCCGCCACCAGCTCGGGATTCGAGCAGGGATACATCGCCCCGCAGATGAGGGGCACCTCGATGCCGAGGGCTCGGGTCAGGGGTGTTTCCATCTCAGCTCCTGATGTGCGCGATCACGTCGGCCATCACCGCGTCGTCGTCGTCGAAGCCGCCGTGGGTCGTCACCTGCGCGAGGGGGCCGGGGAGGGCGGCGTGGGTGATGCGTTCGCGGGCGGCGCGCGGCAGCCCGGCGAGCATCGGGGTGAAGGACTCCTCGAGGCCGAGGATCGGGGTGGTGATGCCGCGCTCGAAGGAGCGCGAGACCAGGTACAGGAGCGAGCGGCCGTAGCCGAGGATCGGCCGGCAGGTCGGGTCCCGCGCTTCCGCCGCCTTCGACAAATGGAGCTGCCGGTAGCGCTTCACCGCGCCGCTCTCGAGGTGTGGCACCACGCACTCCTCGAAGAGGTCGACGCGCGCCGCGGGCGCCATGAAAGAGACGCTCTCGAAACGCAGCCCGACGCCCACCAGGCGGTCGAGGAGGTGCGCGTGCAGGATCGAGCCCGCCGAATGACCGATGAGGTGCAGGCGCACGTCCGCTGGATCGACCACGCCCCGGCTCGCCTCGTAGAGGAGCACGCCGCCGGCAGTGTCGTGCGCGCTGATCAGATCGGCGTTCTCCTTCATCTCTGCCCACACGCGGGTCCCGGGCCCGGCCAAGAGCCCCTCGATGCGCCGGTTCAAGAAGCGCTGGATCTGATCGCGGAGGCCCGCGGTGGGCCGTCGGACGCCGAAGGCGTCGGCGAGGGTGTCGGCGATCTCGTTCTTCAGCGTCGAGAAGAGATCCGTCTCCCACATGAAGAAGATGGGGAAGACCCCCGCGTCGTAGAGCCCCGGGATCCACTTCGCGGCCGTCTTCGCCGCGTCTTTTTCGCCGACCAGCCCGCCGTGGGCGTAGAGGGCGATGTCGATCGGCCCCTTCCCGATCTTCTTCCGCTTCTTCTTCACGAAGGCCGGCAGCGACACCCGCCAGATGGCGTCGAGGTCCGCCCTCGTCGTGCGGAACCGTCCGCTTCGCGACAGTCGCCCGTCGTTCTGCACGTCGACGATGAGCGGGGTGAGCTCCTTGTTGCGCAGCTCTTCGGTGGGCGCGAGGGTGACGTGCCCCTCGTGGTCCGTTCGAAGGGTGCGCGCGCTCGCCACGGCGCGGTGCTGCTCGGTGACGACGCCCAGCTGCACCACCCAGCAGTCCATGGCGCTCTCGAGCCAGTCTTCGTAGCGCAGGCGCGCGAAGCCGTCGTCGCCCCAGCCCCGGCCCCAGGAGTTCAAGACGAAGAAGCCGGCCGCGTCGTAGCCGACGATCACGAAGGCGTGACCGGGGTCGTCGTCGCTCGCGGGATGGATCGGGATCGTCCAGTCCGCGCGCGCCTTCTTCTTCAGGGTGAAGCCCGTGTCCCAGCCCGTGTGGCAGACGGCGCTCGCGTAGAGCACCCCCACCTCGTTCAGCGCCACCTGCATGTCGGTGACCGATCGCGAGTCGACGCGGTAGTACGCCCCGAGGGGACGGTTCGCCGCGTCCTGCCACCAGTCGGGCCCATGCGTGGGCGTCGCGGGCTTCTCGAACGTCTCCCAGAGCGACTCGGCACAGACGCCGTGGCGAAACCACCCTTTGAGCGCCGCGCGCACAGACGAACCGGTGTCCTCGTCCTGGGGGGCGTCGATGTCGTCGTAGCGACGCGCCATCGAATACATCATGAACGCCGAGACCGGCGTCTCCTCGTCCCGCCCGGCCTCTTGGAGGAGAAAATCGACGACGGTCGCCAGGGCGAATCCGGTGCACGCGCCTGTCTCCCCCTGGTCCCGGTCCGGGATCCACCGGTTCTCCCACGAGAAGAGAAAGCTCGGCGGACAGATCGAGACCTCCGGCTGGTAGGGGCGATCGCGGACGTCCAACCGGTCCGGGACCACGTTCAGCTTGCGCGCTCTGCTCATCGTTCCCCCTTCGACAATCCCGCGGAGAATGCCGAATCACCCCCCGAAGGCCAGTGAAATTGCGGAGGAGTTGATCCTCTGACTCAGCGCGTTACCCTTCCCCCGGATGAAGCGCGACCGACAGCGGAGACTCACGTCTCGTCTGCTGCTCGTGACGGTCGTCGGGGTATCTTTCGGAGCCTTGGCCTTCGCGGGCGCGCAGGAGCCCGCAGCCTTGCCCGCTGCGCCGACCTCCAGAGCAGTGGCGGCGCCGGCCACCGCGACCGCGGTGCAGAGCCAGCAGCCCCCCGAGTGGGTGCACGCGCCGATCTTCGACGGGACGAGCGAGCCCGCGGCGGGCTTCGACATGTACGCGCTCGCCCGCTACCACAACTCGCCGGTCTTCGCGACCGTGCGGGCGAACCCCTTCGGCCTCGGCATCGCCCGCCGCGGCGCCCAGCTTCGCGCGCGCTACGTCGGTGAAGGCCCGGGTTGCGAAGGCGGGCGCTGGTACGCGCTCGAAGCCGGCGGCGTCGTCTGCTCGACTCAGGGCTTCCGCGTGCGGAGCGAGGAGCAGGAGCTCGCCGGGGACGAAGGCGCTCCACCCGATCTCTCCGCGCTCCTGCCCTACCGCTACGGGCGCGTGACCACCCGCGACACCTATCGTTTCGAGGAGCTTCCCTCGCAGGCGGATCTCGATCGGCTGGCCGAGGGGCGGAATCTTCCCGGGCTCGCAGAGAAGCTCGACGGCGACTACTTCGTCACCATCGACGGCGAGGTGGAGCACGAGGGGCGACGCTACGTCCGCACAGTCTCCGGTCGCTACGTGCTGGCCGAGCACGTGGGTCCCACCGCCTCCACCAACCTCCACGGTGAGCTCTTCGCCGAAGATCAGTCCCTCCCCATCGCCTTCGTCATCGACGAGGAGGTGCCCCGCTACCGCGTGTCGAACGATGCGCTGCGCGAGGACGGCACCGCGGACAAGTACAGCCGCTTCGTGCCGACGAGCATCGTCCACCGCGGCGACACCACCTGCGTCCTCGGTGAGGATGGGTTCTGCATTCCCCGGGAGTCGGTGCGCGTCGCCTGGCAGATCGATCGCCCCGAAGACGTGCCCGAGGGTGAGAAGTGGGTGCACGTGAACCTGCCGGAGCAGACCCTGGTCGCTTACGAGGGAGACCGCCCGGTCTTCGCCACCGTGATCACCAGCGGCAAAGAGGGCTACGAAACGCCCACTGGCACCTACCGCGTCGCGCACAAGTACGTGTCGATCCGGATGAGCGGCGAGACTCCCGTGGAGGGCGTCTACGACGTCGACGAGGTCCCGTGGACTCAGTACTACTACCGCAGTTACGCGCTTCACGGCGCCTACTGGCACGACGGCTTCGGCCGCGTTCGAAGCCACGGCTGCACCAACATCGCCCCCGCCGATGCCCGCTGGCTCTACCGCTGGACGACGCCGGTGGTGCCCGACGGATGGCACGGCCGCCGGGAAGAGGGCACCTGGGTGCACAACACCGAGCTCGACAGCCCGCCGCTGGGTGAGCTCGGCGGTAGCGCCGAGGCGTCGGCCGAACAAGCTGCTCCGGCCGAGTCTTCAGACTCCTGAGGGCATCTGGTGGGTGACGTAGGTCGGCACCGGCCAATCCACCGGATGGCTCGGCGCATAGCCCAGCACCTCTTCGGCGCGTGAGCCGTCGAGCACGCCGCTGAAGTGAAAGCGGTAGCGGTTGGTGCTGTAGCGGAACTCGAAGCCGCGGGTGATCGAGCGCAGCGAATAGAGCGGACCGAGCACCGGGCCGGGGAGCGCGAGCTCCCGTTTGCCGAAAGCGGCGATGGCGGCGGAGAGGGGCAGCACGTCCTTGCCGGGGATGTTGAAGATGCCGAGCGCGTCGCTACGGAGGGCGAGCAGCTGCGCTTCGACCACGTCGTCGATGCTCAAGACGTTGAGCATGGGGTCGAATCCGAGCGGGCGCAGGCAGACGCGCGACGACAGATAGTCGTGGAGCTGGCTCCCGCAATGCGGCGCGAAGATCTCCGCACACCTGAGGACCACGATGGACATGGGGCTCATCCCCATGCGCGAGCAGACCATCAGGTCCGCCTCCACGCGGTCGCGGACGCCCTGAGGGAGCCACGAGCCGAGCTCGAGGGGGTGATCTTCGCCGATGAGCTGCGGCAGCTCGGGCGCGATGCGGTAGACGTCCGAATAGCTCCGGTACACGAAGCGCTCGATCGTGGGGTGACGCTCGGCGAGGTGGAGCATTTCCCGGGTGCTCTCCACGTTGAGGTCGTGGATCCTCCGGCCCCGGTCCGTCGCCTTTCGATGGAGGGCCGAGTGGACGACGGCCGTCACGCCCAGATCCCGCGCTTCGCCGAAGAGGAGCTCGCGGACACGCCGAGCGCGGGTCAGGTCGACGCGGTGGTAGTGCAGGCTGTCGTGAGGCGCGAAGGGCCACGCCTCCTCTGCCGCGACGGCGAGCACGGTGCGGCCCTCGGCGAGCAGTCTCTGGACGAGCGCTCGCCCGGCGGGCGTGGTGGCGCCGCTGACGAGCACCGCGGTCACCAGAACACCGCCGGCCGTTCTTGGAGGCCTCGGTCGATCATCGCCTGCACCGTCTTCTGGACCCGGTCGGCGGCCGCGCGACAGACGTCCGGGTTGTCGGCGTCGCTGGGCGCGTGACGGTCGTGCAGGTGGATGGGCTCACCATAGTGGATTCGGTAGCGCACGGGGAGCGGCACCGGCGACGCGGGCACGGGCACGAAGGGAGCACCGAAGGGGTGGATGTCGAGGCGCGCGAGCTGCACGAACTGCTCTTCGGCGCCGATGATCGCGACGGGGATGATCGGCGCGCGGTGTCGAATTGCGAGCTCGGCGTGACCCACGCGAAATGGCGTCAGCTGATAGCGGTCTTTGAAGGGCTTCGAGATGCCCGGGATGCCTTCCGGGAAGATGCCGAGGAGCTCTCCGTCCGACAGGAGGCGTCTCACCGTGCCGCGTGCGCCGCTCACTCCGCCGCCGCGCGCGAAGAGGCTGCTCACGAAGGGAAGCTTGGGGACGAAGGTGTCCATCACGATCCGCGGCACGCGCGGGGGGTAGGTCTTCTGGACGACGTCCAGATAGAGCATGAGGGCGTCGATGGGGATCATCCCCGAGTGGTTGGCGCAGAGGATCGCCGCGCCCGTCTGAGGCACGTTCTCGATCCCGCGTGACTCCACCCGGAAGTATTTCGAGTAGGCGCCCTCGAGGAGGCCGACCGCCATCCGCACCCAGTCGGGGTGCATTCCCAGGCGGTCGTACCCATGGCCGGCGTCCTGGTAGGAGATGTGTTTGAGACGTTGGTTCGTCTCACGCGGCAGGAGCAGCCGGGCCAGCGCGCGTGGAATGGTGGGCGGTGCGATCATCGCTTCCCCGTCAGGTGTGCACCGTCAGGCGCGGGGCTACCCACGACGAAACCCCATCGCGTAACCGCCCCACACCTTCGCGGCGGGCTCGCGCTGGCGCCTCGAAAAGCCCCCACCGTCCTTTTCCACCCAGAGCGTGACGTCCCCGAAGCCGGCGGCCTCCATCGCCGCCGCCGTCTCTCGGAAGTCCCTCACCCGAAAACGGTACGTGAAGGCCTCGCGGAGCTCCCGTCCGTCCTCGAGACGGAAGTGGATGAAGGCCTCGAGCGTTCGGAGCGCGTCATCGTACCGGCGCTGCTCCCATAGATAGGTGAACCCTCGTTGCGGGTGCGTGTGGAGGAGAGGGCGCCGAAGGTCCGCGCCCCCGAAGAGCTCGAGGGCGAGGAGTCCGTCGTCTTCGAGGCAGGCGTGCGCGGCCTGAAGGTAGTCCAGGAGGGCCTCGTCGTCGAAGAGAGCCCAGCTGTAGTTGCCGGCGGTGATCACGTCGAAGGTGCGGGCCGTGCGCTCGCGTGCGTCGGCGCACAGGAGCGTGAAGCGCGCAGCTTCGTCTTCGTCGAGGGGCGCGCGGTTCATCGCCTCGGCCGCGGCCAGGATCTGGGGATCGCTGTCCACCCCGAAGGCGACGCGATCGGCGTCACTCTCGACCCAGTGACGACACAGGAGCGCCGTGCCGCAGAAGTCCTCCCGGAGGCTCATCGCCTCGCGGCCGCCGTCGGCGCGGAAGATGCGCTCGAAGAGCGCGATCTCGATCTCGGGCGTCTGCACCGCCGCCTCGTAGAGCCGGTGTCGCTCGAAGGCATCGCTCATCTCGCGGGCCCTGCCCAGACGAAGAGATCGGACCAGGCAGACGTCTCTCGCAAGAGGCTCTCGAGCCAGGAGAGCGGGACGCTGAGGGCTTTCGCGGTCTCTGCCAGGCGCGGGAAGAGCGCGCGGCCCAACGGATAGCGATGAAGGCGCGGCTTTCGCGTGACCTCGGAGAGGCCCGCGGCGGAGAGCATCTCCATTGCGGCCCCGTGATCGAAGCTCCACGCCGCGTGATCGGCGTAGAGCAGATAGCTCTCCCGATCCCGCCGCAGCATCGAAAGGGCGAAGGCCACGAAAGGCGCGGCGTCGCCCGCGCTGCGGAAGGGATCGGTGACGACCGCGGCGGCGCGATGGACCAGCGCTTCGGGGACGCGATCCTCGAAGAAGTCTGCGCGATGGGTCGTGAGCGCGACGCCGCGCCGCGCTGCGGCTCCAGCGAGGAAGTCGAGGACCCGCGCGTCCAGATCGATGGCGTGCACCCCGTCGAGGCCGAGGAGCGCGAGGGCCAGCGACACGCCGTCGTCGTCGCCGAGCGCCACCACCGGGCCGGGCGCGCGCGCCACGTAGGCCGCCACCACCGTCGCGCGCCGCGCCACCGACGCGGGATCGATCAAGAGCTGCCCGAGCGACGGATCGGGGGCAGGGCGATCCGCGAGCAGCGCTTCGAGCTCGCGCGTGAGAGACGACGGCGCCGCTGCGCTCGCCTGCGCCTGCGCCTCCTCGTCGCGCAGCGTCTCTCGCGCCATCTCGATCAGCCAGTAGCCGAGCCAGCGCGGATCCTCGATCTCCGCGTCCTCGCCGGGATCGGGGGCGTCGAGCGCGGGCGCATCTTCGAGCAGCGCGGCGAGGCGGGACAAGTCGCCTCTAATCTAGGCGCCGGACCACCAGATCGACTCGAGCTCGTCGACCAGGGTGCGGATCAGCGTGCGCGGCGAGCGGTGCTCGCGGCTGAGGCGGGCGCGGTGCATGGGCCAGTCGGGGATGTCGACGGGACCGCGCACCGAACGATGGGTCCTCAGGACCTTGTCGGCGAGCTCCTCGCGCTGGCTTCGGGTCAGCGCCGGCACGTCCTCGGGCTTGAGCTGCCTGAGGCGGCGGCGGAAGAGGTCCACGTCCTCGATGTCGAGGGTCGAAGCCATCTCGTCCGCTTCGTTCAACAGGCGGCTCGCCTCCTCGCCCAGCTCTTCGAAGGCGGGCGGGGTCATGGCCATCACCACCGCGGCGCCGGGGATCGCGCCGCCACAGTAGAAGGAGAGCGAACGCAGCGCGGTCCGCCGCACGGACCAGGGCAGGCCGCTGGTGTAGAGGTTCTCCGCCTCGTCGATGAGGATCACCGCGCCCTGGCAGCCCTCGAGGCGGCCGAGGAGCTCCACCCAGAGGAGGATCCGCCGGTAGGCGTCGCGCCGATAGCTGGTGCCGTTCTTGTCTTCGAGATCCTGCCCCGAGAGATACACCTCGAGCGCGGCGCCCGGGTCGGCGGCCTCCTCCGCGGTGCGCAATGCCTTCTGGGCGCCGGCGGCCTCCTCGGAGTCGCCCTCGGCGATCTCCTCGAGCTCCGCCATCAGCGCCCGGAGCTTGCGCGGGTTGCGGGTCCAGATGCTGGCGCGCTCGAGGGCGCTCGGCCGCCTGCGGATCGGCAGCACCGAATGCTCGAGGAGCCGCGACAGATGCCGCGCGGGATTGCCGAGGTCGAGGTTCATGCGCTCGAGGTTCAACCAGAAGACTGGCCGGTCCTCTTTGAGCGCGCGTTCCGCGAGGTGCATCAACAGGTGAGTCTTGCCGCTGCCGTACTCGCCCACCAGCACGGTGAAGACGCTCCCCGCCATGTCGACGTGGTGGAAGAGCCGGTCGATGGTGCGCTCGATCTTGTCGTGGCCGACGCTCATCGAGGCCACCGCCTCCAGCGGCGGCAGGCCCTGCGCCGTTCGGATGATCGAACGCATCGCGGCGCTCTTGTTCTCGGGCGGCGGCGAGATGCGGCGGTGGCGGTACTCGTAGGGCTCGCGGATCAACGAGGTCCAGGAGCGATGGGGCGGAGGCGGCTCGGCTTCCGACGGCACGGCGAGGCGCATCAGCAGCGGCGCGAGGGAACGGATGGAGCCTTCGCCTTCGAAGAAGGCGTCGGTCCCGGTGATGATCACCCGAGTGGCGATGGCGCCGTTGGCGCCGTCGAAGTTGTCCACCAGCTCGCGCAGCACGGTGTAGGCCTTCTCACGCTGCCGATCCGTGCGGCCAGCGATGGCGTCGCCGCGGCTCAGGAAGATCACCAGCCCGCGCTGCCCCAGGGCGCGCACGATCCGGCTCAGCTCTCCCAGAGCGCGCTGCGCGCTCCGGTCCGAGAGCGGGCGCCGCACGTCCGGATTCCGGTTGCGCCGCGCGGGCTCGACACCTTCGATCCAGGCTTCGAAGGCCCGATACTCACGCGTCGCCCCCGGGTCGTCGGAGGCCAGGTAGGCGTAGCAGAGCGCCATCAGATCGCCCTCGGCGCTCTCCGCCTCGGCCGCCTCCCGGAAGCGCTCGGCGCTCTTTCGGCCGTGCTTCTCGGCGTAGGTGTCCAGCATCCAGAGAAGACCCCGGGGCCGCCGATCGTCGGGCGGGACCAGGCGGTCGAGGATCTCTCGCACCAGGTCCTCGGGCGTGTCCGGGCTGTGCTCTTCGAGGCTGACCTCGGCGGTGACGAAACGGCGCTTTCGGGCGCGCTTCGCCAGCTTTCGCACCAGAGACCGCTCTCGCCCGCTGCTTGGACAGTGGACCAGGGAGACGCTCGAGGCTCCACAGATGTGGAGGTCGGAGAGGGACTGATCGAGGCGCGCGAGCTCGTCCTCGACCGTGGTCACGGATTGGGGGCCAGGGGAGCCATTCGAGGAGCCATCCACCCGAGCGGGGTACCGCATCCAGCGACGACGTGGAAGGGGTAGCCGGCGAAGGCCGCCGGAAAGAGGCCAGTCAACTCGCCGAAATCGCTGAGTATCTCAAGGGGTGGGGGCCGCCGCGCATTCGCTCCACTCCGGCGGCCAGTTGTCGCAGAAGCGACACCAGCTGTCGGTCGCGCCGACGCAGGCGTCGCAGACAGGATCGTTACAGCACTCCGTCCCCTCGCACGCGGCGCTGGCGGGCAGCGCGTCTCCGAAGGCCAGCTGCGCTGCCCACTCTTGGAGGTTCTGGCCATCGACCTCGCGGGTGGCGAAGAAGGGGTAGGGCGTCACGCAGTGCATGGAGCCCGGCGGGATGTAGCTCCGGAAGTTCGGCGTGCTCGCCTCGATCTCCGCGATGCTCGCGCGGAAGAGCCCCGGCCAGTCCTCGGCCTGTCCGCCCATCGCCGTGTAGAAGAAGATCTGGTCGTTGTCGTAGGCGGTGGCGGTCTGGGCGAAGCGGTGTTGGGGGAACTGGTTGCCGATGGCGGTGTAGACCATCGGAAGCGTCAGCTCGGAGATCGGCCGGTCCAGCCCTTCGACGAAGGTCGGCAGGTTCGGCTCCGCGTTCCACTTCGGGAGGCTGTCCATCAGGAAGCTGTCGGTGATGATCCCCGAGCCGGAGTCCGCGAGAACGCTGATGTCGGACTCGGTGTAGTGCTGAGCGATGTACGCGGAGTGCAGGGCGGCGCCATAGGCACCGGCGCTGCATCCGGTGACGAAGATGTTGTCGGGTGAAGGGAAGCGCGAGTAGACCCAATCGAGCACTGCGCTCGCGTTGACGAAACCCCGGTGCTCGATGGTGACACCGCCTCCATAGTCCTGGAACGAGTTGCCCCAATGGACGTCGCCCGTGCAGTAGGGAACGTGGACGACCGTCCAATCGGCGAAGGGGCTGTCCGGACTGGGATCGAAGATCCCGCCGACGGCCCCCGCGTCGATCGCGCCGACGAAGGTGTCGAGGTCGCCGGTGCTGTCGCTGAATAGCGCGTCGCCGACCGAGCAGACGATCTGGTTCCAGCAAGCGCCGCCACCCTGGAAATCGATGATGACGCGGTCGCTCCGGCCGCCGCGGACGAAGAAGCGATATTCGGTGCCGCGCGCACAGACCGTGTCGCCGCCAGGAAGGACTTCGATCCACTCACCTGCGGCAGGGGGATCGGGGAGCCCATCGGGGACGACCTCGTCGCCGTTGCAGGCCACCGACGCGAGGAGGAGAAGCGAGGCGAGACGCAGAGATCGGTGTGGCACGGTCGGGAAGAGTACGACGGATTGGCCGCGGCGGATCGTCACTCCGTCACGACCACGTGGCTCCCGCGGAACGGGGTCTGGTCGGTGGAGATGCCATCCCAGCTCTCGGGAAGCTCCGGCCACGTGTCCTGGAACACGCGGTGGGCATCGGTCGGGGCCATGTTCACGCACCCATGGGAGCGCGGCATGCCGAAACGGGTGTGCCAAAAGGCGGCGTGCAGCGCGAAGGAGCCCTCGAAGTACTGGGTCCAGGGCACGTCCTCGATGCGGTAGCGGTCGCTGGAGGCGTCGGGCCCGATGTTGGCCATGGTGTTGGTGACGTGCTTGTCGCGGATCTCGAAGATGCCGGTGGGGGTCTCGTTGTCCTCGATGCCCGTCGAGACCAGCGTCGCGTAGACGGGGGTGTCGCCGTGGTAGAGGACGAGGGTCTGCTCCGAGAGGTCGACGTGCACCCAGGGCTCGTCCTCGGCCACTTCCTGGGGTCGATCGATCCGCTCGGCGACGGACGCGAACCAGGCGCGCAGGTACTGGTCGTTGCCGATGGCGTGCATCACCTGCCCGCCCATGTTCGATCGCTCGGTCCACCCTTCGAGGAAGGTCTGGCGCTCGATGGGCTCGGCCTCCTCGTCCTCGTGGAAGCTGACGTTGCCTTCGGCGTCCTCGGTCTTCACCCAGGGCCGCGAGGTGCGCACCGCCCAGGCCACCGGGAGCTGTCGCTCCTCGCCGAGCTCCACGCCGTGGAAGTCGCTGCCGCTGCGCTCCTCGAGCTGCGACTGCTTGATGTAGCGACCGCCGGTGGTGCGGACGAAGTAGCGGAAGGCGCGCACCTCGACGCCGTTCGACGCCACCATGAAGCCGCGATCGAGATAGCGCGCCGCGATCGCCGTGCCCGACGGACCGCCTTCGCCTTCGCCCGCCATGTAGCGCTCCGCGCGCCGTTCGTTGAGCGCGAGCAGCTCCTCGTAATGCGCTGCGAAGGCGAGCGCGGCGCGCTGCTCGTTACGCGAGGGGAGGCGATGGTACTCGGGGACCGTCGTCTCCTTGACGTAGTAGTAGTCGTAGGGGAGGGGCTCGTCGCGTGGGCCGGGCGGGAGCACCAGCGCGCCGCGCGCCGCGGCCTGCTCGACCTGGTCTTCCTTCCAACCCTCGAGCGTCGGCTCCTCGATCTCGATCGGCTCCGTGCGCGCTTCGATCCCTTCGTCGGTGCAGACGAAGCCGGTGGGCCACACCTGCGCGAAGCCGCCGCGGCAGCCTGCGCCTGGACGCTCCTCGGCGGACAGGCGCACCTTCGCGCCGATGCGCAGCCAGCCGACGGTGGTGCTCTCGTCGTTCGGCTCGCTGTAGATCTTGAGCAGCGTGGTGGTCACCGCGCCGTAACGGGGATAGAGCCGATCGATCTCCGATTGCTCGGTCACCACCGGCCCGTCGGCACCCGGGGGCGTGGTGGTGCGCGGCGCCGCGCTCGCCTCGTCCGCGCCGCCGCTCTCTTCGTCCGTCTCGTCGCTGCAGGCGAGCGTTGGCAGGGCGAAGACGAGCGCCCCCATGAGCAAGGCAGTTCGCTGCATCGGCGCAGGCTTACCAGCCCAGCCGACGCTCGCAACCCCTCTGGATCAGGGCCGGCTCATCCGGGCGCGGAGGTAATCGATCAGCGGATCGACGCCCGCCGAGCGGGGAATCGCGACGAAATCCGTGCCCTTGGCTTCGAGGGCGTTGCTCACCGCCGAGCCCGCGGGTTGGTCCGCGCACCATATCAGGATCATGCGGTCTGGATTCTCCGCCAGGACCTCGGCCAGGTCCTGGGGGCTCACGTCAGCGGCGCTCTGGCCGTCCACGATCACCACGTCCGGCGTCAGGACGCCTTCGAGGCGCGAGAGCGACTGCTCGTCCCGGGCGGCGGCGGCGCCGATCTTCTCGGGGCCGAGCGCCATCTCCAGCTGACGCACCAGCTTTCCCGAGCGGGCCAGCACCAGGACCTTGAGCGGCCCGGAGTCGCTACCGCCGATGCTCCGCGTCATCACGGTGGAATCGTCGAAGGCGCTCTCGTCGATGGTGATGCCGCCCATCGGGTCGAGGGCGACCTCCATCCGCTCGATGATCACCGCCGCGCGCTCGCCTCCGACCTTGTTCATCAGGATCCGCTTCATCGGCCCGCGCACGAAGAAGAGGGCTTCGGCTTCCATCTCGGCGTCTGGCTCGTCGAGGGCCGCGAAGAGCAGCTTGGCCGCCTCGTCCGCGCCCACATCCTCCTCGAGGATGTCGCGCACGATGCGCATCTCCTGGCTGTCAGACATCTGATGTCATCGTAACAGGCCTCACACACGGAGCCCCGAAAGTGGGACACCGATGTCCCCACCGGAGCCTCTCGGCTCCACCCGAGGAGCATTTGGGATCACAGGTGTTCCAAAGTTGCACAGGAAAGCCGAGCAATTCTCTCAACGATATCGTGGCACAGGATCTGCTTAATCATCGGGCATGTCCAAGAGCACTTTCCTCGCGCTGGTCGTGTTCGCCGTCGGACTGCTCGCGTTTCTGGCCCTCGTCACGGAAGGCCCGCGCCTCCTCTCGTTCGGAGAGGCCGCCTTCGTCCCCACGAAGACAGTCGCTACGCAGCTCGAGGTCGAGCCGGGCACCTGGATCGCGTACGAAGAGCTCCCGCTTTCCGTCCATTGAGTCGTAAGGTTTGGGCGCTGTGCCCGAGCGGAATCGCTTCATTCGGAGGTTGGTGGGTCGCGCCTTTCTCCGCGCCTTCGGCTGGCAGCTCGAGGGTGGTGCCCCCGACGCCAAGCGCGCCGTGGTGATCGCGTATCCCCACACCACCAACTGGGATCTGCCCTTCACCCTCGCCTGCGCCTACGCCCTCGACGTCGACATCAAGTGGCTCGGCAAGAAGTCGCTCTTTCACGGGCCGCAGGGCTGGCTGATGAAGAGCCTCGGGGGCATCCCGGTGGACCGCTCGAAGCGGACCAAGCTGGTCGACGCGGTGATCGACGCCATCGAGCCGATGGACAACGTGCTGGTGGTGATCCCGCCCGAGGGAACGCGCGGCAAGACCGGCCGCTGGAAGAGCGGCTTCTACTGGATCGCCCACGGCGCCCACATTCCGATCGTCCTCGGCTTCCTCGACTTCAAGCGGAAGCGCGGCGGCCTGGGCGAGGTCTTCGAGCCGACGGGCGACATCGACGCCGACCTCGAACGCATCAAGGAGTTCTACGCGGGCATCGAGGGCAAGTTCCCCGACAAGCAGGGCGCGATCACACTCGTCGACGGCTAGCGTCTTCGGCGACGCGCGCCTGATCGCGCAGCGACTGCCACAGGTCGTCGCCGTCGGCGTAGACCTCCGCGATGGCGTCCTGGTCGAAGAGCCACTCTTCGAGCTTCGCCGGCGTCGGCTCGGAAGCGAGGAAGTCGGCGAAAGCGTCGACGAAGGTGGCGCGACTCACGTCTTGCTCGAGCTCGATGGTGCCTTTCGTCTCCCAGTGATCGAGCGTCTGGCTCGCGAGGATCACGAAGGGCGAGTCGGGCTCTGCTTCGGGCTCGGGCTCGGCCAGGGGATCCGGTCCTGAGACCAGCTTGAGGAGCGCGTCGAGGGCGCGGTGCTCCTCGTCGACTTCGTCGAGGTCTGCGAGCTCGCCCTCTTCCTCGGCGTCGTCGCTCTGCTCGACACCGAGGACCTTGAAGTCGGTGAGGAGCACGACCGGCTCGTCACGCTCGGACAGGCCCCAGAACGTCGCATAGGTGCCGTCGCCCTTGCCGGTCCGAAAGCTGATCAGGTTTCCCTTCGCCTCGTCGACCTCGACCTCGTCGCCGGCGGAGAGATCGGAGAGCGGTGGCGGGTGCTCTTTCTCGTAACGCTCGAAGGCTTCGTGCCACGCCTCGTCGTCTTCGGCGTCGACGTTCTGCGCATCCACCCACTTCGCGCCCTGCTCGAAATGATCCTGCCCCTTTTGCGCGAGGGCGGTCGCCACCTCGGCATCGAGGAAGCATCCGACGCCGCTGTCGGCCGGGTAGACGGGCAGGCCGAGCCGCGGCGCGTCGCGATTCGCGAAGAGGCCGACCTGCCAGCTCACGATGGGCTCATCGGAGAAACGGACGAGAGCATAGGCGACCACGCCTTCGTCGGTGACGCCGACCTCCACCCCGTAGGTCCCCGGCGCCACCACCCGCTCGAAGGGCTCGGCACCGTCGAGGAACATCACGGGATCGCAGGCGACGATGGAGCCGCTCGGAAGGCGCAGCTCCCCCTGGTCTCGGGGAGTGGCGCCGAGATCCTCGGCTCCCAGGTCCTCGAGCCACGGTGGCAGGTCGAAGGCCGGTCCCATCAGGGCGCGTTATTGATGGGGATTCCCCACTTGTCAACGCGGGCTTCAATTCGGCCGTTCTGGCCCCACTCAGGGGCCGAGGAGATGGAAGACGGCGAGTGCACGTGATTTCATCGGGCCATGGCGCGTCGAGGGGCCCGCCTTCTCTCGTAGACTCTCTGGATCGTGAAGCGCGGTGCCTACCTCCTCGTGCCGTTGCTCCTGGCACTCGCCCTGCTGGCGGCCGTCCTCTATCTCTCCGGCGGCGACGAGGAGGAGGAGACGGCGGCGGCACCCGGAGAATCGGAAGTCGATTCGCCTGCGGAGGATGATTGGGAGAGCGGTGGTCTCCTCGGTCTCGACGAGGGCGAGGCGCTCGGCAGCGGCGAGGGTGAAAGCGAAGGACCGGCGCGACCGTGGATGGGCGGCGGTGAAGGTGGCGGCGGTCGCGGGTGGATGCGGGGCTTCCGGCGCCGGCGCGATGGCGGCCCGCCCGACCCGGAGTGGGAAGCGCGAAGGGCGCGACGGCGCGAGCGCTTTCTTCAGCGCATCGAGGTGATCTCACTCGGTCCGAACGAACCGACGACGACGAACGAAGAGGTCTTCGATGCGTTTC
The DNA here is from genome assembly GCA_963727445.1 of uncultured delta proteobacterium. Classification (GTDB taxonomy): domain Bacteria; phylum Myxococcota_A; class Polyangia; order Polyangiales; family B10-G4; genus B10-G4. Next base: position 583,359 of record CAVSGI010000010.1, read on the forward strand.
GCGACGTGCGCCCTCTGGTGCGCGACTGTCTTCGAGAGGCGGGCGTCGAGCGGGGCGCGTGGCGCGAGATGCGCGGGACCTCGCGGACGCTGAGCTTCGACCTCGACGCCGAGGGAGGCGTGGTCCCCGCGTCGACGAGCTTCGAGCCGGCTCTCCCGGAGCCCTTCGCCACGTGCATGGGTCAGAGCCTCGAAGCGTTGACGGTGGAGCCGCCCGGACAGGACGGTGCGCGAGTCTCGATCGAGATGCCGGAGCGCCGCCGTCGTTCGACCGACGCGGGTACGCGCTGAGCCCGGGCCCGCTCTGCGCTATCCTGAGGGCAGCCGTGGACGGGCTCGTGACGATCACGCGGCATCGCCGCATCCTCCCTTTCCTCGCCGGAGTGCTGGGCGCCCTGGTCGCCTGGGCGGCGATCGGCATCTTCGGGAGCGTCTTCGGATTCGCGGCGGGCTTCTTGTTGGGCGCGCTGCTGTTGTCGCTCGGCCACGTGCGGCAGGCACTCGGTCACGGCCCACGCGAGGCCCGGATGCATCGGGAGGCGATGGCACAGCTGCGCGCGATGGGCGCGCTCGGTCCGATGAGGCTCGCTTCGCCGCCGGCGCGGCGCACTTCGGCCGAGCTTCGCCGCGCGATCGCCGAGATGGAGACGCTGGCGACGACGGATATGAGCGCGGCGGTGGACGCGGGCCGCGGCCTGCGCGCGGCGTTCCCGAAGAGCGCGGCGGTGCTCTCGCGGCTCGCCGTTTTCGAGCGCGCCGCCGGTCACGACGACGCGGCGCGCGGGACCGCGAGCGAGGCGATCGACGCGGCGCTCGGCATCGGCGCCACCAGCGTCGCGCTGGATCTCTACGACGACTTCGCGCAGGAGCTGGAAAAGGTCGAGATGCGCGCTTCGACTCTGCTCGCGTTGGCCGGCGCTCTGTCGAAGCGCGGCCGTCCCGATCTCGTGCGCCGCTGCGTCGAGCGGCTCCACACACTCGATGACCTCGACGCGCGCGAGCGCCGGGCGCTCACATTGCTCGAACGCACGCTGGGCGACGCCGCGACGTGAACTTCGCTGCACCGAGTGTGCGAGCGATTGCGCGCTCGTGCGCCTCCGAGTGACGGAAACACCGCGTTCGCGGTGCGGCATGCCGCGTGCTCGTGGCGAGCGCGGAGGAGATCGATGAACCGCAACCACGCCATGCTCGTGGCTGTCCTCGTGACGGCCGTCGTTCCAACGTCGCGCGCCTTCGCGCAGCAGGTCTGGGTCACGCCCGCGCCCGCGCCTCAGCAACCTGCGCCCGCCCCGCAGCCGCCGCCGCCACCACCGCAGGTCGACGTCGTCGCCGAATCCGAGACGGGAACCACGCCGGCAGGCGAGGAGGAGACGGAGCCGACGCGAAGCGACACGAACGTGAACGTCGAAGTGGGCGCTCGCACCGAGGGCGGGCAAGCGCCGGCCGCTCCGGCGGCGACGCCGTCGACGAACGCGCCCAACCCCGGCGACGAGCCCCAGCTCGCCCGCTTCCTGCACGGCTTCCGCCTCGGCTACCTCTACATCCACGACATCGAGGGCCCCGTCGACAGCGAGAACCCGAGCTCGCAGCCATACGCCGACCGCTACGGCATCCGCTCCCCACACATGTTCATGCTCGGCTACGAGCTGGCGGTGCGCCTCTTCGGCCACGACTGGCTGAACATGCTGCTGATCGGAAACATCCTGATCGCCGGCTTCGAACAGAGCCGATTCTTCCCGAGCGCGAACATGATGCTCGGCTTCGAGTTCAATCAAACCGCCCAACTCGGCGTGGGCGTCAGCCTCACCCCGACCAAAGACGACCCCGCTCACATCGTCGTCGCCGCCGGCTGGACCCCCCAGGTCGGCGAGTTCTATCTGCCGATCCACTTCTTCTTCGTCCCCGACATCAACGGGCATCACAAGATCGGCGCGACGTTGGGCGTGACGTTCTAGAGCGGCTCGGCCTGCGCATTGGCTGGCGCCTGAGCTCGTGCAGCCCCATACATGCTCCGCATGACCACACAACAAGCCGTGTCGAGCGCGTCCCCTTCCGAAACGCCTCGCGCCGAGCTCGACGCGATCGTCTCCAAGCTCGCGGCGGCTGCGCCGGCGTGGGCGGACAAGAGCCCCAGCGAGATCGCCGACCTCCTCGTGGCCATACGGGGCCGCGTGATGGACGTCGCGGCCGACTGGGTCGAGGACGCGCGCGAGGCGAAGGGCCTCGCCGCCGACTCGCCTCTCGTCGGGGAGGAGTGGATCAGCGGCCCCTGGGCATTGCTCGCCGGCCTCAACGGTCTCATTCACACGCTCCGCGCGGTCGCCGCGGGCAAGGATCCCCTCGCGGGTCAGAAGGTGACGACGCGGCCCGATGGTCAGGTCGTGGTGCAGGTGCTGCCCGCCACGGTCTGGGACACCATCCTGCTCAACGGCTTCCACGCAGAGGTCTGGCAACAGCCGGAGGTCACGCGAGAGAACCTCCGGAAGCACGTCGCCGAGCGCTTCCAGCGCAAGGGCACGAAGGCGGCCGTGAGCCTGATCCTCGGCGCGGGGAACATCAACAGCATCCCGCCCCTCGACGCGCTCTACAAGCTCGTCGCCGAGGGCGAGGTCTGCATCGTCAAGCTCAACCCGATCAACGACTACCTGGCGCCTCACCTCACGCACATCTTCGCGCCGGTCGCCGATTACTGCGTCTACGTCAAAGGCGAGGGATCGGTCGGGGCGTACCTCTCGACGCATGCCGGCGTCGACTCGATGCACATCACCGGGAGCGGCCGAACCCACGACGCGATCGTCTTCGGTACCGGCGAGGAGGGAGCGAAACGGAAGGCGGCCAACGAGCCTTTGAACCCCCGCCCGATGACGAGCGAGCTCGGTGGCGTCGGTCCCACGATCGTCGTCCCCGGCGATTGGAGCGAAGCGGACTTCCACTTCCAGGCCGAGAACCTGGTCACCCAGAAGCTCCACAACGCGGGCTGCAACTGCATCGCCTCGCAGATCCTCATCCTCCCCGACGGGTGGTCCGGCACCGACGCGCTCCTTCGGGCGATCGAAGAGGTCGTCGCGAAGATCGACAGCCGTCCCGCGTACTACCGAGGCAACGACGCGCGGATCGGTGGATTCCTCGAACATTACCCTGACGCGACGCGTCTCGGCGCCTCCCCCGAGCTCATCCTCGCCCAAGGGCTCGACCCGAGCGCGGACGAATACTGTTTCACCGAGGAGGCCTTCGGGAAGTTCTGGGGCGTGGTGCGCCTGGCGGAGAGCGAGCCCGAGGCATTCCTCTCGGCCGCCGTCGACTTCGCGAACGACAAGCTCATGGGCACCCTCGGCGCCCAGCTCGTGATCCACCCGTCGACCGAAGAGGCGCACGCCGCGGCGCTCGACCGGGCGCTCGCCGATCTTCGCTATGGCACCATCGCCGTGAACGCGTGGAGCGGCGTCGGCTTCCTCGTTCCGGGCGCGATGTGGGGTGCGTTCCCAGGGCATCCGCTCAACGACGTCCAGAGCGGCATCGGAGTGGTGCACAACGCCTTTCTCTTCGACCGTCCCCAGAAGACAGTGGTCCGCGCACCGTTCTGGGAGTTTCCGCGAACCCTCCTCGGCGGCCGCTTCCATTGGTCGCCCAAGCCCTTCTGGTTCGTGACCCACGGAAAGGCGGACTCCGTCGGCCGCAACGCCGCGAAGTTCGAGGCGACGCGCAACGTGGCGCTCCTCGCCCCCATCTTCGGCGGCGCGCTGACCGGCTGAGGGCCAATCACCGGGCGCCTTCGCGCCGGATCACTTCGTACGCGCTCGGGGAAGCCCCCGCGACCAGGACGGGGCGACATCGTGGACGTGACGTCCACGATGCGGAGCACCCTGGTCGGACCGCGGCGCCTTCACGCGGCCTTGGTGTTGGCCTGCGAAACGGCCTGCACCTCGAGCTCGATGGTGACGCGCTCGCCGACGAGGAGTCCGCCGGTCTCGAGCGCCTGGTTCCAGGCGAGGCCGAAGTCCTTGCGGTCGATCCCCGTGGTCGCCGTGAAGGCGACGCGCTCGTTGCCCCAGGGGTCCTTGCCCCGGCCGCCGTACTCGGCGTCGAGGACGACCTCCTTGGTGACTCCGTGGATGGTGAGGTCGCCGTAGACCCGAAACGAGTCCTTGCCCGCCGCTTCGATGCGGCTGCTCTCGAAGGTGAGCTTCGGGAAGCGCTCCACATCGAAGAAGTCCGCCGAGCGGAGGTGGTTGTCCCTGTCGGCCACGTCGGTGTCGATGCTCGCGGCGTCGATCTCCACGCGGACCTCGGACTTCGTCAGATCCGCCTCGTTCAGGACCAGGGTTCCATTCCACTTCGTGAAGCGTCCTCGCACCTTGGCGATGACCATGTGCCGGACGGAGAAGCCCACCTGGGAGTGGGTCGCGTCGATCTTCCAGTTGTTCGTTTCCATTTCGTTTTCTCCCTTTCGCGAACGCTGAAGAGATAAGACTGTTCCGCTCAGTCGATTAGAGGGTTAGATCTGGATGGACTGTCCCGTCAGCGGGATAGTTTGGAGAAGCGCCATGGATCTCAACGCGATCGCCATCTTCGCCAAGGTCATCGACGCTGGGAGCTTCGTCGGGGCTTCGCGCGCCCTCGGCATCCCCAAGTCGACGGTCAGCCGAAAGGTCTCCGAGCTCGAGGAGGAGCTCGGTGCGCGGCTGCTGCAGCGGACGACGCGCACCCTCCACCTCACGGACGCGGGCGAAGCCTTTCATCGCCACGCCGTGCGCGTGCTCGCCGAGGTCGAGGAGGCCGAGCGCGCAGTGACCTTCCTGCAGGACGTCCCGCGCGGCGTCCTTCGCGTCACCACGCCTCTCAGCTTCGGATTCTTCGGCCCCATCATCGGGTGCTTCCTGACGCTCCATCCGGAGGTGCGCGCCGAGATCATCTGCACCGACCGCCTCGTCGATCTCGTGCAAGAGGGCTTCGACGTCGCGATCCGCACCGGCACCCTCGCCGACTCGTCGTTGATCGCGCGGAGCCTCGGAACGCTGAAGAGCTACGTCGTCGCCACGCCGGACTTCTTCGAGGCCCACGGCGTGCCCGAATCCCCGGAGGACCTCGCCCGTTTCGACGCCGTGGTCTTCGGGGTCGGCATGAGCAACGCGACCTGGCGGCTCTTCGCCGACGGGCAGACCACCTACGTCGAGGTGAAGCCTCGCCTGATCGTCAACGACCCCGAGCTCTTGATCGCCTCTGTCCTCGAGGGCGTCGGCATCGGGCTCGTGCCCGCCCACCTCTGCGTCGACCACCTGCGCTCGGGGCGCTTGCGGCGTGTCCTCGCCGATTACTGTTCACCGTCGATTCCGGTCTCCGCCGTCTACCCGAGCACACGCCACATCTCGCCGAAGGTGAAAGCCTTCCTCGACCACCTCTCCGAAGGCATGAACCCGCCCCCGTGGGAGGTCGAGGCGGGGTGACCGCCCGAACTTCGTCGTGATCCGCAGAGCTCGGAGGACGTCTCCGCGGAGACGTTCCTGCGCTGTCACCGATGCCGTCCACTCAGAGCCGTGGGCTTAGCAGGCAGGACCGAGGGCGGACGGCAAGAAGCGGCTGTCCGAGGCCAAGTCGACGAAGGCGCGGACGCGCGGGGAGAGCTGGCGGCTCGACGGCCAGACGATCCAGAGCGCGCTCGAGGGGAGGGTGTACTCGGGTAGGACGCGGACGAGGCCGTGGCCGCTGCTCTCGACGCGCTGGAAGAAGACGCCGATGCCTGCGCCGCGGTAGACGAGGTCGGAGAGGGTGGCGAAGTCGTTGACGATGATCGCTTCGCGCAGCGGGTAGCGGCGCGGCTCCTTCTCACCGGGGCCGATCAGCGGCAGGCCACCGCGCATCATCAGCGGGTGCGCCAGGCAATCGTGTTCGAGTAGCTCCTGGGGCGTACGCGGCGCGCCGGCGCGGTCGATGTAGCTCTGACTCGCGAAGAGCCCGACGCGCTCCTCGAGGAGCTTCTTGCCCATGAGCGTCGACGCGTCGCGGAGGATGGTCGCGTTCGGTCGAAGCGCCACGTCGAAGCCCTCTTCCACCAGGTCGACCACGCGGTTGGTGAGCGTCACGTCGACGCTCACCGCGGGATGGCGGGCGCGATACTCGATGAGAAGGCCGGTCAGGTTCGACTGTCGCGCGAGGTCGGGCGCGCACGTCAGCCGCAGCGTGCCGCGCGGCGCGCCGTCGCTCTCTCGGAGCTCCTGCTCCACGTCGAAGAGCTCGCGGAGCGCCACCGAGCTTCGCGCAGCGAGGCGCTCGCCGTCGTCGGTCAGCGCGATGGCGCGACCCGAGCGGACGAGCAGAGACACCCCGAGCGCATCTTCCAGCCGGCTCACGCGCCGGCTCACCGTGGACTTCGGCACGTTCAGGGCGCGGGCCGCCCCGGCGAGCGTCCCATGCTCCGCCACCCGAACGAAGGTCGCGAGATCGCTCAGGTTCATGTCTGAGGTTGCGTGCTGGTAGGAAGGATGAACGGCCTCCTGCCGTGGGGCCAGCGGTGGCAGTCGACGTAATCGCTCCTTCTCGGAAACTCGGGCGTCCGGTGAAGGGGTTGGCTTCCGTGGAGGCTGGAAACCGGACGGTGCATGAAAGGTATGATGGCTCGATCTTCGCCCGCGCGTCGAGCCGCGGACGCAGCGCGACGTCGACGACTCGAACGGAGCCGCTCAGGCGACGTCGAAGAAGAGGTCGTCGTCGTTGGGCGGTGCGCGTGCCGGGGCGGGCACGACGGGCTCTGCCGGGAGGTCGAGGCTCTCGAGGATGCGGCGGATGGTGGCCGGTCTCAGGATTGAGGCGACAAAGCGCATGCGGGCGTGGCACTTCGGGCATTCGAGCGAGTCGATGTCGAGGCCGCGACGCATGAGCTCGGCCCAGCTCGGGTTGTGACGCTTGCGTTTGGACGTGCTGTGCTTCGGGCCCTTGCCTGGCTCGGAGGGACGCCCGTACACAACGACCCGCCTGCGCAGCTTCGCGTTGGCCGCGAAGACGCCGTGGTAGAGGAGGAGATTCTTCTGGGGGCGTGGGACGAGGGCGGCGAGGCGCCCGAGGAGCTCGGTCGGCTCGAAGCTCAGGTGCGTGGTGCCGTCATCGTAGGGGGTCTTGAGGGTGAGCAGCACGCGATCGCCGCGGAGCTCGATGCGCGACTCCGAAACGGGGGGCCGGAGCAGGTAGCGGCAGATGCGCTCGAGACGTGGGCGGTTCTTGCCGCGCACGGCGGTGTTGGCGTGCAGGTCGAAGCCGTCCTGGCGAGCGCGGCGGCGGCCGAGGACTTTCGGTGACGTCTTGGGCGGAGCGGTCCGGATGCGGCGCGTGGAGAGAAGTGCCCGCGGACCGGTGAGCGCGACCTGCTGGATGGCGGCAGCGCCGAGGCGCTCGTGAAGGGTGGGATCGACGTAGTCCGTTCCGTCGTCGCCCTCCCGCCAGACGCCGCGGCGGATCAACAGGCGCCGCAGACGCGCGACGAGGGTGGTGAGCAGGGCCGCGACCTCCTCGTCGGTCGGGGGCGGCAGACGGTGAAAGCGGACGGAACCATCGGACGCCTCGAGGAACACCCCATCCGGGATCAGCGTGTGGAAGTGCGGATTGAGATTGAGCGCGCCGCCGAAGCGCTGGATGACTGTGACGCTGCCGGCCTGTCCCCCTGGATGACCACGCTTCTTCGCGCGGTCCCGGAGGAAGCCGAAGATCGCCCGCGTGAAGACGGCGAGGACGGCGCGACCGAGCTCGTGGTCGAAGGCGAGACGATAGCGGAGCTCGAAGGGGAGGCTGAGCACCCATTGCCGCATGCGGACCGGTGGTAGGACCTCGTCGACCAGGTGCGCGGCCTGCGCGGTCATGCGTCGGCCGCCGCAGGAAGGGCAGAAACCGCGACCCTTGCAGCTGAACGCTACGAGGCGGTCCGTGCCGCACGCGTCGCAGCGAAAGCGCGCGAAGCCGTGCGCGAGGACGCCGCATTCGAGGAAGCGCCGGAGCTCAGCCTCGACGAAAGCCGGAACACCGACGCCGTCCCGGTCCGTGGTCCGGGTCTCCGCCAGGAACGTCTCGAGGTGCTCACGGACCGTCTGGTGCAGAGCGGAGCGCTCGCGGTCGCGGCGGGCATACTTCCGCGACGTCGACGAGAGGCGCTGCACGCACGCGGCTCGGCAACATCTGTGCCCGCATCACGGTCAGTGATTGTCGGCAGTTGCGCCGCCGAATCGGCGACCCGCCGCCGCGCCGCCGGCGGACGCCATTCGCGAGCCCCGCTCAATACCCCGCGAGCCGATACAGCCGCGCGCAGATCGAGTCGAGTCGTGGATCGAATCGGGTGACGATGTCGGCCGCATCCCCGCTCGCAAACCAAGAGGGTCGAGCCCCCCCCTCGAACCGGTCGGCGGCGAAGTGCTGGCGAGTGTTCTTGGCGAGAATGCGCGTCGATGCACGCTTGGCCGCCTCGGATCACTCCTGGCGTAGTGACACGATCTCGCCGCGCCAATACGAAAACTCTCCGTCGGGGAGCAACCAGGCGACCTCTCCCCGGGTCGGCACGTGGAGCCCATCGAGCTCCGCGTAGGCGTGAAAGCGTCCCTCCCAGGAACGTGGGCCTTCGTCTCCGTGGGGGCGGTTGTCGCAGAAGGTCCGCACGACATCGCCGGCATCGTCCAAGAAGAGATTGACGTAGGTCTCCGGCTCACCGTGCCAGACGCGTACGGAGCTTTCGGCTCGTTCTTCGTAATGGAGCGCGGAGTTGAAGCGCAGGGCCCCGGGATTCCACGGGAGCTCGGCGAGGTAGCGCTGCGCCTCCCCCCGATCGAAGTCCGCGCCCTCGCCGTGTGCGACCGGCAGCGCCCCCCAGATCTTCGCGTCGAGTCGGCCGTGTCCTTCTTCGAACGCATCCTCGACGACGGCCGTCACGAAGGGCGCCATCTTGACGCGCGCATGCCAACAGAAAGCGACCTCCCCGACGGCTGCCCAGTGCTCGGCGGTGAAGGTCAACCACTTCGCGCCCGGCTTCAGGCGCATCTCGCCGCGCTGCTCGAGGACGACGCGACGCGCATCTTCCTTCAGGCCGGTACTCTTGGCGAGGAACCTGGCGAGCGGCCCGGGAAGCGTGCGGGGCATCGGCGCTTCTTAGCACGCTCCTGGCGTGACACGAGGGACGCGTGACCTCTACTCTCCCAGTGTGCGTATCGCGCTCCTCTCGGGGCTCTTGCCCTTTCTTCTGCTAGCCGCGTGCGGGGACGACGGCTCCGTGATGGACAGCGGTCCCGTGGACGCGGGCCCTGACGCGCTCGACGCTGCGCCCGATGGGGATGCCGGGGTGGATTCGGCAGTCGATTCTGGTCCCGGGAACGTGCCCTGCGCGCCCTGTCGCCGAGACGACGACTGTCCCGGCGAAGCGCTCTGCCTGGTGCTCGACGGCGGTGAGCGCGGTTGCGGGCTCCCGTGCACGGATGCTTCGGAGTGCGCCGGGTTCGCCTGGGACATGGAGTGCGCCGAAGAGGTGCCCGGCCTCTCCCTTCAGTGCCGCCCCACGGCCGGCACCTGCGTGACAGTCGAGCTCGGCGCCGCGTGCGGCAGCGACGCGGCCTGCGCAGGACGCTTCGATCGCTGCGTCGACGCCGATGGGCTCGGAGGGCGCTGCACCAGCGCGTGCACCGTCGACGCGGATTGCCCGGTCGGCGCTCATCGCTGTCGCGACGTCGACGGCGCGGGTCGCGTCTGCATCCTCGACGGGCTGCCAGCGGCCGAGCGGTGCGCGGCGCTGGTGCGTGCAGGCACTGCGGAGAGCTGCACGTCGGACGGTGATTGCGCGTCGGGCGCTTGTCTCGCGCTTCCCGGCGGCGACGGCGTCTGCGCCGTGCCCGCGCCGTGTGTGGCAGGCCCCGAGATCGCTCCGGGCCTCTGCGCGCCTTCGGCGCCAGCCGACGGCCCCATGGGAGCGCTGCTGAGCGATTGCGCCTGCTACGGCGCCGAGGTGCCCGGATCGCTCCTGGACGAAGCGATCGGCGCCCTCGATCGCGACCGATGCGACATGCATTGGCCGTCGTCGGTGATGAACCTGATCGTTCCGGAGATCACCCACGATCCCTTCCGCCTCAGCTTCACCGATCGGGTCCTGGGCGACTGGTCCTCGGCTGTGCCCTTCGCCGAGCAGGTGACAGCGGACCTCGATGCGCCCGACCTCGGCGCCGTCATCGCGCGCGCGAGCGCGTGGATCGATCTCTCGGAGCCCGACGTCACGCCGGTGACCGCCAGCGATCTCGGCGACGCGCTCGTGCAGCTCGTCGAAGCCACCGGCGCTACGCCGGACCCGACCTCGATCCACGCACAGGCCGACGCCATGGCGCCGGAGCTCGCCGCGCGCCTCGCGCCCATCGTCGCCGCCGTGCGCGAAGCGGTCGTCGCCCGCGACGCGGCGGTGTCGCGCTTCGACGGCGACCTCGACCGCTACTACGCCGGCGCGAGCGGCCTCTTCATCGCCGGCCCCGCCGCCCTCGACCTCCGCCGCAGCGAGGAAAAGGGCGCACTCCTCGGAGACGTGGACGTGGCCGCGATGACCGCCGCCGCGGCGCGCCTCGCCGCGACGATCGAAGCCGCGGATCTGTCATCAGCCCCAGCCGACGGTGGCGAGCTCACCCTCAACACGCCCATCGGCCGCATCGCCGTGCGCGGCGAGACCGACCACGTCTACGAAAACGACAGCGACTGGTCCGAGACCCTGCTCCTCGTCGATCTCGGCGGCGACGACACCTACCGAAGCTCCGCGGGCGCCACGGCGAGCGCCAACAACGGCGTCTCGGTGGTCATCGACGTCCGCGGCGCCGACACCTACGGCTACGACGAGGTGCCCGTGCCCGCCGACGACGGCCCCGCAGGCCACGCGCGCCTCCCCTCGGACGGCGCCGGACGACTGGCGACGCCGCCGCTGAGCCTCTCCAACGTCTCGCGACAGGGCGTCGGGCGCCTGGGGATCGGCATGCTCTTCGACCTCGGCACGGATCCGGACAGCTATCGTTCGCTGCGATTCTCACAGGGCTATGGCGCGCTCGGCGTGGGTGTGCTCTTCGACGAAGGCGGCGACGACGACTACCACGCGGAAGCGGCGGCGCAGGGCGCCGGGAGCTTTCGGCGTCGGCCTCCTCGTCGACGGCGGCGGCAACAATCACTACACCGCCTATCACATGGCGCAGGGCTACGCTTTCGCGCGCGCGCTCGGGGGGCTCGTCGACCGCCAGGGTGACGACGTCTACTTCCTGCACCCGAGCGACGTGCTCTATCCGAGCTCTCAGGACTCCACCGGCTCGAACGCGAGCCTCGGCCAGGGCGCGGGCTTCGGGCGCCGCGCCGACATGGTCCCCGACCGCACCTTCATGAGCGGCGGCCTCGGCGTGCTGCGAGACGCCGACGGCGCCGACCAGTACACCTGCGCGATCTTCTGCCAGGCCACCGGCTATTGGTACGGCACCGGCGTCCTGAGCGACGGCGGCGGTGCCGACCACTACGACGGGCAGTGGTACGCCCAGAGCGGAAGCGCCCACTTCGCGCTCAGCGTCCTGCTCGAGGGCGGCGGCGACGACGTCTACAACATGACGGCCAGGCGACAGAACGTGACCGACGGCGGCGGACACGACTTCTCTCTCGCCGTCTTCGTCGACCGAAGCGGCGACGACCTCTATCGGGCGCCGGGTCTGAGCTTCGGCGCGGGCAACGCGGCGGGCACCGGCATCTTCGGTGACGCCTCGGGCACCGACAGCTACGACGCCACGCGCGATCTGTGCCTCGGCAACGCCAGCATCGAGACGCCGGGCGACGCCCTCAGGCAGATGGCGAAGACCGTCGGCATCTTCCTCGAGGGCGACGGGACGGATAGCTACAGCCGGCCCGACGTCACGCCTGTCGCGAACGACGCGATCTGGCGGCAGCAGTGGCACGCCGACGAGCCCAGCGAGGAAGGCATCGGCGTGGACCGAGCGGCGACGCCCCTCGGTCTGTGAGCGAACGCCCCGTCAGCACGCTGGCGCGATGACGCTACGCTCACCGGCGATATCGCCAGCCAGCTCCTTGATCGCCTCGGCCACGTAGTCGGTGCGGCTCGTCTCGGCCACCGGACACCGGCGCAGGATGGAAAGGCGCGAGGACGGCATCTCTGCGAAGGGGACGCGCCACAAGCCCGCGGCTTCGGCCACCAGGACCGGGAAGCAGCCGATGTAGGTGCCGCGCTTCACCGCCTCCACCGCGACGTTCATCTGGGTCACCTCGAGACCGACGGTGCGGGTCATTCCCATCGGGAAGGCATCGGGGCGACCGCCGCCGGGCAGATGCAACGGGGCGACGAAGGCATGCGCCAGCACCTCCTCGGCGCTCGGCGCGTCGATCGCGGCGAGGGGATGGTCTGCCGAGCAGAAGATCGCGTGGCGCACCACGATGAGCGGCTCGACCAGGAGGCCGTCGGAGTCGACGTCGGCGTCGGTGACCGCGATGTCGAGCTGACCGCGACGCAGCATCGCGGAGAGCTCCTGGTCGCCGAAGCTCTGGATGGAGGGCACGAGATCCGGGTGCTCTTCGCGGAGCTTGTCGAAGACGGGCAGAACGAAGATGGATGAAAACGGCCCGGGGACGGAGATGTAAATCGGGCCGGCGAACTGCTCCCCCGCTGCCGCCTGCACACCCTCGTGGACCAGGCGCATGGCGCGTCGAACGGCCTCGAGGAGGACCTGCCCGTCGGCGTTGAGGTGCAGGTTGCGCCCGACCCTGTCGAAGAGCGGGTGGCCGATGTCTTCTTCGAGGAGCCGGATGCTCCGAGAGAGCGCCGAGGCGCTCGCGTTCATCGCCTTGCTCGCCGTGGGCAGGTGCTGCGTCTCCGCGACCGCACGGAAGTGCGGCAACCAGTTCCAGAGATTGGCAATGCGCTGCGATCGCTCCATCGCGAGGCACCCTGTAGCAGGTTGCGGCGGAAGTAGTAGTAGGCGAGGCATCGGGGATGCCCGGCTCGTCGTCCCGAGGTACGGTTCGCGGGCTCATGCGCCTCTTCGCTCTCGTCTTGTCCTGTCTCGCTCTGCTCGGTTGTGGCGACGACGGCCCCACCGACGCTGGCCCTCTCGATGCCGGCGCCGACGCCGACACTGGCGCCGCCGACACGGGGCGCGTCTACGTTCCCGAGCCTTTCGACCCCACCGACGAGACCATCGCCTACTGCCGAGAGGATGACGCCGCGGTCGAGGCGCGGATCACCCAGCTCCTCGCCGAGCTCGGCGTCGACGACAAGGTGCGGCTGCTCCACGGCACCACGCTCTTGCCGGACAACGGGCTCTGGAACGTGGAGGGCAAGGAGGCGCTGGGCATCCCGGGACTGCACATGCTCGACGGACCGCGAGGGCTCAGCGCCTTTTCGGAGAAGATGGGCACGGCGTTTCCGGTCGCCATGCTGCGCGGCGCGACCTGGGACCCGGAGCTCGAGCGACGGGTGGGGGCGGCCATGGCGCGGGAGCTCCGCTCGGCGGGCGCCGACGTTCTACTGGCGCCGACCGTGAACATCCTGCGCCATCCCCGGTGGGGACGATCGCAAGAGACCTACTCCGAAGACGTGCATCACCTGGGCGCGATGGCGGTGCCCTTCATCGAAGGCGTGCAGGACGAAGGGGTGCTCGCGAGCGTGAAGCACTTCGCCGCCAACAGCATCGAGAATACGCGGAACGACGTGAACGTCGTCATGGACGAGCGCACGCTGCGCGAGATCTACCTCCCGCACTTCCGCCGCGCCGTTCGGGAAGCGCACGTCGCATCGGTGATGAGCGCCTACAACCAGGTGAACGGTTTCTACTGCGATCAGCAGACGCATCTGCTCTCGGACATCCTGAAGGGCGAGTGGGGATTCGCTGGTTTCGTGGAGTCCGACTGGCTCCTCGGCACCCACGGCTCGGCGGACTCCATTCTCTCGGGCCTCGACGTGGAGATGCCCTACGCGCTCCACTTCGGGCAACTCCCCGCCGACATCGACGCCGGCGCCATGAGCGAGGCCGATCTCGACGGCGCGGTGCGCCGGGTGCTGCGCGCGGAGCTCTGCTTCGGGCTCGACGCCCGGGAGCGTGTGATCGACGACCCATCCGCGCGGGAGACACCCGAGCATCTCGCGCTCGCCCGCGAGGTGGCCGTGCGGGGGATCGTGCTCTTGAAGAACGAGGCCGCCGAGGGAGCGCCCGCCGGAGCAGCCCCGGTGCTGCCCATCGATTGGGCGACGACCGGGAACGTGGTCCTGATGGGGCGCGTCGCCGACGTCGAGAACATCGGCGACACCGGCTCGAGCAGCGTGACCCCGACGAGCGTGACGACGCTCCTCGAAGGTCTGAACGCGGCCGCAGAGGGCGTGACCATCACGGCCCTGCCGGGCTCGTCGCTGGACGCCGCAGCCGAGGCGACGATCGGCGCGGCCGACGTGGTCGTGATCGCCACCGGGCTCGTCGCCGAGGACGAAGGCGAAGCGAACGTGGGCGCGGGCGATCGCACGTCGCTCGCGATCCCCGCGGAAGAGTCGGCGTTGATCACGGCGGTGAGCGCCATTCACCCGGCGGTGGTGGTGGTGCTCGAAGGGGGCTCGGCGCTCTTGGTTCGCGATTTCGTGGACGACGTCGAAGGGCTCCTCTGGGCGGGCTACCCCGGCCAGCAGGGCGGCGACGCGCTCGCCGCGATCCTCTTCGGCGACGAGGCTCCCTCGGGCCGGCTTCCTTTCAGCATCCCGCGCGCGGAAGCGGACCTGCCGCCTTTCGACAACGTGTCGACCGAGGTCAGCTACGGCTACTTCCACGGCTATCGGTACCTCGCCCACGAAGGCGTGGCGGCGGAGTTCCCCTTCGGCTTCGGGCTCGGATACACGGACTTCGCGTTGTCGGATCTGTCGCTCGCCGCCGACGTGGTGGCCGCCGACGGGACGGTCGAGCTGACGGTGCGGGTGTCGAACGTGGGAGCGGCCCGGGGGCGCGAAACGGTACAGGTCTACGTCGCCGCGATCGGCTCGGCCGTCGAGCGGGCGCCGGAGGACTTGCGGGCGTTCGCGCAGGTGGAGCTGGCCGCGGGCGCGGACGAAGTGGTGACGCTGTCGTTTCCCGTCAGGGACGTGGCGTACTGGGACGTCGACGCGGATGCGTTCGTGGTCGAGCCGATCGAATACGAAGTGCGGGTCGGGGAGCGAAGCGGAGACCCCGCCGCGCTGACGGCTCGCTTCAGCGTGACGCCTTAGGCGTCTCCGTCCGTATGGGTCGCGGCCCAGTACGAGATCAGCTCCATGTCGTCGATGATCCGCGAGTGGTAGTGGCCCCACACGTCGCTGATCATGACCATGGCGCCCTCGTCCATGCGCGGGGTGAGCCACAGCGCGTAGTAGCTGGCGCCGCTTCCGTCCTCGACTTCGCCGACCTTGGGCAGCGGCTCCTCGCTCACGGGGCAGAAGAGCTCGCAGTGGGTGCCGGGGGCGATGTTGGTGAAGCCCTTCTTCCGCGGGTCGCCGTGGATCGGGCTCAGATGCACCAGGCCCTCGCGGCCGTCCGCTTTGACCTTCAGGGTCACCGCCGGGTAACCGTCGAAGTCCACGTCCGAGACGCCGACCAGGTTGTCGCCCTTCGGGCCGAAGGCCTGAGTGACGACGATGATCGTCTCGTCCTTCGGTCCCTTGAGTACCTCGATGTTCGACTGGCGGCCCTCGTGCTTGCCGGTGACCGTCAGGTTGTCGGAATCGATGTTCTCCAGGCTCTTACGATCGTCCTCGTCCGCCATCGGCCTGCATCGTGCCCCACCCTGGGCCGATGTCCAAGAGCTGCACACCAAGGAAGCACGGAAGGGCCTTTTCAGGTCGCCGGATGACCCCATCTTCCGGGACGGCTCGGGTCTCGTTGACCCCATGGGAACCGGCTGCTATTACGGCGCGCGCCAGCCCCCCGGCAGGCACCGCAAACACGCGGAATCGTTGGTTCGAGGGGGGCTCTCGGGGGCGCGTCGCACCCCAAAACTCAGAGGAAGAAAATGGCAGAGCTTCAGAACGGGCGAGTCACCCAGGTCATCGGCCCCGTCGTCGACGTCGAGTTCCCCGCGGGCTCCCTCCCCGAGATCCTGAGCGCCCTGACGGTCTCGAACCCGGCCATCAGCGATGCGAAGGACAACCTCGTCCTCGAGGTCGCCCAGCACCTCGGCGAGGGCACGGTGCGCTCGATCGCCATGGACAGCACGGACGGCCTGGTGCGCGGCATGGAAGTGAAGCCCACCGGCAGCCCGATTCAGATGCCTGTCGGCGACGCCTGCCTCGGCCGCATCCTCAACGTCGTCGGCGAGCCCGTCGACGAGCTCGGCCCGGTCGAGGCGAAGAAGTACGCCCCGATCCACCGCGACCCGCCGAAGTTCGTCGACCAGTCGACGAAGGTCGAGATGTTCGAGACCGGCATCAAGGTCATCGACCTTCTCGCCCCCTATCGTAAGGGCGGCAAGATCGGTCTCTTCGGCGGCGCCGGCGTCGGCAAGACCGTTCTCATCATGGAGCTCATCAACAACGTGGCGAAGGCGCACGGCGGTGTGTCCTGCTTCGCCGGCGTCGGTGAGCGTACCCGCGAGGGCAACGACCTGTTGCTCGAGATGAACGAGTCGCTCCTCGAGAGCGGCGAGCCGGTCGTGAGCCGCGCCGCGCTCGTCTACGGCCAGATGAACGAGCCCCCCGGCGCCCGCGCGCGCGTCGCGCTCTCGGCGCTCACGGTGGCCGAGCACTTCCGCGACGAGGAAGGGCAGGACGTGCTGCTCTTCGTCGACAACATCTTCCGCTTCACCCAGGCGGGCTCCGAGGTGTCGGCGCTCCTCGGCCGCATCCCGAGCGCCGTCGGTTACCAGCCGACCCTGGGCACCGAGATGGGTCAGCTCCAGGAGCGGATCACCTCGACCAACAAGGGCTCGATCACCAGCGTGCAGGCCATCTACGTCCCGGCCGACGACCTCACGGACCCGGCGCCGGCGACCACCTTCGCCCACCTCGATGCGACCACGGTGCTCTCGCGCCAGATCGCCGAGCTCGGCATCTACCCGGCCGTCGATCCCCTCGACTCGAGCTCCACGCTCCTCGACCCCGCCGTCCTCGGCGACAAGCACTACGAGGTGGCGCGCCGGGTTCAGGAGACGCTCCAGAAGTACAAGGACCTGCAGGACATCATCGCCATCCTCGGCATGGACGAGCTGTCGGAAGACGACCGCCTCACGGTCGACCGCGCCCGCAAGATCCAGCGCTTCCTCTCGCAGCCTTTCTTCGTCGCCACGCAGTTCACCGGCATCCCGGGCCAGTACGTGCCCATCTCGGAGACCATCGCGGGCTTCGAAGAGATCCTCGAGGGCAAGCTCGACCACGTGCCCGAGCAGGCGTTCTACCTGAAGGGCAACCTCGACATGGTGAAGGAGCACGCCGAGCGTCTCGCCAAGGAGAACAACTGATGGCCGACGACCTCGCCCTCGAGGTCGCCACGCCCACCGGGGTGGCCTACGAGCTGATGTGCGAATGGGTCACCGCACCTTCGGTGCGTGGCGAGTTCGGCGTCCTCTCGGGCCACCTCCCCCTCCTCGCTGCCCTCAAGTGCGGCGTGCTCAAGGCGAGGACCGGGGGCAAAGAGCGCTCGGTCGCCATCGGCCCAGGCTTCGTCAGCGCCTCGCCCACCAAAGTCGAGATCCTCTCGGACCTCTTCGCCCGCCCCGAAGACATCGACGTCGAGGTCGTGAAGAAGGAGCTCGCAGACGCCGAAGAAGCGCTCAAGGCGAGCGCCAGCGCTCCGGACTCTCCCGAGTACCACGAGCTCCAGCGCGACGTGGAGTGGGCGATCGCCCGTCTCGACGCGGTCGCGGAGTCCGAGAAGTAGCCGGCGTCCCGACGCAATCGACCTCCGCTCCGTCTGCACCGGCGTGCTTACGTAGAAGGCTCGACACCGCCCCGGGATGTTTCTTCCCCCGGATGGAGGCGCTAGCCTCGCTTCGTGAGCGCCATCGCTTCAGCATCGAGCCTTTCGGGAACCGTACGCTGGTTGACCGAGGACATGCTCCTGGTGCGCTTCGAGGGACACGTCACGGGCTCACAGGTGTCCTCCCTGGCGGAGCGTGTCCGTCAGGTCGTGGATGATCGGCACCCACATCGCTGTTTGATCGACACCACGACGGTCAGCGGTTTCTCGCCGGATGTACGGTCCCCGGGGCGCGACTTCCTGAATCTCCTGCGCGAGCTCGGCGTGAAGCACACCGTCGCCGCGGTCCCCAACCCCATGGTGCGAATGATGGGATCGGCGATCGCCCTCGGGGTGGGCTTCCCCTTGAAACTGGTCAATTCGGTCGCCGAAGCGACGCGCATCCTCGAGCGCCTGGCCGAGGACACGTGAGCCCGCGGTCTGCGCCTACTCGCAGCGCGTGCGGCTGTGGCACATGAGGCAGCTCGTGCGCGGCGTCATCACGCGGCAGTTGTGCACGAAGCGCCAGTTCGAGCTGTAAGTGCTGCCCGTCGTGCCGGTGGAGACTCCCGAAGGGGCGGTGTGGCACTCGTGACAGTCCAACGGGTAGAAGTGATTGGGCTGGGTTTCGGTGCTGGAGTCGCCGTGGAAGCTCGCCCGAACCGACGACAAGGTGTAGGGCCGAGTGTCGCCAGCGCCGCCCGAGGTGGAGGTCGCGCCGTTCCACACCGGGCTCACCAGGTCGCTCCCGGCCTCGTGGCAGGAAGAGCAGTTGGTGTTGATGAGGGTGGAGGCATGGTCGTAACCGATCGCCATCCGCCCGCCGCCGCTCGAGCCGTGGCAGGTCTCGCAGGAGGTGGTGCCGCCCGGATGCGGTAGGCCCACGATGCCGAGCTGCGTGGTGGGGCTCGGTGCGGGTGGCGTGGGGATGGAGAAGCCGCCCACGGAGATGGTCGCGGGCGCGCCGCCCATGGCGCCGAGCCAGTTCGGCGAGGTCGTCGTGCCGCTGCCGGGGAAGGAGTGGCAGGAGCTGCAGTCCGTCGTCCCGATGGTGGTGTGGTCGAAGCCGCTGAAGGCGGCGGTCGGCGTCTCGTTCGCGTGACAATGGCTACAGCGCCCCGTCGTGGTGTTGATCACCAGCGGCGAAGACGTCGTGAAGCGCGCGTGGAAGGTCGCCTCGGCCCACTCCCGGCCGGAGCCGGGGCCGACCTGGGTGTGGCAGAAGTTGCAATCGTGGTTCGTGACGTTGATGTCCGAGTGATCGATGCGGGCGTGCTGACCGGAGACGCCGGTCGAAGAGGAAGCCGTGGTCACCACCGACGTGGTCGTGGCCCCAGTCGGCATGTTGTTGCCCGTGCCGGGCATCGACCCGTTGCCGTTGGTCAGGCCGTGACAGCCCTGGCAGCTCGTCACCGACGAGACCGCTGCGTGGAACGCAGTGGTGTCGCTCCATCCGGTCGGCGAGGTTCGGGCGTCGGACGCGTGGCACGCCGCGCAATCGCGCCCGGTCACGTAGGTCGAACGATGCGTCATGTACTGACCACCGTTGGTGGCGGTTCCGCCCTCGGCGAGGCTGTAGGAGACGCCGCTCTGCGTCGTCCCCGATGGCTCGGAGATCGCGTGGCAGTCGACGCACACGGTGGGCTGCGACGACAGGCTCGGATGGTACGCGCCGTCGTCCCACGAGGCCCAGGCCGGCATGCTCACCGCGCGCCCCAGCGCCGTGGTGTGACAGGTCCCGCAGTTCTGGAAGGTGATCTGGGGCGAGCGATGCTTCATCGCGAAGACGTCGCCCGAGGTGACGTCGGCGCGCGCCGGGTCCGCCATCGCCGGGTAGTGACAGGTGGTGCAGTCGTCGGGCTGAGCGGAGCCGATGTTGACGTGGAACACGCCGTCATCCCAGCTCATCCCGGGCTGGGCGTGGCAGGTGGAGCAGTCGAGGTCGGCGACGGTGTTCGCCGCCACTCCGTCGATGGTCACCGTCGACGTGAAGGCGGCCGCGTGATCCATCGGGCGGAGGTCCGACCCGGCCCGCTCGACGATCCCCACCGGCCGCATCTGCCAATGGCAATCGTTGCACTTCGCCGGCTGGCTTATCGCCATCGTCGCCCCACCCGGAGTAGCGGAATAGGCGTTGAGCGCAGTATGGAACTCGCCGTCCACGTAGGAGGTGACCGTCGTCCCGGTGCTCGTGTGGCAGTGCCAGCACGAGTCGCTGTCGGGCATGGTGGTCGACGTTCCCGGGCTGATCTCGCTCGGCACCACGGACGAGGTGTGGAGCATGCCGTTGTAATAGGCGGTCCGGGCGGTGGTCATGCTGGTGACCAGCCCGGAGCTGCTCGAGCGGTGCAGGGTGATCTCGTCGACCGTGATGTGAACGCTGGTCGAGCTGACGAAGGCGCCTGGATACTCGGTGCCGTCTTTCCAGTCGCCGCCGGGGAGCGCCCCCGACGCGTTGAAGTAGCTGCTGTAGGTTCGGGCCATCACCGAGGCCTGGTGACAGCCGAAGCAGTCGCCGGTGCCGTTGACCGAGTGATCGAAGTTGTTGGGGAGGACCGCCGCCGCTTCGGCTACGCCGAGCACGAGATCGGGACGCTGGCTGGCGTGGCAGGAGACGCAGCGCGTCCCGGCGATCCCGGCGGGGTCGTGGTCGAAACGGCCGCCAACCCAGGTCTCGGTGCCGCCCGTGCCGTCGCCGGTGTGACAGCCGATGCAGTCCTGACCGGCGCCGTGGGTGATGCCGTAGCTGTTCGTTCCGTAGTCGAAGGGAGCGGTGGTGTAGGTGGTGCTCTCCCATCCGTCGTCGCTGGTGGGTCGCTCACCGTCGTGGCAGGTGATGCAGGAGTCCGGCGCCACATCCCCCGGCTGATGGTAGAGCCCGCCGCCCCAGCTGGTCGTGCTGGTGTGGCAGGAGACGCAGTCGCTCATCCCCTCGCCGGCGGCGTGATCGAACTCGAGCCCGTCGGGGAGCATCGAGTCGGCGGAGCTGATGATGTGGTCGGGCCGGGAGTTGGCGTGACAGTCGACGCACGAGGTCAGCGGGGCCGCGCCCGACGCTTCGAGGGCGGCGTGGTACTTCACCGGCGATGCGCCGTCGACACCGGTGGCCCAGGTCGCGTCGGGCGTGTCGCTCCCGGGAGCGGCGTGGCAGGTCCCGCACTCCTGGGTGACCATCGCTTGCGTCGTCGGTGCGTCGTCCGCCCAGAGCACCGCATCGTGCTTCATCGCACCCGTTGCTGGGACGCGCCCCTCGTCGAGCGGCCCGACGAAACCGACCGGCAGCGAGGCGGGCGTGTGGCATTCGCTGCACGTGGCCGGCTGAGGGAGGTCGAGGTCGACGAGGGAGATGTGAAAGCGCCCCGGGAAGATCGATCCCGTGGCGGAGTGACAGTTGGAGCAGGACTCCATCGCGCGCGGATCGATGCTCTCCGCCGCGTGCACCATCGGCATGGTGAGGAGCTCGCTCTGAGGCGTCACCGCGGAGATCGTCGTCGCCGAATAGCGCGGGATCAGCGCGTCGATGGTGATGTCGTGGGCGGGATCGCTCTCGTCCCCCGCGCCGCCGCCGAGCGCTGGCACCCAGGCCGCGACCGAATGACAGTCGGCGCAGGTGGTCGGGTACAGACCTTCGTGGCGCGGGTTGTCGGTGGCGTCGTAGTCCGCCTGGTGACAGACGACGCAATCCTGCTGGGTCACCCCGACCACATCGGGGTGCCCCTCCTGACATCCGGCGGCGATCCACGCGACGAAGCCGAGGGCCAGCCAGGAAAGGAGACGCGTCCGATCAGTACCACCCGCGTACACCGCGACGAAGGCGCACGGACCCCTCGGGAGACACTGCCCGGGTTTTGCGAATGATCTCTGCCAGCGGTGATGCATCGAGGTGGGCGAAGAAGACCCCTCGGGAGATGATGCGAAAATCGCACCTGGGAGCGCACGCCAATTGTGCTCCGACCCTCGCCCCTCGAAATCGCCGCCCCTCAGCGCACGCCGCTTTCGAGCGTCTCCAGGGCCGCCAGATCCGCCTGGGCGTCGGCCTTTTCCACTCCCTCCGGCAGGAGCAAGACCGCCCTACCCGCCGCCACCCGAATGTGGGCGGCGTCGATGGCGCCATGGGCGATCCCCAGCATGTGCATGTGTTCGAGCGTGCGTTTGACCTGCACGAGCGCCTTGGCGCGTCGCTCGGGAGTGAGCTCCGGATCATCGAAAGGTCGCCCGCGCGGTTCCTCGACGATGGCGCGCCCCTCGTCGCGGTCGACGTCGAAGACGGCTTGGAGATGGGGAAAGTCGGCGCGGCCCAGCGCGGTGAGCCGATCCGCGCGTGCCTCGTCGCACGGAACGAAGCGCACCACGCGATCGAGGAGCGAGTCGCGCACGCGCGCCCCACCATCGGGAAGGGGATCGAGCACCACCCAGCGCTCGTCCGCGGGCGGCGGGGTACTCTCCGTCGGGCGACGCTCCACCTCCGACGCGGCCTCCGGCCCCTTCGCGATCTCGAGCGCGCTCCGGTCGGGCTCCTCCCAGGACAGCGAGGCGATCGCCGACTTCACGGCGGCCGCGGTCCGCGGGCGCGACTCCTTCTCCTTGGCGAGGAGCCGCGCGACGAGGGCGTCGTAGGCCGTCCCGAGCTCCGGGGCCACTTCGCTCGGCGCGGGCGGCGTCGTGTTCAGGTGCTGGGTGACGAAGTCGGGGCCAGGAAACGGCAGGGTGCCGGTCAGCATGCGGTGCAGGATCACCCCCAGCGCATAGAGGTCCGTGGAGGCGTCCGGGCGCGCCGAGCCGGTGATCTGCTCCGGCGACATGTAAGCGAGGGTTCCGAGGAGCGCACCGGTCAGGGTCGAGCCGAGGTCGGTGAGGTGCGCCACGCCGAAGTCGCCGATCTTCACGTCGCCCGCCGCGCTGAAGAAGACGTTGGCCGGTTTCAGATCGCGGTGAACGACGCCACGTCGATGAACCGCCTCGAGACCGGAGAGGATCGAGGTGACGACGTAGCGGATCGCGGGCAGGTCGAGGACACGTTTCTCGGCGCCCGCGAGGCGCTCCTCGAGGGTCCCGCCAGCCATGTGTTCCATGACCAGGAAGGGGCCCTCCGGGTTGAACTCGTAGACCTGGACGACGTTCGGATGATCGAGCCCCGCCGCCACCCTCGCCTCCCGCGCGAAACGGGCGTAGGCATCGCGGCCCGCCGCACCGCCGCCCACGGTGAGCACCTTCACCGCGACCTCGCGATCGTAGAAGCCGTCGTGCGCCAGAAGGACGCGGCCCGTTGCGCCGGCGCCGAGGGTGCGGATGATGCGGTAGCGTCCCGCGAGGAGCCGCTCCTCACCGCCGCCCTTCTTGAGACCGGCGATGCCGCGTTCGTCCCCGAATTGCTCGAGGAGATACTGGGGCACCGTGACCGGCAACGTCGGGTCGTGCTTGCGGAGCGCGTCCAGCCGGCTGCCCGCTGCGTCGTCGAGACCCAGCGCCGCGAAGCAGGCGACCAGGAGTCGGTTCGCCGCCCCGCAGAGCGCGTCGTCCTCGGCCGCCGTCTGGAGCGCCCGCACCGCGTGCTCGAAGCGTCCGAAGTGCGCCAGAATGCGTCCGAGGCGGAGCGCCGCCTCCGTGTCGTGCGGCGCCTCGCGCACGCGGCGCTCGTAGAGAAGCCCCGCATCCCGGTAGCTCCCGTTCGCTTCGTGACATCGGGCAGCTTCGAAGAGATCGCCCGCCTGCTCGTAGAGCGCGGCGGCCGCGGAGATGTCGGCGGCCGACTCCATGAGACGCGCTGCATCGGCGAGGCGTCCTTTGTTCCGTGCGTGCTCGGCGGCGAGTCGCGCCTGCTCGGGGCGGTCGGCGAGCGCGCTCAGGAGCTCTTCGATCTGCCCGCGCTCCTCGCCGGCGAGGGCGTAGCGATAGGCGATGTCGAGGCGACCGGCGCGGGTGGCGACGTCGATCGCGCCACGATAATCCCAGCTCTCGGCCAGTAGCTCGGCTGCACGCTCGAGCTCGCCGTGGTTCACGCAGAGATCGGCCGCCTCTCGATAGTTGCCCGCACGCCGGAGCTCCGCGAGCTTCTGCTCGGCCTCCTCGTCGAGAGCCATCGGCGTCAGCTTCCTTCGGTGAGCGCGGCCATCGCCTCGGCTGCGGCCGCCTGCTCGGCCTCCGTCTTGGAGCGACCTTCGCCACGCCCCAAGACGCGCTCACCCACCAGGATCTCGACGGTGAAGGCCCGCTGGTGGTCGGGCCCCTCGACGGCGACCACGCGATACGCGGGGGTGGGCTCACCGCGGCCCTGCACGATCTCCTGCACGCGCGACTTGAAGTCGCTCGCCCCGGGCCGGCGGTCGTCGAGGCGCGGGCGCATGAGGCGTCCCGCCACCGCCACCGCGGCGTCGAGGCCGCCGTCGACGTAGACCGCCGCGAGACACGCTTCGACCGCGCTCGACAGGAGCCGCGGCTTTTGTCGACCGCCGGATCGCTCCTCGCCCCGGCCCAGGCGGAGCGCTTCGCCGAGCGCGAGCTCCTCCGCGATGGCCATCAGGCCCGCCTCGCACACGAGGTCGGCGCGCCGCCGGGTGAGCTCGCCTTCCGGTGCGTCGGGGAAGCGCTCGTAGAGGAGGGTCGAGGTGACGAGACCCAGGAGCGCATCGCCGAGGAATTCGAGGCGCTCGTTGTCTCGCGGGGCGAGGCGGGGGCGCTCGTTGGCCAGCGACTTGTGCGTCAGGGCATCTCGCAACAGGCCATAATCCTGGAACTCGTGGCCCAGCTTCGCCGCCAGTGCGCGGAGCTTTTCGGCCTCGTCGTCCATGGGCCGGGAGCGTAGCAGGCGGGAAGATGACCCGCGGGGAATTCGTATGAAACTTCGGCGCCTCTCGGGCGTCTAGACCTCACGATGCGACGCGCCCTGGCCTTCTCCTTCACCCTCGTCTCCGGCCTGCTCATCGCGTCCGCTCTCGTCAGCGCCAATCCCCCGGCCAACCGCCAGGTCGCGGAGAAGAACGACCAGCTCTGGGCGCCGCCCGCGCCACCCGCTCCCTGGCGCGTCCTTCCACCCGGACCCGGCGAGCCCCAGAGCCATGCGGCGGAGCGCGTCCTCGGCGTTCTGTCGAACATCGAAGAAGGGATGACCGAGACCCGCTACCAACATCGCACCGTGGTGCGACAGCGGCGCGGGCTCTACGCGTGGGATTGCTCCGGGATGGCCGCGTGGATCCTCGAGCGCGCAGCGCCGCGTGCCCTGTCCGCCATCCACCGCGAGCGCCCGGTCGCCCGCAACTTCCACGACGTGATCGCGCGCTCCCCCACCGAGCGCGCGCGTCGCGGTTGGCAGCGCCTCGCGCACGTGGAGGAGGCTCGCCCGGGTGACGTCTTCGCGTGGCGCCGCCCGCCGGAGTGGGGCCGACGCATCACCGGCCACGTCGGCTTCGTCCTCGAGCGCGCGCGCCCCGTCCCCCAGTGGGAAGGCGCGTACACGATGCGCATCGTGGATGCGACTTCGCTGCCGCATCAGGACGACACGCGCATGCGCGGCGGCCCCGGCGGATACGGTCACGGCACCATCCTCCTGATGACCGACGGCGACGGACAGGTGGATTCCTACGGCTGGTTCGGCACCAACAGCCGCGGCGTCGTCGTCACGCCCGTCGTCTTCGGCCGCGTCACGCGCTAGCTTTCTCCCCCGGCCGCGGGCGCGGTATGATCGAAGGATGATCCCCCGCGCCCTCACCCTGTTCCTGGTCCTCGCCGCCTGCGATGGCGGCGACGAGCCCGAATGCATATCCAGCGCCGACTGCCCGACGGGCCGGTGTGTGGAGGGGGCGTGCGTCGCGGGCACAGACACGGGAACCGCGTCGGATACCGGCACCGCCGCTGACACCGGCACTTCCGCCGACACCGGCGCCCGCTACCGACGCGAGCGCCGACACCGGCGCCCGCTCCGACGCGAGCGCCGACACCGGCGCCGCCTCCGACACGGGCACCGCCTCCGACGCTGCATCCGACACCGGCACCCTCTCCGACGCTGCGGGCGGAACCCACACACTCACGGTGCGTGCCTCCGGGACCGCGACGATCCACCGCATCACCTCCGACCCGCCGGGGATCGACTGCCGAACCGACATCTGCACCGCTGACTTCCCCGCGGGCACCGTCGTCACCCTCACTCAGGTTCCCGCGGACTGTCCCTGGCTGTCGCCGTCCTCCTGCTCCTCCGCCGCCACCCCCTGCTCCGTCACGATGGATTCGGACCAGCTCGTCCGGGCCTTCTTTCCGCTCACCTCGGGCGGCCTCTGCCCCTGACCGGCCATCAGGCACGGGAAACGCTCCCGCGGTATCATCGATCGAGTGGCTCGAGTGATTTCGCTTCTGGTGCTGTTCCTGACCGGATGCGGACTCGTGCTCGATGCGATCCCGGCTGCCTCGGGTGCCGACGGGGGCCGAGACGCGCGTGTCGACGGGACGTCTCCCACGGACGCAGCCAACGACGCCACCGGGGATACCGGTGTCGTCTCGACGGACGGAAGCGTCGACGCGACGATGCCGATGCCGATGCTCGGCACCGTGTCGATCGCGAACGCCGGCCCCAACGACAGCCAGCCCGCGGTGATATGGGATGGAAGCAAGTTCGTGGTCGGGCTGATCGCCGATGGCTACGTCGACGTCTTCAAGATGGCTCCGGGTGTGGTGGCCGACACCGAACGGGAGCACGTCACCCCCACCGCCGACTTCACGCGACAGGACGTGCTCCTGTCAGCCAACGGGTCCCGACTCGCGGTCGGCTGGACCGAAGCGCCTGCGTCGGATGGAGTCTTGATGCTGCGCGTCTTACCCGACGACGCGGCGCCGAGGATGATCGCAGCCGGCATTCTGAGAGAGACCGATCGGCAGGATGCCGCGCTCCACGCGTCGGGCGGCGACTTCGGCGCGCTGATGCGCCGCCTGGGTTCGAGCGCGACCGAACAGCAGCTCCACTATCTCGACGTCGCCAGCGGGTCGACCGGCATCGTCACCTCCCATGCCGGAGACCTGGGCGAGTTCGACATGCACGAGTCGGCCCTCGGTCCGCTCTTCGTGCACGGCCAGCCCGAGGAGCTCTTCCATTGGAATGGGGGATGGTTGCTCGAGGCGACGGTTCCGCTGAGCCCCGGCTCCGAAGGCGCGACGACCTGGCTCGCGGACGGATCGGTCGCTTCGGTCTGGCTTCACGACGATGGCATGGGGGGCCGCCAGTTCTCCTTCACCCGCCATCGGCCGGAGTCGGCGTGGGCGGAGGAGGGGATGCCTGTCCTGCTCCCCTTTCAGGGATCCGATCAGGCGATGGACGCGTTCTCGGGCGGGGCGGTCCTCGCCTTCGCTTATCCAGACCCGGACACCACGGGTCGAACGCTCGGCCTCGTCGGGCTCGACCCCACGGGCAACGTCATCGCCGGCCCCTGCCGCATCCCCCCGATGGCGCCGACGGCCAACGACCCCGACATCGCCTGCGGCGGCGGCTACTGCGCCATCGTCTGGATGGAAGGCAGCACGTATGACGGGTCGGACTTCATGACCCGCGTCACTCAGGTCCCCGACGATCCCGAGACCGTCTGCCCCGCGAGCTGACCCGTGAGCTCGAACTCGCGGGCGTAGCCGCGGGCGACGTTGCGGATCTGCACCGAGATGCGGCCGTCCCCGCCGTAGGTGTATCGCTCCTCGATCTCCTCGCCAGCGAGCGTACCCGTCCGCTCGAAGCCTTCCTCGGCCGTGAGGTCCGCATCGCGTAGCGACGGGTCGTAGGGAAAGCGCACCTCCTTCCACGGCAAGAGGTCCCCCGCCGGGCGCCCGTCCACCAGGCGGGTGCATTCCACGAAACGCAGCCGTCCCACCCGATGCACCGGCCTGTACCGTCGCTCGACGACGAGCGGCCCGTCTTCGGGCGGCGCGAGGTGTGCGTCGATGATCTTGTCGAAGACCTTCTCACGGCCGTCGGCGGCCTCTCGCCACACGCCGAAGCAGCGCGTCGACGCTTCGCGCACCCGGACCGTGGCTGCGGGATCCGCCGCGATGGCGAGCCCCACCGCCGTGGCGGCATGAGGCATGGGGGCGAGCTTGAGCTTCTTGCCCCACCGCTGGCGAAGCTGGCGCGCCACCGGGGGAAAGGCCACCGCGCCGCCGACGAGGTAGACGGCGCCGAGCTGACGCGGGTCCTCCGGATCGATACCGTGGGCGGGCAGCGTGTCGAGCACCCGCGCGAGCACCTCCACGCTCTGATCGATGAGCGGGGCCGCGCGCTCGTAGAGCTCGCGCGTCTCGAGCACCACCGGGGGCGTGTCGGGGAGGAGATCGGAGAGGTCGACGAGAAGCTTCTTGCTGCTCGGGGTCAGCGTCTCCTTGGATTCGCGGCAGCGCTCGAGGAGCGCCGCGCGACGCACCTCGGGCACGGCGTCACCGGCGAGGCCCAGCGCGCCCTGGGCCGCATCGAGGATGAGGGCATCGAAGTCGTCACCGCCGAACGCGCTGATGCCCTCCGAGGCGATGAGAATCGAAGCGTCGGTCGCGGAGCGACACCGCGGAGGTGTCGAAGGTACCGCCGCCCAGGTCGTAGACCACGACGTAGCGCTTGGGTGAGCGGCCACCCACCCCGACGAGATGGCGGTGCGCGTAGTCGATGGCGCCGGCGGTGGGCTCGTTCACCATCCCGAGGACCTCGAAGCCCGCGGCCTCGAAAGCCTCGAGGGTCATGTACCGCTGCTGGGTCGAAGCGTTCGCGGGCACCGCGACCATCGCTTGAAGCGGCTCGCCCCTGCCCACGTCGAGGTTGCTCTCTTCGCGGATCGCGCGCTCGAGGCGCGACAAGAAGAGGGTGACCAGCGAGAGCGCGTCGGTATCGAAGCCAATGATCGGATCTTCCGGCGCTCTGTGACCGATCACGCGCTTGAGCGAGCGGAGCCCTGAGTCGGGATCGGCCGGGAGCGCCGCCTCGGCCTCCCAGCCGTGGACGAGCCCGTCGGGTGTGCGCGCCACGAGACCCGGCATGTAGTCGCGAAAGCCCCCCTCCACGTCGAAGCTGGCCACTGGATAGCGGCCGTCCTCCACCGCCGCGACGACGGTACGCGTCGTTCCGAAATCGATCCCCAGTCGCACGCTCTCACCCCACCGAGACCCCGAGCATGAACGCGTGCTCCGACCATGTCGAGGGGCGGTGGCGAACTGCCGTCTACGCGGGTTTCAGCGACATTCCTCATCCCCTTCGGCGCACTCGAAGCGGACGTGGAGATGGTCGCGGTGGTTCGGGAAGTGGCGGATCACGCCGAGCGGGAAGCCGACGCCGCGGGGGTATTGAAACCAGTGATGGAGCTGCTCGCGGGTGGCGCCGCGACGGCGCGCCTCCTGGTAGAGCGCGCCCTGGAGCGAGTAGTCGATGAAGATCGCCTTGGCCTGATCGTGCTCGAGCCAATAGGAGAGGAGCGTCCACGTGCGTTCCACGTCCAGGAGCTCGGGGGTCATGCGCCGAAAGCCGCATCCGTCGCTCGGACAGCGGCGCCGGTGGTAGTAGCTGATGTCGGCGTCGCGCCCATTTTGATGGCTGCGATGGTCGCTCAGCCGCCCACCACGCTCGGTGCTGAGGTCGTGCACGCGCACCTTCTGGCCACGGCCGTGCTCACTGACGACGCGATCGAAAGCCGCCATGATCGCGTCGTTGGTCTCGCGGGTGCCGTAGGCCCGCGAACGATCGCGGATCACGTAGCCGGGGTGCCGCGGCAGGCGCTCCCCGTGCACCAGGCGTCCGTGATAGGGCAGCCCGATCGCTTCGGAGAGCGACTCCGGCCGCTCGGCCCACACGACAACCTTCGCCCCTGCGCGTAGCGTGTTGCCCTCGAGGCGACGATTCCATCGCAACAGATCCCGCACCGCGACCCCGTAGCGGGAAGCGATTCGGCTCAAGGACTCGCCGGGCCGAACGTCGTGCTCGATCCGGTAGCGCGCGGGCCCGATCACCAGCGGCTGGCCCACGCGGATGGCGTCCGCCTCGAGGCCCTCGTTCCACTCGAGGAGCTGCTCCATCTCGACGCCGAAGCGGCTGGCGATGCCGCTCAGCGTGTCACCAGCGTGGACCTCGTAGGTGGGGCTTCCATCCGGCCCGGCCTCTGTGCCGCCCCCCGCCTGATCGCCCACCACCAGCTCCTGCCCGATCTGAATGCGGTCGTCCGGCAGGGCGTTCCACTGCTGCAAGTCCTCGACGCTCACCCCGTACCGGTCGGCCAGAATGCTCAACGCATCCCCCGCCCGCACGGTGATGGTCCTCTGGGCCGCTGCCTCGAGAGAACCGAGGAGCATCGTCGCGGCAAATGCCAGCACGAAGAGATAGACCCGCGCCCTCGGAGGGGTCGGATGGCTCGCGTGCTGCTTCCGGGACTGGAGGCGCATCTCCTTTCGAATACGCCCGAACCCGCACCTCTGACAAAAAAGTGTCGAGACCAGCGCCGTGATATGGTCGCCGGCGATGGCGGAGGGCAAGGGCGGTGCGCTGAAGTGGATCGGCCTGGGATGCGGGGTCTTCCTGCTGGTGGCCGCCTGCGGCGTGGGCGCCGCCTTCTTCGCCTGTCAGAGCCTCTTCGAAGCGCCCGAGGGTCAGGCACGAGGCTTCTTCGCCGACCTCCGGGCCGGCAACTACCAGGACGCGCTCCGGCGCACCGACGCGCCGTATCAGAGCTCGCACACCGTGGAGGCGTTCGAGCAGGCGGTCTCCGCCATCCCCGCGGCGACGCAGCAGACCGATGTCTCCTTCAGCAGTCGCGACGTCAACGGGAGCTCGGCGAGCATGGTCGGAGACCTCTCCACACCGAACGGTCAGGTCCCCGTCACGGTCACGCTCTCCCGCGCGGGCGAGTACTGGTACATCGACTCGGTCACGGTGCAGGGTCAGACGCTTCAGTGAGCGCGCCCGCGTCGACGGCTGGCGCCCCAGCGTCTTCGTCACCCCTGGGGGGTGAGGTCGTTCCGCTGTCCGCCCCGTGCCCAAGAAGAAACAAGGGGAGCTCCCACCGAGCTGCCAACACCCCCAGGGGGGGCAGGGGTGAAGGCACGGCGGGAGCTCCCGTCCCAGAATTGGGATTACTCAGGCCGAAGGCAAGAAAAAGCGCCCACGCCTCGGGACCCCTCGCTAGGGGTTATCGAGAATGAACCTCAGGCCCAGGAGAGCGGTGAAGCGGCCGAAGATTTGGGGGGCGTCGTCCCCCAGGCCCACGCGAAGTCCGACGAGCGCCTCGGTCGGCCCCATGGGCACCACGGCCTCGAGGCCCAACGCCCCCGCGAGCCGCTGGGCCCCGTCGCTCTGGCCCACCACCAGCGAGCCCGTGACGCCGAGGGTCAGGGCCGAGAGCAGCCGCGCGTCGACGCCGTAGGCCGAGGACCACAGGAGGGTGGATCCGGTGGTGTCGGCGACGAGGGCCTGCCGGCTGCGCAAACACACAGAACCGCCGAAGGTTCCCGAGAAGGAGAGCGATGGGACGATCCGCACGTCGTTCAAGGAGCCCTCTGCAGCGCGGGTGGGGATCCAGGCTGTCACGTCGGTGGTGAGCGCGAAGTGAGACGACGCCGGATAGGTCAGGTTGGCGAAGACGCGGACGTCGGTCGCCCCGCGTCGCGAGGTGGTGCGATAGGCGCCGGTCGCATCGAGGGTCCAGTCGAAACCCACCTCGAGCGGCTGGTCGAAGAGTCGAGCGCGCGCGCCGAAGTTACCCCGAACCATGTCCGGTTGATCGGGCGCGGAGATGCCCGAGAGCGCCGCGTGAAAGGTGGCGCCCTTTCGCCCCGTCGGGAGGATGGACGCGACGTCGGGGAGCGCGCTGTGCGCGAAGACGCCGGGGGCGACGGGGATCGCGGGCGCGGTCGGAGAGCTCGGAGCCTCGGGCGACGAGACCGCCGTCGGTGGAGCGCCGCGGATCGTGACATCGAAGTGTGCGAGCGCTACGCGCTCGTCGCCCTCTGCGACGCCGAGGGTCACGGGCAGCGCCGCCGGCGCGTCGGTGGTGGCGAGGAGCGGGATCTCGAAAGCGCCGTCGGGCCGGCGCGACACCCGACCGATCTCCACGCCTTCGGGCGCCCACGCCACGAGAGAGCTGGGGATTGGCAGCTCGCTCTCGAGGCGGACGACGACGCGCGAAGGAACGCGACGGACGAGCTCTGGGGGGCCCCCTTCGATTCGTGCCCGGGGCGCGGAGAGCACCACGTCGAAGGCGGGGACCTCGCGGCCACCCGGATCGAAGCACTGCACCGACGTGCGCCCGTCGCCGAGGAGCGTCGCCATCTCCGCGACTGCCCCGCCGTGCGGGCCGCAGCGAAAGCCGACCGGGGCGACGATCCAGGTCCCTGGCAGAACGCGCGGCAAACGGTCGGGGACCGATGGATCGCCGGGATCGTAAGGCTCGATCAGCGGCTCGCCGCCGCCCGGAGGAATGACGCGCGCCTCGAGGACCTGCACCGCGAGGCGCGGAGAGGGTCGCCCCTCGAGGAGCCACTCGTCGATGGTCGCGACCGAGACGTAGTACACGCCGGCCGGCACGCGGTGGATGGCGAAGGTGGTGCTGGGCGCCGTGACCTCCATGGCTGCGGCGACGTCGGTGCCGTCGGGGCGGCGCGCGAGCTCGACGCGATAGGCGACCGCCCCTTCGACGGGTTCGAAGGCGCCAGCGATGGTTCCGCCGCGCCCGGTGAGGCCGACGAAGCGGCCCGGGCGATCGACGCGCCAGCGCGGCGGCGCGGGCAAGGGGCGCGGGGGCGCCGGGCGCTCGCCGCGCCGAACGAGAGTGCCGCTCCCGGCGGGCACGCGCACCGAAACGTTGCCTGCGGTGACCGTCGCGGTGCGCCCTTCGAGGTTGGCGAGGCGGCTCGCTCCGTCCTCGCCCACGGCCACGATCGCGTCGCCGCCGACCACCCGAGCCGTCCCGGCGGGGGTGTCCACCGAGAAGCGACCGGTGAGCTCCGCGAGGCGGCTCCGAAGCGCGCCGCGTTCGAGGGTGGCCGTGCTCCGCCGCTGGGCGAGGCTGCCACTTCCCCCATAGATGATCACCATCGTCTCCTGGCGCATCTGCACCGTGGAGCGATCACGAAAGGTGAGCTCCGCCGACGAGCGCGCACCGGTCTCCACCTGCGCCCCGCGCGACAGCGCCTCGCCGACCGACGCCGGAGCGAAGCGGCCGCCGGGTGGACGCGCGCGCACCACGTTCTCGGCCGCCGTCACGCGCGCATCGGGGCCCTCGTCGGGCGGTCGCGGCAGGACGAGGATGCTGCCCGGCTCGAGGTGATGAGGCGGCGGGCCCAGATCGGGGTTGAGCTCGTGGATGCGCTCGTAGTCCCGCGAGCTGCCGTAGAGCCGGCGCGCGATCCCGGCGCAGGTGTCGCCGTCCTGGACCCGATAGCGAAAGGTGCCGCGCTGCTGCGCGGCCGCCGAGCGGCCGAGGCCCCACGTCGAGATCACGACCCCGATGACGAGGAGGAGACGGGTCATCCTCATCGCCCGTGCTTCGCCCTCCTGCGTGCGACGCGCCGAAGCCGGCGCGACAAGTCATCGGCGCCGGTTCGGACGGACCACCACCTCGGCCGCGCCCGCGCCGAGCAGCGCGCTGATGCGCGCAATGTCCCCCGCCTCGGTGTCGGTGAGGACGGTGTGACCGGCGCGACAGTATCGCGCGACCTCCTCGACGTTGGCGTGGGGCGCGAAGACGAGGGAGGGCTCCTCGATCGGATCGTCGCCCGCCGCCCAGGCGACGATGCCGTTGGCGGCGAGCGCGAGCCACAGCTCGGGCGCGAGATCGCCGACAATCGCGACCTCGAAAGCGTCGCGGCCTCCACCTTCCACCGACGCCGCCGGGGCTGACACCATCCGCGCCTTGCGGCCGAGAAGATGCGTGTCGTCGCGGGCGCGCTCGCGGCGCAGAGGGTCGATCTCCGAGAGCGTCTCGAGGAGCGACTCGGCGTCCGGGCGACGCTCGGGCCTCTTCTGGAGCATGGCGCGGAATCGAGCGATCGAGCGCGGTGGGGATGGGCTCGCGGCCGGGATGCTCGACGAGCGGGGGCGGCGAGGCGAACATCTGCTTGGTGAGCACCTCCATGTCGCTGCCGCCGAAGGGCACCCGGCCCGTGACCAGCTCGTAGAGGATGCAGCCGAGGGCGTAGACGTCGGTCGCCGGGCCCACGTGCTCTCCGCGCGCCTGCTCGGGGGAGAGGTACTCGGGAGTGCCCGTGACGACACCGTGCGCCGTCATGCGATCCGCCCGCGCCTCGCCCGCGATGAAGGCGAGCCCGAAGTCGACCACGCGCACGCGCGCCGCGCTCCCTTTTCCTTCCAGGAAGACATTCTCGGGCTTGAGGTCGCGATGAACCAGGGGAAGACGATGCGCGGTGACGAGGACATCCGCGATCTGAGCCGCGATGGCGATGGCCTCCTCGACCGATAGCGCGTTCGGCCTTTCCATGCGTGCGCGAAGCGTGTGTCCAGAGAGCAGCTCCATCGCCAGGTAGACCACGTCCTCGTCTTCTCCGAAGTCGTAGACGGCGACCGCGCTCTCGTGGGACAGCGCCGACGCCACCCGCGCCTCTCGCTCGAAACGCGCGCGTGCACCCGGGTCGAGCGCGATGCGGGGATGGAGCACCTTGAGCGCGACCTCGCGACCGAGCGCGGGCTGCGCGGCGCGAAAGACGACGCCGGTCGCGCCCTGGCCGAGCCGCTCCTCGAGGTGGTAGCGGCCCGCCACCTGGTCGCCGACCTTCGGCACCATCGGACCCGTCACGTGCGCACCTCGAAGAGGAGGATCGGATCGCGCCTTCCCGACAGGACCTTCTCGCCAATCTCGCCGAAGTCGGCGCCGTCGCCCACCGCCTCTCGCGTCGCCGCTGACACCAGAATCTGCATGGGGCGCGCGATGGCTTCGAGGCGCGCCGCCACGTTCACCACGTCGCCGATGGCGGTGTACTCCATCCGTCGCTCGGAGCCGACATTGCCCACGATGGCTTCACCGCTGTGCGCGCCGATGGCGAGCTGCACCGTCACCCCGTACCTCTCCTCCCAACCGGGATTGGCCGTGGAGAGCCAGTTCATCATGTCCTCGGCGCACTCGACGGCGCGGGTCGCGTGATCGTCCTGGGCGGTCGGCGCTCCCCACACCGCCATCACACAGTCGCCGACGAACTTGTCGACGGTTCCGCCGTGACGAAAGACCAGCTCGGTGAGCACGGTGAAGAGCTCGTTCAACAGCGAGACCACCTCTTCGGGCGGGAGGCGCTCGGTGAGGGGGGTGAAGGCCACCACGTCGGCGAAGAGCACGGTGATGTCGCGCCGTACACCTCCCAGACCCATGTCCTGCTCTCGCGAAACCACCTTGTCGACGACCTCGGCCGGCAGATAACGCCCGAGATCCGATCGGATGCGCTCCTCCTCGCGGATCTTGGCTTCGCTCTCTTCGAGGTCCCGCGCCGCGCCGCTCATCGCATCCGCCAGCAGCTCCAGCTCGTCCGCTGTCTTCACCTCCACGCGGCGGTCGAAGCGCCGGTTCGCGAGGTCGCCGGCGAAGCGCGCGAGCGCGGCGATGGGCGCGGTGATCCGCCCCGCGATGAAGAGCGCCGCCAGGAGCGCCAGGAACGCAGCCACCGCCACGGTCACGCCGACGATGCGCCGCATCTCCGTGAGCGACGCGTACGCGACGTCGCGCGGCACCTCGACCACGACCGCCCAGGGGCGGGCGTCCAGCCCCACCACCGTGCCGACAATCTCGCGACCGTCGATCGCGACCTCGCTGTTCCGCGGCACGCCCGCGCGAAGCGTCGCCGGGTCGACATCGCGGAGGATCGGGCGGTCTCTGAAGGAGGCGAGTTCGTGCGCGAGCTCGGCGTTCGGATGGGCGATCACGCGGAGGGTGTCGTCCACCACGTAGAGGTTGCCTTGCATGGTGGCGAGCTGCGCCTCGTGGATCCGTTCGACCCGATCCTGGACACCGACCAGCCTCGTCATGGCGTAGACGAAGCCCGTGGGCGTGCCATGTGCGAGGATCGGCACCGTGACCGGGAGGCGTGGCTCCCCTCCGTCGGCCACCACGGACCCGAGGGCGATGCCGTCGCGCATGGCTTCGTCCCGCAGCCCGGCGGGCAGGCGCTCGGGGAGCTCCACCCCTTCTGCGGATTCCGTCCGCGCGACGTCGATGAGCTTGCCGGTGGCATCGAAGATGGCCACGTGATCGACGCTTGGATCGCGGCCCACCAGGGCCAGGGGTACCGAGAGGCGCGTCTCGGCGGAGATGTCCTGGTCGGACAGGATGCGCGCGAGCAGCTCGAGGCTGGCCTCGGTGCGGCCAATCTCTTCCTCGATGGTGCGGCTCAAATCGTCGGCGACCGCGATCTGGAGCGCTCGGCTCTCGCGCTCGACCGTCCGCTCGTTCACGTCGATGAGGCCGAGCCCCACCAGAGCCGTCGGCACCACGGCGGCCGCCCCCGCGAGCGCGAGTAGCTTGAGCCGGAAGGGGAATCGAGGCTGCGACGCCATCGCCGACTCAGAGGTTAGTCCATACCGTTCCCGGCCCCGAGATCCATCCCTTGGTCCCGATGAAGACCCGCCCCTGCCGGTCCACGATCGGAGGGCCGAAGAACAACAGGACGTGATCCTGGTCGACGTCCCGTTCGAGGGGCGCGACCTGAACCCCCGCCGGCCGGCGCTGCCGCTCGACCCGGGCGAGCCACAGCTCGCCAGTCGAACCATCCGTGTCGACCCGAGCGAAGGTGACGAGCGCCCCCAGCTCATCGAAGCCGACCATGGGCCTCAGGGCGAGCCCGTCGGCAAAGGGAGCGACGCTCGTGCGACGGATGCCGTTTCGGTCGACGAGCAGGTGCAGGAAGCTGATGTTGTCGTGGTGCTCGGCCACCACGTGTAGCTCCCCGTTCGGCGTGAACACCGCGCTCGCCCGGCGGCGGATCGTGAAGTCCTCGAAAGCGTGAAGCTCCCGCGTCGGCCCGTCGGTCGACGAGAGGAAGAGCTTCGAGCGCACCGGGTCGGTCCAGGCGAAGCGCGTCCGTTCGCCGCCGACCTCGAAGGCGAGGACCTGTCCCACCTCCTCGTCGCCGAGGCTCAGGCTCTCGAAACCGTCCCCGCTCCGGCGCAGGAGCGTGGGCGCGTCGTGGCCCCGGCGGTACGCGAAGACGACTTCGCCGCCGCCGTCGACGATCAGCCAGCCAATCGACGAGGCGTGCTCGAGCTCGCGCGGCTCGCGGTGGACGACCTCGCTGAGCCACTGACCCTCGGCGCGAAAGGCGTGCACCAGCTGCGCCTCGTGGCTCTCGGTGTCGACCTCGCCGACGACGCGGAGGTACATCAGGTGCGGCTCGCCCGTGCCGTCGAAGACGAAGCGCAAGAAGGAGCCGCCCATCGGCCGAGGGAGGTCGAGGTGCGCTGTCTCCATCCCCTCCGCCGTGAGCCGGGACAGAAGGACCGTCCCCTCGTCGCTCGAATCGAAGGTGGCGAGCCAGACGTCGTCGGTCGCCGGGTCGAGAGCCAGCTGATGATCGCCCCACGAGCCCCGGGGCGCGGGCACGCCGTGGAACGTCGGGGGCCAGGGCACCTCCGGCAGGCGCACCACCTCGGGGCGGGGCGGCGGCGCTTCGGGGATGGGGGCGGACTCGTCCTCGTCGCACGCATCGCAGCCGCCGAGCACGCACAGCACGACGAGGAGCCACGGCTTCATCGCCGGGATGGTATCGTCTCGGGGTCTCATGGCCCACAGCACGGAGCCCTCTTCCGGACGGCCGGGACTGCCGGTGCGCACGCTGATCGTCGAGACCCTCAGCGGCCCCGACGCCGGGCAGAAGCAGGTAGCCGACAGCGAGACGCTGACGGTGGGCACCGCCGACGGCAACGACCTCGTCCTGACCGACCCGACGGTCTCGCGCTTCCACCTCGAGCTCGTCGCCGGCGGCGACGGGATCCGCGTCGAAGATCACGGCTCGACCAACGGCACGCTCTACGAGGGCGCGCGGATCACACGCGGGACGGTGCCGCGCGGCGCCGAGCTCCACCTCGGCAACACGACGATCCGCGTCGACGACGAAGCGCGGGTCACGGTCGCGCTCCACGAAGAGGACGAGCTCGCCGGGCTCCGCGGGCGCACGCCCGTGATGCGGCGATTGATGGCTCAGATCGAACGCGCCGCGGCCTCGGACACGCCGGTGCTGCTCGTCGGAGAGTCGGGGACGGGCAAGGAGCTGATGGCGCGCGCGCTTCACGACCAGGGCCCGCGCAAGAACCAGCCTTTCATCACGGTGGACTGCGGATCGCTCTCGCCATCGCTCGTGGCGAGCGAGCTCTTCGGCCACGAGAAGGGCGCCTTCACCGGCGCCGACGCGCGTCACGCGGGCGCCTTCGAGCAGGCCGACGGCGGCACCCTCTTCCTCGACGAGATCGGCGAGCTCCCCACCGCCCTTCAGGCGACGCTCCTCGGCGCTCTCGAGCGCCGTCGCTTTCGCCGAGTCGGCGGGCGCGAAGAGGTCTCGGTGGACGTGCGGGTGGTGAGCGCCACGCACCGCGACCTGCGCGCCGCCGTCAACGACGGCGCCTTCCGTCTCGACCTCTACTACCGCCTGGCGGTGGTCGTCTTGCGCGTGCCCCCGCTCCGCGAGCGTCGCGAGGACGTGCCGCTCCTGGTCGAGCATTTCCTCCGCGAGGCCGGCGTCGACGGACCGGTGTCCGAGGTGGTGCCGCCCGAAGTGATGGACGCCCTCGCCGGCCACTCCTGGCCGGGCAACGTGCGCGAGCTCCGCAACGTGGTGGAGGCCACCCTGGTGATGGGCGAAGCGCCGCCGCTCGAAGGCGCACCCGGCGGCCCCGATGACGGATCGGACGTGGTGCGCGGCGTCCTCGGCCACTCCTACAAGGAAGCGCGCGCGCGCGTCCTCGACGACTTCGAGCGGCGCTACTGCGAGGCGCTCCTCGCGCGCGCCGACGGCAACGTGAGCCGGGCGGCGCGCGAGGCGAGGATGGATCGGACGTACCTCATCAAGCTCCTCACCAAGCACGATCTCAAGTGACCGTCACTCGGGGATGAGCTCGCGGGCAGCGGGGCACGCGACCTCGACGCCCGTCGGCGCTCCGTCCTGGCGCAGGATCTTGAACTCCACGCGCCGGTTGCGCTCCCAGGCATTGGCGTTGTGTCGCGGGTCCACGGGGCAGCGCTCGCCGTAGCCCGCGCTTCGAAGGCGGTCCCGCTGCACGCCGCGCTGCAACAGCCCTTCGAGCACCGCCGCGGCGCGGTCGCGCGTGAGGCGGATGTTGTACTCGTCGCTCGATCGCTCGTCGGCGTGCCCCTGGATCTCGACCAGCTCGATCTGGGGATTGCCGTTCATCGCGGCCGCCACCGCGTCGAGGATGGGGTAGCTGTCCTCGAGGATCCGCGCGCTGTCGGTCTCGAACATGATCTTGCGGAAGGTCGCGATGACGCCGCCTTCGATCACCGCCTCGCCGCGATCCGGACAGCCGTCCTCGTCCCGGTAGGCGTTGTACATCTCGGGGTCGTTCGGGCACTCGTCGTCCACGTCGAGAATGCGGTCCTGGTCGTTGTCGGGGTCGGGGCAGCCGTCGGCGTCCTCGAAGTCGTCGCGATCCTCCGGGTCGTTCGGACAGAGATCGTCGGTGTCGAGGATGCCGTCCTGATCGTTGTCGGGATCGGGGCAGCCGTCCTGGTCCTGAAAGCCGTCGCGGTCCTCCGGGTCGTCGGGGCACTGGTCGACCTCGTCGAGGATGCCGTCGCCGTCGCGGTCGCCTTCGCTGCCTTCGGGGCAACCGTCTTCGTCGGCGTCGCCATCGCGATCCTCGGGGACCATCGGACATTCGTCGTCGACGTCGAGGATCCCGTCGCGGTCGTTGTCCGGATCGGGGCAGCCGTCCTCGTCGGCGAAGTTGTCGAAGTCCTCCGGTTCGTCCGGACACTGATCGAAGTCGTCCTTGAGGCCGTCACCGTCGCGGTCGCCGATGGAGGGCTCGAAGATGAAGCCGAGCATCGCGCGCGCGTCCGCCGTCTGGAAGCCGCCCGAATCACTGGCCACGTTGGGGATGCCCACCCCACCGCCGATCATCAGGTAGCTGTTGCGCTCGACGAAGATCTTGAGGCCGAGGATCGCTTCGAGGTTGAAGCCCTCGGCGGTGAAAGACGACACCGATTGCGTGCCGTAGGCCTCGACGCCGATCTCCACCGGATCGGCCACCCGGAAGGCCGCGCCCGCTCCGAAGGTGAGGAGATGGCCATATTGCGTGGGCGAGCCCGGCTGGGCGGGATCGATCATCGCGCCGAGCGCGTTCATCCCCATGCCGTCACCGGTGGGGACGGTGCGCGCGCCCACCGGCAGCGTCGCCGGGTCGCCGAAGCTCATTCGATAGCCGACGTTCATCGCCAGGCGAACGCTGCGTGTGGGCCTCGCCTCCAGGGCGAGGATCGGCCAGAGCGCGAAGCCGTCACCCGCGAACTCCGAGGGGCTCCCCGTGGGCAACTCCACCAACACCAACCCCGCGACGCCAACCGGTGCGCGCTCTACGCGCGTGAAGCGAACCTTGCCGTGGATGGTGATGTCGCCGAAGCCCTGGTAGTCGAGGCCGCCCGATTCGCCCAGGCCATATCCGGTGCTCGCACCCGTGGCTGGCAGCGTGGTGTTCGGACCGCTCACCACCTGGACGGGAACCTGCACGCCCACCACCGCCAGGTTGAACAGGCCGATGTTGGCTTGAAGCGTTCCGGTGAAGAAGGTGTCGACCAGATGACCGGCGCGCTGCTCGTTCCCCGCCGCCACCGACGC
Organism: uncultured delta proteobacterium; assembly: GCA_963727445.1. Classification (GTDB taxonomy): domain Bacteria; phylum Myxococcota_A; class Polyangia; order Polyangiales; family B10-G4; genus B10-G4. Next base: position 624,085 of record CAVSGI010000010.1, read on the forward strand.
GTCGTTGACGAAGGTCTGCGCCGGCATGAGCCCGAAGCCGGCGTCGAGCACCAGGCCGAAGCTGAAGTCGAGATGGCCGAGAAGATCGGTCCCGTTGACGGTGAAGATCCCCTTGCTGTCGATCGCTGGCCGGTACAGGTGCAGGTCCATGCCGCGGCCACCACCGAGGTGCGCGCCGGTGGTCTGGGCGTGAGCCGTCCCCACGAACAGGAGCGACAGGGCGAAGAGGATCGGCGGGGCGAGGCGCGGGAGCGTTTTGGCCATGCGCCGGATAGAGCAAGGCCCGTGCCTCCAAATTACCGCGATCGCGTGGGTTTTCGGGAAAGTCGGCCTGTCGGCCCGATCCGACATTTGCAGACTTCAGACGACAATTGGAGGTGCGCGGGTATCCTCCGCGCATGGCCGACGTAGCCACTGTCGCCGAGCTCTTCGCCGACAAGTATCAGGTCGTCGAAAAGCTGGACTGGAACGGGCTCGCCCTCGTCTACAAGGCCGTCCGCGAAGGTGGCGCGCCCCTCGCGGTCGCGATGCTCCCCATCGACACCGAGAGCTCGCCCGAAGCGGTCGCGACGTTCAAGGCCAAGGCGTCGGAGCTTCAGCTCCTCGTCGAGCCCGGCATCGTGCGCGTCACCGGTCACGGCATTCAGCATGGCGTGCCTTATCTCGAGCTCGAGTTCGAGGACGCGACCACCCTCGCCGACGAGCTCCTGGACGGCCCGCTCGATCGGGATCAGGCCTTCGTGATCACCAGCGAGCTCCTCGACATCCTCGGGCGCGCGCACTCCTCGGGTCACTTCCACTGGGATCTCACGCCGAGCAACATCCTCCTCTCACCCGGCCTCGACGGGAGCGAGCACGCGAGCGTCGTCGGCTTCGGTATCCAGCAGATCATTCGCGCCGTCTTCGATCCCGAAAAGACCGGGCCCACCGGCCGCGGCTCGGGTCCCAAGGCGAAGCGCTACATCGCACCCGAGCTTCAAGACGGGCGCAACCCGGATGCCCGCGCCGATGTGTTCGGCGTCGCCGCCGTGCTGCACCACATGCTCACCGGCTCGCCGCCCGGACCCGAGAGTCCGGCGCCACCCGCCGATCTGGCCCAGGCGCTCGCGCAGGCGATGTCCTCGGACCCCGCGGGACGACCCGCCGACGCCGCCACTTTCGGGTTCACGCTCGCCGAGGGCATGTCGGGCGGCAGCGGAGAGAAGCCCTCCTTCGCGCCGCCGCCATCCTCGATGCCGTTTGCTTCACCGCCCGTGCCCGCAGCACCAGCCATACCTGCGGCGCCGCCTGCGCCTGCGCCTCCGCCCGAGCCCGAGCCCATCGCCGAAGCTGCCGCGCCCGCCCCCGAGCCCATCGCCCCCGACGTCGCACCCGAGCCCCCCACGCCCGCGCTCGAAGCGCCCGCCGGCTTCCCGCCCCCCGCAGAAGAGCACGCCGGCTTCCCGGCACCCCCGTCGGAATCGGACGCCCTACCCTCGGTCACGTCGGAACCGGAGTATTCGAGCGACGCGACGGTGGTGGACGCGCGAGCGCTCAGCGAGGACGACTTCCTCCCCGCGACCACTGCGCCGCCGATCGAAGCGGCCGACTACGAGTCCCTCGGCCCCCCGATGAGCGAGGCCGCCGAGGAGGCGTCCCACGAGCTCGACGCGCTGCTCGGAGGCCCGGGCTCCGGCACCGCCGCTGACCTCGGACCACCCCCGGCATCCGCGGCACGACCCGCAGCGCCGCCGGCCCCGGGGCCCGAAGCCGACCCCGACGTGGTCATGAGCCCGACGCCGCCCCCCGGACCCGCGCGGCCCAAGCCCCGCGATCCCTTCGCGTCCGCGCCCCCGCCGGCGGACCCCTTCGCCCCCTCGCAGCACCCGGGACCGATCGCCAAGGATCCCTTCGCAGCTGAGGAATTCGCCGAAGCGGAGAAGAAGAAGGGCAGCATGATCGCGGCGATCATCATGCTGACGATCGCCATCGGCCTGGTCGTCGCTTTCTTCATGATCAAGAGCGTCGGCTGACGGCCGGCTCCCGTTTCGGTACGCTCTCGGCCCCATGGGATCGAAGAAGGTGGTGGCCATCTGTGGCGGCGCAGTCGCGGGCTCGGAAGCAGCGCGCGTGTGCGTCGAATCGGGAGCGATCGCTCTCGTCTTCGAACAGAACGTTCGACCTTACGGAAAGATCGAGGACGGCCTGCCGCGCTGGCACGACAAGCTCCGCGCCAAGGAGTACAAGGCCATCGACGAGAACCTGTCGCGCGAAGGGGTGCATTTCATTCCGCACACGCGTCTCGGAGAGGACATCACCTTCGGCGAGTGGGCCGACGAGCTCTCCGCCGTCATGCTCGCGTGCGGCGCATGGGCCGACCGAAGGCTCCCCGTTCCGGACGCCGATCGCTTCGTCGGTCGCGGCCTCCTCTACCAGAATCCATTCGTCTACTGGTTCAATCACTATCTCGAGGACGACTACGATGGGCCGCGCTACGAGGTCCCCGACGGCGCGATCGTCGTCGGTGGTGGTCTCGCTTCGATCGACGTGGCCAAGATCCTGAACTTCGAGCTCTACGGACGTGCATTGCGCGAGCGCGGTGTCGATGTGGACGCGGTGCGCCTCGAGCACGAAGGCATCACGGGCGTCGCCGAAAAGGCGGGCATCGACGTCGCGGAGCTCGGGGTGAAGGGGTGCACCCTCTACTACCGGCGCCGCAAGCAGGACATGCCGCTGACCCCGGCGACGCCGAAGAACGAAGCCATGCGCGCCAAGATCGAAGGTGCGCGCCTGAAGATCGTCGACAAGCTCGAGCGCAAGTACCTGGTCCGCGTGCAGGACTGCGCGTCGCCGAAGTCGATCATCGAAGAGGATGGCCGCATGGTGGGCATGCTCTTCCAGCGGACCGAGATGAAGGACGGGAAGCTGTCGCCGGTCGAGGGCGAGGTGCTCGAGGTCCGCACCGATCTGACGGTGAGCTCCATCGGAAGCGTCCCCGAGCAGATCGTCGGGGTCCCCCACAAGGGCGAGCTCTTCGACTACGCCGACTGGAACAGCGGAGCGCTGACCGGCCTCGAACGCGCGTTCGGCCTGGGCAATGCGCTGACCGGGCGCGGCAACATCAAGGACAGCCGAAAGAGCGCCAAAGCGGTGGCGAGCCAGGTGATGGAGCTGCCGCTGCCCGAGCTGAGCGAAGATCGGGTCGCCGAAGTACTGACTCGGGTGGCCGCACGGCAAAAGGCCGTTGGCTACGGAGGGGAATACGCCGCCTGGATCGCGGCGCATCCGCCCTTCGAGCTCCGCTGAAGGCGAAAGTGGTCCAATTGGGCCCCTGAGCGCTATGCTCGGCGTGGGCATCCATGTCCGATCCACCTACTGGCAACGGACGCCCCTCGCACGTGGGGGAGCACTCTTTGTACGACGACGACGACGACGATGATTTCGCGACCGTCGTCGACGCGTCCCTCTATGCCCAGCCGAAGATCCCCGAGTACGACGTCCTCGCGACGTTCGGTCACTTCGAGATCCTCGGCCGCATTGCCCGGGGCGGCATGGCCGAGGTCTATCTGGCCCGGGATCGCCACCCGGACGGCAGCGTCCGCCACGTCGTCGTGAAGCGGGTCCTCCCGGAGTTCGAGGACAACGAGGAGTTCCTCCAGATGTTCCTCGAAGAGGGGAAGATGGCGACCCGCCTCTACCACCCCAACGTCTGCCACGTGTACGAGATTGGGGAGATTGGGGGCGCCACCTTCATGGCGCTCGAGTGGGTCTACGGCGTCCCGCTGCGCGCAGTGATCCGCCGCTCCTCGGAGAAGGTCGGCATCCCGACCGCCATCGGCGCCAAGATCATCTCGAAGGTCGCCGCGGCCCTTCACTACGTGCACAACGCGAAGGGCGTCCACGGCAAGTCCCTCGACATCATCCACCGCGACGTGAGCCCCCACAACGTGATGATCAGCTGGGACGGCAACGTGAAGCTGCTCGACTTCGGCATCGCCAAGACCACGGCGAAGGAGAGCCAGACCGACGCCGGCGTGCTCAAGGGCAAGTACAGCTACCTCTCCCCGGAGCAGGCACGGGGCCAGCGCATCGATGCGCGCGCCGACATCTTCGCGCTGGGGATCTGCCTCTACGAGACCCTGACCGGCAAGCCCCTCTACCACCGCGAGACGGTGCTCAACACGCTCACCGCCATCACCGACGAACCGGTTCCTTCGGCCCGGGAAGTGAACCCCGACATCTCGACCAAGATGGACGCCATCGTGAAGAAGGCGCTGGCCAAGGAGCCAGAGGATCGCTTCGCCACCGCCGGTGAGATGCAGGAGGCCATCGACGAAGCGCTCATCTCGGAGGGCGAGTACGTCGATGCCATCCGCATCTCGAAGTTCATCGACGGTGTCTTCGACGACAACGACAAGGCGCCTCTGCCGAAGCGGGCCGAGAAGCTCACCGGCAGCTTTCAGACCGGTACGCCCTCCATCTCGAGCGGCTCCTTCGGTCCCTTCAGCGGCGCGCCGCGGGCGCCGGCGAACCAGGACGAGATCGAGATCGACATCGATGCGCTCGAGTCGGCGCCACCCCTCGAGCCCAAGCCCACTTGGAGGCCGCCCAAAGTCGCGTTGGAGGCGGTGAACCCCGAGCTACAGCCCGAGGTGCTGGAGGTGAGCGAGCCCAAACGGTCGATGCCGCTCTGGGTCATCGGGGTGATCTTCGTGGTCGCGGGGATCATCGCGGGCGCGATCGCCGCCTATTTCGCGAGAGGCTGAGCTACGCCACCACGTCGTCGTCCGGCGCGTCGCCCGAGAGGTCGCGCAGGAGCTCGGCGAGGACGCGGCTCACGTCGCTGTGGGTGAGAATGCCGACGAGCTTTCCATGGCGGGTGACCAGGGCCGAGTCGAGGCCGGTCTCCGCCATGTGGGTGACGATGTCCGCCAGACGGCTGTGGATGTCGACGACGTAGGGCCGGGATGCGCAGACCTTCTGCACCGTGAGGTCCGACTGTCCCGGATCGAGAGCCAGGGCATGATCGATGTGCGCCGACGAGATGATGCCGACCAGCTCCTCGTCCTTGGTCACAGGCAGATGGTGGAAGTCGTGCTCCTCCATCATGGCGCGAGCCTGGATGACGTTCTTGTCCGCGGAGATCGCGTGAGGAAAAGGCGTCATGACCGACGCGAGTGTGGGCGCCTTCTTCATGACCCGGCAGGATAGCCGTAAGCGGCCACGAAGGCACGGTGCGCGTCGAGGGTCGGATCGTCGCGGCGGGATTGGTGCAGCTCCCGCGGGCGGTAGCCGGTCGAGATCTCCACGACCTGGATCGCTTGCGCCTCGACGACGAACCACGCGCGCCACTCTCCGAGCGCGAGTCGGCTCCGCCCGTCGTCTTCGCGCCGAATGCGGCGGTACGCATGGGGCTGTGGACCGAGGGCGAGCGCTTCTTCGAGCCGGCCCGAGAGCTCGATGCCGCGCGCCGTCAGGAAGGCGAGCTGCTCGCGGCTGCGGTCGGTGAACGACACCTGCCACGCGCCGCGGGGATCGGCCGGGCGCTCGGCGTGGTCCAGAGTGCCCTCCTCGAGCCAGCCGCCGCCCGCGTCGGGGATGGCATCGGCCCACGCGACGTAGGGTTTGATGTCGAGCAGGGGCGTGCCGTCGAGGATGTCGATCTCGCGCACGTGGAGCTTCAGGCCGTCGACGCGCTCGAGACGCACCGCGGACATGCCGATGGGGTTCGGCCGGTGCGGGGAGCGGGTGGCGAAGAGGCCGCGCTTGACCTCGCTCCGCGGCGGCAGGACGCGCGGACGAAAGCCGAGCCCCACGTTGTGGTGGAAGACGAAGAGGAGCCAGAGGTAGCGCCAGCGCGCGACGTCGGTGAGGGCATCTTCGAAGCCGTGCCCCTCGAAGAGCTCGACCATCCCTGCCGTGTCGCCGGACGCTCGCGGCTGTCGGGGCGCCTCGGCCCGCTCCCGAAAGGGGGTCCGGATGATGCCGATCGGGGTCATCTCGAAGGAGTCGCTCATCGCGGGCTCGCAGCGTACGGGCCTCACCGAGCCCTCGCCACCTGCGGGCGACCGGCGCCATGAGCGTCCTTCAGAGCGACTCTTGCGCCAGTGAGCGGCAGATCGATCGGCCATCTCGGCGTCCGAATCATCAATGATCTCGATCCGACTCGGATGGACCGGCCTTTGCTTTTTCGAGGTGCAACATGCGCCCCTCGACCCTCCCCATCCTCCTCCTCGTCCTATCGGGCTGCGCGGCCCTCGGCTCGGCCCAAGACGAGGCCCTCCAGATCACGGCCCCCGTCGACGGCGCCTTTGTCCCCGAGGGCGACGTTCGGGTGCAGGGCCGAATCGACCTCGCCGGCGTCAGCGAGGTGACGATCAATGGCGAGGTCGTGCCCGTGCACGGCGGCGCCTTCGAGACGAGGCTCGCGCTCGCGGAAGGCCCCGCGATGATCACGGCTAGCGTCGATGGCCACCAGGACGTGGTCGCGGTCACGGTCGACACCACCGATCCGGTGGTGGTCATCGAGTCGCCCGAGGCCGGCACCTTCTCGAACGAGCAGCGCCTTCACGTGCGCGGTCGGGTGAACGACCGCAACGTCGCGAGCGTCACCTTGAACGGCGCCGAGATCGAGGTGGGCGACGACGGACTCTTCGATCACGTGTGGGACGTCGCTCCCGGAGCACACCGCATCCGCGTGGAGGCGACTGACCGCGCGGGCCGCATCGGTCGCGGCTGGAGCTCGGTCGTCTGGGGCGATTTCCAGACCGAGGACGCGCCCCACCTCGACGCCATGATGCTCGACCTCGGGGCCGATGCCCTCGAGGGCCTCGCGAACGGCGTCGAGCCCTTCCTCGCTTCGGAGAACCTCGAGCCCTTGATGATGGGCGCGAACCCGGTGGTCGACGGCTTCTGGGGCCACCTCGACGTCGAGGGCGAGTCCCACGGTCAGGCGCAGCTCTCCTTCGTGCCTCGTGACGGTTATCTGCAGATCTCGCTGGTCCTTCCCGACGTGCGCGTTCCCCTCCGCGCCGATCTCGCGGTGGGCGGCGACATCACCGGCAACGTCACCGTCGAGCGCGCCTTCGTGACCGGCCGGGTGAACGTCGGCACCGCCCGCGGGCTGCCCGACATCAGCGTGAGCGATGCCGAGGTGGTCCTCGAGGGCCTCTTGATCGACATCGACGGGCTGGCGAGCTGGATCGACCGCAACGTCGTGACCCGCGCGGCGCAGGGACGCCTGGAGGATCAGATCCAGGCGATGATCACCGAGCAGATCCCGGTGCGGATGGAAGGGGCGCTGACCAGCCTCGCGGAGCTGAAGGAGGTGGAGGTCGCCGACGGGGCCTTCGTCATCGAGAGCAACCTCGCGTCGCTGTCCACCACCCGCGAGGGATTGAGCGCATCCGTGGACCTGGGCATGAACGCGACGCGACCCGTCCCCGAGCTCGCCGACAAGGCGCTCGGCAGCCTGATCCTCGGCACCGAGATCCCGCCGCGCGGCACCGACGGCAACGTGTACGCCGCCGTCTCGACCGATCTGATCAACGACGCGCTGCACACCGCGTGGCTCTCCGGGGCGCTGACGCGGCAGGTCGACAGCTTCGTCTACGGCGATCAGGCGCTCAACGTTCAGCTCCTGTCGCTCCTGCTCCCGGGTGTGGGTGCGGACGTTCCGCCCGAGACGCTGGTGGGCTTTCAGATCGAAGCCGCGCTGCCGCCGGTGGTGGGCCCGACCGAGGACGGCCTCTTCGCGGGCGACCTCGCGGACCTGCACGTGACGGCCTTCGCCACGGTCGATGGAGAGCAGGTCACCCTGTTCAGCGCCTCGGTCGGCGCGCACGCCTCCCTCGTCGTGCACCTGGAGGGCGGTGCCGTCTCCTTCGAGGTGCCCGAGCTCTCCTTCATGGCCGATGTGATCGAGGGGCCCGCGTCGCTTCCCGATGGCGAGATGCTCGACGACATTCTCACGACGATCGTGAGCGGTCAGGTGGAGACGCTGCTCAACCCGGTGAGCCTCGAGATCCCGTCGCTCGACGGCTTCAGCATCGACGCGCCGATGGCGAGCTACCAGACCGGGTATCTGACCTTCTCGGCGGACCTGAGCTACACGCCCTGAGTCGCGGCCATTCAGCGCGCGCCCAGGCAGAGCGTCGCCTCGACGGTGGCGGACTCTCCGTCGGGTGTGCAGGCGAAGCGCGCGCCTTCGAGCGCGTGCTTCATGCAGGCGAGGACCTCTTCGCCGACGCCTTCGGCGGCGTGGATGCCTTCGAGGCTCACGTCGGTCACCGCGCCTTCGGCGTTGGTGGTGAAGGTCGCGTGGTACGAGCCGACCGATCCGGCGGGCGCGGTCGACGCCGCGTAGCAGCGCGACAGCTCGTCGCGCAGAAAGCGGTCCGAGAGCGCGCGGTCGACGCCGAGCGCGCTCGCGTGCGGCGCCCGCTCGACCGCACGATAGGGCAGCGCGACCGGGGACTCGGGATAGAACGCGAGGGTGAAGGTGACGCGCCGTTCGCCCGTGCCCGCAGGGAGGGTCAGATCCTCGAGGGCATTGGTCACACAGTCCTCGCGGGGATCGCCGTAGGGCCCGGGGTCGATGTCGATGTCGCTGACGGCGCCGTCGGGGGCGACCTCGAGGACCACACGCATGTCGGTGGGCGGAACGTCGCCCGCGTCGCGACAGGCGCCGAGCGTGCGCTCTCCGCGCGAAAGGGCACGCCCGACGTCCACCTCTGCCCACGCGCCGTAGGGGGTGACGTTGCGAAGCTGCACAGCGCCGGCCACGCCGCCGGTCGCGGCGAGCCCGAGGAGCATGGCGCGGGCGCCGTCCTCCGCGAGTCGATCGACGGCCGCGAGCCAGTCGTCGACGTCGAAACTGGGCTCGACGAGCTGGACGCCGAGCGCGAGGGGTGATCCGTCGTCCTTCTTGCCCAGGAAGACGTCGAGGGAGCAGACGCGCTCGTCGTCGACGAAGTAGCAGTCGGCCGAGACGGACCCCCTCACCAGGTCCGCGTGTCGCGCGTGGAGCAGGTCGGTCGTCGCGGGCGCGCGAGCGCAGGCGGTCCCTGCGAGCGTACGGCCGCTCGCTGCGGCATCACGCGCGCGGCGCACTTCGCGGAGTGGGAGCAGGCGGAGCGAGCGATGCGTGCGACGAACCCATCGGTAGACCGCGTCCGCCACGCGATCGCGCTCCTCCGCGCTGAGGGGACCGCGCTCGGCGACGAGGAGGGCGATCGGCCTGCGGCCTGTCGGCCCGTCGTCGATCGCGTCGGGGCGGTCACCCTCCGGCGCGCTCGTGCACTCCTCGGGCCAGGCGATGCGCTCCGGGGTGGGCGCGGGCTCTTCGAATCTCGGGGAGCTCGGCGAGACGAACAGCGCAGGTGTCGCCCCAGGCACGGAGGGCCTCGGGGGCTTCGGGCGCCCAGTCGACGCAGGCCGACCACGCTTCGCGCGCCCGCCGCCACGCGGGCGCGGCCTGAGAACGCAGCTGCGCTCTGAAGGCCTCGCGCATCGCGCGGTCATCCTCGACCTCGACGGGCACCGGCAGCTCTTCGATCAAGCGCGCGAAGTCGGTGTAGAGATAGGCGGCGACCACTGCGCCGAAGAGGCGCTCACGCCCGCCGGCGTCGGCGAGCGCTTGAAACTTCTCGCGCATGTCACGCATCACCGCGACCCGGCCCTCGAGCCACGGCGCGAAGACCGCGCGCATCCAGTCCATGTATTGGTCGAGCCCGAGATCCTCCGGCGGCACGGGACCGCGCTCCTCCAGCAGTCGCTCCGACACCTGCCACACGTCGCGCGCCTCTTCGGAGGACGTCGTCAGTGGCACGTCGAGGACCAGCGCTCCGTCGAGACGCGGCCAATCGTCCGGGATGTCGTCACCCTCGTGAGCGTCGGGCTCCGCAGCACCACAGGCTGCGAGGAGGAGCAGAAGGGGCATCAAGCGCATGGGCGGGAAGCTACCAAGGGAGCGGTACGCTGTCAGGGTGAAGGGGGGTTTCGGCTCGGGTTATGATCCGCGGCGTGAGAAAGGCGCTCGCCCTCGTCCCGTTTCTGATCGCCGCGTGCGGTCCGGCTCCGGAAGGCGGCGTTTGTCGCGTGATGGAACCGTCGAGGGAAGCGGCCACCTACGAGGTTCAGCTGGGGACGCGCTCCTCGGGCATGTTCGTCCCGTGGGGCGACGGCGACCAGGTGGGGGCGGTCCGAGGCGGACAGGGCGCGGCGATGGTGGTGCCGCGCGTCCGGATCCCGAACGCCCCCGCCGACGCGACCGAGCTCTGCATGCGCGTCGAGGTCGACCACGAGCTCGACACCGGACGCACCCCCTTCTCGATGCTGGCCGTGGACGAGACCTTCCGTGTGCTCGACGGCGGCTGGGAGAGCGTCTCCATCGAGGTCCCCATCGACTACGGAGACGTGAACATGCACATGATCGACTTCACGGTGAACGTGCGCGGCGACACCTTCGTCGCGGAGGGAAACATGACCTTCGAGCTCATCGGGGGAACGTGAAGCGCGCGGCCTTGGCAATCGGGCTCGTCGCTATGCTCGCGGCCTGCGGAGACGACTCCCGTCCGAGGGACACGGGGACGGCGATGGATACGGGGACGGCGACGGATACGGGGACGGCGACGGATACGGGAACGGCGACGGACACGGGAGCAGGAGCGGACGCCGCCGCCGCGGACGCCGGCGCCCCCTGCACCTTCAACCGCGACTGCCCCGACGCCCAGCGCTGCGAGTGCGACGAGACCACCGGCTGCTTCTGCTTCCCCGGCGTCCGCGGCACGGGCCAGGTCGGCGTCGACACCTGCACGGACGGAAACGACTGCGCCAGCGCCCTGTGCGTCGAGGGCCCCGACGGCACCACCTTCTACTGCTCGGACGAGTGCACGGACGCCAGCGACTGCGCCGGCATGCTCCCACGCTGCATCTCGGTCGCCGGCCTCGGCGACATCTGCGCGCGCATGCCTTGAATCAGCCGTTTGCCCATACTCGGACCGCTCAGCCTCCGTCTTGACGGACCGCTCGTCCGAGGCGACTCACCGCCCAACGCGTCCTGTCCGTCCCGACGGACCGCTCGCCCGAGGCGGCCGCCCAACGCGTTCTGTCCGTCCCGACGGACCGCTCGTCCGACGCGGCCGCCCGCCCAACGCATCCTGTCCGTCGGCGGACCGCTCGTCCGAAACGACTCACCGCCCGACGCGTCCTGTCCGTCTTGACGGGCTTCGGCGGAGGAATGCGTTTCGGGCCCGGCCACTGGGCGGCCTCTGGGGCGGCGCTTCGCGCCTGGACGCTGGCGCGCCCGCGCAGCGAGCCCGGTGACGAACCGAAGTCCGACCCATCGCGCGATGACCCCGAGAGCGGTCCGCTCGCGCGCACCGAAGTCCGACCCATCGCGCGATGACCCAGAGAGCGGTCCGCTCGCGCGCACCGAAGTCCGACCCATCGCGCGATGACCCCGAGAGCGGTCCGCTCGCGCGCACCGAAGTCCCGACCCATCGCGCGATGACCCAGAGAGCGGTCCGCCCGCGCGCACCGAAGTCCCGCCCATCGCGCGATGACCCAGAGAGCGGTCCGCTCGCGCGCACCGAAGTCCGACCCATCGCGCGATGACCCAGAGAGCGGTCCGCTCGCGCGCACCGAAGTCCGACCCATCGCGCGATGACCCCGAGAGCGGTCCGCCCGCGCGGACCGCGAGCTCGATCCGCGCCGCTCATTCGTCGCTCTGGAAGCAGCGGAGGCGGAGCGGCGTCCCGCAGGTCGTGGCGTAGATCGGGTCGAAGACCTCGGTGTCGCTTGTGACGTTGCTCGCGGCCGTGCCACCACCGGCCCAGTTCCCGCAGGAGCTCGACAGCGCCATCGGCGCGTTGGCGCCCGTCCACACCGGGCCTCCGTGATACGTCAGGGCGTCGACCGAGTCGCGGTTCGCGGAGCTCGGGTCGAGCTCGAGAAATTAGGCGGCGCGGCCGGCGGTGTAGAGCGCCTGCGCCTCCTCGTCGGAAACGTGGCCTTCGCTCTCCTCCTGAGCGACGGCCGGAGAGGCCGTGCACGCGAGCAGCCAGGCGGAGAGGACCATCGCGCGATGCATGGGCGGATTAGACCTCCCGAAATGTGGGGGCCGGCCTTCGCGATGGGGTGCGCGCCCGGCACAAGTCCCCGACAGTCTTCGAATTCCGCGAAGTTAGCGTCGGATGACGGGGAACCCGCTCGAAATGGCAGCCATCAGCAACACGTGAGATTGTCCCCGCATGCATGCGCCTGAGAACGAGCCCCTTCGCAGCGCCAGTCCATGGACAGCGGCGATCCTGACGATCGCCGTCGCCGCCTGCGGTGGGTCGACCTCCACCACCACGACCGAGCCCGGCAGTGAGTCGTATCGCGATCTCGACGGTGACGGATATCCGGACGCGGACGATCAATGTCCCGAGGAACCCGAAGACATCAACGGGATCGATGACGACGATGGCTGTCCCGATCGCGCCCATGAGGAGGAGGGGGCCTTCGTCATCCTCGACGTGATCGTGTTCGACGACGGTTCGGCGGAGCCCGCGGGGCGTCACGGACCCGTCCTCGATGCGATCGTCGAGACCCTCGAAGGGAACCCCGAGATCGAGCTCTTGGAGGTCCGCGGCCATCGCGCCGGGCCCGACGACGGTGCGGGTGGGCTCGGACTTCGGCGCGCGGAGGCGGTTATCGACAGGTTGAGGGCAGAGGGGATCACGCCGGATCGCCTCCGAGCCATCGATCTCGACGTGCGCTGCCCAGCTGAAGACGATTCGCAAGGCCGCGTCGACTTCCGTTTCTCGCGTTTGGACTCCGAGCAAATCGAGTACGACAACGAGTGTGCGCGCCAGACCGAACAGCCCGACCAGGAGGAGCAAACGCGCCGGTGAGCGACGCCTGACGTCGTTCACGCGTGCTCCGAAGGTTACGGTTTCGCCGATGCTCACCGCTCCGCGCTGATACCCTGTCGGACGTGTCGTATCGCCCTTCGACGCTCTGGCTGCTTCCGCTTTCGCTCGCCTTTGCTCTGTCCTGCGCCGACGACGCCGTTCCGCCGGACGGGGGAATGGACGCGGCCGTGGATGGGGCGGCCGATTCGAGCGCGCGCGACACCGGTGTGCCGCCGGACGCGGGGGACACGGCGGCTACGGGGGACGTGTTTCCACTCCACGTCTCCGCGGACCGGCGCTACCTCGTCACGGCCGGCGACGCGCCGTTCTTCATTCAGGGGGACACGCCCTGGTCGCTCATGGTGGAGCTCACCCGAGAGGAGGTGACGGAGTACCTCGACGATCGGGTGGCGCACGGCTTCAACGCGATCCTCGTCAACCTCATCGAAGCGCGCTTCTCTGCGACGACGCCACCCTGGGCCACGGCCTACGGCGACGTGCCCTTCGACGACGTCGACGACTTCTCCGTTCAGAACGAGGCCTATTTCGCGCACACCGACTGGGTGCTCGCCGAGGCCTCTCGGCGGGGCATGCTCGTCCTGTTGACCCCGGCCTACATGGGCTACGGGTGCGGGGACGAAGGGTGGTGCGCCGCGATGCGCAACAACGGCGTCGACAACCTCCGCGCGTACGGCCGCTTCTTGGGAACGCGCTATCGGGACCAGACCAACATCATCTGGGTTCACGGGGGCGATCACCGGCCCTCGACCTCGGGATCGCCTTCAGACTGGGATCTGATGGACGCGATCCGACTGGGCCTAACGGAAACGGATCGTGATGACCGGATCGTCACGGCGCACTGGAGCCGTGGCGACAACGGCAGCGAAGCCGACGAAGCCGCGTCCTGGCTCACACTCGACTCGATCTACTCTGCAGATGGCGCGTCGATCTACGAGGAGAGCCTCGACGTGTGGGGGCGTTCGCAGGGCGTGCGGCCCGGAGTGCTGATCGAGTCGTACTACGAGAACGAGCACGGGATGACACCGCAGAGGCTCCGCTCCGAGATGTACTGGCCGGTGCTGGCGGGCTCGACGGGCTTCTTTTACGGCAACTACCCCATCTGGCCTTTCTGGAACGCGGGCGATCCGGACTGGGGCTTCGGCGACGGCGGCTTCTCCGGCGGCTGGCGCGAGGCGCTCGACAATCCCGGAGCGTCAGCCGCCCGGATCGCAGGGGGCTTCTTCCGCGATCGAGATTGGCAGCGCCTCGTGCCCGACACCGCGCACGCCTTCCTGACGGACGGACTCGGCTCTTCCGGCTCGGAGTCGTACGTCCTCTGCGCCGCGACGCCCGAAGGCGATCTCGCGGTCGCATACTTCTACGACGGCTCGTCGTCGCCGACCGTCGACCTCGGCGCCTTCGCCGGCGCGACGGTGAGCATCTCGTGGGTGGACCCGGCGGATGGCAGCGTCCAGCCCCTCGCAGGTAGTCCGTTCACGACCGACGCTACGATGTCCGTGAGCCCGCCGGGAGACAACGCAGACGGGGACGCGGACTGGTTGCTGCTCTTCGAATCGCCGCCTTGAAGCCCCGCATCGCAACGGATTCTGATCAGAGGGCGACACGGTAGAACGACAGGCCGACGGCGACGGCTTGGTCGGGGCCCGTCGAAGCGAGCATGAAGACGTCGTCCTCTTCGATGTGGGCGGGCTCGGTCCACGATTCGCCGTCGAAATGGACGAGTCGGATCGCCTTTCGGAGGATGTGTTTGCTGCAATAGCCGCGGAAGGTGCAGGACACTTCGGCACGCTCCCAGTCGATGAGCGGAACCCAGATGTCGGTGGGGCTGTACGCGCCGACGGCGACCATCGGCTCGGAGAAGGCGTCGGAGGTGGTCGCTGGAAAGTCCGAGACCGAGAGCGTCGTGCGCAGGACCAGCGCGTCGTCCGCGATCTCGTAGACGTCGCAGGAGTCCGCGTGCTGCACGAAACCGAGGGCCGACTCGCCATCGGCGCCGGGCGTCAGGCGCACGGCCGGCGTGTCTCCGCCATCGACGGCGTTGAAGCTCGTTCCGTCGAACGACCGGATCGAGTCAGTGCATTGGACGTAGAGGCGGTCCGAAACCGCGACGACGCGGTGCGAGTGGCAGCCGGCCGGAAGCGTGATCACTTCGAAGGCGCTGCCGTTCCAGTGGTGGATGCGATCGCGGACGCTCACGTAGACGTCGTCGTCGCTTCGCCCGTGAATGGCCTCGACCGTCACGCCGCCGAGCCGCGACACGACCCACGCGGAACCATCCCATCGCGCGACCTGCGGACCGGCGTCGATGTAGCCGCCGACCCACACCGCGCCGTCGGGACCCACCCAGAACGCCGTGATGCTGCGAAACGTCCCCGTCGGTTGGGGCAGCACCGACTGCATCACTCCGTCGCGCTCGAGCGCGATGGTGCCGTCGCCCATGCGATAACCGACCCACCCCGCGGAGGAAGCGATCTCAGTGACCGAATCGCCCTCGATCGGCGGCGGCTCCTGCTCGAGGAGCGGGCTCGAAGGCGGAGGGGTCGTGGCGGTCTCACCCGTTCCGATGCAGCCGACACCGGCGCCGACGGAGAGCAGGAGCCCGAGACCCAGGAGACCAGCGCTCCACAGTGACGTGGAGGATTCGGTGATGTCGACGGTAGTGGTGAACGGCATGAATGAGACTCGAGCAGAGATTGTGCCAACGCTTCCACCCCTCCTCTTCGAGCTCGAAGAGACGACGCCGGCGCGCGTGTGCATCGGACTGCACACGTCGCGCAGCCCGATTCACGACCGGCTCGTTCAATGGGTCCGGCGCTGGTCGTTGTACCCTCGTCGTGGTGGTCACTCCCTTGCTCGCCGCACTCACTGGAAGATGAAGTCGCTCGTCTCACCCACGTCCGTCCTGGGCTTCGTCCTGGTGCTCGGTTCGTGCGGCCGCATCGACTACGACCCCATCGGCGAGGGCGGGATCGACAGCGGAGGACCACCCGACACCGGGTTGGACTCGGCGCTCGTGGACGCGCCGATGGACGCCGCACATCTCGACGGAGCGACCGATGGCGCAGCGCCCGACGCCGCGCCGTGCACGTCGTTCGGGCCGTTCGCGCCGCCACGTCCGGTGACGCAGCTCAACAGCTCGGCTCTCGAAGCTTCGCCCTCGCTCACGGCGACCGGTCTCGCCCTCTACTTCAGCTCGTTCCGCGACGGAGACCAGGACATCTACGTGAGCCGAAGAGAATCAGTCGCTGCGCCCTGGGGCAGCCCCACGAGGACGCCGAAGTGTCACCCGATGGCACGGAGCTCTACTTCATCTCGAAGCGCGCCGGAGGTTTGGGCGACTACGACATCTGGCAGACCACACGCAGCTGCACCGCGCCGTGACGTGGGGAACCGCCGGCGCCGGAAGATCATCCTCTCCCACCGCGGCCCGCACATCGGGGCCGTTCCCCCCTCGCCAAAGCCTCAAACCTCCAGCCGCTCGAAAAAGCCTGCCAGCTGGGCGCGCTGCTCCGGTGGCATGTACTCGAAGTTGCGGCCGCGATCGATGATCTCCCAGAAGTCCTTGGTGGTGACGCCCTCGAGCGACGATCGGATCTGTTCGAGGCGTGCGCGCGGTTCGTCCGCCATATCGTCGGCGATGCGCTTCGCGTGATCGGTCTCGCCCTTCCACAGGTAGTAGGCCGCGAGCTTCACCTGTGCCTTGCGCACGCCGAGGAG
This sequence comes from uncultured delta proteobacterium, assembly GCA_963727445.1. GTDB lineage: Bacteria > Myxococcota_A > Polyangia > Polyangiales > B10-G4 > B10-G4. The sequence continues at coordinate 640,698 of CAVSGI010000010.1, forward strand.
CGCCGACTCCTGAGACTTCGACCGCAGCGGGCGGTCGAGCTCGAGGAACTGGTCGAGCATCGCCTGGTGCGCCTCGGAGTCGAGCGAGTGCGCGATCTGACAGAGCGCAGAGATGTCGTAGGCGACGGTCTCAGTGACGAACGAGAGCTTCATGTCGAAGCTGACGTGACCGTAGTAGCTCATGTGCCGCACGCCCTCGCGTCCCGCGTCTGCGTGGCCGTCGCGCAGCAAAGCCTCGACGAGCTGGCGGTACTGGTTGAGTACGTTGTAGGCGGTCCGAACGTCGCGCGCGTTGAGCGTCGCGCGCAGGTAGCTGTTCATGAACCGGTAGACGAGCCCGGTGAGCTCCGCGTCGCCGGCGCGGCTCGCGGCTTCTCCGATGTAGCGCGTATCGATCGCGATGAGGTAGTTGATGTCGCGCATCGGCCCAAGAGCTTCGTTGTAGATGCCCAGGTACTGGCGCATCACCTTCCATTCGACCCAGGTGCGGCGTGACTCGAGATCCGCGCGCGACTCGGGGTCCATCGCCACGAAGTCAGGGTTGTGCTTGAGGCTCTCCCCCAGCCGGAACCACGCGTCGGTCGCGCGCGGCTTGAGCCGGAGATAAGCGAGCGCGAAGTCCTTGAGCCCGTCGACCGCGCCGGACGCGATGATCTTGTCCTTGCCACTGATGGAGTTGCTCGTGATGTCCGTGAGCTCCTCCATCGCCGTGAGCACGTGCGCTTGAAGCCCGCCCACGTGGTCGTGCTCCCTGGCCTGCGTGCCGTTTGTGGCTTTGTCGATCGCGTCGCGCCGGATACGGCGGATGATGTTCATCGGCTCGAGGAACCAGAAGACGTATCCGAAATACGGCGCCATCAGCACGAGGGCGATGGTCAACATCACCATCATCGACAGGATCGCGACGCGCGGGACGAAGTCGTGATGGAGCGAAAAGGCCGTCCACACGCCCACCACGCACACGACGAGGTAGAAGCCCATGACGGTGAGGTTGACGCGGTCGCGCAGGAACATCCGCGCGACGCCGGTGTACCGCTCGGCCGAGAGCTGAACGATGATGGACACGACCGTCACCACCATCCCGAAGATCGCCGCGATGTTTCCAGACAGCGAGCTCGTCGCGTCCGTGATGGTCGACGGGTCGAGGTCGATGAACCGACTGATGGCCGTGTCGGAGTTGCCCTCGAACGGCCCCCCGAAGAGCGTGTTGTCGAGCCAGTAGAGCCCGACGAACATGAACGTCGCGGCACCCGTGAGGATCACGACCGGCACAGCCCAGCTTCCGGTGTTCCGTCGAAGGCCGTTCCTCTCGTGTCGCTCGGGCATCGCGCGCGGAGTATCGCGTGCCGAACCGGCGGATGGAAGCGGCCAAAAGTACGACGCGGAGCTGACCGCGTCCGGCTCGTCGATGGAAAGCGGAGCCCATTCGGGACGGCACCGAGAACCGAGGCGCTCAGTCCACGGCAAGCTTGCCGCTCTTCGCCAGCTTCGGGTCCGTGCAAGAAGCGAGGTTGAAGCAGCAGGGCCGGCGCTTTCCGCTACTCATCTTGGAGATGCTCACCTCGACGCGCCGCTCACGTGTCTCGGGATTCCTGGTCGCCCCGATCCATCGAACCCATTCCCACCGTGCCATCGGAGTGATCGCGCGCCAGAGATCTCGGACTTCCCGCGGTGCATTCGACAGGGCCTTTCGCAGGTCTGGGGGAACGCGGGGCTCTGGCCACTCCTCGGCGGGCTCGACCACCACCGTGGCCTCGTCGCCGGGACCGACACCGGCGTCTCTTTGCAGCTTCGCGTCGACCCTGATCCAGTGACCGAGCTCTCCGTCCGGTTCGATGACCGTCTCGAATGAGTGTCCGTCGAGCGTCCCACGCACGGCCACTTGACCTCTCGATGGGAGCTTCTTGCTCGAGGCGTCGGGTAGTCGGAGGATCGTCGGGCCGCTCGTCGCTCGCAACGTCGCTTCGAAACGGATAGGCGGCTTCGCCGCTTTCTTCTTTCGCGTTGCAGTCACGTCAGGGCGCCGCGAGCTTCACGAGAGCTCCTCGCTCTGCAGAATAGCCTCCGACGCCGAGGCCGGCCAAGCCGCTCATCGGGTCCACCACCTCGAAAAAATCGGTCACGTTCTGCGGACTCAGCGCTACCAATCCCTGTGAGAACCTTCGCAGCCGCGGCTTTCTGCCTGGCCATCGCCCTGCCGGCGGCGGCCGCGGCCGATTGTCGGGCGTCGGCGACAGGGGCGATGTCGGTCGACGTCTCGCTGAGCCCGATGTCGGGGATCCTCTGTCTCCACGACGTGGTGGTGCATCGTGGGGCGGACTGCTCCGGGACGGTCGAGTGGCAGACGGTGCTCGGTTGTGACGAGACGCGACGCATGGTGGTCAGCGATGACGGGGTGCTCGTGAACCTGCGGGCTTCCCGGCCGAATCGGCGCAACTGGGAGATCGTCCGCGTCTTCGTGCGGTCGGGCCGCGATGTCGCGGTTCGTTCGATCCGCTACGACGCGCTCCCGTCGATTCCACCCGCCCCGGCGCGTGCGCGCCTCGAGCTGGGCGCCGATGGGCTGCGCATCGGCGAGGGGCCGGCGGCGCCGCTGGTGCCGCTCGCGCGCCTCATCGCCCTCGGCCATCGGACCGGCAGCCGCCGCGCGCGCTGACCGGCTCGTTTCAGCGCACCGCGTCCACCTCCCAGGTTGCGCAAAGGGCGTCCCAGTGACCTTCCCAGGCGAACCACGGATCCTCCACGAGAGGACGAGGCGTCCGTCGTCGAAGCGGGCGCGAAGGATCGTTTCGGGGGGCTGATCCCACGAAAGAGGTCGCGAGCGTCAGAGGCCGGAGGTGCCGGGTGTCGGCACCGGGAGCGTCGTCGCTTGGAGGTTTGCTCCGTTGTCGTAGTAGTCGACAGTGGCGGAGAGGCGCGTGAGGTCGTACCCGTCCACCTGGACGCACGCCCCGACCGGGCATCCGCTCACCTCGCCCATGTCGAGGTCGACGCGTCCATCGGTCGCGAGCTGGAGCCCGCAGAGCGCCGCGTCGCGAATGGCGAACCGCTCGGCTCGGAGCTGCGCACCCATGTAGGCGCCCACGCCGATGCCGGCGGGTGCATCGGGGCAATTCGTGGTGGCACATTCGCGCTCGCGCGTCGACAGGACGCGCGTGTCCACGAGCTCGATCTGGGTGCCGGAGCCGAAGCCGACGACCGCGACGTCCCGGTTGTCCGTGATGAGCGCTCTCTCGAGGTGGGCGCGCGCGCTGCGGTCCACCGCGAGGGCCCGGCCGTAGCGAAGGTCGCCGCTGGTGCTCCGGGTCTCGGTGATGACGGCGTCCTGGAGGAGGAGCTCGCCGGTACCGTTTCCCACCGTGACCGCCTGCTCGGTCGCCCGTTCTATCCACACCCGGGTCGCGTTCAGGTTGGTGCCCTCGGCGAAGACGGCGCGTCCGATGGCGCCGAAGGTCGGGTCGGGGCCCACGTCTCGTATCACCGCGTCGGTGAGGGTCATTCGGCCGTTCTGAGCAAGCATGGCGGCGCCGTTCGCGTTCTCGATCACGATCCGTTCAACGGTCAGCTCACAACCCACGCAGATGAGGCCCGCGTTCGTCGTGGAGCTGATGACCACGTCTCGCAGGGCTCCCATGGAGCCACTGGAGCCGAAGGTCCCGACCCAGATCCCCCCGGTGGACTCGCGGACCGCGACGCGGTCGAGGTCGAGCTCGCCGGCCCCCTCGAGTCGGATGCCTGTTCCGGAGTCGCTCGGCAGCCCCGCCAGCGCCACGTCGCGAATCGACACGTCGGTGCCCGAGAGCCGAGCGCTCCCGCGCAGCACGATGCCGGCGTCGTCGACCGAGGAGATGACGACGTGCTCCAGAGCCGCGCTCCCGCCGTCGTCGATGACCACGCCGCGGGTGGGTCCGGGAGATCGTGAGGTCCTGGAGCCGAACGCCGGAGCCGGTGACCATCACGACCGCGGATGCCGCCGGATCGTCAGGGGCAGACAACGTCACGCCGGAAGCACAGGCTCCTCGGATCGTGACGTCCGGGCCGAGCTCGATCGCCTCGGAGTATGCGCCGACGCCCACCGCGATCGTCTCCCCCGGGGCCACTGCGGTCAGCGCGTCGGTGATGGTGGCGAATGGCAGGGTGGAGGAACCGTCTCCCCCCGGAGCCGCGTCAGCGCTGACGAAGACCACACCTTCGGCGGGAAGGCTCGCGAAAACCCCATCGCTGGGACAGGCGGATCCAATCCGGGAGCAACCAGGCTCGCCGGGGAAATGCGCCTCGTTCGAGCCGCACTCGAGGCGGCCTTCCTCGGGCCAGGGATCGCATCGAGCCAGCTCTGGAAACGCCGCCGCCACCGTCTCACGCCAACCGGATGGGCACGGCGTCAGCACGGGCAGGGCGATGGTAGCGGTCCCCGCATCATCGTCGACCGGCGGATCCCCGCCACAAGCGACACACCCGAGTACCGCGAGGAGTGGCAGCGAGCTCTCAGCGAATCTCCACACCGGCAGCTCCGATTCGAGCATCGAACCGCCACGCGTTGCAAGTGTCGGGCGTGCAATCGCCCATCCGGCAGCCATCGGCGTCGCAGATGGAGTCGGGGGGGTACGTCCAGGTGTCCGGTGGCGTGGTGCAATCCGCGCTGGCGAAGAATCTCGCACCCGGTCACGCCAACGACGGGGAAGCTACCCTCGATGGTGGAGTCCAGCAGGACGAAGCTGGTGACACGACCTCGCCCCAGCACGCGGCTGCTCAGCGTGTCGTATTCGCCGACGCACGTGCGATCGTGGCTCAGCTCGACGCCGATGAACGTCAACTCGGCGAGCACCAGCTCCACGGGAGTCGATCCGTCCGTGTCGTGGATGGGCACGACGAAAGGCACGGGAGCGGGCTCGCTCGTCAAGAGCTCACCTTCGATCGTACCCGTCGTGGTGAACGGATCCCAACGCGCCGGGTCATCGGGGCCCGGCGCGTCGCCCGCGTGCCACGCGTAGTACGACTCGTCGCTGCCTCGCGCGAGAGTTCCGATTCGGATCGTGACGGGTCCATCGGTGCCGGTACCCTGGATCTCGAACCCGACCATGAGCGCGTCCAGGCGTAGGGCTTGGGTGAACCCGTACGCGACCGCCGCGTTCGTGAGCGCGAGGGGCAGAGTGTTGTCGAAGTCGACGACTTTGAGCTGAGCTGAGGCCAGGCGATCTTCGTTACTGCGGGCGTAGCAGCAGGGCAACGACAAGGTCGACTCCCAGCAGGGATTGGGCATCCCCGAATCCACGGTGCCCGTGTCCGTGAGTGGGGAGGAATCGGGAGCCGTCGACGTCTCGCCGCACCCGAACACCGAGGAAAGGCTGGTTGCGAGCATCGCGAGGCAAACCACGGGGCGCACATCGGAACGATAGCATCGGTCGGCTCCCGGTCAGGCCCCACTCTTCGCACGAGAGTGCCCGAACGCATGGCAGGCGTGAGACTCTTCCGAGCTGAGCATTCGGCTTTTCCGCCGACAGAGACGGGTTTGGACCGTGGACATAGCCATCATCGGTATTGGGTGTCGCTACCCAGGCGGCGTCGATTCGCCCGCGTCGTTCTGGCGCCTCTTGAGATCGGGCGTGGACGCCATCACCGAGATCCCGGACGACCGGTGGAGTCAGTCCACGCAGTTCGACCCTGACAAGCCACCCGGAACCAGCAACAGCCGCTGGGGCGGGTTCCTCGACGATGTGAGTGGGTTCGACCCGTCGTTCTTCGGTATCTCGCCCCGAGAAGCCGCGGCCATGGATCCGCAGCAGCGCCTCCTCCTGGAGCTCGCCTGGGAGGCGATGGAAGATGCCGGCGTCCCGCCGGGCACGCTCCGGGGCACGCCGTGCGGGGTGTTCGTGGGCCAGTCGAGCTTCGACTACGCCGAGATTCAGAAGGCGCCGAGCAACCGGCACCTCATCGACGCCTACACCAACCTCGGCACCGCCGGGAGCATCGCGGCCAACCGGATCTCGTACATCTTCGATCTCAAGGGGCCGAGCATGACGATCGACACGGCGTGCTCGTCGTCGCTCGTCGCCACCGACGTCGCTTGTCGCTACCTCCGGGACGGAGTCATCGACCACGCGCTCATCGGCGGGATCAACCTCATCTTGAAGTCCGAGACGACGATCGGTTTCGCCCAGGCGTCGATGCTCTCCCCCGACGGGCGCTGCTTCGCCTTCGACGCCCGCGCCAACGGCTACGTCCGCTCCGACGGCGCCGGCGTGGTGCTGCTCAAGCCTCTGGCGCATGCGCTACGGGACGAGGATCGGGTCTACGCCGTCATCAAGGCCACGGTGAGTAATCAAGACGGTCACACCCGTGGCATCACGGTGCCCAGCCAGAGTGCCCAGGTCGCGGCGATCGAAAGCGCCCTCGCGCAGGCTGGCCTCGCCCCCCACGAGGTTCAGTACGTCGAAGCTCACGGTACCGGGACGCCCGTGGGCGATCCGATCGAGGTCCGTGCGCTGAGTGCCGCGCTCGGAGGCGATCGCGCGCGCCCGCTCCTGGTGGGCTCGGTCAAGACCAACATAGGCCACCTCGAGTCGGGCGCAGGCGTGGCTGGTCTCGTGAAGGCTGCGTTGGCGCTTCATCACGGCACCATTCCGCCGAGCCTCCACGTCGAACGTCCGAATCCCGCCATCGACTTCGAGTTGCTCGGCGTCGAGGTGGTGACCTCGCCCACACCGTGGCCCGAGGGACCGCGATACGCCGGGCTGAACAGCTTCGGCTTCGGCGGTGCGAACGCGCACGTCATCCTCGGGGACGCCCCGCCCGCGCCAGCGAGGAGCACACCTCACCCAGGCCCGCATTTATTGACCGTCTCCGGTCGTAGCGAGGCCGGCTTGAGAGCCCGCCTGGCGCAGCTCACAGAGTGCCTCGAACACGACGCCATTCCGCTCGCCGACCTCTGTCATACGGCGAGCGCTCGGCGAGACCACCACCCATACCGTCGCGGTGTCGTGGGGGCCGATCGCGCATCGCTGACGGCCGCGATCTCGCACGCGATGGATCAACCCGTTGCACCGGTGCCGGCGGCTCGGCCTCAGGTCGCCTTCGTCTACACGGGGATGGGGCCGCAGTGGTTTGGGATGGGCCGCGAGCTCTCGGCGTCGTCCGATGTCTTTCGCGACGCGATGGTGCGTTGTGACGCGTTGTTTGCCGGGCTCGAGCACGGCGTCTCGGTCCTGGAAGTGCTGGCGGCTGACGAGGAGGCCTCGCTCATCGATCGAACCGAGCACGCCCAACCAGCCATCTTCTCCATTCAAGTTGCCCTGACGGAGCTCTGGCGGCGTTGGGGGCTGCGACCCGACCTGATCATCGGACACAGCATCGGCGAAGCAGCGGCTGCATGGGCTGCAGGCGCCTTGACGCTCGAGCAGGCCGCTTTGGTCATCCATCATCGCAGTCGCTTGCAGGCCGAAACCGCCGGCTCCGGCACGATGCTCGCGGTGGGACTGTCGGCGACCGCGGTGACGCACTTTCTCCGCGGCCTCGAAGATCGCGTCGCCATCGCCGCCATCAACAGCGGCGACTCCGTGACCCTGGCCGGCGAGCACGACGCTTTGGAGCAGATCGCGGAGGCCCTCGACAGGGTCGGCGCTTTCCAGCGCCGACTGTCGGTCGAGGTTCCCTACCACAGCCCGCAGATGGCACCGGTGGCGAAGCACCTCGCTTCCGCCTTGAGCACGCTCGTGCCCGTGCCTGCATCGGTGTCCATGTTCTCGACCGCCTCGGGGACATGGGTCGGCGAGCGCCTCCTCGACGGGGCCTATTGGGCGAGCAACGTCGAGAACCCCGTCCGGTTCAAAGACGGCATCCATGCGCTCGTGAGCCGCGGTGCGGCTGCATTCCTCCAGGTCGGCCCCCACCCCGTTCTGTCGAATGCCTTGATGTCCGAGGCCCCGGACCGACCCGCGCTCGCCTCGCTGCGCCGGAACGCTCCGGAACATCAGACCCTCCTGACGGCTGCTGCGCGCCTCTACGAGCTCGGCCTGTCCTTCGACTGGGCCGAGATCAATGCCGGCAAGCGCGTCGACCTGCCGAGCTATCCCTTTCAACGGCAGCCCTTCTGGCGGGAGGACCAGCGCTCGGAGGAGACGCGCATCGGCGCCGCGCGTCACCCGATGATCGGCCGGCGGACCATGGCGCCCGCACCCCGATGGAATCCGACGATCGACACGCGTCGTCTCCCCTGGGTCGCCGACCACGTCCTGCAGGGCTCGGTGGTCTTCCCCGGCACGGGATACGTGGAGATGGCGCTCGCCGCCGGCAGCGAGCTCTTCGGGGGCCTCCCGGGAGGCCTCGACGACGTGCGCTTCGAGCAGGCGTTCTTCGTGCAGCGAGACACCCGTCACGCTCTCGAGCTCCAGGTCGACCCGGCCTCGAAGCAATGGGAGGTCTTCGGACGCGGCCCCGAAAATCACTGGATCCGCCACGCGAGTGGGTGGCTGCATCGCGACCGCTCCTCCGTGCCGGTGATCGACGCAGCGGCACTTCGGCAATCCTGTCCGATCCGACTCGACCACCAGGCCTGCTACGCGCGCTTCGAGAGACTCGGCTTCTCCTACGGGGACTCATTCCGTGGCATTCGGGCTTTGCACGTGGGTCCGCGGCGGGCCTTCGCCGAGATCGAGGTCCCAGCATCGCTCTCGAAGGTGGAGGCCTACTCGTTTCATCCGGCCGTGCTCGACGCGTGTTTACAGCTCCTCGCCGGCGCGGCGCCGGAGCTCCACGGCCTGGCCGTGCCGGTGGCCATTCGGCGCATGCGGGTGCACGGGACCCTGACGCGACGCATCCAGTGCTTCCTCCAGCTCCACGCCGGGCACGGTCAGGATCTGGTGGGTGACCTTCTGGCCTTCGATGAAGAGGGCCGGCTCCTCATCGAGATGGAGGACCTCACCGCACGCTGCACGGAACTGTCGCGGCCAGCGACGGTCGCCGACTTCGACCCACTGCTCTATTCCCCGCGCTGGGTGAATGCGCCGCTCGATGGCAAGCACGATGCCTCGTGGATCCCGCGATTGGACCAGCTCGCCGCAGCTGGAGGAAAGGCGCCACGGTGGCAGGTTCGGCGCGTCGACATCGGGGACGGCGAAGCAGAGCTCGAAGCGCTGGCCACGGACTACATCGTGTCCGCACTCAGGAACCTGGGATGGCAGCCGGCGCTCGCCGATCGCTTCACGGCGACAGAGCTCGGTCGCTCCCTCGGGGTGGATCCGCAGCACGATGCGCTCTTGGCACGCTACCTCGGCTTTCTCGTCGTGGACGGCGTGCTCGGCCTCGAAGCCGGGTCCTACGAGGTGCGGCGCGATCCGGGGCGACCCGAACCGAGCGCCACCTGGCGAGAGCTCTACTTTCGCTACCCTGCCTCGCAGGCCGAGCTTCGGCTGCTCCGCCGGTGCGGGTCCCACCTGGCCGACGCACTGGCTGGGAAGATGAGCGGCGTCGAGTTGATCTTCGTCGACGGCTCGTCGAGCCTGTTGGAGCACCTCTACCAACACGCACCTTCGGTCGCTTCTGCAGCGGCCGCCGTGCAGTCGGTGATCGAGGCGCTCGACGCGGCTCGGCCCGTCGGCCGGCCCCTGCGGATTCTCGAGGTCGGCGCTGGAACCGGGGGCCTCACGGCCGCGATGGTTCGTGCCCTGCCGGATCGCGAGGTCGACTACTGCTTCACCGACGTCTCGCCTCTGTTCTTGCAGCGCGCGAAGGAGCGGTTCCAAGACCTCCCGTTCCTTCGCTTCGAGATCTTCGACCTCGAGCAGCCCGCGCAAGAACGAGGCTTGGCCCCCGGGTCCTTCGACGTGATCCTCGGTCTGGACGTGCTGCACGTCATGTCCCGACTCGACCGCGCACTCGAGGCGATCGGCGAGCTCTTGGCTCCCGATGGCGTCTTCGTGCTGGCGGAATTGGTGGAGCGCTACCGGACCAGTGAGCTGTTCTTCGGAATGCTGCCAGGCTGGTGGAGCTTTCAGGGCGACCCACGCCGCGACGATCACGCACTCTTGTCACCATCTGATTGGAAGTCGCTTCTGCAGGAGCACGGCTTTCGCGAGGTCGTCCGGACGGCCGCGCCCGACCCGTCGGCGCGCGCGGTCTTCCTGGCCCGGCGCCCTCGGATCTCGGCGAGCAGCGAGCCGCGGAAAGAAGAGTCCGCGGCGGCGCCGACGACGGGCCAGCGTTGGGTCGTGTTCGAGGACGCCGGGGGCGTGGGCGCGGCCATGACCGAACGCCTTCGAACGACGGGGGCCGAGGTGATCACGCTACGAGAGGCCGACGCCCCGGACGAGGCGCATCTGGCGCGAATCCTCGGGGGCTCGCTCCACGGCGTGCTCCATCTGTGGAACCTCGATGTCCCGGACGGCAAAGAGGCCATCGCGCACGCCGAGAGCCACGGCACGTTCTCGATCGCGCGCCTCGCCCAGGCGATCCCCGAAAAGGGCCGCGCCGGGTCCCATCCACTCGTCATCGTCACGCGGCAGGCATGGGCCGTCGATGGGCCGTCGAGCGAGCCCGCCGCGGCCCTGGCGTGGGGCCTCGGTCGCTCGCTTCGAAACGAGCGCGTCGACCTCGACCTGCGCTTGTTGGACATCGACGACGAGGCGGACGTCGACGCTCTGTGGACGGAGATCCGCGGAGGCGTGGACGACGAAGTTGCGCTGCGAGGCTCGAGACGCTTCGTTCGGCGGCTGAACCCCACCGCGCTCCGCGACCTCCAACGAGAAGCGCCGCCACGGGATTGCCGCATGGTGCTGACGGTGCCAGGTCTCGTGGAGTCGCTCTCGCTCTTCGAAGTCTCGGACGACCCGCTCCCCGAGGGGTGGGTATCGGTCGACGTCGCATCCACGTCGCTCAACTTCAAGGACGTGACCCGCGCGGTCGGCCTCCTCGCGGAGTCCCGCGAGAGGGCCGCCTCGGCGTCCGAGCTGGGCCAGGAGTCCGCTGGTGTAGTGCGTCGCGTCGGTCCGGGAGTCGACGGAGTCGAAGTGGGAGACCGGGTCCTGGCATTGGTCGGCGGAGGCCTCGGTTCCGTCGTGCGTTGCCCCGCGGCGCTCGTCGCCAAGCTCCCCGACGACGTCACCTTCGACGAAGCTGCGGCTATTGGCATGGTCTTCCTGACCGCGTACCACGCTCTCTTGAATCTGGCGCGCTTGCGGCCCGACGAGACGGTGCTGGTTCATTCGGGAACGGGTGGTGTGGGTCTGTCGGTCATCCAGCTCGCGCACTCCATCGGCGCGCGCGTGATGGCGACGGCGGGCTCGGCGGAAAAGCGCGAGATGCTCTTGGCGCTCGGCGCCGAACGTGTCGGAGACTCGCGTTCGCTGGCCTTCGTCGACGACGCGCGCGCGTGGACCGATGGGCGGGGCGTGGACGTCGTCGTCAACAGCCTGGCGGGCGACGCCCTGCACGCGAGCCTGAATGCGCTCGCGCCCTACGGACGATTCGTCGAGCTCGGCCGGCGCGACATGGAAGAAGGTGGGCGCCTCGATCTTCACCCGTTCCTGGAGAACCGCGCGTTCTTCGGCGCCGATGTCGACGCGTTGCGTAGTGAACGCCCGGAGGAAGCCGGCGCAGTGATGCGCGGATTCCTCGAGGACGTGGCCCGTGGGCGCATGCGAACGTTGCCGTACAGACGCTTTCCACTCTCGGAGACCGTGCCGGCTTTGCGCGCCCTCTCGCGTGCGGAACACACGGGCAAGTTCGTCATCTCGACCGGCACCGAGTCGCGTACCGTCGTCCCCGCCGCGGCACCGAAGCTCTCGTTACCCGGTACTCACGTGATCACCGGCGGATTGGGAGGGCTGGGCTTCGCGCTCGCCCAGTGGCTCGTCGCCTGTGGCGCGCGCCACGTGGCGCTGCTCGGACGACGCGGCCTTCAGAGCGAATCCGACCGGGAACGCGTCGAGGCCCTGGGCCGCGCCGGCGCCGACGTCCGGGTGTGGCCCTGCGACGTCAGCGACTCATCACGCCTCGCCGCAGTGCTCGCCGAGGTGCGGGCGACGATGCCCCCCGTCCACGGCGTGTTCCATCTCGCCATGGTGCTGCGCGACGAGCCGGTCGCGCGCATGAGCGCACAGACCCTTCACGAAGTGCTCGCCCCGAAGGCCTGGGGCGCCTTCCATCTCCACAGGCTCACAGAGTCGGATCCCCTCGAGCACTTCGTGTGCTTCAGCTCGGTGTCCGCCGAGCTGGGAACCCTCTTCCAGGGGTCCTATGCGGCGGCGAACACGATGCTCGATGCCCTCGCTCATCATCGGCGTGCGCTCGGCAAGCCAGCGCTTTCGATCGACTGGGGAGCCGTGGCGGAGGTGGGCGTGGTCGCGGAGACGCGAGAGACGGCCAGCTTCCTCGCGAGCCTCGGCGTGGACACCATCCCCGTCGCTCGCCTCCTGGCGGTGCTGGGCGAGATGATGCGTAACCCTGCCGCCCCACCTCAACTGATGGTATCGGCGATGGATCACGCGCGGCTCATCCGGGCGATGCCGCGCCTTCGGGAGAGCCCCAAGTTCGAACGCCTGACCGAATCGCTGGTCGAGGCGACCATGGGCACGGGAGGCGACGAGGTCGATCGCAAGACCCTGATACGGAGAGAGGTAGCAGCGATACTCGGGAACGACCCAAAGCGTGTGCGCGATGACATGCCGCTCGTCGATCAGGGCCTGGATTCGCTGATGGCCGTCGAACTCTCCAATCGGCTCCGGAACAAGCTCGGAATCGAAGTCGCCACCATGACGCTGCTGGAACACGCGACGGTGACGAGCCTCGAGGAGAGAACGGCCCGAGAAGGGGACCGCTCTGCATCCGCCGAGTCGGAGTCCTCCGAATCTGTGGACCTCGACGCCGAGGCCCAGCTCGATGCGTCCATCGCACCCACCGGGCGCGACATCACACACACCGCCGATCCCCAGATGGTCGTGGTCACGGGGGCCGCGGGGTTCATCGGGGCACACCTGGTCCATCGCCTGCTCGAGCAGACGTCGGCCGAGATCCAGTGTGTGGTGCGGGACCGAGGCGACGGCGCTCGCGCCCGATTGCTGCGCGCCCTCGACGGGTACGGGCTCACACACCCCGACCGGGAACGACGCTTGAAGGTCGTCGACGGAGACGTGGCATTCCCGCGCTTCGGGCTCGACGCCAGCACGTGGGAGTCCCTCGCCGAGGCCGACCACATCTACCACGCTGCAGCCCGGCTCAACTTCGCCCTTCCTTATCGGGCCCTGCGTGGCCCAAACGTCGTCGGTGTTCGAGAAGCGCTGAGGCTGGGTGCGACGGGCCGCCTGACGCCGGTTCATCATCTCTCCAGCTTTCCGGTCGTCGGTCAGCCAGGCGGAGTTCCGGCCGAGCGGGGATACAGCGCGCACTACCTCGCGTCACGCGGCTACGACGTCGGCTACATCCAGACGAAGTGGGTCGCCGACCAGCTCGTAACCCACGCGCGAGACCGAGGGCTCCCGGTCACGACCTATCGACCTGGCTTGGTGGCAGGGCACTCCGGGACTGGCGTCTGGAACACCGAGGATGTCACCTGTCGCATCATCAAAGGTTGCATTCTCCTGGGAACGGCGCCCGATCAGGATCAGATGCTCGATCTCGTTCCCGTCGACTACGTGGCCGCGGCGGTGGTGAACTTGTCCCTCCGCGAGAGCTCGTTGGGGCGGGGCTTCAACATGGCCAACCCCGCGCCCGTTAGCTGGCGGTGGTTCGTCGGGTGGCTTCGGGAACAGGGATACGACATCGAGCTGGTCCCCAGTGAGCGCTGGCACCGACAGGTGTCCGCGGGTCGCCTGCCGGAGGATAATCCACTCCGGAGTCTCGTGCCCTACTTCCAGCAGCGCCCACTGGACCGACCGCTCGTAGGGTATCGCGAGCACGCGCGTGCACCACGGCTACTCGCCCGACTCACGACGGGGGCCGCGCTAGAGGGTCAGGGCGTCCTCTGTCCACCTCTTGACCGCAAACTGCTCGGCTTGTATGTCAGCTTTCTGCAAAGCACCGGGTTTCTCCCGCTTCCCTGACGGACGGAGACGACAATGGCCAGCGACTTTCAAAAGCAGAAGTACCTCGACTTTTTCAACGTCATCGACAGCAACCAGAACGGACAGATCGAGTTCGATGACATGGCGTCCCACGTCTACAAGCTCGCCACCGCCAAGGGTTGGCAGGAGAGCGACGATGCGTTCAAGCGCCTCCTCGACGCCAAGAAGAGCACCTGGAAGGCCATCTCCGAGCGCTGCGGCGGGTCAGAGAAGATCTCCAGTGATGAGTGGGTCGACATGTGCGACGGCGTGGCAACCGAGATAAAGCGCGACGGCAAGGCGCCCGCGTTCGTCACCGAGGCTCATCTCGCGACCTTCAACTCTCTCGATCTCGACAACAGCGGCGGGATTCATCTCGACGAGTACGAGCACTACCTGAAGTCGATGGATGCCTCGACCGCGCAGGCGGCCGACGCGTTCAGCCGGGCCGACGCCAACAGCGACGGTCAGGTCACGATGGAGGAGCTGCAGGATCTACTCGTCGAGTTCTTCGTCAGCGACGAGCCCGGCGATCCCGGAAACGGCTTCGTGTCCGGCAAGGTCTACGCCTGAGCGCTCGGGCCCGACGGAGTCACGGCCTCCAACCCTCGCACGACAACAGCGGGTCACGATGCATCCCCGCCGACGAGATGCTCTTGCCCGTGTGCCGCGCCAGCGTGTCGTCGATTACAGCGGGGTGAGCCCCCGGATCTCGCTACTGATGGTGCATCGCGGGCGTCGCGGGGAGCGCCTCGACGCCGACGGTGGCGAGACCTGTAGGCAACGGGGTCGTCGCCGTGCTCGCCGCGGGAAGCATGATGCAGGTGGCCGAAGAGGTGAAGTCGATCGCGCCGGTGGTCACGGAAGAGGTCGGCGCGAAGTCGATCGTCCCGTTCGGAACAGGGACCTCGAAGAGCCACAGTCCGCCCGGGATCGCTTCGAGCGATGCGGAGGTCGACGCGACGAGCAGTCCGCCCTGGGAGGTGATGCGCGCCGTGGGTGGAGATTGACCGTTGTCGCCGCCGTACCACTTGGCCCAGGCGAAGCGCGTCGGCGAGGTCTTCGAGTGTGTCGAGGGCGTCATCGAGTGCGGAGAGCGCCTCGGTCGGCGAAAGAGATTGCCAGTCGAAATGAAGCCAGAAGTGAAGCGTGATCGACGCGCGAAGCGTGCCGGTTCCGTCGATGCGATCCTCGGTCGTCGCGTCTTTGCCGTCACCGTCGAAGAGCTCTATTGGAACGTCTGTCGCGCCGATCGGGAAGGTGATCGTGAGCGGCGCGCTCGCCGCACCCGGGCCGGTGGGCGTCGGAGGAGGCAAGAGCGTCGGTGCCTCGACCCCCTCGACCGGAATCTGCATGTCGAGGTCGAGTCGACGAAACGCGTGGTACACGGTGGCGGGCTCGGTCGTGACGACCATGCCGGGCGCGTCGCGCTCGATCGCGACAACGCGGCGCAATAGCCCCTGTGGTCATGACGAACGCGGTCCTGGAAGGCAGAGATCTAGCCGGGGTTTAGAATTCGTCGTTGGCGGCGACCGCCTTTCCATTCTCTTCACGGTCTCTTAGGATGTGTCCATGAGGTCGGGTTCGGCCGTCTTCTTGTTCGTCTTTTCTGCCGTGCTCCTTCCTTCTCTGGCGTACGCGCAGGAAGAGGGGGACGAGGCGGCCGTCGAGCACTTTCGCCTGGGCCAGGAGTACCTGGCCGACAACCGTTTCGAGGACGCGCTCCGCGAGTTCCGCGACGCCCATCGCCTCAGCGGCCGCGCCGAGATGATCTTCAACGAGGCGGTCGCGCTCGAGAAGCTGCAGCGGTGGGGAGAAGCGGCCGACGCCTACGAGCGCTTCGTGGACGCCGTCCCGGAGGATCACTCGGCTCGTGAAGGCGCCGTGTCGCGCGCGCAGGAGATGAGACGTCGCGAGGCGTCGGAGCCAGCCACCGAGATGGTCGAGCCCGTGACGCTGCAGCCGGTGAGGGTCGCCAGCCCGAGCCCGCTCACCTTGCCCGGCGTCGTGGTCCTCGGCGTGAGCGCGCTCATCGGCGCGAGCTCTCTGGTCACTGGGTTGATCGCCCACGGGACCTACAGCGATCTCGAGACGCAGTGCGTCGACGACATCTGCCCGGCGTCGCTCCGGGACGACCGCGACACCGCGTCGTCCTTCGCGTCGGTGTCGACCGTCCTCTTCGTGACCGCCGTCGTCGGCGGCGTGCTCGGTGGCACGCTGATGGCGCTCGGCCTCGCGGGGGTGGGCGCGGACGACGGCGAGGGCGCGAGCGCGGCCATCGTCCCCTTCGGTGCCCCGGGGGGCGGCGGCTTGACCGTGACGGGAAGCTTCTGATGCCCCGCCTTCTGCCCCTGGCGATCCTGCTCTCCCTGAGCGCCTGCACGGCGCTGGACGACTTCGGCAAGTTCCAGTTCCCCGACGCGACCGTCGATGGGAGCGCCGACAGCGGCGACGTCGGCCCCGACGCCCCCGCGTGCGTGCCCTCGATGGACGGAGAGGTGTGCAACGGCCTCGACGACGACTGCAACGGCCTCCCCGACGAGGGCGACATCTGTGGTCCCGGCCTGTCCTGCGTCATGGGCGAGTGCGTCGACTGCGAGCCGGGGATCCCCGACCCGCCCGACGTCGACTTCTACGACGCGAACTGCGACGGCATCGATGGCGATTTCGACTCGGCGATCTTCGTGGCGCCAGGCGCAGCGCCGGGTGGGGACGGTCGGACGCCAGATGCGCCCCTCGCCTCGATCCAAGCCGGCATCGACGCGGCGATCAACGCGACGCGGTCCGAGGTCTACATCGCGGCGGGCGAGTACACCGAATCCGAGCCGGTACGGCTCGCGTCGGGCATCTCGCTCTACGGCGGCTACGACGCGACGTTCACCAGCCGCAGCGACGCGGCGACGGTGCTCCACGGCGCGACGACGGCCGTCCTGGGCGAACGGCTGAGCAGCGACGTGGAGCTCCAGCTCCTCACGATCGAGTCCGCCACCGCCACGACGCCGGGCGAGAGCTCCTACGTCATCCGGGTGATCGACAGCCCGGGGATGATCCGCATCGTCGCGTGCGAGCTCTTCGCCGGCGATGGAGCGCCTGGGGAAGGTGGAGCGAGCGGGTCCAGCGGAGCGATGGGGAACGTTGGGGACCCGGGGATGGACGGCGAAGATCGCCTCGGGGCCGGCCTCTCGGGGCAGGCGGGGGGGCGGCGGTGAGCTGCGCCGGTGGACGCAGCTCGGGCCGCGGGGGCCAGGGCGGGGACTCGGGTCCGTCGAACGACTGCATGCCCACTTACGCCTGCCGCGATGGGTTGGACGGGGCCAGGGGACAACTCACCGGAGGAACCGCGGGCGCTGGAGGTTCGGCAGTCACCAACTGCCAAATAACGGAAAGCAGCGGAGGGGGGCCGGCCGACGGCGCAGAGAGTGGAATGCAGGGCGCGCCGGCGATGGCTCTCGGATTGGTCGACGGCGGCTCGTACGTCCCCGCCCTCAGCGGCCCGGGTGACGATGGAGCGCCGGGGCCGGGCGGCGGCGGCGGCGGTGGGGGCGCTTCGGTCCTGAACGCCATCGGCGGGAGCGGCGGCGGCGGTGGCTCCGGTGGATGTCAGGGAACGGGTGGCGGCGGAGGTGGGGGAGGCGGTGCGTCGATCGCCGTCCTTCTCGTCAACGCCGTGGCCCTCCTGGCGAACGGGACGATTCTGCATCGCGGAGCGGGAGGCCCGGGGGGACGGGGCGGTGATGGCGGCATGGGAGGAGCCGGCGGCAGTGGAGGCAGTGGGGGGGGCTCAACTACGACTGCCACCGGCACTTGTTCGACGTTCCCAGGTGCTGGCGCCGGGGGAAACGGTGGAGACGGCGGGGAAGGCGGCGCTGGCGGTGGGGGCGCCGGTGGGCCTGGAGGCCCCTCGATCGGCGTCCTTCGCATCTCCGCGGCGATCACCGCGCCCGGATTGACCTACGAGGGCGGCATGGGCGGTGCGCCGGGCATGGGCGGCAACCGACCCGCCACCGGCAGCACCCCGGCCGAACGCGCGCCGTCCGGCCCGATGGGCATGGTCTACGACGACCATTCGCTCTGAGCGTCGTCGTGGACGACATTCGTCGTCCGGCTCCCCGATCTCGCCGGCTCGCGCTTCTTGCCCGTGGTGGAAGGATACCGCCGACTCCGACGCGGATCGTCGAGCTACACTCACCTCCATGACTCCTACCCAGCGCTGGCGCGGGCTCAAGGCCTTGATCCACGACGCCGTGGACGCGACCACGGACCTCGTCGGTGTGGGGCACGAGTCCACCGCGCGGAGCGTCCGGCGGGTCACCGACGCCATCGAGCCGCTGCGGGAGCCTGCGCGCGTCGTCGACGATGCCCGCCGTGTCTCGACGGCCGGGGTACTCGGCACGGTGAAGGCCGTGAATCGGGGCGTCGAGTGGCTGAGCGACTTCGTCATCGATCGCGTCGCAGAGGTCGACGAGCCTCGGTGGCGAGCGCTCGAAGGAGGACGGGTGATACCCGCGCTGCCGATGCGCTCGGATGCGGCCGGGACGCGTGCGTGGGTGGGAGACGCAGCGATCGGGCTCGTCAACGCCGCCGTGGGAGACCACCTCAGCGAATCCGAGAACGGGCTGGACATGTCGATGCTCCTCCGCGTGGGTGATGACTACGTGTCGCCCGAACGCGGCGTGCTGGAGCGGGTGGTGAGAGCGCCGAGCCCGGCGGTCGCGCTCTTCGTACACGGCCTCGGCACCACCGAGTGGTCCTGGTGTCTCGACGCGGAGCGCTATCACGGGGACCCGGCCACGACCTTCGGGACGCTCCTCGAAGCGGACCTCGGCTTCACCCCCGTCTACGTGCGCTACAACTCCGGGCGCAGGGTCTCGGACAACGGGCGGCTCCTCGCCGCGCAGCTCGAGCGATTCGTGGAGGCCTATCCGACCACGGTCGGGGATCTCACGCTCTTCGGCCACAGCATGGGCGGCCTCGTCCTCCGGAGCGCCATTCATCACGCCGAGGAACGAGGCTTCACCTGGCCGAGCCTGGTGCGGCGCGTCTTCTGCCTCGGTGCTCCGCACCACGGCGCACCCCTCGCGAAGCTGAGCCAGGTCATCGGCAACGCCTTGAAGGTCGTCGACCTCCCCGCCGCTCAGATCGGCGCGCGGATCTTCGACGGACGGAGCGCAGGGATCAAGGACCTCAGCGCCGGTGACGTGGTTGACCCGGAGTGGCTCGAAACGAATCGGGATGCCGCGACCGATCCGGGCCTACTGCCGCACGCGCGCCACTACTTCCTGTCGGCGACCGTGACCACCGACCCCGAGAACAGGTTGGGACGAATCATCGGCGACCTCCTCGTGCGTGACCCCAGCGCCGAGGGCAACGAGCTCCGCGAGTCGCACTTCCCCATCGAGACCTTCCGCTATGGCGGCGTCATGCACCACCAGCTACAAAACCATCCTTCGCTCTACGTGGAGATTCTCGAAGCGTGCAGGGAAGCGCGATGAGCGAAGAGACGTGTGGCAGCGGTGCCCAGGGGACGTCACCGAACTCCGAACGCCGTGAGCCCGCCGTCAGGGCGTGACGTCGATTCCGCCGAATGCCGGCGCGCCGGGCACGGGGAGCGTCGTCGCGTCCAAGTTCGTCTCGTTGTCGCGAAAGCGGACTCCGCGAGCGATGACGTCGAGGTCGGCGCCCGCGACCTGTACGCAGAGCCCGAGCGGAGAACCGGCGACCAGCCCATCTTCGAAGCGCGTGCTCAGCATCTGGTCGGAGCTCGTGGTCGTCAGCAGCATGCCGCAGAGCGAGCTGCCGACAATCTCGAATCGCGAGAGCGAGAGATCGCTGGCACCTGCCACCAGGCCGTAGCCGAAGGGGGTGTCGGGACAAGACGTCGCCGCGCACACCGAGGCGACCATGCCGACGGAGACGTCGGAGAGATCGAGTGTCGCCTCGTTCACCGCCCCCAGGCCTAGAGTGTGAGCGTTCTCGATGCGAACCCGGGCGCCGCGCAGCGAACCGCCCTCCTGCACGTGAACCCCCGCTCCGAGGAGCGGGTCCTCCGCCGTACCGACCGGGTCGCGAACGACGAGGTCCTCCACGTCCCCGGAGGCGCCGTCGACAAGGAGCCCGAGATCGTGGTTCTCCGCCATGAGCACGCGGCGGATCATCACCGACCCCGAGAGTCCGATGAGCGCGCCGCGCCCCCCGAGACCATCGTTTTCGGCCGGGAGGGTGTCATAGATGGCTGCGTCCTCGAGGAAGACCTGGGCCTCCGTGCCCGCGAGGATGGCGACGTCGCGGTTGCCGGAGAGTACGCCACGAGTCACGCGGATCACCGCGCCCTCGCCTCCGAAGACGCCGAATCCGCCGGTGCCGTCCGCTTCCTCGGCGAGGGTGTCGCGAATCACGACATCGCTCAGCAGGACCTCGGTGCCTTCCTCGACCGCGAAGATCGCCTCCGCCCGATTTCCAGCGACGACCACGCGTTCGGCGACGACGCGCGACGCCTCCTGCGCGTTGATGCCGCGACCATGAACGCGGCTCGATTGAAGCGATCGGGTGTTGCGGACGATCGAATCGGTCAGCGTGATCACGGCGCCCGCTCCCTTGGCGACGACTCCCACGTCGTGATTTCCGTCGATCACCACCCGTGAGAGAGTGACCTCTGAGCGGGCCCCCTGGACGAAGACGCCGAAGCCATTGTTGCCGGCGCCACTCGGTTGCGTGTCCCGGACGAGGGCATCCGTGAGGGTGAGCTCGATGTCGTCCCCGATGGCGGCGAGGCCGTAGCCCACGTTGGCATCCAGGATCACCCGCTGCGCGTCGAGGCGTACGCCGCCTCCATCGATCACGATCCCCCGGCCCCGCCCGCCGACGCTGGTGCTCTCCGTGGTCTCCCGGATCACGACGTCTCGCAGCGACACCTCGGCGTCCGGGCCATCGACGTAGAGACCGCGGCCCAGGGGTGTGTTCACCGCGACCGCCTCGACCTCGAGCGAACGCCCACCCGGAACCACCAGAGCGTTCTGCATCGGATGATCGATGGTCAGCTCGCGGACCACCGCAGCCTCACCCCCGTTCTGTACGCTGATCAGGATCGCCAGGGGTGGGCTCGCCCCTTCGAGGATCGTCTCGGCGGCGCAGGCGCCGACCAGACGCACGCCAGCGCGGAGGGGAATGGTCCCGGCGAAGCGTCCTTTGGAGAGGGCCACCGTGTCGCCTGGCGAGAGCGTGGCCCAGGGCACCTCGTCGAGGGAGCCGAACGGCGCTCCCATCGAGCCGTCACCTCCGGTCGGTCCCGCCTGGACGTAGAGGACACCGCTCGCCGGGAGATCCTCCGCGTAGTCTCCGCTCGGGCAGGCGCTTCCCAGCGGGCGACAACCGGGCTCCCCGGGGAAGTGGGCTTCGCCCGGACCGCAGGTCGCGGGGCCGTCGTCCGGATAGGGCTCGCACTCCACGACGCGGCGGTCGACCTCGCGCCAGCCCTCCGGGCAGGGAGCGAGCGCCACCGGTGGCACGCCATCGCTGAGCCAAGGGATGTCGGGAGGGAGGAGGACGGCATCGGCGGCGCCCGCATCCACGACGAGCCCCGTGTCAGGGGTCGATGCGTCGTCGCCGCCACACGCTCCGAGGAGCGCCGCGAGCGTCGCGAGGGTCGCGGTTCGCGCCACGCCACGAGGTTATCACTGACGGGGCGACTATTTCCGCCGCAGCGGAGATGCAGGAATGAGGCCGGAGAGGATAGGCGCGGAAGCGACGAACCTCTACCATCCGCAACGTGAGGCTCATGCTCCCACCCGACCGTGGAGAGGTCGCAGCCACCGCGCGCGCCGCGGTCCTGACGGATTGGATGGGCGGCTGGCTCGGTGAACGGGTGGAGGTGACCGTCGCGAGAGACTACGGGCAGCTCGCCGACGTCGTGTCGAGGGGCGAGGTCGAGATGGCCTGGGTGACGCCCTTCGTGGCGTCGCGGGTTCGGCTCCTCGTGAGCCGGCTGCTGACCATCGTGCGCTACGGGGCCACCGGCTGCGCAGCCACCTTCGTAGTCCATCGTGACTCGGACATCTCGTCGCTCCGAGATCTGCGGGGCAAGCGAGCCAGCTGGGTCGATCCCCTCTCCATGAACGGTCACCTCATGGCGCTGAAGCACCTGGAGAAGAGCGGATTCGATCCGTCGGCCCACTTCTCGGAGCAGCACTTCGCCGGAAGCTACCGCGCAACGCTCTCGGAGGTCGCCGAGGGCCGGGCCGATGTGACCTCCTTCTTCGTCGTTGCCAACGACCGGGACATGACGCTCCGCGAGATGCGAGAGCTGCTCGGAGCGCGCGCAGAGGACCTGGCGATCCTGGAGATCACGGATCCCGCGCCCTTCGACGCGATCGCCCTACCCAGCGGGCCCCGCGCGAGCTTCCTCGCCGGCGAGCTCCTGAAGCTCGATCAGAAGATGAGCCCGCCCGCGATGCTCCTCGAGGTCTGTCGCGCCGATCGCTTCATCGACGCCGACCTCGACGCCTACGCGGGCTTCGACGAATACGTCGACCTCACGTCGCTCTGAGCGGGCGTCGGGCGCCGCACCTGCAGCTCCTCCATCGCAGCCGCAGTCCCCGCAGAGTCGCCGAATCCCGACGTCAGGGTTCGAAGAAGACGTCGAGATCCGAGTCACTGCGGGGGACGTCCTCGTGCTCGCCGCGTGCGTTCTCGACATGCACCGTGCCATCGCCCGGGAACGAGAGCTGCGCTCGCGCCTCGATGGTGCGCGCGCCGCCTTCGATGACGTCTCTGACGTGCTCGGCGATACGAACGCAGCGGAGCGCGACGGTGGCCAGATCTCTGCAGACCAGATAGCCCTCCTCTTGGAGCTCGTGATCGACGTCCTCCTCGTCGTCGTACGCGCGCTCGGTCTCGTAGTGGAGCAGCAGCTCGGGATCACCGCCCCCGACGAGCTCGCGCAGCGCCGGATCCCGGGTGTGGAAGTGCATGGTGCCGCTCATCTGGTTGCCGTTGAAGGGACCATCCGCGATCTTCGGGCCCTGCCACCAGCCCGCCTCGGTCGCGATGGCGAGGTGGTGACTCTCCATCTGCTGGGGTCCGCGCTCGAGCTTCAGCACCGCGACCTCACGAAGCGCGCCACCCGCGGGTGCTTCGAGCCGGTATGGGACGGTGAGCGTGCAAGCATCCTCGGAGTCGACGTCGCCTTCACGACAGCGCAGGGCTTCGCGCCCGACGGCCTCCGGCGAGGGCAGGGGTGTGAAGGCCGGGGCTCGTTGGCGCGGCGCGCGGCGACCGCCCGGCGGTGGCGGCGCGAAGACCGAGCTGCAGGGCTCGAGCAAGCGCGACAGGCACTCGCCGAGATAGCGGCCGGGCGCGCGGTCCACGTACGCGGGCGGGTCCGGATCCGACACCCAGACGCCGTCCGGAAGGCGCAACACCTGGAGAAGCTGCTGTGGGTCCCACGGATTCGAAACGGCGTTGGGAAAGGAATCCGCATCGCTCGCGTACGTGAAGAGGCGCTCGTCGGAAGTGGCGACGCGCCCGTGGTCGTCGTAGCGGCACGTTCGCACGCGTGGCTGTCGGTCTTCGAATCCGTCTTCGATGCTGACGGGCCGCCCGCGCTCGTCGTAGGTCCAGCGGACGATTCTCACGCCTTCCTCCGGGTCATCGTAGCGCGCCTCGACCTGGCGGGAATCCTCGTCTTCCGCGTAGGTCACGCGCGTTTCGAGAAGCGGTCCCTCCTCGCCCATTCCCTCGACGGCCTCGCGTTGAATCCTGACGACCCGCCCGCGCTCGTCGCGCAGGTACCGCTCTTCGTACTGCGTGCCCGCGGCGTCGCTGGCCTCGTAACGCGCCGTCGGAAGCCCTTCGGCGTCGAAAGAGATCTGCTCTTCGGATTCGGGGAGGAGCAAACGGCACGTGCTGACCGTGTCCCGCGCAACGGGCTCGCTCGGTCGGGCCCGCGTCGGAACCGCGCCTGCCGCGGTGGGCGGGGCGACCCCCGTCGCCGGCCCCGACCGCGACCCACAGCCGACGGCAAGCAGAGCGAGGATGAGCGGTCGAAGCACCGGCGGAGTATAGGGACCATGAGGCTCGGGTTTCCAGCCACGTCCCTGGGGAACGTCCGTTCGCATTCGGCGCATGGTGTATGATCATCGAGTGCGGTCGTCGTTCACCATCCCCTTGGCGGTTTTCGCCGCCATCGGGTGCGGCGGCGGGGACGGTTCCTCGCTCCTCGTCGATCTGAAGACGGATTTGCGGCCGGGGGTCGAGTTCGCCGCGGTCGAGCTGGAGCTCTTCGAGGGACGGCCCAGTGACGAAGCGGCTCCGATCCGCGAGCAGCGCGTCTCGGTGAGCGTGCTCGACGACGTGATCGAGGCACATCGGATCGCCGACATCAGCGGCCTCGAATCTGGCGACCACGGCCTTGTCGCTACTCTCGTGGACGCGACGGGCGGCTTCGTCGCCCAGCGCACGATTCTCTTCGAGCTCAGCGGGACTCTCGGGGTCACGGTCCTCATCACGCGCGATTGCCGCAGCATCCGCTGTCCGACGGCCACCGATGCGCCGGAGGCGACCTCGTGTCTGGGAGGGGTATGCGTGGATCCGGGCTGTGCGGGCGCGTCCTGCGGCGGTGGGGGTTGCACCACGGGCGGCGAATGCGCGGCGGCCGATCCGTGCGCCACCCCTTCGTGTGACGAAGGCGTCTGCTTCTACCGTCCGGACGACAGCTCCTGTGGCGCTGGGCAGGTGTGCATACCGGATCGGGGTTGCGTCGCGACGGCGACAGATGCCGCTCCGATGGACACGGGCGTGCCGGATGCTGCCGTCGATGGCGGTGATGCGGGAGACGCCGGAGACGCCGGAGATGGGGGCTGCACCCTCGGGCCGTTCTCGTCGCCCGAGCCCCTCACGACGCTCAACTCGACGAGCTTCGATTGCTGCCCGACCGTCACCGCCGACGGGCAGGAGCTCTACTTCGTGAGCAACCGCGCCACCGGGCAGCTCTTCCACTCGACGCGAAGCACCGCCGGCGTGTGGGCGGCGCCCGATGTGGTGGATGAGCTGGGGGACATGGGTACGATAGGTGAGCCAGCGGTGACCGGCGATGGGCTCACTCTCTACTTCGAGTCGGACAGAGACAGCCCATCCAACTTTCAGCTCTACGTAGCTACGCGTGGCGCACGTACCGAGAGCTTCGGTACGCCGTCACTCGTCGGTGGCGAGCTGACGACGCTGGTCGACCCTCGAGGCGTCACGGTCACCGGCGATCATCTCGAGCTCTTCCTCACGGTCGGAAACGAAGGATCCACGGGGCAGATCTGGCGGATGACCCGCGATGACCTCTCGGCAGAGTGGTCCGGCGCGCTGCCGGTGGACTCGACCCTCACGGGCATGTTGGCGAGCTTCCCCGGTGTGTCCCGCGACGGCCTCGAGCTCTTCTATCAGATGAGCGACGCGGGCGCCCCGAACGATGTCTACGTAGCGCGCCGACCAGATCGCGACTCACCTTTCGGCACTCCGATCCCGGTCCCCAGCCTCTCGCGCGCCGGGATCGACGAAGGGGACCCTGCGGTGACGCTCGAGGGCCGCGAGCTCTACCTGAACATCACGAGCCCGACCGACGACACCGACATTTTCGTGGCCCGGCGCGAGTGTCTTTGAATGAGCTCGCCGCCAGCCGGCGCGAGAAGTTGTCAGGGGGATTCGGAGTGGATGACCGTCGCGTTCAATCCGTTCGCGTCGATGGCATTCTGAACGAGGCTCCGGGCCCGTTCGGCATCACACGAGGAAGCCGCAACCGTGAGGCCCAACGAGCCGTACTCGATGATGTCGATGCCCTCCTCTTCCAGGAGTGCACGCAGGCGCTCACCCGTTGCGACGTCCCCGTTCAGGTATTGGGCGATGGGGAGCATTTCTTCTTCGGCCTCGCAGTCCGATTCGACGGAGCTCGTCGGGCTGCGCGTGGCGGTCCCGCTGCACGCGAGGGTCGAGCTGCAGGCCAACAACAGTAGGCCACACGGGTACACGATGTTCATGCGTGCTCTTGGACGTCGCACTTCACAAAAAGGTCTCCCCTGAGGTCTCAAGGGCAGGAGAGCGCCGAGATCTCCGCGGCATCCCAAGCACTGATCTGTCCGAAGTCCATGAACGCCCAGTATGGGGTCCCCTCGATGTGGAGCGTGCAGCCAGTGGCGAGGGGGTAGGAGTCCCAGAGCGTGGTGGGCAAGCGGAGTTGGAGAAGCGGCTCCCCCGTGACTCCCGCTGTCTCGACGACGGCGCGGGTGAAGGCTTCTCCACCTACCTCGGGGGTACCGGTGATCGTGAGATCGACGGCGATGAGCTCGTGCGCGTAGTCCTCGAGACTCGAGACGAGATCCGCCGCGGAAGACACGTCCTGGACCAGTCCGCTGATGTCGTTATCGGAGGACGTGACGACCAGCTCCGTGATCGCGCTGGCTCGCTTGTGGCCGATCCGCGTCTCCACCGCGGTGACACGAAAGCTGACCATGTCGCCCGCGGATACCGATGATGGGTCGACCTGCACCACCAATGCGGGCCCCATTGGCTCGGACTGCACGAAGAACCCGGGGATGTCGACGCCGATGGCGGGCCTCACGTAGGTCACCAACACGTCTTCGATCCTGACGTTTGCCGGGCCGTCGGGTGACGAGAGCGCCGCCTCGATGCCGACGAGCTCCATTCCCGTGTCCGCGGTCGCATCCCCGTCTGGGGCAGCGTCGGGCATCGGCGTGTTGGTATCGATGGCGGAATCGGCGACGCCGGTGTCCAACGTGCCGGTGTCGGCCGTGGCGCCGTCATCACCACACGCGAGCGCGATTGTCGAAAATGCGATCAGCGTCCACTTCCATGCTCTGGCCATGGCCGCGAACTACGCACAGAAGCATGGGAGTCAACACTTCAGACGCTCCCGAAGTTGCCGGGCACTCACGGCCCCACCGGCCCCAGGTAGAGATTCGCCCGCGTCGCCGTTCCACACCCCGTGTCGTCTCCATCGACGGCGGCCGCGACCACGACGCGCCCATCGCGCAGGACACCCACGGCACGCCCGATGTCCGCACCCGGGGTGCCCAACGGGTCGCTCCATCGATGAGCACCAGAAGCGGTGTCGAGTGCGACCACGAACGCGTCGGCTCCCTCGGTGACGAGGGAACCGCCGCCGAAGTCGACGGGGCCCTCGAAAGCGCCAGTGAAATAGACGGTCGAGCCGGTCGTGATCGCGCGACGGCCTTCGTCACAGCCGGGCCCGCCGAAGCTCTTCTGCCAGCGCACCACGCCGTCGCGGTCGTAGGAGACGATGAAGATGTCGCGGCTGCCCTGGCCCGTCAGCGCTCCACCGCCCGGGTCGATGTCCGCGGTGCCCTCGAAGTAGCCCGAGACATAGAGGCTTCCGGCGTCATCGACCGCGACGTCGTTACCGTAGTCGAAGCCACTGGCGCCGAAGGTGCGCGACCAGCGGTAGACGCCATCCTCGGTGAGGGCCAGGACGAACGCGTCCTGGATACCTCGATAGGGCTCGGCCCCGCCGCCGAAGTCGAGCATGCCCTCGTAGAAGCCGGTGGCGTAGATGCTCCCGTCGCTCGCGACCGCCACGCCGCGGCAGCTGTTGAAGCGCACGTCGCCCCACGCCCTCGACCAGCGGTCGCTGCCGGATGGTTCGATGAGGGCCACGAAGCAGGCGGCGGTCGCTCCCGTGCTCAACATCCCACTTCCGAAGTCGATGGTGTCACCGAAGGATCCGACGAGGACGACGTCCACGCTGCCGATGCGCGCGAGCTTCCCGCCGCCGTCGTCCCCGGCGCCACCGTAGGCGAACGATGCCTGGTGCTCGCCGGTCCGGGACATGCGCATCAGGAAGACGTCTCGCCCCCCGGCGCTGGTCTTCGTCCCACCGCCGAAGTCCACCATTCCGGTGAAGAAGCCGGTGACCCAGAGGTCGCCCGCGGAATCGAGGAGCACGGCTTCGCCTTCGTCCCGGGTGGCGCTCCCCCAGGTTCGCGTGAATCGATGCGCGCCCGTCTGCTCGTAGCTCACGACGAAGGCGTCGCGCTCTCCCACGCTCGCGCGGTCGCCGTCCCCGAAGTTCGCGGTTCCGTCGAAGTAGCCGGTCAAGTAGATCGCCCCGCTCCCGTCGACGACGAGGTCCTGAACCTGAATGCGACCATCGCCGACGGAAACGCGCGGCCACACATCCGGGCCGCCAGCATCGGCGTCGGTCGCCGCATCTCCGGCGGCGTCGGCTACGGCGTCGGCTCGCGCGTCGGCGTCCCCCGCATCGAGCGTCGCGTCGACGGTTCCGCCGTCCTCGCCCCGGCCCTCGTCGAAGCCGATCCGCCCGCACCCCACGAGTAGGAGCGCGGCGACGACCACACCTGCGCGGCCGGGAGTCATCGGCGTGCGCGGCGACGTCTTCGAGCGCATCGGACCAGTGTCCAGGAGCCCCCGTGTGTGTCAACCGACCCGACCATCAGTCGAACGGGGGCACCACTCCGCCTCAAAGCCCCGAGAACAAGTCGAGGGCGTGCGGCAGGTCGGGGACGTCGCCGCCGTCCTGGTAGGGCAGGTCCTCCATGACGAGGTCGATCTCGGCGAAGAGCTCGACGCGCTCGTCCGGCATCTCGAACGTGAGCGAGCCCGGCTGCTCCTCGGTGATGACCGCGCGGGCGAGCTCCTCACCGGGCCCGTAGAGAGTGACGAACGCGAACGCGCCACCCGCGAGCAGGATGACCAGGCCGACGAGGAACGTCACGAATCGCTTCTGGGTCAATCGGCGCACGCGCACATGATACCGCCGATGCTTGGTCGGCTCTCCCCCCGGTTCCAGGCACGTCTGAAGCCAACCCGGACGCCCGAGCATCCGAGTTGAAGTTGGCGTCGACGGGCTCGAGCCCGCGCCGCTCGCATCGAGTCTAGACCCCGCGCGGGCGCTGTGTGAGAGTCGCCACCATGCAGACGACGTGCGAGCGCGACTTCGGTGCCGTTGCTCTGTTGGACATCGCAGCGACGCCAGGCGGCACAATCTTCGTGCGCCAGGTGCCTGTGGAGAGCGTCGACATGCCGGGGGGCGGCACGCGTCTAGGCACGGTGGGTGCGGGCGAGGTGCTTGCGCTCGACCACGAGCTCTCCGAGCTGGATTGCATCGACGTCGAAGCCTTGGTCGTCGCGCACCGGCTGGACGAGAGCATTGGGACGCGCGCCATTCGCGTCGTGCACGATCCACGAGGATGGGCGATGTCGATCCTGTGCTCCGACAAGATCGCCGACTTCGGTTTCGGCAAGGACGAGGACGGTCGGTCGCGAACGGGTGAAGCTTGGGCCACATACACGTGCGAGCACACCAGGCGTTTCTCGAGCGCACGCTACCATCCGACCAACGGCGACCTCGTCTTCGTGGAAGACGGTGGACCGGTACGCACGGCTCACGGGAGCCTCGAGTGGGGGGACGTCAACGCGTACAGCGCCGCGATGGACGACGACCTGATCGCCGCGATCGGCCCCAAGTACCTCTACGTGTATGACCAGGCGGCTCAGGCGGAGTTGTTCCGCGCGCCCGTCGGCCCGGGCTATGCCGTTGGCCTCTTGCCGGATCGGCGGGTGGCGGTGCTCGCCGGCAGGAAGGCGCGGCTTCGAATCTACGACGCAGATGGTACGGAGCAGCTCTGCCTCGTCTCGGGCGTGCCGTCGCCCTCGCGCATCGAGGTCTCGCCCACTGGGACCATCGCGCTCTTCAATTCCGACCGCTTGGCGTTCGTCGATCCCGCGACCGGGAGGGTAGCCACGTTGCCTGCCTATGTCGGGTCGAAAGATCACGCCCGGCCTGGCCAGTTCGCATGGCTCGACGGGGAGAGTTTCGCGGTGGTCTTGTCCGGCACCGCGAAGCTCTCCATCTCGAAGGTCGACGATTTGTTCGCGACGTTGCCCGCAGTGAAGTGGAAGGTCGAGAAGCCCAAGAAGTAGCGACGAGCGCCGCCGACTCCTTCACCGGACGGGACCAGGCACTGGCTTTCCGTTGATGTTGCAGCCGTCTGCGGCGCCGCCACCTGTTCGACGACGAGCAAGTCACCGCGCAGCCGCTGACGAGCTCACTCCGCCGCGGGCTCGTCCGTCTCGTCGTCCTGGTCCTGCTCGACGATGACGAACTGGACGCGGCGGTTCTGGGCGCGGTGCTCGTCGCTGTCGTTCGGGACGATGGGCTGGGTCTCGCCGTAGCCGATGGGCGTGAGGCGCGACTCCTCGACGCCGTGCTCCACCAGCCAGCGCTTCACAGAGTCGGCGCGGCGCTGGGAGAGCTGCGCGTTGTACTCGGCGCGGCCCCGGTCGTCGGTGTGGCCCTGGATCTCGATGCGGCGGATCTGCGGGTTGTTGGTGATGACGTGCGCGATCTGGCTCATCAGGTCGAAGCTCGAGGGCAGGATCTCGTCGCTGTCGAAGGCGAAGTTGATCTGCTCGAGGATGCGGATCTCCGACTCCTGGACCTCGACCAGGGCGTGGCGCCTGAGCTCGCAGCGCACCTCGACGTCGTAGCTCTCGACGTCCTCCGCCTCGGCGGGGATGGTGCCGCTGCAGGTCCCCGTCTCGTGCTCGTCGGCCGAGACCTCCATCTCCACCGCGGTCCCCGGCTCGAAGCCGTAGGTGGTGAAGCGGCCGTGCTCGGCGAGGACCGAGCTCCACTGCGAAGCCGGGAAGCGCACGACGGCCTTGTCGACGGGGTTCCCGTCCTCGTCGACCACCTGACCGAGGATGCGGCCGGTGGGCGGCGCTGGTTCCTGCACCTCATCCTCGACCTCGACCTCGCGCTCGATGACCTCGGGCTCCGGCGGCGGCCGCGTGTCGAAGTTGTATTGAACGCCGAAGAACACGTCGTAGGGCTCGTTCAGCGCGAGCTCGCGCACCGAGTGCTCCTTCGACGCGCCGGTGAGACCGATGTCGACGCCGACGTACGCGGAGAAGCCTTTCACCGGCGGCAGGACGCGCAGGCCCAGGGTGAGGTCCATGGGCATCGCCGCGACCCCTTCGATGCCGAGGCAGCTCTCCTCCGAGGGGTCGCCGGGCACCGAGAGACAGCTGTAGCCGGTGCGATTGACAGGGATGTTCCAGCTCCACTCGACGATCGGATGGATGAAGAGCTCCTCGGCCACGCGCAACGGCACCTCGACGCCGAG
Source organism: uncultured delta proteobacterium (assembly GCA_963727445.1). Taxonomy (GTDB): domain Bacteria; phylum Myxococcota_A; class Polyangia; order Polyangiales; family B10-G4; genus B10-G4. The sequence goes on from CAVSGI010000010.1 coordinate 671,890, forward strand.
GCGGATGTCGAAGAAGTCGGTGCGGTTCGCCTCGAGCGCAGTCCGCTCGTAGGTGGTGGCGAGGTGCCGGCTCTCGTCTGCGCGCGGCAGGGGATCGGCGAGGGCGGCGTAGCGCTCGTCCTCGATGCTCTGCAGAAAGTTCTCCGAATTGTCGATGCGGTAGCCGAGGGCCATGCGGGCGATGAGCGGCAGAGGATTGTCGAGCTCGCGCAGGTCGGCGGTCATGAGGGCGTCGATGGAGAGCCCCATCGCGGCGGGATCGATGCCGAGATCGCTCGAAGTCGGAAGCCACCCCTGGAGCTGGCCGGCGATGGCGAGCCAGTCGTTGAGCTGCACCGGCACCTTGGCGCCGACGCGCACGTCGCCCATCACCAGGTAGAGGTTCGGGCGCCCAGTGGTGTTCGAGGTGGCGAAGCTCCTTATCGATCCCCACAGCTCGAGGAATTTGTGGATGCGCCCGGTGACGCTGAGCACCCCGCCGATGCGGCTGTGCTGGTCGCCCTCGACGATGAAGCTGTTGAGGGCGTAGAAGTCGAGGCCGAACTGATAGCGGAAGGTCCCCACCGGTCCGCCTTCGGCGCCGGGGACGTGAAAGCCGCCGGTGGAGCCGAGGAAGGTCGACTGGTTCCGGAACTCGCGATCCCACGCGTCCTCGGTGGGCACCAGGGACGAGCCGTCGTCCTCGCGCTCTTCGGGGGTAGTGCGTCTCCGCCCTCGGATTCGTCCCGCGCCTGGTCGAGATCGCTCTCGAGCTGCTGGTCCTCGTCGAAGGCGTCCTCCCAGTCGCTGCCGCCGAAGTCATCCTGGCTCTGCGGCTCCTGCTGGGGCGTGTCGCCGAATTCGTCCCCGAACTCGTCGTCGAAGTCGTCCTGCGCCGCAGCCACGGACGGTGCTGACAGCACGGTGGCGAGAGCGGCGCAAAGGAGTCCCGTCCGAAGCATCCGGCGCATTGTAGGCTTTCCGGCGCGCGTGGCCAGCACGACCGACAACGAAAACGCAGGCGGGGAATCGACCCACGGCCAGCGCATCGAAGCGACCGGCTTCGTCCTGACGCGACAGTGGCGCGAGACGCGCGCTGGGATCGCCCTCACCTTCTGGCTCTGGACCGAGGACGGGCCGATGCGCGTTCGGGTGCCCCCCGAGGAAGACGTGATGTTCGTCGAGCGCGAGACGGTGACGAAGGACGGGCGCCGCAAGCCACTCGAGCTCACCAGCATGCGCGGATCGCCGGTCGACGGCGTCTACTTCCGGAGCCGGCGCGCGCTCCGCGCCGAGCGCGATCGCCTGCGCGCGCGCGGCGGCCACGCGCTCGAGTCCGACGTGAAGCCGGACGCGCGCTTCCTGATGGAGCGCTTCGTCACCGGCGGGATGCGCGTGCGGGGCAAGCTGACGGGCGAGGGCGCCTTCCGCGACGTCGAAGCAGAGGAGGTGCACGCCGCCGACGTCAGCCCGCGCCTGTCCATCGTCAGCTTCGACGTCGAGAGCGACGGACCCGATGGCGAGCTCTACTCGACCGCGCTCACCGACGGCACGCGCGCCGACACTTACGTGATCGGCGAGGGCGAGGACCAGGACGGGGTCTTCTTCGTTCCCGACGAGCGGGCCCTGTTGCGCGCCATCGTCGACTTCGTTCACGCCGTCGACCCCGACGTGCTCACCGGCTGGAACGTCATCGACTTCGACATCGCCAAGCTCTGCGCACGCGCCTCCGCGTTGGGCGAGACCTTCCCCCTCGGTCGCGACTACCAGCCGGCCCGGGTGCTCCTGCCCAGCAGCTCGAACGGCGTCGCGGTGGCGCGGATCGACGGTCGAGTCGCTCTCGACGGCATCGCCACCATGCGCGCCGCGACCTTCCGCTTCGAGTCCTTCAGCCTCGACAACGTCGCCCGCGAGCTCCTCGGCCGCCAGAAGCTCGTCAGCGACGACGCGGATCGCCTCGGCGAGATCCGCCGGATGTACGCCGAGGACAAGATCGCCCTCGCCCGCTACAACTTGCTCGACGCCGAGCTCGCCCTCGAGATCGTGAAGAAGGCGCGCCTGCTCGAGTTCGCCGTGGAGCGCCAGCAGCTCACGGGCTTGCTGATGGACAAGCAGGGCGGCTCGGTGGCCGCCTTCGACCATCTCTATCTGCCGCGCCTGCATCGACACGGTCACGTAGCGCCGGACGTCGGCGCCTCGGAAGAGGTCGTGACCAGCCCCGGCGGCTACGTGATGGATTCGGTGCCGGGCCTGCACGACAACGTCCTGGTGCTCGACTTCAAGAGCCTGTACCCGAGCATCATCCGCACCTTCGCCGTCGATCCCATGGGCCTCGCCTTCCCGGACGACGATCCGATCCCGGGTTTTCGCGACGCCACCTTCGCCCGCGAGCGACACATCCTGCCGGGCCTCATCGAGAGCCTGTGGAAGGCGCGCGACCGCGCCAAGGCGCAGGACAACCGCGAGCTCTCCACCGCGATCAAGATCCTCATGAACTCCTTCTACGGCGTGCTCGGGACGCCGGGCTGCCGCTTCTTCGACCCGCGCCTCGCGAGCTCCATCACCCGCCGCGGCCACGAGATCATCAACGCCACCAGGGACCGCGTCGAAGACGAGGGCTACCGCGTCATCTACGGAGACACGGACTCGATCTTCGTCCTCGTCGGGAGCGGCCACGACGAAGAGCAGTGCCGCGCGGTGGGCGACGGTCTCGCGCGGCTCTTGAACGATTACTGGAGAGCCCGCCTCGCCGAGGAGCCGCGGGTCGAGAGCGCCCTCGAGATCGAGTTCGAGACCCACTACCTGCGCTTCTTCATGCCGACGATGCGCGGCTCCGAGAAGGGCAGCAAGAAGCGCTATGCCGGCTCCGTGCGGGGCGAGGACGAAAGCGCGAAGATCGTCTTCAAGGGGCTCGAGGCGGTGCGCACCGATTGGACGCCGCTCGCCCGGCGCTTTCAGCGCGAGCTCTTCGCCCGGGTCTTCGCCGACCGCGAGTACCGCGCATGGTCGCGTTCCATCGTCGACGACCTCTACGCCGGCGCCCTCGACGACGAGCTCGTCTATAGGAAGCGCCTCCGGCGCAGCGTAGACGAGTACGAGCACAACGTCCCGCCCCACGTGCAGGCGGCGAAGAAGCTCGACCGGCCACCCCGCGTCATCCGCTACGTGATCACCACCCGCGGCCCCGAGCCGGTGCAGGCGCGAAGCGGCGCGCGCATCGACTACGACCACTACAAGAGCCGCCAGCTCGCCCCCGCCGCCAACGGCCTTCTGACCTTCCTCGGCACCGACTTCGAGACCATCGCCGGCAAGCAGCTCAGCCTGTTCTGAAGCGCGCTTCGGCAGTCGCACGTCGCGCCTGCTATGCTCGATCGCATGAGGATGGGATTCGGACGCGCCGCAACTGCCATCGCAGCGGCGCTCTTGCTCGCGTCGTGCTTCACGAGCCATTCGGCGCCGACCGACGCGTCCGTGCGACGCGATAGCCGAGTGGTGCTCGATGGCACGGTGATCCGCGATGGCGCGCCGTTCGACGCAGAAGAGCCGCCGCCGCCGATGGATGGCGGGGGCGAGATGTGCGGGGACGAGCTCTGCGTCAGCGGTCAGATCTGCTGCAGCGCCTGCGGCGGCCCGCCCTTCTTCTGCGCGCCTGCGTCCGCCGGCTGTCCCGACGTCACCTGTCCCCCTCCTCCGCCCGGCGGCACCGGGTACGTCGTGGACTCGTTCCAGGTCGGTGCGCCCGATCCGACCGGTGATCCGAACGTCGTGCCCGGCATGAACCTCGACGGCATGGTGAGCGACGGCTCGGATCCGGGCGGGTGCTTCCACCTGGACTTCACCTCGCTGCCTCCAGACAACGAGCCGGGCGTCGACAACCAGATGGGCCCGATCCTCAGCGCGATCGGAGGTGGGTTCGGGGAAGATTACGCGAGCGCGATCGCCTCCGGTCAATGGCTCATCCTCCTCTCGATCGAGGACGGGAGCCGTACGATTCAGCTATACCGCGGGACCACCGCCGATGGCGGGCCGCCGCGCTCCTCCGGAGGGAGCCTTTCGCCCGGACAGGCCTTTCGGATCATCGAGCCTCTGGGGACGCTCAGCGGCCGGCCGATCGGAACGCGCTTGCGCGCCGAAGGCAGCGGCATCGTCTTCCCGTTCTCCTGGCGCTCGATGGGTTCGATCCGCTTCATCACGCCGCGCCTGTACGGGAACTTCGCGCCTGGTCGGATCTCCGCGGGCGTGCTCGGGGGCGCCTACTACGTGGATCAAGCGGTCGACGAGGTCGTCGCGGTCGACCCCACGTCCATCCCGCGCGCCCTCGCGCGCTCGGTCCTCGATTCTCAGGCGGACTTGCTCCCAGACGACACGGGCATGTGCACGGCCGTCTCGACGGGCTACACCTTCACCGCCGTCTCCGCGACCATCGTCCCCTGACGCGCGCTCAAAGGACGGTCATCACCCGCGCTTCGACGCGGAAGGCGCCCATCGGCCCGGCCATGTCGTCCCGGACGATCAAAGTGCCGGAGCGGGTGTCGAGCTGAAACGACCCGTCGGAATCGGCGGTGGTGGTCTCGGCGTCCTCGCCGACCACGCCCGGCGGGGTGTCGTAGACCGCGCAGGGGAAGTAGCCGTTGTCGACGCCACCGTAGAGGTTCGTCCCGTTGCAGGTCGCGATGGTGTGACACCAGTAGCCCATCGCGCTCGTCGAGTCCCGAACCTCGACCGTGAAGGAGCAGCTGTCGCCCGGCGAGACCGGGATCGTTCCGCCGACGCGCTCCACCGTGGCCACGATGGTCCGCATGCTTGCCGCGGGCCGAGGCGTGGGAACGATCACCAGCGGCATCGGCGGCGGTCCCGGCGCTTCCACCGAGCCCGTGCCGCCACCCCCGTAGGGATCCTGGAAGGCCGCGATTTGGCTCTGCTGCTCCTGGTAATAGAAGAAGCCGACGACACCGAACACGCAGCACCCGAAGATGGAGAGGAGGCCGCAGCCTCCAGCCACGTAGAGCAGTGGCGAGGTCTTCTTCTCGGTCATGGGCGGAGCGTATCATCGGCCGATGCGGGGTGGCTCACGAAGAAGGACCCGGCCCGATGAATCGGCAAAGCCCAGCTACATCACGGCCGAGGGGTACCGGCGCCTCGAGGAGGAGGCGCACCAGCTCTGGAACGTGGAGCGCCCGAGGATGGCCAAGGCGGTCCAGGTGGCGGCCGCCGAGGGCGACCGGTCGGAGAACGCCGAGTATCAGTATTCGAAGCGCAAGCTGGCCGAGATCGACCGGCGGCTGACCTTCCTCGGCAAGCGCCTGGACGTCCTCACCATCGTCTCGGACCCCCCGCCGGAAGACGGCAAGGTCTACTTCGCGAGCTACGTCACCCTCGAGGACGAGGAAGGGGAGCAGGTGGTCTACCGCCTGGTCGGCCCCGACGAGACCGACGCCGAGCGCGGCTTCATCAGCATCGAGTCCCCGGTGGCCAAGGCGATCCGCGGTCGCGAAGAGGGCGACGAGGTGGAGGTGCGGCGGCCGCGCGGCGCTACCGTCTACGAGATCGTCCGTGTCGCCAATACGCCGCCACGATGATGAGGAACGCGGCGTAGGCCGGACCCTGCGAAGGCGGCGCGGCGACGCCGCAGCCGCAGCCGTCCGAGGAGCCATCGGGCGGCGGCTCGGCGCCCGCGTCCGTCGACGCGGCGTCGGGGGCGCCGCTGTCGACCGCCGCCGCGTCCGCCCCGCCACCACCGTCCGCGCCGCCGTCGACCGCAGCGTCTGCGCGGCCCGCGTCCGGGGCCGCCCGGCCGAAGTCACGCAAGAGGTCGTCGAACCACTCGGTGCAGGTGGCGGTGACGTCGCTCGGAGGCGCACAGGTCGAGGGCCCGGTGACGCGATCGAAGGTCAACAGCGGCGTCAGCGCGGTGGGGTCGGACAAGGGCGCGGTCCCCAGCGAGAAGCCGTCGGCGCCGGCAAGGCCGTTACCGCAGACGTAGAGGACGTCGTCCCGGATCTCGAGACACGCCACGTCGAGGTTGCGGTTGAGGAGATCCAGCATGGTCCCGTCGGGGCTGCGCAACAGGCCCTGCTCCGAGTTGCCGTAGAAGAGGGTCCCGTCGGGGGCGCGGGCGAAGCCGAAGGGACGACCGTTGGGCACCGGCGCCGCGGCCAGGGTGTCGATGGTGCGAAAGCTCGCGCCCGCGTCCTCGGAGATGATCAGGCGATCGGTGAGCTCCCCTTTGACCCAGGCGTAGACCGTATCGGGATCGGTGGGATGGACCGCGAGGAGGTTCAGCTCGAGCTCGTCCGCCTCGTAGGAGAAGGGATGCGCGGCGAAGGTCGCCCCACCGTCGTCGGAGGTGTAGACCGCCGGCATGGCGCTGGTCCCCACCATCGGAGGCGCTTCGGCGCTCACGTAGATGCGGTCGGGGTCCGAGGGCGCGGTCCGCACCCGCTCCGGCAGAAACGGCGCGGGGATGCCGCCCGCGGTCGGAGTGAAAGTGAGGCCATCACTCGATCGGTAGACGTGATTGTCGACGGCCACGTCGGATTGAAGGGCGAGCACCGCGCCGGTCGACGGATCGATCGAGACGTCGGCGACGAAGCTTCCGTCGAGCGCCGCGGGGATCGCGCTCCATCCGCAACCGCGCGTGTCACTGCGGCGTAGCGCATCGCGTTGGGCGAGGAAGAGCGCGGCGCCGGGTCCGAGGACGGTGGGATTGGTGAAACCGAGGCGCCCCGAGGGGATGGACTGGACGCAGATCCACTGCCAGGTGGCCCCGCCGTCGGTGGTCTCGAGCAAGCCGAAAGTGGCGACCACCATCATGTGGTCGGCGTCGTCCGGGTCGAAGAGGACCGCCTGACTCTGGGGGACGCCACCATGTGCGTGCACGACCCCGGCAGAAAGAAGAACGGCGGAGAGGATGGCGACGACCCGGAACATCGGGCGTGAGGATAGCGTTGTCGGCGCGGTGGTGCAGGCGTCTAAGTTGCGCTGAGGGACGTTTGTGCCCACCGTTGAGGGCGACCCGTCCATGGGAACCGAGTCGAAACCGTGGTTGATCTGGCTCACGGCCTTCGCGTCCGCGGCGGTCCATGCGGGCGCAGCCGCGGGCGTCGTGGCCTTCGGGCACGCCCTGCCATCGGGCGACGCGGCGACCATCAGCGAGGTGGACTTCGTCGTGCTCGACCTTCCCGAAGAGTCGCCAGCGCCGGAGCCCCTGGTCGACCCCTTGCCGCTCCCCGAAGAGCCGCCGAGGCTCGCGAGCCTCGTCCGCGATCGCGCGGCGGAGCATCCGCTCTCGACGGCCGTCGAAGAGCACACCCTCCTCCCCGAGCCCGAGCCCCGCCCCGAGGAAGAGGAGGAGCGCGAGCGTGAGCGCCGGCAGCCGATGGTCTCCCTCGACCCGACTTCAGTCGCGGCTGCCTCGGTCGTCTTCGACGACGACCCCTCCCCGCCCCGGCCACAGCCGCCCGCGAGCGGGCGGGGCGAGCGGTCCGAGGAAGCGCTCGAAGCGCAGCTCGGGGGAGCGCTCCAAGGCGCGGCCAACGCACGCCCCCACGTGAGCCATCGCCCGCCGCCCCGGCTTCGCGCGCGCACCGACGGCAGCTACGCCTTCCACGGACACCTCTTCGACGCGGTGATCGCCCGCGATGGACGCGTGCGCTTCTCCGATCGCGGCGGCGTCGAGATGAACAGCCCGAACCTCGGTCCGAACGGGCTCATTCCGTCGGGGACGTTCGACGTCACCGACTCGATCGAGCGCGCGCGAGGCAACGACCCCTTCCGCTACGAACGCGACTGGTTCATGCGACAGACGCGCGAGCTGCGCGAACGCCTCGAGGACGAGAGCTCCGCGCGAGAGCAGCAACACGGGATGGCCGCCCTCCGCGGCTCGCTCCGGCGCATCTGGGGCGGACGCGGCACGGACCCGCAGCGCCGCGCGCGGATCTTCAGTCTCTGGGACGACTGCGCGGAGGACGAGGTCGGCCACCGAGCGCGCGCCGCCATCATCGGATTCGTCCGCGAGACGCTGCCGCAGGGCAGTCCGGGCGCCTTCACGGAAGGCGAGCTCCGGCGCCTGAACGCCGAGCGCCTGAGCCGCGAGCCTTTCGCGCCGTACTGAGCGGGCGCGATATGCTTCCGCTCCGTGGAGCTTGGCGGCGGCAAGTATCGGCTCGGAGAACAGCTCGGAGTGGGCGGCATGGGCGCCGTCTACGAAGCGACGCACGTGGATCTCGGGCGCTTGGTGGCGATCAAGGTCTTGAACGAGAAGAACCGCGCGTCGGCCGAGCGCCGGGAACGCTTCCATCGCGAGGCGATGATCGCGGGTCGACTCGAACATCCGCACATCGTCGACGTGCTGGACGTCTCGCCTGGTAGCGACGAAGAGCCGCCCTATCTCGTCATGGAGAAGCTCCAGGGGCGTACCCTGACCGCGTTGATGCGAGAAGAAGGAGCGCTGGACGCGCACCGCGCCGCACGCCTCGCGCTGCAACTGCTCTCCGCGCTCGCCGCGGCGCACGCCGAGGGGGTGGTTCACCGCGACCTCAAGCCCGCGAACCTGATGATCACCAGCGGCTACGACGGCGGCGAGCACCTCAAAGTGCTCGACTTCGGGATCGCCCGCCTGATGCCCGAGACGGGGGCCGAGAAGCTCACGCATACCGGCCAGGTCCTCGGCACCCTGAACTACATGGCGCCCGAGCAGGCCGTGGGCAGCCCGGTGGATACGCGCGCCGACATCTACGCCGCAGGCGCGGTGCTCTACTCCATGCTCGCTGGAGTGCCGCCGATTCCGGGGAAGAACGCGGCCGAGGTGATGGCGCGGGTGATCGCCGGGGAGTGGGAGCCGCTGAGCACCGTCCGGCCGGACGTGCCGAAGCTCGCGGGGGTCGTGCAGCGCGCGATGGCGATGAATCCCGAGCGGCGCTTCGCCTCGGCGAGGGAGATGAGCGCGGCGATCGAAGCCGCCGTGCCGGACGACGCGGACGCCTTCCTCTCCTCACCAGGCGCCGCGCCACCCGCGACACGCGCCCCTTCGGCCGAATCCCTCCCACCCGACACCCCAGTGAACGAAGCCGGTTCGGCTCGCGTCGAGAGGTCCGGCCCGCGACCGATCGTGCTCCTGCTCGCCGCGCTCGCGGCGGCCGTCCTGGCCGCATTGCTCGTCTTGTTCGTGCGCGGCGAGGACCACCCACGGCCGTCGGTCGACGCGCCAGCCCCACCACCACCGGCGCCAGCGGTGCCCGTGGCCGTGGAAGCCGCGCCGATGCAACCAGCAGCGAGGCCGGAAGCCGATGACGACGCAGACGTGGGACCGCCTCGAGCCGATGAGGATTCGACCGAAACGGAAGCACGCGCGCACATGCAGACGGAGCGATCAGGCGCCGGAGCCCGAGGACCGAGCTGCCCGGCCTACATCGGGAGCCACGGCTCCCTGGAGGCCCGACACAACTACAGCACCCAGTTGCACTTCGGCCTCGAGCGCGCCCGCCACATCGCCGTCACGGAGTGCTTGAACGACGCACATCCCGGGTCGATGCTCGTGTCGATTCGCATCGATGCTCAGTCCCGCCCCACCCGGGTGCGCCTGTCGAACGCCAACTTCCTGTCGTCCACCGAACGCGCGTGCATCCGCCGCGCACTCTCGGCATCCGACTGGAGCAGCTTCGTGGGACCGGACGACCTGGCCTTCAACATGAATGTCGAGTGTCTCTGAAGCGGCTCACTCGTCGACGACGGCCATGAACATGTCCGCGATGGCGCGGTGTCCGTCCGGGTTCGGGTGGATGCAGGTGAGATCGAACCACAGGGGCGTGCCGGGACCGCGGTAGCAGGGTGCCGAGGGGTCGTCGTGATTGAAGCCACGACCGCAGAACTCCTCGAGCATGAAGATCATGTCCGAGTCGGTCTCCACCGCGATCCGCATGTACTGCTCCTCGGCGTACACGACCATCGCGGCGAGGATCGACGGGTCATCCCAGGGCGCGCCGAAACCCGCCAGCTCGGCCGAGGGACACGCGGTCACGTCGCCGGTGCCGTCGGTGAACTCGAACATGTTGGCGAAGACGACGAAGACGCCACTCGGAAAACGCCCGGGCTCCTTGAGCCAATGGACGGCGTCTTCCATGTATTGCACGAAGAGGTGCACCTCGTCCCAGAGGTCGGCGATGGGCACCCCGTCGACGCCGTCGTTGGTGATGGCGGCGACGTCGTTGCCGCCCATCGTCATGATGACCAGCGTGCGCTGATCCCGCGCGCTCGCCGGGAAGCACTCTTCGAGCTGATTGCCGGCGCCGAGAAGATCGTCGGTGCGTGCACCCCACCTGGCACAGCTGGCGAACGCGCCGGACTCCATCACGCCGGAGATCCCATCGACGGGGTTCGCCGACTTCCACAGGAGGTTCGGCGGATCGATCCCGAAGCGGGACGCCAGCGAATCGGCGAGACGCGCGCGGTAGACGTCGCCGCTGAGCGTGGGCGGCGTGCCGACGGTGACCGAGTCGCCGAGAAAGACCACACGCTCGATGCCGGTGATGTCCTGATGATTGGTGCCGAGGCAGTGGCTGCCGATCGTCGGCATGAAAGGCGCATAGTCCGGCGCGACCGGCGGCATCGTGGCGTAGGCCCCGGCGAAGCAAGCCTCGGCTGTCAGCGGTCCGGTGTCCGCGGCATCGACGGCCCCATCCGCCGCATCCGGCGCAGCATCGGCGGCGTGGCCGCCATCGCGTGGTGAGCCGAAGTCCGGCCGGCCCGAATCGGCGGCCGTCCCGCTGTCCACCACGGCGTCCATCGAGCCATCCCCGAGAGCGGCGTCCGATCCCGCGCCCCCGTCCCCCGTGGCGCCGCCGTCGTCGCCGCACCCACCCAAAGCGAGCAACGCAAAGACCCCGACGCTCATGAGAGACCACTCACGCATCGACCGACGGGATGCCCCAACACCGGCCTCCCTTCAAATCGAGGCGACGGATTGCTCACACTCAGTGAAAGAGGTCGCGCAATTTGCTACTGCTCCCCCATGCGGCAGCTCGCGCGCTTCGAGGAGAGGGACAGGGCCGAGATCCTGGCGGACACCCTCTACGTCGAGGGCATCGAAGGCCGCGTCGAGGAGGCGCGAGACGGCGCCTTCATTCTGTGGGTCGAGGACGAACGGCATCTCGATCGTGCCAAGGAGCTGCTCTCGCTCTTCGAAGAGGAGCCGGGGGACGCACGCTTCGAAAAGGCACGCAAGGAAGCCGAGAGTCGCCGCAAGAACGCCGCGAAGAAGGAAGCCGCCGCCCAGAAGAGAGCCGACAAGCTCCGCGCACGCTTGGAGCGTCGAACCGAGTCGGGCTACGGGCGCGTCACCCTCGGGCTGATCTTCACCTGCGTGGGCCTGGCGCTCGCGATGCAGTTCACGAACTACCAAGCCATCTATCGGTGGCTCGCATACGCAGGTCCCACGCCCTTCGGCCTTCCCTGGGGCGGCATCCGTGACGGTCAGGTCTGGCGACTGGTCACACCCGCCTTCGTCCACGCGCCCATCATGGGCTTCGGGGTGCTCCACCTCTTCTTCAACATGTACTGGTTGAAGGATCTGGGGACGCTCTACGAGCGCAACACCAGCGGCCTCCGGTTGCTCCTCTTCGTGTTGGTGGTCGCCGCCCTCTCCAACACATTCGCCTTCTTCGTCTGGGGCGAGCAGAGCTTCGTCGGCATGTCGGGAGTGATCCTCGGCCTCTGGGGCTACGCGTGGGCGCGTTTCAAGATCGGCAAGAGTCACGAGTGGGCGATGCCCCAGAGCTGGGCTCTGTGGCTCATCGGCTTCTACCTCGTCGCGCTCTTCGGTCTCCTCGGCGGCGTCGCCAACGGCGTGCACACCGGCGGCCTGCTCGCGGGCGCTGCGTGGGGCGCGATCGCCGGACTGCGCGAGAGAGCGGGCTCGCGACGACCCTGACGCGTGATGTGCGCGAGCGTGCGCGAGATGGCATGCTTTGCGCGATGCGCTTCTTGGTCTCGCTTTCGCTGGCCGTCGCGATGACGGCGCTCCTCGCCCCCCGAGCCGAAGCCCATGGGCGCATTCCCGAGCTGGGGCGCATCTCGTTCCACCCCTCGAACGACGACATCTTCCTGGTGCGAGGCACCTTCGGCCTGGCGGTCACCAAGGACGACGGGGCCAGCTTCCAGTGGGTCTGCCCCACCGTGTTCAGCGGGCGCTGGACGGAGGATCCGGCCATCACCATCGCCGAGGACGGCTCCTTCATCGTCGGCATCTTCGACGGCCTGTCCCGCAGCCCCGACGGCGGGTGCAACTGGGAGATGCCCTCCACCGATCTGTCCGCTCAGGTGGTGATCGACGTCGCGCGCACCGCCGACGCCACGCGGCTCTTCGCGCTCCAGTCGAGCGGCGGCACGGACAACGGCTTGTGGACGAGCACCGACTCGGGTGCGTCGTGGGTCGCCACCAACCCCGCCATCGATCCCATCCTCTTCGAGACGATACGGGTCGCACCCTCGGACGCGATGCGCGTCTACCTCACGGGCGCTTACCCACCGTCGGCGACGTCGCCTCGACGGCCCTTCGTCTACGCATCCGATGACGGCGGCGTGACCTTCGACTCGGTCGCCTTCAGCGACTTTCGCGATGGAGACCGCAACGTCTATCTGATGGGGGTCGACCCCAACGATGCGGACCGCCTCCTGATCCAGGTGCGGGGCGCCGACACCGACCGGATCTACGAGAGCACCGACGCTGGCCAGACCTTCAGCGAGATGCTCAGCGTCCCCTCGATGGACGCCTTCGCGTGGTCGGAGGACGAGAACGACGGCGTGGATCGGCTCCAAGACGAACACCACCCTCTACCAATCCACCGACGGGGGCCACACTTTCGATCCGCTCCGAACCGACATCACGGTGAGCTGCCTCGGTGTGCGCAACGACGAGCTCTTCGTGTGCACCGCCAACTTCATCGACGGCTACGCCCTCGGCCGGTCGACGGATCAGGGAATGACCATCGACCCGCTCTTCGTCTACGCCGACATCGACGGGATCGTCTCCTGCGATGCCGGGGCCGACGCGCCGACCGTCTGTGAGATGGAGATGGTGGACCTGGAGCGCGATCTCGGTCTTCTCGGCGACGCCGGCGTGCCGGATGGCGGCGATGGATCGGTCGACGGCAGCACCGATGGTGGGGCCGACGGCGGCTCCGACGGGTCCGCCGACTCCGGTACGGATCCAGGCGGAGGCGGTTGCGGCTGTCGTGTGGCTGCGGCGTCCGACGACACCGGCGGCCCCGGATGGACCGCGCTCCTCGGCGTGCTGGCGCTCGTCGCTTGGCGCCGCCGGGACGTGGATCGACAGCACTGAAGAGGAGGGCTAAGCTTCGGCCAGCCCCTGGGGTGCCGCGCGGCGCCGGCCGGGGTCGGAGGCGGCGATGAGGAATTGGCTTATTGGAGCCCTCTTTCTAGGGGCGCTTTTCACCACGCATGCGGCGGCAGCCCAGGACGCCCGCGAACAGGCGCGCGAGAACTTCAACGCTGGCGTCCAGGCGTTCGAGGCGGGCAACTTCGAGCAGGCCCTCGAGGCGTTCCAGGAGGCCTACCGGCTCGCGCCCCACCCGACCGTCCGGGTGAACATGGCCAACTGCTACGAGCGCCTGAACCGCCCGCTCGAAGCGCTCTTCCATTTCGAGAGCTTCCTCGCCGAGTCGGAGGACGCGCCCGCCGAGCAGAGGCGTGAGGTGCAGGCGGCAGTGGAGCGACTTCGACATCAGATCGGCGAGGTCACGCTTCGCGTCGCACCCGACGGCGCGCTCGTTCGCCTCGACGAGTCCGAGGTGCGCCGCGCTCCCATCATGAACACCATCCGCATGACCCCCGGCAGCCACGTAGTCGAGGTGCGCGCCGAGGGCTATCAGTCGATTCGTCGCGAGTTCATCGTCGAAGCCGGCCAGCCGGCCGACGTCACCATTCGCCTCGAGCGGGGCGAAGACACCGTCGCCGAGCCGCTCCCAGCCGTCGACGAGAGCCCGGTGGTCGAAGGCGAGCCGCTGCCTGCGGACGCGGTCGCCGCGCCTCCACCCTCCACCACCACACAGGACGTCGTCGGCCCCGAGCCACTGGCCGATGAAGGGGGCGGCGGCGGCTTCGAGATCACGACGCCAACGATCATCGCCGGCGCGGCGACCGGGGCCCTGCTGGTCGGAACGGTGATCACCGGCATCCTCGCCCTCGGCGCGAACAGCGACTTCGAAGACGCCGTGACGCGGAGCAACGATCCCTCATTGTCTCGCGCCGAACGCGCGCAGGCCCGGATGGATGGCACGGACGCGGCGTCGCGCGCGAACACCCTCTCCACCGTGAGCGACGTGCTCCTGGTGTCCACCATCGTCGCCGCGGGAGCGACGGTGGCGCTGTTCTTCTTCACTCAGCCGGACGGAGACGACGAGCCCGTGGCACACGGACCCCGGATTCGCGGCGTGACGGCTGCGGCGACCCCCCAGGGCGGCGCCATCGTTCTCACCGGCGAGCTCTGAGGTGCGTGCGTCGCCGCTCTGTTGGGGCCTCGCCCTCACCGTCGCTCTGGCGATGGCGGGATGCAGCGCACTGGTGAACCCGGATGAGAGCCGCCTCGGCGGGGCGGGCGATGCGGGGACTGGCGACGGCGGCCGGCCCGACGTGAGCACCCCCGACGGCGGCGGTGACAGTGGGCCTATGGACGGCGGGGGGCCGGACGCAGCGGACACGGGTACCGACACCGGCGGAGGCTGTTCGGGCGGCTGCGACGACGGGATCGACTGCACCACCGACGAGTGTGTCGCAGGCTCCTGCGTCTCGACCCCGAACGACGGAGCTTGCGGCGGGGGCGAGGTGTGCGACCCCCGGCTGGGATGCAGCGCTTCGTCCTGCACCACCAACGCTGATTGCGACGATGGCGCCTATTGCAACGGCGTCGAGGCCTGCGATCCGGGCAACCCCGCGGCGAACGCGCGAGGCTGTATCGGGGGCGGCGCCCCCAGCTGTGACGACGGGGTGGCGTGTACCGCTGACAGCTGCGACGAAGCGGCCGACGCGTGCGTGAACGAAGCCAGCGACATGCTCTGCGACGATGGGATCGATTGCACCGACGACACCTGTCGCCCGGGCGCTGGGCGCGCCGACGAGCGAGGCTGTATCTACAACCCGCGCAACAGCCGATGCAGCAGCACCGACTTCTGCAGTGGTGGAAACGTCTGCAGCATCGAAGCGGGCGGGTGCACCGGTGGGACACCGCGCGACTGCAGCGACGGTGACGTCTGCACGACGGACAGCTGCGATTCCGCTGCCTCGATGTGCGTCCACGTCGGGCGCGACGAGGATGGCGACGGTGCATTCGCCACCCACATCGGCTCGACGAGCTGTCCGACCGGCACCGACTGCGACGACGGCAACCCTTCGGTGCACCCGGGAGCCACCGAGCTCTGCAACATGATCGACGACGACTGCGATGGGCTGGTTGACGAGCTCTGCACGCCGATCCCCGACACGTGCGGCAGCGCGGAAGAGATCTCGGTGACGGTGGGCGGCTCGACCACCACCATCATGGGGAGCCTGGGCAGCTTCGCCTCCGACTACCAGAGCCCCTGCGGCTCTCCCGGCGGGCGCGACGCCGTCTACTACGTCGACGTCACGACCCCCGTCGATCTCCTCATCGACACCATCGGAAGCGCGGCAGACACCGTGGTCGCCGTGGCCCTCGACTGTAGCAGCGACGGCTTCCGCAGGTTGGGCTGTGACGATGACATCGATCTCGGCGTCGATCTTCAGAGCCGCGTCTGGGTCCATCGATTCGGCCCGCCGCCGGGCACCTCCAGCGCGCGGCTCTACATTCTCGTGGATGGGCGCACGTCGTCGGAGACGGGCACCTTCCAGCTCAACGTCCGCGCCAGCATGGCAGCCGCCGATGCATGCCTGTCGCCCATCGACATCAGCGGGGGCGGCGCGTTGATCGGTTTCATCGCGCCAAGCACGGCCTCGGTCGGCTATCGCGGAAGCTGTCAGTCGGACGCCGCCGCCACCGAGTCCGAAGCGATCGCCACGATCTACGGGCCGCCCGACGGCGACATCGACATCGATGCCTTCTCGAACTTCTTCGATCCCGACCTGTACTTGCACCGCAACCGATGCGCGACCGGCCCCGAGGTGGACTGCGTCGCGGGCGACGGCTTCGGCGCCGCCGGCTTTCGCTACCACACCCGCATGGGCCCCACCTCGACCACCCCGGGCGGCGACTACTACCTCTTCGTCGACGGCGTCGACATGGCTGGCGCCTACCTCGTCTCGTACGAGCCCTGAGCGTCCGCTCATGGTTTGCGTTACAGTTGCCCCGCATGGGGGGGCTGCCACTTTCGCCGATGCAGCGAAGTCTGCTTCTGGATGCCTTGCGCGGTGGAGAGCAGGGGGTGGGTGTCGAGCAGTTCGTGGTGTTCATGCCCGAACGCGTGGACGCAGCGCGCCTCCGCACCGCCTTCGAAGGAGTGCTCGCGCGCCACGCGAGCCTGAGATGCAGCTTCCGCTGGCACGACCAGCTCACGCAAGTCGTCCACGATGACGTGTCGCTCCCCTTCGAGCAGGTAACGCTTTCGAGTGATGGCGGCAGTGAGGAGGTCGAGCACTGGCTCGCCGCCGATCGCCGCCGTGGCTTCTCGCTCGATAGCGCCCCTCTGCTGCGCGTCGCCCTGCTCACCCGCCGAGCCGAGGAGCACCACCTGGTCTTTTCGTTCCACCACATCCTCTTGGATGGACGGAGCACGCTGCAGGTCGTGCGCGAGGCTTTCGCCGCCTACGACGGTGGGTTCGACGATGATCTACCCACGGAGGTCGTTCCCTTTGCTCGGCATGTCGAGCACCTCGATTCGCTGGAGGAGGGGCGCTCCGACGCGTTCTTCGAAGCGCTCCTCGAGGCGTTCGAGGGGCCGACCCCCCTTCCCTTCGGCGCGCGGACCGAGCACGCGAGCAGCGGGCACCGTGAGCTCTCGCGAATCGTCCCCGAGGAGCGCGCGGCACGGATCGCGGCACGTGCGGAGGAGCTCGACCTGCGCTCGAGCAGCTTCTTCCAGGCGGCGTGGGCGCTGATGCTGGGCCGTCACGCCGAGGTGCAGGACGTCACCTTCGGCGGGGTCCGTGCCTGCCGTCACTCCACCGTGGAAGGGGCCGAGAGCATGGTCGGCGTCCTGATCAACACGCTGCCCGTGCGTGCGCGCCTCGATCCCGAGGCGACCGTCCGCGATCTCGTCCGAGACCTCAGAACGCAATGGGTGGCGCTGCGAGAACACGAGAACACCCCCCTCTCTCGCATCGTCGGTCTGGTGCGCGACGAGTCCGCCGACCGGCTCTTCGACACGCTCGTCATGTACGAGCAGTACGATCTCGCCACCGAGCTTCCTGCGCTAGGCGGTCCGTGGGCGCCGCGACGAGTGCGGCTCCTCGAGCACACGGGTGTCCCCCTCTCCCTTTCGGTCTACCACCAGGGTCGAGCGCGTCTCACGATCGAATACGACACGAACTGCTTCGACGACGCGGAGGTCGACGCGCTCCTCGACATGCTCGATGCGCTCCTCGCCGAGATGGTGGAGGACCCGGACCGGAAGCTGGGGACCCTCGTGGGACTGAGTCCCGAGACGCGTGACCGCGTCCTCGACCTCTCGGCCGGGCCGCCGCTCGACACGCCGGTCACCGACACCGTCCATGCCATGCTCTGGGCACGGGCCGGGGCAGCCGACGATGCCATCGCGGTCTCCTCCGATGACGCGGTCGAGGGCCTCGACTACGGCACGTTGCGCCGTCGCGCGCATGGCTTCGCCGCGCGCTTGTGCGCCGAGGGCGTGACGCGGGGACAGCGCGTGGGACTGTGCACCGGGCGCGACGTCGACTTCGCCGTCGGACTGCTGGGCATCCTCGAGGCGGGCGCGGCCTACGTGCCTCTCGACCCCACATATCCCCCCGAGCGCCTGGCGTTCATCCTGGAGGATGCGTCGATCGCCCTGGTGGTCACCACCGAGCAGACGCGAGGAGTCGCGGAGTCCCTCGGGGCCCGCGCGCTGGTCGTAGGCGACGAGACTTCCGAGGAATCGGTGGGCGTGGAGGTCGACGGGGAAGACATCGCGTACGTGATCTACACGTCGGGTTCGACCGGTCGCCCGAAGGGAGTGCCCATCCGGCACAGCTCCGTGGTCCGTCATTGTCTCGCGACCAGCGAGCTCTACGACCTCACGGCCGAAGATCGCATCCCTCAGTTCGCGTCGATCAGCTTCGACATCGCCGTCGAGGAGATCTTCCCGACCTGGTCCGTGGGCGCAGAGCTCGTTCTCAGACCGGCGGATGTCGTCGACATCGCCGGTTTCACCCGATGGCTCGCCAAGCGCGGCATCACCGTTCTGCAGCTACCCACGGCGTTCTTCCAGCAGTGGGTCGACGCTCTCTTGTCTCAGGGCATGTCGCTTCCGCCGACGATTCGTCTCGTCATCGTGGGCGGCGAGGCAGCGACTCTCGCTGCATATCGACGCTTCACTTCCATCGCCGGACCGAACACCCGCTGGATCAATGCCTATGGCCCGACCGAAGCCACCGTCACCGCGACGACCTTCGAAGCGACGGGCGAGTCGCTGCGCGACGATCCGCCGATCGGAAAGCCGATCCCCGGGGCTTTCGCGTACCTCCTCGATCAGCGATCGGAGCTCGTGCCCTTCGGAGTGCCCGGCGAGCTCTACCTCGGCGGCAAGTGCCTGACACCTGGGTACCTGAACCGACCCGAGCAGACGGAAGCGCGCTTCGTCGAAAATCCGATCGTCACCGCGGGCGCGCCACGTCGCCTCTATCGCACGGGCGATCGCGCGCGGCGCCTGCCGACGGGAGACATCGCGTTCCTCGGACGCGACGACCGTCAGGTCAAAGTGCGCGGCTACCGCATCGAGCTCGGCGAGGTCGAGTCTGCGCTGGCGGTGCATCCGTCGGTCGTCAGCGCGGCGGCGAAGGTGTGGGGCGAGGGGGCCAACCGACGTCTGGTGGGCTACGTCAGCGGCTCCTCGGTGCTCGACACCGGGGAGATCCGATGCGACCTCGAGGGCCGGGTCCCTTCGCATCTCGTCCCCGGTCGGATCGTCGCGCTCGACGCGATGCCGCGCCTGCCCAACGGGAAGGTCGACTACGCATCTCTGCCGCTTCCGGCCGACGACGCGCCCAAAGTCGACGACGACAATCGACCCCGCACGCTGTTGGAGCACATGCTCCTCGAGTTGTGGCGCGAGACCCTCGGACGACGCGACATCGGCATCCACGACAGCTTCTTTGCTAGCGGCGGAGACTCACTCGCGGCCATCCGGCTCCTCAATCAGGCCAATCGCATGGGCCTCCAGGTGGACGGCCCGACTTTCTTCGCGAGCCCCACAGTCGCGGAAATGGCGGAAGGAGCCTGCGTACCGCGAGCCATGGCCGAAGAGGACGCGCGCTCCCTGGTGGTCCTCCAGCCTCGGGGCACCCGACCGCCTCTGTACTTCATGCATTCGACGCCCGGCGACCTGCTCGGCTACGGACCGTTGATCTACGCACTCGGCGTCGACCAGCCCTGCTACGGGCTGCAGTCGCACGGGCTCGGTGCTTCGGACGAGGCACACGAGTCGATCGAGGAGATGGCGCGTCACTACGCAGACCTCATCCTCCGCTTCCAGGCCGAGGGCCCGTACGTCCTGGTGGGCTGGTGTTTCGGTGGCCACGTCGCCCTCGAGACGGCGCGAGCGCTCGGCCGGGCCGGCCGGCGAGTCGCGCCGGTCGTCCTGGTGGATGCCTTCCCGGCCATGGGACAGGCCGAACGGGCGCTGGCGAAGCTCCGGCGGGGCGCGACGTTGATCCGGCGAGGGCCCCGACGCTGGGTTACGCTGGGTCGGCGGCTCCTCTTTCGACCGCAGACCGACTACGACCGCGTGTTCGAGGTCGACATGGACGCGGGCGCTTTCGCGAATCGGCGACACGTCTACGAGACGAACATGCGAGCGATGGATGCGCACCGCACTCGGCACTACCACGGGTCCGCCTTGCTGATCCGCTGCAGCGAGTCGGACGACACCGTGACCGAGCGGGACTACGACTGGTCGCGCTTCATCGATGTGGTCGAGATCTTCGAGGTGGACGCCACCCACGAGACCCTGCTCAAGGAACCCCACGCGACCGAAGTCGCGCGCTTCTTGCACGATTGGATCGGCAGAGCGTGCGAGCTAGAAACTCCACCGCAGAGTCTGACCGCTCGTCGTGGATGACGTCTCGGCAGCGTGAAGCCCTGGCGGTGGACATCGGCGCCGGGGTGCATAACTGGCTGACATGCGATCCATGCGCGGTTTTCCGATGCTCGCCCTCCTGATGGCGGCTTGTGGTGGGAGCGGGGACAGTACGCCCCCGAACACCGAGGTCCTCTCCTGGTCCCGCTCCACCTACACGACCCTCGACAACCTCCAGCTGGGCGACGACGTCGGCGACGCGACGTCCGAGTCCCAGGTCCTCGTCATCTCCCCCCAGAAGCAGGGCATGTGTGACTCCTCGTATGCGGACGTGCGCGTTCGCCTCGACGTAGACTACGGCGAGGTGAAAGAACAGATGGGCGACGACACCCACCTCGTTCCGCGACGCGTCAGCGCAACCGTCCTCGACAACGACATCTGGCTCATCGAAGGCAAGTGCGAGCCTCGGGTCCGCGTCCCGGAGGCGCCCGGCTTCGAGGACGAGGGAGTGCCGCGGGTCCTCCGTGCCGAGTGCGAGATCACGCTTCAGCACCATGACGACGCGCGCCTGGTGTCCATCGAGATCTCGGGCGACGAGAACCTCGAGGTCACCGCCGGCTTCGACGAAGTCCGGGTCGAGTGAATCACCCGAGCGAGGTGCGAATGGCCTTGGCCGCCGCGTCGTGCTCTTCCGCGAGCGCGGTGTCGCCCATGCCCGCGTAGGCTCGGGAGAGGAGCTCGTGAAGCGCGGCGTTGCCCGGCGCGCCCTCCACCGCATCGCGCGCGCGCTCCACGGCCGCTGCGAAGTTCCCCCGTTCGAGCTGCGCCTCGGCCTCCAGGCGGAGGGTCGCGACGTGAGAGATGAGCGCCTCGCGCGCCTCGACGAGCGGGTCTACGTCCCGAACGGTGACCACCGAGGCCCAGGCGCCGCGGAAGACCTTCTCGGCGACGCCGCCGAAAGTGGCGGGCAGGAGCCTGTCGAAGCTGCCACTTCCGAGGACGACCAGGTGGGCGTCATGAGTCGCCTCGAGGATGCGCGAAACCGGACGGCCTCCGAGCACCTCGAGCTGAACGTTGACGCCGGTGTCGTCGTGACCGGCGACGAGGTTCTGGAGCGCCTCGCGAACGCGGTCTTCGATGCGGTCGGCCGCCCGGTCCAGACGCTGTCCCCCGTAGTAGAGCGCCCCGTCGGTGGGTATGACGGTGACGACCCGGTAGGGCGCGTGAAAGAGGCGGGCCATTCGAAGCCCGACCTGGAAGGCCATGTGGGACTGGGGCGAGAGGTCGACGGGACAGACGATCGGCTGGTCGTCGGCGGGAAAGGTCCCGCGAGCGACGAAGACCGGTCGCCGCGAGTGGCGGACGATGCGTTCGGCCACGCTCCCTGCGAACCACTGGCGGATCGTCTGGGGCTGGCCGCCGCCGACCACGAGCATCTGCGCCCCCGACGTCGACGCTGCGCGCAGGACGAGCTCCGCGGGCTCCCAGGGCTCGACCACCGGCTCGATCACGGTCGTACCTTCGTCGATCGCTGGGGCGAAATAGGAGAGGATCTCGGCGCGAGCCCTTTCGGCGTCGCGCGGATCCACCACGTGCAGGCGGCCCGAAGGGACCGCGTGAACGGGCAGGATGGGGGCGTGGGTCAGCAGCGCCAGTCGAGTAGCCGCCTCGACCACGTCGGCAGAGGAAGAATCGAGTGCGATGGCCGCAACGATGGGTCCGGTGTCGAGGTCGCTCATGCTCGTGACCTACGCACCGGCGTGACCGATGCCAGTCGTGCACGAAGGGATCGACGACATGTTGCTCGACTCGATCTGGTGCGGGGGCTAGGCTCGGGCCCGACGATTCGATGACGGGCCACCTCGTTGCTTCCGCGCCGAACGGGCCCGACTCGCTGTCGAAGGCCATCGAAGCCGCGGCTCGCCTGCTGCCGGCCCAGGGCCCGATCGGGATCTTCGTCCACCACAACACGCTGCACGCGTTCGAGCACCTTCCCTTCGAGCAGGCCGTCGTCGAGGCGGGCGCGCTCCTCGGCTGTGAGCCGTTCCTCTCGGAGGCGCGCTACCTCGAGGAGCTCGCTCGCGGGCGGATCGCGGTCACCGACATCGAGACCGTGGTTTCAGAGGCGCTGGGCACGGACGCCGAAACGCCCGTGATCGCGGACATGAGTCGGCGGGAGCTCTACGAACGGATCCTCGCCGGTGGAATCCCCGAAGCGGGCGCGCACGAGACGGCGTGGTTGGTGAGGGAAGGCGACGCATTGCGTGCGCCGGGCGCGCGGATGCTCTTCGATGCGTGCGAGGCGGTCGTCGACCGTGCCGCGCCCGTTCCTCCGCACGGCGATCCGCCGCGGGTGCGGATGCGCGATCGACTGCTCGAAGCGACCGGCTTCGACACCGACGAGCTCGTGCACCCACTCCTCATCCGGCTCTGCGGCGCAGTGCTGGATCAAGGCATCGCGTCCTTCGTCATGCCGGCACGTGAGCGCGGGTTATTCGAGGCGTTCGTCGAGCTCTTCTCGACCGAGCCCGCGCCGCACGGCGACCCGTGGATGCGCGAGCTCGCCCGGCTCGCACGAGAGGAGCGCGATTGTGGACGCGATGCGACCGCGTCGCTGGTCCGTTCGCTCGCCGCGCTCTCCGTTCGCGACGACGAGCAACACCGATTCATCGTGGAGACCGCGCTCGCGCTCCGGGGCTGGGCGGGCATGGTGCGACAGGTCGAGGAGCGCCCCGATCGCGTTCCTTCACATGCGCCCGCGGTGTCGCTGCGATCATTCCTCGCTGTGCGGCTCCTCGCCGAACGGGCTGCGCTCACCTACGTCGCGCGCACGGAGCTCGGGCACGACGGCCCGCTCACCACGCTCCAAGAGCGGCTGCCCGAGCGTCCGGCTGCGCCCGAGCGCGCGCCGATCCAGCGGGCGTGGGCGCTTTTCTGCGCGGCGACGCACCTCGAGCTGGCGGCCGAAGACCTCGCGGGTGAAGACGGCGCTCGCCTGCTGTCCGAGGTCGAGTCTCTCTCCTCGCTGGAACGGCGGCGGCTCCTTCACCTCGCCTACGAGCGGCGACACCTTCGCGAGGTGCTCGACGCGATGGCACGGCACCAGCGCTCCTCGGCCGAGCAACCCTCGTTCCAGGCCGTCTTCTGTATCGACGATCGCGAGGAGTCGCTGCGAAGGCACGTCGAGGAGGTCGCGCCAGCGTGCGAAACCCTGGGGGCAGCCGGATTCTTCGGTGTGGCGATGTACTTTCGGGGCATCGCCGATGCACACGCGCGGGCGCTCTGCCCGATCGTCGTGACGCCCGAGCACGAGGTCGTCGAGGTGGCCATCGACGAGAGCTCGCTCTCGTCGCTGCGGCGGAGCGTGGGGCGCGGCGTGGGTCACGTCTCTCACGGCATCGCCGTCGGGAGTCGCACCTTCGTGCGCGGCACGCTGATCAGCGCGCTCGCGGGGGCGTTGATGAGCGTTCCGCTCGTCATGAGGGTGCTCTTTCCGCGACTCTCGGCGCGGCTCTCGCGTCGGGGTGCAGAGCTCACCAAGCCCTCGAGCCGCACGCGGCTGGCGATCGAGCGGCGCGACGTAGCACCGTCGCTCGGACGCTGGTCCGGGTACACGCACCAGGAGATGGCCCAGATCGTCCGCGGGCAGCTCGAAACGATGGGCCTGTCGGGCCGGCTCGCCGATCTCGTGCTCGTCGTCGGTCACGGCTCGTCCAGCCTCAACAACCCGCACGAGTCGGCCCACGACTGCGGCGCGTGCGCAGGCGGGCGTGGCGGTCCGAACGCGCGCGCCTTCGCACAGATGGCGAACGACACCGAGGTGCGGGCGCTCGTCGCACAGACCGGGCTCGCCATCCCCGAGACGACCTGGTTCGTCGGCGCGGAGCACAACACCTGCGACGACGAGGTGACCTTCTTCGATGCGGATCTCGTCCCTGCGCGTCTCTCTGCGCCGTTGGAGCGCGCAGCAGCGGCGATGCGAGAAGCGGCGCGCCGAGACGCGCACGAGCGCTGCCGCCGGTTCGACAACGCCCCTCTCTGGCTCCCGCCCGAGCTCGCGAAGAGGCACGTGGAGGGGCGCGCGGTCGATCTCGCGCAGCCGCGCCCGGAGTACGGCCACGCGACCAACGCGGTCTGCGTGGTTGGCCGGCGCGGGCGGACGCGCGGACTCTTCCTCGATCGCCGCGCGTTCCTGGTGTCCTACGATCCGGCGCAGGACGACGACGAAGGCACCGTGCTCGCCCGCCTGCTCGGCGCCGCGGTGCCGGTCGTCGCGGGGATCAACCTCGAGTACTACTTCGGGTATGTCGACCCGACCGGCTACGGCTCGGGAACCAAGCTCCCGCACAACGTGACCGGGCTCCTCGGCGTGATGGACGGCCACCAGAGCGACCTCCGCACCGGCCTCCCGTGGCAGATGCTCGAGATCCACGAGCCGGTGCGACTCCTGCTCGTCATCGAGGCGCCCCGCGATCGCGTGGCGGCCGTGCTCGCCGCGAGCCCTGCGCTCGCGCAGCTCGTCGACAACCGCTGGGTCCGGCTCGCGGTGCTCGACCCCGAGAGCTCGGAGGTCGAGGTGTATGAACGGGGCATCTACCGCCGATACGAGCCTCACTCCGCCGAGCTGTCGATCACGGCGTCGTCTCGGCAGTGGTATGGCAACGAGCGGGGCCCCGTGCCGCCCGCCGCGATCTCCACCGGAGCCGGGGTCGCGCGATGAGCTTTGGAGCATGGTCGCTCGAGCGGCTCGTCCTCGCCGGCCTCGCGCTGCCCTACGCCCTCCTCCTCGTGCTCGGCGTAGCCTCGCTGCTCGGGAGGCCGATTCGCGAGGCCGTCACCGGATACCTCGCCCCCCTCTCCTTCGGCGGCTCCTTCGCGGCGTTCGTGCTCGCGTGGCCCGCGCTCGTCGCGACGCCCGGGCAACGGATCCTGCTCTCGACAAGCTCCTGGTTCCCCGCAGAGGACGCCGGCCTTCAGATCGCGCTGGTAGCCGATCCGCTCGCGCTCTGGCTCGCGACGCTCTCCATGGGTGTGTGCGGCGTCATTGCGGCGTTCTCGCATCGCTACCTGCACGATGATCCTGGCTACAATCGCTACTTCGTCCAACTCTCGGTGTTCGCGGGCGGGCTCCTGCTGGTGGTGCTCTCCGCCAGCATCGAGGTGCTCTTCGCTGGATGGGAGCTCCTCGGCCTCTCCTCCGCGCTCCTCGCCGGCTTCTTCCACGACCGGCCGCTGCCGGTGAAGAACGCGCTCTACGTCTTCGGGGTGTACCGCGTGGGGGACGCGGCGATGCTCACCGCAGCCGTCCTCGTCCATCACTACGTCGGGAGCGGGAACCTCGCGCTCGTCTTCGGCGCAGACGCAGCACTCTCCACCGGCCAGGCGACCGTCGTCGGTGCGCTCTTGCTCGTAGCGGCTGCGGCGAAGTGCGCGCAGCTACCTTTCTCGAACTGGCTACCCCGCGCGATGGAGGGGCCGACGCCATCGAGTGCGGTGCTCTACGGCGCACTCTCGGTCCATGCGGGGGCGTTCCTGCTCCTCCGTGCCGCCCCGATCCTGGATCGGAGCCCGATCATCGCGGTCGCGCTCGGCCTCCTCGCCGCGACGACAGCCGTGTACGCGACGATCACCGGTCGCGCCCAGACCGACGTGAAGAGCGCGCTCGCTTTCGCCTCGCTCACACAGGTGTCGATCATCCTCGTGGAGATCGCGTTCGGCCTGAGGATCCTCGCGATGGTGCACATGACCGGGCATGCGCTGCTCCGGACGCTTCAGTTTCTGCGCGCGCCATCGATCCTCCACGAGGTGCACGAGCTGGAGAACGCGATCGGCGCCCATCTCGGGCACGTCGGCGTTCACCCCGAGGCGCGCCTCGGATCGCGCCGGCGACGATGGCTCTACCGGTTCGCGCTCGAGCGCGGCCACGTCGACGGTTGGCTCCGGCTGGCCATCATCGGCCCATTCATCGCCGTGTTCCGCGCCCTCGATGCGCTCGACCGGCGCGTGTGCGACGTCCTCGCGCACCGAAGCCTCGAAACAGCGGAGTACGAAGGAACCGATGAGCCGCGAGAGGAGAGTCGCCGTGCTCGACCTTGATCCGCTCTCGATGGTGCTCCTGCCCTTCGTGGGGCTCATCTCGGCGGCGGTGTTGATCGCGCGTCCGAAGAGCGCCCGCGAGAAGGGCTCTCTTCCTCGCGCGCTGCTCGGGCTCGCCCTGCTGCTCGCGCTGTTCGCCTCGCGAGATCCCCTCGTCATCGCCGCTCTGTGGACCGCGACGATCGCTCCCCTGCTCGTCGAGCTCCACCTCCACGGCGAGCGCGGCGCGTTTCGCGTCGCCGCGATCTACCTCGGCGCGAGCGCGGTATTCGTCGTGGTGGGCGCAGTCCTCATCGTCTTCGTCCCCGAAGCGCGCGGCACGGGTGCGCTCGTCGTGCTCCTCGGTGCGATGGTGCGCAAGGGCATCTTCCCGTTTCAGAGCTGGGTCCCCGAAGTGTTCGAACGAGGGCCCTGGGGAGCCGCGCTCACATTCACCGCGCCGCAGGCTGCTGCCTATACGGTCGTGCGGCTGGTCGTACCTCACGCCTCGACCGAGGTGCTCGCCATCGTCGGCGTTTCGGCGCTCTTCACCGCGGTCTACGGCGGCGGCGTGGCGCTCGTGCAGCGCAATGCGCGACGCGCGTTCGGCTACCTCTTCATGAGCCAGTCGTCGCTCGTGATGGCGGGGCTCGACTGCGTGTCCGTCGAGAGCCTCGCGGGCGCGCTCACCACGTGGGTCTCCTCAGGGCTCGCGCTCACGGGGCTGGGGCTCGCGATGTGGATGCTCGAGGTGCGGAGCGGGAAGCTCCGGCTCGATCGTTTTCGCGGCGGCTACGAGAACAAGCCGGGCCTCGCCGTCGGCTTCCTTCTCCTCGGGCTCGCGGTGGTCGGTTTTCCGGGCACGCTCGGCTTCGTCGCCGAGGAGCTCCTGATCGACGGAACCGTCTCGCGCTTCCCACACATCGGGTTCGCCACTGCGGTGGCGACCGCCCTCGGAGGGATCTGCGTCCTGCGGATGTACTTCGCGCTCTTCTGCGGCCGGGCCACCCAGCGCATGCCCCTTCGACTGCGGAGGCGCGAGCTCCTCGCGGTGATGCAGCTCGCCGTGATCCTCGTCGCGCTGGGCCTCGCGCCCTCACCACTGGTGGCGCTCCACACCGACACCGCCGAGCGCCTTCTCGAGAGGCGGGCTATGCTCTCGAGATGACTTTTCGAGGACGAGTCGTCGCGATCACCGGCGGTGCTTCTGGTATCGGCAGGGCGCTCGCGGTCGAGCTCGCGCGCCGTGGTGCCGACGTCGCCATCTGTGACGTCGACGAAGACGGGCTCGCCGAGACCGCCAGGCTGGTCCGAGCACAGGGCCGCCGAGCGACGACGCACCGCGTGGATGTCGCGGAGCGCGACGCGGTGTACGCGTTCAAGGACGCTGTACTCGACGAACACGGCCGCGCCGACGCAATCGTCAACAACGCAGGCGTCGCGGTCACCGACACCGTCGTGGACTCGACCTACGAGGACCTCGAGTGGATCGTGGGGATCAACCTCTGGGGAGTGATCTACGGGACCAAAGCGTTTCTGCCGCATCTGATCGAGCAGAAGGACGGCTGGGTGGTGAACATCAGCAGCGTCTTCGGACTCATGGCGTTCCCCAACCAGTCCGCTTACAACGTGACCAAGTTCGGCGTTCGCGGCTGGACCGAGGCGCTGCGCCAGGAGCTCGGAGGCACGGGCGTCACCGCCATTTCGGTGCACCCGGGAGGCATCCGCACGAACATCGTCCGCGGCGGGCGCTTTCGCCGGGTGCACGACGGATCCGTGGATGCAGACGAGGCGATCCAGCAGTTCGATGCGCGCTTGGCCCGAACCACCCCGGAGCAGGCGGGGCGCATCATCGCCGACGGGATGGAGCGAAGAGACCCGCGCATCCTGGTCGGCCCCGACGCACACCTGATCGATCGCTTGGTTCGCCTCCTCCCGGTGCGCTACACGGACCTCGTCGAACGCGCGCTCGCGAGCCAGCGGCGGAAGAGCAAGCGCTGAGCGGGGACCGCGGCGTTTCATTCGGGCCCCCCGAGGGGTAATGTCGCGTGCCATGAAGACCCCCGGAGAGACCGTCCGCTACGCGCTCGAGGACGGAGTCGCGACCATCACCCTCGACCGCCCCGAATCGCTGAACGCGATGAACGAGACGCTGATGCACGACCTCCGCGCCGCGCTCGGCTACGTGGAGGAGGACCCGCGGGTGCGCGTCGTCGTGCTCACGGGTGCAGGACGCGGGTTCTGCTCGGGCGCGGACCTCGAGGTGGTCGCCCAGCTCGACGCGGAAGACGATGCCACCGTCGAACGCGTCATGGACGGCATCTTCCACCCAGCGCTTCGCGCCCTCGTCGAGTGTCCGGTGCCCACGGTGGCGCGTGTCCAGGGCGTCGCCGCCGGCGGAGGCTTCGGCCTCGCCCTCGGGTGTGACATCGCCGTCGCAGCGCACTCCGCCACCTTCGTCGCCACCTTCGGCCCCCGCCTCGGCATCGTGCCGGACTTCGGGACCACCTGGAGCCTCCCGCGCCGCGTCGGGCGCGCGCGCGCCCTGGGGCTCGCGATGCTCGGCGAGAAGATCGACGCCGTGCAGGCCGAACAGTGGGGACTGATCTGGAAGGCGGTCGCGGACGATGCACTCGACGCCGAGGTCTCGAAGATCGCCCGAGCGCTGGCGCGGACGTCGCCGAGCGCCATGACCCGCATCCGCGAGACCATCGACCAGGCCGCTGACCACAGCCTCAGCGCTCAGCTCGACGTGGAGATGGCGCACCAGAAAGTGCTGGTCCCACGCAACATGAAGGCAGCCGCTCGCGCCTTCCTCGAGAAGCGCGAGCCCGAGTTCGGACCCGAGCGCGACTGAGCCAGACGCGCGTCGGCGCTCGCCACCGCAGGGGAGCGAGCGCCGAAGCATCGGTCTCGTGTCGGTCAGCCCCCGACGGGGCCGCAGTCCGTGCAGTCGGTGCCGGATTCGCAGAGGCTGTAGTGCGAGCCGGGGCGACCGTCGTCGCACTCGCCGTCGCCCGCGGTCACGCACGTGTCGTTGCAGGTCGCGTCGGGCATCGCGAGGCACGTACCCATCACGTTGTCGCAGGTCTGCCCGTCGGGGCAGGCGCCGTCCATGGTGCCGCAGGCCTCGCCGCAGACCGTCCCGCACTCCCGGCCGTCACACGAGCAGGCCACGCAGCTGCCAGCCCGGCAGGTCTGCATGTCCGGGCAGGCGCCATCCATGGTGCCGCACGTCCCTCCGGCCCCGTCGGCGCCACACTCGCGACCCATGCACATCGCGGTGCGGCACTGCGACCGGTAGCAGACTTCGGGATCGGAGCACGATCCGCAGTCCATCATCCCGCAGGCGTCCATGCCGCAGCCGATGGCGTCGCAGCCGCAGGCCACGCAGGACGAGCCCATGCACATCGAGCCCGCCCCGCAATCGCCGCAGGTCCCGCCGCAACCGTCGCTCCCGCACTCCGCCCCGTCGCAGCTGGGCACGCAGCCCGCGGGATCGCGCGGACCACAGTCCGTACAGTCGGAGCCGTAGTCGCAGACCGAGGTGTCGGACCCATCTCCCCCATCGTCGCACTCCCCGTCGCCGACCCACTCGTTGTCGGTGCCGCAAGAGTCGTTGCAGAGGGTTGCGCTGGTGCTGCCGTCGCCACCCGTGGTGCTGCCGTCGCCGCCCGTGGTGCTGCCGTCGCCACCCGTGGTGCTGCCGTCGCCGCCGGTCGTGCCGGAATCGGAGGTCGTTCGTCCCCCGTCGGAGTTGCAGCCGGCCACCAGGACCAGGCTGGCCAGCAGGATCAAGCTCGTCAAAGCGCGGTTCGTCGTCATCCGTCCATCCTCCAGGTGCAGGACCGTTCCCCTTGCGAAGGTCGTGCCCCTGAGTGGGGACACTGAAATCCGGGACATTTCCGCACCTCGGACGAGGCGATCGGCTATTGGAGTGGCCGGGCGTCGGAGCCGCGCGTGCGCCGGATGCGGCGATCGAGCCACGTGCACCACACGGGCTCGAGGGGTGCGGAGTCCATCCCTGACACACGCCATCTGTCCGACACTGCGGACAAGAGTCCCTAGCACATCCAGTTTTCGCCCGTGATCTCGGCACCTGGCCTTCGGTGGGGAGGGGGCACAGCCCTTGCTCACTGCTCCCTGCGTGCGGCACCTCTGCCTCTTCTTCGCTCTCCTCGCAGGCTGCACCGGTGCGATCTCCGACCCGCCGTCCGCGCCCGGCGGCCCGAGCCCGAGCGATCCCCGTGCCCCGGGAACGGAGGTCGGGCCCTTCGCGCCGGGCCCGGCCACCATGCCCCGCCTCACCCAGGTCCAATACGCCAACGCCGTCGCGGACCTCTTCGGCGCCGGACTGCCGAGGATCAGCCTCGAAGCCGATCAGAACCCCCACCTCTTCTTCAACATCGGCGCCGCGTCGACGACGCTCTCGGAGTACGGCGCCCAGAGGTACGCGGACTCTGCGGACGCGATCACCGAGGCGCTCTTCACCGACGTCACCCGGCGCGTGGACCTGCTGGGCTGCGTGCCGACGAGCGGCGCCGACGGATGCGTCGAGCCCGCGCTCGCCGACCTCGGCCGCCGGATCTATCGCCGCCCGCTCACCGACGGCGAGCTCAGTCGCTGGCTCTCGGTCTCCGAGCAGGCGGGCGCGACCGACCCGTGGGACGGGCCGCGCTTCGCGATCTGGGGAATGCTCCAGTCGCCCAACTTCCTCTACCGTTCGAACGTCGGCGAGCCCGACCCCGCCGATCCCAGCCGGCGGCGTTACACCTCGTGGGAGATGGCCGAGCGGCTGTCGTTCTTCTTCTGGAACACGACACCCGACGCGGAGCTGCTCGACGCCGCCGAACGAGGGGAGCTCCTCGACGATGCGAGTCTCTACGACCAGGCGATGCGGCTCGCCGAGGACACGCGCACGCGCGCGGCGGTGCAGGACTTCTTCGCGCAGTACCTCGACCTCGGCGGCCTCGCCTCGGTGGAGCGCACCGCCGAACGCTACCCCGAGTGGTCCGAGACCATGGCCTCGTCGATGGAGATGGAGCTCCGGCTCCTGGTCGACGACATCGTCTTCCGGCGCGACGGGGACCTCCGTGAGCTCTTCTCGACCCGTCGCACCTTCGTGAACAGCGAGCTTGCGACGCTCTATGGTGTGTCGGCACCCGACGCGAGCCCGATCGCCTTCGTGCCCGTGGAGCTGCCGAGCGATGGGCCGCGGGCGGGGATCCTGACCCTCGGCGCGTTCCTCGCGATGAACGCCCACGAGTCGGAGACATCACCGACGAAGCGCGGCAAGTACGTGCGCGAACGCGTTCTCTGTCAATCGGTCCCGCCTCCTCCCGACAACGTGAACCTCGATCTGACGCAGAGTGAGGGCGAGACGACCACCCTGCGCGAGCGCCTCGAAGAGCATCGGCAGAACCCGGCCTGCGCGAGCTGCCACTCCTTCATCGACCCGCCGGGCTTCCTCTTCGAGAGCTTCGACTCCATCGGTCGCTTCCGCACCGAGGTGGACGGCTACGCCGTCGACACCAGTGGCGACCTCGACGGGACGCCCCTCGCCGACGCCACCGATCTCGCCACCGCGCTCCACGACGACCCCCGCGTCCCGGCGTGCATCGTTCGCCAGCTCTTCCGCCACGCCAACGCGCGTCTCGAGACGGACTCGGAGGAGGCGGCGCTCGTCGAGCTCGAAGCGGCCTTCGCCGACTCCGGCTATCGCTTCCGCGACCTGATGGTCGCCCTGGCGATGTCGGAAGGCTTCCGCACGGTCTCGGATTCGGAGGGCTCGCGATGATCACGCGCCGGCGTCTCAGCCGACGAACCTTTCTCCGCGGAACGGCGGCGGGCACCGCGGTCGCTCTCGCACTCCCGACCCTCGAGGCGATGCTGAACGTCGACGGTGTCTCCGCCGACGACCCGAGGCCCGCTCCCTTCTTCGGGGTCTTCTACTGGGCCAACGGACTCCCCTGGCACGCCGGCCACGGCAGCGAGCAGGCGGCCGCCGGCTACCCCGACCTCTGGACGCCGAGCGCCACCGGCGCCGGCTTTGATTACACGACGCTGATGACGCCACTCGCCCGCCATCGCGTCTCGGTCGCGACGGGCCTCGAGCCGAAGACCACGATCCCCGGCAGCCCACCGGGACAGGGCGATGGGCACATGCGCGGGTTCATGGTGGGGATGACCGGCAATCGGATGCGCTCCGAGGGCTTCGACCACGGCTCTCACACCCTGACCGCGCTCGATCCGAGCCTCGATCAATACGTGGCACGCCATCCCTCGTTCTACGGAGCGAGCGCGCCGCGCTTCCGAAGCCTCGCGGTCGGCGTGAGCCAGGCGCGCTTCCACGAGTACGGACACTGGAACGCCATCTCCTACAACGGGCCGGACTCGACGAACGCGCCCATCATGCAGCCGACGCAGCTCTTCGACGCGATCTTCGACATCCCCGTGGAGACCACCGGCGTCGAGCCACGGCTCTTCGCCCTCGACGCGGTGCTCGAGGACGCCGCCGACCTGCGGCGCACCCTCGGCGCGCGTGACCAGGAGCGACTCGACGCACACCTCGAGAACGTCTTCGAGCTCCAGCGCCGGCTCACGCCGGAGGAGCTGAGCTGCACGGTGCCGGAGCGACCGGCCGACGGGGGATCGCTCCACGCCAAGACGCAGAAGATGGCGCACCTGCTGGCGACCGCCGTGAGCTGCGGCATCACGCGGGCCTTCAGCTTCATGCTCACCTCGCCGGCGTCGACCCACGTCTTTTCCAACCTCGGCGTCAGCGACGGGATGCACAAGTCCTGTCACGACGGCGACTGGGCGGACATCCGCAACATCACGGTGCATCAGATGGAGGCCTTCGCCCTCTTCCTCGATGCGTTCTCGGAGATCACGCTGCCGACCGGCTCGACGCTCCTCGACGAAGGCCTGATCTACGGCACCTCGGAGTACGGCGAGGGCTGGAAGCACAGCGTCGCCGAGCTGCCGGTGGTCTTCGCCGGCCAATCCTCTGGCCGAATCGCTCAGAACGTCCACGTGCGCCACGCCGGCGGCAACGTCGCGGACGCACAGCTCACCGCGCTGCGCGCGATCGGGCTTCCCGAGACGAGCTGGGGGCGGAACGGGGGCGAGACGTCGTCGGTCCTTTCCGAGGTGCTGATGTGAGCCTCCGCGCCCTTCTCTTGGGGCTCGCCCTCTTCGCCGGCTGCGCGACCGCTGCGGATGACGGCATGGGCGGCCTCAGCGGCAGCGACGGCGGCCTGACCGGTGAGGACGGGTCGAGCCGCCGGGACATCCCGGTGGACTGCGGCGAGCTCGCGCTGTGCGGTGTCACCTGCGCCGATCTCGACACCGACCCCGACAACTGTGGTGGATGCGCCCGCACCTGCGTGATCCCGGGCGCGGTGGCGGCCTGTGAAGGCGGCGAATGCGTCATCGGGAGCTGCGAGGCGGGCTACGCCGACGACAACGGCGATGTCCTCGACGGCTGCGAAGCCACGGCCTCGGGCGGAGGCGGCGGCGGGGGCGCCGCGTGCGTGGCCAACACGGAGTGCACCACCGAATGCGGCGGCGTCGGTGCGACGGTCTGCGAGGCAGGCGTCGAGAGCTGCGGACACGCCGGCGAGATCTGCAACGCCATGGACGACGACTGCAACGGCCAGTGCGACGAGGACGTGGCGGGCGGCTGCCGCGTGGGGGTGCATCGCTCCGCCGGCAACGGCCACCTCTACACCACCGATGCCGGTCTCGCGGGCCGCGCGCCCTTCCACGTGGAAGCGATGAGCTACTTCCACATCTACGCCTCACCCGGGGGCGCCCTGCGGCCGGTCTTCCTCTGCCGCAAGCCGAACGGCAGGTACCTGATCACCTCCCGCACCGATTGCGAGATCGGCGTCGCACCGACCGCGACCCTGGGCTATTGGTCGGCGACCGAGACCTGCGGCGCGGTGCCGCTCTACCGCCTCTACAACGCCTCTGCCGGCGATCACTTCTACACGCTCAACGCCACCGAGCGAGACAACGCAGTCGCGATGTACGGCTACGCCTCCGAGGGCATCGCCGCCTACGTCTGGCGCGCACCCTGAACGAGAGCGGCCCTACCGAACGACTCCCCTCACGGCGCGAACGCCCTGAGTAGGCACCGCAGGAAGCGAAGTGCGCGCACGCGCTGGATGTCCGGCGCGGGGAGCGATAGGCTCCGCCGTCGAACGTGCGAAGCTTTGCGGCAGCCCTCGTCGTGCTTCTCGGGTCGAGCACCGCTTTCGCCGACGACCAGGAGATCCTCGGCGTCGTCCTCTGCGTGGGGGACGTCGATGGGCGCGTCGCCGTCGAGGCGGCGCGCGACACGGGCGGAGCCACGTGGCGGGCGGCGGAAATCGCCGCGGAGCCGCTTCCCTCCCAGGGAACGCCGGACGAGGCGGTGGCGGCGCTGCGCAGCTTCTATCTCGAAGCGGACTTCCTCCGCTGCCTCTCGCAGCTCAGCGATCGACGCCTCGACCGAACGGCGCTCGTCGCCGAAGGGCACCTCGAGGCCGCCGCCGCGGTTTTCGTCTTCGGAGGCGCCTGCGCCCTCGGCGCGGAAGACGCCGACCTCGCGACGTCGCTCTTCGACGAGCTCGCCGCGCTCGAGCTTCCGGCATCTCAGGCGCTCGAGGTCGTGAGCCCCGACGTCCAGCAGCTCGCGGAGACGCGACGGCAGGCGCTCGCGCGGCGACGGCGGGTTCACATGCGGCTGGTCTCGAGCCCCGCCGGGGCCACCCTCGAGGTCGACGGCGTGCGCAAGTGTAGCGCCACCCCGTGCGAGGTGTCCCTGCCACCTGGCGAGCACGTCCTCGTCGTGGAAGCGCTCGGACACGTCCCGCGCATGGAGCGACGCGCTCTCGAAGGAGGAGACGAGGTCGTCGAGCTCGCGCTCGATCCCGCGCCGAGCGGCGTCGCGCGCAATCAGCTCGCCGACGCCCTCTACCGCGACGTGTCGCCGGACGACGCCCTCTTCATCCGAGCCGCCTCCCGCGCGCTCGGTGCACGCCTGGTGGTGGCGGTCTTCGAGCGCGACCACCAGGAGCACGCGGCGATTTACGATCGACAGAACGACCGAGTGGTCGCGGAATCGTCCGTGTCGGCCGAGGAGGGCCCTGCGCTCGCCGTGCGCACGGTGGTCAACGAGTGGCGCGGCGAGACCGAATCGCGGCCGATCTACGCGAGCCCGTGGTTCTGGGTCGCGACCCTCGGCGCGGCCGCCGTCGCCGCGGTCATCGTCGGTCTCATCGTCATTCCCCCAGGGCCTCGCTATGACATCGTCTTCGGCAACTGAGATCCGGTTCGCGCTGGCGCTCGCGCTCGTCGCCGGGGGATGCGCCGCGCAGCCCGTCGAGGAGACGCAAGCCCTGGTGTTGGCCGAGAGCCTCGCCTGTCGCATGGCCACGACGCGGGGCGACCAAATCAATCACTACCACGCGGTCCTCTACGAGATGATGGGCCCGAACCCCGACGAGAACTCCCCGCCGTGCGCGAATTGCATCGGGACGCCGCGGTGCCGGGCGGTGGACGAAGCCTGCGGTTGCACCGAGCCCCACCCGCCTTCGACGGCGCCGATGAACCGACACCTCTCCGGTCTGGGCTTCTTCGACGTGACGCCCCAACGGCCCTACTGCATCGCCATGATCGGTGTGGACGACCCGGCGTCTACGACAGCGCCCGGTGATCCCTCCCACGCCTGCGATTGCGTCGATCCGCGAACGACGAGCATCACGTCCTGCGGCGTGACGCCCTTCCCCGGGGTGGCCGAAGACAACGCCGGCGCCGTCTTCGTCTTCATGGAGTGCGGCGGGGCTTGTGCCCTGGCTCCATGAACGACGAAGACCCCGCGGCCGAAGCCGCGGGGTCCATACGCTCGCGAGCGTTTGCTCGTCTTCGCTTCAGAGACGCAGGTTGCAGCTGGTCTCGGCCCAGCGACCCATGAAGTGCCCCCCCATCTCGGGGCCAGGGATGGACTCGCGATACTCGCCCCCGAGCGCGCCGACCTCTCCGTCACGCGTCACCCAGCGGCCTCGGTACTGACCGTCGGCGTACTCGCCGCGGAACACGCCCCGGAACTCGCCGTCGGTGCCGATGTACTTGCCGAAGAAGACCTTGCTGCCGTCGAGGCGCTCGCCGTAGATGCCGCGGACGTGTCCGCGGAGCTCGCCGCCCTCGGAGACCACGCGGCCGATGAAGCGCCCGCGGCCCTCTTCCACCCGGTGCCAACGGCCCATCATGAAGCCGCTCTGACAGATGTCGACGGGACGTGCCTGGGCGGTGGCAATCATGCGGTTGCCCGTCTCCTCGTCCACCAGGAGCGGACGCGGAGCGTCGCGAAGCGCGGCCATCGGGACATGGATGGGATCACCGCCGGAGCCGAGGGGGCCGGGAAGATCGGGGACATAGGTCAGGACGAGGGGCTCGGGAGCGGCAGGCGTCGGATCGATGATCGACACGATGAGGCCGTCGTGGTCCGGCAGCGTCGCCGAGGTGAAGGGAAGAACGCGGGGATCGCGGCGGGGAAGCAGGTTGTCCGTCGGGCCTTCGAAGAGGACGGTGCGCTGCGCGATGATCGCGCCGCGATTCACCGTCAACGCGCCGCTCCAATCGTGGGGCGTGTCGGCGTCGGGGTTGTCGGGGAGCTGGCCCCAGAGGATCACTGCCCGGAAGTGCACGGCGTCCGGCACGTCC
The DNA here is from genome assembly GCA_963727445.1 of uncultured delta proteobacterium. Taxonomy (GTDB): domain Bacteria; phylum Myxococcota_A; class Polyangia; order Polyangiales; family B10-G4; genus B10-G4. Next base: position 708,870 of record CAVSGI010000010.1, read on the forward strand.
CGGAGCGATGCAATCTCCGGGCTCGCGTCCATCTCGTCCACGACGGGCACGTCCTCCTCGAGCAACCCGAGCGATGAAAGGAGCTCCGGCTCTCCGAAGGAGGGAGCCTCGTCCACCATCTGCAGCCCGCCGTTTTCGAGCTCGAGGGCCGAGCCAATCTCGCCCACGTCCTCACTGGATTCGGTCGAGGCTGCGCAGCCCACGAAGAGGATGAGAGCGATGGAAAGAAGAGATGTCGTTCGCCAGTTCGTCATGTGTCAGTGACCTCCTGCACTCCTCCATCGCAACCGTCGTGCCGCGGTGCTCACCCCCGAAATGCCCACATTTCGCGTAGATCTGGGTGGGGGTAGGAGTCCTCCTTGGTGCGCGTGGCCTGTAGGATCGACTCTACAGGCCCTTGGTTACTCCGAGTCGCTACCGGTTGATCCGCACCATCGCTACGGGTGGGATGGCGCACGTCTACGAAGCCGTCGCTCAAGGGGAGGCCGGCTTCGAGCGACGCGTCGCGCTCAAGCGGATCCTCCCCGAGCTCGCCGGTGACGCGCGGCTGCAGCGGATGTTCCTCGACGAGGCCCGCATCGCCAGCCACCTGCACCACGGAAACATCGTGCAGGTCCTCGACTACGGGAAGGTCGACGAGACCGAGTTCATCGCCATGGAGTACGTCGACGGGGTCGACGCGCATCGGGCGGCGACGCGGCGCGAGCCCTTTCCCGAGTCGCTCGCGCTGCACGTCACCTCCGAGGTCGCCCATGCCCTCGCGCACGCGCACGAAAAGCGCGACGACGCGGGGCAGCCGCTCGGCATCGTTCATCGGGACGTGAGCCCCCAGAACGTCCTGTTGAGCTGGGACGGGGACGTCAAGCTCGCTGACTTCGGCATCGCCAAGGCCGCCACCCGCCTCGAAAAGACGCGAACCGGGATCGTGAAGGGCAAGCTCTCGTACATGGCGCCGGAGCAAGCGGCGGGCGAGAGCGTGGGACCGCCGGCGGACGTCTACGGCCTCGGCGCGACGCTTCACGCCTTGATCACGGGCCGGTCTCCCACGTCCGATCCGGGCGGTACGGCGATATCGTCGGACGTCGCGGGGCTCGTCTCCGCGTGCATGCGAACCACTCCGGGGGATCGACCGACGGCCGAGGAGGTCGCCCTCGAAGCAGGCCGCCTCGCGAGCCAACGCCTCGAGCGGGACGCGCGCGGCGCGCTGCGCGAGTGGCTCGCCCCGCTGAGAGATCAGGGGAAGATGAGCGCCCTCGACGACTTGATGGGGTTGGTGCTGACGACGCACGAGGACGGCGGCGAGCGGAAGTTCACGGTCGAGCGTCTGGCCGTCGCCGACACCGTGCCGGCCGACCCGCCCCGCCCCGATCAGGACACCTCGGTCGAGCTGCCCGAGAATCGCCGCGGCATCTACGCGACCGCGGCTTTCGTCGCGCTCATCGCCGCCGGGGCGGCCCTCGTCATCTGGGGCACGGGCACGACGCACGAGCCCTCCGGCGAAGCGCAGGAGGCGAGCGCCCAGGTCGAAACCGAGCCAGCCGTGGTTCCGGTCCGGGTGCCGGATCTGCCGACGGGCGTGGATCTCGCGGACCAGGCGCTGCCAGCCATCGACGCGCCTGACACGGGAACAGCGACCGCCGCGACGCGCCGAAGGCGCTCTCGCCAATCGGGCGCGGCGATGGAGACGGCCGCCGAGACGTCGATGGAAGCCACCGCCGCAGCGACGATGGAGGCGGAGGCGGTCGCCGCGACCGGTGTGCTGCGCGTCCGTCGTCTCGGCTCGACGCAGGAGTCGATCGAGGTCGACGGCCGCGCGCGGGGCTTCACGCCTCGCGTCCTCACGCTGCCGGTGGGCGAGCACCGGGTCGTCGTTCGTGACGCGGCCTCGGGCGAGGTGATGCTCGAACGGCGGGTCGAGCTGGCAGCTCACCACACCCGCGTCGCGCCGCTCTCGCTCTGAGCGAGGCGCTCAGCGCAGCCCGTGACGCCGCAGGAGCGTCAGAAGGTACTGGCGATCCATCTTCGCTCTGCGCGCCGCCTCCGACGCGTTCCCGTCGCACTCGTCGATCAGGCGAGACAGGTAGCGCTTTTCGAAATCGCCCACGACCGCAGCCCGCGCCTCTTTGTAGGGGGCGAGCGGTGCGTCGGCCTGCGCGGAGCTGCGCGTGCCGCCGCCGTAGCCCGGGCGCGTCGCGTCGAGGCGCACCTCCCCCATCGCCACCGCGGCCTCGACCACGTTGCGGAGCTCGCGGATGTTGCCGCTCCACCGATGCGCGCGGAGCGCGTCGAGTGTCTGGGGCGCGAAGGGCAGCGCATCCTGCCCGGTGATCTCCATCACGAAGTGGCGAACCAGCGGCTCGATGTCCTCGACGCGGTCCCTGAGGGGCGGGATCTCGATCCGCGCGACGGCCAGCCGGTAGTAGAGGTCGGCCCGAAACCGGTCTTCGTTGACCTCTCCGCGGAGATCGCGGTGCGTGGCGCACACGACACGGACGTCGACCGACACCTCCTCGCGCCCGCCGACGCGCCGAAACGCTCTGCGCTCGAGCGCCCCGAGGAGCGACGGCTGGACCTTCATGGGGAGCTCACCGATCTCGTCGAGGAAGATCGTCCCGCCATGAGCGCGCTCGAACGCGCCGAGGTGTTGGCGATCGGCGCCTGTGAACGCGCCTCGCTCGTGGCCGAAGAGCTCGGAGGCGACCAGCGTGGCCGGCAGCGATCCGCAGTCGACGACGACGAAGGGCCCCGCGCGACGTGGGCTCAGATCGTGGAGCGCACGCGCGACGACCTCCTTGCCCGTCCCCGTCTCGCCGCGCACGAAGACCGAGACGTCGGAGGCCGAGAGCCGGTGGATGTCCAGGGCCACCCGTCGCATGCTCTCGCTCGCGGCGATCATGGAAGGGATCGAAGGCGCCGACTCGTCCGGCTCTTCCACCTCCGCGTCGACGCCGCCTACCTCGAAGGTCGTGTCGCCGGCGGTGATGCGCGTCCCCACGGGCACCACGACGTCGTGGATGCGAACCCCGCCGAGAAAGGTCCCGTTGCGGCTGCCCACGTCGCGCACGCGGACGCCCTCGTGCGCTGGCGAGAGCTCCAGGTGGTAGCGGCTCACCGTTCGGTCGGAGAGGGGCAGGAGCGTGTCCTCGGCCGTGCCGAGGGTCGCCCCTGGTTCGGTGGCCCGCGCCTCTTTCCCCGCGTCGGGCCCACCCGTCACGCGAACCACGAGCTCACGGACGCGGCGTCGTCGGGTGGCCCCCTTGCGAAGCGTGGTGTCGGTCACGACGGCCTGGAGGATATCAGCACGCCCGTCGAAGTCTCGTCTGCCTGAGGGTGGGCCCGCTCGCGATGATGTATGCTTGCCGCCTTCGATGCTTCGTCTGCTCTGCATCGCGTGGCTGCTTTCGTGGGGCTGCGCCCACGACATCGACGGGCTGCAAGCGCCCATAGGGGACGGGGGCGCCCGCGACTCGGGCGAGAGGGACGCGCGGACGGACGGCGAGCCAGTCGACGGTTCCCTGGACTCCGCGCCTTCCGACGCCGCACCGGATGCGATGATGCTGCTCGGGCTCGAGGTCTCGGATGTGGCGCTCGGACGCGACCACACGTGTGCCTTGGCCACGATAGATGGCCGTCTCTACTGCTGGGGACGCAACGACTCGGGACAGGCGGTGCCGGGTGGCGACACCTCAGCGGTGTTGACGCCACAATCCATCGGAACCCAGTACGTCGACGTCGCCGCCGGCGGCGCACACACCTGCGCGGTCACCATGGATGGCGAGGTTCGCTGCTGGGGCGCCAACGACCACAACCAGCTCGGTCGAACCGACGTGCCGATGGACATGCGGATCGTCTCAGGCCTGGAGGGGATCGTGGAGCTCGAGTTGGGCTACTGGCACAGCTGTGCAAGTGACGGAGACCTGAACCTCTACTGCTGGGGGCAGAACGCGTCGGGCGAGCTTGGGAACGGGACGACTGGCGGAACCGACCCCTTGCCGGGCCTGGTGACGGGCCTGGATCTCACCCCGACGTCGAGCCGGCGACACTGGTCGGCTGGCGATGGACCCAACTGCGCGATCGATAGGGGAGGCACGGAAGACAGGCTGTTGTGTTGGGGGTACGGGGCATACGGCGCAATCGGGAACGGCGGCACCACGAGCCAACCAACCCCTGTGGAGCCGGATCTCATGGGTGTCCCGCGGATGGTCTCGGTCGGAGGAATCCCCGACGAAGACGGCACTGGGCATGGCGGCCATGCTTGCGCTGTGGTCGGCACGAACTTGTATTGCTGGGGTCGAAACGATTTCAATCAGGCCACTGCCGATGCGGGCGACGTGGTTTCCTCGCCAACTTTGGTGATGGGGATCGAAATCGAAGACGTGAGCGCCGGTGGCTGGCACACCTGCATCGTCCAGTCCCATGCCGTGTCCTGCTGGGGCCGCAACCGATCCGGACAGCTGGGAAGCGGATCCACTACGGACTTGTACCCCACCGACGCCTCGGAGGTATTGAGCGACATCCAGACCGTCGAAGCCGGCGGGAGACACACCTGTGCTATCAGCCGCCTCGGGTTGCTCTACTGCTGGGGCTCGAACGAGTATGGGCAAAGCGGTGGCTCCGATACCGCGAGCGATGTGCTCGAGCCTCAGATGGTCGTCCTCGCCCCGCCCTGACTCAGAAGCGGCCGCTGAGCTCGGCGCCGAAGGGCGAGACGCGGAGCGCGGCGCTGGTCTCCGAGCCGCTCTCGCCCCCCTCGACGAAGAAGAGCACCACGCTGAGCACCGCCGCGCCGATCGCGGTGAAGAGAAAGACGTTGGTGAGCGTGTCGAGGGTGCGAAGCGTCCCCACCTCGTCGTCGCTGCAGCCACTCGGCGCCCGATCGGCGCAGCTCGCGCGCAGCGAGCTCTCCTCGCCGTTGCCGGCGAGCCACGTGCCCACCGCGGCGCCACCCAGAGCGACGGCTGCTGCGAGGGAGATCCAGGTGAAGAGCCGACCGCCACCGCCGTCTTCGGCGGCCCCGCCCTCCGCGATCTCCGCGCGGAGGATGCGCAGGCGGCCTTCGACCTCGGTGCGGTTCTCGGCGTCGGGAATGGCCTCGAGGTAGCGTTCGAAGTAGTCGACGGCCTCTGCGTCACGGCGCAGGCGGTCGAGACAGGACGCGATGTTGAACAGGAGCACCGGTCGCTCGCTCAGCTCGTACGCGCCCTGGAAGTGCCCGAGCGCCGCCTCGAAGCGTCCGTCGATGAAGGCGCTTCGCCCGGCCTCGAAGAGGTTTCGCGCCTCCTCGTCACTGAGGTCGGGCGCCGGCGCGTCCTGCGCACCGGCGGCGCCGACGGCCATCACCAGAGTCGTCATGCACGAAGCGAAAAAGAGACGCACGCTGCCAGAGCCTATCGAATCGCGAAGAGCGCCGCTATCCAGACGCAGAAAAGGGGACGAGCCTTTCGACTCGTCCCCTCTCGTGGTGGGTCATTCAGGACTTGAACCTGAAGCCAACGGATTAAGAATCCGCTGCTCTACCAATTGAGCTAATGACCCGTTGTTTGGCGCACCCGGTAGGATTCGAACCTACGACCTGCGGATTCGAAGTCCGACGCTCTATCCAGCTGAGCTACGGGTGCATTGAGCGAGCGCCTTGATAGTCGATAATCCCGTGCTGTCAATACTCGTTGGGGTGAGTGACGGGAATTGAACCCGCGACTTCCGGAGCCACAATCCAGCGCTCTACCACTGAGCTACACCCACCAAATGCGGCGGGAGAATAACGCGGCTTCGCCCGAACGCAACCACCGCGAGCCCGCCTAGTGGCCCAAGCGGTCGCAGGCGTCCTGGCGGCCCTCGAAACAGGCCGTCTCGAGCATCGCCTGGTCCATCTCGTCGAGCGGAACCGGCTCCTCGTCGTCCTCGAGGCCCTCGCCCAGCTCGAGTGGCTCTTCGTCCTCGACGCCGGCCCCCATCTCCTCGACGGCGGCTCCCTCGGCCGCGCCCGGCGCGACCATCTCCTCGTCCGCCGCCGGCGCCTCCTCCCGCTCCTCACTACAGCCAGCGGCCGCGGCGATCAGCACCACGGCCGAGGCGAGCGCGGCGAGGACACGCACGGCTTCAGTCCTGGACCAGCATCTCGAAGAGGGCGAGGTTCTCGGCCTCCTCGGGATCGACGCGGCCGTCGGCGACCACCATCGCGCGCGCAGCGTCGAGGAAGAGCTGCCGATGCTCCCGCGGGATCTGGCTGGGGTCGAGCTCCTCGGCGGGCGGCGGAACCTCGAGCCAACCGCGCACCTGGTCGAGCTCTTCGGCCGTCAGACCGAGCTTCTCGCTCATCTTGGCGACGAAGCTTCGCTCTTCGTCTTGGATTCTCGAGATCCGCCCACGCGAAGGAGCAGATGAAGCGCATCAACCGAAGGCGGTCTTCGGAGTCGAGGTTTCCGAGCATGGGCCCATACTACCACCGGCCCGGCCGGGAGGAAGCGCTACTCGCCAGCGTCGTCCTCGGCCGCGGCGGCGCCGAAGGTCCCGGCGGCGCAGGTCCCCACCTCGTTCGAGGTCATCTTCACGAAGAGGAGGATCCCCGCCAGGGTGCCGACGGCGAGGAGGAGGACCAGACGCACGAGAAAGCGGTGGTCGCGCTTGATCGCGTGCTTCTCCAGGTCGGCCACGACCTCAACATGCCCGGTGGAGCAGGCCGGCGCAACGTACGGGGGCACCTCAGAAGATCAAAATCTCGCGCGTTTGCGGTATCGTTGCCGCCCGCGTCTGGGAATCGGAGATAAATATCGATGGCGACGACGATCACGATGCCCTCCCTGGGCGAGAGCGTGGCCGAGGGCGAGGTCGGAAAATGGCTCGTGCAAGAAGGTCAGCACGTGTCGAAGGACGACCCCCTCGTCGAGATCATGACCGACAAGGCCGACAGCGAGATCCCGGCCACGTCGGATGGCGTCATCACGAAGATCTTCGTGACCGAGGGCGACATGGTCGCGGTGGGCGATGCCCTCTGTGAGATCGACGCGAACGCCGAAGCGACCGCGTCTCCGTCGAACGGCGAAGCGGCGGCGCCAGCGCCAGCCCCAGCCGCCGAAGCGCCGCAATCGAGCGGTGACGCGCCGACCTCCCCCGCCGTCCGCAAGCTCGCGCGCGAAAAGGGCGTCGACCTCGGCAGCGTGCGCGGCACCGGCGACGGCGGCCGCATCACGCGCGACGACGTCCTCGCCTCCGCGGGAGGAGCCGCCGATGTCGGGAGCGGCACCCACGAAGCAATCTCGCCCCCCCCGCCCAAGAGCGAGAAGAAGAGCGCCAAGCGCGAGCGCCCGGCGCCCGGGCCGAGCGGCGCCTTTCGCATGCCTCCCTACGTCGAGTCGGAGGGCGACGAGATCATCCCCTTCACCCGCCGGCGCCGCATCATCGCCGACCACATGGTCTATTCGAAGCTCACCGCCCCGCACGTGGTGACCTTCGCCGAGTGCGATCTGCACGCCAGCACCAAGCTCCGCGCGGCCCACAAGGCCGAGTTCAAGAAGGCGGGCCTGAACCTCACCTTCCTCGCCTTCGTCTGCGCCGCCGCCGCCAAGGCCCTGCGCGAGTACCGCGAGCTCAACGCCCGCGTCCTCGACGACGCCTACGTCCTGCTCCGCGACATCAACCTCGGCATCGCCGTGGACACCGAAGAAGGCCTGGTCGTCCCGGTCATCAAGAGCGCCGACGAGCTGTCGATCCGCGGCATCGCCCGGGCCATCGACGAGCTGGCCACCAAGGCCCGCGACGGCGAGCTCCGTCCCGACGATCTCGCGAGCAAGACCTTCACCATCAGCAACCCCGGCCGCCGCGGCAACCTGGTCGGCGGCGCCATCATCTCCCAGCCCAACGTCGGCATCCTCCGCATGGGCGAGATCAAGAAGCGGGTGGTCGTCGTCGAAAAGGACGGCGAGGACCTGATGGCGATCCACCCCGTGATGCAGATGGCGCTCTCCTACGATCACCGCATCGTCGACGGCGTGCACGCCAATGGCTTCCTCTGGCGGATCAACGAGATCCTCGAGACCGCCGACTTCGAGGTGTAGCTGGCGCCGCCAGCCCACCTCGGTCACTCCCGTGCTCGCTTCCTCTCGCCGCGCCACCGCGCTCACGCTCGCTCTCGCGGCCGTCCTGACGGCCTCCTGCGGAGGCGACGCTGCCGATCCCGTCGCCGTCGCGAACTTCTGCGACGGATGGGTGCGATCGGTCTGCGATGCATCGAGCCGTTGCGGGTGCGCCCTCGACGCGGCCACGTGCGAGATGCGCGCGGCTGGGGCCTGCGTGCTCCAAGAGGGCGGCGCGACGCGTGAGATGGTCGACATGGGCGCCCTCCCCTACGACCCGGTGGCGGCGGGACGCTACCTCGACACCATCACCGCCATCTCCTGCGAAGAGCGCGCGAGCCTCTGCGGCACCACCGGCCCCTGCCTCGGCCTCGGCGCCGAAGGCGACGCGTGCGGGGAGACGATTGGCTGCGCCGCTGCGCTGGCTTGCGTCGGCGGCAGCTGCGTCACGCCCACGGCGGATGGGTCGTCGTGCACGAGTGGCGCTGCCTGTGCGTCAGGCCGCTGCGAGCGCGGCCAGTGCGAGCCAGCCGGAGCGATCGGCGACGCCTGCTCCGAGCAGGCGGCCTGCGCCAGCGGCAACTGCGACTTCGCGACGGGGCGCTGTCGTGACAAAGAGCCCGAGGGTGGCCTCTGCACCGAGCACAGCGAGTGCGAGAGCGGCTACTGCGACCGGAACCTCGACCTGGGCGCGGGGAGCTGCCAGCCCTTGGTGCCGACGGGTGGGAGCTGCGACGAAGACGCGATGTGTGAAGGGGGCGCCTGCTTCAGCGGCGTCTGCGGCCTGGCCCTCTGCGACGACGTGATCGCCTGAGACGCGGAGCGCGACGCGCTCTCTGCTCCAAGCGAACCCCTGTGAAGGCCTGCCCGTTCGCGCTCTTGTCGGCGTTTTAGCCCCCTCGAGCAGGTGGCATCCGCCTTGCTCCAAGAGCCCACATGGCTGCTCGAGCTCCAATTCTCCTGGTCGCGACCCCCGGCGCCGCGCTCCTCCTCCTTCTCTCCGCCTGCACCAGCGACACGGTCTGTGGCGCTGGAACCATCGAGGTGGACGGCACGTGCGTCGTCGACGACACGACCGCGGGCAGCACCACGGATGGGGGCAGCGGCAGCCTGCCACCTGCGGACTCGGACGCGGGGATGGAGGACCCCATGGGGAGCGGAAGCACCGGCGGCACCGGCGGCGGCGGCAGCGGCAGCGGCAGCGGAACGGGCGGCACCGGGAGCGGCGGCGGCAGCGGCAGTGGGTCGGCGGATGGGGGTTACTCCACCGATCCGCCCGGCAGCGACTCGGGCGGCTCTGCCGCCACCGGTTGCGATGCGGCCTCGGGCGAGTGCGACGCCTGGGAAGAGGCGATCGCCGCTGGCCTCGTGGAGCGCCAGATGGCCGCGGGCTGCGACCACGCCATGATGAGCGACCCGCGCATCGACGGCGTCGCCGAGACGCACGCCGCCTACCAGGCGAGCATCGACATGCTCACCAGCGACAGCCCCGACGGAAGCCTCTTCGACCAGGTCAGCGCTGCAGGCGTCGACTACCGCGACGTCGCTTCGCTCTTCTCGGTCTCGGTCGATGGGCCCGATGACGTGCTCACCCGCTGGGACGCGAGCACTCGAGCCGCCCCCATCCTCACGCGCTGCGACACCATCATCGGCGTGGGTGTGGCGACGGGCGCTTCCGGGGACAGCTACGTCACCGTGCTCATGGCGCGACTCTGAGCGCGCCTTCAGTCGCGCTCGGGGATCACGAGACGCCCCGATTGGTAGCGGCGCCGCGCCCACTCGGCGAGGGCCATGCCGCAGGCGACCGATACCGGGTAGCTGTGATTGATGCCGTACATCGGGATGCCGACCACCTCGTGTGCGGCGTCGAGGATGGCGTCGCTGATCCCGTCGTCCTCGTTGCCGAAGACCAGCACCGCGTCCTCCGGGAGCTCCGCCTCCCAGAGCCCGATGGTCGCGCGATCCTTTTCGAAGGCCACCAACTTCCACTCGTTGTCGCGCGCACGCGACAGGAAGCTCTCCTCGTCGGGCAGCTCGACGATGTTCTCCCACTTCTGCATCCCCATCGCGGCGCGCTCGTACCAGGGCTCGGTGCCGACGAGGAGGATCTCCCTGGCGAGAAAGGAGTGCGCGGTCCGCACCATCGTGCCGATGTTGAACGGGTTCTTGGCGCGATCGATCGCCACCCGGAACGGATGCCGGATGCGGTCGAGCTCGCGCCTGGCCTCGTCGCGAGGCATTCCGAGGGGGGGACCTTCATCGAGATACGGCTTTTCTCATAGCACCCGACAGCGGGCCTCCGCCAAGGCAATGGGGGCGGGCCAAAGGGTCGGATCTGCTCTAACCTCCGCACCCGAGGCGCGGCCATTCACGAAGCGGCGGACAGCACCGATACCACTCTCGATCCCGGCACCGCGCGGGTGCTGGACGGCCTGCGTCTGGTGCTCGTCGTCCACGACGAGGCGCGCGCATCGGTCCTGAGCGAGGAGCTGCGCAAACGGAACGTGGTCATCGGCCGGCTCGAGGCCCACGCCGCCGCGGACCTCGCCCCCATCCGCGACCTCGATCCCGAGGTGGTGCTCTTCGATCCGCAAGCGCTCGGCTCGGCGGGCCTCGCGCTGACGCGGGCCCTCAACGCCGACGATCGCCTCCGCTGGGCGTCGGTCTTACGCTGCGACGTCGGCCGTCTCTGGAAGCCGGGCGAAGAGCTGCCGGATCTGCGCCGCCTCGCCTCGCTCCTCGCGCCCCTGGTCGACGCCGAACGCTCGTTCCGCCACCGGGTCCGCTCCGAAGGCTCGGTGGTGACGGAGCTCGACCGCATCGGACCGAACCGCACGCTCCGCGTGCTCGCGGCGGCGGGCGGCGCGTTCATGCTCGAGGCGCAGGCACCGGAGGCGCGCGCCGAGCTCGGCATCGAGGATGGCGCGGTGGTGACCGCGACTTACGAGGTGCTCGACGAGGACGGCCCTCCGGTGACGGGCGAGAGCGCGGTCGCCGGGTTCATGGCGCTTCGCGCGGGGCTGTTGGAGATCGAGCGGATCGCGCGAGCGCCGAGCCCGCGGGAGCTGACACGTCCCGGTGGTCCGTCACCGCAGCTCCTCGACCGGTCGCGGATGAACGCCGTCGACGTCGACTCCACCGAAAAGACCGCGCCGATCACCTTCGACGAAGCCGAGCTCCTCGCCCGGCCCACCGATCCCATGCCGCGCTACGAGCGGATGAGTCAGGAACAGACGCGCAACGTCCACCTCGCCGAGAAGCCCCAGAGCGACAGCGAAGAGACCCGTCAATTCATCCCGCCGGACGCCTTCGCCCTGCCGGACCTGGCGGACGCGGACTACGGCGAGACCATCGAAGAGGAAGCGTGGACCTCGCCGGTGGTGAAGCCCTATCGGCCTTCGCGCCCGAGCGCTCCAGTGATGCCGCCCAAGCCGTCGGTCTCGCCCAGCCAGGGCGCGAAGCTCGGCTCCTCACCGCCTCCGCCGATGGAGGAGAAGGACGAGCCGAAGCGCAAGAAGCGCAAGAAGCCGATCCCGAAGCCGACCCCGCTGGCGATCCCGCGCGCCCGTATCCACACGAAGGGCCCAGGCGCCGTGAAGGCGGTGACCTTCGACGAGACTGCCGACACACCCGCCGTTGCGCCCAAGCCCACGCCCGCGCCTCCCAAGCCGCGCGGTCCAGAGGTGCAGCCGGTGATCAGCGCGCAGCCGGAGCCCGACGACACCTTGCCGGACGCCACGGACGACGAGGACATCGAGCTCGACGACGCGCCGACCAACCCACATCCGTCGACCCCTCCGGCCGCGCCGAGCTACGACGCGACGCGACAGCCCACGGATATCACCCCCCGTCCCCAAGCGGCTCAGAACACGTCGGAGGCCCGCTCCGCCCTGGTCTGGGTCGCGGCCGCCACCATCCTCGTCGCCGCCATCGGCGTCGCCCTCGGCGTCGTCACCTCGCAGGACGACCTCTTGGGGGGAGAGGAGGTGGCGATGAATGGGGGGACGGGGTCGGGAACGGAAACGGAAACGGCCGCGGGAACGGGAACGGGAACGGGAACGGGAACGGGAACGGCCGCGGGAACGGGAACGGCCGCGGGAACGGAAACGGAAACGGAAACGGAAACGGAAACGGAAACGGAGGCGGGAACGGGAACGGCCGCGGAAACGGAGACGGAAACGGGAACGGCCGCGGAAACGGAGACGGAAACGGGAACGGCCGCGGAAACGGAGACGGAAACGGGAACGGCCGCGGGCTCCGACTCCCCTGCCCACTCCAACACCCCCGATCCCAACCGGGCGGAAGCGCTGGTGGCGCAGGCCGAGGAGCTCGAGATCCCCGAGCACGCGGAGGAGGCGCTCGCGCTCTACGAAGAGGCGTTCATGCTCGACTCGGGGAGCCACGAGGCGCTGGCCGGCATGGCGGAGATCTATCTCGCCACCGGGCATCCAGCGACCGCCGTGCGCTACGCCGAGCGTGCGCACCGACGCTCCACGCATCGCGTCAGCTACCTCATGCTTCTCGGGGACGCCTACCTCGCCGTGCACAACCACCGCGCGGCGCAGCAGGCCTGGATGGAGGCCTGGGAGATCCATCCTTCCGAGCGCCTGAGGCGACGCCTCGATCGCGTGGGCCGCGCGCCGGAATGATCACCGGCGCGAAGCGCCGCTCAGCGGCGCCACTTGATCGAGCAGCCCATCGACGGAACGACGTCGAAGTCGACCGGGCGACCCTCGAGCGCCGCGTCGATCGCTGCGCGCAAGTCTCGGCGCTTCACCGCTGACGGGTGCTTCCAGTCGTCGTCGATGCGACCGTTGTAGACGAGCTTTCGATCGCGATCGAAGACGAAGGGATCGGGCGTGCACGCGGCGTGGTACGCCCGCGCGACGGCCTGCGTCTCGTCGTGGAGATAGGGAAAGGGAAAGCCCTTCTCCTCGGCGCGCTGCTTCATCGCCGGCAGTGAGTCGGCGGGGTAGCGCTCTGCGTCGTTGGCGTTGATGGCGACGAGCGCTGCCCGCCCTTCGTAGTCGCGCGCGATCTCGATCAGGCGATCTTCGCTGGCCACCGCGTAGGGGCAGTGATTGCAGGTGAAGACGACCACCAGGACGTCGGCGCCGAAGTCCTCGAGGGAGTGGGTCTCACCGTCCACGCCCGGAAGCGAAAAAGGCGGCGCCTTCGAGCCCAGCGGAAGGCCCGCAGATGATTGGGTCACGGCCATGACGGCCTCCTAAGGCGCACCCCGATGTATGTAAATCCCCAGAGATATCTCTGGGACAGCGCCACCCAACGAAAGCCTGGCGTGGCGCGTCGAAAGCCGGTGCAGTCACGTGACGCAAGCGGGCTCTGAGGGTACGATCCCGCACGAAAGCATGGGTAAAACGGAGGAGGACGAGGCCGGCAGAGCACTGGCCGCCACCGAGCTGGGCACCGGCGGAGAGCTGGCCGGCCAGAAGATGCCCACGCCCATCATCATCAAGGAGGGCGAGCCGGAGGACGACGAAGAGCCCGACCGCATGCTGGGCAAGGTGCTCGGCGGCCTCTACAAGGTCGACTACCGCATCGGCGAAGGCGGCATGGGCACCGTCTACGCCGCGCTCCACATCCATCTGAACAAGCACTTCGCGGTGAAGGTGCTCTCGAGCCGCATCGCCGCCGACAAGCAGGCGATCGAGCGACTCCGTCAGGAAGCCGTCCTCGCCAGCAGCATCGACCACGACAACATCGTCGATGTCGTCTCCTTCGACACGACCGAAGACGGAGACGTCTTCATCGTCATGGAGCTGCTCAAGGGCGCCGCGCTGGCGGACGTCCTCGAGAAGGGTCCCGTCCCCATGGACCGCGCCCTGATCATCGCGATCCAGATCTGCGCCGCCCTTCACGCCGCTCACGAAGAGGGCATCGTCCATCGCGACCTCAAGCCCGAGAACATCTTCATCTGCCGCAAGCACGACCGCGACTTCGTGAAGGTGCTCGACTTCGGCATCTCCAAGGTCAAGAGCGCCGAGACGGAGCAGGTGCGCATGACCAAGACCGGTCAGCTCGTGGGGACCCCGCTCTACATGTCTCCCGAGCAGGCGCGCGGCGAGGCCGACGTCGACCGGCGCGTCGACATCTACGCGCTCGGGGTGATCCTCTACGAGATGCTCACCGGCCTGCCCCCCTTCGAAGGCGGCAACTACTTCCAGCTCCTCTGGAAGCACGGGAACGAGCTCCCGACGCCGCTGAGCGAGCGCTCCCCCGAGCTCGAGATCCCGCCCCCGGTCGAAGCGGCGATCATGAAAGCCCTCGAAAAGGAGCCGGACCAGCGCTTCGCGACGATGGCGGAGCTCCAGGCGGCCCTCGGGGCTTTTGCGCCCGAGGACACCCCGGCTCACCTCGTCTCGATGCCCTCCATCGCCAACCGGCCTCCACGCAACGTCACCACCGGTGATCAGACGTTGCCCACCGGCGGCTCGAAGCTCCCGCTGATGCTGGGCGGCGCGGCGCTGCTCCTGGCCGCCATCGGGGTGGGCGTCGTCGCCTTCGGATCGGACGAGCCGGCGCCGCCGGTCACGGTGGCCAACCCGGATAACACGACGGAAACCGAGGGTGAGACCGAGCCGGACCCCGCCGAGCTCGAGGAGATCCCCGAGGGGGTGGCACCGCCGGAAGAGGCCGCCGATCCCCAAATGGTGTCAGTGACTTTCGACTCTCAGCCCGAAGGCGCTACGGTGACCGTGGAGGGGGAAGTCCTGGGAAGGACGCCCATCGTGGCTCCCCTGCCGCTGAGTGACGAGCCGCTGATGGTCACCTTCTCGAAAGATCGCCATGTGGACGACGTAGTATCGGTGGTGCCGATCGCGGGGGCCCGGGTGGAGGGACGCCTCCGGCCGATCCGCCGGGGAGGCGGTACCATGTCGACCGGAACGAGCTCGGCGATCAAGATGAGTTTTTGAATGCTTCTTCGACATCTGACTTTCTTGGCGTTGGTCGCGACGACGACCGCGGCCACGACGGCCATCACCGCACCGGCGCGCGCTGACGACAACGCCGAAGCGCGCGTCTATTTCGAGCGTGGCAACCGTGCGCTCACCCAGGGGATGAACGCGCGTGGCGCGCGGCGCACGCGGCTCATCGAGGAGGCGCTGGCCGCTTACGTCCAGAGCCTGTCGATCGTGCGGAGCCGCAATGTCGTCTACAACGCCGGCGTCGCCCTCGAAGCCCTGGGCCGCGACGAGGAGGCCTTCGTCTATTTTCGCGAGTACCTCGGGTACTCGGATCTGAGCGACGAGGAGCGACGCGAGGCGACGCAGAAGCTCAACGCGATCCGCACCCGCGTGGCGGTGGTGATGGTGACCTCGACCCCCGAGGGCGCTGACGTGCGGATTGATCGGCGCGACCTCGCGCCGGTGGGTGAGACGCCCCTCGAGGTCGCGGTCGACGAGGGCGACCACACGATCTACGTGTCGGCCGAGGGCTACACCGCGGGCGAGGCCCAGGTGCACGGCAACGCAGGTCAGCGCGAAAACGTCACCCTGACGCTCCGCGCTCAGCCCATCGCGCTCGTGATTCGCGCGCCCGGCGACGGTCCGCTCACCCTCAACGGCCAGGCGGTCGCCGCCAACACCGACATCCAGGTGATGCCCGGCGAGCACGAGATCCGCTACGGTAGCGCCGAGCCGATCCGCATCACGGTGCAGCCCGGCGAGGGGCGGCGCACGGTCGACGTGGAAGCGCCTCAGGTCACGGGCCCGACGGGCCCACCGGGGCTCTTGGCCGTGAGCGTGAACGTGCCCGCCACGGTGTTCGTGGACGATCAGATCGTGGAGACGGGTCGCGAGATCGAGGCGTCGGTCGCCTCTGGGCCGCGCCGCATTCGCGTCGAAGCGGCGGGCTACGCGACCGCCGCGCGGCAGGTCGAGGTCGAGGCCGACGGCCAGACGCACATCACCGTGAACCTCGAAGAAGACGTCACGGCTTCGAGCCGCTTCGGCAAGTGGCCCGGGGTCTTCCTCGCCGTCGGCGGCGTGGCGGGGATCGCCGCGGCGAGCCTCGGCATCTACGCGATCTTCGAGAACTCCTCGTGGGAGACGTACGACAAGACCGCCGCAGGCGCCGATCGCATCGACAACCTCAACCTCGCCGCCGACGTCACCTTCGGCGTCGCCGCCGCCCTCGCCGCGACCGGCTTGATCCTCGCCATCCTCAACCGCAGCGGAGAGCAGATCCCGTCGAGCATCGACATCGCCGCCGCCCCGATCCGCGGCGGGGGCATGCTCGTCGCGCAGGGCAGCTGGGGGGCCGAATGATGCCGCTCCGCCTCTTCATACTCTTCGCCCTCACCATCACGCTCGCCGGCTGCTCCATCATCAACAAGCCCAACCGCGACGCGATCGCCGGCGACGCCAGCATGGACGCGCCAGTGGACGGCGACGCCGGGACCGATGCCGATGCCGACGCCGACGCCGATACCGACGCCGGAGATGCGTGCGCCTCTCAAAACGAGGTCTGCGACGACTTCATCGACAACGACTGCAACGGCTTCGTCGACTGCGCCGATCCCTATTGCGCCTCGCGCATGTTGTGCTGCCAAGGAGGCCTTCCCGACGCGCCGCCGTGGACAGGGGACGAGCTCGGCACCTACTGGAACGGCCTCCCCGCCGGCTCCGAGACGCTGACACCCAACTACGACGATACGCTGAACCGCCTGACCGGGTTCGACGATGTGCAGGGGATCATCACGAAGCAATGCGTCCCCCTCGCCACCGGTTACCGCCTCCAAACCAACTTCCGGATGGAGTCCACCGAGTGCACGGGAGCCCCAGAGTGCTACGTGAGCCTGGTCTTCACACCCGCCCCCACGGTCCGCGCAGGGCTGCGTCTGCCCGACGACCTCGCGGTCACTGCGCATAGCGACGGTCGGCTCACCGTGACCAACGGCGGACGCGTGCTCGGCGAGGAAATGCTCGCGATGGTGGGGCGCACGACCTTCATCGTCGACATCACGGTGGGAAGCGACGGCGACACACCTTCCCTCCTGGCGACCGTTCGCTTGCAGTCCCAGGAGCCTTTCGTCGACGCCGAGCCGATCGCGCCGCTCGATTCGCTCCTCACGGATGGTGAGTGCGTCAACGTGGGAGGGCTGAATCTCGCCATCGAAGGCTCGGGCCAGCAGTTCAGCGTCGCCCCGTTGAGTCGCGGCCCGGTCGAGTGCATCAACGCGAGCAGCTTCCTCGAGCCGGATGCCACCTCGCGCGACGTACTCGCAGCGGAACCCGGAAATCTCCATTGGGGCAGCTGGGCGACCGGCGGCATCGGTTCGCCCGGGATCGCCTACCGTCCCCCCAAATGGTACGTGGTGGGCGACGCCACCGACCACGACCGCGCGCTGGATGGTGCCTCCGCGGAGGTCGGCTTCGCGCTGGGCTTCGCCAACGCCACCGAGAGCGGTTGGAACTCGGACTGGACCGATGCGTCGACCACCACCCCGAAGACCGGTTCTTGCTTCCCTTCATGTCTGGGGATGCCGCCCGTGGGTTGCTCCGACGCGTGCGACCTCGACAACAGCGTTCGGGACCCGTCTTTCGAACAGCTCTCCGTCGAGCTCGGCGGCGGCGCTCTGGCGACGGTCGCCTATTCGACCCGCGAGGCCGTCGATAGTTACAGCATCGTCGTGGAGGATCGCTTCACCATCAACACCGGCGGTGATGTGCTCAGGACGGGCTCAATCCTCACGCCGGACGACGCGGAGCTCGACGACGACTGCCTATCGCTCCGCGATCCCATGCTCGTCCGGCGTGATCGCAACGACACCATGGCGGGCTATTGGCTCTTCTTCAGCTGCTACGACGGGATCGACACCGCCGATATCCACGCGATCCAACTCGACAAGGACTTCTTCGTCGTCGCGGACACCCATCAAACCGTCGTCCGCCGAACCACGGAGGACTGGGCGGCGTCGTCCGTATGGTCGCCAGAGGTGATCGTCGAGCACGAGCCCGAGATACTCGCAGACATGTCGATGGGGCAGGGCCGAGACCTCTACCGGCTCTGGTTCATGGCGCGCAATCGCGACAACGACGTCGTCAGCATCGGGCTCGTTCAGGCCCAGCTCGATCCCGACCAGCCCGAGGGCACGCTTCCCGAGTTCGTGCCCTTCGGGGCAAATCCGATCCTGAGCGAAGGCGACGCTGCGCTCCGGTGCGACTCGTCCGAGTGTCGGCTCCGCGGCTTCTCGGTCGTGCGCGAAGGGCTCACCCCCACGCTTCGCTTCCTGATCGCGCGCGAAGACGAGGGAAATCCCGTCGCGACCTGGCACTACGTTCCCTTCGAGCAGAGCTGGAAGTCTCCTTGGTACTGAAGGCGCGACACGTCGCGCTCGCCGCGCTTCTCCTCTCGGCGTGCAGCGCGGATGACGGGGCTGCGGGTGATACGGGCACCCCGCCACCTCGCGACGGTGCGGTCTTTGGCGACACCGGCAGCACCCGCCTCGACGCGTCGACATCCCCCACGGACTCCGGCTCTGGCGGAGGCGGCGGCGCGGGAGTGCCTCTCCCCGCTGGCCCTCCCTCTGCGCTCGCCGACGCCGCCGAGGATCCCGCCGGGTTCGTCGGGGACCCGAGCTCGTGCTGGGACGGGATGGACAACGACGGCAACCTCGAGAGCGACTGCGAGGATGCCTCGTGCCTAGGGGCACCCGCGTGTGGCCTGGGGAGCGGGACCCAGTGCGCCTCGGAGGCGACGACCTCCTTCGTCGCCTCGAGCTGTGGTGACGAGCCCGCCACGCCGACCTGCCTCGCCGCCTCTGTCACGCCCTTCGGCTCACCGGCCCCCTGGGTCGTCAGCGGCCGACTTCACCCCGGAGGGGACGACTACGACAGCGGCCTCGTGCTCGACGACGCTCTTTCCCCGCGAAGCCGCCGCGTCGTGATGACAGGCACCTTCGGCGCGCCCACCTGCCCGCCGGGCGTCTCTTCCTGTCTCGAGTACGCGGCCTTCGGTGTCTCCGAGACCCCGACCTTCGGGACCACGACCCGCGTGCACCCGACCGCCGCCCTGTTGCTGAGCCTCGCGCGCCACGAATTGGCCCTGGTCATCGGCGACGCCACCATCGAACGCTGGCCATTCGATGACGCGAGCCCCGAATGGACCCTGGACCTGCGCCCGACGGGCGAGGTCGTCGTGAGCAACGCAGGAATGATCCTCCGGCGCGCCCCCTACGCACCACCTGCAACCGCAGCAGCCATCATCTACGGCCGCAACATCAACCGCGCCGACGACGAGCCCGGCGGCGCGGGGCTCGAGAGCTTCTCGATGAGCACCAGCCTCTGCGACATCCCGGACGCGTGGTCCTCGCGCGATCCGCTGACCGTGGTGGATCCGAGTGGCGAGCCCATCGACGTTTCCACGCTGCGCGCTCCGTCAGTGCGCCGCGGCGGCGACGGCGTCCTCTACCTGGCCCTCGAAGCCGCCGCCGCCAGCGGCCAGAGCCGCATCGTCGTCGCCGCCGAAGACGGGAGCGACACCCGCTTCGCGCTCCAGCATCCGTCGGATTCGCAAGTCCTGGCGGCCGCCGATACCTCCGCGGGCGTCACGCGTGTCGGCGACCCCGAGCTCTACTGGGATGACGCGACGAGCACCTGGCACCTCTTCTTCACGGGCGACTTCGGAGACGAGCAGCGGATCGGACACGCCAGCGGCGACAACCTCTCTTCGATGACGTTCACCGACTGGGTGGTCACGCCGTCGGGCAACGTTCGCGCCGTGGCGCAACCGAGCGTCGCGCGGAGCTACGATGAGCACTTCATCCTGGCCGCACGCACCAGCCACGACGATGGCGAGGCGCTCGCGATCTACGTCGCCACCGCCGCCGAAGGTCCCTACGAGGCCCATGCAGGAAGCCTCGCGATGGAAACCTTCCGGTCCGGCGGTGATCGGAGCGGCTTCGACGCGGACGAGGTGGGCGCGCCCTCGCTCCGGGTGGTGGGCTCCGCCTACCACCTCTACTTCGCCGGTCGCCATGGCACTCGTTGGGGCATCGGCGTCTGGACTTCCGCCGAGCTCGTATACTGGCGTCCCGTGACCAAAAGCAGAGCCCTCCTCCATGGCGACGGAAATGGCTTCGACGCGCTGGGCACACGCGATCCCGAAATTCTCGTCGAAGGGGAGGCAACCCGGCTTTTCTATCTGGGCGACGACGGAAACCTGACGGGTATGGGTGTGGCCAGCCGACCGAGCGACGAGCTTTCACCCTGATTTCGCGAAGGTAAGTGCGAAACCCACACGGCGCGTTGGCATGGGGTGTGTAAGGATCTCCCTACGGTGTGCCAGGCCGTGCCGGAGGACCTTTGAGCCGTATCGTGATCAGTATCGTCGCCGCATGCGCTGCATTGGGTTGCAGCTATGACGGATCCTTTTTGGGACCCGCGACGCCGGGGGACGCCGAGGTCGGCGACGGTGGGATGTCCCGGGGCGCCACGACCACCGACGGCATCCCGGCCGATGAAAGCATGACGGCGGGCCGCACCAGCGAAGACGTCTCCGACCCGAGTGGTGGAGCTTCCCCTTCCCCGGAGGCGGCGGCGTCGTGTTTCGATGGCGTCGACAACGACATGGCGTCGGCCGATGGATTCGATTGTGGTGATCCCGACTGCGCAGGGATCGCGAGCTGCGTCGTCGGCAACGGCAGCCTCTGCACCGCGATCTCCGACGACTCCCTCGCGATCACCGGCTGCGCCGAGCTCCCCGTGACGACGGATTGCATCGGAGGCGTGGCGGAGCCCTTCGGCTCGCCTAGTCCGTGGGTGGCGGACGGCGCGCTTCATCCCGGCGGGGACGACGCGGACAGCGGCATCATCTACGAGCAGGCCGTCGGACTTCGCTCGCATCGCCTGGCGCTCCGCGCGACCCTTCAGCAACCAACCTGCCTCGCCGGCGACCCCTGCCTCGACACGGTGGCGCTCGGCGTGACGGGTCAGCCGAAGGAGGACCTCGCCGCCGGCAATCGGGTTCACGCCCACGTCGCTCTCGCCTACAGCGCAGCGCGCAGCGCGATGAGCCTGCTCCTGTCGGACACCGTCGTGCAGCGCTGGCCGATCACCCCCTCCACGCCGGACAGCTGGACGCTCGTCCTCCGGCCCGACGGGCTTCTCGACGTGCTCAACGGCGACGACTCTCTACTCGGAACGGAGCTGATCCCGTGGGCCCCCATCGACGACGCGCGCGTGGTGGTCTTCGGGCGAAGCATGAATCGGGCGTATCCCAGCCCCGATGGTGCCGCCCTCACCGCGCTGGACGTGGGTGTCTCGGCTTGTGACATGCCGAGCGCATGGGAGGAGCGGGGGCCAGTGCAGGTCGGTGTGGCCGCCGGCGGATCCCCCCTCGCCCTGGACGATGCCGAGCAGGTCTCGGCCGTCGTCGGCGGCGTCGACGGGCGTCACTATCTTGTCTATCGCCAGGCGGGTGATGCGCCGGGTCAGAACCGGTTCATGGCGGCCTTCGAGACGACGATCGGACCGAACGACTACCGGCGCGTCGCCGACGAGCCGATCCTCACGCCGGACGAGGTCTACGACGAAGGCGGGATCGCCGATCCCGAGCTCTTCTGGGATGGGGCTCAGTTCCACCTCTATTACACGGCCATCGAGGGGATCACGGAGACGCGGAGCATCGCGCATGCGAGTGGACCGGAGCTCACTTCCCTCGTCAAAGATCCTCTCCCACTGATCGCTCCCGCGGAGCACGGCTTCCAGCACCTCGAGATGCCGAGTCATGCCCGCTCGAGCGGAGGGGTCGACGTCCTCGTCGCGCGTGGGATCGGGCAGAGCAGCCACGAGTTGGTCGCTTTCGCCTATCTGGATGAGGTGTGGACGCGCGTGGTCGGGACCGATCCGACCAGCAGCCTCTCGGTCGTTTCCAAGCGCGAGCTGGACGTTCGGCTCCCCGGACGATTCGACGCTGACGAGATCGCACACCCCAGCATCGTCCGGGTCGGAGGCGCCTTCCACATCTACTACGCCGGTCGCCATGGCACTCGCTGGGGCGTCGGCCTGCTCGCGACCGACGAGCTGCTCTACTTCCGCGACGTCACTGGAGGCGACGCGCTCCTCGCCGGGTCGGGCGAGGGGTTCGACGCGCTCAGCACCCTCGAGCCCGATGTGCTCGTCGAGGACACACAGGTAAGCCTCTTCTACGTCGGCACCGATGGGGCGTCTCGAACCGTCGGACGCGCCGCCCGAAGCCGGGGAAGCGCGGAATGAGAGTCCTCCCTCCGGCTCTGATGTGTCTCGCCCTCGTCGCGTGCGGTGACTTCGACTCGAGGAGCGGGGACGGCGACACACTCGACGGCGCCCTGATGGGCGTGGACGCCGGGACAGATGCAAACACCGGATCGACGCGGGACGGCGGCGCACCTGGCGACGCGGGCTCGGGTGAGGACAGCGACTACGTCCTGGCCCGAGACGGGATGGCTGCCGCTCCCGTATCGGTGGGAGGTCTGGACGCTTGCTACAGCGACGACGCCTGTGGCTCCTCGATGTGCGAAGGCGTCCGCAGCTGCTGCGTGGGAAGCGGCGCTTGCTGCGCGGCGACCGGCGCCGATCCTGCACCCTCCCTGCTCGTCTCGGCCACCTGCAGCGATTACGACCCGGCGGAGGACTGCCTCGGTCCGGGAATGAGCGGCTTCGGCTCGCCCCTTCCCTACGTCTTCGCTGGCGGACTGGTGCCCGGCGGCGATGAGCTCGGGGACAGCGGCTTGCTCGCCGACGATCCGATCGACCTCACGGTCCACCACGCCGTCCTCACGGCGACGATTCGCACGGCGGCGGCGTGCGGCGCGGCTTGCATCGAAACCCTCGGCCTCGGCCTCACGGAGCAGAGCAGCGTCACCGAATCGGTGCATCCCATCGCCGCGCTGGTCTACAGCAGGTCGCGAAATCGCGTGACCCTCATGGTCGGCGAAGCGCAGCTCGCCGCCTGGTCCGACATCTCGGACGGAGAGCAGTGGTCGCTCGAGCTGCTGCCCTCTGGAACCGTCGATGTCCAGCGAGACGGATCTCTGCCGAACCCCGAGTTCGTTCCGGTCCCCTACCAGCCCTCCACCAGCGCGCGCCTCACCATCTACGGCCACACGGTCAACCCGAGCGCGATGGCGCCTAGTCGGCTCGAGGACGTGACCTTCGACGTCTCGCTCTGCGACGTGCCCGACGCGTGGGCCAATCGCCAAGAGGTCCCCGTCACTCTCAGCGCGGGAGGTCAGCTGCTCTCCGTTCGCGCGCCTTCACTGCTCCGCGGAACGCGGACTCTCCTCGTCTGGGAGCAGGCAGGTGAGATCTGGCTCGCCGAGGATTTGGGCAGCGGCTTCGTCGCACAGGATGGGCCGCTCCTCGTCGCCGACATGGACAAGGCGTGGATGAATGAAGCGGTGGGCGACCCGGACATCGTCGAACGGCCCGACGGCGGCGGTTATGCCGTCTTCTTCACGGGCCACGAGTCGTCAGGACGCCCCACCATCGGCCGCCTCGATCTCGACGCGAGCCTCGAGCCCAGCCCCGTCAATCCCGTCACCCAGATCGCCACTGGCGCCGACGTCGACGGCGACGAGATCTCCCAGCCGACCGTGTGGCAGCACTCTGCCGATACCTGGATCCTCGTGGCACGGGCACGCGAGAACGAGACCACCCACCTGCGCGTCCTTCGAAGCGACGACGCCGGACAGAATTGGAGTCGTCACCTCAGCACCGCGCTCGACACACTCACCGCGCGCACCGAGACGCGCAGCACCAGCGGCTTCGACTCCGATGACCTCGGCCATCCCTCCCTCGTCGTCTACAACGGCGCCTGGCAGCTCTATTACACCGGCCAGCGCGGCACGCGCTCCGGGGTCGGGCTCCTGCTGTCGGACGATCTCGTCAACTGGCGTGCCTTCGATCCCAGCAAGGCCATCCTTCGACCTGGCGCCAGCGCCGATGAGCAGGTCGGCGTGCTCGGCGAGGACGTGGTGGTCGAGAGCTTCGGCCTGTCGATGGTCTACGTGGCGGACGACGGCTATCAGCAGCGGCTCTACAGCACCTCGCGGCGCGCGACCGACACGGGCACCTTCTAACTCTGGCGCGTCGAGCGCTCGACCGCCGGGCGGCACTTCGCGCGGGGATTTTTCGAACCCGTCCCCCACCGGGGAGTATGCTGGCGCGCATGGCTCTGCGCCCGATCCTCGACGTCGCTGCCGATCTCGACCTCCGCGGCGACTCCGTCATCCCCTGGGGCCCTCACGCAGCCAAAGTCCCGATGCGTGTCATCGGCGAGCCGAAGCCGCGGGGCAAGCTGGTGCTGGTGTCGGCGGTGACACCGACCAAGCACGGTGAGGGCAAGAGCACCGTGAGCGTCGGCCTGACCATGGGCCTGGTCCGCGTGGGCCAGAAGGCCGTCGCCTGCCTCCGCGAGCCGTCCCTCGGCCCGGTCTTCGGCATCAAGGGGGGCGGCACCGGCGGCGGCAAGGCGCAGGTGGTGCCGGCCGACCGCATCAACCTCCACTTCACCGGGGACCTGCACGCGATCACCACCGCGCACGATCTCTGCTCCGCGCTGGTGGAGAACGACCTCCACTTCGGCGCGAAGAGCGGACTCGATCCGCGGCGGGTCAGCTGGCCACGCGTGCTCGACGTCAACGACCGCACCCTGCGTCAGGTGACGACCGGCCTCGGTGGACGGGGCAACGGCGTGCCGCGCGAGGCGCGCTTCGACATCACGGCGGCGAGCGAGGTGATGGCGGTCTTCGCGATGGCGCGCGACCGCGCGCACCTCCGCGCGCGTCTCGGACGCATCGTGGTGGGCCTGGGGAAGAAGAGCGCGCCCATCACCACCGAGGACGTGGGCGCCGCGGACTCGATGGCGGTGCTCCTCGACGACGCCATCGACCCGAACCTCGTGCAGACCGCCGAAGGGGGCCCGGCGCTGCTGCACGGGGGGCCCTTCGCGAACATCGCGCACGGATGCTCGAGCGTGATCTCGACGCGCCTCGGATTGAGCCGCGCGGATGTCGTGGTGACCGAAGCCGGCTTCGGCTTCGACCTCGGCGGCGAGAAGTTCCTACATCTGAAGTGCCGGAGCGCAGGGCTCTGGCCTTCGGCGGTGGTGTTGGTGGTCACGGCCAAGGCGCTCGCGAGCCACGGCGGCGGTGAGGCGGGCGACCTCGAGGCGGTGCGCCGCGGGCTGGCGCACCTCGACGCGCAGCTCGACAACATCGCGGCCTTCGGGCTGACGCCGGTGGCGGCCCTGAACGTCTTTCCGGGCGACACCGAGG
Source organism: uncultured delta proteobacterium (assembly GCA_963727445.1). Lineage (GTDB taxonomy): Bacteria > Myxococcota_A > Polyangia > Polyangiales > B10-G4 > B10-G4. Next base: position 734,220 of record CAVSGI010000010.1, read on the forward strand.
AGGCGCTGGCGTTGATCGAGGCGCGGACGAGCGAGCGCGGCGTGCGCTCGGCGCGTTTCACCGGCTTCGCGGATGGAGGCGCCGGCGCAGAGGCGCTCGCGCACGAGGTGGTGGCGGCGATCGAAGCGCCGGCCACCGAGCCGCGCTTCCTCTACGAGGAAGACGCCCACGCGATGGAGAAAGTGAGCGCGATCGCGCAGACGCTCTACGGGGCAGAGCGCGTGGTCTGGACGAAGGAAGCGAAGAGCCGCCTCGGTCGGCTCGAGAAGGGCGGCTTCGGACATCTGCCACCCTGCATCGCCAAGACGCAAACCTCCTTCAGCGACGATCCACGCCGGCCCGCGATCAAGGGCGGCTTCATCGTCACCGTCACCGACGTGCGCGTCTCGGCGGGCGCGGGCTTCCTGGTGGTGCTGATGGGCGACATGAACACCATGCCCGGACTGCCGCGCGAGCCCGCCGCGCTGAAGATTCGCCTCGAGGCCGATGGGCGCGTGCGCGGCCTGATGCAGGGCGAATGACGAAGAAGTCGATCTCGGTCTCCGCGGAGGACGACGGCAAGACCCTCGCCGCGGTGGTGCGCGCCGCGATGGACGAGATCCCCTGGAGCAAGGCGCGCGAGCTCGTGCACCGGGGCAAGGTCACGGTCGACGGCGAGATCGCCGAGGACCCGGCCGTGCGCATGAGCGCCGGACAGGCGGTGTCGATCGATCCCGAAGGGCGACGCCGACGCCGCGGCGTCCTCGACCGGAGCGCCATCGTCTACCTCGACGCCGACGTAGTCGTCGTCGACAAGCCCCCGGGCATCCTCAGCGTTCCCTACGCCGCCGGTGACAAGGACACCCTCGTCGATCAGACCTTCGCCGCCCTCAAGCGCGAACGCCCGAGCCAGCGCGCCCCGCTCGGGGTCGTCCAGCGCCTCGACAAAGACACCAGCGGCCTCATCGTCTTCGCCCGCAACCTCCCGGCCAAGCGCCACCTCGCCCAGCAGCTCCGCAAGCACACCGTCACGCGGCGCTACCTCGCCCTCGTTCACGGCATCGCCGAGAGCCGGCGCCACGAGAGCATCTTCATCCGCGACCGCGGCGACGGGCTGCGCGGCTCCTTCGGCGTCTTCCGGCGCCCGAAGTCCAAGCAGCCGCCGAAAGACGCCAAGCGCGCCGTCACCCACGTGCGCCGCCTCGAATCCTTCGGTGACGTCGCCTCCCTCGTCGAGTGCCGCCTCGAGACCGGTCGCCAGCACCAGATCCGCATCCACCTCGCCGAAGACGGCCACCCGCTGATCGGCGAGCGCGTCTACATCCGCGACTTCTCGGGGTCACCCATCGACGCGCCGCGCATCATGCTCCACGCGCAGTCGCTCGGCTTCGATCATCCGCGGAGCGACGAGCGCGTCGAGCTCGAGAGCGCGTTGCCTGCGGACTTCGCCGAGGTGCTGAAGCGGCTGCGCAGCGCGTAGGCTTCGCGCATGCCGCTCGCGGAGCTTCGCGTCACTCGCTGAAGACGGCTCGAGCGATCTCTCCGCTCCGGGTCCTCGCCCACACCAACTCGACGCCGTTCGAGGCGATGCCGAAGGGCAGGCGTTGGCCTTCGATGATGCACAGCGATGCTCCATCGAGGGAGGCCACCCCCACTGCGCCTCGGTCGTCGAACGACGTCCACGCCACACGCGCGTCGTCCACGGCAATCCCCCTCGGGGTCACGAGATGCTCGGCGATGAGCTCCGGCTCGCCCCCGCTAACCGGTATTCGCATGACCGCTCTGCTCCCCGCGTCGGCCCAATAGACGAAGCCGTCGCGAACGGCGACATCCTGCGGCGCCCATCCGGGGTCGGTCGCGAGGATCATCGCCTCCGAGCCATCGAGGGCTGCGCGGTGGATCGCTGCGCCCGTGGCTCCCGCCGCGGCCCAGACCACCACCCCATCGCCAAGTGCGATGCCCGAGGGGAGCCCCTGCCCGTCGGCGATGGTGGCGAGCGCAGAGCCATCGAGGCCCACGTGCATCACGGTTCCCGCGTCCTCGTCGGTCCAGTAGACGCCTGTTTCGTCGACTGAGATCCGCCCGGGCCGCATCTGGTCGGACGCAATCATCGTGGGCGCTTCGGCGCCATTCACGGGCGCCACGCCAATGGTTCCGTCGCCCGCATTGGTCCAGTAGACGTTGCCGTCGAAAACGGCAAGCCGCGCCGGCTCCGCCTGTCCATCCGCGACGGTCTCGACCGCCCCCCCGCTCAGCGGCATTCGTGCGATCCGCCCGCCGGTACGTTTTTCCGTCCAGTAGACGAAGGCATCATCCAGCGCCACGCCCCAAGCGTCGGCGGCGTCGCCGGTCGAGAGCTCGGAGGTCGCGCACGGGACAGAGCCGTCGCCGCCGGAGTCTACGGGAGCGTCCGTCGCCGAGTCCTCGACGGTGGCGTCCGAGCTATCGCACGCCATCAGTGCGACAGCTGCGAGTAGGGCCATCTCTTTCACTCATAGAGCCTACCTCTTCTTTGGCGGAAGCACCGGAAAGGTCGTCTGGATACTTCAGAGTCACGGCGTCTACCTGCGTCTCGGCGAACCACGTGGGGGACGATGGCGACTGAGCGACGCCCTCACCCACAAACGGGAACCACCGGCGCCTCTTCGCAGCGCCATGGGTCGGCGCGACGGCGGGCGCGGGGGACCTCTTCCTTCGCGGTCGCCGTCGCGTCGGCTGCGGCGCCTGCATCGTCACCGGCGTAGGTGCAGCTCATCGAGGACAGCGCGAGGGCCAGGGCGGTCATCAGTGTACGGGTCATCTCCAACTCTCCTCTTCGGGTTTCATCCGTTTCGGGTGCGTCTCTCACGACGCCGAGATCTGGCTGTATGCGCGCGCGTGAAGCTTGGCGATCAGCGCCCGCTCTTCGTTGCTTCCGCCGATCGCTGCCCAGGCGGAGAGCCGGTCGCGCTCGAGCGCCGCGAGGCACCCGCGCATGTCGCCTTCCGCGTAGGACCTGAACGCCGCCACCACCCGGAGCTCGGCGTCGTCTTCGCCGCTCTGGGCGGCGCGTTCCTTGTCCTCGATGCAGCGAAGGGCTTCGACGTCGCCGAGCGCGACCGACAGAGCAGCAGCATGAACCGCCACGAAGGGGATCCTGAGCGCACCGCCCAGCTTGCCGAGGAGCGCCTCGAGCTCGGCCCGCGGCATCCCTTCGGTCGCCGTTCCGTCGAGCGTCATGCGTCCGAAGAGCCCCCCGGCGTCGGCCAGGAGCAGCCCGAGCGCGCAATGGCTCTTGCCGGGCGCGCTCGATCGACGGTAGCGCTCGATAGCCGCCGGCGCCTCACCGCGCTCGAGCTCTCCAAGCGACAGATGCCAGTGGATGTGCCCATCGAGAGGACCCGCGGGGTCGTGCTCTGCCGCCCAGTCGCGAAGGAAGAGATACGACGCGTCCCGCTCGCCCGACTCGAGGAGCGCGTGCGCCGTGGCGTGGGCGACGAAGGGTGCGTCCGGTCGCGCTTCGAGCGCCGGCGCGAGGATCGCGAGGGCCGCCCGGGGATCGCCGAGCTCGCTCGTGTGGAAGCCGAGACGCGCAGCGAAGGCCCAGTCGTCGGCGTTGTGCGCCTCGATCGACCGGAGCACTTCCATCACCGCCTCGCGCTTCGCCTCCCCCCCGTTGAAGAAGAGGTCCCCGATGAGCAGCGTCGCGAGGAGCAGGTCTCCGGGCCGGGCGCTCAGATGTGCGCGCACCTGGTCGGCCGCACCGGGGTCTCGCCCGAGCATCGCAGCCACGCACGCGACATGACCCTGCTCCCATGGAGTCGCGCCTTCACACGACGCGAGCGCTCCCACCCGTGCGCGCTTCGCCCTCTCCTCGTCCCCCGCTCCGTGAGCCTCCATCCAGCGCGCGGCGTGGGCCAGCGCGAAGGCCGGATCGGCAGCGATGGCCTGGTCGAGGAGCTCCGGCGGCCCCGCCTGCCCCGCGTGGATGCGCTCGATCGCTTGGCGATAGAGCCCGGCGGCCTCTGCCGAGCAGGTGGTGAGGGGGAGGCCGGAGCGGTCTTGGTGAAGCGTGTCTGCCATGAGCGGAGACTGGATTCGGCCCGTCGGAGCGAGCGTTGGAATGAGCGTTGAAATTCGTCCCTTCCGTCTAGGTGCCCGAAATATCAGGCGATTGACGGTGACTCTGCGATGGCCGTAGCATCCAGCGGTGACGACGAGGCCAGCGCTAGAGATTCGGCTCTCCCCCGCGCTGACAGTCGAACGGGACGGAGCGGTGGTCCCGCTGCCCAAGTCGAAGAAGTCCCGGGCCCTCCTCGCATACCTGATGCTGAGCCCGCGACCGCTCTCGCGAGAGCGACTCTGTACCCTCCTCTGGGATATCCCCGACGACCCCCGGGCGGCGCTTCGGTGGAGCCTCAGCAAGCTCCGACCGGTCACCAATGGCGACGGCGTCGAGCGCCTCTGCGCCGATCGGGTGATGGCCTGGTTCGACGCGAAAGAGTGCAGCATCGACTGGCTCACGCTTCGGGCGGCCAGCGCGACGGGCTTCGAGGGGATCGACGCGGTCCAGCTCGCGTCGTGGAGCAACGCACTCACCAGCGGCCTGTTGGTCGACGTGGACCTCCCCGATCACCTCGACTATCAGGCGTGGCTGGTCGCGCTGCGCCGCGAAGCCGCCGACCTCGCCAGCGCGCTCGCGACCGCGCGCGGAGAGCAGGCCCAGGACACCGTCGATGCGTTCGACAGCCCCTCGGTCGCCGTCCTTCCTTTCGCCAATCGATCCTCCGATCCGGACGACGAATACTTCGCCGACGAACTGAGCGAGGACCTCATCACCGCCCTCGCCTCCTTCAAGTCCTTCCCCGTCATCTGTCGGAACTCCACGTTCACCTACAAGGGCCAGAACGTGCGCATCGAGGAGGTGGGCGCAGAGCTCGGGGCACGCTACGTGCTGGAGGGCAGCGTGCGGCGTGCTGGAGAGCGCGTCCGCATCACGGTTCAGCTCGTCGATGCGGAAAGCGGCCGAGAGATCTGGGCACAACGCATCGACCGCCAGCTCGAGGACGTCTTCGCGGTCCAGGACGAGATCACCAAGCGCGTGGTCGGGGCGATCACCCCCGAGCTCCACTCCGCCGAGCTGCGCCGGTCCTCCGCCAAAGGCACCGACGACCTCAACGCCTGGGACTACTACATCCGGGGCATCAGCTTCTTCAATCGCGAGGAGCCGTCCGACAATCATCGGGCCCGCGAGCTCTTCGAAAAGGCGACCGACCGCGACCCGAGCTACGCTGAGGCCTGGGCCCGGCGCGCCTGGACCCACATCCGCGACATCGACATGCGGGCCACGGACAGCCGCGAGCAGAGCCTCGGCGAGGCTTTCGAGCTCGCACGCCGCGCCATTTCCCTCGACGACGGATCAGCCTCGGCGCACCTCTGCCTCGGCAGCTGCCACGTCTGGCGCGAAGAGCTCGAGCAGGGTCTTCTGCAGGCGCAGCGCGCGCTCACCCTCAACCCGAGCTACGCCCTGGCGGCGCTGGCCGTGGGCAATCGCCTCGACCTTCTCGGCGACAGCGCCCGAGGCATCGCCCAGATGGAGCGCGCGATGCAGCTCAACCCGCGCGACCCGGCGCGCTGGCATTACATGGGTTTCCTCTCGCGCGCCCATGGGGCGACCGGCGCGCACGCAACGGCGTTGCGCTGGGCGGAGCAGGCCCGCGCGCTCAAGCCCACCGACGCCGACGTGTGTTTCCGGGGGATCCTCTGCCTGGCCAACCTCGATCGCATGGGCGAAGCTCACGCACTCTGTGAGGAGTGCGAGCGCCTCGAGCCTGGCTACATGGAGAGTCGCGCCGCGGTCTGGTCCCCCTATCGAGACGAGGAGCGCAACGAGGTGCTCTTCGCCGGTGTGCGGCGCCACGGTCTGCTCTGAATTCGGCTCCGCGTCGGTCATTTCGACCGTTGGAACCGATTCAACGCTGAGCACCACGCTGAATTCGACGCCGCCCCTGCACGGTCAGAGTCGTCCGGTGATGGACCGGGCGATTCGAAAGACCGACAGGAGATCGAAATGACCAACGCAGCTCAGACCGTGAACAATGGCGTCAACGTGAACGCGCTCCTCGGCGCCAAGGAAGCGCTCGCCGGCGCCCCCGACGCCGCGCGCTTCAAGTGGCGCGCGACGAGCGAATGGCTCGAGGGCACCCACAGCCGCTCGAGCATCGACGGATTCTTCGGCCTCGGCGAAGAGCAGAAGCACCGTGAGCGCTTCGCCTTCACGATGGACCACCCGGAGGTATTCGCGTCCGAGGACAAGGGGGCCACGCCGGTGGAGATGGTCCTGGTGGGCCTCGCCGGATGCCTCACCGCGGGCATCGCCGCCATCGCCCAGCACCGCAACATCCAGCTCCGCTCGGTGAAGGCCATCGTCGAAGGCAGCATGGACATCCGCGGCATCCTCGGCGCGTGCGAGGACACTCGCAACGGCTTCGACGGCATCTCCGTCCATTACGAGATCGACGCGGACGCCACGGCCGACGACATCGCGGCGCTCGTCGCGCAGTCCCAGAAGCGCTCCGCCGTCTTCGACGTCATCGCCAACCCGACCGACGTCTCCGTCAGCGCGAGCAAAGTGTGAGCCTGTCGCGCCTCATCCACGGGCCGGCCGGCACCGTCGACGTCGTCGTCATCGGTGCCGGCCACTCGGGCCTCGCGATGAGCTACGCGCTCTCGCAGCGTGGGATCGACCACGTCGTCCTCGAGCGCGGGGAGGTGGCGCAAAGCTGGCGCAGCGAGCGTTGGGACTCCCTGCGGCTCCTGACGCCCAACTGGATGACGCGCCTTCCGGGGAAGGATTACGAAGGCGACGATCCCGACGGTTACATGCGGGCCAGTGAAGTGGCCCGCTTCATCGCGGAGTACGCCGATCACACGAGCGCCCCCGTGTTCACGCAGACGTCGGTGCGGCGCGTTTCGAAGAGCGCCGGTGGCTATCGCGTCGAGACCGACCGCGGAGACGTGGCCTGCCGGGCGGTGGTCCTCGCGAACGGCGCTCACGGCGAGGCGCGCATTCCGCCGCTGGCGGCCGCCCTTCCCTCGCGGGTCGCGCAGCTCTCCGCGAAGTCCTACAAGAACCCCTCGCAGCTCGACGCAGGCGGAGTGCTCGTCGTCGGCGCCTCGGCCACGGGCCTTCAGCTCGCCGACGAGATCGCCCGCACCGGCCGGCGCGTCGTCCTGGCCGCCGGGGAGCACGTCCGCTTGCCGCGCTTGTACAGGGGCCGCGACATCCAGTGGTGGATGCTCGCCTCGGGCGTCCTCGACCGGCGAATCGAAGACGAGGACGACCCGGCGCGCGCGCGTCGCGTGCCGTCTCCGCAGCTCGTGGGCACCGCCGACCGCGCGACCCTCGACCTCGCCTCGCTGAAGGGCCGCGGCGTCGAGATCGTCGGGCGCCTCGCCGGTGTCCGTGGCAACGCAGCGCTCTTTTCTGGCTCACTCCGAAACGTCTGCACCCTCGCCGACCTCAAGATGAACCGCCTGCTCGGCGAGCTCGATGCGTGGGCCGTCGCGAACGGGGTGACGCGCGAGGTCGATCCTGTCGAGCGCTTCGCCCCGACGCCGGTGTCGGGCTCACCGCGCCTCTCCCTCGGGCTCGGCGAGGAGATCTGCACCGTCCTGTGGGCCACCGGCTTTCGCCCGAGCTACCCCTGGCTCGATGTCCCGGTCCTCGACACGAAGGGCCGGCTCCGCCACGACCGCGGTGTCGTCGACGCCCCGGGCGTCTACGCGTTGGGATTGCCTTTCCTCCGACGTCGGAAGTCGAGCTTCATCCACGGCGCAGCGAACGACGTCCGCGATCTGTCGCCGCACCTCGCCGCATACCTCGACCGGACCTCGAGGGCGCGCGCCGTCCACGTCTGACCATGAATGGGGGTGTTCTGCACTGATTGATTCCGCTCTCATTGCAGAGCAGAAGGCTCGTTGTAGCTCCACGACGTTGGAACACGAATCCTGCAGAGAAACCCTCCGGTGAATACGGCATCCATGTTTCACTCGTCGAAGCTGGCGCGAAAGGAGCCGAACCATGAAGCAACTCATCTCGTCCACCGCAGTCATCATCGTGTTTGCGCTCTTTGCGTGCGCATGCGGATCCACCACCACGGTGGCCTCGACGCCCGCGCACGACCAATCCGCTGCACAGGATCCCGCACCCGCGGCCGACCCACCGGCCGAAACCGCCGCCGCGCCGGAGGACACCGCGCCCACCACGGAAGCGGTCGCTTCGCAGGATGACGAAGCAGCTCGAGCGCCCGCCGAGGAAGAGTCCGGAGACGAGGAGGCGCTCCCGGATCGCGAAGAGCTCATCGCGATGACCGTCGAACAGCGGCGCGAGCTCCTCGACCAGACGCGGCAGGACAGGCAGGAGGCGATGCGGGCGGCTGTGCAGGCGGAGCGCACCGCTGTGCAGGAGGCCGCCGAAGCCAAGCGTCAGGCGATCGCCGAGGCGCAGGAGCAGATGCGGGCGCAGATCACCGAGGCCACGGAAACGCGTGACGCCGCGGTCGCGGAGGCCCGTACGGCGGTGACCGAAGCCCGGCAGGCGGAGCGCGAGGCGCGGTCGGCGGCGCAGGAGAAGCAGCAAGAAGCGCGCGCGGCGCAGCGGGAAGCGAACCAGGCGGCGCGAGAGCTCGAGGGCGACGAGCGGCAGCAGGCGATCACCGCCGCGCGCGAAGCGCTCGCGGCGAAGCTGGAGGAGATCGACCAGGAGCGCGATGCGGCGATCGAAGCGGCGCGCACCGCGATTCAGGAAGCGAGGGCCGCCGAGGCCGCTGCGAGAGAAGCCGCTACCGAAGCGCAGGCCGAAGCTCGGCGCGGCTTCGCGGAGGCTCGCCGTGCAGCGACCCAGGCGGAGCAAGAGGCCGTGGCGGCCGCCGCCGAGGCCAAGCAGCAGGCGCGAGAGGCAGCGACCGAGCATGCGAGCCAGCTCCACGATCTGATCGTGGAAGCCGGCGAGGAAGCGCAGACCCGTGAGCGGGCCGCGGCGCGTGAAGAGGCGAATCAGGAAGAAGAGGCCGAGGCGGAAGAAGCGCAGCCGGCCGAAGCGACCAACGGCTGATGATCAGGGCTCGCCCCTGTCCGCTTCCGACGGAGGCGGGCAGAGGCGACCGTCGCATGCGGTGGGGTCCGCGCCGGCGCTGCAGTCGACCCGCGTGCACGCGAAGTGGTGGCGGAAGTAACACGGGTACTCGGCGAGCACCGTGTCGCAGACGCCGCAAGCATCGAGACCGCAGCCCGCCCATCCGTCCGACCCGCCGCTCGCGCACACGCATCGATCGGCCGGCCCCGGCGCCGGGCAGTCGGCGTTGCATGTGAAGTAGCTGCCGGCGCAGTCGGTGTTTCTCTGGCAGCGCGGGTGGTTCTCCCAGTAGCAGGGCGCGTCGGCGACGAGGTCCTCACAGACCCAGACGCCGCTGCCCCTGCAGCCGTCCCAGCTGCCGGGAGTGCCCATGTCGAACTCGTCGTTGCAGCGACACCAGTTGCCTGCGGGGCTGCAGGCGCGAAATCCGAGTCCGTCGGCGCCGCATCGGATGATTCGCCCCGGCCGGCAGCTGCCGTCGGGTGGTGGGGCGGTGTCGCGTACGACGGTCGTGTCGTGCGGTGTGGAGGAGTCGGTCACCGAGCGGTCGTGCACCTGATAGCAACCCGCCGACGTGACCATGGCGACGAGGAGGAAGACGACACGCATGGGGCACCTTGCCACCGCACGCGATGGTTGTCTTCCCCCCGCCGCCTGCGTAATGAGGTAGAAAGCCTCCCGTGAAGGAGCGCGAGGAGGCGATCGTCGGCGGGGAGCCGGAGCCGAAATGGAAGCCGCGGGTGCGGATCTTCCTCGGCGTCTTCCTGGTGGCCCAGGTGCTGATCCCGCTCCGCTACTACTTCGGGTCGGACCCGTACGACGAGCGGTTCAGCTGGCGAATGTTCTCGGCGGTGCGGGTGCACCAGTGCCGGGTTCAGGCGACGGAGACCATCGGGGGCACCCCTCGTCCGATCGATCTGAATCGGGAGATCCACCGGGCGTGGATCAACACCCTGAGCCGCAACCGCGACGCGGTGACCGAGAAGTTCCTGCGCGCTCGGTGTGAGGGCGAAGGGGTGACCGAGGTGGTGGTCACAAACAACTGTGTCGCTCCGGACGGTACCCGGGTCGATCCCATCGTCTGGACGCGCGACTGCGCGAGCGGTGAGGTCTCGGAGCCGGAGATCGAGCTCGGGAGGGACGGATCGTGATCGAGCGTCTCGATCGCTTCTTCTTCGGGCCCATCCTCGCGGCGCGCCCGTGGCTCGTCATGAAGGCGTTTCTGCTTCTGCTCGCCTTCGACTGCTGGATCGACCTGTCGCCGCACGGCGGACGCTATGGGATCGGCGGATTCAACGTGGCGCACTTCGGATGGCTCGACGCGCTCACACCCACGCCCACGCCGGCCTTCTACGTCGGCCTCATCTGCTTCTGCGGCCTGCTCGCTTTCGCCAACGCCATCGGCGGCGTGAACCGATGGGCGCTCGGCGTGCTCGCCATCGCCTACACCTACAGCTGGGCGATGAGCATGCTGGACAGCTACCAGCATCACTATCTGCTCACGTTGGCGCTCACCGCCTTCGTCTTCTACCCAAAGGTCTCCGCGGAGCTTCTCCTAGAGGGCCGCGAGGAGCCGAAAGAAGAGCCGAAGGCGAAGGGCAAAGAGAGCAAGAAGAAGCAAAAGAAGAAGCAAGAGAAGAAGGCCGCGAAGAAAGCTTCGGAAGACGCGCGTCTCCCCGGCGGCTCGCTCACGGCCTGGGCGTACTCCGCGACCGCGTGGTCCATCGGCATCGTCTACAGCTACACCGCCGTCTCCAAGTCCGAGCCGCAGTGGCGCGACGGAACGGCGCTCCAGCGCATCGCCCCCGAGGGAATGCGCCCCTTCCACGAGTACTTCGTCGACGAGCGCGGCTTTTCCGACGAGACCTTCTGGTCCCTCGTGGGTCACTCGGTGATCCTCCTGCAGATCGTGGTCGCGGCCGGCTACTTCGTCGCGCCGCTCCTCGACCGCCGAGACCTGAGATGGCCGAAGTGGCTCTGCCTCGCCGCTTGGTTCGCCGCCATCAACTTCCACGTCGGCGCCGAGTACCTCGAGCTGCAGATCGGGTGGTTCAGTTACTACATGATGATCACCGCGTGCGTCTTTCTGCTGCCCAGCAGCGTCGTAGGCGCCGCCGGGCGCCTCTTCGCGACGCCCGCGCGCGCCCTCACCCGCGCACTGACCTCCGAGGGCGACAAGAGCTCCCTTCCCGTCGCCCTCGGCGTCGCTTTCATCTGTGGTCTCGCCGGTTACACCGTGGACATGCCGGGCGCCCTCACCGCCTCCGTCGCCGTCGGCGTGCTCCTCTTGGCGCTCGTCTTGGCCGACGAGACGGCGCCGCCCCTGTTGTGGAGCGCAGGTGTCGCCCTGGCCGCTCTCGCGATGTGGACGGCCTTCATCGGCACCGAGGCGCGCTACGACTATTATCGCTTCGTGGGTGGCGACCACCGGCGCCGCGGCGAGCTCGAGCAAGCACTCGAGGCATACATCAAGGCCAACGACTACGCGCCCGAAGAGGACAATCGGCGCGAGCGCGAAGACGAGGTGCGACGACAGCTCGGTCTTCCTCCGAGATGGAGCGATTGATGGCGAGCCCACGCCGCGACGGCGACAAGATCATCCTCCCCGGTCTCGCGACCGCACACAGCCACGCCTTCCAGCGGGGGCTGCGCGGTCGAACCCAGCGCCGCGCCGCCGAAGAGGGCTCGTTCTGGTCCTGGCGCGGCCTGATGTACGCCTTCGCCGAGAAGCTCGACCCGGGATCCATCTACGACCTCTCCCGGCTCGCCTACGCCGAGCTGGCCCTCGCCGGCGTGACCGCGATCGGAGAGTTCCACTACGTGCATCACCAAGCGGACGGCACGCCCTACGACGATCGCATCATCATGGCCGACGCGGTGGTGCGCGCGGCGCGCGACGTGGGCCTGCGGATCTGCCTGCTCCGCGTGCTCTACAACCGCGCCGGCAAGGACCGACCTGCGGCGGGCGCGCAGAGGCGCTTCAGCGACGGCAAGGTGGAGGACGCGCTCGAGGACGTCGCCGCCATCGCCAAGCGCTTCAAAGGCGACCCCGGCGTCACCGTCGGTCTCGCCCCCCACAGCATCCGCGCCGTCCCCCGCGCGTGGATCCGCGAGGCCCACGACCTCGCCGAGGACGGCGACATGCCGCTGCACATGCACGTCGCCGAGCAGCGTCGCGAGCTCGATGAATGCGTGGCGGAGCACGGCATGCCGCCGGTGCGCGTGCTCGCCGAGGACGGCGTCCTCACCTCGCGCTTCGTCGCGGTCCACGCGACCCACCTCGAGGACGACGAGATCCGCGCGCTCGGCGAGGCCGAGGCCTTCGCCTGCATCTGTCGCACGACGGAGCGCGACCTGGGTGACGGTGCGGTGAACGCCGCGGCGCTGGCGAACGCGGGCGTGCGTCTCTGCACCGGCGTCGACAGCCACGCCATCAGCGATCCGTTCGAGGAAGCGCGCGCCATCGAGCTCGACGACCGCACGCGCGCCGAGGGACGCGTCGTCGCCGCCGAAGCGCCCGAGCTGCTGCGCGCCGCCTGCGAGAACGGCTACGCGGCCATCGGCATGGAGGGCGCCGAGACACTCGACCGCGTCGCTCTCGACGCCTCCGACGCGGCGCTCCTCGGTGCACCCGACGATCAGCTCGCCGACGCCGTCATATTCGCCGCGAGCCCCCGCACGGTGTGCGACGTCAACGTCGGCGGTCGCTCCATCGTCTGGGACGGCGAGATCCCCGACTGGCACGACATCCGGAAGAGCTACGAAGTAGCCCTGGCGCGATTGGTTGGTTGACGCGACGGGACACGGAGCGGCGAAGCCGCGCGAGGCCCCCGCAAATCAGCCCTTGGAGATCTTCTGCTCTTTGTGGCTGGTGTGCGTGCGGCAAGCGGCGCAGAACTTCTTGATCTTGAACTTCTCGGGCATCGTCCGCTTGTTCTTGTCGCTGACGTAGTTGTCGCGCCCGCACTTTTCACAGCGAAGGTGGAAGAGGTCTCGCATCTCAGGACTCCTGAAGGGAGCGGACTATAGCCGCGGCCCGCGCCCGGTCAAGGCCCGACGAAGATCGGGTCAGGGACGCCGTCGCGGCCGTCGGAAGCGGAAAAACCGGGAGAAAATCCGCCCAGACCACCCCGACCGGGCACGCCGGCCTCGTCGATGGTCGTCCCCACCAGGAGCTCGGCGCCATAGCCCACCGGATCGGAGCCCCCGCTCAGGTAGAAGCCGTGGCTCCCTCCGCCACAGCCGCCGCCGCCCCCGCCACCAGCGCCGCCGCGCCCGCCGTCGCCGCCACGGCCGCCGGTGCGTGAGCACCAGAAGCGCGCGCTGCCGCCGAGGCCGCCCGTGCCGCCGGCGCCGCCCGAGGCGCCGATGCCGCCGTCGCCGCCCTGACCGCCGCTGGCGGTCACGATCCGCACCGTGTCGAAGGTCGGGCCACGCGACTGTGCCGGGCCCAGCCGCACGACGACCGCCGCGCTCGTGCCGCCGCCCGTTCCGCCGCCCGCGCCCGGCGCGCCGCAGCCGCCGCTCCCGCCACCGCCGCCCGCGCCGCCGCTGCGGTCCGCGCACTCGCCGCTGGTGGCGCCGATCACCGCGTAGCCCGAGCCCGAAGTCCCGCCGCCACCGCCCGAGCCATCGTTGCCATCGGCGCCATCGGTGCCGCCGGCGGCCGTGATCCGTCCGCTCGTCACGTCGAGGATCGGCGGCACCGAGCAACCGGCACCCGCAGACCCGTCGCTACCGGACGCGCCGTCGCCGCCGATGCCGCCATTGCGCGGGAGCGTCGGGTTGTCGTCGCAGAAGTTGCAGACGCCGCGGTCGGTAGGCGCGTTGTAGGTGAGCTCGCCTGCCGCGCCGCCCGAAGGCCCTCGGCCCGCCGTCGCCGCCGGGTTGGGGGCCGCCACCGCGATCGCCGAGGCGAGGTCGCAGACGCCGCCGACCGTGAAGTCCGTGCAACCGCCGTTGCCGCACGGCATGCCGTTGACGCATCCGGTGTCCGGGCAATCGCCGTCGCCGCCGTTGCCTCCGCTCACGTTCGTCATGCGACAGGAGTGTCGCCCGCCGCTGCCTCCGTCGACGCGCCGGCAGGTGCTGCCCGACGCCGGCGCGCCATCCGCGCCGTCATCGCCGGTGAGCTGGCCGAGATCCATCAGCCCCCAGTCGGCGAGGTTGTCACTGGAGTCGTCGCCGCGGATGCCGTCAGCCCCGCGCCCCGCCATGATCGTCATCTCGGCGAAGGTCACCGCCGGGCCGCAGCCGTTCGAATAGAGGGTGGTGCTCCCGGCGCCCGGAGCGGTCGCGTCACTGCCGCTGAGGATGAAGCCCTCCATGCGCGTCGTCGCCGTGACGCCGTCGCAGATCAACACCGGCGCCCCGGGCACGCGGCCCTCGAGCTGCACCGGATAGAGCTCGAGGTCGCGGTCGGCGAAGTCGGGCCGGTAGCCGCCGAAGACGTCGATGCCCGACGGCACCTCGAAAGGCCCTTCGTAGATGCCGCGAGAGACGAGGATGTCTTTGCCCTCGCTGCGCGCGACGGTCACCGCGCGCGACAGCGTCCGCACCGGCCGCGCCAGGGTGCCTGGGTTGGTGTCGCTCCCCACCGCGGTCACGTAGACGAAGTCGGTGGTGTCGTCGGCGACGCCATCGCAGTTCGCATCGCCGCCAACCACCGGGGGCGGCCCCACGCCGTCCCAGCGCTCGCACTCGCAGCCGTTGGCCTGGATGCGATCGACGTCGACGAAGCCGTCCTGACAGACCACCTCGCAGCGCACGCCCGCCCCGTCCGGCAGGCAGGTCGCCACCATGTTCGGACCAGGTTCGACGCAGGGCATCGCGCAGCCGCCGCAGTGAAGCCGGGCCACGTAGCGCCCCGCGTCGTCGCGGAAGTCCTCGTCGACGCCGCCGTCGCAGTCGTCGTCGCGCCCGTTGCAGCTCTCGTCGAGGACGGGCTCGCAGGCGGTGAAGCCGTCCTCGGCGCAGACCGAAGCCCCCGCGCACTCGTAGCCGTCGCCGCGATCGATGAGGCAGGCGATCTCGAGGCCGAGGTTGTCAGCGTTGCACGTGCAGTCGCCGCCGATCGGCCGACATGCCCCCGCACTGCACTCGGTGCCAGGCGGACAGGGCGGGCCGTCGCCGGTCCCGCATGGCG
This sequence comes from uncultured delta proteobacterium, assembly GCA_963727445.1. Classification (GTDB taxonomy): domain Bacteria; phylum Myxococcota_A; class Polyangia; order Polyangiales; family B10-G4; genus B10-G4. The sequence goes on from CAVSGI010000010.1 coordinate 749,459, forward strand.
GCAGGCACCGACCACCGCCGTCGATCGCCATGTCGCAAACCGAGCCTGGCAGGCGAAGCGCACAGTCGCCGTCGTCGTTGCACGGCAGGCAGGCGACGGGCGCATCGGGTGCGCAGAAGCCGTCACCCGCGCGGTGAGACCCCGGCGGACAGGAGATGATCTCGCAGCGGGCCCCGGCGTCGGTCACCACGCACGCCGTCTCCTCCGCGCTCGGGAAGACCTCCGCGCACGACACGCCGCAGGCCCCGCAGTTGTCGTTCGTGAAGTAAACGCCGTCCTCGTCGACGAAGTCCTCGTCCACCAGGTCGTCGCAGTCCTGGTCGAAGTAGTCGCAGACCTCGGGCACGTCGCAGAGGTGCGCCTGGTAACAGCCCGAGAGCGCCAGCGCGAAGAGCCCGGCGGCGCCCACGAGGAGGAGGCCGGAACGCTCAGCGAACGACGACATCGATCGCGCCTCCTTCCACGCCATCGGCGGCAGCCGCTGCGCCGCCGCCGCCACGCCCGGCGAGCCCCGGCCTGCCGAGATCGAAGGTGTTGCCGCTGCGCCAGGCCGCGACGCCCGGCGGCTCGCCCATCCCGGCGCCCGTCAGCCAGATCCCCACCGACGCGCCTCCGCAGCCGCCGCCGCCGCCGCCGCCTGCGCCGCCGTTGCCGCCCGCGCCGCCGCGCCCGCCGGGGAAGGGCCCCGAGAGGGTGGGCGTGGAGCGCGCCTCGCGGGAGAGGCCCTGGGCGAAGGCGCCCGCGCCGCCGAGGCCACCGTCGCCGCCCGCGCCGCCGTCACCGCCGCGCCCGCCGTCGCCCGGCGAGAGCGTGAGCTCGGTGAAGATCGGTAGCGCCGCACCAGGCGCGCTTCGAATCACGATCGCCGCCGCCGGCGCGCCGCTCGTCCCAGGCATCCCGGCGCCGCCGCCGCAACCGCCCGCACCGCCGCCGCCTCCGCCGCCACCGAGCCCATCGGGGAACTCACAGAGGCGATCGAACCAGTCCATCTCGGCGCCGCCGCCACCGCCGCCGCCTCCGCCGCCGGAGCCGGGGGTGCCTCGCGTTCCCGCGGTGCCGATGTCGGCGGTCCACATCGTTCCCATGAAGCTCCCGAAGGCGTCGACGCAGCCGCCCCCCGCCATTCCGTCGCCCCCGTCGCTGCCCGGGCTGCCCGCCTGGGGGCCCTGGAAGTCGGTGGGCACGGTGAAGTCGGCGAGGCCGCAACACACCACCTCGGAGCAACTGATGCCCATGATGGGACCGTTCGAGTCCTGTCCGCCGGCGCCGCCGTTGCCGCCCCTCAGGCCGCCCACGCTCGGCGCGTTCTCGCCCGAAGGCTGGAAGTCGGCGAAGACCGGGCAGGTGGGGGAGCCGCCGCGACCGCCGTTGGTGGGCGTCCCCCGGCAGGTGTTCTGTCCCCCCGCGCCGCCCGCGACCACGTTGCGCATCTCGCGGATGCACATGTGCCGCGTGTCTTCGAAGGCGCCGCGCGGCGGACGGCCCTCCTCCGCGGCGCGCGTGGGCGCCGCGCCGGCTGCCCCCGAGGCGCCGTTCATGCCGCGGCCTGCCACGCCGCTCCGGATCTGCGAGCGGTCGATGGTCAACATCGGCCCGGGTCGGTCGAGGAAGATCGCGAACGCCGGGCTGCTGGGCGCGTTCGCGTCCCGGCCGAGCACGGTCACCCACTGCAAGAGCGTGGGCGCCGTCGTGCCCACGTCCGAGCTTCCGACCACCGCGGCGCCGCCCGGGGCGTCGGTGTCGCTGGGCGCACGGATGATGGTGGTGAATCCGTCGGGATCGAGCGCGCGGAAGTCGCGCCGGTAACCGCCGTGGATGAAGACGCCGGGCGCGAGGGCGAGCGTCTCCGTGTAGGTCCCCGAGGCGACGAAGATGTGCGCGCGCGGGTCAGGTGTGGTGAGCGACTCCGTGGCGCGCGCGACGGCGGCGGCCAGCGTGCGGAGGGGACGCGTCGGCGAGCCGGGACCGGTGTCGTTGCCGTCGGTCGCGACGTAGAAGCTCTCGAGCACGATGCCGTCCGCCCCGTCGCAGTTGGTGTCGAGGTCCTGACCTTCGGTGAAGAGCGGCCCGGGCACGTCGTTCACGATGCTCACCACGCACTCGCAGCCGGTGGCGATGTCTCGGTCCGCGTCGACGCGATCACCGGGGTCGATCCCGTCGGCGGCGTCCGGGCAGGACAGCACGCAGGAGGGGGCAAAGGGATCGCCGCCGCAGACCAGGTCCCCTTCGGGGATGCTGTCCACCGTGCAATCGACGCCGCACTCGCCACAGTTGTGGAGGTCGAGGCTGTAGGCGCCACGCCTGTCGCGGAAGCCGTCGTCGATGACGCCGTTGCAGTCGTTGTCGACCTCGTCGCAGACCTCGGGGGGCGCCGCGCACTCCGACAGCACGCCATCGTTGCAGGTGGCCGCCCCGGGACAGCGAAGACCCTCCGGGTCGACGAGCGCGCAGGCGAGGTCGAAGGTCTCCCCCGGATCGCAGGAGCAGCTGCCACCGAGGGGCGCGCAGAGCCCTTCGGCGTTGCAGCCGTAGCCGACGGGGCAGCCCAACTCGCAGCCCACGGCGCAGCGTGGCTCGCCGCCCAGGTCCGCGCAGCGCGCCGAAGGAATGTCGCCGCAGTCGGCGTCGGTCACACACGAAAAGCACAAGCGCTCCCACGCCGGGATGCAGCGTCCGGAGGTCGAGATCGCGAACCCCTCAGCGCACTCGAGCGCGACGCAGAGCGCGGTCTCTTCGAGGATGCCGCAGCCGGAGGCGAGCTCGGCGCTGCTGCGCGGCGCGCACGCCATGTCGCAGCCGCCGCAGTGGTCGTCCGTGATGTAGCGACCCATCTCGTCGCGAAAGTCTTCGTCGACGCTGTCGTCCAGATCGTCGTCGAGCCCGTTACACTCCTCGGGCCTCGGGATCGGCCGCGCCGCCGCGTCGAAGACGTCGTCGACCAGAGCCGTCCGCCCGCAAGCCGACAGTACGGCGAGGAGGACGACGGGTCCCAGGCGAAGCATGCCGCGAAGCATAGGGGCTGGATCTCGCCAGCGCACCCCTCAGATCGACAGCGCGGTGATGATCAACCCCTCCTCGAGCGTCAGCCGGCCCTCGAAACGGTCTCCCGTCGCGAATCGCCCGGCCTGTTCGGTGAGGAAGAGCTCGAAGCGCCCGGCCGACAGATCCAGGGTCACGTCCGCCGCGTGGAAGCCGAGGTACTGCCGGGTGAGGGGGTACTGCGCCTTGTAGAAGGCTTCCTTGGCGCTGAAGACGACGCGGACCAGGGCACCCAGCTCGCGGTCGGCCGTCTGGCGGAGCCGATCCAGCTCCTCGGCGCTGCAGATCTTGTCGAAGAGCGGCTCGCGCACGGCCTCGCTCCGCTCGACGTCGATGCCCAGGGACTCCACCGGGGCCCCGCGCCGCGCGACAACCACTCCGCAATAATTCTTGGTGTGGGTGATGGAGCCGACGACGCCCAGCGGCCAGACCGGGCAACGCTCCTCGTCGTTGACGATGGCCGCATGCTCGGCCCCGAGGCGACCGAGCGCTCGCCGGGCCAGGAGCCGCGCGGTGGCGTACTCCGCCTTGCGCTTGTCGACGGCGCGGGCAATCTGCGCCCGCTCCTCCGGGAAGAGCGCGTCGACCGCGAGCGCGGGCCTGGCCTCTTCGGCCACCACCCCGTCGGGAAAGAGACGACTCAATCGCTCACCGTCGAGCTTCACGGAAAAGCAGTGTAATGTGCAAAGGTCCGCTTCGCACTTCGCATGTCCCTGCCTTCACCCGTTCACATCGAAACCGAGCGCCTCGTCCTCACCATGCCTGGCCGACAGGACGCGCCGCTCATGGTGGACTACTTCTCGCGCAACCGGTCGCACCTGTCGCATTGGGAGCCGGCCTACCCCGACGGCTTCTTCACCAACGCGTACTGGGAGTCGCGCCTCGAAGACGCCCGTCAGGAGCTCATCGACGACCGCGCGCTGCGCCTCGTCGTCTTTCGTCGCGGTGGTGCGGACCGTCGCGTCATCGGCATCGCCAACTTCACGGCGATCATTCGCCTCGCCTTCAACTGCACCAACCTCGGCTACAGCGTCGATGCCGAGCATCAGGGGCAGGGGGTCATGCACGAGGCGCTCGCCGCGGCGATCGGGCACGTCTTCGCCGATCTGAACCTCCACCGCATCCAGGCGAACTATCAGCCGCACAACGAGCGCAGCGGACGCCTCCTCGAACGACTGGGCTTCGTGATCGAGGGGTATGCCCGCGATTACCTCCTGATCGACGGCGCTTACCGCGATCACGTCCTGACCAGCCTGACCAATCCGGACTGGAAGCTCCCGTCGCGTTGAGTCATGGAAAAGACGCGTCTTCTCTCACGCTCCGGATCGCGCGGCCACCTCGCCGAGTTTCGACGAGCTCCCATCCCGCTCCTGATGAGGTTCAACCGCGAGCTGAACGACATCGGGCGGATCCGCTTCCTGGTGACCGACCTCCTGGTGATGAACTCGCCCGAGCTCGTTCATGCGCTCCTCGTCGAGCATCACGCGAGCTTGTCGAAGTCGCGCTTCCTCCGAACGGTCCTCGACCCGCTCGTCGGGCGCGGGCTCTTCACCAGCGAAGGGGAGCTGTGGCAACGGCAGAGGCGGCTGATGGCGCCCATCTTTCATCGGTCGAGGATCGGGGCGTTCGATCGGGAGATGACGGATGCGGCCACCCGATGCATCGACCGCTGGGAGGAGGGCGCGTCGATCGACGCGTCGGAAGAGATGACCCGAGTCGCCATGAGCGTCGCGAGCCAGACGCTCTTCAGCGTCGACACCTTCGACGAGGCGGACGAGATCGGCGACGCGTTGGCGGTCGCCCTCCGCTGGTCGGCGGACATCTCCACCACCGTCTCCCTCGGCGCCCAGGTCACGCTCGCCGAGGGCCTCGACGCCCTGGCGCGACGGCTCCCGGCAGGCCTTCGCGGTCCGCTCCACTCCGCCGCGAACTCTCTCGAACATCCCGTGCGATGGCCGGGCGAGAAGAGTCGGCGGCTCGAAGAGGCCATCGCACTCCTCGACGATCGGGTCGCCGAGATGATCGCCGCGCGCCGCGCGAGCCCGGAAGGCTACGACGACCTCCTCTCCAGGCTCCTCGCCGCCCGCGACGAAGACGGCGGGATGATGGACGACCGCCAGCTCCGCGACGAGGTCCTGACGCTCTTCGTGGCGGGACACGAGACGACCGCGACCGCGCTCGCCTGGGCGCTCTATCTCCTCGCGCGACACCCGGAGATCCGCGAAGCGCTCGAGACGGAAGCCGACGCCCTCGAGGGCCGCGTCCCGACCGCCGACGATCTCGGACGCTTGCCGCTCTCGCGTCGCATCTTCGCCGAAACGCTGCGGCTCTATCCCCCGGTTCCGGTCTATGAGCGCCAGGCACTCGAGGACGTCGAGGTCGCTGGGATCGAGCTCCCGGTCGGATCCTATGTCGCGGTCTTCCCCTGGGCGCTGCACCACAACCCGACGGTCTGGGACGACCCGGAGCGATTCGATCCCGATCGTTTCACCGAAGAGCGAGAGCGTGCGCGTCATCGCTACGCGTGGATCCCCTTCGGCGCGGGTCCCCGCGTGTGCATCGGCAACCACTTCGCGCTCCAAGAGGGGCCGCTGGTGCTCTCGTGCATCGCTGCGCGCGCACGCCTCGCGCTCGTCAGCGACGCGGAGATCCGTCCGGATCCGGCCGCCGCGACCCTGCGCCCGCGCGGCGGGGTTCCCATGCGGGTGACGTTGCGGCGCAAATCCGGCGCGGGGTAGGCGCGTGATTGAGTCCCGACGTCGCACGGGCGACCATCGGGTGTGCTCCGTGCTTTCGCCTGCTTCGCACTCGCCGTCCTGACGCTCGGGTGCGGTGACGATGGGGCGATGGCGACTCCCGATGGCGCCGTCGATGGCGGCGGCGACGCCGCAACGGATGCCGGGATCGAACCGGCTGCCCCTGCGATGCCTGCGCCGATGGACGCACGTCCCTGCCCGGAGGGTTGGCGCGAGCGCACCCTCGAGTCGGAAGCGGTCGGCTGCGAACCATATGCTGCCGCGGAGCCCACGGACTGCGGCCCTCACGAGGCTCACTTTCCCGGCGCCGCCGGTTGCACGACGATCGGGGCCGCGTGTCCCGCCACCGACTTCCCGGACGTCGCCGCCGGCACCAGCGCGTTCTACGTCGCCGAGGGTGCGACCGGCGGCGATGGAACGATGTCGGCGCCCTTCGGCACCATTCGCGAAGCCGCGCTCGTCGCCCGGAGCGGTGACGTGATCGTGGTGGGCAAGGGAACGTTCAGCGACGAGATCACGTTGAGAAGTGGAGTCGAGCTGCGCGGCGCGTGCGCCGCCGAGACCGTCATCAGCAGCGACTCCGCGGTGACCGTGGCCGGCGTCTTGAACGTGAACGCGACGGACGTGGTCGTCCGGGACCTGCGCATCGACGGCGCCGCGCGACCCGGCCTCGCAGTGACTGGTGGCTCCGTTCGGGCACAGGGCGTGATCTTCGACGGCAACACGGCAGCCGGCGTCCGCGTCGACGGCGACGCCGACGTGACGCTCACCGACGTCATCGTGCGGGGGACGCGCGTTGCGGCCAGCGACCCGCGCTCGGGCAACGGCGTGAACGCCGTGTCGGGGGCGCACCTGTCGATGGAGCGCGTGCTGGTGGACGACAACCGCGCCCGCGGCGTCAGCGCGGTCGGTTCAGGCGTGGAGCTCAGCATCGTCGACTCGATCGTCAGCCGCTCCGGCGGCATCGGCATCGGCGTCGAGCTCGAAGCCACCGCCACCTTGGAGCGCATCTACGCGCCGGCCAACGAGGTCACGGGGATCGCCACCGCCGGCGCCGGCGCCAACACGACGATCACCCACCTCGTCTTGCGGGGAACCGAGGGCATCGGCCTCGCGACGGTCAGGGGCGCCGCGCTCACCCTGACGAAGTCGATCATCGAGTCGAGTGACCAATACGGCGCATTGGTCGAAAACGAAGGCGCGTCGGGCACCTTCGAGGACGTCGCGTTCGTATCGACTCGGGCGGACTTCGTGCCCATGGGACGCTCGCTCTTCGTCTTCGAGGACGGCTCCGCCACGCTGCGCCGCGTCCTCGCCTTCGACTCGAAGCAGAACGCGATCTCCCTCTCGGGGCCCGCGGTCTCAGTCGTCGGCGAGGACATCACCATCATCGACACCAAGGCCCAGCCCGACGACCTGACCCACGGGCGCGGCGTGATGATGGAAGGCGGAGCACACGCCGAGCTTCACCGCATCTGGATCGACCGGTCGCGTGAAGCGGCGATGATCGCCATCCACGACGACACGTTTCTGAATGTCGAGGACCTGACGATCACCAACACCCTTCCTCGCGAGGGCGATTCCCGCTTCGGCCGCGGCCTCGTCGTCGAGTACGGCTCGGAGGCGGAGGTCCGCCGCGCTCGATTCTCGAACAACCTCGACGCGGCGGTATACGTGAACCAGCCGACCACCTCCCTGCTCCTCGAGGATGCCGTGCTCGAAGACACGGGCTCGGAAGTGAGCAGCACGACGCGCGGACGAGGAGTGGAGGTCATCCTGGGCGCGAGCGCCACCCTGAGGCGGGTCGACGTCCTCAGAAATCGCGAGCTCGGCGTCATCGTCTCCAGCGGTTCGTCTCTCACCTTCGAGGACCTTCGCATTCTGGACACCGCGCCCTCCGAGTGGGATGGCGCCTACGGTCGCGCCTTCAACGTCCAGCTCGACTCGACCGCTTCGGGACGAGGGTTGACCATCGAGCGATGCAGCGAAGCAGGCCTGACCACCGCGGGCAGCGGCGTGGTCGTCGACATCTCCGAGGTCGTCATCCGTGACGTCGCGCGCGTCGTGTGCACGCGCGAGGGCAGCTGCACGCCGGGGTTCGGCATGGGGCTGGGCGTGTACGCGGACGCGCGAACGACGATCACCGACTTCCTCATCGAACGGGCGGCCACCTGCGGCGTTCAGGTGGACGGCGCCGCACTGAACCTGAGCCATGGCGTGGTCTCCTCCTGCGCGATCGGCGCCTGCGTGGGCACCGCTGACTTCGATCTGAGCCGTCTTCAGGACGACGTTGCCTACGTGGACAACGAATCGAACGTCGACACCACGAGCCTCCCCGTTCCCGACATCATCGACACCCCCGAGGGATGATCGCGCATGTGCGACGTTGTAGGATGCGCGTGAGCAACCGCACGCGTGCGTCACAGTGGATCATCGCGCGTGGAGCCGAGAGCATTCCTCGTTCCCCCGATTGTTAAGAAGTCGCCAAGAAACAAAAGACTTAATCGGAGGCATGCGCGTTGCTGAGCAGCGCGCGCGATGAACCTTCCTTCCCCGAAGAACCTCTCCGGTTCCATTCACTCCGCGGTCGTTGTCTCACTCGCGATTCTCTTCATTGGATGCAGCCCGAAGGGCGGGCCCGGCACGGGCGGCGGTGGCGACGGCTACGGCGCGGGCGACGACGCGGGCGGTCCCGCCGTGATGTGCGCGGCTGGCCAACGAGCCTGCGTCGACACCTGCTGCGCGCCGGGCGACGTCTGCGGCGCGAACGGAACCTGCTGCGGCGCCGACGTCTTGTGCGGTAGTAGCTGCTGCGGCGCGGGTGAGGTCTGCGAAGGCGCGATCTGTCACGTCGAATGCGCGGCCGACACGGCGCGCTGTCACGACGGCGCTGGTGGCGAGGTCTGCTGCGGTCCGGGCGAGGTCTGTGCCGCCGATCGCTGCTACCTGCCAAGCGCTCCGTGCGAGGACTTCTGGGACTGCAGCGACGGGAGCTACTGCGAGCCCACGCTCGGCTATTGCCTGCCGCAGCCGCACGACGGCGAGCCCTGCCAGCTGTCCTCGAGCGGCGGCGAGGTCGTGCCGACCGAGCTCTGGCACTGGGACGGCACGGACGCGGTGATGCCGATGTGGAACCAGGTCATGATGACCCCGGTCGTCGCCAACCTGAACGACGACGACGGCAACGGGATCATCGACCAGAACGACATCCCCGACGTCGTCTTCTCGAGCTTCTGCGGCGACACGACGAACGTCGCGTGCCTCGGCGGCGAATACCACGAGAACGGCGTCCTGCGTGCCGTGAGCGGCGCCGACGGCTCGTCGCTCTTCGACGTGACCGACCCGCGGCTGCGGGTGATCGGCGGCGCCCAGCTCGCGCTCGGCGACATCGACGGCGACGGCCTGGTCGAGATCGTGGCGTGCGGCTCCGATCCGTCGTGGGAAGGCCCTCTGATGGCCTTCGAGAACGACGGCACCTTCAAATGGCAGAGCTCGGACCCGCGCGTCCGATGCGGGCAGAGCGCACCGGCGATCGCCGACCTGAACGCCGACGGGCAACCGGAGGTCTTCGTTCGCTACAGCGTCTTGAACGGCGCGGACGGCTCGCTGGTCTGGCATCACGACTGCCTGAACCCGGGCGACTTCGAGCTGACGAGCGGCTCGGACGGCTTCTACGTGACCCAGCAGGTCACCTACGAGCACTACTCGTGCGACTACACGACGGCCGCCGATCTCGACGGCCGCGGCCGACTCTCCATCGTCGGCGGCAACGTCGCCTACGACGACTCGGGTCGTTTGCGGTGGGATCGCAGCGCGGACTTCCGCGACGGCTACCCCGCGGTCGGCGATCTGAACCTCGACGGCGTCCCCGAGATCATCGTCGTCAACTCGGCCTTCGACCCGCGCTACGCGCGCGGCGACCATCAGATCCGCGTCCTCGACAACCTGGGCCGCGATCTCTTCGGTCCGGTCGACATCAACGTGCCCGACATGAATCGCACGCCCGAATACGCCGACAACCTCACGACTTCACGCGTCGCTGGCGGGGGCCCGCCCACCATCGCCAACTTCGACGACGACGCGCAGCCCGAGATCGCTTTGGCGGGCGGCTACGGCTACGCCGTCTTCGACGTGGATCTCACGCCGATCTGGTTCGCGCCAACACACGACCTCTCCTCGCGCAAGACCGGCTCGAGCGTCTTCGATTTCGACGGAGACGGCAGGGCCGAGGCGGTCTACAACGACGAGTACTGGCTGCGCGTCTACGACGGCGCGGACGGGCACGTGCGCTACTGCCAATGCAACACCTCGGCCACGCACTGGGAGTATCCGGTGATCGTCGACGTGAACAACGACGGGCACGCGGAGATCGTCGTCCCTTCGAACGACTTCTACATCGACTCCTGTCCCACGACCGAAGCGCCCGACGAATGCACGCAGGCGCGGGTCGCGGCGGGCGAAACCCACGGCTCGCACGGCGTCCGCGCCTTCGCGGCGCCGGATCGGGACTGGGTCGCGACGCGCCGCATCTGGAATCAGCACACCTATCACGTGACGAACGTCACGGAGTCGGGCGCCATCCCGATGGGCGAGCGCCAGAACTGGATGATGAACGGCCTCGACAACTTCCGGCAGAACGTGCAGCCCGGCGCGCGCAACATCCCCGACCTCACGCCCATCGAGCTCTCGGTCGACCTCGCCGAGTGCACGGACGCCATGACGCTCCACTTCCGCCTCTCGAACATCGGCTGGGCGGCCGTGAGCGCGGGCGTGACCGCCGCGGTCTACGCAGACGGCGCCGACGGCAGCTGGATCCCGGTCGGAACCGTTCGCACGACGCGGCACCTGTTGCCGGGGGAGAGCGAGCCCTTGTCGATCCGCTATCCCCTCGACGGCCGCGACGGCTATGCCCCGGTCACCTTCCGCGTGGTCGCCGGAGCCTCCACCGATGACAGCCCGTCCGTCGTGATCGAGTGCCGCGACGACAACAACGACGCGACGATCGACGCGAGCTGCACGCTGGTGTTCTGACCGAGCGCCCAGGCCGCGCGGTGATACCCTCGCCCCATGCGGGCGATTCTTCTCTGCGCGGCCGTCTCGCTCTGTGCGGCGGCATGCGATTGCGGCGACGGCGCTGCGCCGTGCACCGTCTCCTCCGAGTGTGCGACGGGCGAGCAGTGCCTCGATGGCATGTGCACGCCGCGCAGCGACGGCGGCGGCAGCGATGGAGGCGATGCGACACTTCCCGACTCGGCGCCGCCTGACGCCAGCGGGCCGCCGTGCGCCGCGGACGGAAGCTGCGAAGGCGACGCGCGGTGCGTGAGCGGAGTTTGCGTGGCGTGGGGCGACGGCGAGTACGACGACGGCTGTGAGCGCGTGACGGACCCCGGCCCGGTGCTCCCGCAGATCCAGTGCACCTTCGAGACCGCGCCGATGGACGACCCGCGACCCGACGCCATTCGCGCGCTGCACACCCCTCTGGTCGCCAACCTCGGGGTGAACGCCTCGCCGGACGTGCCGGCGCGTCCCAGCGTCGTCTACATCGCGGACTATGGATACATGGAGGGCGTGCCGCGCGGCTGCACGGCCGGCGGGCGTGCTGCGCATCCTCGACGGCGCGACCTGCCGATCGCAGGGCGTCTACGACGAGCTGCCCCTGAACTCGCCGGTCACGCCGGCGATCGGTGACCTCGACGGCGACGGGACCGCGGAGGTCGTGGCCGCGGCGACGCAGGGAGGGCTCGTCGCGCTCCGCGTCGCCATCGACGGAAGCGTGACGCGGATGTGGAGCACCACCATGGCGGACGGCTCGCCCGATCTCCTGGGGAGCGCGCAGTGCCAGTGGGGCGGCGTGTCCATCTACGACATCGACGACGATGGAAGCCCGGAGGTGCTCTTCGAAGGCGGCGTCTGGGATGCGGACGGCGTGCGCGTGGCGTCCCTGCCCGGCTGGACGCACATCTCCCACGGCGTCCCCGTCCCCGTCGGCGACTTCGACGGCGACGGGCGAGGTCGAGGCGGTGGCGGGCAACGCCACCTGGGAGTTCGATGGGACCGCGGGCGACTTCGTGATCGAATCCGGCTTCTCCACGACCGTGCCCGCGGGCTTCACCGCGGTGGCGGATCTCGGCGACTTCCCCGGGGTGGCGGGCGACGTCGCCGGGCAGCCGGAGGTGATCAGCGCGATGAGCGGCTTCGTCTCGGTGCGCACGCTTTCGGGCGGCGTGGTCGCGACCATCGCCACGTCGACCGGCGGCAACGGCGGACCGCCTACGGTGGCCGACTTCGACGGCGACGGCGTGCGCGAGTTCGGCGTCGCCTTCGGCGGCAGCTACGAGGTCTTCGACCTGGCAGAGACGAGCCAGCGCCTCTGGACGAAGCCCTCTCAGGACCTCTCCAGCTCGCGCACCGGCTCGAGCGTCTTCGACTTCAACGCCGACGGCCGGGCCGAGGTCGTCTACGGCGACGAGTGCTTCGTGCGGGTGTACGACGGAACCGACGGCGAGGTGATCTTCTCGCAGGCGCGGTTCTCGTCCACCTGGACCGAGAACCCGATCGTCGCCGACGTCGACGGGGACGCCTCGGCGGAGATGGTCGTGGGCGCCAGCGGCATGTGCAACACGCCCTACTGCCCGCTGGTGGATCCGATCTTCGAGGGGCTTCGCTGCGAGGGCGCCGACGATTGTCCCTCCGGCACCTGCACCGACGGGCTCTGCCGCTGCGCGGACGACACCGAGTGTCCGACGACCTACGGCTGCTCCGATCCGCTCTCCGGTTCTGGCGACCAGGTCTGTCGCGCGTTCCATCGCGACTGCGTCCCGGGCATCCGGGTCTACCGCGACGGCCGCGACCGCTGGGCCGAGCTCGCGCACCATCTGGAACCAGCACGCCTATCACGTCACCAACGTCAACGAAGATGGAACCATCCCGCGGAGCAGCGCCGTGCTGCCGAACTGGTCCGACCCGACGCTCGACAACTTCCGCCAGAACGTTCAGGGCTCGCTGGGGCCGACCCCCGGCCCCGACCTCACGATTCAATCGATCACCGCCGTCTGCGTGACGAGCGACAGCACCGAGATGCAGGCCACCCTCTGTAACCGCGGCGCCGTCTTCCTCGACGCGGGGATCCAGGTGGTCTTCGATCAGGTCGCGGCCGACGACACGCGGACGCGCCTGTGCGATCTGCGCACCATGGAGCCGGTCGCCCCGGGCGAGTGCACGACCGTGAGCTGCACCGCGCCCGTCCCCGCCGACGGCACTTTCGAGGCCACGGCTGACGAAGAAGCGTTGGTGGGCGAGTGCATCGAGGACAACAACCGCGCCCAGAGCGAAGCGAACTGCCTGATGTGAGCCGCCGGCCGCCTCGGGACGCCGCCGCTCTCCCTTGAAGCGGCGAAACCGGCGCTTACGTGCCTCGTCGTGACGACCAAACGCATGCTGATCATCGGCGGCGGGCTCTCGGGCCTGTCCGCGGGTTGCTACGGCCGGATGAACGGGTTCGAGACGCACGTTCTCGAGCACGCGCCGGAGCCCGGCGGTGTGTGCCGCGCCTGGCCCCGCGACCCCTACGTGGTCGACGGGTGCATCCACTGGCTCACCGGCGCGGCCGAGGGCGGGGCCTTTCGGCAGGTCTACGAGGAGCTGGGCGTCGTGCCGGGCGTCGAGACGCGCGTGATCGACCGCTTCCTGCGCGTCGAGGATCCCGTCGACGACTGGGCCTTCGAGGTCGTCCGGGATCGCGCCGAGCTCCGGCGCCAGATGGAGCGCCTCGGCCCCGAGGACGGCGAGGCGATCGACGCGCTCTTCGCCGCCGTCGACGCCGCGGCGAAGCTCCCGATGGATGACAGCCGCCCCACCGAGATCGAGACCTTCCCAGAGAAGCTGAACCGGCTCTGGAACCTGCGTCACGTCGCACCGACCTTCTTGCGCTTCCGCGGCACGATGGGCGAGTGGGCCGACGAGCACATGCGGAGCGAGCGGCTGCGAAACGCCTTCACGCACCTGACCGCCTCGGAGATGCCCGCCCTGTTGGCGCCGTTCTTCCTCCATCTCTTCGAGAGCGGTCAGCTCTCGGAGCCCATCGGGGGCAGCAACGCCGTCTCCGGTGCGGTCATCGAGCGCTACCGGGACCTCGGCGGCGAGCTGACGACCGGCGTCACCGTCGACGAGATCGTCGTCGAGGACGGTCGCGCCACCGGCGTTCGCCTCACCGATGGACGCCTGTTGCGCGCGGACCTGGTGATCTCGACCGCATCCGAGCACGAGACGCACCAGAAGCTCCTCGGCGGGCGTCACCTCGACGATCACGCCAAGCACCGCATCGACGAATGGCCGACCTTCAGCCCCATCGTGATCGTCAGCGTCGGCGTCGCCGCCGCCTTCCCCGCCCTGCCGCATTCGCTCCTGGTCCGGCAGCGAAAGCCGCTCGTGGTGGGCGGCCGTGCGACGGATTGGCTGCCGATCCGGATCTTCGGCGACGCCCCCTGGGTCGCGCCCGTGGGCCACACCGTGCTTCAGAGCGTCGTCATGACCGACTACGACCATTGGGCGGCGCTCGGTGACGACTACGCCCGCGAGAAGGAAGCGGTGATCGACGCTGTCGTCGAACGGATGACGGAGCGGCTGCCGACGCTCGAAGGAAAGGTGCGGATGCGCGACATCGCCACGCCGCTCACCTTCTGGCGATGGGCTCGGTCGTGGCGGGGCGCCTTCGAGGGCTACCTTCCGACGGCCGAGGGCTTCCGCGAACACGTGCCCAAGCGCGTCCCCGGCGTGGACGCGCTCTACCGGGCGGGGCAATGGGTGGAGCCGGGCGGGGGGGTGCCGCCCGCGCTCCTCAGCGGACGGCAGGTGGTCGAGATCGTCGCGAACGACCTGGGCTTGGGGTTCGTCGCAAAGCGGCCGTCCCGCTGAGCTTTCGTGCGGGGCGGCGAAGATCGATGGCAGGGCTCACGGCAGTGGGCCGGGTGCGCAATTGCCCCACGTGTGATCGATTGGAAGCCCGGTCTGCGCAGGGAACGGGCCCTCGGTGGCCGCCAAACGCAGCCCTTGCGTGGGGCGCCTGGCAATTGCACGGATCTGCGTGTCGGCATGAGGAGTGCACCAGATCTTCGATCATGGCATCCCCAATCGAAGCCCGAGAGAAGATCATGGTCGTGGACGACGACAAGAACGGCCGGGAAGGGCTGTCGGACCTGCTCGAAGAGGAGGGCTTCGTCGTCACCGCCGCCACCGATGGCGCCGAGGCGCTGGCGCTCTTCGCGGACTTTCGTCCCGACCTCGTCCTGAGCGACATCTGCATGCCGAACATGAACGGGCTCGCGCTCGCGCGCGCCCTTCGCGCTTCGCCGCGGATGGCGGACACCCCCCTCATCCTACTGTCCGCCAGGCACGAAAAGGCGCGGCGCCTCGAGGCGCTGGAAGCCGGCGCCGACGACTTCGTGGCGAAGCCGCTGGAGCTGGACGAGCTCCTGGCCCGAGTTCGCGCGCACCTCCGACGCGCGCGCCGGCATTCGCAGGTCGTGCGGATGAGCATCATCGACGAGCTCACCTCCATCCTGAACCGCCGCGGTCTCTTCGAATTGCTCACGCAGGAGATCGCGCGCGCGAACGAGGACGGCACGCCGCTCTCGGTGCTCTACGTGGACGTCGACGGCTTCAAGAAGGTCAACGACGACTACGGCCACGCGGCCGGCGACGAGGTGCTCAAGCGAACCGCGGACCTCCTGCAGGAGACCGCGCCGAAGAGCGCCTTCGTCGGCCGGCTCGGCGGAGACGAGCTCGTCGTCCTGCTCCCGCGATGCGACGGATGGGGCGCTGCTGCCCTCGCCGCCCGCGTGCGCTCGGTCGAAGGCCCGGACGGCAGCCGCATCACCCTCTCGGTCGGCGTCGCCACGCTTCAACCCGGCGAAACCGCGGACGACCTCATCGGCCGCGCCGACGAGCGCATGTACGAGGAGAAGATCGCCGCGAAGGAGAAGGGACGCGGGCGCTCACCGAAAGCGGACACGAGCTACGTGCGCGTCCCGGGGCGGCAGACGCGCCGGCAGTCGCGCAATGGCTGGCGAGTCGGGGCGAAGAAGACCGGGTGAGGGCGAACGAGCCTCGAACGCGAGGAGCCGGCCCGGCGGCGGGAAACGCACACCGCCCGGCTGGTCAGAGCCTACCGGGTACTAGGTGGCCGGTCAGGAGAGTGCAATGAGCAACGAACGAGTGGCACCCGAGACGCGCGGTGTGGCTGTGGAGATGCTTGCAACGCTCGACCTGGGCCTCGAAATCGAGGGCATGGCCGGACGACAACTTCGAATGCGAATGGTCACCATCGAGCCCGGAGGCGTCTTCGGCCCGATGCACGACCACGAGGACAGGCCGGGCATCGTCTACATCCTTCGAGGAACGATCACCGACCATCGCGACGGGCGCGCGACCGACTATGGGCCAGGAGTCGGCTGGCCCGAGGACCGCAACACCAATCACTGGCTCGAGAACCGAGGCACGGTTCCGGCGGTGGAGATCTCGGTGGACATCGTGCGGCAGGAGTGACGACGTGCCCGCGCGGGCGATCCGCCTGCCTGGTTTGCGACGCCAGCCGCCTGTAGAGTCGCCATGATGAGGGTCGGAATCACTCTGGTAGCGCTGGGCTTCCTCGCTGCGGTGGGCTGTGGCGGAAGCGCCGAAGTACGAACCTGCGACCCCGAGAGCGCATGCACGTGCACCGACGGCGTCGAACGCGCGACCGCGTGCACCTGCGCCGGCGGGTCGAGTTGCACCATCGACGGCGACGACATCGAGTTTCAGTGCGAAGGCAACGCCGCCTGCGGCCTGACCTGTGGCGCAGACTGCCTCATCACGTGCCCGGGAACGACGAGCTGCACAGTCACCGTCGGCGATCGCGGCGAGGTCACCTGCCCCGGCACCGCTACCTGCGACATCACCTGTCTCGGTGATTGCACCGTCGACGTGGCCGGGGCGGCGACCGCCAACGTCGACTGCGTCCACGAAGCCGATGGCGCCGTCTGCATGGTCAACTGAGCAGCGGGCGACGCCTCGCCTGTCGCGCCGCGTCCATCTAGACCGACCGCCCGGCTCGCGAGTCCCTCAACCGCCTTCCCACGCGGCGGCATCGTTTTCCGAATCGTCGGCGCCATCGTCCGCTGGCTCGGCAGCATCGGCCGGCGCGGGAGCCGGGGCAGGCTGGACGGCGGGCGGCGAAGGCCCCGGTGGAGGGGTCGGCGTCGGCGCCGGGGGAGCGGGAGCCGCGGTGCTCGGCGGGGGACCCGATGTCACGCGACCTCCGGGAGGCATGGCGAGGTTTCCAGGGCGCCGGAACTCGATGAGATTCAGGAGCGTATCCAGGTCGCCGAGGTCGCGCCCGAAGTCATCGGGGTGTGCCGCGTAGCCGACGATCAGCAGCACGGGGTAGACGTACGGGCTCGCCCCCTGTTGCAGCTTCCAGTGGGCGTTCGTGCGGACCAGGACGACCCGGACGCGTTCGAAGCTCGCGTCCTGGGACATCTGCAGCTGGTCGACGTTGGCCACGTCGAACGTCACTTCGTACGCCGGGAAGCCCGACACGACGAAAGGGTGTTCCTCGAGCACGCGCGTCGCGAAACGGCGTTCGACTCCCACCGCGACCGGGCCGATCTGCACGTTGACGTAGCCTGCGCCTGCCACGGACTCGACATACTCACGCGCGATCACGCGCAGCTCGCTGTCCCGGCGTTGATTGCCCAGCGGCACCGACCGCACGAAGAGCTCGGCGTTGCGCTGACGGTGAACCAACTTGAGATCGTAGCGCAGGACCCGCTCTCGATGATCGATGCGACCGTCGTCCTGATGGTCGAGGGCGACGGTGGAGAGATACCCAGCGCTCTCCTTCGGTTTCGGCGGCGATGTCGACATGGCGAAGTTGTCGATCCGCCACGCGGGCGACACGAATCCGTACCCGCTCGGATTGTCGGATCGGATACGGAAGCTCGCGCGGTTCTCGTACACGCCGTCTTTGCGGAGCTCCAGCCACGTCGGCCCACAACCCGAGCTCGTCGCCATGCTCGCGAGCAAGACGACGTAGGTGAGCACCCCCTTCACCCCTTGCATCGTCCAACCCTACAGGAGGTAGCTATTCGGTTTCCAGTTCCCATCGAGAGGTCCGCCGTTCCCTGAGGGATTCGGACGCGGTTCGTCGTGCGTGCGTCGGACATCCTGATCCAGCGGCGGTGCAGGCGGGCGCTGCTCGACGATGAACGTATCGCCCCAGAACATCCGGACGATCGACGCTCTTTTGGGCGAGGCGACGCGTGCTTCGTCTCGCGACGGTGCACGCGGCGGCACTTCGTGCTCGCGCCCGACCTTGGTGGGCATCGTGGCACCACGTCCAGGCCGTCCGGTCACATCGGCCGACGTTACGCTCAACCCTCCGAGTTGTGACCGCTATCCGGTCACATCGGCCGACGTCGCGCCCAACCAACGGAGTTGTGACCGCTATCCGGTCACATCGGCCGACGTCGCGCCCAACCAGCGGAGTTGTGACCGCTATCCGGTGCCCGGATGAAATCGCGCGAACCTCTGCCCCTTGGCTCGTCGCCTCCTCCGAGCACGCTCCTGTCCGCTCGCCGACGCTAAGGGCACGCGCCCCCGGAGTCTTCGATACAGGATCCCGGCCCGCACGTGTAGCCGGGAGGACAATCGCAACCCCCTGCCGGGGCGCACTCCTGAGAGCAGAAGTAGCCATCGGCTCCAATCCGGCAAATGTCCGAAATGCACTCCGTGTCCGACGAGCACGACTCGCCGAACACCTTGGTCGGTTCGGGATCCGAGCCACACGACACCAGGACCATCGAATAGGTCATCACGATCACAGCAATGGTTCTCTTCATGTTCATCCCTCAGTCGATGTCGGGAGGAGCTTGCGCAACGACGCCGCCAGAAGTGAGCAGCACGACGACGAATGCGGCCCGGGCCGCGGGCCTCGCATGCGCGAATTCCGCCGCTTTCGCGACACGCGCGCCTCTTCTCCCACCCATGGGAGCAGCATTGCGTTCAGGGCCCCGCTCCTGGTCGATCGATATCACCCACCCGGAAGATTGAGCCACCTGGCCCAATCTCACCCGTGCATCAGGAATTCACTTGACGCCGCGATCCGGGCGCGCCCTCAGCAATCCCCAGAGGCTCAGGTCGCTCGCGCCTTCGACGAGGCTGAGGATCTCCCAGACGTCGGCGATGGTCTCGATGTCGAGGGCGTCGAGGAGGGGCTTCTGTAGACGCTTGCGGGTGCCGCGGGAGACGCCGAGGCGTTCGTCGAGGGACTCGTTGCCGAAGAAGAGGTACTGCTGCACCAGGACCTTGTGCCAGTCGGTGAGGCGGTGGTCGGGGTCGGGGTCAGATTGAAAGTACGCGATGATCTTGTCGAGGCTCTGCTGATACGAAGGCCACTTCGCGACCATCCGGAAGTAACGGCGCAGCTCCGTTCCTTCGCCGGGCTTCGAGCGGAAGATCGCGCCCAGACGACAAGGGGCGACGATGAGCTGGTCGTCGGTGAGCCCCGACAGGACGAGCGCGGCGGTGAAGCTCACCAGGTCCTCGCGCGCGCGCCGCAGGAAGTCGAGACCGTCGCCGCCCTCGCCCAGGTTGACGTCGATGAGCATGCCGGCGACGTCGTTCGACTCCAAGAAAGCGAGCGCGCCGTCGGCGGTGGTCTCGACGTGGGTACGTGCGCCCATCCGCCGCGCCGCGCGCCCGTGCGAGCTCGCGACGACCGGCATGTCCTCGACGATCAGAAGCAGACCGGACTCCGAACGGACCGCGGCATGGCGCATGCCGCTGCCGCGTTGTCGCTTGGACTCGTCGACCCCTTCAGTCGGCTCGTCGCCCGACTGCCCCATGTCCCTCAGTATGGACCATTCGCCTCCGCCGGAGAAGGTGCGACTCGACGGCACACTCATTCGCAGGTGACGGGGCGCTCTCCGGGAAAGCTGACGCGCGGATGGCGGGGATCGAGCTCGTCGCGCGCGCGCACGCGGCCGAGCTCGCTCAATCGCTCGGCGAGACGATCCCGCATGAGGTCGCCGCCGAGGATCTCGGCCCGTCCGTCGCGCCAGGCGGCGGTGAGCGTGTCGTTGCCGCCGGTGACGAGGAAGTCGCTCGCGACCACCAGGAGCTCGTCGTCGGGGCGGACGCGCCGCCCGTCGTCACGGCGGATCTCGATCTGGAGCGCCCCGTCACGACAGGTCGCGCGCACGCGGACGCCCGCGTAGCTGTCGAAGGTTCCGGTGGTGGTCAGGTCGTGCCGGATCATCGCCTCGACCTCCGCCCCCGTGAGACGCGCGGTGGCGAGGAGGTTGTCGAAGGGGAAGACGCCGTGCAGCCCGCCGTAGGTGAGCTCGCCTTCGGGGAGGGACCCGCGGATGCCGCCGCCGTTCATGATCGCCATGTCCGCACCGTCCACGGTGCTCTCGATCAGATCCGCCAGGAGATTGCCGAGGGCGGACTCCTTCTCGATCTCGTCCGGGAACGCGCCTTGAACGCGCACGCCGAGCTCACGCGCTTCCACCGCCGAAGCCCGCTCGAGGTAGGGCGTGATCACGGTCGTCATCGCATCGACGCGCCGGACCGGCGCGCCCTCGTACTCGCCCGCCTCGCAGGTCTCGAAGGCCGCGTCGTGCTCCTCGCAGAGGAAGCGCGGCGGATAGATCGTCCGCTCGAGGACCTCGCCGTCGCTCGGGCGCACCACCATGTCGACCCGTCCGAAAGCGATCCCGTAGGCATAGGACTCGATGATCGCGATGCCGTTGACCTCGTGGGCGACGCCGCGATGCGTGTGACCCGCCACGATCAGGTCGACGTAGCCCTCCGGCAGCGCGCGCGCCACCTCGAAGATCTCCTGGTCGTCCTCGCAGGTGGAGGCGTCGGTCGGATCGGTGCAGTCCTGGCACTTACCGCCGGCGTGCGCGGAGACGACGACCACGTCCGCTCCCTGTGCCCGCAGGGACTCGGTGTACTCCGTGATGGTCTCGACCAGCGGCCGCATGGCGAGGTCGCGCACGTTGCCCGACGCCGTCGTGCGCAGCGTCTCGAAGGTGCTGATCCCGATGATGCCGACCTGCACGCCGTCCACGTCGACCATCATCGCTGGCGGCATGTTGTCGTCCCACGCGACGCGCTCGCCGGTCTCCGCGACCAGGATGTTCGCCGTCATGATCGGGAATTCCGCCTCGCGGGCGCGCGCGATCAGCGCGCCGCGCGGGTCGTCTCCATCCCCGGTCGGCGTGGCCGAGTCGCCCACCGGGCCGTAGTCGAACTCGTGGTTGCCCACGGCGGCGGCGGTGTAGTCGAGCGCGTTCATCCCGGCGATCACCGATGCGCCCTCGACCAGGTTCGACTCCAGGGTGCCCTGGAACATGTCGCCAGCGTCGATCAACAGCATCGCACCGCCGTCGCGCTCGCGGGCGCGGCGGAGGTTTTCGAGGTAGCCGGCGAGGAGCGGCAGCGCGCGGATGTGGCCGTGCAGGTCGTTGGTGCCGACGAAAGAGAGGGTGACCGGTGCCGCCGCTACCTCTTCACCGCCCGCGCCGTTTCCGTTGTCGTGCTCGATGCCGTCGCCGACATCGGTCGCGCCCGAACCGCATCCCATCGCCAGCGCGAAGAGGATCAGGGCAAGCGAGGCGACGGGAGCATTCTCGAGATGTGCTCTAGCCCTAGCCATCACCCGCGCACTCTACTCCGCGAGGAGCGCCGCGAACAACGGCTCGGCGTCGCCCTCGGCGAGGGTGCGCACGGTCATCCCGTTGGCGCAGATCGTCTCGCCGCGCATCACGCGATGCTTGCAGACCAGCGCGCCTTCGGCGGTGCGGCCCACGGGGGTCGTCTCCACCACGGCCTGCTCCCCCGCCCCGAGACCGGCGCGGAAGGTGAGCGTCTCCGCCACCGGCGAGAGGGCCACCGGCGAAAGCCCCGCCGCCACCATGCGCCGGCTGATCGCCTCGTCGCAGAAGTCGAGGTAACCGGGGTGGTTCACGTGATCGAGCGGATCCATCGTCGTGTACCAGGGCGCGAAGGCGAAGCGATGCGTGGGACCCTCGATGGCCTCGTACTCCGGCATCTGAACCGATGGGTCCTCGTCGTGCAGCGGAAAGGCCTCCAGCAGCTCCGACCCTGCGCGCGTCGGCTCGAGGGTGGCGCTGGTGTAGACCCACTCCTGGGTCGCTGCCGCCACCGGCCCCCGGTCGCCGAAGAGGCGCACCTCGCGCGTCGAGAACATCTGCCGGCGAAATCGCGAGACCCAGGTGCGCGCCCGCGTGCCCTCGCCGTACTCGGCCTCGCGGAAATGACGCACGGTCATCGAGCGCACGATGAAGGCGGTCTCGGTCTGCCGGTAGCGCATGGGCGGCCAGCCGGCGCGCGTCGACGCCTCGACGGCGGCTTCCTGGATGCAGCGCCACACGTCGGCGGCGCGCGCCGCGTCACGCGCGGAGAAGGCGTGCCGCGGAAGACGCAGCGGAAATTCCCAGACCGCTTCCACGTCGCGGCTCAGTGCGTGCGCAGGTTCCAGGTGCGGGTGACCCGCCCCGAGGTGTCGAAGCCGACGATCAGGACCGGCACGGCGCCGGTGCGACCCTCGCCCATCTGGCCGACGGTGTAGAACCAGTCGTCGTCCGAGAAGCCGTTCTCGGCGCAGCGCGGATGACGCGAGCAGGGATCGCCGCGGCCGATCGCCTCTTCGAGGTCGTGGCGGAACATCTCGTTCAGCACGCCGTCGTCGAGGATCTTCTCGACGAGGCGGCTGTTCTCCGCGGCTTCGTCGGGCGTGCTCAGGTTCTTCTGGATGGCCGTGCGGAGCTTCGGCAGCGCCTCGTCACGCGACATCGGCACCGCGCCGCATGCGGCGAGGAGGACGGTCGCGAGGAGGGAAAGGGCTGTGAGGACGGCGAAGGCATTTGTTCGCATGACGCGGGAGAATACGGGCACGTGTATGGGGACGCTAGATTGACAATTGACTTACGCCCAACCAAACCTCCCCTGTCCTCCCCAGCGGCCCCTGGCGTAAGTCAATTGTCAATCTAGCGTCCCCACAGGGACTTCGCGGCCGATGCCGTGGGGGAGGATCCAGAAGGGGCACGTGTATGGGGACGCTAGATTGACAATTGACTTACGCCCAACCAAACCTCCCCTGTCCTCCCCAGCGGCCCCCTGGCGTAAGTCAATTGTCAATCTAGCGTCCCCAGAGGGACTTCGCGGCCGATGCCGTGGGGGAGGATCCAGAAGTGCTCGGCTTCGTCCCAGCGGAAGGCGGCGCGAAAGTCGGCGACGGCCTGGCCGTAGGCTTCGTCGGTCTGCTGGAAGGTGCCGTAGTGACAGGGCACGGCCGTTCGGGCGCCGAGGATGCGGCTGGCGAGGACGGCCTCGTGCGGCGCGAGGTGGAAGGGCGCCATCAAGGTACGCGGCAGGTACGCGCCGATCGGCATGATCGCGAGCCGCGTCGGACCGAAGCGTTGGCGCACCTCGTAGAACTGCGGACCGAAGGCGGTGTCACCCGCGTAGAAGATCGGCCCGCCCGGCCCCTCGAAGAGGTAGCTCACCCAAAGCGTGCGATCGAAATCGCTGAGCCCGCGTCCCGAGAAGTGCTGCGCGGGCGTCGCGCTCACGCGAACGCCGGGCGCGAGGTCGAGCGCGTCCCACCAATCGAGCGCCACTCCGCCGCCGATCCCCTCCTCCTCGAGGAGCAGGTCCACCCCGAGACCCACGACGATGCGCGGCGAATGCTCCTCGGCGAGACGGCGCAGCGTCGGCACGTCCATGTGGTCGTAGTGGTTGTGGCTGATCAGCACCACGTCGATGGGCGGTAGGTCGCGAAAGCGGATCGCCGGCGCGCGCTTGCGCCGCGGACCGGTGCCTTCGAAGGGACCGACGGTCTCGGACCACACCGGATCGGTGAGCACGTTGAGACCCGCCGTCTGAAAGAGGACCGTCGAATGACCGATGAAGGTGACGCGAAGGGCGTCGCCTTCCACGCGATCGGGCGGCGCTGGCCCCGGCTCCTGCGGGATCACCTCCGGCCACTCCGGCGGGTCGCGGGTGATCGCCCAACGCATGAAGTCGCCCATGCGGCGCGGCGGGTTCGGCACCTGGTTTTCGAAGAAGTAGCCGCTGAAGTGGTCGGACTCGGGCCCGCGGTAGCGCGGCGCGGCGACGCAGCTCAAGAGCGGAAACACCGCGAGGGCGACGAGGACGCGGGTCATCGAAGGGGGATCAGTGGGGGCCTGTGCCCTCTTCCGCAAGCGACGATTCTTCCGAGGGCTCCGGTCCGTCCTCTTCGGACCCCGCCGGCCCCAACGCGTCCCGCGCCTCACAAGCCGACTCGAGGCCTTCGTCGCAAGCCATCCCGTAGAGCTCGCGCGCACGGTCGACATCCTCTTCGATGCCGCGCCCCTCCGCCATCAGGAAGGCGAGGTTGTTGCAGCCCTCCGGGCTTCCTCGGCTGCACGCCTTCTCGTAGAGCTCCGCGGCACGCCCGTCGTCCGCCGCCACGCCGTCGCCCAGCCGATAGCGGTTGCCGAGGTTGAAGCATCCGTCGCCGTGGTTGCCGTCGCAGGCCTGCTCGAAGAGCGACACCGCACGCGCGAGATCCTCCGGGACACCCTCACCACGCTGATAGAGGAGCGCGAGGTTGTTGCAGCCCGCAGGCTCGCCGCCCTCGCACGCTTCGTTGTAGTAGCTGGCGGCGCGCACCGGATCCCGCGCCAGCCCCGTTCCCTCCTCGTAGGCGAGACCGAGAAACGCACAACCGTAGGGGACTCTGTGCTCACACGCCCAGGTCGCTCGGTCGAGGGCTTCGCTCCGCCGGCCCGAGGTCCAGGCCGCGAAGATCTCTGCTTCACAGCGCTCGGGCTCACAAGCGAGACGCTCTTCGTCGCCGTCGTCCACGCGCCGGACAGGCGCCGGCGGATGCGGGCTGGCTGTGGCGCAACCGGCGAGGCCGGTGAGGAAGGCCACGAGGACGAGCACACGAGGGGTCACGCCGCGGAGGGTATCGGGTGTATTCTGCGCGTCCAGCCGGGGGCCCACGATTTCCGAAGACCAAAAAGAGTCACGATTCGCCACCACGCGCATGTGCGACGGCGCGTTCCTCGAGCGCTTCGAGCCGACCACGCGGGACAGCGACGTCTTCGTCGCGACGGCGGCCAAGTCGGGCCAGACCTGGCTCCTCGCTCTGCTCTTTCATCTGAAGACGCGCGGCCTCGAGCCCGACTATCGCGGGACGGGCCTCCTGCGCCAGACCCCGTGGCTCGAGCTCCCCTTCGACATCGTCACCGACGAGAAGTGGGATCACGACACGAAGCTCGCGACGCTCGAAGCCCTCGACGACCCTCGCATCTTCAAGATGCACGTGACCTATCCGGAGATCCCGCGACCGGCCGGATCGAAGGCGCGGATCATGACCGTGACACGCGACCCGCGGGACCTTCCCTACTCGATGTTCCGCCACCTCGCCGGCCTCAAGGGCGACTGGCCGGGCAAGCCGCCGACGGACGACTTCGACAGCTACTTCGAGCACTGGTTCGAGTATGGCTACGTCTACACCTTCCTGCAGTCCTTCTGGCCACACCGCGACGACGAGGACGTGCTCTGGCTCCGCTTCGAGGACATGAAAGAGGATCTCGTCCGCGAGGCGACGAAGATCGTGGCCTTTCTCGGCTGGGAGGTCGACGGCGAGGCCATCGCGCGCTCCGTGGCCAACGTCGACTTCGCCCGGATGCAACAGAACGAAAAGCGCGAAGTCATGCACACCGGCAAAGAGCGCTGGGAAAAGGACGCGCAATTCTTCCGCGAGGGCGCCGTGGGGAAAAATCGCGCCCGACTGAACGAAGACCAGGAAGCGCGCATCATCGAGCGCGCCAAAGAGACGCTTTCACCGGAGTGCGTCGAATTCGTCTTCGCCCAGGGGCTCTGAGCAGGCGGAAGCGCGTTATGATCGCCGGGTGAGAGTTCCTCTCTCGGCGTGGATGGGGAGCGCGCTCGTGGCTCTGGCCGCGTGCTCCGACGACGCGGGGGTGATCGACGCGAGCGGTGACACCGCGGTCGACGTGCCCGAGGACGTGATGGAGAGGGTTCCCGACCCGATGCCTCCTGCGCCACCGGCCCTCCCCGCCCTCACCCCATGCCCCGATGGTTGGCAGGAGGTCGCGGTCGGGCCCACCCGCGCGTGCGAGCCGTGGCCCGAAGGGACCGAGGGATGCACCTTCCCCGAGGTCCGATTCGTCGGCGAGGACGCATGCGCGCCGCTCGGCCCCGCCTGTCCGATGACGGGGGACTGGCCCGCGGAGCTCGCCGACGACGGCGCGGTGATCTTCGTTCGCGAGGGAGCGATGGGCGGCGACGGATCCATGGGCGCGCCCTTCGGGACGCTCGCCGACGCGGTCACGGCGGTGACCGCTGGACAGACGATCGCGCTCGCCATCGGGACCTACGACGGCGACATCGAGGTGCCCGAGGACGTGACGGTGCGCGGGGCGTGCGTCGCGGGCACCGAGGTCGTCGGCTCGCCGGGCGACATTCCCCTGGCGACGTTCTCACTGCAGCCCGGCTCGGCGGTGCGCGACCTGCGCATCAGCGGCGGGCGAAGCGGCATCTTGTTGAACTCCGGGGGTGCCGCGTCGGTCGCGAATCTCTGGATCGGAGGCGCTGGGCTCGGCCTCGGTGTGAGCAACACCGGCACGGTCCTCGACGCCGAGAACATCGTCATCGAAGATCTGGTGAGGTCGGACGACGGGCCGATCGGCGTCTTCGTCGTCAACGACTCGGAGGCCACCGTCCGGCGCCTCTACGTGCAGGGGCTCGAGGGAACGCCCGTGGGCGCGAATGGGGGCGGACACGTCACGGTCGAAGACGCGGCGCTCCTCGACACCACCGCCCCACCGAGCACCGCCCTCGGCATCGGGGCGTCGGCGCTCAATCGGGGCTTCATGGAGCTGCGGCGCGTCCTGGTCGATGGCACGAACTCTGCCGGCGTATTCGTCGCCATGAACGGCAACGCGACACTCACCGACGTGGTGGTGCGCAACGTCCAGCTCACGGAAGGACGGGGCGCCGGCTCCTTCGGCATCGGCGTGACGAACGGCTCGACAGCGAGCGTGGAACGAATCTTCGTCTCTCACTCCGAGGCATCTCCAATCCTGGTCCTGGGCTTTCGCTCTCAGATGACGGGAACCGACGTGGTCGCGGCCTCGCCTCTGCCCGCGACCGTGGAAGAGCTGACGGCGACCGGGATCCTGGTCGACACCGGTCAGGTCGATCTCGAGCGCGTGCTCGTCCACGACGTCCGAAACGCAGGAGTGACCATCACCCGCATGCAGAGCAGCGGGACCTTCCGCGACCTCACGGTCGAAGGCACCCGCCCGGAGACGGTCGGTGAGGCGGCGCTCGGCATCGACGTCAACATGAGCGGCGTCGCCAGCATCGAACGGGCCGCACTGAGCGACAACGTCGCAGGCGGCGTCGTGGTGTCGGGGGCGAGTAGCAGCATCACGCTGCGCGACATCCTCATCTCCGGAACGCTCCCCACCGAGAGCGGCCGATTCGGCCGGGGGCTCGCCGTGCAGGGTGGGGCGGCGCTCAGCGCCGAGCGCATCTCGGTCGTCGACAACGTCGAGGTCGGCGTCTTCGTTCACGGCGAGGGACCGCTGGCCATGCTGCGCGACGTCTCCATCGAGCGCACCCTCCTGAGCGACGACTCGGGGGCGGGAAACGGCCTCGCCGCCGTGGAGTCGGCCCAGGTCGACGTCGATGGCTTCCGCATCGCCGACAACGCCCTCGCGGGGATCCAGATCGCCACCGGTGCGCGGGTGATCGCGCACGCGGGCGTGGTCAGCGGCAGCCCCATCGGGGTGAACATTCAGATGAGCGACGTCGATCCGAGCGATTTCTCGGACCGCGTCGTCTACGTCGACAACCAGCAGAACCTCGACGCGAGCGAGCTGCCGGTCCCCTCACCTACCCAGTGAGTGTTGAGATGGGCTCTGGTCTCAGGGCGTCTTTTCGCCGACGACCACGTACTGGTAGGGCAGATCCTCTTCGAGAACGCGGGGCGTGAGCGAAGGGCGCATCTCGTCGGCCACGACCTCGGGGCGAATGCGCGCGTGAGCCGGCGGACCGTGGGGGCTGTCCTCGGTGAAGTCGACGACGTAGAGGCGGCCGGCCGCCTCGCCCTGGGCGGTGAGGGCGCGCGCGAGCTTCGCCGTGTAGGCGCCGCGGTCACCGATGTGATGCCAGGTGTCCACGATGAGGATGCGATTCACGGAGTCGGGCGCGAGGCCGGGATCGTCGGGAGCGACCTCGCGCACCTCCACGTTGTCGAGGCCTTCGTCCTGAATGCGCTGGCGCATGTGCGCGACCATGTTGGGCTCGACGTCGAGCGCCAGCACGTGGCCCTCGGGTCCCACCGCGCGAGACAGATACGACAGGAAGTAGCCGGTCCCCGCACCGAGATCGACCACCGTCATCCCGGGCGCGATCTCCATCAGCGACACCACCTCTTCCGGCTTCTGCCAGGCATCGCGCTCCGGATCGTCGAAACGCGCCGCGAAGTGCTCCGCGTTGCTGAAGTCGTGATGATATCCGGCCTCCTCCCCATGCCCGTGCCCGTGCCCGTGCCCCCCCGACGTCGCCCGCCCTTCCCCGCTCCCAGCCGTCTCCCCGTTCGACGCCGCGCTCCCCCCGCACGCGCCGCCAAACGCCAGTAGCCACGCGACGACGAGCGTCGCCCCGCACGCCCCCCTCATCGACACACCGTCCGAACGTCGCTGCGCCCGAAGCGCGAGGTCTCGATACAGATCTGACCGTCGAGGCACATCGCGTCGGCCGTATCGCATTGCGCGACGCAGCCGCCGCGCGAGCCGAGATCGATGCAGAAGGTAGCGGCGTTGCCGGTGCGGTCCGGGCAGTAGGGGCTGTCGAGGCTGCAGGGCAGCGAGCAGAAGCTGGTGCCGCCCGAGGGCGTCTCGCACACGCCGCCGTCGTAATCGCAGTCCGCGTCGGTGGTGCACGGCCCGCCGATCCAGCCCTCGTTGAAGGCGGGCGTGACCTCGGGGAGCGCCGTGATGAAAGCCGCGATCGTCGCGACGGCGGCCTCACCCTCGGTGATGGAGGGCCAGGCGCGATCGACGGGCGGCATGCCCGCGGTGCCGACCGGCGTGAGCCGCTCGTAGAGCGCGCTGGTCTCGGGCGAACCGGGATTCGAGCCATCCGCCGAGCGCCAGCAGGTAGCGCAGCTCCGGATACGCGGAGTCGTCGCCGACGAAGCGGAAGTCGTCGTGACAACCGCTGCACGAATCCGAGCGGAGCACCTGGGCGACCATGTCGTCGTAGAGCCCCCGCAGCGTGTCGTCGGAGTCGAGGAGGCGCTTGTACGCCGGGTAGAGGTCGACGCGCGTCGTTGGGGGCAGCGCGCCGGTGGCGCGGCCGAGAACGATGATCGACCGGTTCTTGTCGTCGGCGATCCAGATGGTTCCATCGGCGGCGACGTAGGGGGTGACGGGCGCGCCCTTGGGACGGACTCCCTGCACCTCGAACCACGCCTCGATCAGATAGTTCGCCTGCGACGCGTAGAGCTCACCGGCGGTGGTCGGGAACTCCTCGGTGACGGAGATGCCCGCGCCGGTGGGATCCGCGAGGTAGGTCGCGCCTTCGGCGCGGATCGGCAGGCCGTCCGGATCGACGTCGATAGCCATGAGACGATGGCCGGCCGGGCGATAGCCGTGCAGAGGCACGAGGAGCTGCCCTTCGAGCTCCGAGAACATGTCGCCGTGATAATAGGTGAGGCCGAGCGGCGCGCCGTGGGGCGGCAACAGGATGTGCGGCGGGCTGTAGTTCGGGTTGTCCAGGCTACAGGGGAAGACGCTGTAGTCCGCCCACTCGTCGCTGGTCCCCTCGATGTCGTAGCAGTAGGGCCAGCCGTAATGCTTCGGCATCTCTTCGCCGTCGAGCACCGCCTTGGGGATCACGTTCAGCTCCTCGAAGGGCCGGCTCGACTCGCGGAAGTCGCGGGAGTTCTCGACCTGGAGCAGATCGCCGGCCGGCGAAAAGGCGAGGCCCATGGAGTTGCGCAGGCCGAAGGCCACGGTGCGGAACGCCGGGTCCCAGCCCTCGGCGACGCTGCCACGGAAGGCGTAACGGCGGATCACCGCCCCTTCCTGCTCGGGCCCCGTCGCGGCGGGACCGCCGCCGAGATAGCCGTCGGCTTCGAGACACGGACCGCCCGCGAAGTCGGCGCAGTGATCGGAGAAGGCGCCGACGTTGAGGTAGAGGTTGCCCGCGTCGTCGAAGACGAAGTTCGACAGGGGGTGGAAGCTGTTGCGCGAGCCGTTGCGATCCATCGGCGGCAGCCCGTCGAGGATGGTGAAGATGGCGGACTCGTCGATCGCGCCGTCCGCGCCGATGGCGCTCGCGGGGAACGCGAAGATGCGCGTGTCCTCGCCGACGAAGAGGTAATCCTCGGGGCCGACGGTGACGAGGTGCGGCACGGAGAGGTGGTCGAGGACACGGGTGAGGCGTGCGTTCGGCGGCGTGCGCGCGTCGAGATACCACAGGCCTCCGTTGCCCGGGGTCCAGCCGCCGAGGTCGGTGACGAGCATCTCGTAGGGACGGCCGGGGATCTCGACGAGGGTGCGCGGCGAGAAGGTCGTGTCGTCGTCGCCGGCGACGAGCCCCGCACAGACGAACTCGGCGGTGTCGATGGCTACGCGCGGCCAGCCGCCGCAGCTGACGCCGGTCTG
The DNA here is from genome assembly GCA_963727445.1 of uncultured delta proteobacterium. Taxonomy (GTDB): domain Bacteria; phylum Myxococcota_A; class Polyangia; order Polyangiales; family B10-G4; genus B10-G4. The sequence goes on from CAVSGI010000010.1 coordinate 780,018, forward strand.
TGCGTAGTCGTCGGCCTTGCCGGTGGGCAGGGGTGGCAGGTCGTCGCGGCGGGCGTCGCTGCCGCTGCAAGAAAGGGCGAGGGCGAGGGCGAAAGCCGCCGTCGACCAGGGGAAAGCTCGGGTCACGGCGCCCAGCATTGCACGACAATTCCCCCGTCGCGACGTCCGGACGACAAATCCGGTCACGAATCTGGGCCTCGACGCCACGTGAGAGGCAGAGGGCGGAAGCAGACGTGGGAAGGACAGCGTGACTCGGCGGATCTCATTTGCTTTTTTGGCTCTCGCGCTGGCGGCTCCCCTGGTGCTCATCAGCGGCGGGCCGACCGCCGCCCAGGTGGGGCAGCGCAGGGTGGTTCAGCGCCCGCATGTCCGGCCTCCGCCTCCGCCTCCGCCTCCACCGCCCCCGCCGCCGCCTCCCCAACTGCAAGCCGGACAGCTCATCGCGCACGAATGGGGCGTGTGGGTCGTCGAGAACGGACGGCCCACGCATCTGCGAGAGCTCGCAGCGGAGCTGCCACCGTTCGTCCAGCGCATGGCGGACGCCGCGGCGATGACGGCGCCGCTGCCGCAGCCTCATCCCCAGCCACATCCGCATCCCATCCATCCGCCGCCCCCGCACGGCCACCCGCCGGGCACGGTCGCGCGCAAGCCCGTCCTCTTCCTCTACGCAGAGCAGCCGACGCAGGTACACGTCGAGGTCGGCTTCACCGGCGGTGAGCCCTGGATGGTGTACCCGAATGCGCAACGCGTCCCGAACCTCACAGGGGCCGGATCGCCCGGCCTCGCATGGGACCTGACGGTCGCACCGACTCGTGCCCCCGCGTTTCACTCCATCCATCCCGGGCATTGGTGGAAAGACCTCCGCCTCGTCGGTGCGAGCGCGGTGGTCACCGCCGATGGGCACAGCGAGGGCTTCCTCTTCTACGACGGGCCGGTCGCCTTCGAGCGCTCCTTCGTTCTGAGCCACGAGCAGGGCGGCGCAGCGGTCTCACCCGCCTCGAACGAGACGATGCTCTTCCTGGCCAACGGTCAGTCGTACGTCGAAGCCGAGGTGGATCCTCGGACCCGCTCCTCGACCCAGCGCGCCGCGGGAGACATGACGCAACTTCGGGCGCGGCTGCTCACGGTGTTGCAAGAGCGCGGCCTGAGCGCCCCCGAAGCGCGCTCGCTCCTCGAGACCTGGCGCGACGATCTCTTCCGCGATCAGCGTGCACGCGCCATCTACTTCGTGCCCCGCGACGCGTACGACCGCATGCTCCCCTTGCGCATCACCCCCGCGCCCACCGACCTGGTTCGCGTCGGCCTGGTGATCGATCGCGGCTGACGGCCTCCGCCGTCGTCGAGACCTCAGCCGGGAATGGTGCTGACGCGGTTGCGGCCCGAGCGCTTGGCCTCGTAGAGGGCGTCGTCGGCGCGGGCGACGAAGGCGTCGGCGGGAACGTGTCCGTCCCAGCTCGCGACGCCGATGCTGACCGATTGGGAGAGCCGGACGCCGTCGTCCAGGAGGATGGGCAGCTCGGAGACGGCGGCGCGGATGCGTTCGGCGACGTGGGACGCGTGCTCGCCGTCGGTGTCCGGCATGACCAGGACGAACTCCTCGCCGCCCCATCGCACGAGGGCATCCTGGACGCGGGTGGCGGCGCGCACCCGGTCGGCGAACTCGCGCAGGACGAGGTCTCCGGCAGCGTGGCCGTGGTCGTCGTTGACCCGCTTGAAGTGGTCGAGGTCCATCATCAACACGCTGAGCGCCGTCTTCTGACGCTTCGCGCGCGCCATCTCCTCTTCGAGGCGCGGCACCAGGTATCGGCGGTTGAACGCGCGGGTGTGCGCGTCGGTGGTCGCCAGACGCTCGAGGCGTGAGCGCTCGATGGCCGGGACCGCGCAGTTCGCGAGCAGCCGCGCCAGCAGCTCGTCCCGATCGCCGAAGTGGCGCTGGTCGCCGTGGCTGACCGAGAGCACGCCGATGACCCTGCCCGCGGACCACAGGGGCACCGCCATCATCGACCCGACGTCGAACCCCTGATTGTCCCGCTGCTCGAAGCGCGGGTCGGCGGCTACCTCGGGCAGGTGGGCGATGCTGCCGTGCTCGACCACCCAGCCCGCGATGCCTTCGTTCGGCTTGAAGGTCAACGGCGCCCGGTCGGTGCCGAGCCCCGAGCGCGCTCCGCACAAGAGGGCGCTCCGGGCGTCGTCGAGGAGTCGGATCGATGCGTGGTCCGCGTCGACGAGAGCGAGCGCCGAGTCGGTGACCGCCTGAAGCGAATGCTCGAGTGTCTCCTCCGACGCCAGATGTCGCGTCAGGTCGAGTAGCACCACGATGGGATCCACGCGTTCGGCCACCTCTACCTCGTCCCCAGTAGAGTAACGAGCGCGTCGATTTCATGCTCGTCCGTCACGTCGTCCCGCGCGCGATTGGCCTCGCCCACCACCCGCGCGGCGAGGATGGCAATCGCGGCGGCCGCCCGTGGGTCTCCCGAATCCATGGCGTTCTGGACTGCCTGCACCACCGGATTGCGGCTCGTGAGCTCGTAGCTCTCGTCGTCGCCGCGCCGGAGGATCGCTCGCCGCCGGCTCGGGGTCACCGACACCGAGACCTTCACCTTCGTCTCGAAGAGGCGAGCGAATACCTCCTGTCCCACGCCCGGCGAAGGCGGTTTCGGTGCCGTCAGCGGTGCGGTGGAAGCGAGAGTTGGCGTCTCGACCACCTCGTCGAAGCTGACCGCCGGCCACTCGAAGTCGTCCGTGTCGTCGTCGTCCCCTGCGTCCGCGACAATCAGCGCCTTCGTCACAGGCGCCGGCATCAGCGCGGACCTCGCCTCGGGCGGCCACCGTCGCGCGCGCCAATCGAGGTGCATCAGGATGGCCCGCGCCGCGAGCAATCCATCGTCGATGAGCCAGGGATCCTCCGCGGTCGGCCCCCCTTCGTTCGACTCGAAGGTGTCGCGCACCGCCTCCACCTGCGCGGGGCTGACGAACCAGACGATGCCCCCCTTCCCCGTGAGCCACCGCTCCACGGTGGCGGGATCGAATCGGCCGCCCCACGCCGAGCGGCCATTCGTGCTCGCCCGGAAGGTCCTCGGCCTTCACCAGCTTCGCCGCGATCCCCTGAACGATGTGGGCGGCCTTCACCGGATCCCACTCGTTCGCCACGCGCCGCGAGAGGCTGCTGAGCATGCGGGTGTAGACGACCTTCGCGACCCGCTCCGCCGCGTCGACGTGCGGAAGCCCGTCGACGAAGAGACGCCCTTCGATGGGAAGAGACGCGGATCCTGCCCCGCGCAGGACGCGACTTCCCCCGCGATCGACGACCGTCACCGGCTCGGGTGGGACGCCGCCGCTTCGCGCCCACAAGGCGCCGCGCACCGGAATCTCCACACCCGCGCGCCGCGCATCGGCCACGCTCACGCGCCGCGGCTCGAGGGCGTCGTGCGGGATCTTCACCAGCGAGCTCAGCGCGCGCTCCGAGGCGCGGCGCACCTCACGCTTCAGCGTTTCGAAAGCGTCGCCCTCCTCCAAGGCGCCCGACCAGGTGCGGTTGGGCTCGACCTGTGGCGCATCCACCACCGCGCGCGTCGGCCACTCGCACGGGTCCCGATGCTCTCCCAGCGGATGGCGTTCGCGACTCAGCCGCATCCCGCGATGCGCATCGAGACCTGGCCGGAGAGGCGCCACCACACCTTCGATCCGGTGCTCGCCCTTGGCCTTCAAGATCTCCCAGGCCATGGCGGCGCTGTCCTCGCCGTATTCGAGGGTCAGGCTCTCCACCGGCCGACGGTTGCGGTTGCGCCGAGCCTCCGCATCCTGGCGCAGCTCCTCCGTGGCGTCGGTGAGGATCAACAGCTCGCCCAGGAGGTTCGTCGCCTCGTCACCGGAAAGCCGAAACGCGTGGCGCTCGGGGTCGAGCGGGACCTCCGCGCACCCGAAGTCTGTCACGTACCACACCACGCCGAAGCGCTCCGACTGCTCGCGAATCGCGTCTTTGGTGAGCCAGATGCCCTCGGTGGTCTCGAAGAGCGGCAGCGCGTCCCCCTCCTCGTCGCCGGCGAGGACGCGGCCATCGAGCATGGCGCTTCGAATCCGCCGTTTCTCCTCCGTCGTGAGGAGCGCGACGCCGTCTTCGACGAGCCGTCGAACCAGCAGCGCTGTGAGCTGCTGGAGCCGCTCCGCGAGTGGGGCGTGCCCGGCGATCTTCGTCGGGTCACGGGGCACGTCGGGCGACTCGAGGGTCGCGACGATCGCTGGAAACACCGACACCGACACCACGTCGAGCGCGCGACCGCCGCGGCGAATGTAGACGCGGCTCGACCCCGAGTCGCTGAGGCCGATCTCTCCGGGACCGAGCGCCGCGCGGAGTCGGCGGTCTTTGCCGACCAGGGTGCTGACGTCGTGCACGTGCGAGGCGTCCTCGACACCATGCAGCGTCGGCTTGGGCACCAGACCCTGGGCGACGCGCCTGCGCGACTGCAGCTGCTCACAGGCCTTGGTGACGTCGGCGACGTCACAGCCGGTGATGGCGCTGATCAACGCCAGCTGTCGCCTACGCTCCTGCCCTTCGGCGACGCGGAGCACGGGGCGGTCGAGGCTGTGTGGTGCTTCGCCATCGTCCGGGCCGAGCCACATCCCCACGTAGGTCGCCACGTAGACCTTCGAGCGCCGGAGGGCTGCGCGCGCGCCCACTCGATCCCCTTGAACCGAATCGAAGAGCGGCGCCTCCCCGAGGGTCTCGAGGGCCTTCGCGATGCGTCGTGCGCCCGGCCCATCTTCCACCGGATGGTCGATCCACCAGTCGAGGAGGCGACGGGCGGCGTGGTCGACGCGCAGCGCGTCGGGATCGCGCGCAGCGAGCCCGGCCAACAGCGACGGGACCTGTTCGATCACCATCGCCTCGATCGCTTCGCGCGCCTTGTCGGAGACCTCGACGAAATCCTCGTCCGCTGCCATCGCGGTCGCCCGAACGGTGGCGGCGACCGGCGGGCCACCAATCCAGGTCTTGGAGGAGAAGGACCGGTCCTCGATCAGGATCTCGAGGCTGCTCGACTCCATCGTCAGGCCCACCCGGAGCTTCCGCACGAGCGGCGACGATGGCTCGACGTCGACGGCTCGAGCGTCGTCAGCGGAGGGAGGGATTTCGATCTTCGGCCGCTCGCGATGCACCTCGAGGCGCGCCGACCTGAGCGCCTTCTTGCGGCGCCGCTCGAGCTCCTTGTCGGCGTTCCTCGCCTGCTTGCCGAGCATCGCCGCCACGGCCCGTGCCAGGCGTTCGGGCGCGCGCAGGGGGTGAAAGCCATCGAGCTCGAAGTCTGCAGCGCGGTCGGGAGCGACGTAGCGGAGCGTGCCCGGGTGGAGCTTCTCGATCTCGTCGAGGCTGTGCGCGGCCTCGAGCCCGAGAACGAAAAAGAGCGGCAACGCGCGAAGACTCTGGCGAAGCGCTCTGGGTAGGACGGTCTCGAGCCCGACCTCGCCGAGCCGTTCCAGGAGCATCGGCACCACCTGCCGCTCGAAGATCTCGTCCGCTACGAAGAGACCCGGTGCGTCGTTGCCCACCAGGTGGGCCGCACACCTGCGCATCAGCATGCTCTCTTCGACCGAGAAGAGCGCCGGAACGAAGCCGCCCGTGACGCTTTGCCATTGCTCGTCCGGCACCAGCGCAGTCCCCTCGTAGAGAACCCACGCCGGAAAGCGCGTGTCGATCTCGTTGCCTTTGAAGAGCGTCTGACCGCAGTGACGGATGTCGACGATGGGCACCGTCACCGTCATGCCGATGGCGCCGAAACCCGCGTCGCGATCGAAGCTCATCGCGGCCCCGGTGACCGTGGCGAGCTCCCGCGCCAGGCTGTCCCCGTCGCGCGCGACCGAGAGCTCGCCGCGGTCGTAGTGTACGAAGCTCGCCGGCTCCGGCAGGAGCGCACGCAGGTATGCGCGATCGTCGGTACCGCCGGCGATCACCAGCCGCTTCGGCGGCAACCCCGGGCACGCACGCGACGCGGCGCTCGCATCGGCGGTGAAGTACGTCCCGTGCTCGGCGCTCTTCGCGATCGTCTCCAGAGAGGCCCATCGCGCTTCGCCGTCGGTCGTCAGCGCCGGGAACACCTCTGCGCTGCGCAACGGTCCCGGAAAGTCGCGCCGGTCGAAGAGCTGGTGATGAGCGTAGATCGCCCCGCGCAGAGCGGCGCGCACCTCTTTCGACGCCGCCAGCTTCTTCGCGGAGCGGACCCAACGCTGCCGCGGCTCGCCTTCGGTCGTCGTGTCCCCCGCGAGCCGCGACGCCAGGAGCTCGGCCGCCCAGATGGCCGCCCCGATCAGCGCGCTGTCGACGGCGGCTGCGCCCTCGTCGTCCCGGAGCGCCGAGAACGTCTCGTTCGGGGTCAACAGCGGTGACCAGACCACCGCCTCGAAGGGCACCCGCGACTCGATGCGTCGCTTCGCGAGCAGGCGCCCGTCGTAGAGGTAGCTGACGGTCGCGTGCGCGCCCGACGACGTGAGGCAGAGCTCGCCTTCGAGGGCGGGCATGGTGAAGAAGTGCGGCGACAGCGCGCTCCCATCCGTGACGCGCTCCGGCAGGTCCGCGAGCGGGATGGAGAGCAGCTGCCCCTCGGCCTCGCGCACCACGCCTTCGTGAACCGGGTACCGCAGGTATCTCAGGCGCGCGAGGCGGCTCCGCTCTGCAGTGGCGATGCGGGGCGCGACGTCTTCGAGCTCCGTGTGGGCGAGGAGGATCTCCACCGCATCGCCCGGCCGCACCCAGATCAGGTCGAAGAGCCACTCCGCCAGGCGCTCGTCGAGGGGCTCCTCGCCGCGATAGACGAAGGCCGAGTGGTGCGCCGCTGCGGCGACCTCCGACAGCGTGCGCGGGTTACCGAACGCATCTCGCAGGAGTGGAAGCTCGAGGAGCGGAGCGAGTGGACCCGAGACGAGCCCGCCCACGTGCGCGCGAAAATCGGTGACGCCCACCGCGGAAGCGAGGAGGGCGAAGGCGCTCCGTTCGAGCTCCGCCCGCCCGTGCGCGGACCACTCGAGCGTCGGCTCGGGTCCCAGCTCGCCGGCGATTTTTTCGACCAGCTCCGCGAACACCTCGGAGGCGCGGGCCTCTGCCTGCGCGATCGGCGCGTCGTCTCGCCGCACTTCGGAGCGCGAGGCGTTGGTCGGCAGGCGGTCCGCGTCGACCGAAACGCGGATCGGAACCGCCTGGTAGACGGAGATACCGAGCTCGATGGGATGGCGCGCGAGGAGCACCCCGCGCTCGCAGGCCTCGAAGATCGCGGGCCGGGCCCAGTCGGGCCGCGTGGCGGCGTGCATCAAGGCCATGAACCCGTCGATGTCGGGCCCGAGCGGGATGCGGAGCACGTCGCGGTCGGAGCGCGCTCGCTCGAGCACGCCGTCGCCGATGGCGATCGGCACCCGCGTGTCGTCGCAGCTCTCGCGGACCAGGCGCAGCTCCGGGGGCTCGCGTCCGGAGACGAAGGTCGTCAACACGCCGAGGTCGGGGAAGCGACGCAGATGCACCAGCACCCCCTTCGCCGGCGCAGCGAGGGGCTTCGCCACGTCCTCGGCGACCAGGTGGCGCAGCTTGGATGCGCCGGCGAGCGGATCGTCCTCGTCGACCTCCAGGATCGAAGGCGTGTAGCGCACGCGCTTCGTGCCCGCATCGGCGACGACGTAGATGTCGACGTACCGCGGCCGGAGGCCAAGGGCGGTGTTGATGGCCGTCGCCATCAGGCGCAGGTGGCGGCGCGCGGGATCGGCCACCGGATTGACGAGCTCGTCCAGGAGCGTCGTCAGGTCGTCGAGCTGGGGCGCCCTTCCCTCCCAGCTCACGCGCACGTCGTCCGAGTCGCCGGTGACGCGCAGCGAATCGGCGCCGAGGGTCACGCCCGCCCGGAGCAGCTCCAGGATCCACATCTCGGGCTCCGGCAGCTGATAGTCGCGGAGCTTCATCACCGCGCGCGCGGCATCGACGCGCAGGCTCCCCACACTGACCTGCCGTCCGGGCGCTGGGCGGCGCGCGGTCAAGAGAGGCTCCCCAGGATTCGCTCGACCGCGTCGCGGGTGAGCGCCTCGTCGGCGCTGGCGTCGAGACGGTCCGTGGTCAGGAGGATCGCGCGGGTCAGAAAGGTCGCCGCGACCTCGGGCTCCGCGCTCATCGCCGCGCGGGCGGCGCGGACGATCGGCGCGCGGACGTTGAGGACGAGTGGGCGCCGGCCGAGCAGGCGCATGGGGTCGGTGTCGATCTGGTCGCCGACCAGCCAGGGCGAGTCGATCTCCCCGCTCGCGATCCAGATGCGCCGCTCGCCCGCCCCCGAGAGCTCTCCGAGATGAATCGACGCCGGCGCGCGCGCATGTGCCTCGAGGAGCTCGCCGACCATGGAGAGCAGCGCATCGTCGGAGGGCCGACGCTCGACCGGCCGAACCAGCGTGTAGACGGCGCTCGCCGCGCGGCACCTTCGCCTTCGCGTCACCGAGGAGACCAACGCGAGCAGAGACTCCAGCTCGGAGGCGTCGAGACCGCGGGCGTCGAGGACCGCCACCCCCCGTTCGGCCAGGGCGCGCGTCAGCTCGTTCGCTTCGAGCGCATAGAGCTCCGGGGGGTGCTCACCCGTCGCGACCGACTTTCCAGCGATCGGCGCGAGCAGCGGAAAGGTCCAGCGCGACAGGGGCACGTCGATGCTGGACGGATCCATCACCGTGAGCAGCGCCCGGTGCCGCTCGACGTCCGACGCCGCCGCATCCGCCAGCGCATCGATCATCGCCCGCCCCAACTGATGCGACACCGCGTCCTGCACCACGCGGATCGCGCGGTCGAAGGCCGCATCGCGCCGGACGTTGTCGCGGCTGAGCGTGTGCTCGAGGTGCGGGTCCTGAACCTTGAAGCTCACCGTCCCCACCAGGGGAGCGTCCGTCTCCCACAGCGTGAGCCCGCCGTTGAAGAACCCCGCGTAGGTTCCGTTCAGGCGCTTGCCAACGACCGCATGGGTGTCACCGCTTTGCACACTCACCGAGACCAGCGCGTCCTCGAGCTCCAGCGGGCGGTCGATGCGAGCCTCGCGCACGAGCTCGCCGCTCGCATCGAGCGCGACGAGCTGGATCGGGATTCGCGCGTGCTTGCACCAGCGCACCAGCGCGACCTCGGAATCCACGATGAGCTTGCCGTAGGCCTCGGAGGCCATCGGCACGTGCAGCGTCACCGTCGTGCCGCTTTCGCTTCCCTGCACTTCGAAGAGCTCCCAGCTCTGGTCCGATCGCAGGTGCACGACGTGACCCACACCATCGCCCGTCGCCGTTCGCACCTCCACTAGCTCCGGCGACATGGCCAGCACCGAAACGAAGCCGACGCCGAACTTCCCGATGGCGTCCTCCCGATCCTCCTTGCCGGATCGGAACAGAACGAGGAGCTCCTCCTCGATCACCTCGCGGCTCATCCCGGTGCCGGCGTCGCGCACGGAGATCTGCGCCGCCCCCTCGTCCCATACGATCCGCACGGTGATCGATCGGCTGCCTGCGTCGATGGCGTTCTGGACGAGCTCGCGATAGAAGGCGAGTGGATCGGCGAACTGCTCGATCAGATCCGCGACGAGGCCCGTCTCCTCCGGCGCGGTCGATGCGCGCGCGTTCGGACCTCCGCGGTAGGGCGCTCCGGCCATGGCGAGGAAGCATAATCCCTCGCCGCCATCGGTCGTAGGGCGCTCTGCTTGCCCTCCGCGCTCGGGCACCCCACACTCCGCCCTCCCGTGGAGCGCATTACCGAACCCGAGCTGATGGATGACAGCAATCAGGCGGCGGCGTACGCCGGCGCCGACTTCGACGAGCCGAATCGGCAGTTCGTCGAAGAGCTGAGGTCCCGCATCCCCGACGTGCCGACGATGATGAGGGTCGTGGATCTCGGCTGCGGGCCCGCCGCCATCCCCATCGACCTGGTCGCGCGCCACACCACCATGCGCATCGATGCCGTCGACGGCGCGGAGGCGATGATCGAGGTGGCGCGGGAAGCGGCCGAGGATGCCCCCGGCGCTGATCGGCTGCGACTGATCCACGGACTCCTGCCGGGCGCCGGGCTGGAGAGTGCGGCCTACGATCTCGTGCTGAGCAACAGCCTGCTACATCACTTCGAGGACGCGTCGGTCTTCTGGAGCGAGGTGCGACGGCTGTCCTCCCCGGGTGGCAGCATCTTCGTCGTCGACCTCCGGCGTCCGCCCAGCCGCGGAGACGTGGCGGCGCTGGTCGACCGGTACTCGGGTGAAGAGCCGGAGATCCTGCAGCGCGATTTCTATCGCTCGCTCTGCGCCGCCTTCACGCCGGCCGAGGTGCGCAAGCAGGTCATCGCCGCGGGGCTCTCGCTCTCGGTGCAGAGCCTCGGCGACCGCCACCTCGTGGTCTGGGGCCGCGCTTAGAGGCCTGTCGCCTTCGGGCAATCGCTTCGGCACCACTCGCTCCACGAGCCCACGTAGAGCTGCGCGCCCTCGATCCCCGCGTGCGCGAGGGCGAGGAGCGTGTGGCAAGCTGTGACGCCCGAGCCGCAGCTGACAATCAGGTGCTCGGGCGGCCGTCCGTCGAGGAGCGCACGGTATTTCTCGCCGAGCGCTCGGGGATCGAGGAAACGACCGTCGGGCCCCAGGTTGTCCTCGAAGAAGAGGTTGTCGGAGCCGGGGATGTGGCCCGCCACCGGATCGAGCGGCTCGATCTCGCCGCGATAGCGTTCGGCGGCGCGCACGTCGAGGACCTTCCACGACGGGTCGTCGACGCGTGCGGCGACCTCTTCCACCACGGCGGTGGGCGAGAGCCAATCTTCGGGCACGGGATAGTCGGGCGCGGGCTCGGGCGCGCGCGTCTCCTTCTCCGTGGGGAACCCTTGCGCCAGGGCCGCGGCCCATCCGCCATCGAGCACCCGCACTCGCGAGTGGCCGACAGCGCGAAGCATCCACCACAGGCGCGCCGCGGCGTTGGCGCCGCCCTTGTCGTCGTAGACCACCACGTCGGAGTCGGGCGTGATGCCCAGCCGGCCGAGGGTGTGAGCGAACGTGGACAGAGATGGCAGTGGGTGGCGTCCGCCGACGGAAGGGTCGGCATGATCGCCAGAGAGATCGGTGTCGAGCTCCACGTGCTGCGCGCCGCTCAAGTGCCCGTTGGCGTAGGCCGCCGCGCCGGCCGGCCCCGAGCGCGCATCGATCAGAACCATGCCGGGCTCGAGCGCCGAGGCGCCGATCAGCGGGGAGACCATGCGCTGAGCGTCTCAAGGAAACCCTGTATTCTCAACCACCTGAACGTTCGGGTCCGACAAAGTGTAAAGTGTTACTTGACACTTTGCGGCGTGCGCCCGAGACTCGGGGTCATGGCCGCTGCCATGAGTCGACGACGTTCGCCGCTGGTCGCCCTCCTGCCCCGCCGGCTTCGCCAGCGGATCGAGGGCGCGCGCCACGACCTGCGCATGCTGCGCGGCAGCCTCCGTGGTGAAGCGCCGCCCTACCTCGTGCCTCGGCGCGGGAAGAAGCCCGAGACGAGCCCACCGCGCCGATCCGTGATCGCGTGGCGACACTTCACCGCGACGGAGGTGATCCGCGAGACGCCGGACGCCGTCACCCTCGTCCTGTCGCCGTCGGACGGGCGCCCGATCGTCTTCGAGGCCGGGCAGTTCTTGACCGTCGAGGTGGAGCTCGACGGCCAGCCGCTGCGGCGCGCCTATTCGATCTCCAGCGCGCCGAGCGACGGCCGAATCTCGATCACCGTCAAGCGCATCCGCGACGGCCGCGTCAGCAACCACCTGAACGACCACGCGGTCGTGGGCTCGCGGCTGAAGGTGCGTGGACCGTCGGGCAGCTTCGGCGCACCAAGGGACGCGCGCGAGCTCGTCATGATCGCGGGCGGGAGCGGGATCACGCCTCTCTTCGCCATCGCGCGCGAGGTCCTCGCGGGCGAGCCGGAAGCGCGCGTCACCCTGATCTACGGCAACCGAGCGCCCGAGGACGTCATCTTCGACGCGGCGCTCGCGGCGATGGCGGAGAGCCACCGACGTTTCGTCCTCGATCGCGTGTACTCGGATCCGCCCGCGGGCCACGAGGGCCCGCGCGGGCTCCTCGACCGCGCGATGGTCGAGGCGCGCCTCGATGGCCTCGGCGTCGACCCTGCGCGCGCGGTCTTCCTCGTCTGCGGACCGGAGCCGATGCGCCACGCCACGCGCGCGGCCCTCGAGGCGCGCGGCGTGTCGGCGGCACGGATCCGCGAAGAGGTCTTCGTGCGACCGGAGCTGCGCGACGATGGCGCGCCGCTGCCGAAGGAGAAGGTCTCGGTGAAGATCCTGGGCCAAGGCGACGCCCGCGAGGTGGTCGTCGCCCCAGGCCGGACGCTCCTCGAAGCCGGGCTCTCCGCAGGCGCAGCCCTGCCCTTCTCCTGCACCATGGGCGGCTGCGCTGCGTGCAGGGTCCGCCTGACCTCGGGCGAGGTGCGCATGGAGGAGCCGAACTGCCTGACCGCGAGCGAGCGCGAAGCGGGCTACATCCTCACCTGCGTCAGCCGGCCCCTCGGCCCCTGCACCGTGAAGGTCGAGTCGTGAGCGCGGCAGCGGAGGTTCGGGAGCGCTACCCGTACAAGATGAAGGACCTCTGCGAGCAGACCGGCCTCGCGCGCCAGGCGATCCACTTCTACATTCGCGAAGGGCTGGTCCCCGCCGGACACAAGACCGGTCACAACATGGCGTTCTACGGCCCCGAGCATCTCGAGCGCCTGTCGCTGATCAAGCGCCTTCAGCACGAACGCTTCCTGCCGCTCAAGGCGATCAAGGCGATGCTCGACGGCCGGCAGGGTCACTTCAGCGACGAGCAGCAGCGCTTCCTCGAGGCGGTGCGCGCCGAGCTCGAAGCCATGCGCTCCGCCGGTTCGGAAGCACCGCGACTGGTGGACCCGGCGCCGCTCATGGAAGCGCACGGCGTCACGGAAGAGGAGCTCGCGCAGCTCGTCGATCTGGGGATCGTCGGCGCGGCCGAAGGCGAGGACGGGTCCCTCTCGGTCGCGGCCGAGGACGCCTGGGTCTTCGACATCGTCGGCCGCATGCGCGCGGCGGGCTTCACCGAGGAGCGTGGCTTCGACGCCAGCCACCTGGCCATCTACGCCGAAGCGGTGGATCGCATCCTCGAACGCGACATCGAGCTCTTGAGCGAAAAGCTCCCGGGCCTGCCCCCCGGCGTCGCGGCGCGCATGCTCGAAGCGGGCATGCCGCTGGTCCACGAGTTCCTCGCGCGCCGTCACGCGCGCCGCACCAACGACTATCTCTCGAGCGTCTGACAGGGAGCACCATCATGGCTGTGAGCATCGACCGATTGAAGAAGGCCCTGCCGCAATTCCGGGGGCCTCAGGCCGGCCCGCTGGCCCAGGTCCTCGAGCGGCTCGACCCCTACCTCGAGGCCGCGGACATCGTGAGCGAGATGCGCGACCCACGCGTGCTGCGCTCGATCGGCCCGTCGGCGGGACGGGGCATGATCCTCAAGCGTGGCAAGCAGGGCGTGCCCACCCGCATCCCGGCCAGTCACGAAGCGCACTTCGATTGGAGCTACCCGCACGACCAGCCCGAGATGCGCGAGCTCTACAGCCGCGCGAAGCAGCAGCAGTGGGATGGGGAGACGTTGCCCTGGGAGACCCCGGTCGACCCCCTCGATCCCGACAACCCCCTGGTCCCCGACTACTTCTTCGACTTCGACAAGCTCGCTGAATACGGCGTCCGACTCGACGACGACGAGAAGGCGCTCTTCCGCCATTCGATGGGCGCCTGGACCATCAGCCAGTTTCTGCACGGTGAGCAGGGCGCGCTCTTCGCCGCCGCCCAGGTCACCGAAGCGGTGCAGTTCTTCGACGGCAAGCTCTACGGCGCGACCCAGGTGATGGACGAGGCGCGGCACGTAGAGGTCTTCCATCGCTACCTCGACGAGAAGCTCGAGAAGGTCTACCAGATCAACGACAACCTCTTCGTGATCATCGACGCGCTCATGAGCGACTCGCGATGGGACATGAAGTTCCTCGGCATGCAGATCATGGTCGAAGGTCTCGCCCTCGGCGCTTTCGGGGCGCTCTACAAGATGAGCCGCGAGCCTCTCTTCCGGGAGCTGCTGAGGAACGTCATCCAGGACGAGGCCCGCCACGTGCACTACGGCGTCCTGGCCTTGCGCGAGCACATCCTGAACGAGCTCAGTGAGTCCGAGCGGCGCGAGCGAGAGGACTGGACCTTCGAGGTCGCGCTCCTGATGAAGAACCGCTTCATGGCCTACGAGGTCTACGACGAGTGGTTCGCGGGCCTTCTGACCCGCGCCCAGTGGCGCGATGTGATGAGCCACTCCCCCGGCATGGAGGAGTTCCGCCACGTGATGTTCCGGCGGCTGATGCCGAACCTCCGGGAGATCGGCCTGCTCACCGACCGAATCAAGGGACACTACGACCGCGTCGGTTTGATGAAGTACTTCGACGGCAAGGCGGCGACCGAGCTCACCGGAGACGAGATGGTCGCCGACCTCGACCGGGACCAGTGGGAGAAGCGGCCGGAGGGCGGCGCCGCCGCGTGACCACCTCGCGGGGGCTGTCGTACCCTCCCGCTCCATGAAGAAGAAGATCGCGTTGGGGGTGGGCGTGGTGCTCCTCCTCCTGATCATGGGCCCGGTCATCGCCGCCGCCATGCGACCGGACGAGTACCGTGTAGAGCGCACCCGCGTGATGAGCGCGACGCCGAATCTGATCGTCCCCCAGCTCGAGAACCTCGAGAAGTGGACCGAGTGGAACCCGTGGATGGATCTCGATCCGCACGCGCGCATCGAATACTCCGATCCGTCGTCGGGCGTCGGCGCCTGGTACACCTGGGAAGGCAACGACGACCTCGGCAAGGGCAAGATGACGATCACCTCGGCCAGCGCCGAGGAGGTCACCTACGACCTCGAGTTCATCGAGCCCTTCCCCTCCACCGCCGACGTCGGCATCACCCTCGAGGAGCAGGGGGATGGCACGAAGGTCACCTGGTGGATGGAGGGAAGGAACGACTTCATGGGCAAGCTCTTCGACCTCTTCGTGGGCATGGACTCGATGATTGGCGCGGACTTCGAGCGCGGCCTCGAAAAGCTCGAGCACGCCGCGACCGACGGCGGATGACCGACCGGCTCCTCATCGTCCACGCGACGCATCTTCTGTCGCGCGGGTATCTGAGCGTCTCCGACGACCGGCAGACGCCGGAGGGAGATCCCGCCGGCGCGCTCTTCGCCGCGACCAGCGCGCTGCGGCGGGCCCTGGCCTTCAAGGAGCCGGAGATGGCGGTGGCCATCTTCGATGCGGACGCCGACACCTCGAGCTGGTCGTCCTCGCTCGCCTCGCAGCAGGAACGCTTCCCGGATTTGCTGCGTGCTCAGGGGATCACCGTGACGACGGCCTCCTCGGCCGCCGACGTCGTCGCGTCCTACACGAAAGCCGCCCGCGAAACCGGTCACGACGTCGTCATCGTCGGCAGCGACAAGCGCCTCGCCCAGCTCGTGGGCCACGGCGTGTGGTGGTACGACGCCTACAAGGACGTTCGCTACACGCCAGAGCTCGTGAAGAAGCGCTTCGAGGTGGGGCCGGCGAACGTGGCGGAGTGGCTCTCGATGGTGGGCGACGACGACACGCTCCCCGGCGTGAAGGGCCTCGGCAAGAAGGGGGCGACGCAGATCATCGAGGCTTTCGGGTCCCTCGACGCGGCGATGGAGAGGGCGGACGAGGTCGAAGGCCGCCCGGGCAAAGCGCTCCGCGCATCGCTCGACGACGCGAAGCGCGAGCTCGCGCGCGCCCGCCTCGATCAGAGCGTCGCCCTCCCCCTCCCACTCGACGCGCTCGCCTTCGAGCCGCCCGAGGCTTCTGCGCTCGGTGCCCTCTTCGCGGAGCTCGGCTTCTTCCAGCTGCTGGAAGCACGAGAGGGGCGCCTCGACGACGTAGATGTCACCGTCTGCGCGGACGCGGGGTCGCTCGCCGATGCGCTCTCCGCGCTCGAAGGCGCGCCGGTGTCGATCCACGCGCTCATCGACGGCCCCACGCCCTTCGCCGGGCGCCTCGCCGGGCTCGCGCTCGTGAAGAGCGAAGGCCCGGCGTTCTATGTGCCCTTCGCGGGACGTGGCGCGGTGTTCGACGACGTGCCCGAAGCACTCGCCACGTTCCTGGCCGACCCCGCGCGCCCGAAGGTGGGGCACGACATCAAGCGCGCAGTCGTGGCCTTCGCGCGGCGCGGCGCCGCCGTGACGGGCATCTCTGGCGACGCGGGCTTCGCGTCACACCTCCACCAGCCCAGCAACTGGGCCCCGCACGATTCTCGACATCCTGGCCAAGCAGGTCCTTCACCGCCCGCTGGTCGAGGAAGAGACGGTGCGCGGCGTCGGCCGCTCCCAGAAGCCGTGGGCCGAGCTCGAGACGGAGGTCGCGGCCGCCTACGCCGCGCACCTCGCGCGGGCGGCGGACGAGGTGTGGCGAGAGCTCGCTCCGACGACCGACGAGGCGCTGTTGGCCGAGTACCAGGCCCTTCGTGAGACTTGCGAACGCATGGAGCGGTCGGGTATCGCAGTGGACGGCGCGGACCTCGCCACCGCAGGGGACGACTTCGACCGGATCCGCGAAGAGCTCGAGAAAGAGATCTACGCGCTCGCCGACAAGACCTTCAACCTCGGCTCCACCAAGCAGCTCGGCTCGGTGCTCTACGAGGACCTCGGGCTGCCGATCGTGAAGCGCACCAAGACCGGCTGGAGCACGGCGACCGAAGCGCTCGAGCGCATCGAGAACGCGCACCCCATCGTGCCGCTGGTGATTCGCTGGCGCACCCTCCGGCGGCTGAAGGACACCTGGGTCACGGCGCTGATGGCGAGCATCGCGGACGACGGGCGCGTACACTCGATGTTTCATCCGGCGCGTTCTTTCAGCGGACGCCTGGTCAACTCGGAGCCGGACCTGGGCCGCGTGCCCGGCGCCACGCCCGAGATGGCGCGGAATCCGCCACGCCTTCGTCGCGCCGCCGGGGCGCGTCCTGCTCTCAGTGGACTACGAGCAGCTCGGTCTCTTCGTGCTGGCGCATCTGACGAAGGACCCGGCGCTGGTCGAGCCACTCGCAAACGAAGACGACCTGCACACGCTCACGGCGGCCGCCGTCCTCGACCTCGATCCGGCGAAGGTGGGCAAGAAGGAGCGCCAGATCGGCAAGGTCGTGAACTTCGCCACCTTCGCCGGCCAGGGCGCGAGCGCGCTGGCGCTCCAGCTCGGCGTCGACGCCGCTGAGGCGAAGGAGATCATCGCCCGTTTCGATCGGCGCTATGCGGTGGTGCGGGCGTTCCAGGACGAACAGCTCGCGCTGGTGCAGAAGCGCGGCTTCATCGAGACGGTCGCCGGGAGGCGCTGGCCCATCGGAGGTCTCACTTCGAAAGACCAGCAGGCGCGCGCCTACGCGGAGCGTCTCGCCCGGCGCGCCACCCACGAAGGCTCGGTGGCGGACGTGTCCCGCCGCGGCCTCCTGCATGCAGACCAGGCGCTTCGCGCCCGCGGTCTTCGCGCCGAGCCTCTGCTGCAGGTGCACGACGAGGTGCTCTTCGAGGTGGACGGGGATCAGCTCGAGGAGGCCGCCGAAACCGCGGCAGATGCGATGCGAAAGGCCTTCGCGCTCGAAGTCCCCTTGCGGGTGGGGAAGAAGGCGGGACCGAACTGGGCGGAGCTGCGACCTCTCGGGTAGAGTTCGGCCATGCGCACGTTCGTCTCCCTCGCACTGGCGCTCGCCGCCCTCTCGACCGCCGCCTCAGCCCAGGCACAGAGCGGAGAAGACCGCCCTCCCTTTCGGGACGGTGTTCGCGTCGGAGGCGGCATGGTGACGGGCTTCGCCGGACAGCTCCACCTCGACTACGAAAACCTGCCCGACACGGACGACGATCTCCTCGCCACGGTCGGCTTCGACGTCTTCGCCGAGTACGCGTTCATGCGCTACCTGGCGCTCGGTGCGCGGTCGAGCCTCGTCTGGTGGAACGCCGAGACCTTCGACAACGCGGGGAACGGACGCAGCTTCCTGTGGACGCTCGACATCCAACCGAAGGTTCGCTTCCCCTTCGCCCTCGCGGATTTCGGGGCGGAGGTGTTCCTCGCACTCCCGCTCGGCCTCACCGTCAGCGTGCCCAATCGGGACATCCTGGGCGATCCGAACGTAGCGCCCGGTTTCAATCTCGCGATCATGGGCGGGTTCGCGCTGTGGTTCACCGAGCAGATCGGCGCCTACACCCAGGTCGGCTGGCAATGGCATTGGGCCCGCCACCAGTTCACCAGCGGTCTGGCGTCCGGGGTCGACGTCAACGCGCGCATCAGCCAGCTCCGCTGGACCTTCGGCCTGACCGTCGCCCTCTGACCACAGCGTTGGCTCAATCACAGCTTCGGAGGGTCAGCACGCCGAACAGGCTCGGATCCTTCGTGGCGCCGATACCCGACGTCCACTCGATGAATCCCTGCGACTCGCCCGGGCCGTCCATCTCGTTCACGAGCCAGGAGATCCCGAAGCGATCCATGACCGCGAAGGAAGAGAGCTCGAGGTCAGCCGCCGATAGCCTCACCTCGTAGATGGTGGTGCTGCCGCTGCGCATGATGACCACCTCGTCCGTCGGCGTCGCCGCACCGCTGGGCGCCACCCAACGGTAGCGTTCCGTTGCCGAAGAGGTGCGTGCCCATCCATATTCGAAGTCGTCGGTGTCGTCGTAGGGTGAGCCGCCGTTCCTTGCGACGTCGAAAGCCGCCTGGATGCTGTCGCCGCGCCAGAGGTACTCACCCGTATCGTCGTTGAAGTGCGTGTCGTCGGTCACTTCGAAGGCGAGGTAGAGGTCGGTTTCGGTCCACAGGGCGGCCGCGCGAGCGGAGAGATCGTCGGCGGAGGTGACCGCCGGACCGGCACGGTCCCGCCATCGCGAAGGTGTGACCGATACGAAGATGGCCCAGCTCCAATCGCTCAGATCCCCGTCGAGTGCGATGGTGGGCGGCGCGGGAAGCGCGACCATCTCGTCGACCCCCGGCGGCGCGGTGGTGCAGCTCCCGGACGCATCGGCATCGGTGGTGGCGTCGGGCGGCACGAGCGAGTCCGTTCCGATGTCCGCCGGGGCCCCATCCGCCGTCGCGTCGCGTCCCCCGGAGTCCGTTGCGGCATCCATCGCGGAGGAATCGACGGCGGAGGTGTCCGCCGCGCCCGAGTCGGGCATGGGCGTCGCGGAGTCCGCCTCGAGCGCCGACGAATCGACACTGCACGCGACGACCAGCGCCAACGAGGAGAGCGGGACCGTGAACCTCCAGTCCAAGGCGCCAGTATACATCGCCTTTGCCGTCGCTCGGGCTTCGCGAGGTCTGGTAAAACGTCCCCGATGAAATACGTCGCTACGAAACGCAAGGACTCGATCCCCATCTACGCCGTGGAGAAGAAGAAGCTCGCGAGCTTTCTGAGCCGCCAGTCACCGCTGATGCGCAACTGGGTGGCAGCCACCGGCTTCGATGGCGGCACCGGCAAGCACCTCCTGGTGCCTTCGCGCAGCGGCAAGCTCGACGCGGTGCTGGTGGGCGTCGGCGGACGCGGACCGTGGGACTGGGCCGCGCTGCCGAAGGCCCTGCCGGAGGGCGACTATCATCTCGCGGGACGGCGGAGCCCCGGCGAGGGCGAGGACGCCACCCTCGGCTGGGCGCTCGGAACCTACAAGTACGCCCGCTACAAGTCCGACGAGACCAAGTACGCCACCCTCGGCTGGCCACGCGGCGTCGACCGCGACGAGGTGACGCGCCTCTTCGACGGGATCTGCCTGACGCGCGATCTGATCACCACGCCTGCCAACGACATGGGCCCGTCTCATCTCGCGGAGGCGGCGACCGAGATGGCCGAGGCGCAGGGCGCGTCGGTTCGGGTGATCGTGGGGGACGATCTCCTCGAAGAGGGCTTTCCCGCGATCCATGCGGTGGGCCGCGCCGCGGAAAACGCCCCGCGCTTGATCGACATCACCTGGGGTGACGCGAACAAGCCGAAGCTCACCTTGGTGGGCAAGGGCGTGTGCTTCGACACCGGTGGCCTCGACCTCAAGAGCGCCGGGAACATGAAGCTCATGAAGAAGGACATGGGCGGCGGAGCGCTGGTGCTCGGCCTCGCCCACGCCGTGATGGACGCCGGGCTCCCCGTGCGCCTCCGCGTCCTGGTCCCCGCGGTGGAGAACAGCGTCGCCGGCAACGCCTATCGGCCTCTCGACGTGATCGAGACGCGCAAAGGCAAGACCGTGGAGGTCGGCAACACCGACGCCGAGGGCCGAATCATCCTCTGCGACGCCCTGGCCCTCGCGGAAGAGGACAAGCCCGACCTCATCATCGACGCCGCGACCCTCACCGGCGCGGCACGGGTGGCGCTCGGCATCAAGCTGCCGGCGCTCTTCAGCACCGACGACGACGCGGCGCAGGCGCTGCTCGAAGCGGGCGAGGCCGTGGGCGACCCGCTGTGGCGGATGCCCCTTCACCAGCCGTATCGCAAGGGCCTCGACAGCCGCGTCGCCGACATCAGCAACATCGCCAACACCGGCTACGGCGGCGCCATCACCGCGGCGCTCTTCCTTCGAGAGTTCGTAGGCAAGAAGCGTAGTTGGATGCACATCGACACGATGGGCTACAACACGTCGAGCGAGCCGGGGCGGCCGGCGGGCGGCGAGGCCCTCGCGCTCCGCGCTCTCTACGCGATGCTCGAGAAGCGCTACTCCGGACGGCGGCGGCGCAAGAGGTAGTGCGCTAGACTGGAGAAGCTCGACGAGTTCGGTCACCCATGCGCCTCGCGGAGAAGTTCGACAAGCTCGGTCCGTCACCCATGCGTCTGCTTTATCGGGCGCAGCACGACGGGATGCTGCTCGGGCTCAAGACGGCGCATCAGGTCGTTCGTTTCCTGGTGAACGAGCGGCTGAAGCGCGATCCCGCGCTCGAGGAGGAGCACCAGAGGAGATACCGAAAGCTCCTCCGCGACGATCTCGCGAACGTCGAAGCCGGCTACTACCCGCGGAGCCTCCTCCTCGGCTTCCCGTACCGCGAGTACTTGAAGAACGCACCGAAGTTGCTCGCCGACATTCCCCGCACGGTCCTCCGCAAGAAGCGACGCGACCACGAGGATCTCCCCCGCGGCATCGACCTCTCACGCTACCCCACCTATTACCGGCGCAACTTCCACTGGCAGACCGGTGGCTACTTCACGATGGACTCCGCCATCCGCTACGACGTCGGCGTCGAGCTCCTCTTTCTGGGCACGGCGGACGTGATGCGGCGTATGGCGATCCCCCCGGTCAGCCGGCTGGTGGCCCAGCGCGGGACCGACCTGCGCGTCCTCGACGTCGCTTGCGGCACCGGCGGCTACCTCCGGCTGCTCGGCGGGGCGCTGCCCGAGCTCGACTACACCGGCCTCGATCTGAGCGACGCCTATCTGGCCTACGCGCGGGAGCGCTGCCGTGGCATCGCGCGACTCAACCTGGTCCAGGGCAACGCCGAGGAGATGCCCTTCCGAGACGGCTGGTTCGACGTGGTCACCAGCGTCTACCTCTTCCACGAGCTGCCCAGGAACGTGCGCCGGAACGCGATGCGCGAGATGTTCCGCGTGCTCGCACCGGGCGGTCTTCTCGTCATCGAAGACTCCGCGCAGCTCAGCGACAGCGGCGAGCTCGCCCGGGTCCTCGCCAACTTCTCCAACGACTTCCACGAGCCCTACTACAAGGGCTACGTCCGCGACGATCTGGCCGAAGCCCTCGAAGAGGTGGGCTTCGATGTCGAGGAGAGCGAGCCACACCTGGTGGCGAAGGTGGTCGTGGCGCGGAAGCCCGTCTGATCACGGACAGGCGATGCCGCACACCTGCACTTCGCCCGGACAGCTCATCACGCTCTCCCGACAGTCCGAGATCTGACAATCGGCGCTCCCCGCGCACTGAAGCGTGCATTCCGCGGTGTTGGTGCAGGCGACGACACAATGGGAGGCGTCACGACAATCGACGATGCACATGGCGTTGTCGCCGCAAGAGATCTGCGCGTCGGTGGCCATCCGGGCATCGACCTCGCACCGGGCGGTGTTCGCGCATTGCAGGGTGAACGTGCTGGCGCTTCCGACGCTCGTGGTGCAGGTGGAGTTGTTCTGGCAGCTCGCGGTGCAGGCTTCCGCGCCGCAGACGAAGTCGCAGCTGCGATTCGAGCTGCAACCGCAACCGTCGCTGCTGCAGTTGGGCATCGCTCCATCGGCGGTGGCGTCGGGACCGCCCGCGTCGAGGAGCTCGCCGCCGGGCAGCACCTCCTGCAGGCTCCCCGGTTCGAGCACGGCGGAGACGCAACCCTGCTCGGTGCACGTCTGGTTCGGCTCCGTGCAGGTGATGCCCTCACATCCCTTCGCCAGGAACATGGGCAGGAGCAGGGTGCGCTGCGAAACGAAGCCGGTGATGGCGAGCCGTGTCAGTCGTACCTCCCGCGTCGGGCTCAGGCCATCGACGGAGACCACGATGCGCCGGCTCGCGTCGTCGTCGACGGGGACCACCCCGAAGGAAAGAGGCAGGGTGAAGCGGGTGGGGTCCGCGGGGTCCACCACATCGGTGAGCGTGAACTCGTTCATACTGATCTCGTTGCCGTCGAGATCGGTGATGCGAACGACGACGAAGGCGAGCTCGGTCGGGACCTGATAGTCGGTGTTGACCAGGACCACGAGCTGGGTCGCGTCCTTCTGGCAGCCAACCGCCCAAAACCCCGCCCACAGGGCGAGGCCGAGGACTGAAAGGCTTGGAAATAGACGCTTTCCTCTCACGGTCGGGGTTGCGGGCAGCTTGACCACCCAACACTGCCACCTTAGCGTGTTTTGAACCCCCGAGTGGTGATCTGAGCGCTCGGAGGACGCCCCCACATGCCCATTCTGACGGAGCAGGAGCGGATCGGGACCTTGTTGGCCGGCCGCTATCAGCTCGATGCCATTCTCGGCAGGGGCGGGACGGGTGTCGTCTTCGAGGCGACCCACAATTGGACCGGCCGCAAGGTCGCGGTGAAGCTCCTCAAGCCGGAGTACTCCCGGGATCTTTCGCTGACGCGTCGCTTCCTCCAGGAGGCGCGGGCTGCCGCAGGCCTGAGCCACCCGAACGTCGTCCAGGTCCTCGACATGGGCAACGAGAAGGACGGCACCGTCCATCTGGTGTTGGAGCGCCTCGAGGGGCGGTCGCTCGGCGCACACCTCGAAGAAAACGTGACCCTCTCCCCCGAGGAGACGCTCAACGTCCTGGTGCCGATCATGGACGCGCTGGTCCTCGCGCACCAGCAGGGGATCATCCATCGCGACCTCAAGCCCGACAACATCTACCTCCACAAGGACGGCGCCGGGCGTCCCTCGCCGAAGCTCCTCGATTTCGGGATGTCGAAGATGGTCGACGCCGCCTGGGGCACCGCGACCTCCTCCGGCACCCTGGTCGGCACGCCGTTCTACATGTCGCCCGAACAGGCGGAGGGGCGAAAGGATCAGGGGCCGCAGACCGACGTCTGGTCGATGGGGGTGATCTTCTATCGCTGCCTCACCGGCGCCCTGCCCTTCTGGGCTGACACGCCGACGAAGCTCTTGATGGAGATCGTCCAGGCCCACCCCAAGCCGGTGACCGAGCGTGCTCCCGACGTACCAGCTGCATTCGCCGAGGTCGTGGACCGCTGCCTCGAAGAGGACCTGGACAAGCGCTGGAAGAGCATGGGGGCGCTCCTCGAAGCCCTGAAGTCGGCGGCGGAGGCCTCGGACATCCCCTTCCCCAAGCTCCCCGATCCCGAGTCCATGGCCGAGCCGGAGAAGTTCGATCCGGGCCCGCGCCGGGACAAGGATGCGGAGTCGAGCCGCGCGATGGGTCCGAAGATCGCCGGCGCGCTGCTCGCCGCAGCCGTCGTGATCGGCGGCATTCTGTGGGCGACCCACGATCAGGAGGCGGTCGCCGACGCGGGGACCGAGAGTGCAGCGGAAGCGGAGACGGGAGCGGAGGCGGAGACGGAGGCGGAGACGGAGACGGTGACCTCGACGGAGACCGCGAGGGAGACGGAGACGGAGACCGGGGCGGAGACGGAGACCGCGGCGGAGACGGTCTCGGAAACGGAGACGGAGACGGCGGCGAGGTCGGGCATGGGGATGGGCACGCGGCCCCGAAACGGAAGCGATCACGGTGGTATGATCCCGCCATCGACCACGATGGAGACATCCGCAGGCGCGCCCGACATGCGCCTCCCCGATGTCGCCGAGGAGTGGTGAGGGCGCGCCTCGCCTTCCTCGCGCTTCTCCTTCTTCCCGACCTCGCGCTCGCGCAGGACCTGGACGGAGGCGTGGCATCTCCGGATGCCGGCGCGTCCGACGGCGGTGCACGGAGCGCCGATGGCGGCGAAGATGCGACCCCGGAGGTCGAGGCCCGCGCGCTCTTCCGTCGCGGCATCACGCTGACCCGTCAGGAGCGCTGGGGTGAGGCCCTCGAGTACTTCCGCCGCTCGCGGGCGCTGGTCGAGCGGCCATCCACCACCTTCAACATCGCACTCGCTCTACTCCGCCTCGGACGTCCGACCGAAGCGCGCGCCGCGCTCACCGAGTACATTTCGCAGTCCGAGGGCAACCCGCGCGAAGAGCAGCGACGCCGCCAGGCGGGCGAGCTCCTGAGCCTCGCCATGAGCTCCATCGCGGAGCTCGTGCTCACACTCACCCCGGCCACCGCCGACGTTCGGGTCGACGGTGTGCTGCGCGAAGGCCAAGGCGCCGAGCGGATCATCGCCCTCGATCCCGGAACCCACTCTCTGGGCGTGACGCGCGAGGGTTACGTCCCGCAGACCCTCGAGCTCTCGGTGCTCGAAGGCGAGCACGTGAGCCGCGAGATCTCCCTCGAGGAACGAACCGATCCGGCGCGCGTTCAGGTGACCGCGAGCGTCGCGAGCGCGGTGATCTCCGTCGACGACGCCGAGGTCGGTACCGGCCGGTGGACCGGCGACCTGGAACCTGGACGACACGTGATCGAGGTGCGCGCCGACGACCACGAGCCCTTCCGTCGCGTCATCGATGTCGAGGCCATGCAGCGCCTCGACGTCACCGCGTCACTGTCCCGGCGCGAGGCCTCGCTCTGGGCCAATCCGTGGCTCTGGGTCGCGGTGGGCGTCGTCGTTCTAGGCGCAGGTGTCGGCGTGGGCGTGGGCGTGGCCTCCTCGGGAACGGCGGAGCCCTACGGCGGCACGACGGGCGTCGTCCTGCAGGGTCTCAGCGGTCCCTGAAGCTCGAGCGCTCAGCCGAACGCCGCATCGGTCCGATCGAAGAGATGCTCGATCAGGATCGCGAGGTCGGCGTGGTTCGCGGTGCTCGGGCAGGGGATCCAGTGGCGCGCCACGGGCATCTCCTTTTCGAGCGCGACGCGCTGCGCCTGGGTCGCGCCCCAGAGGATGACCGTGACCTCGTCGAGGTGGATCGGCAGCATCGACGCCAGGGTCATGGGATCGACCGCGGGCAGGGAACAATCGATGATGATCGTCGGTCCGTCGTCGTAATGCTTCTCGACGGCGGAGATCAGATCGAAGACGTTGCCGACCTGTCGCACCTTCGCGCGCCCGTGAAGCTGTCGCGCGATGGACTGGATCGACGTGCGATCGAGCGAGGACACCAGGATGATGCGCTCGATGCGCGGGACGACGGCCGGGAACTTCGCCGGCGGCGTCTCCGCCTCGTCTTCGCGCACGCGAACGTGCGAGCCCGCCATCTGCAGGATGGGCTCGAGACGCTCGAGGACGATCTCGGTGTCGCTCTCGTCCGCGTGCTGCTCGAGCGCGCTGAGCAGCCCCCCGTAGACGAAGGAGCGCGCGCGGTCGGCCTCTTCCGGAACGACGACACGCTGGGCCATCATCAGCGCCTGGCTCAGGACCATCTCCGCCTTCGCGTCTGCGAAGACGAGCGACAGCGCCTCGCGGACACTGCGCGCGATCGGCCCCTCTCTCTTCTTGAACTGCGGTGCAGACATCGCCAGGTGGAACCGAAGCTCCAGGACCAAGCTAACGCCGTGTGGAAATCCACGCCAGGAAGCTCTGTAATTTTGGTGCGTATATGTAGGAAACGGCCCCACGCAATGAAACTCACATGGCTCCTCTCACTGGCCTTTTTTCTCGCCGCATCCTGCAGCGAGCCCCAGCCACACACCGATCGGTCAGCCGCCGAAGCCCAAGCGCCGGCCCCGCGATCCGAGCCCTCCGCCGGGGGGCAGAACGCCGCCCGAGAGCCCACGCCTTCTCCCGCCCCCGAGCCTGCTCCCGCGCGTGCCTTGGTGAAGGTGATCGTTCTCGGCGACTTCGACGAAGACGTGATCGACGCGGTGGAGCGCGAGCTTCGCGAGGTGCTCGCGGTCGATGTCGAGCGCATCGAAGGTGTCCCGCTTCCGGAGGCGGCATGGTATCCGCCGCGCCGTCGCTACCGCGCCGATCGTTTGCTCGAGTTCTTGCGCGGGCATCTGCAAGGCGAGCCCGAAACCACACGCGTCATCGGTCTCACCTCGGTCGACATCTCGGTGACCAAGGGGCGCTACCCGGACTGGGGAGTCTTCGGCTACGGCGACCTCGGCGGCCGCGCGTGCGTCGTCTCCAGCTATCGCTTGAGCGAGCGCGGCCGGCGCCACGACGCGCTGGTCACGGAGCGCGTGGCGACGACCGCGGTTCACGAGGTCGGCCACACGCTGGGTCTGCCGCATTGTCAGGACCCGCTCTGTGTGATGCGCGACGCAGAGGGCAGCATCCGCACCGTCGACACCAGCGACGGCCAGCTGGGGCCCGACTGCCGCGCGCTCATCGAGGAGACCGCTCCGCGCGTCGTCCCCTACCACGCCCCCCAATAGCTCAGGGGCAGGCGCCGTCGACGCAGACCACGTCGCCGAATCCCGGGTACTCGCAGCAGGTGAGGGAGCCGCCACAGGTGCCGCAAGGGCAGCTCGTGCATCCGACGCCGATCGTGAACGTCTGGCACATGCTGTTCACGCACACCTGATTCGTCGCACACACCGTCCCGCAGGCGCCACAGTTGAGGATGTCGTTGCGGGTGCGGGTACAAGAGCTGTCGCACTGGGTTTCGGGGCCGCAGGAAGAGGCGCAGCTCCCGCCGCGGCAGACGTTGCCGCAGACGTTGCCGACGCTGCCGCAGTTCATCGCGTCGGTCTGGAGGTTCACGCAGCCCCCCGATCCGTCGGCGGTGAAGCCCGGCCGGCAGGCGCAGGTGCTGGAGACGCAGACCTGGGTGCTGGCGCAGGCGTTGTCGACGCTGCCGCAGTTCAGCGGGTCGCGGGTCAGGTCCAGGCCGCCGTCGCCATCCCCGGTGTCCGCAGGACCGGTGTCGGTCGGCACGCCTGCGTCGCCCAGCGCGGGGGGCGTGCCCGTCCAGTCCGCGAGCTCTCCCGGGTCGACCATCTCGCTGCGGCACCCGCCCTCGGCACAGGTCTCTCCGTCGGCGCAGGGGGTGGTCGCGCAGGCGGCGAGCAGGTTCATGGACAGCACCACGGTGCGCTCGGATTGAAAGGCCACCAACGCGCGTCGCTCGATCACGTCGGCGCCGCCGAGCTTGCCCACCACCCGCACCGTCACCGGCGAGAGCGGGCCGGACTCGTGATAGAGCGCGAGATAGGCAGGCAGCGCCCCAACATCGACCTCGGCCGCTCTCGTGTCCCCTTCGGGTCCCATCACCTCGATGGTGATGGCGTCGATCTCCGACGGGATCGCGAGGTCGGTATCCGTCGTCACCATGATCTGCGTGCGCGGGCTGGTGCACGCCGCGATCGAAAGTAGAAGCCACGGAAGCATGCACCGCATCAGAACCTCAACACCGTGGGGCTCGTATTTCCGTCGAGGGGACCTTCCGGACCGCTGGCCGCCGCGATCCCGATCGCCACGCCGGCGCCCACCACCAACACCGCGCCGCCGACGATGGCCCAGAACCACCACTTGCCGAAGATGGATTCCGAGGGTGGAGGCGGCGGGGGCTCGTTCCCCGGCCAGGTCGAAGGGTCGAGGGTGACGTCGACGTTCTGCCCGGCCTCTGCTGTGACCTCCTGGCGCTCGAGGATCGTGCCCTGCCTTTCGGCGAGGACGACGTGGGCGCCGGGATCGACCTCGATCGACGTCCCGAGCGCCTCTTCGCCCAGCGTGCGGTCGTCGAGATGAACCTCGGCGTCGCCCCGAGGCCCGCTCAGGCTGATCCGCAGGTGCGCGGCGCGACCCGCGATCCGCTCCCTGAGGCCCGTCGCCAGCTGCCGGATGCCCTCGTCGGCCTCTTCGTCCGTTAGCACCGTCTCCACGAGCGCCGAGGCTTCGGTGATCTCACCCAGCTCCACGAGCGCGACCGCGAGGTTGTAGGCGATGTTCGGTGAGGGAACGAGGGCGTAGGCCTCGCGGAACCGAAGGGCGGCCTCGGAGAAGTTGCTCTCTTCCGCGAGGCCGATCCCCTCGGTGAAGAGCTCGCGGGCCCGCTCGGTGCCCATGTCGTCCTGGGCGTGGGCCCGGAGCGGCAGGGATGCGAGCAGGACGAGAGCCGCCAACGTCACCCGAAGCATTGGGCGAGAGGATAGCCGATCGGGTTGTCGGACGTGATTTTCTGGGAGGCAAGCCGCTCAGACGAGCATGGTGAGGCGCCTCTCGACGGGCTCGCCGGCGGTCTTCCGCGCACCGCGCTCGGCGTCCCGGAGCAGGCGCAGGATGTGGTTGCCCACCACGTCGATCTCGGTGGACATGTACTGCTCGCCACCGAAGCGCCGAATGGTGTCGGTCTGGCGCTGGAGCACCTCGGCGTCCTGGCCGAAGATGCGCAGGGCGATCGGGCGGAGGAATGGCACCACCACGAAGCCAGGGATCGGCAGCTTGAAGCTGATCACCGCGTAGAGCTCGGTGTGGAAGTCGCTCACCGGTGTGAGCGCCGCCGAGACCACGAAGTGGCTCTCGCCGAGGCCGTACTCGACCTGCACCACGCAGGGCATGATGAAGCGGTCGAAGTGCTTCACCACGCCCCCCTTGGGAGCGAGGATCTTGCCGACCAGCCCCGTGGGGCGTGGCTCGCCGATGTACTCCGCCTCCACCCGGTCGTGGTAGCGACGGACGATGACGTCGATGGGATTGCGCTCCTTGTCGTCGGTGCGGAAGAGCCCGCCGTGGAGAAAGGCCGTGTGCGGGACGTCGAGAGCGTTTTCGGCGGTGGCGTGAAGCGACGCCTCGGCGCTCACCCGCTCGGTCACCGTCGTATAGCCGGGCTTGCCCACGTAGGGCATGTGGAAGGGCTCGCGCTCGGGCGCGACGTCGGGGGTCATGTAGACCCAGATCAGGCCGTCCTGCTCGCGGCAGGCAAAGGACTCGACCCGGCGCTCCTTCGCAGCGCCGTCTTCTTCGAGCCCCGGGATGTGCTGGCAGACGCCGCCGGTGTCGAACTGCCAGCCGTGATAGGCGCACTCCAGTCGTTCACCGCGCACACGTCCGAGCGAGAGCGGGACGTTGCGATGCGGGCAGCGGTCGAGGAGGGCGCCGGCCTCCCCGCGATCGGTGCGGAAGAGCACCAGGGGCTCGCCCAGAATGGTCGCGCGCCGGGGCTTTTCGCCGAGCTCCGAGGCGAGGCAGGCCACGTACCAGTCGTCGGTGACGCGGGCCACCGAGGTATTCCCCTTGGTGCGGAGGGGGACCAGCCGTTCCTCGGGCTTCACGCCACACATATGCCACGAATCACCTCGCGGCACGCCCCTCGCAACGCAGCCTCACGCCCAGTGCCACACTGGGCCATCCGTGCGTCCGTGCCCGATGCTGGGGTAGGTGCCGCGTCCACACCGCGAAATCGTGAAGGAAACGCGTGGCATTCCCCTTGCTCATCACGGCCGCGAGCAGCGCGGGCCCTCCACCCGCGAGGGGGCGAGTTGCCCCCGGAACCGAGGGAGAAGGAATCGGAATGAGAACACTCGCAATCGCCGCCACCCTGGCCATGGCCACGGCGGTCCTCCTCACACCCACCGAGGCCGAAGCCTGTGGTGGGTTCTTCTGTGGTCAGCAGCCGGTCGACCAGCAGGCCGAGCGCGTCGTCTTCGCCATGAACGGCGACGGCACCGTGACCATGATCTCGCAGATCAGCTACACCGGGGCGTCGGAAGACTTCGCCTGGGTCCTGCCGCTCTCGGCGGTCCCCGCGGTGGAGAGCCTGGAGACGTTTCCGCAGCTCGCCCTCACCGGGCTCGACGCGCAGACGGGCCCGCAGTTCGTGATGCCCACGGATTGCCCCGGGCTCTTCCTCGAGGATGCAGCCACGGGCGGCACCGGCGGAGGCCCGTCCCGCTCCGGTGGTGGCGTCGAGGTGCACATCCGGGCCGAGGTCGGCCCCTACGACGTCGCGGTGATCGAGTCCACGGACCCGATGGCGCTCTACGAATGGCTGCGCACCGAAGGCTATCGGGTCAGCTCGGCGATGGAGCCCTACATCCGCGTCTACACCGAGGAGGGGATGAAGTTCCTCGCCCTCAAGCTCCAGGACGACGCCGACACCAGCGACATCACCCCGTTCAAGTTCACCCTCCCGGGCGACGTCCCCTCGGTGCCGCTCCGCCTCACCGCGCTGGCGGCCGAGCCGGAGATGGGCATCGCCGTCTTCATCCTCGGTGACATGCGTTACGGCCCGGCCGGCACCTGGACCGAGGTGGACATCGACGACAGCGAGATCGTCTGGCGCCCATACACCTACCCGATGGAGACCAACTGGGCCGCGCTCGTCGCGCGCGCGGTGGACGCCGTCGAAGGCCGCGGCTTCGTGACCGAGTACGCCGGCTCCACCGCCGACTACCTCGATCTGCTGCGCAGCTCGGCGCCGAGCGACCCCGACCAGATCGCGGCCACCGAGGCGCTCCTCGACCTCATGGGCTCCCATCCCTACATGACGCGCCTCTACACGCGCCTGTCGCCCGGCGAGATGACGAGCGACCCGAGCTTCCGCCGCACGGCCGGCGGCGACGTGGACCGGCTGCGTCAGCTCGAGCGCTACGTCGACGGCCGCGACCTCTGCTCCATGGACGGCAGCACGGGCTATCCCACCGACAGCACCACCCCGTGCGACTTCGCCAGCTGCGGCGCGGGCGGCCTGTGCCGCGTGGTGGCGGGCTCCACCGCGACCGATCCCGGCGTCGCCGGCTGCGCGTGCGTGCCGGGCGCCACCGCCCGCACCACCTTCGACCCCGCGGGCCGGCCCACCGTGTCCTGCATCGACCAGCGGCTCAGCTTCATGAACCCGGGCGACCGCGAGAGCGGCGACGTGCTGGCAGATCCCTGCGTCGGCTTCGACTGCGGCGCCGGCTCCTGCGTCTCGATGAACATGACCCCGACCTGCATCTGTGACCGCGGGATGGTCGCCGTCGGCTCCCTCGCCGAGGACGGCACCCGCCTCACCAACTGCGTCACGCCCACCGAAAGCATCCCGGGCGACTTCTACGAGTGGCGGCTGCCCGACCTGCCGGCGCAGCTCCCGGGTGGCCGTGAGGTCGTCGTGCCTCCGGCGCGCACCCTCGGCGGCGGCGGCTGCAGCAGCACGGGCTCGCCCGCGCCCGCTGCGCTCGCCTTCTTCGCCCTCGTCGGTCTCTTCGCCATCCGCCGCCGGAAGTGAACGCCGCGAAGCACATCCTCGCGCAGGCCCTCGCCGCAGCGCTCCTCCTTCTGGGGGGCTGCGCTGCGGAGGTGGGCCAGGGCACGCTCGAGCTCGGCAGCGGCGAGTGGCAGTTCGAGGCCATCGACGACGGCACCGAGGTCGACATGATCCACGGCGCGCAGGGGGGCATCCACGTGTGGGTCTCGATGCGCGCCACGGGTCTCGATCCCGACCGCGTGCACATGGAGCTCGTCACCGAGAAGCTCGACGGCACCCTCGCCCCCGAGACGAGCGAAGTCGACATCCGTCTCGACACCTCCGACGAGGGCGGCGTGGTGACGGAAGAGATGCTCGGCTGGCCCGCGGTCCTCGCGGCGCCGGGGTGCGTGGTCGACTCCGAGCTGCTCATCACCGTGACCCTGACCGACGACAAGGGAACGGTCGCCACCGACCAACTCACCGTGCTACCCCGCGGCACCGACATGCCCGCTTGCGATCTCTGAAACCTCGACCCAGGAAATCAGCCATGTCCGGACGCCTCCTGCCCTGCCCCGCCTGTGCGCGCCACGTGCGCATCATCGAGTCCTTCTGCCCCTTCTGCGGCAACACGCTGCCCCTCGCGTATCAATCCGCGGGGCCCGCGGTCCTGCCGAAGAGACGCCTGGGGCGCGCGGCGCTCGCCGCCTTCGGCGCGGCTGCGATCATGAGCGGCTGCGGCGGAGACGACACCAGCGCGACCGACTCCTCCATCACCGTGGACTCGTCGGCTGACTCGACCATGGCGGACTCGAGCACGCCCGACGCGACGGCGGACACGGGGATCGCGCCCGCCTACGGCGCTCCCGTCGACGCCGGGCCCGACGCGATGGCCGACGCCACCGCGGACACCTCGGTCGCGCCCGCGTACGGCGCGGCCGCCGACGCAGGGCCGCCCGACGCGACGACCGACGGCGCCCCAGCGGCGATGTACGGCGCGCCTCCCTGAGCTCGCTCTCAAGCGTCGGAGCGAGCTGTTGATTGCCGCTGCCGGTGATCAACCCGCTGCGATCGAGATGCGCTGGACCACCTCGGAGGGTTTCGGCGCAGCCGAGGGGCGCAGTTCGGGTGGGGCGAGCGCCGCGGGTTGAGGCCGCGCGAGATAGAAGCCCTGGACGCGGTCACAGATCGGCGGGGCCTCGGTGGTGTGGTCGAGCGCCAGGAGAAAGGCGAGCTGCTCCGCGGTCTCGATTCCCTCGGCCACCACCTCGATTCCCAGGGCGTGGGCCATGGTGATCACCGCAGTGACAATCGCCGCATTGCTTCGGTCGTCGACCATGTCTTTGATGAAGGATCTGTCGATCTTGAGGGTGTGGACGTGCAGGCTTCGGAGCCGGTTGAGGCTCGAGTATCCCGAGCCGAAATCGTCGATGACGATTCGCACCCCCAGCTCGACGAGGCGGTCGAGAACCTGCTTTGCGAGCTCGAAGTTCTCGAACGCCACGCTCTCCGTCAGCTCGATCTCCACGGTCTCGGCCGCGATGCCCGAGTCTTCGATCGCCGTCCGCACGGTCTCGAAGAAGTCGACGTCCCGGAGCTGTCGCACCGAGACGTTGACCGCGATTGAAAGATCGGGGCGCCCATTGTTCTGCCAGGCGGCCACCTGTTGGAAAGCGGTCCTCATGACCCAGGTTCCGAGCGGGACGATGAGCCCGGAGCGCTCCGCTTCTGGGATGAACTCAGCGGGCGAGATCATGCCGCGCTCGGGATGCATCCAGCGGACGAGCGCCTCCACCCCGCACACCTGGCGGGTTCGGGGATCCACGAGCGGCTGGTAGTGGAGCGCGAGCTCGCCCTCCGCGATCGCTCGGGCGAGCTCCTCCCGCAGCGCGGCGCGCCGAACCGAGGAGGTGAGCATGTCGTCGGAGAAGTAGCTGTACCGAGCTCCGCCAGTCGCCTTGGAAGCGTACATCGCCAGATCCGCACACCTGAGGAGCGCCTCCGCGTCCGACCCATCGTCGGGACATACGGCGATGCCGATGCTGGGCGGGCAGTCGATTCTCGTGTCCGCGCAGACTCAACGGTGCCCCACACTCCTGCATCACTCGGAGCGCGACGCTCTCGATGTCGTCGATGGACTCCAGGTCGTCGAACACCACGACGAACTCGTCGCCACCCATCCGAGCGACCGTGTCACACCCGCGCACTGCGCGGCGCAGTCGCTCGGCCACGATACGAAGGAGCTCGTCGCCGGCGGGGTGGCCGTACGAATCGTTGACGCCTTTGAAGTTGTCGAGATCCAGGAGCAGGAGCGCGGCGCGACGCCCGTAACGGCGGGAGCGAGCCACGGCGGTCGCGATCCGATCGTTCAACAAGACCCGGTTCGGGAGGTTCGTCAACGCGTCGTGAGTGGCCAGATGCTCGAGCTCACGGGTGCGGTCACGAACGTTCTGCTCGAGCACCGCCACCTGCCCCTCGATCTGCCGTGCGAGCAGCCACTTGTGGCCGAGGGAGTGCGCCAGCTGCACTACCTCGATGGAATCGAAGGGCTTCTTGAGCACCAGGAACCGGTCGCAAGAGCCCAGAGTCTGGGTCATTTCGCTCCACGAGTGGTCACTGTGGGCGGTGCAGATCACGACCTGGAGGTTTGGATCGACCTCCCACATCCGAGCGACGGTGCTCACGCCGTCGAGCCCGGGCGGCATGCGAACGTCCACGAAGGCTACCGCGTAGGGGTCCCCAGCGGTCGCCGCACGCGCCACCTTCTCGATGCCCTCCAGGCCCTGGTAGGCGGAGTCGATTCGAAGCGGGAGCCGATCCTCCCCTGGCGTGCTCCTCGTCTCATCGGCGAAGAGCTCGGCTTCGAGGTCCGCGAGCTCGCTGTGACTGGGGCGCACGCACGAGAGGACCTTTTCGAAGTCGTCGTGAATCGCCGGATTGTCGTCGACGATCAGGACGCGGACGGAGGGTCGTGTGTCTCCTGGACTCATTGCATCTCCTCGAGTGCCCTCGGATACGACCGAAACGCCGGCCAACTTGAGGAGTGCTCAAGGTCGAAGCGAATCGACCGTAGTAGGGAAGAGTCAATGACGAAAAGAAGCCTCACTGCGCGGCTCTGCGCGATGTCCATTCGGCGGCGTTGGATCGGCACGATCGCCGCTCTCACGGCGGTCGGGAGCATCCTGACCATCGTGAGCAACTACGAGATCGGAATGTGGGGGGCACAGATAGGGGCCGCGGATTGGCTCGAATCGAGTCACCGCCGAGTCCTTGCCCAGCACAACGCGGATCTCTTTCGACGTTTGGAGCTCCAAGCCGAGCGGCTACAAGACTCGCGGCGCGTGATCGACGCTCTAGGGAGAGGAGACAAGGCGTCGTTGAGCACCGCCATTGGCAAGCAATGCGATGTGTGGTTGCTGCGAATGCCGGGAGGAAGGCTCGTGAGCAGCCTCCCGGAGTGCGAGACCAACGCGCCCGACCTCACCGGTGAGAGCACCCGTCGCTTCGTGACCTGCGGCGACGCGGCGCTGATGGTGGCGGCGAGCAGCTCTGCGGAAGCCGGATCTCCCAGCTCTTCGTGGGAAGGAAGATCGACGACTCCTTCGTCGACGCTCTCTCCGCTCTGACCCTGACCGAAGCCGTGGTCGTGGGGCCGCGAGGTCCTATCGCCACCAGCGCAGTCGACACCGCGGGTCATCGCGTGTTTCCTCGCTTTCCGCCGGAGGTCACCCGCGCGCTCTCGTCGGCCGAGTCGTTCTTCGGCCCGGCCGAGCTCGAGATCCCCAGCTATGCAGGCTATCGCCTGGGCCAGCGGCCGATCGGCACGGGACAGGACCGATTTCGAAGCTACCTCTTCGTCGGAAACATGGACGGCGACTCCGCGTCCCCCATTCACGTGGTGTCCTTCGTGCCGCGATTCCAGATTGATCAAGGCGCGCTCTACTCGACCCTCGGGCTGGCCGCGACCTCCCTCGTGGTCTTCGCCTTGCTCCTGTTCATCGGCTGGCGCCTCGTCGTCCGCTTCACCAAACCCTTGACCGCTCTGACCGCCGCGGCCGGCCGTGTGGGCCGAGGGGAGCTGAGCACGCGGGTGCCGGTCGACGATGCGGAGGAGCTCCAGGCGCTGGCCGTCGCGTTCAACGAGATGATCGAGCGCCTCGCAACGGCACGCCGCCTCGAGGAACGCCGGGCCCGAGAGCTCAAGGCCCGCTCCGAGGAGCTCGCCACTGCATACGGCGAGCTGAAGACGGCCCACGAGGACCTGCACGCTGCGCAGACGAAGCTCCTCGAGGCGTCGCGCCTCGCCGGCATGGCCGAGGTGGCTACCAACGTTCTGCACAACGTCGGCAACGTGCTCAACAGCGTCAACGTCGCAGCTGGCGTGCTCCAAGAGGTTCTCGGGAACTCGAAGGTCTCTTCCCTCCGCAGAATCGCCGCGCTCGTGCCGGAGGACCCCGAGGAGCGCCGTCGCTTCTTTGCGGAGGACCCGCGCGCCACGAAGGTCGGGGCGATGGTGAAGCTCGTCGCCTCCGCCATGGACGAGGAGCACGAGCGAATGGAGAGCGAGCTAGCGACGGTGAAGCAGAGCATCGATCACATCAAGGGGATCGTGCGAAGCCAGCAAAGGATGGCGGCGTTCCGAGGCATCACGGAGCTGGCGTCGATGAGCGCGGTCCTCGACGCGGCGGTCTCCCTCCACGCCTGGGGACGCGACGACGCGCAGATCGACAAGCAGTACTCGGAGGTGGAGCCGCTCCTCGTCGAGCGCCATCGGGTGATGCAGATCCTCATGAATCTCCTCTCCAACGCCCGACACGCGGTGGAGTCGCTACCACCAAAGGAGCGGCGCGTGACTCTTCGCCTCTTCGAGGAGGCCGGCGTCGTGGTGGTCGAGGTGTCCGACAACGGCGTCGGCATCGATCCCGACGCTCTCTCCCGAGTCTTCCAGCACGGCTTCACGACCAAGGCAGATGGTCACGGCTTCGGGCTGCACAGCGCCGCCAACGCGGCGAGCGAGATGGGAGGGTCGCTGATGGTCGAGAGCGAAGGCCGCGGCAAGGGCGCGACGTTCCGCCTCCAACTGCCACGACGCGACGCGAGCGAGGCAGCGGCCTGAGCGCCTCTCTCCTCAGGGAAATACGATCCGCTCCTCCACCGTTTCGAGCAGGTTCACGTGCGGTCCGGGGGACGTGCTCTGCCGTCGATAGCGCATGCACGTGGGCGTGATGTGGCCGGAGAGGTCGCCGCTGCCGAAGGTGCCGTCGGCGGCGACCGGGTAAGTGGTTCCGCGTAGCTCGATCTCGAGGGTGGTTCCCAGGCTCTGCACGCGACCCGACGCGTAGTCCGAATCGCTGCGCCACTCCGTGCACCCGGTCTCGGGATGGCACTGGCGTGTCTGGTAGAGGTCGGCGAAACCGGAGAAGAGATGGCTCGAGCCGCCGGCGCCGAGCCAGCCGAGAGCGATGTCGGCGATCGGGTGCGCTTCGTACGGACACTCGTCACTCGCCAGGTCCGGCGCGGGCGGCGGAGTGCTGCGGAGCGGAGGCGGCTCGGTCCAGGTTCGGGTGAAGCCGTAGACGATTTCGATGGTTCCGTCAGGGGTGGGTTGGCTCTCGACGAGCGAGGTGATGGCGAAGCACCTGTCGGTGACCTGGACGAGGAAGCGGACGGGCTCGGGATCTGTCGAGAGGCCGGTGGTCGCGAGGGTGGCTGTGAAGCGACCGTTCGAGACCGGCAGGGCCATCTCGAGGGTGTCGCGGCGGTCGGATAGCTGCCAGAAGTGCAGGTCGCCGCCGTCGAGGTAGAACCCGAGGTAGAAATCGCGGTAGCGCTCCCCGACGACGTAGGTCCAGGAGCCGCAGCCCGTGAGCGGGGTGCACTCACGGGTGTACCTCGTGATGCGCGTGGCGGTGAGGTCCGGACCGGTTCCGTCGCGGTGCGGCGTCCAGATTCCCCATCCAGTCGGGAAGTGGTCGACGATCTCGTCGCGCGTGAGCGGCGTGCCGCTGCAGGTGAAGGAAAGCTCGGCATCTTCGCTGAGGAGCTCGGCGTCATCCGGGTCCGGGTCGACGCACTCGGTGGTCTCCATCCAGGCGCCTTCGACGCAGAGCTCGCCGATCCGCCCGCGGTCGAGCAGGCCGCATGCCGTCGAGCCCGAGCGGGTGTCGCCGTCCGCGCACTCGCCCGCCCCGAGGCACGTCGAACGCCAGCGGCCTCTGTCACAGAGGCGCCCCAGCCTTCCCCGTCCGTCGGCGCCGCAAGGATCACCTGCCGGGTCCTCTTCGACGTCAGCGTCGGTGCACTCGTCCCGGTCGTCGCACTCGGATGTGCGGAGCCATTCGCCGGCCTCGCACCGCTCGAGGAATGCGCCGCGCCCGTTGAGTCCGCAGGCCGCTTCCGAGCGCCGCTCCTCGCCGTCTTCGCAGGGCCCGGTGCTCGTCGATGCGTCCTGTGACGACGCGTCCGCCCAGCCGGCGTCGTCGCCCATCGCGTCGGCCGCGACCGCGCTGTCGGAGCCCGGATTCCCGGCGTCTTCGAACGCCGGGGCTGGACGACTACCGCAGCCAACATCGAGGAGCAGGGGAATTGCAGACAGTATGACGAGTGCGGAGATCGATCTCATACACGCCCTTACAGAAGCGGCGCGTGGCTCATTAACCGCTGCGCTCTCGGGCGCGGCTCGCACGTCTCCACCGATGCTATCCTCTCGTGCGTGCGCACGCTCGCAGTTCTTGCTGTGTTCTTGCTGTCGTGCTCGCCCGACTCGGCCGAGCTCGTCGTCGAGCTGCGAACGGATCTTCGCGCGGACGACGAGTTCGACACGGTGCGTCTGGAGCTGCTGGAGGACTCGACGCCGGCCCCGACCGAGACACCGCTTCGCACGGTCGAGATGCACGCATCGCCCCTCGACGACTACTTCGAAGGGGTCGTGGTCGGAGAGATCGCTGACCTCACCACCGGAACCTACGCGCTGCGCGCCTACCTCTCGCTCCTGGGCGAAGAGGTGGCGTCGACCCAGTACGTCGTGCGGGTCGAGGGCCCGACCGGAGTCGTCATCCTGCTCACACGGGATTGCGCCGGCGTGTCATGTCCGACCGCCGGGGATTCACCGACCAGCGTGCGATGTCTGGGCGGGACATGCGCGTCCTCCGACTGCACACCGGGAGAGCCGGGCTGCGGTCCGGGAGAATGCGCGTCGGCCGCCGATTGCCCTGTCGTCGCTTCCTGCGCGACGGCGGCATGCATCGCGGGCGCTTGCTTCTACCGCGCCGACGACGGTGCATGCGCCAGCGGGGAGCGCTGTCACGTGGAGGACGGATGCACGCCACGACCGGCGTCGACTCGGGCGTGCCGGACAGCGGCATGCCGATGGACGCGGTCGGCGCAGATGCGGACGGCTCCGACTCGGGCGATGCCTCTTCGCCACCTGCCCCGCACGCGCCGATGACCGTAGTCGGCGGAACCAGCCAGGGCTTCACCTGCGCAATCTCCGGTGGAGACGCGTACTGTTGGGGAGCCAACTCCCGCGGTCAGCTCGGCGACGGCGCGGGGCCGGATCGCGCCACCCCGTCCCCCGTCCCGGGTTTGAGCGGCGTCGTGGAGCTCGCCGCGGGCTACGAGC
This sequence comes from uncultured delta proteobacterium, assembly GCA_963727445.1. Taxonomy (GTDB): domain Bacteria; phylum Myxococcota_A; class Polyangia; order Polyangiales; family B10-G4; genus B10-G4. Next base: position 819,215 of record CAVSGI010000010.1, read on the forward strand.
ACGCATGCGCGCTTCTGTCGACGGGCGGCGTTCATTGCTGGGGCGCCAATACCGACGGCGGTCTCGGCGACGGGACCCGCGTCGATCGAACCATGCCGGTCACTGTGACCGCGCTTCCGTTCGCGGCTGTCGAGATCAGCGCTGGGCAGGGCTATACGTGCGCGCGCTCCTCAGCCGGCGAGGTGAGCTGCTGGGGCGTCAACGACGCTGGCCAACTCGGGAACGGCGTGATCGACCCGAGAAGCTTGACCCCGACCTCGGTCGTGGGGCTCTCCGACGCGGTCGAGATCGCGGCAGCCGGCTTTCACGCATGCGCGCGTCACGGGACCGGAGCCGTGTCGTGCTGGGGCCTCGCCGGACTGCTCGGCGACGGAACCAGCGAGCACCGGCCGACGCCGGGACCGGTCGCGGGCCTCGACGACGCTGTGGCGCTCACCGCGGGGCGGTACCACGCCTGTGCGGTACGGCGCGCGGGCACGGTGGTCTGCTGGGGTGACAGCAGCACGGCGCCCCTCGGCGACGGGACGATGACGGGGGGCGCGACGCCGGTGGCCGTGATGGATCTGGCAGACATCGTGGAGATCGCCGCCGGCCGAGACCACACCTGCGCGCGGCGCGTCGACTCCACCGTTGCCTGCTGGGGTCGAAACACGGAGGGCGAGGTGGGCGATGGGACCACGATTCCCCGCCTCGTCCCGACCTCCGTCCCGATGCTCACGGGCGTCACCGACATCGGCCTCGGACGGGCGCATACCTGCGCTTGGCGAAGCTCGGGGCTCTCCTGCTGGGGTGCGAACGCGCAGGGCGAGCTCGGCAACGGTACGTTCGACGCCTCATCAGTTCCGGTGGACGTGAGCGGGCTCTGATCGCCGCACATCAGTCCGTAGTGCCAAAGCCGGGCCGGCAAGCTGGTATGATCGCGTCGTGGCCCGCACAGGCAGAGCGGCGTCGTGCGCGGTCGTCGCAGCGTTGGTGCTCGTCGCTGGCTGTTCTGGCGAGAGCGCCGTCTACGTGGTGATCGATGCGCAGGATCTCGGGCGCGTGCGCGCGAGCGTCTTGTCGGTCCGAGCCTTCGGGCCCGACGGAGAAGCGATGCTCGACGTGGCTCGCTTCTCCCTCGACGAAGAACCGCTGCCGCGAGTCATTCGGCTCGTCCCGTCGGCTGGAGACGCGTCACGCCGCTGGGCCGTCGTCGCGCAGCTCGAGCGAGAGGACGGGACGGTCGCGAACGAGAACCGCCTGGTCGGCGGATTCGTTCAGGGGGCGACGCGATACGCGCTCCTGTGTGTGGAGGACTCGTGCCTGGGCGCGGTGTGCAGTGGCGCTCCCGACGGGTGCGATCCGAGCGACCCCGGGGCGGACTGCCTGGGCTGTAGCGACGGGCTCTGTTCCTTGATCGAAGCGGAGCTCCTGCTGGACGGCGCCGGCATTCGCTGCCCGCCGCGGCCCCCACCCCCCGAAGCGATGTGCGGCGACGCGGTCGACAACGACGCGGATGGGCTGACCGACTGTGACGACGACGACTGCGAGCGCCAGCCGTGTAGCCCGGAGGGCAACGCCTGCGTCGGCGGCGAGTGCGTCTGCCTCGACGAGCCGACTGAGACGAACTGCGGCGATGGCCTCGACGAAGACTGCAACGGCGCCATCGATTGCGCTGACACGCAGTGTGAAGGCATGCCCTGCGACGACGGCCTCGCCTGCACGACGGGGGAGGTTTGCACGGATGGGGTCTGCGCTGGTTCGCCCACGGATTGCGACGACGGCATCGCCTGCACCGTGGACCGCTGCGACGACGACCGCGGCTGTGTCAACACGCCGAACGACGTGCTGTGCGACGACTCCCTCGACTGCACGACCGACGTGTGCAGCGCGACCGACGGCTGCGTGATCGCCCCGGACGCGAGTCGGTGCGACGACCACGTCGACTGCACTGTGGACGCGTGCATGCCGGGAATGGGGTGTGTTCAGACGCCCAACAACGGCCTCTGTGCCTCCGACCAGTGCAACGACGGCATCTGTTTCGCCACCGGCTGTCAGAAGGTCCCCCACGCCGGCACCTGTGAAGACGGCGACCCTTGCACCATCAACGACCAATGCTCGGGTGGGAGCTGCGCCGGCTCCCCCAAGGACTGCAGCGATCCCGATCCCTGCACCGACGACTATTGCCTCGGCACTGGCGAGTGCCAGCACGCCCCCCGTCCAGAGGGGAGCTCGTGCGGTACCGAGCGAGTCTGCTGTGGCGGCAACTGCACGTGGATGGGAGACGACCAGAATTGCGGTGGCTGCCGGCAGGATTGCCGCGGCGGCCTTCCCTGCTTCCGAGTCCCAGGCGTCTCGGGGCGGTTTCACTGCAACTGTGACGGACCCACCGCCGACTGCCCCAATGGGCAGACGTGCATCATGCCCGGCGACGAAACGAGGTATCGCTGTGCCTGCTTGGACGACAGCGAGTGTCGTTACGGCACCTGCAACAGGAACCCGGGCACCTTCAACTACTGCGAGTTCAACTGACTCATCGCCGCATGGACGAGGCGTTGTCGAAGAGGTCGAGCCCGGCGGCGCGGCCGGTGCGTACGCGAACCATGCCCGTCGAATCCATCGCCGGTGGTGCTTCTGCGGTTTCGGTCGTGCGCGTCATGCGTGCGCTGCCGCGTCGTTGACGCATCCCGGTCGCGGGCGCGGCTGGCTGGGCGATCGGTGGCGGGTCCTCGTTCTCGATCTCCGTCGTGCTCGCCACGTCTTCTTCGGGCGGCGCGGCCGCGACGACGGGCGCCGTCTCTGCGCTCTGCGAGGCGGTGGGCGGGGACTGTGCTGCGGGCATCGGTGCGGCCGGGGCGGCGGGTGGATCGTCCGGGCTCGCCGACAGGGACGCGGCGACGATCCCCACCAGGGCGACTGTGACGATCGCCGCGGTGGCGACGACGACCCAACCCCGCCTCGGCGGCTTTGGTTCCTCCGTGGGGAGGACGCGCGCCTCGGTCTCGACGTCGAGGATCATCGTCGGCACGTCCGCCTTGGGCTTGTCGGCGAAGGTGATGGCCATCGTGGGCAGCTGGGTGACATCGGGCTCCTCGAGCGACGGAGCCTCCACGTCGATGTCCGGAAGGGTGCGGATGTCGGGGCTCCCGACCGCTTCGCGAATTCTCGCCTCGAGCTGCACGATGCGCTCCGGCCGCAGCGCCTTCACGTACCCCTCGACCTCGCCGAGCGCGCCAGTCCCGTACACGCCACGCAGCGCCTCGGCCATGTCCCGGGCCGTCTCGTAGCGTTCGTCCACCGGCCTCTTCAGCGCTCGGTCGATGGCCTTCGCCAGCGTGGGATCGATGTCCTCTCGAACCTGATCGAGCGACGGGATGGGCCCAGAGCGGACCGCGCCGATCGTGTTTATCGGCGTGTCCCGCGCGAAGAGTCGACAGCCAGCGAGCATCTCCCAGCCCACGACGCCGAGGGCGAAGACGTCCGAGCGACGATCGAGGATCTCTCCCCTCGACTGCTCTGGGGAGAAGTAGGCGAACTTGCCTTTGACCTTGCCGTGCTCGGTCTCGGTCATCCGGGCCTGGGTCGCGTGGGCGATGCCGAAGTCGGTGAGGCGTGTGCGACCTTCAGCCCCGATCAGGAGGTTCTGGGGCGAGACGTCGCGGTGGACGAGGCCCAGGAGCTGACCGCCCGCCGTACGCGCCTCGTGCGCGTCGTGAAGCCCCTGCGCGGCCTGCGCCAGGATGTCGACGCACACCTCCGGCGGCATCGGAACTCTTCGCTTTCGAGCGACGGCGCGGAGCTCCGAGAGCGAGAGGCCGAGGACGAGGTCCATCACGATGAAGAGCGCGCCGTCCTCGGTTCGTCCGATGTCGAGGGTCGAGACGACGTGGGCGCTCGAGACGTTGGCAGCGACGCGCGCCTCGTCCAGGAACATCGAGACGAACTCGGGATCGTCCGCGAGGTGCGGAAGCATCCGCTTGATGGCTACGAGCTTCTCGAAGCCGCCCTCGCCGCGAACGCGCCCGGCGAAGACTTCGGCCATTCCTCCGGACGCGATGCGGAAGAGTGCTTCGTAACGCCCGAATTTTCGGGCCGATTCACCCATGACGTCCCCAGGAGGGTATCACGCGCCAGAGATCGATGTCCGCTCACCTGAGCCCGTACTTCTTGGCGAGTGCCAGGAGGTGGTGCCGAACGATGCCGGCCTCGCGGGCGGCCGCCGAGAGGTTGTCGTCGTGGCGCTCGAGGAGGTTTCGGAGGTACTCGCGCTCGAAGGCGGCCATCACCCGGTCCTTGGCGTCCTTGAACGACGCCGCTTCCGTTGGAGCGGCGGGCGCGATGTACCGTGGCTCCCCGTCGTCCGGCATGCGGCTCGTCAGGATCGCCCCCTCGACGAGCGAGCGGAGCTCACGAACGTTGCCCGGGAGCTCGTGGGCACGGAGCCGCAGGGTCTCGGCGGCGCTCAGCGCGACGTCGCCGGCCTGGTGCACGCCCGCGGCGATCGCACGCACGATCGCCGAGACGTCCTCTGGTCGCTCTCGGAGTGGCGGGATCACGATGCGCACTCCGGCGAGGTGGAAGAACAGCTCCCGTGGGAGCGCACCCCGTTCGAGGAGCATCCGGGTGTCGGTTCCGCTCGTGCTGAGCGTTCGGACGTCGCGACCGTCCCGTTCGGCGGCGTCGAGCGCCGCGAGGAGAGCGAGCGCCGCGTCGCGGTGGAGTAGATCGATGCGCTCGAGAAGGAGCGTTCCGCCGGAGGCTGTTTGCACGGCGCGGTCGATCGCGATCGGGTCGGGGGATGCGGCGAAGTCGAGGACCACGACCTCGGTATCGGAACGCGGCGACGCAGCGTGGATCGCCGCGGCCGCCGCCGTCTTGCCCACCCCGGGCTCACCTTCGATGAGGACCGACACATCGGTCGGCGCGACCCGCGACATGAGCCCGAAGAGAGACCGCATGGCTCGACTCGTGCCGACCATGGCGCCGAATGCCTCCCGCTCCTCGCTCACGGCGGGTGCGGGCAGGTCATCGGGCAGAATTTCGATCCGCGTTTCACCCATGCGGATGACCGCGGGCGGCTGGAGCACCGCCGCCGAGATCTGCGTCGTGCCGGCGTAGGTGCCGTTGGTCGAGCCGAGGTCGCGGACGCCGATCCCTCGCCGTGTCATGGCGAGCTCCACGTGAGCACGCGACACGCGACCATCGGTGAGGCGCAGGTCGGCGCCGGCGCCAGTGCCGATGAGGAGCGTGCCCTGGGCCAGGGACTGGGTAGCGCCGGCGTCAGGACCAGAGGCGACTCGGATCTGGACGCGCTTCAGAACGAGGTTCCCCCCGGCGTCGGTGCCGTAGACCTCGGTGCCCATCAGATCTCGGCCGTCGCGTTGAAGGGCACGCTCTCCTGCGACGTGAGCACCACCACGAGGATCACCACGCCCACCGTGACGAGGGCACCGCCACCCGCGAAGACCCACCACGGTATGCCGCCCGAGTCGGCCTCGAGGGTGACGTCGAGGGAGAGATGCTGTCCGGGATAGAGCCGTCCCTCCCACGCGTAGCGTCCTTGGCTCTCGCTCTCGACGAGCACGCGACGCTGTCCCTCGTTGGCTTCGATGGTGTAGGGCGGGCCGGAGACGACGCCGCCACGGCCGTCGACGCGCACGGTGATCGGCGCGGCTGCCCTCGGGATGCCCGCCAGCTCGAGGACGGCGACCCGCGCAGCGACCTCACGGTGCATCTCCTCCGCCGCAGGGCGGAGGTCGTCGGGCAGCTCGTCACCATGCCGAGCCTCGAGCGCTTCGAACACGGCTTTGGCTTCGACGTTCTGCCCGAGCGCACGTAGCGAGAGCGCCACGTTGTAGAGCGCGACCGAGTTGCCGGTGAGCTCGTAGCATTCCCGGAACACGTCGAGTGCGTCGGCCCACCGCGCGTCTTCGATGTGCGACAGACCGGTCTCGAAGAGTGTCCGAGCGCGCTCGACGTCGGCGTCGCTCGGCGTCCCGGTCTGCACGGTGGGGACCTGTGCGCGGCCGACCATGCTCGTCCCCGAGATGGCGAAGAGGATCGCCGAGCCCAGGAGCAGATGCGTGCACCGCATACAGCCAGCATACACCTGGTCAGCTGCGACGGCGGCGTCGCATTCGGCCGAGGGACAGCAGGATGAGGGCGACCCAGGACGCGAGCGGGGCCTCGAGACGCTCGCCCGTCCCCACGACGTCACACCCACCCGGCAGGTTGCGTGCGACGGGCGGCTCGCCGATGGCGCCGTCAGCGCGGCCCCCACCGTCGGCCGTCTCCGGCGGCGCTTCGCCGCTCGGCTCTGGGCCGACGATCTCCACGTCGTCGAAGAAGGCCGCGTCGTCGAGGGAGCCCAGACCCGCGCGCCCCTCGCTCAACACGTCGTCGTGCGCCGTCGCCACGACCGCCCCGTCCAGCGTCATCGTGAGCGCCTCACCTTCGCGGGCGAAACCTACCGCGTGAAACGCGTCGCCGACGGCGATGGCGCCGCTGGCGTTGGCGAGCAGCGTATCGCTTCCTCCAAGGACGCGGTGGATCCCGGCCACCGCTTCGTCCGCGGTGTAGGCCGCGTAATAGTAGCCTCCATCGCCGTAGCCGAGGACCAGTACGAAGTCGGCGTCGGGCGCGTCGCGGAAGGTGCGCGCAGCCGCGGTGATCGAACCGTCCGCCAGCGGTGCGGTGTCCGCCAGGCTCATCGCGCCGACCAGGCCGGGCGCCGTGCCCTGGTGAAGCTTCGTCGCGAGCCAATACCGCGCGTCGGCGTCGACGTCGACGACCGCCCAACGCTCGGGGTCGTCCTCCACGAAGCGCCCGCGGCTTCCGAAGGCCGTGGGCGCGAACTCGGCGCTCCGCGCCTCGATCGCGAGGCGCCTGTGAAGCTGCGCGCGATACAGGTTCGAAGGCGTGAGGGGGTCGACCGACTCGATCCATCGCCGCACCGGGCTGTCGCGTTCCTCGACGCCGTGCGCGAGCCGGCCGACGACGTTGGTCTGCACCTCGTCCCACGGCGGCGAATGGAGCGCATGGCCGAAGCCCCAGAACGTCCCGCGGGCGCCGGACTGAACGCCGCACGCGAGGCCCCCGCTCAGGTAGTCGTACGTCCCGGGGATGTCGGTGAACAGGTTTTCGAGTGGTGCGGCGTGGCCATGGTGATCGAGGGAGAGCCCATCGGGATCGGCGCTTCGGACGTTCGCGAAGACGCTCCCCACGGTCTCGTCAGTCGCGGTCAATTCGTGGATGAAGTCCGCGTCGATGTCCACGTTCTGAATGAGGCTGTCGACGCCGGCGGTGATCCCGTGGTGACCGCTGTGGCGGTCCGCGGGGACGTAGCCGAAGGGCGGATCGGTCCAGATCACTTCGGAAGGCCCGAGTCGATCGCCGTGGATCCGTACCCCTTCGACCGTCACGTTCTTCGATTTGTTGAGGAAGATCCCGCTGTCCGCGTTCTCGATCCGCACGTCGCGGATCCAGGCGTCGACCACCAGGGGCTCCTCGCCGAAGTCGATGGCGTTGTAGCCGAGCTCGTGGTGGTGCCCTCCGTAGGGGCCGCTCTCGAACTCGATCGCCAGGTGCTCCACGCCGATCTCGCGAATGGGCACCATCCGCAGGACGAGCGGCGACCACGCGCGACGGACGTCGAGGCGCAGCGGTTGATCGAGCACGATGCGGCGCTCCTCGACCGCGGCGATCCGTACCGGCCACCAGAGGCTTCCTTCGCAGCGGCTCGCCGACGCCTGCTCCGCGTAGAGCGTGCTCGCGAGTGAATGCGCCCCGTCGTCGGAGAGCTTCAGGACCACGAAGTCGCCGGGCGCGAGGCCCTCCGTCGTCTCGAGGGAGAGGACGCGGTCCCCCCGCGCCGCGCCGCTGGTTACCGGAATGCGTCCCATCTGCATGCGGGTCTCGGCCGCGATGAAGCCACCCTTGTAGCTCCACTTGAGCGTGCCCGAATCGCTGTACTCGGCGCCGCGCACGTTTCGGAGGTTCGTGTCGATCGCGAGGATCGTTTCCCGCGGCCCCTCTCCACGGAGGACCACACCGTCGTGGGAGAAGCGAAGGACGTCGCGGACCCGGTAGGTCCCGGCCGGCAACAGGACCGCTCCTCCGCCCATCTCACCCGCGGCCCTCATGGCGCGCTGAATCGCTCCGGTGTCGTCGTGCGAGCCGTCGCCACGCGCGCCGTAGGTACGCACGTCGACGACGACCGGCACCTCGGGGATGGGTAATCGGCCCGCGTGGTAGCCGGCATAGGAAAAGTCTGGGAGGCGCCCGCGCGGGTCCCAACGTTCGCCGGCGCGGCCCCAGAGCGCCGACTCGTCGGCAGCGGCAGGGACCGAGACGCTCGAGACGACCACGAGGACGAGGGCCAGGACGCCGAGCGCACCGCGGGGGAGCTTTTCGAGATGACAGGACATGGGAGGGGCGGCTTGCAGGAAGCCCGCCAGCCATCCCGGGCAGATCCGTCACGGCGGCGCACACCACAGTGTTCGATCGCACGACACAAACGCCCACTTCGGTCTGGAACGGTCCCTGCGATGGGTCGGGGTATGCGCACGCTCTTGCACCCAACCCCCGTGCTCGAAGTCGTCCTCGGCGGCGCACTCCTCATCACGGGCTGCGTCGGAACGATCTCCGAGCCCGGCGTGGGTCCCGAGGACCCGCCTGCCCCAGGCACCCCGCCGAACCAGTACACCGATGACGGAATCTGCGCCGCCGGCGTCCCTGCCCCCGGACTGACCCGTCTCACTCGCAGCGAGTACGCACGGGCGGTGGAGGATCTGGTCGGTGTGGCGCCGGACGTCTCCGGCTTCCCTGCCGACGAGGACCCGTCGGGCATCGGCTTCGGCGTGGCCGCGAGCCTGTCTCCTCTGATCCTCGAGCAGTACGCCCACGCGGCCGAGGGCGTCGCCGCGCTGGCCGTGGCCGACTCTCTCGAAGCGCTCATCGACTGTGACCCCCTGGCCGCCGGCGAGGACGCTTGCGCTGGCCAATTCGTGGACGACTTCGCCGGCCGTGCGTACCGGCGTCCCCTCGACGCCGAACAGCACGCGCGCCTCCTCGCCGTCTACCGCGCGACGCGAGACGCGGGCGGCAGCTTCGCCGACGGCATCCGGGTGACGCTCGAGGCGACGCTTCAGTCGCCGTCGTTTCTCTACCGCGTCGAAGGCGAGGCTCCCGGCGGCGCACGGATCGCACCGCTCTCCGCCCACGAGCGAGCGACCCGCCTGAGCTTCACCCTCTGGGGAACCACCCCCGACGACGCGCTCCTCGAGGCCGCGGTGCGGGGGGATCTCGCCACGCCCGACGGAGTCGAGGCCGAGGCACGACGGATGCTCGACGACCCGCGCGGTCATGCTCAGCTGCGCGCGTTCGTGCTCGGCTGGCTCGGTCTGTCGGGCGCCACCGTCTCGAAGAACGAGGCCGCGTTCGGCGGCATCGATTGGGACGCGACGTGGCCCGAGATGAAGGCCGAGACCTCGCGCTTCGTCGAAGACGTCCTCTTCGAAGGTCCTGGCACGCTCGAGGCGCTCTTCACTGCGCCCTACACGATCGCGACGCCGCGCACCGCCGCCATCTACGGCGTCACCCAGACCGACGACACGCCAGCGCGCCTCGAGCTGGACCCGAATCAGCGCGCTGGGCTGCTCACTCAACCCAGCATCCTCGCCCTCAGCTCCGCCGAGGAGGACACGTCGCCGGTCCTCCGCGGCAAGCTCGTTCGTGAGCGGCTGCTCTGCCAGGACATGCCGCCTCCGCCGCCGGGCGTGGAGGAGGCGTTTCCCGAGGTCGACCCCACGCTCCCGGTGCGCGAGCGCTTCGCCCAGCACGAGGCCGACCCGGCCTGCGCCGGCTGCCATGCGTTGATGGACCCGCTCGGCTTCGCCTTCGAGCAGTACGATGCCATCGGGCGGTTCCGCGAAAGAGCGCACGGCCAGGTCATCGACGCTTCGGGCGAGATCACCGGCACCGAAAGCTCGAACACCACCTTCGACGGAGTCGTCGACCTCGCGCGGATCCTCGGGACGAGCGAGGACGTCCGCCGCTGCGCGGGCACCCAGGCGTATCGCTTCGTGTTTCGCGAGGACGATCCTGGTGGCTGCGCCCTCGAAGAGGTCCGCGAGGCGTTCGCGTCCTCCGGCCACGACCTCCGCGAGCTCTTCGTCGCGATCGTTCGGTCCGACGCATTCCTGAGCCGCCAGATCGACGAAGGAGAAGCACCGTGAAGCGATTGACTCGACGCGCGTTCGTTCGCAGCCTGGGCGTCGCGAGCGCAGCCGCCGGCGCCGCGACTCTGCTCTCGCCCGGCGCGGTCCGCGGAGAGACCTGCTCCGCTCCCACGCCCGGCGCGGTGAAGCGCTTCATCGCATTCGTCACGCCCATCGGCTTCGTCAAGGACCAGTGGGCTCGCTCCACCGGACCGACCCCGCAGGAGTTCGAGCTGATCGGCTCGCTCGCGCCCCTCGCAACGCATCGCGAGCGCCTGCTGCTCTTGAAAGGCCTCGACATGAGCGCGTCCTACGGCGGCTCCGCGGGCACCGGACATCCCCGTGGCATCGGTGCGCTGCTCACCGGTCGGCGCCTCAACCCGGGGAGCTTCGGGGACGGTGTCGGTTGGGCCTCCGGCCAGAGCATCGATCAGCGCATCGCTGACCACGTCGGTGGCATGACCCCGTTTCGGTCTCTCGAGCTGGGCGTCGGTCTCGGCGACCGCAGCAACGTCTTCAACCGCATCTCGTACCTCGGCTCCGACCGCCCGCTCGCGTCCATCGACGACCCACGTGTGGCGTTCGACCGACTGTTCGGCGGCCTGGTGGGTGACGAGAGCGAGCAGCAGTTCCGGCGTTCCACGCGGCGGAGTGTTCTCGATTTCGTCGGCGCCGAGCTCACCGCGCTTCGTGGCCGCGCAGGAGCCAGCGCGAGGGCGGACATCGACGCGCACCTCGAGTCGCTCCGCGAGCTCGAGCGCCGCGTCGACGACATCGGTGCCGCGTGCGCGGCGCCGGACGCGCCCCTCGCGTTCGATCCGAACGACCGCCAGCAGTACCCGGAGATCGGCCGAGCCCAGATGGACCTCCTCGTGGAGGCGATGGGCTGCGACCTCACCCGGGTCGCGACGCTCCTGTGGTCCGGGTCGGTCAGCAGCCAGACCTTCCGTTTTCTGCCCACGCCGATCACGGAAGGCCACCACGCGCTCTCGCACCCCGGCGCCAACGGCTACGACCCCGCTGAAGCGCTCTCGAAGCAGACGCGGATCTACGCGTGGTACGCACGACAGTTCGCATATCTCCTCGACCGGCTCGCCTGCACACCGGAGCCGACGGGAGACGGCAGCCTCCTCGATCACACGGTGATCTTCTGGGGCAGCGAGCTGGCTCACGCGGAGACCCACGAGCGCAACAACATGCGCTTCGTCCTGGCCGGCGGCGACGCTTTCCTGAAGACCGGCCGCATGTCGAACGTCGACCGGAGTCACAACGACCTCCTGGTTTCTCTCGCTCAATCGGTCGGCGTCCCCATCGACACGTTCGGCGAACGCACGCACTGCGCTGGGCCGCTCACGGAGATCCACCAATGAACTGCCAGATCGTCTTCCTGCGCCTCGTCCTCCTCCTGCTCCTCCTGCCCGCAATTGGCTGCGCGATGGGGGCAGCGACCGACGACGACGTCTACGCCATCAACGAAGAGGCGCTGACGTCGCTCGACGCCCCTGGACCCGGCCATCCACTGGTCTTCGGAAGGGACATGTCGGAGGGGCTGAACGGCGTCCCGATTCACCGGGCCAGCCGAGACCGCGACAACGTCGCGAGGACCCTCTACGTCGTGCGCGTCGACGATCTCGCGCGCGGCGAGCGGCTCAGGCTCCGGGGGCAGCTGATGCTTTCGTTCTGCGGACGGAAAGACATCGCTGGGGAGAGCAGCGACGCGTCGACCACGCCGTGCACCAGCCGTGCGATGCGGCATCACCCCTATCGCTACTCGCCGCACATCCATGCGGCGTTCGTACTCTCCGATCGCCGCGATGGTGGAGATGGCCACCGCATCTCCGACTGGTTCAACATGTCGTGCACTTCACGAAAGCACCACTGCGCGCTGTCGATTCCCGAGGTTCGAGTCGACGATCTCGCGCCGCATGCGCGGGGCTTCGTCAAACTGGTGGTGACCGCCAGCGGGCCGAACGACGAGGTGCGCGACGGGCACGTGATGGAGGTCGAGCGTGGACGTGGGGGGCTCTACGTGACCCGCGAGCTCCCCGAGCTCACCCATGGCGAGCAGTTCGTCGAGGACACGCCGCGAATCGGACGCTGGGTGGGCGTCGACCAGACCGAGGACGAAGGCGACCACACCCTGGTGAGGCGGGTGATCTTCCGGGTGAAGCTGCGGAACCTCGAGGCCGGCGACGTCGTCTCGGCGGACGCACGGATGCGCGCCGAGATCCGCATGCACGACGGCGGGTGCGATCCGCTCATCAACACCGAGGTGATCCTCACGCGAGGGCGTACTCGCACCGCCCACGGCTCACCCGACACGAACATCGCGGCGAGGAACGGGATCAACTGCACCGACCACTCCGGCAGCTGTGTCTACGAAGCCTCGGGCGCCACCCACATCCGCCGGGACACGCCCTCGACGATGTATGCGAGCTTCGTCGCGTACGCGAAGCGCTCCTGCGCCCAGCCGAACGGGCGAGACACCTGGCGCGCGATGCGCCGAGGAAGCCGCTTCACCGTTCACGTGCGACACCCGACTCCCGACACTCACAGCGTCTTGTTCGTCGCGCCCGACATGGCGGACACCGTCGCGTTCTCGCGTTACTGGAACCCGACGGACACCGACCATTTCTACACGACCGACCGCGACGATGCCGGAGCAGCGCTTCTCGGCTATCGGTACGAGACCGCTGAAGGGCGCCTCTTCCCCGACCGTGAGGTCGGCACCGTGCCCCTCTACCAGTACTACTGCGGTGACTCGCGCAAAGACCACTTCTACACCATCGACGCTCTCGAATCGGAGCTCGTCGCTTCCACCGGCTGCGACTACGAGGGGATCGCCGGTTACGCGTTCGCATCCGCCCGCCCCGATGCAGCGCCCCTGCACCGATACCAGAACGCGACGACCAGCGATCACTTCTACACCCTCGACCGAAACGATCCGGAGCTCGCCGCCTACGGCTACACCTACGAAGGCGTCGCCGCGCACGTCGTCCCCTGATTCCAGCGTCCACTCGAGGTCTCGCCTCCCTGCCAAGTCTGGGCTTGGGTACGTACGGCGGAGATCACTCTCGGATCGGTTGATACACAGCACCAGCGCTCCACGACCCCGGATTTGCGTTGTACTCCTTACAGTTCCCAGCTAAGGACGCTGGGAGCGAAGGGGAGTCGACCAGCGGTGCGCGTCGTCGTCACAGGGATGGGGATCAACACCCCGCTCGGAGATGAGCTCGAGGCCTACTACGAGGGCCTGGTCGGCGGACGTTCGGCCATCTCCAACTGGAAGTTCTTCGAACATCCCGGCGTGTACTCGAAGGTCGGCGGCGACCTGAGCACCTACGACGCTGCGGGAAAGCTCGCGTCGTTCGAGTCCCGCGTGCCTCCAGAGGTTCACGCGCGGCTGCGCAAGCTCTTCCGAACCGCACCGTTCTCCACGCGTCTCAGCGTCCTGTGCTCCCTCGACGCCTGGCTCGACGCCGGGCTCGGTTTCGACGAGGACCCCTGGCGTCGGGCGGTCGTGCTGGCGGGGCACAATCTGAACGAAAACTATTTGATGAAGAACTTCGAGACCTTCCAGGAGGAGCCGGATTGGATCGATCCGCTCGCCGCGGTCTCGATGCTCGATACGGACCATGCGTCGTCCATCGGTGAAACCCTCGGCTGCCGCGGCGCTCTCTACACGGTGGGCGGTGCATGCGCGAGCGCCAACATCGCGCTCCGCTCGGCGGTGGACGAGATCCGCTACCACGGCCACGACGTCGCGATGGTCACGGGGGCGGCGCTGGATTTCTCGCCCATGGGACTGCAGGCGATGGCGCTCCTCGGAGCGATCACCTTCGAGAGCTTTCATGACGAGCCGGCCCGCGCCAGTCGGCCCTACGACACCGCGCGCGAGGGATTCGTGCCTTCGCACGGGGCAGGCTCACTCGTCCTCGAGTCCCTCGATCACGCCCGAGCGCGCGGCGCGAGGATCCATGCGGAGATCCTGGCATGCGAAGCCGCGTCGGACGCGAGCCACCTGCCGGCTCCTTCCCAGGAGGGACAGGAGCACACGATCCGCAAGGTGCTCGACCACGGCGGCATCGCACCGGAACAGGTAGACTTCGTCTCGGCTCACGCGACATCGACTCCGCTGGGCGATATCTCCGAGCTCCGTGCGATCAAGTCGGTGTTTGGCGAGCACACCGACTCGCTGAAGATCAACGCCCCGAAATCCATGCTCGGGCATACGTGCTGGGCCGCCCCCGCGACCGAAGCCATCGCCGCGATCCTGCAGATGAAGCACGGGCGACTGCACCCGTCCATCAACGTCGACGACCTCGATCCGGAAGTGGACGTCGACATCTGCGCCAACCAGGCCGTCGACCACGAGGTCCGCATCATCCTCAAGAATTCTTTCGGATTCGGAGGCATCAACTGTTGCGCGCTGTTCGGACGGTGGGATGGGTGACTGGAGCGGCAAGGCTGTGCTCGTCACTGGTGGCACGCGCGGCATCGGGCTGGCCATCGGAAAGGCGTTCGGCGCGCTCGGGGCCGACGTCGTCCTGACCCATCGTTGGGGTAGCGCCGATGAGGACGCGATTCGGCGTCAGTTCGCCGACCTCTCGGCGCCCGTACCGTCGATCGTCGAAGCCGACGCCGGATCGGACGAGGATCTGGACGCTCTGCTGGAGCTCCTGCGGCCGAAGATCGACCGCATCGAGCTATTCGTCTCGAACGTCGCGGTCGTCCAGCGCGGTGACGGGAACTTCCAGGAGCGAGCCCTTCGGCAATCGATGCGCTGGAGCACGTGGCCGCTGAAACGCTACGTCGAGGCGATCGCGGAAGCCTTCGGCGAGCCGCCGCGCCGGGTCGTGGCGCTGTCGTCCGATGGACACGAGCACTTCTACCCGGGCTACGGCTACGTCGCAGCATCCAAGGCGGCGCTCGAGACGCTCTGCCTCCAGATGCTGCAGCGCTTTCCCTCGATGCAGTGCAACGTGGTGCGGTCGCGACAGGTTCACACCACGAGCTTCGACGAGATCTTCGGTGAGGGAGCGCGGGAGCTCATCGCCCGCTTCGAACCCTTCGACTTGAGCGCCGAGACCGTCGCCGAGACCGTCGTCGCGCTGTCCTCCGGACGCCTCGATGCCTGCACCGGCGAGGTGATCGTCATCGATCGCGGCGCCACCTTCGGTGACAACCTCGTCTTCACGGGCCCCATCCTTCTCGGAGAGGCGACGCCCGAGTTCGAGCCGGTGAGGCCCACGCCGGTGACCCACGTCCAATGGCTCGACGCTGGCGTACCTCGGCCCGCGCAGGACCGATGGCCCGGGGTGACGTTCGTCGGTGACGAAGAGCCGGCCGATGCAGTGGTCGCTGGCATCGATTGGCGCGCGGCGGGTGAGGAGGCGATCGCGCTGCTGACGGGACGGCTCCAGGCGCTCCGCGACGGCGGCGTTCGCCCGCGCTACGCCATACAGATCGACCTCGGTTCCGAGCTGTCGCCGGAGTGTGCCGCGAGCCGCTCCGTGGGTCGATACTTCGACGCCTGGCGCCTGCAGGAGGACTTCCGACTCAACTTCGTCGACGTCCGAGGCGCCGCCGACCTCGCCACCGACGCCGTGGTCGCCCTCACTTCGGGGCAGCTCGATGCGCTCCGCGGGCAGGTCATCCGCTTGAAGGAGCGCCCGTGAGCTCACCGTTCGACTACAGCCTGTCGGACTTCTTCGCCGGCGACTTCGAAGACCCGCTCAAAGCGCCGCCGGAGTTCACGAAGTGGCGCGGGGAGGCGCGGGAGTACCACGCCCTCTTCGAGCGAACTCTGGCCACCGCCGCCGACGTCCGATGCTCGATCGCGCTCGAAGGCGGCCGCCGAGACGTCATCAACATGGCGTCCCTCGACTACCTGGGCATCTGCCGTCACCCCGAGGTGGTCGCCGCGCAGCAGCGAGCGCTCGACACCTGGGGCTCGGGCGCCTGCGGAGTACCGCTCCTCAGTGGCATGACCACCGAGCACCGCGCGCTCCAAGACGAAATGAGCGACCTCACCGGCAACACCGGCACCGTGCTCTTCACCAGTGGATACGCCGGCGCCACGGGCCTCTGCTCCGCCGTCCTTCGACGTGGCGACGTCGCCATCCTCGACGCCCACGCACACATGTCCTGGGTCGATGGCGTACACATGGCGAACGCCAAAGTCGTCACCTTCGATCACAACGATCCCGACGCGCTGGAGCGCCGGCTCGAAGAGCATCGAGAGGCGCGGCGGCTGGTCGTCGTCGATGGTCTCTATTCGATGGACGGCGATCTGGCCGACCTCCCCGCGCTCCTGGACCGCTGCGACGCGCACGGCGTCGGGATGGTCGTCGACGAGGCGCACTCGATGTTCGCGCTCGGCGACGAGGGTGGCGGGGCCACGGCGCACTTCGGCGTACGGGATCGAGTGCGCCTTCTCTTCGGCACCTTTTCCAAGGCTTTGAGCGTCGTCGGCGCTTTCATCTCTGGCGACGCCGAGCTGATCGACTACGTCCGCTACTACGGCCACCCGTACGTCTTCTCCGCCGCGCTGCCGCCGGCGACCGTGGCAGGGATTCGCAAAGCGGTGAGCATCGTTCGCCGCAGCCCCGAGCTACGCGCCTCGCTGTGGGAGAACCAGGCCTATTTCCGCGACGGCCTGCAGGCGATGGGGCTCGACACCGGCGAGAGCGAGACGTGGGTCGTGCCGGTGATCGTGGGCGGCGACCGAGAGCTCCTGTACCGCGGCGTGCTCGAGCTGATGGAGCGAGGGCTCTTCGTCGCCCCGGTGGACTTTCCCGCGGTCGCCGAGGATCGCGTCCGTATTCGATGCGCCGTGAGCGCCGGGCACACGCGCGAGGATCTCGACACGGCGCTCAGCTTGATCGAAGACGTGATCGCACGACCGATGCGGAGCCGGGGTCGATGAGGCCTCTGATCTTCCTCTTCCCGGGACAGAGCTCGCGGGATGCGGAGATGTTCGCCCGCCTCGAGGCGATCGATCCGCAGGTCGCGACCCGGTTCGCGACGGAAGCGACGTCGCGCGGTGCCTCGCCACCGACGAACGACAGCCCGACGAACCTCGACATCCAGCTGTCGGTGCACGCCGCGAATCGCGCGTGGGCCACGCTGCTGTCGAAGCGCGGCATGAGCGCCGCGGCCTCTGCTGGGCTGAGCCTGGGCGAGTACGCACACCTGGTGGACATCGGGGCGATCGCGGAGACCGATGCTCTCGACCTGGTTCGGCGGCGCGGCGAGCTCTACGACGCCGGACCTCCCGGTGTGATGGCAGCGCTCTATCCGCTGGACGGGGAGCGCGTCGAGACCATCCTCGGGCGGGTCTCCGCCCGACTCCCCGGCCAGATCGCCGCTGCCGTGTACAACTCGCCGAGCCAGACCGTGGTCGCGGGGACACCGGAGGCGATCGAAGAGGCAATCGCGATGGCCGAGGAAGAGTACGCCGCCGGTACGGTCATCGAACGCCGCATTCCGATGCACACGCCGCTCTTCGAAGCGGTCGCCGCGCCGCTCGGCGAGGCGCTCGAGCGTGTCCACTGGCAGGCGACCTCCAAAGCCTACTGGCCAAACGTGCTCGGTGAGCCGTTGGCTGCGGCTGGGGCGGGTGACCTGGTCACCCTGCTCGCTCGGCACGCCTACGAGCCCGTTCGGTGGCGCCAGACGATCGACGCGATGGTCGCGCAGCACCCCGACGCGATCTTCGTCGAGGTCGGTCCAAGACGCGTGCTCACTGATCTGATGAAGCGTCGGTGGCACCCGACCGCCACGGTATTCGCTCTCGACCCCGGCGCCGACACTCCACCCGAGCGCGTCGGCGGCGCGTTCGAATCCACCATCGAGGAGATCTCGCATGCCCGCGGATGAGCTTCAGCGCCGCGTACGCGCTGCGCGCCGAGCGCCGCTCTTCGACGTGACCGACGTCCCCGCCGTGAGCCACGACCGCCAGGCGATCGGCCGGATCCTCCGGCATCGCGGGCCGATGCTCCTGCTCGACGAAATCATCGCCGTCGACCCACGCGCGGGGCGTATCGTCGGCCGCAGATCCCTCCTCGACGAGGACTTCGGCTTCGAGGGTCATTTTCCGAACGACCCGGTCTACCCCGGTGCGCTCCAGGTCGAGCTCGCCGGACAGCTCGGACTGTCACTGAAGTACTTCTTGGACAACGAAACCACCGAGATCGCTGAAGACGCGCGCCCGCCCCTGGTTCGTCTTCTTCGCGTCGCGGAAGCGCATTTTGCTGCGCCAGCCGTTCCCGGCGACTCCCTCACTGTCCTGGCGGAGCGCTTGGAAGACGACGGTTGGACGTATGCATCCATCGCCCAGTTGATCAAGGCCGACACCATCGTGAGTGCGTGTGTGTTCGAAGCCATGGTGGACGAGGAATCATGAGCACACTGTTCATCACCGGAGGCTCGCGCGGCATCGGTGCGGCGACCGTGGCCCACGCGGCCGCGAGCGGCCACGACGTCGCGTTCACCTACGTCAACGACGCTGACGCGGCCGATGCCGTCATCGCGCGAGTGGCCGAGGCGAGCCCCGACCGGAAAGTGCGTGCGTATCAGCTCGACGTGAGGGACTCCGCCGCCGTCGACAGCGTCGCCGACGAGGTGCTGCTGGCCTTCGAGGGCGTCGACGCGGTGATCTGCAACGCCGGCGTCAATCGCAACGGGCTCGCCTATTCGATGGAGGACGACGAGTGGCAGACCGTGATCGACACCAACCTCACGGGCTCGTTCTACGTCTGCCGCGCGTTCCTACCGGAGCTCATAGCGAACGGCGGCGGAAAGATCCTCCTGCTTTCGTCGGTCACCGCGTATGGCGCCTCCGGGCAGGCCGCCTACTCGGCGAGCAAGGCAGGCCTTCACGGCCTCGCCCAGACCCTCGCGAAGGAGTACGGGCCGAAGAACGTGACGACCAACGTCGTCCTCCCGGGATACTTCGACACCGACATGACGCGCGGTGAAGGAATGTCCACGCAGCTGCGCGACTACGCGACGGGCTACTGCCCGCTACGCAGACTCGGTGAGCTCGATGAGCTGGCCCAGACGATGCTCTTTCTCCTGTCGCCAGCCGCGGGCTTCATCAACGGCGCGGTGATTCCGGTCACCGGCGGATTGGATTGGGCGCTGTGAGAGTCGGGATCGAGAACATCCGGGTCTACCCGAGCTCGATGGCGCTCGACATGAGAACGCTGGTGGAGGCACGTGGCGGAGACGTGACCGAAGTCTGCGGCGAGATGATGATCGACGCGCGATCGGTGAACCCCGCCTGGGAAGACCCGATCACCATGGGCGTGAACGCCGCCCGCATGCTCTTGACTGACGAGGATCGCGAGCAGGTGGGCCTGTTGCTCGTCGGATCGGAGAGCGGACCCGACCAGGAGAAGTCGCTGAGCACCTGGATCCAGCGCTACGCCGGGCTCGAAGATCATTGCCGCAACATGGAGGTGAAGCACGCCTGCTATGCGGGCACCGGCGCCGTGCACCTCGCGGCGCACTGGCTGCTCGCGCAGCCGGACGACGTGAAGGCACTCGTGGTCACCACGGATCAGTCTCGCGCTCATTTCCACAAGCCGTACGAGTTCGTGATGGGAGCGGGCGCGGTTGCGATGCTGCTGTCGAAGAACCCGCAGTTCCTCGAGCTGGAGCTCGGGCTCGGCGGAGTGTTCACCCACGAAGTGTCCGACCTGACGCGCCCCACTTCCCGGGTAGAGGCCGGGCACAGCGAAACGAGCCTGCTCTCCTATCTCGACGCGGCCGATCTGACCTTCGAGCGCTACGCCGAGGCCGTCCGCGCACGTCACGGCGAATCGCTGCTGAGCTGGGAGGCGTATCGCGCGTGGCTGCCGTATCAGGTCTACCACGCCCCCTTCGGGGGGATCACCAAGCGCGCCCACCGGGCGATCCACCGCTTGTTCGAGGACTTCGACGCCGCGCGCACCCGCCGGGACTTCGAAGCTCGGGTCGTACCCACCCTCAAGTACAACCGCCTGATGGGGGGGACGTACGCGTCGAGCGTGTTCGTGTCCCTCCTCGGAACGGCGAGCGCCTTCGGACCGGAGGTGGCCGGGAGTCGGGTCGGCATCTACTCGTACGGATCGGGTTCCTGCGCGGAGTTCTACTCCGGCGTGTTCGGCGCGCAGGCCTCGGAAGTGGCGCGGGAGGCGGGCCTCGACGAGCTGCTCGCGGCGCGTCGCCCGCTCACCGTGCGTGAGTACGAAGACGCCGAGCGCGAGCGCAGCGCCTTCATCGACTGCGGCGACTACCGCACGAGCAAGGACGGCCACGACGGGTGGTACGACGAACGCTACGCGGGTCGCGAGTCGTTGGTCTTCGACGGAATCCGGGACTTCGAACGCCAGTACGCCTGGAGCTGAGATGCACGAAATCCGCCTCCCCGAAGAGCTCGACCACACCAGCCTGCGTGAGCTCCGCGACCGCGTCCTCTCCGTCGATCACGGCGAGACGATCGTGCTGCACGGAGCGAACGATCGGGTGTTCTGCCGCGGGCTCTCGTTGGGATCCCTGATGAGCGTCTCCGCGGAGGAGCGAACGGAGGGTTTCGACGCCTTCGAGCAGACGATCCTCCACCTCGCCGCGGGGGCTTCTCCCGCGATCGCGGCGATCGATGGCGTAGCCATGGGCGGCGGGCTCGGGCTCGCCGCGGCGTGCGACGTGGTGCTCGCGACTCGGCGCGCCGAGGTCGGGCTTCCGGAGCTTCTCTTCGGCCTCGTCCCCGGCATGATCTTTCCAGTGCTGCAGCTGCGCGCGAGCGGCCCCGACCTGCGCCGCCTCGCGCTCGAAGGCGCGGGTGTGTCCGTGGAGACGGCCGCCCGGTATCGACTCGTCGACCAGGTCGTCGAGGAGGACCTGCTCGAACGAACCACGCAGACGTGGGTGAGAAAGTTCCGCCGGACGGAGCGCCATGCGGTCGGGCGTCTCAAGCGCTGGGCTGCGGGCGACGCACTCGCTCGGGAGGTTCGGGTCGGGCGAGAGCACCTCGCCGAGCTGGCCACGAGCGAGATCGCGCGCCGGCGCATCGAAGCGTTCGCCGAGGGACTCGCGCCCTGGGAGGGAGAATGCTGAGCTCGGCGCGAGTCGACTCGTCACTCGTTCGCGTCCGGTTCGAGGAGGGCATCGGCTGGATCGAGATGGTCGACGAAGCCAACCGGAACGCGTTCGGCCGAGCCTTCGTCGCGGCGCTGATCGCGGCACTCCGACAGGTCGACGGCAATCCCGAGGCGCGTGTGGCCGTGCTGATCGGCGGCAGCGAGATCTTCTGCAGCGGCGCGTCCGCCGAAGTGCTCGACGAGCTTCAGTCCGGCACCATCGCCCCGACCGAGCTGGTGCTCTCGACGCTGCTCCTCAATCTGAGTATCCCGCTGATCGCCGCATGCGAAGGCGGCGCCATCGGGGGCGGATTCGCGCTGGCACTCGCGGCGGACATCGTCGTTCTCGCCTCGGACCGGCGCTACGGCTTCAACTTCATGGATCTCGGAATCACGCCGGGCATGGGCACGACGCGGCTGGCCGAACACGTGCTCTCACCTGCCATCGCTCACGAGCTCCTGTACAGCGGCGAGCTCCGGCGCGGCAGCAAGCTCGCGTCCGCCGGCGTGAACGCGGTCCTGCCGTCTGCCGATGTCCGCGAGCACGCCGAGCTCCTGGCGCAGCGAATCGCTATGAAGGATCGCCGCAACCTGGGCATGCTGAAGCGAACGCTGACCCTGCCGCGACGCCTCGCGTTCGAGTCGGCGCGAACTCTCGAATCGCTCATGCACGAGCGGTCGCTCGAAGGGCTCGACCTGAGCGCCTTCGGGGGAAGGAGCGAGAAGTGACACTCAGACTGCCGGAACACGTGGTCCTGGTGACGGGCGGAACGATGGGAATCGGGCTCGCGAGCGCACTCGCCTACGGCGAAGCCGGGGCCAAGACGATCCTCACCTATCGCTGGGGCAGCGCCGACCTCGAAGAGGTCCGAGGGCGCTTCGAAGCCGTCGGGGCCCCGCCTCCGCTGATCCTCGAAGCCGACGTCTCTCACGACGAAGACACCGTTCGCTTGATGGACCAGATCGCCGAACACCACGACAAAGTCGACGTGTTCGTGTCGAACGTCGCGTTCGCGCAGCGTACGAGCGGGGTCGACGACTACAAGAAGCGCAATCTCTTCAAGAGCCTCGAATACTCGTCCTGGCCGATGTGGGCGTACACGAAGGCGATTCGCGACCGGCTCGGCGCGTACCCGCGTTACGTCATCGGACTTTCGAGTGACGGGCCGGACAGCTTCTTCATGAACTACGATTTCGTCGCGATATCCAAAGCGGTGCTCGAAACGATGTGCCGCTACATGAACTTTCGCCTCTTCGACGACGGTGTGCGCGTCAACGTCGTGCGCTCGAGATTGGTGCGCACCGAGTCCTTCGACGCCACTTTCGGACCGGCGTTCCACGCGTTCCTCGAAGCGATGGGCGGCTTCGAAGACTGCTACACGACGCCCGAGGACATCGGGAAAGTCGTGCTCGCGCTCGGCTCGGGGCTGATGGATGCCGTCGGCGGGCAGGTCGTGATGGCCGACAAGGGATTTTCGTTTTTCGACAACCTCAACGGAATCGACGAACGAGCACATGCCAAAGGAATCTCGTTCGAGACGGAGTAGAGAATGAACAACGATGAAATTTTTGCTGTCGTCACTCGCCACCTCGGCGAGATCGTGGAAACGATCGATCCCGCTTCGGTGAAGCGCGGCGACTCGATGAAGGACCTCGGTGCGAGCAGCCTCGACATCGTCGAGGTCGTCTCGTGCAGCATGCGCGAGCTGAAGGTGCGGGTCCCACGCGCGAAGCTCTCCACCGCCAAGAACATCGGCGACCTCGTCGACCTGCTCGAAGGCGCCGTGGACGGCGGCAAGGGCTGAGCGGTCGCGCCCGTCAGGGTCCGACCAGCGCGCCGCGCCCGGTCCCGCGCTGAGGTGTGTCGAGAGGAAAGAGTTTCAGTCGTATTGCAGGAGCGCCGCCCTGGCGAGCGATGCTCGGCTGTGCGCGTCCCGCAAAACGTGCAGTAGCGTCCGCCGACATGGAGCCGAAGCGGCTTCACCGAGGCCGCCGGCCGCAAATCCTGCAGAGTCGTTCGCAATGGCGCTCGTCCGCGAACGCGAGTTGGGGGCCTTCGTCACCGCGGCTCGCCGATTGCAGGTCGAGGTGCGGTGCTTCCGCAAGTGGACTCATTGCAAGAAGCCGTAGCCCCGGTCGCTCGGTTCGAGCGCGTGAGCGTCTTGGCGGTGGACGACGATCCGCGCAACCTCACCGTGATCGACCTCGCCCTCGAAGGCATCGCGGCGCGCGTCGTCAAGTCGAGCTCCGGAGACGATGCGCTGCGCCACCTCCTGGTGGAAGATTTCGCTCTCGTCATCCTCGACGTGGTGATGCCGGCGATCGGCGGCTTCGATGTAGCGGAGCTCATGCGAGAGCGGGAGCGCACGCGCTACACCCCCATCATCTTCATGACAGCGGCGCGCCCGAAGGACGAAGACGTTCGTCGCGGCTATGCCCTTGGCGCAGTCGACTACCTCATCAAGCCCGTCATTCCCGAGGTGCTTCGCGCCAAGGCCCGCTTCTTCGTCGAGCTGCAGAAGCGTACGCACGAGGTCGAGCGTCAGGCCCAGAGGCTGGCGGAGCTCGAGCGAGCGGAGGCGCGCCGCACCCTGGCCGCGGAGCGTCGCCGGTGGGAAGCGGAGGCGCTGCGAAAGCAGATGGAGGAGCAGCAGCGGCTGAACGCGCAGCTGGAGGAAGCGGACCGCCGCAAGGACGAGTTTCTGGCGACGCTGGCGCACGAGCTGCGAAATCCCCTCACGCCGATCGTTTCGGGTCTGGAGCTTCTCAAGGCCGGATGCGCCGGGGACTCCGTGGCCGAGCGGGCACACCACACGATGGTGAGGCAAACCCGACACCTCAAGCGCCTCGTCGACGACCTGGTGGACATCGCGCGCGTGTCTACGGGAAAGATCGTGCTCAAGAAGGAGTGCGTGCGCGCCGAGGTCGCCATCGAGCAGGCGATCGAGAGCTGCGTTCACCTGCTTCGCCGGAAACGCAGCGAGGTGACCATCGAGTCACATCCCGTACCGGTCGAGCTCGACGCGGATCCAGTTCGGCTCGTTCAGATCGTCGCCAACCTGGTGAGCAACGCCGCGCGCTACAGCGAGATCGAGGGAACCATCGTCGTCGGGTGGCATCTCGTCGACGCAGAGCTCGAGATCCGCGTGCGTGACGATGGGCGCGGCATCGAGCCAGAGCTGCTGCCCCGAGTGTTCGACAAGTTCGTTCAGCGAGACACGGGGGAAGGCCTGGGGATCGGCCTGACTCTGGTTCGCGAGCTGGTGGTGCTACACGGTGGCACCATCGAAGCGCGAAGCGAGGGCCTCGGGCACGGCAGCGAATTCGTGGTTCGCCTCCCCGGCGCGCGGGAGGTCGTCGAACAGGACGGCGAGCAGGCCCCGGTGCCCACCCCGGCGCCGAGGACGAGCAGCGAGCTGCTCAACGTGGCCGTGGTCGAGGACGATCCCGACGTCCGAGATCTCGTGTCCCAACTCATCGAGAGCTGGGGTCATCACGTCATGACCGCGTCCACCGGTCCCGAAGGAGTGGAGCTCGTCCTACGGCAGCGCCCCGACGTGGCGTTCATCGATATCGGCCTCCCCCAGCTGGATGGGTGCGCGGTGGCCAAACGGATCCGGACCGAGCTCGGAGTACCGGCGTCGCCAAAGCTGGTCGCGATGAGCGGCTTCAGCCAGCCGCAGCACGTGCAGAACATGGAGGACGCGGGCTTCGACGAGCACCTCGTCAAGCCCTCGAGCCCGGAGGAGATCCGAAGCGCACTCCAGCTGTCGTCGGGTGAGCCGCGATGAGCCCTCGGGCAAAGTCGGCGACGAAGCGGAGCGTGCCCGAGGACCAGCTCTCCCGGCGCGAGATCCTGTCCGCTCTCCGGGCACTGAAGCGAGGCGACTTCTCCCACCGAATGCGCGACGATCTCGTCGGGCAGGACGGTCAGATCTGCGAGACCTTCAACGACCTCGCCCAGCGCGCCGCGAGCATCGACGCCGAGCTAGCCGCCGTGGCCCACTCCGTCGGCCGCGAAGGGAGGACCAAGCGGCGGGCGCGCAAAGGACCTGCAGCCGGCGGCTGGGCCAACTACATCGCCTCCTTCAATCAGGTCTTGGGCGATCTGACGGCGCACAGCAACGAGATGGCACGGGTGGTCACAGCCGTCTATCAGGGGGACCTCACCCAGCGCATCACATCCGCTGAAGATGGTCAGCCATTGCGAGGCCAGTTCCTGGAGCAAGCGAGGGCGGTCGACCGCATGGTCGAGCTCTTGAGCCTCCTCGGCTCGGAGGTCACCCACGTGGCCCGTGAGGTTGGCGTCAAGGGGCAGCTCGGGGCACAGGCCGATGTCGATCGAGCGCAGGGAGCCTGGAAGGAGCTCACCGACACGGTCAATCTGATGGCGAGCAACCTGACGTCGCAGGTCCGCGAGATCGCGCGCGTCACGACGGCGGTCGCTCAGGGTGACCTGTCCAAGACGGTGAACATCGAGGTGAAGGGCGAGATCCTGGAGCTGAAGAACACCATCAACACCATGGTCGGCCAGCTCTCCTCGTTCGCGGACGAGGTGACTCGCGTGGCGCGCGAAGTCGGAACCGAAGGTCGACTCGGTGGGCAGGCGCAGGTTCCTGGAGTGTCTGGCGTGTGGCGCGAGCTGACCGAGAACGTCAACTCGATGGCCGACAACCTGACCAGTCAGGTGCGAAACATCGCCGACGTGACGACCGCGGTGGCGAACGGCGACCTCTCACGAGAAGATCACCGTCGAGGTCCGCGGCGAGATTCTCCAGCTGAAGAACACCATCAACGACATGGTCGACTCGCTCGGCTCTTTCGCCGACGAGGTCACGCGCATGGCACGCGAGGTCGGCACCGACGGCGTTCTCGGCGGCCAGGCCCAGGTGCGCGACGTCTCGGGCGTGTGGAAGGAGCTGACCGACAACGTCAACTCGATGGCGAACAACCTGACCAGCCAGGTGCGAAACATCGCCGAGGTCGCGAGCGCAGTGGCGAACGGAGACCTCTCTCGGAAGATCACCGTCGACGCACGCGGCGAGGTTCTCGACCTCAAGGACACCATCAACGACATGGTGGACCAGCTGAACGCCTTCGGCGCGGAGGTCACGCGCGTCGCACGCGAGGTCGGCGTCGAAGGCAAGCTCGGCGGCCAGGCAGAGGTCGAGGGCGTGCGAGGCATCTGGAAGGAGCTGACCGACAACGTCAACCTGATGGCCAGCAACCTGACCAACCAGGTGCGCGACATCGCCGAGGTCACCACCGCCGTGGCGCAAGGGCGATCTGACCCGCAAGATCGTGGTCGATGCGCGCGGGGAGATCCTCGAGCTGAAGAACACGATCAACACCATGGTCGACCAGCTCTCCTCCTTCGCCGACGAGGTCACCCGCCTCGCCAGCGACGTCGGCATGGAGGGGAAGCTCGGCGGGCAGGCCGACGTTCGGGGCGTCAGCGGAACCTGGCGCGACCTCACCGACGCGGTGAACTCGATGGCGAGCAACCTCACCGATCAGGTGCGAAGCATCTCGGAGGTTGCGACCGCGATCGCCGAGGGGGACCTGCGCAAGAAGATCGTCGTCGACGCGCGCGGGGAGATCCTCGAGCTGAAGAACACGATCAACACCATGGTCGACCAGCTCTCCTCCTTCGCCGAGGAGGTGACTCGCGTGGCCCGCGACGTCGGCACCGAAGGCAAGCTGGGCGGCCAGGCGTCGGTCGAGGGCGTGCGCGGCACGTGGAAAGAGCTCACCGACAACGTCAACTTGATGGCCGCGAACCTGACCGACCAGGTGCGCGACATCTCCCAGGTCGCCACCGCGATCGCCGGCGGCGACCTCGGACGAAAGATCACGGTCGACGTTCGCGGTGAGCTGCTCGAGCTGAAGAACACCATCAACACCATGGTCGACCAGCTCTCCTCCTTCGCCGACGAGGTGACGCGCGTCGCCCGCGACGTCGGCGTCGAGGGCAAGCTCGGCGGTCAGGCCGAGGTGCGTGGCGTCTCCGGCATCTGGAAGGAGCTCACCGACAACGTCAACCTGATGGCCAGCAACCTCACCGACCAGGTGCGCGACATCGCCCAGGTCACGACCGCGGTCGCGAACGGGGACCTCTCGAGCAAGATCACCGTCGAGGTGCGGGGCGAGATCCTCGAGCTGAAGAACACGATCAACACCATGGTCGACCAGCTCCGGTCCTTCGCCGACGAGGTCACGCGCGTTGCCCGCGAGGTCGGAACCGAGGGGATCCTCGGTGGACAGGCCCAGGTGCGCGGTGTCTCGGGCACCTGGCGCGAGCTCACCGACAACGTGAACATCATGGCGCGAAACCTGACCGAGCAGGTTCGCGGCATCGCGCGCGTGGTCACCGCCGTGGCGAACGGCGACTTGAAGCAGGAGCTGCGGCTCGACGCCAAGGGAGAGATCGCGACACTGGTGCAGACGATCAACGACATGATCATCACGCTCTCGACCTTCGCCGACCAGGTCAGCGGCGTGGCGCGGGACGTCGGAGTGGAGGGGAGCCTGGGCGGTCAGGCAGACGTCCCCGGAGCGGCGGGCATCTGGCGCGACTTGACGAACAACGTGAACGAGCTCGCCGGCAACCTCACTCGTCAGGTGCGCGCGATCGGCGACGTCGCTACAGCGGTGACCAAGGGCGATCTCACGCGAACCATCGACGTCGAGGCCAAGCGGCGAGGTCGCCGTCCTGAAGGACAACATCAACCAGATGATCGGAACGCTGGCGCGCACCACGAAGGTGAACGAGGAGCAGGACTGGTTGAAGACCAACCTGACCCGATTCACTCAGCATGCTCCAGGGCCAGCGCGACTTGCTCACCGTGGCCAACAAGGTGCTCTCGGAGCTGGCTCCGGTGGTCGATGCTCAACACGGGGCCTTCTACATGAGCCGCACGGCCGATGCAGAGCCCGTGCTCGAGCAGTTCGCCTCCTACGCACACGTGGAGCGCAAACAGCTGGCCAACCACTTCGCGCTGGGGGAGGGGCTCGTGGGGCAGGCAGCGCTCGAAAAGAAGCCCATCGTGGTCCGCAACGTCCCGGCCGATTACGTACGCGTGGCCTCCGGCCTGGGCGACTCGCCGCCCCGCTGCATCGTCGTCGTTCCCATCCTCTTCGAGGGCGAGGTGAAGGGCGTGATCGAGCTCGCATCCCTTCAGATGTTCTCCGACAACGAGGTCGCACTGATCGACCAGCTTCGAGACAGCCTCGGGATCGTGATCGCCACCATAGAGGCGACGATGCGGACCGACGAGCTCCTTCGCAGATCGCAGGGCATGGCAGAGGAGCTCCAGACCCAACAGGACGAGCTCCAGCAGACGAACGAAGAGCTCGAGGAGAAGGCACGGCAGCTCACCGAGCAACGCGACGAGGTCGAGATGAAGAACCACGAGGTCGAGATGGCAAAGCAGGCACTCGAAGAGAAGGCCGAGCAGCTCGCCCTCACATCCAAGTACAAGTCGCAGTTCCTCGCCAACATGTCCCACGAGCTCCGGACGCCGCTCAACAGCCTGCTCATCCTGTCCCGGCGGCTCGCGGACAATCCCCGCAAACACCTCGACGCCGACAAGCTCGAGTATGCACGCACCATTCACGACGCGGGCTCGGACCTGATGGACCTGATCGACGAGATTCTGGACCTCGCCAAGGTCGAGTCCGGCACGATGGCGGTACACGTCGATCACGTCAGCGTCGACGCGCTCGAAGAGTATCTGGAGAGGTCGTTCCGGCAGGTGGCTGACGATCGCGACCTGGGCTTCACCATCGACATCGATGGCTCCGTTCCTCCGGAGATCGTCACCGACGAAATGCGGCTGCGCCAGGTTCTCCGCAACCTGCTGTCCAACGCGTTCAAGTTCACCCATCAAGGCGGTGTCACGGTTCGCGTGGAGGTCGCCGAAAGCGGTTGGTCGCCGCAAGGAAGCCTGAAGGGCAGCGGGCCGGTGGTCGCGTTCCGCGTGATCGACACTGGCATCGGCATCGCCGAGGACGAGCAGCAGATCATCTTCGAGGCGTTCCAACAGTCCGATGGGGGTACCAGCCGGCGCTACCGCGGCACCGGCCTGGGTCTGTCCATCAGCCGCGAGCTCGCGACGCTCCTGGGAGGGGAGCTCTGTGTGGAGAGCCATCTGGGCGAGGGCAGCGCCTTCAGCCTCTACCTCCCCATGGCGGACACCGCGAGATCCTCGTTACCTCCCCGCGCCGATGGTCGAGAGCGGGGCAACGGTAACGGAAACGGCAAGACGAACGGGTCCGGCGCGGGGCGAGTCCTACTCTTCATCGACGACGATCCGTCGCTGGGTGAGCGTTTCGCGCGTGCCGGCCAGAACCGTGGATGGCGCGCGGTCGTGGCACCGACCGCGCGCGCGGGATTGGCCATGGCCCACGAGCTTTCGCCCGCGGTCATCGCGCTCAACTCGGATCTGCCCGAAACCGATACGCATGCGCTGGTCGAACAGCTCAGGCGTGACCCGCTGACCAGTGACGCCACCTTGTTCGTGACTGGCGAAGCCGGCGAGCCTGGCGTCGACTCTCTGCGGGTGAGGCCTTTCGACACTCGACAGCTCGTGCGCCTCCTCGACGAGGCGGACGCGCGCCTGCAGAGCGCCGACATCGAGCTTCGGGGGAGAAGATCCTGCTCGCGGACGACGACGTCCGCAACCTCTTCGCCATCACCGCGGTCCTGGAGGGTGAGGGCCTCGAGGTCATCCACGCCGAAAATGGCGTGCAGGCCATCGAGCGCCTCGAGGAGAACTCCGACGTCGATGTGGTGCTGATGGATATCATGATGCCGGAGATGGATGGCCTCGAGGCCATCGGACGAATTCGTGACGAGCCAAGATGGCAGAACCTCCCGATCATCGCGCTCACGGCGAAGGCGATGCACGAAGATCGGGAGAACTGCCTGAAGGCGGGAGCGTCGGACTACGTCACGAAGCCCGTGGAGGCGGACACGCTCCTGGCCGCCATCCGCTCATGGACTTCGCGAACCGACTGATGGCCCGCATGGCGCCCGTCGTCCCTTAGACTCTTCGATACGTGGACCCGACCCCGGAGATGCGCGCGAGCCACATGCGCTCCAACGTGACCGCGCTGTCGCGGCTCGGCGCGGAGGGGCTGCGCGTCCGCGAGGATTGCGACGCCGTCATCGCCACCATCGAGTCGTCGGTGCGTACGACCTGGCTTCCGGTGGAGCTCGACGTCGCCTTGAGCAACCGCGTCGTCCACCGGTGCGGCGAGAAACGGTTCGCCGCCTGGTGTCGCAACGCCATCGCCGAGTCGGCGAAGGGACCTCTGTTGGAGCCGCTCATGAGCGGGCTCACTCGACTCGGTTTCGGTCCTCGCCACGCCGTGCGGCGCCTCCCTGGAGGTTGGAACCTGATCTATCGCAACTGCGGCACGCTCCGGATCGACCGCGAATGGGATGGCGGCGCGGTCATCGTCATCGACGACGTCCCCGAGCTCGTGCGCGACCACCACTACGCGACTGGCATCGGCGCCGCGTTCGAAGGCGTCGCGCTTTTGATCGGCGCACGCTCCGCACGCTCCGACCTCACCGAACGCGGCCAGGCGCTCCATTTCGAGCTCACCTGGACCACGAACGCCGACGCAGCGCCGTGAGCGCCATCGCCGGGCTCGAGCGCCCGCCGGATCTCAGCCGATCAACAGACCGATGAGCGTCTGATTGATGTGCGTCAGGTAGCTCTCGCCGTAGGAGTTGAACCCAGCGACCGGATACGCCCGGAAGAGCTCTGAGAATCGGTCTTGTAGACCCTGCATCTCGATTCCGATGGAGCGGTGCGCGCAGTTGAACATGATCCCGGCGGAAGGCGCTTTGCCGAGGCGTTCGGCTCCATCGGCGAGCGCCGCCGACGTGTCGGCAAAGAGGTCGGTGGGATGCATGAGGTTCAACGTGGACCCCTCGACCATCGCGGCGCCCATGAGCAGGCCGCCGTCGGGGAGCGCCTGAATGGGGCTTCGAACCCAGGGCCGCCCATCGATCATCAACCCGAAGGGATTCTGCAGGTAGACGGGATGGTCTAGCGCCTCGACTTCGACACCGACCGCCTCCGCGTAGGTCGGCACCGCTGGACCGCCGTTGATCTCGTAGACCACGCGGCCCTCGATGCGGGTGATCTCCATCGTCTTGTCGGTGGGCGCGAAGCTCGACGTCTTCACCACCGCGAAGGGAACCGCCATCTCCATGAGCAACAGAACGCTGGCGTCATCGGAGGCCTCGCCGTCCAGGAACACCCAGGACTTCTCGACCTTGTAGTTGTCTCCGGCGGATCCTCCGACGAAGGAGAGCAGCGGAGCGGCATGTCCCAGCGCCTCGTTCACCTCTTCCTCGTGGGGCGGCATGAACGAGTTGAGGACGATTCCCACGTGCTTCTTCGGATCGAGCTCGCGGAGGTCTCCGAACGCCTCGCTGAGCTTCGCGACCGCGGCCTTCATGCCGGCCTCGACGCCGGCGTCCATGCGCACCCAGGCAGAAGCGGCGCGAGCCACCTTCGCATCACCGAGCGCGATGGCGACGACCCCGTCGTGACCATAGCGCTCGTGGGTGAACTCGCCCGCGGTCGTCGCCCCGAGGACGTGCGCCTTGGGGTGCGCGTCCTTGAGCGCCTTGCCAATGGCTGCACCGTCGTGCTCGTGCCAGGTGAAGTACACGATGACCGCCGGGTCCTCACCCTTCAACTGCTCGACGAGATGCGCCGATGCTTCCGACGTCGTGGGACGCTCGGTATGAACGCTCTTCACGCCACTCACTTGCCTGCCCCCACGTTGCCCCGAAGAAAGCCCATCTTGCGGAGAGTCACGAGCGCGGAGTCGGCCATCGCGGCATCCTCGTCGATGGCGGGGGTAATCTCATTCAGATTCACTCCGATCGTGAGGATGAGCCGCGTGTTGATGAAATGAAGCCGCGCCGAGTCTCCCGCGAGCTCATCGAGCAGCGCTCCCCTGATCGCCGTAAGAGTCATCGGTCTAGGCGCAGTTAGCACATCGACGCACACGCGTTCAACGAACAATCGACGGGTGTTTCAAATGAGACATGTGTTTGATTTCGACCAGCTATTGCAAATGGAACAGTTGGTCGCCGGATCGCTACTGAGACAGCGTAATTCACGCCTCAAAGACGAAATGCGAACACGACGGCGCGAAAGGTGATTCATATGAAACACCTCTGACATTGCTTTCTTTCAATGTTTTCGGCCGGTGCGTCTCTTGCTTTAGAGCAGCGCATGAAGTTTTTCCGGCAAGTGGGGTTGGCGCTACTCGTGGGCGGCGTCGGGTGTGCAAACGTAGACGCGGTGGGAGGAACCGGGGCGGCGCTCGAGGTGGGCGTGATCGACTCGTACTTCGACCGCCTGGTGCATTCCGGGAGCGTGGGGCCCGAGGATGCCTACACCGGCACGGAGGTGCCCGAGTGCGAGGGAGCGAGCTGCGAGCGACTCGACTTCACCGTCGACATGTCGCCTGCGGCCTTCGCCAATCCGAACCGTACCGGAGGGCTTCAGGTCGCGCTGCGCTGGTTCGGCGATCCCGGCACGCACATGCTGCCCCCTGGCGTCCCTGGATGTTGTGGCGAGTTCGACACGCTCAACGTGTATCTCTACAAGGACGGTGTTCGGGTCGCCTCGTCCGAGGGGATCATCTCCACGAGCCAGTCACTTCTGTTGGAGTCGCCGGAGAACGGCGACTACACGGCGTGGATCGTCACCGACCCGTCCTACAACCTCAACCCCTCGGTCGACTACGAGGCGGTGGTCGAGATCGAGTATCGACCGTTCCGCCAGCCGGTTCGGCCCCTGCAGCCCAATCTCGAGTTCCGCTCCGCGCGCACCGTCACCTTCGACACCCCTTCGTTCCCGCTCTTCGAGCCGGATCCGGCCCCCGGCGAGACGTGTTTCGAGAGCGAACGCCTGGAGGCGGGAGCCCAGACCTGTCTTCGCTTCGATCAGGTGATCGCCAACACGGGTGAAGCCGCCGCCGAGCTCCGATTCCCCCTTCCGCTGGATGGCTTTGTCGACAGCGGCACGGCAATTCAGCGCGTTTATCGCAGCGACGGGTCCTATTTCGACCGCGACGCGGGAGAGTTCGAGTTCCACGACATCCACCAGCATTTCCACTACTCGAGCTTCGCGGGGGCGACCCTCTGGGTGTCGAATGCGCAAGGAGATCGTCTGGGAAGCGCGCCGATCCGCGACGGTCGCAAGGTGAGCTTCTGCATGGTGGACGTCGAGATCGACGAGCTCGAGGTCAAGGGCGACGGCCCTCGGACCTACAACGCGCCCGACTGCCTCTTCCCCACCCAGTTCGACGAAGAGCACGGATACATCGTCCAGGGCATCTCCAACGGATGGAACGACATCTACGAGTGGTACCTCCCCGATCAGTACATCGAGGTCACGGGCGTACCGGATGGTTACTACCGTCTCGAGAACTGCGCCGACCCCGATGGTGAGATCGCAGAGACGGACGAGGACGACAACTGCGTCGCCAACCTCGTGCACCTGACGAACATGGGAACTCCGGACCGCAGTGCGGAGAACCTCGGAGTCGTCGACTGATCCTGGCGACGCCTCACGAGACGATCTACAACTGAGCGCGAACGCGGACCGCGAAACGCGCGCGCACTTCGAAAGGGGGAAAGGGGAGGTCATGTCTATCAGGCGCGACTACGAGACCATCGTCGTGGGTGCTGGGCCGGCCGGTTTGCAGCTCGGGTATTATCTGGAGCGCGCGGGGCGGGACTACGTCGTGTTGGAGCGAGGAGAGGCAGGCGAGTTCTTCAAGAGCTATCCACGCCATCGAACGCTGCTCTCGATCAACAAGCGCTTCACCGGAACCGACGATGAAGAAGCCAACCTGCGATGGGATT
Source organism: uncultured delta proteobacterium (assembly GCA_963727445.1). Classification (GTDB taxonomy): domain Bacteria; phylum Myxococcota_A; class Polyangia; order Polyangiales; family B10-G4; genus B10-G4. The sequence continues at coordinate 853,441 of CAVSGI010000010.1, forward strand.
GGAACTCGCTTCTAGTCGACGCAGACGACGAGTCCCCCACGCCGTGGATGCGTGACTTCTCGGACGCGTATTTCCCGGATCGGGAGGAGCTCGTCGCCTACCTTCGCGAGTTCGCTCGCGCAAAAAACATCAAAATCCACGAGAAAACCGAGGTAAAGCGGGTCCATCGCGACGCGGAGGGCTTCGTTTTGAGCACGGCGGGCGGAGACGAGTATCGATGCTCGCGCCTGGTGGTCGCGACCGGAATCCCGAAGGCTCACGTCCCGGACATCGAAGGCATCGAGCTCGCCCAGAGCTATGTCGAGATGTCCGTCGCGCCCGAGGATTTCGAAGGGAAGCGCGTATTGGTTCTCGGAAAGGGCAACTCGGGCTTCGAGACCGCACAGAATCTCCTCGCCCACACGGTGAGTGTTCATCTCGCGAGCCCGGAGCCCCTTCGCATGGCGTGGAAGACGCGATTCGTCGGTCACCTGCGGGCGGTCAACAACGAGGTCTTGGACACCTACCGCCTCAAGGGCCAGAACGTCGTCATCGACGCCAACGTCGCGCGCCTCTACGAGAAGGACGGTCGGATCGCGGCGGTGTTCGACTACAAGCACGCACGGGAGTCCGAAGAGCTTCTCTACGATGCGGTCCTCGTCTGCACGGGGTTCAAGTTCGACGCGTCCATCTTCGACGACAGCTGCCGGCCGGAGCTGACCATCCACGACCGATTCCCCGCACAGACGACTCGATGGGAGTCGGTCAACGTACCCGGCCTCTACTTCGCCGGCGCTCCCACCCAGGCTCTCGACTACAAGAAGACGACGAGCGCGTTCATCCACGGCTTTCGCTACAACGCGCGAGCGCTCTTCTGGTTCTTGGAAGAAGAGCTGCACGGGGTCCCGATCCCCCACACCGAGATCCCACGTGACGCGGCCTCGATGACGAATCTGATCATCGAACGTGTCAACCGAAGCTCGGCGCTGTGGCAGCAGTTCGGCTTCTTCTGTGACGTGCTGGTGGTCGGAGACGACGGCGGCGTGAGCCACTACCACGACGTTCCCAGGGAGTGGATCGCCGAGACCGAGATCGCGACGAGCCCACACTACTACGTGGTCACGCTCGAGTTCGGCGAAGATGCACCGGATCCTTTCGATTTCGAGCGTCCACACCGCGATGACGCGGACAATGCCCACGAAAGCGAGGCCCTCCATCCCATCGTTCGCCGCTACGCGAGGGGCCGACTCGTCGCGACGCACCACGTCATGGAGGACATTTCCGCGGACTGGTCGGATCAGGTGCACATCGAGCCGCTCCGCCGCTGGCTCGAGGAGGATCTCGATCCTTCCCCCCTCGCGGAGTCGGCGGAATGAGCGCCGACGATTGATGGAGATCAGGTCAGCTCCGCGACCGTCGCGTCCAGGTCCTCGAGGAACGCCTCGAGGTGAACGCGGTGTGTGCGAAACGAGAGCACGCACACACGAATGACTTCGCGGCCATGGAGGATCGTGTGCGACAGGTGCACGCGACCTCGACGGTTGATCCCCGCGAGCACCTGCTGGTTGAGCTCGTCGAGCTCGTCCTCCGACGCGCCCTCGACCACGACGCGAAATGCGACGGTCGACAGATGGGTGGGCGACATCAGGCGGACGAACGAGCGCTCGCGAAGTTGCTCCTCACACCAGGCGGCGAGGTCCAGTTTCTCATCCAGCGCGTCGCGAAAGGCTGAGGCGCCGAGGAGCTTGAGCGGTAGCCACAGGCGTAACCCCCGAGGCGCGCGACTCATCTCGAGCGACAGGTCGGCGAAGTTGGTCGCCCGAGCCACCTCGCCTGCTTCCACGGCGGCCGAGATGTACTCGGAGTGGACTCGATGGGCGTGCTCGAGGCGCTCACCGTCCTTGACCAAGAGCGATCCTGTGCCGAAGGGCAGGAAGAGACTCTTGTGGGGATCGAGCACCACGGAGTCGGCGCGCTCGATTCCGTGCATCACGCTCCGACCACGCTCGGTCAGCAAGAAGAAGCCACCATAAGCGGCGTCCACGTGGAGCCACATCTTCTGTTCTGCACAAAAATCGGCGAGCCCCGCGATATCGTCGACGGCGCCGGTGTTCGTCGTGCCCGCGGTGGCGACGACGAAGAACGGTGCCGATCCCTTCGCACGATCCCGGGAAACCTGGGCCCTCAAGCTCTCGATATCCATCCGGAATTCGCCATCGGAAGGCACGATACGCACCTGCTCGGGAGGAAAGCCGGCGATGAGCGCAGCCTTCCGGATGGAGTGGTGCATCTGATCGGACGCGTAGATCGCGCCGCGGGAGAAGTCCGCTGGGAGAAGGGAGCGCCGAGCGGTGACGAGGGCCATCAGGTTTGCGATGGAGCCCCCGGAAGTGAGCACGCCCGATGACGCGCGCGTGTAACCGACGAGGTCGCAGAGCCAACGCAGAACGGTGAGCTCCAACTGGGCGAGGCCAGGCCCCGCCGCCCAGTACGCCACGTAGCGGTTCGTCGACGCGGCGATGAGCTCGGCGACCGCGGTGTGAAAAACTCCACCGTTCGGGATGTACGAAAGGTGACCGGGGCTCGCGGTGTTGATGCCCGTCGGGATCACGTCGCGAAAGAGGAGCTCGAAGAGGACGTCAGGCGACATGCCTCGTTCGGGCAGCGCTTCCTCGAGCAGCTCGACGACGCGATCACCGCCCGCACCCATCTCGCCCGTACCTTGGTCTGTAAGCGATTGGACGTACACCAAGATGTGACGCATTGCGTACTCGACGAGAGCGGACATCTCCGCTCCGGTGGGCTCGAGCGACGCACGCGTGTGCTCGCGGGGATTTGAACCTTTCGGCATGACGATCCTGATACGCTAACCACGTCTTGCTGCAAAAGCGGAAAGTCGACATTGATTCGGACCGATTCCGAATCGTCGTACTGGGTCCGGAGGGAAGACTGAGCCACCTCGTGGAGGAGCGTCTTCTCGCCCGGGGGCACGCGCCCGTCGTGTCGTTTGGAGAGATCGAAGCGCTCGATCAGCTTCGCGAACACGGCGCGGACATGGTTCTCGTCCTCCTACCGCTCGAAGGTCGGGATGGGACGAGAGTTCTGGCGCAGCTTCGCGAAGTCGATCAGGGGATCCCGATCGTCGTGTGTGGTTCGGACGCGACCATCCCGAACGCCGCGCGGGCGATGGCCCTCGGCGCCAGCGAGCATTTCGCCGAGCCCCTGCCAGCGACCAACGACCTGCTGGCTTCCATCGGTGTGCTGCTCGGAGCGCGCCGCCACGACACCCATCTGCGGTATTTGCGGCGCAAAGACGCCGCAGACGGTGGCGCGAACGCCCTGATCGGCGAGTCCGCGGGCATGCGACGGGTTCGGGCGATGGTGGACCAGATCTGCTCCCACGTGAGCGCCACCCCGACGAGCATCCTCATCAGCGGTGAGACCGGCACCGGAAAGGGATTGGTCGCCAAGGCCCTCCACTATGGAGGCGCGCGACGCAACGCTGCCTTCGTGGACATCAACTGTGCCGCGCTGCCGGCGCCGATGATCGAGGCCGAGCTCTTCGGCCACGAACGTGGTGCCTTCACGGACGCCAAGCGTGCGAGGGAGGGGCTGTTCGAGACGGCCGACCGCGGAAGCATCTTCCTCGACGAGATCGGTTCCATGTCGTTGGACCTGCAGAGTCGTCTCCTCAAGGTCATCGAGGACCAGCAGTTCCGACGCATCGGGTCGAGCACGCCGATCGCGGTGGACGTTCAAATCGTCGCCGCGACCCACGAGCACATTCCATCGCTCGTGGAGCAGAGCCGCTTCCGGGCCGACCTCTATCACCGACTGAACGTGGTGCACATCGAGATGCCACCACTGCGCGAGCGCGGCGAGGACAGGCTCCTGCTCGCGCGCAGCTTCATCCGCTCGACGTGCAAGCGCTACGGGCTACCCGAACGCGAGCTCGCCGACGACGCGGCTGCCGCGCTGATGCGTTACCCGTTTCCCGGCAACGTACGGGAGCTCAGGAACATCATCGAGCGCGTAATCCTCCTCGAGAACACCGACACGATCGATCGCGAACACCTGCAGCTCCGGCTCTCCGGCGTGGTGGAGGTCGGCAACACGGACGCCCCGGCGTGCGAAAGCGATGAACGGTTGGACGTTCGCCTTCCGTCCGGCAGCTTCTCGCTGGACGAGCTCGAGCGTGCGACGCTGCGTGCGGCCCTCGAACGAAACCACGGCAACGTTTCGCGCACCGCCCGCTACCTCCAGATCTCGCGCCAGAAGCTCCTCTACCGGCTGCGAAAGCACGGCTTGCGACGCTGAGACGAAAAAGAACGGCGTTTGAATGCCCACACGAGAGCCCATCTCAAGCTCTCGAGATGGGCTCGAGGGCCTCATCGAAGCGGATTGCGGACGACCCACACCTGAGTAACCGCGCCGCGGCTGACGAGATGGGTCACCCAGCAGCCGTCGTGGCTGAGGTAGGGCTCGGACTGGATGTCGTCCTCCCCGAGCTCGCTGGGGTGCAGCTCGGCGCGGGCACCGGTCAGGCGATCGTAGACGTAGACGCGACGCTCCCACACGAAGGTGACGAAGCGGCCGTCGGCGGAGATCACCGGAAAGCCGGCAGCCTGGGGTACGGCGGAGAGGGAGCCGCTCTCGCGGTCTCTCACGTAGACGCGCGTCTCCCCATCCTCGAAGGTGGTCGCGCTGCTGTTGAACGCGACGAAGCGACCGTCTCCGCTGATCGACGGGGCGAGGCTGTCGTCGTCTCCCCCCTCGCTCTCTTCTTCGAGGACTTCGCGCTGGGCGTCGCGAACGAAGACGTCCGGGAAGCGATCCGCGGTCGGATCTATGTTCTGGCTTCCCGAGGCGAACGCAACGAAGCGACCGGCGCGGTCGATCGAAAGAACACGTTCGGTCAGCGAGACGCCTGAGAGGAGGTCATCGGCCGCGTCCCCGGGGCGCCCGGATGGATCGACGGAAAGCATCTGGCTCTCCCCCGTCTCGAGCGAGACGCGAACGGGCTGGAACGCAGCAATCTCATCGTCACTATCCCATGCGATCTGAAGCATGGCGAAAGCGATGAAGCGGCCGTCGCCCGAGAGGACGGGCGCGTCGCCTCCGACGAAGCGGTCATCGGGATACCGTACGAACCGCGTCTCGCCCGTCAGGAGCGAGTGAACGTAGACGTCGGTCCGGGAGTTGACGTCTTCTGGATGGAGCCGGTCGCTGTTCGAAGGAAAGGCGACCAGCGACCCGTCGTCGCTCAGCGACGGCCGACCCGAGATGAGTCGAAAACCCGAGGCGTCGTCACCCTCCGTGCCGTCTGTGGCCACACTGGCGCGGATGGTCGTCTCTGCGGCGCGATCACGGACGAAGACGTCGAGCTCGCCATTGTCGTCGCCAGCGACCAGGTCTCCCGCCGAGGAAACGAAGGCGACAAAGCGACCATCGGCGGAGATGGTGGGCGACCCCGCACCTCCGACGGAGGCGTCTCCAGTGGGCGTCACCGAGACGAGCTCCGGACCATCATCGAAGTCTTCACATGGCGGAAGCGGCGGTGTGGACGCTCCGTCCGGCCGAGCGTCGGTCGACGCGGCCGCGTCCGCGGCCTCGACCTCGAGACCGCTCCGCGCGCCGCACGCCCAAAGCACCATCAGCGCGAGGGCGGTGGCGACGGTTTCGCGGAGGTGGACGGGCTCCATCGTCGATGCACGATACGCTAGTGCCTGGTCCAATGCGCTCCGGGTTCGTCGCGCGGGTGCTGGTGGGGAGTGCCTGTGGCGGCGAACATTCCGAGAAGACGTTCAGATTCGACGGATCGAGAGGTCGCATCCGACCGACCCCATCAGCCTCGGCGGGACGTGGTGCGGCAGCGGCCGGTCACGGCTCTTCCCTTTGGTCGGGGGAGGCGTCGATGGTGGCCGTCGCCTCCGCCTCTGCCTCGGTCTCGGCCTCCGAGATCGCTGCCTCCGAGATCGCTGGCCCGACGCGAAGCTGGACGGGCTCGGTCGAGCGGATCCCGAGGTGATGCGCGATGGCCCAGGCCAGCCAATGCGCGCGGTTGGGCGCCGAGGATCGAAAGATCGAGACCTCGCTCCCGTCCTCGAGCACCAGCACGACGGAGGAGATGGATTGCAGAGCCGTGAGCTCCTGGTCCACGAACACGCCGGTGATGTCGGAGACGAGCACCTCGAACTCTGCCCCGAGCGGCTGGGTCACCGATCGAACGTGCCGCCCATCCACCCATACGGTGCTCCGCTCGAGCTCACCCGAGACGAACACGCTGGCAGTGAAACCGATGAAGGGGAGGAAGAGGAGGTTGAAGAGGAAGTCGCCGACCCACAGAGACGCCGCGGCGAACAAACCGAGGAAGAGAACGGCTCCGATCGTGAGGGTGGGCTCGCCCCGATTGTTCAGAAGGTCGAGGCGCAACGTGGGCCGGCTTGCCCGTGAACGATAGGCCCCTCCGATCTCGCCTCCCTCGATGTTGCGTCGGACACGGCTGGACGGCGGCTCCTCGACGGGCGCCGCGAAGCGCGCTTCCTCTCTCAGCTCCGTCCAGCACGTGCCGCACCGAATCGTTCGGCGGCGGTCGTGGGCTCTCGTCAGAGGCGTGATGTCTCGGCAAACGTGACAGTAGACGTCGACGACCATACGTGTTCCACGCCCATCACCTGGTAGTGGGCGAGCTTCGTGGCGCGGGCGAGCCACACGGCCACGGAGGCTCTTTAGGAACGCACGGACGGATAGCAACCGTCATCGGTCGACCCTCGAGCCCGAATCAGATCGTGACGTCGACGTTGAAGGTGCCGAAGTCGCTGGTCGCGGTGCCCGTGACCGAGGTCGAGCCTTCGATGCGCCGAACGTTGTCAGCGTTGGCGGGGTCGGCTTCCGTCATGCCGTCGATGGTGAGGTTCAGCGTCACGTCGCCTTCGATGTCACCCGTCATGTGAAAGGTGCCCATCAGGGTGCCGGTGAGCGTCGCGTCCGGGATGCCGCGAAGGCTGAGGTCGAGGTTCGCCGGCGTGCCGTCGGGAGTGTCGTAGGTGATGACCAGATCGTTGTCGGTCGTCGGCTCGAGGTCGCGGTACTCGACGACGTCGAGGAGCAGGCGCATCTCCTTGTTGGCCGAGGCGCCCATGTCCACCTGCCCGGAGACGGTGAGGGTGCCGGTGACGTCACCCATCGTCATCTGGGTGGGGATGTTGGCGCTGGTCGCCGCGTTGAAGCCGTCGAAGCCGAGGGTCAGGGACTTGCCCACCATCTCGTCGAGGCCGAGGTAGGCGGCCTCGGCGGCCTGATCGGAGTCGACCCCACCACCGCAGGCGACGAGGGTGGAGGTCGAGGCGAGGAGAAGGATCTGGGTGAAGCGCGTCATGGGCCCAGGATACCCCGGGTGGGCTCGTCGCTGTCAGTTCCGGCTGCTATCGTGCGTCTCCCTCTGTACCGAGGGGAGCCGATTCCGCCGTGAAGATCGTTCACGCTGCAGATTTGCACGTCGACAGCCCGCTCCGCGGGCTTCAGCGCTATCCGAACGCGCCCGTGGAGCGGATCCGCGGGGCGACCCGCGAAGCGCTCGTGAACCTGGTCGACCTCTGCATCGCGGAGGAAGCGACCGTGCTGCTCCTGGCGGGGGACGTCTTCGACGGGGACTGGAAGGACTATTCGACCGGGCTGTTCTTCGCCGGCCAGATGGCGCGGCTGAAGGACGCGGGGGTGCGCGTCTTGTCCATCCGGGGCAACCACGACGCCGCGAGCAAGATGAGCAAGAAGCTGACGCTGCCCGACAACGTGGTGGAGCTCAGCACGAGGAAGCCCGTGACGGTCGTCGACGAGGAGCTGGGCCTCGCCATCCACGGTCAGGGATTCGCCAAACGAGTGGTCGACGAGGATTCGGCGCGGGCCTATCCCGACGCGCGCTCGGGGCTCTTGAACATCGGCATGCTCCACACCTCCCTCGACGGTCGTCCGGGTCATGCGCCCTACGCACCGACCAGCGTCGACGTCCTGTCGAGCAAGGGCTACGACTACTGGGCCCTGGGTCATGTCCACGCCCGCGAGGTTCTCGCTGAAGACCCGTGGATCGTCTACCCGGGCAACACCCAGGGGCGTCACGCGAAGGAGACTGGCCCGAAAGGCGCGACCCTCATCACCATCGAGGGGGATCGCATCGCCACCGTGGAGCACCGGCCCCTGGATGTGGTGCGCTGGGCGCACCTGGTCGTGGACGCGACCGACGCCGCACACCCGGACGACGTCGTGGAGCGAGCGCGACAGATGCTCGAGGCCGCCGTCGAGGAGGCCGGAGAGGACCGGCTGGTGGCGGCGCGCATCACCATCGAGGGTGAGACCGCGGCGCATGGGGAGCTCGCGCGCGAGCCCGAGCGATGGGAGGAGCAGCTCCGCGTCGCTGGGATTGACGTGGGAGACACGTGGATCGAGAAGGTACGGCTGCGCACCGCGGCGCGGGTCGACCTCCACGAGCTCACGTCGAAGGACGACGCGCTCGGCGCCCTCTTCCGGCGGCTCCAGTCCCTCTCCGACGATCCCGAAGCCCTCGCCGAGCACGCCCACGCGTTCGAGGACCTGATCTCGAAGCTCCCTCGGGAGGCGCGAGAGGGCGACGACGGCGTGCGCCTCGACGACCCCACCTACCTCGCCGATGCTCTCCGCGACGCGACTCAGCTCCTGTTGCCGCGGCTGCTCGCGAGGGGTGGTGACGAGTGAGGATCGCCGAGCTCCACCTGAAGGCTTTTGGGCCTTTTGACGACGTGCGGGTCGATCTCGACGCCGGCGGTCCCGGCCTGCACGTGATCTACGGTCACAACGAGGCAGGCAAGAGCACCACCCTGCGCGCGCTCTTCGGTCTCTTCTTCGGGATCCCTCCGCGGACCACGGACGCTCATCGGCACCGGATGCCCAAGCTCCGTATCGGGGCGCGCCTGGTCGACGAAGAGGGGGCGGTCCACGAGCTCCTTCGAAAGAAGGGCAACAAGAACACCCTCCTCGGGCCCGACGAGCAGCCGATCGACGAAGCCGTGATGCAGCGCCTCTTGGCTCACGTCTCGGAGCAGGAATTCGCGCGGATGTTCGGCCTCGATCACGAGACGCTCCGCGAGGGCGCGGCCGAGCTCCTCTCGAGCGGCGGCGACGTTGGCCAGAGCCTCTACGGCGCGAGCCTGGGTGGGGGCATCCACACCGTCGTCACCAAGCTCGACGAAGAAGCCGATGCCATCTTCACCGCCCGAGGCAAGCAGAAGAAGACGCTGAACGCGGCGCTCGCCGAATACAAGGAAGCCCAACGCCGCGTGAGGGACGCGGGGTTCACCCCCGAGGGTTACAAGACGCAGGTGGCGGCGCTCGAAGGAGCGCGAACGACGCTCGAGCATCTCGAAGCCCAGCGGGCCGAGCTCCACGCCGAACGCTACCAGGTCGAGCGCGCGCTCCGAGTGATCCCGCTGCTCAAGAAGTTGGTGCTCGCCCGTCAGGAGCGCGAGGCGCTCGGGACCGTGATCGCCATCGCCCCGGAATCGGTCGAGGCGCGAGCGCGCGCCGAAAAGGCGGCGGACGAGGCGCGACGGACGCTCGATTTCGAGGCGGACGAGGTCGCACGACTCCAAAAGCAACGGCACGCGCTCCCGCCGCGCGCCGCGGTCGCCGAGGTGCCTGTCGATGTTCTCTCGGACCTCGCTGATCGCTTCAGCGTTCATCGCAAGGACGACATGGACCTTCGCAAGCGCGAGGCGGAACGTGACGCGGCTGCGCGCGAAGCGGAGCGCATCGTGGCCCGCGTGCGCCCGGAAGCGAAGCTCACCGACGCGCGCACTCTCATCATCCAGCCCGCCGATCGCGCGGCCCTCGCGCATCTCGCCGATGCGCACGGCGAGCTCGTTTCGAACCTGGCCAACGCACGGGACAACCTCGATGCCGCGCTCGCGGAGCGCGAGGAGATCACAGAGAGCGCTGGCGAGGTGGGCAGCGACGACACGACGGAGCTCACCGCCTCTCTGGAAGCGGCGCGGGACCTCGGCGACGCCCCAACGCGGCTCGCCGCGCTCAGGGCCGAGCTCGCGGCGAAGGCGGAGGCCGCCGAGCGAAGGGCGAAGGCCCTCCCGGGGTTCGAGGGGAGCGCGGCCGAGGCCGCAGGCCTGAGGGTGCCCGACCGCGCGCAGGTGGACCGGGACGTGGAGGCGCGGCGAGAGTGCGTCCGCGCCGTCACCGATGCGCGGGCCAAGCGCGAGGAGCGCGCTGCGGAGCTCGCTGCTCTCGAGTCGGAGATCGAAGAAGAAGCGCGAAAGGGCGCGGTGCCCACCGAACGCGATCTCGAGGGGCAGAGGCGAGACCGGGACCGCCTGTGGGCCGCACTCCGCCGCTCGATGGAGGACGACGCGGACGAGCGCAACGGGCAGGAGGCCCTGGGGCTCGACGACCCGGACCCCGAGGCGTACGAGGACGCCGTCGCGCGCGCGGATGGCACCAGCGACGCCATGCGGCGCGAGGCGGATCGCGTCGCCAAGCGGGCGCGCCTCGAGACCGCGCAGCGAGAAGCGGCGCGGGCGCTGGCGCGCGCCGAGGAGCGGCTGAAGGAGGCCGAGGCGACGGCCAAAGCGCACGACGAGGCCACGCGCGCGCGGTGGCGCTCGCTCGGCGTCGAAGGCGAGGACGCCGAGCAGATGCGCGCCTTTCATGCGCGACACGCCGAGCTCGTGGCGGCCTGGGAGCTCGTGGAGACGGGACGTGCCGAAGAGGCGGCGCTCGCGGCGCGGGTCGAGGAGGTGCGCGCGCGGCTCGCCAAGGCGCTCGGCGGCGGGGCCGAGCGGGACCTTCGGACGCTCGCACGGGCCGCGGAGGCGGCGACCGCCGATGCGCAGGAGCGACGCGTCCGCCGCGAGGCGGATCGTGAGCGCCGCAACCGGCTCTCGAAATCGATCGAGGCGCTCGAGCGAAAGCTGGCGAAGCACCAGGCCGCGCTCGAGGCATGGAAGGACGATTGGAAGCCGCGCACCCTGGCGCTGGGCTTGGGCGAGTCAGCGCTCCCCGCGGAAGCGCGCGAGGTGATCGGCGTACTGGTCCAACTCGAGCGCAAGCTCGACCAGCTCGACGCGCTTCAAGATCGCATCGATAAGATGGGGCGCGACGCGGCGCGCTTCGCGGAGGATCTGGACCGCCTGGTCGCGTCCCACGCACCGGATCTCGCGGATCGACCCCTCGACGAACGCGCCGCCGGGTTCATCGCCGCCGTGAGCGAGGCACACGCCGTCCGCGACAAGGCCGCAGCGCTCGACGACGAGCTCGGCGAGCGCGGCGAGCGCGTGGCGCAGCTCGAAGCGCAGCGCGCTCGGGCAGAGCAGGAGCTCCATCAGCTCTGCGAAGCTGCAGGCGTGGCCGACCTGGAAGCGCTCCACGAAGCAGAGGCGCGCTCCAGACGCGCGAAGGAGATCGACGCCACCATCGACGCGCTCGAAGCGGATCTCCTGGAGGCCGGCGAAGGTGAGCCCCTGGCCTCACTCCAAGAGCAGACCGAGGGCCTGGACCTGGGGCGTTGCCGGGGACGCAAGGCGGACATCGATCGCGAGATCGAGGAGCTGATGGACCGGGTGGACGACGCACGCCATGACCTGCGCGAAAAGGAAGGCGGCCTCGCTCGCTTCCGGGAAGACGTCCGCGCCTCGGAGGCAGCGGAAGAGGCGCAGTCGGTCCTGGCCCGGGTGCAGGAGGAGGCCCATCGCTACGTGCGACTGCGGCTCGCTGCGACCGTACTGCGGGCCGAGATCGCGCGTTATCGCGACGAAAACCAGGGCCCGATCCTCGACAAGGCCAACGCGTTCTTCCCGCGTCTGACGCGCGGCGCCTACTCGGCCCTACGCACCGGCATGGGGGACGGCGACGAGCCGGTGCTCCGTTGCGTTCGCGCGGACGGAGAGGAGGTCGGGGTGGAGGCGCTCTCGGACGGCACCAAGGACCAGCTCTACCTCGCTCTCCGGCTCGCCACCCTCCTCGACTTCGCCAACCGAAACGGCCCCCTACCCCTCATCCTCGACGATTGCCTCGTCCACTTCGACGACGACCGCGCGCGCGCTGCCCTCGAGGTGCTCGGCGAGGTCTCGAAGACTTTCCAGATCCTCTTCTTCACCCACCACGCGCGCCTCCTCGAGCTCGCCCGCGAAGCCGTCCCCGAAGACCGCCTCCACGTCCGCGACCTCAACGAAGCCCGCCGCGCCGCCGAAGCGCGCCCCTAGACTAGAGCGAGCTTCGAGCGCCCTCAGTACTCGAAGCCGCTGCCGCCGATGAACTCGCGCAGGATCGAGGTCGGGGGGACGTGGTCCGGGTAGATGCTGATGAAGCGCGAGAGCAGGTTCAACAGGCGGTGGGCCGTGGGGTACGCGGGGTCGGGGCGAAGCACTTCGAGGAGATAGCGTTCGGCGAAGACCCGCAGCACGGAGAGCTCGTAGATGAGCGAGGTGTCGAAGACGGCGTCGGCGAGGTGCTGGTACGGGAAGATGTTGCGGCGCTCGCCGCGCCGGACCGAGGGCCACCAGGCGATGGTCCGGGCCGCGTCGCTGCCGCGATTGTGTCGATCGCGGACGATGCGGCGCAACAGGCGCAGGTCCGACGCGTGCACGCGCGAGACGCGATCGAGGGGGAGCTGGGCGAGAGGACAGATGAAGATGCGATAGATGCGGTCGTCGGAGACGCTCTCGAGGAGCCTGGGGTTGAGGCCGTGGATGCCTTCGAGGATCAAGACCTCGTTGTCGAGGAGCCGCAGCTCCTTGCCGCCGTGCGGCATGGACTTGCCGCGCTTGAAATCGTAATGGGCGGTCTTCACCATCTCGCCCGCGAGCAGCCCCGTCACCTGCTCCGCGAGTAGATCGGCGCGAATGGCCCCGAAGTCCTCGAAGTCGAGATTGCCCTCTTCGTCGCGCGGCGTGTCCTCGCGGTCGATGTAGTAGTCGTCGAGGCCGAGACCCACCGGCGCCATCCCGTTGACCTGGAGCTGGACGGTCAGCCGGCGGATGAAGGTGCTCTTTCCGCTCGAAGAGGGCCCGGCGATGCAGATGACCTTCACGCTCTCACCGCGCTCGTGAATCACGTCTGCGATGGTCGACAGCTGCTTCTCCTGAAAGCCTTCGGAGACGCGGATGAGCTGCGAGACGTCCCCCGTCACGCAGGCCCGGTTGAAGGCGCCCACGCTGTCGATGCCCAGCGTCGCGAGCCACCGCGCGTGGTGCTCCATCATCCGGCCGGTGTGCTCGGCAGCGATGCGAACCTCGCTGAAGACCTCTTTCTGTCCGGGCCAAGCGGAGAACGTTCCGGTCTTCGCCGACTCGGAGCCGAAGACGAGCAGGATCCCGGCCTCGTCTGCGATGACGTCGTAGTGCTTCATCATGGCAGTGGACGGAAGGAAGGGCGCCTGCCTGAGCGCGTGGATCTCGCCGTAGCTCACCAGCCGCACCGCCGGGTCGTAGTGGGTGTCGAGGAGCTTCGCCGCCGACATCCACCCCTGCTTCTCGAAGAAGGCGACGGCCTCGCCCACCATCCACCACTCCTCGCGAAGCCGTCGGTCCTCGGCTTCGAGCGCCCGCATCTCCTCGGCGAGGCGGCGCGCGAGCGCGACCGCGTCGATCCCCTCGTTCGAGACCACCTGCACCCGCTGACCGAGACCCACCGAGTGCCCGAGGCGCACCACCAGGCTCGGATCCACACGGTGCGCAGCCTCCACCAACATCAGCCCGAGGCTCCGCTGATAGATCCGCTGCCCTTCCCAGTGCGCTGTGGTGAGCGGGACCAGGCTCGCGTTCGACGACAGGCGATGGGTCAGCGACTTGGCCCGTTGGTCGACGAGCGCGCCCACCACGAGCTGGTCGTCGACGCGCCGGGGCAGCAGCTCCTGCACCACCGTCCCCATCGGTACGTCGTAATCGTTGCTCCCGACGTGAACGGTCAGTGTCGTGCGCCGCGGCAGCGACCGCTCGTCGAGGAGCACGCTCATGTCCTTGGCGAAGCTCGCGAGACGATCGCTCACGCCGCGCAGGAGCATCCGCTCGACCTGGAGGGCCACCTTGGGCGCGCGCTCGGCGAGCCCTTCGAGGGCGTCTCGGTCGAGCACGGCCACCTCCACCTCGGTGCGCGCCACCGCCGAGGCCGCGCGCGGCAAGTCGCCCACGAGTCCCATCTCGCCGAAGTGCTCGCCCTCGCGCAGCGGCCCGATGCTGACCCCGTCGGCTTCGATGTTGGCCTCGCCCGAGAGCAGAAAGAACATCTGGTCCTCGAGCTCGCCCTCGACGGTGAGCGTCTGGCGCGGCGCGAAACGGCGGCGAACCAGAAACGAAGCGAGGATCGAGCGGTCCTCGGGCTCGAGCGGATCGAGGGCTTCGAAGCGCAAGAGCTCGTCGGGATCGATCGGGGGTAGCTCGCCGGCCATCGAGGCCTGTTTAGACCACGAAGCGCCGTCCTCAGCAATCGGTGCTCATTGGACCGAGATCGAGCGCCCGCGCATCAGCGAGCCCGTGGTGCCCGCGCCTTCGAAGCCGACCCGGACGGTGAGCAGGCCGCTGCCCTTGGCGGCGACGTTGCCGCGGATCACCACCGTGTGGAACATGTCGGCCGGGGCTGCGGCGAAGCGCTCGCGTGCCTTCTTCACGTCGGGAAGCACGGCGCCGGCTTCGATCTGGTAGTCCGGCAGGCTGACCCGTCGCTTGCCGCTGAAGTCGCCTTCGTCGACGGAGAGGCCGGCGACCTCTACCGCTCGAGGAGCGATGATCCCCCGATCGACGGCGTCCCCACCGACCTCGATGAAGAGGCCCCTGGCGCCCCCGCCGATGCTCACCACGGGAACGCGGATCTCGAAGGGCGAGCCGTCGTCGAAGCTCCAATCGGGCGTCTTGCGGGTGGGATCGAGGCTCAGCTGCGCCGGCCCCCGCACACGCTCGACGGGCTTCGGCGGCCGAGATGCGATCGCTTCCTCCACCTCGAGAGGCGGCTCGCTGATCGGTGCGTCGTCGGGCTGCTCGAGCCGCCACGACCGACCCGCCCCGAGCTCGCCTTCGAAGCCGACCCACTGATGGCCGAGTCCCAGCGCGATGGCGTGCCCTCCGTCGCTCCGCTCGGCCACCCAGAGCGAGGCGTCTCCGGTCGCGTCTTCGCCCGCGAAGCGATGAGCGGCCGCATCGTCGAGGGACGCGGCGTCGGCCACCCGCAGCTCCTTTTCGCCGAGCATCGCGTAGACGAGATCGCCCGAGTCGGTCACGCGCCCCGGGCCGAGCCCCGGGCGCTCCACCCATACGATGGGACGGCCGCGCTCGTCGAAGCGCACGATCGCGCCCTCGCGCCCTTCGACGCACAGCCCCACCACGACGCCGTGCTCGGTGCACGATGCCCAGCATCGGCTGCCGGCCGACGCGGGAACGCGCAGCACCGACTCGAAGCTCCGCCCCCCGGGCCGCACGACGCCGATGGTGCCGCTCGACGAATCCGAAAGCGCGATGCCGAAACGATTCGCATCGAGGCGCACGTCGGCAGCCTCGGTGGAGCAACGCGCACGGCTCCAGGGTGGGTTCGCGCCGTCCCTCCAGATCACCGCCGGCCACTCGACGCGCGTCGGGCGCGCCGGGTCGAGATCGACCGCCCACTTCGCCCGCCTGCCGGTGGGCAGGGCGCCGATCCCGAGCCGCGCGACGTCGCGTCCTTTGAGCCGCGCGACGTGCACCGCGGCGAAGCGGTCCTCACCCAGGGCGACCGCTTCCAGGAGGCGGCGCGGAAGCGTCTCGGGCGCGCTTCCATCGAGCGACGCGAGCACGGGCTCGCCCTGGCCCCCCGCGAAGAGCGCGCGTTCGGCGCCGGGGGTCACGGCGAGAAGGGTTCGGGGCGCCCAGCGATAGCCGTTCCGACTGGGCGAAGGCGGCGCCATGCCCAGCTGCTCCTCGCCGACGATCCGGCGAGCCCCCCGTGCATCGTGAACGCTCAGGCCTCGCGCCCCGAGCACCACCGTCGTCTCACCATCGGTCCAAACGTTCATGTAAAGCCCAGCCTCGCGAGGCATCCGAGCCCAGCGATCAACTGGCCTCTACTACGCCCCCTGCGCCGATCCCCTTCCCAGAGGTCGCCGAAAACCTTGTGCACTCGCGGTGTTTCGGCGAAACCGTGGATGTGGGAGAAGAGCGCACAGCGGAGGGGGGGGCTGGGGCGGAGGTGGACCGGCGCCTCGGGCTTCCCACCGCGATGCTCCTGGTGGTCGCCTCCATGGTGGGGACCGGCGTCTTCACCACCACCGGCTTTCTGCTCCGCGACATCGGCTCCATCTACGCGGTGCTGACGAGCTGGGCCGTGGGCGGCGCCGTCGCCCTCTTCGGCGCCCTCGCCTACGCGGAGTTGGTCGCCGCGCTCCCCCACAACGGCGGCGAGTACCAGCTCCTGTCGCGGATCTATCACCCAGGCGTGGGATTCGCTGCGGGCTTCACCTCGCTGGTGGTGGGTTTCTCCGCGCCCACCGCGGCGTCGGCCATCGCCTTCGCCGAGTATGCGGACCTCGCCCTCGGAGGCGACGTGCTCCCCGCACTCCCGGTCGCCGTCGCCCTGATCGTCGGCACCTCGGCGGTGCACGCCTTCGAGGTCGGCGTGGGCGGCCGCTTTCAGAATGCCTTCACCGCAGGAAAGATCCTCCTCGTCTGCCTCTTCATCGGCTTCGGCCTCGCGAACGGCGATCTCAGCCGCCTCAACGCGCCGACCGAGCATGCATTCGGTCCAGCGCTGCTCTCCCCCGCCTTCGCGGTCGGATTGATCTACGTCTCCTTCTCCTACAGCGGCTGGAACGCCGCCGCCTACGTCGCCGGCGAGGTGCGGGATCCAAAGCGCAACCTCCCCCGCGCGCTGATGCTCGGCACCGGAGTCGTCACCGCGCTCTACCTCTTCCTCAATCTGGTCTTCATCGGTGCCGCGGACGTCCCGACTCTGATCGGCGCCGAGGAGAGGGTCGGCGCCGTCGCCGCGATCCAGCTCTTCGGTCAGAGCGCGGGACGCGCCCTCGCCGGGATCATCGCCATCGGCCTGGTCTCGACGGTCGGCGCGCTGGTGATGACCGGGCCCCGCGTCTACGAGGCGATGGGCCGCGACTATCCGACCATCGCGCTGCTCTCGCGGAGGCGTGTGGGCGGCGGACCGATCCTGGCGATCGGGCTCCAGGCGGTGATCAGCATCGCCATGGTGCTGACCGCCAGCTTCGACGAGCTGCTCACCTACATCGGCTTCACGCTCTCGTTCTTCGCGGCGCTCACGGTGATCGGGGTGTTCGTCCTCCGGCGTCGTGAGCCGGAGCTCGAGCGCCCCTACCGCACCTGGGGTCACCCCTTCACCTCGATCGGCTTCGTCCTACTCTCGTCTTGGATGGTGGTCTTCGCCGTCGTCGAACGGCCGCAGATCTCGCTCGCCGGGGCGGGGACCATCGTGGGCGGCATGATCGTCTGGTGGGTGCTGCAAAAGCGCCGTTCGCGATAGAGTTCGCCGCACATGAGCCAGCCTCCCAAAAGGCGCCACGCCCTCGGCCCGATCCTCGGCGTCCTCGTGCTCCTGGGGATCGCGGGGGGGACCATCTACTGGCTGACGAGCGGCGGCACCACCGCCCCCGAGCGCATCTTCGTCTCCGTCACGAGCGACCACCCCGCCTTCGCGCGCGCTCTGCGCCAGCGCCTCGGGCGCCAGCTCGCGAGCAGAGGATTCGTGGTCGCGAGCGAGGAGGAAGGCGCCAACGATCAGACCGACCTGAGTTGGGACGACGCGCTCGCCGCCGCGGCCGCTGCCGGTGCGCACTACCTGGTGCACGTCGGAGTCCACCTCGATTCGGAGCGCCCCGGATTGACCGAGGGAACCACCTTCGCGGTGGCGACCGGCGAGATGCGCGTCGGCCCCGTCGATGCCGCCGAAGCCGCCGAAGCGGAGCCGGCCGAGACGCGCTCCCTCACCTTCGGCTCCGAGGGTCGCGGCGACGTCGACGAAGCGCTGATGGAGCTGGCCGGCGCGTTCGCCGTGCCCATGGGCCACTGGGCGGCGGGCGACCTCCTGAGCATGCCCGCCATGGTCGATCTCCTCGAACACCCCGAGCGCATCGCCGACGCCGAGCGCCGGGAAACGCTCAGCGGTGCACTCGACAAGAAGGCCGGTCAGCAGCGCAGTCAGACCCGCTACGACGAGCTCTGCGTCGAGGCGGTGGTGCAGGCCACGCTCGACGACGAGCTGGGGCCGGTGCCGGTGCAATGCCTCGACATCGACTGCGGTGAACGATACCTCTTCGCCCTCTCCCGCGACGGAACGCAGGCCTTGGTGCACATCGAATCGCCCACCATCTTCGTTCCCTTCGCCAACTCGCCCGCGCCGCAGACGGCGGAGACCCTCGAGCGCCTCGAGCTGATCCCCTTCGACGAAGACGGCGAACGGAAGACGCTCGCGGTCGCGGAGAGCTTCTACGGCGACGGAAGCATGAGCGCCGACGGATCGCGGGTCGCCTTCGTCGAGCAGGCCCGGCAGCGCTTCGGCGTGGTCGGCCTCGAGGTCGAGAGCGGCGAGCGCCACGTCCTCGCGATGGTGGAGCGGCCGGGCGTCGTCGTGCGCGCAGTCATCTCGCCGGACGGTCGGTGGGTGGCGATCGAACAAAAGGCTTTCCATCAGGCGCACACCGAGCTTCACGTCGTGCCCTTCGAGGGTGGCGAAGAGGTGGTGATCTCGCGGCGGACGCGAATGGCTCGATGGGTGGTGGCGCCGCTGTCGCCGGGGGAAGAGCCGCGCCAGCTCCTCGCCTTCGACGGGACGCCGACCTACGACGGCTCACCCTTGCCCGCGCTCGTCGATCCCGCGTCGCCCGAGGACGTTGTCACGCTCGACGTCGGGGACTACGTCGTGCGCCAGGTGATCGGCGCAAACGAGGGGCGGCTGGTGCTCCTCGGCTCACCTTCCGAAAACGTCGACCGGTGCGCCCTCGGCGTGCGCGATCCGGCGAGCGGCAGCTTCGAGTGGCGCGAGATCGCGACCTGCATCGGCGAGGCGACGATGACGGAGAGCTTCGAGGTGGTGGGAACGGCCATCGTGACTCGGGAGGGCGACCTGGGGCCCGAGGACGCCGAGGTCATGATCATGAACCTCGACACCGGTGATACCAGCATCCACACCGTCGACCGGGTGAACGAGACCCACGCCCTCGCGGCCGGTCGCCACATCGCCTTCGACCGGCCGATCCCCTCGCAGTTCCCCGCGGTGCACCCGCACGCGGTGTGCTGGACGACCCGCTGAGCTGACTCAGCCGCCGTTCGGCTGGCCCATGCGCAGCGGCCCACCTCGCGCCGTGGCCCACGGAGTGCACGCGGTGCCCGAGCCGGGAACGGTGAAGACGTCCATCGCGTGGTCGAAGGTCTGGACGAAGATCTCCAGTTGCCCGTCACCGTCGAGGTCGTAGATCGCCGGCGCAGCGGGAGCGCCGTTGCCGTTACCGTTCATGCCCGGGTCGGGGAGCGGGACGTCGTGGAGAAGCGACCCGTCGGCGCCCAGGATCATCAGGTAGCCCGCTTGGGCATCGGGATCGCCGAAGGTGGTGAAGACCAGCTCGGGCGAGCCGTCCTGGTTCAGGTCGGCGGCGACCACCTCCGAGGCGTACATGATCGTCTGTCCGTGGGTGTAGTCGTAGCGCCAGAGCTGACTCGCGCTCGCGTCGAAGGCGTACAAGAAGCCGTCGTTCAGCGAGACGACGACCTCCGGCGCTTCGTCGCCCTGGATGTCGAGGGTGAGGGCCGCGGGGACGCCGCCCGGCGGATAGTAGCCGTCGACCTGGATCGGATACTCGCCCCGCGGCATCGTCTCCCAACCCGACAGGCGCATGGCCGAGCGGCTCCCGTCGCCGTAGGCCCCCTCGAGGACCAGGATCCCGTAGGCCTGGGTCTCGTAGGGCTCGTTCATCTCGATGTTCGGGACGCCGAGGACTTCGTTCTTCCCGTCGCCGTTCATGTCGACCACGTTCGGCGGAGACGCCGTCCACTGGAGCCACTCGTCGGTGGTGGGGCTGGGCCACTCACCTTCGTGCAAATGGTAGTGCGCCTCCTCCACCGCCGGGTCGGCCCAGCGGATGAACTGGCCCCAGGTCATGGGCATCCCGTCCCACTCGGTCTGACGGTTCGTGAAGTAGGGCGCCGCATCGATCGCTTCGCCGTTCTTGTCGAATGCCTGGATGTGGTGGTTGTCGTAGGTGACGAGGATCTCGAGGTCGCTGTCGTCGTCGATGTCCCCGAGGCCCACGTTGAGCCCATAGCAGCCGAAGCCGTTGTGGCCCTGCCCGTTTCGGTCGAGGTCGCCGCCTTCGCCGGTGCGATCGTTGTAGCGGGGCCACGCGGGGAACGCCGCGTCCGCCGGCTGGTAGAGCGCGCCGTTGACCGAGTAGACGAAGACCTGTGCGCCCCCGTCTTCCGTGCGCTCGGTCTGCGTGGTGGTGGCGACGATCTCGAGCAGGCCGTCGTTGTCGAGGTCGCCCGCAGCGAGTCCGCGCACCTCGGGCTCGTTCCCGGCGGTGGTGGTGTCCTGAGGCCATCCGTCCTTCGGCGAGAGCTCACCGTCCTGCCACTCCAGCGCCCAGACCTCCTTGCCGCGTCCGTACACCACCTCCACGACACCATCGCCCTCGAGGTCGGCGACGACGTGAGGTGCGTAGATGCGTCCGTCACCGAAGGACGCCTGCTGCAGGAGCGAGCCCGCGTCGTCGAAGACGAAGACGTCGTAGTACGCGGCGATGAGCTCGTTCACTCCGTCTGAATCGAGGTCGGCTACGACCGGTGAGGCGAACCAGCTCGTCTGGCCCTCGAGGTTCATGACGTGCTCCGGTGCGGCGACCTCGCCCGGGCTGGTGCCGGCCTCGCACACCGGGTTGCGCGTCCCGCCGGTGGTCGAGCCGCCATCGGGCCGCGGCGGCGGCGGCCCGGAGTCCCGCATCGTCGTGCCGGTGTCCATGCCTCCGCCGCCCCCGTCGTCGCCGCAACCGAACGAGAGAAGCAGAGGGAGGAGCGCGAAGAGGGCCATGGGACGCATGACGAAAGGATACCGCGGAAGGGCTATGCTTCGCCCGTGACTCACGTGACCCACCGGGGCGGCTGCCATTGCGGGGCCGTTCGATTCGAGGTCGAGGCGCCCGCGCGCTTCGAGAGCCACGCCTGCAACTGCTCGCGCTGCGAGATGATCGGCTTTCGGCATCTGATCGTGCCCAAGTCCCGCTTCCGCCTCCTCACCGACGAGCCCGCGCTCACCGAGTACCGTTTCGGGACCCAGGTCGCGCGCCACCTCTTCTGCGCCACCTGCGGCGTCCAGTCCTTCTACGTGCCGCGCAGCAACCCCGACGGCATCAGCGTCAACACCCGCTGCCTCGCCCGGGAGACGATCGAAGAAGAGCGTGTCGTGCCCTTCGACGGACAGAACTGGGAGAAGAACGCCGGCGCGCTCGCTCACCTCTCGGAAGGCTGATCCTGGTCAACGCCCCACCGTGGGGTCGGGCACGGGGAGGTCGCTCGAGTCGAGGTTGGTGCCGTTGTCTCGAAAGTAGACACCGTCGGTGAGACGGTTCACGTCGTAGCCCGGCACCTGGATGTTCACCCCGACCGGGTTGGACTCGACGACGCCCTCGCTGAGGTCGACCTGACCGTCGGCGACGATCTGAACGCCGGCGAGGGCGCTCTGGCGGATGACGAAGTGATCGAGCGTGAGGCGCGCGGCGAGATAGGCGCCGACACCGACCCCCGCCGTGCCGCACGACTCGCAGGTGCGCTCCAGCGTATCCTCGACCGTGAGGTGCGAGAGCTGGACCATCGTGCCTTCGGTCGCCGACACCACCGAAGCCTCGTGACTTCCACGCGCCACCACCCGGATGCCCGTCACGGACGCGCCACTCTGTACCTGGAGCGCGCGACCGAAGGTCCCGTCGGGATCCGGCGCGGTGTCCGTGACGGTGACGTCCTGAAGGTCGAGCGCGGTGCCGGACACCGTGGCGAGGATCGACACGCCCGTGGATCGCGCCAGCCACACGCGCCTCAGCGTGCCAGTCGCGCCGTTACCCAGCTCGACGGCGTGGCCCGACGCGTCGCTCGTCGCACCGACTGTGTCTTCGATGACCACGTCGGTCATCGTCAGGGCGCCGCCCGCGTCGGCCACCGCCGCGGCGAGGGTCCGATACCGATCGACGTGAACCCGCGTCATCGAGAGGCTCCCGCCCTCGAAAGCGGCGATGGAGCCGACCAGGGTGTTCACGCCCAGGGGAGGCCCCCGCACCAGGCAGTCCGTGAGCGCGAGGGACGTCCCCGTCGCGATCAGCGTGCCTGGTCCGAGGAAGGCCATGCGCTCGAAACGGGTGCCCTCTCCCTCCGCCGCGAAGTAGTGTTGCCCATCCCCGTCGCGGACGACGAGCCCGTCGGTCATCGTCGCGCTGGCAAAGGACGTTCGAAGTGAGTCGTTCACCGCATCGAGGACCACGAAGTGGTCGAGCTGGATGGAGGAGTCGTTCGACACACCGATCCCGGTATCGCCGGGGGATGCGATCTTGAGGCGCGAGGCCGTGAGGTCGCCCTGGAGCACGCTGAGCGCCGTGTTGTCGATGCCGTCGATCACGACACCCGACATGTCCACGGTGCTCTCGCGAACGGCCATCCCTTGTCGCGAGCCAGTGACCCTGATGTTGCGGAGGGTCACGTCCGCACGGACGATCTCGACCGTCGGCAGGATGTCGTCCGAGGAGAAGCGCACCCCCGTGCAGGCGCCCAGGATGGTCACGGCCCCCTCGACCCGGATGGGTCCGTAGTCTCCGGGGGCGACGGCGATGGTGCCAGCATCGGGAACCACCGCGAGTGCGTCGCTCACCTCGGTGAAGGGAGCCATTCGGCTTCCGTCTCCGCCGGGCGGGGCCGCTGCATCGACGAAGACCACGTCGGTGCCCGGGAGATCGGGTGGAAAGCCAGCGGTGGGACAGGGATCGCCCACCAGCGCACAGCCGTCCGTTCCGACGAAGTGGGCCTCCTCGGCGCCGCAGTCCTCCGGCCCGTCACCGGCATAAGGGGCGCAGGTGGAAGGAGAGCCATCGGTGCCGCTCACCTCCGTCCACCCCTCGGGGCATGGCGTGAGCATCGGGAGGGCGGCGGGGTCGACCGTGGGCAGGGGGATCGCGGTGTCGGCCGTCGCGTCGGCGGCGTCGGCGTCGGCATCGGGCCCGGAGTCGACGGGCGACGCGTCGTCTCCGCAAGCCCACAGAGAGAGCATGGCGAGAGCCACGACCAGCCTCATGGCGTGCTCACCGAGGCGGTGGGGTCGGGCACCGGCAGCTCGGCCGCGTCCAGGTTCACGCCGTTGTCCCGGTAGACGACCTCGTCCGAGAGTCGGTCGAAGTCGTATCCGTCGACCTGAACGTTGACCCCGATGGGCCCGCTGCTCACCTCGCCGTGATGAAGGTCGATCTGGCCTCCCTCCGCGAGCTGAAGACCGGCGAGCGCGCTGCGGGTGATCCGAAAGTCTCGGACCGTCACCGCGGCGCCGAGATAGCTTCCGATGCCGATGCCTGCACTCGAGCAGGTCGCCGGCGCGCATGGGCGGTCTTGGGTGTCCTCCACCAAAAGCCCCCGCACGTCGAGCACCGTCGTCTCGGAAGCGCCGACCACCGCGGCTTCGTGGCTACCCGTCGCCGCGAAACGCTCGACCATCACGTGGGCCCCTTGCTGTACCTGGAGCGCACGACCGAAGGTGCCGACCTCGACGGGAAGCGTGCCGTCCACCCGAACGTCGACGAGCGTCATCGTCGTCCCGAGGTCATTGGCCAGGATGCCCACGCCGTTGGTCCGGACGAACTGGACGCGCTCGAGCGACGCGGTAGCGCCCGCGCCGCACTCCACCCCCTGCCCCCGTCCGATGGACGGCGAGGGCACGACGTCGCGGATCACCGCGTCCCGGAGCGTGGCGCTGCTGCCGCTGTCGGCGATGCCGAGGCCCTGGAAACCGGGCGCTTCGAGTCGCACGCGATCCGCGGTCAGGCTCCCCCCGTCACTCACGAAGAATCCGGTCCCCTCGGCGGACCCGGTCAAGTCGTAAGTGGCGACGACATCCTCGAGCGTCAGGGCCGACTCCGAGACCACGAAGGACTCCTCTCCCAGCGCCTCCAGCGATGCCCGCGACAGACGAATCGAAGCGCCGGACACGGCGACCAGTACCGAGCTCGCCTCCCCGCCGGCCGTCGCGATACGGCGCGCCACGAGATCCTCGATGTCGACGTTGCCGCCCGTGCCCAGGATCAACCCGCCCTGAGAGTCGGCGACCATCGTGCGGCGCACCGTGATCTCGGAGGAGGCAGAGGCATCGAAGACGACGTCCCGCACGCCGCGTACGACTGCGTCCGTGATGGTCAGTGAAGCGTCCGTTCCGTAGGCGACGAAGGCGGTGGTGGCCTGGTCGATCACCAGCGACTCGCCCACGACGGTCGATCCGTCGAAGCCCCAGACCGCCTGCGCGGTGTTCGTGATCGTCAGGTTGCGAATCGTCGCCGCTGCGCGAATGACCGTCACACCGATGCCGCCCATCGCATCGAGAACGACGTCGGTGCAGGCGCCCCACAGGGTCACGTCGCGCTCGATGCGCAGGGCGCCCGAATAGGCACCTGACGCGATGGCGACGATCCCGCCGTCGGGTGCCGCCGCGACTCCGTCCTGGATCGTGGCGAAGGGCGCTGCCGCACTGCCGTCACCACCCATCGCGCCCGCTTCGACGTAGACGACCGGCATCCCGACCGGCAAATCGGTGGGGAAGCCGCCCGCGGGACACGCAGGGCCCACGCGCCGGCAGGCGTCATCCCCGGGGAGCTGCACCATGCCGTCGGCACAGACGGCGGGGCCCGAAGCAGGCCACGGCTCACACACCGTGAGCCCGTCCGCGTCGCTCGCGAGGACCCATCCTTCGGGACAGGGCGTGAACACGGGCGGCGCGGGCGACGGCGGCTCGAAGCCCACCGCGGTGTCGGCCGCGTCGGCGGCGTCGGGCGTGATCGCGTCGACGGTGGCGTCGGGCGGAGGGTCGGAAGCCGGATCGCACGCGGCCGTCAGCAACAGCAGAGCCAGGCGGCCACGGTACGGCGACTGGCTCACGGGCGCGTCACCTCGGGGTCGGGCAGGGGCAGCTCCTCGGCGTCGAGGTTCACGCCATTGTCCCGGTAGACCACCCTCGACATCAGACGACCGAGATCATACCCGGGCACCTGCACGTTGGCGCCGACCGGATTCGACTCGACCGTTCCTTCGCTGAGATCGAGCTCCCCGCCGGATGCGAGCTGAATACCGGCGAGGAAGCTCTCGGCGATTCGGAAGCGGGTGAGGGTCGCGCCCCCTCCCTCGTAGAGGCCGATGCCCACGCCGCCGGTCGCGCACGCGCCGCCTTCGGCAGAGCACCGGCGTTGATCGGTGCCGGTGATGGACAGGCTCTCGGCATCGAGGCTCGCACCGGCAGTGGACACCACGATCCCGGCCTCGAGATTGTCGCGGAGGTCGCCGCGCCTCAGGGTCATGGTGGCCTGGTTCTGGACCTGCAACGCGCGTCCGAAGGTCCCCACGGTGTTGGGAGCTGTCTCGACGATGGTCAGATCGCTCGCGTCGATGGACGTGTCGGCGCCGTCGGCGAGGATCCCCAGGACCGTCGCGCGCGCGATGTAGACGCGCTCCAGCGTCGCAGTGGTGCCCGCTGCCACCTCGATGCCGTGCCCGGGGTCGGCGCCATCGGGGAGGCTGTCCACCACGATCAGGTCGCGTGCGGTGAGGCGAGTCTCGACCGCCGCCACCACCGCTCCCCCGCGAAGCTCCGCGGCGTAGACGCGCTCGAGGGTCAGGGCGCCGGCCGGACCGATCGAGCCGAGGCCGCTGAGCGGGGCCGGCTGATCACGAGGGGGACCGCTGATGTGTGCGTCCAGGAGGGAGCAGTCGGACCCGTCGGCGCAGAGGAGAGGCTCGCCGAACCCCTCAGCGATTGTCGCCCGCTCGAGACGGATCACGGTGTCGCCGTTGCCGAAGATTCCGATGCCGGTGGCCGTCGGCAGGCCGTAGCGCAGCAGCGCGAAGTCGTGCGCCTCGACCGTCGACGAGGTGATGTTCAGCCCGGTCTGGGTCGCACCGACGATCGTCGTGCGGCGCGCCGTGAGCGACGAGCTCGTGAGTGCGAAGCCGTCGTCGACCGGGCCCCGAATCACTACGGAGTCGGCGGTGACCGTCGAGCCGGTGAGAATGGACAGGGACGCGAGTTGGTGCATCGCGCCCGAGGCGAGATTCACGGATGTGAGTGAGACCGTCGCCTCGGAGATGCTCAGGCCCTGGGTGCCGCCTACGATCCGCATCGCGGTGAGGGAAGAGGTGGTGCGCCGGAGCGTCATCGCCGGCTCTCGTTCGTCGGTTTGGACGATCGATTCGGTGCAGGCCCCGACGAAGGCCAGATCCTTGCCGTCGACGGTGACGCCACCGGCATGCGTACCGGCGGCGAGCGCGATGGTCGCAGTCGAGGGCGCCGCTTCGATCGCGTCGGCGAGCGAGGTGAAGGGTGAGGCCCGGGACCCATCGCCTCCCGGGGTGGCGCCCGGCCGAACGTAGAGGACCGCGGAGGTGGTCGGGAGGTCGACTGGCCAACCATCCGCAGGACAGGGTGGGCCGATCTCCGCGCAACCCTCCTCGCCTACGAAGACGGCCTGCCCGGGTGGGCAATCGCCGGGGGGCGGCGCGGGGAATGGATCGCAGTACGTTGGCGATGCCTCGGTCGCCTCGACCTCCGCCCATCCCTCTGGACAGGGGGTGAGCATCGGTGGCGCCGCCGGCTCGGGGGCCTGCACCAGCGGCCCGGTGTCCATCGGCGCATCGACGGCCGCATCGACCGAACCCGTATCGGTGGGCTCCCCGTCGTCACCGCATCCGACCCAGAGGACGACGAGCACCCGAGCCAGGTGCCGCGGCCCCGTGCCCACCCGCACCCGCATCGAAACAGCATACAGGGTCGCGCGCACGCCGCGAAGGCGTCAGCCGGCGTCGACCACGATGAGGAGCGCGTCGGCTTCGACCTGGTCGCCAGCCGAAACGCGGACTTCCTTCACGACTCCGGCCTCCGCGGCCTTGACCGCGTGCTCCATCTTCATGGCTTCCATGCGCAGGAGCACCTGGCCCGCCTCGACGGCGTCCCCTTCGGCGACCGTGACCTCGACGATGCTGCCCGGCATGGGCGCGATGCAGGCTCCGGTCGGAATGGCGGCCGTCGGGTCGACGAAACGCGGGCGCTCCAGGAGCGTGAGCGCCTCGTCGTCGATGTGAATGTGATGCCTCGGCCCATTCGGGACGACGCGCGCCTTCTTCTGAACGTCACCGTCACGGAAGCAGACGGCATCGCCTGCCCAGCGAACGAGCCGAACCTCGCTCGACTCGCCCAACGCGGTGACGAAGAAGCGGCCCGCGGGTCGCGCGCGATATTCGACCCGCAGGGTCTCGTCTCCGACGTCGTATTCGACCCACTGGGGCGCGAAGTCGTTGATACGAAAGCCGCTCGGCACGGGAGGGCCTGGTCTCGTTCGCCGCCGCGACTCGTGGGAGACCAGGGTAGCGGCGATCATGGCGTCGCGAATCACGGCGCGCGAGCGCTCGGGCGCCGCCAGGCTCTCGGCGTGGGTGTCGATGAAGTGGGTATCGATCGCGCCGGAGACGAAGTCGGGATGGGACAGGACGCGCCGCAAGAAGTCGCGGTTGGTCGTGACGCCGTGAACGGAGAGCTGGCCGAGGGCGCGCCGCATCCGGGCGAGCGCTTCACCGCGATCACGACCGTAGGTGATCACCTTGGCGAGCATGGGATCGTAGTAGATCGAGACCTCGGAGCCGCGCTCGACACCCGAGTCCACGCGGAGCCCGGGCCCGGGCGTCAGGTGCCAGTCCGCGAGCACCCCGCTCGCCGGCAGGTAGCCCGCATCCGGGTCCTCGGCGTAGAGCCGGCACTCGATCGCCGCACCGTTCATCTGGAGCCCGCTCTGGTCGTATCCCAGCGCTTCTCCGCGCGCGACGCGGAGCTGCTCGCGCACCAGATCCTTGCCGGTGACCATCTCGGTCACGGGGTGCTCCACCTGGAGCCGGGTGTTCACTTCGAGGAAATAGAAGGAGCGGTCGGGCGCGAGGATGAACTCCACCGTCCCCGCGTTCTGATAACCGATGGCGCGCGCGACCTTCACCGCGGCCTCGCCCATCGCGGCCCTCTCCGCCGACGTCAGCCCCGGCGAAGGCGTCTCCTCGACGATCTTCTGATGACGTCGCTGGATCGAGCACTCGCGCTCGAAGAGGTGCACCACGCCGTCGTGGCTGTCGCCGAGGATCTGGATCTCCACGTGACGCGGCCGCTCCACGTACTTCTCGACGAGCATGGTGTCGTCGCCGAAGGCGCCCTTGGCCTCTCGCTTGGCCGCGCCGATCGCGTCGGCGAGCTCGTCCTCGGCGTGAACGACGCGCATCCCCTTGCCGCCGCCGCCGGCGCTGGCCTTGAGCAGAACGGGAAAGCCGACCTCCTTCGCCTTTTCGGCGAGCACCTTCGGATCCTGGTCGGCGCCGTCGTACCCGGGCACCACCGGCACGCCCGCTTCGCGGACGATCTCCTTCGCGCGCCGCTTGTCACCCATGGCGGCGATGGCCTTCGCGGGGGGACCGACGAAGATCAGGCCGGCCGCCGCACACGCTTCGGCGAAGGCGGCGTTCTCCGAGAGGAAGCCGTAACCCGGGTGGATCGCGTCGGCGCCGGTCTTCTTCGCTGCCGCGATGATCTTCGGAATCGACAGGTAGCTCTCCGCCGAAGCGGGCGGTCCGATGCACACGGCGAGGTCCGCCTCCTGCACGTGCGGAGCCCCGGCGTCGGCTTCCGAAAAGACCGCCACCGTGGAGATGCCCATGTCGCGCGCGCTCCGCATCACACGGCGCGCGATCTCTCCGCGATTGGCGACCAGGAGCCGCTCGATGTTTCTGTCGCCGCTCATCTCAATGCCTGAAGACGCCCCACTCGGTGGTCCCGCGGACCTTCCGGTTGTAGGCGGCCGAAAGAGAGAGCGCGACCACGGTGCGCGTGTCCCGTGGATCGATGATGCCGTCGTCCCAGACCCTTGCGGTCGCGAAGAGCGCCTGGGACTCGGCGTCGATCTGCCCTTCGATCATCTGCTTCATGACCGCGAGCTTCTGCTCGTCGACCTCGCGTCCTTTGTTCGCCGCGGACTGTCGCTGAATGATGTCGAGCACGCCGGCGAGCTGCTTGCCGCCCATCACCGCGATGCGGTGGTTCGGCCAGGTGAAGAGGAAGCGCGGCTCGTAGGCACGCCCGCTCATCGCGTAGTTGCCCGCGCCGTAGCTCGCGCCGGTCATGATGGTGATCGCCGGGACGGTGCTGTTGGAGACGGCGTTGATCATCTTGGCGCCGGCGCGAATGATCCCCTCCTGCTCGTACTTCTTGCCGACCATGAAGCCGGTGATGTTCTGCAGGTAGAGGAGCGGACAATCGACCTGATTGCAGAGCTGGATGAACTGCGCGCCCTTCTCGGCGGAGTCGCTGAAGAGGATGCCGTTGTTGGCGAGGATTCCGACGGGGAAGCCGTGGATGTGGGCCCATCCGCAGACCAGGGTCTTGCCGTAGCCCGCCTTGAACTCGCTGAAGCGCGACCCGTCGACGATGCGCGCGATCACCTCGCGGCTGTCGTAGGGAACGCGAATGTCGTTCTCGGCGATGCCGAGCAGCTCTTCGGCGTCGTAGAGCGGCTCCTCCACCGGTCGCGGCGTGGGGGCGCTGGGCTTTCGCCAGTCGAAGTGCGCCACGATCTCGCGGGCGATGCGGATCGAGTCGACCTCGTCCTGGGCGAGGTAGTCGGAGACGCCGCTCACCGTCGAGTGCATCTCGGCGCCGCCGAGCTCCTCGTGGCTGGACTCCTCGCCAGTCGCCATCTTCACCAGCGGTGGGCCCGCGAGATAGACCTGCGCCTGCTCCTTCACCATGACCACGTAGTCGCTCATCCCCGGCAGGTAGGCGCCGCCAGCGGTGGAGGAGCCGAAGACCACGCAGATCGTCGGTAAGCGCGCCTTGCTCCGGCGGGTCAGGTCGCGAAAGCCCTGGCCGCCCGGAACGAAGATCTTCGATTGGTTCGGCAGGTCCGCGCCCGCCGATTCGATGAGGCTGATCGCGGGCAGGTGGTTCTGCTCGGCGACCTCCGCGAGGCGCCCGCTCTTCACCAGGGAGATGGGCGTCACAGCGCCGCCCTTCACCGTCGCTTCGGAGGCGCTGATCAGGCACTCGACGCCGGAGACCAGGCCGACGCCGCCGATCACCGACGCGCCGCTCACCTCGCCGGGCATGAGGTGACCGGCGAGAGAGCCGATCTCCAGGAACCACGAGTCGCGATCGAGGAGAAGCTCGATGCGCTCGCGGGGGAGCAGCTTGCCCCGCTCCTTGTGACGCTTGGTGTACTTCTCCCCACCGCCCTCGCGCGCCTTGGCGAGCGCAGCGGCGAGCACCTCGAGGTCAGCGAGGTTCTTGTCGCGATTGGCCCGATACTCCTCGGCGCGCGGGTCCACCTTGGTGCGGAGGACGGCGAAAGGCTGCTCCCAGGAGATCGGGCGAACCATCGGGCGGCATCCTAGAGGCGCCTACCCGATGCGTCTACGCCAAATTGAATGGCGATTCAGATCAGCTCGACGGGCGCGCAGGTCGACACGCCCGCACCGACGACGCGAAGGCCGGTGTTGGCGATGACCTGCGTCACGGTGCCGTCCGGGTCGACGCGCCACACGTTCGTCGAGGGATCGAGGAGCGCCTGATAGAAGACGTAGAAGCGGCCGCCCCAGAACGCGAAGGCCCACGCGCTCGGCGGAGTGGAGCCGAGCTCGGCGAGCTGGTGGCTGGTGATGGTGACCCCGCTCGACTTGTCGAGCTGGCGGACAGAGGGCGGCATGGTGTCGGGGAAGAAGCCCCAGAGCTCGCCGCTGCCCGTGCCGGTGAGCTCGGGCCAGCCGGGGAGCGTGCCGCGTGTGCCCAGAGCCAGGGTGCTCTTGTCGATGAAGGCGAGGGTCGATGTGCCGCTGGCGATGCTGCTCTCGCGGCCCCCTGCGACGAAGAGTGTCTCCGCCGAGCTTCCCTCGGCGTCGGCGACGAAGCCCATGCCGAAGAGCTCGAGGCCGTCCTGATCCGGCGTGTAGCTGCTGGCGGTGCAGCTCGCGTCGGTGGTCGACACGAAATAGAGGTTGTGATCCTGATGAAGGACCCACGCCTGCCCGTTGCGATCGACCGACATGGAGAAGGGCGTCGCGCCGCCTGAGGGGCAGTCCAGCGTGCCGATCGGAGTGATGCTCAGGTCGTCGGGTTGAAAGCGCAGGAGCGTGCGGTCGGAGTCGACGAGGTAGACCCATCGCGCCGAGGCGGCACAGTCGCCACCGCCGCCGCCCCCATCTCCCAGCATCGCGCCATCACGGGGCATGGCGGTGCTGTCGCGATCGAATGCGCTGTCACCGACGGCACCGTCGCCGACGATGCGGCGCCCATCATCACCACAAGCGGCGAGCGTGGTGGCGAGGAGGAGCGCGAGGACGAAGGTTCGAAGCGAGGCCATGAGAGCAGTGTGACACACGGCCGGCGTCTACTCGAACGCGTTGACCGGCGGACGCTTGTCCGCCCAGGGGTGCGCTTCTTCGAGCTGCGCGGCGAGGCTGAAGAGCATGGCGTCCTCGGCGAAGCGACCGGTGAGCATGGTCCCGATGGGCAGCCCCTCCTCGTTCCAGTAGAGGGGGACGTTCATCGAAGGTTGGCCGGTCACGTTCGCGTAGGGCGTGAAGGGGATGAAGTCGTAGACGTCCTCGGCGAGCTTTTCGACCAGGCCGGGAAGACGGAGCACGGGGCGCAGATTGCCGGCGACCACCGCACTCTGGAGGTGCTTCTCGAAGCCGTGGGGCTTCAGGCTCCCGACCCGGGGCGGCGGCTGGCCGCAGGTCGGCGTGAGGAGCACGTCGTACTCCTCGAAGAAAGGCGCGGTCTCACGCGCCATGGTCTTGAGGCTCTCGAGCGCGATCGCGAACGCTCCCGCGCTGGTCTCGCGGCCCATCATCGCCACCAGCCAGGTCGTGGTCTCGACGTCGTGCCGCGTCGCCTCGCGGCCCACCTTCGCCTTTCCGAGCACCATGTCCGCCGCGACCGCACCGGCGATGACGGTGAGGAAGTTCTGCGCGAAGAAGTGCGCGTCCACCGCGGGACGCGCCTCCTCGACTTCGTGCCCCAGGTCGGCGAGCACCTTCGCCATTTCGTCCACCGCGCGAACGCAGTCGCGATGCACGTTGGAGGGAAGCAACGGGTCGGTGGTAAACGCGACCTTGAGCTTCCCCGGCGGGCGCTGGGTCGCCGACAAGAACGACTCCGTCACGGGAGGCGGCGCGTACCAATTGCCGACCTCGGGACCGGTGACCGCGTCGAGCATCGCCGCGCTGTCGCGCACCGAGCGGGTCAGGACGTGCTGGATGGCGAAGCCGAACCAGTTGTCGGAGGAGTCGGGGCCCGCCGGCACGCGGGCACGGGTCGGCTTGATCCCGAAGATGCCGCAGCACGCGGAGGGGATGCGGATGGATCCGCCTCCGTCGCCGCCGTGGGCGGCGGGCACGATCCCCGCGGCGACCGCCGCACCCGCGCCCCCGCTCGAACCGCCCGAGTTGTGGCCGATCTTCCACGGCGTATGCGTCGGCCCGTGGAGCTCCGGCTCGGTGAAGGGCACCAGACCCAGCTCGGGGGTGTTGGTCTTACCGATGGTGATGAGACCCGCGCGCTTGTAGCGCTTCACCAGCTCGGAGTCGTGATCGGGCACGTAGGACTGGAAGTAGCGGCTGCCGCCGGTGAGCTTCACGCCTTCGTAGGCCGCGAGCAGATCCTTGAGGAGGAAGGGCACGCCCCGGAACGGACCGTCGGGGATGTCTCGCTTGGCCGCCTCGCGCGCGAGCTCGTACATGGGAATGACGACCGAGTTGAGACGGCCGTTGACCTTCTCGATGCGCGCGATGGCGTCGTCGACGAGCTCGAGGGGAGTGACCTCGCCCTTGTGGACGAGCTCGGCGAGGCCGAGAGCGTCGTACTCAGCGGTGGAAGACATGGCCCTGTGTACCGGACTCAAGCCTGCGCGTCGACGGCGTCGGCGCGCGCCGGGCGAAACACGGAGAGCAGGGAGCGAAGGCCATCGACGAGGGCCTCGGTCGGCTCGGCCTTCGAGTCCAGTCGATACCCGCCGCGCGGACGCCCCTCCCGGTCCTCGAGCCAGACCGTCGCCGACTCGCCCTCGGGTCCGCGGAGCTCGACCTCTGCACGTGCCCCGTCGGGCCGGACGCGGACGTCAGCGAGGGCGAGCGACCCGAAAGGAGCCGCCCCCCGAATCTTTCTCAGGCGTGCAGCGATGCTCGCGCGGAGCGGCACGGCCGCGTCGTCACCCACCGGATGGATCGCCGGATGCCCGGCTCTCTCGAGCGCTCGGCCGAGCGCACGCAGAGCGGGGAGGTGGGTGCGGTCGCCGTCGACGCCGAGCGGGCGGTGGAGGGTCACGTCCCCGTAGCGAGCGAACCCGTCCGGATGCGCGCGCCCGCGCAGCGCGACGCAAAGGTCCGGCGCCGAGCGCAGCGTGAGGACGACCTCCTGATCGGAGGGCGCGTGCCACTGCCACGCGTCGTCGAGCGCGCTCTCGAGGCCGGAGAGACCGAGCGCGAGATGGCGTTGTGCGCCATCCACCTCCGCGAGCTGCTTCGCGGTGATCGGGACGAGCACCTCCGTGCCATGAAAACGCGCGTAGGTTTCGAAGACGCCGCTGCAACGCGAATCGAAGACGCACGTTGCACAAGACGGCGGCTTGATCTTGTCTTTGCGTTTGACGAAGTACTTGTTCCAGGGACGACTGAGCTGATCGTCGCCGTCGATGGCGATGGTCTCGGTGGTCTCGCCGTCGTGGTGGATCACGTGTGCGAGCCGGGGCGCCACACAGTAAGGGAGGTTGCCGATGTTGACGTCGAACCCCTCCTCGAATCCGTCCACCATCCGCTCGAGCGCGGGCGCCATCCGGCTCAGCTCGGGCATCAGCGCGCGAAGCTCCTCTTCACTCCGCTCTCCCGCATCGTTGGGCCGCATCAGGTCGAGGTGGAGCTGGGAGACGCCGTAGGGAGCGAGGAGCGCGGGGAATCTGTCCACCGACGCGTAGTTCGACCCGACCACGCACATGTTGACGGTGATGCGCTGGCCCTTCTTCGCGAGGTGCTCGAGAGTACGGATGATGCGCGCGAAGGAGCCGGCCTTCCGAGTCGTCGCCTCGTGGGTCTCCTCGGTCGCGCCCTGAATCGAGATCCGAAAGGTGAAGTTGCCCCCGGTGGCGAGGATGTCGTCGATGACCGCCTCACGCGCGGTCTTCACGCCGTTGGTGAAGATGACGATCTCGGAAAAACCCAGCGCGACGCATTCGCGGACCACGTCCATGAACCCTGGCTGCAACGTCGGCTCGCCGCCGAGGAGCGTGATCTTGTCGTGGCCTCGCTCCCGCGCCTCGCGGATGCGGGCGAGGATCGGCTCGGTGGGGAGGGGCAACGCTTCTCCCATCCCCGTGCGCTGCCCACTCACGCAGAAGAGGCACCGGTTGTTGCACATGTGGCCGAGCTGGATCTCGACCTGGTGCTTGGGCTCCACCCCCCTAGGTTAGCAGGTCTGTCGGACGGGTCAGTGGGCGCCTCGGCTCAGCGCTTCTTCTTTTTCTGGCCACGTCCCTGTACCGGCGGGAGTCGATGGGAGCTCGTGAGCTGCTCCCAGGTGGGCTCGACGTTGGCCTTGGGAACGGTGAGCACCCGGAGCCGGAACACCACGCGGGTGACCGTCGAGGTGCTCACGTAGCCCTTTCGGGCATCGTGATACTCGAACACCGCCTCGGTGTTGGGGCGCGGCAGAGGGAAGGTCATCTCCATCCCCTCTTCGGTCTGCACCTGTCCCCCGGCGAGCACCGCGCCGAGGAGCGCGTGGGTCGGGTCGGGCTTGCTCGTCTTGCGGTCGATGACTTCGATGCAGGTCATCGTCCAATCGACGACGTAGATGCGGTTGCGGGTCCAGACCTCGACCGCTTTCCACTGCTCGGTGGACATGCCCGCCTGGCCGCGCTCGTACACCAGCTCGACCTCCACGAAAGGTGGAGGGCTGATCTCGGTCTTGTCGATGCCTTCGAAGTCGTTGGATCCGGAATGCGACACGGTATGAGGGATGTTACCTGAGGCGGGAGCGTCGGGGACGCCGCGCATCGTGGGTTGGCCTCGGCCTCCCCTTTTTCGCCCTGACACCGAGTCACAGTACACGAAAACGCGGCCTTCGGACGCTCACGCGTCCTTCTTTTCTTCCAGCTCCTCCCACCGCGACAGCAGCGAGGCGAGTGCTTCGCGCGCGGTATCCGCCGCTGCGTTCAATGCGGGGACCTCGGCGCCCCGCTTGGCGTAGAGCTCGGGATCGGCCAGCTCGGCCTCGAGGCGCGCGACCTCCGCCTCCTGCACCTCGATCTTCGGCATGATCTCTCGGAGCTCGATCTCCTCGCCGTAGGTGAGCCCCTTCTTCGCGCGGGGCTTGTCAGGCGTGCTCGACGTGGGCCGGCTCACTTCACGCTCCTGTCGCGTGCGCGCCCGCGCCGCCTCGCGCGCCCGCTGATAGTCGCTGTATCCCCCCGCGTGTCGGACGACCTCGCCCCCTTCTTCGAAAGCCAGGATCGAGGTCGCGATACGATCGAGGAAGTAGCGGTCGTGGGTCACCACCAGCGCCGTGGCCCCCTTTTCGAGGAGCATCTCCTCGACCGCGCCGAGCGTCGCGACGTCGAGATCGTTCGTCGGCTCGTCGAAGAGGAAGAGGCTCGCCGGAGAGAGCATCAGCTTGGCCAGCGCCACCCGTGCACGTTCGCCTCCCGAGAGCGCCGCCAGCTTCTTCTGCTGGACGTCCGCCGAAAAGAGGAAGCGGTCGAGCCACGCCACGAGGGGCACCGTTCGGTCCCCGACGGTGACCACGTCGGCTCCGGGCGCCACGTTGTCCCGAACCGAGAGCGACTCGTCGAGCTCGGATCGGCCCTGGTCGAAGTAGGCCAGGGTCGTCCGCTTGCCGAGCACCACCCGCCCTGCCGCCGGCTCCACCTCGCCCAGGATGACGCGGAGCAGCGTCGTCTTCCCCGCACCGTTCGGGCCGACGATCCCGATCCGCTCGCCCTTCTGGACGATGAGGGACAGACCATCGATCAGGCGCCGCCCCGAGTCGTCGGGGACGTCCACCGACAGATCCTCCAGCGTCACTACCTTCTTGCTGCTCTCTTCGGTGGAGAGCGAAAGCCCGCTCACCTCTTCGCGCCGGAGCGCGGGCGCCGCATCACGCGCGGTCTCCGCGCGCTCGATCCGTGCCTTCTGCTTGGTCGTGCGTGCCTTGGGGCTTCGTCGCAGCCACTCGAGCTCTCGACGCAGGAAGTTCTGCCTGTTCTGCTCGGTGCGCTCTTCGTAGGCGAGCCGCTCGGCCTTCGCCTCGAGGTAGGACGACCAGCCACCTTCGTAGTCGAAGAGCCGCGCCCGATCGAGCTCCAGCGTTCGCGTGCAGACCGCATCGAGCAGGTACCGGTCGTGCGTCACCAGGAGCAGTGACCCGTGGTAGTCGTCGCGAAGATACCCTTCGAGCCACTCGACCGTGTCCGCGTCGAGATGGTTGGTGGGCTCGTCGAGGATCGCGAGCGTCGGCTCGCTGATAAGGATGCGCGCGAGCGCGACGCGACGCTTCTCGCCGCCGCTCATGGTCGAAACGCGCTGAGCCGGATCGCGCACCCCGAGGCGCTCGAGCATCGCGTCGGCCGCATGGCCACGGGAGAATCCTCCTTCGCGCTCCACCGCGGCTGCGGCATTCCCCTGTGCCGTGACCAGCTCCGCCGCGTCGCCCCCGCCCTCTTCGAGCGCGCGGGTGGCGCGCTCGAAGTCGTCCATCGCCTGCTGCCAGAGCGCGAGCCCGCTCATCACCGCCGCATGCGCGGTGAGATCCCCGTCGAAGCGCGGCACCTGCGCGAGGTAAGCGATGTCTGCGTCCTTGCGTCGCGCCACCTCACCCTCGTCTGGCGAATCGATCCCCGCGAGGATTCGAGACAGGGTGCTCTTGCCCGAGCCGTTGATCCCGAGCAGCCCCACCCGCTCGCCGTCGTGAATGGAGACGTTCACCCCGTCCAGGAGGGTTCGAGCGCCGAATGCCTTCCTCAAATCACGGGCGACGACGATGGGTGCGCTGGCCATTATCCTCGTATTTTCGGACAGATGCGCCCGAGCGCCTCAGGCAGCCGACGCCGAGGGCGCCTCCGATTCGGTGGCGCCGAGGGCGCTGCCCGAGCGCTCGAGGGAGAGCTTGCCGTGTGCGTCGAGGTCCAGGGCTTCGGAGGGAAGGCGTGCGAGGTGACGCTCGGCGATGGAGAGGATCTCGTCGGTAGTGGGCGCGCGGAGCGCCTCCGTCATGAACGCGCGATCGTCACCGACGGCGCGTCCCACGTAACGCACCAGCTCCTTCATCTTGCCGACGCTTTTTCGATAGGTCGCATCATAGCGACGCCGAACGTCCACCAGATGCGCAACCAGCTCTTCGCCTGTCGGGTCGTGCGGCGTGGCGCCGCGGCGGAGGTCGTGCACCTGTTGAAAGATCCACGGGTTGCGCAACGCGGGACGTCCGAGCATCACCGCTGCGCATCCGGTCTCGCGCTGCATTCGCAGAACGTCGGCCGCGTACCAGACGTCGCCGTTGCCGACGACGGGGATGCGGAGCGCATCGTTCAAGACGCGCACGATTCGCCAGTCGGCGACGCCACGATAGAAGTCCGCGCGCCTGCGCGGGTGCACCACGATGAAGTCCGCACCCGCCTTCTGCACGACCTCCGCGATCGCCACCACCGTGCTCTTGTCGTCGAAGCCGGCGCGGATCTTCGCCGAGAGCATGCCCGGCACCCGGGCGCGCATCTGCGACAGCACGTCGTAGAGGAGCTCCGGGTCCTCGAGCATCGCCGCGCCCACGCCCTTCTTCACCACCCGCGGCATCGGGCAGCCCAGGTTCACGTCGACCACGTCGGCGCCCGCCGCGGCGACCACACCGGCCGCTTCCGCCATCTTTTCGGCATCTTTGCCCATCACCTGGACGGACAGCGGCACGCCCGGCGCCTTGACGACCTCGCGCGCGAGCGCGGTCACCGAGAGCGGCGCGCGGCTGATTCGAACGAACTCGGTGCACACGACGCCGACGCCGCCGCGCTCGGCGGTGAGCGCGCGGAACATGGGATGGGTGACGCCCTCCATGGGCGCGAGCATCGTGGGGTGTGCGAAGGGCCAACGGGTGAAACGCACTTCGGCTTCGCGGGCCGGGATGCGCGCGGCGCGCTTCTCGATGTCGGAAGCCATGCTCACGCGTCCGACTTAGCACGGGGTCGTGGCCGGAGCATCAGTGCCCCCTCGACGTCGGCGATGACCGATCGGGCAGCGCGGCCCGGGTTGGATCATCTTGGATTGTTGGGGTGATGGTGGCGTCAGGGATCCACCCACGCAATCTGTGCGCGTTTCTTGTAGGCTTCCCCTCGTGAGCCGCACAATCGAATGGATCATGTCGGGGACTCTCAAAGGCACTGGTTTGGTGGGATTCGCTCTCGCCCTTTTCTGTTGTGTTCCGAGCCAGAGCCGAGGTGAGCCCCCGGACGACACCGCCGCACCCCCGGCGCGAAACGGGCAGGTCGCCGCTTCCTCCGGTAGCGAGTCGGGCCACGTCCCGGGACCCGCGCGCACGGAGGACAATCCCCTCATCGATCCGGTCTCCGAGCAGGGCCAGCTGGCCCGCGGCATGTACATCACCGGCCCCTTCGTGCGGGTTTTGGGGGTGGAGGCGATCATCGAGCGGGTCCGCGCCGCCCGCCTGAGCGCCGTGGTCATCGACCTCAAGGACGGGGCGGGGCGGGTCACTTACGACACCGACATCGAGATCCTCGAGCCCCAGCAGCAGAATTTCCTGGGGGATGCGCCGGCTCTCATCCAGCGCCTCAAGGCCGAGGGGATCTACACCATCGCGCGGATCGTCTGCTTCGCCGACCCTCAGCTGCCCGCCCGGCACCCCGAGCGCGCCATCATGGACAACCGCCCCAACCGGCGGGAGCGGCCCTGGCGAAGCTGGGGGACGGCCGGGACCTGGCTCGATCCCTACAACAGCCTCAACCACGACATGGTGATCGAGATCGCCGCCGAGGCGGAGGAGATCGGCTTCGACGAGGTGCAGCTCGACTACGTGCGTTGGCCGGTCGACGACGGCACACAGTACGCGCGCTACCCTGCCGAGACCCCCGAGTCGCCCGAGCGTTGGGAGGTGCTCAAGGGATTCCTCGGTCGCATGGATCAACGACTGCACATTCCGATCGGCTGCGACGTCTTCGGCCTCACCGCTTTCGACTTCGGCAACCCACTGCCGCTCGGTCAGAAGCTCGACGAGTGGGCGGAGTACGTCGAGGTGTTCTCGCCGATGCTCTACGTCAACGCGATGAAGACATGGGGTCGCGGTGAACCGGATCGCGATCGCCGTCTGATCGAGGCAGGCGTCACCCAGCTGCGTCATCGCCTTGGTCCCCAGCCGATCATCCGACCCTTCCTCCAGGCCTTCGCCGAGGGCGCCGACGATCCGGGTCCTGGCTTCATCGCACGACAGATCCGTGGCGCCCGCCGCGGTGGCGCGGACGGCTACCTCTTCTGGCACCCCGGCTCCCGCTACGGAATGCTCTATCGCGAAGCCCACGGGGCGGCGCGAAGCGAAAACCGACCCTTCCCCATCGAGCGTCGTCGCCGCGCACGCGAAGCCGCGATCGCGGACCGTCGAAACTCGGAGAGCAGCGAGCCCGAGCCGCGGGGTCGCCGGCGCCGGAGTCCCGAGCGCCGCAGCCATCGGCACTGACTATCTCGGGGAAAAGCAGGCTCTCTCCGTGCGCGAAGCACGCGGATGCGCCATGCTGAATTTCGTGAACAGCCCATCGGCCTCGGAGCCCCCGCCCCCGTTGACCCTGCCGGGTCCGGGAGACGAACGGGCCCCGAAACGGCTGCGAGGGCTCCTTTTCGTGCTGCTCTTCCTGGGCGCCAGCGTTCCCCTGGCGCTGTGGGTCGACTCCCTGGGCGGACCGGAGGCTTTCGCCGCGCGATATGGTCTCGCCGCACCCTTCGTCACGGTGCCGATCCACGCGGTGCTCTCGGTCACGCCCTTCCCCAGCGAGCTCTTCGTCCTGGCGAACGGGACGGCCTATGGGTGGCTCTGGGGCGGTCTGCTCGGCTGGCTCGGGTGGAGCCTCGCTTCGATGATGGAGTACGCGCTCGCCGCGCGAACCGCGACCGACCTCGACCTCGACGCCCAGATCGCGAAGCTTCCCGCGCGATTGCAGAAGCTCCCCATCGACCACCCGCTCTTCCTGATCCTCGGTCGACAGGTCCCCTTCGGCTTTCACGTCGTGAACATCCTGGCCGGCGTGAAGCGGATCAGCCCCTGGCGTCACCTCTGGTGCTCGGCGGTCGGCTCGGTCCCGGGCGCGATCCTCTACGCCGGCCTCGGCGCCGGTGTGCTCTCGCTCCTCTGAGCGCGCCTCAACCGAAGAAGCGAAGCCCGCCCAGGAGCGAGACCGCGGTCAGCACCGAGGAGACGAACCAGATCATGACCCCGTCGATGCGTCGGAGCTCGGGCTCCTCGGTGCGCCAGCTGTCGATGCGGGCCTCGGCTGCGCGACGAACCCGGTCCACCGACCACATCAGCTCGCCCAGGGCTTCGCTCAGCGCCGGGCCGGGACCTCGGTAGGTGTCCTGCGAGCTGATCTCTCGCCGACGCTCCCGGGTGGTCTCGAGAAACTTGGTGGGCTCGCTCTCCAGCTCCAGAAAGGCGAAGTCGCGACCGGCCATGCCTCATCGTCCTTCAAGCGCCGTACCAGTGAAAAAAACCAATGCTCCTCGACGCCGAGGGGGCTGGCTGGGGACTCCAAGTGGCGGATCTCGGGTCCGCACACCCCATCAGTAGAGTCCAGGAGGTGGGCGGCCGTCGCTCAGGAAGCGGCGCGCGACCTCTGCGAAGCGGCGATGGTCGCGCTCGGGGCGGCGCGGGACCACGTAGGCGAGCAGCGCCTCCAGGTAGATCGGGTCGGGCTCGGTCTCATCGCGACTGAGCCGATGGAGGGACTCGGTCATCTTGATCCCGTGCGCGTATCGGATCGGCCGAACCGCCATGTCGAAGGCGGCGAAGGACGCGAGGGTGGTGAAAGCTCGGGCGCGCGCTTCGGGGGTGGCGCCCCGCACCGCGCCGAGGGCCGCTGGCAGATCGCGCGCCTCGAGGGCGGACGCGAGGGTCCTCTCGCTGGCCGTCGCTTCGGGCGGGGACGTCGCATCGCCCTTGCGAACCTTCCCGACGAAGCCCACCGCCTGGATGGCGAGTCGCCGCTGGGCGGCAGGTGAAGCCAAAGGCGAGAGCGCGATGCAGGCCTCGGCGAAGGTCACGACGTGGGTCACGTTCAGGACGGTGGCGTTGCTGTCGCGCCGGCGCTCCCACGCACCGTCGAAACGACGGACGCGATGGGCTCCTGCCCTCGCGGCCGCCCAGATGAGACCGAGCGGGGAAAAGCCCTCCGCGAGGAGCGCCACGGCCGCCTCCACACCGGGTCGCTCCCCTCTGAGGATCGCCTCTTCGAAGACGCGTCGCGCGTCGCCGGCGAGCCTTCGCGATCCGATGGGCACGTTCGCCTCCTCGACCGCCGCGAGGGCCTGACGGGTCGCCGCCCACGGCGGCAGCCCGGTCTCGCGCGTGGCCCAACCGAGCGCGTGGGTCAGGGCGCCGAAGAGATCCTCCGCGGCTTCGGGGAAGCGCTGGGCGAGCTCGAAGGCCTTCGCGAGGTAGATGGCCCCGTGGCCGTAGTCGAGGAGGTGGGAGGCCACGAAGGGCACGAGCGCTTTGGCGGCTGCCGCCGCCCCCTCCTCTTTCACCATCACCCGCACCCGCGCCTCCGCCATTTCGCGGCGCTCCTCCTCGAGGTCCGACTCAGGCGCGCCCGGCGGCAACGCACCCCTCGGGACCTCGCGCACCTCGAGATGCGCGCACTCCTCGGCGACGGCGGTGATGGCGAGGGAGAGCGCCGCATCGGCGTCCACCCATCCTATCGCCGCCCATCGCGCGAGGTCCGCGGTCATCGCCAGGGGGTGGTCGAAACCCCAGGGAGCGCGCCGCGCGCCATCGGCGACCACCGCCGCGAAGGCCGAAGGCCGGCCGCCGCCGTCCCCCGCGAGCGCGCTGAGACGAAGCGCGTCGCGCAGAGCGCTGGTGACGTCGACCTCGCGGAGGGTTCGCCCCATCGAGGCGAGGAGGCGGGTGCGCTCGGCGACGGCGTCGATGGCCGGGTCGATGAGCACGCGCCCGCGCTCGATCCGCACCGGATAGCGTCGCACCGCTTCCCCACCGAAGACGCAGTCACCGGAGCATCCGTCGAACTTCCAGTTGTGCCAGGCGCAGGTGAGCACCCCGTCCCGGAGCTCGCCCTGGCTGAGCGGATATCCCTCGTGCGGGCAGCGGTCGTCGAGGACCTGAATCGCCCCATCCGCCCGAAAGACGGCGTAGCGCCGGCCCTCCCCGTCTTTTCGCAGCACCACCCCTCGCGGCGGGATCTCCGCCTCGGCCCCCAGCTCCACCCAATCGCTCATGGGTGCAGAGTGACTCCGATGGCGCCGCGGCTGAAGTCACCTGCCAACGGATTGGCAGAGCTCTGCTCGGCCGGGCAGCGTCAGATCTCGCCGGCCTTGGCCTTGGCGATCCACTTCTCGATCTCGTCCTCGATGATCTGGATCGCCCTCTTCTTGAAGGGCTTGAAGAGGAAGGGGACGTCGAGGCCCATCTCGATCGCCTTGTCTTGGAGCGTGATACTGCCGTCGAGGCTCACCCCCTTCGCCTTGAAGCCGATCTTGGCCTTCTTGTCCGTGACCCAATCCATCGTGGGCGAATAGTCGGCGAAGCGCTGGCTGTAGCTCTCGAAGGCCTTCTCCGCGACGCGCTTCGCGGTCTCGAAGTCGAGGTCGTGAGTGACGCGGTGGTCCATGTTCTTGGAGGGTAGAACGAGAAAGGCGCCGCGGCAAAAACCGCGACGCCTTCTCGGTGTGGTGGGGGCGAGCCCCGAGTAGGACTAATCCCCGCTGGTCCCGCAGACGCCGCCGAGGCAGGTGCCGCTGCAGCAGTCGGTGTCGAGGACACAGCCCGTACCGCCGGCCGGGATGCAGCCGAGCGGGGTGTCGTCGCACATCCCGCTCAGGCAACGGCCGTCGCAGCAGTCGGCGTTCGACAGGCAGCTGCCGCCGGTCGGGACGCACATCGGAGCGCAGACCGGCAGGCCGGTGGTCGGGTCGGGGACGC
This sequence comes from uncultured delta proteobacterium, assembly GCA_963727445.1. Lineage (GTDB taxonomy): Bacteria > Myxococcota_A > Polyangia > Polyangiales > B10-G4 > B10-G4. The sequence goes on from CAVSGI010000010.1 coordinate 896,881, forward strand.
AGGGATAGGGCGAGCCCGTGGAGGGATCGTCGCAGCACTGCTCGGTGAAGTCGCAGGAGCCGCCGAGCGGGATGCACATCGTCTGGTCGTTACAGCGGCTGACGCCGAGGCCGGTGGGCGTACAGCCCGCGGACTTCGTGACGCAGCAGTTGTTCGACCCACCCTGAGCGCAGATCTCGCCCGAATCGACGCAACCCGGCGGGTTCACGCAGCGGCGGATGCCCGCGTAGCCCTCCGGCGGGCCGCACTCGTCGGAGCAGCAGTCGGAGTTCGTCGCGCAGATCTCGCCGAAGGGACGGCAGCCCGGCAGGAATTCGCAGATGCCCACGCCGCTGCCGGCGTCGACGCAGAGCGCCGAGCAGCAACCGCGCACGCTGGTGCAGGACTCACCGGAGGTGCGGCAGGAGCCGAGCGTCTGGCAGCGACCGACGCCCGGCTCGGGCTGAGCGTCGAGGTCGCAGCCGCCGTCGCAGCAGTCACCGTCGGCGACGCAGATCTCGCCCTCGCCGCGGCAGGTGTCGTGGCTGGCGCAGCGCCCCGAGCCAGTGCCCGTCGGATCGAAGCAGAAGCCGCTACAGCAGTTTCCGTTCGAGCTACAGGACTCGCCGTCCACGCTACAGCCGGAGCCGGCGCTGTCGCAGGTCCCGCCGTTACAGTAGTGGGTGCAGCACTCGACATCGGTGCTGCAGGAGCCGCCGGTGTCGGTGCAGGTGACGGTGTCGTCGCAGAAGCCGCCCACACAGCCGGTGGAGCAGCAATCCGCGGCGACCGTGCAGGCCACGCCGTCGACGCCGCACCCGCCCGGCACCTGGCAGCGCGGGACGCCATCGACCGAGGCGCTACACAGGCCCGTGCAGCAGTCGGAGGCTGCCGAGCACGGGTCGAGGATGCCGAGGCACATGCCGGGCGGCGCCACGCACACACCCGAAGCGCAGCTGCCGCTGCAGCAATCCGCGCTGATGCCGCAGCTGCCGCCCATGCTCACCAGGCCGCCGTCGACCGAGCCATCGCAGTCGTTGTCGACTCCGTCGCAGACGTCGGTGACGCCGGGGTGGATCGCCGGATCCGAGTCGTTGCAGTCCATGCCGCCGCAGGCGGCGTCACCGTAGCCGTCTCCGTCCAGGTCCTGGGGCACGTTGGTGCAGCCCAGGGACTCGGAGCAGGAGTCGACGGTGCAGGCGTTTCCGTCGTCGCAGCTCGGCGCGGTGCCGCCCTGACAGACGCCCGGCGTCGAGGTGCTGCTGCTGCAGGTCTCGAAGCCGTTGCAGAAGAGGCCGTCGTCGCAGACCGAGGCGGTCGGACCGGTGCATGCCATGCCCGGCGTACAACCGCTCATGGTGCAGACCTCGCCTGAGCCACACATCATCGAGCTGTAGACGTGCTCGCACATGTCGGAGGCTTCGTTACAGCTGTCGACCGAGCACATGATGCCGTCGTTGCAGTTGATGGCCGTGCCCGCGGAGCAGCCGACGCCGACCACGCAGCTCTCGGTGCCGTTGCAGTAGGCCATGTCGTCGCAGCGCGAGTCGACGCCCATGCTGACGCAAGCGTCCATGCCGGAATCGCAGGCGTCGTCGGTGCAGGAGATGCCGTCATCGCAGCTCGGCGGTGTGCCCGCACGACAGCCGAGGGTCGGCGAGCAGAGCTCGCTCCCGTTGCAGAAGGTGCCGTCGTCGCAGACCGAGTTGTCGATGGTGTGGACGCAGCCGCCGACGGTCTCCGAGCAGGCGTCCATCGTGCAGGAGATGCCATCGTCACAGGCGAGGGGCGTCCCCGCCAGGCAGTTCAACACCGGGTCGCAGAATCTCGATGCCGTTGCAGACGACTCCGTCGTCACAGTTGGCGTCGTTGACCGTGTTCACGCACCCGGTCGTCGGATTGCAGGTGTCGTCGGTGCAGGCGATGGCGTCGCCGCAGGACAGCGGGGTGCCCGGCTGGCAGATGCCGCCCGAACAGGTCTCGGTGCCGTTGCAGACGTTCATGTCGTCGCAGTCGCCATCGACCGTGCAGGTGGCGCCCATCTCACAGCCGCTGGTGCCCGAGCCGCCTCCGGTGCAGACCATGCCCGAGCCGCACGCGGCGTGATTGGGCGTGGTCATGCACATGTCGGAGGCCTCGTCGCAGGCCTCGACGGTGCAGGTGAACCCGTCGTCCGTGCAGGCGATGGCCATGCCCGAGGCGCACCCGCGGGCGTCGGCGCCCGACGCCGCCGGGTTACAGACCTCGACCCCGTCGCAGTACATCGAGTTGTCGCAGACGGTGTCGATGGGCGTGCTCACGCAGGCATCGGCCACCTCGTCGCAGTTGTCGTCGGTGCAGGCGAAGGTGTCGTCACAGACCACCGGAGAGCCCGCCACGCAGCCCGTGGTGGCGTCCGCCCCGCTGGTGGTGGGCGAACAGGTCTCGGTGCCCGAGCAGTACAGACCGTCGTCGCAGGCCGCATCCGACGGCGTGCTCACACAGGCGTCGGTCGTGGTGTCGCAGGTGTCGGTCGTGCAGGTGAACCCGTCGTCGCACGTCGGAGTCGTGCCCGGAAGGCAGCCGGTGGTCGCGTCCGCGCCGGCCGCGGTGGGCGCGCAGGTCTCGGTCCCGGTGCAGTAAAGGCTGTCGTCACAGACCGTGTCGTCGGCCATGTTGATGCAGGCAGCGCTGGTCTCGTCGCAGCTGTCGGTGGTGCAGGAGATCCCGTCGTCGCAGTCCGGCGGAGTGCCCGGGGCGCAACCGGTCACCGCGTCGGCGCTGGGATGGGAGGTGTTGCACTGCTCGATACCGTTGCAGTAGGTGCCGTCCCCGCAGGACACGCTGTCCGGCGTGAAGACGCAGCTCCCCGAGGCCGTGTCGCAGGTGTCCGTGGTGCACGAGTAGCCGTCGTCGCAGTCGGTGTCCGCGGTGCAGGCCATCCCGGTGTCGCCACCGTCGCCGCCGTCGCCGCCGCCATCGCCACCATCGCCAACGCTGCTGTCGCCGGCATCACCGCCGCCGTCGCCGCCGCCGTCCATGCTGCTGTCGCCGACACCACCGTCGCCGGCATCGCCACCGCCGTCGCCCATGGCGGAATCACCCATGCTGGTGCCGGTGTCGGTGTCGCCATCGGCGCCACCGTCCGGATCATTACCGCCACCGCAAGCAACCAAGAACAGCGCAGCAACCGCTGCGCTCGCCAAGACCCTGAACCTCATTGCGCGCCCTCCCTCAGTGGGAAGGCTCACATTATCAGGAAAATTCCGCCGCGCCTATACCGAGGTTTGGGGGGGGGGTATCAGGTGCCGTCGGGCATCTCTAGAGGGGGTATCTCGAGGGGGCGCATGGGATCGGGGGAAGGATCCCCTTTGACCCTGTCGATCTCTATGCGAATGGCCGCCCAGGTGTCCACACAGATCGCGTCCCCGGCCTCGTCGAGGACCACCCCGAGGGAGGGGGCGTTCTCAGCGGGGCTGATCTCGATCATGTCGTCCGAGAGCACGCCTTCGCAGCTGGCTGGGGCCATCTGCCAGATGTCCTGGGGCACGAGGTGCTGGGGCAGGATGTACTCGATGAGCGCGTCCTGATTGCTTCCGCTCGATCGGATCGGGCGCGCCAACGCATGCTCCGAGGAGGCATGAGAAGAGCGTCAGGTACCTCAGGTGCCGCGTCATGATTCCTCTCCAGTACCGGGGGCTCCGCAGGCTCTGCCCCCGGACCCCCGCTGATTGGACCTGAAGCTCGCGGCGGTCGCTCCGCTCCCTTCTTCCGCGAGCTTCAGGTCAGTCTGCCTCAACCCGTACTCCTTGACGAGCTGAGAGAGCCTCGGGCGTTTCATGCCGAGGAGCTCCGCCGCTTTGGAGATGTTGCCGTCACTGTCCGAGAGCGCCCGCTCGATGAGATCTCTCTCGATTTCCTTCTTGAGGTCGCGGAGGGTGATGCCCCCGTCGCGTAGCCGCTCGTAGCAGAGGGCCACCTCGTCGCCAGGCATGGGCGCGCCCCCCACCTCACTACGCTCCCCCGTCGAGACGCCGCCGTGGAGGTCGAGGTGCGTCGCGTCCACTTCCTCTCCATCGGCGAAGAGTGTCGACGCCCGAAGGACGTTCTCGAGCTGGCGCACGTTGCCGGGCCACGGATGCTGGGTCATCGCCACGAGGGCGCGGCGGGTGAGGCGCTTGGGCTCTTCACCGCGCTCGGCCGCCACCTGTGACAGGACGTGCTCGGCCAGGAGCGGGACGTCGTCGCGGCGGTCCCTCAGAGGCGGCAGACCGATGCTCACCTCGTTGAGGCGGTAGTAGAGATCCTCGCGGAAGGTGCCCTCGCGCACCATCGCTTCGAGGTCGCGATTGGTGGCGGCGATCACCCGCACGTCCACCCGAATGGTCTGGCGTCCTCCCACTCGCTCGAAGGCGCGCTCCGAGAGCACGCGAAGCAGCGCAGCCTGTACGGCCGGGGAGATGTCGCCGATCTCGTCGAGAAAGAGCGTGCCGCCGTGGGCCTGTTCGAAGCGCCCCACCTGACGTTCCATCGCGCCGGTGAAAGCGCCCTTTTCGTGACCGAAGAGCTCGCTCAGAAGGAGCGCCTCGACGATGGCAGCGCAGTTCACGGCGATGAGCGGGCCTTCGCTGCGGGGCGAGACGCGGTGAAGCGCGCGCGCGACCAGCTCCTTGCCCGTGCCGCTCTCGCCACGCAGTAGGACGTTGCAGTCGCTCGGACCCACGCGATCGATGACGCGGCGCACCCGCTGCATCCCTTCGGACACACCGACGATCCCGAGCCGCCGGCTCTCCCCGCGCGACGCGCGGGCGCGAGCGACGCGGCCGCCAGACATGAGCGAGAGCATCGCGCGGCGCGCCGGGCGGTCTTCCCACGAGGGGACGAGATCTTCCGGCACGCGGGCACGCATCGATGCGTCGAGCTCGGCTGCGCGCCGGAGCAGCGCCCGCGCGCGCCCACCGAGGCCCGCGTCGTATTGAGCGCGCGCCAACAGGACCATCGCTTCGAGGAGGAAGCGATCCTCGTCGGCGGCTTCCGCCGCGGCGAGGGCGCGCTCGGCGGCGCCGATGGCGTCGTCGTCCCTCGCAAGGGCGAGCTCGGCTGCGGCGAGCGCGAGATCCGCGCGCCGCGCCGCGGACACCGGGCCCACCGGCGTCAGGTGCCCTTCGGCGTCCGCATGACGATCTTGACGGATCGCGACCCGGGCCAAGCCGGCGGCGCTGGCAGCCGCGCGGATCGGATCGAGCTCCGCGAGGATGGCGTGTGCGGCGCGGAAGGCGGTGTCCGCGCCCTCGTGGTCCCCTTCCGCCAGCGCGATGCGGCCACGGAGCAGCAGCCCTTCGGCGGTAGCGCGGGGAGCGACGTCGGGGCCGCCGGCCTGCGCGCCGTACTCACACATCGCGCGCGCCCGCGTGAAGGCGCCGAAGGTCTCGTAGAGCTCGCCGAGGTTGTAGGCCGCGCGCGCCAGCGACGAGCGATTGCCGAGCAGCGAGAGCAGGCGGATCGCTTCCTCGTAACGCTCCCGGGCGACGCCGTAGTCGTGGCGCAGGTGCGCAGTGACGGCGAGGTTGTGCTGGGCGAGCGCCCGCGCCTTGTTGTCCCGGGCACGCTCGGCGAGCTTCGCACAACGGCCGAGCGTCCGCTCGGCAGCAGCGAGGTCACCGGCGGTCAGCATGGCGACGCCGAGGCCGCCGATGGCGAGCGCCTCGTGCCGCGCGCTCCCGGCTTCACATGCGGCGACCTCGTAAGTCCGGTAGCGGCTCTCCGCTTCGGCGAGGTCTCCCGCGGCCAGCGCGACCTTGGCCAGCGTCTGGAGCGCTTCGAGGCGCGCCTCGCCCACCGCGGCACCCGCGTCGACGACTTCCCGGGCGCGGCGCTCTGCGTCCTTCAGGCGGCCGGACTGGTAGCAGAGCTCGGCGAGGAGGGCGCTCAGCGCGACCGCTCCGGGCCCATCGCCACTCTCCCGCACCATCGCCTCCGCGCGGCACAAGACGCGCTCCGCTTCTTCGATCCGTCCGGAGAGGACCAGGGCGCGGCAAATCCTCCGGCCGGCGGCTGCGCTCGAGGGCTCGGCCTCGAAGGCACGCCGCGCAGGCGCCACGGCTGCGCCGACGTCACCCGCCGAGAGGAGCGCGTCCGCGAGGGGCGGGTCCAGCATGGCGCGGGTCTCTTCGCTCTCGATCCCCAGCCGGATCTCCGACAGGAGCGACGCCGCCTCGCGATGCGCCTGTCGCGCGGCGAGGGCAACCGCCGCGCGACGCGCATGATCGGCCGCGACGTGCGGCGCTCCGGCGGCGAGGGCCTGTCGCGCGGCCTCGTCGCTGCGCCGGCGGCTCGCGAAGAGCTCGGCGGCGCGCAGGTGAAGCGACCGCTTGAGCTCGGAGTCCAGCTCTTCGAGGATGCGCGCCGCGTCCTCCGGGTCGGCCAGAGAGAGAACCTCTCCGCGCACGCGGGCGAGGGAGAGCCGCTCGAGCTCGGCGCGAACGCCGGGCTCGATGGGCGTCCCCGCCACCACCGCCACGTCGGCCAGCGCGCATGGTGCACCGAGCACTGCCAGGGCGTCGAAGACGGCGCGCGCCTCCGCCCCCAGCTGGGCGAGGCGCGCTTCGAGATGCTCCCGTGGCGTCGGGGGCTCCGCGCTCAGGAGCCGCCCCACCGCATCTGGCGCGCCACCGGTGCGCGCGAGGATCCGCGCGACGACCTCGGGGCTGACCAGGACCTGCTTGAGGGCGTCCTCGTCCAGACCGCGCAGCGTGATCCGCGTCGTGCGCGGATGCTCGGCGAGGGCGCGGAGCTCGGTCGGGCCTGCGTCGTCGGCGATGCCCACCACCAGGTAGCGCGGCGCCGCCCCGCGGGTCTCCGGCTCCGAGATCAGATGCGTGAGGTGGGCGACCACGTCGGCCGAGGCGAAGGCGAGCCCACGAACGACGAGCACCGTCGGCCCGAGCGCGCCGAGGGCGCCGAGGAGGCGACGGAGGGAGTCGAGGTGGAGGCGCTGTGCCTCGAGCGCTCGCTCGGGATTGGCCGGGCTCGGCGACGGGTGGTGGAACCAGAGCGAATGACAGCCGTGGGGACAGCCGAGCTCGACGCCGCGAGGCGCCCGGCCGAGGATGGCGAGCGCCTCCTCCACGAGCGTGTCGAGGGGTGAAAAGGGCTCCCCCGCGCGCACGTCGGCGGTGAGCACGAGCGCCCCGTCGCGTCGCGCCGCGTCCACGAACGCATCGACGAGCGTGCGCTTGCCGACGCCGCGAGGCCCCTCGACCAGCGCGAGCCTCGCCCCCTCCTCGGCCGTGCGAGTGAGCAGCGACGTGAGGAGCGCCGCTTCGCGACGGCGCCCTCCGGCGAAAGCAAGCGTCATCCTTCGCAAAGTATAGAAAGTGACGGCGCGCCCCCCGCCCGTCACCCACCGGTCATCGACGAAGCGCCAACAGTGCGGCCTCGAGGCGCGCTTTTCGGGCCTTTTCGGCCACTCGGAGGATGGCGCGATCGCGCTCCCAAACGCTTCGGACCGCGGGTTCGACCGCATCCCAGAGGGTGGGATTGACGGCCGCGCGACCGAGCCCCGAAAAGACACTGGCGAGCAGGACGTGGCTTTCGGGGTCTTTGGGGTCGCCGCCACAGAGCCCATGAGCCGACGCGGCGAGGGCGAGGAGCTCGGCGAGGACCGCGGCGTCGGCGTCGGCGGTGCGCGCCACGCGGACCATGTAGGCGGCGACCGCCGTCGCGACGTGCGCGTCCTCGACGGTGCGGAAGGGCTTGATGTAATCCGCGTACCCATCGCCCGGGAGCACGGCCTCCGGCGGGAGCGCGACGTCCGCCAGACGTGCACGCGCGTGGGGGACCTCTGGCACGAAGGGCGTGGGCGGGTGCGTCTGCAGCGTGAGCCCTTTGGTGTCCGCCGGTACCTGCACCATGACGAGGCGTGGGCGGCCCTGCTCCGAGAGGCCGCGGGTGGCCGCGACGAGGAGCAGCTCGGCTTCCGCGCCGAGGGTGACGAAGGACTTCTCTCCGGCGAGGTGCACCCGACCTTCTCGCTCCTCGAGGGCGGTCGCGATGGCACGCGGATGATTGCCGCCGTCCTCGGTGACGGCGAAGGCCACCTTCAGGTCGCCCGGCAGCGCGGGCACGAGTGCGCGAAGCGCAGCGGTGTAGCCGGACGCGAAAGCCCACGCCGGCCGGTCGGCGTTCAGACCCGCGTGGAGCGCGAGGTCCGCAGGGTCGGGGTGCGCCGTGGCGAGGCGACGATGCGCCGCCCACCATGCGGAAACGTCGACGAGAGCCTCTTCGGAGAGGGGCTGGTCGAGGAGGCGCGCGATCGCGAACATCGAGGAGGAGGATAGCGCGCAGGCGCGCAGCTCACCCTTCGGCGGCGGCGATGGCGTCCATGCGGCGCTTCGGGCGCACGTTCGACGCGAGGATCTTCTTGCGGATGCGCAAAGCGTCCGGGGTGATCTCGACGAGCTCGTCCTGGTCGATGAACTCGAGGGCCGACTCGATGGTGAGCTTGCGTGGGGGCGCGAGGATCACGTTGTCGTCCTTGCCGGCGGCGCGGACGTTGGTGAGCTTCTTCTCGCGGGTGACGTTGACGTCGAGGTCGTTCTGGCGGTTGTGCTCGCCGATGACCATGCCCTCGTAGACCTCGGTGCCCGGGCCGATGATCATGATGCCGCGGGGCTGGAGGTTGAAGAGCGAGTAGGGGGTGGCCCGGCCCTTGCGGTCGGCGACGATGGCCCCGTTCTTCCGGCGGAGCATGGGGCCGGTCCACGGGATCCAGCCGTCGAAGAGGGTGTTGAGCAGGCCGGTTCCGCGGGTCTCGGTGAGGAACTCGGAGCGGAAGCCGATCAGCCCGCGGGAAGGCACCCGGAACTCGACGCGGGAGCGACCGCCGCCGAGGCTGCTCATCTTCGTCATCTGACCGCGCCGCGCGCCGAGGTTGGTGGTCACGGCGCCGACGTACTCCTCGGGCACGTCCACCACCACCAGCTCCACCGGCTCGTTCTTCTCGCCGTCGATCTCGCGGATCACCACCTCGGGCATGCCCATCGCGAGCTCGTAGCCCTCGCGGCGCATGGTCTCGGCGAGGATGGAGAGCATCAGCTCGCCCCGGCCGTAGACGTCGAAAGCATCCGGGCTCTCCGTGTCCTCGACTCGAAGCGCCAGGTTTCGCTTCGCCTCCCGGTAGAGGCGCTCGCGCAGGTGGCGCGAGGTCACCCACTTGCCGCTCAGCCCGGCGAAGGGCGAGGTGTTGGCCACGAAGCGCACCTTGATGGTCGGTTCCTCGACGGAAATCCGGGGCAGCGCCTCGGCGCGCTCGGGGCTCGCGAGCGTGTCGCCGATCTCGACGTCGTCGATGCCGGCGATGGCCACGATGTCACCCGCGGCGGCACCCTCCCACTTGACCCGCTCGTTGCCCTCGAAGCCGTAGACCGTCCCGGTCTTGGCGGCCTTCTGGCCGGTCTCGCCCAGATGCACGATCGGCTGGCCGGTGGCGATCCTCCCGTCGGCGATCCGTCCGATCGCGAGGCGGCCGACGTAGTCGTCGTGGAGCACGTTGTGAACGCGCAGCCGGAAGGGAGCCTCGATGTCTCCCGGGGGCGGCGGCACCACCTCCAGGATCGATTCGAAGAGGGGCGTGAGATCCGTGCCCTCGCCGTCCACGTCGAGCTTGGCCATGCCGTCCTTGCCGATGGCGTAGACCGCGCGGAACTCGGCCTGCGCGTCGGAGGCGTCCAGGTCGCAGAAGAGATCGAAGACCTCGTCGAGCACCTCGGTCGGGCGCGCGTCCTGCCGGTCGATCTTGTTGATCACGACCAGGATGGGCATCCCGAGCTCGAGGGCCTTGCCCAGCACGAAACGGGTCTGAGGGAGCGGCCCCTCGGCGGCGTCCACCAGCAGGAGGGCGCCGTCCGCCATCATGAGGGTCCGCTCCACCTCGCCCCCGAAATCGGCGTGGCCCGGGGTGTCGATGATGTTGATGGTCACGCCCCGGAAGGTCACGGAGGCGTGTTTGGCCAGGATGGTGATCCCGCGCTCACGCTCGAGATCGTTGTCGTCCATGACCCGCTCGACCACGGCCTCGTTCTTTCGAAAGACGCCAGTCTGGTGGAGCATCGCGTCGACCAGGGTGGTTTTTCCGTGGTCGACGTGGGCGATGATCGCGACATTACGGGAGATCGCGCTTGGTTTCGGACATCGGGGCGCGGTGAGCTACCACGAGGGATCGACCGGAGCAATGCGTCATCGTCATCCCGTGACTTCTCTCTTTTGAAGTACTTCCCGCTCGACTCCCGAGTCGAGGGTAGCCAGAGACCCCAGCGCAGCCGGCTGATCGATCAGCCAGGGTGCGTCCGACAAGGCGAGGGATCTCGCCCGGTGTGGACGGGCACGCCCCTTGCTGTCCGGGGTGCGAACCCGACAAGGAGAGAGATTCATGCTTCGCTTCGCCTCACGAGCAATCCTCGCGATCGCGCTCGCCATGGTGGGCTGCACCGCCAACACCATCGTCAAAGCTCCCGGAGGGGAGGAGGGCGCGCCCCTCGACGGAAAGGCGGACGGCTTTCGGAGCCCGACCGAGCACGGCACGCTCCGCTTCGGCAACGAGAGCCGCGGAGAGCTGAAGGATGGGGAGAAGTTTCACTCCTGGACCTTCTCGCTCTCTGGTGATGCGGAGGTTTCGCTTCGCACCGGCTCGTCCGACCAGAACCTCGACACCGTGCTCTATCTCTACCACCGGGCGTCCGCGAGTGACTCCTGGGGCAGCTACGTCGAGAAGAACGACGACGCGAACGACGGCACCGTCTTTTCGGCCATCGAGAAGTCTCTGGGCGAAGGCGAGTACCGGATCATCGTCAAGGGCTACAAGGACCAGCTCCAGGGTCCGTTCACGGTGTCGGCCGATTGCTCGGGCGCGGGCTGCGAATCGCTCTCGCCGGAGCCCGAGGTCTCGGTTCCCGCGGCCACTGGTTTCACCGAGTCGTGCGTGAACCGGCTCTGGCAGTCCTTCGACTCGAACATCCTGAGCCGCGACGAATTCAGCATCCACCCGAACGCCAGCGAGGGCTACGACAAGGAAGTCCTCGTCGCGAACGCGCACTACGCGGGCCTCTCCGATTGGGCGGAATACGTCAGCGATGACGAGCGCGCCGACTACACCTTCGACGTCGAGCTCGTGCGCAGCGAGGACGGCGCCGTGGTCACCATGGCCGACGGCGGCGACGAGAGCACCACCGACTACGCATTCGACCGCGAGGGCCACCTCCTCGCCTATTACGTCCACAACCAGTCCCCCTGGACCGAGTACTACTGCGGTGAGGAAGGCGACGAGGCAGCCAGCGAGCCCGACGAGGACTGCCTCGACAACTGGATCCGGAACGCCCCCCGCGACCAGGACTACGACACGGACGGCACCCAGACCTACACGCCCGGTGCGTCCAACGACGGGCTCGATGCCCGGATGAAGGCGGCTGTCCGGGTCTACATCGACAGCGAGCTCGACGGCGAGGATGCCGCGATCAACATCGAGCTGCGCGAGTGGGAGACCGGCGGCTCGTACCTCCTCAGCAGCGAGCGCGGCGCCGCGATCTCCTACGCCGTGGTGGACAGCTGGGACGGCGTCACCGTGGTCTTCGAGAGCAGCGAAAACGCCGACGGCCCGGTGATGATCTGCGAGACGTCGCGCTGAGCCGCGCGCTCAGAAGCGAACCGACTCGCGTGTTCGCTCCCCGGAACGAATCAAGACCCGCACCCGCTTCGAAGGTCCGCCGCTGGTCGGGCGGACCTCGAGGGTGTGACGCCCCGCGGAGAGCTCGAAGTTGACCAGGGGTGTCCGCCCGAGACGGCGGCGCCCCAGGTAGACGTCGGCCGCGGGGATCGCCATGAGGTTCAGCGTGCCGGGCGGCCGCTGCTCGGCGGCGGAGGAGTGCGGCGTCGAATCCGCCATCGTCGCGACCGTGGCGGGGCGCACGCGAGGGGTTGGCGTCTCCGCCTCCGTTTCCGTCTCCGCCTCCGTTTCCGCCTCCGCCTCCGCCTCCGTCCCTTCCCGTTCCCGTTCCCGCTCTTCCCGTTCCCGTTCCCGCTTCCCGTTCCCGTTCCCGTTCCCGTTCCCGTTCCCGTTCCCGCTCCCGCTCCCGTTCCCGTTCCCGTCCCCGTCTCTGCCGTCGTCCCCGTCCCTTCGAGCGGCGTGAGCGGCACCACCACCTCCTCATCGCTGTCGCTGCTCGCCCAATAGAGGCCGGCCCCAGCGAGGAGGGCGAGGCAGAGCAGGGCGCCGAGGGCCCCGATCAGCACGAGGGGGGACAGGCCCGAGGGCTGCTTCGCGGACGGGGCGTAGGGGGTGGCGATCGGTGGTGGCGCCGGGCTGAAGTCTCCGCCGCTCGACGCCGGCTGCGCGGCAGGCGCGGGCGCCGGTTCCTCTCGAAGGGCAGGCGCGTTGGGCACGGTGGGGACCGCCATGTCCTGATCCGCGATGTCGCCTGGTGCCCCGGGGATCGTCTGGAGCAGATTTTCGAGCGGCTCGCTCGGAGCGGTGGTGGCATCGAAATCGGACTCGGCGCGATCCGCGGGTGGCTCGGTCCCTCGCTCCGAGACCGCGCCCTGCCGCGCCGCCAGCGCCGGGCGCAGGCCGGAGACGGGTTGTGTTCCCGGTGGCGCCATCACTGCCATCGACGGTGGGTCGGCGACCTGCGTCGCCCCGTCCTCGTCGTCCTCATCGGACTCGGGCGGGGGCGCGACGGCCATGCCCGACCGCGCCTCGGGGAGCTGGATCTCGGCCTGGGTATCGGACGGGGCGACGCCCTCCTCCGGGGTGCCGCGTACGCGACTCGCCACGCTGCTCTCGCTCTCGAGGTCCACCTCCGGCACCGGTCCCGGCACGTCGGCGTCGCTGCTCTGCAGCATCAGGTCCCGCTTCGCGAGCTTCTCGGCGAAGTGCTGCCGCATCCACATCGACACCTGGCGCGCGCCCGCGGGACGGCCGGCACTGTAGAGAAACTCCTCCAGCTGGCCCCCCAGGTCGGCGGCCGACGCAGTGCGCGCGTCGAGATCGCGCTCGAGCGTTTGCATCACCGCCGCCTCGAGGGCGGGGGGATAGTCGGAGACGAGGGTGGAGGGACGCGGGACCTCCATCTCCACCACGTTCAACACCGTCGAGCCGTGCGAGTCCGTGCGGAAGAGCCGCTGACCGGTCGTCGACTCCCAGAGCACCACCCCGAGCGCCCACACGTCGGCGCGGTGGTCGACGTTCTGGTTGCGGACCTGCTCCGGCGCCATGTAGCTGAGCTTGCCCTTGATCTCCCCGGCGTCGGTGGAGGTGAGCCGTCCGCGCGCGCGAGCGATGCCGAAGTCCACGACCTTCGACTGGCCTTGATAGAGCACCTGAATGTTCTGCGGCGAGACGTCGCGATGGACGACGCCGAGGGGCCTGCCCGCCTCCCTGAGCTCGTGCGCGGCCGAGAGCCCCATCGCCGCGTCGAGGACCACGCGGGCAGCGAGCCAGGGCTCGACGGGCTTCTTTTCCCGGAAAGCACGGCGCATGACGCTCGAAAAGGACTCGCCGTGGAGATACTCCATGACGAGGTAGAGGACGCCGTTCTGCTCGCCGAAATCGAGCATGGCGCACACGTTCGGGTGGTGGATCTTGGCCGAGACCCGCGCCTCGTCGAGGAGCATGTGGGCGAAACGCCGCTGCTCCGTGAGGTGAGGATGGACCACCTTCACCGCCACCCAGCGCTCGAAGCCGTGCGTGCCCTCGAGCTGCGCGAGGTACACCGAGGCCATCCCGCCCTGTGCGATGCGATAGCGAAGTCGGTAGCGTCCGAGACGCCGGCCCTCGAGGGAGGGGGCCGAGACCTGTTCGCCCGCCGTCACCAACCCTCCACGCTCGTGTCGCCAAAGGACGCCTGATCGCCACCGCCACCCGCCACCACGGCGACGACCAGGATCACGATCCCGAGCGCGGCCAGCGCGCCCGCGCCCGCGACGATCCAGGGCCAGAGGGGCGCGCCCTCGCCTCCTTCTCGCTCTTCTTCTCCGGCGGGGCCCAGCGCGAGGGCCGCTCCGCCGAGGGCGATCGTCTGTGACGTCGTGAAGAGGGATGCGCCCGCGCCCGTCACCGCCTCCGCGTCGCAGCTCACGTCGCCCGATGCAGTGGAGGCCAGTGAGACCGACGGCGGCGCTCCCCGTTCGGTGTCTTCGCCGCAGCGGAGCCTGAGCTCGGTCACCAGACCTTCGGGCACGGGGGAAAGCCGCGCGGCGACCCGCGTGCCCCCTTCGCTCCGAATGGTGAGCCGGGCTGCCCCGTCCACCTCGCGCGCCGTCTCGCGCAGGAGCGCTTCAGCCGCCGGGGGGCTCCCCTCGGGGGCGCGCACCTGGGGATCGAGAGCCACGGCCGCGCGCGCGTGTACGCGCGCCCGCTCCAGATGATCGAGCATGAGCTCGAGAGCGCTCAGGTATCGCGTGGCTTCCAGCGCGTCCTCGGGGCTCAAGGTCGCGCCGTCGAGCACGCCTTCGAAGGCCTCCACCGCCCCCTCGAACTCCGCGTCGAGGTAGGCCTGCCGCCCGCGCTCCACCGATTGGGCAGAAGCGACGGAGCAAACCATCAGGACCCCCAGGGCCCCGACGATGGGGGACAAAATCCGCATGGACTCCGCCAGGGTATCAGAGGCAGGCGCGGACGGGAGAGAGGCTGGCCGTCCCCGGGCGACCCAGCTCCCCATCGGCGTTCTGTCCGAAACACACGATGGCCCCGGTGGACTTGACGGCGCACGTCGAGGCGCTGCCCGCGCCCACCGCGGTGTAGTTCGTGTCGGCGCCGACCTGTGCGGGCATGGGCGTGGAGCTGCCCCCCGAGTGACCGGTCGCCAGCTCCGTGTTGTCGCCCCAGCAATAGAGGCCCCGGTCCATGGCGATGGCGCAGCCATGGGTTCCTCCGAGAGCGAGGGAGCGCCATGGGCCCGCATCGATCCGTATGGGTGTCGTCGAGTCGATGGACCCGAATCCGTCCCCGTAGCGATGGCGGACGCCGTTGTGCCCCCAACACCAACGGCTGCCGTCGGTCTGGAGCGCGCAGGTGAAGGCACGGCTGATTCCGCTCCCGCCGGTGGCCACCGTCTGCCAGCTCGTCATGAACCCGACGCGATCGGGCCGCTCTCTGCTCGTGGTGCCTCCGATGCCGAGCTGACCATCGGAGTTGTCGCCCCAGCAATAGAGCATGCCGCCGCCGCGGATGCCGCAGGTGTGCTCGGAGCGGGTGTCCACCATGGACCAGTCGGTACGGAACCCGACCTGCGCAGGCACCAGGGTGCTCGTCCCCGAGCCGTTCATGGCTTCCCCCCAGCACCAGAGGCTGCCGTCGGTCTTGATCGCGCAGGAGTGACGCGTGCCGCAGGAGACCATCGACCAATCGCTGTCGCTCCCGACCCGCGTCGGCACCGTGGTGTCCGCTGGGCTCCCGAGACCGGTCCCGCCATCCGCCCCGTCGCCCCAGCAGAAGAGCTCCCCGCCGCTCTTCACGGCGCATGCGTGATCGCGACCCTCGCTCGCTTGGGCCCAGTCGGTGTCGGACCCGACCTGCGTCGGCGTGTTGCGGTCCACAGTGTCGCCGAGGCCGAGCTGCCCGGTCGTGTTGGCACCCCATGCCCACAAAGAGCCGTCCGGCGCGATCGCGAGGACCGAGAAGCGGCGGAGATCGACGCTGGTGGCCCCGAGCGGCATGCAAGCCCCCGCAGCACATCGCTCGGGGGGGCAGGCGCTCACGTCGCAGGCCATGCAGGTTGCGCCAGCGGCGCCACACTGCGCGACGGTGTCGCCCGACGCGCAGCTCGTCCCCTCCACGCATCCGGTGCAGCACGTGCCGCCGGCACAGGTGCCGCCGGGACAGGTACCGGCGGTGGGGGTCGTGGTGCAACGGCCTGCGCCCGTGCAGCTGTCCGCCGTGCAGGGATTGCCGTCGTCGCAGCCGGCACATCGGTCGCCACCGTTGCCGCACTGAGCGTCGTCGGTGCCCGCGATGCAGGCACCCCCGTCCCAACACCCCGTGCAGCACACGCTCGCGCGGCATCGACCGTTGGCTCCGGTGGAGTCCGTGCACGCCGTGCCATCGACGACGGCGGCCGGTACGCAGATGCCGCGTCCGAGGTCGCAGCCCACGTTGGTGCACGTGTTGCCGTCGTCGGGGCAGTCACTGTCGCTGGAGCAGGGGTCGCCCGTGACGCAACCCATGGCGAGGTCGCAGTACATGCCAGAGTCGCAGGCGGTGTCATCGGCGATGCACGCGCCCGCGTCGTCGCAGGTCGCGCAGGAGACGCAGGAGCAGGCGACGCTGGTGTCCACCGGGGCGTCGGTCGTGGCGTCCATCATCCCGCCATCCGGCACCTGCGCATCCGCGACGCCACACACGCCGGCCGCGCAGCGCATACCCGATGGGCAGAGCGGACCGTTGATCGTCTCGAGCGTCACGACCAGCTCGCCCGAGCCGCCAGCTTCGAGGGTGACGGTGCTGCAACCCGCGGCCACTACCTGACACGTCGCGCCGTCGAAGCCGCGCCCATAGAGACCATAGGAGCCGGCGGATACCGCCGAGAAGGTGGTGGTCGTCGTGCCGCGCCGGAGATCGAGGCGCCCCACGGGGCTGCCGGGCGCGGCGCCGGTCTCTGCGAGCGTGCCGCAGGAATCGACGAGAAAGACTTCGACGCGGTCGACCTGATCGGCGAGCGCTGGTGATTCGAAACGAACCACGATCGAGTACTCCCCACCGCTGCAAGAGACGAGCAGGAGTACGAAGGCCAAGAGAAGCCAGGCAGCGTGCCGGAGCATCGAGCCAGAGGATATCTCATCCGTCCGAGACTGGCCGGAATGGGAGTAGAATGACGGAGGTGGCGACTCGTGTTCCTGGCCCGGTGGCAAGAGCGGCTCTGGTGGCGACGCTCTCGCTCCTGATGGGCTGCCGAGCCGGGTTTCCGAGCGCTCTCCGCGTGGGGGACGGCGGAGGACTCGACGCGGCGGATGGCTCACCCGAAGGAGGGGCCGACGGCGCTTCGGATGGCGCCTCGCTCGATGCAGACGCGGCGAGCGGCGACGCCGACGCGAGCAGCGCCGTGGACGCGGCGGACGGCGGTGGGATGGACGCCGACAGCGGCGGTGCAGATGCCGACGGCGGCGCGGTGGACGCCGATGGCGGCGCGGACGCCGATGGAGGTGCCGATGCGTCGGACGCCGCTTCCGACGCGACCATCGGGTGCGACCCGTTCACCGCGGACTGCAACGGAGACTCGATCGACGGGTGCGAGACCTCGCTCCTGACCAACAGCGATTGCGGCGGCTGCGGCGTCCCGTGCGCGCTCCCCAACGCCGTCACCTCCTGCGCGACGGGGAGCTGCGAGCTCCTTCGATGTCGCGTCGACTTCGGCGACTGCGACGGCGTGGCGTCCAACGGATGCGAAGCATCGGCGATGCATTTCTGGCCGGATGCGGACGGAGACACCTGGGGAGAGATCGGCGCGTCGACCTATTTCTGCTCACCGCCCTACCCCATGACGGGTTGGGCGAATCGGGGAGGCGACTGCGACGACATGGACAGCCGCGCCTTTCCCGGACAGACGATGTTCTTCGAGACGCCGCGAGTCTCCGGCGGATACGACTACGACTGCAATGGTGCGGAGCTCCGACAGTGGGGCATGATGATGACCTGCATCTCGGGGCCGACGTGCTTGATCCGCGACATCGGATGGCGCTTCCTCGTGCCGACCTGTGGTGTCGGCTCGGAGTGGGTCACGGATTGCACGGGCGCCAGCCCATGCGCGCTGACCAGCGAGCTCCGAACCCAGGCGTGCCGCTGACCCCTCTGTCCCTGTACCATGCCGCGCCATGGACACACTCGAAACGATGACCTACGAGGTCACCGATCGAATCGCGCGCATCACGCTCAATCGTCCGGCGCGCGGCAACGGCATCACCTTCGCGATGCCGCGCGAGCTCGCTGATTGTGTGGAGCGAGCGAACCTCGATCCGCGCGTCCACGTCATCGCCCTCGCGGGCAACGGCAAGGGCTTCTGCGGCGGCTACGACCTGGTCGCCAGCGCAGAGACCGAGATGGAGGGTGTCTCTCACGACGCAGCGCCCGCCGGTTCCCCCCTCGACCCGACGGTGGTGGCTCAGAACCACGATCCGACCGACACCTGGGACCCGGTCGTCGACTGGCAGATGATGAGCCGCAACGTGCGGGGCTTCATGAGTCTCTTCCACAGCGACAAGCCGGTGGTGTGCAAGGTGCACGGCTTCTGCGTCGCCGGAGGCACGGACATGGCGCTCTGCTCGGACCTGTTGGTGATCGAGGACAGCGCCAAGATCGGCTATCCGCCCGCGCGGGTCTGGGGGGTTCCGACGACCGCGCTCTGGGTTCATCGCATCGGTGCGCAGCGTGCCAAGCGCCTCCTCTTCACCGGCGACTGTCTCTCGGGCAGGGAAGCGGTGGAGTGGGGCCTCGCGATCGAGGCGGCGCCGCGCGTGCACCTCGACGAACGATTCGAGACGCTCCTTGCGCGCATCAGCCGCGTGCCGATCAATCAGTTGGTCATGCACAAGCTCATGGCGAACCAGCCGGTGCTCGCCGGTGGTCTGTCCGCATCGCAACTCGCCGGGACCTTCTTCGACGGTGTGGCCCGGCACACCAAAGAGGGCTACGCCTTTCGCGCCAAGGCGATCGCGGAGGGATTCAAGGCGGCGGTGAAGGCACGGGACGAGCCCTTCGGCGACCTCGGAGCGTCCACGTTCAAGGGCTGAGCCGCGCTCGTTTTCCCGCGCTGAGCCTGCTTTCGAAGCGACGGGACGGACAAACCGCGTCCATCTCCTTGCGCTGTCGATCAGAAGCGGTAGATCGGCCGCCCATGTTCGAGGCATTGCCGCGTCTGCTGATCCGCTCCCGCTGTTCCTCGAGCCGCCGCCTGCGCGCTTACTTCGACGAGAAGGGTTTCGCGGTGCGCCTCGAAGCCTTCGACCCCACGCGTCATGGCCGCGAGCTCGGTCGCCGCAATCCGAAGAACGCGCCGCCCGTCTTCGAGCTGGGGGACGGCCTCGTCCTCTGGGATTCGCGGATCATCATCGAATACGTCGAGGAGCTTCTCCCGGCGCCGGCCCTGTTGCCGAGCGATCTCGAGTGCCGCGCGAGGGCGCGCCTGCTCTTCGATCTCGCGGACGACCTTCTCGCCCCCGAGGTTGTCGCCTTCGCCGCCGAAACCAAGGGCAAGAAGCGTCGGGCGCGTGCCGAGGCCATCGCCGACATCACGCGCACAATCAAGGTGCACCTCTCCCACGACGGCCCCTTCGCCGTCGGCAAGGGCTTCACCGCTGCCGACCTCAGCGCGGTTCCGATCCTCCTCGGCGCGATCGAGCACGGCTTCGATCCGCGCGAGCTCCCGATCCGCGTGCGCCTCTGGCTCTCGACGATTCTCGAGCGCCCGAGCCTCCGCAAGCTCTTCCCCGACGTTCGCCTGGCGAACGCCGCCTGAGCGGCGCTGTCTCAGGCCTTGGCGCGATGCGCCGACGCCTTGAGCTCATACGTCCGGAAGACGTGATCCCAGAGCGTGGTGGACACGCCGAACTTGCAGCTGTCCGCGTACTTCGGGCTGTGATGCGCGAGGTGGTGCTTGCGCAGGTTCCGGCCCCAGGCGGTCTTTGGCGAGACGTGATGGATGAAGTAGTGGCTGCAGTCGTAGTTCATGTAGCCGAGGGCGAAGCCCGCGGTGAACGCCCAGCCGAGGTCGCCCATCGTGAAATGGAAGAGGCCGAGGAAGAACCAGAAGAGGGTGATGCTCACGGCGGGCGGCATCACGAGGCGGTACGCGTCGCGGGGCCAATTGTGGTGCACGCCGTGGAGAAGGAAGTGGAAGCGCTCACCCCAGGAGGCGTCGGGCACCCAGTGGAAGGCGGTGCGATGCAGCCAATACTCGGTGAAGGTCCACGCGAGGAAGCCGCCGACCACGAGGAGCGCCGTGGACAGGACGCTGATCGACGTGAGGGTCAGCGACAGATAGGTCAGGACCGCCGCCGCCGGCAGATAGAGGATCGGCACGATAGACCAGTGAGTCCTCGAGAATTTATCGATGAACTCACTGTCGAACATCGGCGGAGATTCCGCCGTTGGCTTCGGAAACAGTCCCATTCCCACGACCTCGCGCGCCTTATATAGCCCGCGATCCCCCGCGATGCCACAGAAGGGCCGAAGCCCCGAGATCACTTGGTTTCGTCGGACTCCGGCAGCTCGACGTCCTCATCCACGCCGAGAAGCTCGACGACGTCCTCGACGCTGCCCGGTCCCCCACCCAGGCTGGTCGAAGGCATCGGCATCGCGCCCGCGATGGCCCCTGGATGAAAGGCGGGATGGGTCACCACCCCCGTGGCGATCCCCAGCTCCTCCGCGGCAAAGCGATATTCCTGGTCCCGGAGGGCGGCGTCGTAGGCCAGGCCCGCGTGATACTCGAGCTCGCCATAGGGGGTGGCTTCGCACGTGGGCTCCGCGCAGGCCGCGAGCTGTGAGCCCAGAGCGAGGATCCCCGCGCCCGCCGCGAGCCTCACCGCCTTGTCGACCAGCGCACGACACGATTCGCTCGCCAGCGCCTCACGCGCGCTCGGATACGAAGCCGCGGGCCCTCGTCCCGGGGTGATCGCTCGCGGCCGCTCGATCGCCTTCGGCAGCGGCGCCGCCCCACTCTTCTTCCGCTTCCTCATCGCCTCTTCTCTGACGACTCGGGGCGCGGAAAGTTCCTTGGGTCCTGTCCTCAGGGAATGGAGGGCAAGGCGGCGAAGGCGGCGTCGGGGCTCGGCGCGGGAACGGCGATCGGCTCGCCGAGCCCGTCGGATTCCGCCCGGAAGCAGAAAAACCCGCCCGTCTCCACCGTCCCAACCCGGTGCCGCCACCGCGATCTCGGACAGCCCGTCGCCATCCACGTCACCGGCAGAGGCGAGGCTCGCGCCGAAGCCAGCGCCCGGCTGAACGCCGACGAGCTCGATGGCGTTGCCCACCGCCTCGAGATCCGTGCTCTTCAACAGGTAGACGAGGCCCGCACCCGCCATGCCGGCCGAGGTCGCGCCGCTCGCCCCCACCAGCACCTCGTCCCGTCCGTCGCCGTCGAGGTCGGCCACGCCGACCACCGACGTACCGTAGCGATCGCCCGAGACCCGGTCACGCAGGAGCTCCGGTGAGCCGAAGCGCTCCGGGTAGCGCGTCGACCAGTAGAGGAGGATCGCGCCGCCCTCGCCCATCATGTCCGCGCCCACCGCGATCTCCGCGGCGCCGTCACCGTCGAGATCCCCGACCCGCGCCGCCGACGCCGCGTATCCATCCTCGCTGCGTCCCGCGCCGCTCGAGAGCACCAGCGCGGATTCGCTCGGCACGCTGTCGCTCGACCCGAGAAAGAGGTGCGCTTCGGGGGTGGCGCCGCCCGCGGCCACCACGAAGACGTCGTCGATCCCGTCCCCGTCGACGTCACCCAGGTTCTGAACCGAGCCGCCGAGCTCGGGCGCCGGCGCCGCGCTGGGTGAGAGGCGCACGGGATCGCCTGGACCGTCGCCCGTCCAATGCACGACGTACGCGGCGCCTTCGGTGCCGCGAGGCGCGCCGATCACGAGGTCGCGACGGCCGTCTCCGTCGATGTCGGCGATGGCGAGGGCGGCACCGAAGCCCGCGGCGCCGTCCGCCATCGGAGGACTCAACTGGTGGGTGAGCATCAGGTCCCCGCTCGCCCCCTCGAAGACGTAGACCCGCCCTTCGCCGCCGGGGGCCCCCACGATCATCTCGGCGTTGCCGTCCCCATCGAGATCGCCGATGGCGACGGCGGCGCCGACCTCGTCGCTCGTGTCGTCCACCACCGTCTGCCCGCTCGGGGTGAGCTCGAGACCGGTGGCGCTGCCGCGGAAGAGATAGGCGGACTCGGCGCCCGACGCGCCCACGAAGAGATCCGAGTAGCCGTCGCCGTCCGCGTCGTTGGGCAGGCGGCCGACATCGAGGTAGCGCGTCGCCGACCACGGCCCGCAGCCGCCGGCGTTACAGGCGCGCACGCGCCAGACCCACCGCGCGCCCACCGGCGCCGAGGTCGAGGCGGAGAGCGGTTCGGCGAGCACGACCTGGCTCGCGGCGACGGTCTGCACCCGCGCACCGCTGAACGCGCACTCGGGGTACGCGTCGATGCTGCAGTCTTCCGAGAGAGCGAGCTCGTAGTGGGTCGCTCCCGCCACCTCGTTCCACACGAAGCGCGGCGTCAGCGAGCTCTCCGCGTGGATGGAGCCGGTGGACGCGCCGTTGTCGGGATGAAGCGGGCTCGGTGCAACGGTAGGCGCCGCGGCCGCGACCGAAGGGTCGCAGGAGAGCTCGGCCATCACCAGGGTCGCTTCGCCATCGAGCTCCTGGTCGCTACAGAGCGTGGCCCCTGCACAACAGTCGGCGAGCTCGAGATCGACACGCACGCGGCGGTCCTCGGTGAAGGCGCCGTGGATCCGCGCGCGCGCCAGCACCGCCCCTGAGGCGTCCCGCGCCTCGAAGTCCGCGACGAGCTCGCGCGAGGCGTCGCCGCCTTTCGGGGCCACCACGACGTGGAGCGGCCAGCTGATCTCGGAGTCCGCCCCGAAGACGTGGGTGCTCGTGGGCGGGGCCTCGTCCGAAGCGACATCGACGCCGCCCCGCGTCGAGACGGCGACGGTCGCGATCAACGTGCGGAGGGAATCGCCCGCGTCGACCATCACGTCGAGCTGGGTGGGCTCGTCGGCGCCGCAACTCGCGACGAGGAGCAGGAGCGCTGTGACCATCCACCTCACCAGGAGAGCGCCTCCAAGACGACCCCGTCGGCGCCGGGCTCGGGCGACGGGTCCTGGCTGAGGACGAGGGCGATGGCCGTCGCGCCAGCGCCGGCGATGAGGACGAGGGCGGTCCAGAACCACCAGCGATCGAGGACCGTGTACTCGCCATCCTCGTCGACCTGGTCGACGTCCGCCTCGGTAGTGGTGACGTCGATCTCCGCCGGCCGCTCCTCGGGTGGCGCGTCGGCCTCGGCCTCGCGCTGCGCGATCTGGTCTTCGAGGATCTGGACACGCGCTTCGATGCTGCGCCGGTCGGGCGTCTCCGGCCTCAGGCGCAGATACATCTGGAACGCTTCGAGCGCTTCGTCGTCGCGCCGCAGACGATCGAGCGTGACGCCGATGTTGTAGAGGATCTGCGGATCCTCGGCGAGGAGGTAGCTGCGCTCGAAGGAAGCGAGCGCGTCTGGATAGCGACCGTTATCGAAGGCGCGCTCTGCGGCGAGGAAGAGCAAGCGCGCCTCCTCGAGACGTTCGGCCCGCGCCGCCTCGCTCTCTTCCGGCTGGACGTCTTCATCCGTCGCGACCTCCGCCTCCTGTGCGGTCGGCTCCGCGTCCTCGACTTCGACGTCCTGCGCCATGGCGCTTCGACAAAGCGCGATCATCAGCAACACGACTGCAGCGCTCAACCTCACTCGCGAGCCTCCTCGACCTCCGGACGGCCACCATACTACCGCGAAGGAGGCCGATCTCCGTAGCCAGAGCGCCGCCCGAGCACCGCGACCTACGATTGGCTACACTGTGCGCCCGTGCGACTTCCCGACGACATGCTCACCCGCACCCCCGAAGAGGCGGCTCGGCGCATCGCGCTCGTCTTCCTCGAAGAGGCCTCCGCCGCCGCCGCGCGCCTCGACGATCCGGATGACGAGGAGGCGCTCCACGACTTCCGTGTCGCCGTTCGTCGCCTTCGCGCCACGGCGCGCGCCTACGACGAAGAGCTCGACGGTGTCCTGGGCAAGAAGGAGCGGCGTCGCCTGAAGAAGCTCCAGCGGGCGACCGGGCCCGGCCGCGACGCCGAGGTCGCGCTCTGTTGGCTCGAAAAGACGCGGCCGAGCATCGGTGAGGCGCACGTCCTGGGCTTCGAGACCCTGGTCCGACGCCTCGAAGAACAGAAGGCGTCCTGCTACGCGCGCGCGAAGAAGCAGGTGCGGCGCGACTTCGAGAAGTTTCGCAAGGCCCTCGAGCGGCGGCTCGAGGTGATGACCGTCGAGGTGCACCTTCGCGACCCCTCGCCGCCACCCACCTGGGCCGAAGGTCTCGCCGACGAGGCCCGCGCCGCCATCGACGAGGTGGTGGCAGACCTCGAAGGGGTGCGTGGGCAGGACGACGCCGGCGCGCTCACCGGCGTGCACGACGCACGCATCGCGATGAAGCGCATGCGCTATCTCCTCGAGCCAGCGCGCGATCACGTGCAGGCGATTCGCCCTTTGATCAAGGAGTGCAAGTCGCTTCAGGACGTGCTCGGTGAGATCAACGATTGCCACGTGCTGAATGCGCTCCTCGACGAGACTGTCGAGGAGGCCACCAAGCGACGCGCCGAGCGGCTTCACGAGCTCGCGCTCGCCGATGACGAGGAGCGCATGCGCGACGAAGTCCGGCGCACCGAGCGCCCCGGCTTCGAGGAGATCCGTCGACGCCTGGTCGCACGAGAGGAAGCGCTGATGCAGAGCGTTCGCGCCGACTGGCTGCAGGGCGGCCTGTCGACCTTCGCCGGTCACGTCCGTGCGCTCACCGAGAGGCTGGAAGCGCTGGGCGAGCGCAACGTGGAGATCGAGCGCAAGTACCTGCTGAAGCGCTTGCCGAACGCGGTGCAGAAGGCCAGCGTCAAGACCATCGTTCAGGGGTGGATCCCAGGCAATCGGCTGCGCGAGCGCCTCCGTCGGATCGAGACCCCGAAGGGGACGAAGTACGTCCGCACCGTCAAGACGGGCGAGGGGATCGAGCGCTTCGAGATCGAAGAGGAGACGAGCGCGGAGGTCTTCGACGCCCTGTGGCCCCTCACCGAGGGCTGCCGCGTCGAAAAGCGCCGCTACGACGTCTCGGACGGCGACCTCACCTGGGAGATCGACGAGTTCACCGATCGCGACCTCTTTCTCGCCGAGGTGGAGCTGGCCACCCCCGACGCCCAGCCTCCTCTGCCCGACTGGCTCGCGGAGACCGTGGTCGAAGAGGTCACGGGCGACCCCGAGTACGTGAACCTGAACCTCGCGAAGTAGGGCGGTGCGGCCGCCGTTTCTCGGGCCTTCGAAAAAGTCTGTCACGCTGCCTCTTTCGCTTCGTCATGCATCACGAAAGCCGGACGCTGACCGGCGGAGAGGAAAAGAGACGATGATGGAGTTCTTTCAGGCGGGCGGCTGGCCCATGTTTCTCATTCTGGCCCTCGGCCTCGTGACCCTGGTGGCGGCGGCGCTCTTCATGCGGAAGCCCCAGGCGCGCGATGTGGGGATGATCCGGGGCTTTTCGGTCGCCACGGTGTTCGCGGTGCTCTGCGGCATCGCCGCCGACCTGGCCGCGGTCTTCACCCACGTGCCGAACAACCCCGAATGGGCGAACAGCCCCGACATGCCGCTCATCGTGATGACCGGTCTCGGCGAGTCGCTGACCCCGGCGATCCTCGGCTTCAGCTTGTTGACCCTCGCGTGGCTCGTGACCGCGGTGGGCGTTCGCCGGCTGGGCGCCACCGAGATGGCGGCCTGAGGAGCTTGGACGACGAGCAGCAGCTCGTCGCCGCGTTGTTGCGCGGAGAGCGCGAGGCCTTCGATGCGATCTACGATCACTACCGGCCTCGCGTCTTCGCGTTCCTGGCGCGGCTCAGCGGAGATCGCGTCCTCGCGGAAGATCTCCTGCAGGAGACATTCGTGCGACTGGCGAGGAACGCGAAGAGCCTCGGTGGAGACTTTCGACCGAGGCCCTGGCTCTTCACGGTCGCCCGCAACCTCTTCGTCGACCATCGGCGCCGCGCGCTTGTCGACTTCGACCGGCTACGCGATCTCGCGCTGTGGCCAAGCCGCCCGCGACGCGTCGAGGACACGCCCTTCGACCTCGCCCAGGCGACCGAGACCGAGAGGCGCCTCGAAGCCGCCCTCCTCTGCCTCCCCACGCCGCACCGCGAGGCGCTCCTGTTGGTCGCGGTGGAAGGCCTCGAGCCGACCGAAGCCGCCGCGGTCCTCGGCATTCGACCGGAGGCGCTTCGAAAGCGCCTCTCTCGCGCGCGCTCGGCGCTGCGCGCTATCCTGGAGAACGAACGATGAGCGACGAAGAGCTCGACCAGGCGCTCGGTGAGCTGAGCGCCCACGACCTGGACGGCTGGCGCCGGGACAACATCCGGCGCCGCGCGCACGAGGCCTTGTCGGGCCGAGTGCCATCACGCCTCGCGAGCGCGTACCGCCGCTTCTTCGAGCCGGCGATGGTGGCCACCGTCTGTGTGATCCACCTCGTCTGGGCCTTCGGCGCCGCCGCCAGCGTCCTGTTGCGCTGATGGCCGTGCCGCTTCGGCGCGCTTTCCGCTAGGCTTCCCCCTCACGGAGGGAGGGCCGATGGCGCAGAGGCGGAGCACGAAGCGGAGCTCGAAGAAGACGTCGAAGTCCTCGAAGAAGAAGACTTCGAAGGCTCCGAGGAAGACGGCGAGGACGTCGAAGTCCTCGAAGAAGACGTCCAAGGCTCCGAAGAAGGCGACGAAGACCTCGCCTGGCAAGCGGCGTGCGCCGAAGAAGAGCACGACCAAGAAGGCCGCCACCAAGAAGAGCGCCACCAAGAAGAGCGCCACCAAGAAGAGCGCCACCAAGAAGAGCGCCACCAAGAAGGCCGCGCAGGCCGCCGACGCGCCAGCGAAGAAGTCCCCCGCCGCGGCCGCGCTGGCGAAGAAGCGCGCCCCCACCAGTCGCAAGACCGTGCCGGGCGGCACGGCGCCCGAGATCGATGACGTGACGCGGGCGAAGAAGGCGCTTCGCGAAGTGCGCGAGATCGTCGAACGGGTGAGCGACGCCGAGGCCGAGCAGATCCTCGGTGATGGGAACCTGGAGAAGCTCCTCACGTCGGTGGTGCCAGCGCCGGGGCGAAGCACCAAGTCCACCCACGAGCACCTCGCCAAGCACAAGCGGCGCGCTTCACTCCTCGCACGCCTCCGCCACGACATCAACGACCGTTCGGCGTTCACCGCGGACGGGGGATGGGTCTCGCCCACGCGGGTCCAGTGGTTCTACGACGGGCTGACCTTCCTCGAAGGGCCCGAGCCCTATCGCGGCGTGGTGGGTCTCTATCGCGACGGTGCGATCGGGTACGGGCTCGGCGTCGAGGACGTCGGCAAGGAGGACTCCCTCGGCCCCCTCGCCTCCGACTTCGTATCGGTGGACGACGCGAAGAAGAGCTTTCGTGGGGCGAGCGGAAAACCAGCAGACGCGCTGGCCGAGATGATGGCCCTCTCCACCGAGGGCGGCACCGACACCAGCGCCTGGGTGGATCTGCTGAGCAGGCATCCCTGGATGCTCGGCGCCCAACACGCGTCGATCACCCGATTGGAACAGCGCGACCCCGACCTGCCCAGCGTCGTGGGCAAGCGCGCGAGCGACAACGCCACCGACGTGCTCCTGGTGGAGCCCCAGTCGACGCCGATCGTCGGCAAGACGGGCAAGGTCCTGAACAGCTTCCGCGACGTCTGGGCGCGAGCGGAGAAGCTGCGCACCTTCGTGCAGCGCCAGGCGAGCTACCTGTCGCGCGAGCTGCGCCTCAAGATCCGGGAGCCACGCTTCCTGATCATCGCCGGCGCCGCGCTCACCCCCGAGGAGCGCGCGGTCGTCCAGAGAGACATGGAGGCCCACCACGCCGCGGTGCGCCTCGTGACCTACGACGAGCTCAGGCGTCTCGCCGAGCGAACGCTGGCGTTCTTCGAGTCCCGCCTCTGAGCTGATACTTTTGCAGGCGTGAAAGCGCTGTCTCCTCTTCTCGTCCTTTCCATGCTCCTCGCCAGCTGCGGCGAAGATTCGCCAACGTGCATCGACAGCTCGGGCTGCCCCACCGGAAATCGCTGCGTCGACGGCGAGTGCGTCGCGCCCGTGGCGATGGACGGCAGCGTCGACTCCGGCACCTCCCCTGACGGCGCGACCGGCGACGCGACCGCTTCCGACGGCGGTGACGACGCCGCGCCCCCATGCACCGCCGCCGAGTGCGACGATGGCAACGAGTGCACCGACGACCGCTGCACCGCGAGCGGCTGCGAGAACCGCCCCAACACCGCCGCCTGCGACGACAGCACCTTCTGCAACGGCTCGGACAGCTGCATGGATGGCACGTGCGCGGTACACAGCGGCGATCCCTGCGGCGGGCTCGCGTGTGACGAGATGGCCGACTCCTGCATGGGCAGCTGCACCACCGACGCCGAGTGCCCCGCGGACGTGGTGGCCGCCTGGAGCAGCTGCGCTGGCTTCAGCGACGTCTGTGACGAAACAGGCATGCGCAGCCGCGACGTGGCAACCTTCACCTGCATGGGCGGCGTGTGCGTGGGCGCGATCACCACGGAGATGGAGGCGTGCATGCGCGACTCGGACGGGACGATCTGCGACGATGGGATGGGCTGCACCTTCCCGGACACCTGCGTGGGCGGCGTCTGTCAGGGGGAGATGGCCTGCCCACCCGGATGCAGCTGCCGGCGCCGCCGCTTCGAGTGCTACGACGACGTCACCGGCACCCGCTGCGCGCTCTGATCAGCGGCGACGCCGCCAGCTCAGACCGAGGCCCAGGAGCGCGAACGCGAAGGCGATCGCGCCCGGAGCGCGGCGACCGCGAGAGCCGGGCGCGCTGCAGCCGCAGCCCCCATCGTCGCCGCCCGCGCCGGGGGTGCCGGCGTCATCACCGATCACCGCGCCGTCAGGCAGCGCCCCGTCGGGCAGCGCGCCGTCGGGCAGGGTGCCCCCGTCGGCCATCGGCGGCGGCGGCAGGTCGACCTCGATGTCGAGGGTGAGCTCGAGGTTGAAGGACACGTCACTCGAGCTCGCCGAAGCCTGTTTCACGATCGCCGAGACGATGTTCTGCCCCATCACGAAGGGCGCTCCGTCGGTGATGGGGATCTCCACCATGTCGGCGGTGTCCGCGTTGGCGGTCGCGTAGGCGGCGTAGTCGTTTCCGTCGGCGACGTTGAAGTTGGCGACCTCGACGCCGTTGACCCACACGACGACGCCGTCGTCGTAATGGACCCAGAGGCGCGCCGCCGTGACGGGGCCGGTGACGTCGATCCCGGTGCGGAAGAAGACGGTGGGGATGTTGGGGTCGGTGTCGTAGAGCACCGTCACGATGTCGGAATCGCCGTAGCCGAGCTCCGCCGGGCCGCTCATCCAGCCACCGAGCTCGGTGCGCCAGGACGCGCCCGGATCGCTTCCGTCATCGAGGTACTCCCAGATGCCGCCCATGGGGATGGCCACCACCTCGGCGCTGCCGCCGATCTCGAAGAGGCCGCTCGTCGACTCGTTGGTGGGATCGTCGGCATCGCTCACGCGCACCCGCGCCTCGGTCGTGCGGAACATCGGCAGAGTCCAGGTCTCGGCGCCGTCGTTCGCCGTCCGGTCCGCGATGGTCATCCAGGAGGCGCCGTCGTCGAGGGTGTACTCGAGGCGGACCTCGCTCGTGGCGCCCGTCGAGCCCCAGGCGATGTCGAGATCGGAGCCCGCGAGGAGGCTCTCGCCGCCCCGTGGGTTCAAGAGGAAGAGCCCCTCGCCTTTGGTGAGCACCACCTGGTCCGACGCCACACCGTCGTAGCGGATGTTGGTGACTGTCAGTGTGTCGGCGGTGACGTCCACCACGTTCGAGCCGTTTTCGAGCTCGCTCATGTACATCACGGGATGGTCGGCGGAACCGCTGGTCCCCGTGCCGCCGTGGCCAGAGACGACGTAGATCGTTCCGTCCCCCACCTTCACGTAGGGCCCGTCGCCCATGGGCCGACCGTCGGTCATGTCGAGGATGCCGGCGGCGGTGGTGGGCGTGTCGTAGGCGCCGTGCAGGAGATAGCTTCGCTCGTAGATGTGCGAATGACCGCCGAGCACCAGGTCCACGCCGGCGGCTTCGAGGATCGGGTTCACGTTCTCGCGCATGTCGACCAGCGCGCCTTCGGTGTCGGAGTTGTGGCTGCCGTGGGTGTAGGGGGGGTGATGCCAGTAGGCGATGAGCCAGTCCTGATCCGTCGCCGCCAGATCCATCTCGAGCCAGGTGAGCATCGGGTCACCGGGGTCGCGCCCGGATTGGTGCGAGTCGAGGACGACGAAGTGCACGCTGCCGTAGTCGAAGCTGTAATAGGCCTCGGTGCCGCTCGCGAGCCCGCCGGCCGAGGCGTCGGTGGGAAGCACGTAGGCGTCGTAGTAGGGACCGCTCTGGCTGGCGGAGTCCGAGGAGTGGCCCTCGTGGTTGCCCATGGCGGGCCAGCAGACCGTGTTCTTCAGGATGTCGGCGTAGGGCGCGAAGAAGTTGTCGTCGAACTCCGCCGTCGTCCCGTCGCTGTAAGCCATGTCGCCGACGTGGACGTAGATGTCGGGGCGCGCCGAGCCCGCCCAGCCGAGCATCGCGTCGCGCACCTGCGCCTGACGGCTGCCGCCGGTGCCGGAATCGCCGACCACCCAGAAGCGGAAGGGTCGCACCACGCCGGGGGTGGGCGCGGTCTGGAAGTACTGCGTCGCGTCGCCGCCGCCGGGCGGGGGGCAGGCGTCGTCGCTGAGCGCGTAGTAGTAGCGGGTGTCGGGCGACAGGCCGGTGATGGGCACCTCGTGCTGAGTGCCGGCGCCGGCCGTGGCGCGGCTGGTGAGCGCGCCGCTCGAGGCGCCGTAACAGACGACGCTCGGACTGGAGGACGTTGTGCGCCAGACGACGTACATGCTGTCGTCGGCGCCCGACTGGAGGTAGGGGCCGCGGTCGATCTGAGCGAAGGCGGGGCCCGCGGCGCCGACGATCGCAGCAGCGAAGAAGGCGAGGGCGAGGAGGCGGCTCATCGCGCACCTCCCGTCTCGACGAGGTGTAAGAGGGTGCGCGCCTCGCTCAGCGCCGGGGCGCGTCGCACCACGCGCCGCAGATCGCTGCGGGCTTCGGCTTCGCGGCCGAGGGCGAGGAGCGCCCGCGCGCGTTCGAGGCGCGCGAGAGCCGAGCCGCGACGCGCGAGGACGCGCTCGGCGTCGGCGAGGGCGGCTTCGCGTTCGGCGCGCGCGAGGTCCGCGCGCCCCTGGGCCTCGTAGACGCGGGCGCGCATCACGCGGAAGCGCGCGGTGGCGCGCGCCTGTCCGACGAGGGCGTCGGCATGCACCAGCGCGCGCTCGGGCTGGTGAAGCGCGAGGTGGAGCTCGATCAGCTCGGCGCGCAGGATCGCCGGGCCGGCCAGGATCTGTACGCCCGCTTCGTATCCGGAGATCGCATCCTCGAAACGTCCCGCGAAGACCTGCAGTCGACCGCGCGCGAGATAGAGACCGACGTCGTCACGGAGGGCGAGGGATGCATCGTAGGCCTCGACCGCTTCGTCGACGCGTCCAGCCTCCTCGTGAATGCGTGCGACGATCGCGTTCGCCTCCGCCCGGTCCGCGTCGTTCATCGACGAGAGCGCGGACTCGAGGAGGCGAAGCGCGTGAGCTTCGTGGCCGAGGTCGACGTCGATGCGCGCACGCACGAGGTAGACCTTCGAGGTGTCTTCGGCCGTCGCCTCCGCGAGGGCGAGGTCGTCGAGCGCTTCGTCGTAACGCGCCGCGCGGCGCAAGAGGTCGGCGCGCCGCAACAGGAGCGACGCGTCTTGAGGCGCGACCTCGAGGCGCTGGCTGAGGGCCTCGATCTCCCGCTCGATCCCCGGATCAGCCGCGGCAGTCGTCGAAATGGCGCTCGCCCCCACGAGACACAGCGCCGCCAGCCCAGGCAGACCTGGGACCCTCCCTACCCACATCCCCCGAGCCTACCCCGGGCTGCGACCGAAAAAAATCGAGGCTCAGCCTTGACCCGCGCCACCCACGTGTTACGGAATGACTGTTCATTCCGAAATGGCCGACGGCAGCAGCAATACGCGGGGCGACAAGAAGGAGCGCATCTTGGATGCAGCGCTCTCCCTCTTTGCGACCTTCGGTTTTCACGGCACGGCGGTGCCGGCCATCGCCAAGAAGGCCGGTGTGGGCGCGGGCACGATCTATCGCTACTTCGAGAGCAAGGAAGCGTTGGTCAACGAGCTCTTCCGACGCGAAAAGCAGCAGATCCTGGCCGTGATCATGGGGCAATTCCCAGTGGACGCCCCCCCACGGGACCAGTTTCACTACTTCGTCCAGGCGGTCGTGCGCTACGCGAGAGAGAACCGTGACTCCTTTCAGTTCCTCGAGCATCACCACCACGCCCCCTACCTGGACGACAAGAGCTGCGCGGTCGAAAAGCGCGTGATCATGCTGGTGAACTCCTTTCTGGAGCACACCAGCCAAGCCAAGGTCACGAAGCCCGTCTCCGCCGGGATCCTGATGAGCATCGTCTGGGGAGCCCTGATCCACCTGCTCAAGGACCAGTGGGCAGGACAACTGGAGCTCGACGAGCAAGCCCTCTCCGACGTGGAGCGGGTCCTCTGGGAAGCGATTCGCCTCTGATTTCCCCCTTTTGGAGTTCGCGGGGGAGATCGTAGCCCCTCGCTCGTAGACAGAACGAACATTCATTCCGCGAGAGAGAAGAACATGACTCAGAAGACCATCCTCATCACGGGCGCGACCTCGGGCATCGGCAAGGACGCCGCTCTCCACCTTCATGAAAAGGGCCACCGCGTCATCGCCACCGGCCGCAACGAGCAGGCGCTGGCCGAGCTGAACGAGGCCGGCCTCATCGCGCGCCGCCTCGACGTCACCGATCCCGAGTCCATCCGCTCCCTCGCCGCCGAGGTCGATCGCATCACCGAAGGCGAAGGCCCCGACGCCCTCGTGAACAACGCGGGCTACGGCCTCCTCGGTCCCCTCGAGGTGCTCTCCGAAGAGGACGTTCGCGCGCAGTTCGAGACCAACGTCTTCGGTCTCCTCGCCGTCACCCGCACCTTCATCCCCAAGATGCGCGCGCGCGGCGCGGGACGCATCGTGAACATCAGCAGCGTCGGCGGCCGCATCAGCTTCCCCTTCGGCGGCGCCTACCACGCGACCAAGTACGCGGTCGAAGCCATGAGCGACGCGCTCCGGATCGAGCTGAAGCAGTTCGGCATCGGCGTGGTGCTCATCGAGCCCGGCTACATCCGCACCAACTTCGCCTCCACCACGCTCGACCTGCTCGACCCCTACCGGGACGAGAGCTCTCCGTACGCGGCCTCCTACGCGCTCACCGAAGGCATCGAGGCGAAGCTCGACCGCCTCGGCGCGGAGCCGCGCGTCGTGTCGAAGGCGATCGCCCACGCCATCGAAAGCCGCCGCCCGCGCGCCCGTTACGTGACGCCCGGCTTCAACATCCTCGGCGTGTGGTCCAACCTCTTCCTGCCCACGGGTCTCGTCGATCGCTTCCTCGCCCGCGTCTTCGGTCTCAGGCGCCGCCCCGCCCTCGCGGCGAACGCCAGCGCCGCCTGAGCCCGCCGACCCGACCCGTGGGCTGTTCGCTCAACCGATGAGGGCGCGATAGCCCTCACGATAGGTCGGATAGCGGAAGTGGAAGCCCGACTCGACGAGTCGCTCGCTCATCGCGCGCACGTTCGAATCGGGCTTCGCGCTTCCGTCGACCGGCGGGATCTCCTTGCCCTGGCGCTCGGCGAGCCAGTCGAGGACGTCGAGGCGGCGCGCGGGCTCGCGATCGCAGAGCAGGTAGAGCTTCTCGGGCCGCTTGGCGGTCGCGAGATGGACCGTCGCTTCGACGGCGTCGTGACGGTGGATGAGGTTGGTGTGAGCGAGAGGCGCGGGGACCGGCGGGGCGCGATCGCGAAAGGCCGCGGCGAGGCCCGGACGGTCCGGACCGTAGAGCTCGCCGAGACGCAGGACGGTCGAGGGGACCATGGCTTCCAAAAGCGCGCGCTCCCCCGCGAGGAGCGCCTCGGCGGCCTTGCTCACCGCTGCTTCGCCGAGCGATGAATCCTCGTCGACCCACTCGCCGTCGCGGTCGCCGTAGACCTCGATGCTGCTGCCGAAGACGAAGCGCGAGAGGCGAATGCGCTTCGCGCGGAACGCCTCGAGGAGCCGCGCCGGGCCGGTGGTGAGGGTCCCGCGGAGCGTCTCGGGCTCCTCGCTTCGCGGCCGCACCAGGTACAGGACGACGTCGACGTCGGGGATGCGGCGGAAGGTGTTGGGGATGGTGACGTCGCCCTCGACCGGATTGACGTTCACGGGGAGCTTCGAGGGATCGCGCGCGAGACCCCACACGCCGTGACCCATGGCCGCGAGGCGAACGCCGACCGCGGCGCCCAGGTAGCCGCAGCCCACGATCAAAAAGCGCGCGCGCGTGTGTGACGTGCGTCCGGCCACGCGCGGAGGCTACCACCCCCTTTCTGGTCATCCCGCGTCCACCCCGCGCGGAATGTTTCCGACGCGGCGTGTGCGTCTGATCACGCTTCGTGATCTTGCCGCGGTGTGTCGTGAGAGCACGCACGTCGTCCGCTTAATTCTGTGGGGTCACGTACATGTAGGTTCCCCCCGCGCTCGCAGTGGAGAGCGTCTCCCCCGAGAAAAGGTGACCATGCTCCGCTGTCCTCCCTCCGTGAGCGCGATTGCGCTCTTCGCGACGCTCGCGTTCGCCTCCCTTCCCGCTTCCGTCAGCGCTCAGATCACGGACGCTGCCGCCCTCGACGCCGCCTTGAGCGCCGCGAGCGCCGGTGACGTCGTCGTGTTCGGCGGCCACATCGTCGGCGACTTCCTCGTCCCGGGGGGCGTCACGCTCCGCGGCGCGGACGAAGCCGTCCTCGAAGGCTCGGGCGTCGGCACGGCGTTGACCGTCACCCCCGGTGGCGGCACGCCCACCACGCTCGATCACTTCAAGATCGTCACCGACGGGCGCTACGGCATCTGGGTCAGCGGGGCGGGCGCCACGAACATCGAAGACGTGATGATCTCGGCCACGCGCGGCGTGGGGATCGGCGCGGAGGACACGGACGCGCTGGCGCTCACGGACGTGCGCCTCACGGGTCCGATCACCGGCGACAACGAGGCCACCGTGCCCGCCGACGCCTCGCCCTACGACTGGCCGACCCACGGGATCATCCTCCTCGCGGTGGACGACGCCGCCCTCGACGGCGTGACCTCCACCGGCTTCGCCCAAGCGGGCGCGATCATCGCGGGCTCGACGACCGCGGTCTGGTCCTCGCGCTTCGACCGCAACGTCGGCACCGGCCTGGTGATCGCGGGCGGTGACACCACCCTCGACGACGTGACGGCGAGCGGCACCTTCCGCGGGGCGCGCGCCATCGACGAGCGCGCGGCGGGCATCGCCATCGGCGGCGACGCCAACGTCACCTCGACCCGCACCCGCGTCATCCAGAACGACGGCTTCGGCCTCTTCCACGACGGCAGCGGCATCGTCGACCACGCCCAGCTCGCGGCGCTGTCGAACGAAGAGGGCGGCATCTGGACGCAGAACGCCGAGTACGTCGGCCTCGAGAGCGCGGCGGTGAGCGGCAACAAGAGCACCGGCATCGTCGCCATCGACACGACCTACACGATGCTCTCCGACGTCCACGTCATCGGCACCAGCCCGGCGAGCGTCGGCGGCGGCCCCGCCCTCGCGGACGGCATCGACCTCATCGCCACCGACGCCACCGTCGACGGCGCCGAGCTCCGCGCCAACGACCGCATCGGCCTCCTCGCGGCCCTCGGCCCGAGCCAGGCCACCTTCGACATCGCCCTCAGCGACGTCCTCGTCGCCGGCCGCAGCTACTCCCTCGGCGTCATCTTCCAGCGCGGCGACTCGCTCATCAAGGACGGCTCCTCGTCCGATGGCGTGACGAAGCTGGGGACGGTCGCGCGGAACGATGGGTTGTTGGAGGGGGTGCTGGCGTTGGTGGGGATCACTGAACCGCCCAGCGCTCTCCCAAGCGCGATCGATTTGGTCGGAATCACCGAGCCGCCAAGCGCTCTCCCTGCGATCGACCAGGTGATTTTCGGTGATCTTCTGATCACCGACGGTCCATTCTAGTCAACTGGCCTCCATCAACGCGCGGTTGATAGGAGCGGCGAGAAATCGATCGCGCGCGGCTTCACTACTGATGCCGAGCGTGTGATCAGCCACTATCTGTCGCCCCCGCTCGAATGCATCTCTTGCTTCGTCATGTCTTCCTGCGGCCGCAAGTGCTCGTCCATGCGCGAGATAGAGCTCGGTTTCTCCATCGTCCAGGCCTCCGACCTCGTCTCGAAGCGCGATCCCACGCGCAGCCAGATCAACGGCGGCTTTGACGTCAGAGCGCGCGAGGCTCGCGGCGGACAACACCGCAAAGGTCGCGGCGACACGTGCCTTCAGACCGTGGGCTTCAGCCAGCTCTCGTGCGGCCTCCGCTGCCGCAATTGCGTCAGACCATTGGGCCCTGCGGAGACGCAACCGTGCCAGGCAGAGGAGCGCGGACGCCTCTAGGGAGACGTTGGGCGCGTCCCTACCGATGGAGCGGGCGGCCTGCAAGAGTTGGCCAGCCTCCTCCCACGACCCCACACCCGTCATTGTGATGCCGAGATTCAGCGTGGCCCACCCTTCAGAAACCCGATTCCCAACGCGCTGACAGTCCTCAATCGCTCTTCGCAGTGCAGGCGCAGCTTCATCGAACGCGCACAGCTTGTTGTAGACATCCGCCAGATTGGCGCGCGCGCGCGCTGCACGCTGCAGATCGCCGTTGTTTTCGTGCAGCGTCAGCGCAGAGCGGTGAAACTGCTCCTCCTCGGAGAACCTGCCCTGCGTACTTGCCAAGTAACCACGGAGCTCCATCACCCACCCGGCAAGTGGCGAGCCTGAGGGCGCCGCGTGCTCCGCATCGACGACATCCTTCTCCGCTGCCCCAAGCTCGCCGCGCGTCACGCGCACCGTTGCCCGCCGAAGCAGCGCCCGCACCACAGTCTCAGCGTCCCGTCCCTTCTCCCCCAGCGCCACAGCCCACGCCAGTTCTTCGATGGCCTCCTCACTCTTGCCGCTCACCAAATAGTCATGTCCTCGCTCGCTGTGCACCCGCGCCTTCTCCCGATCGCTCTGCGCGCATTCCATCGCGTCTTCGAGCTCGCGCAGCGCCTCCGGCACCAGCCCCCGGAACGTGAGCGCATTCGCCCGCGCCATCCGCAGCTCGAAGCGCGTGCCTTCACGCACGCCGAAGGCGAGCGCCTTTTCGCTCCACGCCTCGACGCCCTTCACGTCGCCCTTGCGGCTCGCTTCGAGCGCGGCGGCGGCGTACTTGTCCGCGGCCTTGCCGCGCTCGCCGCCCTTGTCGAAGTGGACAGCGAGCTCTTCGGGGCTCGCTTCGCCGAGATACTCGAGGACCTCGGCGGCGCGGCGGTGGAGCTCGGCGCGCTGGTCGCGGGCGAGCATGGCGTAGGCCACCTCGCCGACGATGCCGACGCGGAAGCGATACTGCCTTGCCTTGCCGACGCGCTCGGCGGCGCGGGCGGAGACGATGCCGCGGCGGGCGAGGGACTCGAGGAGGATGGCGGCGTCGGGGACGCCGAGCTCTTCGAGCTCGTCGACGGAGAAGGGGCGGCCGAGGACCGAGGCGTAGCGGCAGAGGGTCTTTTCGAGCGGCGGCAGGTGGTCGAGTCGCGACTGGACGGCGGCCTCGACGGTGAGCGGGAGCGGCAGGTCCTTCTCGGTGCCCTGGTCGAAGTCGCGGGAGAGGAGCTCGGCGATGGTCTGCTCGACGAAGAGGGGGTTACCGCCGCAGCGCTCGGTGACGCGGTCGATGAGCGCGTCGTCGAGCGGCCGCCGCGCGAGGGCGTTCGCCATCTCGGCTACGTCGGCGCGAAGGAGCGGCCGCGGCTCGATGCGCAACACGCCCTGCGACTTCAGATACTCCGGTCGCGCCTCGTCGATCCACGGCCGCGCCGTCAGGAACACGAGGAAGGGCGTGTCGCGGAGGTAGTCGACCAGCTCCTCGACCACGTCGAGGGTCGCGTCGTCGGACCACTGGATGTCCTCGAGCGCCAGCGCCAGCGGCCCCTTCGCCGAGAGCCCGGCGAAGAAGTCGCGCACCGCGAGGCGGATCCGGTCGGCCATGACCCGGGGATCGCTTCGCGCCGCCGCGAGCCCCGGAGCGTCCCCGAAGTCCACCGCCAGGAGCTCACCGAGGAAGGGCGCCGTCTCCTCGATGCGCAGCGGATCGGCGATCGCGCTCTCGGTCAGCGCGCGCACGGCCTCGCGCCGCTCGTCGATCGGCGCCTCGGGATCGATCCGTGCCCCCTCGGTGACGATGCGCGCGTGCCGCCTCAACGCGGCGCCCATGAGCGAAAAGGCGCTCGACTTCCCGAGCGTGTCGCCCCGGGCGAAGAGGACCGTCGCGCTTTCTTCGCGCTCGGCGAGGCGCGCCTGCATCTCCTCGCGGAGGCGGCTCTTTCCGATGCCCGTCGGCCCGACCACCATCACCGCCGAGGCGCGCCGCCCCTCGAAGACCTCGCGCAGGGCGTGGTCGATCTGGGCGAGCTCCATCTGGCGGCCGACGAAGGGCGGCGCCACCGCCGGCTCGACGAGCTTCGGCGCGAGCGCGTCAGCCACGACGTCGGGCACCGGCGGCAGGAGCGAGTCGCGATACGCCCCCGCCCGCTCCGTCACGGGCGCGCGCGGCGCGATCGGTGTGGGCCGCCGCGGCGCGCCCACCTCGAGGAAGCCGTTGCCCAACGTGTACGTGGCGAAGCCTTCGCCGAGCAGCTTCGCCGAGCGCTCGTCGATGACCACGCCCGCCGCATTCAGGTTCGCGCCGCGCTCCGCGTGCGCCAGCGCCTCGCCGCTGATCCCCGCGCCGTGCCCCGTCGCGTGCCCCGCCGCGACCACCATCGACGACACCGCGTCGCGCGCCTCGAGGGCGGCCTCCACCGCGCGCCCCAGCTCGTCTCCCTCCCAGGCCTCGCCGCCGAAGAGCCCGACGGCGCGCTTCGCGTAGAGCGGCAGGTACTGCCCACGCCGCTTCTCCACCGCGTGGCGCAGGGCTTCGCCGTCCGTGACACCCTCGGCGAAGAGCACCGCCACCAGGCGCCGCTCGCCCACGGCGATGCTCGGCCGCGTCACCGGGAACTCCCCGGTGCCCGCCACCTCGTCGGGGTCCAGCTCGAGGAGCGCCCTCTTCAGCTTGTCGGCGCTCGACCAACGGAAGCGCGGGTTCTTCACCAGACAGCGCTCGATCACCACCGCCAGGGGCGGCGGCACCCGCGGCGCCACCGCGCGGAGCGGCGTCAGCTCCTCGCGGAGGATCGCCAGCACCGTCTGCAGCATCCCCTGGTACTCGAAGGGCGTCTCGCCGGCGAGGCACTCGTACAACACCGCGCCGAGGCTCCAGATGTCGGTCCGATGATCGAGCTTCTGCGTGCCGCTCGCCTGCTCCGGCGACAGATACCAGGGCGTCCCGACCACCATCCCGGTCGTCGTGATGCGCTCCGGATCGGTGTCGAGGAGCGCGATCCCGAAGTCGAGGATCTTCACCGTGCCGTCGCGCGTGACGAAGAGGTTCTCCGGCTTGAGGTCGCGGTGGACGACGCCGGCCGCGTGGGCGACCTCGAGCCCCTGGCAGACCGCCACGCCGAGGTCGACGACGTCCTGGGGCGACATCGTTCCCTCCGAAAGGACGTCCGCCAGCGGGCGCCCCTCGAGGAGCTCGAGGACGAGGAAGGGCGTCCCTCGCTCGGTGCCGGCGTCGAGGACCTGCACGATGTTCGGGTGGTCGAGGCGGATCTTCGCTTCCTTCTCGAATCGCGCGATGGTCCCCGCCTTCTCGAGGCGGACGTCGAAGAGCTTGAGCGCGACGGCCAGGCCGTCATCCCGGGTGGCGCGGTAGACGCTGCCGGTCCCGCCGGAGGCGATGGCCTCCCCCAGGGTGTAGGCGCCGATCCGCTTCGGCGGGTTTTCGCTCGGGCGAGAGGCGCTCATCTCAGGATCGGAGGACAGCGAGGATCTCCTCCCGCCGGGTGGCGGGAAGCTTCGAGAACTCCTTCGAGGCGAGGAGCTCGTCGAGCTCCTCCTTCATGTCGAGCTGGAAGTAGCACTCGATCAGCGCTTCCACGACGTCGGGGGTGCGCTTGGCGCGTTTCAGGTAGAGGAGCGCGTCCTGGTGCTCGCCGAGGCGCGCGGTCGCGGGGCCGAGGATCTGCCAGGTGCGGTCCATCGTGAGCGGGCTCGGGTTGTCGAGGCTCCGGAGTTGATGGCAGAGGCGCGCCGCCTCGCGGTAGTCGCCAGCGGCGTAGGCCTTCTCGGCGTCGGCGACGAGCTTCTTCGCCATCTGAGAGACGGGGCGCACCGCGCCCGAGCTGATCTGACCGCGAAGAGCCTGAACGTTCCGCCACGCCGCGAAGGCGGCGAGGGCGAAGACGAAGAGCGACTTGGTGAGGATGCCGAAGAGGAGCGCGGGCGCGAGGATGCCGAGCGAGACCCAGTGGGTGATCTTCTCGGCGGTGCGCGGCGTCAGGAACTGGAGCAGCCCCAGCCGGAAGAGCTGGCCGCCATCGAGGGGCCAGAGCGGCAGCAGGTTCACCACCGACCAGATGATGTTGATGTAGAGGAGGATCCGGACCGCGTACGCCACGTTCCCCGCCATCACGGGGTCGGCGATCGGGGGAAGGAAGAGCGAGACCACCCAGACCAGCGCGCCCAGCAGGAGCCCCGCCCCGGGCCCGGCGACGACGATCAACGCGTCGTGTCGATCGCGGTCGGCGCGCTGATGAGAGCAAAGTCCACCCAGCCCCCAGAGCAGGATGCTCGGGCCGAGGCGATAGTGCCGCGCCACCACCGCGTGGCCCAGCTCGTGGATCAGGATACTGACCGTCACCCCGACGGCCCAGATGACGGCGGACGCGAGGTCCCCGCCCTGCAGCCAGAAGAGGAGCAGCAGGAGGTACCAGGGACTCACCGAGACCGGGATGTCCCCGATGCTGAAGACGCGAAAGCCAGACACGATCGGCGCGCGAAATGTAGCCGCTGCGGGGCGCAGGGGCTACGGCGCCTCACGAGAAAGGGCCTCAAAACACGAAGGGAATCAGCGCGCGCCGCTTCGAGGGGTAATCCGGGAAACGTTCTCGGTACCAGCGGCGATGGGCGATCGCGCGCGGGGCGAGGTTCGCGAAGGTGTAGACCGCGAAAGCGAGGCCCGGCAGCGACCAGGTGAGGATCGCCCAGCCCGTCCACTCGAGGAGCTCACCGAGGTAGTTGGGCGACGTCACCAGATCGAAGAGGCCGCCGCGCGGCAGGACGTAGCCGTCGCTCTCGCGCCGGAGGCGCAGGAGCGTGTAGTCGGCGCGGAGGTTGATGGCCATCCCGATCGCGAAGATGAGCGCGCCCGCGACGAAGCGGGGATCGGCGAGCCAAGCGGCGTCGTAGTGGCCGAGCTGGGAGATCCACCGGGCGTTCGCCCAGCCGTTGAACACCTGGAAGAGGAAGCCGAGGGCGGCCGGGACCAACGGCATGGGCTTGGCCGTGTCGGGTAGGCGCATCGGAAAGACCAGGTCGCGGTGGATGTAGTGCGCCTGCCACAGGACGAGCATCGCGAGGGGGGCGGCCTCGAGCGCGTGGTCGCCCGCGAAGTAGACGGCGACGAAGAGGAAGACCGCCGGGGACTCCATGGCGATCCACGCGGCGCGCGCGCTCAGCGCCGGGCCCCACCCGGCCCGCGCGTGCCGGCCGTAGGGCGCGACGATGAAGAAGAGCGCCACGAAAGTCACGGCGGCGAGGCCGACGATCGCGTAGCAGACCAGCGAGTGGTAGGCGTCCAGCGCGTCCAAGGCCGCGCAGGGTACCGCGCTTTGTCGCCGGGTCACTCTCATGCCATGAAGCGGGCGTGAGCGACGAGGCGCACGACGCTTTCGAGACCGAGGTCCTCGAGGTCCGACGAGACACCCCCGAACCCGACAGGATCGCCCGGGCCGCGGCGGTGCTCCGCGAAGGCGGCGTGGTCGCGATCCCCACCGAGACGGTCTATGGCCTCGCAGCCCTCGCCCTCGACGCTGGCGCCGTCGCGAAGATCTTCGCGGCGAAGGGACGACCCGCCGACAACCCGCTCATCGTCCACGTCGAGGGCGCCGCGCAGGCGCGCGAGGTCGTCCGCACCTGGCCCGCGGCCGCCGAGGCCCTCGCCGCGCGCTTCTGGCCCGGGCCGCTGACGGTGGTGCTGCCGCGGCGCCCCGAGGTCCCGGACATCGTGACCGCGGGCCTCGACACCGTGGCCGTGCGCGCCCCCGCCCATCCCGTCGCGCGCGCGCTGATCCGCGAGGTCGGCCCGCTCGCGGCGCCGAGCGCCAACCGTTCGAATCGCATCTCACCCACCACCGCGGCGCACGTGCTCGCGACCCTCGGCGGACGCATTCCCGTCATCCTCGACGGCGGCCCCACCGACGTCGGCATCGAGTCGACGGTGCTGTCCCTCGCGGGGGAGGTGGCGGTGCTGCTCCGGCCCGGAGGCATCGGGCTCGAAGCGATTCGGGCGGTGATCGGCCCGGTGGAGCCGCTGGCCGCCGACGAGGCGAGCGCCGGGCCCCGCACGAGCCCAGGTCAGATGGCCCGCCACTACTCGCCCGACGCCGAGCTGATCCTCGTCCCCCACGGCGACGCGAACGCGCTTCGTGAGGCCCTCGCCGGCGCCGAGCGCACCGGTGCGCTGGTTCACACACTCACGAAGGTGCCCGCGTCGACGCCCTCTGAGCGCCTCGCCGACGAGCCCGCCGCCTTTGCGCGTGAGCTCTACGCGGCGCTCCACCGCCTCGACGAGCGCTGCGATCGCATCGTGGTCGAAGCGGTGCCGGACGACGAAGCGTGGCGGGCCGTCGCCGACCGCCTCCGGCGAGCGAGCCACCGATGAGCGACGACCGGGAGCGCCGCCTGATGGTGATGCGCCACGCGAAGAGCTCGTGGAAGAGCGATGCGGCCAGCGATCACGCGCGGCCGCTCAACAAGCGCGGCCGCCGGGATGCCCCGCGCATCGCGGCGCGCCTGGTCGAGCTGGGGTGGGAACCCGAGCTGGTCGTCGCCTCGACCAGCGAGCGGACCCGCGAGACTTGGCGGCGGATGGCCGACCGATTTCCACGGGCCCGTGCGGAGTACACCGAAGACCTCTATCTCTGCGACGCCGACGACGCGCGCGCGGTGATCGCCACGCTCCCCGACGCGGTTGGTACGACCCTCCTGCTCGGCCACAACCCTGGCTTCGAGGACCTGGTGGAAGAGCTCGCGGGCCAGTGGCAGCGGATGACCACCGCGAACGTCGCCCTTTTCAGGGGTTGGGGGAGCACCTGGGCCGAGGCCCTCGGCGGACTTCAGCTGGAAAGCCTCCTCCGTCCGAAAGAGCTCTGACAACTTGCGGACCCCGCCGAATTCCCCGCATCATATCGGTAGTTTTTGAGGGATTTGGACAATTGAGTCACGCATCTGAGCATCCGACGCCCGCCGTGGGCCTCGAACGACGTCCCTCGATTCGTACGCTGACAGCGGCCGAGTTGCCGAGCGTCTTTCAGCCGATCGTCGATCTGAACGACGGCGGGGTCTTCGCCTACGAGGCCCTCGTGCGCTGTCGTCACGAAGCCTTCGCGAGCCCCATCGGTCTCTTCGAGCACGCGGTGAAGGAGGGCAGCTGCGGGTCTCTCGGCCGAACGATTCGCAACGGGATCTTCGCCGACCCGCCCTCGACCCCCCTCTTCATCAACCTCCACCCCCACGAGCTTCGTGATCGCTGGTTGGTTCAGCCCGACGATCCGATCTGTTTCCACGATCATCCGGTCTACCTCGAGGTCACCGAGTCGGCGACCC
This sequence comes from uncultured delta proteobacterium, assembly GCA_963727445.1. Lineage (GTDB taxonomy): Bacteria > Myxococcota_A > Polyangia > Polyangiales > B10-G4 > B10-G4. The sequence goes on from CAVSGI010000010.1 coordinate 940,525, forward strand.
TCGACTACTACGACCTCTGCGTCAGCGTGCTGAAAGAAGTGTGTGCGCGCACCGGCGCCTTGTTGGTCGTGGACGATCTCGGCGCCGGCTATTCCAACCTCATTCGCGTGGTCGACCTGGAACCGAAGATCGTGAAGCTCGATCGCGCACTGGTCACCGGCCTCGACCAGAGCCGCCGCAAGCAGGTGCTCGTCAAGCACCTGGTCAACCTCTGCGAAGGCCTCGGAGCGCGCGTCGTCGGCGAAGGCGTCGAGACGGTGGAGGAGCTTCAAGCGCTTCGCGACACGGGCGTTCATTTCGGCCAGGGCTACTTCCTGGCGCGCCCCAACGCCCCGCCCCCCCACGTGCGATGGCCCTTCGAGGGGGGCGCTTAGAAGCGAGAGCGATGGGACGACGACGGCCTCAAGAGACGCGCGAGATCAGCATCGATTCGCTCGACGACATCGACGAGGGGACCGATCCGCCCACGCAGGTCACGAACCTCAACGAGCTCATGGCGGTCGCGAACCAGGAGGACAACTGGACGCTGACCATCCTCAACGGCTCGGCGGCCGGGCTGGTGGTTCCCGTCGAGGAGGGGCCGGTGGTCGTGGGACGCGGCAGCGAGTGCCAGACGCGCATCCTCGACCAGGGTCTGTCGCGCAAGCACGGCACCTTCTACATGCGGGGTGGGGACCTGTTCTTCCGAGACCTCGACAGCACCAACGGCTCGTTTGTCGAGGGGAAACAGGTCAAAGGCGAGATTCGGGTCGAGGACGGCAATCGGCTCCAGCTCGGGCGCACCTTGATCCGCGCACACCTCCGGAGCCCCAACGAGGTCGAGGCGGTTCGAAAGCTCTACGAGACCTCGGTGCGGGACGCCCTCACCGGGCTCTACAACCGCCGTCATCTCGACGAGCGGATGGAGAGCGAGTTCGCCTACGCGGTGCGCCACCGCCAGGCCCTGTCCCTGCTGGTCCTCGACATCGACCACTTCAAGAAGGTGAACGACACCTACGGACACGCCGCCGGCGACGCAGTGCTCAGGGCGGTCTCTGGCTTCGTGGTCTCCGCCGTGCGCACCGAGGACGTGGTCGGCCGGTACGGAGGTGAGGAGATCGTGATCCTGCTTCGCGGCATCGGCGCATCGGGTGCGGAGATCCTGGCCCAGCGGATCCGCGCGGGCATCGAGAAGTCGCCGGTGGAGTACGAGGGTCAGATCATCGGGGTCACCGCCAGCATCGGCGTCGCGAGCTGGGAGCCGACCCAGCCGCGCGAGAGCGCGCAGGCGCTCTTCAACGCGGCCGACGAGTGCCTCTACCGGGCCAAGCGCTCCGGTCGCAACCTGGTCATCGCCGACGCGTCGCCGCGCTCGGCGCCGCCGTAGGATCCCGTTCCTGGACCTGTTCCTGATCCGGAACAGGCCCAGGCCCAGCCCGAGTCCTCGCTCCCAGCCCTGGCTCAGAAGCGGAACTGAGCTTCGAGGCGCAGCTCGCGCTCGAGGATGTTGTCCTGGGGGCGGTCGGGGTTCTGCTCGTACTGGGTCTCGCGGAACATCACTGACAGAAGGCCGATGTTGCGGAACCAGTACCAGTGCAGGGCGACGCGCCACTGGAACTGGTCGAGGGGGCGGTTGAACGCGGAGCTGAAGCTCGGCATCGCGTCGCCTGGCCCGGGCTGGAAGTTCTGCGCGAAGTAGTAGCCGATGTCTCCGGCCAGCATCAGCCAGCGCGGGATCAGCAGGATCGAGGTCTGCGCGTAGAGCGCCGTCTGCCAGGCGCCCCCGTAGTCGATGACGTACTTCGTGTACATCTCGCCGCGCAGCAGGAAGCGCGAGACCTGGAAGAAGAACTGGGTGTTGATCGACGGATAGCGCTCCGCCGCGCGCTGGTCGTACTTGCCGCCTGCGAGGATGGCCAGCGTCAGTGGGACGGGCGTGTAGAGGAAGGGTGTGTCGAAGCGGCTGTAGGAGCCGATGATGTTGGCGTGGAGCTGACCACCCGCGGCCCACGCGACGTTCCGCGTGTCGTCCCGGAAGAAGGCGCCGCCGACGTTGCCGTTGAAGAAGCCCGAGCCACCGGCGCCGAAGACGCGGTAGCGGAGGAAGTTGCCGAGGATCGGGCCCCCGATCTCGACGGCCGCTCCGTTGTTCTGCTCGAAACCGTTGACCAGCAGGTACGGCCGATCGAGGAGCGGCTGTTTGGAGGTGCTGACGATGAGCGCGCTCGAGAGGTTACCCGAGCCGGAGTTGACGTTGATGTAGTGGCCGGTGTCTCCGATGGGCACCTGAAAGACCATGAACGTCAGCCGCGGTGAGTTCTCGAGCCGCATGTTGAGCAGGAAGAAGCTGTTGTTGATGAACGGCAGCGAGCCGAGGGCGCGGACCTGGACGCGCCGGAAGCGGATGTCGCCGTACTGGTCGCTGTTGGGGACGGTCCCACCCGCGGGCAGGGCGTTCTGCTCGTAGTCGTAGCTGGCGCTCACGCCCGTCACCACCGAGAAGCGAAAGCCGGGGTCGCCCTGGCAGACCGTGACCTGCGGGTCGAAACGGCAGCCGAAGTCGGCGCAGTCAGTCCGTCCGTCACCGTCGTTGTCGATGCCGTCCGAGCAGAGGTAGTCGTTGCGCTCTCCGTCCGCGTCGCCGAAGTTGCCGATCAGGTCCTCGACGGTCATGTCGCCGGTGAGCTCGGGAATGTCCATCTCCCCGTCCTCTGCGCCGCCGCCGTTGGCGCTTCGATTACTGCCCTCGTAGCTGCCCTGACAGACGGTGATCCCGGGGCCGCTGCACTCGGAGTCGTCGCAGTCGACGGCGCCGTCGCCGTCGTTGTCGATCCAGTCGCTGCAGCGGTCGTTGCTGCGCTCGGCGTTGCCCCCGGCCTCACACACCGGATTGCTGAAGCAGTCCGCGTCGGCGCAGTCGGGCAGCCCGTCCCCATCGTCGTCTCGGCGGTCGTCGCAGACCGTCTCGTGGGTCGGCGCCGGATCCCCCAGCGGTGGAGCGTCCACCTCGTCCGCCCCCGACTCGGGCGGCGTATCGCCCTCGGGTGGCGGGGTGGTCTCACCGCCGGAATCGCCTTCTTGGGGCTCCCCCTCGGGCGGCTGAGCTACGGCGGTCGTCGTGAGCAAAAGGCCGCCGATGATCATCATGGCGGCGTTCGCTGTCGATTTCGTCATTCGCATACCAGGCTTCCACCCGTTTCGGTCCCGCAGAGCCCCCGGAGCGTCGGGTGCCAATTGCAGTCCCAGTCTTCACAGTCCACAAAACCGTCTTGGTCGTTGTCTTCGCCGTCCGAGCAGTTCGCGACGACGATCTGCACGAACGCCTGCTCTTTGGTGATCGCGAGCAGAGAGGTATCGGCCATCTGCCAGTTGAGCCAGACCTCGTCCGGGATCTGCTGGCCCGGAACGATGCCGGCCTCGTTACAGGGAGCCTGCACCTCGAGGGGCCCCATGTAGCCGGTGGTCTCCCGGCAGGAGTAGTCCGCACAATCCGTATAGCCGTCGCCCTCGTTGTCGATGCCGTCGCGGCAGACGTCGAAGGAAGCTTCGCAGAGCTCGCGGAGCATGAGCACCTCCGCCGTGGACGCCAGCCCGGGGCGCAAGCAGGAGCGATCGTCGCAGTCCGTGTACCCGTTGCCGTCGTTGTCGATGCCGTCCTGGCAGGTCTCGAAGGTGTTCTCCGCACGCGAGGCGCAGAGCATGGCAATCGCGGGATCCATCGACCTCGAGCACGAGAAGTCGGCGCAATCGGTGTAGCCGTTGTTGTCGTTGTCGATGCCGTCCCCGCACTTGTCGAGGGTGTCCTCGGCCTCCCCCATGGGGACGTCGCAGACCGCGAGCACGTCCGGGTCCGAGGAACGCGAGCAGGAGAAGTCCTCGCAGTCGGTGTACCCGTTGCCGTCGTTGTCGATCATGTCCGAGCAGCGCTCCACCGTGTCCTCGGCGCTGTCCGCACAGAACATCATGGTCTCGGGGTTGTCGCGGGAGCAGGAGAAGTCGTTGCAGTCAATGAAGCCGTTGCCATCGTTGTCGATGCCGTCGCTGCACTTTTCGACCGTGTCTTCCGGCCCGCGGCATACGATCGCCGTGAAGCACTCACTGTCTTCGCAATCGGTGAACCCGTCGCCGTCGTCGTCTTCCATGTTGGTGCAGTCGTCCTCACCGAGGCACGCACCATCGAGAGCACAATCGCTGTCGGCGCAATCCACCCGCCCGTCGCCGTCGTCGTCGACGCCGTTCACGCAGAGCTCCACCGGCACCAGCTCCATCCCGTTGCAGACGGTGACGTACACGCCGTTGCGGCACCCGAAGTCGGCGCAGTCGGTGAAGCCGTTGCCGTCGTCGTCGAGGCCGTTGCTGCAAGCCTCGTTGGTGAACTCCCGACCGCAGCAGAGCTCGGGGATGGCCTGACAGCCGCGATCGCCGCAGTCGAAGTTCCCGTCGCCGTCGTTGTCGATGCGATCGGTGCAGGATCGGAGGTCCGACTCGTCGTAACGGGGCGGGACGAGGGGGACGAGCCGGCCGCAGTGATTGGTCCCGAGGCAGTCCGAGTCCTCGCAGTCGACGAAGCCGTCCCTATCGTTGTCACGCCGGTCGGAGCAGGAGATGTCGTCGACCTCGTAACCGAGGGGCGGGCCCTCCGGCACGGGGGTGAAACAGCCCGCCGCCGTCGTGGCGAGGAGGCCGAGGACGGCCAGGACGCTCGGGCGAAGCTCCGCCCGCGATCGAATGAAGGAAGACATGCTCGAGACTCCTGCTTCCCCTCAGTTTCCTCTTGGCGGCATGGATCCGTGCCCGCGAAGACACGAAGCCCGATTGCGCCCATAGCGGCGCGGAAAAGCAGCGTAGAGAGCGCAGGCGCCTCGGCGCACCTCGCGCCCGCCCAGAAAGCCCGAATTCATCGCCCTTTCCAGGCGCTCTCGGAGAAGACCGGCGAGCGCAGGGTCGATCTCGATCGAATAAGCCGCTTCGGTGTCGGCCTTCTCCTCCTCCTCGCTGAGCCACGCGGGCAGCTCGGAGCGCCGCACCCAACGCGAGACGATCTCCACCACCAGGAGGTTGGGGATCGGAGCGAGGAGGGGCGCGACCTCGGGGTCTTCGCGGAGCTGGAGCGCGTACGAACGTACCTTCTCGGGGTCGGCGACCACCTCCTGGTAACAGACCCACTCGCACTCACCGTAGTTGTCGCCGTGCTCCCACTTCTCGGTGTGCCCGTCGCGGGTGGAGACGAGGCGGTTGTACGAGGGGTCGGTGCGCTCGGGATCTTCGTCGTTCGAGTGGAGCGAGGTCACGACGAACTCCGGCACGCCGTGCGCCCACATGCCGCGGCGCTCCTGGATCGCTTCCTGTTGCGCGCGGAGGTATTCCGGACGCGACGGGATGTCGGTCACGTTCATCGCGTGCGCGAAGCCGTTCTGGATCTGACTCACCGCGAGGTCGGGACAGTCGAGGAGCACGCGGCCGTAGGTGTCCAGATCACCGTCGGTGTTGCAGTGCCACGTGCCGTGCTTGGCGTGATTGGTGGCCTGCTTTGCGTTCACGAAGAGCTCGAATGGATGAAAGCTGCCCCACTGATGGACCGGGCCGAAGCTCTCGAGCGTGTTGAAGCCTCCGAGTCGACACTGCCTGTTGTCGTACTCGCCCCCGTAGATGCGGAAGCTGTCACCATCGTTGAACGCAACCGGCACCATACGGCCATTGAGGAAGACGCGCGTGTACGCTGCCGCCTCGACTACCGACGGGAGGACGGAAGAGAGCAGATGAACGGAAAGGAGCGCGGCGGAGATGATCGCCACGAGTGTGAGCCGTCTTCTCGTACGCAAGCTCTAATTACCTTCCTCTTTTCGCGGATTCGCATGTGGGCGCCGCATTGTCAACGCGGTCGATCGAACACCCGCCAGCCGTCGGAGGTGAGGCGCTCGTGGGGCAGGAAACGCCCCTTGTAATTCATGTGTGGATTGTCGGCGATGTAGAGGCCGAGATAGAGATGGCGAGAGCCCCACTCGCGCCCTTTCTCCAGCTGTTTCAGGATGGAGTAGGTCCCGAGCGAGAGCTTCGCGTGGTCCGGGTCGAAGAAGCAGTAGACGGCCGACAAGCTCTCGTCTCCCCGATCGGTGACGGCGATGCCCACCAGCTCGTCATCCAGGAAGTACCGGAATTCCACGCTCTCGAGACAACGATCGACCAGGAAGCCGAAGTAGCCTTTCTCGTCGAGAGGCTTGCCGCTGCCGACGATGAGATCGCGACCGCGCTTGTGCTTCTCGTAGAGCGCGAGCCGGCGCGCGTCGACGACAGGGCGACCGATCTCCGTCCGGATCAGCGCGTCGTTCCGACGCTTCGTTCGGGCCTGCGTCCGCGACGGACGAAACGTTTCGACGTCGAGCCGAATCGCTTCGCAGGCGCAACAGGTCGGACACGTCGGCCGATAGAGCAACCGGCCGTGTCGTCGATCGCCACTCGCGAAATGCTCGTCCGTCTCCTCCGGGGTCAGCGCGCGCACCGGAAGCCTGAGCGGCATGCGCGCCGTCTCACCGGGCCGGTAGGGGCACGGCTCGGGCTCGTCGAGGACGAGCACCTCGTCGGGCATCCCGGTCAGCACGGTGAGTCTCACGACTCTCATCTTGTACCGAAAACGCGCGACTTTCGAGTGCGGTATCATCAGAGGCAGTGATGCGTCGTGTCCTCCCCATCGCGCTGCTCCTCCTCACCGCCTCCGCTCTCCGCCCGACCGCGACGCGCGCCGTCGACGAGGACGGTGATCAGAGCACCGAAGCCGCGCTGAACGTCCTCTTCATCGGGAACAGCTTCACGCGCTTCAACAACTTGCCGCGGATGGTCCGATTGCTCCTCGACTCCGACGGCGTGGGCCCGCCAGCCACGGTGGTGCGCGAGACGCGCGCCGGCGCCACCCTGCGCCGACTGTGGCGGATGCGCGAGGTCCGCTACCGCCTCGCCCAGGGCGGCTACACCCACGTGGTGATTCAGGGGCACAGCCTGAGACCCGTGAGGCGACCGAACGAGATCCGCGAGTACGCGCGCCGCTTCGACGAAGCGATCGACGACATCGGTGCCAAGACCGTTCTCTACAACACCTGGGCGCGCTCCCGTCACTCGGAGGACGTGCCCGAGGAGCTGGCCGATCCCCGCGCGATGCAGCAGCGGGTCGACAACGTCTACGAGCTGATGGCCCACGACCTCGACGCCGAGCTCGCGCCCGTCGGCCAGGCCTTCACCCTCGCCGCCGCGGAAGCCCCCGCCATCAAGCTCCGCCGCGCTGACGGCATCCATCCGACGCCCAAGGGAACCTACCTCGCCGCCTGCGTCTTCTACCGCGTGCTCACGGGAAGAAGCTCGCTCGGTCTTTCGTACTATCCATGGCCCATGCGAGAGAGAGTCGCTCGACGCTTGCAGGAGATCGCGGATAGGAGCGGGCGCTGAGAGCACTCTGCTCGAGCCTCATTTTCCTCGTAATCCCGGCAGCTTGTGGTGCTCCTCCGGGCCCCCGCCCCCAGGACCCGAGCGCAGAGGCGGACGAGTCCTCTCCCGCCGATGAAGGCGGGCAGAGCGAGGGTGAGGGCTCCGGGTCCGCGTCTGAATCCGCGGCGGCACGCCCGACGCCAACCCCAACACCGACCCCCACGCCGGTCGTCACCGAGCGCGTCGTTCAGCAGACCGAGGAGCCCGGCTGCGATCCCAGCCTCGACGGGGACGGCGACGGTCTCGACGACTGCACGGACACCTGCCCCACCGTGGCCGAAGACCTGGACGGCGACCGGGACAGCGACGGCTGCCCCGAACGCTCGATCGCGGACGCGCCGACCGTGAGCGGCGACGAGCCCAGCTGAGCGCTGCCCACGTGCCGCGAGCGGGCATTGGCGCCGGATGGCGTTGTCGCGGGGGCGGCGGGGGATGCGTCTCGATGCGTGAGCCGGTCTCGGGCCTGCGGCGCCTGCGGCGCCTCTGGGGGCTGTGCCCACACGTGATGGGTGAGCCGAGACCCCAGGTCGCGCGACGCAACTCGCGGTGGGGCGCGGGCGAACCGGTCTCGAAGGCATCGCGCGATGGGCCGGGCTTCGGTACGCGCGGGCGAACCGGTCTCGAAGGCATCGCGCGATGGGCCGGTGCTCGGTGCGCGCGGGCGAACCGGTCTCGAAGGCATCGCGCGATGGGCCGGGCTTCGGCCCTCCACTCCCCGCGCATGAACGTTTCGAGCGGTTTCGATCTGCACACCTACGCGGACGGAACGCGCCACGCGGGCCATCGCCTCGGCCATCCGGTCCGTCCTGACGGACGGAACGCGCCACGCGGGCCATCGCCCCGCCCATCCGGTCCGTCCTGACGGACGGAACGCGCGGTGAGCGACTGGCCCCGGCGCGTGGGCGGACACGACTGTCGCCCTCGATCCCCTGGGTTGTGTCCGGAGAACGGCCAGAACTGTCGACGTCTCCGCCGCCCCGCTTTGGACAGAGGCCGCGGGCTCAGTCCTCGAGCCCGGCCACGTACTTGCGCACCGTGCGCCTGTCGAGCCCCGTGATCTTCGCCACCTCTACATAAGTGCCGTGGCGATCGTAGAGGAGCGCGCAGTAGCGAGACAGCAGCTCCTCGGCCGTGAGGTTGCCCGAGGCGAGCGCTCCCACCAGCCCCGCGGAGGCATCCGACCCGCTCCGGGTGTCGGGCGCGCAGGACTGGGTGAGCATGATCCGGCGGATGCACTGCTCGAGCTCGCGAACATTGCCAGGCCAGTCGTAAGAGGCGCCGAGGTCGCGATCGATGGCGCCGCGAATCATCGGATAGATCTCCTCGGCGTCCTCGCCGACGAGCCGGGGGATCAAGCTGTGAAGCAGGTCGTCGAGCTCGCCCGGCTCCTCGGCCAATCGGGTCCGCAGCGGCGGCACCTGGATCACGTCGGAGGACAGCCGGTAATAGAAATCGTCGCGAAAACGACCTTCTCGGCGCAGCTCGTCGAGGGGCCGGTGGGTCGCGGCGACGACCCGCCCGGTGAACTTCCGCTCCTCGAAGCCCCCCACCGAGGTGTAGAGCCGCTCCTGGAGCACGCGCAGGAGCTTGATTTGCACCGGGATGGAGACCTCGCCGATCTCGTCGAGGAAGGCAGCGCCATGCGCGCGACAGCGGTCGAAGACACCCGGCCGAGCCGAGAGCGCCCCGGTGAAGGCACCCTTTTCGTGACCGAAGAGCGCCGACTCGATGAGTGACTCGGGGTACTGACTGAGGTTGATGGGGACGAAGGCCTCGGTGAAGGAGAAGCTGAAGCTCTTCTTCTTCGGGTCGTAGGGGATGAAGCCCGAGCGTCCGATGGCGGCCGCGGCCGCGCCCTTCCCGCTGCCGGTCTCGCCGAGGAGGATGGTCGAGAAATCCTCCATCCGGTCCCAGAGAAAGCGATCGTAGAGGCGGATGTCGTGGGTGAAGACCGAGTTCCACAGGCTCTCGCGGAGCAGGCGCATCGATCGGCTGCGCCCCACCAGGCCCCCGGCGATGAAGAAGAAGGCCCGCCGCATCTGAAAGAAGAGGGTGAGCATCCGCTGGGCCCGCTCCTCGGCGATGCCGCAGGCCGCGAGCTCACCGAGCAGTGGCGGGGCGAAGGAGGCTTCGATCGGCGTCTCGCCCGCCGCGAGCTGGGCTTCGATGTGGGCGTCGAGATCGTCGACGTATCGGTGGAAGGCATCGAAGAGGATGGCGTGCTCGACGAGGCTCTCCTCCTCCCCTTCGAAGACGGCGGGCGAGATCGACCCCGCCCCAGCCAGGCCCTCGAGGGCACTCGTGACCCGCTCGATCAGTCGCGCGAGCACGTTCGGGTCGTCGGCGCTCGTCTGGGCGATGCGCTCGTCGAGCTCGTCCCGCTCCCGGCTGAAGGGATTGACGAAGGCCGCCTGGGAGATCAGCTGAAAGAGCTCGCGCTGGGCACCGGTGAGATTTCGAGCCATGAACACGGAGGGTACACAGGGTGAACAGCCCGTGTACTCCTCATACGTACGCTGCCGAGCGGGGCGGGATTCCCTCTTGGCTCACTTCACGATGCGCGCGAAGTCGTAGGTGCTGGCGATGCCCACCACTCCGTCGTCCACGAGGATGATCCGGCGGGCGTTCATGGTGAGCGCCTGATGGGCGGCGCGATAGAGCGCGAGATTCGCGGGGACCACCAGGATCTGGGGGTTCATCACCTCTTCGACCGGGGTGCGCGGGTCCATCGCGCGGCTCGACAGGGCGTCCGCTTGAGAGAAGGTCCCCAGCGGCCACTGCGCGTCGGCCACCACCAGGCCGTGCTTGTTGGAGGCCTCGAGACGGTCGACGGCGAGGGAGAGCGTGTCCTCCGGCTTCACCTTGACGATCGACTTGGTGGCGATCTCCGAGATGGGGCTCCGCACCCGCGCGTCGAAGACCGCGCGCATCAGGTCCTTGGTGGAGACCACGCCCTTCGGCTCTCCGTCCACCTCGACGAAGACGCGATGCATGTGGCTCTTCAGCATGACTCTCGCGATCTCCGACAAGGGCGTGTCCTCGGAGACGATCACCGGATCGGGGGTCATCAGCTTTCCCACCGGCTCCTTGGAGACGCGGAAGGTCTCGTGAGGCTCCCCGGAGGAGGTGTCGATGAGGTCGGTTCGCGAGACCACCCCCACCAGTGATCCCTCGTGAATCACACCGAGCGCACTGATGTCGTGCTCGGTGAGGAGGCGCTCGGCGTCATCAGCAGAAGTCCCGACGTCGACCGTCCGGATGGGTGAGCTCATGTACTCGGAGGCGGCGACCGCGAACTTGCTCATGTACGCGAATTAATCGCCGAAACTGCCGACGCAAGAGCCCGTCCACTGAGATACTGTGGCGGTGAGGAGGGGGGGAGCGAGATGCGAAATCCGCTGCGGTGGGGGGTCGTCGTGTTCTGCCTGGGGCTCGACCCGGCTCTCGCGACGGCGCAGGGGGACGAGGAGGGCGCCAGCGTCTCCGACGAAGCGGAGAGCGGAGACGCCGAAGCCGACCGAGCAGAGCAAGCGCCGGCCGAGGAGCACGCGCCGGGCGAGGTCTACTCACCGCCCGTCACCACCGTCAGTCTCGACAACGGCCTCGAGGTCCTCCTCCAGCCCGACGACCGCGCGGCGCAGGTCGCGGTCTGCACGGCGTACGGCGTCGGGAACCGCGACGATGCGACGGGCTACAGCGGTATCGCCCACCTGATGGAGCACATGGCCTTTCGAGGCTCTGACCACGCGCCGGAGGGGTATCTGCAGATCCTGGAGAACGCGGGAGTGTCCGCTTACAACGGCGTCACCTCCTCGGACGACACGGTCTACTACTCGGTGGTGCCCCCAACGCGCATGGCGACGCCCCTGTGGGTCGAGGCCGACCGGATGGCCTATCTCCTCGACGGCATCGACGACGAGGATGTGGAGGCGGAGCAGCAGATCGTCCGGCACGAGTGGGAAGAGCGAGGCGGTGGCACTTTCTACGAGGACATGCGGCGGGCCCTCGTCGACGAGCTCTACCCACCCGGGCATCCCTACCGGCGCATGCCGGATGATCCCGACGACGTCGAGGCGGTAGATCTCTCCGACCTGCAGTGGTTCTTTCAACACTGGTACCAGCCGCACAACGCACGGCTCGCCGTGGTGGGTCGCTTCGACGAGGCCGAAGCGAGGCGGTTGGTGAACGAATGGTTCGGAGCGATTCGCCCCACCGGGCAACGCGCCCGACGTCGGAGCGCCGAGCCGGTCGAGCTCACGGGCCAGACCACGATCCACATGCGGGGGGCGGTGAGTCGTTCTCGCGTCATCGTCTCGTGGCCGACGCCCGCTTCGATGACCGATGACGACGCGTCTCTGGCCGTCCTGTCCTGGGTCCTCGACGGCGCCACCGATCGCCGGCTCGAGGAGGCGCTCGTCAGCACGCGCCTCGCGCGGAGCGTGGTCTCCCGCCAGGAAGGCGGCGAGCTCGGCTCGCGCTTCGTGATCGAGGCCACCTCGGCCATCGACCACAGCGCCGAGGAGCTGCTCACGGCGATCGACCGGGTCCTGGACGAGATGCGCGGCGAGCTGGTTCGCGAAGGCGAGCTGTCCACGGCGATCTCCGCCCTGCAGCGTAGCCTCCTGGGCGGCGAAGACGCCATCGGATGGCGCGCATGCAACCTGGCCCGCAGGCGCCCCGCCGACGGCGGTCACTACACGATCGAGTATGCGCACGACCGATATGGGGAGGTGACGCAAGAGCGCGTGCAGGACGCGCTTCAGCGCCTGTTGCCCGCCGACCGCCGGGTGGTCGTGCTGCTGGAGTCCGACGAGGATGCTGGCGACGTCGAGATCGAACGAATCGATCGGCCGGGGAGCGCGCAGTGACCCGCCTCCTCTATCCACTCGCCGTCCTTTCGCTGCTGGCTTGTGGGTCGCGGCCTCCGCTCCCCGAACCATCGTCGCCGCTCACGCCGACCCCGACCGGAGCGCTCCCGGCCCGCCCCCCCGACAACGACGCGGACGAGAGCGCGCCGCTGCCGGTCGCGCGCGAGTACCAGCTGGATACCGGGCTCACCGTGCGGCACGTCTACCGAGAAGGTTGGCCGCTGATCGGGATCTATCTCGTCAACTCGAAGGCGGGAGAGGTCTATCCCGCCGATCAGGCCGGCATCAGTCGGCTGGGCAACTGGTCGCTGGCGCGCTTCGCGAGCGGAAAGGTGGGCGGCGTCTCCATCAATTCGTCGACGGGCTACGAAGGCGCGGACCTCCACGCCAACGTGCGGCCGCGCGAGGTGGCGGCGACGCTGGCGGCGCTCGGTGAAGCGCTCGCCGATCCCACACCGCCCGACGCCACGATCGAGGACGTTCGAATCGCCCAGCTGAACGACATGCGTGACTATCAGCGCAGCTCTCTCGGCTCTGCGCTGGTCGTGGCCCGTGAGTATCTCTTCGGACGGGGGCACCACCTCAGCGTTTCTCCCCACGGCAGCGTCGCGGCGGTGGCCGACACCTCGCCCGACGATGTCCGTGCCTCCATCGCCGCGCGCTGGAACCCCTCGAACTGTGCTCTCGTGGTGGTCGGCGACATCGATCAGGCGACCCTCGACCCTCTGATCGCCTCCTCCCTCGCAGGCTTCGCGGAGCACGAGGGGGTCGACCCCGCCATCCAGCAAAGCGGCGAACGACCCGAGCGCTCGGTCTTCACCTTTCACGATGGCTCCGAAGCCGCCTCGGTCATCCTGGTCGACCGCGCTCCCCTCGCGGGAGCCGACGACGTCCTGGCCTTCGCCGCCGTCATCGAGCTGACCGCCGGGGAGTTCAGCTCCCGGGTCAATCAGACCCTCCGCGTACGTCATACGCTGACCTACGGCGCACACGGCTCCTACACCCGGTCACGCTTCGCTGGCTACTACTCGATCTCGCTGACGGTTCCCTCCGACGAGGTGGCGCACGCGCTCGACATCGTCGAAGAGCAGATCCGAGGGGTGGTGGATGCCCCACCGACGCCCGCCGAAGTGCGCCGAGTGAAGCTGCTGATGGAGTCGCATCTCCGTGCCGTCCTGGACGACAACAGCACGACCGCCTCCGGTCTCGCATACGGCTGGGTGCGCGGCCAGTCGCCGAACCTGTTCGACGAGCAGATCGGGAAGATCCGCGCGCTGACCGGCGACGACATTCATCGGGCAGCGCAGCAGTGGCTGCATCCGGGCGAAACCCCCATCGTCGTCGCCGGTGACCTCAATCAGATCCGCCCCCGACGAAATCTCGATCACCTCGGACCGGTTCACATCTTCGCCTTCCGGATCGAAGAGGACTGAACCGCCGCCGAGACCCCCCTGGATCATCATTGGTTGCGCGGGCCGACTGAATCATTCGCGCTGTAAAGGGCGGTCTGTGAGCTAGGACAGGCCGCCCCCGATTTGCCGTGGCAGCCCCCCGAAGGGCGACACATGGTGTGCTTGTCCAAGGCCTAGCTTCCCGCCACGTCGCGACAACAGCGCAGGCGGTCGATGCAAATGACACGTTTGTAATGTGCGTCCCCGCCGGGGCGTGCAGACGGACTCCTCCAACCTCACTCCCCGAGTACCCAATGATGCGAATCTCCCGTGCAACGCTGGCAGCTCTTCCGCTGCTGTTACTCCCCCTCTTCAGCGCCTGCTCCGCTTCGAACAGCGGTTCAGCCGGCACACCCGATGTCGTAGCTCTCCCCATCACGGGAACGATCTACACCATCGTCTTCGAGAACCACGGCGTCGATGCCGTCTTCGATCCCAAGAACACCTACTTCAATCAACTCGCCCAGGAGTACGGCACGGCCGACGCGTACCTCGCGAACGACCATCCGAGCCTCACCAACTACATGAGGATGACCTCCGGGACCAACCAGGGCTTCGGCGACAACGGCCCGCCCTCCCAGCACCAGGCGGACGGATCCGACAACCTCGCCGATCAGCTGGACGCCGCTGGGATCACCTGGCGCGCGTACATGGAAGACATGGTCGACCCGTGTCGGATGACCGACAACGGCAAGTACGCCGTCAAACACAACCCCTTCGTCTACTACACGTCCCTGACCAACGACCAGGCCCGCTGCGATGAGCACGTGGTCGACTTCGACCAGCACTTCACCGAGGACCTGGCGGCGAACCAGTACAAGTACATGTGGATCACCCCCAACATGTGCCACAGCATGCACGACTGCGACACCACCGTGGGCGATGCGTGGCTGGCCGAGGTCATCCCACAGATCATGGCCTCCCCCGGCTACCAGGAAGGCGGCGCGATCTTCGTCCTCTTCGACGAGGGTGACGCCGACGCGACCTACGCGTGGTCCCTGGTGTTCAAACGCCCCCAGAACGTCCCCGCCATCGTCATCTCCGACAAGCTGGTCTATCCGGGCTTCGTCTCGGACACGACCTACACCCACAACTCGTACCTGGCGACCATCGAGGATGCCTTCGGGCTCCCGCGCCTGGCGACCACCCAGGAAGCGACGCCGATGGCCGACTTCTTCATCCCGGACGCGTTCCTGCCCGCCGATCCCGCGCTCGGCACCGGAGCAACGACGACGACAACCGGCGGCAGCGGAGGCACGGCTCCCTGACGCCACTGGGGCGGGGCTGATGCGTGTCCCGTCCAGCCGATAGACGCATCGAGCACGGCCCGCGTACGCTCCCAGAGCTGCGCGGGCCTGGCTCGTCCGTCACTGGCCGGACGCCATCTCCAACAGCTTCTGACAAGTGCGCCAGTTGCGCATGGTGCTGCTCACGCCGAGCGTCCGCTCGAGATAGGCGTTGTCGATCTTGGTTTTACCGACGCCCCTCGGCAGATGAAGGTGAACCTCCCGCCCCACGAGAGCGAAGCGGTCGGGGGCAAAGCGGTCCGGATCCAGCGCTGCCGCAGCCTTGGCGGTGGGCTTCGCCGACAAGAACGCCACGTGAAGCAACTTTTCGTTCTTCTCCTTCGCTGCGAAGGGATTGGCGGCGAGCGCTTTCTTCAGCTCGGCGGCGCTCCGCATCACGATCGGCACCTCGTAGCCGAAGTCCTTCTCGATGCTGTCGCGGACGAGCCCCGCGATGCGCTTGGCGAGCGGGGCCTTCGCCTCAAAGACCACGTTGCCGCTCTGAATGTAGGTCGCGACAGATTCGCAACCGTGTCGCTCGAAGATCGCGACCAGCTTCTTCATGGGCAGCTTGCGGTGACCGCCGACGTTGATCCCGCGCAGAAGCGCGATGTAGTACCCCATGCGGATACGATACGCGGTCTCGATCCATCGCGCCGACCCCATCGATCACTCCGCCCGGGTCTGGTAGGGTCGCGGCCCTTCGAAAGGGGTTCTGCGTGAAGATCCAAGCTGCCGTCGCGAGAGAGGCGAACAAGCCTCTGGTCATCGAAGAAGTCGAGCTCGCGGGACCGCGGGCGGGCGAGGTCCTGGTGAAGCTCGCCGCGACAGGGGTGTGCCACACCGACGCCTACACGCTCTCCGGCGCGGATCCCGAAGGGATCTTTCCCTCCATCCTCGGACACGAGGGCGCGGGCGTGGTGGTGGAGGTGGGCGAAGGCGTCACCAGCCTCGAGCCAGGCGACCACGTGATCCCGCTCTACACCGCCGAGTGTCGCCAGTGCGAGTACTGCCTCAGCGGAAAGACCAACCTCTGCCAGGCCGTTCGCGCCACGCAGGGCAAGGGGCTCATGCCCGACGGCTCGTCACGCTTCTCCGGCAGGGGAGGCGACATCTTCCACTTCATGGGCACCAGCACCTTCGCGACGCACACGGTGCTGCCGGAGATCAGCCTCGCGAAGATCCGCAAGGACGCCCCTCTCGACAAGGTGTGCCTGTTGGGCTGCGGGATCACCACCGGCATCGGCGCGGTGATCAACACCGCCAAGGTCGAACCGGGAGCGAACGTCGTGGTCTTCGGCCTCGGCGGCGTGGGGCTCAGCGTGATCCAGGGCGCGAAGATGGTCGGCGCCAACATGATCGTCGGCGTCGACAAGAACCCGGCCAAGAAGGGCTGGGGCGAGAAGATGGGCATGACCCACTTCGTGAACCCGGACGAGGTGAAGGGTGACCTCGTCACGCACCTGGTCGAGCTCACTGGCGGCGGCGCGGACTACAGCTTCGAGTGCATCGGCGACGTGCGCGTGATGCGCACCGCGCTCGAGTGCTGTCACAAGGGTTGGGGCGAGTCGATCATCATCGGCGTCGCCGCGTCGGGGCAGGAGATCGCGACGCGTCCGTTCCAGCTCGTCACCGGCAGGGTCTGGCGGGGTAGCGCCTTCGGGGGTTGCCGTGGGCGCACCGACGTCCCGAAGCTGGTGGACTGGTACATGAACGGGAAGATCGAGGTCGACTCCTTCGTGACCCACACCATGCCTCTTTCGCGGATCAACGACGCGTTCGACCTGATGCACTCGGGCGAATCCATCCGCTCGGTCGTGCTCTACGACTGATGTTCGAGACGGTTCGGGAATATCGGAGCTTCGGGGGCCGACAGCTCTTCCTGAAGCATCAATCGGAGCTCTGCGGCGGGCCGATGGAGCTCTCCGTGTACCTGCCGCCCCAGGCCGAGCGCGAGAAGGTGCCGGTCGTGTACTGGCTCTCCGGGCTCACCTGCACGGCGGCGAACTTCACGGAGAAGGCGGGCGCGCAGCGCATGGCGGCGGCGCTGGGACTCGCCATCGTCTGCCCGGACACCAGCCCGCGCGGCGGCGGCTACCCAGGCGAGGACGACCACTGGGACTTCGGCACCGGCGCCGGCTTCTACGTCGACGCCACCGAGGAGCCCTGGTCGCGCACCTACCAGATGTACTCGTACGTGACGCGCGAGCTGCCCGCGCTGATCGACTCCGAGTTGCCGACGCTGGGTGAGGGTCATCGCTCCATCTTCGGACACTCGATGGGTGGTCACGGCGCTCTGGTGATCGCCTTGCGGGAGCCGGAGCGCTGGCGATCGGTGTCGGCCTTCTCCCCGATCTGCGCGCCCACGCGCTGCCCCTGGGGCGTGAAGGCCTTCGGTGGATACCTCGGAGACGACCGCGAGGCGTGGAGCTCCTACGACGCGAGCGCGCTGGTTCGCGAGTCGACCCATCCGATCACCATCCTCGTCGATCAGGGTCTCGCCGACGGGTTCCTCGAAGAGCAGCTCCGGCCAGAGCTCTTCGAAGACGCATGCAAGGCCGGTGGCCAGCGCCTGTCGCTCCGCCGCCACGAAGGCTACGACCACAGCTACTACTTCATCGCCAGCTTCGTGGAGGACCACCTCCGCCACCACGCCGCCGCGCTCAAGGGCCCGGCCGGCGCGCCCTGAATCAGGAGCTACTGCACGAGACCGAGCGTCATCAGCTCGGCGCAGCGCCCCTCCCGGATGGTGTCGGTGACCGTGGAGGGGTCGTCGATGACGAACACCCGCGGGGCCGACGGATCGTAGGCTGGCCAGGCGGGATCGGACATCGGCGCGCCCGAAGCGGCGAAGCTCGTCCAGGCGGTCTCCATGGTGTCCACCACCCGCCTATCGGCCGCGACCGGCGTGTAGCGCGGCAGCGTGTCGAGGGTGTCGAAGACGTAGACCAGCTCGAGGCCGTGGACGGATCCGAAGGCGGCAGCCACTCCTTCGAGCGTCTTCGTGAAGTGATAGGCATAGGTAGGCTCCCCGTCGGAGCTCGCCGCCGCGAAGGACATGGCGGGACAGATGAAGCCGATGTCCGAGAACAGGGCGTTGAAGGCGGCCTTGGGCGTGGCGAAGTCCGACGCCGGGTAGAGCGCGAGGACGTCATCGGCGACGAGGGGGAGCCGGGCGCGGACCACCGCTTCGTAGGTGGCCGCGTCGGGGATGCTGATGGCCACGGTGAAGCTGTCGGCCTCGTCGGCGTTCGAGCCGATGATGATCGGGACGTCGTTGCCCTCGCCGCGAGAGAAGAGAGCGTGGGTGTCGTCGGTGATGACGGCGCCGTCGATGTTGGGGCCGATGTTCGGCAGGCCCAGGCCGCTCGCCGAGAGGCCGGCGGTGGCGGTGACCACGTCGCTGGCGCTCGCCGCGCGCGCGCACGCGAGCGGATCGGGCTCCGTGTCGCAGCCCAGGTTGGCGATGAGCTGGTCGCCCTGGTCGATGGCGCTCGGTGAGAGCGCGGTCGCGGCGTCGAGGTGAGGCAGGCCGTAGCAGCCAGCGCCGCTCTCGATGATCGCGCTCTGGAAGAGCCCGGCGGAGAGCGGAGAGCCCAGGTGCTGGCAGACCGAAACCCCGCCCGCCGATTCGCCGAAGATCGTCACCTGCGCAGGATCGCCCCCGAAGGCCGCGATGTTGTCGCGCACCCAGGTGAGGGCGAGGATCTGATCCTGGATGCCGTAGTTGCCGGCGCTGCCATCGTCGCTCTCCGCGACCAGGGCGTCGGTCGCGAGGAAACCGAGCCCGCCGAGGCGGTAGTTGAGGGTGACCACCACTGTGCCTCCTTCGCGGGCGAGGGCGGCGCCGTCGTAGACGGGGAGACGCGACGAGCCCTGGATGAAGGCGCCGCCGTGGATGAAGACCATGACCGGGCGCGGCGTCGCCGAATCGGCGAAAGCCCAGACGTTGAGCGTCAGACAGTCCTCGTCCCCGACGAGCATCGGCGGAGTGCTGTCGTCGAACTGGGGACACATGGCAGAGAAGTCGGTCGCGGCGAAGGTGTCCGCGAACGGCTCGGCCGGAACGGGCGGACGAAAGCGTCGGTCGCCCGTCGGCGGCGCCGCGTAGGGGATGCCTTTGTAGATGTAGAGGTCGTCGCCGTCCTCCGTGCCCATGACCACGCCGGACGCGGTGCGTGCATACGGACCCGGCGGTAGCGCAGCATCCAGGTCGGCGTCCGCGCTCGCGTCGGTGCTGCCGTCGCCCGTGCCTCCGTCGCCGGGCCCCGTGTCGTCACCACCGCAGGCAACCCAGGCGAACACCAGAACGAAGAGCGGAGATCGAAGCGCGGTCACAGTCGCGAATCCTCAGAATGCGTAGCCGAAGCTGATGCGCGCCCGGAACAGCCCGCCATCTCCGAGCGGCGGGTTCCCCCAATAGCCGCCCCCGTTGAAGATGATGCTGAGCATCGCGTGGTCGCCGAAGAGCGCTTCGAGGCCGAAGACGCCCCAGAAGCCACCGTCGTAACGCACGATTCGGCCGCCTGGCTGGTCGAGTGAATTGAAGCCGGTGCGAAGCTCGGGGCCGATGACGATCTTGAAGACCCGCGGCAAGGCGATGTCGACCAGGAGCGCCACGTCACCGCCGCCGCTGATCGAGGGACCGAACTCGCCGATCAAGAAGTAGGGCGCCACGCGAATACCGAGGGCGGCCCGCCGGCCGTGAAGCGGTGTCCAGCGAAGCGGCAGCCGTCCGGCGAAGCCGACCTCCTGACGGTCTCCGTCCCAAGCGGGGCGTCCGTAGGTGACGCCGAGGATCACGCCGATGTCGAAGTTGGCGAGAATGCCGATGTGGAGGTTGAAGCTGCTCTCGGGCCAGCCGCTCGAGAAGCCCACCACCACCCCCGTCCGGTCGACGGTGTGCGCGCCGAAGAGCGTGGGCGTACGGCCGGTGGGGTACTGCGCGTGCGCGGTGCTGCTGGGCGCGAGCGCGATCAGGAATGCCGCGAATGCGACGCCGGCGAGCCATGACGCGATGGTGTTCATCGGCGCGAAATCGCAGCACGGCGACCCAGCGCTGTAAAGCATCAATGCGGTGGTGGAGCGTGTTCGAACTCTTCGTGCCGCGTGTGATGCTCGGTGAGGTCGGCCTCGAGCGCGCGCCCGGCAGGGACCGAAGTGCGCGCGATGAGGCGCGCGCCGCGACGGAAGGTGATGTAGTTCCACCCCCAGTTGAGCAATACAGCCAGTCGGTTCCTGAAGCCGATCAGGAAGACGATGTGCACCACGAGCCAGGCGAGCCACGCGAGGTGCCCGGCGAGCTTCACATCACCGCTCTGGGCCACCGCGCGGGAGCGCCCGATGGTGGCCATGATGCCCTTGTCACGATAGCGGAACTCGGGACGCTGCCCGGCGGGCGTGCGCCAGCGGATGACCTCGGCGACGTGACGTCCCATCTGAATGGCGACCTGCGCGACACCTGGCAGCGGTTGCCCCTCTTCGTCTTCGAAGTAGGCCATGTCGCCGATGACGAAGACATCCGGCCGGCCGGGAAGCGAGCAGTCCCGCTCCACCGTGACGCGCCCGCTCTTCATCGGCGCGTCGAGCTTCGACGCCAGACTCACCGGAGTGACGCCGCTCGCCCAACACACCACCGATGCCCGTACCCGCTCCGAGTCGACTTCGATGTAGCCGGCACCGATATCGGTCACCTTCTTTCCCGTCCACACCTCCACATCGAGATCGGAGAGCGCCGCCTCTGCCTCGCGCGACAGAGACGCATCGAAGGGGGTGAGGACCCGGTCGGCCATCTCGACCAGGATCACGCGGATGGCGTCGGGATCGACGAGACGAAAGTCGTCCCGGATCGTCTTGCGAGACAGCTCGCTGAGGGCTCCCGCCGTCTCCACCCCGGTCGGCCCTCCGCCGATGACCACGAAGGTCAGGAGCTCCGCGCGGTAGTCGTCATCGGGCTCCCGCTCCGCTTCCTCGAAGGCCATCAGGATTCGCTCACGAAGGGTCAGCGCGTCGCGCAGCGACTTCAGCCCCACCGCGTGCTCGGCCCACTCGTCATGTCCGAACCACGAGGTTTTCGCGCCGGCGGCGACCACCAGGTAGTCGTAGGCGATCTCGCTCGCCGCTCCCGAGAACGACTTTCTTCGCCTCTTTGTCGACGTCCACCACTTCGCCCATCAACACCTGCGTGTGCGGGTCGTGCCGAAGCACAGCGCGAATCGGAATGGTGATGTCTCCCGGCGAAAGCCCTGCCGTCGCCACCTGGTAGAGGAGCGGTTGAAAGAGGTGGTGGTTCTCCCGATCGATCAGAGTGACGCGTACGTCCTTCACGCGGCCCAGCGCCCGCGCCACCGCGAGGCCGCCGAAGCCGCCACCCACAATCACCACGTGCTTTTCCCCTCCATGCTCGGGACCCTAGGAGCGCGAGCGCCTGCCTGTCGAGGCCTTGAACGTCGCCCCCGTCGGCGATACAAGCCGGGCGTCCGCCAGCCCCGGGAGGTGACACGTGATCCGCATCGGAACGCCGAACACGCAGACGGAAACCAAGATGCTCCTGCTCGGCTCCGGAGAGCTCGGCAAGGAGGTCGCCCTCGAGGCCCAACGGCTCGGCGTGACCGTGGTGGCGGTCGATCGCTATCCGAACGCCCCCGCGATGCAGGTCGCGCACCGCAGTCACGTCATCTCGATGACCGACGCAGACGCGCTCCGAACGGTCATCGAAGAAGAGAAGCCGGACTTCGTCGTACCGGAGATCGAAGCGATCGCCACGCCCACGCTGATCGAGCTCGAGAGGGACGGCTTCCACGTGGTGCCCACCGCGCGTGCGGCGCGCCTCACCATGGACCGCGAGGGGATCCGCCGTCTGGCCGCCGAAGAGTTGAGCCTCCGGACGTCGCCCTACCGCTTCGCGGCGACGCGCGAGGAGTACGACGCCGCCATCGCCGAGATCGGGACGCCCTGCGTGGTGAAGCCGATCATGAGCAGCTCCGGCAAGGGGCAGAGCACGGTGAAGAGCGCCGAGGACGCAGGCGCGGCCTGGACCGCCGCTCAGGAAGGCGCGCGTGGGGGCGCAGGCAAGGTGATCGTCGAAGGCTTCGTAGACTTCGATTACGAGATCACCCTGCTCACCGTGCGTCACGTCGGCGGCACCAGCTTCTGCGAGCCCATCGGGCACCGTCAGGTCGGCGGCGACTATCACGAGAGCTGGCAGCCGCAGCCGATGAGCCCCGCAGCGCGCGCCGAAGCCGAGCGCATGGCCAAGGCGGTGACCGACGACGTGGGCGGGCGCGGCATCTTCGGCGTCGAGATGTTCGTCAAAGGCGACGAGGTCTGGTTCAGCGAGGTCTCGCCTCGTCCCCACGACACCGGGATGGTGACGATGATCACCCAGGACCTGTCGGAGTTCGCCCTCCACGTGCGCGCGATCCTCGGCCTGCCCATTCCCTCCATCCGACTGCACGGCCCCGGGGCCTCCGCGGTGATCCTCGGTGAAGGGAGCTCCGACGCGCCGGCCTTCGAGATCGACGAGGCGGCCCTCGAAACGCCCGACACCCAGCTCCGCCTGTTCGGCAAGCCTCAGGTGCACGGCCACCGGCGCCTCGGCGTGGCCCTCGCGCGCGGCAAGGACATCGAGACGGCGCGCGCGGTCGCGACCAAGGCGGCTCGCCACGTGAAGGTAGTGCTCTGAGCGTTCGCTCGAAGGGGAGGCTCACGGCAGTCGTCGGGATCGCTCTCGGCATCGCCGCGAGCCTTCCCGGCGATGAAGCGGCCGCCGACGGGCCAGAGCCCACGGCGGTGTACGTGGGCGTGTACCTGCACGACATCACCTCCTTCGATCAAAAGAACGGCGTCTTCGATGCCGACTTCGAGCTCTGGGCCAAATGGCGCGGCGAGCTCGACTACGAGAAGCTCGAGATCACCAACG
This sequence comes from uncultured delta proteobacterium, assembly GCA_963727445.1. Taxonomy (GTDB): domain Bacteria; phylum Myxococcota_A; class Polyangia; order Polyangiales; family B10-G4; genus B10-G4. The sequence goes on from CAVSGI010000010.1 coordinate 963,506, forward strand.
CCGGCGGCGTCGATCGCACCTTCGTCGGTCTGGACGACGACCACGGCTGGAAGTCGGCGCGCTGGCGCGTGCGGGGAACGCTGCGGGGCGAGTTCCCGCTTCACGCGTTCCCTTTCGACGAGCAGACGATCGCGGTGATCCTCGAGCTGCCCTCGGACGCGGGCCGCCTGGTCCCCGACCTCGCGTCGTCGGGGATGGCAGAGCGCTTCAGCCTCACCGACTGGCACTACAACCCCGAGTTCGATCCGGATGTGAGCGAAGAGGTCTTCCCCTCCGACCTCGGCAACCTCGCACACGAGGGAAGGCCCACCGAGGTGCGCCGCGTGGCCTACCAGGTCCGCCTCACGCGCCCCATCGTGCCGGTGATCCTCAAGCTCTTCCTGCCACTCGGCATCATCATGCTGGTGGCCCTGGCGTCGCTCTTCGTCGCACCCGACCAGATCGAGGCGCGCTCAGCGATGGGCGTCACAGCCCTTCTCAGCTGCTTCGCGTTCCAGTTCACCATCTCCGACTCGCTGCCGGCTGTCGCGTACCTCACCCTCGCCGACAGCCTCTTCATCCTCGCCTATGTCGTCAGCACCGTGACCGTGGTGGTGACGATCGTGAGCTACGGTCTCGCCCACAAGGGCATGCACCGAGCGGCGATCTGGACCGACCGGGTCACCCGGGTCGCGGTGCCCATCGCTGCCGCGCTCGCGATCTGGGCGAACGTGCCCGAGCCAATCCCGCCGCGCGTGGCGGCACCGGACCCGCTCCCCGAGCTGCCGCGCCACGCGAGCGCCCGCGACGAGCTGAAGATCGGCACCAACGTCCTGACCACTGTGACCAGCAGCATCAACAGCTGGGGGCTGATCCACGAGGACTCCGAGCTTGGTAAGCAGGTGATCTTCGTCGAGCGCGCGCCCGGGGTCGACAACGACGCCATCCGCTTCCTCGCCGGCGGCGAGATCGAGGTCACCTGGCGCATCCGCGAGGGCGTCGCCTGGTCCGACGGAACCGAAGTGAGCGCAGACGACGTCCTCTTCGCCCTCGAGCTGAGCCCCGAGCCGCACATCGTCGAGTCGACCTCGCCCGACCCGCGCACGGTGGTGCTCCGCTGGGACGAGCGACTGGCGAGCGCCCTCGAAGCGCCGTGGCTCTTGCCGCGTCACGTCCTCGAAGAGATCGCGAATGCGCCGGGTGAAGACGGTGAGCCCGGCGGCTACGACGCGGTGCGCGACTATCGCCGAGAACATCCGGTTCCGGTGCTGGGACCGTACCGCGTGGTCTCCTTCGAGAAGGAAGGGCGCCTGGTCGCCGAAGCGAACCCACACTTCATCGGCCCGGCGCCGAACATCGTGCGCTACGAGGTGATCCACTACGCAGATCGCGAAGCGGTGCGCGCCGCTTTCGAAGCCGGCGAGGTGGACATCACCTACCCGAACTCGCTCACCGTGGAGGACGCGGTGGCGCTGCAGCAAGCGCGACCGGACGCGGTCAGCATCGAGCCCTCGGCGATCCTGGTCTTCCTACAGCCCGATCTCTCGCTGCCACTCTTCTCCACCATCGAGGCGCGCCGAGCGGTGCTGATGGCCATCGACCGACAGCGCATCACCGACGTCAGCTACCCCGCCGATGCCGGCCGCGTCGCACACATTCCGGTGCCGGGCGAGCTCCCCGAAGGGACCGAGATCACGCCCTACGATCCCGACGCCGCGCGCGAGAAGATCCAAGAGCTTGGTCACGCCGGCACCACCATCGAGCTGACGTACGTCGCCTCGCCCACCAGCGACGCGGGCATCGACGTGATCGCGGAGAACCTGGCGGCGGTCGGTATCACCGTCGAGCGCAACACCGTGAGCAGCACGCTCAGTCTCTGGCGGAGCGGCGATCACGGCGGCCTACTGATGCACGTGCTTCGCGCCAGCCGCGAGTCGTCTCCCCCTCGCTACTGGGGCGTGCCCCTCGTCGACGGAAACTCCGATCCGGATTTTCGCTCCTCGGCGTACACAGACGAGATCCACGGGCTCGTGGAGCGCGAGCGTCGCGCGCTCTACCCCGAACGCCGCGACCAGCTCCGGGAGACCCTGCTCTCGAAGGTGTCGCAGAACCTGCCCATGCTGCCGATCATGTTCGCGCCGGAGCGGATCGCCCACGACCCGGCGTTGAAGAATTGGCGCAACGACGCCGAGGACTCCTTCGCGAGCAGCATCGAGCAGTGGTATTTCGAGTGAGCTCGGCTTCGAAGATCGAAGTCGGCCTCTGTCTGAACTGCAGATGGGCGAAGGTCGTCGAGAGCGGCAAGGGCTCGCGCTTCTATCTCTGCAGGCGCGCCGCCACCGACCCACGCTTCCGAAAGTATCCGCAGCTCCCCGTGCTCGTTTGCGACGGCTTCACTCGAGCCACAGACGGATGACGCTCTCCTCGGCCGGGACGCCCACCCGCAAGGGGAAGCCGTAATGCCCGGTGCCCCTGTGGACGTAGAGGCGGTCGCGCCCGCGCGCCCAGAGCCCATGATCGGGCATCGAGGTCAGACCGCTCACGAAGGTCCAGGCGAGCCCGAGGCTCACCAGACCGACCTGTCCGCCGTGGGTGTGGCCGCTGAAGACGATGTCGCCCTCGCCCTCGGGCAGGTGCTTGAAAGCGCCCGGGTCGTGTAGGAGCACCACGCGGAGATGGCCCGGGCGCCGCGGGAAGCGAGCGGTGAGAGCGCGCAAGTGCTCGGCGCGCCCGCGCCACGCGAAGTCAGAGCCGACGATCTGCACAGGCCCCGCCTCGGTCCGCACCACCGCCTCCTGATCGACGAGGAGCTCGATCCCGTGCGCGCGGCAGGCGTCGCGCACGATGCCCGGGGCCTCGTGATCGTGGTTTCCAAAGCACGCGAAGACGCGCCCCGTCGCGGCCGCGAGCGGCGCGAGCGCCTCGTTCAGGTATCGCGGGTCAGCCTGCGACTCCATCGTCATGAAGTCTCCAGTGAGCAGGATCAGATCGGGGTCGCGCGCCACCGCCCGCTCGCAGAATCCTCCGAAGGCGGCCGACCGACATGAAGGGACCGAGATGAGGATCGGTGATCTGGACGACGCGCAGAGGACGTCCTTCGGAGGACGCCTCGCTTCGATGCTTCGGATGGCGGGTGACGGCTTCACTGGTCTCTTTCCGGTCGATCCGCAGGTCCACCTCTTCGAAGCTCATCCACATCGATTGCAGGACGCCGACGCCGGCGATGGCGAAGGGAAGCCAGGTCGCGATGGGGTCGAAACCGAAGGCCGCCGCCACGGCCCAGGGGATGGCGAAGGTGGTGCCCGCGGCGAAGAAGCTCCCGGGCACGCTCACCACAAAGCGCCACCAGGTCGGACGCATCCGAGCCCAGATCAGCGATCCGAAGTGGAGAAAGACCGCCCCGTGCATCCAGGCGTAGACCGGCCAGACCCACGCCGCCTCGGTGAACAGGGCAGTGGCCGAGAGGCCCTCGATGCCGAGGATGATGGCCGCAAAGGTCGCGAAGAAGCGGCCGCGAAAGAGCCACGCCACCCCCACTACGAGCAGCCAACCGAGCCCGGTCGCGATCGAGAACGCCATGGGGCCCCGAGATTGTGGTGTCCGAAGGCGCGACGGCAACCCGTCTTTTCTGGCCGCCGGCGCTCCGGTCGCGTAATGATCGGGGGGTGAGCGGTACCCCGGAGCTCGGTCTCTCGGTCTTACGCAAGGCGATCGAGGAGCGGAAGGACGAGGCTTTCGCCTCCAGCGTGATCTTCGAAGCGCTCTCGGAGCTCCCCGAGGGGCAGGACATCCCGAAGACCTTGGCGGCGCTCACCATCTTCGTCGCGGGTCCGCTCGCCAAAGTGCTGCGCAAGCGCATGCCCGAGGGGCGGAGCGCGGAGATGATCGAGGCGGTCAAGGACGCCGTCGCCTCCGCAGCGATCGGGGTGCCGCAGGCCGCGCCGGTTCCGAAGGACCTCGCGGCCCCGAGCGCCGACTCCGACTGGCCCGAGGTGGTGATCGAAGAGCCGGCCGGTTCGACCCCTCCGGAAGGCGAGGAGCAGAAGCGGCCCACGCTCGTGATGGCAAGCGACGAGAGCATGGGCGACACGGTGAGGGTCATGGTGCTCTCCGGCAGCCCCCGCCTCGCGCAACAGATCAGACTCGCCTTCGGCGACCATCGCGTGACGGTGTCCTTCAGCAGTAGCTACGACGAGGTGACGGAGCGGCTCGAATCCTTCGCACCCGCGATCGTGATCGTCGACGGACAGAACGAGGCGGACATCCCTCCGGCCTCGGTCGGGGTGCTCCTCACCGCCACCGAAGCGCTCGTGCTGGTGTGGGCGAGCGACCAGCCGTTCGGAAGCGCGACCGTCCGCAAGCTCGAAGAGGAGGGCGCGACCTTCGCACCCATCCCCCGAAAGACCGGGGTCGAAACGATGCTGGATTACGTGCGCGCTCGCTTTCCTTGAGTCCCGGTGTCGGCTTGACAACCCGTCCATATCGGACATTGAAAGATGCGCGGGAAGAGCAGTCCCTAACAAGCCCGCGTCCACGGACGGGACGGGTGTGTGAACCACATCCGGTGGAGAGATGAGCGAAACGGGGGAAGAGGAGCGGCAGAAGCGCTGGGGAAAGCTGATCAGGCTCTCCACGGCTCGACGTCGTAAACCGAAGAAGACCAAGCGGGTCTCGCGTCCGGCCATTCTGGAGAGGCCGGAGGCCGCGGTGCGCGGCATTCTGGCGACGCTCGAGGAGCGAACGGATCGTTTCCTCGCGTCCCGACATGCGGTCAGCCTCCCGGCGCCGGTGGCGGGTTTCGCGGCCCGGGCCGTGCTCGCTTTTTCGGCCTGCGCCGAGAAGGTGGGCGGCACCCCCTGGGGGAGCTTCGACGTCGGCACCTTCGCACACTGGCTCGGTAAGCGGGACAACCTTCATCCGGCGGTCATCCCGGATCTCTTCCGGGCGTTCCGGAGCGTCTTCAGCTGGCTGGTGGTGGAAAAGGAGATCGATCCCGTCACCGCCGCGCAAATCGTCGAGGAGCTCGAGGCGCGGGAGGACGAGATCGTCCACGGCGTGATCGATCGGCACCTCGCCGCCGGCGCCAAGCCGGGCGCCCCCGTCGCCTGAAGCGGGCGTGACGCAACGGCTCGACGCTCGCTTGCGGTGGTGCGCGCCGCGGCTAGAAGAGGATCGAATGGACAACGAGTCCGAAGACCCGGATCGCGTCTGGCAACGGAAGGTCCTCTACTACCAAAAGACGCGCACCGATCTCGCCAACGAGCGCAAGTACGTCAGCTGGTTGGGCGTGAGCATCGCGCTCGTCTCCCTCGGCTTCGTCGTCGAACGACTCGATCTCTTCCTCAAACCGGTCAGCGGTCACACGGCCGACGCTCCGGGCGCACTACCGTGGGCTCCGCGGATCATCTTCGCCCTCGGTTGCCTCACGATCGTGACCGCCACCTGGGAGTTCTTCGCCGATCGCCGGCGGTTCGCGGCCGAGACGCCGCGGGGCTCGCGCATCGTAGTCGGGCTGATGATGATCATCGCCGTGACCATCGTGACGATCGCCGCCCTCTTGCCCCGCTGACGACGCTCCGCCGCGGCCGGCCGTCACCGAGGCTCGCCGAGCCCGGTGACGACCGTCGACGGAAGTGCGCTCAGGCGTGTGCCGAGGTCGTGCGCCCCTTGCTCTTCGACGTCATGTGCTGGAGGGCGCGATTCACCTCGCCTCGAAACTGTTCGAGATCCGTTTGGGCGCCGGTGAGCGTGTTCGAGAAGAACACCGTCATGCCGGCCATCGCCGCCGCCTCGCGCATCTGCTCCTCGGTGGCGCCGAAGGCGCGCGCGGCCTCGGTGTGAAAGTGGATGCAGTAGGGGCACTTGATGTGGCTCGCGACCGCGATACCGATGAGCTCCTTGGTCTTGTTGTCCAGCTTCGTCTCGGACAGCTCGAAATCCCGCTGAATGCCCCATGCGCTCGCCTGGGCACACTCCGGTATGGCCTCGTAGAACTTCGGAACGAAGCCGAAGGTCGCCTTCATTTCTTCCCGCGCCTGCTTACGTGCGTTTCCATTCTTGGATCCCATTCTCTGCCTCCTCGTCGTGACTCGTGTTCACGACAGCGCCGCCCCTAACGCCGGGCGGATTCGAGACAAGGGGTGGCGCGGAGGCAATCCGCGCCTGTGGGGATGCGAGCGGCTACGACCCGTCGGGTATCGGGAAGCGTCGCACCGTGAGCAGATGCCACGCGGCGCCGAGGGGCGATTTCGGCAGGGTCGCGAAGTAGCGCATCGCGGAGGGAAGCGCGCCGAAGGTCTTCTCGATCTCGCGCAGATGCGGATCGTTCTGGACGTTGTCCCGCAGCATCGTGTCCTGGGTCGTGCGCGCGCGGTAAGCGCGCACGTGCTCGAGGAGCCGGGCGTGGTAGTCCGGCTCCTCCACGATGGCGCCGATGGAGCGCGCACGCGGATGCGTCCCGTCGAGCATCTGCTCGATCTGTGACTCGAGGGCGTCGAGGCCGCCCTCGTGCGACTCCAGGAGCTGCAGGTCGTAGATCGGGTTCGCATGGACCACCTGCATCAGATGTCCGATGATGTTGTCCCGCGTGCTGAGGAAGCCCACCGGATCGATCATCGAGGCGGGCTCGTCGAGGATGCGCAGGATCTGATGAAAGCCGTAGCCGATCCCGCGCGAGGCGTAGTAGTCGGCGGCAGCTGGGCTGATCCAGAAGCGGAGCATGTCGATCGAGCCGACGATGAGCTGGATCCGGCTGGGCGGCGTCTCGATGTGGCCCAGCTCCGAGAGGCGCGCGAGGCGCGCGTCGAGTGCCGGGCCGTTCGCGTAGGCGCCGATGGCCCTGGCCAAACGCCACACCTTGTCCCGCATCTCGCGCGGCGATCCCGCGGCGTCGCGGAGCAGGGTGAGGGCGGGCTTGGTGAGGCGCGAGGTAGCCACCGGTCGATGCTACCGCGCGCAATCGACGTACACCGAGTGGAGACTCGTCGCCCCGTGATCTGGCCAAGGGAGGCGCCACCACGAACCGTGCACGCGGTGATTTCGCCGTCCAACGCGTTGGGCACCACCCTTGCACAGGGCCGCCTTCATGATTCGAAAAACCGCCATCCTGCTGGCGCTCTTGGGCTGGGGCTGCAGCGCGAACACGCCCGCTGCGTCCAGCGATCTCTGTGAACGGGCCGCTGCCCACGTCTCGACTTGCTTCGAAGGGGCCGACGTCCAGACGAGCGGCTGCGACGAGGCGCGCGCCGCGGCCGCCCTCGACCAGACCTGCGCCGAGCTACGTGAGAGCGGAGACAAGGCCGACTGCAGCGTCTTCACCTGGTGGGAGTGCTACGGCGGCGGCGGAAGCAGTGATGCGTCGGGCGGCAAGCTCCAGATCAGCGTCGACGAGTGCCTGAACGACTTCACGGGCAGCTGCGCCGGCGTCTCCGCGGTCGCCTGCGCCGCGGTCACGGTCGAGACGGCGAGCGGTGACGTGGTGGCCGAAGGCTTCACCAGTGGCCACGGCGGCTTCGCAGTGGAAGACCTCGAAGCCGGTGGCGAGTACGTCGTCCGCGTGAAGCGGCGGGACGGGACCGTACCGGACGCGACCTTCGGCGATTACGTGGAGGAGATCGCTCCCGCCGAGGCGCACGTCACCATCGACGGCGACACCACCCGCCTCGACCTGCGCCTGGTCCACGGCGAGCGCGGCGAGGTCTACTCCTGCGCCAGCCTCGAGGTGCGCTCGAAGGTGATGGCCGACGGTGAGCAGGTCGACCCGGACGAGCAGGAGTGGGACTGGATCGCGGTCTTCGAAGGCGCCGATGGCCCGATCGGCGACCCCTCCCGCAGCTACCGCGCCTACGACTCCGAAGACGACTTCAGCTCGTTCCGAGAGCTCGACCTCCGGCCCGGCGACTACACCGTCGCCTACCACCGCGTGTCGGTCCCCGACTACGCGCGCCTTCCCAACCGCAATCAGGAGCTCCTCGACACCTACGAGGTCTACGGCGCCGAGCCGCAGGTCGTGAGCGTGACCATCGGCGAGGGCGACATCGGCACCGAGGTCGCCTCCGACGTCTTCGTCCTCGAGGATCCGACCCCGGGGGAGTGACGATGCCGGCCATGACGGATGGTGCGCGCCCCCTCGACGGCGTCCGCGTCCTCGAGGTCGGTCAGCTCCTCGCGGGTCCCTTCGCCGGCACCTATCTCGGCTGGTTCGGCGCCGACGTCGTCAAAGTCGAGCCACCCGGCGGCGATCCGATCCGCGGTTGGCGGATGCTCGAGGAGGACGGCACCAGCGTCTGGTGGCGCTCCCTCGCCCGCAACAAGCGCTCCCTGGTCCTCGACCTGCGCACGGAGGAGGGGCGCGCGACCCTGCGAGAGCTCGCCCTCGCCGCCGACGTCTTGATCGAGAACTTCCGGCCCGGTCGCATGGAGGAGTGGGGGCTCGGCCCCGAGGAGCTCCTCGCCGAAAAGCCCGGGCTGGTCTACGCGCGGGTCTCGGGTTTCGGTCAGACCGGCCCCGATCGGGAGCGCCCGGGGTACGCGGCGGTGTGCGAAGCGGTCGGCGGCCTTCGCCACCTGATCGGCGAGCCTGGGCAGGCGCCGATGCGTCCGAACCTCAGCCTCGGCGATACGCTCGGAGGCCTGCACGCCGCGCTGGGTATCCTCCTCGCCCTCCGCCAGCGCGACCGAACGGGGCGCGGACAGGTCGTGGACGTCGCGCTCACCGAAGCGGTCTTCGACATGCTGGAAGCGGTGATCCCGGAGCACGACCGCTTCGGCGTGAGCCGGGCTCCCTCGGGCACGACCATCACCGGCGTGGTCCCCTCGAACGCCTATCCGTGCGCAGACGGAAGGTGGGTGGTGATCGGCGCCAACGGTGACTCGATCTTTCGCCGGCTGATGCAGACCATCGGCCGGGAGGACCTGGCGGCGGACGATTCGCTCGCCACCAACGCGGGCCGCGTGGCGCGCGCTCGAGAGCTCGACGCGGCGATCGGCGCGTGGACGAAGGATCGGAGCGCCGCGCTCGTCTGCCAGGAGTTGGTGGCGGCCTCGGTGCCGGTGGGGACGATCCGCGACGCCGCCGCGCTCCGTGAAGACCCCCACTTTCAGGCGCGGGGGCTCTTCGAGAGGGTCGAGACCCCGAGCGGCCCGCTCGTGATTCCGGCGCTCGCCCCCCGACTCGCGGACACGCCCGGGCGAAGCGAGCGGGCGGGGCCGGAGCTGGATGCGGATCGACAATCCGTCCTCTTGGATTGGCTCGGATCTGCCCCATAGTGATCCCGTCTTGCTGGTCCGCCTCATCACAGACCTCTCCGAAGTCGACGCGGAGGCGTGGGACGCCCTGACCGGTGAGGACGACCCCTTCGTCGAGCACGCCTTTCTGGCCGCGCTCGAGGAGAGCGGATCCGTCGGCGGCAAGACCGGGTGGGACCCGTGCCACCTGACGGTCTGGGAGGGCGACCGGCTGATCGGCGCGCTGCCGCTCTACCAGAAGGACCACAGCTACGGCGAGTACATCTTCGATTGGGCGTGGGCCGACGCGGCGATGCGCATCGGCATCCCCTACTACCCGAAGCTCGTCTCGATGGTGCCGATGACCCCGGCCACCGGCCGCCGCCTTCTCGTGCACCCGGAGGCCGATCGCGACGAGGTGGTCGCCGCGCTGGTTCAGGGCGCGCTCGCGGTGGCCGAGGAGCTCGACGCGTCCTCGGTGCACTTCAACTTCCTGACGGAAGAGGAGCGCGCCGATCTCTCGATCCACCCCGCGCTGATGAGCCGGATGACCCAGCAGTTCCACTGGCACAACGAAGGCTACGAGAGCTTCGACGACTTCCTCGGCCGCATGCGGTCCTCGAACCGCAAGCAGATCCGGAAGGAGCGCCGGCGCGTCGCCGAGTCCGGCCTCCGTGTGGAAGTGAAGACCGGCGAAGAGCTCACGCAGCCGGACTGGCGCGCCCTGCATCACTTCTATCGCGACACCTGCGGTCGCAAGGGCTCCTATCCCTACCTCACCCGGAAGTTCTTCACGCTCCTGCCCGAACGCCTCGCGCATCGGGTGGTCGCCGCCATCGCCTACGACGGCGATCGCCCCGTCGCCGGCACCTTGAACTTCGAGAAGGGCGCGCACATCTACGGCCGCTACTGGGGCGCAGAGGCCGACTACGACATGTTGCACTTCGAGCTCTGCTACTACCGCCTCATCGAGCGCGCGATCGACGAGAAGATGACGCGCTTCGAGGCCGGCGCACAGGGAATGCACAAGCTCAAGCGCGGTCTGATGCCGGTTCCCATCCACAGCGTGCACTTCATGCGGCACCGGGTGCTGGCTGAGGCGGTGGGCGACTTCTTGCCGCGGGAGGCCGCTTCGACCCGCATGCGCATCGAAGAGCTGGCCGCCCACGGCCCCTTCCGGCGCGGCGAAAGCGAAGAGGAAAAGGCGTGAAATAGGCGAGGCCGGGTCTCCGTAGGGAAGCCGAACCCATGACGGAGAACGGAAAATGAAGCGAATCGCCCTCGCCGCCACCCTGGCGGCCATCCTCATGCCCAGCGCCATCGCCGCCGCCCAGGTCACCGACCGGATCACCTTCGGTGGAGACGTCACGGTCGCGGCCGGCGAGGTCGTGAACGACGTCGTGACGATGGGAGGCGACGCGTCGATCGAAGGCGAGGTGCGCGGCGACGTGGTGACCATGGGCGGCGATCTCGACGTCGCCGACTCTGGTCACGTCTTCGGCGAAGCGGTCACCATGGGCGGCGACGTGACGGTCGAAGACAGCGGGCGGATCGATGGACGCGTGCAGACCTTCGGCGGCGAAGCGGAGGGCACCGGGATCGCGGCCACGCCTTCCACGCCCGACACGCCCCGGGTGCACGTCGACCTCGGGCCCGGCCATTCGCCCGAGCACGGCTGGAGCTTCGGCGAGTGGGTGGTCGACACGATTCAGAGCTTCGTGAGCCACGTGCTCCTCTTCATCCTGGGCCTGCTGCTGATGGGCGTCGCCAAGGAGCGCTACGAGGCGCTTCAGGTGACCATCGTCAAGAAGCCCCTGCCCTCCTTCGGCTACGGCGTGCTCGGCATCGTCGGTGCGCTCCTCGCCATCGTCGTGCTCGCGATCACCATCATCGGCATCCCCGCCGCGGTCCTCGGCGCCGTCGCCCTGCCCATCGCGGTCTACATCGGCCTGGCGGCGTTCGCGGCGGTCTTCGGCGCGGCGCTCCCGATCGAGCAGCTCCGCGGAAAGCCGGTGCTCCAGCTCGCCGCCGGCGTGGGCACGCTCTGGCTGCTCTCGCTCATCCCCTTCATGGGCGCCTTCGCCACCGCGGTCGCCGCGGCTCTGGGCCTGGGGGCGCTCTTCATCACGCGCTTCCGCACCACCGCCCAGCTGCCGCCCGACCCCACCCCGGCCGGCCCCTACCGGACGTCGACGGTCTGAGCGCCCGGCGCGGGCGTCAATGTGAAGAAGTGTTGAGATCGATTGACGCTCGCGCCCTGCCGACCCACCTGAAACACGTGGAGGAGAGTGAGCTCACCGTCGGCGCTGCGCGCGCTGCTTTCTTTCGTGCCAACGGTTTTCCCGCCGACGGCGGATACGAGGACGAGTTCGCCGAGGCAGACTTCGGGCCGCTCCGCTATCGCGTGCCCAACACTCGAGCGAGAGGCCGCGCCCTGATGGTCCACGACCTCCATCACGTCGCCACCGGCTACCCCACGGATTGGCGCGGCGAAGCGGAGATCAGCGCGTGGGAGCTCGGCAGTCGCCTCGGCGTCACCCACCCCTACGCGTGGATCACAGTGCTCTTCGGCGTCTTCACCGGCATCCTCGGTCATCTCGGCGCAACGTTTCGCGCCTTCACCCGCGGCCGTCGCTCCGAGAACCTCTACGGCGAACGCTTCGATCCGGAGTGGCTGAAGCGCCGCCTGAGCACCCTCCGAGCGGAGCTGAGCGTGAGCGAAGAGCCGCCGCGCCCCCGATTCGTCGACGCCCTTCTCTTCGCCGGATGGTCGGTCCTGGCGCTCGCTTTCGGGGTCGTCGCCCTCCCCTTCGTGGCGCTGTCGGTTCTCGACGCAGCACGCCGGCAGCTCGCGGTCTGTCCCTTCGCCGCCGCCAGCTGCTCCAGCCGCTCCTGAGAACGGATCACAAAGGGCCCGAAGTGCGGTTATCATTCGGCGGTGAACGCTCGCCTGAATGTCGGGGGGAATCGGCGCCACCCAGATCTCGTCATGCCGCCGGAGCGCCTTTGAAGAATCCGGGGAAGGGCGACGAAGCGCCGGCGTATGACGCATCGGAGACGGATGATGCGCCCCCGAGCGCTCCAGAATCGCAAGGTGACGAAGTGCGACCGACGACGCGATTTCAACGGATGGCACCGCCGCGGCAGCCGCTGCCGACGACTCCCGATCCGAAGTACCTGAAGGACACCCTCGAGGATTTCGACGACGCCATCTCCCAGCTCCAGATTCGAGCGCGCGAGCGGGTGGGCGAGTCCCTGGCGGGGCGCTACGAGCTGCGCAACGTCCTGGGCGCCGGCGGGGCGGGTGCGGTCTACTCGGCCTTCGATCACGAGACGGGCGAGCGCGTCGCGATCAAGCTCCTGCACGCGGGGCTCCACCAGTCGAAGGAGCACGTGGCTCGATTCGAGCGGGAGGCGCGCGCCGCCGCCGCCATCGGGCACTCGAGCGTGGTGAACGTCCTCGAGGTAGTGAACACGCGAAACAATCTCTTCATGGTGCTCGAGCTCCTCGACGGCGAAGCGCTCTTCTACGCGATCGAGGATCGACGCCTCTCTCTCGGGGACGTCCTCGAGGTCGGCCGACAGCTCCTCGGCGCCCTCGCCGCCGCACACGCGCGCGACATCATCCACCGTGACGTCAAACCGGAGAACGTCTTCCTCTGCCGCGATCCCAGCGGCGCCCTGCGGGTGAAGCTCCTCGACTTCGGCATCGCCAAGATGCTCCGGCGCGACGTCGCCACCACCTTCAGCACCCTCGACGGCATGGTGGTCGGAACCCCGCACTACATGAGCCCGCAGATGTGCGCCGGTGAGCCCGCGACGCCCGGCGCCGACATCTGGGCCGCGGGCGCGCTCCTCTTCCACGCCCTCGCCGGCCAACCGCCCTTCGACGACGATCACATCGGGCGGCTGCTGATGCGCATCGTGCGGGACCCGGCACCTTCGCTCCGAACCCATCGGCCGGATCTGCCCCCGGGAGATCATCGCCGCGGTCGACAAGGCGCTGGCCCAGGATCCCGATGCACGTTGGAAGAGCGCCCAGGCTTTCGCAGACGCGCTGAGCCTCGGAGGCGCGCCAATCGACGACCTCGACTACTGAGCCCGCGGCCGGCACGCCCCTTGCTCCAGCTGCAACCATGACGCTCGTTTTGTGCCGAGTCGTGCCGTTCCTCTGCGCGTGCTCAGTCCTCGTTGGATGTTTTGGATCCCACGACACGCCCCCCGGGGGAGGCGATGGCGGCGTGCCCGATTCGGGTCGGCGCACCGACAGCGGCACTTCGCCCGATGGCGGCATCGTGGACGGCGGAGGATTCGACTCGAGCACGCCCTGGGACGGTGGCGCCCTCGACTGCCCTGCCTCGCCCATGGATCTGTTCTGCGGGACCGACACCGTGTTCGCCGGTCTTCCGCAGACGCTCGAGGTGCTGGTGGGTGGCGCCGACCGCTGCTACTGCGGGGAGACGGTCGACTGCGCGGTGAGCCTCGGCGAAGAGCCGCACACGCTCGTGATCTCCGCCGGACTCTGCACGCCATCCATACTCTGCGACGGATGCATGCCCTACGCGCGCGGCGAGTGTGCGCTGCCGGCCCTGGACGAAGGAAGCTGGCGCGTCGACGTCAACGGGGCGCCGGCCTTCGAGCTGAACGTGCTCGATCCGGGCGTCATGCCGGAGTGGGGCGCTGAGTGCACGAGCCCCGCCCGGGTGGAGGACGAGAGCTGCGGTCTCTCCTGGCCGCCGGGCGACAGCACCTTCGACCAGGCGTGTCACCCGTCCGCGGTCCTCGCCGACACGCGTGCCGAGATCCACGTCACCACCTCGTGCGGCGGCTGTGGCCAGAGCGCCGGCCCTTGCGAGGTGGAGATCTTCGACGACGTGATCCACGTGCGACCCTCGACCGCCTACTCGGGGTGCGACTACGACTGCCCACCGGTCTGCGAGGTTCGAACCGACGTCTGCACCACGCCTCCCCTGCCCGAAGGGACCTGGCACTTGATCATCGACGGTCCCGCTGGCCTCGAGAGCACCATCGTGTCGACGCGAGACCCGGCGCCCCCCGATGAGCTCTGCTTCGGCGCAGCCAGCGGCGGGACGAGCGGAGGCGCCGGCGCCGGCGGCCCCTGAAGGGTCAACGCCGCCAGAATCTCGGACGCGCGCCTGGCCACGAGCGCCCGCGCGGCCGCGAAGCGCGCGTCGCCACGCATGGGTGCGAGCGACGGGCAGTTGTCGACCCAGTTGAGGTCGAGGAGGACTCCCTTCGCCGCCACCTCCAGACAATCGAAGGCGAGGTCGAGAGCGCCAGCGGTGCAGAAGACCTCGGCGCCGATCTGGTGGATCAACACATCGAAGCGCGGATTGGCGAGCCACTCGGGAGCCCTGTCGATCATCTCGAGCGCGGCTTTCGATTCTCCCTCCCCGACGGCAACGGCGCAGAGCAACGCGACGCGCTCCGCCGCTTTGGTGCCGACGTCGCGGACGCCGGCGAGCCGCTGATTGGCCTCCTCCATCTCGCCTCGCCAGAGCGCCGCGCGGAAGCGACCCATTGCCGCGGGAAGCGAGTGTCCGATCTCGCTCTCGGCCACCGCCTGCGTGTGACGTCGATACGCCTCGAAGTCTCCCCGGAAGATCGCCGCGCGCCCAAGCGTCAGATGGCAGAGGGTGAGGGTCGGGTCGAGCTCGAGGGTGAGCTCGAGACGCCTGATGCCTTCCTCGACGCGGCCCGACTCGATCTGGAGCTCTCCGAGATAGTGCTGCGCCTCGGCCATGGTGGGTGCGATCTCGAGCGCCCGGCTGAGCGCCACCGCCGCTTCGCGGAACCGGCCCACCTGAACGTCCAGCATCGCGGCCGCCAGATGTGTCTCGGCGAGATCGGGCGCGCGACGCAGGGCACGTTCGACGCTCCGCTCGGCGCGCTGCCGCCGGACGTCTCCGTCGAGGGCGTGTGTTCCCCACCAACCCCGTACGCTCGCCATGGCGTGCGCGACCAGCCCCACGGAGAAATCGGGCGCGAGCGCGATGCACTGGTCGAGGAGCTCGATGGCCTCTTCGGCGCGGATCATCGCGTCGCGCCGAAGCAGGCGCCGCGCACGCAGGTAGAGCGTGATGGCTTCCCGAGGCGCCTTGTGGCCATGCACCGCGGCGTCCACCTCGAGCCTGAGCGCTTCCGCGATGCGCCGGCCCATCGACTCCTGTAGCGCGAAGAGATCTTCCACGGTCCCCTCGAAGCGATCGTTCCAGCGCTGTAGAGCGGAGTCGGTATCGATCAAGCGCGCTGTGATGCGAACGCGGGAGCCCGCGAGCTGAACGGTGCCGTCGACCACCGAGTCGGCGCCGAGCTCGGCGGCGATGGCCTCCGGGTCCCGCGCTTTCGCGAAGCGACGGGTCGCCCCCACGGCCAGCACCTTCAGTCCCCGCGTTCGCGAGAGCACGTCCACCAGCTCCTCCGCGAGGCCGTCGCCCAGGTAGTCGCTTTCTGGGCTTCCCCGATAGTCGAAGGGCAGAACGGCGATCGTATGCTCGCCTGGGGACGCGATGGGCGCGTAGAGCGACTGGCTCGCGCGCGCGCTGACCTCGGGGCTCGCATCACCGCTCAGAAAGGCGTCGAGCGCTCGCGTCACCACCGACATCGACGCCGGGCGTCCAGCGGGATCGCGCGCCGTACACGACAGGAAGAGGTTCGCCAGGGCGTCGGGGACCGCCGTGACGTCGCGCGGGTCCAGGGGGTCGCGATGCAACCGCGCAGCGGCCACGGCGATCGGAGTGTCTCCCTCGAAGGGCAGGCGCCCGGTCAAGAGCTCGAAGAGGATCAAGCCGAAGGCGTAGACGTCGCTGCGTGGGTCTGCCTTCCGACCCGACACCTGCTCCGGGCTCATGTAGTGGGGCGTACCGACGAGCATCCCCGTCTCGTGGGTCTTCGCCTCCGAAGCCATCGCCCGCGCGATCCCGAAGTCGGTCAGCACGACGCGTCCCTCGTTCGCCAACAAGACGTTGGCCGGCTTCAGGTCGCGATGAATGATGCCCGCCTCGTGCGCCGCCTCGAGCCCCATGGCGATGTCACGCGCGATGCGAGCGGCACGAATTGGGTCGAGCGCGCCCTGCTCTTCGAGGATCGCGTCGAGCGCGCGACCCTCGACGTATTCCATGGTCAGGTAGCGCACCTCTCCGACTTCGCCGAAATCGTGGATCCGCGCGACGTTCGGGTGGGTGACCTTCCGCGCGAGTCGCACCTCGCCCCGAAAGCGCTCGAGGGCGCGGTCCGACGCCAACGTCAGCAGCTTCAGCGCCACCGTCTCGCCGAGCGCCCGATCGCGAACGCGATAGACCGCGCCCATCCCACCGCGCCCCAAGAGCGCTTCGACCTCGTAGCGACCGGCGAACTCCTGGCCGGGCGCGAGCGTCATGCCCAGCGCATCCCCCGCTTCGGCGGCGCGGATGGTGTCGTCGATACCCGAGCTCATCCGCGTTCATCGTACCGCAGCGGCAGAGCCAGGTGAGGTCACTCGAGCTCGCGCAGCATGCGTTCGAGCTGGCGAATGTCGATGTCGCCGCTCCCGCTCCCGCTCCCGCTTCCGCCCGCGCCGCCGAGGGCCTGCATGAGCGTGTTCAGGTCGAGCCCGCCCGAGCCGCTGGCGCCGCCCGAGCCGCCGCCGAGGGCCTGCATGAGCGTGTTCAGGTCGAGCCCGCCCGAGCCGCCGGCCCCCTGACCGCCCTGGAGGTTGCCGAGCGCCGCGAAGAGCCCACCCGAGCCTCTCCCGATGTCCTGGTCGCCGTGCGCTTCGTCGAGCCAATGGCGCGCGATGGTCTCGACGCGCCTCTTGTGCCGTCCTCGCTCGCGGTCGGCGATGACGTCCACCAACCCGCGGCCGGGCGCCTGCTGGAAACGGTATCGGTCGACGTAGTCGCGGACCGCCGCGAAGAAGCGCCCCTCACCCACGGCATGCCTGAGCGCCGGATAGACGTAGACCCCCTTGCCGTAGATCAGCCCCGCGTAGGAGAGGCTCGAATCGAAGGCATCGACGGGCTGGTTCACCGCCGCGTCCGGGTGCCCCATCATCCGCATCATGCGGTAATTCATCTTCACCTGGCTCTCGCCGTCCTCGCGTGCGCGGGCCGCGCCGTAGCGATCCTCGAGGTAGAGGAGCGCGCTCCACTGGGCGAGAGACTCGTCGATGAAGGGATGGGCGCGCGAATCGCTGCCGACCAGACCGTGCCACCACTGGTGCGCCACCTCGTGCGCCGTGACCATCTCGATCATGCGCTCCGGGTCGGCGCCCGCACCCAGGAGCGACTCGAGGCCGCCCATCCCCGAGTCGCGATAGAACATGCTCGCCACCGTGACCAACCCGGCGAACTCGACGCCGCCGGCTCCCCCGACGAGCGGCGCTTCGACCAGGTCGAGCTCGGTATAGGGATAGCCGCCAAAGCGGCGCTCGAAGATGCGGAAGGCCTCGACGGCCACGTCCAGGACCCGTTCGCCCCCCGCGCGTTCTTCCGGAAGGAACCAGGAGCGTATGGTGACGTCGCCTACCTGGCGCGTCTCGGCGGTGAGCCGCTTGCTCGCGAGCACAGTGAAGTCGCGCACCATGGAGGCGACGACGTGATGCTCCACGCGGCCACCCGTGCGCCGGCGCTCCGCGGTGATTCCGGTGGTCACCACCGTCACGTCGGGGTCGACCCGGATGGTGGCCTCCACGTTGGACATGTAGTCGCTGCCGAGGTCGCCCATGGTGGTCGATTCACCCCGCACCCACCCGGAGGCGTCCCTGCGCGCGATCACCGCATAGAAGTTGGCGAAGGAAGCGATGTCGTCGCCGACCGAGAGCAGCCCGTAGTCGCTGTGGTGCTCGTTGCTCCCGAGCGTCGCCATCCCTTCGAGGCCTTGCGCCATCATGTTGGTGCGCGACGAATCCGTCACCCGCAGGCGCCCCTCGAGGCCGACGTACATGCGAATGCGCGCCCCGGGAGCCAGGGGCGCGGCCGGCCGAAAGGTGAGCGCCGTCGCGTTGTCGATGTGGGTATCGCAATGCGTCCCCAGACAGTGCGCGTGGGTGAGGTGCACCGGTGGGGGACCGTCGACTGTGTTCGCGTAGACCCTGAGGACGATCTCGCCCTGGGGCTGGCCGGTGTCGTTTCGGTAGTCGATCGTCTCGCCGAGGGTGAAGCGCCCGTCGTCGACGTCGATGTCGAGGTCCATCTGGTAGTGCGTCAGATCGCTCACGTCCGACAGGCCGGCGGCTGCAGGCAGCGCGCGCGCCGCAGAGCTCCGAAGCGACGCATCGCGCCCCGCGGGACCGGTTTGTTCCGGCTGCGCCCTCGCCGCGCCCGCCCACGAGGTGATGGCGAGCATCGCGACGAGGCAGCGGATCATGGGCTCACTATGGCGCAGCCCCCGCTGCGCCACCACCCGCACTGGCTTCTGCAGCGAAAAAACGGGTACGATCGCCATCGTCATGAACATCGAGCGTCGAGATCCGGGTGTGGTCCTCATCCTCTCGCTCTTCACCTGCGGGCTCTATCTCATCTACTGGTACTTCAAGATGTACGACGAGCTCGAAGAGCTGTGCGGCACGACACCCACCGGCAACTCTTTCATCCTCGACCTGCTCCTGACCTTCGTGACCTGCAGCCTCTGGGGGATCTGGGTCGACTACAAGATCTCCATGCAGCTGAACGACCTTCAGCGCGAGCGGGGGATCATGAGCCCCGATAGCACGATGCTCGCGGTGGGTCTCGACGTCGCCGCCTACATCACCGGCTTCTTCTGCAACTACATCACGAGCGCCGTACAGCAGGACCAGCTCAACAAGGTCGTCCAGACCCCGGTGAATCCCCAGCTGGAGCCCCCCCAGACCTTCTGATGCGTGCGCTCGCGACGACGCTGCTCCCTTGGGCTCTCGGCCTCTCTGCGTGTAGCGTCGACTCCCACGCCATCCCGCCCGGAGCACCCGTCGACGCGGGCGCAGACGCCTTGCCCGACGGCTTTCTGCCCGACGGCCCACTGGACGCCGGGCCGCCCTGCACGACCTTCGCCGCCGACCCCACCGTGATCGCGGTGATCGCGGGAGACGACCTCTCGAGGACGGCCGGCGTGAGCTTCGAGGACACGGAGATCCAGGAGCCCGGCGTGATCGCGCTCGCCGAGAGCCCCTATCGCTATGGCTACTGGGCGTTCCTCGGACACGAGGAGCCCCTCCTCCGCGATCCTCCCAACCTCGCCGATCTGAGTGGAAGCACGCCGGTGGCCGCGGCCTTTCGCGACGACCTGGACGTCGACGTGAGCGTGGGGGAAGCCCCGTACGATCTCCTCGTCACCCTCGACGACCGCTACACCATCGAGGTCATCGGGGAGATCGCCCTCACGGCGGGCGACAGCGAGGTCTTTCTGGACGTCGACGGTGGTGGTGTCCTGTCGATCGACGTCGACGGAACGGCGTTCACCATACGGCAGCCCACCGCCGGTGAGTCTTCGGTGACCGTCACCGCGCCCCGCGACGACTTCTATCCCGTCCACGCCGCATGGCAGAACGAGGGGGGGCCCGGCCGTTTTCACGTGGAGGTCGCGCCGCCTGGTGAGTCACGAGACTTGCCGGCGCCCTCCGACATGCGCGTGGACGCCTCGTCGCTGTCCGGCCGCGAGGTGATCGGATGGGAGAGCGAGGTTCCCGACGGAGACCCCCTCGGGTCGCGGATCGATCTCGACGCCACGGGGTGGACCTCCGACGGGCCGCCCTTCGAGGGCGTGGGCATCACCGAGAACGACAACTGGTCGGCGCGCTGGTTCGGGCGTCAGGTCATGAACGACCCCATCGACGACGTCCACGTGCGCTCGAACGAGAGCCACCGGCTCTGGGTCGATGGGGTGTTCCTGGGCCGCGACTACGGAGGCTCGACGGACCAGCGCTACGACACGCCGGCACCCGACGGGATCGTCGACGTGGTCATGGAGCTGAGCGATGGCAACGGAGGCTCGGAGCTCACCTACGAGGTGGATGATGCGGCCGTCGCCCCCAATCACCTCCGTCCGGCCACCCGCTTCGGAGGCACGCCTTTCGGGGTCGGCGAGCGTTTCTCCCACTCGGTGAGCGACACCCGCACGGAGACCCTCGACCTTTCGGGGATCCCCGGAGGTCCGCCCTCCGCCGTGGAGGTCTCGGTGATCGTGGCGGCCGCCGAACCGGAGAGGGTCACCGTGTCGGTCACCGAGCCCGGCGGACGCATGGACTCCCGATCCCTCGCGGACGCCGCGTGGTCTCGGGCGGGGGGGATGTGGCTCCTGCGATGGGTCCCCCCGTGGGCCGCGGAGCTGGACTCGGCGGACGACACCTGGGAGATCACCGTCGACAACGCGGCCAGTGACTCGGTGGATTGGATGGCGCAGGGGGTGCTCGTCCACCTCGGCGGGGTCGACGCTCCCTACGCGCGCACCGGCAACTACCAGTCGATCGTCCTCGATCTCGGCGACGACACCGAGCTGACCGGCGTACGCGCGGGCGGGATGTGGACGGGGACGACCGACGTTCGATTCGGGCTGCGCGCGAGCGCCGTACCCGCAGAGCTTCTCTCGATGCCCTTCGCCGACACCGATGACACCGGGGATCTCGCGACGCCCATCCATGGCCGATTCGTCCAGGTCCGCCTCGACCTGTCGGGACCGGGATGGGACACGCCACGCATCCGCGACCTGCGCATCCTGGGACGCGCCTGCCGGCGCTGCGCGGAGATCGATCCCACCACCTGCCCCGAAGAGCGGGCCGTCGACGGGCTCGTCGGCCTGTGGCGCTTCGACGAGAGCGGCAACGTGATTCGTGATCTCTCGGGTTACCGCGTGCACGACCTCATCACCCCGACCGGCGCACGCATCGACTGGGTCCCCGGCTCCGTTCAGGTCGAGACCGGTCGTTTCACCGTCGACCGACCCATCGACGCCATCACGGATGCCATCGAAGCCGCGAATGCCCTCACCCTCGAGGCGTGGGTGACGCCCATCGATGACGTGCAGGGCGGCCCGGCGCGCATCCTGACGATCTCCGAAGGGGTGTTCGATCGAAACCTCACCCTGGGCCAGGACGGCACCCATTGGGAGGGGCGGATTCGGCGCGACGGCGCGACGAACGGCAATCCCTTCACCGACTCCGCCGATCCCTCCGTCCGCCCCGGCATGCTGCAGCACATCGTGCTGACCCGAACCCCCGCCGGTGAGCAGACGCTCTGGGTCGACGAAGTCATGAGCGGCGATCCGGTGTCCACCACCGAGACCCTCGGCAACTGGGACCGCACCTTCCGCCTCTACGTCGCCAACGAGAGCACCGACGATCGCCAATGGGCCGGCGGCATCCACCTCATCGCCCTCTACGCCCGCGCGCTGAGCGCCGAGGAGATCGCGCGCCACCAGCGCATCGGGCCGTGACGGCGGGGTTGGGGCGGTAGCGGGAACGGCGACGGGGCGCCGAGACGCGTTCGGGTTCGGCGCTGGGGTGGGCGCGGACACCGCAGCGACGGAGACGGATTCGGATTCGGAGACGGATTCGGCGACGGAGACGGGTTCGGATTTGGAGGCGGAGACGGGAACGGATTCGGAGACGGGCAACGGAGACGAGAACGGCGACGGGTTCGGGACGGCTGCGCGTTCTGAGACGGCGCTGGGCGCGGAGATGCGCCGGCTGGCGGGGCCCGGCGACCGGAGCGGACCTGCGGATGCGCGCGGGCCCGGACACGGTCTGGAACGCTCAGACCAGCGCAAGCGAGGCGCAAACGTGCGGGGCTCGGGGGCGTGCCTGTTCGATTTCGCTTGCTCACTCTCGAATACGTGTCATTGTCTGCCTATTCAAGATGAGTCGCGCTCGCCCCAGATCGAAGCAGCTATCCATTCGCTATCGCAGCTGGGGCGGACGACGAAAGGGCGCCGGTCGTCCGCGTCTCGCGGATCGAAAGCGCGTGTCGCATTCGCGACGCGAGCGCTTCCACTGTCGGGTGCCGCTGCTCATCACCATCCGTGTCTGCGAGCACGTCCCGGACTTGCGGGGCCCCTTCGTGTTACCGACCATCGAGGCCGTGCTCGAGCGGTGGATGAAGCGCGACGGGTTTCGCATCGTGCACTACTCGGTGCAGGGCAATCACATCCACTTGATCGTGGAAGCGCCTGGCGGCCGAGCGGCCGTTGCGCGCGCGATGAAGGGGATCAAGGTCGCGATCGCCCGGCGCATCAACCAGCTCACCTTCTCAGAGGGAACGGTGTGGGCCGACCGGTACCACGACCGACTTCTCGACAAGCCGAGGAAGGTTCGAAATGCGCTCGCCTATGTGCTGAACAATGGACGTCGGCATCGCGTACGCGGGCGATGGCGGCGCTCGCGCGATCGAGTCGACCCCTGTTCGAGCGCCGAGGTCTTCGAGGGCTGGAAGTGGCCCGTCCAGCACGAACGCGACGGCCCGCCCCCCGTCGTCTCCGCCGGCACCTGGCTGCTGCGCGAAGGTTGGAAGCGAGGCGGCGGACGGATCGCGCCCGATCAGGTCCCCGGCGCGGGGTAGGAGGTCCGAAGGGGGAGTATCGGGATGTCTTCGGAGGTAGCGCGCGCGGACGGCGCCCCCCCTCACCGCGCGCCTCTCCCCTCGAGCCTCTAACGCCATCCCCGCCCACCGATCGAGCATCCGCGTCGCACCTCGCCCGCGCCATCCGCGTTGTTCGACGCGCCACGGGCTGCCGCCCGCCACCCGACGCCACCCGCAGCCTCCGCCGCGCCGTGCGCCCGCATTCCCTCCAACGCCACGGCCCGAGCCGGCGCGCGCACCTGCCCGCGACGCCTCCCCCGCGCGCCCTCCGCTCGAACGCACGGCCGCTCGGGCGGCCTCGCTACACCCCTGCCAACGGCGCTCCCGTCACCTTCGCGACCTCTTCCGGCGTGACCCCTGGCGCGCACTCCACGAGGGAGAAACCGTCGGGGCCGACGTCGATCACCGCGAGGTCGGTGATGATGCGGTTCACGACGCCCTGGGCGGTGAGCGGGTAGTCGCACTCGGCGACGAGCTTGGGCTCGCCCTTCTTGGTGACGTGTTTGGTGAGGACGAGGATGCGGCGCGCCCCCGCCGCGAGGTCCATCGCGCCGCCGATGCCCATGGTCTTGCCACCCGGGATCGCCCAGTTCGCCAGGTCGCCGGTGGCGCTGATCTGCATCGCGCCGAGGATCGCGAGGTCGACGTGGCCGCCGCGGATCATGGTGAAGGAGAGCGCCGAGTCGAAGCAGGAGCCGCCGGTGACGACTGTGACGGTCTGCTTTCCGGCGTTGATGATCTGCGGGTCCGCCTCGCCTTCGTAGGGGAAGGGGCCCATGCCCAGGATCCCGTTCTCGGTGTGGAGCCAGACGTCGTCACCCTCGGGGATGAAGTTCGCGACCTGCGTCGGCAGCCCGATGCCCAGGTTCACGATGCTGCCCGGCTCGACCTCGGTGGCGGCGCGCTCGGCGATCTCTTCGCGTGACCAGCTCATCGTCCCGCCTCCGCGCCGGCCGGCCGCGGCCGGGTGGTCTCGTACTCGAAGGGATCCTCGTGCTCCTTCACCTCGACCACGCGGTGGACGAAGACGCCCGGCAGGTGAACGTCGTCGGGGTCGATCGCGCCGAGCGGCACGAGCTCGTCGGTCTCGACGATGGTGGTGGTGGCCGCGGTGGCCATCAGCGGCGCGAAGTTTCGCGCGGTGCGCCAGAAGCGCACGTTCCCGAAGGGGTCGGTCTCGTGCGCGCGGACGAGGGCGTAGTCGGCGTGAAGCGCCTCCTCGAGGACGAACGCGCGCCCACCGAAGGTGCGGACCTCCTTGCCCTCGGCGACCACGGTCCCCACGCCGGTGGGCGTGTAGAAGGCCGGGATCCCTGCCCCCGCCGCGCGTATCCGCTCGACGAAGGTCCCCTGGGGGACGATCGACACGTCGATCACCCCGCCGGCCATCGCCGCATGGAGGTCTTCGTTGTTGCCGACGTAGGTGCAGACGATCTTGCGGACGATGTCCGCCTTGAGCCAGGCGGCGAGGCCTTTGCCCATGTTGCCGGCGTTGTTGCTGATCAGCGTCAGGTTCTTGGCGCCGGAGTCCACCACCGCGGCGATCAACGCCTCGGCATTGCCGCACAAGCCGAAGCCGCCGACCATGATGCGCGCGCCGTCGGAGAGACCTTCGAGCGCTGCTCGTGGGTCGGTTTTTACTTTGTCGCGATGTCTTCCCGTCATCTCGAGCACCCTGGGGCCGGCGGCTACGAGAAAAAAGGGGCCGCGGCGGCCTCCGGGGGAAGAGTACACGGGCGCTTCCGCCGATAGCGGGGTAACTTCAGGGGGCTGATGGGAAGTAGCGCGCTCTCTCAATCGACCCGGCCCGGCGAAGAGGTCCCGCTCGACCCCGGCTCGGTGCTCGACGGGCGCTATCGGGTGGTGGACGTGCTCGGGATGGGCGGCGTCGGCATCGTCTACCGCGCGGAGCACCTCGGCCTCAAACGCGAGGTGGCGGTCAAGGTCCTGCGAAAGAGCTTCGTGGAGCACACCTCGCTTCGCCCGCGCTTCGACCGCGAGGCGCGCGCGATGGCGGCGATGAGCCACCCCAACATCGTCTCGGTGATGGACTTCGGTGCGGCGGAAGGGGCGCCTTTCATCGTCATGGAGCTCCTCGAAGGACGGACACTTCGCGAGCTGATGGACGAGGGACCGGTGCCCGAGGCGGAAGCGCTGCGCATCTCCCGTGAGCTCCTCCGGGGCCTCGGGTACGCGCACGGGCGCGGGCTGGTCCACCGCGACGTCAAGCCCGGCAACGTCTTCCTGCAGGCCCTCGACGCACAGGGCGAGCACGTGAAGCTCCTCGACTTCGGCTTCGCGAAGATCCAGGCGGGCTCGGAGCTCACCACCGGCTCGATGATCTCCGCGGTGGACGAGACATTCGGCACGCCCGCGTACATGTCGCCGGAGCAGGCGATGGGCGACAACCTCGACCATCGCGCCGACCTCTACTCGGTCGGCGTGGTGATCTTCGAGATGCTCGCCGGCGACAAGCCCTTCGACGGAGAGCTGCACGAGATCGTGAAGGCGCACCTCGCCGCACCGGTCCCGCCCATCGAGGAGTTCCGCCCCGATGTCCGCGTCCGCCCCCCGCTGGCCGAGCTCCTCGCCAAGGCGATGGCGAAGAACCCTGTGGATCGCTTTCGCGACGCGGACGAGATGGCCCACGCGATCGAGGAGCTCCCGCGCGAATCCCTGGTGCCCAAGCCCATCTGGGAGGACAGCGTCCGCGCGGCGCGCGAGGCCGAAGACGCCGAGCAGGAAGAGCGGATCGCCAAGTCCGAACCGCCCCCACCGATCCACCCCGAGGAGCCGCAGCAGAGGTCACTGACCGTTCCCATCGTCGCGCTCGGCGTCCTGCTCGCCCTCTCCACCGCCTATTTCCTCTGGCCCGCAGGGACGACGGAGACGGAGACAGCGACGGAGACCGCGACCGCGACGGAGACCCCGACGGAGACGGAGACCGCGACCGCGACCGCGCGGACGCAAAGCGATCCCGAAGCCGACGCCGTCTTCGCCACCGATCCCGTCCCCGCCTCCGAATCCGAGACCGCAGCCGTCGCCGAAGCCGAAGCCGAAGCCGAAACCGTCGCCGAGCCCGATGCCCCCGCCGCAGCGGACTCCGAATCCGCTTTCGACTTCGCCACCGACGCCTGGCACCTGCACCCCACCGTCCCCCTCCTCGAGGACATTCGCGCCGCCCTCGACGCGGGTGAGACGCCGCGCACGCGGGCGGTCAATCAGCTGCGGGCCTACTCGCGCGGGAACCGAGCCGACCCGCGGCCCCATCTGCTCCTCGCCCGCATCTTCTTCGCGCGGCATTGGTGGAGCGACGCCCTCGCGCGCTTCACCCTGGCCTACGAGGTGGACCACCGGATCGCGGAGGATCCGGACATGCGCGCCGCCCTCGAGAGCCTGGCGGCCAACCCGAGCATCGCTGGCGACGCCACCCAGGTGATGCGCCAGATCTACGGCGGGCCGAGCTGAGCTTCCTGCGATCCCTGCGCAGTCGAGCAAGGCTTGCCTAGGGCTCAGCGTCGCCCTTCGCCGGCTGCGCTCCCAAAACCACCCGTAATATCAGGGAGATGAGTGTCGAAACCCACCTCTGCCCACAGGTGGCCGCTGCATTGCTCTATCCGCAAGCATGCTGCATCGGACAACGCTCATCGTCGCTCTCATCGCCGCCAACCTCCTCGTCTTCCTCCCGGGCGGAGGTCTCGTGGGGATCGATGACAAGATCGCTGGAGCGGCGGCGTCCATCGTCGCCGAGGACAAGAGCGCCGCCGCGGACGCCGAGGCGCCCGGCGCCCTCGCTCCGGTGCCCGAGGTCGAGATCGCCGCGCCGACCGCGGTGGAAGAGCTCCCCACCGCCCCCACCTTCGAGACCACCCTCGCCAGCTACTCCACCCGCTATCACTTCGGTGGGAGCCACGCGGGCCGCGCGCACAACGTCGAGCAGGCCGCGGCGATCCTGAACGGCGCCATCATCGGCCCCCACCAGCAGCTCAGCTTCAACGAGCACGTCGGTCCGCGCGACCGCAACAACGGATTTCGCATGGCGAAGGTCATCGACGGCGGCCGCCTCGTCCCCGGCATGGGCGGTGGCGTCTGCCAGGTCGCGAGCACGCTGCATGCGGCGGCGCTCGAGGGTGGGCTCGACATCGTGCAGTCCCGCCCGCACAGCCGTCCGAGCCACTACATCCCGATGGGGATGGACGCCACCGTCTCCTATCCGCAGCTCGACCTGGTGATCGAGAACCCCTTCGACTTCCCTGTGCTCGTCTCTTCGCGCGCGGGCGAAGGTGAGATGTACGTCGAGCTCCGCGGCCAGGCGCGCCCCCGCGAGGTGGAGATCGAGCACCACGTCGTGCACCGCTTCGCCTACGGTCACGAAGTCGAGGAAGACCCGAGCCTGCCCCTCGGCCGGCGCGTGGTCGAGCAGCACGGCATCCGCGGCGCGCGGGTGGAGGTCCTCCGCACCATCACCGAAAACGGCGAGACGCACGTCGAGCGCGACTTCGTTCGCTATCCCTCCACCGACGAGGTGGTGCGCGTCGGCACCGGCGCCCCCCGCCTCGAAGGTGCGCTCGCCCTGCGCTGAGCGCCGAAGATTCTTCGTCCCATTTTCGTGCCCCCCTCGCACCGAGGGGGGCATGATGCTCTTTCGATTCACTCTCGCGCTCGGCGTCCTGCTCGCCAGCGCCAGCGCTGCCCAGGCACAACGCAGCTCGGGCTTTTCGACGCGCGAGCGCGAGGCCCTGAGTCGCGGCGAGATCGTGCGCCGCGTGCTCTCCTCCGAAGGCCAGGACCATCGCGCCTACGGCGGGGTCAGCTTCCTCTTCATCGACGCACCTGTCGACGAGGTCTGGGCGAAAGCCAGCGACGCCAGCGCCCTCACGGATCTCATCCCCACGCTCTCGAGCGCGCGGGTGGTCGAAGAGGGTGCGGGTCAACGGCTTCTCTTCATGCACCACAGCTACGGCGTCGGGCAGACCGACTACTACATGCGCATGGCGGTCGACGACACGCACCACCAGCTACGCTTCGCGGTCGACGCCTCCCGGCCACACGACGTGCGGAGCGGCAACGGGTTCTTGTCGCTGAGTCGCTACCGCGGCGGGACGATGGTGAGCTGGGGCATGCGCCTCGATCCCGGCGTCGGGATCCTGGGTGAGCTCTTCTCGGGGGCCCTCGACGCATGGCTCCTCAAGCCGCCCCTCTGTTTGCGGGATGCGCTGAGGCCGGGTCCGGAGCCGTCGTGCTGACGGGCCGGGTCTTCGCCGTGACTGGCGCCAACACCGGCGTCGGTCGCGCCACGGCGATGGCGCTGGCCGCGCGGGGCGCGCGGGTCCTGCTCCTCTGCCGCGACGACGCACGCGCCGCCGAGGCCGCGGACGCCATCAGGGACGAGACCGGCAACACGCGCGTCGAAACGATCCACCTCGATCTCGGGGATCTCTCCTCGGTGGCGGTGGCGGCTGAGGAGATCGCGCGACGTGCACCGCACCTCGACGCCCTCATCAACAACGCAGGCGTCGCCGGCGCGCGGGGAACGACCGCCGACGGTTTCGAGCTCGCCTTCGGCGTGAACCACCTGGGCCACTACGCGCTGACCCGGCGCCTGCTGGCCCGCATCGACCGCGTCGTCCACGTCACCTCGGGCTCCCACGCACGCGCTCACCGCCTCGACTTCCGCCGCCTCGAAGGCCCCACCCGCTCGCTCACCGGCATCGAGGAGTACGCGGTCTCGAAGCTCTGCGTGATGCTCTTCCATCACGAGCTCCCGCGACGCTTCCCGGAGGTGCTCACCCTCGCGGCCAATCCCGGTGACGTGGCCTCCGACGCGTGGCGTCACGTCCCCTGCCCCGTGCGCCACTTTCTGGTCCGCGGGATGAAGCCTCCCGAGGAGGGGGCGAAGACTAGCGTGCACTGCGCCGTCGAGGACGACCTCCCCTCCGGGGCGAGCTTCGTCGACGAAGCGCCCTTCGAGGCGAGCGCGCTCTCGCACGACCCGGCGCTCGCCGCCCAGCTCTGGGAGCGGAGCGCGCGCTACGCGGGGCTCGCGCCATGAGCCGCCGCGCCGCGCTCTCCCTGGCCAAGCGCGCGCTGCCGCCGCTCCTCGGCGTCGTGGGGCTCTTCGCGATCGGGGCGCTGGTGAAGAGCGCAGGCGCTGTGGAGATCGGCGCAACGCTCTTGGACGCCTGGCCGTGGCTCTTCGGGATCGTCCTGCTCGAAGCCGGCGCGGCCGCCGTCGAAGCCTCGGCGGTGTGCACGCTTCTCGGGGATCGCGCAGCGGCGGTGCCCACCCATGGCTGGGTGCGAAGCAGCGGGCTCGCCGTCGCCTGTGCGCTGCTCTTGCCCGGTGGGAGGGTGCTCGGCGAGGTCGTCCGCGCGACGGCGCTCGGCCGATGGGTCGACGGCGCCGAGGCCGCGGCCCTCGTCCTCCGCGTCCACGGCACCTACCTCCTCACCATCTCCCTCGCCTCGCTGCTCTGTCTGGCCGCAGCCTGCGCAGCACCCGAGCCGAGCTCTCTCCTGGTCGGCCTCCTTCTCTACGGCACCTGCTTCAACCTCGGCCTCGGCACCCTCTTCCTCGCCGGGCCACGCCGCGCGCGCGTGGGGCGCTTCCTCGCGCGACGCGTCGGTCTGCTCGCCGACTTCGGGCCGCGCTTCGACGACGCGTTTCGGAAGAGCTCGTTCCTCGACCCCCGCGCCTACCTGCGCCTCGTCGGCGCGCGCGCGCTCCACGCCGCGAGCTCCGCCACCGCTCTCGTCGCGATCCTCGGCGTCGCGGGCGCGTCGCCCGCACGGATCCTCGTCAGCGAAGGCATTCAGCTCGTCGCCTCCCACGCCGGCGATACCGTCCCGGGCCAGGTGGGCGTGCTCGAAGGCGCCTATCGGCTCTTCGCCGGCATGTTGGGTCTCGGTGAAGCGCTCGGGCTCGCCCTGAGCATCGCCCTCCTCTTCCGCATCGCGCGCGTCGTGCTCGCCCTCGTCGCGTCGGCGCTCTCCGCGCTCCTCCGCGAACGAAGCGCGAGCGGCGCGGCGGCCCTCGCCGCCTCCGCGCTCCTCGCCTCGTCCGCGCTCCTCACGGCGCCCGCCGATGCACAGAGCGCCACGGTGGTCGTGCGCCAGCGCGTCGTCGGCGTGATCACCCCCATGGGCGCCGAGCACGCGATAGGGGTGGGGATGCACGTCCCCCTCAGCCGGAGCGGCAACCCTCTCTTCGAAGGAACCCACCTGGAGCTCGGCGCCCGCACCTACACCTCGCCGGTCTACTCGCAGACGGGCGCGTACCTCCAGGTGAGCCCGCTCGCGTTCTTGATCCTCCGCGCCGAAGCCGGCGGCAAGGCGCTCTGGTCCATCGGCATGGATGGCGCGGGCTTCTATCCCGTGGGCGGCTACGACGCCGACGTCCGCTCACGGAACCTGCCCGCCGCCGCGGGCCGCGTGGCGTCGGGCCTCAACGCACAGATGAGCGCGATCCTGCAGGGCGCGTTCTCCGTCGGCGCGTGGCGTCCGATCTTCTGGAATCAGTTGGTGGTCGAATACGAACGCCTCGGAGCGGAGGACTATCACTACTCGCCCAAGTACGACCTGGTGCTCGCGCGAAGCGAGTGGATGATCGCGAACACCGCGATGGTGCTCCTCGAGCGCAGCTTCGGGGATCGTCTGGCCCTGCGCGCCGGCGGCTACGACGACCTCCGCTACGTCCTGGCCTCGGGCGCGCGCTCGCATCAGCTCGGGCTCACCGCCATGGTCGCCATCGGCTCCGGCGGCTGGCTGCGAGAGCTCCTGATCTTCGCGCGCGCGGGCGTCTTGCTCGCGCCCGAGCGGCGCGCCGACCAGGCGACGGGCCTGGTCGGCTTGATCGCGCGCTACGACGTGGGTGAGCTCTGAGGTCGACTCAAGCGACTTCGGCCAGCGCCTGGGCCTTGGCCTCGAGGTCCTCGCCTTCGAGGCGAAGCTCCGCGAGCACGGCGTCGTCGATGCCGGTGGAGAGCGCGTGGGCACGTCCGGCGGCGCGCGACGCGCGGGTGAGCGCGCTCAAATAGGCGTCGATGCGGCGATCGAGGACGGCGTGCTGGCCGGTGGAGCCGTCGATGCGCGAGGTGGCGGTGGCGAGGAGCGCGCGGTAGGCGCGCTCGAGGCGCCTGCGCGTGCCGCGCGAGAGGCGATAGTCGGCGTCGACATGACGGCGACGCAGCACCACCGCGCGGAGCAGGCCGTAGCGGCGCGCGCCAGAGGCGCGGTCCGCCAGCATGCGCAGCCGGTGCGTGACGCGATCGTCGATGGTGATGAGGAGCGGCGCCGCCGCGAGGAGCGCAGCGACGGTGACGGCGGCGCCGCGGATCAACCAGTCCGCGCCGACATAGGCCCACGCCACCCAGGCGGCGATGCCGCCGCAGAGGAACGCGAGGGTGCCGATCAGAACCTGGGTGACGACGTTGCGCGCCCGGACGAGGCGCTCGCCGTAGGCGAAGCTGACGAGGAGCGCCCCGGCGAGCGCGACCGACATGGGAGCGAAGGCGGTGTAGAGAGCGGCCCCGAGCGCGCCGAAGCCGACCGCCGCCGGACTGAGGCCGCCCGAGAGCACCACCGCGAGGAGGACGCCGGCGGCGACGCCGAAGGCGGCCGCCACCAACGGATGCGCGGTGGAGATGAAGGGCGCCGCGGTGAGCACGGCGCCGAGGAGCAGGACGCGGCCGGAAGAGGTCGCGGCCGTGGCCATGCCGGCGGTGGATCGGCTTCGGGCGGAGGACATCAGTAGGCCACCCGCGTGCGACGCTGTGCGTTGGAGCGCAGGCCGTAGGCGCGCCCAGCGCCGGAGCTCGCGCTCACCGAGTCGAAGGCCTCGCCGTCCGCCTCGATGCCCGAGATGGTCGCCTCGAGCCGCGGCGCAGCCGAGGGCGCGGCGGCCTGCACCTCGCGGAGCCTGCGCACGTTCTGCTGCGCGATGTTGCGGGCGCGGGTCGCGTCGCCGGAGCGCCACGCATCGACTGCGTCCTTCTGCTCGGCGTCGACCACTACCGCCCAGGTCTCGGCGTAGACCTCTTCGTTGCGGGTCGCCGCGACCTCGGCCTCGGTGCCCACTACGGCGAGCGCCAGCGCGGCGCCGCCGATCTGGTGGATCTCGGAGTCGACGACCGTGCGGTAGTCGACGGTGGCGCCGAGATCGCCTAGCCCGCCCGGCGCGCCCGCGACGATCTCGAGCTCGAGCACGGCGCGGCGCGAGCCGCCGGCCGGGAGCGGGCCGAAGGGAATCCGGGTCTGGCCGGTCGTCCCAGTGATGTCCGCGCCGTGTGCCCGCGCGACGCGCACGCCGCTCGGCAGGGTGATCAGCGTCGCCACGCTGTCGACGACGGTGGTGCTCGCCTGGTCGAGCTCGCGGCGAAGGAACGCCTGGAGCTCGCTGCCGCTCGCGAGGAACTCGTAGTTGCCGCGGCCGGAGTCGGCCACCGAGGTCATGAAGCGCTCGTCGTAGTCGGTGCCGATACCGAGGGACGAGGTGGAGACGCCCTGAGACGCGCGGTTGCGGATCTGCGAAGAGACCATCTCCACCGACTGACCCGAGCCGTCGAGCCCATCGGAGAGGAGCACCATGCGGCGCACCAGGTTCTCCGGGGCGCCTTCGAGGGCGCGCGCACCGGCGGTGAGCGCCTGCGGGATCACCGTGCCGCCGCCGGGCTGGATCATGGCGATGCGCCCGTAGAGCTCCTGGCGCACGGCGCCAACTGGAGCGAGAGGCTGGATCACGTAGGTCTCGTGGTCGTAGGTGATGATCGCGACCTGGTCCTCGTCACGCATGCGCTCGACGAGCTGGCGGACGGCGTTCTTCGCCTGCTGGATCTTGTCGCCGTGCATCGAGCCGGAGACGTCGAGCACCACCGCGAGGGCCACGGGCTGGCGCTCGGCGGCGGTGGCGGCGTTTTCGTCGGCGGTCAGGCGGAGCTCGGCGAGGAGCCGGCGCGTACCGTTGGCGAGGACCGCTCCCTGGGAGATCGCCAGATGGCCGCTGATGCCCGGCCCGGAGAGGGCGACCTTGGTCGGCCCGAGATTCTGAACGCTGACCCCCTGGGTCGTGGGGAAGCCGCCGAGCGTCTCGGCCTGACGGGGCGCCGCGTGGCCTGGGGCACGCATGAGCACGATGCCGCCTGCGGCGAGGGCGACGCATCCGAGAGCGAGCGCCCAGCCTCCCTTCCTGAGCTTCTGCCTGATCTTCTTCTTCATCCGAAAAACCTCCTCCGCGCCGGTCCCCTCGACGTCCAAGTTGACCCAGACGATCGAAACCGGTGGTTAGGTCTCCGTAAAAACGGCCGACCTTGGCTTCCGGAGGTTTTTGGTGGTGCGATGCGGCAGCACCGCACGCGAAAAGGGCGCTATTTCAGCGGGTTCGAGCGGCCGTGCGCGCTACTGCTGCTGGACGACCTGAGGGCCGTCTTCTTCGCCGTGCTCGACGATCTCGATGCCGCCTCCAGACCCCGAACCCTGGGCGGTGGGCTCGGAGGTCTGCTGGACGGGGGCCTGACCCCCGGCGGTCGTCGTCGCGGTCCCCGCGGGCAGGGTCTGGGCCGGCGGCGCCACCTGCTGGCCGGGCATGCCGTCGATGCTGGCGACCGTGTCCCCGTTGAAGTGGACCACCACGCGACCCGAGCTCCCCCAGAACGTCCACGCCGGCATGTTCAGATCCGGTGTCTCGTGGTCCGGCGGATAGCCGAGGGCGGCGATCACGCCGGCTCTGGACATACCGATGGCCGGCAAGCCGGTCTGCACACCCTGTCGATCGACGGCGCTCATCTGGTCCATCTTGGGGCACTGGGTCCCGAAGTAGTGCTGCAGATGCGTCTGCACAGGCAGGCGCGAGGCGCGATGGATCACGTAACGATAGCGGGTGCCGGCCGCGTCGAAGATGATCTCGCGGCCGCGTGCGCGCCGCACCAGCACCGGCGTGCAAGCGGGGATCATCACGCTGCCGCGCCACTCGTTGATCGAGGTCAGCTGCGTGCCGTGCGCGCGCAGATTGGTGAGCGTCAGGAGGTTGCCTCCGTTCTCGAGGGGAACGGAGCGACGGCAGCCACCGGTGCAGAGCAAGACGAAGGCTGCGAAGGCAAAGAGCAGGTAAGGTCGGCGCATGGCAAGCCCAGGGTAGAGGAAGCGAAGACGACTGTCAGGAGACCGTATTCACCGACCGCGAGCGCTCGTCCCCGCGGAACCCCGGGTTTTGCGCCGCCGCACGAAGGCGCCGAGGAAGAGCCAGGGGAGGTGCGCGAAAGGAGTGGACCCCACCGCGTTACAGCCGCCGCCGTCACCGGTGGACCCAGCATCCGCAAGGGCTCCATCACCCCCATCCGTGGATGCATCCGGCGCCGCGCCGTCGCCAGCACCGCCGTCGTCGATGACCGCATCTGGGGAGACCCAGGCCGGCAGGGAATAGCCACCGTCCGAAGCGGCCGCGCGTCCGAGCTCCCGCAGCCAGTCGCGCCACGCGTAGGTCGCCGAGAGGATCGGCGCACCGCACGGGTTGACGCCGCGGGAGGTCACGCCGATCACACGCCCCTCGGCGTCGAGGGCCGGCGAGCCGGAGTCGTACTCGCAGATCACCCCGTCGCCGACCTCGAGCTCCGTGTCCTGCACGAAACCATCACCGCATGCGGCGGCGCCGACGCAGACCACCTCCAGCCCTTCCCCGACGCGGCGCTCTCCGAGGCCGCCGCCGCTGCCATCGCTCCCGAAGCCGACGGCGGTCACGACCTCGCCTGCGATCGCGGGTGCGTCCAGCCGCGGTGGGAAGGGCGTGGCCTCGCTCGCGTCCAGGTTTCGCGCGAGCACGACAGCGGCGATGTCGAAGCCGCACTCGTCGTTTCCATCCGGAGGCACTTCAATCCGCGCTCCGGCGACGTAGACGCTCGGGTCGTCGGGGGGCATGACGCCCATCGTGGTGGAGAGCGTCTGATCGCCCGCGACCGGCGTCCCCAGAGGCGAGCTTCCGCAGGCGACGAACCCGCCGGTGGTCGGCGAGACGCAGTGACGGGCGGTGAGCACGAGGTTGGGCGAAAGGAGGACGCCGGTGCAGCGGGCCACGCCCGAGGGCTTGTTGATGAAGATGCCGACGACTCCGGGATAGCTCCCGTCGTCGAGGGTGCCGTTCACTGCGCCTCGGGTCGCCCCGACGTCTTCGGAGTGACAGCCGACGCTCCAGGCGAGCAGCGCGGCGATTGTCAGAACGTGACGCACGACGACTCCAATGTACCAGCTCGGCAGGGCTCAGCGGTTGCGGTCAGAGCCCGTCGACGCTACCCCCTTCGCCATGCGCTTCGATGCCGTCTCGCTCCGCCACGCGCTGCACCGATCCGCCGAGATCGCTGGCGAGGAGCGAGCGACCGCGGCGCGTATCGTTCGGACGCTCGAGGCGTTCGAGCCCGACGACCTGCTGACGGAGGTCGGTGGCCACGGTGTCATCGCGACGTTCCGTGGCAGCGAAGCGGGTCCCCGCGTCTTCCTCCGCGCCGAGCTCGACGCGCTCCCCATGCCGGAGGGCACACCCCTGCCCTACGCCTCGGCGTCGAGCAAGGCAGCGCACAAATGCGGTCACGACGGACACATGACCATGGTCGCCGGCCTCGCGCCGCGGTTCCGCGAGACGCCCCCGCGGCGGGGCGAGGTCCACCTGCTCTTTCAGCCAGCCGAAGAGGTCGGCCGCGGTGCGGCGCACATGCTCGAAGATCCGCGCCTCTCTCTCGCGCCGACCGATTGGATCTTCGCCGCCCACAACCTCCCCGGCCATCCACTCGGCGAGGTGGTGCTCCGCGAGGGCACCTTCGCCGCGGCGTCGACCGGCTTCGCGTTCCACCTCGGCGGCACGTCTTCCCACGCTGCCGAGCCGGAGCGTGGCAAGAGCCCGGCCCTCGCGATGGCCCACCTCGTCTCCGCGCTGAGCGCCCTACCGCAAACCGAGTCCGCCCTCGGCGAGGGCGGGAAGGTGACCGTGGTCCATGCGCGCCTCGGCGATCCGGCCTTCGGAACGAGCCCTGGCGACGCCGTCGTCATGGCGACCTTCCGCGCCTACGAGACCGCGCTCCTCGACCGCCTGATCGCCCGCGCCGAGCGCCTCGCGGAGGGGGCCGCCACGGCCCACGGGCTCACCCTTCGCACCGAGCGGGTCGACCCCTTCCCCGCCACCATCAACGATCGCGAGGCCGTCGAGCGCCTCGAGCGCGCAGCAGCGACCCTAGGGATGCGCGTCGTCCGCGCCGAGGCGCCGTTTGCCTGGTCCGAGGACTTCGGCCACTTCACCGCGGGCCGGCGCGGCGCCCTCTTCGGCCTCGGGGCCGGCGAAGAGCAACCGCCGCTGCATCACCCCAGCTACGACTTCCCCGACGCGCTCCTCGACCGCGGCACCGATCTCCTCGAGGCGGTCACCCGCGCGTGCCTCGATGAGGACGAGGCATGACCGCCACGCTCGCCACCTCGTCGATCACGCTCAGCCGAAGCGCCCTCGCCGGCAACGTGCGCTTCCTCCGCGACCTGATCGGTCCGAGCGTGCGGCTCTGCTCGGTCGTCAAAGGCAACGCCTATGGGCACGGCATCGCGGAGCACGTGCCCCTCGCCGAGGCCGCGGGCGTCCGGTGCTTCGCCGTGTTCGGCCCGGGGGAAGCCGAGGCCGTCCTGGCCGCGCGCACCACGGACGCGACGATCGTCGTGATGGGCCCGGCCATGGGCGACGCGCTCGAATGGATGGTCGACCGCGAGCTCTCCTTCTTCGTCCACGACGTAGCGGGCCTCGAGCGTGCCGTCGCCGCGGCGCGCCGACGTGAGCGGACCGCGCGGATCCATCTCGAGCTCGAGACCGGGCTCTACCGCACCGGGCTCAGCGATCACGTCCTGCCGCGCGTGGCGAGGCTGCTCGAGGACGCAGGCGAGGCGGCGAGCGTGGTGGGGACGTGCACCCACTTCGCCGGCGCCGAAGACGCCACGAACCACCCACGCATCGAAGCCCAGCTCGAACGCTTCGAGCAGGGGCTCGCTCACCTCGCGCGCCTCGGTGTCTCTCCGGGGCTTCGCCACACCGCCTGCTCCGCGGCGGCGCTCCTGTTCCCGGAGGCCCGGATGGACCTCGTGCGCGTCGGGATCGCGCACTATGGCCTGTGGCCCAGCCGCCAGACGGCGTCCACGTTTCTGTCGCGCCGTGGCGACGTCACTTGGGATGCGCTGACGCCCGTGCTCCGCTGGACCAGCCGCGTCATGGGAATCAAAGACGTCCCTCCGGGCGCCCACATCGGCTATGGCAGCTCGTATCGCACCGAGCGCTCGATCCGGGTCGCCACGGTGCCCGTCGGCTACGCGCAGGGCTTCTCCCGGAGCCTGAGCAACGGCGGACGCATTCTCTTCGCCGGCCACGAAGCGGAGATCGTGGGCGTCGTGAACATGTCGATGCTGCTCGTGGACGTCAGCGACATCCCGGGCGCCGGCCCCGGTGACGAGGTGACCCTCATCGGTCGTGACGGCGACGCCGAGGTCCGCGTCTCGTCCTTCAGCGATCCGCCCGGACACCCCACCTACGAGATGCTGGTGAACCTCGACCCGAGGATCCCGCGAATCGTCGTCGACTGAAAGGGCTCGCTGTCTTTGCGTCTGGCGAGGGCCACGCCGAGGAACCCATCATCGGGCAGCCATTGTACAATGACGCCGAATGTACGCGCCCCTTCGCGCGGCCGCGGCGACCCGCATCGCCTTCGTGGTCCTCGCTCTCGGCGGATGCTCGGCCGACGAGCACGAGCTGATCGTCAACGTTCGCACCGATCTGGTGCCGGGCGCGGAGTTCGATCAGGCCGTGGTGGAGCTCTTCGATGAGCGCGGGACCTTCGGCGAGCGGCTGCGACGCGTCGAGGTGCGCGCCGTCGCGGGAGACGACTACACCGAGGGCTACCGTGTCGCCGAGCTCCAGGCCGTCCCGAACGGCTTCTTCGTGATCCGCGCCGCGCTCCTGTTGGACGGCGACCTGGTGGTGGACGCCGTGGGGCCGCTCGAGGTGCGAGAGAACCGCGCGGTGACCGTCGACGTCACCCGCGCTTGCGTCGGGGTCTCCTGTCCCCCGCCCGCCGCTCCCAACGCGACGGTGTGCGTCGCAGGTACCTGCGCGCCGCCCGAATGTCTCTTCGCACGTGGGGGCGCGGGCTGTCCGAGCGTACCCGACGGCGGGCTCGATTCGTCGCTGCCGATGGACACGGGGATCGACGCGGGCGACGCGGGCGACGGGGGCGTCGATGCCGACGCCGGCGCGGACGCGGGGCCGACACCACCGCCGGGCTACGTGCTGGTCCCGGCCGGGCCGTACCAGATGGGATGCAACAGCGCCCTCGACACCGTGTGCATGCCGGACGAGCTCCCGCGACACGAGGTCTTCGTGAGCGCCTTCTTCATCATGATCCGCGAGGTGTCCATGACCGAGTGGGCGGCGTGCATCGACGCGGGGGAGTGCGCGATCCCCAGCGACGGGATGTGGTGGACGCCGATGATGACGCCGAACGATCCGGTCGTGGACATGGAGCGCGCCGAGGCCGAGGCCTATTGCCGGTGGATCGGCGGACGACTGCCGACCGAGGCCGAGTGGGAGAAGGCTGCGCGGGGCACGGATGGTCGTGTCTACCCCTGGGGCAACGACCCTCCCAACTGCACCCTCGCCAACTACCTCGACTGCGGCGACATGCGGATGTCGGTCGACATCTTCGAGAGCGTCGCCAGCCCCTACGGCACCATCAACCAAGCCGGCAACGTGTGGGAGTGGGTGAGCGACTACTACGCGGCGGACTACTACGCGAGCAGCCCGGCCAGCGATCCCCGTGGCCCCGCGACCGGCACCAGCTGGGTGATCCGCGGCGGCAGCCACGACTGGCCGGACACCGCGCTCCGAACGTCGAAGCGATTGGAGTGGGATCACCCCACGGCGGTGATCGGCGTGCGATGCGTGCGCGACGTGCCCTGAGATTCAGATCCGCTGCAAGCGCTCGTTCTCGATGCGCCACTCCTCGCGCGTGACGCGCTCCGCGAACCACCCGTCGTGGGTGACGAGGAGCAGCGCGCCGGGATAGGCGTCGAGGGCCGATTCGAGGCGCTCGATGGAGGGCAGGTCGAGGTGATTGGTCGGCTCGTCGAGGACCAGACAGGTGGCACCGGCGGCCAGGCCTTCGGCCATTCGCAGCTTCTTCGCCTCGCCCGGTGAGGGCTCGTCGGTGGCGAGGACGCGCGCTGGATCCGAGCCCAACGCCGCCAACAGGGACAACACCCGTCCGCGCGCGTCTCTGGGGAGCGCACGGACGCGACGGACCGCGGCGCGACGCTCGCCCGCCGTCAGCTCCTGCGGCAGGTAGAGCGTGGACCGCGGAGGCAGCAGGTCGAGGAGCGCTTTGAGGAGCGTGGTCTTGCCGGCGCCGTTGTCACCGGAGACGCGGACGCGACTCTCTCGCTCGACGACGAGGCTGATCGGCCCCCGGGCGAGGAGTCGGCCCGCGATCTCGAGCGCCGGCAGACAGAGCGCTCCCAAACGCGTCGATCGCGCGGGCTGGTAGTCGAAGAAGAGCTCGCTCCCGAGCGGCTTTTCCACGTGGTGCTCCGCGAGGCGCGCCTGATCGCGGGCATGACGAGAGGAGAGGCTGGCAGCCGCGCGCGCGTGGGCCGACTCGGCCTTCGCCGCGCGGTGCTTGCGGTTGACCGAGCGCCCATCCGAGTCGCGAATGCTCTTGAGTCGCCGCCGGGCCCCGATGTTCTTCTCGGCCGAGGCGCGCTCTCGGCGCCGGGCGTCCAGTGCGCGGGCGCTCCGACGCACCTCCGCGCGTGCGCGCTCTCGCGCCTCGTGCTTCGTCCGGTGGTCGAGTGCCCGCACCTCTTCGGCCAGGCCGTAACCTCCGTCGAAGACACGCAACCGGCCGTCCTCGAGGAAGGCGGTGTGCGTCGCGATCTCTTCGATGAACGCGCGGTCGTGACTGACGACGATGCCGACGCCGCGAAACCGGCGCAGCGCGGCCGTGAGGAGGACGCGAGCGGAAGTGTCGAGGTGATTCGTGGGCTCGTCGAGGAGCAGGACGTCGGGACGCCGCGCGAGCGCCGCGCCGACCTGAAATCGCTTTCGCTCGCCCGGCGACAGCGTCCCCCAGCGGCAGAGATCGAGCGCCTCGAGGTCGAGCTCCGCGCGCAGACGGACGCTCGTTCGATCCCAAGCCCCCGCGAAGGCCTCGATCTCGGCGTCGGGTGCGTCGACGACCTGGGGGCATCGCACGACGAGCGCGCCCGCCGGCTCGATGCGCACCTCGCCTTCGTCGGGCGAGAGGGTGCCGTCGACGAGCGCGAGGAGCGTGGTCTTGCCGGCGCCATTTTCGCCGACCAGCGCCGTGAAGCCGGGCTCGAAACGATGGTCGAGCCCACGGAGAATCGGAACGTGACCGGCGTAGGCGAACGCCAGGCGACAAAGGGATACGGACATGAGACCTCGAGCGGGGTGAAGGACGAAACGGGGCCGCCTGCCCAACGGGCACGCGACGCGGACGGGTTCTTCAGCTCGCGAAGGTCATGATCGGCGCCATCTCTGGCGCCACCTCCTCGATGCGTCTCGGCAGGTGATGTGTCAACCGCCAGTCGCGCAACCTCTGCCCCGT
Organism: uncultured delta proteobacterium; assembly: GCA_963727445.1. Classification (GTDB taxonomy): domain Bacteria; phylum Myxococcota_A; class Polyangia; order Polyangiales; family B10-G4; genus B10-G4. Next base: position 1,003,887 of record CAVSGI010000010.1, read on the forward strand.
CGTGCGCTTTGGGCACACGGCCGGGCATGAAATTGCAGGGCTTTGGGTGGGTACGGGGACTGCATACAGGGTCCTACATCCTCCCACTTCCCCACCGGAGCTCGATGGCCCCCTCCCACAGCCCCCTCGAACGTCAGAGCGCGCCCCTCAGTCCATTCGAAACCGCCGACAGCGGCCTGTCGCTCGTCGTCACCGAAGGCGAGCTCCAGCGTGACCCGCGCGCCTATCACGGCCGCCGCATCACCGTGCGCGCGCTGTTGTCGCGCGGATTCGAGCACAGCACCCTCTCCATCGCCTGGTGCGAGCTCCCAGAAGGGGAGAGCGAGAGCGACTGGGATGGGCTTCATCTGGTCGAGGCCACGGGCGTCTGGCACTGCGACGGAAAGACGAGCTATGGGCACCTCGGCGCCTGGGACGCCGAGTTTCGTGTCAGTCGGATCGCCCTGCGCACACCGAGCGCCGAGCGCACAATCATCCGCGAAGAGCTGCTCGACCTCGTCCCGGACGAGGTGACGGTCGTGCGCATCTGCACCGAGGTGGAGCTCGGTGACGACCGCTGGAACGTGTGGCTCGGCAACCGACGGATCATCGAGTCGGGCCTCGGACGATTTCCCTTCGGGGCGCCGTGGAAGCGCGGCCGGCGCGTGGCGGACCTGGTGCTCGTGGTCACGCCCTCCAACAAGCTCTACGTGGTCTCGGCGACCTGGATCGCGAGCCCCGGGAGCGCGCGCACCCGGATCAAGGTCGTCGGCTCCCACGAGCTCGACCGCGAGTTGCCCGGCGCGGCGCGCGTGATCGGGCAGCTCGTCTCGGAGGCCGGGCAGGTGTTCCTCGAAGGAGGCCCGGTCAACGGGAGGCGCCTGATCGAGGTCTCGGAGGAGATCGAGGAGCGACTCGCACACGGTCCCGCGATGTGCATCGTGTCGATGGATCGTGACGAGGTCCTCGACGTGGAGCTGGTCGAAGCGACTCTCGAAGAGACCGAAGAGCAGGGCACGCTTCGCCTCGCTGATGTCTTCGAGGATCAGCTCGGCTTCATCATCGAGGAGTACGAGCTGCCCGGCTCGGCGCGGCGCGTCCTGGTCCGGGTGGCCGAAGAGGACGCGTCGGGTGCGCGCCTCGGCCGCTGGGAGCGCGGAGGCTTCGCGGGGCTTCAGGCGGCGCAGCGTGAGCTCCGGCGTGCGGCGCGTGCCTGGGCGGAGGTCCATGCGCACGAGCGGCGCGCCGAGCAGCTCCGTGCCGAGAGCGAGCGCATCGGGCTCCCTGAGCAGCGCCACCAGGTGGCGTCCCTGGCCTTCAAGGAGCTCCTCTTCGCCGAGCGCGCGCGCCTGCGTTTCGCTGCGGAGCGCACGCGCTTCGGCCGAAGCGTTCGGCGCGCCGCCGACGCGCGCCGAATGAACGGGTGAGGCGTCGGCCGCCCGCATCCTCACGCCACGCGGAGGGCGGCGCGGGAGGCGGAGGCGTCGACGCTTCCCGTACGACGCGCGCTGACCACGTCGACCACGACGCTGCCGCTCGGGCGCCGCGTCTCGAGGGCGGCGTGGGCATCGGCGATGCGCTCGAGCGGATGGCGCTCGGCGATCACCGCGCGAACGGCGCCGGACTCGGCGAGGTCGCGCAGGTCTTCGGTGCTCGCGGGGGTGCCCATGGCCACGCCCGCCAGCGCACGCTGGCCGCCGCGCAGCGCGGTGAGCGCCATCTCGAAGAGGACGCGCAGGGTGAGGTAGAGGGAGAGGTAGCGTCCCTTCGGGCCGAGGGCGCGGCGGAAGGAGCGGAAGTGATCGCCCTCGGTGGTGTCGAGGATCACGTCCCACTTTCCGCGCTCCTGGGTGAAGTCCTCTTGCGTGTAGTCGATGATCGCGTCGGCGCCGAGGGAACGCACGAGCTCGGCGTCGCGGCTCAGCACGCCGGTGACGTGGGCGCCGAGGTGCTTGGCGACCTGAACCGCCATCCGGCCCGACGCCGCCCGAGGCGCCGACGATCAGCACGCGCTCGCCCGGCTGGACCTTCGCCAGGTCGCGAAGGAAGTAGCAGCGCCGTCCCCGCGCCGTAGGGCAGTGACGCGGCCTCGGCGTAGCCGAGCTCGGTGGGCATGGTGGCCACGGGATCGGTCTCGTTCACCGCGAGGTACTCGGCGTACGCCCCGTGCATCACGGTGCCGAAGATGTCGTCTCCGACCGAGAAGCGCGTCACCTCGGCGCCGACCTCGACCACCCGACCGGCGAAGGTAGAGCCGCCGATGGTGTGGCGGGGGCGAAAGACGCCCATCATGAGCCGGCCGAAGACGGCGGACATGCCGGGGAAGTCGGCGCTGCGCAGCCGGCGGTCGCCCTGGGTCACCGCGCTTGCGTGAACCCGCACCAGGACCTGGCGAGGGCCGATGGTGGGGCGCTCGACCTCGGAGATCTCAAGGACATCGGGGGTTCCGTACTCGGATGTTGGTGGCTGCACGCATGGTCTGCTTCCTCTGCGTTCGCGCCGGCTCCATCGCCGACACCTGGAGTATGTTCATGCGATTTCGTTTTGAAAATCCGCGATTACGCATCTGTGCTATGCATTTATGCATGGATTGGCGCCACGTCGGCTTCGACTGGAACCGGGCCCGGGCCTTCTTGGTGACGGCCGAGGAAGGCTCTTTCTCGGCGGCAGCGCGGGCCCTCGGCGCGACCCAGCCGACCGTGGGGCGACAGGTGACGAGCCTCGAGGAGGAGCTCGACGTCGTCCTCTTCGAGCGGGTGGGCCGTGGCCTCGAGCTGACGCCGACGGGCCTCGAGCTGGTGGAGCACGTCCGCGCCATGGCCGAGGCGGCGCTGCGCTTCTCACGCGTCGCCGCAGGTCAGTCGCTCTCGCTGGACGGGCCGGTCTCCATCAGCGCCGGCGAGGTGATCGCCGTGCACATGCTCCCCGCGGCCGTCGGCGAGATCCGGCGCGCCCATCCCGGCATCGAGATCGAGATCCTCGCGACCAATCAGGTCAGCGATCTCGGAAGGCGCGAGGCGGACGTCGCGATCCGCAATTTCCGCCCCCGAGAGCCCGAGCTCGTGGCCAAGAAGCTGCGCGAAGCCGACGGCTATCTCTACGCCACCCCAGCGTATCTACGAGTCCATCGGCGATCCCCAGACCCTCGAGGCGCTCTCCCGCCGCGGCGAGTTCGTCGGCTTCGACACCAGCGACACCTTCGCGAACGGGCTCAACGCCATGGGCTTCTCCGTCACCCAGAAGAGCTTCCCCTGGGTCTCGGGCAACCAACACGTGCAGTGGTCCCTCGTCACCCAGGGCTCGGCCATCGGCGTCATGATGGCCGACATCGGCGATGACGATCCGCGCGTCGTCCGCGTGCTCCCCGAGCTCGTGCGCTTCCCCGTCCCGATGTGGCTGACGAGCCACCGCGAGGTGCGCACGAGCCGCCGCGTCCGCGTCGTCTTCGACATGCTCGCCGAAGCGCTCGGCGGCTGAGGGACGACGATCGGTGACTCGACGCCGGCGCGAGGCGCGTGACACCATCCGCCCATGTCCCGTCAGGGTTTTCGTTGGTTAGCGTTCCAGCTCGCCGTGTCTGCCACGTTGACCTGTGGCGGCTGCTCGAGCTCGTCGACACAGGAGCCTGCGCCACCCGCGGAGGCGCTGGCGTCAGGTGCGCCTGCGCCGAAGACCGGTTACGGAACCGCCATGGCGGACGTCGGGCGGCGCTTCGAGCTCCTCGGGCGCGCCGTCGTCGCCGACCGCTTCGAGCTCGCCGACTACGAGCTGGGGGAGATCGGTGAGGTGTTCGAGGAGACGCTCCCCGAGGCGGACCTTCCCCGCGAAGGCCACCCCGAGGTTCTGCCCGCCATGGTGACGGCGTTTACCGCGACCAACATCCCGGATCTCCACCAGGCGCTCGCGGGTCACGACGCATCGGAGATCACCGCGGCCTTCGAACGAACCGCTTCCGCCTGCAACGAGTGCCACCGCGATTCGGGTCACGGCTTCATCGAGGTCTCCCTCGTCGCCGGCAGACCTGTCCCGGTCACCGATCCCCTCGAACCCGCCGCGCCCTGAAGGCGGGGCGGGGGTATCAGCGCGCGAGATAGTAGAGCTCGTGCTCCGGGCCCGACGCTCCGTCGTGAGCGAGTAGGAAGAGGCGTCCCACCTCGAGGCTCGTCCACACCCTCTTCTTGCCGACCGTCTCCGCGTCTGACCACTGAGCCACGTAGCGATAGTGGCGAGAGTCCTCTCGCGTGTCGTTGTGCACCGGATCCTGGATCCAGGCGGGCACGCCACCGATCTTGGTGCCGCCCGCGTGGGAACCCTTCAGCCAGCCCGCGGGCGGCGCGGGCCTTTCTTCGTGGGCGCCGTACAGAAGGAAATCGACCAGCGTGTCGTCGGCGACCTCCACGGTCTTCGTCCACTCGGCGACGATCAGCGGCTCGGCCGGCGCGTCGAGCCCCGGCGGCGGCTCGGTCTTCTTGGCCCCGGGAGAGTCGACGACCACTATCGCGTGGGCGCCGTCGGCGTTCCCCGGGACTCCCGCGCTGAAACCGCAATCCGGGGAATCGAAGTTCTTGCAGAGGAAGGCATAGAGAACGCGCTCCTCCGCACCGAGGTCAATCCGCTCGCCGGCGTGTTTCCACTGACCGATGAAGGCCATGGGCTCGTTGCACAGGGCGCAATGAGGCCAATCGTCGTCGGGCAGGCCGACGGGCAGTCCGCCGACGCGGTCCAGGCTCATGCCCCCTCGGCGAAACGTCGGCAGCCAGGTGACGAGCTCCGCCATGACCCGAAAGGTACCACGGACCGATTCTTCGACGATCAGAGGGTGACGCACCCCGCGCGAAGCAAGAACGCTCAGCCGAGAAGACCCGGGATCGTCCCGGTCACCTCGCCGAGCGTATCGCCGGTGTGCCCCGCGGCCTGCATGGCGGTGATCAGCGCGCGTACCGGGTGAGCGCCGCCGGCGTCGATGTGCTGTCCGGTCATGAGCCCGCCGGCGTGGCCGCCGATGAGCATGGCCATGCGACTCACCGAGTGGGTGGCGTTCGCGGTGGAGCCGTCGTTGAGCTGGGTGCCGTGCCCCGCTTCGGGGGTGAAGACGAGCACGCTGTTGTCGAGCACGGTGCCGCCGCCTTCGGGCGTGTCCTTGAGCTTCTGCATCAGGTACGCGTAGTGGGAGATGTGCCACTGCAGCATCATCGAGACGTGGAATTGGCCGCGGTTGTTGGTGTCGCCGTTGTGGCCGAGCTCGTGGAGATCGGCATAGGCCGGATAGCCGAAGTCGGTGGAGATCGGCAGCACGCTCATGTGTGACTGGAACGCGGTGATCTGCAGGGTCGACACCCGCGTGAGGTCGCAGACGAAGGCCATGTGGATCAGGTCGCACATGACGCGCGCGCGCTCGTGCTCGTTGGAGTAGCCGGTGCCGCCCGTGATGTCCGCGCTGGTGGCGCCTGGATTGTCCGCGCCGATGGCGGGATCGGCGCCGGGATCGGGCGGCACCATGCACTCGCCGGTGGCCATCGGCGGGATGGCGGCGATGCGCAGCTCGAGGGCGCGTAGCTCGTCGAAGTGGCGCTCGAGGCGGATCTGATCGGCGCGTCCGACGCGCGCCAGCACAGCGTCGCGCTTCTCCCCGATGAGGTCGAGAACGCTGCGCCGCGCGCGGATCTCGAAGTCGAGCCGCGCCGCCGCCGCGCCGTCGTCGGGCATGAAGCCGCTGAAGAGCGACATGTACGCGTTCTGGGGGCTCGTCTGCGCCTCGATGCGCCCCGCGCGTCCGCCGGCGTCGCGATACGAGATGTACTGGCGCCCCGCGTGATCGTATCCGCTCAGATAGAAGGGCACCTGGGCGCGCATCACCAGATGCCGGTGGATGGTGTCGCCGTCGTACATGTCGGCGATGATCTGGTCCGAGGTGGGCCCGTTGCAGATGAAGGTCGACTCGGTGGAGCGGGTGCCGCTGAGCAGTGGGCTCTTGCCCCCTCCGTGGAAGTCGCGGAAGGCGCCGCCCGCGGGCACCCCGCCCGCAGAGGAGTCCGACGCGTTGAAGGGGATGTTCATGTTGCTGACGAGGGTGAAGTCGTCGATCAACGCGCGCATCGGCTCGAGGGGCGTGGTGATGGTGTACCCGGTCCCTGTCTCCGGCGGCGCGATGAAGTGGCCGGTCTCCGTCGTACGGGTGCCGTCGATCATGTAGTTGTCCTCGGCCCAGCCGTCGCCCCCGAGGGCCTGGCCGGCGAAGAGGATCGCGTAACGGGCGGGGGCGGCCCCTGGTTGCGCCTCCGCCCGGTTGCCATTGTCGTCGAGCATGCACTCGAGGACGGGCAGGCCCACGGCGACGCCGCCGCCGAGCCCCAGGAGGAAGGTGCGCCTGTCGAGCTTGAAAGCCATCAGAGTGCCTCCTCTCGGCGATGGGCGAAGCGTTCGCTCGCGACGAACTCGGTGATGAGCGCTCCGAGGTCGTGGCCGTTGTCCGCGAAGATGGTGACGAGCTCGTCGACCGCCGCGCTCTCCACACCCTTGGCGGAGCGCCCGATGGCGAAGCTGTAGAGCTGCTCCATCGCGCAGCTCTCGATGTACCCGTCGGCGACCAGGATGTCGGCCAGCTCGGCGGGGCCGTTGAAAGGCGTTCCGTCCGGCAGGTTGCCGTCACCGTCGATGACGCACTCGGGGCGGCCCTCGTCGTGCTCGCGGAACACGCCGGCCATGTCGTAGTTCTCGAGCCCGAAGCCGATCGGGTCCATCTGGTCGTGGCAGCCCGCGCAGCCGGCGGAGGCGCGATGCGCCGCGTAGCGGTCGTACTTGCAGTCGTCGGGCGACGAGCCGGAGGGCGCCTGGTCCACGTTGACCGTGGCGGGCGGCGGCGGGATGACCTGACACATGAGGCGCGTGCGAATGAGGATGCCGCGCTGGGTGGGGCTGGTATCGGCGAACTTGGCGAAGGCCGACAGCACCGCGCCGTGGGAGAGGATCCCCGCGCGACCGCTGTCACCGTAGGGGACCCAGCCCTCCCCGCCCGAGGGGGCGGGCAGGCCGTAATGCGCCGCGAGATCGTCGTTCAGGTAGGTCTCGTCGAAGGTGAAGAGGTTCGTGTAGTCCTGCGGCTCCTCGAAGACGACGCGATCGATGAGCGCGCTGGTCTCCATGGAGAAGTTCGCCACCAGCGCCGCGTCGTGCGGGATGATGCGGTAGCCCAGCCACATGGCGTGAAAGCGTCGCAGCTGATCGCGGGCCCGCGGGTCGGCGAGCATGCGGGCGACGGCGGTTCGGCGCCCCTCCTCGGTGACGAGCGCCCCCGAGGCGGCCTCGCCGAGGAGCGTCGCGTCGGGCGTCGAGGCCCAGAGGAAGTAGCTCATCCGGCTCGCGATCTCGTAGCCGTCGAGGGCGAACACTCCATCCTGATCGGTGGGCGTGCCCAGCTCGATGCGATACTGGAATTCCGGGTCCTGGAGGATGGCTCGGATCACCAGCCCGATCCCCGTGTAGAAGTCGTTGTCGACTTCGGCGATGTCCTCGGTGCTGAAGGCCTGGAGCGTCATGTACCGCGTGATCTCCTCTTCGGTGATCGGGCGGCGGAAGGCCTTCGGGGCGAAGTCTTCGATGAACGCGCGGAAGCAATCGGTGTCGCCCGGGCCGGTGGGCGTGCAGGGGACGATCGCGTCGCGGATCGTCGTATCGCTCATGGCGTTGTTGGCGACGTCGGTCGCCCAGATCTCGACAGAGGTGATCAGGTTCTCCGACGCCATCTGGAGCGTGTAGTCGTTGTCGAAGGGCTGGAAGGGGTCGGCGAGGAGCATCGCGGTCGCCTCACGCCGGTCGTCGCCGAGGAGATCGCGGATGGTGTTGTCGAGCTCGTGGGTCGTGAGGCGACGTGCGCCGCTCTCGGAGGCGTAGTCCGCGGTGACCGGTCCGACCGTGCCGGGTGGACGAACGGGTGGACCGTCGCCGCCTCCAGGCTCGAGAACCTGGCCCACGCAGGCGCCGATGCCCGCCAGTGTGATGATGATCGCCAGGTCCAGAAGGTTTCTCCTGAACGCCGGCTCCTCTGCCCGCTTCTCCATCGCACCACCCGTCCCGCTGATGGCTGAAGGATTAAGTGTAGGCCAAGGTGTGAGGATCCGCAGAGGAATTTCGCTTTAAGCAACGATTCCACGCCCCAAGGTTGGTCCAACCACCAACCACCCAAGCTCGGACGCGTTGACTACAATCCGCGGCGGTGGCGGAAGAGGAAGAGGAAGTCGGCGGCGAAGAGGGAGGCAGCGAATGGCTCGGGCAGGGCTTCGCGCTGCTGTTGGTCTGCGCTCTGATCGGGCTGGTCGTGTGGTTCGCGCGCGGCTACGACGCCAACCCCGACGTCGGATTCGTTGGCGATGCCGGAGCGGACGACGCCACCGCCGCTCACGACGCCACCGCCGCGCTTGGCGACGCGGTGGTGGCCGAAGAGGAGCTCGTCGAGGGGCCCGCTGCGAACGAGAACGGGCTCGACACCGCGCTCTTCGGCGCGCTCGTGACGTCGAGCGAAGGGACACCGCTGTCGCTGGAGCAGGGCTGCGTGCTCCGCGTCACGCTCACACCCGCGCCGACCATCGCGAGGGTGCGCCTCGACTGCGAAGGCTACCGCTACGAGTCGGCCACCTTCGACCGCGCGATCGGCGTCGTGCAAGAAGCCGTCTCCCCCGCCGGTCCCATCTACACCGTTCAGATCACCACGCCCCAGAACGAAGAGGACCGGCGCATCTCCGTCGACACGGACGGTGAGCGGATGCTCCTCCTCGACGGCGAAGGACGCGCGGAGCTGGTGGTCGATCAGTGGAGCGCGCCCCGCCCCACGGAGCCCTACGACGTCTCGTCCCCCGGAGGCGAGCGGCCGCCCTTCGATCCCGAGGGCTGCACCGTCGAGCGGCGATGGATGGGGAGCGTGCTCCTCGCGGAGCAGGAGCTCGAGCCGCTCACCGTCTCGTTCCCGGAGGGAGTGGGAATCGACGTGGACCTCTTCGACGCCCGTGCTGGAACGATCGACACGCACCACACGTCCTGTCGCGACGGCGTGTTCACCATGTCGGGCTCGAGCGCGCGCTACGACGGCGTGCTCGGCCCGCACGGTCGTTCGGTGGTCGGCAACGCGACCTTCGACGGGGAGCCGGCGCTCTTCTGGCTGGTCGCCGTCCCGGCGCCCGCTACCGAGTGAAGTCGAACACCTCGGGGCGGGCGTGGTCGAGGCAGCCCGCCGCCGCCCAGAGGTCCTTCGCCGATAGGTCCATCACCAGGGCTCCGCAGGTCTTCACGGCGTGCGGCGCCTCGGGAGTCGCGAGGTGGGCGCACACGCTCCGCGGGTAGCCGTCGTGGCTCCCGAGGCGCTGCCACATGTCCCGCCGGCTCTCGATCGCACGCTCGGCGATGCTCGAGGTGAGCCAATCGTAGCGGATGTGGGTGGTCGACTCTGGGGTGCTTCGGTGCACCGCTGCCATCTCCGGGTCGAGGCAGTGATTCGTGTGCACGTACGAAGAAGCGCCGCCCTCGTAGACGACCTTCTCCTTGTGGCCGCTGGTCTCGATCCCGTAGGCGGTGTCGCCCTTCGCGACGAGGTAGTGATGGCCGCTCCCGAGGGGGCTCTTCAGGATCACGTCGCGACCTTCTTCGGCCGTGCGCTCCGCCAGCACCCGCCGCACGAGCGCCGGCCAGACGATGCCCACCTTGGCGTCGAGGCTCTTCAGGTTGTTGATGGTGATGGCGAGCCCCTCGGCGTTCATCCCCGTCATGCCGAGACAGCCGGTGATGGTGAAGACCCACGCCGCGGGGACCTCTGCCCGCGCCGGCACGCGCAGCATCATCACGTAGGGCTCCGCGGAGCCGTGCATGTCCCAGGTCTGGCCGAGCAGTGGTCCACCCGCCGAGCGCGCGAAGACCGCGGAGCAGTCCTCCTCCGCCGGCGCGTCGGGAGCTGCGGGCACGATGTCCCGCAGATCGGTGTAGTGGTTGAGGACGACGATCCGCGCCGGCTCGACGCCCGAGCCTTCGGCGATGCCGAGGAGCTCTTCCGAGAGGTCCGGGCTCTCTTCGGCCAACACCGGCAGGTGCTCGGCGGCGACCGCGAGGATCTGTGCTTCGGTGGTGAACGCTCCGAGCGTCTTCACCAGACCGAGGCGGATCTCCGCGATCTCGGCGATCATCGGCGCGAAGGCCTCTCCGTGCGCCCGGCCCCAGTCCCGGGGCGAGGCGCCATCGGGTAGCTCGAAGACCTTCACTCGAGCGCCTCGAGCAAGGCCTGCCGGAAGGTGGATGCCGCGCTCACGCCGAGATCGTAGGGCGGAACCACGGCGAAGCAACCGTTCGGGAACACGCGAACCCGGTGCGCACGCTCCATCAGCGATTCGGCGATCTTCTTGGTGTGCTCTGCCGCCTCGACGACGCGATAGAGGCCGCGGCCGCGAACGGCCAGGCCCGCGTCGCGCGCCGGCCCGAGCGCCTCGTCCCATGCGCTCGCGAGCTCCGCGACGTCCACGTGACGCGCCGCGCGGAGCTGGTGGTGGGCGCGGATCAGGCTGAGCTCGTCCCCGTCCCAGGTGGAGACCATGGTCAGCGCAGTGGGTACGAAGTAGCGGTCGTCGCAATGCACGAAGCCGATCTGCCCACCGGCCCACCACGACAGGGTGTTGGGCATGAAGTCGAGCTGGCTCGAAGCGAAGGCGCCGTCGCCCGAGCGGTAGCACCCGGTCGAGGTCTCCACGAAACCCACGGGCACGTCGAGCTCGTCCCGGAGCGCGTCGAGCACCTCGAGGTACTCGGCGGAGAGCACCCTGCCCGTCCGCTCCTGCACCGGCTCGACGAAGAAGCCGATGACCGCCTCGGCCCCACCCGCCTCGTTGATCGCGGCGTGAAGCGCTTCGATCGATGCGTCGACCCCGACATCCTCGGGGTGCGGCACCCGGCGCCAGCGCGAGAAGTAGCCCGGCCCTTGACGGTGGACGCGCGGATCGCTGATGGAGCGCGCCGCGCCGGTGGTGTGTCCGACGTAGCCGCCCTCGAGCCCCAGCACCACCTGACCGTCCGGCCGATGGAAACGAAGCGCGCGGACCGCCTTGTCGAAGGCCTCGTCACGGCTCGAGGTCAGATACATGTGCGGCATCTGCGGCAACAGCGCGTCGACGTGCTCGACGGCGCGCACGATCGAAGGCGTCACGTAGTTCATGACCGTGATCTTGTTGACCGTCGGCCCGTAGAGCAGGCCCGACTGCGCCGCGGCGCGGAGCGACGCGGGCGGCTCCCAAAACGGACGGCTGATCCCTCCGGCGAGGTCGATGAACGCCTGCTCCGGCTCCCTTCGCGTCACCGGGTCCGGCGCGAACGGACCCACGGGGATGCGGTAATAGATCGCCTCGGCTTCGGGGTCCTGGTAGGCGCCGATGAAACGGAAGAGCTCGTAGGCGCCGAGCTCGATGTTCACGTGCATCATCGCTTCGGTCTTGCCAGCGCGGTTGCGGCTGGTGGCATGACGGTAGCGGCGCGCTTCGTCCTCGGTGCGCATCTTCGCCGCCTCCTCGAGCATCATCATCTTGAGGCGCTTGCCGATGCCGAATCCGCGGTAGCTCGGGTCGACGGTGAGGGCGATCGAGTAGAGCGTGTTGTTCTTGCCGAGCATCGGATCGCGGTCCGGCCCGGCGAGATCGCGGAAGCGCTCGAGGGGCGCGGCGAGGGCGCTACCCACCAGCACCCACTCCTCACCGTCGTGAGCCTCGGCCACGATGGCGACGCCGTCGGGATCTTCGAAGCCCAGCGCCAGCCGCTCCGGGGGATCGCGCCGCACCGGCTCGTAGACCCGCTCCTCCATCAAGAGCACCCGCGCCAGCATCTCCTCGCGCTCGCGACTCTGGACGCGGCGAAAGCGCAGCTCCGGGGCTTCGCGCTCGTCGGGATGGTCGCGATGGCCGAGGCGCGTCCGGGGCAGGTCCTCCCACTTGGGCGGCGTCTTGCCGGGATGCGCCTCGAGCCAGGAGAGCGTCCGGCGCATGGTGTCGAAGAGGAGATCGAGCTCTTCGTCGTCGTAGCTCGTCGACAGCCGGTAGCGCACGGTCTTGGTGCCAGCGCCGAAGACCACCGCGCCGCGCCAGAAGCGCTGCGAGAGGTACGCCATCAGGTGATCGGTGCTCGGGAGATCGAAGGCGACCGCGTAGCCGGTGTTGCGCGGGTGGCGCACCAGCTCCGGGAATCGCCGCGAGAGATCCTCGAGGCGCTTGCGCACGTCGGCCTCGATCCACGCCGAGGCGTCGTCGGCCACCTCGTCGGCGTGGGCCAGACCGCGCACGCAGGAGGCGGCGTGGGAGCTCGTCGGCTCCGGATCCTCGAAGCGGCTCATCACCACGCCGACCTGGGCGCGCTTGGCGAAGCACACGCAGTCGGGGCCGTCCGGGTTGCCGTCGAGGGCCACCAGCTCGAAGCGGTGATGCCAGGCGAAGCTGCCGCCCAGACCGAAGCCGCACTGCACCTCGTCCATGATCAGCGGCACGCCGTGGTGACGCGTCAACAGGCGCAGCGCACGATGGAAGCGTGCCGTCGAGTAGCGATCGCCGCCCTCGCTCTGCATCGGCTCGATCATCACGGCGAAGTACTCGCCGGTCACGAGGGCGTCGTGTACCGCCGAGAGCGCGCGGATCTCCTCCGCGAGGAGCGCGTCGCCCATCGCGCCCCAGGTGCTCGCCGCTTCCTCGAGGCGCCCCTTGGCCACGGTGCCGAGGTAGTCGGGCGGCGCCGCCGGCTCACCGCCGTGGGGCGTCCACCACACCGGATAGGGAGCGTAACTCACCTCGTGACCGGCGATCTCGAAGGGAGCGCGCTTCTTGGGATTGAAGCTGGCGTGGAGCGACAGGAGCGTGCGCCCGTGAAAGCTTCCCTCGAAGGCGAGGATCTTCCGCTGGCGCTCGGATCGTGCGCGCTGCCGACAGAGCGCGAGCGCCTTCTCGTTGGCTTCGGCGCCGCTGTTGACGAAGCTGACGAAGGGCAGCCCCGGCACCAGGTCGCGCAGCAGGCTGGCATAACGTTGGAGCGCTTCGTTTCCGCCGAGGGAGGTGTCGTCCGCCGACAGGATGGTGTCGCCGAAGCCGCCCTCCACGTAGCGCCGCACCACGGGCCCCTCTGCGAAGCCGCCGACCAGCGTCGCCGTCTGGCTCATCCCGTCGAGCACCGAGAGCGGCTCGTCGTCCACCGAGACCATCCACGGACCGACCGACCGCAGGTGATCGAAGACGCCCGGCTTCTTCTCGCGCACCACGCGCCCGCCCGCGTAGAGCCGGTCGAGCCAGCGGCGCGACTCCGGCAGGTGCCCCCCCGAAGGCCGCACCGTCTTGAGAGGACGCGGGTGCGCGGCGAGGGTCCGCTGCGCCTCCTCCGCCTCCTCTTCGGCGTGGCGCGCATCGAGGGCGTCGAGATCCGGCGCGATCAGGTTCTTGGCGAGCTTGGGATCGAGCGTGAAGGCGCCGGGGAGGTTCTCCTGGATCGCCACCGGGATCGTCAGGTTGCGATGCGCGTATCCGCCGGCCGGCCGGAAGTTGCCAGCGCTGCCGATACCGCCGAAGGGCAAGCGGGGGCTCGCCTGGTTGGTGCTGCGATTCCAGTTGAGGATCGCCACCGGCGTCTGATCGAAGTAGCGGTCGAAGGCCTCTCGGCTCGCGGTGAAGACGCTGTGGGCCAGTCCCACCGGCGCCGCGCGGAGCGCCGCGATCGCCTCGTCGTCGCTCTCGAAGCTCTCGACGTGCACGTCTGGCCCGAAGAGCTCGACGTTCGTATAGCCATCGATGTCGTGCACGCCGTGCGGGAGCACGTGCAGGCGCGGCGCGATGAAGTTGCCGCCTTCGGGCGCCTTTCCACGGGCGACCACTTCGGCTCCGGCCGCCTCCGCCTTCTCCATCGCGGTGCGCAGCTTCTGGGCGCCGCCCGCGGTGGCGAGGGGACCAGCGAACGCTTCGGGATCGTCGGGGACGCCGTAGCGAAGCCCATCGACCAGGGGGATCAGCGCCTCCATCAGACGGTCGCGGACGGAGGCATGGACCAGGACGCGATCGGTGCAGGTGCAGCGCTGGCCGCTGGTCAGATAGCCGCCCACCACGATCTCGTGCGCCGCCTGCCGGATGTCCGCATCCTCGCGAACGACGCAGGTGTTCTTCCCGCCCATCTCGAGGGCCACCAGGACCTCCGGCCGATCGAGGAGCGCCTCGAGGATGCGCCGGCCGGTGGGCCACGACCCGGTGAAGGCGAGCGCACGCAGCGGCTCTGCGGCGAGGAGCGCAGCGCCCGCGGCGCCGCCTCCCTGCACCACGTTGAGCACGCCCGGCGGCAAGCCGGCGGCGAGGGCCGCTTCGGCATAGCGCTGGCCGGCGAGGGGCGCGACCTCGCTCGGCTTCATCACGACCGTGTTGCCGAGGAGAAGCGCCGGGACGACGTGCGCGTGACAGAGGTGAAGTGGGAAGTTGAAGGGCCCGATCACACCGACCACGCCGTGGGGATGGTGACGCAGCACCTCGTTGGGGAACTCGGGCAGCGGGCCGTCGTGCAGATCTTCGCGGATGCGGCTCTTCACCAGGTCGAAGCGGCCGACGAGGGCGCGGATCTCGGTCTTCGCCTCGGGGCGGAGCTTTCCGACCTCGCGCACGATGGCGTCGGCCAGCACGTCGGTGCGCTCGCGAATCGCCTCGCGGAAGTGGCCGAGGATCTGGGCGCGCTCGTCGAAGGACATCGCCTTCCAGGCGGGGAGCGCGTCGGCGGCGGCCGCACACGCTTCACCCATGCGCCCGGGATCCCACTTCGTCTCCAGCACCGGCTCGCCGTCGGTGGGATTGTGGGAGACGAGGCTCTCGCCCTTGGGCTCGTGGAACTCACCGCCGATGAAGTCGCCGAGGGGTGTGCTCATGGCCCAGCCCTACCAGGCGCCGGCCGCGGGGAAAAGGGTGAGTCGAGCCTCAGAAGGTCGAGCGGAGGTTTACGCCCACCTGACTCGGGGAAATGACGGGAGCGATCGCGAAAGGCGGCGGCTTCTCGTCCTCCGTATCGGGGGCGAGGAGTGTGGCGATCAAGCCGGCCAACACCAGGGCGAGGCCCGAGGTCTGCAGGACGGCCGAGGCGATGGTCCACCCCGGCCAGGCCCCACCCCGGCCATCCTCGGGCAAGGTGGCGAGCTGCATGTAAGGCCCCACCACCGGCACCAAAGACCACTCGCGGAAGCTCTCCCACTGAGGATTGTGCTGACACCCGCTGCCGCCCCCGCCGCCGGAGTAGCCGTAGAAGCCGATGCCGATGCTGCACTCGACCCCCGCGCTGAAGCCTGCGAGGGCGTTGGCGCCCCATCCGCCGACCAGGAGCGCACCGCCGGCCACCATCATCCACGGGCCGACGACCCCCCGAAGGGAGCGCCGAGCCTGCAACTGTCGACCGGGAACGCGGGAGGGGGCCGTCAGCGCGGTCGCTCCATCCTTCCATTGCGCGTGCGCGGGCGGGGCGAGGGCGACGACGGAGCTGGCGAGGAGCAGGAAGGAGAATGCGGCTCGAAAGTGCATGACGAGGGCGTGGGTGCCGCGGCCCTCGGGAGATGGGACGAAAAATCCGTCGGATGGCTCAGCGCCGGTTGTCGAGGGGGACGCCGCGGACCCAATCGGTACGCTCGAGGCCGTTGCCCTGGTGGCAGCTGATGCAGAAGTCGATGTTGCCGCCCTGTTGGAGGGTGCCGTCGGCGCTGTAGCGGCCCCACCACCAGTCGGCCGTCGCGGGCACCCCACCAACCGCGCCTTTGACCATCACGGTCAGGCCCTGGCGCGCGCCCGAGGCGTCGAACATCTCCTTGACGATCATGGTGCTGGTGGGGAACGCGTCGACGGTCGCGGTGGCGTCGGCGGGATCGATCCCGCGATAGGTGTCGAGCCCCTCGAAGGAGACCCACACGCTCACGGCGTTGGCGGCGTGCTGTGACATGAAGGGCGTGTCGTTCACCTGGGTGAACTCCCCGCTGGTGTCGAAGTCGGCGAGACGCGTGGTGATCGCGGCCTCGTCGAGAGCGCCACCGGCCATCTCGTTGCTGCAGGCGCTCGCGAAGAGCATCGCCCACAGAGCCCAGATCGCCTTCCCCGTCGTCATCGTCTCAGTCTCCTTCATCACCCACCTGCTCCGGCAGGCAGGGCGCCATCGCTTCGTCCCAGAGGCGCTGAGCCTCCTCGTCCATGTGCGCGAAAAGGTAGCGTCGTGCGTCGCAAACCGCACGCGCGTGCGGGTCGTCCTCGGCCAGCGCGGACGAGAGATCGTAGGCGCCGACGGGGACTGCGCCCTCCGGGCAGCGGAGCACCAGGCCCCCGCGCCCGTCCTCGTCACGCACGGGCGTGCCCGAGGGACAGGTGATGGTGACGTGCGGGCGATCGACGTTCTGCTCGCGCGGCCGATAGCGCTCGAGGGGGCTCGCATCCGAGAGAACGGCTCGCACCGAGTAGAAGCCGGCGGCGTCCGTCGGCCGCATCGGTCCGCCCTCCGAGGCGAATCGCCGGGGACCGCGAGCGCGCGCATGACATCGAACGCAGCCGCTCCGCGCGACCAGCAGGTCGGCGACGGCGTCGAGATCGGTGCGCGGGCCGTACGCCGCGAGACCCCCGCCGGTGCGGACGAGATCGGCGAGCGAAGCGTGCGCACGATGACCGAGCGCGGGGCGGTTCTCGGGCCAGGCGTAGCCCACCAGGGGCGAGCCGGGACCGGGACGCTCGGGACGCAGCAGGCGCAGGATCCGAAGCCCCTCCGGGCCGAGCCGCGCGCCGCGCACGTCGCCGACGGTCCACTCTCCGTCGACCCGCAAGAGCTCCACGCGATCGGCTTCGGTCCCCTCGGGGAGCACCAGCGCGCCGCGCTCGTCGACACCGATGGTCGCGTCGTCGGGGAGGCGGAGCCACACGTCGACCCGGCTCGACAGATCGCGCTGCGTCGGCCCGAGCAGCGGCGTGGTCATGTGGACGAAGCCCTCCGCCTCCCAGTGGTCGTCGGGGCGCTCGATGCGCAGGCGCTCCACCGCGTCGTCGTCGAGCGTGGGGTGGGTCCACGTGCCTTCACCCCGAGGCGCGTAGCTCGCCCAGATCCCGCCCGCAGCCGCGACGGAGACGGTCACCGCGAAGATCGCGACGCCTGTCCGCATCACGCCACCTCCTGCGTCGTGAGGACGCCGCGCGCGATCAGATCCTCGCGTGCAGCCGCGAGGGCGGCGGGTACGACCGGCGCTGCGTCCTCGCTCAGCTCGCCGCGCGCGACGGCGAGCGCCGCGAGGTGCGCGATGGAGGGTTGAAAGCGCCGGACCGCCGAGGCATCCGGCATCCGATGGAGGAGCGCGAAGGTGGCGGCGGCGCCGGGGAGCGGCGCGTCCGGGTCGCGCCGAGCGGCGGCGGTGAAGGTCGGGACGTCGAAGGTGTACTGCCGGACGAAACACGGAACCACGTCGCCGACGGCGGGCGGCGCGCCGACGACCGAGAGTCGGTGCAAGCACTCCTCCCAGTCCGCGACTTCGGCCACCCGGGGATCGCGGGCATTGGCGGCCACAGTCTCGGAAAAGCCGAGGGCGATCCTCGGAAAGTCGCGCTCCGCACCCGCCTCGGCGGCGAGATGCGCGTCCACCGCGGCGTCGAAGCAAGGCTCCCCCAGCGCATCCGCCGCCACCGCAGTCGCCGCGAACGCGTTTCGGAGGAGGTTGCGGCGGGCGGCCCAGACCATGCGCAACACGAGATCGAGCCGATCGACGCGGCTCCCGCCGCCGCATTGCTCGACGACGTCGGCGGCGTCGAGGCGCCCGTCGAGCCCGCGACGCATCGCCGAGAAGAACGCGCTCAAGTCCGACGGAGCCGTCACGCGCAGGCCCTCGCCCTCTTTGCACCTTCGAGCGCACGGTCCACGACGCCGCGCACCATGTCCGCTTCGTCGAGGACGCGGTCGAGGGACGGGATGTTCGTGTCCCACTCGAGGAGCACCGGCACCTCGCCCGTGCGCGCGAGGGCGCGCTCGAGGAGCGCCAACACCTCTGGCCGAACGGGGTGACCGTGATCGTCGATGAGCACGTCCTTCTTTTCCAGATGACCGGCGACGTGGATGCGCGTCGTTCGCTCGAGCGGCATGGCGTCGAGGAGCGCGTCGGGGTCGAGCCCGTGGTTGCGGGCCGAGACGTAGACGTTGTTGACGTCGAGGAGGAGCCCACAATCCGCTTCGTCGACGACGCTTCGCACGAACTCACCCTCGCCCATGACGCTCCCCGGCATCCGCACGTAGGTGCTCGGGTTCTCGACGTCGATGGGTCGCTTGAGGCGGTCCGCGGCCTCGCGGATCCGCGAAGCCGCGTGACGGATCGCGCTCTCCGAGAACGGCAGCGCGAGGAGATCGTGGGTGTGATGGCCGAGGACGCTCGAGAAGCTCAAGTGCTCGGTGTAACGGTCGATTTCGAGCTCGCCCAGGAGCTCATCGAGCCCCTGAAAGAGCTCGGGATCGAAGGGGTCGGGCCCGCCCAGGGACATCGAGACCCCATGGGCGCCGATGGACCATCGCTCGCGGGCCCGACGGAGGGCGTGGAGGAAGGGACCGGGCTTGTCGAGGAAGTTCTCGGGAATGATCTCGAGCCAGTCGACGCGACGATCCGTCTCGAGGAGTGCGGCCGCAAAGGGACGCCTCAGCCCGATCCCTACTCCACGGAGTTGCATCACATCCCCGAATCGGCCGTGGCGCAGCCCGCGTCCGCTGACGCATCCGCGGAGGGACAGCCCGCATCTGTCGCTGCATCCGCGGAGGGACAGCCCGCGTCGGTCCCTGGGCAACCAGCGTCCGATCCGGGGCAGCCCGCATCCGTGCCGGGGCAACCCGCACAACCAGCATCGCCGGTCGTCGAGTCGTCACCACAACCTCCCGTCGCCACCGCGCCGACTACCACGGCGACTTTCAGGACATCCAAGAGTTCTTTCTTCATCTCGCTCACCTTTCAAGAAGAGCCGCTCCGAGCGAGCGGAGCTTCAGCTACGGGAGCGAATAGACCCTCGTTACATCCGTTTCATCGCGTTCTTTCGAACGATCTATTCGAACTGGGTTGACGATTTGTGTTCGGCGCCTAGGGCCTACTGTCAAGGGGTTTACACCCGGGCGATGCGACGTCGGGGCCATGCGATCCAGGCGAGCGCACAGGCGAGGAGCAGGAGCGCGGGCGTGCCGTCGCCGCCGTCGCCGTTGCCTATCACCGCACCCTCCGTCTGTGCGGTGACGTAATACGTGGCGAAGCGCGGCGGCTGCTCGGACGCCTGGAGGATCAGATCTTCGGAGAGGGCGTTCGCCGGGAGCTCCGCGCGCATGCGGGTCACGGTCGCCTGAGAGGAGGAAGACAGACCCCGGGTGGCGACCAACCAATCTTCCTGGGGGCTGGTGGGATCGCCGGCGGTCACGTAGGGCGCGGCGACCGTCTGCGAGACCTCGGTGAGCCAGGTGCGGCCTCCTTCCTGTCCGAGGAGCTCCGACGCGACCGCGTCGTAGTCGAAGGTTCCGCTCGCCGCATCGTAGGTCAGGTCCTCGTCGGCGATCTCCGCGTTGGGGAAGTTCTGGACCTCCCATCGTCCCTCGGCGATGAGGAAGAGCTCGAGGCTGACGGTCTCCCCGATCCCCGCCGCGACCATGCGGAGCGGGAAGCTGACCTGCGCACCGGGAACGGTCACCCGCACCGGCTGCATCTGAGAGACGCCCGCGTCCGGCGAGAGGCGAAGCACGGCAAAGCTCATCCCTTCGTCGACGTAGTGCGCGATCGTCGGCGTCAGCGACTCGGGGATGGCGTAGCCGTTGTCGGTGAGCCAGCCCGTGAGGCTCATCGCGTCGTCGCTACCGATGACCACCGTCTCGTAGGGACCGACGACTTCGCTCGAGTAGACGGTGACGCGGGAGTCGGACGCGCCGGCAGCCGCCGCAGAGGCCCCGCATCCCAGGGAGAAGCCCCCGCCGCCCGATCCCGTGACCGGACCGTAGAGCGTCACCGCGGTGGCGCCGTTCAGGTACTGGAAGAAGGACTGCTGAGCGACGTCGATCTGCACGTCCGCACCGCCCGACACCGGCAGCACCCACACGAAGTCCTCCGGGTTGCCGGCGTACTCGAACTGATCCCAGAGGGTGGTCTCGCTGTCGTTGATCGAGACCACCATCCGATGCGCGGTCACCACCGACGGCTGGCCGACCGGAGCGAAGCACCCCCCGCAGGCATGAGCCGTTTTCGGCACGAGGGCGCAGGTCGAGAGTGCGGCGGCCAAAAGGCCGACGTGAGAAGCCAAGCGAAGCATGTCGTTCCTCCATGCGCCGATCACGGCGCAGCTGCGCCCTCCTACGGCAAGCGCCGTTCCAACCGCTGGCGCGCGTCTTCGTCGGCGCTTCCGCGCGACCCGTGACGCCCGCGCCCCGGGGCGGCACACGCTGACACGCGTCCGATGTCGGTCTGCTATCGTCGGCTGGTGCTGGACTGGATCGCGCCTTTTCGCTTCAGCCCGCCCGGCGAAACGGAAGTGCGCGTGGAGGGTGACCTACCGCCCGACCTCCGGGGCAGGCTCCTCCGCACCACACCCGCCGGGCTCTCGCGCGGGACCTTTCACGCCCGGCACTGGTTCGACGGGTTGTGCATGCTCTACCGCTTCGATCTGCGGGAGAAGCCGACCTTTCGGAGCCGCTGGCTCGAGAGCGATTTCCTCCGCCAGGTGGACAGCGGCCGGCGTCCCGACGCCACCTTCGACACGCCCAGGAACCCGAACTTCTGGCACTGGCTCCTCCACCCCATCCCACCGCAGTACGACAACTGCAACGTGAACACGCTGAAGCTCGGCGAGAGCTACCTCGCGCTCACCGAGACCTATCGGACGCTGGAGGTCGACCCGGAGACCCTCGCCGTGAAGCGACCTTACCCCTGGTCGGGTGCGCTCGGCCCGAAGCTCCTACAGCTCGCTCACCCGCGCCTCCATCGGGAGCGCGGCGAGATGATCACGCTCTGCTCGAAGCTGGGGCCGACGAGCCAGATCCACGTCACCGCCGCGAGCCCCACGGGGGAGCGGCGCGCGCTCAACACCTGGAAGACGCGCCGCTGGCCCTATCTCCACGACTTCGGCCTCACCGACACGCACGCGATCATCATCGCGCACCCGTGGTCGGTGGACGCGCGCTTCATGCTCTGGGGCAAGAGCGGCCTGCTCCCCTACATTCGGCACCGTGACGCACCGACCCAGCTGGTGGTGCTGCCGCTCGACGGCGGCGAAGCGCGCATCTTCGAGACCGATCCGGGTTTCGTCTTCCACTTGTGGAACAGCCAGCAGCAGGGCGACGAGATCGTGCTGGACTTGATCGACCACGGCGGCGACGACGTGTTCGCCGATCTCGCCACCGACAACATCCTGCACGGCTGCCCGAAGCTCGGCGGCGCGCCCACACGCCTCAGGTTGGATCTGAAGGACGGCAAGGTCCGGCGCGAGTCGCTCGGCGACGAGCGCTGCGAGCTCCCGCGCATCCACTTTCGCGCCGTCCATCAGCGCCCCTATCGCTACGGCTACGCGGTGCGCGCCCGATGCAATGGCGAGGGTGACGCGCGGCGCTACGAGAGTCGCCTCCTCAAGCTCGACGTCGAGGGCGGAGCGATGTGCTCCTTCGAAGAAGAGGAGTGGATCCCGGGCGAAGCCGTCTTCGTCCCCAAGGAGGACGCGCGCGAGGAGGACGACGGCTACCTCCTCTCGGTCGCCTCTCATCGCAAAGAAGAGCGGGCACAGCTCTGGATCCTGGAAGCGAAGGACATGTCGCTCCGCGCACGCCTCGAGGTGGACGTCGCCATCCCTCTCGGCTTCCACGGCAACTTCTATCGCTGACTTGCTCGGCGCCTACGGCTCCAACGACGAACACGCCCCCGAGTGCCCGCCTTCACAGGCGCGCTCGATGAGCTCCTGCGCCTTGTCCTCGTCGCGGATCTCTTCTATCGTCTGGTACATCATCCCCAGGGCGTAACAGGACTGCATGTCGCCGCCGTCGCATTGCCCCTGGAGCATCCTCGCGCCGATGTTCAGGGCGGCGCCGTTGCCACCCTCGCCGTCCTGGCCGTTCTGCACCGCCTCCGCCAGCCCCGCGAGGTCGCCGAGCCCTTGGAGCAGACCCGGCATGGTCACCTCGTCGGCGTCGAGCCCCATTCGCGCCGCGTTGCCGCACGCGACGAGGTTGGTGGTGTGCCCATCGACCTCGAGGTCGGCGTACTGGACGTTCCACACGCCGCCGCTCTCGTTGGCGACGAAGGACACGGTGCCGCGCCCCTTCGAGCCGCTCACCGCGAAGGACCAATCGGCGTAGCCCGAGCCGCCCCCGGTCTCCAAGTTTCCGCAGCTCAGCCCCGGCGCCGCGCTGACCCCGGTCCCGAGCGTGTCGACGGCGCTCGGACAAGCTTCGATCATCTGGATCACCTGCGTCTCGGCCCCGTCCATCCCGCAGGAGCGGAAGAAGAGCGACGGCGCGATCATCGGGACCAGGAAGAGCAGCACCGGCGACAAGGTGATGCATCCGACGGATGCCATGACGGCGCCCACGCGGCGGCCCGCTCCGCGGCCCATTCGCCGCTGCGCCTGGGCGTGGGCCTGTGCGCGCGCGGGGGCCGTGATCTGTGCCTCCCACGCCTTCTGGTGGGGCTGCCCTGCCTCTTCGCGCGCGATCTCCGGCGGCCGGCCCGGGATAGGCGTCGAGGAGGATGCGCGCCTCTTCGTGGGGGTCGGCGCTGGCGGCGAGCGCACCCCGGAGCTCCCGGCGCGCGGAGACCGCGTCGCCGCTCCCCGCGAAGGCATGGGCCCGAACGAAGCGCGACGCCTGCTCGCTCTCCTTCGCGATCGGTACCTCGGTCGGGTAGCGCCCCACCAACGCCATCACCTCGTCCCACTTCCCGTCGGCGAGCGCTTTCTTCGCACGCGCGAGGCGCAGCGCGGAGTCCACTTCCAGATGAACGGGCTGCGGGTTCGCGTCCGCCACCCACGCATCGAAAGCCTCGCGGTCGCCGGCGTCGAGGGCGGCGCGCGCGAGGAAGAGGCGGAGGATGTCGCGCTGCCCGGGCTCGGAGACGAGGTGGATGGCGGTCTCGGCGACCGCGCGCGCGCGTGCGTCCTCGTCGTCGGCTGCGTAGAAGCGAGCAAGCCAGAACGCCGCACGAAAGGCCCGCGTCCCGCTCTGCCGGCTCGGCTGCGCGGTGGCCTCGGCGCGTGCTTGCTCCCACTCCTGCCGGAGCGCGGTCGCCGCGGCCGCGCGGGCCTCCTTGTTGGTGAGCATCGCCGCGAAGGCCTGCATGCCGTCTGGCGGGCGCGCGGAGAGCGGACCGTTCGGATCCTGCTTGCCCACCTGCGCGCGGAGCCCGGCGATGCGCGACGCTTCGTCGACGGGTGCGTGAGCCGCGTCCTTCGGGCGCACGACCATGCGGAGCTGAGCGTTACAGAATCCGCATCGCGCTTCGGTGGCGCTGGCCTCGGTCACCACCGGACCGCCGCACTGATCGCACTCGACCGACTTCAGCTGATAGGTGTAGGCGGTGCTCGCCACCGGCGCAGTGTGCGGCATTTCCGCGCGCGGTCACAGGGGGCCTGTGCTCGCGCGGTGGAGTCGATGCTGCCGTCGGCTACGCGCTTCGCACGAAGCGCACCATCGGCCCCACGAAGGGTAGAACGGCGAGGAGCGCCGCGAGGGCGGCGACGCTGCCGAGGGCGTCGAGCATCAGCGGCTGAAGGGGCTGCTCCACCAGGAAGTGGGGTGCCTCGAAATAGGAGAGCGACGGCGCGAAGAAGATGCTGACGGCGAGGATGGGGGCGCCGATCAGGGCGACGAGCAACCCCCAGGTTCGACCGCGGGCGACGCCGAAGGTGCCGAGCCAGACGATGGACATGCCCACGATCACCGACAGGGCGACGGTCCCGCTCTGCTCCGGCGCCAGAGCGTAAGCCGCGGCGGGAACCAGACCGGCGCTGGCGAGCATCAGAGAGAGGCGCTGTCGACCGTGGAGGTGGTTCGGGACGAAGAAGGTCGACGCCAGCATCAGCGCGTGGGCGGCGAAGCCCACCGCGATCGAGGGCAGGTATCCCACCGCCCAGAAGGCCTGGATGAAGGCGCCGGTCCCGAAGATTGCCAGCCCGCGCGCGAAGGGACGCGCGAAGGGCCGCGCTGTCCAGAGCCCCCCGGCGGCGACGAGGTAGAGGCCTCCGACGAGACACCAGGCGAGGACCCAGTCGGTGCCGTTTCTCAGGAAGCCCCAGGCGGTGGTGAAGGCGGCGGCGCCGATCGCGAAGGTGAGGATGGCACAGAGGCGTGAGGCGAGGCGCCGTTCGGAGGACTCCATGAAGTGTGTTACGCCCGGCCCGCACTGCACATTCCGTGAGCATCACGGCGAGATGTGATTTTCGCGATGCCTGATGTAGGGCGGAGTGCGCGGACTCAGCGCTCGCGGCGACGAAAGGCGAGCATCACCCCGAGCGCGAGCAGCCAGCTCGAGCGCGCGGGCCCGCCGCTCGCGCTGCATCCGCCACCTTCCTCCATCATCATCTCCGCGGGCGGCGGCGGGGCGCCGGGCTGGGGCGTGAGGTAGAGATGGCCGGTGACGACCCGGAGCGCGCCGGCGATGAGGAGCTCCGCGCGGACTCGGCCCTCGTTCATTCCGTAGGGGGCGTCGAGGTCGACCGAGACGTCGAAAGGATTGGCGTCGACGTCGATGAGCGAGACGGGCTCACCATCCACCACGAAGCGGAGCTGGCTCCCCATGCCGCCCGTGACCCGAGCGGTGAAGGTCGTCGTCGGGCCCGGCACCGTGTCCCCGGGCATCGCGTCGCCGGCGGTGAGCTCCACCATCGGGTCGTCGGGGCCCTCGAGCTTCACCACGGTGCGGCCGCGGCGGATGCCCTCGAGGATGGCGTCAGCCGAGAGCCCCTCTGCGAAGATCATCGTCGTCGGGGAGCCGATCGGACTGTGCAGGGCATCGGTCGACGTGCCGCCGTCGTGGTCGTCGCTCCCGCCGATGGGCGCGATGTGGGCGCCGGAGTCGAGCATCCCCTCCCACATGTCGATGACCAGCGGGGTGAAGATCGAGCCCGCGGCCGACCAGGCCCCCGTTCCGATCTCGATGGCGTCGATCTGTGCGGAATCCACGTCGTGCTTCCAGGCGCAGCCGATGCACGAGAGGCCGAGGTCGAGCGCGGCGTGGTTGATTGAGAAGAGCGCGCCCTGGGCGTGATAGGCGTCGATCGCGCCGTCGATGGTCACACCCGGCTCACCGATGCGGTGGCTGACCCATTCGGTGGCGCCGATACCGTTCGCGTGCCCGGCGTAGGTCGTGAACTCCACGCCGGGCAGGAGCAGGATGTCGGCGTGCCGCGCCTGCGCGTCGTTCATCAGCGTGAGCTGGGAGGTGGTGTTGTGCTCGGAGAGCTCGACGAAGTCGAGGCCGCGCGAACGGGCGAAGGTGGCGACCTCTTCGAGGCTCGGGTGCGCGTCGCCGCTCTCTCGGGAGTGCACGTGGAAGTCACCCGCATAGTAACGAGACTCCATCGCGAGCGGCGCGGCCGGCGCGTACGAGCTCCGCTCGGTCATGGGCGTGAGGGTCGCCTCGGTGCGGAGCGTGATCTCGACGTGGTACCGCGCCGGCATCTCGACCAACTTCGCCTTGCCCACCACCACCTGCCACTCCCCGGCCGCGATCGGGCCCGGCAGATAGCTGCGCGACGCGGCCTCCTCTCCGACGATGGCGTTCTCTTCGTTGCCGCCGCCCCACCCTCGAAAGCCGCTGGGATCGTCGATGCCCCAGTCGAGGATGTTCATCTCCGACAGATCGTCGTGGCTCACCTCGATCTCGACCGTCCCCGCCGGCACGTCGAAGGGCAGATAGAAGAAGTCGCCGTCGGTGTCGGGCACGTCTCCTTCGAGCACGATCTGCGCCTCTGCGTTCGCGCTGAGCATCAACGAGAGGCCGAGGACGCAGGCAGGGAGCGGACCGCGGAGCAGACGCGTGGTGGCGAGCGAGCGCATGGAGACCTCCAGGATAAGCCAGCAACGTGCCAGGCCGACGCCTTCGGCTCCGTGCGCTCTTTCTGGTGGCCTGGCGCACGAGCGAGAGCAGCCGTCCGTGCGTTCTCGCCCGACCGGCGCGAGGGTCGTTCATCTTCCGGGCGGTCTGATCGCGGTCTCGGCACCTGTCTCGTCAGCGCTGACGTATGC
The DNA here is from genome assembly GCA_963727445.1 of uncultured delta proteobacterium. Lineage (GTDB taxonomy): Bacteria > Myxococcota_A > Polyangia > Polyangiales > B10-G4 > B10-G4. Next base: position 1,030,083 of record CAVSGI010000010.1, read on the forward strand.
TCCGCCCGATGCGCGTGGCCACGACTCTCCTCGTCGCGTTCCTCGCTGTCGCGTGTGGCGACGACGAGGAGCCGGCCCCGGCTCCGCCCGAGGCCACCCGACAGGCGCCCCCGCCCGAGACCACCGCGCCCGCGGAGCCGACGCCGGCCGATGATTCTCGTCGACTTCGTCGGCGCGGCGAGCGAGATGCACGCGCCGCCCGACGACGCGCCTGCCGACGTCGACGTGAACGACGAGCTCGGTGTCGCGGCGTTGGTCGCGGCGCATCGACGCCGGATGACCGAGGAGCGCGAGGCTGCGGTGCACGTCGTGTCCTCGAACGATCCCCTCGAAGCGGGCCGGAGGCTGTGTGAAGAGGTCGTTCCGCGGCGCCCCCCGTCGACGCCGGTGCTGCTCAAGCCCAATCTCGCCGGCATCAACCTCTTGCGCCCACACCGCCTCGACGACGGGATCCTGCTGCGCACGACCAGCATCGACTTCCTGCGCGGCGTCGTCCGCTGCCTGAAGGCGCGCGGGCATCGCGAGATCAGCATCGTCGAAGGTTGGTCGCGGCCCGAGCAGCTCGAGGACTGGCAGCGCGCCACCGGCCTCGACCGCCTCCTCGAAGAAGAGGACATCCACTACTACGGCCTCTACGACGACCGCGGGCCGGACGGAGATTCTCGAGCCGACGCTGGCCGCGCCCTTCGAAGGTGCGACGCGGATCCACAACGGCCTGAGGATCCCGCGCATCGTCGCCCGCCACCTGCGGGACGGCCTCTTCATCTCGATCCCGAAGATGAAGATGCACCGATTCGCGGTGATGACCCTGAGCATCAAGAACAACATGGGCCTGGTGGTGCTCGACGGCGCCGAAGCGCCGAGGAGCGGCGCGGGCGGTATGCACCGCGAGATCGGGCCCTGGCTCCACCGCTTCCGCAGCGAGGACGTGGACGACCGCGACGCCTACGTCGCCGCCCTCGAGACCTTCTCCGAACGCATCGTCGATTTGCTCGAGATCGTGACCCCCGACGCCACCCTCATCGACGGCATCCCACCGGTGGCGGGGGACGGCTTCGCGCTGATGGAGCCGCTCCCCGAAGGCGTGGCCATCGGCAGCACCAACCCGGTCTTCGCCGACGCGGTCGCCCTCGAGTACATGGGCCTGCTCGACAACGCCGATCTCGCGCGCGAGATCCACCACCCCACCTCGCCGCTGATCGAGGAAGCGGCGCGGCGCTTCTGGGGCAGCACCGACGTGCTTCGCGACATACGCATCGCCGGCGACGACTCCTTCCGTCGGGGCCGGCGCGTGGCGCACTATCGCGCCTTCCCCGGCTTCGACATAGGGCGCGCGCCCTCGCCCATGGGCGAGCTGCCGTGGATCGCGGCCGCCATGACCGCGCCACGGGCCGCCGAAGCACCCACCATCGATGGCAACCTCGACGACGCGGCCTGGGCGCGCGCGCCGGTGGTGCCGATCACCACCGACTGGCGCGGCCGACCCGCTGGCCCCGAGACGCGCGTGCGCGCGGTGTGGACGCCAGAGGCCCTCTACTTCGCCTTCGACTGCGCCTACGAGACGCTGGCGATCGACGAGGACGCCCCGACCGACGTCGAGCACCCCGCGCTCTATCGCTTCGATGCGGTAGAGGTCTTCCTCGACGACAGTCCGCGCACCCGCGCCACCTACCGCGAATTCGAGATGGGCCCCGCCGGTCACTACATGGACATCGACGTCGACCGCGGGCGCCGTCCCCGCGGCGACGTCGCATGGTCGAGCGGCATGACGGTAGCCTCGCGGATCGACGAGGAAGCGCACCACTACTACGTCGAGGCCTCCATCCCCGCGGCCGCCCTCGGCCGCCCCGCCCTGCGCCCCGCGGAGTACAAGCTCGCCCTCTACCGCGTGAGCGGTCCCTCACAGACGCGGGTCCATCAGGCGCGCTTCCCCACCTACACCGATCGCCCCAATTTTCACGTCCCAGAGCGCTTCGGCTGGCTCCGACTGGTCGGGCGCTGAACGGGGTGGCGACGCCGCGTAGCTTGCCCCATAGTCGCGCTCGCCATGGCCCAAGCCGACCCCGATCGCATCGTCCACTGCAAGAAGCTCGACCAGGATCTTCCCGGGCTGGCGAAGCCGCCCTTCCCCAACGACTTCGGTCAGTGGATTTACGAGAACATCTCCCACCAGGCCTGGGAGGATTGGCTCAAGGAGAGCGTCCGCTACATCAACACCTATCGCGTCGACCTGTCGAGCAAGCAGGGGACCGAGTTCATGGTGAAGCAGATGAAGATCCACTTCGGCCTCGAAGAGGGCGACAAGGCCGAGACCGCCTGGGTTCCCGAGAAGGAATGATCCGCGGTCGCCGATGACGGTCGACCTCGATCTCTTCGTGCGCCTCGCCCTCGCGTGCGTTCAACGCGAGTACCCGAACCAGGTCGCGCTGCGCCTCTCGAGCGACGCGGATCTCCGCCCGCCGCGAGAGCTCACGCCCGCGTTCTACGGCTGTTATGACTGGCACTCCGCGGTGCACGGCCACTGGCTCTTGGCGCGCGCGGTCCGCATGGGGAGCCGCGAGTCGCGCGCGGCGCGCGCCGCGCTCGCGCGGAGCCTGACCGCGGAGAACGTCGCCGGCGAGCTCCTCTACCTCGACCCGCGTCCTGGGTTCGAGCGCCCCTACGGGCTCGCCTGGCTCCTGGCCCTTCATCTCGAGCTCGTGACCGCGGGCGACGCGGAGCTCACGCAGCTGGGCCGGACTCTCGCGCCCCTCGCCCATCTCGCCGCCGCGCGCTTCGAGGCGTGGCTGCCGAAGCTCAGCCATCCCGTCCGAAGCGGCGTGCACAGCCAGACGGCGTTCGCCATGGGCCTGCTGCTCGACTGGGCGCGCGGGACGAACGCGACCGAGGTCGAGGCGCTCGTCGAGCGCCGCGCTCGCGACTATCACGGAGAGGATCGCGACCTGCCGCTTCGTCTCGAGCCGTCGGGTGAGGACTTCCTCTCCCCGTCGCTCGGCGTCGCGGACCTGATGGCGCGCATCTTCGCGCCAGAGCGCTACGCCGCGTGGCTCGACCAGGCCCTCCCTGCGCTGAGCGAGGACACGCTCGCGCCGGCCCGGGTCACCGACCCGAGCGACGGGCGCCTCGCGCACCTCGACGGGCTGAACCTGAGCCGCGCCTGGATGCTGCGCACCATCGCCTCCGCGCTCCCCGGTGACGACCTGCGGCGAGACGGGCTCGACGCGTGTGCCCGCAGTCACGCGCAGGCGGGTTTGTCGGCGATCACCGCTCGCCCCTACGAGGGGACGCATTGGCTCGGCACCTTCGCGACCTACCTCATCACACACGCTTCGAGCGCTGGCACACGCTGACACGCACCGCGCCGAGCGCGTCGGGGTCGTCGGCGCACGAGGGAAATTGCCCCCGTGATCCGCGCGGCACACCGGTTGCACAACCCCACATCGGAGGATGCGGATGGGTGGAACGAAGTCGGTGAGTCTCGGGGTGCTTCTGGTGATGCTGCTCGCGCCCGGCGTCGGTCGCGCACAGGAGCAGGAGGAGATCGACACGGTCTTCGAACCGCCGCCGAGCGCGGAGATGGAAGCGGCGGCAGAGACGGACGTTGAGCCCGCGGAGATGGAGGGCGTCGAGGCGCTCCCCCCGCCCCCGCCGACGGCGCGGCTCACCTCCACCTCCAGGCCGAACGTCCCCAGCGGCTATCGCCTCGGTCACGCGCGTATCGGCTCGGCTCGTGCGTTCCTGCCGCCGGGGACCGTGGTGCGCACCCCCGGCGAGCCGGTCGACGAGCCCGAGACCGGCTCCCGGATCCCCCGCATCATGACCCTCGCCCTCGCCGGCGGCGCGACCATGGTCGGTTCGAGCTTCGGCATGTACGAGGTCGGCTGCGCAACCCAGGGCGGTCACGGCAGCCCGGGGTGCATGGCGGTGGGTTTGCCGATGGGGATCGCGGCGTCGCTCTCGCTCACGCCGCTCAGCGTCTTCCTCGCGGGCAAGCTCATGGATGGAAACGGCGGCTACGGCTGGACGCTCCTCGGCACCGCGGCTGGCACGGCGGCGGGCTTCTTGGGGGCGCTGGCGCTGCTCGCCGTGGGTCAGTTCGGCGACGTGAGCTACGTTCCGCTGATGATCGGTCCGACCCTCGGCGCCATCATCGCCTATGAGCTCTCCTCCGACACGAGCCGCAGCGCGGTCGAGGCGGCCGAGCGGGCAGTCCACGCCACCATCACGCCCACGGTCGCGCCGATGAACGGGGGCGGCATGGTGGGCCTCGCCGGGACCTTCTGAACCCAGGCTTTTTCGGCCCTCGGCGAAAAAAATCGCCCCTCGCCCAAACCTCCGCGCTTCGCCGTTGTCCCAAATCTGAACGCGCGGCCCACGGGAGAGGCGCCGCCGAGGAGGATGAATGGGACGGGCCGATGAGGACCGCGCCGTCGATGGAGACGTGCGCACGGAGCGTGACGAGAAGCGACGAATCAACATCGTGATGGGCGTGCTGATCGCCCTGCTGGGGTTGGTGGTGGTGGGAGCCACCGCCTGTGGGGTGCTCGTGAGCGCCGGTGACGAGGCGCCGAGCGTGCAGAGCGCGAGCACCGAGGCCGAGGCCCTTCCCACGCAACCGGCCACGGCCAACTACGCCCCGGCCGACGACGAGGGGGGACGCTTCGCGCTCGCGGAGGAGAGCGAAGCGGTCGCTGAGCCGGAGGTCGGGTACAACGCCGAGCCCCGGGCCGGCGCTGGCCGCGCCGGTGGTGGTCCCCGCGGCATGCGGCGCGCGGCCACGCCCCTCATCCCGATCGACCCAGGGTCTTCGGGAGCCGGGATGGCCGCCGCCCCTCCGGCGCGCGCGCCGCGCCCCCTCCCGCAGAATGGCGTTCTCGCCAACAACTTCGTCGGCGGCAGCGGCGCGTCGGCGCGCCTCGACGATCTCCTCGAGCGCGGGGTCGAAGTGGACGGCCAGCGCGTGCAGCTCGCCGCCTTCACCGAGCGCGACGACCTCCCCTACGCCCGCCCCTCCAACGAGGCGGTGGCGCTCCACGCCGAGCTCGAGCGCCCGCGGGTGGACGCGAGCGGCGACACCGTGCACCTGCAGATCGCGCTCATGGCGCGCGAGGGTGAGCTGCCCCGCCGTCCCCACATGGACATCCGCCTGGTCATCGACCAGAGCGGCTCGATGAGCGGCGAGAAGTTCGTCCATGCGATGAACGCCGCCCACGCGCTGGTCCGCCGGCTGAGCCCCAGCGATCGCATCGGCATCATCGGTTACCACACCGACGCGAGCGTCATCCTCCCCTCCGGCGCCGTCGGCGACGGCAGCCGGGCCCACGCCGCCCTGAGCACCATGCAGGTCGGCGGCGGCACCAACATCGACGCCGGCCTGAGCCTCGCCGCCGCCGATCCGCCCCGCCGCGATTGCCCGAGCGACCTCGGCCTGGTGGTGCTGATCAGCGATGGCCGCGCCACGGACGGGAACGGGGCGCCCAGCTACCTCGGCAGCATCGCGCGGCGCATGTACGACGACCACGGCGTGCTCACGACCAGCGTCGGCCTCGGCACCGATTTCGACGAGACCACGATGCTCACCATCGCCCGCGAGGGGAGCGGCTCCTACCACTTCGTGCGGCGCCCGGCGGACATCACGCAGATCCTCACCGATGAGCTCGAAGAGCGCGCCCAGGCCGTGGCCCAGGCGCTGCGCGTCCGCGTCGTGCTCGGCCCCGGCGTCACGGCCCGCAAGGTCTATGGCTCGCGGATCCTCTCGGCGCAGGAGCACCAGGCGGTGCGCCGCACCGAGATCGCCACCGACCAGCGCATCGCCGAAGAGCTGGGCATCGCCCAGAACCGCCAGCACGAGGAAGAGGGGCTGCGCATGCACCTGCCCACCTTCCGCCGCGGCGACCAGCACGTGATCCTGATGGAGCTCGACGTGCCCGGCGGCCGCGCCACCAGCCGCGCCGGCATCGCGCACGTCTACCTCGACTACAAGGACCTCTACCGCGAGGCCAACGGCGAAGCGGAGCAGAACGTGGTCGCGACTCGGGTCGCGGACCGCCAGGACGCGATCGCGTCGACCGAGCGCACGGTGAAGCGCACCGTCCTCGCCTTCCAGGCGGGCGAGGCGCTGCAGCTCGCCGCCGACGCCCTCGCCTCGGGCGACCGCGCGAGTGCCCACACCATCCTCACCGAGCGCGCCGACGTGCTCGAAGCCGGCGCCGAGCTCTGGCGCGACCCGCTCCTCACGCGAGACGCGCAGCTCCTCGCGCAGTACCAGCGGGTGGTCGACGGGGCGTGGGACCACTTCGGCTACGGCGACCAACGAACGCTGGTGATGGCGATGGGCTCCTTCGCGGACCGGAGGATGCGATGAGAGCGGCCGCCGCGGCCGCCGCGTTCCTCTTCGTGATGCTCCTCGTCTCGGGCGCCGCCGCGCAGGGCCGCGCGTCGATCTCCACCTGGGGGCCGGGCCTCGACGTCGACGCCCTCGCCCAGCGCTCGGGCATCGCCCTCGCCCCCACGACCCGCGTGACCTTGAGCGGGACCCTCACCTCCACCGTCGATGGCGAGCGCTACGACGCGTTCCACCGCATCACCGACGCCGGGCCCCAGCGCGTGCCGCTGGTCGTCCTGCCCCCGGATGCGCGCATCATCGAAGAGGACTACGAGGCCCACCGCTACACGGTGGAGATGAAGCGCGGTCGACTGCTCCGCCTCGATCTGCGCGTGATCGGACAGCGCAGCTTGCACACCGTGAGCGAGATCCGCAGCGGCCTCCGCGGCGCGATCGTGGCGGACGTCGTGGGCGATCCGATCGCGCTGAGCGCCGCGGCTGCTGGCGCGGGTGCAGAGCCGCCGATGTCTGGAGCCGCCCTCGCGACCTACGGCGCCCTCGCAGCGACGCCGCCGATGCTCCTCCTCGCGTTCTTTGGCGCGTTCCGCCGCCGGCGACGCCCGGAGCGGGCGTTGATGCGCCGCATCCGGGTGGCCGTCGCCGCCGTTCACCGAGAAGCGAAGAGGCTCGGCCCCGCCTTCGCGCCGGTGCAGAGCGCCGCCGACGCCTCGCGCGCCGAGGCCGAGCGCCTCTTCCGTGCGCATCAGGGCGCGCGGGGAGCGAAGAGGCGCCTGCGCGCGATCGGCGGAAGCGGCAACGCACGCTTCGTCGATTCTCGACGGCGCCGAGCGGCAGGCCCTGCAGGAGCTCACCGTCCTCTGCGACCGCCTCGAGGACACCGCCGTCTCCCTCGCGAGCCACGACGCGCGCCACGCCAATGCCGGTGACGTCGAGTCCGCTCTCGGTTCGCTCGGCGAGGAGCTCGCCACGGCACTCAGCGCCGACGAAGAGGCCCGCGCCGTCGCGTGAGGCCCGGGTCGATCACTCGACCAGGACGGTGAGCTCGTAGGGCATGCAGGCGTTCATCCACGTCGAGCTGCGGACCTCGATGAAGAGGTTGCCGCTCTCGTCGCCGCCGCCGCAGAAGGTCTGGAGCTGCACCCGCTCCGGATCCTGCGCGGGGTTGTCGGAGACGCAGCCCCGACCGAGCGGCCCGTCCATCTCCGACCCCGGAGGCGGCTCGTCGCAGCGCGTCGTGTTCGGCGTGCTGTCACAGCGAAAGAACGCGCCGAGCGAGAAATCGCTCGCGGGCGGGATGTTGCGGAGCTCGACCCGCAGGGTCGGCGCGGCGGTGCCGGTGTCGCGGACCCGCACCCGGTAGATGTCGACGTCGGAGTCGGTGTTCAGGGTGAATGCGGAGAAGGTCGCCATGGTGTCCGGCGTGTCCGGCCAATCCATCATCGTGTCGCTCGGAACGAGCAGGTACGCCTGCAGCTCCTCGTCGTTCGGCTCCGCGTCGTCGACCGTGCAGACGCACTGGTGCATGTCGTCACACATCCGCCCCATCCCGCACATGCCGCAGTCGATGGTGCCGCCGCATCCGTCCGACACGCCGCTGCCGCACATGGCGCCCGCTTCGGAGCAGCTCTGGGGCGCGCACCGGCAGGTGTCCCCCTCCTTGCGATAGGGCGGCGTGCACTGGACGTCGCAGAGCCCGCTCGAGGTGCAGGTCGCCATGCCGCCTTCGGTCGGCGCCGGGCACGGGTCGCCGCAACCGCGCCGGCAACCCATCGACGGGTCGTTGATCTGGTCGGGGACGCACGAGCCGCTGCAGTCGTGCATGCCGCTCATGCAGGTGATGCCGCCGTCGGTGCGGCCACTGTCGGAGCCGCTGGTGTCGTCGCCGCAACCCGTCGCGAAGAAGGCCAGGCCGGCAGCGAGGAGGAACAAGAAAGAGCGCATCCTGCGATTATAGGGTCAAACCGCTTCGCAAGTCAGGACACCGGACATGTCCCGGCAGCGCAGCGCCGGAGGAAAGTCGCTTCCGTCGATGAACGCGAGCGTCACGTCGGTCGCGTTGTTGCGCTGCACGTCGATGACAAGCCCCAGCGTCCGGTACTGATACATGAACGAGCCGGGTGCGCTCTCGGGGAGATCGGTGGGGTGGACCGCGACCGGCTCACCGAGGATCTCCGGAGCACCGGAGCGCCAGACGACGTACGTCTCCTCCCCGGTGCCCGCGCAGTCGCCCGCGAGATCGAGGCGCAGGATCACCAGCGGCTCCCTGTCAGCGGTGTAGACCGGATTGACGTTCAAGAGGTCGCCCTCGAGGGCCGGGCAAGCGTCCGCCCCGGAGCCCCCGTCCGAACAGCCGACGACTGCGAGCGCGAGCGCCACCATCCACCGCCTAGACATGTGTCCATGGTAGCAGGTGACGCCTGGGCGGGCTGGATCGCGGTTCAGGCAAAGAGCAGAAAGAGCCGGAAGAGCAGCCCCGCGAGGATCATCGCCGCCGGCAACGTCAGCACCCACGCCAGCGCGATCTTCTTCACCGTCCCGCCCTGAAGCCCCGAACCCTGGGCCACCATCGTCCCCGCGATGCCCGACGAGAGCACGTGGGTCGTGCTCACCGGCAGTCCGAAGAAGCTGCTCAAGCCGATCGACGCGGCGGCGACGACCTCGGCGGAAGCGCCCTGGCCATAGGACAGATGCGTCTTGCCGATCTTTTCGCCGACTGTCACCACGATGCGCTTCCACCCGATGGTGGTGCCGACGCCGAGCGCGAGCGCCACGGCGATCAACACCCAGAGCGGCGCGTACTCGGTGAGACCGCGCACCACCTCGCGGTCCGATGCCAGCTGCGCACGGCCGGCCTCGTCGAGATGGAGCGCGCCGGACGCGAGCAGAGCGTCGATGTCATCCTCCGCGACCAGGATGTCGGCGCGCATGGGAAAGCGGGCCTCGGCGGGGATCGCAGCCACGCTCTCGTGCGCGGCGAGGCGCTCACGCAGATCCACGAGGTGGGCGCGGGCGCCTTCGACGTCGGCGCCCTCTGTCACGTGCGCGTCCAACAGCGTCTCCATCCGCTCGATGGCGCTCGCCGCGCGCTGGAGCTCGGCCCGACCGAGGGTGTCGTCGAGGGCGTAGCTCCCAGGCAACAGACCGATGAGGATCAACATGATGAGGCCCACGCCCTTCTGCCCGTCGTTGCTCCCGTGGGCGAAGCTGACGCTGGCGCAGGTGGCGACGAGGATCGCGCGCGTGCTCCCCGGCGGAGGCTCGCCCTGCTTCGCGGGCGCCGTCATCTTTCCGTCGCGGTCGAAGCGCTTGCCGAACGCGTAGAGCAGGTAGGAGAGGCCGAAGCCGACCAGCGGGCTGAGCAGGAGCGAGAGGCCGACCTCGACCGACTTGTCCCAATCGACGCCGTCGCCGAAGACGTGGCCCGGCAGCGTCGAATGCGCGAGGCCGCACCCCAGGATGGCCCCGATCAAAGTGTGTGAGCTGGACGCCGGCAGGCCGAGGTACCAGGTGCCGAGGTTCCAGAGCATGGCGGCGACGAGGAGCGCGAGCACCATCGCCAGTCCGGCCCCGGCTCCGCTCTCCACCAGGAGCTCGACGGGGAGCAGGTGGACGATGGCCATCGCCACCGCGATCCCGCCCGCGAAGACGCCGAGAAAATTGCAGAAGCCGGAGAGGATCACCGCGACCAGCGGTTTCAGGGTGTTCGTGTAGATGACGGTCGCCACCGCGTTGGCGGTGTCGTGGAAGCCGTTGACGAACTCGAAGCCGAGGGCGACCACGACGCTGGCGATCAAGAGGATCGCGCTCCCGGTCCCGAGGCTCCCGGCCATGAGGTGCTCCACTCGCCGCGAGGGTATCGCGGGTCTCCGGTTTTTCGTACTCTCGCGCCTTCTGTGTCACGCGGTCCCTTTCAGTTCGATCAACCCGCAGAGCCCCCTCTCCAGATCGTGAAGGTCATCCCGACGGGAGAGCATCGCCTCCCCGGAGACCTGGCGGAGCGGGTCGCCATCTACACCCCCCACGACGGGGGTGCGATCCCCGACCGCTACTACTACGGGCCGAACGGCGAGCCTCGGATCGATCCGGAGCGTCTCGTGTCGCGCTACGTGGCCGCGCGCGATTGGGGCGCCAACGCGGTCGCGCATCAGATCGCCGCGTCCCTGGGCCTCCCCCGCTACGCCCGCTGCCGCATCGCGCGGGTTCTCCTGGACTTCAACCGCTTTCCCGGGAGCACGCCGCCGGGCGAAAGCGACCCCCTCGAGGCCCTGGCCATCGGTCCGCTCTACGCCAACGCCCTCAACCACGACGACAAGACCGATCTCCTCGAGACCTGCTACGACGCCATCAGCGAGGAGATGGAGAAGATCCTCGCCGAGAGCCTCATCGGCATCTCCATCCACACCTACGACGAAGAGCACGCGAGCACGACCAAGCGCGCGGACCTCAGCCTGATCAGCCTTCCGCTCAGCTACCAGCGCGAGTCGCGGCTCACCTACGGCATCTTCGATCCGATGTATCCCGACCACCTCGCGGAGTCGACGTGCAGCCGCATCCTCCGCGACCGCGTCAGCCTGAACCTCGAGCGCACTGGCTTTCGCGTCACCCACAACCACCCCTACCCGGTCCCCGACGGCGGCATCGAGATGCGCGCGCAGGTGTGGCACTTCTTCCGTTTCTTGAGGAAGCGCTTCGAAGCCGCGAACCCGGACACCGTCGGCCAGCCCTCCTACGAAGCGGTGTGGACGATGCTCCTCGACACCAACCTTCGCCTGGCGGCAGCCGAGTCGCTTCGCAGCTTCCTCCACCGCTTCCGGCGGATCGCGCCCGAGCGGCGCGCTCATTTCGCCGAGGCGCTCGAGGCCTATCGGCACATCAAGCGCTTCCTCGCCGAAACCGGCGCGGAGACCGACTACCGCCGCCATCCACAGCGCCCGAGCTCCCTGGGCATCGAGATCCGAAAGGATCTCGTCTGCTCCTTCGACCCGAAGACGGGTTACCCCAAGCGTCCCAACGACGAGCAGAAGCAGACGGTGAGGGAGATCGCCCAGGCCATCGCCCAGGCCATCGCGACCTACATCGACACCGACCGCCCCGCGTACGAGCAGACCGCGCGGGACAAGCCGCCGACGATGGTGCCGCCAGCGGAGGAGCTCGGGTAGACTCCCGACGACATGTCATTGGCCAAGCACATCTTCGTCGCCACCGACTTCTCGGAGGGCTCCGATGCCGCCGTCGACGCGGCCGCCGAGCTCGCGCGCGCCTCGGGAGCGCAGGTCACGCTCTTCCACGCGTTCGATCCCGATCCGCTGATCCCGCCGGGGGCGATCCCCAACCCCGCACAGTTCCGCGAGAAGATCGTGAACGAGATGCACTCGGCGGTGAAGAAGTCACTCGAGGAGACCGCCGCCGAGAGGCTCGCCGGAATCGACGGCGTCGAGTGTGTGGTCGCCGAAGACAGCTCCGCGGCCCGCGCGATCTGCGACGCCGCGAAGAAGGCGGGCGCCGACCTGATCGTCGTCTCGACGCAGGGCCGGACCGGTCTCGCCCACTTGTTGATCGGCAGCGTCGCCGAGCGTGTCGTACGTCACGCACACACCACCGTGCTCACCGTACGTGGGCCGGCGAAGAAGTAGGAGAACACCCTGAAAATCGAATTCATCGGTGCCGCGCAGACCGTCACCGGGTCCATGCACCTGGTGCACACGCCGCACGCGAAGGTCCTGCTCGACTGTGGGCTCTACCAGGGTCGCCGCGACGAGAGCATCGAGCGCAACAAGAACCTGCCGGTTCCGGTCCGCGACCTCGACGCTGTCTGCCTGAGCCACGCGCACATCGATCACTCGGGCGCGTTGCCGCTGCTCTACAAGAAGGGCTACCGCGGCCCGATCTACACGACAGCCGCCACGCGAGACCTGTGCACCGCGATGCTTCAGGACGCGGCGATGATCCAGGAGGCCGACGCCCGCCACATCGCCAAGATGATCAAGCGCGATCACGCCAAGGTCCGGCCGGTGGAGCCGCTCTACAACAGCTACGACGCCATCGGCGTCACCAAGCTCTTCCGGACCATCAACTACCGCCACAGAGAGCCCGTCGCCGACGGGGTGTGGGTGACCTTCCTCGACGCGGGGCACGTGCTCGGCAGCTCGATCGTCTGCCTCGACGTGGACGACGTGGGCGAGATGAAGCGCATCGTCTTCACCGGCGACCTGGGTCGCCGTCACATGCCGATCCTCAAGGATCCGGAGATCCCGGAAAACGCGAACTTCCTGATCACCGAGAGCACCTACGGCGATCGCGAGCACGAGCCGATCGAGCGGATGGAAGACGATCTCCTCGACGTGGTGAAGCGCACCATCGAGCGGCGGGGCAAGGTGATCATCCCCTCCTTCGCCCTGGAGCGCGCCCAGGAGGTCGTCTACTCGCTGAAGCGCCTCAAGGATCAGGGTCGGCTCCCGAAGGTGCCGGTCTACGTCGACTCGCCGCTCACGGTGAAGCTCACCGAGGTCTTTCGCGATCACCCGGAGTGCTACGACAAGGAAGCGCGTCTGATGATCGAGGGCGAGAACTCGCCCTTCGACTTCGACGGCCTCACCTATGTGGAGTCGGTCGAGGACAGCAAGGCGATCGACCACTCACCCGACCCCTGCATCATCATCTCCGCGAGCGGCATGTGCGAGTTCGGTCGCGTGGTCCATCACCTGAAGGCGTTCCTCGGGCAGAAGGAGAACACTGTCGTCATCGTGGGATGGCAGGCGCCCCACACCCTCGGTCGTCGCCTGGTCGAAGGGCGCACCCGGGTGCGCGTCTTCGGTGTCGAGCAGGAGAGGCGCGCCGAGGTGCGCGTGCTCAACGGCTTCAGCGCCCACGCCGACCAGAGCGATCTGCTCGACTTCGCCGAGGCGGTGCGCGAGCGGGGGCCTCTGCGTCAGGTCGCCCTGGTCCACGGTGAGCCCAAGGCGCAGCACGTGCTCGAGCAGGCCCTCGAGGAGAGACACTTCCCACAGGTGATCATCCCCGAGGCCGGAGACACGGCCGAGCTCTGACCCTCCGGCGGAGGCTGGTGGCCATCCGGCTCGGCCTCTGGGATAAAGCACGGTCATGTCCGACCGGGTCCCTCCTCCGCCGCCGAAGCCCGATCAGCTTCGCCGCATGCCGCCCCCGCCGCCGCCTCCCGCCGTGCGTCCGTCGGCACCCAAAGCGCCACCGCCGCCCATCCCCGCGACCGGACGGCCTTCGACGCAGCAGAAGGTGGCGCTGACGGTGAGCGCTCTCGAGCTCAGGGACGAGCAGGTCGAGGCGAAGATCCAGTTCTACAACGCCGACCAGCGCACCAACGCCGAGCTCGACGCGATCACCGATCAGATCGTGGCGGAGCTCCAAGCGCTCAAGAAGAAGGACGGCCCCAGCAACGAGGCGGCGCCGGACGTCGAAGTCGAGCTCATCCACAGCCTGCGGGTCTTGCTCGAGAAGCTCTTCTCGCCGCAGCGGACGGGCTTTCTCAACCGCAAGGTGCAGGACGTTCAGCGGCGGATCACCCAGCTCTTCTTCAGCTCGGAGCTCTACGCTCAAATCTCGCGCCGCTCACAGGTCGTGCAGGAGGCGACCTGGCCCGAGCAGGCGCTGTACTTCGCGCTCAAGCGACACGAGCGGGAGATCCTCGCCGAGCTGGGGTCGATGTCCGTCGCCGACGAGGTGGTGCGCGCGGGGGCGACCGACCGGCTGAACGCCTTCACCAAGCGTCTCTGCACGGACTTCTTGTCGAAGGCCACCCCCGAGCTCGAGAGCCTGCTCAGGATCTACAGCGAGGAGCTGACCCGCTTCTTCTACCGAGACTTTCCGGAGGGCCTCGGCGAGTTCTGTTGGGAGGTGATCCGCGAGTCGCGCGTCGCGCGCGGCCACCGCCTCGGCTACAAGATCACCGCGGACAAGTTCGACGCTTTCCGCACTACCTTCGACAAGAAGCTCCTCGAGCGACTCGTCTTCCACGTTCAGGAGCCCATCGCCAAGCGCGCGGCCGAGGGCGAAGAGGACTTCCGCGACGCGACCTTGCGCTTCGTGTCCAACCCGGAGATCCACGTGCAGATCTGCGCCGCGATCAACGACGCGGTCTACGACTACCTTCACGGCGAGGGTTACCTGGACCTGCCGGAAGGCTGGCAGCGAGCGCTGTCGCGCGGCCGGCGCTGAAACGGGGCGCGTTCAGGGGAGCGCGCAGCCGCCAGCGCCGACGTTCAAGCGCTCGTGGACGCTGCTGCACGTGGCCCCCGGGAAGCTCGCTTCGTCGTTGACGCCGTCGACGATCGCGCCGCAGGGGAAGGCGCCGGTCGACGGATCCCATAGCGGCTCGTCGGTGAGCACTCCATCCACGTAGCGGTTCACGACGCTCGCCCCGATGTCCTGGCCGCCCGCGCCGGCGCCGCGCATCGGAGACGAGCCGGGGAGGTAGGCGCGGCAGGCGCCGAGGGCGGGATCCGTGGTCCCGAGCCCCATGGGCGCGAACATGGGATCGATCTCGGCCGTCGTGCCGAAGGTGTTGCTCGACAGGACGCTGCCTTCGGCCTGGTCGCTGATCGTGTACGCGGCGTCGGAGGTGCCGACGTCGAGGGCGTTGACGACAAGGAAGGACGAGTCGTCGACGGCCGCGTTGTCGGAGCTCACCTGAAAGACGAAGGCGTCGTCGCGGGCGCCGATGGAGGTGACGTTGCGCAGCACGACCCCCTCGGCGGCGTTCATGTTGAAGCCGTCGGAGGCGTCGACCGCGACGCTGTCGACGATCTCCAGGTCTCGGACGTGGTGCAGCTCCGGGCATGGATCCATGTCGTCGCAGTAGCTTCGCGCGCCGAAGCCCGCGCTGTTGGACTCGAGTGAGATACTCCCGAGGATGCGCGTGCCCGTCGCCGCACGAGGAGCGCCCAGCACGCCTTCCGACCCGATGACGTTGAAAGGCTCGCACACCTTCTCGACGATGACGTTCTCGATGGTCACATCGAAGCTCCCGTTGACCCACATGCCGTAGTCGGCGCTGTCGGTGCAGCAACAGTTGAACGCGGGATCCGGGAGGTTGGGGGTGTCGCGCCCGTTGACGTAGACCCGCCGCGCGGTGACGTGCTCCGAGCCGTGAAGATCACCGCCCCACGATGGAAGTCGTAGATCTCCGAGTCCTCGAGGAGCACGTACTGGGAGGTCCCCAGGAAGACCACGTGTCCGTTCGGCCACCGATTCAGGGTGTGGAAGAGCATGTTTCGCATCACGATGTGATCCGAGTCGGTCACCAGGCCGATGTTCGAGTAGTCGGTCGTCTCCTCGTCCCGCTGGTGCGCTTCGAAGCCGTCGATGACGACGTAGCTGCATCCGCGCACAAGCACGGCTTCCTGGAGGTTCGACAGCTCGACCGACCGCGGCGTCTCCGCGCGCACCGTGATCGGCCGGCCGCGCTCCCCGCTCGGACACGGCGCCCCGTCGCAGCTGTCGTTCTGGCAGTCGTAGGCGAGCCGCGAGGTGAAGACGCTGCCCTCCTTCACGACGAGCGTATCCCCCGGCGCGAGCTGCGCGATCGCGTGCGACCAGCTGGCGAAGGGTGCGGATTCGCTTCCGTCGGCGGAATCGTCACCATCGTCGGCGATCCAGAAGGTGCGCCCGGGCGGGGCCGCATCGGCATCGCCACCCACGTCGGCAGCGTCCAGGCCGGCGTCGGCCGAGGCATCGACGCTCGTCGCGTCGTCCCCACAGCCCCACAAAAGGAAGGCCGCGGAAAGCCAGGCCACTCTCATGCCCCGACTGTAGCAGAGGGCCCCTCTCAGAGGGGGTGAAGCTCGAGGACGCAGTCGAGGCAGTCGGTTACGATGACGCCGGGCGAGTAGGTTCCCATGCAGGTGACGGGGACTGGATCGGTGATGTTGATGGTGACCGTGGATCCGTCGATGGTGGCGGTTCCGGAGTAGCTCGGCGTCGAGAACTCGAAGTCGCAGCCACCGAGGGACCGAATGGTGAACACCTCCTCGCCGGCGGGATAGGCGCAGCTCATCACGTTCTGCCACATCCCGCTGACGTCATCGCAGGTGGAGACGCTGGTGTCGGGGCGGGTGTCCGTTCCCGTGTCGCGGGGTGGCACGGACGTGTCGGTGCGGATGCCGGTGTCGGTCGCGCCGTCCCGGACGCTGCCGTCCGGAAGACCACCATCGGGGACCACACCTTCACACGCAGGCGCGGCCGCGCAGTCCGGATCGTCGCAGTCGTAGAGGCGGTCGCCATCGTTGTCGGCGCCATCGGAGCACTCTCCGGCGTTCATCCCTTCGGTCCGGCCAGGGGCGCGACGGGAGCTGCCCTTGCACGCGGAGGCCAGCAGGCAGACAGCGAAGACGAAGAAAGCGAGGCGTTTCATGACGATCAGTGGATAGCGGGATCGGAGGTCCCCCGCACGCTGATACGGCTCACTGCTCCGAAAAATTCCGCCTCATCGGCCCGATCGCAGAGATCCGTATCTGTGGCCGGCGCCGAAGCTCGAACGCCCGGCCGCACGTGAGGACCCCGAGGGGCATCGGAGCGGTCGGGGATCGGGCGACGACGATTGACCACAGCACTGCGCGGTTCCCGAAACAAACGGGTGCTCCCACCCCCCCGACCCCACGACCGCCTCGACCCCTCGGGGTCCTCACGCACGGCCTCCGGTGGTCATCAATGGCGCAACTGGTCATTGCTGGTGGTGGCCTCGGCGGTCTGGAGCGCAGCCATGGTCTCGCGCGCCGATCCCACGGCATCGCCATACCTTGCGCCGGCGTTCATCATTCAGCTCCTTCGCTCGACAAAGCGTCCCCCCGCCGCCGCGCGCAGGCCGGGTCAAGGCCGTCAGCCGCGCGAAGCGCGGGCGGGCCGCCACCCCGTGGCGGCCCGAGCGTTGACGCGGCCGAGCACAGCGGCACCCTCGAGGCGCCCCGAGCGAAGGAGCCTCACCCATCCCACAAAGCAGGCGAGTTCGAGCCGAAGGCGATGAAGAGCCACCCGCGGACGGCCACGGCCACGGTGACGGCCACGGCCACGGTTACGGCCACGGCCACGGTTACGGCCCCGCCGCCGCCCCCGCCAAGAACTCCTCCGCCACCGCCCTCGCCGTCTCCCCCCGCTCGTCCACCGCCCGGTTCAGCGCCCGCATCGCCTGATTGTCGATGGCCCCTTCCAGACCTCGCAGCGCCGCGATCACCTCCGGCTCCTCCCGCGCCAGCCGCTCGCTGGCCAGCACGATGGCGTCGTAGGGCGGAATGGCGTGGCGGTCGTCCTCGAGGACCCGCAGCCCGTACGCGTCGATGCGCCCATCGGTCGAATAGGCGCTGATCACGTCGACGCTCTCGTTCTCGATCGCCTCGTACATGAGCGACGGATCCATCACGCGTTGCTCCGCGAACGCGAGGTCGTAGCTCTCCTCGATGCTCTGCCACTCGGGCCGCTCGAAGAACTCGAAGTCGCCGCCGATCGACATGGCGAGCGCGAGCACGCCCAGATCCGAGATGCGCGAGACGCCGTCCGCTTCGGCGGCGCTCTCCTTCATCGCGAGGCAATAAGCGTTTTCGAAACCGAGCGCCGCGACGAGGACCACGCCGTACTCCGACTCGAGGCGCTCGCCCACCTCGCGGAGCATCGCCTCCCGATCCGCCGGCACCTCGTCCTCCCCCAGGACCGTCGCCCAGATCGTGCCGCTGTAGTCCACGTAGACGTCGATCTCGCCCTGCCGGAGCGCGTCGAAGGCGACGGTGGAACCGAGGGAAGCCACGGTCTCGGTCGGGCGATCGGTCTCGGCGCTGACGTGCTGCGCCAGGATCTCCGCCAGCACGTACTGCTCGGTGAAGGTCTTGGCGCCGATGCGGATCGGCTGGTCACCGCCCATCGACACCACCGAGCCGACGCTGCTCACGAACGCGAAGAGGTAGAGCGCGGCGATCCCGCCGGCGCCCAGACGGACCAAAGTCGCGTGCCGCTGACGAAGCCCGACCTCCACCGAGCGCACCAGAAGATCGAGGAGCTGCGCCAACAGCGCCGCGGCCACGCAGCCGACCAGCACCGCGGTGTAGTTGCGCATCTGCAGGCCGCCGAAGATGTAGTTGCCGAGACTGGGCGCCCCGACCGGCGTCGAGAGCGTCGCCATCCCGACGCACCACACGGTCGATGTCCGGAGCCCGGAGACGATCACCGGCAGCGCCAGGGGCAGCTCGACCATCCGGAGCCGCTGGCGATCCGTCATCCCCACCCCGCGCGCGGCTTCGACCATCGCCGGGTCGACCTCCTTCACGCCAGTGATGGTCCCCATGAGGATCGGGAAGATGCAGTAGAGCGTCAGCCCGATGATGGCGGGTGTGTAGCCGATCCCGCTGGCGCCGAGGAAGGCCAGGAGCGGCACCATGATGGCGAGCATCGCGAGCCCCGGCACCGTCTGGATCACGCTCGCCGTGCCCACCGCGATCTTCTCGAGGGTCGGGATCCGCGTGGAGGCGATCCCCAGCGGCACGCTGATCACCGTGGCGACGAGCAACGACAAGAGGGACAGCCCCAGATGCGCCGACAGGAGCTCCGGGAGTTGGTCGAGCTGCTCGAGGAGCCCGTCCATTCAGCCCTCGTCCCCCGCGATCAGCGCCTCGACGAAGTCGGCCTGCTCCTTCGGCGTGCTCATGAGCTGAGCGACGTAGTCGTCCGCCGGCTCGGTCATCAGCTCGCGCGGCGTGCCCACCTGCACCAGCTTCCCGGCGTTCATCACCGCGATGCGATCGCCGAGGACCAGCGCCTCGACCATGTCGTGCGTCACGAAGATGGCGGTGAGCCCCGTCTCCTTTCGGATGCGCAGGAAGAACTGCTGGATGCGGTCGCGCGTCAGAGGATCGAGCGCACCGAAGGGCTCGTCGAGGAGCATCACCTTCGGCTCCGCCGCGAGGGCCCGCGCCACGCCCACTCGCTGCTGCTGACCGCCCGAGAGCTCGGAGGGCCGGCGATCGCGCACCTCTTTCGGATCGAGCTCGACGATCTCGAGGAGCTCGTCCACGCGCGCGCGGATGCGTTCCTTCTCCCAGCCGAGCAGGCGCGGGGTGATCCCCACGTTCTCCGCGATCGTCATGTGCGGAAAGAGCCCGATCTTCTGGAACGCGTAGCCGATGCGGCGGCGCAGCTCGTGGACCGGCTGTTCGGTGACGTCCTCGCCGTCGAAGAGGATCTGGCCGCTCGTCGGCTCGATGAGCCGATTGATCATCTTGAGCGTGGTCGTCTTGCCCGAGCCCGACCCGCCGAGGAGCACCAGGAGTGTCCCCTCCTCCACCGTGAGCGAGACCGAGCTCACCGCCGTGAAGTCGGCGTAGCGCTTGGTGAGGTCGACCAGCTCGATCACGGCGGGACCGTATCAGCACTTCGCGATGGGGCATCGGGCATCGGCAAAACCCGTGTTACGAGCCGCGAACCGCCCCATTTGAGGACCTCGCCTCGCGTTTTCGCCTCATTTCCCCGAGAAAGGCGCCGGCGGCGCGCTGAACACACGTGTACGCCCAATAGAAGCCAAATCTTTTCGGAGTCGGTATTCTGCGTGCGAATGGCCGGACGCGACGATACCGAGCCACCCGACCTCATGGGACGGGTTCAAGAGGCTCGGGTGATTCCGACCCTCCAGCAAGTCCCGGAGACGAAGGAAGAGATTCGCCGGCGGCGGATCACCCGCATCTCCACCGTCATCGCGATCATCGTGATCGTCACCATCGCGGTCTTCGTCGGTCTTCACATCTCCCACCGCTCCGCGATCAAGGAAGCCGCGCTGCTCGCAGGCGACGATGGACGCCCCGCGTCGATCGACGCCGCCCTGGCGCTGCTCGCAGACGAAACGGATCCCGACGACCTCGCGCTTCGCGCGCGTCTTCTCGCGACGCGCGTCCTCGAAGCGAACACCGACGACACCGAGCAGGTCACCTCGCTCCTCGAACAGCTCCCGGCGGAGCGCTCGATGAACGCGGTCGTGGCTTCCACGTACCTGGCTCTGCACGCCAACGAGCTCGAGCGCGCGCAATCGGAGGCCGCGCTGATCACCGTCGGCGGCACCTACGCATCGGAGGCCGCGCACGCGCGCGCCCTGGTCGCGGTCGCCCTCGGCAATCCGGAGGCGGCGACGGCCGAGGCCGAGCTGGCCCTCGAGCGCCGCCCGGGCGCGCCCCGTCACGCCGCTCTGTTGGCGCTGATCCTCTCGCGAAAGGGCGAGCACGAAGCCGCCTTCGAGACCCTCGACGCCGCGACCGATCCGGAGAGCTCACCGCGGATCCGCGTGACGCGCGCGCGGATCCTCCTCGAGGCCGGCGAGGATCCCGATCGGGCCGTCACCGAAGCGGAAGCCGTGCTGGGCGAGCTCTCCGACCAGGCCCTGTCTCCCGAGATCGCGTGGGCCCGCTTGATCCGCGGTTGGGCCGCGGCGGGGCGCGGCGACTCGCAGGCAGCGCTCGCGGACGCCCGCGCCGCCGACGAGCAGCGCCCCCCGGCGGACGAGATGTTCGTGGTCGCCCTGGCCGAGACTTATCTGAAGGCGGGCGCCCTCGACGCGGCCGCCGAGGCGCTGGACTCGGTGCAGGCGCGAACGGCACACATTCGCGGGCGGCAGGCGCAGATCCGCGCCGAGCTGGCGCTCGCCCGTGGCAACCGGGCCGCCGCCGAGGCCGCGCTGGCCGAGGCCCTGCCGGGGACGCGCTCCGACCTGATCCGCGCGCGGCTCCTCGACGCCGCCGGCGACACGGAAGAGGCGAAGGCGCTCTACGCCCAGGCGGCGGAGGTCCCGGCCTTCTTCGTGGAGGCGAGCGCGCGCCTCGCGACCCTCGAGCTCAAGAGCGGGGACGCGCAGGAGGCCTCGGCCAGATTGGCGAGCGTGCTCGAGCGGACGCCGAGCCACCCGCTGGTCGCGCCCGTGGCGGTGAGGGCGAAGCTCGCCCTCGGCGACGCCGAGGGAGCGATGCGCATCGCGACCCGCGCCCTCGAAGACCACCCGGAGGACCCCGATCTGCTCGCGGCCCGCGCCGCGGTGGAGATCGACAGTGGCGACGACGAGGCAGCGCTGCGTTCGCTTCGGGCGGCGATCGAGCGCCGGGACGACGACCCGCATCTGCACCTCATGCGCGCCAAAGCGGCGCGTCGCGTGGGCGAGATCGCCGAAGCGCGAGAGGCCTTCGACGCGGTTCTCGAGCGCACGCCGGACAACGAGGAGGCGCTGTTGGCGGCCGCCGAGCTCGCGGTGGAGGACGCCGATCCCGAGCGCGCCGAGCAGGTGCTCGACTTGATCGACGAGCACCACCTGCATGGCAAGGAGATCGACTACGCGCGCGCGGGCTTTCTCGTCGGCTCGGCCGCGGGACAGCGGGGCTTTCTGCCGGTGCGGCGCGCCCTGGCGCGCAATCAGCGCGACCCCTTCCTGCAGAACGCCCTGGGCGACCTCTTCCTCGAAGCGGAGGAGTGGCGCGCCGCCGCCAACGCCTTCACCGCCGCGGGCAACTATGCGGAAGAGCCCGACGCGCACGCCATCCTCGGAAAGACAATCGCCCAGATCCGCGTGGGGGTCCTGGGTGTGGCGCTGTCCAATCTCGAGGCCGCGCGGGAAGCCGGCGCGGAGCTCGGCCCGGCCTTCGAGGCGCGGGTGCTGGCCGCGGAGGGTCGCGTCTTGATGATGACCGGCGGCTGGGCGCGCGCCGAGGAGAAGGCGCGGGCCTCCATCGCCGCCGACCCCAAGTGCAGCGAAGGCCATCTGCTGCTGGCCGACATCCTTCAGCACAAGAACGACAATTCACTCCCCGAGCTCCGTCTCGCGGCCGAGGGACGGATCCCCCAGCCCGAAGCGATGGCGCGCATCTACCTCGCCGACCAGGAGGCCGAAGACGCGTGCACCTACGCCCGGGGCTACCTCCGCGCCGCCCCCCAGGGCCGCTACGCAGAGCGTATCCGGGACCTGGCCCGGCACTGTCCGCGCTGAGGCCGGCGCACTGATCTGCACCGGGCCCGGGCCCCAAGATCCCGAGGGGAGGGTCCCCCTCGTCGCCTCGCGCTTCGCGCTCGGCTCTCACGTCTGCCCGGTCGCGGTGTTTGAGACTGACCCAGAGGGTCCATCTCTGAATGGCCCGGGACCTCTGCGGGCAGCGTTCGCACCCCTCGCGGGCGCCTGACGGCGCCCGGGTCGCGTTGCTTCGCAACGCTCCACTCCGTCCGGGTTACCGAGGAGCGCTTGATGGGGACGGTCTACACTTTTCAACTTTCGCTGGGTCGCGCGCATGCGGGATAGCGCTTGATGGGGACGGTCTACACTTTTCAACTTTCGCTGGGTCGCGCGCATGCGGGATGAAACCCGGGAGGGCGGGGCGAAAGTTGAAAAGTGTAGACCGTCCCCGTTAGCCCGCATGCGGGATGGAACCCGGGCGGGCGGGGCGAAAGTTGAAAAGTGTAGACCGTCCCCGTTAGCCCGCATGCGGGATGAAACCCGGGCGGGCGGGGCGAAAGTTGAAAAGTGTAGACCGTCCCCGTTAGGCCTGGTCCCCGTTAGGCCTGTCCCCGTTAGGCCTGCAGGAACCGGGGCGGCCGCCAGGGCCGCGACCCGGCGCCGCAGGCGCCGAGGGGGGCCGAACGCTGCCCGCACACCATCAGATCATTGCCAATGAGTATGGCGAGCCCATCTGTTCCACACCGGGCGGGCAGTCGTGAGAGCCGAGCGCGAAGCGCGAGGCGACAGGGGGGGCTTGTCCCCCGCGGCTCACGATTGGTCACATTTTCCGCGGCGATGCCCGGCCCTGACGGACGATTCGGCCGAGGCGAGCGCCCGCCTCCCGGGTTCCGTCCGTCCCGACGGACGATTCGGCGGGGACGGACCGCTCTCGGAGGCAACGGGCGATGGCTCGGACTCCGGTCCGCGTGGGCGGACCGCTCTCGGAGGCAACGGGCGATGGCTCGGACTCCGGTCCGCGTGGGCGGACCGCTCTCGGAGGCAACGGGCGATGGCTCGGACTCCGGTCCGCCGCGCGCGCGCATTCCTCCCGACCTGCGGTACCCCGCGCGCTCTGCGGTACCCCCTGCGCGCTCGATGCATCTCGAGCCCGGAGAAATGACCAATCGTGAGCCCGGAGTGGGCCCATCCTCACGACCGGGAGCCGACTGAGCTGCCTCTCAGCCGTCGACGAAGAAGACGCCCCTCAGATCCTCGGTGGCGGAGATGGCCGTCGCGGTGCCACCGCCGGGCATCCGGAAGGACGTCGCCCGGAACTGGTAGTACATCCCCGGCGTCATCGGACCCGCATAGTCGACGGTGACGGTGTCCATCCCGCTCACCCCCGGGACCATCATCTCCCACACCACGTCGCCGTAGGCGTTGAAGACCTGGACCTGGTAGTACTCCTCGCTCGAGTCGTCGGCCCACTCGAGAGTGGGCGGCGCGGTGACCGCCTCGGGTAGATCGCGTCCCGGACCCACGACGTCGAGGGCCTCGGTCACCTTGAAGGAGTCGGTGAGGGTCACCATCGGCCCGTCCGGCCCGGGGAGCTCGACGGTGACGATGGCGGTTCCCGCGATCAGCTGGTCGGGGTCCCGCACCAGGCCATCGTTCTCGAAGCCGGCGAGAACCACGTAGCGACCATCGGGGATCCCCTCGATCGTCCAGCCGCTCTGGACGTCGGGCGGCCCGTCCCGGGGCGCGCGCAAGCCCGGCGGAAGCGAGCCACGTCCCAGCACCTCGTCGAAGGTGCTCTCCACGACCAGGACCACGCTGGTCCGCAGGTCCGCCGATGCGTTGACGATCTGAATCGTGCCCGTGAGCGTGTTGGTCTCGGCCATGGAATCGACGAGGTCGACCCCTTCGAGCGGCGCTCCGGCAACGGTGACGTCGGCCGGGGTGAGCTGGAGATCGGCGGCATAGCCGCGCACTTCGTAAGCGCCGTCGGTGACGTTGAAGATGGTGTAGGCGCCGCCCAGGTCGGAGATGCTGCTGAAGGCGCCGCCATCGCCCTCGGCCACCACCAGGACACCGGCCTCGCGACCTTCGGCCACGACGTGACCGGAGATGGTCGCCCTCGGCGTCGTCAGGTCCTCGAGGGGGATCAGCACGATCTCCGTCAGCGTTCCCTGAATCACCCAGGCGTCGTCCATCTCCACCGTCTCCGAGGTGTTGATCGGGAGCGCGGTGCGGATGCCGCCAGGGAAGGTCTGATAGCCGTCGGCGCTCGACCGCAGCGTGTAGGCCGCGTCGACGGGGCTCCCGTCCATGTTGCGGAGGGTGGGGAGCTCGAGGACGTAGTTGCCCATCGCGTCGCTCACGGCCACGTCCGTGACCGCGACCGGCAGGTCGTCGAGCGCGATCACCTGCGCCCCCTCGATGGGAGAGGAATCGGTGGCATCGCGGACGAGCCCGCGGATCTCGAGCGGCCGCTCGCAGGCGTAGCTCATGTCCACCAGCTGCACGCAACGCAGGGCCGGGTCACAGCCGTCCTCCGCCGGATCGCAGGCCGCACCTTCGGGGAGGTAGCAGGTGCCCGTGGTGTTCCCCATGTCGTCGGTCATCGACACACAGACCGCGTCCCCTTCGCACCAGGCCATGTCGGCCTCGGGGTCGCACATACCACCGACCGGGACCTGGCAACGGGCTTCCCCGTCGCTCGCGGCGGCGCAAACCAGGCCCTCGTCGCAGGCGTTGGTGCTGGCCACGTCACAGGTGTCACCCGCGCTGCCGCTGCTGCTGCACCCCGCGACCGCACCCACGATGAACAAAGAAAGAAAGAGCTTCACGACCACCTCCCACCCGGGATCCTCCCAAATTTTGGTGAGGCAAACCACACAACACTTCGGCGCCCGGGGTACAGATCCTGGAAACTGGGCGGGAATTGGCGGTTTTTCTAGCTGCGCCGCCATCTTGCATCCGGCCCCGCCCTACGTTAAAGAACCGGCGCGTTCGAGGGGAGCGATGTCGGAGTTTCGCGAAGGAAAGGCGCTGATCAACGCCACCCGCCCTTTCACCAAAGAGGACAAGGCGCGGAGCTGGTTCCACGTGGTGAGCACCCTGCTCATCATCGCGGGCTTTTTGGCGATCGCCGTCACCGCGCCCTGGTGGCCGCTTCAGCTCCTGGCCTCGCTCCTCGGCGGGCTCACCATCGTGCGGGGCTTCATCCTCTATCACGACTTCTATCACGGGGCGCTCCTCAAGAACTCGAAGCTCGCCCGCGCGATCTTCAGCGTCTACGGCATCCTGGTGCTGACCCCGCCGCGGGTCTGGAAGCAGACGCACAACTACCACCACGCCAACAACGCCAAGATCGTCGGCTCCCATGTCGGTAGCTACCCGATGATGACGGTGGAGATGTGGAAGAAGGCGACGCTCAATCAGCGACGCTTCTACCGGATCGCCCGCCACCCGCTGACCATTCTCTTCGGCTACATCTTCATCTTCCAGTACGGGATGTGCGTGAGCGGGTTCCTCCGCCGCCCCAAGAAGAACTGGGACAGCGCCGTCGCGCTGATCGTGCATTTCACGATCGTGGGCCTGGTCGCGTACTTCTTCGGGCTCAACATCGTCTTCTTCGGCGTGATCCTCCCGCTCATGGTGGCCACCGCTTCCGGCGCTTACCTCTTCTATGCGCAGCACAACTTCGAGGGGATGCGCCTTCAGCCCCGCGAGAATTGGAGCTACACGCGGGCCGCCATCGAGTCCTCCAGCTTCATGAAGACCGGGCGCTTCTGGGCCTTCATGACAGGCAACATCGGCTACCACCACGTGCACCATCTCAACCCGGGGATCCCCTTCTACCGCCTGCCCGAGGCCCACGAAGCCATCCCCGAGCTGCACCAGGCCAAGGTCACCACCCTCTGGCCGAAGGACATCGCGGCCTGCTTCCGCCTGAAGATCTGGGACCCAGAGCAGCAGAAGATGGTCGGCTACCCCAGCTGACGTCGAGAAGGCGCTATATTTCCGGCGTTGATCGACGTCGGCAGCAAAGTCGGTGACTACGAGATCATCGCCCAGCTGAAGTCGGGCGGCATGGCGACCCTCTTCCTCGGGCGCCGTGGTGGCGCCTCCGGGTTCTCGCGTCACGTCGCGATCAAGGTGGTTCATCCCCACCTCGGCCGGGACTCGACCTTCGTCCGGATGTTCGTGGACGAGGCCAAGCTCTCGGCGCGCATCAGCCACCCGAACGTGGTCCACGTCGAGGAGCTCGGCGAGTCCGACGGCACGCATTTCCTGGTGATGGAGTACGTCCACGGCTGCTCGCTCTCGGACATGCTCAAGGCGCTGTCCCGCATGGGCCGCCGGCTCTCACCGGATCTGTCGGTGTGGCTCGCGATGAAGGTGCTCGAGGGGCTCCACGCCGCGCACGAGCTCCGCGACGACAAGCGACAGCTCATGGGCGTCGTGCATCGCGACGTCTCGCCGCAGAACGTGCTCATCTCGCAGACCGGCAACATCAAGCTGATCGACTTCGGGATCGCGAAGGCTCGCGGGCGACAGCAGCAGACGGCGACCGGCGCCCTCAAGGGCAAGCTCAGCTACATGCCGCCCGAGCAGGCCTACGGACAGCCCCTCGATCGCACCGCAGACATCTACGCGCTCGGCATCGTGCTCTGGGAGATGCTCACCATGCGGCGCGCCTTTCGCGCCGACAACGACCTCGCGATGATCGACGAGGTGCGCAACCCGCGGATCGCGCCGCCGAGCACCTACTCCAACGACGTCTCCCCGGAGCTCGACGCGGCGGTGATGTTCGCGCTCGCTCCTGATCGCGACGCGCGGCCCCAAACCGCGCTCGAGCTTCGAAGGCGACTCGCGCAGGCGAGCCCGAAAGCGTTGGCCCTCGACGTCGGACACATGGCGGAGGTCGTGGAGGCCATCCTCGGCAAGGAGCTCGAGCAGCGAAGGCGCGAGCTGCCGGAGAGCCTCACCGGCATGAGCCGCGACATCCCGATGGCGCACGAGCCGACCCGGCGCGCCAAGGCCCCGCGCATGGCCGACGAGGTGATGAAGGAGATGACCATGAGCGCGCCAGGCAGCACGCTCTACGTCGACGAGTCGAGCGACGACACCGGGTCGCTCGACGCGATTCACGCCGAGCCCACCCGCGCCGCCCGCCCCTCGAGCCGGCCGCCGCGCCGGGAAGCCACGCCCGCCACGCCCGCCACCGCCGTGCCGCGAGGCATGTCCACCGAGCGGATCATCGCCGTCGGCGCGATCCTGGTCGCGCTCTTCGCGCTCGGTGCGGCGGGCTTCGCCATCGCGAAGCTGATGGGCGGCGAGGAGCCTCAGGTCCAGGGCGAGCCCTCCATCGCGACGCCGCCGGCGCCGCCGCCGACGACCGAGGCCGCCGAGCCGGTCGAACCCAACGCCGCCGAACCGGACGCGAGCGTCGAAGAGGAGGTCGTGGAAGACGACACCAATCTCGCACAGCAAGAGGCCGCGGAAACTCCAGAGCAGAGCGCGCGCATGACCCGCGGAATGCGCCGCACCATGATGCGCCCCGCGATGGACGACACCGAGATGATGGGCATGAGCCTCGTCGACGGCGTCCCCATCTTCGACGACGACGACTTCTAGAAGGTCAGCTGCTCGATGAGCGCTTCGATGGGCGTCGCCAGGTCGCTCTGACAACTCGACTGAAACGACACGTCGACGCCGCCCAACTCGAGCCCCCATCCGGTCTCCAGGAGCCTCCGGGCAGGAAAGGCGAGACCAGCACTGGTGTTACAGACGGGACGAAGCCGCGTGGGCATGGAGGGATCGATCTCCTCGACCATGCGCGGGTCGCCGATGATATCGGGGTAACTGCGTCCGGCGAGGTCGGTCGGGATCCCGGCGATCACCATGTAGCTCAGCCGCCGCGGGTCCTTCGCCGCTAGCAATCCGTCGACGTATCGAGCCGTCTCCATGACCGCCTCGGGATACCGGAGGCAGCGCGTGTTCAGGTCGCCTGTGTAGGCATCGCTGTCGGGATAGGCGAGCTCCGGATCCCGCAACGAGCAGTCGTCTTCTTCCGCGAGCACCACGATGGCGAGGTGCGCGTCGTCGCGAAGAAATCCCGCGTTTGCACCGTCGGCGTGCCCCGGCGTGGCCATGTTGAAGGCGGCATCGAACGCGCCCGAGCGAGAGACAGTCGAGGGCGCGACCGCCTTCAACATCGATTCCAATGGCTGCTCGAGCCCGCACCCGTCCGTCCCGACCATGACGAGGCAGGCAGCCTCCTCGGCGAGATCGGCGGCGGTCGTTGCGCTCGAGAAGTTCTCGCCCGATGCGAGACAGCTCGGGTCTGCGACGACGAGGATGCCGTCATCCCCGAAGTTCGGCTCCTCGCATCCGGGAACGGTGAAGCCACCCGACCCCATGTTCATCGTGATGACCCCCACGTGGATCGAGTCGAATCTCGAAGCCGTCGCCTCGAAGAATTGCGGCATCGACCGCGCGAGCGCTGTCTGCTCTGGCGTCAGGTAGCCGCCGCTCTCGATGACGAAGAGAAGATCGAGATCCCGCGCCGACGAAAGTGGCGGAGGAGGCATCTCGGGCTCGGAGTCCGTACGTGGCCCCTCTGGCGAGCGCGACGACCAGCATCCAGCACTCACGAGCGCCAAGAACAGTGGCATGTGAGCGAGCACTCTCACGGTTACACCATACGCGGTCTGCCAAGCGCCCGCGAACCGCGCGTCACGGCGAAGTGCTCTACAATCTCCGCGTCTGGCACGAAACGGATCGAGTCGCGAACGGACCTCTGGATCTACCGAGATGCGCCCGCGGTGATCTTCGCGGGGGTTCGTGCGCGCCAGCGTCGGCGAGCCCGGGCCCCTCAGCTCATAGACGCAGGCCGACATCCACCAACGCGTCGGTGGAGCTCACGAACTGCCCCTGACCCAGCTGGCCGAGGCCGCCGTCGCCGATGCACTGCACCGCGCCCGTCGTTTGAAGGACGCAGGTGAAACCCGGCGTCATTGCGCCCGTCGACGCACCTCCGGTCCTCACCTGAGAGGGCATCGTCTCGAGGAGCGTCATCGGCGTCGGCATCGGAACGTCCATGGTCATCCCATCGCCGAGCTGCCCCGTGGCGTTCGCGCCCCAGCACGACGCGCCCGAGTCGGTCACGGCGCAGCTGTGCGACGCGCTGGGGCCCGTGCCGATGGCGGTGACCGATCCCGAAAGCATGACGGGGGTCGGCGTGGGCATTTGTGTCATCGTCCCGTTGCCCACCTGCCCGTGGCCGTTCCCACCCCAGCACGAGACGCTCCCATCGCCGAGTCGGGCGCAGGTGTGGTTCCGCCCCGCCACCACCTCGACCGCATTGCTGATGCCCGTCACGGCCTGCGGGAGCGCCGCGTCCATGCCCATCGTGTCGAGGCCGAGCTGACCCGCGCCGTTGGCGCCCCAACACGCGACGCGGCCGTCCATGAAGGCCGCACAGCTGTGGAGCGAGCCCGTCGCGATGCTGACCACGGGGTCGCCCACGATCACCATCTGCGGCGTGAGCGCGGGATCGGTCGTCCCGTTGCCGACCTGCCCGCGATCGTTGCCGCCCCAGCACATGACGTCCCCGGTGCCGACGAGCGCGCAGGTGTGCCGAACGCCCGCGCTCACCGCGGTCGCGCCCGTGATCCCCACCGCCACGGGCAGCGGCTGGGGCTCGGTGTTGCCGTCGCCGAGCGCGCCGTCTTCGTCGTCGCCCCAGCAGGAGACCTCACCGCCCGCCACCGCGCAGGTGTGTGCGACGCCGGCGCTGACCTGGGTCGCGCCGGTGATGCCGGGCACCTCCACGGGGAAGGGTCAATCGATGTATCCGCCATCGCCGAGCTGACCGTAGGCGTTCCACCCCCAGCAGGCGACGGACCCGCTCGCGCGCACCACGCAGGCGTGCGCCCCGC
Organism: uncultured delta proteobacterium; assembly: GCA_963727445.1. Lineage (GTDB taxonomy): Bacteria > Myxococcota_A > Polyangia > Polyangiales > B10-G4 > B10-G4. The sequence goes on from CAVSGI010000010.1 coordinate 1,060,291, forward strand.
CCGTCGACAGAGCGCTCGCCCGCTCCGAATCGCAGTAGCCTCCGCCGCAGCTCTCGCCACCCGGACAGGTGCGCCCGCACTCTCCACAGTTCGCGGGGTCCATGCCGACGTCGATGCCCTCGTCGATCATCTCGTCGCAGTCGTCGTCGTAGAGGTTGCACTGCTCGTCGCGGGGCGTGCACGCGGGGCCGGAGAGGACCGGCGCGGTTCCGGGCCACTCGGGGAGCGCGTCCGAAGCGATCGGCACCGCGCGGCAGCCGGCTTCGTCGCAGGTCTCCCCCGCCGCGCAGGTGATCTCGAGGCAGCGCGCCGCCAGGATCGCGCGTAGCATCCGCGTCTCGCCGTCGACGAAGGAGGTGCGCGCTTCCCACCGCGTCACCTCGGCGCCCATCAGTCGCCCGATCACGGTCACCGCGAGGTCACCCCCTCCGGTCGTCGAAAAGGTGGTGAGCGTGAGGGGGAGGTCGGGCGTGCCTGCGGCGGTGAGATCGGCGACGACGTTGGTGGGCGTACCGCTGCTACCGGAGAGCGAGATCTCGATCCGATCGAGCGCGTCGGGGACCACGAGATCGGAGTCGATGACCAGGACCACCTCGGTGGGACCGCCGCCGGCGCAGGAGGCGAGCGCGAGCGCGAGCAGGACCATGCTGCGCCGCATCAGTTGATCTCCACGCGGAAGGGGGAGAGGTTGCCCATGACCGGATCGCGCTGCTCGCCACTGGTGACGATGACGATCGGGATCACCACCGCCGCGGCCACCACCACGCCGGCGATGATCCAGAACCACGGCGAGGAGAAGATCGAGCTGCTGGACTCCTGTGCCGTGGTGGTCGTGGTGTCCTCGCCCAGGATCTGATCGCCCTCGGGCGTGGGACGGCCGCCGACCGGTACCCAGTGCTCCGGCGTGGCGTCGACCACCACGTCGCGGGTGGCGCCTTCGCGGATCTCGAACTCGACGACGAGCTGCTCGTGCCCCTCGCGATCGACGGTGACCCGATGCTCGCCCGGATCGACGGGAAGCTCCTCGTCGAGCACCGCGCGAGAGACCTCCCAACCGTCCAGGCTCAGGGCGTCACCCTCCTGGAAGCCGAGCACGCGCAGCTCCACGACGGGGATGCGCCCTTCGAGCTCGGTGAGCGCCTGCTCGGCCGCCGCGCGATGCTGCGCCGGTCGGCCCCGCCGGGCCTGGCGGATGAAGCGCCGGTACGCCTCGGCTCCCTCGACCAGACGGCCCGTCTGCACCATCGCACCCGCGAGGTTGAGCAGCGTGATCGGGCGCTGCACCAGCGCATAGGAGCTCTGAAACGACTCGAAGGCCGACTCCCAATCGCCCGACTGCGCCGCCTCGAGCCCATCGCGAAACTGAGAGCGCGCGAGGGAGCGTTCGTTCGCGGACTGGGCGCTCGCCACCATCGGCCACCACGCAGCGCTCGCCACGACCAGCAGCGCCGCTGCGACGAGGCCTCGCATCACGGGCACACCATGGTGTCGGCGGGGCAGTCGCCGGTGGAACATCGGTTGGCGACGAGCTCGGGGTCACAGGGCTGCCCCATGCCCACCACCGGCCGGAGCGACGCCTGGAGCTCGAAGCGCGTGGTCATCCCCGCCTCGACCCCGGCGTAGTCCTCGACGAAGGCCGTGTAGGTCCCCATCGCATCGAGCACCTCGACCGTCGACAAGAGGCCATCGCCGTTGTCGTCGTTGCACCACTCTTCGAGGGTGCTGTCGGGATCGGTGCAGTTCGAGCGTACGTACAGGACGGTGTCGGCGTCGGGCGCCGTCCCCGGCGCGTCGGTGGTCAACAGCAGGTCCCAGGCGCCTGCGGGAACCTCGAAGTGATAGAAGAGCTCGGTCCCCGAGGTGGCACCGCACGGGCCGCGAAAGCTTCCCATCCCCTGCATGAGCACCCCCATCGTCGACGACGTGACCATCGGCGTCAGCATCGTGGTGGGGGCTGCCGCGCAGGCCGCCGCGCGGTCGGGCGTCGCCTGACAGGTCCCGCTGGTGCACGTCAGCTCGCGCGGACAGACAGTCATCATTCCGTCGCACATCTCTCCGAAGCCGACGCGGGTTCCTGTCTCCACCGACACTCTGAGCGGATTGCTGAGCTGGTTGCCGTCGTCGGTGATGCGCACGATCGCCTCCACCGCGCCGGTCACGTTCGTCACCGGGATGGTCGACGTCTCGGTGAATCGCGTCGCGCCGGTCACTGGCGTGTCGAGGAACTGGATCAGCACGTCGGTCTGATCGGCGACGTCGTCGTCGTTCACGTCGACCAGCCCGCGCGTCGCGTCGAGCACCGACACCCACACTCCGTCGGCGTTGCCGTCCTCGTCCCCACCGGTCACGTCCACCTCGATGCTGTCGCCGACGAGGCGCACGAAGGCCTCCTCGAGGGTGGGCGGCGCGTTGCGCGTGGCGGTGATGTCGAGCTGGATCGGCCCGGCGTCGTCGGCGGTGTAGGTCGTGACCACCAGCCAGAGGGTGTCGCCGCCGTTGGCCGGGAACGCGCCCTTGGCACGGAAGTCACCCATGAAGTCGTCGAAACAGCGGGGCGGGTAGTTGCGGATCACCGGCTCGTCACAAGCCACGTTCCGGACGTCGATGACGGTATCCGTCTCGGTGGATGTGCCCGGGACCTGGGTGTCGAGGAGCACCTTCATCGGGCCGGTGCCAGGGACCCGATACTCGATGACCACCTGCGGCGCGTCGTCGGTTCCGCCGCAGCCCGCGAGGTCGAGGCCGCCCGGCGCCCCCTCGCTCGTGTCCAACATCAAGGTGAGGGTCTCCCCCTCCATCGAGCTGCCGGACAGCGGCATGTCGCAGCTCGGGAGCATGGGCCCCATGGTGGTCGCGTCCGGAAAGCTGGCGTCCCCGGTCGTGGACGAGTCGTCTCCACATCCGAAAAGAAAAGCAAATGCGAGCGTCAGCGTGATTGCACGCATCGAGAGAACCTTCTCGCGGGAGCGGGCAGAGGGTCAAGCTCGCTGGGTGTATCGTCGGGTTGATGGAGACGGGCACCAAGGCGAAAGCGGGCCTCGCGGCCGGGGGTGTGCTCGCGGCGGTGCTGGGCCTGATGGGTGATTGTGGTCGGGTGGGCATGCGCGCGGGTCGCCACGTCGACGACGTGGTCGGGGTGGCCCGATATGGCGACGAGCTGGCGGGCGCAGGCGCAGCCGCCGGGCACCTCGACGAGCTCGACGAGCTCGTGGGGCTGACGCGCCTGAATCCCGGCGCGCCGAGCCGGACAGAGACCCTCGGCCATCTGCGGAGCTCGCGTTGGGACGACTTCGAAGCGCTGGTCGAAGGTGGCGAGACGACCATCGAGGTGGGGATGAACGCGAGCGATCTGCTGGTGGACGACGAAGAGTCGTCCCTCGACACGCCCCTTCCCGAGATCCTCCAGACCGTCCGCCATCCCGCGGTCGCGGCGATCATGCCGCCCTACGAAGACGCGAGCTACGAGGAGCGCGAGCTCCGCGAGCAGATGTCCGCGGACGGGGTTCGACACCTCGACGCGCCCTCATCGCTGGCGACGATGCTCGAAGAGGCGCCGCGTCCACTGCTGATCGTCGCGCGGATCGGCTCGGCGGAGGGGACCCTGCGAGCGCCCGACGGCAGCGACCTCGGGGCGCTCGATCTCCTCACCTACTGCGCGGCGGCAGGCGCCGATTGCGCAGCCCTCGTCTGCAACACGGACGACACGGAGTGTCTCGGCGCGGCCTACCGCGTCGCCGACGCGACGCTCGCTGCGAATCAACAGCGCCTGCCCGACCTCTACCGCGCGCTCTTGAGCGGACGCTACGCCGCGGGAGAGCTCGGCCGTTTCGACATCTTTCGTCTCGCCGAAGGACAGCTCGTGCGCTCGGACGGCTCGACGGGCGAGGCGCCGAGCGAGGATCTCGGCACCGACACCGAAGCGGAGAGCGCTCCGAGCGGCGGCGACGAGGCGGTGGGGCCGGCGACGCAAACCTGATTTCGTGCGAGCATCGGAGCATGCTTCGCTCCCTCTTCTTCGCGTTCGCCGCCCTGATGCTCGTCGCCTGCGACGGAGGCTCGTCGTCGACCGATGGCGGCAGCGACTGCCCCGCCCCGAGCTGTGGCCTGATGTGCTCGGATGGGCTGAAACGAGACGCCGACGGCTGCGAGATCTGCGAGTGCAATCCGACCCCCGACACGCGCTGCAGCGTCGATGACGATTGCGTCCTGGCGGTGGATCACGCGGATTGCTGCGGCTGCCGAAGCGCCTACGCGGCCACCAGCATCGAGGGGCACGCCTGCATCCGACCGGTGACGGAGCCGCCGCCCCCCGGATGTGCGCCCGACTCCTGCACCGGTGAAGCGTGCCGCTGCTCCTATCCGATCCGCGCCGCCTGCCAGAGCGGCGCGTGCGTCGCCCTCGACGACTGCCCCGCGGGACAGGTCCAGGAGCTCGGCGCATGCGTCGCCGGGTGTGCGAGCCACGCGGACTGCACCATCGCGGCGGACTACGGCAGCTGCTGCGGCGGATGCACGCCGCTGACCCGGGCGACCGTCGACGCGAACCCCTGCTACGCCGAGCGCTCGAGCGACTCGGAGTGCTCCCCCGGCAGCTGCGAAGGGCTGGGGTGCGCTTCGCCGGCGCTCGACTGCTCCACGATCGGCACGGCCGTGTGCATGGCGGACGGAACGTGTCAGCTGGGCGGCGCCTCCGGCGAATGCCCCGCGGGCTCGATGGAGATGGGCGGGGTCTGCGTCCCCACACCCTGACGCGGAAGCTCAGAGCCCGCGGAAGCGCTCGGGGCGCAGCGGCACCTCGCCGCGCAGCGCCGCATCGATCGCGTCGACGATCGCTTCGCGATCGCGCGGGAGGCGGCCCGCGAGGGGCAGGTAGTTCGAGGCGTGGTTCGTCCGGAAGAGGGCGTCGGTGGGGCGCGCCAGATCGACCATCGTCCGTAGCTCCGCGAGGAGCGCCATGACGTCGGGGACGGCGAAACGACCGCGACTCTCGAGCGTGGCGAGCGGCGTGCCCGGGACGACCGTCACCGTCAGCGCCGCAAAGAACGCGGGATCCATCTCGGTCACGAGCCGGGCCGTGGCCTCGGCGTGCTCGCGGCTGCGCTCGCCGGCGATGCCGAGGAGCGCGATGACGCTGAGCTTCATCCCCGCCGCGTGCGCGCGCCGGGCGGCCTCGACGTGGCCCGCGAAGGTGTCGCCCTTGGCGATCTGCTTCAGGACCACGTCGTCCCCCGACTCCGGGCCGATGTAGAGGGTCGTCAGTCCGCCTTCACGCAGCTCGGCGAGCTCGCCCTCGGACTTGGAAGCGACGTTGCGGGCCATGGCGTAACAGGAGACGCGTCGAAGGTTGGGGAAGCGCTCCTTCGCGGCGGCGAGGATGGCGCGCCAATGAGCCATGGGCATGCCGAGGGCGTCGCCGTCGGCGACGAAGAGCTTCTGCACCCGCGGCCCGACCGCGCGGGCGGCCTCTTCGAGGTCTTCGAGGCACTCCGCCACGGGCCTCTCCGCATACACCTTGTCGCGGTACATGTCGCAATAGGTGCAGTGGTTCCAGCTACAGCCGATGGTGGCTTGCAGGATCAGCGCGTCCGCCTCGGAGGGCGGCCGGAAGATGCGACCGACGTAGCGCAACGTCCCAGGTATCGCACGACCTCGCCGCGCGGCAATCAGTTGCCGAGAAAGACCAAGCGAGGAGGCGGCGCCCCGCCGAGACGGGGCGCCGCCCACTCAGGCACTTAGTCCACCGCGCGGACGACGCCCGCACCGATGGTGCGCCCGCCCTCACGGATGGCGAAGCGCATGCCCGCCTCGAGGGCGACGCCGCGGTCGAGAGCAAAACGGACGGTGGCCCGATCACCGGGCTCGGCCCGTCCCGCCTCGAAGTCGAGCTTCGCCGTGACCCGGGTAGCGCCGAAGTAGAGCTGCGGCGCGTAACCCGAGGTCGCGGCGCGCTTGCGCCCGCCTTCGGCCGCGGTGAGGAGAAAGATCTCCGCCGCGCCGCGCGCGTGCGCACCGACCGAGCCGGGCGCGACCACGACCTGGCCGCGCAAGACCTCCCCGCGGCCGACGCCGCGAAGAAGCAGGCCGACGTTCTGGCCGGCCACCGCCTCGGCGACGTCGCGGTGAAACGACTGGATGCCGCTCACCACCGCCTCGAGGACGCCCTCACGACGGCCGACCACCTCGACCTTCCCCTCGCGAGCGAGGACGCCGCGGCCGACCCGGCCCGTCACGACCGTGCCGCGACCGGGGATGGTGCAGACGGCCTCGATGGGCATCAGGAAGGGCGCCTCCAGAATCCCGCGCGGGGATCGGGAGGTGCGCGTCCATCGCCTCGAGAAGCGCACGGATGCACGCCGTCGCCTCGTCGTCGAACTGGCCGAGGGCGCACGCCTCGAGGGCCCGAAGCGCGGAGCCGCGCACGAAGCGCGCCTCGTAGCCGTGGGCCGCGAGGAGCTCACGCACCTCGAGCTCGACGAGCTCGAGAAGCTCCGGGTCGGCGACGTCCACCTTGTTGATGAAGCAGACGAGGTGATCGACACCCAGCTGGCGGGCGAGCAGCACGTGCTCGCGGGTCTGGGCCTCGACGCCCTGACTGCCGTCGACGAGGAGGATGCCGCCGTCCATCTGGCTGGCGCCGGTGATCATGTTCTTCACGAAGTCGGCGTGACCGGGACAGTCGACGTGGGCGTAGATCCGCCCCGCCGTCTCGTAGCGGACGTGGCTCGAGACGATGGTGATGCCGCGGCGCTTCTCCTCGGGGGCACGGTCGATCTCGGAAAAGGCCCAAGCCGTGCCACCGTGAAGATGCGAGGCCACCGCCGAGAGGGCGGCGGTGAGGGTGGTCTTGCCGTGGTCGACGTGGCCGATGGTGCCGACGCTGACGTGCTGCTTCGTGATGTTCATTTCGCTATCGATCTCCACTTCTCCTTCCGCGGCCGCGGGATTGCGGCGCGCGGGGACAGCCCGGGACGGACCTCTCCGGCAGAGGTTGGAGACGGACGAACGTGGCCCCCTGCCGGCGATGCCGGAGGGGGCCTTCATCTTCAGGACGCTGAACGACTCAGCGTTTGGCAGGACCCTCCGGCCAGACGTGCACCCGCGTCGCGACCGTGAGGTCGCGGAGGGCGCGCGTGACTGACGAGAGGTCGCGGCTCATGGCCGACACGATGTGTCGTGCCGCGGCCGAGTCAACGGGTCAGTTGTCGCTCGAGATGGTGATGATGTTCTTGACGCCGCCGGCCTTGCCGGTGAGCAGCTCCTGGAAGCTGTCCATGGGGAAGCGGCCGCTGATCAGCGTGTCGAAGACGTGCGGCGTGTCCTTCTTGAACGCCTCGAGGTCGGCGACCGCCGCGTCGAAGGCGTCCTTGCCGGCGTTCACCGTGCCGAGCAGGACGTGGTTTTCGAGGACCAGGTTCCGCATGATGCGGCCGCCGTCGAAGCTCACGTCCTGGGCGCGGCCCGGCACGCCGGTGAAGATGAAGATGGCGTTGGGCCCCATCACATCCAGCACCGAGAACGACAGCTGCGAGGCGCCGGTCGCCTCGTAGACGAGATCGACATCGCCGATGCGCTCGAAGAGCCCGGCGACGTCCACCTCTTTGCCGGAGTGATACTCGACCCCGATGGATTCGAGCATCGTCGCGCGCGGCGTCCCCTCCTCTTCGAGGGAGTAGACGTGGGTGTCGAAGCCGTTGCGCTTCAGCACCAGGGCGCCGAGCAGACCGATCGGCCCCGCGCCGAGCACCAGCGCCTTGAGCTTGGGCGCTTCGCCCGCGGCCCGCGCCTCCTTACCGGCCCACGGCAGGCGCTCCTGGATGTCCCAGACCTGCAGGAGCGCCTTTTCGGCGATGGTGAGGGGCTCGACCAGGACGGCGATGTCGCGAAGGTCCTCCGGGATCTTCACGAAGTACTTCTCCCGGTCGACGATCCGCTCGGCGAAGTATCCGTGCGCGCCCTTGATGCCGCGCTCCGTGAAGTTGCCCGTGAAGCAGAAGTCCTGACGGTCGGCCTTGCACGCGAGGCACTTGTCGTCGCCGCAGGGGCGGCGCACCGTCGGAACGACGAGGTCACCGACCGCGAGCTCCTCGACCCCGCTGCCCACCTCGATCACGCGGCCGAGGGCTTCGTGATGCATCACCAGGTAGTCTTCACCTTTGGGCGGGAGGCCGTGGAGGGTATGGGCGATTTCCTTGTCGGTGCCGCAGACGCCGACCTCCAGGACCTGCACCTTCACTTCGTCATCTCGGCCGATCTCCGGTTCCGGGTGATCGACGAGCCGAATGGCCTTCTCGGCCGGAAATATGCCCAATGCTTTCATCTTCCGCCTCCTGACAGGCGAAGAGTGATCGGACAGCGACGGTTCTTTGGCAAGGGGATAACCGGGCCAACCTGATCTATCCTCCCGGACTCGCCAGACGAGGAACCATGGCCGATGCAGAGATAGCCCGCCTCGAAGAGGACGCCCAAAGAGAAAAGAACTGGAAGCGCTGGGGTCCTTACCTCTCCGAACGGCAGTGGGGGACGGTGCGTGAGGACTACAGCGCCGGGGGCTCCTCCTGGACCGACTTCCCGCACGAGCAAGCGCGCAGCCGCACCTATCGCTGGGGCGAGGACGGCCTGCTCGGATTCACCGACCGGCGCTGTCGGCTCTGCTTCGGTCTGGCGCTCTGGAACGAAGCGGACCCGATCCTCAAGGAACGTCTCTTCGGGCTCACCGGCCCCGAGGGCAATCACGGCGAGGACGTGAAGGAGCTCTACTACTACCTCGACGCGACGCCGACCTATTCGTACGCGAAAGCGCTCTACAAGTATCCGCAGCGCGAGTTCCCCTACGCGGCGCTGGTGGAGGAGAACGCCCGCCGCGACAAGCAAACGCACGAGTACGAGCTTCTCGACACCGGCGTCTTCGACGAGGACCGTTACTTCGACGTCTTCGCGGAGTACGCCAAGGCGTCGCCGAACGATCTGCTGATCCGGGTCACCGTACACAACCGCGGCCCCGAGGCAGCGAAGATCCACGTGCTGCCCACGCTCTGGTTCCGGAACACCTGGGCCTGGGGACGAACGGGCGACGGCTACTGGCCCGAGCCGACCATCGAGCGCGATGGCGACGGCCTGCGCCTCGAGCACGACTCGAGTCTCGGCGTCTTTCGTTTCTTCGCGCGCCGCAAGGCCGCGCCGATCTTCACGAACAACGAGACGAACGCCGAGCGCCTCTTCGGCGCCGACAACGCGAAGCCTGCGGTGAAGGACGCGTTCCACGACTTCGTGATCCACGGGGACGCGAGCGCCCTGGCCCAGGACGAGCGTGGGACGAAGGCGGCCTACCACTACGCCCTCGAGATTGGCCCGGGCCAGTCGGAGGTCCTCGAGTTCCGCCTCACCGCCGAAGACGAGGTGAAGGGGGCGCCCTGGGAAGACTTCGACCCGGTCTTCGCCGAGCGGCACGCGGAGGCCGATGCCTTCTATCGCGAGCGCATCCCGAAGGAGCTCGACGAAGAAGAGGCGCGCGTCGCGCGGCAGGCCTACGGGAGCCTCTTGTGGACCAATCAGGTCTTCCACTACGTGGTGCGCGACTGGCTGGAAGGCGACCCTAGCGGGCCGCCGCCGCCGGACTCGCGTTGGGCGGGGCGCAACGCCGAGTGGCGGCACCTGTTCAACCTCGACGTGGTGTCCATGCCCGACAAGTGGGAGTACCCCTGGTACGCGGCGTGGGACCTCGCGTTCCACATGATCCCCTATGCCCACGTCGACACCCACTTCGCCAAGCACCAGCTGCTGCTCTTTCTGCGCGAGTGGTACATGCACCCCAACGGACAGATCCCGGCGTACGAGTTCTCCCTCGGCGACGTGAACCCGCCGGTGCACGCGTGGGCGGTGTGGCGCACCTACAGGCGCGCCGCGGTGCGCGGCGATCGAGACACACAGTGGCTCAAGCGCTGCTTCAACAAGCTGCTGCTCAACTACGGCTGGTGGGTCAACCGAAAGGACGCCGACGGGAACAACCTCTTCAGCGGCGGCTTCCTCGGCCTCGACAACATCGGCGTCTTCGATCGCTCGAACCACCTGCCGCGCGGCGGGCGGCTCGAGCAGGCGGACGGAACCGCCTGGATGGCCTTCTTCTCCGGAACGATGCTCTCCATCGCCATCGAGCTCGCCCAGGACGACCCGACCTACGAGGACATGGCGTCGCGCTTCTTCGAGCACTTCGTCGAGATCGTCGACGCCTTGAACAACCTCGGCGAGAGCGGCTTGTGGAGCGAAGAGGACGGCTTCTACTACGACAACCTCTACGCGGGCGACGACGTGATCCCGCTCCGCACCCGCTCGCTGGTTGGCCTCGCGCCGCTCTTCGCCGTGCACGTGCTCGAGCAGGATCAGATCGAGAAGCTCCCCGGCTTTCACAAGCGGATGCAGTGGTTCCTCGAGAACCGCCGCGACCTCGCTCAGACCATCAGCTACATGCAGAAAAGCCCGGCACACGGCCGGCGGCTGCTCGCCGTCCCGACGCGAGAGCGGCTCGAGCGCATGCTGGGCTACATGCTCGACGAGAACGAGTTCCTCTCCGAATACGGCATCCGGAGCCTGTCAAAGGCTCACCACGACCCGCCCTACGAGCTCCGCCTGGACGGCCACAGCCACACCGTGCGCTACACGCCGGGCGAATCGGACACGCACATGTTCGGGGGCAACTCCAATTGGCGCGGACCCATCTGGTTCCCCCTGAACTTCCTCCTCCTCGAGGCCCTCGAGCGCTACGCCTATTTCTACGGCGACGACCTGAAGGTGGAGATGCCCACCGGCTCGGGCAACTACGTCACCCTCGACGTCGCCGCCTCCGAAATCGCCAAGCGCCTCTCGCGGATCTTCGTCCCCGGTCCCGAAGGACGGCGCCCGGTTCACGGTCGTCATCATCGCTACGCCGAGGACCCGGCGTTCGCCGACCTCGTCCTCTTCTACGAATACTTCCACGGCGAGACCGGCCGCGGCTGCGGAGCGAGCCATCAGACCGGATGGACGGCGCTCGTCGCGAGCTGCCTCGAGAAGGTCGGCCGCAGCCGCGAGGAATAGGGCGCGACCTCAGGTCCCGACGGCGACGCTGGCGTCGGCGGGACCGACGTCGAAGGGCGCGATCGCCGCGCTCGCGCTGTCGACCACCACCGCGTCGGCGTCGACCGCATCGGGGGCGGCGTCCGATGCTTCCGATGCACCGTGCGCGACGGGCCATGCGTCGGAGGTGATGGGCAGGCCTCCTTCGCCGCCGCACGGCCCATCGTCAGTCGCGCCGCCGAGCGACGAGCTTGCGTCGAGCGAACAGCCGGCCAACAGAAGGGAGACGCAGACGACGAGCCTCACGCCTTCATCATAGCGCTCACTGCATGCTCCTCAAACCGACCCCGGCGAAAACTGCGGGGGTGGTACGCTGGACGTCGATGTACCAATTGGGTGCCGCGCTCGCCCTGAGCCTCACTGCCGCGGGCTGTGGACGCGTCGGCTTCGACGCGCAGAGCAGCGCGCCGGACGCGACGTCCTTCGACTCCGCGATGCCGGTCGACAGCGGCATGGGCGACGACGGCGGAGGCGATGCGGCCGTGGACGCCGCGGTCCTCGTCGACCTGCCGGGCGAAAGCGCCGTCCTGCCCGATGGATGGCGGGGAGATGTCTGGGTCGACTTCTCTTCGGACTACTCGTACATCGACGTCCAGTACCTCGACGTCACCTACCCCTTCAACAATCGCCCGCATCACATGGCGCTCCTGTCCGCGCCCTTCGATCCCGGGATCGCCCTCGTCGGCACCTGGGAGATCTGGGAAGTGCGCGCGCCCGACGTCTTCGTCTCGCACTTCTACTACCCGGGATCGGATGACGGGCCCGGACCCGATGCGTTCTTCGACGCCGCCTGGTGCGATAGCTGGATGGCGTCTGCGCCCGGGCTCTGCGTCGCCGCCGGATCGCAGAACGCGGGTGACGGCGTTTACCGCATCGAATCCGATTGGTCGATCAGCCGCATCTCCACCGACAACAACGTGGGCGACATGGCCTTCGACGCGAGGGGCGCCTTCGACGACATCGGCGCGCCCACGCTCTACTGGTCGGGACCCGACGGGCTGCGCCGCTTCGGTGAGGCCGTCTTCTATCCCGGCATGCTCAACGGCGCGTTCACCGAGATCATCCCGAGCGGCGACATCCTCACCATGCACACCGACGTCTCGAGCGGCCTGCGCCGGCTCTTGATCCTCGCGTCGGGGAGCCACAGTGAGACGATCGTCGACATGACCAGCGCTTCGGCGGACCCGGTCGCGCGGCAAAACGCGGGCGTCTTCGCAGTGGTGGCGGGCGACGTCACTCAGCTCCGTGGCTTCGGCTACGCCATCCGCCGAACCCACGAGCTGCTCGAGATCGCCAGCGACGGCTCGTACACGGTGATCGCCTCCGCTGGCCCGCGCTGGCGCTGGACCCACGCCCTCATCCCGCCGGCCTCGCACCCGCTGAGCGCCGACGGCCCGGCGCTCTACGTGCTCGAATACCAGCCCACGACGGAAGTGAATCGGATCATCCGACTGAGGCCACCGTGACGCCTCGCCAACGCTACATCGACTTCGTGTAGGAGAACTGGTCCAGCATCGAGCCGTCGAGACGATAGGCGGTGTACGTGATCGACAGCCCGTCGACGTCGACGACGGCGTAGTTGTTGGTGCTCTCGTTGACCACGGTGTGCTCGCAGGTCTCGCTCCCGTAGAGCGGTGCACCAGCGCCGCCGCTGACGAAGTACACGGTCCCGCTCCCGTCGACCGGCTCACCGCTCGCGCCCTGGGCGCCGTACACGGGGTCGGTGCCTGACGAAAAGCCGCGGATGGGCTTGGAGCGCTCGTAGATGTGGTCGTGGCCGTTGAACACGAAGTCGACCTCGAGCTCGTCGTAGACGGGCTGCCAGACCTCCCGGAGATCGAGCTGGGAGCCGTGGCTGGTGGAGCAGCTGTAGAGGGCGCGGTGATGCATCACGAAGATCCACGGAGTGGAGCTGCGGTCGACGCCCAACAGGTCGGTGCGGAGCCAGTCGCGCTGCGCGTCGAGGATGGACGAGTCGGGGACGGAATCGTTGAGCACCGCGAAGTGCGCGTTGCCGTAGTCGAAGGAGTACCACTCCTCACCGCGCGAAGGCTCCGACTCCATCGGCGACGGATCTTGAGGAAGCGCGAAGAGCAGCAGGTAGTTGATCGCCAGCGACTCGTGGTTGCCGTTGGCCACCATGAAGGGTGTCTCGGCGAGGACGTCCTGCACCGAGAAGGTGTCGATCTCCTGACCGAAGAAGTCGCTCCACGCGGGCTGATCGATCCCGATGCCCACCGCGTCCCCGGTGAAGACCTGGAAGTCGACGGCCTCGTCGCCGATCGCCTGTACGGTCTCGGCCCAGACGACCGAGTCGTTTCGGGCATCGCCGGCCACGGCGAATCGGAAGGGCTCGGCAGACCCCGGTGTCGGTGCGGTGGAGAGGGTGTAGACGTCGCTCCACGCGCCGGGGCCTCCGACTTTGTACGAATAGCTCGTCGACGGGTCGAGCCCACAGACGTGCGCCTCGTGGATTCGATAGTCGGTGGCCGTCACGTCCCGAAAGAGAACGTGGTGACCGAGGACATCCATCACCGTCGCCGAGCCCCCGTCCGCCGCCTCCACCTCGGCGGCGTCCGCGCCGAACAGGAGATGGGAGACGGTGGTGTCGACGCCGGTCTGCCAGTTCACGGCGAAGCCATCGTCGCTCGGGCCCGCGAAGCTCGCGTGGATGAAGCGCGGGGACGGATCGCTCCCGACCTCGTCTCCCGACCGCTCAGCCTCCACCACCTCCGGCGTGCTGACCTCGTAGGTGCACCCGTCCGGCGTGTAGGTCAGGGTCGTCAGGGTCGACGACGTGCCGGTGTCGGTCGCCCGGCTGTCGGTCGCCAGCGCGTCCACGGCTGCGTCCACGGGAGCCGTGTCGTCGTCACCGCAAGCCATGACGAAGATCAGTGAAAAGACGAACGAACAAGCGCGCTGCATGACCCGAAGTCATGCCACGACCACCTCCGACGGCAACCCGGCCCCCTGACGACGAAGAGCCGGCGGGGCAAATGCCCGGCCGGCTCTCCTCATCTTCGTCTTGGCTCAGGTTCCGCGGCAGGGCCCGCGGCCCTGGCCGCCCGGATCGGCGTTGCCGCCCGAGTCGGAGTCGCTATGCCCGCGACGACGGCATACGCCGTAGCCGCCCGGATCGCCCGTGCCATCGGGACCACCCTGGGTGTCGCGGTCGGTGTGGCCGCTACGGGGCTTGTCGGCCGGGTCGGCGTATTGGCCGGTGTCGTTGTCGGTCACCAGCTCCACCGAGTCGTCGGCCTTGGCGCGCGACTGTGGTCCGAGCACGACCGAGGTCGCTCCGAGGGCGAGCCCTCCCCCGACGACACCGAGCATCGAACGACGGCTCATGCCCGTCTCCGACACGATGTCTTCCTTCCGCAGGCTCTTCTTTTTGCTCATTGCTCCTCCACTCGCGTCCGCTCCAAAGAGCGCTCGAACTATGAAAGCCGAAGCAGTGAATGAACACAAGCCTACTGCACACGGCCGTTGACAGACGTGCGGGGCTGGCGCTGCATTCATTCATGCCCGCCACCTATTCGCTCAGTCGCCTCCTACATCCGATTACACCGGAGACATTCGAGGCCGAATACCGAGAGAAGAAGCCACTTCTGGTGAAGCGCGGTGAGCCGAATTACTACCGAGAGCTCCTGAACATGGACGTGGTCGACCGGGTGATCACCACCATGCACCCCAAGTACCCGGACGTGTTCCTGACGAACGCGGCGGCCGAGGAGATCAAGCCCGCGGAGTACACCTACCCCTCCGGCCTCATCGACGTCGCCCGCATCTACGGCCTCTTCTCCGAAGGGGGCACGATCGTGATGAGCAACCTGGAGCTGATGGTGGACTCCCTCGCGAACCTCTGCCGTTCGCTCGAGCGGGAGATGAGCGCGCGCTTTCAGGCGAACATCTATCTCACCCCGCACAACGCTCAGGGCTTCCGCCGGCACTACGACGCCCACGATGTCTTCGTGGTGCAGCTCGACGGCAGCAAGCTCTGGCGTGTCTACGACACCCCGGTGCAGCTCCCGCTTCCAGGCGAGCCCTTCGACCCCCGGGACTTCGACATCGACCCGAACGCCACGCCGACGATGGAGTTCGAGCTCGAGGCGGGCGACGTCTTCTATCTGCCGCGCGGGATCATGCACGACGCCATGAGCACCCAGAAGGCGAGCCTCCACATCACCGTCGGCACCTTCGGCCCGAGTTGGGTGCAGCTCCTCCTGGAAGCGGTGGCGAAGGTCGGTGTGAAGCACCCCGAGATGCGGCGCTCCTTGCCGATGGGCTTCGCGAAGCCCGGCTACGATTGCGCACAGGCGAAGAAGTTCTTCGATGAGCTCATGGCGACGGTCGCCGCAGAGGCGGACTTCGACGCGGCCCTGGACCACTTCGCCGACGACCTGGTGTCCAGTCGCCACTCGCTGCTCGTGGGGCAGCTCGACCAGGTGCTTCGCCTCCCCGAGCTCTCCCTCGACAGCGAGGTCGGCGCGCGGCCCAACCTCCTCTACCACCTTCGCACCGACGACGCGTTCGTCTACGTCTCCTGCTACGGCTCGAATCTCCGCATGCCGGTGCACGCCGCCGAGCCCCTCGCGTATGCCCTCACCACCGAGCGCTTCCGCGTCGGCGACCTCCCAGGCGACCTCGACGACGACGGCAAGCTGGTGTTGATCGAGCGCCTGATCCGCGATGGCTTGGTGCTGCAGCACGCCTGATCGGCGCGACAGAGGGAAGACGCGGGCGGTCCTTTGACGTAGATCTGGGGCCGAGGAGGAGCTGCCGATGCCGCGCTACGAGCTCGTCGAAGGGAAGTCGTCCAAGTTCTGGGAAGTCGAGGTCGAGGGGAAGGATCTCCACCTCGCCTGGGGCCGCATCGGAACGAACGGCCAGGAGAAGACGAAGAGCTTCGCCAGCAGCGCGGCCGCCGAAGCCGAACGCGACAAGCTGATCCAGCAGAAGACGAAGAAGGGATACTCGCTGGTCTCGGGGACAGAGACGAAGACGGCAGCCGAGACGGAAACGGAGACGGAGACGGCAGCGGAGACGGAGACGACGGAAACGGCGACGGAAACGGACACGGCGACGGGAACGGAAACGGCGACGGAAACGGCCAGGGCAACGGAGACAAGCGCCGTCGCGGGGCCGGAAGAAGAGGGCATCACCTTCTCCCCCGCCTGGCGTCGCCTCGTCCATCCGAGGCGCGGCCACCCGAGCGCTTCCTTCCTCGGTGCGACGCCGAGCGCGGAGGAGAGTTGGAAGAAGATTCACGCGAGCTGGGTGGGGCGGATGAGCGAGACCTGGACGGCGCCCGAGCCGGAGCGACTCACGAAGGCGTTCGCGTTCCTCGCCGCACAGGAGCCTCCCACGCCGGAAGACGCCGCGGTGCAGGGGGTGGTGGGGCGTCTGCTCGGATTCAAGCGGGCCTACAACGACAAGCCGATCACGGCGCCGCTCGTCGACTTCTGGATGGCCACCAAGGGCCCCGCTTTCGCGACGCACGCCGCGTTCCGCACTCTCGAGATGCGCTACGGAAGTGGCACCGAGCTCCGCTCTCGCGCCGCGACGCCAGCCTCCAATCACTGGATCGAGTCCGCCCCCACCGTGTTCCCGCGTCTCCGCGCGCGGCTCGCCTCGGTGGACGACGCGCAGTACGCCGAGGCGCGCGAGGTCGCGGCGGGCTATCGGGCGCTGGGCGACGACGCGCGTGCCGCCGCCGCTTTCGTCTTTCCCACCGAGAAGGAGTGGGTCGACGCCTCCGTCGCCGAGCTCACGGGGAGCGGGCTCGACTTCGAGCGCAAGCTCGTGGTCTCCAGCCTGACGCGGGCCGATCAGCTCGAGCCGCTCTTCATCGGGCTGCGGGCCTTCATGATCGTCGGCCGCTGGCGGGGGCCGAATCAGCTCCCTTCGCTCTGCGAGGGCCTGGGCGAAGAGCTCACCCCCTTCGTCCTGCGCTGGCTCGGTGAGGAGTATCTCGACGCCGACACCACCAAGGAGCTCTACGAAGCGCTCGCGATCCTCCCGGGACAGACGCCTCTCGACGCCCTCCTCGATCGGCTGAGCGACAAGTACGTCCTGCCCATCGCGATGGAAGCGGTGCTCAATCGACCCCGCCGGGCGACGCGCATGCTGAGCGCGCGCATCGCCGCGCGAGGCAAGAACGTCGACGGCGCGAAGCGGCTCCTGACCACGGTGATCGCGAAGATGCCCGAGGTCGTCGACGCCGTACGCGGCGAGCTCCCGGAAGGACAACAGGCGGCCATCGCCGAGATCGAAGCCTCGCGCGTGCAGAAGCCGCCCGCCGACGTCGACTCACTGCCCGAGATCCTCGTCGCGCCGCCGTGGAGCAAGAAGACGAAGCGACCGAAGCTTCCGGTGATCAAGGACGTCACCCCGCTTCGAGTTCCGTCGAAGATGAGCTGGGCGCCGGGCGAAAAGGAAAAGTGGCAGGCCTCGCATCGGGCCCCGGGTTACGCGACCAACGCCAGCGCTCAGGATTGGGAGACCCATCTCTCGAAGCTCCGCGCCGGCACCCTGCCCATGTACTACCAGGAGATGCTCCTGGTCGGCGCCCCCGACGCGGTGGCGGCCGAAGCGGTGACGCACTGGGTCCCCAAGGACCCCTGGTACATCGGCAACTTCTTCCGCGCGGCCATCGCGCGTCACGAGCTCGCGCTCTACTCCTCGGTCGCCTACTTCGTCCGGGAGCACTTGAAGGACGGCCTCGCCTACATCGGCCCGTTCGACATCCCGGAGCTCGCGCCTTACGTCGCCGACGCTTTCATCCGCCTCAAGTCCGCGCGCAACGACGCCATGACCTGGATGCTGCGCCATCCAGAGGCGACCGCGGTCGGTGTGATCCCCGAGGCGGTGGGCAGGGCCGGCAAGAAGCGCCGGGCAGGCGAGGCCGCGCTCCGCTTTCTGAAGTCCGAAGGGCACGAGGGGACGGTGCTGAAGATCGCCGCGGACTACGGCGACGAGGTGCGTGGGGCCGTGGAGCAGATCCTCGCCATCGACCCCAAGGACGTCCTGCCCAAGAAGCTCCCGACGATGCCGTCGTTCTGGGAGCCGAGCGCCCTGCCCGCGCCGCTCCTCGCGGACCGCGAGCGCTCGCTCCCACCGTCGGCGATCGAGCACGTCGGGATCATGCTCGCCATGTCGAAGCCGGGCGAGGAGTACCCGGGGCTCGACGACGTGCTCGCGGTCTGCGATCGCGAATCGCTCGCGCGCTTCGCCTGGGCGGTCTTCGAAGCGTGGCAGGCCGCGGGCCATCCCGCGAAGGAAGGCTGGGCCTTCACCGCGCTCGCGATCTTCGGAGACGACGAGGTCGCGCGGCGCCTCACACCGCTGATTCGCCGGTGGCCCGGGGACGGCGGCCATGCGCGCGCGGTGACCGGTCTCGACGTGCTGACCGCGATCGGCAGCGACGTCGCCCTGATGCACCTGCACGGCATCGCGCAGAAGGTGAAGTTCAAGGGCCTTCAGAAGAACGCGAAGGAGAAGATCGCGATCATCGCCCAGGAGCGCAACCTGACGCCGGAGGAGCTCGCGGATCGCCTGGTGCCCGACCTCGGCCTCGAGGACGACGGATCGATGGTCCTCGACTACGGCCCGCGCCAGTTCACGGTCGGTTTCGACGAGCACCTCAAGCCCTTCGTCCTCGCCGACGGCAAACCGCGCAAGAGCCTGCCCAAGCCTGGTGCCAAGGATGACCCGGAGAAGGCCCCCGCCGCCTACAAACGGTTCAGCGCGCTGAAGAAGGACGCGAAGACGGCGGCGAAGTCACAGATACTTCGTCTCGAGCTGGCCATGGTCGGCCAGCGGCGCTGGAGCGGCGCACAGCTTCGTCGCTTCTTCCTCGAGCACCCTCTGATGATCCACCTGAGCCGGCGCCTCTTGTGGGCGCGCTACGACGAGGCGGGCGCCGTGACCGAGACCTTCCGCGTCGCGGAGGACGGCTCCCTCGCCAGCGCCGAGGACGAGGAGATCAGCCTCGCCGACGACGCACGGGTCGGCATCGTTCACTCCCTCGATCTCGGGGAGAGCGACGCCGGGAAATGGGGCGAGGTCTTCGGCGACTACGAGATCCTGCAGCCCTTCACCCAGCTCGGTCGCGAGACCTACGCCATCGAGGAGAGCGAGAAGAAGGAGCTCGCGCTCGCGCGCTTCCGCGGAAAGAAGGTCCCCACCCGCGCGGTGATCGGCCTCGAAGCGAGAGGTTGGCGGCGCGGGCCTCCGATGGACGGCGGCATCGTGGGCTGGATGCAGAAGCAGCTCCCGAACGGGGCCTGCGCCTGCTTGAACCTCGACCCCGGCCTCTTCACCGGCTACCTCGACGAGGAGCCCGAGCAGACCCTCGACGACCTGACCGTCACGCGCTCCGCCCAGTCCTGGGACTCGCGCGGACAGACGCCGATGGGTGAGCTGTCGCCGGTGATCTTCTCCGAGCTTGTGCGGGACGTCACCCAGCTCAGCGAAGCTTGAGGGCGGCGGCGAGCGCGTCCGGGCCCATGTTCGGCGCGCCCTGGCCCGCCGACTCGGCCTCGCGGATCCGTTCGACGATCCGCGCGTTCAGCGGCGCGCGCACGCCGCTCGCTTCGGCGAGGCGCACGATCGCCCCGTTGAGATAGTCCACCTCGGTCTTTCGGCCGCGCGTGAGGTCCTCCCACATGGAGGAGCGCGCCTCGGGATCCACCTTCATCTGGGCCGACAGGACCAGTCGCGCGATGGCGTCCGGCAACCGGAGAACGCGAGGCATCAAATAGACCGGCACACCCCTCAGCGGCGCGGGACGAATGCCCGCAGCGCGCAGGACGCAGAGGCCTTCGGCGATCACGTCCGCGACGATGCGGCGATACGCGCGCTTCGCGAGGAGCTCGCGGGTGGGCGCGCCAGAGAGCGCGCTGATCGAGTTGTTCAGGTTCACCAGGAGCTTCGTCCATTGATGAGGCACCAGGTCGTCGTGAACCTCCACGACCAGATCCCCCTTCTCGAGCGCCTTCACCAGCGGCGCGAAAGATTCGTGCGCGTTCTTCTCGAGCGCGATCGCTCCATCCATACCGCGATGAAAGACGCCGCTGCCACGCGCGACGACGTTGAAGCCGACGATGCCGGCCACCACCCGTTGTCGACCGAGCGCCTCACCGAGGAAGCGCGCGTTGTCGACGCCGTTCTGTAGGCTCACCACGAGCGTCGCCTCCGGCAGGAGCGCGGCGAGCTCGCGCGCGATCGCCTCCGTTTGTGCGCTCTTCACACAGACCAGCACCACCGCCGCGCGTCGCGCCTCTGCCGCGCTCTCGACGTACCGCACCATGTCCGCTGGGATGACGGCGGGGGCCTGATCGAGGCCTTCGGCGCGAAGGCCGTGCGCCCGGATCTCCTCCCCGAAACGTGGCCGGCCGACCAGCGTCACCTCGGTGCCCCCATACATGAGGCGGCCACCCACGTAGCAACCGATCGAACCTGCTCCAAAAATGGCGACGTGCACGAGTGCTCTCTTGGGCGTCGGGTGGGAGTATTGGGCGCCCGAGCCTCGAATTCATGAAAAAATCACGAAACCCCGAACGCTCGGCCCGCGATCGGGCACAGAGGGATGTGACCGAGCCCGCACCATCGAACGTCGTGCCCTTTCGAGGGCGCCTCGAAGTGAACGAGGCGCTGCTCTCCGCCATCGCCCAGCGCGACCCCGAGGCGGTCGCGCGGGTCTACCGAGCGCACCACGCACGAGTGCGCGCCTTCGCCCGCCGGATGCTCGGTGACGAAGCGCTGTCGGAGGACGTGGTGCACGACGTCTTCGTCGCGCTCCCCGAGGCGATCCATCGCTTTCGTGGCGACGCGTCCCTGGGCACGCTCCTCATGTCGATCGCGGTCAATCTCTGCCGCCGCCACATCCGATCCAGCGAGCGCGGACGGCGCGCCGCGCAACGGATGCACGCGCGGAACGTCGTCGCGATGGTGGAGACGCCGGAAGCCGAAGCCCGGCGACGGCGCCTCGCGGCGGCGCTCACCCGGGGTCTCGAGACGCTCTGCATCGAACATCGCGAGGTCTTCATCCTCGCCGCGGTGGAAGAACGCACGAGCACCGAGGTCGCCGACATCCTCGACGTGGCGCCTGGAACCGTGCGACGGCGCCTTCATCACGCGCGCGCCGAGCTGCGCAGCTTCTTCGAAGCCGAGGGGATCGAGTGAGCGACGACCTGCTCGACGAGGCGACCCGTGCGCTGCGCGAGGAGATGGTCCCCGAGCCGGAGGGCGAGGAGACGCTCGCGGAGGTGCTCGACCATCTCGCCGAAGGGCGAGGCGCGATCGTCGACGAGGCCGCGCGCGCACTTCGCGAACAGGACGACTCCGTGCGCACGAGCGACGCGAAAGCGGAACGGACGCTGAAGCGGATCCTGAGCTCTCTCGACGGTGATCGACCGCGCGAAGCGCCGGCGCCGCGCCGCCCGCCGCGATGGACAGCGCATGCCACGCGGTGGATGGCCGCGGCACTCGTGCTCCTGGCCATCGGCACCGGAGCACCGACGATCTGGGCATGGTGGAACGGGCGCCCACCCGCGTGGGCGGTGGCGATCGGGCTCGGGCGCCCGGCGGAGGAGGCGACCACCCACGCGGCGCCGACGCGGAACCGCCCCGCGCCCCCGCCGGCGCACGAAGACACGCCCGTTCTTCAGCCGGCGCCTCTGCCCCTCCCTCAGCCGACGCCTTCGCCCGCCCCGGCGGTGGAGACACCCACGCCGACGAACGAGGGCGACCGCCGTCGCGCGGCCGTCCCGAGCACCTCGGACCGCGACGCGGTCGAAGGCGAAGTGACGGCCGTCGCGGCGACCAGCTCCGAAGGGGTCGCGGCGGCCGACGAGAGCGAAGCGCCCGACGACGCGGAGAGTCGTCGTTTCGAGAGCGCTCATCACACGCACTTCGGCGGCGGCAGCCCCGCGAACGCCCTCGCTGCCTGGGACGCCTACCTCGCGGAATACCCCCACGGGCGCTACGAGCCGGAGGCCCGATACAACCGCGGCCTCGCCCTCGTGCGGCTGGGCCGTCTCACCGAGGCGCGCGACGCCATCGCGCCCTTCGCCGAGGGACGTTACGGCGCCTACCGTCGCACCGAAGCCCGCGCGCTGGTCGACGCCCTCGAGACGAGGATTGGGGAGCAGCCGTGAGACACGCGCCTGCGCTCCTGGCCGCGGCCCTCGCGCTGGTCGCGACCACACCTGCCGCCGCGCAAGACGGGGAGGCGCCGCTGCTGGTGCTCGTGCGCGACGCGTCATCGCTCGATCCCGAAGCGCTCGCCCAGGGGCTCGAGGCAGACCTCGGGCGGCCGGTCGTGCTCGCCAGTCCGGAGGCCGAAGAGGGCGCGGCAGTGATCATCGACAGCACCAAGGACGGCGTGATCCATCTGGAGGTTCGCCGCGCTGGTCTCGAGGCCCTCGAACGCGACACGCCGATCACCGACCGCGCCCAGACCACCCTCAGCGTGAGCCTCCTTGTCGCGAATCTGGTTCGGGACGAATCGGTCGAGGTGCTGGCGATGATCCAGGCGGACGGCTCCCGGGCGACCGCCGGGGTGGAGGAGCCGGCGCCCGAAGCTGTGGAGGAGCCGGCGCCCGCGGAGCCGAATGAGCCGGCGCCCGCGGAGCCACCGGCACCGACACGCATCGCGGCTGGCGTGGATCTCTTTCCGCTCGTCGGCGTCTCGAGCGCCTACCTCGGCACCGAACGTCGCCACCTCTCCCTGGGCGCCGTGGGCGCGCTCAGCGGCGGGGTCGACGGGCTCGCGCTCTCGGGCGTCGTCGATCTCTCGCTCGGCAGCGTGCACGGCATCCAGCTCGCTGGCGTCCACGCCCAGAGCGGCGACCTCGAGGGCCTGCAGATCGGCGGCGTGAGCGCGATCGCCCTCGGCGCCGCCCAGGGCGTTCAACTCGGCGGCATCGCGGCCATCGCTACCGGCCCGATGGAAGGCCTTCAGCTCGCGCCGGTGAACGTGACCGCGGCGGAGGTCGTCGGTGCCCAGATCGGCCTCTTCAACATCGGTGGTCGGGTGCACGGCCTGCAGCTCGGGCTCTTCAACGTCGCCGAGGAAGCCGACGCGTCCGTCGGCCTGTTCAGCGTGCAGCGGCGCGGCAGCAATCATCTGCGCGCCGAGATCGACAGCAACGGTTTCTTCTCCGTCGCCTTCGTCAATCGCGGCGCCGTCACCTATGCGATCGTGAGCGCAGGGATCGAGCCCTTCATCGAAAAGCCCACCGGCTCCTTCGGCGTCGGCTTCGGCGCCCGCGCGACCCTCACGGACGCGCTCTATCTCGACTTCGAGGCCCTCGCCCACATTCTCTTCGATCGGGAGCTGGCCCAGGAGGGTCCGAGCTCGCTCTACGACGCGCGGATCCTCTTCGGTGCACGAATCACACCGCAGCTCCTGGCGTACCTCGGCATCGGGATCCGAACGCACCTCGAGGTCGGAACGCGGTCGGGGCTCGGCGCGCCGATCATGATTCACGACGAGCCGACGGCGGGGAGCCCGCGCGCTCGGGTGTGGCCGACGATCACGGGGGGCGTCGAGCTCTTCTGACCACGGCGTCGACGAATGCTCCGCGCCGGGCGACCGGCGCGACGAATGGCCGCCTGTGCGCGGCGAAAGGATAGGACATGCTTCGACACTTCCTGATCGCTGTCACCCTCGTGGGCCTCGGGGCCGCGACCCTCGCCGGCTGCTCCCCCGACAGCCGGATCGTGCACCGAGAACAGCTCGAGCTCGGGGTGCTCGACGCCACCGCCCTCGAGCTGGTCGTCGGCGCGGGCTCCCTGGACGTGATCGGCGAGCCGGCGAGAGACCGCGTCCTGCTCGACGTGACGCTTCGTACCAACCGCGCCGTGATCACCGACGACGATCGTGCGCGCGAATCGCTCGACATCCAGCTGCAACAAACGGAGGCCGGCGAGCGCATCCTCAGCCACGTGCTCTTGGACGACGGTCCCGGCGGCTACTATGCGGACGTGGTCCTGCGCGTTCCGTCGGCGCTGGGGATCGACGCCGAGGACAGCTCCGGCGACATCATCATCGAAGACGTCGCCTGGCTCGCCCTCACCGATGACAGCGGAGACATCGAGGTCCGCCGCATCGCGGGCGGCGCGCAGATCACCGACGACTCGGGACAGATCGTCATCGACACGGTCGGCTCCGCGTCGATCGTCGACGGCTCGGGGGACGTGGAGTGCTACGACGTCGAAGGCGACGTCGACGTCGTCGACGACTCCGGCGGCCTGCGTTTCGAGCGCGTCGGCGGCACCGTGCGCGTCCGCGATGGGAGCGGAGACGTGGTGGCGATCGACGTCGGCGACCTCGAGATGATCTCCGACGGGAGCGGGAACGTGGAGCGGAGGTGACGCGAGCGGATGGGCGTACGGAACTTCGACGTATGTGCACGAATTCGCGCTCCCGGTACACGTTTGACCGAGTCGTGTATGCGTGACACGCCCCGATGATGGTCGGCGAGCCGTCCCTTGCACCCGCACGCCGCGCGCCCGTCCATCCCTCCTACCGAGGGCAGCGTGACCTCGAGGCCTATGGCGGCATCCGCACCCGACGCGCGGTGGAGGTCTACGCGCCGACGTCCGAGCCAGCGCTCGCGAATCTGATCGCGCGGCTTCGCGAGCGGGGCCGGCGATTCGCGCCTCTCGGTGCTTGTCTCGCCTTCGACGGACAGGGCTTGCCCGAGAGCGTCGCGATCGAGACGTCGGGGCTCGACCACCTCCACGTCGACGTCGGCGAGCGCCGCCTGATCGCAGGCGCGGGGGTGACGACGGGGCGCGCGGCGGCCGCCGCCCTCTTGCACGGCATGATGATCCCGGTCGTGCCCAGCACCAGCCGAGTCACGCTCGGCGGCTCGGCGTCGTCCGACGCCTACTCCCGGATGACCCCGGGCCTCGGCCGCGAGAGCCGACACATCCGCGCCATCCGTCTGCTCACGCCGTGCGGCGAGGCGCTGCGTTGCTCGAGGCACGACAACGCCGACCTCTTCCATGCCGCCGTGGGAGGCTTCGGGCTCACGGGAATCATCACGGAGGTCGAGTACGCGCTTCTGGACATCGGATGCCCGTCGGCTCTCCGCTCGAGCGCGCACGCCTTCGAGGGCGTGGACGGCCTCGCGCATCTCGTGCCCGAAAATCTGCCCAACGGCCTCGCCGAGGGATCCTGGCCGGGCGCGGGCTCGGTCGTCATCCGCCGAGGCGACCGGCTCAAGACGATGCTGACCCGACATCGCTACGAGCAGAGCGCCGAGCGGCGGCCCACGGTCGCCCACGAGCGAGGCCCGATGCGCCTCGGAATCGAGCTCTTCGTCCGGAGCATGCCCGGCGTCGCCTCGTGGTTCTGGGAGCGAAACTGGGTGCCAGGCAGACCCCTGGAGTTCGTGGACGACGTCTGGTCCGCGACCTTCTTCATGGACGCGAACCTCGATGCGAACGCTCTGGTGCGGCGATTGGGGCATGCGACGACCATCATCCAGCAGAGCTTCGTCCTTCCCGCAGACGGGCGCGCCGCGTCTTCCGCGCTCCGAGTCGAGTGCTTCGTTCGCGAAGCCATGGATCGTTTCCGCCGTGCCGACCTCCATCCGACCATGTTCGATGTGGGCTTTCTGCCGGCCGCCGAGCCTTTCGTCTTCGCCAGCAATCCTGGCTTCGATGCTTTTCTGGTCTCCGCCGCCTTTCTCCTCGCGCCCCGGGCTGCGCCCGCGCCCGTTTCGCGGGCTCTCGAGGCGCTCACGACCGTCTGTGTCCGGGATTACGGGGGCACGGTCCACCTCACGAAACAGGCGTTCTGCTCCGACCAGCTCCTCCGCGACCTCTACGAGGAGCCCATCCGAAGGCTCCGCGCCCTGCGCCGAGCGCATGATCCCGAGGCCCTGGTCGACACCGCGCTCGGGGCGCGCCTCGGCCTCTGATCGCCGCCCTCTCCCGCCCAAAGGTGCACCATTCTGCCTCCGCTCGGCGGCTTTGAGGTACGCTCCCTTTCGATGCCCTCTGATCCACTCTTCGACGCGCTGGGTCGCTTCCGCCAAGCCTGGGTATCGCGCGGCTGGAGTTGGGACCGTCGCTTCGATTGCGTCGCGTCGACCTTCGATCTCACCCTCATCGGCAGCGCGCGCGATGCGGTGACCGGCGCCTTCCCGCACGAGTGGACCTCGAAGACGCTCAAGCGCGCCCCGGAGATGGTGCGTTTGGTCGCGGAGATGACCGGCGGCGTGAGGCCGGACCAGCTGATCTACGCGATGAGCGACGACGACGACGAAGCGGTGGTCTGCTTCGCTCTGTGGTGGCCGTGGGGCGGTGAGGGCAGCAACATCTCGCTGCGCGTCGGGCTCTACGGCGCCTCCTTCGAAGAAGTCACGCAGCTCCGCGAGCTCTTCGGCGCGATGGACGACTGAAAGCGGCGTCAGTCGTTCTTCAGCTCGACGCGCAGGTCCTTCAGGAAGCGCGGGCCAGCAACGCGGAGAAAGGGTCCGACCGGGAGGTTGGCCCCCAGGGCCAGGATGTCGGTCGCGTTCGCGTGCTCGTCCAGGAAGGCGAACACGCGATCGGGCGGGTTGTAGTGAAACATCGCCGCGAAGACCTCCGCCATGCGCTCCGGAGAACGCGCGGTCACCTTCAGGAAGATCTGGTCGAGCCACGCGAAGACCGATGGCGTCTCGGGGAGTGCGAAGGGATGTCCTTCGGCCGCCAGGCTCTCGGCGATCCGCTCGGCGTCGTCGACGATGCGCGTGAATGCATATCCCGAGGTCGGCTTGAGCCGACCGCCGGCGAGCCCGATGGCGAGCTGTCGCTCACCGAGCTTCCTCGGGAACGGCGCGTCGGTCATCAAGCTGTCTCCCGACTCGCGGCGAGCGATCGAGTAGTCCTCGATGCCGAGGACTCGCTCGACGTAATCGCCGAGCGCTGCCGCATGATCGCAAGGGTCGAAGCTCACGTGCTCCACCAGCGCCTTTCGACGCGAGAAAGGCAACACGTAGACGAAGCGTTGGTCGTGCTCCTGGGGCGTGCGGAAGTCGAAGAGGGTCACGCGGCGATCGTCGAAGGCGTCGTGCACCGTCTCCACGTCCCAGCCGAGAAAGCGCTGGGTGAGGGCGACGTGTCCGTCGGCCGGGCGGACCCGGGTCGCGGTGGGACGGCTGTCGAAAAGCCATTTCCCACGCCGCGCGCCGCCAGAGAAACGCGCCTCCACCGCGTCGGGCCCCTCCGCGATCTCGTTCACCGATGCGCGGACGATCTCCGCACGGCCCGCCCGTTCGAGGCGCGCGAGGCAGGTTTCGCGAAGCGCGCGGCCCGTGATGACGTGGTAGCGGTAGGTGTCGAGATCGCCGAGCTCCCGGCCGCGCTCGGTGATCACCTCCACCTCTTTCCAGGTGGCGCTCACCGCCTCGGCGAGCGGTGGCTCCCCCGTGCACCAGAAGGCGTAGGTCCGGTTCTCGAGGTCTGCCAGGCTGGGATCGATGAGGCACGCGCTGGCCTCCCCGAAGCGTTCGAGGAGCTGCACTGCGGTGACCAGACCTGAAGCGCCGGCACCGGCGAAGAGGAAATCCACGTCGCTCACGAGCGCGCATCATCCCACAGCCCGGGCGAGGGCTTCATCCACTGTAAGAGGCGATAGGCGCCCCCACCGATCGCTGATAGCCTGGCCGGCCCACCATCCCCGAGGAGGCCACGTGGCCAAGAAGAAGACGGGCGAAGCACAGTCGGCGCAGCGGCCGCCGGCGGAGATCCTCTACGCGGAGGAGCTGTCGAAGCTGCGCGAGAAGGACAAAGGCGAGAAGCCCCCGGGCTGGTCGATGTCGCTGCCAGCGGTGCGCCGCTTCATCCTGGGCGATCCCGACCTCGGTATCCGAAAGAAGTTCGTGGGCAATCCGTCGCTGGTGGACCGGGCGATGGTCACGCTGGCGACGAGCCGGGGGCTGATGCTGATCGGCGAGCCGGGGACGGCCAAGTCGCTGCTCTCGGAGCTCCTCGCGGCGGCGATCAGCGGCGACTCGACGCTCACCATCCAGGGGGGCGCGGCGACCACCGAGGATCAGATCAAGTACTCGTGGAACTACGCGCTCCTCGTCTCCGAAGGGCCCTCTCCGAAGGCGCTGGTGCCGGCGCCGATGTATCGGGGGATGAGCGAGGGGAAGATCGTCCGCTTCGAGGAGATCACCCGCTGCCCCCTGGAGGTACAGGACTCGATGCTCTCGCTGCTCTCGGACCGGGTGCTCGCGGTGCCCGAGCTCGAAGGCGCGCACGGGATGGTCTTCGCGACCGAGGGCTTCAACGTCATCGCGACGGCGAACACCCGCGACCGCGGCGTCAACGAGATGAGCGCTGCGCTCAAGCGCCGCCTGAACTTCGAGACCGTCTTCCCGATCGCCGACTACGAGACCGAGCTGGCGCTCGTGCGCTCGGAGGCGAGCCGGCTCCTCGAGAAGTCCGGCGTACCCATCGCACCGGACCCCGACGTCCTCGACATCCTGGTGACGACCTTCCGCGAGCTTCGCAGCGGCGAGACCAGCGACGGGCAGGCGATGGAGCGTCTCTCCACCGTGATGTCGACGGCCGAAGCCGTCTCGGTGGCGCACACGGTGGGCGTCCGCGGCTACTACCTGCGCGGCGAAGCCGGGACGCCGGAGGACGTGGTGGAGTGCCTGTCGGGCACTGCGGCGAAGGACTCCGAGGACGACCTCAAACGCATCCGCCGCTACCTCGAGCAGAGCGTGCCCAAGAAGAAGGGCAAGCACTGGAAGATGCTCTACGAAGCGCGGAACCTCCTCCCCGGCTGAAGATGGTCTGAGCCTCGATGGCGATCCGCTACATCGGCGTCCGGCACCACAGCCCGGCCTGCGCGCGGCTGGTGCGGCACGTGATCCGCGAGCTGGCGCCCGCGTACGTGCTGATCGAGGGCCCCGCCGACATGAACGATCGCATCAGCGAGCTGCTCCTCGAGCATCAGCTGCCGCTCGCGATCTTCAGCTACTACCAGAACCTTCCGGTGGAGCTCGGACACGGGCATGGGCACGGGCACGCGCCGGCGGTCGTGGACGACGCCGAAGGTGGACAAGGGGATGAAGAGCCCCGCGTCGTCCACCAGCGCTTCGCCTCATGGTCGCCCTTCTGCGACTACTCGCCCGAGTGGGTCGCGATCAAGGAGGGCGCGAGGGCGGGGGCCGACGTGCTCTTCATCGATCTGCCTTCGTGGGACAAGGCCTTCGCCGGCGTCGAGAATCGCTACTCGGATGGCGACCGCCGGATGAACGACGCGGTGGTGGCGCTCTGCGAGCGCTTCGGTGTCGACGGCATGGACGCGCTCTGGGACCACCTCTTCGAGCAGGAGATGCCGGAAGCCGTCCTCGAGGAGCGTCTCGGGGCGTATTTCGAGGGCCTGCGCGGCGACCTGCCCGGCGGCGACCGCGACGGGCCACGCGAAGCGTTCATGGCGAAGTACATCGCCCACTACGCCAGAGAGGCCGGCAAGGGCGACGTCCTCGTGCTCACCGGCGGTTATCACAAGCCGGCCCTCGAGCGCATGGTCCCGAAGGAGAGCGGCGAGGCCCTCCCGGAGATGCCTCAGCCCCACGAAGAGGCGCGCCACGGCAGCTTCCTCGTCCCCTACTCCTTCCGCCGCCTCGACAGCTTCACCGGCTACCAGTCCGGCATGCCCTCGCCCCAGTACTACCAGACTGTCTGGGAAGAGGGCGTGGACGAGGCCCCGGACGCGCTCCTCGAGACCGCCGTCAAGCGCTTGCGCGACAAGGACCAGCGCGTCTCCGCTGCCGATCTGATCGCCGTTCGCACCATGGCCGAGGGCCTCGCCCGCATGCGCGGCCACAAGCACCTCGCCCGCGTCGACATCCTCGACGGCATCGCCGCCGCGCTCGTGAAGGACGCCCAGGACGCGCCGTTGCCCTGGACCCAGCGCGGCACCATCCGCCACGGCACCGATCCGATCCTGGTCGAAGTGGTCGCCGCGCTCTCCGGCGAAAAGCGCGGCAAGCTCCACCCCGACACGCCACGCCCGCCGCTCATCCACGACGTCGCGAGCGAGCTCGAAAACCACGACCTCGTTCCGAAGGAGACCAAGCGCCGCGTCGAGGTGGATCTCACCGACGCCGCGGGCCTCGCGAAGAGCCGCGTCCTGCACCGTCTCAACGTCCTCGGGATCCCCGGTTTCATCCGCACCCACGGCCCGCGCTGGGCCACGGACCCGGTGCTCGAAGAGCGCTGGGAGATCCTCGAGCTCTTCGAACAGGAGTCGGCGATCATCGAAGCGTCGGCCTACGGCGCGTCCCTGATGAGCGCCGCCGGGGCGAAGCTGGAGGAGGCCGCCGAGCAGGCCGAGGGAAACCTCGCCGCCCTCACCGACGTCCTCGGCGCCGCGACCTTCGTCGGAATGGAGCTCCTCGGCGGGCGCATCCTCTCCCAGCTCCACTCGCTCGCTGGCAAGGAGAACGACTTCCAGCGGCTGGGCCACGCGCTGACCCGGCTCCTCGCCCTCTATCGCCACGACACCCTCCTCGGCTCGGCGCGGAGCGAGGCCCTCGGCACCGTCGTCGAGGCCGCCTACGAACGCGGCCTGTGGCTGGTCGAGGGGATCAGCGGCAGCCAGGCCGACGTCGGCCCCGGGCTCCTCGAGGCGGTGGTCGCGATCCGCGACGCGCTCCGCTTCGCCGGCAACGCGCGCGGGCTCAACGCCGACCGGGCCCAGGGCGTGATGACCCGGCGCTCCGTGGACGACGACGCGCCGCCGGATCTCCGCGGTGCGGCCCTCGGGTTTCTCTGGAGCATGGGCACCTTCGAGTCCACCGAGGACGCCGAGGCGCACGCGGTGCGCGCGCTGCACAAGGCGTCACAGCCCGCTCAGCTCGGCGACTGGCTCGCCGGACTCTTCGCCCTCGCCCGTGAAGAGGTGCTCTACGGCGAAGAGCACGAGGACGATCACGAGGATGATGAGAAGAAGCGCGACACCTCGCTCCTCTCGGTCCTCGACGACACCGTCTCCAGCCTCGGCCACGAGGACTACCTGATCGCCCTGCCCTCGCTGCGCCTCGCCTTCAGCTACTTCCCGCCCCGCGAGAAGGAGAGCCTCGCGCGCCGCATCCTGCGCTTTCACGGCGAGGAGAAGGTCTCTCCCATGTCGCTCACGCGCCTGCCGGTGGAGGCCAAGACGCTGGTCAGCTCGAAGGCCCTCGAGACGCGCGTGGACGAGCGGGAGGCGAAGTACGGCCTCGGTCCCTGGACCCCCGAGAACGAAGCGGAGGCGAGCCCGTGAGCGACGGCGCAGACGAGCCTCTCGAGCCCATCGTCCGCTGGCGTCTCATCCTTGGCGAGGCGTCCGGCGGCGCGCTCGGCCAGCCCGGCGGCGCCGCGCGCTCGATGGACGCCGCCCTCGAGTGGCTCTACGGCCGCGAAGGCGACCTCGCGGGCCGAGGCGTGCGCGGGCAGGGGGGTGGTGAGCCTGGCTCGGATTGCTCGGGGGGGAGCGGCGGCTCGGTCCTCGACGTCCCCACCTGGCTCGACGAGGTCCACAAGCTCTTCCCCAAGGAGACCATCGAGCGTCTCGAGCGTGACGCCGTCGAGCGCTACGAGATCCACGAGGTCGTGACCAACCCCGAGGTGCTCGAACGGATCGAGCCCAACGAGACGCTGCTGAAGGCGGTGCTCAAGACGAAGCACCTGATGAACGACAAGGTGCTCGTACTCGCGCGGCGCATCGTCGCCGAGGTGGTCAAGCAGCTGATGGAGAAGATGGCCAAGGAGATCCGGAATGCCTTCAGCGGCACCCTCGATCGCCGGCGCCACTCCCCGCTCAAGAACAGCAAAAACTTCGACTTCAAGCGGACGCTCCGCGCCAACCTCGGGCGCTACGTCCCCGACGAAAAGAAGATCTACCTCGACAAGACCTTCTTCTTCTCGCGCACCAAGCGCCACACCGAGAAGTGGCAGGTGATCCTCCTCGTCGACCAGTCGGGCTCGATGGCCGGCTCGGTGATTCACTCTGCGGTGACCGCGGCGTGCCTCTGGGGCCTCCCCGGCCTGAAGTGCCACCTGGTCGCCTTCGACACCAACGTCGTCGACCTGACGGACGACGTGGTCGATCCGGTCGAGCTGCTCATGAAAGTCCAGCTCGGCGGCGGCACCAACATCGCCAACGCGGTGCAGTACGCGACCGAGCTCGTCGAAGCTCCGCGCCGCGCGATCGTGGTCCTGATCAGCGACTTCTTCGAAGGCGGCGACCCCTACCGGCTCCTTCAGCTGATCAAGGGGCTCTGCGAGCAGAAGACGACCGTGCTGGGCCTCGCGGCGCTCGAGGTGGACGCGACGCCGAACTTCGACCGCCAGATGGCGGCGCAGATGGTGGAGCTGGGGGCCCACGTGGGCGCCATGACGCCGGGGCAGCTCGCGGAGTTCATCGCCGAGAAGGTGGGCAAGTGACGATCCGCGACGATCTCTTGCGCCTCACCCCCGACGCCCTCGCGTCCCTCGCCAACAAGGGCCTGGTCAAGCGCGCGCAGAAGGAGATCGACGCGGGGAAGGTCCCGGAGATCGAGACCCAGGACGACGGCACCGTGATCGGCCGCTGGGACGACGGCGTGGTGACCACCATCCCCGACGACACGCCGCTCAAGGACTGGCCCTGCACCTGCGGCGCGCGCGGCAAGTGTCGCCACCGCGTGGGGCTGGTCTTCGCCTACCAGCAGTTCCAGGCGGGCCGCGCGAGCGCGCCTCCCGAGGTGCGCGAGGTGCGCGCCGAGACGCTGGTCGAATGGTCGCCGGCGATCTTCGACGACGAGGAGCTCACCGCCCTCGCCGGTAAGCGCGCCATGAGCCGCGCGCGGTCGCTGCGCCGCAAGGGCTACATCGCGAAGGTGCGCCGCCCCACCGCCGAGGATCCGGTGCCGACCGTCGAGCTCTCCACCTGCACCGTGCGCTTTCTGGTGCCGCGCGAGCTCGCCCACGCCCAGACCGATTCGCGCGACCTCAACGAGCACGTCTTCGTGACCCTCGCGGTGTGGGCCTTCCGCGTCGCCGACGAGACCAGGCCCGAGGGCAGCGTCGTCGAGGTCGAGGTGGCGGCCGAAGAAGCGACCACCGGGGCCATCGCGCCGAGCCTCGGCCGCGCAAAGGCCCTCGCCGACGAGATCCTCCTCGAGGGCGTCGTCAACGGCCGGCCCTCGCAGGCCGCGCAGTTCGAGCGCGTGCGCCGCGAGCTCGACAAGGAGAAGCTCATCTGGCCGTCGCTCTGTGTCGACGAGATCGAGGCTCAGCTCCTCGCCTATCACGCGCGGAGCGCGCACTACCACGTGAGCGCCTTCGCCGACCTGGTGCTCGAGCTCCACGCGCGCGACCGCGCCGCGCGACGCGGCGACGGGGTCCCGTCGCGCAGCATCCTCGGCCTCGGCGAGTCGATGAGCACCGACATGAAGCACCTGAGCCTCCTCGCGCTCGGGGCGCGGGTCACCGGCGCCGACAACGAGCGGCGCGCCGACGTCTTCTTCATCGACTCGAAGACCTCGACCACCCTGGTGCTCCGCCGGGAGTGGAAATTCGAGGAGGGGCAGCCCGTTCCGAGCGGCGACGCGCTCGCGAAGAAACAGCTCGCCGCCCGCTCCACCCTCGCGTCCCTCGCCAAGGGCAAGGTCGTCACGCAGTCAGCGCAGCGGCGAGCGAACCGCCTGCTCGTCCTCAAGAAGGGCGCGATCGCGCGGACCAGCGTCGCGCCCTCGGAACATCGCTGGGACGAGCTCCCCGAGCCGCTCCGGGTGACCGACGTCCAAGCGCTCTCCCGCGAGCTCGCCGAGCGCCCGCCGCGCTTCCTTCGACCCAAGCTCCTCGCCGACAACCTCCGGGTGATCGCCATCGGGCAGATCGCGAAGATGCTCTACGCCCCCGGCGCACAACAGCTCAGCGCGCTCGCGACCGACCCTCTCGATCAGCCCTTCGTGCTGCGCCTGGTGCATCGCGCGGCCGCGCCGGGCGCCCTCGATCTGCTCGCGCGCGTGCTCTCGGGGTCGGAGGGCGCGCCGCGCTACGTGTCGGGCACCGTGCATCGGACCGCCCAGGGCATCCTGGTCACGCCCATCGCCGTCCTCGCCGACGAGCTCCACATCCTCGACCTCGCGCCGGAAGAGACCAAGCATCCGATGGAGATCGAGGACGACGTGATCGCCAGCGATCCAACGACGCAGGCGCTTCACCGCGCGGCCGAGGTCCTCGCGGAAGGGGCCCATCGCGGGCTGCGCCACGTCTCGCCGACCTACGGTGAGCGCATCACCGCGGCGGCGGCGCGCCTGTCACGGATAGGGCTTTCGAAGACGAGCGAGCGTGTCAGCGCGGTGGCATCCGCGGTGCGCCGCGCGCAGGCGAGCGGTGACGAAGAAGTCGAAACGCTGGCTGCCCGCGCGTGGGTCGACGCGCTGCTCCGCGTGCGTCTGTGTGAGGAGGTCGTCTGAATGGGGATCATTCATTGGAGTGAGGAGGCGCGAAATCGCGTCTCGGTCCTGAGCGCAGAGGGGCTCGGCGAAGACAAGCCTCGAACGACCGCCTATTACTGGTCGAACATCAAGAAGAAGTTCCGCGCGCCCGAGCGCTACGTGGAAGGGCTCGAGACCGCCGAGCCGGACATCCGCGAATGGACGGAGCACGCCGCGCGTCTCCTCGCCGAAAAAGAGCCGCCGGACGCCAGCACGCCCGACGAGGTGGTGACGCTTCTGTGGCTGATGACGCCCCAAGCCGGGGTGATCCACGCCCGTTTCATGGTCGGCGCTTTCGGGCTGCCGCGCGCCATCGGAACCTGGGCCGCCGCTTCGGACCTCTACGTCCGATCACCGAGCTACCGTGTGAAGGACCAGAAGGGCTTCACCATCACTCGCCGCGACGAGCCGATGGCGCTCAATCACGTCGGCTACTTTCGCGAGGCCCTGCTCCGCGCCGGCGAAGGGGAGTATCGGGACGCCAAGGCGCGGGTCACACCGCTCTTCGAACGAGGCCCCTTCCAGGTCAAGACCGCCATCCTCGAGCGATTCCCCAACGAGGAGACCTGGGTGAAGGAGCTCACCGAGGGCTATCTCGAAGACACCACGCGGCGCTACGAATGGTGGGCGCCTTCGGTGCTGCATCGCTCCCGCATCTCTCTCGAGGACGCCACACGCGTCGCCAAGCGCGCCGGCCCCGGACACTCGTCGCTCGAGACGATCCTGGATCGCTTCGACGAGGCGGCGCTGCCGATGATCTACGAGGTCGCCGACACGTCGCAGCACGCCAGCCACTTCGAGGACATGGCGCGCATCCTGGCTTGTGTGGATAGCGAGGAAGCCGCCGCATTCCTGTCGAAGAACATCGGCAAGAAGGCGGTGCGCAAGCGCGCGGTCGACTATTTCCTCCGCTTCCCCGACCGGGCGGTGGCGCTCGAGCCCTACCGCAAGAAGAAGGGCCGCAACGCCCGCATGGCGGTGGATCTGATCGAGCAGGCGGCGCGCTCGGCGCAGAAGCTCGATGTGCCGGAAGCGAAACCGAATCAGCTCCCGGCGATCCTGGTCGCCCCTCCGTGGGACGGCGGTGAGCGCCCCAAGCGCAAGGCGAAGGCCATCAAGGACCTGCCGGCCGCGCTTCCGCACGAGGACCGGCTTCACGGTCAGAGCTACCCCAAGCCGAACACGAACCAGCACCGAATGATGAACGACGCCGAGGCCGAGCAGTGGCTGAAGGACGTCGCCGAGGTCGACCCGAAGAAGCAGTGGCCGCGGAAGGTCCAGCTCTACTACTACCGTCCGGCGAAGGACCCAAAGGACACTGTCCTCGTCCGACCCGACCTCCGCCTCCAGGTCTGGAACGAAGGCACCTGGCCCTACAAGGAGCACGGCCACACCGCGATGTCGATCCTCGGTGAAGCCGGCGAGGCGGCGCTGCCCGGCTTGATTCGCTGGGCGGAAGAGCAGGTCCCGCGACAGAATCATCAATACGGGCTGCAGGCGGTGGTGGACGCGGAGGTCGCGGCGCTGGCTCCGTCGATCGCGCAAGTTCTCCGTAAGCGCGACGTCAGCAAGGTCGCGCGCACCTGGATGCGCCGCTTCCCCGAGGCGGCGATCGCCGGGCTGCTCCCGGCGGCGGTCGGCAAGAAGAGCTCCAAGCGACGCACCGCGGCGGAGCAGGCGTTGCGATGGATGGCTGCCGAAGGTCACGAGGAGCGGATCCGCGAACGCGCAACGGAGCTCGGCAAGAGTGGGCCGGCGGCGATCGACGAGATCCTCGGCTGGGATCCGATCTTCGACTGCCCGAAGAAGCCGCCGAAGCTGCCGCCCATCTACCGGCCGGAGGGCTTCGTGCGACCGCTCTTGACGTCGGGAGAAGCGCTACCGATGTCGGCCATGAAGCGGCTGGGAGAGATGCTGGCCTTCTCCCCGCCCGCCGAGACCTATGCCGGGATCGACCGCGTGAAGGAGCTCTGCACCGAGCGCAGCCTGGCCGAGTTCGCCTGGACCGTGGCCTCGGCATGGGAGACGGCGGGCGGCGACAAGCGCCATCGCTGGATGTACTACGCCCTGGTCCATCTGGCGGACGACGAGGTGGTCCGACGAACCACGCCCGCGCTCAAAAACCCGCTCATCGTGGACGTGCTGGCACACATCCCGACGGAGGCTTCGGCGATGGAGCTCGCCACCATCGCCTTCCGCGGCGCCAAGAGCTCCTCCTCGTACAACAGCGCGCAGATCGCCGCCGAGCAGGCGCTCGACCGGCTGGCGGAGTCTCAAAGCGTCACCCGAGACGAGCTCGACGACCAGCTCACCCCGACCCTTGGTCTCGACGAGGACGGCACCCTGCTCCTCGATTTTGGTCCGCGGAGCTTCCGCGTGGGCTTCGACGAGCAGCTGATGCCGGAGATAATCGACGCCAAGGGCAACCGGCGGAAGGTGCTGCCGCGCGGTGCCAAGAAGGACGACCCCGACAAGCTCGCGGCCGCCAAAGTGGCGTGGAAGGAGCTCAAGGAAGACGTCGGCGCCATCGCCATGTTCCGCATCGACGCACTCGAACGGGCCATGCTGGGCGACCGCCGCTGGCCTCTCGAGGACTTCGAGAAATACTGGGCGCGTCACCGTTTGATGATGCACCTGGCGCGCCGTGTCGTGTGGGCGGCGCATCAGGGCGATGCGGGGGAGGTGGTGCTCTTTCGGATCGCGGAAGACGGCACCTATGCCGATCAGAACGACGAGACGGTCGAGCTCGCCAGTGACGCCAAGGTCGCGGTGCCGCATCCGCTCCGCTGGCCGGACGATTCCCTCGCGGCTTGGCGCGAGGTCTTCGACGACTACGAGCTCTTGCAGCCCTTTCATCAGCTCGAACGGCCCCTCCCCCAGGTCACGGGGGAGGAGCTCGGCGCAGACGTGATCGAGCGCATCAAGACGGGCAATCGCGCGCTCGGCCGCCGCGCCCTGCACGAGCGGGGCTACCATCTCTTGTCCGGCCGGCACACCAAGTCGCTCGGTGAAGAGAGCAAGGTCCTGGTGAGCCAGGGCTACTACCGCGACGGCATACGCTACCGGATCGAGTTTCAGAAGAACGACCAGGCCGCGCCCTGGAGCAAGGCACCCGAGGGTGCGCTCGTCTTCGTCCTCGACGAGCTCGGCCTCGTCGAGCCGCGGCCCGCGTGATCCACTCCCATCATCGCGGACGGTAGGAAGAGGTAGGACGTGTAGGAGAGCCTCTCACAAAAGTTTCTAGAGAGGCTTCAGACGCTGGATCCACCGTGATATGCGTCCGCGCCACGATGCCTATCTTCGAGATCCGCGCGCTGCCCCAGGCCGAAACCTTCGACGCCGAAGCAGCCATGAAGAAGCTCTGCACCCGCGTGGCCCTCGCCACCCAGATGGACGAGAAGTCGGTCTGGGCCAGCTGGCACGAGCTCCCGCCCGGCCGCGAGGAGAGCGAGTGGGACGAGGGTGAGCCCATCGTCCGTGTCATCTCCTTCGAGGGTGAGTCGGACGCCCGCATCGAGCGGCTGCTCGACACGGCGGCGCGCGTCGTGGCCAGCGAGCTGCACATCGACCCCCGCAAGGTGTGCGTGACCTACGAAGAGGCGCACAGCGGGCGGGTCGAGACCAACCACGCAACGCGCTAGCGCGTCCGAAACCAGAGTCCCGTGCATTCGGGGACCGTCGTCCATCGTTCTTCGCGCACCCGTGTCGCGAAATCGTCGCCGAAGAAGAAGCCGGTGATGCGCGCCGCATCCTCGACCGATGCGAAGCGATAGTCGGTGCGGATGGAGCGGCGCGACAGCCCGCGCTCGGTCTCGAGCCACGCGTAGTACTCGGCGAGCGCCGGGTTGGGCGGGTTGGGCTCCTCCGAGCCGGTGCCCAGAGTCTCGATGACCACGAGATGGCCGCCCCTACGGGTGACCCGCTCCATCTCATCGAGCGCAGCGCCCACGGAGCGGCGCCAGTCGTCGGGCATCCAATGGCGGAAGTGACCGAAGACCCAGCCCGCCACGGCGAGATCGACGCTGCCGTTCGGGGCCGGGAGCGATCGCGCGTCGGCGACCTCGAAGCGGATGCGGTTCCCATGCTCGCCCAGTGAGCGCTCGGCTTGCTCCAGCATC
Organism: uncultured delta proteobacterium; assembly: GCA_963727445.1. Lineage (GTDB taxonomy): Bacteria > Myxococcota_A > Polyangia > Polyangiales > B10-G4 > B10-G4. The sequence goes on from CAVSGI010000010.1 coordinate 1,099,007, forward strand.
GCCGACTCGGCGTCGGTCGCCAGGACGCGCCGCACGCCTTCACGCAGAAGCAGGCGGGTGATCCGTCCAGTGCCCGCGCCGACCTCGAGGACGTCGGCACCCGCGAGCCCGTGAACCGCGTCGAGCGCCGGCGCGAGATTGCCGTCGGCGTCCTCGTGGGCCACCAGCTCTTGGTAGCGGTCCGGATGGTGACGATAGATGTTCTGATAGTCCTGCATCGGTCACGCGATACCATCGTCCCGAGATGGGCGTCGAACGATTCGTTTGCGGGATCGCCATGGTGGTGACGCTCGCGCTCGCCGGATGCGGGACCAAGACCGGACTGCTCGTCGCGCGATGCGAAGACGCGGGGACGCGGGCGTGCACCACCGCCTGCGGGCCGGGCGTCCAGAGCTGCGTGGACGGGTACTGGCAGGCGTGTGAGCTCGACCCCGCCGTGCTCGCCTGCGAAGACGCGTGCGGGTCGGGAACGCGCGAGTGCACCGACGATGGACTGAGCGAGTGCGCCGTGCCCGTGGTCGAACGGCCCTGCACGGTGCCGTGCGGAGAGGGGATTGAGACCTGCCGCGACGGCCGCTGGGGCCCGTGCTCGGCGCCCCATCCGCTGCCGCCCGTCGTCATGGCGACGGTGCGCGACTTCCACGAGTCCCATCCCGACTTCGAGCGGATGGCCATCGGCTCCGACCCCGGCATCGTGGAGACGATGCTCGGCGCGGACGACCTCCCGGTCTACGCGGGGCCGACGCCCACCACCTCGGGTCGCACGGAATTCGACCAGTGGTACCGCGACGTACCGGGCGTGAATCTGAGCGCGCCCCTCGACCTCCGCCTCGCGCCCGACGGACCGGAGGCGTCCACCTTCGTCTTCGACGACCCGATGTTCTTCCCCATCGACGACCGCCTCTTCGGCAACGAAGGCCGGATGCACAACTTCCACTTCACGGTGGCCGCCGTCACTTCCTTCATCTACGAGGGCGGCGAGACCTTCCGCTTCCGCGGCGACGACGACGTCTTCGTCTTCATCGACCGGCGCCTGGTCATCGACCTCGGCGGCGTGCACAGCGCCGAGGAGGGTGAGGTGGCCGTGGACGACCTCGGCCTGGTCCCCGGCGAACGCTACCTGCTCCACGTGTTCTTCGCCGAGCGCCACACGACGCTTTCGTCTTTTCGCATCGAGACGACGCTCTCGGACCCGGTCTTGCGCTGCGAGTGACGCTGGCAGTCACGGCTCTGCGAGACGCCGGCGCATGAGCGCGCGAAGTGCATCGGAGGGCGCCGCTTCGAGGGCTGCGTCACGATGACGCAGGGCGAGCTCCCCTCGGCCGGCGCGTCGATACAGGTCCGCCAGCGCCGCATCGAAGAGGTAGTGACCTGCGAGCCAGCTCGGCGGCACGACACCTTCGAGCAGAGCGAGGCCGGCCTCGGCGCCCTCGGCTTCGGCGGTGGCGATGGCCCGGTTCAGCACGTGGATGGGCGACGGCTCGGTGTGCTCCAGCAACCGGTAGAGGCCGGCGATCTTCGACCACTTGGTTTCGGCGAAGGACGGTGCGAAGCAATGCTCGGCGGCGATGGCGGCCTCGACGTGAAAACGGCTGAGCTCCTCGCCCTGAGCCGCCCGCTCGAGAAAGTGCGCGCCGGCGCCCAAGTGCGCCGCGTCCCAGAGGCTCCTGTCCTGTTCTTCGAGGAGCAGAAGCCCGCCGCTCGCATCCTGACGCGCGGCCAGGCGGGCCGCGTGAAGGTGCATGAGGGCCAGAAGGGCGAAGGTCTCGGGAGTGCCGCCGACCGGATGCTCGGCCAACGCACCACCGAGACGGATCGCCTCGTCACAGAGCTCGACGCGTATCGCGGCGTCGTCGTGGAGCGACAGGTAGCCCTCGTTGAAGAGGAGGTAGAGAACACTCCGCACGCTCGAGAGCCGCGAGCGCAGCGCTTCGAGGGGCGGCGTTTCGGTGTCCACCGCCAGCTCCGAGAGCCGCGCGCGGGCGCGCTCGAGCCGCTTGTAGACGTTGGCCTCGGTAGTGAAGAGGCGAAAGGCGATCTCGCTCACGCTGAAGCCGCACAGGGTCTTGAGCGCCAGCACCAGCCGCGAATCGCGCGGGATCTCGTCGGCACAGCAGACGAAGAGCATCCGCAGGAGCTCGTCCTTCACCTCGCCTTCGAAGGCCGGGGGCTCTGGCTCGGTGATCGCCTTCGAGACGGCGCGAGCGGCAGCGGCGTCGAGGATCCTGTTGTGGCGCCGCTCCTTCCGAAGCGCGTCGAGAAGATCCCGGTGAGCGACGCGGTAGAGCCACGCCGTCGGGTCCGCGGGGACGCCGTCCCGTTCCCACGCGCGATGTGCGACCAGGAGCGCATCTTGAACGACGTCCTCCACCGTCTCGAGATGGGAGAGCCCCACGCGGCCCACCAACACGGCCACCAGTCGCGCGTAGTGATGTCGGAAGTGGTGCTCGAGAACCCCCGCCGGAGGCGTCGAGCCTCCGCCGGAGGCGCTCGTCACATGCCGCCTGCGAGCTCGCGAATCTCCATGAAGCCGCCGGGCTCCTGGATCGCCGGGCAGGCCTTCATCACCTCCACCGCCCCTTCGTAGCTCTCGGCGGAGAGGATCATGTAGCCGCCGATGAGCTCCTTGGCTTCGACATAGGGCCCGTCGGCGACCCCGGAGGCGCTGACCATCTTGCCGTCCGACTTCAGCTTGGCGCCTGGATCGAGGATCCGGTCCTCGAACTTCTTCATCCACTCGCCATAGGCGGCGAACATCTTCTGCATCTCCTCGGGGGACGGCGGCTTCGCAGCGGCTGGCCGCTCGCCCGGCTCGCGGCGAAAGAGGACGAGGTACTTGTGCTGGGCCATGGATCTCCTGTGTTCGGGGCGCCTTTCGCCCTCTTTCCACTCAGGCGCGCGAGCGCGTCCTCTTTGGACAGCTCTCGATCATTTTCGGCAGACCGAGATTCAGCCGCAATATCCGATCTCCCGGGCACCGAGCATCAGAGGAGGGCTGAGGGAACGACAGGCGGCGGCCCCGCAACCGCCGGCGCCCACCTCGCACGTCGGCTGGCAGGAGCCTCCCATGCACACCAGCTGTGGTCCGCACATGAACTCTGGACATGGCTCCCCTTCCGCGGGGAGGGCCGGATCGTGGCAGACCGGCACGTAGGTGAGTGCGCGCGCCGGGACGTCGCGGGTGAGCGCGACTCCACAGCCCGCTCCGCCGCCACACCCGCTGCCCGCGATGGGATCGCAGGACGAAGCACAAGCCCCGACGTCTTCGGTGCGGACGACGAGCTCGATGCAGGTCCGTCCCCCACAGTCGGCCGAGGAGGCACAGTAGGGTGTGCAGAGGCCCGTCGAAAAGCCGGTGGCCACACAAACCAGCGCCGTGTCGCATTCCGAGTTCACCAGGCAGGTCTCGTTGACGCCCGACGTCCCGGGCGCTTCGCAGCCCCGCGTCGGGTCGTCGCCCAGGGGGCGCTGACAGGCGAGCCCCGCCGCGCATCCGCACTGCGGCGCCACCAGCTTGCAGGGGGACTCGTCACAGGGACCGACGTCGGGCGGTCCGGTGTCGATCGCCGCGTCGGCAGGCGCAACGGCGTCGGCCGCCGAGGCGTCGTGGGGCACGGCGCCGTCCGCATCCGCCCCATCCATCGCCGTGTCCAGGGGCGAGCCGTCCGGCATCGCGTCGAGCCCCCCGTCCTCCGTGGTCAGCGCAGACGAGTAGCCCACTCGGCCGCATCCGATACAGATCAACAGCAACAGCGACGAGAGTCCGCGCAATACCCCGTGGAGGGTAGCACCGTGACTCGCCGATGGTCGTCATGGCGATCCCCACTTTTCCTGCCCGGTCGCTGGTCCTACTCTGTCCTCGTGACGGCCCTCCCCACCCTCAGTGAGATCGCCGCGCGGCGCATCGCCGACGATGGCGGCGAGCACGCGCGGGTGGACGGCCTGCCGCCGGGCCCCACCGCCAACCCGTGGCTCCAGCTCGCGGGCTTCCTCTTTCGTCCCATTCCCTTCCTCTCCGCCTGTCGCGAGCAGTACGGCGACCACCTCACGCTCCGGCTCCCATCGACGCCTCCCATCGTGCAGTTCTCCGATCCGAGCGCCGTGAAGCAGGTGTTCGCCGCTTCGATGGATGCGATGCACGCCGGTCAGGCGAACCAGGTGCTCGCGCCGTTCCTCGGCCGGCACTCGGTCCTGGTTCTCGATGGGTCACGCCACCGTGCCCAGCGACGCCTGCTCCTTCCGCCGTTTCGCGGAGAGCGCATGCGCGCCTACGGCGCGGCCATGCGCGACATCACGAACGCGCGCATCGCCCGCTGGCCCAAGGGCCGCACCTTCCGCATGCAGACCGAGACCCAGGCCATCACCCTGGACGTGATCCTGCGAACGGTCTTCGGCATGGAGGAGGGCGCCGCGATGGATTCGATGCGCGACAAGCTGGTGAAGGCCACGCGCATCCTCGACAACCCGCTCTTCTTGATCGGCGCCTTTCAACGCGACCTCGGGCCGCGCTCACCGTGGGGCCGCTTCCTCCGGCTCCGGCGAGCCGCCTACGAAGAGACGCTCGAGCTGCTCGCGCTCCGCCGCCGCGAGGGATACGAGGAGCGCGACGACATCCTGTCGATGCTCCTCGGGGCGACCTACGAAGACGGCTCGCCGATGACGGACGAAGAGATCTTCGACGAGCTGTTGACCCTCCTGGTGGCCGGCCACGAGACGACCGCCACCGCGCTCTCCTGGACGATTCACCGGTTGACCCGCCACCCCGCCGTGCTCCGGCGCGTCCAGCGCGAGATCGACGACGTGTTCCCAGACGGCGAGATCGATCCCGACAGGAGCTCGGAGCTCCACTATCTCGACGCGATGATCAAGGAGTCGCTGCGCATCCATCCGGTGATCCCCGGCGTGGGCCGCGTGCTCATGGAGCGCGAGACGGTGGGTGGCGAGTCGCTGCCGCCCGGGGTGGTCGTGGGGTGCAGCATCTACCTCGCCCACATGAACCCCGAGGTGTGGCCCGAGCCGGAGCGCTTCGATCCCGATCGCTTCCTCGGCAAGCGCCCCAGCCCCAACACCTACTTCCCCTTCGGCGGCGGGATCCGCCGATGCATCGGCGAAGCCTTCGCGCTCTACGAGATGCGGATCGTCCTCGCGACCGTCCTTTCGCGCCTCGTCCCCGAGCGCGCGCCATTCCACCAGATCGGCACCATGCGCCGGAACATCACGCTCACGCCTTCGGGCGGCTTGCCCATCCGGTTTCGCCCGCGCTGATGGGGCTGCTGGTCTTGCTCTCGTAGCCCATACGCCTCACCTTGGCGGCCATGGCCGAGCTCGTGACGATCCGCCAACTCGCCAATCCCGTCGAAGCGGAGATGCTGGTGGACCTCCTCGCGCAGGAAGGCATCACCGCCATCGTGCCGGGCAAAGAGCACAACGCGATGATGGGTGGGCTCATCGCGTCGGCGCTGCAGATGCCGCTCAAGGTCCCGGCCGATCAAGCGGAGCGCGCCCTGGCGGTCCTGTCCGCGCTCGACGACTACGACGACGTCGATCCCCTCGACGCCGCGCCGAACGCCCCCGAGGCGATGGAGCTCGAAGGTGACGGCCCCTATCGCGGCGGCCCGGCGCGCGACGACGCCATGCCGCCGCGGAAGAAGCGCGTGGCCATCGCCGCGGGCCTCTTTCTGCCGATGGTCTTCGGGTGCTTCGGCGGCGCGCACTTCTACGTGCGCTCGTACGCGCGCGGCTTCGGCCTGATGGCGACCGCGTGGGTCGCGGCATATCTGGGCATCACCGGTCATCCGCTCGCGTGGATCGTGCCGCCGGTCGTCGTGCTGATCGACATCTTCGGCGCGCTCGGCGTGATCGACCGCCTCGCACGCTGAGCTGTCACGCCGCCGCGGCCACCTCGCCCAGCCACTTGCCGAGCTCTCCGGGTGGGCGACCGAGCGCCACCGCGTGCACCGCCCGCGCAGCCCACAGGAGCTCCGGCCAGCTCGCCCAACCGGTGTCGAGATTCAACGGCAGTTGGTGCAGGTAGTTGTGAAACGCCTGCATCAGCAGGTCTTCGCCTGCGTCGTGGAGCATGCAGCGCGCGAGGAAGATCGCCGAGTTGTGCGGCCCGCGCAGCTCCTGGGTCGCCGGGTCAGGGGGCTGTGCAGCGGGTTCCGTGAACAGAAACGGCCTGAGCCCGTCGGCCCGACCCCAGGCCAGGCTCGCCCAGGCGATCCGGAGGGTGTCCACCTCGTCATCCATCTCGAGCGCGCGTAGCTCGTCGAGCAAGCCCGCCGGCTCCTCCGGCTTCACCTCCTCCCCCAGCCCCTCCGCGAGGGCGAAGATCGCCAGCGGCGTGAGCGGCCAGGTCCGGAGATCCTCTTTCAGGGTGGAGTCCTCCGCGACCATCTCCCTCGCCCAAGCGAGCAGCTGGGCTGCCGGTCGCGCCATGAACCCGCCCTGACCCATCGCCACCCCACGACAGAGCATGGCGGTCGCGTCATAGAGGGTGAGCCTCTCCATGGCCCACGGGCGCCCCTTGTCTCTGCTGTTCCGGATTTCCTTGATGAAGTAGGCGAAATCGAGAGCGTGGGCGCGGGGGTCGCTGGCCAGCTTGGCTCGCAGCTCCGGCCACACGGTGGGTCGTGACGCCTCTTCCTTCACACCCGGTCCTACGCGTCGTGGGGAGTCTTGCTTCCCAACGGTCTATACGCAGACGCCGCCGCTGCAGTTACCCCTGCAGCACTGGTCGTCCATGCTGCAGCCCACTCCGAGCCGTATGCAGCACACGCCCAGGTTGCAGTTGTGCCCGTTGCAACACTGGGCGTCGCTCGAACACCCGAAACGGATCGGAACGCAACACGCGCCACTGACGCACGCGCGGTCGTCGCAGCAGTCGGACTGAGCCGAGCAGCTCTGGTAGATCTGCCTGCAGCACGTGCCCCGGGTCGGGGAGCAGGCGAGCCCGCTGCAGCACTGGGCGGCGCCGGGCGTGCACCCGCCGGTGAAATCGACGCAAGCGCACGTCCCGCCCTGGCACCTCGTGGTGGAGCTGCACGTGCCGCAGGCGTCGGCGCCGCCGAACCCGTTCCGGGCCGGACCACAGGACAGGCCGCTGCAGTCCGGCGGGGGATCGACGCACGTGCTCCCCGAGCACGTCTGCGGGCTCGGGCAGCTGCCGCAGCTGCCGCCGCAGCCGTCGTCACCGCACGTGCGCCCGCTGCAATCCGGCGTGCACGACACGACGCAGTTTCCGTCGACGCAGCTCCCCGCCATGCAGCTGCCGCAGCTCCCTCCGCAGCCGTCGTCACCACACGTGTGACCGGTGCAATCCGGCGTGCACGTGGTGCCGTCGTCGGGCGCGCCGCCGTCCATCGGCGGCTCCACGAGTGGCAGACATCCCTGGGTGGCGCTGCAGTACTCGTCCATCGCGCAGGCGCCCGGGACGGGCGGATAGAGACACAATCCATCGGTGCACGCGACGGTTGCACAGGTGGCCGCAGGCGGCTCGCAGTCCGCCGGCATGCGGCAGTCCGGCGTACACCCGTCGGGACTGGAGCAGTTGCGTGCGATGAGCACCGTCAGCGCCGTCCCTCGCACGAGCTCGACTGGAATCTGGCGCGCCGCCAGGATGCGACCGACGGAGTCGAGGATGGACACGGTGACGACGTAGCTCCCGGGCGCGACTTCGAGCTCGGCCACACGCTTTCCGTCGATGAAGTCGTCGGAGGCGAGCGCAGCGCGATCCTCTCGGCCGACGGCCGGCTCACCCGGAGTGGGGTCGGCGTGCTCGAATCTCCGTGCGTACGGCGAAGAAGTCTCCGCCGGGCGCGTAGTCCGTTCGGAGGTCGACCACGACGGGGAAATGTCCGTCGCCGGAGCAGGCCGAGGCCGCGAGCACGAGGCCGAAGGCGGCGAGCGCGATGCGGACGAACGGCCTCACTCCGCTAGGATACGCCTTCCGTCCAATCACTCGGATGGCTGCAATCCTCGGGATTGTCGGGCTGCTCGCGCATCGCGAAGCAAATGTAAGTGCATTTCTGCGCGTTTTCTGGCCCCAATTGGGTATGCGGTGCCTCCCCCTCGCTCTGTCGGCGTGCCTCCTTTCGGCGTGCACGGGCATGGTGGGTGAGCCTGCGGGACCACCCACGGGGCCAGGCCCCGGTGGAGGCCCCGCCGTCATTCCGTGTGGCGACACGGGACAGGCGATCACTCTGCTCGAAAACCGCTGCGCCCTTCCCGTGTGTCATGGCGGGCCGCAGTTTCCACGCCTCGATCGCGCGGGGCTGGCCGAGCTGCCCATGCTCGAGAGCCAGTCGAATCCGGGGGAGCCGCTCCTGGTCATGGGAGATCCCGAGTCGAGCTGGCTCTACAAGAAGATGATCGGAGCGCAGGGCGCGAGCGGGGGCGCGCTCATGCCCCTCGGCGTGGCGATGCCGATCGACGAGGCGAGCATCATCGAGACCTGGATCCGGGACGGCGCCTCGACGAGCTGTGACGAGCTTCCGCCGCCGCTGCCCACCTACGATCCGAACGCGCTCGACCCGACCGCGCTCTTCACCTGCGCCGACCCGTCGGCTCCGCGAAGCTCGCCCTCGCGCCTGCGCCGCATCGAGCGCGAGGAGCTCACCCACGCCGCGTTCCGCAGCCTGAACGGCAGCTGGTGGGGCTCGACCATGCGCGACAACCCCTTCACCGTGCCGGAGGGCGCGCTCTACTCGACTTACACCAACGAGGTCGGCATCGACACCGCGACCCTCGACCTCTACACGCTGAACCTCGACGAAGCCGCCGTCACCTGGAGCAAGCCCGATCCGGTGAGCCTCACGCCCCCGGGCGTCCGCGTGCAGGGCGTGTACAACTCCGCGCCGCTCGCCTGCATGACGAACGACGCGAACCCCGATCCCGACTGCATCGACTCCTACGTCGATCTGATTCTCACCCGCGGCACGCTCTTTCGGACGCCGACCGATGGTGAGCGCTCGCGCCTCCGTGACTTCATCAACAGCCAGCTCGCTGCCGAGCCGGACATCTCGGCGCGCCAGGCCACCCTGCACCAGGTGGCGCGCGGCGCGTTCCTCATGGCCGGCACGCTCTTCCGCTCGGAGCTCGGCGACGATTCCGGGGCCCTCACCGACGAGGAGCTCGCGCTCGCGCTCGGTCACGTGCTGAGCACCCACCCCACCGGCGCGCCCATCGCGACCGGAGGCCCCGGGCCCGACGACCCGGACGCGGCCGACCCGAGCCTCGGACGCCTGGGGGCGATCCGCGCCGCCGCCGACGACGGAAGCATCCAAGACCCCGCCGTCCGCCGGGCGCTCCTACGCCAGTACGGCAGCGGCGTCGCGCAGTCGCGCCCCGACATCTCCTTCGACTCGGACGACCGACGGCTGGCGGTGCGCGGCGAGTATTGGCTGGCGCCTGGCTTCGCGCGCTTCTTCCGCGAGTGGCTCGACTACGGCAGCGCCAACGCCGTGTTCAAGGACCACCCCGGCGCGACCAGCCGCTGGGACGGAACCTACACCGGCGACCCGATGTGGGATCCCACCACCACCGGTTTCGGCAACCTGCAGAGCGGCTACTACGGCTACGAGTCAAAGCTCGTCGAGCAGCTCGACGACACCATCGCCCGCGCCGTCATCGAGAGCGACGCCTCCGGCCAGGACGTCTTCGAGGCACTTCTCACGACGCGCATGTGGCGCCTGCCCTCCGACCTCGCCCAGGTCAACGGGATGAGCTGCGCGGCCGACGCCGATTGCACGGACCCGAGCTACGATCAGTGCACGGACATCGGGCAGTGCGGCTCGTCGATCGCGAGCACCGTGATCCACGCCGCGCGCGTCTACGGCGTCGACGACATCCCCGCCACGCCCGAGGGCCGGTGGGTGATGATGGACCCGGCTCAGCGCCTCGGCGTGCTGACGCACCCCGCGTGGCTGGGCGCCCACGGCGTCAACTTCGAAGACGACGCGAGCCTGGTCCACCGCGGCAAGTGGGTGCGCGAGGCGATCTTCTGCCAGACCGTGCCCCCGCTCGAGTTCGTGCGCGTCGAGGCCATGCTCGTTCCCAGCGACCCCGCCCTATCGGCGCGCGCGCGCGTCGAGCGCAGCATCAACGAAAACCCCAGCGCCGACACCTGCATGGGATGCCACTCGCGCATGAACACGCTTGGGCTTCCCTTCGAGCTCTTCAACCACGCGGGCTTCGTCCGCGCCCAGGATCACGGCTCCGCCCCCGACGGCAGCACCACCGTCGACAACCTGCCCGACGCGTCTCTCAACCGGGACTACGCGTCGCCCTTCGAATTCATCGACGCCATCGCCCACTCGCACTACGCACGCCGCGGCTTCATCCGGCACGCGTTCCGCTACTTCATGGGTCGCCCCGAAACGCTCGCCGACGCGTGCACGCTCGTGGAGATGGAGCAGGCGCTCGACGAGACCGGCTCCTTCTTCGCGATGATGGAGGCGCTCGTTTCGAGTCAGACATTCAGCCGTCGCCACCTCGAGGAGGTCGCGCCATGAAGAAGCTCACCCGACGCAGGTTCCTGGGTGCAGCCGCGTTGACGGGCGGCGCCACCTTCCTGACGCCACTCGTCTCGCGTCTCGTCTCGGCCGATCCGGGCGGCAGCTGTCGCTTCGTGTTCATCGTCGAGGGCAACGGCTACGAGCCGGTCAACGTACTCTCCGACACCGCGCGCGCCGCGCTCGATGCGACGATGAGCTCACCCATCGACAGCGACCGATGGTGGTATCGAAAGTATGCGCACGACACGCCCCTCGACATCGCCACACCCGATCTCGACTCGGCGATTGGCCTCGGGGCGCTCTCGATGCAAGGCGTCCTCCCGCAGGCGACGGTGCTCCTCGGCCTCTCGTCGAAGATCGTCGGCGGCGGGCACTCGGCCTTCCACGGCGCGTTGAGCTCGGCACGAACCGTGGGCGGCCGCGCCGGCGGCCCGACGATCGACGCCTACCTCGGATCGCTCCCGCAGGTTCGGGGCATGTCGCCCTTCGATGTCGTTCGCCTCGGCGTCGGCACCGGCCGCGCCCTGAACTTCGGCACCTGTGCCTACGGGGCCGGCCGGCCCGCACCGATGATGCTGCTTCCCAACACGGCGTACTCGGTGCTCTTCGGCTCGGTGGCGTCGAGCGCCGCGGCGCGCGACGCGTTCCTGCAGCGCGGCTCGCTCCTCGACTTCGCGCACGGAGACGTCGCGGCCACCCTGAGCGAGTTCAACGGCAGCTCGGTCGAGCGGGCGAAGCTCGAGCAATATCTCGCCTCCCTCGAAGAGCTCTCGGCGCGCCAGGAGCGCCTCATCGCGCTCGAAGACACGCTCGCGGCCAACGCCCCCGAGGCGCCCGCGACCAATCCGCTCTACACCGGCGAGCCTCTCGACACGCTCGCAGCTCAGCTCGAGCTCGCGACCGCCGCGCTCATGGGCGAGCTCACCAACGTCGTCGTGGTGGGCTCGGGCACGGGGGGCGATTTCGGTCTCACCTACACCTCCGTTTCTCCCGTCGGCCGCCACGACATGCAGCATCAGTCCGGCAGCGACCCCGCGATGCTCGACGCGGTGCACACGGTCACCCGGCGCGAGCTCGACCTCGTCGCGCAGCTGGCGCGGCGGCTCGACGACACGCCCGACGTGGCGGGCGGCACGATGCTCGACCACACCGTCATCGTCTACGTCGGCGACAACGGCGAGCAGCACCACTCGACCGCGAGCGAGTTCCCCGTCGTCATGCTGGGTGGCAGCGCCCTCGGCCTGCGCGCCGGCGGCCGCACCGTGGCCTATCCGGGCATGAACGACGACAACCACCGCCAGCTCTCGAACCTTTGGAACACGCTCGGTCACGTTGCCGGTGAAGATCTCAACGACTTCGGCAACGAGGGACCGGCGCGGCGGGCCGAGGGACCCCTCCCCGAGCTGCTCACCTAGCGCACTAGCTGTCGTGATCCTGGTCACTTGGACCGACACGTGGCATTTCGCCACATCCTCGACGTTTCCCGAATGTTGCGGACGGGGGGAAACGCCGTCGTGAGTCCTCGCATTGGGAGTATGGGGACTGTCGCAGGTGACTCTATGCGACGCTCCACTTGGTTTCTGGCTCCGATGATTCTTCTCATGGCGATGGGCTGCATGTCGCGCAGACCCATCAGCCGGTCTGGCGCCGACGGCGGAACGCCCATGCCCACCGAGGACGCGGGTGGAACCTACGATGACGGCGGAGTGGTCGGCGACGCCGCCACCTTCGCTGACACCGCGCCGGCCGACAGCGGCACCACGTCGTCCCCCGACACTGGCACCGGCTCCACCACCGCAGCGTGCACGAGCGACACCTGGTCGGACTGGCCGAGGACGTTCTTCAGCAGCCACTGCACGCGTTGCCATGGCAACCAGCTCACCTCGCTCTCGGTCGTTCACGCCAACGAGGGAGTCATCGCTTCGGACATCCGCTCGGGCCGCATGCCACAGGACGAAGTCCTGTCGAGCGCGGACAAGTCGCGCATCATCACCTGGCTGAACTGCGGCGCGCCGTAACAGGCCATGACGGCAGAAGAGCTGGTCCGGGCGTTCGAACCCTGGCGAAAGAAACACGAGCGGAGTGCGCACGTGCCCGTGGTGGGAGCTGACGCGTCCCGTTCGAGGTTCGGCGGACTGCCGGACATGAGGGCGGAGGAGGCGTGGCCGGTGTGCGGAGAGTGCGACGAGCCGATGAGCTTCTTCCTCCAGCTCGATCTCTCCGCGCTGCCGGAGCGTGCCGAGCCCGGGCTCTTACAGCTCTTCTACTGCTCGGTCGATGACGGCGATTGCGAGGTGTGGGTACCGTTTTCCGATGCGACGCGCGTTCGGATCGTCAGTGGTGAGCTCGAGCGACGTGAGGCTCCCGACGGAGTGACCACGTTTCCCGAGAAGTCGATCACGGGATGGAAGCAAGTCGTGGATCGGCCGAACCCACAGGACCACCACGACCTGGGTGTTCGCTACGAATACGACTTCCAGGCAGGCGAGGTGAGGATCGTCTGTCCGGACATCGACTTCGATGTCGCAGGGCTTGACATCGAAGCATGCTCCGCCGAGGCGATCTCCACCGCACGCGAAGGAGACAAGCTCTTCGGCTGGCCACATTGGATTCAGGGCGCCGAATACCCCGCCTGCCCCGAGTGCGGCGCGCGAATGGAAGTCCTCCTGCAGATCGACTCCGAAGACAACATCCCGTACATGTTCGGGGACTCGGGCATCGGGCACATCACCCGGTGCGCAACGCACCCGAACGTGGTCACGTTCGCTTGGGCGTGTTGCTGAGCCATCCGGCTGCCTCCGCTGACGCCGAACATCTGCGCTGCCTGCTTCTACCCGTAGGGAGCAACCGCAGTAGCCACCCCGATCCTGGACCCGGCTCCACTCAACCCCTCGGAATCATGCGGATCGGGACGTCGCACGGCTTGCGACCGACCTGGCCCGAAGCTCGCAAGAGCACGCGTCCGGAGGATTGTGCTCATGAGGTCGCTTCTCACTCTTTTCGTCGCCATGGCCATCGCAGGCGTCGGCGCGGGCTGCGCCAATCAGGGCCCCCTCGCGGACGACGGCAGCAATCCCTTCCTCGATGTGGACAACGGCAGCAAGGAAGACACCGCCTACCAGAACCCCGACGGGATCGAGGTCGAGGTCGACTTCGAGGCGGACGTCCAGGCGCCGAGCTACAAGATCTTCGACGCTCCGGCCGACCTGGGCCAGTACGCCGTCACCTACCTGCGCACCCACGGCGAGTACTACCTGGAGTCCATCGCCGAGGCCGCGACCAGCGCCGACCGCGTGGAGTGGCAGGTGAACGGTGAGTGGGTGAGCGCCCAGGACGCGCGCTCGCTGTCACCGGATCAGCTCACTCATTTCCGCATTCGCGGCATGGACGCAGTGCTGCTCCACTCGGCGTCGAACGACGCGCGCATCGGGGCGGTCACCGAGGTCCCGGTCCCGGTCTCGCCCTACTCCGTGATGGCGGACGCCGGCGACAAGTGCGCCGAGCACGACGCGCACCTCGGGCTCTCGCAGTCGATCTACTGGTACATGTGGAAGCCCGATGCGCCCGGCTGCGACGTGGCGACGCAGCAGGCGACGGTCACCATCACCCAGACCTTCCCCTCACCCGAGCCGCGTTACCCGGAGTACGACCGCCTCGTGGAGGACGGCGTGGTCACGGCGGTCGTGATCTTCGGCCAGATCGGCGAGGGCGACGTGGAGAACGACTCCGGCGTGTGGGCGCTCCAGCGCATGGCCCGGAACCTCATGCAGGCCGGCTTCGCCGAAGCGGAAAACGCCCCCCTCGGACGCCGGTTCACGAAGACGGTCGGCGACGTGGAGCTCCAGTACGACCTCTACCCGCCGTCGGTGTTCTCCGGCCTCGGCGACTACGGCCACTTCGCGAACTTCCAGACGGCGATCTCCGAGCACGAGATCGTCGCCTACGACGGCCACAGCATGCTCGGCGCGAGCGACTTCTGGGCCCGCCCCGAGTACCCGGGCTTCTACCAGATCTTCCTCTACGGCGGCTGCCTCGGCTACGAGTACTACGTGCAGCCGATCCTCCGCGGCAAGGGCGGCTGGGACAACGTCGACATCATGTCCTCGGTCGTCGAGGTCTCGGCGGACGCGAACTACTTCGCGGCGCCCGTCCTCGCGAAGCTCGAATGGGCGCTCGCGCACGGCAACGCCGCGTCCTGGGCCGACATGCTGCGCGACGTGCGCAGGAGTGTGGGCGACTCCACCTTCGGCGTCTCGGGCGTCGGCGACAACTGCTACACGCCCTCCGGCTCCCGCTGCGGCAACGCCCCGCCCCCACCGCCCGACGGTGGCGAGACGCACCGCTACGAGAGCACCGAGAGCGTCGACATCCCGGACAACGACCCCGCGGGCGTCTCGAGCACCATCGAGGTGACCGACGACGTGGTCGCCAGCGCGGTGAGCGTCGAGATCGACCTCACCCACACCTACGTCGGCGACCTCCGCATCGAAATCGAGCACGACGGGGCCACCACGACCGTCTGGAGCCAGACCGGCGGCTCGCAGGACGACATCCACCAGACCTTCACCCTCGCGCCCTTCGCGGGCGCGCAGATGGCCGGCACCTGGAAGCTCACGGTGAGCGACAACGCCGCCATCGACACCGGCACTTTGAACGGCTGGGCCCTCGTCGCCGCGCCCTGAGGGCTATTCGGCTGGCGCCCGCATCGACAGGTCGCTGACGAGCTCGGTGAGGCGCACGCGCGCCTCCGCGCGCTGTGCCGTCAGATCTGCGAGGCGCGTGGTGAGCGACTCGCTCTGGGTCGTCGCGTCGCGGAGCCGCGTCTGGAGCTGGCGCCGGAGCTCGGCCGCGCTGGCGCCCGAGCGCTCGATCGAGCGGAGCGAGGCCTGGAGCTCCGAGAGGCGCTGGCTCGCGACCGCGGACTGCTCGCGGACGTCGCGCAACTGCTCCTCGAGCTCGCCGAGCGCTCGCCGCTTCGTGAGCACCTCGGTGAGCTGATCGCGGAGCGCGGGCTCGAGGTCGTCCGGGTGGACGTAGGCGTCGAGCACCGTCGACAGATCGTCGACGATACCGACGCGTCGCTCCGTCGCTCGCCGCTCCTCGAGGACCACTTCGCTGTCCTGGCCCGGGTGAAGCGGCACCGGAATCAGCGTGGTCGCGCCCGACTCCTCGACGCCGGGCGGCGGGTCGACGAGCTCGTAGCCGTATTGCACTCGGTGCGAGAGCAGGATCTCGTCCGGCGAGTGCCGTCCGACGCGGATCTCGTAGTGGGTCTGGGAGACCTGCCAGTCCTCGACCGTCACGACGCCGCGCGCGATCGACACCAGGCGGTTCGGGCGGCGCTCCGCGCTGGTCCGCGCGAGGACCGTGGTCGAGCCGTCCACGACGTAGGGGACCAGCGTGTTCTCCCCGACGTGCACGGCATCGAGCACGCCTTCGCCGACGAAGGTGCCGCGCGCGTAGAGCGCGACGGTCCCCGGGACGAGAGACATCCCGCTCGTGTTCTCGACGCGCGCCGCACGGAACGGGTGCAGGTCGCTCTCGGGCGTCGCGTCGTCGGGCCGGTAGAACAGAACGTCACGCCCGGGGACGCGCTGGTTCAGGATCGGGACCAGGGTCGAGCTGCCGGCCGGGATCGTCACCGAGCGTGCCATCGTGTAGGCGGTGCCCGTCGAGACGTCGCTCGGCAACGTCATGGCCCGCGCGCTCCGCTCCATCGTCTCCACCGTGACCGGGCGGGGGCCAGAGGGCGCCGCGGCGCGCCCATCGCTGGGAGCGCCACCGCCGGTGTCCGGCTCGTCCTCCGTCATCGCGGCGATCTCGAATTCGACGCGCCGGTTGCGCTCGTGCGCGTCGGCCTCGTTTCGTGGGTCGACCGGTTGCGTGCTGCCGAAAGGCCGTGTCTGGAGCCGTGACGCGCTCACCCCCCGCGACACGAGCGCATCGCGCACCGCCTCGGCCCGGGCCGCGGAGAGCGCCCACCCACCGCGCTCGTTCCTCGCGGCATGCCCCTCGATGACGACCGACGTGATCTGCGGGTTGCCCTGAAGCGTCGCCGCGATCGCGTCGATGATGGGCAGGCTTCGCTCCCTCACATCCGAGCCCCGATTGGTGAAGTAGACCTTGTCCAGGATGGTCACGGCGGTGTCCTGGATCACGACGCGGCCGCGATCGGGGCACCCATCCTCGTCCTCGTAACCGTTGTAGGTCTCCATCTCGTTCGGACACTGGTCGTCCACGTCGAGGATCCGGTCCTGGTCGTTGTCCGGGTCCGGGCAGCCATCGCTGTCCTCGAACCCGTCCATGTCTTCATCCTCCGTGGGACACTGGTCCTCGGAGTCCGGGATGGCGTCGTGATCGCGGCCGCGCGTCTGTGTCGAACGAACGGGCCCGCGCACCACCGGCATGACCATCTCGCCGGTGATGTCCGGCCGCGCCACGAACTGGGGCGAGCGGAGGTCGACGGCGTAGGTGAAGGGGGCCCCCGTCGCAAGGGTGAGTTGGACGTCGTCCCAGTCCTCCCCCGACGCGTTGTAGACGACCGCCCACGCCTGCAAGAGCGCCTCGTCGCCTTCCTCCGGGAGCACCACGCGGTAGACGGCGCGCCAAGCCGGTGTGGGCACGGCGTAGGTGACCGTGAGCGCTCGCCCCGAGCCTCCGAGATGCACGTCGACCGTCGTGGTCTCGTCGAGGTCGGGGGGTGCCTCGTCCGTTTCGTCGTCGTCGTCCTCGCGCGGCTCCGGCTCCGGCGCGGGCTCCGGCACGACCGCGGAGGACGCGGACGCGCCGTCCTCACCGATGACGGTGAGCGTCTTCATGACGTCGTCGACCTCGTGCGCACGCAGCTTCAAACGCAGGACGTCGCCGTCCGCGCGACCCGACCGCTCGAAATAGCCGATGCCGTTCTGGTACAGAACCACGTGCCGCAGTCGCAGCGACTGCCCGGAGCCGCACGCGAACAGCAGGGCCGTCGCGGCGAAAGTGAGCATCCATCGGTGTGCGCCTGTCATCTTCGACCCTTCCCGCGCGGGATTGGACACCTTGGGAGAGGCGTCGTCCACCTCTCTGCTTGACACCATCTAGGTTTAGACACAGTCTAACCCTCGTGAGGCGTGACGAGTCCGAGCACCTGCGAGCACACGGGATCAACCCCTCGGCCCAGCGAGTGGCGGTGGCGGAGTACGTGCTGCACACCGACGAGCACCCGTCGGCCGACGAGGTGTGGACGCGCGTGAAGAAGCGCTCGCCGATGGTGTCGCGGGCGACGGTCTACAACACGCTGAATCTCTTCGTGGAAAAGGGGCTCCTGCGGCAGTTCGTGCTCACGGAGGGCCGAGTGGTCTTCGATCCCAAGACGGAGGACCACCACCACTTCATCGATGAGGACACGGGCACCATCTACGACGTCCCCTGGGACGAGCTGAAGGTGTCCAACGTCGCGAAACTCCGGGGCTTCGACGTCCACGAGTATCAGGTCGTCCTGCGCGGCAAGAAGCGGCGGAGGTGAGGGCGGGCTGGGCCCCCCTTGCTTTTTTTTCACCCGTATTTAGACGAAGTCCAAAGTTAGACAAAGTAGAAAGAGTGGAGGCAGCCGATGTCAGATGAAGAGCGAGGGCCCAAGGGCAGTGGGGGCAAGTGCCCGGTCATTCACAGCACCGTCGGCGCGCGGTCGAATCGAGACTGGTGGCCCGACCAGCTGCCGCTGCACCTCCTTCATCAACAGGGACCGCAGGCGAATCCCATGGGCGAAGACTTCGACTACCGTGCGGAGTTCCAGAAGCTCGACCTCGCGGCGGTGAAGAAGGACCTCTACGCGCTCATGACCGACTCCCAGTCGTGGTGGCCCGCGGACTATGGTCACTACGGCCCCTTCTTCATCCGCATGGCGTGGCACGCCGCGGGCACCTACCGCGTCGGTGACGGGCGCGGCGGCGCCGGGACCGGACAGCAGCGACTGTCGCCCACCAACAGCTGGCCGGACAACGTCAACCTCGACAAGGCGCGACGACTGCTCTGGCCGATCAAGAAGAAGTACGGCCGTCGCCTGTCGTGGGCCGACCTCATCGTCCTCACGGGCAACTGCGCCCTCGAGTCGATGGGCCTGTCGACCTTCGGCTTCGGCGGCGGACGCGAGGATGCCTACGAGCCGGCGGAGGACACGAACTGGGGCCCCGAAACCGAGTGGCTGGACGACAAGCGCCACGAAGGGGACCGCGAGCTCGAAAACCCGCTCGCGGCGGTGCAGATGGGGTTGATCTACGTCAACCCCGAGGGTCCGGGCGGCAAGCCCGACCCGATCGGCTCCGGTCGCGACGTGCGCGAGACCTTCGCGCGGATGGCGATGAACGACGAGGAGACCGTCGCGCTCACCGCCGGCGGCCACACCTTCGGCAAGACGCACGGCGCCGGCGATCCGTCGCTGGTCGGGCCGGCGCCCGAAGCCGCGCCCCTCGAGCAGCAGGGCCTCGGGTGGAAGAGCGCGTTCGAGAGCGGCAAGGGCGGCGACCAGATCGGGAGCGGCCTCGAGGGCTCCTGGACGCCGACGCCGACGAAGTGGGACATGAGCTACTTCGAGATGCTCTTCGGCAACGAGTGGGAGCTGACGAAGAGCCCGGCTGGCGCGCACCAGTGGACGCCGAAGGAAAAGACCGACGAAAACCAGGCGCCCGCCGCGGACGACGCCTCGCGCCTCGTCCCCATCATGATGACCGACGCCGACATGGCGATGCGCATGGATCCGATCTACGAGCCGATCGCGCGGCGCTTTGCGCAGAACCCCGAAGAGTTCGAAGACGCATTCGCGCGAGCGTGGTTCAAGCTCACCCATCGCGACATGGGGCCCAAATCCCGCTACCTCGGCCCCGAGGTGCCCGACGAGGATCTGCTCTGGCAGGACCCGGTGCCGGCCGTCGATCATCCGCTGATCGACGACGCGGACATCACCGCGCTGAAGAAGGAGATCCTCGCCTCCGGCCTCTCAGTCGCCCAGCTGGTCTCCACCGCCTGGGCATCCGCGTCCACCTTCCGCGGCTCCGACAAGCGCGGCGGGGCCAATGGCGCGCGCATCCGTCTCGCGCCGCAGAAGGATTGGGAGGCCAATCAGCCCGCCCAGCTCGCGGACGTGCTCGAGACCCTCGAGGGCATCAAGAAGGACTTCGACGGTGCGCAGTCCGACGGCAAGAAGGTCTCCCTCGCCGACCTGATCGTCCTCGGCGGCGCGGCGGCGATCGAAGACGCTGCGAAGAAGGCCGGCCACGAGGTGGTGGTCCCCTTCGCGCCGGGTCGCACCGACGCCACCCAGGAGCAGACCGACGTGGACGGCTTCGCGGTGCTCGAACCCCTCGCCGACGGCTTCCGCAACTATCAGAAGGCCGAGTACGCGGTGAAGCCCGAAGCGCTCCTGGTCGACAAGGCGCAGCTCTTGAACCTGAGCGCGCCCCAGATGACGGTGCTCGTGGGCGGCCTGCGCGTCCTCGGCGCAAACCACGGCGGCTCGACCCACGGTGTCTTCACCGACCGTCCCGGCGTGCTGACCAACGACTTCTTCCGGAACCTCCTCGACATGGGCACCGAGTGGAAGCCGACCTCATCCGACGCCGACGAGTTCGAGGGTCGCGACCGTGAGACCGGCGAGCTGAAGTGGAAGGCGACCCGCGTCGACCTCGTCTTCGGCTCGAGCTCCCAGCTCCGCGCCATCGCCGACGTCTACGGATCCGACGACGCCTCGGAGAAGCTCGTCCACGACTTCATCGCCGCCTGGAACGAGGTGATGAACGCGGACCGCTTCGACCTGTACTAAGAGTAACCCCGAGCGGGGCGTCGGGCGCGCCGCACACTGTTTGACGGCGTCTACGGTGGGATGAGGTTCCCGTCCGGCAGGACACGGTAGCGGCGCCCTCGACTCACGACTTCGATGGCGTCCGACGACTGTCGGACGACCGCGTCGAGATCCTCCACGATGAGGCTTCGCTCTGCGCCGCCGCGGCGCGAACGATAGACGTGTCCCTCCTGGTCGACGAGGACGGTGGCCCGACCGTGGACGAGCACCTGGATGAAGCAGACGCCGCGTGCGGTGAGTCCGTGTGTCGTCCACGTGGCGCCACCGTCGTCCGTGCTCGCGACCATGCCGTGCGTTCCTGCCGCGACGCCGCGGCCGCTCTCACGATCGAACGACAGGATGCGAACCGCCACACTGAAATTCCCGCGCGCTCGGCGCCAGCTCTCTCCTTCGTCATCGGTGTAGAAGATCTTCACCGGAGGCGGATAGATGCTCCCATTCGCCGTCGCGACCAGGTATCGGCCGAGGTGCGGCGCGTGACCCACGGCCGTCACCGCGAAGGGAGCTTCGATTGGCGGTGATGGTTGGCCGTCCAGGAGCGGGGCGGGTGGGAAGCAGCTCGGTGGCACGCGCGCCACGACGGTGTCGTCGTCGTCGCTCGAGCCGAAAGAAGCGCCGGGCCCTTGCTGCGCCAGAGCGCCCACCGGAACGCTCCATCCCAGGACCGCGATCGCACACGCCGACCAGGTGAGCAGGTGGCGCTCGACCTGCCGCCCCATACTGACGAGTGTGACACGAATCCGTCCGGGCGGGCGCGGCGAGTGGTTTCACGACCTCGTACGGTTCTACATCGGCTCACTGCGCTGGGCCGCGTTCGCGCGCTCCTCGGGCCTCCGTTAGCCGTCCGTCACCGCTGCTCGCAGGGCGTGGATGAAGGCCTCTGGCTGATCGCGCGGCGGATCGTCCGCCGCTTCCTCGACAACGTGTAGCGGCCATCCATAGGCGGCGCTCGCGCGCTCTGCGATGCTCAGGCGCAGCGCCCGATCGTGGCGTCCCCAGATCAGTGAAGCCGGCACGTCGATGCGCGCGAGGTCCTCGGGTGGGATCCGCGGGATGCCGAGCTTCTTGAACAGCTGTCCCGCCGCCTTCGCCTTGGGGGAACGGGCCAGCTCGAGGTTGTAGGCGGCGAATGTGTCCCAATCGTCCATGTTGGAGCGCAGCGACTCGAGGTCGTAGGCGCATTGATCCATGAAGCGCGTGTAAGAAAGCTCGGTGGGCCGAGTTGCGAACGCGATGAGCCCGAACGCGAAGCGCATCGACGGTCGGAAGGGACCGAGGCCCAGCGAGTCGACCAGCACGACCCGTCGAACGCGACCCCCGTGGCTGACGGCGAAGCGCGCGGCAATCGCTCCGCCGAGCACTTGGCCGACGAGCACGGGAGGCGCATCGCAGGTCTGCGCGATCAACTCGCCGAGCCACGCAGAGATGCGATCGGCGTCCAGATCACCGGACCCGACATCGGAGGAGCCATGCGCCGGAAGATCCGGCGCGATGACGCGATACTCCCGCACGAGCTCGGGGATCACCCAACGCCAGTTGACGGAGCTCTCGCCCGGCCCATGAAGGAGCACCATCGGCGGCCCGTCGCCACCCGTGAGGAAAGCCGTCGAGATTCCCGCGAAGGTGCCTCGCCTCTCTGTCACCGGTACGCCGGTCAGGAGAAGGCGCCGAAGGCTCTCACCCCCGGCAGGCTCGGGGATCGCTTGCTGCGCTCGTGCGCTCGAAGACGTCATGACTCGTCCTTTCTTTCCTCAGCTGGCCACCGCGACGGCGGCGGTCGCGTGGTGACGCGCGGCGATGGCGCCGCTGAGGCGGCGCGCGTCGCGGCCGACGCCGTGGACCATGTCGGACGACATCGAGTGAAGGAAGTGCAGGCCGAGGAAGTAGAGGCCGGGCGCCTCGTCGACGATCCCGCTGTGGTGACGCGGGTGGCTGGGGTCGTCGAAGATCGGCAGAATCGATCCAGGAGAAGGCCGAGTGGAAGCCGCTGCACCAGATGACGTTGGCGACGTCGAGCACTCGACCGTCGTCGAGGCGCGGCTTACCGGCTGTGACCCCGATGGTGCGACCGACGCGCTCGACGCCCATGCGGCGGAGGTCCTTGGGAAGCACGCGGATCAGCGGCCCCGCGCCCAGGAGCTTGGGCCGCGCCTTGCGGCCGATCGGGTTGCTCACGCTCAGGACGCGCATGAACAAGACCTTCAAGACGAGGGGGACTCCGATCAGGCGGCCGAACAGGCCGGCGACGCGGAACGGCAGCTTGCCGGTCGACGGCCCGGACATCCAGATGTGGTGGTGGGGCGACAGCTCCCTGGCCAGCTCGGCGGCCGAGTTGCCGGCGCCGACCAATAACACCGGCCCGTCCTGCAGCTGTGACGGGTTGCGGTAGTCGGCCGAGTGCAGCTGGGCGATGTCGTCCGATAGCTCGCCGGCAAAATCCGGGATGGTCGGGCGCTGGCAGTGGGCCGTGGCGACAACGACCTGATCGGCCTCCAGGCGGCGCTCACCGGCGTCGACGACGTAGCGATCTCCGCGTCGCGACAACCGCTCGACGCGGACGCCGGTCACGACTGGTAGCGAGAAATGCTCGGCGTAGGACTCGAGGTAATCGGCCATCTCGTCCTTGGTCGGGAAATAGTGGGGGGGCGCCGGGAATGGCATGCCGTCGAGGCCGTCGTAGCGGGCTGGCGTGAACAACCGCAGCGAGTCCCACCGCTTGCGCCAGGCGTCACCGATCCGCGGGTTGGCGTCGAGGATGACGAAGCGCAAGTCCTGTTGCGCCAGGTAGTAGCCGATCGACAGACCGGCCTGGCCGGCGCCGATTACGATGACGTGGTAGCGATCCGTGCCGCCGGATCCGATCGCGCGCGGCGGGGTCGGTTCGGACAGCTCGGCGAAGGCGGCGCCCGGCTCGACGAGGCGGGCACCCGTATTGCGTTCGGGGTCGGTGCGTGTGTCCATGTCGACACCGTAGGTCGCCGCACCCGGGCCCCGCTTCGGCACAATCCCCCAATTTTCATGAGGATTGGCAATGGGTAGTTGTACCCAGCGGCATCCCCCGTCAGACCAGAGCGTGCTCGTAGGCGAACGCGGTGGCGGCGGCCCGGGTCGACACGTCCAGCTTGGCGAAGATGTCGCTCACGTGGCGGTCGACGGTCCGCTCGCTGACGCCCAGCTGCCGCGCGATCGCCTTGTTGGTCTTGCCCTGGGCGACCAGGCGCAAGACCTCGAGCTGGCGCGGCGACAGCCCATGGGTGGCTGATCCCGTCGCGCTGGCGTCCAGGGCGGCGAGGTCTGGAGCGGCGCCGAGCTCCTCGAAGACCCGGCGCGCTGCCTGGCGCTCGAGCTCAGCGCCGTCGCGATCGCCCAGCGCCTCGCAGGCGCGACCAAGGAGCACGCGGATGCGGGCGGCGATGTAGGGCGCGCCGATGGTCTGCCAGCGGCGGAATGCGCGACGCAGCGGCTCGACGGCGGCGCCGGCGTCGCCGTCGGCGATCAGCACGGCACCGCGCGCCTGCGCGGCCAGGGCGTCCAGGATCTCGGTGTTGAACCGGTCGGCGAGCTCTGCCAGCTCGCGGCTCGCGGCTCGGGCCTCGTCGATCTCGCCAACCGCGAGGAGGATCTCCACCCATGCTGGCAGGAACTGCGGTCGCTGCCACGCGCCGGAGGTCGTGGCTAGCACGCGTCTCATCGAGCTGACGGCATCGTCGCGGCGACCTTGGGCCAGGCGTAGCAGCGCCAGGCCGGGCTGAGGCTCTCGACCGGCCTCGCTGGCGTGGCGATATGCCTCCTCGGCGGCGGCCAGCTCACCACGCAGGCGGTGCAGCTCGGCGCGTTCGTAACAGGCATCGCCCAAGGCCTGCGGATCCTTGTCCGTCACCAGCTCGCACGCCCGCTTCGCCTCCTCGAACGCCCCCGACCAGTCGCCGGTCATCTGCAGGATCTGCGACCGGTGCACCAGACACGAGCCAGTGAACGGGGTCATTTGTGGCTCGTCCGTGCACCAGCTCGCCAGCGCCAACGTCCACTCGCGCGCGTGGTCGAGCGCCAGCGATTGCTGGCAGCTGGAGATGGCGCTGCAGTAGACCAGCCCCGTGACGAACGGCGACAGCTCGCCCGAGGTGACGGCCACCATCGACTCGTCGACGAGAGCGATGCCGCGCTCGGTGTCGCCGCGGCGGAGCAGCGCGCGCCCTTGATACTGGCGGGCGAGCGCGATCAGAATCCGGGTTGGCGAAGCGCTCGCCGATCTCCGCCGCCTGCGCTGCCACATCGTGTGCGGCGTCGAGGTCACCGGCGCCGAGGAAGCGAAGAGCTGTTGGCAGCATGAGGTAGCCGTGCTCGGCGCAGGCGCCGTCGACGCGCTCGGCCGACCGCTGCGCGCGCGCTAGCCAGCCGGCGCCGCGCGCGGTCTCGGTCATGGTCATCAGCCGCATGCCGATCCAGAACGCCCAGCGGGCGGCGAGCGCGTGGGCCCCGGCGGCGTCGTGGGCGTGGTAGACGCGCTCGGACACCGACAGGTAGACGTCCTCTTGCCCGCACAGCCCCGCCGACCAGGCGAGAAGCTGGAGGTCCTCGACCGACAGCGGCGATTCGGCGTCGGCTCGCGACAGCGCTTCGAACGCGTCGGCCCACTCGTGCCGCCGATAACAGGCGCGCCCGCGTTCGAGCCCCTCGACCATACGCCAATAGTATCAACGCTCAGCGAGACGCAACCACAGGGGAACGGGAGCGGGCACGGGCAGAAGAGCGTGCGCCTCGCCCGCTGAGGCTCAGGGCTCTTCGCCCCCGCGGCCGATCGCGATCACGAAGGTCTGATCGTCGACCATGGGAAAGCCGTTCCACGTCGGGTCGTCCTGCTTCTTCTCGTCGTAGAACGCGCGGTAGCCACGCCCGCTCGTGACGTCCCAGCCGGTGGCTTCGAGCGCGCCGAGGAAGGCGTTCACGTGATCCGGCGGATCATCGTCCGCGGCCATGAAATAGATGCCTGGGCGGATCGGGAAGCGCGCCACTGTGATCTCCTGCACGGCGAAGCCGGCGCGCGCGAAGACCTCACCGAGCGCGATGGCGAACTGCGCGGCGTCGGGATCGCCGAAGGTCACCGTGAGCCACACGCGGCGATCGACGTCGGGCTCGATGAAGCCGAGCTGCGACGCGAGGGTCGCGCGCTCCGTCGGCCCGAGGGTCATCGCGCCGAGGGTGAGGGTCTCGTTCTCCGCGGGCGTCGGGGCCTGGGCGTCGGCCGATGGCGTCGTGCCCTCTTCGGTCTCGAGAGCCTCGGGAACGATCTCCGCGTCCCCTCCCCCCGCCGTCAAGCGCGCGCGTAGCTCCTCGTTCTCGCTGCGCAGCGTCGCTGCATAAGCGAATAGCCCCACGATCACCACGAAGCAGAGAACGAATCCGGTCACGACGCTCGGCGGCAGCTTTCCCGTCATCATTTCACTCGTCCATCAGCCCGTGTGGTCGAAGCGGCCGGTAGACGCTCTTGCGGTGAAGGCCCACGTGCCCGGCCATCGCCGCCGGAGACACAGCACGTGGTGAGATCGTCCCAGGCCATCGACGCGGCGCTTACTCGGCGACTGGACCGCGGATCGCGGCGCCCTCGACGGGATCGGCGTCGAGGCCTTCCACCACGAGCGTGAGCGGTGGGCTCTCCGCGTGGAAGGCGCTGCCCCAGGCAACGGTGGCGACCTGCACCCGCGCCGGACCGTCGGGCATGGTCACCTCGAGCGCATCGCCGGCCTCCACGTCGCCTTCGTACCCCTCCTGGAGGATGAGCACGCGCTTGCCCTCGAGAGGGTATGCCCGCCGGACCCTGGCCTTGAATGCGTCTGCCACGGCGGGGAGCTTAGAGCGCTGGACGCTGTCATTCAAACCGGATACGAGGGCGTCTTGGAAACAGTCGATTACGAGCTACTCCGGTTCATCGGATACGCGCGCAGCTGCGGCTTCATGTTGGTTGTCCTCTTCGTGGCGATCTCGGCCGCTGTCGCTGGCGTACGCCTGAAGAAGGTCGTCGGCGTGTGGGTGTTCTCGGTCGCCATGTTCCTCTTCTTCGGGGTGGAAGCCGTGTCGACCTTGCTCGATCTGGCCGAGCTGGACGTCGACGTGATGAGCTGGTTCTACGCCCTCACCTCGATCGTGACCCTCCTGCTCTCGGCCGCCATGCTCGTCGGCGTCGCGCTCCTCGAGCCGCCGCCAGCCTCTGGTAGCGAGGAGACGAGCTGATGGACGGCCAGATCTTTCAGTACTTCTTCCAGTGTACCGGGTGGCTGTCCTCGTTCATCGACCTGGCGATTGGCATCGCCGCCTTCGTGCGCTTGAAGAGCAGCCCCTCGGGCCTCTTGATCGGCGGCGGCTTCACGCTGATGTCCCTCTTCGGCATCGTCATGCGCGTGGTGCGCATGATCATGGAGCCCGATTTCGCCGGCGCGATCGACGTCGACTACGACGCGTGGATGATGCAGTCGCAGGCCATCGGTACCGTGACCACCTGCGGCCTGATGCTCTTCATGCTGGTGATCGGCATCGGCTTCCTGCTCCTGCCGAAGAGCCTCGCGAAGATCGCGGGCGGCGACGCTCCTACGGAGTGATCGCCGGCGGGTTGGTGGTGCCCATCAGGGTGTCGGCGCGGATGGAGATGCGCCCCGCGCCGCCTGCCCCCCCGACGAGTCCCACACAGGCGCTGACCCCGCTCGTGGGGCCGGCCGGCCCGCCCGCCGCCGTGACCAGGGCGTCGCCGACCATCACCGTCTCGGCGTCGACGAAGATGGAGCCACCCCCGCCGCCACCGCCGGGGCCGCCGCAGCTGGAGAAGAACACGAGCACCGCCGGCCCGCCTCCACTGCCGCCGGCTGTGACGGCCCCTTCGACCGACACGGATTGCGCGAAGATGATGACGATGCCGCCGCCGGTCCCGCCTGCCGCGCGGCGAAAGGGGCCGCCGTTGCCTCCGCCACCTCCCAACATCGGCGACGCGTCGCCACCTGCCGTGACACCTCCGATGGACGCCGGACTGCAAACCCCCATCCCGTCCGCACCGTCCATCCCGCCAGCGCCGCCGCCGCCCCCCGCGGATCGATTGCATCCGCCAAAGACGGCACCGCCCCCGCCGCTCCCGTTGGCTTCGGGCAGACGCATGCCGACGCCGAGGTGACCCTCGCCTTGAAGGCCCGGGGTGTTGCTGGAAGCGCCGTCCATCGGCGGTCCGCGAAAACCGCGACCGGTCACGTCGATGCTGCCGCCCATCTCGATGGTGACCGCGCCCGTGGCGGCGACGGCGACGATGCCGCCGCGCGTCCCATCCCAGGCCGGCGCGACGACTCGGCCGCCCGCCGCGACGGTCAGGCTCGCATACTGGGGAACGACGATCGCCTGCGCCACCGAGCCGGCGCCAGTCCCGAAGGATCCCGTGAGAGGTGGGCTCACCGTCGCCACCCCCATGGCGACGGATTCGATGCGGTGGAGCTCGTAGTGTCCCGCATCTGGTCCCTGGGTCTGATGAAGGAGCAGGAGCTGGCCGGCGGCGAAGCCCGTCGCGTCGCCCAGGATCACCCCGTCGCGGCCGGCGCCGCCGTTGGCGGTGGTCACCACCGTGTTGAGCACCGCCTCGGCGTCGACGCGGAAGTCGCCGGCCGACCCGTCTCCGCGCGGGCTGAGCAGGCACGTGGACCCCACGCAGCTCCCGCCCGCGCAGCTCATCCCACACGCGCCGCAATTCGCGTCGTCGCCCGCGAGGTCGGTCTCACATCCGTTCGAGGGGTCACCGTCGCAATCGTCGAAGCCGTCGTCGCAAGCCGTGACACACGCGGAGGCAACACAGCTGATGGTGGCGCCGGGAGCGTCACCGCAGTCCATGCCACAGCCCCCGCAGTTCTGGGCGTCGGTGCGCGTGTCCACGCAGCTGTCGCCGCACATCACCCGACTCGGATCACAGCCAGCGTCCATGACGCCGCTGTCCACCGGGGGCGCGGGCATACAGACACCGCTCACGCAGATCACACCGGCGCCGCAGTCGGCGTCCGTCTCGCACGTCTCCACCGTCGCGTCGGTCGACGCGTCGTCACCGCCGCATGCGACGAGACCGAAGATCAGGAAAAGCGAGGCGGGGATGATCCGCATCCGCTGCGCATTATGGCACGCTCACCGGCGGCACGTGGAAGATCAGGCCAAATGCGGAGCTCACCCGGAAGTCGTCGCCGACGCGGGCACTTGCGGGCGCTGCGGCGCCTACATGTGCACGGCCTGCGCATCGGAGATCCGCGACGGCAAGTTGTGCAAGCGCTGCGAGGCGGTGCTCCTCGAGCGAGGGATGATCAAGCACGTCCCACGGCTCGCGGTGGCCGTGGGCTCCTACGGTGTGGTGCTCCTGGTGATCTCGCTGGGGTACT
Source organism: uncultured delta proteobacterium (assembly GCA_963727445.1). Taxonomy (GTDB): domain Bacteria; phylum Myxococcota_A; class Polyangia; order Polyangiales; family B10-G4; genus B10-G4. The sequence goes on from CAVSGI010000010.1 coordinate 1,127,749, forward strand.
GCGGCTTCCTCGGTCTCGCGGGCGTGGGGATGACGGACCCCGGTTACACGCTCGGTGAGGACGACTATCTCGGTCTCGGCGTGTTCTTCCTCGCCGGACTTCCCGAGCTGCCCGTGGGCCTCCTTCACATCGCCGCGGGCGCGGCCCTCCGCCAGCGGCGCGGGCGACTGCTCACCTACTTCGCGGTGGCCAGCGGCTTCGCCGCAATCGGCGCCGCGTGCTTCATCCCGGTGAGCATCGCGCTCCTGATCTACGCGGCCCTGGTGCTCGGCGACGTCGACGTGCGCGATCTCTTCGACGCCGAAGAAGAATCACGAAGCTGAATGTCAGCGGCGCGTGCGGCGGCGCCGCACGAAGAGCGCGACGATCAGCGCCAGCATCGACACCCCGGCGCTCCGCCCGAGCCGGCTGGTGCTGCACCCGCCGTCGTCCGCACCGCCCGCCGTGGTCCCGCCATCGGCGCCCGAGCTCGAGGCGACGGGCACGCACTCGTACATCATGCACTCCTGACCGGCAGGGCAGACGTCCTCGTCGATCGGTCCGTCGCAGTCGTCGTCGAGCAGATTGCACATCTCGACCTGCGGCGTGCCGGGGTCGCAGTCCTCCGCGTCGCAGGAGTTGGCGTCGCGGCGACACCACCCGATTCCGCACTGGGGTCGCACGCGCTCGTCCGCACGCCCGTCGCAGTCGTCGTCGAGGAGGTTGCATATCTCCATCGCACCCGGATTGATGTCGGGGTCGTCGGGCGCGCAGTCGCCGCCCAGGCTGGCCCAACGCCCACTGGCGGGACACCCTTCGATCATCTCCCCGCTATCCCGCTCCTCCCGGCTGTAGTACCCGTCGCCGTCCGCGTCGGGATAATGGGTCACGGGCTCGATGTTCTCGTCGACCAGATCGTCGCAGTCGTCGTCGCGAAGATTGCAGAGCTCTTCCGCTCCGGTGAAGGTCGTCACACGCGAGTCGTCACAATCGTCAGGTGCGGTTGCGTAGCGCTCCGGCGTCATCCCCGCGCACGCCTCGCGCGTCGCGTCGGGCGTCCCATGACCGTCACCGTCCCGATCTCGGTAATACGTCTGACTCTCGCAGCCGAAGACGCGATCGTATTCGTCGATCGCCGCGCCGTCCGCGGAGTTGCGTCGCCCGTCCCCGTCGGCTGCCACCGTCGACAGGGTGAAACGGACGGCCCCCGCCGTGTCGGGCGCGACCCACCGGCCGCGGAACTCGGCCACGCCACCGCTGAAGGGAACGGGCGCGTCGTGCGTCAGCTCGAGCCCCACCGTGTGGAGGCCGCCGCCCGAAGTCGTGCGAAGCATGCCGGAGTCGACGTGCACGTTGATGCCCGCCACCGCGGCCGTGGAGCGGATGCGCACCGTGAAGTCGACGACGTCCCCAGGGCTGACGCTCGTGGGCGTGGTGAGGAGCTCGACCGTCTGCGTGCCGACGCCTCCGTGACATCCGCTGCAGTCGGGCCCGCTGATGCCGTCTCGGTAGGCATGCGCCGCCGGGACGTCCATGGCCGCGCCCCCGAGACCGAAGAGCGACGCGAGACCCAGGACTGCCAACGGTCTTCGCACCTGCACCATGATAGCGAAACTCGGGCGGTCAGGCCCGCGCCCCGACCGAGTATCAGCGATACGCCCAGAGCACCTGATCGACGCCCACCGCGCCACGGTCGACGACGAGGTGCTGGTAGGCCGCCGCGAGCTGGATGTCCGTCGCGTGCGAGCCGAACTGCGTGTAGACGTGATGGGTCAGCTCGCCGACGGTGAGCACGTGGTCGCGCGGGTTCATGTCGGCGTCGCCCTGCATCGCCATGCGCAGGAAATAGCTCAAGTAGCCGCCCGCCTGGAACTGGCCGGCCACCGCCGACAGGACGTCCTCCTCCGAGGAGAAGAGCCCGACCCGACCCGGGCGCGTGATGATGTCCTTGGCGAAGCCGCCCGAGTGACAGGCGTCGATGGCGACGAGAGAGATGCGCGCCGGCATCGCGTCGAAGAGCCGACCCAGCTCGTCGTCCACCAACTGCCCGTCGTAGAGCACGAGATACTCGTCCTTGCCGTCGATCTCGCGTGTGTCGTTGCTCGAAGCGGTCTGACCGCCGTGTCCGGAGTAGAAGAAGACGAAGACGTCGTCCGGCCCCAGCTCGCGGCTGAGTCGCTGCATGTTCTGGCGAATGTTCGTCGTGGTCGCCTGCGAATCGGTGAGCACCACCTGCCGCTCGCTCGGCAGCAAGCCCTCGTTGTGCAGCGTCTCGGCGAGACGGGTCGCGTCGTTGGCGCACTCCGGCAGATCGTTGGCGCCACCGGGATAATCGCTGATGCCCGCGAAGAGGCCGAAGACCCGGCCACCCGAGCCACCAGCGCCGCCACCACCGCCACCGCCGTCGGGGTGGGGAACCGACGCGCCGGCGCTCTGCACCAGGCTCCACGCGCCGGTCTCCCCCGGCTGGTAGCTCGTGACGAGGAGCTGGTAGGCGCCGGCTTCGGCCGAAGGGATGTCGACGCCCGAGTTCGTCGACCCCGCCTCGAAGTCGTCGTTGTCGAGCTGGCGCCCGCTCGGCGTGCGCACGATCAGGTAGGTGTCGAACTGTGTGGAGGTGAGCCGAAGCTGCACCGACGCGCCAGGGTTGAAGCTCATGGTGAGCGCGTCCGCGTACTCGCCGCTCGGCAGCTGCCGGTCACCCTGCGCGAGGTTGCCGCGCTGGGTCGCCCCCGACGCGGAAGGCGGAGGCGTCGGCGCCCCTCCGCTGCCACCCGTGCCGCCGCTGCCGCCGCCGGCACCGGTCACGACCAGCTCGTAGTCTCCGGACTCGCCCGGCTCGTAGCTGGTCACGAGGACGCGGTACTCGCCGCCGATGGACACCAGGTCGACCTGCGCGTCGGTCCCGCCGCCCGGGCCGTCGTCGTTGTCCTGCTGGTCACCCGAAGGCGGCTGGACGATCAGATAGGTGTCGAACTGCGAAGAGCGCGCCCGGATGCTCACGCTCTGGCCGGCCGGAATGGTGAGCCGATGCGTGTCGTAGAGCTCGCCGCTGTCGAGCTGCTCATCGCCGTTCTGAAGCGAGCCGCGGATAGTCTGCACGTCGCCGCCCGCGCTCGGCGCACCCGATGCCCCCGTCCCACCGATGACCGAGGTCACGTTGGTGAGGTCGACGGTTCGCGCGCCCCCGCGCGAGACCGCCAGCTGATAGGCGCCGCGATCGGTGTTGCGATACCCGGTGGCGACCACGCGATAGGCGCCGGCGGTGGGGGCCGTCATCTCGAGTCGGCTGTTCCGCGTCCCGCCGTAGTCGTCGTTCTCCCAGTACTGGCCCGTCGGTCCGACCACCATCAGGTAGGGGTCGAAAGCCTCCGAATCGAGCTGCACCGCGAGGGGCACGTTGGCTTCGGCGACCGTCAGCGTGAAGATGTCGGCCAGCTCGCCGCTGGGAAGCGCCCCGTCGCCATCGGCGAGCGCGCCTTCGAGCGCGCGTCCCACGGTGATCGGCGCTGCGCCCGGTCCCGTGGGGAGCTGATGGTGTCCGCGCGCGAGCGTCGGTGTCGGCGGACCGTTCGGGGCCGCGAGCGAGACTTGATAGCTCGCGAGTTGATTGGCGCTCGGCGCCATGATCTGGACGCGATGGTTACCGGGCGTGACCAGCGTCCACGTGCCGTCCTGGCCCTGCCATACGGGATTGCCCGCCGGGTCCACCACGGCCACCTGTGGCAGCACCTGTCCCTGCGCCTCGACCCGGAGGCTCCCCGGACCGGTCGCCATCACCGTGTCGTAAGCCCGCCCATCGGGGAGCTTCGCGTCCTCTGCCGAGAGCTCTCCGCTGACGCGCCCACCCGCCACCAACGTCTCCTGTGCAGCCGTGCCCCCACCCACGCGACGCACCAGGAGGCGGTAGCGACCGGTTCCGTCGCCGCGGTGGCTCGTCACCGCGACCTTGATGGTGCTCGCCTGGTGCAGATCGATCGAGAGCTGCGAGTGCTCGTGGCTGCCCTGGAAGTCGTCGTTGCTGAGGGTGAAGCCTTCCGGCGTCGTCACGTGCACCAGCGGGTCGAAGGCGCTCGAGCTGAGCGTCACCAGGTAGGTGCCCGGGGCCTGGAGGTTCACGTCGAAGCGCTGGACCAGTGCCGTGCCGATGTGCTCGCTCGCGCGGGTGAGCTCCCCCTCCTCGGAGAAGACGATGTTGGCGTCGGCCGTGTTGTTCGTCGCCGACCCGGACTGCTGTCCGGCCCCCTGCTGGCAGCTGCCGCAGCTGGTGGCGAAGAGGAGGAGGAAGGTCGTGGCGGAGAGGCGGAAGCGGGGCGAAGGGCTCACGGAGACCTCGGGTGGGAGTGTGAACTCAGTACAGAGTAGTACGGGCGGTGCGTGAGGGGTCCAACATCACGGTGGAATCCGGCCCCCACGCTACCCGAGGCTCGCCCGGGGCGGCCACGGGCGGTCGAGACAGGTAGGCGATTTGTCTGGCATTGTGAGCGTTCGGGCTTGCGGGCCTGGCGTCCCTAACGTAGAGCCCTTCCACTCGACACGAGGCCATCCGATGCCCGACACCAACGCTACGGCGGCTGCCCGCGAGTCTGTCGACTCGGTCGTCATTCGATTCGCCGGTGATTCCGGCGACGGGATGCAGCTGACCGGGACCCAGTTCACGACAACCAGCGCCCTCGCTGGCAACGACCTCGCGACCTTCCCCGACTACCCCGCCGAGATCCGCGCTCCCGCGGGTACGCTCCCGGGTGTCTCGGGCTTCCAGGTCCACTTCTCGAGCCACGACGTGTTCACGCCGGGCGACGTGGTCGACGTGCTCGTCGCGATGAACCCCGCCGCGCTCAAGCGGAATCTCGGGGACGTGAGGCCGGGCGGGACGGTGATCCTGGACACCGCGGGCTTCAGCAAGAAGAACCTCGAGAAGGCGCACTACGAGGACGACCCGCGCGAGAACGGGAGCCTCAAGGGCTACGACCTGATCGAGGTCGACATCACGGAGCTCACGCTCAAGGCCGTCGAGGACATGAAGATGAACAATCGGGCGGCGGTTCGCTCGAAGAACATGTTCGCCCTCGGCCTCGTGTACTGGATGTTCGATCGGAAGATCGAGCACACCCTCGACTTCCTCCAGAAGAAGTTCGAGAAGAAGCCGACCATTCTCGAAGCGAACCAGCGGGCGCTCAAGGCCGGCTATCACTACGGCGAGACCCACGAGCTCTTCCGCCACGTCTACGAGGTGAAGGCGGCGAGCCACGCCCCTGGCCTCTACCGCAACATCTCCGGCAACGAGGCGCTCGCCTTCGGGCTCTGCGCGGCGTCGCAGCTGAGCGGCCTCGAGCTCTTCTACGCGAGCTACCCGATCACCCCGGCCTCACCGATCCTCCACTACCTCGCCCGCCAGAAGGCGCTGGGTGTCGCCACCTTCCAGGCCGAGGACGAGATCGCCGCCATGTGCGCCGCGATCGGCGCGAGCTACGCCGGGGCCCTCGGCGTCACCGCCACCAGCGGCCCGGGCATCGCGCTCAAGGGTGAGGCCATCGGCCTCGCGCTGATCTACGAGCTTCCCGCCGTCGTCGTGAACGTGCAGCGCGCCGGGCCCAGCACCGGCATGCCCACCAAGACCGAGCAGGCCGATCTGCTGCAGGCGCTCTACGGGCGCCACGGCGAATCGCCGATGCCGGTGATCGCTGCGCGCAGCCCCGGCGACTGCTTCTTCGCCGCCATCGAAGCGGCGCGGGTCGCCGTGAAGTACATGACGCCGGTCATCCTCCTCTCCGACGGCTACATCGCCAACGGCGCCGAGCCCTGGCCGATCCCGCAGGTGAGCGACATCCCGAAGATCGAGGTCGCCTTCCGCACCGAGCCCGAGGGCTTTCAGCCCTACATGCGCAACGACCACCTCGCGCGGCCCTGGGCCCTGCCCGGCACGCCCGGTCTCGAGCACCGCCTCGGCGGCCTCGAGAAGCAGGACGTCACCGGCAACGTCAGCTACGACCCGGCGAACCACCAGCGCATGAGCGAGCTCCGCCGCGACAAAGTGCTCAAGGTCGCCGACGACCTGCCGCAAACCGAGATCTTCGGCGACGAAGAAGGCGACCTGGTGGTCGTCGGCTGGGGCGGCACCTACGGCGCCATCCACCAGGGTGTGGCGGAGGCGCGCGAGCGCGGGCACAAGGTCGGTCACGTGCACCTGCGCTGGCTGAGCCCGCTGCCCAAGGACCTGCCCGACATCCTCCGCCGCTACCGCAAGGTGCTGGTCCCGGAGCTCAACCTCGGGCAGCTCTCGAAGGTGCTGCGCGCCGAGTACCTGATCGACGCGCGCCCCTACTGCAAGATCCAGGGACAGCCGTTCCGAGTCAGCGAGATCGTCGACGCGATCCGCGCCCAGCTGGAGGCCCACTGATGGACGCCAAGGCCGCCGAAGCCCCGAAGCTCACCCGCAAAGACTTCGCCTCCGATCAGGAGGTGCGTTGGTGCCCGGGCTGTGGTGACTACTCGATCCTCGCCCAGGTGCAGCGGACGCTGCCCGAGCTGGGGCTGCCGAAGGAGAAGTACGTGGTGGTCGCCGGGATCGGCTGCTCGAGCCGCTTCCCCTATTACATGAACACCTATGGCATCCACACGATCCACGGTCGAGCGCCGGCCTTCGCGACGGGCATCAAGGGCGCCAACCCGGATCTGTCGGTGTGGCTCATCACCGGTGACGGCGACGGCCTGTCGATCGGCGGCAACCACCTGTTGCACGTGCTCCGGCGCAACGTCGAGGTGCGGATCCTCCTCTTCAACAACCGCATCTACGGCCTCACCAAGGGCCAGTACAGCCCGACCTCGCCGGTCGGCAAGCGCACCGGCTCCACGCCCTTCGGCTCGATCGATCATCCGATCGATCCGCTGCGCTTCGCCCTCGGCGCGGACGCGAGCTTCGTGGCACGTGTCATCGACGTCGACGCCAAGAACTTCCAGAAGATCCTGCGGCGCGCGGCGATGCACCGCGGCGCGACCTTCGTCGAGATCTACCAGAACTGCCCCATCTTCAACGACGACGCCTTCATCCAGCTCTCGGACAAGAAGCAGCGCCCCGAAAACGCGCTCTACCTCGAGCACGGCGAGAAGATGCTCTTCGGCCCGGACAACGAGCACGGCATCGCTTACGACGACGTCATGCTCCCGCGCATCGTCGCCGCCGACGACCCCGACGTTCTCGTCCACGACGAGACCAACCTGATGATGGCGCAGATGCTGGCTCTGATGGAGCAGATGCCCGGCATGCCCACCCCCCTCGGCGTCTTCCGCGCCGTCGATCGCCCCACCTACGAGCGTCAGCTCAACGAACAGCTCGAAGCCCAGAAGGCCGCAAAGACGCTCACCATCCAGCAGGTGCTCGAGTCCGGCGAAACCTGGACCGTCGAGTAGCCCCGGGGACGGTCTACACTTTTCAACTTTCGCCCCGAGCAGGAGTAGCCCCGGGGACGGTCTACACTTTTCAACTTTCGCCCAGCCATTTCCCCGCGATTTCGGGCGCCGAAAGTTGAAAAGTGTAGACCGTCCCCGAAGCGGGCGAGGGCGGCTTGGAGCGGGGCGCCGAAAGTTGAAAAGTGTAGACCGTCCCCAAAGCGGGGGCTGGGTGGGTGGTCTGAGCGGCACCGGCCGGGTGTATGCTCCGCGGCCAGGGAGGGACCCGACCATGCGCAAACTCGCGCTTCTAGTGCTCACGTTCATCATCGCTCTGCCCGCGACGGCGAGCGCGTTCTGCGGTTTCTACGTCACCGGCGCCGACGCCCCGCTGGTGAACAACGCCACGATGGTGGTGATGATGCGCGATGGGACGCGCACCGTCCTGTCGATGGAGAACAACTACCAGGGGCCGCCCTCGGACTTCGCGATGGTGGTGCCGGTCCCGGTGGTGCTGCAGGAGGACAACGTGAAGACCCTCGAGAAGGCGGTCTTCACCCAGGTCGATCGCCTCGCGGCGCCCCGCCTCGTCGAGTACTGGGAGCAGGACCCGTGCTACGAGGAGCCGGAGGCGGAAGAGGAGGCGGACTTCGCGATGCGCGCCGAGGCCATGCCGGCGCCTTCCCCCGAAGCCAGCGCGGACGACCTCGGCGTCACCATCGAAGCGCAGTTCACCGTCGGCGAATACGAGATCGTGATCCTCAGCGCCCGTGACTCCTCGGGCCTCGACACCTGGCTGCGGCAGAACGAGTACAACATCCCCGAAGGCGCCGAGGAGATCCTCCGCCCCTACGTCGAGGGCGGCATGAAGTTCTTCGTCGCCAAGGTCGACGTGGAAAAGGTCACCTTCGCGGGCGACCAGCTGATGCTCTCACCGCTCCGCTTCCACTACGACACCGATCAGTTCAGCCTCCCGATCCGCCTGGGCCTGTTGAACAGCGCCGGCAAGCAGGACCTGATCGTCCACATCCTCGCCGAGAACCAGCGCTACGAGGTCGCCAACTACGAAAACGTCACGGTGCCGACCAACGTCGACGTCGCAGACGACGTGCGGGAGCGCTTCGGCGAGTTCTACGCGGCGATGTTCGACGCGACCCTCGAGCGCAATCCCCGCTCCGTGGTCACCGAATACGCATGGCAGGCATCGAACTGCGACCCCTGCCCCGGCCCGGTCCTCGACGCCTCGATCCTGATGACCCTCGGCGCCGACGTACTGCCCGGGATGAGCGGAAGCCGCCGCGGCGACGCCTCCTTCGGCACACCCACCGTGGCCGGCGACATCGACGCCGCGGTGGCCGGCGCGGTGGTGGGCACGCGAAAGAACGCGATCATCGCCTGCTACCAAGGCGCCCTCGACCGCAGCTCGTCCATCCAGGGCGGCGCGTCGGTGCGCGTGACGATCGGCACCGACGGCTCGGTCAGCGGCCAGCCGCGCCTCACGGTCAACGGCGGACGCGACGCCGAAATGGAAGCGTGCATCCAGTCGCAGATCTCGTCGCTCCGCTTCCCCGCGCCCCAGAACGGCGCCGCCGCCACCCTCACCATCCCCTTCACCCTCGTGGCCGCACCCGTCGATCAGTGGCAGGTGCAGCAGCGCCTCACCAACTTCGTGCTGACCCGCTTGCACGCGCGTTACGCGAAGGAGGGAATCGACGAGGACCTGGTCTTCCGCCCGGCCGATCCCATCGTCGGCGGCCGCGAGTTCGTTCAGAACGATGGCAAGCTGGAGGAAGGCTCGCAGCCCTCGTCGGTGAACAACTTCCAGGCGCGCTACGCCATCCGTCACCCGTGGGAAGGACCGATCACCTGCGACAATCCGCGCCGCGGCATCTGGGGCGGGCCTCCTTCGGGCGTGGGTGCGAACCAGCAGGTTCGGCCAGCGCTCGATCTCGCCTTCGCGCCACGTGGTCAGATGACCCTCTCGGACATGCTTCGCCAGAACGTGCCCGAGCTCTCCATCGAGCCGCCCACCACGACCTCCGCCCTCCTCAGCGGTGCGACGCAGGCGGCCGCCGCGGCGGCGACGGGAGCGGCCGCGACTACCGGGGAGAGCGACGGTGGCTGCGGATCGTGCACCACCGCCGGAAACCAGGAAGGGGAGCCGCTCATGGGGCTGCTCTTCGCTCTTTTGGGCCTCGCGGGCTTCGGCTTCCTTCGCAAGCGCCGGTGATCGATTGTATCATTCGTGACCAGTACTTGATTTGACTCCAGCGGATGTTTACACAATAAGACTCCGCTCTCTCCTCTGGGGGAATGGAAGTGATGCCGAGCGAAGAGGATCCACCACCGCGCTACTCCGATCCTGGTGAGCGAATCAGCCTCACCGATCTCGAGGAGATCAAACCGCTGGGCACCACGCCGCCGCCGGTTCCCAACGAAGCGGCGGAGCACTTCGATCTCGACGAAGCCATGTCGCGCGCCCTGTCGTCCGTGGCCGCGCCCCCCGCGCCGACCATCGATGTGGAGCGGCGAAGCACCCCCGACAAGAAGCCGACGCAGTCGAAGAACCTACGGCCGGTGCAGGCCGCCGTCGCCATCACCATCGGGGCGGCCATCGCCTGGTTCGTCCAGCGACCGGCAGAGCCGACCGAGTCGGTCGCCCAGAACGATCCTCCTGCGGAGACCTCGACGAACATCGCGCAAGTGCGCCCCGAGAACGACGCGCCTTCCATCCCGGAGATGGCAGCCGCCGAACCGATTTCCTCCGTGATGAGCGAGCCCGGCGCGATGCCGACCGGGCCGACGCCGACAGAGCCAATCGTCGCTCAGCGCCCGGAGGCCGCCGACGAGCCCCAGGCCGACGAGCCCCAGAACGAACACGCCGCGGAGCCCACGGTCGCCGCTCATCACGCCGAGGCCCAACAGGCCCAGCATTCGACCTCGCCCACCCAGGCCGCCGAGGCGGAATCCGACGACAACCCGCACCTCCCCGCCGACTACGACACCCCCGAGGCCCAAGCTGCCCGAGAGGCACACCGACAGGAGGTTCGTGAAGCGGAAGCCGCCGCCCAGGCCGCGCGCGAAGCCGAAGCCGCCGCCGAAGCCGCGCGCGCCGAGCTCCCACCGGAGCCCGACCGCGACTCGGTGCGCGACGCGATGGAGGCTGTCCGCGGCGCCATCACACAGTGCGCCGGGGGGGCGCACGGCACCGCCACCATGCGCATCACGGTCCACCACTCCGGCCGGGTGCAGGGGGCGCTCGTCGAGGGCACTTTCGCCGGCACCCCGGAGGGGTCCTGCATGGCCCTGGCCGCCCGCCGCGCCCGCTTCCCGGCGTTCAGCAACGACCGCTTCGCGGTCACCTATCCGTTCACGTTCTGAGCCGCCTCGCGGTCGCGCCATCCCCCCGATCCAGCATGGCTTGCCGGGATCGGGGCTGGGCCGGTAGGCTCCCGACTCGAGCATGGGATTCTGGGTGAGATTCTGGGGGGTGCGCGGGTCGATCGCCTGCCCGACGCCCCGCCACATCGCCTTCGGCGGAAACACGAGCTGCATCGAGATCGAAGCGGATGCGCAGCGCATCGTGTTGGACGCCGGCACGGGCATCCGCGAGCTCGGCCACTCCTTCATGAAGCGCGGCATCGACCACGCGAACATCCTTCTGACCCACACCCACTGGGACCACATCAACGGCTTCCCGTTCTTCGGTCCCGGCTACGATCCGAACTGCAAGTTCGACGTGATGGCCGGCCACCTCGCCGACCACGGCGGCGTGCGCCAGGTGCTCGCCGGTCAGATGGCGACGCCCATGTTCCCGGTGCCCCTCGAGACGCTACGCGCAGAGATGACGTTCCAGGATTTCCGCGCGGGCGAGTCCTTCGAGATCGGAACCGTCAAGGTCCGCACCGCCATGCTCAATCATCCGCAGGGCGCCACCGGCTACCGCATCGAGTCGGGCGGAAAGTCGGTCTGCTACGTGACGGACACCGAGCACGTCCTCGGCACGCACGACGAGAACATCCTGGCGCTGATCGACGGGGCCGACCTGGTCATCTACGACAGCACCTACACCGACGCGGAGTTCCCCGAGAAGATCGGCTGGGGCCACTCCACCTGGCAGGAGGGCGTTCGCCTCTGCCAGCGCGCGAACGTGAAGCAGCTCGCCATCTTCCACCACGACCCCGAGCACGAGGACGCCTTCATGGAGAACCTCGAGCGCGAGGCTCAGGACATGTGGGACGGCTCGCTCGTGGCGCGCGAGCACATGCGGTTGACGCTCGTCTAGTGCCTGGCGAGAACCCTTCTACGTCATTGGACCAGGCACTGGGGGCGCGCTCGCGCCCTCACTGGGCTACTTGCGTCCCACCGGTGGTGGTCGTCGTCGTCTGCTGCTGCTGGGTGCTACCGGCCGGGGCCATCACCGGCTGGGAGCCGCCGCTCGTCTGCTGCTGTTGCTGTTGCGGCTGCGAGCCGCCGCTGGTCGACGCCACGGACTGCGAGGTCGTGCCCGTGAAGTCCCACTGGTAGGTGAGGCGCGTCGGTCCGGCCGGGGCCCCGCCGGAGTTGCGTCCCGCGTTGAGGCGGAGCGCGACCGCCGTGGTGTCGAGGGTGAGGTGTTGGGTGTTGGCGAAGCAGATCTGACCGCCACCTGTCGCGACCTCCACCGGGCCGGGAACCCACTGCGTCGCGTAGACGGCGCGCTGAGACCAGCGGCGGCAGTTGTTGTACTGGTCCACCTCGGTGCAGACGTTCTCGGTGCCTACCTGGACGTCCTGCGGCACCAGGCCGTCATAGACCTGGGTCTGCACGGGAACCAGCTCGATGTTGGGCGACTGGTCCTCGACCGGCTCGGCTTGACCGGCCTGAGAGCGGAAGACCACGGTCCAGTTGCGGAGATCGGGGTAGCGCCGGTCGAGACCACGCAGTGTCACCGCGATGCAGAGGTTCTGGGGATCGGCTTGAACGATCTGCGCGTCCTGAGCCAGGGACCCCGGCGGCAGACCTCGCTGTTGCTCCACGCGGTTGTTCTCGTACATCAGGATCGGCACCTGTCCGACGCCCCCCTTTGCGGGATGCTGGGCAGTGGCGAGTTGGGGCCGGCCCCCAGCGAAGAGGTAACGGGAGCCACAACCAGTCGTGAGAATCGCGAGCGCAAGAAGCGAAAAGAGGAGCTTGGGCATCGAGCAAGAGCCTTTCCGAGGCTGTGTACGCGTTGTCTGACGGAGAATTCCCGATTCGATTCGAGCCGGTGGAGAAGAATTCCAGGTTTACGCGGGCCCGTCCCGTATCCGGCCGGGCCATGATATGAGAAGGCGCCATGATGGGGGGACGCATCTTCTTCGCCTTTTTCCTCTGTGTCTTCGTCGCGGGCTGCGACGACGAGCCGGCAGAGCCCGAGCTCAGCGAAGCCGAGATCGAAGCCCAGGAGCGCGAGCGTGCAGACCAAGAGGTGCTCGAGTCCATTCGATCCGGGGACATCCAGGCGATAGCGGTCTATCTGGAGGACTACCCGGATGGCGCGCACGTCGCCGAGGCGCGACAGGCCATCAGCGGCAAGGTCCCAGAGCAGATCCTCGCCTACCGCCGACAGGCCGCGCGGCTGGGCGCCGACCCGCTCCTGGTGTTGGCGGCGGCGGACGTCTTCGAGGCCTACGCCGACCAGGCTCCCGCAGCGCTCCGCTTCGAGACCGTCAGCAACAACGCGTCACCGCCCGAAGACATGGCCGAGCCGAACACCCCGGCCTCCGCCCTCCGCGACGCCCTGTCCGCTCAGCGCCTCGCCCAATACACCAGCGAGAACGAGGCCTACTCGGGCTTGAGCGCGGCGACCCGCCGGCTCTTCCATGCGGGCGACACCATCGCCGACCAGAGGATCCTCGGTGACGGTCCGGTGTTCCGCATCGAGCGAGGGGTCGCGCCTGCGGACCTGATGATCACCGCCGACGACGGCACGCCGTATCAATCCCTGGTCGCGAACGTGCGCGTCGAGGTGCACGTGCCCGCCCACGACGGCGAGCCGGCGCGCGTCACCTACCGCAACGACGCGTTCGCGCCGGCCAACTTCTCCGTGGACGTCACCCAGGTGGAGGGACACACCTCGGCGAACGCCGGAACGCGCCACCGCGCCGTCTACGACGCGTTGCTCAGCGCGGTGGGCCGCCGCGTGACCCACGGCCCCGCCGGGCGGCTCGCCTTCTATCTCCGGCCGCAGGACTACGCGGCCGCGGTGGACCTCGCCATCCCCGAGCAGAGTCGCGCCCTCGACGCCGTCGTGACGAAGCTCGAGGGGACCATCCCCGGCGTGGCGGTAGGCACCCGCTGCCGACTGCAGGTGGGGCGCGGCAACGACAGCGAGGACCAGCACTGCCGCGTGGGTCTGGTGTGCAGCGGCCAGGAGCTCTACGGGAGCGAGATCAGCGGCTTCGTGCCCTGCGCCCCGCCGCCGGTGATCGTGAACGACGAAAACCCCGCGGATGGCGATCCGGCGCTTCGCATCGACACCACCGAAAGGAAGCTCACTCTCCACGACGCCGAGTCCGGCCGCTTCGGCGAGGTGAGCCTCGAAGCGCGCCTGATCGCCATCGACGAGCCCACGCCACGGCGGCCCGCTGCGCCGGCGGAGGAGGACACCGCCGAATGAGCGCGACGCGCGTCGCACCCCTCGCGCTGTTGTTGCTCGCGTTCCCCAGCATCGCGCAAGCGCGCCCACCGCTCCTCGAAGCGCGGCAGGGATGCGAGCTCTGGCTCGGTCAGGCCCACGGCAACGACCCTTCGGTCCGCGTGAACCTGCGCCTCTGCCCCGCCGAGGGCGGGGGCCTCTCGGGCGAGCTCCAATGGTCGAGCCTCGAGAGTGGACACAACGTGCGCGCGGTCGAAGGCCACCGCCAGGGCAACGCGATCATCCTTGGCGACGTGCGCATCGTCGAAGAGCAGCCCGAGCCCGGCTGGCGCTTCTGCAACATCGACCGCTACGAGCTCACGCAGAGCGGCGACCACCTCCGCGGCACCTACCGCTCCAGCGCGTGCGACGACTCGGCGACGTTGGAGCTCGAACGCGTGGCGGAGACCGGGACGGCCGCCGGCAGAGGCGCGGAGACGGAGACAGGGACGCAGACGGAGACGGAGACCGCGACGCAGACGGAGACCGCGACGCAGACGGAGACCGCGACGCAGACGGAGACCCCTTCGGACGCGTCAACCGCCTCGGGCTGCGGCTGCACGACCGCCTCCCCGCGCACGAGCCTCGCCTTTCTCCTCGTCCTCTTGCCCCTCGTCCTGCGTCGCCCTCGGACCTGAGCGGCCGCTACTCCATGCACCGTCCCCACGAGCCGGCCGACCAGTCGCAGGTCGAGCCCGAGGGGCAGTCCGTGTAGGGCCAGCAGGGATCGTTGCCGCCGCAGCCATAGCCCGGGTCGGTGCAGTAGACACCGGCGAAGGTGCCGCCGCTCGTGCTGGGTGTGCTTCCGGAATCGCTGCCGGAGTCGCCGCTCGGGATCGGCGCCATCGAGCTCGAGCTGCAGTCGGGGTCGGTCCACTGGCAGCCGCAGTCGCAGCCGTCGCCGGTGCCGCGATAGGAGTCGGGACACGCATTTTCGACAGACGTTCCACACCAGCAGTACCCGCACGCTCCGTCGCACGTGCATGCCCCTGCCCCCGTGCCCGTGCCCGTGCCCGTGCCCGTGCCCGAATCGGAGCCCGAATCAGACCCAGGCGCCGGATCGGAGCTCGGCGCCGGATCGGAGCTCGGCGCCGGATCGGAGCTCGGCGCCGGGTCACTGCTCGGCGCCGGGTCACTGCTCGGCGCCGGATCGGCCCCGCCGTCGCTCGAGGAATCGGCGGGCGCGTCGGCACCGCACGGTGACACCGTCACCCACGCGCCGCCCGAGCCGCTACAAGACGAGCCGCTGTCGGTGTGCGCGAGGCCCAGCGCGTCGAAGAGCGCGATGTTGCCTTCGATGCCCGCGTCGGTGATGGAGTTGTCCCAAACGGTCGCGTTCGTACAGTTGCTCGTCCCCCGCTCGCAGACGCGTACGCACTCGCCGCACGAGTAGGCGGAGTCGCGGTTCGGCCGTGCGATCCACGGCGTGGAATCACTGCACCCCGTCCCGCATGCGCCGGTCACGGCCGAAGCCGAGAGGCTGCAGTCGTGCTTCGCGCAGCAGGCCAGGAAATGGCAGCTCCCCTCGAAGTACATGTACCGGTCCTCGCGCGAGGTGAGCGACAGAGGCGTCGTCCAGTCGTGCTCGGCCGCGTGCTCCTCGTCCTTCTCCGAGAGGTTGCCCGGCAGCGCGGCGCAGCCCGCGAGCCCGAGGATCGCGAGCGAGACCAGCAGGTGAAGGAGCGCCGCGCGTTGATCTTCGTGTCCCATCTGTCCTCGCCGAGGGAGCTGTGCAAGGGAGAGACCAGCCGAATTTCGGCCGATTAATCCCTGACTCTCGGCGCGAGGTGGAACCTGCTCCGCTCAATCTGGGGACCCAGAACCCCGCCCCGAGACCCCATCACCACGGGATCGCCGGCGTCGGTCGCGCCCTGTGCAGGTCGCTGCCCGTGAAATCCTTGCGGCATCGCGTGCGATCGGCGCACGCTGCCCCCGCGCATGGCGGAGCAGGTCGGTTTCAAGCGGAACATCGGGCTCTTCCTCGCGACGATGATCGGCATCGGCGCGATGATGGGACCCGGGATCTTCGCGCTCCCGAGCGAGCTCGCGCACATGGTCGGCCCCCTCGGGACGCTGACCTATCTCGTGATGGGGGGCGTCACCATCTTCACGGCGCTGAACTACAGCGAGCTCGGCGCGGCGATCCCCCTCGCCGGGGGTGGCTACTCCTTCGTGAGCCGCACCCTCTCCCGCCCGGTGGCCTTCTTCACGGGCTGGTTCTTCTGGATAGGGAACACCCTCGCGTGCGCGATGTACGCCGTGATCTTCGCGCTGACGATCCGCGCCTACTTCTGGCCCGGGGCGAGCGTACCCCTGATCGTCCTCGGCACGACCGTGGTCTTCGGTCTCATCAACCTCCGCAGCATGTCGGAGGCGATCAAGCTGATCACGATCATGAACCTGATCGAGCTCGCCGTCCTTCTCGGCATCGGCGTCCTCGGGCTCTTTCACGTTCAAGCGCCGAACCTCGAGGTCCTCACGCCGTATGGATGGGGTGAGTTCGTCCCTTCCATGGCGCTCATCTACATCTCCTTCGTCGGCTTCGAGCTGATCACCGTGGCCGCCGAGGAGATCATCGATCCCGGCAAGAACATCCCACGCTCGATTCTGCTGACGCTCGGGATCGGCGTGGCCATCTACATCTTCGTCGTCGGCGTGATGTTCGCCACCGTGAGCTACGAAGAGCTCGGCGACTCGGACGTGCCCTTCATCCTGGTCGCCGAGCGGGTGTTCGGAGACTGGGGCCGCTGGGCGGGGATCGTCGCCACGATCATGGCCAGCCTCTCCGCGTTCAGCGTCACCCTGGGCGCGAGCGCGCGAGTCCTCTACGCGTTGGGGCGCGACCGGCACTTCCCCCCGCTCCTCGCGCGCCTCCACACCCGCTACCAGACCCCGCACGTCGCGCTCGCCATCTGCATGGTGATGGTCGTCGTCTTCGGCTCGACCGGCGTCGTGAAGTTCGTCGCGTCGGTCTCCGACTTCGGCTACCTGATGGGCCTCGGCATCGTGAACTGGGCGGTGGTCTCACTGCGCAAGAAGATGCCGGCGCTGCGCCGGCCTTTCGACGTGGGTTGGTTCCCCTTCGTGCCGATCGCCGGCGTCATTTCCTGCTGGATCTTCGTCCCCTTTCTCGAGTGGATGAGCTTTCTGCTGGGCGGCGCGCTCACCGTGGTCGGGGGCGCGGTCTATCTGACGCGCCCCTCGAACAGAGCCGTGCTGCGCCAGGTGGGCGAGCCGATCTCCCGACTCAAAGACTGGTACAAATCTCTGAGGAGTCCGCGCATGCGAGTACTGATCATCGATGGTGGCAAGCTGGGGCAGAACATCGCGACCCGGCTCTTGGCGAAAGACGAGCACCGGATGGTGTTCCGTTCGCACGAGCATCAGATCACGTTCGTCGAGCAGGACGAAGCGACCTGTCAGCTCCTCGAGAAACGCTACGCGTGTCCCATCTACCAGGGGGACGGAACCAAGACCGAGGTTCTGCAGCAGGTCGGGGTCGACAACGTCGACGTCGCCATCGCGGCGTCCCAGGACGACGGCAAGAACGTCATCGCCGCGCTTCAGGCGAAGTCGCTCGGGATGAAGCAGGTGATCGCCGTCGTGCAGGATCCCGACTACATGCACCTGCTCGAGGACGCCGGGGTCATGGGCGTGAGCGCACCGTGGGCGACCGCGGGCCACATCGAGAACTACCTCGACCGCCCGGGTGTGGCGAACCTCTTCGAGATCGGCAAGGGCATCGCGAGCCTGGTGGGCGTCAAGGTCCCCGACGAGGCGCAGGTCATCGGCAAGGCGATCAAGGACATCGAGATCCCCGCCGCGTGCGTGGTCGCGGCGATCATCCGAGGCAACGAATTCGTCGTGCCCCGCGGCAACACCGAGATCGAAGCTGGAGACGAGGTCGTCTTCATCGGGCCCAACGAGGCGATCATCGAAGCGCAGGACCACTTCTCGATCGTCACCTGAGACCGCGGTCCGTGGCCCCCGCTCTGAAAAGGTTGCGGGGGGTGTGACCCACGGACCCTGGCCGATCGTGAACGCGCGGCCCCAGTCATCACTGACCTTTCACGAGATCATTACGGGAACGTGAATGGTGCGATTCGTGCTTCGTCTACTGGCTCATGGAGTCGCTTGACCTGGATCTCAACCCATTCGACGGGGACGAGGTCACACCTTTCGGTACGCCTGACTACCGATACTTCACGCCAACCAAGGGGGAGTCGGCGCCCTCGATGCTTCGCCGGCTGCACGAGCTCACCCCCGAGCTACCGATCCTGGTGATCGAGCGCGCCTCGAATGGCGACGTGGTGCTTCGCGCGGGGGTGCTGCGCACACCGCTCGAGAAGCGCGGCACGACGCCCGATGATCTGATCGTCGCGCTCAACCAATTGCTTTCGAAGTCCCAGATCGCGAACCGCTACGTCGAGCTCGCATGGCACGGGACGGAGCGCGCCTTTGCCTTCACTTCCATGGACGAGTCTCTCGACCTGCTGAACGAGGGCGAGCTCGCGGTCTCCGATCTCAGCGAGTTGATGGACGTCACCGCGTGGTGATGGCGCACGATCACGCGACGGCAGTCGCCTGATCTCCGCGTAATCCAATCGTTTCTCGACACTTTCAGGCCCCCCGGGGTATCAATTCAGCCGGGATGGCAGGTACCGAGCACGATCCTCCGGGCCCCGAGCCGACCCTCATCGTCGCGGAACCGAAGACCATCGCCGGCAAGTACAAGCTCGGGCGCATGCTCGGCGAAGGCGGGATGGGCTCCGTCTACGAAGCGGAGCACCTCGGCCTCGCCAAGCGGGTAGCCATCAAGCTCCTCGCCGAGAACTACGCGGAGGACGAGGTCTTCGTGAAGCGCTTTCGCCGTGAAGCGAAGGCGATGGCCGCGGTGGCACACGAGAACATCGTCCAGGTCACCGACAACGGCGAGGACGACGAGGGGATCCCCTTCATCGTCATGGAGCTCCTCGATGGGGAGTCTCTGGCTTCGGTCATTCGCCGCGAGCGCGTCATCCCGGCGGCGCAGGCGGCCGACATCGCGGGCCAGGTGCTGGCGGGGCTCGCCGCGCTGCACAAGAAGGGGATCGTTCATCGCGATCTGAAGCCCGCCAACGTCTTCATCGCGCGCACCGAGGATGGTCAGACGCGCGCGAAGATCCTGGACTTCGGGATCTCGAAGTTCGCCGCGGACCTCACGAACATGAACGTCACCGCCGAGGGCGCGGTGATCGGCACCCCGGCGTACATGTCCCCCGAGCAAGTCAAGGGCCGGGCCGACGTCGACGAGCAGACCGACATCTACGCGGTCGGGGTGATGCTCTACCGAATGGTGACCGGGCGCCTCCCCTTCGCCGGCAAGAAGCCGCGCCAGATCTACGACAAGATCCTGCGCGGCGCGGCGACGCATCCGCAGGAACACCGCGGTGAGATCAGCGACGAGCTCTGCGAGGTCATCCTCAAGGCGATGAGCCGGCGCAAGAAGGATCGCTACCGGTCGGCGCAGGAGTTCTTCGAAGCGCTCAAGGAAGCGGTCCCGGACATGGAGGCGACCGGCCCCATGCCCATCATCACCCGCTCTTCGCAGCATTCACTCTCCGCCATCGAGACCGCGCCCACGCTCCGATCGGGTCGCGGCGCCTCCTCCACCGCCACCACGGGCAAGCTCGCGCCCCGCCCCAGCGGGCGCAGCGCCATCGTTCTGGGGCTGGTGGCGGTGGGGCTGCTCGGCGTGGGGATCGCGCTCATCTCGAGCGCCGAGCCGAGCGACGGCGGGCAGACGACGCAGGCCGGGGACGCCAACACCGAGAGCGCGGACGCCAGCGGCACCACGACCGCCCCGGTGTTCGAGGGGACGCCGATCCGCTACGGCGTCACCCATTACGGCGACGAAGACGCCATCCACGCCACCCACGACCCGCTCTGCGCCTATCTACAGACCCGCCTCGAGCGACCGGTCGAGCTGGAGATCGTCAACGACCACGAGCTCTCAGCGGCCCTCGGCGACGGCGGGCTCACCTTCGCCGCCCTCTCCCCCAAGCGCTACGTCGAGCAGAAGAACGAGCACCCGCAGCTGCGCGTGGTCGCCATGGCTGCCAACCCCGGCGGCACGTCGTACGCTGGGCAGCTCCTCGTGCGCTCCGACGAGGACGCTCGCGCGATCGAGGATCTGCGCGGCAAGAAGATCTGCTTTCCCAGCGC
Source organism: uncultured delta proteobacterium (assembly GCA_963727445.1). Classification (GTDB taxonomy): domain Bacteria; phylum Myxococcota_A; class Polyangia; order Polyangiales; family B10-G4; genus B10-G4. The sequence continues at coordinate 1,147,979 of CAVSGI010000010.1, forward strand.
CGACTCCACGAGCGGTTACCTCTATCCGCTGGCGCTCCTGCGTGAAGCGGGCATCACCAACATCCACGACTTCTTCCACGGCGTCGTCTACTACGACGGCGATCACGCGACCACGCTGCGCGCGCTCCATGCGGGCGACTGCGACGTGGCCGCGGTGGCCCAGAACACGGTGCAGGAAGCGGGCTTCGCGCCGCAGCAGTTCCGGCCCATCGCCACCACCGCCCCCATCCCCTACGACGCCTACGTGATCGCCCCGGGCGTCGAGCCCGAGCTCGCCCATCAGATCACCGACGCCCTGCTCTCCCTGTCGCCCGGGAGCCGGGAGGCCACCACCATCTTCCCGGAGGGGAGCCAGCTCACCGGATTCGTCGAAGCCAGCGACGCCGACTACGACGAGGCCCGCGAGATCATTGGGGACGTGGACGCCGCGGAGAACTGACGCCGCTCCGTTGCTTTCGCCTCGCCATCGGAGGCCACATAATTCCGCCGTAGCCATGCGTTGCAGGTGCATGTGAAGGCCTGGGCTTTCAAAGCCGCGCTGGGTGCCGCCCTCTGCGGGGTGCTGGTGTTCGTCCCGGAGAACGCGCCGATCTCCGCCACGCCGGAGGTGCCGATCCAGCGGCTCGCCATCTCCGGCGGCCCCGAGCTCTCGGAGGCCGAGCTCTCCGGCCTCGCCTGGTTCGACGACCAGCTGGTGCTCCTGCCGCAGTACCCCAGCCGCTTCCCCACCGCCGACGGCGGCGGCGTCTTCGTGGTGCCGGAACGCGACGTGGAAAAGGCGATCGATGAGCAAGCCGAGGTGCACGCGCGCCTGATCCCCTTCGTCGCCGAGGGCGTCGAGGAGGCGATCGACGGCTTCGAAGGCTTCGAGGCCATCGCCTTCGAGGGCTCGGAGGTCTTCGTGACTGTCGAGCGCGACCTCCCGGGAGATACGCGCGGCTACATTCTGCGCGGCCGGGTTCGCCCCGGCCTCAGCGGCATCGACCTCGACGTCGAAGGCCGCGCCGTCCTCGAGCCTCAGTCGGACATCGGCAACCTCGCCTACGAAGCCCTCGCGATCCATCACGGCCGGGTCTACGTCTTCTACGAAGCCAACGGCGCCGCCAACCCTCACCCCGAGGTCCTCGTCTTCGACACGGAGCTGAACCGCCTCGACTCGGTTCCGCTCGGACACGTCGAGTACCGCATCACCGACGCCACCTCGGTCGATCGCAATGGGCGCTTCTGGGCGGCGAACTACTACTACGAAGGCGACTGCTGGAAGACCGAGAGCTGCCCCATGCGCGAACGCTACGGCGTCGGCCGAACCCATCAGGGTCGTCGCGGCGTCGAGCGCCTGGTCGAGCTACAGATCACCAGCGCCGGGGTCCAGTACACCGATGCGCCCCCCATCGAGCTCGAGCTGGCGCGCGGCCCCGGGCGCAACTGGGAGGGCATCGTGCGCCTCGAAGGTCGGGGCTTTCTGGTGGTGACCGACCAGCACCCCGAGTCGATGCTCGCCTTCGTGCCCAAGCCCGAGTGATCAGCGCTTCGCGAGGAGCCGCATCAGCGCCGGCAGCGCGACGACGGCGGCGGCGACGCAGGTGATCTCGCTGATCGCCATCGCGGCGCCGAAGGAGTTGAGCGCGCGATTGCTGCTCACGTAGAGCGAGATGTAGCCGACGATGGTCGTGAGGGAGCAGAGCACCACCGCGCCGCCGGTGGCCCGGATGGCGCGCCCGATGGCGGCGCTCGCGTCCTGCCCTTCGCGGCGCTCGAGCACGTAGCGCTGCATGTAGTTGACGCTGTAGTCGACGCCGTTGCCGAAGGTGATGGGGAAGGCGACGAAGTTGAGGAAGTTCAGCTTGATCGACAAGAGCGCCATCGCGCCCGCCATCCAGAGGATGCCGGCCAGGAGGCTGCCGAGAGTGAGGAGCCGCTCGCGCATCTTGCGGAACGCCACCAGCACCAGGAGCACCGTGACCGCGAAGGCGGCGCCTACCGCCTTGGGCCCGTCGTTCATGATCGCGGAGAGCAGGTCCGCGAAGACCGGCGCGTGCCCGGAGAGCGGCGGGCGCGTCCCGTCGGGCAGGCGCAGCTCGCGCATCGCCGACGTCCACTTCACCAGATACTGGCCGTCCCAGGAGTTCTCGCCGAAGGCGTGCTCGACGAAGAGGATGCGGCCGAGCCGGCCGTCCACCTCGCGGAACATGCGCGTCGCCTGCTCGGGCAGATCGCTGATCGCGACGGGCGCCGGATGCTCGGGCGGCAGGTGCTCGTCGATCTTCGCTCGCGCTTCGGCGTCGGCGTGTTCGCGGAGCTCGAGCATGTCGCGACGGATCTCGGCGAGGATGGCGAGCTTGTCTTCTTGCTGTTCTGGTAAGAGATCCTCGATCCCGCGCGTGGGCCCGAGGACGCCCTCGCGCCGCTGCCGCACCTCGTCGATCGCGTCGATCATGTACGGCGTGAGCGCGCGGTCGGGAAAGATCACCGCGATGGAGCTCCCGGTCGCCGCCTGGTTCACGACCTGCCCCTGCACGCGGTTGACCCAGACGGTGCGACTGTCGGGATCGCGCTCGGACTGGAGCTCCCGGAAGTCGTACTCGAGAGGGTCGGCCTCCACGAAGCGATAGACGAGCACCGCCGAGGCGACGGTGACGAGGGCGGCACCGATCACGATCGCCCGCGGCGCGCGCAACGTCATCCACGCGAAGATCAGGCCATAGACGTTGTCCTTCTTCCGGCCGTCGACCTTCATCGGCCTCAGGCGCTCGAGGAGCACCGCGAGGGCGGGCAGGAGCGTGAGCGCCGACGCCCAGCAGAGGAGCATGCCGATGGCGCCGATGATCCCGAAGTCGCGGAAGCCCCGAAACTCGGTGATCATGAGCGATCCGTAGGCGAGCCCCGCCGCCGCCGAGGCGGTGAGGGTCGCAGCCCAGGTGCTCCGATGGGAGATCGCGAGGGCCTCCTGGAGGTCGTGACCGTCGCGGCGCGCCTCGAAGAAGCGCGCCAGCCAGATGACGTTCGGATTGATGCCGTTGCCGATGACGATGCTTCCGAGGAAGGCGGTGGAGGTGTTCAGGAAACCGACCAGGATCTCGGCGCAGCCGAAGGTCACGAGCACCGGCGGCACGAGCGCGAGCCCGAGCAGCGGGATGGCCCGGAGCTCGCGAAAGAAGACGTAGACGGCGAGCAGGACCAGGACGATGGTGACGCCCACGGCCAGCGCCACCTCGGACACCAGCGCGCGCACCTCCTCCATGATGTCCATCAGGTCGCCGCCGTAGTCGACGCGGATCCCGTCGAGCATCCCCTCGCCGCGCAGGTCCGCCACGTGCTCCTTCACGTGATCGAGGAGCGCTTCGCCGCCCACCGCGCCGCCGGTGCCGAGGGTGGTGCGAATGAAGACGACGACCAGCGGATCGCGTGGGTGGAGGAAGAAGCCGTCGGGATCGCGCACCCGCCGCGCGCGCTCCTCCTCGGCGCGCTCCTCGAGCTCCTCGCTGAGCTCGCCGATGTCCGAGGGCGGCTCACCCTCGAGGTCGACGTAGAACGGATTGGCGCGCGCGCGCTCGTACTCGAGGCGCTCGTCGAGTGCGTCGCGGATCTCCACCAGGTCGTCGTAGGGCGCGTAGAGGTGGCGATGCGCTTCGACGAAGTCGACCATCTCCCGCACGTTCCAGTCGACCGAGGAGATCGCCGGATCGTCGTCGGCCTCGAGCTTCAACGCCAACGCCTCCGCTGCGGCCTTGAGCGCGGGGATCTTCTCCGGATCCTCGGAGTGAAAGACCACGCTGAGGGTGGTCTTGCCTCCGAAGCGGCCTTCGATGGCGTTCTTGTCCATCACCGCCGGCTGGTTGTCGGGCAAGAGGGCCGTGAGGTCGCCCCGCATCCCGAGGTTGGCGATGAAGGGGATGGCGAGGAGGCCGAAGAGGAACGCGCCGGCCGTGATCCGGCCCGGATGGCGAGTCTGCAGATCGGCGAGTCGCTCCCAGTCCATCGTCGCGGGGCGGGTCTACCGCGCCCGCGCCCCGACGTCGACCGGTGGAAGCCGCCGTAGCCCGCTATTCAGTTCAGCCCGTCGACGCTGAGCGAGTAATCGTCGGTGCAGCTGTGGCCGCGGAAGCGGGTGACGCGGATGTAGTAGGTCCCGCTGTCGTCGAGGGCGAAGCGCTCGCCCCAGAAGAGGTGCTCGTCCTCGTTGAGCGAGTTGACGCCCGAGACCAGCGCGTTGCGAGCGACGCAGTCGTCGTAGTTGCGGTAGAGGAAGACGTCGTAGTCGTGCCCGCTCGGGATGTTGGTGAGGTCCACCTGGATGTTCTCGCCCGCGAAGGAATCGTCGGCGAGGAAGCGGTAGCAGTCGACGCGATCCGAAACCGAATCGAAGCGCGCGTTGATGGTGATCATCGGGTCGGTCATCATGCTCAAGAGCGCGCAGGTGTCGCAGGTGTCGTTGGGCTCGAACTCGTCGGGGTTGGTGGGGTCGACGCCGTCGCAATCCTGATCGATGCCGTCGCCGCAGATCTCCATCTCGCCCGAGCCGCCCTCACACGCGCCCCAGGTCCCGGCTCCGTCACAGGTCTCGACGCCGGGCCCGCACATGCCCATGCAGGGCCGGGTCGCATCCATGCAGTCGGGGTCGTCGCAGTCGATCATCCCGTCGCAGTCGTCGTCGAGCATGTCGGTGCACTCGGTCTCCCGCGCGCCCGCAGCGCAGGTGCACATGCCCATGCTGCAGATCTGATCCGCGTCGCAGGTGCGGCCGCACACGCCGCAGTTCCCTGGATCGCTGTCCGGATTGATGCAGGCCCCATCGCAGCGCGTGTACCCCTCGGGACAGGTGCAGGAGCCGCCGCGGCAGTCTTCGTCGGCGGCGCAGGGGTTGTCGCACATGCCGCAGTGACTGCGATCGGTCGCGAGGTCGGCGCAGGAGCCGCCGCACGCGACGGTCCCCGAGGGACAGGTGCGCGAGCACATGCCCGCGCTGCAAAAGCTACCCGCTGCGCACTCCATGCCGCACGACCCGCAGTTGCGGCCGTCGTTCTGCGTGTTGACGCAGCGGGTCCCGCACAGCTCGGTGGGCACCTCGCACTCGCCAACCCGGCCGTCGGTGGAGGCGTCCATGCCGCCGCCATCACCTGGGCCGCCGCCGCCGTCGTCCCCACAGCTCGCGAGCGCCAAGAGGGTTGGAAACAGCAAAGCCAAGAAGCGCATCACGGACGAGCCTATCAGCAACGGGCGAGCGACCGTGAGCTTGCCGGGAGGAGGGCCCAGGCCATTGGCGCGCGTAATCGTTTGAAATGACTGCAGGTACGGGGAGGCACCGACAACGCGCCGCGGGCCGCCCCCGAAGAATCGAGGGCGATCCTCTTGCGCAGGCGGTCCCAATAGCGTAACTCAGGTCAGCGTTACGCTTTGGAGGTCCGATGGCGGGTTGGCGCTGGCGAGCGTTCGGACAGGCAGTCGTGAGCCTCGCGCTCCTCTGGGGAGGATGCGCAGAGGGCGACGCGGGCCCAGACGCGGGAAGGCCCGACGTCTCGCACCTGGACGGCGGGGCAATCTACGCAGCTCAGTGCGCGTCGTGTCATGGCGAGGTGGGTGAAGGCGGCCTCGGGCCGTCGCTCGTCGATTGGTCGCGCGGCGAAGACGCGCTCATCGACATCATCGACGTCCGGATGCCTCAGACCAATCCGGCGGCTTGCGACGAAGCCTGCGCCACCGCGGTCGGACGCTACGTCATCGCGACCTTCACCAGCGAAGCGCTCGCATGCGACGAGATCACACCAGGCCCACGGCAGCTTCGACTGCTCACCCGCCGCGAGTATCGGAACACGATCTACGACCTCTTCCCGACGCTGGCGCCGGGCGCGGAGGCCGCGGCGGATCCGGGCGCCACCGAGCCCTGCGGCCTGACGCACTTCCGCTACGACCCCGGCGGAAGGTCGCTCTCGAGCGTGAGCGTCGCCGGCAGCTTCAACGCGTGGTCTCCCACGGCCTGGCCGATGAGCCTCGACGCGAGCGGCGTCTGGGTCCTCGACCAGACGCTGGCCGAGGGCACCCACCAGTACAAGCTGGTGCTCGACGGAAGCGAGTGGGTGACGGATCCCTCGAACTCGGATCACGCCGCGGATGGCTTTGGCGGGCAGAACTCGGTCATCGTCGTCTCCTGCAGCAGCACCAGCCCGGCGCCCTCGACGACCGCGGGTCTCACCGACCCAGCCGACGGCTTCCCGGTGGAGACGCGGCCCGACGGATTCCCCTTCGACGACCACGCCGAGTCGGGGCGTGTCACCCCGGTTCACGCGGAGGAGCAGCTCCGCGCGGCCGCGCGCGTGGCGACCGCCCTGGGCGACGGCATCGCCGACCTCGCCCCCTGCGACCTCGCCGAGGGCGCGAGCTGCGCCGAAGCCTTCGCCCGCGACTTCGGCGCGCGCGTCTTCCGCCGCCCCCTCGAGGACCGCGAGGTCACGCGCTACGCGGCGCTCGTCACCGGCGCCGCCACGCCGGCCGAAGGCCTCGGGATTCCCCTTCGCGCCATGCTGGTCTCGCCCGCCTTCCTCTATCGCAGCGAGGTGGGGGAGGCGCAGGACGACGGCACCTTCGCCCTCACCGGCTGGGAGATCGCCAGCGCCCTGTCCTACGGCATCTGGGGGACCATGCCCGACGAGGCGCTCTTCGATGCCGCGGCCGACGGAAGCCTCGAAACTGACGAAGGCATCACCCGCGAGGCCCAGCGTCTCCTCGCCGACCCGCGCGCCGGCGCGCTCCTCGGCGAGGTCGGCATCCAGTGGCTCGGCGTGGAGGCCATCGCCGACAAGCCGAAGTCGAACGTGCTCTTCCCCGACTTCGACGATGCGCTCCGCGCGTCGATGCTCGAAGAGACGCGCCGCTTCGTCGCGCACGTGGTGCTCGAAGGAAGCGGCCGCTTCGACGAGCTCCTCACCGCCGACTACACCTTCGCCGACGCGCGCCTCGCCCGTCACTACGGCATCGGCGGCGTGGACGGCGACACCCCCACGCTGACGCCCACCGCGCCCGAGCGCGCTGCCGGCGTCCTCGGCCACGCGTCGGTCCTCGCCCGCTACGCGCACTCGGACCAGAGCTCGCCCATCCAGCGCGGCGTCTTCGTCCGCCGCCGCATCCTCTGCCAGGACTTCGCGCCGCCGCCGCCCAACGCGGGCGGCGTCCCCGACGTCGACCCGGAGGCCACCACCCGCGAGCGCTTCGCGCAGCACACCGCGGACACGGTCTGCCGCGGCTGTCATCAGTACATCGACGAGGTGGGCTTCGGCTTCGAGAGCTTCGACGCGGTCGGCGCGTTCCGCACCACGGATCAAGGCCGCCCGGTCGACAGCCACGGCGACATGGGCGACGTCGAAGGCATGGGAACGAACACCTCGGCGCCGTTCTCGACCCTGCCCGAGCTCGGCCAGATCCTCGCCGAGAGCGACGCCGCCGAGGCCTGCTTCGTGCGGCAGTACACGCGCTACGCGCGCGGCATGCGCGAGCGGGCCGAGGACCGATGCGCTCTCCTCGACCTGGCGGAGCGCTTCAGCGCGAGCGGCGGCGACATTCGCACGCTCATCGTCGACACCTACCTCTCCCCAGCCTTTCGGAGGAGAAAGTGATGTGGAGTAAGCAGACCCGACGCCGCTTTCTGCGCGGCATGCTGGGAGCCGCGGCGGCGGCGCCTCTGGGCCTCGCCATCGGCCACGCCGCGCGCGCCCTCGATCCTTCGGGCCGCGCCCAACGCGTCATCTTCTTCTACTTCCCCGACGGTGTCGGCGGCGTCTCCGAGAGCGGCGAGGCCTCTCTCTTCGACGCGCGGCTCGAGGGGGGCGCGGTGCAGCTGAGCGAGATCCTCGAGCCCCTCGGCGATCGAAAGCGCCACTGCGTGTTCCTCAACGGGCTGTCGATGGGCTCGGTGGACGAGGGCTCGCATCCCGGCGGCGCCAAGAAGCTCCTCACGGGCACCGACGGCGGCTACGGCATGAGCATCGACCAGTTCCTCGCCGGCAGCGCGGGCGCCGACGCGCCGCATCGCCATCTCTATCTGGGCGCGATGGCGAACGCCGACGGCGCGAGCGGCGACAAGCACATCAGCTATCCCTCGGCGGGCTTCACCACGCCGCCCGAGGACGACCCCCGCGAAGCCTTCCGGCGCGTCTTCGGCGCGGCGCTCCCGCGCGCCCGGCCCCGGCATGCCCGACACCGGCGCGGCGGCCACGCGCAGCATCATCGACACCGCCATCGCCGACATCACGGACCTGCGCGTGCGCCTCGGCGACCTCGAGCGGAGCCGCCTCGACCTGCATCTGGACGCGCTGCGCGAGGTGGAGGGTCGCATCGATGCGCTGCCGCCGCCGATGGCCGCGAGCTGCGACGAGCCGGCCGGTCCCGACGACTTCGGCGCGCGCCTCTACGACCCCGAGCTCTTCCCCGACATCCTGCGCGCCCAGATGGATCTCATGGTCCAGGCGATGGCGTGCGGCCTGACCCGCGTCGGCGTGATCGCAGGCCTCGCACCACACCAGCGAGCTCATCATGAGCCGCTTCCCCGGCACGGCGATGTACGACCCGGGCTTCGACATGCGCAGCCATCAGGCCTCGCACTACGGCGCGCGCCACGACCGCTCGAATCGGCTCTTCGTCGACTTCCTCGCCCAGCGCCGCTGGTTCGTGCAGCAGCTCGGCTACCTGATCAATCAGCTGGCCGCGCGGCCCGAGGGCGCCTCCGGGGAGACCATGCTAGACCACTCTCTCGTCCTGGTGAGCAGCGAGGTCTCGGACGGGAACACCCACAGTCATCACGACATGCCCTTCGTCCTCGCGGGCCACGCCGGTGGCTCGCTCAGCGGCGAACGGGTGCTCGAGTTCGGAGGCCGCCGCCACGGCGACCTCCTCGCCTCGATCGCGCACGCGATGGGGCAGCCGGTGATGGGCTACGGCACGGACAGCCACGGGCCCCTCGACGGTCTCCTCTCCGGAAGTTGAAGACATGGCAGAATCGGACGTCGTCGATGCCCTGGTAGAGCTGGGCTTCACCATCAACGAGAGCCGCGCTTACGCCGCGCTCCTCGTCGCGGGACCTTCGACCGGCTACGAGGTGCACCAGCGCGCAGGCGTCCCGCGCTCCGCCGTCTACGGCTCGCTCCGGCGCCTCGTCTCCCACGGGGCGGCGCGCTCGGTGGCGGGCTCACCCGAGCGCTTCGTCGCCGTCGCGCCCGAAGAGCTGATGGTGCTGCTTCGCAAGCGCCACGACGCACAGCAAGCCGGCCTCGAGCGGGCCATCTCCACCCTCGACGTCCAGCCCGACGTGCCCGAGGCCTTCACCGTCGAAGGCTACGAGCGCATCATGGAAGAGGTGGAGCGGCTGGTGCGCACCGCGGAGGATCAGCTGGTGATCAGCGGTTGGCCGCGCGAGCTCGCGCGCCTCGAGTCGGAGCTCGCCGCCGCGAGCCGGCGTGGCGTGTACACCGTCCTGTTCTCCCACGCGTCGCTGCCACGCGACCTCGCGGGCATCCATTTCAGCTACGGCCGAAACGAGGCGGACCTCGAGGACTTCTGGGAACACCGCCTGACCATCGTCGCCGACGACAAGCGGACGCTGATCGGCGCGGTCGAGGGGCGAGCCAGCGACGCCGCCGTGCTCAGCGAGACCCAGGCCATCGCCGAGGTGGCGACCAGCCAGATCGCGCTGGACATCACGCTGCTCGCGCAGCGCCACGGTCACGACGTCGAGAAGGTGATGGCGCGCATCCTGGGCGACCGGGTCGGGCGCCTCGACACCCTGGAAGGCAAGGGCGAAGGCGCGGTGGTCGGCAAGCGGCGAAGCGCGCCGAAGAAGCAGGGCGGCAAGGCCGCCGCCACCGAGGAGGTGGCGTCGTGATCCGTTTCTTCCTCGCGTCGTCGCTCGTGCTCGCGGCGTTCGGCTGCGCCGAGCCCGGCACCTCGGCGCCGGACTCGGGTTATCCGGATCGCGCCGACGGCGGACCGATCCCCGGCTACGGCCAGCCGTGCAGCAGCGGCTATGGCAGCGGCCTCAGCTGCACCGACAGCGGCGTCACCACCATGCCCGACACCGGGCCCCCGCCCCCGCCGTGCAACCAGCACACCTTCACGTACGTCGACGCGATGGCGTCCACCGTCTGGGTCACCGGCAGCTTCACCGACTGGGCGACCACGCCGGCAGAGGGCGCCATCGAGCTGATGGACGACGGCACCGGCACCTGGTCCGTCACCTTCCTGGTCGAGCCGCCGGGTGAGCATCAGTACAAGTTCATCATCGACGGCACGACGTGGATCCCCGATCCCGAAAACCCCGACAGCGTCGACGACGGCTTCGGCAGCACCAACAGCGTCATCACCCTGTGCTTCACCAGCTGCGGCAACGCCGACGACTACGACTGGCGCGACGCCGTGATGTATTTCGCGATGGTCGACCGCTTCAGCGATTCGGACGGGCGGAGCGATCCGGTGGCCGGCGTGAGCGGGGGCGACGCGCGGACCGGGCCCAGCGGGCAATACGCGGGCGGCGATCTGCGCGGCGTGATGAACCAGCTCGAGTACCTCGCCAACCTCGGCGTGACCGCGCTCTGGCTCTCGGCTCCTTACGAAAACCGCAACTCCGCGGGCGCGGCGATCGACCCCTTCTCGGATTCACACACCTACTCGGCCTATCACGGCTATTGGCCCTCGCCGCCGGCCGTCGACTACTCGGCGGCGGGCGGCCCGTCGCCGCGGCCTCGGGTCGAGTCGCGCATCGGCACCGAGTCCGATCTGCGCGCGCTGGTCGACGAGGCGCACGCCACCATGGGCGCCGACGGCCACGGCATGAAGGTGCTCTTCGACTACGTGATGAACCACGTGGACATCGAGAGCGGGCTCTACGGCGCGCATCCCGACTGGTTCGCCCGGCGCGACGGGCGCTTCCCCCTCTGCGGTCCCGAAAACCTCTGGGACGACCCCTACTGGGGCATCCGCTGCGCCTTCACCGACTACCTGCCGGCCTTCGATTTCGACAACGACGCAGCACGCGGCTGGTCGGTGAGCGACGCCCTGTGGTGGGCCGAGGAGTATGGCATCGACGGCTACCGCCTCGACGCGATCAAGCAGGTGCCCGAGTCGTGGCTCATGGACCTTCGAGCGCGGCTGAACACCGAGATCACCAGCCCCGAGGGCGACCGCTTCTATCTGGTCGGCGAGACCTTCAGCTACGACGATCCGGGACTGCTCCGGCGCTATGTCGACCCCTCCACCATGCTCGACGGCCAGTTCGACTTCCCCTTCAAGGCGCGCGCCTGCGAGGCGCTCTTCACGCCTGGCGGACGCCTCGACACCCTCTCGGGGTGGATGGATGACAACGATCGCTTCTACGGACCGGACGCGATCATGAGCACCTGGATCGGCAACCACGACATCCCGCGCGCCATCCACTTCGCGAGCCGGGAGATCACCGACTGCCGCCAGGGCAGCAATCCCGGCAACGGCTGGGACTGGCGCCCGGCGCAGCCCACCGACGCCGCCGCTTACGAGCGGCTCTCCCTCGCCTTCGCCGTGATGTTCACCAACCCTGGCATCCCCCTCATCTACTACGGCGACGAGATCGGCCTGGCCGGCGGGGGCGATCCGGACAATCGCCGGATGATGAACTGGAACGACTCTTCGCTGAGCCCGGCCCAGCTCACGCTCCGCGAGCGGGTGGGCGAGCTCGCGCGGGCGCGCGCGGTCAACAAGGTCCTGTCGCGCGGCCGCCGCATGACCATCTCCGCCGACCAGGACACCTGGGTGTACCGGATGACCGGCTGCGGCGCGGACATCCCGGACGCGGTGGTCGCGATCAACCGCGCCGACTCGGGCCGCTCGGTCGACATCCCTGCCGGCTCCTGGGTGAACCTCATCACCGACGCGCCCGTCGCCGGGGGCCGGGTCGACCTCGGCCCCAGAAGCTACCTCCTGCTCGGACAACCCTGAGGCGTTCGTGAAGCAGTACCCGCGAGCGCTCTTCGGCCTGCTCCTGCTCGTGGGGTGTGGGACCGAGAGCGAGCCGCGGCCGGCCGTCGCCACACACGTGGACGATTGGCGCGACGAGGTCATCTACGAGGTGCTCACCGACCGCTTCGAGAACGGCGACACCGGCAACGACGATGTCGACGGCGTGTCCATCGTCCCCGGCGATCTGTCTCGGCATCAGGGCGGCGACTGGGCGGGCATGCGCGCGCGCCTTCCCTATCTCGAGCATCTGGGGATCACCACGCTCTGGATCTCGCCCATCGTGAAGAACCTGCCGCGGACCGAGACCGAGGACGGCTATCACGGCTACTGGGCGTCGGACTTCACGGAGATCAACGACCGCTTCGGCAGCGTGGAGGACCTGCGCGGGCTCGTCGACGACGCCCACGACCGCGGCATGAAGGTGATCATCGACGTGGTGATGAATCACGCCGGGCGCGTGTTCTCCTACGACCTCGACCGCGACGGAGTGTCGGACCCGGACGAGTGGGAGCCGCCCTACTCGCCCACGCCCATCGACGCGCCTCTCGTGTGGGTCACCGATCCGCCGCGGATGTGGACGCCGAGCGCCCTGCTCTCGAGCGACCCCTTCGCGGACCCGGACATCTTCACCCTGGACGAATCGCACTTCCACCGCCGCGGCGCCAACAATTGGGAGAGCGTCGACGAGGTGCTCTTCGGGGACTTTCCGACGGGCCTCAGGGATCTGGCGACCGAGCGCGACGACATCCAGAGCGCGTTGGTCGAGACCTACGCGCAGTGGGTGCGGATCACCGACGTCGACGGTTTCCGCCTCGACGCCGTGCCGCACATCGCCCCGAGCGAATGGGCGATCCTGGCGAGCCGCCTCCGGGAGCGCCTGGCCGCGATGGGAAAACACGACTTCCTGCTCCTCGGCGAGGTCTTCAGCCCCGACGCAGAGGAGCTCTCACGCTATGTGGAGCCGGGGATGCTCGACACGGTCTTCGACTTCACCTTCCGCGAGTACGTCATCGACCAGGTGATCCTCGCCGGGTTGCCCCCCACCTACGCGCGCCCCGCCTTCGACCCCCTCGAAAACGCGCTCCCGCGAACGCCACAGCCCATGGGCATCGGGCTCACGCCGCACCAGGCCCGCGTCGCTTTTGCCGACAATCACGACACCCAGCGGATCCGGAACATCCTCGACGATCCCTACGCGGTGGAGATGGCCATGACCGCGGTCTTCACCATCGACGGCATCCCATCGGTCTACTACGGCACCGAGCAGGGCATGAGCGGCGGCGGCCACCACGCCTCCCGCGAGGTGCTCTGGGAGACGGGCTTCGACGAAACGCATCCCACCTACGAGCTCATCGCGCGCCTCGCGGCGCTCAGGCGCGCACATCCCGCGCTTCGCTATGGCGCGCTCTACGTCCGCTTCTTGAGCCCGAGCGGGGGTCTGTCGACCGAAGACGACGCCTCCCTCTTCGCCTGGGAGCGCGCCCACGGAGATGACCGCACCCTCAGCGTCTTCAACGCGCACGCCTACAAGGAGAGCGAAGCGACGATCCCGACGGGCTTCGCGCCGGGCACTGTTCTGAGGGACGAGATCTACGACCTGATCCCACCCGTGACGGTGAACGGCGACGGCAGCGTCCAGGTGCGGCTGCCGCCGCGCAGCGCGGTCCTGCTCGCTGTGAGCTCGTGACGCGCGCCGCGCGCCCCACGAGAGGGCGACGCGCGCGATCACCTTGACCCGCGGGTTTCTCCGTGAGGTCATCGCACCATGCGCGCAGACCTCGCCTCCATCGCCGCTCTCATCGTCACCGCCGCCGCGCTCGCCGGCTGCGCTTCGAACGGCCGCCGGCCCACCGGGGACACCGGGGTTGGGGTGGGCGACGCAGGCGTGGACACGAGCCCCCCCTCGGACACCGGTCCCGGACCAGACGCCACGCCGGATACGGGTCGCGTGGACACGGGCGCCGCGGACACCGGCACGATGGACACCGGCACGGTGGACACCGGCACGGTGGACACCGGCACGATGGACACGGGGCCGGGAGGCTGCGCCGCCGTGACCTGCGCGACGAACGCGACCTGCGCCGACGACACCGGCACGCCGATCTGCACCTGCGACGCGGGATACAGCGGCGACGGCACCACCAGCTGCACGGACGTGGACGAGTGCACACCGTCCGATCCCTGCGGTATGGGCATGTGCGTGAACGCGCCGGGCAGCTACAGCTGCAGCTGCGATCCCGGATACACCTTCGACGGGACGACCTGCGCCGACGTGAACGAATGCGTGCCCACCGATCCCTGCGGCATGGGCACCTGCACCAACGAGGCCGGCAGCTACACCTGCGCGTGTCCCATGGGCTATCGCTTCGATGGAACGACCTGCGTCGTCGCCTCCGGCACCGTGCTCGTCTTCCGCGGATCGACCCGCACGACCGACACGACCGCGGCGGACGCCGTCACCGCCCTCGGCCTCACGCTGATCGACACAACCACCGACACCGCGTTCAACGCGGCGTTCGATGCCGGAGGCTTCGACGTGATCGTCTGGACATCCCCGTCGGGCGTCGCTTCGAGCTCGCTGACCTCGGCCGTCGAATCACGACTCAGCACCTGGGTCTCCGGCGGCGGCGCGCTCATCTTCGCGTACTGGGACCTCGACACGCGCACCACCTTCAGGGCGGTGCTCGGCGTGAGCACCTCGGAGCGCACCACCTGGGTGAACCTCCAGCCGGCGATGGGCGATCCCTTCGGCTTCTTCGCGGGGGTGCCCAACCCGCTCACCGGGACGGACTCGGGCTGGGCGGACAACGGCGACTACCTCGCCCTCACCGGCGCGGGCTCCATCGCCGCCACTTTCGTCTCCGGAAGCCCCTCCGGCGCCATCGCCGTCACGCAGAGCAACCGCGTCATCACCAACGGCTTCCTCTTCTCCGACTGCCTCACCGAGGACGTCGACACCGACGGCGTCCCCGACTGCCAGGAGCTGGCGCAGAACGAGATCAGCTACCTGCTACCCTGACGCCGGGGTTTTCGGCACGGTCACTCGGCGTCGGGCCGTTGCTGAAGCGGACGACCTTCCGCCTCCCAACCCTTCACGCCACCTTCCAGGTGCGCGACGTCCCGAAATCCGAGCTCTTGGAGCGTCTTGGCACCGAGCGCCGAGCGCGAGCCGGCAGCGCAGTACAGGATCACGCGACGTCCGGGATCGAGCGCGTCGTGGTGCTGGGGCATGGTGGGATCCGCTCGAAACTCGAGCATTCCGCGCGGGACCACCAACGCCCCCTCGATCACGCCGCACTTCGTCTCGTGCGGCTCCCGAATGTCGACGAGCACGACCCCGCCTCCCTTCAGCTCCGCCTCGACCTCCGAGGGTGTGAGGTTCTCGATGCCGGCCTTGGCCGCGGTGACCATCTCGCTTGCAGTCATTCGTTCCTCCTGGTCCACGATCGATTCGGGTTGGACAGGAGCCTGGCGGAGGGTGCGTTCCCGAAACGTTCCTCAGCCGCGAAGCGCCCGGCATCTCGCCTCGTCGAGGGGCTGCCCCGCGAGGCGATAGGCTTCGGCGGCGGCGCCGAAGCGCTCGGCGGCCGTGGGGGGATCCGCACCGGCGAGCGCCAGGTGGCCGCGAACCTCCTCGACCGCTGCGCGCCACGCGGGCAGGGGCACGATCACCTCGGCGAGCTGTTCGGCGGTCGCGGCGTGCCGGGTCGCGCGCTCGAGGTCACCCGCGCGGGCCGCGCCGATCGCCGCCGGCACGACAAGTGTGATCCGGCACGCCGGGCACGACTCGAGGGGACCGCGCACCGCGTGCTCCGCCTCTTCCACCCTGGCCAGTGAGTCGGCGGGGTCGTCCGCGACGGCGATCCGACATCCGTAGATCCGATCGAGGAGGTGGTGACAGAGATAGGAGTCGCGCGCCACGGTGAGCGCGTGGTCCAACAGAGCCGCCGCCTCCTCGCGATGGCCGCGGTGGAGTGCGACCTCGGCCCGCCGCTGGAGCGAGAGGGCCTGCCCAGCGGTCGCGCCGAGACGGCCGTGAAGCCGCGCCCCCTCGTCCAGGCTGCGCTGCGCTTCGTCGAGCGATCCGGCGAGGAGCTCCGCTTCTCCGCGGAGCGTCACCGCGAAGGCGAGTCCCCGCGCGGCACCGATGCGCTCCGCCTCCTCCGCCAGGGACGTCGCGAAGGCGATGACCTCGTCGTAGGGGCGCGCTCCGTAGAGCATCCGCTCGGTGGCGCAGAGGTGAGCGTCGAAGACGCGCGTCGCGAGATCGGGAAGCTCCCGCGTCGCCGCCAGCTCGGCGCGCAGCTGCGCCGGCAGGTCCCCGCGTGCGTGGGCGGCGAGCGACTGCGCCCACGACGCCTCCAGGATCGCCCCCGAGTCCCCCGTCTCGAGCGCCAGGCGGCGGGCTTCGGACGCGGCGTCGTGAGCTTCGGTGGGATCGCAGTAGCCCACGGCAGCGGCACCGCTCAGGGTGAGCGCTCTCGAGATCAGCGCCGCAGTGGTGGAAGGAGCGGCCTGGGCGAGCGTCTCGAGGGCGCCCCCGGGATCTCCCGACTTGAGCTGGGCGAGCGCCTGGCGTGTGCGAACGTCCTGAGCCTCCGCTTCGGAGAGCCGCGTCGCGGCGACCGACATAGGCTGCCAGTGCGCGGCTGTCTCCCAGCGCGTCGAGGACGTCGGCGCGAAGGACGAGCGCCTCCGGGTGATCGGGCGCATGCTCGAGCACGGAGTCCAACTGGCGCAACGCATCGGCGAGCGCGCCGAGCCGAATGGCCCGCCGCGCCGCCGCCAAGAGCCACGGAACCGCCTCGGAAGGACGGGCCCCCGAAAGCCAGTGGTGCGCGATCCGGACCGGCGAGCCGCCGGCACCTGCCAGTCGCCGAGCCGCGTCCCGATGAATCGCGATGCGGCGATGCGGCGGCACGCGCTCCACGAGCGCCTCCCGCACCAGGGAGTGGCGAAATCGGTACCGCGCGTTCGCGACGACCAGGACTCCCCGGCCGAGCGCCGCGTCGAGCAGGGCGAAGGCTTCCGATTCCGAGAGGCCGGTCAAGGCCACGATCTCCATCGTGTCCAGGTCGTCGCCCGCCAGAGCGATGCGTTCGAGCATCGCCAGAGATCCCGTGTCGAGGTCCACGAAGTCGGCGCGGATCGCATCCCAGAGGGTCGGGGTGATCGCGATCGTCCCGTCGCGCACGTGACATCGCGCGAGCTCGCGAGCAAAAAGCGGATGACCCTCCGCCAGCGCGACGATTCGGTCGGTGACCATGGGCGGGGGTCGCGTTTCCGCCTGTGCAGCGACAATCGCGATCACGTCCTCGGGGGACAGGGGACCCAATGCGATCTCGACGAGCCCACGAGCGCGCTCGAGCCGCGCGAGGCCGGAGACGAGCCCCGGCGACAGCTGCCCCTCGCGATGAGCGAGCACCACCAGGAACGCGTCGCTCGCGTGCGCACCGACCTCGAGCAAGACCTCCGCGCTGGCTTCGTCGGCGAGATGGGTGTCGTCGACGATCAAGACGAGCCTCCCTGCACCGACGGACGCCCGCAACAGCTGCATGAAAGCGCCGGAGACACGATGACGCGTCAGGGCGCCGTCGATGGAGGAAGCCGGGCCCGCCAGCGGCGCGAGCTGCGCGAGCGTCGCGCGCGCACCCGGGGACAGCGACGCGAGCCGCCCTGGATCTTCGCGGACCAGTCGGTCGATCACCGCGCCGAGCGTCCCGTACGCGTCCGGCTGCGAGGCGCTCCGCACGGTGACGGCGCGAAAACCGGCCTCCTCGGCCATCGCGGACACTTGGCGACACAGGAGCGACTTTCCGATGCCGGCCGGCCCCCGAATCGCGAGCACGCCCACCTCACGGGGCAGGTCGGCGCGCAGCAGCGCCGCGCAACGAGCCAGCTCCACCTGCCGCCCGACGAAGGCCGGCTGGACGCGATCGATCCCTTCGAGGCATCGCTGGTACAGCACCTCGGTCTCGGGACTGGGCGCAATTCCGAGCTCCGCTGCGAGAACCGTCCGCAACCGGCCATACCAACGGATGGCGCGTGGGAGATCGTTTGCGTCCAGCGCGTCCTCGATCATCGCACGGTAGGGCGCCTCGTCCGTGGGCTCGAGCTCGACGAGGCGCTCCCAACGACCGCTGAGGCGTAGGAGCTCCGCGTAGCGGTCGCGCAGGTTCCGGCGGGTGGGCTCGGTCCAGTCCTCGTAGAGCGATTCGGGAAGGAGCTCGCCGCGATAGAGGGAAGCCGCCTCGAGCGCGAGCGCCGGGTCCTCGCGACCGAGCGCCTCCTCCGCCCTCGCCTCGAAGCGCTCGACGTCGACGTCGATGGCGCCCACGTTCAGCGCGACCATCCCGCCGCGAAGCGCGATCGCGTCCTTGTCGCCCAGCGCTCGTCGCGCGTGGTGGGCCGCCTTGCGGAGGTTGGCAAAGCCGGCCTTGGCGCCGAGGTGCGGCCAGAGACTCTCCACCGCCTGGTCCCGGGTGAGGCGGTGAGAAGGCGAAAGTGCCAGGAGCTGAACGAGCTCGGCCGAGCGCCGGCTGGGCCATCGCTCGTTGGCCACTTCTTCCCCGTCCACAAAGACTCGAAAGCCCCCCAGGAGCTGGATGCGAAGAGACTCCACGCTCCGAGGATACGCCCCCGACCGTCGACCTTCGCGTCGGGTTCGGAGACACTCTGCGGGCATGGACAGTGTCATCGACGCGCTGATCGGCGGAGGAAATCCGAGCCTCGAAGACGCGACGCGGGTCTTCGACTCGCTCGAGCCCGTAGCGCTCGAATTCATCTTGGGCAGATGGCGCGGACGAGAGATCGCCACCGGCCATCGCATGGAAGGCATCCTCGAGGCCTCCGGCTGGTACGGCAAGCTCTTCCTGAGCGAAGAAGAGGTGCACCCGCTGCTCTACTACACGCGCGACAGGAAGGGTCTCTTCGCCTGCGATCCGAAGCACATTCGCATGGACGTCGACGTCGCGAAGATCAAGCCGCTCGGCAGCCTCGCGGGGATCGGCATGAAGCTGCTTCGAACCACGCGCAGCAAGGCGCGCCTCAGGATGGTCGAGCATCGCGGCCGGGTGACGGCGACGATGATCTACGACGAAAAGCCCATCTTCGACTTCTTCCGGCGGATCGACGACCATCGCGTGTTGGGTTGGATGGACCTCAAGGGCGATGTGCGCCCCTACTTCTTCATGCTCGAACGCGACGACGAGAGCGATCTTTCGCTCGAGCTCTGAATGGGCCCGCTCAAGCAGCACCTGCTCGCCCTCGGCGGCGTCGTGATCGTCGGCATGCCGATCCTGGCGATCGACATGATCTTCTTCGGCCCCAGCCATCAGGGGGTCCTGGGCGGGCTCGACTTTCGCGGCTGGGTCACCGGGATGTACTTCGCCGTCGCGGCGCTCTTCTGGATCCTCTCCGGCGTGGTCGCGTTCGCGATCAAGCCGCGCACCCTCGGCTGCCTCGGCTACGCGGGCGCCCTGCTGGTCTATCTCGTCCTGCTCGTCGGCAGCGTGAGCGCGTTCTACGCCGTCACGGATCTGAGCATGGATTGCGAGCTCGCCGCCGAGGAGGAGGCCATGCTCGAGGAGACGCGCGCGCTCGAGAGGGACGTCTCACTCGAGGGCTGGTCGGTCCGCGATGGCGAGGTCGTGCTCAGCATTCGGTCGGCGGGGCGGGCGCGCGCGCTCTGCTCCTGGCGGGTTCAGGGCTACGTCGACGAGTACCAGGTCGGCGTGCGCGCCGAAGACGGCATCGACGAGTTCACATGCGGCACGCCCGGTCCGCATCAGACCTTGCCCGCGGGCACCTCGGAGCTGCGCCGCGCCTATCAGCTCGAGGCCGGGGATTTCCCGAAACGGTCTCGAGATGGCACGTCGAGCTGTGGATCGAGGAGGCGACCGGGATGACCCGGCTCATCTGGGAGACCAACAGGGAACAGGAGGTTTTTGCGGGCGAAAGCTACCGGCCCCTTCCCCCACCCAGCGCCGAATCCAGCACCGGGAATTGAGAAGACCTGACACAAGTGCCCGGAAGGTGGCAGATCCAGTAGCCAGGTCGTTTGACCACTGATCGTCACGACTCTGAGATCATTGGTGAAACTTTGCGCACCAGTGAGCGTTCTCACCTTCAATCGCCGGTATGGGTCGTGCAATCATGAGGGACGTCATGCGGAATCCCCTCCACTTCGCCGTCTCCCTCGTCGCTCTCAGCTCCCTTCTCTCCGCCGCCGCCGTGGGCTGCGCGGCCAACACCACAGACCCCGGTTCCGGCGGAAGTGCCCTCGTCGCCCCCGAGGTGGTGGCGCTCTCCACCTACGAGGCGAGCATCGGCACTTTGGTCGAGGTCTACGGGGAGAACTTCCCTTACCGCTCCTCGGGACGGGTGATGCTCGCCTTCCAGGGCAACTTCGAGGCGGACGACGGCACGGTCTACCCGGTCGACGACGAGTTCGATGCCACGGTGGTCGACCGCGGCACCCTCCGCTGGGACAGCTTCGGCCCCTACCGCGTCCCCTTCAGCCCCACCGGCAACGAGACCGGTGAGTTCGTGGGCATCGTCTTCGCGCGCGTCGTCGACGACGACGGCAACGTGACCGAGGGCACCGAGCCGTTGGAGGCCACCTTCCGGGTCAAGCCCTCCCTCCTGGTGCACGAGCTCCAGCCGCTCAGCGCGAGCTGCGGCGCGCCGGTGCAGCGTGCCCTCGGCGGCGCGTCCTATCGCATGCGCGTCGAGGCCCTCGGCTTCGAGCCCGAGTCCTTCACCTACACGATCGCGGCCCCGGCCGCGAACGTCGCGCCCGTCTCCATTCGCCACCCGGCGACCGGTCGCTTCGATACGGTGGGCGACAATGGCGACCTCATCTTCCCGAACGTCCCCGACGACCAGCTCTCCTACGGCGCGGTCCTCACGGTCACCGCGACCGATGTGACCGGCCAGATCCACGGCTCGACCTTCGCCATCGGCGTGCACCGCCCCCTCGAGTTCTTCTACAACGGCAACGTCACCGTGGCCGAGGTGATGAGCCCGGTGCCGGTCAGCGCCTGCATCCCCGGCGGCACCAACGGCCGCAGCGCCAGCTACAACGAGGCGATGAGCGAGACCCGCGACCGCTCCTACTCGACCAGCTGGGACGAGACCTGGCTCTCGAGCCACACGGTGGCGGCGAGCTCCTCGCAGACCGTGGGCCTCTCCGAGACCAACGGCGTGGGCTTCGCGACCACCGACGGCGAGTCCTTCTCCTGGCGCCTGGGCGGCGAGGTCGGTGGCACGATCGGCCTGTCCAAGGTCGTGTCCCTGGGCCTCAAGGCCACCTTCGGCGTCGAGAGCACGACCAGCCGCCAGGTCCAGAACTCCGCGAACCGCACCTCCGGCCTGAACGAGGCCAGCACCACCACCGACACCGAGTCGGCGACCGAGACCGCGGGCGGCAGCACGGGTGAGACCTTCGCGTGGTCGGTGAGCAGCACCGACACCGTGAGCCGCGACTTCGGCGGCGAGGTCATCGCCGGCACCTTCGGCGTCTTCTACCGCCAGACGCTTCGCCTGCTGCGTCGCGGCGCTCTGGTCGCCTACAACCAGTGTGGCTCCGCCGAGGTGGTGGGCGACATCGACTTCACCGACTGGACCTGGTCTCCGGACCTCGCCCTCGGGCAGTCCTGCCCCCCGCTCCCGGAGAGCAACCTTCCCGCTTACGAATGCCTCGTCTCGCCCTGCTCGGGCGAGTGATCGCGGTATAGTGAGGAAGTGACGGCCCGACCCATTCTGGGAGCGCTGCTCCTCGCGGCCACCATCTCGGCCGTGGGATGTGGACCGGACGTGATGGTAGCCGACAGCGGGATCGGCCCGGCGGACGGCGGCGCACCACCCTCGATTCCCTCGATCGACAACGCCTTCACGCCGGTTCCCTACCCCGTCACCAAGCTCGAAGGGCGCGCGCCCGACAGCCGGCGCATCATCGTGCGCGGCGGCGACAATCCGGTGGCGAAGGCGGTCCTTCCCGACGGCAGCTTCTGCATCGACGTGCCGATGCCCGACCCGGGCACCTACGACTTCGAGATCGTCGGCCAGAGCATGGACGGCGTGTTCTCGGAGCCCGCCATGGTTCAGATCGTCTTCGATCCCGCGTCGGCGCCGATCCCCGGACTGACCCTCTGCAGCGGGCAAGACCCCGCGGGATGCGCGGGCTCGAGCGAGATCTGCGATGACGGTCGCGACAACGACTGCAACGGCCTCGCCGACATGCGCGACCCCGCGTGCTCGGACTGCGTGGACGACGTCTTCGAGCCGAACGACGACGTGAACGCACCCCGTGCGGACCCGGGTCGCTACGAGGGGCTCACCATCTGCCCCGGAAACTCCGACTACTACGGCATCTACGCCAACGCGGGCGACACCATCCGGGCGACGATCTATTTCTCGCAGGCGAGCGGCGATCTCGACCTGGAGCTGCTGGGTATCGATCACACGACGGTGCTGGCGACCTCGGCAACGATGACCGACGACGAGGTGGTCAGCTACGACGCGACGGATACCGGCGAATACAAGCTGCTTGTTTGGGGCCCCGACGGCTCCATGAACGGGTACACTCTCGTCGTCGATGTGACCTCCCCGTAGTTCAGGGGCCCAGCCCGAGCCACCCGAGAGGTGATCCGTCAACGAGAAATCGTGAGGGGCTGCTCGCTCTCCTCACCGTCCCCTCGAATCGCGGCGCTGGCGCTGATCGCTGCGCTGTCGGTAAGTGCGGTCGCGCGCGCACAGCAGCCCTGGTGGGAGCAACCGCAGTCGCCGCCGGATGCGGGGGCGGGAACGGGAACGGGAACGGGAACGGGAACGGAAACGGGAACGGGAACGGGAGCGGAAGCGGAAGCGGGAAGCGGGAACGGGAGCGGGAACGGGAGCCGGAGCGGGAACGGGAGCCGGAACGGGAGCGGGGGCGGCTGAGGGGGAGGTTCCCGATCTCGACCCGGATGCGTTCGACAATCCGCAGGGGATGAACCTGGGCGACTTGACCGGGGCGCCGGTGCTCGGCGGGCTCGACACCACGTGGCGATGGCAGCAGGTGATGGCCTCGCCGCGCATCGGCGCGGTCCTGACCGCCATCGGGGTGGACCCCAACAATCCCAACCGCATCTTCGTCGGCACGGAGGAGGGGACCATCCTGCGTTCGCAGGACGGCGGCATCACCTGGCGCGAGCTCGAGATGGATCCGGTGGTCACCACCAACCGGAGCCTCGCCATCCAGACGCCCGGGCTGCCGCAGCTCGGCTCGCGTGTCCTCGGCGGACTGACGCTGGTCGCGCTGCCACCCGGGCAGACAAAGCCGATCAACATCCCGACCTTTCCCTTCGTGCGCCAGCCGCAGTTCGAGACGCTCTCGACCAACTTCGCCGGGCGTCGCTACATCCGGCCCTTCGTCATCAGCCCGCCCGGCGCCGGCGTCACGCTCCTCGCCGACGCGGTTCGCGGCCGGCCCACGGCGCCCATTCGCCGCATCGCGGTGTGCACGGGCGCAGAGTTTCCGCTCCTCGTCGCGAGCCAGAACGAGCTGATGGGCTCGAACGACGGCGGCCTCACCTACGTCCGCCTCCTCCGGCTCCCCGGGCGGGTGACCGTGCGCAACATCGCCTGCTCGCCGCGCAACCCCCGCCACATCATGGTCGCCACCAGCTTCGGCATGTTTCGAAGCACCGACGGCGGCGTCAGCTACGACCCGGATCTGACGGCGGAGCCTGGAAACTCGACCTATGGTGCGGCCTTCGGGCCGGGCCGGGAGGGCGGCGAGCGCGCCTACGTCGCCAGCGGCTCGCGCGTCTACGCGGGTGATCCCGACTCGGATGAGGGTCTGAGCTTCGTCTATCCCGACTTCAACAACTCCTCGACCGCGCCCTGGGCGGAGATCTACTGGATCGAGGCCACGGCCGACGGTCACGTGTGGATCGCCACCCGCGACGGTGTTCGCGCGTCTTTCGACTACGGCGACAACTGGGAGACGGTCGCGCGCACGCTCCTCAGCCGCCAGCAGTCGTGGCAGGTCACGGTCGGCGTGAACGAAAGAGGCGGTCGCCGGGTGGTGGTGCTGGCGCGCGACTGCCCGTCGCGCTGTCGGGGCAGCCTGCTCTACGCGAGCGACGACAACGGCCAGACCTGGTTCCCCTACTTTCAAGGCGCCACGCGACGCAACCTGAACTACGTCGCGGCCGCCCCCGCGGCACCGGGGATCCCGCCCCGCTGGTGGGTGGTGGCGGGCGGCGAGCTCTGGGCGACCGTTCCCGGCGCGACGCGCTCCGGGGGCGACGTGGACCAGCGTTCGGCGACCTGGGCGCGGCGGCTCCTCCGCCAGAGCCCGGACATGGACACGGTGATCAACGCCGTGCTCGACGAGCTCGAGCTGAACCGGCGGCAGATCGACGGAATGTTCAACGCGATCCGCTTCCGCAACTTCGCCCCGCGGCTGCAGATCGAAGCGATCTGGCAGCGGCGGCAGTTCACCCGCCGCGAGCAATGTATCCCCATATGCATGGAACCGGACGGCATGGGGGGCACTCGGCAGGTCCAGTTCTGGAACGAGAACTGGGCGCGCGAAGACTTCGTGGTCCGCGGATGGCTCGAGTGGCGCTTCCGCGACATGGCGTACTCCACCAACGAGCTGTCGCCGCGGCGCAACGAGCTCTACACGCTGCGCCTGCAGGTGGCCTACGTGACCGAGGACGCCTGGCACGAGCGCACGCTGCACCTGCAGCGTATCGCCCGCGGGATGAGCGACCGACTGCAGGTGGAGATCTTGAAGGAACGCATCACGGCCCTCGAAGCCGTGATCGAGACGTGGCTCGGTCGGCCTATCACCACCCTGCCGCGTGGCGGCATGAGAATTCGCGGGGGCAGCGAGTAGCCCCCCAGAACAGAAGACGGGAAGTACTGAGGAGATGCAAACGATGACGAAAACGACGATGAGGATCGCGAGCGCGCTGCTCGCGTGGGCGCTCTTACCCACGCTGGCGTCGGCGCAGAACGACGCCGCGGTTTCGGCGGCGCGCGAGCAGATGCGCCACGAGCCCACGGTCGCCGAGACGGTGCGGGTGTGCCTCGAGTACTTCCGTGTCGACCCGAGCAACTTCGACGGCCTGAGGACCGCGGCCAAGACCCGCGCGCTCCTGCCGACCCTCGCCGGTGGTTACGCCTACGACGACAACGCCTTCGCGCGCGTCGAGGACACGCTCCCCGGCGGCGGTCCCACCGTCAATCCGCGAAACGTCGAGGACACGAACGCCATCACCAACACCTTCACCATCGGCGCCATCTGGGACTTGCGAGAGCTCGTCTTCAACGCCTCCGAGGTGCAGGTCTACGGTCTGATCGGCGTGCAGCGCGACCTCATGCTGGAGGTCACGCGGACGTATTACCTCCGGCGCCAGCTGCTGCTGCGCCTGCTCCTGCGTCCGCCGGAAGATCCCCTCGCCTACGCCGCTCTCGAGATGCGCGTGGACGAGTTCACCGCGATCCTGGACGTCCTCACCGACGGATGGTTCACGACCGAGACCGAGGCGCGTCGCTCCGGCCGAGGCCGAGACGACGACTGAGCGGGTGCGCCGGCGGGGCTTGCCCTCGCATCACGGCGTAGCCATATCCAACCGGTGAGCACGCGCCCCAAGCTCGACCGCGCGGTGACGAGGCGTCTCCTCGGCCTCGCCCGCGCGGAGTGGAAGCGGCTCGCCGCCGGGACCTTCTTCCTCGCCCTGGGAAGCGGCGCCGGCCTGCTCTACCCCCAGGGGATCCGCGTCATCATCGACGACGCGCTGGGCACCGGTGACCCCGACATCGTCGACAAGGCGGCGATCGTCCTCCTCTTCGTCTTCCTGGTGCAGGCCATCGCGGTGGCACTGCGCTCGATACTCTTCACCGTCGCTGGCGAACGCATCGTCGCCAACCTGCGCAGTCAGCTCTACCGCGTGATCATGGATCAGGAGATCGCCTTCTTCGACGGGAGCCGCACCGGCGAGCTGATCAATCGGCTCAGCGCCGACACGCAGGTGCTGCAGAACACGGTGAGCGTGAACGTGTCGATGGCGCTCCGAAACGCCGCGGCCGCCGTCGGAGGCATCGCCTTCCTCTTCTGGACCTCGGTGAAGCTCACCGGGCTGATGCTCGTGGTCGTCCCGCCCGTCGCCATCGGAGCGGTGATCTACGGCCGCTACGTGCGCCGGATGAGTCGCGAGGTGCAGGATGCCCTCGCCTCCGCGAGCGAAGTGGCCGAAGAGACCATCGCCGGCATCCGCACCGTGCGCGCCTTCGCCGCGGAAAAGGCCGAGGTCGCCCGCTACGACGCCGCGGTGGACCAGAGCTTCGAGCTCGCTCGGCGCCGCGCGCATCTGGTCGGGCGCTTCATGGGCGCGACCTCCTTCGCCGCCTACGTGGCGGCGGCAGCCGTCGTGTGGTGGGGCGGCCACATGGTGATCGACGGCGAGATGAGCGTCGGAGAGCTCTCCGCGTTCCTCCTCTACACGATCATCGTCGCCGTGAGCCTGGGCACGCTCAGCAGCTTGTGGGCCGATCTGATGCGCGCCTCCGGCTCCGCCGAGCGGATCTACGAGATCATCGATCGAGAGCCGGCGATGGCGGCGCGTGGAGGCGAGACCCTCGACGGCCTCGAGGGCGCGCTCTGCCTCGAAGAGGTCACCTTCCACTACCCGACGCGACCCGATGTCGACGTCCTCGTCGACGTGAAGCTCGACGTCGCCGCCGGCGAGATCGTGGCCCTCGTCGGGCCGAGCGGCTCGGGAAAGACGACGATCGCGTCGCTGGTTACGCGCCTCTACGACCCACCCACGGGTCGCGTGACCCTCGACGGGCACGATCTGTCGGCCCTCGATCCCGAGTGGCTGCGAAAGCAGATCGGGGTCGTCGCCCAGGAGCCCATCCTCTTCAGCGCCACCATCGCCGAGAACATCCGCTACGCGCGGCCCGAGGCGACCGAAGAGGAGGTGATCGCCGCCGCGCGCGCCGCCAACGCCCACGACTTCGTGGTGGGCTTCCCCGACGGCTACGACACCCACGTGGGAGAGCGGGGCGTCCAGCTCTCGGGCGGTCAAAAACAGCGCGTGGCCATCGCCCGCGCCGTGCTGAAGGATCCGAAGATCCTCGTCCTCGACGAGGCGACGAGCGCCCTCGACGCCGAGAGCGAGCACCTCGTCAAAGAAGCGCTCGACCGCCTGATGCACGGGCGCACCACCTTGATCATCGCGCACCGCCTCTCGACGGTGCGCGACGCCGATCGGGTGGTGGTGCTCGAACGCGGACGCATCGTGCAGTCGGGCGCGCACGCAGAGCTCCTCGAGGAAGAGGACGGCCTGTACCATCGCCTCGTGGCGCGGCAGCTCGCCGAGCCCGCGGCGTGAGCCCGCGATGAACCAGCTCCTGCTCTACGACGAGGACTTCGTGGGCGACGACACGGTGCGGATCGATGGCGCGCGCGCGGACGGCGTCCGGCGCATCCTCGCGGACAAAGAGCGCGAGGGTGGGGGCGAAGGGCTCCGGGTTGGAAGGCTCGATGGCAATCGGGGTCACGCAGAGGTGCGCGAGGATCGAGCCGACGAGCTGCTGCTCCGCGTCACGCTGAACGAGGCGCCTCCGCCCCGTCCCGGGATCGACCTTCTCCTCGCTGCGCCGCGGCCAAAGCAGCTCAAGCGGATCCTGCCCGCGCTCGCGTCGATGGGCGTCGACGAGATCGTCCTGATGAACGCGGCGCGGGTAGAGAAGAGCTACTTCGACTCGAAGGCCCTCGAGACCGCGAGCATCCATCGCCTCTTCGACCTCGGCCTCGAACAGGGATGCGACACGATCCGCCCGAGGCTTCGGATCGCGCGCCGCTTTCGGCCTTTCGTGGAGGACGAGCTCGACAGCTTCAGAGCGAAGGGGGCTCGGATCGTCGCGCATCCCGGCGGCGCAGACGACGCGCTCCACGCCGCGCGAAGCGAGACGCGCTTGATCCTGGCCGTGGGGCCCGAGGGTGGCTGGGTACCCTTCGAGCTCGAGCTGCTCCAATCGCGTGGGTTTTCCGTCGCGTCTCTCGGCTCTCGTCCGCTCCGAACGGAGATTGCTGTCGCCGCGCTGATCGGTGCTTCGGGACGGCTCCAGCGCCCCTGAACAGGCTTGCGCACCCGAGGATCTGCGGCATGCTCCCGGCCCTTTTGGAGCCCCCTCATGTCCCGATCCATCGCCCTTCTCGCTTGCCTCACCTTCCTCCTCGCCGCCTGCAACAACGACAGCCGCGTCTTCACCGACGCCAGCTTCGACACCGGCACCTCTGACACCAGCACCTCTGACACCAGCACGCCCGACACCGGCACGCCGGACACCAGCACCATGATGGACGGCGGGATGGGTGACAGCAGCACCGGCGACGGCAGCACCGGCGACGGCAGCACCGGCGACGCCTCGATGGACGGCGGCGGTGACGCCACCACCGGCGACGGCTCGATGGACGCGACAGCCGACGCGACGATGGACGCGACAGCCGACGCGATGATGGACGCGGCGGCGAGCTGCATCGACATGGACCTCGCGATGGCTACCGGTGACGCCGTGGCTTCTGGCGACCTCACCGGGGCCGGCGACGACGGGATGGGCAGCTGCGGGAGCACCGGCGGCGAGGACATGGCCTACACCTGGACGGCCCCCTCCACCGCCGAGTGGACCTTCGACACCTTCGGCTCGGACGCCGACACGGTCCTGCACATCCACACCGGCGCGGAGTGCTCGGCCGCCGAGCTCGCGTGCATCGACGACGCCAGCTTCGTTCTGCAGTCGCGCGTCGACCTGATGGTGACGGCCGGGACGATGATCACCATCGTCGTCGACTCGTACGACGCCTTCAGCGCCGACCTCTTCGAGCTCAGCATCACCGAGACCTCCACCATCCCGACCTCCGAGGCCGGCTCCTGTGGTGATGGGGTGGACAACGACCGCGACGGCGACGTCGACTGCTTCGACGCGGACTGCATCAGCGCCTCCACCTGCTTCGAAATCGGCGCGGCCTGCGGCGACGGGATCGACAACGACGGTGACAGCGACGTGGACTGCGCCGACTCGGACTGCGACGGCTACAGCGCGTGCATCGAGAGCATCTGCGACGACAGCCTGGACGACGATGGCGACGGCGACGTGGACTGCGCCGACTCCGACTGCTTCACCGACCCGGCCTGTGACACCTGCCCCGATGCGGACCTGGGCATGACCCTCGGCACCACCACCGGCACCACCACCGGCGGGACCGACCGCCGCGCGGGCTCCTGTGGCGGCGGCGGCGAGGATCGAACCCTCCTCTTCACGGCGCCGGCGGAAGGCACCTACACCATCAGCACCGCGGGCAGCGCCTTCGACACCGTGCTCTACGTGCTCGACGCCGGGTGCGACGGGCTCGAGCTCGCGTGCAACGACGACAGCGGCGGCAGCTCCCAGTCCGAGGTCGTCGTCGACCTCGGCGCGGGCCAGCAGGTCATCATCGTGGTCGACGGCTACAGCGGCGCGGGTGACTACACCCTGGACATCTCCGACGCCGCGATGTCCTTCGGCGCACCGGGCACGGCCGGGGATCTGGTGATCACCGAGATCATGCAAAACCCGCGCACGCCCGACACTTCGAACGAGTGGTTCGAGATCACCAACACCACCAGCAGCACGCTGAACCTCAACGGCTGCAACATCAGCGACACGGGCGTCGACTCCTCGGACATCACGACCGACCTGTTGATCGCTCCGGGCGAGTATCTGGTCCTGGGCCGCACGGACGACGTCGGCTTCCGGCCGAACTACACCTGGTCGGGTCGCCTCTCGTTGGCCAATGGTGACGACGAGCTGATCATCACCTGCGGCAGCACCGAGATCGACCGCGTGGAGTGGGACGGCGGTCCGACCTTCCCCGACCCGGACGGAGCCTCCATGAGCCTGGACGATGGGGCGACCACCGCCACCATGAACGACACCGGCTCCAACTGGTGCGAAGCCCCGCTCTACCTCGCGCCCTACGACGGCGTGGACCGCGCGACGCCCGGCGAAGCCAACCCGACCTGCCCCTGACCAGGATCGGAGGAGAGCGGCGCCCCGAAGGGCGCCGCTCGTGGGGCTACTCAGTCGCTCCTTCGCTCAGTCACAGTGTCCGGGTCCGGTGAACCCGTTGTTGTAGGCGTCGAGGGTGTCGGCGAGGGCCGTGGCCGTGCCGCGGTCGGCCGTGCTCTTGCCGAAGGGCAGCATCCCGTCCGCGTCGGCATTCGCCGCGAGCCATGCATCCGCGTCTGCGATGGTGCTGCTGACGCCGGCATCCGAAGCGCCATCCAGGACGTTCAGCTTCGCCGTGATCAGCTGGTGGGCGAGGATGATGCTCGCGTCACCTCGAGGCGCCATGTTCAGGAGCGTCTCCAGCTGACCCGCGTCGTAGTAGACGAAGCCGAGCATCAGGCCCGACGCAGGCCATGCGTCGGTGTGGTTCTTCCAATAACCCATGGTGTACGTACACCCCTCGTCGACCGGCGGCGGAGTGCAGCTGTCGATGCAGCCCGCGTAGTAATCGTAAGGAATGTTGCCGTCCCAGTAGATGTAGTCGGGGTTGTCGCTGTAGGCCCAACCGATGGAGCCATCCTCGAAATAGAGCTTGGCGACGACCTTGACGTCCGTACCGCATTCGACGCCGATGTCCGTGAAGGGCACGTCGTAAGTCCGGCTGGTGGTCACGGGGAACGACTCTTCGATGGTGGACAGGGCGAGGTCGCCGTCCGCGAAGGGCACGGGCGGCGGCGGCGGTCCGAGGTAGATCTTCACGCCGGTGAAGCCGGACGCGAGATCGATCTGTACCTGCATGCTGTCGAAATCGTTCGACAAGTGGAGCGTTCCCACCGCGGTGCCGGCGTCATCCTCGATGACGTCGTCCTTGGGGCCACAAACGAGTAGCGCGTTCGAATTGGAATCCACGACTTGTCCGGTACATCCGATGGACGCTCCGCCGATCAGCGCTCCGAGCAAGACGAGTGAGCGAATATGTTTGTTTGTCATGGCAGCCTCCTCCGTCGAGAACCTCCAGAAGCAGGTTCCTTACCAAGTCACGTAACTGCCGACCGACGTGTGGAAAGGTGTGAATTGAGCGAAGAGGGGCGAACGGTGCGACGCGGTGGCCTCGCACCCTTTGCTCTTCGCGCGCCGCAACGCGCAGGTTCTGCGGCGCCTCGGAAGCGCGCCTGGAAGCTCGAGAAACGGCGACTATCAGAAGCAGCGCGGGCGGTCGTGGAGCGATTCGGGAGCGCTCCGATCGGGCGCCACGAGTCCCTCGGCTTCCTTGCCGCCGGTGACGCCCTGAACGGCGACCACCGCGCGGAAGTCGGTGGGCGTGTCCACCAACGCACTGGCGAGCGCCCCATCGACGATGCCGACGCGACCGAACTGGACGATCTGCGAGGTCGGCAAGCCGGCTTCGGGCTTGAGGTAGTCGTCGAAGATCGAGCCCTGATCATCCAGGCGGGAACGGATCGACAAGCCGAGGGAGGTGTAGACGAAGTCGGGGTCCGTCGTCACGAGCGTCCCGTCATAGGTGATCAGCGCGTCGCCGCTCCCATCCCCGGCGGGCTCGAGGCGAAACTGCACCTCACCCACGACGTCCGAAGTCGTACTGTCCTCGAGGATCGCGTGCAGGCTCGAGAGGCACCTCGGGTCGGAGAGCGCGCCAGCGCTCGCGCCAGGGTCGTCGCTCGTGGTCTCGAACGCGCAACCCGAGCCGAAGAAGCCGAAAACGCAGATGAGTGCCGTGATCGTCGGTCGAAGCATGGCGGGGGTATGAAGTGCGCGGGCGGACCGTGCCAGCGCTTTGTCCCGCTCTGGTGATATGATGAGCCCGATGTTCTGGCTCCGAGCGGTGGCGATCCCCCTCCTGTGGATGGTCGTCACGTCGTGCTCGCCGGGCGAAAAGGAGCTCTTCGTCGAGCTCAAGACCGACTTCGTGCCAGGTGCGGAGTTCGCTCGGGCGCGAACCGTCGTCCGAGCCGCAGACGGTCCCGGAGCCTCCTGGGAGGGGGACAGCCCAGCGATGGTGGATGCGGACTACATCGCGGGACAGCGCGTCGCCGAGCTCTCGGGCATCACCCCCGGGGATCTGGTGGTTCGCGTCGAGCTCTTCGCACCGGACGGCCGGCAGTTCATCGAGCGCACCGTGCGGGTGGTCTTCCGCGAGTCGAGCGGCGTAACCGTCATCATCACCCGCAACTGTCAGGGTGTGGTCTGCCCCGAAGAGGCGAGCCCCGCCTCCTACACCGAGTGCCTGGGCGGCTCGTGCGTGAGCCCCGAGTGCATGCACGGCGACGAGGAGGCATGCGGCGAACCCCAGTGCGCCGACCCGGGAGACTGCGTGACGCCAGCCTCGTGCGCGGCCGCGGTGTGTGATCGCGGTGTGTGCTTCGCCCGCGCGCTCCTCGATGGATGCCCGGCGGGACAGTACTGCGACGCCGCGGTGGGATGCCTCGACCTCCCCGATGTGCCCGATGGCGGCACGGATGCCGATGCTGGCGTGGACGTGGACGCCGACGCGGGAGGCGGATGCACGACCGACGCGGACTGTGACGACGCCATCGACTGCACGACCGACACCTGCGAGGCCGACGCCTGCGTCCACGCACCCGACGACTCGGTATGCACCGACGGGAGCGGCGGCACCTGCATCGATGGATTCGGCTGCCAGTACGATGGATGCACCGCCGAGACGTGCGTCGCGGGCGCATGCGAGACCGCGCGCTGTGACGGCGATTCCTGCGTGATCGAGACGTCCTGCACCAGTGGCGACGAGATGTGCTGCGGCGACGCCTGCGTCCCGCTCGGCTGTGACGACGGAAATCCCTGCACGGACGACTCGTGTGGGAGCAGCGGCTGTGTGCATGCGCCGAACGCTGCGATGTGTGACGACGGCACCTTCTGCAACGGCACCGATCGGTGTAGCGGGGGGAGCTGCGGCGCCCACTCCGGCAACCCTTGCAGCAGTGGGACCACCTGCGACGAAGCCGGCTCGAGCTGCGTCGGCTGCCTGTCCAACGCCGATTGCCCCGACGACATCGTGGGCCCCTGGGGCACTTGCGGGGGGTTCTCCGGGACCTGCGACGAAACCGGCACCCGCTCGCGGACGGTCACCAGCTTCGCCTGCTCCTCGGGAACCTGCGTGCCCACCGACGCGAGCGAGACCGAGGCGTGCATGCGCAGCACCACCAGTCTGACCTGTGGGACCACGACCTTCGGCACCTGGAGCGCCTGCGGCGGTTACGCCGACGCCTGTGACGAGACCGGCACCCGCTCGCGGAGCCGCACCGACCGCGTGTGCATGAGCGGGTCCTGCTCCGATCGCAGCAGCATCGACACCGGCAGCTGCTCACGTGACACCGACACGACCACCTGCGGCACGACCACCTACGGCACGTGGGGCGCCTGCGGCGGCTACGCCGACACCTGCGACGAGACCGGCACCCGCTCGCGCGCGCAGACCGAACACGTCTGCGTCACGGGCACCTGCCAGGATCGAGTGAGCATCGACACGGGCGCGTGCAGCCGAACCACCGGAGGAACGACCTGTGGCGCGACGAGCTACGGAACCTGGGGACCCTGCACGAGCTTCAGCAGCGTGTGCGACGAGACGGGCATGCGCTCGCGCACCAACATCGACCGAGTCTGCGTCTCGGGCGCCTGCTCCGACCAGATGAACAGCGAGTCCGAGGCCTGCGGCCGGACCACTGACGGAGCCAATTGCGACGACTTCGCGTCGTGCCGGCGCGGCACCTGCAACGGGGGGTCCTGCTCACTGACGGGCAGCGGTTGCTCGGGCTCGCAGCGCTGCTGTGAGCCTGGAATCTGTGTCTGCACCGCTTGCGCCTGCCCCTGAGGGTGGGCCCAGGGGAAGATGGCGGCGGCGCACGCGTACTTCCACGACAAGGAGACCATCGCCATGAACACCCTCGCTCGCACGGCTCTCGGGGCCGCCCTCACCGCATCCATCGTCCTGGGCCTCGCCGCCGCCGCGTCGGCCAACTGCCGCATCCACAACGACACTGGGGTGAGCTTCACCATCCAGTCCGGCAACGTCTCGAATCAGCGCGTCGGCGGGCACACCACCACGTCCATCGACGACGGTCGCATCGTCGCCGAGGGGGATGACGGCCGCACCGTGGGCGGCATGTGTGAAGACGGGGGCTCGGTCGAGATTCGCGAGGAGCACGGCACTCTGGTGATCGTGCCGAACTGATCGAGGAACCTACTCCGGTAGACCGGCGTCGATCCAGGCCACGAGGCGCTGGCGCTCGGTGTCGGTCGGATGGGGGCCGGTCCCGATGGGGAACTGCATCGGCGCCGGAGACGCGCCGCAGCCCGTGGCGGGCACGTCCGAGACACCGCAGCGGATGATCTCCGCGTCGCGCTGCACGTCGGTGATGGTGCGGTAGTCCCGCGGCGACGTCCCGCCGCTGTGACATTCGACGCAGTACGTCGCGAAGAAGTCCATCGCGAAGCTGGCCCAGGTATCGGCGGCCGCCGCGTCGGGCGCCGCGTCCACGGTGGCATCCCCGCTCGCATCGGCGGTCGCATCGGCGGTCGCGCCGTCGGCCGCCCCATCGGCGGTCCCACTGTCGGCGGGGGCACCGGTGTCGGTCGGTCGTGAATCCTCGACGCAAGCGGCGGCAGCGAGGACGAGCGCGAAGAGTGTCGCCGAAAGCTCGAGTCTAGTCATGGCTCGGGACTAGCACGCGGGTGGCTTGGCCGCACGTGCGACCCGACCTCAGCGCGCGAGGAGCTTCGCGGCTTCGACGGCGCCGTAGGTGAGGACCCCGTCGGCCCCCGCGCGTTTGAAGCCCATGAGGGACTCGAGGAGGATCCGCTCCCAGTCCATCCAGCCCCGCTCCGCGGCGCCCTTCATCATCGCGTACTCGCCGCTCACCTGATAGGCGTAGGTGGGGACGCCGAGCTGCTCCTTCACCCGGCGCACGATGTCGAGGTAGG
Organism: uncultured delta proteobacterium; assembly: GCA_963727445.1. Lineage (GTDB taxonomy): Bacteria > Myxococcota_A > Polyangia > Polyangiales > B10-G4 > B10-G4. The sequence continues at coordinate 1,182,959 of CAVSGI010000010.1, forward strand.
GCATGCCGGGTTTGACCATCACCATGTCCGCGCCCTCGGCGACGTCGAGGGCGACCTCGCGCAGCGCCTCGTCGCCGTTCGCCGGATCCATCTGATAGGTGCGCTTGTCCCCCTTGCCGAGGCTGCCCGAGGATCCGACGGCATCGCGAAAGGGTCCGTAGAAGGCCGAGGCGTACTTCGCCGAGTAGGCCAGAATGCGCACCGCGTCGTAGCCCTCCGCATCGAGCGCGTCACGGATGGCGCCGATGCGCCCATCCATCATGTCGCTCGGCGCGATCACGTCACATCCAGCCTTCGCCTGATTGATCGACTGCTTGATCAACACATCGATGGTCTCGTCGTTGACCACGTAGCCGTCGCGCACCAGCCCGTCCTGGCCATGCGTGGTGAAGGGGTCGAGGGCGACATCGCAGACGATGCCGACCTGGGGGACCTTCTCCTTGACCGCGCGCACCGCACGGCAGACGAGGTTGTCGGGGTTGAAGGACTCGTCTCCGTCGGGGGACTTGTCCTTCGGATCGGTGACGGGAAAGAGCGCCACCGCCGGGACGCCGGCGTCGGCCGCCTCCGCGACCGCGTCGACCAGGAGGTCGACCGTGAGCCGGTGAACGCCCGGCATGGAGGGGATCTCCGTCCGCTCCCCCTGCCCTTCTCGGACGAAGACGGGCCAGATGAGATCGTCCGCGGTGAGCACGTTTTCGCGCACGAGACGGCGGGACCAGTCGTCCCGGCGGTTGCGGCGCATGCGCACGCGCGGAAAGGCGTTGGGCAGTCTCGGGTCGCGATTGTCGGCCATCGCCGGCGATGATACATTCGCGGCCGTAGAGAGTCTCGATGGGAAAGCGTCAGAGAGCAGGCGGGGCGTGGTTGGTCACGGGGGCGGCGAGCGGCTTCGGTCGCGAGCTCGCGCGCCGCCTCTCTGAGCGAGGTGAGGGCCTGGTGCTATGGGACGTGGCGGAGGAGCCGCTCAGGAAGCTCGCCGACGAGCTGGGCGCGCACGCCGAGGTGGTGGACGTGCGCGACGCCGAAGCGGTGAACGCCGCCGCCGCGCGTAGCGCGAAGGCGGTGGGCTCCATCGGCCACGCGGTGCACAGCGCCGGCATCCTGCGCGTGGGGAGCGCGCTCAGCGAGGTGAGCCCCGACGACTACCGACTGATGATGGAGGTCAATTATCTCGGTTCGGTGCACGTCGCGCAGGCGATCACGCCGCACCTGAAGAAGGCGTGCGCCGGAGGCGGGGAGGCGACGCTCCTCTTCATCGCGAGCGTCGCGGGGCTTCGGGGCTTTCCGGAGCTCGCGGGATATTCGGCCTCGAAGTTCGCGGTGGTCGGCTTCGCCCAGGCGTTGCGCGACGAGCTCTCGGGCACCGGCGTCGCGGTGCGTGTGCTCTGCCCGCCTCCCGGCGACACGCCGATGGTTCGCAAGCTCGACCGCCTGCCCCCGGTTTATCGCATGTCGAAGATGTTCAGCGCCGAAGAGGTCGTCGACGGTGCGCTTCGCGCGCTCGAGGGGCCGGATTGGATCCTGCTCGTCGACGCGAAATCGAAGCTGCTGTGGCGCGTCGGCCGTGCGGCGCCGGAGCTCGTGACCCGCATCATCCGGCGCGGGTCCCGCTGAGCGCTGTCAGAGCGTCTCGAAGTGAATGCCCGCGTCCTCGAGGCGCGGAAGGAGCGCATCGCCCATCGCCGAAGCGGTGGTGAGCACGCCCGCACGCTCCGGGAGCATCGCTCGGTCGAGCGCCAGGCAGACCGTCGACTCACCGAGCATCTTGGCCGTGTCGCCATAGCCCGGGTCGCCGCCACGCACGCGCGTCTCGAGGCGCGTGCCCCCGGCGCGCGCAAGGAAGCGCACCTCGAACCAGCCGCGTGCCATCTCTTCTTCGGTGGGACCGGCGCCGCTCTGCCGTGCGCGCAGGAGCAGCTCGCGCGTGGGCTTCGCCTGCGAGAGCAGGATCACCGCCGACAGACCGACGCCCGTGCCCACCAGCATCGGCAAGCGCTTGAAGGTCACGTAGTGCCCGTAACGAAAGTCCGGCCCGTAGACGTCGAGCATGCGCGCCGAGCGCTTCACGACCTGCGGGTCGATGGTCGGCAGGGGCGCCACCCACCGGCGAATCGCGCGCTCGTAGCGAACGCTGCCGCGCACGCTCCCCACCTTGCGACCGCCTTCGTGACGCGGCGATGGACGGCGGTGGCGGCGCGCGCTCAGCGTTCGGCGCGCGTCGCCGAAGGCCTCGATGGCGCTCGTCCAGGTGCCGCCGCTCATGCCGCCGCGCGCCCGAACGAAGCCTTCCACGGTGATCGGGACGTCCGACGGCAGCTGCTTCACCGTGTAGTAGACGCCCATGTCGTGGGGAATGCTGTCGAACCCGCAGCAGCTCACCACGCGGACGCCCGCCTCCTTCGCCCTCTCGTCGTAGCGGTCCATCGTCATCTTCACGTAGTCGGGCTCGCCGGTGATGTCCGTGTAGTCCGCGCCCTCGTCGACGCAGGCCGCGAGGACCGGCTCGCCAAATCGCGCGAAAGGCCCGGCAGTGGTGGCGACGACGCGCGCGCGCGACGCCATGGCGCGGAGGCTCTGCGGATTGCCGAGGTCCGCCTGGATCTTCACCACGCGCTCCGCGCTCTGATCGAGGGCGACCAGCTCGCGGTGGAGCGCGTCGAGCTTCTTCGGATCGCGCCCGGCGATTCCCCAGGCGAAGGACTCGCCGCCGTAGCGCCCCGCCAGGTAGCGGGCGGTGAGCCTACCCGTGAAACCGGTGGCGCCGAAGAGGACGAGGGCGAGCTCGCGAGAGTCGGTCATGGCGAGACGCTCGCCCGCGGGGCGAGCATCTGCAAGAGCGAGTGGGCTGCTGCGCCGAGGTCGAAGGGATGGCCGAGCTCGGCGAGGGTCTGCGCGCCGATCACCGCCGCGAGGAGGAGGGTCGCCGTCGCTTCGGGGTCGAGGTCGTCGCGGGCCATCCCGCGCGACTGGCTGGTGGCGACGGTTCGGGTGATGCGGGCGATGGCATCGGCGATCAGCGCGACGTAGCGCGTGCGCACGCGGTCGGAGCGCGCGCATGCGTCGAGGAGCTGATGGGGGCGCACGTGACCGCCGGGCCCGAGGGGATAGGTCCCGTCGGCGAAGGCGGCGGCGAAATGGGCGAAGACCGTGGCGAGGTCCTGGTCTTCATCGGCGGCGAAGAGGCGATCGAGGATGGGGCCGCCTGCGTCCTGCATCACCTGGGCGAGGAAGTCCTCCCGGTCCTCGAAGTGCACGTAGAAGGCACCTCGGGTGTAGCCCGCCCGCGCGCAGATCGCGTCGAGGCTGGGGGCGTCGAGGCCCTGCTCTGCGAAGAGCGCCGCCCCGGCCTCGAGGAGGGCCTTTCGCGTTTTCTCCTTCGATTGTCGCCGTTTCATTCCTTCGGTTTGACATACGAGTCCGTATGTGAAAAGAGGAGAGTCACATACGAGTCCGTATGTGAACGGCTCGGGGAGGCATCTCGTGATCAGCACCCACACCACCGAAGCGGCGCGCTCCGCGCGGACAACGCGGCAGAGGACGCGACATCTCGACGACTTGCTCGGCCTCTCCGTCGACGCGCTCGAGTCGCTCTATCGGGACGCCAGCGTTCCGGCGATGCAGGAGGTGCACGGCGACCTTCGTGGCCGAATGCTCGCGACGACGGTGCTCGGGGGCCGGTGGGTCGGTCGCGCCGAGCGCTGGGCCTCTTCGCGCTTCTTTCCATGGCGCGGAAAGAGCTTCATGCCGAAGGACAGCGCGCGCGGTGAAGGGATCAACCGCGTCGGGATCGACCGCGTGCGCCTCTATCGATTCGAGACGCGCATCGCCAAGTCGAAAGCCGGCGACTTCGACGCTCTGCAGCTCGACTACGACCTGCCCGACAACCCGGGCTTCATTCGCGCGATCGAGGACGAGATCCGCGAGCTGTCACCGGGGCTCTATCTCGGCCAGGCCTATCTGCGCATCGGCGGCCAGCCGGTGTTGATCCTCTACTTCGGGCTCGCGACGAAGTGACGACCGCGGTCGTCACCGGGGCGGCGCGGGGGATCGGTCGCGCCTTCGCCCTCGTGCTCGCCGAGCAGGGCGGCACGGTCGTGCTGGCGGACGTGGACGTGGAGGGCGCCGAGGCTACCGCCGAGGCGGTGCGGCACGCTGGAGCCGAGGCCGTGGTCGCGCGCTGCGACGTCACCGAGGTCGACGACCTGCGCGCGCTCGCCGCCGCCTGGCCCGCGCCCGACCTCGTGATCGCCAACGCCGGCATCATGGTCCTCGGCGAAGCGTGCGCGACCGACCTCGCGGCCTTCCGGCGCGTCGTCGACGTGAACCTCTTCGGCGTGATCCACACCTGCCAGGCGTTCTCGCCCTCCATGATCGCGCGCGGCCGCGGGGCGCTGCTCAACGTCGCCTCCCTCGCCGGCCTCATCCCTGCGCCGCTCATGGGCTGCTACGCCGCGACCAAGGCGGGGGTGATCGCCTATGGCGACGCGCTCCGCGCCGAGCTCCGCCCGCGCGGCGTCACCGTCACCACGCTCTGCCCGTCCTTCACGCGCACCGAGCTCATCGACCACGCCTCCGGGGACGACGCGGGCGCGTTCGGCATCGGGCGCCTCATCATGGATCGCATCGGCGAACGGCCCGAGGTGGTCGCGCGCCTGGGCGTGAAGGCCGCCCAGGCCGGCGACGCCTACGCCATCCCCACGCTGCACGGACGGCTCGCGCGCCGGCTCCGCGGGATCGCCCCTGGCGGCACGACGAAGCTCGCCGCCGCTGCCTACGCCGCCTACCAGCTCTACTCGCCGCGGATCTCGGGCAGCGGCGCGCCGTAGAGACGCTGCCAGGTGCGGCCGGCGAGCGCCGACAGCTCCTCCGAGCCCGAAGCGTGAAGCTCGGCGTAGATGCGCGCGGCCTCGCCGCGGTCGATGCGGCGACCCGCGATGAGCGGACCGTGAGCGATGCCGGCCTCGTCGGCGAGCGCCTCGAAGAGCGCCACTGCGGCGACGGCCTCCGGCATGCCCCAGTTGTAACGGTTCATGAGGAACGACGCGACGTGCACCAGGCTGGTCCAGGCGAGGTCAGGACGCTGCGCGATCTGCGATAGATACGCGGAGAGCTCCGCGTTGGCGCGCTCGGCGCGGCGGTTGGCGCCGTCGAGCGCCTCGGTCTCTCCGGTGTACTGGCTGAGCACCTCGGGCACGGCGATGAGCCGGTCCGCTTCGTAGTCGAGGCGGTGCTGGACTTCGTGCTCCGCCACCGAGCGAGCGCGTTCCTCGAGCAGCAGGCGCCACGCCGTCAGGACGTCTGGCTGATGGAGATCGGCCTCGGCCTGCCGCAGCTCGCGCAGACCGGCGCGGTCGACGTCGCCGCGAAACTCGAGGTCGGAGACGTCGTAGTCGTAGCGCCACGGCTCTCGGAGGGAGACGTTGGCGAGGGAGCCGCTCACGATCGCCACGGCGTTGCGGCGACGCACCACCGCGTCGGCGAGCCGGTCGAGGGCCCGCGCATTGCCCATCTCGGCGCTCACCACCCGCTCCGCCTCGTGCCGCAGGTCCTCGTGGGCCTGATCCTCGAAGGGCGTCACCCACTCGGTGCCGGTTTCGTCGGCGTAATCGCGCACGATCACCGAGTCGCGCGCCGAGTTCACCGTGGGGAGCACGTCCTCGATCAGAAAGCGCTCGATGCGGTCGACGACCACCAGCGCATAGCGGACCTCAGGTCGGGTGTAGCCGAGAAGCGAGCGCTCGAAATTGAGGTTGTCCCGCCGCGTGATGTCGAGCGCCATGACCTCCTCGTCGCCCACGACGAAGGTCCGCCGCTCGAGGACGTTCCAGGTGGACAGAAGCACCTGCTGCCGACCCGTCCCGTAGCGCCGGAGGGTCGCGTCGACGAAATAGGGGACGTCGGCTTCTCGGAGCGCGTCGTGGAAGAGCACCAGCTGATTGAGCCAGGTCGCGTCGTCGTGTCCCTCCTCGCGGTCGACGTAGGCGAGGGCCTCGCTCACCAGATCGTCCATGGGCTGGACGAGCGCCGGCGCTTCTTCGCGGAGCGCTTCGAGGAGCTCGCCGCGCTCGGTGGCCACGTCCTCGGGCGCAGGCCGCTCGTTCCCCGCGGAGCGGCGATCGAGGGCGACCACCAGGTCGGGGAGCTTGGATCCGAAGACGTCGTCGAGGGGGTGCGCGGGCTCCTCGGGCTCGTCCATCCCGAGCAGCTCGTCGAGATCCGCGCCGGCGTCTGCCGGCGGTTGGCCCGGCGCCGATGCGTCAGCGTCGGGAAGGTTCGCCCAGAGCCACAGGGCGCCCGCGCCCACCAGCACCGCGAAGATCGCGGAGAGCCCGGCCACCAAACGCATCAGCGCGCCCGCTTCGACCCGCGGCCGCCGCGCCGCGACGAATGCCTCGCGCACCGACTCGATGTCGTCGTCGTCCGCGACCGGCACGCGCACGATCGCGAGGTAGGCGAGGCGGTGTAGATGCGCCACGTCCTCGGCGCGCGACGTTCCGAACCCAGCCGCGATCACACGCTTGTCCGCCGCGCGTTTCACGAAAGGGCGAAGGAGCGCAGGGATCTTCGACAGGCCCTCCTTCACCGAAGTGCCGGTCGCGACCTGGGCCAGATAGCGGAGGATGTAGCCGCGCAACATCGCGGGTGGAGGCTAGCAGGGATCGAGGGGAGGTACGGCTACGGGGAGAGGTTAGTGGCCGTCTTCCACGTAGCCGAGGTTCTGGAGACGCCGGGCCGATTCGGCGTCCAGCTCCCCGACGCTCTGGCGCTGGACAGCCCCTTCGCGGGCGACCTCGCCTTCGGAGACGAGGGTCTCCATCAACGAGTGCACCTCGTCCGACTGGGCGGCGGCGAGATTCTCCTCTTCGTGTCGATCCAGGTCGGGCCGGTAGAGCTCCACCGGGTCGAGCCCGCGCGGATTGTTCGGGTTCGCGGTGATGAGCTTCCACTCGTCGGTGCCGCGGCGCTCGCGCACCGACTCGAGGACGTTGCCCTCGTGGCTCTCCTCCGCATAGACGGTGTCGGTGCCTTCGAAGAGGTCGCCGCCCTGCACACCGTCGGGCACCTCCGCGCCGACCTCACGCAGGAGCGTCGGCATCACGTCCACGGCCTGGACCCAATGGCGAACGGTGGTGCCGCCGCGCCGGGCGCCGGGGAGCTTCACGAAGAGCGGCACGTGGACCTGCTCGTCGTAGAGCGTGGTGCCGTGCCAGAAGCCGCCGTGGTCTCCGAGCTCCTCACCGTGATCGGCGGTCACCACGATCGTCATGTCGTCGTAGAGGCCGTCCGCCTGGAGGCGCTCGATGAGCGAGCCGAAGTGCGCGTCCCAGTACTCGATCTCGCCGTCGTAGAGCTCGCGGAGCTCGTCGGCTTCGTCGAGGTCGGGGTGCTGGTGCGCGGCGCGGGCGTAGCCGTTGCCGGAGTAGGGATGGACGAAGTACGGGTCGTGCGGATCCATGTAGGCCGCGAAGATGAAGAACGGCCGGTCGGGCGCGCGATCGAGGAACGAGAAGACCTCGCTGTTGACGGTCTCGGCGTCCCGATAGGCGGTGCCCGGCTCGACGACGCCGCGCGCGGCCCGGACCTTCTCGATGGTCTGCCGGAGGAACTGCACCAGGAGCAGCTTCGAGGCCGCGTCGTCGGCGCCGAGCACGTACTCGGGCTCGAGGTAGCGATACTCGTCGAAGCCCTGCTGGAAGTTGAAGAAGGGAGCGACGTTGTAGTTGGTGACGATGCCGGTGGTGTAGTAGCCGGCGCCCTGGAGCGCTTCGGGGAGGGTGGTGAGCTCCTCCGGGAGCTGATCGCTCTTGGCCATCACGCCGTGGTTCGACGGGAAGCGGCCCGTCAGATAGGTCGCGAAGCTCGGGCGCGTCCACGACGCGTTGGCGAAGGCCTGGTCGAAGCGAACCGCATCCTGGGCGAAGGCGCTGAGGTTCGGCGTCTCGATCGCCTCGTAGCCGAAGTCCGGCAGATGGTCGGCCCGGAGCGTGTCGACGATGACGAACAGGACGTTGCCCGCGTCGGGCGGTGGCGCGGCGCGCTCGCCTCCGGTCGCCGCCACCGCGGGACCGCCCGCGAAGACCGCGACGACCGCGAGGAGCGCCACCATCGCGCCCGCGACCACCGGCGAGCCCCAGGCCCGGAGCATCACCCGCGCGGGGGTGCTCGTCAGAAGCCAGCGGAGCGCGGCGCCCACCAGCAGATAGATCAGACCCGCGGCCAGCGCACAGCCGAGCACGACCCCGAGGCCGGTGGCGCTCTTGAGGACCAGCTCCTCGTGGAAGACGTCGCGGCGCACGCGGAAGAGCCCCAGCGCGAAGGCGAAGGACGCGACGAAGAAGGCGGTGGTGCGCGCGTAAGCGAGCGGCTCGCTCATGGGCTCGACGTCTTCGAAGTAGCTCTTCTTCGCCCACTTTCCCGCGAAGTAGCTGACGACGCCGAAGCCCGCCCCCGCGACGGCCAGGAAGATTCCGTAGGCCACCGCGCCGTAGGAAAGAACGCCGAAGCCGACGCGCCCGCCCGAGTTGTAGATGACGACGCTCGCCTCGGCGCTGCCCACCAGCACGCCCGCGAGGAGCCCCGCGCCGATCCCGAGGGTGAGCCCCGAGCGAAGCGAGGCGAAGGGGACGGCGAAGCTCCGGAGCCGCGTCACCCACGCCGGCACCGGCTCCTGCGCGTAGGACTCGTGAACCGCGTCCTCGCGGTCCACGTCCTCGACCACGATGTCGTCTCGGTAACCGCCGCGGCGCATCAGGAAGGGGATGGTGCCGAAGGCGGAGACGAACATCTCGGCCGCGAAACCGACGATGGGGATCAGCACCGCCTCGGCGGTGGAGAGGCCCACCGCGGGCAGCGTGTAGAGGGCGACCGCCGTGGCCTCGCGCAGGCCGACGCCGTTGATCGACGCCGGGATGATGGTGCTCATGATCTGCAGCGACGAGGCGAAGAAGACCACGCCGATGGAGAGCTCGACGCCGATCGCCCGCGCAGCGCAGACGTAGATCATGTTGTTGAACGCGTGGACCAGAACGCCGAGGCCGACCGCCTGCGCGAGGAGCGCGCCTTTGCCGTGATAGGCGCAGACCGCGTCGACCAGGGTCTGGACGCGCACCTGGACGCTGTGTGGGAGCACCCGCGCTGCGAGGCGGAAGAGCTGCGGCTTGGCGAGGAGCGTGAGGCCGACCGTGACCAGCACCACGAAGAACGCGTTCACCAGCAGGACGCCCTGGGTGCCGAGGAAGGTCAGGCCCCAGATCGAGCCGCCCATCACCACCATCCCGAAGGCGAGCTGTCCGAGCACCTTCTCGACGCCGGTCACCGCGGTCGCGCGGGCGAGCTTCTTGGTCCGGGCGGCGGTGTCGAAGAGGCGCCAGCCGTCGAGGCCGAGCCCGCCGGGCGTGAAGGCGCCCCAGAAACGGCCGATGAAGAAGGAGCCGATCAGCCAACGCCAGGGCGCGAGGATCCCCTGCCCCTGGAGGAGGAGCCGCCAGCGCACCACGGCGAAGCCGATGGCGACGAGCTGCATCGTCGCAGCGAGCACCCACCAGCCGACCGAGATCTCGCCGAGGCGCGAGACGAACTCGTCGGCGCCGTCACGGCCCATGATCTTGGCGAAGACGTAATAGAGCATCGCCACGCTGAAGCCGACCTTCAGCAGAACCAGGAGCAGCTTCTTCTTGGATCTCGGAGCCTTTTCGCCCATGGAACAATCCGGTAGCCCGCTGAGCCTCGCGGGTCAAATAAGCGGAAAGGGGACGCTTCGGACCCTCGTGCCCATTCCCCTTTCGGTCCCTGCCAAGGGCTCGAATTCTGTAGATTCCCCTCCGGTGCGACCCCCGAATTCCCTTCTCTCACTCGCTCGCCTCGCCTTTCGTCTCCCCGACGGGGCGCTTCGTGCCTTCGCGGGAGAGACCCCACACGCCGACGACGGCACCCCGCTCGACGCGGCGCTCGGCGCCATGCTCGCCCTCATGCGGCGCCTCGATTTCCCGAAGTCCTTCGAGCGGAGCGTCGCCGAAGCGCGCGCCGGCACCGCCGAGGACGTCGCCATCGCCAGCGCGCCACCCGAAGCGATGGCCTCGGTGGAGGACCGCTTCATCCCCGGGCCCGCGGGCACCATCCACGTGCGCTGCTACCGCCCGACCCTCGCGCCGAAGGCGCCGGCTCTGGTCTACCTCCATGGCGGCGGCTTCGTGATCGGCGACCTCGACTCCCACGACGCCGTCTGCCGGCGCATCGCCAAGCTCGCGGGCTGTGTGATCGTCGCCGTCCACTATCGGTTGGCGCCGGAAGATCCCTATCCCGCCGCGGTCGAGGACGCCGAGGCCGCGCTCGAGTTCGTGATGTCCCACGCCGAGAGCTTCGGCGGAGACCCCGCGCACGTGGCGGTAGCCGGGGACAGCGCGGGGGGCTGCCTGGCGACGGTGGCCTGCCGGCGGCTTCGCGATCGCGGCAGCCCCCTTCCCGTCGCGCAGGTCCTGATCTACCCGGCCATCGACTTCACCAAGAGCATGGACTCACACAGGCGCTACGCGTCCGGCTTCAACCTCGAAGAGAAGTCGATCGACTGGTACCGCGACCACTACCTGCCCAACGCGGCGCGGTGGAAAGAGCCTGACGCCTCACCCCTCTTCACCGAAGACCTCTCGGGTCTGCCGAAAGCGGTCGTGGTGACCGCCGGCTTCGATCCGCTCCTCGACGAGGGCGCGGCGTACGCCGACAAGCTGCGCGACGCGGGCGTAGAGGTGCGCTACCGCTGCGAGAGCGCGCTCATCCACGGCTTCGTGAACATGGCGGGCCTGTCAGCCGGCTGCGCGGACGCCCTCGATCGCGTCGCGCGAGACGTCGGCGATGCGCTGCGCGCGAAGCTCTAGGCCCCGCTCGCTTCGTCGAGCTCGGGCTCGTCGTTGGTCTTGACCGGTCGCGAATGGCGTGCCTTGCGCTTGGTCAGGCGATTGCCGACCTCGCTCACCACGTCGACGATGCCGCGCTTCGGGTGGGTCCCGCTCCGCCGGCCCTCGTCCGTGTCCCCCCCTCTTTCGGAGTCCCCCCCCGAATGAGTCGTTTTGGGTGTCACGCAAACCATGATGCCAGAGCTTGTCCCCATATGGGTAGCGTTTGTGTGACGACCCCTGAAAAAACTCGTTGTTTCCATGGGGGGGGCGCTCGATGTAGGGTCCAGGCCGATGAGCGACCTCGAAGAGCTCCCCACCGTCGATGGCTTCCGGTTTGCAGGCATCGCCTGTGGCATCAAGCAGAGCGGCAACCCGGACCTGGGGCTGATCGTGGCCGACGAGGTGGTTCCCGCCGCCGCGCTCTTCACCCGCAACCTGGTGAAGGCCGCCCCGGTCGTTCTCGCGCAGACGCGCATCGAGCGCGGGCGCGCACGCGCGGTCCTCGCCAACAGCGGAAACGCGAACGCGTGCACCGGCAAGGAGGGCATGTCCCTCGCGCGTTCCACCACCGAGGCGATCGCTGACGCGCTCGGCGCAGACGTCGACACCATCATCCCGGCCTCCACGGGCATCATCGGCAGGCGCCTGCCCGCGGAGCGGATCGAGGGCGCGACCGAGGAGCTCATCGCGGACCTATCCGCAGATGGCGCTGGCCGCTTCGCCAAGGCGATCATGACCACCGATCGCTGGCCAAAGGTCGCGCATCGCAAGGTCCCCCTCGCGCCGGGGGTGGAAGCGACCATCATGGGCATCGCCAAGGGCGCCGGGATGATCCACCCGGACATGGCGACCACCCTCTGCTTCGTCGTCACCGACGCGCCGACGCACTCGAGCTTCTTGAACAAGGCGCTCCGTCGGGCGGCGGAGTCGACCTTCAACTCGCTCAGCGTGGACGGCGAGACCAGCACCAACGACACCATCCTCGCCATGGCCTCGGGCAAGCTCCCGACCTCGCCGATCGGCGGCTCGGACCGCGAAGCCAAGGTCTTCACCAGCGCGATGGAGGAGATCCTCGACGAGCTCGGCAAGAGCATCGTGCGCGACGGTGAAGGCGCCGAGCACGTGGTGCGCCTCGAGGTGCACGGCGCGCCGAGCGAGGACGCCGCACGCAAGATCGCGCAGCGGGTCGCGAGCTCGCTCCTCGTCAAGACGGCCATCCACGGCTGCGATCCCAACTGGGGCCGCATCCTGAGCGCAGCCGGCATGGCGGGCGTCTCTTTCGACCCCACGAAGGTGGAGATCCGCATCGGCAACGTGGTCATCGCCAAGAAGGGCATGGCGGCGGGCGGCGACGCGCAGCAGCGCGCGGCCGAGGTCATGCGCGAAGCCGAGTACGTGATCCGCATCAAGCTCGGGCCCGGCACCGCGAAGGCGCACTACACCTTCTGCGACATCGGCCACGAGTACGTCCGCATCAACGGCGAATACAACTGAGCCGCGAGCGCGGGGTTCCGGTCTCAGTGGATCTCCGGTCGCGTGGCGCGTGAGCCGGAGCACCAACTGTGCTGGTGCGACGAGTTTTCGTGATCAGCTCAGCCCGCTGATGTGACCCAGGAGCGTCGGGATCCTCGCGCGCGGCCCCACACACACGCGGTGCCCGTGGTGCCAGGAAAACCCGGACAACCTCCTGCGAAGGGGCGACTAGGATGATTCTGGGAGAGCTTGGCATGAAGAAGAACCGCTGCATCGTCGCCCTCGTCCTGGGCCTCACGATGATCGCGATCGGCTGCAGCGGAGGGGATGGCACTGGGGACGGTGGCGGCGGCGACGCCACCGCCGACGCGACGAGCGATACTGGCAGCGCCTCGACCGACAGAGACGGCGACGGCGTCGCGAACGCGGGGGACAACTGCCCGGACGCGTCCAACGCCGACCAGAGCGACTCCGACGGAGACACCATAGGCGACGCCTGCGACAACTGCGCAGACGTCGCCAACTACGACCAGGCCGACGAAAACGGTAACGGCGTGGGCGACGCCTGCGAGACGCCAGTCGACCCGATGGGAGACGAGGACGGCGACGGCTTCCCCAACACAATGGACAACTGCTGGCGCGTTGCGAACCCCGATCAGGCCGACGGGGATGGCGATGGCGTCGGCGACGCCTGCGACAACTGCCCCGGCGTCGCCAACTACGACCAGGTCGACACGGATGGAGACGGCCGGGGCGACGCGTGCAGCTCGATGATGAGCGCCGATGGGGACGGCGACGGGATCGAGGACACCGTCGACAACTGCCCGGGCGTCGCGAACCCCGGTCAGGAAGATGCGGACGGCGATCTGGTTGGTGACGCCTGCGACAACTGCCCGGACGTCGCGAACTACGACCAGGCGGACGCCGACGGAAACGGCGTCGGCGATGCGTGCGAAGGCGGCAGCACGACGGGCGGTTGGGATCCGACGCGCGACTCCGACGGCGATGGCATTCCGGACATCACGGACAACTGCCAGATGGTGGCCAACCCCGGACAGGCCGACGGCGACAGCGACGGGGTCGGCGACGCCTGCGACAACTGTCCGACGGTCGCGAACTACACGCAGGACGACCTCGACGGAAACGGCGTGGGCGATGCCTGCGAAATCCCTCCGGCGTCGACCCCGACCTGCGCGGACGACACGGTGAGCGGCATGCTCGTCAAGCCGAACCTCTACCTGGTCCTCGACCAATCCGGCTCCATGGACTGGGCGCCCTGTAACTGCACCAACCGCGGCTGCAGCGACTGCCCGTCGCCGTGTCTCTACTGCGGCACGACGCGCTGGACCGAGCTCACCGCCGGCCTCGACGCCCTCTCCGGCTCCCTCCGGCGAGACTTCAACGTCGGCATCGCGTCCTTCCCCACCACGGTGGCGCAATGCGACGTGAGCATGCCCGGCTTCGAGCTCCTCGACCTGAGGCCCGGCTGGACAGCGGCGCAAGTACGGGCGTCCTATGCGTCGACCACGCCTGGCGGCCGCACCCCGGCGACGGAAGCGCTCGACCAGGTCCGCACGATGCGGCTCTACGACTTCCCCGGCGACACCATCGCGACCCGGCCGAAGGCGGTCGTCTTCATCACGGACGGCGAGCCCAACTGCTCGGGTGACGTGATGAGCACCGCGGCGGCTGCCCGCGCGCTCTACAGGGCGGGCGTTCCGGTGTACGTCATCGGCTTCGCCAACCTGAACCCGGCGGACATGGACCTCATCGCCGAAGAAGGCCGCGGGCTGCCCTCGACCCCGGCCGACGACTGGTTCCCGGTGACCGACAGCACGAGCATCCGCGCGGCCCTGTCCACCATCACCAGCACGATCGCGAGCTGCTCGGTCTCGCTGATGCTCAGCGGAGACGAGGACCTGAGCCGCATCCGCGTCGAGAGCGTGGTCGACGGCGTCGCGACGGCGATCGCCCCCGGCGCCCCCGACGGCTACGACTTCGACCCGGCGACCGGGACCGTCACCCTGCTCGGGACTTCGTGCGCGATGCTCCAGTCGGCGGCGCGGATGGGGAGCACGGTGTCGGTACGAGCCCGGGTCGCCTGTGCCTGTGTGCCGATGACCGAGGTCTGCGACTACGTCGACAACAACTGCGACGGCGTCGTCGACGAAGGCTGCATGACCTGTCCGCCCGAGCTCTGCGACGGCATCGACAACGACTGCGACGGAACGGTCGACGAGGGCTGCCCGCCTCCGGGCTGCACTCCGCGCGCGGAGATCTGCGACGGCATCGACAACGACTGCGACGGAATGGTCGACGAAGGCTGCCCGCCGCCCGGGTGCATACCGACGACGGAAGTCTGCAACGGCATCGACGACGACTGCGACGGCATGATCGACGAAGGCTGCGTCGACATGTGCATGCCCATGCCCGAGGTCTGCGACGGCGTCGACAACGACTGCGACGGGATGGTCGACGAAGGCTGCCCGGTGATCATCTGAGAGCGACCGTCACGAAGCGGTGACCATCGACCTTCGACCGGTTTCCATGTAAACACGCGCCATGTGGCAGCGTGCTCTCGCCCTGGGCTGCGTGCTCGCATTCGCCGGCGCGTGTGGAGACGAAGACGGACTGATCCTGGATACGGGTCCCGTACCCGATTCGACGATCGGGGACTCCGGCATGGACGCCCCGATGGACAGCGCGGCGCCGGACTCTTCCATCGCTGACACGTCGCTGGATGCGGTGGCGGACGCAGACGCGGCATCCGACGCGGCGCCGGACGCGGCGAGCTGCGGAATGCTGCCGGCCTGCGCAAGCGACGAGAGCTGTTGGGGCGAAGGGTGTAGCTGCGTGGTCGCGATCGACGGCGCGAGCTACCTGCGCGCGGACGGTCAGGTCTACTACTACGCCTCTTCACCGCACAGAGTGGCCGAGACCGCGGCGGGAACACCGCTGACGGGCATCGTCGAGATCACGGACGGCTGGCGACACACCTGTGGGCTCGCGGAGGACGGCACGGTGTGGTGCTGGGCGAAGAGCACCGACGGCAACGGCGCCGGACAGCTCGGCGACGGCACGATGGGCGGAACGACGACGGCGATGCGGGCCACGCAGGTGCTCACCAGCGCCGGGACGCCGCTCACCGGCATCACCGCGCTCAGCGATCAGAGCGCCACGCGTTGCTACATCGCGGACACCACCTGCGCGATTCGCGGCTCTGACGGCGCGGTCTTCTGCTGGGGCGGCGACAACTCCGGGGGCGGGGCGGGGAGCTTCTACACGGAGGGGACCGTCGGCTCCCGCCCCTACGCGACGCCGCTGATGGCGAGCGACGGCGTGCCGTTCGTGGACGTGGAGCAGATCACGCTGGGTGTGAGGCATGCCTGCGCCATCTCGAGCGACGGCACGCTCCGATGCTGGGGCATGAACGTCACCGGCGCTCTCGGCCTCGGAGACGAGACGCTCCGCCAGTACCCGACCGAGGTGATGCTCCCCGGTGGAGCGACCGCCGACGAGGTCGGCGCCGGTGCCGACACCACCTGCGTGCGTAGCGGCGACCACGTGTACTGCTGGGGCGCGTCGACGACCGGCGCGGTGGGCCACGGCGATCCCACCCTCCCCGCGAACCACGACGGCTGCATCAACTTCTGCAGCACCAGCCCCCGGGAGGTGCTCGTCTCTGCCGCCACGCCGCTCACCAGCGTCGTCGATCTCGAGGTCGCCTACCAGGGTGCCTGCGCTCGCCTCGCCGATCATTCCCTGCGCTGCTGGGGCGCCGCGATCGACAACGTCGCGACCGATCCCACCATCGGCGGCTCGATGATCGCCAACGTCGCCGCGACCACGACCTGCGGCAGCAGCTCCATCCCCACCGACATCCGCTGGGTCGAGCGCGACGGTACGCTGCACGACCCGGCGACGACGATCGATCCCGTCTGTCCCTGAGCAGACGAGCCAGCGGCGAGCGCTTCTCGAAGAGTAGGCCGACCGAGTCCAGCGTTGCTTTCGCCACGGAAGGGGCGCAGTGTCCGCGCCATGGCATTCGACGAATACATCGCGGGGGGTTCGCTGGACGCGGATCTGAAGCATATGCTCGACGGGCAGACGCTGAAGGCCACGAGTGCCACCGCGCCTCCCGATGCCTTCATGGCGTCGCTCCCGAAGCCAGCCGCAGAGGCGCTGCGCGCCCTGACCGCACGTCTGTCCGCGGGCACCTTCCCCGAGCTTCGAGACTTCGACCCGGCGTGGGGAGCGGACACGAGCGTTTGGCCCAACGTCGACCCGGACGCTTTCTGTCTGGCAAACGATGGCGCGGGCAACTACTGGCTCTTGTGTGCTGACGGCTCGGTGCAGTCGTGGTGTCACGACGAAGGCGGCATCATGGAGGACCACACGGTCTTTCAGAGCCTCGATGAAGCCATCGCTTGTTTCGTGCGAGCCACCGCGGTGATGGAAGAAGAGGTATCACTCGACGAGGTGCGCGACGACTTCGAGGAAGCGTCGTCGGAGTCGAGCCCCGGATGGGAGTGGATGCTCGAGAATCTCGAGGAGCTCGTCGAGGACCTCTGAGAGGCCGCCCCGTCAGTCGGGACGCAGGGCGCGGAAAGTTCGGAGGAAGTTGTCGCCGAGGATCTTCTGGATGCGATCCGAGGACCAACCCTCTTCCAACATGTATTGAACCAGGCGGGCGAAGGCCAGGGCGCCGTCGCGCAGATCAGCGGGGGGCGTGATGAAGCCGTCGTAGTCGCTGCCGAGCGCGACGTAGTCGTCGCCAACGGTGTCGATCACGTGCCGGATGTGCTCGATGACCATGCGCCCATCCTTGGGCCCGCCCGGTCGCTTCAGAAACTGGTCGGCGAAGATGATGCCGACCGCACCGTCGGTGTCGGCCACCGCCGCGAGCTGCTCGTCGTTCAGGTTGCGCCACATGGGTCGAACCCCGTCGACGCCGGTGTGGGTGACGAGGAGCGGCTGGTCGGTGTCGTGAACCTCCACCGCATCCCAGAAGCCCTGCTCGCTGATGTGCGCCAGGTCGACGAAGATGCGGCCCTCGTTGAGCTGCTCGACGAAGCGCCGCCCCATGTCGGTCAGACCCCAATCCTTCGACGTGAACGACGCCGGGCTCGAGGTGCCGCCGTAGCAGCTGTTGGAGAGGTGAACGACGGTGACCCGGGTAAGCAGGCGGTCGGGGATCGCCAGCGGCCCGTCGGGCGCGGCCTCGAAGGCGTTGCCCCCCTGCACGCTCAATAGAACCCCGTGGGCACCTTGCGCTCGGGCCGCGCGATACTCGGCGTGGCTCCGCACGATGCGGAGCGCGCCCCCGGTCGCGTCGACGCGCTCTTTCAGGTGCGCGAGGTTGTCCTTCACCGCCGCGAGACGCCCCTTCTTGCCGCGCAGGATGTTGGTGGCGACGCTCCACATCCCGCCGGTGAGGCCTCCGTCGACGGCGCGGGGGAAGTCGAGATGGCCGAAGAAGCGACCCCCCGAAGGTCCGGTCCCGTGGCGCTTCGCGAGGTCGTAACCCCAGAGCCGCGGCGGGATGTAGGACTCGATGTGGAGATCGATGACCTCGGAGCTCCTCAGAAGCTGCACGGCCTCCAGCGACACGCCGGCTCGCTTCGCGAGCGCGTCGTCGGGGGTTCGCTCGGTGGGGAAGGCCTCGGACATCGCCCTCCATATAGCAGCAGAAGCGGGTGTCGCCTCCCTCGACCTGCTAGCTTTGTGCTCGGTGCGGGCAATCTCTCGACTTTCCCTCTCGGCGCTTCTCGTGGTGGCTGCCGGCTGCGCGGACGACGCTTTCGTGGAGCTGGACAGCGGAACCTTCGACGCCGCGATGGACGGCGCGCCGGGAGACGCCGCTCCCGACACCCGGCCGGTGCTCGACTCCGGCACCCCGCCCGAGGACGTCGACGGGTTCATCGAATACCAGATGGCGGTGGGCGGCATCCCGGGCCTCGCCGCCAGCATCGTGACGCCCGAGGGGATCGTCTGGAGCGGCTACTACGGCTACGCCGACATCGAGACCGAGCGACTCGTCGACGAGTCGACCCTCTTCATCGTGGCCTCGGTGAGCAAGACCGTCACGACCCTCGGGATGATGCAGCTCGTCGACGAGGGGCTCCTCGACCTCGACGCAGCCGCCGACGACTACCTGCCCTACGCCTTGCGCAATCCCGACTATGCGGCGGCCGACGTCACCACCCGCATGCTCCTGACGCACACCAGCGGGCTCTTCGACGACTTCGTCACCCTCGCCGAGGTCACTTACACCGGCGACCCCACCGTCTCCCTCGGCGCCTTCGCCGAGGGCTACGTGACGCCCGGCGGCGAGTTCTACACGGACAACAACTGGGCCACGCGACCGGGCTCCAGCTACGCGTACTGCAACGCGGGCTTCGGCGTGGTCGGCCACGTGATCGAGTCGGTGCGCGGCGAGGATTTCCGCGACGCGATCCAGACGCGCATCTTCGACCCGCTGGGCATGACGGAGAGCGGATGGTTCCTGTCGGAGGTGAGCCTCGACACGCTGGCGTCGATCTACACCTGGGACGGCCGGACCAACACCGCCCTGCCCCAGAACGGCTTCGCCTATTACCCGGCGTCGTCCCTGCGCACCAGCGTCCCCGAGCTCTCGCGCTTCCTGACAGCGACCATCCGCGACGGCGAGCTGGACGGCGTGCGCGTGCTGTCCGCGGAGCTCGCTCAGGCGATGCGCGAGCCGCAGCGCCTCGACATCAACCCGAATCAGACCATCACCTGGCGCTTCCGCCAGATCGGCGGCGAGCGCTGGCTCGCCCACACCGGCTCCACCTACGGCGCGAGCGCGATCATCGCGTATCGGCCACAGGAGCCCATCGGGATGATCGTCCTGACGAACTCCGACGCCTACGTCCGCGGCAGGCTCGGTGTGACCGGAAGCCAGGACGCGCTCGAGGCGATCCACGATCGGATCGCTGAAGAATCGATGCTCTATCGATAGATAGGGGAACGCCCGGCCGCTGGGAGGAGTGCGACCGGGCGTTCGGTGGTTGCCGCTATCCGGTGAGGCGATGGGCCGCCTCACCTGCGAGCTGGCGGGACTTTGCTTCAGTTGCTGCGGGGACCGGCGGTCTCGCCGACGCCCGCGCCAGGGCCAGGGCCGTGACCGCGACCGTTGTCACCGGCCGCCGCGCCGCGATGGCCGCGCTGGTTCGCCGGAGGACCGGCGTAGTGATGTCCGAAGCCGCGGGGCGTCTCCATGTCGGTCGGCCGGCGAGGCTCACGGGTGCTGTTGTAGAGGTAGCGGGACGAACGCGAGCCGGGGGTCACGGCCGAGCCGCTTCCGCCTTCGCCACCGCCGCGCGCCGTCGCGCGCGCGCTTCGGAGCTCGGCGAGCTTCGCCTTCTGCGCATCGGTGAGCACGGCCATGAGGGCCTCCTTCACCGAGGCGCGCTGAGCGCGCATCGCCTCGCGGCGAGCTTCCGGGCTGAGCTGGCTGAAGCTCTCGCGAGCCTCGGTCCGCTGAGCGCGCGCGTCGGCGAGGATCTGTCGCATCTGCGCCTTCTGGGCGTCGGTGAGCTCGAGGCGACCGGCCATTCGCATCAGGCCGCGACCCGCGCGACCGTGGTGGCCGGCGCGCGCCGGCGCAGAGGTGGAAGCGTCGCCCGCGCCACCGTCGTTCGGCCCGGGCCAGGCCATGGCGGTCCCGGCGCTGCCGACGGCGAGGATCGACGCGAGTGCGAGGGGCTTGAGCAGGTTCTTCATGGCTATCTCCTTCTTCGTCTCTTCGGGGCTCATCGCCCCACATGAGCTCAGACGGGGTCAGGCTTACGAAGTCCTGAAGGCCCGAAATCCCTCGAATCCGGGACGCTCGGACTGGCCGGCGCGCCATTTGCGCTTATATATCGAGGCGAAAGAGAGCTGACCTATGCAGGTTCCTTTGCAGATCACGTTCAGAAACATGGAGCCGTCGGAAGCGGTGAAGACGGCCATCGAAAAGAAGGCCACCAAGCTCGAGGACTTCCACGAGCACATCACCAGCTGTCACGTGATCGTGGAGACGCCCCACCGGCATCACCATCAGGGGCGCGTCCACCACGTGAAAGTGCACCTCGCCCTGCCCGGCCACGACATCAACATCGACCACGACGCCGAGCACGGGGAGCACGAGGACGTCTACGTCTCGATCCGCGACGCCTTCGAGGCAGCAATCCGGCAGCTCAAGACCTTCACCGCGAAACGCGCCGAGCACCGCTGACGTCGAGCGTCCGCGTCAGTTGGCGACGACGTTCACCAGGCGGCCGGGCACCACGACGACCTTGCGGACCGTCTTGCCTTCGATGAGCTCGGCGATGCGCGGGTCGGCGAGGGCGGCCTTCTCGAGGTCGTCCTTGCTGGCGTCGGCGGCTACGACGATGCGGCTGCGCACCTTGCCCATCACCTGAACCGGGATCTCGACGGTGTCGTCGACGAGCATCGACGCGTCCCAGCTCGGCCACGTGGTGTCGCAGACGAAGCCTCGCTGTCCGATGCGCGCCCACAGCTCCTCGGCGACGTGGGGCGCGAAGGGCGACAGGATCTTGGCGAAGCGCTCGGCCTGCTCCCGGGTGAGCCCGCCCTTCTGCTGGGCGAGGTTGGTGAGCTCGATCATCTTGGCGATCGCGGTGTTGAAGCTCAGGCGCTCGACGTCGTCGGTGACGCCGGCGATGGTGCGGTGGAGGAGCTTTTCGACCTCCTCGTTCGCTTGCCCCGCGAGGGTCGCCTCGCCGCTCTCCTCATCGACGACCAGCCGGAAGGCGCGCCCGAGGAAGCGATACATCCCGAGGATGTCCTGGGTGTTCCAGGGCTTCGAGGTCTCGAGCGGTCCCATGTACATCTCGTAGAGGCGGAAGGTGTCGGCGCCGTAGTCGCGGATCACGTCGTCGGGGTTGGTGACGTTCTTCAGCGACTTGCTCATCTTGGCGACGATGCGGGTGACCTCGCCGCCGCCCTTCTCGACCCACTTCGGCTCCTCGTCGGTGCCGACGTTCTCCGCTTGATCGATGGCGACCAGCGACTTGTCCGGCCGCTGGAAGGCGTGGCTGAGGATCATCCCCTGGTGGAAGAGCTTGTGGAAGGGCTCGTCGCTCCGAATCACGCCGTGATCGAAGAGCACCTTGTGCCAGAAGCGCGCGTAGAGCAGGTGCAACACGGCGTGCTCGGCGCCCCCGACGTAGAGGTCGACGCCGCGCTCGCCCATCCAGTAGGCGTCGGCCGCGTCACCGATGAGCGCGTCCTGGTTCTTCGGATCGCAGAAGCGCAGGTAGTACCACTGCGAGCCCGCCCATCCGGGCATGGTGTTCGTCTCACGACGGACCCTGGCATCCGCCGGTAGCCCGGGAACGTTCGCCTCGCCAGCGGTGGTCTCGACCCACTGAGTCGCCTTCGCGAGGAGCGGCTGCGGATCGTCGCTCTCGACCGGCGCGTAGTCGGCGAGTGGCGGCAGGGTGAGCGGGAGCGCGTCCTTGGAGATGGCGTGGTGATGGCCGTCCTCGTCCCAGACGATGGGGAAGGGCTCACCCCAGTAGCGCTGTCGGCTGAAGAGCCAATCGCGCAGCTTGTAGTTCACCTGGCCGTGGCCGAGGTTCTTCTTCTCGAGCCACTCGATGATCGTCTTCTTGGCCTCCGCGACGCCCAGACCGTTCAGCGAGACCTCGTCGTTGGCCGAATTGAGCGCCACACCGTCGCCGGCGTAGCACTCCGTGAGCGGGCCCCCGTCCGGCGTGCTGATCACCTGCACGATGGGCAGCTCGAACTTGGTGGCGAACTCCCAGTCGCGCTCGTCGTGGCCGGGGACCGCCATGATGGCGCCGGTCCCGTAGGTGATCAGGACGTAGTCGGCGACCCAGATGGGGATCTTCAGGCCGTTGACCGGGTTGATGGCGTAGTGGCCGGTGAAGACGCCGGTCTTTTCCTTCGATTGCTGGCGCTCGAGGTCGCTCTTGTTCTTGGCCTCGTCGACGTAGGCCTTCACCTTCGGGTCGGCGGCGCCCTGAACGAGAGGATGCTCGGGCGCGACCACCATGTAGGTGGCGCCGAAGAGGGTGTCGGGGCGGGTGGTGTAGATGCGCAAGCGATCGATGTCGCCCACCGGCTCGGTGAGCATGAAGTCGCATTCGGCGCCCTCGCTCCGCCCGATCCAGTCGGTCTGCTTGATCTTGGTCGACGAGGGCCAGTCGAGGTCCTCGAGCCCCGAGAGGAGCCGATCGCCATAGGCGGTGATGCGGAAGAGCCACTGCTCGAGGGGCTTGCGAAAGACCGGGAAGCCGCCGCGCTCGCTCCGGCCGTCGATGACCTCTTCGTTGGCGAGGGCGGTGCCGAGCTTCGGGCACCAGTTCACCGTCGACTCGGTCACGTAGGCGAGGCGATAGCTGTCGATGATCGTGCGCTTGTCCGCTTCGGAGAGCGATGACCACGCGCCGAAGTCGCGGGCCTTCGCCTGGGCGTCGTGCTCGGCGGCCTGGGGATTGATGCGCGCCGGGCGCTTGCCCGACTCGAGCTCCGCGACGAGCGCCTCGATGGGACGCGCCTTCTGCGCGTCGGTGTCGAAGTAGGACTCGTAGATCTGTGACGAAGATCCACTGTGTCCAGCGGTAGTAGTCCGGGTCGATGGTGCCGAGCTCGCGGCTCCAGTCGTAGGAGAAGCCGAAGCGCTGGAGCTGGCGGCGGAAGTTGTCGATGGACTTCTTGGTGGTCTGTGCGGGATGGACGCCGGTCTTGATGGCGTACTGCTCGGCGGGCAGGCCGAAGGCGTCCCAGCCCATCGGGTGAAGGACGTTGAATCCGCGCATCCGCTTGAAGCGCGAGAGGATGTCGGTGGCGGTGTAGCCCTCGGGGTGGCCGACGTGCAGGCCCGCGCCCGAGGGATAGGGGAACATGTCGAGGCAGTAGAAGCGGGGCTTGTCGGGGTCGAAGCCCTCCTGGCCGGGGTTGGGCTGCCGAAACGTCTCCGCCTCGGCCCACTTCTTCTGCCACTTCTGCTCGATCTGGTCTGCCAGCGCCGCGTCGTAGCGGTGGGGCTTGTCGTCGTCCGCCATGGTCGACGCAATGTAGCCGATCTAAAGGGCTCAGAAGAGGGTGCAGTACTCGGCCGCGGTGAATTCGTTGATGGCGGTAGCCATGTCGAGGGTGCCGGCGCGGACGTCTCGGATGGACCAGACGGCGCCGCCGGTGGCGTCGGGGATGCTCTCTGCGCCGTTGTACGGTTCGTGAAAGCCCTGGCCGACGTTGGCGCTGGTGCCCGCGCCGCAGAACTCGCCCATGCCTGGGGCGGCGAAGGCGCCGACGCGCACCTCGGCGGCGACGAGCGCGTCCACCGTCTCGAGGTAGGTGTGCTGTACCCGGATGCCGCCGATGCCCGCGAAGCCGCTGAGGGTCAGAGGCGACTCGACGAAGGTGTCGTCGGTGACGTGGATGGCGATGTGGGTGGCGCCCGCGCGCCAGGGGCAGGCGGCGGCCGCCGTGTAGAGCGCGTCGAGGGAGTTCTCCGGACAGTCGGTGTTCCCGTCGGTGCCGCCCGCGGGCTCGCCATTGGTGGTGGTGAACTCGCGCCAGGTGACGAACTCCGCCTGCATCGTCGCGAGGTCGGCGAAGGGCGCGCAGCCGTTCACCGCGACCACGTCGTCGACGAAGACCACCAGCGAGAACTGGGTATCGGAGGTGAGCGCTTCGGCCGCCGCCCAGATGCGGTCCATGCCTCCACGCACCTGATCGATCTCGTCGGCCATCGAGGTGGAGACGTCGATCACGAAGACCACGTCGAGAGCGTCGACGCAGTCCGGGGCGTCCGCGGGCGGGGGCCGCGCGTCCGCCGGCACACGCGAATCGATCGATCCGTCCGCTCCGCCGTCGGTCGCTCCGTCCCCGGCAATGCCCGAGTCGCGGGGAAGACGGCCGTCGCCCGAGGAACAGGCGGCGAGCGCCAGAAGAACGAAGGCCAACGAACGCATCCCCTTCATGGTGACGCGAATCGCGACGCGCCGGAAGGGTCCTACTCCTCGGGCGTCATCGGCCCGAGGCCGCCCATCTCTTCACGCATGGCGGCGCTCATGAGCCGCGCGCCCGCGATCTCGCCCAGGACGGTCGCGCCCTCGGTCGCCGTTCGCTCGTATGTGTCGTAGTCCACGCGGTAGAGCCCGAAGCGCGGCGTGAAGCCTTCGGCCCACTCGAAGTTGTCGGTGAGGCTCCAGTGGTAGTAGCCGCGGACGTCGACGCCCTCTTCACGCGCCTGCCAGATCCACTCGAGGGTGCGCACGACCTGCTCGGCGCGTCGCCGCCCGACCTCGGTGGCGATGCCGCTCTCGGTGACGGTGAGCGGCATGGCGGGGTAGCGCGCGTCGAAGTCCTGGAGGACCTCGTAGATACCCGGCTCCCAGTACTCGTAGAGCATCGAGGGAACGTAGTGCGAGGGCTCGCGGTTGCGCAGGCACGCGCCGAGGTCGAAGCCGTTGACGCAAGGGGTGGCATCCACGACGGGGATGACGGCCGGGTCGGCGGTGACGCCCGCGCGGAAGTAGTACTGAAGGCCGATCCACTCGGTGGTGTTCGCCCACTCCGGGTGGGATTCCTCGGGATCGAAGTCGAAGTTCGCGTCGAAGGTGCCGGCGGTGACAGCGTCGGGAAAGAGGTAGTGATAGACGTAGCGGACGCGCTCGACCGCCGCGACGTCCTCGGGGTCTTCGCTGTAGAAGTTGCGCCGGGTGGGGATCCACTTGCCGACGCTCAGGGTGAAGCCGGTGAGCGCCGCTTCGCCGTCGCCGTCCGCGTCGACGGTGTCGAACTCTTCGATCGCCTCGAAGATGGCGACGTGGAAGCGGATGTAGTTCCGCACCACCTCGAGGAAGCGATCGAAGTCGCTCAGGAGCAGGTTGCGACCGGGCGGAAAGACGTTGGAGCCGTAGCTCGCGAGCAGGTAGTTCACCGGCTCGTTCACCGTCCCCCACTCGTCGACCCGGTCGCCATAGCGCTCCGCGAGGAGCTGCGCGTACTCGCGCGCCTCCTCGATGATCTGGTCAGCGCCTTCGTTGTGGAAGCCACAGAGGTCGGCGTCGGTCGGTCCATCCGGGCATTCGAGACCGCGGCGCGGGTCGTCGATCCAGACGGGGCTCGAGAAATGATGGACGGTGATCATCGGCTTGATCCCGGCCGCAAGAAGCGCGTCGATGACCGCGTCGTAATGCGCGAGGGCGTCCTCGTCGATCATGTCGCGCTGGGGCTCGATGCGGCCCCAGGACAGGCTGAAGCGATAGGCGTCGAGGTTCGTCTCGGTCAGCAGCGACACGTCGTCGATCGCGCGCGTGTATCCCTCGACCGCGTCGCCCAGGAAGTCGCTGCCGTGCCCGAGGCCGCCCTCGGACTCGGGCTGGGTCCAGAGGTACCAGTGGCTGCTGTCGTTCATGTCCTCGATCTGCGCCGCCGCGCTCGACGCACCGAAGGTGAAAGAGTCCTCGCCCGCGGCGCCGGCGATGGGACCCGCCGCGGGGAACATGACGTCGACGGCCGGGAGCTCGTCCGGCTGGGGTGGAGGCGGAGGCAGGGGCGGGGGCGTGGTGTCCATCGCCGCGTCCATGGCCGAGGTGTCCGCGCCGGTGTCGGCCGGTGGCAGGGTCTCGTCACCGCAGGCGCCGAGCGAGAGGATGAGGATGACAAGCGCTTTGATCATGGAACGTCGATGAGGTTGGTGATGCCGAAGGGCGCGAAGTGTTGATAGGGGGCGGGCTCGATCATCCCGTCCGCGCGCACGACGACGAAGTCGGCGCCGCTCAGCGGCACGTCGATCACTTCGTCCACGCGCACCACCTCCGAGGTGGATGAAACCGTGCGATCGATGGCTACGTCGCGCCCGGCGTAGATGCGGAGGCGGTCCACGGCGACCCACGGCGCCGCTTCGACGTGCACCGAGAGCATGAGCGTGTCCCCCGCCGGCGGTCCGCTCGCCTCCGCGGTGACGAAGATGCCGCCAGAAACGGTGGCGTCCCCCGAACGCAGCGACGCGGCGATGTCCTGCCAGTCGAAAGCGCCGGTCGTGTCGTCGGGGACGCGGACGAAGGTGCGCGGCAAGCCCGCGGGCAGCTCGGGGAGGTGGCTGTCGCTGTTGCCGACCATGGTGAAGCGCCGGCCCGCCGCGGCCAGCGCGAGGTAGTCCTCGAGGGACTCCTCGTTGCCGCCGCGGGTGTATCCGTTCCAGACCTCGATCACGTCGAAGGAGAAGTCGTCGAAGTCGGTGCTCGGATCGAAGCCCAGGTCCATCGGTGAGGCGGTCGCGTGGCCGGTGTCGCGATCGAGCGCCACCGCGCCGAAGAAGGACGCGTCGTCGAGACGCGGATGGTTGACCTGCACCAGCGCGCCTCCGAGCGATGTGTCACCTCGGGCGCGCAGGGTTTCGAAGACGTCGGTGGGCGTCATGTCGAACCAGACGGGGGCGCCGTAGCCCGACGCAGCCGGATCGCGCGCGAGGGGGTAGCCGCCGATGTGTCCGAAGGTGGTCGTCGACACCTCGACGCCCGGCACCAACACCAGATAGTCGGCGACGCCCTCCGCCGTGGCGATGGATGCGTAGTCGGTGATGAAGTCGTGGTCGGTGCTCGCCGCTGCGTCGAGGCCCTCGGCGGCCAGACGGCGAACGGCCTTCCCCACCGGATGGAGGCTGTCGGTGGAGAGCTCGGTGTGCAGGTGCAGGTCCACGCTGACCCACCCGCTCGTGTCGACGACCTGCGGCAGGACCGGGTCGAGGACGACCGTCTCGCCGTCGGCGAGGGTGGCGTCGAAGGCGAAGACGTCGTGCTCGAGGCCCCGCGAGACGTGCACTTCGTAGTCGCCCGGCGGCAGCCGGCGGTCGGTCGGACCCATGGCGACGAAGCGCTCCACCTCTTCCCCGGCGGAGAGGAGCACGACGCGGACGGGGGCGTTCGGATCGCCGCCGGCGGTGGCGCGGATGGTGAGCGTGGCGCTCGGAGGCGGCGCGACCGCGACTGTCGTCTCCTCCGTCCCGTGGATCGCCTCCGCCTCGGCGCCGGGGAAGTAGTCCCGATAGCCGCTCCGCACGCGGTAGGTGCCCTCGGAGAGCGGGACGCGCGCCACGCCGGACGCATGGAGGCGCGTGCGCAGCCGCAGAGCGCCGTCCGCGCCACTGATCTCGACGCGATCCCCCGCGGTGCCGTTCACCACGAGCGCGCCGAGCCCCGGTGGCGCGACCGCCGCATGCGCCGCAGCCGCCGTCGGTCCCACCGCGAGCCGTGCGCTGAAATGGGAGACCGCCCCGGCCACCACCGTTGCGAGGCCGCCGGCGGTCATCAGGTGGAACGTCTCGATCTTCGCGACGCCGACGTCCTCGTCGAAGGCGAAGGCCAGCGCGTCAGCGTCCCGCTCCCCGACCAGACTGCGGCCGCTGCCGCCGGGGCTCCCCTCCCCCACGAGACCGTAGCCGGGCTCCACCAGCTCCACCCCGCCGAGGAGCGCCAACAGGCCCGGGGTGAGGCGCGCGGTCGCGACGTCGGGGCGGGTGCTGATGCTCACCTCGATGCCGAGCGCATCCGAGTCCGCGCCGAGAACGTAGTCGAGCTGCCCTCGCACCCGATCCACGCGGCTGAGTCCGGGCGCCACGGCGCTCAGGATCTCGATGGCGGCGTCGTCGAACAGGACGCGAACGCGCGCTTCGCCGCTCGCACCTGCATCCACGACGGCCACCTCCGTGACCGCCATCGACGCGAGATCGAAGAGCGGGAACACCTCCTTGATCGCGTCCGGCGCGTCACCCCAGGCCGCGTCCACGATCCCTCCCGCCGGAGCTCCGATGGTGCTCGCGCTGTCGGTGCCGCTTCGGACGATGTAGCGAACGCGCGCGTTGTCGAGCACGAGGTCCCCGACCCGGCCCATGGCCAGGTATCCGCCCACGAGCTCCCCTGCGCACTCGACGTGCTTGGCGCGCACCTCGCCCTCGCTGGGTCGGGCGCTCGAGCAGCCGGTCATCTCCGCGGGATCCGGCGCGGCCGTGAAGACCACGGGGTCGGGGAGCGTGCCGTCGACGAACGCGTCGGCATCGGCCGCCGCGTCGCCCGCATCGTCGGCGCCGCAACCGAAGATCGCGCAAGAGGCGGCGGCGAGCGCGCCCAGCGCGTGGACGACCCGCTGTCTCACCCCGTCATGATAGCGCCTGGGCTCGTCAGCGCGAGCGAGACCGCGCCGTGTGGAGTCGCCGCCGCCGTACCCAGAGGGCGAGGAGAGTCAGCGCGACCATCCACGCCAAAGCGCCAGGAGCGGAAGCGACGCGGACCCCGGCGCTGCTGCACGCGCCATACGACGCCCCTCCGTCGGGGTCGGTCGCGGGACCTGTGGGTCCACCAGCCGCGTCGGGCTCGGGCCCGCCGTCATATGCGGGAGGAGGCGAGGTGTCGCGCGAGACCGCGCCGCCATCGGGCTCGGCGCCGGGAGGCGCGCCGGCATCGCCCGCGTCGGGCGGCGGTGCACTGCCACCGCCGGCGCGGATCGCGATGTCCGAGCACTGGAAGTAGTTGCCGGCGCCGTACATGACCTGGATCAGCTGCAGCACGCAGCGCTCGCACTCCACGTCGTCCGGCAGGATCACGTCGAAGGTGTAGCGCCCCCCACCGCGCTCGTCGGGGATTCCGTCCACCAGCACGGTCGGCGAGTTGTAGAGATCGTCGTCGCCGACGGGCGCGACGAGATCATCGTCGCCATCGGTGTCGAGGGCGATGCGGTAGTGCGCGTCGTGGTCGATGGTCTCGTCCCACATGACGGTGATGGTGTCGCCGGGCGCGTAGACCGCGACCGTGTCACCGCGCGGCAGGTCCGTCGTCCCGCACGGCCCCTGCTTCTGCTGATCCGTGCGCGGCGGCGGGTCCAGAAGAGTGATGTGCGCGTGGGCGGTTCCCCCGCCGAACCACACCCCGCAAAACGCGGCCATCGCCAAGCTTCGACGCAACACGAAGAGATGGAATCGCAAGAGACGGGCCAAGCGCAGCTCACGACGAACACGCGCTTTTTCGGCAGACGAGCGCCCTCGGTGGGGAACCGGGAACGTTCCGAGCGCCGCGAGTCGCGTAGAATGTTCGAGTGAAAGGACTCGCGGCGGCGGCGCTCCTCGTCTCGACTTCGCTGGCGATCGGTTGCGGCGACGACGGCGCGGCTTCTGACGACGGAAGCGTTTCCGTCGACGGAGGTGATGGTGACCTGCAGATGCCGGCGCCGCCCGCACCGCCGATGGCCTCCACGCGGACCTGCCCAACAGGCTGGGAGCGCATCGACGGGCGCGCGGGGTCGGCGTGTGCGCCGTGGGTCGACTCGCCCGCGTGCGGGCCGAACGAAGCGCAATTCCCTGGAGACAGCGCGTGCGCACTGGTGGGAGCGGCGTGCCCGAGCGGGGAATTCGCCGACGGGCTTCCGGCGGGGACGGTGTACGTGCGCGAAGGCGCCAGTGGTGGCGACGGAACGGAGGCTTCGCCCTTGGGTGAGCTCGGGATGGCCCTCGCCCTCGCGGGGACGGGGGGAACGATCGCCCTTTCGGCGGGGACCTACGAAGGAGGCGTCGTGCTTCCGGAGGGCGTCACGATCCGCGGCGCCTGCGCCTCGTTGACGACCATCACCAGCACCGTGGAGTCGTCCCCCACGGATCCCGCGGTGATCACGAGCGGAGGCGGCACCGCGACTTTGCGCGATCTGACGATCCGCTCGCCGCTCCGCGCCGGCGTGGTCGTGCTCGGCGACGGAAACGCGATCGCCGCACAGGGCGTGATCATCGCCGACAGCCACATCGGCGGCGTCATCGCGTCCGCTGGCGGGCACTTCGTCGGAAGCGAAGTGGTGATCCGCGGGACGCGTCCCCGCGATGACGGGATGGGCGGCACCGGTGTCTCCGCCGAGTCCGGCGGGAGCGCGGAGCTCCACCGCGCCATCGTCGAGGACAACGAGCTCCAGGGCGTCACCGTCTCCACGACCCGCGGCTCCCTGTTCCTCGAGGATGTCGTCGTGCGTCAAACACGGTCGCAGCGCTCGGACGGAGATTTCGGTCAGGGGGTGGCCGCGGCGGGTGGCGCATCCGTCGAGGCCCACCGGCTGGTGATCGAAGACAGCCAGCACGGCGGGCTCTTCCTGGACGGGGTCGACACCTCCTTCATCGGCGAGGACGTGGTGGTGCGGCGAACCCGGCCCCGCACCTCGGACGAGACCCTGGGGCGCGGCGTGTCGGTGGTGCTGGGCGCGACCGCGATCATCCACGGGCTCCTCGTGGAGGACAGCGTGGACGCGGGACTGCTCGTGGGCGGCGACAGAACGACGTTCACCGGGACTGATGGTCTGATCCGGCGGACGATGAGCGCCCCCACCACCGGCGAGGACGGCGCGGGTGCGTTCGTACAGATGGGCGGCCTCTTGACCCTCGAACGCGTCGCTGTCGAGGAGGTGCGAAGCGTCGGAGTCTTCGCGGTGGGGCTCGGGTCTTCGGCGGAGCTCACCGACGTGTCGGTAGAGGCGGTGACAGCCGACGCGCGTGACCTGGACGGGCACGGCATGGTGGTGAGCGAGGGTGCGTCGCTGAGCGGGACGCGTGTGCACATCGAAGAGAGCACGGCGAGCGGGCTCTTCGTGACCGACGCGGACTCGCGCGCGGAGATCGAGGACGCGTCGATTCGAGCAACCGCGCCCTCCTCCGACGGCGGGGGCGGCCGCGGCATCAACGTCCAGGACGGCGCGAGCCTCACGCTGACGAGGGCGCTCGTGGAAGCGAACCACGAGACGGGCATCTTCGTGGACGGCAGCGCCATCGCGCTCACGGACGTGCGCGTGGCGGATACCCAGCTACGCGCGGACGGCTACGGGGGCCGCGGGATCAACGCCCAGCTGAGCTCGACCGTGACGGTGGCGCGGGTCGCGGTGGACGGGTCGCACGAGGTGGGCGTCTTGCTCGCGGGCGGCTCGTCGCTCGAGGGCGAGGATCTGCACGTGAGCGATACGCGTGAGTCGACGGCGCCGGGGGGCGATGGGCGAGGGATGTCGATCCAGCTCTCCGACGCGACGCTGAGGCGGGTGTCGGTGCGCGACAGTCACGGGCTGGGCATCTTCGTCTACGGCGTCTCGCATCTCGAGGCGAGCGCGATCGTCGTGGAGGACACCGTGGCGGCGGACTGCTCCATCACCACCTGCACCGGCACCCTGGCCCACGGTCACGGCGTCGGCGTCTACGGCGACGCCTCGGCGGACCTCAGCGACCTGCTCATCCAGCGCTCCGCGGTATGCGGCATTCACATCGGCGAGGGCGCCGAGGTCGACCTCGCCAACGGCGTCATCCGCGAAAACGCCATCGGCGCGTGCGTCCAGAACGCAGACCTCGACCTCGCTCGCCTGCAGCACGACGTCGCGTACGACGACAACGGCACCAACCTGGAAGCCACGCGGCTCCCCGTGCCGATGGCGAGTAGCGAGCTCTGAGGTTGGGGTTGGTGTTGGTGTTGGGGTTGTGTGGGTGGCGGCCGAAGGCCGGCCACGGGGGAGCGGGATCAGATGGGATAGATGAGGGGTGGTTTTGGTGAGGGACTTCGTCCCTCCACGCTCCCTCGGGGACTGCGTCCCCGCGGCCGACACACAGACGCGCCAAGAGCGGGGCGGCGATACCGCCGCCCCGGGTGGAGCTGGGCGTGCTGTCGGCCTCCCCTGCACGGCGCCGGGGGCGCCGGGTGGCGGCCGAAGGCCGGCCACGGGGGGCGCGGGATCAGATGGGATAGATGAGCGGTGGTTTTGGTGAGGGACTTCGTCCCTCCACGCTCCCTCGGGGACTGCGTCCCCGCGGCCGACAGACAGACGCGCCAAGAGCGGGGCGGCGATACCGCCGCCCCGGGTAGAGCTGTGCGTGCTGTCGGCCTCCCCTGCACGGCGCCGGGGGCGCCGGGTGGCGGCCGAAGGCCGGCCACGGGGGGGGTGGTTTTGGTGAGGGACTTCGTCCCTCCACGCTCCCTCGGGGACTGCGTCCCCGCGGCCGACAGACAGATGCGCCAAGAGCGGGGCGGCGATACCGCCGCCCCGGGTGGAGCTGGGCGTGCTGTCGGCCTCCCCTGCACGGCGCCGGGGGCGCCGGGTGGCGGCCGAAGGCCGGCCACGGGGGGGGCTTCAATCGGTGGTGGCGTCGGCGGCTGCGTCGCCGCTCGCGTCGCCCGTTGCGTCGGCGGTGGCGTCCATCGTCGCGTCCGCTGTCGCGTCTGCCGTGGCGTCGGCGGTGGCGTCCATCGAGGCGTCGCCGCTGGCGTCCGCGGAGCCGTCGGTGGCCGCGTCGCCGCTGGCGTCCGCGGAGCCGTCGGTGGCCGCGTCGCCGCTGGCGTCCGCGGAGCCGTCGACGGAGCCGTCGCCGGGGGTGCTGTCGGGCGTGCTCGAATCCGGCACGCTCATATCCGGCACGCTCGAATCGGGCGGCCCGTCGCAGTCGGTGCAGATGCAGTTGCCGGTGCCCTCGCAGGTCTGATCGCAGTCGCCGCTCGGGCAACTGAGGATGCAGTTGCCGGTGTTCTGGCACAGCACGTTGCACGCGCCGCCAGCGCAGTCGAAGTCGCAGTTCCCCGTGCCGGTGCAGACGAGGTTGCAGCCACCGTCGGGACAGCTCTTCGTGCAGTTGCCCGCGATGCCGTTGTTGCACTCGCAGGTCTCGCCCGTTGAACAGGTGCCGCCGATGTTGTTGCCGCCGATACAGCCGGTGGCGAAGACGGCGACCGCCGCCAAGAAAGAAAAAGCCAAAGCTCGCATGTAGTTACCCCCAGATGGTCCTGTCGTGGACGCGCCTTTGGGCTGAGGATTCACGCCCAGCAGCGGAATATCGCACGAATTCCCCCTCCCGGACCAGGCTACACCGCCGAAATGAAACCCGGTTCATGAACGGCGTTCTAAGTGAAACAACGTTCACTTTGCAATTTACAGGGTCTCGGCGCGCCGCTAGTGTCCCGCTCGCTTTGAGGAAGCCCCGACTGGGGCCTGGGAGGACTCGGTGTACCGAAGCGCGCTACCGGGCTTTTATCGCCTGCCGTTGAACGAGAGGGTCGCTCGCATCGCCGAGCTGACCGGCCTCGAGGATGCGGAGGCCCAGACCTTCGATCCCGAGGGCGGTCTCCGGGTGCCGGAGGCCGATCGGATGATCGAGAACGCGTTGGGGGTCTTCGGGCTGCCCCTCGGGATCTGCGCCAACCTCCGGGTCGACGGCCGGGACCGGCTGGTGGCGATGGCCACCGAGGAGCCCTCGGTCGTCGCTGCCGCGAGCCACGCCGCCAAGCTCCTCCGCGAAGGCGAGGGTGTCGTCACAGAGGTGGGGCCGTCGCACATGATCGGCCAGATCCAGGTGCTAGAGGTCGACCGCGGTCAGCCCATCGGGGACGCGATCGAGGCGGAGAAGGCCTCGCTCCTCGCCCTCGCGAACTCGGCGCATCCGAGCCTCGTCGCCGCGGGCGGAGGCGCCCGGGACCTCACGACGCGCTCGATCCCCCGGATCGCCGAGCACGATCCGATCGGTGACATGTGGGTCGTCGAGATCCTCGTCGACGTTCAGGACGCGATGGGCGCCAACGCCATCAACTCGATGTGCGAGCGGCTGGCGCCGCGGATCGAGGCGATTACCGGCGGGCGGGTGAACCTCCGGATCCTGTCGAACCTCTCCGACCTCCGCACGGTAAGAGCCGTCGGTGAGGTGCCGATCGACAAGCTCGATCCGTCGGACCGGGACAGCGCACGCCTTCTCGCGAGCCGCATCGTCGAGGCTTCGGTCTTCGCCGAGCGGGACCCCTACCGCGCCGCCACGCACAACAAGGGCATCATGAATGGCGTCGACGCCGTGCTCCTCGCCTTCGGTCAGGACACGCGCGCCGTCGAAGCCGGCGCGCACGCCTACGCAGCGCGCGACGGCCGCTACACGGCGCTGTCGCGCTTCCGCCTCCGCAGCGATGCGCTCCTCTGTGAGCTCGAGCTGCCCATGGCCGTCGGGACGGTCGGAGGCGTGGCGCACGCGCACCCCACCGTGGCCGTGGCGCGACAGATGGCGAAGATCACCCGCGCCAGCGAGCTCGCGAGCATCGCCACAGCGGTGGGGCTCGCCCAGAACCTCGCGGCGCTCCGCGCGCTCGCGGGCGAGGGGATCCAGTCGGGGCACATGCGGCTCCACGCGAGAAAATCCACGCGGCCACCCGCCGCGACCGAGGAGAAGCGGAGGGCGTCATGAGCAGCTTCATCACAGGTGACGGTTTCGACAGCACTGCCGGCGGGGCGACGGGCGACCCGGACGACGCCTTCGTCGCGGAGATGATCCCGCGCGTCTCCCGGACCTTCGCGCTCTCCATCTCGCTCTTGCCCCGAGCGCTCCGCGAGCCGGTGGGCATCGGCTATCTGTTGTGCCGCATCGTCGACTCGATCGAGGACGAGGCGTCCCTCGCGCGCGCGTCGCGCGAGGCGCTCTTCGACGCCTTCGACGCGGCGCTCACCTCGGATCGCCACGACACCGATGCGCTCGAGACGCTCGCGCGCCGCGAAGCCCTCGGCGGAACCGACGCAGAGCACCGCCTCACCACCCACGCAGGCGCCGTCTTTCGCGCGTTCCGACGCCTGCCGCGCGTCCAGCGAGACGCGATTCGCCCCCACGTCCTCGAGATGTCCGCCGGCATGCGGGAGTTCGCCGCGCGCACCGACGAGCGCGGCGCCTTCGCGATCGACGACGTCGCCGACCTCGAGCGCTATTGCTACTACGTCGCCGGCACCGTCGGCCTGCTCCTCACCGAGCTCTTCGAGCTGGAGGTGCCGGAGCTGGACGAGGACGCGCGACGCGTCATCCACGAGACCGCGGTCGCCTTCGGCCTCGGCCTTCAGCTGGTGAACATCGCCAAGGACGTCGCCGACGACGCCGCGCGCGGCGTCTGCTTCCTACCCGTCGATCGGGCGCGTGCCCTCGGCCTCGATCTCTCGCGCATCCTCGACTCGGACCAGCGCGACCAGGGCCTCGCGCTCCTGAACGAGGTCTGCGACCTCGCGCAGAAGCATCTCGATGCGGCGCGGCGCTACACGCTCGCCTGGCCCGACGGCGCTGCCGGAGGCGAAGGTGAAGCGGTCCGCCTCTTCTGCGCCGTGCCCCTCGCCCTCGCCGTCGCCACCCTGCGCGAGAATCCGCCGCGGCGACGATTCCCTCAGGAAGGGCCACAACCCGAAGGTCTCCCGCGAGACCGTCTCGAAGATCGTCGAGCGCGCCCTTCAGGGCGCGGGCGACGACGACGCCCTCGGGGCGCTGCTCTCCGCCGAGCCCGACGCCCTCGATCACACCGCGCCCACCAGCGCCGAAAAGCGCGCCCAGGCGCTCCTCGCCGCCACCGATCGCGCGAGTCGGTTCCTGCGGAGCATCCAGGCGCCCGAAGGCTTCTGGAAGGGCGAGCTCGAGACCAACGTGACCATGGACGCGGAGGATCTGCTCCTGCGTCAGTTCCTCGGCATCCGCACCGAAGAGGACACCCAGGCGGCCGCGCGCTGGATCCGCTCGCAGCAGCGCGAGGACGGAACCTGGTCGAACGCCCGCGGCGGGCCCGCGAATCTGTCGACGACCATCGAGGCCTACGTTGCGCTCAAGCTCGCCGGCGACTCCACGGAGCTGCGCCACATGAAGATCGCCGCGGCGTGGATCCGCGACCAGGGCGGCGTGCGCGAGTCGCGCGTCTTCACCCGCATCTGGCTGGCGCTCTTCGGGCTCTGGCCCTGGGAGACGCTCCCCAAGCTCCCGCCGGAGATGATGCTCCTGCCGCACTGGGTGCCCCTCAACGTCTACGACTTCGCCTGCTGGGCCCGCCAGACGGTGGTCGCGATGACGGTGGTGATGAGCTATCGCCCGGTTCGGCACATCGGCTTCGACATCGACGAGCTCTCGAACGGTCCGATCGATCACAGCCGCGATCACCACACCGTGCCGGAGCGCGTCTTCGCGCGCGTCGACAAGGCGCTCACCGTGTACGAGCGCTTCCCGATCCGCCCGCTGCGCGAGCGCGCCCTCGCCGAAGCCGAGCGCTGGATCATCCAGCGTCAGGAGGCCGACGGCTCTTGGGGCGGCATCCAGCCGCCCTGGGTCTACTCGATCATGGCGCTGACCCTGCGCGGCTACCCGCCCTCTCATCCGGTCATAAAGGCGGGCCTCGAAGGGCTCGATCGCTTCACCATCCGCGAGGATGGCGTGCGTCGCCTCGAGGCGTGTCAGTCGCCGGTGTGGGACACGGCCTACGCCGTTCAGGCCCTCGCCGACGCCGGCGCTTCGCCCTCGGACGACGCGATGGTGCGCGGCGCCGGGTGGCTCCTCGACCAGGAGGTTCGCCAGCGCGGCGACTGGTCGATTCGCCGCCCCGACCTGCCCCCGGGCGGTTGGGCCTTCGAGTTCGCCAACGTGAACTACCCGGACGTCGACGACACCGCCGAGGTGATCATCGCCCTGCGACGCGCGGCCTATCCGGACCCGCAGCGCATGGAGTCGGCCATCGCCCGCGGCGTGCGCTGGCTCCTCGGCATGCAGAGCAAGGACGGCGGCTGGGGCGCCTTCGACGCCGACAACACCCAGCGTCTCGTGCGCGACATCCCCTTCTGCGATTTCGGCGAGGTCATCGATCCACCGAGCGCCGACGTCACCGCCCACGCGGTCGAGACGCTCTGCAAGGAAGGGCTCACGAACCATCCCGCGACCCAGGCCGGCATTCGCTGGCTCCTCGACCATCAGGAAAACGACGGCTCGTGGTTCGGACGTTGGGGCGTGAACTACGTCTACGGCACGGGGGGCGTCCTGATGGCCCTCGCCGAGACCGACCTCGACACGAAGTCCGACGCGATCCGTCGCGCCGTCCGCTGGCTCTACGACAAGCAAAACGCCGACGGCGGTTGGGGCGAAGACGTCCGCTCCTACGAGGATCGCAGCTGGGCGGGGCGCGGCCCGAGCACGCCGTCCCAGACGGCCTGGGCGCTGCTCGGGCTGATCGCGGTCGGCGAGACGGGAGATGCCGTTCGTCGCGGCATCGACTACCTCGTCTCGCAGCAGCGCGAGGACGGAGGCTGGGAGGAGACCGAGTTCACCGGCACCGGCTTCCCCTGCGACTTCTACATCAACTACCACCTCTACCGTCAGGTCTTCCCGACCATGGCCCTCGGCCGCTACGCGCGCGCCCTCGGCCTGATCGCGAACGCGCCGAAGCCAGGTCGAGGTCTGGTGCAGCTTCGCCTCGTCGAGCAGGGGCAGAGCTGAAGACGCGCGATGCTCGCTTCCCACCAGACGGCGGCTGACAGAGCGCTGATCCTCGCACCCCTCGCGGTCGAGGCCATGGCCCTGGGCCGCGGCCTTCGCCATCGCGTGATCAAGACGGGGATGGGTCCAGCGAGGTCGCGCCGCGCCGCGCGCCGTCTCGAGGACGAGCAGGCGGATCGCGTCTTCGTGGTCGGCGTCTGTGGTGCGCTCGACCCGGCGCTGTCGCCGGGCGACGTCTTCGTAGCCGACGAAGTGCGGGGGCCGGACAAGACGGTCACCTGCGACGCCGACCAGGTAGCCGAAGCCCTCGAAGCCGCGGGCCTCGGGGTCGTCCGCGGCGTGCTCGTGTCCACCGACCACGTGGTCACCGGCGCCGAGCGCGCCGCCCTCCATGACGAAGGCGCTCACGCCGTCGACATGGAGTCCTTCTTTCTGTCGTCCCTCGCCCGCGGCCGGCGCTTCGCCGTCGTCCGCGTCGTGGTCGACACCCCTTCGCGCGAGCTCGGTCGCGCGCTTCACACCGCAGTCGCGGGCGCGCGGGCGCTCCGCACCCTCGGGCGCATCGGTAGCGTCCTCGATCAGCTCTGAACTCTCAGGAGAAACGAATGGGTATCCCGGTCCAGCAACAGCTCATCCTCGGCTCGTACCTTCTCAAGAAGAAGCTCAAGCGGCAGAAGAAGTTCCCGCTCCTGGTGGAGATCGAGCCGCTCTTCGCGTGCAACCTCGCCTGCTCCGGCTGCGGGAAGATCCAGTACCCGAAGGAGATCCTGAAGAAGCGCCTCAGCGTCCAGCAGGTGCTCGACGCCATGGATGAATGCGGCGCACCGATGTGCTCCATCGCCGGCGGCGAGCCGCTCATCCACCCCGAGATGGACGTGATGGTCCGCGAGCTCCTCGCGCGCGGGAAGATCGTCTTCCTCTGCACCAACGCCCTGCTGCTCGAGAAGAAGATGCACCTCTTCGAGCCGCACCCGCGCTTCAGCTGGACGATCCACCTCGACGGCCTGCGCGATCGCCACGACGAGACGGTCTGCCGCGAGGGCACCTTCGACAAGGCGGTCTCGGCCCTGCGCGAGGCGAAGCGCCGCGGCTTCCAGGTCACCACCAACTCGACCTTCTTCAAGAGCGACACCCCCGAGGACGTCCGCAAGGTGCTCGACTTCCTGAACGACGACCTGGGCGTCGACGGGATGATGATCTCCCCCGGCTTCGCCTACGAAAAGGCGCCGAAGCCCGAGGAGTTCCTCTCGGTCCCGGAGGCGCGCGAGCTCTTCCGCGCGGCCTTCGCCGACGGCCACCGCGAGAAGTGGCGCCTCAACCAGAGCCCCCTCTTCCTCGACTTCCTCGAGGGCCGGGCCAACCTCGAGTGCACCCCCTGGGCGATCCCCAGCTACTCCATCTTCGGCTGGCAGAAGCCCTGCTATCTCATGGGCGATGGCTACGTGGAGACCTATCAGGAGCTCCTCGAGACCACCGAATGGGAGCGCTACGGCCGCGGCCGCGACCCGCGCTGCGCCAACTGCATGGCCCACTGCGGTCACGAACCGACGGCGGTGATGGCGACCATGGGCTCGCTCCGCGAGGCGGCGCGCGCCGCCATGAGCTCGAACGCATGAACGACTCCTTCGACGAACCGGAGGTCGACGCGGGGGGAAATCCTCACCCCCGTGGCGGCCTGACCCGCGTTGTCCTACGCTACCCTCAGATGGGCGAGCGGGCGGAAGACCAGGGATCGAAGGGGCCTCGCGGCGCCGAGGCTCGCCGCAGCCGGATCGTCGACGTCGCCATCAAGCTCGCGCGTGGCCGCGGCTTCGAAGCCGTGGGACTTCGGGAGGTGGCCGACGAAGCCGGCGTCGCGCTCGGGACCCTCTACAAGGTCTTCAGCAGCAAAGAGGAGATGATCTCCGCTGCCGTCGACCAGCAGACGCGCCTTCTGCGCAAGCGCTTCGAGCGTTCGCCGGCACGCGGCGAGACCCGCCTCGAGCGCCTCGAGGATCTCTTCACCCGCCTGACGCGTGCGCTGTGCCGTCGCCCGGCGTACGCGCGCGGGATCATCGCCAGCATCACCGCGAACCATCCGGAGATCTTCGCCAAGGTGCTCGAGCACGAAGACGAGATGAACCGGATCCTCATCGCGGCGCTCCGCGGGGGTGACCCGCGCAAGCACGAACCGGCTTCCTTCACCGAGGGCGAGCGGCTTGTGACGTTCCTGCTCCGGCAGGTGTGGTTCGCAGGCCTGGTGGGCTGGGCCGGAGGCCTCTTCAGCCAGCCGGAGATCGTGCGGCAGGTGATGAGCGCGGCCGAGCTGATCCTCGCCGGCGCCGACAGCGCCGGTCTCGATCTGACCTGAGCCCGCGGCTCAGGCCGGCCAATTCGTCTCGCGTCGACTATTCCCGCCGCGCCGATTCTTTTCGATTCGCTCGGCGCGATCATCCGCCGCCACCCCAATCGAGCGGTGCTAGAACCCGCGGGTGCACACGACGATTCGACTGATCCTTCTCGCGCTCGTCACCGCCACCATCGCGTGCGGTGACGATGCTTCGCCACCAGTGGACGCGGCGACCGACGCCGATGCCGGGGTCGCGGACGCTGCGCCCGACGCCGCGCCCCCGATGGACTGGCCTTCGATGGACGTGCCCGCCTCCACCGTCCCCGAGGCAGGCGTGCGCCGCGACCTCTTCCTGGTGCCGGGCGTCACGCCCCCGCCGAACCCGACCACCATGGCCGCGACGCCCGATGAGCTCGACTTCACCCAGGTCGTCCGCTACCGCCAGGACGCGACCGACCCCGTGCCCGCGCGCGCCATCGTCGTCGCCATGCCGGGCTTCCTCGGCGGCGGTCCGAGCTTCGAGACGCTCGCGCACGCGCTGGTGAAGCGCGGCGCGGCGAGCGGAGAGGCGCTCGAGGTGTGGGCCATCGACCGCCGCTCGAACCTGCTCGAGGATCTGCGCGGGATGAACACCGCCGAGGCCGCGGGCAATCCGGAGATCGCCCAGGGCTACTACTTCGGTGGGGAGACCATCGATGGCGAGGCCTTCGGTCGGTTCCGCGCGGCGAGCGAGCTCTCCTTCGAGAGCGAGTGGGGGCTCGCCACACACGTCGAAGATCTCCGCCGCGTGATCGCGCTGGTCCCGGAGGCCGCGCGCCAGGGACACGTCTTCCTGATGGGCCACTCCCTCGGCGGCGCGTTCACCGAGGCGTATGCGTCTTGGCGCTTCGAGGATGGGACCCGCGGCGTCGAGGAGCTGGCGGGGCTGATCCTCATCGACGGCGCGCTCGGCGACACCGCCAGCACCGAAGACGCGTACCACGCCGGAACGATGAGCGCCTTCGGTCCGGTGCCGGGCGTCGATGGCATCCGCGAGTCGGCTCCCTTCACTGCGCTCCCCCTCCTCGGGCTCGCGATCTACGCCCGCGCCGAGATCATGAGCATGCGAACGCTCGTCGATCCGACCGGCATCGTCGCCGACGGCGGGCGCAACCAGGTCCTGTCCATCCTTCTCTCTCGACCCCCACGCAGATCCCGGAGCTCACCAACCAGGCCGCGCTCGGATGGGGCTTCGATTCCGAGTCGAACGCCTTCTCCTTCGCGGCGGTCTCGTGCGGCCGTTCGACCGGCGGACCCACCGACACCTACGACAACCCCTTCGGCGAAGGCACGCTCCTTCACCCGACCGATCCCGACGCGACCTACGACTGGGTGGACGCGCCCGACGTCGACCCGCCCGAGCCCACGCCCATCGCCGCCCTCGCCCAGTCGTGGTCCCATGGCGCGACCAACTTCGCGGAGTGGTACTTCCCGAGTCGCCTGCCCGTCGATCTCTCGGCGGTCGGGGGAACGGACGTGCCCGAAGACGGCTATCAGGCTAGCGAGGGGCTGCGCGCCTTCGACCGCGAGCTGGTGGATGCGCCGGTCCTGGCCATCGCGGCCGCGCTCCTCGGCCCGAGCGGTTTCGACACGCTCCCCTCGCGCCTCGCCCCCTCGGTCGGCACGGGACGACCGGCGGAGGGAGCGACCCGAGACGACGAGCGCGGGCTGCGCGTGATCGATCTCTCGTCGCTGTCGCATCTCGATCCGCTGACCGGCGTCGACAGCGACGCAAACCCCACGGCGCGGGAGGTGGAGCGCTTCGTGGGGGAGCACGTGGCGGATGGGACGGTCGAAGTACCCCTGATGTGAGACACGAGCGGCGGCGCCCGTGGATGCTTGGTCAACGGATCTCGACCCCACGATGGCGGTCCGGAAAAGGTGGTGCCACACTTCGGCGCCATGAAGAGCTTCACTTTCTGGGCTGGTGTGCTCACCGCCCTCTTGCTTTGCGCCTGCGGTGACGACACACCTCCCGCGTCGAGCTGGGAGACCGTCGAAGAAGGGCTCCCCGGCGCCCTGCTCTCCGTGTGGGGGAGCGCCTCCGACGACATCTGGACAGTCGGCGCCGACGCGCGCGACGGATCCGGGCCAGTGGTCCTTCACTACGACGGCGTGGACTGGACACGCGTCGATACGGGTCAGAGCGCCGGATCGTTGTGGTGGGTCTTCGGCTTCGCCGGCGGCCCGATCTACATGGGCGGCGAAGGCGGCATGATCCTCCGCACCATCGACGGAACGACTTTCGAGCCGATGACCACGCCCGGGACGAACACCGTCTTCGGCATCTGGGGCGCGTCTGCGGATGACGTATGGGCCGTGGGGGGCTCACCGAACGCCAATGGATTCGCCTGGCGCCTCCGCGATGGAATGACCTGGGAAGAGGAGCCGAGCGTCCCGAGCGAGATCTCGAGCGCCCACGCGATCTGGAAAGTCTTCGGCACGAGCGCCTCGGACCTCTGGCTGGTCGGAGAAGCCGGGGTGGGCCTGCATTGGGACGGCAGCACCTTGAGCCAGGAGGACACCGGCGTCGGCAGCAGCCTCTTCACTGTCCACGCTCATGGAGGGCGTTACGCCGCTGTCGGTGGGAGCGGTAATGGGATCATCGTGGAGCTCGACGACACGGGGTGGCACAACGTGACACCGAGCGGCGGATTCGTCTCCGGCTTGAGTGGCGTCTGCCTCGGTCCCATGAATTCCGGTTACGCCGTGGGGGCTTACGGCAGCGTCTTCAGCCGCAGCGCCGACGGCTGGACCGAAGTCGACACGGGTCTACTCTTGGACCAGAATCTGCACGGGGTGTGGATCGACCCGAGCGGCGGCGTGTGGGCCGCTGGCGGTCAAACCCTCAGCGCCAGCCTCGACGACGGCGTCTTGATTCATCGAATGGGAGAGCCATGAGCAACGCGAAGAAAATCTCGGCCGTCTGCCTGGGCGCTTGCCTCGCGCTCGCGGCGTGTGGAGACAGCGACCCCTGTGAAGGCCTCGAGTCCGGCCACGCCTGCACCTGGCTCGGCACCAAGGGCATGGAGGGGTTCAACGGCGACAACCACCGCCTCGACACCCAGGTCAACCAGGTCCAGGACATGATCTTCCTGCCGGACGGGACCGCCTGGTTCACGGACTTCAACAACTTCCTCGTCCGCCGCGTCCACCTCGACGACGGGATGGTGGAGAGCATGATCGGCTGGACCGATCCCATCTTCCCCGGCGATGGGCCCATCGACGGGATCACACCCGCCGGCGCGCCCGGGGACGAGTGGCAGCTCAACCACCCGACGAACCTGCTGATCTCGCCCGAGGGGCGCATCGTCCTGGTGGCCTGGCACAACCACAAGATCCTCGACGTCGATCCCCAGGACGGATTCGTCCACGTCATCTGCGGAGGAGGCGCGGGCTACGCGGGTGATGGCGGGCCGGCCGAGGGCGCGAAGTTCAAGCAGCTCAACGACGCGACCTACGACGAGGCGGGCAACCTCTACATCGTCGACCAGCAGAACGAGCGCATCCGGGTCATCGACACCTCGGACAT
The DNA here is from genome assembly GCA_963727445.1 of uncultured delta proteobacterium. Classification (GTDB taxonomy): domain Bacteria; phylum Myxococcota_A; class Polyangia; order Polyangiales; family B10-G4; genus B10-G4. The sequence continues at coordinate 1,226,485 of CAVSGI010000010.1, forward strand.
GATCAACACCTTCGCCGGCGACGGGACGATCGGCGACAGCGGGGACGGCGGCCCGGCCGTCGACGCCGAGTTCCACTGGGCGGTGGGCTCGAACCCCAACCCGAGCGGCGGCATCGTCTATCACGAGGGCAAGCTCTACGTCTCCGACACCGAGAACGACCGGGTCCGCGTCATCGACATCGCCGCGGGGACGGTGGACGCCCTCGCCGGAACGGGCGAGGAAGGCTATTCGGGCGACGGGGGCCCAGCGGTGGACGCGCAGCTCAACGCGCCGCGCGACCTCGAGATCGGCCCCGACGGCGACCTCTACATCGTCGAGACCGACAACAGCGTGATTCGCGCGGTAAACCTCGACACGGGCATCATTCGCACCGCCGTCGGCACCGGCGAGCTGGGCCTGGACGAGGAAGAGGGGCTGCTCGCGACCGAGACCCACCTCCGCCGCCCCTTCGGCATCGTCTTCGACCCTGACGGCAACCTCTTCGTGATGGACTCCCTGAACAACCGCATCGTGAAGGTGGCGCGATGAAGCAGCTCTCTGTCATTCTCATCCTCCTCGCGACCTCGGGCGCCGTCGCGCTCGCCGGCTGCGGCGGCGAGACCTGCGATCCCAGCGTCGCCGGGACAATCTGCACCATCGCCGGCAGCGGCAACAACGGCTACGACCGCGACGCCGACACCCGGGCGATCCCGGCCGCCGAGGTCCGCTTCTCGCTTCCCCAGGACACGCTCACCGCCTCGGACGGCACCCTGTACATCCTCGACTGGAACAACCACCGCCTGCGCAGCCTGAAGGATGACGGGATGATTCGCTGGGTCGCGGGTCGAGGCGAGCTCGGCGGCACCCTCGACGATCCGGCGAACGGCGACTTCAACCACCCGACCAACATGATCTTCGACGAGGACGAGACGCACATCATCCTCGCCGCGTGGCACAACAGCATGGTGCGCACCGTCGACCTCGCGACCAGCATGGTGACGGATAGCTGCGGCGACGGCAACGCCGCGCCTACTTCGGCGACGAGGGCCCGGCGCTGTCGTCGGCGCTCGATCTGCCGGCCAGCGTCGCCTGGACCCCGGACGGCGACCTGATCGATCATGGATCAGGCGAACCAGGTGCTGCGCAGGGTCGACTCGGAAGGCATCGTGCACCTGGCCGCGGGCCGCTGCGTCGTCGACGCCGCGCCGCCCAACGGCCCCGGGACCTGCGACGTCTCGGAGCTCGACCCAGTGTCCCGCCGATCCCGCGGGCAACGTCTCGGGCAAGTGGGTTTGCGGCGACCCGATGGAGTTCTGCTCGCATCCCTGCACGCCCGGCTATTCGGGTGACGACATCCCGGCGACAGAGATGCGGATCGCGCAGCCCTTCGGCCAGTCCGCCACCCCGGCCGGGCGCATCGTCTACGACGACGCGGGCAACCTCTATTTCGCCGACACCGGCAACCACCTGATGCGGATGATCGACACCGACGGCATGGTTCACCGGGTCGCCGGGCAGCCGCCGGTCGACGGCGTGCCTCAGCGCGGAGCGGAGGGCGACGGTGGCCCGGCGCTCGACGCCTTCTTGAACCACCCGGTCGACCTCGCTCTTGGCGACGACGGCACGCTCTACTTCGCGGACGTGAACAACCACTGCATCCGGGCGATCGACAGCGCCGGCAACATCGACACCGTCGCCGGGGTCTGTGGCACCAAGGGCTACGAAGGCGATGGCGGGCCAGCCGACGAGGCGCTCCTCAACCTGCCCTTCGGCGTCGAGTTCACGAACGGTGACCTGATCGTCTCCGACACGGGCAACAGCGTCTTGCGCCGCTTCAGGATCCCCTGATGCGTCGTCACACCCTGTCGCTGCTGGCCATCGCCCTCGCGACGGTGGCCTGCAAGGAAGACATGCCCCCCGAGCCCGTCTTCCCCGCCGACTACGCATCCACCTACACCGAGGTGCGCGACTGCCGCCAGAGCGGCGACCACGACCTCAACGTGGTGCGCGTGCTCGCGGACCCGGTCGCCCTCGCCGCCTACAGCGATCGGATGGAGCCCTTCCCCGAGGGCGCCACCGTCATCAAGGAAGAGTACGATTTCGGCGACGCGGATTGCGCGGGCCCCATCAAGCAGTGGACGGTGATGCAGAAGCTCGCGGAGGGGTCCGATCCTTCCAACCTCGACTGGTATTGGGAGCGGGTCGACGCCGACCGCGCGGTGGTCGAGGAGCAGCCGCCCCGATGCGCCGCCTGCCACCAGGGATGCGCGCCCCCGGAAGGTTACGACGGAACCTGCACAGTCCCCTGATCGATCGATGATCGATCAATCCATCCCCTGAAATCAGGGGTCGAGGGGCAACATGATCCGGCGGGCGCAGCTGTTCGACTGATCCGCCACGAGGAGCGCCTCACCCTGATCGAGGGAGATGCGGCCCACGTGCCCGAAGGCCGCCTCGAGCGCCGGACCGCCGTCGCCGGTGAAGTCGTTGGTGCCGTTGCCGGCGATGGTGTGGATGGTGCCGTCGGGATCGACCTGCCGGACGCGGAAGTTCTCGCGGTCGGAGATGTAGAGGGTGCCGTCGTCAGCCACGGCGAGACCGTAGGGTTGATTCAGCTGCGCTTCGAGCGCGGGGCCCTCGTCGCCAGCGAAGCCGGCCTCGCCCGTGCCCACGATGGTGTCGATGGTGCCGTCGGGGGAGAGCGCGCGCACCACGTTGTTGCGGGTGTCGGCGATGAGCAGCGTGCCGTCGTCCCTGAGGGCGAGGGCCGAGGGCCAGTGGAGCTGCGCCATGGTGGCAGGCCCGCCGTCGCCCGAGTATCCCTCGCGCTCGGTGCCGGCCACCGTCTGGATCGTGCCGTCGCGGAGCATCCGCACGCGATTGGCGAGGCTGTCGGAGACGTAGATGGTGCCGTCATCAGCGATGGCGATGCCGTCGAGCTGGATGAAGCGCGCGACGAGGGGATCTTCGAAGTCGCCCTCGTCTCCGCGGATACCGACCTCACCGTCGCCCGCCAGAGTCACGAGATTGCCGTCGGCGTCGATCTGGATCACCCGGGGATCGTGATAGGAGACGAAGACGAGCAGACCGTCTGGATCCCAGGTGAAGTCGATGGGGTTTTCGAGAGGTGAGTCGACGGCCGGAACGCTGGTGTCCGCCAGGGCATGAAAGCCGTTTCCGGCGACCGTCTGAAAGAGTCCGTTCTCGTCGATCACCCGGAGCAGCTGATTGTTGAAGTCCATGACGTAGATGCGCCCATCGGGTCCGCGGCGGACCGACGACGGCAGGTACATGTCGCTCTCGGTGGCCGGCAGGCCCTCTCGGTTGAAGCCATAGGCGCCGGTGCCGGCGATGGTGCAGACCACGCCCGGCGCCGGGTCCTCACACGGGCCCGGTCCCGAAGGTCCACAGGCTGCGCAGCCGACCAGCGCGCCCGTGAGGACGCATCGAAGAAAATGGGAGATTGTGCCGCACTGGGACACGTCCACGAGCGTAGCACCCGGCATGCCACCCGCCCTCATAGGTCCCGTTTGCCGCAACGAAAGGTCCATGGAATAAGGCGAGCTTCCTTTCGAAGGGGGCGCAATGCGAAGCGACGCGAATACCCTGCTCGGGCACATCGATTTCTGGGCGAAGAAGCGCCCCAACGGCGCGGCGCTCCACGCACGGCCGGCGAGTGGCCGCGGCTGGGACGTCACGACCTGGAGCGATTATCAGCGCGACTACCGAACCCTCGGCAAGGGCCTGATGGCGCTGGGTGTGAAACCAGGCGACGGCGTGGCCATCGTCGGCGCCAATCGTCCCGAGTGGGTGAAGTGTCAGATGGCCACTTTCGCCGCGGGCGGGCTTCTCGGTCCCATCTACACCACCAACACCAAAGAGCAGACGGCGTACATCGTGAACGACTGCGGGGCCAAGGTCGCGATCTGCGACGACGCCGAACAGCTCGCGAAGTATCGCGCCGCCCAGGAAGAGGGCCTGATTGACGTCGAAAAGTTCATCACCATGGACGCGCTCGACGTCGACGACGAGCGGGTGATGTCCTACGCCGAGCTCATGGCGCTCGGCGAAGCGCAGGACGACTCGGCGCTCGACGCGCGTCTGTCGGCGATGAAGCCGGATGACGTCGCGATGCTGATCTACACCTCGGGCACCACCGGCAAGCCCAAGGGCGCGATGTACACCCACGCGAACATCGACGCGACCGGCAGCGCCACGGCGGAAGCCTACCCAGACCTCTCCGGCGACGACGTTCGTGCCATCAGCTATCTGCCGCTCTGCCACGCGGCGGAGCAGGGAATGATCAACATGGCCGGCCTGAGGCTCGGCGCGAAGATCTACTTCTGCGGAGACCTCAAGCAGATCAAGGACCATCTCACCGAGGTGCGGCCCTCCTTCTTCCTGGGCGTACCGCGGGTGTGGGAGAAGTTCGAGGCCGCGTTGCGTGGGCGCTTCAGTGAAGCGACGGGCGTCAAGGCGAAGCTGTTGAACTGGGCGATGAAGACCGAGCTCGCCGCCTTCGAGGAGAGCGCGCGGCGCGGCTACCGGGTGGAGGGGATCCGCCGCAGCCTCGCCAACCGCCTGGCGCTCTCCAAAATCCGAGAGGCGCTGGGGCTGGACGCCCTCGAGTACGCGTTCACCGGCGCCGCGCCGATCTCGCGCTCCACCCTCGATTTCTTCGCCTCCATCGGCATCCTCCTCCACGAGGGCTACGGCATGACCGAGACCACGGCCTTCGCCACGGTTCAACCGCCCAAGCGGCCGCGCTTCGGGACCATCGGCAAGGCGCTCCCAGGCGTGGAGATCCGCATCGCCGAGGACGGCGAGATCATGCTCAAGGGCCCCAACATGATCCGCGGCTATCACAACCTCGACGAGGAGAGCCGCGAGCTCTACACCGGCGAGTGGATGCACACCGGTGACCTCGGGAGCCTCGACTCGGAGGGCTTCCTCGAGATCACCGGGCGCAAGAAGGACCTGATCATCACCGCCGGGGGCAAGAACGTCGCGCCCGCCGAGATCGAAGGGCTGCTCCAAGGCATCCCCGGGGTCGGGCAGGCGGTGGTGGTGGGCGACCAGCAGCCCTACCTCTGCGCGCTCCTGGTGCTCGATCAGGAAGCGCTCCCCGAGCTCGCGCAGGCCTCGGGCGTGTCCATCTCCTCCACCTCCGACGCCGCGAAGAACGACGCGATCCGCAAGTGGTTCGATGACCGCATCGCCGCCGACTGCAACGGGAAGCTGGCGCGCTATCAGACCATCAAGAAGTTCGAGATCCTCCCCGAGCCGTTCAGCGTCGACGGGGGCGAGCTGACGCCGACGATGAAGGTGAAGCGCAACGTCGTTAACGACAAGTACAGGGCGGTGATCCAGCGCTTCTACGCGTGAGTCGTCAGAGGCGCTCGTCGCACCCGATATCCGGCATCGATGTATCCCGGGTCTCGCCGTCGAAGTCGCGCATGGGGATGACCATCGGGTCGGCGTTGCCATTGGCGGGCGAGCCGTCCTCGGAGATGTGCCCGTCGGGGGAGATCTGTGGGTCCGAGGCGAGCAGGTTTCCCGGTCCGAAGGTCGTCGTCAGGAGGGTCACGGCATCCGAAGCCAGCATGTCCGGGCTGATCCACCGCGCGCATCCGTACAGGACGCTGTTGCTGAGGACCCGCGCCCTGAAGCCCGCCTCTTGGAAGTACGCGCCGCCCACGCCCGGCCGGCACAGGAAGATGTCGTTGCGAAAACGAGCTTCGGTCTCGCTCAGCGTGGTGCTCGACGCGCTACCCAACCTCACGAGGACCGGTCCCGATCCCGACGACATCATGGGGGTCGGCACCGCGTTGAAGGTGTTCGAATCGACCTGCGCCGGAAACGTGGCGGCCTCACCGGAGAACGCGAACGCGAGCCCCACGGACTGTCCAGACACCGTGATGAAGTTGTTGGTCATCTGGACCTCCGTGTCCGTAACGGCGATCGCATAGTGCTCCTGGGCCGCCGTGTGCGATGCGAGCTCGTAGACCCGGTTCGCGTCGATGACCATGGGATCGGCGCCCTCGATCAAGACGCCTCTGCCGGCCCCGGCGACCGCGCCGGATCGAATCTCGTTATCCATGAGAGAGCCCGCGACGCCCGAGTGATACTCGACCGCGCTCACGAAGCTCGACGTATCCGCGGTCACGCCCTGAAGAAGGCTCGAGGCGATCTCGCAAGTCGTCCCCGATCCTTCGCAGACCATCCCCACGTAGCGCGCGCCCGGAGTCGCGGCGGTAGCGGATGCATAGAGCGAACGGAGGCTGGAGGCCATGAGCCTCGTCCCGTCCCTGGCCGCGAGCCCGTAGACCAAGGGTCCCTCGCCGCCCCCGATGGTGCCGACGTTCGTGAGGTTCGCGTTCCGCGTGCTGACGAGCACGAACCCCGCGGAGACGCTCCCCGACGTTCCGCCGAGGACCGTCCCGACGTCGTGGATGTCGAGCCCGTCCACGTTGAAAGCGCTCACGCCTGTCGATTCGCTCGTCCCCGCCATGGCGGTGATCGTTCCGACGTTCTGGATGATCGCGCTCTGATCATTCGTGAGGGAGATGCCGAGGCTGCGATCCCCCTCACCGCCCTCGATCACCGCGACCCCGTCGACGCGGAGATCGTGCGTCATCTCTGCCGCGATCCCCACGGCATTCCCGGACGCGTGCCCGCCGCTGATCCGTTCGACGCCGAGGAGCTGGGCCTCGCGCTCGCGCAAGTACACGGCGATGGAGACCGTCCCGAGCGCGGTGCCGCCTGGCGGGGATGCGCCCTCGACCTGGCCGCCGTCGATGACGACCACGCCGTCCCCGGGAGGCGCTGATACGCCATAGGCGCGGTCGGCCTGACCCGGGCGAACGATCGAGCCCCGGACCGTCCCGCCCCCCTCGAAGAGAACGCCGACGCTGGTGGCGCCGACGGCGTCGGGACCCACGATGGTGAAATTCGACAGAGTCGTTCCGCGACAATCTCCGGTGCGGAAGAGCACGGCCTCGTTGACCACTCCCGAACCGCCGACCGGCGCGATCTTCGTGACGCACGCGGGGTCTTGCGCCCAACTCGCGCCCTCGGCGCGGAAGCCGCCCGTGACGTTGATCCCATCGGACATGTTGACCCGCTCGCCGTAGCGGGTCGCCACGCAGACGCCGCCCTCGACCTCGGCACCGACGCAAACGGACCCGCCTCCCTCGCGCTCGATGTCGCTGATGGCCACGTTGATCGATCCCATCGGCGTGCTCGCCGACCGCCCATCTCCGGTCGCATTTGCGAGCACGTACCGGTCGCAGCCGCAGTCGTCGTCGATCAGCCCGTCGCAGTCGTTGTCGAGGCCGTCGCAGATCTCGGCCATGGGAATACAGGCCGCGTCCCCGGCGTCGTAAGCCGCATCGCCGGCATCCCCGACACCTCCGTCACCGACGACGCCCCCGTCGCCGCCGCCGGCGGCATCCCCGATCGAAGGCCGGATCGGAATCCAGCAAGAGCCCGCACCCTCCGAGGAACAACGCGATGGGGAGCAAGCGGTGCATTCGACCACGATACCTCAGTTGCACAGGGACCACACGATGGGACGGCTGGCACCGGCACCGGCTCGGCGCTACGATCTCCTTCGTGAGGCTCCGCTTACGTCGTGCCCGTACGGACGACGCTCGCGCCATCGCGCGCGTGCACGTCTCGAGCTGGCAGCACGCGTATTGGGACCTGTTGCCGCGCTCGTATCTCCGGGGCTTGACGACGCGCGGCGTCGGCACCTCCTGGCGCCGGAGGTTGGCGGTGAGCCCGCCGGGCGAACAGGTGTGGGTCGCGGTTGTGGAGGGAACCGTGGTCGGCTTCTGCGCGGCGGGCCCCGCACGCGACAACCGCGCGTGGAAGGGCTACGCGGGAGAGGTCACCTATCTCTACGTCCACCCTGCGATGCTCGGTCGCGGGGTCGGCTTCGCCCTGATGCAGAAGGCGCTGCGCGAGCTGGAGCGCCGCGGCTGCGTCTGGGCGGAGGTCGCGGTCCTCGAGCAAAACGCCCGTGCGCGCTCGTTCTACGAGCGCCTGGGGCTCCGCTTCGGGGGCGCGCGCTGGATGGACCAGCGCTTCGGGGTGAACGTCGTCCGGCACGAGATGGCGCTCAATCCGGTGGTCGACTTCGCGGAGCTGCGCTGCACCGCCACCCGTCCCCGCTGATCCAACTCGGGTAGTGCCTGGTCCAAGGCCCGACGTGCGAGGCGGCCGACGAACGAGCGAGAACACTTCTACGTCATTGGACCAGGCACTAGACTCCCCGGCCGTGGAACAAGCCCCTGTCCTCGAGCTCCACGCGCTCACCAAGCGATATGGATCGGTCGTCGCGCTCTCGGGGCTGGACCTCAGCGTCGCGGCCGGCGAGATCTACGGGTTCCTCGGTCGTAATGGCGCCGGGAAGTCCACCGCCATCCGCGCGGTGATGGGCATCACCCACCCCACCTCTGGCACGGTTCGCCTCTTCGGTGAGGAGGTGACGCGCCAATCGCACATCGCGCTCAGGCAGCGGGTCGGATACGTCGCGCAGGATCAGACCTTCTACGGCTGGATGACGCCCAAGACCCTCGGCCGATTCGTGCGCGGGTTCTATCCCACCTGGGACGACGCGAATTACGCGAACCTCCTCCGGCGCATGGATCTGCCCGAGGACCGGCGCGTCGGCACCTTCTCCGGCGGGATGAAGGCGAAGGTGGCGCTCGCCCTGGCGCTCGCCCACTCCCCGAGGCTGCTTGTGCTCGACGAGCCCACCGCAGGGCTCGACCCGGTGGCGCGACGGGAATTCCTCGAGATGATTCGCGACGAGGCCGCGCGAACGGGTGCCACCACCTTCTTCTCGACACACCTCATCGACGAGATCGACGTCGCCGCCAATCGCGTCGGGATCGTGGATGGCGGCGTCACACGTTACGAGGGCACGGTGTCCGACCTGATGGCGCGCCACCGCCTCGTCGCCATCGTCGACCCGGAAGACACACAGCCCGCGCCGCCGGCCCTCGCCAACCCCGCCGCCTTTCGCGTCGTCGCCCAGAGGTGGCACGGCACCGAGAAGCGCATGCTGGTCGAGGCCGCCGACCCCGCCGCCTGGAGCCAGATCGACGTGCGACCCTGGCAGATATCCAGCCTCCCCCTCGAGGAGCTCTTCATCGAGATGGTGCGGAGGCCCATGTGAGGCGACTCGGGGCGCTCGTCGCCAAAGAGCTGAGACAGCACACGCTGGCGGTGATCGGTGTGGTGGTGCTGCTCCTGCCCGTGGTGGGCCTGATGCTCCTCGGCGCGGCGCTCAACCCGCAGAACCTCTCCTACTTCGAAGCGCTGCGCTCCGGCCTCCTGCTCTTCCTGCCGCTCTTGGGGCTGGTGTTGGGGAACCGCTTGGTCGTGGCGGAGTACTACGGCCGCACGCAGCTCTTCCTCGAAGCGCTCCCCATCCGTCGATGGGAGCCGGTGACGGTGAAGTACGCGCTCGGGTTGCTCACGATGGTCGGTGCAGCGATGGGCCTGTGGGTCGTGACCGCCGGCTTCGCGGCGACCGACGAGCCCCTCGATCCGCTCTTCCTCGTGATCCTCTCCATCCGGAGCGTGACCTTCGCGGTGACGATCTGGAGCTTCCTCTTCATGATGGGCTTCACCGGACGTTTCCGGATGGCGATCTACGTCGCGCTCCTCCTCGCGCTTGTCGCCGCCGGCGAGCTGACGGATCTCGGAGATCGAGCGCTTCGGTCCGCTCCGGATGGTCGACACCACCCTGCCCTACGAGCGGGTCGAGCTGCCGCTCCGCGCGCTCCTGGAGTGCGCCGGTCTCACGGCTGGCTTCGTGCTCGCCGCTTACGCGCTCGCCTCGATCGGAGACGGCTCGCTCGCCGAGTCCCTCGCGAAGCGAATGAGCGCGCGGGAGAAGAGCGCGGTGGGTGCCGTGCTCATGGTAGGGCTCTTCACCTACACGACGGTGCTGGACGAGCGACGCAAGCCGGACCCCTACGCGTTTCCCCCGGGCACGGCGATGGTCGAGAGCGGGCGCGCGCCGGTGCAGATCGCGTTCACCGACGAGAGCAGCCGCCCGGCAGCCGCGCGCCTCCTCGACATCGTGGACGCGGACGTCCGGGAGCTCGCGCAGAGGCTCCAATGGCACGACACGCCGACGGTGCGCGTCTCTCTTCGCGAGACGCTCGACGCAGACACCTTCGAGCCGGTCCATCTGGGCGAGGGAGACGGCGTGCTCGTGCGCGCGAACTACACGGCCGAGGATCTGGACGAGCTCGGCCTGAGGAGCGCCGTCGTCGAAAGGGCCATCGACGCGCACGTCAACGGCCGCGCCGTCTTCGAGCCTCAGCGCTTCTTCCTCGAAGGCTATGCGCGCGAAGTGGTGGAGGGCGACGTCCCGCGGAGCGATCGCACGACGCTTCTCCGCGCCCTCTACGCCACGCGGGACGCGCCCCTCTCGGTGCGCGACCTCGTCCGCTGGAACGAATCGCGCGAGCGATGGGGTCCGGCCGTCGCCGAGGGCGTCGCCGCCGCGGCGGTCGACGCGTTGGTCGAGGAGGTCGGCCAGGAGAAGGTCGACGCCCTCGCCCGCGCGCTCTACCGCGAGCCGGTCGGCGACAGCTCCTGGGTGACCGTGCGCGACGAGCTCGACCCCTTCTCCGAGGTCTTCGAAGAGCAGACCGGGCTCACCCTCACGGCCTTCGTCGAGCGGCTGAACGCATCCCTCGAATCGCTCCGGGCTGCGCCGTGGGCCGCGCCCGTCCGCGACATGCCCGCGCTCCGCGCGGACATCGCGGTCGAAAGGGTCGAAGGTAGGCTCCGCGCGATCGAAGCAGAGGTCTCGCAGCGGTCGCCGCGCGACTCGCCCACCATCGCCACCCTCGTCCACCACTCCCTCGAGCCCCTCGACGATCTGCTCGTCGAGCTCGAGCTCGAGCGGGACGACGTCGCGTGGGAGAGCGGCGCACGGAGCGCCTCGGTGCGCCTCGAAGGACGCTATGGGCCCGGCGAGCGCGCGTTTCTCGCCCTGGAGGTCGAGGACGAGACCCTCCATTGTCCGATACGTCTCCTCGCCGAGCGAAGGACCATCCGATGAGGACGCTCCTCCTCAAGGAGCTCCGCGCCCTGGTGCCGGTTTACGTCGTCACCTTCCTGCTCATCAGCGGCGACATCTTCACCCGCCCCTTCAGTCAGCGCCTCGACGAAGCGAGCTGGAGCTCCATCAGCAGCATCACGAACAGCGATCAGTCCTTCTACGCCTTCATGCTGGTGATCCTGGCCCTCATCGTCGCCTACGCGGCGCTGCCGCGGGAGCACGACGAGGGGACCATCGAGCTGCTCTACAGTCTCCCCATCTCGCGCACCGCGGTGTTCGGGGCGAAGGCGATCGCCGGGATGACGGTCCTGGTGATGGGCGTCGCGGGCGGGGCGGTGACCGACGCGCTCCTCGCCGCCCCCAACCCGCAGTCCCTCGGGGGTGAGCAGTTCCACCTGGGCATCGCCGCGACCTCGGTCTTCCTCCGCGGCCTCTTCGCGATCGTCATCTACTGCCACGCACTCTTCGCGAGCTTCTTCCGCCGTCTCGGACTGATCCCCTTCATGGGGATCGCCTACGGACTGGTGGTGTTCCAGGACGCGGTGCCGGACCTGGCGTTCCTCGACCCTTCGACCATGGCCGACCTCAGCTACGAGGGACAGCGGATCCTCATCCCCTGGAAGGTCATCGGGCTGCACGTTCCCCTCGCGGCCCTCTCCCTCGTCGCCGCCGGCGTCCTGTGGACGCGCGCCGGCGAGAACACCGCGTGGCTCATGGATCGCGCACAGCGCACCGTGGTCGGCCGCGTCGGGCTCGGCTGTGCGACGGCGGCGGTGGTCACCACCGCCACGGTGCTCATCGTCATCCTCTCGATCCGCAGCACCGAGGGCGAAGAGGACCCGACCCATCCCGAGATCGAATACGTCTCCTTCGCGTCGGCCACCGCCGAGACCGATCACTTCCATTTCACCTATCCCGTCAACCTCCGCGGCCGCGCCATGCCCCTCGTCGCGCGTTCGGAGGAGCTCTACGGGGGCCTCGGCGAGCTCCTCGAGATGCCCGATCGGCCGCCGGCCACGATCGATCTCACCGAGGCGAGCAGCCAACACCTCGGTATCGCGTCCTGGACCAGGGTGCGCGTGGGTCTGGTGCTTCACCCCGACCCGGTGGAGCTCGAGCACACGGTGACGCACGAGCTTGCGCACGTGCTCCAGCACCACCTCTCCGACCGGCGGATGAACGACGCGCGACGCGCGACCGCCCTGTTCATCGAAGGAAGCGCCGAGTACCTCGCTTACGAGGTCGTCCCACGCCCGGAGAGCCGCCTCAGCGCGCGACGGGTCGCGGCCGCGATGTGGCAGCGCCACGACCTGTCCACGGACGAGCTCCTGGATCACGACCGCATGAAAGAGCGTTGGGATCCGCGGCTCGCCTATTACGTCGGTGAGGTGTACACGCAGGCCGTGGTCGACGCCTGTGGCGAGCACGCGGTCGGCCGGGTCTTTCGTGCGATGGCGCGCCCCGACGCCCCGCAGGATTCTGGCGCCCGACGCGTTCTGGCGGGACACGCTACAGGCCATCTCGTGCTCCTTCGAGACCGTCCGCGCGAGCTTCGAGCGCATCCTCGCGGAGACCGCCGAAGCCGAGCATGCGTTCATCGACGCGGTGCCCCGGCCTTCGGGCGGCGTCGTCGGCCCGAGCCCCGAAGGAGCCCAGAATCCTCGTCACCCTCGACAAGCCGCTGCCGCCCGGCGGGCGGGTCGTCGTCTCCGTCCGGCGCCATGCAGGTGTGGCCGATTCCGAGATCAGCGGCACCATCGCCTCGCCGCGCGCGGACGACCCGCTGCACTTCGATGCGAACGTTCCCGTACCGCTCGGCGCCGAGAGCTTTCAGTTCGAGATGGGCGTCCAAGCGGGCGAGGACCAGTGGCCGGTGTACGAGCCGTGGCGCAACGCGCGAATCAGCTGGTGATCACGGAGGCTCTGGAGGGATGGTGCCGGCCGCCTCTTCGAGGCGTCCCTTCGCCATCATCTCCACCGACCAGGAGACGAGATCCGACTCGGTGAGGATGCCGAGCAGGTGCTCCCCCTCGGTGACCAGCACACAGCCGAACTTCTCCGTGAGCATGAGCCGCGCTGCGTCGTCGGCAGGCGTCGCCGGACCGCAGGTCGCCAGGTCGTGGTCGGTCATGAAGTCGCCGATGCGGACGCTCACCACCTTGTCCTCGCTCGAGCTCGCGGCGGCATCGGTGAGGAGCTTCGCCTGCGCGCGCATCAGATCGCGGTGGGTCACCAGACCGACGAGCTTTCCGCCTTCGACCACGGGAACGTGGCGGACGTGCTCGAGCCGCATGATCTGTTCAGCGGAGACGAAGTCCTGATTCGGGTCGACGGTGAAGACCTCGGTGGTCATGAGGTCGCGGACGCGCATGAGGCTCATGGCGGGCTCCTTGTCTCGGGCACTCCTCAAGTGGGCCCCGCGCGAGAGGAAACAACCCGCAAAGTCCTGGCCAAACCCCTCGAACCGGAAGCCTCAGGGGCCGATCGGCGGATCCATTCGCCACCTGTGTCCCCGGAATCATTCGCTTAAGCACTGGTACGCCCGTTGCGTAGGAGAGGGACTGGGTATCAGGAGGCGGGCATGGCAGCGCATCAAAAGATTCTGAAGACGCTCTTTTTGGCACTGGCCCTCGCGGGCTGCGTGGGACAGGGCGGCGAGCCGGCGATGGACGAGATCGAGGTCCAGTGCGACGGCAAGTGCGACGGCCTCGGCGGCAGCATCCGTTCGCTGTGGGACCGGGCCCGGCAGGTGGACCGAGGCGACCTCGTCAACGTGACGGCGGAGCTGGCCACCGACCAAGTGAACGACGCGCTGGCCTTCGACAACGCGGCGCTGGGCTTCGACGCGCCCGAGCTCTACGCGCTTCACGACGACGCGTCGATGGACCTGACGCTCCACGATCTCGACGACCTCACGCAGGGGCTCGCCTATCGCTACGGGGAGCGCGAGCTCACCACCGCGGTCAACCGGGTTCGCCAGGAGCACCTGACGAACAGCGGCGACGTCGTCTTCGCCGAGGCCGCCTTCGAGATCGACGGCCGGGTCAATCACGGCTGGAACCTCGAGACCGGCGGCCTTCTGGGTGACGATAGCTGGGCCTCGGTCGGCTTCACCGCCGGCGCGCGCCTGCAGAGCCGCGTCATCGGCGCCTTCGGCAACGAGATCCGCTCCAACGGCCAGTCGATGCTCCGCGCCATGCGCGAGAGCCGCGGCTTCATCCTGCCCCGCAGCGCCGACGACCTGCGCGAGATGGCGCCCGGCGAGTCGATCGCGCTGTCGGGCGAGGGCGCTCTGGGCATCAACATCGGCGCGGGCGTGCCCCTCATCGTGGCCGAGCCCTCCTCACATCTCACCTACAACATCGTGGTCTCCGGCTCCCTCCGCGCGCGCCTCGAGGGCGAGCTCGACGTGCAGCTGGTGCGCATGGACGGCGACGACGTCTACGTCGACGTCGGCACCACCAAGGTCTTCGAGCGCAGCGCCAAGCTGGCCATCTACGACGGCTGGGGCGTCGGCGGCTTCATCGAGACCGAGATCGAGATCGCGAACCACGTGGTCGACCTCGGGCGCATCGTCGAGCGCGCCCTCGAAAAGCAGCTCGACCGGCAGATCAACCTCATCGACGGCCGCCTCGAGCGCACCGGCCAGGAGAGCCGCGTGAGCGTGGCGCGCTTCCGCTTCGACCTCGACGAGCTCGGCGAGGACGGCAAGAAGGCCCTCGAGCAGGTCCTCTCGGGCGACGTCCGCCTGGCCCAGCTCCTCAGCAACCAGAACGAGCCTGGCGTCCACGCCGAGTTCGATCTCCTCCGCTCCGGCGAGACGAGCACCGGCTACGCCGGGATCGACCTGCTCGGCATGAGCTTCTTCCGCGAGCGCATCGAGCGAAACGGCTCGGCGGTCATCCAGACCCCGGGCGGCGTCCGCAGCATCATGTTCGACTCGCTGCACCGCGAGAGCGGCTGGTTCTTCTCCAGCCACGGCTACACCCGCGTGGGCCTGAGCGGCCTCACCTGGGACCCCCGCGGCGGGGGCGAGCCCGAGGGTGAAGCGAACCTCTTCATCCAGGTCGTCGAAGGCGACAGCTACATGCAGCGCGACAAGGTCCTCGACCACATCGATTCTCTCATCGTGGCCCTCGTCGGCCCGGAGCCCTTCGCCATCGTCGAGGACTACGGCAACCGTGTCGAGGCGCACACCGAGTCGCTCTGCTCGCCGAGCAGCCGCGCGGGCTCGGCCTGCTTCGAGGACGTCCTGACCGACCCGACCACCGTCGCCCTGCGCAACGACGGCCTCGAGGCCTTCTCCGCCGCGCTGCCAAGTGGCCTCTCCGAGGACGTGCGCAACCTGGCCCTCGACGCCGCCCGGCTCCGCCTCACGGCGCAGGCGACGGTGGAGATCGCCGCGTCGCTCACCGGTCCCGAGACCTCGGTGGTCCTCGACTACCGCCTCGACGACCGCGCCCTCGACAACCTCATGTTCAATCGCAGCGGTGACGACTTCGCCAAGGCGATCCGGCAGTACCTCGTGCTGGCCGAGGCGGACCGCGAGCTCGATCCCACCGACCAGGCGGAAGCACGCCGCCGCGTGCTCGAGCGGAACGAAGGCCACATTCGCGCCCTCACCTCGCTCTTCGACACCTACCGCGAGCGCTACCAGGAGCAGGCCTCGGCGGAGCGTTCGATCCTCACGGGGGTCGGCGAGCTCGGCGCCCAGGCCCTGGAGATCCGCTACGACGTGGACCGCGATGGCGCCCCGGTCTACGAGTCCGCCACGGCGCGCTCGCTGGCGCAGGCCCGCTCCGCCACCGCCACCGAGCTCTACGACGCGCTCATCGACGCCGCGGGCGACCTGCCGGGTCTGGAGGAGCAGGTCGTGGCCTACTCCTTCCTCTTCATGACCCCGGCCGAGAACCAGGACATCCGCATCGACATGGACTTCGACACCAGCAGCTGGGTCTACGAACACTACGAGACCGCCGGCTATGCCGACTTCGACTGGTACGCCAAGGGCGCCTCGGTGGCCCACATCGACGGCGGCTTCTTCGACATCGACGCCCTCGTCAACGTCGACGACTGATCCGCGCGATCACCTTGCATCGCGAGAGGGGGCCGAACGCAGCTGCTGCGTCGGCCCCGCTTCGGTTTCACGGAGATCACAGGGGAAAACGGTGGCCCGGACCTTGCTCCATGGAGGGTGTCATACCCTTTCAGCCCCTCGGAGCACGCCATGGCCAGCACCGTTTCCCATCTCCCGAAGCTCTCGAAGCGTGAGAACAAGGAGCCCAACTACCGGAAGACCCCGGCGTTCCCGCTTCTCATCGGCATCCTGACCTCGGTGTCGGCGCTTCTGATCTTCGCGGTCTACAAAGCGATCAGCCTCGGCATTTTCTGAGCGACTGCCATTTTCTTACTCGCGTCGTCGCGCCCCTCTCCAGACGAGAAGGGGCGCGGCCGCAATTGTGGCGTTCGCCCGCGAACACGGTGTTTGCGTAGAGCGTGCAAGAGGTTGCCGTGAGCGCATCGGGGTCCAGATCCCCCTTTGTGAGCCCGAAGACGCGCTCGTGTCTCTTCCTCGCCCTGTGGGCCCTCTCGCATCTGAGCGGCTGTGCCACGACCAAGCCGTGGGAGCGGGAGAACCTCGCGCAGCCCGAGATGGCGCCCGACGAGGACCCGGACAGCGCCAGGCTTCGCGGTCACTACCAGAGCACGCGTGAGGGGGCGGTCGGTGGGTTTGGGGGTGGAGGCGGAGGCTGCGGTTGCAACTGAAGCACTGGCTGGCGGCGCTCCCCCTCCTCGCCGTCGGACTCGTCAGCGCCACCCCGACGCGAGCCCAGGTCGACCCGTGGCGCGTCGCCGTGGACACGCTGCTCTACACCGATGACGACAACGTCATGGTGGTCACGCCGCAGCTCGCGGTGAGCTACATGCCCGACGAGGACGGGAGCAAGGTGTGGGCTTCCGGCGCCGTCGACGCCATCAGCGCGGCCTCGGTGGACGTGGTGAGCCACGCGACCAACGGGTTTCAGGAGGTTCGCTACGAGGGCAACCTCGGGATGGCGTGGGCCTTCGGGGACTACGTCCCTTCGGTCAGCTATCGCAGCTCCTACGAGCCCGACTACTTCAGCAACGGAGGGCGGGTCGGCCTCCAGGCCAATCTGGCGGGCGACGACACCACCCTCAACGGTGGCTACGGGCTCACCTACGACATCGTGGGTCGGGCGTACACGCCGTGGAACGCTTTTCAGAGGACGCTGGTGACGCACACCGGAGACATCGGCGTGACGCAGGTGCTCGGGCCGAACACGCTCCTCAGGGGCGTCTACACGATCACCGTGCAGAACGGCTACATGGAGAAGCCATATCGCTACGTCCCGCTCTTCGACGCCGCGGGGATCGCCAGAGCCCAGGCCGATGGAACGCAGATCGACCTGTCGAACTTCGATCGCTACCGCCTGGCCACCAGACCACCGGAGGAGGTGCCCGATCAACGCTACCGCCACTCCTTCGCCGTGCGCCTCATGCACTACCTCGAAGGGATACGAACCAGCCTGAAGCTCGACTACCAGTTCTACTTCGACGATTGGGGCGTCACGGCGCACATCCTCGAGCCTGCCCTCGAGATCGCCGCTTCCGACCGTCTGCTCATCCACCTGGGCTTACGAGGGTATCTGCAGACGCGTGCCAGCTTCTGGCAACGGACCTACGTGGTGGATCGACCGGAGGACATCCCGCAATACCGAACCGTCGATCGGGATCTCAGCGGCTACACGACAGGCCTCTTCGACGCGCGGCTGGAATGGACGAACGGGACCTTCACACTCTACGGAGACGCCATGACGGCCTACACCCGGTACTTCGAGTTTCTGTATCGTGATCATCTCTTCACGCTGCTCTTCCTCGCTGGCCTGCGGGTGAACCTTTGACGCTTCGGCTGACGACGCTGGCGCTCACGTCGATGCTCGCGGTGGGGGGCTGCATCGGCACGACCCCGGAGGACCGCGCCAGAGACAGCCTCCCGCCCTACTACGACGGTGATCAGTTTCATCGGCCGGGCCAGCCTTGCATCCTCTGCCACAACGGCGGCTTGACGGGCGAGGGGGAGTTCATGGTGGCCGGGACCGTCTACCCGATGGCGAACAGCAATTCGGAGGCGGGGATGGGCGGCGTGGTCGTCGAGGTCACCGACGCCGAAGGCAACGTGGTCCGGGTGACGAGCAACCGCAAAGGCAACTTCTACTTCGAGCAGGGCGGCGGTCTGCGAGAGGGCGTGGGTCAAACCCGCGTCCCCTACCAGCTCGTCTACCCGCTGCAGGTCCGCCTCCTCTACGGCGATCTGATCAAGGTGATGAAGGGTGTGACCTGGCGCGAGGGAAGCTGCGCCCACTGTCACACGCTTCAGGGCCCGAACGAGGCGAGCGAGCCTCCCGTCTACCTGATGGATCCGCCATGAGACACGTGGCACTCCCCCTCTTCGTCCTCCTGCTCGGCGCGTGCAACATCGCGCCGGGTGCGGTCCCGATCGAGGTCATGGCAGACCGGGACGACTGGGCGAATCACGTGCAGCCCTACGTCGAGAGACGCTGCGGCACCCTCGACTGCCACGGCGTCGAGGGCCGGCCGTTTCGCGTCTACGCCTTCGAGGGTTTGCGCGCACAGCCGGACCGCACCCTGATCATCACCGACGCCGAGATCGACGACAACGTGGCGGCCGCCATCGGCGTGGGCCCGACGGACTCGGTGGAGAGCCACCCGCTGCTGCTGAAGCCGTTGCCTCCCGACGGCGGCGGCTTTCACCACAAGGGCGATCCGGTCTGGTCATCGCGCAACGACCCCGGCTACCTGTGCCTCTACGATTGGCTCAGCGGCATGGACCCGAGCGCGGACTGCGCGGATGCCCTCGCCGCCGTGCCTCGCACCGAGCAGCCCTGAGCGGCTGCGCTCCGAATTCAGCGAATCGCGCGCCGCGCGCGCAGGATCAGCAGGTCGAGGAGCATGCGGCCCGCGTCCCCGAAGGGCGAGACCTTCGACTCCGGCACGTGTGACCAGGTCACCGGCGCCTCGCACACGCGGAGGCCGAGATCACGTGCGACGAGCAGCACCTCGACGTCGAAGGCGAAGCGCTCGATGGTCAGGCGCGAGAAGATCGCGTCGGCCGCGTCACGCCGAAACGCCTTGAAGCCGCACTGTGTATCGGCGTAGTCGTGCATCAACAGGAGGCGTACGAGGCCGTTGAAGGTCTTGCCCATGCGCTCCCGGTACGAGGGCTGGCGACGAGCGATGTGGCTCTCGCGGTGCGCCCTCGATCCGATGACCACATCGCACCCTTCGTCCAGAAGCGTGAGGAAGCGGTCGATCTCCTCGAGGGGCGTCGCCAGATCGGCATCCATGAAGAGGACGCGCGCGCCGCGACTCGCGAGCACCCCGCGCCGAACCGAGGCTCCCTTTCCGCGACCTCTCATCCCGCCCAGGTGGCGAAGACGCGGCTCCTCCGCCGCGCGCGCATCGACGATCTCGGCGGTCGCGTCGCGCGATCCATCGGTGACGACGAGGAGCTCGAAGCGCGGGTAATGCATCTCGAGATACGAGACGGTCTCGTCCAGGGTGCGCCCGATGCGCCGCGCCTCGTCGTAGGCGGGGATGACGATGCTGAGCTCGGGCAGGCCCACGACGCGAGGGTTAAAGCACATTTCGTGACCCCGACCGAGGATTACGGATCGTGTACTGTCTGCGCACGTGCTCTACGGAACCGCCTTCATCGTGACCGCCGTGCTTCTCGCGTTGGGCGCAGACGAGGGCGGCGTACTCACGATCCTCTACTGGCCGGCGGCCTGCTGCGCAGTGATCGGCGCCGGTTATCTGGGTCTGGGCGCCGGCATGCTGGGCAAGCGCGCGGATGGAACACGCCCGCTTTGGAGCTGGGTGATCTTCGCGCCCTATTACCTCTTCGTGTGGATCGCGATGACCTTCCTCCGCGGTCTTTCGAGCGAAGACCGCTACAACGAGGTGGCGCCGGGGATCTTCGTCGGCCGCCGCTGCGAGCTGGACGAGCTGCCGGAGGGCGTCTCCACCGTCGTCGATCTCACGGCCGAGCTCGACGTGCCTCGTGGCCTCAGAGACGCGGTCTTCTATCGGACGCTCCCCACCCTCGATGGCGCGGCGCCGAACGAGCGCCGACTCCGCGCGCTGGTGGACGAGGTCGCGGCGCGCCCCGGCCCCATCTACGTCCACTGTGCGGCAGGACACGCGCGATCGGCGCTCACCGCCGCGGCGATCGTGCTCCACCGTGGCGGCGCGGCTGACGCGGTGGAGGTGATGCGCAGCTTTCGCAAAGCGCGTCCCAGGATCGGCCTGTCGTCGCCTCAGTGGTCGCTGCTCCGGCGCCTGGCCGCGGCCAGCTCACCCGACGCCGGAGAAGCCCGTCTCGGCGATTAGCGCGTCCCGCCACGCCAGCAGGTCGGAGTAGTGCTCCGTGAGCTCGGCGTCCGTCCAGATGCGTCGCTCGGCAGGCCCACGTTCCGCCAGCTCGCTCGGCCGGACGTACTCGAGCACCACCGCCATCACGACGTCGGCGTAGCTCGGCGCGTCGCCGATCAGGTACTTGCGCCCGCCCAAACCCTCGCGGAGCGCATCGAGCGCGGCGGCCAAGCCGGCGGGCTGTTCCGCGTCGTACTTGCCCATCGTCCGTTTGGCGATGGCGCGGGCGATCGGACGGAGCGCCGGTGCGACGAAGGCCGGGTAGGACCGGGACGACGCCTCGTCCAGCGCTGTGGGGTCGTCGATCAGCGCCATGGTAGAGCGGCGGCGGCCGATCTCGAGCGCGCGCTCGCTTTGCTCGTTCCAGCGCTCGACCGCCTCGAGCTCCGGGAAGAGCGATGCGCCGCGTCCATGGGCGTCGGCCCAAAGCGCGATGTTCCACGAGTCCTCGATGGCCCCGACGTCGGTACCGAGGAGCACCGGGACGCTCATGCGCCCGCTGAAGCGCCCGAGCCGCAGGCGCAGGCCGAGCTCGCCGAGAGTGGGCGTGTAGTGGCGCACGCGATGATCGATGCTGCGGAGGTGTAGCGCCCAGGCAGCCTTGAGCGACCAGGGCGAATAGGGGATCGCGACGAGGCTCGGCCTCTTGCTCATGGGACCGTGCTGGCTTCGGACGACGAGGGCTGCGCCGGTCCCTCGGCGGTGATCGCGTGCTCATCGACCTCGCGGGCCACGCCTTCTCCCCGCGCACGCGCGGCTTCGATCGCCTCGACCACCGCGTCGGGCTGACGGCAGACGAGAATGGTCGCGCCGCGATCTCCCCGCCGGTGTAGATGAAGGGCGCATCTCTTGCTGCCGAGCATCGAGTAGACGACATCGCCGTTCATCGTCGCGCGGGCGGCGACGCCCATGCTCGTGCTGCGACGGGGAGCCGGCGCGATCTCCACCGAAGTGATCTCGTCGATGGGCACCCGCAGGTGGTGCGCGCCGACCTGAACCTCGAGCACGTCTTCGAAGACCGCCAGTCGCACCACACCGGTCACGAGGAGCATGACGATCGAGAGGAGCGGAACGAGGATGCCCATGGTCGTGATCGCCAGAGACGGCACGAATGGAAGGAGCCCAGTGAAGAGCAACAAAGCGCCGCCTCCCCCCAACACCAGCGCAGGCAGGCCACCAGCGAGAAGGAAGATCCACAGCGAGAGCCGGGCCTTTTGGCGGTGGAGCGCGGCGATGGGCACGGACACGGCCGGCAGCATACGAGGTCGGGGGGTCGGGCTCACGGAAACCCCTATGGGCGCCTTCGTGAGTTTCCACACACGTCTTACCTGACGAATCGTCAGGATATGTTATCTGACACTTCGTCAGCCAATGGGACGTCCGATCGACATGGAAAAGCGCCGGGATCTGGGCCGTAGAGCGGTCGAGGTGCTGCGCCGCGAAGGCCTCGACATCTCGAACGCGCGCCTCGCCGAGGCGCTCGAGATCAAACGACCGACGCTCCTCTATCACTTCCCGAGCCGCGCCCACCTCGTCGAGCAGGCCCTCGAGGAGCTCCTCACGGAGCAGGCGATCTTCGTGATGGAGCGGGTGAACCGTTACAGCCATCCCATCGACCGGATCTACGCCCAGGTTCGCGCCGTCCACGACTTCCATCGCGACCGCGAAGACCGCATCGTCTTCTTGAGTCAGGCCATCGCCACCAGCTCTCGGGCGCGGATGGCCGAGATCATCGACGTGGGTAATCGGGTCTTCGCGGCCCAGCGTGCCGCCGCCACCGCGCTCCTCCGCGAAGGCATGGACGAGGGCACGGTCGCCCCTTGCGATCCCGACGCCCTGATGGCGACGATCCGCGCCGCGCAAGACGGCCTGATGGTGCAGCGAGTGATGACCGGCGTGGACCTCGCGCCTGTGCACGAGTTCATTTGGAAGCACGTGCTCGAGCCGCTGAAGTGCGGCGACGGCACCGAGGAGAGGGAAGAACCATGACGAAGCGATCGTTTCCCCAGGGTGGGCAGAGCCGCGAGGAGATCCTCGCCGCGCTGACCGACGCCAAATCCCGCGACCTCGAGACCGACGGGCGCGCCTTCGCCTTCATCTACGATGCAGGTGAAGAAGCCCGTTCGCTCGCGCGCGAAGCCTACGCCGCGTGTATGAGCATCAACGGGCTCGACCCGACGGTCTATCCATCGGCGCGCAAGCTCGAGAACTTCGTGGTTGGCGCCTGCCTCGACTTGATGAACGCGCCCGAGGGCGCGGTGGGCACCGCGACGGCGGGGGGTACCGAGAGCGTGATGCTCGCGGTGAAAGCCGCTCGCGATTACGCCCGCAAGCACCGGCCCGAGGTGAAGCATCCGAAGATGCTCCTCCCCGAGACGGCGCACGCCTGCTTCCACAAGGGCGCCCATTATCTCGGGGTCGACGTCGTGACGGTGGACGTCGACCCCGAGACGATGCGGGCCTCGGTCGAAGACGCGCGCGCGAAGATGAGCGACGAGGTGATCCTGGTGGTCGGCTCGGCCCCCAGCTACGCGCACGGCGTGATCGATCCCATCGAGGGTCTGGCGAAGCTCGCCGCGGCAAACGGCGCCCTGATGCACGTGGATGCCTGCGTCGGCGGCTGCGTCCTGCCCTTCATGCGTGACAACGGCGTCGACGTGGCGCCCTTCGACTTCGCGGTGGAGGGCGTGACCAGCATCTCCCTCGACCTTCACAAGTACGGCTTCGCGCCGAAGGGGATCTCGATCCTGCTCCAGCGCAACAAGGAGCTCCGCGAGGCGCAGTACTTCGCCTGCGCCACCTGGACCGGCTACTCGGTCATCAACGCGACCACCCTCGGCAGCAAGTCCTGCTCGGCGCTGGGCGGCGCGTTCGCGCTGCTCAACCACCTCGGCCGCGACGGCTATCGCGCCCACGCCGACGCCATGTGGAAAGCCACCCAGAAGGCGCTCGCTGGCATCGAGCGCATCGACGGCGTCCACGCCGTCACCAAGCCCGACGCGAACCTCTTCGCTTTCGCCACCGAGGAAGGCGACATCTTCGAGCTCGCCGACCGTCTCACGGAGCACGGCTGGCACGTGCAGCCGACCTATTCGTACGGTCGCTCTCCCACCCACATCCACCTCACCATCGAGCCGACCAACGCGGCGCACATCGACGACTTCATCGCCGATCTCGAAAAGTGCATGGAGGGGCTACCCCCGAAGCAGGAGGCGCCCGCGCCCGTGGTCGCCATGCTCGAGCAGATCACGCAGGCGAGCGGCGAAGACGACGGCCTCGACGCCGGCATGTTGATGGGACAGCTGGGCATCACCGACGGTCAGCTCCCATCTCAGAGCGCGATCATCCATCGTCTGATCGACGCCGCCTCCCCCGCCGCTCGCGAGCGCCTCCTCGTCCTCTTCTTCGGGGAGCTCTTCTCGTGAAGCGGCCGCGCTTGCCCCGCCTCGGCCGCGGCGGCCCCAAGCTCCGCATCGGCTACGGCCGGATCTTCCACGAAGCGAACACCTTTTCGCCCTCCCTGACCGAGCGCGAGGCGTTCACCGGCTTCCACCACCTCCTCGGGGACGCGCTCGCCGAAACGGCGACGCTCCGTGGATCCGAGCTGAAAGGCTACCTGCCCCACGCCGAGCTCACGGGCTTCTGCCAGGCAGCACGCCTCGCGGGTGACGTCGAGACGGTGCCGCTGTCGTCTTCCTTCGCGGTACCGAGCGGGCCGCTCACGCTGGACACCTTCGAGTGGTTGCTCGACGTGCTGATCGACCGCGTCCTCGGAGCGGGCGAGCTCGACGGGATCTACCTCGCCCTTCACGGCTCGATGGAGGTGAAGGGCCTGGGCGAAGCGCCCGAGGCGGTGATCCTCCGGCGGGTGCGCCAAGCGGCTCCCCGCGCGCGCATCGCCGTGAGCTACGACCTGCACGGCAACCTCTCTTCCGGCCTCGTCGATCCGGTCGACGTCCTGATCGCCTACCGCACCAACCCCCACTGGGATCTGGCGCCCACCGGCTTCCGCGCCGGCAATCGCCTCATCCGAACCCTTCGCGGCGAGTGCCAGCCGGTCCACGCCTGGCGCAAGCTCCCGATCGTCCTGGGCGGCGGCACCACCATCGACTTCATGAAGCCGATGCGGAAGATCTTCCGCGCGATGAAGGAGATGGAGAAAGACCCGCGCGTGCTCAGCGCGAGCCTCTTCATGGTGCACCCCTACACCAGCGCCGACGACCTCGGCTGGGCGGCGCACGTCTCTACGGACGGCGACCAGGCGCTCGCCGACACCCTCGCCAGCGAGCTCGCCGACCGCGCCTGGTCCGTGCGCAAGGTGGAGCTGCCGCCGATGCGAAAGGCAAGAGAAGCGCTCGACGAGGTGCGTGACGGATCGTGGCGAAAGCTCGGCCCCGTCACCCTGGTCGACGTGGACGACATCGTCGGCGCCGGGGCGCCCGGCGGAAACACGCGCATCCTCGAGGAGCTGGTGCGAGACGATCGCGGCCTCACCACCCTGTTGACGGTGCACGATCCCGCGCTCGTCGACGAGCTCTGGGAGGCGCCGGTCGGCTCACGGAAGAGAATCACCGTGCGCGGGACCCCGGGCTACGATCAGCCGCCGGTGGAGATGGTCGCGACGCTGGCCTCACGGCGCGAGACGGACTTCGGTCGGACGCTGCGCCTCGACTTCGGTGGCATCCGCCTGGTCGTCGCGGAGCAGCCGCCGCTCCCCGTCCATCCCAAGCTCTTCCGTGAGATGGGTCTGAAGGTCCGCGACGCTGACGCGATCGTGCAAAAGAACTTCTTCCACTACCGGATCTTCTACGCGGCCTCCTCGTTCCACCACATCCCGGTCGTGACCGACGGAGCGACCAGCCTGATCCGAGTACGGGAGCGGGAGTACCGCATCCCGACCTGGCCGGGCAGCGACCCGAGCGATTGGCGCAGCGCCAATCGCATCCTGCGCGAAGGGCTCGCACGCGGGTCCGAAGACGTCGTGCGAGCGTAGGTCGAGAGCGAACCCTCTGTTACTCTCGGAGCTGGATGCTCCTCCGTGTCGCGCTGCTCTCGACGCTCTCGTTCGGCATGGTGGCCTCGAGCCCCGACGTAGGCATCTCCGTGGGCAGCGGCTCGGCCATCATGTCGCGCCTCGTCGCCGTCGATCCACGCGCCGGCGACACGCCCACCCGCAGGCCTTCGGCACCTCCGAGAGCTATCTGACGAGCTCCGGCAGCTCGCGCGAGCGCTTCATCATCCTCGCGACCGACGGCCTGCCGGAGCCGGCGTGTGGCTCCACCCTCCCCGCCGCCATCGCCGGTGGACGTCCGCGCAGCGGCGGAGGGCTCCGCTACTACGAAGCGGTGGGAGGACAGCGCTCGACCGGGCGGCGATCGCGTGGCAGGCTCGGCGCGCCGTGAACCAGGGGCGATCGCGGACCAAGCTCGCAGCAGGGATGGCCATCGGTGTGGTGGTGGTCGTCGGCGCGGGCGTCGGCGCGTACCTCCTCGGCGGCGATGCCGCGAGCACCGCCGACGTCCCCAAGATCGCGGCCCGCCTGCGCGCGACCGACATGAAAGCCTCGGCCGATCCCCAGACCGGCCTCAGGCCCCTGATCAGCGTCCTCGCCGAGCCGACCGAGTACGACGCCATCGCTGTCGGACGCGATGGAACCCTCGCGCTCGCGATCCGCCAGGAAGGCGAGGTGCGGATCGTTCGCTTCGCCTCCGGGGAACAATCGGCCAGCTTCATCGAAGGCGCCCAGGCGGTCACCGCCCTGGGGGTCGATCCCGACGGGACGATCTACGTGGGGCTCCGGCGCGGAGGCTTCGCACACATCACCCCCAACGGCGCGGTCCAACAGGACACGACGCTGGCGGAAGGCTTTTCGATCGTCGGCTTCGCCTTCGACCCGGCGTCACGGCGCTCGGCAGTGATGCTCAGCGGTGGCGAGGTGCGTATGGGGCTGAGGCCCATCAGCGCCGACTCGCTCCAGACGGTGACCATGCCCGCGGATGCGCGGATCCGCGCCATGACCTACGACGGCGATGGGGACCTCTGGGTGGCCGGCGACGCAGGCGCAGTCTTCGAGTCGACCGACGAGGGCTGGGAGGAGCACAACCTGATGACGCCCGGGCGCGTCACCGCTTTCGGGACCGGACCGGACGGAGACGTGGTGGCCGGCCAGGCGGGCGGGCAGATCTACCGGGGCGATGGCGGCGCGTGGTCACTCGTCGGCCAGGTCGGCACGACGCCGGTGGCGGTGGGAAGCGACGCGGAAGGCGCGGTGGTGGTGGCGGGAGCCGACGGCAGCCTGCACCGCCAGGGAGAGAGCAGCGCCGACTTCGTCGGGGTGACGGGGTACACGCCGCCCGACGGAGAGCACGCGGTGCACGGCGCGGTGCTGCTCGGCCCGATCGCCGCCTTGGTGACGCCGGAGCGCGCGTGGGTGTGGGACGACGTCCTGTGGGACTCGGCCGCCGACGACGTGCAGCATCCCGCGGGCGCCGAGGGACGTGTGGCGCCGCTCGGGCCCTGGTCAGCGCGATTCGTGGGTGACCCGCCGACGTACTTTCTGCCGGAAGGGGACGAGAGCATGGTGCGGCGCTACGAAGACGGCGTGCTCGTGTCCCTCGAAGAGGTTCCCTATCGCGGCGGCACGGTGAGCGCGACGTCCTTCCGATACGCCGTGCGCTCGGCGATCCCCGGCCGCCGGGTGTGGGTGAACGACGCGTACTACGCGATGGACGACCACGGCATCTCGCGTTGGGACGGCTCGGAGGGCTACGTCGAGCTGGCGCAATTCCCACAGGACGCCGGGCGTCTGGTGAACGCGAGCGGGCGGCCGACCGCCGAGGGCATCGAGATCGTCGCCGTCACCGATAGCGGCGACATCTACCGCGCGGTGCTGGGCCCGGAAGAAGGCGCGTTCGAAGAGGTGGTGCCCTACGCGCGCTTCGAAGCGCTCACGCCGGAGGCGGAAGGCGAGGCGGAAGGCGAGGAGCAGCGCTTCCCCGCCAGCGCCAGCGTGACGTCCCTCTCCCTCGGCCGGCTCCTCGTGATCCACGACGCCGAGCGGATCTTCTCTGTCGATCTGGCCGCCGATAGCGTGGAGCCGCTCGACCTCGGCGTCCCCGGTCGGATTCACGGCGTGGTCGCCATGCCTTCGGGGGCGCTCATCGCAAAGGGCACCGGCTTGTTCGAGATCGGCGAGGACTTCGGTGTCACGCCCTGGGCGATCCCCGAAGGGGTCGTCGCTCGCTTCTCCGCGCGAGGCGGACAGCTGCTCTTCGCGACGCGCAGCGATCAGACGCTCATCGGGGGGGACAACCAGGGACGGACATTCGCCTTCCGGTGCCGCGCGCGCGCCTGCGAGCGGCTCCCCCTGCCCGCGAGCGTCGTCCCCGCCGCGCTCTTCTTCGCCAGCGACGACGAGGCGCTCGTGTGGCGAGAGGATGGCGTCTTGTCCGTGTTGCCGCTCGGCGTTCCCCCCGGAGCCTGATAGAATCCCCCCGTGGGTCCTCGGTCACCCCGACGCTTTCTTTCCCTCGCGCTGGTCCTTCTGCTTCCTGTGTTGGTGAGCTGCGCGGACAAGACGTCGATGCTGATCGAGGTGACCTCGGAGCTCGAGGTCCCGAGTCAGATCGACGCGATCGAGGTCCTCGTCACCGGCGACGTCGCCGGCAGCATGGTCAACCGAACCTACGAGCTGTCGACGCCGTGGCCGCACACCATCTCGGTCCGGCCGGGCGAGACCGAAACCCAGGGTGTGACGATCCAGGTGACGGCGCGCCTCGGCGGCGGATTCGTGGCGCAGCGGCTGGTGCGGAGCGCCTTCGTCTCTGGAGAGGAGGTGGTGGTTCGAATCGACCTGCCCGCGTCCTGCGTGTCGGTCGTCTGCGATACGGGCGAGGACTGCCGGGACGGCACCTGCGTGCCCATCGGGGGCAACATGGATGCGGGGCCGATGGACGCGGGTACGGACAGCGGCCCGATGGACACTGGCGTCGACGCTGGCTGCAGCAGCGCCGCCGAGTGCAACGACGACGTGCCCTGCACCCAGGACACGTGCCAGGACGGCGCCTGCGTGAACGAGCCCGACGACACGCTCTGCGAGGTGGGGTCGACCTGCGATCCGGTGGACGGCTGCCCGCTTCGCGCATGCGTGATGGATTCCGACTGCAGCGATGGCGTGGTCTGCAATGGCACCGAGGTCTGCGCCTCGATGTCGTGCGCGCCTGGCGTGGTGATCGACTGCAACGATGGCGACACCTGCACCAGCGATCAATGCGACGAGTCGATGCGTGGGGCGTGCCTGCACACGACCAAGGACGCGGATGGCGACGGCTTCGGCGACTCGATGTGCGCAGAGACGGGGGGGGTGCCCGCCACCGACTGCAACGACACCAACCCCGACGTGAATCCCATGGCGCCAGAGACCTGCAACGGGATCGACGACGATTGCATGAACGGCTGCGACGACCCCTTCACCTGCTGTCGCGGCGAGATCGGGATGTGCACGACCAGCTGTGGCACGACCGGGACGCGGGTCTGCAACACCTCATGCGCCTGGGACGTCTGCGCCCCTCCCGCAGAGACGTGCAACGGCGTGGACGACGACTGCAACGGCAGCGCCGACGACGTCTTCGCGTGTGTTCAGGGGGCGACCGAGACCTGCACCACCGGCTGCGGCTCCCCGGGCACGCGCACCTGCCTCACCGACTGCTCCTGGAGCGCCTGCATGGCGCCCGCCGAGACGTGCAACGGAGGCGACGACGACTGCGACATGAGTGTCGACGAGGACTTCGCGTGCGTTCGCGGAACCTCCACCGGGTGCACCACCAGCTGTGGCTCCACCGGTTCCCGCACCTGCGACACGAGCTGCACGCTCGGCTCCTGCACGCCGCCCCCCGAGGGCTGTAACGGCGTCGACGACGACTGCGATGGCGCAGTGGACGAGACGAGCGAGTGCATGCCGGGGACCACCGGAACGTGCGTGACGAGCTGCGGGTCCACCGGGATGCGCACCTGTGGCTCGACCTGCGTCTACGGCACCTGCAATCCGCCGGCAGAGACCTGCAACTCCATCGACGACGACTGCGACGGTCGGATCGACGAGACCTCCACCTGCATCCCGGGCACCACCGGGAGCTGCACGACCGGCTGTGGCACGGCCGGCATTCGCACCTGCAGCGCGTCCTGCAGCTGGAGCGCCTGCGCGCCCCCCATCGAAGCCTGTAACGGTCTGGACGACGACTGCGACACGATGTGCGACGAGACCTTCACCTGCTGCGCTGGGACGAGCGGCTCGTGCACGACGAGCTGCGGGACCACGGGGTCCCGTACATGCACCTCCTCTTGTGGCTGGAGCGCCTGCTCACCGCCCGCGGAGGTCTGCAACGGCATGGACGACGACTGCAACGCCACCTGCGACGACGGCTTCGGCTGTTGCGCGGGGACGACGGGAAGTTGCACCACCACCTGCGGATCGACCGGGAGCCGCACCTGCTCTTCGAGCTGCACCTGGGGCGCGTGCGCGGTGCCTGCCGAAATCTGTAACGGGGTCGACGACGACTGCGACGGCGCCATCGACGAGACCCAGACCTGCATCGCAGGCGAGATGGGGTCCTGCACCACCAGCTGCGGCTCGACCGGAAACCGCACCTGCTCGGGCTCTTGTGCCTGGGGCTCGTGCAATCCGCCGACCGAGGCCTGTAACGGCGTGGACGACGACTGCGACTCCGCCGTGGATGAAGGCTGCGGCGGGTGTGGAAGCTGCACGGGAGCGGCGGCCGTTTCGGCGCCAGGCGGACGGTACAACGTCCCGCTCTCCCCGAACGCCCAGACCGGCTCCTGCGGCGGCGCCGGCTCGGAGGGCTATCTCACCTTCACCCTGGGGAGTGTCGCCGACGTCTTCATCACGACCCATCAGGCCGGTTCCATGGACACCGTCCTCTACGTCCGGGACTGCAACTGCACTGGGGCTGAGCGCGCCTGCAACGACAACGCCGACGGGCGCACCACCTCGATGCTCCGCCTGACCAATCTCCCGGCCGGCACCTACAACGTCGTCGTCGACACCAAGACGGCCACCAGCGGCAGCGTTCCGGTCGACGTCTACATCAGCACGCCGGGCACCGAGTCGGATCGCTGCGGCAACCCCACACTCATCCCGGCAGGGGGCACGTCGATCAGCGGCGACACCTGCTCCTTCACGATGGACTACCTGCCGACGGCCACGGTGGACTGTGACGCCTCGGGAGTGGGCGCCGGGTGGGACCGCGTCTACTACTTCTACCTCCCGGCGGCCGCGACTGTGAGCTTCGACGGCTGTAACTCGACGTCGAACTACGACGAGACGATCTTCATCCGCTCGGTCTGCAGCAGTGGTGCGGCAGCTGACCAAGTCATGTGCATGGACGACAACTGTAGCGGCGGCCTCGGCACCTGCGGCGGCGGGCGCCGCGCCTCGAGGAGCATCGCGCTCCCGGCGGGGCTCTACTACTTCTTCGCCGATGGCTGGGGCACTACCTCGGGCTGCGCCTGCGGCAACTTCCGCTACGACATCAGCGGCATCTGAGCTCGCCGCTCAGAAGGCGACGAGGGGCAGCTGGATGTTGCCGAGGCTTCCGTCCTCGGGTCCGCCGCTGGTGGCGAGGACCACCGCGGTCACCACGCCGCCCGCGACCAGAGCGACGCCCAGCGTGATCCAGAGCCAGGCGAGGCTGCCGCCTTCCTCCTCGACCTCGGCGTCATCGTTCGGTCCCGCGACGCCCAGAACCGGTGAGCTTCCCTCGGGTGCCGCCGGGACCTCGAAGCTCAATGGCGTTTCCATCGACCCGGCACGCGCCAGCACCGCCCCCGAAGGCGCCGCCGCCTCGATCACGTACTCGACCGAGTACGCGTCGCGCTCGGCGAGCAGTGGGATCCGAGCGCTGGCCACCCCATCGCGGAGGTTCATCACGACCGTCGAAAACGCACCGGCGCCCTGGCGATAGCGAAGACGCACCTCCTGCACGGCGTCGGCCCCCTCTCCATCGAGCTCCACTTCGAGCTCCGGGGGTACCCGCTCGTCGAAAGACGGCGAGGTGTGGTCGAGGAGGACCTCGACTGGCGCCGGCGGGTTCTCGCGCGCGCGGCCGAAGGCGCTGAGCACCGGAGGGCTCGGGTCCGATTCGCTCAGACGGTGCTGGGGATCGCGCGCGTAGAGGGACTGTAGGGTCTCGTCGGCCTCACGGGTCTGGCGACGCGCAATCTGCACCGTGGCCAGCACCTCCAAGCCTGCATTGCGGCCGGCCGCGTCCAGGTCGTCGCGGGCGAGATAGGCTTCGAGCTCGGTGAGCGCTTCGCGGTACTGCGCGTAGAGCACCTTGTCCCGGATCTCCGCCAGCACGTCTTCCGGTGCGGCTTCCTGCGCCGTGGCGAGCGCAGGAAAGAGCCCGAACGACAGGAGCACCAGCAGAGAGTTACGGAGCCACATGGGTACGAGTGTATAATGATACGGACTCGAGATGTCAGACCCACCCAAGGGGCCGGGCGGCGTAAGGAGGGCTTTGCCGAAAGGCATGTCCGACGTACCGGAGGCGCGCGGCGGCGTGGTCACACGCGCTTCCTCCAGCTCACACCCACCGCCACCGGGCCCGACCCTGCGCCCGCGCAAGGGCGGCAAGCCCCTGCCCGATCTGCCGAAAGACCCCTCGGAGGCGGACGATGTCATCGAGGTCGATCTGAACGCGCTCGCGCTACCTGGACCCGCGCCCACCGGGATGAAGGCCGCGAGCGGTGGACCGGCGACGCTGCCGGCGATCTGCATGTTCGGCCGCTATCAGATCCTGGGGCGCCTCGCCTTCGGCGGCATGGCGGAGATCTTCCTGGCGCGCGAGGCCTCGACCGCGGGGGCGAGCCGCCACGTGGTGATCAAGCGGGTGCTGCCCAACGTCGCCGACGATCAGAAATTCGTCGAGATGTTCCTGAACGAGGCCCGCCTGGCAATTCAGCTCAACCACCCGAACATCTGCCACATCTACGAGTTCGGCGACTTGGAGAGCAGCTATTTCATCGCGATGGAGTGGATCGATGGCGTGCCGCTGGGCAAGCTCATCCGCCGCGCACGCAAGTCGGGCAAGGGAGTGCCCGTCGAGATCGCGGTGCGCATCGGCGCGCAGATCGGCTCCGCCCTCCACTATGCGCACCGCGCCAAGGACGCCCTGGGTCGCCCCATGAACATCGTCCATCGCGACGTCACGCCACACAACGTGATGGTCGCCTACGACGGCCAGGTGAAGCTCCTCGACTTCGGCATCGCGAAGGCGGAGACGCAGACGCAGAAGACCGAGGCCGGAACCGTGAAGGGGAAGTTCTCGTACATGTCCCCGGAGCAATGCACCGGCAAGGCCATCGACGGACGCTCGGACATCTTCGCGCTCGGCATCTGCCTGTGGGAGGCGATCGTCGGTCGCGCGCTCTACCGGCGCGACACACAGTACGAGACGATGCACGCGGTGATTCACGAGCCGCCGCCGTCGCTCCGGAAGTTTCGGCGAGGTGTGCCGGTGGAGCTGGATGCGATCGTGGCCCAGGCGCTGGCGAAGAACCCGGAGGATCGCTATCAGTCCGCGGGAGAGCTTCAGCGCGCGCTCGAGCTGTGGCTGGCCGACAACCGCAAAGTGGTGAGCTCCGCGCAGGTCGCGGAGCTGATGGAGGAGCTGTACGAGAACGAGATCCAGAGGGGCCCGCTCGTCGACACCAACCCCTTCGGCTCGTCGTTCCAGGGCCTCGGCGAAAAGCGGCCGGCTCCGGAGCACGCCTCGGGCTCTATGTCGGCTGCGCGGCCGCTGTCTCATCCGAGCTTGCTGTCGGCCCAGGCGATGGACCCGCCCCCGCTCGAGCCGAAGCGGAACGGGGGGGTGAAGATCGCCGTGATCGCGGTGGCCACGCTTCTGGGCTTCGGAGCAGCAGCCGCGGGCTTCGGTGGTCTCTTCGGAGGCGACGACTCCGGAGCACACACCAACGGGCCCGAGCAGGACGAGAGTCCGAGCGCAGATGCCGGGGAGACAGTGGCCGATGCCGCGCTGACATTCGGGGCCGAGGATGGTGACGAGGTAGACGCCGCTGTGGTCGATGCCGCGGCAGCGCCGGCCACGGCCGTCGTGGAGCTGACCTATGCGCCGTCGCGCGCACACATCACCCTCGATGGAAGCGAGGTCGCGGGCCCGAGCCCGGTCACGATAGAGGACGTGACGCCGGGCGTGCATCACCTGGAAGTGAAGGCACCGGGGTTTCACGACTTCGCGCAGGATGTCGCGCTCAGCCCCGGCGATCGCCTGAGCGTGGAAGCGAGCCTGCACCCGCTCCGACGCCAGCCCGCCGCCCCTCCTGGACGACTCTCGATCAACACGCGTCCCTGGTCGAAGGTCTACGTCGGCCCTCGTCTCCTCGGCACGACGCCGATCGCCGAAGCTCGCGTCACCTCCGGCGCCGTTCGCCTGCGCCTGGTCGACCGCGACGGACGAACCCACACCAAGACGGTGCGGGTGCCGGCGGGCGGCGCGCAGCGCGTGTTCTACGATCTCAGCCGCTGATCGGCAGAAGGCTCAGGGCAGGGGGTGTCGCTGGCGCCAGACCCGGTCCAGCACCTCGGCCATGTCGACGGGCTTCGACTGCACCTCGGCCGCGATGTTCTCCGCTTCCAGCGTCTTCGTCGCCGTGTCGCCGTTGCCTGTCGCCACGCTCACCGGAAGCGGCGGCGCGAGACGGCGCGCGAGACCGATGGCGGGAAGGCTGGTGCCCTCCTGAAGATGGAAGTCCGTGATCAAGCCGGCCGCCCCCGGCGATGCGAGGGCCTCCATCGCAGCGTCGAGGGTCACGCAAGGCACCACCGGCACGGCGTGCTTGTCGGCTGTGCGCACCCACGAGCGCAGCATCGCTGCGTCGTCCTCGAGCACGACGATGAACCTGGGTGGCCTGTGCATCGTTCGTACACTTATGCCAGGGAAGCGAGGCTGACTGAACACGAAAATGTCGCTTGGGCGCGACGTGCACCGTGTGCGCGTAGCATTCCACCCCGGACGGACGGAAGCGTCAGCGGCGCCGGTAGGTCAGGCGGTAGTGAAGGTCGTCTGGGAGTCGTGGGTGGGAGATCCGAACGGCCATTCGCAACGTCTGTCCATCCTCGGAGAGGCCGAGTGCGTGGTGCGTGCGCGCATCGTCGAAGCGCTCGGAGTACTGGAGCTGACCGCGGCTGAAGTCGCAGCGGCCCTGCCCTTCTTCGTCGTTCGCCCCCTCGGCCCGGTGCCAATCGCCGTCGCAGGGGATGCGAACGCGCTGCTCGAAGCGGAAGGTGGTCTCCCCATTCACGCGCGCGATGGTGATGGAGGTCTCCGGCCGGATGTCGTTGTGCATCCGTCGCCGCGCGAATCCCCGCGCGAGGAAGCCGAAATTGATCCGCGACGCGGTCGATCTCCTGGGTCAATGCCTGACGCTGACTCTGCCCGCCCGAGAAGCGGTACGTTCCGATGAAGGTCTCGGGGATCTCGTCCGCGTGCACCACGATCGCGGCCGTGAAAGCACTGAAAGCGGCGATGATGGCGAGCGCACGAGGCATGGCTGGTACGACGGATCTGGACACGAATTGCTTCAAATCAACGGAATTCCTGCTGTCGGGTCAGCCCCCACCCACGATCATCGGCGAGGAAGTGTAGACGACCGTATAGGGGCGCGCCTGGACGACGACCATCTCACGGTTTCGCGTCATCAGGAACTCGACGTCGACGGCGTTGGCAGGTGCAGTGTAGTGCGGACGCATTCGCTGATCGAGCTCCAGCAGGATCTCCGTGAGGCGCAGGACATCGACCTCTCGGAGGATCGGCTGCCCGTCGGTCAGCGAAGAGCGTGACAAGACCTCGGGCTCGGGGGTCTCTGGATAGGTGTAGACGAGGTGCTGTTCGGGCACGTCCTCGCCAGCGTCGGTCACGCTCCCTGCCGAGACCTGGATGTTGATGAACACACCCGGCCGATTCGGATTGAACGGATTGCGCGTGATGGCGACGCCGCTGGCGATGACGTCGGCGACGAAGGGCTGAACGAGAATCGCCATCGCGACGTGGCGGTGGTCGATGCGGTAGAAGTCGCGCTCGTCGTAGCCGCGAAGCGTCCACACGCTGGCCCAGACCTCGCGAATCGCGTTCTCGATGTCGTCGGAGGATGGATTGGCGTCGACCACGATGGAACGGTAGAGGCCCGCGCCGTTGAAGCCGATGAGATCCTCGGCGTTGGTGCTCGAGCGGAAGATGGTGCGCGTGGGACCGAAGGCCGCGATCTTTCGGCGGACCTGGCGGATGAGCTCGGGATCCACCGGGAGGCGCTGAATGATGTTGCGCAGCTCCTCGAGGCGCTGCGCACGAACCCGGGAGTCGTCGCGAAAGTCGCCGTCGACGAGCATCTGCCCGATGCCCTCATCGATGTGGTTTCGTTCGAGATGGGTCGTGTAGTAGTGAAAGGGGATCACGAATCCGCCGGGCGTCGCGATGCGCGGGGCGAGCGGGCAGACCTCCGCGAGCTGAGAGGCTTTGGCGCCCGCTACCGAGATCGATTGGGCGTTCAGGTCGCAGAGATCGAGGAGGCGGCGCTCCCGGCGGTCGACCTGAGGCGTAAAGGGCTGCGCGGGACGAAGATCGGCCCAGAATTGCAGCCGCGACCTGCTGGTCGGCCGGCTCGACCTTGAAGTCCTGGGGGCCGACGTAGAGACGCACGAGCTGGCCGTCGAGGCGCGTGAAGCGGGCGTCGTCCGCCGCGCCACGCAGCGCCATGTTGGGGGTGCCGCGATTCTGGCTGAGGACGGCGACGTGGGAGAGCGGCGCTTGGAGGGCCCCGGTCACCAGGCCCATCGAGAGCGGCAGGTCTGGCGGTACGTGATCGCTGACGATGATCTCGTTGCGTCGAACGGAGGACATGTCGAGCGTCCCGCGCACGATGCGCAGATACCCGTAGGTCACGCCCTGGGTGAGGGGCTGATAGCGGAGATCGCCGAGGAGCTCGTCGGTGGTGATGGTGGGGAGGCGATCGGCCACCGAGGCGATCATGCGCTGGTTGAGCTCCGAGAGCGCGCGATAGCGAAGCTGGTCACCGAAGAAGACCGCATCGCGAACCTGCTCGAACGCGCGAAGCACGCGCGGGCCCTCGAGGTCGTCTCCGGAGATCATCTCGAAGGTCCACACGTCGGGGTCGAGGTAGTGCACGAGGCTGCCGCAGATGAAGCGGCGGCCGGGGGTGCGGTACTCCCGGACGTTGAAGGCCGCGTGCGACTCGACGGGATGCTCGGCGCTGTGGAGGAACTGCCGCGCGAAGTCGTAGTGGATGTCCCAGCGCGCCGTCTGCGGAAACCAGAGCCTTCGGTCGTCCTCGAGATCGATCAGGAACTTCACGACCTCGGTGCGGGCGAAGACCACACCGTCGGGTCGCGCCGCCAGCAGAGACCATTCGTGGAGGTCGTCGATGCGATGGGCGAAGTCCGGAGCGCCCTCGGGCACCGGGGGGTTGGGATCATCGAGCTACGTCGCTCGACCTCGGCGGTGGAGGGGCGGGGCGCATCGGGACCGCGTAGCCCCTCTTTCGCAGAGCCGCACGCCGCCGGGACGAGGGCGAGGCAGAGGGCCAGGAGGGTGGCGGGTCCTTTTTGCACGCTGGGATTCTACCTCGGGGATGTTGCCTGGGGCCCTGGGTGTTGGTACTGGCGAGCCATGCGTGATGTGACGGTCATTCTGGTCCTTTCGGTCTCCCTCCTCTCGGCTGGCTGCGGAGACGACGACGACGCGAGCCCGACGCCCGAAACCACCGCGACGACCGCCGCGGCCGGCGAAAGCGCCGAAACGAGCGCAGGCGAAGGCCATGGCGAGAGCGGGAGTGCTCAGGACGAAACCGCCGTACCCGACTCACTCCCCAATGCGCTCCTCCTCTCCTATGCGCAATTCGGCGGTCGAACGCCCGGGGCGGCGAAGATGGGAATCCTGAGGCGCGCAGGAGGCGAGTGGCAGATGGAGTTCTTCGAGGACACCGACGCCATCGTCTTCCACAAGGGGATGCTCTACGAAGCGCCGACGGTGCCCGCGGGCATCGTCACCCTCACCGGGACCACGCCGGTCCCTGACGGCGTGAGCGATCAGGAAGCGACCGTGAAGATCTGGCGTCGCACGGGCGGAGAGTGGCACGCCGACACCATCTGGTCGGCGAAGTTCGGCGGGCAGATCAACCGCATGCGCGACGCCGAGATCGCCGACCTCTACGGCGACGGAATGCCGGACATCGCCGTGGGGACGCACGACATGGGCGTCTTCGCTGTCCTTCGTCCGCCGACCGAGGCCGGCGGCGACTGGCGCGTCGAGGAGCTCGACCGCGCGACGGAGCGCACCTTCATCCACGAGATCGAAGTGGGTGACCTGAACGGGGACGGAACCCTCGAGGTCTACGCGACGCCGAGCGAACCGAACACCCTCGGTGGCGGCGAGCAACATGGCCAGGTCGTGCGCTACGTCCCGAAGAACGGCCGCGAGCGCACCGTTGTCGCGGATCTCGGCAACCGCCACGCGAAGGAGATCTACGTCGGCGACGTCGACGGGGATGGGACCGACGAGCTCTACGTCGTGGTGGAGGCGCTGACCGAGGGCGACGAGGGCAACGTGAGCATCGTCGAGCCGGTCGAGATCCGGCGCTACGACGCCGACACCCCGCCCGACCAGGGAGCGGTGATCGCGACCATCAACGACCGCTTCTGCCGCTTCCTGACGGTGGGCGATCCCGACGGTGACGGAAAGAAGGAGATGGTCGCCGCGGCGATGTCCTCCGGCCTCTGGTTCCTCGAGCCAGGCCGCGATCCGCGAGGCGAGTGGTCGATCGAGAACATCGACCGCGACTCCGGCGGCTTCGAGCACGCCGCCACCTTCGCCGATCTGGACGCCGACGGAACCGACGAGCTCTATGTCGCCGCGGATCGCGCCGGCGAAGTGCGGCGCTACGTCTGGCAGAACGGCCGGCCTCGCCGCGAGACGATCCACACCCGCCCCGAAGCCCGCTCGATGCTGACCTGGAACATCACGGTGGTGCCGGTCTCCGTCCTGGAGAACTGAGATGGCCGGCATCGACGAGTCGATCGACTTCGTCCCGGTCCGCATCGCGATCATCACGGTGTCGGACACGCGTACCGAAGAGACCGATCGCTCGGGACGCATCCTGGTGGAGCTCGCCGAGGGGGCGGGCCATGCGGTGCACCCGAAGGTGATCGTGCCTGACGAGCTGCCGCGGATCGTCGAGGCGCTCGAGGGATACGTCGACGATCCCGAGGTGGACGTGGTGATCACCACCGGCGGCACCGGGGTCACGGGACGCGACACCACGCCCGAAGCCCTCGCCGCCATCTGGGACAAAGAGATCCCCGGTTTCGGCGAGCTCTTCCGGCACCTGAGCTTCGCGACCATCGGGACCAGCACCGTTCAGTCGCGCGCCACCGCGGGTGTGGCACGAGGAACGTACGTCTTCGTTCTGCCGGGCTCGACCGGCGCAGTGAAGGATGCCTGGGAAGGCATCCTGAAGACGCAGCTCGACGTGCGCTACCGGCCCTGCAACTTCGTCGAGCTCTTGCCGCGCTTGAAGGAGCGCTGACGCGGCTTACTCTGCGGTGCCGGTGGGCATCGGCTCGACGCTCTGCAAGTAGGCCCACAGGGCCTGGAGCTCGACGTCGGTCATCTCGGCGGCGTAGGGCTGAATCAGCGTCATCGGGTAGCGAAGCTCGGTCCCGTCCGGACGCCGGAGCTCGCGCAGCGCGGTCACGAAATCGTCGTACTCCCAGTCCGCGAGACCCTCCGCGTGAGGCGTCAGGTTGCGCGCCGGAATCCAGTCCGGGGGACCGACGGGGATGGGGCCGCCGTTGAGGGTCTGCCGGTGGCATCCCGTGCAGACGCCGGCGAGGTGCTGGCCGAACTCGGCGGTGGGCGCGGTCTCGGGCGGGCGCTCGGCGTGCGTGCCGTCGTGATCATGGATCAGGTCGTACGCGAAGGGGAGCTTGCCCAGCGCCGTGAGCACGGTGCCTACCGGGCCCATCTCGGGCCGAGGCACGTCGTTGTCCACGGGCGGCACGGTGCGCAGGTACGCGATGATGTCCGAGAGCTCTTGATCGCTCATGAGCTGATAGTCGTCGGCGGGCATGGAGGACGGGTGCCCGCTCGGGAGCACGCCGTGTCGCACGCTGTGGTCCCAGTCCGCCACCGTGTAGTCCGCCGTGCGCCCACCCTCACCGGTGGTGAGGTTCGGGCCGAGGATCACGGCGAAGGCCGGGTCGTTGATCATCTCGCCGCCCCCGAAGTTCTGGCCGTGGCACTCGACGCAGGCGTAGCGCGCCTTCACGAGGTGCTCGCCGCGGGCGATGGCGCGCTCGAGGGCGATGGCTTCGAGGTCCACGCCCTCCATGGGATCGACCTCGGGCTCGGGGGCGACCTCCGCCTGCGTCTCGCCTTCCACGTCGGTCGCGGTCTCGCCCTCCGCGTCGGTCTCGGTCTCGGTCTCGGTCTCCGTCGCCGTCTCGGTCTCCGAGTCCGTCTCGGTCTCCGTCGCCGTCTCCCCGTCCCCTTCCGTCTCCTCGACGTTGGCGACGGTTTCGGTCTCGAGCTCGGCGATTCGCTCGCGGCGGATCTGGGCGATCTCGGCCTGGGTCAGCGGAAAGGGGACCGGGAAATCCACGTCATGTGCTTCGACGATGCGGTCGCGCAGGCTGCTCGTCTTACTGGAAGCCCATCCGTAGAAGCCACCCGCGGCGACGAGCAAGACGACGACCACGATTCCGATCCACTTGAGCGCTTTCTTCATCGTGGCGGACCGTAGCCAACAATGGCTGCGTCCCGCAAGAGCCTCAGGGGACGGTGTCGCCCACATCCATTCGGAAGCGGAGCTTGCCGCCGCCTCCGCCACCACCGCAGAGGCTCGCCGCCACGTCGACCATCCTCACACCTTCGACGACGGGACGACCTGTAATCCGGTCCACCAAACCGAGGTAGTAGGTCCCGCCCGGCGTGGAGCAGGAAGTCTTCCAATAGACCGTGACGTTCGTGGCGCCGGTCGAATCCTCACCGCCGATGATCGAGGGCCCGCCGTAACCGTCGTTGCGAATCACGTTGCCGCCACAATAGTCGGTGCGGGTGACGAAGGGGAGGAGGCGGCTGACGCCGATGGCGCCGTAGTAGCTGAGCGTGGCCACGTAGCGATCGCCCGCCTGAAGAGTGGAGGGGCCGGACGAGTCGAGCGGGTAGTAAGCCCCACTGATCGTGTTGTCCGGATCACAAACACAATCATTGCTGGCTTTGGCCTCGTCGAGGAGCGTCTGATCGGCGCCGGTGAGCCACCCATCGCGGTCGATGTCGGCGGCGGCATCACCGGAGGTGAAGGCGCTGTCGAAGAGGGACTGGTCCGCCCAGCCCACCTGGAAGTCCTGGTTCAGGTCGCCCGTGCACGCGACGCAGAGCCCCTCCGACGTGCAGGTGGGGTGAGTTCCCGGACAGTCGGCGTTGGCCGCGCACTCGGTGACCAGCGCAGCCATCGCGCCGCCGACGTCCTCTGGGGCCACCTCCGCTGCGCACCCCACGGAGAAGACCAGAACCAGAATCGAAATCCGCTGAACCATCATCGCCACGACCTCCGAGATTCAACTTCGCTCGGGGACGCGCATAAAGCGCCTTACAAAGGCTTAAAGCGGGCCAGATGCGAGTTTCGTGTGTGATGTCGACGACTTCGCCGGAGCCGATCACTCGAGCATCACGACCTTGTGCTCGGTGCGGGGCTCGAGCTTGTGGTCCTTGATGGTGCGGACGCAGGCGTTCCAGCGAAGCGTGGTATCGGGGTTGCCCTCGGGGGCATCCTCGGCCGCCTGCTCGTAGTGATCCATCGCCTCGCGAAAGCATTCGTAGGCGTTCTCGCTGGCGAGGCCCTTGTTGAGATAGGCCCGCCCCTCGCGCTCGCAGATCAGGGCCTGATAGTAGATCCGCTCGTACTTGCTCTCGAGCGACTTGGCGTGCCTGCGCGCGAGCCGGATCCGCGACGTCGAGGCGCTCTCGGCGAACTGGTCGGTGAGGGCCAGGATCAGGATGCGCTTCGCGATCTGGTTGTCGGGCTCGACCTCGAGGATGTCGAGGCAGATGCTCTCGGCCTGAGACGGATCGTTGAGGAGCCGGTAGTGCTCGGCCTTCTCGATCGCGGTCTTCACCTCGTCCGGATCGATCTTCTTCAGCTCGAACTCTTCACTCATCGCCGCCCCCACAGTGCGTTGTCGCGCGGGGCTCCGAGGCGGCCCCCCGCGAGCCCTAGCCCTCGCCCTTTTCCTCGGCGAGGGTCTTCTTCCGAACCTTCTTACCAGTGAGCAGGCGCGCGATCGAGAGCAGGGGGTCGTAGTAGCGGTCGACCACCCGCTCCTTCAGCGGAATGATGCCGTTATCCGTGATGCCGATGTGCTCCGGGCAGACCTCGGTGCAGCAGCGGGTGATGTTGCACATCCCCGAGCCGTACTCCTTCTTGATCTCCGGGATGCGGTCGTCCTGATCGAGCGGGTGCATCTCGAGCTGCCCGACGCGGATCATGAAGCGGGGGCCGACGAAGCGATCCTTGCCCTCGCGGTCGCGCAGGACGTGGCAGACGTCCTGGCAGAGGTAGCACTCGATGCACTTGCGGAACTCCTGCACCCGGTCGACGTCCTCCTGGTACATGCGGTAGTTGCCGTCGGCGTCGCGCTTCGGCGGCTTGAGCGGGCGGATGCGCTTGTTCTGCTCGTAGTTCCAGCTGACGTCGGTCACCAGGTCCTTGATGACCGGGAACGTCTTGAGCGGCTGCACGGTGATCTCGCCCTCGGGGAGGCTGTTCATCCGCGTCATGCACGCGAGCTTCGGCTTGCCGTTGATCTCCATGCTGCAGGAGCCGCACTTGCCGGCCTTGCAGTTCCAACGACACGCGAGGTCGGGGGCCTGGGTGTGCCTGGACGCCGTGGATGACGTCGAGGACGACCATGCCCTCGGAGACCTCCTGCTCGTAGGTCTCGAACTTGCCGCCTTCGGAGTCGCCGCGCCAGATCTTCAGAGTCCGCTTCGCCATCACGCGTCCTTCCCGACCTTGCCGGATTCGAGGTCCTCGAGGGTCGCCTCCGCGATCGCCTTGAGCAGGGGATCGGGATCCGGGCGCTCGACCTTCTCGACCTTCATCTCGCCGTCGTCACCCTTGGAGACGACGATGTTGTACTTGAGCCACTCCTCGTGCTCGCCTTCGTAGTCGATGCGGGTGTGGGCGCCGCGGCTCTCCTCGCGCATGTGCGCGGCGCGGGCCACCGCTTCGCCGGTGAGCATCATGGAGGGGATGTCGAGGGCCTCGTTCCAGCCGGGGTTGTACTGGCTCGCGCCCTTGGCCTTGACGTTCGCGGCCTTGTCCTTGAGCGCCTGGAGCTTCTCGATGCCCTCCTCGAG
This sequence comes from uncultured delta proteobacterium, assembly GCA_963727445.1. Classification (GTDB taxonomy): domain Bacteria; phylum Myxococcota_A; class Polyangia; order Polyangiales; family B10-G4; genus B10-G4. The sequence goes on from CAVSGI010000010.1 coordinate 1,269,494, forward strand.
CTGCTTGCCCTCGCGGATGATCCCGACGTGCTCGCTCATGATGTCCTGGAGCTCTTCGTGGACCAGGTACGGGTTCTCGCCGCTCTCGCGCTTGAGCGGCGCGGTGGCCCAGCGCACGAGGCCCTCGATCTGCTCGTCGTCGGCCTTCGGGGTCTTGTCGAGGCCGCCCACGTAGTCGGCGGCGCCGTCGCCGGCGAGCTTGCCGAAGACGATCAGGTCGGAGAGCGAGTTTCCGCCGAGGCGGTTGGCGCCGTGCAGCCCCGCGGCGCACTCGCCGCAGGCGAAGAGGCCGGGCACGTTCGTCATCTGCGTGTCGGCGTCGACCCGGATGCCGCCCATGAAGTAGTGGAGCGTGGGGCCGACCTGCATCGGCTCGGCGGTGATGTCGACCTCGGCCAGCTCCTTGAACTGGTGGTACATCGACGGGAGCTTGCTTCTTGATGAACTCGGCTTCGCGCCGCGACGCGATGTCGAGGAAGGCGCCGCCCTTGGGCGAGCCGCGGCCGGCCTTGACCTCGGCGAGGATGGCCCGGGCGACGACGTCGCGGGTGAGGAGCTCCGGCGGGCGCCGCGCCTCCTTGTCGCCTTCGAGCCAGCGCTGGGCCTCCTCGATCGTGTCGGCGGTCTCCGCTGCTGAAGCGGTCCGGGACGTACTCGAACATGAAGCGCTTGCCCTCGCTGTTGAGGAGGATGCCGCCCTCGCCGCGGACGCCTTCGGTGACCAGCGTGCCCCGGACCGACGGAGGCCAGACCATCCCGGTCGGATGGAACTGGGTGAACTCCACGTCCATCAGCTCGGCGCCGGCGTCGTAGGCGAGGCGAAGGCCGTCGCCGGTGTACTCCCAGGAGTTGCTGGTGACGTGCCAGGCAGCGGCCGCCGCCGCCCGTGGCCATGATCACGGCCTTGGCGCGGAAGAGCACGAAGCGGCCCGTCTCGCGCCAGTAGCCCACGGCGCCGGCGATGCGTTCGCCGTCCTTGAGCAGGCCGACGCAGGTGCACTCCATGTGGAAGTCGATGCCCTTGTGGACGCCGTGGTCCTGGAGCGTGCGGATCAGCTCGAGGCCGGTGCGGTCGCCGACGTGGGCCAGGCGCGGGTAGCGGTGACCGCCGAAGTTGCGCTGGTTGATCAGACCGTCTTTGGTGCGGTCGAAGACCGCGCCCCAGTCCTCGAGCTCGCGCACGCGCTCGGGCGCCTGCTTCGCGTGCAGCTCGGCCATGCGCCAGACGTTGAGGAACTTGCCGCCGCGCATCGTGTCGCGGAAGTGGACCTTCCAGTTGTCGCGGCTGTCGACGTTGCCCATCGACGCGGCCATCCCGCCCTCGGCCATGACCGTGTGGGCCTTGCCGAGGAGGCTCTTGGAGATGACGCCGGTGTTCATGCCCGCGGGCGCTGCACTCGATGGCCGCGCGCAGGCCCGCGCCACCGGCGCCGATGACGAGCACGTCGTGCTCGAATGTTTGAAGCTCGGAGACGTCGAGAGCCATGCTCAGTCCCTCACATGTCCCAGGTGTTGAAGTCGGTGATCACGCCCATCGAGACCAGCCGGACGTAGAGGTCGGTGAAGCCGACCCAGAAGAGGCTGATCCAGGCGAAGAGCTGGTGACGCTCGTTGAGCCACGACGACTTCTTCCAGGCGCCGTACTTGAGCGTGCTCTGCCCGCAGGACATGCAGTTGTCGTGACCGCCGATGACGTGGCGGAACGAGTGACACCCGAGGGTGTAGCTGCCGAGGAAGACCACGTTCAGGGTCAAGACGATGCTCCCGACCCCGATGCCGAGCGCGCCGTCCCGGTGGTAAGCCATCCACGCGTCGTGGGCGAGGAAGAAGAGGAAGATGACGGCGAAGTACATCGCGTAGCGATGCAGGTTCTGGAAGAGCAGAAGCGAGGTCTCGCCGTTGTACTTGCGCTTACCGGCGGCCATGGGGCCCACGGCGCAGGCCGAGGGCGAGCCGGTGAAGGCGCGGTAGTAGGCCTTGCGGTAGTAGTAACAGGTGAACCGGAAGGAGAGCGGGAAGATCAGGATGAGCATCGCCGGCGACGGCGGGAGGAAATCGGGCCACCAGGCAGGCCACTCACCGAACCAGGCGATGTCGAGGGGCGCATGCCCCGCCGCCTCGAGATGCGTGAACAGAACCGGTGAGTAGAAAGGGCTCAGATACGAGCCGTTCGCCCAGTAGTTGCTCGCCTGAAAGAGCGCCCAGTTCGCATACGCGACGAAGGCGCTCAGGCCGAGGAAGACGGCGAGGGGACCCCCCCACCAGTTGTCCTTCCTCTTGGTGGCGCCGAACCCGTTTTCGTGCCCTCCGAGGACCGGAAGATGAGTGGCCATCGAGCTGCTCTCCCATCCGCGGGACCCGAATGATTACGGGCCCACCCGCGCGCGCACCCTAGCCCTCTGGGGAGTCCGAGGCAAGGGACATAGGAACGGACCTCGCTTTCTCGCTTTTGCCCCCAAACGTCGAGCCCCGCTGCAGCCGTCACCGCGCGAAAGCGAGAGAGCGAGGTCCTTGGTGTTCAGCGCGTGCAGAGGCCAGGACAGGGCAGTCCGCTGCTCCCGCCGGGCGTGCAGTCGTCGCTCGGGTCGTCGACGCAAGTGGCGCCGTCGGGGCAGGAGAGCACGGGGAAGTCGGGGTAGCACTCGGCGGCGCCGAAGCCGTCGCTGCCCGGCGAACGGCCGTCGCCGGAGCCATCGCTGCCAGGCGTGCCCGAAGGGGCCACGTCGCAGATTCCGGGACAGCCGTCGCGCGCGTCGCCGTCGCAGGTGTCGCTGGGATCGTCGACGCAGATCTCACCGTCCGGGCAGCCGAAGCCGCCGCCCGAGCCGTCTCCGAAGTCGAGGCCGACAACGCAGGGCATGCCCGAGCCGGTGGGGCCGCCATCCGCCGGCGGCGGGGGCGGTGGAAGGGCCGAGTCGGGCGCAGAGGACGAGCCGGAATCTGACGTGGGTGAGCCGGCGTCCGGAGGATCGCTGGGATAGGTGGGCGTCATGCCGGCGTCGTCGGGGGCGGCTGGCGGTGGCGTGGGGGGTGGCGGTGCGCCGCTGTCGTCGGACGCGGCCGCGTCTTGGTGACAGCCCGCGAGGGCGAGGAGGAATCCGATGATGAGGGGGGTCGTTCGTCGTCCGTTCACGCTTACTCCTTCGGGCGTGCAATCGCCTGCCGAAGTGGAGGAGAGCAACGGGCGTGCCGCGACGGATTCGCGAGGGAAGACCCTGGACCGTGGCTCCCCGGCGTTTCGTGTGAGGGGATCGCGCTCGGGTTCGATGTCCCCAAGCCGCTCTCTGTCCCCAACATCGACGTTACACTGTCGCGATGACGACGAAGGACGACAAGGACGAGATTCGCGCGCGGGTGATCCGCTCGGCGCAGAGCGCGGCGATGCTTCACCTCGCGTACTTCGGTGTGACCGCGGGGGTCTTCGAAGCGCTGGAGCGCCTCGAGCGCGCGACGCCGGGGGCCATCGCGAAAGAGGCGGGTCGTGACGCGGGCTACGTCGCGCGTTGGTGCGATGCGGCGTATGCCTTCGAGCTCCTGCGGGAAGCGGAGGACGGGATCTTCGAGCTGACGCCGCTCGGGGCGTCGTTCTTGCCGAAGGCGCAGGGGACGATGATGCCGCTCGCCATCGGCGCGGTGCTCGGGGCGCACATGGCCGAGCGCGCGAGTGGGCTCTCGGTCTCGGGGGAGCGTCCGGGCGAATCTGTGCTCGCCGAGCGGGAGACGATCCTGCCGTGGTTCGGGCCGATGCTCGAGGCGCAGTTCGGGCCCTTCTTCGAGCGGGAGATCGCCGGCTCACTCGACGCGTTCGCGGCGATCGACGCGCGGGGCGGGACGGTGGTGGACCTCGGCTGCGGCAACGGCTGGTACCTGCGGCGGCTCGCGACGCGCCATTCGAAGCTGCGCGGGATCGGTCTCGACGGCTTCGAGGCGAACATCTCGGCGGCGAAAGAGGCGGCGGAGCGTGAGGGCGTCGCAGACCGGTTGAGCTTTCGAACGGGCGACCTGCACCATTTCACTGTCGACGAGCCGGTGGACGCGATCGCGATGAACCGTGCGCTCCACCACGTGTGGAGCGACAAGGCGAACGTCTTTCGGATCCTGCGCGAGCACCTCGTGCCGGGCGGCGTCGCGGTGATCTGGGAGCCCGCGTGGCCGGACGAGCGGAGCGCGCTTCGCGCCCTCGCCATGCGTCCGATGGCGTTTCAGAACCTGGCGGAGCACGTCCAGGGCAATCACTTCTTGCGGCCCGCGGAGATCGCCGAAGAGCTCGAGGCGTCGGGTTTCGACGCCTCGATTCGGCTCTTCGCTGAGGGGCGGGAGGCGGTGGTGGTGGGGGTCAGGCGCTAGACGCGCGCGCCGGAGTGTGGGCGAAGCCCACGCGCACCGAAGTCCGACCCATCGCCCGATGCCTCCGAGAGCGGTTCGCCTGCGCGGGCCGAAGTCCGACCCATCGGGCGTTGCCGCCGAGAGCGGTTCGCCTGCGCGGGCCGAAGTCCGACCCACCGGGCGTTGCCGCCGAGAGCGGTTCGCCTGCGCGCGCCGAAGTCCGACCCATCGCCCGATGCCTACGAGAGCGGTTCGCCTGCGCGGGCCGAAGTCCGACCCATCGGGCGTTGCCGCCGAGAGCGGTTCGCCTGCGCGCACCGAAGTCCGACCCATCGGGCGTTGCCGCCGAGAGCGGTTCGCCTGCGCGGCCCGAAGTCCGACCCACCGGGCGTTGCCTCCGAGAGCGGTTCGCCTGCGCGACCGAGGTCCGACCCATCGCCCGATGCCTACGAGAGCGGTCCGCTCACGCGAGCCGAGGTCCGACCCATCACCCGATGCCTACGAGAGCGGTCCGCTCACGCGAGCCGAAGTCCGGCCCATCGCCCGATGCCTACGAGAGCGGTCCGCTCACGCGAGCCGAAGTCCGCCCCATCACCCGATGCCTACGAGAGCGGTCCGCTCACGCGAGCCGAGGTCCGACCCATCACCCGATGCCCCCGAGAGCGGTCCGCCTCGACCGAATCGTCCGTTACGCCGTTCTTCGCCGCGGAGACGTGACCAATCGCTTGCCCGGGGGCGTGGATGGGCGAAACCAAGACCCGATCAGCGCACGACCTTGAACGCGAAGGACGGGGTCTGCAGCTTGCCGTAGAGGCGCGTCCAGATCGGCAGGAGCATCTCCGTGGCGCGGGCGCTGTCGATGCCGCCCATGTCGACGACGTCCTTCCAGCCGAACCACTCCTTCAGGTAGCCAGCGACGGTGTTGCGCGCACCCTCGTCGTCGCCGCAGACGAACATGGTGTGATCCCCGCCGGCGAGCTGGCTGGGATCGACCATCAAGAAGGCGTTCACCGTGTTGAGGGTCTTGACGACCTTGGCGCCGGGGAACGCTTTCTGGATCTGCTCACCGAGGGAGTCGGTGTTGCAGACCGAGAGGCTCGGCGGGAAGCCCTTTGAGAAGTCGAGTGGGTTCGAGATGTCGATGAGGATCTTGCCCTCGAGGTTGTCCTTGCCCGCCTGCTCGAGCATCGCCAATGCGCCCATGCCGTTGCCGGCATTGACGACGAGCTCGCGCGTTCTTCGCCGCGTCTGCGAAGGTCTCGAGACCGACCTTGTCGTTCGCCTTTCGCCATTCGGCGATGGGCGGAAGGCCCGCCATGTCCTTTTCGGTGCGCGCCATCGTCGCTTCGACGTCCCGTGTGCCGATGACGACGTCGTGTCCGAGCGAGGAGAGCTTCCCCGCGATGACCTTGCCAACCACCCCCGTGCCGAGAACCGCGATCTTCATGTTCCTGCCTCCATGGTTGTCGGTGTGGAGACATTGGTAATCGTCTTCGGCTGGGTGCACAATGGGTGCCTCAGTCAGGCTATAGATGACGAATAAGTTCATGATCCCCTCTTTCACCGGCGTGCCTGTCTTCGTTCAGGTGGCGGAGCAGCTCAGCTTTCGTGGGCGCCGCGCGAGTCCTGGGTGTGACGCCCACCGCCGTGAGCAAGGCCGTCTCGCGGCTCGAGGAGCGCCTCGGGGTCACCCTGCTCCATCGCACCTCGCGCCGGGTCTCGCTGACGCCCGAGGGTGAGCTCTACTTTCGTCGCTGCCGCGAAGCGCTCGAATCTGCTGTCCGCCGCCCAGGACGAGCTCGACGCCTCGGCGGACGCCGTGCGGGGCGCAGTGAAGATCTCGCTCTCCTTCGTGCTGGGCCGGCTCGTGACGGAGAGCCTGGGGCGCCTCCTGTCGCGCTACCCGCAGGTGCGGGTCGAGCTGTCGCTGACGGATCGCGAGGTGAGCCTCGTCGAGGAGGAAGTGGATGTCGCCCTGCGGATCGGGACGCTCGAGGACTCGTCGCTGATCGCCAAGAAGCTCCGGGCGACGCGCTGGGTGACCGTCGCGTCGCCCAGCTATCTCGCGCGCACGCCCGCGATCGAGCGCTACCAGGACCTCGACGCGCATCGCTGCCTGCGCTTTTCGCGCCCGGGCGGCGGCGTCGCGGAGTGGCAGTTCGTCCCGGCTGAAGGTGCGGCGCCGGTGGCGTATCGCTCGGACAGCGCGGTGTTGATCGATCAGGGAGACCTGTTGCTGCACGCCGCGGCCAGCGGCCTCGGCGTCGTGCAGGCCCTCGACTTCATGGTCGAGGAACATCTCGAGCGCGGCGAGCTGGTGGAGGTGCTGGCGCATCAGGCGGCGCCGGGCCCCGACATTCATGCGCTCACCCTGCCGAGCCGCGGCCGCGTCCCGCGCGTGCGGGCAATCGTGGATCTGCTGGCCGAGATCCTCGGTTAGCCGAGGCCGAAGACGCGCGCCGCGTTGTCGTGCAGGAAGAGGCGCTTCGCCTCGTCGTCGAGCTCGAGAGTGTCGAGCTGAGCGACGCACTGGGCGGGCTGGATCATCGGGTAGTTGCTGCCCGAAGAGGACCTTCTTCCGCCCGTGCCCGCGCATGAACGCGACGAGCTGCGGCGGATAGCGCTTCGGCTTGTAGGCCGAGGTGTCGATGTAGACGCGCTCATACTTCGTCGCCAGCGCGATCATCTCGTCGGTCCAGGGATAGCCGATGTGCCCGCCGACGATCGTCAGCTCCGGGAAGTCGAGGGCCACGCGGTCGAGATAGGGAATCGGCCGCCCCGGCTCCGAGGGCTTCAGCGGCCCCGCGTGCCCCACCTGAAGGCAGAAGGGAACGCCCAGCTCCACGCACTCCGCGTAGAGCGGGTAGTAGCGCCGGTCATCCGGCGGCAGCTCCCACAGCCACGGCAACATCCGCAGCCCCACGAAGCCAAGCTCCTTCACCGCGCGGCGAAGCTCGCGCACCGCCTCCATCGGCTGCGACAGGTCCACCGACGCCACCCCGAAGAAGCGGTCGGGATGGGCCGTCACGAAGGACGCCACCTCATCGTTGTCGATCAGCGCCCCCTTCGGCCCCCACCAAGCCGACACCAGCGCCTTCGACACCCCAGCAGCGTCGAGCGCCCCCACCGTCAGCCCCAGCGGGATCGCCGCCGGAACCTCCGTCACCCCCATCCACCGCCGGAGCGACGCGAACATCTCGTCCCCCACGAACCCAGGCGTCGGATGCTGAATCCACGCATCGATGATCGGCGTATCGCTCACCTCGCGAAGCTTACCCCCACAAAGAGCGAAACCCCCACCTCCGCGAAGGAGATGGGGGTCGCTTCGTTGGTGCTCCGGGCTAGCCGGAGCTAGTGGGCGATCAGGTGCCGGTGCCGGTCATCGCGACGGTGGCCGTCTTGTTGGGCGAGCCGTCGGTGACCGTCAGGGTCGCGTTGCGGGCGCCGGTGGCCGAAGGCAGGAAGCGGACGCGCACCGAGCAGGTCGCCCCGCTGCGCGCGGGTCGAGCCGCTGCAGCTGTCGAGGATGATGTCGAAGTCGGCCGCATTGGCGCCCGTGATCGTCGGCTACCAGAACGCCCGTCGCCGGGTTGGCCTGGTTGGTGAAGGTGGAACGTGGTCACGACGCCACCCGCCGTCACCGAGGTGCTGCCGAAGGCAGGAGCTCCCGCTGGTGCGCTCCAGCGCCGCAGTACCGCTCGAGGTGATGTCGCCGGTGACCGACGAGATACCGGGCGAGCTCACGGTGAGTGTGCCGGAATCGGCGCCGATGCCCGTCGGAGCGTGGAGAATGGTGACGTCGCACATTCCGCCAGAAGCGGTCAGCGTCGGCGACGTGACGCAGCTCGACGACGGGTCGACCTCGAAGTCACCCGTGACCGCCGCCGACACATCCGCGTCCGAGCCTCCACCATTCTGAACGGTGAAGGTGGCGCAGGTGTAGGTGTCGTTGCCGGCATAGTTCGCCGGACACGACTGGGTGGTGGTCGGGGTGATGCCGAGGACTGCAGCCGCGAGGCCATCGCCGGTGAGGCTGGAAGTGTCCGAGAGGCCACCGCCCGCGTTCACGTTCAACGTCGCGTTGTAGGTGATCGGCGCCACCGGGTTGAAGGTGACCTCGATGGTGCAGCTATCACCGCCCGCGAGCGGTCCACCCGCGCAGGTGTTCGCGCCGATGGCGTAGATGCTGGACGCCGGGCCGGTCAGCGTCGGGGCAGGCGCCGAGGGTGTGGCCACGTCGCCAGCGTTGGTGACCGTGAAGGTGAAGGAGTCGCTCGAACCCGCAGTGGTGTCATCATACGTATGCGAGCCTGGGCTGAGGGTCAGACCCGCCGGCGCAAGCGAGGTACCCGTCGACGGCGCCCGCGGCATCGTCGGAACGCACCTGGGAAGTCGACTACGGCCGTGGCCTGATCGAAGCCGATAGGGAGCCCCTGCCGGGCGGATTGTAGGTGACGTCGACCGTGCAGCTCGCACCGGGCATGACCGTGATACGCCCACCGTGCAAGGCGTCCCGCCCGCAGGCGTGATGGTGAATCGGCTGGCTGCCGGACCGCTCATGCGATGACGGAGATCGTCAGGGTGATGGCGCTGTTGTTGGACACCGTGAACGTCTGAGGACCGACCGAGACGCCACCCGGCGTGGAGCCGAAGTCGTACGGGGTCGGATTGATCGTCGGCGCTACGTTGGGCATCGAGATAGCCGTTGACGTAGATGACGCACTGAGCCTCCAGGGGTGCCGGTCACCGTGATGTCGCCGTCCTGATAGGGCGTCGGCGGTCCAACCGGCGGGCTGAAACGCGCATCGACGCGTGCAGCTGGCCCCGCCCATGAGCACGCCAGTGCAGGTCGTGCGACGATGTCGAAGTTCGCGATGGTTGGTGGTCACCGACGCGACTGAGAGTCCCCGTGGGCAGGTCGCCGCCGTTGGTGATGACGAACCGGCGGTTCGCTGAGTTGGCGCCGTTGATGAGTACGGCCGAACCAGAAACGAGTCCCGGCCGGGCAGCCGTAGCTGCCGCAGGTGCCAAGCCATTGGTGGTCGGAGGTCGTCGCGGACACATCCGCCGACGACATCACGAGCGCCGGATTGGACGCGGAGATGCTGTCGACCAAGCTGACTGCCGCGCGAGCGGTGTCGGCGAAGTACACGCCATTGCTCGCGCGAACCTCGACGTCCATGTAATCGCTGGCCGCCGACGCCGGCGAGAACGCGACGTCGAAGGTGCAGGTGGCACCCGCGGTGAGCGTGCTGCAGGTGTTGTTCGTGATCGGGAACTCCGCGGCATGGCTGCCCATGCCCACGACGATCGAGCCGGTCGCCGCGGTTCCGACGTTCGTCACGGTGAAGGTCGTGGCCGCGCTGGTCGTGCCCTCACCAGTCGTGAACATGGCCGTCGCCAGGCGTCAGCGTGATCTGCGAGGACACCATGCCCGTAAGCGACGTGTTGTCTGTCTGTGCGCCCTGCTGGACGATCAGCGTCCCGTTGTAGGTCGCCGTCGTGCTGTCCGTGTTGTTCGGAGAGAAGCGAACGACGATGGTGCAGCTCGCGCCGCCTGCCAGGACGTCGGTTCCAGACGCGGGACAGGTGCCCGAACCCAGGATCGTGTACTGAGTGGCGCCGGTCAGCGAGTAGCTGAGCGTGCCCGTGTCCTCGGTCGGAGAGGTGTTGGTGACCGTGAAGGTGCGATTCTGATTGCGGGTCGCGATCACGGTTCCGAAGTTGGTCGTCCCGGTCACGTTGATGCTCGCACCGACGACGCCGTTGCCCTGGATGTTGGCGGTGGCGCTGTTCATCCCGTAGTCGAGAGTGACTGTACCCATGCTGGCGCCCGTGGACTGTGGGATAGAACCGCACTGACGACTCGCAGGTCGCGCCGGCCGCCAGGTTGGTGCCCGAACACGTATCGCGAAGATCGCCATGTCAGAGCCGAGCGCGGCGTCGTCGGAGATGATCCCGCTGCGTGACGGCGCCGGTGTTCTGCGCGGTGAGCTCGATCCGAGGACGTCGGCCGATGGCAATATCACCGAAGTCGGCCGGGAAGGTGGTGTTCGCCGCACCGGAGGGAGAGCGCTGCCACTGCAGTGAACCGAATCGGCCCAACCGCGTTCCCATCGAGGGTGGCCGTCTCGGTCGCCATACCCGAGCCCGTGACGGTGAAGGGCGAGGTGCGGGCGCCGGCGCTGCCGGTCGGGGCGAAGCGGATGGTCACCGTGCAGCTCGCGCTCGAGGCGAGGGACGTGCCGCAGGTGCTGGCGGTGCGATAGAACTCCGCGCTGGTGCTGGTGCCGGGCGCGACCAGGGTCACGGACGAAAGCGCCCGCGTGGTCTGGTTCGTAACCCGGAACTGACGGTCGAGGGTGTTGCCCACCGGCACGTCGCCGTAGTCGAAGGTGTCGCCCGCAACGACCGGCTCGAGGAGGATGTCCGCGATGCCGGTGCCGTTGAGGGCGGCGCTGACGGTCGCTGCGCCGTAGTTCACATCCAGGGACGCCGAGAAAGCGCGCTTCGCGTCCTGACCGGGTGCGAACTGGACGTCATAGGTGCAGGTCGACGAACCGGCGAGGGTCGCACCACAGGTCGAGCTCGGCAGGATGGTGAAGTTGGTGTTGTCGGCCCCGCTGATGCTCGGGCTGATGCCGCTGATCGGGGTGGTACCGACGTTCTGAAGGGTGATGGTCGACGACGCCGTGTCCGTCTCGGCGACCATGCCGTAGTTCACGGTGGTCGGGTTGAGGCGGATGTTGGAGGGGTCGACGCCGTTGCCGGTCAGGTCGGAGACGTCGCGGCCGCCCGGGGTCGCGGTGACCTCGAGCTGGGCGGTCTGGGGTCCGGCCGCGGTGGGCTCGAAGCGCACGGTGATCATGCAGGTTGCGCCACCGGTCAGAGCCGCGGTGCAGCCGTTGGCCACGAGGTTCCAGTGCGTGGCACCGCCACCGATGAGCGCAGCGCTGGGCACGCCGGAGGTGGCGGTCCCCGTGTTGGTCACGGTGAAGACGACGTTGGTGCTCATCCCGCCGACGGCGACGTCGCCGAAGTTGGAGGCGGTGGGCGTCACGGAGAGCACGGCAGGAGACTCACCCGTGCCGCTGAGGGCCGCCGTCGCCGGAAGGCCAGACGCCCCCTGGACCCGCAGCATGGCGCTGCGCGCGCCGGCGGTCGTCGGGTTGAACACGACGGCGACCGTGCAGCTGCCGCCCGCGGCGATGGTGGTGCCGCTGCAACCGTCCGAGTTGATCGGGAAGTCAGCCGCGTTGGCGCCAGCCATCGCGACGGTGATCCCGGACACCGGAGAGCCACCCGGGTTGTCGATGGTGAAGGTGGTCGCGCCCGTGGCTGTACCCACCGGCGAGCTGCCGAAGTCGAAGGTCGACGGGGTGATGGTGATGTTGCCCATCGAAAGCGTCGTCGCCGACAGCGTCGAGGACGCCATCAGCGTGCCATCGGTCACGTCGAGGGTCGCGCTCTTCGCGCCCTCGGGGAGCGCGGAGTTGAAGCGCACGGTGATCGTGCAGCTCGCGCCACCTGCCAGCGTGATGCCGCTGCAGGTGCTGGTGGTCACCGAGAAGGCGCCGGCGTCCGTGCCGCCGAAGGTGTGGTCGATGGTGCCCGTGTCCACGCCACCCGTGTTGGTGAGCGTGAAGTCGACGGTCGCGCTGGACATGCCTTCGGTAACCGAGCCGAAGTCCTGCGAGCCCGGAACGAGCTGCAGGGCCGCCGGCCGAACCGCGGTGCCGCTGAGCACGCCGGTCACGCTGCCGCCGGGGCTGGCGCTGACCAGGAGGTCGGCCGAGTGGCTTCCCGCCGCGGTGGGCGCATAGACCACGTCGACCGTGCAGGTTGCGCCTGCGCCGAGCGTCATGCCCATGCAGCCGTCGGTCTCGATCATGAACTGCGTCGCGTCCGAGCCGCTGAGCGAAGCCATGATCGTGCCGCTGTCCGACTCACCGGTGTTGGTGATGGTGAAGGTCTGCGCAGCGCTCACGGTCGAGACGACGTTCGTGCCGAAGTCGTACGGCGTGGGCGTGATGGAGAGCATCGGATCGGTCAGACCCGTGCCTTCCAGCGTCGCCATCGCAGAGGCCGTGCCGGCCGAAACGGTGAGCGAGCCAGACGCAGCGCCCGGGCCGGACGGCGTGAAGTTCACGGTGATCATGCAGGTGCCGCCCGCGCTGAGCGTCATGCCCGCGCACATGTCGGCGACGATCTCGTAACCCGAGCCGCTGATCACACTCGCGAGTGCGGGAGAGACCGCAGTGCCGGCGTTGGTCACGGTGAACATCGCGTCAGCGCTGGTCTCACCGACGACCACGTCGCCGAAGTTCTGGAGCGCCGGCTCGATGGTGAGCATCACGCCCATACCGCCGTCGGTGCCGGTGTCTGTTCCGGTGTCACCGGTTCCGCCGCCGTCATCACCGCACGCGGCGAGCATCGTGGCGCCCAGTAGCGCCAGGACGGTCAGTACCGTCGTTGTACGAAAGCCATTCATGTCTCGGATCCCTCCCTAGGAGTTCTTTGCGCAACCCACCCGAACCAACGGGATAGTCGAACGGCATAGATACGCGCGCTGCTGTTCGTTTACAACAGTGCAGGAGGCCGAATTTTGGGTCGCTGTGTGACGTCGCACGCAGCCCACTCTTCGCGAGGTCCCGAGGAGGCGACCCCCCCCACGGGGTGACATCGACTCGCGGCTCGACGAGTTCGTTGGGTGGATTACACCCAACCCGTGCTCGGCCTCGTTGTCCTTATTAAAGCGCACGCGGGGTCGCTGCTATCATCCCCTCCGCGCGCATGTCCGAAGAACAGACCATGGTGGAAGAGACGGACACCCTCACCGACGACCCTCCGATGGTGGGCGCGGACACCATTCAGACCAGCCCCGATGCATTGATCGGCACGGTGATCGATGATCGCTATCAGCTCGAGTCCATTCTTGGCGACGGAGGCATGGGCATCGTCTATGCCGGGCGCCACATCGAGCTGAACCGGCCGCTGGCGGTGAAGGTGCTTCGGCGAGAGATCGCCCTCAGCAAGTCCTCCCTCCGGCGCTTCGAGCGCGAAGCCCAGGCAGCCACCGCGCTGAATCACCACCACATCATCACGACCCTCGACTTCGGCCGCCTGCCCGACGGCGCCCCGTATATGGTGATGGAGCGCCTCGACGGCGCGCCCCTCGACCAGGTCTCCTACGAAGAGGGTGCGATGAAGCCCGCGCGCGCCGTGAAGATCGCGCGCCAACTTTGCGAGGCTCTCGCAGCGGCCCACGCCACCGGCATCATCCACCGCGACCTCAAGCCCGAGAACATCCAGCTGGTCCAATCCGCGCAGGGCGACTTCGTCAAAGTCCTCGACTTCGGCATCGCCAAGGTCAGCGGCGTCACGCAGCTCACGGCGACCGGCCACATCATCGGAACCCCGCGATACATGTCACCCGAGCAATGCCGTGGGGACGAGGTCGACCCGCGGGCCGACATCTACTCGGTGGGCATCATCCTCTACGAGCTCGTCACCGGGCGCCTCCCCTTCGACGGCGACCTGGGTACGGTCATCCGCCATCAGCTCTCCTCCGACCCCGTCCCCCCGAGCCACTTCGTCTCCATCCCGGCGGAGCTCGAGGAGGTGATCCTCCGCTGCATGGCGAAGGACCCGGCGAAGCGCTTCGAGAGCGCCGAGGCCCTCGACGCGGCCCTCGCCCGGGTGGAGGGGGTGCTCGAGACCTTCGAGCCCTCGGCGGTCACCGCGGGGTCGGCCGTCGTCGACGCCCCACGCACCTCGCCGACGAAGATCTACGCCATCGCAGGCATCGGCGCGATCTTGATCGGGAGCGCCGTTGGCACGTTCTTCCTCAACAAGGCGGACGCGCCCTCCGTAGAAACCTCCGGCGCACACACCGCCCCGCCATCGGCCGGACAGACCGCGCCCCCCGAGCCGACGACCGAGGCCACGACTGAGGAGCTCAGCGCGGAGGAAGAAGTCCCGATGGGTATGGAGACGCCGGAACCCACCGCGCGGGCGTCGATTCACATCGTGACGACGCCTCCGCGCGCGGCGATCTTCACCGACGACTTCATCGTGGGCAACGCTCCGCTCGACTTCCAGTGCGCCCCCGGAAAAGAAGAATGCGAGATCGAAGTCCGCCTCTCGGGCTACGTCACACGGCGGGTCGAGATCGACGCCGATACACCCAGCACCCTCCCCGTCACTCTCACGAGCGAGGCCGAAGCGCGCGCCGCCCGCCGCCGGGCCCGGATGACTGTGGCCGTTGCGATGGAGGCGACCCCTGAGCCACCTCCACCCGAGCCGGCGATGGAACCCACGCCGATGATGCGTTCGCGAAGCGAAGGCCTCGGCTTGCTCACGCCATCGAGCTGGGACGACTGACCCGGCTCACATGAGGACGCAAGCGTTCCGGGGCGGGCCGCCGCCGCCGACGCGCCCACAACGCTCGCCGCTCGGACAGTCGGCGTCGGACGAGCACGAGATCTCGCAGTGCCGCCCCAGGGTGTAACCCGAGGGCAGGAGTGAGCTGCCATTGGTGCGCGTGTTCACGCTCATGCCGGTGCAGCCCGGCCAGCTCACCCGCGCCACGTTCACCCAGTCGTCGGTCTCGTCGAGCGTGATGCCCGTGTAGGTGGCGATGAGCGAGCCCATGCAGAAGACGCGGATGGTGGCCGACGTCGAACCGCTCCCGCCCGACGAGTTGTCGCAGAAGTAGTGAACTCCGATGTTGTAGGTCCCGTTCGACGGTGAGGTGTCGATGCTGATGTTCTCGGGGCCGTAGCCGTCGCGATCATCGCGGTCGAGGGTCGGGTTGGCGGCGGCACCCACCGGGCCCCAATCGGGTGCGGGGTCTGCGTAGTAGCAGTCGTCGGCGGTCCACCATCCGTCGGGCGGGGTGCGCGTGACGTTCAACAGGTGCAGATCGACGTCGCCGTAGGGCTGGTCCCAGGCCAGCTCCACCTGCAGGACGCCAGGTGGCGTCGATGTGATGGTGACGGTGCAGCAGGTGGTCTCGCCCTCGTCGTCGGTCACGCAGAGCTCGACGTCGAAGGTCCCCGAGGCGTCGAGGAAGAAGTTGGTGCTGGCGCTCGTCGGCGACGAAGGCATGGCGGTCGAGCCCGTCGGCCGCGACGTCACGGTCCACATGTAGCTGACCGCGCCGCCGTCGGGATCGGAGCCCGTGCCCGAGAGCGTCACCGTCGAGAGCACCTCGGCGGTGATGCCGCCGCCGCAGGTCACCACGGGCGGCGAGGTCGGGCAGATGCCTCCCTCGTCGGTCATGCCGTCGCAGTCGTCGTCGCGCCCGTTGCAGTCCTCGGGCACCGGACCGGTGCCGCCCATGCACGCGCCCCAGCTGCCCGAGCCGTCGCAGGTCTGACTACCCGCGGTGCACTCCCCGGTGCTGGTGCCGCAGCTCCGCATCATTCCCGTCGAGCAGGTGCAGCCCTCGTCCACGGTCCCATCGCAATCCTCGTCGTGCGTCCCGTCGCAGGTCTCGGTCCCCGGACCGGTGCCGCCAGCGCACGTGCCCCAGCTCCCACTGCTGCAGGTCTGGCTGCCCGGGCTGCAGTCGCCGACGCTCGAGCCGCAGCCGCGGCTCAGCGACTCGTCCGTGCTCCCATCGCAGTCGTCGTCGAGGTCGTTACAGGATTCGACGGTCGGGCTGGTCCCGCCACCGCACGTCCCCCAGCTTCCGCCGACGCAGCTCTGGGTGCCCATCGCGCACTCGCCGACGCCCGAGCCACAGCTGCGGCTCAGCGACTCGTCCGTGCTCCCGTCGCAGTCGTCGTCGAGACCGTTGCAGTCCTCGGTCCCGGGTCCGCGCCCGCCGGAGCAGGCCTCCCAGCTTCCGCCGACGCAGCTCTGGGTGCCGCGCGTGCATTCGCCAGTCGCCGTGCCGCACGCACGCGACAGCGACTCGTCCGTGCTCCCATCGCAGTCGTCGTCGACGCCGTTGCAGGTCTCGGCAGCGGGTCCGACCGCGCCCACGCAGGTGCCGAGCATTCCGTCGACGCACTCCTGCGTACCGCTCTCGCAAGCCCCCGTGGAATCCCCGCAATCGACAGGGCCCATCGCCGGATCGCAATCGCATCCTTCATCGACGGCGCCGTCGCAGTCCTCGTCGACCGCGCCGTCGCAGACCTCGTCCGCGGGAACGACGTCACCGACGCACTCACCCCAGGTCCCGAACTCGAGCGCATCTTCGCAGGTCTGCTCGCCATCGGCACACGCGCCCACCAACCGTTGGCCAGCGCTGCCGCCGAAGCAGCCCTGGGTCTCACCCGGAACGCAGAAGCACCCCTCGTCGATCATCCCGTCGGCGTCGTTGTCGAGCCCGTCACAGTCCTCGGGCGTCACGCCGCCATCACCGGTGGACCCGTCGGGGAGCGAGGCGTCCGGGAGCGCGGTATCCCCCCCGATCCCCGTGTCGGAGAAGGCGCCGTCCAGGGAGGCGTCGTCGGTGCCGCTGCCGCGGCTACAGGCCGAAAGGAAGACCAGGGCCACCAGGCCCGCAAAAGCTAGATTCCCGCGCATCACACCGCCCCAGAAAGAAAGACCCTCGCGTTGTAACCGGAGGAGGGGAGCCGCGCTAGCGGACCCCGAAAGACCCAGGCGGGAGTAAGCTCGCAGCCATGCCGCACCTCACCCGCAAAGGCGACGTCACCCTCCAATACGACAGCTCCGGAGAAGGCTTCCCCATCCTCGCCATCGCCCCCGGGGGAATGAAGTCGGCGGGGGGGCGTTGGAGCGCTGCGCCCTTCGACCCTGTCGCGAGACTCGCCAGCGAATATCGCGTGATCACCATGGACCAGCGCAACGCCGGCGCGTCGTGGGCGCCGGTGGACGACGACGACGGCTGGGCGAAGTACACGGACGACCAGCTCGCGCTCCTCGACCACCTCGGCGTCGACCGTTTCGTGGCCATGGGCATGTGCATCGGCGGCCCCTACGCGCTGCGCCTCTGTCTCGCGGCCCCCGAGCGCGTCGCGTGCGCGGTCCTGCTGCAACCCATCGGCCTCGAAGACAACCGGGACACCTTCCACGAGCTCTTCGATCGGTGGGCGAGCGAGATCGAAACCGATCACCCCGAGGCGACCGGAGACGCCTGGTCGTCGTTCCGCAAGAACATGTTCGATGGCGACTTTCTCTTCGGCGCCACGCGCGAAGAGGCGTCCTCGTGCGAGACGCCGTTGCTCGTGACGATGGGTGACGACCGCTATCACCCGCAATCGATCTCGCGAGAGCTCGCGCGCATCGCCCCCCGCGCAGAGCTCGTCGAGCGCTGGAAGGAAGGCGCCGACCTCGAGGCCGCGTCGGCGACCATCCGGGCGTTTCTCCAGCGCCACACCTGCTGACCCCGGCGGCCGCGTCGCGTAGCATGGCGGCGTGCGAACGGCCCACCTCGTCGCGCCCTTCGCGGCGGTCATCCTCGTCGCATCGTGCGGAGACGACGCACAGGGACAGCGCGCTCAGGGCGAAGCCGAGAGCGCTGGCGCGACGAGCGCCGCCGCGCCGGTCGCGGCCCATCACCCCACGGACACCCTCGCCCTGCCGCCCCGGGTCGATTACCTCGCCGCGGGCGGCGGCGCCGAGCCCGCCTCGAGCCAGGTCTCCCTCGAGCAGGACCTCGCGCTTCTGCGCACGCTCCTCGGCGACGCGCCAGGCGTCGTGCTCCACGCCGGTGGCGCCGGCGCCGCGAGCACCCACGAGGCCCCAGCGGAAGGAGAGATCGACGGCGACCCCCTCTTCGTCCGTCTGGGCGCGCTCCTCGATCCCCGGGAGAGCCGTCGCGCGCATTTTCGCGAGAGCGCGATTTCGCCCGACGGGCCCTCGTCGATGGTGGCCTTCGAGCAGGCGCTCCGGCGGGGCCTCGCCTCGGACCCGACCACGCCGCTCTTCCTCTACCTCAACGGTCACGGCGATCTCGGCGAGGTGAACGCGGACAACGCCGTCCTGCTCTGGGGCGGCGAGCCGCTCACCGCCTTCCGCCTCGCCCAGCTCCTCGAAGGCGCCGAGCGTCCGGTCCGCGTCGTCGTGACCTCGTGCTACTCGGGCGGCTTCGCCGAGCTCGCCTTCGAAGGCGCAGACCCGGCGCGCGGTCCTGCAACCGCGGACGTGTGCGGGCTCTTCGCGACCACCGCCGACCGCGAGTCGAGCGGGTGCGACCCGAACCCCGACCGCGCGGCGCAGGAGGGCTTCGCGCTGCACTTCCTGCACGCCCTCGCGAGCGAGGACGCACGCGGCCGGCCCCTCGATCCCGCCGACGTCGACTTCGACGGTGACGGCGTGGTGACGCTTTACGAAGCGCACGCCCGCGCGCGCATCGCCGGGCTGTCGATCGACATCCCCACCACCACCGCCGAGCGATGGCTGCGCGCGTCCGTCGACGACGAGGGTCCGCCGGTCTCGGCGGCGCCCGAAGCATCCCCGGTCGAGCGCGCCGTCGCCCGTGCGCTCGGCGCGTCGCTCTCCCTTTCGGATGCCGCCCACGCCGAGGCGCGCCTCGACGAGCTCGAAGCGGAGGTCGAGTCTCTGGCCACGCGCCTCGACGAAGCGAGCGGCGACGCGGACATCGCCTGGACCGCCTTCCGCATCGGCCTCCTCGAGCGCTGGCCCATCCTGGACGATCCCTGGGACCCGCGCCTCATGCCCACCATCGACGCGCATCGCGAGGCCATCGAGCGCTACCTCGACTCCTCCCCCGTCGCGCGCGAGTACATCGACGCCCAGGACGCGGTGGCCACCCTCGAAGAACGGCTCCTCTCCCTCGACGACGCGATCGCCCGGGTCACGCGCCTGGTCCGCGCCCACGAGAACATCCGCCTCGAAGCCCGCCTGCGCGCGCAGGGCGGTGAGGCGCTCCGGATATACGATAGGCTGCGCGCATGCGAAGCGACTCCGCTCCGCCCGAGACCGAGGCCGGCGAGCCACTGACCGTCACCGGGATGGCCCGGATCCGGCGCGGCCTCTCCACGCGCCTCGGATGGCTGGGCGTGGCGCTGACGGCTGCGATGCCGCTCTTCGCGTACCTCCGCTCCCTCGAGCCGCTGCGCGACATCGCCCCCCTCGTCGGTGTCGGCGCCGGCTGGGCGGCGCTCGCGTGCTTCGCGGGTTGGGGCGTCGCTCGATTCGCGGGCCGAAGTCGGCGCGCCGAGCTCGTGCGAATCGATGCGCGCGGCGAGGGTGATTCGACGCGTATCCGTCTCGAACCGGAAGGCGGCGAAGTGTTCGAGGTGCGGCTCAGCGAGATCGCGAAGGGCCAGGTCCGCCCGCATGGCGATCTGAGCCAGCGCATCGATGCAGAGCTCGAGCTCCAGAGCGGCGACGTTCTGAAGATCAGAGTCGAGAGCCCCGACGAAGGTTTCGAGATCCTCAGCCTCGCCGGCGTCGACGTGTCCGATCAGCGGATCGCGATTCGGCTCCGAATGAACGGACAGTTCACCCTCGCCTCATTGGTCACGCTCTTCCTCGGGGCCCTCCCGGGCGGCGTCGCGATGGTGACGGCAGAGCGGCTCGGCGCGATCGCGGCGCTGGTGTACCTGGTCGGCTCGGGCCTGTTGCTGCGCTTCTTCCTACGCGTCTTTTCCCCGGGAGAGATCGTCGTCGGCGCCGACGGGGTGTCGGTGGGCAAGTTTCGCAAGCACACCCTGCCCATCCGCGAGCTCGCTGCGGCACGCCTGGTCGCGAGCGGGCAGGACGTGCTCCGTCAGACCCTCGTCCTCGAGCGCCACGTGGGTATCGCCGAGGTGATCAACCTCGGTCCCGTCGAACGGAGCACCGCCCTGCTCCTCGTGACCCGCATCAATCGGGCGATCGCACTCGCAGGAGCCGCCGGTGAGTCGCTCTCGAGCCTCGATCGCGGCGACCGTACGCTCGAGCAATGGCGCAAGGAGCTCCGACGCACCCTCAGCGGCGCGGTGGACTATCGCGACCGGGGCATCCCGCGCATCCGCGTGGTCGAGACCCTCGAAGATCCCAACGCGCCAGCGGAGCGACGCCTCGGGGCGGCGATCGCGCTCGAGGAAGCCAACGACCCGGAGGCGCGGCGCATCCTCATGCGGGTGGCCGAGGCCACGATCGACGGCGCCCTCGCGCGTGCCCTCCGCGAAACGGCCGAGGGAGACCTGGAAGAGAAGAGCGCCGACGCGCTTCGACGTTCCTGACTTCTCGCGCTCGATCCCTGCCAGCTGGTATTCTCACGGGCGATGCGAATCGCAGGCACGCTCATCGCCGCCCTCGTAATCGGGCTCACCCTTCCGCGCGTCGTTCTCGCCCAGACCGACACGGACACCCAGCGGGCGCGCGACCTCTTCAGCGAGGGCGTGGAGCTCAGCGGCAGTGGCCAGTACGAGCAGGCCGCCGCGAAGTTCCAGGAGGCGTACTCGATCGTCCAGGCGCCGAACATCGCCTACAACCTCGCCGTCGCGCTGGTGGAGCTCGGCCATGTCGTCGATGCGTCCGAGTACGTGCAGGCGGTGCTCGACGATGCGGAGGCACCGCGCGACGTGCAGCGTCTCGCGACACAGCTGAAGGGCACGATCGACGCGCGCATCGGCCATCTGACCGTCACGCTGATTCAATCGCGCGGAACGGCGTCCATCCTCCTCGATGGGAGCTCCCTCGATGACGACCAGATCGGCGTCGCGGTGCCGGTGGACCCGGGCGACCACGTCGTCACCGCGGAGCAGGGCGGCAACGTCCTCGAGCGCCAGCAAACCTCGGTCAGCGCCGGTCAGAGCCAGGACGTGATGCTCGACCCGACGACCTGGGCGTCGGGTGCGGCGCTGGACGCCGAGCTCTATGACGAGGCGCCTGCTGAGGAAGACGATGGAGGTGGGGGCTCCATCCTCGGCAAGTGGTGGTTCTGGACGGTGGTGGGGGTCGTCGTCATCGGCGGGGCCATCGCCATCGGCGTCGCCGCCTCCTCCACCGAGGGGCCGCTCGAAGGCAATACGACCCCGGCCGTGGGGAGGTTCTGATGAAGTGGCTCGTCCCGATCGCGTGTCTCTGCCTGTTGGCTTTCGGCGCAGGCTGCTCGGCGCGAACGCAGATCATGGTCACCTCCGACACCAACCTGTCGGTGCCGGGGCAGATCGACGGCATCACCATCGAAGTGACCGGGCCCGACGGCAAGATGGTGACCGCCAACGCCAACGTGAACGCGCTTCCGGCGGTCTTCGGGGCCTACCACGAGAGCGGGCCCCTCGGTCCGGTCCGCGTGCACGTCGAGGGAACGCTCGGCGGCACCTTCGTCATCGCGCGTGATGCGACCCTGTCCTTCCAATCCGGTCGCACCGTGGTCCTGCCGATGAATCTCTACGCGGCGTGCCTCACCACGACATGCGCCGCCGGGCAGACGTGTGGCGATGGCGTCTGCCGGAACGTCGAAGTGGGCAACGCAGAGCTCTCTGACTGGACCGGTACCGCTCCCACCATCGACGGCGGGGCCGACGCCGGCACGGACACCGCGCCCGTCTGCACGCCTTTGATGGAGGCGTGCAACGGTCGCGACGACGACTGCGACGGCCGGGTCGACGAGAGCTTCGACCGGATCCTCGAGTCGTGTAACGCGCGCGACGACGACTGCGACGGGTCGATCGACGAAGACACCGACATGATCCCCGAGGAGTGCAACGGGATGGACGAGGACTGCGACACCCTCGTCGACGAAGGCTTCGATGGCATCGCCGAGCTCTGCGACGGGGTCGACCAGGACTGTGACGGCATGGTGGACGAGGGTTTCGACGGCATCGCGGAGATCTGCGACGGCCTCGACCAGGACTGCGACTCGGTCGTGGACGAAGGCTTCGACCTGATGACGGACCTGATGAACTGCGGCTCCTGCGGCAACGAATGCATGCTCACCAACGCCACCCCGGTGTGCACCGCGGGCGTCTGCGCCATCGAGAGCTGCGACGGGACGTTCCTCGACTGCGACATGGACGCCACCACCGGCTGCGAAGTCGACTCGGACACCGACGACGCCAACTGCGGGATGTGCGGAACGGTTTGCGGCCTGGGCGCGAGCTGCGGAACCGGCGCCTGCGCCTGCACCCCGCCGCTGGTGATGGGTACGTCGAGCTGCGTGGATCTCGCGCGCGACCCGGAGAACTGCGGCGCGCTGGGCATGGCCTGCGCGGCGACGCAGGCGTGTAGCGGCAGCATCTGCGTGTGCCGTCCGGGGCTGATGGACGACGGGATGGGCGGTTGCGTGGACGTGGACATCGACCCGCTCAACTGTGGCTCGGTCGGCAACGATTGCGGCGGCAACGTCTGTCGCGCCGGCACCTGCCGCGCCTCCTGCGGCCCGCTCACCACCTGCGGCGATGCGTGCACTACCGTCACCAGCGACGTCTTCAACTGCGGCGCCTGCGGCATCGCATGCGGCGTCAGCCAGGTGTGCTCGAGCAGCATGTGCCGCGACTACGTGGTCGGCGTGGAATGCACGTCGTGTCCGTGCGCCGCCTGCGCGGCCACGGACACCTGCTGCGAATACCCGACGGCAGGGGACGTGATCTGCGTCGACGGCCCCTGCCCCTGATCTGACGCGCGCTCAGCGGGAGCCGCAGTCGGCGCAGTCGGTGCCGTAGTCGCAAGCCGCGAACTCCGACCCCGGCCCACCGTCGTCACACACGCCGTCCCCCGCCCAGGAGCAGGTGTTGCTGCATCCGCCCGTACCCGTGGGGGTCGGCGAGGGCGCGGGAGCCGGGGCGCTTCCATCGCGCGCCCCGCAGTCCGTGCAGTCGGTGCCATAATCGCAAGCCGCGTACTCGGAGCCAGGCCCACCGTCGTCACAGAAGCCATCGCCCGCCCACCAGCACGTGTCCGAGCAACCTGCCGCACCCGTGGTGGGTGTCGGGGCCGGGGCAGGCGCCGGGGCGCTTCCGTCGCGCGCTCCGCAGTCCGTGCAGTCGGTACCGTAGGCGCAGTCGCCATACTCGGCGCCAGGCCCACCGTCGTCGCAGACGCCGTCTGAGGCCCACTCGCAGGTGTCGGTACACGTGGCGCCCGTCGCACTCGCCGAGTCGGCGGGGGTGTCGGTCGTGGGCGGCGGCGCCGGGGTGTCGGCGGGTGCGGGAGCCGGCGCGCCGGAGTCGACACCCGAGCGGATGAAGTCGAGGAACACGTCGATACGCGTGTAGTTGCCCATGGTGAGGCAGGTGTCGTCACCCCACGAGGTGACGCCCGCGAGGTAGAGCGTGCCGCCCACGTCGAAGAAGGCGGGACCACCCGAGTCACCATGGCAGGCCGTGCGCCCGCCGACGGTGTCGTAGCGCCAGGTCCCGGCGTCGACGGCGGCGACGTTGACCTTCACGTGTCGCTTGATGCCAGCGCCCGTGTTGGCCGGACCGTCGCTCACGCCGTAGCCCACCAGCGTCATCTCCGCACCCACCGTCACCGCCGACTCGTAGAGCGGCGACGTGGCCCGCGGGACGTCAGTGGCCAGCGTGAGGAGGGCAACGTCGTTCTGGGGAACGCCGGTCCCGACGTAACTCGGGTGGAGCGTCACGGCGGACACCTCGGTCAGACTCGAGGAAGACGCGTCCGAGCCCTGCCCGAAGCGCACCTCGGCCGGGGTGATGGTGCGGCCTATTTGATTGACGCAATGCCCGGCGGTCAGCACGGTACGCGCCCCGATCACCGTCCCGGTGCAGAACGGCTGACCGTCCGGTGTCGCGAGGAAGCCGACCGTCGGGTAGGCCCCCCCGACACGGTGCCGTTGACGATGGCGTGGGTCTTCGTGTCGTTGAAATCCGACTTGCCCCCCACGGCGCAACCCGTGAGCCCCATCGCGACGACCAACATGACTGCTTCTCTCATTCGTGACCTCCTGCCCTGCCGCCCCGGAGCTGTGCAAAGTGCAGGCCGCCCTTCAATCGCCACGAAGCGCCGGGATTAAGAGGGTCGTGGGGACCCATCACCCCGTGATCGGGGAGCAGCCGCTGAGTGCAGGTGACAGGCGAACGCGAGACTCCGTTGCCGAGGCCGGTTCCGTGGGTCAGTCTGCGCACCCGCACGGGAGGCTACGCATGAGTTCGATTCGGATCGACGGCGACAGGCTTTGGAACAGCCTGATGGAGATGGCGAAGATCGGCGCGACCGAGAAGGGCGGCGTCTGCCGCCTGGCGCTCACCGACGTCGACAAGGCGGCGCGCGACCTCTTCGTGAAGTGGTGTGAGGAGGCTGGCTGTGAAGTCACCATCGACCAGATGGGAAACATCTTCGGCCGCCGGCCCGGCAAGAACGCGGACTCGCCTCCGGTCATGACCGGGAGTCACATCGACAGCCAGCCCACCGGCGGGAAGTTCGATGGCATCTACGGCGTGCTGTCCGGGCTCGAAGTGATCCGCACCCTGAACGATGCGGGCATCGAGACCCAGGCCCCCATCGAGGTCTCCGCGTGGACCAACGAAGAGGGCTCACGCTTCGCCCCGGCGATGGTCTCTTCCGGCGTCTTCGCCGGGGTCTTCGATCTCGAGTACGGGCTCGGCCGAGCCGACCTCGACGGCAAGACCATGGGCGAGGAGCTCGAGCGCATCGGCTATGCGGGTGAGGCGCCGGTCGGCAAGCCCGTAAAGGCTTTCTTCGAGGCGCACATCGAGCAGGGCCCGATCCTCGAGGCGGAGAAGAAGACGATCGGCGTCGTGACCGATGCGCAGGGTCAGCGCTGGTACGAATGCACCTTCACCGGGCAGGAGGCGCACGCCGGCCCGACGCCGATGAGCACGCGCCGCGACGCGCTGGTGGGGACGGCGCGCGTCATTCAGGCCGTCAACGAGATCGGCCTCGCGAACGCGCCCCTCGCCTGCGCCACCGTCGGTCTGGTTCAGGTGCACCCCAACTCGCGCAACACCATCCCCGGCCGCGTCTTCTTCGCGATCGATCTTCGTCATCCCGACGACGCGACCCTGTCCGAGATGGACGCCGACCTGCGCAGAGCGGTCGCCGGGGCGGCCGAAGACCTGAAGCTCCAGGCCGAGCTCGAAGAGATCTGGTATTCGCCGCCGGTGCCGTTCGACCGCGAGTGCGTCGACGCCGTGCGGAGGTCCGCCGAGAAGAACGGCTACGCCCATCGCGACATCGTCTCGGGCGCCGGCCACGACGCCTGCTACATCGCGCGCGTCGCGCCGACCGTCGATGGTGTTCATCCCCTGCGAGGACGGCATCAGCCACAACGAGATCGAGAGCGCCACCAAGGAAGACTGCGCCGCCGGCTGTCAGGTCCTCCTCGAGGCGATGCTCGAACGCGCGGGCTGACCGGAGCGCTGCACGGGGTTGCGCCCCGCCCTCAACTGCTCCAGGCAGGCGACGTGAACGACGCACGACGAAAGCTCGCCGCGGACCTGGGCTTGCTGCTCCTCCGCGTGGGGGTCGGCGGATTCATGCTCTTCGGGCACGGCCTCGAGAAGGTCGCGCGCTACGCCGAGCTCTCCGAGAGCTTCTCCGACCCGCTCGGCGTCGGGGCTCCGACCAGCCTCGCCCTCGCCGTCTTCGCCGAAGTCGTCTGCGCAGCGCTGGTGATGGCGGGAGCCGCCACACGGGTGGCGATCGTGCCCTTGGTGATCACCATGCTGGTGGCGGCGCTCATCGTCCACGATGGAGATCCCTGGTCGAAGAAGGAGTTCGCGCTCCTCTACGCCATCCCCTTCGTGACGCTCGGCTTCACCGGCGCGGGACGCTTCTCGGTGGACGCGTGGTGGACCAGGCGGCGGGAGCGCCATCGACAATTGATCACTCCGCGGCGGCTTCGCGGGCGACGCTCTTTCGCAGCGCCTCGATGGCCCAGAAGATCGCCTCCGGCGTCGAAGGGCAGCCGAGGTCGACCCGCTCCGGTGCCTCGCCGAAGGCGGCCACGGCGTCGCGGATCGCTTCGCGCATGCTCAGAGCGAGCATGAAGGGAGGCTCGCCCACCGCCTTGCTGCCCTTGATCACCGTGGGCTCGGCCGCTTTGGGGAGCATCTCCACGCGAAAGTCCTCGGGGCACTCGCCGAGGGTCGGCAGCTTGTAGGTGGACGCGCCGAAGGTGCGCAGAACGCCCGCGTCGTCCCAGACCAGCTCTTCGCTGGTGAGCCACCCGACGCCCTGCGCGAAGGCGCCCTCGATCTGGCCGCGGTCCACGAGCGGCGAAACCGAGCTCCCGACGTCGTGCAGGATGTCCACGCGACGGATCTCGAACATGCCCGTGAAGCCGTCGACCTCGACCTCGCTCACCGCCGCGCCGTACGCGTAGTAGTGGAACGGCTTGCCGCGTCCAGCGTCGGCGTCGTAGGCGATGTGCGGCGTCCGGTAATACCCGGCCGCGCTCAGCTGGGTGCGCTCGAGGTAAGCGCGGCGCGTGAGCTCGGAGAAGGCGATGGCATCGCCAGCGCGATCGAAGGGATAAACGCGACCCTGTTCGAAGACGATGTCCCCCGGCGGCCGCGAGAAGACGCGCCCCGCCACCTCGGCGAGACGCTCGCGCAGCTGGTCGCACGCATCCTGTACCGCCGCGCCGTTCAGGTCCGTCCCGGAGGACGCGGCGGTCGCGCTGGTGTTGGGTACCTTGTCGGTCCGCGTCGGCATGAGGCGCACCGCATCGAGCGGGACTCCGAGCCCATCCGCGGCGATCTGCAGCATCTTGGTGTGCAGGCCCTGACCCATCTCGGTGCCGCCGTGGCTCACCTGCACGCTTCCGTCGGCGTAGATCAGCACCAGCGCCCCCGCCTGATTGAAGAAGGCGGTGGTGAAGGAGATGCCGAACTTCACGGGGGTGATCGCGAGCCCCCGCTTCCTGTGTGGGCTCTTCGCGTTGAACGCCTCGACCTCGCGCCGCCGCGTCTCGATGTCGCTGCTCTTCTCGAGGCCGCGCCAGATGCGCTCGATGCGGCCCGCGTCCTTGATGAGCTGGCCGTAGTGGGCGTGTTGGCCTTCGCGATAGAAGTTCCGCTCGCGCACGATCATCGGATCGATCCCGAGCGTGCGCGCGATGCGGTCGAGGACCTCCTCGCAGACCACCATCCCCTGAGGACCGCCGAAGCCGCGGAACGCGGTGTGCGAAGTCGTGTTCGTCTTGCACACGCGCCCCACCACGCGCGCGTGGGGAAGGTTGTAGGCGTTGTCCACGTGGAACATCGCGCGGAACATCACCGGCTCGCTCAGGTCCAGGCTCCAGCCGCCGTCGGAGTAGAGCTCGATCTCCACGCCGCGGATTCGCCCGTCGTCGTCGAAGCCAGCTCGGTAGCGCCCGAGGAAGGGATGCCGCTTGCCGGTGAGGATGAAGTCGCGTTGCCGGTCGAGGCGCACGCGCACGGGGCGTCCGGTGGCGTGCGCGCCGATGGCAGCCATCGCCGCCCACGGATTCGCCTGGACCTCCTTGCCGCCGAAGGCCCCGCCCATGCGAAGGGACTGACAGGTCACCGCGTTCTTCTCGAGGCCGAGCACCCGCGCGCAGATCTCCTGCGTCTCGCTCGGATGCTGGGTCGAGCTGTGCACGAAGAGGGCCCCGTCCTCGTCGTAGTAGGCGAGCGCCGCCTGCGTCTCGAGATAGAAGTGCTCCTGCCCGCCGACGTGGAGCTCGCCTTGCACCGATGTGCGCGGCGTCGGCGATGGCCTCGGCGGGCGTTCCGCGGTGGATCACCAGCGCGTCGGTGTGGAAGCTCTCGGCCTCGATGGCCGCCTCGATCCCCACGATGGGCGCGAGCTCCCGATACGCGACCTTCACCGCCGCCGCACCCAGCTTCGCGGCCTCGACGCTCTCGGCCAGCACCCAGCACACCGCCTGGCCGTGATAGACGACGACCTCCGGAAAGAGCGGCTCGTCGCGGCGCGCCGCGCCCGTGTCGTTCTCTCCCGGCACATCCTCGCGCGTCAGCACCCGCACCACCTCGGGCACCTCGTAGGCCGCACCGGGATCGATCGTCACCACCTCCGCGTGCGCGTGCGGCGCCATCACCGGCCAGGCGTGGAGCATCCCGTTGTACCGGTCGACCAGGTCGTCGGTGTACATGGCGGCGCCGGTGACGTGACCGCGCGCGCTCTCGTGGGGGATGGCCTTGCCGACGTTCTTCTCGCTCTTCATGGCAGGACGCCTCCCATCTGCGTGTCGGCGTGGAGCTTCATCAGGAGCTGCTCCACCATCGCTCTGCGATACGCGTCACTGCCGCGGTGGTCGGTGATGGGGGTCAGGGTGTTGCGAAGCACTGCGCACGCCCTCTGGGCGCTCTTCGCGGTGAAGCGCTCGCCCAGCAGCGCCTTTTCAGCGTCGTGCGCCCGGATGGGCGTCGCCGCGACCCCGCCATAAGCCAGCCGGGCCGACGTCACCCGCTCGTCGTCGTCGAGGTCGAGGGCGAAGGCCGCCGCGACGGTGCTGATGTCGTCGAGCACTCGTTTGCTCACCTTGTAGAAGCGGCCGATCCGCGGGAAAGGCTTGGGGATCCGCACCGCGAGCACCACCTCCCCCTCGGCGAGCCCGGTCTGCCGATACCCGGTGAAAAACCCGTCGAGAGGCACCACGCGCTCTCCCTTCGCCGACCCCAGGATCAGCTCGGCGCCGAGGGCGAGGAGCGCCGGCGGGCCATCGCCGATGGGAGACGCGTTGACCAGGTTGCCGCCGAAGGTGGCGCGGTTGCGAATGAGACGCGACGAGAAGAGCGGGAGCAGCTCGCAGAGCATCGGCACTTGGCCGTCCACGCGCTCCTCGACCCGACTCAGTGGTACGCCCGCACCGATGATCAACGCTTCGTCCGTCTCGTCCCAGCGGAGGAGCTCGGCCACGCCCTCGAGCGAGACGATGGTCTCGAAGCGCGAGTCGCGCTGATTCACCTCGACGACCACGTCGGTTCCACCGTTGACGAGCTTGGCGTCGGGCTCCGCCGACAGGATGTCGTAGAGCTCGGAGAGATTCGCGGGTCGATGGAAGCGACGACTGCCCCCGTTCGTCTTCACCGAGACCAGCGCCTCGGCGCCGGAGGCGAGGCGGGCGGCGAAGCGGTCGCCCTCCGGCACCGGGCCCATGCTCCGCGCCGCATCGCGAATCGGCCGATAGCCGGTACAGCGGCAGAGGTTTCCGCCCACGGACTCCGGATCGTATCCATCGCGTCCCGGCCGGTAGTACTCGGCGAAGAGGCTCACCACGAACCCCGGCGTGCAGTAGCCACACTGCGAGCCGCCCTGCTCCACCATCGCCGCCTGCACCGGATGCAGCGTCTGTCCCGACGCCATTCCCTCGACGGTCACCAGCTCCTGACCCGCCATCGCCGAGGCCAGCACCAGACAGCTGTTGATGGCTTCGTAGCGCGCCCCGTCGCCGAGGTCGCGCAGGAGCGCCACCGCACAGGCGCCGCACTCCCCTTCCGCGCATCCCTCCTTCGCGCCGGTGAGGCCGTGCCGGCGAAGAAACCACAGCAGGGTCTCGTTGGGATCGACACCTTCGAGGGACAGGATCTCGCCGTTGACCGTGACTGCAGCCGTCATGCACGAAAATCCTATCGAATCAGCGGCGCTGGTGCCACGTTCCCAGCGCCCCCGAGCGCCCTTCACCCCGCCGGTCCGGCCGATCCGGTCTTGTGTTCTGGGACGAGGGCGGTAGGGTTCGCGGCCATGCTGAACAAGACTTTCATGGTGGTGCTCGGGATCGTCGCCAGCCTGGTCGCCGGCTGCACGGCTGAGCTCGAGGAACAGAACGCGGACCTTCGGCGCCAGCTCGAGGCGCTCCAGTCGGAGCACGACGAGACCCTGGCCCGCCTCACGGAGCTCCAGCAGGAGAACGACCAGATGGTCGCGCGCCTCAACGAGGCCGGAGCCAACTTCGAGAGCCTCGAGGAGGCACGGAACACCTGCGCCCGTCAGCTCCAAGAAGCACGCGCACGTGAGGCCGCTCAGCAGGCGCGCCTCGCGAGCTTCCGCCGGGTGATCGAGCAGTTCCGCGCGCTCACCGAGTCCGGTCAGCTCCGTGTGCGCATCGTCCGCGGTCAGATGGTGGTCGAGCTGCCCGAGGGCATCCTCTTCGACTCGGCCCGCGCCGACCTCAAGGAGGACGGGGAGGAGACCCTCGAGCAGGTCGCGGGCGTGCTCGCCAGCATCGAGAACCGACGCTTCCTCATCGCCGGGCACACGGACAACATCCCGATCCGCAGCCGCCGCTTCGCGTCGAACTGGGAGCTCTCCGCCGCGCGCGGCGTGGAGGTCGCCAAGTTCCTCGCCGAGCACGGCGTCAGCCCCGAGAACCTCGGCGCCGCCGGCTACGCCGACACCCAGCCGCTGAACGACAACTCCACCCCGGAGCTACGCGCGCAGAACCGCCGCATCGAGATCGTCATCCTGCCGAACCTCGACGAGCTCCCCGACCTGTCGCAGCTCGAGACCGAGCTCGAGGGCTGAGCGGCCCCACGCTCGCCTGCGCATCGCGCCCGGAGGCCCTCGGTCTCCGGGCGCAAACGTTTGGTTCGACCGGGTGCGAGTCCTGCGCCATCCTCCGCGCATGAAGAGCGCCCTCTGCCTGCTCTGCCTCCTCTGCCCGCTGCTCGCGCTCGGCTGCGGCGGTGACGAAACGCCGATGCCGCCCGAGCTCGAGTTCACGGTGGTGACCTTCAACACGGGGACCACCGCGTCACTCGCTGATGAGAGCCCCGATGATGGTTGGACCCCCGAGCAGGCGACGATCTCGGACATGTACTACGGGGATGGGCTCGCGTGGGTGCCCGCGGTGGAGGCGGTCACGCGCTTCTTCGCGGACGCGCAGCCGGAGATCGTCGCCTTTCAGGAGATCTTCTACTCGGGGGAGTGCGAGATGATCCCCGCGGAGTTCTACCCCTCCTTCGTCTGCGAGACGTGGACGGCTGGAGATCCCACCGTCGCCAACGTCGTCCTCGGCGCCGGCTATCAGGTCGCCTGCAATCTCGGCAAGCCCGACAAGTGCATCGCCGTTCGGCGCGACTTCGGCACCATCCGCGGCTGCGACTCCGACCTCTGCCTCGATCATCTCGACGGCGCGCGCGTCCCCGATTGCGGCGGCGGCTCTCGCGTCGGCAGGGCGCGCGTGGACCTGGTAGACGGCGGCACCATCACGGTCGTGGGACTTCAGGGCACGAGCGGCATCACCGTCGACGACATGGGCTGCCGCCAGCAGCAGTTCGATCAGGTCTTCGTGGATCTGGGCACCGGCGACGGAGAGCCCGCGGCCAACGGCACGGCCAACATCATCATGGGCGACCTCAACACCGACCCGGTCCAGTTCGCAGACGGCGACACGAGCGCCGCCACTTTTTCGCAGTTCGTGGGTGACGGGAAACCCTTCCACTTCGTGAACGACGTCGGACGAACGGCGACGCCGACCTACGCGCTTTTCATCATCGACAACGTGGTGAGCGACGTCTTCGACGGCCAGTGCGAGGTCCCCGGCGTCACCGAAGGCGTCCCCGCCGTTCTCGCGGATTCCTACTTCGACCACAAGCCACTGGTCTGCCACGTGGGCGGGGACCGACCGGACTGATACACTGGGAAGGTGCGCTTCGCCCTCACCCCGCGGCATGCCTGGCCTCGCTCTCGTTCGGGGCGAGCGTCGCGAGCGCGAACACCTTCATATTGACGGCCGGCGGCTGCGCGCCACTTCCCGACGTCTCTTGTACGAGTTGTTCGGCTTCGTGCAGCGTCCTCGGGCTGGGCGGGGACGTCACGTGCAACTACCAAGCATTCACCGCGCTGTGTTGCGATTCGGATGGCGACTGCTCGTACGAAGCCGCTGATGGCACCACGGTCGTAGGCAGCTGCACTCACCTGATGGAAGCCCTGCCGTTGACCGATGGCTCGGGCGAGGTAATGGGCGTCTGCGAGTTCCTCGATTCGATGGGCGCAAGCTACTGCGGCTTCACCAGCCCCTCTCAGGTTCTGGCCTGCGCCCCTCCCATGGGCTTCGACTGGCGTGAGGGCGACTGCGACGGAGATACCGAGCCCAACGGCGCCGACCCCGCGCCTTGCCCGGCGATGACGCTCCTCGACGGGGGCATCCCCGACGCGGGGGACGCGGGCATCCCCGATGCGGGCGTCCCGGACGCGGGCGCTTCGATGGGCGCCAGGCGACGCGGCCGCGCGATTGGCGACGCCGGAAGAGGGATGCGAGAGCCGCGGGGACTCCGGCAGGACCCGGCGTGACAGCGGCGAGCGCGACGCGGACGGCGGGGATGCCGGCATGACGGTCTTCCGGGGAGGCGGAGGCTGCGGCTGTCGTGCGAGTGGCGGCCGGGCTCCCACGCGTCTTGGGGTCTGGCGCTCACCTGGCCGTATCTTCTCTGTGGGCGCCGGCTCAGGCGACGACGCGCGGCACGCCGCCGCGCAGCATGACCGACAGCGCCACGCCCGAGAGGCTCGGGTCGCGCGCCAGGGCGATGGCGGCGGGGGAGACGACCATCTCTTCGATGAGTCGGCGGAGCGGGCGCGCCCCCCACTCGCGGTGGTAGCCGCGATCGGCGAGCCAAGCGCGGACGTCGGATGCGACCTCGAGGGTGATGCCGCGGCGGAGGAAGCCGGGTCGCTCGCGAACCTTCGCCAGCTCGAGGTCCACGATGCGCGCGACGTCCTCGGGCGCGAGGTGCCGGAAGGGGACGACGTGATCGATCCGCCCGAAGAGCTCCGGCCGAAAATGAGCGCGCACCGCCCCGAGATAGGTCTCGCTCTTCGCGTCGCCGAAGCCGACCCGCGGCGCAGCGCCGGCACCGAGGTTGGAGGTCATCACGAAGAGCGCCATCCGCGCGTCCACCAGCCGCCCGTCGACGTCCGTGAGGCGACCCTCGTCGAGCACCGCGAGGAGCAGGTCGTGGACCTCGGGATGCGCCTTCTCGATCTCGTCGAAGAGGACGAGAGACAGCGGCTGCGCGGCGAGCTTCGTCGCCAGGCTGACCACGCCGTCGCCTACGTCGAGGAGCCTTCGTGAGGCGCCCCGGTGCCCGTACTCCGCCATGTCGAAGCGCGCCATGCGGCTGGCGTCGCCGAACATGTAGCGCGCGAGCTGCTTGGCGAGCTCCGTCTTGCCGACACCGGTCGGTCCCACGAAGAAGAGCGCGCCCAGCGGCCGCCCCGGATCGCTCATCCCGGCCTTGAAGCGCGCCAGCACCCGTCCGCTGACGGCGCAGGCATGGTCCTGCCCCACGACGCCGCGCTTCAGCCGGGAAGCGATGGCGTCGGCGGTGGCGGAGTGGGCGTCGCTGATGAGCTCGACCGGCAGGCCGGTGTAGTCGGCGAAGGCGCGCGTCACGTCGTCGGGATCGAGCGTGCGCGCTCGACTGCCGCTTCCTTCGCGCGAAAGCCAATCGAGGAATGCGAAGCCCTTGCCCGGGAAGCGCGTCGCCGTCACATAGCGGTCGAGGAGGCGCACCGCCCGGCCGAGACCGCGGGGCGCGATGACGCGCGGGCTGCGGATGCGCAACTGATAAGTCTGCATCAGCTCGAGCATGCGATCCGACTTCGCCTCGTGGAGGTGGACCACCCTGCACGCGTTGACCAACGTCGGCTGCGCCCTCCGGCAGTGGACCAGCTCGGCTTCGCTGCACTCGGCGACGAACCCGATGTTGCGATCCACGATCGCCCCCTCGAGCGCATCCGCCACCGACCCACCGCCTCCGAGCGGCCGGCAGAGCTCGCTGAGCCGACCCGCGTACAGGTAGTCACCGTCCCTGGCCAGCTCCTCGACCAGGGCGAGGCAACGCTCCTGCCACATGCCCAGGTAGACCATGCCGGCGAGGATCCGCTCCGCTGAGGTCGCCCACAGCCGCGGCGCTCCATCGCTCTTGGCCAAGCGCGCGGCCACCTTCCGCATCGCCGCCGTCTTACCCACCCCCGGCGGGCCGACCAGGACGACCGGCTGCGGCGCTTCGAGCAGGAGCTGGGTGACGAGCTCCGACACGTCGTCCTGCCCGACCACCAGCGGGAGCTTCTTGCGGCGTGCACGGCGGACCCACTCGTCGGCGACGCGGCTCAGCTCGGGGAGCTCGGCGAGATCGTCGCCCGCGCCCGGCCGCGCGCGCTGCTCGACGAGCCGCTCCGGACGCCACTCGAGCACGCGCTCCTGCACCTGGTCTCGGAAGTCGTAGAGCCAGCGCGGTGAGGCGCCGTGCAGGGCGCCGCCCACCAGGGACTCGAGGACCTCGGAGGCGTCGTCGAGAATCCTCGAAGAGCGACCACCAGCCCCACTGCGGGAGCATCACCCGATACGCGCCCGACGCGTGCTTGCTCCAGGCGAAGCCCAGCCGGAGCGGCGTGATCCGGTGGCCGAAGACCGGCAGCGTCTCCACCATCGTCGCGGGGTGAACGGAGATCGTCGCGCGACGGGTCTGGAAGCGCTCGGTCCACAGGTAGCGATCGATCTCGTCGCCTCCGGCGCGGGCTTCGTGGATGCGGGCCTCGATCTCCTGGAGCATCTCAGCCTCCGTCCGGCCGTAGCCGGAGGGGGGTGGCTGGTCGTTCCAGTACTCCTTGTGCCGCATGAGGATGCCGACGAGCCGGCCGTCGTGCTGCTCGATCACGTAGACACGGAATCCCGGTTTCTGCTCAGCCACCGGCACCCTCCGGGGGCTCCTCGAGCTTCGTCATGCGCACCGAGAGGAGCTCGGCCAGGAGCTCGTGCGGCGAGCTCATCTCCCCGTGGCGCGCGTCCGCGAGCCCGTAGTCCTCGATGGTGAGCGGAGCGACCTGACCGCGCGAGCGTGGAGGATCGAAGCGGATCGAACGGACAATCGGCAGGAGCGACTCGGGGTTTTCCGGGAGCGGAGCAGTGCCCGCCTCGAGCGCCTGGTCGAAGGCGCGGCGCCGCGCGAGGTGCGTTTCGATGATCTCGGCCGCGGTCGTGCCGACGGGGGCGGGCACCGCGCGCACCCGCAGCACCTCGGTGCCGGCCTGGACCGACTCCCAGACGTGACATCCGGTCTCTCCCTCGAAGAAGTCGACCACGTGGAGGCCCACCATCTTCATCACGACGTGATCCGGGCGCTCGGTCGGCAGCAGGTCGAGGGCGGCGTTGGGCTCGTCGGGCAGCGTGAGCAGCGACTCGCCCCGACGGCGAGCAGCCACACCGTCGCACTCGCCTCGGGCGCGCCGATAGGTCTCGACCAGCCACGGCACCAGCCCGCTACTCTCGACGAGAGGCCGCGGCCCGACCACGCCCTCACCCAGGCGGAGCAGCTCGATGAAGACCGCGTGGCAATCCTGCCCCGCTTCACCTCGACCGAGGACGCGCTCGAGAAAGGTCGCCTCGGCGAGAAGAGAGAGGGCCTCCGCCTTCAAGAGCGGCTTGGTCCGACGATGTAGTCGCGCCCGCGCACGCCGCTTCGGCTGGCTGCCCACGCCGCGCCGCACCCGAGCCGGACCGCTGGGGACGCTCGAAAGCGCCTCCTCGATCTGCTCGTGCAGCGACTCGAGCGACTGTCGCGCCATCTCCAGCTCGTAGACGGCGTCTGTCTCGCCGCTCCGCATTCGCTCGCTGATCCCCTTCTCGATGGCGCGCCGCACGCCGGCGTCGCCCTGGCGACGGAGGAACGACGCGGCCTCCCGCAGCGCCTCGACGACCTCCTCGCGCGTGGCGTCCACCACCTCCGCGAGCGCGAAGCGCCCCGGCGTCGGCTCCGCCTCCACCAGCGCCTCGGAGTGCACCGCGAATTCACCGCCGCGCACGTATACCCTGAGCAGCCGCATCGACGCGGCCCCGCCCTGGCAGAGGTGGTCGGTCAGCACGCTGGCGACGCGGTCCTCGAGGTACTTCTTCACCGGTCGTGCGCCGTCGCGCGGCGTGAACGCCTCTTCCACCACCTTGGCCACCACCGAGCGCGTCGGCGTCGCCCACACGCGGCGATCGACGAGGCCGCGCCGCCCGAGCAGGAGGCGCAGCTCCTTGCGCGCGATCTGCATCGCCGCCTCCCGCCCGAGCGGAGAGAAGGGAACGACGCGGTCGATGCGGTTGAAGAGCTCGGGCGGGAAGAACTCCTTGACCGCGTCCACCATTCGCGCCGTGACCTCGCCTCCGTCGCGGCCGAATCCGAGCGGAATCCGTGGTCTGCGCGCCGAGGTTCGAGGTCATCAGCACCACCGAGTGGGTGAAGTCCGCGGTGTGCCCGCGGGCGTCGGTGAGGCGGCCCTCGTCGAAGACCTGCAGCATCAACTGCAACACCGACGGGTGCGCCTTCTCTATCTCGTCGAGGAGCACCACGCTGAAGCGCTGCTCCCGAACCCGCGAGGTGAGCATCCCATCCGGGTCGTAGTCGTCGCCGATCAGACGCGCGACGGCGTCGGGGCCCGAGAGCTCGCTCATGTCGAGGCGCAACAGGCGCGAGCGGTCGCCATAGAGCCCTTCGGCGATGGACTTGGCGAGCTCGGTCTTGCCGGTGCCGGTGGGCCCGGTGAGCAGATAGACCGCGTAGGGACGGCCGGGCGCGGTGAGCCCGGCGCGGATCCTCAGGAAGAGATCCTGCGCCGCCTTCACCGCCGCCTCCTGCCCGATCACGTAGCGGCGGAACGTGCGCGCGACGTCCTCGGGGTCGAGGCGCCGCTCGAGCTCGAGGAGCTCGGTGGGCAGCCCCGTCTTGTCGCTCAGGAGCGTGAGCACGTCGCGCCCCTCGAGCTTGCGCGCGTAACGCGGCTGACCGCGGACCACGGGCGAGCTCTCCATCATCGACTCGACGGCGTCCTTCGCCTCCTTGAGCCCGATGCGCGTCGCCTGCCGATAGGCCTTGACCGCGGCGATCTTCTGGCCGGCCTCGAGATGCTTCCGGACTCGGTCCATCGCCGGGTCCCCGGACGAGCGCACCAGCTCCGCGAGGAGATCGAGCGCGCTCCCGGGCAGGGCCGAGTCGGGGAAGAGCGAGGCGCCGAGGTCGAGGATCGTCTTGAAGGCGCGCGGCTCGACCGCGACGTTCTGCTTGCGCTCGTGGACGCGCGCGGCGCGGAAGAGGAGGGAGAGGGTCTCGGCGTCGTCGGTGGGCGCCACCACCGTGCGCGCGAAAGTCGCCGCGAAGGACGGCGCCTCCGCCTCGAGGCGCTGCCAGCGTTCGGGCGTCGCCTCGGCGACCACCACCGCCTCGCCGCGTGCGACCGGGCCGCGGAAGAACTCGGCCAGATTCCGTTCGCTGTCCCGGGTCTGGCCGAGCCTCGCCATGTCCGCGATGTCGTCGATCCACAGGATCACCGGGTTGGTCCGGGCCTCCTCGAGGATCTGCACGCACCGCTCTTCCCAGTCTCCCAGGTAGGACATGCCCGCGATGATCCGCCGCCCGCTGAGACGATAGACATGGTGGATCTGATCGAGGTTTCGATGCGCGAAATAACCGTCGGCCACGGCGAGGTCGGTGATGGTGCGCCGAATGATGGTCGTCTTCCCGACCCCTGGCGGACCGAGCACCACCGTCGAGCGTTTCCTGCTGCCGCAGAGCAACATCTCCATGCGCGACGCGTAGGGCTTTCTCCGAACGCCGAGCTCCGTCGCCCGCTCGAGGAGCTGCGTCGTCATGTCGGTGGCGACGCCCGGCAGCACGACGAGGCCACGCTTCTTCTTCCTCTTCTTCTTTCGACGAAGAGGGTCCACGTCGAGGTCGTCCCAAACGCCCGGCTTCGACTCGAGGCCGTCGAGGATGGTCCTCGGGTCGACGGAGAAGGCGACGCGCCGGATGGTGTCCTTGCCGTCGGTGGCGAGTTCCTCGATCTGCTCCCGGCTCAGCTCGGACCATCGATCGGAGAAGAAGAGCCGCGCCTGGTCGGCGAGCGGATGATCGGGATGGAGCCATGCCCATTGCTCTGGACGCGCGGGATGGAAGTAGCGCGTGCGCCGCTCACCCTCGCGCACCCAATGGGGCATGAGCACGATCGGAAAGCGTCCGGTCACCGTCTGACGCTTTCCCCCGCCCTTGAAGGAGAGCTCGAGGTGCTCGCGCGACAGGTGGATCCCGACCGGGAAGTCGAAGAGGTGCTGCGCGGCGGGCTCGAGCTTGCAGAGCCTCGCCTTGAGCGTGTCGGTGAGCGCCTTCTGCAGGCGCACGTCGGTACGCCCACTGGCCTTCTCGTCGTAGGCCCCGAGGCCGAGGGTGCGCCAGACGAGCCCCGACGGACTCCTCGACTCGTAGACGGCGATCGCGAAGTTCACGTCGCGTCCCCCTCGTCGCCCGCGCCCTCTCCGTCATGCGCCGGGACCACGCCGATCTCGTCGGCGAGGGTGCGCCCCGACGCCGCGATGGCGATCAGCTGCTCGGTCGCCGTCTCCTCGAAGACCGCCCAGTAGTCGTCCGGAAGCGGTAGCACCACCTCCCCGTGAAGGATGCGCAGGAGCTCCGCGGGCACGTCGAGCTCGCGCATCGCGGGCGTACGCAAGAGCGTGGCGCGGTTCGCGAGTGAACGCGGCCGGAAGAGCTTGCTGACGTGGTCCTGGCTCGTGACGTCACCTCGCATCGACGCGAGCGTCACCGACAGATGCGCCGTCTTGCCGCGGTCGCTCGAAACGATCCACCGATGGAGCCCACATTCGAGCGCGAGCAG
Organism: uncultured delta proteobacterium; assembly: GCA_963727445.1. GTDB lineage: Bacteria > Myxococcota_A > Polyangia > Polyangiales > B10-G4 > B10-G4. The sequence continues at coordinate 1,308,308 of CAVSGI010000010.1, forward strand.
GGCGCCGGCGTACGGCCCCTTGACCGTCAGCAGCGCATCGCGGAGCGTGCTGCTCGGCGCCTCGAGCTCTGCCCGTGCCCAGGCGGTCGATTGCGGCGGCCCCCAGAAGCGATCCTCCGGCCAGGAGGACACCCCCGGCTGCGGGCGCGAGGCGGGCACGTGGATCGCGAGGTGGTAGCCGCGGATCCGAGCCGCTTCGAAGAGGGGGAGGAGCCAGCGCGCGAGGCCGCCGTTGCCGTCGGGCTGCTGCAGGACGAAGGTGGCCGCGTCGCGTTGCTCGTGAAGCGCCAGGAGCGCGTAGGGGAGAGACGCGCGAAAGTCCACGACGATGTCGAGCGCCTCGACGAGCTGGCTCTGCTGCTCCTCGTCGCGACCGCCGAGGTGCGCGGCGAAGGCGAGCTCTTCGATGGCGCAGAGGTCTGCGCGCCGCGAGGAGAGTCGCTGGGCGAGCTCCTCGAGGCGATGGTGATCGGCCGCCAGCTTCGGCATCAGCGCCGCCGCCCGCTTCTTCGCCTTCGGCTTTCTCGCGCGGGCGAGATCGTTCATCTGTGCGACGAGGAACTCGACCTGCTCTCGGAGCTGAACCAGGGGCGGCAGGTGATACCAGGCGTCGACGGCGCGCCGCCGCTCCGCGATGCGGTGGAAGGGGCTCCGCCCGCGCGTCTCGCCCGACGCGCCCTCGGCGCGTGACAGGGACAGACGCATCTCGCCCGCGTCGCTCATCGATGCGGTCACCACCGACGAGCGCGCGGACTCCGCCTCGCGCGAGAGGAGCTCGGCCACCGGAACGACGAGCTCGTCCTCGAGAGTGCGCCGCAGAGCGCGCGCGCCGTAGGCCTCCGAGTAACCGCGCGCCGCGAGGTGGTCGAGCACCTCGTCGGAGACGTCCAGCTCCACGCCGATCTCCGTCAACCCGCGGCGCCGCGAGATACCGCGGAGCTGGATGCGGGAGATGCGTCGGATCTCCTCGGTGGAGAGTGGATGGAAGGGGATCAATCGGTCGAGCCGATTCAGGAACTCGGGCCGAAAGTGTTCTCGAGCGGCGTCCACGTAGCGCTCGAGGTCGGTGCTCTCTGACGCGCCGATGCCGATGCGCTGCTTGTTCGCGCGAGCGCCGACGTTGCTCGTCATGATGACGATGGTGTTGTGCAGAAACGCGGTGCGGCCCCGCGCGTCGGACAGGCGTGCCTCCCCGAGCGCCCCCAGAAGCAGATCGTAGACCGCCGGATGCGCCTTCTCGATCTCGTCCAGCAAGACGATCCCGAAAGGCTGCTGGCGGATCACTCGCGTGAGCAGTCCGTCGCGCCGATCGGTTCCGCGAATGAGCCGCGCGCTCGCCCCCGCGTCGGCGTACTCGCTCATGTCGAAGCGCGACAGACGCCCCTCGGAGCCGAAGACGAGCTCGGCGAGGGCGCGCGCCAGCTCGGTCTTGCCGACGCCGGTCGGACCGACGAAGAGGAAGACGCCGAGGGGCTTGTCCGTGGGGCTCAGCGAGGCCTTCATCACCGCGACCGTCTGGACGAGCTGGTCGACTGCGTGACCCTGTCCGATCACCCGGCGCCTCAGACGCTCCTCCACCTCCGCCAGGTCGAGCGCTTCCTTTTCGCCCAAGAGCATCCGCGGGATGCCGGTCTGCACGCTGAAGTGAGCCTCGACGTCGGCGACGCGCACGTCCGCCGCCATCCCGACCAGCGAGGGATCCTTTTCGTGCGCCCCGCGCACCTCGTCGTAGAGGCGCACGGCCTTGCCCGGGTGGGGTAGGTACGGGAGATAGCGCTCGGTGAGTTGCACGATCGTCCCCAGCGCGTCGGGCGAGAGGCGCGGGCGATCCGGCTGAGTCTCGAGGTGATGCGCCCGCAGCGCCACCAGCGCCTCGGAAGAGGCGGCGGCGTCGAGGGGCGGGACCCGCACCCGCGTGAGCCCGGCGAAGAAGCCACCGTTGCGCGGCTCGAGGACGTCCAGCGACTTCGGCTCGACCTCGGCGACGACGCGCACCCTCCCCTCGTCGATGAACGCCTTCATCACACCGGGGATGTCGACGCCCTGACCGGCGCGATCGCCGAAGAGCTCGCCCAGGTTCTCGAAATAGAGGATGGCGTCGAGGGTCTCGATCGCCGCCAGAACCCGCGCGACCCGCGCCTGCCACTGCCCGAGCCCGCTCATCCCCGCCAGAAGACGCGCCGCGGAGGTGCGGTAGACGGGGCGCGCCGCGCCGCGCCGCTTCGCTTCGTCGAACCACGCGCCGAAGAGCGCCGACTTGCCGGCGAGCTCGTCCCCCAGCAGGAGCACCGAGGTGCGGGTCTCGCTCTCGAGGAGCGCTCTGAGGCTCGCCAGCTCGCGCTCTCGCCCCACGATGGGCGCGTGGCGCTTCTCGAGTCGCTCGTCGTGCCAGGGCGACGCGACGGTGCCGAGCACCGTCATGGCGTTCTTCTTGGCGGTGGCCTTCTCGAGGAGCGCGTGCTTCTTGCGCGCCGACGCCGCCACCTCCGCGCCGCTCTCGGCGAGCGCGATGACGAGCCGCGTGATCTCCACGTCGCCCGAGGGCAGGAGCTTCAGGTAAGCGTCCGGTCCCTTCGCCGCCGACACCCGCACCGTCTCGCGCTCGATCGCTTCGTCGACGTCTTCACGCTTGTCGACCCAGAAGGTGTACTGGAGCGGCAGAACGATGACCCACGTCCCTCCCTTGGCCGTGGCCACCAGCGAGGCGACCGTCAGGGTCGGCGGCAGGCGGAAGCGTTTGGGCGTGGCCTCGTGCGGCACCGTGACGTCGGTGAAGCGCAGCGCGACGTCCGCTTCGGAGGAGAAGCTCGCCCGAACCTCCGCGCGCGCCGAGCCCAGGAACGACTCGAGAAAGAGGCGCAGCTCATCGAGCGCCTCGGTTCCGTGCGCAGCACGGGCGAGGTCCGCCATGGGCAGGACGGTCTCGCGCCCGGACGCATGGCTCTGCACGACCGCGATGGTTTCGATGTCGAGGGACACGAAAGCCGAGCCATGGTCCGATCGCCCGCCACGCGGCGCAAGCGCCTCAGGATGGAGGCCAGCCCGTTCGAACGAAGCCTATCTGTCGGAGGACGAACACCGCGTGGGCGTTCGTCGTCGGGGCTTCACCGCGGTTGTCGATCCTCGGTCGATGCCGACTCCTCCTCCTCGGCCGCTGCGGGCGGCGGAGGGGGCGGCTCTTCGCTCGTGCTCGTGGCGGCGGGCGGCGGCGCTACGTCGTCGGTCGTGGGCGGGGGCGCGGGTGTCGGATCCGGAGTCTCGTCGTCCCCCGGCGGCGGCGAGGCGAGGTCCTCACCCCCGGCCGTGGGCGGCGGAACGCGCTCCAGCTCTCCGCGGTAGGCCACGCCGCGGATGGTCCACTTGTTGTGAACGCATTCGTCGTCCGTGTGCGGGCGATCCGTCTCCACGATCTTCACGTAGGACGCACCCATCTCCGCCGCGCGATTGCGAAGCAGATTCTCGGCCACCACGTAGCTGCCGCGAGAGCCGCCGCATTCGTCGCTCCCGTGCGAAGCCTCGACACGTCCGATCTCCTCCAGGCTCGAGGGTGGATCGTAGCGGCCGGTCTTGACCGAGCGCCCATCGTCGCTCAGCTCGAGCTCCTTGAGACATCCACCGAGGAGCAGGGTGGCGAGGACCGCCATGATGAGGTGCGATTTCATCATCCCCCGCCTATGCCACATCCCTTCGCCCCGGGCCCGTGAAAGTTCGCCCGGACCGTAGATGCCTCAGCCCGCCGGCAACTTCTCGGCCGCCTCGGGCGTGAGCTCACCGGCGAGGACGCGTGCCAGCGCCGGATGGTCGACCGCGCGCATGTGCGCCGCTTCCTTGCCGTGACGGATCGCGACCAGCTCGGCCCCGATGCTCACCGCGATCTCCTCCGGCGTGACAGCGCCGATGTCCAGGCCCACCGGCGCGTAGACGCGCGCGAGCGCCGGCGTGCCCCGCCGCGCGTGGATGCGCTGGATCACGCGGAACACCTTCCGCTTGCTCCCGATCATCCCGATGTAGCGATGCGGGCGCGCGCAGCAGACGTCGAGCGCCTCCTCGTCGAGGCGATGATCGTGGGTGACGATCAGCACGAAGTCGCGATCGGTCAGCCCCAGCTCCGGCGTCGCCTCGGCCGGTTCTGCCACCACCCGATTCGACGCCGGGAAGCGCTCCTCGGTGTTCAGCTCTTCACGGTCATCGACCACCATCACGTCGAAGCCGAGGGTCTCGGCCAGCGCCGCCGTCGCCTTGCCCACGTGCCCCGCCCCGAAGATCACGAGGCGCGGCCTCACCTCCACGCGTTCCACGAACACCTCCATCCGCCCGCCGCAGCACATTCCGAGATCCCGACCGAGGTCGCGGATCAGGACCTCGGACTTCCCCGTGGTGAGGCACTCGCGGAGCGCGGTGATCACCGCCTGCTCGATGGCGCCGCCGCCAACCGTGCCCACCATGGTCCCGTCGGCCCTGAGCAGGAGCCGCGCGCCCGGCCGCTGCGGCGTCGAGCCCGTGGCGCGGATCACCGTCGCCATCGCTCCGAGCTCGCCCGACGACAGGAGCGCAGCGAGCGCTTCGGTCACTTCCTTCATCGCAGCTCCACGTGGACGCGCACGGACATATTGTAGCGCACTCCGCGGTGCTATCGTCGGATCGTGCCATGCGCGCACCTCGCTTACCGGCGCGCGGCCGAACGTTGGCGCGCGTCCGGACAACACACGCTCTGATGGGGCGCGCCTCGTTGCTCGTGATTCTGCTCGCCGTGGCGATGGGGTGTCGTCCCCACCTCCCCGTGTCCCACGCCGACCCGAGCCCCGTCGTCGACTGGCGCGACCCCGTGGCAAACCATCCGGCGCGGCGCCGCGTCCGCGTCCTGCACCAGCGCTGCCACGAAGAGGTGCAGGCGATCCGACGCGAGGTCACCCGGCGGTGGAAGGAGGACATCGTCTACGTGGCGCTCGCCACCGCGATCGCCAACTTCATGGGGATGATGGGGAGGGTCGGTGGCCCGGGCAGCGACCCGATCTCCAGCTCCGCCGCCACCCAGGCGCTCACCGGCCCCGGCGGACAGCTCAGCTATCGCTGCACCGACACGCCGGGGGACGACCCTTCTCACGGCGGCTGCAATCCTCCGACGCTCCCGACCATCGGATGGAACACCGACGGGCAGATCCGCACCAACCGCCCGGTCGACGAAGCGTGGCGCCCGGCGGAGCGCATCGAGGCGATCAACGCCTCTCTCGACGCCCTGGACGAGCTGCTCTTCTCGCGCCCCGATCCCCGCGAGTGGACGGCAGAGGAAGGCGAGGCGTTCGAAGACCTGACCGACGCGGTCGAGACCACCTGCGAGGACTGAAGTCTTCCGCCGCTACTCCGCGGCGAGCTTCGGCGCGTCGTCCTCTTCCTCGGCGATCGCATCACCGCCGCCCCGTTTCCGCTCCCTGCGCCGCTCCGCCCAGCCCGCGATGCCCACGTACATGATGGGGATGACGAAGAGCGTGAGGCTGGTCGACACGATCATCCCGCCGACCACCGCGCGCGCCATGGGCGCCCAGGTCTCGGCGCCGTCGCCGTAGCCGAGGGAGAGCGGGACCATGCCGAGGATGGTAGTGAGCGCTGTGATGAGGATGGGGCGCACGCGGGTGCGGCCCGCGAGGAGGGCCGCGTCGTGCAGCTCCATCCCCTCGGCGCGGCGATTCTTGATGACGTCGATCAGCACGATGCCGTTGTTCACGACGACGCCCGCGAGGAGGATGACGCCGACCAGCGCGGTGACCTGAAGCGTGGTGAAGGTCAGGACCAGCGCGAGCACCACGCCCACCGCGGCGAGGGGCACGGTGAACATGATCACGAAGGGCTCCAGCAGAGACTCGAACTGCGAGGCGAGCACCATGTAGACCAGCGCGATGGCGGCCAACAGCGCCATCGCGAGCTTGAAGAAGGCGTCGCGCAGGTCCTCGGCCGTGCCGCCGATCTCGACGTAGACGTCGTCGGGCACACCGATCTCGTCGATGCGCTTTTCGATGCGCCGGGTGAGACCGCCGAGGTCCATCCCGGAGGCAGTGATGTCCACCGACGCGAGGCGGCGCTGGTTTTCGTGCTCGATATCCGTCGGCCCGAGCTTGTCGTCGATGCTGGCCACCGCGGCCAGAGGCACGGTGTCGCCGGTGGGGAGCTGGATCGGCAGGTAGCGCAGCGTGTCGAGATCGCGCCGCTCGGAGCGCGGCGCCCGAACACGGACCATGTACTCCTCGCCCTCTTCGCGGAAGAAGGTCGCGACCTCTCCCTGATAGAAGGTGGCGACCGTGGCGGCGACGGATCCCGGCGCGAGGCCGAGCACCCGCATGCGGTCGCGGTCGTACTCGAGCTGCAGCTCGGGGCTGCCCTGAATCATCGAAAAGCGCGTCTCGCGCACTCCGTCGACGTCGCCCAGCTCGATCGCGGAGCTGCTCGCCGTAGCTCCGGAGAAGATCGAGGTCTTCGCTGAAGAGCTTGACCTGGATGTCCCCGGTGGCGCCGCCGAGCTGAAAGACGCTGATGCGGACGTCGAGGCCGGCGATCTGCTCGAAACGCTCGGTCAACGCTTCCTCGATCTCCTGCTGCGAGCGGTCGCGCTCGGTCGGAACGGGGAGCTTGATGCGCAGCGTGCCGCGGTTGGCGCTTCCGCCGAAGACGGCCGCGAAGCCCTCCGCCGCGCCGTAGTCCGCGGTGACCGCGTTCGCCTCCGGCACCGTCTCGGCGATGGCGGCCTCCACCTCGTCCACCAGCTGATGCATCTGCTCGAGGCTGGTGCCCGGCGCGGCGGTGACCTCGATCCGGATCTCGGAGACGTCCGCCTTCGGCAGGAAGTCCTGACCGAGGATGGGCACGATCGCCATCGTCGCGACGAAGAGACCGAAGGCGAAAGCGAGGATGCGCTTCTTGCGATGGAGCGCCCAGTCGAGGGCCCGACCGTAGACCTCGGGGATCCGATCGAGGAAGCCCGTCGCACGCCGGATCCGCGCGGCGACCCCGCCCTCGTGGTCCCGGCCGATCATCTTCGACGCCATCAGCGGCACCAGCGTGATCGCGACCAGGAGCGAGCAGAGGAGCGTGGTGCTGATGGTCAGCACCAGATCGCGGAAGAGCTCGCCGGCGATGCCGTCCACCAGGAGGATCGGCAGGAAGACCACCACCGTGGTGAGCGTCGAAGCGACGAGCGGCATCGACATCTCGCGCGTGCCGGCGATGGCCGCCTCGGTGGGGGTCTTGCCCTTCTCGACGTGCTGGAACGCCGCCTCGAGGACGACGATGCCGTTGTCGACCAGCATCCCGATGGCGAGCGCGAGCCCCGCCATCGAGATCAGGTTCAGGGTCACCCCCATGATCTGCATCGCGGTGAAGGAGACCAGGATGCTCATGGGCACCGCGATCACCGCGATCAGGCTGGTGCGGAAGCTGCGGAGGAAGACCAGCAGCACCAGCCCGGTCAACAGGAACGCCTGCAGCGCGACCTTGCCCAGGTTGGCGATGGAGCGAACGATGGCGCTCGACTCGTCGAAGAGCGGGACGATGTGCACGTTCTCCGGCAGCCGCTCCTCGATCGCGCCGAGGGCGTCGCGCACGTTGGAGGCGACCTGCACCGTGTTGGCGTCGCTCTGCTTGCGCACGGCCATCAGGACCGCGAGGTGACCATCGGCGGTGACGACGTGGGTCTGCTCCTCGAAGGTGTCGATGACGTCGGCGACGTCGCGCACCAGGATGCTGCGCGTGCCGCGCCGGGTGATGACGGTGTTCTCGATCTGCTCGATGGACTGGAAGAGCCCGGTGGGCTGCAGGTTCAGCTGTTGGGTCCCGTCGTCCACCGAGCCCGAAGGCACGACGATGTTCGCGGCGCGCAGGGCGTCGACGATCTGCGGCGCGGTGATGTCGAGGGACTGCATGGTCCGCGGCTTCATGCGGACCTGCACCTCGCGCTCGAGGCCGCCGATCACCTCCGCCGCCGCTACGCCTTCGACCCGGCCGAGGTAGGGCTGGATCTCGTTGCGCGCGATGGTGCGCAGGCGATGTCCGTCGTAGGGGCCGTCGACCGCCATGAACATCACGGGCGCCAGGCTCGGGTCGAAGGCGAAGGTCAGGGGCTTCGTCGCCTCGTCCGGTAAGAACTCGCCCGCGAAGAGATCGATGTTCTTGCGAACCTCGACCTCGGCGGCGTCCATGTCCGTTCCCCAGGTGAACATGATGATCACCATCGAGGTGCCCTGACGCGAGGTGGATCTGACCTTTTCTACGTTCTCGACCGACGCCACCGCGCGCTCGATGGGCTCGGTGACAAGCGTCTCCATGTCGCGGGGGCTCGCGCCGGTGTAGGTGGTGACCACCGCGATCACCGGCAGATCCACCTCTGGGAGGCGGTTGAGCGGGAGCTCGTACAGAGAGAAGAAGCCGAAGCCCGCGAGGCAGAGATAGACCATCACCGTGGTCACACCGCGGCGGACGCTCAGCTCGCCCAGCCCCCCACCTCCCGACTTCGCCGCGCTCAAGGCCCCTCCGCGCCCTCCGCGGGCGCCACGGCCTCGGCGCGCGCGGGCCCGGGCTCGGCCGCGGCTTCACGCACCCGCACGGTCGCGCCGTCTCGCAGCATGTGCTGGCCCATCACCACCACCTGCTCGCCCGCCTCGATGCCCTCGGTGATCTCCATCCGATCGTCGTAGCGCCGTCCCAGGGTGACGGTCCGGCGATGCGCGGTGTCTCCGTCGACGACGAAGACGTAGCCCTCGCGCGCGGTGTCGGTGCGCGTCGTCATCAACACCGCCCGCGCGGGCACCATGGTCACATCCGGCCGGCGCGCGAGCTCGATGGAGACCTCGGCGACCATGCCCGGGCGCAGCACGTGGTCCTCGTTGTCGAGGATCACCTCGACCTTCGCGGTGCGGGTGAGCGGATCGATGACCGGCGAGATCCGCCGGATGGTCCCGGTGCGCGTGACGTCCGGCAGGGACGGCGGCGACACCGTCACCTCCATCCCCTCTTCGAGCTGCACGTAATCCGACTCGACGACGCTGAGCTCGATGTCGACGCGGTCCATCTGCACCACCGCGCAGATCGGCATCTGCGGCGCGGCGAGATCGCCCTCTTCGACGTCCAGCAACGCCACGATCCCGTCGGTGGGCGCGCGCACCACCGTTCGATCGCGACGCTGGCCCGCGGCCTGACGCGCGGAGCGGAGCTGCTCGACCTGCGCCTCTGCCGAACGGAGCTGCGTCTGAAGCGCCTCGAGACGACTGGTGGGCAGGACGTTCCTCTCCACCAGGCCACGGATGCGTTCGAGGTCGGAGGCGATCTGATCGCGCGAGGCCTCCGCGGCGACGAGCGCGGCGCTCGCCTGCCCGACCTCGCTGGTCGACAGGTCCGCCTCGAGGGTGACGATGCGGTCGCCTTCGGTGACGGCCTGCCCGTTCTCGACGTGCACCTGGCGCACCCGTTCCGGCAGCTGCGCGAAGACCCGAACCTCCACCTCGCCGTGAACGTCACCGAGGAGCGTCAGGCGATCGACGGCGTCTGCCTGGAACGCAGGCATCACCTCGACCAGCCGCGCCGTCTCCTCCTCGCCGTCGTCTTTCGAGCCACAGCCGACCGCGAGGAGCGCGGCGGCGAGTGAGAGGGGGAGGCTCGAACGCAACTGAGACATGATTCCAAGAGGCCGGAAGCCCAATGTAGGCTCGGGGACCGCCGATGGCCACTCGCCAACGCCTCGGCGTACTCCGACATGCCACCGCTCTGGCGCTGGCCGGGGCCGGGTGGTAGTCCGGAGCATGCTCCCCTGGCCCATCGCCGCCCCACCGTGGGTACCCAAGCGAAAGCGGGCCGTATTCGACCTCGAGGCATCACCCGAGCCCGAAGCCATGCGTCGAGCGTTCGCGCCCGGCTTCGCCGTGGGGTGGGGGGAGGACGAGTACCTCGAGGTGCCTGAAGCCGAGCGGGAAGCGCACGTCCTGGCGCAGTTCGAGGAGGGCCGCATCCCCAAGATCCACGCGGCCAATCACCTCGGTAACGAGTCGCTGCGCGCCCTCGTGCTGAGCAGCCGGCCGGAAGTCGTGGCGCACTACGGCTTGCTCGACATGCTCTTGAGCCGCGAGGGTTGGGATGCGTGGGACACACTCACGCGTTTCTACGAGCGCGCTCCCTACGCGGCGATCCGGGTCTTCATGCGCCTCGACTCGGTGGTGGTGGGGCGCTTCCTCGCCGAGCGCTGCTTTCACTCCGATCGGGCGACGGCGAACGAGTGCCGCGGGCGCTTCGAATCCTTCGCGAACGTGCAGCCGCTCGCGGCCGCCGCCGGGTTGATCCCGCTCGTCGTGGGCAGCGACGGCAAGCTGCACGACAAAGCGCTGAAGCTGCTCGCCCGCGTCCGCGAGCGGCTCGGCCTCGCCCGCGCGGTCGACGAAGCGGCGCGGCGCTACGGGGCCGAGGTCGCCGAAGAGATCGGCGTCCTCCTCGGCCCGCAGCCGCTGCCGCCGCGGGCGCCGAAGATGCCGTCGTGGTGGTCGCCCGAGGCGCTGCCGGCGCTGAGCCTCTCGGACGGGACGCGTCTCGAAGGCGAGCCGCTCGAGCTCTTCGGGAACCTCATGGCGCTGCTGCCTTCCGACGGCGCGCGCGCGGCCCTGGCCGAGGTCGCCCCCGCGATCGATCGGACGACCTTCGACACCTTCGCCGAAGCGCTGGTGGATGCGTGGGTGAAGGACGGCGGCAAGACGAAGGACAAGTGGGCGATCTACGCCATGGGCCTGCTCGGAGACGAGCAGAGCGCGCGCCGCCTGGTCGAGCTCGCGGAGCGCTTCAGCGAGGAGGGCCTCCATCGCCGGAGCGCGCTGGCCCTCGAAGCCGTCGCCAGCATGGGCACCGACGTCGCGCTCCTGCGCCTGTCGGAGCTCACCCACAAGAAGGGCGCGCTGAAGAAGCGCGCGGCCAAGATCCTCAGCGCCCACGCCGAGGAGATGGGCTGGACCGACGACGAGCTCGCGGATCGATTGGTGCCGCGCCTCGGCCTCGACGATGACGGCTCGCGCGTCCTCTCCTACGGCGCGCGAAGCTTTCGCATCGGCTTCGACGCCGACCTCAAGCCTTTCGTCATCGATGTGGAAGGAAACCGCCGGGACCGCTTGCCGCGCCCGAGCAAGACCGACGACCCCGACCTCGCCGCCCGCGCCGCGCAGCTCTTCGCCGACCTCCGCAAGGACACCAGGACCCTGGGCAAGCGCCAGGCGGATCGCCTCGAACGTGCGATGGTGAACAGCCGCCGTTGGCCGACCCCGCGCTGGCGCACGCTCTTCATCGACCATCCGCTGGGCGTCCACTTCGCGCGGCGCATGGTCTTCGTATCCGTCGGTGCGACCGGCCAGATCCTCGGCTCCTTCCGCGTCGCCGAAGATCGCACCCTCGCCGATCCCTCGGATGACACCACCTCACTGCCCGAAGAGGCGACACAGGTCGGCATCGCCCATCCCCTCGAGCTCGGCCCCACGCTCGCGGCGCGCTGGGGCGACGTCTTGTCCGACTACGAGATCCTGCAGCCCTTCGCCCAGCTCAGCCGGCCGATCTTCGAGGCCACCGAGGAAGAGCTCGCGAGCACGACCATCCGCCGCTTCGTCGGGCACACCGCCGAGGGCAAGCGCTTCTTCACCCTCAAGGCGCGCGGCTGGGACTTCCCGGACTACGACATCGGCAAGCGCCTCCCCGGCGGCTACATCGCTCTGCTCCGCACCGAGCCCGGCCTCGACTTCCTCGGCTACCGGCCCGACGAGCAGACGCTCGGCGAGCTCTATCTGACGAACGAAGCCGGCGGCAAAGCGCGCTTCGCCGATCTCTCGCCCGTGTGCATGAGCGAGATCTTCTACGACGTCAGCCTCTTGTTCTAGTCTAACGCGTCTCGAGCGCGCTCAGCGCGCCGCCCTCGGCGGTGACGTAGATACGGGAGCCGACGAGGGTGGGAGAGCCGCTGAGCTGTCCCTCGAGGTGGTAGCTCCAGCGCTCGCGTCCGGTCTTGGGGTCGAGGGCGTGCAGATAGCCGTCGGTCGAGCCGAAGACGAGCGCGCGCCCGTCTCCGCTCACCGCCGGAGAGCTGGTGATCGGCGCGCCCATGTAGCGCGACCAGAGCGCCTTTCCATCGCGGGCATCGATGGCGTGGATCGTGCCGCGGGGCGAGCCGACGAAGAGGGTCTCGGTCGCCGGCAGATAGGCGGTCGAGCCCATCAGGCTCCCGCCCACGCGATGGTGCCAGGCGAGCGCGCCCGTCTCTTCGCTCAGCGCGTAGATCTCGCCCGTCCACGAACCGAAGACCACCAGGCCCAGGTCTTCGAGGACCGAGGGCGTGGTCTTGATCTGCGATCGCCCCCGGACCGGCTCGACGACGTGGGTGAAGAGCGCCTCGCCCGTCCGGGCATCGAAAGCGTAGAGCCGCCCGCTGTTGTCCCCGACGAAGACGCGGCCACGCTTCGGATCGGCGGCGACGCTCGAGTGCGGATGGCCTTCGGTCGGCTGCTCCCAGCGCGTCTCGCCGGTCCGCGCGTCGAGCGCGAGGACGTGCCCCGTGCCGTTCTTCTCTTCGTGCGCGCTCAGGACGAGGCCGAGGGAGGGTAAGACCGCCGGAGACGATCCGACCTGGTAGCCACGCGCGTGGCGCCAGAGCATCCGACCGTCGAAGCAATCGAAGGCGTAGAGGCTCCCGTCGTAGGCGCCGATGTAGACCACGTCGCCCACGATCGCCGGCGAGCCGTGGATGCCGTGGGAGGTCCTGTCGATGCGCGCTTCCCAGACGAGGGAGCCGTCGTGCGCATGAAGCGCGACGAAGCGGCCGTTGTCGGTCCCGCAGTAGAGCAGATCGCCGACCACCGAGGGCGAGCCCTTCACCGCGCCGTAGTCGGTGACGTTGAAGGCGGGCAGCTCCCACGCGAGCGCGACCCGATCGCCGACGACCGAGCCCTCCGCGAAGCCGGTGCGCTCGACGTCGTCTCGGAAGGTGGGCCAGTCCGCCTCGGAGGGCGGCGGCAGCGACGCGCGTGCCGCGACGGGCGTGGTCCCGGTGATCAGGACGGGCGCTGGGCCCGCACAAGCGACGAGGAACAACGAGCAGGCGATACAGCTCCACCTGTACATGAAGCCAACATAGCGACGACCACAGATGTGGGTAGTGGACCTACATCGAAGCCACACCCTCCCTGGAGCTCCCGACCGTCCAGGAGCTGGACTTAATCGACTGAAATTCGCCGGTCTCGCGGGCAGAACAGGGCAGCGATCGCCCGCGATCTGCCGCTTGTAGTCCGCATTCGGCTGGGCACGGTGGTTGCTCACAGGAGCCCGCATGGATGGCAGGGTGATCCTCAAAACGGTCTCGGTTCTCGTCGCTGCGACCCTCGTCTTCGGCTGTATGACCTCGGAGCCGGAGGCCCCGGCCCTCGAGAGCCTGAGCGGGATGCGCGATGCCGCCGACGCTGCGGAGCGAACCTGGGGGGTCCCCGCCGACCTCACCCTCGCGGTCGCCTACGGGGAGACACGCTGGCGGGTCCCGGAAGAGGAGTCGTTCGAGGGTGAAGGCGAAGGGCACGCGCCGCGCGCCGTCGGCGTGGGCGGCCTGCGTCCCTGGCTCGTCGACGACCAGGTGGCGACCGCGGTGCGGATCACTGGCCTGTCGCGCGACGTGATCGCGACCGACGCGACCGCGGGCGTCCTCGCGACCGCCGCCGTCCTCCGCGACCTCGCCGTCCGCCGCTACGGCGACGACCTGCCGCCGGCCGAGGAGCCGGGCCAGTGGGTGGACGTCGTCGGCGACTATTCCGGGCTCGAAGGCCCAGAGGCGCAATACGGCTACGCGCGCGACGTGATGTCGTGGCTCGAGAACGGGATCGCGACGATCGGCGCGGACGGGCAGCTCGTCACCGTCGCGCCGCGCACCGTCGCGCTGCCGGACAGCGTCGGCGGCCGCCAGGCCTACGCAGGCTCCGACTATTCGGGCGCGCGTTGGGTCGCGGCCAACTCGAGCAACTACACCTCCGGCCGCGGCGGCAACTCCATCCGTTACATCGTGATCCACACCATGCAGGGCTCCTATTCGGGCTCGATCAGCTGGTTCCAGAACGGCGCCGCCAACGTCTCGGCGCACTACTGCGTGCGGTCGTCGGACGGCCAGATCACCCAGATGGTTCACGACCGCGACACCGCCTGGCACGCCGGCAACTGGACCTACAACCAGCGGAGCATCGGCATCGAGCACGAGGGATACGTCTCCGATCCCGGCCGTTGGTACACGGAAGAGATGTACCGCGCGAGCGCGGCGCTGACGCGCCACATCGCCGACCGCTACGGCGTGCCCATCGACCGCAGCCACATCATCGGCCACGTCGAGGTGCCGGGCGCGACCCACACCGACCCGGGCAGCGGCTGGGATTGGCCGCACTACATGGCGCTGGTGCGCGGTGAGCCCGAGCGTCCCAACTTCGACGCCGAGTACGTCGACATGGACGTCCCGGCGGAGATGACCAGCGGCGAGCGCGCGGTCGCCTGGGTGGAGATGCGCAACACCGGCAGCCACACGTGGAGCCTGTCGAATACCTGGCTCGGGACCACGATGCCCCGGGACCACGCGAGCCCCTTCTTCGACGTGGAGAACTGGGAAAACGACCACCGCGCCACGGCGCCGGATCACAGCGACTACGGCACGGGGGCGACCGGGCGCTTCACCTTCATGATCACCGCGCCGGAGGTCACCGAGGACACCGTCATCACCGACACCTTCGGGCTGGTACAGGAGGGTGTGACCTGGTTCGGGCCGCGGGACGTGACGCTCTCGGTCACGGTGCATCCCGCCGCGCCGCCGCCGCCGCCCGCCACGGACCCGGACGCGGGGACGGATCTTCCTCCGCCGCCGCCCACCGAAGACAGCAGCACCCCGCCGCCGACCCCCGACGCCACCCCCGTCGTCCCGACCGACCCTGCTGCCGGAAGCGGCGGCATCAGTGGTGGTTGCGCGGCCACCGGCTCACCCCTGCCCGCGAGCTGGGCATGGCTCGCCGCCATCCTCTCGCTCGGCGTCGTCCGGCGCCGTCGGCGCTGAGCGCGAGCGCAGCCGTTCAGGCCAGGTCGGCGCGAAGCTGCTCGACGAGCGAGCGCACGAAGCGGTGCACCGACGCCTCGGCGATGCGGTGTCCCGCCAGCGCGTCGACCACGTCGCCGAGCACGCCCATGGGCGGATCGTATTCGCCGACGAGCTCTACCTCCGTCTCGGTGTGTGAGAGAGGGTAGATCCGGAGGTCGGCGTGCATCGCCGGAAAGAGGTTCGCCGCGCTCGACGCTTTCCACTCGAGCTTCACGTGCGTCACGCGGGACAGATTGCTGCCCGTCGTGGGAGGGACCTCCTCGATGGAGTGGATGGTGATGTCGACGTTCTTCCGGATCTCGAGGCCGGCGATGTCGACGCTCAGCGCGCCGGCGATCGTCTCGCTTCGCTCCTGCGCGGCATGCGTCGCCCGTTCGAAGATGGACTTGGCATCCTTCTCGATGGCGTCCCTGACAGGCTCATACGGCTGGTTGACGTAGTCGTAGGCCCGGACCGTTCGCGAATCAGTCATCGTCTCCCACGTACTCCCCCACGGCCCGGGCCGCAAGGGGGCTGGGGGGATCAGCTCCGGGCGTCGTCGAAGCGGGTCCGAGCGTCGTCGCAGAGCGCTCAATCGCTGTCGCAGATGTCGCTGGGGCAGCCCGAGTCGACAATGCAGGCCGAGAAGGCGTCCTCCACCGTGACGTCATCGAAGCCGCGGTCGAACATGCAGTCGGGGAGGTACTCCTGGCAGATGTAGGAGCACTGGTCCGAGATGTCGAGGCCGAGGACCTCGAGGGGCGTGCGGTCGGGATCCGAGAAGACCTCGGGCGGGCAGGACTCCTCGTTGACGCAGACGGCCCCGTCGGGCTCGTCGCCGCAGGCCTCCATGTACGTCACGTCCTCGGTCTCACCCAGGCACTCCTCGGTCTCGCTGACGCATCGGTCGAGGGTCCAGTGCTCCACCGGGGGCGGGTCGGTCGGCCCGGGGTCGGGTGGCAGGTCGGCGCGGGTCTCTTCGAAGCTGGCGCGCGCGTCGTCACAGAGCGCCGCGTCCTGGGTGCAGAGGTCGCTGGTGCAGCCCGACTCCTCGATGCAGGAGGCGACGGCCGCGTCGACGTCGTAGTCCCGGTCGTACGCCCAATCCGACATACAGCGCGGGAAGAAATCCGCGCAGACGTAGTGACACTGGTCCGTGATGTCGAGGCCGAGGATCTCGTGCGGAGTGCGGTCGGGATCGTGGAAGACCCAATCCGGACAGGCCGTCGTGCTCACGCACATCGCGCCGTCGGGCTCGTCGCCGCACGCCTCGGCGTAGGCCACGTCCTCGATCTCACCCATGCACTCCTCGGTCTCGGAGATGCAATCGGCGAGGAGCGCGCGCTCGCAGCACACCCGCTCCGCGAAGCGCCCGTTGGGCAGGCGGCAGCGCCCTCCGCTGTCGAAGGTGGCTCCCTCACACGCCGCTCCATCGGCTTTTCCGTCAACCGTGCTAGCCAGCTCGGCGCCCATCGGCGCGGTGCATCCCGCGGCCAGTACGCACGAAATCGTGCCAATTGCCCATGCGATCTTGTCGAGAGAGAGGTTGCCCATCCGCCGGCTCCTGAGAGGTTCGCCAGCGGGTCAGCAAGTCACGTGCCGTCGAAGAGGCGGGCCAGGCGCAGGAGCTGGGCGACCGAGGTCACCTCCTCTTCGAGCTCTGGCAGGATCACCCGCATCGGCGAGGCGAGGAGCCCGCGCGCCAGCTCCTCCGAGGCGTGCTTCGCGAGCCCATGACGCGCGTGGAGGCGACGCCGGAGCGCTTCGAGCGCCTCGAGGAGCGCGCGCACCTCCTCCGGCGCGTCCTCGTGGTAGAGCCGCGCGCAGCGCGCCTCGGCCGACTCGTGCACCGGATCGACCGGGCGCACCTCGCCGAGCGCGGTCTCCGGCTCGGGCACGAAGCTTCGGTTCAGCACCACCGCGTCGGGCGCCACGCCACGCTCGACCAGCCCGTCACGCATGAAGCGCGCATCGTCGAGGTGCATCGGATCGGGCGACGCGACCAACACGAAGGAGGTGTCCCCATGCCTCATCAGCTCCGTCACCGCGGTCGCGCGATGGGTGAAGCCCTCGCGCATGGAGGCGAAGAGCCGGAAGAAGATCACCATCTCCTCGACCAGCTCGCGGCTGGCGACAGCGCCGAGGATCCGCAAGGCCGCCGAGGACGCGCCGCCCAGCGACGCGGCCTCGTCGAGCGTCGACTCCTCCGGGACGCGGCCCACGAACCAGCGCACCACCCCATCGTCGAGGAAACGCACCAGACGCGAGGGCGCGTCCAGGATGTCCAGCGCGCTCCGCAGCGGCGGCGTGTCCAGCACGACCAGATCGAAATCGCCGCTCTCCATCACCGTGTGGAGCCGCTCCATGGCGACGTAGGCGTGCGAGCGCGCGAGCGTGCGCGAAAAGGCGCGGTACACGGGATTGTCGAGGATGCGGTCCCGCGCCTCCTCGCTCGGCGCGATGCGCGAGATGAGCGCGTCGTAGCTGGCGCGCGTGTCCAGCATGGCCGCAGAGAGGCGACCGCCCCGATCGCCGGGGACGCGCACCGGCCGGAGCTCGTCGTCGAGGCCATCGAGGCCGAGCGCCGTGGCGAGACGCCGCGCTGGATCGATCGTCAGCACCGCCGCGCGCCGGCCGCGCCGCGCCGCATCTGCAGCCACCGACGCCGCGAGGGTGGTCTTGCCGACGCCGCCCGGGCCGACGAAGACCAGGAGCCTTCGCTTCATCAACGTGTCGAGGTGGCTCATGGCGAGGCCCCCGGCACCTGAGAGGGGCGCGCGCCCGCGGCCCGTGCGCCCAGCACCAGCAGCGACTCCACGTCGACGGGAGGCGCGAGGGTGGGCAGGGTCACGACGGGCGCGGGGAGCGCCCTCAGCCGATCCACCAGCGCCATCGCCCGGACGCGCTCGGCCTCGGCGCGGGCGAGGAGCGAGAGGTCCGCGTCGATGCCGGGATCGTGCAGCGCGGCGAGCATCTCGCGCGCCGGCGCGAGGCGCGGAGCCAGGGGGTCCGCGGGGATGCGATTGACGAAGATGCTCCCGAGGGCGATGGGATGCTCGCGCGAGAGGATGCGGCAGAGCGTCTCGGTCTCCTCCACCGGGAGCTCCTTGGGGAGCGTGACCAGATGAATGGCGGTCTGCTCCGGATCCTCGAGGGTGGCCGAGAAGGTCTCGAGGAGCCTGCGCAGCGGACCCTTGCCCAAGAGGCCGTCGAGCACGCGCGGCAGCTCGAGGAACATCAAGGCGTGGCCGGTCGCGTCGAGGTCGACGAGGATCGGATCCCACACGGGCTCCCCGCCCTTCGACTCGTCGAGGAGCGTGGAGAGATAGTGATAAGTGGCGACCTCCGCGACCGCCGGCGCCGCCCGCAGAAACCCGGAGAGCGCACGTCCCCCGACCACGGCACGCGCCAGCGCCTTCACCTTCAGGTGCGTCGCGGCGTACCCCAGGATCGCCTCGTCGACGTCGACGCTGAGCGCATGCACACCGTGTCCGACGTCCGTGGGCGCGTGGCCGACCTCCGTGCCGCGCAGCACCGACTGAATGGAAGAGCGGTGACCGAGCTCGACCACCAGCGGGCGCCGCCCACTTCGCGCCGCATGCACCGCCAGCGCAGCCGCGAGGGTGGTCTTCCCCACGCCGCCTTTGCCCGTCAGCAGCTCCAGACGCGGACGCATCGGGGGGGAGCCTAGCAGGCTGCCGGAAAAGCACCGCGAGGGATCATTCGAAGGTGACGAAGGCGTCGGTCATCGACAGCTGCTGGGCGTTCATCCAGTACGCGCCGCGTGCCACCGTCGAGATGCGCACCTCGTCCACGTCCCCCTCGAAGTACGGAGTCTCCGCGTCGGGCCGCCATGCGTGACGCGCGATGCGCGCCGGATTGGAGTTGGTCTCCGGAGCCCCCGAGACGGCGTCGTTCCGGGAGCTCATGCGTCCGTCGACCCAGGCACGGAGCGCGCTCCCCTGGTAGCTCGCACCGAGGTGAATCCAGACGCTGGCCTCGAGGGTTCCGAACGAGGTGCTCTGCCAGTCTGGCGCTTTCGAGCTCGCCGCACCGCGAAACGCGTCCACCGTGTGATCCCAGGTGAGCTGGTAGTTCTGCTCCCGCATCAGGGGCCCGCTGATGCGCGTCGACTGTGGGACGTCCGCCGCACGCGCCCACGCGGTGACGGTGAAGGAGTCGAGCTGATGCGTGCAGTTGGTGTCGAGATAGTCGTCGACGCCGTCGAAGTGGCGCGCCCCCGCGATGGGACCGTCGAGCGGGACGCTGTCGCCGAACGCCGAGAGCGGGCCGTGACCACCGGTCGAGTCTGGGAAGCTGGATCCCTCGAGGTGATAGACCGCGTGATAGGCGTTCGCCCAGACAGCCGCCGGACGCTGGGCGTCGCCGGCCGCTGGATTGCCGTAGTAGAGCCAGATGTGGTCGTCTGTGGACTCGGCGTCGATCTGCGTCACGTACACCCAGACGAAGCTTCGCCCGCCACGAACGAAGCGCTCGATCTCGTATGGGAGCTCGGTGGCGTGGTCATCGTCGACGAAGCGAAGGTCCTCGCCGGATGCCTGCATGGCGTCGTAATCCACTCTGGTGTCGGTCATCGCCACCAGAACGGGAAAGCCCCGGAGCGGTGACGACTGAGCGGAGTTGTCGAAGACGAGTCGCTGACGACGGGTGAACGCCGGATCCCACCAGTCGTCCGGCAGGTCCGCGTCACCCGACGCATCGCTGGCGGCCTCCGTGTCGGCAGGCGCGTCTGGCATGGCGGCGGCGTCCCCATCGACACGTGCATCGGTCATTGCCGCTTCGCTGGCGCCATCCAGCGCGGCATCGCCGCTCGCGAACGGCAGGGCGGCTGTCTCGACCGAACAACCGGCGAGCGGCGCGAGCGCCAGTGCGACCCAGACCACGAACCCCACGCTCGATCCTACCCCGAATCGACGGCACGCGCCGAAGGGACGCGCCCCATCGCGCCTTCATGGGGTAGCTTCCGGCGGTGCTCCGCGCCTGGCTCCAGGCCTCGCGACCGCTCGCGCAGGCCAACATCGCCGTCCCCCTGATCTTCGGTCAGGCGCTCGCGTACGCGATGACCGGGCACTTCACCTGGACGATGGCGGCGGTGATCCACGTCATCGGAGTCCTCGATCAACTCTTCGTCGTCTACGCGAACGACGTCGCCGACGCGAAAGCCGACGCGAAGAACGACAGCCCGACGCCCTTCTCGGGCGGCTCGCGGGTCGTGGCCGAAGGGAAGCTCTCGCGCGACGCCCTCGGCTTC
Organism: uncultured delta proteobacterium; assembly: GCA_963727445.1. GTDB lineage: Bacteria > Myxococcota_A > Polyangia > Polyangiales > B10-G4 > B10-G4. The sequence continues at coordinate 1,328,677 of CAVSGI010000010.1, forward strand.
GCCGCTCTCGGCACGGGTCTCGCGATGCTGATCCTCTCGGTGGTGGCGGCGCTCTACTGGGACCGGCGCCACGCCCCCACCTTCGTGGCCCTGGGCTTCTTTCTGATGTGGGCCTACAGCTTCCGCCCGCTGAGGCTCAGCTACCGCGGCGAAGGCGAGGTGCTGCAGGGTCTCGGCATCGGCATCGTCCTGCCGGTCTTCGCGTACTACATGCAGGCAGGCGATCTGTTGGACCTCCCCACCACCGCCCTCGGCGCGACCTTCCTCGTCGGCTACGGCGGCAACGTGACCACCGCCCTTCCCGACTTCCCCGCAGACGAGCGCGCCCACAAGCGCACCCTGGTCGTGCGCCTGGGCGAGCTGCCCGCGCGCTGGGTGAGCCTCGCGCTCCTCGCCACCGCGTGCTTCTTCCCCTTCGACACCGGGCCGCCGCTCCCGACGCTCGTCGCCATCCTGGTCGCGGCCCCGCCGCTCGCGCTCCTTCTCTCGAACATCCCGATCATCGGCCGGGCCGGCGCCAAAAACCGCCCCGAGGTGATCCGCTTCGTCCTCGCGAACGGCGCCGCGATCAATCTCCTCCTCGCCGGATGGAGCGTCGCGGTGATCGAAGGAGCGCCGGGCCGATGAGGCGAGCGCTCCTGCTGGTCGCGTCCCTCGCGATCGCGCTCGCCTCGCTTCCGCGCGCCCACGCCCTCGCGCAGAGCGGGAGCATTCACGAGGAGGTGCCGCCACCCTTCGGAGAGCTCCCGGTCGGCGGAGGCGCCGTCGTGTCCCGGGGTTGGTCGGTGGAGGCGTTCTGGATCGGCGTCGCCGCCGCGCTCGGCACGCTGACCACCGGCATCCTCGCGGTCGCGACCGGCGATCCCGACGAGCGGCTCTCGAGCGGCTTCGGCATCGGCGCCATGGGCATCCTCGGCGCCCTCGGCCCGACGGTCGCCATCGGCGGCGCTTCGGCCCGCGGGCACCCCTACGTGCCCGGCGCACCCGGCGTTCGCATCGCGGGGTGGATCACCTTCTCTCTGTCCATCGCCGCAGGCGTCGGCCTGCTCGCCTCGGACATCGACGCCGACAGCGGACGGCGGGGGGCCTTCATGGCGCCGGTGGGCTTCGGCGCCGTGAGCCTCTTGCTCTTCGCCTTCGACGCGCTGGTGAGCGCGATCCAGGCCGACCTCGTGACCGGAGACTCACGGTAGACTCGGCCGCCATGGAGATCATCGTCACCCACGACGTGTCGGACTTCGACGCCTTCTCGTCGGCGGTGGCGGCCCAGAAGCTCCATCCGGAAGCGGAGATCGTCCTCGGACGCCGCCTCAGCCGCGGCGTCCGTGACTTCCTCGCGCTCCACAAGGATCGCTTCCGCTTCCGGCGGGACTCGGACGTCGACCTGAGCCAGGTCCACCACCTCATCGTCGTCGACGTGCGTCGCAAGAGTCGCCTCGACGCCTTCGCGCCGCTCCTCGCGCGCATCGAGGAGGGCGATGAGACCCTGCGCGTCACGGTCTGGGACCACCACGGGGCGAGCCCCGACGATCTGCCCGGCGATCGGGTCGTGGTCGACAAGGTCGGCTCGGCGACGACCCTCCTGATCGAGGAGATGCGCGCGCGGAGCATCGCGATCGAACCGGTCGAAGCCACGCTCTTCGCTCTCGGCATCCACACCGACACCGGGTCTCTGGTGCACGCCACCAGCACCGCCCGCGACGCACACGCCCTCGCGTGGCTGATGGATCAGGGAGCCAGCCTCAGCGTGATGAACCGCTACCTCACCGAGCCCATGACGCGCGCGCAGCGCGACGTGCTCGCGTCGCTGCTCGCCACCGCCACGACGGTGGAGATCGGGGGTCTGTCGGTGGCCTTCGCCACGGCCGAGACCGCCAAGGTGATCGATGGGGTCGACGTGGTGACGAGCGAGGCCCTCTCGCTCCTCGGTCCGCACGCCTTCTTCGGGCTCTTCGTCGCCAAGCGGAAGGTGCAGGTGGTGGCGCGCGCGCGGTCGGAGTGGGTGAACGTGGCGGCGGCGCTGCGCGGGTTGGGCGGCGGCGGACACGCGCCCGCGGCCGCGGCCAACGTGAAAGGGATGAGCGCCGCGGAGGTGCGCGCTGCGATCGAAAAGGCGCTCCGAGAGGATCCGCCTCGCCCGCGCCTCGTCTCCGACATCATGTCCAGCCCGGTGAGGACCGTACGACCCGACCTGCGCCTCGCAGAGCTCGCCGAGTCGCTGAGGGTCTGGCGTCACACCGGCGTTCCGGTGATGCGCGACGGGCGCCTCGCCGGGATCATCAGCCGCCGGGACGTCGAGAAGGCGGCGCAGGACGGTCGACTGCATCTACCCGTCGCCAGCTGCATGTCGAGCGACGTTCGGAGCACAGCGCCCGAAGTACCCCTCGACGAAGCCCTCGAGCTCATGGAGAAACACGACGTGGGGCGCCTCCCGGTGATGCGCGACGCTCAGCTCGTCGGCATCATCACCCGCACCGACGTCCTACGCTTTCTCTACAGTCGCTAATTTAGTGCCTGGTCTAGCACCCAGAAGCTATCTCAAAACTCGTGGGATCTAAGTCTGCGAGGATTAAGGAGAAAGCGTTGGGGGATCGACGTCGGATCGGTTTTCTGATCTGCGGTCTGAATGGATCTGACCGATCAGCAGTGGAAAATCCTGGAGCCCCTTCTTCCTGAGCGCGACAGACGTAGGGGCAGCCCAGGAAGGCCACTGAGGTGACGCTCGTCGACGAAACGTTAGACGCGGCCTTCTTGGACGAGCTGCCGCAACGTTTGATCGGAGACAAGGCGTACGACAGTGACAAGCTCGACACGAACCTCCCGCTACGAACGCCGGCCAGAAAACTTCCTGGGCTTCGTGCAGCTCGGCTGTCTCGTCATCCTGCTCAGACAGTTCTGAATCACCCAGTTCGAGAAACTCGTCCGAGATTGATTTATCAGGCGCCGGAGGGAGGGTCGCACCCCGGGGTGTCCGGCGGTGCCAACGCGCACGCAGTGTCGCACCTGCGTTGGCACGGACGCGAGCGCTGAGTTTTGAGATAGCACCTAATGGCAGGCGGCCCTGAGGGCCTCGCTGAGCTGCTCGAAGTGGGCGCGATCGGCCTCGGTCCACGCGTCGGGATCGGGGTTGGAGAAGAGGAAGTCGTCGAGGGCGTCGACGCCGCGATTGATCTCGCGGACCTGATCCGCCGCGTCGAGATGCACCTGGTCGGTCTGTTGATCGATGGGCCCGCCCTCGCCGAGGGCGCGGGAGGGTTGAGGCTGGAACGTGCAGCCGACGCCGTCGGAGGTGCCGTTCGGTCCCTCGGTGCAGCGATAGGATTGGGTGCTCCCCGGCCCGTAGAGGCCACCCGCGGCGGCGGCGTTCCGGCCGCCACCGGCGATGCGCCCGACGACGTATGCGAGGGCGGCGACCGCGGTGAGGATGTTCTCGCGCCGGTCGGCGTCCTCGACGCCCTCCCGCAGCTCGACGACGCGCTCGTCGCAGGCCGCGTGGATGTGCCGAAGCTCGACGCGGAAGGGGTCCTCGCTCTCTGGATCGATGTCCTCTTCGCCCTCGGTGGGCGCCGGGTCGGCGTGGGACACCGGGAGCCGCTCGTGCCGCGCGCAGCCCATCGGCAGCGTCAGGACCAGGACGACCAGCGCGGCGGTCTTCGCAAACACGCCCCCAACGTAGACGCGGCCCCCGACCCCCGCCAGTGTTTCAGCAGCCGCAGCCGGTCGGCAGGGGCGCGATGCTGTTCAGGGACAAGCGGTTGTCGTACGACGTGTAGACCTCCTGGGGCGTGACCTGCAGGACGTCCGTGCCCTGGTCGATGAGCGCATGGATCTCCTCCTGCGGGATGGTCACCCCATCCGCTTGGCGCAGGTGAAGCGCTCCGTCGTCGCCCACGGCATAGAGCAGCGACAGGGCCCCCGGCCCCGCCTCGCAATAGGGCCAGTCGGCCCGGGCGAGGACGAGCTCCTTTCCGTTCGCAGCCAAGAAGACCTGCGTGCTGAAGATCGACTCGTCCCAGGGACCCGCGGGCCAGCCCTCGGCGAAGTATTCGTCTTCGGCTCGGAGGCCGTCGTACTCGGCCTGTCGCGCCGCGTACTGTGGGCTCGCGCGGAAGAGGCGCTGCGCGGCCTCGTCGTAGAGGTCGGTGTCGTTGGGCACGTAGACCTCGCCGACCGCCTCTGGATGCGCGCCGAAGGTGCCACTCACACATCCGTCGGGATCCTCGAGCTCGGCCACGAGGTAGGTTCTGTTCAAGGCTTGCTCCCAGATGAACGCCGGATCGCTGAGACGTTCCAGCGCCGGCGGACCGACGGCGTCTTGCCTCTCGTCGAGCGCCGCCCGCTCCTCCATCGACAGCTCACCGAACTCGAGGTTCCACTGCGAGATCATGCGCACCATGGACAGCTCGCCCAGGTAGCCGATGCAGCTCTCCCCGGATGCCGAATGGGTGACGAAGGGCTCGCCCTGACGCAGCAGAAGCGGGAGCGGCACGGCGTCGATGTTCACGTCGCGGCGCACGATCATGTCCTCGGTCATGTACGGCGCGGTCAGCCACGCAGGATCGCCGATGGCGACGCTGTCGTCGTAGAGAGCTGCGAGCACCACCAGGGAGCGCTCCCCCGGCACCACGAAGGAGAAAGAGGGAGGCGCGGCGTCGTAGCCCAGCTCCCCGTCGACGAAGACGCGCGCCTCCGAGGAGTCGTCCTCGACGACGCTCGCCTCGGTGGCGTCGATGGGGAGCGCGCAGCCCGAGGCCGCGCTGACCAAGAGGAGCAACAGTGTCGAGAAGAGCCGCATGCCCATTCGAAAAGCAGATTCCGGGCCGACCGCGGACGCTCGGAATCCATGATGAATTCGGGCCTCGGCTGCGTCTCCACGCCCACAGAGCGGGCGCGAGCTGACACGAAAGCTCAGTGAGACAGGCCGAGGGCCTGGGCGCGCTCGTCGCGAAGCTCTTTGAACGCGCGCTCCCATTGGGGCGCCGCCTCGAGCCGCCACGCCTCCACCGGCAACAGACCGTGGGCGGCGAGGTCGTGAAAGAGCCGCCGCTCGTCGGCCGGCTCGCGGGAGAAGCCGAAGGGATTGCGCGGTCGATCATCGGGCAGGGTCGGGTACTTCGCGTCGTCGGCTTCGATCAGCGAGAGCAGCTCCCGGCCGCGCCGCTCCATCCGCTCGAGAAAGGCGAGGTCGAAAGGACCTACGTGACGCCGCGTCGCGGGATCCTTGCGGACCCAGCGCGCCCAGTCGTAGCCGTAGACGAAGTCGTGCACGTAGCGGAATCGGATGGGCGTCTCGCGGCCGAAGAGGTGCATCAAGGCGACCACGGTCTCGAAGGCGCGCGCCGCATGTGCTTCGGGCGACTCGGCGCCCTCCGCCTCGCGCGCGACGCTGAGCGCGAGATGATCGAGATCGCCGAAGATGTTGTCGGGGAACGCGCTCTCGATGGCATCGGTGACGCGCGCGAGACCCACCCCGATCGCGTCCACCAGCGAGGTCGACACCCCCACCTCGATCAGGGAAGAGACGATGTCGTGCGGGCTCCGCGCGGCATTCACGGGCCCGAGGCTCGCCCATCGACCCCGTCGCCGCCCATCTCCGACGTCGCTCAGAGGCTCCACAGGATCGTCATTCCGATGAGGGTGAGGGAGAGATAGGTGGTGCCGCGCCAGATGCCGGAGTGAAGCAGCTTCTTGTACACGGCCTGGGCGGGGAAGGCGTTGGTCACCGCCGCCGTGCTCTGCTTGTAGACCACCTTCAGGTAGTCCCAGACCGTCCCGGTAGCCACCAGGCAGGCGATCTTGACCTCCACGTCGCCGAGGAAGACGGCGACGCCCCAGCCGATGACGCCGAGCAGCATCGACAGCTCCACCAGACGCCGCGCCTTGGCGTTGCCGAGCATGGTGGTGAAGGTGCGTTTGCCGCCCTTCTGATCCGAGCGCTCGTCCGAGAGCCCGGAGGCGATGGCCGAAGCGAGGGCGAGGGCGGTGAAGCCGGGGATGATCACCACGAAGCCGTTGGGCAACAGCTCGCCGCTCTGCGCGTAGGCGTTGAGCCAGGGCCCGGCCACACCGACCCCGAGCATCTCGAGGAGCTCGCCGCCGCCGCGGTAGTTCAGACGGAAGGGCGGCAGGGTGTAGGCGATGAAGATGGCGAGGCAGCCGATGGCGCCGGGGATCAACAGCGGTCGGTTCAGCCCGTAGCTGGCGAGGGCCGCCAGGCCCAGCGCCGCCGCGCCCGCGAGGAGACCCACCACCAGGAGCTGGCCAGCGGGGAGGATCCCGTCGGGGATGGTCTTCGGCGAGCAGCCTTCGGGGAACATCTGGCGCTTGATGCGATCGACGTCCCTGTCGCCCCAGTCGTTGAGGAGCACCACGTAGGAGACGTAGAGCAGCGTGAAGGCCACCCCGAAGGCCGCGCCGCCCAGGGAGAATTCCGCGGTGGCGCCGAAGCCGATGGCCTGCCCCAGGAGCATCGGCACGAGGAGCTTCGGCCAGCTCGCTGGTTTCAGCGCATGAAGCCAGCGATCGCGGAGCGACGTGGGGAGCGTCGGCATCGCCGTCAGTATGGGTTCGTCGGCTCGGGGTCGCCAGGATCGGGCGTGAAGCGAAGGACGAGGGCGAGGATCGCCGCCATCGCGCTCGCGGCCGCCGCGTAGTGGAACGCGCCGCCGCCCTCGGCGCGATAGAGCGGGCCCGCGAGGGAGATGGCGGTGCCCATGGCCAGGCCGCCCACGACGGCGGCGTAGATCGTCTGGGCCCGGGCGGCGAGGCCCATGGGGATGCGCTTGGCGAAGAAGGCCATCGCGCCGAGGTGGACCGCGCCGAAGGTGGTCGCATGCAGGAGCTGGGCGAAGACGAGCGCGCCGAGAGCGGTGGTCGAGCCGAGGATGCCCCAACGGACGAGGCCGGTGAGGGCGCCGGCGCCGATGAGGGTCGCGGGGGCGAAGCGCGCCGTCAGCCGGCGGCCGACGAGGAAGAGGAGGATCTCGGCGATCACGCCGATCGCCCAGAGCATCCCGACGACGGTGGTGGAGTGGCCCGCCGCCTTCCAGTGGATCGAGCCGAAGGCGTAGTAGATGGCGTGGCTCGCCTGAGCGAAGGCGGCGGCCACGACGAAGACGTAGAACGCCGGTCGACGGAGGAGGGCGCCCACGGGCGGCGGGGCTGGTCGGTCACGCGGAGGTGGCGGGTCGGGCAGGGCGAACCCCGCGAGGGTGGTGGTCGCCATGCACGCGACGAGGGCGATGAGGATGACTCCCTCGTCCGTGAACGAGAGGAGCTCACCGCAGCCCACCGAGGCCAGGATGAAGGCGATCGATCCCCACAAACGGATGCTGCCGTAGCTGATGCCGTGGCTTCGCTCGCGGGCCAGGGTGAGGGTGTCGGCGAGGGGGATGAGCGGGATGTAGGTGCCGTTGGTGAAGGCGGAGAGGATCGCGAATGCGACCACGCCCTGCACCTGGCCGTAGAGGATGAAGCCGGTGGTGGCGAGCACGCCGAGGACGATCATCGTCAGGCGGCGCTCTCCGGTGCGGTCGACGATGGTGCCGGCCAGAGGGGAGGCGACGACGCGGATCCACTGGCCCGCGCCGAGCACCAAGGCGATCGATTCGGGCCCCAGCCCGTGGGCCTCGAGCCAGAGCGGCCAGAAGGGCACGAGCACGCCCAGGACGCCGAAGAGCGCCAGGTAATAGACGGCGAGCCGCGCGCGCACTCCCATGCCGCCAGCCGCTTAGCCTCAGAGATCGCCCGAGTCGACCAATGATCGCCCCGGAATCGATCTTCTCTCACGAGCGCGGCGACGAGGCGGGGACAGGTGCCCCAGAGCTCAGTGGTCGAAGGCCTCGCAGCCGACCCCGCCGATCGAGGGGACGACGATGTTCACGCGTTGGGTCCCGAGGGCCGACAGGCCCCGGTCCCGATAGTGGACGTCGAGGGGGTAGAGCTGGGGCTCGGGTCGCGCCTCGAAGCGGTCGTTTTCGAGGGTGAGGCGGAAGGTCAGCTGAGTCCCGGGACGCACCTCGACGAATCTCTCGGCTCGGCGCACGGCCCCATCCGCGGGCTCCGCAGCCACGGCCGCGATGCTGCGGACGAAGAGGGTCGCGTCGACGCCGTCGTCCACGGGATCGACCAGGGCGGCGTCGACGTCGAGCAGCGCGCCGTTGACAAGGTCGCGAACGGCGTCGGCGACCCCGCGGTTCAACCGCTCGCCTTCGAGCCCGATGTCGATGACAAGCGGCTGACCTTCGACGTCGCGCGCGCCGGTATCGCCCGCGATCGCGCGGGCGTGCTCGGCATCCTCGGGAGGCCCCGACCACAGGACGATCACGCGAATGCCCGCGGCGTTCAGGGCCTCGACCGTTTGAGCGTAGGTGGGCGGCCGCGGCACGAGCGGGTAGCCGTAAGGCCAGACGTCCCCCGGGCCGTTGTGGAAGTGGGCGTCCGTGAAGAGCAGGACCACCCGCGCCGCCTCCCCCCAGCACGCGGCGCCCGTCGTGCCCAGGGGACACTCGCTCGGCGGCAGGAACTCCGTGATCCCCTCGTTCGTCGCCAGATGATGCAGGGCGGGGATCTGCGCCTCGGGATCGTCGTTGCCGGAGAACGTATCGGGCATGAGCCGCCCGGTCGCAGCCCGGATGGCGTCCATGTCGGAGGTGATCGACTGGTAGCGCACGAAGGGCAGGTCGGTGCTCACGCCATAGGGGTAACGGGGGAAGTCACCAAAGCCCGCGATGCCCAGCCGGAGCTCGCCCAGGAAGGCCTCCTGCATGGCGGGGATCACCTCCGAGACCAGCCCATGGCGGATCTCGTTGATCTCCCCGTCCATGCTCCCGGTTTGATCGACGAGGAGCATCACCTCGGCGCTCTCGAGCCTCGCCGTGAAGCTGGCATCGAGGAACTTGGGTGGCTCGAAGGCCGGCACTTCCACACAGAGCGTCTGCTCCTCGTACGTGTGCGACTTGGCGCACGCAGCGGACGCGACCACCAGCACCGCCAGGGTGGCTCTCCTCATCCCGACCTCCACCCATGCGTCGTCGGGGCGGGGGTGGATTTCCACTCCCCTTCAGAGCAGGCGGATCGAGCGCCTCAGCTCCTGCACCACCCGATACGCCTCCGGGTCGGGCTCTTCGAAGGCGACGCATTGGAAGAGTCCCTCGAGCAGGGGGCGCACGGCGGCGTCGGCTCCCAGGCCGAGGAGCACTTCTTCGAGGCGAGGGCGAAGCGCCTCGGGGAGCGCTTCGGTGGTGCCGATGGCGTCCGCGGGCACCTCCTCGCTGAAGAGCAGCATTCGAAAGGCGTCGTCGTCGTCGACGTCCCGCCACCCCGCGGAGAGGATCCGATCGCCATCGTCGAGGTGGACGTAGGTGGCACCCGCATCCACCTCGCCCCCGTGCACCGCCCGCGCCACGCCTCGATGGCTTCCGATGAAGCTCTGTGCAGCGAAGTGCAGGTCGGGATCGCGCCCGTCGTCGATCACCGCCTTTCGGGGCAGGAGATGACCGGCACAGGAGTGGGGGTCGACCCAGCCCACGTGCTTGCCTTCGAGCTCGGCCAGGGTGGTCACGCGTGATCCGGCTTTCACGAAGATGGCGCCCCGAAAGGCGCGCGAGCCATGCCGAACGCTGCGCGCCAGGAGATGCACGTCGGCGACCTCCTCCGCCTGGACGTAGACGGCAGGTGGGAGCCAGGCCATGGCAGCCGACGCCTGCTCGACCGCGGACAAGAGCTCGGCGTAGCTCGCGCAGGCGAAGAGCTGGACCTCTTGTCCGAGCCGCTCGCTCAGCACCTCGGCGAGCCCGTTCCTGAGCTCGGCTCCGCGTGAGCCCAGGCCTTGAGGACCGGTGGCGAAAACGAGGGGCACCTGAGGGCCCATCGTAGCACTCAGGGGCGGCGTTCGACGATTTCGGGCAGGGTCGGGGGATCGGAGGTGACGCCGATGCCGAAGAAGGGGTGGCTGCCTCCGTGGACCAGGGCGCGCACCCGACCCTCGTGGTCGAAGACCGGAGAGCCGCTGTTGCCGGGCAGGATGGGGCAGTCGCTGAGCCAACCGACCGCGGCGGCATCGGGCCCGAGCGCATCGCGGGCCGCCGCGCCATCCGCCACTCGGCAGAGCCGGGTCTCGAGGCGATGCTGCGTGGCGTAGATCGGGTGGGGTGTGACCACCGCGACGGTCACGATGGCGCCGGGGGTGGGGCCCTCGCTGGCCACGGGGGCGGCCGGACGGAGGGTCGGCTGCTCGAGCCGCACGACGGCGTAATCGGCGCGCAGCACCTCTTCGCCCACCCCCTCGGCCACCTGCAGCACCTCCACCACTCGATGCCAGCGGGCGGGGTAGGCGCCGCTCTCGGGGAAGGCGACGAAGCCGTCTTCCACTTCGCCGCGGCGACGGCTCTGAGGGTCGAGGCAGTGCCCCGCGGTGAGCACCAGGTCCGGACCGACCAGGGTGCCGGTGCAGCGCTCGGGAGCGTCGGCGCCCGGAAAGACGACCATCCCCACCGAGGCCGGGCAGTCGTCGACCGAATCACAGAAGACGTCGAGACGCGGGGGCGAGCTCGGGTTGGAGCGGGCCACTGGGCCGGACGCGGCGCGGGGCGCCACGAGGGGCCCTGGGCTTCGGGGTGCCACCGTCGCGCAACCCATGAGGGCAGAGGCGAGCATGGCAACGAGCGGGAAGCGCGGCACGGGGGAAAGACAGCTTGGGGCGAGAAAGGTTCCCGTGCCAGGCGAGCGCTAACGAGGTCGCATCCAATCGCCGCCTTCGACCTCGCCGCATGCGGCGCTCGAATCGAGGAGAAGATAGGTCCACGCCAGCCCCAGGCTTGTATGAATGATGATACGGCGATACATGGAGCCGTCTCGGCCGTAGCCTGCGAAATCCTCGAGCTCGTCCAGGTCGGCGAGGAGCGCAGCGGGGCGTGGATGGGACCAGACCTCGCCGTGCACTTCTCCCTCACCGTGGACGAGCCCGGGATAGGACCCGAGATCGAGGAGCTTGCCTCGGACCACGACAGGACCGTGCAGCGTGGCTCCATGCGAGGTCATGAAGGAGTGCCAGCGACCCCCGCGACGCAAGGTCCCATAGACGAAGACATGCGGCAGGAGGCGCGGAGTGCCCGTGGAGAGGAGCATGACTGATACCTCTTCTCCATCGGCGTCGAGGGCGGTGACCACCTCGGAATCCGCCTCGGTGAAGGGACGAAGGCGACCCCGGAGGATGTGGCCGACCTGACCGTCCACGTCGACCACGAAGGCGTCGCCCGCGTCATCCGCTTCGAAGCATCGCGGCTTCATCCATCGGTGATCACCCACGCGCGTCCGAAAAAACAAGGGGGTTGACATCGATTAGGATTGGTCGGACCATCGGACCAATCATGGGAGCGCCGATCGTTCGCAGAGAGAGCGCCGTCGATGGATGCTTGCGCGTCCTCGAAGACGCCATCGTCGAAGGCGAGCTCGCCCCTGGCGAGAAGCTGCTGCCGGAGCGCGAGCTCGCTCGTCAGCTCGGCGTCAATCGCGTCACCGTCCGCTCCGCCCTCGAACGCCTCTCGGTTCGCCAGCTCCTCGAAGCGCGGCAGGGCAGCGGCCATCGCGTCCGCGACTACCGCCGACACGGTGAGCCATCTTTGATACATGCGCTCCTTCGGGTCGGGGGCCGCAAGCGGAAGCGCATTCGCGAGGTGGCGAAGGATCTCCTCCTGCTTCGGCGAACCCTGCTCCGCCTCGCCATCGAGCGCGCGGAGGAGGTCGCCAGTGGAGGGGATCGACGGCGCCTCGCCGACGCCGTCGAGCGCTACGCCGCCACGATGGACACCGATCGGATCCAGGACGCGGAACGTATCGTAATCGACTCCATCGTGGACGCGTGCCGCTCCTCCATCATCGCCTTCGCCCTCCATCCCATCCTCCGCGTCATCGAAGAGCTGCCCGAGCTCACGGAGGCGCTGGCGGAGGTGCCTTGGGGGAACGTGGACGGCTATCGGGCGCTCGTCGCTGGCCTCGAAGAGGGCGGGGATCGCTGGCTCGACGACGTCATGGCCGAGCTCGCCCGCCACGACCTGAGCGTCCTGTCTCACCTGGATCGAAGTTGATCCGTCCCTGTGTAGGGGACGCTCCGCAGATTCCTCACAGGTGGGAGGAAAGGTTTTGGGTGGGCGGAGAGTAAGACGCGCTGTCCGAGGGGGCTTCGGCTCCAAAGCAGGACCGAGAGGACAGCCATGCAGCATCTGGAACTGGATTATGAAGACGTGAGCGAGACCGTCGTGACGGGTCGCCCCACCACCGACCTCCACGACCTCCGCGTCGTTCTCGTTTCCACCGATCCGGTGGTCGGGCGCCGGGTCGAGCGGATCCTGACCCCGATGGGCGCAAGGCTCGCGATGATCCCCGATTGGGGTCACGTCTCCATCAACGAGGTCCGGGGCCTCGATCCGCAGCTCGTCCTCCTCGAGCCCAGCGCCGACCTCAAGAGTCGGGCCGACGCCATCCGCCGCCTGGCCGAGGAGCCCCGCCTGCAGTGGGCGGTGATCGATCGCGTGCCGCGCGGTCTCGACACCCAGCGAGGGGTGGACCGGCTGGTGGAGCTCGCCGCCGTCGCCCTCGGGCCCGACCGTCAGCTCCAGGCCGAGATCGTTCTCGCCCGCGGCGAGGAGGAAGGCCGCCCAGCCCCAATCGATGCCCTCGGGCCCGGCCGGTTGCTCCGCGCGCTCGTGGTGAGCGGGGGCTCTTTCGAGCTCCGCTACGAAGAGCACTCCGTCGAAGCCTCCCTCGTGATCTCGAACGGCGTGCTGGTCGAGGCCAACTGGAAAGAGCGAGGCCCCGAGGCCAATCACCTGCAGGGCGTCGCGGCGCTCACCGCCTTCACGGCGCTGCGGCATGGCGAGGTCCGCATCATCCCGATCGCCGATCGCGAAGGGCCCGGCCTCGGTCTCTTGGCCAACACCCTCGAAGAGGCGGCCGACCCGGCGCTGGGCTGGGTCGCGACCCGCGTGGCCACCGGCCGCTACCTCATCCCGCCCCCCGGCGTCGCATCCCTGAAGGAGGGCGACCTGCCCGACGCCAGCCGCACGCGGCGTGAGCGCCCCGAGGCTGGAACCGAAAGCGAGGGCCTGCCGCCGCTCGCGGGCTCGCCCACCGTTCCCGGCGTCGCGGGTCTTCCGCTCGTCATCCCGGAGATGCCGCGCATGCCGCGCCCGCAAGGACCGAAGCCCGTGATCGACAGCGCACGGCCGTCGAGCACCCCCCTCGAGGTGGCGATCTCCTCCATCGTGAATCTGCTTCCCCCCGAAGCGGAAACCGCCCAGGACGAGCCCGCGTCGGACGAGGGCAGCTACGACGACACCGAGGTCTCCTCGCTGAACCTCGATGTCGAGGTCGAGGCGCCCGCGGCCCCGATGATCCCGGAGACCCTCGAGACCCCGGTGGCCGCCATCGCGCCCACCCTTCACACCGACGCCACCCTTCCGCCGGCATCGGCAGAGAGCCCCCTGCCCGGTCCCTCGCTCACGCCGGCCCCCGTGTCGGCCGCCGACTCGATCCGCCCGTCCCTCGCCCCGGTTCAGGTGCCGAAGCGCCGCCTGTGGCCCTGGGCGCTGACCGCTCTCGCCCTTCTGGGCCTGGTCGCTGGCGGAGGCATGGTGGCCTTCGCCGGACCCCTCGCGAGCTACGCCGACGACCCGGCGGAGATCTTCGCCCAGATCGAGAGTCTCGGCCAGGACGAGGGAGAGGCTGAAGAGATCGCCGCGCCCGCCGCCGTCCAACTCGGAAGCACCGCTCCTGCGGCGCCCACGGTGGTCGAAGCGGCCGAGGACGAGGCACCCGCCGAAATGGTCTTCGATCTGGAGGACGCCGACGAGCCCCTAGCGGTGGACGGAGACGACACCGAAGGCCGCGACGAAGGCCACGACAGCGACGCCCACGAGGCCCGTCGTCGCCGCCGTGCCCTGCGCCGCGAGGTCAGCGATCTCCTGGCGCAGGCGCACGACGCGCCCAGCGCCCAGGCCGCCGCCGACCTCTACCATCAGGTGCTCGAGCTGGACGCCCACGAGGTCCGCGCCCTCCGCGGTCTCGCCCGCGCTCACATGGTGATGGGCAACTACGCCGACGCCGTCCGCTTCGGCGAAGAGGCGACGCGCACCCGTCCCCGCGACGCGGCGGCGTGGGGCCTGCTCGGCGACATCCACCGCCGCGCCGGCAACGCCGAGTCCGCGCAGCGGGCCTACGACCGCGCCGCGGCCCTCGACCCGAGCGCGGCGCCAGAGGAAGCCGCGGCCACCCCCGAAGCGACCGAGCCCGCCGTCACGACCGAGACCGAGACGCCCGAAGCACCCGCACCGGCCGCTTCTGCCGAAGCGCCCGCTTCTGCCGAAGCGCCCGTCACGGCGCCTCTGCCGGCGGAGGCTCCTCGGGCTCCGGGGGAGCTGGCTCCTCGGAATTCGGGCTCGGCTCTTCCTCCGGCGATGTAGTCGCGGCGCCTCTCAGCGCCCCGTCGACCAACCCTCTGGCGGCGCCGATCTCGTCGATCACCCAATCCGTGAGGTCGACCGAGTGGCGGGCGAAGGACACCGCCGTGCGATCGACGAATCAACCCGTAGCGCTCCCTTCGCCCGATGGTCTCGCAGACCTCGCGCACCTCGTCGAGCAGCGGCAGCGTGAGCTCGGTGCGATAGGCCTCGAGCTGCTGCCGCCCTCGCTTTTCGACCTCCTCCGCGTGCTCGGCGGCCAGGCGATACTCCCCGGCGAGCTCCGCCAGCCGGTCCCGGTTCGGCGCCTCGGCGTTCTGCTCGGCCTCGAGGTCCTCGAGGATGGTCTCGAGCTCGACCCGGGCATCGGTCAGCTGGCTCTGGAGCTGCCGCTCTGCGTCCGCGAGCTGAGCCAAGATCCGTTGCCCATGGCGCGTCTCTTGGATGATCCGGCCCATGTCGACGAAGCCGACGCGCTCATACGTCTCCTCCGCGGAGCTCTCCGCGCCCCGCCTCGCGGGCGCGCCGCATCCTGCGAGGAGGGCGACGAAGACGAGCAGCGGCTTCACCAGGTCGGGAAGATGTGGGGGATCGGAGGCGTTTACAAGCGGGTCTCGGGCGGCGACCCTCTGGCGTAGAGGATCTCGGGGTAAGGGTTGGTGACGGATACTTCACGGCTCGGGGGAGACGGGGAGCCCCAAAGGCTGATCGGGGGTCGGTATCGGATCGTCCGCGAGATCGCGTCGGGCGGCATGGGGACCGTCTACGAAGCGAAGCACAACCTCAGCCAGAAGGTGGTCGCGCTCAAGGTCCTCCATCCCCACGTCGCGCGCGACGAGAACAGCCGCCAGCGTTTCCTGCGCGAGGTGAGCGCGCCTGCGCAGATCGGGCATCCCGGGATCTGCGACGTCTACGACGCTGGCTTCGACACCCACGACGGCTCGGTCTTCTTCGCCATGGAGATGCTCCACGGCGAGACCCTGCGCGGTCCGCTCGAGCGCGGGGAGCTCAGCCTCGGCGATCTCTACAGGATCTTCGATCAGCTCCTCGATGCGCTCGGCGCCGCGCACGACAAGGGGATCGTGCACCGCGACCTCAAGCCCGAGAACATCTTCCTCGAGAAGCTCAAGGACGACAGCGTTCGGGTGAAGATCGTCGACTTCGGCATCGTCACCGACCTCTCCGAGGAGGAGAAGAACGTCACCCAGGCGGGCACCGCGATGGGAACGCCCGAGTACATGAGCCCGGAGCAGGCGACGAACGCGCGCGACGTGACCGCAGCGAGCGACGTCTGGGCGGTGGGCGTGATGCTCTACGAAGCGCTTTCGGGGAAGCCGCCGTTTTCGGGCGGCTCGCCCACGGCGGTGGTCGTGGAGGTGATCACGCAGCCCCATCGTCCGCTCATCGCCCTCGCGCCCAATGCGCCTGCCGCGTTGATCGATCTCGTCGATCGCTGCCTGTCGAAGAAGCCCGAGCTGCGCCCGCGCGACGCCGGCACGATGCGCACGGAGCTCGCCGCCATCGCCCAGGGCATCCCCGTCGACACCCTCACCAGCCCCGCGCGTACACCCGCGTCCCACACCGGCCCGATGACGCCACCGAGCGGCGGATACGGTCCGGCAGCCGTGACGCCGATGCCGACCCCACCGGGGTCCAGCCCACAGATCGCGCCGACGGCGGTGTCGATCGCGACCCCGATGCCAGGGTCCGCCCCCGCGTCCGCGCCGAACGTGCCCCCACGCTCCTTCGCGGGCGAGCCCGCCGGCCAGAAGAAGGGGGGCAGCGGCAAGCTCCTGCTCTTCGGCGGCATCGCCATCGTGGCCCTGGGCTTGCTGAGCGTGTTGACCCTCGGGGGTCTCTTCGCGCTCGGGGTGTTCGACGACGACACCGGCCAGGTGCGCATCGTCTCCAACGTGATGAGCGGTGAGATCTTCGTCGATGGCACCAGCAAGGGGCCGCTCACCACGGGACGGATCCTCGAGCTCCCGGTCGGGTCGCGACAGCTCGAGGCGCGCGTCGCAGGCGCGGTGGTCGCGCAGGCGGCCGTGGAGGTGCTGGGCGGCGAGCTGGTGGACGTGGACCTCACGAGCCCCGAGCAGCGGATCGCCGGGAGCCTCGGGCCGGGTGACGCTCAATCGCCCGACCAGAAGTACGTCGACAGCTATCAGTTCGAGTGGGGCCCCAACACCACCGTCCACATCGAGGCCAACTCCCAGCCCGTCGATACCTATCTCCGGGTGCGTTTCCCCGACGGGACGACCCACGAAAACGACGATTCGAACGGGACGAACGCCGGGATGGACTTCGTGACCACCACCCCCGGGATCTACGAGATCTCGGTCACTTCCTACAGCGCGAACGAGAGCGGTCCCTACGAGCTCTTCGTGCGTGCGACCGGGCTGTGAGCTGAAGCAGGGCGCGGGTTGAAAACCGCCCTGTTTGGGGGCCTACTTCGCGATCCCGGGAGGCCGCTCGTCTCGGCCGCCCCACAGCCTCAGGGAGAACCATGGCCGACACCTTCTCGCTCGAAAAGCACGGCATCGAAGTCAAGACCATCATCCGCAACGCTTCGCCCGCTGCGCTCTACGAAGCGGGGCTGCAGAACGAGAAGGGCACGGCGATCGCGTCCACCGGTGCACTGGTCGCGCTCTCGGGGGAGAAGACGGGGCGCAGCCCCACCGACAAGCGCATCGTCGACGAGGAGAGCACCACCGAAGACATCTGGTGGGGGCCGGTGAACATCAAGCTCGAAGAGCGGGTGTTCAACATCAACCAGGAACGCGCGATCGACTACCTGAACACGCGCGAGTTCCTCTACTGCGTCGACGGCTACGCCGGCTGGGACCCGAAGCATCAGATCAAGGTGCGGATCATCTGCGCCCGCGCCTATCACGCGCTCTTCATGCACAACATGTTGATCCGGCCGACGGACGAGCAGCTCGAGGAGTTCGGCGAGCCGGACTACGTCGTCTACAACGGCGGCGCCTTCCCGGCGAACCGCTACACGACGAGCATGACCTCGAAGACGAGCGTCGCCCTGAACTTCAACACCAAGGAGTTCGTGATCCTCGGCACCGAGTACGCCGGCGAGATGAAGAAGGGCGTCTTCACGGTCATGAACTACCTCATGCCGAAGAACGGCATCCTGTCGATGCACTGTTCGGCGACCGAAGGGAAGAACGGCGAGGCCTCGATCCTCTTCGGCCTCTCCGGCACCGGCAAGACGACCCTGAGCGCCGACCCGAAGCGCCAGCTCATCGGCGACGACGAGCATTGCTGGAGCGACGATGGCGTCTTCAACATCGAGGGCGGTTGCTACGCCAAGATGATCAACCTCTCCGCGGAGCAGGAGCCCGACATCTGGCGGGCCATCCGCTTCGGCTCGGTGCTCGAGAACGTCGTCTACGACGAGGACACCCACAAGGTCGATTACACCGACACCTCGATCACCAAGAACACCCGGGGCAGCTATCCCATCGAGTACATCGACAACGCGAAGATCCCCTGCGTGGGCTCGCATCCGAAGAACGTGATCTTCCTGACCTGCGACGCCTTCGGCGTCCTGCCCCCGGTCGCCAAGCTCACGCCCGAGCAGGCGATGTATCACTTCATCAGCGGCTACACCGCGAAGGTCGCCGGCACCGAGATGGGCGTCACCGACCCCATCCCCGAGTTCTCCCCCTGCTTCGGCGGGCCCTTCCTGGTCTGGCACCCGACCAAGTACGCCGAGCTCCTCGCCGAACGCATCAAGAAGCACGGCGCGAACGTGTGGCTGGTGAACACCGGCTGGACCGGCGGCCCCTTCGGCGTCGGCGAGCGGATGAGCCTCAAGCACACTCGCGCCATCGTCGACGCCATCCACGACGGCTCCCTCGCCGGCGTGAAGACCACCGAGGATCCCATCTTCGGCGTCCACGTCCCCGAGAGCTGCCCCAACGTGCCCTCCGACGTGCTCGTTCCGAAGAACACCTGGTCCGACGCCAAGAAGTACGAGGACACCGCCAAGAAGCTGGCCCACCTCTTCGCCGAGAACTTCAAGAAGTACGAAGACGTCGCCAGCGCCGAGATCCGCGGCGCCGGCCCGCGGATCTGAGCGCCGCACCCGCCCGAGCGCTCAGAAGTAGAAGCCGACGCCGCCGCCGAGGGTTCCGGCGACGGTGAAGGGCACGACTGTGAGGACGCCGAAATCGGTCTCGCCGAAGGGGACGTACGCAGCGGCTTCGAGCTCGAGGGCGAGCCAGGGGAGCGGGCGGTAGCGGACGCCGAGGGAGAGGAACATCGAGGCGCCGAAGCGGCCAGGGCGCGCGTTGGTCTCGCCGCGCGCGTGCATCGCCACGCCGAGGCGTGAGAAGGGTTGGATGACGTCGGAGGCGAAGAAGGCGCCCTCGACGTAGGGGACGAAGTCGGCGCTCCGGATCGCGCCTTCGATCGAGGAAAAGCCGTAGCCGACGCCGAGGCGGGTGATGCCGAGGGTCAGGTTGGGCGTGATGACCACCCCCAAGGTCAGGCCATAGGCGAAGAAGCCTCCGACGCCTGAGTCGCGGTCGTCGGCGAGACCGCCGTGCGTGCCGATCGCCAGGTGGATACGTCGCTCCCGAATCGGCACCTGCAGTCCGGTCATTGCGGTAGACTTCGGGCCGCGTGGAGGAGACGGGGCCTGGGTCGGGTAGCGACGTGGAAGAGCGGATCGCCGGTCTCCGGGCGGAGCTCAAGTCGGGCGGGGATCGCGCCATCAAGGCCACCCTCCACTACGAGCTGGGGCACCTGCTCGAGAGCTCGGGGGACGTCGATGCCGCGCTGACGGAGTACGACACCGCGCGCAAGGCCGACTCGAGCTTTCGGCTGCCGATCTTCGCCCTGGTGAGGCTCTACCGGGAGCGCAAGGACGCGGTGAAGCTCGCCGACCTCCTCGCCACCGAGGCGAAGGTGGCGAAGAATCCCGCGGAGGAAGCGTCGGCCCTCCTCGAGCACGCGGCGCTCCTCGAGGACGAGCTCGGACGCGACAAGCAGGCGAAGGCACTCTACGAGCGCGTCCTCGGACGCGACCCGGGAAACCTCACGGCGTCACTCTCCCTCGAACGCATGTTCCGCGCCGGCGGCGACGCGCGCAGCGCCGCCAAGATCGTCCACGACCGCGCCGAGCACGAAAACAATCCCGTCGCCAAGCGGGTCTTGATCCTCGAGGGCGCGTTGGATCGGGAAAAAGCGGGGGACGTCGAAGGCGCGATCGAGGAGCTCCGCGGTGCATCCAACGCGCCGCACCTGCAGGTGCGCTTCCTGCGCGAGCTCGAGCGGCTCTCCCGCAGCACCGGCCTCGTCCACGACCGCATCGAGGTGATGGAGCGTTTGTCGAAGCTCGCGGAGCGCCGCGCCAAGGGCGAGTCGGTGAGTCAGGGCCTCTCCGCCGGATCGCTGCCGCCCTTCGCCGACGAAAAGGAAGCGGTGGGCGCCGCCTGCGTCCTGCTCCGCGAGATCGCGCAGCTCAAGCTCTCGGAGGACGACGCGCGCGGGGCGCTCTCCGCCCTCGACCGCGCCGTCACCCTCGCACCCGACGACCTGCTCCTGCGCTACGAGCGCCTCGCGCTCTACGAGCGCCTCGACGACTTCGGCAGCGCTCAGAAGGACGCGCGCGAGCTCACCTCCGCGGGCGGGCCCACCAGCGCCGCCATCCTGCTCCGCATGGCGGATCTCGCCGCGCGCAAGAACAACCGGCGCGCGCGCCGCGACTACCTCGAGCAGGCCACCGAAGCCGATCCCAGCTCGGCGATCGCCACCGCGCTCCTCGAAGAAGAGCTCCTGTCCAACGCCGAGCCCTCGGAGCGGATCACCTGGCTCACCAACACCGCGCGCGACAAGAGCGCGGGCGAGCGCCAGAAGCTCTTGTGGCGCGCCGCCCGCATGGCCGCGTACGACATCGAGAACGAGTCGCGGGCGCGCGCTCTGTACATGGAAGCGGTGGGTGCCGCGGGCGGCGCCGGCGCCGTCTCCATCCTGCGCGACTGCTACGGCGCGGCGCTCTATCTCGGCTCCGATGTGCTCGTGAACGAAGCGATCGTGCGCCTCCTCGAGGTGGACTCCCTCGACCCCCGCGAACGGAGCGCGCTCGTCTACGAACGCTACCGGCGCCTGCGCGCCAAGGACCCGGACGGCGCCACGCGCCTGCTCGCCGATCTGCGCGACGAGCCCTCCTCGCCTCCCTGGGTCTGTCACGTGCTGCGCCTCGCGAGCGCGAGCCGCAAAGACCTTCGCGGGCTCGCCGCCGCGCACCTGGCCCTCGCCGATCGCGCCTACGAGGGAGCGGACGACGAGCTGGGTGTGGCCCACGCGGGCGCGGCGGGGCGCGCCCTGGGCCGCGTGGGCGACCTCGATCGCGCCGCCGAGGTGCTCGAGACGGCGATGGGCCGCGCCCCGGACTCCGAGTACGTGCGAACGCTCCTCGAAGAGGTGCTCACCGCCCGGGGCGCGGACACCGATCTGGCCTCACTCCTCTTGTCGGCGGGGGACAACGCCGAGGACGCGCGCCACGCCGAGCCGTTGCTCCTGCGCGCGGCCTACGCCGCCCAGGAAGCGGGAGACATCGAGCGCGCCTTCGAAGCCTGCCGGCGGGCCGCCGCCAAGAGCCCGAGCTCGGTCGCGCCGCGCTGGGCCATGTGGCGCATCGCCACCGAGGCTCGCGACGAGGAGCGCGCCCGCGAAGGGCTCGAAGCCCTCGCCGAGCGCGAAGCTGCGACCGGCCACCCATCGGTGGCGACGCTGGCGCTGGGCGAGCTCCGCGCTTTTGGCGGTGCGGGCCCCGAAGCTGGTCTCAAGGAGCTCTCGGCCGCGGCGAAGCACGACGTGGTGGGCGCCGCCGCCGCGGTGGCGATGCTCGTCACCACCTCCGACGAGGGCTCCCTGACCCGCGCTCTCGAACGGCTCCTCGAGGAAGCCCACGGCCCCTCTGCGCGCGGGCTGACGCGCACCCTCGGTGGCATGCTCCTCGACGGAGTCGGGGCCGCCGACCGCGTACAGCAGATCATCCGCCGCGTCCTGTCGATGTCGCGCGAGGATCGATGGGCGCTCTGGGCTTCGCTCAAGCTCGCCGGCAGCGACGCGTCGAGGGCACGCGAGCGCAGCGCGGCCTTCGAGGGGCTCGGCGCGGCCACCGGCGATCCGGAGATCGGGGCCGAGCTGCTCCTGTACGCGCTCTTCTCGGATCCCGACACCGCGGACGACGAGCGCCGGCAGAAGATCGTCGAAGAGATCGAGTCGCTCGACGGTGACGGGATCTTCTCGGCGATGGCGGCCGAGGGCGCGGTGACCTCGGCGGAGACCGCGGCGTCGGCGCTGTCGGCGCGCCTGGGCAAGTCGGGCGCATCCGGGGGTGGGTCGGTGGAGACCGCCACTGGGCGCGCGCTGGTGCTGGCCGGCCGTTACGCCGAAGCGCTCCCGGTCCTGAAGAAGGCGACCGAGCACGCACCGGAGGATCTGTCGGCCTGGGAGGCGCTTCGTGTCGCGGCCAAGGCTGAGCAGGACTTCGACGCCCTGGTGGCGGCCGTCGATCGGCTCGCACCCATCGCCCCCGCGGAGCTGCGCGCAGAGCTCCTCGCAGAGGCGGGCCTCGGCCTCGCCAAGCACGCCGATCGCCCCGCCGACGCCGAGAATCGCCTCCGCCGCTCCCTGGGCGAGAACCCCGAAAACCTCGACGCCTATCAGGCGCTCCACGAGATCGTCGCCGAACGGGGCGATCGCGGCGCGCTCGTGGACTTGGTCGAAGCGCGCATCTCTGTCACCGACGAATCGGACGAGCTCAGCCAGCTCTTCTGGGAAGCGGCCGAGCTCTATCACGCGCTCAGACGCGATCAGGAAGCGATCGACTCGCTGAAGAATCTGATGGTGTTGACGCCCGACCACGCGCCGGGCCTGTCGCTCCTCGCCGCCTGTCACGTCGCCCGGGGCGAGTTCGAGGCCGCGATCGATTCCCTGCGCTCCCTGGCCTGCGTGGACGTCCCGGTGGAAGAGCGTCGCGACGCCCGCCTCGCCGCCGCGCGCTACCTGGTGACCGAGCTCGACGATCCCGCCGGCGCCTATCAGGAGCTCAAGGTCATCGAGAACATGGGGCAGGCCGACGAGGCGCATTACGCCCGGATGGCGATGCTCGCCGAGCGCGCGCAGATGCACGAAGAGGCGGTGCAGGCGCTCGAAGAAGCCGCCGCCCTCACCGAGGGCGCCGACCGGGCGCGCTACGAGTCGCGTGCAGCGGTGATCCACCGCGCGGTGCGAAACGACGAGGCGGCGGCGATCGACGCCTATCGCCGCGCGCTCCAAGCGGTGCCCACGAACGAAACCGCAGCCTCTGCCCTCGCCGACCTCCTCGATCGCGGCGGAAGGAGGCGCCTCTCGGCCACCTTCGACGCCGCGGTGCGCGCGGAGATGGCGGAGACCGGCACCTCGGTCGCCGCGCTTCGCAAGCTGCAGAAGGCCGCGGTCTGGGCGCAGGACCTGGACTACGAGCGCCTCGTCCTCGAAGCGATCTTCGTCGTCGGCAGCGGTTCGCCCGAAGAAGAGGAGCGCTGGGAGGAGCTCGCCGAGGCGACGCCCGAGACCCTCTCGGGCACGCTCAGCGACGAGAGCCTCGCTGGCCTCGGGGCACGCGGCCTCGACTCGTCCGTGGCGGAGCTGCTCAACGTCGCCACGGACGCCGTGCTGTCGGTGGACGGCACCGATCTCAAGAGCCTCGGCGTGGGCCGCCGGGAGCTCACCAAGGACCGCGACACGTCGCCGGTGCGCGACGAGGTGATGGCGATCGGCCAGCTCTTCGGCGTGGACGCGGACAAGCTCTACCTCGGCGGCTCGCCACCCGGCGGCGCGGCGCTCTTGGGATCGCGCCTCGAGCCCGCATCGTGGGTGGTGGACGACAGCGCCGAGAGCCCGCTGTCCGCCGAGCTTCGCTTCCGAGCCGCGACGCTGTCGATGGCACACCACGAAGGCGGGCTGCCGCTTCTGTCGCGAAACGTCGAGAGCGGAGTCTCCCTCGTCGCCGCCCTCGCCATCGCGACCGACCAACGCCTCGAGGGCGCCGACTCGGACGACGGCCTCGCGACCCAGCTCCGCAAAGCGCTGTCGCGCAGCGCGCGCAAGAGCGTGGAGCGCCTCGCAAAGGAGACGGACGTCGAATCGGTTCGCGCGCACGTCCAGGCGGTGCGCACCGCATGCCTACGCGCCGGCCTCGCGATCTCGGGCGAGCTCTACGCATCGCTGTCGATGGTGTTGGGCGGCGACCTGGACAACCTGGGCTCGTCTCCGGCGGCGGTGGACCTGTTGAGCTTCTGGCTCTCACCCGAACACCGCTTCATCCGCGCCGAGCTCGGGATGACCCCGGAGCTCGACGAGCAGGATGGGGGCGACGACCTGGAGCGGGCTGCGGCGCGCCTCGAGCGGGCCTCCGGCTTCTTCGCCGCACAGCCGGAGAGCTTCGACTGGATGGTGGACGCCCAGGGGCTGGTGGGTCGGGTCGACAAGGCGACCCCCGACGAAACCGAGCTGGTGGCGGGAACCCGTCCCGGTGCTCCAGAGGCCGCACTGCCCAGCCTCGAAGGCCGCCTCTCCTTGGTCGTCGCT
Organism: uncultured delta proteobacterium; assembly: GCA_963727445.1. Classification (GTDB taxonomy): domain Bacteria; phylum Myxococcota_A; class Polyangia; order Polyangiales; family B10-G4; genus B10-G4. The sequence continues at coordinate 1,352,733 of CAVSGI010000010.1, forward strand.
CTCGCCGAGGCGAGCGACGACGCGCAGCTCCTGGTGAGCGCGGCCGAGATCGCCGACGCGCAGGGTGACCACGACAAGGCGCGGTCACTCACGGCGCGCGCGGGCAAGAGCGGTGGGGGCGACGTGGTGGCCCTTTGGCGCCGGCGCACGGCGGCGATCGCCCGCGGTGCGTGGTCCGAGGTCGCCGAGCTGCTCGAAGCCGAGGCGGCGCTCCCCATCCCGCCCGAACAGCGCGGGCTCTGCCTGGCGATCCTCTCGGTGGTCGCCCTGTCGCGGCTCGGTGACGTGACCCGCGCCCGCGACGCCGCGAATCGCGCCCTCAGTCAGCGGCCGAAGTCGGTGGCGGCCGCGCTCCTCTCGGCGCTCCTCGCGCCGCGCGGCGACGCCGAGGGTTCCGCGGCCGCGCTCGAGCGCGCGGCGCGCGGCTGGAACGACGGCAAGGCGAGCGCAGCGCTGCTGGTCGAGGCCGCGCGGAAGAAGGCCCGCGCGGGCGACCTCACGCGCGCGCGTTTCCTCTACAAGCGTGCGGCCAGCGAGGACCCCGACGCCCTCGACGCCGCCGTGGGCCTCGCGCGCGCCGCCTTCGCGCAGCGCGGCTTCGACGAAGCGTCGGACGCGCTGGTGCGCGCCTCCAAGCTCATCAACGATCGCCACCTCGGCGAGGCTTTCCTGAGGGCCGCGGCGCGTATCGCCCAGGTCGCGGCCAGCAAGCCGGCGCACGCGACGTCGATACTGGCGGAGGTGAGCGACAGCCCGGCGGTCGAGGCGCTGGCCATCGCCGCGGACGCCGCCCACGATCGCGACAGCCTGATGCGTGCCGTGACGGCGTGCGCCGCCGCCACCCGGCGCACCGCCCGGGCGCTTTGGTCGGTGCGGGTGGCGGAGCTGCGGAGCGAGGCGGGAGACCAGAAAGGTGCCGCGCAGGCCCTCCGCGACGCCACCCACGCCGACCAGACGCTCGATTTGATCCGCGTGGTCGGTGCCGGCATCGCTCGCCGGTCCGGCGATCGACGGGAGCTCGCGCGGCTGAGCCGCAGCACCGGCCTGAGCCCCCTCGCCGCGAGCGCGCGCGTGGCCTTCGACAAGAAGGCCTTCGGCTACGAGCTCCGGATGCTCTCGGACGCCGCCGCCGCGGAGGAGCCGGAGATCGCCGCCCTCCTCGTCGCCACCGACGCCGCCGCCGAGTCGAACGATCAGGAGGCGCTCGAGCAGGCGGCGCTGCGCGAAGCGGAGCACGACTCCGCGCGGCGCGCCGAGCGCCTTCTGGCGATCGCCGATCTGGCGGACGCCCGGGGTGATCTGCGGAGCGCGGCGCGCGTGCTGCGGGAGGTCCGTCGCGCGAACGCCGATGAGCTGGCGGCGTCTCGACGACTGGCGGAGCTCCTTCGTCCGCGCGCGCCCTCGAAGGCGGCGCGCTTGTGGCAGGAGGAGGCCGAAACGACCCACGGCGATCTCTCGGGCTTCGCCTTCCTCTTCGCCGCGGACCTCCTCGAGGACGACGGCGAGTCGGGCGCCGCGCTCAAGGCGGCCAGCGAGGCCGCGCCGGGTTATCCGCCGGCGCTCTGGGCGAACGAACGCCGCGCCCGGACCAAGAGCGACCCGTCGCGACTGCGCGAGCTGGTCCTGGCCCGCGCCGAGGAGATCCCCGATCCGCGCACCGCCGCCGAGACCATGATCCGCGCTGCCTTCGCCGCACCGAAGCCCGACGCGGAGCTCCTGGCCCGCGCGAGCGAGCTGATCCCGGAGGACGCAGCCCTCGGCGACGTTCGGCTGAGGCTCGGCGGTCTTCCGCCGGCCGAGCGCGCCGAGCTCTATCAGAACGCCGCGGTCGGCGCGTCGGTCGCGCTGGCGCGTGCGTTTTCGATCCGCGCAGCAGAGGCGCTCGCGGAAGCCGGGGAGAACGAGTCCGCGGCGAGACTGGTGAGCGGGCTGGTGACTGACGCGCGAGACGACGCCATCGCGACGCACCTCGAGCTCCGCTTCCTGATGGCGGCCGGCGATGCGGACGCGGTGGCCGAGGTCCTGGCGCAGGGCGTCCTCGTCGCGAGCGACGACGTCTCCCGATCGCTGGCGCTCGAGCGCGTCGCCGAGCACGAGCTCCGGGTACGCAACGACCTGGACCAGGCGCAGGCCATCTACCAGGACATCCTCTCCCACTATCCTTCCCACGTCGGGAGCAACCGCGCGGTCGAGCGGCTGGCGATGGAGCGCGGCGACGACATCGCCCTCGCTCAGACCGAAGAGGCCCTCTCCCGCCTCGGCTCTCCTGCCGACGCCTCGATGCGCGCGCGCCTCGCCGTGCGGCTCTATCGCCGCGCCGGCTCCGCGGAGGAGGAGATCGAGCAGGCCCTCCGCCACACGTTCGATTACGGCGAAGTGGACGTGTGGCTCGCGAGAGAGATCGAGGCCCTCGCGCATCGTGCGGGCGACGGCCGCCTCGCGATGCAGGCGTGGGTCGAGCTCACCGACCTCCTCGAAGACGCCCGCGAACGCATGGGCGCCGAGCTTCGACTGGCCGAGCTCACCGCGCAGCTCCGCTCGCCGAGCGCGGCGCAGAGCCGCCTGTCGCGGGCGGCGTCGATCGATCTGAAGTACCCCACCACCGGCGAGATCCTCGGCCGCCTCAAGCGGGCCGCGGGCGACCCCGTGGGCGCGGCGGAAGCCTTCGAGGACGCGGCTCGCCGCAGTCGCTCCAGCGATCGCAAGGCCGCGCAGTCGATGCTGGCGGGGACTCTCTACGAAGGCGCGGGCGACCCCGAGCGCGCGGCCAAGGCGTACTTCAGCGCGGCGAAGAGCGATCCCAAGCACGGCGATCTGATCCAACGCCTCATGCGCCTGCTCCCCGTCCACCACCAGCAGAAGCCGCTCGCCGACCTGCTGACCCAACGCATCACCATGGGCGGCGACAAGGCCACCCTCGCCGACCTTCACCAGATGCTGGCCCGCGTGCGTCTCGAGCTGGGCGACCCGACGTCGGCAAAGAAGAGCCTGCGCACCGTCACCACCCTCGAGCCGATGCGCATCGACGCACTCGAGGAGCTCGCGCGGATCTGCATCGAGACCGGCGACGGCAAGGGCGCAGCAGATGCGCTGCAGAAGATCGTCATCACCACCGACGACCGCCCGGTCCTGCGCCGCAGCTACATGACGCTGGCGAACGTCTTCGAGTCGCAGCGCGACGTGCGGCGCACCAAGGAGGTGCTCCGAAAGATGGTGCAGCTCTTCCCCGACGACAGCGAAGCGAAGCAGAAGCTCGCGCTCATGGAGGCGCGTTGAGCATTCTCGAGATCTGCTCTCGGGGGACGTGAGCGAGTTTCGCCGCGAAGGCTTGCTCTTCGGCGCTCCGACGCGCGACGTCCGCTACCTGAGCTTCGCGCGGATCTTCGCCCTCGGCTCGGCCGTCCACCTGCTCCTCCCGGACGCGCTTTCGGACACCTGGCTGATCGCCGACGCCTTCTACTGGGTCGGCATTCTGCTCCTGGTGGTGAACGGCTCTCTCGCGGGGTGGCTCGCTTGCGCCGCGGGCCTCGCGTGGCCGCTCCTCGCGCTGGGCGATCAGCTGACCCAGAGCGCGCTCCTTCTCCTGATGGCTCTCTGCGCCATCGTTTGCTTCGCGGGCGACGGAGCGCACCGGCGGGAGCGTCTCGAGCAGAGCCTCCCCGCGGCGATTCGCGTGCTGGTCGTATCGACCTACCTGGTCGCCGCGGTTCACAAGACCAACGCCGACTTCTTCGACCCGTCCGTGAGCTGCGCCAACGCCGGCGTGTCGATCCTCGCCGAGACCTGGACCCTCGACTTCATCGCCGACCCCGCCTTCGCCCCGTTCTGGGCGCCGCTCTTCGTCTGCGTGGAGCTCGCGGTGGCGGTGCTCCTCGTCGTCCGGCCTGCGCTCGGGATGGTGCTGGCGCTGGCGATGCACATCCCGCTCACCATCATCTTCGCGCCGGCCTTCGCCTTCACCATGATCGCCGGCTGGCCCTGCTTCTTCACCGACGCCGAGCTCCACTACCTGGGCCTCGTCCTGAGGCGCGAGAGGTGGCCCATCCTCGCCCTCGGCAGCGCCCTCGGCCTCGGGAGCTTCGCCCTCTACATGCAGCGGCACTCGGTCGTGTACTGGTTCTGGTCGTTCAAGGAGGTCGTGCTCTGGATCGTCCTGATCTGGCTCGCCGTCGCGCTGCTCTTCCGGCCCGAAGGACTGCTCGGCTGGTGGTCAGCCACCCTGGAGAAGGTGCGACGCCACGGACGAGTGCTCTCGGTGTTGGTGGCCGCCCTCTGGATCGTGCACGCGCTCGGGCCCTACACGGGGCTGTGGTTCCACCACTCGGGCGCGATGCTCTCGAACCTGCGCATCGACGAAGGCTGCTGGAACAGCCTGGTCTTTCCGGAGGGCGCGCGCGTGGTGGAGCCCTTCGTGCGCATCGACGAGGCGCGCGTCACCAGCCCCTCGGGGCAGCGACTCGAAGGCCACGAGCAGTACCTGGTCGAGAAGCTGAGGGACCGGCGCGAGCTCGAGCGCGAGCGGCGAGAGCTGTGTGAGGCCGAGGGGCGCGCGGTACGGATCTCGGGCACTTATCGGGGGAGCGCCTTCGTGATCGACGACCTCTGCGTCGCGCCGTGGCCCTTCGGCGAGCCGGCATTTCCGGAGGCACGTCCGTTCCAGCAGAACCTCGACCGGGAGTGCCCACAGGCGTGCATCCACTGATGGGTGTAGCCTGAAGACATGCTTCGTCTCCTGTTCCTCGCGCTTCTCCTCACCGGCTGCGACTGCAACGGCACCCTCGCGACGGACGACGGCGGCTCGGGCAGAGGCGACGCGTCCGGAAGCGATGCGTCGGGGAGCGGCGACTCGAGCACGACCGGCGGTGACTCGAGCACGACCGGCGGCGACTCCGGAGGCGGCGACGATTGTGGCGGGATCTCCGCGGTGGTCCGCGACTTCGACGTCTCACACCCCGACTTCGAAGACGAGAACCCCGGTTTCGTTCCGGGCCTCGTGCAGGACACGCTCGACGCGGAGCGCAAGCCCCTCTACGCGCACGGGGACATGCACGTCGGCGGCATCGACAACGCCGACAGCTTCCATCAGTGGTACCGCGACATCGACGGCATCAACATTCCCTTCGACATCACCCTGCCGCTCACCGAGGTGTCCCCGGGCCAGTTCGTCTTCGACAACGACCACTTCTTCCCGGTCGACGGCATGGGCTTCGGCATGAGCGGCACCGACGCCGAGGGCGTCGAACGGAACTTCCACTTCACCACCGAGGTCCACATCGGCTTCGTCTACGAAGGCGGCGAGGTCTTCACCTTCCGCGGCGACGACGACCTGTGGCTCTTCATCGACGGCCACCTGGCGATCGACCTCGGCGGCGTGCACGGCGCCATGGAGCGCTCGGTGAACCTCGACGACCTCGGCCTCACCCCCGGCGAGCGCTACCCGATGGACATCTTCCACGCGGAGCGCCACACCCACGCCAGCAACTTCCGCATCGAGACCACGATCCAGTGCTTCGTCGACCCGGGCCTGATTTAGGGGGTGTCCCTAGTTTTGCTCCCGTCGAATCCCGAGCATCTCGCGGCCTCCGGGCCGTCCCGCGGCTCCTCAACGATACTCGGCATCGCCTCGTCGGCCGCTGAACACCCCGAAGACCACGATCTACCCGAGCTTCTCGGTCCGAAAACTAGGGACACCCCCTAGTGCCTGGTCCAATGCCGTGGAAGGGGAGATCGGCAGGGAGGCGACGAGGACGTCAGCCGGCCTCGGGCCCAAAGCGGACGCCCGCTACCACTTTTCGCCGAAGGGGCGCGCCTCCACCTCGAAGCTCCACGCGCTCTTTGGCTGGGTGGCCAGGTGGTGGACGGTGTGGGCGATGTCGTCGGGCTTCAGGAAGAAGTCGTCGTCCTTTTCGGGCATCGCTTCACGGGTTCGTTTCAGATCGACGATCCCGTCGATGATCACCACCGAGACGTGGATGCCGAGCGGCCAGAGGTGCCGCGCCATCGACTCGGCGAGGTTGCGCTGAGCCGCCTTGGCAGAGGCGAAGGCCGCCGCGCGGGCGCCACCTCGGCGGGATGCGGTGGCGCCGATGAAAACGATGTTGCCGTGGCCCGCGGCCTTCATGTCGTCGATCACCTGCTTGGCCGTCGCCAGGGCGCCGAAGGTGTTGATGCGCCAGGTGGTCTCGAAGGCGCCGAGGTCGATGTCCTCCACCGTTCCCCAGGATCCGGAGCCCGCGTTGTAGACCACCGTGTCCACCGGCCCGAGGTCCTCTTTGATGGCGGCGAAGGTCTTCTCGATGGCGCCCACATCCGTCACGTCGCACGCATAGGCCTTGGCATCGCCCAGCTCTTTCGCGAGGGCCTCGGAGCCCTCGGTGCTGCGCGAGAGCATCGCCACCCGATATCCCTCGGCCGCGAACTTCTTCGAAAACGCCGTCCCGTTTCCCGGGCCGAACCCCACCACTGCGCAAACCGGCTTTGCCATCATCGCCTCCTCGTACGCGACCTGTAGGACATCGCGACGGGCTCGCCAAGCCCGATGCGGGGACGGCGGGCGCCCGCGCTCAGAAGAGCTGGTCCGCCTGGGCGCGATAGCGTCGCGCGCGCCGCTGGGCGATCTTGTTGGAGAGGCGCATCTCCGGATAGATGTCGCCCGCCGCCAGCACCTCGGCGATGAGCTCGTCGAAGAGCGCCCGGTCGCCGCGCTCGACCGCGTAGACCCGCGCCATCGTCACCAGCGCCAGGAGATTACGCCGCCCGCTGGCGGCGAGCGCGCGATCCCACGCCGCGCGCGCCTCGTCGAGGTCGGCCCCGGGGCGCTGGGTCGCGACGAAGGCGAGGACGCCGAGACCCGAGCCGCCGTAGTAATCGGGGTCGAGCGCGACCGACCGCTTCACCAGAGCGATTGCGAAGCCGCGCTCGCGGTTCTGCTCCGTCGGATAGCGGGCGTTGATGTAGAGCCCCCAGGCGTAGCCCACCCAGAAGAGCGCGGGCGCATCCTCTTCATCGTCGAACTCGTCAGCGAGCCAGGCCTCGAAGGCGGGCAGCTCGCCCTCGGCCCGCGTGTAGAACTCGCCGGTCTCGAGATCGAGCAAGCGTTTCCCGAGGCGCACGGCGCGCAGGTAGAAGTGGATCGCGCGCTCTCTCTGCTTTCGTGCGCCCGCGCTATCCCCTCTGGCCTCGCGTCGCTCGGCGTCGTCCTCCACCCAACCGAAGGCGTACGAGGTGTAGGCGCGCACCCCTTGAAGGTGCAGGAGCTCGTTCTGTGGCGAGACCCTGAGGAGGCCTTCGATCTGCATGACCTGCGCCGGCAGCGCGTCACCGACGAACTCCTGGTCCCAATGCTCATCGACGGAGGGCGCCGCGCGCTGGTTGACGCTCGCCACCGAGTTGACCGTGAACTTCGCCAGGTCACAGCCGCTGGTGAACGCCAGGATCGCCGCGAACGCGATGAGACCTTTCCTCACGGCGCGCACCATAGACGATTCTGGCGCGGTGAGAAGGGGTGATCAGCGCGGAAGCTGAATCCGGAGCGTCTCGTCCGGGCTCGGCTGCGGGCCGATGCGCTCGCCCTCTGCCTTGAGGGCGAAGAGCCAGCTGCGCGCCACGTCGTTGTCGGGCTGCATGTGCAGCACGATCTCGAGGAGCGGCACGGCGCGGGCCTTGAGGCCGACGCTGATGAAGCCCATCGCCTCTTCGAGGATGGGCTCGGCCCACTCGTCGACCCCGGGGAGGGACGGCGACGTGATGTCGTCGTCGAGCTCGGGCAGGGCAGGCGCCGCAGCGTTCCGCCGTGCCGTCTGGTCCGGGCTCGCCTTCACCAGCGCCGCAGGATCGAAACCCAGGAGCCACTCGTAGTCCGGCACGTCCAGACCGAGACGCTTGAGGTTCGCGAGCGCGAGGCGCGCGTCGAGATCCGACGGGTCTTCTTCGACCAGGCGCATCAGAATGCGCGAGCGCTCGACCGAGCGCGCGTATTCCTCCACCGACATGGTCATCCACGCTGACTCGGGATGTCGCTGGGTGGGGGTGGCCATGAGCGACCGAAAACTAGCAGCGAATCGCCGCCCGTCCACCGATTTTCAGTCGTCCGAGCCGCTGTCCTTCGACGTCTCGTCCCCACCTTCGTCGAGCCCGGGGCCGCGCAGGCTCACCGTCTCGGCTTCGCGCCGGCGCGCGCGCGCGGGGACGTCGCCACGCCGCAGGCTCACCGTGGGCTTTTCCGCAGCGCGGCCCGCGGCGTGCTGCGCCCGCTTCGTCTGAGCGGCGGGATCGTGCGTGAAACGGAGCACAGACCAGGTGTCGTTCAAGGTCACCTCGTTCGTCACGGACCAGCCACGCGCCTCGAGGACGTCCCAGCCGTAGTCGCGCGAGAGATCGGTGCGCACCGTCCCGCCCTTCTTCGGATACGCCATCCAGAGCGCGCCGTCCGGATCGAGCGCCACCCGCGCGGTGCGAAAGAGCCCTTCCACGTCGCGCCGCTCGATCGGGAAGGCGAGGATCACTTTGAAAGGGCCCCGACCCGAGGTCGAGACCTGTGCCCCCTTTGGGAGGTCGGCGAGCACCTCGAGGGCGTCCTTGGGCGCCGCGAGCGCGAGCACCTTCGATCCGGGGGCGATCCCCAGCTTTTCGGCGACAGTGCTCACTTCTGCTGAGTCCCGAAGATGCGGTCGCCCGCGTCACCGAGGCCCGGGACGATGTACCCCTTGTCGTTCAGCTTCTCGTCGAGGGCGGCCGTCCAGATGGGGACGTCGGGATGTTCCTCGTGGAGCTTCGCCACACCCTCCGGCGCGGCAACCAACGCCATGAACTTGATGGTGCGTGGATGCGTCTCCTTGATCCGCGCGACCGCCGCGGCGGCCGAGTTCCCCGTCGCCAGCATGGGATCGACCACGATCACGTCCCGATCCTCCATCTCGCCGGGGAGCCGGAAGTAGTATTCCACGGCCTCGAGCGTCTCGTGATCGCGGTAGAGGCCGATGTGCCCGACGCGGGCGGAGGGAACCACCTCGAGCAGCCCCTCGAGCAAGCCGCCGCCCGCGCGGAGCACGGAGACGCAGACGAGCTTCTTGCCCTCGATCACCGGCGCCTTCATCGGGCACAGCGGCGTCTCGATGTCGATCTGCACCGTGGGCATGTCGCGCGTGACCTCGTAGGTCATCAGCGTGCTGATCTCCTTGAGCAGGCGCCGGAACGCGCTGGAGCTCGTGTCCTTCTTCCGCATCAGGGTGAGCTTGTGCTTCACCAGGGGGTGATCGATGACGTGCAGCTCGGGCATGGGGTCGGGAGCCTTCCACAGCCTCCCTCTCAGATCCACCTCTCACGTGTCTTTCCAGTGGCCTTCGCACCCCGACTTGCCCCGCACCGGCGCCGCGCTATCCCGCGCCGATGCCCCTGCCAGCACTCGCCCTGACGGTCCTCCTTCTCGCGGCATGCGGCGATGACGGCGCGCTGCCGGCCGACGCCGCAGCGGATGCACCCGCTGATGGCAGCGCGCCGCCCGACGCCGCGCGCGACGCGGCGATGGACGCCCCGGCGGACGCGGGGAGCGACGCAGACGCTGCGATGCCTTACCCGGGGTGTGAGCGGGAGCCCGCTGCTGCGGATCGCACGCGCTTTGTCGTCGTCTCCCATCCCTTCGGTGCAGGCGGGCCTTCGCCGCGCTTCGAGGTGCTCACCCTCGACGAGAGCGGGGAGCTCTCGGCCACGGCGACCTTCTTCGATCTCGGAGACCGACCCGCCGGCGGCGGCGAGATCGCGTTCACGCCGGATGGCCAGGTCGGTCTGGTGGCCCTGGACGATGGCTCCATCGCGGCGTTCACCCTCGACTCCACGGGGAACCCGACCGTGACCCACGCGAGCTTCTCGGGTGACTTCTACGCCGGGAGCGTGGTGGTCGACCCGTCCGGCGCGCGCGCGTACGTGCTCGACAACGACGTCATGCCGGACCGTGGGGGCGGCGTCTACGAGCTCGCCATCCGTTGCGACGGCACCCTGGTGGACATGGGACGCGTCCTGCCCGCCGCCGGTCCTCACGTGCTGCGCTTCCGGGGCGACGGCCGCATGCTGCTGAGCGCGCGCGGCGTCGATGGTGGCGGCAGCGCGGGTGACGACGTCTTCCTCCTGGACCGCGAGCCGCCCTTCGGCTTCTCGAGCGGGGTGGACGCCTTCGGCGACGACGACGCGATCACCACCGAGATCGCCATCACCGCCGACGACCGCTTCGCCCTGGTGGGCGACAACAGCATCATCACCATCAACCGGGTGGCCGTCGTCGGGCTCGACGCGGGCGGCCTCAGCGCGGTGCAAGTCCTGTCCGCGATCCCCGACCCAATCGACATCGTCGCCTCGCCTTTCGGCGACAGCGCCATCATCGTCAGCGGCGTGGACGGGGACGCCATCATCGCCGTCGACTACGACCCGAGCGCCAATCCCCCGTTCTCGGTGCGAGGCGAGCTCGCCTACGTGGGCGCTGGACCCCAACTCCCCGCCAACGCCGTGCTCATCGAGCGGGGGACGCTGCGGGGCCTCGTTCTGGTGGCCGAGAACCTCGGCGTCCGCCGCGTCCGCTTCGCCCCTGGCGCCGAAGTGACCGACCTGGGAGCGTTCGGAACGGGGTCGGGAGTCGAGGCGATCGTGGGAATCCTTGGCGTTACGCCGTGATACTTCATTGGCGTCCTTGATTCGTATGGGGAATTGGCGGTAAGCAGCGCTGCCGGAGGAGCCTCATGAACGAATCGCGGAAAGACCCGCGAGCCTTGATGACCGAGAAGGTGCGCATGAAGAGCGCAAGTCTCGGTGATTTCGTCGAACACCCCGCCGAAAACCTGTCGGTTGGCGGAATTTTCATCGCGATCGATCCGCCGATGAAAGCGGGGACGCTCCTGCGCATCGAGGTCGTGGTCGAGGGCGAGAGCATCGCCACCGTCGGCCGCGTGATCTGGGCGCGAGAGACCGCTTCGGCGTCGGAAGCCGTGGGCGTGGGCGTGAAGTTCGTCAAGATCGATCCCGCGGGCAAGAAGGCCATCGCCGCCTACGTCGAGAAGAAGGGTCCGATGCCCGAAGGCGCCCCGGCAACGAAGAGCGCACCTGCGCCGGCGGCCGAGGCGAAGAAGGCGGACGCTGACGAGGCCGCGGCGGAGAAGAAGGCCGCGGCGGAGAAGAAGGCCGCCGACGAGAAGAAAGCCGCCGACGAAAAGGCCGCCGCGGAGAAGAAGGCTGCCGACGAAAAGGCCGCCGCGGAGAAGAAGGCCGCGGTGGAGAAGAAAGCCGCCGACGAAAAGGCCGCCGACGAGAAGAAGGCCGCCGACGAAAAGGCCGCCGCGGAGAAGAAGGCCGCCGACGAAAAGGCCGCCGCGGAGAAGAAGGCCGCCGATGAAAAGGCCGCCGCGGAGAAGAAGGCCGCCGACGAAAAGGCCGCCGCCGCGAAAGCCGCCGCCACCGCGAAGGCCGAAGAAGAAGAAGAGTCCGAAGACGAAGCGTCCGAAGACGAAGAATCCGAAGACGAAGCGTCCGAGGACGACGAGTCCGAGGACGAAGCGTCCGAAGACGACGAGTCCGAGGACGACGAGTCCGAGGACGACGAGTCCGAGGACGACGAGGACGAGGACGACGAGGACGAAGAGTCCGAGGACGAAGCGTCCGAAGACGAAGAGCAAGAGGACGCGGACGAGCCGGCCGAAAAGCCCGCTGCCGCCAAGGAAGCGGAGAAGAAGGACGAATCCGTCGCCGCTGCCCTCGCGAAGGACCGGCCTCAGCGCCGCCGCAAGAAGGGCCCCAAGTCCAAGAGCAACAGGAAGAAGAAGCGCGGCAAGAAGGGTAAGCGCCAGCGCCGCGCCGAAGGACGGCAGAAGGCCGCGGAGCGCAAGCAGGCGGAGAAGGCCGCGCGCGCGGCCGAGACGCAGGAACGCACCCAGAAGAAGAAGAGCAAGCCGAAGGTGGCCCAGTCGCTGCCTGAAGCCGAAGCGCCGCCGGTCACCGACGCCGCCACCAAGCCTCTGCTCATCGCGCTCGCGATCCTCGTGGTTCTCGGAGCCGCTTACTTCCTCACCAAGAACAACGACGACGCCGCCGACACCTCCGATACCGAGTCGACCTCGGGCAGCGTCGAGGTCCAGGAAGAAGAGATCGAAGAGGTCGAGCTCGGCACCGACGAGGAAGACCTCGGCGAAGAGGGCCTCGAGGACGATCTCGGCCTCGAGGACGATCTCGGCCTCGAAGAGGAAGAGACCCTCGACGTCGAAGAAGCCGAGCCCGAGCCCGAGCCCGAGGTCGCCGAGCCCGAGCCCGCGCCGGCGCAACCGGCGCGCATGTGGGTCCCACGTCCGCGCATGACGGAGGAGTCGTCGACCACCACCACCATGGCGAGCCCGACGATGGACACCGCGATGGCCCCCACCGACATGGCAGCCACCACGATGGCCGCGACCGAGATGGCCGCGACCGAGATGACCGCGACCGAGATGGCCGCGGCACCCGCACCCGCCGCACCTGCACCCGCACCCGCACCCCCGCCCGCCCCGCCCGCGGGCGAGGAGTGAGCCGGGCGGCGGCTTCTACCGGTTACAATCCCGCAAGCAGCGATTCCAGTCCTGGAAGCACTGCATGCCTTCGGCGCCCATGCCGCCGGTGCGCCGATTGCACGCTGCCTGCTCTTGGCTGCAACGGATCCGGCACATCTGAGCCTCCGTGCGTCGCATCGCCTCTTCGGCCGCCCGCTGCTCCGCGCGACGCATGGCCGCGCGCCGCTGCGCCGCCGCGCGGGCCGCTTCCTCTTCTTGCCGCGCCTTTTCCCGCGCCTCGTTCTCGGCGCGGAGCTCCGCGATCTGCGCCTCTAGGTCCTGCACTTCGGAGTGGGCGTCGGCGGCCGCATCGACGGCAGGCGGGCCCGAGGTCGTGACCACCGCGGGCGGCGGCGTGGCCGTCGCCGCATCCGGCTGGTCGTTCTGCCGCGCCCCGGGGATCAACAGAAACGCGGCCACCCCGCCCCCGATCAACGCTCCGAGCACCACCACCAGGCCGACGAGGAGATTGGTGGGCGAGCCCTTCCTCTGCTCGACCGGCGGCGTCTGGGCGACGACCGCCGACGCACCCATGGTGGGTGGGATGCCGCGCTGACCCCCGGTGCTCGAGACCGACGGTGGGGTCTTCGCCGGGTTTGGCTGGGTCGTGGCGCCGGCAGGGACGTGGGCAGGCATCGAGTGAACGACGGGCGTGCTCGGAGGGACGGCGGGGATGGACGCGTCCGACGCCATGGTGGGCTCGAAGCCCATCTCCACGGAGGGCGGACGGATGGCCGGAAGGTCGGGACGCGCACACGCTTCGAGCGCCGCCCGCATCTCCAGAGCGCTCGGGAAGCGCGAGCTCACGTCCGCGGATAGCGCGCGGTCGACGACGGCAGCCAGATCGGGAGGGATCTCCGGACGCACCGCGCGGACCGAGGGCGCCGGGTGGGTCATGATGGCGACGATGAGGAGGTTGTAGTTCTCGGCCGTGAAGGGCGGGCGGCCGGTGAGAGCGTAGAAGAGCGTCCCACCCACCGAGTACACGTCGGAACGCGCGTCGACAGGCTGACCCCGTGCCTGCTCCGGGCTCATGTAATGCGGTGTGCCGAGGATCGTCCCGGTCTGCGTGAGCTTCTCGTCGGTGTCGGAGACCTGACGCGTGATCCCGAAATCGAGGAGCCGCACGCGCGGCCCGGCGCCCGACGGGCGGCAGAGGAAGATGTTCTCCGGCTTGATGTCGCGGTGAACCAAGCCCGTGGCGTGCGCCGCGGAAAGTGTGTCGAGAAGCTCGATGCCGATGTCGATCAGAGCGGCGCCGTCCACCGCGCCGCGCTCCACGGCGGCGCCCAGGTCCTCTCCTTCGAGGAGCTCCAGGACCAGATAGAGGGTGCCGTCCTCCGCGACCCCGGCGTCGCTGACCTTGACGATGCCGGGATGGCCGATCGAGGTGGGCGCCTGGGCCTCGCGCAGGAAGCGTTCACGCGCGTTCTTGGAGCGGGCGACCCCCGAGTGCATGATCTTGAGCGCGACGTTCGCGCCGGTGAAGGCGTGGCGCGCGCGGTAGACCGCGCCCATGCCCCCCTCGCCCAGTACTTCGGCGAGGTCGTACCGGCCCGCAAAACGCGTCCCGACGCGCGACTGAGCAGAGCCATCCACGGGCACGAGGGTAGACCAGGCGAGGGGCCCCGCGCACCCTCGAGTGATACTCTCCGGCCGACGTGGCAGACGCCGAGAGCGGGAAAGGACCGGGGTCGCCGGTGTCCGAGCGCGGCGACGACGAAGACGCCGCAGGGCCGACGCGTCCGGCCAAGGGCGGGCGCGCTTTTCATTCCGCGACGACCCACCCACAGCACAGCCCCGTGAGCCCGCGGATCGCGCCGGAGGTCGCCGAGGAGCGCCCCTCGCAGATGCCCGTCCTGGCCACGGTCGATCGCGACCACTACGAGATCTTCGGCGAGATCGCCCGGGGAGGCCTGGGACGGATCCTCCGCGCCCGCGACAAGCGGCTGGACCGCGAGGTCGCGATCAAAGAGCTCCACTACCGCATCGGCAACGTCGAGGCGCGCTTCGGCAGAGAGATGCGGCTGACGGCGCGCCTGCAGCATCCCTCGATCGTTCCCATCTACGAGGCGGGCCGGTGGGAGAGCGGCGAGCCCTTCTACGCCATGAAGCTGGTGGAGGGGCGCTCCCTCGCCGAGGTGGCGGAGACCGCCGAGTCACTCCAGGAGCGGCTCCTGCTCCTGCAAAACATCATCGACGTCGCCGAGGCCATCGCCTACGCGCACAGCGAGCGGATCCTGCACCGCGACCTCAAGCCGGCCAACGTGCTGGTCGGACCCTTCGGCGAAACGATCGTCATCGACTGGGGGCTCGCGAAGGATCTCGACTCGCCGAGCGCGGAGGTTCCCCCGGAGCCGGACGATCATCCCGACGACGTCCTCGATGCCTCGATGAGCTCTTTCAACACCGGCTCGGGCGCCGTGATCGGGACGCCGGCCTTCATGCCGCCGGAGCAGGCGCGCGGGGAGATCGTCGACCAACGCGCGGACGTCTACTCCCTCGGCGCCCTGCTCTATCACGTGCTCTCTGGCGTTCGCCCGTACGACGGCATCCCTCGCGGCGAGCTCCTCGACGAGGTGAAGACGGAACCGCCCACCCCCTTGTCGGAGGTCTCTCCGGAGATCCCGCGCGACCTCGTCGCGATCGTCGAGCGCGCCATGGCACGCGAGGCCGACCAGCGGTACGCGACCGCCAAGGAGCTGGTCGAGGATCTGCAGCGCTTTCAGGCGGGCCAGCTCGTCGCCTCTCACGAGTACACCCTCGGCGAGCTCGTCCGAAAGTTCGTGCGGCGAGAGAAGCTCGCGGTCATCACCGCAGCGCTCGGCGCCGCCGCCCTCCTCGCCCTCGGCGTGTGGAGCTTCGTGAGCATCGCCCGCGAGCGCGACCAGGCCGAAGCCAGCGCCCTCGACGCGACACAGGCCCGCGACCGCGAGGCTGCCGCCCGCGCGCTCGCCGAGGATCGCATCGATTCTCCTGAAGCTCGAGAAGGCGTCCGCGCTCCTCGACACCGATCCGACCGCGGCCGTCGCCTGGCTCAAGGAGCTCCGGGCGCCGCTTCCGGGCGCGCCCACCATCGCCGCGGATGCGGCGGGACGAGGCGTCGCGACGCGCGTGCGCCGCGGACACACGGATCGCGTCGGGACCGCATCCTTCTCGCCCGACGGCAGGCTGCTCGCGACCGGAAGCAACGACAACTCCGTGCGCGTGTGGACGCGACGCAGCGACGACTCTCGCATCCTGGACGAGCATCGCGACCGCGTGTCGGCGGTGGCCTTCTCGCCCGACGGGAGCCATCTCGCGACCGCAGGCAACGACGGTCAGGTGTGCGTCTTCGAGACCCGAGGCAGCGCGCTCGGATGCGTCCGCTCGCATCCGCGGGGCGCCCGCGACGTCTCCTGGTCGCCCGATGGCCGCGAGGTCGCCAGCATCGGCACCGGCGCGGTCGTCGTTCGTCCGATCACCGAAGAGGAGCCGCGACTGCGTCTCGCTGCCAAGGTCGATCGCTACGGGCGCGTCGTCTTCGCGGGTTCGCGGATCGTGTCCGGCAGCCACGAAGGCACGCTCGTGGTGTGGAGCGCCAGCACGGGTCAGCAGCTTCACGTTCTTTCCGGGCACGAGGGGCCCATCGGCTACTTCGACGTCTCCCCCGACGGCACGCGCGCAGTCTCCGCGGGCGCAGACGGAACCGTGCGGCTCTGGGATCTCGAAACTGGCGAAGGACGGATCCTCGGAATGCACGAGGCGGAGGCGAGCGTCGCCGTCTTCGACCACGAGGGCACGAGGGTCGCTTCCTCCGGACTCGATCAACGCGTGATCGTCTGGAGCCTCGAAGAAGGGGAGCACGAGGTCCTCATCGGACACGGAGAGCGGGTCGATCAGCTGGCCTTCCATCCGAACGGCGAGCTCCTCGCCTCGGGGAGCTGGGATCGGACCGTGCGCCTGTGGAATCTCGTCGACGGCCAGGCGCGCGTGTTGCGCGGGCACGGCGACGTGATCTCCTGGATTGGCTTTTCGCCTACCGGGGAGACGCTGGTGAGCGCGAGCTGGGATGGCGAGGTTCGCTCGTGGCCCGTGGAGCCGCCCGACGGCTGGATCCTCGGCCGCCACGACATCGGTGTGCACACCGTCGACACCTCGCCGGACGGCCGCCACGTCGCGTCGGGCGGGCACGACGACACGGTCCGCCTCTGGGATCTCGAGACGCGCGGGATGCGCATCCTGGGCCGTCATCAGGATCACGTCTATCGCGTGCGCTTCTCGCCCCGCGGCGTGTGGGTGGCCTCGTCCAGCGACGATCAGACGGTGCGCCTCTTCTCGCCGGACGGGACGACCACGCACGTGCTCCGTGGCCACTCGGCGGACGTCGAGGAGATCGCGTTCTCGCCCGACGGGC
Source organism: uncultured delta proteobacterium (assembly GCA_963727445.1). Taxonomy (GTDB): domain Bacteria; phylum Myxococcota_A; class Polyangia; order Polyangiales; family B10-G4; genus B10-G4. The sequence goes on from CAVSGI010000010.1 coordinate 1,369,689, forward strand.
TGAAGCTCGCCTCCGCAGGGGAAGACAACCGGGTCTTTCTCTGGGACCTCGCCACGATGACCGGCCAGCCTCTCGAAGGACACGAGCAACCGGTGACCGCCGTCGCTTTCGCGCCGGACGGGGCGCTCCTGGCGTCGGCGAGCCGAGACCGCACGGTGCGGCTCTGGAACGTCGCGGACGCGAGCGCGCGCGCCCGATTCGCCGACCACGCCCTGGACGTCTGGGGCATTGCCTTCTCGCCGGATGGACGGATCCTCGCGTCCGCGGGTCTCGACGATCGGGTCGTGCTCTGGGACGTGGCGAGCGGCGAGCCCAGCGTGCTGAGCGACGAGCTCGACTCGGCGCGCCTCGTCGCCTACGCCCCCGACGGCGAGCGCATCGCCGTCTCCAGCTCCAGCCGCCACCTTTGGCTCTGCGAGCTCGAGTCGCGCGACTGCCGGGAGCTCCATGGCCACGGCACCACCGTGACCTTCCTCTTCTTCTCCCCCGACGCCCGAGCCCTCGTCACCACCAGCGGTGATGGGACGATCCGCGTCTGGGACGTGCACACCCGCGAGAGCCGCGTCTATCGCGGACATCGAGCGGCGGTCTTCGAGGCGGCGCTCACCCCCGACGACCGCCGCCTGATCTCCGCGAGCGCCGATACCACCCTCAGGGTCTGGTCCTTCGGCTTGCCCCCTGCCCCCGAGGAACTCACCGCTTTTCTGGAGGATTTGACCACTGCCACCGTCACCTCCATTGGCGACGAGGGGCCTGACGTGCGATGAATCACTCTGGTGTCACTTTCGGGGGGAAGAACGGTCCCCCCACCTCACGTAGACCGGTCGGTATGTCTCGCTTTCTCCCCTTGGGGGCGCTGCCCCTTCTGGCCCTCCCCCTCGTTTCCGCGTGTGGAAACGACGCTTGCGACGATCCCGCTTCCGCACTCGCCTCCGCAGCGGAGGGTGACACGGTCGACCTCGGAACCTGCCGCGCCATGGGAGACGTGACCGTCCCCGCCGGCGTGGTCTTCCGCGGCGACGGAATCCGGCAGCGTCATCGACGGACGAATCACCCTCGAGCCTGGGAGCAGCCTCTCGGGCATCACCGTCGAGTCGGGCGGAGTGCTGGCGTCGGGGAGCGACGGCATGGTGACCCTCGACAACGTCACCGTCCGTGTGCAGACCGGTGTCGCCGTTCGGATCGAAGGGATCGGTGCCCACTTGAGCGACGTGACCCTCGAGGGGAACGTGACCGCGGACAACGCAAGCGACGTTCCTCCGATGCCCACCAGCGACGAGTGGCCCACGCACGGCCTGCTCCTGGTGGACGCCGGCACCAGCGATGCGCCCGTGGTCCTCGACGGCGTCGACGCCTCGGGCTTCGCGCGCTTCGGCGCCCTCTTTCGCAACAGCCACGTGGACTGGCACGGGGGCGGCGCCTCCGAGAACCTCACCGTCGGCATGATGGCCCTGCAAGGCAGCGCAAACCTCGAGGCGCTCTCCTTCGAACGGAACTATCAGGGCACCCAGCCCTACCCCGCCTACGGCGCGGTCTTCACCCAGGGGGTGGAGGTCTCGACCACCGACGTTCACGTCAGCGCCAACGAGGGTTACGGGTTGGTTCACGACGATGCCACCGCGGCCCACGTGGACCTGGTGGCCATGGACAACGGCGACGCCGCGATCTGGGCGCAGTCGAGCCGCTCCTTCATGCTCGCGGGCGAGAGCTCGATGCTCTCCGGCAATCTGCTCGCGGGCGTGGTGCTGGTGGACACGCCGAACGCGATGATTCAGGACGCGACCATCGACACCTCGCGCCTCGCGACCCGCATCGAAGGCGAGACGGGGATGGTTCAGGTCGGCGACGGCGTGCACGCGGTGGTCGATAGCGCCTCGGGCCTCGTCTTCGACGGGCTGTCGCTCACCAACAACGAGCGCACCGGCATGCTCCTCGACGTGGGCGACGGAAGCGTGGACGGAGCCGTCATGAACGTGACCGTCGACGGCACCGGCACCAGCCTGGGCGCCATCGCCCAGGGCCCCGCGGGCCTGATCGACTCCGGCACCTGGGACGCCGGCATCACCCGCCTCGGCGCCACCGGAGCGAACGACGCTGCCCTCGAAAGCGCCCTCGACATCGTCAGCCTCATCGGCCCGATGTTCCTGCCCGCGCCTGCGATGTAGTGCCAGTCTACCCGGTGTACCCTCGGGCTCGATGCGCCTGATCTCGATCGCGCTCCTCTTCCTTCTCGCCGGCGGATGTAGCCTCGTCTACACCGGGGACGAGTTCCACTTCGCGGACGCGTCGGTCGACTCGACGCCGGGTGATGCCGCGGGCGACGCCACAGGTGACGCGTCGGACGCCAGCTGCGAGAGCTGCAGGTGAGACCTCGGCTCCTCCTCGCCGCCTTCGCGATCGCCTCGCTGTTGTCGCTGGGCCTGTCCTCCCTCGCCTGCGCTCAGACCCGAGGCGACCCCGACGACGGGGAGGCAGCGACCGTCATCCGGGACGAGGGCGCCGACCGCGCCGACGACCCGGTCGAGAGCGAGGACACGCGGGAGCACCGACCCTCCACCGCGAATATCGTCGGCCACGCCACCTCCTTCATGATCGCGGGGCTGACGCTGATCTCCGGAGTGATCACTGGCATCACGACCGTGAGCCTGCACTCCGATCTGAGCGATCGATGCGGCGACATGGTGCCCTGCACCGATCCCAACGGGCCGGCCGACCGCCAGAGGATGCGAAACCTCGCCCTGGCCACGGACATCCTGCTCGGGACGAGCCTCGTCGCGGCGACGGTCGGGCTGATCATCGCGCTCCTCGGTCGCGCGGGTGACGACGAGGCCTCGCCGGTCGCCTGTGGCGCCGACGGCTGCCGATTCGAAGCCCGCTTCTGAGCCGGGTCAGGGCTCGGCCAGGACCTGGTGGGAACGCACGTCTTCGAAGAAGCACCGGCGCAGCTCGGCGTCGCTGATGCGCGCCCCAATCTCCTGGATGCGCGCCCAGCCGCGTGCACGCACCTCGCGCGCCTCGTCCTCGCGTCCGGCCTGTGCGAGCGCTCGGGAGAGGACCGAGAAGACCTCCCCCTCGTCCTCCTCGAGGCCCCCCAGCCAATCGCGGATCGCCATCGCCTCGGTCGCGAGCGCGATGGCGGCCTCGGTCGCGCGCGCGCGGATCGCCGCGTAGCCGGCGGTCGCGAGACCCAACGAAGCGAGCTGGAGGAACCCCGCGGCCTCCGCATCGCGCCCCGCCTTCTCGGCCTCCGCCTGCGCGCTCTCGGGCTCCGCCATCAGATGCGCTTGCGCGAGATAAATCCGCGCGCCGACCGCGAGACGTGACTCTCCCGTCTCTTCGGCAACCGCCAGGCACTCCTCGAGGATGGGCGCGGCGTCCTGCGAGCGAAGCTGGCGCACCAGCGCGTAGCCGAGATTGAGCAGCGCGTAGCCTTCCATCAGGCGATTGCCAAGTCGACGCAGCTTCTCGAGCGCGGCCCTCAGGCCCTTCTCGGCTTCGAGGTAGGCACCGACGCGGTTGTCGGCGTCGGCCAGATTCATCTCGGCGCCCGCCGCACGGCGGAGGTCCCCCGCGGCTTCATAACCGGCGATCGCCTCGCGATACGCGGTGCGGCGCTCCGCGAGGTCGCCCGTGACCGAGGTCACCTGTGCCTTCCACAGCCAGAGCGAGGTGTTGATCGAGGCCAGACCCGCGGGCGCCACCGACTGCGCTTCGGCGAGCGCCTTCGTCGCCGCGTCCACCTCACCCGTGTACGCGAGGATCACCGCCTGGCGGCCGCGCGCGGTAGCCAGGACCTCCGGGTCGCCAGCGCTGCGCGCGCGAGAGACCGCATCCTCCGACACCCGGATCGCGTCCTCGCTCTTGCCCAGGCGGAAGAAGCACACCGCGCGGTTGGTGAGCGCGCGCGCGCGCTCGCGATCGTCCGCGGCCGTCGCCAGCGCGCCGTCGAGGGCGTGCCCCTGCTCCTCGAGGCGCCCGAGCATCTCGAGGGCCTCGCTCCGCGCCATCTGCAGCTCGAACCACTTGGCGCGCGGTGTCCCCAGCTCGAGCGCCTTGTCCGCGCAGGCAAGGGTGCGCGGGGCGTCGCCGAGGAGCGCCGCGGCGGTGGTCGCGCGCGCGTACCAATCCGCAGCCTCGCCGGAGCGTCCCGCATATTCGTAGTGCTGCGCGACCTCTTCCGGCGAGACGTCGGCCAGCGTCGCCAGATGCTCCGCGAGGCGGAGATGTAGATCGTCGCGGAGTGCCCGAGCCATCATGCGGTACGCGACGTCGCGGACGATGGTAGAGCGGAAGCGATACTCGCGCCGGCGCGGTGGACCCGGACGCGAACGCGAGGCGAGGATGTCGCGGCGGCTCAGAGAGACGAGGTGCTTCTTCGAATCGTAGAAGCCTAGGGCCTCGAGATCCTCCATGGTGAAGGGGCGCGCGAAGAGCGCCGCGCGCTTGCACAGATCTTTCTCGGCGCTCGGCAGATGATCGAGGCGGCCCTGCACCGCGGCCTCGACGGTCAACGGGAGCGGCAGCCGATCGAGCGGCTGGTCGAGGAGCTTCTCCTCCCGCATCGCCAGGACGATCTGTTCGACGAAGAGCGGGTTTCCGGCGGCGCGCTCGGAGAGCGCACGCACGGTCTCGCTCGGCAGCTTCTTGCCCGAGAGGATGACCTCGACCAGCGCCTCCACCTGGCTCGGGCTGAGGCCGCCGAGGTTCAGCTTGGTGGAAGAGCCTCCCGCCAAAAACTCCGGGTAGTCCTCGAGGAGCTCGGGCCGCGCCGTGAGGAAGGTGAAGATGGGCGCATCGGCCAGGAGCTCGGTCATCTCCTCGATGAGCGAGAGGCTGGCCTCGTCGGCCCAGTGGACGTCCTCGAGGAGCAGCGCGATGGGCGCCTTCTCGGAGAGCGCCGCGAGCCAGTCGGTGATCCCGAGCCGGAGGCGGTCCTGCATCAGCTGCGGATCGCGCCGCGCGGCGTCGAGGGCGGCGGAGGACTTGACGTCCACGCCGAGGAGCGCCCCGAAGAAGCCGGTGAGATCCTCCGCGAGGGGCCCGGGCGGGAGCGCGGCCTGCACCAGACGGCGAACGGCGTCCTGACGCTCGGTGGAGGGGGCGGACCGATGGATGCGTGGCCAGCCGTGTCGCTCCGAGCCCCAGGTGGCGTAGCCGACGAGCACCGACTCCCAGAGCCCGAGACCGACGCCGCGGCGACTGGGGTCGGCGCGCGCGGTGAGGACGACGAAAGGCTCCTCGTCATGCTCGTCCGACTCGTCCTCGAGGAGGCGCCCGAGCTCCCACCGGAGGTGGCTCTTCCCGATCCCGGGCGGGCCCGTGACCAGCACCACCGAGGCGTGCTCCTCCTCGCGCACCGTGCGGAGCGCCGACGCGAGCTGTGCGATCTCGGCCTCGCGCCCGACCGTTCGCGGCCGCGCGGGCGGCGGCAGGGTGCTGGTGATCGACCCCGACGTGCGATCGGTGATCTCGTAGTCGCCTCCGTCGACCTGTCGGATGGTGTAGACGTTCGACAGGGCGCGCGCGCTCGTCGCGTCCACCGCGATGCCGTCCACCTTCATCGCGCAGGCGCGCTCCGCCGCGACCAGGGCCGAACCGGCAATCCCCGTTGCTCCGCTGTAGGCGGCGCGGCCGGAGGCCACCCCCATGAAGCGCGCTGCGTCGCGCGCCTCGAGGGCCGCCGAGACCGCGCGCTCCACCTCGTCGCCCTCCCACGCCTCGCCTCCGAAGAGCCCGATGGCGCGGTCCCCCATGACGGGGATCAGGGTGCCGCCCGCCTCCTCGACCGCGGCTTCGAGCCCGTGCCGGTCGGTCACCCCGTCCGCCAGGAGGACCGCGACCACGCGCTGCTCCCCGGGCGTGATCGAGGGTGCATGGACCGCCTCGGAGACCGACGTGGCGGCGGTCGCGATCTCGCCCTGGCCCGCGGGCGTCTCCGTGAGATCGACCGCGCTGAGCGCCGCGTGAAGCTCCGCGGCGTCCTGATAGCGCTCGGCCGGGCTCTTGCTCAAACAGCGGGAGACGACCGCGGCGAGGGTGGGGGGCACGTGCGGCGCCACCATCGTCAGGCTCGGGGCCTGCTCGACCATCACGGCGAGGATGGTGGCGAGGGCGGTCGAGCGGTCGAAGGGAGAACGGCCCGCGAGGAGCTCGTGCATGACCACGCCGAGGGACCAGACGTCGGTGCGCGCGTCGAGGGTGCTCGCGCCGTTCGCTTGCTCGGGGCTCAAGTAGGTCGGGGTCCCGAGCACGCTCCCGGTCGCGGTGAGGCGCGTGTGGTCGTCGCTCAGCCGGGCGATGCCGAAGTCGATGATCTTGAGCGTGCCGTCCTCGCAGAGGAAGAGGTTGGAGGGCTTGAGATCGCGATGGACCACCTGGGCGCGGTGGGCCGCCGCCAGACCGCTGGCCGCCGCGAGGGCGAGGCGATGCGCCGTGTGGACGTCCAGGCGTTCTCTCGCGATGCGTTCCGCGAGGGACTCGCCGACGAGGAGCTCGAAGGCGATCCAGGGCACCCCCTCGTCCACCCCCGCATCCACCACCTCGACGATGTTGGGGTGGTCGATGCGGATGCGCGCCTCCCGCTCGAAGCGAGCGCGCTCGGCCCGTGTACGGATGCCGCTCGAAAGCAGCATCTTCACCGCGACCTCTCGGCCCTCCGGATCGGTGGCGCGGTAGACGACGCCCATGCCCCCGCGACCCAGGACCTCCCCGAGCTCGTAGTGGCCGACCCGCCCGCGCCCGGGCGCGTCGTCGCGATCCTGAGCGCCCGCGTCGTCGACCATCGCGCGCATTATCGGATCAACACCCCCGAGGTGCGAGGATCGTGACCCGCAAATCGGGCGGGCCGCCAAATCCGTGCGTCAGGAGACGAGCAGGGCGAGCGAGGCGCTCAGGAGCGCGATCGTCACCAATCCGGAGCCGAGGAGCATGGCCAAAAGAGCCCGAGAAATGGGCTCCTCGACCGGCGGGGCCAGGAACGCTGGGGCGACGACGCGAGCGCGAGGATCGAAGGGAGTGTGGGACGAGCGCATGAATCGACTACGACGGCGGCGCGGCTTCGGATCGATCGTGCGTGGGTGTCGTCGGGACACCTACATTTCCCAGAAAAAACGGGAAATATCGCGCAACGACGGACATCGACCCCTTGCAGAAAAGTGGCCTGAACAGCGACCATGGAAACGCTACGGTTAGTCCCCTTGGTCCTCCCTAAGAACGAGAGCGCGAAGTCCGGCGAGGTCACGCGGGTCGGACGCTACCAGCTCGCCTTCGAGCTCGCTTCCGGCGGCATGGCGACCGTCTACCTCGCCCGGACGGAAGGCCCCGCCGGCTTCGACAAGGTCGTCGCGCTCAAGCGCATCCATCCCCACCTGGCCAAGGAGAAGGCCTTCATCGACATGTTCCTCGACGAAGCGCGAATCGCGTCGAGGATCAGCCACCCCAACGTTTGTAGCGTCTTCGATTTCGGTGAGGCCGACGGCTCGTTCTTCATCGCGATGGAATACGTGATGGGCGAGACGGTCTCACGGCTGATCCGTCGCCTGCGCACGGAGAAGGAGCACTACAAGGACCCCCGGCTCCCCGGCCTCGCCGCCAAGATCATCGCGAGCGCCTGCGACGGGCTCCACGCGGCGCACGAGCTGAAGGGGGACTCCGGCGAGCTCCTGCAAGTGGTCCACCGCGACGTCTCGCCCCAGAACCTCTTCCTCGCGTACGACGGCACGGTCCGCGTGGTGGATTTCGGCATCGCCCGCGCCGCCGGCCGCCTCCACGAGACGCGCACCGGCACGGTCAAAGGCAAGCTGGCCTACATGCCGCCCGAGCAGGCGCGCAAGCTCGCGGTCGATCGCCGGGCCGACGTCTGGGCCCTGGGTGTGGTCCTGTGGGAGATCCTCTGCGCCAAGCGACTGTTCAAGCGCGCGAACGACGTCGAGACGATCCTGGCGGTCATCAACGACCCGATCCCGGCGCCGTCGGAGGTCCGCAAGACCGTCCCCGAGGAGCTCGACCGGATCGTGATGAAGGCGCTCGCCCGAGACCGCGACGACCGCTACGCCACGGCACGGGAGATGGGCCGGGAGCTCCACCGCTTCCTCGGCACCCTCGACGAGCCCGTCACCAACGGCGACCTCGCCGACTGGATGGACGAGCTCTTCCCGGTGGAGAAGAAGCAGCGACTGGAGCTCATCGCCGAGGCACGTCGGACGCGGTCTGGGGCTGTGCCGCAGCTCGTCGATATCGCCGAGGAGCGCTCCGAGTCCGAGGTTCGGCCGATCATCAGCGACACCGACGTGAAGAGCGACGTCGTGACCGACGGGAAGACGAGCCGCATCGTGGATACGCCGTCCGTCGCATTCGACGATGGGCTGGCGACGGACGAGGTCCCGAACGCCGACGAGCCGTCTACGGTCGACGAAGACGCCCCTCCCCCGATCGCTCAGCCGGCGGCGGCGGTCCCCGAACCCATCGACGCAGCGCTCATCGCCCCCGGCCCCAACAAGAAGCTGATCGCCCTCGGGCTCGGCGTGGCCGCGCTCCTGCTGATCGGCATCGTCGCGCTCTCCTGGGGCGGTGAGGAGCCGGAGGTGGCGGACGCCGAGAGCACCGACGTGGCGGAGAGCGAAGCGGAGCGCCTGGCTGCCGAAGACGAGGGCGCCAGCGCAACCGAATCCGAGCAGGAGACCGGATCCGTCTTCGACCCCGAGCCCGAAGATGAATCGGGGACCGAGGCGGAGACGGAGGCGGAGTCAGAGGCGTCCGAGGACGACGATCCCGTGTTCGGACAGGCCGCGGAGACCGAGACCGAAGCGGAGACGGACACACCCGAGCCGGATCCACGACCGACCCACCGCCCCTCGATGCGTTGGCAGAGACCGTCGTCGCAGATGAGCAATTCGCACGCGGTGGGCGACGTGAACATCAGCACCCCGGGCGGATGGGCCGACGTCTATCTCGACGGTCACAAGCTCGGCCGCGCACCGGGTCGCCTGACGGTCCCCGCCGGCCGGACGGTACTGATTTTGCGCCCCTTCGGTGGCTCCGAGTCGCGACGCGTCTCGGTCAACGTGCCCGAAGGGGCCACGCGCCGGGTCATCGTCGACCTGAATTGACCCTCCTCACCGCGCGTCCGAGCGCGTATCATCGTCACCGATGCACTTTCTTCGAGTGGCCATTCCCTGCGCCCTCGTGCTCCTCTGGACGTCATCCGTCGCTGCGCAAGGGGGCATCGCCGAGGGCGTTCAGCTCCTCGAGCGGGCGGAATTCGAGAGCGCCGTGGCGGCTTTCGACCGCGCCGAGGCCGCGACCGAGGGGCTCAGCCGCGCCAATCTCATCGCGCTCTACGTGAACCGCGCCGCGGCGCAGCTCGCCCTCCAACAGGGAGGCCGGATGCGGGAGGATCTCCGCCGCCTGGCCACCCTCAATCCCGACCACCACTTCGACGCCGCGACGCGGCCCGAGATCGTGGAGGCCTTCCAGGGGCTCCGCGGCCGCGAGGTCGTCGGCCTTCGCGCGGAGGTGAGCGAAGATCCAGGCGGAGCCCGTGTGTCTGGCGAGGTCACGAACGACGTCGAGGAGCTCGCGCGCTCGGTCCGCGTCCGCGCGCGGATCGGCGATGGTGATTGGCAAGAGGGCGACGGCTCGCTGGTGCTCCCCGCAGCGGTGGGAGGAACCGTCGAGTACGTGGTGGAGGTGATCGGCCCCGGCGGCGCGGTCCTCGCCAACGAGGGTACGGAGTCGGCACCCGCGACTCATGCGCTGGGCGGCGCGACCGCCGGCGCGCCGCAGCCCGATGATCCGCTGGCCGACGACGACGACGACGGCAACATCGGGCTGATCGTCGGGATCGTCGCCGGCGTGGCCGCCATCGCTCTGGTGGTCGCCATCATCGCGGTCGCCGCGACCAGCGGCAACGACCAGACCGCGCCCGACGCGCCGATGATCTTCTGATCGGCTCTCCGGCTCAGAAGAGCGAAGGCCGCCACACCACGCCCGCGAGGACGAGGAGCGCGTCGATGTCCCGACTGGTGAGCCCGTCGACGTCGACGGTGACGTCGAGCTCCGGCAGCGGCGTGAGCAGGATGCCGCCGCCGACCATGTGCTCGAAGTAGCGGTCGACGTCGGCGCGGTAGCGCGTCAGCGCCGGACGGTAGTGAATGGAGAGGTCGAAGACGCCGGGGATGATCTCGGCGCCGACGCCCGCGCGGATCGCGTAGGTCTCGATGAGCTCGCCGGTGGTCACCATCACGGTCAGATCGGCGCGCGCCACGTCGAAGAGACGAACGGCTCGTGCGTTGACCCACCCCGCGAGCTGGTCGAGGCGGTCCTTCTGGCCGACCTGGATCACCGTGCCCCCCGCCGTCACCGCCACCTTTTCGAGCTCGACCCCCACGTCGGCCGCACCGACCATGCGCGGCTCGAACTGCCCGGTGCAGGTCTCGTTCTCTGTCGGCGTGGCGGGCGCCCCCGGCACACGCACACAGAGCCAGCTCGGCGGCAGGTAGGACGCGAGCCAGCGCGAGCGCTCCGGCCGGCGCATGTCGAAGCGCGCGCCCGCACGGAAGACGCCGAGGCGAAGCGTCCCGTCGACGCCGGCCGCGGTGAGCTCGACCTGATCGGCGCCCCAGGGGTTGTCCGCGTCGAAGAGGTTGATCTCCGCGTGCGCACCGACGCGGGACTCGCCGGGAAACATGTCCACAGTGGCCGTGAGGCGGCGCTCGTCGATGGCGCCGTTGTAGAGCGACCCGTGGCCGACCAGCGCCACCACCGGACGGAGCGGATGCTCGGGCATTCGGAAGATCGCCTCGAGCCCGAAGCGGCTGGTGTCGAAGTTGGGGGCGCCGTCGATGGGGTTGGGCACGAAGCCGCCGAAGCCGGCGACGGTGATGCCCGAGAAGTTCGGGGACTGAATGCGCAGGCCATCCAGCTGTCCGATGGTGCTCGCTGCGTAGCGCATGCGACCGAGCGCAGCGTAGAAGTCCGCCGTCTGGCCGTAGGCGATCTGGAGCTCTCGCACCCTGAGATACGGCTGCGACGGACGCCCGGCGCGCGTGTCGAGGTTCGGCGCCATCCAGGCCTGGAACGCCGCGTCCGCGTCGATGGAGAGCGGCGTCCCCTGAATGGGCTCGGCGTGGACCTGCGCGCGAACCGCCACGCGACCGATCCCCGTGCCCTGGCCGCCCAGGGGGAGCATGGCCGCGCCTCCGACACCGAGGGCCAGGTTCAGGCGATGCTCGGCGGTGGTGACGCCCAGAGGCACGTAGTCCGGTTGCTGCTCCGATGCCGGCAGGGTGGCGTCGGGCCACTGACCGCGGAACGCGGCGAGCGGCCGCACCGGCGGCAGCGCCACTTCCTCTTCCGTCCCGGCGTCACGCCGCGTGATCGCGACCCCTCGCGCCCCCAGCTCCACTCCCGACGGCGGGATCTCGATCGTCGCGTAGGAGGAGGTGACGCCGATGACCTCGTAGCGATGGCGCTGGATCAGCACCCGATCGCCGCGCGAGATCCCCTCGTTGGCGCCGGGCTCGACGTAGGCACGATCGCCGCTCACGTCCACGACCTGCACCCGGACGCGACGACGCTCCTGAGCCTCGGCTTCCGCCGCGGACAACAGGCCCAGCAGCCAGAGCGCCATCATCGGAAGCAGCCGCGTCATCGTCCGCGTCCTCCCGGATGGCAGGAGAGACAGGCGGCGCCGCTGGTCGCGACCGCGCCACCCCGGTGCTGCTGGCGGATCATGAGGGGCGAGTGCGCGTGGCAGCCGGTGCAGGACACGGCGTTGGTCGCCGGCTCGGAGAGGTGGCAGCTACGGCAAGGCGCTCCACGGTGCGAGCCGAAGCTGATCGCGAAGCGGATGTCGTGGGTCCGGGGCGCCGTGCTCGTGAGCGGGCTGGTGCGCGGCAGCGCGGTGGGATCGACGAACGCCGGCGTCCAGCCGTCCGCGCGGTGACACGCCCCGCAGTCGCGAGGGAAGGGAGGGTTGCCGGCCGTGCCGTCGTGGTTGGGATGGACGCTGCTGTCGCGGTACTCGCTCTCGTGGCAGGCGTAGCACTCGGCCGGTGTCGCGCTGTACCAGCGCTCGCCGGTTCGCCGGTGGCAATCGGTGCAGGCCGCGAGGACGTGCATGCCCGTGAGCGGCAGGCGCGTCTGCCGGTGGATGGTGATGGCGCTCGTCCGGTACCAACCCTGCGCGTTGTGGCAGCGGTCGCAGCTCTGTCCGAGGCGCCGCTGGTGCGGGTCCTGGTGGCAGCTGTTGCAGTCGCGGCGTACGCGCTGCTCGGGCTGGTGGCAGTTGGTGCAGGCCACCGCGCGGTGGCGGCCCGAGAGGGGGAAGCCGGTGCGGGAGTGGTCGAAGCCCGATTCGCCGCGCACCGTCCCGGTCACGCCCCACCCCTCGGGGGTGTGGCATGCGCTGCACTGGATCCCCTGGGTGATCGACGCGTCGTGTCCCCGGCGTTGCGCCCCAGCGTTCGATCCCAGCACAGCCGCGCCGGCCAGACTGGCGACTGCCGCGAGAGCGAAGAGTACGCGTCCCCTCATCGCTCCGGCTCCTCGTGCGGTGAGGCGTGACAATCGTTGCACTCGTTGTAGCCCAGACGATAACGCACGACCTCGGTGTCGTTGCGGAGATTGACGGTGGGGTGGCAGCTCGCGCACTCCGCCTGCGCGTGGCGGCCCTCGAGCGCCCAACCCGCCTTGGCCACGTGGTCGAAGCGGCGGATCTGGAAGATGGTCGTCGTGTGGCAGCTCTCACACGCCTTCTGCGGATCCGTGAGTCGGAACTGACCGGCGTGAACGTCTGCGTGACACCCCTGGCACTCCCGCGGCGCGCCGCGGTAGCTCGCGCCGCGCCCCGAACGCCGGTCTTCCTCCGACGGAGAGTGACACGCGTCACAGGTGGTCAGCTCGTGAGCGCCCGTGAGCGGCCAGGTCGAGTGATCGATGTTCGGGCGATCCCACCCCGCCGCGCTGTGGCAGCTCGCGCATCCCCCCGCTGCCATCTCCCGCGCGAACTGATCGCCGTGTGGGTTTTCGTGGCACGTCGCGCATGCCTCCTGGGCGCCGCTCCAAGAGAGGCGCGGGCGATTGTCGTGATGATGGCAGCCGCTGCACGGCACGGCCGTGTGACGCCCCTCGAGCGCGAAGCCCGTGGAGGCGTGCATGGTCACGCCGAAGAGGCTGGGCGAGAAGCCTCGCACGGTGTGGCAGCCGCCGCACTCGCCGCCCTCGCGGGACGCGAACTCGCCAGAATGCCGATCCTGATGGCACGAGTCGCAGCGGTCGAAGGTCAGCTCGCGATACCGCTCCTGAGGCGGCAGCCGGCGCTGGTGACATCGGTCGCAATCGACGCTCTCGTGGCGGCCTTCGAGGGGGTAGGCGGTGCGCGCGTGCGCCGCGCGACCGATCCGCTCGGGCAGCCCCGTCCACTTGATCGACCGGTGGCAGCGCGCGCAGTTGCGGCCGAACTCCGCTTCGTGCACCGGCCGGTGACAGCCGACGCAAGCGCGGCCTGCGCGCGGTGCGCGGTCGACGCCGGCGTCGTGACATCGTCCGCAGGCGACGCGCGCGTGACCGTTGCGCAAGGAGAGCCCCGGATGGTTGCTGCGCACCGCGCCGAGGTCGTCCCACCCGCTCTCGTTGTGGCACTGGGCGCAGCGCGGCCCGTACCGGCCGCGGTGAGGATCGGAGTGGCAGCTCGCGCAGGTGCTGAACTCGATGCCGCGGTATCGGGGCGGCTCGCCGTGACACTCGCGGCAGGCGACGCTCCTGTGCTCTCCGCGCAGGGCGAAGCGCGAGAGCGAATGATCGAACTCGCTCATGCGAACCGTCCGCCAGTTCTGCTCGTTGTGGCAGGTGTTGCATCGATCCCCGAAGCGGCCGCTGTGCGGGTCGTCGTCGGAATGGCAGGAGTTGCAGTTGGTCCTGAGCCCGAGATAGGTCCGGTTGCCGCGACGGTTGCGGCTATCGTGGCAGCGGCGGCACTGGATCTGGAGGTGACCGCCGCGGAGCGGCCAACCGGTGTCGTCGTGATTGAGTCGTTCCGGCGATCCGCCGGGCCAGCGCACCAGCGACGTACCGCGCCCGAGGTGCTCAACGTGACAGCTGACACAATCGCGCCCGCGATATTCGCGCCCGTGAAGCCCGCGATGCGCGCGGATCTGCGCCCCGAGGTCGTTGTGGCAGCGCAGGCAAGCGCTCTCCTCGACCCGCCGGCCGGAAGCGTGACATCGGTTGCAGTTGTCGTCGCCTTCGAGCTCGCTGTGCGCGCGGCTGAGCGGACCCGGCGAAAGGAGCTGAGCGCGCGCGACGGATGGAGGTCCCGCCACGACCATGGCGCTGCTGACCAGGAGGAGCGCTATCGTCTGTGGTCTCACTCGGACCAGATCCAACGATAGCCGTAGAACCAGGCGACTCCGATGTGCACCGAAACTGAGAGGATCATCAAGATCGCGAGAAAGCGATGGAGCCCGCGCCAGCTGCGTAGGAGCGCGGTGCCGGCTGCGGTGCCCGCCTCGGCGCCGGCGAGCTTCGCGGTCTCCTTCGTGATGCGCTTGGCTTCCTCGAGCTCCTCCGGGAGCATCGTCTTCGGGCGCGTGAGCTCGTGAAACGCATCGCGCACCACCCTGCGACGCGCGCGCTGCTCCTTCATCCATCGCGGGATGGTCGCGATGGCGCGCATGAGCGAGACGTTGGCCGCCAGGTAGGTGACCTTCTTCGCGCTCAGCTCTTTTCGGATCATGGCGCCGAGCCCCGGCAACAGCTCGTCCAAGGCCATCAGGTTGTCCGCGATCTGTTGGCTGTCCGGCTTGGGTGCGATGGCGTAGAAGTACCGACCGATCACGCCCGTGAGCACCACCATCGAGAGGCTGGCAGATGTGACAGTTGCGATCGGTGTACGCAGTTGGAACGCCGAGTGGAACAGGATCAGCAGCGAGCCCACGAGCCCCGTCACTACGTGCATGTTCAGCCAGGCTTCCATCGAGCCCAGGAGACGGAGGCGGGCGACGCGCCGGCGAACCAGATAGAGCAGATTCGTGAGAATCAAAAAGGTTCCGACGATTCCGTAGCCATGTCCGACGATGCTGCCAGGGCTCAGCACGCGGTAGTCGTCGTGCATCACGCGGTCCTGGAGATCCATCGTGTAGAAGTCCCAGCCACGAGCCAGGAGCACCGCCGTCGTCCCCACGAGTATCAACAGGAGCAAGAAGCGGGCCCGCTTGGGCCGCATCTGTTGCTCCATCCGCGTGAGACTCCCCGTGTGGCGCATGAGCGGCCCCATGCTGCCGACCGCGCCGCTGGTGTCAACGTGAAAAGTACGCTCGCGGCCATTGATTGGCGATAGTTTACGAGCGTGACGACCGCGATCATCCTCGCCGCCCTGGTCGGTCTCGCGCTGCTCCTGTCCTTCGCCTGGAAGAGCTTGGAAGGGGCGCGGGAGCAGAAGTCGGCGGACTTGCTCGCCGACATGGCGTCGATGGGTGATGTCGCCCCGCCAAGCCTCCACCCGTACATCGATCCTTCGAAGTGCGTCGGCTCGGGCGCCTGCGTTCGCGCCTGTCCCGAGCACGACGTCATCGCCCTCGTCGGCGGTCAGGCCCAGCTGATCAACCCCCTCGGCTGCGTCGGCCACGGGGCCTGCGCCGCGGCCTGCAGCTTCGATGCGATCAAGCTCGTCTTCGGAACCGAGACGCACGGCGTCGAGCTGCCCAAGACGGACAGGAACTTTCAGACGAATCAGCCCGGCGTCTACATCGTCGGAGAGCTCGGCGGCATGGGGCTCATCCGCAACGCCGTGTCACAGGGCTCGCAAGCGGTGGCGCACATCGCCTCGGGCGGTCGGCGCGGCGGCGGGGATGTCTTCGACGTGATCGTGGTCGGCGCAGGCCCCGGCGGGATCGCCGCCACCCTCGCTGCGATGGAGGCAGGCTTGAACGTCGTGTGCGTCGAGCGGGAGGAGCTCGGCGGAACCATCCTCCACTACCCGCGCGCGAAGGTCGTGATGACGGGCACCCTCGAGCTCCCGCTCTACGGCAAGGTCCGCAAGCGCACCATGAGCAAAGAGAAGCTCGTCGAGCTCTGGGACGACATCCGCGACAAGACGCAGCTGCCAGTGGCGACAGGTGAGCTCGTCGAAGCGCTCGTGCAGAACGCGGACGGCACCTGGA
The DNA here is from genome assembly GCA_963727445.1 of uncultured delta proteobacterium. Lineage (GTDB taxonomy): Bacteria > Myxococcota_A > Polyangia > Polyangiales > B10-G4 > B10-G4. The sequence continues at coordinate 1,385,849 of CAVSGI010000010.1, forward strand.
CCGTTCGCTCGACGACGGGGGATCGCCGTGGCGCCAACGTGGTGCTCGCCCTCGGGCGGCGCGGCTCACCCCGCAAGCTGGGTGTACCCGGCGAGGATCACGCCAAGGTCGCCTATCGGCTCCTCGAGCCGGAGGTCTTCGAAGGACAGCACGTGCTGGTCGTGGGCGGAGGCAACAGCGCCGTGGAGAGCGCGATCGCCCTGGCCGATTACGGCGGCTGCGCCTCGGTGGGGATCAGCTACAGACGCACCGAGTTCGCGCGCTGTCGCGGCGAGAACAAGGCGCGCATCGCGGAGCTCCTATCGACGGGAAAGGTGCGGGGCTTCTTGCCGAGCAACGTCGCGCGCGTCGAAGATCGAACGGTGACTCTGCGCTCCGACGATGGACGCGAGGCGCCGCTCCAAAACGACGCGATCATCGTCCAGATCGGCGGCACCAGCCCGGCGAAGCTCCTCCAGAGCTTCGGGATCCAGATGGTGACGAAGTACGGCGAGCGTTGAAGAACCTCACGGGCACGCGCTGGCACCGCCGCCCACGCAGATCGTCAGAGAACCGTAGTCGCAACACTGCCCCGAACAGCCACCGCAGGGACAGGCGCTGCACCCGAGCGTCGTGAAGGTCCGGCAGCTCCCGCCGACGCAAACGGCGTTCGGGGCGCACGGCATGTCACACCCACCGCAGTGTCGGGGATCGGTCGTGATGTCGACGCAGTGATTGGAGCAGTTCGTCATCGTGGTCGTGCAGCGGTCCTCGCAGGTTCCGCTGCGACACGTGACCTCGCTCCCCGTGTCGCAGGCCCTACCCTCCGAGCCGCAGTTGTTCGGGTCGGTTCGCAGGATGGTGCAGCTCCCGTCGGAGAGCATGTCGAGCTCCGGGCGACACTCGCAGCTCCCGCCGGTGCAGTACTGCTCGCCGACGGCGCAGGACGAGCCGCAGCCCGGCACGCTGGTGTCCTCCGTGCTCGTATCCCACGACCCCGTGTCCCAACCCGAGTCGACGCGGGAATCACGTCCGCTGTCCCTGACGTTCGTGTCGGGTCGCGCGTCCATCGCGGTGTCCGGGGGCGCGTCGGGGAGCGCGTCCATCGCTCCGTCGGGCGCCGTCGCGTCGGGCATACCCGCGTCGTCGGACGTACAGCGCCCCTCTGTGCACTCCATCGACGTGCAGGCCGCCTCGCCCGGACCCGGGTCGAGCGTCACGACGAAGGGGTCCACCTCGGTCGGCAGCGTGAGCTCGCGACACCCTTCGACGTACCAGTGGCAGCTCTCGTTGCGCGCCCTTCCGCGTACGGCGTAGCTCCCCGCAGGCAGCGCCATCGGCCGCATGGTGCCCGACCCCGAAAGCGGAACCTCGGCGCTGAAGAGCACGCGCCCGTCGCAGCTCCCCTCGAGGATCGACGCCTCGACGTAGCGCGCCTGCGCCCGCTCGGCCTCGGTTCGAAAGTGAACGCCCCAATGGAGCGGGTGCGCATCGGCCCGGCACGCCGTGAGCAGGGTCAGCAGGACCCAAGCAGCGCGAATCGTCAGTTGCGACCGTTCGGATGACATTCGAGGCAGAAGTTCACGGAGGAGGTGCCGGTTGGATAATCCCGAACCTCACGGTGCTTGCTGTCCATGCGGGAGCGCGAGTGTTCTCCGGTGTGACAGCCGATGCAGTCGGTGTTCATCCCGCCCGTGCTCGGCCCGAGATCCGGGTTGTGGCAATCGAGGCAGGCGTAGTCGTGAGGCTCCCGCTGGATCGGGAAGCGCGACTCCGGGTGCGCGGCCTCGAGCGCCGGCGTCCACGCGGTCGTCGTGTGGCACGTGTCGCAGGTCGTCGGGAAGGAGCCGTGCCCCGGATAGGGGCTCGAGTCGTAGTCTGCGCGGTGACAGCCCACGCAATCGCGCGGCGTGCCCGCGTAAACCGGCGGGCTGCCCACGTGACAGCTCGAGCACGCCGTCGCCGCGTGGGCGCCGTCGAGGGGCCAGGAGTGATCGAAGGTCGAGGGCCGCCAGGCCGCGTCGTCGTGACACTGGGCGCAGTCCGTGGGGTAGCCGTCGTGCGGCGGCATGGTGGCGTTGTCGTAGTCGCTCTGATGACAACCGACGCAGGTGTTCGGCGTGTCGCCGGGACGGTAGCCGACCGTATGACACCGGTTGCAGTCGAGCTCCGCATGCGCGTTCTGGAGCACGAACCACTCGTGGTTGATCGCCACCGCCGGAACCCACGCGTCCTCGGTGTGGCAGTCGGCGCACTTGGTGTCGAAGAGATCCTGGTGCACCGGATTGTCAGTCGCCTGGTACTCGGGGAGGTGGCAGAGGACGCAGTCCTCCTCCATCACCGGCACCGCCTCGTGCCGGGGGTCCTGACAGGCCCCGAGGGCCGCCGCGGCCACGAAAACCAGCCCCAGGACCACACTCCATCCCCGGCGAGACATGACCATACGCATCGTATGTCACCCCGGGCCGATCGATTGATCAATCTTTCGGACCGTCACCGATCGAGGGGGACGATGACCCGGGTCCGCTGCCCTGCCCTCACCCGGATCGTCGCGGCTTTTTCGGGGCTTCGGCCGAAAGGCAGGAGCCGCAAGCGGTAGCTTCCTGGCCTCAGGCGCAAGGTCCCTGGGGATCGCCCGACGCGTTGATCCCCGATATACACGTCCGCCCACCCACCGGGCGTCGCGATGTTCACGCGACCGCGCCTCGGCTGACGGGTTGTCGTCGGGGCTCGTGCCCCCCCAGGGTCCGGCGCCTCCTCGACGCTGGGGTCGGACGCCTCCTCGAGAGTGGGATCCGGCTGCGGATCGGGATCGCCGGGACCCAGGAGCTCGAGGCCGTCCTCGTCGCCTGCCTCCACCGCGACAGCCTCGGGCGCTTCGGGCTCGCCAACGGATGGGGTCACCTCTTCTTCGGTCGTCTCCGTCTCGCCTTGCTCTCGGGTGTCTCGGGTTCCGCGCTCGGGGGTGAAGACGTGGGTGCCTGCCCACACGCCGATCACCGCCACCGCGATCACCGCTCCGATCCAGCCGATCGCCCGCAGGGGCGAGTGCGACTCCTCCGAGGGGTAGTGGCTGATGCGCTGCTCGGGTGGCGGCACCTCGATCAATTCCGAGTCACCGAGATTCTGCGTGTGGTGGGCGTCGTGCTTCTGGGGACCGCGCACGTGCGCAATCAGGTCCTCGAGGTGCTTTCGTTCCCGGCCGAAGACCCGCTCCATCCACTCGGCGAGGTCCGCTCGAGAGACGGGCTCGGCCTCCGCCGCCATCACGCGCGCCAGATCGCGCCCGAGATCGCGCGCCGTCGGGTAGCGCTGGTCGGGGTCTCGGCTGAGCGCTTTGAGGGTGACCCGGTCGAGCTCCGCGGAGACCCGCGGGTTGAGCTCGGAGGGCGGCGGGATGGGAGCGTCGAGCACCGCCATCAGGGTGTCGGGATCATTGTCGCGCCGGAAGAGCCGCCGCCCTGTGAGCAGCTCCCAGAGCACGATCCCCATCGCCCAGACGTCGACGCGACGGTCGAGCTTCTTTCGCCGGCACTGCTCCGGCGAGACGTAGCCCAGCTTGCCCTTCATGGCGCCGGTCTTGGTCTTGTGGAGCCGGCCCGCCGCCCGCGCGATGCCGAAGTCGACGACGGTGACATGGCCCCCGAAGCCGAGGAAGAGGTTCTGCGGTGAGACGTCGCGGTGGATCACGTCGAGGGGCTTGCCGAAGTCGTCCTTCGTCTCGTGGGCGGCGTGAAGCCCTTCGCACGCGTCCGCGATGATGTAGGCGGCGAGGGCGGGCCATGTCGGCGCCTCTCGGTCCTCCTTGCTCTCCGCGATCTTCTTGAACACCGCCCCCAGGGTCTCGCCCTGGATGAACTCCATCGCGATGTAGTAGCCGCCGTCGACCCGTCCGAAATCGAAGACGCTGCACACGTTCGGGTGGTCGATGCGCGAGGCGATGCGCGCCTCGTCCAGGAACATCTCGATGAAGGACGCTTCCCTGGCGAGGTGGGGATGGATGCGCTTGAGGGCGACGAGCTTCTCGAAGCCGCCCGGCCCTTCGGCGCGCGCCAAGAAGACGGTCGCCATCCCGCCCGAGGCCAGCTCCGCGCTCAAGGTGTAACGGCCGAATTTCTGGCCCGGCTGGGCATCGGAAAAGGACGCGCCCGGCGGGCGAATGGGCGTGAGGGCCTGCCCGTCGGCGCTCGTCACGGCGGTCACGAAGGAGTCGGCATCGCCGAAGTCCTTCAGGCTCAGCTCCGGCCTGATCTCGCCGGTCGGCTCGGCGACGAAAGAGCTCGGGCCGGGCTTGGGGTGAGGCCGGGTGGTCGCCATGTCGGTCGCGCGCCCGGCGAGCACGTCCCGGGCTGCACGCCCGCCCGCCGCACGTGCGCGTGCCACGAAGCCCTCGAGCACGTCCGCCACGTCGCGCGCCCGCTCCGGCCGCTCCTTCGGCTCGACCGCCAACATCGAGCGCAACAGTGGTCTCAACTCCTCGGGAACCCCATCCCAGGCAACCACCTCCAGATCGGCCTCGGCCGGCAAGGCCCCGGTGAAGGCGCGCACGAGGATGCGACCGAGGGAGTAGAGGTCCGCTCTCGCGTCCACCGCCCCACGCCGCCACTGCTCTGGCGCCATGTACTCCGGGGTTCCACCGACGAGCGCCTCCTCGTCATCGACGGCGATGGCGACGCCGAAATCCGTCAGGCGAACGTCGCCCGCGCGCGAGATGAGGATGTTCCCCGGCTTGACGTCGCGATGGATGATCGGCTGATGCTCGTTGTGGTGTGCATAGTCGAGAGCCCGCGCCACCTCCGCCACGACGTGCGCGACCACATCGGGCGCGAGCTGCATCCCGGACTCCTGCGCCTCGTCGAGGATCTGGCCGAGATCCGTCCCGTCCACCCACTCCATGGCGAGGAAGTACTCGTCGCCGGCCCGTCCGAAATCGAACACGGGAACGATGTTGGCGTGGGCCAGCCGCATGGAGAGGCGCGCCTCGCTGACGAAACGGTCGAGCGTCCCCGGTCGCGACAGCCGCTCGGCCTGGATGCGCTTGATGCACAGGTCCTTCACCACCCCGCCGGGCCCGAACGCCCGGGCGCGATGGACTTCGCCCATGCTCCCGCGACCGAGCGACTCGAAGAGAATGTACTTCCCGACGCGCTCAGGGCCTCTTGCAGGGCTCGCCTCCGACACGGCGAGGATCATACGCGTCTTCAGTCGCGGCGTGATGGGGGCGGCGGTTTGAGGCCGAGCTTCTCCATCCGGTAGAGCAGAGCCCGGCGGGAGATCCCGAGTCGTTTCGCCGCGTGGGTGCGGTTGCCGCCGCAGGCTTCGAGGGCGGAGAGGATCACGTCGCGCTCCGCGTCGTCCACCTTCTGTACGAGGCTACCGCCTCGGGCGTTGCTGGGCGAAGCGGAGAGGTCGCCGAGATCTCCTGCTCGCACCAGCTCGTGGGGGGAAGTCGCCACCACGCGCTCCATCACGTTGCGGAGCTCGCGGACGTTGCCCGGCCATCGATGACTGCGAAGGGCGGCCACCGCGTCGGGGGCCAGCTCGAAGGAACGCGAGGGGCTGAGCTCGGAGAGGAAGTGCTGCGCCAGCGGGATCACGTCCTCGACGCGCTCCCTCAGGGGCGGCACGAGGATGCGGACGACATCGAGCCGAAACCGTAGGTCCTCCCGAAAGCTCCCGCGCTCGACCGCTACGTCGAGGTCCCGATTCGTCGCCGCGATGACGCGAACGTCGATTGGGATCTCCTCCGTGTCGCCCACCCGGGTGATGACGCGCGACTCGAGGGCGCGCAGGAGGCGGGCCTGGGTGGCGAGGCTCAGCTCGGCCACCTCGTCGAGAAAGAGCGTGCCGCCCCCAGCCGTCTCGAAGAGCCCGGGCCGCCGGTCGCTGGCGCCGGTGAAGGCGCCCTTTTCGTGTCCGAAGAGGGTGGACATGGCGACCCCCTCAGCGATGGCCCCGCAGTTGACCGCCACGAAGGGTCCTCCGGCGCGCCGGCTTCGGCGGTGGATGCGCTGAGCCAGCACCTCTTTGCCCGCCCCGGTCTCCCCGAAGAGCAGGATCGTGCTGTCGGTGGCCGCGGCGCGATCCGCGAGCTCCAGCACCTCGTGCATGGCGCGATCGTGCGCGACGAGATGTGCGTCGGCCTGCGGCTCGCGCAGGTCTTGCGCATGGCTCCGCGCCGCGGTCCCACCGACCACGACCACGAAACGCGCCTCGCCGACCTGCAACTCCGCCCCCGAGGCGACGCGCCGCGTGCCCCGCACGCGCTGTCCGTCCACCAGGGTTCCGTTTCGGCTTCCATAGTCGACCAAAGTGACCGTGCCGCCGCCGTCCCAGCGGAGCGTTGCGTGAGTTCGGCTGACCAATCCATCGTCGACGACCACGCCCGAGGAGCGACTGCGGCCGATGCTGAGCTCGGCCCCGCGCGGCAGCTCGGCCAGCGGAGGCGCAGCGGGCCCGGAAACCACGGTGAGATAGGCGCGCGGTCCGTCATTCCTCGGTTTGTCGAGGGGGGAATCGAAAGTCGTGCCGTCTCTCGCCGCCAAGTCGCCGGAGAAATTATCACGTAAGCGGACTTGTCGCCTCCCGGGGACCGCGGTGTACATTCGAGATAGTGAGAGCCTCGCTTCTTCTTCTTTCGCTGGTGGCATCCCTGCTCAGCGCCGCCGGCTGCAACTCCGAGCCGCATCCGCTCCGTTGGGGGTTCAGCTTCGACAGCGACGCGGACCGCATGCGGGCGGTCTTCGTGGATGCGGTCATCGCCGAGGGGAGCTGTGACGGCACGGTGCAGTACGAGTCGCTGATCCAGGTGAGCACGGGCGTGTCCGCCGAACGGCCGAACACGCTGGACCCCGGGCATTACTGTTTCCGAGGGCGCGCCCGAGACATCGACTGCAACTGGTTCGTCAGCGGCGAGCTCGAGCTCGACCTGCCCACCGAGCAGTCGCCGATCATCGTCGCCCTGAACACCCCGGAGACGGGCGCAGCGTGCGCGATGATGGAGTGCAGCGAAGGCCTCTGCACCGGCGAGACGCTCGATGGTGGCATGGACGCCACCCCCGATTCGATGCTTGACGGCACCACCGACAGCACGGTCGTGGACAGCGGAACCGACACCCGCGCGGACACGCGTCCACCGGACACGGGGATCACGGACACCTGCGTGTCGATGATGGAGACGTGCAACGGACTCGACGACGACTGTGATGGTCGCACCGACGAGGACTTCGACCTCAACACGGACGACGCGAACTGCGGAAGCTGCGGGATGGCATGCACGGGCGACCTGAGCTGCATGTCCGGCTCCTGCGACTGTCCTTCGTCGCTGACCTTCGATCCGCCGAACAACTGCATCGACACCACCGCGGACCCGAGCAACTGCGGGGCCGTGGGTACCGTTTGTCGCGACGATCAGTGGTGCCGGGACTCGATATGCGAGTGTCGTCCTGGGCTCACCGACGCGTCGGGGACCTGCGTCGATCTCTCCACCGACCCGATGAACTGCGGCTCCATCGGCAACGACTGCAGCACCATGGGGTCGATGGTCACCTGCCGAAACACCTGCGAGGACAGCTGCAACGCCGGCCAGACGAACTGCAGCAACGCCTGCGTCGACCTCAACTCCGACGACTTCAACTGCGGCCTGTGCGGAAATGCGTGCAGTCGCGACCGCTTCTGCCGGGCCGGTCGATGCGACCGCTACGTCGTGGCGACCGGCTGCTCGTCGTGCCCCTGTGGCGCTTGCGGAGGAGGAACCTTCGACAACTGCACCAGCTACGGCAGCGCGACGATCTGCTACAACGACTGACCCCTCGTCCAGAAAAAATGAGGCCGGCGGCCGCCGTCACGGATGTTGGGGGAGGGGAGGGGTATCCGTGAGCGACGACCGCCGGGTGGGAAGCTCGGACGGCTTGCGCTCGTCCGGGCGTGGTCTGCGGCTCCCACCCAGGTTGGATTGGGGAGGGGGTATGACTCGGTGACAACCGCCGACCCTTGTTCTTTGTTCAAGCCGCTGGCAGAGGCATCTCCGTTTCGTGGGAGGCAGCCGCGCTGTCGAGCGGCTCGAGGGCAGCGTCGAGCACCTGGTGCATGTCTTCGACGAAGACGACCTCGAGCTCGTCGCGCACCGACTCCGGCACCTCGTCCAGATCCGCCTCGTTCTTCTTCGGCAGGATCACCCGCGAGAAGCCGGCGCGATGGGCGGCCAGCACCTTCGACTTGATGCCGCCCACGGGCAGGACGCGGCCGCGAAGGGTCGCCTCACCGGTCATCGCCGTGTCCGGCCGCACGCGCCTGCCGGTGAGCAGTGAGGTGAGCGCGGTGAACATGGTGACGCCGGCGCTCGGGCCGTCCTTGGGCACCGCGCCCGCGGGGACGTGGACGTGCAGATCGCTCCCGTCGAGGAAGCTGGCGTCGACGTCGAAGCGAGAGGCGTTACTGCGCACGTAGGCCAGGGCGGCGCGGACCGACTCGTTCATCACGTCACCGAGCTGGCCGGTGATCTCGAGCTTGCCCCTGCCCGGCATGCGGGTGGTTTCGATGTAGAGGATGTCGCCGCCGACCGGCGTCCAGGCGAGGCCGGCCGCCACGCCGGGGGCGCTCACGCGCTCGGCGAGGGTGTCCGAGAACCGCGCGCGACCGAGGACCGAGCGCAGGTCGTCGATGGTGATCATCACCCGCACTTCGGTGTCGGCGTCGTCGCGCCGGGCCACTTCCAGAGCGGCGTGGCGACAGAGCTTGGCGAGCTGCTGCTCGAGCTTCCGCACGCCCGCCTCGCGGGTGTACTCGCGGATGGTGGCGACGAGGGCCTCGTCACTGACGCGGAGCTGATCCTCGGTCAGGCCGTGGCGCTTCATCTGCTTGGGGAGCAGGTGGTCCCGCGCGATCAGCCGCTTCTCCTCGGTGGTATAGCCGGTGACCTCGATGATCTCCATGCGATCGCGAAGCGGCGGCGCGATGGTGGCCAGGTCGTTCGCGGTAGCGATGAAGAGCACCTCGGAGAGATCGAAGGGGAGCTCGAGGTAGTGATCGGTGAAGGTCGCGTTCTGCTCGGGGTCGAGCACCTCGAGGAGGGCGGCTTCGGGGTCGCCGCTGTAGCCGCGGGCGAGCTTGTCGATCTCGTCCAGCACCATGACCGGGTTCTTCACCTTCGCCTTGCGGAGCGCGGCGATGATGCGGCCGGGAAGCGCGCCGACGTAGGTGCGGCGATGACCGCGGACCTCGGCCTCGTCACGCACGCCGCCGAGGCTCACCCGCGCCAGGGGGCGTCCGGTGGCTCTCGCGACCGACTGCGCCAGCGAGGTCTTGCCGACGCCGGGCGGTCCGACGAGGCACAGGATCGTGCCGCGCGCCTCGGGGCTGAGCTTGAGCACCGCCATGTGCTCGAGGATCCGGCGCTTGGCTTCTTCGAGACCGTGATGGTCGTCGTCCAGCGCCTGGCTCACCGCTCCGATGTCCTGACCCACCTCGGCGCGCTCGTTCCAGGGGAGGTCGGCGACGGTCTCGAGATGCGTGCGGATCACGTTGGCCTCGGCCATCTGACTCGACATGCCTTCGAGGCGGCCCAGCTCGCGGTCGACGAGCTTTCGCGCATCCTCGTCGAGCTCGAGCGCTTCGAGGCGCTCGCGCAGGCTCGCCAGCTCGTCTTCCTTGCCCTCGCCGAGCTCGCGCTGAATGGCGCGGAGCTGCTTGCGGAGCATCGCTTCGCGCTGTTCACGAGTGAGCTCGCTGCGGACCTCGGAGTCGATGCGCGAGCGGAGCTCGGCGCGCGTGATCGCGACCTTGAGCATCGTCGCGACGAGCCTGAGGCGCGCCTGCACGTCGAGGTTCTGCAGAACCTGAACCTTCTCCTCGGCGGGTACGTCGAGCCAGGTCGTGACACGGTCGGCGAAGAGTCCCGGAGCGTCGTCGTCCGAGAGCACTTCACGCAGGCCGCGATCGTCGCTGGCCAGCTCGCCCAGGTGGTCGCGAAGCGCTTCACGCAGCGCCTCTGCTTCCTCGGTGTCGTCGCCGGTCTCGAGCGCCGGCTGAACCTCGACCTTCCAGAAGGGCTCGTCTTCGAGGATCTGGCGGATCTCGACGCGCTCGACCGCCTCGACCAGGAGCAGCATTCCGCGCTCCCCCCGATCGGTCTTGTCCTTGACGATCGCGAGGGTCGCGACGGGGTGAAGGTCGTGGGTCTTGGGGTTTTCGACCTGCAGCTTCTTCTGCACCCCGACCACCACGAAGCTCCCCGACTCGACGGCGCCGACCAGCGCTCGCGAGCGCGTACGTCCCACCGGGATGGTGGTCACCCGCCCGGGCAGCACCACCCCACTCCGCAACGGGAGCAGGGGAAGGGTCATCTCGAAGACGCTGTCTGACTTCATCGCTTTGGTCTCCCAGGCCCTCGGGCCCAATCGCTGTTGAACGTAAATCTGTTCAAACAAGCGTCAACGTTGGCCGGCGACCGATCGCGAGCCAAGGCCTGGAAATCACATAGCTACCCGCCTAGTAATCGTTGTAACGATTTTTCTGGGGCCACAGACGCGGTCCAGATGCGCAATTCGCTTTAAGGTTCGTTAAGTACCTGTAATCAAAGGGACCTCGCATTTTCGAGGTATGGAAAAGCACCTCCCCCTCCCGCTGCTGCCTCTCCTCCTCCTCGGGCTCTGTGGCTGCGCCGATCCGGGCATCGACCTCCTGGTCGAGCTCCGCACGGATCTCGAGCCAGGGGTCGATTTCACGTCGATCCGCACGATCCTCGACGACGGCCCGACACAGGAGCGAGCGGTGTTCATCGGCGAAGACTGGATGACCGCCAACCGCATCGCCGAGTTTCCCAGCCTGCTCCCTGGGGCGCGAGAGGTCCGCGTGGTGCTCCTCGATGACGCGGGCGCGGTCGTCGTCGATCGCCCCACCACCTTCGTCCAGGACGACGACTACGGCCTGAGGGTCACGATCACGCGTGACTGCGTCGGCGTGGTCTGTCCCGGGCCGACCGACGCGCGCGACCTCGGTGCGTGTCACGGCGGCGCCTGTGTGTCGACGGACTGCATCCAGACCGGCGACGGATTCTGTCCGGACGCCCAATGCGCGACCGACGCCGATTGCGGCGCCGATGCTGCCAGCTGCACGAACGTCCGCTGTGTCGAGGGGTTGTGCATGGAGGGGCCCAGCCTCGACTGCGACGAGCCCCCGCTGGTGATCCCCCCGAGCGGTTGGGTGGGCGAGGAAGCGCCGAACACCACGGTGCTCCCCGTGGTGGATCCACCGGGAACGTGCCTCTCCCAGTTCCGCGTCCCCTTCGAGAGGGTGCTGGGGCTTCGGACCCTGGCGGACGGAACGCTCATCGTTCACGGCACCTTCCTCGACACGATCACCCTGGGGGACACCACCCACACGACCGGCGGCGACTCGTACGCGAATGGCATCGTCGCCGGCTTCGATCCGAGCGGCACTCCGCTGTGGTCGATATCAATCGCCTCGGAGCAGCACAACGAGATCGCGGATGTCGCAGAGATCGACGGCGTCCTGTATGTCGCTGGGTACTTCAAAGGCACAGCGAGCCTCGGTCGCTTCGCGATGACCTCGACGGCGGACTCCGAGGATGGCTTCATCGCTCGAATCGACACGACCCACGTCGTGGGCGCCGTCCGTACCTTCGGAGGCGACTTCACCGACCGCGCGACCAGCATCGCGGCACACGCCGGCAACCTCTTCGTGGGCGGATACTTCCAGGGGCCGGCGGACTTCCTGGGTACGACGCACACCAGCGCAGGCATCGACGGCTTCGTGCTGCGGGTGCGGAGCAGCGATCTGGCGCGCGTGACCTCCTGGACCTATGGCAGCTCGGCGGATGATCGCGGCTTCGCCATCGACGCAAGCGATGGTTCGGTCTTCGTCGGCGGCATGTTCCGCGGCGAGCTGCGTTTCGGTGACGACATCCTCTTCACCTCCGAGCTCGACGGCTTCGTGGCGATGTCGGATCTCGGTGGCGCTTTCTCATGGGGCAGCGCCTTCACCTTTCGCGGAATGGACTACCTCGACGGCGTCATGGCCGACGGCGACTACGTCGTGGCCGGAGGAACGTTCGCCAACATCCTGGATGAGGGAATGAGCGTCGTCCGGGTTTACCGGCGCAACGGCAGCATGGTCTGGGAGCAGACCATCGGCGACCGCTACATGGCCAACCAGGGCGCCAACCCCATCCTCGACGATGGCGTCGCCTACATGGCCAGTGTGGTCACGTTTCCCGTCGACGTCGCCGGAGTGACCATCGGCGAGGGTGGTGGCCCACGGAATCTGCTGGTCACCGCCCAGGATGTCGAGACCGGCGAACTGCTGTGGCACCAGGTCGGCTTCAGCGAGGACGACGTCTTCTCCCCCACCATGACCTTCGGCCAAGACGGAGACCTGTGGATGAGCGGCCTCAACCAGGGCGAGCTTCACTGCAGCGATAGCGTGTCCAGTGTGGAAGACGGCGACGTCGCCATCATCCACATGCGTCGCTGATCGCTCACTCGCAGGCGCCGGCGTTGCACGTGCCGGCGCCGCAGTCGATCCCGCAGCCGCCGCAGTTCAGGGGATCGCTCTCGGTGTTCGCTTCGCAGCCCGTGCTGGGGTTCGAATCGCAGTCGGCCCGGCCGGGCTCGCATGCGTCGATGCGGCAATCCCCGCGCGTGCAACCCACGGTCGTCACCCCGGAAAGCGCCGTGCAGTCCGTACCACAGTCTCCGCAGTTCGCGGCGTCCCCGGTGACGTCGACCTCGCAGCCGTTGGAGGCGGAGCCGTCGCAGTTGGCGAAGCCAGGGTCGCAGACCGCGATGACGCACACGCCGCTCGAACAGAAGCCCTCCGCGTCGGACGGGTTGCAAACCTGATTACAGTCACCGCAGTGCTCGAGGCTGTTGATGCTCGCCTCGCATCCATCGGCTGGGTTGTCGTTGCAGTCGCGGCGGCCAGGATCACAGGTGAAGCCGCACGCGCCCGCAGCGCAGGTCCGGCTCGCGCCGGGCGGTTCGGGGCAGGTCGTGGCGCAACCCCCGCAATGAAGCGGATCGCTGGTGGTGTCGGTGCACGAGCTGCCGCAGGTCGTTCCCGCGCCGCAGGTCGAGGCGCACTCGAACCCGCCCTCGGCGTGCGGCGAGCAGAGCGGCGTCGGATCGTCGCAGCGGATGCCGCAAGAGCCGCACGTCTCGGCCTCGGCGAGGCTCACCTCGCAGCCGTCCTCGATGTCGCCGTTGCAGTTGGCGAAGCCCGAGTCACAGCGAAGGACGCAGCGACCGTCGACGCAGGCAGCGGCCGCGCTCCGTGGGTCCGAAGGGCAGGCGTTGCCACAGCTGCCGCAGTTGTCGACGTCGTCGGCGAGGTCGACCTCGCAGCCATCCACCACCGTGGCGTTGCAGTCGGCGCTCGAGCCCACGCAGCCCACGATCTCGCAAGTCCCCGCTGCGCACGACGCGACGGCATCGGTGGGTGCGCAGCTCACCCCGCAGGCGCCGCAGTTCCCGATCTCCTCGAGCGCGGACTCGCAACCGTTGTCGTCCAGTCCGTCACAGTTGCGGAAGCCCGAGTCGCAGGCGAAGCCGCAGCTGCCTCCGGTGCAGATGGCGCGGGCTCGGGGCGGCGCGCTACAGCCGTTGTCGCATCGGCCGCAGTGCACGGGTGAGGTGGCCAGGTCCACGCAGCTCTGGGTGCAGTCGGTCGCCGGCGCATCGCAGGTCGCGGTGCAGGCGAAGCCGCTCCCGTCGGGGTTGGCGCAGAACGAATCAGGCGCCGTGCAGGTGGTGCCACACGCGCCGCAGCTCGCGGGCGCCGAGAGGCTCGTCTCGCAGCCGTCGCTCACATCGCTGTTGCAGTCGGCCCACCCGCTGTCGCAGACGAGAGTGCAGCTGCCCACGCTGCACACGCCCGATCCGTGTGGCGGATTCGTGTCACAAACGGTGCCGCAGCTGCCGCAGTTGTTCGGATCGGTGTTGAGATCGAAGGGCTCGTCGACCGCGTCGTCGCAGTCGTCGTCCATCCCGTTGCAGATCTCTCCCTTGGGGACGCAGCCGTCCGTGCCCCCATCGGTCCCACCGTCGGGGCCTCCGCCGCCTCCGTCGATCCGGTCGGGCCGACCCGTCCACTCCTCGTACTCCGACTCTTCGACCAGCGCGCTCCGGCACATGTCTTCCTGCGCCCGGCGGGGATCGCAGGTCTCTCCCAGGTCGCAGCCGACGCCGACACAGTCGCGCCCGAGGACGATGCGAAGCAGCCTCACCTGGTCTTCCGCGAACGCCGCGCGTGCGCGGTATTGAATCACGTCCGTCCCGTCGAGACTCCCGGTCACGGTGATGTCGATCGGCGTCAGCGCTCCGCCCCGCCACACGACGCCCAGGGTCGCGGGGAGCGCCATCTCGCCGTCGAGGGACCCCATCGCGCGACGAAGCTCGCCCTGGGGACCGGTGATGTCGATGGTCAGCCCGTCGAGCTCGGCGGGCACGTTCAGGTCGGTATCCACCGACACCATGAGCTGGGTCAGATCGGCGGTCCGACAGCTCGAGGCGCAGAGAAGCGCGAGCGCGAAGAGGAGCCTCTTCATCGGCCCAGCTCGACGATGGAAGGCTCGAGCGTACCGGCGATGCCTTGCGCAGGCTGGCTCACCGCGATGAACGCCACGACCGAGGCGACCACCACGGCAACCACCACGCCTGCGCCCACGCCGGTCCAGAACCACGGGTTTTCCCAGACGGTTCCGCTCTCCTCGGCCATGCGCTGTCGGTCGCGTCGCTCGCGCTGCTGGCGCTCGTTCTGTCGTCGCGCGACCTCGGCAGGATCGGGCGCCACCGTCTCCGGCTCCTCGGTGGGGACCGCTTCCGGCAGCTCCTCGAGGAGGGTGCCGCCGGGGACGAAGCCCGCGCCCGTCGTCGTGGGCGTGGGTTCCGGTTCGGGCTCGGGCTCGGGCGGCGGCGGGATCTCGAGGGCCAGGACCGCGGAACGCCCCTCGCTCACCTCGGCAACGCCCTGCGCCACGATCTGATCGTCGCGCCGGATCACCACCGTGCGCGCGCCGGGATCGACAGGCACGGCCACACCGACCGCGGCGCTCGGGAGCGCGCGCTGGTCGAGGGTGATCGAGACGCCGGTGGGATCGCCGGTGAGCTCGATCGTCAGCTGCCCCACCTTCGGCTCGGCCTCGTGCATGAGCTGCTCCGCGGCCTCACGCGCACGGGGCGGCGCCTCTTCGTTCCGAAGCACGCGCTGCAGGTGCTCGACCGCTTCGACGTAGCGCTCGAGGCGGACGAGCGCAGACGCGAGGTTGTAGTGCACCACGGGCGACTCACGAAGCTCGAGCGAGCGTTCGAAGTGAGCGGCGGCGGTCGCGAACTGCTCCTCGGCCATCAGCTCCACGCCCTGCGCGAAGAGGGATCTCGCCATCGCGGTCCGCTGAACCTCCGCTTCCTGTGTCTCGTCTTCCTGGGCTCGGACGCTCGTAGGCGCGACGAGACAAAGGGAAACGATTCCCGCGATGAGAGCCCCTGACCTCACGGTGGCCTGGGAGTATAGTCGAAGCCTCGGTCATGCGGCCCACCCTCGACATGACAGGCGCCATCATCGATGGGCGCTATCTCCTCAAGGATCTCATCGGCGAAGGCGGAATGGGCGGGGTTTTTCGTGCCACCGACCAGACGCTCCAGCGCGACGTGGCGGTGAAGCTCCTCTTTTCGGGGGACGAGCGCGATCGCGAGCAGCGAGTGGACCGCTTCCTCCGCGAGGCGCGGATCGCGGCCGCGGTGCAGCACAAGAACATCGTCAACATCATCGACTTCGGGAGCACGGACGACGGTCGCCCGTACATGGTGATGGAGTACCTGGAGGGGGAGACCCTCGCCGAGCGCCTCGCCCGCTCGCCGGCGCCCAGCATCGAAGAGGTGTCGCAGATCATCGCGCAGACGCTCGGCGGGCTCGCGCGCGCACACGATGCCGGCGTGGTCCACCGCGACATGAAGCCGGAGAACATCTTCCTGGTGAAGGACGCCGACGGCGCCTACCCGAAGATCCTCGACTTCGGCATCTCGCGGAGTGTCGTGCCGGAGTCGGGGCCCAGCTCCGCGCTCACGACGCGCGAGGGCTTTCTGGTCGGGACGCCCCAGTACATGAGCCCGGAGCAAGCGCGAGGGCTGAAGGACGTCGACCGCGCCACCGACATCTACAGCATGGGGGTCATCCTCTACGAGTCGCTCACCGGCAAGCTGCCCTTCGTGTCGGAGCACGTGGGCGATCTGATCATCCTCATCGCCGCGGGAAACACCCACACCGTCTCCGAGGTGCGGCCGGAGCTCGGCGAGCCGCTGTCGGAGGTCGTCCGCAAGTCGATGAGGGTGGAGCGCGAGGATCGTTACGAGGACGCGCGCGCGATGCGCGACGGGATCACCGACGCCCTCGAGCGGATGGAAGAGGACGTCCGCGCCCTCCCCTGCCCCTCCCGCGCACGTCGCTCTCTCATGCCTCAGAAAGCGACAGCGGACACGGTGGAGGCACGAGGCGCCGGGCGGCTCTCCGAGGAGGAGCGAAAGAGCGCGGGGCACGCGAAGACCCTGCCGGCCACGCCTTCCAACCCCGAGATCGGCGCGCCGGAGATCCCGCGCAGCAGCACGCCCTCGATCGAGACGCCCAACGCCTGGTCGGTCAACGAAAAGCGTCCGAGCGGCGGGACCAGCCGCTGGGTGGTGGTGGCGTTGCTCGGTCTGATCCTCGCCACGGGTGCGTGGGTCTTGACGGAGCGCGGCGAGGGCCCCGCGGCGGCGGGATCGATCTCCGCGGACGGCCCCGAAGAAGCACCGCCCGAAGCGCCGACGCCCGAAGCACCGCCAGAAACGCCACCGGTCGAGCCACCCGAAGAGGTGGAGCCCGCAGAGGTCACAATCTCCCTCGAAGGCGTCCCCGACGACGCGACGATCACCGTCGACGGTGAGGAGACCGAAGGCCTCTTCCACACCTTCGAGGCCGACGGGCGCGAGCACGTCTTCGGCGTCGTAGCGGAGGGCTTCGAACCCTTCGAAGCGCGGCGCACCGCAGACGCCGACGCCTCGATCGCCGTCGCGCTGGTCCCCGTCCCGGAGCCGTCGCAGCCCGCCGTCTCACGACCCGCGATGATGTCGACCCGCATGATGGCGCGGGCGATGATGTCGTCGTCGGGCATGCGGCCGCCCGACGTGTTGAACGAGCTGGACTACTGACGGCGCACGTCACGGTTGCGGCTCCCCACGCTGCACAGGCATGCTCGCTCCGCGATGGGGGAGACGCTCTTCAGCCACGATCTCAGGATCCTGACCTGTCAGCGCTGTGGTGCGCCCTTCGAGGCGGGCGTCGAGGGCGGCTCCTTCACCTGCACCTTCTGCCACGCCGAAAACCAGCTGCGCCGGCGCGACGAGAGCGCGGACCTCTCCGCCGCGCAGGCGGCGGCCCAGGCGACGGTGAGCGAAGCGGAGCGACACGCCCGGCTGCGCGAACAAGACAGCCGCCCCCCGATGCTGCCTCCGGACATCGCCCAACTGACCCACGACGGATATCTCGCCCCGGAGCACGTCGAGCACGCGCGGCAGCTGTGGCGCTCGCTCCGACAAGAGGTGGGTGTCGGCGCGCCTTTCGCCACCAGTGAACGGCTCTTTCATCTGACGCTCCTGCTCGCGCCGCACCTCGACGTGCGCGAAAGGCGCGCCTTCCTCGAAACCGCGATCGAGATCCTCGAGGATCCCGGTCACCGGCAGGTCATTCGTGGTGCGCTCGCCCGGGATGCGGTGTTGGCGGGCGACCTCGGGGCGGCGGACGCCTGGCTCGCACCCATGAATCCGCGCGCGACCGACCTCGCCATGGACACCGCTTACCGCTACGCAGCGGCGATGCTCGCCACCGCACGCGGCCAGGACGCACGCGTGACGGAGCTCCTCGGCTGGCGCGACACCGACGTCCCCCTCGCCGACGCCGACGAGGTGGGCTGCGCCATCCTGCGCGCCAACGTGCTCGAACGGCAGGGTCGGACGCAAGAAGCCGCCGCCGAGCTCACGCGAGCGCTCCACGATCACGGCAAGGCGCCTCTGCGTTACGAGCTCGCGCGGATGGCGCAGCTCGGGCCGGCCCGCGCCACCGTCGCGCAGGTGCTGGGACAGCACGACGCGCAGGAACGACGACAGATTCAGGCCGGCATCGACCAGATGAAGCTACAGCTCGCCGGCATCGAATCGCCGACCTGGCACCCGGTGAACCTGATCGGCGCGATCTTTCTCGGCTTCATCCTGTCGTTGGTTGTCACGATCCCCTGGAGCTGCGGCGTGGTGCCGAGCGCCGACATCGATCCCTGGCTCGGCCCGCACGCGAAGACCTTCTGTCCCGCCGTCTGCGACGGCTGCACCGACCCTTACAGCTACCTCCAGTTCCACACGTCCAGCAACGGCAGCGAGTCCGATCACTTCTACGTCTACTGCAACGACCCCAACGGCACGGTCATGTCGATGCACGAGAACTGGGGCCAGCTGATGAGCGCCCGCGGGACGAACGAAGCCTACGAGCTTCCCGGCGGCGGCTTCACCCTGTGGCTCACCTCCCTTCCCTGCTGGGCGCCCGTGGGCTTCTTCATCTGGCTCGCGTACCGGGCGTCGACCGCGGGGAAGCGGCGCGCGAAGGCGCGGGACGTGCGGGAACGGATCGCCGAGTCCGAGCGCCGGCTGGCGTCGATCGGCACGTGAGACGACCGCCCATGACTGAAGAGCGCCGACGCGGATTGATCGCGCAGCTGATCGCCTATCTCGCGGCGCTCGCCGTCGGCGCCGTGGTCTTGTCGTACGCCGACCTCGGCTCGCGCTGGCTCGAGATGCTCGCGGCGGACGCCGCCGCCACCGCCGTGGTCTTCGCCTTCAGCGTGGGCCTCGGAAACTCCAGCCTCTACGATCCCTACTGGAGCGTGGCGCCGCCGGTCATGGGAGCCGTGTGGATCGCGATGGGCACGGACGCGCTCCGTGCGCGCGCGATCCTCGCCCTCACGCTCACCTTCGTGTGGGGCGCGCGCCTCACCTTCAGCTTCTTCCGCGGATGGCCGGGCCTCGGCCACGAGGACTGGCGCTACCGCGACCTCCGGAAGAAGACCGGCAAGGCCTACTGGCTGGTGAGCCTCCTCGGCATCCACTACTTCCCGACGGCGCTCACCTTCGGCGGCAGCCTCGCCCTCTTCGCGGCCATCGACAGCGACGCCCCCTTTTCGATCCTCGACGGCGTCGCCGCCGCTCTGACCATGGCCGCGATCGCCATCGAGACCCGGGCCGATCGCGAGCTCCGCGACTTCCTTCGCGCGGGCCCCGGGCCGGGATCGATCCTGAGCGCCGGCCTCTGGGCTCAAAGCCGCCACCCCAACTACCTGGGAGAGATCCTCTTCTGGTGGGGGCTCGCGCTCTTCGCCGTCGCCGGCGGCGCGACCCTGCCCCTCGCGCTCGGCGGCGCATCGGCGATCACG
This sequence comes from uncultured delta proteobacterium, assembly GCA_963727445.1. Taxonomy (GTDB): domain Bacteria; phylum Myxococcota_A; class Polyangia; order Polyangiales; family B10-G4; genus B10-G4. The sequence goes on from CAVSGI010000010.1 coordinate 1,405,296, forward strand.
CTCCTCTTCGTCTTCGTGAGCGTCCCGATGATCGAACGCCACATGGCCGAACGCCGGCCGGGCTGGGCCGAGCACCGCCGAAAGGTCCCGGTGCTCCTGCCGACCAGGCTCTTCACTCGCCGAAGCCGCGGAGCTCGCGATCGAGGAGCTTCGCCGCCACGTTGATCAGGTCGCGCTCTGTCAGGATGCCCACCAGCCTGTCGCCTCGAACCACTGGCAGGCACGCCACCTGATGGGCACGCATCTTCTCGACCGCCTCGAGCGTCGGCGTATCCGGAGAGACGGTGACCGGGCTCTCCTTCATGATGTTGCGCACGACCACCGCGCCGCGGGGCTCCCGTCCGCCCTGAGCCAACAGGCGTATCAGCGACCGGAAGGAGACCAGCCCGACCAGACGACCGTCCTCGTCCTCGACCGGGATGTGCCGGATGCGCTCCCAGTCCATGAGATTGGCCGCAAGGTCGACGAGATCGTCGGGCTGCACGGTGAAGAGGTCGCGCGTCATGAACTGCCCGACGGTCTTGTAGCTGTGGCGCCAATCCCGTGCTTCGTCGAGCTCGGCCAGCGGCCACTCGTGAACCGGGTGGCCCTCGACCTGACGCTCGAGTGACGCGGCCGTGACCGCGCGGAAGCGCTCGCTGCGCGTTCCCTGGTTGTTCATCTTCGCCAGCGAATCGAGGGCCCACTGCGCCCCGGTCCGCCCACTCTCGACGCGCTCTTCGATGACGCCGAGATACCTGTCGATGTCCGCCTGCACGATCCCGTGACTCGCGAGGCCCGCGCGCGCACTGGGCAGGAGCTCGGTGACCAACTCGGCGGCGGTGGCGCTCTTGCCTCCAATCCAGGCGAACTGCGCCCGTAGACCGTGACGCGCCGCCGCGACGAAGTTGGCCTTCGCGTCGTCGAAGTCCATCACCTCGGTGATGTCGTCGTACTCCTTCGAGAGCGCCGCCAAGAGGCCGTAGTAGAAGGCGGCGTTCGCGACTTCGTCCAGCACCGTCGGCCCGGCAGGCAGGACCCGATTCTCGATGCGGAGGTGCGCTTTGCCCTCGTTCACGCCGTAGCAGGCGCGATTCCACCGATAGACGGTTCCGTTGTGGTGACGCAGGGCGGTCAGGTTCGGCGCCTCGCCGCGCTTCACCATCTCGAGGGCGTTCTCGCTGACGTCGGCGGAGAGCATCACCCGGAAACGGGCGATGTCGTCGCGGAAGATCTCGAGCACCGAGTCGTCGACCCACTTCTCACCGAATTGCACGCGCGGCCTTTGGCCGCGGACGAGCTGAGCGCTCGACCGGTGGTCCACCGAATGCTGAAAGAGCGCCACGCGCGTCTCGTGCCAGAGGCGATGCTCCGCGAGGAGCGGCGAGTTCACCGCCGCCGCCAGCACCGGAGCGGTCACCGCCTGGGCGAGGTTGTAGAGCTGCGCGAACTCGGAGGGCCCGACCTGGAAGTGCAGCTGAAAGCTGGTGTTGCAGGACTCCAGCATCACGTTGTCGTGCGTGGTGTAGAACTCGTCCACACCCTTGATGTGCACCTGGAAGTCGCCCCCACGCGCCTTGACCATCGCCGCGTTGAGGGCAGCGTAGCGAGGCACCGGCGTCATGTTCGCGAGGGTTAGGTCGCTCAGCTGAAGGGTGGGAAGTATTCCCGTGAGGAGGAGCTCGGCGCCGCACTGCTTCGCCGCTTCGCGCGCGAGCGCGAGGAGCGCTTGGATCTCCTGCTCGAGGACACTCAGGCAGTCTCCACCGAACTCGTGCGGCGGCAGGTTCGCTTCGAGGTTGAAACGCGCGAGCTCGGTGGTGAAGAGCGGATGGTCGAGGCGCTCCAACACCTCGGTCGACACCGGGGCGGGCATACATCCGGCGTCGACCAGGAAGATCTCCTGCTCCGCCCCGATACGCCGAACGCCCGATTCGATCATCCCGGCGTCGATCATCTGCGAAAGCGCCTCGACGTCGTCGAGCAGAGCGCGAGTGAAGGTTCGCTGCTGCTCGTGATCGGCGAGCGCCTCTGCGTCCTTGTCACCCATTTCAGTGGCGAATGTATCAGCCTACGGGGCGGTTCGACATCGGCGCCGCGGCCCTCTGCAGCACCTCGCGCAGGCGCTCCTCGGGCCAGGAGTATCGCTCGTTCTTGCCGAGGTGGATCGCGAGCCAGCTCACCGTGCTCGGGATGTCCGCAAAGACCTTGGTGGGGTGCGGTGGTCGGCCGATGAGGATGGTGGTGCTCATGAAGGCGCGGACCGCGCTGCCGACCATTCCGTCGACCAGGATCACGTGCGCGGTGGCGATGTCGCGCTCGTCGACGTCGGCTGTCTGACGCGCCGCCTCCTCACGGACCTCGGCAGAGAAGCGTGGGACTCCCTCCACGATGACGTTCGCGAAGGCGCACCCGCCGGTGGTGCGCCGCCTCACGCCCTTGTAGACACGGTCGATGGTGCGCATGTGCTCCAGCTCGGGCGCGTTGAACCACGTGGCGATCTCCAGATTGTCCACGGTGGCGACGCGAAGACACTCATCCGAGAATTCGACCTCGTACCCGCCCACCAGACGAGGATACTCGCCCTCGGCCAGCGTCCGAAAGGGCACTGTCGAAGAAGGTGCGAGCGATCACCTGCCACCGGCGTTCGCCACCGCCGGACGCTCGCCGTCCACGTGCGCCGCGCGTCGAACGTCGGCGAGCGCCCGGGCGAGGTGCGGTGCCTGCTCTCGGCAGATGCGGCCGTAGCGATGTGGCGAAATGCCGGACTGCACCAGGATCCGCTCGAGGAGCTCGACGGCATCGGCCTGCCTCTGAAGACCACGGCTGCCGACCGCATCCACCGTCTCCGCCACCGCCACCAGCGCCGCCAGCACCTCCGCCAGAGACTGGTCGGCCTGGGTCCCGCGTGCCGGCTCCTCGGGGAGCGTGACGCGCGGAGCCGGCTGCGGGAACCAGCGCTCGAAGCGATGCATGAGCGCGCGACGGTGGCGATGCATGGCCTCGAGCCGCGCGCGCTCCCCGTCGCTCATGGCATCCAGATCGACGCCCATGAATTCCAGAGTGGTTCGGTGCGCATCGAGCTCGGCGAGGGCCTCTACGTCGCGCGCGCGCTCGAGCCCGTGGATCTCGTCGAGGAGATCGTGGAGCTCTCGGCTCGTGCTGGCTGTGCCGGTCTCCGGCAGCCAATCGAAGCGCTCTTCGTCCGGAAAGCCGGCGATCACCGACTCGAGGAAGTCGTCGGAGAGGAATTGGTAGAACACCTCCTCGCCGCGCGCCCGCTGCCGAGCGGCGAGGGATTCGAGGGCCGGGTTTTCGAGACCGAGCGCGACGATGTTGAGGCGCACCGGCAGCTCGCTACCCACCTCCATCCGCGCATTCCAGACGAGCTCGTGATCCACGTCCGCCTCACCGTCGGTCACCAGGACGATGGAAGCACGCGCCAGGCGCTGGTCGTGCGCCTCCGCATCTTTAATCTGCTCGAAGCTGGCGAGGAGCGCACGCTCGATGTCGGTCTCCCCGATGCGCACCGTCTCCACCACTTCGGAGACTGCGCTGAGACAATCGGATGGCGTCGCCACACGCCGCGTCTCCCACGGTTTCTTCGTGAAGTAGCGATAGTAGAGGACCGGATCGTAATAGCGCTCCGAGTCGAGTAACCGACTCCTCAGCGTGAGCAGCTCCGCGAGGATGATCGCGTCCCGCATGCGGGCGCGGGGGCCGAGCATCGAGGTCGACGCGTCGAGAAGGTAGACGCGGACCTCGGTCGCCAGCTTGACCTTCGCGCGGCGCCGCACCTCTTCGGCGACGTAGCGGCGCGAGAGGAGCCGGCCCTCGGCGAGATGGAGAAGGACGGCGCGTGGGTCGACGATCACCGCATCTACGACGTCCGCTGGCGAGGTGGCGTTCATGAGGATCATGTGGTCCGTGGGATGCCGAACCGCGCGGAGGGTGCGCGACTCTTCGAGCACACGGAGCGGGGTCGTGACGCCACCGACCTCCACCGCGGCGTCGACCCCGAAAGTCGATAGCAGCTGCTCGAGAGCCGCTTCACTCTTCAAATGGGAGCGGGCGTGCTCCAGATTCTCGCGCACCAGACCATCGGACCGGCGAATCCGTACCTCGAGGTCGTCACGGGCCTCTTCGTATGCACGCCCGATGGCGTCGTCGACCTCCGCGCCGAAGGCACGCCGCGCGACCGCGGCGAGCGCCCCGCGACGCAGCTCGGGCGAATCCGCAGCACGGCGGGCGCCCATCGCCGTGAGCGCGCGGTCCGTGAGGCGTCCGAGCGTGATATCCCCGGCCGAGGCGGCGACGCGGTCGAGCGCGCGAACCGCTTCGCTCGCGACCCGCGCGTCACCTCGCGACGCCGCGCCGCGGGCCTGATGCAAGAGGCCCACCGTAGTGGAGACGCCGCCCACCTCGAAGCGATCGATCGCCTGGATTTCGCGCGCGATCCACTCCTGCCGTGCGGCGGTCGCTTTCGCATCGAGGGTAACGGCGGCACCTGCTTCGAGCAGGGTGCGGCGCGCGGTCTCGAGCAGCCGGCGCCGGCGACCGAGGTGGTCGGTCTCAGCGCGCGCGGCGTCGAGGAGCGCCTCGACGAGCTCCACCGGCGCCATGGGCGCGGCGCTCGATGCATCGGTCACGCGCCCCGCCGCGATCACCGGTGGGGAGAGGGTGCGCGGGTCGAGACGCCCAGCGACGCGCCGCCCCTCGGAGTCGTCGGGCGAGGCGACCCTCGCCGCGCGACCGACCACGCCGTGAAGGCGCCAGAGCCACAGTAAGTGCGCGGCAGGAGGGGATCCGTCGGTGATGGCCGCGCGCTCGAGCTCCTCGACGTTCTCTTCGAGCTCGTCGAGGGCGGCTTGGACATGTGGCGCGATGTCCGCCTGCTCTCCGTCCTTTCGCATCGCGTCGAGCAGCGCCGTCGTGCGTTCGACGGAGAGCTTCGGCTCGCGACGAAAGAGCCTGTGAAAAGCCCACGACAGAAAACGGAAGTGTCCGCCGATGCTCTCTGGCTCACGCGCCAGGCGGTGGATCCGCGCCGCCAGCTCTTCGAGTTGCGCTTCCACTTCAGCCGCCCGTGGCGCTGTCGAATCTCTCGTCGCTGAGTGCCTTCACCAGCGCGAGCACCTCCGCCATGCACTCGTCGCGGAGCGCCTCGAGACGTGCGCTGAGCGGAGAGACGCGCGAAGCGGCGCTCGGGAAGAGTCTCCTCAGCAGGTCGAGCTCGAGCGCGAAGCGCGTGAGCACGTCGTCGTCGATCGCGAGGCGGAAGAACCTCGAACGAACCACCGCGCGGAGGCGCTCGCGCGGGGGAGCCTCTTCCGGGTGGCGCTCCCAGAACGTCTCCAGGCGGTCGAGCGCGCGCTCCACGCGCGAGAGATCGGTGGTCAGGATCTGCTCGCGCAGGTCGGCCTCGACGCCCGACACCAACGCGAGGACCGCATCGGGCTCGGCCGCAATGGCACCGCTCTGCGCCAGTCGCTCGGCCACGCTCACCAGCGCGACGACCATGGAGGTCCGCTGCTCTCGGTTCCGGAGCTCGAGGTAGCCGTCGTAGCTCGGCTCGAATCTCTTCGATGGCGGGGGCCTGTGGCTCGGCCCGGAGCAGCGCCTTCGCCGCGAGATGGATGAGATGCGACGGCAAGACGGCGCCTTCGAGCCCCGCCGCGGACAGGGACGAAAGGAGGCTATCGACCTCCCCGGCGGTCGAAGGCCGGTCGGCGGCGTCGAAGCGCGCAAAGGCAGCGCCGAGCAGGGGACGGAGCCGCGGACCGCAGACCTCTCGCAACAGATCGCGGGGCGCCCCGAGCACCCGGAGCGCTTCGGCGTGACGCGAGACCTCGGCGAAGAGCGGGCCGAGCCCCTCGAACACTGCGTCGAGGTCGCTCTCGGCGCTCACCTCGAAGAGTCGCTCCACCTCGCGCACCATCGCGCCGTCCCAGGCGGCGGCGAGCACGTTGCCCAGCCGCGCCAGCTCCTTGCCGATCCGACTCTCGGCGAGCTCGTCTTCCTCGGCAGAAGCGCCGAGCGCCGCGAGCCGGCCACGACGCGCGAGCAGGTCTTTGGTGCGTGCGATGGCCTCATCGCCCCGCGCTCGGATCTCGCTGGCCGGCAGGAGGTCTGCGTCGTCCGGTGAGCCCGAGGGCAGGATGGCCTTGAGGGCGGCAGGCGGTGACGTGAGGGCGCGACTCACGAGCTCGCGGCTGCGCCCCCTGAGCCACTGCGCCAACTCCGCGCCCCTCTTGCCGGTTTCATCGAGCGCGCTCGCGATCGCGTCGAGCTCGTCCAAGACCGCGTCGATACTCCGCTCGTCATCAGCGCCTGCGGAGAGGCCACGACGAAGCGCGCGCTCGAGCAGAGCCGCTGTGGCCTGGTCGAGCACGTCCTCCGCGAAAGCCGCGCTTTCTTCCGCCGCCTTCACCTTCTCCCCGAGGTCCCTGGTGAGGTCGAGGAGCGCCTCGGGCGAGGACTGCTCCTCCGCGAGCGCACGCTCGAGCTGCTCCCGCGCTGCCTCGGTCTCGGCGGAGGGCATCCGCGTCTTCTTCAGCGGCTCGATCGCCGGCGGCGCCGGGAGTCGCGCCAGACATCGATCGAAGATCTCCCGCTCGGCGCGCACGATCGCGAGCTGGGCCCGCTCCCGTGGGTCGGACTCCACCTCGAGGAGACGGTCGATCTCGTCGGGCTCCGGTCCGCTGAGCACCATGCTGAGGCGCAGCTTCTCGAAATCCTCCGGATGCACCTGGAGCTCGCGATCGCGCCCGCCGATGGTGCGGTCGAGAACCACGATCGCCTTGAGCAGACGGCCCAGCCGGACCGCGGTGCGCGTCGACAGGTAGCGGGTCGGCACGAAGGTCGGATCGGCGCGCACCGCCGCCTGCACCTCCTCGTGAAAGAGCGAGAGGAGCTGCGTGAGGCGCGGAACGAGCGGCGGCGGGAAATGCACCCGCTCCGTCGCCTCCTGCAGCGCGTCCACGTCTTGAATCGTGAGCCGTGCCGTCAGCTCGGGCTCGGGCGCGCGCCCCACCCGCGCCCTCAGGACGCGGTCGAGCGCCCCGGCGTTGGCGAAGCCCCGCGGGACGAAGCCGATGAGCGCGATCCGATCGACGAAGGCCAGGAGGTTGTCTCGTGAGTGCTCGAGGACCTCGCTGATGTAGCGATTGCTGGTCATCAGCGCACATTCGATCGCGCCTCTCGTGACCTTGGTCCCGTGCTTCAGCTCCCTCTCGTGAAGGAGGTTGAGGGTCGTGCGCAGGAGCATGTCACGGCCGTCGAAGACCTCGTCCAGGTGGGCGTGGATCGCGCCGAGCATGCCCTCGTCCGTGAAGTGCTCGGTGCGGCCGGTCTCGGTGAGCACCTTGAAGTCGATGGGTCCGACGAGGTCCGTCTGCACGGTGCTCTCGGTGAGCTGTCGCGCGAAGACGCTCGCCTCTCCCGTGTGGCGGTCGACGATTCGGTCCACCACCCCCCGCACCAGGCCGCTCTTCGCCGTTCCGGGGGGGCCGGTGAGAAGGACGTGCTCGCGCGCCAGGAGCGCCAGCGCAATCTGATCGAGCACCTGACGCCGTTCGACGAAGGTGCGGTCCAGCTCGTGGAAGAAGGCCCGAAAGTGCGTGACCGCCGCCTCGAGATCTCCGCCGCCCTTCCCCACCGCGCGTAGAGTAGACGACGCTTGAAATGCTTGCGAGGCGCGATTAGGTGGAGGGACGTGGGGAATCTCGCTGCCGATCTCGGGGCCGTGGCCGATGAAGTGCGCCAGACGCACATCTCGTGGGTCTTTCTCGCGGGCGACGACGTCTACAAGGTGAAGAAGCCGGTCGACTTCGGGTTCCTCGACTTCTCGACGCGCGACCGCCGGCGCGATGCCTGCGAGGCGGAGGTGTCGCTCAACCGCGAGCTGAGCCCGGACGTGTATCACGGCCTGATCCCGGTCGTGCGCAGCGAAGACGGCGAGCACAGCCTGGGCGGTGAGGGTGAGGTGGTCGACTGGGCGGTCCACATGCGACGGCTCAGCGACCGCGACCGCCTCGATCAGCGCCTCGCCCGAGGCTCGCTGAGCGACGAAGGCATCACCGAGCTCGCCTGCCAGATCGCTCGTTTTCACGCCGGCGCGCGTGCTGACGAGACCACGGCCCGCTTCGGCGACATCGAGGTGATCCGTACGAACGTCGTGGAGAACTTCGCGCAGACCCACGACACGGTGCTTTCACACGTGACGCCCGAAGAGGCAGAGGAGATCGAGGCGTGGCAGCTGCGCTTCCTCGAAGAGCACGCCGACCTCTTCGCGGCGCGGGTGGCACACGGCCACGTCCGAGACGGCCACGGCGACCTCCGCCTCGAGCAGATCTATCTCCACGACGAGGGCGACGTGCGCATCCTCGATCGCATCGAGTTCAACGAGCGTTTCCGCTTCGGTGATGTCTGCGCCGACGTGGCATTCCTCTCCATGGATCTCGCATTCCGCGGGCGCGTCGATCTCGCGGAGCGCTTTCTCGCCGTCTATGCGCGCGAGGCGAACGACTTCGACTTGTTTCCTCTCGTCGACTTCTACGAGAGCTACCGCGCCTACGTTCGCGCCAAGATCGCGTCCATGACCGCGGCGGACGAGGGCATCGACGAGGCGACGCGGACGCGGGCCGCCGACGAGGCGCGCCGCTACTACCTGCTCTCCCTCGCCGTCGAGCACGAGGCGATCATCCCGCCGCGGGTCGTCGCCGTGGGCGGTGTCATCGCCAGCGGCAAGAGCACCATCGCTGACCGCCTCTCCGCGATGCTCGGCGCTCCGGTGGTGGAGACCGATCGCACGCGCAAGCACATGCTGGGCGCGCGGCCCACCGAGAAGGTTCACGAGGGCTCGTGGAGCGGCGCCTACGACCCGGCGTTCACCGAGAAGGTCTACGACGAGGTCTATCGCCGGGCCGGGCAGGTGCTCGCTTCGGGTCGGCCGGTGATCCTGGACGCGAGCTTCCGGTCCGAGGAGATGCGCGCACGCGCCCTGAGGCTCGCGCGAAAGCACGGGGTCCCCTTCGAGCACGTCGAGTGCCTCTGCGATCGCGAGACCTGCCTGGCGCGCCTCGCCGAGCGGGCCAAGCACGAGAGCGTGAGCGATGGTCGCGCGGAGATCTTCGACGACTTCGTCACCAAGTACCGCTCGCCCAGCGAGAGCGAGCGCGGCTCCTTCGACGGATACCTGCGTCTGGACACGACCGCCCCGCTCGAGGAGAGCCTCCGCGTGCTCGGCGGGCACTTCCCGACCTGGGATGGCCTCAACGCCTGACGAGTCGCTCCGCTGAGGGACTTCAGCAGCCGTCGATGCACTCGGGCACGTCGACCTTCAGCGCGTAAGGCGGACAGCTGCCGGCGATGATGACCTCGAGCACGACCGGGATCGTCCCACCTACGTCGTAGCTCGTGAGGCATGCGGAGGGCGGATCGGCGTAGTCCACCGTCACCGCCTGGGCCTCGGCGAGGTCGGTGGCGAAGTCGGCGTAACACTCGGCATGGGTGGGATCGGTGGGTGCAAAGGTCCCGACCACCCGCTGTGGATCCAAGCAGCCCGGCGACGTGCTCGCCTCCATGCTGGAGATCGTCACCGCTCCCGGGACACGCCGGTACACGCACCCCTCTCCCGTCGTTTCGAGGGCCAGGCATTGTGGCGGGACGTCGAGGGGTGGATCGATCTCGAGCGCGACCGTCTCGGTGACGGCGAAGTCCAGGCCGCGAGCCGTCACCTTCAACAGGAAGTGCCAGCCGGTGGGGTCGTCCCAGGCGATCTGGTCGTAGATGATGTCCGTGTGGCCGTTCGCCCCGACCCGATGGAGATCGATGCCTTCGACCGGTGACCAGTCCTGAAGCCCATCCGCACCCCCGGGGAAATCGGGATCGGGGAGGTTCTCGAAGGTCACGCGCACGCAATCACCCTCGGAAGCGAGCTCGGAGGGAAGCACGACCTCGGGCGTGATCATGGTCCCGCCCTGAAAGCCCCACTGGAACGGGGCGTGACCGGTCGCGGCGTAAGCGGTGAAGACGTCGTCCCGCGTCTCTCCGACGAGCATGGGCGTGTCGACGGGGTCGTCCATGCTGTAGACGAGGCTGGCGCAGTCCATCGGACTGCCGTCGGGCAGGGGCATCGAGGTGTCGAGGGACGAGTCGACGACGGTCGCATCCCCGCCCCCGTCGGCCGGAGGCGAGGTGGCGTCGTCACCGCAACCGAGGAGCGCGGTGAGCGTCGCCGACAGGAGACGAAGCCGGTTCATCCGCTGCACGAGTCGACCTCCGTGCTCTTTCTTCGGCGGCGGCGCCGCCTCTCGACGGTCAGCGCGAGCAACATCGCGATGCCGGTGAATGCGCCGCTGGGGGCCTTCGCCGCGCCGACTCGGCAGGCGCAGCCTCCAGCGCCGCGAAAGCTGGCGCCGGACTCGGCGCTGCCCGCGTCGCTCGACGCGGATGCTCCGTCCGCGCGATAGCCGCCATCATCGGCAATGGAGCCGTCGCGGCCGCCATCTCCGAAGCCGCCATCGCCAGAGCCGCCATCGGCGAAGCCACCGTCAGGCAGCCCCGCGTCCCCGGCGCCGGGCCCGACCAAGATTTCACATCGGTTGTTGTCGAGCATCGGGTCGTGAACGGCTCCGCTGCCGAAGGCGAGGAAGCGGTCGACCAGCGTCGGCGCGCTGTCGAATTGCAGGGTGATGGTCAGCTCCGCTCCCTCACCCGCTGGAAGGACGTCGGGGTAGACACACTGGACGATGCCGACGGGCGCGCCTTCGTCGGTGCAGGAGAACGGCGGATCGAAGCGCGAGGTGATGGTTGCGGTCGAGGGAACCCGGAAGATGATCTGGGGACTGCTCACGTCGATCGTCGCGTTGTTCATCAAGCGGAAGGTGACGTCGACGGTGTCGCCGGCCATCACCTCACGGCCCAGCCCCGTGCATTCGAGCGAGACGTCGCCGTTCGCGTCGTCCCGAAGCACCTCGGTGACCACGCGATAGCCGTCCCAATCCCCGTCCGAAAGGGCGTTGAGGCGGTGAAAGAGCGTCCGCCTCCCCGGCATGAGCTGCAAGATGTCGCCCTCGGCCGAGGTGAGGCCGAGACCGCCGCTGCCATACGAGATGCCCGAGCGGGCGAAGTAATCATCCGACATGGCCATGCACACGTCCTCGGTGATGATACCCACGATCGGAGCGGAGAAGACCATGATGGCGTCGTTGTGAATGGGAAAGGTGTTGGGGTGCTGAAAGACGAAATAGGCGTCCGCCGCGTCGAGGGTTCGTAGGTTGTCGCAGGACGGCACCATATCGTCGTATCGCCCGACGTCCACGATGCTGAAGGGGATCGCGGCGGGCGCGTCCAGCGAACCCTCGAAGAAGATCTCGGACACGTTCACCGGCCCGTACATGGGGTCGGGCGGGTCCATCTCCCGAATGTCTCCTACGGTGAAGATCACTTCGGCAGACACGGAGGACGCCTGCAGCACCAAGGAGAAGAAAGCGAGGAGGGCGGCGAACCGAACGCTCACCGGAGGCAGAAACGACACGGGTCGATCATACACCTTCCGGGGACGTTCCCACGCGAGGATCGTCGCCGTCTGAGGTGCACCGTCTAAGGTGCAGGTGACTGTGTGTGTGCCCGCGCCACTGCCTCTGAGATCGTGGTGCAGTCGTCGTAGGGCAGGGAGAAACAACTCGTGCCGCGCATCGCCTCGCAGGCTCGGGTCGCCCCCGCCACGTCCCCGAGCTCGATGTAGGTGTGAACCAAAGTGTCCCCTGCGCTGCACTTCACGTAGTCCGAGGTCAGCGGGTTGTCGAGGATGTCCCCCGCGACCGAAAGGCCGTCCTCGATCGGCCGATTGTTCAAGGACCGCAGCTGGCGCTCGGCGTAGCGATCGGCGCGAAACGGAAGCAGGAGCAGGCCCGTCGCGACGAAGATGGCGAGACCGATGGCGCCCTGCGTGAAGTAGACCCGGCGCCCGGGCTTGTTGCCCTCGCGACGGACGCGATCGTCGATCTCATCGATGCGTTCTTCACGGACGCGGTCGAGGGCCCAACGGATGACGCTCGGGTCACTGACCTGAAGCGGCGCGATGAGTAGCTCCTGGCCATCCGTGCCTTCGATCATGAGCAACTCGATGTATCCGACGCCGCGCGCCTTGTGGCGTTTGACCTTCCGCGAGCCGGTGACGTCACGCCACTTCATGCCCCGCTCCCGAAAGAAGCCCACCCGGCGGATCTCGGTGTTGCCGATGTGGATGGTCTCGAGCAGCAACGTCCGGCTGATGAGCCACACCGCGGCAACCAAGAGGCCGATCCCAGGTGCGATGAGCACATAGCCCTCGCCGGTGACGAAGGCGTCCACGATCCAAGCCGGCCCGAAGACCATCAGCCAGAACGCCATGAACCAGAGGCAGAAGGTCAGGAGGATCCGGCGCCCGCGATGAGGGCGGAGCGTGATCACCTCGGGGATCGGCGCGGGCTCGGCAGCGGTGCGATACACGGGCGCGCGGACAGGGTAGCGCGCAGCCGAGGCGCCGTCACGACGCGTAATCGATCACCGGTCCGTAGGGAATGATCCCCGTCGGGTTCAGCTTCCGGTGACTGCCGAAGTAGTGCTCTTTGACCTCTTTCAGATCGAGCGTCTCCGTCATCCCGGGCATCGCGTAGATGCGCTTGGTGAAGGCCCAGAGATTGGGATAGTCGCGAAGGCGCTTCAGGTTGCACTTGAAGTGGAAGTGGTAGACCGGATCGAAACGGAAGAGCGTGGTGAAGAGTCGGATGTCGGCCTCGGTGAAGCGGTCACCCACCAGGAAATCGTGCCCGTCGAGCCGTGCCTCGAGCATCTCGAGGGACTCGAAGAGCTCCCGCACCGCCTGATCGTAGGCATGTTGCCGCGTGGCGAAGCCCGCGCGGTACACGCCGTTGTTGACGGTGCGATAGACCACGTCGTTGAGAGCGTCGATCTCCTCCCGCAGCGCCTCGGGATAGAGCTCCACCGACGCATCGCCCAGCGCATTCATCTCGGAGTCCAGCATCCGGATGATCTCCGAGGACTCGTTGTTGACGATGGTCTCCTTCACGCGGTCCCACAGCACCGGCACCGTCACGCGGCCGGTGTAGTCCGGCTTTGCGCGCGTGTAGATCTCGTGGAGATGACGCGACCCGTAGAGGTGGTCCGGCTTGTCCTCCGAGAACGTCCATCCGTTCTCGAGCATCAACGGCTCCGCGATGCTCACGCCGATGGCTGCGTCGAGCTTCTTCAGCTTGCGGACGATCAACGCTCTGTGCGCCCATGGACAGCCCCAGGCCACGTAGAGGTGATAGCGCCCGCTCTCGGCGGGAAATCCAGACGAGCCGTCGGCCCGAATCCAGTCCCGGAAGAGAGAGTCTTCTCGAACGAAATGTCCGTCGTGCTTCTCCGTGTCGTACCAGCGGTCGTGCCAGGTTCCTTCGATCAGCATTCCCATGACGCCGACTTAGAGCCAGGGCCGCGGACCGCAAGGGTGGGCGCTCAGCGCCCGAGCATGCGCCGCCAGAGCGCCACGTTCTGCCGGTGTCGCGCCGCGAGCGGCTCGAGGATGGCGGCGATGGACTCGTGCCCGCGAACCGCATCCCACGACGGGTTGTCCCAGAACCACGGATAGTTCTCGTTGCCGAGATAGATCGCACGACGCAGCCAAGCCGATGCTTCGTCCACGTCGCCGGCGACAGCGTGATACGTGGCGACGCGATAGGCGGTCTCGGGGTCGCAATCCGCCGCCGCACGCACGCTCTCGCCGATGCACGCGGCCGCGCCCTTTCGGTCGCCGAGCGCCAGGCGACACATGGCGAGGGTGGGGTGGGCGATGCGGAGGTTGGGCTCGTCGCTGACCACCGTTTCGAGGATCTGAGCCGCCTCGGCGTAGCGCTCTTGCCGGAGGCGCAGATAACCGAGCGTGTTGCGCAGCAGCGGATGGCTCGGTGAGAGGGCGAGCCCCTGCTCGGCCTCCTCCACCGCAGCATCGATCTCACCGCGGTAGTGCAGGATGCGCGCGCGGTGATTGTAGACGACGTGCGCGTCGTGCGGGTTGAGCGAGAGCGCCGCGTCGAGCTGCCGTTGCGCTTCGCCGTAGACGCCGTCGAGCCGGAGCAGCGTGGCGGCGACCAGCCGGACGTCGAAGCTGTCGGCCGCCGTCTCGAGGAGGTGATGAACCGCGTGCTGCGCGCTGGACTTTTCGCCGAGCGACAGGAAGGTGAAGACGCGGAACACCTTGGCTTCGAGACCGCGCGGATCGATCGCTAGAGCCTCTTCGAAGGCGTCGCGGGCGGCGTCGAGGGAGCGCGAGTCCCCGAATCCGTTGCGCGCGTACTGGAGGTGCGCGACGCCGAGGCCCGAGCGCGCCGGGGCATAGCGGGGCGCCGCGGCCGTCACCTCCTCGAGGAGCTGGCGCGCGTCGTCGAGCTCCGCGCGCCGCCGCGTTCGCAGCATGAAGCTCGAGAGCTTCGCCCGGGCGCGGATGTACTTCTGTGAGAGCTCGGGTGAAAGGGCGCGCGTCGGCTCTGTCGCGGGCTCGGGGGCGAGGTCGCCCGAGCCTCTGAGCGACGCGAAGACCTCCTCGGTCACCGACGTCTGAAGCGCCGCGACGTCGAGCCGTTCACTCGCGAGGGTGTCTCCTGCTGTCACCGTCCCGGCCGCGATGTCGAGGAGCTGCCAGCTGAGCGCGAGCTGGTCGGCGCCGCGGGTCAGGCTCCCGCTGAGTAGATGGGTGACCCCGAGGCTCTTGCCCGCCTCGACGGGATCGCTCGGCAGCGACGTCATCGCCAGGAGCGACCCCGAGGGCCGCACCGATATGCCGCCCAGGCGCGAGAGGCGGCCCGCGATGGCGTCGGCGATGGCGAAGCCGAAGTCGGGACCGGGCGCGGCCGCGCCCTCGCGCACGTCGCGGAAGGGCAGGACGGCGAGAGACAGCGCCGGCGCCTCGGGCTCGGCGCGATGAACCAACTCCACCAGCGCGCGCACCAGACGACCGGCCTTGGCGCCCGAAGCGGGGCTCGGCGCGGACGGCGCCACGGTGATGGCGCTCCCGTCGAGGGACAGACCGCGCATCACGGTCTTGAGCGCGTCACGGACCGACGCCGCCGAGTCCTGGCGCTCCTGCGGGCTCTTGGCGAGCGCACGCATCACGATCGCGCCGAGCTCTTCGGGGAGGTCGGGGCGGACGGTGTCGGCGGGCGTAGGCGTGGCGAACTGGATCGAACGCGCGATCAGGCTCGGGTCCCCCGACGTGTCGAAGGGATGGCGACCGGTCAGCATCTTGTAGAGGATGACGCCCAGCGCGAAGACGTCGCTTCGTTCGCTCGAAGGCCTGCCGACGAACTGTTCCGGCGCCATGTAGCCGACGGTCCCGGCGGGCCCCGACGGCGTGGAGGTCACCGAAGCATCACCGCTCGACGCGTCGTCACCGCGCCGCACGGCGAGGCCGAAGTCGAGGATCTTCACCATGCCGCCCTCGGACACCATCACGTTGGAGGGCTTGAGGTCGCGGTGCACGATACCCAGCGCGTGCGCGGCAGCGAGCCCCTCGGCGATCTGCAGGCCCACGGAGAGCGCGAGCGGGATCGAGAGCGGTCCGCCGTCGACCAGCTCCGAGAGCGGCCGGCCCGGCACGTACTGCATCACGAGAAAGGCGCGGTCTCCCTCCTCGGACGCTTCGTAGATCGCGCACACGTTGGGGTGGTCGATCGCGGAAGCCAGACGGGCCTCGCGCAACAGCCGCGCTTTCGCCGCGTCGCCGGAGGCCTTGAGGGTCTTGAGGACCACGGAGCGCAGCAGATGCGTGTCGTAGGCGTGCTCGGCGACGCCGTGAGCGCCGGCGGACAGGCGCCGGATCACCTCGTACCGTCCACCACCACGCCGCGTGCTCACGTCGCCGACTCTACGCGATCCTCGGAGCCGATGCTCAAGAGGCTTTGAGCCGAACCGGCAGAACGCAAACCGGATGCTCCGCCATCAGCTCGTCGCCACGGCGCACCTGTACCGACCAACGCACCGAGTGTCGTCCGTCGACGAGCGTCGGCATCTCGTCCGCCGGGAGATCCAGCCAAGCTTCGAGCCTTCCCTCGCCTCGGGGGGAGAGCTGCGCCGGAATGCGCCGCACGATGTCGCGCGCCGGGGCGGTGACGTCCGCAGAGGTCGCGCGCTCGTGCCGGACCAACTCGGCGCGGTAGTGGGTGCCGTCCGCCTCGGGAACGCGAACGCGGATGTGTACGGCGTCGGCGAGGGCAACGGCCGCCGACACGCGCATCCGAACGCGGCACCGTTCGAAAGGCGCGTCGCGCTCGTCACGGCGCGGCCGGAAGTGCTCCCACGCCATGAGCGAGATGATCGCGGCAGCGAGGGTCACCACCGGACCGGCGCCTGGCGGCATCGGGAGGAGCAGCGCGAGGGCGATGCCGAGCGCGAAGATCGAAGCCGAGCCCAGCACCGCGAATCGCTCACGACGTCGCGCGCCCGGCAGAACGTGCATCCCCTCGGCCCACAAGCGCGACAAGGACTTTCCGAGGTGTCGCTCGGTCAGGAGATCGGGCACGTCGCCCGGCAACAGCCCGTCGAAGAGGCCGCGCGCCGGCGTCTCGGGCGGGGACGCGTCGCGGTAGCCGCCGACGCGCGTCTGCGGGCGCCGCGCATGGATGGTGCGTGGCTCCACCGAGAGCTCGGTTCCCACCGACGCGCTCTCACCGCGGCGGTAGGCGATCGCCGCCTCGACGCGATGGGACACGCCCACCAGCTCTCCGCGGCCGGAGATGGGGTGACGGGGCGCGGTCAACACGAAACGACCATCCTCACCGACGCGAACCCGCGGACCGAGGATCTCACGCCGGGGGCCACCGCCGACGGGCTCGATGGAGGATCGGACGCGCACGTGCGCGTCGCGTACCGCGCGAGCGGCGGACAAGACCAGGCGTCCCCGTATCGGCGTGCCCGCTTCGACCGAAGCGCGACCGAGCACCACCTGCGGCGGCATCTCGACGACTGGAAAGACGCTCGGCTCGAGGAGGCTTCGCTCGTACGAGCCGTCGAGCTCGAGGCCGCAGCGCCGACAGCGCGGCTTCTGCGACGACAGCCCGAGGATGGGCCCGGCGGCCGACGCGAAGATCATCATCAACGGCAGTGAGAACATGTAGTCCCACATGAAGAACGGATAGATCACCGCCCAGGTGAAGAGGCCGAGGATCCAGGCCGCGCGAATCGCTTTCCATCCGCGCCAGGGATCGGCGGTGCGCACCTCGCGCTCGCATCGTGGGCAGTGGCGACCGGCCTTCTCATCATGAAGCGTCCGATCCTCCCTACTGCCGTATGCCACTACACCAAGCTTGAAACGACCCCACCCGCGCGGCAAGCCGAGGTAGGGTGCACGCCGAAGGCCGTCGCGCGTGGACGAGGAAAAGGTGTCGATCCCCCGGCGGCTCTTCGAGCTCGCCTGGCCCATCATCGGGCTCAACGTCCTCAACGTCCTGTCGCTGGCGGTGGACACCGCGATGGTCGGACGCCTCCCTCACCCGGAGCAGGCGCTCGCCGGGCTGAGCTACGCGACCCAGATCATCTTCCTTCTGATGGTGGCGATGATGGGCCTGACCATCGGCGCCGTCGCTACCGTCTCTCGCGCGCACGGCACCGGGGACGAGGCGCGCGTCAACCACATCCTGCTCCAGTCGACGCAGCTCACGGTGTTGCTCGCCGTCGGCGTCGCCATCGCCGGCAACCTCCTCGCCGAAGAGATGCTGCGCGCCCTCGGTGCGACGGACGCGACGCTGGCCCAGGGCCTCGCATACCTGCGCCCGCTCCTCACCTTCGCCGTCTTCTACTATCTGAACGTCTTGTACGCCGCGGTGCTCCGCGGCGTGGGCAACACCCGCCTGCCCTTCCTGATCGCGCTCGGCTCCAACGCCCTCAACTTCTGCATCAACTACGTCTTGATCCTCGGCCACTTCGGTGCGCCACGCCTCGGCGTGCAGGGCGCCGCGATCGGCACCGTCGTCTCCTACGCGGCCGCGTCGCTCACGATGATGTTGCTGCTGCGCCGGGGAACGGTGGCGGGGGTCGTCCTTCGGCTCTCGCCGACCTCGGTCGACCGCGACCTCGCGCGCCAGCTGATCAAGGTCGGCGCGCCGGCAGCGGCGGACATGGTGATCCTCAACATCGGCTTCCTGTCGATCGTCGGCATGCTCGGGCGCATCGATCAGGCAGCGGTGGCTGCACACGGCATCGGCCTGCGCATCCAGGCGCTGGCCTTCGTCCCGGGTCTGAGCGTCTCTCAGGCGACGGCCGCCATGGTGGGCAAGGCGCTCGGCGCCCGCGACGAAGACGAGGCGCGCGCCGTGGTCAAAGCGTCCGTCATCCTCTGCACCGCGATCATGACCACCCTCGCCGTGTCGATCATCGCCGGCGGAACGCAGATCGTCCGCGTCTTCGACGTGCCGCAAGGTAGCGACCTCGAGCGGCTGGCCCTCACCTGGATTCAGCTACTCGGCAGCGGCATGCCCATCATCGGCATCAACATCGGCTTCATCGGGATGTTCCGCGGCTCCGGGGACACCAACACCAGCCTGATGATCAACGTCTTCGCCACCCTGCTGGTCCAGGTCCCCCTCAGCTGGCTGCTGGGCTTCGGCCTGGGCCTCGGGGCCTTCGGCGTCTGGCTCGCCTTCCCCCTGAGCTTCGTGATCAAGGCCAGCGCCGCCTGGTTCTTCTACCTGCGCGGCCGCTGGGCCAAGCTCGGCGCTCGTGTCTGAAGGCGGGAGCGGCGAGGCGCCCACGAAGGCGAGCACGGCGTCGAGCGCGGAGACGTGCGCCAGGCGCGAGCGGAGATAGGAAGGGCTGAGCTGCTCGAGACGCGCGATGGCGCGCGCCGCGATGCTCTCCACGTGATAGACGCCGGCGCCCTCGGGCATCCGGCCGAGCTCGCGCACCACGGTCTGGCGCGCCGTGGCCGCATCGTAGCGGCGCCGGTAGAGGAGCTCGGAGAGCTCGAGGAGCTCCACGTCGCTCTGCCTGGCGAGCGCAGCCGCGCCCTCGCCGCGGCGCGGCCGCGCCGTCGCGAGCTTGCGACGTGCAGCCGCCTCCACCAGGCGCTCGCGCACCTTCGCCGCGCGCCGCCGCCCGGGATGCGCGCGCGGCCGATGCCGAGCGGCGGCCAGCGCCACCGCGAAGGTGTCGCCCGCTTCGAAGGCGCGGGTCAGGCGACCGTCGACGTCCTCACCGTCGGCGACAAGCACGTCGAGCTGCGCCGCCGCGCGATCCCGCGCGGCGACGAAACGCTGCTCGAGCTCGGCGATGCGCTTCTCAGCTGTCTCCCGGAGACGCTCCGCCGCGCCTTCGGGCGCGTCTTCGGCGCGCGCGAGGAGGCGCTCGACCATCGTGAGCGCGGGCGCGTCGAAGAGCCGCGCCCCCTCTCCTTCGAGGTGACGGAGGCGCTCTGTCAGATGTGCGAGGGTCGTCATCGTTCGCTCGCGCCGAGGCTCAGGCAGGGGCCGCGGCCGCGCCGCGCTCCGCCGCCTGGTTCAGCTGCTCGAAGAGCTCTTGCTGAAAGCCGAGCTGCTGATCGAAGAGCTCGTGGGTCCGGGCCAGGTAGTTGCCGAGGACATCCACCGCCGCGTGCTCGCCGGCGTCGACCACCGCCTGATCGATCTTGCCGAGGCTCTCGATCCAGGTGTTCGCGGCTTCGCGCTGCTTGTCGACCGCGCCCGCGAACATCTCGGCGACCGCCGCCATCTCGCCGCCGCCGGCGTGCACCAGGCTCGCGGCCTCGCGCACCAGGCCCGCGGTCTCGCGCAGGGTCTCGTCGATGCCCTTGGCGTGCTCCGACAGATGCGCCGCGAGGGCCTCCGTCCCCGCGCGCTGGCGGTCGGCGAGCTCCTCCTCGAAGACCGCGAGACGCTTCTGCTGCGCCTCGGCTGCAGCCTCGAATCGGAGGGCGAGATCCGCGATGCGGCTCGCGCCCCGCGTCTCGGCCTCCTCCACGCGGCGGTCGGCTGCCTGCGCGAAGGCCTCGAGGGCCGCACACTGCGCGGCGGTCGCTTGCGTCATCGCTTCGCCCGCCTGGCCGAAGCGCTCCACCAGCTTCGCGCTCTCTGCCGAGTGGACCTCGCCCGCGGCCGAGATCTTCTCGAGCAGCTCGGCGTTCAGCGCCTTCTGCGCATCGTTCGCGGCGCTGATCCTCTCGATCAGCTCTGCGGCACGGGCGCTCTGGGCCTCTTCCGCGGACGCGCTCGCCTCGAGGCGCTCCCGCACCAGGGTGCTCGCCGCGCCGAGGTCGGCCCTGACGCGCTCGGTCAGCGCCCCCAGATTCGCGGAGACGTTGTCGCTCACGCTGCCGAGGTTCGTCGAGACGCTGTCGGACATGCTGTCGAGGCTCGTCGACACGTTCTCGGTCACCGTTCCCAGGCTCGTCGACACGCGCTCGGTCACCGTTCCCAGGCTCGTCGACACGCGCTCGGTCAGCGAATCCATGCTCGTCGACACGTTCTCGGTCACCGCGCCGAGGCTCGTCGAGACGGTCTCGGTCACCGCGCCGAGGCTCGTCGAGACGGTCTCGCTCAGCGAATCCATGCTCGTCGACACGTTCTCGGTCACCGCACCGAGGCTCGTCGAGACGGTGTCGCTCAGCGAATCCATGCTCGTCGACAGGCGCTCGGTGAGCGCGCCGAGGTCCTTCGACATCCGCTCGGTGAGCGCGCCGAGGTTCTGCTCGACCTGCTCGGCGAGCGCGTGCGTCCGCTCGCTCCGCGCCTCGTCGTGCTCCGCGACCTTCGCGAGCGAGGTGCGCACCGTCTCGGAGAGCGACTCGATGTGCTCGCCCAGGTGGGCGGAGCGCTCGGCAGTCTCCTTCGAGAGCTCGGCGAAGCGGGCGGCGCGCGCGTCCTCGGTCGCGGCCATCTTCTCGGTCATCGTCTGCCACTGGGCAGCGAGCTCCTCGGCGCGCGTCGCCTCGGCCTCGCGGATCTGTCGCGCGTGGGCCTCGAAGGCGATGAGCAGGCGCCCATCGGCGTCGGCGCGACGCTCGAGCTGCTGGTCGAGGCGGGAGGCGACCTCCTTGAGGTGGCCGTCGAGGGTCTCGACCGCCACCGCCTGCACGCGGCGCCGCTCGGCGGCATCGGTCTCGATGGAGTTGCGGATCTCGGCGAGATGCGCCGTGGCGGCTTCGGTCGCCTTCTGCATCGCGTCGGCGGCGACGGGCGCCACCGCCTCCTGGGCCGCCTTCGCGGCCTTGGCCACGCCCTTCTCCATGTCCTCGCGGATCCGATCGGCGGTGTGGCGGAGCACCCGGCCAATCTCCTCGCGGTCCTTTTCGGCGGAGGCGCTCGAGGCGTCGCTCAGTCGCTCGAAGGTGCGCTGCGCTTCGGAGACCGCGGCGCCGATGCTGGCGCTGGTGCTCTCGGCGCTCTCGCCGATCACCCGGCGCGTCTCGTGAATCGTCTCGGCGTGGGCCTCGCCCAGGCTCGTCTCGAGCTGGCGGAGCCGCTCGACGGCGCTCGCGAGCGCATCGGCGGCCTCGGGCAGCGCGCGCCCCTGGTCGGCCAGGCTCTCGAGGGCCGCGAGGTTCCTCTCTCGCGCGGGACGCGCGAGCGCCTCCGCCACTGCGACAACGATGGCGATGGCCAGGCCGCAGAAGATCGCCGGAGCGACTGCATCGGCGCCGAGCCAGAGAGCTCCCACGAGAGCGGTGATGGCGAAGGCGACCGCGCCCATGCCGACGATTGCATTTCGATTCATTGGTTACCTCTGGACGCGATCTCACACGCCGCGTCGACGAGCTGGGTGAGGAGCTCCGCGTCTCGATCGTACAGAGCGAGCGCGAGCGCCTCGGCATCGCGCACGTGGGCGCGGATGAAGCCATCCTCGGCGAGCCATCCCTCGGCGGCGGCGACGACCGCGGGGTCGTCAATCGGTCCATCGGGGAGCGCCTCGGCGGCGTGGATGAAAGCGGCCTCGAAGGACTCTTCGAGACGCTCCGTGAGTTGGTCCATGAGCTCGCGCGTGCCGACCAGGAGCGCGCGGGAGAGCGCGGCATCGATACGCTCGATCTCCGTGGCCTCGGGTCCGAGGCGTTGGATCTCGGGGGTCAGGTCGTCGCGCAGGAAGACCAGCTCCGCGCGCGCCGTCCGGAGCGCGCGCCCGAAGCGCTGACCGTGCGCGTAGGAGCACGCCTTCGCCACGCGCGCGAGCGTCTTCTTCGTGCCTTTCGGCCGCGCGCCATTCGCCTCGAGGGTCTTCAGGAGCTCCGCGGCGTTTGGCAGCCGGTCGGTGCCGTCGAAGGCGGTTTCATAACGCCGGAGGATCTGATTTCGAATGGCGCGGATGCGGAGGGTGAGGCGCTCGCGAAAGACGAGGGTCTGCTCGAGAACCGTCTCGAGATCCTGCGGCGTCTCACCCGAAACCCCCGTATCGAGGAGGTCGCTGAGCCAGATGCTCCCGTTGATCTCGAAGCGGCCGCCGAGGGCTTCGGCGGGCCCCCGCCGCTCGATCTCGGCCGGTGCCCAATGCGCCGCACCCGCCAGTCGCGACAGCGGCGCCTCCACCGTCTTCACTCTCCGAGGTGTACGCATGATGAACGGGCGTTTTTACTTGGAGATCCGGGGCCACGCAAGGAGTGAAATGACACTACGTGTAGTGTCCCCAAGCCCTAGTGGGGGTCAACATTTCGGCACCCGCTCCCTTGTGCTTTGGGGCCTTCGGTCAGGCGGACCTCGCGTCGGAGATCGCGCTTCAGGTCCCGCGATTCGCGCGCGCCATCCAGTGGCCGGTGATGACGACGGGGATCGCGAGGCAGGCGAAGACCTCGAGGTGGTAGGCGGGCAGCGCCCAGGCGACGAGCGCCACGATGTAGTGGCCGAGGGTGAGCGGAAGCCAGGGCCAGCCGAGCGTCCCGAGCAACGTCGCCCACAAGGTGCCGTTGACGAAGGCGCCGATGACGGTGGCGTGGGGCATGGAGACGCCCAACGCGCCGAGGAGCGGCCACAGAACCATCGACTGCGCGAAGACGAGCAGGCTGGTGAGGGTCACGCGCCGGTTGGTCGCGTTGAGCAGCATCTTGCGCCACCACACCATCCCGCTGAGCCCGGCGCCTACCAGGAAGGTCGTGCCCAGGAGCGCGAAACGCACGTGGTCGACCGGCCAGATGTCGAAGCGCGTGAGCGCGCTGGTGCCGAGGCAGAAGGCGGCAAAGCCCGCGGCGGACACGTAGAGGCGGACTACGCGCTCGCGCAGACCGAAGCCGAGATCCGCGTCGCGCTCCACCCTGTCGAGGGCGCGCGCCGCCTGCTCCACCGCACCCCGCAGCACTTCGGGCGGCGCGTCGTGCTGCCGGAGGAGCGTCTTGGCGACCCGCGGGCTGCCGCGCTCGAGCTGGAATTCGATCATCGCCTCGAGGAGCGTTCGACGCCCTCGGATGGCGCGCTCGTTCTCGGGCCAGCTCCGCAACGCCTGATCGAAAGCGAAGCGCCCCTCGTGAAAGAGCGCCTCAATCGTCTCCTGGTCGGCCTCGGAGCGTTCCCCGTCGATCTGGGAGGCGCGTCGCAGCTCTTCGGTTCGCCGCTCGGCTTCCTCGCAGAGCTCGACGCTCCCCCAGTGAAGGAGGAAGTCGTCGATGGCCTCGGCGAAGGCCTCCGCGCTCTCGAAGCGCTTCTCCGGCTCGCGCGCCATCGCCTGCCGAGCGATCGCTGCGAGCTCGCGCGGGACGTGCTCGTCATAGGTCGGCGTCTGCGAGACGAACGCTTTCATGAGGGCCGCGCTCACGTGCGCTGCTTCGTGAGGAGGCTTGCCGGTGATGAGCTCGTGCAGCGTGGCACCGAGGAGATAGACGTCGGAGAAGACGCCCAGCCCCTCGCCCTTCCCGAGCGCCATCTCCGGCGACATGTAGAGGGGCGTCCCCTCGATGCGTTTGACGTCGCGCGCCCGCGGCACGCCGAGCGGCCCGACCTCGCTCAGGCTCACGGCGACGCCCCAATCGACGAGGTAGACCTCGCCGAAGCCGCCGATCATCACGTTCTCGGGCTTGATGTCGCGATGGAGGATGCCGAGCGAATGCGCGAAGTGGAGCGCGCTCGCGACCTGCCGGAGGATCGAGAGGTGCTTGCGGATGAACGCGGGGTCGTGCCGTTCCGTCGGCGGCACGCCTTCAATCATCGACGACCACGGCTCGCCGTCGATGCGCTTCATGACGATGAGCGGCTTGCCCTCTTGGTCACGCCCCAGCATGTGCACCGGCACCACGTTCGGGTGCTCGAGGAGCCCCGTGACCCGTCCTTCGCGCAGGAGCTGAAGTGCCTGCTCTGCCCGCGGCACGTCGACGCGCAGCGCCTTGACTGCGACCGTGCGCTGGAGGGCGGTCTGGGTCGCGGAGCGCACCACCCCCATCCCCCCTTCCCCGATCGGATCACCCAGGAGGATCGGCGCGATCCCTCCATCCGTCGTCGGCTCGAGGAGCGGGTCGAGCGCGCCGCGAGCCGGCGCGGAGAGCGACTCGATGGTATCCACCGACGCGATCGTGTCGCTCAGAGACAGCTCCTCCGGCTCGATGCCGAGCTCCGCCCAGGTCTTGCGAAGCGTCGCGTCAGGGGTCGTGTCGGTGGACATCTCCGCGAGGCATGATGACCGAAGCCCCGGTTGGGGAGCGACCCCGAATCCTCACGCCGCGCTCGCGTAGCGTCCGAGGTGAGCGAGGATGCTGTCGACGTCTTCGAGCTCGCTGCCGGTGCTCGGGTCGACGAAGCGAAGCGGGCCGGGCACGCGGAGGTAGGGGATCTCGAGCTCGCAGAGCTGCTCACGGACCAAGCGGGCGGCGGGGTCGGCCTCGTCGCCGTAGAGGATCAGCTCGCGCTCGGGGGCAACGCTCGACCGGGCCCGGAAGCCGGCGCCGCCACGGGCCAGGCTGGCGAGCTGCGAGGTCAGCACGAACCCCGGGCCGAGGAGCCAGCGCGGCGCCTTGCTCTCGCCATAGGTCTCGTAGAGATAGGCGACGATCTGCTCGCTCTCAGTCGTCTCGAGACCGGTGTTGGGGTCGACGAGGAAGGGAAAGCGGGCGCGGCCGGCCTTGTAGATCGCCTCGGGGCGAAAGCGGCGCCCGTCCCGAGGACAGGGGCGCACCCGAACTGGCAGCGCCAGCTCGGTCAGGGCCTCACGAACGCGACGGCACATTGGACAGCCCTCGTACTCGTAGAGGACCAAGGGCTCGATATCCCGAGAAATCTCCCGATTTCGGGAGCTTCCATGACCGGAGCGGAAGGAGCTGGCGAGGCGGCTTAGCGCGATGTTCATCAACATGCTCTGAACATGACCGATTCCTCATGTATGCTGAAGCTCATGTATTCTCATTCGTACATGAGCTGATTCGATGGACCTGCGCACCGTCAATCTCAACCTCCTGTTGGCGCTCGACGTCCTGCTCGAAGTGCGGGGCGTGGGCGCGGCGGCGCGGCGTCTCGGCGTGACCCAATCGGCGATGAGCCACTCGCTGAGGCAGCTGCGCGAGCTCTTCGACGATCCGCTCCTCGTCCGCGAAGGGCATCGCATGGTGCCGACGCCGCGTGCCGAGGCGCTCGCGCCCTCGCTGCGCGACGCGCTCCGCACGATTGAGAGCGTCGTCGAGAGCCCGGAGGCTTTCGATTCCCTCCGCCGTCTCGCGAACGTTCACGGTCGCGATCCTCGATGGATGGGCCTTCGCCTACGGGCCGCCGCTCCTTCAGGCGATGCAGCGCGAAGCGCCGCGGGCGACGCTGGAGCTCGTCCCACCCGACAATGATCTACCGACGCTCCTCGCGTCCGGTCGCGTCGACGCGGCGATGATCCCGCCCATCGATCTTCCGTCGGGGCTCGAAACGGTCCCGCTCCGGGGCGAGAACTTCGTCGTCCTCTGCCGCGAGGACCATCCGGACATCGGCGACACCATCGATCTCGACACGCTCTGCCGCCTCCCTCACGCGGTGATGAGCCTGGGCAAGGGCGGCCCCAGCTTCGTGGACCACGCCCTCGCCGAGCTCGGCCGCGAGCGCTTCGTCGCGCTTCGCTGTCCCTATTTCCTGGTCATCCCGGCCATGGTCGCCGCGTCGGACCTCATCGCGTTCGTCGTCGAGCCGGCCGCCGAGCAGCTCGCCGCGATCTATCCCGTTCGTTGGGTGCCCGACCCGATCGGTCTCGGCCACATGCCGCCTTCGCTCCTCGCGTGGCACGCGCGCTATGACGCGGTGCCCGAGAACCGCTGGTTTCGGGACTTGATGATGCGCGTCTTCCGCGAGCACTTCGCGGACCTGTGACGAAGGGAACGCTCAGCCGAGGAGCGCGGCGAGATGCTCGCTGTGGAGCTCCGCCTCACGGCGGCCCACGTCCTCGGTCTCGTCGATCGGCGCGTGCTCGCTGTAGTCCCAGCGCGTGATCGGCAGTCGCTCTCGGGGGGCGACGTAGTAGCGCCGCCCGCGCCGCCCGACGTGCTCGGGCGCGTAGGGCCGCGTGAGCAGCACCAGGGTGTGGTCGATGCCGGGGACGTCCTCGACGAGGAAGGCCGGCGCGTTGTCGATCATCGAGCCGTCGATGAGCATCCCGTCGAAGCGGCCGAGATTGGTGAAAGGCGGCGTGGACGAGGAGCTGATGATCAGCTCGACCAGCTCGTCGATGGTCTCGCACTCGCGCGCGTCGAAGGCGCGAGGCGCGAAGCCGAAGCGGCGCGGGAGACGCGGATGCAGGCCGCCCGGCACGAGCTTCTTTTCGAGCTGATAGACCGTGGCCCCCATCGCGATGCTGAGCGCAGACGGCAAGCGACCCTCGTAGGCGGTGCAGAGGATCCGCACCGGGAAGGGGGCGTTCCGCACGCGCTCGAGGCCGCCCTCGGCGAAGGCGTGCTTCAAAGTCGCGCGATAGATCTCGTCGTGGGGAAAAGGACGCTCGCCGCGCCGCAGGCGCTCCGCGCTGAAGAGCCCGCGGACACCGACGCGGCGCGCCGCGAAGAACGCCTTCGCTTCGGCGATGCGCTCACTCAGGATCAAGGTGACCGCGGCCGCGCCCGCGCTCACGCCCGCCACGGCGCCCACGCGAGGCCATAGATCGTTCGCCCAACGCTCCATCCAGCCGATCTGATAGAACGCGCGATTGCCGCCGCCAGCGAAGGTGATACCGATGTTCCGCTCAGTCACGGGGGCGCAGCATATCCCCAAAAGGCGCATCGCGCCGCCGCGTGCTTCAGAGCTCGGCGCCGCTCGTCGAGTGGCGGCAGTGCGCGTAGGCCTCCTCGTCGACGATGTCGGAGCGACAGACGTAGGTCACCGCGAGGTTGCAGCCGCGCACGCGATAGACGCGCTCGCCGTCCTGTTCCATGAGTCGTTCGCTCGAGAGCTGGGCGGGGTTGCAGCGCAGTCGGCGGGAGGCGTCGGGGAGGATCTTTTCGAGCTCGGCCTCCATGGATTTGACCCGAAGCTGACGAGCGTTCATCGGGAAACAAGACGTCAACAATCCCAACCCCGCGACAATCCAGGCTTTTTGCCAGTTTCCCACCCACTGCCCATGGTAGGCCTCACGAGGCCGCGTGGCGACCCCGAAGCCGTTTGCTAGAAACCGCGTCGCAATGCGCACCTCCCTCTCCCTTGCCTCCCTCCCCCTTCTCCTCCTCACCGCCTGCAGTCAGTCGACGACGGCCGAGCCGGATAGCGGGATCACCTTCATGGCCCCCGATGCGACCGCCGACAGTGGAAGCGGCGGCGGCGACGGAGGAGGCGACGCCGCGATGACGGGCGACGGCGCGATCATGTCGACCGACATCGGACAGACCTGCGGCACGGACACCGACTGCTCCGAATTCTGCGCGACGGATGGCGAGGGCTTCCGCGATGGGTACTGCACCCAGTTCTGCGATGACATGACGCCCTGCCCCGGCGACTCGATCTGCCTTCAGGTGAGCCGCGATCAGTCGTGGTGCTTCGCCCAGTGTGACCCGAGCGCGGCCGACCGGCCGTGCCGCGCGGGCTACGGCTGCGCCGTCGACATCTCCATTCCGGCGCCGGTCTGCATCCCCGGCTGCACCGACGACACCGATTGCCCCGACTCGACCGTCTGCAACCCCGAGGGGGGCGGCCGCTGCTACAGCCCCGACGCCAACTGGGGCGACGCCTGCGCCCAGAGCACCGAGTGCCCCGACGGCGCGTTCTGTTTCGCCGAAGCGTTCCGCGGCTGGCCAGGCGGCATGTGCATCGCCTTCGGCTGCGACCCGGCCGACACCACCGGCGGCGGCTGCCCGATGGGCACCGAGTGCGTCACTGGGGGCGGTCGCTTCGGTCGCTGCGTCGTGTCCTGCGAGACGACAGACGACTGCCGCGACGCCTACACGTGCCAGGCCGACATGATGTATCCCGACCGCATGACCTGTCAGCCCGCCTGCGAGAACAACTCGCAGTGCACCGAGAGCCGCGTCTGCACCGATATGGGCACCTGCGGGTAGCCCTTCCGGGAGGGGGGTAGTACCGTCGGAACGATGACGTCCCGTCTCTGGACGGTCGCATGCGGCCTCCTCGCGCTCGCCGGCTGTAGCGCCGACGTCGTCTTCGAGCCGGGTGGCATCGCGCTGTCAGGCGATGGAGCGGGCGTGGTGCTTCCGTCCATCGCGCCAGCGCCGGCGCTGGTGGCGGCCGCCGATCCCCAGCTCGACGGTTTCGACGGATGGCCGCTGGTCTTCGATGCGGAGCATCACGCCGTCGACGGCCGAAGCTGTCGCATCGTGCTCATGCGCGACGACCTGATAATCGCCGAGCCCGAAGCGGTGTCGAGCGCGGGCACCTGCGCAGCCGTGTGGGATGGACGCACGACGGGGGCGGCGCGCGTCGCGCCGGGCCTCGTCGAGGTGACGGCGACGGTGAGCTCGGCGGAAGGCGAGGTGCTCGCGACCGCCATAGCGCCGATCGAGATCGTCCGCCTCGGCATCTCCGAGATTCAGCTCGCGGCGGTGGCGGGGAGCGGCGCACGCGTACCCCTTCTCTATCGCGCGACCGACGGCGTCCGGCGCGGCTTCTACGAGCTCGCCGACGATACGGTGCCCTTTCGCATGGCGCCGGACGCGTCGGAGGATGCGCTCGCGGTCGACCTCGAGCTCGCCGATGGGACGCCGCGCGCCGTGCCGGACACGTGGGCGGATTCTGACGAGCCCGCCCCTCGACGCGCGCGCGGCCGACGGGGTCGAGCACGACACCTTCAACCTCCCCGCGGCCTTCGTCGCCGGCACCTCGGTCGCGATCGACGCCACGCTGAGCGCGAGCGTCGCCGGAAGTGAGGGCGGCGGCGCCCCGACCGCCACCGAGGTCCGCGTGCTCCCGCCGGAGGGCACGAGCTTCGAAGGCGACGGCCTCTTCGGGCACGACGAGGTGCTGAGCGCGACCACCACCACCTCGCCGGTGCCCGCGGTGGGGCGCTACGACCTCTCCCTCGTGTGGCGCTTCGAAGCCCGCGCGCCGGGTGGCGATTGGCAGGCGGTGCCTGGGGAGATCGTGACCGTCCATCGTCTCTACGGACTGGTGGACGAGCCGATCTTCGATTTCGCGAGCGTGCCGCACCGACCGTGGGTCGACGTGGTGGACACGGTCGCGGGTTGGGTCGACGGTCGCACCAGCGACGCCGACGAGGTCGCCGGACAGATCGTCGAGGGTGTGTACTACGAGCTGGGGCTTCGATACGACCGCGAGCGCGGCGCGTCGTTCTACACGAACTATGGGAGCGGCTTTTCGGACGCAGTCTTCGACGCCTCGCAGTTTCAGGACCGCGCCAACGGCGACGTCATCAACTGCTCCGACGCGGCGAGCATCGTCTCGAGCTACGCCAACATGATGGGGATCGATCTCCGCTATCACATCCTCACGCACCGCACCGACACCGGATTCGACCTGAACTTCATCCAGGCCATCGGCTGGATGGGCTTCACGGAGACGCCGTTCACCAGCGGACGCGGCGCCTTCCGCTATCACGCGGTGGTGGGTCCGCCCGACGGCCGCTTCTTCGACGCCACTCTGGCTCTCGACGGCGATGGGACGCCGACCGCGCTGCCGAGCGTGCTCTTGTTGGCTGAGGGCATGATGCCCGACGACTACAAGCGGGACCTGTCGAGCGAGTGGATGGACGTCCAGACGACCATGGACGACAAGGTGCGGATCCGATGAAGCGCATCTTCGTCCTGGCGCTCGCGCTCTTCGCATTCGGTCCGTCGGCCGCCAGGGCACAGCAGATCCACGCGGGCGTGGACGTGGGGGCCGTGGTGCCGGCGGCGATGCGCGTCGTCGACGTCGTCGTGCCGGACCGCGCCGAGAGCCCGGTTCGGCTTTCCCTCGCCGCGCAGGACGACGGCCAGGCTGCGCTTCTGGTGGACGTCTGGGTGACGCCGGAGTCCCGGGCCGCGCGCGAGCGCTACCAGCACGCCCTCGCCGAGCTCACGAGCGTCGTCGCCGAGGCGCCAGGGCTCGGTGATTCGGGCGTCGCCGACGCGGGCTTCGCCGCGTTCGTTCGAGACAACGTCGCGGTGGCCATCCGCCGCATCCGCGGCGGACACGACGTGGTTGCGCTCGCGCGCCAGATCGATCGGGCCATCGCCGCCTCACCCGCCGGGCCGGCGCGCGCCTCGCGCGCGCTTCAGCTTCCAGACCTCGACGCGATGGCCGTTGGCGAGCACGCGACCATCACGCTCCCGACGTGGGCACTCGACGCCAGCTTCACCGCGCATGGTGACGCCCGCGTCCGCCGCACGCGCGACGGTTGGCTGCTCACCCGGACCGGCGACGGCCCCGCGCGGCTCGAAGCGCACGCCGTCGACCACGCGCTCCGGCCGATGCGTTGAGCTTCAGAGATCGCCGAGGATCGTCCACGGGATCGCGCTGATCGCGGTCCCCAGGAGCAGGACCGCCGCGGCGGCGAAGGTGATCACGGTATTCGCCACCGGGCGGGCGCGCAGCAGCGTCAGCCACTCGGAGGTGAGAGTCGGAAGGGGCGCGTGGGCCGCCAGCACCACCGTGCGCATCCGTTCGAGCTGCGCGTCGCTGGGAGAGAGAGGGCCGAACGCTTCTTCGAGTCGGGCGTCTTCACTCATGTGGATGCTCCCTCTCGTCGCGACGCGTGTCCCTCGTCGCTGAGCATCGCGAGCAGACGCTTCCGCTGCCGCTCGCAGATCTTCCGCACGTTCGCGCCGCTGAGCCCCGTGAGCTCGGCGACCTCCGCGGCCTCGAGACCGGCGCCGTAGCGCAAGCTCACGACCTCGCGGTCACGTTCCGGCAGCTCGGCGAGGGCGGCGAGGAGGCGCGCGCGGCTCTCGGCGCCGAGGAGCTGCTCTTCGGGTGTCGCAGGCGCCTCCTTCACGTCTCGCGCCGCGTCCTCTTCGGCGAGCTGACGGCGCCGCCCACCTCGGGTCGAGCGATTTCGCGCCGCGTTGAGCGCGATGGTCGAGAGCCAGGCGAGGAAGCGCCGCCCAGGACGCGCTTCGTAGCTGCCGAGGGAAGCGAAGGCCTTGATGAAGGCGTCCTGGACGATGTCCTCGGCCTCGGCCTCGCTCTTACAGAGCGCGCGCACCGCGCGAAAGACGCGATGCACGTGCGCGCCATAGAGGGCCGCCATCGCCTCGGTGTCGCCTCGGCGCGCCCGGCGAACGAGCGCGAGGGTCTCCTCCTCGGGGAGCTCGGACGCGGGGCCGAGGCGATGGCTGAGGATGGCGAAGAGGAAGTACACGGTCAGGCGCGGCCTTCCATGAAGCCGAGGGTCCACACCGACGAGCGGAAGGTGCCGGTCGCGCCGCGAACCACGACGATCGCAGGCAGACCCAGGAGCGTCGCGCCCACGATGGCGGGAACGAGACCCGCGGTGAAGTAGAGGGCGAAGCCCACGATGGCGGCCGGCAGACACGCGACGAAGGTCGCGAAGCTCCCGCCCACCTGTCCGGCGAAGGACAGAAGGGTCAGCCGAATCGCATCGGCGAGCCGCCCGTGGAGGAACCGGCGCGCCGCGCGGAGCGCGTCGCGCACGCGCATGTAGTCGAGCACGACGAAGCGGAGGCCCAGCTCGTAGAGGAAGTACAGGGTGAGCGCAGCGGGGATGGCGACCACCACGAGAGGAAGCGCCAGCAGCGCCGCGGCGAGCATCGGGACGAGCTCGAAGGCGCCGAGGGCGAGGGGTGCGACGATGACCACGCCGATGCTGAGGAACGACGCGGCGAGCAGGAGCTTGAGGCCGAGCACCGACCAGAAGTGACGGCGACTCTCCCTGAGGCCGTCGACGATCCCGAGCACCTCGCGCTTCTCCGAGTCGTCGCGGACGCCGCGGATGAGCGCCGCCTCGGACAGGACGTGGAGGATGCCGGCGACGAGGCCGAGGGCGGCCAGGACGGCGGCGAGGATGAAGAGCCAGGTGGGAACGACCCCTCCGCCGGCCGCCCCGCCGGTCTCGGCCCCGCCCCCACCGCTCGAGCCGGCGGCGGCGACGAAGAACCCGAAGAACCAGAGGTGCTTGTGGGCCCAGAGTGTGGTCAGCGAGCGCTTGGCGATGCGAGAGAGATTCACGGATTTTTCCCCTTTCTACAGGGAGAACCCGTGAGGGCGCAGCGGCGTGACAGAGCCGGGGTCGATTTTTTCGCCGTTCTCAGGCGGGGGCGAGGAGGGCGCGGGCGGCCTCGACGATGCGCCCGACGTTGGGCAGGGAGGCCTGCTCGAGGTCGCGCGCGAAGGGGAGCGTGCCTCGTACGCAGACCCGCGCGAAGCGCGGGGTCAGGCCGTGCTCGAGGGTGATGGCGGCGAGCTCGCCGGAGAGCCCGAAGCGCTCGAAGTCCTCGTCGACGACCAGGAGGCGCCCGGTCTCGTTCACCGACCGCACCACGGTGGCGGCGTCGAGAGGGCGAACGGTACGAAGGTCGATCACCTCGGCCTCGATGCCGTTGGTGGCGAGCGCGGCGGCGGCTTCGAGCGCGCGATGCACGGAGACGCCGAGGCTCACGACGGTGACGTCGCCGCCCTGTCGGCGGATCGCGGCTTCACCGATGGGGACGAGGGGAAGCGCTTCGGACACGTCCTCCTCGACGCCCGCGGCGGGCACGTCGAAGCTCACGTTGTCACGCCCGCCCGTGCCGAGGGTCTCGCGCCACAGGTCGCTCAGGAGCTTGTGCTCCATGAACACGACCGGTCCCTCGAAAGCGATCGCGCTCCGCATCAGGCCCGCCGCATCCCCGGGGGTCGATGGGACCACCACCGTGAGCCCCGGGATGCCGCCGAGCATGCCCCAGAGGCACTGCTCGTGCTGTCCTCCATCGCCCAGGCCCCCTCCGCACGGCGCGCGGAGCACCATCGGCACCTTCCATCGCCCTCCGGAGAACGCATCGACCTTGGCCATGTGGTTGAGCACCGCGTCCATCGCGACGGCGACGAAGTCGACCATGATGAGCTCGACGATGGGGCGCATCCCCGCCATGGCCGCCGCGACGCCGGCGCCGACGAAGGCCCCTTCGCTGATCGGCGTCGCGCGAATACGCTCGGGGCCGAAGTGCGCGAAGAGCTCGGGCCTGAGCCCGTGCACGTCCTCGCCCATCACGAAGACGCGGGGGTCCGCGTCCATCTCGAGGCGCACGGCGGCGTCGATGGCCTGACCAAACCTCATGAGCCCTCCTCCTCGGTGATGGCACGAATGGCGGAGGCGACCTCGTCGACGAGCGCGCGATCGATGGCGTCCACCTCGGCTTCGTGACTCTTCACGAGCTTCTTTCGAATGCGGACGAGGGGATCGCGCCGGTCGCCGCGGCCCTCGCTCCGCGCCTTGATCATCGAGCCCGAGCATGGAGCCGAGGCTGCGCGCCCGCTCCGAGACCCCGGCCCCGCCCGAGCCGAAGAGCCCGCTCAAGAGCTCCCGGGTCGTCCCAATCGCCTGTTCGGAGGTGGGGTCTTTCGAGACCTTCACCAGGGGATCGCCCAGGAAGTGTCCGTCGAGGCGAGCCACTTGCGCGTGGAGAAGCGCCGGCCCCTTGCCGCGCCGCACGTCGTGAAGGAGCTTGCCGGCGACGGCGTCGACCGCTTCGGGATCGGTTCCCTCCACGTCTTCCACGCGGAGACCGAAGCCGCGGGCGCGCTGCGAGAGCTCACCCCCCGTGACCTTCTCGCTCCGCGTGGTGATGGCCCAACCGTTGTCCTTGCAGACGAAGAGCACCGGCAGGCCCCAGGCCACGGCGAGGTTGAAGCTCTCGAGGACCATGCCCTGATTCATGGCGCCGTCCCCGAAGAACGCGAAAGCGACCCCGCTCTCGCGACGCAGGTGGTGAGCCAGGGCGAACCCTACGGCGGCCGGCGCCGCAGCACCGACGATCCCCGAGGCCGCGGCGTGGAATTCCGGCGCGTAGAGGTGCATGTGTCCCCCGCGGCCGCGACAGAGGCCCTCCTCGCGACCGATGCACTCGGCGAGAACGTCGCGCGCCGGCACGCCCAGGCCGGTCAGCACCGGGCTCGCGCGGTGATCGATGGCGTAGTAGTCGTCGGGCCCGCGATACGCGAGCAGCCCGGAGATCAACGCCTCCTCCCCCGTCCCCAGGTGCATCTCGCCGGGCGCCAGCCCCCGATGCCAGAGCTCCGCCAGCCCCAGCTCCACGGCCCGCATCCGCGCCATCACGCGGTAGTGGTCGAGCAGCTCCATCGCACCTCCAGAGACGAGAACTAGCCGCCGATCGAGCGCCCGCTACCCCAGTGATAGGATGGGCGAGATGGAGCGGTGGGGTCTCGTGGGCTTGCTTCTATTCGCGAGCACTGCGTTCGCGTGCGGGGGCGATCGGCTGACGCTCTCGGTCGACGCGCGCTCGGATCTGAGCCCTGGGATGGAGTTCAACTCGGTGGTGGTGGAGGTCTTCAACGCGACCGCGCTCGACGGGCCCGCCCAGAGGACCACGCTGGCCAGCGCCGCGGACGACTTCGTGACAGGCGTGCGTGTGGCGGAGTTCGACGGGCTGGCGTCGGGGAGCGTCGTGGTCCACGTCGAGCTGAGGTCACCGGATGGTCCGGTCGTCGTCGAGCGTGACGTCCGCATCAGCGTCGAGGAAGACACCGGCGTCGTCGTGGTGCTGACGCGCGAGTGTGGCGGCGTCACCTGTCCGAACGCGAGCTCGGCTCCCGCCGCGACCGAATGTCTCGGAGGCGTCTGTGTCGAGCCCGATTGCAGCTCGCTGAACCGCGAGGCCTGCGGCGGCGCCGCTGGAGGCTGCACCACCGACGGGGACTGCACGGTGTGTACCGCTGGGCAGTGTGTCGAGGGCGTCTGCTTCTGCACCACGACGCCGCCCCCGGGCACCTGCGGAGGCCTCGCCATGGATTGCGACGGCAACCCGGACAACGGCTGCGAAACCGTGGTGGACACCATCGATCACTGCGGTGCCTGCGACAACGCTTGCGAGGTCCTGAGAGGGACGCCCGCCTGCACCGACGGCGCCTGCACCGTCGAGAGCTGCGACACCGGCTGGGGCGACTGCAACGGCGACGGCAACTGCACCACCAACCTCACCTCCTCCACCACCGACTGCGGCCGCTGCGGCGACGAGTGCGGCCTCGGTGAGCGATGCTGCGACGGCAGCTGCAACGTGGCCTGTATTTGAGGCCCAGGGCGGTGCCCTAGGCAGGGCTGCCGACACACGGTCCGCCCAAAGCCGCGCGCACGTCCGCGCGCCATCGTGCGTCTCCAGACACACACGTCGTGGCCGTCGATAGACGCACTCCCGCGACGCGTCGCGAATTCTCCAACTGTTTCGTCCTCGATCCCCGCGGCACGGCACTCGCTTTGCGTGGGGACACGTCTCGTCCGCGCCCATGTCGCGTCGAGGCTTTGAGGAGGAACGATGACGAAGCGCAGGCAGCGGTCCGAGGGGGCCGGAGGCGGGCGAGTAGCGCCCCGTTACCGAAGGGTCCGACTGGGGTGGGCGGGTGCGCCCTTCGGGATCATGGCGGCGGTGATCGGCTGGTCCATGATCGTCAACGGCTGTCCTTCGTCGGTGTCGGAGTCGCGCACGGCGCACGAGACCACGGCCGAGCGCGAGGTCGGGACGTTCCAGCCCGTCGCCGACGCGGAGAGGGCGCAGACACCGAGCGCCGCAGAGCTCCTCGAGGAGGCGCTCGCCGGGATCGACGGCGAAGGAGACGGCGCGCTCGGCTCGCGCATGCAGGTGCGCGAGATCCGCGTGCCCAGCCCGCCCCGCGGCGCCACCTCGCGCTTCAATTTCGACGGCGGAAAGCGCGGCTGGGTCACGGCGCTGCCCTCCGAGCAGCTCCTGGCCACGCCCGCGTTCACGGGCGGCAAGGTCTACCTCGGCGGCGGCTTCGCCTCGCACCGCTTCTTCGCCTTCGACGCCTACAACGGCGAGATGCAGTGGACCGTGGGCGCCCCCGACGGCGGCCCCACCGCGGCCATCGTCTACAAGGACCGCGTCATCTTCAACACCGAGAGCTGCACCATCTTCGTCGCCGACGCGGAGACCGGCGAGCTCCTCTGGAAGCGCTGGCTCGGCGACCCGCTGATGAGCCAGGCCGCCGCCGCCGAAGACCTGGTGATGAGCGCCTACCCGAAGGACGGCAGCCACGAGTTCGGCGCCTTCCGCATCGCCGACGGCGAGCCCGTGTGGTCGATCGACATCCCCGCCGACGTGATCCAGGCGCCGCAGGTCTACGGCAACGACGTCTTCTTCACGACGATGGACGGCACTGCCCATCGTGTCCGCGTCCGCGACGGACACGTCCTGTGGCAGAAGGACGTCGGCGCCTCGAGCGCGGTCTGGGTCGACGGCGAGAGCGTGCTGCTCTCGACGCGTGTCGACCGCGGGGGCCGCCCTCACGAGCAGCCGGTGGTCCTCGACATCCGCAGCGGGCGCATCACCAACCGCGGCGAGATCGCCCTGGCGCCCTACCTCGGCGGCGGCAGCCGCGATCGCCAGATGACCCAGACTCAGATGGGCGCCTGGGGCGGCGTGCCCCACGGCGAGCACCTCGGCCTCACCAACGTCGCCGCCGGCTGGGCCTTCCAGGGCAGCACGCCGGCCGTCGCGGACGGACGCGCCTACTTCGCCGTCGCGGGCGAGATCCGCGCCCGCGACATCGCCACCGGCGACGACGTCTGGACGCGCAGCTACGGCGCCGCCGAGGGCGCGCAGGCCATCAGCCCGCCGGCCGTCGTCGGCAGCCAGCTCTTCTTCGGCACCCTCGAGGGCCAGGTCTACGCCGCCGACATCGACACCGGCATGATCCAGTGGGCCTACGACATCGGCGAGCCGGTCGTCTTCCAGCCCATCGTCGCCCAGGGCTGGCTCTACGTCGCCACCGGCCGCGGCAATCTCATCGGCCTCGAGATCGGCGACCACATGGTCGACGGCTGGCACATGTGGGGTGGCAACGCCCAGCACGCGGGCCTCGTCGAGACCGCGGGCACCCTCGACCCGCACCTGCTCGCGAGCCTCGACCGCCCCGGCCAGGGCACGATGCGTGTCGGCCGCTTCGAGGAGCGCACGGGTGCATCGCCCGAAGAGATCGCAGCCGAAGCGCGCGCCGCCGCGGAAGCCGCAGAGGCGACCGACGCGACGCCTGCGCCGCCCGAAGACCCGCACCCCGATCTCCCCCTCGTCTCCACCAACGTCGAGGCCACGGTCTCCGGGATGGTCGCGCGGGTGAACGTCACCCAGAGCTTCACCAACGACAACGACCGCCCCATCGAGGCGCTCTATCTCTTCCCGCTCCCCGCCGACTCGGCGGTGGACGACATGGAGATGATCATCGGCGATCGCGTCGTCCGCGGTCAGATCAAGCGCCGCGCCCAGGCCCGTCAGACCTACGAGGCCGCCCGCGCCGAGGGCCGACGCGCGGCGCTCCTCGAGCAGCAACGCCCGAACCTCTTCGCCCAGCGCGTCGCCAACATCGCCCCCGGCGAGCGCATCGACGTGCGCCTGAGCTACGTCCAGGCCCTGCCTTTCGAGGACGGCGCTTACGAGCTCGTCTACCCGATGGTCGCCCCGAACCGATACGACCCGAGCGATCCCAGCGCGGCGCTCGGCGAGGTTGGCGAGGTCCGCCAGGCGAACGGCATCTCGATCGCCCTCGACATCGACGCGGGCCTGCCCCTCGGCGCCATCGAATCCCCCACCCACGACATCGCCATCGAGCGCGAAGGCAGCCAGGGCGCGAAGGTGCGCCTCGAAGACGCCGGCCAGATCGCCAACCGCGACTTCGTCCTTCGATACGACGTCTCCGGCGAGACGCCGCGGGCGAGCGTCATGGCGCATCGCGCCGCCGGCGCTGACGAGGCCGGACACTTCTCCCTCGTGGTGCAGCCACCCGCTGCTCCCGCCGACGACACCGTCACCCCGCGCGAGATCGTCTTCGTCGTCGACACCAGCTCCTCGATGAAGGGGAGACCGATGGAGCACGCCCGCGCGGTGATGCGCCGCGCCCTCGGCACGGTGCGCGCGAGCGACACCTTCCAGGTCCTCGCCTTCAGCGACCGCGTCGTCTCCCTCGGCAGCCGCCCCCTCGCCTGGTCCGAGGAGAACATCACCCGCGCCGAGAGCTTCGTCGACGGCATCCGCGCCACCGGCTCCACCGAGATGATCCCCGCCATCGAGGCCGCGCTGAACACCGAAGACGACGGAGACGATCGCCTGAAGCTCGTGGTCCTCGTCACCGACGGTTTCATCGGCAACGAAGCGGAGGTCCTGCGCAGCATCGCCGAAAACCTCGGCGAGACCCGGCTCTACACCTTCGGCGTCGGCAACAACACCAACCGCTTCCTCCTGGAGCGCGCGAGCGAGATCGGCCGCGGCCGCAGCGTCGTCGCGACCCTCTCCGAGGATCCCGAAGCGGTCGCGGAGCGCTTCGCGGCGCTGGTCGACAAGCCCGTCTTCACCGACGTGGAGATCGACTGGGGCGGCCTCGAAGTCAGCGACGTCTACCCGCGCCGCCTGCCCGACCTCTTCGCCGGAAAGCCCCTCGTCGTCCACGGACGCTTCGCCCGCGGCGGCCGCGCCGAGGTGAAGGTGCGCGGTTCGGTGAACGGTCGTCGCTTCGAGCGAGTGGTCCCCGTCGAGCTCCCGAACGAGAGCACCGACGACACCAACGCCGCCCACGCGACCCTCTGGGCGCGCGCCGCGGTGCACGACCGCATGAACCGCATCTTCCTCCGCGACGACCCCGAGCTCATCGAGGAGGTCACCGACCTGGGCCTGCGCTATCGGATGGTCACGCAGTACACGTCCTTCGTCGCCGTCGAAGAGGTCCGCGAGGAGCCCGAGGCCGAAGAAGGCGAGCCCGAAGCACAGGCCCGCGCCACCGTGAGCCCGGCGCGCTCGCTGCCAGGCGATCCGGAGATCCGCATCCCCGCACCCGCGAACGCGCGCGCCGTCACCGTCATCCTGCCCTTCGGGGAGACCCTCGACGCGAGCTGGGAGAGCGATCTCTCGGTCTGGACCGCGCGCTTCTTGATCCCGGCGGACGCCGAGGAGGGGAGCTACCCGATCGAGGTGCTGATCACCCACGCCGACGGGCACTCCGAACGCATGCGCGTCTGGTACACGGTCGACGCGTCGGCGGCGCAGCTCGAGGTCGAGGTGGATGGCGAGGTGCGACCGGGCAACACCGTCACCCTCCGCGCCCGGCAGGTCATCACCGAGCGCGACCTCATCCAGGCCGGCATGAGCGCGAACGCCGAGATCACCGAGGCGCGCGCTCAGTTCCTGAGCGACGCCCGGGACGTGCAGCTCCGCGCCGCCGAGGGCGACGTGCTCGACTTCACCATCGCGGGCCCTGGCCTGTGGGAAGTCGAGTACGAGGTCCCATCCGACGCCCGCGGCACGCTCTCCCTCGAGCTCTTCATCGTGGACCTCGCGGCCAACGTCTCCACCCAGAGCGTCGAGCTGGAGGTCCAGTGATGCGTCTCGCTCTCGCGCCTTTCGTTCTCACGCTGGCCCTCGCTTCCACGGCGACGGCCCAGCGCGAGGCGCGCGTCGTGGACGTGATCACGGCCACGGGCGACGTCCACGACATCGCCATCCTCGGCGATCGCACGCTGGTCGCCACGAGCGGTGGCCTGGTCGTGCGACGCGGGGGCGAGGTGGAGCGCGTCCTCGGCGCGCGCGATGGGCTGCCGGGTGCGCGCCTTCGCTCGGTGAGCGTGCTCGGCGAAGAGGTGCTCGCGGGCGGCGTCGAGGGCGCGGCGATCCTTCGCCTCGACGCCGACGGAAGCGCCCGCGTGACCCGGCGTCTTTCGCTTCGCCGCGTTCGCCGCGCGGTGCGCTTCGGCGACGCGATCTGGGCAGGCACGTATGGCACCGGTCTCTATCGCATCCGCGACGGCGAAGCGCCCGAGCGGATCGATCTCGGCCGCGCGGCCCCGCGCAGCCGCGTCACCGACCTGCTGGTGCGCGGCGACGAGCTCTGGGTCGCCACCGCCGGCTCGGGGATCCTCCGCGTGGGCGCCGATGGACGGCGCCGCGGCCGCATCGCCGGGGGTCTGAGCGAGCTGATGGTCTGGGACCTCGAGCCCGCCGGCGACCGCGTCCTCGTCGGAACGCTGAACGGCATCTCGGTGATCGACGGCGAGCGCCGCATCGACGCGCATGCCCGCGAAGCACGCAGCGCGCGATTTCTCCGCGTCCGCGACGTCCGCGCGCTCCATCGCGCCGGCGAGCAGCTCTTCGTCGCAACCTATGGCGGCGGCGTCTATCGTCTCGACGCCGGCACCGAGCGTCCGACGCGCCTTCACCATCGCGACGGCGACCTCCGCGCCGTCGCGGTCGCCGGGGCAGAAGGCACCATCCTCGTCGGCCACGATCACGGCCTGGCCCGCACCGAGGGCGAGCGCCGCCTCACCTCGCTCAGCACCGGCGGCCTGCCC
Source organism: uncultured delta proteobacterium (assembly GCA_963727445.1). GTDB lineage: Bacteria > Myxococcota_A > Polyangia > Polyangiales > B10-G4 > B10-G4. Next base: position 1,446,147 of record CAVSGI010000010.1, read on the forward strand.
TCGTCCGACGTCACCGCCGTGACCCGCGCCTTCGGCGCGATGTGGATCGGCACCTTCGACGGCGGCCTCGCCCGCTACGACGGTCATCGGGTCGAGGCGCAGACGCGCGCAGCGGAGCGCTTCCACGTCGATGGGCGCATCAACGATCTGGCGGTCACGGGACGGGGCGGGAGCCAACGGCTGTGGATCGCCACCGACCGCGGTCTCTTCGTCCACGACGGCCGCCGCTTCACGCCGGTCGAAGACGCCGCCGCGCCCGGGCGCGTGCACATTACGTCGCTGGACGTCGCCCCCGACGGCGCGCTGTGGGTCACGAGCTCGCGCCTCTTGTCACGCTACCGACGCGGACAGTGGCGGAGCTGGTCGGGGGATCCGAGCTTCCCCGTCGTGAACCTGCACGCGGTGACCACCGACCGGCACGGTCGCGTCTGGGTCGGCAGCCTGCACGGGCTCTACCAATTCGACGAGGCCACCGGGACCTTCGCTCGGCACACGACCGCGAGCGGCGCGCTTCCGGTCGACTGGGTCACGGCCGTCGAGCCCTGGCACGACGGCGTGGTGATCGGCACCTATCACGGCGGCCTCTCCTGGACGGACGGAAGCGCGTTCGACGTCGAGCGCGTGAGCCGCGGCGGGCTCCCCGCGGGCTGGGTCAATCCCCACGCCATGCGCTTCATCGGGGGAAAGCTCTTCGTCGGCACCCTCGAACGGGGTCTGTTGGTCGGAAACCGAGGGCAGTGGACGCAGCTCACCGCGGCCGATGGGCTCCCGAGCGCGGACGTCACCGACGTCATCCCCGACGGCAGCGGCGCGGCCTGGGTCGCGACCCGCGGCGGCCTGGCGCGGATCGTCTGGAACTGAAGCGCGCCCGAGCGGACCTCGGCAACTTGCGCTACGCTAGGAGGGTGCGACGCCTGTTCGCGCTCTTTTCGGCTTTCTTGATGGTTGGATGCGGTCTGACCCTGGATCCCGACGTTCAAGACGCCGACGCTGACCCCTCACGTCGCATGGACAGCGGTCGTCGCGACGGCGGATCGCGCGACTCGGGTCGACAGGACTCCACCGCTGATAGTGCACGCGGCGACGCGATGACGGACTCGGGAAGCACGGGAGACGCGACCGTGGTCGACGCCTGCGTCGCCGCCTCCACCGAGACCTGCAACAACGCGGACGACGACTGCGACGGCAGGGTCGACGAGGACTTCGACTTCACCTCCGATCTCCTGAACTGCGGCAGCTGCGGGACGGCGTGCTCGACCGACGGGACGCCTGCGCTCTGCATGGACGGGACGTGTCACGTGAGTTGTTATCTGGGCCGCGCCGACTGCGACACCAACCCGTTGAACGGATGCGAAGCGGATCTCTCCTCGCCCGCCACGTGCGGCACGTGCATGACGGAGTGCGGAGGAAGCGACCGGTGTGGCAGCAGCGCCGGGGGCAGCTACTCGTGCTCGGGAGACTGTCCGATGGGGACGACCGACTGCTCGGGCACGTGCATCGACCTCTACACCGACGCCCGCAACTGTGGCGATTGCGGAGCGGCCTGCCCGACCGGCCAGACATGCAACGACGGATCCTGCGTCACGGCCAGCTGTGGCGGCGGCCTTGGCTGGGCCATCGCGGGAACCGGGGACAGGTGCACCGCGACGTGCGGCCTGAGGGAGATCCAATGCACATCGGGTGTATGCACCTGCACGACCACCGGCGATGTGTGCATGGCGACCGCATGTGACACCGCGGTCGCCGCAGACTGCTGCCCCTGAATCAGCCGCGCCGCTTCGCCGAGAAGTGAGCGAGCTGCGCGCGCGCGCCGCTACGCGCCTTCTTCTGGATCACTCCGGTCCAACCGAGCAGCACCGCCGGCAGCCCGATCGCCTGCCGTGACCACGCCCCGAAGTCGAAGCTGTCCTCGTGCTCGACGATCAGCCCGTCCGCGAAGCGGAAACGGGCATCGATCACGTTGTGCACCTTCTTGCCCGTCGCGCTGAAGGTGTACCAGGCCTCCCAATGGGCGGACCCTTTCTCGTCGTCGGCGACCACGTCGCGATGCTCGACGCGCAAGTCCGCGGCGCGGCCGCAGAGCATGCGCCACATGTCGCCCGCTTCCTCGCCCTCGAGCCCCACGAAAACCGGATCGCTGAAACGAACGTTCGGCGCATAGCAGCGTGCCATCGCCTCCGCGTCGTGTGCGGCGAAGGCGCGGTAGAATCCGTCGACCAGCTCGGCGTTGGGATGAGCCATGGCGGCAGTATAGGCGTCCCCCGCTCGTGAACGAAGCCGGCTACCATCGCTGCATGGTCCGAATCGACATGACTCGCCGGGTCTTCGTTCTCGTGTGTCTCCTGGTCGCGGTCGTACCTTCGCGCGTCCGTGCGCGCGACCTCACCGCCGATCCATCGACCTTCTCCGGAATGCTCGATGCGCTGGTCGCCGGCGACACGCTACATCTCTCCTCCGGGCACTATGCGCACTTCGCGCTGTCGGGGATCGCGGGGACCGCGGAGATGCCGATCGTCATCACGGGGCCGGACGACGCGAGCGCCACGATCGACGCTGACGATGGACCGTGCTGCAACACGATCGAGATCCGGAGCGGCGTGAGCTACGTCGTGCTCCGCAACCTCACGGTGGATGGCCGAAACGTGGACGGAGCATTCGGATTGAATGCGAGCGGCGACGACATCCACCACATCACGCTCGAAGGCAACGTCTTCATCAACCACGACACGGGCCAGCAGAACGACGCTATCTCCACCAAGACCCCGACCTCTGGTTGGGTGATCCGCGGCAACCAGATCCTCGGCGCGGGGACGGGGATGTACCTCGGAAACTCGGATGGCACCGACCCGTTCGTAGGTGGGCTCATCGAGAACAACCTGTTCTACGACACGATCGGCTACAACACGGAGATCAAGTGGCAACAGCCACACGGTGACGTGCCGGGTGCGGCGGACGCCCCGCTCACCACGATCATCCGGCACAACGTGTTCATCAAGACGGATCGTCCATCACCGGACGGCGATCGGCCGAATCTGCTCGTCGGCGGATTTCCCGAGAGCGGGACCGGGTCCGATCGATACTACGAGATCTACGGAAATCTCTTCGTGCACAACCCGCGCGAGGCGCTGTTTCAGGGATCCGGACGCGTGAGCGTTCACGACAACGTGTTCGTGGACGTCGCTGGAACGGCGATCGTCGTGCAGGACCACGACCTTCCGCTCCGGCGCGCGTGGATCTACGACAACACGATCTACGCAGCGGGGACTGGCATCCACGTCGGAGGGTCGGCGGCCGAGGGTACGTCGGTCGTCGGCAACGTCATCTTCGCGGGAAGTCCGATGAGTGGATCACCGGACGTGATGGCGGACAACGTCGTCGACACGGTGGGAAACGCAGGCATGTACGTCGCGTCGCCCTCCACGACGCTCGGGGAGATGGATTTCTATCCGCTCGCCGGGGCACTCACGGGGAGCGCGCTCGACCTCGCTGCGTTCGCAGGCGATACCGACTACGACCTCGACTTCAACTGCTCGCCGAAAGCTGACTTCACGTTCCGCGGGGCCTATGCCGGCGAGGGCACGAACCCGGGGTGGCAGCTCGCGATGGAGCAGAAGCCCGGAGGCGTGGCCTGTTCGGGGACGACCCCGCCGCCGGCCGATGGCGGAACGATGAGCGGGATGGACGGGGGCGGCCCCGCCGACGGCAGCGCGACTCCCGACGCCGACACCGACGCCGGCCCGGGCGGCACGATGGACGACGCCGGCGGCTGCGGGTGCCGGATCGCTGGCCACGTGCCCGCCGCACCGCCGTGGGTGCTCTCACTGCTCGTGGCCGTCGCGATGTTCTTCCGGGCGGCCGCCCTCAGAGGCAGGTGAAGCCGAGGTAGAACTGGTCGTTGCCGTCGACGCTACCGTCGAGGTTGAGGCCGAAGAGATTCGTCGACTCGCCGCCGAGGACGTAGGCGCCGCAGACGTTGTCGGCGCCGGCGCCGTCGGTGCAGCTGATCCCGTTGGCGCGGCCCCACTTGGCGGGCGGAGAGGTGCAGCCGTCACACATGTCGCGCCAACCGAAGTAGAGATGACAGCTGCTCCTGAGGTACGTGTCGACCTGGGCACGAACCGGGACACACTGCACGCGCCCTCTGGCATCGACGCCCGCCGCGAGCTCGCCCTCCGCGCACGAGGTCGCAGTGGTCGGTGCCGCGGAGACGTCCGGACACGAAAGAGACGCGTAGAGCATGTCGTTGCCGTCGACGTTTCCATCCGTATTGAGACCGAACATGCGAACGCTCGTCGTGCCTAGAGTGTGCACGGTGCAGTCGCAGTCCATCCCAGTGAAGATGCGGCAGCTCGCGTCGTCCGAACGCCCCGACTTCGACGGGTCGGTGGTGCATCCGTCGCATCGGTCGCGCCAGCCGAGGTAGGTGGTGCACTCGTTGTTGGCGTAGTCGAGGATGGCGGCGTCTGGCGTCGTGCAATCCAGGGTCCCGTCCGCTTCGATGCCCACGACGAACTGGCCGGCCGGACACGCGCCCATCGCCGTCGACGTCCCCGGCGTCACGTCGTCGCAGTGAAAGCCGATGTTGAACTTGTCGTCGTCGTTGACGCTCCCCTCGGTGTTGAGGCCGTACATGCGCAGCCTGACTCCGCCCAGCGTGTAGGTCGCGCAGGTGCCGGCGGTGCCGATGGTGGCGCAGCCGGCCGGGCCCGCGTGGCCGTACCTCGTCGGAGTCGTCGTGCACGCGTCGCAGGAGTCGCTCCAGCCGAAGTACACGGCGCAGTGATCGTTGACCGCGGTCATCGCCTCCGCGTCGAGGCCGGCGCAGACGATGGTGCCGCTCGCGTCGAAGCCGGTGGCGACCTGACCGGTGGGGCAGGACTGCGCGCCGAAGCTGCAGCGATCGCTGACGCAAGTGGCGCCCGAAGGACAGCCGCTCGGACAGCCACCCGCGTCTGCGTCGGGCCGGGCGTCCGCCACCGCATCAGGGCGACCAGAATCGATCGTGGCGTCCGGTCGGCCCGAGTCCACGGGCGGAGCGCTGTCTCGGCGCCCTGTGTCCACGGACGCGCCATCCGTGGCCGCCGAATCCATCGAAGCGCCCGAGTCTCCCGCATCCGACGCGCCGCCTGGTTCGGCGCATCCCGCCGCGAGGAGCGCGACGAGCGCAGAAGCGGCGATTGGCGCCGTCCGCCCTGGCGTGGTCATGACGAGGGAAGTCTACGACAGAACGCCGCGGCGATCAGAAGTCTGCGCCGCCGCTGATCGAGAGCGACCAGACCTTGCCCGTGTCGAACGCGAAGCCGAAGGGGTCGTCGAGGTTCATGTAGAGGCGCGCTTCGAGGAAACCGCCGTCGAGGTTCAAGCGGGCGAAGGGCACCAGGGCAAGGTAGCCCTCGTCTCCACTGCCGAGCCCACGACCGCCGGTGTTCGACAGGAGAACGGCCTGAAAGCGCAGGCCGACGGCGAGGAGCGGGATCGGTATGAACGCGCCGTAGCCGCCGAGCTGAAGCGAGATGTAGGGGTCACTGCTCGGACCCATCTTCGGCACCGAGGCGAGCACGGCGAACGCCGCGTCCGCGCCGACGGTGAACACGCTGGTGCGAAACTGCACGTCGACCGGAACGACGAAGGCAAAGGTCTGAGGAAGGAGCAGCCACGACTCCCAGACGCCGTGAAGGGCGGCTCCGTAGCCGTATGCACCAAAATCAGTCGAGCCGTCGTCGTAGAGATTGGTGACGGGGAGCGTGACGCCGACGCCTGCACGCGCGGTGAACGCGTTGCTGTCGATGCCCGCGCGCGCACCCACGTAGGGATTGCCCATCCGAAAACTACCCTCGTTGTTACCCGCGAGGCCAACGCCTCGCCACTTCACGTCGAGGTCGAGGACGAAGGCGCCGGCCCCCGACTCCGCGTCGAGGCCGTGTCGCCCGTCCACGAGCCGAAAGCGCCCGTAGAAGGCGGGGGACAGAACGGCGAAGCCCATCATGCCCGCGCCTTCGTGGAAGAAGTCGAGCTCGCCCGAGATGCGATGGCCACCGGGTCGCGTCGCCGCCTCGCCGGTCGAGGGCTGAGCGAAAGCAGTGGAGGATGCGCCGGCCGTGAGGAGGAGCGCCAAAACGAAAGCAAACGGTCGGAAAGGCATGCGCCGATTATCCTCTTCGGCGCGACGTCCCGACAACAAAGAGAAGGAGCGCTCGGATGGCTGCATCCCCGATAGGGGGTGATCGCTGCCCAGATCGCCGAGGCCTGCTAGGGTCCCCCTCCATGCTCAGTCGCCGGTTCTCCCCCTCCGCCGTCGTCCTCGCTCTCCTCCTCGTCGCCTGCGGCGCGAAGTCCAGCCGCCCCGACTACCCCACGGCGGAGAGCTTTCCGCCGAGCGCACATTTCGAGCCGCACCGCGCCGAGCACGGCCCCGAGATCGACGCGCTCGCCGCGCGCTTCTACGGCGAAGGGGAGTTCGATCGCGAAGCCCTCGAGCGCGATCTCGCGTCTCTCCTCGAGCGCTATCCCGGCAATGCCACGCTCCACGAGATGGCGGCGGAGCTCGCGCTCTTGCGCGGCGACGTCGACGAACGCTGGAGCCATCTGATGATGGCGACCGCCGATGTGACCTCTCCTTTCGCCGGCCTGTACCTGCATCAAGCGATGGACCAGTTTCCGACCGTCTCTCAGCAGATGGCCACGATCGAGCTCCTCGACGAGCTGCGCACGGCGCACCCCGATCCGGCGGCGCGCGAGGTGATCGTCGACAACCTGATCTGGCTCCTGAAGAAGCAGGGAGAGCTCGAGCGCGCGCGCGCGCTGACCGCGGAGCTCGGACGCATCGACCGGTTCCTGATCGTGGGCGCCTTCGACAACGATCAGGGCAAGGGCTTCCTCGAGCGCTACACGCCGGAGGAGGGGATCGACGTGGACGCGCCGATGCAGGGCGTGTTGCGACAGGTCGAATGGCGTGAAGCCGCGATGGTGGACGATCGCGCGCGCATCGCGCTCGGCGACATGATCACGCCGGCGCGCTTCTCGGTCGCCTATCTCGTCACCTGGGTGCGCTCACCCGAGGCGCGCGACGCTCAGCTCCGCCTGTCGACCCAGTGCCCGACGCGCGCGTGGATCAATGGCGCGATGGTGGCCTCGGAGGAGAACCTCGAGGGAGGCGACGTCGACGACATCGTGGTGCCGGTGCACCTCGAGGCCGGATGGAACGCCCTCCTCATCAAGTCGGCGCAGCGCCGCACGAGCGGCTGGCGCATCGGCGTCCGCCTGACCGACCATCGCGGCGCGAGCCTCGACGACCTCGAGATCAGCACCACGCCGCATGGCCACACCGGCGAAGCGGCGGAGGGTCCGGCCGAGGTCGGCGACGACCACTCGCTTCCCTCGGCGCTCTCGGAGGTCCAGCCACTCGTCCGGCGGAAGGTGCTCGAGAGCTATTATCGCGACCGGAGCGGGCGCGAAGAGCCGGCGCTCGAGGCGGCGCAGGCCGCGCGCGAGGCCGCGCCTCAAAACCCGGTCACCCTCTATCGCGCCGCGATGGCGCACTGGGATCACGGCGAGATGGGTCGCGCGGCCGACATCCTCAACGAGGGCGTCGACATCGCCGGCCAGTGGGCCCACGCCTTCCAATGGAAGCGCGGCCGCTTCTACTCGCAGCGCGACCGCTACGACCGGGCGACCGAGGATCTGATGGCGGCCATCGAAGGTGAGCCGAATGCGCGACTCGCACGCAGCATGCTCGCGCAGGTTCTGGACCAGCGTGGATTCTCCGAAGACCGCTGCCGCGTCCTCGAAGAGCTCCTCGAGCGGTGGCCCGACAGCGCGCGCGCCCACCGCTTGCTCGGCGCGTGCATGAACGACCGCGGCTACATCGACCAGGCCGAGGAGAGCTTCCGGCGCGCGCACGCGCTCGAACCGGGCGACATCTACACCCTCGGCTGGCTCGCGCACTTCGATCGCCTCCGCGGTCGTTGGGACCAGGCGATCCAGATGCGCGACCGCGCCCGGGAGATCGCGCCCGAAGAAGGCGTCTTGGTGGTGGACGCAGCCGACACGCGGCGCGAGGCGGGTCGCCGCGGTGAGGCCAAGCAGCTCTACGCGTCGGTGCTCGAAAACGATCCCGACTGGGCGCGTCCGTGGGAGCGGATCGCGATGATGGCCTTCGAGGACGGCAACACCGAGAGCGCGGTCGACGCCTGGAAGGAAGCCCTCGAGCGCAACCCCGACGACTCTCTCCTCGCCGAGCGCATCGACTTCTACCAGGCCGGCGAGGGGGACGGCTTCCGTGACCTGATGCCGTCGGAAGAGGAGATCGAGTCCGCCATCGCCGAGGTCGATCAGATGACGCCGCACCCCGGGGCGCACACGATCTGGGCCTTCGACGACGAGGTCACGGTGGTGCGCCAGGACGGGAGCGCGCAGCGGATGATCACCCAGGTGATGAAGGCGCTCACGACGGACGGCCGCGACGCGCTGATCCGTCAGGAGGTGCCGCCCAACGCCCGGATCCTCTCCGCCTACGTGCGCGCGCCCGACGGCGCGCGTCAGGAGGCCTCGTCCATCCGCGGCGGCACCGTGCGCTTCCGCCGCCTCGAGGTTGGGTCGACCGTGGTGCTCTCCTACGTCTACGAGTCGTCGCCGCAGCGCTTTCTCCCGAACCAGTTCGTCTCGGACTGGTGGTTCAGTGGATTTCACCGTCAGGTGCGCCGGGCGCGCTGGGTCCTGCTCCTGCCGCCCCACCGGAGCCTTTCGACGCACATCCTCGGCGACATCGCACACGACGCCAGCGAATACGAGGGGATGACCAAGCACGTCTTCGTCGCGGAGAACGTCGACCCCTTCGTTCCCGAGCAGGGGATGCTCCCTCCGAACGACCTGCTCTGGCACGTCTCGGTGTCGACCCTCGGGAGCTGGGACGAGTACGTCGGCTGGGAGCGGGCGCTCCTGAGCGAGGTCTTCCGCGGTGACGCTCAGCTCGCTGCTCTCGCAGCACGGCTGACCGAAGGCATGACGGACACGCGCGAGAAGTTCGATGCCCTCTACCGCTTCGTCGCGCAGGAGATCCGCTACCAGCAGGACTACGAGAATTCGATCGCCGGCGTGCGGCCGCACTCCTGCCCCATCGTCCTCGAGCGCGGCTACGGTGACTGCAAGGACAAGGCGGTGCTCCTGATTCGCCTCGCACAGGAAGCGGGCATCGAGGTGAACTTCGCGATCCTCCGCACCCGGCCGCGCGGTCGCGTCGAGCGTGAGGTCCCGAACCAGCAGTTCAACCACGCCATCGTCTACGTCCCGGCACAGGAAGGGATCGCCGAGGGCTTCTTCATGGACCCCACCACCGACGGCCTGGACATGGGCAACCTGCGCCAGGACGACCAGGGAGCGACCAGCCTGGTCCTCGATCCCCGAACCGACGCCTGGGAGTTCCGGGAGATCCCCTATCAGTCACCCGAGATGCGCTACACCAACCACGAGATCGAGGTGAACGTCACAGGGCGCGACGCCGCGACCGCAGAGGTGACGATCCGTGCCCGCGGCGATCACGCCGCGGCGCTTCGGCGCGCGATGCGCAACGAAGAAGAGGCGACCATCGTCTACCAGAACATCGGCAACGGCCTCTTCGACGGCTCTCGCGTCACCGAGAGCGGCGCCGAGAACGCGGCGGACATCGTCTCACCCCTCGAGATCCACCTGAACCTCGACGTCTCCGACAGCATCAGCCCCGAGGGCGAGGCCCAGCGGATGCAGGTGCCGCAGGTCACGCCGCTCCGCGGCATGACGCGCCTCGAACGCCGCCGCACGCCGATGTACCTCGGCCCGCCCTTCTCGCGCAGCCTCGACATCACCTACCACCTTCCGGCAGGAGCGCGCATCGTCCGCGTCCCCGACGACGTCGAGGTCGAGCACGAGTGCTTCGAGGTCACTCAGCACACGCGGCGTCGAGGCCGCAACGTCAACGTCGTGACGCGCTACGTGCAGCGCTGCCCCGAGGTCTCCATCGAGCAGTATCCCGAGTACCGGCAGCGTGCCCAGCGCGCCGCCGCCGCCCTCGAGTCCGCGGTGGTCTTCACCGTCCCGTGAGCGACGCTCAGTTCTCGATGGCGATGCGGTACTGGTTGGTCGCGCCGCGATAGCCGTAGACCTGAACGTAGAAGGTGCCGGTGCCCGTGACGCTCTCCTGGTCGGAGGTGCCTGCGGAGCTGTCGATGACGGCGCCTGCCTCGTCGTAGGCCTTGACGTCGATGTCGCCCTCGTCGTGCTCGAAGCTGACGACGACCGTGGCGTCGCCCTCGATTCGGTACCAGTCGCTGGCGTCTCCGTCGCAGAGGACGGCGTCCGTCGCGCCGTCCAACGTCGTCGCGGTCTCCATGGAGTCGTCGCCACCGTCCGGATCGCAGGCCGGCGGCTCGGGAGGAGGCGCGACGTCGTTGAGGTCGCAGTAGCCCGCGATGTCGCGCCCCGTGGCGATGGTGTCCTCGGGGACGTCACGCTGATCGCAGCTCTCGTTTTCTTCCCAGGGCCGCCACTCGCCGCCCCTGCCGATGGACTCGGCGTAATCCGCCCAGCGACCGTAGCCATCCGTCTCGGCGCGGAACACCGTCGGCGCCGCGCACATCCCGGCGGCCTCGGCGTCCGCCATCTCCTGGTCGGCGTAGCTCATGATGATGGCGTACATGGCCGCGGTGCTGCGGTTCCAGCAGCACGTGCGCGACGTCTCGTATTCGAGCTCGCCAAAGACGTAGTCCTCGAGGGTGCGGTACTCGGCGTCGACCTGCGCGCGGGTGTAGCCGAGCTCGGTGGTCATCACGTCGTAGAGATCGGCGAAGGCGTTCTCGCGGTTGATGCGCGCGGAGCAGCTCGCGGGGTAGCCGCGGAGGTGCTCGCGCGCGACCTCGACCTGCGCGAGGGCGGTGTCGCGCCGCTCCTCGGGCGTCAGGGTCCGGAGGATCTGGTCGAAGCGCGCCGGGCGGGCGGCGAGAGCCTCGGTGTCGGAGTCCGAGATGTAGAAGTCGCGATCCGCGGGGCGCACGTCGTTGACCCAGCGGCCGCCGCGGTAGACGGCGGTTCGCCAGCGACGCAGCCCGCCGCCGAGGCTGACGTAGGTGTCACCGTCCGAGTTCTCGCCGGGACCTCCCCCGTGGTTGGACAGGAAGCTGCTCCGGGCCGCGTTCGGATCCTGCCAGCGCGGCTCGGCGCGCGGCATGTTGCCGTAGGCGAAGCTCACCTGCAGCGCGTCCGGCGCGAGGCGGTCGACGCGGAAGATGGGCATGGTGTGGCCGACGCCCTTGCGCTGCCAGCGGTGCATCAGGAGATCGCCCGGCTCGATGGCCTCGGGCTGGATGTGGAAGACGTTGGCGGAGTCCGCGAGGCTCCCGCTGTAGAAGTAGAGGAGCAGCAGGCGCATGAAGTAGCCCACGCGCTTGTTGAGGAAGAGCTCGTCGAAGTAGGCGCCAGCGCCGAGCGTCACCTGATCGGTGGAGAGGAACTCGATGCGGTCGTCGTCGCCGAGGCGACGCTTGCGCAGCACGCTGTCCGACGGCCACTCGTCGCCCTCGGACCACGAGCCCTCGTAGTCGCGATAGCTCGTGCGGAAGCTCGGGAAGTTCGCCACCCGATTGCCGCGGGCGTCGACGAAGCCGAAGTGACCGGCGTAGATCGGCTGACGCGTCGCCGAGCTCCACCCGGAGAGATAGAAAGGAAGGTGGTACCAGCTCGCGAAGGTCGCGCGCAGAAGCATCCCCACCTCGGCGCACTCCAGGGTCGGGGCGTGGAAGGCGCGGTCGCCGAAGGGCGTCGACATGATGAAGGTGTCGCCGAAGCCGTGGGCGCGCGGCTCGAGGGCGAAGCCGGCGATCCAGGCGTCGTACTTCTGCTCCCAGTCGAGCCCCGAGTTCGCCGCCCAGGCGATCCCTGCCTCGCCTTCGACGTCGTCCCAGTCACGGGTGACGGCCCAGACCTCGGTGGCGGTCCCGGGCGCGACCCGCGGACCGCGGGCGCTCGGACCGTCCATCTTCGAGTCGGCTTCGGGGATGTTGTCGAAGGGACCATCGAAGCCGGTCTCGGCGATCGCTTCGTCGAGAGGGGTCGCTTCGGAGGCGCAGGCCGAGAGGAAGCTCGGGATCGCGATGGCGAGGAGGATGGAAATGCGTAGGGATTTCATGGGGAGCTCCTCCAGCCCCTGAGCCATGATCGTGCCAGCCCCGCGGCAACGAAATTGCGCGCATTTTCGCGCAAGTCGATGGCGAGTCTCGGAGCCGGTGGCGTCTCGAGCCCCGAGAGGAGACTCACACCCCGTCTGACAGTCAGTCCTCGGGGAACTCGGCGGCGATCATCTCGTCGAACCAGCCCTCGGGACGAAAGCCCGCCATGCGGCCGACTTCGTGTCCTGCCTCGAACATGATCAGCGTGGGCGTAGCGCGGACGCCGAGCTGCGACAGGAGCGCGGGCTCGGCCGCGGTGTTGATCTCGACGACGCGCACGCGGCCTTCGTACTTCGTGGCGACGTTGACGAGCACCGGTACGAGCTGCTTGCAAGGCGCGCAGGTGTCGGACCAGACATCGACGATCACCGGAATCTCGCTCTTCACGACGTGCGCCTGGAAGTCGGCAACGCTTCGAACCGAGGTGGGCGTGACCTTGGGCCGACCGCCAAAGAGACTTCCGAGGATACCCATATGGCAAGGAATCTGGCGCTCGCGGCGCCGGACGGCAAGGGCTATGTCGGCAACCTGCTAGGGTCCCGGGTCCATGGACCTGCTGTCGACGACGGATCTCGCGCTGCTCTTCGCCGTGGGCCTGGGGTCGGGATGGCTCGGCGCGTGGATCGGCATCGGGGGCGGCATCGTGCTCGTGCCGACGCTCTCGCTCTTCTTCGACGTCGATGTGAAGGTGGCGATCGCGAGCTCGCTCGTGTCGGTGATCGTCACCTCGACCGCGACGGGAAGCGTCTACGTCCACCGAGGTCTGACGAACCCCCGACTCGCGATCGCGCTCGAGGTGGGGACGACGCTCGGCGCGGTCGCGGGGGGCCTCGCCGCCGTCGTCGTCGCCGGAGAGGCGCTCTACGGTGTGTTCTCGGTGGTGATGGGCGCCACCGCCGTCCTCATGTTCCGAGGGGCGAGCGGACACGTCACGCGAGAGATCGAGAAGGTCTCGTCACCGCCTCCGGCCGGAGCGCTCGATGCGACCAGGGACGAGAGAGGCAAGCTGGCCAGCGCGTACTTCGACCGGGCGCGCGGGGGGATCGTCCACTACAGTGTGGAGCGCTTCTCCGGGGGCTTCGGGCTCTCATTCGTCGCCGGTGCGATCTCCGGGCTCCTCGGCGTGGGCGGCGGGTTCCTCAAGGTACCGGCCATGAACCTCGTGATGAACGTCCCGATCAAGGTCGCGGGAGCCACGAGCAACTTCATGATCGGCGTGACCGCCGCTGCGAGCGTCTTCGTCTACTTCGGGCGCGGCTTCGTCCACCCGCTCCTCGTCGCGCCGGTGGCGCTCGGCGTGCTCGGCGGGGCGCTCCTCGGAACGCGAACCGCGGCGACGGCGCACCCGGCTCTGATCAAGCGCATCCTCGCGATCGTGCTCATCGCGGTCGCGGTCCAGATGGGCCTCCGCGCTTTCGGGGTGACCCTTGGCCACTGAAACGCAGCGCTCCCGCACCGTCTTGGTCGCGGTCGTGCTGCGGGTGGGCCTGGTCGTGGGCGGCCTGCTCGTGGCTATCGGCCTCCTGCTCAGTCTCGGCGAAGGCGACCGCGTGGCCAACGCGGTCCGACCGTTCGACATCCTCCACACTGGCGTCTCCGCGGACACGCTGATGGCGCTCGGCATGCTCGTCTTCGGCGCGACCCCCGTCGCAGGCGTCGCCACGCTGATCGTCATCTGGGCCCGCGAGCGCGACTATCGCTTCGCCGCGCTGGCGCTGCTCGTCATGATCATCCTCGTCCTGTCGGCGCTCACGGGCGTGGGCTGAGTGTGCTCCCCATGAGGGCGCCGGCGGCGAAGTAGGCGCCCGAGCTGGACGCAGGGAGGATGTCGTACGTCTCGTCGGCGTCGTAGGGGATCGCCTCGACCGCCGTGACCTCCTCTTCCCCGAGCTGATCACCAATGGCGACGTCGGCGAGCCGGCGACCGTCCGTGGTCGGGTGGCCCGGGCTCATCTCGAAGGTCCTGCCGCTCGCGAGGGTGACGCGGACGACGCGGTGGCCGGGCGGGGCGAGCCGCGACCCCGCCGCGAGCAGCGGAACAGCCACGATGGCGCCGTCATGAATGGAGTAGACCAGGTCGCCCTGCCGCAGGTCCGCGATCGGCCGATCACCATCGGGCGTCGCGATCGGCGTATCGGGCGCGGCGCAGGCGCACGCGCCCTGGCACGTGCCCGGCCCGGAGACGCAGAAGCCATTGACGCAGGCCCCACAATCACAATCCGCGGGACCGCCGCACCCTCGGACCACACAGCCGTGGACATCCGCGCCGGCCGAACCCGCGGCGCAGTCGTGGTTCTCCGGGCAGGTCCAGTCGCCGGGGCAAGCGAGCGGGACGCAATGTCCCATGTCGTCGCACGTCGCTTCCGTACAATCGCGGCCGCCCATTCGGCAGTCGGCCACGCACTGGGTCCCGACGCCGGTCACGCAGGCGCCGGAGGGAACGTACTCCTCGCACACCTCCCCATCGGCGCAGTCGGTGTCGTTCTCGCAGGTACGCGGCGCGATCATCTCCACCGGACAGCAACCAGTGCCCGGCGGGTAGCACGCGCCGAAGGACACGCACTGGTCGTCGCTCGTGCAGGTCGTGCTCATCGGCCCCGGGGCGGTGTAGTCGCTGCAGGTCATCACCGACGCGTCACCCGTCGACGAGTCCCCGGTCGACGAATCACCCACCGACGAATCACCCACAGACGAATCGACGGTGATCGCGTCGCCACCGGCGTCCGACGGAGGTAGCCGGTCACCGCCTCCACAGGCAGCGACGGTGAAGATGACGGCGAGAGCGGCGCGATATCCCATGTCGGGATGATGCCATGCTCAGGGAGCCCAATTGCGTGCCGGGAGCTTCAATGCGGGCTTCGTGATGTCCGATGCACCGGTTTGCTAGGATAGAGCGATGCTCAGCACCTCGCTTCGTTTCCTCCTCGCCCTCCTTCTTTCGCTGACCTGCGGCGTCGCGCTCGGCTGTAGCGATGACTCCACAGCGTCCGACACCGGAACCGCCGACGGGGGTGGAGACGGGGGCGGAGGGGATGGCAGCGCCGCGGATGGCTCGGCCGGGGATGCAGCCGCTGACTCGAGCAGCGCGGATGGAGCCGCGGACGGCAGCGCCAGCGACGCGGCCGCCGATGGCAGCACCGGCGATGCGAGCGCGGACGGCAGCGCCGGCGACGCGAGCGCGGACGGAAGCGCCGGCGACGCGGCGACCGGCCCGTGCTCCGGCATGGCGGCGGGAACGGTCTGCCGCCCTGCGGCAGGGCCCTGTGACATCGAGGAGGTCTGCGCGGGCGACTCGCCGTTTTGTCCGGCGGATGCCCTGGCGGCGTCCGGAACCTCCTGCGGCGAAGGCAACGTCTGCAACGGCACCACCGCCGCCTGCCCGGGCGCCTGAACCGACGCCGCTCTCCTCGTCGAAGTCTTCTCGTTCACCCGCCGTCGCCGAGGAGCGCGCGGATCTCGGCGTGGATGTCGGTGATGGGGTTGTCGATGGACAGCGGCATGTCGCGCGGGTGGAAGGGTGGGATCGCGGGCGGCTCGAAGCGCGACTCCTGAAAGCGGTTTTCGAGCATGCCGTGTCCACCGTCGTAGAAGGTCGCGGTCGCGCCCCCGCTGACCAGCTCGCCGCTGCGCGCGAGGGTAAGCGGGCGATTCGTGGGTAGACCCGCGGCGGCGACCATCGCCTGACTGGCGGAGGGCGCCGCGACCTCGTCGAAGGCGCCGAGCTGGAAGAGGAGAGTCGGCGCAGCGCCGTCCGCGACGCGATCGCGAAGGAGGTGGGGCGCGAGGGCGAGGGGATCGACGCTCGCGAGCGCGGCGCGGTAGAGGTCGAGGATGGGATCGAAGTAGAGACCGCGCTCGGGCTCGGTGAAGGGGCCGCGGAAGCCGAGGAGGGGAAGGAAGAGCGTCTCGGTGAGCGGGCGGAACTCGGCGGACTGGACGAGGTTGTCGACGACGTTGCCCGGTGGGACGTTGAGCACCGCGCCCGCGATGCCGTCTTCGATGGAGACGACGAAGGAGGAGACCTCCGCGCCGAGGGAGTTGCCGACGACGTAGATGCGAATCGGGATCGAAGGCGAGGGACGCGAGCTCGGGGACGCCGGCCTTCAGCGCGTCGAGATCGCCTTCGCGCAGGAAGCGCAGCGCGCTCATGGCGTCGGCGGCGAACTGGGTGAGGGAGCCGAGGGCGTAGCGGGGCGAGAGCTCGGTGCCGCTCTCGACGCCCGAAACGCCGAAGACGCGGCCCGACACGTCCAGCGGCTGGGTCTCGGCGAAGCCGTCGGGCCCCGCTACGTCGCCGCGCAGGGCGTGGCGCTCGTCGACGGCGGAGGCGGCGCGCTCACCGTGCTGGTAGTAGTCGATGGAGAGGACGGCGACGCCTTCGGGCCCGGCGGTGTCCGCGAGCACGAAGCCGACGACGCGGCTCGAATTGAAGCCGTGGAGCGACAGGACGACGGGCAGGCGACCGAGCGTCGCGCCCTCGGGGACGATCAGGACGAAGGGCACCTGCTCGCGCGGGCCGGCCTCGAGGTTCCCCGAGGCGTCGCGCAAGAGAGTGCCGACGTCGGTGCCGGCGCCGCTCAAGAGGCGCGGCGCGTCGAAGCTGCCGGTGACGACGAGGGCGGTGGAAGCATGCGGGATGGAACGCGTGCCCTCGGTCGCAGGGTCGGGGGGCACGTCGTTACCCGGACGCATCTCGGAGGGAACGCCGAGGAGCGTGTCGAGCTCGTCACCGCGGAAGACCGTGTCGAGGGTAGCGGCGGGAGGAATCGCCGTCGCGGATCAGCGTGCGCACCTGGCGGAGCTCGGCGGTGTCGTCGCCGGTGGTGAAGGGGACGAGCGCGGCGAGTGAGGCGCGCGGCACGCCGAGGGCGAGGGCCGCGTCGATGGCGGGGGTGATCACGGAGCGCGCCGCCTCGATCTCGGGGCCAGCGGCGGTGCCGTCTCGTAGGGCGAGGAAGTCGGGCGCCGCAGAGATCGGCAGGCCATCGGCACCGTGAAGGGAAGTGGTGAGCGCGACCGCGTAGGCGTGATCGCGTGCGAGAACGATCCCGGGCGCCGGCCGCACCGCGAGCAGTCCCTGCGCATCGAAGGCACGGACCCGCACAGGCAGGAGCGCGCCTGCGTCGACATCGACGAGGAGCATCGGATCGTCCGCCGAGGGATCGGCGTCGATCCCGTCGCCGGCGGGGAGAGAGGCGGCATCGAGGGAGCCGTCGATCGCGAAGTACGCGCCCGACGTGGTCCCGAAGCCGGGCCTGAGGGCGAGGATCTCCCGGAGCGCATCGTAGGCAGGCCCCGCGGGATCGCCGGGGAGCGCGCCCAGACGAAGCACCCCGGCTTCGTCGCGATGGAGGTCGCTCGGATAGGGGACGGCCACCATGTCCTCGCGGATCCGGGAGAGGTCGTAGACGGCGACCGTCGCGCTCGATGTGGGGTCCCCTCCGCAAGCCGGGAGGAGAAGGAAGCAGGTCAGGAGCAGTCGCCCGATCACGCCCAGAGGTTAGCCCGAGGCAGACCCGATGGCCGACCGAGACCGCTCTCAATTTCTCCCGCGCCCTCGAATTCGGATAAGATGCGGAGGTCGAGCGCGACAGGAGGCTTGAAATGACTTCGATTCGGCTGGGGCTCGTCCCCTTCCTCACCTTGATCCTGGCTCTCGCCGGCTGCGGCGATGACGGCGGCGGCGGCGATGGCGGCGGTGACACCGGCACCGTGGACAGCGGCGGCGACGGCGGCGGCGGTGACGGCGGCGGCGGCGATGGCGGCGGCGGCGACGGCGGCGGCGGTGACGGCAGCATGGGCGACGGCGGCGGCGGCGATGGCGGCGGCGGTGACGGCGGAAGCGGCGCGACCTGCGTCTCCCACCTCGACCCCGCCTGCAACGACACCGAGTACTGCGACTTCCCGGACAACCTCTGCGGGATGGGCGAGATGGGCGTGTGCACGCCGCGTCCCACCGACTGCGACTCGACCGTCTTCGAGAGCGCCTGCGGCTGCAACATGCTCGTCCGCCAGAACTCCTGCGACGTGATGGCGAACGGTTTCGATCTCGACAACAACGGAAGCTGCACGCCGGCCGCCGAGACCTACATCTGCGGAAGCCGCGTCTGCCGCGACGGCATGGAGTACTGCGTGCACAACACCTCCGACGTCGCCGGAACCCCCGACACCTACGACTGCGTCGCGCTGCCCGCGAGCTGCATGGGCATGACGACCTGTGACTGCTTCGACACCTCGGTCGCGTGCTCGGACATGTGCGCCTTCGCGGACGGCAACTTCACGCTGACCTGTCCCGGCGGCTGAACGCAGCCCGCATCTCGCGAGAGAATCGCCGGCGCCCCTCGGGTCGCCGGCGATTTTCGTTCAGAGCTTCTCGAGCCTGAGGCGCGTGATCTTCGCCTGCTCGCCCGCGGCGATGCGAAGCTCGGCCGCTTCGTCGTTGTCGATGCGCGACTCGACGATGGCGAGCATCTCTTCGGCCGACTTGCCGCTGGCGCAGACGATGAAGATGTAGCCGAAGCGCTCCTCGTAGCGGAGGTTCATGTCGCGCAGGCGGCGAAGGACCTCCTCCGAGGCGCCGCTCACGCCGGCCTGCTCGCCGGCCGAGAGCTCCGCGGTCCGGGCGAACTTCTCGCGGAGCTTCTCCACGTCGGCGCCGATGCGCGGGTGATGCGAGAAGGCCTCCAGGATGTCGGCCCGCTCCATCGTCGCCCACACCGCGTCCGCCGCCGCGAAGAGCGCCGCGTCCGTGCCGAAGGGGCGCCGCGCGACCATCCCCTCGGCCCACCGGCGCGCGCCGCAGCAGCGCCCGAGGGCGCCCAGCGCCTCGGCCTCGCTCATCGCGTCGAGCGCCGCGGCGGCGCTCAACCCTGGGCCTCGTCCCGCAAGCCCCAGACGCGCAGGCGGCTCACGCCGCCGTCCGGGAAGATGCGCAGCATCACGTGGGTGAAGGGTCCGCGCGTCTCGAGCTCGTCGCGGTAGAAGTGCCGATTGTCCGCCTGGAGCTTCTGATTCGGCAGGATCAGCGACCAGTCGCGGCTGGCGAGGAGATCCGTGATGCGCGATCCGTCCGCGTCGATGCCGAAGAGCTCCGCGCTGTCGGGGAAGTTGCCCTTGAAGTGGTTGGTGTCGATCTCGACGAGACCCACCGTCCCGCGAACGGCGAGACGAATGAGGATCCAGTCGTTGCCGGGACCGCGCCGCCGTCGCGTCTCCCAGCCGCCGCCCATGTTCGCCGCGCGACCCGGCGCGAGGAGGTTGTTCATCGGGCCGAAGAACATGTCGCTGCACGCGAGGGCGATGCCGCCGTTGCCCACCGCGGCGAGATCGACCTCGCCGTCCTTCAGGCGCGGCTTCGTCTCTTCGTCGACGTGAAGGCGCTCCCAGTCGCAGATGACGTCGCCGTAGACGCGAAGCCGCGCGACGCCGCCGTCGGGGAAGATGTTGAGGCGGACGTGGGTGTAGACGCCGTCGTCGCGCACCGCGAAGATGTTCTGCCGCCCGGCGCGGAGCGCCACCTGCGCGCGGATCTCCTTCCACTCGGCCTTCTCGAGCTCCGCGAGGCTGGCCCCCGGATGGGCGTTGGTCGCCTCCACCGACGCGTACGGCGCGTGGTTGCCGAGGAAATGATTGGTGTCGATGTCGAGCCCGTGGATCACACCACGCGCGCCCAGCTCGACGACCGCCCAGTCGTGTCCGTCGCCGCGCTTGCGGCGGCTCTCCCAACCGTCCATCCACTTGCCGCGCTCGGTGTACTCGTCGGGGAGAAACACGCCCCGTCCGGGCTTCACCAGGTTCTCGACGCCCGCAAAGAAGTCGTCGCTGGTCCCGATCGCGCGGCCGCCCAGGGCCTCGGAGGCGAGATCGACGAGATGGTTGAAGGCGTCGGCTTCGAAGTCCTGCTGGCTCATGCGCTTCCTTTCGCCCCCCCGTCCCCACGGTGAAGAAGTGGACGGCCATGCGAGGTTTGCACCTCGCCGCCGTCGAAGATCTGCTCCCCGCGCAGCCACGTCGCGCGCACCGCGCCACGCGTCGGCCGGCCCAGGTACGGGGAGATCTTGTGCTTGAAGCGAAGCGCCTCGGGCCGCACCTCGCCCTGCGCGTCGGGATCGAAGGCCAGGAGGTCCGCGTGATGCCCCTTCACGATCGCGCCCTTGCGATCGGCGACGCCGGCGAAGCGCGCCGGGGCGCTGCTCATCCACTGTGCGAGGCGCGGCACGTCGACGCCGCGACTCTCGCCTTCGGTCCAAACACTCGTGAGCCCCAGCGAGAGCGAGGCGATGCCGCCCCAGGCTCCGCCGAAGTCTCCGACCTCGGGGAGCTTCAGCCCGGGCGTGCACGGCGAGTGATCGCTGATCACGAAGTCGATGACGCCTTCGAGGAGCGCGTCCCAAAGCGCGTCGCGGTTCGCGGCGTCGCGGATCGGCGGCGCGCACTTGAACTCGGTCGCGCCCTTCGGGATCTCTTCGGCCGTGAGGCAGAGATAGTGGGGGCAGGTCTCGACGGTGATCGGCAGGCCCTCGGCTTTGGCGTCGCGGAGGATCGGCACGGCGCTCGCGCTCGAGAGGTGGACGATGTGCACCGGACAGCCGGTCTCGCGGCAGAGCTTCGACCAGGAGCGTGATCGCCGCGTCCTCCCAGGCGCGCGGCCGGGAAGCGAGCCACGCGTCGTGGGTGGTGGCGCCGGCGGGACAGGGCTCGCCGCCGAGATCGAGCTCTGCGTGCGCGAGGAGCGGAATGCCCGCATCGCGCAGGCGCGGCATCGCCTCGCGCAGGTCGGCTTCGGTGGCGTTGGGGAAGTCGTCGATGCCGGAGTGAACGAGGAAGGCCTTCGCGCCGAGCACGCCCGCCTCCGCGAGGCGCGGCAGCTCGTCCGCGTTGCCCGGCACCACCCCTCCCCAGAACCCGGTGTCGACGTGGAGCGAGTCGTCGGTGGCGTCGAGCTTGATCTTCAGCGCATCGAGGGTGGTGGTCACCGGCGTGCAGTTGAGCGGCATGTCGACGATGGTGGTGATCCCGCCCGATGCCGCGGCGCGCGTCGCCGTATCGAATCCCTCCCACTCGGTCCGCCCCGGCTCGTTGACGTGCACGTGGCAATCGACGAGCCCCGGCAGGATCCACGCGTCGCCCACGTCCTCCACCACCGCCCCTTCGGGCGCCACGGTCATCACGCCCGCGATCCGCTCGCCGACGATCAGCACGCTCCCATCGACGACGCCGTCGGGTGTGACGATCTTCCGCGAGCGAATGGCTTTCATTCCGGGGCTGCCTCCGTCGCCGTGTCCGTCGCCGTCGCCGTCTGCGTCTCCGTTGCCGGCAATGCCGTATCCGCCCCCTGGAAATACCAGGCCCCGATCACGTCCCGCTCCTCTGGCGTGATGTTCGTCATGTTGCCGAGGGGCATGGTCTCGGCGACGACCGCGACGCTGTTGATCCGCGGCGCGAGCGCGCCGATCTGCGCGGGCGTGTCGAACATTATTCCCTGCGGGGCGACCTGGAAGGCTTCGTGGGTCGGGGTCGCGCTGTGACAGGGCAGGCAGCGCTGCTCCATGATCGCGCGGACCTCGACGAACTCCACCGGCCGAAAGTCTGCGTAGCTCTTCGGCGTGGTCACCAGCGCCAGCGCCACCATGCCGAGCGCGCCGACCGGCAGGATCCAGACGTTCTTCTGGCCCATGCCGCGCAGGTTGAACCAGTGGCGCACCAGCGCGCCGACTACGGCGATGCCGGTGAGGATCGCCCAGTTCCACTCGTGCCCGTAGGTGAAGGGGTAGTGGTTGCTCACCATGATGAAGAGCACGGGGAGCGTGAAGTAGTTGTTGTGCCGCGAGCGGATGGCGCCGTCGATGCCCGCTTCGGCGTCCGGCTCCTCGCCCCGGGTCATGGCGTCCACCATCACGCGCTGCTTCGGGATGATCACGAAGAAGACGTTCGCCGCCATGATCGTGCCGATCAGCGCGCCCACGTGGATGTAGGCCGCGCGGCTCCCGAAGAGGTGGGTCAGGCCGAAGGCGACGGCGACGAAGAAGACGAAGATGAGGATCGAGAGCGGGACAGGCTTACGACCGAGGGGGCTCTTGCAGAGCAGGTGATAGACGAGCCAGCCGCCCGCGAGGGTGCCGAGGCCGATGGCGATGGCGACCCAAGGGCGGAGGATTTCCACCCGCTCGTCGATCAGGAAGGTCGTCGGGTCGAGGTAGTAGACGACCGCGAGGAGCGTGAAGCCGCTCAGCCAGGTCGTGTACGCCTCCCACTTGAACCAGTGCAGGGTCTTGGGGAGCGTCTCGGGGGCGACCGCGTACTTCACGACGCGGTAGAAGTGCCCGCCATGCACCGACCACAGCTCGCCGCCCACGCCCTCTTCGGCCTTCTCCGGCGGGCGAACGTTGTTGTTCAGCCAGTTGAAGTAGAAAGACGTGCCGATCCATGCGGCTCCGGCGACGATGTGGAGCCAGCGAAGCGAGAGCGAAAGCCAATCGGTCGCGTGCTCCACGGCGGCCGGGTTGTTCCATGATTTCGCGGGTTCGGCAACTCAGCGACCTTCGGGGGTATCATCGAGAGATGGCGCGCGCCTCTCTTCTGCTTCTCCTACCCTTTGCCTCGTCTTTCGTCTTCGGCGGCTGCGTCGAAGACACCCGACCGCGAGGCGACGGCTCGATCACCGTCGACAGCAGCACCATGGACGGTACGACCGGCGACGGCGCGACCGGCGATGGCGCGAGCGGCGACGGTGGTGGCGGGTTCAACTACTGTCCGGGCAACGAGCCGACGAGCGTGCCCGCATGCCGCGTGGACTCGGACTGCCCCACCGAGTGCGGCTCCTGCACGGTCGGCTCCGTCTGCGGCGGCGTGGGCTGCGCGACCGAGTGCAGCTCGGACTCGGATTGCGCGGAAGGGTGGTGCTCGACCGGCTGCTGCAGCTACTGCGTCTCGCCCTGCCCCGACACGCCCTGCCCAGAAGGCCGGCGCTGCGACACCACCACCGGGCGCTGCGGCATCATCCCCTGCGACGATCCCGAGGCGCCGCCCTGCGGCACCAACACGCGGTGCACCGACGGCTCCTGCCAGCGCCTCGCCTGCACCACCGACACCGACTGCGACTGCGGCACCTGCGCAAGCGGCTACTGCTACGACCGGCCCGGCCAGTGCTGCCCGCCGCTTCCCGGCTGACGTTTGACAACTCGTCCACCTTCGGCGTTGATTCCCCCCATGCACACTCGTACTCGACTTTGGATCATTCCTTCTCTGGCCCTCCTCGCCGGCGTGGCCCTCGGCTGTGGCGACGACGGCGGTGTGGCAGACACCGGCACCGCGGGCGACACCGGCACCGCGGGTGACACCGGCACCGCGGGCGACACAGGCACCACCGGCGACACGGGAACGACCGGCGACACCGGCACCGCGGGCGACACCGGCACCACCGGCGACGGAGGCACGCCCTCCTGCTTCCCCCTCTCGGCGCCCACCGCCGAGCTCCCCGATGCCATCCCGGTCACCCTCGACGAGTCGAGTGACACCTGGATGCGGCCCACCGGCGAAGAGTGTCCCGCCACCGGGCTCGGCGACGAGGCCGTGCCCTACGAGGCGGTCTGCTACGTCAACGACACCAGCGCCGACATCACCTTCACCTTCGAGGTGGCCGGAAGCGACGACCCCAAGCCGGCCGCGGTGATCTACGACGAAACCGTGATCCCGACGGACGCCACCCAGTGCGCGGCGGTCAGCAGCGACCTGGTGATCGACGTGGCGGACACGACCTACACCGTCAGCCCCGGGGACATGGTGACCCTCGTCGGCACCCTGCAGACCGCCGGGACGGCGGACGTGCAGCTCATCATCACGCCCGAGTGAGCCGACGGCCCTCCGTTCGAGCGCAGGCGCTCCTCTTCCTCGTCGTCCTCGCCTCCTGCGGGGACGACGCGGTCGCCGACGCTGCGCCCGACGCGGCCGCCGACTCGGCCGCCGACGCCGATGCGGCGGTGGACACCGGGCCACCGCCCCGGCCCATGCCCGATCCGCCCGACGAGCCCTACGATCCGCCGCCGCCCTTCCTGATCGATTCGCCGCGCGATCTCGTGCGCTACGTCGATCCCTTCATCGGATCAGAGGGCTCGGGCAACGTGATCCCGGGCGCTCTCGTGCCGCACGGGATGGTGCGCGCGTCGCCCGACAGCGCCGCTCCCGGCGGGAGCATCGACGGCTACGAATACGGCAGCGATCGCATCGAGGGCTTCACCCACCTCCAGCTCGAGGGGCCGGGCGGCTCGCTCAACGGATACAACTCCATCCGCATGATGCCCGTCGGCGGTCCCCTCGACCTGGCCGACTACTCTTCGGCCTTCTCCCACGACGACGAAGAGGCGGCGCCCGGCTACTACGCGGTGACCCTGGGCGACACCGGCGTGCGCGTGGAGCTCACGGCGACGGCGCATGCCGCGATGCATCGCTACACCTTCCCCGAAGGCGACGCGAGCCTGGTGCTCGACCTGATGGCGTCGAACGGCAACACCAAAGGCATGAGCGTCGAGCTGGTCGGCGACCGCGCCATCCGCGGGCGCGCGAGCTTCAACGTCCACCCGGGCCTCAGCGTGATCCTCTCCGGCGTCGCCCCCGGCACCGCCGACGTCTCCGTCTACTACTACATCGAGATGAGCGAGCCCTTCGCGAGCTCGGGGATCTGGCGCGCGACCGAGCCTCCGACGATGGACGAAGGCCTGACGCACGACGAAGGCTACGGCCTCGGTGCTTACGGCACCTTCGCCCGGCCGAGCGACGGCGTGATCGAGGCGCGCGTGGGTATCTCCCTCGTGGACGCGATCCACGCCGAAGCGAACCTCCGGGGCGAGCTCGGCGACCGCGGCTTCGACGAGGTACGCGCCGCGGCGTCGGACGCGTGGAACCAGAAGCTGAACCGAATCCAGGCCGACGGGAGCGAGGAGTCCCTCGCGACCTTCTACACCGCGCTCTACCACTCGCTCTTTCAGCCGGCCGACTACACCGAAGCCGAAGGCTGGTATGTGGTGTCCACCAGCGGCGCGCCGGTGGTGAAGGACGGCGGCGGGCGGCCCTTCTACACCGACGACTGGTGCATGTGGGACACCTTCCGGACCACGCACCCTCTCGGCACCCTCGTCGAGCCCGAGCTGCGCGGGGACGTCGTGCGCTCGATGCTGGTGATGTACGAGGAGGGCGGCTGGCTGCCGAAGTGCACCTGGAACGCCCAGGGGTACTCGCGGGTCATGACCGCGAACAACGCCATCCCGATCATCGTCGACGCCTGGTCGAAGGGCCTGCGCGACTTCGACGAGATGCTGGCCTGGGAGGCGATGGCCCACAGCAGCCGCGAGGAGATCACGGGCTTCGAGGACGCGGGCGGCTGCGGCTACTTCGGTCTCGGCACCCCGCCCGAGTACATGACCCAGGGCTACTTCGGCTACGAGTGCGACACGCACCAGGCGGCGTCGATGACGCTCGAGTACGCCTACACCGACCATCTGATGGCGCTCTACGCCGCCGGCATGGGGCTCTCGACGGAGGTCGACGAGTTCGTCGCTCGCTCACGCAACTTCGAAAACCAGTGGGACGCGACCGCCGGCTTCATGCGGCCGCGCATGCGCGACGGCTCGTGGATGGATCCCTTCGACCCGGCGGACACGAGCGACGCCAACGGCTTCGTCGAAGCGAGCGCGTGGATCTTCAGCTTCTTCGTGCCCCAGGACGTGCCCGCGCTCATCGACCTCTACGGCGGCTCCGATCCATTCCTGTCGCGCCTCGACGCGTTTTACGACGGCGGCCACTTCGACGCCGGCAACGAGCCCAGCTTCCACATCGCCTGGCTCTACAACCGCGCCGGCGCCCCCGCACGCACCCAGGCACGCGTCGCCCAGATCGTTCGGGACGAGTTCGACCTCAGCCCCGGCGGCCTGCCCGGCAACGACGACTCGGGCGCCATGTCCGCGCTCATCGTCCTGTCGATGCTCGGCGTCTACCCCATCGCCCCCGGCGTCCCCGAGTACGACCTGTCGACCCCGCTCCTCGACCGCGTGGTGATCCACCTGAACCCCGCGCACTACGATGGCGGGACCTTCACCATCGAGGTCACCCGGAGCGACCCCTCCGACATCTACATCCAATCCGCCGAGCTCGACGGCGTGCCCCTCGACACGCCCCTTCTGACCCACGATCAGATCGCCGCGGGCGGCACTCTTCACTACGTCGTCGGCCCGACGCCCTCGAGCTGGGGCGAGCCGACTCCCTGATCTCTCGCGGCCTCAGGCCCCGAGGCGCACCAGCGTGATCCACGCCACGATGATCGCCACGCCCACGCCCGCCATCCACCATGGGCTCGGGACGAAGTAGGGGAAGATCATCAGGATCCCACCCGCCGCCATGTGGGGCAGTCGCGACTGCCGCTTGCCGTACACGAAGGCGACGAACCCGATCGAGCTGAGGAGAAGCGAGATGAGGATCGAGGCGGGATCGAACGACATGGTTCTTCCAGTGTAATGCACGAGCGGCAATCGGCATTCCCACATGAGCACACCTGTCGAAAAAGCTTCGGATGAATGACATGATCGGCGCGCTCGATGGCCGGCCCGACGCCAAGAGATCTGCTCTACGCGGCATGGGTGCGCGCACGCCCCACCGACTTCCGCGCGATGAGCCCGACGATGTCGGGCCTGCGCTACGGGCGGCGCCGGCCCGGTGCGATCGATCCCGTCGTCGACGTATACCTGCCCGCCGAAGGAGAGCGTCATCCGTCGGTGATCATCGTCCATGGCGGAGGCTTCATGTTCGGGAGCCGCGTGATGAAGCCGGTTCGCCTGCTCGCGACGCATCTCTGGCGAAGCGGCTTCGCGGTGTGCACCGTGGACTACCGCCTCCTCTTCCGCGGAGGCGGCCTCGACGCCCAGCTCGACGACGTCGACGCGGCTGCCGAGTTCTGGCGCGCGCGCTGTGAAGGGCTCGGATGCGATCCGGCGCGCATCTCGATGTTGGGGCTGTCGTCGGGGGCGAGCCTGATGATGCTCTCGGCCGAACGAGCCACGACGCCCTACCACCGGCTGGTGAGCCTGTACGGTGTCCTCGACTACAGCCGCGTTCGAGGCCGAACGGCGGAGCTGCTGATCGGGACGGTCCTCGGGACCCATGACCGTCAGACGTGGGCGACGCGATCGCCGACCGGCCAGGTGCCCGGAGACCCGCCCCTGCTCCTGATCCACGGCACCGAGGACAAGCTCGTGCCACCGCACCACTCCATAGACCTGCATGAACGGCGCGCCGAGCTGGGCCTGCCGACCCGCCTCGAGCTCTTCGAGGGGATGCGTCACGGCTGGCTCAACGACGCGTCGCTCCCCGAAACCGATCAGGCCGTCAATCTGGTTCTGGAGTTTCTGCGCTAGCGCCGGCGGCGATGTCCTTTCGCCCGGTGACGTAGCGGTTCAGATAGAGCTGGTTGAGGAGCGCGACCAGGCCCGCCCCGAGCATCGCCCACCCGGTCAGCATCGGGTCGACACATGCCACGACGAACCCGATGGCGAAGGCTGCGGGAGTCAGAAGGCCGATGGGATGGACGGTCCCGGCGATGCCCGACGCCGCCAGGCTCCAGAGCGCGAGCATGCCGACGAGCACCTGCCGAACCGAGAGCCCGATGGCGGCGCCGCCGAGACACCAGGCGATGGTCAGGGTCATCAGGAAGACGTTGATGGCGAAGACCGTGCGGTTGAGCCGGGTCTTGAGGAGCCGGCGCATCGAGGGGCCGACACCCAGAAGCATCAGCACGAAGGCGACCGCGGTGAAACCGGCGAGCGGATACACGGTGTGCGGTGGATCGAACGCGGACCAGGTCCAGAACACCAGGAACACCCCTACGACCAGCGCACCGCCGATGCCGCGCACCCGGTGACCGATCACCGTGTCCGAGTCCGCCGCGAGCTTGCGGAGGCGCGCTTCCTCGCCCTCCATCTGCCGGACGGTTGCTTCGACGCGCTCACGCAGCTCACCTTCGACCCCGTGCGCTTCCACGAGCGTCAGCGCGTGACGCGGCTCCCCCGACGCGAGCGCATGCTCGATGCGCATCACGGCGAGCTCGCTCTGACCACGGACGGCGCTCTGGCAATCCTTCCACTCGCTCAGGGCGGTGTTGTAGGCCATCTCCGCCGCCACCAGGTGACGCAGCGTCGCCGGCTCGTCGGATCGCGCCGACGCTTCTTGCGCGAGCTTTCGCTCCTCGTCACCACGCGCCGCCAGGCGGTTCGCCACGCGGTGGGTCGAGAATTCGGCGAGCGCGCGGCGGAAGTCCGCCGCCGTGTCGTAGCGGTCGCCGATCTCGAGCTGCATCGCCTTGTCGACGATCTCGCGCAGCTCCTCGGCAACGCCGCCCGGCAGAGGGGGATACTCGTGAATGCGGTCGATCATGTCGGCCGTTCGCTGCATGCGCGACTTGCCCTTGTGCGGCTGTTTCCCCGAGAGCACGTGATAGAGCGTCGCGCCGAGCAAGTAGATGTCGGTCCACGGTCCGATGGTCGCTCCACCCTCGAACTGCTCCGGCGCCATGTACGCCGAGGTGCCGGCAATCTGGTCGTCCGGGAGCGCGCCGACTCCCGTGTCGGACTCTCGCGTCTCCTGAGCGATGCCCCAGTCGAGCAGATAGACTTCGCCGAACTTCCCGACCATCACGTTGGTGGGCTTGATGTCGCGGTGGATCACGCCGTGGCTGTGGGCGAACTCGACCGCACGACAGACGTGGCCGAGCACCGAGAGGTTCCACTCGAGAAGGTCCTCGGCGCCGTAGCCCTCGCGAACCTTCTTCGGGTCCCGCATGAGCTCGGCCCAGGTCTCACCCTCGATGAGCTTGAGCACCACCTGCGGCGTTCCGTCTTCCTGGACGAAGATCTCGTGCACCGGCAGGATGTTGGGATGCTCGAGCCGGCTCATCAGCCGCGCCTCTCGGAGCAGATGGGTGACGTCCTCGGGGTGGTTCGGGGCGATGGTCTTCACAGCGACGGCTCGACCGAGGTTGCGCTGCCTGCCCAGGCGCACCGCCGCCATCCCCCCGCGCGCGATCTCCGGCCCGAGCTCCACACCGGGCTCGGTCAGGTCCCCTTCGCGCGGATGGTGCGGCCGCTCGAGCGAAGGATTCGTCCAATCCTCGCTGCGCTGAGCGACCGTCTCGGCGTCCGTCGATCGGACGTGAGCGACCGTCTCCTCGTCCTCGGGCCTCACGGGTCCCATTCTATCGCGGAATGGTCGGCACCGTCGTGGCAGCCGTCGCCATGGCTTCGCTCAATGGGCGAGGAGCGCCTCGGCGGCGTCCAGCAGGGCATCGGCGCCGGACCCCGCGTGGGCGTAGGCGCCGCGATCGAAGCGCACCAGGGCTGCGTTCCAGCGGGCGCGCGCGAGAGGCGTGTCCGGTTCGCCGCTTCTCGCCTCACCCCGTGAGTCTCCGCCGCCTGTCCGCTCGAAGACTTCGATGGCGCGGGCGCGAAGCGCGGCCCGTTCAGCGCGAAAGTCTCGGCCCTCGTGGCAGCTTTCGCAAACGACCGGCGACACCGCGAAGGTGTGCCCGCCGCCTCGCTCGACGTCCGCTTCTGAGCTGCCGTGACAAGCGAGACAGCCCCCCGAAATCTCCGCGTGAGGTGCGGGCGCTCCGAGCGGGTCACCGGAGGCATCGAAGCCTCCGCGCCCCACGACCAGCGCGGTGGCGCTCGCCGTCGGAAGATCGAAGCCCTCCATCGGCGCATGGCAGGTGGTGCAGATCCGCGCCGGATGCTCGCTCAGGCTCGACGACACGCCGGAGAGGAGAGCAGGGAGCGGTCGGCGGCGCAGGAGCGCAGGACCCGAACCGGCGGCGTGCGGCGCGTGACAGGTCGCGCAGCCCAGCCCCTCGACCGTGACCTCCCGCGGCGTGCCGTCCTCTGCTCGAACGCCGTGAAGGAAGCCATCGGTCGTATGACAACTCAGGCACCGCGGGTCGGCGTCGAGCCCGTCGGTGCGCGCGGCTCGGGACATGCGGTTGCCGAGAAAGGCGACGACGTGACCGTAGCGCGGGGGCGCGTCGTGACAGGTGGCGCAGACGTCGGTGCGCAGGATGCGCGTGCGCGCGCTCGGCTCCGGGATGGCACCCGGACCATGGCAAGCGGTGCAGCCGACGCCGCTCAGGCGACGGATCTCCCGCGGAAGTGCGTCGTATGCACCGGCATGGCCACGACCCGGAGCCGCCTCGCCCAGCGCGTCGGCGATGGCGACGAAGCCCCCATCGTCGGTGCCGGGCTCGCCGAGGGTGTGGCAGCCCATCGCGCAGCCCGGCGTGTAGCTCTCGTCCTCGACGAGGCGTGAGAAGACCGTGGTCATGGGGCTCGCTGACGCATGCTCGGTCGCCGCGGCGTGACACTCGCTGCGTCCGCAGTCGAGGGGGGTCGAGGCGTGGGAGCCTGCGAAGAGGGAGAGCGCGAGCTCGCCGCTTTCGTTCACGAAGCTGTAGCGACCAGTCCCGCGCGCGACGAAGCGGCGGATCCCCTCCGCCACCTCTTCGAAGATGGGCGGCTCCGCGTTCGGAGGTCCCTGAACCGAAGCGAGGTCGCTCCCGCGCACATAGAACGCCACGTGGATCGGCACCGAGGGCATCCCGGTCGCGCGCGCCGCGGCGTGAAGCGTCACCTCGTCCTGTCGGGTCGCGCCATCGGCGAGCGTGATCGCGAGCTTCAGGGTCCAGGTCCCGCGCGTCCGCGGCGAGATCGCGATCACCCCGTCGCCGCGCGGAAGCATCCCCAGCGCGGAGGCGAGGGGCGGCATCCGTCCGCGGACGGTCGCACCGTCGGCGTTCAGCTCCGGGAGCTCGGGTCCCTCGCTCCGCCATTCGTAGCGCGCGCCCTCCATCGTTTCGCATTCGCTCTCCACGCGCAGCTCGAAGCTCTCGCCGAAGCCGATCTGGTCGCGCTCGCCCACGATCTCGTAGAGCGGCTGGAGCGCGAGGATCGGATCCACCGCAGCCGCGCTCCTCTCCATCACAGCCGGGCAGGTGCGATCCGTTTGCACGCGCACCTCGCCCACCGGTCGAATGGAGAGCGCCCAGCGCCCTGGGCCGCGCGGCTCGGCCGAGACCAGCGCCTCGCTCGGGATCGTCACCGGAGGCTCTGCATCGGCAGCGCCGCGAAACGCCGGCACGATCACGTCGACCAGCACCGGAGCGGGCAGCGACTCGTCCGCGCACGCCGCTCCGACGACGAGCCCCAGGAGCAGAAGCGCGCGCCGCCCCCTCACCCGCCCTCCACGCAGCTCGAGAGCACGCACCGCCGCCCTTCGGAGCAATCCGGGGTGGTCCAGCACTCCCCGCGCGGCAGACGCTCGGGAACACACACGCCGCCCGCGCGCACGAGCCCGTCGTCGCAGGGCCCGGCGCCACCGACCGCGCCATCCGCCCCCTCCGATGGCCGGCAGACCCGATGGATCATCGGCCGATGCTCGAAGTGGCACTCGCTCGCGGGCAGGTCGGCGGGCCGCTGCGGCGAGAGGTCGACGAAGATCTGGAGCGTCTCGCCCGGCTCCTGGCTCGGCGCCTCCCCCGACAGCCATCCGATCGCGTCGGGCCCGGGCACCACACCGGCCGGCGCGCTCCGCGTGCGACAGAGCACGACCCCGCTCACCTCGGAGCATTCGGTCGGCCCATCGCTGGGGAGCGCCGGAAAGCGTTGGACGCACGTGTCCGTGTCGCAGGAGAACGGCCGCACCAGCGTCGCCACGCACCGCCGCTCGCTCCCGGTGCCAGCGCAGCGCCAGCGGGCGTCCTCGGGGAGCAGAAGCGCAGGGACCGGGCGTTCCACCGGGATCACCGCCTCGTCGCGATAGCAGACGCGATGACCCGCGCCGATGTCCACGCACGTCGCGTCCGCGACGTCGCTGGCCGCGGGCGCCGGGACGGGCACGCCGAAGGCCACGACCTCGGCGTGCTCGACCGGCGACGCCGGCCCGTCACACCCGACCACGCCGAGTGTGAAGAGCCCTGCGATCAGCGCGGCGAGCAGACGGTTTCGACCGCCGCCGCGCAGTCCCCCACGCTCGCGTCGACGTCGAGGCTCGGGTCGTGTCCGAAGTTCTGGCAACAGAAGCCGTGAGCCACGCAGCAATCCGAGTCGTAATAGACGGGCACGTCAATCGGCACCGGGATGGGGATGCCCGGGTCGTCGCAGCCGTCCGGGATCGTCGTGGTCTCGGTGCAGGCGCCCCAGCTTCCGTCGGGCGCGCATTCCTGCCGTCCCCAGTAGCAATAGACCGGGTCGTCGCAGTAGCGCCACGCGCCGGGGACGCATCGCTCTTCGCAGACGCAATCTGCGCCCGGCGGGCAGGTGTCGTCGCCGCCGCCGTCGTCGGTCGTGCCTGGACAATCGCAGCCCGCGTCCGTGTCCATGCAGTCGACGTAGCCGTCGCAGTCGTCGTCGATGCCGTTGCCGCAAACCTCGAACTCGCCGCAGGAGTCGCCGCACCCGGGCATGGTGCCATCACAGTCCTCGTCAGCGCAGTTGTCGGGGATCTCGACGACCGGCTCCACGTAGCCGTAGCAGGGGCCCCACGTCGAGAACTCGGCCGAGCTGGCCTCGCAGGTCTGCGATCCGTCGCCGCAGAGGCCCATGTTGCGCTTGGCGGGATCGAGGGGCCAACAGCTCTGGGTCTCGCCCGCCACGCAAGGACAACCGTCATCCACGCGACCGTTGCGGTCATCGTCGAGACCGTTGCCGCAGGTCTCGCTCGCGGCCGCCGGAGGTCCACCCGCGTCGCCTCCGGTCGCGCCTCGTCCGGAGCCCATGGTGGAGTCGGGCGCACCCGACGCGTTACAGCCGATGAGGACTGACGACATCAGGAGGAGCGCTCCCCATCCGGCGCGAAAGGACTTAATCGGGGCTTTTTCGGTGATCTGCATATCCCTCTCTCGTGTTCGAGAGCGGAATACGCACGGATCGAGCCAACTCTCAGGCGCCGCCGTCGGTCGCGTTCAGGACGAAGTTCCCGGAGTTCGAGCTGTAGCCGTCGACGAAGATGTAATAGCTCTCGCCCGCGGTCGCCGTGATGGTGACGCTCGACTGGGTGCTGCTCGAGTCGTCGTTGCAATCGACCTCGGTGCCGCTGCAGGTCCCGCTCCGCACGTAGAGCACGGTGTCGAAGTCGGAGCCGATGGTGTCGAGGGTCCATGTGCCCGTGGTCGGCGCCGACCAGACGATGATCGCTTCGGGCGCGCCATCGCCGCCACAGCTCCCGCCCTGGTTGTTCTCCAGGCCGAGCGTGCTGCCCCCAGCGATCGCGCCCGCGCCGGCGGCCATGGTGAAGATCGGGCACGCGCCGGGAAGGCCGGAGTCCACCGCATCGACGCCCGTGTCGAAGGTCACGCTGGTGTCCGGAGCGGTGCTGTCCACGCTGCCGTCCCCCGGCACCGACGAGTCGACTCTGACGGAACCATCGATGCGGCCACGCGTGCGGCCTCGATTGTTACAGCCGGCGATCAGCATCGACGCGAGTAGAAGGCAGACGGAGAGAACGACGGGGTAGAGCTTCTTCACCGGCGCCCATGGTATCGCGCCCGCCTGGAGGGCCTCAAGCGCTCGCGTTCCTGGTGCCCATCCGGTGGTCTCGAGGCGCTGTCAGGCTTCGAGCGCGCCGATGGACGCGGAGGTCTGCCCCGGACCCGCGCCGAAGCTCGCCGCGGGGACCCCCGCGCCGCGCAGCGCCGTGAGCACGCCTTTGCTCGTGTTCTCGCTGGAGGTCGAGCGGTAGTGAACGCCCCCACGAAGGCGCCCGTTGCCCTTGCCCGCGATCATGATTGGGAAGTCGGTGTTCTGGTGGGTCTTTCCGTCGGCGAGCTCGGAGGTGCAGAGGATCGCCATGTGGTCGAGGAGGTTTCCGTCCCCTTCCGGTGTGTCCCGGAGCCGGGTGAGCAGATAGGCGAGCTGCTCCATGGTGTAGGTGGTCGCGGCGTGGACGATGGGCTGGGCGCCGGCTTCGTCGTGGCAGGTCTGGTGAAGGCTGTTGGTCGCGCCCGCCGGCCAGACGATGACGCCGGAGCCGGAGGGGCTGAAGAGCACGGAGAAGGCGCGGGTCATGTCGCACGCGAGCGCGAGCGTCAGCAGATCGCTCATCGCGGCGTTCTGCTCGGCGATCTGCTCGTGGCCGCCGACGTCGGGGAAGTCTCCCGGCGCGTCGGGCGCGGTGCACGCACCCACGCCGGCGGCGAGGCGCGCCTCGAGGGCCCGCACCGAGTCGAAGTGCTGCTCGAGACGTACGCGATCACGCGCGCCCACACGCGCATTCAGGCGGCGTATCTGTCCGCCCACCGCGTCGAGGACGCTCTGCCGCGCGAGGTCGACGTCGGCGTCGAGGGGGCGGCCGAAGAGGCGCTCGTAGAGACGCTGGGGCGAGTACTCGGAGGGGTTGGGGTTGTTGGGGCCGTTGTGGCTGAGGTGTTGGAAGGCGGTGCCCTCGTCGGTGCCGCGAAAGCGCGTGATGCCGATCTCGAGGGAGCGGAAGGGCGCGTCGCCCTCGAAGTGGCGCGCCGCGATCATGTCCACCGTCTCGCTGGGGCAGGTGGAGATGATGGTGTCGCGGGTGGTGCCCACCTGATAGTAGTGGGCGCCGGTGAGGATGCCGCTGAAACCCGAGTGATGCGGGTGGGTCGCCGTCTTGATGGCGCAGCCGCTGACGATGCTCACCCAGTCGCGAACACCCGCGAGCGGCACCAGCTCGGGCGACGGCGTGTAACCCGCGCCACGGGTCGCCGGCACCCAGCGGTCGGGCTTGACGCCGTTACCCCAGAACCAGAGCCCGAAGCGATCGGGCATGGCCGAGCCGTCGGCGAAGGCGGTGCCGTGATCGTTCAGCGTCAGGTCGAGCACCGGCAGCGCGACGCTCACCGCCGCGCCCCCGAGGATGCCGCGCAAGAAGCCTCGTCGCGTGATCATGGCGCACCTCCCACGCAGGTCACGGCGACGCTGTCGCCGCTGTTCTCCACCGGCCCGAAGCCGCTCACGAAGCCCTCCGAAACGCAGTAGCGTTTGATCGCGGCGTTGCATGCCCCGCCGATCCGCGTCGCGCTGGTACACGACGGGTGGTGGGTCGCGAGGACGCCGTAAGTGATAGAGCGCGTCTCGGCGTCGCGCACGCAGGTCGCCACCGCGACGTCACCGCTGTTCTCGGCCGGCCCGAAGCCGCTGACGAAACCGTTGGCCGCGCAGAACCGGTGGAAAGCGGCGTTGCAGTTCGGCCCCATCCGTTCGCGCGTTCCGTCGCAGACGTCGTGATGGGTCCTCAGCACCGAGTAGGACGTCGTGAAGCTCTGACCGTCGACGCAGGTGAAGTGGGCGACGGTCCCGGAGCTCTCGACCGGCCCGAAGCCGCCCGCGCTGCAGCCCGTGGCGGTGCAGTAGCGGCTGATGGCGGCGTTGCAGCTCGGGCCGACGACCTCCGTGACCCCGTCACAGCCGGGGTGATGAGCGATCAGGTCGGCGAAGGTCCCTTCGATGAGCCGGGTGCCGAGACCTTCGTCCACCATGCCGTCGCAGTCGTCGTCTGCGCCATCACAGGTCTCCGCCGCCGGGGCGAAGGTGCACTCGCCCCACGCGCCGCCCGCGCACACCTGTTCGCCGGTGCCGCAGCTCGCGTCACAGGCCCGGCGCTCGCCGGTGATGCAGGCGCCTCCGCCGGTCGCGCCCGCCGGCGGAAGCGCGTAGCGGAACCCGGGGCTCAGGACGATCGCCTCCACCAGCGCCACGAAGCGGTGACCGCTGTCGCGGAATGCATCCGTGAGCGAAGCGACCACGACCTCCTCGCCCTCCTCCTCGAGGTGTCCCGTCGCATAGCGGTAGAGCCGCCGGGCCACGCACCCCGCGAGGCGGTCGTCCTCCGCGAGCACCGCACCCAGCTCGGCGGCGTCGGCCACGGCCTCGCCGTCGAGATCGGTCGCGGTGTCGATGGGAAGACCGCCCTCCGTCTCGCGGTATTCGCCCAGCGGCCCGAAGCGCTCGAGGGCGAAGCCGATGGGATCCATCCGCTCGTGGCAGCTCGCGCACGCGGGATTCGCCCGGTGCTCCTCGAGTCGCTCGCGGAGCGTCTGAGGCCCGGTCTCCGCGTCTTCGGCGAGGGTTGTGTCGACGCCGGGGGGCGGGGGCGGGATGTCCTCGCAGAGCAGCCCCATCCGCACGAATCGCCCCCGCTTCGTCGGCGAGGTGAGCGTCGCGTGGGAGAAGAGCGCCAGGATGCCTGCGCGTCCGAGGAGGCCCCCGCGCTGCGCTTCGGGCGGAAGGATCGTGCGCTCGAAGTCTTCGGTGGGGGGCGGGAGGTCGTAGAGCGCGGCCAGCTCGGCGTCGACGAAGGTGACGTCGGTGTCGAAGAGATCGCGGAAGTCGGCTCCGTCGTCGAGCGCGATCTCCGCGAAGAGCAGCTCGAGCTCCTGACGCATCGCCGCGCGCAGGGACGGCGTCCACTCCGGGTAGAGGTCGGGATCCTTGGCGACGGCGTCGAGGCGCTGGAGGCTGATGAGCTCACCGAAGAAGCTCGAGAGCGCAGGCGCCGCGCGGGGATCGTCGAGCATGCGCTGGACCTCGCGCCGCAGCCCGTCGTCGGTGACCAGCGCGCCCCGCTCACCCGCGTCGAGGAGCTGCGCGTCGGGCGTCGAACGCCACAGGAGGTACGAAAGGCGGCTCGCCATCTCGGTGCTGGTGTAGCGATAGCGGCTCGTGTCCCCCGGGTCCGCTTCGCCGAGCTCCACCCGGAAGAGGAAGTCGGGCGACTGCAGGATGGCCACCAGCGTCCAGCGCAGCCCTTCCACGGGTGAGCGCAGGCGCGCACCGACATCGGCGGCGAGGGCCGCGAACGCCGCCTCTTCTTCGGCAGAGAGCGCGCGGCGGAATGCGCGCCGGCCGAAGTCAGCGATGAAACCGGTGGTGCACGCGTCGTCTGCACTTGTCGGCTCGCAGCCGAGGAGCGCGCCGCGGCGCCCTTCGTCGTCGAAGACCGCGCTGGCCACCGCGATGGCGGCGTTCTCGTACTGCTCGGCGGCGAGAGGGGGGATGGTGAGCTCGCTGCCGCCGACGGTGGAGAAGCCGTGGATGAAGGTGTCGACCTCGAGCGCGTCGGGGATGGGCGTCCCCTCGGGCATCAGATCGCGAAGTGTGTTCCGGTATTCCTCGCGGGTCAGCCGGTGGAGGGTAGCGGGCGCTGGGACGAAGACCTCCCCCTCTGCGGGCCCGGGTTCATCGGGTTCACGACCGGTCCCTGGCCCCGCGCCGGGGTCGCCCACGTACCCCTTGCAGCCGGTGAGGAGGAGGACGGAGAGGAGGACTGGCGCACGCATCTCCCCCCGTTCACTGCAGGCTGCGTGCCGCGCCGGAAGCGGCGAGAAGTCCCGATTAAGCGGATCGGAAGCCGCGTTCGCGCCCGCGACGACCCCAGTCGCGCGAAGCCGCGTCCAGGGCCTGAACGCCTCAGAGCGCCTTCGATCCCACGACCGTCACTCCGTATCGGACACGCCGAGGAGCTCGACGTCGAAGAGCAGCATCCCGCCCGGGCGGCCGGGCCGGCCCTGGTAGGCGAGGTACTCGGGGATGAAGAAGCGACGCACCTCGCCCGGCACCATGAGCTGCATTCCCTCGGTCCAGCCGTCGATGACCTGGTCGAGGCGGAAGCGCAGGGGAGAGCCGCGATTCACGCTCGCGTCGAAGACGCCGTCCGCGGAGTTCCAACCCAGGTAGTGCACCTCGACGTAGTCGTTCGCGGTGGGATGCTGGGAGCCGGTCCCGGCGCGGACCACGCAGGTGCCGAGACCCGAGTCGGTGATGTGGACCCCTTCGGGCATCTCGCTCGCGGGAACCGGCGCTTCGGGGAAAGAATAGGTGCCTGGGACCTCCTGCATCTCGGCCCCGCTCGGACACAGCTGACCGGCGCGCCCCCGCATCGTCTGGTCTTCGGGACAGCTCCAGCCGGGATCGGCGGAGATGGTGGCGCACACCACGTCGACAGGCGGATTCGATGCCTCTCGTTCGTCGCCCGCACCCTCGTGCGACTCCGACGCGGTCTCGGGCTCACGACCGGGAGGCGAGGAGCACGCGAGGAGGAGGATGCCCAAGGTGGGGAGGAGGAGCTTGGTCATGACGCTTGGTACGCGGAGTTGGCGCCGAGCACAAGATGGGCGAAGGCGACGAGAGGTGGTCACTCGGCGACGTCGCCGAGGCTCAAGACCCGGTACTCCCCCGGCCGGAGCACGATCTCCTCGGTGCGCTGACGCAGCGGCCCGTAGACCACCGCGATGCTGTGCGGTCCGGCCGCGACCCACTCGGTGAGCGGCGTGACCCCGACGCGCTCTCCGTCGATGAAACACTCGCCGGATGGGTCGGCGCGAACCTCCAGCTGCGCCCTGCCCTCCACCTCTTCGGGGCCGGCGGTGTTGGGCGCAGGATCTCCGCGCACCGGGACCTGGCTGGGTTCCATGGGCGCGCCCGCGTCCAGCGGATCCTCGGCGGGAGGTGGGTCGGTGGTCGGGGTGACGACGCTCGGGGGATCGGCGGCAGGCGTCTCTTTTGGCGAAAGGACGAAGAGCCAGAGGCCGAGCGCCGCGAGGGTCCCGAAGCCGAGGAGGGCCACGCCCGCAAGCGCTCCCACGAGCCACCGGCGATCCTTCGACGGAGCCCTCCGCTCGAACACCTCGCCACCGCGCGAGGATTGCGGAGGCTCGGACGCGGGCGCTGCCGTCCCCCGACGCGTGGGGACTGGCGAAGGGGGCTCGGACGCGGGCGCCACGGGGACGTAGCGTGTGGGCGGCGGCTGTGGCTGTGCCGGCGATGACACTTCCGACCCCCACGCCAGGAACTCCGTCTTCTGCTCGTCTGCCACGGCGGACGCGCCGGATGCGGCCTGGTCGAGTCCTTCGAGGAGCGCGAGCGCCGTTTGTGGGCGATCGCCCGGACGATGCGCGAGGCAACGCTGGATCACCTCAGAGACCGCTGGCGGGATGTCCGGAGCAACGGCGGCGAGCGAACGCGGCCCTTCCGAGAACATCTTGCCGATCAGCTCGGGAAACGACGCGGCTTCGTAAGGGGTCGTTCCGGAGAGGCAATGAAAGAGGGTGACGCCGACCGAGTAGATGTCGGCGCGGTGATCGACCCCGGTCTCACTCTGCACCTGCTCCGGGGCGAGATAGAGCGGGGTGCCGATCACGGAGCCGGTCCCCGTGAGGCGGTCGAAGAAGGGATTGCCCATGTGCTTCGCGATCCCGAAGTCGAGGAGCTTCGGCGTGACGATGCCGTCGGCCCGCTTCGCGAGAAAGATGTTCGGTGGCTTGATGTCGCGGTGGACCACACCGGCGCGGTGGGCTGCGTCGAGCGCGGAGAGGATGGGCCGCGCCATCAGCAACGTCTCCTCGAGCGAGAGCCTCTGCTCCCGCTCGAGCCGCTGGCTCAGGTCCTCACCGTGGAGGAGCTCCATCACCATGAACGGCGACCCCTCGTGCACGCCCGCGTCGAAGACCTGGGTGATCGCCGGGTGATCGACCTTGCCCGCCGCCACCGCCTCGCGGAAGAAGCGCTCCACCAGGTCGTTGCTCACGCGGAAGCGCTCCTCCATCACCTTGAGGGCGACCTGCTTGCGGAGCACGCCGTGGGTCGCCACCCACACCCGCCCCATGCGGCCCTCGCCGAGCGGCTTTTCGATGCGGTATTTGTCCGCGATCACGTCCCCCGGTGCGAGCGGCACGACAGCAGGGTACGCGCCGCGAGCGGTCCGTGTCAGCCAGCGCAAGCCCGTCAGGTCGCGCTATCATCGCGGCGTGCGAGCTCGATGCGCCGCGACTCTCCTGGTCCTCGTGTGGGGATGCGCCGACCGAGGCCTCGAGTGGGATCTCGCCTTCG
This sequence comes from uncultured delta proteobacterium, assembly GCA_963727445.1. Classification (GTDB taxonomy): domain Bacteria; phylum Myxococcota_A; class Polyangia; order Polyangiales; family B10-G4; genus B10-G4. The sequence goes on from CAVSGI010000010.1 coordinate 1,486,222, forward strand.
ACTCGCCGGACCTCGAAGCGCAGGCGGTGCGCCTCGACGCCCGGATCCTCGCGGGCCCCTGCCCCGGCACCGACGTGCTCTGGGACGAGGTGGTGCATCCGACCACCCCGGACACGTTGCCGCCATCCCTGCCGCCAGGGTCCTATTGCTTCGGCGCTCGGGCCGGCAACGCCGCCTGCGAGTGGTTCGCCTCTGGCGAGCGCACCCTCGAGCTCCCCACCGAAGAGAGGGTGACAATCACCCTCTCCGCGCAGATGGCCACGAGCATCTGCCCGGGGACGATGTGCAGCGAGGGGATGTGCGCGAACGTCTCGGGCACCCCGCAAACCTGCATTGGCGGCGGCTGCGTACAGACCTGCGACTCCGACTGCGTGGCGAGCTGCGCAGGGGGCGGCTGCACGCAGGTCTGCACCGGCGGCGCCGCCACCGACTGCTCCTTCAGCTGTGCCGGTGGCGATTGCACCGTTCGCTGCGAGGACTCGACCGATTGCACCGCGTCCTGCACGACCGGCAACTGCGGGATGGAATGCACGGGCGCGATCACCGGCTGCACCTTCCAGTGCCTCGGCGGGGGATGCAGCTACACCTGCGAAGACCCCACCAACTGCACGACCAGCTGCCTGCCCATGGACTGCAGCGGGCCCTGACCAAATGGACGAGCCCGATTCCGCGACGTTCCTCGCTCGTCTGCGATCCTCCGTTCGGGAATCGTGATCGCAGATTCAGGTTTGGAGCGCGCCCAGCTCTCGTGTGCGTTCGAGGATGAAGTCCCAGACCACCGCGATCCGCGGCACGTGACGAAGCGCGCGATGCCCGACGAGCCATAACTGCTGGCTCTCGAAGGGCACGAGGGCGCGGCGGAGCGCGGGGCTGAGCTTCGCCTTCACGAGACCGTGGACGCCTTCGTAGATCGTGGGCGCCACCAACAACCCCACGCCACGCTCCGCTGCTTCGACCTGCGCGCCCATGTGACTGGTGCGGAGCCAGATCGAGTCGGGATGCACCTGCGACTCGAGCCAGCGTGCCGTCGAGAAATGCGCGAGGTCGCGATCCCACTGGATCCAGCGGGCGTCATCCAGACGCCGAAGCGTGCCGAGCTCTTCGACGTAGGTCTTCGAGCCCAGGACGGTGTCCTCCACTTCGCCGATCTTGACGGAGACCAGGTCACCCTGAGTCGGGCGAAAGGCGCGCAGGGCGATGTCCGCCTCGCGTCGCGTCAGGTCGGCGTAGCCGATACGGCCCTCGAGCTCGAGACGGATGCCCGGATGAAGCGCCCGCAGCTCGCGCACCCAGGTCGCCACGAAGTGCTCGGCCACACCGGGAGGCGCGGTGACGCGGACGGTGCCTTCGGCCTCGCGCTCGAAGCCTGCGACGCTTCGAACGAAGGCCTCCACCGAGCCCTCCACCGCCTCGGCGTGGGGCAGCAGTGCTTCGAGGGCGGCGGTGGGCGCGAGCCCCGAGGGCAGGCGATCGAAGAGCCGAGCGCCGATCGCCTCCTCGAGAGCCTCGAGGCGCCGGCTGACGGTGGAGGCGTTCACGCCGAGGAGCGCCCCCGCTCCCTTGAGCCGCTGCTCGCGTGCGAGGGCCAGGAGATAGCGCAGGTCGTCCCACCGGAGGTCGGCGAAGGTGGCCGCCAAGGGCGGTGGATGGTCTTGCATTTCTGCAACCAAGAGTCCCGATATTGGCGGTTGTTGGCAATCCACGCAACACCCAGATTCGAGGAGAAGGGAGCGAGACGACATGACCAACGAAAACGACACCACCCGCATCCACACCATCTTCGGCGCCGGCCAGGTAGGCCGCCTCCTCGCAGACGAGCTGCTGGCCAAGGGGATCGAGGTCCGCATCGTCCGTCGCGGCGAGCCGGGATCGGCCAAGGCCGGCCTCACCTGGCTTCGGGGCGACATCACGGACGGCGACTTCGCCAAGCGCGCCGCGGAGGGCGCAGAGGTCGTCTACAACTGCACCAACCCGGCCGCCTACCACAGGTGGGAGACGCTCCTGCCGCCGCTCTATCGGGCGGTCGCGGACGCGGCACAGCACGCGGGCGCCCGACTCGTCACTCTCGACAACGTCTACATGTACGGCGACCGGAAGGGCGCACCCATGACGGAGGAGAGCGAGATGAGCGCCGAGACGAAGAAGGGGCGCCTCCGGGCGAAGCTCTACGCGGAGCTTCGCGCGCGGGCGGATCGCGGGGACTTTCACTTCACCTCCGGGCGGGCGTCCGACTTCTTCGGACCCGAGGCCAGCCTCGGCGCGGTCTTCTCGGAGCGCGCGTACGAGCGACTCGCCGAGGGCAAGGCGGTGGAGGTGATCGGCGACCCGGACGTGGTGCACAGCTACAGCTACGTTCCGGACGTGGCGCGCGGGCTTGCCATCCTGGGCACGGAGCCGACACCCGAAGGCGGCGTCTTTCATCTGCCCGTCGCCTGGCAGGGCACCACGCGCGCGCTCCTCGACCGCGTGTCCGAGGCGCTCGGCCACGGCGACGCGAAGATCCGCAAGCTCCCGAGCTGGTTTCTGAGCGGCGCCGGCACCTTCGTCCCCCTCCTCGCGGCGGTGGCGGAGATGACCTACCAGTGGGAGAGCGACTTCATCGTCGACGACGCGCGCTTTCGCGAGACCTTCGGCGTCGAGGCCACGCCGGTGGAGGAGGCGGTGAAGCAGACGGCAGCGTGGGTGAAGGCGCGCGAGGAGAAGGCGGCGTAGGGCGGAGACGGACTGAGCCTACGTCCCGCACATGCCCATGCGACAGCTGAACCCACAATCGCCGCACATCATGCATGTCTCCGTGCCGCAGTCGACGTCGCACGTTGCGCCGAGATCACAGTAGATCATGCAACGCACCATCGTGCGGTTGATGTGGCACTCGGAGGTGTCCGCGCAGTGATAGCTGCAGGGTGGGGTGGTGCAGGTGAAGTCGCAGATGTCGGAGCCGCTACACGTGATGAGTCCGCCATCCCCAGGGCCCACGTCGATAGGGCCCTCGTCGGGGCCCACGTCGAACGAGGTCGAGTCCGGCATGAGGGTGTCCATCGCAGTATCTGCCCCCGTATCCGATGGTGCGGTCTCCGTGAGCGCGGTGTCCATCGCCCCGGTATCGCTCGGCGAGGTGTCTGGGAGCATGGCGTCCAGTCCGGTGTCCGGCGCTTCGTGACTGAACCCGACCCGACACCCATCCATGCCCAAGACACATGCGAGGAAAACGCGTACGGGGAAGCGGGTCATGAGCGCCTCATCGTAAACCATCCCGGGCAGCCGCACCCCGATGGGTGGGGTGCGAGCCGGGGACGGCGACGGATCCCCAATGGTACGGTAGTCGCGCCTGGGGAGGCGTGACGATGAGTGAGTGGAAGGGACGGGTCGACGGGGAGGACGTGCTCGCCGACTCGAGTGCGGATGAAAGCGAGCTACGGCTGCGCCTCTTGCGCGCCGAAGAATCGTTGAGTGAGCAGGCTGCCCGGTGGCTGTTCGCCATCGAGGGCACCGGGGTCGGCGTGCTCGACTGGGATATCCCCACCGGCGCGATGGAGTTCTCGGATCGCTGGCTCGAGATCACCGGCTACTCCCGTGATGAGATCGCAAACCGCTTCGAGACCCTCACGTCGCTGGTTCACCCCGACGACCTTCCGGCGGCTCTGGCCGACGCCGAGGAAGTCCTCGCCGGGCGCAAGGCCGTCCATGCGGTCGAGCACCGCCTCAAGCACCGCGAGGGTCATTGGATCTGGGTGCAGTCGCGCAGCCTGGTCACTGCGTGGACCGACGACCGACAGCCGCTCCGGATGATCGGCACCCACGTCGACATCACCGACCGGAAACGCGCGGAGGAAGCCCTCAGGGAGAGTGAGTCGCGTTTCCGTGCGCTCGCCGACGGCGCACCGATCGTCCTCTTCGTCGACGACGTGAAGAGCGGCACCCAGTTCGTGAACCGCACCTACTGCGAATATTTCGGCGTCACCTCGGCGCAGGTCGAGTCGGAAGGTTGGCGCCCGCTGGTGCACCCGGAGGACGAGGCAGCGTACGTCGCGCAGGTGATGAAGGCCGTTCGAGAGCGACTCCCCTTCCGCGCGGAGGTTCGCGTTCGCAGAGCGGACGGGCAGTGGCGGGTCGCCGAGACGGTCGCCGAGCCCCGCCTGGCGCCGAGCGGCGAGTACGTCGGCCACGTCGGCATCCTCATCGACATCACCGATCGCAAACGCGCAGAGCGGGAGCACGCGCAAATGCAGCAACAGCTGCTCGAGTCCCAGAAGATCGAGTCGATCGGCCGCCTGGCGGGCGGCGTGGCGCACGACTTCAACAACATGCTCGGAGTGATCCTCGGGCACGTGGACCTCGCGCTGGCCAAGGCCGCCGGCACGGAGCTGGAAGACGACTTGATCTACGTTCGCGCAGCGGCCGAGCGGTCCGCCAGCCTCACCCGACAGCTCCTGGCTTTCGCGCGCCAGCAGCCGATCTCACCTTTGGCCATCGACTTGCGTGAAACGGTCCCGCGGACCCTCATGATGCTCGGGCCGCTCATCGGAGAGAACATCGACCTGCAATGGCAGCCGGCCCTGGACCTGTGGTCGCTGAAGATGGACCCGAGCCAGGTGGACCAGATCCTCACGAACCTCTGCGCAAATGCCCGCGATGCGATCGACGGAGTCGGAACGATCACGATCGAAGCGCGAAACGTGTCCATCGACGCCGCGGACTCCGCGGAGCTGGGGGCACCCCCCGGCGAATACGTGCGTCTCACCGTGAGAGACGATGGCTGCGGCATGACCCAGGAGACGCAGGCGCACCTCTTCGAGCCCTTCTACACCACCAAGGGCGTCGGCCGCGGCACCGGCCTCGGGCTCGCGACGGTCTATGGCATCGTCAAACAGAATGACGGGTTGTTGCACGTGGAGAGCGCGGAAGGAGCCGGAGCGAAGTTCGACATCTATCTGCCGCGCACGCACGAGGGGGCATCGCCCACGTGGATGCCCGAGCGAACGGCAGTCCGAGCGAAGAACGGGGATGCGACGATCCTGTTGGTAGAGGATGAGCCGGCCTTCTTGCGGGTGAGCAAGAAGATGCTCGAATCCTCGGGCTACCGGGTTCTCTCGGCCCCTTCTCCGAGCGTGGCGCTCCGACTGGCAGAGCAGCATCGCAGCACGATTCAACTGATCATCACCGATGTCGTCATGCCCGAGATGGACGGCCGACAGTTGGCTGACCAGCTCAGGCCGATCGTCCCCGAGGCCCCAGTGCTCTTCATCTCCGGTTACGCGGAGGATCACATCGCGCGGCACGGCGTGACCGGTAACGCGCTGAACTTCCTGCAAAAGCCGTTCACGAGCACCCAGCTCGCCGCGAAAGTGCGAGCGGCGCTGGCGGAGACCGCGGGCACGCCAGCTGCACCGACCTAGCGGCAGCGGAAGAGCTCGGGCCGGTACTCGAAGTGGAAGGTGTCGTAGTGGTACCAGCGCCCGCCCCAGGCGAAGCCATGGGACTCGAAGAGGTCGACGAGGGAGCGCGGCATGTGACTCTGCCACCGTCCCTCGAAAGGCCGCTGCCACCGCCAGTACTCCCCACAGGAGGTGTTGAGGTCGACCGCGATGCCGAAGGCATGGGGCGAGAGGCGCTCGGTGCCGCGAATGGTGCGGTGGAAGAACGAGCCGATGGGTGGTTCGACGCAGGGGCGCGCCTCGGCGGGCAGGCCTGACAGCTCGCCGATGATCTGGCGGAGCGCATCCGCCGCGCCATTGCGCGACGAGAAGCGCACGCTGCCGCCGCCCGGCCAGGGGATGCGCGTGAGATGCGCGCGAACCGCCCGCTCGCTCGCGCCGTATGCGTTCTCGAGGAGCATCGCGTGTCGAACGCGGCCGGGCTCGACGTTTTCACCAGGCGGGCTCGGATCGCTGCCCGCCGGATAGGGCTGCGCGAGGGTGTCTTCGAGGTCGGGATCGTCGAGTCGCGTCTCGTAGTCCTTTTCGCGACCGTCGTCCCACGGCGCCTCACGCCCGTCGGCGAAGACCGCCACCCAAACTCCGTCGCGCTGGACCACCTCTCGGATCGCGTCTGGGTAGCTCTCGGCGAGGCAGGTGAGCGCGGCGGGCGCCTGAGAGCCCTCTGCGGGAACCTCCTCCGGCTCGCGCGGCCGCGTAGCCGGCTCCACGGACGCGACGGATCTCTCAGGCCGGGGATCGGAGGTCAGAGGGCCGGGCGGCGCCGTCTCCGCGCATCCCCAGGCAAAGAGCGCCAGGAGCACCGAGAGTCTGACAAACGAGCCTCGCCACCTCAGCACGGATTCGGTAGCCTCCGCGACGAGGAGAAAATGCGCATGTCTTCGAGGCTCGTCGTCATCGTCATCGCCGCCCTTTTCGCGGCTTCTGGATGCTCCACCGCGATCGCGCTCACCGACAAGGGGCAGCTGGTCCACGTGGCCAACGACGCCGATCTTCCCATGGGGTGCAACCTCATCGGCGACATCCCCATCGGCCTGCAGGCCGACGCCGCGCGGCCACGCACCGAGGACGAGCTGGTCATCCTCATGCGGAACAAGACCGGCGAGCAGGGGGGGACCCACGTGGTCGTCGACTCCAAGGAGCAGCGCGGCCAGACCGAAGAGGGACGCCGCTGGGTCGGACGTGGCCGGGGATACCGGTGTCCGGCGTCCACGGCCCAGGTGACGCCCTCGGAGGAAGGCGACGACGACACCGTGCTCGAAGAGGAGACCTCGGGTGGTGAAGAAGAGGGCGCAGAAGGTGAAGGTGACGGTGACGGCGAAGAAGGCGGCGGCGACACGCTGAACGACGAAGACCTTCTCTGAGCCGCGCTCACTCCTTCGCGAGGGCGTCCAGGATCGACTCGAGGTCGGCCGGGATCCCCATCGCGTGGTAGCCCTTGTCGACGTGCACCACCGTTCCGGTGATCCCGCGCGCGAGCGGGCTCGAGAGGAACGCCGCCGTCGCCCCGACCTCGAAGGCCTCGAGCGCCTCCGGCAGCGGTGATGCGAGCTTATAGAAGTCGATCACCCGCTTGATGAAGCCGATGGCGGAGGCCGCGCGCGACGCGTAAGGCCCCGCGCTGATCGAATTGACGCGGACGCCCCACTTGCGCCCCGCCTCGAAGGCGAGGGTGCGGGTGTCGCTCTCGAGGGCGGCCTTCGCGGAGCTCATGCCGCCGCCGTAGCCCGGCACCACGCGCTCGCCCGCGAGGTAGGTGAGGTTGAGGAAGCTGCCGCCGGGACGCATCAGCGGCCCGAGGTGCTGCACGAGCGAGACGAACGAATAGGCGCTCGCGCCGAGGGCGCCGAGGTAGCCGTTTCGGCTCGTCTCGAGGAGCGGATTCTTCACCTCGGGCCCGTTGGCGAGGCTGTGCACGACGACGTCGATGCAGGCGTCGCCGAAGTCGCCCTTCATCGCGCTGGCGAGGCCCTCGATGCTGAAGTCCCCGCGGTCGCGGTAGCGCTTGGACTCACGCAGCTCCGCGGGCGCGTCCTCGAGGCGGTCGAAGTCGGCGTCGAGGGGGTAGATCTTCTCGAAGCTCATGTCCTCGCCGGAGGCGAGCTTCATGTCCATCTTCCCGCGCCGGAGCAGCGTCTCGAAGATGGTCATCGCCGGCGGCCAGGTCCCGACGCAGACCGTCGCCCCCGCCTCGATCATCGCCTTGGCGATGGCGAATCCGAACCCGCCGTCGTCGGCCACGCCGGCGACGAGCACACGCTTACCCGAAAGGTCGATTCCCAGCATTTCGGGCGAACCCTCGACGACGCCGGAGGCGCCGTCAAGCCCGACGGCGCCCCCCGACGCAGCGGGCGCCCCTCACCGCCCGTAGAAGAACTCTTCTTTCACGATCTTCCCGTCTTCGACGGTGAAGAGCCCGACCTCGTCCATCTGCATCCGCTGCCCGGTGGGACGGTTGGTGACGTCGTAATCGAAGCGGACTGCGAAGCGGTCCTCACCGTGGGGATAAGGCCCCTGGACGCCGGCGGAATGCACCTCGTGGATCTCGGCCCACATCTCGTTCTTGCCGCGCACGGCGTCGATGCCCTTGGTGACGCGATCGCCCCCGTTCGGCGGAGGTGCCGCCTCGATGCTCACCACGTCCTTCGCGTAGAAGGTGTTCACGCACTCGACGTTCTTGCCCTCGCGGCACAGCTCGACCAGGCGCTTTCCGATCTCGTTCGCGTTCATGTCTGAAGTCCCTCCTCGCCGGCGGTCGTCGCCGGCTCCATGGAGGTATGCGACAGTGCTCCTGTCAGCGTCGTGTCAGGAGCCTGTCGTGGGGCGACGAGGAGCTTCGAGAGGCCCTCGGCGAAGCGCAGCATCTCCTCGATCTCGTCGACCGTGGCGCGGCGCATCAGGGTCTTGAAGACCACCAGCTCGTCGCCGTTGCTCTCGACGTGATAGACGGGCTCCTCCTCGAAGAACGAAACCAGCGCTGGGCTCATGAGCGCGACGATGGCTCGTTCGTCCGGACCCTTGAGCGAGTACTTCCGCGAAAACGCAGGGCTGCCTTCGAGCTCGATGTCGTGAAGGCCAGCCAGCTCGAGGGCGCGTTCGAGCAGTCCCTCCTTCTCCATCACCAGCTCCGGGAGCACGAAGGGCAAGCGGATCACCTGCACCGTGGTGTGATAGACCTCCGGGATCAGCGCACCCTCGTCGAAGGTCACGTCGCAGAGCATGACCTCGAGCTCGTGCTCGCCGATGGCGTGGCTGCCGGTCACGACGGTGTCGCGGTACTCGATGGGGTGCATCCGGAAGAACTCGAAGTAGTCGAGGTGCTCCGGGTCCCAGTCACGCCGGGCATCGAACTCCCATCCCCGCGCCTTCGCGAGCTCCGCGATCTTCCGCTGCCGCGCGGTGAGCCGGCGCTCGTGCTTGGCGCGCTGCTGCGCGTGCAGAGCGTCCGGATGATCGGAGATCGCGGTGTGTGATTCGAGCCCGATGAGCTCGAAAGACGCGTCCTTGAACGCCATCAGCTGCCGGCGCCGGAGCTCGTGGCAGTACTCGAGGAAGGTCGTGTCGACCAGCGTGGCTGAGTGGAAGTCGAGGACGATCCGCTCCCCCTTGGGCACCTCGGCATAGGCGCGCTTGAGCCGCGGAATGGCCAGACAGCTCGCGATACCGCGGATGCGAAGAAGATACGGACCGTCGCCCTCGTGCTTGATCTCGATCTCGGTCTCGCGGAGCAGCCGCCACGCTTCGCGCGGGGGCAGGCCCACGATGAGGAAGTGGCCCAGCATCTCGGCGAGGAAGCCCACCACAATCCCCCACAGGAGCCCCCAGCTCATGGTGGCCACGACGGTGACGCCATAGACGATGAAGTGATCAGGCCCCTTGTGAATCGTGTCCCGCACGACGTGGGGCGCGGCCAGCTTGTAGCCCGTGTAGACCAGGATCGCGGCCAGGGCCGAGAGCGCGATCTCCTCGATCGCAGATTCGAGCAGAACCACGAAGGCGAGGACGATCATGCCGTGGAAGAAGTTCGACCACCCCGTCTTGGCGCCGTGGTTCGCGTTGACGGAGCTGCGCGCGATCACCGTCAGCACCGGTAGACCGCCGAGCATCCCGGAGACCATCGAGGAGAGGCCCATCGCCACCAGGTCGCGATCGAGGCCCGAGCGGCGCCGGTGGGGGTCGAGCTTGTCGACGGCCTTGACGCTCACCACGTTCTCGATGGAGGTGACGAGGGTCATCGTCATCACGACGAACCAGAACCGCGGCTCACCGATGCGGGAGAAGTCCGGGTGAACGAGGCTCCCCAGGAGATCGTCGGGAATGTGCACCAGGAGCGAATCCGACAAGCCCGCATGTCGCGTGAACGCCAGGGCCAGGGGCGCGCTGATGATCACCACCCAGAGAGGCGCCGGCACGTAGTGGACGACCTTCGCCTTGATGCGTGGGTGAACGATCATGACGGTCAGGCTCACGAAGCCGATCGAGCGCGGCCAGCGGCTCGAGCCCCACCACCGTCTCCGGGAAGCGCTCGAAAGACGTCGATGGGGCTCGCGTGCGGGGCGCTGCCGCCGAAGAGCACGTGCGCCTGCTTGCCGACGATCATGAGGCCGATGGCGGACAACAGCCCCTGCACCACCGCAGCCGGGATGAGATCGCCCAGCTTGCCGAGGCGGAAGAGGCCGAGCGCCACCTGCAGCCCACCCGCCACCACCACGGCGCCCAGGACGTGAGCGAAGGCCCCGCGGTCGTCGCCGAAGGTCGCGAGCCCCACCGCGACGACCACGATGAGGCTGTTGCCGGGTCCGTTGATGGCGAGGTGGCTGCCGCGCAGGAACGTGGCGAGGACGCCGGCTATCACCACCGAGACCAGGCCCGAGATCGGCGGCGCGCCCGCCGCCGTCGCGATGCCGAGGGCGAGCGGGAGCGCGACCAACGCGACGCTGAAACCGGCGATCAGATCGTCGCGCCAGAAACGGGCGAGGCCCCGGAGATCGGTGCGGGGCGGATCCTTGGATGACGGCTTCAACGCGCTTCCTCTTCGTCCTGACTACGTCGCTCGGGCCGGCTTGTCTGGAGCTGGGGGGCGCTCGGTCAAGGGCTTGGGCGCCATCCGGGCGCGGGGCGTGTGCTTTCCCTGCAGATGCTCCCACTGGAGTAGGACGGTGCCGCCGCTCGCCTCGTAGGTGTCGCTCCAGCTCTTCATCTGCTCGAGGCACGCGAAGTCGACGTGCACCAGTCGGTCGAGCTGGACGTGGACGCGCTGACCTCGCGGAAGCGCCTCCAGGGCCTCGGCCAGACGCGGGAGGCTGAGGAAGGTCGCCGCGCCCTCGAGGTGCACGTCGATGCGATCCTCGTGGACCTCGGTCTCCACCGAGAGATGACTGAAGGTGTAGATCAGGTGCCCAAAGGACAACACGATGCCGACGATCACGCCGGTGAGCAGGTCGGTCGCCACGATGGCCGACAGAGTGATCACGGTGATCGCGAAATCGAGCCGGCTACGCCGCCAAACGGCGCGCAGGCCCTCGAGGTCGAGGAGCTTGTAGCCGGTGTAGACGAGGATGGCGGCGAGCGCCGATCGCGGGATCGTCTCCAGGACGAAGGGGAAGGCGACGACCAGGAGGAGCAGCCACACGCCGTGGAAGATGGCGCTCGAACGGGTCTTGGCGCCCGCGTCCACGTTGGCCGACGAGCGCACGATGACGCCAGTCATCGGTAGCGCGCCCACCGCGCCGCAGAGCACGTTGCCCACGCCCTGCGCGATCAGCTCCTTGTCGTAGCGGGTCCGCGGTCCATCGTGCATGCGATCGACCGCCGATGCACAGAGGAGGGTCTCCGCGCTCGCGATGAGCCCGACCGCGAAGCACTCCTCGAGGAACTTTGGATCGCCCAGGAGCGCGAAGCTCTCGGCGGTGGGGATGTTGAAGCCGGCCGTGAGGTCCGCGGGGATCGCGACGTACACGATGGGGAGCGCGTAGAGGGCGGCGCCAGCGGTGCCCACCACGACGCCGATCAGCGGGCCGGGGACCGCCTTGAGCCTGTCGGGCTTGAATTGATTCCAGGCGACGAGCGAGGCGATGGTCGCGATGCCCACCATGGCCGCGTGCTGATGGATCCCGGAGGCCGTCGCGAACAGCCCCTCCTTCACAGCCGCGGGAATGGTGAACAGGTTCGACAGACCGCTCGCCTTGGGCTCGTCGTCCAACATCACGTGGAACTGGCTCCCCAGGATCAGCGCGCCGATCCCGGCGAGCATCCCCTTGATGACGGCGGGCGAGACCGCGCGGAACCAGCGCCCGATCCGGAAGAGGCCGGCCAGGATCTGAAGGCCGCCTCCCACCAGGACGGCGACGCCTAGGGCCGGCAGCCCGTAGTCCTGCACCAGCTGGTAGACGAGCACGGCCAGACCGGCGGCGGGTCCACTCACCTGCAGGGGCGAGCCAGCGATGAAGCCGACGACCAGACCACCCACGATCCCGGTGATGAGACCGAGAGCTGGGGGCACGCCGGAGGCGATGGCGATGCCCATGCACAGGGGCAGGGCCACCAGAAATACGACGACCGACGCGAGTAGGTCGCGTGGGAAGTTCGCGCGGATGTCTCTTAGCTCTTCGAGCATGGTCGAACGTTCTCCTGTTCACGGTTGTCGACGTCGATGCACCGCCGGCGAATACCGGCGGCGATCGGCAGGCCGAGCCGAGGCCCTTCGCCGACCGAGGTCAGCGAAGGGTGGGCGTGCGGCTCGGACCGACTACGCGCGTGGAGGTCGTTCGAACTCGTCTGGTGGAGCGTGCGCCGGGCTGTCGCTCACCGAGGCCAGGATCGGCCGGGAGGAGAGCGCGAAGGCCGCGGCGACCATCACCGAGGCTTCGTCATCCTCGACCTCGAGGAGGTCGACGGCGTCGGGGCCCGGCTGTTCGAAGTGAGCTCCGTCGGGCTGGTCGTGCTCGATCGACGCCTCGTCGACGTCGAGGACGCTCTGCGCCGCCACGGCCCCACCGATTTCGAGGGGGAAGAGCGCGACCAGGAGGAGCGCTGCCACGAGCCGTGACGAGGACGATTGCACCGGCTTCATGTTAACGCCGGCATGGCCAGATAGCTAGTCGTCGAAGTGGGCCGCTGTTTGGGGACGGCGATCGACCTCGAAGCTGAAGACGTCGGGTCTGTTGTAATGGCCGGCGACATCGAGGCTGCGGCGCGATGCGCGCGCTCGATCGGCGTCCACCTCCGCGTAGAGGATGCCCGGCTCTCCGTCGAGAGGGCCGGCGATGATCCTGCCCCCCGGCTCTGCGACCAGGCTCATCCCGCGGTTGATTCGCTCGTCCGGGTCGGCGAAGAGCTGGTCGCGCCCCGGAAACCCGCTGGGGACGTCGGATCCGCGCATCGCGCTACAGCAACTGGCCACGTAGCAGCGGCCCTCCCGCGCGATGTGCTGCATCGTGCCGACCCAACCGTCGCTGCTGTCCCAGGTCGGCGCGAGGTAGAGATCGATGCCCTGGGCGTACAGGGCCATGCGCGCGAGGGGCATGAAGTTTTCCCAGCAGATGAGCGAGCCGACGCGCCCTACAGGTGTCTGAACTACGCGAAGGCCCCGCGCATCGCCGAAGCCCCAGACCATCCGCTCGGGATTGGTGGGCATGAGCTTGCGATGGACGTTGGCGATCGCGCCGTCGTTCTCGATGTGCACGTAGCTGTTGAAGAGCGTCGAGCGACTCTGGGCAGAGTCGATCTCGTCGATGCCGACGAGGATGTCGACGCCGTGCTTCTCGGCGACGGCCGTGAGTGGTCGCAGGTGACCGGCCGTGAGGTCGACGGCGCTCTTCAGCATCCACGCGTGGATCTCGTTGGACAGGCCCATGTCGCCGCCGGGACGCAGGCGCCACGCGTAGGTGGGATATCCGGGAACGTATGCCTCGGGGAAGACCACCAGCGCCGCGCCACCAGCGACGGCCTCCTCGGCGAGGGAAGCGGCGCGGTCGAGGGTGGCGTCGCGATCTCCGAGAACGGAAGGATGTTGGACGAGCGCGATCTTCGGCATGCCGCCTTCTACCATGGGTGACGGAACCCGTATCCTCTGGTCGTGAGCCGCGGTTCCTATCGCTTGTTGGCGCTCCTCACGCTGCCCCTGCCGCTGCTGGCGGCCCACCTGAGCTACGACGCGATCCCCGAATGGCTCCCCGAGGACGTGCTCGTGCCCGCGGCGCTCCTTCGTATTCTCGGGTACCTGCTTCTGGTGCTGCTCTTCGTGTTGATCTGGGCCTCTCTTCTGGCGCCGCTACGCCGGCGCGCGGGCTTCAGGACGTTGGCGGAGCAGCTTTCCGACCGCAATCTCTCGACGGCGGTCGCCCGAGCGCAGGTGGCGCAGAAGGAGCGCGCCTCATCGAGCGATCCGAAGGTGCGCGCAGAGCATCACTTCACCTTCGCGCTGGTCAGCGGCCTGATGGGGATCGCTGCCGTGGGGATCGGATATGCGCTGTGGCAGGAGGGCTACGTGATGGCCTTCGCCATCGCCGGAATCCTCGTGTGCCCGCCGCTCGCTCTCTACCACGGCGTCCAGTGGCTGAGGGCGCTCAGTGCTTCACGACCCCGCTCATGAATGCGGCGACGAGCGGGATCATCCACACGATGATCAACGACAGAAGCGTGGTGTCGAGCCGCCCGAGACGACGCGCGAGCGCGTGGGCGACCGGACGCGCTTCTTGGGGCGCCGACGCTCGGTGCTGGACGCCGAGCTCGTTCGCTACCGCGACCCGGAGCACCGCGAGGGATAGAAGCGCGATCGCGCCCGCGACCAGCAGCCAGGTCCAGATGCTGGCTGCAGCCGCCCCGAGCGCGAAGACGCTCGTCGTGACGGACCAGAGGATGAATGCGATGGCGATGTAGACGGGGGCGCTCATCACCTTGTTGTCGAGGGATCGTTGCATCGTGAGCGCGCCCTCCAGCAATCCACGTGCCCTCGCGAGTCGCAAAATGCGCGTGCTTCGATCTCGCCGGAACTTTCAACGGGCTCGTGGCGAGAAGAGCAGCGATGCCGCGCCTCGCGGTCGGGTGTGCATGTCGCGGACGTTCACGAATAGCGGCGCGCTACACGACGAAAAGCGAACCCACGTTCACGCGACTATCTGGCGCGGAGCACCACTCGTTCCGCCACCTCCTAGGGGACGCTAGATTGACAATTGACTTCCGCCTTCTGCAAGGCGCGTTGATCTTCCAGAATCCGGGGTGGCGGAAGTCAATTGTCAACCTAGCGTCCCCGCACTTCGAGGCTCACGACACGGGGCCCAGGGGACGCTAGGTTGACAATTGACTTTCGCCTTCTGCAAGGGGTCGGCCTTCCTGAATCCGGAGGGGCGAAAGTCAATTGTCAATCTAGCGTCCCCTCTGTCGCCCCCTCTGTCGAGCAAGGGCGGTGCCGAGAATTAATCGCCGAGATCGTTTCGGATCCGGGTGTGCGGACACGCAACGTTTGCTCGTTCACGCATCCTCGCTGGCCCGTCGCCGGCCGTGCGCTACGGTGCCCGCGATGCGCCTCGCGGTGATCTCTCTGACTCTGCTCTGGGCCTGTGGTGGTGACTCGGAACCCGACCCAGCCACGGATGCGAGCACGACGACCGACACGTCGGTCTCGGCGGATGGCGGCGCAGGTGCGTCGGATGGCGCGCCGTCCGACGGAAGCGCGGCCGACGCCGGCGATGCGTCGGTGACCGATGCGGCCGTGGACACCACGCCCGCGCCCACGTGCAGCTCGGACCTCGCACCCGGCGCAAGCACCGAGACCATCGACTTCGACGGGCAGACGCGAACGTACAACCTGATGATCCCGACGGCGCACGATGGGACCACTCCGCTACCGCTGGTCTTCGACATCCACGGCTACACCGAAAGCGCCGAACGCGAGGAGTCGCGCAGCCACATGCAGGAGCTCGGCGAGGCCGAAGGCTTCATCGTGGTGCAACCCGAGGGCAGCGGTATCCTGCAATCCTGGAACGCGGGGCTCTGCTGCGGAACGGCCGAGGCCGAAGGCATCGACGACGTCGGCCTCATCCGCGCCATCGCCTCGGACGTCGCGTCGCGCGCCTGCGTGGACCTCGCCCGCGTCTACGCGACCGGCCTGTCGAACGGCGGCTTCCTCTCACACCGCCTCGCCTGCGAGGCCTCCGACCTGTTCGCCGCCGTGGCGCCGGTGGCCGCCGTCCTCGGCGTGCCGATGGAGACCTGCACACCGGACCACGGCGTCGGCGTGATGGAGGTCAACGGCACCAGCGACCCGCTCGTTCCCTACGACGGGAACGCCTTCCTCGGCTATCCGAGCGCCATGGCCACCATCGACCACTGGCTCGACCAGAACGACTGCACGATGGGTCCCGACGAGACCCTCGCCGTGCGACGCGCCACCTGCCAGACCTGGTCCGGCTGCCGCGACGACGTGAACGTGGTCCTGTGCACCATCGAGCGCGGCGGACACGAGTGGCCGCCGGATTCATCCGGCCTGTCCACCAGCGCCGAGATCTGGCGCTTCTTTCAGCGCCACTCGCGCTGAGCGCTGCGCCTCACATCGGCGGCTCGGGCGCGGATTCACCCTGCACGGGAACGGGGAGCGTGGTCGAGTCGAGGTTGGTCCCGTTGTCGTGGAACGTGACGCCCTCGTTCACGCGGTCGAGCGCGTATCCGTCCACCTGGATGCAGACGCCGATCGCGCAGCCGCTGACATCGCCGAAGGCGAGATCGAGCTCGGAGCCTTCGGCCACCAGTGCGCCGCAGAGATCCGCGTCTTCCACCACGAAGCGGCGCACGTTCGTGGCGCCGCCGAGCCCGGCCACGATGGCGGTCCCGCCGCCTTCTGCTGCGCATCCCGACGCAGCGCACACTGCAGGCCGCGTTCGTGCGAGCCTGATCTCGCTTCCTTCGAAGGTCGCGCCTGCGCCCAATGCGCCGATGGCGTAATCGCGGGTGTCCTCCACCACCAGACGGGTGACCATCGCCGAGCCTCCGTCGTCCACCTCGATGCCGCGGCCGTACTTGCCGAGCGCCTCCTGTCCGGTGACGCCGCGGATCGCCACGTCTTCTGCGACCAGCGAGGACCCGAAGACGATGATCCCGAAGTCGCGGCTGTTCGAGAGCGTGGCGCGCGCGAGCGTGAGCGACGCGCCCCCTTCGATGCCGATGGACCGGCCGAAGAAGCCGCTCACGGCGTCGGCTTCCGTGTCGATCACCACGATGTCCTGCGCGTCGACCATCGCACCGGTGGAGACGAAGAGCCCGACGGCGCGGCTCCGCGCTATGTAGGTGCGAACGATGTCTGCGGTGGCGCTCTCGCGAACGATGATGCCGTTGCCGAAGCTTCCGATGGCGGGATCGCCGAGGGTGTCGCGTACCACGGCGTCGGCGAGGGTGAGCCGGGCGCCTTCCCCGCTCGCGAAGATCGCCGTCGCGCCGCTGCGCTCCACCAGGAGCTGAGAGAGCTCCGCCCGCGCGCCGGACTGGATGTTGATCGCGCGGCCGCGCATTCCGTCGGAATCGCGCGGCCCGGAGTCGCGGATCACCAACTGCGAGGCGTGGACGAAGGTGTCGGCGCCGGTGAGAGCCAACGTGACGTCGCGGTTGTCCTCGAAGATCACGCGCTGGATGTCGACCGACGCGCCGTCGCCGGCCTCGAGGGCGCGTCCGCCGAGGCCGTCCGTCGGCTGGCTCCGCGTGCCCCGCACGGCCACGTCGGCGAGGGTCAGGGTCGTCCCAGCGCCGCCCGCGTAGAGCCCGAGGTCGAGGTTGTCCTCGATGACCGCGCGCGTGACGGTCGCCTCGCCGTCGCTCACGTTGATGCCTCGTCCGTACTGGCCGTCGGTGGTGGCCGCTGTGTTGCGCACCACCAGCGCGTGAGCGTCGAGGATGCCACCTCCGTCGATGTAGATGCCGGTGATCGTCGCGCCGTCGACCACCACGCCTTCGAGGGTCAGCTCGGCGTTTCGCCCCACGTGAACGCCGAAGCGGGGGCTCGCCCCGATGGTCACGTTCTTGATGGTGACGGCGCCGGGCCCGGTGTCGACCACGCCCTCCGTGGTGCTGGGCGCGCTCACGGTGAGCACCGTCGCCTCCGCACAAGCGCCCCAAAGTGTCACGCCCGCGCGCGGCCGGACCACCTCGTCGTAGGTGCCGCGCCCCACCGCGACCACGTCGCCGTCGCCCGCGACCGCGAGCGCGGCCGAGATGGTGTCGAAGGGAGTGGTGACGCTGCCGTCACCGCCCGCCGCCGCGGAGGCCAGGACGTAGAAGACGCGGCCAGTGAGCGGAAGATCGTCGGCGTAGTCACCGGAAGGACACGCGCCGCCGACCGTCGTGCAGAGCTCCTCCCCGACGAAGTGGGCTTGGTGGGCCGCGCAGGTGTCGACGCCGCGCATGGGCCAGGGGTCGCAGGAGGCGATCGACGCCTCGATGGGCACCTCACGCCACCCGGTCGGGCAGGGGCCGAGGGTCGGAGCGGCCGGGTCCTCGGGCGCGGTGGGGGTCAGGGGCGCCGGTCCGGTGTCCGCAGCGTCCACGCCCGAATCCGCCGGGGGCGGAGGAGTCGCGTCGTCACTGCAAGCGGCGAGCACCGAGGCCAGGGCCAGGGCGGCAATCCACGCGGGGCGACCCATCCAGCCGATGGTAGCGCGTTCACCGATGGTTTCGTGCCATCATCCCGCCGATGTCGGACGACGTGGAATCAGAGGACGAGCTCAGACAAGACGAGCTCGCGCGATTCGAGCCTTTCGTGAACGCGGTCATCGACACCTGGACGTCCAAGGGCGTGGTCGAGATCGACGAAGCCCGACGCCCGGAGCTGGTCGAGGAGCTCAAGATGTGCGCCGGCGACGCCGCCTCGCCGTACAAGATGCTCAAGGCGCTCGCCAAGCAGATCGAGGTCAGCGAGTGCGTCGAGGAGTACTACGCGAGCCGCGAGGAGCTCATCGACTTGATCCGCGACCTCGCGGACGGCTGAAGCCGAAGCGCTACTGACACTCGGACTCGAGCATCCGCACGTGCACCGTGTCGGACTGCACGGCGACCGGGTGATCGCAGAGGTCCTGCGGCGAGTGGATCCCCGCGGGATTGTCGGCCGGCACCAGGATCCCCGACCCCGCCATGAAGTAGGGGATGAGGTTCACTTGCTGCGCGCGGTCGGCGGTCGCGGTGATCGACGAAATCGCCACGTCGATGCTCCCATCGGCGAGCGAGGGGAAGAGTCGATCGAAGGGCAGGTCCTGGATCTCGACCTCGACGCCCATCGCCTGACCGATGGCCTCGATGATCTCCACGTCCACACCGGCGTTCTGTCCGGCCTCGTCGTGGAACTCCATCGGCGCGTACGCGACCTCCATGCCCACCGTGAGCTTTCCGTCGGCGAGCTGGGGAACCTGATCGAGAGAGGGCGGGACCTGCGGCGCGCCCTCGACGCTGCCCACTGCGCCCGCTTCGAGGGCCCACATCTCGAGGATGCGCCGGTAGCTCCCGTCGAGGAGGATGCCGTTCAGGCCGGAGGCCACGAGCGCCGTGAGCGCGGGTGCTTCCTTACTGGTGGCGATGGCGTAGGGTGCGACGGCGAACTGGTCGCCAACCACCTCGAGTCGGCCCGCCGACTCGCGCGCCGCGTAGGCCATCGCCGGATAGTCCCCGAGGACCGCGACCGCCTGGCCGTTGCGCATGACCTGGATGGCGTCGGGTGTGGACGGCGCCGTCTTGAGGGCGTAGCCGCTGCTCCCTCCGCCGCAGGCCATCAGGAACACGAGAAGGGCGGGAGTGAGGAGCGATCGGGTCATGGCGCAATTCTGGTGGAGCCGCGCCCGATTTGTCACGAGAACGGCGAAAGGGCTCAGGCGCCGTGCCGGATGAAGAGCAGATCCCGCTCGGCCTGCGGCACGTAGGTCCCGCCGCGGCCGTCGGCAAGAAGGGCGCGCCTCAGGGGCGCGAGGTCCGTTTCGTAGAACGCGTCCAGGAATTCGAGCTGCTCCTGCACCCATGCGGATTCGCGCCGGGCGCGCGGCTTTTCGACCAGGGCCGTCGCGAGCCTGACGAGGCCACGGCGGGAGGTGCCGGCGAGCGACGTCTCGAGCTCGGCGAGGAGGGCGGCATCGAGCTGTCTCAGGCCCGTCACGCGCGAGCCGCGGGTCTTCGGCAGCTCGCCCAGGCGTGCGCGCTTGTCCTCGTGGCCGAGGAGCGCGAGGAGCGCGACCAGGGATTCGTAGGCATCGAGGGTGCGCGGGCGCGAGCGAAAGCACCCGTACCAGCGCATTTCGTGATCGGCCCATGCGTCGATGTCGGTGGTGAAGACGATCAGCGTGTGGATGTCGCGCTTCGTGACGCCGATGCAGGGATAGAGGAACGCGTACTTCCCGTCGACGTTGAAGCGCGGCTCGAGCGAACGGATGAGCTCGTTCTCGAGCGCCAGCGCATCTTCTTCCGTCTCCTGCACGCGCACTTCCAGGAACGAGGCCGCGCGGACGATGGCGCGCATCTTCCGGTGCGCCTTCTTGCGCGTGGCGTTTCGGTAGCTCGACAGGCGCTTCTTCACGTTCTTGGCCTTGCCGACGTAGACCACGACATCGTCCTCGTCCCGGAAGAGGTAGACCGCGGGAGAGACGGGAAGGCTGGCGACGAAGTCGGGGCCGAACTTTCGGTCGAAGCGCTTCACCGGCGGAGACTATAACGGCGCGACGCCCGTCAACGCACGTTCACACCGTGACTCGCCGGCGTCGGAGGCGGTGTCGGGTTGTGGGGAATTGCGGGCGAAAGCCAGCGGCACACGGGCTGCAAAGGTCGAGAGCGATGCACCTTCGCATCGACTCCAGCCGCTCCTTCGCTTTCCTTTTCATCAGAGCCACCATCGCTTCGCTCACCCTCTCCTCCCTCGCCGCGTGCGGGGGGGGAGGGGGCGGCGCGCGAAGCGTCGGCCGGCCAGCGCTTCGAAGCGAGCTCACCGTCGGCGAAGAGCGCTCACTCGACGACCCGCGCCTCGGCCCCGAGATGGCGCAGCTCGGGATCTATCATGCAGGCATCTACGTCCGGAGCGCCGCGCCAGGCCTGCACCTCCTCGGTCCCCACGAGCCCGCACGCACCCCGGTGATCTTCGTGCACGGCTACGGCGGACACCCGCAGCAGCTCTCGACATTGATCCAGAGCATCGACGAGACACGGTACGAGCCGTGGATATATCAGTACCCGTCGGGCTGGCGCATCGAACGCTCGGCCCGCTCCCTCGACGCCGGCCTCGAAGCGTTGCGCGAGCGCTACGACCTCCGCGAGGTGCGCATCGTCGCCCACAGCATGGGCGGGGTCGTCGCGCGCACGGCGCTGCGACAGCGCGAAGAGCGGGGCGCAGCGCCCCTCGTCTCGTCCCTGATCACCCTGGCCTCGCCGCTCGGGGGCATGCCTTCCGCGGCCGAAGGTGCACGGCGCTCACCGATGGTGATCGCGAGCTGGATCGATCTCGATCCGGACAGCGCGCTCGTGCACTCACTCGCGCGGACCCCGCTCCCGGAGCGGACGCGATGGGTCCTGGTGAGCACCGACGACGGCGGCGGTGAGGGCGACGGCACCGTGTCCCTCACGCATCAGCTCCCGCCCGCGTGTGTCGCCGACGCCGACCGGCTGGAGCAGGTGCAGGCCACCCACACCGGCGTCCTCGCCTCACCCGCCGTCTTCGCGATCCTCCGCGAAGAGCTCGGCGCGAGCAGCTGAGGCCGCAGCCCCGGCGACGTGCCCGTCAACTCCGACTCATGCGACGTAGACCTCCACGAGGTCACGGATGCGCGAGCGCGTAGAGCGTGGTTGCGTCGAGGGGAGCCCGATAGATGCGTACGTCGTCCAGCGCTCCGTCGAAGAAGTGCACCTCCGTGCCCAGGTCCTCGTCGACCCCCATGAGGACGTCGGTTCCCGTGAACGTGGGGTTCGCCGGGGTGGACCCAAGGAGTGTGCCGTCCAGGTATAGGGACAGATTCGTTCCATCCCATGTCGCGGCAAGGTGCATCCACACCCCCGCGGCGGCAACACCAGACGCCGATACGCTATCGTCGCGAGTGCCGTTGTAGCTGCTGACCCTCGGTACCCCGTCGACCAAGTAGAGCTCCCAGGTGTTGTTGGGGCTGCCTGGACCGAGGGGCTTCGCCAAGAGATGTCGGACGCCGGTGCTCGAACCAAGAACAGGGCGGAACCAGAGGCTCAGGGTGAAGCCGGCTGTGGTCTCGAGCTCCGCCGAGGACGCGACGCGCACGCCTGCCGAAACTCCGTCGAAGGCGTACGCCGCGCCTAGTTCTCCAGCAACCAACACTGGGCAGGTCGAGCCCACGGTGCAACTCCCCGTGTGGCCGTGACCCGTGGCGTCGACGACCGACCCGCCGACCGCATCGGCATCCATGGGGTACCACGCGACGAGCAAAGGGTCGCTCGCCCCGGTGTCAACGCTGCCATCCTGCGCAACGGCGTCCGTTCGGCCATCCGGCCCTGCAGCATCAGTCAGAGGTGCCCCATCGACGAGCCCTGTATCGAGTCCAGGCGTCCTGGCGTCCGTCATCCGTCCGCCGGCATCATCGGGAACCGTGTCGTAGTCTAGGCGCCCGCAGGCCGCGATTGAGAGCGAGAGTGTGAACGCGAGGCTCCGCAGGAACAGCCGTGCGCTCCTGTCATCGGCGCCCTCCTCGGCACGTTCATCAAACCGCTTCGACACGTCGAACGATCCCCCCGAGCGCGTAACCCTCGTCGGTGGTGAGGAGGCGCGTGGGTGTCGATGGATCGTCCTCGATCACCTTGCGCAGAGAGCGGATGGACACGTGCAGTTTGGAGTCGTGCTTGAGGGGGTGGTACTCGGCCTCGCCCCAGGCGTCGCAGATCAGCTCCTCCTTGCTCGCCTCTCCACCGCGGTCTGCGAGCGTGGTCAGCACGCGAAAGAGGAGCATCTTTCTCTGCAGAGAAACGATCTTGCCGTCGGGGAGCCAGACGGCCGCGTTGACGGCGTCCAAGCCCCACCCGGCTGCCCATTCCGTGGGGGCACCGCTCACGATCTGCACTGCCCGCCCGTCCCAAGCGGTGCGGGCCGCGGCGAGGACGAGCTCGTCGCCGGTGTCCAGAGCCGGGTTGCCACCGAGGAGTGCGCGCGCTCTGCGCGCCACCACCGGCGCAACCGTCATCTGGCTCGCGAGGCGTTCGAGTACGCCAGCTTCGGCGAGGCCTTCGTAGAACGCGGCGTGATGGAGCAGGCGCGCGGAGCCCAACGACTCACCCAACGCGGCGATCGCTTCCGTCGTCTCTTCGAGCTCCGAGACGTGCAGGCCGGCCCAGAGCGCGTCCGCCAGCACCAGAAGCGCATCGGCTTCGATCAAGCGGAGCTCCGCTGTGGCGGCCTCACGCCTCGCGGCGCGCGCCAGATCGATGGCCTCGAGGACGTTGCCGGCGAAGAGCGACGTGCGCGCCTCCTCCAAGCGCTCCCTGACGTGGACCTCGTCAGCCGGCTCCCACACCGAAGCACCGTCGGTGGTCATGTCGCCGTCGGTCGCGGTATGGCTCTGGCCGTTCAGATCCTTGAGGCGATCCCCGAGATCGACCAGTCGTCTCGCGACGCCGATGTCGGCGTCCCTGGCCAGCTCGACCCCTCGCTCGAGAACGTCGGCCAGCCCCTCGAGGTCACCGGTGGCGAGCCTGCGGGACCCGTCGAGCTCGATGACGAACGGCCGGAGGATCGACGTACCCCGCGCGTAGGGCCGGACGAGCTCGAGGAGGCGTTCGACCTCCGCGAGGTTGCCGAGATCGAGGTGGAGGCGCGCGCGAAGCAACAAGGCCCGACGAGCCACCAGGAGCCGCGCGCGCCCCCCTCGCGGCGTCGCGAGCACGCGGTCCACGAGTGCGTCGGCGCGCCTTCGCTCGCCCAGTCGATAGTAAGCGGTCGCGACGTCGAGCAGCGCCTCCGGATCTGTCTGCCCTTCACCCGAAGAGAGCATCGCGGAGCACCGCGCGGCGGCGCCTTCGCCGTCGAGGCACGCGTCGACCAGGACCGACAGCGCACGCAGAGACCAGTCGCCTCCCGTGGACGCGCCCATGCCCGAGAGCTCGGCTGCGGCCTCGGTGGCGCGGCCGAGGTGGAGCAGACATCGGGCCGCGAGTATGCGGGCTTCCGTGCTCGTCTCGCAATCGGATGAGCCGTCCGCGATCGAAAGCGCGAGACGTCGCGCCTCCTCCCGCTCGCCGAGAAGGTACTGTGTATGCGCCCACGCGAGTTGGTCGTCCTCGCTCACGAGCTCGGGTGGATGGACCGCGGAGAGGACGGTCGCGTTGCCGAGCTCGGCGGCACAACGGAGCTGCCACAGCCCCAGCCGCCGGTCCGTGGCTGCACCGACGATCGCCCACACCCTTGGCGCAAACCCCAACGCCATCAGCTCGTCTCCACGTGCCGTGAGCAGCTCGACGAGGGTGTCGACGTTCCCGAGCGTCCAGTGAAGACGCAAGGCCTCGAGCGTGGCTTCGGGCTCGGCGCGCTCCGCCAACGCCTGAGCGAGCCGGCCGCGCTCGGCCGCCTCGGCGGCATCTCCTCCGTCACCGGAGGGGAAGAGGTGCTCGGCGACGAGATCGTGAACGCTCCAGCCGTCGCCCACCGACACCAGCAATCCGCGCGTGGCCAGCGAGCGTAGCTCCTCTTTTGGGGGAAGAGCCTGAAACGACGCGATGGTCTCGCTGCTCAGATCGGATTCGACCAGCGTGAGGACGCGCAGGAGGCGACGCGCCTCCTCGGACATCGAAGACAGAACGCCCTCCCGACTGAGGGCCACTCCCTCGGCCCCGGCAGCCATGTACTGCTTGAGCAGCCACGGCGAACCGGCCGATGCGCTGATCGCCTGCTGGACGTCGTCGGGCGTCCGGCCCGGATCGATGGCCCGCGCGAGCTCGGCCAGCGTCGCGCCCGCGAGGCGATCGAGATCGAGGCTCCGACCTTCGAGCTCCGGGAGCTCACGCCGCGAGCGCGTCGTCACGATCCAGCGGCTCTGGCGCGCATACGAAGCGAGCTGGCGTAGGAGCTCGTCCATCTCCGCGTCGTCGCTGTGCTGCAGATCGTCGAGGACCACCCAGAGCGACCCTTCTTCTGCGAGATCGAGGGCGAGCGTCGTCAGCTCCTCGGGGTCGCCGCGCAGACCTGCGATGTCCACGTCGTCGCGCGCGCCGGTGGCCACCGCGAGCACGTGCGCGATTGTGAGCCTCACCTGGTCGGGCGGTTCACCGGGAGGAATCGGCAGAAACACCGTTCGCTCCACCTCGGCGGCAAAGGCGCTTGCCAGGGTGTGAAGCACCAGGGAGGTCTTGCCGAGCCCGCCCGGCCCCCGTACGAGGGCGAGGGGCGTTCGTTCGAGCGTAGACACCAGCCACGCAATCTCGTCCTCCCGACCTACGAAGAGCGGAGACGGGTTGGGTAGCCGGTACTTGAGAGGAATGCCGGAGCGCCGAGAAGACCGCCGCGCCATGGCGCGCACTATACCGCCGAAATCAATTGAAGCGCGGGAAGCTGGTCGACTTCTCGGGCTCGCGGGTGGCCATCGACCGCAATCTCATCGTCGGGCGCGCACGGGGCGCGCGGGTGAGGGAGTAGTGGAGGCGCTGATCGAGGTCTGGCGAGACCTCGACGCTCAGCGGTCGAAAGCCCACGCGTGACAGGGTCATGGGCACCGGGACCTCCGAGCGGCCCAGCGCGATCTCGAGAGGCGTCTGGCCGCGATCGACCCCGTCGATGGAGACCGACGCCCCCGGAGGACTGGTATCGACGTGGAGCGTCACCGTGGAAGGCCGCTCTGACTCGGCGGCGCGCTCCGGTCCGGCGGTCCGGGGTGGCACCGATTCGACGGTCTCGGAGGGAGCAGATGCCGAGTCCTTCGTGGCGACCCAGGTCGCGCCCACCGCGGCGACGGTCGCGATGGCGGCGGCGATGGCCAGGACGATGACGACGCGAGGAGACCGTGTCGGGGAAGACGGCGGGGGCTCGGGCAAAGTGGTCACCAAGACCGAGGGGATCTGTACGTCCTTGTCCACCTCCGCTGACGGCACCTGGCTCAGCGCACCTCCGATGGACACGCGGCGGAGCATCTCCTGCTTGTCCGCCATGCGGTCGGCGAAGAGCTCCATCATGAGCGCTCCGAGGTCCCTTTCGAGGTCCCACGGCGCCGAGCTCTGGCGAATCGCGGCGAGGAGCTCGTCGCGCATCGTGGCCATGTCCGGGTACCGGTCCGCCGGCTCACGCGACAGCGCCTTCATGCATATGCGCTCGAAGCTCTCGGGGAGGTCCGGGACGATACTGGACGGTTTCGGAATCGCTGCCTCGCGCACCGCGCGCAAGCTCGCCAGGCGCGTCGCGCGGCGGAAGACTCGACGGCCGGTCATCAGCTCGTAGAGCACGATCCCCAGAGCGAAGACGTCGCTTCGCCTGTCGAGAGGCTCTCCCATCGACTGCTCCGGGGACATGTATTCGAACTTTCCCTTGAGCTCGCCCGCCTCCGTGACGGAGATGCTGTCCGCGGCCTTCGCGATGCCGAAGTCCATCACCTTCACGTTGCCGCGATAGGTGATGAAGATGTTCTGCGGCGAGATGTCTCGGTGCACGATGTTCAGAGGGCTTCCATCGATGTCGGTCATCTCGTGCGCTGCATGAAGCCCCGCAGCCGCCTCCGCCACGATGAAAGCCGCCTGCTCGATCCGGAGGGGCACTCCCCGAGAACAGAGTCGACGCTGCAAGCTGGAGAGCGACTCGCCCTCGACGTACTCCATGACGAGAAAGAGCTGCACTCCTTCCTGTCCCAGCTCCTGGTGCTGGACGACGTTCGGATGGTTGATGCGCGCCGCGATTCGCGCTTCGTCCAAGAACATGTCCACGAAGGTCGGGAGCTCGGCGTACGTGGGGAGGATGCGCTTGATCACCACGGAGCGCTCGAACCCGCTGGGGCCGGTCAGTCGACCGAGGAGGATCTCCGCCATGCCTCCCTGGGCCAACTTGCCGACCACCTCGTAGCGGCCGATCCTGCTGGGTGCTCCTGCAGGTGCGTTCATCGCCGTGCCCGCGGTATGATAACAGAGATGACGCGCACCGGGTTCGTGATGGCCACCCTCCTCTTTGGCGTCGTCGTGGTGGTTCCTGCACATCCTGTGGAGGCGCAAGGTGAACGTGGCGCCGAGGAGCGGGCGCTCGAGCTGACGCGCGAAGCGCAGGCTCGCTACGACGAAGGGGATCTGGAGGCGGCGATCGCGCTCTTGTTGGAGGCGCGCGAGCTCTATCCGGAGCCGCTGATCTCCTACAATCTCGCTCGCGCATACGAGGCCGCCGGCAACGAGCGCGCCGCCCTCCAAGCCTACGAGCGGTACGTCGAAGAGCAGCCGGACGCGCCCGATCGCCCGGCGATGGAGGCGCACATCGAGCGACTTCGTGCACAAATGGCGGAGCGAGACAGACTCGCACGCGAGCGTGAACAGGAGCGCCGGCGTCGGGAGGCCGCGGAGCGACGAGCGCGAGAACGCGGCGTGAACCCGTGGCCCTGGGTGCTGGTCGCGACCGGGGGAGCCGCACTGGGTGCGGGGCTGGTCCTCGGCGTGGTCGCGCAGTCTCAGCGGGACGCAGCCGCCGAGGACCCCGTTCACGTGACGACCGTCTCCAGCTTCGAGGAAGCACGAGCCTTCGCGACCGCTGCCAACGTGCTCTTCGTCGTCGGGGGAGTGCTGGCCCTGGGCGGAGCAATCTGGCTCGTGGTGAACCTCGTCAGCGGGGACGACGAGGAGCGTATCGAGGTCGGGCTCTCGCCCGGCGGTGTCGCGGTGCGGGGCCGATGGTAGCGACGAAATCTACGTGAGAGGAATCAGCCACCGCATGGTTGAGCTGCGCTGAGCACCACCCGACTCATGGCAGGTCGAGGGCCCATGCCGGGACGACCGCACCCCGACCGGCGCACGCGCCCCCCTCGGCGCTGCTGTAGTCGCCGCGCGTTGGATCGACGAAGACCTCGGCGGTGTTGCCGACGATGTCGCTGTTCAGCTCGTGGCCCAGCCGAGCGCGGGCTTCGTCGAGCGTGAGGTGGTCGAGGCCCGTGTCGTGGCGCCGGCCGTAGGCGATGAAGTCGGTGACGTCGGTGACGTAGCAGTTGTCGTCGAAGTCGTTGTCCGTGGCGATCTGCGAATCGGCGATGTCGGCGGCCTGGGGCACCTCACGGACGTACTCGGCCTGGTAGATCAGACCCATGTGGTTGTAGTCGCGTTCGGCGATGGCCGTGGTGAGGCCCGAGAAGACGTTGCCGCGGATGGTGTGCCCCGTGGCCCACACCCGAAACTCCAGGAACTGGTCGACGCCGATCAGCGTGTTGTTCCGGGCGGTGAAGTGGTGGCCCATGCGTTCGAAGACCTCGCCCTGGTCGAAGGGGCCGCCCGAGCCACCGAGGCGAATGCGACCGCCACCCACGACGAGATTGCCGTCGAAGGTGATGTTCGACGGAGACCATTGCCCGAGGCTGCCGAAGTCGTGGATGACGTTTCCGGAAATGTCGAACGGACCCTCTGCCGGGTTCTTGAAGAAGAACGCCTGAGGCACGTGGTAGATGTGGTTGTTCCGGATCGTGAGCTCGCCGTTGCCGCCACAGTCTTCGATGTAGGTCTCGCAGGAGAGGGTGGTGATGGCCCCGAAGTGCTGCCCGTCCGTCGTGGTGCGCCAGTCGTGAGTGACGCCGTCGTCGATCGGGATCAGGTCGTGGAGGATGTTCGACTCGACGGTGATCGCATAGGGCCCGCCTCCGTCTCCTCGATTCACCCTGACGAGGCCGGGATTGCCGCCACCACTGGTGGCGTACTCGTAGACCTCGTTGCCACGAACGACGATGTCGTGCGTCTGGTTTCGCGGATCCGAAGCGTTGCCCGTTCCGCCGCCGATGTTGATGGCGCCCTGGTGGACGGTGATGTTCTCGATGTTCCAGTACGCCGTCTCCTGAGACAGGCTCCCCACACGGATGTTGCCAGCGCCGGACGCGCATGCGCGTTCGCCGGGAAAGGAGCGCACGGTGATCGGTTCGCTGGGCGTTCCGGACGCGACGTCGTACGTGGTGCCACCAGCCCATGCGGGGAGACTGACGCGACCGATCGAGAGCAGGCCCCGAACCGTACCCGCACTGGAATCTCCCCAGCTCACCACCTTGCTGTCGTGCGCGTTCGCGTCATCGTAGACGCCTCCCCTCAAGTAGATGACGTCACCGGGGCCCGCCTGGCGCACCGCTTCCTGCGGCGTCCTCAAAGGAGCCTCGAAGCTCGCGTCGTTGGCGTCGTCGCCCTCGGGTGAGACGTACCAGCACCGCCCCCCGCCCACGGCTTCGCACAGGGCCACGGCCGCTTCATCCCGCTGGGCCGGCCGCTCGGCATCCTCGCAGCCCACGATCGGCGCCCCGCTCCCCTCTCCTCCGGGAGCGCCTTCGGGGACCGGGACCATCGTGCTCCCGTCCATCGCGCCATCGGTCGGCACTTCTGCATCGGGCGCCGGCGCGCCGCTGTCGTCGACGTCCCCTCCGCCGTCCGGGGCTGACGTTCCCGAATCGGGCGATCCTGCGGTGTCGTCACAGCCGACGAGGGTCAGCCCAAGCGACAGTCCGACGATGGAAAGGAGGGGGTTTGCCTGGATCCGCATGGTGATCACTATGCGGATCTCGGGCCCGCACCACCACGCCGACGGTCTTAACCGGGCTTAGCTCACCAACGAATCGCCGCTCCGTCGAAGCGTACGGTGGCACCGTCGTGCCAACCGGTACCTACGCGAAAGGATCGGATGCCGCGGTTGACCACGTCTTTCGACAGGACGCCGGTTTCACCGGAGAGAACTCGAAGCGGCACCTGGTAGCGGCGATACCCGACGTTCGCCGCGAGGGTCAGGGCCCCCACGAGGAAGAAATCCTGGCCCGAAGAGGCTGGGGTCGAAATGCCCAGCTGGGCCCAATAGCCGTGTGCGTCGCTCTCGATCGCGACGTAGAGCTCGAGGAAAGCGAGCTGAAACTGTCCTTCATCGAGGGTCAGTGGGTAGTCGAGTGCTTCGATGCGGAGGTTCTCCCAGCACGAGGGATACGGCGGGTCCACTGGATCACAGACGGGTCTGCCGTACTCCTCGCCCGACGGGTAGACATCCCGCGCGCAGTGGGCCGTCCATTCCCAGTAGTGGTCCCCGTCCTGGGCCGAGGCGCTCCCCGTTGCGAAATCGATGCACGTGGGATTCGGAGCTGCGGAATCCCGCGGACTCGTCAGCCATCGGAAAACCGAGGTCCGCTGGTGGGTTCAGGAGCACGCCGATGACGTCACTGCACGTGACGCGACTGGAGCTGTCCTCGGCGACGAGCCTGACGTGGTACTGCTCGGCGGGCGTCAGCTCGAAGAGAGTCGTCGCCACGACCGGGTCCGCGCCCGCGGCGCCCACCAGAAAACTCCGCGCCAGCTCGGGATTGTCGTCGCTGGTGACCGTTCGAAACAGCTCGCCCGCCAGG
This sequence comes from uncultured delta proteobacterium, assembly GCA_963727445.1. Lineage (GTDB taxonomy): Bacteria > Myxococcota_A > Polyangia > Polyangiales > B10-G4 > B10-G4. Next base: position 1,516,151 of record CAVSGI010000010.1, read on the forward strand.
AGCTGCTCCTCGGAGGCGGCGATGTCCACCTCGTACGCGAAGAGCTCATCGAGGTTGTCCGCCTCCCAAGCGATGCGCGCTTGGCTTGCGGTGACCCACTCGACGTGGAGATTCGTGATGGTAATCGCTCCGGGCTCGGCCTCCGGTCGTCCACAGACCCCGGCCGCACCACGCACGCAGACGTTTGCGCTCCTGTCGCACTGCCACCCAGCCGCGCAGGGACACTCGAGGCCGGTGGTGGGCACGGGCTCGAGCACGCAGCCCCCGACGACCATCGCGAGGAGTGTCGAGAAGGCGCCGAGGACCTGGGGCAACGGCTTCTTCACCACGAGCGAAGTATAGCTGAAACCGTCACCGCCGCGGGCAGGCCCACTCGCCGAGGGGATACGCGCCGATGTCGACGGACGCGACGCCGAAGAACTCACCGACGCCAGCGCCGACGGCCGGGCTCGTGGCCGACAGGTGCAGGTCCGCCGGGGCGCCGACGAAGTCTGGGTCTGCCGAGATGCTGCTGCTCTCCTCGTCGAACTCGCTCCGAAACTCTGGCAGGGTGTAGGGCGTGCCCGAGTACTCGCCGCCGGTCCAGTTCGGACGCAGATGGATGTCTGCCTGGGTGTTGTCGAAGAAGAGGTTGTTGAAGGAGCTGTAGTGCCCCACGTAGTCGTCGACCGTGGTGGTCGTTCCGCCGCTGTGGAGGTAGAACCCCGCGTCCAGGCCGGCGAAGATGTTGTTGAAGAAGCGATGGCCGGTAGGCCCATCGAAGCCCAGGCGGATGCCGACGCCGCCGCCGTAGAAGTCGTTGTTGAAGACCCAATTGTCGTCGCTGTCCTCGGCACTGCCCGGCAGGCGGACGCCGACCCGAGCGTTGACCACGACGTTGCCGTAGATCCGCCAGTGGCCCCCTGGTCGATACTCGGCGTCCGTCGGCTGACAGCCGTCGGTGTTCGTCGCGGACCACACGCAGCGGTAGCCACCTGGCTCGAAAGCCGTGTTCACGTCGTGGATGTAGTTGTAGCGGGCGATCAGGTTGGAGACGCCGCTCTTGACGCCTATCGCGGCCTGGCCCGGGATGTCGAAGACCTCGTTGTACTCCACGACGTGGGGGTTGTCCGGGTCGGAGACCATGAACGTGATCCCCTTGCTGTTCGAGACGCCACCCCAGTAGACGGAGTCGAACACGACGTTGTAGCGGACCAGCGCCCCTCCCGAGCTCCAGATCCGCATGCCGTAGGAGTTGTCGTTGCCGTTCGAGGTGTGACCGAAGACGTTGCCCTCCACGACGATGTCGTCGGCACCTTCGAAGAAGATGGGCTGCGGCTGCGCGTAGTAGATCTCCAGGCCACGCACGACGAGGTGGTCCGACCAGAACCGGCCGAGACCCCGCTGGCTCAGCTCGTACACCTCGTCGTTGGGGTCCTCACCCGCCGGTGGATAGAAGTAGATGAAGCAGCCTTCGTTGTCGCCGAAGCACTGATTGCCGTCGGCGTCCGCCTTCGTCCAGTGGTCGGGGTCGACCAGGTTCGAGACGTTGTCGTGGTCCCGGCCGCCGTCGAGGTCCGACTGGTGGGTGACCCGCCGGTCCCCATGGAACATTGCCTTCGGATCGTTTTCGAGGAACCCGGCCGGCGTGCGCCAGATGTTCGCATCGTACGACTCCCAGCTTCGTCCCTCCGTGCTCAGCGATCCGTAGATCCGCACGCGCTCGCCCGGGTATCCGCGAATGGTCACGTAGGCGGTCTCGGTCCCGTCATCGATGCCGACGTCGTAGGAGGGCTCCTCCATCACGCGGTAGAGGCCTTCGCGAATGGTGAGCGTATCGCCCGGGGTGAGGGCGGACAGGCCTTTTCGGATGCTGCGGAATGGCGACTGCATCGTGCCCGGGTCGTCGTCGTCACCGGTGGTGGCCACGAAGTACTCGGTGCCCACGGTGGACAGCGGCGTCGTCTCGCACGAAACCGGGTCGATGCAGGCGCCACAGTCGAGGACGCACGTAGTGCAGTCTTCGCCGCCACTACACACGTCGTCGCCGCACATCGGCGCGCCCCCGGCATCTGCTCGGCCCGCCGCGTCGGGAGGGTCGCTCGCGTCCGGGAGCGGGCTCGCATCGCCTGCGCTCATGTCATTCGAGGTGGCGCAACCGAGGAGGCACACCATCAACGAGCAGTAGCAAAATCGACCCACAGAGACCTCCTGACGTGCTGAGCGGAGGGCAATTTCGGTGTTCGCCAGCGTCTGCCTCCGCTCCCTTCACAAAGCGTGATCGCGGTCGCCGCGTCCAGGCATCGCTTCTGAGCTGCTCTGAGCTGGCCTCGGATCGTCCGCGCATCTAAGTGCGGTTAAGCGAGGCGCGGTGGCTCGCCCCAGCCTCCATCGCCCAGGATGGAGACATGGTCGAACGAGGGCTTTGTTGCGCACTGGTCGCCTTGTGCGCGTGTACCGGGGGGGTGGTGGGCTCGACGAGCCCCGAGGACGGAAGCGCGCCGGTACCGGCGGACGGCGGGGTCGACGCCACGAGCAGCGGCCCCGACGCCGCTCCGGATGGGGCGGCACGGGACGCGGAGATCCCACGAGATCCGGGGCCATCAGACGCCCCAGGCGGACCGATCGTCGACGCTCCCATCGTCGGCTGCGAGGACGCCGACCGTCCCGCACGCCGGCTCGCGAGCCCAGACGAGGTTTGTGAAGCGGTGGATGGCGCGCGCTGCTGGTACGTGAGCCCCGAGGGCAGCGACGATGCTCCCGGTACCTTCGAGCAGCCGTTGGGCAAAGCGCAGGAAGCCGCCAAGCGCGTCGGGCCTGGCGACATCATCTATCTGCGCGGAGGGGTCTACGACGAGGACAACGCCTTCGTGTCCAGAGTGAACCAATGGAGCAACCCCGACGCGGGGGTGCAGCACGCCTTCTTCCGCGCGGGGTCGATCTCCTTGCCCGACTGGGCCGGCGGCGACAACTACGACGTGGCATCCGGAACCGAGGAAGCGCCCATCGTCCTTCGCTCCTTCCCCGGCGAGCGGGCCTGTGTCTCAGGCGCAGGCGGAATCGGGTTCGGCAGCTTGAGGACCGAGATCGCCTATTGGAGCGTCGAGAACGTCACGCTCCACGGGGCCGCCATCGGCATCGGGGGCGGCCGTGGCACGGCGGACGCCCCTGAAAACCAGACGCACGAAATCACCGTGGCCGGCAACGAGGTCTTCGGGGTTCAGGAGAGCTCCGGTCACAACACGGGGCTCGTCAAGGTCGACCGGGGAGACGGCGGCGGTCCCTACGACATCACGATCGAGAGCAACATCCTTCATGAGCTCTATTGCCGAGACAGCGATGGGGTGGTGCGTGGATGGGACACGATGCACGACGCACAACACTACGCGGCGATCACGACGCTGAGCTGCGAGACCTACTTCGGCGTCGAATGTGGCGGCAACGGTGCGCTCACCGCTCGCAACAACCACATCTATCACGTCCCCCAGGCCTTCTTCCTCAAGAACCCGGCGGTGGGCCCGTTCCATCTCTACGACAACGTCATCCACGACATCGGGAGCATGGGGAAGTGGTCGCCTTCGAACATCACCTTCGAAAACAACCTCGTCTATGGAGGGATCGGTCGAATCGACCTCGGTGGCTCCGGTGGCAGTGCCGAGACCACGGGCGTCTACGAGCGCATGGGCCGCAATCTGACCGTGCGAAACAATACGTTCATCGGCATGAACACCCTGGTCCACTTTCGGATCTACGCGTCCGGCCACACGGTCGAGGGCAACATCATCCAAGGTCTGTTCTCCATGGACCAGGCCGACTGGGACCACATGGGGTACATCTTCCAGTCGCAGGGATGGGTCAACCCGGACATGGAGCCCAACATCGAGCTGTCGCAGCTGGCGCGCGAAAACACCTTCGATGACAACTGCTTCATCACACCGAACCACGACTTTCTCGCCTACGGCCGTCGCTTCGATCCGGGCACCGGAACGGAGCTCACGCACCTGAGCCTCGAGGACGCCCGTACGCGCCTGTCCTACGAGCTGACCAGCGACGTCGTCGATTCGTTGGAGGAGGCGCTGGTCGAACCGACGACGGGGGACTACCGCGTACGTGTTGACGGCCCGTGCGCTGGTCGCGGAGCCACGCCGCCCGACTGGGCCAGGTCGATCCCATGACCGTGTCACCCGATTCACCCCGTCCCGAGTGGCTCATGTGCGAAGACTTCGAGGGCGCCGACTGCATCGAAATGATGATGAAGATCAACACGCCCGGCGCGAGCGACGGGGAGATGGCCTTCTGGATCGATGACGAGCTCGCGCACTCGGAGTCAGCCTCCTGCCGGTGAACCAGGTGGTCCACCTGGTCCGGTGGTCCACCCTGCGCTCCGCCCCGAGCTTCCGGAAAAGCGTTCGATTCCCGCACCTGAGCTCGTCGGCACGCGCCGTGCTGAATCTCATCGAGCGCGACGACGCGCGGGAGGAAATCGATGGAAAGAAGCGTGGGGAAAGTGTGGATCTTGGGGGTGCTGCTCGCCGTGGCGGGAGTGGGCTGCATCGAAGTCACACCGTGGCCGGGGGCAGAGGGCCCGGGCTCGGATTCGGGATCGACGATGACCGATCCCGACGCGGGCACGATGGAGCCAGAGCCCGACGCGTCCTCGGAAGTGGGCGCGGTGGGCATGTTCCTCCAGATCGGCGACGAGACGCCCTCGCAGCTCTATGAGCTCACGGTCGACGCGGACACCTACGCGGAGATCGTCGACGCCGTGGGGCACGTGCCTGACGGCTTGATCGAAGGCGAGCCTTCGCGCGAGCCGGGGACCCGGAGCGTCACGCCGGTCGTCTCGTCGGTCGCCGACAGTCGGATCTTCGAAGGGATCAGCCGGAGCGAACGCGGGGCGTCGACCGATGATCTGGGCAGGATGCGGATCCTCTTCGGTGGCGGCGTCGCCCAACCGATCGGGCTCCTTCTGCCTGCAGTACAGAAGGTTCGCGCGGCCGCCGCCCGCAGCCACACCACGCTGGACCAGGTCGACTTCGAGCTCACCTTCGAGCTGCCACTCTCGGACACCGAAGTGTCGACAATCACGTACACGGGGCTCGAGAACCAGCCCCCGCCGAGCCCGCCCCCCTTCGTCGACGTGAGCGGCGACAGCTGGGCTGCCTCACCCGAGATGAGCGACGAGCTGCGGGCGCGGCAGCTGATCGACGTGGAGACCGATTTCCGGGTCGATGGAGATCTCCGCTTCAGCCGTGCCTCGGATGGCTCCCTGCTCCTGCAGCCCTGGACCATGGACGAGCCAGACTCGGCCGACTACACGATCTGGCGGGAGACCGGCGGCCAGCGCTCACTCGTGCTGGACATCCAGGACCGGATCGGTGGCCGTGTGCTTCACCGTTTCCGCATCCCGCGCGCCGACCTTCCGACGGACATCGACTCCGGGATGATGTCTGCGTCGATGTCCGGCTACCTGAAGATCGGGGACATCAAGGGCGAGTCCACGGACGCACGTCACGAGATCGAGCTCTTCGACACGCACTTCGTGCGGCCCCCCACGAGCACCGAGTTCGATCTGGCGCGCCGGCAGCTCGGGCTGTTGTCCACCCGCAGCACCGCGACTCTTGTCGACAGCTGGACCACCAACCGCGACGCGACCATCCGGGCACTTCGCGCGGCGAGCGTGCAGGCCAACGATCAGGAAGGGCTCCTCTGCGTGACGATGATGCCCCTCCTCGGAGAGATGATGCTGGCGCTTCAGGCCGGTCTCGACGACGGTTCGATCCCGGAGACGCGCGAGCTTCGACGGATCCTCGCGGATTACTACGAAGCCTACGAGCTCCTCGGTGAGCCGGAGCATCACGCGTTCATCGGCGGCGACCTCGCGTCCGCGGCGTACGACCGTCCCCTCGACGCCGCGGACGCGGAGGTGGCTTGCGGCGCCATCCCGCGCATCATGGGCGTCTGGGACGACACGGACATCGTCCACATCCTCGTCGACTCGGACGCGCAGGCACTCGGTGATGACGGCAGGGACCTGCTCATCGGTGGCAGCGGTCGCTACTTCGACGACCTGGTCGTGGAGCTCATCGAGCGGTTGGACCGGCTCGCCGCCGATCCCACGAGCGAGCCGGTGGCCACACCGATCGACGCTCTGCTCATCATCAATCGGGTCGGCGAGACGCTCGACCAGCACCAGTCACTGGCCGTCAGCCGTTACAGGATGTCGGACGTGCTCGTCAGCAGCTACCGCTGAAGTCCGAGCGATCGGAGCCCTCGAGGCGCCCACCGGACCCAGCCTCGTCTGACGGCGAAGCAGGTCTCAGCTTCGCGGCGGGATGGCAAGGCCGTGGCGCAAGAGGAGCTTCGCGACAGGTGAGTCGGGGGCGGAGGCAGCATAGCCGAAAGTCTCTTCCGGGTCGTCCGGATCGCCGCCGAAGAGGGCATAGTGCATGGCTGTCCACCCCTGGTCGTCGACCGCGTCCAGCTCCGCACCGTGTGTGAGCAGGAGCTCGAGCATCTCGAGATGTTTGCGCGAGGCGGCGACCATCGAGGGCGAGCGCCCATGGCGCTGATGGCTCGGGTCCGCTCCGCGGTCGAGCGCGAAGCGGGCGACGTCGATGCGCTTGGCGCGGACCGCGTCGTACAGAGCGCCGTTGGGATTCGGCTCGCGGTCGAACGCCCACTGAACGCTCGCGATCGGCGCGCCGTAGAGGATGGTCCGCTCCAACATACGCTCGGTACGAGCGCGCCTTTCCCAGAGCAGATCGGCCGTCTCGGTGTGTGCCCCGCGGAGCGCTTGGAACAGGGGGTCGGACTTCCTCTTCGGGCCGCGGAGCCGCGCGCCCGCGTCGAGCAGACGGCGCACGACGGCGGTCTGCCCGGTTCGGCTCGCCGCTGACAGCGCAGTCGTGTATCCGTGCGGGTCGGCGTCGTCTGGCGACGCGCCTTCGGACAGGAAGCGCTCGACGGCGGCGAGATCGCCATCGACCGCCGCATCGATGAGGCGCACGTGGCCGTGCCCGAGCAGCAGTGGGAGGGCCTCGGGCTGCGGATGGAGCGCCACCATCCGAGCCGTCACCGCATCTTTGGGATCGACGCCCGGGTGCACCCAGTCGGCGCGAGCGCCAGCGGCGAGCAACCGCTCGGTGACCGCCAGGTTGCCCTTTCGCGCGACTGCGCTCTTCAGTGCCGGGTCGACCGCCATCTCCTCCGGCTTCTTGGCGAGGAGGAGCTCCACCAACTGAAGGTGCCCGTTGTACGCGGCAAGCGCCAGCGGGCAGAACCCGAAGGCCCCCGCCGGCCGGCGATACTCGTGCAGAAGCACCTCCGCCACCGCCAGGTGGTTGCTCTGCGCGGCGATCGAGAGCGGCAACACACCCGCGTATATCTTCTGGTGCGCGTTGGCGCCGTGCAGGAGCAGCAGCGCCGCGAGCTCTGGGTCGTCGTCGTTGGCGGCGAGGTGCAGGCCGCGGAACTGATTCGGGACGAAACCCGGGGTCGAGAAAGGGCTTCGCGCTCGCCTCGAGCCGATGAGCACGTTCGGATTGGCGCCGAGGCGCAGGAGTCGCTCCGCCTCCTCGAGGTCATAGTCGAGGATGGCCTGCCGCAAGGCTTGGTCTTCGGCCTGGCCCATTGCAAGGAGCCAGGATACTCCGCCCTCGCTTCGGCGCTCGTGGCCCCGTCTCTGGGCCGGCCGAGCGCTGCTCTCGTGCTATGCCGACCGAGGAGGCCCCGGCCGCGCCTGACTCGCATGAGCCAAGACAGAAGCGCCCATACGTTGCTCGAAGAGATCGCCACCGAGGTGGGCGGTGAAGTGAAGACCCTCGCGCAAAGGCCCGAAGCCGTGGTGCTCCGGCTCAGCGACGGCCGCGTGCCTCTGCTCGGGCGAGGCCTCGGGGCGACCGTGTCGGTGTGGTGTGCGAATGGCCAGAGCGCGACGTCGGCGCAGGGCCCGCTCGAGCCGCAGCGGATCGGCGCCTGGGTTACCGCGTGGGCCCAGCAGAAGTCGGTCTCGACGGTCACCATCCTCGAGCGGATGCTCGACGCGAGGGAGACTCTCGAGGCGGCGTTCGGTGAGCCCTTTGCAGCGCGCATCACCGCGTGCCCGAAGCCGACGGAGGCGTGGCTCCACCCGCCCGTCTTCGAGGCGGCTGCGGTGGGCGTGCTCGAAGGTCGCTATCGCGTGGTCGTCGATGGCTCGACCCGTCACGTCTCCGCCGGCTCGCGCTCCGAGCTGGTCGAGGGCCGCGCGACGCTCGTAGATTTGGTGCGGTCGCAGCGCGCGAGCTACGACCGTCATCGCGCTCAAACCGACGCTCTGCGGGCCCTTGCTGATGGGCTGGTCACACGCCTCGCCGCGCGCTTCGAGGGTGCGTTCGCCGTCCACGTCGCCGGGCCGCCGGCTTCGCACATCGAGCCGTCGCGACTCAACGTCGCATACGACGGGCGGGTGATCGCAGAGCTCGACGTTCAGGGTGGTCGGTCCCACGTCGTCACCCAGCTTCGAGGAGAGACTGAGCACTCGGTGTTCGACGCCGACCTCGAAACTACGCTAGAGGCCATCGCCGCCGCGCTGCAGGCCGAGGCGACCCTCCTCACCCTCGACCGCCTCGAACCCGGCAAACGCTACCGCGTGCGCGCGTCCATCCAAGAGCTCGCCGAAGGCGTGATCGTCACCTATCGCGGGTTCGACGACATCGACAACCACTACGGCAGCCACGACTTCATGTCGGCCGAGGGCAAGCTCGTCTCGGTGAAGGGTGACTACAGCGTTCCGCACCACCACCCATTCGCCGCGACCCACCACTATCTCGAAGCGATCGAAAGCTCGTAGCGCTCAGCGGTCGAGTGCACCACGCACAGGGGACGCTAGATTGACAATTGACTTCTGCCTTCGGGACCACCACGCACAGGGGACGCTAGATTGACAATTGACTTCTGCCTTCGGGACCACCGCCCGGAAGTCAATTGTCAATCTAGCGTCCCCTCAGCACGAGTACGGCTACACGCACAGGGGACGCTAGATTGACAATTGACTTCTGCCTTCGGGACCACCGCCCGGAAGTCAATTGTCAATCTAGCGTCCCCTCAGTGGAGCTCGCGGGTGAAGAGCTCTTCCAGGCGCTGGATGAAGTCGGCGACATCGAGGATCACTTCGGCGTCCACGGGCTCGGCGAGATGAACGCCCGTCGAGATCTGGTCGGACTCGACGCGGATGTAACTGAGCCCGAGCGAGCGCATCGTCTCGAGGATCTTGGCGTTGACGCGCAGCTCCCACCCTTCGAGGGTCGCGTTCGGATGGCCGTCGATGATCAGGCCGCCCCCCTCGGCCGGCACCACCGTGCGGCTCATGTACGGCTCCCGTGCACGGCCCGCGAGGGGCGCGCTGAGGAGGGTTGCGATCGGCGAGAGCGTCGTCGTGGACATGCGCCGCACACGAACCGTTCGGTCAGCGACGAGAACATCGGTGCGTCGATCCGTTGGCAGCGCGAAAAACCACCAGCGTGCCGAACCGTCCTCGATGAGGGAGGGCTTCGCCGCCGCCAGATCCGCCGCGAGGCGAATTGCCAAAGCATCGTCGGGCGGGGGCGGGTTCGAGACGTAGATCAGCCAGCTCATGAGAGCGGCGAAGGTGACGAAGGCGAGGACTCCCCAGATCATGGTGGTGGTGACTCGCTTCACTTTGGCACGAGTCGGCGTTTCGATCAGCTTCCCACCCGCTATCATCTACCGGTGGCCCCACGGACGCCCGAAACCCTCACCGAGTTCATCAAGCGCCTGACCCAGGCGATCGAAGAGGAGCGCGACGAGGTGCGTTTCGGGCAACACCACTTCAGCCACGCCATCTGCATGGAGGACGGCCGCTTCCGAGTCCGCCGTCTAGAGTCGACTCCGGAGGAGGTAGAGGCCTTCCGGAAAGAGCACGGCTACTTCATGCCGGAGAATCTGGAAGAGATCAGCAAGCCCGGAGAGCTGGTGCACGAGGCAGAGAACCTCGTCAATCTGCAGGCATGGCTGACCTCTCGCTGGCCGCTCTGACCGGCGCGCCGCGTCGCTGGTAGAATCGCGGGCGAAGTGTCGACCGCCGATTCGAGTTCCCGATCCCCCGGCCGCTACGATCCGACCATGCGCGTGCGTCGGATGGACTTCGCGTTCCCGCACGAGGACGCACACACCTGGACGCAGGACGACGCGGTATTGAAGTGTCTCCTCGGCGCCCTCTCGGTCGCGTTCCCGCCGGGCGAGCGCTTCTTCATCGAGTCCGTGCGTCACTTCCTTCCGGGGATCGAGGACGACACGCTCCGCGCGCAGATCAAGTCCTTCATCGGCCAGGAAGCCAACCACACGAAGGAACACCTGGTCTTCAACGAGTTCCTCGAGCGCGCCGGCTTCCCCGCGAAGAAGATGGAGGCCTGGGTCACGCGCCGCATCGATCGCATCAAGTCGATGTCGCGCCCCGAGGCCAACCTCGCGCGTACCGCCGCCCTCGAGCACTTCACGGCGATCCTGGCGAGCGTCTTCCTCGAAAACCCCGAGCTCCTCGACCGGCTCACGCCCGAGGAAGCACGGCTCTGGGCGTGGCACGCGATCGAGGAGATCGAGCACCGATCCGTCGCCTTCGACGTGTTCGAACAGGCGGTGGATGACGAACGGCTCCGCATCCTCGCCATCAAGGCGGTCACCGGCATCTTCGTGACCCTCGTCTCCTTCCGGACCCTGCTCTTCATGCACGCTGCCGGCCGCCTCTTCGACACGCGCGCCGCGCTTCAAGGCTTCGACCTCCTCTGGGGACGCGCGGGGCTGCTCCGCAAGGTACTCCCCCACTACCTCGCGTATTACCGCCCGGACTTCCATCCATCGCAGTACGACAACGAGCGCTTCGTCGAACGGGCGAAGGCGCGCTACGCGATCGAATGAACGTCGTCATCTTCGGAGCGAGCGGACTCATCGGCCAGGGTGTGCTTCTGGAATCGCTGGACCATCACACCATCGAGCGGGTGGTGACCGTCGGCCGCCGCCCCAGCGAGATCGCGCACGACAAGCTCGAACACGTCGTTCACTCGGACTTCATGGACCTCTCCCCCATCGCCGACCGGCTCGAGGGACTCGACGCGTGCTTCTGGTGCCTCGGCGTCTCCTCGGCGGGCATGAGCGAAGCCGACTACGCCCGCGTGACCTACGACTACACGGTCGCCGCCGGCGACCTGCTCCACGAGAAGAACCCGGACCTCTGTTTCTGTTTCGTCTCCGGCGCCGGCACCGACGACACGGAGAAGGGCCGGACCATGTGGGCGCGCGTCAAAGGCAAGGCCGAGAACTACGTGAAGCGCACCTTCGAAAAGAGCTACCTCTTCCGCCCCGGCTACATCCGGCCGATGCGCGGCGCGCGCTCGCGGACCATGCTCTATCGCGCGGCGAGTCCGCTGCTCTTCGCCGTGAACCCACTCCTCCGCGCCACCAACATGGCGACGTCGACGGTGGAGATGGGCAAGGCGATGATCGCCGCCGCGAGCGGCCTCGGCGAAAAGCAGATCCTCGACTCGAAGGACATCAATGCCCTCGCCGCGAAGCTCGACGACAGCGCCTGAGAGGCCCCACGAGTGCGCCGCGTCAACGCGTGCTAGACCTCCGAGGTGAGCGCGCGCGCCGAGTGGGAGAAGCACCCCAACATCCACGGGATGGCGGGGTTCTTGCTGCACATCCACGACTCCTTCCGGCGCACCTCCGCCGAGCTCGTCACCCTCTCTGGCGCCGGGGCCGACGCCCTGCCGCGCATGCGGCGCCTGTTCAGCCCGCTCCTTCACACACTCCACCACCATCATCTGATCGAAGAGCAGTCGCTCTTTCCGCTGGTGCGCACACAGACGGGCGACCATCCCGCGCTCCTGGTCGAGGAGCACGGCACGATGATGAGCCGCCTGGGCGAGGTCGCCGAGGCCCTGAAGAACGACGACGTGGACGAGATCGCGCGGCTCATGCGCCTCCTCGACGAGGAGCTCGTCGCGCATCTCGCGGCCGAGGAAGCGATCGCCATCCCGGTGCTCCTCGAGCTCACCCACGCGGAGGCGACGCGCCTCCTCTACGGCATCACCTGAGAGCCAGCGGGCGATGAAGGCACTCCTCGTCGGCGCGGGCGCGGTCGGTCAGGTCTACGCGCGTCATCTCGCGCTCGCCGGCGTCGACGTCTCTTTCCTCGTCAAACCCAAGCACGCGGAAGAGGCGCGCCGCGGCTTCACCATGTACCCGCTGAGGAAGCGCGACCGATACGACCCGGTGGAGCTCCGCGTGAAGCAGGTGCTCACCAGCCTGGACGAGGCCGGGGCAGCGCGGTGGGATCAGGTGTGGCTCTGCCTTCCGACGGACGCGATCGAGGCGGAGGGTTATCTGTCGTCGCTCGCCGCTGCGATCGGAGAGGCGACCCTCGTGTACCTGCAGCCAGGCGGGCACGTCCCGGCGCGAATGCGGGCGCACTTTGCCGAGGCGCGCCTCGTCGCGGGCGCGATCGGCATGGTGTCCTACTACGCGCCTCTCGGCGACGAGGAGGTGCCAAAGCCCGGGGTGGCCTACGCCTTTCCCCTCGGCAGCAAGACGCAGTTCAGCGGCGCGCGGGCGCACGAGGCGGCGGATCCCCTTCGACGCGGCGGCTGCCCAGCCAAAGTGGTGCGCGACGCGCGGGTGATGCTCTCGAAGACCGGGGCGATCATCCAACCCTTCGTCGTCTCTCTCGAAGGCGCCGGCTGGCGCTTCGCCGCGCTGTCGAAGAGCGCCCTGTTGCCGATCGCGCTCCGCGCGATGCGCCAGACCCTGCCCATCGCGGCCGCTCTCGGTGGCTACCGTGCCCCCGCCGCCCGTTTGCTGATCCGGCCTTTCGTCGCCCGCATCGCCCTGAAGATCGCGCCGTTCCTCGCGACCTTCGACTTCGAGCGCTATCTCCAGGTGCATTTCAGCAAGGTCGGCGCGCAGACGCGCCTCCTGCTCCCGAGCTACGTCAGCGAGGGCAAGCGCCTGGGCCTGCCGGCCGACGCCGTAACGCAACTGGCCGAGGCGGTCTTCGGCGCCGGAGAGGGTTAGACGCGCGCGCGGATCAGGCACTAACCTCCCGCGCATGAAGCAGCTCCATCGCAACGATCTCTTCGGCTGGTCGGTCTTCGACGAGGCGCGAAACCTCGACTTTCACGGAACGTACTGGGCGAAGCACGGCGGTGTGCTCGTCGATCCGGTGGCGATGAGCGAACACGATCGCGACCACGTGAAGTCCCTCGGCGGTGCGACCACCATCGTCGTCACGAACTCCGACCACCTCCGCGCCGCACGCGAGCTGACCGAGGTCTTCGGCGCGTCGATCGCGGGGCCGCGCGCGGAGAAAGACGCGCGCCAGCTCGCGGGTGCGCGGCTCCTCGCCGACGGAGACGAGGTCGTGCCCGGCCTGGTGGCCATCGAGCTCCACGGCTCCAAGACCCCCGGCGAGCTCGCCCTCGTCCTCGAGGGCTCGACGCTCATCACGGGTGATCTGGTCCGGGGGCACGTCGGGGGTCGCCTCGCCATCCTGCCGGAGCCCAAGCTCCGAGACCCCGCCGCGGCCCGCGCCTCGATCGCACGCCTCGCGGAGCTCGAGGGCATCGAGGCGGTCATCGTGGGCGACGGCTGGCACGTCTTCACGGATGGCGGCACGGCGCTCCGCGCGCTCGTCCCGCGCTGAGGGCGGCTGGGCTCTCCCTCCCCCGAGGCTTATGCTCGCACCATGAACTGCGAGCACTGTGGCCGGAACCTCACCGCCGACGAGATGCGCGGTGAGTCCTGTCGCTACTGCGGCACCGTGCTGCCTCATCGTGCGCGCGCCATGGAGAAGGCGGCGGTGGTGAAAGAGATCCTCGCCGACGCCGATGGCGACGGGATCCCCGACATCATGCAGCAGCTCGGCAGCGCTGGCGGCGGCGCGCAGGTGCTGTCGAGCGGCGTGGTCGTGACCAGCAGCACCACCACCACCGCCACGGTGACGAGCGGCGGCTCCGTGCGCCAGCTCTCGGACGAGGAGGCGAATCGGATGCTCGCGGAATTCGGTTTCAGCGGCCCGGTGGGCGCGTCCAACACCATCGGCGTCGGCTCGGCGGTCCTCGTCACCTGGGCCGATGGCAACCGCTACCCGGGACAGGTGGTCGGCGTGCGCGAAGGCGAATTCGAAGTGCGATTCGGCGACGGTCGCGTCCTGTGGGTGGGCGCGACGTACGTAGCGCGTAGCTAGCGATAGCTAAGGCACGTCCGACGCGAGGCGGGTCATGTCGGCGCGGGTCGTGCCGGCGGGGAAGCGGGCGAGGTAGCGCTCCGCGACGGCGCGGGTGTCGGCGCGACGGCCGAGCGCTTCGAGGGCGCGGGCCCGCAGCGCCAGGCCGCGCTCTTCGAAGGGCGAGCCTTCGCCGTCGACGGAGGCTGCGTCGAGGGACGCGAGGGCGCCGGCCGGGTCGGAGAGATCCGCGAAGCGTATCGAGGCGGCGCGGAAGCCGGCGCCGACGTGTGCGGCGCCTGGTGACACGGCGACGCGATCGTAGACGGGCGCCGCTTCGGCGAAGCGCCTGAGGGCGCGGAGCGCATCCGCTTCGACGAGGCGATAGGCGAGGTCGCCCGGGCGCTCGGCGAGCGCGCGCCGCGCGGCGAGGAGGGCGGCTTCGGGATTGCCCGCAGCGATCATCGCCTGGGCTCGTTCCACCGTCGGAGGCGACTCGCGACGCGGGGTGGGAATCGGGGCGGTCACCGCCGGCTCCGCAAGCGCCACGACAGGCTCCGCCGGAGCCGCTTCCTCCGGGCGCGGCGCGACGGACGCACGCGCCTCGGCGGCGCGACGGCCGCGCGCGGACAGACGCGCATCCGGCCCGAAGTCCGTGCCGCTGCTCCACGACTCGCCCTGCGTCAACAGCCGCGGCGCCGCGCCGGCCTCGCCGTCGCGCAGCACCTCGACGCGTCCTTCGTAAACGCGCACCGTCGTGCCGTCCTCGCGCGCGTCCACAGAGAAGATGGTGCCGAGGACGCGCACCCGGAGATCCCGCGTCTCGACCTCGAAGGTGGCGCCGTCGCCGAGTCGGGCGACGTCGAAGAGCATCGCGCCGCGGCTCAGGCTGACGCGTCGCTCGGTGTCCGTCATCGACAGCAGCTCGAAGCGGCTGCCTTCGACGGCGGTGATCCGGTCGCCGCTCGGAAGCGCGAGCTCCATCGGGTCGGCGTGCGCCGGCACCGTTTCGCCCGCCGCGCTCTCGGGCGCCGCCGGCGGAGCGGCGGCCTGCCCGGCGCTATCGCCCGAAGTCACCCACGCGAGCGTCACGAGCGCCGCGAGCGCCGCCGCGGTCGCCGCGCTCGTCGCCATCACCCAGCGCTGGCGCCGTCTCGCTCCACGGGCCCGCGCCCCGAGGGTCGCCTGGCGGATCATGCGGCGCGCGTCGGTGTCGTCGAGCGCCTCGGCTTCCGTCTCGCGCGCCAGCGCTGTCAGGGCTCCGAGGGTGCGCTCCTCGCGTTCGGAGAGCGGCTTCACGACGGCACCTCTTCGCCCAGGAGCGCAGACACGTATGGGTCGGCGCTCAGCATCCGCGCGACCTCGCGGCGAGCGTGCATCAAGCGTGACCGCATGGCGCTGGCGCGCGTGCCCACGACCATCGCGGCCTCGAGCGGGCTCAGGCCTTCGATGGCGCAGAGCACGAACGCGACGCGGCGCTTCTTCGGCAGCTTGTCGAGGCAGCGATAGAGCCGGCGCAGCGCCTCGCGGCTCATGGCGCGTGACTCGGGATCGATCGTGTCCGGCGGCGGCGGCACCAGCTCGATCGAGGTCTCGCGCGGCGCGCGCCGGAAGTAGCGATACGCGACCCGGAGCGCGATCTTGCGCGCAAAGGTCTCGAGCGATGCGCGCCCCTCGTAGCGCGGAAGCGCATCTGCGATCGCGAAGAGCGCGTCCTGCACCGCGTCGTCGAGGTCGGCGCGCGGGCCGAGGAGGCGGTGCAGGAGCCGACGAACACCGGGCATGAGCTCGGCGAGCACCTCCTCGACCACTTCGCGCTCCCCGGCGCGAATGGCTTCGTGGCGTGGGTCGACCACGGCGGGTGCGACCAGTCGCAGCACCGCAGCGATCATGGGGCGATCTCCGTGCGCAGGGAGAGCATCCCGAAAGGCGTCGTACCGAAGGCGTCGGTGTCGTAGACGAAGGAGAGGCCGCCGGCGACGCGAAAGCCGATCGCGAAGGAGTCCGAGAGCTCCCACATGAAGCCGATGTGCGCGCCCGTCACCACGCCGAAGTAGGGGGCGACCTGCGCGACGCTGGTGATGACGCCGCCTCCCGCCGGCCGGGCGGGGCTAGTGCCGCCGGCGATCAACAGCGCCGCGAAGCCGCCGATGTCGAAGCGCCCACTGTGGCTCGCTCCCACGCGGGTGAGGTCGAGGCCGAGGGTGCCCGCGGGCGCGGGCCGGTCGACGTATTGCACGACGCCCTGGCCGAAGACGTCGAGGCGGAGATACCGGCCCAGGTAGAAGCCGAAGCCGACCTCGGCGCCGGTCGCGACGAAGGCCGTCATGAGGCTCGCGCTCAAGAGCGCGCCGCTCCGCGGCATCGCCGCCTCTTCGCCGGTCGAATCCTCGGCCGAGGCTCGTGCGGCCGCCTCTTCAGGCGTCGGGGCGTCGACCGCGGCTGCACCGGTGGGCACGACGACCACGGCCGGCGTGGACGCGTCGACCGGATCCGCCAGCGCGCCCGCCGTCTCTTCGGCTCCGCCGGCGACCGCCTCGACCTCGACGTCACCGCTCGGCGTCTCCACCTGTACGTGCACGCGCACCGGACCACTCGCCGCCGCCGGCGCGATCACCGGATCGAGGAGCTCGCCAATCAGGCTCGCCGCGACGGCGGCGAAGGTGCGCGCATCGAGGCTCTCTGCCGGCGCGGGGAGCGGCGCGTCCCGGAGGTGGTCGGTCTCGGGATCCACGACGCGAAGGAGGTCGCCCGTCTCGGCGCCTGGATGCTCGACCCACACCGCGAAGGCCGCGCCCAGCTGACGCGCCGCGCTTTGCGCTGCGCCCGCACGAAGCAGCGGCGTCGCTCCAGTGGGGCTCGGCGCGACCACCACCTCCGCGCCTCGCGCGGCGAGCTCCACCTTCAGCCCATCGGCGAGCTCGATGGCGCGAGGCCCATCGTGCAGGAGGACCACCCGCTGCTGGGCCTGGGGTTGTGCTCGGGCGCTGGCCGCGAGGCTCACCGTCACGAACCCGGCGGCGGCGAAAGCGAAGAGGAGCCGGAATGGCGAAGTCATGTCCCCCAAGTGCGCGGGCAGCCCCCGCGCGTTCCAAAAAAGCCGGTGGAGCCTACGGCAGATTCGGCAATCGGCACGCCGCGGCGATTTGTGGAGGAATCTCGGGGGGGCTCACTGGGGCAGCGGGAAATGGACGGCGGCGCCCGGACGGAAGGTCGGGGCGGCGACGTTGATCCCGAGGATGCCGAGGGTCGTCAGAAGCACCCCCGAGCCGAGGACGATCCCGCCGGCGAGGGCGGTGTCGTCGTCTCCGTTGGAGAGGCCGGAGGGGAGCAGGACGATGCCGGTGATCGCCGCGGCGACGCCCAGCAGCGTCGCGAGGATGCTGACGACGCGCAGGCCCACGAGACCGTCGTCCCACTCGCCGAGGGCTCGGCGATAGACGGTGGTGCCTGGGGAGACGTGCACCAACTCGGTGTCGATGCGGTCGCCCCCGCCGACGAGCGGAAACGCCAGCAGCACGTTGCCCGGCGGCATGTCGAGCACACATGGTGACGCCGGGCAGAGGACCTCGTAGCTCTCGGTGAACCAGTAGGTCTGCCGCCCGTCGGACTTGGTTCGTTCGTTGGCGACCATCGTCACGTGCTCGACCTGGGTGGGGCCGTTGGCGACATCGACGATGAGCCGCCCCTGCCCCACCACCGGAGGCGGACCCTGCACCGTGGGCGGGGTCGCGTCCGGCATCGCCACCGGGGGCAGCTTCTTCACGCAACCGGTCGCGAGGCCGACGAGCAATAGCGTGGCGAAGGGGAGGAAGAAACGAAACATGGGCTAGACCAGAGTCGACGACGAAGCGGGGGAGTGTGAATATTCAACGGGCGGCGCCAGTCGCGCCAGTCTGGAATCAAGTGTCCTGGCACAACGCGCAATACCTTCTGATCGGCGGCTTGGTGGTGGCCGGGACGGCGGGGTGCGGCGTGCGCATCTCGGGCAATCATCCGGGGCTCACGATCGTGGGTGCGGGGCAGGTTCAGGGACAGGTCCAGGGACAGGTGCAGGTCCAGGCGCCGCCGCCGCCCGACGTGAACGTGAGCGTCCAGTACGACCAGCCGGTCTCGCTGACCAACGCGCCTGTCGCGGAGTTCTTCGGCATCCCCATCGAGGGCGCCCAGGACGTGATCTTCGTCCTCGATCGCTCGGGGTCGATGAGTGGAGCGGCCAGCAGCAACATCGCCGTCGCGGCGCAGCGCACGCCGACGCCGCCGCCGATCGGGCCCAACACGACACCGGCGGATTCGAACGGACCCGTGATCGTCGATCCCAACGCGACGAACGCGCCTTACGCGACGACCGGCACGGGTGCGACGACCACCGGCACCAGTGCGACGACCACCCAGCCCAACGCGGCCCCTGCACCGCCGCCATCGCCTGCGAGGCCGTCGAAGATCGAAGTCGCGCGCGCCGAGCTCGAGGAGGCGGTGGAACGGCTGCCCGATGGAACGCGCCTGAACATCCTCTTCTTCGACGACGCCCTCGAGGCCGTCGGGCCGACACTGATCACCCTGGAGGCGGGCTCGCGCGAAGCAATCGCGGCCTTCCTCACCGAGGCCACCCCCAGAGGCTCCACCGCCCTCGCCCCCGCGATGCGCACGGCGCTGTTGATGAACCCGAGCCGCGTGGTGCTCCTCTCCGATGGCCTCGCCAACGTCGGCGGCGACTCCGACGACATCCTGCGCGACGCCCGCGAAGCGATGACCGGCGGCGTGCGCATCGACACCGTGGGCCTCGGCGCGGGGCACGACACCCGACTCCTGCGCTCGCTCGCGCAGGAAAGTGGCGGCCTCTACCAGGCGCTCTGATCGGAGCGGCTCACGACTCGTCGAGCTGAAGCGCCGAGAGATCCGGAAGCTCGTCGAGGTTCGGGACGAGGGCGATCTCGATGCGCCGGTTCTGCTGGCGCCCTTCCTCGGTGTCGTTGGAGCCGACGGGCTGGGTGTCGGCGTAGCCGGCGGCGGAGAGGCGCTGTGCTCCGAGGCCCTGCTCGATCATCAGCTTGACGACGTTGACCGCGCGCGCCGTGGAGAGCTCCCAGTTCGAAGGGAAACGACTTGTGTGAATCGGCACGTTGTCGGTGTGGCCCGCGACGCGGAACTGGCGGTCCACAATGCTCGCGAGGACCTCCGAGACCTGCTCGAGGACCTCGCGCCCCTCGGGCTTGATCCGGTCTCGGCCGCTGTCGAAGAGGACCGCCTCGGGCAGCTCGACCACGATCTGGTTGCGCACGACGCGAACGCGAAGGCGACCGGCGCTAATCATCTCGCTGAAGCGCTGCAAGAGCGACCGGTACGTCTCGAGGCGCGTGCGCGCCAAACGCTCGCGTGCTCGAAGGTCTTCGAGCGCCCGCTGCGCTGCCTCGAGGTCCGCCGAGAACGCCGCCTCGTCTTCGGCGTGCATCCGCGCGAGATCGCCCACCGCCGCCTCCGCCGCTTCGAGCTGACGCCGGAGCGTGTCGTTGTCTCGTTCGAGTCGCTCCACCGGCGTGCCCAGCTCGTTGACGATCCGGCTGAGGTGGTCGAGCTGCTCGTGGGCGCGCTCGACGTCTCGCGCCAGGCCCTGCTCCCGGCCGCGCGCGCTATCGAGCTCGGTCTGAAGCTCGAGGATCTGCCGGTCGCGCGCCTCGAGCTGGGCGTGAGCCCCGCATCCGGTAGCGACGACCGCCGTCGCGGCAATCAACATGAGAGCGAGCTTCTTCATTCGTCCTCCGACCTGCGGCGACGTAGTCGCCGCGCGACGTTTGACCACCCCTTGGCGGCGCGAAGGGGGTGCACACATGACGTCCGCCATGTCTGCGCTGAAGCTCGGGCTCGTGTCGTTTCTGATCGTGCTCTCGGGGTGCATCCCCTGGAGCTACGAGTACTCGTACACCGTATCGACCCGACCGCCGGCGCCCTACGCCGAGGTGGTCGGCGTCGCTCCTGCCCCTGGCTACGTCTGGATCAACGGCTACTGGTGGTGGGACGGGGGCCAGTACACCTGGATTCGCGGCTACTGGGCGCCGCCACCGCAGCCGGGCTACGTCTGGGTGAGAAACGGCTGGGTGAATCAGGGCGGACATTACGTGTTCGTCCGAGGCCACTGGTCGGCGCCCACCGTGCACGTGCGCACGCGTTACGTTCACCCGGCGCCTCGCGTCCGGGTTCGGCCCGGAGCCCGCTATCGATACGTCCAGCCGCGACCCGGACGGCGGGCGCCGCCGCGCGGGCGACCACGGCGACACCGGTGAGGCAGAGTGCCTCGCGCCTCTCCGAGACGTCACTGTTTTCGGAGGGGGTCCATCGTGGCATCCTCTCGTCCGGGCCGAGGGGAATCGATGCTTCGCACACTGGTCTGCTTCCTGTTGCTGTTGGCCCTGCGACTCGTCGTTGCGCCGGCAGCACATGCACAGCAGACCGCCGGTTCGGACGACGAGCGCGCCCGCGTCCACTTCGAATCGGGCGGCGTGCACTTCGAGGCGGGGGACTACGAAAGCGCGCTCCGCGAGTTCGACGCCGCCTACGCGCTGAGCCACCGGCCCGAGCTCCTCTACAACATCTATCTCTGTGAGGAGCGCCTCGGTCATCTGCCCGAGGCCATCGAGAAGCTCGAGGCGTTTCTCTCGAGCGACCTGGACATCCCGAACCGCGACACGCTCACTCAGCGCCTCGAGAACCTGAGGCGCCGCGAGGCGGGCGACACTTCCGTCTCCATCGAGCCCGAAGAGCCGGCAGCGACCGAGACGGAATCGTCGGGAGCGAACGTGCCGGCGATCGTCTCCTTCGTGACCGGTGGCGTGGGCGCCGTGCTCTGGGGCACCTTCGGCATCCTCGCGGCGCTCGAGCACTCGGACCTGAACGGCACCTGCGGCGCGGATTGCCCGCCAGGGGACGTCGACCCACTCCGCACTTTCGACATCGTCGCCGACATCGGCTTCGGCGTGACCCTCGCCGGCGCTGCGCTGGGCGTCGTCTTCCTGCTGATCGGCTCGGGCGACTCGGACGACGATCCGGACACGCGAGCCATGCGCATCGCTCCCTTCGCCGGACCGACCTCGGCGGGGCTCACCGTCGCCGGGAGGCTCTGAGTGACGCGCCTGCTACTCACGCTCACCCTGGCGCTGGCGCTCGGCGGTTGCTCGATCTTCTTCGATCCCAATTCGCATCTGGCGGGAGGCGGCGGATCGGATGCAGGGTCGGACGGTGGCGCCGTCGATGGGAGCCCCGATGCGCCCGTTGATGGGGGTGAGCTGGACGCCGATGCTTCGGGCGACGGAGGCCTTCCGGCGTGCCCAACGGCGGTGGGCACGAGGAACACAGTCGTCGACTCCTCCGTGCCGGCGACGGCCTCCGGCGATTGGGCAACCCTCGGGCAGAACCTCGATGGTCTCGCACTTGTGGAGCTGATGCCGGCGGCGTCCGGCGGCACCCCGCTCGTCGACGTGGACATCATGACCGATGCCAGCAGGCTCGTCGCCGGTTTCCTCTCCGCCGCCACCGGTGCGAATCCGACGGTCAACGCGGTCGCCTATGACTACTCGCCCAGCGTGGGATTCGACGCGCGGTCGGCCAGCACAGTCGACGGTATCGCATCGACGGATTCGGCGCGGTGGATCGCATTCGCGTCGGGCGGGGGCCGCCTCGAAGTCCTCGTCGCCGGCGAGAGCGTCAGCGACTCGGGCGTGTGGAGCGTCGCCACGGACAGCACCGCCGCCCCGGCGAGTTGGGACAGTCTTGCCTCGCGAAGCGGTGCCGGCCCCACCTGGGGGCGCGTGGCCTTTACAGAGACTCACATGGTGGTCGTGAAGCCCGCGGGCTCGGGCGACACCTGTATCCCCGATGGCGTCGCCCTGCAGTCCATCCGTCGAGACATGATGGACGTCCCTGTCGAGATCGCCTTCCCGATGCTCGGGACGGCCGACGGCGCCGAGCTGGACGGCTCGCGCGGGCCGATGCTGGTCGCGTCTCGCACCGACGAGGCCGTGTACATCTGGGACGGCGTCGCACCCGACGCTTTCGACCTGTCCACGCCGGGCCGCTCGGGCCCCGCCGCCATCGCGTACATGGGAGACAACGACTATCTGCTCGCGTTCGCCGTCGCCGACGACATCGCACTCTGGTGGATGACGTGCGACACGGACGGCTCGGAGGTGCAGTGCGACAAGTCTTTCGACAACTCTCGGGGCGCAGGGATGGCCGGCCGGGTCGCGCTCGCGGGCTTCGATGGCGGGGCGGTGCTGGTGTTCGAGAACACCGTCGGAATGCCCGGCACTCACGAGCTCGAGGTTCAAGCCATCGACGCCCGCGGAGGAGACCTGATCGCGAGCGCGCGTGTTCCCCTCGCCGACGAGGCCGCCGCGGTGCTCGACCTGGCGGTCGACATCCACTTCCCCACCGTGGGCATCGTCTGGACCGAAGGTAGTCCCGGCAGCATGACCGCAGACACCGTCCAGATGGCAGCGCTCGCGGCCCAGTCGATGCCGTGAAGATCCCACCCGGCCAGCTCCCGAGCGAAGACGTCCCGCTCCTCGCGCGGCCGGGATATCGGGGGTAGACCCCTCGCGGGTGAGCGCCGGAGGCCTTAGATACTCTCCGTGGCCCGCCTCTCGGATCGCCTGCCCGAAAACGCGGACGGCGCGTGGTACGTCGACGACTCGTGCATCGACTGCGGGATCTGCCGTGAGGTGGCGCCGACGGTGTTCACCAGCGCTCAGAGCCGAACGGAGCAGTCGTACGTGGGACGACAGCCGGAGGGCGAGGCGGAGCTTCGGCGCGCGGCGATGGCGCTGGTCGCCTGCCCGACGAGCTCGATCGGAACGACCGATCGCGGGGTCGACGTGCGCGCGGCGGGGGCTGCGTTTCCGGAGGAGGTGGACCAGGGCGTCTACTTCTGTGGCTACGCGGCCGAGTCGTCCTTCGGCGCGCAGAGCTGGCTCATCGTGCGCCCCGAGGGCAACGTGCTCGTCGACTCGCCGCGCTTCGCCCGCCCCCTCGCCGAGCGCCTCGAGGCGATGGGCGGCGTCGACCTCATGTTCCTGACCCATCGCGACGACGTCGCCGACCACGCGAAGTTCGCGAAGCGCTTCGGGTGCCGGCGCATCCTCCACGAAGCGGATCGCGCCGCGGGCACGCGCGATGTCGAGTGGCTCCTCGAGGGCGACGCGCCCATCGAGCTCGCGTCCGATCTGTTGGCGATCCCGGTCCCTGGCCACACGCGCGGCAGCACCGTACTGCTGCACCGCGAGCGGCACCTCTTCACCGGTGACCACCTCTGGCAGACGGAGCGCACCGGCCGCCTCCACGCATCGCGAAGCGTGTGCTGGTACTCCTGGCCGAAGCAGAAGAAGAGCGTCGAGCGCCTCCTTTCGCGCGACTTCACCTGGGTGCTCCCCGGCCACGGACGGCGCCACCACACGTCCAGCGCCGCGGAGATGCAGGCCGAGCTTCGCGCGTTGATCGACGCGATGTGAGCGCTACGTGAAGGGCGTCCCGTCCTTGCGCGTCATCCGCCAGGCGCCGTTCTCCATCACCGCGGCGATGTCGTCGTCCGGATACGTGACCGCGTCGCCCTCGAGGCGATCGCCGATCTCGAGGTAGCCCGCGTCGGCGTCCGAGCGGTTCATCAGGTGATGCGCGTTGCCCGTTCCGCCAGGAAACCCCGCGCACATGCCCGCGGTGAGCAGCGTCTCGCCCTCGTCGGTGACGAGCGTCAGCTCACCCCACAGGACGTAGACCAGCTCGTCCTGCTTCGCGTGCGCATGACGCAACGCAGACATCGAGCCCGGCGCAATCGTGGTGAGGTTCACGCCGAAATTCGTGAGCCCGAAGAGATCTCCGAGCCGCCGTTTCACGCGTCCACTCACCCGCTCGGCAAACTCCGCCGGATAGTTCGTCTTCTTCGCCTGCGGCGCCACGTCCTCCGCCACGACCGCAACCGGCGTCTCGCGCTCGTTCATCTCGGCACCTCCTGTCACGAAGGTGGTGCCGGCGCGTGCAGATGGCGAGATTGATTCGTGGATCGACGGGTGACGTCAGCGACGGGGGCGCATCGCGTCGCGGAGCCATCCGGCGAGCTCCTCGTCGCTGACCTGTGCGCGGATCTCCGCGAAGCTGCTCTCGAGGTCGTGGCCGAGGGTACGCGCGAGGCGGATGGGCTCACGCATCCCGGGCGAGTGAAGCCACATGCTGACGAGGGTGGGGTCGGAGGCGGTCTGCATGCGGGAAGGATCACGCAAGCCCGCGCGTCATTCAAGTCCGCGCGGCACGTCGATTGAGGACTGGCACCACCCGCGTTTGGCGCCATAGTCCGGCGGCCCCATGCCGTCTGTGTCGTCCCATCGTCCTCTGACCGTCGTGGCGCTGATGATGTCGATGTTCATGGCGGCCATGGAGGCGACCGTCGTGGCGACGGCGATGCCGACGGTCATCAGCGAGCTCGGGGGCATCGCGCTCTACGGCTGGCTCGGCGCCGCCTATCTCCTGGCCTCGACGGTCACCGTTCCCCTCTACGGCAAGCTCGCCGATCGTCACGGCCGCAAGCCGATCCTGATGGGCGGCATCACCCTCTTCCTCCTCGGCTCGTTGGCGAGCGGCAGCGCCACCACCATCGAGCTCCTCATCGTCTTGCGCGCGGTGCAGGGCCTCGGCGCGGGCGCGATGCAGCCCATCGTGCTCACGATCATCGGCGACCTCTACACGCCGGCCGAGCGCGGGCGCGTGCAGGGGCTCTTCGGCGCGGTGTGGGGCGTGGCCGGCGTGAGCGGACCGATCCTCGGTGGGACCATCGTCGCCCTCGCCTCGTGGCGCTGGGTCTTCTGGATCAACATCCCCTTCGGGCTGGCCGCGATGACGGTGCTCTGGTTTTTCTATCACGAAGAGCCTCGCACCCGTGCCGCCGCACCGCCCGACGTCCTCGGTGCGCTCGCGATCCTCCTTTCGTCGACGGCGCTGCTGCTCGCGGCGAGCGGCGTCCTGCCCGTGCTCGACGTCGCGCTCGGTGTGGTGATGGCCGTCCTCTTCATCGTCATCGAGCGTCGGGCCCGCGATCCGCTCCTCCCCATCGATCTCGTGACGCGCCCGCGCATCGCGGTCGCCGCCGCGGCGTCGCTCCTTCTCGGCGTGGCGATGATGGGCGTCCTCGTCTACCTGCCGCTTCACGTGCAGGGGGTGCTCTCGGGCGCGCCGACCGAAGCGGGCCTGGTGATCGCGCCGATGCTCGTCGGCTGGCCCCTCGCCTCGGCGATGACGAGCCGAATGCTGATGCGCATCGGCTACCGGCTGCCGATCCGGATCGGCGCCGTCGTCGCGACCATTGGCACCGTGGCGCTCTCCTTTCTGACGGGCGCGCGCGCACCGCTGTGGATGCTCGGATCGAGCATGTTCGTCTTCGGCCTCGGGATGGGCCTCGCGAACACCGCGCTCGTCATCGGCGTACAGGCGAGCGTCGGCTACGAACAGCGGGGCGTGGTCACGGCGCTGACCCAGTTCTCGCGGACCATGGGTGGCGCGCTCGGCGTCGGTGCCATCGGCGCGCTTCTCGCCGCGCGCCTCGGGGCCGCCCTGCCGCCCGAGACCGTGACCGCCCTCCTCGACGCCCACGACCGCGCCGGCGCAGCGCGCGACCCGGCGGTGCTCGACGTCCTCGGCTCGGCCCTCGACCCGCTCTTCTGGGTCGGCGCCATCGCCACCGGCCTCGCGGTGCTGGTGGTGTTGCGACAGCCGGCCGACGACGTGCACGATCCGGTGGTGCCAGCCCCGGCCCACGCAGAGTGAGCGTCGAATGACTCGGTGTCATGGCGCTCGCCGGGGCAAACGCGTGCGCGGGTGCTGACGCATCCGTCAGCGTGGGCCGGCGAGCGCCGCTTGACCTACGACGGCTCGGGCTTCGCGCCCTTGTAGAACCACAGCGTCGCGGCGGCGCCGAGACCGATGGCCGCGAAGATCCCCTGCACGACGACCGCGGTCGTCGAAGCACCGCCGAAGTACGCGATCACCGTGACCGCAGAACGGTCGGCCGCGAATCCGAGCGCGATCAGGGTCAGGGCTATCTGCCAGAGTGGACGATGCATGACTCGTTCATCACATAAGCGCCTGGCGGGCGCGCGCCATTCCCAGCGCGGGGACCGGCTAGAGCACGAAGCCCACGAACACGCCTCCGCCGAAAGGGTTGGTGTTGCCGGAGAAGCTGCCGTGCAGGGTCAGCTCGGCGCCGATCTCGAGGTGGTTGTCGGGTGGGAAGTGGAAGACGAGGCGCTGGCCCAGCTCCCAATTGCCGTCGACCTGCAGGCCGCCGCCCGGATCGCCGAGCCACATGCCGAGGCCCCCGAAGGTGCGGAGCTCGAAGAGGTGGCTCGCGGCGATCCCCACGCCGAGCCGTAGACCCGCGCGCCCGACGTCGTTTGCAGGCGCGGCCAATCCGGCGGTACCAGAGCTCCCTTCCCAGCCGCCGACGGCCTCGGCGCGCAGGCGCACGCGGTTGCCGAACGCGACCTCGAGCCCGCCGCCGGCGAGCACCGTCCCCTGCCAGGCGTACGGCCCGGCGAAGGTCCCGCCCAGCACCCACGCCCCGAAGCGGAGCTCCCGGTCGCGGTGGGGAGTGGACTCGACGCCCTGCGCCGTCGACTCCTGAGCAAGCGCCGGGCGCGCCGACGACGCGAACGTCAATCCGGCGAGGAGAAGCACGAAGCCGCGACGCATGGCGCGGGCTTAGCGCAGCCGGTCACTGGCGCGCAAGCGTTCGCTCGACACGACCTCCCTTGCCGTCGCCGACGCCGAGCGCACGGTCCCGTGATAACGTCCACGGATGACGCGGGGGGAGCTGCTCGTCGGCTTTGCGGACTCGGGGATCGCGATCTGTAGCTACGGTCCGGTGGTGATCACGGTGCTCAGAGAGCCGAGCACCATCGCGCGGTTCAGCGAGCTCCGGCGTTGCCTCACGCGCCTGAGAGCCGACTGGCCTGGTGGAACGTTCTCTCTGACGGTGCTCGAACGGGGGTCGGTCGTGGTGGCCGTGCCCGCCGACATCCGACAAGAATCGACGGCCATCGCCCGTGACTTCCCGAGCCTGGGCTCGACGATCGTCGTCGAAGCCGACGGCTTCGCCGGCGCGACGCTCCGCGCGTTCCTCTCAGGTCTCTTCCTCATCTCCGGCAACCGCAGCCAGATCCACGGATCGGTGGACGAAGCGGCGGAGTGGCTCGCCAAGCGCATTTCCCAGACGCCGAACTACGAGCCGGTCGCTGCGCAGGGCCTACGCGGAGCGGTAGGCTCCGCCCGCGACGCGATACGCTGACGCGGGCAGAGGGTGCAGCCTGGTGATGGTGATGGCGCGATCATCCACCGCCGGGAGTCGCTCCTGCCGACGGACGCCGCCTGCAGATCTCATCGGAGCAATGCCCAGATGCTGGTGGCCACGCCAGTGACGAGCCCGAGCCCCGCCAGCCCGAGGAGCACCGTGTAAGCTTTGGGGTGGTGGTCGATCCAGTGCTCGAGCGCGGAGAGGAACCGCTTCGTAGCTGTGACGTGGCATTGGGGCTTGGCTGTACCGGCGCGGACGCGGCGGAGCTCCTCGAGCATCTCACCGGCGTCGGCGTAGCGCTCGTCAGGGTCGCGTTTCAACGCTCGCGCGGCGAACCATAGAACGTCCATCGGCGCGCCTGCATCGACGAACATGTCGTGCAATTTGCCCCGACCGTCGAACTCGTGCTGGAGAAGCGTCGCAATGATCGCCGCCACGTTCTTCAGGTGCTCGAGGGGATGATGAAGTGTGAAGAGCTCCACGATCAGTATGCCGATGGCGAATACGTCGGTCCGTGCGTCGAGCTCGGCGTTCTTTCCAGCCGCTTGTTCGGGGGACATGTAGAGCGGCGTTCCCAGGATCGAGCCCGCCGCCGTTTCGACGAGCCGCCCCTGGTGGGCGCCAGTGTCCGCCAGGTCGTCGGCCGGGTCTTCCGCGCCGATCGGCTTGGCGATCCCCCAGTCCATCAGCGTCACCTCGCCGTGATTGCCCACCATCACGTTGGCGGGCTTGAGGTCTCGGTGGATGAAACCTCGTTCGTGTGCGTAGGCGAGCGCTTCGAGGATCTTGGCGATGAGGTCGAGGCGCTCTACGAAGCCGTACCGTCCGAGGGTGTGGGGATCACCCGCACGCAGTCGATCGATCAACACCTCGAGCGTGTCGCCGTCGACGTACTTCATGACCAGGTAATGCTTACCGGCTTCATCGACGCCGACGTCGTGCACCGGGACGATGCCCGGGTGTTCGAGTTGCCCGATGGTACGAACCTCGTCAGCAAATCGCAGGAGCATCGGGACCGAGATCGCATCCTCGCGGATGCGTTTGATCGCGACCTTGCGCTGAATGTCCTCGTCGACCGCCAGCACCACCTCGCCGAGGCCGCCCTGACCGAGCGGGCGGACCTGCCGGAACCTCCGCCGGCGACCCGACGGCGCGGCTCCCGGCCCCCCGCGAACGGGGAGGACCGTCGTGTGCATGCCCAACGATTGAACGGGAGCGTCCCCTTCGACGCTGGTCGTCGTGCCCAGGAGCGCGTCGAAGGTCTTGGCGACATCGTCCGACGTCGTCGAGGCCATGACCATGAGGGTGCCTCGCTCGCGACGACCTGTCGAGACGCGTCGAGTGGTCGTCCGCTCAGAAGAGCGCGCAGAGGCTCATTTCGATCGCGTCACCGTCGGTGAGCGGCCCCATCAGATCGACTCCCGCGATCGGTGACGTTCGAAGGTAGTCAGCCGTCGTCGCGGGAAGCGTCGCCGGCATGACCAGAAGCACCGGAATGCCCCGGGCGCCGACGGAGAGCGCCAGCAGGCGGTGAGTCGTGTTCACGACACCCGCGCGAGTGCCGTCCGGCACCATGTCGCTGGCAATCGCGACGGCTTCCGCGTAGTCGTCTGCGTTCGCGTATCGGACGAAGGGGATCCCCAGCGTGCCGAGGACGGAATCGGACAGGCGGGTCGA
Organism: uncultured delta proteobacterium; assembly: GCA_963727445.1. Lineage (GTDB taxonomy): Bacteria > Myxococcota_A > Polyangia > Polyangiales > B10-G4 > B10-G4. Next base: position 1,545,355 of record CAVSGI010000010.1, read on the forward strand.
ATCGCCGATCACGTCCGCCCCCGTGATCGACGAATGGCTCGACAGCCACATCGCGGTTTCCGAGGGAACGCTGCCGCCGTTGACGTAGAGCACCGGGCGCCGCCGCGCGGCCGCGGCTGCCACCGCGACGGCGGAGTCCTTCAACGCCTCGTCGCTGGGACGAAGGATCAAGACCCTGCCATCGCCCACTCCGATCTGGTTGGCGATGCGCCGTGCGGTATCGGCCCACCCGCCGCCTCCGATCCGCGTGACGGTCCAGCCGTGAAGCCCGGCGATGGCGGACTCCAGCGCGGGAGTCAGGTCGCTGTCGCCACCGACGAGGAAGACCTCCGTGACGCTCCCGGTGTTGGCCAGGAGGTAATCGCGAACGTCGGTGCGCAGCATTCCACCGGCGGTGAGGATGAGCGGCGCGTTCTTGGCGTGAGCGAGTCCGGGCGCCAGGTTGGCTGCCTGCGACAGGTAGCCGAGCGCCGCATCTCCCTGGGCGGACGCCAGCACGACCGCGGGGGGGGACGTGAAGTGGCGCTCGGCGTAGCGGATCGAGGCCCCGATGCCGATCTCCGAGACACGGATGTAATCGACGACGCCGGGACATGGATAGGTCGGCATGGACGTATCGGGTGCGGCGTCGACGGCCGAGTCCACCACAGGCGCCGTGTCGACGGCAGCATCCGTCGAGCAGGTACCCATGCACGGCGGCGTCACGCACGCGCCCTCGTCACAGTCGGTCGCGGTGGGGTCGTCGTCCGGTGGGCACATGACGCCGAGACACGCGCTGGAGAAGGTGTAGAACAGGGCTTGGTTCGCGCGCAGGTCGACGATGCCTTCTCGACGGACGTTCCCGGACGGGCCTCGGCCGATGACCTCGATGTCGTAATGCCCGCTCGGAACGTTCAGGAACTCGGCCACGCGCACGGCCTCTGTGAGCGGCGCGCCGGCGCCGATCGGGGTGACCGTCGTGCGCACCATCGCGCCACCTCGACGCAGCGTCACCCCCACCTCGGTGATGTCCACCCCCGGCACGAGATTACTGCGCACGTCGACGGTGAGGGCGTAGCTCTCGCCTTCACAGGCACAGAGCAGCCCGAAGAGCGCGATCGCAAATGGCCGACGTCGCATCGGGGTATTGTATCATCGGCGTCACGGCTCACCGGGCCGGACGCCAATGCCTGGGGAGGGGGATAGATGAAGGCGACCTTCACGAGTGCCGTCGCGAGGGGCGAGCTCGAATACCGCTGTGACGCGTGCGGATATGCCGCGACCGCGATCGTCACCGCCATGGGCGAAGGTGGTCAGTCGAGCCTCAACCGCCCTGGGACCGCCGGCGAGCGAGCGCGGCAAAACGCGGTGGCGAACCTCGAACGCAATCTCGCGATCGCCTCCTGTCCGAAGTGTGGCCATCACGATCAGGTCGCTGTGACCTTCTGGTGGATACGGCGCCTCCTTCCCGTCGTTCTGGTGACGGCGACCATCGTCCTCATGGGATGGGCGCCCGCGTTCGTCGACATGAACATGAAGGAGTCGGACGTATCGACCGCCGGCTGGATCACGACATTCATCGCTCTCCTCATTGCCATCCCGATGGTGATCACTCACGTGATGATGGGGTGGTCCAGGGCGATCCGCTCTGTGAGGTTCGAAGGAGGCGGGGCACAAGAGAGCGGGACCACCGGCCTTCGCAATCCGGAGTCGTGATTCAGCTCAAGGTCGTGGCATCGGGCAGCGAACGGCGTTGATCAGCGGCCAAGTCGAGGGATCGGTGAAGTCGTTTGCGGCGACGGTGCCCTCACGGGTGACGCCATCGTCCCAACCACCGCTCTCCACCCAGCCGAGGTCGTCGAAGGCCAGCGCACCGAACCCGCGGTCGGGCCCCGACACCCGCACGTCGTCGATCTCGGCAATCGCCCCCGCACCGAGGTCGACGACCAGTCCGACGGTGTCGTTGTCGCTGATCTCGAGGCCCGCCAGATGTACGTGCGCGGAGCTTCCGAGCAGGACTCCCGCACCGATCTCGACCGGCATCGTGCCGACGATCCGGGTGAGGTTGCGCGTCCCGCGGATCTCCGAGCTCGAGATGGAGATCGACGAGGCATCGCAAGCGCGCACGCCAGCAAAGTGATTGTCGAGGATGTGGGCGTCACTGATCTGGGCCTCGGCGCCTTCCTGTACCCACAGACCGGCGTTGGCGCTGCCCTCGAGCGTCAGCGCGTCGAGCTCGACAGACGAGCCGTCCACGAGGATCGCGTACCCCTCGGAGCGCGTGACCGAGACGTCAGCGCCGACGAACCGACCGCCCCCGGCGACCACCAGGCCGTACGCCGGAATGAGCCGCGTGCCCTGAAGCGCGTGATCCGCGGTCAGGTCGCGCACGCAGGTGTGACCGCCCACGACGCGCACGTTTGTGGGGAGCACCTCACGGATCTCGGTGGCGCGAAGCGTGAGATTCGTGTTCATGGCGTGCAGGCCCGCCTCCGCGAAGCCCCGAATCGAGGTCCCGTAGGCCATCGCTTCGCGGACCCCAGCGAGCGCGATGCCGATGGTCGCCGCGTCGTCGGGTGTCGGCTCCGAGGGCTGATCCTCCGCGTTGTCTGCCCGCACCGACCCCGTGACCTCCAGGTCGTGCATCGACAGGCGGTCGAGGTCGGTCGCGCCCAAGCCGATGCCGGTGTCCACGCGTATCGTCAGGTGTTCGGCGCGTGCTTCACCCGCCCCCTCGAAGCTCACGCCAGCGGCGCCGTTCGCCTCGGCGGCGAAGCAGCGGACGACGGTGGGCGTGTCGTTCGGTGTGACGACGACCGCGGGCCGACCCGCGGGCGCGACGATTACGGTCGCATCCGGACCCGACCCCGCGAGCGTGATCCCCGCAGGGACGGAGAACGACCCCGTGACGCGACAGTTGCCCACGCGAACGACGTCGCCCGTGTGTGCGTCTGCGAGCGCCCTTCGCAGGGCGGACGCGTCACAAATCCCGCCTCCGCCGGCGACGCAAGGTGGCGCGGGAGCGAGGAGCTCCGGACACTCGACGCCTTCGCCGGGGGCGGGCGGCACGTCGTAGGAGTCCGGAACCGGAGGGCGCGGCCTCGGCGGCTCCATGCCGGCATCGGCGTCGGCCCGGGCATCGGTCTCGGTCGTGCCGTGGCTGCCGAAGCAGCCCATCCCGGCGAGCAGGAGAGAGGCGAATGCCAATGCGCGCCGCGCGGGCATGCTCACAGTGTACGATGTCACCCATGCGCGCCACGAACTTGGTTTGGGTCGTCTCGTCCGCGATCACGCTCAGCGCCTGCGGCGGATCGGACGGAATGAGTGACGCTGCCGGGGATGGGCCGGCTCCGGACAGCAGCGCGCCGAACGACGGTGGAGGCGGTCACGCCACGCTGCTTCCCCGCTGCGAGGACACCGAGGCAGACGGGACCGACATGCTCGATCACGTCCCGAGCACGTTGATCGGCTCCATCGTGCCGAACGTCATGCGCGTGGCGATGTCGAGTCCGCTGAACCCCGCCACGGAAGACGGCGAGATGCTCTATCGCTCGATGGGCTACGACCGCCTCTCGCGCGGACCTGGGATAGATCGCGTGCTGCGCACCGACCTCGGTGCCGAAGCCCCGCCCGACGTGGGACGACGTTCGCTCGTGTGGTTCATCCAGTACTCGGACTTCCAGTTCGTCGACGACGAGTCTCCGACTCGTCTGGCGTTGTTCGACAACCCGGTCGAGCAGGGTGCCATGCGCTCCCAGGAGGCCTACCTCGGGCGAGCCATCAGCGCGATGAATCGCACCGTCACCCGCATCGAGGCGTCGGACCGGCCTTACGACTTCGGCATTCTCACCGGCGACTGCGCCGACAGCACTCAGTCGAACGAGCTCGAGTGGGTGCTCAGCGTCATGAACGGGACGCCGGGTCTCGAGACGGACTCCGGCGACGACGACGACCCCATCCCCGGCCCGGACAACGATCCGAAGGACCCGTTCGATCCGGTCGGCTTCCCCGCCCCATGGCTCTACGTCCCCGGCAACCACGACGTGCTCGTGGTCGGGATCAACGTGCCGGACGACCGCACCAGGGCCACCGTCCTCGGCACCGCCGCGGTGACCGGGACGCGCGATTACCGCCAATGGTACGCGCCGGTGACGACGAGGTCCGTGCCGGCGGACCCCGCTCGCCGTATCGTGGACCGCGACGAGATCGTGGCGCGGCTGCTCGCCGACGACGACGGTCCCGGTCCCGTCGGGCACGGTTACTCCGCTGGCACCGACACGACGAACGGGGCCAACTACGTCTACGATGCGATCCCCGGCCTGCTCCGTATCATCGCGATCGACACGAGCGATGACACCGGCGGAGCGAACGGGCTGGTGCATCGACCCACCGTCGACGACTTCCTCGTGCCCCAGCTCGACCAGGCCGAGGCGGACGGCATGCTGGTCATGATCGCCTCGCACCACTCGACCACCGAGATCGACGTCTACCGCGGCCAGCTCGGGACCGATGTCGTCGACGACGCGGTCCCGCCCGACGAGCTCGAGCAGATCGTGGCTGCGCACCCCGTAGCGATCGCCTGGATCATCGGTCACACGCACGATAATCGGGTGCGGGCGGTGCCCGGCGCCGACGCCGATCACCCTGGTTACTGGGAGATCATGACCTCCGCCATCGCCGACTATCCGGGGCAGGCGCGCGCGATCGAGATCGTCGACAACGGCAACGACACGCTCTCCATCTTCGGTACCCTCATCGACAACGACGCCGACGACTGCAGCGAGCGTCGCTACCGACGGCTGATGATCATGGAGTACGTCAGCGGTTGGTGGAAGGAGGTCAGCCACGACCCCAACGACCTGAACGTCGAGCTCGTCATACCGACGCCAGCAGCAGCGGCGGACGCGGTCACCGCGGCGACGGGACACGACCGCATCGAGAGCGAGACCACGCTGCGCGGCATGTGACCCGAGAAGCCGACGCCGGCGTGGACGGCGGCCAACTCAGTTCTGGACCCGGATCGTTCGGGCGGCGTCATCGATCGTGAGAGCGCATCGGGCGGGCACCATGGGGTGTGTGATCCTGTCGCAGACGGCCTTGCCGACGATGACTTCATCGGGGAAGTCGGCGCAGGTACCGGGAGGTTCGCGGGTCACGGTGTACGTGCGACGCTCCGCGCCGAGCGCGACCTCCTCCGGGACCGCGCGCTGAGCGTAGGCGTGGGCGAGCAGGCGTAGCGAAAGGTGGCGTTCGGCGGACTCGACCTCGCCCGACAGAGCTTCGCGCACCTCTTCTTCGGTGCAGGGGTCGTCCTCTCCGCAGCGCAGGACCTGCTCGCAGCGCAGCGCCGAGAGCTCCGTCGCGATCGCGTCGCAGTCGTGGCCGGTGAGAGCGTCCATCGCGGCGTCGAAGGCGGGCTCGGGCCGCCGGAAGTCCCCGACCTGCTCGACCAATCGGCCCTTCTCGAAGAGATCACAGGCGTGGGCCGCGGCGAGCTCCGGGTCGGTCTGCGCCGACAGGCGGAGCAACAGGGCGAGGTGAGGCGCGCACACCGCTTCGCCGCGAGACGAGGCCACGTCTCCGTAGCGGTCGAGCGTCACGATCTCCCCGAGCCGACTCACGGCCACGCGACGGATCGCGGGATCGTCCTCGGGGAGCAGGCCGATGGCGCGGCAGGCGGCGAGATCGCGGCTGGCGTCTTCGTCGAGGGATGGGCGCATGCGTTCCGCGAGCCGAGCGCGCTCTGCATCGGGGAGCGCGGCGGCTTGCTCCTCCCAGTCCCAGAGGTTCACGCGTCGGCTCTCGAAGAGGAAGTTCGCCATGGGCTCGTCGCCGAGGCGCCCGATCTCGGACAAGAGCGCCTGCTGGTCGGCGGGGTTCTGCTCCGCCGCACACTCGGCGAAAGCCGAGAGCGACGCCGCGAAGTCGGTTGGCACCGCATCGAAGTCGGGGCGGTCGGCGTCGCCCGCGGCGTCGCCGCAGAGGCTGAAGGCCGTCTCCTCGGCGAGGTAGACGACATGCCAGGTTTCGCCAGGGGCACAGCGAAAGGCGAGGCGGGCGGTGGTGCCGTCCCCAGCGATCTCGGCCCCATCCTCGCTGCAGGGCGTGCTCACTCCGAGCGATTCATCCCCTCGCTCGATGGCGAGCCCCGAGTAACCCACGAAGCCCGGAAGCCGGCCGGAGCTCGTGAAGCGCGAGCCGGCGACGATGCGGGCGGCCAGAGGGCCTTCGTCGAAGCTCGCGATCTCCTCCTCGTGGTCGCAGGCCGAGCATCCGCCCAGCGCCGCGAAGAGGACCACCAGGCTGCGCGAGGCCCACCGCGAGATCCCAACCCGATGCGCTCGTGTCGCGCGATTCATCGGCGCGACCGCCCGACGATCGCGTGCATGACGACGAGGGAATGACAAAGGCAACTCTCGAAGACCACTCTACCGTCGGGTTTCACGAACCGGTAGCTCGTTCCCACCACGGCCGAGCTCGCCTCTCCCACCCGGACATAGCCCCGCTCGACGAGCGATCGTCCAGCACGTAGCCTTCTCTGGGTGCAATCGAGGGACTTCGTGATAGTGCTCGCGGTCCCGCTCGTTGCGTGCGGGCGGATCCATTTCGATCCGCTTGCCGCGCCCGAAGATGCCGGGCACTGCGCGTCGGTCGATTCGGCCATGGACAGCGCCGTCGACGCGATGGTGGACGCCGACGCCGCAGAGGACGCCGACGCGATGCCAGGCGCGGTGTGTGGCAATGGAGTGATCGAGACCGGGGAAGCCTGCGACGACGGTGACCGCCTGCCCGACGATGGCTGTGATGATCTGTGCGCGGTCGAGGCGGGCTGGACATGTGGCTTCGAGCCGTCGATCTGTGCGCCGCCCGGGTTCACGCCGGTGGCGGCTGGGACGTTCATGATGGGAGCGCCTGTCGGCGAGGTGGGTAGAGTCGACACCGGCGACAACACGGAGCTGCTTCACGAAGTGACGCTGACCCGTGCGTTCATGATCCAGCCGACGGAAGTGACCCAGGAGGCGTACGCGGCGATCATGGGCTGGAACCCGAGTGAGTTCGGGCCGCTGGGTCCGGGCGCGGATTGCGGGCCCACCTGTCCCGTGGAGCGGGCGAGCTGGTACGACGGCGCGGTGTACATGAATCGACTGTCGAGGGGTGAAGGACTCTCGCCTTGCTACATCCTGATGGACGTCGTCTGCGTGGACATGACGGCCGTGACGGAACCGGTCGATTGCCAGAACGCGACTCGACTCGGCGTCGGCGCGGCCACCGTCACTCTCGGTGCTGCGACGCCTTACGAGTGCGAAGGGTACCGATACCCGACGGAGGCCGAGTGGGAGTACGCCGCGCGGGCTGGCGATCAACGCGGGACCTACGTCGGCGAGCTCACTCTGACTGGATGCGAGTCACCCAACCCCGTCTCCGATCGCATCGCCTGGTTCTGCGGCAACGCAGGCGGTACGACGCACCCCGTCGCGATGCTCGAGCCCAACGCGTGGGGCCTCTACGACGTGCTCGGCAACGTCTGGGAGCACGTGCACGATCTTCACCAACCGATCGCGGCCGGGCCGGCGACCGATCCATGGGGCCCACCGACCGACACCGATCCGGCCCGAGTCGCCAAGGGTGGCGCCTGGCTTCACTCCGCGTTCAGCGCGCGCCCCGCGAGACGCAGCCCCGCCCTCGCCCCGCAGCGGCAGGTGGGCTTCCGTGTCGCGCGCACGCTGTGAGACCACACGCGTTGACGCGTTGCGCTGGCGCGCGGCGGTCTCGGCTCGCCTCAGCGTCGGCTGTCCAGGGTCGCGCCGATGGAGATGGTCAGGAAGTGGAGCCAGTTGCTCTGGTCGCCGTCACTGGTCGGCGTGGCATCTCCCTGGCCGACCGCCCCTCCGGCCAGGTAGCGCACGTTCAAGAAGAGATCGGCGTGGTCGATGAAGCGCCACCCGAAGCGAAGGCTGCCGTCGACGATGGCACCGGTCACCTCGGTGTCGCTGCCGTTCAATACCGAGATCGGAGCGTAGAACCCGTCGAGCTCGAACCCGAAGAAGAAGCGCTCGGCGATGGGAAATCGGCCTCGGGCGCGCAAGAGCGGGACCGGCCCCACGTCGTTGCGCGCCCGGAACAACGTGCCGTCGAGACTCTGAAAGGAGATGCTCGCGTTGCGGAGCTGAAGTCCCAGCCCGAGGGAGAGGAGGCGGTCGGGCTCCGGAAGGAGGTCGTAGTCCCAGCTGAAGCGGAAGAAGGGGAATCCGTAGAAGAACCGCACCGGCGTCCCCTGTGGAAAGTCGACGCCATCGATCCGAAGGTCGCGGCGCAGGACGGCCGTCGAGTCGAGCTCGAGAGGCTGGTAGAGGAACGTCAGGTAATGCCGCCTCCAGATGTCGAGCTCGACCGACAGCCGCGTGAAGAGGAAGAGGTTGCTCTGCTGACCATCGCTCCGGTAATCGATCTCGGTTCCGTCCGACCCGAGCCGGATGTCGTGGTCGAGCACCGTCAAGAACCCGAGCTCTGCCGTCGCGCGCAGGCCGAAATCGCTATCGTCGCTGTCGTCCGCTGCGGGTTCCGACGCGGCCGCCTCCACTTCCACGTTCTGGGCCAGGGCGCTCCCGGCGGAGAGCATACCCATCGTCACGATGAAGCATCCAACGCACCGCATGAAACCTCCGGGGCCGATCGGACTGGCGAGGGCTACATGGGGAAGAGAACGCCGTCGATGACGTGAATGATCCCGTTGTCGGTCCGGAGATCGACGCGCAGGACGTTCCGCACGTTGCCCGCTGCATCGAGGAGCGCTGGACCCGCCTGAACCGTGAGATCGCTTCCCATGAGTGTGGTCACGTCACTGCCGACGAGACCGGCGACGACCGAGCTATCCGCCCGCACGTCGAGGGTGTGGTAGAGGAGGACGGTGGTGAGATCGGCGCTCGTGTCCACGCCCTCGAACGCCGGATTGTGCGGCGCGAAGACCGTGAAGTCTCCATCGCCGGCGAGCGTCGTGGCGACGACGGGATCGGCGTTGAGCACGGCGTCGTAGAGCGAGCTCAGATTGGGGTACGCCGCCACCGCTTCGGCGATGGAACCGGGGAACGCGATATCCGACGGAAGGATGATCGAGTCGACGACGTGGATGATGCCGTTGGCCGCCGGAACGTCGACCGCCGACACGGTAACGAGCCCGTTGATGACCACCGAGCCGTCCGGAGCGGCGAGCTGCAGCACGTTGTCCGCAGCGGAGGTGAGCGTCGTCGGGGTCGTGCCAGCCTCGATGGCGGCGACGACGGCGTTCGAGTCGACAGCTCCTTCGATGACGTGGTGGAGCAGGATGTCGCTCAGGACCGAGGAGAGGTCGGCATCCGCCGGGAGCGCGGCGAAGGCATCGTTGGTGGGCGCGAAGACAGTGAGAGGTCCCTCTCCCTGAAGGGCCGAGAGAAGTCCGGCGTCGTTCACCAGGTCCGCGAGAGTGGTGAAGCCGGAGCGCACCGCCACTTCGGCGATGTCACCGGGCGGGACGAGAACGTCGTCGATCAGATGGATGACGCCGTTCTGAGTCTCGATGTCGGTGTAGATGATGTTGGTGTTCTTGCGGCTGTCGTCGAGTGCCACGGCGCCGTCGAGGTCACGCACCGCGAGGAAGGCTCCGTTCGCCGTTCGCAGGGTGGCGCTGTCGACGACCACCGATGACGCGGCCTCTTCAGCGAGCGCGTGGTAGAGAAGAACCGGATCGAGATCGGTTGGGAGCTCGACGCCCTCGAACGCCGAGTTCACCGGCGCGAAGAGCGTCCGGCCGTCGGCGCTCAGCGCTTCTACCGCGGCGGGCGTCGCCGCACCCGCCAGGGTCGACAGGCGCGGGTAGCTGGTGAGGACGTCGACGATGGTCCCAGGGAACTCGCCGGGAATCAGAACCGAGTCGATCACGTGGATGATGCCGTTGTCGGCTTCGATGTCGGTGATCGTCACCAGCGTGAGCCCGTTGAGGTAGAGATCGTCCCCGGCGAGCCCCAGGGCGATGGTGCTCCCCTCGAGGGTGGTCGCCTCGGTCAGGGTCACCGCGGTCGCGGCCGGCACCTCGCCCTCGACCACGTGATAGGAGAGGACGGCGGCGAGCGTGTCGGTGTCGAGGCCCTCCAAGAGGCCCTCGGGCAGGAGCGCGAACGCGTCATCGGTCGGCGCGAAGACGGTGAAGGGACCCTCGCCCTCGAGCGCAGCGTCCAAACCAGTCGCTTGAAGCGCTTCGACGAGGGTCGTGAAGCGTCCGTCCTCCACCGCAACGTCGACGAGGGTCGTACCTTCGATCGGTTCGACGGGCGGAGGATCGTCGGAGCAACCCGACAGGGGGATGACCAGGAAGAGAAGTGCCAGTGCTTTCGTCGTCATTCGGTTCACCTTCGGTGTGGGTTCGAAGCCTGGCCTGTATGTGGACAATACTTGGACACCGCAAGTGGCCGGATGCGGTCGGCGATATAAATGGATGGTAATTATTGGTGTTTATAGGAGCTCATGTAGACGAAACTTCGACATCGCGGTTCCCGGCAATCGATACGTGAGAGCGTGCCACCCTCGGCGCTTCATGGACGCCCAGCTCGCCTCAGGGATGCGATGAGCAGCCCGAAGCTCGAACCGCGCCTCACGGCCTTCGCGCAGACAATCTCGGAGGAGGCGCTCTCCGCGACGATACGGCCGGAGCGGCGCGTGAACACGTCGGGCGAGCACGTGCTCTTCGAGCTCGAGCAGTCGCGCCGACCACGAGAGCCGGGACGGCTGATCCTTCGCGAGACCATTGGAGAGGGAGGCATGGGCGTCGTGCGCCTCGCCGAGCAGAAGTCGGTCGGGCGCGAGGTCGCGGTCAAGACGCTCAAGCCGGGGATCGATCCGAAGGATGGAGCAGTGGTGCTCGCGATGCTGCGGGAGGCATGGGTGACGGGGCGCCTCGAGCACCCCAACATCGTTCCCATCTACGACGTCAGCGTGGACGAAGACGGCCGGCCGTTGATCGTTCTCAAGAAGATCGAAGGGGTGGTGTGGTCCGACGTCATGCAGGGCAACGCCGAACGCACCACCCTCAGTGGTGCCCGGGACGCGTTGGCGAGCGACCTCGAGATCCTCAACGACGTCGCGGACGCCGTTCGCTACGCCCACAGCCGGGGCATCATCCATCGCGACATCAAGCCCGACAACGTGATGATCGGCCGCTTCGGCGAGGTCTATCTCGTCGACTGGGGCATCGCGGTGTCGCTCCGTGAGGACGGCGACGGTCGAGTCACCTCCCGCGAGGAGTCCTCCGCCATCGCCGGCACTCCCGTCTACATGGCACCGGAGATGCTCGAGGGTGGCCGATTCCTCTCCGAGCGCACGGACATCTACCTGCTCGGTGCGGTGCTCTACGAGCTCGTCGTCGGCCGGCCACCACATGGCGCGGACACCTCCATCGGTGTGGTCGCGGCAATCGCCGCGTCCGAACCGGAGATCCCACAGGACGTCCCAGCAGACCTGCGCGCGATTCTGCAAAAAGCCCTCGCTCGGGATCCCGACGATCGGTACCAATCGGTCTTCGCCTTTCAGCAGGCGCTCGCCGAGCTCGCCGACCACCGTCAATCGCGTCAGCTCTCGACGGAGGCATCGCGTCGCCTCGCCGACCTTCGCCAGCACCTGGACGGCGCTGATGGGGGCGGCGCCGAGCGAGCGCACGACCTCTTCGGCGAGTGTCGTTTCGGCTTCCGCAACGCGCTCGAGCTCTGGCCCGACAACGCCGCGGCGGCGACCGGGCTGGCGGAGGCCGTCGGCGTCATGGTGGAGCTGGAGCTGAAACGCGACGACCCAGCGGCCGCAGCTACGCACCTGCGCGCGCTCGCAGCTCCGAGCCCCGAGCTCGTCGCGCGTGTCGAGGCCGCCGCCGCCGCGCAGCGACGAGACGACGCTCGCCTTCAGGCACAGGCCGCTCGCGGCCGCAGCGAAGACCCATCGCGCGGTCGCCGTGGGCGCGTCTTCGTCGCCACCGCTGCCGCCTCGATCCTGGCCGCCGCGGCCCTCGCCGGCGGCATCCTCTTCCCGGGGGGACGCGACTACGGGCCTGCCCTCCTCATCGGATCACCGACGGTCGTGGGGGCGGTCGTGCTCGGCCTCATCTGGCTCCAACGCGAGACCATCATGGCGACCGCGTTCAACCGACGGGCGGTGGCGCTCGTCGTGACCGCGGTCGTCGCCGTCCCCCTCATGCACCTGGGCTCGGCCCTCGGTGGCCTCGATCCGGTGCAGAGCCACATCCACGGACTGATGATCTACGTGGCCGTTTGCATCGCAGGCGCGATGATCCTCGACAAACGCTTTGCCGCGACCGCCGGCGTCATGCTCGGGTGCTATCTCGTGGCGGCGAGGTGGCCCTCCATCCGCTTCTACGCCCTCGCCGTGGGCGGGTTTTCGGTCGCCCTGACGATCGCCTGGGTCTGGTCGCGCGACCCGGCCGAGGACGACTGAGGATACACTCGCGCGTCGTCGCTCCTCGTGATTTCATCCCGGCCTCGTGTGCTGGAGCCTTCACGGCGCGAGACAGAAAGGACGAACGACATGAGCCTGCGAATCAACGATGTAGCCCCGGATTTCACCACCGATTCGACAGCGGGGAAGATCTCCTTCCACGAATGGATCGGCGATGGATACGCAGTCCTCTTTTCGCACCCGAAAGACTTCACCCCGGTCTGCACGACCGAGTTCGGTGCGGTCGCTCGGCTGGTCCCCGAGTTCAAGAAGCGGAATACGAAGGTCATGGGCGTCTCGGTCGACAGCGTCGAGGACCACGTGAAGTGGAAGAAGGACATCGAGGCCTTCGCTGGCGCTGCCGCCGACTTCCCGATCATCGACGACACCTCGCTGAAGGTCGCCAAGCTCTTCGACATGTTGCCCGCCGAGGCCTACATGCCGGACGGGCGGACGGCCAAAGACAGCGCCACGGTCCGCACGGTGTTCATCATCGGACCGGACAAGAAGATCCGACTGATGATGACGTACCCGATGTCGGTCGGGCGCAACTTCGCCGAGATCATGCGCGCGTTGGACGCCGTCCAGACCACCGACGCGGGGCCGATCGCGACCCCCGCGGATTGGCAGCCGGGGCACGACGTCATCGTCGGCCTCAGCCTCGACGACGCCGCCGCAAAGGACAAGTTCGGCGAGATCGACATCAAGCTGCCCTACCTCCGCTTCGCCAAGCAGAGCTGAGGGCGCTTCGAGCACTGCGCGCTGGACTACGTCCGGCTCCCAAACCGAGGTAGACTCGGCACGTGAGGTGGTTGCTCACGTTGTCCTTCGTCCTGATGGGGTGCACTGCGTCGCACTCCCCGCCCGAGGCCGATGCAGGGGTCGATTCTGCGCGGCGCGATTCGGGCGGTGAGACGGAGTGTGAGCCGTTGACCTTCTGCCGTGCGGGGCGCGGCAGCTTCTGTGATCGGCCGGAGATCTGCGACGAAGACGGGCACTGTCCCCCGGACGAGATGTTGCCCGCGGGGAGCCCGTGTGGGCTCGCGCCGTTCGAGTGCAACGAGGTCGGCGAGTGCGTCGTGAACCCGGAGAGGTGCACGATCGGCGATCCGTGCAACACGACCATCGCCTGCGAAGCGGGGGCGTTCGCCGTGATCACATCCTGCGATCCTTTTGAATGCGCGTTGCCGAGCGATGGCGCTTGCGACACCGGCAACCCATGCACCGTGGGTCGCCTCGACTGCGGTGACGATGGCGTCACGACCTGCGTCGTGGTCGACGTACTTCCCGAAGGCACGAGCTGTGGGGACGGACTGGCTTGTGACGAGACGGCCCGCTGCACGGGCTGCATCGATGGCCCATCGTGTCCCGTGGACAATCCATGTGCGCTGGGCGAAATCGAGTGCGTGGATGGTGAGCCGGTGTGTGTTGAAGAGTGGAACCAGCCCGCGGGGACGCCCTGTGGTGGCGACGGCGCCTGCGATGGCTCTGGCCACTGCCTCTCGCCCTGAATGTACGGCCGACGAGCTCGGAGCCACCCAGTGAAGAACTGGGCTCCAGGCAGCGATGTTAGCGTTGCGACGCCATGCATCCGCTCGAACGAGTACATCCGCGCAATCTGAAGACACTCGCGCGCTACGTGCAGCGCATCAATGAAACGCATCTCTGGGCAAAGGTCCTCGTCGGCATGGTCCTCGGGGTGCTCACCGGGATCGCGCTCGGTCCATCGACCGGTTGGGTTACGCCGCCTCAGGCCCAGGCGATCGCGAGCTGGCTGGCCCTGCCCGGTCATCTCTTTCTGGTCCTCGTTCAGATGATCGTCGTGCCGCTGGTGCTCGCGTCCGTGGTTCGGGGAATCGCAGCGAGCGGCGACATGCACCAGCTTCGCAACACGGGTCTGGGACTGGCCGCGTACTTCGTGGTCACCACGCTCATGGCGACTGCCATCGGCATCGGCATCGCCTACGCGGTCCGACCGGGAGACATGGTCGACCTCGATCTGAGCGGCCTCGAGGATGGCGCCGAGTCGATCGAAGCGCTCCCCGGCGACGACCTGACGGTCACCAACGCACCAGAGCACATCATCGGAGTGCTTCCGCAGAACCCGCTGAATGCCATGGTCGAGGGCGAGATGCTCCAGGTCGTGCTCTTCGCGTTGATCCTGGGCATCGCGCTGGTGACCCTGGAGCCGCGGAGCTCGAAGCCGCTCCTCGACCTGATGGGGTCGATCCAGAAGGTCTGCATGGCCATCGTCGGCTTCGTCATGCGGATGGCCCCCCTGGCTGTGTTTGGCCTACTGGCGCAGGCGCTGGTCTGGACGGGCGTCGAGGTGCTGGTTGGGCTCGGGGTCTATGCGCTCGCGGTCGTCGGGGCGCTCGTGGGCCTCCTCCTCGTCTATCTGGCGATCGTCGCTGGCCTCGGCCGACGCAATCCGCTGCGCTTCCTCCGCGAGATCAAGGAGCCCATGCTCCTCGCGTTCTCGACCAACAGCTCGGCGGCGACCATGCCCATCACGACGAAGACCGCGGAGGAGACCCTGCACGTGCGGCCATCCACGGCGCAGCTCGTCGTCCCCATCGGCGCGACGATGAACATGGGCGGAACCGCTTGCTATCACGGCATCGCGACCGTGTTCATGGCGCAGCTCTTCGGCATGGATCTGAGCGTGACGGCGCTCCTCGCGCTGATCGCCACCTCGCTCGGCTCATCGATCGGTGCGCCGGCTACGCCGGGCGTCGGGATCATGATCCTCGCCACGGTTCTCACGGCTGCAGGGGTGCCGCTTTCGGGGCTCGCGCTGATCATCGGCCTCGACCAGGTCCTCGAACGGGTGCGATGCGTGATGAACGTGAGCGGAGACTTGGTGGCGTGCGTGGTTCTCGATCGCATGATCGAGGCGCCGCACAGCCGAGAAGCGGAGCTCCGCCACGAGGCGGAGCGGGAGAGCCTCCGCGAAGAGTCGGGAGCCGACGTGCTCACGGACGCCCAGGTAGCCAGGTGATGACTTGTCGAGGACGAGCGGCCGTTACTGCAGGCAGAGCGTGACCGCGCGCAGGCCGGTTCCAGCGCGGCGCGAGGAGCGGTAGGTGCGGTTCGCGCCGAGATACCAGGTCGCGTCGGGCGTACCCTCGCGGTCGGCGGGCGGATCGATCCGGAACAACTCGGAGCCAGCGAGCGGCGCGGCCGCTGTTTGGAGCTGCTGGTCGCTGACGGCCATCTGGAAGGTGCCGCAGCCGGAAGTGGGGAGGACGCCCTGTTCCGCGAGGATCTGTTGGCCCGAGACCTCGTCGTTGCCGTAAACCGCGAGATTCCCGGAGACGATCTGGAGCTCCGCGTCGTTGGATGTCGACGCTGCATCCCCGCCGTATCCGTCGTTCGTGGGCGAATCGCCGAGATGAAACGTCCAGCCGTTCGAATCGCACGCCTCGAGCGTGATCTGGAGCGCGGTGAACCCCCGCATGTCGATGGACGCGGTCATCTGTCCGTTGGTGATGGGTGATGCGGAAATCGCCGGGCTGGAGCATGTGCCGGTCGCCGCCACGAGGTCGAATCGACACTCCGCTCGGCACTGTCCCGACCCGGCGGGGCTCGCCGCGGGAGGCGGCTGGTCCTTGTTGACGACCGTCACGGTCGGTTGGCTGACGGGTGGGTTGGCCTGCGCCTGCACATAACAGCCCGTCGCGAGAAGCGAGAGCGCGAGGAGTGGGGCCAACACACGCATGGGTCCAACGTCAGAGAATAAAGCATACAGGGGACGCTAGATTGACAATTGACTTCCGCCCTCGCGACCGCCGCCCGGAAGCATACAGGGGACGCTAGATTGACAATTGACTTCCGCCCTCGCGACCGCCGCCCGGAAGTCAATTGTCAATCTAGCGTCCCCTCGGGCGCTACCGGCGCGCCTTCGCGAGCGCTTCCCGTGCCGTGCGCACGGTTCCGTGGCCGTCGAAGTAGCGCGTGGTGGGAACCGGCGCGCGGGCGCGCCCTTGCGCCAAGACCGCTTTCGCCTCCTCGGGGGTGAGCACGGCCAAGCAGCTGTCGTAGATGCCGCCGTTGGTCTCCTCGAGCTCGTTGTGTCTGGCGAGCAGCGACGCGATCTCAACGGCGAGGGCACGATCCGGCGTTGGCACGAGGAGCGTGGTCAGCGCTGCGTGGTCGGTGCGGAGCTCGGCCAGTCGCGAGGCGAGCACCGCCGAGCCGGCCTTTCGTGAAGCGGGAAAGAGGATGCGTTCTTCGACGCCGATGTGTCGAAGCAATCGCTCCCGAAAGCGCGCGTAGGTCTCGGAATCGAATGCCTCGCCGGCGAGCACTCCTCGAAGGAGCTCGTCGATCTCGGAGTGGTCGAGCCCCAGCCAGACGCGCAGGGCATCATGAGGGTCTTCCCGTGGGCGCAGCGTACGGCCATCCGTCACCACCACGGACATCGGAACGTCGTGAGCTCTCGGTGGGATCTCGGGGAGCAGATCCGACTCGAAGCAGAGGCCGATGGCGAACGTCGGGTGCGTGGTCAGGTATCGATCGACGTAGCCGCTGCCATGACCGAGCCGTATGCCGGACGGATCGAACGCGAGCCCGACGATGATCGCGGCGTCGATGGTCTCGTCGATCTGCGCGGCCGGCAGCTGCGGGGCCGTGGCGACGGGTTGGGTCAGGCCGAAGCTCAAGGTCCTCACGGTGCACGGCCACGGATGAACGTGGATGGACCGGTCGTGACGGTCCGCCCGAGGAACGAAGACCTCTTTGCCCGCGCGCCTCAGTGCTTCGATCAGATCTCGCGTTGTCGGCTCTGCGCCATAGGACAGGCACACCAGCACTCCGCGGGCGGACGCGATCTCGGGCAAGGCGAGCACACGTTGCGTGATCGAGGTCTCGGCACGCCTCCGCCTCGTGGGGGAGAGGTTCGGTGGCCGCCTCCCGATGGCCTCGCGGAGCTGTCGCTTGCGCTCCGTCGTCGTGACGGGGGATGAACGTTCCTTTTCTGCGCGGAGCACCATCGCGTGCATCATCTGGCGTTCAGTGCACGGGGAAAGAGAACGTTGTTCTCGAGGTGGATGTGCTCCATCAGCTCGGACTCGAGCTTGACGAGGCCAGCGTAAAGGGCGCGCCACGTGGCGCACGCGCCCGGCGGTGCTTCGAGGTCCGAGGTGAGCTCACGAACCCGGCGGAGGTTCGCGCCGTGGTCGTCGTGCTCTTGTGTCATCACCCGGATCGGCATCTGCACACGCGCACCAGCGGCGCCGGACCGGATGGCGACGAAGAGCACCTGCTCTTCCTTTTCGAGGTGCTGACGCACTTCGGCGTCCATGTGCGAGAGGTGCTCCGCGAGCCCCCGGGGACATCCCGGCTTGGCCGCGTGGACACGCTCCACCTTCTTCGCGGCCTCGATGAGGACCGGAAGATCCCGACGCAGGGGCTCGTGGTAGCGCTTCACGATCCGATCGATGAGCTCCGACAGAGGTCGAGTGTCCCAACCGCTGAGCTCCTCGTCGTCCGCTTCCGCGGCGATCTCCTCGATCACTTCTCGAGGATCGAGGCCGGCCTGCGCGCACGCGTCGCCCAGCTTCTGGCGTCCGCCACAGCAGAAGTCGAGCCGGTGGCGAAGGAACACGTGGGTGGACGCGGGGTGGTTGGTCGCGACCTGAGCGAGGGTCTGATCAGCATGGATGGTCATGCCCAGCCATGGAGCAGAGGGCGCGCCAACACGAATCCCGCGGACTTCTGGTGTGGTGTTATCCAAAAGAGTACCCGCCGCATGTCATCATTGGGATGACGCGTTATCATCACCATAACGTGGCCAGCCAAGACCCTCTCCTCTCCATCGCGATCGACCTGACCGCCTCCCTCGCTTCGGGCGATCGGCTCTCCCGGCTCCTGGACGCCGTGCGGCAGGCCATCCCCTGTGATGCCGCGGCGGTGATGGAGCTCGCAGGTGAGGAGCTCGTCCCTCTCGCCACCCACGGCCTCGCGCCCGAGGTGTTGGGCCGCCGCTTTCATCGCGGGGAGCACCCACGCCTCGACCTGGTCCTCGCGCGCGAATCACCGATTCGTTTTCCATCCGACAGCGCGCTTCCCGACCCGTATGACGGACTGCTCCTGGTCAATCCGGACGCGACGCGCGACGTGCACGCGTGCCTGGGATGCCCCCTGCTCGAAGGCGACGCGGTGATCGGCGTGCTCACGGCGGACGCGCTCGAGCCCGGCGCCTTCGACGACCTCGACGATCACTTCCTGCGGATGATCGGGGCCCTCGCGGGCGCCGCGCTCAACACGGGGCGTTTGATCGAAGCGCTCGAAGCGACCTCGCGCCGCCACGAGCGCGTCGCCCACGTCCTTCAGCGGGACGCCGCGCTGCGCGAAGGTGGGCATCAGATGATCGGGACGAGCCCGGTGATCCGGCGAGTGCGCGAGGAGATCGAGCTCGTCGCGCCATCCGACTTCGCGGTGCTCATCACGGGCGAGACCGGCGTCGGCAAGGAGCTCGTCGCGCGATCGCTGCACGAACAGTCGCGGCGCCGCGACGAAGCGCTCATCTACGTCAACTGCGCCGCGTTGCCCGAGACGGTCGTGGAGAGCGAGCTCTTCGGCCATCTGCGCGGCGCGTTCACCGGCGCGACGGCCGACCGCGCGGGGAAGTTCGAGGTCGCGGATCGCGGAACGCTCTTCCTCGACGAGATCGGCGAGCTCCCGCTCTCGGTTCAGCCGAAGCTCCTTCGCGCGCTGCAAGAGGGCGAGATCCAGCGCGTCGGCTCGGACGAGGTCCTGCGCGTCGATGTGAGGGTGGTGGCGGCGACGAATCGAGACCTGAGGCGCGAGGTGGAGGCCGGGCGATTTCGCCAGGACCTCTTCCATCGCCTCGAGATGTATCCGATCCACGTCCCCCCGCTCCGGGAGCGCCGCGCGGACATCCCGATGCTGGCCGGCTTCTTTCTGGACCTCTACCGAAGACGCCTGGGTCTCGGCCCCGTGCGGCTCACGAGCGCCGCCCGAGAGGCCCTCGTCGGCGCGGATTGGCCCGGCAACGCCCGCGAGCTCGACCATCTCCTCGGCCGCGCCGTTCTGCGGGCGAGCGCGAACACAGACCGGGGAGCGCCCGTTCGCATCGGGCCCGAGCATCTCCAACTCGAGCCCGCGCGCGAGGCGCTCGCCGCGTCCACCCCGGCATCTCGGCCGAGCGACACCCTGCTCGTCGAGGTGGCCGACAAGACCTTGAACGACGCGGTCGAAGAGCTGAAGCGGAAGATGGTGCTCCGAGCAGTCGAAGAAAACGACGGCAACTGGGCCGCCGCTGCGAGGTCCCTCGGCATGGCACGCAGCAACCTGCACCGCATGGCCGAGCGCCTGGGGCTACGGGGGAGCTGAAGCGCTTCGAGACGAAAGTCAGAATCGCGTGACCGTCTCGGTTAGAATCTCGCCATCCTCGCACACCCGACCGCGTCGCTCGACGCGGCGAAACAGAGTGACATCGATGCCTCGGCAACTCGTCCCCCTGGCTCTCTTGTGTCTGGCGCTCGGCTCGGGCGTGACGTCGGGTTGTGGGGGCACGAGCACCGGCCACCGCGGCGGCAGCACGGCAACCGGTGCAGGCGACGCGACGCACCCACCGCGATCGCCCGCACGCCACCGCGTGGCTGGCGCCGCGAACCCTCCCCGCGTTCGACCGGGCACGCCCGGGGATGTCGCCGGCGCGATCCTCCTCGCCGTCGCTGACAACGCGCTCCGCTTCGCCGTGACCGGCATCGAGGGGGCAATCGCGATCGGCAGGTGGTTGATGAGCGAAGGTCCCGGGACGGTCGGAGAAGCCCTCCTCCGCGCCCTGTGTGAGGCCGAGCGCGCGCCACGGCCGGGCGAAGAGCTCGCGCTCGTGTCCACCGACGAAGCGCCACCCTCAGCGCCGATCCTGATCCTCGATGGCTCGATCGGCACGAGCGCGCGGCCCATGCGACTGGAGGCGCGAAGGACCGACGACGACGCCGTGGAGATCGCGGTGTGGGCGGGCGGCTGGCTCTTGTGCCTGTCGGGGGAGGCCGGCTTGCTCGTCGACGGCCGGTCCATCGAGGAGCTCGACGACTGGCCGGAAGCCATCGAGATGTCCGTTGAAATGCACGCCGATGACGACATCGCGGCGACCGCCCCGACCGAGGTGTTGCGCCACCCCTTCCTGTTGCGCGCGACACCAGAGCCACGGTCGGACCCGGAACGCGGCGCGACCGCCGCCAACACAGCAGCTGCTGACGATGGCGCGTCCTCGATCCCGGTCACGCCAGAGCGCATCCGCGCGGCCCTCCTCGAAGGAAGCGCGCCGGACCTGGACGCTGGCTCCGGCTCACACCCACGATTGCAAGGCTCCGTGTTTCGCTTCCGCCTCCCGCGCAGCATCGCCCGCGCCGTCTTCAGCGCCGCACGCGTCGAGCTCGTGCTAGGCAGCGTCCGCGCGCGCTTCGCGCCGAGCGCGTCCAGCGCGGTCACCACCTTCCTGCGAACCCTCGTCGATCCTGCAGCGCCCGCGTCGAGCGCCGAGCCGGGTCGTCCCCCGCGTGGTTCGTAGCGGGGGACACCACGAGCACACCTTCAGGATGCTGGGCCGGGGTCACTCGAGCTTCGGACCCGCGTCTGGCAGAGGCGCTGCGAACGACCGATTCGATCGCGCGGGGCAAAACGGAAGAAGGTGTCCGTAACCGTTCACGCCTGACGAAAGCTTGATCATCTCGATCGCTTACGAGTTCGGAATTTACAGCGGCGAGCGGCTGTGATCTACCGTTCGAGGTGGACCTGGCCGCCGAGAACGCCGCGCTCAAGGCCGAACTGGCCGCGCGCGACGCTCGTGTCGCGGAGTTGGAGGCGAAGGTCGCTCGTCTCGCCGAGCTGGAATCGGAGCTGGCGAAGCTGCGCGAGCTGCTCGGTCGTGACTCGAGCAACTCGAATCTACCGCCGTCGAGCGACGGCCCCGGCAAGAGCCGCAATCAGCGCAAAGCCGAGCGCAGGAAGCGCAAGGTCAAGAAGCGCGGCGGCCAGAAGGGTCACGAGGGCTCGCACCGCGCGCTGCTGCCGGCCGAGCGGATGGACGCGGTCGAGGATTACTTTCCGTGCGCGTGCGGGCGCTGCGGCCGGAGGCTGCCCCGGGTCGCCGACCCACGAGCGAAGCGCTACCAGCAGACAGATCTCGATCGCGATGGAGTGTTTCGGACGGAGCACCGGCGCCACCGCGTGACCTGCCCGTCGTGTGGACACCGGACGTGGGCGACGTACGACGACAACGAGATCCCGCGTTCTCCGTTTGGCCCCGGGCTGACGAGCGCGGTGGTGCTGCTCACGGGCGTGTACCACCTGAGCCGGCGCAAGACGGTGAGCTTGTTGTGGGAGCTGCTCGGCGTGCGGATGTCGGTGGGAAGCGTCAGCGGGATCGAGAAACGGATGAGCGCAGCCGTGGCGCCCGCGGTGGACGAAGCGTGGGAGCACGCGAGAGCCGCGAGCGTCAAGCATGCCGATGGCACGACCTGGCTTCGCGCGGGCGTGGCGCTGTCCCTATGGGTCATCGCGACGGCGGCGGTCTCCGTGTTCAAGGTCCTGCCCAACGGCCGGGGCAAGACGCTGCGCGACAAGCTCTTCGTCGAGGTCCGCGGCATCCTGGTCAGCGACCGAGCGACGGCGCTGAAGTTCTGGGCGATGAAAAAGCGCCAAGTCTGCTGGGCTCACCTGCTTCGCAAGTTCGTCTCCTTCTCGCAGCGCGCCGGCCCGGCCGAATCCATCGGCAAGGAGCTGCTCGACTACACGGCGATCCTCTTCGACTACTGGTCCAAGTACCAACACGGCGAGCTGAGCCGCACGGCGTTCGTCGAGCGGATGGCACCGGTGCGTCTTCAGGTCGAGGCCACGCTCGAGCGCGCGGTGGCGATGGGCGAGGACGAGCTGTCCGGCTCTTGCGCCGACATCCTCGCGCACCGCGAGGCCCTGTGGACCTTCGTCGACCGCAACGGCGTCGAGCCGACGAACAACCACGCCGAGCGCGAGCTGCGCGCGTTCGTGCTCTGGCGCAAGCGCTCGTTCGGCACCCAGAGTGAACACGGAGATTGGTTCGCCGAGCGGATGATGACCATCGCGCACACGGCGCGAAAGCAGGGCATCGCCGTCCTCGACTTCCTCACCGCCTGCTGCGAGGCGAAGCTCGAGGGGGCAGACGCCCCGTCGCTCTTCGACCGCTCCCTTCGCGCAGCCGCCTGAAGCTCAATCCATCGGAAAGTAGCGCGTCATGTGCTTCTGACCCGCGCTGCGGATCCGTCCGGCCGCTTTCAGGTTCGTCACCGACCGGTGAAGCTCGCGCGACGTCGCTCCCACCTTCGTCGAGAGCACCGACATCGTCTCGCCGGGGTGCGCGACGACCGCTTCGTAGAAGCACTCGCCAAGCGCGGCGATCTCCTCGGGCGTACGCCGCTTGCCGCCCTTCGCCGGCCCGGGTCGGCGACGCGTGCGTCGCGGCGGTGCGCTCGACCTCGCAAACGCCCGCTGCACCGCAGCCTCCGCTGCGCGGAGGCTCATCGCGATGTGCTCCTGCACCACCTTCTCGATCTTGTTGCCCAGTTCGTCGTGTGTCGTCGTCATGCGCGACGAGTCGCACGCGAAGGCCGCGCGCTCAACAGGGGGCCTGAACGGTTACAGGTGTCCCACCTCCCCCAAGCCGTCCGGTCACATCGCCCGACGTCACGCCCAACCCTGCCAGTTGTGACCGCTATCCGGTCACATCGCCCGACGTCACGCCCAACCCTGCCAGTTGTGACCGCTATCCGGTCACATCGGCCGACGTCACGCCCAACCCTCGGAGTTGCGACCGACTCGACCCGATGACGGTCAGCCGCCCCAAAACCAAAGCGCCCCGGCTCATCGCCAGGGCGTCGGTGCGGAAGAGAGGAATCGAACCTCCACGGGTTTTACCCCACAGGAACCTGAAGCGTCTCCCAGGGTACCTGGCACCAGTGATTCCGAGCAGTTGCGTGCGTCAGAACGCGGCACGGAGGGTCAAAACGGGACCCATTCGCGGCACGGTGCCGCAATCGAGGGCGCGCTCGCTGAGGCCCTCGCCACCTGGCGCGAGGACGGCGATGTCGCAGCCCTGCGCCGTCAGATTTGAGGCTCCTACTCGTCTTGGACGAGGGCGCGGAGCTCGATGTTTGACCCGGGATCTCCGGGACCGGAGGATGAGGACGTGGCGACACAATCGACGATAGAGTGGACGGAAACGACTTGGAATCCTGTGCGTGGCTGCACGAGGATCAGCCCCGGCTGCGAGCGCTGCTACGCCGAGTCCATGGCTCACCGCTTCAGCGGAGCCGGCGGGCCGTACGAGGGGCTGACCCGGAACCGCGGGAACGGACCACGCTGGAGTGGGAAGCTCCGACTGGTCGAGGAAGGCGTCGATGAGCCCCGCAGGTGGCGTCGGCCGCGGATTGTCTTCGTGAACTCGATGTCCGACCTGTTCCACCAGAAGGTCCCGCTCGCCTTCATCCAGCGGATCTTCGCAACCATGGAGGCATGCCCGCAGCACACCTTCCAGGTCCTCACGAAGCGAGCCGACCGACTCCTCGAACTCTCGGGATCGCTTCCATGGCCGAAGAACGTTTGGATGGGAGTGTCCGTCGAGAGCGCTGAATACGAATGGCGAGTCGACCGCCTCCGCGAGGTCCCAGCCGAAGTTC
Source organism: uncultured delta proteobacterium (assembly GCA_963727445.1). Taxonomy (GTDB): domain Bacteria; phylum Myxococcota_A; class Polyangia; order Polyangiales; family B10-G4; genus B10-G4. The sequence goes on from CAVSGI010000010.1 coordinate 1,569,492, forward strand.
GGTTCCTCTCACTCGAGCCCCTCCTCGGGCCACTCTCGAACCTGGACCTCGACGGAATCCATTGGGTCATCGTCGGCGGCGAATCCGGACCAGGAGCACGACCGATGAAGAAGACATGGGTGCGCGCCGTTCGGCGTCAGTGTCGGAGAGCCGGCGTGCCCTTCTTCTTCAAGCAGTGGGGCGGAGTGCGGAAGAAGGAGGCGGGTCGCAAGCTCGACGGTCGTACCTATGACGAGATGCCGGTGGCGGTCGGCGCGTAGCCATGAGCCCGGGGGACAGCTCTGACGGCGATGCGTCGCACCGCTTCGGTGGGGAGTGGACGCGGCAGAAGCTCGAGGTGCTCGAGAAGTACCTGGCGGCGTACACACAGGCCCTGAAGAACCAGTCCTTCCGGACCGCATACATCGATGCGTTCGCTGGAACCGGCTATCGCGCGGATGCGGATTCCGAAGCGGAGCTTGGGGAACCGATGTTCCCCGACCTCGCAGCCGACGAGCCGCAAGGGCTGCTGGATGGATCGGCGAGTATCGCCCTCCGACTCGAGCGCGCATTCTCGAAGCACATCTTCATCGAGTGTAGCCGTGCTCGGTGCGCGCAGCTCGAGAGTTAAGGGACGATTTCCCAGAGCGCGCGAGCGACATCGAGATTGTCCAGGGCGACGCCACCGACGAGATCCGCACGCTCTGTGCGAAGGACTGGCGCCGCCACCGGCGGTGATGGTCCTCGACCCGTATGGAATGCAGGTGGAGTGGTCCACGGTCGAGGCCATCGCCCGCACGCAAGCCGTCGACCTTTGGCTCCTGTTCCCCCTGGCTGGGGATCGGTATCAACCGGCTGCTGCCCAAGAGCGGCGAGATCCCGGACCACTGGCGCCGTCGGATCGATCTCTTCCTGGGTACCGACGACTGGTACGAGGAGTTCTATCGGGTCGAGGCCACGCCGACCCTCTTCGGCACCGACGAGGAGCAGCTCGTAAAGGCCGGTATGGACGTGATCGGCCAGTACTTCCTCGAGCGACTTGGAGGGATCTTCGCTGATGTCGCCGAGCCCGGTGTGCTACGAAACCGCACGGGCTGTCCGCTGTACCTGCTGTGCTTTGCCGCGGCGAACCCGCGGGGGGCGAAGCCAGCGCTGCGGATCGCACGCAGCCTGCTCAGTGACCTTCGCTGACTTTCGAAGCTCACCGGAGCCCGAATTCAACGTCCTACCGTTCAAGCGCGTGTCCGACCGCCGCCAAGAAGAGGAAGAAGGCGCCCTCCTCCTTCCGGCGAGCGCCTCGCACGCATCCGTCGTGAGCGCGGCTTCACCCAGGTCGAGCTCGCCGAGCGTGTCGACCTCATCCAGGTCCTCATCAGCGACTACGAGCGCGGAAAGCTCCGGCCCTACGCCGACGTCGTCGTCCGCTTCGCCAAGGTCCTCGACGTCTCCACCGACGAGCTCCTCGGCCTCAGCGACCGCCCGAAGAAGATCGCCCAGCCTCTCAATCGACGCCTCATGAGGCGGCTTCATGCGATCGAGGACCTGCCGAAGAGGGACCAGGACGCGCTCATCCGGACGATCGACGCCTTCTTGGGCAAGCAGAAGGCGGGGTAGCCCAGTGGCCGGCGACGCCGACGAAGAGGCGATCGTCACCGCCGCCCAGCAGGCTGTTGCAGACAAGGTGGGTGGATCGCTGTGCTTCCTGCTGCCAGGTCGGCGTGGGGAGATCCCGGAATCCGCCGGCAGCGGCGTCCTGATTCGGACGCGCCGGGATCACCTTGTCGTCTTGACGGCGAAACACGTGGCCGAGGACGCCGCCTCGCAAGAGATCCGCCTCGGCTACATCCAGTGTGGAAACACCCTGTCCGACTTCGTACGCGGGATGGAGCTTCATCCGGACCCCGCCGTCGACGTAGGTCTACTCGGCGTCAAGCCCTCCTACGAGCTGATCCTCCGCTCGCTCGCCGAGAGCATCGACGACGTTGCGGAGGACGATCGCGTGATTGTCGAAGGCGACTGGCTCGTGCTCACGGGTTTCCCCGCAGAGTTCATCAAGAAGCAGCGCTTCGAGTACGGCTTCACGAGCGTCTGCTACACCACCGGGCTCACCGACCCGCCCCGGGACGAGTCCGGGCGGTTTCGAATCGAGTGGTCGGAGAGAGTGACGCCCTTTGGGGCCGTCCCGATGCCACATCCCGGAGGGATCAGCGGGGGCGCGCTTTGGCGTTTCCGGCCCGTCCGGAGCGACGACGAGCTCTGGTCGCCCACATCACGAGGAAGGCTCATCGGGATCCCCTGCTCTTGGGATTGCGTCCGCACGCAGTTCGCGGAGCCCACCTCGCGCTGGCGAGACTGGTTCCTCGAGAAGATCGAAGTGCTCGACGAGCATCTCAGCTCGGCCACCTGAGTCTCTTGCGGGCATGCGCCCGGATCATGGTTATTGAGCGGGGTCATGGCTACCGAGCCGTCAGAGTCGACCGCCGCTGAGCCGCTCAAGGTCGACCTCGACCAGGCGGACTGGGCGTACATGGCCGATGGCAAGGCAGCGGCCGCGAAGGACAAGCTCGCCAAGCTGGGAGCATCGGGCCAGGCGATCTTCCTGATCTCGCACGAGCACCTCGTGGAGACGGCGGCTCTTGCCGAGGGCAGCCGCGAGCGGTTCCGATTTCTTCGGTCGTTCCCCGCTGTACTCCGCCTTCCCGACGCCGGTGCTTCGCTCATTCATGGGCATGCTGCAGCTTCACTACTCGCCTACGCGGGCAGATGCACTCCCCCTCAGTCGCTCCCTCTCGAGGCTCGCGCAGTCGCCCTGGAGCCGGAGGAGTTCTGGGACCAGTGGGCGTCGTCCCATGGAAAACGAATGGTGCGGCTCTTCGACATGAAGGCCCGACCCGAGCGCTTTGCGCGAAAGGCACGACTCGGAAAGACGGCGAAGGACCTCGAGCACGACGCACGATCCCTCGGCGCGTTGTCTCTCGGCGACCAAGCTCGCTTTGAGAAGCTTCTCCAGCGCGGGCCCGACGCTCCGGGCCCTCGTTGGGTACGCCTCACCCGACTCGCCACGCCGTTCATCCAGAGGTTCTACGAAGTCGTCGCCAGCCATGGGTGGCTGCCACCACCCGGCAGGAAGTTCGACGACGTCTTCGGAAGCATGCTTCTGGCCGGACTTCCACGAGCGCTTCGTCGCGATCACAAGCTCGTCAAGGATCTCCAGCGATGTTGGGACGACAGTTCCGTCCGCTGCCGCATTGCTCCCTCACTGGCCTGCACGGCGAGCGTCATCGAGACGACCAAGCGCGAAACTGAGCGCAAGAAGTACGGCCGCGCCGACGTCATCGACCCGCTTCATGCGGCGTACGCCCCACACGTCGACATCTTCACCTGCGACAAGCGCAACGAAGCTCCGCTGAGAGACGTGCTCGCAAAGGCAAGCGTCGCGACCAAGGTCATCCGGACCAATCGGCTCGAGAAGGTCGCCGACGAGATCCTCGGCTCGACATGAGCGCTGCCCTCCACCTCCCCACCGCGTTCACCGCTCCGGCCGGGCGGCGAGTCGCTCCGCTCGGCACTTCGCCGAAGCCGGCTTCGGCGAAGTGGCCGGCCGGCGCGTCGCTTGCCGTGGCCTTCGTAGGATCACTCGCGCGCACCGAGGGGCGGCGCAAGCGCCGCGCCGGCCGCCTTCCCTCGCTCCGCTAAACATAAGCGGGGCGTCATGTTACCTCGCCGCCCGGCCGGAGCTCCGTGCGAGACAGCCGGCCGGTCATGCCGCTTGCATCACGCGGAGCGTGAAGTGCGTGAGCAAGCGGCCCGCCCGGCCGGCTTCCTCACTTCGCAAGCGTCGCCCGCCACATGTCATTCGCTCCCATCCGAAGTCGAAGCTCCGATCGAGGGCCATCGTCGATAAACTCGGCCGCAGTCCTTCGGTCACCGAGTCGATTCGGATCGAGTGCCGACTCATGCGAAACAGTGACCACATCCGCGCCCCCTAGGTGTGGCGTGGTCCGAACCGACCTCTGGCGATGTTGAACGAAAACCTGAGAGTAGCCCACCGGATCGGCGATACACGTAGAGCCAGTACCCGATTCTGCTCCCACGACCAACCTCAGGGTAGTCACCAAAGAACTCCAGCAGCTCTTGCTCATCGGGTACGAAAGCGGTTGATATTGCAGCACGGACATCCTGTGGATCGCTGTCAAAAGCGTCGTCAACCGCCCGCGTCAGACTTGCCAAGTTGTTCCCCATGAAGAAGGTTCCACCGGGCCTCGAATCGCATGGACTCCGTACCTCAAAGGCTCCCGTGCTCAGTCGGGATAAGTCCCGATTACGTTTGAAGAAGCCGGTCGAACTACGCAGCCCGTCTCGAGATGAGAGTTTCTCGCTTCCACTCGGGATTGTCGTGATCCCGATTCTTCCGAACTGGCGCGCGTCTGCGCTCCGCGATTGTGCTGAGGTCCCTCGGCGTCACCGAGCAGGTGTGAACTTGCCGGAGCAATCAGTGTACGAAACCGCTCCCGAACCGCGCGACCTCGCCGCACCTTGCCGCGGTGCGAAGCTGCGCAATGCTTCACGCACCCTAAGTCCGCCAGTCTCAGCAATCCCCATCCCCCATCCGAGACAGCGCCGGGTCGGTGTCTCGCTTCAGCCACCTGCGCTACCGTCCCCGTCCCACCGGAAGTCACGGCAGCGTTCGGAGCTGCTGAGTGCTCACGCCTGCCGGGCTTCCGCCCAGACTGGCGGCAACAATCGTCTCGTCTCCTTCGCTCCACTGAGAACCAGTTCGCGACGGCAACTGAACCGAGTTCGAGTCCGTCCGGCTCAACGCGAACACGGTAGCAGCCGTTGGAGCCGTCGAGCGAACCTGGACGTCCTCCCGCTGCTCGCATCAAGGACGCCGTTCCCAGCCACCGTTAGGATGGGGCGATGCACCCGTGGGCAAGTCTGTCGCGACATTCGCCTGCCTCGTGGGACCTGCACCGCCAAGGATTGTCGGAATCCGCCAGCTCCCCCACTTGGTCCATCCGTTCGAGGAGTCGCGTCTTCGAGGCCCAGCGGATCTCGGCCTGAAGCAGATTCCCAGTGATGTAGTGATACGCGTTCAGCGCCTCACCCCCGCCGACCGCGTGGATATCAGCGGATCCGGGCAAGCCCACCGCCCAATCCGCGGAATCAAATACCTCTCCCCGAAGTACGTGACCCCCACCTCGTCATCCGCCTCCTTGGCCGATCAGCGCGGCCAGATGCGATCCGGTCGTACATCGCGCGATTCGCCCAATGCGTTCCGGCGCTTAGCCGCCGGTCTCGCCCGGTGCGCCGCGCGCGTTTTGCTCGGTGCGCCTTAATGCGGGTTTCGGCTCGCACGGGCGCGCGCGGAGAGGGGTGGCGCGACGCGTGCTCTGCACGCGGCGTGACGCCCGAGGATGATCACGCGGCGCGTCGCGTTCACTTCTCGCGCGAAGGAAAGGCGGAGAGGCGGCGCGGGCCTTGCGGCGCGGGAGCGCGAGCGAAGCTGGCGCGGACGCGGTGCATGGGCCGTGACGCCGTGGTGGGTTGGGCGGCCGGGCACGACGCTTGCCCCGCGCGGAGCGCGGTCACGATCGCTGCGAGCGGCGTGCCCGGCCGCCCGGCTGTCGCAGAGCGGAGCCCGCCCGACGAGTTGACATGAATGCCCTGCATTATGTCTAGCGGAGCGAGGGGACCCGGCCGGCGCGCCGCTTGCCTCGTCGCGTTTCGAGACCAGCGGCTAAAGAGAGAATCGCAAGCGGCGTGACGGACGGGCCTTTCGCAGAATGGCCATTCTGCGAAAGGCCGAGTGGAGCGACTCGTCGGGCGGGCGGAGCGGTCGCGGCTCGTTCACGTTTCGCGAGTTGGTTCGTTCGGGTGGCGTTCCCTCGGCTGACGATTTACGATCCTCTTCGTGACTGATGCGGCCAAGAAGCTGATGGAGGAGGTCCTCGCGCTTCCCGCCGAGGAGCGCAAGCGCATGGGCACTGCGCTGCTCGACAGCGTCGACGACGAGGCGTTGCGCGAGCTCGTACTCCGACGTGCGGGAGAGATCGCGCGCGGTGAGGTCGTTCCAGGCGACGCGATGGACGTCTACCATCGGCTGATGGCAAGCGCCGCGACTGATGGCCGACGACATCCTCGCGATCGACTCGGGCGCCGACGCGGACATCGAGGAGGCCTTCACGTACATCGAGCAGGAGCGTCCGGGTCACGGCTACATCTTCCTCGAGCGCTACCGCGAGCTCGTCGACGAGGCGGTCGCGACGCCGGGGCTCGGCATCAAGGTTGTCGGTATCCCGAGGACATGGACGTCCGCAAGCACCTGATGTCCCAGTTCGAGTACGCGCTGATCATCGCCACGATCGCGGGTCGCCGGAACGTCGCCGCGATCCACTTTCTCCGAAAGAGCGACGATTACATTCGACATCGGCTCCTCAAGTAGCCGCGTCGTCATCCTCTTCCGCATCCAGCTCCTCGAGCAGCTCCTCCGCCGTCGGCTCCTCGTCTTCATCTCGCCCTTTTCGCTTCGGCTCGAGCCCCGCGGCCGGATGCGTCGCCGCATGAATCTGCTGGAGCTTGCGAATCGACACCTGCGTGTCGATCTGCGTCGTCGACAGGTCCGCGTGGCCGAGCATCTGCTGGATGAAGCGGATGTCGGCGCCGCCTTCGAGCATCAGCGTCGCCATCGTGTGGCGAAAGAAGTGCAGCTCCCCTCTTGCGGCTCGGCCGCGTTGACGTGTCGCGGACAGTCGGTCAGGCGACTCTGCGCGATCGAGTCGCCGAGATGCGAGATGAAGAGCGCGCCGTCGTCGGGCGGGACGATGAGCTTCGGGCGGCTCTTCGTAGGTACGCATCGACCCAGCGGATGGCGCGCTCGCCCATCGGGATGATGCGGTCCTTGTGGTTCTTGCCGAGCCGAATGAGAGCGTGCCCGCGCCGGGTCGAGATGGTAGAGCGCGAGGCCCACGAGCTCCTTGCGGCGGATGCCGGTCGAGTAGAGGACCTCGAGGATGGCGCGGTCGCGTAGCCCGAGCGGTTCGTTCGTGCCGGTGAGCGCGATCACGCGCTCGGCCTCGCTCGCGGTGAGCACGACGCGGGGCAGGCGCGTCTCGAGGCGCGGCAGCTCGAGCTCGGAGGCGGGGTTCGA